>OZ240218.1:0-1620106 GCA_965197635.1 Dehalococcoidia bacterium
CCAACGCCGCCGCAACCACCGCGTCCCGCTCCACCGCGTGTATCGCCACCGGAAAACCCTGCCGGTGCGCCGCCGCCACCATCTCGCCCAGTTCCACCGGATGGGGGCGCAATTCCCGCTGGATGCCGTCAGCATCACCTTGGCATGGCCAACGGTCAGCATTCCGTTGCACGCGGCGCTTCCGTAGCCCAGTTCGGCCCGCCGCATCTCGGCCAGGCGACTGAAGCCCACCATCATCGTCACCCGCAGCGGCAGCGCCTCGTTGTTGATGGCGTCGGCGAATGACTGCCACCGCTCCAACCCGTTGTCCGGCCCGGCATCGGTTACGGTGGTAATCCCGTAGCGCAGCAGTCGTTGACCTAACCGGCGTAACGCTGTCTCATCCGCGCTGGAATGAGGGCCAACACGCTCTCTAATCCATCCGTCCATCTCCAGCAGCAACCCGGTAGCCTCGCCGGAAGCATCCCGAACGATCACGCCGCCCGGCGGGTCCGGCGTGTCCCGCCCGATGCCAACCAGCGCCAGCCCGACGCTGTTCAGCACGCAGGCGTGGCCGGAGCGATGCTCTACCCGCACCGGCCGTTGTGTCGAAACCGCGTCCAGGTCGTGCCGGTTCAAATGCTGCCCCAAACCCACCGGAGAGTCGTCATAGCCATACCCGCGCACCCACCCTTCTCCATCTGACGCCGCATTCCGCAGCGCGCCGACCACCGCCGCAACGTCGGGTGTCGCCGCCGGCCGGCAGTCCACGACATTGAGAGCCGCCGCTGCCGCAAACAGGTGGCAATGGGCGTCCACAATCCCCGGCACGATGGCTCGCCCTCCGCAGTCAATCACTTCCGTTCCCGCTCCCGCCAACCGCATCAACTCCGCGCCTTCCCCCACCGCCGCGATGACGCCACCGGCCACGGCAACCGCATCACCGCCCGCCGGCGTATGCACCACCCCGTTCCGCAGTATCAAATCAACAGCCACAATCCCGTTCATCCTGTATATCGATGTAAAAGCAAACCTTCTCCGATGCTATAATCGCGCACGCTCACTTTAACAGACCATAACTGCCATCGGCCTTACGGAGGGACATCATGCCGGAACTGGAAATCATCATGGGCGGCTACTCCATCAACACCGACCAGACCCGCCTGGGCCTCTGCACGGTCACGCTCATCCGCGGTGAGGTGCTGTCCATCGTGGACGTGGCCCACTTCGGCCGCCGTAATATGCTGGTTGACGAACTGGCCGCGCAGGGCATCTCCACCGACGACATCGGCCGTGTCATCCTCACCCACGCCCATTGGGACCATTCCCAGAACACCGACCTGTTCCCCAACGCCGAAATCGTTATCCACGCCGACGAGCTGGAGTACAGCCGCAACCCCAGGGAGGGAGACCTGGCCACCGCCCGCTACTTCGCCGACACCTTCATGCAACAGAAGGTCAACGCCGTCAGCGGCGAAACCGAGCTGGAACCCGGCGTCCGCCTCATCGAAACTCCCGGCCATACTCGGGGCCACATCAGCGTCGTGGTGGAAACCGAGGGTGGCGCCGTCTGCATCGGCGGCGACGCCATGTCCGACGCCGGGGCCGTCGGTCGGGGCGCGCCGGCCATCATCTTCTGGAGCGAGGCCGACGCCCGCGCCAGCATCCAGAAGATTGTCGCCGCCGCCAACACCATCTATCCCGGCCACGACCGGCCCTTCCGCATCGAGGCCAGCGGCGACATCACTTACCTGGCCGAATCGCCCACGCTGGAAATCAGCGGCGTCCTGCACTACGCCAGCGGCGCGGTCACCGTCAAGCTCGGTCGCGCCGACCATCCCGGCACCACCGTAATGCCCAGCGCCATCGACTACCAGGGCGGCGGCCACAACCACCCCGGCCACTGCTGACAGTACCGGCCAACTCGGGAGGTTCGCCATGACTACCGCCACCGTTGCTGCCCCGTCTCAGACGCTCCCCATGCGCCGCCGGTTCACGGTGGACGAATACTTCGCCCTGGCGGAAGCCGGCATACTGCACAAAGAAGAACGCATCGAGCTCATCGACGGAGAAATAATCATCATGTCCCCCATTGGTGACCCGCACCGACAGTCCGTTAACTGGGTGGGCCGCCTGCTCACCATCGCCCTGGGCAAACGGGCGATGGTACAAGTGCAAGCGACCATAGTGCTGAACGACGCCACGGCTCCGGAGCCGGACATCGCCGTCATCCGCTTACGCTCGATTAATGACCTCGTCACGGCAACGCCGGAGGAAATTTATTTCCTGGTTGAGGTCGCCGACAGTTCCCTGGCCTTCGACCGGGAGACCAAGCTGCCCCGGTACGCTGCCGCCGGCATCCCCGAAGTGTGGATCGCCAACCTGGTGAACCGGCAGGTTGAAGCCCACTGTAACCCGGTGGACGGTGTGTACCAGAGCGTGCGAATCATCCATGCCGGCGCCACCATCAGCCCACAAGCCTTTCCCGATGTGACCCTGGCCGTGAGCGATTTCCTGCCTGGCTGAAATCTCCGCCGCTCATGTATGGCTGCTCTGCGCGTAATCGTCAGAATCAGGACTTTCAAGATTTGAGGATTATCAGGATTGGGAGCATTTCACCACTGAATGGCTTCAATCCTGATAATCCCATAATCCGGTAAATCCTGATTCTGACGTTGCTCCACAAAATGGCTCCACCCAAACAAAGTGCGGGAACCCTGTGCGCGCCGTAATCTTCGACTGGGACCTCACCCTCTGGAACAGCTGGGGCATCCACCTCATGCTGATGGAGCGCACTGCCGTTGACCTGGGCATGACGCCGCCCACCGCCGAGCAGGTCGCCGCCGAGTTCCACCGTCCCTTCCGCCAGCACCTGCTCTGGTTCTTCGGCAGCGCCCCTAACAACGAAAGCCGACTGGACGCCGAAAGCGAGATGGACCCCATCCTGGAGTCATACCTCGGCCACTACCACGGCAACGTCGGCCTCCGCAACTACCTGTTTCCCGGCGCGGCCAGCCTGTTGCGTGGGTTGCATCGCCGCGGCATCCGCATCGGCATCCTGTCCGACAAGATACCCTACTTTGGCGACATCGAGCTGCAGCAGTCCGGCCTCGCCCCGCTGGTTGAGTACGCCGATTTCAAAACCGACGACCGGCCCTACAAGCCGGCCCCCGACGGCCTGCTGCGTGTCCTGAGCGCTATGGACGTACCGCCGGAGGACGCCATGTACGTGGGCGACGGCCCCCAGGACGTCATCTGCGCCCACCGCGTCGGCGTCATACCTGCTGCCGCATTGTGGGCCACCATCGACCGCGACGCCATCCTGGCACAGCAGCCGGCATACCGTCTCCATCGACCCCATCATGTTATGGCGGTGGTGGCCGAGGCCAACGGGTACGCCGAATCCGACCCCTGGCGGCGGCATCTGCCCTGGCCTTGGCGTCCCGACGCCGACAACCCAGCCGACGACCAGGACGCGCTCACCTCCGCTCCGCCCGCCGCTGACACCGAACCGCCGCGCGCCTACTGGCGGTTCTGGCCCCGTCTGGATGGCTGGCAAGGTCGCACCGGCGAACTGGCCCTGCCCCCAGAGGTGGCGAACCCCATCGCGCCCATAAACCTGCGCAACACATCTGCCACCAACTGACCCGCGTAATCCGGTTACATTCCCGGGTCGCCGTTAGGACACTCGGAATATGGCATCCACGAAAACGATCATCATCATCGCCGGCCCCAACGGCGCCGGCAAAACCACCTTCGCCAGGGAGTTCCTGCCCAACGAGGCAGGTTGCCCCACCTTCGTCAACGCCGACCTGATAGCTGAGGGGCTGAATC
Organism: Dehalococcoidia bacterium; assembly: GCA_965197635.1. Lineage (GTDB taxonomy): Bacteria > Chloroflexota > Dehalococcoidia > Lucifugimonadales > UBA3495 > Bin87. Next base: position 3,814 of record OZ240218.1, read on the forward strand.
CGCTGCAACCTGAACAGGAAGCAATGGCGGCGGGGCGTATGATGCTGGATATGATCCGCCGCTACGTCAACGAAGGCCGCAGCTTCGCCTTCGAGACCGCCCTGAGCGGGCGAACTTATGCTAGTATGATCCCACGCTGGCAGGAACAGGGCTACCGGGTCAGGTTATATTTCCTGCGCCTGCCCACGCCGGAAGTCGCCATAGCGCGGGTCAGGCAACGGGTCTCGACAGGGGGGCACAGTGTGCCGGATGATGTGATTCGCCGTCGGTTCAATTCCGGCTGGAACAATTTCGAGACCGTCTATCAAGACTTGGTAGATGAATGGAAACTTTACGACAGCGCAGGCCTTACCCCAGTGGAGATAGCAAGGAGTAGTGACCATGACGACGCTGTATGAAATTTCGCAGCAGCGTGATCGGGAAGAGCAGCGGCCCTACGACCCCTACACCGACGGTGCCCTGGCTGCTTTGAAGCGCGCCGCCGAAAAGGCCCGCAAGCGCAACATCGCTCTCCTCGGATCCGTTGTTACCTACCGAGACGGACAGATCGTGCACGACACCGAACCCTGACGGCGTTCTCGCGATTACAGGTTGCGGGCGAGAACGCCGCGAGGCCCCTTCATGGCGAGCCTGTCGAACCACACGGTAATCCTATCGCTACAGCCTCACTGCTGCTGTCATTGCAAACGACAGAAAAGCCACTAGTACCGTTGCCAGGTAGATTTGTAAGAATATAAGAAAGCAGCCATACTTGGGCATGATCTTTGTGTGAGGAAGTGCCCAGCCATGGCTGCCATCAAGTATAAAGTAGAGCTGACCGAGGCCGAACGCTCCCGTCTCAATGAGGTGTCCCAGCGCGGCAAGGCGTCAGTGCGCACCGTGAAGCGTGCGCTGTCGCTGCTCAAGGCTGACCAGGGGCTTCGGGACCGTGAGATAGCCGATGTGCTGTTGGTCAACGCGGCCACGGTCGCCAGAGCGCGGAAGCGGTACGTGGAGGAAGGACTTGAGGCCGCCATCAATGACCGACCGCGGCCGGGCCAGGAGCGCAAGCTGGACGGCAAGCAGGAAGCGCACCTGATCGCCATTGCGTGCCGCGCCGCGCCCGAAGGGCACACGCACTGGACACTCCAGTTGTTGGCCGACCAGGTGGTGGAGTTGGAGTTTGCCGATAGCATCTCCCTGGAGACGGTGCGCCAGATGCTCAAAAAAACGAACTCAAGCCGTGGCAGAAGAAGGAGTGGTGTATCCCCAAGGTGAGCGGGGAGTTCGTGGCGCGGCTGGAGGACGTGCTGGACCTGTACCAACAGGCGTACCATCCGGAGCGTCCGGTAGTGTGTTTCGACGAGACCTCCCGGCAATTGACTGGAGAGGTGCGTCCGCCCCTGGAGGCTGCCCCGGGACGGGTGGCACGCTATGACACCGAGTACCAGCGTAACGGGACCCGGAACCTGTTCATGATCTGTGAGCCGAGGGGTGGCTGGAGACATGTGGCGGTGACCGAGCGCCGCACTGCCGTAGACTTCGCGCACCAGATGCGGTGGCTGGTGGACGAGGTATATCCTGATGCCGAGGTGGTCAGGCTGGTACTGGACAACCTCAACACCCACCAGCTCGGCTCGCTCTACGAAGCATTTGAGCCATCCGAAGCTCGGCGCATCGCCCAACGCCTCGAGTTTCATTACACTCCCACGCACGGCAGCTGGCTGAACATGGCTGAGATCGAGTTGAGCGTCTTCAGCAGGGGATGTCTGAACCGCCGTATCAGCGATGAGGCGGAGCTGCGGCAAGAGGTTGCGGCGCTCGAACGCGAGCGCAACGCAGCAAGATTAGCCATCGACTGGCGGTTTACCACCAAAGATGCTCGCCGTAAGCTCCAACATATCTATCCGACAAGATCAGATTGAAACGGTACTAGTCGAGTCCACCAGGGCCGGTTCACCTTGCAGTACCCGCTTGCCCCGCAGTTCGGCGTCCGCCCGGAAGTGGGCCTCGTCAGCGCAGAATATCTTTCCGCTAGTGCCTCCCGCCTCGACCTGCAAAGCGGCGTACTCCGCCACGAAGGTCTCCCGTTTGGCTTCGTCCGCCTTGCGCAATCGCTTCTTGGGCCGTTTCAGCACGAACCCCAATCGGTGCAGGTAGTAACGTCACCCCGTACTTGATACGGGGTCAGACAACTGCTGCGGCCCAGCGCCAACCCGAAGCGGTCTTGCACAAACCGCCGCACCGCCTTCCAGTTCCAATTGGACAAGTCAATGCCCCACGTGGCGGGTGGCTGTTGCACCGCCCCTTTCAACTCCTCCTGCTGCGCTTGGTCAAGGGCGTGGGGGAACCTCCGGTCTGCTCGAATATCAGGGCGGCAGGTCCTCCCTCACCGAAGGCCGGCGCCCACCGCCCAATGGTGTGTGGGTCCCGTCCAGCACCTCCGCCGTGGCCGCTGCCGTCAAGCCCTGGACCAGCAGCAGCATGGCGTACCATCGCTCCCGCTCCAGAGCCGACAGCGCTGAAGCGGAGCTCGCCGCCGAACGAGGGGTCCGTATTGGCGAGCGAGTTGCCGCCGAAGCCCGCATCCGCGAACTGGAAGAGCAGCTCCGCCGCCAAGGCCCCTGACCCGGCCGACAAATCATCCAGTCAGGGTCAACCGCTTCCCGGTGGATCAGTGCGCGCATCATGCGCGCCGCCCTGGACAGCACCCTGAAAACCACCATGACCCTGACCTCCAACGGCGGCGGCATCCTCAGCGGCTCCGAGGACGCCAAGGAGGCGCGGCAGGCGTTCCTGGAGAAGCGGGCGCCGGAGTTCAAGGGACGCTAGAACTACATCGTTTAGCGGTCTCCTAACTCGCGGACCAACTCAGACATCCAGTCAACCGCTTCGGGGTACTGGTCGCAATGGAGCACGAATTCCTGCCCGCGCCCAGCGCTCCGGAGATAAGCATGGTTTCGGTCGTAATCCCATCGATCAAGGTCAGGATGGTAAGTCAACGGAGACTTGCCATTATCTGGGTAGAAAAATCTCGGCAGACGCCAATTCGACGCCGGCTGACCCTTTCGCGTCAAAACCAACTGTTCGTGAAATCGAGGGAACACTCCGGCTCCGGGCACTGACATCGCAGTACCGTTGAGGTTCAAATTTTGCGTCGCCACGTAGAGCGTGTTGTTTGAGTCTCCGTACCAACGAAATTGACAGTGGTACGTTGCCCATTCAAACTTTTCATCGTGCCAGATCTCATCGATCTTGCAAACTCGTTCGATCTGAAGCCAACCCCACAAAATGTGTTGCCGCGCTGCGCCTCTAACAAAGCGCCATCCGCTGCTCGTTTTCTCTACTCGCCGGAAGAGTCCAAAGAACAAGAACACATCCCCTGCGTCGACGCGTTGATTTGCTAGATGAGTCTGTGAAGCGCCTACCTGTCCGAAAAGCCCCCTCCAGTTACCGGAACGCGCGATGGCGTTCGGGCGGATGTCGGGGTCCAACCCCGCCAAATGCCACGCTGGATGCCGACCGTCAGTAAGGTCTTCCACCACCTGCCCGATGTTGATGTTGCCGTGATGAAGGTCTTCGTAGCGTATTGGCTCCTCTTCGTCGTAACCGGGAACAGGCAACGAATACATCGTGCCATCGGGGAAAATGGGGCTGGGGCAGCCACCCGATGCGGAGTCAAACCCCTTTCTGCTGATGATGAGTCTTTGGGGTTTCATCCGTTGCGCCTCGCTTGTGCAATCAGCCTGACAAAATCAGGCCGCCCCCAACACCGTTCAGTCCGCAAAGGTCAGCGCCTGTCCGAACTTCTCCCCGTGGGTGATTTCCGACATCGGCTTGCGCGGCGTGCCGGTTCCCGGCTCCCGGGGTATGCGATAGCCGAAGGGCAGCACCGTAATCAACTCCATTTCCTCGGGGATGCCCAGCAGGTTTTTCACTTGCTCCTGCTGCTCACCCCGTATGCCCACGAAGCAGGTGCCGAGTCCTTCCGACCAGGCCACCAACTCCATCTGCTGCAACGCCCGGCCCGCGTCCAGCTGCGGACGCCGCGTTTCTCCCATTACCACAGCGATGGCAAACTGCGATTGGCCGATGAACGTTCCCTGGGTGCAGATGCTACCCAGCTCCTTGATGGTGTCCGGCTGCCTGACGACGATGAAGTGCCAGGGCTGGGTGTTGCTGGAGCTGGGCGCCCAGCGGGCCGCCTGCAGGATCTTGTGAATGATGGCGTCCGGCACGGGATCGGGCTTGAAGTCCCGCACCGTGCGGCGCGTCCTGATGCAGTTGAAAACGTCCATGTCGAAACCTCCGGGAAATGGCGGTGGGTCAAGATGTTTCACGATTCGCCAACGCTGGCTTTGGCGCGTACCGGGATCAGAATGGCTCCCAGCAGCAGGGCGATGGCTGACGGAGCGTACAACACACCCACCGACATACTACCCACCAAACAGAAACCGAACAAAGCGACGGTGAATAGAAACAGCAGAGTTTTGCGGATGTAGCGCCGGCCGTCGAGGTAACGGATTGACAGTAGCGCCAGACCGGTCAGCACTACCGGAGTGGCCAGGGCCGGAGCAGCGTCAAAGTCGCCGTCGGGAAATATCAGAACGGCAACTCCGACGGAGACGACCCAAGCCAGCCCATGAGCGACCCACAACGAGATCGCCGGCGGGTCTCCCCGGGCAACAGCGGTCAGCAGCCGACGCATCAGCGCGCCGGCGGCCACATTATCCACCCGCGCCGTCCGGTGCCGCGCAATCGCAGCAGGTGGCCCCCCAGGGTGGTTACGTAGATGCTGCTCTGGTCAGCGTCGCCGAAACAGCAGTTGGTGGGCATATCGACGCCGACGGGCATGGGGTAGGTCTCCAGCACGCGGCCCTCCGGCGTCCACACATAGAGCATCGGGCCGGGACCGGTGGCCCAGTTGCCGGCGGTGCCCACGATGTTGCCCTCAGAGTCCAGGCACATCCCGTCAATGCCCCGCTGGGGACCGCGGTGGTCGGAGCCGAACTGGTGCAGCACGATGTACTGGCCCAGTGAGCCGTCGTCGTTGATGGGATACGACCGCAGCTCCCGCACGCCGTCCGGTTCGGGGTCGGTCTGGATGATGTACAGGCTGCGGTCGTCAGGGGACACCAGCAGGCCGTTGGTGCCGGTGGTGTCGAAGGTCATGCGCTGGCAGGTGTAGCTGCCGTCGGGCTGCGGGTCGGCGCGCAGGATGTCCCGGCCTTCGATCTCCTGCACCTCGCTGGGGTCAACGTTGGCAGCGTTCCAGGGGTTGCTGAACCAGACGCGGCCCTGCCGGTCGATGGCCAGATCGTTGGGAGTGTTGATCCGCTGGTCGCCCAGGTGGTCAACGATGGTGGTGGTCGTGCCGTTGGCCTCAAAGCGCACGATGGCCCGCCCGCCGGAGCTGCACCCGTAGAGACGGCCCTCGGCGTCAAAGGCCAGGCCGTTGGTGTGGTTGGTGTTCTCCCGGTACACGCTGCAATCGCCGGTCTCCGGGTCATAGGCCATGATGCGGCTGGCCGGAATGTGGGTGAAAAGGACCCGCCGGCCGTCCCACGCCGGCCCCTCGGTCAAACGGCTGAACGGCCCGGCCACGTTATCCCATTGCAATGCCATGTTGTTCCTCCCGTGAAAGAGTTCTGCGTACTGTCGTTGCCTGCCCTCATTTCGGCGGCCCTGTAATGACTTCCTCGATAATCACGTCGCCGCCTTCCCAGGTATCCACCGTGACACGGCATCCTTCCAACAACGCCGTGCCCGGCAACGACTGGTCTATTGACTGGAAAATTTCTATGTGTACAAGCCGCTCATGCCATAATGCCCTCGTGACATAGTAATCAAATCGGTCTGACGCGCCACTGGCTATAGTTGCTACGTGATCGCCCCGTCTAGTCAACCCAAGCGAGTCGATCACGGATGCGGGCAACATCAACCACCCGGTAAATCCGGTATCCAAGATAACCTCGAACTGCTGGAACTCCCCGCTGGCCTCTTCAATGGATACGGTAATCCAGGGCTCAAGCCCGTCGCCTGTGTTGCGCTCGACTTTCCCTCTAATCATGCTCGGCTTTTCCGGACTTTAGATTGATGCTCCCGTAAGTGGCCCGGAAGCCCAAACGATGCGGCGCCGGAAAACCCACCCGTTCTGCCCAAGTAAACGCGTCAGGTCGTCGCTCAAGCAGGCGCAGAGTGGCGGTTAAGCTCTTGTCGGCAATCTCGTAGTCCCCGCTGTTCACGTCTATGACCACAACCTTGCCCTTGTACTCGGGCCCCAGCTTTGGGAGTATCTTTTCGTTGTAGATTGCCCGCCCCACGGTGGCCGCATCTTCTTTGTTTTGGTTGACTGCCATGATTCCCACTCCTTAGCCCGGCGATTGGAACGCCGCCTTACAACCGGTACGCCCGCGCCGCCGTTCCCTGGAACATGGCGGCCTTCTCCGCGTCCGAAAAGCCGGCGGCCACCCGCTTGAAGGCGTTCCAGCAAGTGGTGTAGGCGTAAGACGCCTTGTCCACCGGGAAGTTGCTCTCGAACATACACCGCTCCGGGCCGAAGTGCTCGATGCAGTGCGTCAGCCAGGGCCCGATGGTCTCCGCCAGCTGCTCCGAGTTGGGCGGCGTGTCCCATGTATGCCAGTCGTGGCCGCTGATTAGGTTGCCGAAGCCGCCCAGCTTGACTGCCACGTTCTCATGCGCCGCCACCGCGGCAATGCCCCGCTGCCAGTCGGCGAACACCTCATCACGCCGTGCGGAGTAGGGGCCGATGCCCAACGGCCGGCCGACGTGGTTCAGGATGATGACAGCGTCGGGGAACGCTCCTGCCAGGTCGGCCAGCTCGCTCAACTGGGTGTGGTACACCAGGGCGTCGAAGCTCAGTCCCATGCGCTGTAGCCGGTCGAACCCGGCGCGGAAGTTAGCGTCTGCCAGCATCCCCGGCGTGTTGGTACTGCCCGGAGCGATTTCGGGGCTGGCGTCCCAGGCGCAAGAGAACCGAATGCCGCGGAAACGGTTGCCACTGGCGGCCAGATGAGCCTCCAGAACCGTCGCTACCGCGTCGCCCTGCATCAGGTTGGCGTTGGACACGATGCCGGCGGCCACCGCCGTCGGGCCGTACTGCCCGCTGGCGCTCTGGGCGGCGATGCCCTGCACGAACTCGGTCTCGCCCACGGCCCGCATCTCCTCCGGCCCTTGCGCCCGGTACATGGAATGGCACTCGATGAACACCGTCTGCACGACGTTGTGGCCGCCGCCCAGATCCCCCGTCAGCTGGTCCAAGAGATAGCGGTCACCCGCCCGGTCCCAGAAGTGGTGATGCGGGTCGCAGATGGGCAAGTCCGGGTCAATCGCCTCCTCCACGTTCTGGGCCAGCCACTCTGCGCGTTGGGTGGACATATTCGCGTCTCCTAAGTATGTGCCAGTATGAGTGCGAAGTCCCTGGAGCCGCACTTGGTGAGATTGTCGAACCATCGTCCTCCGACAGACTCAGGACGAGCGGGCCAGGGCCAACTTTGCAATCGTTCCGCTAAATTGGCAGCGGCGCCTCGGTGATGTTGTCCGGCAGCTCCACGCCAAAAGCGTTCACGTTAAAGGCCAGCATGGCGTAGCAGCCCATCAGCGTAGTCAACTCGGTGGTTCCGTTCACGCCAAACTGAGCCACCACCGCGTCAAAGGCTCCCTGGCTGACCCGCTTGGTGCGGAAGAATTCGCGGCCATAGTTCACCACCGCAACTTCGTCCGCCGCTGGGTTAGGCAGTTCCTGCCGGTCTCGCAGCGCGTCAACGATGTCATCGCGCAACCCGGCGCGGCGGGCCGGCGGGGCGTGGGCGTTCCAGATGAACTGGCAGTCGTTCTCCCGTGCCGCCAGCAGCATCGCCAGCTCCCGGATGCGGGGCGACAGCGACGTATCGGTACGCAGGTAGAGCGCCAGGCCGAGGGCGCGCTGGGCCACCTCAGGCGCGTTGAGCATCGCGGAGCCCGGGCCGGTGGCGGGCACCTCGCCCCGGTCGGCGACGAAGGCGTCGAAGGCGGCGCGTTCATTTTCAGGAACGGATTCTCGGGTCACGGTGGGCGTTCGGGCCATGATTTCCTCCCTGCATCGGTGAGATGCGCCAGTCTAACACCGATGTCCCGGTCATGTGGCCTCTCGTTACACTTCCAAGCGGCTACCACCCCGACGGTTTGGTAATCCGCCCTTGCGCGTCGCTGACCACGGGCGGAACCTGGCTGCGCCGCAAATGGCTCCTACGCAGCCGCTTCACGCAGGTTGCCGAGCCCACCAAATCCCGGTGGGTGTAGCTATTGTTGTCGGGATTTACCACCGTGACCTTGCGGCCCAACTCGTCCCGCACGTACCGCATCGGGCTGGCCGGGGGTATCCTTCAACACGCGGTAATACAGGTTGAACCCGTCAATGTAAAAACTGGTAATCATTGATGCGCATTATAAAGACAGAGACCGCTGTTCAAAGCGGCCTCGACCCTACCGTCGAACCGATAGGGGTGGTAGAGCAATATGAGCGCAAACCAGTCATGCCATCAACCCTCACGGGGCGAAGCTGGACCTGGCCTGCGATCCCCAGCGTCCGTCAACGCAAGTCATTATCCACAGCGAGCGGTAGGTGGCGATTGCCGCGCCAGCCTCATCGCACCGGGTGAACTGTATCAGCACGTGTACCTTGTGCTCCGAGCTGTGCAACACCTCGGCGGAGTCGAGCACGGTGTGATGCCAGTCGGGGCCGGCGCGGGCGTAGAAGTCGCGCAGGTAGGTGGCCTCCAGCTCGGCCCGGTCGTGCCAGATGGCGACGCTACCGCCGGACACACGGACGTGGGGCAGGTGCAGCAGGTCGTAAAGCGCGGCGTCATCGTGAGCATTCAGCGCGCCCATGAAGTCCTCAATAGCAGCTACCGCCCGCTGCGCACTCTCCGGCCAGCGAGTTTCAGTCATTGGAAAGTACCTTCCTGATTGGGAACTTGGGCGTTGGCGTAATTCGGGCCTGGTCAACTGCGGTCAAAGATCCGCCGCGCCACGTCAAAACTGAAACCCGGCAGCACGTCCTCGCCGGACAGCGTACCCGGGTTGTCCAACCGCTCCGGTTCAACCTGCGCTGCCCGGTAGATGTACACTTGCCGGTTGCGCGCGTCGATCAGCCAGCCCAGCAGCGCGCCGTTCTCCAGGTAGAGCCGCATCTTGGCGTGCAGCGGCGCCAGATTGTCGGACGTGGAACGGATTTCCACTACAAAATCGGGGCAGAACGGATTCGCATCTCCGACGACATGTGTGTGTGAGTCCCACTTCCCCTGAGATGTCCACGATGCGTCCGGCGCCAATATACCGCCGGCGGGCATCCTGAATGCCGCATTTGAACCTCGGGCTTCACCACCAAACTCTTCTGTCCACCACTCCAGTCGGGAGAAAAACTTGCCTTCGTCTCGGTCGCTGGGAAAATGAACCGGCGGCATAACGATAATCTCTCCTCCTGGACTGAGCTCGAACTGCCATATGCTGTCGCTGTTCTTGTTGCAGAAGTTGACAAACAGCTTTTCCAGCTCCCGCCCAGTGGCGGAGATGCCAAGGTGCCTGGGGTCTATCACCAGCGCATTGTCCAGCCAGATCCGCGTTTCTGTTCTCGTTACCATGACGAAACTCCTGGCGCCATTCTAGCATGGGCTTACCGGAGAAGCCGTACCTCCTCGCTTTTGGAAATCGTCAGCAGCAGGATTCGCCGGTTGCCACTCCGGTCGGCGGGTGATAATTTTCCGGTGGAGGATGACGTGATGCCGCAATTGCCGACAATTACGCCCCGAGAGTTCACTGGCCGCTGGCGGGACGCCGGGTTTGGCGAACGGCAGGGGGCGCAGTCGTTTTTCAACGATCTGTGCGGGCTGGTGGGGCATCCGACGCCGGCGGGGTTCGGGGACCCGGAGGCCTTCACCTTTGAGAAGGCGGTGCCAGGCGGGTTCGCCGACGCCTACTTTGAGGAGCATTTCGGCTGGGAGTTCAAGGGTCGGGACGCGCAACTGGACGGAGCGTTTGACCAGCTGCTGCGCTACCAAGTACATCTCAAGACGCCGCCCCTGCTGATCGTGTCGTCGTTCCAGACGATACGGGTACAAACCAACTTCCCGGGGATGGAGACCGCGCGTTACGACATCGGCGTTGGCGAGCTGGGGCAACCGGAGCGGCTGGGGATGGTGCGGGACGTGTTCTTTGCTCCGCAGCGTTTCCGCGAGCGGCTGCGGTCGGTGGACGCGGTTACACGGGAAACGGCGGCGCTGTTCCAGTCCATCGTGGAGGACATGGAAGAGCGCGTTGATTGGTCGGGAGCCCGTGACCCGGAACGGTTGGCGAGGTATCTCAACCAGTTGGTGTTCTGCCTGTACTCGGAGGACGCCGGGCTGCTGCCGGAGGGCCTGTTCGCGCGCATCGTGCGGCAGCACTACCGCAATCCGGCCACCTTTGACCGGGCGATACGGAGCCTGTTCGCCCAGATGGCGACGGGCGGGTTTTCGGGCGCGGACGAAATCGCCCACTTCAACGGCGACCTGTTCAAATCGTCTGATCAGGGGCCGGTGGACACCGTGGAGCTGAGCACGGTGGCCCTGCAACGGCTGGGGGAGGCCTGCGAGAAGAACTGGGGCAGCATTGAGCCCTCGATATTCGGGACGCTGTTCGAGCGGGCTTTGGACGCATCCAAGCGGGCGCAGACGGGGGCGCACTACACGGGAGCCGACGACATCAAGCTGGTGGTGGAGCCGGTGGTGATGACGCCTCTGCGCCGGGAATGGGACGCCGCTCGTCAGGAAATCGACGACCTACTTGATGAGGACGACGGGGATGCCGCGCAAGGCCGGCTGAAGGCATTTCGGCAGCGGCTGGCGTCGGTGCGGGTGCTGGATCCGGCGTGCGGGAGCGGGAACTTCCTGTACATCGCGCTGCGGTCGCTGCTGGATTTGGAGCGGGAGGCGATTGACTTCGCGGCGGCGCAAGGATGGACGGGGCTGACGCCGATGGTGCAGCCAAACCAGATGCTGGGGCTGGAGATCAACCACTACGCGGCGGAGCTGGCGCGGACGGCGCTGTGGATTGGCTACATCCAGTGGCACCAGGCCAACGGGTTTCCATACACGCAGAGTCCGGTGCTGACGCCGCTGGACACGATACGGCAGACGGACGCGATACTGGACCTGACGGACCCGGAGCATCCGGCCGAACCGGAATGGCCGGCGGCGGAGTTCATCGTGGGGAACCCGCCGTTTTTGGGCGGGAAGCTACTGCGGACCGGATTGAGCGACGAGTACGTTGGTCTGTTGTTCAGGCAGTACGACGAGCGTGTGCCGGCGGAAGCCGACTTGGTGTGCTATTGGTTCGAAAAGGCCCGCGCGATGATTGAAGCGGGCAAGGCTCAGCGGGCAGGACTGCTGGCGACACAGGGGATACGGGGCGGCGCCAATCGCAGAGTGTTGCAGCGCATCAAGGAAACCGGCGACATTTTCATGGCGTGGGCGGACCACCCGTGGGTGCTGGAAGGCGCGGCGGTGCATATCTCCATAGTCGGTTTTGACGACGCTTCCGAGTGCAGCCGGGAACTGGATGGCCAGTCGGTCGCGGCGATAAACGCCAATCTTACTTCGGGGGCCGACCTAACTGTAGCGTGCAAATTGAGTGGGAACCTGAACACGGCGTTTCAAGGCCCGGTCAAGGTAGGCCCTTTCGACATTCCGGACGCATTGGCGCAAGAGATGCTCAACAGCCCAAATCCGCACAACGAAAGTAATCGGGCAGTCATCAGCCCGTGGGTCAATGGCAAGGATATAACCGACCGTCCGCGCGGAATGTGGATAATCGACTTTAGCACTATGACATATGATCAAGCGGCGCTGTACGAAGCACCTTTCGAGTATGTGAATAGGAATGTGCGTCCGGCTCGGGAAAAGAATCGTGACCGGCAAAGGCGAACTAACTGGTGGCGGTTGGGACGTAGCGGCTACGATTTGCGTTCTGCTGTCAGTGTGCTAACGAGGTTTATTGTTACTCCAAGGGTTTCCAAACACAGGATATTTGTGTGGGCAACTCCCGATACGCTTCCAGACAGCGCGGTAGTGGCTATTGCTAGCGACGAAGATCACACGTTTGGCGTACTGCACTCCCGTTTTCACGAAGTTTGGGCTCTGGCGATGGGTACGCAGTTGGAAACTCGCCCGCGCTACACGCCGACCACCTGTTTTGAAACCTTCCCGTTCCCACGTTCCACCGACGCCCAGCAGGATGCCATCGGCGCGGCCGCCGCCGAGTTGAACCAGTTGCGGGAAGGCTGGCTGAATCCAGAGGGTGTGAGCGCGGTGGAGTTGCGGCGTCGGACGCTGACGAATCTGTACAACCAGCGGCCGACGTGGTTGGACAACGCGCACACTGCGCTGGATGCGGCGGTGGCGGACGCCTACGGGTGGCCGGCGGATTCGGCGGATGGGGAGATACTGGAGGGGCTGCTGGCGCTGAATTTGGAGCGGGCGGGGTAAGGGAGAACCTAATGGTTAGTAAAATCGTCGCTGCCGTCTCCGACGAAAACTTCGGGGAATACGTCTGGGCGGCGGTACCTATCGTCGTCATCATATTGGGGGCAATTGCGTTTGGCGCAATTGCCCTGACCGGGGGTGGTTAGTCACAGAGGGACCAGGGTAAAGGCGGACGCTGACGAACCGGTATAACCAGCGTCCGACGTGGCTGGACAACGCGCACGCCAGACTGAATGCGGCGGTGGCGGACGCCTACGGGTGGCCGGCGGATTTGGCGGATGGGGAGATACTGGAGTGGCTGCTGGCGCTGAATTTGGAGTGGGCGGGTAGTATATAATGCGAAAAATGGTGATATACGCTCCTATGGTCTGATTGAGAGGACTTTCCATGACCAGTGAACAGATTGAAACTTTGGCTGCCGCTGGCGAATCAGAGACACTAGAACTGAAGCGCAGCACTGGCCAACGCAGGGAAGGGGCACAGACAGTATGCGCGATGCTCAATCATCGCGGAGGATATGTATTGTTTGGTATAGAGCCAGATGGTCGGGTTGTTGGTCAACAAGTTAGTGATCGCACAATAGAAGAAGTGACCCAAGAGCTGAGGGAAATCGAGCCGCCCGCTTGCCCACATATCGAGCGGGTTGGCTTAAGCAATGGGCAGGAAGTAATAGAAGTTCGTGCGGCCCTCCCAGTGGCCGCGACGGAACGACAGATACGGGAAGACTTGGCAATTTTGCGCACGCTCAATCTAGCGATCCCGTTCGGGCATGGCAGAGGGGCGCGATGGAGCCGTCTATAAGAAAAGAACCGGCTTATTAATGGCTTATTCCGGCCTATTCGTCATAGCCGAAGGCCCATCTTTTCGGGCATATTTGCAAAGGTATCGCCGATTAATCCGGTGAGGGCATAGGCTTCTCGGTACGGCAAACGACCCGCTTGCAGGAGCGAACTACCGTTTCCGCGAAGCGGCGCCCAATACGCCAGCGTTGGGTATTCCAGAAATTGCCGCCGTCCTCGGTCTGCCGGCTGCGGGTTCCTTGCGTTTTGTGGGCTTTGCACAAAAAATCAGTTTTGGGACGATTTTTTGTTCAGTTCTCCGCAAAAACTGCCGTCTGGTGGGTCAGGGCAAGCGGTCGTAGTTGATGTCTCATGTTAACAGTCCGGTAGGCTGAGGCGGCTCTGTGGGCTCATCTTGCCATCCAGTGCCGTTAACGAAACCGGCCGCCCAGTCGTAGGGGCGGCCGGTTTCGCCACAGGTCGGCGTCAAGTTCATTGCAGCACGTGAACGTACCGTTGTGTTACGTACAACTGCCGCCCGTTTCGTTAGACGTTGGTCGGTCGCTCTCGCTGGCCGCGTTGCGGACTTCCGGTAGTGGGTCGCCTTTGGCGATTTCCAGCCAACGAACAACTGCGGAGTGTTGGTTGCTCCCATCTTTTGCTACCGCTACTGCCAATTCTGCACATAGTAGTCTCAGCAACGGGATGTCATCCGGGTTCTCGTGGTCGCGGTCGTAGCTGAGCTCAGTCGCGAGGTAATCCAATCCATCTGCTACTAATAGAATAATGGCTTCTTCATTGGCTTGTGTCCCGTTCTCGAAGATCCATCGGGCTGCCTGTAAGGCTCCTACTAGCGATGCAGCGCGGCGGTAGGCGATAGCTACGCCGATCTCTCGAACTAGGTTCTCTGGTGGCACCGGTGTACCGGTTTCGGGGTCTGACGCTTCTGAGAGCCATCTGATGATTCCTGAAGCTGCGTTGGAGGCCACTTCTCTGTCACCTGAGGTGATTCCGGCGCGTAGCAAATTTGCTGCGTCTTCCAACCGCGCTGGAGTAATTCTGGCTACGGTCGGAGCCAATTCCAACGCTGGTACTCGAAGATCGTGCAGGCGCCTCAGCTTCTGGTAAATTTTTTCGCCTAGAAACCGGGCCGGAAAGCCTGGTTTGGGAAGTGGGATTGGGGCAGCAAAGCGGCGGTGAGGAAAGCCAGTGGCCAGATCTGGCCGATCCGGATTGCGCCGAATGTGGCGGCGGTATTGGCGACATCGGCGACGACGACACGGTCACCGTGCAGATCGTCGCCGGTATCGTCCGTGAGACCCATTTTGCCTGCCACCAACGTCAGATTGGCCACTGTGGCCGCCAGATACAGCTGAAACTTGGTCTTGACCCGTCCGAAGTAGCGCGCCTGCCGGATGCCCAGTTGCGTCAGCTGCGCCAACCGGTGCTCCGCCACCACCCGCAGCTGCCGGTACTCGTCGTAGTCGGCGCTTTGCTGTAATGCCCTCGCCTGTTGCAGCAGGGCTTCCTGCGGATGGATTTGTACCCTCCGCCCTCTACGACCTTTGGCCGCGATGCATTGCGACCGCAGCGGACAAACTCCGCACACCCCGCCGTCGAATTGGAAAGCTCGCAATTGATGCACCTGTCCCATCCGGTCGGTGCGTTTCCCAGCGGGGACAATGGTGTGAGTAACCTGGCCCGCCGGACAAGTGCAACTGCCTGCTGCCAGGTCAAGGTGGAAGTCATGCTTGGGGAAGTGCTTCCGGTTGGGACGCCCCGGTACTTTGGCCACCAACTGGCGTCCCGCATCAGCGAAAGCCGGCCGCGTCCCACCGTCGCCGTAGGCAGCGTCGCCCATGGCTTCCACCACCGCCACACCGGCATTGGCTTCGGTCTCTGCCACCAACTCCAGCGCTCCCAGATTGTCGGGCGCGTTGCCCGGCAGCACGTCCACCGCCGTGATCAGCTGAGTGTCCGTGTCCACCACAATGGCCGCCTTGTGCCCGTCAAAACGCTTGCTGCTGCTCTTGCGACCGTGGCGCATCTCCGGGTCAGGCACCGACATCATCCGGTCCCGGCTCACACCCTCCTTGCGGCTCACCCCGCCATCCCCGTGGCCGTCATCATCGCCACCCTTGCGCTCCACATCCGGTAGCAGCAACGGTCCCAACAACTCCGCAGCCTCCACTATCTCCCGCCGTTGGATGCTGTCCTCCGCAACTCTCCCGGGGCCTGCCGCGCCAACTCCAGCAGCCGGTCCGCATCCGCCACAACCTCCGCCAACAGCTTCCGTCGCTCCCGCTTGCTCGACCAGTCGATGGCCGCCTCGCCCTTCACGCTGCTGCCCAGGTACCGCTGGTAGCCCTGGGCCTCAGCCCATGCTTTGACGGTGGTCCTATCCACCGCCGCCAGCGCCCGCAGCAGTTTCACCATCCCGTCCGCCAGCAGATTGTAGGTGTCCTTCACCGCCCCGCGTCCCAGGATATAGGTCGTGTCCAACGCTACCCGCATGCTCCGCCTCTTCAGATACCCTGACTCCCGCGCCAGTCGCAGGCTCCGCTCAAACACCGCACGCACCTGGTCGTGCAATATCAGCTGGGCGCGGAACACCTGCAGGGTACTCTTGGCAAAGGGCCGGTCCTCAATCTCGATCCCCAACGCCACCTTCCACCGGATGTCGAAGTCGGCTGTCGCCTTGGCCTCGGCGTCGCTCACCTTGTCGTAGGTCTGCAACAGCAACGCCGTCGCCAGCAGGCGGGGCGGCACACTGGCGCGGCCATTGTCCGGACCGTACAACTCGGCGAAGTCGGCGTCACGGAATAGCCGACCACGCAACTGTGCCAGCAAACCGTAGCAGGTGTCCTTGCCCACGTAGTCCAGATACATTCGGTCCGCTTCCCACCACCCTCTCTGCTCAGTCCGCTCGCCCAGCATGGCCTTGCTCCACTTCACTAACCTGGATGACCCGGAGTATAACCCCTGCCCCAATCAGCCGAGCTTTCCGGCCAGAGTTCTAGTGTGGTGTATCCGTAGTTCATCGGAAATAAAATGGCGGCTTGTGTCTTTGTACCACTCTGCTTCAAGCAGGAAACTGGTTTCCTGTCCCTTTAGAAAGCTTCATTCTAATGCGACGAACTATGGATACAGTACACTAGCGAACGCTTTCGCGGAGCCTTTGAACGCGACCTGTCCGTCCTCGCTGAGGGTCAAGTACGGCGCGACGCAGGCGTCGGCGATGGGATCCAGTTCTCCACGGTCCTTGCCGGTGAGGTAGCCCTCCACGAGTTCGTCCACCTGCTGGGGGGTGTACACCTGAGGGTTGTCCAGCTGCGCCTTGAGATCGTGGAGCTTGTTGGGGTCCGTTTCCTCGGCAAGAATGGTGGTCCGGTAGTAGTCTGAAAACGCTTCCCGGATGACGTCCGAACTGTTCATGAAGTCCAGGACGAAGGTGTCGGTCTTGTTAGGACGGGCGCGGTTGAGGCGAGAAAGGGTCTGCACAGCCTTGATGCCGGCCAACGTCTAGTCCACGTACATGGTGTGGAGCAGCGGCTCGTCGTAGCCGGTTTGGAACTTGTCGGCGCAGATCAGGATGCGGTAGGGGTCTTCCTGGATCTTCTCCGGTATCCGGCTCGACGGAAACTCATTCAGGGATGCCTCGGTTACGGTCTGGCCTTGGTGTTGTCGCTCGCCCGAGAAGGCGATGATTGAACGGTAGGGGTAGCCGTTCTCCTTGATGTAGGCGCTGATGGCGCGATGGTAGTCAATGGCGCGGTCCACACCGTCGGTGACCACCATGGCGCGTGCGTGGCCATCGATCTTGCGTGGCATGAACACGCATTCGTGGAAGTGGTCCACGATGATCTGGGACTTGCGGGCAACGGCGTACTCGTGTCCTTCGACGTAACGGCGTAGCCGGCGCTGGGCGCGCTTCGAGTCAAACTCTGGGTCGTAGTCGATTTTCTTCACTAGGCCGAAGTAACTGCTGACGGTGGTGTGGTTGCCCAGCACGTCGAGGATGAAGCCTTCTTCGATGGCCTGCTTCATCGTGTAACTGTGGAACGGCAGGTGCTTGATCGTGCCGTCCGGCTGCGGTGCAGGGTCGCCGAACAGTTCGAGGGTCTTGTTCTTCGGCGTGGCCGTGAAGGCGAAGTAGCTGGCGTTGTCGAGCAGACGCCTGCTTTCGATGATGTGGTTGATCTGGTCCTCGAACGTGTCGTCGTCATCGTCGTTGGCCTGGTTGCCGAGCGACACGTTCATGGCGGCGGCGGTGCGCCCGCCTTGGCTGGAATGGGCCTCGTCGATGATGATGGCGAATTTCCGGCCCCGATGTTCGTTGGTGATGGCGTCGATGATGAACGGGAACTTCTGGACCGTTGTGGTGACGATTTTCTTCCCTTCGGTAATGAGTTGCCGCAGGTGTGCCGACGTTTCAGCGTGTCCCACTGTGGATCTCACCTGAGTGAACAGGCGGATGTTCTTGTCGATCTGGTCGTCGAGGACAGTGCGGTCGGTGACGACAAGGATGGAGTCGAAAATTGGTTGGCCGTTGGCGGCCAGCTCGATCATCTGTCGGGAGAGCCACGTGATGGAGTGTGACTTGCCGCTCCCGGCCGAGTGCTGAATTAGGTACCGCTTTCCTGCCCCGTTGCTGGCAGCGTCGTTGAGCAGGTTGCGGACGACATGGAGTTGGTGGTAGCGAGGCCAGATCTGGTCGTCGCCCACCTTCTGGGCGTAATTCTCGATGATGTCCGTGAGGCTGCCTGGTGTGAGTACATCCCGCCATAAGTAGTCAGTCTTGAGGCCGTTGGGGTTGATGGGGTTGCCGGCTCCGTCGTCGCGGCCCTTGTTGAACGGCAGGAAGATGGATGCCTTGCCGGCGAGCTTAGTGCAGAACTGGACCTCGTTCTCGTCCACAGCGAAGTGGACGGCGCAGCGGCCGACGTGAAAGAGGTCCTCACGGGCGGCTGCGGGTTTGCCGGTATTGCTGGACGGCGTCATTGACCGTCTGTTTGGTGAGGTTGTTCTTCAGTTCGAACGTGGCGATGGGCAGGCCGTTGATGAAGAGCGCCAGGTCGAGGGCGCGTTGCCTCTCATCGTTGCTGTAGCCCAACCGGCGGGTCACTGAGAAGCGGTTCTGAGCGTAACGGGCTTCCGCGGCGGTGTTTCCTGGCGTCGGGGTGCCGTAGAAAACGTCCACATGGTGCTGCTGGTGATTGACGCCTTTACGTAGTACGTCGATGATGCCACGATTGCGGATCTCGCGTTTCAGCCTTGCTAGGAATTGTCGGCGAGTAGGGTTGTCCGAGTCGAGGGCCAGGGCGGTCGCCACGTTGGGTTGTGTGGCAACGAGGAATGCCGAAAGCTGTTTCAGGTCCACGCAGTTGCCACGGTCGTAGTCGGGGGTTGGTAGTGGAATCCTGCCGGCGTGCGGGAATAATCGGAAAATTCACAATCCGGACTCCCTGGCTCATGGGGGTAAATTTCACAACATCCACCCAACACATGCTGCCACCCCGCAGAGCTTGGCTGACTCTGGCCTACGATCTTTAGGGCAATCTGGCCAAGGCAACTGGTTGCCGGCGAGGCTACGATTAAGCCATGGCTTCAGGATCTATTTTTGCGGAACAAGGCTGAACTCACAGGTAACCGTTGCAGTACACCGGCTTTTATAACGATCTTCGTAATTAGAACAATATCGCTAAAAAATTGCCAATGCCGCGGATGTATTTTTGGCCACAAACGGTTACCATAAAAAGGTGAGTGCCCACAGGAACAGAGCACCCCTCCCCGAGAGGCAGGTTATCTTGCTAACAACCCGCACCTTCAGCATGAGGAGGCAAGAATCAAAAACCCTCTGCCACACCAGCAGAGGGATGAATCGGCCTAGCGATTATTCTACTCACCAGAACGGGGCCGCCGGAGCACCACCTCCAGCGGCCGCCCACGCCAAGCATCACCAGAACCGGTTCAAGGATTCAAAGTGCCACCAGACAACTCCCATGTTACCTAAGACACCCAATCACCGCAACCATGCACCAACCTCGCCCAGTTGGGGCAGGCAGTTGATCACGAGGTTATAGCCCCCCTGCTCGCGGCGGTGCCGCAACCGCAGGGACGGCAGGCCGGCAAGGGTGGCCGTGATGCCCTGTCCCGTAAGCCGATGGTGAAGGCCTATCTGATAAGCCGGTACCCGGGGTCGGGCCTGCCACACAAGTTGTTGACGCTGTACGCCCGCCTGGCAGAACACCCCGATGTGGCTCGCCTGTCCGGCTTCGATGGACATCTGCCCGATCGAAGCACCCTCCATCCTGTCTTCAAGGCGCTAGATAACCGGCCTGACCTGGTCGGCGCGGCCTTCAGCGCCATCTCGGACCGACTGCTCCGGACGCCTCAAGCGCCGGAGATCATCACCGCTCCACCGCCGAAGCCACGACGCTCCGGCAAGAGGGACGGCAACGGGTACCGCGAAGCCCGCAGAAAGGCGGCGCTGGGCCTGATTCCCTTCCTGCACAGGAAAGTGCGCTGCGAGGACGAAGCGGTGGAATTCGCGAAGGAGAGCCGCTGGCCGGACGGCGTCAGGTGTCCCTCCTGCGACTCCCCCAAGGTCAGGCGGGAATCTGCAACGGGTTGGCGCTGCCGCGCTTGTGGGTCAAGGTTCTCGCTCACCAGCAACACGTTCCTCCACAGCTCCAATGTGGCGATGCTTCCCACGCTACTCGCCATGTATCTCACGATTCAGTCTCCCACTGGAGTTGATGCCCTCTTCCTCTCCGACTGTCTCCAGGACGACCTGGGCCGGCGCATGGACCACTCGGAGGCTCTGTACCTGCAGCACCGCATCCGCGCGGCGACCTACGAAACGCCCCCGAAATTCGCCGGCCCCATTCAGGTTGACGACACCTACATTGGGACGGAGAACGGCATCAAGATGCAGATCATCGGCGGTGTGGACCAGTCCACCAACCGGCTTTGGGCCGAGATCGTCGATGGCGAGGTGACCCAAGGGATCGTCAATCCGTTCGTATACCACCTGAGGGAGGACGGCGCCTGGGTTTACTCAGACCAGGGAGGCGCATACGCCGGTATCCCCTGGCCCCATCTCACGGTAAACCATTCTCTGCCCGTATACGGACGCTTCGATGAGAACTTCAGGAGATACGTCACCACCAACTGGATTGAGTCCTTCTGGGCCTTTATCGATCGCCTCATTCTCGAGCATGGTCGTGTGTCGCGAAAGCATCTGCCACTCTATCTGTCGGAGGCCCTGTGGCACCACAATCATCGCGGTCAGTCGATCTGGCGACAAATGCAGGCGCTGGTACACAACGGCAGCACTAGGCGAGTGACCGAGCGGGATATCAAGGAAGGGAAGGCCGTTCCAGCCAGGCTGTGGGTGCCGGAGACCTACGATGGTAAAGCCGAACCGGCCGAATGCCATTTCCAGCTGGCCCTTCCCGCCAAACGTGAGACAGCGGCGCCACGCCAAACAGCGACGCAATTGTTGGCCGCAGTGTGATGGCACGGAATCAGGAAGGCGCACTCAAGCACAGAGATGCCCCATTATCGAGACCTGTGAGAGACCGGGGTTGATCTTCACATGCTTGGGAAAGTCGGTGAGTCAATTCCACCTCTATGATTCTGCCAACTGCAACGCCGGCAGGCCCGCCGAATATTGATATTCGGTCGTCTACTCACCTCGCAATCCGACGATAACCGCAGTCTTGCTTTTTCCTGCCCAGTTACGTCTCAGCAGTTCCGGAGACGGCCGAGCATGGGCCGCAGCCTTTGTGTCGAGGGCTGGCAGCCTCGACTTCCCGGTAACGACGCACATCTCGGGGATGCGGCCATAGACGACGATCAGTCCAGCCTGCCCCGGTGCGATCAGTGGGCGAAGCCGATCAAAAGTAGCCGGCTGACAGTGAGCCGGCTACGGTCACGGGCAAAATACCACCATGCAACTTGGAGAGGTATTCTGGGCAGAATAGTCTTACAATCCCGTAGTCGGCGGGGTCGCCCGCAATCCAGCCGGTGGAGTATGCGGCGGGCCGCTCACGTGTTGTGAGGTCTGATGCAGCGGGATCCGATGGGTCGTCAGAAACATTGGTGAGTAAGCCAACGATGCGGCTCTCCAGACCCCGTTCGGTGGTTGTCGCCGTGTTGGTGGCGTTCGTGGGCGTCCTTGGCGTCTGGCTTGTTCGATAAAACATTCCACGCTGAGCGCCCGACCAGTCCAGCGTTTCGGGAATGTCAGAGAAGTCAATCTCCTCGTCGGGCATCTCGGCCAACGATTGGAGTTCCCGTTCTTGCTCTGGGGTGAGCCTAAAACTCTCCTGTCTCATAGGCATTCCTTTCATGCCTCTCGGCTTTCCTGGCGCTGATGATGCGGCCCACTGCTTCTCCGCGGGTCTAATCAGGTTCCGGTTCGGTATGGACAACGATGATGACGACGTTGCGAACCACCCCGATGGTACGCCAGCGTTGCTCAGTTGGGAAGGGGTCCGGACGGCTGGCGGTCAAGGGGCCATTGAACACCAACTTGGCGACCTCGAAGCTTATCCGATGTTTCCGACGGTTTTCGTCGTTTTTGTCTTCGTCCCATTCCCACCTTATTGGCAGGTCGTTCATGGCCGCCCTGTCCGTTTTTCCGTGGTGTCGGTGGTTGCCATGAGAGCACCTGCGCCTGCGCAGTGAACGCTGGCATTGTACAGGTACTAATGGGGCAGTTTTACCGCGCAGTAGTCAACGTGAACTGAGCTGAGGTTTCTCATTGTGTGGTAGGGATCGTGACTACGCATCGTTGGCACATCGCTTCAACGTGTTCCTTCGTGAGTTCGCCGACGAGCACTAAACCAAAGCCAGGGTGAAATGCGCAGACGCGTGGGGTAAATTGGTGAGGCAATTAGGTTAGACGATCGCTGGGGTCGCGAGGGGTGTGATGATGGGAGTTAGAGATATGGACCGGTCTCTGGAACGGTGGGAGATGGGAACCAAGGACCGGCGGCGGCGGATGATCTTGGCGCCCACGCCCCGGGAACGGGAAAGGTGGTACGCAATGCTGCTGCGGGCCCAGGGCCTGACGGCGGCGGCCACGGCGGAGGCACTGGAGCGGGACCCGCACACGATAGGGCGATGGGCGTCGGCCTTTGGGGAGGGCGGGCCAGCGGCACTGATATTCGAGCCGACCGGCGGTTCCCCCCCGCCCTTGACCAGACGCAGCAGGCGGAGTTGACAGGGGCAGTGCAGCCACCGCCGTCAGCATCGGGCATCGCAATGGCCAACTGGTATTGGAAGGTGGTAAGGCTGTTTGTCTCGGAACGGTTTGGCGTCAGCCTCGGCGGCAGCAGTTGCCTGAATTAGCTGCACCGTCTGGGATGCAGTTTCAAACGTCCCCAGAAGCGGTTGGTCAAGGCCAATGAGTCCAAGCGTGCGGCCGTCGTGGCGGAGTATGCCGTCCTGAAGGAGGAGGCCCAACGGACCGGAGCCAAGGTATTCTTTGCCGACGCGGCCCATTTCCGTGCCGATGCCGAACTGCGTGGCAAGTGGGTGCTGAAAGGGGAACCGGCCCTGGTGGACTCGACCAGCCCGAGCTACGGGGCGAAGGCCAGCTACTACTCGGCAGTGTAACTGTTCAGACTTGTGGGGCTCCGCGGGCTTTTTGACCCCCTGCAGCAGTGGCCAAGTACGGAATCGCACCGGTGGGCCGACCAGATCCCCTCAAACGTGAACAGTTACTCGGCAGTGTGTTTGGAGACTGGCGCGGTGGAGTGGATGCAGCTTGCAGGGAACAGCAACAGCGCAACGTCGGCAGCCTTCCTGGAACAGTTGCGGGAGCGGCACGACGGGCGGCTGAATGTGATCTGGGACAACGCGCCAGCGCATCGAGGCGAGGCGGTGAGGGAGTACCTGCGGATGCCGGGCCTGAACCTGAGACTGGTGAACCTGCCGGGATACCGCCCGGACTGCAACGGTGACGAGGCCATCTGGGGCGGGGCGAGAGCGGAGGCCACCGGCAATCTGTGCTTGGGGAGCCGGGCGGCAGTACGGGAGGGGGTCGGCGACTTCCTGAACGGGCTGGCCAGCCGAAAGGCCGAGGTGAGGCGGCGCTGCCGGACGGTGCTGCAATCAAGGGCCGAAGCACTCCTGAGCGACTCCCGGCCCGATTCCCGCCGTCCGGCAAATGCACATCCCGCCTTGGCTTTGGTTTAGGGCTGGAGGGATCGGGGCGTGGCTCGCCATTGCTAGTGTGGTGTAACTGAAGTTCATTGTGATAGTATTCGCGATGAGGTATCCTCCGGGTTAGCAGCCCAGAGGAGGATGACCATGGCAATCGGACGACCAATGCCGCCGCTAATTTTGGATGACGTGGAGCGTGAAACCTTGGAACGGTGGGTTCGTCGTCCGAAAACGGCCAAGCTTTGGCGCTGCGGGCCAGAATGATTTTGGGCTGTGCCGAAGGCCGCAGCAATACCACGGTGAGCGGACCTGGGAGTGTCCGATGCGACGGTGGGGAAATGGCGTTCCCGGTTCCTGGAACGGAGGCTGGACGGACTGTCGGACGAACCGCGCAGCGGACGGCCTCGAGCGGTTACCGATGACGACGTGGAGCGTGTGATTACGCTGACGCTGGAGACCGCCCCCCTGACAGGGGTAGGTAACGGCTCAAACTGGCTTCCGCCGTAACTTGGGAAGGCGCATCAGCCTCCGGCATCTTGGCCACCACCAGATGCAGGAGACCCGCGATGCGCCTTCCCAAGGAATGCTATCAGATGCAAAAAACGATTGAAACGCATTTGCCTCACCTCTCCCAGCCACAATTGACTGGCCTGGCGCTGTGGGTTTGTGGGGCCATCCTGGCGGGCAGCGCCTGTCAGAACGCCGTGGCCTCGGCCCTCTCGCCCTGGGGCAGATGGAACAGCCTCCGGCAGTATCTCCGGGAGTGGCTCTACGACGGCAGCGACCGGAAAAGCCCCTGCCAAACCCAACTGGATGTCACTCTCTGCTCGCGCCACTGCTGAAATGGGTTCTCTCCTGGTGGAGTTCCGAACGTCTCGCGCTGGCCATCGACCCCACGCTCAAGGGAGACCAGACCACCGCCATTGTCATCAGCGTCGGTAGTTGCGCCATTCCGTTGCCTGGCGCATCCACCACGCCACTCAGAAAGGCTCCTGGATGGACCCCACGGTGGAACGCTCCGACTGGCCCCAGCGGTTCCCGAGGAAATGACCGTAATCGTGCTCTGACCGGGGCATCGCCAGTCCCAAGCTCTGGACACAGATACGCGCCCAGGGCTGGCATCCCGGTATGCGCTACCGGAAGAACATCACCTTCTGCGCCGACGGCGGCCAACGATTGCCCGCCTTGCGAGGCGTTTCCCGTCCCGATACCGCCTGGGGCCGTGGCACCGCCTTCGGTGCGCCAACCGCCCAGCGCCGTTGCACCCTGCTGGTGGTCTGGCGCCGAGCAGGAGGAACCCTGGGTCATCCTCACCGACCTGCCGCCGGAGGAGGTCGGGGTCAGTTGGTGCCCTGCGCTTCTGGATCGAGCTGGGCTTGAACTCAAGAGCTTGGGCTGGAAGTGGGACCCGCCGCACCGACCCAACTCGTGTCGGCCACTGGCTGGTATTGTCGGTGGCCACCCTGCTGGCCCTGGCCTACGGCACCCGGGTGGAAGACGCCCAGGACCGCCGGATTGATCCAGGTAATCTGCGGGCGCCGCCCAAGGCGCTGGCTCCCAATCATCGAGACCCTCGGACCCGTCCGGCGCGCACCGTCAGAGCCACGGCATCGACTGGCTCAGGCGGTTGCTGCTCAAGGGCCGCCTGTGGAGCCGTGTCTGGCTGTTGCCTGAACCCTGGCCTGTGCCCAAGGTGGACTTGGAGATTACCCACCATGTGCCACCGTAAAAACGCGTACCTACCCCTGTCAGGACCGCGCCCCGGGACGCGACCCATTGGGCACCCGGTCCATGGCCCAGCGCAGCGGGCTGAGCCACAACACGGTCAGCCGCATCTGGCGGGCCTTCGGATTGCAGCCACACCGCACGGAGAAGTTGTCGTCGGACCTGGCCGAGAAGGTCAGGGACGTTGTGGGGCTATACCTGAATCCACCGGATCGGGCCGTCCTGTGGTGACGAGAAGTCCCAGATCCAGGCTGGCGCACCCGTCCGCTATTGCCCATGCGCCCGGGACAAGTGGAACGGCGCACCCATGATTACCTGCGCACGGCACCACTTCGCTGTTCGCCGCCTTAGACACCAGGACCGGCAAGGTGATTGGTCGTTGCCACCAACGGCACCGGGCCGTGGAGTTCCGCAAATTCCTCGATACCATCGAGGCCGAGGTGCCCGCCGACCTCGACGTCCACCTGATCGCGGACAACTACGCCACCCACCAGACGGCGCTGATCCGGAACTGGTTTGCCAAGCGGCCCCGCTTCCATATGCACTTCACGAGCGCCTCGTGGCTGAACCTGGTGGAGCGCTGGTTCGGTCTGCTCACCGAAAAGCAGTTGCGCCGCGGCGTGCATCAGAGCAGCGCCGAACTGGAGACTGCCATCTACCGCTACCTGGACGTCACCAACGAAGACCCCAAACCTTTTGTAACTGTTCAGACTTGCGGGGATCTACGGGTCAAACCGGCCCCTCCGGGGTGAAAGTCAAGCACGGGATTTCGGCAAAGCCCGGATCCCCTCAAACGTGAACAGTTACAACCTTTTGTCTGGACCAAGACCGCCGACCAAATCCTGGCCAACGTCGCCCACTTTTGCCAGCGAACTTTGAATACAGGACACTAGGCCCTTGTAGTGCTCAACAAACTGCGCAAATTGCGGCAGCAGTTCGTCAATGTCGGCGGACATTTGGGTTAGTTCTGCCAAGAATTGGGGACGACGGTCATGCCTGGCTAAAACCATCCTTATGCCGGCTCGGTTGCGGGCTTGTGGGCCGGCCGGGTAAATGACAAATGACGACGAGCCGGTCCGCTCGTGGAAAAAGCAATGGACCGACCCGCCGACCAGTTCGAGAGGGGGTTAGCTATGTAGCCAACGTGGGGCCGTGGTTCAGTGAGAGAACGCCCGCGTGAGACGCGGGATACGGGGGGTTTGATCCCCCTCGGCTCCACCCTCTCGGTTGTGGGTTCGGCGCATAAGCTCCGTGTCCCCACGCACTAACAAGGTAATGGGAGTTCAATCTATTCGTCAAGGTGAATCCGAACCCACATGGTAGTGCCCGGCAAAAACCACTCATTGCGGCGGCGTATGGTTCAAAAGGAGGACTCGAAGATGCCAGACTATTTGAATGATCAGCTTCGGCAGGAGTTTGAGGAATGCCGCCAGAAGGCTATGTTGTTGGAGTCTGAGCTGGACGACGTGAGGGAGTTGATGAATTCCTACCGCCGAGTGTTGGAGCACCGGGCGGGCAGAGAGCAGGGAGCCACCACGGGCTCTGGTCTGCATGCCATGATCCGGCCTAGCCAGATTTCCCACTGCAAGACTCAGCGGGAATCTTGGTTGCAGATCGCGCGACGGTGTGATGGCTTTGCGAGGCCAACTGAAGGGGCGCCTCTGCTGATTGAAGCAGGTAAGTCGGACAAAGATCCGCGCACGGTGGCCAACAATGCCACCAGTTGGATGAGCGACGACGATCTGTGGGTGAGGAAAGGCCCCGGTCTGTTTCGCCTGACCGAGTACGACCATGATGTTGAGTCTGGCGCTGAGAAGGTAGAACGTGAATGTGTCGAAGAATCTTTCCTTGCGCTTGATGGAGTGGCGTCGGATTGTGCTTCCGGGACGAGCAGTGAAACTACGGTGCCCCATAAACAGTCGTCTGAGATGGCGCACCGATCTCAGTGAGGCAGTTCGCTGGGGTTACGAGTAGACGCTGCTCGGGTCTGAACAAGCCGCTTTGACTGGCGTGTATTGTTGCGGGCAGCGACCGTTTGGTGGTCGGTCTGAACAGGTCTGATTGTGCGCTTGGACCGCAATAGTAAGCTATCTACAAAAATCTCCAGGAAAGTATTTTGCGATGCCTGTAAATGACACTTTGCCTGTGCCAAGGTGGACCTGAAAGAGTATAATTACTCCGTACAAATGTATTGAAAAGAGGCCGCCGAATTGGACCCCGGCAACCTCGAAATGCCACCCGGACCAGTACTCCTGATGGCGATTATGGATAGTATATCATCGACCTCCCCGCCGCAAGTTTTGGAAGACCTCGCCGCTGCCGGCCTTGCCGTAGACTTTGAGACTTTGCGTGCTCTGGTGTACAAATTGTGGCCTCCGCGTGCTCCAGAGGGATACAAGCACCGCGGCGGTCGTCCGTACATTGACCGTGTGCCGGTGGTTTGTGCCATCTTGGCGAACTGCGACATTGTCTACGGGACCCTCACAAGCCCGATTGCGTTGGTGAGGAGGCTGAACGCTGAGGATCCGGAGTACCGATGGCGTTGCGGGTTCGCAGATTCCGTTCCTTCTCAAAAGACGGTGGTCAACACCCACCAGCGGATGTTGCGGATCTGGTCATAGTTTCTTGGTTGCTTCGTAGATCCTCCGGCTGGCCTTTGTTTGCAGGTGGTGTCAACGGTACCAGTTATGGCGTTGCGGAAATTGTCGAAGAGCACAGGGTTTACCGTCGGGATTGGCATAAGTACAACGATGCTCAGACCCACGAAGCGGAGGATGTGCGGGAGCTGCTCGGCGGCATTTCAGATTTGGTGAATGAGATCGACGTGCAAGCGCGCCCGCGTCGAGACAGAGGTCGCTCACGTTCCCCGCTGGGTCATATGCTGTTCGCGCTGATTTACAGGGCATTCCCGGGACAGTCGGCGCGACGTGTTCAGGCTCAACTGAGGGTGCTGGCGCGGTCGGGGTACATGCCGAAATGTGATCCGCCGGACTCCGTTTTCAGCCGTGCTGAAGATCGTGAGCCTTGGATCCCTTGTTTCAACTCTATAACCGGCTATTACGGTTACGACTGGCTGACTCCGGTACTGTGGGAACTCGTCACCATGACTGTGATGCCGGTGCGGTCGCTCGAAACAGATTTCACGATGGACGCGACAGGGTGTAGTACGCATTCCTTCATGCGGTGGATGGATTACCGGACCGAAAGCGAGGTGCAGGAGCACGGTTGGGTTAAGCTCCACATGATATGTGGGGCGTTGACGAACGTAATCACGAGAGCGGCGGTGTCGCCGCGCGATGTTCACGACAACGTGCTGTTTCGCGAACTGTTTTTGGAGACTGCTCGATATTTCCGGATCCGCAAACTTACTGCGGACATAGCTTACCTCAGCGGCCCCAACTACGCATTGGCCGAGGATTTTGATGTAGCTCTGTACGTTCCATTCAAGTCAAACACTGCACGCTGGTGGACGACGGGACAGCGTGGTCGGCGGCGTTGTGGAAGTTCCTGGAGTGCAACAGCGAGTTCATGGACGAGTACCACCAGCGGAGCAACGCGGAGTCCACGTTCTCGGCACTCAAGCGGAAATTCCCCAGCCAAATCAGGATGGAAGACTACACCGGTCAGGTCAACGAGACGCTGTGCGAGGTGCTGGCATACAATCTGTCCGGCGTGGCCAGAGAGGTTCGAATGCGTGGAGTGACGCCTGATTACCCGTCTGAGGCCGATCTACTGGAACAGTCGGTAGCGGCGATCTACCGGTAGTTCATAGGGTAATTTCCTCGTCATTTTTTGTTCAGGATTTTGGGTCGTCAGGCCAAAACCTTATTTTTTGTGCAAGGCCCGTTTTGTGCTCATTGTAGAAATCGAAAAAGGCATCCCGGTCAATCAAATCAAGGTCAAGGGCGCGGCGCGCGGCCACGACTTTGCTCACTTTGAAACGGCGAGCCGTTTGCTGGTAAGGATCGCGGTATTCTCCGGCGTAGGACCAGAACTGTAGGAATTCGTTCTCCGGAATCAGAAGCTCTGCCGCTATCTTGTTGCATATCTGTTCGACATCGTGTTCCGATGGCAGAAGCGTCTCAAAAGCGGAAAGCCCTTCTTCACCGATGAAAAGGTGTACCAACTCGTGAGCCAGGATGAACATCTGGGCGGCTTTGAAATCGGCGTTGTTAACGAAGATGAGCGGGGCGTACTCGTCCACCAGGGCAAATCCCTGAAACTCGCCCGGGTCGAGTTTTCGGCTGGTGTTATTGCCCACAACGCCGTTGAACACCACCAGTATGCCGGCGCCCTCCGCGTTATCCCGCAGCCGCGCCAGGGCGTCGGACCATGTGGACGCCGATGCCGCCCAGTCATCATCAAGAAGCAGCGTATCGCGCATCGCGTTGGCCACCGAGCCGTAGTTCCCGTTGGGATGGTGTGCGCCTATGAAATCCAGAGGTTCGACGCCGGTCTCAATCAACTCCTCGCGGATCCAGTCCTGGCGACGCTGCATCGCATAAACGGTTTCCAGCAAGTCAACGCTGGGTTGGGTTGGGTTGGGGACGCATTATCGCGAGGACGAAAATCCTGTATGGGCAGCGGTTCATCCGGCGGGAAGGTCAGGAAGAGCTAGCCCAAGGGCGTGTGGGTAGCGTGGGCCAGCCGCTCGGCCCAGGCCATACTGATTTGGCCAGAGCGTTCCCATTCCAGAATCCGCTCGGCTTTCAGGCCAACTTTGCTTGCCAGTGCATCGTCAGTAAGCTCAGCCCGTTCTCGAGCCCAACGCAGCACGGCAGGCTGCAATCGTAGCAGTTCCGGTTGGCCGATCATAGTGACACCATCCGGCCCGGATGTTAGCCAAATGGGTGACAATCCGTCAATCTGCCATGTCTTGCAGTCTCGCTACCGAAGCAGGATTTTTCTAAAGTCAGGGCGGGGAGCGTTACGACGTGGCAATCTCGTTACAATGGTGACGTCGGTACCAGGCAAACCAAGTAACGCGCCTCGCCCTGACAGACCGGGTACGCGCGAGGCGCCAGGTCATTTCACCTTGACATCCCCAGGGCATCCGGGCATCGTTATTCCATGCGCGCTCTGCTGGCCGGCGTCTCCGGCGTCAACAAGGATATTGTCGTCGCCAATCTGCTGGAGCGGTTGCGCGCCCACGGGGAAGTCGGTTCGCATCCCGACCCGTCGAACGGCGTCTCCGACCCCCGCGAGTTGCTGGTATCCGGTATTGAAGAAGCCCTGGCCGCTCAGGGCAATGAGCTGCCCGGCGTCCTGTCCGCCTTTCGTCCCGCCTACCAGTTGGCGGCGTGGCAGCGCGCCGGTCAGGAGATCGCCGAGCAGTTGGAGGCGGCGGACCCTCGCCACAGCCTGATTGCCGCCCATCTCACCTACTACACCAGCGGCCGGCAGTTCTCCCTGATCGACCTGCCCACCATTCGACGCTGGCGGCCCGACTGCATCATCACCCTGGTTGACGATATGCTGGACATCCGCAGCGCTCTGGCCAGTCGGGACGCGGAACGCCACACCAACTTCCGGCTGCGCCTGCGGGAGATCCTGGCCTGGCGGACCGCTGAGATCGCCATGGCCGACCTGCTGGCCCGCAACCTCCACCCGGAGCGCGCGGTGCCCCACTACGTGGTCAGCGTCAAGCATCCCGCCGAGATGCTCTACCGGCTTATCTTCCACCGCCGGGAGTATCCGCTGGTGTATGCCAGTTTTCCCATCACCGCGATACGCTACCACCCCGAGACGCGCGCCGGGATCGATCACATCCGCGCCGAACTGCACCGCCGGTTCATCGTCTTCGATCCCCTCACCCTGGACGAGGGTACGCCCCGGGTATTCGAAAAGGCTCGCGACGCCTGCGCCGACGGAGTTTCTGAAATCGCCATTTGCGCCGACGAGGCCCGCTGGCCGCTGGACACCGCCGGCGCTCTCATCGAGGGACGTCCAGACCCGTACCCCATGACCCTGGACCCCCGGGAAGCCCTGGAAGTGTGGGACGACATGGAGAACCAGGTGCGCCACCGGGACCTGACCATGGTGGAACAGGCTCAGTGCGTCGCCGCTTACCGCATCACCATGGACGGCCGCCTTTCCACGGGAATGTACTCCGAGCTGATGTACGCTTCCCACACCGCCGAGCCGGCGCGCCCGGTGCTCATGTACGCCGACCCCTCCGACGACGGGCTGGACCACCCCTTCCTGCGCAACTTCAACCACCGAATGTTCTATGATCCGGAAGACTGGTTCGACGCCATCCGGCAGATCGCGCCCAACCCGGAGCCGGGGGCGCAGCGGCCATTGTTCTAGCGGAATTGCCCGCCCGATGTGATACAGTATGACAAGGATAAGCCCGTCAAGTTAGAGGCACGCGGCGATGACTACTGAGAACGAACCCACCATCCAAAGCCTCGCCGAAGGCCAGCAGCAGCTCACGTCTCTGCTCACCGATTTTATCGAAGAGCAGCGCAAGGTCAACGACGAGCAGCGCGAGTTCAACCAACAACTGCGTATGTTCATCCAGACGCAGCGCAGCGCCAACGGTGAGATTGAACGCAGAATTAAACGGATTGAGGATGACTTGCTGGAAGTGCGCGAGTTCAACCGGGAGCAACGCGAATTCAACCAGGAACAGCGCGTTTTCAACCGGGCGCAGCTCGAGTTCAACGAGCGTATCGAAGGCCGCATTAACACCATGCACAACGACATAGCCGAGATAAAAGGCGGCCACGCGCGCACGGAAATCTTCCGCAGAGCCGAGACCGTCGCATCGGCGCTGAATTTCACCTATGAGCGAGCTCTGTCCGCCGGCGAACTGGGAGACATGGTTCGTGAAAATCCCGACAGCGGCCTCTCGGGCGGCGACCTTGAAAGCTTCACCAAAGCCGATCTGGTGATAAAGGCGAAAGACCGCGGATGGCTCACCAATTACCTCGCGGTGGAAATATCCTATACCGCCGACCAGCGTGACATCGACCGGGCGCGCCGGAACGCTGACTTGCTGACCCGGTTCACCGGCCGGCCCGCCCACGCCGTCGTCGCCAGCGTTAGGAACGATAGCGTCGTGAGCAATCTGGTCAGTATCGGCTATGCCAATTGGTATCAAATTCCGCTCCGGGATTTACAGGCAGCGTAGCGCTGTATCCTTGATTGACGCCCCCTGCCGGTTTTGCGTACAATCAGTGCATCAATACACCAACTTCCGCCCGGAGGTTATCAAACCATGCCCATCACCCAGAACGGCGTCGAACTCACCGTAGAGATTTCGGAAAAGGCCGCCGAAAAGATCAAGTATTTCGCCGACAAAGAAGGCATCGAGGACAACGTGGGCCTGCGGGTTGCCGTCAAGGGCGGCGGCTGTTCCGGCCTCACCTACGACCTGACCATCACCAACCAGGAGCGCGAGTCCGACAAGATCGTCGAGCAATACGGCGTCAAGGTGATGGTGGACAAGAAGTCCTACATCTACCTGGTCGGCACCCAGCTGGACTTCTCCGACGGCCTCAACGGCAAGGGCTTCGTCTTCGAGAACCCCAACGCCAAGAAGGCCTGTGGCTGCGGAACCTCCTTCGCCGTCTGACCCACACGTCCGGCACCATATCCGACGCGGCGTAGGGGCGGGTTTGAAACCCGCCCTTACTGCATTTGCCCACCTGCCATACGAACTTTATCCCACCGGGAGGCCACCGATGACCACCGCTGCACCGGATTTTCTGACCAGTAACGCCCACACCGCCGCCGAGTTCCGCGCCGCCACCGAGCGGGCCGCCGTGTATCCCGACGACGCGGGCATCCTGCGGCTCACCGGCGAGGACGCCCGCGACCTCCTCAACCGCCTGTCCACCAACCTGGTTGACCCGGACGCCTCCGAAGGCGAAGTGGTCGTCACCGTCCTCACCAGCGACCGGGGGCGCATCGTTGACCTGGCGTACGTCATTCACCGCGGCGACCACCAGCTGATGCTCACCAGCCCCGGCCAGCAGCAGAACGTCATCGACTTCCTGGACAAATACACCATCATGGAAGACCTGGAGGTTGAGGACATCACCGACCGGACCACGCTGCTGGCGTTGACCGGCCCGGACGCCGGCGACATCTTGCGCCGGACCAGCCACGACGATGCGCTGGTGGTGGTGGAGCCGCCAACCGGTCCCGACGACCCGGAACGCCCGCCCACATACTATCTGCTGCCCCCCAACGCCGACGACGCGGCGCGCCTCGCGGCCGGCCTGGAATCCGCCGGCGCAGTGAGCATCAGCGCAGCCACCGCCGAGGCCCTGCGCATCGTTCAGGGCCGGCCGGCCTACGGCAGCGAGATGAGCGATACCTACAACCCGCTGGAAGCCGGCCTCATCGGCGCAATCGACTTCCACAAGGGTTGCTACATCGGCCAGGAGGTCATCGCCCGCCTCGACACCTACCACAAGGTCCAAAAGTACCTGGTATCCCTGAGCTTCGACGCCGACCCGTCCCAAGCCGACGATCTGACGGGCGCGCGCCTGGTCAACGAGGAAGGCGTGGCCATGGGCTTGGTGACTTCCGCAATCGTCGCTCCCGGAGCAGACGGCGCCAGTGTAATCGGCCTGGGCTACGTCCGCACCGCGGCGGTGCAAATCGGCGGCGCTCTGAAGGTGGCAACCGATGACGATGGCGACAGCAGCATCACCGCCAGCATCACTGCCCAGCCCCTGCTGTTCGGCGGCGAGAAGCCGGGGCCGGCACACTGACCATTGGGGGTATAAAAATGCTCACCACCATAAAAGCGAAATACACTGACGGCGTGTTGGTGCCGCTGGAATCTCTGGAATCGCTCAACCTTGCGGAAGGCGACGAAGTGTTGGTGACCCTCCAACTGGGGCCGGCTGCGCCCTGCGACGAGCTAACCAAAACCTCCCAAGCAGCCGCCGGCGGTTGGGTAGGCAGCATCGACGGTGAGGAACTAAAACGGCGCATCTACACCTCCCGCCACCGGGGCTTCGATTGCGATTGCATATACTGCGCGCCCAAGACGTGAGCGGATGAGCAACCTGCTGGACACCGACTGGGCCATTGACTACCTGAACCGCGCTCAAGAGACGATACGGCGCGTTGATGCCTTACGTCCGGAAGGCATTGCCATCAGCATCATCACCGTAGCTGAGTTGTATGAAGGCGCACTGAACAGCTACGACCCGAGACGTGACGAAAGGGCATTGGAGGATTTCCTGCGCCCGTTCCCCATCATTGATCTGGATATCCCAATCTGCCGGATATTCGGCATCGAGCGCGCCAGACTACGTACAACTGGAACACTCATCCCAGACATGGACCTATTCATTGGCGCTACCGCTCTCCGCCATGACCTCACCCTGCTCACCAACAATCGCCGCCACTTCGAGCGCCTGCCGGGCCTGAGCATCATCTGGGTCTAGCCGTCGCGCAATGCCGGCCTTATCGCCTGTGCCACGCCCTAAACGTCTGCGCGTTCCCTGTTGGCCCGCAGTTTATCCAGCGTCAACCCGCTACCATTGCGTCTGGCTTCCAACCACCGCCGCAATGAGGCCGCGCTTTCGCCGGATGGACGGCCTAGTAGCAGATTCTCCACGCTCACGTCCTCGTCCAAGTCCGGCCAGTGAATACCTTCTCCGTTCCCGATTAGCTGCAAATGATCCCGCTCGCCGGGCGTAGCGTCCAACAGCCGCGGATACCAGGCCAGCGGAACCGATATAGTTCGACCGTCGCCGAGTTGGGCGGTCAGAGTATCCTCAGTAAGTGTTACCTCCGTCGCCAAAAGGCCCGCAAAGCTAGTCGCCGAAATACTCATTCCACGCCTCCAGTAACGTCTCCTGATTAGCCTCAACCAACCGTTGAATCCGGCGGATATCCGCCGCCCTGAACCCCCCACTCCTAGCCAATCGTACTGGATCGAGCCAGAATTTGGCTATCAGGTTATCATGGGACACATGGATATGTTCGGGCTCACCCCTGTCCCCGGCATAAAAGGAAAAGCGATACGGGCCTGCCCTTAGTACGGTGGGCATCGCCAAATTGCGCCAGACTTATCAATAGTTATCTGCCCATCCGCTCCCACCGTCAGCAGCGCCTCAAAACGATATCCCCGTTCCCGTATCGCCTCGCTGCCGCCCTCGTTGCGGTCCAGCACCGCCAGCACCAGCCCGACGGTGCAGCCGGCCTCCTCCGCCGCGGCGATGGCGTGAAACAGCGACCCGCCGGTGGTGCAGGCGTCGTCCACGATGGCAACGCTTGCTCCATTGGGCAGCGGCCCCTCAATCAACTGGGCCATGCCATGCCCCTTCGCTTCCTTCCGCACGATGAACGCCGGCAGCGGCGCGCCCTGCTGCCACGACGCCATCGCCGCGGCGGCCACGATTGGGTCGGCGCCCAGCGTCGGTCCACCCACGGCGGACACGCCGGCGTCGGCCAGCAGCGGCAACAGCGCGTTCCCGATGAGATGCGCCCCCTCCGGGTCCAGGCTCAGTAACCTACCGTCGAAGTAGTAGGAACTCTGGCGT
This sequence comes from Dehalococcoidia bacterium, assembly GCA_965197635.1. Taxonomy (GTDB): domain Bacteria; phylum Chloroflexota; class Dehalococcoidia; order Lucifugimonadales; family UBA3495; genus Bin87. The sequence continues at coordinate 39,502 of OZ240218.1, forward strand.
CCCGATGACAGCGTGAAATCCCCGTACCGGATGGCTCCCCGTTCCAGGGCCAGCTCCAGCAATCGCTCCGCCATGCTACCGTGAGAATTGGTCATGTCCGCTCCGTCAGTCGTCAATCCGCGGCACGATACAGCTCATGTTCAGCTATGTACGCCGCAACCGCGTCGGGAATCTGGTAACGCGCCGACCGGCCGCCGGCGAGAATGCGCCGCAACTCCGATGCGCTGAAATCCACCCTGGGCCCGGCTACGGACACCACGGCGCCCGAAGCCACTTGATCCGGGAACCGCTCGGACAGCGCCGCAATTCCATCCGCCGGGCCGCCGGGCCGCTCAATCACGGCCAGACTACACAAGCGCAGGATGCAATCCGGTTCCTTCCAACGATGGAACTGGGCCAGCACGTCGGACCCAACGATGAAGTAAAACTGCGTTTCGGGGCAGTAATCGCCGCTCAACTCACGCAGCGTATCCACCGTGTAGGTCGCACCACTGCGGCGCACCTCACAATCGGACACGCAGAAATCAGGGTTGTCGGCGATGGCCAGCTGCACCATCCGAAGCCGGTGGTGCGCCGGCGTGACCCGCTGCCCCGACTTAAGCCACGGCTCGCCGGCCGGCACAAAGAGAACCGCTGCCAGCCCCAGCTCAACCCGAGCCGTTTCGGCGATCAGCAAGTGTCCCAGGTGCGGCGGGTCAAAGGTGCCGCCCAGGATGCCGATGCGCCGGCCGGGCTGCGATCCGTGGTCCACTAGAACCACTCCAACTCGGCGTTGCCGATGCGGATGGTGTCGCCGGCCTCGATGCCGGCCTCCTCAAGACGCCGGGCGATCCCCAAACGCGTCATCTCCCGCCAAAGCTGCAGCAGCACCCGGTAGTCCCGCATATCCGCCCGCCCGGTGAGCCGCTCCAGCCGCTCCGATTCCACCACATACACGTCCCCATCCAGGTAAAAACCTAACGGACGCCGTTCTTCTGACCCTACAGTCGCGGCGGCATTCACCAGTTCGTCATCGTCCCATTCCGACTCGTCCAGGCCGGTACGGGGGACATCAGACAATATTCGTACCAGCTCTCCCAGCAAACCGTCTATGCCCGCGCCGGACACCGATGATATGAAGTGGAGGGGCGTGGCGTCTTCCCCCGGGTCAAATCCCTCCGCTTCCACCATCACGCGCCGCAGTTCTTCCTCGATGACGTCGCGCAACTCGTAGGTTTCCGTGGTATCCAGCTTGCTCACTGCCACCACCTGGGGTTTGGCGGCCAGCATGGGGCTGAACTCGTGCAGTTCCCGGTTCAGCATCAGGTAGTCGCCGGCCGGGTCGTCGGACATTCCGTCAATCAGATGCACGTACACCCGCGCCCGCTCCGCGTGTCGCAGGAACTGGTGGCCCAGACCGATGCCGCGGTGGGCTCCTTCCAACAGGCCGGGAATCTCCATCATTACGAAATCCTGCCCGCCGTGGGTAACGACGCCCAGCACCGGCTCGACGGTGGTGAACGGGTAATCGGCAACCTTGGGACGCGCCGCCGAACAACGGGAGATCAGGGTGGACTTGCCGGCGTTGGGCTTGGCCAACAGGCCCACGTCAGCCAGCAGCTTCATCTCCAGCCACAGTACGGAGTATTCGCCCTTGCTACCGGACTGGGCCAGCATCGGCTCCTGATTGGTGGATGAGACGAACCGGGCATTGCCCCAGCCGCCGTCGCCACCCTTGGCAACCAGTACCGGTTCCTCCGACGTAACGTCGGCCAGGAAATCCTTGCTGCCGTCCCGGTGCATCCGCCAGACTACCGTCCCCAGGGGAACGCGAATCTGCGTATCCTTTCCGTTTGCCCCGCGCTGGTCCTTGCCTTTGCCGTGAGTGCCACGCTGCAGGTAGAAGGTGCTGTTGTACTTGAGGTGCAGCAGCGTGTTGATGGAGGAATCCCCGACGATGTAAGCGTTCCCGCCGTCACCGCCATCGCCCCCATCCGGTCCTCCACGGGGCTGGTACTTGAGCCGAAGGAAGCTGATGCAGCCGTCGCCGCCGTTTCCGGCCTTTACGTTAATTCTGACTGTATCAATCATTCAATGGTCACAGATTAATTAGGACAATAATGGTAATAAGAGAGTTGATAATGTTGATAACTCTATGTCCGTAACCGGCAGTTGACGTTGATAACTCGTTGACTTTAACCTGGGCTACTTTGTGGTGACGTTGATAAAAAGTGATTGTCTGAGCATGGTGGCGGTGGCTGCGGTGAGAGTTGCCATACTGTGAATGGATCGCTGTGGGTTGTGGACGTAGTATCGCGCGGTGAGGGCGAACTTATCAACTGTTTGTCAACGTGTTATCAACGCCACTAAGGTAGTCGGCCAGCGACATGATCTTGGTATTTCCAATGTGGTCGAGGGCCAGCATTTGCCGGTCGCCGGTCACCATGGCTGTGGCGTCGTCGGCCAGAGCACATTCCAAGATGCGATTGTCCGGCTCATCGGCGAGTATGGTCAACCTTTCAGTGGGGACTGTCATTCTGCCATGCTCAGTTATCCAAGCAGCAACTATTTCCAACTCTTCATCGTTCCTTCCGAACTTCTCCGCCAGAACCCGAAGCAGTTCATCAACGATGTGTTGGGATACGAAAAGAGTGTCAATGTTAGCTACCACCCTTGCCAGTGCTTGAGCGGCGCGCCCGGTCGGTCTGGTGAAACCTGACACGAACACGTTGGTATCGAAAGTGACGTTCACGATTCCAGATACCGGATGAGATCTTCCTCAGTGTGGACCCCCAACTCTTCCGCGCGCTGGCTCCAGTAACTCTGTATCCGTTTCAAGTCTCTCATGCCGCGCCCTTTACGCAGTTCCCACAATGCCGACACGACAAATTCCTCTGGCGTTTTGCCTTCTTTCGCCGCATACGCCTTAATGGTGTGAGCCAGGTCGGCGCACAAGGAGATGGTCAGTTCCACGTTCTCAGTAGTCATGGTCGGAACCCCTATACCCTAGAATCTGTCCCGATAGCGCGGCGATCACGAGACAGAGAAAGTAAACCTATCGTCAGCCCGTTTAGCCCACCTGCCCATTGTACCAGTCCAAGATACCGCTGCCCGTCCAGAAGGTCACGCCCTCCAGTTGCGTCACGTACTCCAGCAGCCGGCGGAAGTGGCCGATCCTATGCGCCGCGCCCGTTATGTAGGGGTGCATGGATATGGCCATCACGCGAGCGTTGTCCTCCCCTTCGGACAGCATGATTTCCAGCGCGTCTTTCGCCCGCCGGAAAAGCTCGGGCGCGGAGTGGTGCTGCACCAGGTAGATGGGAATGTCGTTCAACTCCACGGTGTAGGGCAACGCCACCAGCCGACCCGACTTCACCCGCAGCTCATAGGGCTGGTCGTCGTTCACCCAGTCGGCTACGTACTCGATGCCCTCCTCGGCGAGGATGTCCGGCGTGTCGTAGGTCTCGGCCAGTCCGGGACCCATCCAGCCCCGTGGCGCTTGGCCGCTGAACTCCCGGATGACCTCGATGGTCTTGCGGATGGTGGCCCGCTCGTCCGGCTCCTTATGGAGCACCTGCTGGATGTAGCCGTGGCCCAGCAGTTCCCAGTCCAGGTCCAGGCAGGACTGCGCCAGCTGGGGATACTCTTCGCACACCGCGGCGTTCAGGCTGATGGTGCAGGGCAGGTTGAAGGCGGCCAACGCCCGCTGCATCCGCCAGAAGCCGACCCGCATCCCGTAGTCGAACCACGAATAGTTGGGAATATCCGGCGACACCGCCGCGCCCTGGGGCGAGGGCAACACGGTCCGCGCCATGGGCTGCGTGATGTCCCACTCCTCCACGTTGATGATGAACCACACGGCCACCTTGGCCCCGTCGGGCAGGGTCAGCTTGGGTCGGTCGAAGATGGGCGAAAACTCGGCGCGGGGGTTGGGCATGGGTGGGCCTCCGGGGATTTGGCGGGCAATCAACCTGTCACGGATTTAGACCGCGCAGGTAATCCAAGAGCTCTTTGGCGTGGCAGCATTTCTTAGCCACCAGATGCGGGTCAATTTTCGCCAGAAGCTTAAATGATGCATCCCCTTTTTGGTAGCGGCCATTGGTCGCTCGCTGCAAGGCATCCCACGCTGTATCCTTGGCGACCTTTTCTAGGTCCGGCCAAGCTCCGATTGGGTTTGGATTGAAGTCTTGTCCAAAGACAGTACGCAAAGCGTTGCGGTCGGCTAAGAACCATGTCTCCATGAATTGGACCATCAGAAAAGCGCTGCCATCCCCTACGACGGGTGGTTTGTCCCAATTGTCCTCGGGCCGAGCCTTCAAGTGTTGCCATGCGCTATGACCGTCAGCAACTGGCCCTTCGCTATCTACGAGGAGCAACAGAATCTCATGCTGTTTCTTGCGGGGTTTTTGTCGCAGCAAGGCGTCCTTGAACTTGTCAAAGGTTTCGTTTCGGCTTGTCCCTCGTACTACTCCCGGCATTGGCTTGGTCAGACCGGCAGCCTGAAAGAACTTTTGCCAAGACTGCTTAAAGATCGCATCAGATACTGCTCCGGGGCTGCCACCTTCAATGAAGATCTTGGCCTTCACCATCGGTTGCCTCCCAGATCACCTGCGCTCCAAAGGTTGCCCAAGCTGTACTTGTCCAGCCATTTTTTCAGGGGGGCCGGTTCTAATCGCTCAAATATGGATTCGCCGTCATACTTTTCGCACACTATCACGCTTGACGGGTGGTCATGTAGTGCGTCTATCAACGTACGCGAATGAGTAGTTACAACGAGTTGCGTCTGTTTCGACGCGTTGACCAACATCTCCCCGATGCCCAAAACCACGTCCGGGTGCATCCCCAGCTCCGGCTCCTCAATCATCATCAGCGGCGGCGGCTCCGGGTCCAGCAGAATGGCCGCCAGCGCTATGTAGCGCAGGGTTCCGTCCGACAGTCGGGATGCCGGAATGTATCGCTCACCCGCACCTCGTTCCACTACGTAAAGATCAGCCTTTCCGCCGCCAACTTCGACCTGGAAATCCTCAACACCGTCGTAAAGCTGTTGCAACGATTTGACCAATGCCTGCCGGTTATTCCCGCGCAATCTGGACAGAACCAATGCGAGATTTTCGCCTCGTTCAGTTAAGAAAGTGCTTGGTTGATCAGCTTGTGGAGGTTGACGTTGTGCTGCCGCCGGGCCGAACTCCCAATTCCGATATAGCCGGATTTTTCGGTAGTATTCCTGCAACCACCCCAGTTCCGGGTAAAGGTCAGGATCTTCTCTCTGCGACAGTATGGATTGCTCAGGATAAACCGTGTCCCTGCGAAGCCCTCGCCGCCTGCGGTCCCCGCCCAGCTCACCAATAAAATCATTGATTACCGGGTTGCCCCGTTGGAAGCGGTAGTAGAAGTACGGTTCCGGCTCGCCAATGATGGGTCTTTCATTTTCGATACGTTCGTCCCCAACCTCAAAACGATCCCCCTGCTGGCCGATTTCCAACACATGACGCAATGGAGCTTTGCCATCCACATAGCTGACCACTGCATCGACAAGGGCCACACCCGGCGCATAGTCCCCTTTCCACATCCATTCCGAAATACCGCCCATCCGCCTGACCGGTGCGGACAAGTCTCGCGGCGCCGCTTGTAGCAGCGCCAGCGCCTCAATGAAGTTGGACTTTCCCGACCCGTTGGGCCCGATGAGCACGTTCAGCGGCTCCATCGGCAGGTCGATTCCCTCCGGCCCGAAGGAGAGCATCCCGCTGATTTTCAGCCGGCGGATGAGCAGGTTGCCGGCGTCAGGTGGCCGGGCCGGTTCTTCAAATGCTCCAACGGCAGCATCGGCGACGGTCATGGCCCGGCCTCCTTCGCGGATCGTTATGAGGGGAGAGGGCGATTACAGCCCCAGCGCCCCCAGCCCCAGCCGGGCCAGGTCCTCGTCCTCCTGCGCCGACAGGCCACTGACGCCGATGGCGCCCAGAACCAGGTCGGTCTCCGGGTCGCGTACCACCACGGCGCCCTGCACGGCGACCAACTGTGAGTCGCCGAAGTCGGCGATGTTGCGGCCCTCATTCTTCAGGCGTTCGGCGTAGGCGTTGGAGTCGGAGCCGGACATGGCCGAGGTGTAGGCCTTGCTCACGGCCATCCGCTGCGGCAGGGCGCGGCAGTTGTCCATGCGGGCGTAGCTCAGCATCTTGGCGTCGGCGTCAAGGATGGCGATGGCCAGCGGCCGGTCGGGTTCCTGCTGGGCCTTGTCCAGCATGGCGTTCATGGCATTGCGAACCTGGCTCAGGCTCAAAGCGGGCCTCTGGTACATGGGAAGCCTCCGTGCGTGGCGGTGTTTGGGAATGATTCACGCTGGCATTCTACACGGGGGCTGCACTTGCCAGCAATGAAGACGTAGGGAACCCCAAGATCGCCGGCCTCTTGCCTCTGCGGGTGGGGCAGGGTTCAAAGGCGCTTATCGCCAGAACTCCATTTCCTTCCAGTTATCCAGGAAGCCCATGGATTCCTTGGAAATCGCCGGGTAGGATGCCATCAAGTCCACCAGTTCCCCTTTCCAGTATTCGGGTAGGTCAATTACGCCCATCAGATGAGTGATCATCACTAACCTGTTGTAAAGCCTTTCTTTCGCTCCCTCGTTGCAATACTTTGCCAGAGCATTCGGTATCCGAAGTCCTGTGTAGAAGTTGCGATTCCACAACCGGCCATGATGCGCGCATATATTACGCAAGTGTGCCATGTTAAAGAGAATTGATGACAATACGACGTGATTCATTCGGTGATGCTGCGCAATCTCGTTGCGTATGCGGCGGAGCAATATGGCGTTGTACCATTTGGATAACTGGCCGAACGACATCGCTTCGGCTACTTCCCAAATTGTGGCGTCGTCCCATTCCGGACTTTGCCATTCGGCGGTTCTCCGGTAGCTTTGCTTGAGGTCATCCAAGTGTTGCCAGTATCGTTCTCCGGTGAACAGTGCCGGTTTCAGGTGTGCTTGGTCCCCGCCCTCGTCAGCCAGATGGCCGGCCCACAACGCGCGAGCCGAAACTTCGATCTGGCCCAGAGCTTCGGCAAGGGTCGATCTCAGATACCCGTCGAATTTGTAGTGTTCGATCACGTCGCCGAACTCGGCGCCTTCCCGGAACGTAGAACCGTTGCCGGCGAGGGACTGGGCTTGGAAAGGCCGCCAGTAGCTGCTCAACCGATAGTATCCGATGTGGAGCAAGCAGTGGGCTGCCCACTGGCGGTCTGGAACTGCCATGCCCAAGCCAACGAGCTGGTTTAACTGTTGGTCGAAGGCGGGCATTGCTGGACGTGCGCTGGCCGGGTTCCCGCCCGTTGGGACGTGACTGGCCGGCTTAAAAAACGCCCCCCCCTGGTGCGCCGTTCCAATGAGAGGCGTGGGGGGTACTGTTGGCTATACTATACCGGTATCGCCACGCAATGGCAATGGCGCCGCTTACGGGCGTACCATCCTGGGTTCCTCCCCGTGCGGGGTGGCGTCCTCCCCGTTGTCGTCCGGCTCTGCGGTCAGGGAAACCGTATAGTCGCCGGTGTTGCCGACGCTCTGGTACGGGGTGCCGACCGCGAAGTAGTAGGTGCCGGGCTGGTACTCGTGGGTCGTGGACTCGACGGGCCCGGTGTCGTGATGGAATATACCGTTGCCATTCCAATCAGATGCCCACCAGATGCCCACGTTGGGCGGGCCGTCGCTCACCGAGAAGCGATAGGCGCCCTTCTGATCAATCTGAAAGCGGAACACGTCCTGGTCGTCCCGTGACTCGATGCCCCACAGCGGAACTGAACCTTCGTCCGATTCCTTCCAGTCCCAGGGGTTCAGGCGCGGATCATCAGGCGCGACGTCTGAGTTGATGGTTGCGGTGATGGACTCGCCGGGACGGATTACAACGTCGGGACGGGTGCGGAAGTCGTCCGCGTGGTCATCCTGGCGCACCGAGATGGTGTAGTGCCCAGTACCGTATGGGTCCTCATTTCCGTTTCCTACCGCGATGTAGTAGTTGCCATCCTCGGGGGCGATGAAGTACCCGCGAGCCCAAAGGGAGGTGAACCCGCCACCATCCTGCTCGCCCATCATCTGCTCGCCCTGTTCGTTCACGATCTCCAGGATGCTTGGGTCGATTAATTTGCCTTCGACATACGGCGTACTCCCGTCTGCTCCGATATCCATCCGGCTTTCCACTTCGATGATGTAGTCCTCGCCGGCGATACCGGTGAAGCTGAACCAGTCCCGGCCGCCGTCTTCCTCGGTGAGTTCGCCGTGTTCGATATGAAACGCGCCGTTCTCAATGACCACGGATTTTTCCACCCACACTGGAAGGTCCGGTTCCGGCTGCGGGACAGGCGGGATCTCCGTTTCCGTCGGCGGAGTGATGGTCGGCTCATCGATCTCGATCTGGAACACCGGATGCGCCGGGTCGTCGTCCAGCCCGTGGAACAGCCGGTTTATCCTGCTGCTGCCGTTTTCGACTATCCAGATGCCGCCGTCGCGTGTGTCCGGGTTGTAGCCGAGGCCGGTTCCCGGGCCGCCGCCCTCGACGCTGATGCCGTCGGCGTCCAGATCATCGGCCTGTACCATGTAGCCGAAGGCCAGGGCGTCCGCGCCGTAGTTGCGCAGGAAAGGCGCGAACCTGCGGTTCTCTCCCACCTGGATATATATTCCGGCGTAGTCGGCCCGCTCCCCGGTATCGGGGTTGACGGTGGTGACAGCCCCGGTGAAATGGGCGGTGATCTCGATGATATCGTCCACGGCATACCCGACCTGGGAGTCTTGCCCGTCGGATGCCGGGAGCTCATGCGGTGTCGAGGTGATCTCGAGATCAAATATTCCCACGCCGTCGTCGTCGGTAATGGCAATGATGCACTCGCCGTCGTGGCCTTCGTCGTTGGAGTTGTTGAACCGTACTAGGAAGGTCTCGTCAATTTCGGGGTAATTGTCTTCCAGGGTGTGGAAGTTCCGGCCCATCCGTCCGTGCTTGGACTGGTAGCCGTTGCTGGCCTGGCCCTCGGCGTGGAGGCGCTCGTAATCCGTTTCGTCTGCCGTAATCGGGTCCGTGTACCAGAACACCCGCATTTTCTTGTAGGGCCAGTCGTCGTTGAACTTTTTATTGACGATGAGCCGGAAGTCGTCGCCCTCTTCGACCACGTTCTCCAGGCAGTTGATCTCGAGCCAGGGTTCACTGCTGTCCCGCAGCGGTGAACCCTCCGCCGCTGGATGGGATGGCGACAGCGGCCCGATGAGCAATGCCATCGCCAGGATCCCCAACAGCGCTATGAGCGCCCTGATGCTTATGGTCTTCGCCTTTCGTGGTCCCAGTATCCGGGAACTGTTCTCTATGGTAGCCATCTCTGTATGCCCTCCTTATCGGGTCGAGTTATGACCGGCAGGTCGCCGGTTTGGAACGTGGGTGCAGGGACCCCACATCAATCCAATGCATCACTATGCGTGATATAAATTATCTATATTACTAATATATAATGTAAGCCTCACCGGGGGCACTGTCAATGACACGGGCACGGTTAGGCGCACCCTGCCGATCATCGCTGGCCAACGGGAATGGGCCCGCGAATTGGGGGAAGTGGTGGGCGCGAAATGGCGCGTGGCAGCAGCGTCAGCGCCGCGGATAAGGATGGATGCGGAGCCCAGGTAAGCCCAAACGCTCCGTTCCTGATACAATTCCCCCCATCATGGCGATCACAATTAGAAGGCTGGCCGAGATGAAACGGGCCGGGGAGAAAATCCCCATGGTCACCGCCTACGATTACACGGCGGCCCGCATCGCCGACGCCGCCGGCATACCGATCATCCTGGTCGGCGACAGCCTGGGGATGGTGGTGCTGGGGTACGATTCCACGATCCCAGTGACCATGGACGACATGGTGCGGCATGGCCGCATGGTAAGTCGTGGCGCCTCGGAGGCGTTGGTGGTGGTGGATCTGCCCTTCATGGCCTACCAGGTTGACGCCGCAGAGGCGCTCCGCAACGCGGGCCGGTTGATGCAGGAAGGCGGGGCGCATACCGTGAAAATGGAGGGAGGCGTCGCCATCGCCGATACGGTGCGGCGCATGGTGGATGCCGGCGTGCCGGTGATGGGGCATATCGGGCTGACGCCCCAGTCCGTGAACGCGCTGGGCGGCTACCGGGTGCAGGGACGCACCAGAGCGGCGGCTCGGAAATTGCTGGACGACGCATTGGCGTTGCAGGATGCCGGGGCCTATTCGGTGGTGTTGGAATGCGTGCCCAGCCCGTTGGCTCGGGTGATTACGCAGCGGTTGACCATTCCCACCATTGGCATCGGCGCGGGACCTGATTGCGACGGGCAGGTGCAGGTGTTTCACGATATGCTGGGCCTCTTCACCGACTTCGTACCCAAGCACGCCCGACGCTACGCCAACCTGGGGGACGATATGGGCTCGGCGTTTCGTCAGTACGCCGAGGACGTGCAGAGCGGTGCGTTCCCCGCCGAAGCGGAAAGCTTCACAATGAACGAAAGCCTGCTGACGGACCTGCTGGAAGACTGAGTTGACCAGCCCCTGGGGCCGGCGGCAGGAGGTGCGGGTCAGCACCTTTGACATTCTGACGCCTCACATTGGGCAGTTCCTGGCGGTGTTCTACGCCTGCTGGGTGGCGCTGACGGCGTTGTTGAGTTACGCGCGGATTGTGACGGCGGAAGATGCACCGTTGGCGTGGCCGGAAATTGCTATAATCGTGATTGTTGCCGCCGCCGTGTGCGCCGCAATCTCAATTCCCCTGGCATTCGGCTTCTCGGAGGGAATACCTATGGTAATCGCAAAATTGCGCAACGACCGTGTTCGTGAGGAAGGTCGGGCCGAGGGTCGTGCAGAGCGGGATCGACTGTGGATGGCGTGGAACCAGCGCCGGATGGCGGCGGAACAGTCAGGCCAACCGTTCACCGAACCTCCTCCGACGGATACCGGGGCCTCCTCCGAATAAAAGGGCGCTACCAGTAGATAGCGCAGACGCCCAGGCAGGTGCGTGATGGTTTTAGCACGTCTTATCGAAGAGCGTAATCGGTACGAAGTGTACGACGCCGGCTACGCGGCCGGCAAAACCGCGGGCCGAAAAGAAGCTTAGGACGAACGTTATGGTTTCGGCTATGAGGCGGGCCGCAAAGCAGGTTGGGCCGAAGGTCGTGATGCAATGCACAGCGTCTGGTCCGGTTGGAGCGAACGACGTGAGCGCGCTTGGATTAATGGCTTCGCTTTTGACGAGCCACCACCTTCTCTCAACTCGGTCAGCCGCTACCACGCTGGACTGAAAGATGGCAGCGACAAAATGTTCCGCCTGTGGCAGGATTGGAACGAAAGACGGTTGCAGGCGGAGCGGAACGGCGAAGTATTCCACGAATCTCCTCCATCTCAGCCATCGGTACAGTAGCATGTCCGCTCGAGTACACTACTGCAATGAATGAAGGAACGCAAATGCCCCGACTCGAAGGAAAAACCGCAATCGTCACCGGCGCGAGCCGCGGCATCGGCGCGGAAATCAGCCGGCTGTTCGCCGCCGAGGGAGCCCGCGTCATCTGCGCGGCCCGCACCGTGAACGAGGGAGACCACCCGCTGGAAGGCTCGCTGTCCAAGACCATCGCCGACATCAAGGAAGCCGGCGGCGAGGCCACGGCGGTGGCGGCCAACATATCGCTGCCGGAAGATTGCGAGCGGTTGGTCGAGGAAACCCGCAGCATCTACGGGCCGGTGGACGTGCTGGTGAACAACGCTGCCCTGACCTACTACCTGCCCATCAAGGACTTTCCCGTCAACCGGTGGATGCGCTCCTGGGCCGTGAACTTTCACGCGCCTTTCATCCTGAGCCAACTGGCGCTCGGAGATATGATTGAGCGTCGGTCAGGCAGTATCGTGAACATTTCTTCAGGCGCTGCGGTGGGGCCGGGCCGGGGGCCGTACGCGACGCCTCCGAACAACGGGACCTGCTACGGAGCCGAAAAAGCGGCGTTGGAACGGTTCTCCCAGGGGTTGGCGCAGGAAGTGTACGAATACGGCATATCGGTGTCGGCGGTCTCCCCGTCGCTGGTGGTGCCGACGCCGGGCACCGTCTTCCACCACCTGGTTGATGGCATGGACGACCCCAGGGGCGAGCCGCCGGAACTGCTGGCGCGGGCCACGCTGCTGCTGGCCTCCGAGCCGGCGGATAAGGTTACCGGACGCGTGTGTTACAGCCAGCAGATCCTGCTGGAATTCGGCTGGATTAACGAAGGCCGGGGCTGGGGAGTTGACGACACCAGAGGCCCGGGCAGCGGGTACAGCCAAATCTGACCGGTACCGTGATAACATAGCGCGCAACCCGGCGAGATTGCCGTGCTGCGCTCGCAATGACAGGGACGCCCGCCATAGGAGTTCTACCATGGAGTTCCAGCTAAGTACTGAAGATGCCGCCTTCCAGCGCGATTTGCAGCAGTTCATCGCCGAAGAATACGTCCCGGAGTGGGAATTGGGGGAACGCGGCGCCGGCGAGGACAACTGGCAGCGCACTTTGGACGTGCGCCGCAAGCTGGCCGACCGGGGTTGGCTGACCATGCACTGGCCGGAAGAGTACGGCGGACAGAAAGCCTCGCCGGTACGCACCGCCATCTTCAACGAGGCGATGACCTACCATCGGGCTCCCGGGCGGGACAACTTCGGGGTGCGCATGATGGGCGCCACCCTGATGATCCACGGAACCGACGATCAGAAGGCCGAGCATCTGCCCCCGGTGGCCAAGGGCGAAGTCCAGTGGTGCCAGGGTTACAGCGAACCTGAATCCGGTTCCGACCTGGCGTCGCTCAGCACCCGCGCCATCCGCGACGGCGACGAGTTCGTCATCAACGGCAGCAAGATCTGGACCTCCATGGGACACCGGGGCGACTGGATCATGCTGCTCACTCGCACCGACACCGACGCGCCCAAGCACCGGGGCATCAGCTTCTTTCTGGTGGACATGAAGACGCCCGGCATCGAGGTGCGACCCATCATCAACATGGGCGGACGCCACGAGTTCAACCAGATCATGTTCGACAACGTGCGGGTGCCGGCCCGCAACATCGTGGGTGAGGAGAATCGAGGCTGGTACGTGGCGGTCACGCTGCTGGACTTTGAGCGCTCCGGCATCGACTACTCGGCGGCGGCCCGTCGCCACCTGGACGACACCCGCCAGTGGGCCGACGGCATCCGGCGCAACGGCCAGCCGCTGAGCCAGGAGCCGTGGGTGCGCAATGTGCTGGCCGACCGCTACATCGAGACCGAAGTAGCCCGTCTCATCGCCTACAACGTAGCCTGGATGCAGGGCGAGGGCCTGGTCCCCAACAAGGAAGCGTCCATGTCCAAAGTGTTCGGCAGCGAAACGGTGCAGCGCACCACCGCCTCCTGCCTGGAGGTTATGGGCATGTACGGCGGCTTGCGGGATGACAAGTGGACGCCCATGGAAGCCGATATGCAGGAGCACTGGATGCGGGCCTTCTCCCACACCATCGCCGCCGGCACCAGTGAAGTGCAGCGCAACATCATCGCGAGCCGGGGGTTGGGCCTGCCGCGCGGCTAGGCATGAGACTGCCCAACGCCGAAAATGCCTGGGTTGAAGTAGCGAAAGCCAGAGACTATCTGCTGGCGATAGACCATCGGGAAGGCGGCGGCAAAGCCGGTTTCTTCGTCGGCTTTGGTTTCTTTCAGGAGCAGTGGGAGAATTTGGCCGACGCACTCTTGGGTCACGGTGCGGGCAACGACGTCGCCAGGGTTATTGAAACACCGTACGGCACTAAATTTGTAATTGAAGGCATTTTGGAAACACCGGATGGGCGCAATCCGCGAGTCAGGTCAGTCTGGCTCATTGATATTGGTACAGACAAACCCAGGCTCGTTACCGCGTACCCGCTAGAGAGATGAACATGATCCAGGAACACGACGTGATCGCGCTTTCAGTTGACCTGCCGGAGCACGGGCTGAAAGCAGGCAGGACTGGCACCGTAGTTCATATTTACCCACAAGGCGTGGCCTACGAAGTGGAATTCTTCTCACCGGCTGGCAACACCGTCGCCGTGGCGACCGTTGAAAGGTCTCAAGCGCGGCCAGCTACGCCGGATGAGATTGAACCGTTGCCGGTACTGTACAACTGGGCCAAAGACGGCATCGCCGTACTCACCCTCAACAACTCGAAGCGCCGTAATGCCCTGTCCTCGCGCACCCTGGCGGCGTTGGAAGAATGGCTGGATTGGATTGCGAAAGATCCCGACGCTCGCGTGGTCGTCATCCGCTCTGAAGGCCCGGTATTCAGTTCCGGCCACGACCTGAACGAGTTGGTCAATGGTGACGAGGAAGATTACACTGCGGTGTTCCAAGCCTGTATGCGGGTCATGGAAGGCATCCGCCTGCTGCCCAAGCCGGTAATCGCCCAGGTACAGGGTTTGGCCACCGCCGCCGGCTGCCAGTTGGTGGCGACCTGCGACATTGCGGTAGCAGCGGATACGGCGGCATTCGCCACGCCGGGCGTCCAGATCGGGCTGTTCTGCACCACGCCGGGCGTCGCCGTAGCCCGCTCGGTGATGCCGAAAAAGGCCATGGAAATGCTGCTCACCGGACGGCCCATTTCGGCGCAAGAAGCGCTGGACTTCGGCCTCATCAGCCGGATTGTGCCGGCGGACGAACTGGAGGAGCGGGTCATGGAACTGGCCCGTCAGATTGCCTCGGCCAGCGCGGACACATTGGCGTTGGGCAAGGCCGCGTTCTACCGCCAGATCGAAATGGACCGTCCGTCTGCCTACCAGTTCGCCAGCAAAGTAATGGTGGACAACCTCCAGTCCGACGACGCCAAGGAAGGCATATCGGCGTTCCTGGAAAAGCGGTCGCCAGTGTGGACAACTTGACGAAATATTTATATGGATGAATAGGATGAACGGGATTTGGGACGTTAACGCACATCATATCCTGTTTATCCTGTATATCCATGTAAAGATACTCACTTATGGAGGCCGCAATGGCGCTGAAGGAATTCATCCAGGGATCATTCGACAACAACTGGGATTGGCTAGTGCGTTATGTGGACGGGCTGACCCAGGAAGAGATTGAGTTCACTCCCAACGAGCAGTGCCACTCCATCGGGTTTATCGTCTGGCACTACGGGCGCGCGCTGGATATGTGGGTGCAGTCGCTCGCCAAACAGGAACAGCAGCTCTACGAGCAGGGATGGGCCGAACGGCTGGGTTTCGCGCCTGAGCCGATGAACGTCGGTTTTGGCTATTCGGTAGAGGATCTCACCAACTGGCGCTGTCCCGACAAGGCGGTGCTCATGGAGTACGCCGACGCCGCCCGCAACAACCTGCTGGACTTCCTCAACCAGCACGACGACGATTCGCTGGTCAACACGCAGATGACCAACCGCCGGGGCGAAAGCATGGCGGTGGCCGATATGTTCCGCCTCCTCATCTGGGAGGTCAACCAGCACGGCGGGCAGGCCGGCTACCTGCGCGGGATGCAGCGGGGATTGAATCAGTAGATCCATCGCTGTTCGCACAATGTGAAGTCAACGACATTTGTTCAAAAGGGGGGAGTATCATGGCCTTGAGGGATGTCGAATTGGCGATCCAACGTGCCAACACATTAATTGATGACGAGGATTATTACGAAATTCTCGACAGTCACGAAATGAATACCAGATATATGCTGATTGACCCCGTGCTACTGGCTTTGGGGTGGGATTTGAGCGACCCCGAACAGGTAGCTTTCGAGTGCGACCTCAACGATTACGGTCGGATAGACTACGTGATGTTCGGCAAGAATGGACACACCGGCATCTTGCTTGAGTCAAAAAAAGTTGACGCTTGGTCGTTAAATTACGAGCGCCAACTAATGAGCTATGCCCAGGGCACTCGCAAAGGCTACGCAGTGCTTACGAATGGCAGCTTGTGGAAAATATGGGATCTGAGCAAGCGTGGCGGCTTCGAAAAGCAGCTCATTGCCGAGTTTGATATTTACGAAGAACCGATAAAAGGCAAAAACGGTACCGCGCAACTTCTCAACAGCACGTTACGCAGGAATCTATTTTAAGGAATCGATCCCGAATAGATTTCGTGCTTATCCTCGCGGAACTTCATCATAACGGCCAGTACGCTGAAATGCCGTTACGGCCCTTTGCGACAGGACATCATTCGCTCCGTTACTGCCACCAACGACCTGCCCTGACCGTGGACAGCCTAGGCCCAAATGGCGCTCCGATGGATTTGTTCCCAGCAGCAAACGCCGTCCCCGCAACGCAATGCCGGTAATGTAAAATGGAGCCAGCGACATCCGGAGAACGGGGAAAGAAAATGAGAATGGATCTGAAAGGCACCGTCAAAGGCCAGACCATAGAGTTGGACGAACCCATAGATCTCCCTGAGGGCGAGCGTGTGGATATAGTCGTTTTGTGGCCGGAGATAGTCCCCATAAAGCTCACGCCCGAGGAACTCGAGGCCGCCAAGGCAGACTACGAAGCGCGGCGTGATAGCTTGGCGTATCGCACCTTCAACCCGCGGCCTCCCACCGGCTATGTGGTCACCAACGAGATGGTCAACAGAATCCGGGAAACGATGGGGTTTTAGGTCATTCCGTAATTGCTGGGCATAAATGTCCTGTGAGATTTACTGACTACTTTCATTCCACCCGCCATCGCCCCGATCGTGCCTTTATCTCTTTGGACTGGATTCAGCGGGTGGTTGACGCCCCGGTCAGGGAGGAATTGCAACAGGACGGATGTATCCGGCGCTGGGGGCCGATTGCGGAACTCAACGGCAGGTATTTGCGCGTCATTCTGCTGCCCGACGGCGAGACGGTTCATAACGCTTTTATTGACGGGAGATTCAGACCATGAAAGTACAGTACTTCCCGGACACCGATACCCTGTACATCGAGTTGTGCCCTGATGCCGTGCGCGAAACTCGCGACTGGGACGAAAACACTCTGCTCGACCTGGACGAGGACGGTCAGCTCTGTGGCATCACCATCGAACACGCCAGCCAACGCATTGCTATCCCCGACTTTGCCTACGAACAAATCCCGGCCTGACACCCGCCACGGAGCCATCACCATGCCTACCAGCACATTGCAATACCGCTACAACCCTTTGCACCAGGACATTGTCTGCTCCGAGACTGCCATCAACGACCTGGCTGCCACGGTAGACGGCTTGGGAGCAAGCCGCGCCATGATTACCTGCGGCCCCACCATCCTCGCCGCTTGCAACGTGGTGCCCCGGGTGCAGGAGGCCCTCGGTTCCCGCTACGTCGGCACCTACTCCGGCGTCTTGCCCCATTCGCCGGTGGAGACCGTGGAGGCCGGCGTGGCCATGGCGCAGGAAACCCAGCCCGACGTTTTCATCAGCGTCGGCGGGGGCAGCACCCACGACACCACCAAGGCTATCGCAACGCTGCTGGCCGAGGGCGGCGACATCCGTGACTATGCCATCATCTTCGAACCGCCGGACAAGATCGTCATACCGCCCACGCCGGCCCCCAAACTGCCCATCCTGAGCGTTCCCACCACCATGGGCTGCGCCGAGTTCAGTCGTGGCGGCGGCGGGATCACCGATCACCAGCAGGGGCGCAAGCTGAGCATCGCCGGCGACGGGGTGACGCACCGCACCGTGATAATCGACGGCCAGGCATTGGCTACCACCCCTCTCCGCATCCTGGTATCCACCGCCATTGGACAGCTGCGCATCGCCATCGAAACCGTGTACTCCACCGGACACAACCCCATTGGCGACGGCATGGCCCTCCACGCCATCCGTTTGCTCTTCGAGAACCTGCCTCGCTGCAAGGACGGCGACATCGACACTCTGCTGGCCACCAAGACCGCCTGCGCCATGGCGTCCCTGGCGTCTTTCGGAGGGCTGGGACTGAACACCGCCACCTGCCACCACGTGGGTGGCCTTTACGATGTCCCGCATGGGGAGGCCAATGCAATCCTACTTCCCCACTCGATGCGGTACAACCTGGACGCCTGCGCCGACCGGCAAAGGCTGATCGCCGAAGCCATCGGCGTCGCCAGCAGCGCCATGACCGACGAGGAAGCCGGCCTGGCCGCCGCCGACGCGGTGGACGGCCTGTGCCGTGACTTGGAATTGCCGCGCACGTTGCGTGAAGTTGGAGTCCCCGAAGACGGCCTGGAATACATCGCCACTGCAACGCTTCAAGATCGCAGCCTCAGCACCAACCCCAAGCCGATTATCGACGCCGGCCCGATCATGGAGGTGCTGCGGGCGGCTTACTGACCAGGAGCGTAAGGCACGTCAGGCGTGATTTGGATACACTCGACGCTCAAGTCTTTGGCCCGCTCTTCATCCGGCGGGTCAATCTGATAGCCTGCAACTGTGGCAATGGTTGCAACGCCGAAGATTGCAGTCAGGGCATCAGCGGTTTCGCGGGACCTTTGGATATCATGGGCATCAACCTTGTTGGATATCTCCACCGATACCCAAACGGCTGAGCGATCATAGCTTCGTTGCGCCCGCAGTATCAGATCGGTTTCGGTAATCCGCCTGTCCTGATCGGAAGAGATTACTCCCGTGTCCAGTGCGTCGTTGACCGCGCCGGCCAACTCTGGGAGTGGCTCCAGCAGTTGGCTCTGCATTATTACGGTCTGCCGGAGTCCTAGCTTTTGGCTGAGTAGTGGTCTCGCCTTTCTGTGCAGCCGATTCTCCAGATCACTGCCCATCAAGTAGGCAACATTCCGTTTGATTTCGGCCACGTCGATCTTCAACTCGGCCACGTCGGTCTTCAACTCGGCCACGTCGGTCTTCAACTCGGCCACGTCGGTCTTCAACTCGGCCACGTCGGTCTTCAACTCGGCCACGTCGGTCTTCAACTCGGCCACGTCTTGCTCAATGTGGTCCAGACGAGCCGGCATCCCCAGAAATGAGTTGGTCAACATGGCGCGAAGGAGCAGTCGCTGGGCCTCGGGATTGGCCTGCAACTCTGTAATGATCCGCGCCACCAAAGACTCTGGATTCAGCTGGCTTGTACCTTCGGTGGTCATGGGTTGATTATAGCATTTTCAGGCTACGGAGACGGGTATGCGGACGCAGGTGACAAGTTCTCAATCGCCACCGGCTCCACCGCATCGGCCAACTCGAACCCGAACATCCGTGAGTAGAAATACAGCTCCGCCTCCAGCGCGCGCTTGATGTTCTCGGCGCGGCGGAAGCCGTGTTGCTCGCCCTCGAAGGGGAGATACGCGCAGGGCAGCCCCTTGGCGCGTACTGCGTCGAACATCGTCTCGGCCTGGTTGGGCGGGACGATGCGGTCCTCCAGGCCCTGCAGCAGGATGATGGGGCAGGACAGGCCGTCGGTGTGGTTGATGGGCGAACGGCGGCGGTAAGTGTCGGCCCCCTCGGGATAGGGAGCAACCAGCCGGTCGAGGTAGCGCGACTCGAACTTGTGGGTATCGGCGGCCAGGGCGGTCAGGTCGGAGACGCCGTAGTAGCTGGCCCCGGCGGCGAAGATGTTGCGGAAGGCCAGCGCGGCCAGCGTGGTATAACCCCCGGCGCTGCCGCCGCGGATGGCTAGGCGGGACCCGTCGGCCAGACCCTGATGCACCAGATGCAGCGCGGCGTTGGCGCAGTCGTCCACGTCAACCACGCCCCAGTTGCCGTTGAGCAGTTGCCGGTACGCTCGCCCGTAGCCCACGCTCCCGCCGTAGTTGACGTCCACCACCGCGAACCCCCGGCTGGTCCAGAACTGGACGGACAAATCCAATGCGCCGGACGCCGCTCCGGTCGGCCCACCGTGGCTCAGCGTCAGCAGGGGAGGCGAGTGCCCGGCCGGAGCT
Source organism: Dehalococcoidia bacterium (assembly GCA_965197635.1). Taxonomy (GTDB): domain Bacteria; phylum Chloroflexota; class Dehalococcoidia; order Lucifugimonadales; family UBA3495; genus Bin87. The sequence continues at coordinate 59,296 of OZ240218.1, forward strand.
TGGTAGGCCGGGTTGCGCGGCGCGTAGTACAGCGCGTAAGCCGGGCGGCCGTCGTTGGAGGGGAACTCGATGGCCTGGGCCGGCGAGATGTAGTCCGAAGGGATGTCCACCGTTGACGACGCACGCAGCGTGTCCCAGGCCGCGTCGGACAGGTTGATACGCATCGCCGACAGGGGCCGCCGCGCGTCGCCAGCCACCACCACAGCGCTATTGCCTGACACCGCCAGGTCGCCGCGACCCATTTCGCCGGCCGGCACGAGGATCGGAGCAAGCGTTCCTCCATCGGGGTCGAGCAAGTTCAGCGACCACGCGCCGCGCCGGTTGACGGCGCACACGATACTGCCGTCGCCGGTGAACCCGTAGGTGCGCGACGCGAAGACCCACTGCGGCCGGCCATATTCGGCGTCATCAGGGTGAAGCGCCTGCTGCTCGCCGCCAACCACACGATACAGGTTCCACCAGCCCGATTGGTCCGACACGTAGTGCAGCACGCCGTCGGGCGACCATTCCGGTTGAAAAACAGATACGCCCTCCCCGCCGGCAACCAGCGTGGCCGCTCCCAGCGAACCGTCGCCGTTCACCGGAGCCGTCCACAGGTGGGTTCCGTCCCACGGCATGTTGGGATGGTCCCACGAGAGCCAGGCCAAGGTCGTGCCGTCGGGACTGAGGCGGGGCGACGATACGAAATCCCACCCGTCGAACAGCACGGCCTGCTCGCCCGCTCCGTCAGCGGGAACGGCGGCGATGGCGTTGACGATATTGTCGGGGTTGGCATGGTCCTCGCGGACGCAGATGAGGCGGTTGCGGGACCGGTCCAGCACGGCATCGGCGTAACGCAGCGGCGCGTCGGGCGTGATGGCCTGCGGCTCTCCGGCGGGTTCCTGCCGGTAGATGCGCTGGTCGTCAAAGTTGGAGAACCACACCGTGCCGCCGTCGGCGATCCACGCGCCGCCGCCGTATTCGTGGACGCGGGTGCGCGCATTGAAGGGCGGTGGGTTGACGTCGGCCACCGCGCCGTCGGGGCCGCGGCGCACTATCACGTAGCGTCCGCCCTCCGAGGGACGGGATTCGGTCCACAGGATGTCGTCGCCGTCGATGGCAACGCTGCTGATGCCAATGGACTCGGCCACGATGGCATCGGCGGTGATCGGCGAGCGCCACGAACCATAGGGCGCAACAGTAGGATTGGCGGTAGTCAAGGCGAATTCTCCAGGAGCGAAGGGTTGGCAGCCCCTATCATACCGCGTGTTCACGTTAGTACGGCTCGGCTTGGTTGAGAGGTTACGCAATTCGCTGGCCCGATGTGGCAGACTTCCGTTCAAAGTCCGCCAATAATCGGTTGACGAACCTCATGAGGGACGGGGGCCAAACGAGTGTACAATGAAATAGTCGAAGGCAAAGTATCATCCGTTCCCGGGAACGGCACGCACAAGCTGACAGGCGCTGCTGCGGAATGTTCTCAATCCTGGTTTCGCCGACGAAATTTTTGAGGTTCACCATTGAAAAAATTCACGCTGGAAAATTATCGCTGCTTCGCCGACCAACAAACGGTGTCTTTAGCGCCTTTGACGTTGTTGGTCGGGCCCAACAGTACTGGTAAAACCTCGTTCCTTGCTTTGATACGGGCCCTTTGGGATGTCGCGTTTTTGAATAACTCCCCCAATTTTATGGAAGATCCTTACAATTTAGGGTCGTTTCAAGATATTGTCCACCACCTGCCAGACAGCGGCGAAGAGGCCAAAGAGTTCAGCGCGGGGTTTGAGGACGAATACGAGCGAAACAAAGTCTCGTTTCAGGTGACCTTCGAGGAGCGCACGGGCACACCCTTCCCAACGAAGCGAAAAGTTTCCCAGGATGGGATGCTGTTCGAAACGTATTTGGGGCCCGGCGGGAAACACAGCGTTCACCTGGAACTCGGCAGTTGGGTCACAGATCATCAATCAGATCAGACTGGGATGTTTTCCTTCAGGGACGATGCCGGACTTTGGCCCCTCCCCGCCGCATTGTTGACGGCAGCCCAAGGGTACCAGCCGTGGTTCACGTCTCCAGAACGTGATGAGGCGTCCGCAGATCCCGAGTTCCAGGAAAAGGTGCAAGCCGTAGAACGCATGGAACAGTTGTTACTTCATTTTTGGCCCGGTTCACAACACTCGGACCGCCCGTTCGCTAGCGCACCAATACGGTCGCGACCGCGAAGGACATATGACCCGATACGCATAACGCAGGACCCGGGAGGCGAATACATTCCGAGTTACCTGGCGAGTTTGTCGCGTCGTAGGCCCACAGAGTTTGCTCAGCTCAAAGATGCGCTCGAGTCTTTTGGCAAAGGATCCGGATTATTCGAGGAGATCTCCGTGAGGTCACCACTCGGCGATTCGGACGGAGACCCTTTCCAAATCCTGATCCGCGTTCCGGGTGATGACGCTAGCGAAAGACCCCGTAATCTGGTTGACGTGGGCTACGGAGTCAGCCAGAGCCTCCCGGTACTAACCGAGTTGCTCACCCAGGGTGCTCCTAGTACGTGCTTGCTTCAACAGCCGGAGGTGCATTTGCATCCAAGCGCTCAAGCGGCCTTGGGAAGCCTTTTCTGTGCTCTGGCATCGGCAAACAAGCAGTTACTCGTGGAAACTCACAGCGATTACTTGATCGACCGGATCCGGATGGATGTCAGAGACGGAGCGAGTGAGAAACCTCTGCTACCAGAAGAAGTCTCTATATTGTACTTCGAGCCTCTTGGCACTCACGTCAAAATCCATTCCATAGGGATAGACGAGGTCGGCAACGTGGTGGGTGCGCCGCATTCCTACGGGTCATTTTTCATGGCCGAATCCCGACGTTCCATAGGATTGTGATCGATGTGCGCTATCGTTGATGTGAACAACTGCCACAAAATATTCGGAAGGACAGATGTTCAAACGCCTGCGGGCAAGTTTTTCCTTGATTGGCTTGAAAGCGAACGAGGGCGAGTCGTGATCGGTGGGACCCAAATGAAGCGGGAAATCGATCGCGTGGGAAGATATGACAAATGGCTCAAAACAGCTATTGCTAGAGGCCGCGTCCGCCAAGAGCGAGATAACTTAGTCGATGCCGAAGCGAACACGTTGGGCGGCAACCCGCATTGTCGGTCGGACGATCAGCATCTGTTGGCCTTAGCGCGGATCGCCGGAGCTCGATTGCTGTTCACCGAAGACCCCGACCTCCAGGAAGACTTTCGCAACCATCAGATTATCGCGAACCCGCGTGGAAAAGTGTATTCGACACGGATCGATCATGAGGTGTCGAAGGCACACCAACGTTTGTTGGATCCTAGGTACGCGGAAGCACTGTGTGCCGACAATTGATTATTTCGATCCTGGGAGAATGAATAAAGACGGAGCTGCCGAAAACAGCTGGGCAGCATGAACCGCTCGCACTTGGAGTATGATGACCATTTTCGTCCACTGTGGTTTGCTTTGACCGAACAGTAGGTGCGACCATCCTACCCTAGTACTACAGTCGCGTTCTGGAAGGCGTCTTCGGTAATCTGCATGGCTCGGGCCTGGTGCCGCCGTTCATCCGACCAGTGGATGGACAGGGCTTTTCAGCCGGCATCGTCTCACCTCCCGGTCGGTCCATCGCCACCGGCGGCGTGGTACGATGTCACCTCGCTGCCAATATTCGATGATCGGGTCCAGTGGGTCCGACAGGGTTTACGGCGATGGCAGACTTCCACGTAGAGTCCCATCGTTCCCGCGTCTCTGCCACCGGTCAGCGGGTATCTGCTGGGCCAGATCCCGCGCCTGCACCGCGCCACCCTCCCTGTCCGCCCACACCTTGAGCACGGTGTGGACACGGTACTGGGGTTACCCCAAATGCCGCAGAGTTGCTACCATGAACTCGGTCATCGGTGTTATCCGTCTACGGAGTTGAGCCACCGCGCGCGGTGCAGCAATGCTCCACCACGCTTGTCTCTCATCGCGTCCCACTGGTACACCGCCAGCAACCGTTTCCGTGCTCGCGCCGGACGACCCGGCCCCGACATCGCGGCGGTTGGACGGTAGGTTTGCCGCAATCCATCGTCGGCTTTTGCCGCAGCTAGGTAGTTCTGGGTCAAACGGTTCATCGCCCAGGTTTTCAGGTCGTCCCCGGTCCATGTGGTACGGTCACCGATGCTGCCAATATTTCGGGTCCAGTGGGTAGGGTTTACCGATGGCAGACTTCCACGTAGAGTCCCATTTCCCGCGTCCTGGGTCGGAACCGGGCGCTACCTTGAGCACGGTGTGGACACGGACTGGGGACCAAATGGCAGAGTTGCTAATGAACTCGGTCATCGGTGTTATCCGTCTACGGAGTTGAGCCACCGCGCGCGGTGCAGCAAGCTTGCTCCCGTTTCCGTGCTCGCGCCGGACGACCCGGCCCCGACATCGCGGCGGGTTGGACGGTAGGTTTGCCGCAATCCATCGTCGGCTTTTGCCGCAGCCAGCCACTTTGACTATACTTGCGCCACTCCGAGACCCTGCCCGCCGACGGCGACCCAACACATTGGAGGACGTCCGACATGACCACGCCTAGCATTCCCCTGGCCCGCGAGGTGGGCCGCGTATCCTCGTCAACCGTTCCGCTCAGCGCAGCCGAGGAAACCCGTTTCGAGCGCATTATGGACCAGGCGGTGATGATTGACGTCCACCAGCACCCCTTCGTGTTGCCCGACGACATGGACCGGTTCATCGAGTTCCTGCGGACCACCAGCCGTTACCAATATGGCTACCAGGCAGCGGAGGCCGGCGGGTGGTCCACGGTGACGACCGCCAGCGCCTTCAGCGGGTTCAAGAGCACCACCGATATGTCCTTCATGGAATATGAAGATATCGCCGCCGAGGTGGGCGGGATGCTGGCCGACGTGGCCCAGCAGGACAACGTGGTTCGCGTGACCAATCCCGACGAAATCCTGGCGGCCCGGCAGCAGGGCAAGATCGGCTTTCTGCCCACCCTGGAACACTTGGCCATCGGCAACCGCATCGAGCGGGTGGATGCCCTCTACGGCATGGGCGTGCGCCTGGCCGGCATCACCTACAACCGACGGAATTTCATCGGCGACGGCCAGACCGAGCGCAATCCCGGCGGTCTGAGCAACTTCGGCGTGGAGGTCGTTCACCGTATGAACGACCTGGGCATGGCAGTGGACCTGTCCCACGCTTCAACCCCCACGGCGATGGATGCCATCGAGGTGTCCCGGGCTCCCACCGTGTTCAGCCACAACGCCTCCTACACGCTGCGGCCCAATGGTCGCACCAGGACGGACGAGGAGCTGCTGGCCTGTGCCCGCAACGGCGGTCTGGTCTGCATCACGGCAGTGCCGAACTCGCTCAGCGACGACCCCGAGCAGGATATCGAGTGCGTGTTGGATCACTACGACTACATGGTCAACCTGGTGGGCGTTGACCACGTGGGCATCGGCACCGACACCACCGTCGGCGATCACGTGGGCTTCCACCGGGTCCTGTTGGGCCGCACGCCGGACCAGCTCCCGGCTCCCTACCTCAACGGCCTGGAGTCGCCAGCCGACGGCAAGAACATCGTGCGCGGCCTGATCCGCCGGGGCCATTCCGACGAGGGCGTGCTCAAGATCATCGGAGGCAACGCTCTGGACTACTTCCGCCGCATCATGGCTTAGTGGAGGCAATATGGCTGCTTGTCAAAGCGCGGCGCATCTCGTCGGCAGCGTCCCTCTGCCCGATGCCGAGACGGTGTTCCGCACCGTGAGCGCGGCCTTGGGGCCTCATCTGCGGCGCATCACCGACGGCGAAACCGGACGGCGGGGTCGCTGGATCTGGTTCCAGCGCGAGATGCTGGCGGAGCATCCCGACATGGAGCTGGACACTGATGAACCGCCCTACGCGCTGTACCAGTGGGACGGTCAGCTGCTGCGCGAAACTTCCTACATCCGTTTCAAGCCGGGGGTTGACCCGACGGCGGTGGAGTTTCCCACCGGCTACGCGGAAGCGGCGCTGGAATCCTTCGACCTGTACACCCGGCTGCGGGCCGAGGGGGTGATTGGTGAGGAGACGTTGTTCCAGGTGTCGCTGCCCACGCCCATGGCAACGGCCTACATGTACGTCAGTCCCGCCGACCGTGATGCCTACATTCCGGCCTACGAGCGGTCTCTGTTGGCCGCGTTGGAGCAGATACTGACAACGACGCCCCAAGAGCGGCTGTCCATCCAGTGGGACGTGTGCCAGGAAGTCTTGCTCTTTGAGGACTACTTCTCCCACCGTCCCGCCGATTACAAGGCGCAAGTGTTCGCCGAGTTAGCCCGGCTGGGCGCGGCGGTGCCGGAGACGGTGGACCTGGGTTATCACCTGTGCTACGGGTCGCCCCGCGACGAGCACCTGGTGATGCCGCAGGGCATGGGCATCCTGGTAGAGATCGCCAACGGCCTGTCGGCCAACCTGAGCCGAAGGCTCGACTTCATACACATGCCGGTTCCGCAGGGCCGTTCGGACGAGGCATACTTTCAGCCTCTTGAAGAGCTGCGGCTTCCGGCCGACACCGAGGTGGTATTGGGGCTGATTCACTACGACGACACGGCCGGCGACCGCTCCCGCAGCGACACGGCGAGGCGTTACCTCCCGTCCTTTGGCGTCGCCACCGAATGCGGTTGGGGACGCACCGACCCGGAGCGGGTCCCCGGACTGCTAGAGAGCCACCGGCAGGCCGTCGAGTACCTCAACGCCGGCAGACCCGAGTAATGTATCGCACAGAGCCGGCAGTAAAGTTGTGCGGGCTTGGAGGAGAAACGAGATGATTCAGTTGACAGAAGAGATGGCGCGGCTGATCAACCGGGCGCGGGACGACGGCTACCCCTGCATCGTGGGCACGGCGGGCGCCGACGGCACCCCCAACTGCGGTTACATCGGCACGGTGCTCACGGTGGGCGACGACACGCTGATTTACCGTGACCGCACCGGTCGGAACCCGCTGGACCACATCGAGGAGAACCCCAAGGTCATCGTCCTGTTCCGCAACACCGAGCGGGATGCCGGCTGGAAGTTCCGGTGCACCGCCAGCGTCCACCGCGATGGTACGGTGTTTGAAGAGATGACCGACCGCCTGCTCCAGTCTGGGCTGGTGAACGAGCGTTACCTGGCCGACAGCCAGGGAGCAATAGTGGTGCTGAGGATAGACCAGGTGCTGACGCTTTTCGGCGAAGTGCTACAGGAGCGGGTTCCCGGCGAACGTTGGTAGTTCTGCCTAACCTTCTTTACAATGCGCCGGGATTCATTCGTTGACAGCAACGTCAATAACCACCCCCTACACTACTCGGGTGTCTCGTAATGCCAGACCAGATTAACCCTTCCGAAATCGTCGTAGCGGCCATGGGATGCCTACTGGAGTTGGCCGTTAACCTGGCGAGCAGCAACCTGGCGCAACAGCCGGACGACTCCAATATTCCGACGAACGTCGGCTGGGCGTTGGAAACGAACCGTGTCGCGGCTCATCACCTGGCCGCGCTGGCGTCAGAACTGGCGACGGTGGACGATGCGACCGCGGCGGAGTTGGCATCGGCCATCGCCTCCGCCGGCCTCACCGACATCCAGCGGCTGTCGGACGAAGACCTGGACGAAATCTACGACCCCCGTCCGGGCAGTGAGATGGACTGCACTCAGGTCTGTTACAGCGACGGATACTCCGGACACTATCTCTGCGAGGTGACCATAGACGAGGTCACGTTCCCCTGCCTGGGTTGCCCACTGGTGCAGCGCCAGTTCGCGGATTTCCATCAACCGCCGGAGTGGGAATCTCGCGCGAATGGCGACACACGATCCCTTCCCGTCGCTACTCCGCCCCGCAACCCCGGTCCGCCGGCGCGCCGCATGATGCTGGACCTGACCGACGCAGTCAACGCGCTGTCCGAACTGAAGCTCGGCGACCTGCCGGCAGACTCATCGCCACGACGCCGATTGACTTACATCGCTACCGTGCTTGCCCAGGCCGCCGTTTACGGCATCAACATCTATTTCTTCGCGCTTGTTGAAATGGCCCAACTGGAAAGGGATCAGGCCTGGCATGAAGCGCAGCCTCAGGACGACCGTGCCGTGAGCCTGACGCGGACACTGTACAAACTGATCACCGGCAACCCGTTCGTCGAACCTGATGCCCAAGCGCGAAGGACCAGGTGTGAGCGGGTATTCCAAGCTAGCGACCACACCGAGCGGTTCTACTGCAATTACCTGGACACCATCCCGGCTCATCTCAAGGAGGAAGAGACGATAGCGGAGATGTGCCAGCGATGCCCGTTCCACCAACACCCGAGACAGCCCAGTTTGTTGGAACTGACGGGAGCCGCACCGCAAGGGTCGTAAACGCAAACCACGCAGCGCCGCAACTGTTCAGAGTTGCGGTGTACCGTTGGGGATCCAAACCCGTCATACCGGCGAAAGCCGGTATCCAGGAATCTTTTGCTCGATGAAGTTGGCCTGTGCCGTAAATCTCTGGATTCCCGCTTTCGCGGGAATGCCGGTTTTCCGACCGGGCATCCCCATCAACTCTGAACAGTTACGCAGCGCCGGCACGACTGTACAGTACGCCAGCCGACCCTTACAATTTAAGCGTACGTTGCACCGACACTGCCCGATATGCCGCTACCACTGCTCATAATACCCATCGCCCTGGCGGGTGCTTGCGCGGCCATCCAGGCGGCCAGCAAAATCCGCGCCCATCGCAAACTGACCCAGTTGCATCAGGAACTGGACTATGCCCATCAGCAGCATGTCCAGTCGATGCAGGCCCAGTATGACCGCCAGCGGCAGTTATGCGCTGACTTGGGACTGCCTGAGCCGGATCTGCCGGACATCCTGCAACCGCAGCCCGAACCGGAGGAAGAGCCCGGGCGCAGGTTGCGTTTGCCGGTACGCCTTCCCTTCCGCAAAAAGGAGCCGTTGCTGCAACAGGCGCCCAAGGGTTCATCCGCTCTCATCGTGGGTCGTCACGGCGCCAGTTTCGCCGCTTCCACCGTCTGGAAAACCTCATCCGGCGCGATATTGCGCGTTGTTGAACCCGTCGGTACCCGTGCCGTAGCGTTCATGCCCAAGTTCGCCAGCTTCGCGCCCAAATTTGCCACTGCCGGCGGCAGCGCGACGGGTTCCATCGCCGCTTCCACCGGCCTGCGCTTTGCTCTCAGCGCCTTTTTCATAGTGGGCATCGTCATCGGCCCGGCCCTTGCCGCTTGGTGCGTCTTCAACGAGGTCCGCAAAGTCCGGAAAGCTCGCCACGAACAAGCGGAAACGCTTGCCCAGTACGCCACGGACTTGGAAGCCATGATCCGCCGCACGGAGGAATTGGAAACCCAGCGTGTCACCGAACCCCGTTCGGTTCTCCAGCCCACCTGACCCACACGCCGGTCAGTGCATCACCAGCCCGCCGTCCACGTTGATGGTCTGTCCGGTGATGTTCCGCGCTCCAGGGCTGGCCAGGAAGACCGCCATGGCGGCGATGTCCTCCGGTTCGTTGGCCCGACCGATGGGGATGTTGGACGCCCGCTGCGCCTGTAGCTCGTCAACAGACAGGCCGGCCTCCGCCGCTCGCTGCTCCATGGTGCTGGTGGACATGGCGGTGATGGTTGAGCCGGGGCAGATGGCGTTCACGTTGATGTCGTAGCGGGCCAGCTGGTGGGCGGCGATCAGCGTCATCGAGATGACCGCGCCCTTGCTGGCGGCGTAGGCGGCGTTGGAGGTTCCCCGGTAGCCCTTGCCGGCGATGGACGCGATGTTGACGATGCGCCCGCCGCTGCCTTGATCGATCATCTGCCGGGCAATCCGCTGCATCACGAAGAACGCGCCGCGGGCGTTGACCCGGTGGATGCGGTCCCAGTCGGCCTCGGTGATGTCCATGATGTCCAGGTAGCGGGTCACGCCGGCGTTGTTCACCAGGATATCCACCTGCCCCAGCGTGTTCACCGTCTCGGCGATCACCCGGTCGATGTCCGTGCCGTCGCCGATGTCGGCGGCGATGGCTACGCTTTGCCGCCCGGTCGCCCGAACGTCCGTCGCCGTCTCTTCCACGTTGTCGGCCAGGATGTCCGTAACGGCCACATTGGCCCCGTCGTTCGCCAACGCCAACGCGGTGGCCCGACCCATCCCGCGCCCCGCGCCGGTTACCAAAGCAACTTTACCTTCCAAAGACATGGTTAGTTCCTCTCTATTCGGACGGACTAACTCCGTCCCGTCAGCGGTTCCAAGATGTCAAGCAGCGTAGCAACTTCGTCCAGCGAACCGGCGATATCATCAGAGTGCAAGAATCGCTTGCGTTGGTAGAAGTTGCCGTGCAATCCGTTGGCAATGGCTCGGAACGTGCGGAGCCGGTCATCGCCAGTCAGTTTGCCGGCTTGGTAGAGCACTTCGCCGAAATGCTCGTGCTTGTCGTATTGCCAGCCTTGTGCGGTGGCCACGGCTTTAGCCATCCATGCCGCCGCTCCCCAACCCTTTTCCGATGCTTGATGCAGGTCGTCATCAAACAGATAGCGACGGCTGCGGTCCAGGAACTCCCGTGATTGGAGACGATAATCTTCGATGGACTCTCCGACCTCATCATGTGGCTGCATGGGAGACATCTGCGGCATGATCTCTACTCCAGCTTTGTATAGCACGAATATAGCACTGATGCTTGGTTGAGAGTAGGACAACGCAGAGCATCAGGAGTAGCAGCCAGCACTGTTGACAACGAGCAATGTCACAACGCCCGCAGCAACTCCTGGTAGTTCTCCCGTCCCGTCCGGCGTAGTCGGTGGTCATCCGTAACTTCCATGTCGCCGGAGTCTTCGAGCAGCTCGACGTGGGCCACCACCTCGGTCAGCGCGGCGAAGAAGTTGCCGCCCTCCAGCTTGCGCCGCTCGAAGGTGCGGCGGGTGACGTCCTCCAGCGGCTGCGGTTCCGGCCCGGAGGTTACCAGGATGCGCCCCAGCCGTCGGGAGTGGAATCGGATCAGGTCGGCGGCCCGTTGCGCCGTCTGAAAGTTGAACTTGTGGTTGTTGTACAGGCGATGAGCCGGCAGGATGGCAACCTCCGTCCCCAGGTCGGAGACCCGTTGCAGCGAACGCAGGTACGTCAGCAGGCCATAGGAACCATCCGGGTCCTGGTAATGGACCGGCAGGCTCCGGCGCATCTCGTTGGTGTAGTCGGTCTTCATCGTCGGGTGCGGGCTGATTTCGGGGAGCACGTGGTCGCCGGTGAACACCACGTCGCTCCCGGCCCCGTTGCCGATCACCGCGCAAATCTCATCCGGCGAGTGCCCCGGCGCGTGCAAATAAGACAGCATACCCTGCCGTTCGCCGTGGGCGATGTGATGTCCCACGCGATGCGACCGGCGGGACTCCATGTAGCGGTTGCGCTCGTCGGAGTCCGACGGGTTGAACCCATTGGCCCGCGCCGTTTCCCACATGGCTTTCTTGATAGGAGAGTTGGCCGCCATTTGCAGGTCCCGGGGGTCGAAGGGCAGCAGCGGTTGGTAGATGTCATGGGCCCAGAGTTCGGCGCCGGACTGCTCGATGACACGGGCCACGCCGCCGTCGTGGTCCGCGTGGCCGTGGGTGATGATGACGCGCTCGATGTCAGACGCCTTCAGACCGCATAGAGCCATACCCGACCGGAGCGCTTCAAAAGATGCTTCCGCGCCGGGATCAATCAGCGTCAGCCCCTCGTTCTCGAAGATGTACGCCCAGGTCGGCCCGGTATGGGAGTGTCCCTCTTGGGGAACGGCGACGGTGTGAATGGTCCGGCCGTTGCCATCGGTCAAGCGCAGCGTCATCCCGTTGCCGGCGGAGTCGCCGTTGCGGAGGACATCCACCTCCGTGAAGTAGTCGGGCATCCGGTATTCCTCCTCTGGCGGCGGCCGGCGATGCTGCGGGCCCGCACCGGGAAGGCATTATACCCGGTATGGGTCGGCATGGGGCATGGTAAAATTGCGCTCAAGTATTGGGACGCCAAACTGGAGCCCGCTCGGGAAAATCCGCGCTCTGCTCACCAGGTTGCTGATTCTCAGCGCCAGAAGTCTTTCGGAAGACCGAGAGGCGATGTGGAGCGTCCCCAGACCTTTCAAGCATGTCTATTTTGCGCTGGTAGTCACTCTATGCGCCCCACCGCTGGCGGTTATAACTGCGGATAAAATAGCCGCCACCGGCGGGCAAATCTGGTGGCGGAACATCACCACCGTTATTATTGAAGCGGCAACCGAATTCGCCCCGGTGGGCATCGGAATTGCCATCGCCATGCTGGTCACCGTGCATATAGGAGCGATAATCATGTCGTTGTACCACGTCATCGCCAACCGATTCGTCAAGCCGGTCATCGAAAGCCACGAAGCCCGAGGGCCGCGCCGAAGGTCACGCCGCTGAACGGACCGAGTGGCGTGATTGGTTGAATCGCAAAAACGTCGCCGAAGCTCAGGGCCTGCCTTTCGATGAGCCGCCACCCGACGAGCAACGATAGTTCAAATCTCTCTGAAAACCCCGACCCGACCGCGCAGTTGCGGAGTGGATGATGACTGCAACTGGAATTACGATGCTGCCCTACGTCAAGCGGGGCGAAATCGACTACGCCAGCCTGGACTACAACCCCGACGAACCGGAGCCGATGCCCGACGCCATGGAGCAGGAAACCGTCGTAAATGAAATCCTGAACGTCCTGGCCAGCCGTTTCACCGACTTCTGGAACCGCCCCGACGTTTTCCTCAGCAGCAACACCATCCTCTGCTACGACCCCGCCAACCTGAACATCCGTCGCCAGCCGGACATCTACCTGTCCTTCGGTGTTGACCAAGCCGCCATCCGCCGCCGCAAGCTCTATCTGCCCTGGGAGGCCGGCAAGCCGCCCGACCTGGCCCTGGAAGTAGGTTCGGAAAGCACCGGGTCCGAGGATACGGTGGTCAAGCCCCGGGTGTACGCCGCGGTCGGCATCTCTGAATACTGGCGGTTCGACCCCAGCGGCGGCGAGCATCACGGGGAACCGCTGTCCGGCGGCGTGTTGCAAGATGGTGTCTATCTTCCCGTTGATCTGACCACTGATCCCGATGGCATCCTCAAGGGATACAGCGAAGTGATGGAGTTGTACCTGTGCTGGGACGAGGGCTGGCCGCGCTTCTATGACCCGGCAATCGGAGCATACTTGGAGAACTGGCGGCAGGAACGCGCGTCATACGAGGCGGCGTTGGCGCAGAGGGAGGCCAGGATTCGGGAACTGGAAGAAGAGATGCGTCGTCGCCTGTAATCTGACAGTTAACCCAAGCCTGCTATAATGCCGGCGTTACGCAGCAGACGCGCGAATCCCGTTACGTATCACGGCAGGAGGTTTCACCATGCGGTTGGAAGGCAAGGTAGCGCTGATCAGCGGGGCGGCCAGCGGTGTTGAAGGCGAGTTGATGGGTTTCGGCGGGGCGGCGGCCCGCCTGTCCTGCCGCGAAGGCGCAAAGGTGGTGCTGGGCGACATCAACGTTGCGAACGGCGAGCGCACTGCCGAGCAGATCCGCTCCGCCGGCGGCGACGCCACCTTCGTCAAGCTGGACGTCACCAACGAGCAGGACTGGATTGACGCCGTGGCTGCCACCGTCTCCGCTTATGGCAAGCTCGACGTTCTGGTGAACAACGCCGGCACCGGCGCCCGCTACACCGTGGAGGAAACCACCGAAGAGGCCTGGGACGGACAGATCGACGTCCACGCCAAGGGGACGTTCCTGGGAACCAAGTACGCCATCCCCGAGATGCTGAAGGTGGGCGGCGGCTCCATCGTGAACATATCATCCATCTATGGCCTGGTAGGCAGCCCGACTTCCACGGCCTATCACGCGGCCAAAGGCGCGATACGCCTCCTCACCAAGTCAACGGCGATCCAGTACGCCGGCGACAACATCCGCGCCAACTCCATCCACCCGGGCTATTGCCACACGCCGCTGACCACCCGCAGCTACGAGAACGAGCGCCACTTCGAGTGGATACAGGAGCGCATCCCCATCGGGCGGGTCGGCAACGCCGATGACATCGCTTACGGCATCGTGTTCCTCGCCTCTGATGAATCATCCTTCATGACCGGCTCAGAGCTGGTCATCGACGGCGGCACCACGGCGCAGTAGCCTTCGTTGAGGTATCAGGAGCGTCTCTCATGGCGGTATCCAAAGAGCGGGTGCTGTTCAAGGAGCAGGGGGTGCTGGTCACCTACGAACGGTTCGTGGAACCGGAGGGCAAGGAATACCGCATCGAGGACATCCTGTCGGTGGACCTGGAAGTTGTGGAAGAAGAGGCCAACCGGCCGCCCATCCGCTGGTGGCGGACCGTGGGGGGCAGCGCCATCATCGGCATCATCGTCGCGTTCCTCGGCGGGTTCGCGGGGTTTGCCCTGACCGCTGGCATAATGATCGTGCTGGCCGGCGTCGCCGTAACCTGGTGGAGCAACCGCATCCGCTCGGCCAAGTTCAAGGTGTACCACGTCATCATTACCCTACCCACGCGGCGGCAAGACCGGCAGGAGCATCGCATCATCTCATCCACCAGCCGCTTTTTCAGCGAGCGGCTGAAAGTGGCCCTGGAACGGGCGATGGTAGAACGGCCAGCGCGGTACGAAGGGCGGTAGCGCGCTGGTGTTTTAGCAGTCAGATGCCGCCAGCACGTCGAATTTTCTGAGCAAAGGACGGTGCCGGGGTTTATCTGGCTTGTTCCTGATTGACCGTCCTCGCTTCCGACGCTTGCCGCTGGGTTCAGGTTCATCGTCGGGGCGGGCCAGGCGGTCTTGGGTCAACCACCGTTTGACCGCGCCGATGACGATGGGGTGGGCTTCCTCCGGGATGTCGCAGAGCAGAGACCGCCAAACGTCCTCGTCACTGTAGCTGTCGAGGCCATCGTCGCCGCCCGTGCCGGCAATGTAATCACCCAAAATCGACATTCCGACCGCCAGTTCGCCGGAGCGAATGCAGTACAACCCTTCCTTGAGGATCGCTTCACGGACAGCCGGGTCGCGGGCAATACGCTGATGGACCATTTCATGGAAATCTATGGTCTGCATGATTGTCCTACACTTTCCTGTTACTGGCGGTTTCTGTACTCTCGCCAAAGGGCACGGGCAGCGTTGATGTCTCTCTGCTGGCGCTGTTTGGTGCCACCGACGAGCAAAATTATCAGAACGTCGCCATCAAAGCCAAAGTAAATCCGGTACCCTGGTCCGAAATTTATCCGGTATTCTGAAATACCACCCGGCAGCCTCCTGACGTTCGACAAATTGCCTTGCTCCATACGGACTATGGCGTCTTCTACCCTGGCTACTCACCCTCATCCAGCCGGTCAAACCATCTTTGGAATGGCGCCAGTACTTGAACAGTGTATCGTTGATTCGGACCCACAGAGACTGTCAGAAAATAGGCCGCAAGTCTATATGCCGCTGCTGACGTCAATCACCACCTTGCCCACGGCGGCGGCCCGCACGGACTCGTGGGCGCCGGCCGTGTCTTCCAGCGGGAAGTGCGGCCCGTCCATGCCTACCAGTTCACCGGACGCCAACCAGCGGTTGGTGTCGTCCACGCCGGCGGTTTTGGCCTCTTCGGGCATGTCGTACACCAGCACGTGCCGCACGTTGACGTTGCTGACGGGAAACTCGAAGGGCGGAGCCGGCCCGTCGCCGGCGGCGTAGATGGTTATGCTCCCGCCGCTCCTGATTATCCGTTGGCTGACCGGGAAGTTGCCTGAGAAGTCCACTTCCACGACGAGGTCAACGCCCTGGCCGTCGGTCAACTCCAGGATGCGCGCGGCGGTATCCTCAGTGCGATAGTTGACGGTGTGGTGAGCGCCGGCCTGGCGGGCGATTTCAGCCTTGGCGTCGCCGCTGACGGTGCTGACGATGTTGCTTGCGCCGCCAATCCGGGCCATCTGCAACGCCATATTGCCGACGGCGCCGGCTCCACCGGGAACCAGCACCGTCTTGCCCGCAACGGGTCCGTCGGCGAATACGCAGCGGTGAGCGGTCAGCGCCGGCACGCCCAAACCGGCGGCCAAAGCGAAATCCACGTTTTCCGGCATGGGGACCGCTCGTATGGACGGCTGCACCGTGAACTCGGCGGCAGTGCCGAAGGCGCGGCCAATTTGCGATTGATAAACCCACACCCGTTCCCCGACGCGGCTCTCCGGCACACCCTCGCCCACCATGTCGATGACGCCGCCGCCGTCCTGGTTGGGGATGATGCGCGGGAAGTTGATGCGCGCGGTGGTTCCCTGGCGTCGTTTCCAGTCCGACGGATTGACGCCCGACGTCACCACCCTGACGCGAACCTCACCCGGTCCCGGTTGCGGATCGGGCATCTCGCCAACCTGCAATACCGAAGCGTCTCCGTTATCTTCGTACCAAACTGCGCGCATCTGAGCACCTTCCTTTTGTGAATATACGGTACACCTGAGCATACCGTAATTCGAGCATGGGTGAACCGCCGGTGTTATCTACCGGAACCGCCGCCGTATCGCCGCCAGCGCCACCAACCCCACCGGGGCGATGAGCAGGGCCGTGGACGCCAGCTCTGCCGGCGCTCCACCCACCGCAGACCCGGCCGACGGAGCCGCGCATCCGCCGCCTGACGGCGCGACCGGCTCCGGAGCCGCAGGGGCGGGCATGGGGGTATAAGTCGGGGCCGGGGGACTGGTCGGCGCGGGAGCCGGCGGCTCGGCGGTCGGCGGCGCGGATGCTACGACGCCGGCCTGCGCCGCAGCTGGCGCCGGCACGGGCGTTGGCGTTGGCCGTCGTGTTGGCAGCACTTGCAGCGGGGGAAGGGGCGGTGTGGACAGGTCGCGCGGCGAAAGGCCCACCGATGCCCGCCACTCGTTGTCCAGTTCGGAGATCGTCAGCCCGTAAGACGCCTGCAAGGCTTTCTCAAAGTTGTGCATGGAGCGTAGGGCGGTGAACAGTTCCACCATTTTCTGCGGGCCGTAGGAATCAAGCATATAGGCGACGACGGCGTGCCCCAGGCCATAGTTACGCAGGGTTTCGACGGGGGTGCCGGAGTAGGTGCGGAGACTGGACAACGGCGGCACCTCGTCGTTTTGGATAGCGCGGCGCACGTAGCGGTTGAACTCGGTGCTTTCCTGACGCTCCGAATAGACGGCCAGTCCTTCGTTGATCCAGGAATGGATTTGCCCGTAGGCGCTGCCGGCAGCATCGGCTACCAGGAGATGGGTGAACTCATGGGCCGCGGTGGTCAAGATATTGTCGCCGATGAAAACGTCCTGGGAGCCGTCCACCAGCAGGGTGCGCTCGTCGGTGAAAGCCTGGCCCAGGGTTCTCAGTTGCTGCTGCGCCACGCGCGATTTCGGCGGTTGCGCCGCTAGCATATCGGCGTAGTCGGAATAGACCACGATGTTCATGGGCTCCGTCAACTCGACGCCCAAGAGCGGCCGCATGAATTCGTAGGTGTCGTCGGCCACCTCCAGGACGGCGTTGGCACGACTCTCGGACTGGTCATCATGATGGTAGTAATAGACGTTGATGAGGCCCGACGACACCGTACTCCAATCCAGGCCCCGGTTGAGATAGACGATAGTTTCCGGTTCCGTTTCCAACACGCCGCCGTCCGCAGTGCGGATGTCAAAGTAATAGGCCAAGCGGGTTCCGGTGGGGATGTACTCGTTGGAGGTTTTGCTCTGGAACAGCGCCTCGCCCGAGATGGCGTTGCCCGGCTCAAACTCCACGACGCGATAAACGCTGCGGTTGGACTGGCCCAGCTTGCGGACGTACACGCGGATCTCCTCAATCGGGCTGGCGCTTTCGGCGTCAATGTAAAACCGCAGCCCGTCGGGAAACTGGTTTTCCACTCCCTGGTCGGTAACTGTGATCGAATCCTGTGCAGCGACTCCCCGGGCCAGCATTGGAGCGAGGGCGATAACAGCGATCAGGAAGGTAATGGCGATAAACGGAATTTTCACGTTGCGCGTTCCTTGTGCGGAGCTTTTGTTTCCGATACGTCCGGTGACGGGCGAGAGGTTTGCTCATCAGGCACAAAACTCAGCTTGAGTTTGGTTCCGGTGGCTTGCGCGACTCTGCGTAGGGTGTTGACGGATGGGTTGCTCCGCCAACCCTCCAGACGCGCGATAGCCGACACGTGTATGCCCATGCGCTCGGCGAGCTCTTGCTGGTTGATGCCGGCCTGCGCGCGTGCGCCAATCAAAGCGCTGATCAGTTCATACTGCGGCTCCGAGGCGTCGTAGGCCGCCCGGTATGCGTCGTCCTTCATCCATTTATTGTGCAGTTCCCTGACGTCCATCATCATAGAACCTCCTGTGCCCTTCGTAACGCCAATGTGATTTCTCTACGTGGTGTCTGCTCGGTTTTTTTGACGAATACTCGCACTATTACAACGCGCCGGTTTCGAACTGTCACGTAAACGGCACGAGCGATTCCATCCCGTCCGCCCAGGCGCATTTCCCACAATGGCCCTTCCAAGTGTCGCACATGAGGCATACCTACATTTGAGAGACCATTCGACCTGATTAGATCGGTGATAAAGCCAAACCTGGCTCGCATGTCGCGAGGGAGGTCCTGGAGATCAGCAGCCACCGTCTCATTTAGCACGGCTACTGTCCAGGTCATATTTGGGTCTCCTGCCATGTGGACACGGTTCTTGACCGCCGATGCAGCCCGCCCTACAATCTTACCGTCGCAGGGCCCCTTCGGATAGTGCAGCCGAATACGGGTCGTTGCCCATTATCCCTAAAATCTGCGGTGGCGAACGCTATGCCCATCAAAGTTGGCCGCGTGCCATATCTGGAAACCGAACCTTTCTACTTCGACATGGAGCGACGCGGCATTGAGCTGCGGAACACCACGCCCCGCCAATTGGGGGAAGCTCTGGCCAACGGCGAGTTGGACGCCGGGCCGGCGCACCTGTCGGATGTGTTCCGCCTGGAGGACCAATTCGAGCCGGTCAGTGGATTCTGCTTTTCCACATTGAACCGTGCCGTGAGCGTGTGCCTGTATTCGCAGCATCCAATGGAGGAATTGGGCGGCGTCACCATCGGCATTTCCGACGAGGACGTGACCGCCGCGAAGTTGCTCCAGGTGCTGCTACGCCATAAATACGGTTTGGAACCGGGCGATTTCGAGGTCCGGCCTGGCGACGTGATTCGCGCCGACGAAACCTTCGACGCCTTCCTGTTGATTGGCAACCGCGCCCTGCGCCGCCGGCGGGGTACCCGCGGTTTCGCCAACCGCATCGACCTCGGCCAGGAATGGACCCAGTGGACGAACTTGCCTTTCGTGTTCAGCCAGTGGGTGATGCGCAAGGACATGGGCGACCGGGACAAGGCGATACTTGAAGACGCGCTGTACGTGGGACTGGAGGAAGGTGTGGACGGCCTGTATCACCTCAACGAACCCAGGGATGAACTGCTGATGCTCCCTCGCGACGTCGTGGAATACGTGCAGGGCATCAGGTACTACGTGGGCCGCTCCGAGCAGCAGGCCATCGCGCGCTTTCGGGATTATCTGGAACAGCTGGGTGGGTAATCCAAACACGCCTGAACCGGGTGAACCAGAGGTATGGTGATCCATGGCCGCTCGAGAAGTAAAGGGTCGGGCATCGGAGCCAGTAGTAGAATATTTCCCCGACACCCAAACATTAATCATCGGCAGCGGGAGATATCTTGCCGATGGTGACGATGTTGCCAAAAACGTGATGGTTTTCTTCGCTGCCGAGGAGGGAGAAACTGGGTGGGATGAGGTGGCGGCCATTGAAATAGAATTTGCGGAAACTGTGCTCAAACCTTTTGTGGATGCCATTCTGACAAAGTACGGAGTTGAGCCGGAGCAGCAGTCCGCCACACCCGCACCTCAGGCGTAGTCGAGCGGCTACCGTGCCGGGTGATGAAAGTAACCGACCTTTGCAGCACGGTCTCCGGCCGGCCCGCGTTCATCTGCGACTACTCGCCGCCTAGGTCCGGATTGCCGTCGGACGCGCCGGCGCCTCCGGAACAAACCGATTTCGTTTCCGTAGCCTACAACCCGGGCCGGGCCGTGCGCGTCAACTCGGTAGCGATGGCTGCGGTTCTGCGAGACCGCCACAGCGCCGAAACGATCTTCACGCTGGCGACGCGGGACATGAACCGGCTGGCGTTGGAATCGCTGCTGTTGGGGGCGCAGGCCCTGGAATTGAAAAACGTCATCGTGGTCGCCGGCGACCCCTTCGGGCCCCAAGAATCCGCGACCGCCGTCAACGACTACCGCGCCACCGAGCTCATCGCCGCCATCGTAAACCTGAACGCCGGGCTGGATTATCGCGGACGCTCACTGCGTGCCGCCACCGACTTTTGCATCGGGGCTACCGTGGACCTGGGGCGCGGCATCGAACGGGAGGCCGCGCTGGCGGCGCGCAAGGTGGAAGCCGGGGCGCACTTTCTGATCACGCAGCCCATGTACGACCCGTTGGATGTGGAACGGTTTGCCGACTCTTATGTAAGTGTGAGCGATGGCCTACTGTCCGTGCCGGTGTTCTACGGCGTGGGACTGATGGAGCCGGACGGTGTGTCATTCGCCAACGTGCCGGAATGGGTGAACAACGACCTCCAAAACGGCCGCTCCGGTGTGGAAATCGCCCTGGAGGTGTGGGAGAGATTGCGGTCGGCGGGTGTCGAAGACTGCTATCTGGTGCCGCCAATACGCCGCAGCGGAGCCAGGGACTACGGAGCAGCGCGGGAGTTTCTCGAAGAGGCAGCTCAATGATGATGGCCTACGGATTCAGCCTTCTCTTTTGTCGATCAGCTTGTCGATTTTGTCCCGAATTTCTTCAAATTGCCTACGGCGTTTTCTAGGAAAGACCACCGCATGGGGGTTTCTGTAAGGGTTTGGTGGGTTCCCGCCATGATTGAGAGTGAATTGGATGTGCCAATCTATTGCGGAGCTTTGACCGATTCCGGCCGATACAATTTGAGACATTCTGATGTCTCTAAGGTCTTTCTCCGGCCTTTTTTGGAGCCAGTAGTTCCAGAGGTTATGAATCAACCCCTTTTTGGGGACAATCGCGACTTTGTTGCCGTCGAAATGAACCAGTTCGCGGTAACCTTCAGCCAGGTATTTTTCACCGTTTTTGTCCGTCATGGTTGACCTGCATTGTCAGCGTTCAGGCTGTCGGTGACTTCCGGGGGTAGCGACACGCCGCTCTCCTCCAATAACTTGGCGATGCGCTGCCGTTCTGCTTCCCGGCCTACCTGCGCGCCTTCGAGTAGGCCTTCCTGCCGGCCTTTCTCCCGACCTCGGGCTTCTGCCTTTGCGTCTTTGTCCGCAGCCCAGCGTTCTACGGTTTCTCTGGCGGCGAAGAACATTGTGATACCTCCGTACAGCAGTGCGGTGACCGGAAACAGGAGCGCGGTGGCTACTATTATAACGCCGGTCTAATGGGCGGCCAGGCTGGGCAGGAAGCCCAGCGCTGGCCACACGTCGCAGCTGTCACATTGGTTGAGCGCAATCGCGAGCCACATACTGGCGCTGACCGACAATGACCCATCGACAAATCGCCAGTACGGCCCACGCTCTCCGTAGTTCGCCACAGGATATCGTGAAATTCAACGATGTTACGGCCCCCAGGGCGGCGCAGCGGCCACTTCGCCGTCGCTGACGATGTCCACCACCGCCGGACGGTTGGCGCTCACGGCCTGATCCAGGGCGGAGTTGATCTGGTTAGGGTCGGTGACGCGGATGCCCAGCGCGCCCATGGACTCTGCAATCTGGGCGAAGTTGGTGTCGTTGAAGCGCCACAACTCGCCAGAATTGCCGCCTTCGCGACCCTCGTAGGCGGCTTCGTCGCCGCGCCGGTCCTGGTTAAGGCCGCCGTTGTTGTGGACGACGATGACGGCGTTGATGCCGTACCGGACGGCGGTTTCCAGCTCGCCGATGTGGTACCACATGCCGCCGTCGCCGGTCCAGCAGACCACCGGGCGATCCGGCGCTCCGCATTTTGCGCCCAACGCGGCCGGCAGACCCCAACCCAGGGAGCCGGCGGCGCGCAGATAGGACTGTTCGGGATGGTGCAGTTCGACCATGCTGCCGGTCCAGATGCCGGCGTGTCCGGTGTCGGCCAGCAGTACGGCGTCGGAGGGCAGGAAGTCGGTCAGCTCCTGGCAGAGGCGCTCGGGCCTGATCGGCACCGCGTCGGACGTGAGCACCGGCTCGTGTTCGTCGCGCCAGTTCTCCACGTGCTCTTGTGCCCGTTCCACCCAGGACACGTTGCCGCCGGTGGGTTCCAGCACGTCTATAAGGCGTTCCAGCGTCCGCTTGGCGTCGCCCAGCAATCCGTAACCGCCTGGATAAGAGCGGCCCAACTCGCTGGCGTCAATGTCAATCTGTATGGTGGGAGTTCCGACCTCCGGCAGACGCCAATCCAGCGTGACCTGGCTTCCCGTGTGACTGCCGATGAACAGCACCAGGTCCGCCTCGGATACCACCCGGTTGGCCGACCAACGGGAATAGCTGCCCACCACGCCGACGGACAGCGGATGATTTTCGGGGATGCAGCCCTTGGCGTTGAGGGCGGTGGCGACCGGAATGTTCAGCATTTCCGCCAGTCGTACCACCTCCGCCTCCGCACCCGAGGCGGTCACGCCGCCGCCGGCCACGATCACCGGTCGCTCGGCCTGCGACAGGATGCGCGCCGCTTCCCGCACCCGTTCCGGCTCCGGTTCGGGCCGGAAGGCCGGACGCTGCGTGAAGGGTTCCTCCACTATCACGTCCGTGTCCAGGATGCCGTCGGTGATGACATCGCCGGAGATGCCGGAGAAGTCCAGGTGGGCGGGCAGAGTCTGGCCGGTGGTGACTTCGCGGAAGGCCTGGCGCAGCAGGTGGGGAAGCTGCTCGACGGTCTCCACTTCAACACTGTACTTGGTGACGGAGGCAAAGGGACGGGAGTGTTCAATCTCCTGATAGGAATTCCGGTGCCGGTGCATGGGAGGCCGGTGTCCGGTGATGGCGATGACCGGGGAAACGCCCAGGTAGGCGTCCTGCAATCCGGCCGCCAGGTTGGCCGCTCCAACGGACTGGGCGAAACAGAGGCCGGGCTTGCCGGTGACCCGGGCGTAGGCGTCGGCCATGTAAGCAGCAGACTTCTCGCCGTGGCTGATGATGCGCTTGATGCCCACGTCCTCCATCTCAACCAGGGCGCGGCGTATGATGGCGGGAACGAAGAAAACGTGGGTCACGCCGTATTCGCGAAGGGTCTCGGCGAGGTATCGGGCGCCGGTCATGGTGGGCATCGGATGGCCTCCTTGCGGTGTGGGTGAAAAAACGGCCGGCGCGCCGGAGGGCGGACGGCCGATTTGGAACCGGAGATGTTTCCGCGTCGGATGCCGTTAGGTCAGACGCCACGCTCGTCGAACACTTCCTTGGCAACCTGGACGGCGTTGGCGGCCACGGGCCAGCCGGCGTAGAAAGCCATGTGCATGATGACCTCGGAGATCTCGTCCCGGGTTACGCCGTTATCCAGGGCGCGGCCGATGTGTCCGCGCAGCTGGCCGGTGCGGTAGAGGGCGGTGAGAGTGGCCACGGTGATGAGGCTGCGATCGCGCTTGGAAAGGCCGGGGCGCTCCCAAACATCACCGAAGAGAACATCGGCGGAAAATTCGGCCAACCTGGGGATGATTTCCTGCATTACGGTACGGGCTGCGGGCTGGGTCATGACGCCTCCTATGACGGTTGCTGTGGGTTGGGTTGGGTATCGCGCGCTACGCGGGACGGAACATGGGCAGGCTGATGTTCTCGTCGATTTCCTCGAAAATCACCTCCAACGCCATGCCGCACTGCACTGAGTCGGGCCGGATTTCGCCCTCAGCGAAATCGATGCCGACTACCCATGACGGAATGCGCGGCCCCTCTTCCAGTTCGACGACGGCGGCGATGTAAGGAACCTTGTCGCGGAAGGCCGGCGTCGGTCCCCGGTGTACGATGGCAAAGGTGTGCAGGGCGCCGCGTCCGCTGCTCTGAATCCAGTCGGTTTCGCGGGAGAAGCATTCGGGGAAGGGGCAGATGTCGCGAGGGTAGAAGTAGGCCCGGTCGCAGGTGGTGCAATGACGAAGCCAAAGTTCGCCTTCCTTACACTTCTCCCAATAGAAATCGGATTCCGGTTGGGACGCCGGCAACGGTATCTGAGGGGCGGCCTGGGTCATGTTCGCAAAACTCCGGTGGAATGTTGGGGGCCTTGTGTTTGTGCCGATGGTAGCATAGCGATAGTGGGGGCGAGGCGCAACCAGTAATCCCGCGACCCAAATCGTTATGCGCGTTTTCGGGTTGTTCGCCCGGCGCCCCTCCAGACTCCGGCCCCGTATCGAGAACGGGGCGACGCTCTTTCGCCGGAGTGACGGATGCATAGCCTGTGAAGTGATTGGCCCGGCGCGGCAATCCCGTTGCTTTTTGCGCTTGGCTTGGCTTGAACTGGTACAGTGGCCTGGCGGACCCGGTTTGAGATCTGATGGTATCGGGAATATTCATACCAGGCTGACGGACGGTATCTGATGGGCATTGAGGCGCTGACGTGCCGGGACGATGGAACGCGCGTCCCGGTTCCGCAGTCAGATGGCGATTGGCAAGAGTGGGTGAGTCCCGGCGATATCCGGAACTGGATGTCGGGAGACCCGCTCATCGATTGGCTACAGCTGTACGGTCGAAACTGCGACTTCATACCCAAGGAGGAAACGGGGGGTTACGATAACAATCTGGATTTTGGGAAGTTCGTCGGCGAACGGGCGGCGGAATTCCGAGCCGGCATACGACGATTGCTCGAGGCACATTTTGAGATTGCAACGGTAGCTCGGCATCGCGGGGACATAAAACGGCTGGACCGGGCCCGGGAGAGCTTTGCGGCGATGCAAGACGGTGTTCCCATAATTCACCGCGCCGTGCTGCGAGACGCCGAGAACCGGACCTATGGGTCGCCAGATCTCCTGGTGCGGAGCGACGTGCTTCGGGAACTGTTTCCTGATGACATACCGGAGGGCGAAGCCGGGTTCCCGGCGCCGGATTTGGGCGGGAATCCCTGGCACTACCGGGTGGTGAACGTGAAATACGCGACGCTGCACCTCAACGCCGCCGGAACGGAACTGGGCAACAGCGGCAATGCGCCGTCGAAGGGGGATTTGTACCTTCTCAACCGGATGTTGGGCCGATTGCAGGGATACCTGCCGCCGGCGTCCTACGTGATGGGGCGAGGCTGGACGAGGACGCAGCGCCGGCAAACCTACGGCTGCGACAGCGCGCTGGACCGGTTGGGCGCAGTTCCGCAGGACGGCAGCATTGCGCGCGGGGTCGCCATTGCGGACGCGGCGGAGAAGGCGACGGAGTGGGTGAGGAGGGTGCGCAGTGAAGGTGCAGATTGGAGGTTATTGCCGCAGCCATCGGTTTCGGAACTTTATCCCAATATGACGAGCGGTGGCGACGGGGACTTGATGGTAGAAAGTACCGGCGGCGAGGCGGCGGACGGCGACGATGGCACCTCACCGGAGCGTTGGGTAGGCGCGAAGAAGTGGCTGGCGAGGGAACTGAAAGAATTGACGCAGCTGTGGCAAGTGGGAATAACCGGACGGGAACAGGCTCATGCACATGGCATCTACCGCTGGGACGACGCACGCATTACGCCGGCAGTGGTGGGTGTAGGTGGTGCGACGAACGGCCCGATCCTGGAGCAAGTGTTGGCGGTGAATGGCGGCGGTGGCACGAGATTGAGGCCGGCGCGGATCGAAC
Organism: Dehalococcoidia bacterium; assembly: GCA_965197635.1. Lineage (GTDB taxonomy): Bacteria > Chloroflexota > Dehalococcoidia > Lucifugimonadales > UBA3495 > Bin87. The sequence continues at coordinate 85,008 of OZ240218.1, forward strand.
AAAACCGGGAGGAGTGGCATGACGCGGCGGAGGTGGAGTTTTACGTGGATTTCGAGTTCTGCAGCGATCTGAACGATGATTTCACCAATCTGCCGGTCAAAGGTGGGCAACCGTTGATCTTTATGATCGGGTGCGGCCATGTGGAAAACGGGGACTGGATCTTCAAATCACTGGTGGCCCATGAACTTTCGTTGGCGGAAGAGGCGCGGATCATCAGGGAATGGGTCGAGCATATGGCCGAGGTACGGGACCGCCTGGAGCCCCGAAACTGGGAGCCTCTCGTATTTCACTGGTCCCATGCGGAGACCAACGCGTATCGCAGCGCGCAGGAAAGACACGGAAGGCCAGGCGATTGGCCGGAGTTGGGTTGGTACGATTTCCTGGCGAAGGTGATGCGAGCGGAGCCGGTGGTGGTACGCGGCGCGCTGGATTTTGGGTTGAAGTCCATCGCCCGGGCAATGCGCCGGCAAGAACTGATCGAAACCGAGTGGGACGACAGCAACCCGGTGGACGGACTCGGGGCCATGATCGGCGCGTGGCGATGCGACGCGGAAGCCCGACGAAAAGGCGTATCCATGACTGCGCTGGACCTGATGAGCGACATTGCCGCTTACAACGAAGTGGACTGCAAGGCAATGATGGAGATAGTCCGGTATCTGCGCGCACATCATTAGACGCCGGCGCGCCGGCCGCGCGCGCCGGGAAAATAGCAGCGCGCATACCGGGTATAATGCCAGTCAGCACCCAGGAGGCCATTCGCAACAATGACCCAGCAGAACGCTATCGCAACCGAACGCCTCTGGACGTATGACGCAGTTCGCGTCGGGCAGTCCGGCGGCCCCACCCAGGTCACGCTGACGGCGGAGGACATCGCCGAATACGCGGCCTGCGCCCAGAATCCCAACCCGCGCTACCTGATGCCGTCGCCCCCGTCTCTGACCAATTGGGCCGGCGGGCGGATGATGGCGATGCCCACCATGGCGTTGACCTATGCCCCGCTGCTCCGGGATGAAATCGCCGAGGCCAACGGGTTGGTGGCCCAGGAACGCTCCGAGACGGCCCGCCGGCAGACACCCTTCGCCAAGTGCGAGATGCGCTGGTATCGCCCGGTGTACGCCGGCGAAACGCTGACGGGCAACCGGCGCGTGTACCAGAAGTACGAGCGGCGCGGCAGCAAGTTCGTCACCTTCCGGGTGTCCGCCTTTGACGAGGCCGGCGCGGTGGTCGCCAGTTACGACTATACCTGCATCTTCGAATACTCCGCCGGCCAGCGCGCGGTGCCCCAGCCTTCGAGCGAGACTGCTACGGCAGCCGACACCACATCCGTTCCCGACCCGGCGCAGTTCCTCACCTGGGAGCAGGCCAACGCCGGCGCGCCGCTGCCCCGCACCCTGGCCGTGGGCGAAACCACCGAAAACATCCTGAGGAAGAATGCCCACCGGCTGGCCGGACGACCCAGTGAGAGCAACATCCACACCGACGAGGAATTCGCACGGCAGAATATCTTTGGCGGCGCGGTCAACGCCGGCCCGGCCACCATGTCCTACGTGGACCGGTTCCTGGGCATCAACTTCCCGCCGGAAGCGCTGTACAACGGGGGAAACCTGGTGATGCGCGCCATCACTCCCTTCCGCGCCGGCGACGTGGTGACCTTCTCGGGAGAAGTTACCGGCTCCGGGGGCAACCTTTACGGCCAGCGCAAGGTGCAGTGCCGCATTCGTGGGACGAACCAGCGGGACGAACTGGTCTGCTTGTCCGACGCCACCGTGACCATGGGATAACAGCAATGAATATGCTCACCGATAGCGACGTTATTGAAACCCGCGTCCGCGCCGTCCTGGCCGACCTGGCCATCGCCGAATGGGAATGGATTGCCATTGACCCCCAGTATGGCGACACCGCGGATTTCTGCGAACAGTATGGTTATGACCTGCCCCACTCCGCAAACACCATTATCGTTGCCAGCAAACGGGGTGGGTCCGCCTATTGCGCCTGCATAGTCCGTGCGTGCGACCGGCTGGACGTGAACCGGCGGGTGCGGCATCTGATGGGAGTGTCCCGGGCGTCCTTCGCCTCCGCCGAAGAGACGATGGAGCTGACCGGCATGATGATTGGCGGCGTGACCGCGCTGGCCCTGCCCGACGGCCTCACCATCTATGCCGACGAACGGCTGCTGGAAATGGACTACATCATCCTGGGGGCGGGCAGCCGGTCGGGCAAGGTCAAGATGCCGCCGCAGGAGTTGAGCAAGCTGCCGGGGCTGGAGTTCATCGAGGGGCTTTCGCAACCGGCCGGCTGACCTGGCCTGTTACAATGGGGTTGGCCGAGGCAAGGGCAATGACCACCATCCATACCATACAAGACCTACTGCGTGTGCTGGAGGAGAACCCGGAATGGGTGGAGGAACTGCGCAAGCGGTTGCTGAGTCGTGAACTGCTGGAAATGCCCGAACGGCTCGCCAGATTCTCTGAATCCGTCATGCAAAAATTGGCGGAGCACGATGCCCAGTTCCAGCAGATCGACGCACGGTTTGAACAGATCGACGCACGGGCCGTAGAAGTTGACGCCCGGTTTGAGCGGATTGAAGAGCGATTGGATACTATCCAGAACGATATTGCACCGATCAAGGGACGATACGCACTCACAATCACCCGCGAACAAGCGGACGGGTTGGCGTACCACATGAACCTGTCTCTGACGGACAAGGTCACCCAACGAGAACTGATTGGGATGATCCGCAATAGTGACACCACCGACATTCCCCGGAATGAACTGGACAGCTTCATCAACGCCGACCTGGTGTTCCGTGCCGCCGATGACGACGGCGACGAACGGTACGTCGCCATCGAAGCGTCCCACACCGCTGACGACCGGGATACGTACCGGGCAATTCGCAATGCTCAATACCTGACCAGGTTCACCAGCCTTCCCTCTACAGCGGTAATCAGCGCTGCACGCATTGACGACCGGATCGCGGAAACGATTGATTCCGGCCAGGTCTATTGGTATCGACTCGACGAGAGCAAGTTCTTCCGCGCCGAATAACCTCTACACCGAGACCCAATGCCGAGGCAATCGGATTATCCCATTGGAGTGTCTGGAATCCGGATTTCGCCCGGATTGATTGGCCTGTAGCCATGGAATGCTTGCCAAGCTGGACTGTGCGGGTAATTTAGAAAAAGCACAAAGGCAGGGTAATCTGGCCTGAGATTCCACTTCTGACGAAATGCCCAGCCGTGCCCTGACCATTGGATGGTCGTGGTGGTGACGGCGACATCCGGCTCGGGCCCTGCTGGGTCATTACAAGGGACGCCTTCAGAGACCTCCACCGTGAGCGCGACTGTAATGCTAAGCCGGCTCAAGCCTGCGTCAACGGGCCGACCTAGGGTTGGCCCGGAATGTTCCTGCCGACGCCGGTGTATTGGAATCCCAGACGCTGCATCGCCGCCGCGTCCAGGGCGTTGCGGCCGTCGAACACGAAACGGGGCGGGCGCATACAGCGGGCGATGTCCCGCCAATCGGCTTTGACGAACTGGTCCCACTCGGTGATCAGAACCACGGCCTGGGCCTGGTCGGCGGCTTCCAACGCGTTTTCGGTCAGGCGCACCGTTGACGGGAGGTGCGGGAGAGCGGTAGCCATGGCCTCAGGATCATAGGCGCTCACGATTGCGCCGTCGTCGGTGAGCGCCTTGATGAGGTCCAGGGAGGGAGCATCGCGGATGTCGTCGGTGTTGGGCTTGAAGGCCAGTCCCAGCACGGCCACGCGCAAGCCGGCCATGTTGCCGTCGAAGCGTTCACGCAGCGCGTACAGCGGCAGCAAACGCTGCCGGTTGTTGATGTTGATTACCGAGCGCAACAGCTCCACGTTGACCCCGCTGGTGAGGCCCAGGTGGTCCAGTGCGCGCACGTCCTTGGGGAAGCAGGAACCGCCATACCCCACGCCAGCGTAGATGCGTCCGCCGGTCCTGGGGTCCATGGCCATGCCGTGGCTCACGGCGTCGATGGAGGCGCCCACCCGGTCGCAAAGCGCGGCGATTTCGTTGATGAAGGAGATACGGGTGGCCAGGAACGCGTTGCTGGCGTACTTGATCATCTCGGCGCTGGTGATGTCGGTGATGACGTAGGGCGCCTCGATGCCCGCGTGCATGGCTTTCACCGCGGCGATGGCATCGGCGTCGCCGTGGCCGGCGCCGATGACGATGCGGTCGGGATTCTGCCAGTCCGCAACCGCCTGTCCTTCGCGCAAAAACTCCGGGTTGGAGACGTAGCGGACACCCGTTCCTTCCAGGTCGTACTCGATGACCCGCTGGCCGGTTCCCGGCGGCACGGTGCTTTTCATCACGACTACAGTATCGCGAGGATGCCGCGATTTGATCCACGCCAGCGCGGCCCTTACCTGGTTAAGGTCGGCGCCGCCGCCCTCGGTCTGCGGGGTGCCGGTGGCGATGAGGGCCACGTCTGCGTCGAGACGATCAACCGCGTCGCGATGCTCAAATTGCAAGCAACCGGCGGCGATTGAGGATTGGACCATTTCTCCCAAACCGGGCTCGTAGAAAGGGAGAGCTCCGGCCTGCAGCAAAGCGATCCGATCCGGGTCGATGTCAACCCCGACCACCTGGTGGCCGGCGGCGGCCAGGTTTGCTGCCGCGACCGTGCCCACATAGCCGAGGCCGATGACGGTAATATCCAAGTTCAGTTGGCCTCCTGTGTCGTTGCGACGAAACGAAGGGATCCGAAAGTAATTTACGGTTAGGGAACTTTAGGCGTCAAGTTAGCGTGGTTGGTCAGGGCGTTTCAACTTTTCGGTTTTGTCATTGTGATGGGGTAATCCGCGGGCACATCCACACACTAGAGATGGGGAGGCATCGAGGATATTGCATAGCTAGACTGCGGTGACTGGGTGGACAATTCCAGTGCAATCGTGGAACATCGTGACGGGCGGGAACTGGTGAAGTGGAGACTTTCGTATGCCTGACCGATACCGACTGGCCTTGGTGACCGACGCCTGGGCGCCCCAGGTGAACGGCGTCGTCAACACCTTCAACAACGTCATTGCGCAACTGGAGGCGCGGGATATTGACGTAACCGTGGTTGAGCCGTCGTTATTCCGCACGGTTCGGCTGCCCCGCTACTCGGAGGTGCGCCTTGCCGTAGCGCCCTTGCAGGTGTACCGGACGTTGGGTTCCGTTGATCCGCACTTTGTTCACATCGCGACCGAAGGGCCTTTGGGAACGGTGGCGCGGTTCTGGTGCCGCCGCCAGGCCGTTCGCTTCACCAGCAGTTATCACACCCGGTTTCCTGAGTACGTGAAGGAGATGTACGGGTTTCCCTCCGAGCCAGTGACCAGGTACATGCGCTGGTTTCACGGCGGCGCGGAGCGTACCCTGGTGCCAACCCCCAGCGTAAGGGATGATCTGGAGGGATCGGGTTTCAAGAATCTGGTGGTCTGGCCCCGGGGAGTTGACCCGGAGCTATTCCACCCGTCAACGCGAACCGAAGGGTGGTATCCGCGGGAGACGCCGCAGGAGACGGCCCTAGTGTACGTCGGGCGAGTGAGCAAGGAAAAGAGCGTCGACGAGTTTTGCGACCTGGCGTCAATTCCCGGCTACCGATGCTGGGTAGTGGGTGACGGCCCGTACCGGGAAGAGCTGGAACAACGCTATGGGGACTGTGTGACCTTTGTGGGTTTCAAACGAGGCCGGGAGCTGGCTCAGTTCTACGCATCGGCTGACGTGATGGTCTTTCCCAGCCGCACCGACACCTTCGGCAACGTCATCACCGAAAGCATGGCGTGCGGTACTCCCGTGGCGGCGTACCCGGTAACCGGGCCGAAGGACGTCATTGCCGACGGCGTTTCCGGGGCGCTCAACGACGACCTCGCCACGGCAGTCGAGCGGGCGCTGGCGTGCGACCGGAAACAGGTACGGGAATACGCCCTGAAGTTCTCTTGGGAAGCCTGCGCCCGGATTTTTCGGGACGCGCTCACGCCGGCGCGGTGAGTGGATCCGCGCTTAGCGGTGCCAGCCCATTCCCTTGTACATCCCGCGCAGGTAGGCGATCTGACCGCCGTGTGACACGCAATCCCAAGTCATCTGACCCAGCGCCGCCGCCACGCTGCGGGGTTCCGACACGGGCGGGATGACTTTGGCCTGGTGCATCTGGGCTTCGGTGAGGGCGGGCAGGTATTCGCGCAGGGCGGAACGGACCTGCTCGAAGTACTGCATCTGGAGGTTCCGGGCCGGGGGCTGCCAGTCGCAGACCATCTGGTGCGTCCAGCCCAGGCCGCGGTTCTCGCCGTCAGCCGGCATGGTGAAGTGCTGTTCCCAGTTGTTGGCGTCCCACAGCTGGGGCAGGTCGCGAAGCCGGGTATGGATGAACGAGTCGATCACCCGGGACAGGTGCCAGAGGATCCAGGCCACGGAGTTGCAGTCAGGCGCCGGTATGCGGAGCAGCTCTTCGTCGGTGAGGTCTTTGAGCGCTAGATCCATGGTGGCGAAGTTGTTTTCCAGGGCGGAGATGAGCCCGTCGGCGGCGGCTGGCATGGTGGAAGCCTCCCTATCGCGTGCTGTGGTGCATCATTCTTGGTTATAAATATCATATACCAGGCAAGCCGTCGTTGGTGCATCGATCCGGGCCGGGACTATACTATCGGCGCTGATCACCTTCGCTTCAGGATGATGCAGATGACCACTCCATCCTCTCAATTCGACCACGCCGGCGACCCGGTTGAACGCGCCAAACGGCTGCGCGACGAGCTGTGGTTCCACAACGAGCGGTACTACAACGACGATGCTCCGGAGGTCAGCGACGGGCAGTACGACGCGCTGATGCGGGAACTGCGCGAGCTGGAGGCGGCGCACCCGGAGTTGCGCTCCGCAAGCTCGCCAACCCAGCTGATCGGCGGCAGCGCATCGGACCGTTTTCCCCAGGTGCAGCATCCCATACCGATGCTCAGCCTGGCCAACGCCTTCAGCCGCGAGGATCTGGAGGCGTGGCATCGCCGCGTCACCGACCTGCTGGACGGGCAATCTTTCCGCATGGTGGCCGAGCTGAAAATCGACGGGCTGGCGGTGCGGTTGGTCTATCGCGGCGGCGAACTGGTGCTGGGCGCAACCCGGGGCAACGGGCAGACCGGAGAGGACGTGACACTCAACCTCCGGGAGGTGAAGAGCATCCCGCGCAATCTGCACGGGGACTTTCCGGCGGACCTGGAAGTCAGGGGCGAGGTGTACCTGCCGCTGGACAGCTTTGAGCGGATGAACGCGGAGCGGGAACGCAACGGCGAACAACTCTACGCCAACCCGCGAAATACGGGCGCTGGCACCATCCGCCAGTTGGACCCGGAAGCGGTCCGCGACCGGAACATGGAGATTTGGGTGTACAGCCTCAACGACACCGGCGACGTACCCATGCCGGCCGGCCATTGGGAGGCGTTGGAAAATCTCGCGTCCTACGGCTTTCGGGTCAATCCGCTGAACCGTGTGTTTGACACGGTTGACGAGGTGTGCGACTTCTATGACGAGATGCTGGCTCAGCGGCATGACTGGCCCTACGAGGCCGACGGCGTAGTCGTGAAGGTGGACCGCATCGCCTACCAGAACGCCCTGGGCGTGGCCGGACGGGAACCGCGCTGGGCCATCGCCTACAAGTTCCCCGCCGAGCGCGCCGAGACCGACTTGCTGGACATCATTATCAACGTGGGGCGCACCGGCAGCCTCAACCCCCAGGCTATCCTGAAGCCGGTGGTGGTCAGCGGCGCCACCGTGCAGCACGCTTCCCTGCACAACGAGGAAGACATCCACCGCAAGGACATCCGCATCGGCGACAGGGTGGAAATCGAGCGGGCCGGCGACGTCATTCCCCACGTCATCAGACACGTAGATGTTCCCGGTGAAGAACGCGGCCCGATGTTCCGTATGCCGGAGCGCTGCCCGGAGTGCAACGCTGCTGTGATGAAGGAAGTGGGCGACGCCATGCACCGCTGCCCGAATTCGGCGTGCCCGGCCCAGTTCTTCGAGTCGCTGAAGCACTTCGTCAGCCGAGGAGCCATGGACATCGACGGCCTGGGCGAGCGGTGGTGCCGCATCCTCATCGACCGGGGCCTGGTTTCCGACGTTTCCCACATCTACCAGTTGGCGCAAGAGCAACTGACGGAACTGGACCGTATGGGCGACAAGTTGGCGACCCGCATTCTGACCAATGTGGAGTCCAGCAAGCAACGGCCCCTGGCGCGCATTCTGTTCGCGCTGGGCATCCTGCACGTGGGCGCGGAGGTTGCCGAGTTGCTGGCCGGGCGTTACGCCAGCATTGATGAAATCGCGGCGGCCGGGGTTGACGAACTCACCGAGATTGACGGCATCGGGCCGCGCATCGCGGAGAGCATCGTCAACTACTTCGCTACCCAGCGGAACCAGCAAACCGTTGCCGGTCTGGAGGCCGCCGGCGTCCAGATGTGGCAGGCGCTGACGCCGGTGGACGAAACGGCCCAGCCGTGGAAGGGTCACACGTTCGTGATAACCGGCACGCTGACAACCATGACCCGTCGGGAGGCCGAGGGTAAGGTGAAGGGTTTGGGCGGCGCCACGACCTCCGCGGTGAGTCGCAAGACCAACTGGCTGGTGGCCGGAGGATCGGCTGGCAGCAAGCTGGCGACGGCGGAACGGCTGGGCGTGCCGGTGCTGGACGAGGAGGGGCTGCTTAAGCTCTTAAATGACCCGATAAGTATAAACAATTAGCCGTCTGGAGATGCCGAAACGCCGGGGAATTTTGCTAGTTGATTTGACGCCTGATCAGGCGGTTAATGCCGAACGCTAGCAGGAACACGAAACCGGCACCGCCAAGAGCTTGCCCACCGATAGTTAGCATATTTAGCGCGATTTTCGATTGATTTTCGTTTCCGAAGAAGGCCATCAGTAGCACTAGCGTTAGCAACGCCAAAAAGCCACCACCAACAATGAATAGGCTCAACCACGCCAGTCTGTGCTTTCTCTTGTCCTGCTCGTTGTCTACGCCCAGTTTTTGGACCGCGTAATCATACTGTCGCTGGTCGGCAGTTTCGATGATTTCTAAACCGCGAAGTGCGATTTGGTGTTATTCGCGCTGTACGTTTATGCGTTGCTGTTCCAGCTCGAGCATCATGCCCAACTGCACAGGTAGTAAGTCGTCGGAGTCTTCGCTTACCTCGTTGCCTCCCTGGTCGGTGTGATTTGGCGATTGTTCGCTCATAATCCGAATCCCCCGAGCTTGGAATATTCCCGGAGCTGAGGAATGGCTGGCATCCGTCCTGTTACCATCTCAGCGAACAGCGCCGGTTCAATCGCTACGATGTCATATCCGTCGCCATAGCGCGCTTTAACCACTTTGTGGATCAATCCGGCTCCTTCAGACGTGGCTTTGCGCTGCTGAGCCTCGTGGTAAGCTTCAGTGAATGTTTTTGCTTCGGTATGGATGATATACATGGCAAACCATCCTTTGCCGTTGATGGAGAACGCGGTGAATTAATGATAGGAGTGCCGCGCCGGGCCTGTCAAACCTGGCGCGGCGGACCTACCTACCGTATCAGGCCGTACACTCGTTCCGGTTGCAGCCGCACGATCACGCCGTCCTGCTGCACCATGGCGCGGTCGTATTCCTCCCAGTCGGGGTGCTCGTTGTCGCCGCAGGCCATGAACGCCGTGCGCAGCATCTGGCGCATCTCTTCGGCATCGGTGTTCTGGTAGTCGTTCAGCGTTACCGCCCTTCGACTACGGCGAACTGCCGCCAGTCCTCGGCCACGGCCATCACGTTGCAACGGTTGTTCCGGCGCAGGTTGCGCACCTTGTAGGACGTGCCCCGAACTGTGACGAAGATCGGCCCTTCGTCGCCCTCGAAAGGCGACACGCCGCACACCACGATGCTGGTCTGCGCCGAGCCGTCCCGGCGGAAGGTGTTGATCACGCCCCGGTGATTGCTGGCAAAAAAGTTTCTCACGTCGCTGAATTCCATGTTCGCCTCCTGGTTGCCGGTGTCTCTCCGGTTTCATTGACTTCTGACTTTGTAGATGACCATGTTGCCGGATGAGAATTCCGGCGTGAGCCATCCTTCCTCGACCCATTGCTCCATTCGCTGCTCTACTTCGCTACCGTAGGTTTCCCGTTCGCGAGGGCCGACCACCAGCCAACGCACGTCGTAGAGCCGGAGCAATCGTAACACCTCAGTGCCGTCTTCATCCTGGTAGATGGTCGCCACGTCGTGTCGCCGGCCGGCCAGTGCGTTGCGCTGGTCATCGCCACGCCATTGCTGTTGATGGCCTTCCCAGCCCAACACCGTAGCCCGCCCGGTGGCCGCCGAGATGCGTCCGTAATTGCTGTACCCGTCGCCCACCGCTTCCGCGATGCGGCCGGGTTCCGCTTCCGCTTGGAGCCACGTGATAGCGTCATATTCGTCCGGTTCACTGCGTTGCAGATAGTCCAGCCCGGCCAGGGTGTTGTCCGCCCAACTTTCGCCATCCTGGAACCAACCGGTGCGTTCCAGCACGGCGGCGGCGGGGTAGTAGGCGGACGCCAACACCAGCGCCGCCGCCAGGACTGCCCACGCGATGCCCACCGCGCGAAGCAGGCCGGCCCGATAGTCCGTCCAGCACCGGCGAACCGGGCCGGCGACAATGTAATAGAAGCCAACACCGCCGGCAATCCCCAGCAAAATCCAGGCTTGGTAATAGACCTTGAATACCGTGTTCATACGGTTGCCGAAAAGGTCGGCGATGCGAAACAGTTCGGCTCCGGCCAGCAGATAGAAGCCGGCTGACGCCAAGATCAGGGCGAACACCAGCCACTGCATCGGCCGGCGTCCCGCCGACAGCGCCAGGGCGCAATATGCGGCCAGACCGCCGGCCACCAGCAACGGCAACGCCAAAACCAGCCGGCCCCACACCAGACCATCGGCCAGGTCGGGGCCTTCGGTTGACAGCGACACTACCACGCCCACCCCCAACAGCCAGATGAAGAATGGCGCGACGCTGACAGCGGCCACCGGCCACACCAGCCTTCGCAGGCCGGGCGGCGGCCAACCCATTTCGAACACCGACCGTCCCACCAGGGCCCCCGCCAGCAATGCGGGGACTCCCATCACCACCATAAACAGAAAGGGGCGAGTCGCCGGGCCCGTTACCGGCAATATGCCGCCGGCCTGGCTGTCAAAGGAGAGATAGAAAGGCTGGTACAGCACCACACCGGCGGCCACCAGCGCGACCCCCAACAGGGCCGCCCGCCCCACCGAGCGAGCCAACATTCCGCTCGACACTACGTCGTCAGAATTTGGGGTTTCTGGAAAGTCGCGGTCGCGGTTCCCTTGTTCAAAAGACAACCAGCGGGCCGCTGCCGACATCCCCACGATGGCCACGTAGAGCGGGAAGTCCCAGGCGTTGATGAAAGCCAGCGCGCCCAGCGTCAACGCCAGCGCGGCGGCTTCGCCGGGGCGCATACGCAGCCAGTCAAGCCCGGGCCGATTCGGAGACGCCAGCAACGCCAACGCCAAAGACAGCGCAAGCATGGCAAAGGGCAGAGCGGTTACGTGGGCGTGCAAGTCCCCCAGCAGGAAGCTGAAAAAGGGGACCTCGGTGATGGTGTAATCCAGCGATGCGCCGCCTGCCGCCAGGGTATCTATCACCCGGGTGCCGCGCCACCACCACCAGAAACCATCGGGCAGCCAACCGTCGCCGCCGGCCGGCGGTTCCAACCCCTTGATTCCCACCCATTGCCAGAACCAGTCGCCGCCGACACCCCGCAGGTAGGTCAGTTCCAGCACGCCGGAGAGGTTGCCCAGCATGACCACGCCGAGGGCGGTCAGTATCCCCGCCACAGGGACGGCGACACCCGGGCGCCGGAGTAACGGAGCAGGTTGTACACCAGGCCCAGCAGACCGGCAGCCAGCATCGCCGGCACGGTGGCAACGGCCAGGTTGTACGCCTTGTCGGTGGCTACGCCGGTGAACGTAGCCAGCATGGCGGCCATGTAGTGCCCGCCGTAGTAGTAGGCGATGCTGTGGCCGGAAAGCCACTGGTCCTCCGGCGGGAAACCGTCCGCGCTGGCGACGGCATTGAGTATGCCGAAGTCCATGGGCTTTTCGGTGTGATTGATGCCCGGAACCTCGCTGATGACCAAAGCCCAGAAAACGAACACCGCAAGGAATAACAACTCGGTGGTCGCCACCACCGTCCAGCGGCGGCGGAAGAAATCGGCCAGTTCCACCCGCTGCCGGTAGGCCAGCCACACCGACGCACCGGCCAGCAGCAAAAGCGCCGCGCCTATGCCAATCGCCGAGTTTGGGATGATGCCGACGCTGCCGCCGACCCAGGTCAGCCACGCGAAGAACCAGCAACCCCAAAGCGCGGGAAACGGCCCAACCGCGGTCGGCAAGCCGTCCGAGGCCGCACACGCCGGACGCCAGCGGGAACCCGACCAGGGACAGTGCCCACAGGACGACGAGCCAGGCGATGATGTCCTGCACGGTCAGCGGCTGGAGGGAACGTCAGGAAGCCGGCGCAAGCATGGCATCTACGAACTCGCGGGGGTCGAAGGGCGCGATGTCGTCCAAACCCTCGCCGGTGCCGATGAACAGGATGGGTACGCCCAGCTCGCGCCGGATTGACAGCACGATGCCGCCCCGGGCGGTGCCGTCGAGCTTGGCCAGAAAGATGCCGGTGCAGCCCACGGCGTCGGTGAATGCCTGGGCTTGGGTGAGGCCATTGTGGCCGGTGGTGGCGTCCAGGGTAAGCAGCACCTGATGGGGCGCGGCGGCGTCCAGTCCGTTGATGACGCGACGGATTTTGCGCAATTCGTCCATCAGGTTGTTGCGAGTGTGCAGGCGGCCGGCGGTGTCCACGATGAGGATGTCGGCGCCGCGGGCGCGGGCGGCCTGCCAGGCGTCGTAGGCGACGGCGCCGGGATCCGCGCCGTGCTGGTGGCTGATGACGTCAACGCCGGCCCGTTCACCGAGTATTTCCAGCTGTTCCTCGGCAGCAGCGCGGAAGGTATCGGCGGCGCCCAGCATCACCTTTTTGCCGGCGCCGGTGAAGTGATGGGCCAGCTTGGCGATGCTGGTGGTCTTGCCCACGCCGTTGACGCCGCAAACCAGGATCACGTAAGGGGCGGCGACGCTGTCGTCGTCCAGCCACACGTCGGGGTCGTCCTCTGAGGCCAGTTCCCCAGCCAGCAGGTCCTTGAGCCTGATGAAGGCGGTCTCGCCGTCGGCGACGCGCCCTGCCCGAACCTCGGCGCGCAGGTCGTCCAGGACGGACATGGTAGTTTCCACGCTGACGTCGGCCGAGATGAGGATTTCCTCAATCTCATCCCATACCGAGTCGTCCAACTCGCGGGAAGCGAACAGGTTGCGAATGCGTCCGAACCAATTATCTCGGCTGCGCTTGACGCCGGCATCAGTCTGCTGGCGGTTGGCCTGCTCACGGTTGCGTTTGAAGATTGAGAACATTGCGGAGCAAGGTTATCAGCGGTGTCGGCGGGGCGCAAGTTGGGTAGAGTGGCTCAGGGCACCCAGTTGTCATTGCGAGGAGCGAAGCGACGTGGCAATCCCGCTGTCCGAGAGACGATCCCCTGGCAACGAGATTGCCACGCTACGCTCGCAATGACAGTTTGAGCGAAAGCGGGTATGCGTGAGGACGAGTTTGCCCGGGGTCAGGCGGTTCGAGTGCGGAACAGCACGTGGATAGCGAAGGCGCGGCGGCGTTCGGCGGGAGCGCGGTCAAATGTCTGGATGATTTGCTCGGTTTCGTCGATGAGTTGCACAACTTCCCTACGGGTCAGGCTGCTATCTGGGTCATAGTCGGCCTGATGGCGCAACCGCTGGGTATAGACGAAATGCTGTCCGAACCGCTGTATTTCCGGCGGGAATTGAGCCAAAGTCTCCCGGTTGCCGCATTGCCGCCGGGCTTGACCGTGTTCCAAAGCGCGGTAGATTTGACGCCATTCCGGTTGTCGCCTGGCGCTGTAGCCGGTTCCGACCAACGTATTAGCTCTACAGGTTGCGAGGGAGTGGAACATAGCATAGTAGGTGTCGCTCACGGCGCGTTGCAGGTCGGTCTGTCGGGGGCGTCCTCGTCGCAGTTGAACTCCGCCGCCGGCGCGTTGCCGAGCGCCGTCAATCAGGTCACTCGGATTCACGGAACCGCTCCGCAAGAACTTCATCCCATTCCGACTTCTCTACGAAGGACTTGCCCGGCAGCTCCGGTATCCCCATGGCAATCAGCTTGGGCCACATCCGGCCAATCAGGTCGGCGGTCCATAACGGTTCCAGGAGTTCCTGGTCGCCGTCGTAAACCACGTAGATGTGGAGGTACTCTTCCCCGTCCGGGTCAAGCCTGGGGTCGATGACGATGGGGTCGAACACGATGGGGTCTTCGGGGCCGAACTTCTCAGCCAGGTCGGCACGGACCAGGTCAATTACCCGCTGTTTGACCTCTTTGGTTAGCTCAATCATCGGCGTTCCTCCCGACGGCAACGGCGTTGATAACCTCATTGTAGATTATCACCCGGCTATCCATCGGCGCTGGCTATTATTTGACCATGCAGGTTACGTGGTTCGCCATGGGCTGGATTAACCTGGCGTCACCGGCTTTCACGAAGTTTTTCTTACCGACGACGTTTGGTGAACTGTTGCGACCTTTCAAAGGCTGCCTCGTCCCACAGGCGCAGCAAGATCAGGACTTTTCTGCCCACAACGTAATACACCCCCGCTCCCACACAGGCGGATACCACGCTTAAAATCACAAATAGCGCACTCAGGATACCTCCCCCGAACGGGTCTATGGGAGTAAACCAACCAATAAGAAGGTATGGTACGAAAAGGAAGGCGAACCAGGCGATTCCTACGGAATACAAGAAGATGTTAGTCACCACGTTTGATACCTCCCAGTGGATTGCCAGAGGTGTCAACCCACCATGGCCGCCAGCGCCGCCCGCGCGGCCGCGGTTTCGGCGGCGTTCTTGCTGCGGCCTGCGCCGGCGCCCAGCGCTTCGCCGTCGGTTGTCACCTCGACGGTGAATTCGGGTTGGTGCGCCGGGCCGGAGGACGCCACCACGCGGTAGGTGGGCGTCGGTCGGCCACGCCCTTGCAGGAGTTCCTGGAGTTCGGCTTTCGGGTTGTCGGGACGCCAGTCGGGTTGGCAGGCAGCGTTGATGGACACCGCCAAGGCGTTGAGGACGAAACGGCGGGCGACATCGTATCCGCCGTCCAGATACGCGGCGGCGATTACCGATTCCATCACATCGCCCAGCACGGCGTCGCCGTAGCGTCCACCGGTGGCCTCGAAACCCCGGCCCAGCAGGACGTACTCGGCCAAGCCGACCTCTGCGGCGGCGGTGGCGAGCGCACGCTGACTCAACAGGGCGGTCCATCGTCTGGTCAAGCCGCCCTCGTCGCAGTCGGGCAAGCGGCGGTACAGTTCCTCGCTGACGATGAGACGCACGACGACGTCGCCCAGAAACTCCAGCCGCTCGTATGAATCGGTGTCGTTACCGCCCGTCTCGTTGACGTATGAGCGGTGGGTTAGCGCCTGAACCAACAAGCCCCGGTCTTGAAAAATCAGGCCCAGGGCTTGTTCCAGTTCGGCGACGGGTCGATGTCCGCCGGGCAAACTCAATGCAGTGCAGAGTGCGTTTAGCCGCGCACACCCTCATAGGGCCACGGAGGCGACGGCCGCTTGACCTCGCCCACGTGCTTGTGGTCGGCCATCATCTCGACGAGGTTGTCGTAAATCGGTCCCGACTCGTCTTCGGACGGAATGAACATCTTGACGAAGGCGGAGTTACCGTTGGGGAACACGTAGAGGGGCACTCCGAAAGCGCCGTGAACTTCGACGGCATCGGTGTGGCTCTCGCCGATCTCCCGCAGTACGTCGGGGTCGGCCAGGTCTTCCGCGAACCGGCCCATGTCCACGCCGGAGGCCTCGGCCACGGCGTTGATGGCGTCGGCGTCGGTGAGGTCGATCCGGTCTTCGTGGCGGGCCCGCAGGAGGTTGATGAAGAACCGGTCGAAGATCTCCTCACCTTGGCGCTGCGCGGCGAGGCCGGCGCGAAGCTCCAACAGGGTGTTGTCGGAGTCATCCTGCTCCCAGTACTTGAACCCGTCGTCATTGTTGTTGTCGTGATTTACCTGAACCAGCGAGAATGGCTTCAGATCCACGTTGATTTCGTGGTCAGTATTCTCGCGCACTTTCGCCCACCACATGGCAGCGTTGTACACGAAGGGTCAACGAAAGTCGTAATAGACGGTGAAATCGGATTCGGCCATTGCGGCACCTCCCTGAGATGTCTGTCCGGGCCTGCAAACACGACCCGGCAAGTCGTGCCGATTGTAGCACAGACGGCACCGGTCGGGAAATGTCATAGGAGTTACGCAGTTGAGCGTAGAATATCATTGGAGGGCAAGTTCGCCCCGCTACAAAATTACGCTTTGCGTCTCTGCGTCTCTGCGTTAAATCCCCGGCGAAAATCCAACTGCGTAAGTCCTATTTCAGTATTGCAGATCGGTAAAGGCCAACACGATAAGTTGCTCGCGGCTTGTTTTGCGTTGCCGTTACCGTTATATTGTGGACACTTATCAAAAATTTGCGTGCAGATTAATTGGGAGTTGATGAAATGACCCAAGCCAGTCGATTGCGGAGCGGCAACGTCACCGCGCCGGAAACCAGGACTTCGGTTTACGAAGCAATCCACAACCGTCGGATGAACAACGATTTCTCGGACCAGGTTCCGCCGCGGGACGCGCTGGTACGGATGCTGGACGCCGCGGTGTGGGCGCCGAACCACCGGCTCACCAACCCCTGGCGGTTCTTCGTGCTGGAGAAGGGCGGTAAAAAACGCGCCGAAGTAGCCCAGCTGGCCTACGACAACCAGTTCACCCGCAGCGGCAACCACGAAAACGCCGACGGCAGCCGACAACGGGTGCTGGACGCGCCGGCTCTGATCTATGTGTATAGCGTTCCCGCCGACAGCGAGGAGATGACCCAGGAAAACTATGCCGCCGCGTGTTGCGCCGTGCAGAACCTGCTGCTGTCCGCCGTGGCCGAGGGACTGGCCGGGGACTGGAGCACCGGCAATACCACTCGCCATCCCCAGCTGGCCGAAACGCTGGGCGGCGAACCGGACTGGACGATGGTGGGCGCGCTGTTTATCGGGTATCCGTCACGCCCTTCGGCCTCGGTGCGCGCGCCGGCCGACGAGGTAACGGAGTGGCTGTAGTCGTTGCGATGGGCACGGAGCAGGGGTCATTCTGAGGGTGTGTAATCCAAAACCCAAGAGGCCCCTGCGACCCCCTGAGCGCGGAGTCGCCGCAGTCAGTGCGCCGGCTCCGCCTTGCCGCTAGCAGCCTGTCCGAGTAACACGGCTGGTGAGCCATTGGGGGTATGATGGCACAAGCATCGCGAGAGGGGAGCCGCTGATGAGCAAGACGTACCGCGCCTATGACCCCGACCAGCAGTTGCTGCTGCCGACGGCCCTGCAGGAGTGGCTGCCGGACGACCACCTGGCCTACTTCATCTCCGACGTTGTTGAGCAGTTGGACCGGTCGGACATCACCGCGCGCTACGAGCCAGAGCGGCGGGGCGGACCACCCTAGCATCCTCAGATGATGGTCAAGGCGCTGCTCTACGGCTACTGCGTTGGAGTGGCGTCATCACGGAGGATCGCCCAGCGGCGCCACGAGGACCTCGCCTTTCGGGTGTTGGCGGCCAACAACACGCCGGATTTCCGCACCATCTCGGACTTTCGCAAGGACCACCGGGCGGAGTTGTCGGACCGGTTCTTGCAGGTGCTGGCATGGTGCCAGTTGGCGGGGTTGGTGAAGTTGGGGCAGGTGGCGTTGGACGGGACCAAGGTGAAGGCCAAGGCATCGCAGCGCCAGGCGATGAGTTACGGGCGGATGCAGGAGCAGTCGGCGCAGTTGGCGGCGGAGGTGGCGGAGTTGCTGCGGAAGGCGCCGGAAGCGGATGACGCGGCAGAGCGTCGGTACGGTCAGGACAGGCGTGGTGATGAGTTGCCGGAGGAGTTGGCCTTTCGGGAAGGTCGGTTGGAGCAGCTACGGGAGGCCCTGGCGGCGTTGGAAGCGGAAGCGCCGGCGGCGGCAGAACCGGCCGAGGCCGCAAGCCGGGAGCATCCGGGGGTGCCCGACGACCAGGTCCAGCGCAACTTTACTGATGCGGAGTCCCGGATCATGCCCGCGCCGGGCGGGCGGGATTTCGTGCCGGCGTACCATTGTCAGGCGGTGGTGGACAGCGAGGGCCAGGTGATTGTGGCGGCGCCGGCCACGAACCAGACATCGGACCAGCAGCAGGCGACGGGCCTGGTCGAGGAGACCATCGGCAACACCGGCGTGATCCCAAAGGAAGTGTCCGCTGACGCCGGGTACTACTCAGCCCGGGTGGTTGACGAACTCTACGCGCGGGGCACAGACCCCTACGTCGCGCCGGAGAGAACCCGCCACGGCCGAGTGTTGCCGCCCGCCCCCAGGGGTCGCATCCCCAAGCAGCTGTCGCCCCGGGACCGGATGCGGCGGAAGTTGCTGACGAAAAAGGGTCGGCAAAGTTATGCGCTGCGGATGGCGACGGTGGAGCCGGTCTTCGGCCAGATCAAGCAGGGTCGAGGGTTCCGGCAGTTCCTGCTGCGGGGTCTGGAGCAGGTGAAAGGGGAGTGGCTGCTGATCTGCACCGGGCACAACCTGCTCCAGCTGTTCCGGTTCGGCTCCAAGATGCCGGCCCAAGGGCTCGTCGCATCGTTGGCGAAGCCGGTTTCTGCCATCATCGGCACACCGTTGGCCAAATACTGGCGGCATCAGCGCTGGTGATCGGCAAACATAGTTGTCGCCGGTTAGTTCCCAGCTGAATCCACCACAGTCGGGCATTCCTCAGACGGGCTGCTAGGGGTCGAACGGTTCGCCGTCCACCAACACCTGTTTGATGACGGCAGTTCCTCCTTCGCCGACGGCAACCACCACCTTCACGTCCCGCGCTCGCTCTATGACGTGTCCCGTTCCTTCGGGAACGAAGTAGGTGCCGATGCCGAAATCGAGCCGGCCGCGGTCGTTCACCTCGCCGCGGATGTAAACGTCGGGATACTGCGGTCGGCGAGCGCTCTGCTCCGTACCGCACCAGACGTCGCCACACTCCTCCAGGACCACATAAACGACGCTTCCCACGGGCCGGTCGCGCAGGTAGGCGTGTCGCTCGGCGATTTCATAGTCCAGGATCGCATAATCGCCCTGCAGCAGAGAACGCGGGTCGACCGGCACAGTTTGCAACGTCACCTCGCGCCCCTGGGTAATCGCTACCTGCCGGACGACGGCGAAGACGACCAGGCCGATCACCTGGGCCGCCACCACCGCCAGAAGCAGAATGGTCATTCGCCGGCTCATGTTTCGTTCTCCGCCTGGCGCATCCGGCTCACCAGCCGCCGCCGCAGGTATTCCAGTGCGAATCCACCCGCCAGCAGGATGACGCCGGCGACGATGAACGCCACCGATTGCCCCAACAGGTCGAAGCCAAACTCGAAGTATCGGGTGAACAGGGTAATCGCGAAAAAACCCACCGCCAGATTGATCAGGTAGGCGCGGTTCCAGCGATATCCCGCAGCTATCATCGCCAGCACGCCGGCCAGCATCATCAGGTTGAACAGCCACCAGAGCCAGGTGCCGCCGAAGGCCAACCCGAGCCACATGACCGCGGCGATCTCTCCCATGGAGCTGACCGCGGCTGCCTCCCACAAGATCAGGCCGGAGCGGCCTTCCGGTTGTCTCCACGCGGCAGCGGCTACCATCGCGAAGGCGGCAACGCCGGCGACGCCCACCACCACCCAATACTCCAGCAACACCGCTTCAAAAAGGAAATACGGCTCGTAGAATTCCTCCCAGAAAACGTTGAAACTCAACGCGTATATGGCCGTCGCGACCAACAGGAGCCCGGCGATGTCGCAGAGCCGGGCGAACTGATGGACCCCAGCGAAGCGGGACTGCAGTCTCCCGGCTGCAAACAGGAAAGCGCCCAACATCGTGAATGCCGGAACCAGCAGCACGAGCGCTTCGTCTTCGAATTCCGGCATCCATTCCTGCGCCCGGAATCCCGCGGCAGCCAAGAACAGGATGATGGACAGCCCCAGCAACGCCCGCGAGCGAATGATGTACGCCAGCGGGACCACACCCAGGAACCACAGCGGCACTAAATTCGGATGATTGACGGGCACATGGTACGTCTGTGCGACCAGGTGGATCGACGCGCCGAAGGCGACGGCTCCCAGCAATATGACCGCCGTTCCAATGCGGACGAAACCGTACCGATAGGACAGCAGCCATCCCGCCACGTAGATCACCGGGGTGCCAACCACCATCAACGCCAGCTTGGCCAGAACTGGGATGTCGGACCAATTGGCGGCGACAAAGGCGATGATGCCCAGGCCAATCAGCGCCGCTCCCATGATGGCGATGACGCTGACCGTGCGGTTGCCGATGGCGCTGCCGGCACGCGCTGCTGGGAGGTCGTAACTCTGAAGGATGGCCGCTGCCTGCTCCTCGGAAACAAGGCCGGCAGTCTGCCATCGGGCGACCTCGGCGGGCAGTCGCCGGAGAAAATCGCTGCCGTTGGGCAAAGATGGTTCGCTAGATGCGTCGTTGGTCATCGACATGGATTGGTCATGGCCCGCCCGGTTCGGTCACCGTGACCCGGCCGTTTTCCCGCACCGCAATTGCGATGTCGCTGTTCCAGAGCAGGGACATACCGATCACTGGCCGGGCGTCGATTTCCAGCACCGGAATCCGCGTCGGATTGCCGTGCCAGATTGCCGTCGCCAGGCAAGTTGGTGTGGTGATGACTTGTCCGTCCGCCAGCATCGTCATCCTATCCTCGCCTCGCTCCAGTCCCAGAGCAAGGGTGACCCTGGGGCGCAAGGTCATAAATCCGGTGAAACCCGTGTCGATGGTCATTTCCAGCGGCACGGGAGTTCCGTCAGTGTCAAGTACGGGGACGATGATTCGAGGCTCTTTGGGCTCTGCGTTGACGTAACCTTGCATCGCCATCACAGCTTCGGTTCATCCACCGGCTTCCAGCCCCAGTAATCAACCGCCGGATGGCCAATCCGTATCATGTGCACCGGGTCACCGTACCTGAAATCCAGCCAGCGCATATGGCCTTCACGTTCGTCATGAAACAGTTCGTGCTCGCCGGTTTCCGTGTTGATAATCAGCAATTTGCCCAAATCGGCTTCCGTAAGACCCGGCTTGATGCGCGTTTCGTAGATAGCCGTCGCCTGTTTCTCTTTTTCCAAGAAACGGCGTTCCTCCGCGGATTTTGTGCTGTCGACGCCGTTCCCAACAGCATACCCCGCGTCCCGCTCCAGCATCTCCGACAGGCCCATCAGCTCGAAGGCGTCGGTGAGCGGGGTCATCTCTCCCATCAAATGCTCGGTGGTGCCGGTGGACTTCAACTCGGCCATCACCTGTCCCACCCGATAGGCTACTGACATGAACGCGCTGCCGGGGAAGATGACCATTTTGAAGCCCAACCGTTCCAGTTCGGACACGTTGAGCAGGGGCGACTTGCCCGTTTCCACGAAGTTGTACAACAATGGAACGCTGGTGTGGGCCACCACCTCCGCGGCCTCTTCGGCGGACCGGATGGCTTCCACGAACAGAGCGTCGGCGCCGGCCTCGGTGAAAGCGTCGCAACGGCGCATGGTGTCGTCCCAGCCGGTGACGGCCAGGGCATCGGTGCGGACGATGATAGTGAAGTCATCGTCGGTGCGGGCGTCCACGGCGGCGCGGATTTTCTGCGTCATTTCGTCAATGGACACCACCTGTTTGTCTTCAAGGTGCCCACAGCGTTTGGGGGACTGCTGGTCCTCGATATGCACGGCGGCCACACCCGTCCGCTCGTATTCGCGGATGGTGCGGCGCACGTTCATGGTCCCACCGTAGCCGGTGTCGGCGTCGGCGATGACGGGGACGCTGACGGTGGCGGCAATGGCGGCGGCGTTGTCCATCATCTCCGTGGCCGTGGCCAGCGCCAAGTCGGGATAGCCGATACGGGCTACTGACGTGCCGGCTCCGGTCATGTACACCGCCGGGAACCCCGTCTTTTCGATGATGGCGGCGGTCAGGCAGTCGTAAGCGCCAGGGGCGGTAATAATGCCCGGTTCTGCCAGCAATTTGCGAAAACGGGTCGTAGCTTTCATAACACCGTCCTTTTGTTACGCCGTGAGGCCGCCGTCAATGGTCAAAACCTGCCCGTTCACGTAACCGGCGTCGGGGCCGACCAGGTACAAAATTGCCGAGGCAACGTCGTCGGCAGACCCAAATCGCCCGGCCGGGATGTTGGACAGAACCTGGCCGCGCTGTTCGGCGGTCATGCCGCCGGTCATGCCGCCGCCGTCCGCTTCGATGAAGCCGGGCGCAACCGCATTCACCGTAATGTTGCGGCTGCCCATCTCGCGGGCGATGGCTTTGGCCAGACCGATCTGGCCGGCCTTGGACGCGGCATAGTTGGCCTGGCCCGGGTTCCCGGAAAGCCCGACCACCGACGATACGTTGACGATGCGCCCGTAGCGCTGCCGCACCATTAGAGGCAGGGCAAAACGGGTAGGCAGGAAGGTGCCCCGCAGGTTCACCGTAAGCACGTCGTCCCAGTCGGCGGCGTTCATCCGCATCACCAGGCGGTCCCGGTTGATGCCGGCATTGTTCACCAGAATGTCCAGCCGGCCCAGCCGGTCTGCCGTCGTCTTGACCACCGCTTCCGCGGCGTTTTCGTCGGACACGTCGCCGGGGACGCGCAAGGCCTCCCCACCGGCGGCGCGTATGCGGTCAATCACCACGTCGGCATCGTCGGCGTTGCTGCGGTAGTTGATGCCGACCGATGCTCCGGCGGCGGCGAGCCTGGTGGCAATCACCGCGCCGATGCCGCGGGACGAGCCGGTTATCAGCGCAACCTGGCCGCTCAAGTCTATCGTGTACATACAGATAACCCGTCCTTCACGTCAAACGTACCCACTCGGTGATTGCTATGGATAATTGCGCTATGGGAAATTGGTGACCCCAACGATGCCACGGCGACAGCCGAGTGGGCCAGCCGTTAGCGAAACCAGACTAACACGAAAGCCGGCGGCGGAGGCTTTACGCCTCCGGAACCGCCGCGCGATGCAAACCCACGAGTTCCTGCCGGAAACCTTCCACCAGTTCCAGGCGATGACACAACAGTCCCGTGTTGATTGCGCCGGCGACGCCGTCCGCAGTGGAGGAGCCGTGCCCTATCATCACCAGTCCATCGACACCGAACAGAGGTCCGCCCATGGTCCGCGGCAGGTTGGTGGTAGTCCACAGCGCTTCCCCGATCTGCCGAACCTGCTCGGCCGGCAATATTTCCGACAGATGGCGGCGCAGGTAGGGTACGAGGGCGGATCCCAATCCTTCGGCGAATTTTATCAGAATGTTGCCGATGAACCCGTCGCAAACAATCACATCCGCCTTGTCGGTGAAAAAGTCCATTCCCTCCACGTTGCCGACGAAATTCAGATGGCTTTCGCGAAACAGGGCATGACTTTCCTGGACCTGGCGGTTGCCCTTGGCGGCTTCCTCGCCCACGCTGAGCAGGGCTACCCGTGGGTTCGTGATCCCCAGCAGCCGGCGAGAGAAAGCGACACCCAATGCCGCAAAGCTCAGCAGCAGCGACGGCCGGCAGTCCACGTTGCTGCCCAAGTCAACGACCGTGGTGTTCGGCGCGACACCCAGGAAATTGCCGCCGATGCAGGGCCGTTCCAGACCCTCCAGCAGGCCCAGGGCCATCACGGCGGTGGCCATGGTGGCGCCAGTAGATCCCATCGAGACCGCCATATCCGCGTTGCCTTCCCGCAACAGCCGCATCGTGATTGCAATCGACGCCCGTGGTTTCCGTCGCAACGCGGCGACGGGATGTTCGTCGTCTTCGACTTTGCCTTCCGACGGCTCTACGACAACCGACCGGCCCCTGGTGTCATGTTCAGACAACTCGCGGTACACGGCATCGCGGTCACCAACCAGGATAATGTCCAGTTCTGGGTGAACCTCCAGGGCGGCCAGGGCGCCGCGAACCGTCTCCGGCGGGCCGTAGTCGCCACCCATGGCGTCCACCGCGATACGAACCCGCGCTTTGTTTCCGTTGGTACTCATTCCCCGGCGTCCCCTCCCGTTGGCGGGTCTAGTCGCACGCTTGCCGACCCGGTGATGATTCTGTTGTCATTATGTGCACTACGGACTTCCACATTGCAAGTCACCAGCACGCCGTTATCGGTGGATTCCCGTTTGGCGACGCTGCCGGTCGCTTTCAGGACGTCGCCGGGATAGGCGGCCCCTCGGAAGCGCACCCGCAGGTTGCCCGTGGACAGCCAGTCGGCGCCGTAGGCCCGCGTCATCATCTCCGAGACCAGCGCCAGCGTCAGCATTCCATGGGCGATAACGCCGCCGAATTGAGTGGCGGCCGCGAATTCGTCGTCAAAGTGCAACGGATTGTGGTCACCGGACGCCGCCCGATAGGCATTTATGCCTTCCCTGGTGATGGCGCGTTCCACCGTTTCCAGGGTGTCCCCAACCTCGTAGGGGTATTTCATTGGTGTGGCGAGTTGAGCGGCCATCGCAATCGTTATTGGTCCGAGCTGTCGTTATCGACGGGCAGGAGCACCGTCGTGCGCCCCCGCATCAGGTCCAAAGCGGCGGCGTCTTCCGCTACGGTGTAATTGACGGTGAGAAAGCGCATACCGCCCCTTTCGCGTGCCGGCTCAACCCTGGCGACGGCGGATACCCGAGTGCCAATGCGGGTCGGATTTACCGTTGCCACGTCCTGAAGGCTGTGTATTGCTCCGTCGGGCAGGGACAATCTTTCCAACAGGCGACCAACCACGCGGGCGGCCAGCATCAGCGGGGGCGCGGTTTGCGTTTCCAGATACACCGGCGTACCGTCGCCAACGGCTGCGAGATATTCCTGCACTGCACCGGCGGTAACGTCCCACGAGCCCAAATCAATGTTGGTGTCTTGCAATCTCTATCCTGCCGAACTCCACATGGGTCACTAAACTGGATCGGCGGTTGACAATATACACGGGGTGTTCGACACCGACAATCCGGGGGGCCATTGCTCAGGGTCATCGCATATGAAATTGCAACCCCGTCACTCCGGCGAAAGCCGGAGTCCATAAAGCCATAGCATGAACGAACTGGAAACGTAATTAACGAATTCGGTCACTGCATTCCTGCTTTCGCAGGAATGACGGGTATTAAACTGCCCATATGCGATTGCCCTAGGCCATTGCTCAGGGCCTTTTGATTTTTCGGTTTTGTCATTGCGAGGAGCGAAGCCGGTCATCCTGAGCCTGTCGAAGGATGTGGCAATCTCGACGCATCGGGCAGTTTATCCTGCCAGTACACGCGCATCGCTACGAGACTGCCACGCTACGCTCGCAATGACAAACGGAATACCCCCGTTCACGGTTTCTTGTCCGGTTTTTTCAGAATTCGTTCACATAAAATGCTCCGTTTTTCACTTTTATTTCACAATTGATTGCTACAATCCGGATACGGATGGGGATCGGCGGAGTGGGGATGACGGGACGCCCAAGGGGCGCCTCCCCGTCCAAAATATCAGGTCCGGCCGGTTTGAACACAAAGGAAATCGTAGAAGGCTTTGGAGGTGGACCTCAGAACAAACCCCGTGGGAGAGGCTTTGATGCCGTCTCGATCATACTAATACGGATCCTGCCATACTTATAAGGATCCTGCGAAGGCGAAATCGATAACCGACAAGAGCCAGCAAATATGCTACTGAAGAGGCCAACAGGCGATAATGTCTGTTGGCCCTTTAATTGAAACAGGTGGAGCCGTCGACGCCACCGAGTCGATGCGGAGGTTAGCACTCTCCCATCTGGGTGAGACGCCCCTCACGCCAAGCTACGATGCCGCCTTTGACGGTGGCAAAAGTGTCCAGGCGCAGCGCACCGTCCACGTTGTGGCCGGCCATATCGTGCCAGACGAAGCGGCCTTGCCGCTGTTCCCAAATTGCGGCGTCGCCCTCCATACCCACGCCCAGGGAGCCGATGCTGTACTGCAGGCCGAGTATCTCGGCGGGGCGGCTGGTGCTGGCCGCAATGGCGTCGGCCAACGGCATCCCCAGGGCATGGAATTTGCTCACCAGGTCGTTCATCAGATAGACGATCCGGCCCGGCGGGGCGATGTGAATGTCGGTGCTGATGGTATCAGGGACAACGCCCTGATCCATCGCCGCTTTGACCACTTCCACGTCGCAATGGACTCCGGCATGGGCGACGTCCATGATGACACCGCGGTCGGCGGCGGCGCGAACCTCGGGCCGGACCTTGCCGGCGTTGTCCAGCATATTTTCCGGCAACCCGTTAAAGGCATGGGTGGAGATGTCTCCGGGACCGAGATGCTCCAACACGTCGGGTAGGGGTATGGGCGTGCCGCTGACGTGCACCATCAGGCGGACGCCGGCTTCGGTGGCGGCCTGCTTGGCTTTGGCCATGGCTTCGTGGGCGTTCCAGCGGGCCACGGCGTCGTGGTGCATCCGGACTTTCACACCGAAGATGAAGCCGGGGTTTTCCTTGATGGCCTGTACCGTCTCCCCAACATCGATGATCCGCATATCGTGGAGCGCGCCGCCCAGCACGCGGTTGGCGGCCAGGCCGACGGCGCCGATGTGCAGGAAGGCGATGAGGCGAGTGCGGTGAGCCGGAAACACGTAGTCGCGCATGGCAGCGTAGTTCAGGAAACCGGAGCTGCCGGCGTCCACGCCGGTGGTGACGCCGCTGCCCAGGCAGGTCTGGTCGGCGTGGACCGCGCTGCTGCTGGCGCCGTGGTAGAAGTGGCCGTGCAGGTCGATCAGCCCAGGCGTTATCAGCTTGCCTGCAACCTCAATGCTCTGGGCGCCGCTGGTCGGGTCGATGCGTTCGGCCACGGCGGCGACTTTGCCATCCTTGAACGCAATGTCGCGGGGTTGGTTGTCGATACCCTGTGCCGGGTCCAGCAGGTTGCCGCCGGTCAGTACCAGGTCGTAGGTTGCGGTCGTCATGGGAAACAAATTCCTCCGGTGTGGAAATATGCATTGATTCGTCGCGATTGCAGTAGGGGCGACCGGCCGGTCGCCCCTACGTGGTGAAATTCAACTGCCGGACCGATCAATCCTCGTCCCAATAGTAATCTTCGGCGGTGAGGTTCTCCTGCCACCAGCGGCGCAGACGAGGCAGGACCAGTTCCTTGGGTTTGCGGAAGTCGGCTTCGACGAAGTCCAGCGAATCCGGCAGCGGCTTCGCCTCCCACTTCTGGATGGCCTCCAGGATGAAGCGCTGCACCATCTCCGGCGAACGCGCTTCCAGACGGCCCAGTTGGTAGGCCAGGGTAACCGCCATTTGCATCTGGCAAATCAGGGCGTGGGCGTCCTCTTCCCGGAGGTTTTCCGGCATTGCGCCCGACTGGTCGATGAAGTCGTCCAGCACCTGCCCGATGATCAGGGGCGGGTCGTTTTCGTCCTGATCGGGCAGAACTCGGTGAGCCGGTCAGTGAGGTCGGCCACCCCCTCTTCGGGAAGAGCGTAATCGGCCCACTGGTTTTCGGATGACTCCGGATCGGGAGTGAACTGGTCGTCGCTCATGGCACCGTCCTGTACGCCGGGCTGTTTCGAGTAATTGTATCACGCAGGTCAGACGACGATATAATGCGATTGTGGAATACAAAAACAACCGAGATGGGATAAAATACTGCCTCTTCAAAAGGAGGTCTTATTATGAAAATCGTCGCCTTCTCGGTGGTCGCTCTGGCCATCATCGCTCTGGGAACAGCGGGGTTGTATTATGTTAACGGGGTTGATGCTCATGGGAGATGCGACGACCCCGGCCATGAGAAGAACATCATCGCTGCCGATGACCCGCAACATTACAACGAACACCGGGACAGCGACGGCGATGGGGTAGTGTGCGAGGACGGCAGTGTGGTTACACCCCAGAACACACCTGAACCGACGCCGATGCCTACTCCTACCCCGACGCCCACTCCCACGCCGACACCAACGGCTACTCCCCTAGAATCCAATCTAATTAATGCTGCCAACACATCCCACGGCCGCATCCTTTCTTACTTACCGAATGCTCCCCCAACCTACGACCGCGATGACTTTGGCGATTGGGCTGATGTCGATGGAGACTGCCAGGACACCCGGCAAGAATTGCTTATAGCCCGCAGTCAGGGTCAAGCACGACTCTCGGAGGACGGTTGTAAAGTGGTTAGTGGTTCATGGCTCGACCGCTGGACCGGAAATCTGGTTACACTGCCGGAAAATTTGGATTTGGATCACCACATACCGTTCGCCAATGCTCACCGCTCCGGGGCCCACCGTTGGACTGCCGAACAGAAACGTGAGTTCGCCAATGACCCTGAAAACCTCAACTTCACCAATGCTGATTTCAACCGCAACATGAAGCAGGACAAATCGCCGGACCGGTTCAGTGAGGAAGCTGCTGCCGCGGTTAATGACCGCTGCCAATATGCCAAGGAGTGGATTGACCTCAAAAGCAAGTATCATTTAGCAGTCACCGCAGCCGAACGGAAGACTCTGCTTGCTTGGTTGGTGGAGTGTCCTGCGTCAACTGAATCCTAAACCTTTCGGGCCAGGAAACGTGTATTCGGAATAAATCGTTTGACGATTTCAGCCGTCGTTACGCTGGGCTTGAAGCTTCGCTACTTTCTGGGATGAATCCTCTTTTGCCCCACATCGGCGTGACCGTGCAATCCGACCTGCCCGACGGATATGCAGGCGTAGCCGGCCCGGAGTGGCTGGAAGCAGCGGTACGGCACGGCCTGGCCCAGGTTCTCCCGCACGACTACGCCGGACAGGTCAGCCTGCTGCTCACCGACGACGACACGGTGCGGGAACTCAACCGGGAGTACCGTGGGGTTGACCAGACCACCGATGTACTGTCGTTTTCAGCCGAGCATGGCGGACATTGGGCGGGAGACGACGCGCCGCCCGATGTTGGCGAAGACTGGCCGTCGGTTTTCGCGCTGCCCGATGGAGAGCCGCCGCCGTTGGGGGACATCGTGATCTCTGTGCCCCAGGCCATCCGGCAGGCGGAAGCCCAGGGTGTGCCGCTGATCCGGGAGCTAGCCTTGCTCATCGTCCACGGAGCGTTGCACCTGTTTGGACACGACCATTATGACGACGGCGAACGCGCCGAGATGCAGCGCCTAGAGCGGGCGGCGTTGGCGCTGGTATTTGGTGATGTTGACGTTGGCGGCGAGCCGGCCCGGCAAATGCCGTGACCATGACCAGCGCAAGCGTCAATTACCGAGCAAAAACGGCAACTTGTACATGTCGCCGAACAGTAACAATACCGCCAACAGCACCGCAATGGCCAAGAACCCCCAAATCCCTGCCGCCACGTCATCCAACATGATGCCCCAGCCGCCGTGGATCTGTTCCAGTTGCCGGCAGGGCGGCGGTTTCAATATATCCAGCGCACGAAATACGATGAAGGGGAGCACAATCCAGTAAGGTGGGACCAGTAAACCAAACCAAAAGGCGAATAATACAAAGGGCAGGCAGGTAATCCACATGCCCACGAACTCGTCCCATACGGCGGCGCCAGGGTCGGGTTGAGCATCGGTTGACATGCGCCCGGTGGCCCAGACGCCCAAGGGCAGGCTGACAGCGATCAACAACAGGAACCCGACGACAAGCGCCAGATAACCGAAAACGGGTTCGCCCACCGCCTGCGTGAGGGCGTAGTAAATCACACTAGCCGCCGCCGAACCCACCGTCCCCGGTGCAAAGGGAAACAGCCCGCATCCGAACCCGGTGCCAATCACCCACGCCAGCCGGTCGGCCCAGGACAACCGCCGCCAGTCAGGCATAGCCCAGCCGGTCCAAATCCTGCTCGCTCAGGCCCAGGTAGTGGCCGATTTCGTGCAGCAAGGTGGTGCGAACTTCGCCGACGACCTCATCATGGGTGTCGCACATATCCAGGATGGGAAGGCGGTAGATGTAAATGCAGTCGGGCATCAGAGGGTCGGCGGCATAGCGTTCCACCAGGGGCACGCCGACGTACAGGCCCAGGAGTGTTTCGCCATGGTCGTGGCCGTGGGGGTCCAGCGCGCCTTCGGCCTCCGGGCCGGGGGCGTCCTCCACCACGATGTCCAGGTTGTGCAGAGCCGCCCGGACGGACTCGGGCAAGTCCCAGTAGGCTTGCTGCACCAGGCCCTCAAACTCCGAACGGTTCATCGGCATGAGCCGGTTTACCCGTTGGCGACGCGGGACCGGATGGCTTTGAGAATGTCCACGTTGGGCTTGTCCGGCCCACGGTTGTCCTTATCGTAGCCGGGCACTTCCAGGAAGAAAGGCACGTCGGCAAAAGCCGAATGGGACATGATGTTGGCGAAGCCTTCCTCGCCGATGAGGCCCTCGCCAATGTTGTCGTGGCGGTCCACGCCGGAGCCGCAGGCACGCTTGGAATCGTTGGCGTGAACGGCGGTGAGGCGGTCCAGCCCGATGTCCCGGTCGAATTCGTCAATCATGCCGGAGACGCCTTCGGGGTTGGTGAGGTCATAGCCGGCGGCGAAAGCGTGCTGGGTGTCCAGGCAGATGCCCAGGCGGGGGCTGTCCACGGCCCGCAGCACGTCGCCCAACTCGCTGAACTTGGCCCCGATGTGCTGGCCCATGCCGGCCATGTTCTCCAGGCACAGTATCGGGCCGGCCGGAGTTTGCTCCAGCACCCGGTTGATGCTGTCCACCACCTGCTGGAACACGCCCTCGTAGCCGGCTCCGCCGTGGCTGCCCGGGTGAAAGATGACGCCGCCGGCGCCGATCTGATCGGCAAGCTGCATATACTGGACCAGCGAGGTCACAGACTTCTCTACGTTGTCCGGGTTGGAGTTGCCCAGGTTGATGAGGTAGATGGCGTGCAGGAAGGGTGGGGCCAGCCCGGCCGCGGCGTTCTTCTCCCGAAAAGCCTCCGCCTGGGCGTCGGTGAGTGCCTTGAACCGCCAGGAGCGGGTGGAGGAACCGAAAATCTGGACGGCCTCAGCGCCGATGTCAACGGCGCGGCCCACGGCGTTGCCGATGCCGCCGGCGGCGGATACGTGCGCTCCGATAATCATTTCATTCCCCTCATCAATACTTTGCGCCTCTGCGCCTTTGCGTTAAGCCTAGACTATGGTAACAGTATCGCAAATCCACCGATCCCGGTAACAGGTATGTCCGTACTGTTTTCGCCCATTCCCGAAACCATGTCTGCGCTGTCGGTGGCGCAAACCGGCCGACCTCCTGTCCTGGCTATGGTGGAACGACCCGTGCCCACACCCGGCCCCGGCGAAGCGCTGCTGCGCGTGGATGCCTGTGGATTCTGCCATCACGACCTGTTGGTGATGGCCGGGACGCTGCGGCGCGGGGTATCCGCCGGCGTAACGCTGGGCCACGAGATCGCCGGCACGGTGGTCGCCGTAGCCGACGGTGTGTCGGGTTACCAATCCGGCGACCGGGCGGTGAGCCTGTTGACTGCCGCCTGTGGCCGGTGCTCCCGTTGCCGGCAGGGAAGGGAACACCGTTGTCTGATCGGAGCCGGCATCGGCCACGGACGCGATGGTGGTTTTGCTCATTACGTCGCGCTGCCGGCGACGGCGCTGGTTCCAATACCCGACGCCATACCGGCGGAGGCGGCAGCGCTGCTGGCCTGCCCAGCCGGAGTAGCTCTATCCGGCGTGGCAGCGGCGAACATCACCGAGGGCGATACGGTAGTGGTCACCGGGGCCGGTGGCGGCTTGGGCGCCCATACCGTGCAGTTGGCCGCGATGCTGGGGGCGCAGGTTATCGCCGTAACCACGTCGCCGGAAAAAGCCGCCAGCCTCGAAACCCTCGGCGCATCGGTGGTGATTGAAGCCGCGGATGACTTGGACATCGCCGAGGTTGTGCTGGCGCTGACGGAGGACAACGGCGCGGATGCCGTGGTGGACACGATAGGACCACCGCTGTGGCCCGCAACGCTGCGCTGCCTGGGACAGTACGGCCGGCTGGTCCTGCTGGGGGACGTTACCGGAGAACCGACGGCGCTACGGCTGGCCGAGGTGATTTTCCGCGACCTGCGGGTGATGGGCGTGTCGGGCGTGTCGCGGGCTACGCTGGAGCGGGCCGTGAAGCTGGCGGCGACGGGCCGGCTGCAGCCCGTGGTTTCGCAAACCTTGCCGCTAACGGCAGCAGGTGTGATGGAGGCGTGGCGGCTGGTTTCGGAACGGCGGGCGCTGGGGCGAGTGGTAATACTCCCGACAGTGAGCTAACAACGGTCTTTTTGCTACTAATCCCGAAACCGCTCCGGCGTTGTCCCACCCAACGCCGCCAGAAACTCCTCGTCGGTTACGTCCGACCGGCGAACCGCGTCGGTCAAGGTGCCTTGCGGGATGTTCCCCCGGTGCCGATGGACCAGCATCGTCAGGTTTAGCCGGCGATGGCAGAGCTTGTGGTGCTTCCCTCGGTTTTTTACGCGCTCAAATCCCATCCGAAAAAAGGCCGAAAGTACGTCCGCAGTTTTGAGATTGCGAAAATAACTCGGCACGGCTCCTTAGCTCGCTGCGCCGGGAACCAGGTGAGCGGAGGTGGGCCAGGTCGCCAATTCTTCATCGGTCATTGCCTTGGGTTCCACCAAGTGGGTCTCAATGGCAATGACTACATTTTCCTCTTGCGCCTCCCGCAGGGTGGCGGCTTTCTCACGCTCTGCCGTGACGGCGTCCAGCGGCTCGTCATCCTCGAGGCAAAAGTCAATCGCGTCGGCAACCATCGCCAGGGCTTCCTCCCGGGTCTCGCCGTCGGTGACGCAACCGGCCACCGCAGGGCAGACGGCCACCCAATAGCCATTGGGCATATCGTCATCCGGGGGGTAATGCTTGAGTATGACTTCGTACTTTGCCATGGCAGCCCTTGCTCCTTTGATTTACGCCGTCGCTTCCCGCCGTCCCAGGGAGAAGATGCGCCCGAACTCCCGGCGCTCCCAGATGACGAGGAACTGCGCCGCGATGAAGATGGAACTGTAGGTACCCACGATCACGCCGATGGCTACCACCAGCAGCAGTTCCCGGATGGAATCACCGCCGATCAGCAGCATGGCGAGCAGCACCAGCAGGGTCGTGAAGCTGGTGTTGATGGAACGCCCGACGCTTTCGATGATGCTGAGGTTCACCGTGTCTTCGAGCCGGCGGTCGGGTACGCGGATGGTGTTCTCGCGGATGCGGTCGAACACCACGATGGTGTCGTTGACGGAGTAACCGGCCACGGTCAGGATGCCCACGATGAACATGGAGTTCACCTCCATGCCCAAAACCCGTCCCAGGATGGAGAAAACTCCCAATACGATCAAGGTGTCGTGGGCGAGGGTAACCACCGCCGCCACGCCGTAACGGTAAGCTCGCGGCACCCGCCGGAAGGCATACCAGATGTAACCGAGGATAAATACCGACGCCACCAGCAGCGCCAGGAAGGTATTGCGCACGGTCTCCTGCGCAATGATTGGCGATACGGTGTCCACGCCCGAGGCTGCAATGGGCCCAATCCGCTCTTCCAGCGCGTCCTGTATCCGTTGCCGCTCGGACACCTGGTTGCCCGACGCTTCTTCCAGCACGCGGGTGCGGATCAGCACGGAGTCGCTGCCCACCGCCTGCACCAACGCCTGGGGATGTCCCAGGCTGGCCATCAAGCCACGCACCGCCTCGGATTCCACCGGATCCTCAAAGGCGATGTTGAGCATCGACCCGCTGGTGAAATCGATGCCGGGTTTCAGGCCGGAACCGCCGCTGGCCCATCCGGGCGGAGCGATCATGGAAAGCAGGCCCGGTATTATGATGATAGCCGAGATGACGAAATACCAGCCTCTTTTGCCGACGATGTTGAACATTTTTTAGCGGCCTCCCTGAGCTGACCGAGGCCGCTGTCCGGTGGCCCGGGGCGGTATTTTTTCCGGGGTGAACAGATTGGCGGCTCGTCCCAGACCCATGGACTGCAAGGCTTGCAGCAGGTTGCGGCTCACCAGCACCGCGGTGAACATGCTTACCAGCACGCCCACCAGGAGCGTCAGCGCGAACCCGTTGATCAGCCCTCCGCCCAGACGGTTGCCGAACCACAATAGCACCACGCACGTGATCAGCGTACTCACGTTCCCATCCCTGATGGCCGGCCAGGCTCGATTGAAACCTACGTCCATTGCCGACGCCAGGCTCCTTCCCAGACGGATCTCTTCCTTGATGCGCTCGAATATCAGGATGTTGGCGTCCACAGCGAGGCCGATGGACAGGATGAACCCGCCGATGTGAGGCAACGTGAGCGTGATGGGCACCAGCTTGAAGATGGCCAGCGTAACGGCAGCGTAGTAAATCAAGGCAACGGCGGCCACCACGCCGGCGGCCCGGTAGTAGGCGATAACGAAGATCAGAACCAGCCCCAACCCAACCAGCCCGGCCATAAGGCTCCGCTCCAACGACTCTGCGCCCCGCAGCGACGCCACTTGCGATTCCTGGATCAGAGATAGGGGCACCGGAAGGCTGCCGGACTTGAGTTGAATCGCCAGCCTGCGCGCGCGCTCCCGGTTGAAATCGCCGGAAATCTGGCTGCGCCCGTCGCGGATATGAGCCCGGGCAACGGGAGCAATAAGCTCCCTCCCGTCCAGAAACACCGCGATGACCTCATCGGTTTGGCGATTGGTCCGAGTATTGATTTCGCCGGTCATCTGACC
Organism: Dehalococcoidia bacterium; assembly: GCA_965197635.1. Taxonomy (GTDB): domain Bacteria; phylum Chloroflexota; class Dehalococcoidia; order Lucifugimonadales; family UBA3495; genus Bin87. The sequence continues at coordinate 119,780 of OZ240218.1, forward strand.
GAACAGTTCGGCTCCCCGGTCGTTGAACTGTATGTTGACCACCCAATTGCCGGTGGTTTGATCGGTGCTCACAAAGGCGTCAACCAGGTCATCGCCGGTCAACCCGACCCTGCTGTCCGTGAACGGTGGCCGGCACCCGAATTCCGCGACGGGGCCGCCGCACTGGCGCCGCAGGAACTCCAGCTGGGCGGTTTCGCCGATGACGCCTTTGGCATCATCAATGGCGCTCGTTGCCTGGAAATTCTTAACCTCCCCAACCTCCGCCGCCAGTAGGGATCGCAGCGCGTCCCGCTCCCCCGCGTCCAGGGTGGTTCCAGTGGTGACGCGGAACCGGTTTGAGCCGCGGCTCTCCACCTCAGCGTCCTCGTAACCCTGGCCTTCGATGACGCTGCCCAGCTTCCCAACGTCGGCCTCATCCGAGAATTGGACGGTGACAACCGACCCGCTGGCGCCGGGGAGTTGCACGATGATGCGCTCCTCGCCGAAACGCTGCACGATGGGTTCGTCGGTGCCGTAGAGGTTCACCCGTTGGCTAATGATGCTGAGCACGCCGTCCATCTGCTCGGTAGTCGGAGGGGGTATGTCGTCGTTCACGAACGCGACGGGTTCTGCGATCGTTTCGGTAAGCGCCAGCCGCACCGCTGCGCGGCGTTCAAGGTCAAGGTACTCGCCGGTGATAACGAAGGCCAAGCCGTCGCCAGCGTCGCCTATGCTCGCTTCGTAACCCACATCATCCAGGGCTTCTTCAATCAAGGCGACGGTTGCGTCGGCGTCCTCCGGGAACTCTACGCTGAGCTCGGTGCCGGTGTCGGCCTGGTACACCAGGTGCGCGCCACCCTGCAGGTCCAGCCCCAGCTTGAGGCCCAGCGGGCCGGTATCAGCGCGGTCCAGACGTCCGACGCCGGGTATTCCGATATGGATTTCCGGCAAGGCCAGCGAGACGACGGAGACAGCCAACACCACCACAATGAGCAGGGTTAATAGAATGGTGCGTCGTCGCATATTGTGTTATCGATCCTCAGTGTCAGTTATTCGGTTCGGGCATTTTGAGTTTTTAGTCAGCCACCACTTGTTCAGGGGTCAAGATAACCTCCCCGGTGGCATTATCGTGGCGGTGGCGCATCACCAGATCCACCCGTTCATGGAGAGCTTGCAGCATTCCCCTGATTTCTCCCGTTTCTCGGGCTACGTGCTCACGCAGTGCGGTCACGCTTTGCTCGAGATTTTCAATCCGGCGTTCAACACTCTCAATCCGGCTGGTGAGGCTACGTTCGAGGCTTTCAATGCGGGCGCTGAGGTTTGCGTTGAGTTCTTCAATGCGGGCGCTGAGGTTTGAATTGACCTCTTCGATGCGGGCGCTGAGGTTTGCGTTGAGTTCTTCAATGCGCCGGTTCGTTTCGTCGAATCGGGCGTTGATGCCCCTGACCTCGCCGCGCAATTCGCCAATGTCCCGCGAGTTACGAAACAGGATGGCGAGCATGGCCACCAGTACCAGGCCGATAAAACCCAAAAAGGCGTACAAAATGTTTGGGTCAAGCGAGGGATCGCTCATTTTCGCACTTTACTAATTACTAATTGATACGCCGGGAGCAAAGCCGTTCATTTCATTCAACAACCGCGCCGCCATGGCGATGGCATCCTCGCGGTCGGTGATTTCCCCCACCGCTTCTGCTTCCCTCAATCTTTCCAGCAATACGCCCACCTGGGGGCCTGATGATATATGCAAAGCATCCATGAGTTCGTGACCGTTGACCAATCCGCGGGCGCCCTTCTCCCTGGGTGGCGGACTAGCTCCCGCTTCAAGCACAGTAGCAACCATTCTAGCATAGTTGCCCCAGCGTTCCGGTGACAGTTCGGGGCCGCGAGCGGCCAAAAAGTCGGCCATTGCCAGGTACAACGTATCCACCGCCGCCTCGCCCAAATCGCGGTAGTAGCGGTAGATGGCCCGGCGGGACGGCATTTCCCAATCCTGGCGCAGTTGGCTGGGCCGCAGGTGGTGCAGCACCATCGCCGACACCGAGTCAATCGTGCGCCGGGAAAGGCGCAGGGCGGACAGTCGGTGTTCAACGATGTCGGCCCCTTGCTCGCTGTGTCCCAGGAAGCGTATGCGGCCTTTCGCGTCGGGCGCGCGGGTTTGAGGTTTGGCAATGTCGTGCAGCAGGGCGGCCAACTTGAGCACGGTGCGGCGCGTGTGGCCGTCGCCTACGGTCTCGCCGAAATAGGCATCCTCCACGGCGGTCCAGGGGGCCATCGTGTAGATGGCGTTGTTGCGGTGGCCGGCAGTCACGGCCTCGGCATACTCCACGCAATGGAGCAGATGGTCCCACACGTCCCAATAGTGATGGGCGCGGGGCTGCTCGCAATTTCTGGCGGCTTCCAGTTCGGGAACGATGCGACAGAGCAGCCCCAACCGGTCCAGGATCTCCAGCTGAACGCGGGCTCCGTCGGCGGACAGTATCGCCATGAACTCGTCGCGCACCCGCTCCGCGGACACCTGGCACAGCAGGGCCGCGTCCCGGCGAATGGCGCGGGTGGTTTCCGGTTCCATGCGGAAACCCAGTTGGCTGGCGATGCGCACGCCGCGCAGCATCCGGCCCGGGTCGGCTCGAAACACGTCATCGCCGGTGGCGCGGAGAACGCGCCGCGTCAGGTCCGCTTTGCCCCCCGTCGGGTCAACGATGGAGTCGAACCGCTCGTCGGCGTCCCAGCAACGGAGCGGCAGCCCCATGGCGTCCACGGTGAAATCCCGGGAACGCAGGTCGTCCTCGAAAGCGCCGGAATAACCTGAAATGTCGATGAGGAACGGGCGCGCGCCGTCCCGTTCGGCGGGAAGGGCAACCCGCACGATGTTCCAAGCGTCCAGGGGTACCGCGGTGCCGCCCAGAAAATCGGCCACGGCCCGACCCACGGGAGCCGCGTCGCCGGCCACCGCCAGGTCGATGTCCTGGAATTCTCGCCCGATTATCGTGTCCCGAACCGCGCCGCCGACCAACCACACTTCGCCGTCGTCGCGGGATGCGAAAAACCCGGCCAGCCGGGTGAGCACGCCGGGGACATCCATGCTAATCGGCGGCGGTTAGGTCGTCGGCGGGCGGCGTTGCCGGCCGGCCAGCGCTGGGGTCGAATTGCGGAACCGGGGGAATGTTGTTCATGCGCCGGGCGGCGGCTTCCAGTTCGGCCGCATCGGGTTCGCCAGTGGGGAGGTACTCTACCTCGCCGTCCTCGGTGACGTGGATGCGGAAAAACTGGTCGTGGGCAATCAGGTGGTCAACGTACAGGATGCCGTTGAGGTGGTCGGTTTCATGCTCGATGGCCTGGGCCAGCACGCAGTCGGCCTTGACGCGCAATTGCTTACCCTGCAGGTCCTGGTAACGGACGCGGATGCGTTCGGCGCGGTTGACCATGCCCCGGTAGCCGGGCAAACTCAAGCAGCCTTCTTCAACTTCGCGCAGCCCCTCCCGGCGGATAATCTCGGGGTTAACCAACACCATCGCCTCGCCCCAGTCCTCCAGCTTGACCACGCACATGCGCTGCAGCACGCCCACCTGATTGGCCGCCAGACCGACCCCGCGATGCGCAGCCATGGTCTCTATCATGTCGGCGGCGAGCTGAGCCAGCTTGGCGTCAAACTGCGCAACCTTCCGCGCCCGCTGGCGCAGGATAGGGTCGGGAAATACGCGCATCTGCAGCACGGGCACGGTCACACCCCTGTCATCATCGACGAGACTGAACTTATCGTTGCGAAATTCGTAATCGGTTGCCCGGATTATATGCCGACGGCCGCGACAGTGTAAAGCGAGGGCAATGGCTGCCGCCACATTCCGGCATCGTGCTGGCGGACATTGTCCGGGTCGGTTACAGGTTCAGGATGTCCCCGTCCAAAGATACATCCATCGCCATCGCGCGGGGTTGGCTGGGCAGGCCCGGCAGGGTCTCAATCCGGCCGGCCAGGGTGTACAGGAATCCGGCTCCGACCGAAGCCCTGATGTCGGAAATCGGGAAGGTGTATCCCGACGGACTGCCCTTCAGCGTCGGGTCGTGGGAAATGGACAGGTGGGTCTTCGCCATGCAGATGGGGAGGTTGCCCCATCCCTGCTGGGTGAAGAATCGGGCGCGACGGCGGGCGTCCGGCGTCCAACTGACGGCCTCTGCCCCGTACACCCGCCTGGCCAGGCCGAGCACTTTGTCCTCGATCGATGCGTCCAGGTCGTAGGCGTAGTCGATCTCCGCGGGGGCAGCGTTGGGATCGTTGGCCGCCTGGGCCACCGCTTCGGCCAGGGCCATCCCGCCGTTGCCGCCGTCGGTGAAACCGGAGTACTCGGCGGTGGCGTAGGCGCCGGCGTCTTTGGCAATACGAGCGGCCACTTGCAATTCCTCGGCGCTATCGCCTTCGAAGCGGTTAAGGGCCACCACCACCGGCAGGCCAAAGCTGCGCACGATGTTGATGTGGTGCACCATGTTGACCGCGCCGGCTTCCATAGCCGCCAGGTTGGGCTGGCCCAGCTCACGGCGCAGCGCGCCTCCGTGCCAACGCATCGCCCGCACCGACGCCACCAGCACCGCCGCGCTGACGGGAAGGCCGCTCTGCCGCGTCTTGATATGCATGAATTTCTCGAAACCGAGATCGGAGGCAAATCCGGCTTCGGTAATTATGATGTCGGCGTAGCCCATCGCCAGCCGGTCGGCGATTATGGAACTGCAACCATGGGCGATATTGCCGAATGGCCCGGCGTGAACGATGGCCGGCTGGCCTTCTACGGTCTGCACCAGGTTGGGCATGACCGTATGGCGCATCACCGCCATCAACGGGCCGGCCAGGCCCAGGTCGTCCACCGAGACCGGCGCGCCGCTCCGGTTGGTTCCGACCACCATCCGGGACAACCGCTCGCGCAGGTCGCCCGGGTCGGACGCCAACGCCAGAATGGCCATGATCTCCGAGGCGGTGATGAAGTCGAAACGGGTCTCGCGCAGCGGGCTGTTGGCGTTGCCGCCCAAGCCGGTGGTGATCTGTCGCAACGCCCGGTCGGAGGCGTCGGTGACGCGGGACCACGTGACGCCTTCGGGCGCCATGTCGCAGGCGTTGTTGCGATAAACGGCGTTCTCCACCAGGGCAGCCAGCAGGTTGTGGGTGGAACCCACGGCGTGGGCGTCGCCGGTGAAGTGGATGTTGATCTCATCCTCGGGCACGATGCGGGCCTTGCCGCCGCCGGTTCCGCCGCCCTTGATGCCGAAAATGGGACCCAGGGCCGGCTCGCGGAGGTTCACCACCGGGCGGTGGCCCAGCTTGCCCAGTCCGTCAGTCAAACCGATGGAAGTGGTCGTCTTGCCTTCTCCGGCTGGGGTGGGGGTGATCCCCGTTACCACCACGAGTTTGCCTTGACGCTCGTTTGATTTGATGGCGTTCAGGTCTATCTTGGCCTTGTAACGTCCAAAGGGAATGAGGTGTTCCTGGTCTATGCCAAGACGTTCTGCTACTAGGTTAATCGGGTCCATTCTGCCCCCAATAGTGCAAGTTGAAGGTAACTATTGCGCCCGCGCCGTTGCACAGTCGCTAACGGGCAGGCAACTCGGTAATCGTAACCGCGCCTCCGAGTTCGGCGTCGATGCTCAAGTTGGAACCGGCCAGCAGCCTCATTCCAACCAGTGGGTCGACGTCCACACTGATGACTTCGACGCTCCTGATCCGACCGTGCCAGTTTAAACGTCCAACATAAGTTGTGCCGTCGTAAACCGTTCCATCGGCCATAGCAAGCGAGAGCTGTCGATAGGTTGGCAGGTTGAGCTGGTCAATAATGTCTGGCGGCAAGGTCATCTCCTCGGTGAAACCTGTATCGATGTCAAAATCGATTTCAACGTCCGTACCGTCTGTTGACAGAACTGCCAGCGCCAGGCTTGGTTCCAGAAGGCCGCGAACGATGCCATGGTGCATTACTGCGCATCCTCCAAATAGCGAATGTTGCGTGGGCTGCGCAAGCGTCCGACGTAAGTTTCATGGTTGCGAATACCGTGTATGACGGCATCGGGACGACGTTCACGCAAGATAAGCCCGGTTTTGGTGGAATCCTCGCCGACTTCGTAGTCGCCGGAGAGCACGTCAACCATCACGTACTTGTCCGCGTCAGCCTCTGAAATCAGGCTACGGATTTGAGCGTTGTAGATTTCCTCGCCACGCTTTTTCTGTTCCTCGTAGGACATACCAAATACGTTCACGTCGCACCTCCATAACTGGTTCAGATCGCCAGGCGCGAGTTAATCATACCGTAGCCTGTCACATTTGGCAGTCGATGCCATCGTCAATCCAGCCGCAACGGATCAATTTCCACCCGGCAGTTGCGGGGGATGTTCTCGCCCTCCAGGAACTGCCAGAGGCGATGCCCGCGCAGCAACAGCCGCCAGCGATAGCGGCCGCGTATCCGCTCGGGCATACCGGGTGTTGGACCAATGATTTCCACGTCGGTGCGTCCCTGGCTGACTGCGCGACTCCGCCAACGCTCCGCCAGATCGCCCAGGGTCTGCTGCACGGCCCGGACGCTGAGATCGGCGCAGAGCACTTGGGCCAGACGACTGAACGGCGGGTTGCCCTGGTGCTGACGGGCGTTGACCTCAATACGGTAGAAACCGGCATAGTCCTGGGCCGCTGCCGCCGCGATGGCGTAGTGGTCGGGCTGGTAGGTCTGGATGATGGCCCGTCCCGGCTGGCTGCCGCGTCCGGCACGCCCGGCCACCTGGCACAGCAGCGCGAAAGCCCGCTCGCCGGCGCGGAAGTCGGGCAGGTTCAGCCCCAGGTCGGCCAGCAGCACGGCGGACAGGGTCACGTTGGGGAGGTCGAGGCCGCGCGCCACCATCTGGGTACCCACCAAGATCTGCGCCTCTCCGTTCGCCAGCCGGAGCATGGCCGCTTCCAGTTGCGCCGGGTTGCGGACCACGTCGGAATCCCAGCGTTCGATCTTCACGCTTGGATGCCGACGTTGCAGCTCCAATTCCACGGCTTCGGTGCCGGCTCCCATCTCACGGATGCGCCCGCCGCGGCACTGGGGACAGGCCCGCGGCAAACGACGCTGGTGGTTGCAGTAATGGCAGAGCAGCCGTCGCGTATCGGCATGGTAGGCATAGGCGACCGAGCAACGGCTGCAAGTTATGACGTAACCGCATTCGCGGCACTGCATGAATGCCGCGCTGCCCCTGCGGTTAAGAAACAGGATGGCCTGCTGCCCGGCGGCGACAGTGGAGTCCAGTGCAGCGGTCAAAGCGCGACTGAACACGCTGCGGTTGCCCTCCCGCAGTTCGCGGCGCATATCGACTACGGTGGTGTCGGCCAGCGGTAGCGGCCGGCCGGCCGCGTCGGGGATACGGTCGGGCAGGTGCAACAGGCGATGACGGCCGCGCTCGGCATCGTAGTAGGTGCCCACGTCCGGCGTCGCTGATCCCATCACCACGACGGCGCCGCAGCGTCGGGCCAGCGCCAGGGCCGCGTCGCGGGCGTGGTAATGGGGTTGATATTCGGCCTGCTTGTAGGATGGTTCGTGTTCTTCGTCCACGATGATGACGCCGGGATTGGATAGCGGAGCGAACAGCGCGCTGCGCGGCCCCACCACCACATCCGCCAGGCCGTCCCGAATGTTCCACCATTGGTCGAACCTCTGCCGCTCGGTGAGGCGATGATGCAGCACGGCGACGCGCCCGGGGAAACGGTCTTCTACTGCGCCGACAGTCTGCGGCGTCAACGCGATTTCCGGCACCAAATAGATGGCCGGCCGGCCTTGGGCAATGGAGTGAGCGATGACTTGCAGGTACACCTCGGTCTTGCCACTGCCGGTTACGCCGTGGAGCAGGAAACTGCGCGGCATGGCGCTCGGGTCGTCCAGCGTGGCGGTGATGCGGGCCACGGCGTCGGCCTGGGCCGCCGTCAGCGCGGCGGGCGGAGGGTTTGTCGGCGGTACGCCAGTCGGAACCGTTGGCTCGATGCGGCGCCACTCTTCCGCGATGAGGCCGCGCTTAAGCAAAGCATCAGCGGTTTCGCTCGCTCCGGTAGCCGAGTAGGCCGTGGGCGATTCCCTCACCGCCGCCAACAACTCAGCCTGCCGCTGACCTCTGATCGGGCTTTCGCTCACTTCGTCACCCTCGGTCGCCGCGTAATGACCCGGTACCAACGTGCGTTGGTAGCGATGCGTGCGGGGCCGGGGCAGGCTTACTTCTTTGCGCACCATGCCTCGGTCCACCAGGCGTTGCAGTTCCCGACGGGCGAGGTTGGCGCGATTGGCGTCGATTTGTTTCAGGAACGCCGCTTCTTCGCACGGTTTACCCGATACCAGCAACTGTTGCCAAGCATGACGGGTGGATTCGCGCATGGCAGCCAAATCAGTGTCGTCGTTGGCTCCGGATACCGCAGTGAGGCGGGAACGTTGTTGGGCGTGAAAACCGGGCGGGAGCATGGGCGCCACCGCCTCGAATGGCGAACAGATATAGGTCTGCCCCAGCCAGTCGGCCACTTCCAGACCCAATGAACTGATCAGGGGTGAAGGCTCCACCGGGTGGAGGATGTTGCGCGTCTCCTCTTCCGAAACCGCCGAGGCGTCGGCCAACCGCAACACGACGCCCTGCACGATGTTGCGGCCAAATTGCACCCATACCAGTTGCCCCGGCTCAACCGCCAGATGCCGAGGGATGCGATACGAAAAGGACTTACCCGGGGGTATCCAGTCGGCATCGATGGCTACGTCGGCATAATTCACGGCGCACCCTCAAACCCGAATTTGTCATTCCGGCGTTAGAACGCTTCACTTGTTTGGTGTGAGGCCAGAATACTAGCGTGCGCAAACGCAAAACCGCCGCTTCCGTGCCAGAGGCGACGGGCGGCGGCTGTTGATGCCCAACGGCGGGTTATCGATTGGCCCGGTAGGAGGTCCGTTCCTTGATTCGGGCGGCGCGGCCCTGACGGCCCCGCAGGTAATACAGCTTGGCGCGGCGCACCTTGCCCTGCCGGGTAACCTCCAGCGATTCGATAAGAGGCGAGTGGAGGGGAAAAACGCGCTCGATACCGATGCCGGCAGTAATGCGGCGCACGGTAAAGTTCGCGGCCGGCCCCTTGCCGTGGGTGCGGCGGATGCAGACTCCCTGGAAAGCCTGCACGCGCTCGCGCGCGCCCTCCCGGATCCGGAAGTTGACACGGACGGTATCGCCGGGCCCGAATTCGGGGATGCGCTCGTTGACTTCTGGGGATACTAGTTCAGATGCTTTCATGGTCGACGACTTTCGCCTTGTAAGGAGTAAATCAGAATGGAGACCTGCCCGTGGTCCCTCTGGTTGAGATGACGATAGATTATAGCATGGTCGGCGTGGAGCGTGCGCACTCAAACGTCAAACCCGCAGGGCAATCGCATTTGAAATTACAACCCCGTCACTCCGGCGAAAGCCGGAGTCCATAAGATCACAACATGAACGAATTGGAAACGTAATTAACGAATTCGGTCACTAGATTCCTGCTTTCGCAGGAATGACGAGCATTAAACTGCCCATATGCGATTGCCCTGGTCAAACCCGGGGAACGACTGCTGAGGCCGATGAATGATCTCCACAGATTCCAGATACACGCACAGGTCATCTTCCACGACTGAGTACCAAACCTCAATTCTCAGGGTTTCGGCTGTGATGAAATTGACCCAGCGCAGGTCCACGCGTTCACCGGGGGCGTCGAACATGGCGTAATATCGCGGATCAACCGAAAGGAACGTAGCCAATGACTCAAGCCGAGCTTCGCCCGCTTCCGCATTTATCAGGCCTTCGGATATGGCTTGTCTCCACGTTTCCTCAAATTGTTGCGTCCGGTAAACATTATAGCGTCTCATCTCTCTCGACCATGATACGAGATATGAGCCGCCCTTCCTCTCGTATCCGCTTCGCTATCCGTCGGCCCCTGGCCAATGTATCTTCGTCTGGGCGAGCAGGTTGTCTGATACCGGACATCTCGTAAGGCATTGGCGCTCCCTGGTCGGTAATGTGCCAAGCCAAATCTTCGTGGGAATAATCCTCGATTGCGGCGGCGGTGAACTCCCGAAACCGTCGAAGTTGCTCATCGAGGAATGCTTTGTCCTGTTCAGTTAGCGCATCAACCGACGCGTTAGCTCCGGCCAGTGTACGTTTGCGCGTGTGGTCGGTTGAAACGTTTTCGTGGACCACCCGTACAACGCCCAACTCCTCCAATCTGCGTTTGGTCGCTTGCCACTCATCCGGATACGGGCCGTGGGGCATTCGAATATAGGTAGTCCCGGTGATGGGCCGTCCCGTGCGCTGGTACGCGGCACAATCGGCGTAATACAGCAATTTGACCAGCTTAGTTTCCCCGAAACGGTCATCGTGCAACGACTGCTGGGCCAGATAAGCTACTGCGGCCGCGAGTTTCTCCCACCGCAGCGGAAAACGAGCTTGATTTTCCATCAGCGGCCTCCTCATCTATCCATTGTCAGAACAATTGTACGCTAAAATGTGACGACGTACCAGTGGCAGCGGGCCGTCGTTTCGATGACGGCCCGCCCGCTTTCAGATCGGCGTGGCACGCTTACTGCCGTGCGTACTTGTCCACTCGTTCCTGCGCGCCCAGGGCCATGTAGATGTTGCCGTGGGCGTCCACCCAGCTGCCGTGGGCCGATTGGGAGTCCCAGCGGGCCAGCACGTTGCCGTCGGGGTCCATGATGCTCACACGGGGGGACGCCCCGTTTACGCCGCCTTCGCTGATTACCAGCGCGCCCTCGCTGTCGATCGAGATGTCCAGCGGCCGGCGCATATCCTCCCACATGGTGATGAACTCACCATCGGGCGAATAGACCTGCATACGGTTGTTTTCCCGGTCGCAGAGGTACAGGTTGCCGTTGGGATGGGCCACGATGCTGTGGGGCAGGTGGAATTCCCCGGGGCCACCCTTGCCCGGCTCACCCCAGGACTGCTTCAGCTGACCATCGCGGGAGAAGCGATGCACCCGGGCGTTCCGGTAGCCGTCGGACACGTACAGGTCGCCGTTGGGCGCCGGCACCAGCTCGGTGGGATAGTTGAACGGGCCGGCTGAGCGAGGGCAAACTTCCCCAGGAATTTCGCAGCCGGTGTCGGAGTGGACGCCACGATCGCCAATTACCTGCAATGGCTTGCCGTCCAGCGTGTAGATGACGCACACGGAATCGGTGCGGTCGGTGAGATAAACGATGTCGTCCTGGATGTAGATGCCGTGAGCCTCGTCAATGGCCCGCAGTCCCCAGGAGCCCAGGTAGTTGCCGCGCGGCCCGAAAATCAGCACGGGTGGGTCCTTGCGTTGGAACACATAGACCTGATCTTGCGAATCGGTGGCCACCGCCGAAGCGTTGCCCATGGTCATCCCTTCGGGCAACTGCGCCCAGTTTTCTTCCAGGACATACGTGTACTTGCCGGAACCTACGGTAGTCATGGTGAAACCTCCTGATGGTTTGGAACACCGGGCTCAAAAGAGGGACTTGCGTTGCAGTGGCAGTGGCAGTGGAGTGGATTAGTTGTCGGCTGCCACCGGCTCAGCTTCGGGTGGAACGTTGAATACCGGCGGGCTGCCATCCTGATGGGAGTGGTCGATGAAAGCCTGCATGATGCGGTCGGTGTTGCGGCGCATTTCCTCGCGGAGGGCGTCGGTGTTGCGCTGCATTTCCTCCCGTTGCAGTCGCATCTCCCCCCGCAGGGCTTCGTTGTTGCGCCGCATCTCTTCCCGCGGCAGCCGCATCTCCTCGCGGAGGGCTTCGGTGTTGCGCTGCATCTGCTCCCGCAGGTTGTCAACCTTGTTATCAAGACGGTCAATCCTGTTGTCAATCTTGGTGTCCAGCCGGCCAATCTCGCGGCCCACCGTGGTATCCAGCCGGGCGAGTTCTTCGCTGGTCCGGGTGAGCTCTCCGTTGAATTGCGCCAACTGCTGTTGGATGCCTTCCAGATTTCCCTGCAAGACGCCCTGATGTTTGGTCAGGGTCAACATTCGGAGGAATATGGCCGTCAGTCCGGTGACCACGGTGGCAACCAAAGCCGCGTAGATAGCGAACAGTATGGTTATGATGGGGGACATGGTTGGGCCTCCGAGGCATGCACCGGGCTGGTTGGCACATTCTAGCAGACCGGCCGGCCGTTACCCGTCAAAAAAGCCGCCCTGGATGTGCTGGCGGATGGTCTCCGCGACCAGTTCCGGCCTTTGCAGCGGCACGTCGTGGATACTGTCCTCCAGCCACACGGTGTTGCTTATGGGGAGCAGGGATGCCGCCTTGGCTATCGACTCCTCACGGCGGAAGCGCCGGTCGTGGGCGTCGGGGTTGGACTGGCGAGCTGGGAGCATCAGCACTGGGCATTTGAGCGTGGGATAGAGCTGCGACGGTTTGTGATCCCACAGGGCGTCGATGATGCGAAGGTGGTTTTCGCGGCGCAGGTTTGACTGGATCGTGCCGTCTTCCAACACTCGGAAGTTGGCCAGCACCGCCTCTACGATCTCCCGGCGCGGATTAGGGCCAAAGCGTCCGCCGGTCGTCACACGTTCCCGCATCATCTCCGGCGTGAACCCGGTGAAGATGGGTGGGGCCATATCCTCCCGAGCCTGTTCCAGCGTCCAGCCGGGGCGGGCTGACGGCTCGATGGTGCCGCCGTCCACAAATATCAAGCCCGACGCCAGTTCAGGTTTCGCCGCGGCCAACTCCAATGCCACGTCCGCGCCCCAGGAGTGCCCCACGATAACCGGGCGTTCCCAGCCCAGGTGGGCGATCAAGGCCGCCGCATCGCCGGACACCGTAGCGAAGTCAAAACCCTCGTCCACCTGCGCCGACTGACCGTGTCCCCGCTGGTCCAGCGCGACCACGCGGAAATCAGCCGCCAACAAGGGAGCAACCAGATCCCAGATGTGGCAGGTGGACGCCAGGCCGTGGAGCAATAGCACCTGTTGGCCGCCACCGCCCCAGTCCCGGTAATGGAAGGGAAGACCACGGAGATCCGTATAGCAGTCATTGAGAGTCGGCATGAGTCAGCAATTCCATAATGCAGAATGGCGCTATTGTAGCAACGGCGCGCCCCGGCGACTACTGAAACGAACGCGGCGACTGGCTACGACGACGCAGGGACCCCGCGCGGCGAGGGCCGACACAACCTTCGATTGGTGCTCAACAGACTCCACGCTCAAGGGTTGGCAACGACGACGAACCACCGCCGCACTCCGGCGAGAACGGCGGCGTTGGGTATGGTGTATAGTAGGCCCTCGTTATCCATCGGGTCGGTTTTACGAGAACGCCAGTTTCGTTATGTCAACGGTCGGAATCATCGCCAATCCCGCTGCCAGCAAGGACATCCGCCGGCTGGTCGCTCAAGGCCGCGTGGTGCCCGACTGGGAAAAGGTCAACACCGTTCGCCGCGCCCTGATTGGCCTGCAATCCACGGACGTGGAGCGAGTGCTGGCAATGCCCGATAGCGGCAACCTGTGCCGCCGCGCCGCCGACGATTCCAACATCACGCTTCCCCTGGAAATGCTGCCCATGCCTCCCCTATATACAGAGGGCGACACCATGCGGGCCGCAGCCATGATGGCCGACATGGGTGTGGGCTGTCTGATTACACTGGGCGGCGACGGCACCAACCGTGCGGTAGCCGCCGCCACCAACAGCATTCCCCTGGTTGCCATCTCCACGGGAACCAACAACATCTTCCCCGTGATGATTGAGGGAACATTGGCGGGCATCGCCGCCGGGCTGGTGGCGTCGGGAAAGCTGGAGTTGTCCGATACGTCGGTGATCAGCAAGACCTTGCAGGTCCGGGTGAATGGCGAACCCCGCGACATGGCGTTGGTTGACGTGGCGATCTCCCGGGAACGCTACGTGGCCACCCGCGCCATCTGGGATTTGAACACGGTGCACGAGGTCTTTCTGACCCGAGCCGAGCCGGCCGGCATCGGCCTGTCGTCGGTGGGAGGACGGCTGCATCCCCTGTCCATGTCCGACGTGGGCGGCCTGCGGTACAAACTGGCCCGGAACAACTCGACCGATGGCGAGCAACCGGCGGCCACCGTCGTCGCTCCGGTGGCGCCGGGCATCGTGGAACCGGCGGCCATTGCAGAATGGGAATTGTTGCACGAAGGCGTGCCGGTGGCCCTGGAACCCCGCTTCTGTACAGTAGCGCTGGACGGCGAGCGCTCGCTCACGCTGACGCCCGACGACGCGGTGGAAATCGTGCTGGCGCGAGACGGGCCGCCCGTAGTCCAGGTTCAGCGCACCCTGCTGCGGGCCGCCCAACTGGGCCTGTTCAGCCTGCCCTGATGCTCGCCGGCTGGGAGCTGGTAATCGGACTGGCGGCATTTCTGCTGGGGTCTTTTGTCTTCAGCGCGGTCGGCTTCGGGATGGCGCTGACCATGGCGCCTATCCTGCTGCTGATTTTGGCCCCACAACAGGTGGTGGTAGTGGCCAATGCGCTGATCGTGCTGGCGACGTTGATGATATTGAGGCAGACGTGGCGGCATTTCCGCTGGCGACAGTCCTGGATTTTTATCGTCGCGGGTCTGCCACCAGTTCCCCTCGGGGTATTGTTGCTCAGCGTGGCAGCTCCGACGTCTCTGCGAACCGCCATCATCACCTTGATTTTAGCCATAGCGGTGATGAGCCTGTTCAACGTGCGCGTGCCGGCGGCCCGCACCAGATGGGGGGCGGTCGGTTTCGGTTTCACCACCGCGCTGATGACGACGACCTTGAGCATCGGTGGGCCACTGGCGGCAATTTATGCCATTGAGCAGGACTGGCCCCGGGAGACGATGCGGGCCACGCTGGCCGTGTACTTCCTGCTCGCGGGCGTGTTAGGTCTGGCGCTATACGTGGTGGCTGGGTTGATCCCACGGGAGATGGGTTACAACATCGCCGTGGGCGTCCCGGTGATTATCGTGGGCGCCACCGCCGGCGGCTGGCTGGCCCGGCGTATGAGCCTACGTATCTTCCGCTACGCTGTGCTGTGCGTGATTATTGGAGGTTGCATATCCCTGCTGGTTAGGGAGGCGGTCCACCGTTTATAGCCACGGTAGTCGGCGACGGAAGACGATCGCTGAGCGTTACATTCGTTTAGTCGGGCTCCAGGTGTCGGCGTTCAATTTCGTACCAATGGACCCGTCCGCCGGCGAAGGTTGGCTCGACGGCCGGGTCAACAAAGGCGGCAGCGACCACCGCGTGGGACGGTTGTCCGGTGAGCCGGGCGAGGTATCCGGCATTACGTAGCGCGCGCCGAGTGTCGTCCTCGTGGGCGGTGAAGGATGCCTCAACCGCGATGTAGTGGGTTTCGCCGGTTTCTCGATGTTCCGCCTCAATAACGATGTCGGCGTGTTCGAAACTGCGCCGCTCGCTCAGTTGGATGTCGTCAGCATCTCCCGAGTTGAGCAGGTCGTACAAGTCATCGTCGTTCAGCAGTCGTACCTGTCGGCAGTTCATGGTGCGGGCGATGCGTCGCGTGGCCTGCAATGCGCCGCCACGGGCGTGCGCGCCTTTGAGCGGGGCCAAGTCCCGCCTCACATCCTGAAGGCCGTTCTCGAGAACCTCGAAACGCCGGTTCATCGCATCTACGCTGAAGCCCTCCAACCTTTGTTCCAGTCTCGCCTGTCCGGCCCGCAGTTCCTCTATGTCGGTCCGCAGTTCATGCTGCCCGGCCCGTAGTTCATCCTGCCCGGCCCGTAGGTCGTCCTGTCCAGTCCGCAGTTCGTCCTGTACAGTCCGCAGGTCGTCCTGTCCAGTCCGCAGTTCGTCCTGTACAGTCCGTAGGTCGTCCTGTCCAGTCCGCAGTTCGTCCTGTACAGTCCGTAGGTCGTCCTGTCCAGTCCGCAGTTCGTCCTGTACAGTCCGTAGGTCGTCCTGTCCAGTCCGTAGGTCATGCTGCCCGGCCCGTAGGTCATGCTGCCCGGCCCGTAGTTCGTCCTGCCCAGTCCGCAGTTCATGCTGCCCAGTCCGCAGTTCGCCCTGCCCGGCCTGCAATACCGCCTGCCCAGCCCGTAGTTCGCCCTGCCCGGCCTGCAATACCGCCTGCCCAGCCTCCAGTGCTTCCAGCCGGCGGTTCGTGGAATCCATGAACTGCGCCAGGGCCTGTTCCAAACGGGCTTGGCCGGCCCGCAATTCTTCCTGCCCGCGCTCCAGCGCTTCCAGCCGGCGGTCAGTGGAGGCAGCGTATTGGGCGAACCGCTCCGGCAGTTCCAGCAACTCACGGCTAAGCAAAACAGTCCGAATGGTTTCGGCCCATTCAGGTTGTTCTCGAAGGATCCGAGCGAAGTCGGCGATGTCATTGACTGACGTCATAGCCCAATTGTATCAAACCGCGGCGATATGAACTTGGGGTGGGTGTGGAACCCGCCCCTGCAATGGCCTACGCGCCGGCGCGGTTGCGGTGTTTCATTACGACGACAGATCGTGAAATGCCGCCAGCGCCGCGGTAATTCCGTCGCCTACGGCCGCTCCCAATTGCCGGGTTGATTCCGCTCGCGCATCGCCGCATACGTACACCATGGGAATGTTGGTCCGCATGTGCAGGTCGCTACGGATGTGCCCGAGTTCGTCCATATCCAGCTTGTCCCTGAAATGTTCGGTGTTGGGGTGGAAGCCTACGTAGACGAAGGCGGCCGCGGCGGGGTAGTCGTACACCTCGCCGGTCTTCAGGTTCTTGACCCGAGCGGCTTCAAGGACGTCGCCTCCGACGAACTCTTCGACAACGTGGCTCCAAAGCCACTTGTACTTCGGATTGGCGAAGGCCCGATCCTGCAACACCTTGGTGGCGCGCAACTCGTCGCGACGATGGATGATGGTCACCGAGTTGCAGATTCCCGTCAGGTAGAAACTCTCATCCATTGCCGAGTCGCCGCCCCCGACCACTACCACGTCCTGAGCTCGGAAGAAGTTTCCATCGCACACCGCGCAGTAGGACACACCCCGCCCGCTGAACTCGTCTTCGCCTGGCACGCCCAGTTTGTTATGAGAACCGCCGGTGGCAATGATGAGCGCCCGCGCCGTGAAGTCACCTTCGGAGGTGCGAACCAGCTTGCGGTCGTCGTAGAGGTTTTCCACCGTTTCAATCTCGGCAAACTCCATTTCGGCGCCGAACCGGTCAGCCTGGTTGTACATCTCGTCGGCCAACTCCTGACCCTTCACGCCTTCCTTGAAACCTGGGTAATTTTCGATCTCGTCGGTGATCAGGAGTTGACCGCCAGGGCCGATGCTTTCTATCATCAGGGTGCTGAGCATGGCGCGGGTCGAATAAAGCCCGGCCGACATCCCCGCGGCGCCGGCGCCCAGAATCACAACGTCGTAGTCCTTTGCCATCGAATCGGTTCCTCCTGTCAGGTGGTAGAGCCGCCCGCGGCGGGAGATTGCTGGCCGCGACGGTCCTGGGTTCCGCCGGCTCGAGATGCCCGCTGGGCGTGGCCACCCCGAATGTGGTCAACGGTCCGACGCAGACCTTCTTCCAGCGAGACTTCCGGTTCCCATCGCAATTCTTTCGCGGCGCGGCTGGGGTCCAGCGCGATCTTTAGAACCTCTCCGGCCCTCCGCGGTCGGTAGTCCGGTTCCTGGTCGAATCCGGTAACCTCTCGCAAAAGAGAGTAGATCCGACCAATGGCTACCGGCTCGCCGGTGCCAATGTTGTAGGTTCGACCGTGGCCCCGATGAACCGCCGCCAAGTTCGCTTCCACCACGTCGGACACGAACACGAAATCACGTTCTTGAAGTCCATCGCCAAATATATGAGGTCGCTCGCCTCCCAGCATCATACCGGCAAAGATGGCGACTACGCCCGCCTCCCCGTGCGGGTTCTGCCCAGGACCAAACACGTTGGCGTAACGCAGTATCGTGTAATCCAGCCCGTAGGTGTTATGGAACAGTTCCAGATACTGCTCGCCCACCCGCTTGGACAAGGCATAGGGCGTCAACGGGTTGACTGGAGTGTCCTCGTCGCAGGGGATGGTCTCGGGATCCCCATAGATTGCCCCGCCGGTGGAGGAAAATATGAACTTTTCCACCCCTTCCGAGGCCGATGCCGAAAGCAACCGGATCGTGCCCAGCACATTGGAGTCGGCGTCGGCCACCGGGTCAGCCGCCGATTGCCTGACGCTGCTCTGCGCCGCCAGGTGGAACACGATCTCAGGACGCTCACGCTGGATGATCTGGTCCAGTCGGACGTCGTTGAGCTCCACATGATAGAAAGTCGCTTGATGATTCAGGTTGCGCAACTGCCCGGTGGCCAGGTTGTCCACCACCGTGACCGCGTATCCGCGGTCCAGCAAACCGTTCACCAGGTGAGAGCCGATGAATCCGGCGCCGCCCGTCACCAACACTTTGGTAGGTTCTGCCAAGGAAGCACACCCCAATCCGAGCAAGACGCGATGCTATCGCGCCTGTTTCTATCGTAATTCAAACCGTGAGCGGCGGCAACCGCGCCACGCCTGGGTTATCGCGTCCCTTCGGGCTGTTGTGCAGCAGGGGCGAAACGTCATTCGCCCCTGCCCGCCTGACGCTCAACGTGCGCCAATCAGGACCGCTGGAAGAGGTTTCCGGTTGGTTAGGTTATCTCAGGTTGCACACCGTCGGGCAGATCAACTTCAAAGGCAGACAGGATCTGGCCCACCAGGAGGTAGTGTCCGATGAGGGCGGTGATTTCCAACGTCTTCTGCATCCCGAAGTGGCCGGAAACCGCGTTGAAGGTATCGTCGCTGATCTTGTGGTTCCGCGACAATTCCTGCACGTATTTCACCAGGGACGCCTCGATGCCGCTCACGCCCTCGGGCGCTTTGCCCGTGGCGATGGCGCTGACCACATCCTCCGACACGCCGGCCTGTCGGGCCAGGCGGGCGTGGGCGGAAAACTCGTACTGCTGCCGGATCTCCCGGGCCGTGGCGCAGATGATGATTTCCCGGTGGGCTTCGGAAATGTCCAGATCGAAGCGGACGTAAGCGCCGGTGTGAGCGACGCGAGCAGCCAGGTCCGGGCTGTGCAGCAGGACGCCGTAGGGGCCGCGGACGCTGCCCCGGCTGCTGGCAATGGAGTCAAAGAACTCCTGATGCTCGGGGGCGAGTTGGTCTCGGGTAATATCGCTGAGACGAGCCATTGGTTACGCTCCTTTGAAAGCCGGGATCCGGTGAAAGCCGGGATCCGGTGAAAGCCGGGATCCGAGCGTTGGTTTGGAGATGCCGGATGCTGAGGTAATATACCGCCGCCAGGCGCCGGCATTCAAGCGCGGGGTGGGTGGCGCAGATACGGTTTTCTAGCGGGGAAACTCCAGATCCAGTGATATGTCCAGCGCGTCGGTCGAATGGGTCAGGCCGCCGATGCTGATCAGGTCAACGCCCGTTTCGGCGACGGCGCGGACCGTCTCCATCGTAATTCCGCCGGAAGCTTCTACCGATGCCTGGCGGGCGATGATGTCCACCGCTTCGCGCATGGTCTCCACCGGCATATTGTCCAGCATGATGATGTGCGCGCCGGCCTCGACGGCTTCCCGTACCTGCTCCAGTGATTCCACCTCCACCTCGACGCGGATGGTGTGGGACGCCCGTGCAATGGCGTGGCGCACGACGGTTCCCAGTGGCTCCTCCAGAGAGGCGCGGGCAGCCAGGTGGTTGTCTTTAATGAGTATGCCATCGGCCAGGTTCAGGCGATGGTTGTAGCCGCCTCCCATCCGGACACTGTACTTGTCCAGGAAGCGGTGACCGGGGGCGGTTTTTCGAGTGTCAACGATGCGGGCGGAAGTGCCGGCTACGGCAAGCACGTATCGGTTGGTGGCGCTGGCAATGCCGCTCATCCGCTGTACGAAGTTCAGGGCGGTGCGCTCGGCCCGCAGTATGGAAGCCGCCGAACCGCGCACGCTGGCGATGTCCTGCCCGGGAGACAGCTCCGCGCCGTCGTGCAGTAGCAGGTCGATGTCCAGATCGGGATCGACGCGACGGAACACGGCTTCGGCCACGCCGCCGCCCGCCAGCACGCCGTCGGCCTTGGCGCGGAGGATGCCGCTCCCGGCGATGTCGGCGGGTATGAGCGTTTGAGTGGTGGGGTCGTTGAACGCCTGGTCTTCGGTGAGGGCGGCGTCGATGAGGTTGTAAACCTCCGGCGGAAGCTGCTGGGTCATGGCGTCCTCGCAATGTGGATGGAGTCAAGTGGGTGATGACGAGTTTGCCACGCCAGCGGGTTCCTCGCAAATGTGCTCGGGTACTGGCCGGGCAACATCGCTCACGCGCACGCATTCCCAGAAACCGTCGGCGCCGGGATCAACCGAAACGCTGTAACGCGCAGGTTTGACGTATCTACACGACCGAAAGGCTCCAAACCTGCCAATCCCAAAACCACGAACATCGTGATTCTGGTATTCACCGTCTCAACGTGGCCCCGCCTCGCGGAACGGGTAGCGTTCCGATTTAGGTGGTTTCCGTCCGTAGGGGCGAATGGCCATTCGCCCCTACCCGCACTAGGCAGTGTTGACATTTCATCGTAGCCAGATGAGGACGGCAGCGAATTGCAGAAAGCCAAGGTATCGGCTGGCCAATTTGTCAAACCTGGAAAATGCCCGGCGGTAGTGCTTCATCTTCGCGATGAAACACTCTACCACGTGGCGTTCTCGGTACAAATGCCGGTCGTAATCCCGTGGCGCTTTGCGGTTGGCCCGGGCGGGGATCACTGCCACCATGCCCGCTTCTGCCAAATGGTCGATGAAGCTCCGTGCGTCATACCCTTTGTCCGCGATTACGTACTCACTCCGGTAGCCGGAGATCAGCGCTGCCGCCTGGGTGATGTCATGATGCTGTCCCGGCGTCAACGTGAACCGCAGAGGGTTGCCCAGTCCGTCCACGCTCACGTGAACCTTCGTGCTGAACCCCCCGCGACTGCGGCCCAGGGCTTGCGCGGATTGCCCCCCTTTTGGCGGGGGCTCCCCCAGCGCACTGGTGCGCTCGCACCACCGTACTGTCGATGACCAGGTACTCCAGGTCCGGTTCCGTACTGAAATGCTGGTGCAACCGCTCCCAGACGCCACGGTCGCACCAGCGGGCGAAGCGTTTGTAGACGGTGTTCCAGTTGCCGTACTCGGCCGGCAGCAGTCGCCACTGCGCCCCGGAGCGATCCATCCACAGCACGCCCTCGACAAACCGCTGGCATCCAGCCGCGTCGCCAACGTACACGTCAGGGCAATCCCACAGGAATTGCAAAATCTTCTCCCACTGTTCGGTGGGTATGGTTATACTCGACATGCCGCGATTGTACCGCAGTCCAAATGTCAACACTACCTAGTACTAGGCGGCGGTCGGCACTTTATATCCGGCGAACTACGAATACACCACGTTTGTAGACAGTTGCAGATCATGAAAGGGTAGAATTTTAGGCAACCGAGGAATGTTGAGGTGAAGCGGTGATTGTTGGGAGAGACGAGGTAGCGGAGGTCGCCCGGTGGGCCGAGGGCATCGAGCGGGTGCACGAGTGCATCGCGGGCAGGTTCCGGCGGCCGGAGCCGCGCAAGCGGGCGCTGGAGTAGCTGAAAGGGTTGCTCAGTCCCGTGGAGCGCAAGAACGGTTGGCAACTGGCGGAGCAAGCGGGCTATGCCACTCCCTAGTATTACAGCCGCGCTTCAGGGGAAGGACATATGTCGATGACCATGCCCGAAGTTAGACGACCGTTATGCAGGCTACTGTAGCCACTTTATGAGAGCGCAGACCCGCATATATGGTAGCCGTGGTGGAGCCGGCGGCACCAAGCGCGTGCCTTGGAATCCACTGCAAGAGACACTTTCAGAGGCCCTCAATTCAAGTGCAACTGTAATACTACGGGGTGCAGCGCCTGCTGTCGGGTTACGTCTGGGACGCGGACTTGGTCCGCGATGACCTGAAGCAGTACGTGGTGGAGCATCTGGGCGACGGCGATGCGGTCCTGGTGGTGGACGAGACCGGGTTCCTCAAGAAAGGGGAGAAATCGGCTGGGGTGCAGCGCCAGTACAGTGGCACGGCGGGCCGGATCGAGAACTCTCAGGTGGGCGTGTTCCTGGCCTATGCCTCGGCCAATGGCAGAACCCTGCTGGACCGGGAGCTGTATCTGCCCCAGGTGTGGGCTGATGACCGGGAACGCCGGCGGGAGGCCGGGGTGCCTGAGAGTGTCGGCTTTCAGACCAAAGGGCAACTGGCCCGGCAGATGTTGGAGCGGGCGGTTACGTCAGAAGTGCCCTTCGCCTGGTTTACCGGGGACGAGGTCTACGGCAGTGACCGCAACCTGCGGCGGTGGCTGGAGCGGGAGGGCGTTCCCCACGTGCTGGCCATCAAGCGCAACGAGCAGCTGTGGGCTTTGACGGAGCAGGGACCCTGCCAGGTGAGGGCTGACCGGCTGGCGTCCGGGGTTGGGGAATCCGCCTGGGTCCGGTGCAGCGCCGGCGCTGGCGCCAAGGGCCCCCGGGTCTACGACTGGGCCTTGGTGGAAATACGGCCCTTGAGGGAACCGGACCAGGGGCACTGGCTGCTGACGCGACGCAGCATTGCCAAACCTGATGAGTTGGCCTACTACGTTTGCTTCGGTCCAGCGGGCACTACCCTGGAGGAGTTGGTGAGGGTGGCAGGGACCCGATGGGCCATAGAGGAATGCTTCGAGGAGGCCAAGGGAGAGGTGGGGTTGGACCAGTACGAGGTGCGGCGTTGGGATGGCTGGTACCGGCACATCACCCTGGCGATGTTGGCCCACGCCTATCTGACGGTAATCAGGAATCAGGCGGTGGAAGGGGGAGAAAAGGGGGCCACTATGGCCCCGATGAGGAACTGATTCCCGTGACAGTGCCGGAGGTGCGACGGCTGCTGACACGCCTGGTATGGACGGAGAACCAACTGCCGGATTTCATCCTGTCCTGGTCGTGGTGGAGACGGCGCCACCAAGCCAGAGCCCGCCAATGCCACTATAAAACCCGCCTGTCACATCTGCAACTGTAGTACTAGCAACGGCATCTATGGAATTAAACCACCTAACTACGGAATGCTACCCGCGGAACGACCGCGATTGACATTGCCCGAACCCATCGTTAGCATTGCGGCAACTGCGCCGGCAGTTTCCGGCCGGCGTGTTTCCGTCCAGTTCTTCTCCAGGCAAAAAGGAGGCCACCGTTATGTTCGTGCGGCGTGACCTTACCGACACCGTTCCCACCCGGGAAGGCAATATGTACTTCGTGAAGCAGGGCGCCGGCTACCCGCTGGTCATGCTGCATCCTCTGGGCACTTCCACGTGGGCCTGGAGCAGTGTCATTGACGCCTTCAGCCAACATTACACCTGCTACGCCTTTGACATGCTCGGCCACGGCGAGTCCGACAAACCCACACGGCACTTCAATATGCCTGACTACGCCCAAGCCCTGGACGACGCCTGTCAGATCCTGAACATCCACCGGGGACATTACGTGGGCAACTCCGTTGGCGCTGTACTTGCCACCGAGATGGCCGCTTCCTTCCCGGACCGGCTGGACAAGCTGGTGCTGGTCGGCGCCCCGGTTTGGGACGCTAGAACGGCTCCGGAGCGTCTCGCCGAGGCCGCCGCCGGCTACGACGCGGACGGTTTGCCGGTTCCTCGCACCATGGAGCAAGCGAAAGAATCCACTACCTTCGCGGAACCGCGGCAGGAATGGATTGACGCCAATAACGGCACGCGTGCCCAAGCCGGCGCCTGGGTCAAGAAACTGCACGAGTCGCTGGCCTGGTACGATATTATGAACCGCTTGCCTCGGGTCAACGCCCGGGAAACCCTGGTGCTCTACGGCGAAGTTGACCGCCTCCGCGATGGCGAGGAGCTGCTGCACAACAACATCGTGCGCGCCCGCAAGCACATTATGCCCGGCGTCGGCCACATTCCGCAGATCGAAGATCCGGAAGGGTTCGTGGACGCCGTGCTGGCATTCTTGAAACCGGGATCGTAACGTCCCGAAAATCACGCAAACCCCGCCATGCCGTACCTTGGAGGGTCTGGTAGGGCCGGGTTAATGTTGTAGTCGGCGACGACCGCAATGCCAGTCGCCGCCGATGAAACACATTTGATAGACAAACCAATTTCTCATGTCTTCCATATTCGTCAGAGCCCGCAGTCATAGTCATCGGCTGCTGCACACCGCCAAACGGCCGTCTGAAGGGCTACCGCCTTCGTTGGTGGTAGTCGGCGTCGGCACCGCCGGCGTCCGGCGGGCGCTGCTGTTTTCGGAGCGGATGTCGGAGTTGTCGGCGGCGGGACGGATCCAGACCGCCGTGTTCTATGATTGCAACGAGATTACGATAGCCCACGTTCAAAAGCGCTTGCGCAAGATGTTCGGATCGACCAAGAACACGGGAGGCATTCAACTACTGTTCCCTAACTACGTTCCGCTGCCCAACGGATTCATGCGAGACCCCAAAAAGTTCCAGGAATATCGGGGTCCCATGGAACGGGACATGGACAACATCGTCAATCAGGTGATGCTCCATTCGGAACGCTGCGGGCGGGCTCCGGAAGTCATAGTCGAGTTTATGGGCTTTTCGGGCCATGCCATCTTGGGGGCGCACCTTTACCAGAAGTTGCTAGCCGCTTTTCCCACTGTGGTCATGATGCCGGTTATGATGCTGCCTCAGGACCATGTTTCGGAAGAGTGGACCCGCCGTTACATCTGGGAGCAGTACGAAGATATGCTGAGCGGCTCAAATTGCCTGGTGACCACCCAGTCGGCAGGCAACTCGGGCGAAGACGACATCCGACTGGCCACCGGGTTGGCCGGCTTTGAAATCGCCGAATTTGGCGAATACGACGGGATAACCAGCAGCCAGTTGAGCGTTACATACCGCCGCTTGGTGCCGGCCTCGGGAGGCTGGCTGGGAATGGCGACAGTGAAGCGGAAGCTGCCGGTCATGCAGAAATTCCAGTGGTTCCGTTTGCCTCCCTGGTGGCGGGAATACGCGGCCCTGGGGCCGGGTGACGAGCTATCCACGTCGCTGGGCCACGCCATCTGGTCCACGTTGGAACCGGCGGCGCAGTTGGCAGAAGGCGTGAGTCACCCCGGGGAGGCCCCGCAGGAAATGGTGGTGTCCTTGCCGGTTCATGCTGACGAGTTGGAACCGGTGGCCACCAACGCCGCGGAGGTTCTCGACCGCAGCAACATATTTGAGCGGTTTCCCAATATGGACATTGCATTCACCACCGCCAGGTTTACCGAACGGCTCACGACAGAGCCTTACATGCACGTAACGCGCATCTACCCAATCCAGGGCGGGTTGAGTCCCGTCACCGATATTTTGCGCCCCGAAATTTCGCCGGAGGAACGACAACGGTACCCGGCGGTGGAAACCGGGTTCGGCTCGTACTATCATCTCCACGGAACGATACTCCCCCCTCAGCTCTCGCCAGGCGCAGACGATTCCGAATCGGATGACGACTGGAGACAGCGTGTGCGATACTTCTGACGCGCCTTTGAATCGCAATCATATCGGCACACTCGTTTATTTGACGCATTCCGACCAGATGTGATACAGTCATACTGCTTGCTATAATAATGTCCAATGTGAGCGCGCCGGTCGTTTGACATAATTGATTCGGGAGCAGCAGTTGCAATCCAAGTGTTGATTTAACTTGTCAAATGGGTATCCTGACATAAACGGACCACCTCCGCAGGACAAGCGCCGCCCAAACTGGTAAGGGGGTCGGATACTACCATGCCACCGAAGAACCAAAATCGTACCTTCCATATTCGACGCAATAATCCGCATCGGCTGGGTACACAAGGCGACCTGTCTCGAGACGGCTCCCCTCCACCGATTGTGTCCGTGGCAGTGGGAACTGCCGGCTACAAGCGGAGCTGGCGATGGGCAAAGCGCATGGGCGAAGCCGGGGTCCTGGACCGCGTGCAGAGCCTGATGATGTACGACTGTAACCAAGGCACCATCGATTCCATTGATGCAGAGACCCGGGCCATGCGGCGTGTGCAAGGCGGCCAACTGCCGGTTATCGTGCCCGGATTCTTGCCCAAAGTGGACGGCTTCCTCCGCGACCCCAACGCATATAAAGACTTCTTCGGCCTGATCCACCGGGATATGGAGCGCATGGTGGATACCATCGCCCGGCGGTCAGAGGAAGTCGGCTCACCGCCGCAACTGATCCTGGAGTGGCTGGGCTTCGGTGGCCACGCCAAACTGGGCGGCGTCTTGCACAGCTTGCTGATGGAACGCTTCCCCGAAGCGACCGTCCTGCCCATCGTCCTGACCCCCAGCGAAGCCGTGCTGAAAGAAAATATGCGCCGGGAAACCTGGGGCGCTTATGAAGAGACCATAGGCACGCGGCTAGTCCGCGACACCCAGGGCCGTGATGAAATCCAACGACATCCCGCCCTGATCACCGACAACAGCCTGTCGCTCAACTTTGAGCGCCTGGACGACAAACTGGCTATCGCACTGGCTTCTATGGAAGCCGGGATGCGTTACCAGATAGATGCCGGTTCCATGGCGGAAACCGTCAACAGTTTCGGCTCGTACTCCAACGGTTGGTTCGGCGTACGCGTGTTGAGCCGCCGCGTCGACGTCGCCGACACTCGCCCGGGCTCCCGATGGTTCGGTCCCTTCCGCGGCCGCGAGATTGTGGTCGTGAACGACAACGCCAAACAACTGCCTTTCTCCATCAAGTCCGCGATGTGGGACATTATGGATCCCAAGCGCACCGACCTGCAGTTGGCGAAGCACGGCTTTGTTGAAGGCGATTCGGTGATGCGCATGGTCATCACTCTTCCGGTGGAACCCGCCGGCCTGAAGGATATCGAGTCCGACGTGCAGGACCAGCTGGCTCGCGAAGAGTTTGGGTTGGCCTACCCCAACCTGATGTGGTCGTTCGCATCGGCAAACTTCCAGCAGTCCCTGGACGACCGCCATATGCACGTCTCCCTGTTTTACCCTCTGCAGACCGTCAACATCCCGAGCATCACCGACATCATGGGCGAGGACAACATCCCCATGCAGATGCCGGGCAGCCTGCAGTACTCCGGTTTTGGCTCGCGGTACTTCATGCCCGATATGAATGGGCACGACTCCGGTACCCAGTACGGTTACGTATCTCGGGGTCAGCAAGTCAGGCTCGAACGCGAACGCAACCGGTCGACTACCCAGGAGCAGCAGTACGGTAACGGGTACGGCAACGGCGCCGGCGGCGATTATCGTCGGTAGCATGCCCTCTGTCCTTGCCGGGCAGTACGTAGAGAACCAAGGTAAACTACCCCGGATAGCGATGTTCGGGGTGTATCCTTTTTGCGTACCCAGCGACTAGCGGTGCCCGTTCCGGGTTTGTGTATTGTCAGTACGGTCTGAATCGGGCGACATCAGCGGCATTCATTTCGGCGGCGTTAGCGTACAATAGCCGCCGCCTATGCTCATCTCTTCCATCATTCTCCTTCCAGACGACGTTGGAGCCTTCATTCGCTTGGCGGTGCTTTGCGCCATCGCCGCATTCTGCGCCATTTGGGTCAACGGATGGTTCCAGGCCGTACTGGCAACGATATTTGGCGATCCCGCTCCCCGGGCCCAGGGGCGTTTATTGGGCAATCCCTTGCGCCATCTGAGCGCCGCGGGTTTCGTCCTGGCCACGGTATCCGGGCTGGGATGGGGACGCCAGTTGCCGGGAGCGCCGGGACGCCAGGGACGAGGGCCGTCGGTGATAGTCTCCGCCGCCGGGCCCCTGGGCAACCTGACCGTCGCATTCCTGCTGGCCGCGCCCGTCAAGGCTGGCCTCCTGACCTGGACCTACCCGTCTCCAGACGGCTTGAACCTGGTGATGACCGGCGGCCTGCGCTCCGGACTCTCCGACGTACTGGGATTATTGGTGATATATAACCTGCTGCACGCAGTGTTTCACCTGTTGCCTCTGGCGCCGCTGGCCGGGTACCGCGTACTGGCCGCCCTGCTGCCCGCTGGAACTGCCGAAACCCACCAACGTTTCCAGCGGTACGCGCCACTACTGCTGGCAGTCCTTATCGCATCGGATTACGTGCTGCGCCCCGGCATCCTGTGGGCTACGATCCTGCCCACTGCCAGCTGGCTGGCCGGTCTCGCAACCGGATACTGAACGGGGCTACGTTGTCGGCCCGAACCGCTCCGTACGAATGGCTGCCTCGGGCACTCCCACCGCCAGCAGAGCGTCGGCAGCCGTTTCCACGAAACCCGTCGGCCCGCAGGCGTAGCACAACGGCGCCCTGTCTTCACCGTCCAATTGCGCCAATTCTTCGATGCATTCCCGCAGCATCGCCGGGTCAGCCCGGCGGTTGTACCCTTGCCACCCGGCCGGCCGGCTCCGGGTCAGCACATACCGCACCACGGATTTTGGACCACGTTGCCCCACACCGTCCAGCCACGTCCGATAGATTATGTCTTGCTGGGACCGTACCGAGTACAACAGCAACACAGGCACTTGTGGAGCCACCTCTTCCCGGTGCGCCAGGATCGACCGGATGGGTACGATGCCCGAACCACCGGCCAGGAAAAGCAGCGGCCCATCCAGCTCCGGCCCCCACGTGAACGGCCCGCCAATGGGGCCTCGCACTTCCAGCGCGTCGCCCGGTTCAATCACCTCGTGGAAATATGGCGACACTTCGCCGTCGTCGATAAGCTCGACCGTCAGGTCGATGAACGCAGGGTCGGAAGGCGGCGACGCAATGGAGTAGGAGCGTTGTGCCTGATACCCGTCTGGGGCAGTCAGTCGGACATCGTAGTGCTGCCCGGCGCGGAAGGCCCGAGGTTCGGCCAAGCGGAGCGTAAATGTCTTGGCGCGATAGGTTTCGACGACCACATTCTCGACCGTGACGGTCTGCCACGCTATGGGTAGTGTGGGCGCGGCCTGACCCACTAGTCGCCCCAGTAACGCTGTTCCTTCCACGGGTCGCCGTACATATGGTAGCCGTACTGTTCCCAGAAACCGGGCTGGTCCTGCGGCATAAACCGGATGCCGCGCAGCCATTTGGCTGATTTCCAGAAGTACAGGTGTGGCACCACCAGCCGGGCCGGGCCGCCATGCTCGGGGGCGATGGGCTTCCCGTCGAATTCAAACGCGACCATACCCCGGCCTTCCAGCACGTCCCAGGTGGGCAGGTTGGTGGTATAGCCACCGTAGGAAAAGGCCATCAGGTAGGGCGGTGGTTCGGTGATGCCCGCCGCCGCGAGCAGATCGTCAATGGTGACGCCCTTCCAGGTGGTATCCAGCTTGCTCCACTTGGTGACGCAATGGATGTCCCGAAAAATCTCGGTTTCGGGCAGCGCCCGGAACTGCTCCCAGTTCCATTCAGCCAACGGCTCACCCTCCACGCCAACCAGGGTGAACGCCCATTGCTCCAGCGGTACTCGCTGAGTGGGACCGGCGGTCAATACCGGGAAACCCTTCTCCAGGTACTGCCCAGGCGGTATGGGACGGGGCGGCGTTTCGCGGCGGCGTCCGAAAAATCCTCGAGTGGTCATTGACAAAAGCTCCTCGGCTACGGCGGATGCGCGATAGTCGCGCCGACATTATACGTTTGGATATTGCGGCCGTACACTGCTCGCAGGTACGGATTGTTGTTGCAATCAGGCCCGAGCCAACCCTGACATCCGATAGACCCGTCAAGCACGGGTGATACAATGCCGCATCACGACACCGATGGGCCAACCTCGCGAATTCCAAGGGTTCGGTGTACCTCTACTGCCAACCGTATTACGAACAGGAGCGCCTTATGGATCCCGAACTCGCTTTTACTCCTGCCACCGACATTCGCCGGATGATCGCCGACGGTGAGATTTCTTCCGTCGAGCTCACCGAGTTTTTCTTTCAGCGGATCGAACAATTGAATCCGCAGCTGAACGCCTATCTCACCCTGTGCCCCGAACAGGCGCTGGCTGACGCGCGTGCCGCTGACGAGGCGTTGCAGCGGGGAGAAGAGTTGGGCCCGCTGCACGGTATTCCGATTTCCATCAAAGACCTTGAACTTACGAAAGGGGTCCGAACCACGATGGGATCGACTATTTTCCGGGATCGGGTGCCGGAGATTGATTCCATAGTGGTAGAACGAGTAAAGGCTGCCGGCGGCGTTATTCTCGGCAAGACCAACACGCCCGAGTTCGGGCAGTCGGGCACCACGGAGAACCTGGTCAGCGAGCCGTGCCGTAACCCCTGGAACACCGACTACACGCCCGGCGGCAGCAGCGGCGGCGCGGCGGCGGCCCTCGTCGCCGGCCTCTGCACCCTGGCCACCGGCAGCGACGGCGGCGGCAGCATCCGCATTCCGTCCAGCTTCAGCGGCGTTACCGGCATCAAGCCATCGCACGGACGGGTGCCACGCTACGGCGGTTACGGCGGGCCGGCGGTCAACCACTTCTCCCAAAGCGGCCCGATGAGCCGGACGGTTCGCGACACGGCCATGCTGTTGCAGGTACTGGCCGGCCCCGACTCCCGCGACGCCAACACCATGACGGACACGCCGCCTGACTATATGGCCGCCCTTGAGGGCGGAGTCGCTGGTTGGCGCATCGCGTGGAGCGATGATTTGGGATACGCTGCCGTGGATCCCGAAGTGGTGCAGATCACTCGCGCCGCCGCGCAGGTATTCCAGGAGATGGGTGCCATCGTGGAGGAGGCCGCGCCGGAGATTGAGGGCGGCGACCCGTTCCCGGCTTTTTCCACCGTGTTCGGCACGGCTTCCTACACGTCCTACGCTGATCTCTACCCGGAGCGGCGGGACGAGTTGACCCATTACGTGCAGAACACCTTCGATGGGGCTTCCCAGCACACCGCCGCCGACCTGTCCCGGGCGTTGGCCTACGTTGACCGACTCAAGCGCCGGTTCGCCGATTTCTTCAACACCTACGACCTGCTGCTGACGCCGGCCATGGCGGTGACCGCGTTCCCCATCGGTCAGCATCCGACCAGTATCGCCGGCCGCTCGGTGGAACCGTGGTGGGGCTATCTGCCCTTTACCTTCCCCATCAACATGAGTGGCCAGACGGCGGCCAGCGTGCCGTGCGGGTTTTCCGCCGCCGGCCTGCCGGTGGGTCTGCACATTGTGGGAGCGGCCGGCGCAGAGGGCCGGGTGTTGCGAGCGATGGCGGCGTTTGAGGATGCCCAACCCTGGGCCCAGCACCGACCGCCGGTTTCGTGACGACGGGCGGGACCGTTATCCGAACCGGCGCTGGCCGTGACCGTTCAAGACCGGCCGGGTTAGACAGCGACGTAGCCTTGCCTGCCCTGACTGTAACCGTTCACACTTTGCCGCGCTGAGTCAGCCCGGTCTAATCCGGGGCGCTGTCTTCCTCCGACATATAATGCCGTTCACCGACCGGTCGCATCAGCGCGTTGGCGACTAGCACCACCAGCAGCAGCCCCACCATTAGAAACATTGTCGAGTTGTACAGCGCCGCGCCGGGATGTGGCGCGTCGGCAGGGGTTATGTCCATCAGCTTGGCCACGGTAACGGTTTTCTCCCGAATCAGCAAATCAAGCTGGTCAATGCCGGCTCCGAACCGCTCCCGGAATGTCTCCGGGTCGGCCCGTCCGGCTAAATCGCGGATGGCGTTCACTTCGGCTCGCTGCCGCAGCGTGGTAATCGCCAGTGGTCCCAGCAGCCCGGCTACGCTCCAGGCGGTCAGCAGCCGGCCGTGAATGCCGCCCACAAAACGCGAGCCGAAAATGTCGGCCAGATAGGCCGGAATGGTGGCGAACCCTCCACCGTACATCGTGAATATCAGCATGGTCGCGGCGTAGAAATAGACCAGCCAGACCACCGAAGGGCTGACGCTGACCCGGTGCGCCGCCAGCGGAATCGACAAATACAGGACACTGCCCAGGGCAAAAAATATCCAGTAGGTTCGCTTGCGTCCCAGGTAATCCGACGCGCTAGCCCAGAAAAACCGTCCGCCCATATTGAACACGCTAATCATCACCACGTAAGTAGCGGCGAAAGCGCCATCCACCACGTGGGGCAGCGTGGAACCGAAAATCTCCGTCATCATCGTCTTGGCTACCCCCAGCACCCCGATGCCGGCCGTGACGTTCAGACAGAGCACCAACCACAGCAAATAGAACTGTGGCGTTTTCAGGGCCTGATTAATATTCACGTTGCGCCGTGTCATCATCCTTTCCCCAGCCTCAGTCGCATCCGGTGGCGTCCAGCCGGCCGGCTGCCAGCCCGGCGGGGGGACGCGAAAAGCGAAGGCCGCCAGAGTCATTACGACGAAATACGACACACCCAAGACGATGAACGCCCCCATTATGCCCACGTTGCCCGTCCCTACGAGATACACGCCCTCGGGGCCGGGGATTATCATTTGCGGCACATCGCGGGCCGCCACAATGACCACTTCATGCAGGCCATGGGCGGTTTCCGCAAAGCGCCGGCCGCCCCGCGTCACCAGTTCCACTTCGGCTACGCCGCCCAGATATTCCGGCGCCCGGTAAAACGTTCGGATAAGAAACTCTTTGAGCGGCGCCGCGATGATGGCGCCCCCGCCAAATCCCATAATGGCCATTCCCGTGGCCATGCCCCTCCGGTCAGGAAACCAGCGCAGCAGCGTGCTGACTGGGGATACATAACCCAAGCCCAAACCACAGCCGCCCAGCACTCCATACCCAAAGTACAGCAGCCACAGCTGTCGAGTATAGATGCCCACCGCAGCCACCAAAAAACCGCCGCCCCAGCACGCCGCCGCCGCCACGCCAACCAGGCGCGGCCCCACCTGCTCCAGCCACCGCCCGCCGAAAGCCGCCGCCAGCCCCAGGAACATAATCGCGACGGTAAAAATCCAGACTACTTGCGAAAGACTCCAGTCGCCGGCCCCGCTGGTAACGACGCCTTGCGCCCGCATCAGCGGAGCATTGAACAAGCTCCAGGCATAGACGGAGCCGATGCACAGGTGAATGGCAACCGACGCCGGCGGAGCCAGCCACCGGTTAAAGTCGTCAGGAGCGACAATCCGCTCTTTTGACAATAGCGATGTCATCCGATTTATAAACCACTGGCAAACCCTCTCTGAAGGCCGGAGAATCGTCCTGAGGCTGGGCAGCTAATCCTCCTCGCGGATGCGGGAGTACATCGCCAGCGGCGTTGCGGCCAACAGGCCAGCGTCAACCGGCAGCACCACGCCGGAGACCCAGCGGGCCTCGTCGCTGGCCAGGAACAACGCCGCGTAGGCGATGTCCCAGGCGTTGCCCTCAACGCCCAGCGGGCCGGCCTTGCGTCGATTCTCCCGCGTTTCGTCTGCCATCCTTCCGGCGACCATCGGGGTGTAGATGTGGCCGGGGGCGATGACGTTGACGCGAATGTTGTCCCGGCCCAGATGCACCGCCATGGTTTCGGACATTCCGATCACGCCCGACTTTGACGCCGAATAAGGTATGCTGGCCAGGCCGCTGCCGGCTCGGACGCCGGCGATTGACGACATATTGACGATGCTGCCGCCACCGGCGTCGATCATCTTCGGCGCGGCGTACTTTGTGGTAAGCATCATGCTCTTCAGGTTCACGTCCAGAACATTGTCCCAAACGCTTTCCTCAACGTCGGTCGGCGAGCCCGGGCCGGTGATGCCGACGTTGTTGAACAGGATATGCAGCGCGCCGTAGCGTTCGACGGCGGCATCCACGATTGCTTCGCAATCCGCGGCAGAGGTCACGTCGGCCGCGATGACCGACGCCTCGCCGCCCTGTTCGTGGATGACGGCCAACGTCTCCTCGGCAGCCTGCGGGTTCCGGTCCACCAGCAGTACCTTCGCTCCCTCCTGAGCAAACAGAATCGAGGCGGCCTTGCCGGTTCCCATACCGGGGCCGCTGGAGCCGGCGCCGGTGATGATGGCGACTTTATCTTGCAAGCGAGGGCGGCTAGAGGGAAGTAGGGTCATTTTGAACCTCCGGAGAACGAGACTGGAGCACAGGGCTTACGAAACCGCAGCCGGTTCCGGAGACAACATCCAATCCTGAGCCTGTTTTGCGGCGTCGGAAAGCCATTGGCTCATGGCGGCCTCTCGGCCCTCAGGGATTTCCACTCCCAGACCGTCAGCCAGGCGGTTCATAAAGTTGAACACGCAGGTGATGGCCACCGTTGATAAGACCTGCTCGTCCGTCAATCCGAACGAGCGCAGCGTCTCGACGTCGGATTCCTGCATCGAGGCCGGCGTCAGGGTGAGCTTGACGGCGTAATCCAGGATGGCGCGGGTCTGCGGGTCCAGGTCGGCCTGTCGGTAGTCGTGGATGATGTGGCTGGCGTATTCAGGGTCGTCGGAATGCTGACGGAGGAACCCTCCGTGGGCGACGGCTCAATAGCGGCAGCGGTTGATCAGCGAAACCACCGTGGCGATGGCTTCTTCCTGCGTGCGCGTCAACGCCGACGAGCCGAACGTGGCGTTGGCGTTGAGATTCTGCACCGCCGCCATCAGCGCCGGATTGATGGACATGCACTTGATGACTGCGGGCACGGCGGCGTCGGTTTCGCGTATCCAGGACATCGGCGCGCTCCTTGAAGTCGGGTGGAACCGATAGGCGTGGGCCCTTGCTAGGCCGGGCTTTTTGGCACGATAGCCATCTTGTGCTCCGCCGTGCCCAACACCAGGTCGCCAAGCTGCGCGATTACTTCAAACCGCAACTTGTTGCCGGCCACGTCGGTCAGCACGGACCGTGCCGAAACATGGCTGCCCACATCCGCCGGCGCCAGATGCTTGACGTTGACCTCGTAGCCGACAACGGTTTGGTCAGGGTGGAGCAAGGTCAGTACCGCTTGGTAAGACGCCTGCTCCATCAGCATCACCATGGCCGGCGTGCTGAGCTTTGGGGTGTGGGGGGCAAGATGTTCGGCGGTGACGGTTAGGTCAACTTCACCCGCCAGACCGGGCCGTATGGCCGGGTCTGGCGGGCGAAAGGGTGCCGGAGCGTTGGCGGTTGACACGGGCGACGCCCCGAGAAGGCCGGTCGTTACGCGGCGACGGGTTGCCCGGTGAGGATTGACTCAACCTCGTCGGCCAGCTCGTTGGCCCGCTGCTTCACCTCGTCTTCGGTGAGGCTGGACAACGGATGCTGCGCCACCACGTAGCGGTATTCAGGGACGCCCATCATGCGGGTCATGGCCTGGGCGGTGTTGAGGAACACGTGGGTGATGATGGCCGCGGTGGGAACGCCGCGCTTTTCCATGTCGATTCCGTCGTGCACACTGCACGAGCTGCAGGACCCTCAATCCCCAACCCCGGTGATGAGGTAATCCACCTCGCCCAGAATGGAGTCGATGACATCCTGCTTGGCGGGCAGGCTGGCGTGGTGCTTGCTGAAGTACTTGACTTCGGAGAAGCCGTGCCGCTCGTTGAGGATGTTCCCCAACTCATGCAGCAGACTGTCAGCGTTGGCCTTGGAGTTTTCCATGAGGCCCAGGCGCTTGCCGGCCAAACCGCCGGAGCGGTCGTTCATATGGAACTCGGTTTGGGGCAACTCGGTGCCCTTCGGGTTAACGAGCCGGAGGCGGCTCATGGAATCGGCGGTCGTCATATCTAACCTCCGTTGGCGTGTTGGTCGGAACTTTACCGAATGGCGTGATTGTACAGTCAAACGGCGGTGTCGCGTAACCCCTTTTCGCGGAGCAGTTGGTCGAGCCAGGCGCGGTCAGCGTCGGACAGGGGCGGTTCGGGGTCTTGCTGATAGTCGATAAGCAAATTGTAATATCTGGCGGAATAGATGTTAGTCAAAATCTCGCTGAGGCTAACGGCAATGCTTTCCGCGCCTTTGGCCAGGGGCATTACGAAATCTGGTATGGGCTGGCGGATGCTGAAGGGGTATAAATCAGCGACGGGTTCGTCGCGCCGAGCGTTGGCGACCAGGATGCGGTAGTGGCTGCTGGGCACAGCGCCGGACAGCGGCATTGGCCGGCCGGCGCGCAACAGGTCAATTTCCACCAGATGAGTGGGGCTGTACAATACTTCGGCGCGTTTGGACAGGTATTCTCTGCGGCCATCACCCGCTTTGTTGGTTGGAGACAGCAGCTCAATAACGGCAATGACCTGGTGGTCAGCCATATCGCGCACTTCGAGATAGCGTTGTCTAAAAAGTTCCGTTGCGGGCAGTTGTACTGCAACCGCGCCGGCGGCGCGCGCTCCAGCCTCGGCAGCGTTTTCCCGGTCTGGTTCGGCGGCGGCAGCCAGCACCATAGCGTCAGGAATACGGATATTGCCGTCGCCGTTGTTGCCGGGTTCCATGACCACATGAACCCGTTCCGCAACGGTCACCACATAGTCGGGCTGCAGACGCGGAGCTAGAAACCCCTGCAATCCCGCAATAGCCAATAGGTGTACGCCCGGCCAGATGACGTTGCGTTCCAGGTAGGGGTTCATCCCCGGAAACGGGTTTGTTGGAAGGGGAGTAGTCATATCGGCACGATGCGTTGGCGCGATGGCACCGTCAATTGGCGCCGTCGCGCAACCCCTTTGCCCGAAGCAGTTGGCCGAGCCAGACGTGGTCGGAGTCGGACAGAGGTGGTTGGGGGTCCTGCTGATAGTCAATATCCCGATCATAGGACCCGAGGACGTACACCTCATCGAGGATGGGTTTCAGGTCTATCGCTATACCCTCCGAACCTTCAGCTAACGGCATCACGAAGTGGGGTATTGGTTGGCGCATGCTGAAGACGTACAGCGACGCATCCGGCGCTAACCGCGCATTGCTGACCAGGATACGATAATCGCCACCGGGCACGTCCCCCACGACCGGCATTGGCGGTCCCGACCGCAGTAGGTCGATTTCCACCAGGTGGGAGAGGCTGTACTGCACTTCGGCGCGTTTGGACAGATATTCCTGTCGTCCCTTGCCGGATTTGTTGGTGGGCGACAGCAGCTCCATCACCGCTACGACCTCACGATTACTGACTCTGATGACTTTCAGGTAATTCTCTTTTTCCAACTCCAATGCCGGCAGTTCCACCGCGACGGCCTCCTCGCTTTGCCGGGGTTCCGTCTCCACCGCGACGGCTCGCTCGGCGGCCCAGCCGGGATCCAAAATCATAACGTCCGGTATGCGGGAGGGCCGCTGACCACTGGTATTCGGTTCCTCGGATACGTACACCCGTTGTCCGATACGTACCACGTAATCGGGCCGTAGCTGCGGACCCAATGTCATCGCCAGCTTGGTAATCGCCCATTGGTGTATCCCCGGCCAAAACTCCGCGCGTTCCAAGTACGGGTTCATCCCCGGGAACGGGTTTGTCGGCAATGCCGTCGTCATGCTAGTCGCCGCCGATTTTGCGGGTGCGGATACGGTAGCCGGTGGTGTCGATGATGGCGCTGTAGCGTCCGCCGGTGCCGCCGCCGTGCATGATGAGGATGTCGTCGGGGTCGTTGGCGCAACGCATGATGAGCTCTTCGTCGCCGGGGCGTTCCGGGCCTTGCTTGGAGCCCAAGCGAACCAGCTCGGCGCGGGAGCGACCGCTGTTCTCGATGAGGAAGTCCTGGATGTCCGCGCGGCTCCAGCCGTCCTGCTGTAATGTCAGGGCGTGTTCGGGGCCGATGACGATGACCCACTGGGCCGGATAGCGGTGGGCCAATGCCGTGGAGCGTAGGGCATCGCAGATGGAATACAGGATTTGACGACCCGTATGGCCGTAGCTATTGGGCACGCTGACCGGATTGTAGGCGACGGCGACGGTCACCACGCTGTCGGAAGCGTCAAAGCCCCGGCTCACGTGGAGCGGCTCCCAGGGAGAGGTCTCCTCGTTTTCAGCGACGCAGAAGGTGTACTTCGCCGGCGTCCCCAGGGTGCCCCGGTCCAGCTGGCCGGGCCAGGCGTCAAAGCCGTTCATGAAGCACAGCCGCACGGCCCGCCCGATGCTGGCGTTGGCGCGGAAGCCGGGGCCGAACAGCCCGTCGCGGCTGTTGATGCCCAGGGAATCCCGAATGGGGCCGTTGAGGATCATCAGGATGCTGGGGGAACTGGTGGACGAGGCCGCCATGTTGACGAAGTTGCGCTCCTCTTCCAGCGTGCGCAGGGCGGTGATCAGCACCGGGAAGTACTCGGCCTGGCAGCCGGCCATCACAGCGTTGGCGGCGGCGTTCTCCGAGGTGATCACCCGGCTGCGCATATCCAGGTTGAGCAGCTCTTCCTCGCCGGTGAGGCCGGCGAACGAGAGCATCTCGCGAACTTTGTAATCTGCCGGCGGCACCACCGGAAGGCCGTCAGTCCAACCGAGGCGAAAACATTCTTCAATGGCCTCGATGGTGTCGGCGGTTTCGATATGGCGTTCTGCGCTGCTGGTCATCGTAAGCTCCTTATCTGCATCTACCGTCATTCGTGCGAAAGCGGGAATCCAGAATTCAGTTGTTTTCGGTGAGGGGTTCGAGGATGTCAAGGAGGGTGGCTATATGCTCGAGGTCCAAGGCAATGGCGTCAGAGTTCAGCAATAGCTTGCGTTTGTAAAAGTTGCTGTGCAATTCGTTGGCGATGCTGCGCAGTCCGGGCAGTCTCGCGTCGCCGGTCAACTGGCGTACATTATTCAGCACAATACTGAACTGGTCGTGCCTTCTGTACTCCCAGCCTTGGGCGTCCGCAACGGACTTAGCCATCCACGCGGCGGCTCCCCAACCCTTTTCAGATGCTTGATGCAGGTCGTCTTCGGCCAAGTATTGGCGGCTTTTGACCAGGAAAGCGCGGGCCTGCTGGCGGTAGTCCGCGACAGCTTCGCTGTCCGGCTCAAATGGTTCCATAGGATTCATCCTGGTCATGGTTTCAATCTCGCAACTTGCCCGTAACCAGCAAGCCGTCGGTAACGCTGTAGCCGTGTCCGGGGTCGGCCAAGTCGGTGTTCGTTGCCATATAGGAGGTCCTCCCGCTGACGACGGGCGTGATGGATATGATGTCGTATCCAGCGGCGTCCAGGTCGTTGCAGCAGCGTTCCAGAAAGTCGGCCATTTGCTGCAACCGGGTGTGCTCTTCGCTGGTGATACTGACCCTGCCGGCTGTCCCTCCATGAGTGGACACGGTGGTGTCAGCGTACACGTAACGGGTGGTGTACCGGGGTTTGTCGGCTGGCGGATGGGCCGATCGAAACAAGGCTTGCCTCGCTACACTAGCGATGTTGTGGCCGGCTTGCCCGATAAACTAATCGCCTCCCATCCCCTCAAACCGCAACTGCACGCCCGACTTCTCTTCCTGCAGCTTGGCAACCGCGTCGGAGTCCTCCGGTCCCCAGCCGCGCAGCAGGGCCTCGACGTGGCGCTGGTCCACCAGGTTGGACAGTTCCATGGGGATGCCGTACTCCCGCCCCAGGTCGGTGGCCAGGCGCACGTCCTTGGCGGCCAGCGCGGTGGCGAATCCCGGCTCGAAGTTGTTGGAGAAGAGGTAACGGGGGAATTTTTCGGTGAGACGGCGGTTGCCGCCGCTGCTGTTGGCGATTACGTCGGCCAGGGTTTCCAGCGAAACGCCGGCCTTCACGCCCAGGGTGAGGGATTCGGCC
This sequence comes from Dehalococcoidia bacterium, assembly GCA_965197635.1. Classification (GTDB taxonomy): domain Bacteria; phylum Chloroflexota; class Dehalococcoidia; order Lucifugimonadales; family UBA3495; genus Bin87. The sequence goes on from OZ240218.1 coordinate 159,203, forward strand.
ATCAGCACGCCGATGCCCATGGACAGCAGGTTGTTGCATATCTTGGTGACCATGCCGTTGCCGATTTCACCGCAATAGACCACGTGGGATCCGATGGCGTCCAGCATGGGCTTGACCTTGTCGTAGGTGGCCTGGTCGCCGCCGACCATGACGGCCAGCGTGCCGGCCGCCGCGCCATATACTCCCCCGCTCACGGGAGCGTCCAGCACGGTCACTCCACGCGCTGCGCATTCGTCGTGGATGCGCCGAATGACCGTGGGAGAGTTGGTGGAAAGGTCAACGTACACGTTGCCGGAACCGGCGGCGGACATGATGCCGTTCTCGCCCATGACCACGGCCTCAACGTCCCGCGGCACGGGCAGGGAGGTGAACACGGCGTCGCTGCCGGCCACGCATCCGGCAGGGTTGTCGGCCCACTCCGCACCCATTTCCAGCAGGTTGGTGGCCGACTCGCGGCGCAGGTCGTGCACCGTGAGTTGGTGGCCGGCTTTGATCATATTGGCGGCCATGGGGTTGCCCATGTTGCCCACGCCAATAAATCCAGCTTTCATAATCAATCGCTCCTGAAACGCCTCCGATGCCATCGACCGGCGGCAAGTGGGCGCATTATAGCACCCGCCATCGTGCCCAAATCCCCGGACACCGTGGCAATGGAGCGGGTATAATGGCGTCGTCTATCGCCCGTAAGGAGCCGGCTTATGGCAACTCAATCGGACTTGGTATCCTTCGCCACGCAAGTTACCTGCCCCGACGACTTCGACCCGTTCTGGGATGGCGTGCTCGCCGAACTCGCCGCAATCCCGCTGGACGCAACCGCAACCGCCGACCCGTTGCGCAGCACCGACGCAGTGCGGGTGTACCAGGCCGCCTACCGGAGCCTGGACGGGTTGGAGATATTCGCGTGGTACAGCGTGCCGGCGGAGGGAGCTGGGCCGTATCCGGCCATCCTGCACCTGCCGGGTTACAAATCGGAGCCGGCGTTGCGACGTGACTGGGGCGCGAAAGGCGTGGCCGTGCTGTCGGTGGCGGTGCGGGGGAAATTGCCCAGCAGCGCCGAGTTCAACCCTGGTTATCCGGGCCTGCTGACCCACGGGGTGGAGCACAGGGATTCTTACAGCTACAAGGGCGTCATATCCGACTGCGTGCGGGGAGTCGATTTCCTGCTTTCCCGCTCTGAGATAGACCCGGAGCGGATTTTCTGCTGCGGCAGCAGCCAGGGCGGCGGACTGACACTGATAACCTCGGGTTTGCGTTCTGAGATCAAAGCGGGAGTTTCGGGCTACCCGTTCCTATGCTGTTACCCAGAGTCCATGCGGATGTTGCGCAGCTATCCCTACGATGAGCTCTCTTGCTACGCCAGGGCTTTTCCGGATCGGGTTGACCAGATGCTGGATACTTTGCGGTACTTTGACGCCGTGAACTTTGCGCCGCGCATCAAATGTCCCATGGCCGTGGGCATCGCCATGGAGGATGAGGTGTGCCCGCCGGGGACCAGCTATGCCGCCTACCGTCTGCTGGGCGGCGAGCGGGAGTTGCGTTTGTTCCCAGAATCAGGACACGGCAACGCCCATGAGTATCCGGCCTGGGAAGCCGCGTGGCTGCAGCAGCGCATTGGCGTTGCCGGGCCAAGGTAGCTGCCTGATGGTCGGAGCGCCTCTGAATAACGCAGCGTTCTGGGAACGGATCGAGGCCGGCCTGGCGGAAACCGCCCCCGACGTCGCGCTGGAGCGGGATGCGTTTTACTCGCAGCCGGAGTGGGACGTGTACCGAATGCACTACACCAGCACGGACGGTCACCGGCTGTTCGCCTGGTTGTCGGCGCCCCGCGGCGACGGGCCTTTCCCGGCGTTGGTACGTATGCCGGACTACGCCAGCGTACACGACATCATCTACACGCCGCTGCGCCAGCGGGCCGTGGTGATGAACGCTACGCATCGCGGCCAGCGCAACAGCGACGGTCTGACGCGGGCCAGTTTTCCCGGCCTCCTCACCGAAGGCATCGAACACGCCGAATCGTTCCTCCTCCTGGGCGCCTACGCCGATGCTTTGCGGGCGTTGGACGCGCTGGAAGCGCAGGGCGCGGCGCAGATTGGCGCGGTGGCGTTGACCGGCGCGGGTTTGGGGGCCAGCCTGGCCCTGTCGGTGGCGGCGCGACGGCCTCGCGTATCCGCGGTGGCGGCAGACACGCCGTTGGCGTTGGGATACCCGGCCGCGTTGGATCCCGGACTGGGCTATCCGCTGGCCGAGTTGGGCGACTACCTGCGGGCTTACCCGGAGCGCAGGGACGCGACGGCGGAGTTGCTGTCGGTAGTCAACCCGTTGCACGGCGCAGCGTCCGTGGCGGCTCCGGTACTGATGAGCGCCGGGCGGTTCGACCGGAGCGTATGTCCGCTTGCGTTTGCCGAAGAACTGGCCTCCGCGTTGCCCAACTGCGATTTGCGGGTGTACGACGGCGCGGCCGAGGGCGGGGGACACGTACACGCCCAAGTGCGTGGGGCATGGCTGGCGGAACGCTTGGACGCCTGATTTTCTTGACCCGGCAATTTGCCGCTGCCTATAATTTCATATCCCCCACAATATCACGGAACTGTCTGGTGTCCCTACTCATGACGCAAACGGCATCGGTAACATCAATCGACAAGTTAACGGGCGACGCTTTAGCCGAACTGGAAACGCTCGCGGCCGCGGAGGCCGTTGAGGAGTGGCGCGTCAATTATCTGGGCCGGCGGGGCCGGCTCACCACGCTGCTCCGCTCCATCTCCGAACTGGAACCGGACGAACGGCGAGCGGTTGGCTCACGGGCCAACCGGGCGAAGACCACGCTCGAAGAAGCCCTGGCTCGCCGCACGCGGGAAATTGCCCAGGCCGCCCTGGCAGCGGGGGATGCCCTGGACGTTACCCTGCCGGGCCGGCCGGTGGTCACCGGGCGACTGCATCCCACCACCCAGATAGTGCGCGAGATCTGCAGCGCGTTCATGGCCATGGGGTTCAGCGTGGTGGAAGGGCCGGAAGTGGAACTGGACCACTACAACTTTGAGATGCTGAACATACCGGCCGGCCATCCGGCGCGTGATATGTGGAATTCGCTGTGGGTGGACTACGTGAACGAGGCAGGTCAGCAGCCGATGCTGCTGCGGACGCATACCTCGCCCATGCAGGCGCGGGTGATGGAGGCGCAGGAGCCGCCGGTGCGCGTGGTGGTGCCCGGCAAGTGCTACCGCTACGAGGCCACCGACGCCACCCACGAATGGCACTTCTACCAGGTCGAGGGCCTGGCCGTGGCCGAGGGGATCACTTTCGCCGACCTGAAGGGCACCCTGTACGAATTCGCCCGCCGGGTCTTCGGCGAAGATCGGCAGATCCGGTTCCGTTGCGACTACTTCCCCTTCGTGGAACCGGGCGTGGATATGTCCATATCCAATTTCGTTGACCCGGAGACGGGACGCCGTCCCATCAACCGGGACGAGGACTGGATTGAGATAATGGGCGCCGGCATGGTGCATCCCCGAGTTCTGGAGGGCGTGGGCTACGATCCCCAACGCTACACCGGCTTCGCCTTCGGCATGGGTCCGGAACGCATCGGGATGCTCAAATACGGCATCGACGACATCCGCCACTTCTACCGGAATGATGTGAGGTTTTTGCGGCAGTTCTGACACGCGTGCAGTGGTATGATTGAATATAGTCCTCACGCGCGGGAACGAATGGCAGAACGCGAAATCCTAGAAGAGTGGATTGAATTGTGCTTGGCCGACCCTGACCGGATTGATCCTGACCCTAAACCGGACCGTATCCGCTTTATACGCTGTGTACCCGGGCAACGGCATCCGCTTCGGGTTGTAGTACGTATCGAGCAGCGAAACTTCGTCATCACTGTGCTTCCTGATGGGGAGTTTCTATGTCCTCCGTAAAGAAATCCCTGCCGAAGGTTAGTCGCCACGACGAGGCGATGTACGTGCGGTTCGCTGATTTTCCCTACGGAATGAGCTTGGAAATTGCCGACAATTTTGTCGTCGATCTCAGCCCTGCTCACGATATCATCGGGCTGGAAATTCTTTGGGACGAAACCGACCGTGCCGATTCAGAGTTTCCTATGCTGGCGTTCGGGATTTTGGCAGCTGCTATGTTCTGGTCACGCCACCATTACAATGAAATATTCCGTTGCGAGGAGGTGATCAAGGATTCCCAACAGCACATTGCTCCGGCAGTCCGAATACAAACGCAAAAATTCATTGACGCCGCCGGCCTGCCAATGCGGGTTGTAAGCGAACGCCGGGCTGATTTGAACATACTCGATTATGACGGCAAAGCCTTGCTCTGTGCTGACTTTCGGTATCCTTGGCGACGCCTGGCTCGGAGAACCGCATCGGGCGATCATGGGTGGACCCCTGCCATTGTCAATGACCTAATCCACGCCTCGTTATACAAAATGCAAACCCAATTGCTACCAACCCTACCGGGAGCCGTTGGCCTTTCTGTTTTTATTGACGAAACTGGCGAACTTCATCGCGACGTGACTGAAGGACTTGGAAGTTGGATCGAATGGCCTGAAGCAACCCCCAACAATGGGGGAAATGTTTGGGCGCACATAGCCATTATCCCACCAGCAGATCACGAATATCCTTGGTTGCCAAAAACCTTCCTGCCGACCCGTGCGACTAGAACCGCTTGAAAAGTTATGCTCATCCCCTTCTCCTGGCTCTCCCAATACGTTGACATCACCCTGCCTGCCGATGAGCTGGCCCACCGGCTCACCATGGGCGGCATCGAGGTCGGCGACGTTATCACCCGCGGCGGGTGGGACGGCTGCGTGGTGGGTTACGTGCGCGCCACTCGCCCGCATCCCAACGCGGACACCCTGACTTTGTGCGAAGTTGACCCCGGCGATGGACCGCCGCTGGAGGTGGTTTGCGGCGCGCCCAACTCTGACGTGTGGGCGGTGGTATGATTGAATTCAGTCGGCATCATGGTCATCGAGGAATATGCTGATGCTAACGGTCGCAATCTGTTCCGGCGCAGCTTCGAACGTTTGGACGAGCGCAGTCAGGCTAGAGTCATCGCTGGCATCGCGCGAATGGAGCAAGGCAATTTCAGCAATGCGGGGAATCTGGGCCGCGGACTATGGGAACGGAGGTTTTTGGGCCGGGGCTCTGGGCCAAGGCTGTATTATTCGCTCATCGGCGAGGACTTGACGCTGTTGCTGGTGGCCGGCGACAAAAGCTCGTCCAGGGAGCAACAAGCGGATATCGACCTCGCCAGGGCATATCTGGACGAATGGACGGGAAGAGTCAGATGACGACAATGGACAGTTGGATTTTGACCGCGCGCGAAGCGGTTCAACGGAGCGCTGTGGTTCGGGAGGAACTGCGGGAAGAAGCCATAGGTATGTTGGCAAATGGAGAATACGAAGCCGCCCGGCGCATTTTCGATGACATTCTCCAGGAACCGATCCCGGTCGCTGAACTCTCCGCTAATGCCTCTACCGATTTATCTCCGTAGCGCTCGTAAAATCGGAAAAGCCTTATCTCTCTGCCGGCTGGCTGCCTGACGCCTCACTGACTATGCTCATCCCTTTCTCCTGGCTCTCCCAATACGTTGACATCACCCTGCCTGCCGATGAGTTGGCCCACCGGCTCACCATGGGCGGCATCGAGGTCGGCGACGTTATCACCCGCGGCGGGTGGGACGGCTGCGTGGTGGGTTACGTGCGCGCCACTCGCCCGCATCCCAACGCGGACACCCTGACTTTGTGCGAAGTTGACCCCGGCGATGGACCGCCGCTGGAGGTGGTTTGCGGCGCGCCCAACGTGGCCGCCGGCCAGAATATTTGCTTCGCCCGTCCCGGCGTAACGTTGATGAACATGCACACGGGCCGCCGCGAGGAGCTGAAACCCGCCCGCATTCGCGGCGTGGTCTCCGAAGGCATGATCTGCTCCGAAGCCGAGCTGGAGATCAGCGACGAACACGAGGGCATCATCGTACTGTCCGACGCCGCCGTGGCGGGCACGCCGCTGGACGACGTCCTGGGCGACACGTTCCTGGAACTCGAACTCACTCCCAATAGGGGCGACTGCCTGTCCATCCTGGGGGTGGCGCGAGAGATCGGCGCGATAACGGGACAGCCCGTGCGTGTGCCGGACGTTGCCTACGCCGAATCCGGCCCGTCGGTGGACACGTTAGCCAGGGTCACCATCGCCGACCCCGACCTGTGCCCTCGCTACACCGCCTCGGTCATCACCGGCATCACCATCGGCCCTTCTCCCCAGTGGTTGCAGGACCGCCTCATCCGCGCCGGTCTTCGCCCCATCAACAACGTGGTGGACGTCACCAACTACGTGATGTTGGAGTTCAACCAGCCACTGCACGCCTTCGACCTGGATACCGTAACCGACCGGCACGTGGTAGTGCGACGGGCCGCCGACGGCGAAAAGTTCACCACTCTGGACGAGGTGGAGCGGACGCTGACCAGCGACAACCTGCTGATCGCAGACCCGGCCCAGGCCATTGGCATCGGCGGCGTGATGGGCGGCGCCAACAGCGAGATCACGCCGACCACCGTCAATATGCTGCTGGAGTCGGCAACTTTCCACCCCCTGAACAACCGGCGCACTTCAACCGACCTGAACCTGCGCACCGAGGCCAGCCTGCGCTTTGAGAAGGGGTTGCGCCCGGAGTTGGCGCCCATCGCCCTGCGGCGCGCCACGCAGCTGATTCTGGAAACAGCCGGCGGCGAGGCCGCCGTCGGCATCATCGACGTGTTCCCGGCAAGCGACCAGCCGACCCAACCGGTCCCCCTTACCGTGGCTCGTCTTCGCCAGGTATTGGGCATGGATCTGGACATCGCCCGCGCCGAATCGGTGTTGGGCAGCCTGGGCATCACCACCCACCGCACCGGGCCCGCCAGCCTGGAGGCCGACCCTCCCTACTGGCGCAGCGACATCGCCATCGAAGAAGACCTCATCGAGGAGGTGATCCGCACCATCGGGTACGACGAAGTGCCTACCACGATGCTTTCCTCGCCCATTCCGTACCATCATCCCAACCCCTTGACGTTGTTGAAGGACGGATTGCGTGATGCCCTGGTCGCCTCCGGGATGCAGGAAATCATCAGCTACCCGCTCGTTGGCGAGGACGACTTGGCCCGCCTCAGCGCCGGCTCCACCAACGGGGAAGGAGCCTTGCAACTGCTCCGCGTCGCCAACCCCATGTCCGCCGAGCAGGACGTGATGCGCCCGACGCTGGCCGCGAGCATCCTGAACACGCTGGCCTATAACAGAGGGCACAACGACGGGGGGTTCCGCCTGTTTGAGATGGGGCGAGCATTCATTCCCCAGTCCGTCGGGTTGCCACGCGAGGCGGAACTGGCTGCTGGCGTCATGTCCGGCCCGCGCCACGACGCCAACTGGCTGAGCGCATCGGAGCCCCTGGACTTCTACGACCTTTCGGGCACGCTGGCCGTCGCCCTCAACCGAATGGGCATCGACGTTGAATTTGCGGCGGAGGACCAGCCGCTGTTTCATCCGGGCCGCTCCGCCCGCGTTGCCGTCGCAGGAGGAAACCTTGTCAATGTGGGCGTGGTTGGGGAACTGCATCCCGACGTCGCGGAAGCCTTTGACCTCGGTTCTGACCCCGTGGTCTATTTCGAGCTGAGGCTGGACGACATACTGGCCTCGGATGCGGACGGAGCGGTTACGCAACACCGCTTCCAGTCCCTTTCCCGGTTCCCGGCCGCCAACCGCGACCTGGCCCTGGTGGTGCCGGCCGAAGTGCCCGCCGTCCAGGTGCAGCGCCTCATCGAACGAGTGCGGTTGGTGGAGCGCGCCGAACTCTTCGACGTCTACTCCGGCGAGAACCTGCCCGAAAACACCCGCTCGCTGGCCTTCCGCATCCGGTTCCGCGCCGCCGACCGCACCCTGGCTGCCGAGGACGTAAACCGGGCGATGAACGGGCTCACCCGCGTTCTGGAGCGTGAAGTCGGGGCGACGGTGCGGGAGTGACCTGGCATCGCGCCGAGATTGCCACGCTACGCTCACAGTGACGAGGAGGCAATCGCATGGAGGCTGCAAACCAGTTCCAACTGCGGCAGGATAAGTTGACTGAAGCCATAATCTATTTGAGCGAACGCTCCGCGGACGACCCCCACTTTGGCGTCATCAAGCTGGTCAATCTGCTGTACCACGCCGACTGCGCCGCCTATCTGAAATATGGTGCGCCCATTACAGGCGTCGCCTACCCGCATTTTCCCCATGGCCCCTACCCGGAGCACTGGTACAAAGTGAGGCGGGAGATGCAAAAAGCCGGCGACGTGGAGGTGATGTACGAAGATTGCGACGACGGCCACCGTCGCTACCGGACGTTGCCCAACCGGACGGTAAAACCCGAAGTGCTTTCCGCTGAAGAGTGCGCCATCCTTGATGAGCAGCAGGAACGGTTTGCCCTTTTCAACACCGCCGGCATTTCCGAGCATTCGCACTACCAACTCAGCTGGCGCGGCACCGAAGACGGCGAGCCGCTACCTTTTGCCACGGCCCAGGCGACTACCTTTCCGATGAGCGCCAACGGAATCAGGGAGGCAAAGCATATCGCCAATGACATTGCCAAACGACGCCAATCCGTATGACATCCGCGAAACGGAGCAGTTTGACGCCGAATGGCGGCGCGCGGTGCGACTCGGCTATATCAATCCGATGGACGACCCGGCGGCTTTCACGCAAATCAGGGGATGGCTGGCGCAAGACCCTTATTTTAGGGATTGTGCGCCGATTTTACTCACGTGCTTGGAACTGGGAACTGTTCAGACTTGCGGGGATCTACGGGTCAAACCGGCCCCTCCGGGGTGAAAGTCAAGCACGGGATTTCGGCGAAGCCTGTTCAGATCCCCTCAAACGTGAACAGTTACTGGAACTGTGCGAAATTCGCCAAATGGTTTGACGGCTGGCGAGTAATTTCGCACAGTGGAGATTGCCGGCATTGCCACAGTTGCTGGCTTGCCAGTCGTCGTGGTGTCGTCGTGTCGTCGTGGTGCCTTAACGAGCTCAGCGGCGACTCGTAGCCAGTAATGGTTATTTTTTGAAAAATGACATATCGTTGCTGGTGCGACTGGTAACGTTGTATTTGCAACATGCGGTGGTCGTCTTGCTTGGCGATTCCGTCGCAGCGGTGGTTGGAAAAGGTCCGATTGTCACGCGCGTTGATTTGATTGCTCACGACATACGGCTTTTTCACATCGCGGGTTCCACCCCACAGACTGCCCACGCCAACGAAACGGCCCTGGTGGGGAAACACCGAGGCGGCGGTCGATGGGGAGTTCGGGTCCGCCATCGGGCTTAATGGTAGCCCTCCGCCTGCTGCGTGCCCAGCCCTGTCGTTCGTCGGCAGGGCTTTTCGTTGGCACAGCCTACTTTGGAGGTAATTGTGATGCCCTAAAACCACCAACGGCGCGGGCCACGCCTTTGTGCTGTTTGCGCTGTCAATCCCTTTTGTCCTAAACGACCATCGTAATCATCCCGGCCAAGGTCGCCGAGACACACCGCATGGCGGATTTATGCGGTCACTACCAACAACCCGCACCCGCATTTCCATGATACTGGCCCTCGCTAGCACGTACCAACCGGTCCGCGCCCATCAGACCGGCGCATCTGGCAACCACTTCCTCTTTGTGAAGGGCATACCCCACGGCCCGCTTTACAGCGTGAACGTTCAGGACCACGCCGGGACCTACGAATATCGGGACGGCCAGGTGATGCTCACGACCCCCACCGAAACAACGTGGAAATACCGAATGGCCGATGCAAGCGGGGCAAAAATTATCCGTTCTGCTTTGGTGCTCTCGGAAGCCCCGAGATTGAATGCACACCTGACGATGGCGGCCATCATCTCTTGGACGAAGATTGGGAGCAGTCAACGTGCTTCATGCAACATAACTCGGTCGGCAAGTGCTGGAACAACGACACTTCGTTGGGCTGGCTTACCATCCCCATCGAGGCCGAGGGTTCCCGACGCATACTCATCAGTTTCCAAGATGCCCAACAATGGGCTTGGTTCCCCTGCCTCTGCCCGGTGAAGACCACCTACTCGCCGGTCTATGATGTGGATTAACGGCGAACGCAAAAACGAACAGCGGGAATACCGGAACTGCTGAAAGGAGCAATCGAATTATGACACGCAAACGCATACTTCTGAGTATGGTCGCTGCCCTTATGGTCGTCGCTGTCGGGGTCGCCGTGGTAGGAACCTCGATGGCACAACGCGATCAGTCATTCGCCTACATCCTCGCCCAGAAAGCGGAGGATGACGACGTGGTGGCCGTCGTGCCGGATAAGCCCCTCACTCGGGGAGAAGTACGCCAGGCGGCGGATTTCAAGCGGGAGGCCGACCGCACGTTGACCAACGACGCGGCTGCGAAGTCGATCATCGTGGCGTTGGTGGACAATCGCGTCATCCAGGCCGAGGTGGAAAAGCGCGGACTGGTGCCCACCGAGGATGAAGCGAGGGACTTCATGCAACCACACAAGGAGGCGTGTGCCGGGGAGCGTGGCCAGGAATGCCGCAACGCTATCGAACAGATGGGGCTCACTGTCGATGACTACTGGGCCAACATCCTACCCGAATATCGCCGAGACTTGGGCAACATCAACCTATTTGTGGCCGTTTTCGCGGAGAAAGAAATACCGGACGACGCTGATAATGAGACGTTGGTATCCACCCGGGACGCTTGCCAAGCCGATCTGCGGGCCGAAGCGGAAATCGTCTGGCACGACGACGAGTTGGAGCGGTTGTACGGGGAGGCCCTAGACGCGCGTTAACCGGAACGCCACAACCCGGACTTGCTTAAGGAGAACGACCCGGAGACGGTCGCTCCCCCGTGGCGTTAAATAGCCGTTCCGTTCATGTCGGGGATGCCTTCTCGTCAGTACCCAAGGACAACCCCATTGTCCATTATGAAGGTGGAGTACGTTGCGTGTCGGTACGGGACACGGACTTAAAATCCAATGAACGTGCGATGCGTTGCGATTCGACTCCGCCGCCGAACCGGATTGGGAACTGAGCAGCAAAGGGCACGGGCGCACGGAACGTCGGCAGGTCTGGGTATCTGGAGAACTGGAGGGCTATGGCGATTTGCCTGGCCTGTCCAGCGTGGTAATGGTCAAAAAGCGGGTCAGACGTGGCGGCAAGGCGCCGGTGGACAGCGCCCAATATACGGTATCCAGCCGACCTGCCCTGCCACCGCCGGAAGCCTTGGACCTGGTGCGAGGCCATTGGGCCATCGAAAACAGCTGTTCCACGTCAAGGACGACAGCTTTGGGGAAGACCGCCAGGTTTTGCACAGCCACCATCGGGGAACGGTAATCAGCCTGCTGCGCAACGCGGCGGTCACACTGCTGCGGGGCCGGTGTCCCTTGTGGTCGGCCAAAGAACCCCTCACCGGCCGTGCCCAACGACTGGCCGCCAACCTTCCGCCGCCATCCTCTCCGCTTCTTGACTTTGGAAAGGCCCTGCGGTTTGGCGCGTAGCGGTACCTCAGCCGAGCCGGCTTGGGTAAAATTGCTATCTGCTCGGCTTGTGGGCGTGTGCCCTCTGCACGGTGCATGGGTAAGATTGGCGCAAGACCCTTATTTTATGGACCAGTGGCCGAACGTTCCTGCCAACCTTGCCAGGTTGGCCTCACCCCCAGTGTGCAACTTTGGTACTCAATCATAGAAGACGACCGCACAGTCTGGCTGGAATCTGTTAGGATTATTGGACTTGACTGATTCTTCATGCCTGCGGACGCCAATGCTATGACCACTCACCAGCACTCCCGCCACCTCCACGCCCACGACGCCCAAGGCGACGGTGATCACGAGAGCATCCACGATCACGGCCACGGCCACCACCAACCAGGACATCATCGCAGCCACGACGACGGCCACGGCCATGAGGACATGCTGGAGGTGGAACAGGCTTTCCAGCGCATCATCGCCCACTTTGACCCGTTGGATGCGGTAGAACTGCCGGTCCTGGAATGCCTGGGTATGGCGCTGGCCGAGGACATTACCTCGCCGCTGAACCTGCCGCCGCTGGCCAACTCGGCCATGGACGGCTACGCCGTGCTCCACGCCGACATCGCCGGCGCGAACGACGCATCGCCGACCCTTTCGGTCATCTCTGCGGTAGCCGCCGGCCAAGTTCCGGATCGCACCGTCACCGCGGGCAACGCGATCCGCATTATGACCGGCGCGCCCGTGCCCGACGGCGCAGACACCGTGGTTCCCTTCGAGGAAACGGACGAGTTGGATCGCCGGCGGAGCGGCCAGCCGCTGGATGAAATCATCATCCGCAAGGCGTTGCCCCTGGGCAGCAACGTACGCCCGGCCGGTGAGGACGTTCGCGCCGGCGAGTTGGTGCTGCCGGCCGGCACGGTGGTGCGTCCCGCCGAGGCCGGCGTGATGGCATCCCTGGGGCTGGCTACCGCCCGGGTGATTCGCCGGCCGGTGATAGCAGTGCTGTCCACCGGCGACGAACTCACTGCCGTCGGAGAAGGTCTGACGCCGGGCCACATCTACGACAGCAACAGCAGCAGCGTCGCCGCCGCCGTTGTCGCCGCTGGAGGGGTCCCCCGAATCATCGGGATCGCCCGGGACAATCTGGACGACCTGCACCGCTGCATCGACGCCGCCTCCGACGCCGATCTGCTGGTTACCTCGGCGGGTGTATCCAAGGGCGACTACGATATGGTCAAGGACGTGCTGGAACAACGCGGCGACATGAACTTCTGGTCGGTGCGGATGCGCCCGGCCAAACCATTGGCCTTTGGCCTGCTCCACCGCGAGGGCAGCAATCCGCTGCCTCTGTTGGGCTTGCCGGGGAACCCGGTGAGCGCGCTGCTCGCCTTTGAGATGTTCGGCCGGCCGGCCGTCCGCCGAATGTTGGGCCGCGACTTGTTGGCTCGTCCGACGGTGGAAGGGGTGTTGACCGGGCCCATATTCAACAGTGATGGCCGCCGAGTGTACGCGCGGGTCGAGGTGGAGCGCCGCAACGGCTCCTGGTTCGCCACGCCCACCGGGCCGCAGGGTTCCAACATTCTGACCTCCCTTTCCCGGGCCAACGGGCTGGCGATTTGTCCGGCCGACCTCCCCAGGAAAGAAGCCGGACAGGCCGTCAAAATAATCATGCTGGACTGGAATGAAGAGGTTGACCTATGACCACCACTCTTGCCGAAAACAGCCGGTCGCCAGGGGCGAAGTACCGCTTGAGCCTGGAACGCCTCGTCGAGTTGAACCGCTCCTCGGTCCCGTTGCTCCTCGCACGGCTGACTTCCGCGTGTCCGTCTCTCGGCAAAACTCCGGCCGACATCAACGATCCGGAAGATCTTGTGGACGAAATCCGAGCTCACTGCGCGGACGATGACGACTTCATTCGCTCGTCCATGCCACTCCAGGAGATAGTTTTCCGCACGTTGCTCCTCAACGGCGGGGAGTCTATGGCGCTATCCAAGTTGCACGACGAACTGACCGAGCGTTGGTCGTCCCCCATCCGTCCCATTACCGTGACCGTTAGCGGTCTCGCCCGCGTCTTGGACAGCGACGTATTCTATGGGTTCGCCGTCGTGCCTGTGGAGGAACCCGAGGGTGAAACAACGGGGGTCCCGATGCTCGCCGCTGCGGGAGTCGACGATCCCGATTTGCTGCGAGACATTATCGACACTGTGGCGGCAGATGAGGACGGGGCTGGCGATGAGGACCTGTACGACGAGGACGATGAAGCCGACGACGTGCTTGACGAAGATGACGATCTTCAGGACGATTAGGGCTGGTCAATAGGCGAATCCAACTTGCATACAGCAATGCGCCAACGTATCAGGGCGTGCCGACGGTTCTTGTTATTCCGGCTTTCGCCGGGCCCCAGCTACCAAAGCAAGCATTACTGTCTCGGAAATGACCACGCCTGACCGTTCTGGATCTCCACTTACGCAGGGATTACGGAATAGCAATCCAAAAATGTCCACACAGCCAAGCTGCCGAATTGTCGCGCAAGGAGTTTTTCAATGCCCTGGGCCGAAACCATCGTTGAAACCCTGAAGAAGTGGGACACGTCGCTGATTGCTTACGTGCCCGACATATCCATCGACCGGGTGACGAGCATCATCAATGCAGACCCGTTCTTCCACCTGGTGTCCTGCACGCGGGAGGAGGAGGCGATTGGAGTAGCAGTCGGAAGCTACGCCGTGGGCCGGAACGCCGCCGTGTTCATGCAGTCCAGCGGGTTCGGCAACAGCGTCAACGGGATCGCCAGCCTGTGCCTGCCGTCCCGGACGCCCATTCCCATCTTCATGAACCTGCGCGGTCAGGTCGGCGAGTTCAACATCGCCCAGGTGGCCATGGGTCGCAACACCAAGCCCATTCTGGACCTGTTCGGCATCGCCCACTACACGATAGAAAGCGAAGACCGCATGGACACGCTGCTGGACGGCGTGATGAAGTTGTGCCACGCCCACCGCAATCCGGTAGCCATCTGCCTGACGCCCATGCTCCACGGAGGCAAAATTGCTTAGGTTCGACGCCACCCAAATGGTCCTGCGCCACGCCGGAGATTCGCCCGTCGTCGGCAACCTCGGCCCCACCAGCGACGAGCTGTATCACGCCGGCCACCGGGACCGCAATTTCTATACCTATGGCAGCATGGGCCTGTGCTCATCCATCGCCCTGGGGATGGCCCTGTCCACCGACGACAAGGTGATCTCGCTGGACGGCGACGGTTCCCTGCTGATGAACCTGGGCGCCATCGCCACCATCGGCCGGGAGAACCCGTCAAACCTGGTGGTAGTAGTATGGGACAACGAAGCCTGGGCGCAGACGGGCGGGCAGCCCAGCCACACGTCCACCAATACCGACCTGGAAGAAGTGGCAAACTCGTGCGGAATCACCAAGACCGCCACCGTGCACGACCTGGAAACGCTGGAAGAGGCGTTCGGCCGGGCGATGACGGAACCGGGCCCGTGGTTCATCGTCGCCAAGATCGAGGAGGCGGAGCAGTACATGCCCGTCGCGCCGGTGGAACCGGAGTTCACGCTGTATAGGTTCCGAAATACCTACGTGGGGTCACGGTGACGTCTTCGCTGGACACCTGTCAAATTGAGCTACAGCGATTACGTCATCTTTGCTGACGAAAGCGGAGACCCCAACGCGGCGTCGGTGGATGACAGATACCCCGTTTTCGTTCTTAACTTCTGCGTGTTTCGGAAGGACGCTTACGCAGCCTCAGTGTTACCTGCCTTCGCGGCGTTCAAGTTTGCCCACTTCGGACATGACATGGTGGTGCTGCACGAGAACGAAATACGTTTGCAGAAACGGCCCTTCGCATTTTTGAGGGACGAGCAGCAGCGGGCACTTTTTATGGACAGGCTGGCCCAGCTAATCAAGCAAGCGGATTTCATAATCGTTGCCGCCGCGATTGACAAGCGTGGTTCGGTGCAACCGCACAACCTTTACGAGATGGCCCTGCGAAATTGCATGGAACGCACTTATGGCTTTCTGGAAAATCGCGGCGAGCATAAGCGGACAACACACATCATAATTGAGGGTAGAGGCGGCAAGGAAGACAGGCAGCTGACGGAGGCATTTCGGCGCATTCGGCGTGGCGAAAACTCGTCAGGCCAAACTTTGCCGGGCCTTGATATTGTATTTGCGGACAAGAAAACCAACTCGACGGGATTACAAATTGCAGACTTGACCGCGCGTCCTATTGGACGGTATTGCATCGACCCGAAGCAATCCAACCGAGCTTGGAATGCGATAGATCCCAAGCTGTGGCGCTCTCCACTAGCAGCCCGTCTGAGGAATGCCCGACTGTGGTGGATTCAGCTGGGAACTAACCGGCGACAACTATGTTTGCCGATCACCAGCGCTGATGCCGCCAGTATTTGGCCGACCGTGTGCCGATGATGGCAGAAACCGGCTTCGCCAACGATGCGACGAGCCCTTGGGCCGGCATCTTGGAGCCGAACCGGAACAGCTGGAGCAGGTTGTGCCCGGTGCAGATCAGCAGCCACTCCCCTTTCACCTGCTCCAGCCCCCGCAGCAGGAACTGCCGGAACCCTCGACCCTGCTTGATCTGGCCGAAGGCCGGCTCCACCGTCGCCATCCGCAGCGCGTAACGCTCACGACCCTTTTTCGTCAGCAACTTCCGCCGCATTCGATCCCGGGGCGACAGCTGCTTGGGGATGCGACCCCTGGGGGCGGGCGGCAATACTCTCCCGTGGCGGGTTTTCTCCGGCGCGACGTAGGGGTCTGTGCCCCGCGCGTAGAGTTCGTCAACCACCCGGGCTGAGTAGTACCCGGCGTCAGCGGACACTTCCTTTGGGATCACGCCGGTGTTGCCGATGGTCTCCTCGACCAGGCCCGTCGCCTGCTGCTGGTCCGATGCCTGGTTGGTGGCTTGCGCCGCCACAATCACCTGGCGCTCGCTGTCCACCACCGCCTGACAATGGTACGCCGGCACGAAATCCCGCCCGCCCGGCGCGGGCATGATCCGGGACTCCGCATCAGTAAAGTTGCGCTGGGCCTGGTCGTCGGGCACCCCCGGATGCTCCCGGCTTTCGGCCTCGGCCGGTTCTGCCGCCGCCGGCGCTTCCGCTTCCAACGCCGCCAGGGCCTCCCGTAGCTGCTCCAACCGACCTTCCCAAAAGGCCAACTCCTCCGGCAACTCATCACCACGCCTGTCCTGACCGTACCGACGGTCTGCCGCGTCATCCGCTTCCTGCGCCTTCCGCAGCAACTCCGCCACCTCCGCCGCCAACTGCGCCGACTGCTCCTGCATCCGCCCGTAGCTCATCGCCTGGTGCTGCGATGCCTTGGCCTTCACCTTGGTCCCGTCCAACGCCACCTGCCCCAACTTCACCAACCCCGCCAACTGGCACCATGCCAGCACCGGCAAGAACCGGTCCGACAACTCCGCCCGGTGGTCCTTGCGAAGGTCCGAGATGGTGCGGAAATCCGGCGTGTTGTTGGCCGCCAACACCCGAAAGGCGAGGTCCTCGTGGCGCCGCTGGGCGATCCTCCGTGATGACGCCACTCCAACGCAGTAGCCGTAGAGCAGCGCCTTGACCATCATCTGAGGATGCTAGGGTGGTCCGCCCCGCCGCTCTGGCTCGTAGCGCGCGGTGATGTCCGACCGGTCCAACTGCTCAACAACGTCGGAGATGAAGTAGGCCAGGTGGTCGTCCGGCAGCCATTCCTGCAGGGCCGTCGGCAGCAGCAACTGCTGGTCGGGGTCATAGGCGCGGTACGTCTTGCTCATCAGCGGCTCCCCTCTCTCGATGCTTGTGCCATCATACCCCCAATGGCTCACCAGCCGTGTTACTCGGACAGGCTGCTAGTATTACAACGACGGATTTGGCGAACCACGCTTGAAGCTTCGTATCAGCGGGTCGCAAAGACACCCTCATTTGAGTACCGTTCCTGTTTAGCATAGGCCAAAGTCAAGGTCCGTACTCGTCAACCGTCGTTGTAATACTAGGCGATGTGAATGGTTGGGGGCTTACGATTACGCCCGAACGTGGGAAAGCCCCGGCGTAGCCCGGGGCTTCTGTGGCATGGGTTGGGAATTACCCTGGCCCTTAACGAAAGATCTGTACTACGCCAAAACCTTTCGCCGGCGGGCAGCGCGCCTGCCTTCAACGTACGTGCATACAAACGGACTAGCCGCGTCCACATTCGCCGACCGTAACCATCCCCAATCGCGTCTTAACAGTACACCGTACCTGAAACCACGTCAACGTTTGCCACCCCCGCCCGCTTGCTCTATGATTGAGCCGGCGGCCGAGGCCGCTCACTTGCGCTTACGGCGCCGAGGAGATGACCAGCCCGATGACGCAGGCCAACCCAACCGACGCTAATGCGGCAGTCGACATCGCCCGGAGGAATGCCGACGAGAACGCGCTGCCCGGGGGCCTCACCGCCGCCGACCTGGTGGAGGTCTGCCGGAAGATCATCCTCGTCCGCACCATGGACGAGCGCATCTGGATGATGAACCGGCAAGGCAAGGTCCCCATCGCCGCATCGTCTCAGGGCCACGAAGCCGCCGAGATGGGCTCGCTGCTGGCAGCGCAGAAGGACGGCGACTGCTTCCTGTTCCCTTACTATCGGGACTTGGCGCTGAAGATGTCCGCCGGGCTTACGCCTCGCCAGGTGATGCTGTCCTTCATGGGTAAGCAGGGCGAACCTTACTCGGGCGCGCGCCAGTTCCCGCTCCAGGGCGCAGACCTGCCCCGAAACATCATCCAGATTTCCAATGTCGTGGCGGCCGGTCTCACCCAAAGCGTTGGGTATGCTCTGGGTTGCCAGATGATGGGCGACGACACCGTCACGATCTGCTACTTCGGCGACGGCGCCACCAGCCAGGGCGAGACCCATGAGGCAATGAACTTCGCCTCCATCCATCGGCTACCCGTGGTCTTCATCTGCGAGAACAACAAGTACGCCATCTCCACGCCGCTGGAGTCCCAGATGGTCATCAGTGACGTGGCGGCTCGGGCCGAGAGCTACGGGTTCCCCGGGTTTGTGATTGACGGGCTGGACCTCATCGCGTGCTATGAGGCAACGCGCCAGGGCATTGACCA
This sequence comes from Dehalococcoidia bacterium, assembly GCA_965197635.1. Classification (GTDB taxonomy): domain Bacteria; phylum Chloroflexota; class Dehalococcoidia; order Lucifugimonadales; family UBA3495; genus Bin87. The sequence goes on from OZ240218.1 coordinate 177,801, forward strand.
CGCCCGCCAGGTCGGGCCGGTTTTGGTGGAGATGAAGCTGGAACGCTTCATGCCTCACACCACCGACGACGACGACCGCCGGTATCGGGACCGGGACGCCCTAGATGCCGCTCGGCAGTATGACCCCGCCTTGGTCTTTCCGGTTCAGATGCTGGAACGAGGCATTGTGACACAGGAACAGCTGGACGCATTTCATGCTGACGCGCAGCAGCAAGTGAACGACGCCACGGACTTCGCCGACGCGGCGGCTCCGCCGGACGCAACGACAATTTACGATCACCTTTATATCTAAATGAGCGAAACCGGCGCCAGTCCCCGAAGTCGCACACTGCTCTACTTCGTCAAACTAATCCGCCTGCTTCTGCTAGCCGCCGTCTATGCTTTGGTAATATGGTACGGAGTGGTCACCACGGCCCACCTCAGCACTCCACCCACCCTGACTAAAATCGCCATCGCCTTCATTGCCCTCGGCATCACCGGCAGCATCTACCGCATTCTGATTGATCTCGCGAACGAAACGAAAGGAGCCATCATGGTGCTGGCAGCATTCCTCAACGAAAAATTGGTGGAACCCCAACGGCGGAGACTGCGTGCGGAAGGACGTGAGGAGGGACGTAAGGAGGCACGCGCTGAAATAATCGCCGACATACGTTCGCGCTTGTTGCAGGAGGGTATCGACCCGGACCGCATCATTCCTCCCGAAGAATCGGACGATACAGACCGCCCGTGACTGCAAATCGGGAAACCGTTTGGGACCAAAATCAGCAAAGCAGGTGGCAGCACCATGGCAGAAATGACAGTAATCGAAGCGGTTCGCTCCGCTCTACGAGAAGAGATGGAACGCGACGAGCGCGTGTTCGTCATGGGTGAGGACGTGGGACAACGCGGCGGCGTTTTCCTGGCGACGCAGGGACTCATCGAGGATTTCGGCCCGCAGCGGGTGATGGATACTCCGCTGGCCGAGGCGTCCATCATGGGCATCGCCTTGGGCGCTGCGTTCCGGGGGATGCGGCCCATACCGGAGGTACAGTTCTCCGATTTCGTCTGGCCCAGCGTCAACCAGCTCATCGGCGAGGCGGCCCGCGTCCATTACGGCACCAACGGCGCGGTGAAGGTGCCGATGACCGTGCGCATACCCTACGGCGGCGGTATCCGCGGCGGCCTGTTTCACTCGCAGAACGTGGAAGCCCTGTTCTTTCACACCCCCGGGTTGCTGGTGGTCACGCCGTCCACGCCCTACGAGGCCAAGGGGTTGCTTAAGTCGGCCATCCGCGACGACAACCCGGTCATTTTCCTGGAGCACAAGAAAACTTACCGGCTGGTGCGAGGTGAGGTCCCCGACGAGGAGTACACCCTGCCCATTGGCCCGGCTGACGTCAAGCGAGTCGGCTCCGACGTGACCGTCGTCAGCTATGGGCTGGCGATGCACTACTGCCTCGCCGCCGCCGAGACGGTGGCTGCCGATGGGGTCAGCGCCGAGGTCGTGGATCTAAGGACGCTGAAGCCGCTGGATACCGAAACCATCCTGGAGTCGGTGAAGAAAACCGGCAAACTCCTGGTGGTTCACGAGGACAACATCAGCGGCGGAATAGGCGCGGAAATCGCGGCATTGGCAGCGGACGAAGCTTTCGAGTACCTGGACGCGCCCATTGCCCGCCTCTGCGGACCCGACGTGCCCACGATGCCCTTCGCCCAAACGCTGGAAGACGCCTACATGCCCAGCCCAGAAGCCATCGCGGCGGAACTGCGCCGGCTGGCGGCGTACTGACGCGATACAACGGCATGCGAGGCCCGCCATGATTTCGAAACTGCGCCCGCCGGCGTCGGCATATCCCGAAACTGACCCACTATACCCACCCAATGAAGAGCCCCGACCGGACGGGATGCGCCAGGAACTTGTCATCACTCAGCAGTTGCACGTGTTCAGGGAATACTTTCGAGAACGTTCTGATGTCGTGATGAGCACCAACAATTTCATCTACTACGAAAGAGGCAATCCCCGCGCGCGGGTCGCGCCCGACTGGTACGTTTCGTTTGGGGTCAACCCGGAGGCCATCATCAGCCGGGAGCCCTACCTGCGCTGGGAAGTGGGCAAGATGCCGGAGTTCGTTTCAGAGATCGCCTCCCGCTCCACTTGGCGGAACGACCTCACGTCGAAACGGGATTTGTACGCGTCCCTGGGCGTGGCCGAGTACTGGCGGTTCGACCCCACCGGGAACAGATATTATCCCGAGCCGTTGGCGGGCGAGCGGTTGGTGGACGGAGCGTATCAACCGATTGAGACTGCCACGGATGACGACGGCATTATTCGGGGGTACAGCGCCGAACTGGACGTTGTCATCTGTTGGGACAATGGAGAGTTTTGCCTCCGCAACCCACATACCGGCGAGGACATCCTTCGCTACGAAGAAGAACGCGCCGCTCGGTTGGCTGCGGAGGCAGAGAATCAGCGACTCCGCGACCGACTGCGGCGACTGGAAACCGAAGGCTCTGAATAAGGACTGACCGTGGCTCAACTGATTGAACTGCCTCACGTCGGCGAGAGCGTCGTCGAGGGCACCATCGGCAAATGGCTGAAACAGCCGGGCGACCGGGTGGAGCGGTATGACCCGCTGGTGGAGGTGGTTACCGACAAGGTAACGATGGAAGTGCCCTCGCCGGTGGCCGGGGAACTGCTGCGCATCATCGCTCAGGAGGGCGAAACCGTGCCCATGGGCGCGCCCATTGCGGAAGTGGAAGACGGCAGCGGGTCAATCCCTGCCGCTGCTCCGGCGGAGCCGGTATCGGCCACCACACCCACGCCGGCATCGCCCACGCCGACTTCGTACCTCATCACCGACGCCCGCCCGGTGGGGCCTACGGGCGGCTCAGCGGTGGAAGCCCAGAGCCAGGAAGACGTCCCCGCTGCCGAACCGGTCCCGGCCCGACCGGTCCAATCAACGCCGACCATCGCCGTCGCCACTGCCCCAGAACAAGCCAGCGAACGCGCGCCCAATCGCCTGTCTCCGGCGGTGCGTCGGCTGGCCAGTGAGCACAACCTGGACGTCAGCCGCATCGCCGGCACCGGGCTGGGCGGACGGGTCACCCGCAACGACGTGTTGCGCCATCTGGAATCCAAGCCGGCCAGCGTTGCTCCCACCAGCATCGCGCCCGCCGCCATTCCGCCGGCGCAAGCGGCGCCTACGCCGTTGCCGGCTGGAACAGACGAAGAACGCATCCCGCTGACGCCGGTGCGCCGGATGATCGCCGACGCCATGGTGCGCTCCGTAACCCAAATACCCCACGCCTGGAGCATGGTGGAGGTGGACATCACCAGGTTGGTGGGCCTGCGTAACCGGGAACGAGAAAAGTTCCGGCAGCGCGAGGGCGTGAACCTCACCTACCTGCCTTTCGCGATCAAGGCGGTAGCGTCGGCGTTGAAGGACAACCCGACTTTGAACGCCAGTTGGGGCGAGGACCACATCGTGCTGAAGCGGCGCATCAACCTGGGCATCGCTGTGGCCGCGCCCACCGGGCTGGTGGTGCCGGTGATACACGACGCCGACCGCCTGAGCATCGCCGGGCTGGCCCACTCCGTCGCCGACCTGTCGGGGCGCGCCCGCGCCGGCAATCTGCGTTTGGAAGACGTGCAGGGCGGGACATTCACCGTGAACAACACCGGCGCCCTGGGCAGTGTGCTGGGCGGGCCAATCATCAACCATCCGCAGGCCGGCATTCTGACCACCGAGGCAGTGCAACAGCGACCTGTAGTCATCAACGATGCTATCGCCATTCGCTGGATGATGAACCTGTGCCTGTCCTTCGACCATCGCATCAACGACGGCGCGGAATCGGGTGCGTTCTTGCAGTCCGTCAAAGATCGTCTTGAGGCGATGAATGACGACACTCCCATTTACTGAATGGCCGTCGGGTGCGGAACGGCAGGAAACCCTCCGCGTCATAAACGCCGGCACGGTGCCGTACCGGGTGGCGTGGGACTGGCAAGTAGAGTTCGCTGAACAGGTCCGCAACGGTTCCACGCCGGAAACACTGCTGTTGCTGGAGCATCCGCATACCTACACGCGTGGCCGCTTGGCCCCGGATGGCGACCTGCTGCTGGACGCGGCGACGCTGGCCACCCGCGGGATTGAAGTCGTTGAGACCGACCGGGGCGGCCTGATCACCTACCACGGTCCCGGCCAATTGGTGGCTTATCCCATCATTCGGCTGCGCGGGCGGGGCGGTCCACATTGGTACGTGCGCACACTGGAGCAAATCATCATCCGCAGCCTGGCGGAGTTGGGGTTGGCAGCCACCATCGTTGACGGACTGACCGGCGTATGGACTGCCGAGGGGCGACGCAAGATAGCGGCCATCGGCGTCAAGATAGCCGGCGGCGTGGCATACCACGGTTTTTCCATCAACGTGGACCCCGACTTGAAGATGTTCGACAGCATAGTGCCGTGCGGGATTCGCGACAGAGAGGTGACGAGCATGGCGGGGGAACTGGGCGCGACGCCGTCGCTGGACGCGGTTGCCGATGCAACGGCGCGGCATTTTTGCGATGCGATGAGGCTGCGGGCGATGCCGGTCGGATGATCAGGAGGGACACGGGATGAACGTGCCGGACTTCATCGCAAGGTGGGAGAACACGTCCCTGAACGAGGAGCAGGGGGCGAAGCTGTGGTTCAACGACCTGTGCGAGGTGATCGGCCACGAGAAACCGCTGGGATCGCTGAACGACCTGGCCTACGCCTTTGAGCGCCGGGTCGAAACTGGCAAGGCGGACCTGTATTACGAGAACCATTTTGGCTGGGAGTTCAAGACTTCCGAGTCACAGCTGGATGAGGGAATGCGGCAGGTGGTGGGTTACTCGATGTACCTGAAAACGCCGCCGCTGCTGGTGGTTTCGGCGTTCAACGTCATACGCATCCGAACCAACTTTCCCGGGATGGCTAGCGCGCAACATGAGCTGCGAATTGGCGACCTGACCCAGGGAGACAAACTGGATCTCATCAAACGGGTGTTTACGCAACCGGAGTGGTTCAATACCGGAAAGAGCCGGGACGACGTGACTCGGGAAACCGCCGAGCTGTTCCAGGCCATCAGCAACGACATGGCCCATTCCAGCTACGACCACCGCGACCTGGCGCGATACCTGAACCAGGTAATATTCTGCCTGTATGCTGACGACGCCAACCTGCTGCCGGAACGGGCGTTCACCCGGCTGGCGCTCAACCAGTTCAAGAACCCGGAACGGTTCCGCCAGGGCGCGGCCAACCTGTTTTCGGAGATGAACCGGGGCGGAATATTCGGCCCGCAAACCATTGAACAGTTCAACGGCGAGCTTTTCGCGGACGTGCCAAACGTGACCCTGAACGCCGCCGCGTTGGAACGTCTGGCCGAGGCCGCGGAGAAGAATTGGAGCAACATCGAACCGTCCATATTCGGGACCCTCTTTGAGCGCGCGCTGGGGCTGACGGAAGAAAGGGCGCCGCTGGGGGCGCACTACACTAGCGAGGCCGACATCAGGCGGGTGGTGGAGCCGGTCATCCTGGAACCGCTGGAAAGGGAATGGCAGGAGGCCAAAGCTGCCGCCGACGGGGCCAGGGAACAGCACGACGCGGAAGGCGCGAACGCGGCGATGGTGAACTACCGCCGGCGCATCGCGGAGCTGAAAGCGCTGGACCCGGCCTGCGGCAGCGGCAACTTTCTCTACGTCACGCTGAAGGCGCTGCTGGATTTGGAACGGCGGGCCATGGACTATCAGACGGCCATCGGGGTCAGGGCCGGCGCGCCGACGGTCAGCCCGAACCAGATGCTGGGACTGGAAATCAACGAGTACGCGGCGCAACTGGCGAAGACCGCGCTGTGGATTGGCTATATCCAGTGGCACCAGGCCAACGGCTTTGAATACACCAACCGCCCGATATTGGACAACATCGACGGGATCGAGCGCCGGGACGCCGCCATTGCCCTCAACGGCGACGGCGACGGCGCTGAGAAAGCGCAATGGCCGGCGGCGGACTACATCATCGGCAACCCGCCTTTTCTGGGCGCCAAGGATATGCTGGACCAATTGGGCGGCGAATACACCGGCCGGCTGCGGCAGACCTATCGCCACGAGCTGGACGGCGCGGTGGACCTGTGCTGCTACTGGTTTGAACAGGCGCGGGCGCAGATTGCGGAGGGCCGGGCGCGGCGGGCCGGCCTGCTGGCCACGCAGGCGATACGGTTCAGCAGCAATCGCCGCACTTTGGAGCGCATCAAGGAAACCGGCGACATTTTCGCCGCCTACGACGACCTGGAATGGAAACCCGAAGAACCCGGCTCCGCCGCCGTCCACGTGGCCATCGTCTGCTTCGACGACGGCGGCGAGCAATGTAAAACCCTGAACGGCGGGCCGGCATCCGACATTGACACGCGGCTCACCGACGCCGTGAATCTGGACCAGGCCCGGCTGTTGCCGCAAAACGCGGGGATATGCTTTGAGGGAGTGAAGAAGGGCGGCCCATTCGACTTGACGCCGGAACAGGCGGCGATAATGCTGGCCGACAGCAATCCCAACGGCAAACCTAACAGCGATGTCGTCAAACGCTACGTCATCGGCAGGGACTTGAATGGCAGGCCGGTAGAGCGTTGGATAATTGACTTTGGCACTACAACGGAACCGGACGCCCAACTGTACAGTTTGCCGTATCAACGCTGCCTGCAAATAGTCAAACCTGCCAGAGCAAAGAACCGCGAAAAACGGCTCCGTGAACGATGGTGGCAACATCGCAGAAGCGGCGATGACGTCAAAAGAGCGATAGCCCCACTAACCCGATACGTTGGTACTTGCCAAGTATCCAAGCATCGCATTTTCCAGTTCATCGACGCTGACATTACGCCAGATTGCACCATAGATATATTTGGTCGTGAGAACGACTACTTTTTGGGAATACTGGAAAGCCGTATTCACAAGGTTTGGACTGCCGCCATCGGCACGCAGCTGCGGGAAAAGGAATCGGGGCGGCGTTACATCATCAGCGAGTGCTTTGAGAAGTTTCCCTTTCCGATGCCTACGGAAGTGCAGCGGGAGGCGGTGGCGCGGGCGGCGCGGATGCTGAACGAGCAGCGGCGGAACGTGTGCCGGCCCAACGGGGTGTATCGCCGGTCAATGACCAGCCTGTACAACGAAAACCCGCCCTGGCTGCGGACGGCCCACGCTGAGCTGGACGCGGCGGCAGCCAACGCCTACGGCTGGCCGGCCGATTTGACGGACCACGAAATTCTGAAGAGGCTGGTTGAACTGAACGTGAGCGGCAAAGCCGGGGTTCCCTGACGGGACGACTATCCCGTTGTGCTAATATGCTAACCGGGGCGGTAGTATTGCGCAGCAAACACAAGGGGGAGCGCCAAATGGGCACTGTGTACCAAACAATCGAAGTGGGCCATCTCCGGGGCGGAGCGATGGTTGAACTTGAAACGGTGGTGGATACGGGAGCTGCGGACTCCGTGTTGCCGTCTGGTGTGCTGGCGGAGCTGGGCATATTCCCTGACGAGGAGATTTCCTGCACCCTGGCCGACGGCAGTATCGTAGATTGGGGCTACGGGAGCGCCATGTTGCGGATTGACGGCCGGCGGTGGCCCTGCCCGGTCATCTTCGGGCCGGATGACTTGGAATCCTACTTGCTGGGTGCCACCACGCTGGAAGTTTTCAAACTGACTGTTGACCCGGTTACCAACCGGCTGAGGCCGGTGACTACCTCACGGTTGGGCTGGGGCGGCCCGGTGTAACTCACGGCGCTGCGGTGAGAATGGTGGTATGGCATACGACGTAATTATCATCGGCGGCGGTTCCGCCGGGTGCGCCCTGGCAACCCGCCTTTCGGAAAACCCCGACCGCTCGGTGCTGCTGCTGGAAGCCGGGCCGGACTACCAGGAGTTCGAGCAATGGCCGGCAGAGTTGCGCGACGGCTCAAGCCAGGACGCATCGGCTCCCGGCGCTGCGTTCAACTGGTCTTACCAAGCCACCGGCACCGAGCGCCAATCGGAGCCGATGCAGATCGCCCGCGGCCGAGTGATGGGCGGCTCGGGGGCCGTCAACGGCCAGGTCTTCCTGCGCGGCCTTCCCGAGGATTATGACTCGTGGGCGGAGCCGGGCAACGATCAGTGGGCCTACCAGCACGTCCTCCCCTACTTCCGCAGGCTGGAAACGGACGCCGACGTGCATGACGACTTTCACGGCAACGACGGCCCGATTCCAGTGGTACGCGCGCCAAAAGATGCCTGGCACCCCTTCCAGCACGCCTTCGCGCAAGCCTGCGACGCGCTGGGCTATCCGGAGGATGTGGACATGAACCATCCGTCGTCCACAGGATTCGGGGCTGCCCCCATGAACAACCCGGCTGGTATCCGCATGAGTTGCGCCCTGGCCTACCTGTCGGGGGCCCGTCATCGCCTCAACCTGACCGTGCGGGCCAACGTGGTCGTGCGGCGGATACTGTTTGAGGGCCAAACCGCAGTGGGCGTGGAAGCAGAAAGCGGCGGCGAGGTGTTCGCGGTAGCAGGCAATGAGATAGTCGTATGCGCCAGCGGCATCGCGTCGCCGCAACTGCTGATGCTCTCGGGTATTGGCCCCGCCGGCCATCTGGCCGGATTGGGCATCCCGTTGGTGCGCGACCTGCCCGGCGTGGGTCAGAACCTGCGGGATCATCCCCTGGTGTACGTGGACACCGCGCTGCATTCTGACTACGTAGCCGTCGACTTCTCCGGCTCCCGCATCCAGACCCTGTTGCGGTACACCACCGCCGGCTCGGCGACGCGCAACGATATGCACGTGTACGTGAACAACGTGGCGTCCGGGCCGAGCCCGCTGGGCAGCGGGCCGGGAACGGAGCGTCCGATGCTGCGGCTGACCTGCATCCTGCAGCTGGCTGACAGCGCCGGCGAGTTGCGGCTCGCCTCGGCAGACCCTCACGACAAGCCTCTCATCAGCTACCACTATCTGCGCAGCGATTGGGACCGGGCGCGGCTGCGGGAGAGCGTGCGCCTGTGCCGGCAGGTGCTGGCGCAGCCTGCCTTTGCGTCAATCGCCGGCGAGGCGTTGTCGCCCACCGACGCGGAACTGACCTCGGATGCTCTATTGGACGACTGGCTGCTCCGCAACGTGTTCACGACCTTCCACACGTCGGGGTCGTGCCGCATGGGGCCGGATGACGACCCATTGGCGGTGGTGGACCAGTACTGTCGGGTCCACGGCGTCAGCAACTTGCGCGTGGTTGACCTGTCAATCTGCCCCAACGTGGTGCGGGCCAACACCAACGCCACGGCAATAATGATCGCGGAACGCGCCGCCGGCTGGATCGGCAGTGAGTAACCGCGGTAGATACCGCGGCCCGAGCCGTCCCGGTATAATCCGATTAATCATCCCATCCTGGCCGGAACGAGCCAACAGCGGCAAGCCCCAGAGGTTCAGCATGACCACCGCGAAGACGCCGGCGACACCAGGCCGCTTCCGACTGCCGGACCCGCCCCCGCGTGAACCCGACGAGATGACCAGTTACGACCACCTGCACAAAACCGGCAGCTCCCATTACGTGGCTCTGCACTTCGGCAACCCCGAAACCACGCTGGTGGAGGCGGACCGTTGGATGATTGCCCACCCCAGCGACCACCGATCCCGGGCGCGGCGTCCCGACCTGCTGATTGCATTCGACGTGGACCCACAAGCCTACGAGGCCAACAACGGCTACGTGATCTCGGAGCAGGGCAAGCCGCCCGATTTCGTGCTGGAAGTAGTGTCCCAAAGCACCGCCGAAGCCGATGTGGGCGCGAAGCGGGACGAATACGCGGCGCTGGGCATCACCGAATACTGGCGGTTTGACAAGACCGGCGAATACCACGGGACTCGGCTGGCTGGCGACCGGCTGGAGGGTGGGGTGTACGTACCGATACCCATTGAGGAACTGCCCAACGGGTCATTGCAGGGCTACAGCGCGGCGTTGAACCGGTACCTGCGCTGGGAAAGCGGCCGACTGGGATGGTACGATCCGGCAACGGGACGGCACATTCTGACCTACGACGACCAGCGCGCGAGAGCTGAAACCGAACGCACGGCCCGAATGCGAGAGCAGACCCGCGCCGACGACGCCGAAGCGCGGGTGAGAGAACTGGAAGAAGAACTCAGGCGACTCCGTAACGGCTGAAAGTCAGGGTCGTCGCGCGGGGAGTCTGCCGCCGGGGCGTGGAAAGGAGCGGCCGGTCCCTAGGGGGAGTCGCTGAGGGAGCGGCTCGCTGCCGGTCGCTGGAGTACGATTGTACTGCGGCAGCCCGTCGGTTGCAACAGGCAGGCCGATTTCGCTACAATCAGCCATTGGAATCTCATCAACGCAGCACAGAGGGGTAACACGATGGCCGTATCCGCCAGCACCATTCGCAACGTCGCGCTGCTTTCCCACAGCGGCGCGGGCAAGACGTCTCTTGCCGAGATCATGCTGTTCAACGCCAAGGTGATAAACCGCCTGGGTCGGGTTGAGGACGGCAACACCGTTTCCGACTATGAGCCGGAGGAGGCGAAGCGCGCCGCCAGCGTCCAGACCAGCCTGCTGCGGTTCAGCGATGGAGACAACAAAATCAATCTATTGGACACCCCGGGCTATGATGAGTTTCTGGGCGAGGCCGTCGCGGCCCTCCGCGTGGTTGAGTCGGCCATGATCCTGGTGGCGGCCCCTACCGGCATCGACGTGGGCACGGAACGCGCGTGGAATATGGCCCAGGAGCGAGGACTGCCCGTCGCCTTCGTTCTCAACAAGATGGATCGGGAAAACGCGAGTTTTGAGCGGAACGTACAGGAGCTGCAATCGGTGTTCGGCAACCGGTGCGTCCCCTTCCAGTTGCCCATCGGCGAGGTCCAGGACTTCTCAGGATTGGTCAGCGTGATTGATCCGCCGGCCGACATCCCCGCCGGCGTGGTGGGCGACTTCGACGCCGCCCGGGAACGCCTCATCGAGGCCGTGGCGGAATCGGACGACGCCCTGGCGGACAAGTACCTGGAAGGCGAAGAGATCACCGCCGCCGAGGTGACGGCCGGAGCGCGGGAAGCCATCCGGAACGGCGACCTGGTGCCCATCCTGGTGTCGTCGGCCACCCAGAACATCGGGGTTGACGAGCTGGCCCAGGTGATACACGACTTCCTGCCGTCGCCGGCCGACCTGCCGGGCACCGCCGGAGCGGACGACATAGCCCCGGACGCCGCCGGCCCGGTGGCAGCGCTGGTGTTCAAAACCACCTCCGACCCCTTCGTGGGCAAGCTTTCGATGTTCCGCGTGTATCGCGGTTCCGCCAAGTCCAACGGCGAAATCTACAACCACAACAAGGGACAATCGGAGCGTTTGGGGCAACTGTACCTGCCCCAGGGCAACAGCCAGGAAAACGTGTCGGAAGTGGTCGCCGGCGACATCGGCGCCATCGGCAAACTGGGCGCCACCCTCACGGGAGACACCCTGTGCGCCAGCGACAACCGGGTGACGCTGCCGGGAATTGAATTCCCCAAAGGATACTATTCGCTGGCGGTGGTGCCGGCCACCCAGGCCGACCTGGACAAGATGAGCACCTCGCTGGCCCGTATCGTCGAGGACGACCCCAGCCTCCAGTTCACCCGGAACCCGGAGACCAGCGAAAGCCTGCTCACCGGCCTCGGCGAGGTGCAGATTGACGTGGCCCTGGATCGCATCAAGCGGAAGTTCGGCGCCAGCCTGAACGTCAAGCTGCCGGTGGTTCCCTACCGGGAAACCATTACCCAGATCACCAACTCGGAGTATCGCCACAAGAAGCAGACGGGCGGCAGCGGCCAGTACGGCCACGTTCTGCTCCGTCTGGAACCCATGACGCGCGACGAGGGGTTCCAGTTCGGCAACGAGGTGGTCGGCGGGCGCGTGCCCCGGGAGTTGATACCGGCTGTGGAAAAGGGCGTCGTGAACATGCTGAAAGAGGGTGTGCTGGCCGGCTTCCCGGTGGTGGACCTGAAAGCCGTCATCTATGACGGCAGCACCCACCCGGTGGACGGCAAGCCCATCGCCTTCGAGATTGCCGGCAGTCAGGCCCTGCGCTTGGGCATGGCCAAGGCGTCGCCCGTCCTGCTGGAACCCATCGTCAAGCTGTACACAACCGTGCCCGAAACCTACACCGGCGACATCATCAGCGACCTCAACAGCAAGCGGGGCCGCATCCTGGGAATGAACCCCGAAAACCGCTACACTATCATTGAGGCCGAGGTTCCCCACTCGGAGGTCCAGCGGTACTCTCAAGATCTTCGTTCCATGACCGGCGGCCGCGGTTCCTACCGGTTTGAGTTCGACCACTACGAACAGGTGCCGCAGAACATTGAGCAGCGCGTCATCGACACCGCCAAGCAGGCCAAGGAGGGGACGACGGCGTAAGCGTTGCAGCAGTTTACCGTTCCTAACCGCAAAGAGGGTGGAATTGGGAGCCCACCTTACGGGATACTCAAGGGACAGTATGACAACGCAAGCAGCAGCCCCACTGTCAGGTGTCGAACAACGCCTGGCGAGCATAGAATCTCGTCTGGCCGCTCTGGAGGCCACGATGGCGTTGTTCATCGAGGAACAGCGACAGTACCGGGAGGAACAGCGCGAGTTCCGGCAGGAGAACAATGTCCGGCTGGGCCGAGTAGAAACCAACCTCACCCGGGTTTACCTCACGATCATCGGGCTGATGGGCACTATCATCGTTGGCGGTATTATCCTCAGAGTACTTGGCTGACGAGACTCGTGCCGGCGTGGGCAACTAAGCCGCGGTACAGTGCTACTCCCGTGACCTGCGCGCAATGACCGGTGGCCACGGCTCCTACCGCTACGAGTTCGACCGCTACGAACAGGTGCCGCAAAACATCAAGCCGCGGGTGATTGACACCGCCAAGCAGGCCAAAAGGGGACGACGGCGTAAGTGCCTCTAACCCGCTATATTCACCGGAGGGCGTCCGTTACCAGCGGACGCCCTCTACTACTAGTGATCAATCGCGCTTTTTGAGCAATGCCTTGAATCTGCGCAGTGTTCTCTTTCGTTGCCGTTCAATGCGCACCGAGTCCATTACATTAGCGGATTTAACCATGTAATCAATGAAGTTGCCGCTGAATTTTTGACGCTTCTTGCGGGCTTTGATCTTTTTCCCGCGCACCGGTAGGTCCGAGTACATATTGTACAAAGCTTTCTTGCGGAGTGGTGCAGCATGGCCAGAACACTCGCTCTCGCGGTCGCGGCGGATTATGGCGGCTTGGAGTGCCTTTTTCGACTTCCGGTGGTAACGATGGATTGATGACGGGCGAATGACTGCATCAACGCCGTTGAACATAAAGCCCAGGTACTGTAGCTGGCACTCCGCAAATAGCTCAGCATGGTCGATAGTTTGCGTTTTTGGGATGCTGCGTTTCAGCAGTAGGCGTTTTAACTCCAAGTCTAGCTTTCCCTTCGGATCGCAACTGCCATGCCCATCAGGTATGACCATTAGGATGTCGTCGCAGTACCTCCAATATGCGCCGCCTACTGAATTCGCCAATTCGTGCATGGCTAGATCCAGGTCCGCCATGTACATATTGGACAGTAGAGGGCTCAACTGGGACCCCTGCGGTATGCCTATACCTTGATGCAGTCCTGGATTCGGCTTAACCAGATTTCTAGCCAGGACTTTCTCACGAAGTTGTTTCGGTGTGCAGAGCCGCAGCGGTTGGTTACCTCGATTAGGGCGGCTGAACATCCGTATGCCAAACAGGTTGTAGATTTTATGACGCTCTGCAACACTGTATCTGGTGATGGCCTTGTACACGGCATAGTGATCTTTTGGCAGTGAATCGCTATCCAGAAACCGAGCCCAAATCGCTTTCAGCTGTTGGTGGTTTATATTATCGAAAAATGATTCGACGTCAGTTGCAATTATTTGGCAGCCAGGGTTAGCAGCAATGAAGTCAAATGCCTTTTTCGCTAAAGTTATGTTGTTCTCACCAGTACGGCGGAAAGCCGTCACAGCATTATCCAGACCTTTGGACTTGAGCCATGCTTCGTATGGGACCTCCAGTTTTGTCTTGTAATAGGCGAATATGTACCCGTCTTTGTGGGCAGGGTACGCAATGGGTCGCTCCTTGGGTTCTTTAACGAACGGTTTAGAGCTGCCGGGAGGCGATTTTTTGATGCGTGGAGTGGTTAGCGTATAGGTGAGGAACGGATAAAACGGATGTCGAGCGATCCGGAGCGGATCGCTCGACATACTCAACAGCCTTGCGTTCACTGAGAGGCAGATCAAAGTGCAGGTACGGCTTTCTGACGTACCAAGTCGTGGTGTCCGTCATGAGATTTTATCCAACGAGGGCGAGGTCAAACGACTTGCGGCCAGTCTCCCTTGCCCCCGTATGCTTTGCTGACCTCGGGGCTTAACTCGAAAACTCCGATGCCAATTCCGACGGTGAAACCGTCGTGCCGCGCTCCGATAATGGAGATGAGACGATGATAGCAGAACTCATCATAGTCGCCTTGACGACTGCGGTTCGTTGGTGCTATAAACGCTCGCTCTGACACCCAAGAGCCAGATGACATAATTTTAGCATCGGCACCGTTTTGTCGCAACTGGCGGGTGCGTCGCCACTAGCAGAGCATTGCTCTCGATACTGTCGCTAAAACCCCCAAGTTGGCTGGTATTCCCCGAACACCTCGCGGAACACGCCCATCATCTCGCCCAGGGTGGCCTCGGCCTTGACCGCTTCCACCAGCGGGTACATCAGGTTGGCGTCGCTGCCGGATTGCCGGGCGGCGGATTCCAGGGCGCGCAGGCGGACGGCGACCTCCCGGTTGTCCCGGCGGCGGCGGACTTCATCGAGATGCGCGATGTGCCGCTGCTCGCCGGCCTCGTCCACGCGCAGGATGGGGATGGACAGGCTCTCGTCCTCCTTGACGTACTCGTTGACCCCCACGGTGATCCGTTCCCGGCGATCCTCCTCCTGCTGGTAAATGTAGGCGGCGTCGGCAATCTCCCGCTGGAAGAAACCGGATTCCAATGCCGGTATCACGCCGCCGTGGCGGTCAATCTGCTCGAAGTAGTTGTAAGCGCCGGCCTCCACCTGGTTGGTCAACGCTTCCAGGAAATAGCTACCCCCGAGGGGATCCACGGTGTCGGTGACGCCGGTCTCATGGGCGATGATCTGCTGGGTGCGGAGGGCCTGGAGGGCGGCTTCAGCGGAGGGCAGGGCCCAGGCCTCATCCTTGCTGTTGGTGTGGAGCGACTGGCAGCCTCCCAGGACGGCGGCCAGGGCCTGGAGGGACACGCGCACCACGTTGTTTTCCGGCTGCTGCGCCGTCAACGAGGCGCCGGAAGTCTGCGCGTGGAACCGCATCCATGCGGAGCGGTCACTCTCCGCGCCGAAGGTCTCCCGCATCTCCCGCGCCCAGATGCGGCGGGCAGAACGGAACTTGGCGATCTCCTCGAAGAAGTCGTTGTGGACGTTGAAGAAGAAGCTGAGACGGGGGGCGAAATCGTCCACGGCCATCCCGCGCTCCACGCAATGCCTCACGTACTCGAAGCCGTCGGCCAGGGTGAACGCCAGCTCCTGGACGGCATTGCTGCCCGCCTCGCGGATATGGTAGCCGCTGATGCTGATGGGGTTGAACCTGGGCATATGGTTGGTGGCAAACTCAACGGTGTCCACCACCAGGCGCATGGACGGATGCGGCGGGAAGATGTACTCGTTCTGGGCGATGTACTCTTTCAGGATGTCGTTCTGGATGGTGCCGCCCAGCGCGTCTATTGATGCGCCCTGACGCTCGGCGGCGGCGATGTACATGGCCCAGATGATGGCTGCCGGGCTGTTGATGGTCATTGAAGTGGTGACCCGGTCCAGCGGGATGCCGTCAAAGACGGTCTGCATATCCTCCAGGCAGGACACGGCCACGCCGCACTTGCCGAACTCCCCCCGGGCGCGTTCGTCGTCATGGTCGTAGCCGTAGAGGGTGGGCATATCAAAGGCGACGCTGAGGCCGGTTTCGCCCTGGTCCATCAGGAAACGGAACCGCTCGTTGGTCTCCGCCGGCTCGCCAAACCCCGCGAACATACGCATGGTCCACAACCGCGAGCGGTAGCCGGCGGGATGGACGCCACGCAGATAGGGATACTCGCCGGGCAGGCCCACATCGGAAAGATAGTCAGTCTCGGCCACGTCGGTCGGGCCGTACATTGGGGCGACGGGGATCTGGCTCAGTGTTTTATAAGCCGACTTTCGCCGGGGCGCGGCGTCGGCCTTTTTCTGCCACGCATCGGTGCGCTGGCGGAGGACGTCGTTGTCTTCGGAGATGACCACGGTAAACTCCTGCTGGTGAGTGGGGCGACAGGTCAGTAGGTGAAAATATCGGCAACCGGGCAACTGAACCCCGGCAATACCGATTCGCACGTGAAGGCATCGTCGATACCGAACCTCTGAACAGTGCCATCGTCATAGTGGGCATGTACTTCCTGCCTGCCGGGATAAACTGCTAAAACTGCACGAACGCCGGCGCTCAGCCACAGCCCAATCTTCCGATCAAAGGTCGGTTGACGGTCGTTGGGCGAAAAAACTTCCATCACCAAATCCGGTGCAACCTGAGCGTAGCCTCGCGCCTGTGGTCGATTCGACATCCGCTCGTATGAAATAAAGGCATAGTCTGGGGCAAGCACGGTATGTTCAGTGAGCTGGAAGCCAGTTTCGGCTATGCGGCCACGTCCAAGCTTACGCTGCCTGACGAACGAGCCAATCTGCCAGGTGAATTCGTCCCCAACAAATCCGTGGTCGTCGCTGGCTGGCGGCATTTCAAACAGTTCCCCACGGATAAGTTCCCGACGCGTCCCGTTGTCCGGCAACGTCAGCAACTCATTGGCAGTCATCAGTTTTTTGGCAGTAGTCATTTGGGCATACCTCCTACCTATGGCTGACGCGGCCCGAAGGCGAAAATATCAGCTACCTGGCAACTGAAACCGGGCAGAACCGGTTCGCAGGTCAGGGTGTCGCCGACGCCAAAACTGTGCACAGTTCCGTCCACGTAGTGCGCGAACACTTCCCGCGTTTCGGGATATGCTACCAGCACCACACGGGCGCCGGCGTCAAGCCACATTTGTGTTTTTGAGTCGACTTCCGGCTGTCGGTCGTCAGGGGAAACCACTTCCAATACCAGGTCGGGAATAACGTCAGCGTAACCTCTGAGCGAGGGCCGCTCTGCCATGCGCTCATACGAGATGAACCCAAAATCAGGCGCACGCATGGTGTCAGGGTTCCGCTCAATATTGACCCCTGTTTCGGCAGCGATACCGTGGCCCAGGTCATGGTCTTCCACATGATTGCCAATCCGTCTGCCGAAACGTTCTGCGATTCTGCCGTGTTCGTGGCTGGCCGGTGGCGTTTCTATCAACTCTCCCCTCACCAATTCGTACCGCTTGCCGTCATCTGGCAGTGCCAGCACTTCTTCAGCGGTCATCAGTTTTTTGGCGGTAGTCATTGGCAGACCTCCTGTTTATTGCGCCGCGCCGTTGCCGTTTCTTGCCCTGATGCGAGCGGTGCTACCGAGACCTAAAATCGCTCCCACTGAGGCTTTGATAATCCAGTCCGCAATATCAAGCAAGTTGGATTGAGCAGTCGTTAGCTCACGGTCGGGAATTGGCGATAGCCACATCGCGATTCCTATGCCAGCGACAAACAGGGTGAACGGGACGATAAGCTGCACAAAGACGGGCATTTCGCGCCGGGTCATCACAGCACCGGGTCAATTCAGGATTGGCGTTCCGACCTGCTGGCCGGGCCGGTTTTGCCGGCGTTGCGACGATACCACACGATAACTCTGCCCACGCCTACCACGAAACCGACGATGCCAAGGCCCACGAAGGCCATACCGATGAACGGCGTAATCTGTTCCATTTCAGTCCTCCTCCCGCCTTTGCTGTTATAGTACAGCAAAATAAAGCGCATCCGATTACCGGAACGGGCACCGCAGGGAGTGTAAGCGCGATGCGATTGGTCAACAACGCCATTTTGTTTGTAGGCGTGCCGGCAGGCGTCCTAGTCAGCCTTGACATTGGTGGACAGTTGGATGTCCCACAATGGCTGCTTTTCGTTGCTTACCTGACCATTGGCCTGATTCTGGTGGCTGGCATATTCGTGGGCATTTTCAGCAAGGTCGAGTAGCCAATCCCTGTTGAATCAGACTGCCCTACCCGCCCGCGCCAGGTTCAGCGCCAGCAGCCGCTCGAGTATCTCCCCCTCCGGCAAATCCGCCGGCCAGCCGTAGGCGTCGGCTACGGCGCCGTCCAACTTGGCGTGGGCGTTGGCCAACCAGGTGGGATACTCATTGTAGAGGTTGGTCAGCGTGCGGCGGCGCAGTTGCGCCGGGGTGAGCGCCGGGTTGCCCTCGGCGTCAGTAGGATTCAGCCAATTCTCCCGCAGGCGGTTCAACTCGGCGGCGGCGCTGGCGATGGTGGCGCGCTGCTCGTCGGCGGGATGGGGAAAGGGGAAGGTTGCAAAGCAGGTGGTGATTATATAGCGTGGCCGGCTTTCCAGTTGTGTACCCATTGCCGATGTCCAAACCGCATGTATGTGACTGTGCAATATGCCAAAAAAGTAATTGTCACTCCTCGCGAACACCACGATAGTGTTGTCGGGTAGTACACTGCCATCAATGTATGAAAATAGGCGATGTTTGGCGACTTCACTGGTTCCGATATAACGAGGCAAGCCGTCAAGAGCGTGGCGCATTTCAATGCGAGGGCGTCCGTGCAGCCACCAGTTGCTTTTCAGCCTGGCGTCCCGGTGTTTATCCCGCTGTGGCTTGACCACGGAGCGCACATACTCGAAAGGAGCTTCGTACAGGGCGGCGTCCGCTTCCGACATATCAGAGCCAAAGTCGATTATCCACATATCGCGCGACACTTGATTAATATCACGGCCGACCAGCCACGGCTTGACGATATCACTATTGGGTTTGCCGTGCGGATTGGGCTGCCGGAGCATATCCTCTGCAACTTCTCGGCTAATCTCGAATGGCCCGTGTTTCTTTTCCCCGGCAAAACTGATACCGGCATTTTCGGCTAGTGGTAGTGCTTGAGTCAGGTCAACGCCAGCAGTAAGGTCAGAGTAAATGCCAGCGACTTGCTGCCCATCCAGCACGCGCTCGCTCTCGCTGCCACCGTCAAAACAGACGATAGCGATATGCACACTGGCACCATCCAAGACCCAGTCACGGTCAGCAATGGCATGGAAAATGCCGCCAGTTTCTTTGATGCGTGTCAGTGCCCGCCGGTTGCGCTGGAACCGTATCGCCTGCGTGCCCAGCAGGCCGGCGCGCCTAGTTTGGCCGGCCTCAATCCGGGCGCGAGCCTTTTCAAACCAGTAACAGCACAGGTCACTGGAATTGGGGATGCGGTCGCCGTATAGGTTATAAACGGCATTGGCGTATTCATCACCCAATTGCCGCAAAAATGAAAGGCTGCCCAAAAACGGCGGGTTCCCCACAATAAACTCCGCCGCCGGCCACTCCGGTTCGGCGGGGTTGTCCGGGTCGGATAAGTCCAAAATAGCATCGGCCTGCCGGATGGTATCCAGCGGGGTCAGTATCGGGCTGTGAGTGTAGGGAAAGCCGTTGGTCTGGTGCCACTGGATATAGCCAATCCAGAGGGCGGTGCGGGTCAGTTCGGCGGCGTAGTGGTTGATTTCGATGCCCAGCATCTGGTCGGGCTGCACCGTGGGCGTCAGCCCGTGCCAGCCCTGCGCCGTTCCGAAGTCGATCACCTGCTTCTCCAAATCCAGCAGGGAGCGCAGCGCCAGATACAGAAAGTTGCCGCTGCCGCAGGCCGGGTCCAGCACGGTAACGCCGGCCAGCCGCTGCTGAAAAGCTTCCAACCGAGCACGGGCGGAATCGGCATCGTCGTCGGCCAGTTCGCCTATGGTGGAGCGGGCGGCGTCCCACTCCCGGCGCAGGGGCTCCATCACCACCGGGTCCACCACCAGCATGATGTCGTCGGCGCCGGTGTAGTGCGCGCCCAGCTGGGAGCGTTTGGAGGCGTCCAGCGCCCGCTCGAACAGCGTGCCGAAAATCGACGGCTCGATGTTGCGCCAGTTCTTGCTGGTGGCCTCGCCCAGACGCTGCAGCGCAACCGCGCTCAACTCCACGCTGTCCGCCGCGTGAAACAGGTCGCCGTTGAAGTACGGAATCTCATCAGCGCCGAACAGCCCGCCGCCGGCCATCTGGTCAAAGAGATTGGCTACGGCCTGATTGAACAGGTCGGGCCGGCGATACTGCTGGCGCACAATCTGGGTGAGCAGGCCACCGGGCAATAGCCCGGCATCCTCGGCGTAGAGGCAGAACACGATCCGGTTGAGATAGCGGGCCAGCCGTTCCGGGTCTTCCCGTCCCCCATAGGCGGACTCCATATCGGCCACGATGTCGCGGAACAGGTTGGCCGTTTCCTGAGTAACTTCCTCTACGGTGCGGCTGGGCCGGAACTCGCCGGGCGCGAAGAAAGCATTGCGAAGTTTGGAGAGATTGTCGGGCCGGTCCAGTTCCGCAACGGGAATCACATGAAGGATGGTCTCCATCCCCGGAAAGTTGGTGCGAATCTGTATCGTGTCAAAGGACGACACGATGAGCAGCGGCGGCGTTTTCAGATAAACCTGATAGCGCAGCAACTGGTTAATAGCCTCTGGCAGTTGCGCGTCGCTGCCCTTGAACTCCCAGCCGAACCGCTCTTCCAGATAGGCGTCGGCAAACCCGCCGGGCACCGATTTCTCGAAGGTAAAAACCTCTGGATTCCCGTAAGCCACTGGACTGGCATGGCCCACCAGCGCACAGATGTCGAGGAACATCTCCTGCGAGGCCTGCTTCTCGCCGAAGCCGATACCATGCCACTTGGCGATGAAATCCTGGGGTGCCATATCGGGCATTGTAAAGGGGATTCAGTAGGCGAAGATGTCGGCCACGGCGCAGGCGAAACCGGGCAGCACCGGGTCGCAGGTGAGGGTGTCACTGATACCGAATCGCTCGATCCTGCCGTCGTCGTGGTGGGCAACTATCTCCTGGCTGCCAATATACGCCACCAGAACCAGCCGCACGCCGGCGTCCAGCCACATTTGCGTCTTGCTATCTACCGCCGCTGCCCGGTAATCGATTGCAACCACTTCCGCTACCAAATCGGGGATTATTTCGGAGTAACCGCTGGCCGGCGGCGCGCCTGCAATACGCTCGTGCGATATGAAAGCGTAATCGGGAGCCCGCACCGTATCCGGGTCACGTCCAATATAAACTCCGGTTTCGGCGGCGCGGGTATCACCAAGGTCGTGTAATTCAACGAAGTTGCCGATACGCCGGCCAATCCGGTCGGTGACTGCGCCATGCCGGTCGCTCGCGGGCGCCATTGTTATCAGTTCTCCTCGCAGCAGCTCATATCGTTTGCCGTCATCGGGGAGCGACAGCAGGTCTCCGGCGGTCAGCAGTCTTTTGGCGGTGGTCATAGCCGATGTCTCCGGTGCGAGCGGCAAAGGAATCAGTAGCTTGCCGGACAGTATAACGAACCTGCCGGCCTTTTCAGGGGATAAGTCGCACAAAGCGTCGCCGGCCGGCACGAACGACGTCGCCGGCAGCCAACGTGAGCGACTCGCCGGCCGCCGCGCTCGCCCGCTGACCGTCGCTGCGTATCACTTCCACCGCGCCCTGACCCACCAAGCGGCGCGCTTCGCTGTTGCTTGACGCTAAACCCGTCTGTACCAGCAACTGGTTGGTAGACAGCCCGGCCACGGCAGCCAGGCCGACCTCCGGCATATCGTCAGGCAGATCGCGCCGCTGCACCACCTGCTCGAAATGGGCTTCGGCGGTGTTGGCTGCGTCGGTATCGTGGAAGACGGCGGTGATGCGGCGGGCCAGCCCCTTCTTAAAATCCATGGGATTGGCGGATTCCGATTCCATCGCCTGCTGCATTTCGGCGATGTCGGCGTCGGGCACGTCGGTCAGGTATTCGTAGTAGGAGGTTATCAGGCTGTCGGGCAGGGACATGAGCTTGCCGTACATCTCCTGGGGCGGCTCTTCCAGCGCGACGTAGTTGTCCAGACTCTTGCTCATCTTCTGGACGCCGTCCGTGCCCACCAGGATGGGCATCATGAAGCACTGCTGCGGGGTCTGGCCCATCATGCCCTGGAGTTCCCGGCCCACCAGGAGGTTGAACATTTGGTCGGTGCCGCCGAACTCCACGTCCGACTCGATGACCACGGAATCATAGGCCTGCATCAGGGGGTACAACATCTCGGTGATGGCGATGGGCTGGTTTTGGGAGTAGCGGTTGGCGAAGTCCTCCCGGTGCAGGAACTGGTTGATGGTAAAACGGCTGGTCAGCTCGATGACGTTGGCCAGGGTGAACTCGCCGAACCACTGGCTCTGCCATTCCACCTGGGTACGCTCACGGTCCACCACCTTGAAGAACTGGCGCATGTACGACTCGGCGTTTTCCAGGACCTCGGCGTGGGTGAGCATGGTACGAGTCGCCGAGCGGCCGGACGGGTCTCCGATCTGCGCCGTCCAGTCACCCACGATGAGGATGACCTGGTGGCCCAGATCCTGCAGCTGGCGGAGCTTGCGGAGGCCCACCACATGGCCCAGATGAATGTCCGGCCGGCTGGGGTCGAAGCCCATCTTGAGCCGCAGGGGACGGCCACGCTGCAGCATGGCCGTGAACTCCTCCTCGGAGATGATGCGGCTCACCCCCCGCCGGGTGATGGTGGACAGGTTATCAGGGATTTGAACTTGGCTGGTCAACACACACCTCGTATGCCGGGTCATCATTTGACCGGCGGATTAGGCGTGGTCCAGCCGGTCGTGTTCCTCAAGAATAGAGCGGGCGTTCGTGACATCTCGGTTCATCTGCGTGATCAGCGCCTCGATGCCGTCGAAAGTTTCCTGGCCCCGCAGCCGTGAAACGAACTCCAGGCGCAGGTTCTCGTCATAAATGTCGTCCGAGAAATCAAGCAGGTGCGCCTCGATGAGGCGTTGGCTGAGGCCGAAGGTGGGTCGCACGCCGATACTGGTGGCCGCCATGTGGCGCACGCCGTTCACGGTGGCGTAGGTCGCGTACACGCCGTCGGCGGGGATGACGAAGTTCTGGGTGGGAATGATGTTGGCGGTGGGAAAGCCGAGCTGGCGGCCCATCTTGGCGCCGTGTACGACCACGCCGTCGGTGGCGTAGGGCCGTCCCAGCAGGTACTCGGCGCCGTCCACGTTGCCATCGGCCAGGGCGTTGCGCACCCTTCGGCTGCGCACGGCGGAACCTTCCAGTTCCAGGGGCGACACGGTTTCCACCCAGAAACCCATAGCGGCGCCACGACGCCTCAGGTATTCGAGATTTCCGCTGCGGTTGCGTCCCAGGGCAAAGTCAGGCCCGGTCACGATGCCCCGCATCTGGAGGCAATCGACCAGCAGACGGGTGAACTCGTTGGCGTCCAGATTGGCCAACTCGTTGGTGAACTCCAGGCAAATTACGCTCGCCACTCCCGCGTCGTAAAGCAACTGGACTTTTTCCTCTGGGGTAATGATCTTGGTGACCGTGCGCTCCGGGTTCACTACCTCGGCGGGATGGTTGCTGAACGTGATGACGGTGGAGACGAGCGGCGGCTCGGCCATCTCGAACATCCGCTGCAAGAGGTGCCGGTGCCCCTGGTGTACGCCATCGAAAACACCGATGGTTATGACTGTTCCCACGCCGGGCTGGGGAGCGGCGTCGGCCAAAGCCTGACGAAAGGCCTCTCCACCGGGACTACGGGGATGCTCGTTTTCCGGAGTGGGCATTGCAACTTGGCAGGCCGGCGAACCAAGTGGCAAACTTGGCAATGGCCGCGATTAAAACAGTGCGCCCAGCACGCGGCTGGTCAAAAGCACGGGCTAATATTCTCTGGGGCGCAACATAGTGTGAACGATGGTAGCACACCCCCAGCAACCGGGCAAGCGCGACAGAAAACCGTCGGTTGGCGTTATACTGACGCACAACCGTCTGTCAAACGCAAATTGGTCAAAATACGCAGACGCCTCAATCGTCAACCCAACCCCGGTCAGTTCTAAAATGCCCACGCGCAATTCCAACATGATGCGTGTTGCCAGTGGCGAGGCACGCGGCATCCGGCTGAAAGGCGCCGCGGTAGCCGGTATCCGGCCTACCACGGAAAGGGTGCGCGCCGCCATCTTTAACATTTTAGAATCCAGTCAGGTTGTTGACCGGCGAGTGGTTGACCTGTTCGCCGGCACCGGCAGCCTGGGCATTGAAGCGCTGAGCCGCGGGGCCGCCTGGGCGGACTTTGTGGAGCGCAACCGCCGTCAGAGCGTGGACCTGCAGGATAACCTCAATCGCACCGGTTACGCCGGCGCGGGGCGGGTCCATTGCACGGAGGCGCTGCGCTGGTTGAAGCAATCGGACGTCGTTGGCCCGGACGTCGTTGACCCGAAGGGAGGGCATTATGGCCTGGTTCTGCTGGATCCGCCCTACCGTATGGGAGACCCGACGACGACCCTGGAAGCCCTGTCGGCATCGGGGTTGTTGGAAGGCGACGCCACCGTCGTGGTGGGACACAGCAGCCGCCTGGCATTGTCCGACACCGTTGGTAACCTCCACCGATGCGACCGGCGCAAATATGGCGACAATGCGATAGCGTTCTACCGGGTCTCGGCGGGTTGAACGCATTGACACTGGAATCAAATCAAGTTTGGAGAATTGCCGAATGGTAACCGCTCTTTATCCGGGGACTTTTGACCCCGTAACAATGGGACATCTCAACGTGGCGCAACGCGCGGCGCGGCTTTTTGGCACCCTGATCGTGGCGGTCTATGACACGCCATCCAAGAGTCTGCTGTTCAACACCGAGGAGCGCGTCAGCCTGATGCGGGAAGCGGTGGCGGACTTGGGCAACGTGAAAGTGTGTCCGTTCAACGGTTTGGTGGTGAAGACTGCGCGAGACCTGGGCGCGGACACCATCATCCGCGGACTGCGCAGCGGCCCCGATTTTGAGTACGAATCCCAGATGTTTTTTATGAACCGCCGGCTGGAGCCTGAGGTGGACATGGTATCCCTGATGAGCGACCAGGAGCATACGTTCATCAGTTCCAGCCTGCTCAAAGAGGTCGCGCAGTTGGGGGGAAACATTGCCGGCATGGTGCCGCTTCATGTGGCGCGGGCCCTTGCCGAGAAATACCAGTTGCCGCTGCGGTAGCCGTCACCGGCAAGTCCTGCCGCCGGCGCAAGGGGGACATCATAGACATCGATAACATCATCGACCGTATAGAGTTGCTGGTGGATTCCAGCAAGTCGGTACCGCTCAGCAGCAACGTGATGGTTGACAAGACCAAGCTCAATGAGCTGGTGGCGCAGTTGCGTATGGCCGTGCCGCAGGAAATTCACCGCGCCGAGGAGATGCTGTCCCGCAAGGACGACATCATGTCCTCGGCCGTTGCGGAAGCCCACCAGACCCGCCAGCACCTGGAGCAGGATTTCCGAAGCCGGCTCAACGACAGTGAGCTGGGGCGTATGGCCGAGGAGGCGCTGCGCGAGGCGGAGACCAAGGCCAAACGCCTCATCGGGCAGGCCGAGCAGGAGGCGGAAAACCGGCGCAACCAGGCCGACGCCTACGCGCTGCGCACCCTCCGGGACCTGGAGCGGGAACTCAACGCTGCTACCGGTTCGGTCCGCAAGGGGATCGATATGCTGGCCGGCTCCGCGCTGGTGTCCGGGGCGAACCCGACGGCGCCTTCGCCCCGCGACTTCGCTCCCGACGAAGTATCGGAACGGGTCGGTTACCGGTAGCAGGGCGTATTTCGAGGCTCAAAACGCGGGTGTGAATCACCGTTTGCACCCGTGGAGTTGCCCACGTGCGCGAATCCGGTACGCCCTGGGTTCGGTTTTGTGCTTGACACAACCGCGCCGTTGGGGTGTAGAATCGGCACCGCTTACGTCGCCGGCGTGAGCCGGCCACATGGTTACCCATACCGGACGCAGTCAGTAGTGGAGTGATGCAGCGAGATGCGTGAACTGGTAATCGACAGCATCCGGATCAGCCAGATGAACTACCAGCGGGTGGTGGTGCTCAAAGAAATGGAGACCAGCCTGTTCCTCCTCATCTGGATCGGGCCCACCGAGGCGGAAGCCATCGCGGTCAAAATGCAGGGTATGTCCGTTCCGCGCCCGCTGACGCACGATTTGCTGGTTGATCTGGTCAAGTCGGTTGGTGGATCTTTTGAGCATATTTTGGTCAACGACCTGCAGAACGAAACGTTTTATGCCAAGATCGTCATCAGGATCGGAGATCAAACCCACGAGATCGACTCCCGCCCCAGCGACGCCATGGCAGTGGCGGTTCGCGCGGAAGTCCCCATTTACGTCGCAGACCAGGTGATGGAAAAGGCCGGCATTTCCATGGATCAGGAGACGGGCCAGCCGGTGTCGGGGCAGGCCGAGGGCGACGAATCCGAGCGGGCCGAAGTCACTGAGGAAGAGCTACAGGGGCTGTCCGCGTTCACGGACTTGATCAATGAGCTGGATATGGAAGACTTCGAGCGCAGGTAAGTCCGGTTGATGCTGCTCACCACGCATTCCACGAATCAAGCCCTACCCCGATTCCGGTGGGGCTTTTTCGTAACTGTGGTTACGGTTTCCGCCGCTGCGCCAATTGACACGTCATATTGCGAATGCTAATATGCCTGCCGTTTGGAATCGGATATGCCGCAGTGGTTGATTATCGCCCTGCGGCTGACTGGTCTAGGCTGGTACGTAGCGCTCTGCATCGTACTGGGCATCCTGGGAGGCTTATGGCTGGGGAAACTCACCGGCCAGGTGGCGATCCTGGTGCTCGTAGGAACGATCCTGGGCAGCGTAATCGCATTCTACGGGGTTTACCGCATGGTGCTCCCAGCAATTTACGGATCCAAACCAGCCCGGCGCGCGCCAGCGCCGGACCGCCAGGAAACTGACCAAGGAGGCGACCGGCAGTCGTGACGCGCAAACGGGCATTCATGCTTTTCGGCATCGGCATGGCCGTGCTCCTCGTCGTCGGCTTTGTCGTCGGCGCCGTTGGCTCCCGGATGTTCGGTCTGGACGGGCCGTTCGTTTCCCAGCCTGAAATCCACCTGCCGCCGCAACCGGTTTTCCCGGACACCGCCCGCAACACTGCGCTGGGCTATGGTCATGTCGAGGAAAAAACGGATGATCACGGCGAAGCGAAAACGGAGCCGGCTGACTCACACGGCGACGACCAGGGCAAGGACGACCACGCCAAAGAGGAAGAGCATCACGGCGAACCCATGGGCCTGATGCAGTTTGCCGTTACCAATACCCTGCTGTCAGCGTGGCTCGCCAGTATCCTGATGCTGGTCCTGTTCATCGGCGCCGGGCGCAAGCCCAAGCTGGTTCCCACCCGTTTGCAGGCCATCGTAGAGATAATGTTTGAAGCGGTACTGAACTTCTCCAGTTCGGTACTGGGGCCGGAGATGGGCCGGAAGGCATTCCCGGTGGTTGCCACGATTTTCTTCTTCGTGCTATTCAACGCCTGGCTGGCGATTTTCCTGATCCCCATCTACCAGGCCATTGGCTTCGGAATCCACGGCGCGGAAGGTTTCGCCCTCAAGGCGCACCTGTTGCGCCCGGCGGGCACCGACGTAAACATGCCCCTGGCCCTGGCTCTCATCTCCTTCGTTTTCGTGGAGTATTGGGGCTTCCGGGCGCACAGCTTCGGCTACCTCAAGAAGTTCTTCGCCTTCGGAGAGCTTCGCAAAGGCCCCGCCGGTCTGATCGGGGTTTTTGTCGGTATCCTGGAACTCCTGTCCGAACTGGTGCGGATTGTGTCCTTTACCTTCCGTCTTTTCGGCAATATGACCGCCGGCGAAATCCTGGTGGTGATGATCACTTTCCTGGTGCCCTTCGTGGCAACTCAGTTCGTCTTCGGACTGGAGCTGCTGGTGGGTCTGGTGCAATCGGTCATCTTCGCCGGTCTGACGCTGGTGTTCCTGTCCGTGGCCGTCAGCCACGAGGAGCATTAACCGCGGCGGGCCGCGGCTAATCCAATGGGCATACGTCCTCGCTAACGAATGCGAGGCGCGCAAAAAACCAGGCCATCCTTTGAACCGGAGGATTTTCAACAATGGCAATTGACCTCTCAATGTTTGCGATGTTGCTGTCGGTAGGCGCACAGGGCATTACGGAAGAAGGCGCCAAGCTGCTGGCGGCCGGACTGGCCATCGGTCTTGGCGTGGTCGGCCCTGGCATCGGCATCGGCATCCTGGGCGCCGGCGCGATGAACGCCATCGGCCGCAATCCCGACGCCGCCGGCGCCATCACCACCAACATGATCCTCGCCATCGCCTTCGCTGAAGCGCTGGGCATCTATTCGCTGATCGTCGCCGTCATCCTGCTCTTCGTGGTGTAGCAACATGGTAGAACTGGGATTAAACGTCCCTTCCCTGATCAGCTATCTGATTAACTACGTCATCCTGCTGATTCTGCTGGGGGCGCTGGCGTACCGGCCACTACTGAATGCTCTCGACAACCGTGTCGATAGCATCCGGGAGAGCCTGGCCGCCGCCGACCGCGCCCGCGAGGAAGCGGCCACGTCCCGCTCCGCCATCGAGGAGGAGTTGAACGAGGCCAGGCGGGAAGGCCAACGCCTGCTGGACCAGGCCCGCGAGGCCGCCGACCGTTTCCGCGAAGAGGAAATGGCCCGCGCCCGCCAGTCCGCCGAGGAGTTCTCAGAGCGCGCCCAGGCAGACATCGCCAGGGAGCGCGACGCGGCCATCGGCGAAGTGCGCGCGGCATTCGGCGACCTGGCGGTCTCGGCTGCGGAGCGGATCATCCGCCGCAGCATTGACCGGCAGACCCACCAGGAACTCATCGATCAGGTACTGGCGGAAGGGGAACAGGCCTTGCGCCGCAACTGATCCGTCCGTCTTCTCATTCCCGGATGGTCGCCGCGGGTGCGGCGATGACCGGGATCCACTCTCGTTGGGACTGCCGGACTCCGGAAGCCCCGGCGGGGTTCATACCAAACAGGGAGGCAGCAAGCCGTGGCAAACCGTTTGTCGGGGCAGCGCTACGCCCAGGCCATCTTCGAGTTGGCCGTGGAAAACGAACAACTGGAACAGTGGGACCAGGATCTGCGTCTGGCCGCCGACGTGCTGGGCGACGACGAGTTCGCGCTGTTTTTGAAACACGCCGAAGTGCCTCTGGAGCGCAAGACCGCCGCCATTGACGCGGTGCTCTCTGAAGCGCATCCGTTGGTGCGTAACCTGGTGTCCCTGATGGTCAACCGAGGTGGCGTGGACGTGATGCGGGACGTGCAGGAGGGCTATTCGCACCTCCTGGACGAGCGGCTGGGGCGTCAACGGGTTGAAGTCACGACGGCGGTTCCCCTGGAAGACGCCGAACTGCAACGAATTACCGATTTCGTGGCGCAATTGGTCGGTCGGGAAGTGGTATTGAGCACCCAGGTGGATGACACCATCATCGGGGGTCTCATCATCCAGATCGGCGACCGGCTGCTGGATGGCAGCACCAGTTCCGCCCTGGAACGTATGCGTCAGACCGTGCGGGCACAGGCTGCCTGACGAAACGACATTAAGGAGACTGGCCGATGGCAGTCAGAGGACAGGAGATAGTATCTCTAATCAAGCGGCAAATCGAGGAGTTCGGCGGCGACCTGACCCTCGTGGACGTGGGCACCGTCGTCCAGGTTGGCGACGGTATCGCCAGCATCCAGGGCCTGCAGAGTGTCCGTTCCAACGAGTTGCTGGACTTCGGCAATGACGTGCTGGGGCTGGCCCTGAACCTGGAAGCGGATATCGTCGGCGCGGCCATTTTGGGCGACCCCACCGCCGTCAAGGAAGGCGACCGCGTTCGCGCCACGGGTCAGATCATTGTAGTTCCCGTGGGCGACGCCCTGGTGGGGCGTGTAGTTGATCCCTTGGGCCGGCCGCTGGACGGCAAGGGTCCGGTAGCCACTGACCGAACCATGCCGGTGGAACGCACCGCTCCCAACGTGGTGGTCCGCAAGTCCGTCGATACCCCGGTGCAGACGGGTATCAAGGCTATCGACGCCATGATCCCCATCGGACGCGGCCAGCGCGAGCTGATTATCGGCGACCGCTCCACCGGCAAAACGGCCATCGCCATCGACACCATTATCAACCAGCGGGAAACCGACCTGATCTGCATCTACGTGGCAATCGGCCAGAAGCAGGGCAAGGTGGCCCAGGTGG
This sequence comes from Dehalococcoidia bacterium, assembly GCA_965197635.1. Lineage (GTDB taxonomy): Bacteria > Chloroflexota > Dehalococcoidia > Lucifugimonadales > UBA3495 > Bin87. The sequence continues at coordinate 208,053 of OZ240218.1, forward strand.
TGGGCATCCTGGAGGAATACGGCGCGATGGACCACACCATCGTGGTCAACGCCGGTTCCGCAGACCCCGCCCCGTTGCAGTTCATCGCGCCTTACGCGGGCTGCGCCATGGGCGAAGCCTTCATGGAAGAGGGCAGGGACGTGCTCATCGTTTACGACGACCTGACGAAGCACGCCTGGGCCTACCGGCAGATGTCGCTGCTGCTGCGCCGCCCGGCCGGCCGAGAAGCCTATCCCGGCGACGTGTTCTACCTGCACAGCCGCCTGCTGGAACGAGCGGCTCGCCTGGACGACGAGAACGGCGGCGGCTCTCTCACCGCGCTTCCGGTAATTGAAACCCAGGCTGGCGACGTTTCCGCCTACATCCCCACCAACGTCATCTCCATTACCGACGGCCAGATTTACCTGGAGCCGGAGCTGTTCAACGTCGGCATCCGACCGGCGGTGAACGTGGGTTTGTCGGTGTCCCGGGTGGGTGGCGCCGCCCAGACCCGCGCGGTGCGGCAGGTGGCGGGGCGTTTGCGGCTGGACCTGGCCCAGTATCGTGAGTTGGCGACCTTCGCCCAGTTCGGTACCGCCGACCTGGACGCCGCCACACGGGCCCAGTTGGCGCGAGGTCAGTTGGCCACCGAGGCGCTCAAGCAGGGGCAATACCAACCGCTCAACCTGGGCGACGAGGTGATCGTCCTGTTCGCCGTGAACTCCGGCCTGATGGAAGACGTGCCCCTGGAACGGGTTGGGGCGTTTGAAGAGCAAATGCTCCGCCATTTGAACGCTGCCCATCCCGAGCTCAGCCAGGCCATCCGCGAGTCGGGCAGCTTGCCCGATGAGCTCAGCCAGCAGTTGACCGCAGCCATCAACGACTTCAAGCCGACATTCCAGTAGGGGCGAGTGATCATTGGCTGAAACACGAACGGCAACAGCAGGGTTAAATTATGCCCAGCGTTAGAGACATCAGGCGGCGCATCCGCAGCATCGAGAACACCGGCAAGGTAACGAACGCGATGTCGCTCATCGCGGCGTCCAAGATGCGCCGGGCGCAGTTGGCCGTTACCGACGGCCGGCCCTACTCCGACAAGATCCTTGAAGTAATCGCAACCCTGGCGGCCCAGCCGACCGGCGACTACGATGTGGTGCATCCGCTGTTGCAGGTGCGGCCCGTCAACAACGTGGGCATGGTGGTTATCACGCCGGACCGGGGTTTGGCTGGCGGTATGCACGCCAGCATCAACCGGCAGGTTGCCCGGTTCATCCTGGACAGCACACCCACAGTGCGGAGCATCGTGGTGGGTCGCAAGGGCCGCGACTTCATGGTGCGCTACACCGATACGGTCCAGGCCGTCTTCACTGATCTCAGTGACCGGGTGGCTCTGGCCGACACCACTGCCATCTCGCGACTGGTAATCGACGGATACACCGAAGGCGAGTTTGACGAGGTGCATCTGGCCTACATGCGCTTTGTATCCACGGTGCAACAGGAACCGGTGATCCAACGCATCCTGCCGGTGGAGCCTGCCGAGCTGGAATCGGCGCAGCGGGTTGGCTACATTTACGAGCCGGATCCGGCCACCGTGTTGAGCGCGCTGCTGCCTCAATTCGTCGAAATGCAGGTGTATCACGCCATCCTGGAAAGCATTGCCAGCGAACAATCAGCCCGCATGGTCGCCATGCGCAACGCCACTGACAATGCCAATCAGCTGGCGTCGGACCTCACTCTCGTAATGAACAAGCTCCGCCAGGACAGCATCACCAACGAGCTCCTGGACCTGGTGGGCGGCCAGATCGCGCTGGAGGGATGACGCTGGTTGGCAGAATAAACGCCGATGTTGTCTTTTGGCGATATTCCTGCGGAGCTGTACCGATGGTTCCTACTCGCTTACGGGGTGACATCTGCCGGGCGTATCGCGGCGGAGGTCTATAAACAGATAGCCGTCCTGGGAACCGCTTGGTATGATGTTCCCACGCCAGTGCTCAACCTATTGGAACAGGGTTTCATCCAACACGCACTGCTGTCTCTTGCCCTGGCGGAGGGAATTAATATGGTTCTGGGAGCGCTTTTCAAGGACAAGGTTCGTCGCCAGACCAGAGAAGAAAGGGATCGGGCTTGGCGGGAATGGTTGCGTCGCAAAGCTGAGACCGAAGCCAATGGTGAGACTTTCGACGAGCCAAGCCCGGATGAACAACCCGAGGAACCGCGCCGCCGCTTCCTGTCTTACCGGCGCTAGAGCGGCTTCAACTGAGTGGAGAGATACTGCAATGGTTCTCGGCGCAATGATGAAAGAAAAGGCCCGTCGCAAAGGCTTTCTTGAGGGCTGGGCCAAAACCAACGGCCAGTCTCCCGACAGCCCCTCCGCTTACGAGGCGCTGAGCGAGTGGCTAGAACGACGCGCCCTCATCGAGGGCTATAGTATGCCCAATAGCGCAAGGGCCCGTCGCGAAGGTAAGGCCGCCGGCAAGGCCGAAGCCAACCAGGTTTGGCGAGCTTGGCTGAACCGCCGCGCCGCCGCCCAATCTGCCGGCGAACTTTTCAACGAACTGCCCCCTGATGGCAAACCCCTGACCTGATCCAACAGCCGCTTCCCGCGAGATATATCCGGAGGACTAACAATATGCCCGGAAAGATTGCCCAAGTTATCGGTACGGTGGTGGACGTCGAATTTCCCGCCGACCAACTCCCCAACCTGTTCGACGCCCTCGAAGTGGACAACTCCGGCGAGCGATTAGTGCTGGAAGTACAGCAGCACATCGGCAACCACTGGGCGCGCTGCCTCGCCCTCGGCTCCACCGACGGGTTGGCCCGCGGCACCGAGGTTAACGACACCGGCGACAAGGTTGTCGTTCCGGTCGGCCCCGAAACCCTGGGCCGCCTCTTCGACGTCACCGGCACGCCCCTGGACAACCTGGGCGCCGTGGAGGCCGGCCAGTTCTGGCCCATCCACCGCGACCCGCCGGCCTTCGACGACCAGAACCCCACTGTAGAACTTCTGGAAACCGGCATCAAGGTTTTCGACCTGATTACCCCCTTCCCCAAGGGCGGCAAGGTGGGAGCCTACGGCGGCGCCGGCGTGGGCAAGACCGTCATCATCCAGGAACTCATCCGCAACATCGGCGCCGTTCACAGTGGTGTATCGGTGTTCGCCGGCGTGGGCGAGCGTTCCCGCGAGGGCAACGACCTGTGGCACGAAATGCAGGACTCGGGCGTGTTGGGCAGCACCGTGCTGGTGTTCGGCCAGATGAACGAAACGCCCGGCGTGCGCGCCCGCATCGGCCTTACCGGGCTGACCATGGCCGAGTACTTCCGGGAAGAGCAGAACCAGGACGTGCTCCTGTTCATCGACAACATCTATCGGTACATCCTCGCCGGTATGGAAGTGTCCGCGCTGTTGGGCCGGATGCCGTCCGCCGTCGGATACCAGCCCACGCTGAGCACTGAGATGGGCGCGCTCCAGGAGCGCATCACGTCCACCAAGAGCGGCAGCATCACGTCGTTCCAGGCCATCTACGTGCCCGCTGACGACTACACCGACCCCGGCATCGTCACCACCTTCGGCCACCTGGACGCGGTGGTGTCGTTGGAGCGCGCGCTGGCGGCGCAAGCCCTGTATCCGGCGGTGGACCCGCTGGCGTCGTTCGCACGTATTCTGGAACCGCGAATAGTGGGCGATGAGCACTACCGAGTGGCCCGTGGCGTGCAGCAAGTGCTCCAGCGATACCGGGACCTGCAGGACATCATCGCCATTCTGGGCATCGAAGAGCTGTCCGACGAGGACCGTCAAACCGTGTTCCGCGCTCGCAAGATCCAGCGCTTCCTCACCCAGCCTTTCTTTGTCGCCGAGACCTTCACCAACCAGCCCGGCAAGTACGTCGCCCTGCGCGATACGGTTCGGGGTTTCGCCGAAATTCTGGACGGCCAGCACGACGACCTGCCGGAGCAGGCTTTCTACATGGTCGGCACAATAGAAGAGGCTGTTGAGAAGGCTGAGCAGATGCAGGCTACGGCCTGATCCGTCTCTGCTAAAAGAACTACCAGGAGTTTTCGCGGATGCCCATGCAGTTGCAAATCATCACTGCCGAGCGCGAGGTTTTCTCGGGCGAAGTTGACGCTATGGTCGTTCCCGGCGTAGCCGGTCAGTTGGGCATCCTGCCCAACCATGCTCCCTTGATGACGCTGTTGCAACCGGGCGAGTTGATGGTACGCGCCGGCGGGGAGGAGTCCTTCCTTGCGTTATCCGGCGGTTACATTGAAGTGTTAGGCAATCAGGTAATCATCCTGGCCGACGCCGCCGAAGACGTGGACGAGATCGACGAAGCGCGGGCGCAGGAAGCCATGGAACAGGCTCAGCAGCGCATTTCCAACCGGGAATCCGACGTAGAATTGGAGCAAGCGGTAGCGTCGCTTCGCCGAGCGCAAGTTCGGGTAACCGTGGCTCGCCGCCGCCGGTCGGCTCCGCACCGCTCGATAGCGCAACGGCGACTGGAATAGTTCTAGTCGCTGGGGTGCAGGCCGTTGACCGAGTGGTATGTCTCGGTCAAGTAATACGTCATTGATTGCAGCGCAAGCACCGGGTCGATGTTTCGAACTCTAACCCCCACCGGCACCTGCGCATTGATGGGTGCGTAGTTTAGTATCGCCCGTACCCCACACGCTACCAACTGGTCGATGACTGTCTGAGTGTGCGCGCTGGGAACGGCTACGATGGCGATGTTGATGTCCCGAGCCGTAACGGTTTCGGCCAAGGCCGTCATCGGCTGAACGGAAACGCCGCCCACTTCCCGGCCTAAGTTATTAGGGTTGTCGTCGAAAGCGGCCACCAGGTGGAATCCATCAGGGTCGAAACCCGGGTAATTGAGGATGGCGTTTCCCAATCGCCCGACACCGATAACCGCTACGTTCCATTCCAAATCCAATCCCAGGATTTGCTTTAACTCCGCCAGCAAATGCCGGACGCGGTAACCGCGGCCCTGCTTTCCGAAACGCCCGAAGTAAGAAAGATCCTTGCGAATCTGGGCCGGCGTCACCTGCAACTGCGCACCCAACTGCTGCGAATTGGTTACCTCGATTCCGGCCTCGAGCAACTGGGTCAGCGTGCGGACATATTGGGGCAATCGCGAAATGACGACCTCCGGAACCTCGGCGGCAGGCATCGAGGAACCGGTACGAGGACCGAGATCGCCAGAGTTAGTTACCATAGCGGCGAGGGTTGGAACAGTTGCATGAGCAGCGCATCGAGGTATTTCAGACAAGCGATTCGGAGCGTCTGGCCCTACAATTTGCCGGCAAACGTAAAGGGCCAGTCAAATTGTAATCTATCCCGCAGATTATCCGCCGTCAATAGCAAATTCGTAACTGTTCAGAGTTGGTGAGGTGAATTGCTGAAAAGTTGTTTGTCGATGGCTGGCGGCCTTTGGCCTGTTTATGTCAAGTTGGGTCCATGAAGCATGAAATCGACCTCACCACCGCCGACCGGGATGTGCTGATCGACATCATCCTCCGGCAGCAAGCCATCATCGAACGGCTGGAGAAGCGGATCGCCCAGCCGGAAGGGCGGGCCAAAGCCAAAGGCTCCGGACGGATGCCGGGCCTGAAGCCCAAAGCCGACCGGAAACCGGCCGAGCCCAAGCAGCCCCGCAAGCCGCGGCCCCACGGTTTCGCCCGGACCCGCATGACGCCCACCCAGCGGGTGGAGCATGTGGTGGAGCAGTGTCCCGACTGCGGGACCCAGTTGTCCGGCGGCTGGACCCAGCGTACTCGGGAAGTGATCGATCTGCCCCAGGTGCCGGTGCAGGTTACCGAGCACGTTTACATCACCCGCACCTGTCCCCGGTGCCAACGGGGCTGTACTCCCACAGCGCAACTGGAGGGCGCGGCGCTGGGCCAGCAGCGTCTGGGGGTGAACGTTGTCAGCCTGATTGCCGCGCTCCGGGAGGAGGCTCGGCTGCCTTGCCGCACCATCCAATGGTACCTGGACACGGTACATGGGCTGCACCTCAGCCTGGGGGCCATCGTGGACGCCACGCGCAAAGTGGCGGGCCAAGCGCAGCGGGAACTGGCGGGCATTCTGGAACGGATCCGCGGCAGTCCGGTGGTCCACGCCGACGAGACCGGCTGGCGGGAGGACGGACACAACGGCTACGTGTGGACTTTCAGCACCCCTGACCTGCGGTACTTCCTGCGACGGAACCGTGGTAAGGCGGTGGTGGATGAAGTGCTGGGCGATGAGTTTGCTGGCGTGCTGGTCAGCGACTTCTACGCCGCCTACCACCACTATGACGGCCCCAAACAACGCTGCTGGGCCCACCTGCTACGGGACATCCACGACCTCCGCGTCCTCTACCCTGACGATCACCGATTGTCCCAGTGGGCCGATGCCATACATCAACTCTATTGCCAGGCCAAAGCCTTCACCCACCCGGCAGAGCAGCAGCGGCGCGCTGCCCAACTGGTCCTGGAAAGACGCCTCTTGGCCCTCTGCCGTCCCTTCTTGGATGACCCGTCGGCGGCACAAGCCAAACTGTGCCGACGCATGGAGAACCACATCAAGGAACTCTTCGTCTTCGTGGCTCATCCGGAGGTGCCACCGGACAACAATGCCGCCGAGCGCAGCCTGCGCCCAGTGGTGATCAGCCGGAAGGTCAGTGGTGGCACCCGCTCGGAGCGGGGGACCGAGACCAAGATGACCCTAGCCTCGATCTTCGGCACCTGGCGAGCCCAAGGTCTCAATCCTCTCTCCGCTTGCCAACAACTGCTCGCTTCCCCTCAACTCTGAACTGTTACGCAAATTCGGCTCACCTACTCCCGCACGTATGAAATGACTGCGAGAGTATGCCGTCGGATTTACGCCGTAATCTCATAGCCGTAGTGAGTGACGGGTAGCGTTCCGATTTAGGTGGTTTCCGTCCGTAGGGGCGAATGGCCATTCGCCCCTACCCGCACTAGCAACGGCATCTGTGGAATCAAACCACCTAATACGGAACGCTACCTGAGTGCCGGTTATACTCTACCAAACGCACAACAGCCGCTGGATCGCTGCGCTGTCCCACGGACCACGCAATAAGGATGCGCCGAGCTGACATCGGACACGAGAACGCCAATGAACGTTGGAATAGCACGCATCGCCTTGCGGTTGCCCGAGAGCCGCAGCCTCAAAACCCGCCGGCAGGCGGCCCGCAGCCTGACCCAACGCATCCGCTCACGGTTCAACGTGTCGGTGGCCCAGGACGCCGCCGCCGACGGCGAAGCCTGGCAGAGCCTCACGCTGACATTATCGTGCGTCAGCAATGACACGGCGTACATTGACGCCATGCTGATGGATGTGATCGATTTCGTCACTGCTTCGCGCCCGGACCTGGAACTGCTGGATTACGGAACCGAGATCATCAGCGGAGTTTGAAGCTGACCGGACATATCTGGAGGCAGCCTCAATTGAGTGGACTGCCTCTGAGCGTTAGACGGAAAGCGCCGCTAAATTCGATCGTGGATCGCTGCCATCAAATCCTGGAGGTCGGGGAATAGATGGGCGTCCGGCGTGTGCTTGTGCTCGCCCACGAGTTCGCCGTCAATGGTGATGTCGAACTTGCCATGTTCGCCCGGAGTGAGCTTGAACGTGGCGATGTTGTCGCCGGTGCGGGTCAATGCTTCGCTGGCCATCCAGGCCGCGCGTCCAGCATGCCCTCAATCCCAGCAATAGACAATCTCAATCTCCATCCGTTTGATGTCGGGTCGCTGTGCCATGTGTTCCCTCCCGTTGTTACGCCAACTGCAAGGCGCTTGGTTGGGCGGATGATAGGCGAATCGCGGGCGGTGCGCAATGGCGCGATAATAGCGGAGAGTCCCGTTTTGGTAGGGGCAACCCTCGGTGTGGTTGCCCCGTTGGTGGGAGGGCGCCCACTAGGGGCGCCCCTACGTGCCATGACGGGGTTTCTGTGATTTTGCAATTGTCCTGGGTACGCAAGGGGCCATAGGGTCGTCATTATCCGATTATGGTTACAATGGCAGCGGAACCAACAGTGGGGGAAATGAGGACAAACCCAGCCTATTAGAGATCCTATAATCCGAAGTTTTAAAGATACCGTAAACCATCGCAGGGGCAAACCGTGGCTTCAATTTTAGCGAACCGCACTGAGAAGCATCCCCCGATTCACCCCGGTGAAATTCTCAACGAGGAGTTTCTCCTGCCGTTGAATATCAGCCAGTACCGCCTGGCCAAATCCATCGGCGTGGACCCACGGCGCATCCATGCCATCGTGCATGGCGAACGTACCATCACTGCCGAAACCGCCCTGCTGTTGTCCCGTTATTTCGGGAATAGCGCAAGATTCTGGATGGGATTGCAAAACCAGTATGACCTGGAAACCGCAGCAGACCGCCTGGCGGAAAAACTCGCCACGATCCAGCCTATTGGCTAGCCCAACCTGGCTGTGAACGCTTTACTGACATTGAGCGTCGGCAGCTCGTCCAGCCAATCACAGAGGACTGACCAAAATTCGGCGTGGTCGCCGATGTCCTCGTGGTCGGCGCCGGTTATTTCGGCGAACCGCTTGGGCTCCCGGGCCGCATCGCACAGCTTGCGCCCCTGCCCGGCCGGCACCAGCGCATCGTCGGAGCCATGCAGGATGATCAGCGGGCATCCGATGCGTTCCACCAGAGCCAGCGAGTTGTAGCGGTTGCCCACCAGCCGGCCGCCCCAGGTTAGCCGGGGGTAAAAAAGTCCCGCCACATCCCTGAGCGACGCGAAGGGTGCGACCAGGGCCATCCCCAATGGCGATGACGTTTCCGCGGCCAACCGTATCGCCACCGCCGCGCCCATAGAGATGCCGAGGTAGAGAGTATTGCCGGGATTGACGGCGTATCTGCTTTGCAGATGGGCAAGGGCGGCGCGAGCGTCCACGGCGGTGCGTTGGACCGTTGCCTTGCCGGGGCTGTTGCCAAACCCGCTGTAGTCGAAACCGAATATATTTGCGCCGGTGTACTGCCTAACGGCCGCGAACTCGCCGACGCGCCGGCTCAGGTTGCCGCCGGCTCCACCGAACCACAGCCAAGTCAGTTCCGGCCTTGTGTCGCCGGGGATATGCCAGCATTGCAGCCGGCGACCGTCCCCGGTTTCGATCCAGGTCTCCTCATAGTCCATGCCCAGGTCGGTGGGCAGGGCCTCGCAGACCGGGCGCGGTTGGAACAGCAGTCGTCGTTCTATGATTTCCAGGATCATACCCGGTTCAGCGGCTACTCGCCTTCACCGTAGGGTTCCGGCTCATCGAAACTCTCGCCGCGAGCCTCGGCATCCCGCCGGAGACGGTTCCATTCCCGCCAGCGGCTGTCGGCTTCAGCTCGGCCCTCAGCTCGGCCTTCAGCTCGGCCCTCAGCTCGGCGCTTCTCGGCCTCCGCTTGGCGCTTCTCGGCCTCCGCTTGGCGTTTTTCCTGTAATGGGGTCACGAACTTCTCGCGCAGATAATCGGCCAGTACCATGAAGCCTCCGGTAATTTCCGCTGACACCAGCGACAGGCCCAAGGCCGCCGCGTGGGCAATTGCGAACCCTGTCATATATGCCATCGCCGTTACGCTGGCCTCTGCTGTTGCGCCGGCGCAGCCGGCCCCGGCGGCAGATACGCCATCGGTTGCGTAACGCCATATTACCACTCCGTAGCCCAGCAGACTGAACAGGGTGAACGTAATGACATAGATGCGCCGGCGAGCCGGCGTTACGTCAAACAGGGATTCACGCCTTTCCGTGTGCTCAGTGCTCATAGGCCGCATCACTCCGTCGGTTGTGCGAAAAACCTTACCGCACTGCCAGATACACCAGCAGGCACAACGCAAACGAAAGTATCACCAGCAGGAATGTCCCGGGGGCCGACGCCACGAAACTCGCCAACCCGTCCAAACCGCGCCGTCGCGCATAGCGCAGCGACAGTTGTCGGGCCGCAATCGCCACCACTCCAACCACAACCATGAAACCGATCAGGCGAAGGAAGTCAGCGAGGAAGCCCGGCGGCACGTCCGGCATGGCGTATGATTGGCTTGGGGACGCGCGGGCCGCGGGTCAGTCGTCGCCCAGGCTATCGGCCAGTATCTCCAGGACGTCCCGCGCCTCCTTGGTTTCCGCCTGGCCCTTGGACTGGATGCCCTCGGTCATCATCTGCAAGCAGAAGGGGCACGAGACGCCCACCGTGTCGGCGCGGGTTTCCAGGAAGTGGTCAGTGCGGACGTGATTGATGCGTTCGCCCTGGCTTTCCTCGATCCACATATGTCCGCCGCCGGCTCCGCAACAGAAACCACGTTCGCGGCACCTGGGCTCCATCTCCACCAACCGCAGGCCGGGGATGGCTTTCGCCACGTTGCGCGGCTCGTCGTACACGCCGTTGTGCCGACCCAGGAAGCAAGAATCGTGGTAGGCCACCGACACGTCCATCATCTTCACCGGCTTGACGCGGCCCTCGCGGATGAGGCCATCCACGAACTGGCTGTAGTGCATCACTTCATAATTGCCACCGAACTGGGGGTATTCGTTGCGGATGGTGTTGAAGCAGTGCGGGCAGGTGGTGACGATGGTCTTGATGTTGTAGGAGTTCAGCACCTCGACGTTCTGCTGGGCCATAATCTGAAACAGATACTCATTGCCCATGCGCCGGGCCGGGTCGCCGGTGCACGACTCCTCGTCGCCCAGGATGGCGAAGTCCACGCCGGCCGATTTCAGTACCTTAACCATGGAGCGGGCGATGCCCTGGCTGCGCTGCTCCAGGGCCGCGGTGCAGCCTACCCAGAAGAGAACCTCGGCGTCGGGCTTCTCGGCGATGGTGGGCACGCCCAGGCCCTCGGCCCAATCGGTCCGCCCAAAGGTGGTGCCGCGCCAGGGATGTCCCCGCTGCTCCATGCTGAGTAGGGCGTTCATGCCGGTTTCCGGAATGCGGGACTCTTCCAGCACCAGGCTCCGGCGCATATCCATGATGGTGGGCACGTGTTCCACCACCACCGGGCATTCTTCCATGCAAGCGCCGCAGGACACGCAGTCCCACACGGCCTGCTCCGGTATGGCGCCGTCAATCAGGGGCATCGGTTCCACGTGCTCAGCATTGCGCGCGCCCTGGTGCCCGATGGCTATCATGTGCTCTTTCAGGTTCTCTACGATGTGCATGGGCGAGAGGACTTTGCCCGTCGTGTGGGCGGGGCAGGCATCAGTGCAGCGACCGCAGACGGCGCAGGCGTAGCCGTCCAGCAGTTCCTTCCAGGTGAAGTCCTGCACCCGCGACGCCCCGAACCGCTCCACGTTTTCCAGGTCGATTGACGCCAGCGCACCCCGGGGTTCCAGGCTGCGGAAGAATGCGTTCAGCGGAGCCGCCACCATGTGGATGTGCTTGGAAAAGGGTATGTACAGCGCGAAACCCAGGACGATCAGCAGGTGTATCCACCAGAAAATCGCCTGCAAAACGCCGGCCACCGCCGCCGACATCCCCGCTGAACTGAACCAGTTGCCGATGGCCCCGCCCACGAACACTCCAGCTTCCGGCCCACCGTGTCCGGTGGCCACGTAGAAGGAATGAGCCAGCAGCGTCGCTATCATCAAGCCGGCGGTCAGACCGACGATGACGATGGACTCGCCCTTGCGGGTCAGGTCGAAGCTCAGCCGGTGCGGCTGCGCGATCCAGCGCCGGAACAGGGCCCATGCCAAAGCGGCGAGGATCACTACGGCCAGAATATCCAGGTAGGCGCTGTACACCAGCACGCCGGTCCTGGTGAGGATGGTCTCGCCCAGCGGATGCCAGATCGACCCTCCGAATATGAAAATCAGGTAGGAAAGGCTGAAGGAGAGGAACCCCCAGAAGATCGCAGCGTGGCCGACGCCGGCCAGGTCAATCCCACGGGATCTCGGGTCGGTGCGGCCCACCCGCTGCAGCACCTTGCGCTGGCCCAGCACGATGGCGGCGGCGCCGGCCAACCGGGTTAACGGACGGTCGAAACGGGCCACCGGCAACCCTTGCAACACTAGCCGAAACACCCGTCGGTACGCCACATACCCCGCGAGAGCGAACGTCAGCGCCGTCAGTACGTACACGCCAACCCAAACGGGAATCATGCCAAAAAGCGAATCCGGGGGAACCATATCTGCCTATCCCAGAACGGCCTGCCGGGTAGGGCAAACCGCCCATTCTAAAATCGGCGGCTAGTGTATCACATGGAGTGGCAGGCGCCCCGAGGGAGAGTAGCGTGCCAGCCCAGTCCAGTGCCTCCTGGCTGTGGCCGCTGCAACTACGATCATGGGAAAACTGCGGGTTTGGGCGATCTCATCGCGCGTATTCGGGGCGTTGATGGGCGTTTTCGAGGTGTCAATAGGGGGCTTTTTGGGCGTCGGTGGGGGTTTTGGATGGTCGAGGACGGCGGTTTAGAACAATCTCATCGCGCCTTTTCAGTGCGTCAATGGTCCGTCATGAATTGGTATTTTCGCGCTGGCAGACACGCGATTTGGGCAACGCCAATGTTCTGCTGTACAGCTGGACCCAATCCCCCAGCCATGAAGGCGATTTTGTTGGATGGCAAAGCACCACGAGTTTAGTGACGGAGCATGACCGCATATGGTTCCAGGAGCCGTGCTTGAAACCGAACTGGCACAATACGCCGGTTGGGACGGGCCCCATCGCTGGAGCGTGTTTCAGAAGCGACGAAACACCCCTTGTCTACGCGTCCCTTCACGTATTGGGTTGCATTCCTACCTCTACTAAGGCCAATGCCTACTTCAAACCCGGCAAGGTCCAAGTCCAAATTGCCGGGTTTGATTTCGTCCAGCACGATGGCATACCGGGACCCAGTCACTTCAATCCCTGACGGTATGGGGTCCCAATGGATACCATCGACTGAATACTCCTTGGCTGGCAACAAGTCTGGGTCAGCTTTGGAGTTGATTGGTTCCATCACCAATTGTATTGACCCGTCGTTTTGGACCCACGACTTCACAGAAGGCTGGACGTGTTTGATGGGATGAAGCGTCGTTCCGCCGTATCCCCAGAAAATGTTGCCGGCGCGTTCGAATTAACGCTGTTTCCTTTCTAATATGGACTCGAACGTTTCTCTAGCGTGGTTCCCTACGGACACGTCGCACGTTTTTAGATAAATCAACGTCAAACCAATGGCATCACCGTCACCGAGAAACGCCATATTTTTGCCGTCCACCCACCTGCTCACCAATTGAGCGTGGAGCAGCATATCGGAGATCTTCATATAGATTTGGTCAAATTCGCGTAGAGCTTCCGGGCGGTTTACTACCACCTCCGAAACAGCATGGAACGCTTCGCGGAGGTCAAGGTTAGTCATCATTCTCATCTTCTGGGGGCACCGGGAATAAATACCTAACTATCAAAAACGCCAAACCCGAAACCTGGGTGAATGTACCGCCGATGAACGTGGTAGCGACCTACCGATCTAGTTCGATGGCTTTGAAACCGATCAAGAAAGTGATGACCAAGACGGACACTATCTCCACCGATAGTAAAACGAGCAAGGCCCATCCATAGTTCCGCCTCAAGACGCGTTCTGTGCGTTGGCCCTCAGCCCTGGACGCAACTTGCTCCAATCTGTCGTAAGTATCGATGTCTTCGGACGTCACCCTGGACCCGATGCCGACGATGTACGGACTGATGGAATTTTCTAAATCAAACGGCATTGGGGGTAACCTCGAGGTCCAAAGCATCGATACGGTACCCCATCGCTTCCTCGGAAACGATAAAAATGCGTGCCAACACGATAACGCTCGGGTTTTCGGCCCAATGCAATCTAACTAAACTAAAGCCAAGGTGAAATGTACATATTGCTAGACCGCACCGTCGGTGGCGACCCAGTTGGGGCTGAAGGTGGCATGAGGAGCTGTGGAGTCCTTTCGGACGGCTTCAAGATCCCGAAATGCACATCCCACCTTGGTATTGGTTTAGTATGCAGCCACGCCCCGCACCCTGGTTCGTAGGCTGTAAACCGAATCTCCGGCGGTGATGAACATGGTATCCAGGTTGGCGCCGCCAAATACGAGGTTGCGGGGCACCTCGGGGACACGGATAACCCCCAGGCGGTTGCCTTGGGGGTCGATCACCCAAATCCCCCCGGAGCCGGTGCAATACACCCTGCCTTCGGTATCCACCTTCATGCCGTCCGGCACCCCCGGCTCGGCTGACGACATATCGCAGAAGATGCGGTTGTTGCTCAGCGACCCGTCGGCGGCGACATCGAATGCCCGGATGCGCCGGTGGGTACAAACTTCACCCCGTTCCGCCTCCTCGACACAGCGTTCGTCAAGACGGCTGATCGCAACGTAGAGCACCGATTCGTCCGGGGACAGCGTGAGCCCGTTGGGGTATTCGCACTCGTCAGTGGCCACATGCAGCGCGCCATCGGGGGCGATGCGAAAGACGCCGGAGAATCCCAGCTCCCGCTGTTCCACGGGGATGCCCCGTTCCGGGTCGGTGAAATAGACGCTGCCATCGGAGCGGCAGACGATGTCGTTGGGCCGGTTGAGCCGTTTTCCCTGCCAACGGTCGGCCGCCGTCGTTATCGATCCATCGGCGTCCATCCGCGTGATTTGGCGGTTGGCGCCCTCGCACATCAGGAGCCGGCCCTGGCGATCCAGGGTGCAGCCGTTGCCTTCGCCGGTATTGGTGCGAACAACGACGGGTTCGCCGCTGCCATCCCAGCGCATCAGCATGCTTTCGCGGTGTCTCACGTAGGTCAGATAGTTGTCGGGATGCCACAGAGGTCCTTCGGTGGGACCTCCGGCGGCGATCAGGACGGGGTCGCCGGACTCAACGATTGCGGAAAGATCTTCAGCCATGGCTAAAACACCCCCAGGCACGTGTCGGAAATCTTTGCCAATTCACGCGATTATAAAAGACTTCAGCCCCGAAGCAAGTCCGCCAATCCGCTGATCGGTTCTCCTTCTTCCAGCGCTTCCAGGCGGGACAGGACTTCCGCCGCCGTTGCTTCGGACAGTGACTGCGACGCGCAGTCTCGGAACTTGTCCCGGACGTCCTCCATGGTCACGCCCCGCAGGGCGCCGCTGCTGGCGCGGTGCGCCTGCTGCCGGAGTACACTGCCGTCCTTCAGTTGTACCTCAACCTGGTGATAGCCCTCGGTCCAGCTTGGCTGGCCCTCGTTGCCCGGGATGCGGCGCATATCTATGCGGGGGATCAGCGCCTGAGCCTCGGGACGCAACACCTGATCGTCGGTGAAGGACTGTAGCCCCACCCGGCGGTCCAGCAGGGCGGCGGCCAGGCAATACTGCATACTGAACTTCCCTTCCAGCGACGACACCGGCCGCGAGTGGATCAGCGAGCGTGGCGGGTCGAAGTCCACCATCACATCGATCCGGTCCACTGCCTCTGGGTCTATGGCGCCCTGGGACAACAGGTCGAAGGTGGCATCCAGTGCGAGGTGAGCGCTGCCGCAACAGGGGTACTTCTTGATTTCGATGCCCGATTCCACCAGGTAGAGTTTGTTTCCCAGGTTCTCCGCAACCTGCTCGCTGTCGAAACCCTGACCGCCCGAGAAGGCCCGGATGAATCCGAACCGTCCTTCCAGGGCGTCCTGGCTGGCGGTGAAACCGTCCCGCACCAGCTTGGCCGATACCACCCCGACCCGGGCGGCGTCCCCGGCGTGGAAAGGCTTGGTCATGGTGCCAAAGTTCTGTCGCAGTCCCGATGCCTGGGAAGCGGCCAAAGAGATGGCCATGACGGTCTGTTCCGGGTCCAGGGCCATAATCCTGCTGGCCGCCGCCGCCGACCCGACGGCCCCTAAGGGGCCGGTGGGATGCCACCCCAGGTCATCGTAATAGGCTTCACTCAGGGCCTCGCCCACGGCGCAGGCGACCTCGAATCCGGACATATAGCCCAGCAGCATATCCTTGCCGGAAGCGCCTAGCTCCTCTGCTACTGCGAGAGCCGCGGGCAGCAAAACGGCGGTGGGGTGCGTCTTGGTAATCTGGGTAATGTCATCGTAGTCCAGAGCGTGGGCCATGGCCCCGTTGACAAGAGCAGCGTTGGCCGCCGAGGTTCGGAATCCCCGCCCCATTACGCTGGCGGCGGGAGTAGCGCCCTCGGCCGCGACGTAACGGCAAAGGATGTCCGACAGCGATTCCTGGGAGCCGGCCAGCATACAGGCCAGGCAGTCCATAATTGCTCCCTTGGCCGCTTCAATCGCATCGGGCGGGAAGTCCTCGATGTCCGTGCCGGTGACGTATTCGCCAATATGCTTGGTGATGTTCATGGAGAACCTCCTGACGGTTTGCGACAATCGTGATGCTACCACGGGCCAAGTCGTGATGGGAATGTCTGCCTTGAGCGACGCTGCAAGCGTGGCCCGGCAAGCGGGTTTTGGCTACGTTGTTGGCGGGCGAGTTGCTGGATCACGCCGCAGCCGCCGTCGCCCGCGCCGTGTCCGCCTGGAAGTCCCGCGTCAGTTGGGCCAGCAGGAAGAAGATGTTTTCCACGGCGTTGGTGGCGTCCACGATGATGCGCTGGCGGCCGTCGTCCTCCTCGGGCGCCATGGCCAGGTAGCGGGCGCGGACAGCCTGCATCAGGCTGCGACGGTCGCCCATCACCTGCTGCACGAAATCCCAGGAGTCGGCGTCGTCCTCTTCCAGGGCGTCCAGAAATATGAGCAGCGCGGCGTCGGTTCCCTCGACCACGCTGATCTGGAAAGTTTCCAGCGTGAGATCGTCCTCGGGCAGTTGCCGCAACAGTTCAGGCAGGCTGGAGAATTGCTCTTCCAGCCAGGTGATCAGCTTCTGACGGCTCAGCACCGCGTTGCGCCGCTCGCTGTTCTGGCCCGGGTTGCGCTGGCCCAGCTCGGCCAGGAACTCGTCGATGCGACCGTTGATATCCAGCGTGGACTGCCGCACCGCTCCCAGGGGCAGTCCCATCCGAGCCTGTTCCAGGTATTCCGAGAACCGGCCCAGCACTCGCTTCTGCTCCAGGTGCGCCAGGTCCAGCGCCGTCGTCACGTCGTCAATGGCCTGGTCGTGGATGAACTGGGGCCGCGACCTTTCTTCCTCGGCGCTGGCCGGCCAGATGCGGGCGAACAGCCGCATGGTCCAGTCCGGCGCGGAGAGGACCACGAGGCGCGAGGGCATACCGAACACGATGACGGCCAGCGCCATCTGCGGGCCCAGGCCGATCTCCGGCCAGGTCACCAGCGCCTTCACCAGCGGCACCTGCGCGTACACCTCGATATAAAGGAGCAATACCAGTATCGCTGCCGAGAAAAACACCTGGCAGGCCCAGAACATCCCCAGCTGCCGCGCCGTTCCGCTGAGGCCCGACGACACCACCATGACGCTGATGGCCAGGCCCACGTATGAGCCGTAAATGTACATCAGCACTTGCTCCACGCCCACCAGTTCGGCGGCGGCCAGCCCGATGCCGAACGCCACCACCGGCACCAGCGCCTGCACGATGAACGTCAGCAGCGCCCCCAGGATGAAGGACAGCAGGATAGAACCGGCCGAAAGCTCCAGCCCGGCCTGGAACCACTGTTGTTCGGACAGGGGCTGCGCCGACTCCTTAATTAGCGCCAGCCCGAAAAGCAGCACCGCCACGCCAAAGAGCATGGCGCCGGCCTCCCGGTAGTTGCCCCGCTGCAAACGGGTGATGACGAGGCCGCCCACGCCAATGCCGTAGAGGGCGGCAATCCGGATGTCAACCGTCACGATAAAGAGGATTAACCCCACGCCCATCTGCGCGCCCAGGGCGATGGGATACCCCTGCTTGGCCGAAATCAGTCCGGACCGCAGCATACTGATGGTAATAAAGGTGACGGCCGGCGAACTCTGCGTAATAGCTCCCGCCATCGCGCCCCAGCCGAAGGCGGCAAAGCGATTGTCGGCCAGCCGGCTCGCCAGCATCCGCAGCCGTGGCCCCACCACCGTCTTCAGGTTCTCGGAGAGCAGCCACATCCCGAAGAACAGGAGGCCAACGCCGCCGAGAATTCCGCCCAGCACTTCAATCATGGGTTCCCCGGCAGGGTTGGGATGACTGTTGTTTCGAACCCGTGCGGCAACAATTTCCAGGAAACATTACAGTCGGAAACAGGTTGGTTGAGAGACAGGATTCTTGTTGAGACAAAATTGCGAACGCAACTATTGCCAAAGGCGCACTACGATGGGCGAAAGCTGCAGCCAGATCCCAGAATGGCGATGCGATGACAAATCCAGGTTGCCGAGGAATATCTGGCATGGGATATGAGCATGAACAACCGCTACGTGATGTCAGAGTTCGGGAATATTGCGAAGAGATTGCGGACGTCTGCGATTTCGACGCGATGCCAGTTCGTATTCTGGAAAAGCCAAGGATCAGAAGAAACGTCAAACTCCACGACATGCCAGTCGTGCTGTTCGTATGACGCGGAAGAACGGCGAGGGCTGTGACATAAAACAGTGAGGTTCCATGGATCTAGGTCGAATTCCCTACAGATGTTGGGCACGAGCCATTCTATTCGATTGGTTACGGAATGGGGGGTAATTTCCACCAGATCTCGTAATACCAACAATCTGTTCGCTTGGTTGCTCCTCATTTCGATTTCACAACGCCCCGCCATAGTTGCGCCCGGGAAATGGTATTCGTAAACCATACTGCCTCCAGCTTTATTCTGCTTCATGCAGTACACCGTTTGCAAACACTGGATCTGGCGGGCCTTGGCGCCATTAGTGCTGCTGCCTACGTTTGCAGCGGCACATACGTTACAGTTAATCACCGTTTCGCGGAACTGGCTTGCCGTCCCTGATCAATATGTCTGGCCTGCTGAAAGCAGCCGAGTTTCTAAATCTTGTGGCTGGCCTGATTACTCCAAAGGTGTGGGTACGTCCTCCGCCGCCCGCGCCGGCGCTGCTTCCTTCGTACTTCCAGTCTTGCTGTTCCAGAAACGCGACGTGAACGCGCCAAACCACCAGATGTCGGCCAGGTTCAATCGTTCTGGTGGGGTCAACCAGATAGCGGATGATGCAGTACCAACCGGAATGGTCGTAGTGGGCCTGTACTGCCCAGGGGCGCAGGCTGGCTTTGACCTCCAGGGAGTCGTTGGCCGAGGGCGGGTCCGCAGAACCGCGACGTTTCAGGTCAGGAAAGCGCTGTTGCGCCAAATCGCTGTGCCGGGGTTTTTCATATACCGTCAGAGCCGAGAAAGCCCTTGCCGCGAAAATGCCCACCAGAGCGCTGAATACGTTGGCCTGCTCGAAATAGACGTCGACAAACTGCTCAACTTCGTTCTCCACCGAAGCAACAACCCGCCCAAGTTGGCCGATGGTCAGGCCGGGCGGTAGGGGCACACTATGATCCAACCAACCGTCGCCGGGATTTTGATCAGTCATCTTTAAGCTGCGCCAGCAACGGGACCGCCTGCCGAGCCATGGCGTGATACTCCGGCGACGCCTCAATACCGATCGCTCTCAGACCCTTGGCTCGAGCCGCGGCTATGGTAGAACCGGAACCCATGAACGGGTCCAGGATAGTACCCACGCCCAACGGCAGAGCGGCATAGGTCAACTGCCGCATCAGCCGCTGCGGTTTCAACGACGGGTGTGGGGCGATCTCTCTTTCCATTTTGGATGCCGGAGGGCACACGATGACGTCCCAGAAGGGTTGTTCATCCGAAATCCGGCGCAACCCTCCGACGCCCCAACGACGCAGATTGTCCTGGACGCGGCCCTCAATGGGCTTGCGGAACAGTCCCCAGGGTTCCCAGCCGGAGCGCGGCATCACCGACACGTCGGGAAACTCCTCGTGGGCGCCTTTGGGCCGGTCGCCGCCGCGCAGGGTTTTCACGATGCGCACGATCTCCCCGCGCTTTTCGAAGCCGGCCGCCAGCATCGGCCCGTACACGTGGTGCGAGAGCAGCGGGTTGGTGGCGACGAAAACGTGCGCGCCCGGCGTCAGGACCCGCATCAGTAAAGGAGCCAGCTGGCTGAAAAACTGCCGCAACCCCGCCTCTTCCGCCGGCGTCAGCACCGTGAAGCGGGGAACCGGGCTACGCTGCGCGCCGTCAAAACTTGGCGGGATGCGCCAGACGCCGCCGGAGCCGTTTTCCCGCTTGTCCAGCTGATCCTGGCGGTACTCCACCAGTCCATACGGCGGGTCGGTGACTACCGCGTGAATGGACGCCGGTTCCGCCGCGGCCAACCAGTCGAAAGCATCGGCTCTGATCAGATCGGTATTGTCCCCGGCGCCCAATCCGGAGGGCAAATCATTTGCCGATGACCCGAATTCCGCGTCATCGGCAAAGTCCTGCAGTTCAGCCTGTACAGCCATAAAGTCCAGTCCTCACGGCGCGGCCCCAGCATAGCGCAGAGCCTGTGCCCTGTCTATTGGCCGCCCGGCCCGGCACGGGCAATCGCATTACAAATGTTCTACATGACTTTCAGCGCAAGCCAGAGCCACGAAAACCGTTAGATGAACGAAACCGATGTTGAAGGGTTTGGGCATTGGATTCCGACCATCGCCGGGATAATGGCAGTGAAGTAACCAAAAATTTGCTGGCGCTGCGTGGATGCTACATTTGACACAGCAATAACCTGCGTTGCCCATTATGCCAAATGCGCAAAATGCGAATGCCTTGGTCATCCTACAACGCGCCTTGAACCTTCCTACGTAGCCCTTTATCATGCTCAAGAAAACTGGAGAACATGATGTTATGGAGCGCCCGTTGACCATCCCGATGCTATGCTTTGAGGCAGGGCGTTTCTCGGCCTTGGAATCGGAGCACGCCGAAACGGCACTCTTTGGCATAACCGACGGCAAAGCTATTGGGACATACTTCGAGCACAAGTTCCGAGCTTATCTCCGTGAACGTTATCGTTATGAAGAGGGCAGTTCCGCTAGTGGGATAGATTTTCCGGGTCTTAACGTAGATATGAAAGTTACCCGCATCACGCAGCCGCAGTCTTCTTGTCCTTTCAGATCGGCGCGTCAGAAAATTTACGGCTTGGGCTACTCGCTACTGGTGTTTGTATATGAGAAAATCGATGACCAAGCTACTCAAACTGGCCGGCTCAACATCCTTCATTCTGTGTTTGTTGACGCAGACCAGACCGCTGATTACCAGACCACCACTGGGCTCCAACGAATTATCGAAAATGCGGGTAACGAGGATGACTTGATCGCTTTCATGCAGGAAAGGTCCCTCCCCGTCGACGATATTCAGGCTCTGCAGCTTGCTCACGAGCTGTTGCAAAACCCACCAGAGACCGGGTATCTGACCATCTCAAACGCCCTCCAATGGCGACTTCAATACCGCCGTGTAATTGACGAAGCCGGTCAAGTGGCGGGCATACGCCGGATAAGGTAGCGCTATGGCATCGAAAAACCGGGTGGCGAGGGAATTCGGAGACTTTCAAACTCCCCCGCGATTGGCCCGCGATGTGTGTTCGCTACTGGCTGGACAAGGTCTTGTACCGGCCTCCGTCCTCGAGCCGACTTGCGGGCAGGGCAATTTTTTGGCTGCCGCGTTGCAGGCCTTTCCAACTGTCAACGAGGCTGTCGGCATCGACATCAACCCTCATCACGTAGCTCAGGCACAAGCCGTTTTGCAAACGGTGCCCGGCAACTGCAAATTGGATATACGTCGGGAAGATTTTTTTAATGTTGACTGGGACCCTTTGCTGGACAACCTGCCCGAACCGCTTTTGATCATCGGCAATCCCCCTTGGATCACCAACGCGACATTGAGTTCGTTGGGTAGTGCGAACCTGCCTGAGAAACGCAACGTCCAAAAACGTCGCGGAATTGACGCAATCACCGGGAAAAGCAATTTCGATATATCCGAATGGATGCTACTACAGGCACTAGACTGGATGAACGGTAGGAACGCAACTATGGCGATGCTATGCAAAACCTCGGTCGCCAGGAAAGTTTTGGCTCACGCTTGGCGGCGCGGGCAACCAATAGCAAAAGCTGACATCTATCATATTGATGCATCGGCTCATTTTGGGGCCGCCGTTGCCTCTTGCCTTCTGGTTGTAACTTCCGGAATGGCACAAACTTTCGATTGCCGGATACACCATTCTCTGGATCTACATTCTGTAAGCTCTGTGCTCGGGTATGACAATGGCCGGCTGCTTGCGGACGCCGAGGCTTACGCATCTTGGCGACATCTTGAAGGAGTTGGGCAGCGAAGATGGCGGTCCGGGATTAAACACGATTGCACCAGAATCATGGAATTGCGCCGAACGGATGGACAATATCGCAACGGTCTAGGTGAAGTAGTAAATTTGGAAAGTGATTATCTCTATCCAATGCTCAAAAGCTCAGACATAGCCCATGCCGATGGCCCCAACCCTAGCCGGTATATGGTCGTCCCACAACGCTTCGTAGGTGAATCAACCGAACTAATCCAACAGCGCGCCCCTCTCACTTGGCAATACCTCGAAAATCACGCAGAGAACTTGGACGGGCGGGCCAGCGTTATCTATCGCAACCGCCCGCGCTTTTCCATATTCGGTGTCGGAGAATATTCGTTTGCTCCTTGGAAAGTCGCCGTATCGGGATTCTACAAAAACCTGCATTTCAAAGCGGTCGGACCGTCGTCGGGAAAACCAGTTGTATTGGATGACACTTGCTATTTTTTCCCTTGCCAGTCACAGGCAGAGGCCACTGCAACGGCCGATATGTTAAATTCCCAAGTCGCTCGGGAGTTTTTCTCCGCCTTCGTCTTTTGGGACGCCAAACGCCCCGTTACGGTAGAGCTGTTGCAGCGGCTTGACCTCTTCGCTCTAGCCTGCGAGCTGGGATGGGATATGCCAACGCCAACTTTCCAGCCGTCGTTGATGTAGAACCTGTGCCCTGTCTATTGGCCGCCCGGCCCGTCGCCCCACGGCACCTCCGGCAGGTTGCGCTCCCGCCGCACCTCGTTGATGGTGAGGACGCCCCGATCCAGCAGCGCCGTCTCGCGCTGCACCCGGTTGTTCTCGTCCTCCTGCAGCGCCTCGATCACCGACAGGTCGAACTCCACGCACAGCTGCGGATAGCCGAGCTTGGGCAGCAGCATCCGGTTCAGTTGCTCTTCCAGGAACCGCACCTCGGGGACGATGGTGTTGCGCCAGAACATCCGCTCCGACGCCTGGACGTTGGCGTAGGTGGCCCGCTCGAAGTCGCCCAGCAGCAGCTTGGGCACCCCGTAGGCGCGGCTCACCTCCTCCAGGCTCCAGCGCAGCCCCTGGATGAAGTCGATGTCCCGGTGGGACAGGCCCAGCGTCTTCACGTCGCGCACCGCCGAGGCCACCGCCGGCCGGCGCGCGTTGCCCGACCCCTGGTAGCGCATGTCCCAGCGGGCGTAGAACTCCTCCAGCTCCGCCTCGTTCATCTCCTGGTTGGTCAGCAGCAGGAAGTCGGGACGCGCTGAGTTGCGCAGCAGGTGCCGGTTAAACGCTAGCCCCTCGTGGCCCATGTCGGCGGACAGCCGCGCCGGCGCCAGGGGAGACAAACCGGCCAGTTCCTCCAGCGGGTTGAAGTAGCGGAGCCACACGATCTCGTCCGGCGTGTACGCCACCGGCTCGGCGGCCCCGCGATACACGAACCCTCGCACGTACCGCTGCCGGTCGGGGATGACCACCATCCGGTCGGGACGCAGCGGCCACAGCTCCGGCTCGCCGTCCTCGCCCTGCTCGATGGCCCAGAAGGCCGCGCCCCACAGGCACAGGTGCGTCTCCGTCGCCCGCCACAGGTCGGACCGCGTGTGCCACGGGTTCACCCGCTCCAGCAGCCGCGCCGCCGGATGCGACGGCGACACCGCCGCGCGCCGACCCGAACCGCCGTCCGCCGCCTGGTTCCGGTACACTCGCAGCGGCGGTCTCGTCAGCGCGTCGGCCCGCAGCTTCACCGCCGCGTACACCGACGGCGACGTCGCCATGTATCGCCCGTATTCCGTCCGCGCCCAGCCCTGGCCCGGGTCGCCGGTCAACGCCGCAAGGTTGTCCTCCGACGGCAGCCGGTTGGCCGCTGCCGCCCGATTTGCCCGCTGAACCACCGGCGGCGCCGGCTTGCCTCTATTCGGACGCGCCGCCCGCAGCATCTTGCCCAGTTTTACCATTTACGAATGCCTCCTTTGAGTTGGTCAGAAGCAGGATTTTCGGGATTATGCGGATTGGCCGGATTGGGAGATATTGCCGATAAACGTCTCCAATCCCGACAATCCATTCCATCTGGTAAATCCTGCTTCTGACGATGCCTGTATTCAAATGAACAGATCCCGCATCCAGCGCCGTTCCCCGCTGAACGGGTCGTCGCCCAGGAAGGCCAGCATCAGCGCGTCGGCCTTGTCCGGCGAGGGGAGCCCGCGCCGCTTCATGTCCTCCTTGCTCTCCATCAGCACCTTGCCCCGGCTGTTGAAGCGGTAGCGCAGCGACGCCAGCTCGGCCATCAGCTCCGCGTCGTGGGGGATGCGGATGTTGCGGGTCTCGAACCGCCGCGCCAGCGTCCAGTACCCTTCCGCGCGCAGGTTGGCGCAGGCCCGCTCCCGCATCGCTTCGGACGCGCCGTTGACGCCCCGCGCCGGTATGCCCAGGTCCCGCAGGTTGTCCACCACGCCGGCGCCCAGGCCCACCTCGTCCACGTTGATCCGGTCCGGCTGCAGCTCGTGATAGACGTTCGCCACCAGTCCCGCCAGGCTCGTCGTCGTGATGCTGGGAAACACCCGGATCTCCTCCACCGCGTTCCCCCGGCGCACCAGCACCACGCTGCGGTCGGGGCCGAACCGGGCCGGGTCCACGCCGATCACCAACGGCCCTTGCTCATCCTGAGTAGGGGCGAGGCATGCCTCGCCCCTACTGTCCCCCGCTCCACCGTACACCGCCGCCTCGATGTCCGGCACGGCGATCAGGTTGTCCTCGCCCCGCTCCGGGAACTCCCCCAGGATGCGCGCCCGGTACAGCGGGCTGTTCTCCCCCCAGATGGCCCGCCGTTCCTCCACCCATTCCGCCGTGGTCAGGCCGGGGATGACGACGCGACCCCGCGCCACGTTGGGCGACTCCAGCGCCGATATGGTGATGGTGCGGTAGATGCCCCGCTCCCGGTGAAAGGCCCGGTGGAACCCGCCCGAGGTGGTGGTGGGGTTGCCGATGAGCAGCAGCCTGGTGTTGGCCGAGGTCATCACCGACTCCACCGCCTCGTAGATCGTCTCGTCCACTCCCTCGGCCTCGTCCACCACCACGAACATATTGGCGCTGTGGAACCCCTGGAACTGGTCGGCGTCGGTGGCCGACAGCCCCAGGGCGTAGCGGTCCTCGGCCAGCTCCCACCGCGTGTCCAGCATTTTGCCGCCCAGCGTGTCCGACGCGCGGCGATACAGCGAGTGGATCTGACGCCAGAGCACGTGCCGCACCTGCCGGAAGGTCGGCGCGGTGCTCAATACGATGGCTGGGTCGTGCTGTTGCAGGTACCACAGCACGGCCACGGCGGCGGTGAAGTCCTTGCCCAATCCGTTGCCCGACTTCACCGCCACCCGCCGCTCCCGTCGCACCGCCTCCAGCGCCTCGCGCTGCTTCGACCACAGCCGCACGCCCAGCACTTCCTCGGCGAACCGCACCGGGTCCGCCGTGGTTTCGTCCGCTCCGTCCGCTCCGTCCAGCCCGTCGGCATGGAACGGAGCGCTGCCTGGCCTGGCTGCGTCCGTCCCATGCCGCCCCACCTACACCCGGCCGGCCGGGGTCGGCTCGGCCGCCGGGCGGCTCCGCACCGCGGCCACCTGCGCCAGCCGACGCCGGGCCTCCTCCGGCCCGTCCGGCGTGGGCGCCGCGATCACGTTCGCCCCGTGGGCGTACCCCGCCGGCGGACTGAACAGAAACCCGCAGTCCCGGCAGCGGTACACCGAATGATCCTCCCCGTCCAGTCGGGCCAGTTGCAGCAGTCGGTCGGAATTGCAGCGACGACAAATCAACACGTAGTACCTCTCATCTCGTGGCCCAATTTGGCATTTCGCCCGGCCACTTACTTAAACGCTAAAAGCCAACCACCCCGTCCGTCAATGGCCTACTGTCATAAAAATGAACGTAAGTTCTATTTCGCTCAACCCGTCATCTAACCATCCAGCCTCCCCCTTTTGACTGCCCGCGCCCGCTCCCGTACAATCAACCCGGCAAGGCTGCGGCCGGCCCAGCCGCCGCCGGCGCCATCATACGGAGCTACCGACATGGGCGAATCCGCCGCCAGCCTGAACCCCTACGTCCTGTACTCCATACTGGGCTTCATCGCCCTGGTGGGAACCGCGATGTTGGGCGCCATGTTCCGCCTGCTGTTCCTGGTAGGCAAAATGGACGGACGGCTGACCGGCCTGGAGACCGCGTTCGCCGACCTGCGGCAGGACAACGCCACCTTGCGGCAGGGTTACGCCAACCTCCAGACGAGGATTGACCACATCCAGGAGCAACTCGCCAACCTCCGCGAGCAGGTGGCCGAAAACCGGGGCCTCATCCTCGCCCTCCACGAGCGCATTGACCTGGTGATGAGCCACCGCCATGACCAAGCCACCGGGAACGTGATACTGACGCCCGCCGTTGCGGACCCCGCCGCCGACTAGCCGCCCCCCGTTCATCCCAACCCGGTCGGCGCCCCGGCCCCAGGAGTCTCCCGCCATGACTGACGTCACCGCCAACGCCTACATCCTCTACGGCTTCCTGGCCTTTCTCGGCCTGGGACAGCTTGCCCTCTTCGCCGCCATGATCCGCCTGTCCTCGGCCGTGGGCCGGCTGGAGGGCGAAATCAGGGGCATTCGCGGTGAAATCGGCGGCATCCGTGATGAAATCGGCGGCATTCGCGGTGAAATCGGCGGCATTCGCGGTGAAATCGGCGGCATCCGCGATGAATTCGGCGGCATTCGCGGTGAAATCAGGGGCATTCACGCCCGCATCGACCGCTTGCAAGAGCAGGTTTCCAACATTCAGGGCGAACTGCGCCACCTCCACCAGCGCATCGACCTGGTGATGCGTCATCGCCACGACGCCGGAACCGGCAACGTCGTCCTCACCCCCACCGAGCCGGAACCCGTGGCCGACTAGCCGCCCGGCCCCGCCAGCCGGCCGCCGCCCGCGCCATCACACGGAGCTACCGACATGGGCGAAAACGCCATTCCCGTGCATCCCTACCTCATCTACGCCAGCGTCAGCTTCCTCTTTCTGGTTTTGCTTGCCTTGCTGGTCACCACGTCACGGGTCATGTTCATGATAGGCAAAATGGACGGACGACTGACCGGCCTGGAGACCGCGATTGCCGACCTGCGGCAGGACAACGCCACCCTGCGGCAGGGTCACGCCAACCTCGAGACGAGGATTGACCACCTCGAGACGAGGATTGACCACATCCAGGAGCAACTCGCCAACCTCCGCGAGCAGGTGGCCGAAAACCGCGGCCTCCTCCTCGCCCTCCACCAGCGCATTGACCTGGTGATGCGCCACCGCCACGACGCTGGCGCCGGCAGCGTCGTCCTCACCCCCACCGAGCCGGAACCCGAACCCGTCGCCGATTAACTGCCCGGCCCACTCACCCCTCATCATCCCGCCAGCGTCGCCATCCCGGCCCGCCAGCGTCATTCTAGGCGCCGCCCAATGGCCGGTCAGTTGTCAGAATCAGGATGCCCAGGATTGGTGGATTTGCCGGATGCCCCCGCCAAACCGCCAACCAACCCAGGGCGGCGGGCCTTTCAGCGGCCATTCAGCCGGGCCACGCCGGCCCCGCCGGCGAACCCGAGGAGCGCGCCCACCGCGCCTTTCACCAGCCAGTCCGCCAGCTCGACAACCTGCTTTTGCGCCGGCGCCAACTCCGGGCTGGCCACCCCGGCCTGCCACACCATAATGCTGCCGCCCAACAGCACGAGGGCGAACAGCGCTCCCACTATCACGACGGGAAAAGCGTAGCTTCTCATGGCCGGTCCTTCTCCTGCTGGCCTGTTGCCGCCCCGCCGCCGGCCGATTTCTCCTTGCCCCGCCGCAAGATGAGATACATCAGCCCGCCGAAACTGCCCACCAGCAGGAAAAAGCCGGTGAACGCCATCAGCAGCGCCAGTACCATGAATGCCGTGTCCATAACTTTTACCCCGGTTGCGTCTCCTCGTTTCGTGGTCGGTTCGCCGTCCATTATACCCGTACCACCCTCCCCTACCTCACCTCTACGCCGCCGCCCGTCCCGGCACACCCCGTCTGGCCCTTTTCCCAAAAATCCCTAAAAAATTGCACTAATCCGTAATGTTCCGGTAATATCACATGGGCTAAAATCAGACAGCAAATGTGTGAACCGACTCTGCCCGCGCTTGCCGGCCGGCTTCTGAGAGGCCGGGCCCGCCCATGGGCGATAACCAAGGAGGTGGAACCGCCGAACTATAACTCAGCGCGGCAGCAGGCCCCGGCTTTCCCAATTGGCCGCCCGCGCGTGCAACGATTGAGAAAAGACTGCTTGTACCAAACCGGACCGGAACCGCAGCTTCCGCTGCGGTACGTCCCACCAGGGCCGATCCCAGTTCGGTCACAAGGAGAGAATGAAGTAATGAGAACAAAAAATGCAAAAAGGCTCTGGCCCGTGCCGGTGACCTTGGGGGTCATGGCCCTGGCCGCCCTTCTGGCCTTTGGGCTGATGGCCACCACCGGCGCCCAGCCGGCGGCGGCCCAGGACGCTGATTGTACGATCACAATCAATTCTACCAACGCCGCCACGAACGAAGAGATCTCCATTGCAGACACGGATTCGGTAACCAGCGGAGAGCAAACGGATTTGTCCTGTGATGCCATGGGCGATATGGCAACGATCAAACTGGTCGGACCGGCCGGCAATCCGCCCACTACCGACCCGATCAACGTGTACCTGTTGGTAGAGGACAAGAGCGGAGCCCTCAGTTTCTATGCCAACGACGACGTTTGGGTGTCCGTAGACGGCACCGTGATCAATAACATTGCTCTTGAGAAAGGCGACTTTGCAGACACGGACGGTATGATAGCCAAGCCGACCAGGTACGGGGAGTTCAACGTCGAGGTCCCTCGCGCCGTGCGTAAGGGCGGTCTCTTTGAGCGCCAGTCCGCTACGCTCACGGTCGGAGGAGCGGGCAAAGTCCACTTGTACCTGCCAGCCGATTACGACACGGACATTGTCGAGAAATTCGCCGACACCGACTGTAGCCCCGAATGTGATCCCGATGCGGCGACTAACCCCACCAGCCCGCCCAACGCGCTGAAGTTCACAAACGCGGTCGGAGCTGTTGACGCTCAGCCCGACGGCGACAGTTCAACTATCGCGATCACTTTCCTGGGCCTGCCGGCCATCGGTAAGGACAGCGACAATGACCGCAACAAGATCATCGACGACTTCATGCAGTGTACTGAAGACGCAGCTGACACTGACGAGGACTTCGACGACGCAACCCTAAACGAGGATGGTATTGAGGCAACTTGTACGCTGAACGGCAGCTCCGACACTGTGGATACTGCCGACACACCGGAAACCCGGTCCAAGCTTCTGGGAATCAAAGGATCGGGATTGCCTGCGAATGTGATCAACGCTGATGCGGTAACTGCCCTCATTGATGGCAAGACCGCTGAGATTGAGCTTACGGATGACACTGATACTTCGGCCACAGTGTTCGTGGTGCTTGAAGACGCGGACGGTGACCCGCTGGACGACACTGACGTCGACTTTGAAATCACCAGTCAACCCAGCAACGTCTTCACCAGCAGCCGTACTGTGGGCACGGGTACAGCGTCTACGGATGCTTCAAACAATGTCCCGGGCATCAATGCTGCAGCCGATGATGATCCTGCAGACGCCATTGCTATGCGCGTGATCGACAACCTGCCTACGGATCACGGCTTCCGGATTTCCGTGAAGGTAACGTCCGCCGGCGTGGACATCGGAACGATGATCATCACGCGCCACGGCGACGCGGAGACCCTCAAGGCCGCCACGTTCAACATGGCGTGCTTGGATGACGTGGTAGCTGCAACGGGCGACGATCCTGCGGATTACGGTCCAGCCATGGTTGACTTGGATAACAAGAACTGCGCGGAGACCACCAGGTTTGGCGTCGGCGACGTGATCGTCGTCAAGTCCCACTTGGAAGACTCCCTCGGGACCGTAACGGCTGGCGATATCGACGTTGAACTGGCCGACGATTTCGACGACCCGCTGTCCGCTGACGACCCCACTGATAAGTTGGACCAGGCAGTAGCCGCCAACGTCAACCCGGTGGCGTTTGTGTACGTCGTCGATGAGGACGCCCAACTGGGCGACCACATGATCACCGTCTCCACCGATGAGGACGACGTTGAGGACGTGACCCTGACGGTGCAAGTTGCCGGCCCGCCGGCCAGCTACAGCATCGGTGGTCCCATGTACATTCCGCTGGGTGGCTCGGGCACGTACACCGTGACCGCCATGGACAAGGAAATGGGAATCCCCGCCCTCACCACGGAGGCCGAGGCCAATGACGATAA
Organism: Dehalococcoidia bacterium; assembly: GCA_965197635.1. Classification (GTDB taxonomy): domain Bacteria; phylum Chloroflexota; class Dehalococcoidia; order Lucifugimonadales; family UBA3495; genus Bin87. Next base: position 238,474 of record OZ240218.1, read on the forward strand.
TCCGCAAAACGACTTGGTCGAAGTTTACGTCCAGGGTCTTGTGGACACTCCGCGCGGTGTGGACAGCAACGACATGCTGATGTTGGCTGAAGACACCGGCATGGGCAGCTTCACCATCTACGCGCCGCGTGACGCGGAGCAGGGTGAGGTGATCCGCATCTTTGTCAGCGAAGGCGACACGGAAGTGGAACTCCCCATCATGTTCGGCATGATGGACGCCGACCCCGGTATGGATGACGAGCTGACGGCGCCGATGGGCGCTGACGCTTCCCTCTTTGGTGGCAGCAGCATCATCGTGAGGTGGGATCCGGGTTCGGCCCAAAACGCCGACCTGATCGTTGTTGCGCTGTTCAATGAAGGCGTGACGGCTCTTGCTGACGTCCCCAAGAGTACCCATCCGATCAACCTCGACGCGATGGACGATCCCGGCACCTACTCGTTCGACAACGTGCCGAGCGGGACGTATAAGGTGGCAGTGGCGTCTGAACGCGATGGTGAGTACAAGGTCAACTTCGCTCCCGAGGTTGTTACCGTACCGTAACCAGATAGCAGTCAGAGATGTCTCCGGCAGGTCCGGGGCGCTCTGACTGCACACGGCGACAACCGGCAGCAACGACAATCTCACAAGGAGATTCTCACAAATGACTAACAAAACGAGAAAGCACATTTGGTCGGTGCCGCTGGTGGCGTCAATCGCCATCATCGGCGTGCTGGCCGCGTTTCTTGTGCTGGCAAACAATCCTGGCGTCACCATGGCGCAAGACGCACCCCCACCCCCCGATCCGTGCGCCGGGATGACTGAAGCTGAACGCGCCGAACACATCCTGGGTGGGGGAACGTGCGGCGCTCCGGACACCGGCACGAACGGCGACGCGAACGGCGACGGCGACGCGAACGGCAACGGCATGGATGACGCCACCGCGCCGTCCGCGCCGATGAATGTGCGGTCCGAAGTGCTGGACAACATGATTCTGGTGCGCTGGAACAAGCCGGAGCACATCGGGCCTGAGGGTGCGGAAATCAGCCACTACGTGATAACCCGCACGGCCTACACCAGCGACGCCGATAGCCCGATCAACGAGAGTGGCGGCAAGACCGTCATGGTTGGCAGCACGGTGCGGGAGTACCGTGACCAGGGCCTGGGCTACAACACCACCTACAGCCACACCGTGAAGGCCGTCAACAAGTACACCATCGACGGCGTGATGGGCGGCAGCATGGGGCCCGCCTCGGCCCCGGTGACGACCGCCACCGCCACGTCGGGCGGGCTGCTGCTTCCCGAGCTGGCGCCGCCGGGCGCGCCGATGTGGCCGGCCACCGGAGAAGGCATGGCGCTCAGTCCGGCGTGCGAAGACAGCATCATGCTGAGCTGGAAGGAGCCGGCAGACAAGGGCAAGGTCGCCCCGGACACCGTGGGCTGCCCCGTGTGCGCCGACCAGACCCCCGCTCACATCGGCGGCGACCACGCCGGCATCCAGGTGAAACCCGGCGAGGCGATGATTGTCAGCTACATGGTTGAGCGGAGCGTTAACGGCGGCGCCTGGATGACCCTGACCAGCGCTGCTGAAAGCACTTCCTATACCGACATGAGCGGCCTGGAATATGGCAACAGGTACAGCTACCGCGTAACGGCGATGAACAACGAGGGTATGTACGGCGAAGCGTCCCAGGTCAGGTCGCTCGATCTTACCGTGCCTGACGTTCCCAACGTGCCGCTATCGCCCGACGCCGACCTGGATGCTGACGACCCCACCCATGTGCTCTTCACGTGGGACCCGCCCGCTGGGGATTGGCGGAGTGAAGGCGACATCATAGTTAACCCATCTGGCGATAACGTGAGCCGCTCTCTGAAGTACCATGTCCAAAGGCGGCAGGAACCGGATGGCGCTTGGATGACACTCACCAGAAACCAGCAGCATCAGTATCTCAACAACGTCAGCAAACCGGAGGCCCTCAGGAACATCCAGACGCAAAGATATGGAGATGAGGCCATTCCCCAAACCGGCAGTTACAAATACCGGGTGGCCGCTCTGTTTGATGGCTGCCTGTTGTCGCGCTGGGTAGTGACCGCCCGCGAGATAGTGGTCACACTGGACTTGGGTGCTCCCTCTAACCTCACGGCGACCCAAGGCCCGTTGCCGGGTATTGTGACCCTGAGCTGGATGGCTGGCAGCAACTCCGCGATGACCTGGATTGCCGGCATCAAGCAGGCCGACTGGGACGCAGGGGACTTCGGCAATGTCATCTGGACCCAGGCCAGCAGCAACAACTCGCACACCTTCACCGGGCTGGACAGTGGCGCGGAGTATGTCTTCACCGTCAATGCCGGTCGCGGCAGCGGCGCCAGTGAAGAGTGGAGCGGTTGGACTCCCTTCGCCAGAATAACGCCTAACTAGTAACTAGCTGCGGACGGCACGGCGAAGGCCAGACATCGAAGCAGGCTGAGGACGCTCGCGGCGCGGGAGCAGCGCTCCGTAAAAGCGGGCGTCCGGCAACAGGCAAAGACAATCTCAAAGGAGATTTCGTCAAATGAAAAACACAACCAGAAAGCACATCTGGCCGGTGTCGCTGGTGATGGCGCTAGCCGTCATTGGAATGCTGGCCGCGTTTGTGGCGCTGGCGGCGCAACCGGGCACGACCCTGGCCCAGGACGGGCCGACGAACCCCTTTGCTACGCCAACACCGACGGACGACGGCAACGGCGGTGGCCCGGACAACCCCTTCGCGACGCCGGAGCCGACGGGCGCCATGCCTGATTCGCCCTCTAGCGACATGATCACCAGCAGCAGCAACTCGCCCAGCGCGAGCGTGGAGCTAAAGCTGATCATCGCCAGTTTCCCCATGGACGCCGTGGCGGGCACCTCCGTGGAGTTGTACCTGGAAGACGACTACAAGGTGCCTGACGACATTGACCGGGACACCGTGTACTTCACGGTCGCCTCTAGTGCCGCTCGCGTCAATGGCGGTGGTCGAGTCTACGCAACCGACCCCATTGAAATCGACAGTGATGCCCACTTCGGCAGCAGCACTGAAGATGACTACTCCATTAGGGTTTACATCCCCGACATGGACACCAGGGACATCGCGGTAGCCGGCGGATACCAGGGTCCCATGATGGGACAGACCGTAACGCTGGTCTTCACCAAATCCGCTGACATCAAAAACCCCAGCGAAGCGGACACCCACAGCGTGGGCTACTCCGTGTTGGGGGAGAACGCCGATCCCAATGACGGCCCGATGTATAGCACTTACAAGGCGTTTGAGAAAGACAGCGACGCAGCGATGGCTGCGGTAGACAGTGACAAGACTGTCATGCCTGGGATGAACGACAGCCTGGGAGCGGACGTGAAAGCCGCCAACGTCGGTTTGAAGACGCAAGCCAAGATTGGGCTGTCGGACGACGACAACAAACGCGGCTACGAACTGATCGTCACCGGCTCGGGGTTCAACAACGGCACCACCGCCGCCGTGTACGTCCTCAGCGGGGTGCAAGAAAAACCCACGTGTCAGGATGTTGTCGGCAACGGCGCCAACGTAGGCAGCGCCGAGGTGAGCAGCGACGACAAGGCCACGGTGACCTTCGAGGTAACCGTTCCAACCTTCATGGCTGGCAAGAACAACTACATCTGCATGGTCGACGGCGAAGGCCGGATGTCCAGCACCGACGTGGAAGATTTCCACTTGGAGCCTTCCATCAAGGTGGTTCCCGGCACCGTATCCGCTGGCGACATCGTCAACGTGTTTGCCCTTGACTACCCCACGGTCGGAGCAGGGTTCGGCGGCATCCTGCTGGCCAACCAGTCCGTTGCTGCGATGGACCCCAGTTCCATCCGTGGCGACCACTCTGGCTCGGCCACCTTCGAGGTGCCCGGCGGCAAGAAGGGCATCCTTCGCGTCGACGCCACCTGGGGCGGAGTGAAGAAGAACTCCAAGATTACCATCGCTCCGTCCGTGCTTACCCTGAGCAAGGAAGAGGTGTCGGCCAACGAAAGCATCACCATCCGCGGCAGCGGCTTTGGTGACGGCGCCGGTTGTCTGACCTCCGCCACCATGAGCGGAGTGGAGCTGATGCTCATCAGCGACGACGACCCCAGCAAGCCCAATACGCTGGACGCTGACGAGAGTTGTATCGAAGTTGAAGTGTCCTCCGCCGGCCAGTTTGCGGCCACTGTGGCCGTGTGGCCTGACGACCCGCGTGCCGATAACCCGGCGCTCACTGCGGGCACACACACTATCGAAGTGGTGGACGACGAGGGCTTCACCGGCACCGCCGAGATCGTCATCAGGGTACCCACCTTGATGATCGGTCCTGACGTGGCCGGTCCCCGCGACTACATCACCATCTCCGGCGAAAACTGGCCGGTGGAGAACGAAGACGGCGGACGCATCGACGAAGTCGTAATCGACATCGACAGCGGCGCTGACGACGAGGACGCCGACCCGGACGCCAGCGGACGCTGGTCCATCACCTACCGCGTGGCCGGTGACGTGGTCATCCCGTCCACCGTTCCGGTCAAGGCCTCCTACGGCTCTGGCAGTGAGATCGTCAAGGTCGGGTCCTTCAGCGTTCCGCAGGCCAACCTGATGATTGAGCCCATGCGCGCCGTGCCGGGCGACATCATCACCCTGTCCGCCACCGGAATGTCCCTCTTCGAGTCGGCCATCCAGGTCAAAATCGGCAGCCTCGTGGTCAACGTGCCCGACGGCACGCACACCGACCGCGACGGCGCCATCGAGAGCCTCGAAGTCCTCGTCCCGTCCCTCGACCCGGCGCTGTACACCGTGCAGCTGAGGGTCAAGGACACGGTCACCATCGGGGAACTGACGGTGATGGACGACCGGGCGGTCGGCGTCCCCGTGATGCTGCCCGACGCCCTGATGGACGTTGGCGACAACCTGGAAGCCGTGTTCTACTTCAACGACGCTACCAAGTCGTGGCAGGTGTTTGACCCGCGCCCCGAATGGGCCGACCTGAACACCCTCAACGAGCTGGTCAAAGGACAAGCCTACTGGATCCTCGTCAAGGAGACCCAGGACCAAGTGGTGCTGAACGGCCGGCTCCGCAGCCTCACCTGCTCCGGCGACAACTGCTGGAACCTGGAAGTCTGGTAGTCGGAGCGCAAATCCCGTAGGGGCGGGTTTCAAACCCGCCCCTACCAGACAACCTAACCCGACAAGCAGGAGCAAAAGTGATGAAGAGATTTGGAGCAATGGCGGCGGTGGCTTTGATTGCCCTGCTGCTGGCCCTGCCTCTGGGCCTTGTTGCGGCCCAGGACGGCAGCCAACCAAGCGCCAATATGCCGCCGGCCTTCATATTCGGCACGGCCATGGCTGACGGCCTGCCGGTTCCCAAGGGGACCACGATTGTCGCGATGGCTGGCGACGAGAACATCGGCTCGACCATGGCCATGGAAGGTGGCGGGTTTGAGTTGCAGTTGATGGAATCCTCCATGGGTGGCAACATGGTTACCTTCATGGTTGGCACCCGCATGGCGGACATTGACGGTATGGGATCCGAGGTGATGCTGATGAGCGGCGCCCGCAAGATCCTGACCCTCAACGCTGACCTGGCCCCGGAAGGTGGAGTGGGAATGGTAGGTGCCGTGGGGCCGGCCGGCCCCGCTGGCTCTGCCGGCGTCCCCGGCCCCACCGGTAAGGACGGCGCTGCCGGCCCCGCTGGCGCTGCTGGCGCCGCTGGCGCCCAAGGTCCTGCTGGCTCTCCAGGCCCCCAGGGTCCTGAAGGCGCGCAGGGAGCCGAAGGTCCTCCGGGTCCCCAGGGTCCCCAGGGCGCGATCGGCCCGTCCGGCGCCGCCGGTTCCATGGGCATCATCGCGCTTATCGTAGCCATCGTGGCCGCGATAATCGGGGTGGTAGCCATCATCATGGGCCGTCGCACCGCCTAAACTCAGGGTCGCCAATCACGGCCTAAACCAAGGCCCCCGCCGGTAATTCCGGTGGGGGCCTTGCTATTGGGAGGAAAGCGCCTAACCCAGCTGCCATCCACAATCGCGGGCGGGCGCGGCAACCGCAGTCGAAATGCCCTAAACAGGTAAACCTGCCCTGATGCTATGGCGAGGCCCAATCCGTTAGCATTTGTCGTATCGGTTGATGTTTTCCATTTGGGAGGTGTGGCCATGTTTAGCGTCTTTTCGTGCCGTCTTACTGGGCGGACGATCCTAGCGCTGATCGCTGTCGCCGTTGTGATCACGACTATGCTGGCGGCCATCGGCGCCGGACCCGAGGAACCCGCGGCGTCCGCTACGGGCGGCAGCTGGCAAACTTTCGAAGGCCATGCCTTTGCAGACAGTCGTATCGTTCCTGCAGGGGTCCATCTGCTGGCCTGCCTCGGCGGGTGTGCTCAGGGTTACGTAAGCTTACCTGTAGCGGTAGGATCGGACGGCCGCTACAGCGGCCTCAAAGTCGCTCCCGGCAGCGTCGATCACACTACCCTGCCCGAGGGCGACATCGTAACCTTCTGGCTGGTTGGACAGGACAGAAACGTTCAGGCTGTCCAGTGGTCGTTCTACACTGGAGACCGGCAGACTCGCCAGTTGCACCTGAGCTTCTCCCAACTGCCGGTGCCGGTTCGCAGTACTTCCGTCGTGGAGCACGATACTGTCACGACCGACCTCACCATCCCCGACGCGGATAAGTTGGGCCTAACGCCCCTGCATTCTCCGCGCGGCTACATCAATTCCTGGTCGTACGCCGGGATGCCGGTGCTGCCCGCCCTGTCCATCGTCGCCGGTGTGCTCCTGGCCGCCATCGGGGTCTCCGTCCTGATGCATCGCCGCCGCCTTACCTGGTAGTTCGCCGGCGATCCAATCTATGGCGTGCACAGCGTGGCCACACCGCCGCGCTGTTTTCGTCACTGCCTGCCCATGGTCTCAACCTCCGGACAAAGTGGTACACTACCGCCGCCTATTTCTTGATTCTTCACCCGGAGGCGAACGCTATGGATGACGCTGCCAATGTTGACCTGATTAAACGGCTGGCTGGAGATATTCACCGCCGCCTGTCCGAAGGCCCCGTCGGGGCCCTCAACGCTCCCTCTGCCTGCTCCGAGTGGGATGTGGGAACCGTGGCCGCCCACCTAGCCGGCGGCGCCGTTCGCCAGCGGGAGGCCATGCTCCGCGGCCTCGCCGGGGAAGGCGGCCCGCCGGCGGGCGAAACCCTTCTGGCCTCTCCCGACCAGGTGCAGCAGGCCAACGCTACCAGCAACGTGCAGACGCGCAACGAATGGGGCGACGCCCTGCTGGACAATTTCAAGGACTGGTACGAGGAACTGGACGAGACTCTGCAGGGGTGGACGGACTGGTCCATCGGTTGCTGGCACCGCCGTCGTGGCACCATATCGGCCAGCAGCTACGTCGAGCTCCGTATCCAGGAGTTGGTCATCCACGATTGGGACATGCGCGCCGGCAACACCGGACAGGGCGACCTGGATCCTGACGGCATCGTCGCGCTGCTGCCCGCGTCGGAAATGTGGTATCACCTTTGCTTCCGGCCTTCCGCCCCGCTTACCACGCCGGCGGTGTACCGCTTTGAGATTGGTCAAGAATCGCCTGGCGGCGGCCCCGAGGGCGCAACCCTACAGCACGACGTGGTGGTCACGGGCGATGCCTTCACCGTGTCCGAATGCTCTCCCGAACGGCAACCCGAGCTGACCGTCCGCGCCGACGCCAACGCCTACCTGCTCTGCCTGTACAACCGCGTGGACTGGAACGTGGCCAAGCGTGCCGGCCGTATCCGCGTCTCCCAGGCGCCCGACACCATCGCCCACGTCGCGTTGCGCAACCTGGGCCGGTGGTTTGGTGGACTATAGCGATCCCGTCTCCCTTGACGCGAGAGAACCAGCCTGAGGGTGAACCATAAACCATGACCACGATAGACGAAACCGTTATCCACAATGAAATCGCCGTCATCGGCACATTGGCCAGGGGATTGTACGAGTTCCTGGGCGGGCTGTCGGATGGCGATATGGCCCGCCAGTCGGCCTGCGATGCCTGGACGGTCCGCGACGTGGCGGGCCATCTGGCCAACCGCGCCGAACGGCAGATCGCCAGCATGACCCGGGGACGCACCGGCGACTCCGGTCCACCGGCCGGATTCAGCGCTCCGTCGGATATGATGGCCATGTCCGCCGCCAACGCCGACGCCGATATCGCCTATGCCCAGTCCCTGGGCGCCGACCTCCTGCTCACCTTTGGGCGGCATTACCGGGAGCTGCACCAACTGCTGGACGGTTTCAGCGGCGACGACTGGCGCTGCGCCTGCTGGCATCCTCGTCGGGGCGCCATGACCGCCCGCGAATACGTCAGCCAGCGCATCCAGGAGTTGGCCGTCCACGATTGGGACATCCGCAGCGCCTTCGACGCCAACGCCCCACTGCATCCCGACGCGATACCGGTCCTGCTGGGAATGTCGTCCCACTGGCTGCGCGCCGCCTACAACCCGGGCGACAACCCGCCAAGCGGAGAAATCCAATACCATTTCGCCCTGTCCGACGCTGAGGAGATGGACGTGGTGGTAAGCCCGGCCGGCGTCCGGGTGGGCCACGGACTGCACGCCAACGCCGATGACATCGACCTGGTGGTCACCTGCGACGCCAACACCTACCTGATGCTGGCCTACGGACGCCTCAGCTTGGATGAGGCGGCGGACCGGCTGGTAGCCATCGGCACGGAGGGCCTGCTGGAGCGGTTCGCGAGGTGGATGGTGGGGTTTTAGGGGACAATCACCATAAGATTGGGGTCATGAACAAGCGTGCGCTTTTGCTCGCTTCTCGCAGTATGGTGATTTTGCTGGTATTGGGCATCCTGCTTGCCTGCGGAAGCCCTACCAAGCCGCCCGATGGTTCGTTCAAATCGGTCAGCTCGGCCGGCAATTACGCCTGCGGTGTGAGGTCGGACAGTACCATAGAATGTTGGGGAGAAACCGGCGGGAACTGGAAATCAATCCCCAACGGTGCTTTCCGTTCCGTTGACACTGGTAACGGCCGTGTATGTGGAATCAGACAAGACGGTTCGATTACTTGCTGGTGGTTCCAATACGAAAGTTTATCCGCCGGCATTTTGCCGCCGCAAGGTTCGTTCAACCAGGTGGTTGTCGGTTTCAATAGAGATTATGCCATAAGGTCAGATGGGGTCATAATTGCCTGGAGCGACTTTCTACGTGGAACTGCGCCGCAAATTATTCATGAAGGTGGAAGGTTCAAGTCGATTAGCCGCGCTGGCGCACTGGACGGCATTTGTGGAATACGTACTGACGACACCATCGGTTGTTGGGGGGAAGACTGGGGTGGGGAATTATCGCCACCCAGCGGGAAATTCGTATCAGTGAGTATGGGCGCCGGTCACGCTTGCGGTATTCGCGCTGATAATACCGTTGCCTGCTGGGGCAATGGCGAACACGGACGAACCGCGGCTCCCCGAGGCCATTTTTCATCCGTCAGCGCCGGGTCAGTTCATACGTGCGGGATCAGAGCAGATAAATCCATCGAATGCTGGGGACATGACACAGACGGGAAGACCGAAGCCCCCATCAGAGCGTTTCACTGCAATCAGCGCTGGCCCGTTCTATACGTGCGCCATAAGAACCGATAATACGGTTATCTGTTGGGGTAGATGACGTTAGAAGCTATCCGGGTCGTCTTCTGCTTTTTGGGGTTGCCAGAACAGGCTGGGACGATGCTTTTCGAGGGCGGTTGTCTGGACATCAGTCAATCCTCTAACGTCATACAGGGAAGCAGCTTTTTTCAGCTGCTCCACTCCGTCATCGTCCAGTTCGGCCCCATCAAGGCGCGCTCCCTGCAGTTTGGCAAGCGTCAAGTTAGCGCCCCGCAGGTCGGCTCTGGTCAAGATGGCGTTGATAAGATTGGTGTTAACCAGCATACAATCGCGCAAGTCCGCGTCGCTCAAATCAGCTTCGTGTAAATCCGCCAAAACCAACCTCGCCCCGTTTAGGTTCGAACCCCTAAGTCTGGCTTTCTGCAAATCGGCCCCGTCCAGTATGACGCCGGGCATTTCGGCGTTTTCGAGGAAAAGCTCAGGCAGTTCAGACCGACTGAGGTTGTGAACAATTCCTTTGAATGTCGTTGGGCCGTGCCCTGTAAACAGGACTTCCATGGCGACTTGCTTGTCAAAAGGCAGTTTGCTCATAGCCCGTTACCCTCGCTCTGCCGGTTGGCGCTGGGTTGCTGCATATAGTTGTCTATTATGGCGGCTACCGCTCCTTGATATTCCGGATAGTCCTTGGCCAGGAATCCTAACGCTTGAATACCGCCGATGCGCACAATCGGCACATCGCTGCCCAGCAACTCAATAGCGTTTTTGAACAGCAGAGCGGCATTGCTGCTTATCGTAGATTGTGCGGTATCAACAGCCGCTTTCGCAGTCTCGACAGATGCTTGTGCGGTCCTTTCGGCGGCATTCACACGTCGATACGTTACCCACAGTTGGACGCCGATGAATATGCCACCTACGATTAGCGCCTGAAATTCTAAAAGCTGAGAAGTCTCAACGCCGAACTTGCTAGATATCTTCGCCAGTGCCTCGGTCAATCCGGGCGTACGGTATAGCAGGTACGTTAATGATGATACCAAACCATAGAGCACAACTGCCATCAGAAACGCGCCGAGCACCATAAGCCAAAGGTTCTTGGTAAACTGCTCTTTAACCCTAAGCCAAATTAACTTTGCGAACATGGCGCGACCTCTGCGTAGTGAGATCCGATTCTAACAGTCACGAGTTCTAACGCTCCTTGATCTCCCCCACCGCCGCCCGGATCTCATCCGCGTGGACGGCGTAGAACGTGCCCACCACCTGCCCGCCCCCGGCCGTGCGCCGTGCTGCGGCGCGCACCATGCCCACCACCTCGCCGGACGTGTTGAGGACCGGGCCGCCGCTGTCCCCGGGGTCGATGGGCGCGTCCATCTCCAGGTTCCGCCCGTAGCTGTAGGGGCCGAAGTTGGTGATCTGGGAGAGTATGCCCGCGTTGGCCTTGGGCGAACCCACCTCTCCCTCCGGCTTGACCCCGCTGCCGGAGTAGCCCAGCGCCAGCAAATCCTGGGCAATGTCTCTGATGTCGGCATCGCCCAGCGGCAGGGGGACTGCGCCTTCACCCAATTGGGTGGTGGAGGTATCGTAACGAAGCAACGCCACGTCCCGTCGCGTGTCGATACCCGATACCGTGGCGGTGAAAACCGGAGCGGCGGCCTGCCGGACGACCACCCGCTCGTCGTCAGCCACCACGTGAGCCGCCGTTACGATCAGTCCCGGTTCCAGCAGCCACCCCGTACCGTGCTGCCCGTCGCCCGGTTCGATGTAAAACACCGACGGCCACACGCTCTGGTACACCCGGCTCAGATCAGGCGAAGCAGCATCCACCAGCGCGGCGTCCACCGCCCGCTCAATCCGTGCCTCCAGCTCGGCGTCGGAGGGCGCGCAGGCTACGGCCAGCAGGATGAGCGCGGCAGCCAGCAGCGTCGGCAAATACACCCTTTGCGTCTCTGCGCCTTTGCGCCTTCGCGTTAAATTCCCTGCCGACAACCCAACCGCGTAAGTCCGATAACGTTGGTATCAGATAAACCGCGCCTGCGCCCGGGCCTCGTCGGCGTAGTCGATATAGACGGTGATGACCTCGCTGAAGAAGTCCACCGCCTCCACGCCCTGCTCCCGCTGACCCACGCCCGAGGCTTTCAGGCCGCCGAAGGGCAGATGCACCTCGCCGCCCAGCGTCGGCGCGTTGACGTGGACCATGCCGGCGTCCACCGTGTTGATGTAGCGGAAAGCGCGAGGAATGTCGCGGGTGTACACCGAGGACGACAGGCCGAACTTGACGTTGTTGGAAATCTCCACCGCGTGCTCCAGGTCGCGGGCGCGGAACACGGTCAGCACCGGCCCGAATATCTCTTCCCGGGCGATCCGCATATCTAGGCTCACGTCCGTAAAGATGGTGGGTTCCACATACCAGCCGTCGTCGTAGATGCCTCCGCTGAGGGTGCGCCCGCCGAAGGCCAGCGTCGCTCCCTCGTCCCTACCGACGGAAATGTAGTCGGACACCGTGCGCTGCTGGGATTCGCTGGACAGTGGGCTCACGTCGATGCCGTCCTCGATCCCGTCGCCGATGGTCAGTTTGGACGTGCGCTCGATCAGCTGCTGCATGAACTCGTCGTACACGCCGTCCTCCACGATGACGCGGCTGGTGGCGGTGCAGCGCTGGCCGGTGGAGCCGAAGGCGCCCTGTACGATTCCGCCCAGGGCCTTGTCCAGGTCGGCGTCGGCCAGCAGGATGACGGCGTTCTTGCCGCCCATCTCGGCCTGTATTTTCTTGAGTAGGGACGCGCCGCGGGTGTACAGTTCGGTGCCGATCTCGGTGCTTCCGGTGAAGGAGATGCCCGACACGTCCGGCGATTCCACCAGGGCATTGCCGACGCTGCCGCCGGGGCCGGTAATCAGGTTCAGCACGCCGGGCGGCACGCCGGCCTCCTCGAATACCTCGGTGAGTTTGACGGCGCACAACGGCGTGCCCGAGGCCGGCTTGAAGATGATGGCATTGCCGCAGATCAGCGCCGGCGCCATCTTCCAGGCGGGAATGGCGATGGGGAAGTTCCACGGCGTGATGATGCCAACCACTCCGAGCGGCCGGCGCACGGTGTACGCTACGGTGTTGGGCAGTTCTGACGGCGTGGTGTAGCCGAACATTCGCCGGCCCTCGCCGGCGGCGTACTCAATGATGTTCATGGCCCGCTTGACCTCGCCGCGAGCGTCGGGCAGGGGCTTGCCCTCCTCCTCGGTGATGGTGCGGGCGATCTCCTCGCCTCGGCGTTCCATGATCTCCAGGGCGCGGAACAGCACCTGGGCGCGCACCGGGGCCGGTGTGTCGGCCCAACCGGGGGCGGCTTCGGCGGCGGCGGCCACGGCCCGCAGGGTGTCCTCCGGATTGGACAGCTGGAAGTGGCCCATCAGTTGATCCTTGTGGGCCGGGTTGTAGGTGGAGTACGTGCGGCCGGAATCGGAGGGCGTCCACTGACCGGCAATAAAGTTGTTATGCGTGCGGTGATTGGTCAAGGACTCGGTGGTGGTGGTCATCTCGGCTCGGGCTCCTGTGTCCGTCCGCCTCCGGCGGCTTGCAAGTGGGATGCAGAATACTACCCGGCGCAACCGACGGCAAGCGGCGTCACCGCCTATGGTAGCGTCCCGATTTAGGTGGTTTGATTCCATAGACGCCGTTGCTAGTGCGGGTAGGGGCGAATGGCCATTCGCCCCTACGGACGGAAACCACCTAATACGGAACGCTACCCACCGCCTTTCAGTTGTCATCGCCAGGAGCGCAGCCGCTCATCCTGAGCCTGTCGAAGGACGTGGCAATCTCGTGCCGGTGACGGTGACTCTCGCACCAACCAGATTGCCACGCCGCACACGCAATGACGGGTGGGTCGCCAGCCGTCTACACAGCGTGGCGCAGCCCAACTCCGGCGGGTTAGAATGACTTTAGCCGAACCGATTTGCTTACGGCTGACCAGTTTCTGCAAAAGGAGAATCCCCAATGGCCGCTTACATCATCGCCACGATTGAAGTTACCGACGCCGAGAAGTTTGACGTTTATCGCGGGCAGGTTCCGGCCACCATCGAAAAGCACGGCGGCCGCTACTTGGCGCGCGGCGGCGACGTCAAGGTGGTGGAGGGAGACCAGCCGGTCCGCCGCACGGTGATCCTGGAGTTCGACAGCCTCGAAAAGGCCAACGGCTGGTACTACTCCGACGACTACGCCGGCCCCAAGGAACTGCGCATCCAGTCCACCATTTCCAACGTGATGATTGTGGAGGGAGTATAGTAAAACAAGCATATTCCAGCCTGGGGAGAGATCATGCGTGTCGTTGAAGACTATGATGCCAAAATTCTCTTTTTTGAGATGCTGGAGGCGGTAAAGCAGGGTGAAACCGTGGCGATAGTGCATCATGGCAAGCTGGTCGGCTACCTGTGCCCGGCGCCTCATCCACCGGTGGCACAAGAAACGGAATGGAGCGTCCTCCAGCCGGACGATACGTCCGGCGACGAAAGTTGCGAGGATCTGCCGGAGCACTTGGCGCAGGTTTCCGACAGCCTGCGCGACTTGCTGGATTGGCGGCGCTACGGACGTCGCTGATGAATGCTGTAGCGCTCGACACGTCCGTCGCAGCAGCATGGGTTCTCGATGACGAGGATGAACCCTACGCCAACGCGGTATTCTCTCTAACTGCTGTCGATAGAGTCTTGGTTCCGCAATTCTGGCACATTGAGATGCGTAACGTCCTATTGTCTGCTGAAAGGCAAAATCGGCTTTCTCCTGCCAGGGCCAGGCAGCATTTGCAAACTCTGGCTGCTTTGCCGATCGATACTGACGGCGACACTGACCTTGACGGGGCCTACGAACTGGCCAAAGCACATCGGTTGACCATTTACGACGCCCTTTACCTGGAACTGGCGCAACGCCGTAGCACCACATTGGCTACACTGGACCGTGCGCTCCGCAGGGCGGCCAAGGCTGAAGGGCTACTCTGAGAACGATAGAAACGGGGCGGGTTTCGGACCCGCCCCAAAACATCCTGGCCGTGCAAACCCGAAGTAGTTATCCCTCGAAGTTCACGCCCACGCCTACGATTTCCACCTGCATGGAGCGGATGTCCGGCGCGCCCTGATCGAAGGTTACGCCGACCACCACGTTGATGCCCCGGTCAACTTCGGGCGTGCCCGGGATCTCAAAACTCGCGTCCAGGTTGTCGCCCTTGATCGCCATTCCCAAGTGTTCGGCGATGATCTTCTCACCGTCGTACACCAGCACTTCGGCCACGTTGGCGTGGGAGCGCGCACGGAAGGACATCGATACCGATTCGGCCTTGGTGCGGTTGCCGTTCTGGACGGTGGGGGTGGGTATGGCGAAGTGCATCCAGGCGTTCTGGCCTTCGCTGCCCTCGATGCGGGCGAAAGGCCCGCAGTGGCGCACGGCGGTGACGCGGTTGAGGTATTCTCCGGTCATCGCGGAGCCGTGTACCCAGGATGTGAATTTCTGTCCTGCCATCGTGAAACCTCCTGCCGGCGGCGTGGTTGGTTTTGTACAGTTGACTTTCAGAGCTAAGGGCACTATGCCGCTGCCCAGCATACCCGCCAGAGCCGTAGCCCGCAAGAATGCTTTGTCATCGCGAGCGCGGTTTGGCAATCTCGTTGGGACAGCCAGCGCGATTCACAGTATCGTCGCCTGTCCCCGCTCCATTTCCAGCAACCGAGCCTTGACCCCCAAACCGCCGGCGCCGTACCCGTGCAATCCCCCGTCGCTGCCCACCACCCGGTGGCAGGGAATAACCAACGGAAACGGGTTTTTCGCCATGGCCTGGCCGGCGGCCCTTGCAGCCCGGGGATTGCCGGCGGCGTCCGCCAGCCATTGGTAGGAGCGAGTTTCACCCGGCGGAATGCTGCGACAGGCGGCCCAAGCCGCGCCGTAGAAGGGCGGCGCATCGGTGAGGTCGAGCGGAATGTCGTCCAGGGCGGCGGTGTTGCCAGCAAAATAGTCGTTGAAAGCGGCCAGCGCATCGGCGAATTCGCCGGCGCCCTCTTCGGCGCCCAGCAGGGCGTCGCCCAACCCGTCCAGGGCATCCTGGGGCGCCGGCTGCAGGTTGATTCGACACAGCCCACCCTGCCGGCCCAACAACGCCAGCCATCCGAAGGGGGTTTCCTGCAAGCAGTACGAGAGCTTGGCCTGTTTCCTGTTGACCGAGTTCATTGCGTCAAGTCTCCACGCCCGATGAGTTCGTCGAATTTGACCGTCTTCAGACTTCCCGCCGCCGCAGCGCGTACAGAGCCAGGGGGAAGCGCAGGGCTTGCCAGGCTTCCGCGATGCTATCGGCGTCGGTGGCTTCTGCCGTCGCACGGCCCGAATAGGTGCGCCGGGCGTAGGCATTGACGATTTGGCGGATGGCGGATTGTTGCTCCGGCAGGGCGGCAGCCAGCCGGGCGGCCCACTGGTTCGGCGTCTGGTGCTCCCGGAGCGGCAGGGACGCCAGGCCGCCCAGCCGGCGCAGGCGTCGGTATGCGGTTGGCACGTCGCGCGGAGTGGCCAGCAGCCAACGCCAGATGACCCACGCGGTCAGGGCCAACAACACGGCGGCGGCTCCCAGGCCGGCGGCCCAGGGTACCGCGGCGCGAACCGTGTTATCCCATCCGTCCGCGCCGACGCCCCGCGTTAGCAGATCTTCTTCGTCAAACATGGTTTCAAAATCTTCGCATTCCTCTTCGATCTCGCAGGGCAAGTCGCCCGCGTCGGCGCCACCGTCCATTGCGGCGCGGTGTCGCGCCTGCTCTTCGGGGGGTATGGCGATGGGGATCTCCCTGCCGGGAGTAGGTTCAAAGGCGATCCAGCCGAATTCAGGGAAATAAACCTCTGTCCAGCCGTGGCTGTGGTGGTCGGACACGATATACAGACTGGAGCCGTCCAGCGAGTTCCCGCTGGTGTAGCCGGTGGCCATGCGCGCTGGCACGCCCAGGCTCCGCATCAACACCGTCATGGCGGAACCGAAATATTCGCTGTAACCCTCGCGGCTGTCAAAAAGGAAATGGTCCACGCCGTCCGCGCCCAGGGGCGGCGGGTCGATTGCCAGGTTGTAGGTAAGATTCGTTTTGAGATATTCCTCCACGGCGACCGCCCGGTCGTAGGGCGTTTCGGCGCCGGCCGTAATTTCGTGGGCCAGGTCCCCCACCCGCGCCGGCATATCGGGCGGCAGTTGGATATAGCGCGCCCACAGCCAGGGGGCGTACTCTTCACCGGCCTCGCGGAGCTGGTCCGGTTCTGCGGAGGACACCGAGGCCGTCAGTTGATAGGGATCGCCGGCTTCCGCGCTGCCGCCGGCGGCGCGCACGGCCAGCACGTCCGGCTCGGCGGGCACTATCTCGCCGATGACGGCGTTCAGGACGATTCCGGCCGCGTCGCGTTCGATAGTCTCCAGCACAAACGACCCGGCGGGCAACGCGCCTTTGATGGACTCGGCGGCGGCATAGGCGTCGTCGCCGACGGTTTCGCGCAATCCCTCCACCGCCTGCTGCAGCGCCGGCGGCAGGTGGTCGGCCACGCTTTCCAAACTGGGGGTGATGACGTAACGGGGAGATTCGAAGGTTTCGATGCGAATGTCTCGGTTGGCGCCGATGGCCTCGCCGCCGGCGAACAGGCTCCGGCTGTCGTAGTTGGGGATGACCTCAAAGGTCACGTTGAACCGCTCCCGATAGGGGTTTGGAGTGCTGTATTCGGGTTTCCAGCCCGGCTCCCGGAGTATCGTTCCCTCCGATAACCAACCCTCATGGGTATAGGTGGAGTAGGAGCGGGCCTTCCAATAGAGCGGCACCGGTGAGTTGACCTGCAGCACGGGCGTGTCGGTCGGGTTGATCGTGCCCTGGAAGGCCATGGTATCGCCCCAGATGCGATAGGGCAGTGGTTTCCGGGCGGGCAGGCCGGCGAAGAGGCGGTTAAAATCCTCCTCCCAGACCACCAGCGGAGCCCGGGTGAAGCTATAAAAAGCGTTGGCGGGACCCCACTGACCTCCGGTGGGCAGCAGGAAGGCGATGATCAGCGCGACAATCGCTACGACGGCGGTGTCGCTCACCGTGAGGATGCCCAGGTGGCCGTCGTAAATCCGGCCCTGCCGGTCCCAGCGCTGGCGAGAGCGTACCGACTGCACCCAACCCACCAGCAGCAGGCCGGTGAACACGTACACGCCCAGATACACGCTGGCGTTTTCGGGCAGGAAGGTGAGGTTGGACATCAGGCCAACCGCTCCCAGGGCGAAGACGCCCCAGAAGTTGCGATAGCGGAAAAAGACCCAGCCCGCCAGGTATCCCGACAGCCACGCCGCAATCAACAGGCCGGTGGCGAAGGGCAATGGGTCAACGCTGATGCCTTCGGTGCGGGCGGCCCACAACCACATCCCCAGACGCTCAAAAAACTCGCCCGTGTTGCCTATGTTCAACTCGTCGGGAGACGCCGCAACCATTTGCCAGATGACGACTCCAGCGCCCACGAGCAGGCCGAAGGGTAACACGGCGGCGGTCCAGAACTTGACCCGGGTCAGCAGCAGGGCGGTCAGCACCGCCAGCAGCATGACCACAACCAACGACGGCGTGGGCGCCCAGTCGGCCACTTCCACTGACCAGACGACTATGATCATGTTGAGAGCGAGCAAGCCGGCGGCCACCCAGCCGTCGGGAGGCCGCAGGGCGACGAGGATCGCCGACGCCAGGGCAACCAACGCCCGCCCCGGCCAAACTGGGTTGGCGCTTGGAGCAGGCTGGGTCAGCGTGGGTGCGGGTGAGGTTATTGTAGCCATCGTAACGCGAATTTCAGGGCATCAGCGTTGCGTCGATGCCGCCGTCAAGTTTTCGGAGACTTCCCCCGCTTGGTTGCCGTCGTCTCCCGCCGGCCGTTGGTCGGCGGCCCGCGCCGCACCGGTAACCAGGGGCCGCGACAGCGCCAGGTTGATGTCGGCGTCGCGGCGAACCAGGTAAAGAGGGATGTCGTGCTGGGTCAGATAGTCCGCGGTGATTTGGCCGGTTATGCCCGGCGCTGCGCCTCTGTCGGGTTCGGAGAACGAGGCGGGATCGATGTAGGTGACGGCGACGTTGATGCCCTGCCGGCGAAGGCCCACCAGCGCTGTCGTCCATTCCGGGCGGCGGGACGACGTGATGATCATCAGGGTGTTGAAACCCGATAGTTGGGGGCGCAGGTCGTAGATGAACCGTTCCAGGGATAACGCCCCGTCGGCCCGGATGCCGGCCAGCGCTTCCATCAGGATGCCCAACTGCGCGGGCCGACGGTCGGGTTTGAGCATCCACAGTCCTGTCGAGTTGGCCGCCAGACCCACGGGAACGGCGGTTTCGTCCCAATGCTGTACCAGCGAAGCGGCAACGGTCACCGCCAGTTCTTCGGTGTTATCCGGCGGCTCCCCAACGTGGGAACGGCGGTCCATGTCCAGCAGCACCCAGGCTTGCGCGGACACCCCTATGTCGAACTCCTTTACCATCAGCCGGTTCATCCGGGCGGTGTAGGGCCAGTGGATACGGCGCAGGCTGTCGCCGTGAGCGTAATCCCGCACCGTGGACGACTCCGGCGTGATGGCCGGGGTTCTCCGGGACAAAGCTGAGTCGCTGGGTAGGTTGGCGAACCGGCGGTCCAGGTCGGGCAGCGGAACGGTCTGCGGCAGCACAGTGTACGGCTGTTCAGTCAGGAAGGCGCGGCTGAGGCGAAAAAGGCCGAAGGGGTCGCGGGCCGTTACGCGGACGCGCCCGGTATTGTAAATGCCGCGCCGTGATAGGTAGGTTGCGATACGGAACGAGCGCGACTGGCCTTTCACCAGCGCCACGGTGCGCCCTCCCGGATCCGCCAGGTCGGTGTCTTCAACCACCTCCAGCCACGACTTGGGCAGGCGCGTGTGGTTGATGAGCTGGATCTGGCCTTCCAGGAAGTCGCCGACGCGCCCCCGGGTGCCCAACCGCGTCAGCCGCACGTCCAGCCCGCGCAGGTTGAACCAGGCCCAGCCGTAGCCGACCCCGATCAGCAGCAACAGGGTGAACAGCAGCCGGTAGAAAAACGCGAACCCCGTGCCCATCGCGTAGAACAGCACTACCAGGATCAGCAGGCTGAAAAGGATCTTGCGCCGGTGCTGGCTGATAAGAGACTTGATCATAGTTGCGTACAAGTCAGTTGGACCAAAATTCAGGGTTGGTGAACCGTGCGGGAATATCTCCGTTCATTGCGGCGCGAAATTCATCAATGGTCATGCGCAACTGGTTGGCAATAATGCTTCCCATAAAATCCGCATCTATTTCGTTATTGCCAAAAGAGACGAACGTGCGCAAGCGTAGTCCGGTATGACGATAACGCCAATGGTCGTTTCGTGCCGTTTCGACAAAACCCATCCGCAAAAGCAGGTTCCTGAGTTCTCTGGCGCGAACATTACCGTAGCGGGGCATCAGGCGTCTGCCGGTTCAGGGACAGCCAAAGTGACACGATGCACTTGGTAGGAGATCCCCTCCTCGGAGAGCTCCCGCATCAGTTCGTCCATTTCAGCGACGGCCGTTGGTTCGTCAGCCAAAGCAGTCTCATCGGGCGAGGGATCGCTGATTACGTCCTCCATCATGTCGGTGATGCTCTTCAGAACTTCCTGTTCCGTGTCGCCCTGGGCCCCTACTCCCAGAACATAGGAGCACCAGGCCGCGTAACATGTCGACCCGTCGGACAACTCGCCCGGCCAAACCACAACATCGAAAGTGTACATATCCAAGACTCCCGGATGCGCCGGCTTACCTCGCTCCCGGCACCGGCACGCTGTTCAGCAGTTCGTTGACCAATTGCTCCGGTCGTACCCCTCGCATCCGGGCCGCCGGCGTGAGCACGATGCGGTGGGACAGGACGGCCACGGCCAGTTCCTTGACGTCGTCGGGCAGCACGTAGTCTCGGCCACGTATCAGGGCCAGCGCGCGCCCGGCGCGAAACAGCCCCAGCGAAGCGCGGGGCGACGCGCCCAGGGCGGCGTCGGCGTGCGCTCGGGTGGCCTCGGAGAGACCGACCAGGTACTCTCGCACCAAGCCGTCCACGTACACGTCCTGGGCGGCCTGTTGCAGAGACAGGACATCCTCCGGCGCCGCCACCGGCTGCAGCTCCAGGATGGGGTGTGAGTGCTCCTGCTGGGCGATGATGGTCATTTCCTCGTTGAAGCGCGGGTAGCCCACGCTGATGCGCATCAGGAAGCGGTCCAGTTGGGCCTCGGGCAGCGGAAAGGTGCCCTCGTACTCGATGGAGTTCTGAGTGGCGATCACTAGGAACGGCGGAGCCAGCGGGTGCGTTACGCCGTCCACGGTTACCTGCCGCTCCTCCATGGCCTCCAGCAGCGCCGACTGGGTTTTGGGCGTGGCGCGGTTGATCTCGTCGGCCAGCACCAGATGAGCGGCGATGGGACCGGAGCGGAAGCTGAACTCGCCGGTTGACTGGTTATAGACGGACACGCCGGTGACGTCGCTGGGCAACAGGTCCGGCGTGAACTGGATGCGGGAAAAGGTGCCACCGATGGATACGGCCAGGGAACGGGCCAGCATGGTTTTGCCCACGCCGGGCACGTCCTCCACCAGAATGTGGCCATCCGCCACCAGGGCGGCCAGCGCCCGCTCGATTACGTCGTCCTTGCCGACGATGACGGTGGCGACGTTGTCGGCAATGCGACGAGCGACGGTAGCCGCGTCGAGGATGCCGGGAGAAACGCCGGCGGCGGAAGAAACTGCGACGTTCTGCACTGGCGGTCTCCTGCCGGATAAGAGTTCGTGGGCGCCAGTTTAGCACACCGTTTTCTTATGGAGGCACCGGGACGGTAAACGACGGCGAAGTGGCGGTCTTGCTGAAGCCTCCCGAACACACCGCCGTCACGTCAACGCCAAGCGCGTCGCCGGCGTCACTGAGTTCTTCGATGTCCACACGGGCCGTCGTTCCGGCGGTAAAGTCCGTTGACCTGGCCAGGGCGACGCCGTTGACGGTTATCGTGTAGGCATACATCATCGCCGACTCGGTGGACTCCCAGGCGACGGTGGCGTCGCTGTTGGTCAGGCTCGTAATGCGGGGGTTGGCCGGCGTGCCGCAGCCGGCGATCACCGGGTCCGGCGAACCGGCCGGAGACTCCGGCCCGGGCTCAGTGGACCTGCCCGATGTTCCCGACGGCGGGGTACAGGACCTACTGCGGTATGGCGATCGATATACGTAGTACGAGTTCGCGTCGTGGTAAAACGCGGCTACTGCAAAACCGACTCGCGTTCCGGAGTCGGGGCTGCTTTGATTGGCAACTGAATTGCTGCTGACAAAGCCGTCGTTGAAATTGAGGTTCCCGCCCTGGGACCACGCGAAGCTGTAGTTATAGCTGCGTGACGCGCTCCCGAGATAAGACGCTACAGTATGGTTCCAACTGGCATTCTGCGCATCGGAATCGCAAGTCATGGTCAGTCCGGAAATTTCCGGCCGCGGGACCGATGGCGTTGGCGTCGGTGTGGACGTGGGCCGGCGTGTCGCTGGTGGCGCCGGCCGAGGTGTCGGCGTTGGTGTCGGTGTCGGCGTGGCGGTGGGTGTGGGCGTTGGAGTAGGCGTAGCTGTGGGTGTCGGCGTCGGTGTGGGAGTGGGTGTAGGCGTGCTCTCCGTGCAGTCAGAGCCCGACCTTGCTCGGACGGGCTGGCTCCATCGAGAGACCTGCCTGCCGTTTACGCTGCGGATCCGGAATTTCATAGTGGAATCATATGGTAACCCGCGGACGGTGGCGCTGGAGCCGGACATCCTGATCGTCATCGCCCGGTTGATGGGCATCGTTTCTCAGCCCCGCCGGGTTCTCACCTGGACCTGGTATCGGGTAACGCGAGGCACGTCGTCCCAGTTCATGGTGACCACGTTGCCGGACGACACGCACACCTCGAGATTAAGCGGGAATTCTAGAGAGCGGCGGGTGGCCGTGGGCGTCGGTGTGGCAGTTGGTGTTGGCGTCAGGGTGGGTAGGTAGGCGAAGCCGTGGCCCCAGTGATTGGTCGGTGCTCTGTTCGAGGCGTGGTCTTTCAGATACTGGATAGTGTCGGCGACCAACGTCGGGCGCTGGGACGGCGACGGAGTTCCGTGGGGACTTTTCTGTTGCATCACCAAGGCTGCCAGGCCCGCGATGCGGGGCGAAGCGAAACTGGTGCCGTCGTGGATAATGTTAGCTCCGACCAAATCGGGAACGGTGGCGCTCGTTTGCGGCAAGGGGCCACGATTGCTGAAACTTTACAGCGTGATGACGTTGGGGGCATTGACAGCAGCGGCTCCCAGGGCCAGGACATTCGGTTCGCTGCTGTCAGCGGGTTCCGCAATTGTACCGTCCGAGGGCAATATCACCGGGTTGGCTTTCGTGCCGCCGTCGCGCAGTTCCAGGTCCGCTGCCCGCACCTGCAGCCACTGCGGCGCGGACGTATTCGATGTTTTGTACACGCCAAGGCAGAATTCAGGGTCGTTACCGTCAGCCACGGTGGGGGTATAGGTATGAGCTTCATATGGATAGTGATCAGGGCCGCCGGATTGCGGTTCGTTTTCAACATCAACCCAAGCCGGATTGGGGGCTTCGCGCCGTAAGTATAGAGCCAAATCGGCGCCGCTGGCATTGCCCCAATTGCCGTTCCAGCGAATTCGGAAAGTGTATGGCTGGTTCGTCTGCATCGGCGACTGTATGGGATAGCAAGCGTTTATGTGCGAAGATCTGGGGTCGAAATCAACCCACCCGGCGGATGTGAAATCCAGGCCATTCCGATACCAGCTTTCTTTGGCAGAATTGCCGGCTGAATTCACCCACAGCACACCCCGGTCAGTGGCCGACTTCACCAGGTTGAGGAGGCTATTAGCACGCGGCGAGGTGCCGTCTCCCGGGCCGGTCCAGCCAGGACTGTTTATGGACATGTTGATGATGTCCACGTTGTTCGCCAGCATCCAGTTCACCGCGTCTTGAGCGCGGCTGTTGAACCGGTCCGGTTTGTAGAGCGCATTGGATATGTACAGGGCAACCTCTGGCGCGGTATCGAGCAAGTTGTCAACCACGTCCCTGCCGTGGTCGTCCGGGCCGTGGTCGCACGCCGCAATGGCCACCGCGCCGCTGCCCTGCTGCAACGTCTCCTGATTATCCCAGCAGTAGGCTCCGGCAATGGTGGCCAGAGGCCGCGTAGTACGCAAGTTGGTGAATCCCCCGTTGAGCACGCCCACTTTGATGCGACTGTTGCTGTTATTGGGGTCGCGCTGGCCATTGTAAATGGAACTCCAGTTCACTACCCCGTGAGGGTCTCGGATGGTTTGACCGGGGGCGGCGTTCGGCAATGACGAAAGGTTTGCCGGAGGGATTTCCATCAAATGTAAAACCCATCCGGTGTCGGCCAATGTCTTCAGCAACGACACCGGCACCACCGCCCTGCAATAAGGCAAGCTTCCAGTGGTGCTTTCGAAGCAACGAATATATTCCACCTCATGCCGGTTGAGTAAATCGGCCAACTCGGTGAGGCGCGCGTCCTCGTCCACGAATATCCTGATTTCCAGCGTGTGGGGCGTGGGAGACGGTCCCGGGCTGTCGCCGGAGGCTCCTGATGCTCCTCCAGCCTGCTCTTGCGCCTTTTCGTAATCCTCCAGCAGGCCGGACATCCCGTACTTGCTGTACTTCTTCTGAAAATCGCTCAGCGTCGGCGGGGGACCGATGCACACGGGATGCCCCTGATTCTCCTCGTCATCACAGTCGATGGACGGCGTTGGGGTCGGGGTGGCGGTGGGTGTTACGGTCGCAGTGGGTTCCGTCGCACCATCGTCTTGCCCGGCCGGCGCGGACGGCCCGCAGGCCAAAGCTATCAGCGCCAGCACAATCAGTCCCACGGCCAGCGTCAGCACGAGGAGGGAAACGGCTTTGCGACGGGTTGGGGTTGATGTTGGGGGCATTGGATGGCCTCGGCATGAAAGCATTTCATAACAGCGTCCACTGGCGCGAAGGGGACTTCACGACACTCGCGCGGTCGGGTCAAGGGGCGGTTTGGCCCGATTGGCGCAGTTGGCGTAAGAGCGGTGGGGCAGCGTCTGCCAGCCGCCACGCACCCACTGCTGCGCCTCGTAGCCGGTGGCGTGGGCCGCGTCGTTTCAGTCCGGAATGATGACGCCGCTGCCGCGGCCGGTATGGCCGGCCGCGGCAGCGGCGTGGGCGTAGCGGTGGGCGTGATGCGCGACTAATGCCCCACGCGACGGTCCTGGAACTCCCGCTCCGTGGTGGCCGCTTCCACCGCCTGGTACTCCGGCAGGCTGATCAGCGCCTCCACCTCGGCCCGGCGGGATGCCACCTCGGCGGCTCCGATGCCGATATGGCCGGTGTCCCGCAGGCTGGTGTACGCTCGCTGGATGCCGTCCACCGCGGCGATGGCCGGCGTGGTGGCGTAGATGATCACCTTGTAGCCCAGCTCCTTGTATTCCTGCACCGTGATGTCGTCGGTGCCGGCGATGACCAGCAGGGGCACGTCGGGCACGCCGGCCCGGAACGTCGCCAGATCCTCCCGCTGCCGCACGCCCCGGGGCATCACCACGTCCACGCCCAGGTCGCGCAGCGCGTTGCCCCGTCGGATGGCGTCGTCCATGTCGCCCTCCACGGCGGTGAAGGAGTCGGTGCGTCCGATGATCAGGAAATCTGGGTCGCTGCGGGCCTCCAGGGCGTAGCGCATCTTTTCCAGGAACTCGTCCATGGGAATTACGTGCTCCAGTCCAGCGTGGTACGACGCGCGCTTGGGAAACACCTGGTCTTCGATGTGGATGCCGCAGATGCCGGCCCGCTCGAAGGTTCGGACGGTGTGCATCGTATGCACCGGGTCGCCGTAGCCGGCGCCGGCGTCGCAGATGACCGGCAGGTTGACGGATTTGGCGACGCGCTGCGCCACGTCAACCTGCTCGGTCAACGTCATCAGCGGCTCGGTAACGGCCAGGTGCGCCCCGCTCATGTACCCGCCCACGTACACGGTGTCAAAGCCCAAAGACTGCACCACCCGCGCCGACATCGGGTCGTAAGCGCCAGGAGCGACAATGGTTTCGCCGGCCACCAGCCGGCCTTTTAGATCAGATCGTAGAGTCATTCGGGTTCACCTCCGGTTGGTCAAACTCGGCAATTAATACTGAGCGCGACGCTATCATAGCCGGCGCCGATGTATTAAACAAAAACTGCCCCGGCTCGACGGGCCGGCGGACTGGAACTAGTTTCTTACTCGAATAGCGTCCTTGGAAGCCCAGACTGTCGGATTATCGAAAGTAGGGTTCCAATCCGCAATTCTCGGTGATCGGGAACTGGGACAGTAACCGTTTGCTCGTCCTCAACTTTCTGCATGATTATGTGGCTGCCCCGACGGCGTACCTCAACAAAACCCTGACTGGTCAGTATCTCGCAGGTTTCTCGACCTGATAGCACCCGCAACCTAGCCAACCGTCACTTCCACTTGCGTCACGTACACCTCCGCTCGCAATCGACGTTGGATCTCGTTGTCCGAAGCAGTCTCGAAAAACAACTCCAATGCCTCTTGCAGGTTGCTGCGGGCTTGGCTCACCGTGTCTCCTTGGCTGGCAATGTCCAACTCGGGGCAGAGGGCGACATATCCTTCGCCCTCCCGCTCAATGATTGCCGTCAACTGTCTGGTCATTGGCCGTCTCCTATAACCGCCCGGGCGGTCTGCTCATACGGTTACAACTTGTACCTCAAAAGTGCTCTTCGGGAACGGGTAAGCCGTCGTCTTCCAGGGCGGCGACGTACTCTTCTTCGGGGCTACGGTTGCGATGGCGTCGCCGCTTTGTGGGTGCCCAAGAGAACATCCCATACAATGCTGTCTATTCCGCCGGCATCAACGGCATCACCTCCCGTGCAAACCGCTCCATCGCTTCCTGCTGCTGGTCGGCGCTGTCGGCGGGGAAGCTGAAGATGAAGTGCTGCACGCCCAGGTCCTGGTATTGGCGCAGGTCGGCGGCGATTTGCTCCGGCCGGCCCGACACCATGCGGCGGTTCGCGTCGGGTTCGTCCTGGAAAACGCAGTCGGTGCTGAACACCAGGTCAACTGCGTCCTCGCTGCGGCCGGCCCGGGCGCTGATGCGACGCAGGCGGGCGATTTTCTCCGCCAGTTCCTCCGGCTCCAGGATCGCCGGCGGGCGCAGGCCGATGGGCATCCATCCGTCGCCCAGCGTGGCGGCGCGACGGATGGCCGGATTGGTGTGTCCGCCAATCCAGATGGGCGGGTGTGGCTTCTGCACCGGCTTGGGCAGGAAACCGGCCCCGCTGACGTCATAGTGCTCACCGTGGAACTCAGGGTTGTCCGACGTCCAAAGTTCCTTGAATATCTGGATGTACTCGTCGGTGACTTGCCCGCGCTGGGCGTAGGTGTCCAGCCCCATGGCCTGGAACTCTTCCTCCATCCAGCCCACGCCGGCGCCCAGGATGAGCCGCCCGCCGCTGAGCACGTCCAGCGTTGCCAGTATTTTGGCCGTCAAAACCGGGTTGCGGTAGGGCAGGATGAGCACGTGGGTCCCCAGCCGGACCCGCGTGGTGCAGCCGGCCAGGAAGTTCAGCGCGGCCAACGGCTCGAAGTAGGTGTTGTCCCGCTGAAAGGGCGCCACGCCGTCGGCGGCGTAGGGATAGAAGGAAGACACCTCGTTGGGAATGATGATGTGGTCGCTGACCCAAACGTGGTCAAAGGAAAGGTCCTCGGCCCGCTGCGCCAGGCTCCGCAGGTTGTCGGGAGACGCCATCGCCCCCCGGCTGGGCAGCGAACATCCAAAGGTAACCGGCATGATATTGCCTCCGTTGTCAGTTTTTGAGTTCAGTTTGGTAATTTGTTCCGATGCTATACTACGGATACCACCGCCGCAAGCAGTGGCAGTTTGCGTGTAGCCGCTTTTGAAAATCGTGAGAATCAGGATTTACAGGATTTTAGGATTGACTAGATTGAATCCAATCAGCAGTACAACTACCTCAATCCTGCCAATCCAAAAAATCCGGTGAATCCTGCTTCTGACAGCCCCAAACTAAATATGACCATCCTTGCCACTCCTCCTACCCAAAACCGCGTCGTCGTCGCCATGAGCGGCGGCGTCGACTCCTCCGTGGCCGCCCTCCTGCTGCACCGGCAGGGCTACGATGTCATCGGCGTCACCATGAAACTGTACGACATCGACCAGGCCGACCTGCCCGAGTACTATCGCGGCTGCTGCACCATCGACGACGTTGAGGATGCCCGCGCCGTCTGCCGCATCCTCGGCGTCCCCCACTACGTGCTCAACGTGCAGCGCGAGTTCCGTTCTTTCGTCATTGACTACTTCCGCAGCGAGTACGAGAACGCACGCACGCCCCATCCCTGCATCGCCTGCAACGACAAGATCAAGTTCAGCTTCCTGGCCCAGCGCGCCCGTATGCTTCAGGCCAGTCACGTCGCCACCGGCCACTACGCCCGCATCGAACTTGATGGCTCCGGCCGCTGGGCCTTGCGTCGCGGCGTGGACGCCGACAAGGACCAGTCCTACGTCCTGTTCGGTATGCGTCAGGACCAACTTGCCGCTACCCTGATGCCCGTGGCTCACTACCCCAAGTCCCAGATCCGCGAGCTGGCTGCCGACGCCGGCTTCCCCAACGCCGACAAGCCCGACAGCCAGGACATCTGCTTCATCCCCACCGGCGACTACCGCGAGTTCCTGCGCCAGCGCACCGACGAACGACCGGGCGAAATTGTGGACGCTACCGGCAACGTGCTGGGCCAGCACGAGGGCATCCAGTACTTCACCATCGGCCAGCGCCGTGGCCTGGGCTTGTCCGGCGGCCCGCCGAAGTTTGTAATCCGGTTGGAGCCGGACACCCGCCGCGTGGTCGTCGGCTCCGAGGACAACCTTTACCGGGACTCTCTGTACGCTGATCCCGTGTCCTGGGTTTCAGGCAACCCGCCCGATGGCCCGGTGGATGTAACCGTCAAGATACGCTACAAGTTCGCCGAGGCTCCCGCCACCGTAACCACCGTTGGATCGGGCGCCCTCGTCCGGTTCCATGAACCGCAGCGCGCCATCACCCCCGGCCAGGCCGCCGTGTTCTACCAGGGCGATACCGTCCTCGGCGGCGGCGCAATCGCCGGCCACGAACCGGACATAACCAACGAGTCGGTCATCACCACAGCGGTCAATGCCTGACCTGTCGCTGGAAACCGAGTTCCGCGCCCAGGGCCATCGTCTGATCGCCGGCGTGGACGAGGCCGGACGCGGTCCCCTGGCCGGCCCCGTGGCCGCCGCCGCCGTCATCCTGCCGCCCGACCTGTCCGGTGACGAACCGTGGCTCGCCGTCATAGACGACAGCAAGCGGTTATCCGCACGGCGGCGCATGGAAGCGGCGAAAGTGATACACAGCAATGTCCTTGCCTGGTCGGTAGAAATGGTTGCGCCCGGCGAGATTGATCGCATGGGCATTGGCAACGCCGTGATACGGGCCATGCTGGACGCAGTGTCGGTCTTGCGCACCTACCCCGACGCCCTGCTGCTGGATTGGGTGCCCATCAAGCAGTGTCCCCTTCCTCATCAGACCGTGGTAAAGGGCGACGCGAAATCCCTGTCCATCGCCGCCGCCAGCATCCTCGCCAAGGTCGCCCGCGACGGGATAATGACCCAAGCCGACCGGCGCTATCCGGGGTACGGATTCGCCCAGCACAAGGGCTACGCCACCGCGCAACACCTCCGCTGCCTGTCCGAGCTGGGCCCTACGCCCATTCACCGCCGCTCCTTCAGCCCCCTGCGACAAGCCTCCTTGCTGCCAGATGCCGACGCCGGATGACGCCGCCAATCCTGCCCCGCTTTCCCCTCAGCAGATTGGATACATCGGTGAGCAACTGGCGCGGAGCCACCTGGAGGCCAAAGGCTGCCGCATCGTCGCGTCCAACTATCGCTGCCGCTGGGGCGAGGTTGACCTGGTAGCCCGCGACGGCCCGGTCTGGGTATTCGTGGAGGTCCGAACCCGGCGCAGCAACGCCTACGGGGGGCCTGAAGAATCGTTGACCGCCGATAAAGCCCAACGCCTTGCGCTGACAGCCCAGCATTTTCTCGCGGAATCAGCGAACGTGCCCGCCGAACCGGAATGGCGCATCGACCTGGTCGCCATCCGGTTGGGGCCCAACCGCCGCGTCCTCAGCATTGACCACCTGCAAAACGTCGTCGGGGGATAGCGGCTTGTCGATGCTATAATCCTGCTAGCCGACAACGAGTGAATTGCCCCACCTCGAGGCTCGCCATGACCACCAAACCACCAAAAACCAGGATGGCCGGTCCCCACTCTCATCTGACGGAACTGCCAACCCCGCCCAAACGTCCTGACGCCATGAAGCAGCGGCGGCACATCGCCAAAGCCGACCAGATTTTACGCAGCCACCACCGGCACCGCAACGACGTTCTGGTGTCGGGAAAGGGTTATCTTTGCTACCAGGCCGGAGAGGCGCGGCGGTCGCCCCGGCCCGATTGCATCGTTTCCTTCGGCTTGTCCATTCCTCCCGACGTGATTGAAGACGTAGCCAACGGTTACGTCATAAGCGAAGTCGGCAAGCCGCCGGAATTCGTGCTGGAGGTAGCATCGGAGAGTACCGGGCAACGTGATTACACTGTCAAACGGGAAATCTACGCTCGATTTGAGGTGAAGGAATACTGGCGGTTCGACTACACCGGCGGGCGTTTTCACGATGTTCCCCTGGCCGGCGACCGGCTGGTGGACGGCGGATACGAACCGATACCCGTTGAGGAAGGGGCCGACGGTATCATCCGTGGCCGCAGCGCGGAGCTGGGGCTGGAATTGCACTGGCATTTTGGCCAACTGCGTTTTTGGAATCCGGTGACCGGAGAATACTTGCCGGACCTGGTTGAAGCTTTGGAAGCGTTGGCTGAAGCCGAAATGCAGCGCGACGCCGCCATCGCCCAACGCGACGCTGCCCAGGAACGCATACAGGAGTTGGAGGCGGAATTGCGCCGCCTCCAGTCTGGAAATTAGCCTGCCTCCGAATGCGGCGGTTGACTGTACCACCGCCTGATACTAGACTAATTGCCGCCTGGCCCGCCGATTACTCTGGCGGAAGCCCAACTTGTCGCCGGCGGTATGCAATGGCTATCGACCTCGCCGAACATATCCGGAACGTCCCCAACTTCCCCATCCATGGGGTCCAGTTCAAGGACATCACCTCGCTGCTGTTGGCGCCGGAGGCATTCAACGAGACCATCGACCGCATGGTGGAGTTGGCGAGGCCAACCAACGCCCAGTGTCTTGCCGCCGTCGACTCCCGGGGGTTCATTTTCGCGGCTCCAATGGCCCTCAAGATGGGCGTGCCGTTGGTGTTGTTGCGCAAAGCCGGCAAGCTGCCCGGCGCGACTTTGTCCTACGAATACACCCTGGAATACGGGCAGGCCGCTTTGGAAGTCCACGCCGAAGACGTTCCGCCGGGAACCCGTGTCCTCGTCATCGACGACCTGATCGCCACGGGCGGCAGCCTCGAAGCGGCGGCCAAGCTGATTGAAAAGGCCGGCGGAACCACCGTCGGCATTGGCGTGGTAATCGAACTTATCGGTCTTGGCGGCCGGCAAGCCTTGGCCGACTACGACCTCTTCTCTCTGGTCACTTTCGAAGTGGATGAATAAGCGGCCAGCGGCATCCGCAGCGCACTCAGGAGGATTTCCCCAATGGCAGAAAAAGCAACCATCGGCAACGTTGAAGTTACCGCCGTCATCGACATGGTTCCGCCGCCGCGCGAACCCTCGGCGATGTTCCCCGATGTCCCCGCCGATGCCTGGGCGGCCTATCAGGACACCCTGGAAGACGGCCAACTTCAGCTCTATTATGGCGTCTTCCTCCTCAAAACCGAGGAACACGTCATCCTGGTGGACACCGGCATGGGCCCCGGACCGCACCCCGACCGGGGCAACGTCACCGGCAACCTCTACGAGGAACTCCGCCCCCATCTCGAGACCAACGTCGGCGTCAACAACACCAACGTCGGCCCCAGCGACTCCGTGAACTACGTCATCCATACTCATCTTCACGGCGACCACGTGGGTTGGAACCTGCGCTACTCCGGCGGTATGCCCGCGCCCAACTTCCGCCGCGCCCGCTATGTCATGTCCCGTCCCGACTACGACTACTTCACGTCGGATCAGGGACGCCAGATGTACCCCTACATCGACCGCCAGGTCATGCCCCTGCGCCGCCTGCGCCTCCAGCAGATCCTGGAAGAGCCGGAACACGTCATCAGCGACGAGATCTCCATCGCTCCGGCCCCGGGCCACACGCCGGGCCACCAGGTGGTGCTCATCAACTCCAACGGCCAGCGTGGTGTCGTCATGGGCGACGTGCTCCACACCATCGCCCAGGTATCCGAACCCGCCTGGTGCGCCGGCGTTGACACCGACAAGGACCAGTCCGCCGCATCCCGCAGCCGCCTGCTGGATGCCGCCGAGGAGGGCGACTGGATCATCTGCGCCGGCCACTTCCCGCCCGGCAAGCAGATCGGCAAAATCGCCCGCGTGGACGGCAAGCGGGTCTGGCAGTCGCTGTAATCCGAATGACGGGGGCGAACAACCATTCGCCCCCGCCGCTTCGCGGGTATCCCACAAGCGAGCACTTTCCCGGCCGGAGCCACCCGATGACTGCGCCCCGCATTGTCCAACCCAGCTCACCCGTTGCCCGGCCACCCGTGCCGGATGATGGTGTGTATTACCCAGACGCCAACGACGTGCTCCCGCCCAAGTCCATGATTCACTTCGTTCCCCAATCTTACATGCAGTCGGCTCTGGAAACCTGGCTTGACGACCCCACCACTCTGGTGGCCGCCCAGATGTTCATCTACCATGAACCGGGCAACCCACGAGCTTCCGTGGCCCCGGACGTGTACGTCATCCCCAACGTCGGCAACGCGATGCGCAACTCCTACTTCCTATGGCTGGAGCATGGTGTTCCAATATTCGCAATGGAAGTGTCATCGCCGAGCACGTACCGGAACGACTTGGGAAGCAAGTACGACCTCTACAAAAGCTGGGGAGTGCAGGAATACTGGCAGTATGATCCGCAGGGCCGGCTCCTGACACCCCTGCTGCAAGGCAGTCAACTGGTGGATGGCCGCTACCAGCCCATCCCGGTTGAGGTTGACGCGGACGGTGGTCGTTGCGTAGCCTACAGCGCGGCGGTCAACTTGGAATTGCGGGCCGGTCTGGATTGGTTCCGTTTCGCGGACCCCGTCACCGGACGCATTATCGCCAACCGCCAGGAAGCAGAGCAGGCCTTTAACCAGGAACGCGCCGCGCGGCAGGCATTGGAAGCCTTGCTGCGACAGCACGGCATCGAGCCGCCAACCTCCGATTAGGAGCAACGCTATGACCCAGCTCCGCAATCTGTTTGAACGCATCGAGTCCGGCAGCGGCCCCGCTCTGGGGTTCGGTTCGGCCCAATCCGCCCGTCTGCCTGGCATGGCCCTCATCGCCCGTTGCTCCGGCGACCTTGACGCCGCGCTGGCCTCCGCCGGCGCCGCCGCCGACGCTGTGGTCATCGCCTCACCTGGCCTCACGCCCGCCGCTCTCCCAGACCTGGGCCAGCGCATCTGGGGCATGGGCGGAGTTCCGCTGGAGCCGGAAACCATCAGCAATTGGCAAGCCGCCGGCGCCGATTTCACCGTCTCCCCTTTCGCCACCGCTCTCGTGGACGCCATCAACATCGCTCAGCCGCAGATGACCCACGGCGCGCGGATCCCCGACGACGTGGACGACAATACCTGGCGCATCCTCGCCGGCGTCCCCCTGGACTTCCTGGTGTTGGACAAGCACACCATGACAGGACGCTGGACCTTGCCCGATCTGGGCCAGGCCGCTGACGCCGCCCGCCGCGCCAACAAGTACCTCGTCGTGCGCGTCGGGCCCCAGCCTACTGCCAACGAGCTGCTGGCCCTCCGCCAGGCCGGCGCCATCGCCATTGTCGCCGAAGCCAACGACCTGGGCGCCGAGGGCCTGGCTTCCCTCAAATCCGACCTGATGGCCCTGACCCGCGTGCAGCCGTCGCCGCGCCGGCGGGCTCAGCCCGGCCAGGAAAGCCCGGCTACGTGATCCTCCAGAGCCTCGACCTGCTCCGGGACAACCCGGTTTCTTTTATCCTGGTCATCGGAATCGGATTGCTGGGGCTGGTAATTGGCTTCACCGTCCACGAATTCAGCCACGCCCTTACCTCCCACGTCGAGGGAGACGATACGGCCCGCCGCATGGGCCGGCTAACCTTCAACCCCATCAAGCACATTGACCTGCTGGGGTTCCTGTTGTTGCTGGTCGTCGGGTTCGGCTGGGCCAAGCCGGTGCAAGTCGACCCGTACAACCTGCGACACGGTCGCCTCGGTATGTCCTGGGTTGCCCTCGCCGGCCCCCTGTCTAACTTCGTGTTGGCGTTTTTGTTGGGCCTGATCTTCCGCTTTGACCTGCTGCCGGTCGTAACCGACACCATCTTCATTTCGGGCATCACCGAAATCCTCGGGTTCGCCGTATTCCTGGCCGTATTCTTTAACCTAATCCTGGGTATCTTCAACCTGATACCCCTGCCGCCCCTAGACGGCAGCAAGGTTCTGGGCGGCCTCCTTCCCCGCGTGTTGTACGAGCCCTACCTGCGGTTCGAACGGTACGGCTGGATACCCCTCATGGGCCTGATCGGAGTCAACCTGCTGCTGAGCTATGCCTTCGGTATCAACTTCCTGGGCCGGATATTGCTCCCGCCCGCCCTGTTTATGTTCCGACTGGCCACCGGCCTTTCGTAGCCGCGGGCATCCCCGAAAAGGTTGCGGAGGCGAACGAGTTTCCGGACCCGCAGTTGCGCCCGGTTGTTGTGGGAAAAGACTGGAAAGCGTACGCGTTCAGCGAACTATCTTGCGCCGCTGATTCTGAGCCTGGACGACACGGTCTCAGCCCGCCAGGCGGTTTGACCGAGCATTGACTATCGAGTATTGGCCCAATAGCATCAAATCCAAGACAATGACATGGCGAGGCTCCGAAATGCCCATCACCGAACGAGAACTGGAAAGCGTCAAAAGAATAATTCTCGACGGAGCGAAAATCCACTTTCCACCCACCGTCCAATTCCAGGACGTCAACGCCACCGTCAGGCTGAACGCTGACGAAGAGGAGTACATCGACGTGGACCTCCTGTACACTGCCCCCAACCCCGTGCTCGACGGTCACCTAATGATCACGCTGTTCAGGATCATCGACGAGCCCATTCGCGCCTCCGGCATTACCGCGCGCACCCTGGTCCACTACACCGATATCAACGACCCCACCAGGTGGCAGTACCGCAAGTCGCCAACTCCGCCATCACCCACGTCATGATAGACCCACTGGAACTCATCGACACCTGCTACAAACTGGTGCCGCAAGCGGCAACCCCACCACCCTCACAGGCGGATATGCGACGCGCAATCAGCACGGCGTACTATGCCGTGTTCCATACGCTGGCGGCGTCCAATGCTGAGCTAATCGCAGGTCAACCGCAATCCAGTATGTCTTCCTATGCGTGGCAACGGGTCTATCGGCGCCTTGACCACGGCAGAGCCCAGACTAACCTGCGCGCAGCGCTCAACCTGCTGTCGCAAACCGGAGAAAACTTCGCCCGCACCTTTATCGACCTCCAAGCTCTGCGCCAAGAGGCCGACTACAACCCCAACGCCTCAATCAGTCGTTCGGACACCCTCAACATAATTGCCCAAGCCGAGACTGCCATCAGCGACTTCGCCCATCTACCCCAAGAGGAACGAAGACTCCTGGCCGCACAGTCGATGTTCGACAGACGCTAACGCACCGCACCACGTCGGCGACACCACTGCCGACCACCCTGGAGAACCACCATCCTTTTCGCCGCGCCCCCTGGGGCCAGCGCGACTCGGGAGCCGCTGGAACCCTGAGAGCTAGGCAACCGTTACAGGGGAGGGTGTTCGTTCATCTACAACGCGTACTTTACGGCCCACCTTATCGTCGGCAATCGACGCTCGGAACGTAAACGCGCCGCCCTACGGTCGCAGCGGTATCGGCCGGTTGGCCTGGTTCTCCTCAATCTGATCGGTGTCCCACAGTTTCGCGAAGTTGTAGGCGCGCGGGCAATGGCCGTAGGATTCCTCAACGTTGATGATGACGCCCTGCAGGTGCTTGGAGTTGTCGTCCGTCCAGTACAACTCCAGCTCCACTTTCTGCCGTTCCAGCTCTTCCTTGCTCACGATGGTGACGGTGCCGTTGACCCGAACCGTGTCGTTCACCCCGGGGATCATGAACAGCAGCCCCACGTGGGGGTTGGAGTCCATGTTCTGGTAGGACTGGAACAGGCGGTTGCCGGCTACGTCGGGCATCAGCAGACGCGTGTTGTCAATCACCTTGACGAAGCCTGCCTTGCCTCCCTTGGGCGAGGCGTCGCAGTTCCCTTCGGGGTCGGAGGATGCCATCACTAGGAAAGGCGAGGCTTGGATGAACTTCTGCACGAATTCGGACATCTCGCCCTTGACCTTGGTCTTGGCCCGCGGGCTCATCTCGCCGAACTCGTTGTTGAACCGGCTCGGTTCCTGCTCGATGGTACAAAGGTCATCGGCTGTTGCGGCAGCGGTGGTAGTCATGGCGCAAACCCTCCCGGCAATTCTCGATCTATCTATACAGGATTGCCACAGCATAACGGATTTGCCCCCACCATGCCACACGCGCAAAGGCTTTCGGTTGTCATTGCGAGGAGCGACGCTCATGGTGAGCCTGTCCAACCACGTGGCAATCTCGTCGCGGCAGCGGCGGACGTAGGCGCCGGCAGCGGTCAGTATTCCAGCATCATCCGCTGTAATTCAGTCGGGTCCTTGCTCTGCGTCAGCCCCAGCATCAGCAGAATCCGCGCCTTCTTGGGGTGCAGATTGTCCGCCACGATGTACCCTTGCTCCATGAAACGCCGCGTTTGCACCACGCGGCCCGTGCCCACGTGCGTCGCGAGCACGACGGGTATTCCGGCAGCGATGGCCCGTTGCAGCCCTGCCATGAACGTGGACGGCGACCCGCCGCTGCCCAATCCGGCGGCCACTATGCCGCCCACTTGGGCCTCCACCAGGGCGTCGATGACGGTGGCGCCGGCGCCGGCATAGCCAAAAGCGATGTCAACTTGGGGCAGTTCGTCCACGCCGGCCAGGTCAAATTCCGAATCCGCCGTGTGCCGGTGTTCCGGCCGCCGGTAGTAGGCCACCGTGCCGTCCGCGTCGGCATACCCCAGGAAACCCATGTGGCCGGACTGGAAAGTCTCCACCCGGTACGAGTCGGTTTTCGTCACGTCCCGCGCCGATTGAATCTCGTTGTTCAGCACCACCAGCGCGCCCCGGCCGGCCGACTGCTTGGCGGCGGCCACCCGTACCGCGTCCATCAGGTTGTTGTCGGCGTCGGTGCCCATCGCCGACGGCGGGCGCATCGCTCCGGTGACGACGACGGGCCGTGCGTCCCGCACCGTCAGGTTCAGAAAGTAGGCCGTTTCTTCCAGCGTCGCGGTGCCGTGGGTTACGGCGGCTCCGGCGGCGTCCGGGTCGGTGACGAAGCGTTCGTTGATGCGGTTCGCCAGCATCAGCCAGTGGGAGGGATAGACTTCGGTGCTCCCGACGTTGATTATCTGTTCCGTCACCACCTCGGCCAGGTCGTTGGTTTCCGGCACTCGCGCCAGCATCTCCTGGATGGTTAGCTGCTGCCCTTGGTAGCTGTAGTTGGCGAAATCCGTCCGCGATTCACCCACAAAAGAGATGGTGCCTCCGGTGCCGAACAGATACACTCGGCTCCTGGTTTCGTATGCCATATGATTCCCTCCTTGCCGGCTGGCCCGACAAGCATACCATTCTGCACCGGCCAACCGAGCTTGCCAAACGACGAAACCCGATTGCCGCTGCCCGCTGATTTTGCAATTTTTGCCGCGCAAAGGTAATATGGTACCCCGCTCCCGGAGCATCGTTTGCGCCGCAACGCGACCGTGCAACACTCAACGGTAGGAACGTTATGACCAACAATCGCTGGGTTCGCAACAGCCTCATCTACCTCCTCATCATCATTGGCGTCATCGTAATTTTCTACACGCTGATTCCGAGTTTCGGGAGCAGCGAGCGTCTTTCGTTGACCCAGGTGCTCAACCAGTCCCGCGGCGGACAGATTGAGCGCATCATCGTGGATGGTGAAAAGCTCACCATCGTCCCCCGCGTCGGCCCCGGCGATGAGGCCGAAAAGTACACCAGCCGCATCGGCAAGAATACCGACCTCATCCAATTGCTCGCGCAAAACGACGTTCTGGATCAGGTGTCTGCGCCCGAAGTGGAGTACAAAGGCTCCAGCGGTTTCGGCAGCGTTTTCGGCATCCTGCTCAACTTCCTGCCCCTCATCTTCTTCGGTGGCCTCATTCTCCTGATGATGCGCCAGGCCCAGGGTTCCAACAACCAGACCATGAGCTTCGGACGCAGCCGCGCCCGCATGATGTCCTCTAACCGCCCCTCGGTCACCTTCAACGATGTGGCCGGAGTGGACGAGGCCAAGGGCGAGCTGGAAGAAGTCGTCGACTTCCTGAAATACCCCGAGCGGTTCCTGCAGTTGGGCGCGCGCATCCCCAAGGGCGTGCTGCTGGTAGGCCCGCCCGGCACCGGCAAGACCCTGCTGGCCCGCGCCGTGGCCGGAGAGGCCGGTGTGCCCTTCTTCCACATCTCCGGCAGCGAGTTCGTGGAGATGTTCGTCGGCGTGGGCGCCGCCCGTGTCCGCGACCTCTTCGAGCAGGCCAAGCGCAACGCTCCCTGCATCCTCTTCGTTGACGAAATCGACGCCGTGGGCCGCCATCGCGGCGCCGGACTGGGCGGCGGCCACGACGAGCGCGAGCAGACCCTCAACCAGATCCTCGTCGAGATGGACGGCTTTGAGACCAACACCAACATCATCGTCATCGCCGCGACCAACCGTCCCGACATCCTCGACCCGGCCCTGCTCCGCCCGGGCCGCTTCGACCGTCGGGTCACGCTGGACCTTCCCGACGTGGTCGGACGCGCCGCCATCCTGGACGTCCACATCGCCGGCAAGCCCCTCTCCCGCGAAATCAAGATTGCGGTCATCGCCCGCGAAACACCCGGCTTCAGCGGCGCGGACCTCTCCAACCTGGTGAACGAAGCCGCCCTGCTCGCCGCGCGCAAGAACCAGTCCAGCATCTTCATGCAGGATTTCGAGGAAGCCATCGAGCGCGTCATCGCTGGGCCGGAACGCAAGAGCCGCGTCATCAACCAGCGCGAGAAGGAGATGACCGCCTACCATGAGGCCGGCCATGCCCTGGTCGCCTGGCACCTGCCCCACGCTGATACGGTGCATAAAATCAGCATCGTTTCCCGTGGCAACATGGGCGGCCACACCACCCTGCTCCCCGAGGAAGACCGCTATCTCTGGACCAAGAACCAGTTCCAGGATATGTTGTCGGTGATGATGGGCGGGCGCGTTGCCGAAGAGCTGATCTTTGATGAGGTCACCACCGGCGCCAGCAACGACATCGAACGCGCTACCAAGACGGCCCTGGGCATGGTCAAGCGCTACGGCATGTCCCCCAGCCTCGGTCCCCGCACCTTCGGCAAGCGCGAGGAACTGGTCTTCCTGGGTCGCGAAATCAGCGAGGAACGGGACTACGGCGACAAGATCGCCGAGGAGATTGACGTTGAGGTGCGCCACCTCATCAGCACCGGCTACCGCCAGGCCCAGCAGCTGCTCATCGACTACAAGCCCAAGCTGGTACAGGTCGCCGAGTACCTGATTGAGCATGAGGCCATCTCCGGCGACGCCCTGAACCGGCTTTTCAACGACGACCTTCCGGGCACGGAGCCTGAACCGGCCTGGCCCACACCGGCCCCTTCACCCTACGCTCCGCCGGCGCCGCCGGTATCCCAGGGCGTCCCCGTACCCAACCCGTCTCCGGCCTTCGGCAGCGCCGCCACTCCGGACCCGATACCCGACCCTACGCCGGGCGACGACTGATAACTACGGGCATCACCACTCATCACCGGTAGGGGCGACGCATGCGTCGCCCCTACCCTTGGCCGGCAGCGCCCCATGTGGGCGTCAGCATAGCCGGTTTGAATGCGTCGCCCCTACCCTTGGCTGGCAGCGCCTCCATTCCCGGTTTCATCAGATTCCAGCGGCAGGCTCCGGTAGTACAACCCCCATTGCTGCATCAGGTTTTCCACCCGAGGGTCGTTCAACGCGATCAGCTCCCGGAAGAACCCCGCCATCGCGTGAGCCGGACGCAACTCGTCGCTGCACACCCAACTGCGGTCTCCGGGAACCGCGTAAATCAGGCCGCTCTGGTGTGGGCACGTCACCTGCACCCTCGCCATGTCCTTTCCCGCTTTGACCGATAACCCGTGGGGTTGTGGGCGGTTCTCGGGACTACTGGATTGCAACTGTACCGGTGTGGTCATGGGTCAGACGTCCTGCGAGCGTTGGTATTGGTTCAAATATGCCGCAAACCGCGGCGACGCCATTATAAACCAGCCTTCAGACGTTAGTGTTATACTATCGCGGGCAACCAGCCTGCTGACGAATCTCGCGATACTCTTCACGACTGCCGTAACCGCTGAACCGTCTGCCGGATATATCGGCCCGCGAATCACCCGAGAAAAGGACCCGTCCTATGTTCAACCCCGGCGGGGGGCAGCAACAGCCACCCCGACAGCCTGAATTTGACCTCGAACAGCTGCTGGGCCGCGTGCGCGGCCTATTTGGTGGCTCAGGCGGCCGCCTCAGCGGCGGCAACCTGGGCATTCTCATCTTGGCCGTCATCGCTCTGATCGCCGTCATCTGGGCGGCCACGGGCGTGTACACCATCAGCCCCGGTGAAAACGCCGCCCTGCGCCTCTTCGGCGCCGTTCAGGGCAACCCGGTTGACGAGGAAGGTCTCCACTGGTGGTGGCCCACCCCCGCTGGCAAAAAAGACGTCGTGCTGGTCACCGAGACCCGCCGCATGGAGTTGGGCTTCCGCTCCAACGACGCCGCCGTCAACACTCCCTTCCTCGACGAAGCCCTGATGATTTCTGGCGACCTCAACATCGTCGACGTCCAGATGGTGGTCCAGTACCGCATCAGCAACCTGAGCGATTTCCTCTTCAACGTTGACGACCCAGGGGAGCAAATCCGCGGCGTTCCGGCGGGCCGCCCCGACGGGCGCACCCTCAAAGACGGCGCAGAAGCCGCCCTCCGCTTGGTGGTGGGGCAACGTTCCATCGACGACGTTTTGGTTCGAGGTCGTGAGGCCGTCGAAACCGACACCCGCTCGCGCCTCCAGTCCATCATGGATGACTACCAGGCCGGCATCGAGGTGATCTCCGTCCAACTCCAGGACGTCAAGGCCCCCGAAGAAGTGCGCGACGCCTTCGACGACGTGCTACGTGGTCGCCAGGAGCGTGAGACCCGCATCAACCAGGCCCAGGCCTACCGCGAGGAGGTGCTCCCCCGCGCCAACGGCGCCGCGGCGCGCATCGTCCAGGAGGCGGAAGCCTTCCGTCAGGCCCGTATCAAGACCTCCAGCGGTGAAGCCCTGCGCTTCGAAGCCGTGCTCGACGAGTACCTAAGCTCCCCGGAGGTAACCCGACAACGCCTGTACCTGGAGGCTTTGGAAAACGTCCTCCCCGGGGTGTCCAAGATTATCGTTGACCCCGACGCCAACCCGGTGCTCATCCTGGGACAGAACGGGAACGTCATACCTGCTCCCATCGGCCCCAACCCATAAATGGCAGGTATCTCTCGCTGACCGTCCCCCCGCCCGGAGAACCCCGCAATGCGCAACCTCATAATCGCCGCCATCGTCATCATTGTTGCCCTGGTCCTCTTGCGTCAGGCCCTCTACGTGGTTGACGTAACCGAACAGGTCATCATCCTCCGCTTCGGTGAAGTGGTCGATACCCGCACCGATCCCGGCCTCAACGTCAAGGTCCCCTTCGTGGACACCGTGGTGCGCCTGGACAAGCGTATCCTGCGCATCGACGCCCCGCCGGTGTCAATGCCCGACCAGGACAAGGAAAACTTGGTCATCGACATCTACGCCCGCTACCGGATTACCGACCCGGTGCAGTTCCGTAAAACCCTCCAAACCGAGAGCAACGCCCGCAGCCGCCTGGGCGACATCGTGACCTCCACGTTGCGTGACCGCGTGGCCCTGCGCGACCGTACCGACATCATCGGCGCCAAGCCCCAGGTTGACGACGCCGGCACCGCGGTCTTTGACTCTGAAGGCTTGCCCCTGGTCGAGGGCCAGGAAACCCGCACCGAAATCCTGGACGAGGTGCTCGCCGAAGTCCGCGACAATACCCAGCGCGACAACTTCGGTATCGACATGATTGACGTCCGCATCAAGCGCGCCGACTTCCCCGAAGCCGTCACCCAGTCCATCTTCACCAGGATGCGCGCCGAGCGTAACCGTATCGCCGCCCGCTTCCGCGCCCAGGGTGAAGAGGAAGACCGCAAGATCCGCGCTGACACCGACCGCGAGCGCGACGTCATCCTGGCCGGCGCCGAAGAGAAATCCAACCTCATCCGTGGTGAAGGCGAAGCCGAAGCCATCAGCATCCTCGCGGACGCGCTCAACCGTGACAAAGAACTCTTTGCTTTCCTGCGCAGCCTGGAAGCATATCAGCGCATCATCCGCCAGCAGGACACCATCATCCTCTCCTCAGACGCCCCACTGTTTAACTATCTGGCCGGCCCCGAAGTCCCGGCGCCGAGCAACTAGGGCCATGACCACCGCGCCCAAATACCCGCCGGTATCCGCTGGCGTGGTGCCCGGCAACAGCTCCGACGCAGAGCCACCCGGCGCGATCCGTCTGCGTCTTGATGCCTTGGGAATTGATTTCCGCGCTGCCGATTTCCCGACGCAGTTCATCGACTTCTGCGAAGAAAACGACGACTACGAGATGGAAATCAACGAGGCCGGGGAGTTGGTGATTCTACCTATGGTTGGATTCAGAGGAAACCGACAAGAAACGGAACTCAGCGCGGAGTTGACCATATTCCGTCGGGTAAGTGGCGGCGTCAATATATCCCAGACCAGCCGCTTTCGCCTGTCCACCGGCGCGATCCGCGGGCCGGATGCCGCGTGGATTACCCGGGAGCGCTACGACGCCGCCACGGATGAAGAACGCGAAACCGTATTTCCCGGCGCCCCCGATTTCGTGGTTGAGATCCGCTCTCGCTGGGACAACCTGGCCCCGTTGCAACGCAAGATGCAAATCTGGATGGACGGCGGCGCGCGCCTGGGCTGGCTGATTGACCCACGCAACCGCCGGGTCTATATCTACCGCGCTGACCAACCGGAGCCGGAAATACTGGAAGACCCCGAAACGCTGGACGGGGAGGATGTCCTGCACGGTTTTTCTTTTGGGGTTCGAGAGCACATTTTCGACCTGCAATGACCTGCAATCAATAAAGGCGGCTTAGGCAATAAGGGCGGGTTAAGAACCCGCCCCGTCTGTTTGAGAATGTAGCGGTGTGCGGCTAGCGCCCCGCAATCCGACGGCCTTCTTCCAGCCCGCCGGCCGTCCGCGTGGGCGCCGTAATCAGGATGCTGAATCCCTGCTCCAGCCGCATGGGCACCTCGGCGGCGGTGCAGCCCACGGCGCAGGGCACTCCGGCGTCCTTGCAGATGCCCAGGATCCGCAGCAACATCTCCTGGACCTCGGGATGGCCCGCGTTGCCCCGGTGCCCCAATGCTACCGACATATCGCCCGGGCCGGCCCAAACCGCGCCGATACCCTTCACCTGCCGCAGGATGTCCGGCAGGTTGGCCACGCCGGTAGGTTCCTCGACGATGCCCATCAGCAACATGTTGCCGTCCGGATCCAGCGGCCACAGGTCGGCGGCGTCGTAATACTCGGAGGCGGAGAGGCCCCAGTAGCGCGGCGCGATGCGCTGCCACCAGCCCCGCTCGCCGTGAGGCTCGAAGTCGGCCACGCCGGGAACCTGCGGGTAGCGCGCCGACTGCACCGC
Organism: Dehalococcoidia bacterium; assembly: GCA_965197635.1. GTDB lineage: Bacteria > Chloroflexota > Dehalococcoidia > Lucifugimonadales > UBA3495 > Bin87. Next base: position 282,067 of record OZ240218.1, read on the forward strand.
CGACATTGCCCCTTCCACCGTGTCCAAGTGCGGCAGGATCAGGCCGTACACGCCGGTATCCAGCGCCTGCTTGATGACCCATTGGTTCTGCTCCCGCGTGTTCGGCGGGATGCGCACCACCGGCGTCGGGTCGGCCATCAAGCCGCCGCCCTCAGCCACCCGCTTCCGGTTGAGCAGAAACTGGAGCGACGCGCGCAGATTGTTGAAGGACAACCCCTCGTGCTCCATCTCAATCATCACCATGTCATAGTCGGAATCGGCAAAATACATCATCTCGTCCAGATTGCCGTTCCAGATCAACCCGGTCCCGAAAACCGGCTTCCCCTCCTCCAAAAGCTGGATAACCTTGCTGTAGCGTGTACCCGCCATGGTTTCGCCTCCTTACCGGATATTCTGCTTTCTCATATTGTTCCAACACCAACCCACTCAACTGAGTGTAAGGATTCAGGACAAGCGGCGCTCTGCTTCCCTAAGCTCGTCGTCGCTGAACAACCGAGACCATGGCTCTTGAAGCACTAGAGATTCCACGGTGAGGTCGGTTCGTCCCAACTCCCATAGTCGTTCAAAGCCACTGGCCGGCGCATCGCTGCTTAGCAATTGCTGGGCTGCTCGCAGACCACCGAGTTCCTCTACCATGTGCAGGAAGCGTGTTGGATAATAACGGAGTTTCGCCGCTTCGTCGTAAATCCTGAGCATTTCTTGGTGGAATTGTCTCTTTAATTCCATAATAGAACGCCGGCAAAACGCGATCCGTCATTGCGAGAATGCCGACAGGCATTCGTGGCAATCTCGTGATGAGGCTGGAGCTTGTTTGCATCCTATGTGCTGAACGGGTTCAGCACCGAATGCCCGAACCTTCACTGTGTGGCCAGGTGTTTTGCATCGCTGATGTAGTCGATCGTTTCTCGGATCCGCCGCTCGGTATGCGGCCCACACATCCCATTGTAGAAGCATGATCCGTGCAGATAGCTGATGCGTGTGAAATATCGTCCTACCAGCGTTTCAACATCGGATATTTCACTGGCCAAGTCCAAAAGCCCTTCTGTAGTGAGTGCTGTCGTCTCCGGCTCCTCGCCCGTTAAGGCCAGGATGAGCGCGTCCGTGGCGCGCTTGGTGGCGCACCAGGCCTTTTCCGCTGCGTCGCGGACATCCCCGTGCTGTAGGCGTTCAATGGCCTGCGCGTGTACTCCACGGGCGTCAACAAACAACGCGACCACGCGATCTTGGGCTGGAGCGGTGGTCATGCTTCAGGCTCCACTGGAAAAATTTTAGTTTTTACCATTTGTTAGCCCCCCAACGCCCCCGCAAACACCCCGGCGTCATCATGCGGCCCCACTATCGCCAGCCGCAACTCGGGCTTGCCCACCAGCCGTTCCGCCACCCGCAGCACGTCCTCCGGCGTCACCCCGTCGATCCTGAGGGCGGTTTCGTCAGGAGTCGTAATCTCATCCATCAGCAACTCTTGCGAAGCCAGCCATGATGCCACCGCCCGCGAGTCCTCCATCCGCATCAGCAAACGGCCCTTGATGTACTCCCGGGCCTTGTGTACTTCCGCCGCGGGAGCCGGATGCAGCAGCGCCGCCAGTTCCTCCCGCGTCGCCGCTATCGCCTCCGCGGCCCGGCTCGGCTCGGTGGCGCAGGACACCACCAGCGCACCGCAGTCGCGGTAGCTGCTGAGCGCGCTGTGGCAGTCGTAGGTCAGCCCGCGAGTCTCACGGAGGTTCTGGAAAAGCCGGCTGCTCATCCCGTCGCCCAGCACGCCGTTGAGCACGGTCGCGGCGTAGCGGTCGGCGTCGGCCAGCGCGAACCCGGGCAGGCCCATGCAGATGCTGGTGTCCTCGGTAACCCGATGCTCCAGCAGCACCGAGGGAGCGCCGTCGGGAGGCGCCGACACCGGTTCCCAGGACAGCGGGTCGGCCGGTTGCCAGTCGCCCGTCGCGTCGGCCACCAGGTGCACCGCATCGTCGTGACTGATCGCGCCGGCAATTCCGATCACCGTGTTGTTGGGCCGGTACTGTCGTTCCATGTACTGCTGCACGTCATCCAGGTTGATGGCGGCGACGGATTCCGCCGTGCCGCCCACGTCCCGGCCCATGGCCTGATCCGGCCACAGGGCGCGGTCGATGAGCAGGTCGCACACCTGCGCCGGGTAGTCGTTGGTCATCCGCAGTTCGTCCAGGATGACCTCCCGCTCCTTCTCCATCTCGGCCGGGTCCATCAGCGGGTGGCGGATCAGGTCAAAAATCACCGGCAGCGCCCGGTCGGCGTACACGCTGGCCACTTTGCACCAGAACGACGTCATCTCCCGGTCGGTGGCGGCGTTCATCATGCCGCCGACGCCTTCCACCGCTTCGGATATCGCCAACGCCGTCGGCCAGCGCCTCGTGCCCTTGAAGGGCAGGTGCTCCAGGAAGTGGGACAGGCCGGCCAGTGCGTCCGGCTCGTACCGTGATCCCGCGCCCACTGCGATAAACAAGGACACGCTGCGGGTGTGCGGCATCTCGGCCGACAGAACCCGCAGACCGTTATCCAGTACTGTACGTTGATACATGAACAAATCCTAAGCACGGGTAACTGTCCGGGGGCAACCACGAGGGTTGCCCCCGGACTCTGGTTCAATTGTAGGGGCAACCCTCGTGGTTGCCCTGAGTTTAGGTATTCAGCCAGTCCACGTCGCCTTGCAGGTCAGCCGGGTGGTCCTTGGACATGAACACGTTGTACCGCCGGAGCGCCTCGCCGATGGTGGTGTTCTCGGGCCCGTGGCCGGGATACACGTAGGTATTCTCGGGCAACGTCAGCAGCTTGGAGCTGATGCTGCCGAGCTCCTGTTGCAGGGCTTCGGGGCTGCGGGAACGTCCCGGCCCGCCGGGGAACAGGGTGTCGCCGGAAAACAGGAAACCGCCCACCAGGAAGCAGGTGGAGCCTTCGGTGTGGCCCGGCGTGCTGATGCACTGCATGGCGCGGTTGCCGAAGCTCACCGTGTCGCCGTCGTTGAGCTGACGCTGCGGCGGGCTGGGCGGCAATGCGGCGTCGGCAGTGCCGATGGCCGCCGGCGCGCCGATGGTGCCGGTAATCTCGGTGTAGCCGGCCAGGTGGTCTCCGTGCCCGTGGGTGACCAGGATCGCCTGCACGTCAACCCCGGCCTCCCGCACCTCGTTGATCATCTTCTCCGGCTGATCCGGCGTGTCGATGCACACGGCCTGGTTGGTCTCCGGGCAGATCACGATGTAACCGTTGTTGCCCAAAGAACCCATATTCTCAATCTTGTGGACGGTAACGTCGCCCGCCCCCTGTGCCTGATGATGAACTGGCATCCTACTAGCCTCCTGTGAGTCGTGGAAATCGCGCCTGCATTGTAACAAACCGCAAGCGTCGGGAGCGGCCATTCTGCCAAGTCACTCACCAAGTACACATCAGACCCGTTATCCGATCTCCAGATGCGGAGCCGCCGTTTCGGAACCTCATAAGCGTCTGGACGTACGATACTGTTGGGGGAGTTCCCTGATTGCTCGCACTCTGTCCAGCAAGCGTTCGACGTCGCCAGTGATCGCTTCTCGGTATCCCGGTACGTTTGTGATGAGTTGCGTGGGTTCGTAATAATCGTATTGCCCCGACTATTGGTCCAGGATGCCGTAGTCAAGACTCGGTTGGAAGTCCATTTCGGGGTCCGCCTGCTGTACCTGCTGGACTAACCGCGTAAGTTTGTGGGTGCGGTCGTACTGAGTATCGTGGGCTGAGACCAGGGCTTTCAGGGCATGTTCGAGGGCTTCCTGACCGTTCTTGCCGGCTCCTCGGTCAACGGTGTCAGGGTTGTTCGACATATGCGCGAGGTGAAACATCTCGAGTTGTATTTCGGCGTGCCGGACCCTTTGTTCCGTGACCGTCCATTCATAGGCGAAGTCGCCTCGACTGCGGTCACGAAACTCCTCTGGATTGCCTGGCATGGCTATCCCATCCTCCATCGCCCGCGCGATCATGTGGTTGACCGACCGCCGGTACTTTTCGAATTGGTCAGTCCGGTACCAGACGATCTGGACTTCCACCCGGTGATCGTATAACGCGGACGCAGAGCGGATCGCAGCGTCGAGCGTCGTCCGCTTCTGCTCCGATCCGGGTGGCTCGGGCTGCACCATCAGGATGTCGATGTCCGATTGCAGTTCCCGATAATCGCCCCGGGCTCTCGATCCGAACAGCACGGTGAGGTCGGGTTGGCCGGCCGATTTGGCTGCCTCGGCTACGGAGATGCTGCGTGGGTCGGGCGCTTGCCTCATATTGGCCTGCCGGTATTCTGAATCGTATGTAGTACGTCACCGGTTGTCAAAATTATATGGAGCGAGGGCATGATCCCGCAGTTTTGCCGATGGTGTTGCGTATGGATGGGTATTGTTTGCTGATGCCAAGTGTTCGACGCATCTGCAAGGCTCCAATCCTGACAATCCCAAAATCCAGCAAATCCTGCTTCTGACAATCTTCCGTCGTCCCTCAAAACTCCCGCATCCTCGGCAGCACCTCCCGCCCGAACAGCTCAATCTCCCCCATCACGTCCCCGTGCGTCAGCCCCGGCTGCTGGAAGGCCAGATCAACTACACCAACGCCGCATTTATAGTGATACTCCCGCAGCTGCTTGACCACCGTGTCGGGGCTGCCCACGAAGTTGAGCATCGTCCGAGGCCCGCCGGCGCGGTTGCCCTGCGTAGTCGTCCCGGCCGCTTCCGGCGCCTCCGGTTGCTTGCCGGCCCGCGCCACCTGCACCGCCTGGGCCAGCGAACGCCCGATGTTAAGTCCACGTCCCCCGCCGGCGGCATGGACGCGATCCCGCAACACCGCCGCCTCCTCATCGGTCTCCGCCAGGCAGATACCGCCCCGATAGACGATGTGATCCGCGTCCGGCTTCCGGCCAGCGTCTGACTGCCACTGTCGATATTTGCCCACCACGCCGGCCATATCGTCGGGATGTTCGTATGAAACGCCCAGGCCCAGCCCTCGGCTGGCGGCGAACTGCACTGCGTCATCGCTGCGGGTCGCCACCAGGATGGGCGGCAGGGGCCGCTGCACCGGCCACGGCCACACGGAAACGGTGCGGTATTGGTAGTGCCGGCCCTCCCACGAAAAGGGCTGCGGCTCGGTGAGCGCTTTCAGCACCAGGTCCATCGCTTCCATCAGCCGTCCCCGCCCTTCCGCAGGGTTGAGGTCATACACCTGATCCTCGCTGGGTGTCCCCCGCATGAACGCCGCCACCAGCCGCCCGCCCGTCAGGTTGTCCAGCATCCCGATTTCCTCGGCGGCGCGAATGGGATTGTTCAGGGGAAGCAGCTGCCCCAGCAGGGCAATCCGAGCCCGCTTGCATCGCTCGGCCACGGCGGCGGCCATTACCGCCGGGTTGGGCGTCGTCCGGTTGCCAGAGTAGTGATGCTCCGAAAGGCTGATCCAGTCGAAGCCCAGGTCCTCGGCCAGCTCGCACTCCGCCATGCCCTCGGCATACGACCGCATGGAAACCTCCGGGTCGTGATACGACGGCGGCACGGGCCAGCCTTCAGGGAACCTATCCCGCTCCGCGTAACCCATGCACCCGAAATACGAAGCCTTCATGCTGCCCCCTCGCGTTCCAGTCCGTCGGGTCGATGGTAGGTTGGCCCATAAGTCTTGTCAACGAGGGATTTTGCCCCACGCCTGCCCGCCCCGTCATTGCGTGGAGCGCAGCAGGACCGCTCATAATGAGACTGTCGGACCGTGTGGCAATCCCAGATAGCGTGGCAACGGCCCCTGCGATGTATAATCTGGCTGGCGCGGGGGGCAGGGGGTAAAGCCGGTCAAAATCGTTTCGGCCCCGACCCGCGCGCATAGGACGCGCCGGAATTCACGGAGACTGTTTAGCCGCCTAATTGAGGCGCCCTGATGGGTAACAAAGAGATGAAATGCTAAAAGTCGCCGGTAAGACAATGCAGCGGTTATTCGTCCTCAGTGTCCTGGCGCTGGCTGTTATAGTCAGCCTGGCCTGTGAAGGTCCTGAGCCCACGCCGGCTGTGCCGCCCGCGCCGCAGTCGACCGTGCCCCCGGCGACGACACTTGCTATGCCCTCGCCCTCAATGCCCTGGCCCACCCTAACCATTGCTCCAACGCCGACCCCGGAGCCCACGCCGACCGTGCCTGCGCCGGAGCCCACGCTTGCGCCCGCCCCAACTCCAACGCCGACCCAAGAGCCGACCCGGGAGCCGGAGCCTACTGCCGCGACCGGCGAGCAGATAGACTGGACCACGACCAGCCCTTGGGATTGGGGGGCCGTAGCAGTTCCGGCGGACTACCGGGACCCTGAGGCCGGCAGCATCAACATCGCGGTCAGCGTGCACCGGGCCACTGCGCCGGACCAACGGATCGGGTATCTGTTCGTGAATCCCGGCGGTCCGGGCATGAGCGGTTTAGAGTTGTCCCTCGGCCCTGTATTAGGAATGTTCACCGACGAAATCATTGAACGCTTCGATATCGTAGGATTCGACCCCCGCGGCGTCGGCCTTTCCGATACAGTGCTTGCAGTCTTCGACGAGCTGGGAATCGACCCCAGCGCAGTGGGGAGCGGCTCCGATCCCGAATTCGCCTGTGGCGGCCTTGGTGAGCAGATTGCGCTGCTTGCCACCATCGACGGGGACATCGACACCCCCGAGGAGATAGCGGCCGGCGAAGCGGCAGCCAACCTGTGCATCCAGTCAATGGGCCCAGTGGGCGGCCTGCTGCACACCGAATATGTCGCCAGGGACATGGATGAAATACGCCAGGCCCTGGGCGCGGAGCAAATCTCTTACTACGGAGCCGGCTATGGAGCGGCGCTGGGAGGCTGGTACGCTACGCTCTTCCCCGAGTCGGTCCGGGCAATGGTCGTTGACAGCGCGGACAACCCGGATGACCCGGCCGGCACCCGGCAGGAACGAATAGATGAGCAACTCGAGGAAATCGCTCCCTTTGAAGCCGCCCTCGAAGCCGCGCTGAGAGCGTGCCACGACCCGAGGGAATGCCCGATCTACAACGACGGGGACCCTATTGGCTACTTCAAGCAGGCTGCTGCCAAGTTGGAGCTGGTCGATCGCGCCGCGAATGATCATCCTCTGGCCGGTGTCCTGGGAGTAATCACGACTCTATATGCTGAAGTGGGTCGGCCCGCCCTGTGGTACGGTTTGTTCGAACTCAATGAGAACGACGACCCTGCCATCCTGCTCGACCTCGCGTTGACTCAGATTGGCGAGCCCGGCGCCGCGAGCTTCACCGGACACGTCAATTGCCTCGACGGCTGGGCCCTGTCCCCGGTGGACCGCAAGACTTTACTGGAAGAATCCGAAATCCTGGATGCAATCATCGAAGAACAATTCCCCTTGCTGGCGTCGATGCCCATCGTTGTCCCCGAAGCATGTTTCTTCTACGACCAGTTTGCCCCCGACCCGTTTGAGGGCCCGCTGGATGGCGGGGGCGTACCGATACTGGTAATCGGCAATCACTCCGACCCGATTACTTCCTTCGGCGAGTCCGAAGAACTGGCTGCCGAGGCGCTCAGCAACGGGTATCTTGTCGAGGTCTCTCACGCCGAGCACGTGGTGTACCCTGCCAACCAGTGCGTTAACGAGCGCATTCACCGGGCGCTGATCGACGGAGTGTACCCGGGCGAGCGGCGGGTCGTCTGCGAAGAGGAGGAAATTCGGCTGGCCGAAGAGCTGCCCTGGACCGAGTGCGCCTCCAACATCGAGTGCTTGAAAGTGTCAGTGCCCGCGGACTACCGGCACCCCGAGGCGGGCACAATCGACATCTACATTGACGTGCATTGGGCCACGTCTCCCGAACAGCGGATCGGCTACTTGTTCGTCAATCCCGGCGGCCCTGGGGCAAGCGGCGTACAGCTTGTCGCCGGCACTGAATACGGGCAGTTCACAGATGAGATAGTCGAACGCTTCGACATTATCGGGTTTGACCCCCGTGGCGTCGGGTTTTCCGACCCCGAATTCGCCTGTGGCGACCTCGGTGAGCAGCTCGCGATGCTGGCCACCATTGAAGGGGACATCGACACCTCCGAGGAAATAGCGGCCGGCGAAGCGGCGGCCAACCTGTGCATAAACTCAATGGGCCCGGTTGGCGGCCGGATGCACAGTGAATATGTCGCCAGGGACATGGATGAGATACGCAAGGCGCTGGGGGCCGATCAAATCTCTTACCTTGGATTCTCCTACGGCTCGGCGCTGGGGGTCTGGTATGCAACCCTCTTCCCCGAGTCGGTCAGAGCAATGGTGGTTGACGGCGCCGACGACCCGGTTGACGCAGCCACCACTCAACAGGAACGCATCGCCGAGGAAATCGAGGAAATCTCCGGGTTCTCCAACCTGCTTGAACAAGCGCTGGCAGCGTGCGCTGGTCCGGAGTGCCCAATCTACAACGACGGAGACCCGGTTGGCTACTATAATCAGGCTGCTCCGAAACTGGGCCTGGTCAACGCTGCGGCGGGATATCCCAGTGCTGCCTATTTGGGAGTAATCTCGACCCTGTACAGCGAGGGGTTGTGGCCTGAACTGTGGCAGGGTCTGTTCGAACTCAACGAGAACGACGACCCGTCTATTCTGGTCAAGTCTGCCGAGTTTCAGTTACTGGGCCGGGATCCCGGCGCGGCAAGCTTCACTGAACATGTCAATTGCCTGGACGGATGGGTCCTGCACCCGGAGTTGGACCGTGCCACTCGACTGGCTGACTCCAAAATCTCTGAAGCCACCATCGAGGAAATGTTCCCCTTGCTGGCAATAATTGATCAATACGCTCCGACGCCCCCCAGCGCCTGCCTGTTCTACGACCAGTTCGCCCCCGAACCTCTTGATGTGCCGCTGGACGGTGGAGACGTGCCGATACTGGTAGTTGGCAACCAATCCGACCCGGCCACTTCGTTCGGTGAATCTGAAGAGTTGGCAACCGAGGTTCTCAGCAATGGCTATCTGCTGGAGACCGACCACTTCCACCACGTCGTTTATCCTGAGAACAACTGCGTTAACCAACACGTTCACCGAGCGCTGATTGACGGCGAGTACCCCAGCGAGCGGCGGGTCTTCTGCGAGCGGGAAGACTAACCGAGCGGTCGCAAGGTTCCTTTATCCCACTCTGAGCGCAGCGAAGGGGCTCGGGCCTTGTCGGCGTTGGAGGCCGTCCGCGCGACCGCGACGGTCTCCAACACGGTAGTTGGTCAGATCGGGCATCCTTCGGGCGAGTACCCGGTACCGCGCCCGTCTCAACGCGCGTCGCATCCGGCAGGCCGCCAATCCGGTGCCGCGCTTGATCGGACTAAACCGAGGCCAATCTGAAATCTACGTTTGCGGGGGTGGAAACAGGGCCCTTCGGTTTTCTCATCGTCATTGCGAGAATGCCTCAGGCATTCGTGGCAATCCCGTTGCGGCATTGCTGGTTACCCAACAGCGCCCCGGGCTGCCCAGACGATATTGCCGCGTCGCTACGCTCCTCGCAATGACATCCGAAAGACCCGTCGCCGGGAAGTGGGCGCGCTTGACCGTCAGCCGGCCTGTACTATACTGTCGCCAGTACCAAGACTGTTTTACAGAAGCATCAATCGACCCGTCGCGACGATGCCAATTCTGACCGACGGGCGCCAGGGGGACGCATGGATTTCGGCATCAACTCAAACTTCAACATCGGCAGCCAGCCCACCCACGCCGGGGTATTCCAGGAAGCCTTCGAGGAAATCGACCTGGCCGAAGAGTTGGGGCTCGATACTGTCTGGTTGGGCGAGATGCACTTCAACCCCAACCGTTCCGTGCTTTCCGCTCCCATCATCGTCGCCACCGCCATCGCCACCCGCACCAAGCGCCTCCGCACCGGCATGGCCGTCCAGGTGCTCCCGCTGATCCATCCCCTGCGCATCGCCGAGGAAACGGCCACGGTGGACCAGCTCAGCGAGGGCCGTTTCGAGTTGGGTGTGGGACGCAGCGGCAACGTCCGCGCCTACGACATCATGGGCATCGACTACGGCGAGAGCAAGGAGCGGTTCCAGGAAGCGCTGGACATCATCCTCCAGGCCTGGTCCGGCGAGACCTTCTCCTACGAGGGCAAGTACAACACCATCACCAACGCCACCCTGTCGCCGGTGCCCTACCAGCAGCCCCATCCCAAGATCCGCATCGCCGCCAGCAGCGAGGACAGCTTCGGACGCATTGGCCGCCTGGGCCACCCCATCTTCCTCGGCCTCCGCACCATGGACGTTGAGGAACTCAAAACCAACCTCCAGGAATACAAGGACGAGTGGAAGGCCGCCGGCCACCCCGGCGACGGCGGCGACATCAACGTCCGCGTCCCCGTGTACCTCGCCCCCAGCGAAGCCGAGGCCATCGAGGAACCCCGCGACAGCATCGAAGCCTTCTTCCGGCGTCAGCGCGAGTTGTTCGAGTACTCCCTGGGACGCCAGGGCACCGAGGCCAGCGAAAAACGCCAGGCCCGCTACGAAAAACTGGTGAACTCAACCTACGAAGACCTGCTGGAAACCCGCGTCGTCTTCGGCAGTCCCGAGCAGGTCGTCGACCGCCTCCATGAGTTCGAGGAAATGCTGGGCATCACCGGCATCACCGCCGAGCTCAATCCCGGTGGCTTCCTCCCCAAAGAGGCCGTGCAACGCAGCCTGAAACTGTTGACCCAGGAAGTGATGCCGGAGTTCAAATAACCCCGGCAATCGTACAATCCCCGTCATTGGCGTGAAAATAGGGTTATTTCGTCAGAATCAGGATTTTCCGGATTTTGGGATTGGCAGGATTAGAACCTCCGGATCGGCCCACCACATCCTGAAAATCCGATAATCCCGTAAATCCTGATTCTGATGAAAACGCTCTAGCCGCCGGTTTTCGAGAGGAGGTGAAGCATTATGCCAGCACGCACCGGACAGGAATACATCGCCGGCCTCAGAGACCGCCCCCGCGAGGTGTGGATCGAAGGCGAGCGGGTCAAGGACGTTACCACCCACCCGGGCCTGCGTAACGGCGTCAAGGCGGTGGCGGCCCTCTACGATATGCAGCACGACCCCGCGCTGCGGGAGGAGATGACCTTTGCCTCCCCAGCCACCGGAGATCCGGTCGGCCTGTCGTTTTTGATCCCGCAAACCGTGGATGATCTGGTCCGCAAACGGGAAATGATGTCCCGCTGGGCCTGGTCCAGCTGCGGCATGATGGGACGCTCCCCGGACTTCATGAACTCGATCTTCACCGCTTGGGCTGGTTCCGCCGACTACTTCGCCCAGGACCGCCCCGAGTTCAAAAAGAATGTCCTCAACTACCACGAGTTTCTCCGCGAAAACGACGTGACCCTGACCCACGCCCTCGTCAACCTCCAGCGCAGCCGCACCCCCGCCGCCGCGGACAACCTCACCGATGAGATCGCCCTGACCGCCGTCAAGCAAACCGACGCCGGCATCGTCGTCCGGGGCAGCCGCGTCCTGGCGACCCTCGGACCAATTTCCGACGAAATCGCCATCTATCCCGTCGCCAGCCACCGCCTCGCCGACGATGACTGGAAGCACTCGTTCTCCTTCTCCATCCCCTGCGACACCCCCGGCGTGAAGTTCCTCTGCCGCGAGAGCTTAGACTTGGGCCGCTCCCATTTCGATCACCCCCTCGGCTCCCGGTTTGAGGAGATGGACACCGTCGTGTTCTTCGACGACGTCCTGGTGCCGTGGGAGCGCGTCTTCCTGCTGGGCGACGTGGAGTTGTGCAACAACTACGGCACCGGCACCATGTCCAACGCGCACACCGGCTACCAGGTGCTCAACCGCTGCGTGGTCAAGGCCGAGTTCATCCTGGGGCTGGCCGACCTTATCGTCGAAACCCTCGGCTCCGGCTCCATCCCCCACGTCCAGGAGCAGGTCGCCGAGCTGATCACCCAGCGCGATATGCTGCGGGCCTGCCTCCGCGCCGCCGAGGCCGACGCCCGGCCCAACCAGTGGGGCATGATGTGTCCCGCCATGGGGCCAATCCAGGCCGGCCGCACCCTGTTTGGGCGTACCGTCTATCCCCGCATGATCGAGATCATCCAGATGCTCGGCACCAGCAGCCTCATGGCCCTGCCCGCCGAGGCCGACTTCGACGCCGGCATCGCCCCCGAGGTCAACCGCTATCTCGCCACCGACACCGCCAGCGCGCGGGATCGCGCCAAGCTGTTCCACCTGGCCTGGGACGCCTCGTGCAGCTCCTTCAGCGGACGCCAGGTGCTCTACGAGCGCATGTTCGGCGGCAACCCGGTCCGCAACGCCATGATGCTCTTCAACAACTACGATAAGGAACCCTTCCGCAAGAAGGTGCAGGAGTTCCTGGAACTGGCCGAATGAGGAAAATGCAAAAGTCCGGCAACGGCCACTGCAAATCCTGAAATCTTGTTCATCCTATGCTCCCTCGTGAGTAAGCCAAATCCGGCAAAGTGGAGGTAGAACGATGCGACAAGTGCTCCTCTATCCGGGCGAAGACGGCTATTGGGTTGCCGAATGTCCCAGCCTGGCCGGTTGCATTAGTCAGGGCGAAACCAGACAGGCAGCGATTGCCGGCATCAAGGAGGCAATTGAAGAATACATCGCCGCCCTCGAGGACGACGGCCTGCCTGTTCCAGAGGACCGTTTTGAGGCGCTGGTTGTAGCCGTGTGAGCAGACTGCCCGGAATTTTCGGGCGAGAGTGCGTCAGGGCGCTCGCCGGAGTCGGCTTTTACACTAGACGGCAACGCGGCAGCCACATTATCCTACGTCGTGATGACCCTTTCGCTCAGCTGGTGGTTCCCGACCACCGGGAACTGGACAGAGGCACTCTACGCGCTATCATTAGACAAGCCGGTTTGAGTACAGAAGAGTTCTCGCAGCTACTTTGACTCCCGCATTCATAAGCGTCCGATTCGTAATAGGTAATGTCAACACAATCTAACGTCCGGGTGCATACCCGCAAGGAGGCAAGAAAATGTCGTACACCCCGAAACACTTGGGCCATCTCGTAATGCGCGTCCGCGACATGGACCGCTCCCTGGACTTCTACACCCGCGTCATGGGCCTGACCATCATGGAACGCTCCCCCAGCGGCACCGTGTTCATGTCCGCCAACACCGAGAAGTCCCACGAGCTTGCCATCCGCGCCATCGGCATGGACGCCGCCGGCCCCGATCACACCATCGTCGGTCAGGCCCACATGGCCTGGCAGATGGAGACCTTCGAGGACTTGCAGGAACTCTACAACCGTCTGCTCGAGAACAACGTCCGCATCAATCGCGTCAGCGACCACGGCGTCTCCCTGGGCGTCTATCTGCTGGACCCGGACGACAACGAGATCGAGGTCTACTACGAGATGCCCGCCTCCCAGTGGGAGCGCCATCCCGAGCGCGGCCTCTTCGGCGGCACGTTCCCGCTGCGGCTGGAGGAACCGGCCGGCGTGGCCGACGACTAGCCGCAAGTTCAAACGCCAAGCGTACATCACGATTCCCGGCCGGCTTGGTATGAGTCGGCCGGGAATCGGTTAAATTGCTGCCCCCGACGCGCGAGGTGCCTATGAAAGCCATCAGAATACATTTCGCCGATACCGGCGACGAGTTGCGCATGGATGAGGTGGACCAGCCGATCCCCCAATCGGGTGAGCTGCTAATTAGGGCGCAAGCCATCGGAGTGAACCGTGCCGACGTGTACCGGAGGAGAACCGCGCCGGCCGGAGAGCCGGAACCGCCACGGATCCCGGGGCTCGATGTCGCCGGCGTGGTGGAATCAGTTGGGTCCGGCGTTACCGGTTGGCAGACCGGCGAGCCAGTGATGGCCCTGGTTCGGGGCGCGTATGCCGAATTTTCGGCGGCGCAATCCGTGCTTGCCTTCCGCCAGCCCGAGGGCATGTCCACCGCCGATGCGGCGTCGCTGCCCTGCGTGTTTTTCACCGCCTGGTACGCCTTCGAGATGGCCGGATTGCAGCCCGGCGAAACGGCGTTGGTTCACTCGGCCGGCAGTGGCGTGGGCATGGCCGGCATCCAGATCGCCCACAACCTGGGCGCCCGTGTCCTCACCAGCGCCGGCTCCGATGAAAGGGTGGAACGCGGCCGGGAATTGGGCGCAGAGGCTGGCGTGAACTATTCGACCCAGGACGTTGCCGCCGAGCTGCTGCGACTCACCGATGGTCGCGGCGTCGATATGGTCCTGGACACCGTGGGCGGCGCTATCTTCGACGCCACCCTGCAGGCGTTGGCTCCCGGCGGCCGGGTCGTGACCGTCGGTGGACACAGCGGCGAGCGATCCCAGATCGATGAGCAGCGCCTTGCCGACCAGGGCCAATGGGTGCGCCGCGTCGGCGTGTTCGACGAGGCCAGCCGGGACACGGAACAGCGCGGTTGGGCCCAGATGAAGCCTTGGTTCGAAAACGGCCAGATGCGCACCGTAGTACAGGAGGTGTTCCCCTGGACGGAGGCCACCCGGGTTCAGCAAATCCTCTCCGACCGTGGCGTGTTCGGCAAAGTCGTCATGGAGGTCAGTTGACCTGCGCCAGTTTGGTTCACGCGCAACGCCGCGGGGGCGAATAATCATTCGCCCCCGCATCTCCCAACCCGCCTCCGCCGCGCCGCCGGCGATTCGTAAAGCACGCCGGCATCAATCAGTCCCGCCACCTCTTCGGCAGAGTACCGCAGGTGGTCGGCCAGCACCGCGTAATTGTGCTCGCCCAGCTGCGGCGCCGGCCCCCTCACTGCGGCCGGCGTCTCCGAAAAGCGGTATGGCGGCGACACCACTCCCACCGGGCCAACCTCCGGATATTCAATCTCCTGGAATGCGCCACGTCCCGTGTAGTGCGGGTGGTTCCAGATCTCTTCCTGCGACAGCACCGGCCCCGATGAGATCCGCGCCTCGGCCAGCACCAGCAGCGCCGCCTCGTCATCGGGCAGGCTTTGCAGCCACTCCTCGATGATGCCCACGATCTCATCCCGCCGCTCCACCCGGTCGTCGTCGGTCAGATAGCGCGGGTCCTCAATCAGGTCGGCCCGGTCCATGCAGACGCACAGCCGGCCCCACGCGCTGTTCGGCCCCTGCCCCGGCGCTTGCAGCGATATGTACCCTTCCTTGGCCTTCAGTATCCCCATCGGGAACGTGTAGGTGTTCTGCTCGCCGTTCCGGTAGTGCAGCGGGACGCCGTGGTTCGCCGCCACGTGGGGCATCCCCAGCGAGTCCAGGAACAGCAGGCTGTCAATCATGGCCAGGTCGATGTACTGCCCCATGCCCGTGCGTTGCCGGTGAAACAGTGCGTACCCTACGGCCATCGCCCCCGTCATGCCGGTGATGGTGTCGCCGACACCGCCCCCGATGGTGTAGGGCGCGCCGTCCCGCTCGCCGGTGATCCAGTTCAGGCCGCTCATCGCCTGTGCCACCGGGTCGGTGCAGACGTGCTCGGGATTGTGCGCGAAACCCTCCTGCCCGTAGCCGGTCATGGAGCACATGATGATGCCGGGGTTCAGCTGGCGCAGGTTCGGATAGTCCAGCCCATAGCTCCGCACCACGTGGGGCGTGTAGTTCTCCACGAACACGTCCGCCCGTTTCACCAGCGCGTGTACGATCTCCCGCCCCGGCTCAGTTTTCAAATCCACGCACAGGCTCTTCTTCCCACCGTTCAGGTGGAGATACGGCACGCCGTTGCGCGTGGGCAGTGATTCCGGCGTGAACCGCTCGTCCTGGTCCCCCACCGGCCGCTCAATCTTGATAACCTCCGCGCCCATATCGGCCATGATCCGGCTGCAAAAAGGCCCCACAAACGCCGCCGTAAAATCCAGAACCGTAATCCCCGCCAGCAGTCCCGTTGCCATGAGCGACCTCCTTCAACTAACGCGCCTGACCCGATTGTACACTTCGCCGACCTTTCACTCATTGTCATAGAAGCTGCGCGTCTGGACGTGAAATTCCCCTCGCGAACGATCCGGATTAGGCATAAATCGCCCTCAACTGCGTAAGTCCTGTGTCATTCAACCATTGACACGGCTGCTGCTCACCTTGCTATTATTGGGTGCGTTCAAACCCGTGCGACCGTTCTCTTACGGCTTGGCGTGTTTTGGGCGACGCGACCGTCCCCAACAATCTGGACACTTCTGGATGGAGCGCGAACAGGAGATCATTTCCGATGCCCTACGAGTCGATTGACGCTTTGCAGAATGAGCTAACCGCCGACGTTTTCCACTACGCAAATGACCCTAAGAAGGCTGCTGGTCGAGCTTTGGGAACTTTGATCGAGGTTATCACTTTCTACCTCCTCAAAAGTTGGGGTTATGAGCGGAACGTAGCCATCGAAAGGCGATTACCCGAATATGCAAATACCGACATCACACACAACGTCGAGTTCAGTTTCCATCCATCAACAGAACTCGCTACCGTCGCTGCTGCCGAATCTGACCTCCCATTGACATCAAAGAAGATCCAACGATTTCTCAATTCCCCCACGTGGGGTAGCGGCGGCTTCAAGTCAAATCAGTTGATATCGAAAGATAAAATCCTTCGCAATGGATGCACCCTCCATGAAGATAACGACCGGATCATAATAGCTCGGCTCGTGGAGGTCGCAGATGACAGATATCGGTTATCAGTACACAGTCTCCTTCATCACCCCTTCGCCGTGATGGAATGTAAAAGAGTCGGTGTCGAAGAGGGAGTCAAAAAAGGCCCTCAGACTATCGAAAAAGCGAAGCAAGGGGCGTATGTTGCAAGATCAGTTTCTTCGCTCCAGAAAATCAGAATGAACGATGGTACAATCTTTGGCATCCTCCATTCGGATACGGGCGAATTGCTTTATGATCGTTACGGAGATTTCCTTCTCCGCATAATTCGATCCAATGAAAAATCACTCCTCTCAGATTTCACGTTCACAGTTGGCATTGTCAGCAATCATGGGAATTGGTTCACTGCGGAAGACCACAACAAGGAACTCAAAGTACTAGCCGCATCTTACGATTGGCTCCTTTTCCTGACCGATGCCGGGCTTGCAGAGTTCGTCCAAACACTTATCGTACAGCCCAAAAAAGAATATCAGGCCATACAAGATGCGTTTAATATGAGTTATGATGGTACTACCAGAATGAACAGATTTACAAAAGTTCGCATGGAACTTTCCGCTGATCTGGCGTTGCGAGAGTATTTCACAAGTAATCTGCCGAATATAGAACGCTGGTTTAACGTCATTTCGCCCACCGGTGCCACCATATCAGAACTGCGAAATCATCTGAATGTACTCGCATCAAAGCCGTGGGAGGATATCCTGAAATGACTGCCGGCAGAACAGTCAATTCAAAGAATGTTGACTGGTGTACTCCTCCTCAGTATGTTGACGCTGTGAGGCGTGTTTTCGGGGGGGTGATCGCGCTTGACCCTTGCGCAAACGAATGGTCGATAGTTGGCGCAGGGACCGAATATAGCCTCCCTGAACATGACGGTCTCCTAGAATCGTGGGATTACCCCACTGTGTACGTCAACCCCCCTTATGGAGCTGACAGGGAGCGACGCACTACGATCAAGGACTGGCTGCGTCGGTGCTCCAACGCGCATAAGCAGCATGGCTCGCAGGTATTAGCGTTGGTGCCAGTGGCTACTAATACTGGCCACTGGAAAAGATTCGTGTGGGGCCAAGCTGCTGCCATTTGCTTCCTGTACGACACTAGGTTGCGGTTCCTTGTTCAAGGAGAGGACACAGGTAAGGGGGCGCCTATGTCTTGTGCCATGATTTATTGGAACAACGAAATTGAACAATTTACGAACGTTTTTTACGAATTCGGGGCAGTTGTAGACATACGAGGACTGCAACACTCGATTTCGGCGCGGGCGTTGCGCTGAAATGCACTTCTTCACTTCAAGACCGTTATCTATCCATGCCAACAGTACCACGCTGATATTGCGACTGTGCGTGCTGATCCCTTCGGTGATTTTATCGACAATAGCGCAAGGGCAGACCTGTTATCGTGATAGGGAATTACCCCTTCACCAGGAAAATCGCAAACGTCGATGCTCTCCAATTCTGTTGCCCACAATCCCTGACACCAACCCCTTGACGCCAACAAAGCCGAACATATATCCTAACCACGCCAAGGCAAAACAGCTGTTTCATTCTCGAACCCAAAAGGCAGGATTTCGTTTCGACGGCCAACCCCGTCAGTTTTCAAAATCGCAACCGGTCGCAGTGGCAAGGCGCTGCTCGACCTCACGACTACTCACCAGGATTGACCACTGGACCACCGGGATTGCCCGAGCCCGCGCGCATGGATGCCCTACAGCATCCTGAGTACACGAAAAAGTAGGGGTCAAATTGTTGCGTACCCAACCGGCCGTATGCTGACAACGAAACGAAATCCTGCCTTCCAAACCACATTACACCAAATCTAAAAGGAGCAAAGCCCACCAAAACACCACCGGCAGAACCATCCTGAAAATCCCCTAATCCCGCAAGTTCTGATTCTGACGAACTCCACGCCCTACCCTCATCAGGTGGACATCCGACGGTTTGCCCCGTACTATTCCCGCAGTACCGATTGCGTAAGGAGTAGCACAATGCAGACCAGGGAAATGACCGCCAGCGCGTCTCGCCTGATGGTGGAGCAGATGGTCGCCTCGGGCGTCAAGTACGTATTCAACAACTCCGGCTCGCGCGAGGCGTTGTTCTTCAACGAACTGCACGCGCGCTCCGACATCAACGGCATCTTGGGCCTCCACGAAGGCGCGGTAACCGCCATGGCCGGCGGCTACACCCAGGCCAACCTGGCCCCCGGCGTCATGGTCGTCCACCTCGGCGCCGGCCTCGCCCAGGCGATGGGCCAGCTCATCAACGTCTGGACCGGCAGCCTGCCCGTGGTGGTCATCACCTTCGCCGGAGACACCGGCAGCTTCGCTGGCAAAATCAGCCTCGACGTCAGCCACAACGCCGGCCCGACCGCCATCGCCGCCCCCCTGATGAAAGCCAACTGGACGGTCATCGAGCCCGAGGGCCTGCCCGCCGCCCTGGAGCGCGCCCTTCGCGTCGCCATGACCCCCCCGGTCGGCCCGGTGCATCTCGCCGTGTACGACCGCCTGCTCGGGCCGGCCGAACACACCGCCAACATCATCTACGGGAACACCCCCGAGTTCCGCGCCGGCTACCCCTCCGACGCCGACGTGGAAGCGGTGGCCCGCGCCCTACGCGACGCCCAGCGACCCCTGATGTACGTGGGCGACGGTGTCTGGAAGAGCGGCGCGATTGCCGAGGTCACGGCCCTTGCCGAGCGGTTCGGCGTCCCCGTCGTGGGCGACCCCCGCGCCGTTCCCATCAAGCATCCCCTCCACGCCGGCGGCCGCCGGTTGGAACAGGCGCCGGACCTCAATCCCGACCTCATCCTCTGCATCGGCGTAACCCACAACGGCGCCGGCAATGCCAGCGACTACACCGCCTTCTTTGACGCGGCGCGCACCATCGCCATCGGCGCTGACGCCGAAAACCTGGAGAACATCCCCGGCCTGGACCTGGCCGTCCTCGCCGACGAACGCCGCGCCGCCCAGAGCCTGCTGGATGCCACCGACGCCTCCGAGGATTTGGGCGACCGCCGCAGCCGCGCCCGGGAAGAGGTCGCCGCCCTCCGTGCCCAGCGCCG
The DNA here is from genome assembly GCA_965197635.1 of Dehalococcoidia bacterium. Lineage (GTDB taxonomy): Bacteria > Chloroflexota > Dehalococcoidia > Lucifugimonadales > UBA3495 > Bin87. The sequence goes on from OZ240218.1 coordinate 301,676, forward strand.
CGACGCCGCTTGGCGCGTCCCCGCGGAATCGGGCAAGGTGCGCGCCGTGGCCTTGGGCGACGCCCTCGACGCTGCCCTGGAGTCTCGCGGCGGCGGCTTGGTTACCATCGAACAGTTCGCCGTAGCCCAGGACATCCTGTCCAACTCCGGCGACGCCGGCAACAACCAGTACATCCGCCCCGCCGGCGGCTCTGAGGGTTATGGCGTTGGCATGGCTATCGGGGCCAAGCTGGGCGCGCCGGATGCGCCGGTGGTCGGCCTGGTCGGCGACGGTTCCCTGTACTACTCCGACCACGCCCTGTGGACGGCGGCCAGCCACGGCGTGCCGGTGCTGTACTGCATCTCCAACAACGGGGCCTACGGCATCGTCGCCAGTTCCTTCGCCAACGCCAACGCCAATATGAAGGAGACCGGCGAGTACCGGGGCGTCGTCCTCGACAACATTGACCCCGTCAAGCTGGCCGAAGGCTTCGGCGTCGAGGCCATGGACGCCACCGACGAGGCCACCATCGCCGACGCCATCGAGCACGGCCTGAGCATCGTGGAGCGTGAAAACCGGCCGTTCCTGCTGAACGTGCATCTGCCGCTGGGCCTGCCCGAAGGGGGGCGCCCCGGCCAGATCTACAGCCTCAGCGGGGAGCTGGGATAATCGGCGCGGTGATTTGACGAGGGCAAGCGCAGTTCCTACACTTGAATCTGTAGATTTGGAGGAATGATCAGCATGGAGGTTCATACCAGCAAACTGGATAACGACCTTACCCTGCAAATCCCGCTTGCCCTCGCCTCCGAGATTGGCTTGGAGCCGAACTCCAGTGTTGATATATCAATCTTGGGCAATTCAATAATCATCAACCCATCCAGGCGCCCCCGTCGCAAACTGGATGACTTGCTGGCCGGAGTAACGGAAGATAACTTGCATGGCGAGACTGATACCGGGTCAGCGGTAGGTCGGGAAGTATGGTGATTTCCACCGCCGGAGTACCTGCGCGTGGGGACGTCGTTATCATAGATTTCAACCCTCAGTTGGGCAGCGAGCAGGCCGGGCGTCGCCCTGCCCTCGTTCTCTCACCCAGCGCTTACAACGGAACAGTCGGGTTAGCGATCGTTTGTCCCGTTACCAATCAGGTGAAGGGGTTCCCTTTCGAGGTCGCTATACCGGCAGGGATGGAAGGGACTGGCGTTATCCTGGCTGACCATGTCAAAAGCCTGGATTGGCGGGTGCGCAATGCCAGGGTTGTATGCCAATTGCCGCAGGCAACCGTGGCTGATGTGCTGGAGACACTGCTTACGCTGATTGGAGAAGCGACACGATAATGACCGTATTTCTACCCAGGCTCAAAGTTTCAGCGTTGCGCTCGCCCTTTATTTTCGCCAACCGCCTTGCTATCATTGCGCTACTCGGAAACACTCCATCGCTGGAAAGGGAGGAGATTATGAGCTACACGCCGAGAAACTTGGGACACGTCAACATCTTCGTCCGAAATGCGGAGCGGGCGCGGGATTGGTATGCGGACCTGCTGGGTCTGCATTGCTACGGGTTCAGGCCGGGCGGCGCCGCTTTCATGTCCGCCGACCTGGGTAACTCCCACGAAATCGCCTTGACCGAGGTGGGCGAGAACGCTCTGGGCCCCCAGGGCGGACAGGTCGGCCTCAACCACATGGCCTGGTATATGGATACTCTGGATGACCTGAAGGAGCTCTACGACCGGGTCAAGGATAAGAACATTCCCATCGACCGCGTGTCCGACCACGGCCACGCCATCGGCATCTACATCCGCGACCCCGACGGCAACGGCATCGAGCTGTCCTACGAGATGCCCCGTGAGCAGTGGGGGCACGATGAGAGCGGCTACATGATCGGCAACACCGCAAGGGGCCGTCTCTCCGGGCCGTGGGACGAGGAACTCGCCGCCCAGGCGGCGTTGGTAGCGCATTAGCCGCATTGCCACCGCGACGAACCACATAGGGGCGGGTTTCAAACCCGCCCCTAACGGTTTCAGGCTAGCTGATCCAATTACTTGAAGTGCGGCATCACTTGCTCGCTGATCAGCCGCAGCGAATTCTTCACCCGGTCGTATGGAATACGCCCGCCGTAATTGACTTCCATCACCACGCCGGTGGCCCCGAAATCCTCCTGGAAGCCCTTGAACCGCTCCGCGATCTCCGCCGGCGTCCCGAACACCACCCGCTGCCGCAGCACGTCGGCGTAGGGCGTGTTGGCCATCTGACGGATTCGAGCGGCGGTCTCCTCGCTGGCGGCGGTTTTGACCAGTTCACTGGCGGCGTACTGGATGGCCGACATGGCGCTGGCTTCCGGCTCCGAGTGCGCCTGTTCCGTGGTCTCGGCGGCATAGACCGGGACGCGCACGGCAATGTCGGCGGGCCCGGTATGGCCGGCCGCGGCCCGGGCCTCCTCGTAGGAGGCGATGCGACCCTTCAGCTGCTCCCGCCCAGCGTTCGCGCTGACGAAGATGGGATGCCCCAGCTTGCCGATCAGCGGGAAGGTGTCCTCGCCAGCCACCGCCACCCGGACGGGCGGGTAGGGCTGCTGGTAAGGTTTAGGCACCACCGCCACGTCCTGGTAGGAATGGAACTGTCCGTCGTAGGAAAACTCGTCGTTCTGCCACGCCTCCATGATGATGTCCAGCGCCTCCAGAAAGCGCGGCCGGCTCTCCGAGTAGGGGATGTTGTAGCCCTGGTAGTACTTGGTAAGGCCGCTGCGCCCGATGCCGAACTCAAAGCGCCCCTTGCTGATGTGGTCAACGGTGGCAGCTTCCTCGGCCACGCGCAGGGGATTGGTCAGCGGCAACACCTGCACCGCCAGTCCGGTGCGGATGCGCTTGGTGCGGGCGGCGATGGCGCTGGCGATGACCATGGGCGAGGCCAGCACGGCCCGCTCCGGGCTGAAGTGATGCTCGGCCAGCCACACGGTGTCAAAGCCCATGCTCTCCGCGTCGTCAATCTGGGTGAACGACTCGTCAAAAGCCTCGGCCTGGGTCCTATTATCGCCGATATGAAAGTCGGTGAACATACCAAAGTTCATGGGTTCCTCCCTGCGGCAACGGTGTCCGCGTAGGCAGATTATAGTGCCTGTGGGATGCAACGTCATCCCGAACCACCAGCTCTGTCGCAACGCGACATTTGTGGTACGAATAAAAGTTATTGACGCTCGGCGCCATTGTAAATTAGACTGACGCAACACGGATTCTTGACGAAATCCGACGTGTTGGTATCCATCTCCAAGAGCGACCCAGAGGAGGGACAGATGGCAGATTACGACATTATCATCAGAAAGGGCACCATTGTTGATGGGACCCGCACACCACGCTACGTGAGTGACATCGCCATCAAGGACGGCAGGATCGCCAAAATCGGCGGCCTCAACGGTGGCACCGCCGACCGGGTTATCGACGCCGAGGGGCTGATTGTGGCGCCGGGGTTCGTGGACCTGCATACCCACTACGACGCCCAGATCTTCTGGGACCCCTATTGCACGCTGTCGGGCTGGCACGGCGTTACGTCGGTGGCGCTGGGCAACTGCGGGTTCGGTTTCGCGCCGTCGCGGGTGGAGGACCAGGACCGGGCGATGCTGAGCATGACTCGCAACGAGGCGATCCCCTACGACGCAATGAAGGAAGGGATGCCCTGGAACTGGGTTACGTTCCCCGACTTTATCGACAGCCTGACCAACACCCCCAAGGGCGTGAACTGCCTGACCTACGTGCCCCTGACCCCGCTGTATGCCTGGGTGATGGGCTGGGACGAGGCCAAGGCGCGCCGCCCCACCGAAGAAGAGTTGCAGGAAATGGTGCGGCTCATCCATGAGGCCATGGACAGCGGCGCGTGCGGCTGGTCGGCCCAGGTGCTGGGCGCAAACTCGGTGCAGCGGGACTATGACGGCACGCCGATGATTACCGATATGCTGTCCGAGCATGAGGTGTTGACCTTCGCCAAGGTGCTGGCCGACCGGGACGAGGGGTTCATCGAGCTGGCTTACCAGGAGACCGGCGAGGAAGGGCGGCCTTTGGGCGAAGGGGCTCGCCTATTCTTTGAAAAGGTAGCCGAAGTCTCCGGCCGCCCGGTGCTGTACCAGACGGTATCCCCCAACTCCGTACACCCCGAACAGCACCGCGAGCGCATCCGCTGGCTCGAGAGCTGCGCTGAGCGTGGCTTGCGGGTTTACGGACAAGGCAATACCCGCCGCGGCGGCTTCGAACTCACCTTCGAAGACTGGAACCTGTTCGACGACACTCCCATGTGGCGCGAGGTCACCCTGGGCGACAAGGCCACCAGAAAGGCCAAGATGTCCGACCCGGAGATGCGCCTGAAGCTGAAGGAAGAATGGGACTCGGGCCGGCGTCCCATCCAGGTCACCCCCGGCTCCGTGGGCAGCCTCCAGGTGATGACCCGCAAGGTGAAGATTGACATCGGCGCTGAGACCGACTTCACCCGGATGCCCGCCAAGGTCAATGTCAGCGGCGCAGACTACTTCCTGGTCAACACCCGCGACGGCTACAAGCTGCTGTCGGTGGTCTGTGCGCACCAGGGCGGTTGCGTGGACGATGCGGGAGACAAGTTCGTCTGCGATACCCACGGCTACGAGTACGAGCACGACGGCGGACGCTGCATCACCAACGGCGAGCTGCGTTTGAAGTCCTTCGTCGTCAACGTCGTCGATGGGCGCATGATTGCTCTGGCCCCGGACGAGACCGAGGCCTCCAGCCCGCAAGCCGGCCTGACCGTTCAGCAAATCGCCGACGAGCAGGGCAAGCACGTTATCGACGCGCTGCTGGACATGTGCGTGGAGGACGACCTGGCGACGGAGTTCTACGCCGACACCCAGGGCCGCGACCAGGCCCAGTTCACCGCCGAGGTGTTGGACTCCAATCACGTCGTCGCCGGCGTTTCCGACGGCGGCGCGCACGTCAAGTTCCTGACCGCTGGCATCTATCCGACGGATATGCTGGCCTGGCTCGTGCGCGACGAAAAGGTAATCACCCTGGAGGACGCTCACTTCAAGCTGTCGTACCTGCCGGCCCACTTCGGCGGGTTCCAGGACCGCGGCGCGCTGCGCGAGGGCGCCCCGGCGGACGTGATCGTCTATGACCTGGACCGGCTGGAGGTACTGCCTTCGGAGGTGGCCGAGGACCTGCCCGGCGGCGAGTGGCGTCGCATCCAGAAGGCCAAGGGCTACCGCTGGACACTGGTGAACGGCGAGGTCACCTTTGAGGACGGCGAACCCACCGGCGCAATGCCCGGGCGCCTCCTCCGAAACGGCCGCGGATAGCCCCTGCCCCGCGCCGGATCGTTCAGGGCCGCGAGACTGCCTCGCGGCCCTTTTCAATACGCCTGGCTTGGTTTATCTTTACGCCGCGCTTTGCCTGGTTCAGACTCCGCTATGCTACGCAGAACTGTTCGCAATTTACCTCCACTGTATCAATGACGTTTCGAGAGCTGCTCCCCGATGGTTGCCCTCCCGATGAAGCCGAGGAAATAACTGGCTCCCGCGTCGTGTTCCGCCTCGTCAGGAATATGCCGCCGGATGACGATGATTTCAGGTCTCAACGCACCGAGCAACCGAGCCGTGTGTTTCGAGGCGTTACTGAATGTCAGGCACGCGGGTTGTCAGTACATGCCGACCACCGTGACTCTGAAAATGCATTGAAATTGCCTGTTCTGCAAGGACGTGCAATCTGCCGCATCGCGTTGGATAACGGCGCCGGATACATACAGCAGACCGGTCGTCCCTCGCATCATACTTGGTGGCCATGGGCAAACTTTAACATTCTGGGGCATTGCTCTCTGGTGGAACTATGAACACTATCAAGCACGTTGAAACACTTGTCTATTACGACGGTGTGCAGGTTTTCGAGGGGCGCGATGCCGGCGGCGCCGGCTACATCGGTGTAATGACCAGCAGGTTTGACGAAGTTGATGAGTACCTGGTTACAAAAGTCGAGCAGGAATCCCTGAACCGGTTCCGTGTCGGCGCGGTTGACCTTAGGACCCTGCTGCTGTCGGCCTCGGTGGATGGATGGTACTTGATGCGAACCGGCGGCGATTTCAGCCGACCGCTCGCCCTAGCATCTCAGCACGGCGCCCTGGACGAAAACGACCTTCTTCCCGACGCAGGTTTCCTCCTGCCAGAAACTATCCAGGCTGGCGATTGAAAAACAACGTAAACACCCCTCAAACAGGTGCGAAAATGAAGTACGACGTCATAGTTATCGGGGCCGGTTCCGGCGGCTGTGTGGTCGCCTCTCGGCTGGCCGAAGACCCCAACCGTTCGGTGCTGCTGCTCGAAGCCGGGCCGGACTATCCCGAGTACGAGTATTACCCCGACGATTTGAAGTACGGCTACAAACCCGACGCCTCCGCCCAGGGCGCTCCCCACAACTGGACCTGGTGGGCTCAGGGCTCACCGGAGCAAACCGAGATGCTGCCCGCGCCCCGGGGCAAGGTCGTGGGCGGCACCAGCGCCATCAACGGCCAGGTGCTGCTGCGCGGCGTGCCCGAGGATTACGACGGCTGGGCCGCCGAAGGCAACGACGCATGGGCCTTCGTCAACGTCCTGCCCTACTTCCGTAGGATGGAAACCGACCTGGACATCAGCGACGACTTCCACGGCTCGGAAGGCCCCATTCCCGTGCGTCGCTTCCCGCGCCAGGAGTGGCTGCCCTTCCAGAACGCTTTCGTGGAGTCCTGCCTGGAGGCTGGGTATCCCGCCGACGAAGACATGAACCACCCCGACTCCGGCGGTGTGGGGCCAATCCCCATGAACAACCCCGAGGGCGTCCGCATGAGCACGGCCCTGACCTTCCTTCGCGCCGTGCGCCATCGCCTGAACCTGACGGTGCGGTCCAGCGTGGTGGTGCGCCGCATCCTGTTCGAGGGCAAGCGCGCCGTCGGCGTTGTGGTGGAAAGCGGCGGTGAGGTGTACCAGCTGGAGGCCGACCAGATCGTGCTCTCGGCCGGATCCATGGCATCGCCCCAGCTGCTCATGCTGTCCGGCGTGGGACCAGCGGACCATCTGCGGGAAATGGGCATACCGGTGGTCCACGAGCTGCCCGGCGTGGGTCAGAACTTGCGCGACCATCCCATCGTCGCGGTCATCTGCAAGGTGCGCGACGACCACGAGCAGGACTCGTTGGCCCCCCGCACGCAAACCGCGCTGCGCTACACCGCCACCGGCTCCCCCGACCGCAACGATATGCAGATTACGGCGTCGTCTTTCTCCACGCCCATCGGCGGCGCTGACCCCTTTGAACCGGGCGGCGTCCGCATCCAGTGCATCCTGGAGTTGGCCGACGGAGCCGGCGAGGTGCGCCTGTCCGCCAACGACCCCCACGTCCAGCCTTCGCTCAACTACCACTACCTGGAGGAAGAGCGGGACGTGGAGCGCCTGCGCGAAGCGGTGCGCATCAGCGTCAACCTGCTGGAGAACAACGCCTTCGGTCCCATCGTGGAAGAGATACAGCAGCCCCCGCCCGAAGACCTGGCCTCCGACGACGCGCTGGACAGCTGGATGCGCCGCACGGTGTTCAACACCACCCATGCCTCGGGCACTTGCAAGATCGGGCCAGCCAACGACCCCATGGCCGTGGTTGACCAGTACCTGAACATCCACGGCTTGGAGGGCATCAAGGTCGCCGACGCCTCGGTGATGCCCAACGTGATACGGGCCAACACCAACTGCACCACCATCATGATCGGCGAGCGGTGCGCCGACTGGCTGCAGTCCGGCCGGTAGAGTTGGCGCGTCAGAGACGAACCACAAGCGCCGACCGCCAACTCAGGCGGTCGGCGCGAATTTTGGCGGCAGCTGCAAAGGACTGAACCGGCATGAAGTGGGAATACACCGTTGACAAGATTCAAATCCGGTCTGGAGGCTTTTTCGGCGGCGGCATGAACGTTGATTCCGTCGATGAAGACTTCCTGAACGAGCGGGGCGCCTCGGGCTGGGAACTGGTGTCAACCATGCCCCTCTTCGTGCCGCAGAACCCCACTGATTGCTACGTGTACTACTACTGGAAACGGCCCGTCGCGGAGTAGGCCGGGAATGCCGGTCCCTTTGCGTCCGCTTTGTTGACAGTGGGCAGGCTATTCCGTAGCATAGCCTTCATATACCCGCCGGAATCGGATGTTGCGCTACAACGGGATTCAACAGTCCCTAACAGGAGGGAGAGCGATGGCTAATCGGGAAGAAATAGCATTGATGGGCCATCTGATGCGGCGTGCCGGATTCGGCGCGACCCACGATGAGCTGCACGAAAAGGCCAGCAGGGGATACGAGGCCACGGTGGAGGATTTGCTCAACCCCGAGCAGTTCGAGCCCGTGGACGACGAACTCCTCTATCGTTTCATGCCCGGTTATGAGGGAGCCCTGGGGCCGCCGCTGAACCAGGCCGATTGGGTTTACCGTATGATTAACACGGAGCGACCGCTGGAAGAAAAGATGGCGCTTTTCTGGCACCAGCTCTTCGCCACCGGCAACTCCAAGGTGGACAACCCGCCGGAACTCACCCAGCAGATTGTCATGTTCCGCCGCTGCGGACTGGGCAAGTTCCGCGACGTCCTCGTGGAACTGGCCCAGAACCCGGCCATGATCTTCTGGCTGGACAACAACGGCAACCACATGGGCGCAATCAACGAGAACTGGGGCCGCGAGCTGCTGGAACTCTTCTCCATGGGCGTCGGCAACTACTCGGAAGACGACATCAAAGAGGCCAGCCGCGCCTTCACCGGCTGGACCATCGGCCCCAAGATCCCGCGCAACCCCCTAGGCCGTTTCTACTGGAGTTTCGAGTACCGCCCCGAAGACCACGACGACGGCGAAAAGACATTCCTGGGCCACACCGGCAACTTCGACGGGCAGGACATTATTGACCTCGTGGTGAACCAGCCGGCCACCGCCCGGTTCCTCTCGCGGCATCTCTACAACTTCTTCGTGGCCGACGAGCCTCAGGTGCCCAGCTGGAACATTACGCCACCCAACGACCCGGACGCCATCGACCAGCTTATCGCCGCCTACGACGAATCGGACGGCGACATCCGCACGATGCTGCGGGTCCTGTTCAACTCCGATTTCTTCAAGCAGGCCCAGTTCAGCCGCGTGAAGAGTCCGGCGGAGTTGGTGGTGAGCACGGTTCGGCTGGCTGGCAACTACACCGGCCCGCGCCCGGGTTTCAACGCCCTGGCTTTCGAGTGCGCCTACCAGGGCCAGGAACTGCTGAACCCACCCAGCGTCGAGAGCTGGCACACCGGCAGCGAGTGGATCGACGGCGGCGCGCTGGTGCGTCGGGTGAACTTCGCCGCCGGCTTGCTCGGCGACGTTTCCCTGCCCGGCGTCCGCTCCATGGTGGAGAACCTGCGAGCACGCGGCAGCCTCGGCCCCGAAGAACTGGTGGACGCCTGCCTGGAGCTGGTCGGCCCCTTGGAAATCAGCGACGGCACCCGCGCCGAACTGCTGGACCAGGCGCACAGCTACGGTGCAATGCGCTGGGACACCGAGGCGGACGCTGCCGAATCCGAGAGACGAATCGGAGTGATGCTGGCCCTCGTCGCCGCGTCCCGCGATTTCCAGTTTGCATAACCATCAACCAAGACGTAGGGGCGAATAATTATTCGCCCCTGCCGGCTGCGATAGCCCATACCGTGTATGGAGGAACAACATGGCGACGACGAAGAAAGACCCGGTAGTGGTGGTTCTGCAGATGACCGGAGCCAACGACTACCTGAACACGGTCATCCCTTACACCAACGGACACTACCACGACGCCCGCCCCCGGGTTGGCATCCCTGAAGACCAGGTGATCCCCATCAACGACGAGTTGGGGTTCAACCCTCAGATGGCAGCGATCAAGAAGCTGTACGATGAGGGCAAGGTGGCCATCATCCACGGCATCGGCTACGAGAACTCCCCACGTTCCCACTTCCGTTCCATGGACATCTGGCACACCTGCGAGCCGGACATCGTGGGGACCGAAGGCTGGGCCGGCCGCGTCATCCGCGACCTTGATCCGCGTGGTGAAAATGTGCTGAAGGGCATCAACTTCGGGCAGGGGCTGCCCCGGGCGTTGGCCCTGCGCGGCGTTCCGGTCACGTCCGTATCCAGCCTGGAATCCTACGGCGTACTGTCCAGTGTTCCCGGCGTTGCCGCCGACGCGGAGCGCGACCAGCTTCTGGACCGCTTCGCCCGCATGTATTCTCCCACCGTCGGCACCGGCGCGGTGATGGACTATCTGGGCCAGACCGGGCGGGACGCTCTGAAGGGCGCCGACATCATCCGCAGCGCGCCGGAACAGTATTCGTCCACGGTGGAATACGCTGATACTCCCATCGCCAAGTACCTGCGGGACATCGCGCGGGTCTATCTGGCCGACCTGGGCACGCAGATGTTCTACACCCAGCACGGTAGCTTCGACTCTCATTTCAACCAGCCGCCGATGCACACCAAGCTGTGGATCGATATGTCCCGGGCCATCAGCGACTTCTTCGACGACATGGCCGAGCACGACGCTGGCGACAACCTCATCATGGTGCTGTTCACCGAGTTCGGCCGGCGCGTCAAGGACAATGGCACCGGCACCGACCACGGCGCCGGCGGCGCGGCCTTCGTCATCGGCAACCAGGTGAAGGGCGGAATGTACGGCGCCTATCCGTCCCTGCGCCCCGAGGATTTGACCCAGGGCGACCTGGAGCCCAACTACGACTTCCGCGGCCTCTACTCCACCGTCATTGACAAGTGGCTGGGCCTGGATCCGGTTCCCATCGTGGGCGGCAACTTCGAGCAACTGGACTTCGTGTAGGACGCTCAGGCTCAAGGGGAAGGAGGTCAACCATGCTTACCACCGTGGCCGCCGGCCGGGTCTTTGACTACAACTATTGTCTGGGGATGTACGGCATGTCCGGGCAGGGTTTCTGGACGCCGCAGGACTTCGCGCTGGCCGATGACGACCTGGTGTACGTCATCAGCCGGGGCGCGGAGGAATTGGGGCAGCGCATCAGCCGCGTCACGCTGGACCACCAGTTTCTGGGGCAGTTCGGCGCGTTTGGCCGGGGCGACGGGCAGTTCGTCTGGCCTCGCTCCATCACGCTGGACGACGACGGCAACGTCTATGCCTCCGATGACTATTTGAACCGCGTGTCAGTGTTCGACCCGGAGGGCGGCTTCATGTCCTGCTGGGGCGAGGCCGGCAACGGCAAGGGCGAGCTGAACGGGCCTTGCGGCATGGCTTTCGACGACGATGGCAATATGCTGGTGGTGGACAGCCAGAACCACCGGGTGCAGAAGTTCACCAAAGAGGGCAAGTACCTCAGCGGGTTCGGACGCCATGGCAAGCACGATGGCGAGTTCAACCTGCCTTGGGGCTTGTGCCTCGACGCTGACGGCAACGTGTACGTGGCCGACTGGAAGAACAACCGGGTGCAGAAGTTCGACGCCGCGGGCAACTTCCTGCTGAAGTTTGAGGTGTCCCCCACCTCCGGCGTGGGTGACCTGTCCGGCCCCACCGGCGTTGCGGTGGACTCGGAAGGCGACGTGTACGTCACCGATTGGGGCAACCACCGGTTGCAGGTTTATGCTCCCGACGGGCGGTTCATCACGACCCTGGTTGGCGACGCCCAGCAACCTTCGCCGTGGACTCAGACCTACATCGACGCCAACCCCGACATCATCAAGGCGCGGCGCCGGGTCGACTTGGAACCGGAATGGCGCTTCCGCCGCCCGGTGTCAGTGCGGGTGGACGAGAACGACCGCATCTTCGTGCTGGAAGCCAGCCGCCACCGTATCCAGGTGTACGACAAGGTGAAGGACTACGAGGAGCACCCGCTGAACCTGTGAGTTCTCCGAAATCGCACGACTCCAGATAGGGGCGAATAATTATTCGCCCCTACGTTTTTGGGCGTTATAATAACGCCCAAATTACCAGGCGATGACGAACGTTCGGGGAGGAACCCTATGACGCAGCAAGCGACCAAGATTGACGCCGACCGCACCGCCGTTTTGATAATGGACTTCCAGCAGCGCATCATCGCCAATGTGGCCACCGAGCCGGCGGCGGTGGTGGAAAACGCCGCGAAGGCTCTCGACGGCGCGCGGCGGGCCGGCATTCCGGTGATCTACGTAGTGCATCGTGGCGGGCCATTTGCCGAGTACGCCCCGGACGTGGAACTGCACGAGGGCGTTACGCCGGCGGGGGGCGAATTGGTCATCACCAAGGTTCGTCCGGGGCCTTTTTCGACGACGGCGCTGGACGTAACGCTGCGCGAGATGGGAAAGGACAACCTGGTCATCATGGGCGTGGCCACCAGCGGCTGCGTGCTGTCGTCGGTGCGTTGGGCGGTGGACGTCAACTACAGCTTCATTGTCGTGTCCGACGCCTGTTCCGACGGCGACCCGGAGGTGCATCGGGTGCTTACCGAAAAGGTCTATCCCAGGCAAGGCACCGTCATGACCACCGACGAATTTTTGGCAGCGTTGTAGGGGCGACCCTTATGGTCGTCCAGCGCGGGAAGGGCAAAGGACAGGGCGACCACAAGGGTCGCCCCTACGGAAGATGGACTGGGCATAACGAAGGAGCAACGGTAGTAGTAAGGTACAGATCCTTGGTTTTGCGCGTCCTCACGCCATGAAATACGACGTTATCGTAATCGGCGCCGGTTCCGCCGGAGGAACCATGGCAACTCGTCTGTCCGAAGACCCCTCTCGCTCGGTGCTGCTGTTGGAAGCGGGGCCGGACTACCCCGACCTGGAGCAGACCCCCGACGATTTGAAGTTCGGCTATGCGCCCCGCGCGTCGGAGATGGGCGCGCCGCACAACTGGTCTTTCGTGGGCACGGGGACGCCACGGCAGACCGAGCCGGTGAACGTTCCTCGGGGCCGCGTGGTCGGCGGCACCAGCGCCATCAACGGACAGGTATTTCTGCGCGGCGTGCCCGAGGACTACGACCGTTGGGCGTCCTGGGGCAACGACGAGTGGAGCTACATCAACGTTCTCCAATTCTTCCGCAAGCAGGAAACCGACACCGACATCACCGACGACTTCCACGGCTTCGACGGCCCCATTCCCGTCCGGCGACACCGCCGCGAGAACTGGCTGCCCCTGCAGGAATCCTTTGTCCAGGCCTGCACCGACACCGGCTACAACGAGGTGTACGACCACAACCACCCCGATTCCACCGGCGTGGGCCCCTTCCCCATGAACAATCCCAACGGCGTGCGGATGAGCACGGCCTTGAGCTACGTCAACCCCAACCGGCACCGCCTCAACCTCACCATCCGGGCCAACGTGCTGGTGCGGCGCATCTTGTTCGAGGGTGGTTCGGCAGGCTCGCCACGAGCGGTTGGGGTGGAGGTGGAGAGCGGCGGCGAGATCTTCCAGATTGAAGCCGATCAGGTCGTACTCTGCGCTGGCGCCATTGCCTCGCCCCAACTCCTGATGCTGTCCGGCGTTGGCCCCGCCGAGGAACTGCGCAGCCTGGGTATTCCGGTGGTCAAGGACCTGCCGGGAGTGGGCAAGAACCTCCGCGACCACCCACTGGTGCCGGTGCGCGTCAAGGTCAAGGACGACTTCCCCCTGGACCCCGATGCCCCGCGCATCCAGACGGTGCTGCGCTACACCGCCAGCGGTTCCGACGCCCGCAACGATATGCAGATCTTCCCCTCGTCCTTCTCCACTCCGTTGGGCGGCGACCCCTTTGACAACGAGGGCATCCGCATCACGTGCATGATGGAGCTGGCCGAAAGCGCCGGCGAACTCACGCTGCAATCCACCGACCCCGACGTGCAGCCCCACATCGACTGCCGGTATCTCGAAGCCGAATGGGACCGGGAACGGATGCGCGAGGCCGTGCGCATCGCGCTGGGCCTGTTGGACCACGAGGAGTTCCGCAACATCTATGACGGCTTGATCTCGCCAACGGAAGACGACCTGGTGTCCGACGAGACGCTGGATGACTGGATGCTGCGCGAGGTCTGCATCGGCCAGCACCTTTCCGGCACCTGCAAGATGGGCCCCGACAGCGACGGCATGGCCGTGGTGGACCAGCATTGCCGCGTCCATGGCATTGAGTCCCTGCGCGTCGCCGACGCCTCGGTGATGCCCGACGTCATCCGTGCCAACACCAACTGCACCACCATAATGATCGGCGAGCGCGTCGCCAACTGGATCGCCGAAGGCTAGATAATTGGATGAATCTCGCCCTTGCCTGTCATTGCCAGAATGCCACGCTTCGCTCGCAATGACACTCCACAAACTTGATTGGTAGAAAAGGAGCAACCCAATGTCCGTAGGAATAATCGTCCCCTTGCCGGCCTACACCTTGGACCCGGCATTCATCGCCAAGAAGGCCGAAGACCTGGGCTTCGAGTCTATCTGGTACCACGAGCACCCCATCCTGCCGGTCAATAGCGAAAGCCCCTTCCCAGCCACGGGCGGCGAGATCCCCTGGACCTACCGCCACTTCTCCGACCCCTACATGGCGCTGGCGATGGCCGCCGCCGTCACCGAAAAGATCAAGCTCTGCACCGGCATCACGCTGGTGCCCGAGCGCAACCCGTTGATCCTGGCCAAGCAGATTTCGGTGTTGGACCGCCACAGCAATGGCCGCTTCGTATTCGGCATCGGCGCCGGCTGGAACCGCGAGGAAACCGAGATGATGGGCGGCGATTTCGACCATCGCTGGACCCAGACCGAGGAAGCGGTGAACGCCCTCAAGGCACTCTGGACTGAGGATCAAGCCGAGTTCCACGGCAAATACTACAACTTCCCGCCCGTCTATATGTACCCCAAGCCGGTCCAGGAGCCGCATCCGCCCGTCCTGCTGGGCGGCAACGCTCGCAACGTGCTGCGTCGCGTGGTGCGCTACGGTGACGGCTGGCTGCCGAACCGGGCCAATCCCGCCCAGATCGAGGACAGCCGCAAGCAATTGGACGCCCTGGCGGAAGAGCGAGGCCGCGACCCCGAATCGCTGACCATCTCCGTTTTCGGGCAGCAGCCGGATACCACCCGCCAAACGGTCGATGACTTCCTCAACGCCGGCGCCCTGCGCGTCTGCGTCTGGCCCAACCATTCCGAATCCGAGGAAGAAATGGGCCAACAGCTGGAGCAGATGGCTGAAACCCTGCTCCGGTAAGAGTGCCGGTCACTGCGGGGAGCGTAACGACGTGGCAATCTCGTTGACGCCTTTGCGCCTCTCCGAGATTGCCACGCCGCGCTGGCAATGACAAATTAATCGGAATGCCCACACGAACAGGAGGCAGCAGAAATGGCAACCTATGTGTATGTAGCGGCCCAGGATGACAACAAGGTATCCATCTTTACCATGGACGAGGAGAGCGGGGCGCTGACGCTGGCGGGCGAGGAGGCCGTCTCCGGCGGGCCTTCCCTGCTGGCCATCAGCCCCGACCGGCAGACCCTGTACGCCGGCCACCGCGAAGTTCCCGAAATCACCAGCCACCGTATCAACCAGCAGACCGGAGAGCTGACCACCACCGGCTCGGTTACGCCACCGGGCCAGCCGACCTACCTAGCCACCGACCGCACCGGCCGTTACCTGTTGTCGTCATACTATCCCGACGGACGCGCCGCCGTGCATCCCCTGGGCGACGACGGCAGCGTGGGCGGGGCGGCCACCGCCGTGGTGGAAACGGACGTTGGCGCTCACGCCATGCTGACCGACCGTTCCAATCGGTTCGCCTACGTGCCCCACATTGCCAAGCAGCAGGACAACGTGCTGGAGCCACCCAAGAACATTCCGGGACCCAACATCATTTACCAGTTCCGGTTTGACGCATCCAACGGCGCGTTGACCCCTAACGACCCGCCCACCCTGGCCCAGGACGACGACATCGGCCCTCGGCACTTGACCTTCCACCCCTCGCTGGACGCGGTGTATTTCTCCAACGAGCAGGGCTGCAGCGTGTCGTCCTACACCATTGACGCCGAGGGCCGTTTGACGCCGCTGGAAACCGTGTCAACCCTGCCGGCCGGCGTCACCGAGCGCAACACCTGCTCGCAGATTCAGTTCTCTCCCGATGGCAGTTTGCTCTTCGTGCCCAACCGGGGGCACAACAGCATCGCCAGCTTCTCGGTGGACGGGGAGGGTAGGCTGACGCCGGCGGGACACGCCGCCACCGAAGCGGTGCCCAGCGCGTTCAGCCTGGACCCGTCTGGCCGCTACGTCTTCGCCGCCGGCTCCGCGACAGGGCAGTTGGCTTCCTACAGCATCGACGGCGACACCGGCGATATGACCCCGTTGGGAACTTACGCCGTGGGCGAGCGGCCGATGTCGGTTTTGACCACGACGCTGGGCGGTTAGGCGACTGCCTTAGGTCAGCCCTCCCGCAGGCGGCGGATTTCTTCCCGGAGCCGGGCATTCGCCTGCTCCGGGTGTTCGTATTCCTGCCCGGTTTCCGGGTCGTGAATGGTGAAAAGCTCGTTCCCCCGGTAACGGAAGTTCAGGTTCAGCAGGGGGCTGGTGGAACCTACGACGACGCCACCGTAGCGCAATAGGGGCAGCCGTTGATACTGCCCGCCAACCAACCGTTCGCCGATGACGGCCTGTCCGAACATTTCTCCGCCGGTGGGGTCAAAACGCCAGTACTCCGGGGCACCCAGCATCTGATAAATGTCGCGTTTGCGGCCGGAATCGTTGCGGTGAGTGCTGGGCGAGGCAATTTCCACCACCACGTCCGGGGGCTTGCCGTTCTGTATCGGGTCGTATCCGACACGGCGGCGAATGGCCACGGTATCCACGTTGAGGGCAATCAGGATGTCCGGGCGTACGTTGGGAAAACGACGGGTAACCGGGTTGCGGTCGCCATAGTAAATCGGAATTTCGCCGCCAATCAGGATGTCCGGATGGTGGGGAAAATGGTAGCCGGGAGTAAGCGCGGAGCGCAACTTGACGGTCAGATCTTCCTCAGGAGGGCCCTGCTGCATATCTTTCTGCTCTTTTGCCAGATGAGGATATGGCTCCCACTGTTCCGTGGTTGACCCGGTTTTGGCTTGCGGGGTGGTCATCCAGCGTTCCTCCCGGTGGCCTGGGCTGCGATTTGGTTGATTATACCCGATTGCTGGATCGGCCTACTGCCGGGTTGTTCTCGATTGGGTTACTATGGGCGACAGAAGCGACATCAAATTAAGGGAGGTTCTCCATGCGACTGGAAGGAAAAGTAGCCCTCATCAGCGGCGGCGCGCGCGGCCAGGGCGCCACCGAGGCGAAGCTATTCGCCCACGAAGGGGCCGCCGTGGTCATCGGCGACATCCTGGACGAGGAAGGGATGAAACTGGAAGCGGAGATCCGGGAACTGGGCGGTAACGCCACCTACGTCCATCTGGACGTCACCGACGCCGACCAATGGGCCGACGCCGTCACCGAGGCGGTGAACCGCTACGGCAAGCTGGACATCCTGGTCAACAACGCCGGCATTGGCGGCACCGCCATCGGCGGCCCCAACGCCCCGCGCATCCACGAAGCGCCTACCGAGGTGTGGGATCAGATCATGGACGTGAACGGCAAGGGCGTCTTTCTGGGCACTCGCGCCGCCATACCGGCCATGCGCACTGCCGGCGGCGGTTCCATCATTAACATATCGTCCATTGCCGGGATGATCGCCACCAGGCCCGGGTCCGGCGCCGGCGCCGCCTACGCCAGTTCCAAGGGAGCGGTACGGCTGCTCACCAAAGCCACCGCCGTCCAGTACGCCGGCGACAGCATTCGATGCAATTCGGTCCACCCTGGCTTTATCGACACCGCCATGACGGCCCGGACCATGGCCGACCCGGAACAGCGCCAACTTCGCGTGGATTCAACGCCCATCGGGCGCATCGGAACGGTGGACGACATCGCCTACGGCGTACTGTTCCTCGCCTCTGACGAGGCGTCCTTCATGACCGGCAGCGAACTGGTAATTGACGGCGGCTATACTGCGCAGTAGTCGCGCCGCATCAGTCGATGGCGTGCAGCGCGCCGTCCTCGGTCCGTACCAGCAAACGGCCTTCCGCATACACTGGGTCGGTGCGCACCGCCGCCGACAATTGCACCCGCCAGCGTTCCGTGCCGTCGGCTCGGTTCAGGCCGTACAACCAGCCCAGTTTGTCGCCAAAGACCACTAACTCTCCCACCACCACGGGCGAGGCCACGATGCCATCCTCGGCATGGAATTGCCATTCCCCCTCGCCCGTAATCGCATCTACGGCATACATCTTGCCCAGGGTATCGCCAACGTAAAGTCGCTCACCCGCAACTGCCGGCGCCGAAATGATGCCTTCCGTTCTTTTGATACGCGAGGACAACCCTTCGGGATAATCCGGCCCGAACCGCCAACGGTCGCCCGGCTGCGACGGCGGCGGCGGCAGGGGGAACCCCCACAGCCACAGCTGTGACCAAGTGCGGGTGACGGCATATTGGCCGGGGTATTCCAGCGCGTCGGCTTCCATGGCGTGTAGCTGGCGTTCGGATACGAAGTAGGTCAGTCCGTTGGCAGTCACCGGCGCGGCAGCCAGCGATCCACTGGTGCGCAACCGCGCTCTCTCCTGGCCCGTGCGCGAGTCGAGTGCGTATAGGCTGCGGTCGGCCGAGGCGGAGAACAGGACCTTGCCGTCCACGGCGGGCGGGGAGCGTACCTCTCCCAGCGATTCGTGGAACCAAATGGCCTCGCCGGTGGTGGCGTTCAGGGCGTAGGTGACGCCGTCCAGAGCGCCGGCGTACACGATGCCGTTGGCTACCGAAACGGGGCCGGACGTCGAGTCCCCCATCTCGTATTCCCAACGGATATCCTGAGTTGCCGGATCCCTGGCGACCAGATGGCGGTCCGGCATCGTGTAATACAAAAGGCCGTGAGCCAGGGCCAGGGAGTTCCCCACCGGCCCGGTCGCCGGCATGGAATCCATTTCCCGCCCGGTGCCGGCGTCCAGCACGGCGATGCGGAAGTGCGCGCCTAAATAGATGCGCCCTTCAAATACGATGGGGGAGGCCAGGGTGGCCTCGCCGGTATCAACGCTCCAGGCCAGCGCGCCTTGCGGTTCGTCCAACACGTCTGCCGCGTACCTGGTTTGACCCAGGTTGCGGCCCGACATGGTCCATGCCTGTCCGGTGGAGGCGGAATCGAAAACGGTTTCAGGCTGCCGGCCCCACAAGATCACCGGGTCCGGTATGAACGGGAAGTTGAGCCACACCACAAACCCGATGACGATCAACGCGACGATGCTGATGAGGGCGTTGCGACCAGAGATCAACCGGCGGCGGCGCGGCGTTTCCTGCGCCCAATCGGGCAGCAGGGGATCACTGGCCGGTTGGTCTGGGCGCTGCGCCGCCGGCGTACCGGCGGTAGTTTCGGTGTCTGGCGGGTTGGAGGACATGGTCATCGGGTTTCACATGGGACGAATTCAAAGAACGGCGGGATGTAATGATACACCCCGCCGCCGTAATGCGCTGTCGGCAATCGCGGTTACACGTTGCGCAGCTTGGGGTCAAGACGGTCGCGCAACCAGTCGCCCAACAGGTTCATGGACAGCACGGTCAACACGATGGCCAACGTCGGGAAGAAGAACAACCACCAAGCCGTAACGATCAGCGCCCGACCGTCGGCCACCATCAATCCCCAAGCCGGAGTGGGCTTCACTAAGCCCGCTCCAAGGAAGCTAAGCGTCGACTCCAGGATGATGACGTGGCCAACCTCCAGCGTGGCCAGCACGACCACCGTGTTCACCACGTTGGGGAAGATGTGGCGGGCCATAATCCGCAACGGGGACGCGCCGGCGACCTGGGCCCGCGCGATGAAGTCCTGTTCTTTGATGGACAGGGCCTCGCCCCTAACCATTCGGGCGAAACGGGCCCAGAGCAAAAGGGCGATGACCAGCACCACGGTCTGGAATCCTGGCCCCATCACCGCCACCAACACCAAAGCCAGGAGGATGGACGGGAACGCCAGTTTGATGTCCACGATGCGCATTATCAGGTTGTCGACCCATCCGCCGTGATAGGCGGCGAGCAAGCCGAGCAATGTACCCACTCCGCCCCCCAGGGCAATGGCGAGCAACGATATGGCGAGGGAGATGCGGGCGCCGTGGATGATACGACTCAGGATGTCGAACCCGTGCCGGTCAGTGCCGAGGAAGAACTCAACACTGCCACCTTCCAGCCATGCCGGGGGGGTCAAGCGGTTGGAGAGGTTCAGCCCCTCCGGGTCATGGGGCGCAATGATGTCGGCGAAGATGGCGGGGATAATCAGCAAAATCATCAGCATGAGCAGCGGTATTATTGGATACTCCCGCAGGTTGATGACGGCACTGAGCACACCGCCGCGTGAGCGTTCCACTTGGGTTTGGACGGCTGCTGGCGCTGCCGCGGACATGGTCATGTGCGGTATCCCCCGTGACGGTGGGCAATCAGGTGATTGGGAGGCTAATTGTAGCGGATGCGCGGGTTCAGGTAGGCGTAGACGACGTCCACGAACAGGTTGATGAAGATGTAGAAGGTCGCGAACAGGATGACCACGGTTTGAATCACCGGGAAGTCGCGGTTTCTGATGGCGTCAATGGCCAAGTCGCCAAGTCCGGGCCAGACGAATACCGTTTCGATCACTACTGAGCCGGTGAGCAGCACCGCTCCGATGAGGCCCATGTAGGTGAAGGGAACGATTAGCGCGTTGCGGAAGCAGTGTTTCCAGATGACCTTCCATTCGGGCATACCTTTGATGCGGGCCAGCTTGACGTATTCAGTGTCCAGCACTTCCAGCATTGACGACCGAGTGAGTCGCATCACAGCGGCTACGTTGTAGTAGCCCAAGGCAATGCCGGGCAGGATGATGGACTTGAACCCGGCATCGTTGCCGGAGGTGGGCAGCCAGCCGAGGATCACGGCAAAAATCCACATTAAGATCAGGCCGATGGCAAAGGACGGGGCCGATTGCCCGATTAGGGCCACCAACTTGCCGGCCCAGTCGAAAGCGCTGTCCTTTTTCACCGCCACCAGCACCCCGATGGGGAGTGCGATGGCAGCGCTCACTATCCAAGCGAAGGCGGCCAGCATCATGGTGTTGGGCAGCCGACGGACTATCAACCCGGAAATGGGAACCCCACCGTAGGCCCAGGCTTCCCCGAAGTCGCCTTGTACAAAGTTGCCGATATACTTGGCATATTGGACGTAGATGGGTTTATCGAGTCCCCATTTCTCCCGAACTTGTTCCAGCACTTTAGGGCTGGCGTCTTCCGGTAACAGGATGGCCACGGGATCGCCCGTAACTCGCGCCAACGCAAAGACGATAGCGCTGATTACCAGGAGCGCGCCGATTGCCTGGATGATTCTCAGGAAAATATAGCGCTGCATCGGGTGCCTTCACTTGCTTTAGGGTGTGCTCTGGAGTCCTCGTCACTTGAAGATGACGAGGACTCCAACTTTGCTGCTAGGGGTTTCCGTCCGTCAATGTTCATTGGGGCCGACACTACTGGCGCACGACCTGCGTGTACTCGTGGCCCTTCATCCCACCGAAGTAGCTGTTGTTCACCGCGTACTCGGCGATGACATTGGGGTTGATGCCGAACTCGGCGAACAGGAACCCCAGGGGAATGGTGGCGCTTTGTTCGTACATATACTGGCCGGCGTCTCTCATTAATTGGAGTCGCTCAGCTTCGTCCACGCTGCTCTGCCACCGACCGTAGAGTTCTTCCGTAAAGGGATTTTCGAACATCGAGACCGGGCCGTCTAGTGCAGGGCTGACGAAATACACGCGCATATTGCGACCGGCGGGCCAAAAGCCGGTGCGGTGAGTCCACAGCGTGCCGTTCATTTCACGGGCCCGGTAGCGGGTGCGGATTGGCTGGAATTCGCCAATCTGAGCGTCCACCTGGAATCCCACTGCTTCGAGCCACGAAATCATGGGAACAGCAATCTCGGTGAGTTCCGGCACTCCCACCAGCTTGCCGGCCATAAACTCGATGCTAGGCCCGGCGTCTTCCGCGTATCCGGCTTCAGCGAGGAGTTCACGTGACAAATCGGGGTCGTAAGCCGGTATCTCCCAAGCCGGGTCATAGGATGGGTCGGTGGGATGCCATCCGGTGTTGGCCATCATCTCCATCTTGTTGTCGAAGAAGGCCTCATTGATCTGGGGCCGGTCCATGGCGTGATTCATTGCCCGGCGCACCAGAACGTTGGTGTTGGGGTCATTGGGGTCCCGTTTGTCTTCCAGGTACTGGCCTCCGATGCCAATCCAAACCATGAATGCCGGCAAGGTGCTTTGGGTGATGGCGAAGCCGGCATCAACAATCTCACCCTGAAGTTCGCGGGGGATCTCGGCGATGTCCGCTTCGCCGGCGCGGAGCATCGCGACACGGGTGAGGTCTTCTTCGGCGAAGAAGTAAGTAAGCGTATCGAAGTCGGGGTTGATGCGCCAATGGTCGTCGAAGGCCCGTTCGTATTCGAGTTTGGCGCCCTGTTCATAGCTGACGTGGCGCCACGGGCCCGTACCTACCGGACTTTCGGCGTACATCGCCTCACCGTTCTTTTCCCAGTAGTCAAGGCTGTATATGATCGGGTCAGTGGTGGCGTCCGAGGCGTAGAAGGGGATCCACAACTCGGGTCGGTTCATCCGGAAGATCATCTCGCTGTCGCTTACTTCCTCGACGTTGCCGGTTTTGCCCAGCTCATCCACATCCCAACTGTGTTGGTCATTGCCGGGACCCAGCAACGTGTTCCACAGGGGCCCAAATCCGGCTTTGCTCTCCGGGTGGGACCACAACTGGAAGCTGAACACGAAGTCGGAAACTCCGAAAGTATCCTCTCCGTGGTGGAATGGCACGTCTTCCCGAAGTTTGATGTTCCATTCTTTGCCGTCAGGGGAGACCGACCAAGAAGTAGCGAGCATTGGCTGCGCTTCCCAAGTCTGGAAATTGCGTTGGACCAGATTCTCCTGCATCGGCTGCAGGATGCCCTGATTGGTGCCACCGACGCGCCAACCCAACAAGTTTTCCGCATAAGGAGGGGTGATAGCAACGCGGAGGTCTGATTGTACCGGCTCGCCGGCAGTTTCGGGCGGTGCCGCAGTCGGTTCGGGAACTGCGGTAGGAGCGGCTCCACCGGCTTTAGTGTCCGACATACCGCTGGGCAACGCTAGCGTCGGTTGCTCGGTCGGCTGTTCTGCTGCCTGCGGTGGGGCGGGTTGTGCCGCCGGTTCCTGTTGCGCCGCCGGTTGCTGTTGTTGGGCGCTGCTGGCCGGCGCGGCGGGAGCCGGCTCCTGTTCCGCCGGAGCTCCGCAGGCCAGCGCCACCGCCAAAGCCAAGATAAGCGCGCTGAAAATCGCGGTTTTTATGGACATTACTTTTGACATTTTGCCTCATCCCTCGCGCCACGTTGACTTTAACACTTGCCGCGGCGCATTTATCAAACGACATCGGTCTTCCGAAACGTGTGGCGGAATGTACTCAAAAGTCATGTTGTTGTCAAGCCAAAGTGCTATGCGAGGGGTACTGTATGGACGTGTAACGTGGAGACGAAACACCATAGTATTCGACGTCGAATATTGTCGTTAATCGTAAATATAATCAACAAACGATGCTGAAATATATGCGATCATGGTATTTTGCGGCTATATCAGTATAGTAAAGCATAGCCGCAAAATCTTGTCGCCGGGAGAATTTGGGGCAATCGGTGTTGCCCGCCTGGCAAACTACTGGCGCACCACCCTGGTGTACTCGTGTCCTTTCATGCCACCGAAGTAGCTGTTGTTCACCGAGTACTCAGCGATGACCTGCGGGTTGATGCCGAACTCGGCGAACAGGAACCCCAGCGGCATGGTAGCGTTCTGCTCGTACATGAATTGGCCGGCGTCTTTCATCAGGTTCAGGCGTTCCTCTTCGTCCACGCTGCTCTGCCACCTGTTGAACAGGTCTTCGGTGTACGGATCCTCGAACATGTACACCGCTCCATCCAAAGCCGGACTGACGAAATACACCCGCATATTCCGGCCCGCCGGCCAGAAGCCGGTACGGTGCGTCCACAGTACGCCGTTCATCTCTCGAGCCTTGAACCGGGTCCGAATGGGCTGGAACTCGCCAATTTGCGCGTCCACCTGGAAGCCCACTTCCTCCAGCCAGGCGATCATCGGCACGGCGACCTCGGTCAGCTCGGGCACACCCACCAGCTTGCCGGCCATGAACTCTATCTTGGGGCCGTTGCCCTCGGCATACCCCGCTTCCGCCAGCAACTGCCTGGCTAGCTCAGGGTCAAATTCCGGAATCTGCCAAGCCGGGTCAAAGGAGGGATCAGTAGGATGCCAACCGGTGTTGGCCATCATCTCCATTTTGTTGTCGAAGAAGGCTTCGTTGAGGGCGTCCCGGTCGATGGCGTGGTTCATGGCTCGGCGCACCAGCACGTTGGTGTTGGGATCGTTGGGGTCTAACCTGTCTTCCAGGTACTGGCCGCCGATGCCAATCCATACCATGAAGGCCGGCAGCGTGCTCTGCGTGATGGCATAACCGGCGTCGATGATCTCGCCCTGCAACTCCCGGGGAATTTCCGCGATGTCCGCCTCGCCGGCGCGGAGCATGGCGACGCGAGTCAGGTCTTCCTCGGCGAAGAAGAAGGTCAGAGTTTCGAAGTCGGGGTTGATGCGCCAGTGGTCATCGAATGCCCGCTCGTACTCCAGCTTCGCCCCTTGTTGGTAGCTGACGTGCTGCCAGGGGCCTGTCCCCACCGGGTTCTGCGCGTATGCCGCCTCGCCGTTCTTCTCCCAGAAGTCCAGGCTGTAGATCAGCGGGTCGGTGGTGGTATCCGACGCGTAGAAGGGTATCCACAGTTCGGGGCGGTTCATACGCCAGATCATTTCGCTGTCGCTGACTTCTTCCACCGCCCCGGTTGTGCCCAATTCGTCAACTTCCCAGCTCATTTTGTCGCCGCCGGGTCCCAACAGGGTGTTCCACAGGGGCCCGAAACCAGCTTTGCTCTCGGGATGCGACCACAACTGGAAGCTGAAAACGAAGTCGGATACGCCGAAGGTGTCCTCACCGTGGTGGAAGGGCACGTCCTCACGGAGTTTGATGGTCCACATCTTTCCGTCGGGAGAAACCGACCAACTGGTGGCCAGCATGGGCTGCGCGGACCAATCCTGGAAGTCGCGTTGGAACAGGTGCTCCTGCATCGGCTGCAGAATGCCCTGGTTAGTGCCGCCGACGCGCCAGCCCAGCAGGTTCTCGGCATAGGGCGGCGTGATGGCTACGCGCAGGTCGGCTTGCACCGGCGTGCCCGCGGTTTCCGTCTTGGGCTCCGTCCGATTCGGAACTGCCGTAGGGGCTGCTCCCCCGGCCTGTTGGTCCGACATACCGCTGGGCAGCGCCAAGGTCGGCTGTGCTGCCGGCTGCTGCGCTGCCGGTTGTTGAGGCGCCGGTTGTTGAGCCGTCTGGGCTTGGGCCGCGGGTTGCTGTTGTGGTGCGGCAGCCGGAGCGGCTGGCGCCGGTTGCTGTTCCGCCGGAGCGCCGCAGGCAATTGCCACCGCCAGAGCCAGAGCAAGCGCGCCGAAAATCACGGTTCGTAGGGAATTGACTTTTGACATCCTATCTCACCTTCGCGTCAGGTGGCCTACCGGTGCCATTTGGCCCGACGCATTCATCAAACAACTGGCGTCGTTTGACGTGCACGGCGGAATTTACTCAAAAAACGCATTATTGTCAACGCAATAATCCAATAGATGGTTTATTATCAACGATAGTGTACCTATACGGTTATTATTCGATATAAAGATCGTCGGTATCATCCTTATTCATGCGCAAAGGATCTTGCTTAGCCTGTGCGGAAAACGCAACGTTTTGCCGGGGGCGGCGGCGCTAGACGGTTCCGATGCGTCACTGCCCCCGTGCGGTTGCGTTGCTTGATGGTGGACCACGCTTCCGGCGAACCGTGGCCTATTGGCGCACCACTTGGGTGTACTCGTGTCCTTTCATGCCGCCGAAGTAGCTGTTGTTCACCGAGTACCCGGCGACGACCTTTGGGTTGATACCGAACTCGGCGAACAGGAATCCCAGCGGCATGGTGGCGCTTTGTTCGTACATGTACTGGCCGGCTGCCTTCATCAACTCGAGACGCTCCGGCTCATCCACGCTGTTTTGCCAGCGGTCGAACAGGTCTTCGGTGTGCGGATCCTCCAACATGAAGACGCCGCCGTCCAGCGCCGGGCTGACGAAATACGCTCGCATGTTGCGGCCGGCCGGCCAGAACCCGGTGCGGTGCGTCCAAAGCACGCCGTTCATTTCTCGCGCCTTGTAACGCGTCCGGATGGGTTGAAACTCGCCGATCTGGGCATCCACTTGGAAGCCCACTTCCTCCAGCCAGGTGATTATCGGCACTGCGATTTCGGTCAATTCCGGCACGCCCACCAGCTTGCCAGCCATGAGCTCGATCTTGGGGCCTTCGCCTTCTGCGTAGCCAGCTTCGGCCAATAATTGCCGGGCCAGGGCGGGGTCGTGAGCAGGCACTTCCCATGAAGCGTCATAGGTGGGGTCGGTGGGATGCCAGCCGGTGTTGGCCATCAGCTCCATCTTGTTGTCAAAGAAGGCTTCGTTGATGGCGTTCCGGTCAATCGCGTGGTTCATGGCCCGGCGCACCAGCATATTGGTGTTGGGATCATTGGGATCCCGCGCGTCTTCCAGGTACTGCCCGCCAATGGCGATCCAGACCATGAAGGCCGGCAGGGTGCTTTGCGTGATGGCATATCCGGCGTCAATGATCTCGCCCTGGAGTTCCCGCGGTATTTCCGCAATATCTGCCTCGCCGGCGCGGAGCATCGCCACGCGGGTCAGGTCTTCTTCCGCGAAGAAGAACGTAAGCGTCTCAAAGTCGGGATTGACCCGCCAATGGTCCTCAAAAGCCCGTTCGTACTCCAGCTTCGCGCCCCGTTCGTAGCTGACGTGCCGCCAGGGGCCGGTGCCCACCGGGTTCTGCGCGTAAGCGTCCTCGCCGACCTCCTGCCAATAGTCCAGGCTGTAGATCAGCGGGTCGGTGACCGTGTCGGAAGCGTAGAAGGGAACCCACAGTTCCGGGCGGTTCAGGTGCAAGACCATTTCGCTGTCGCTGACCTCTTCCACGGTGGCGGTTTTGCCCAACTCGTCCACGTCCCAACTGTGCTGGTCGTTGCCAGGCCCCAGCATGGTGTTCCACAGGGGCCCCCATCCGGTCTTGGCTTCCGGGTGCGTCCAGAGCTGCCAGCTGAACACAAAATCGGAAACGCCGAAGGTGTCTCCGCCGTGATGGAAGGGCACGTCTTCGCGCAGTTTGATGGTCCACGTCTTGCCATCGGGGGAAACTGACCACGAGGTAGCCAGCATTTCCTGCGCTTCCCAGGTTTGGTAGTTGCGCTGGACCAGTTGTTCCTGCATCGGCTGCAGGATGCCCTGGTTGGTGCCGCCGACCCGCCAGCCCAGCAGGTTTTCGGCGTAGGGCGGCGTGATCGCGACCCGCAAGTCGGCTTGCACGGGAACTCCCAAGGATTCCTCCTTGGGTTCCGCCGGCGCGGGAACTGCGGTGGGAGCTGCGCCACCGGCTTTTGTGTCCGACATGCCGGCGGGCTGCGCCAAGGTTGGCTGTGCCGCCGCTTGCGCGGCTGCTGGCTGCGTAGCAACTGGTTGTTGGACCGCCGATTGTTGAGCCGTCTGCGCTTGCGCCGCCGGCTGCGGTTGCTCGGCCGCGGCGGGGGCGCTTGCTCCCTGTTCTTCAGCAGGTGCGCCGCAGGCTATCGCCGCCGCCAAAATCAGGGCCAGGGCGCCGTAAATCGCGGTGCGTAGAGTAACGACATTCTTCACGGCAAAATACCTCCCGTCCGTTTTCCGGACTACCAGTGAAATGTACGACGAATTTGTCCACTCTCTGCGCTGATGCGGCGAATATAATTAGCATTATGCCCAATGTCAATGTGATTTCGGATAGTGCGGCCGATTTGATGACGCATTTAGATAACGCCTGTGCAACCCCAACCAGGGACGGTTACCACGGGGGTTAGCCCGCGTTGCCGCTCAGTTCGCCGCCGTGCTACCATAATCCTCGTTATGGAACAGCAGAACATACGTAATTTTTGCATCATCGCCCACATCGACCACGGCAAATCCACCCTGGCCGACCGCCTCCTGGAAATCACCGGAACCGTCCGGCCCCAGGACATGAAGGCGCAGTTCCTTGACCAGATGGAACTGGAGCGCGAGCGAGGTATCACCATCAAGGGTAAGGCGGTGACCATGACCCACCGCGCATCCGACGGCAGTGAATACCAGCTCAACCTGATTGACACTCCGGGCCATGTGGACTTTTCCTACGAGGTGTCCCGCGCCCTGGCCGCTTGCGAGGGTGCGCTGCTGGTAGTGGACGCCACCCAGGGCGTGGAAGCCCAGACCATCGCCAACACCATGCTGGCCCTCCAATACGATATGGAGATGATCCCCGTCATCAATAAGGTTGACCTGCCTTCCGCCGAGCCGGAGCGCGTCGTCGCCGAGCTGGAGCAAATCTTCGGGTTCCGGCGGGACGAGGTGGTGTTCGTTTCCGCCAAGGACGGCCTGGGTTGTCGGGAATTGCTGGACACCGTCGTGGAGCGCGTGCCACCGCCCCGAGGCGTAGCCGATGACCCCTTCCGCGCGCTGGTGTTCGACTCTACCTACAACACCTACAAGGGCATCATCGCCTACGTGCGCGTCGCCGACGGCAGCATCTCGCGCCACGACCGGTTGCGGGTGATGTCCTCGGGCAAGTCCGTGGAAATCATGGAGGTGGGCGTCTTCGCGCCGGAGCCGACCCCCACCGACGTGATCTACGCCGGCCAGGTGGGTTACGTAGCCACCGGCTTTAAGGACGTGCAAGAGTGCGCCGTCGGCGACACGCTGACCAATAACGTCGCCCCCGCTGCTGAAGCCTTGCCGGGCTACGTCGAGCTGAAATCGATGGTGTTCGCTGGCCTGTATCCCTCCGACGGCGAGGACTACACCCGTCTGCGTAGCGCCCTGGATAAGCTGAAGCTCAATGATGCCTCACTGACCATGGAGCCGGAGAACAGCGGCGCGTTGGGCTTCGGGTTCCGTTGCGGCTTCCTGGGACTGATGCATCTGGAGATCGTCCAGGAAAGACTGGAGCGCGAGTACGACCTGGATCTCATCGTGACCGCCCCCAGCGTGGCCTACGAGGTCCTGCTCACCAGCGGCGAGGTGGTGCGGGTGGACAACCCGTCCCTGCTGCCTCAACCCAATGCCACCTCCGAAATCCGCGAACCTATCCTGGACGTCACCATCGTCGCCCCCAGCCGCTCGGTGGGCGCGGTGATGGAGTTGATGCACGCCCGCCGCTCCGAGTTCCGCCGTATGGAATATATCCAGGGCATGGCCGGCGGCAACGGCGCCGATCAGGACTCCAACGAGACTGACCGCCAGAACCGGGTGGTGATGGAATACACCATGCCTTTGGGCGAAATGTTGGCCGACTTCTACAACCAGCTCAAGTCCCGCACCCAGGGTTACGCCTCGTTGGATTACACCTTTGCCGGCTACCGGGCCGCGCCCCTGGTGCGCATCGACATTCTCGTGAACCAGACGTCGGTGGAAGCGCTGAGCATGATCAGCCACCGGGACAACGCCGTGGTACAGGGCCGCAGCATCGTGGAAAAGCTGCGCGCCACCATACCGCGCCAGATGTTCGAGGTGCCCATCCAGGCGGCCATCGGCAGCCGCATCGTCGCCCGCGAAACCGTCCGCGCCATGCGTAAGGACGTCCTCGCCAAGTGCTACGGCGGCGACATCACCCGCAAGCGCAAGCTCCTCGAAAAGCAGAAGGAAGGCAAAAAGCGCATGAAGCGCGTCGGCAGCGTGGAGGTTCCCCAAGAGGCGTTTCTGAGCCTGCTGAAGATCGGCGAAGAGGGGTAATGCGCTTGGTGATCGTTAGATTAGGTTGAGCAACCTCGATCAAGAAACTACCGTGATGTTGCGGATCTGATCAGCACGGTCTATTCTGCGCTCGGTTAGCCGATAGATAGGCAATCTTCGGCTAGCATTAACGCTTGTTTGAGGGCCGCGTATGCCTTTATGGAACTGGCCGACTAACCTTCCGGTCGATTGCCCTCCTCGTGATTCGGAAGCGGCCGATGGAACGTATTTTCACATCGTCAAGGATGACCCACCCGGAAATGAAGATTTCGTTCCTTTGAACGAAAAGGATCCTGCTCGAGCTGAGCAACAAATCGCCAGAGGGCGCGCGACTCGATGTGAAACTATGGGCCTTTCGGTTTACGCAGATCGCGACGACGCGATCAACTGCGCGATGCAATACCCCAAGATCGGCAACAAGGTGGCTATTATGGCGCTTACGCCCAGTGCGGGGAAAACGTTGCATACCCCCAGGGGCTGGCCGTCCCACCATACCTGGTGGTCACCGAAGGATTCGACACCACAGACATTCGTAATCGATATTACCGACGTCCCCGGTTTAGTTCTTTGATGCCATGCTATCCCGCATGGATGGGACACAGCTCCCTGCCCCTCCTTGGCACACCCTGTCTCTAGATCGGGTGTTACAGTACTATGACGGCCCCCGCCTGTTGCTGCAACGTAGCCAAGCGGGGCAATTGTTCTTGGCCTGGTGGAGCGACGGGGATGAGAGCATTGACAGGTGGATTTATCTCCCAGTCAGTGAACAACGTCTAGAAAACATTCTCAGTGGTCAAATGCCATCCTTGGACGGCTTGCATAATCCCGAGGATGGATACATTTACGCCATCGATGTAAACGTGATCACGGATGCTGTGGTCAGTACGATTTTGACGACCGCAGACTCTTTGCCCGAAGACGCTCTACCTCTGCCGGGAGCCAAGCTTAGCATCCCTATGCCCACAGAGCTGAGCAGGGTACATAGTAGGCATGGCGCCCACTTGATAGGAGTTAGGCTGGAAAATATTCGATCGGATCCAAGTGGTCGCGTAGGTGCCAAAGCGATAGGGCAGGTGGTCGGTAACATACAACGGCTTGTCGACGCACTTGGGCAAGCGGTTTCCGGGAACCCTACCTCCCGGGGAACCATATCAAGTTCGATTTTGGAACAAACGCGCCTCGATCCTGTTTTCGCATACACTGGTTCATTCGGTCTGTACCTGGAAGGACATCAAACGGATGATCTCTTCGGAGAATCGCTCGTGCGTAGCAGTTTAGATCATTTATTCAGTTTGATGGAAACAGGTGATGATTTACCTAATCTAGTCGCGCAGTTCGATGTTCTCAAGACCCGAGTTGCAAGAACATACAACGACTTCCTGTCCACTATTGAAAGTTCGCTGGGATCTGCATCTGTAGCCTGGATCCAACCTGGAGGGGTTTATGCGAAGGAGATGGTCATTTCCAGAGAACTCGCGAGGAATATCATTGTTCAGATAGAATCGGCTGTGGACAAACAAGAAGATATTATTGAGGTCGATGCTACGCTAATAGCCGGAAATATGCGCACTCTTCGGTTTGAGATATTGGAGCGTGACACAGGCGAACGGTTCGACGGTCCGATTCACGAAGATGCCTTATCGCAAATGGAGAGCGTGCGTCTGCGGTCTCACTGCATGGTGCGATTGTTACCAAGCTTACAGGTCGTAGAATCTACGGGTGAACAAAGGACAACCTACACTTTGCTTGAGATCGAATCGCTGGAATCATAGACCAAATAAGGACTACCCCAGTAGCTTTGCGAACACGCTGACCGAGTTGTAAAGGATGCAATTTTCTATGGTCGTTAGGGCTTCGACTGTAGATAGCGAGTCATGCGTTAAGATTGGGGACGGCGTTAAAGCCGTCTATATACATTCCGGTAACCAACCGTTGGTGTGTATATCCAGGCGGAGTTTTCGCACAGGAGCGTGTCCGCAACATAGTGGTGGCAGCATGTTCCCAACCGCCACTTCGCACATTTGACCAGCGACCTCGCCGTTCACGCCATAATCTGGGATCCCGATGCTAGCCAATGTTATCGCCGCAAGGCATTACCTGAACGAATGCTTTGATCCCGACGGTTCCACCACACCCGTCTATCAGAGCCTGATGGACAACCTGGACGGCTTGGGCGTCCCCGAGTTGCAAAACCGCTGGCGCGACGCCAAGTACCGCGCCGACCTGGACGCTTTTACCTTCATGCTGGCCCCCCGGGAGTTCCGCACCGTGCCGACGGACTGGGTGTCGCGCATCATCCCCGCCAACGAGTGGGACACCATCGCTCGCGGCGTGGCGCAACGGCTGAAAGCCATCAACCGTTTCCTGTTGGACCTCTACTGCGGCGAGCAGCAGGTCGTCCCGCCCGACGTCATGTATTTCTGCCAGTATTACAATCCCGAATTGCAGGACCACCGCCCCGCGCAGGACGTGTTCGTCCACATCTACGGCATCGACCTGGTACACCTGGGCGACGGCCGCTACGTCATCCTGGAAGACAACCTGCGCATACCCTCGGGCATCACCTACGTAACAGTTCAGAGTTGAGGGGAAGCGAGCAGTTGTTGGCAAGCGGAGAGAGGATTGAGACCTTGGGCTCGCCAGGTGCCGAAGATCGAGGCTAGGGTCATCTTGGTCTCGGTCCCCCGCTCCGAGCGGGTGCCACCACTGACCTTCCGGCTGATCACCACTGGGCGCAGGCTGCGCTCGGCGGCATTGTTGTCCGGTGGCACCTCCGGATGAGCCACGAAGACGAAGAGTTCCTTGATGTGGTTCTCCATGCGTCGGCACAGTTTGGCTTGTGCCGCCGACGGGTCATCCAAGAAGGGACGGCAGAGGGCCAAGAGGCGTCTTTCCAGGACCAGTTGGGCAGCGCGCCGCTGCTGCTCTGCCGGGTGGGTGAAGGCTTTGGCCTGGCAATAGAGTTGATGTATGGCATCGGCCCACTGGGACAATCGGTGATCGTCAGGGTAGAGGACGCGGAGGTCGTGGATGTCCCGTAGCAGGTGGGCCCAGCAGCGTTGTTTGGGGCCGTCATAGTGGTGGTAGGCGGCGTAGAAGTCGCTGACCAGCACGCCAGCAAACTCATCGCCCAGCACTTCATCCACCACCGCCTTACCACGGTTCCGTCGCAGGAAGTACCGCAGGTCAGGGGTGCTGAAAGTCCACACGTAGCCGTTGTGTCCGTCCTCCCGCCAGCCGGTCTCGTCGGCGTGGACCACCGGACTGCCGCGGATCCGTTCCAGAATGCCCGCCAGTTCCCGCTGCGCTTGGCCCGCCACTTTGCGCGTGGCGTCCACGATGGCCCCCAGGCTGAGGTGCAGCCCATGTACCGTGTCCAGGTACCATTGGATGGTGCGGCAAGGCAGCCGAGCCTCCTCCCGGAGCGCGGCAATCAGGCTGACAACGTTCACCCCCAGACGCTGCTGGCCCAGCGCCGCGCCCTCCAGTTGCGCTGTGGGAGTACAGCCCCGTTGGCGCCGGGGACAGGTGCGGGTGATGTAAACGTGCTCGGTAACCTGCACCGGCACCTGGGGCAGATCGATCACTTCCCGAGTACGCTGGGTCCAGCCGCCGGACAACTGGGTCCCGCAGTCGGGACACTGCTCCACCACATGCTCCACCCGCTGGGTGGGCGTCATGCGGGTCCGGGCGAAACCGTGGGGCCGCGGCTTGCGGGGCTGCTTGGGCTCGGCCGGTTTCCGGTCGGCTTTGGGCTTCAGGCCCGGCATCCGTCCGGAGCCTTTGGCTTTGGCCCGCCCTTCCGGCTGGGCGATCCGCTTCTCCAGCCGTTCGATGATGGCTTGCTGCCGGAGGATGATGTCGATCAGCACATCCCGGTCGGCGGTGGTGAGGTCGATTTCATGCTTCATGGACCCAACTTGACATAAACAGGCCAAAGGCCGCCAGCCATCGACAAACAACTTTTCAGCAATTCACCTCACCAACTCTGAACAGTTACTCACCTACCAGATGAAGACCACGGAAATCGGCCTCAACGTGATGCCTGAACTGGCGCGGGGCTACGATATCGTCCCCTACGACATCCGCGCCGCCTACCACGATATGTTCGCGTCGCTCTGCGACACCGATGATCCCGTATGCGTTCTGCTCACCGACAGCAAGTTCGGCTCGGCCTTCTTCGAGTACCGCTACCTTTCGGAACTGCTGGGCATACCGCTGGTGGAAGGCTCCGACCTGTACATCGGCGCCAATGGCCGGGTGTGGGGCCGTTCCATCGACGGCGATTTTGAGGTTGACCTGGTGTACCGCCGAGTGGAAGACCTGGATCTTTTCGTCCCCGGTCTGACCGAAGCCTATCTGGATCACAAGGTCGTGTTGGTCAACGCCATGGGCACCGGCGCCTGCGACGACAAACTGGTATTCCTCTGGGTGCCCGATATGATAAAAGAGTACTTGGGAGAAGAGGCCATCCTGGAACAAGCGGCAAGCTACGATCTGCGCTCTCCGGCCAACCGTCAGTACGTCCTGCCGAACTTGGATAGCCTGGTTCTGAAAACGCGTCAGGGCTACGGCGGTTTGGGCGTGTTCATCATGCCCGACCTGGAAAAGGCTACCGTAGCCGCCTGTCCCAGCAGCTGATTGAACCGCCCCAGGTGTTCATCGCTCAGGAGACCCTGGACTTCTCCCGACGTCTTGTTTTTGACGAGGCGAGCGGGAAATTTGAGGAGCGCTACGTTGACCTGCGCGTGTTTGCCGTGCAGAACGGTCGCGGAGAGGTGACCGTCTTTCCCGGCGGACTGTCCCGCGTGTACGAAGCCAAAAGCCGTGTTACCAACAACTCGTCAGGAGGGTCATGCAAACCGAGCTGGGTAGTCCGCTAGCTCGCGAGACAATCCCGGTGCAGTACGCCTACGTGGCCAGATATACCTACTCCGATGTAGTGGTGCAGAACGATAACTTCCTCCGGCTGTCGGCATACTCCGATCCCTACCAGACACCGGTCGCCTGCGACGTGGCCACAATCCCGCAGGGCCACCAGATCGTCTATCCCGACCGCCTGGGCAACACTGTCCATCGGGTTCTCATTTCGGCGCCGCACCAGGAATTGATCATCGCCGCCACCGGGCGCGTCGGCCTGAACGACCGGTCCCCGGACGTCCCCGACGTCATGCTGGCCGGAGCCGAATACGGCCGGGACGCGCATGAGTTCCTCACCGCCTCCCGCCTGGCCGACCCGGCCACCGTGGCAGAGGCGGCCCGCACTGCCGGCGGCGGAGCCTCCACCCTGCTGGAAACCGTGGACAACGTGGTGCGCTGGATCTACGACAACGTGCGTTACGAACGCGGCTACACGTCGGTGAACACAATGGCCGCGGACGTGCTAGAGGCGATGAGCGGCGTTTGCCAGGACATGACCCACCTGGGTCTGGCCATGCTGCGCTACTTGGGCATTCCCGCCCGCTACGTCAGCGGCCTGCTCACCCGGCAGCCCGGTGATACCCACGCCTGGCTGGAGTTCCTGCATCCCCAACTGGGCTGGTTGCCCGCCGATCCCACTCGCGGACTCATCATCAACACCGGCGCCGACTATCTGAAGTTCGGCGTGGGCCGTGACTACTCCGAAGTGCCGCCGGTGTCCGGCTCCTTCGTTTCCAGGGGATCAGGCGGACTGGACTTTGCCACCGCCGAGGTATTTTTCGACCGGGAATGGATTTCGATGGACGATGCTTTCGCGCTGTTGGAATCCGGTTCCATTGGTACCGGTGGAGTGAATAGGATATTACTCAACCCCCGCTCGTCGGACGCACTACACGCTAAACCAGAGGAGCACAGTCGGATTATGGTAGAACCCAGGTCAATTACTTACGGCAGCGACCGTTGGCTGACCGACTCCCGGGTGTACAACCTCATTTGGCTGGGACGCTGGCTGGAGCGGGCCGACAACATCGCGCGGGTGGTCAACACCTTCGCCCGCATGGCGGTGGCAAACGGGAGTGATATGCTCGTCCTGCAGCAGTCTCTGGAAACCGCTGCGGCCATACGGGGCATCAGCATTGAAGAGCCCGGCCAGTCCCTGGCGATGCTATTGAAGGATCACGGAGCATCGTCCATCTACCACAGCCTCGCCACCGCGCGCGGCAACGCCACCCACGTCGGCACGGTGGAACTCATCCGCGCCATGTCCGAAGCCGTGCTGACCCTCGAAGACGACGCAGCGATGCCGGCCACGCCGCTGGACGCGCTGCTGCTGACCAACGAGATACTGGAACGCCTGAATGCCGTGTACAAAATAATCGACGACAACTGGTTCCACCAGGAAGCATTGTCGGAGGAAGCGGCCTACCGCCGCGTCGTCCAGCAGCAGCAACAGCAGCAATAATCGCAGAGAGCGACTACAGCGGGCCGTCCGTTACACCCGCACCCTGGTCGTCGGTTCCAAAATCTCGCCAACCGGATCCACCTTGAACATCAAAATCTGTAGCGTAGTCGCCCCAACCACACTGGCGTCATCGCCTTCCGGGCCGAAGAGCGCCGGGCAAACTTCGTCGCGGTCGTCAATGCCAATCAAAGCTTGACCCCTCCAATAGGACACTTCGCTGCCGTCGGCCAGAGTGCCATCGACCTGCGAACGGCGAGTTATGCGAAGCCCGTCCAACAATGACGCCGGAAACATTGAGTGTGTCGCTCCGGTATCCACCAGCGCTCCCACTTCAATCGTGTCGCCACCGTCAGGATTGCCGACGTGTACTATTGTTGAGAACGCGCCCATTTGTTTCCTTGCACCCCAGTGTCAGAAGTCGACCCGGTTGCCGCTCAGGCAACCGGGTCGACGCTATGTGTCGTGGTCTTGCCCGGGCAAGCTCGGACTACTTGAAGTGCGGTATCACATCCTCTGAGATGCACTTCAGGGTGTCCATGACCACCTCGCGGGGGACGGAGGAGGTCCAGTTGCACTCGAACATGATCTCGTCGGTGGTGAACTGCTCGCGGAACATATGGATCTTCTCGACCACCTCTTCCGGCGTGCCGAAGAGGTTGACCTCCTGGGTGGCCTCGGGGCCGGCGCTGCCCGCGTCGGTGCTTCCGATGGCGAGCCGACCGGCGTAATAGATCCGCGCCAGGTTCATCAGGTCGTCGACCCGGCGGTCCGCCTTCTCCTGGGTGTCCGCCACCAGCGTGGGCACGCGCACCACCGTGCTCGGCTCGCCCTCGTGACCGGCGTCATACCATGCCTTGCGGTAATCCTGCACGTCTTGCCTCAGGACGGCGGAGCCGCGAAGGTTGTGGGGCGAGCTGCCGGCGCCGATGGCGATGCGATAGCCGTGCTCGCCCATGGGAACGAAGCTCTCCTGGCTGTCCACGGGGAGCAGCATGGGCAGCGGCTTCTGCACCGGCTTGGGGATGCTCATGTAGTCTTCGTAGAACGCCGGATAGTTGAAGTACTTGCCCTCAAACCCGGAGAACCTGTCCTCGTTCCAGAGCTGCTTGAGCAGCTCGAGGTACTCGTAGAAATACTCCCGCCGTTCGTCGGAGCCACGAGTACGCGCCCCTGGGCCGTAGATAAACCGGCCCTCGCTGACCTGGTCCACTATCGCGACCTGCTCCGCGACCTGGAAGGGGTCCTCCGGCTGGAGGTTGTCAAAAGCGTAGCGTTCGTGGGGCAGCGCCCGCTCCGACACGGTCTCCCCCGGCAGCCGCAGCGTCGGACGGTGGATGGAGGTGCCGATCCTGAGGTTCTTGGTGTGGTTGGCGATGACGGCGGATAGCATCAGGGACTGGGGATCCATGCTGCCCTGGGTGGAAAAGTGACCTCCGCCGAACCAGACATAGTCCCATCCCGCGTCCTCGATGTGGTCGATTTCCTGGAAGTTCTGCTTGTATGCCGCAGCCTCGAGGAGCTTTCCACCCTGATAGTCAGGGTCCCAGGGAACCTTGTCGCCCTCGTAAACGGCGTTCCAAGTGGTGAACAGTCCAAAGTCCATGTTTGACCCTCCCTTGAGTGCCGACAATACATTACATCATTGCCGCTGATGCTAACATCGCCAACAAATAGCGTCAACGCTACCCGCACACGGCATCGCCTGAACTTCGGCAGTCCCCGACTGTAGTCGTCGCTGCCTGGTGTGGGTCAATGCGTTACCGGCGCCGGTTCGCCGGCTTGCGGCATGCGGTATCCCACGCGGGGCTCGGTGAAGATGAAAGAAGGGTTGTTGGCGTCATCGCCCAACTTGGCGCGCAGGTTTCGCACCACCGTGCGCATCGGACGCAGGTCGCCTGACCTCGATTGCCTCCAGACTCTTTGCATGAGGTGTTCGTAGGTCAACACCTGCCCGCCGTAAACCGCAAGTTCGGCCAGCATCCGGTACTCAATGGCGGTCAACCGCACTGGGCGATCACCCACCATCACGGCGCGCCGGACGTAATTGATGGTCAAGTTCCCATATACGTAGGGCTCAGCGGGTTCAGGACGTCCAGGAGCGATCCGCTTGCTGAGGGCGGCGCGGATCCTGGCAACCAACTCCGTCGGCGAGAAGGGCTTGACCACGTAATCGTCGGCGCCCATCTCGAAGGCCCTAGCAATCACCCGGTCCTGACCGTACGCCGACAGGAAGATGATCGGCACGTCGTCCGTGGCGAGGATATCCTGCATCAGGTCCATACCATCTACGCCGGGAAGCATCAGGTCGAGCAGTACCAGGTGGGGACGGTGCGTCGTCATGAGGCTGGGTACCTGGTCGGGTTCTCCAGTGACGATTGGGACGTAGTTCTCCCGGGTGAGGGCATCGCGCACGTAGCGCAGCGTTTGCGGGTCATCGTCCACCACTAGGATGCGCAATTGCTCAGTTTCCAAATCCACCCGTTGGCGCCTGGGGGAAACCGTAGCTGGGGAAGTGGGCGCCTCATCGACTGCCGGAATGGTGAAGGTGAACCGAGCCCCCAAGCCTACACCGTCGCTTTCGGCCCAGATGCGGCCCCCGTGAGCCTCCACGATACCCTTGCATATGGACAGGCCCAGCCCGGCGTCTCCGATACCGGGGTTCCAGTCCTCACCGTCCAGACGGGAGAACTTGCGGAACAGGTGAGGCAATCGCTCGGCCGGAACCCCTCTGCCCTGGTCGATGACGGAGACCGTTACGTGGACGCCCTCCCGTCTGGCGACGAGGCGGATGGCGGATTCACTGGGCGAGTACCGCGCCGCGTTGGACAGTAGGTTGTTCAATACCTGGACGATGCGGCGGCGGTCGGTCATCACCCTTGGGAGGTCGGGCTCCAGGTCGATGTGGAGTTCGTAGCGACCGTGAGCCGTCAGGAACCGGATCCGGGCCTCATCCACCAGGTCGGTCAGATGGGAGGGTTCGGGCACCACCGGGAGCTCGCCGGCTTCGATGCGCGCCACGTCCAGCAAGGCGCCGATGAGGTCGCGCATATGGTCGGCCTGCTGGTCGATTATGCGATGGAACTGGGCCATTTCAGCGGTGTCCAAGTCGGACCCGGCCGTCAACAGCGTGGTGGCGGATCCCTTGATGGAAGTCAGCGGCGTTCGCAACTCGTGGCTCACCATTGCCAAAAACTCGGCGCGCAATCTCTCCAGTTCCTCCAAGGGTGTCATGTCCTGAAGTGTGACGACCAGGGACTCAACCTTCTCGCCGTCCTCCGACCAAATTGGCGTGGCGTTGATCAGGACGGTAACGCTGCGGCCGTCGGGGACTTGGAAAACCAACTCCTCTGCGCGGACCGTTTCGCCGATATTGACGGTCTCAGTCAAGGGATACTCTCCGAGGAAAATCTCCCTTCCGTCCGCACGCCGGACCGTGATATTTTCGATCAGCTCTTCCAGCGGGCGATCCGGCGAGTGCAACATGCTGGCGATGCGCAACGTCTCTTGGTTGACCGACGATAGTTTGCCCGTCTTGGCGTCGAAAACCACGACACCCACCAACGAAGTGTCGATCAGGGTTTCCAGGTCGGCGCGAGCCCTTTGTTCGTCCCGGTGCCGGCGGGCGTTGGTGATGACCAGGGCCGCTTGAGAGGCGAACATGACCAGGGTTTCTTCGTCCTCGGCAGTGAACTCTTGCCCTTTTTCCTTCTGGGCGAGATAGACGTTGCCGATGACCTCGCCGTGGTGGCGTATCGGAGCCGACAACAGGGGGAAAACCGGGTCAACCGGTACTGGAAGACGCAACTCCGGAAAGCCCAACGACTCGATGTGGCCGTGGAAGTCCCGCAGCCGCTGCGGCTCTTCAACAGCGGCGAGATAATCGCACAGCGCTGCCACATCTGGAAGTTCGTACACCGCCTGGATTTCTTCGCGGGAAAGTCCCGAAAAGAGGGTGTGAGCCTGGCCGGCACCACCCGGGATTTCAATGACGCCGTAGCGGGCGTCGGTAAGCGACCGGGCACTGTCTAAGACCCCTTGCAAAACCGTCTCGAAATCCAGGCTCTCGTTGATGCGCAGGCTCGCCTCGCTCAACCGGGACAGCCGATCCCGCAGCGCTCCAACCTCTAGCGCCAACCGCTCGGAATCGTTCATCGTTTTCTCCTTTGAACCGGACGCGGGATCGCCTGCCGTTGCTGCGGAGTATCGGTCGAATACATGCAACGGCCGAGGAGGACCATGTTAAAATAACGCAGCCATGCTATGTATTGTGATGCCCGCTAACGATAACTCATAAATTGTGAGTACGCAAATCATGCTCAAATGACACTATTCGCGACGCCGGCGAGGAGGGTGGCCGGGGCTCTGCAAGTTGTGGCTGCCCTTCATCCAAGGAAGCTGTCCCGGCGAACGTAAACTGACACTTGGAAAGCACAGGGGATAGGCCCCGGACGCCAGTGCGGTTGCATTGCTGGACAACGACAATGTTGCAGTCAGTTTATAAGGGCCAACGACTGTTGGATGCCAGTACCGGCCGGTTCTCACGGCGGCATTGAGCATGGTCAGCAACTTCCGTATGCACGCGGTGGACCCCAGTTTCTTCGGCTTGCCAGCCGCCAGGGACCGCTCATAAAAGGTTCGCATCACCGGGTCAAAGCCGCGGCCCACCAACTGGCCCATGTAGTTCACAGCCCGACCACGCGCACTCGGTGATTATGTGTGTCGGCAATGAAGAGGTCGCCTGCGGCATTGACGCCGCAGCCATGGGGATGAAACAACCCGGCTTCAATGGCAGGGCCACCGTCGCCTCCGCCGCCTTCGCGGCCTCCGACGATGGTGGTGACGATGCCGGTGCGGGCGTCAATGCGCCTCACCGCGCAGTTATCCGAGTCAACCACAATGATGTCGTCATTCAGGTCGCAGCGCATTGCCTTGGGCGCTCCCCAGGTGGCTTCCAGCGCCGGGCCGCCGTCGCCGGAATAACCGTACACTGCCTCAGCCCCGGCAATGGTACTCAACACGCCATCCGGGGATATTTTTCGGACCCCGTTCCCTTCCCTCTCGCACACGAAGACATTCCCCAGGCTGTCCATACAAACTGCTCGGGGACCCATCAGGCTCGCTGCGGCAGCCAGGTTTCCGTCTCCGGCGCGGGACTTCTCCCCGGTTCCGGCAAAGGTGGTTATGATTCCGGTCTGCAGATCCACCCGGCGTATGCGTTGGTCCTGAATGTCGGCTATCAGCAGGCCGCCCCGCTTGTCCAGGTACACATCGTTGGGTTCCCGGAGCATGGCTTCGTTGCCGGGACCGCCATCGCCGCTGTAGCCGAATTCGCCGGTGCCGGCGACGGTGGAGATTATGCCGGTACGACCGTCTATCTTTCTCACCGCAGGGTCAAATCGCTGCGAGAAGTAAATGTCTCCGTTGACATCGATGGCCAGCCCGTAGGGTTGGTTAATGACCGCATCGACGGCAGGGCCGCCATCACCGGCGTACCCCGGCTCCCCAGTGCCGGCTATCAGCGTGATTATGCCGGTCCGCGCATCCATGCGGCGGATCCGATGATGACGACCCATGCACACGATCATGTTCCCCGGAGGATCAAACTCACAGGCGTAAGGAGTCTGACACGCGGCGTCTATCGCCGGGCCGCCGTCGCCCTCCCAACCTTCCGACCCGTTTCCCAATATGGTCTGGATAATGCCTTTCTCAGCCGGCATGTACGCCTCCCGTAGTCACTAATATCCCGGTCCGTTTCGTCCAGGAGGCCATTGTATATCTGGTCCCGCGAAAAACCGAACCGGACTGGCGCTCGAAAACGACAGCGCGGCCTCCGCTGTGATGACCGACGCTGACGAAGCCAGCGCGCCGGACGCATTGACGATTGACCTGGACTAGACTACTCACTAACTGGGGTTGTCACGCAGCCGCCGCCCCTGCTGAAGGCTGTGCATCTGCTATGGGGACCAACTCATAACCGAGCTGCGCTGCTCTGCGTTTGGCGGAGCGGAGCGCCCGTTGCCGGTACTGGTTGTCGTAATATTCGGCGCCGGCGTCCACGTATTGCTGGCCATACCTCAGCATCGAGTAGATGGTTCTGGCCAGCTTGTGGGCCGTGGCCATGATGGCCTTGGGGCGCTCCCAGCTGCGCCTTCTTCCGGCGCAGGAAGGCGCCCCGGGCGCTGTCGGAGCGGTGTAGCGCGTTGGCCGCCAAGCGCAAGGCGAGAGCGGCCCGATGGGCGTTGGGTTTGGTACGGGAGCTGATGACCTTGCCGCCGGTGATGCGGTTATTTGGGCTCAGCCCCAGCCAGGACGCGAAGTGCTGGGCGCTCGGCCATTTCGACAGGTCCGTCCCAATCTCGCTGGTGACCTTTAGCGCCGTATCGGCGTCCACGCCGTCAATCTGGGTTAAGTCCACCCCCGTCATCCGATGCGGATGGCTCTGGGCATCGAAACGTGGCGCATTTTTCTGGTTGCGCTTTTTGCCATTGGCCGCCGGCGACTCCCCATCGCTGCGGTCCTCAAACCGTTCCAACTGAGCTTCAATCTCCCGGTCGCACTCGGCAATCTTGCCCTGATACGCCTGGTACAGCTCCAGGGCTTGGGTCAATTCGAAGACGTGGCACTGGATGAAAGCGGCGGTGTCCGCTTTACGCACCAGTTCCACGTAGCAGGCTCTCGACCACCCCATAGTCATCACCAATACCCAGACGCGATACTTCTTCCCGTCCTCGCCGAGGTACGACAGACTGCCCCAATCCACCTGTGCTTGCTCCCCAGGCGCCGTCTCAAACCGCAGCGTCGCCTCCGGCTGACGCTGCCGTCGCCACGGCGACACGTATCCCTTCAGGATCGAATAACCACCGTCATGGCCCAACCCACGCAGCTCCCGATGCAGCACTACGCAGTTTTCCAACCCCTCCGACATGCGCCGGTCGATGTATTCGGTGTACGGGTCCAGCTTCGACCCCCGCCGGCGCCGCAGCTTGGAACGCATCGCCTCCGGCGACTTCAAGTACCGCCGCACCGTGTTGCGCGACACCTCCAATTCCCGGGCGATCTCCCGGATCGAACGTCCCGCACCGTTCATCTCGTAAATCTCTTTCACTTGACCCACCTGCAACACTTTGTCTGACGCACCTCCGCAGAATGTCCGCGAATGGTGCCACTACTCTCGCATGGGTCAATTCCATTTCGGCGATTTTGCACATTTTAATATCGCCGGTCACACGATATACGTCGCGCCGGTTCGACCCG
The DNA here is from genome assembly GCA_965197635.1 of Dehalococcoidia bacterium. Classification (GTDB taxonomy): domain Bacteria; phylum Chloroflexota; class Dehalococcoidia; order Lucifugimonadales; family UBA3495; genus Bin87. The sequence continues at coordinate 345,203 of OZ240218.1, forward strand.
TTTGAGTTTCACCATTTCCTCCTTGCCGCGTGGAGGAATGCCGCCGCCACGGCCCGCCCACAGGTGCTAAAATCCCTCCAGAGACTGGCAATCAAAAACGGAATATTGGCCACTGACCTATCGGCCGTTGGCTAATCGGAGGCGTCTTGGCAATCACAGAATTGGAAATCACCAAACGCACCAGTTTCGCGTCCGGCGAAAGCTTCGGCGACGTGGGTGCGTATGAGTTGCTGGAAGGCACGGCCCACTACGCGGTGGACCCGTCGCACTCCCGAAACCAGGGGATCACGGACCTGGATCTGGCGCCGCACAATTCTGCTGGCAAGGTGGAGTTTTCGGCAGACTTCGCCATGCTCCAGCCGGTGAACATCGACCGGGGCAACCGCCGCATCCTGTTCGATGTGGTGAACCGGGGTCGCAAGACCGCCCTGAGCCTCAACAGCGTCCCCGCCGCTACTGACCCCACCAGTCCCCTGGAGGCCGGCAACGGCTACCTGATGCGCCGCGGCTACACGGTGGTCTGGGGCGGCTGGCAGGCCGACGTGCCGCCCACTCCCGGCCTCATCGGATTGCACGGGCCGGAGGCCATTGGCCCCCAGGGGCCCCTGACCGGCAAGATTCTCTGCCAGTTCCAGAGCAACGAACCCACCCGGGTGTTCCTGCTGGCAGACCGGCAGCACCTGCCCAATCCCGCCGCCGACCCCGAAGAGGCAGAGGCCACCCTGACCGTGCGGGACCTGCCCAACAGCCCGGCTACCCCGGTTGACCGGAGCCAGTGGTCCTTCGTAAGGGTCGAGGATGAGGACCTGGAGCCGCAGCACAGCCACATCTATATGCCATCCGGGTTCGAGCCGGGGAAGATTTACCAATTGGTGTACACCACCACCGGCAGCCGGATCGTGGGGCTGGGGTTCGCCGCGATGCGAGACGCGGTCTCCTTCCTGAAATACGCGCCGGCCCCATTTGATGGGAGACGGGGGAACCCCTGCGCCGGGGCCATCGACTACGCCTACGCCATGGGCCGTTCCCAGAGCGGACGCTTCCTGCGTCAGTACATCCACGTGGGCATCAACGAGGACGAAGAGGACCGGCCCGCCCTGGACGGGATCATCCCACACGTGGCGGGCGGGATGCGAGGCGAGTTCAACCTGCGCTTCGGACAGCCCTCCAAGGATGTTTGCTACATCATCCCCGAGATGTTCCCCTTCACCGACACACCGCAGACGGACCCGGTGACCGGCGCCCAGGGTTCCCTGCTCGAGACCCTGGAGCGGCGGGGCAAGGTGCCCAAGATCATGTTCACCAACACCTCCGCGGAGTACTGGCGCGGGGATGCCGCACTGATCCACACCGACCTGGAGAGCCTGGGCGATGCCGCCGAGTCGGCGTCGGTGCGCCGCTACCACTTCGCCGGTTGCCAGCACGGCTCAGGAGATTTTCCCCCGCTGGAAATCCGCACCAACGATGGGATCAAGGGGCAGCTTCCGTTCAACAGCGTGGACTACGCTCCCCTGCTGCGGGCTGCGCTAGATAACCTGGACCGCTGGGTTGCCACGGGCGAAGAGCCACCCGCCAGCCGTCATCCCAGCCTGAACGACGGCACGGCGGTGGAATCTCATACGCTGCTGGAACGGTTTGCCCAGCTTCCCGGCGTGCGGATCCCGACCCAGACTACCAGGGCAATCAGGCTGGACTACGGCCCGGAGTCGCACCTGGGCCGCACCACCAAGTTGCCCGCCGATGAGGGAGCCGAGTTCCCCGCGCTGGTGGCCGACCTCGACGCCTCCTTCAACGAGCGGGGCGGTATCCGCCTGCCCGACCTAGCCGTCCCGGTGGCAACCTACACCGGCTGGAACCTGCGCGACGAGAGCATCGGCAACCCCAATCTCTTTATCGGCATCACCGGCGGCCTTGCCGGTTGGACCCTCCCTCTGCCCGCCACCCAAGCCGAGCGGGAGTCCGCCGGCGATCCACGAGCATCCATAGAGGAACGCTACGCCAACCGCGAGGACTATCTGGAGCAGGTGACCAGCGCCGCGACGGACCTGGTGGCCGAGGGGTACCTCCTGGAGGAAGATGTGGCCGAGGTGGTGGACCTGGCGGGGCGGAAGTACGATTACTGGGTCGGAGACGGCGGCCAGTGCTGAGGAATCCGGCTCCGAACCGAATCGATATGTTAGCCTGACCCAACTATCTTCTTGGAGGAGGACGACCATGCCCTTGCAGTTAGACCACACAATCGTGCCCGCCTACGACAAGGTTAAGTCCGCGGAGTTCATGGCCCGCATCTTCGGGCTGAAGTACGAGGGGCCTTGGGGCCACTTCGCGCCGGTCAAGGTCAACGAAATACTGACGCTGGACTTCGACGACTCGGACAACCCGCGCTCCAATCACTACGCCTTCCTGGCTGCGGACGACGAGTTTGACGCCATCCTGCAGCGCATCAAGGATGAGGGGGTCGTCTTCGGGAGCGGGCCGCGCTCGCGGACGGATGGCGAGATCAACTACTTGCACCAGGGACGCGGGTTCTATTTCGAATGCGAAAACGGTCACGTCTGGGAGGTTATCACCCACACGTACATCACCGATTAAGACGCGGCGCCATGATTTGAGTTGGAGACCGATGGAAGTAGGACTTTATATCCGCGATTACATGGATGACCCCGACCGGCCCATGCACCAGCAGGTGGAAGAAGCCGCCGAGGTTTGCCGGCGCGCCAAATCGCTGGGGTTTTCGGTCATTTACATGCCCCAGCACTACATAGCCCATCCCACCGTCTGGATGCAGCCGATGCAAACCCTGGCCCGGTTGGCTCCCGACGCCGAGGGCATGAAACTGCTGACCGGCATCCTGTTGCTCCCCTACCACAACCCGGTGGACATCGCGGAGCAGACCGTAACGTTGGACCACATCAGCAACGGGCGGTTCGTGCTCGGGGTTGGGTTGGGTTACCGGGTAGCGGAGCTTTCGGCGTTCGGCACCAACCGGAGAGACCGGGTGGGCCGGTTCGAAGAGTCCATCGAGTTGATGAAGCTGCTGTGGAGTGGAGAGGAGGTCAACTACGAAGGTGAGCACTGGCAAGTACACGACGCCAGGCTGGCCCTGACCCCCGCCCAAGAACCACATCCCCCGATCTGGATCGCGGCACAGAGCCGGGGCGCGGTGCGCCGTGCGGCGGCCCTCGGCGACCGGGTTATCCTCGGGCCGCAACCGGCGTGGAAGGACATCAGCGTTCTGACCCGCCAGTACAAGGATGCCCTCGGAGAGTTGGGCAAGGATACTGCGGGGCGAATCGGCGCCCACCGCTCCATCGCCATCGCCAGGGATCGCGAAACGGCCCTCACCGAGGCCAGGGAGATGGCTGCGAAGAAAGCCGGCATGTACAGCTCTTTCAACATGCAGGAAAGCACCACGGTCGATTTGGGACTCGGAGGGCAGCGGGAGTTGCCCGATTGGGCGGTGGTCGGCAGCCCGCAGGACTGCGCCGAAATCATCAACCGTTGCCAAGAAGCGGAAGGTCTGGACTACATCGGGCTGGCCAGCTTGAATTTGCCCAAGGAATTCCCCGCCAGGTTGGAGTACTTGCAACTTATTTCAGAGGAACTGCTGCCTCACCTGCAATAAACGTTCCATTATTGGGAAGGGAAACAGATGCCAAAGGAGGATTCCATGAGCGCCAACGACGCAAAGACCACGATAATCCGCAACGGCACCCTCATTGACGGAACAGGCCAACCGGCGGCACCGAACGACGCGGTGGTAGTGCAGGGCAATCGCATCCTCAGCGTTGGGACGGTCCCACCACAGATTAATGTCGAAGACCGGGAGAACGTGGAGACCATCGACGCTACGGACCAGTGGATAATGCCGGGCCTCATCGAAGGCCACTGCCATCTGTCTTTCGGCCAACCGGCCATGCCTGAACTGAGCATCGCCCGGGGCACGACCAGCCCCGAGTTCTCCACCATCAGGGCAGCCAGGAACGCGCGGGAAGTACTGCGGTCCGGGGTGACCAGCCTTTCCATACCCGGCGGCACCTGGTTCATCGACGTGGCGCTCCGGGAGGCGATAAACGCCGGATTGATTGAGGGGCCGCGCATCTACTGTGCCGGGCGGTTCATCGTGACCTACGGCAGCATCGCCGACAACGAGCCGTCATGGATGGGCACGCCTGAGCACGTCAACGGCGTGCTGGCCAACTCGGTAGCCGAGATGATTACCGAGGTGCGCCGTCAGTGCAAGCACGGGGTCAACTTCATAAAGATGGCCGACAGCACCTGGGGAGACTTCCAGACCATCTCCAAAGAAGAGCTTGAAGCCGTCGTCGGGGAGGCCCACCGTCGCAACGCCCGGATCGCCATCCATTCCAGGGGGTCGGACTCGACCCGCGCCGCCGCGGAGGCTGGCGTGGACTGGATCATGCACGCCGACCTGGCCACTGAAGCCGACCTTGAGGTCGTGGCGGAGAACGGTGTGCGCATCATGCCGACGATTACGTTCCTGAAGCACGCCGTCGAGGTTGGACGGGACTTTGGAAGGAGCGACCGGGAGGTCGATCAGATAAAACATAATCTGGATGGCGGCTACAGTATGCTGCAACACGCCCGCGCCATGGGTGTGAAGGTGCTATGCGGCACCGACAGCGGCAACTCCCCGTTGATGCCTTACGGCGAGCTGCACGCCAACGAAATGGAAATCCTGGTCAAATACGGCGGCTACACTCCCATGGAAGCCATCGTCGCCAACACCAGGGAGAACGCTTTTGCCGTCGGGCTGGAGGGCGAGTTGGGGACGATTGAGGCCGGCAAGCTGGCCGATATGCTTATCCTGGACAAGGACCCCCTCGCCGACGTCAGTGTCCTGCAGAAGGGCCGCCATCTCTCCGCCGTCATCAAAGACGGCAGGAAGGTAAACCTGAACGGACATTCAGACGACCACCCGTTGGCGCTGGCGGCGTAATAACGGGCAAGTACAGGGTGAATTCCGCTTGGACCGTGGGACCTGGAATTACCACGCGTTGCGGACCCTTTTCAAGGCCCCGAATGCGGGTCAGAAGGTTTGGCGCGTGGGAGACAGGACATAGGCTGGCGCGTTCAAAGGTCAGAGGCAACGTCGCCGTAAGAATATAGTGGAATAGGAAATTATTGACCTGCTGAGGGTCGGTCTGGAAGCAAACGTCCCGCCGAAAAGCTCGCAATGCGGTCTGCATGGGCCCGCCAAACCGGACAAAAGGACGAACCTCAATACGAAGGTTCGTCCTGGAAGTGTAGATGGGGTGTGGGACCGGTCCAGCTCGAATGCGACCCGCAGGCAGGTAGCGTCCAGGTAAGTGGTTTAGGAGGCGTCATCCCTTGTTCCCGCTGAGACAGGAAGCGCCGCCTTTTACCTCCAGTCGTGGCGAGGTCTCCAGCCCAGCAGGCGCTGCGCCTTCGCCGTACTGATCACGCTGGCGGTGCCGCTCAGCCCATCTCGTATTTCCACCCGGTCTCCAAAGTTGTTTTTGACAACGTCAATCGTAGGCTCTTTGAAACGGCTGGAGGGCTGGGCGATCATGAAAGCCTCGTACTCTTCGATCTCCGCCTCCGCCGCCAACACATGGGCCTCAGCCACGTCCCGGGCATCGGCGTAGGCCCACATCACCAGTGTCAGGGGGTTCTCCGGCGTAGGAGCTGGCCAGGGAAACTCCGCCTGGACCTCGGGAAGCGCCACATTGGTGAACCGGAGGCTGACGACGGTGGTGTCTGAATTGCGGGCGATCATTCTGCCGATGTCCTCCCCGACCTGCTTGGACAGGCCGTAGGGCTCGAAAGGCATCATGGGATGTTCCTCGTCCAATGGCAGATACAGCGGCACGAAAGCGTTCCCGTCGTGGGCCCACCCCATGCCGAAGGCGCTGGAGGAGAACACGACACGCCGCAGTCCCAATTCCGCCGCCGACATCATGACGTTGAAGGTGCTGGCCACGTTATTTTCGAAGATAACCCTCGGGTCCTCCCGCAACGGCCCGGGGATAGCGCCCAGGTGAACGACGGCTGCAGCGTCCTTGAGAATAGCCTCCACTGCTTTGGCATCTCCGAGGTCACAACGAACGAACGTCGCCGGAAGGTCGTCGGCATCCAGTTGGTCCGTCGCCAGGACTTCCCGGTTTTGGTCCACCAGCAGCTGTACCACCCTGCGCCCCAACCTTCCCGCCGCTCCGGTTACTACTATCATCGTTTCCTCCGTTTATTTCACCAGCCACAGTAGCTCAGCCACGGAAGCCCACCCACGGAAGCCGGCCCAGGATGAATGTATTTGAAACCCGGGCACTGTCTTGCCGCAGCCACGCGCTAATTGTTTCGTCCGTAGGCATCGGCAGCGCGCAGGACCGTTGCGTCATCCCCCGTGCGTCCCACCAGCATCATCCCGATAGGCAGGCCCTCGGAAGTTCCACACGGCACCGAGATGGCCGGGTGGCCGGTTACGTCGAAGGGGCAGGTGTTGGGGATCATTTCCAGCGCCCGGTCGGTGTACTCCTGGCGGCTGCAATCCGCCGGCGGAATGACTGTCGCTTTCATCGGCAGGGTGGGCATCACCAGCAGGTCATACTCGCTGAGCGCCTGGTCATAGGCGGCGGTCAACGTCCGGGCCAGGTTCTGAGCCTTGGAGTAGTAATGGCCGTGGTACCTGTCCTGCATGTATTGTCCCATCAAGACCACCAGCTTGGTGGTTTCGGACAGGTCGTCGGCGCGGCTCTGCCATCCGTGGGCATATACGTTTTGCAATCCGGTGGTGTAGTGGCCCTTCCAATTGGTGCCCATGCTGTTGCCGGCTACCATCAGCATGGTGGCCCCTTCCACCGCGATGGCCCTCCAAACGTGAATTCCGTCGAGGTGCCAGGGGATGGAAACGGTTCCCACCCGCGCGCCCATCCCCTCGAACGAACGCGCCGCGCTCTCAACTGCCTGGTCCACGTCGGCTTCAGACTCCTCCAGATTGAACCCTTCCTGTACGATGCCCAGGCGAAGCCCCGTCACGTCTCCGGTCAACGCCTGGGAATAAGCTTGTCCGGAAAGTCCGGCCTGCTGTCTGGGATCCAGCCCGTCGGGGCCGGCGATTGCTTCCAGCAACAGCGCCACGTCGGCGGCAGTCCGCGCCATCGGCCCCGTGTGGTCCAGCGTCAGTTCGATGGGGAACACCCCCGTGTAGGGGACCAGTCCATAGGTTGGCTTGAGTCCATAGATGCCGCACCAACTAGCGGGTATCCTGATCGATCCGCCCTGGTCACCGCCCATGGCCAGGTCCACCTCTCCCGCCGCCACCAGCGCGGCGCTGCCGCTGGAGGAACCGCCGGTGGTGCGCGCGTGGTCATGGGGGTTGAGGACCGGCCCGGTGTCCGACGTATGGCTGCCGCCGGAGAAGCACAGGCTTTCGCAGACCGCCTTGCCCCTGATGGAGCCGCCGGCGTCCAGAATCCGGGTGACGATGGTGGCGTCCACGTCGGGGACGTAGCCCTCAAGGACGCTGGTGCCGTTCATCATGGGAACACCGGCCACGCAGACGTTGTCCTTGATGGCCACGGTCTTGCCGGAGAGGATTCCGCCTTGCGGACCGGTTATGTCGCAACGCCAGTACCAGGCCCCCAAAGGGTTGTCTTCCGGTTGGGGTCGCGTCCCCGGCGACCGTGGGTATTTGACCGGCAGACTGGGCGCGGTAAGCTGGTCCAACCGGGCATACGAGTCCAGGATGGGCTGGCTCAGCTCGACGAAGGACTCCACGTCGGCCGGCGAAGGGTTCAGGTTGTAGGACTCTGCGATTCGGAAAAATTCCTCGACGGTAGGTCGTTTTACCACCATGATGCAAACCTCCGTTACATTTGTCTGAAATCTGTGTGCGGAAACTTAATGGCCGGCCAATCACCGATTTGTCGCAAGGATTTCGCTCTTCTCTCCTTTTGTCCCAAGTCATTCTCGTGTAGGCAGCTCGACGGGTGAACCGTTTGCATGGTAACGCCCAGTGCCGTTTTCGCAATGGATATGGTCAAACTTGAACACTAAGCGATTGCTATTGAGAATCGTTGAATGTTGAACAATTCGCGGTTATATTGGGGGTGCTTACGGGGCGATTGAACTCGACGGCGTTTCGACCGTTCGTGCCCAGCGATGGGTTCCCATTAGCTGCTTCGCGCAGAACAATGGCGCCGTGCGCTTCGCGCACTATGTAATTGTTCTGCTCGATCCTGCGGCTGCTGCCGCAGCCTTCCGGAATTGCCCCGTAAGGGCTCCGAATCCACCGGTGGATCAGACAGATGAGCAGCAGGAGGTTGAGCATTGGGAAACAATGCAGGTTTACTCCGGCCCCAATGGATAGAGGTACCACAAGCAGAATTTCTCCATATGTTTAGGCGCCTACGTTCGTTGCCGGATCTGGCTGAGTTTTTGGATGTCGCACCCACCCAACTGTACCACTATGCATATAGAATCGATAAAAGGGAAGCGTATTCCACGTTCGAGGTTCCCCGGCGCAGTGGTCGGATGAGGCGCATCGACGCCCCCAGTCGCACGCTGAAATTTATTCAGCGATTGATCCACGAATCATTGAGCCGTGTGTATCGTCCGCATCGCGCAGCCCATGGATTTTTGTGTGGTCGGTCCATCGTGACTAACGCGATCCCGCACACTGAACGGCGCTACGTGCTCAATGTCGATCTGGCCGACTTCTTTCCAAGCATCACGCGGAGACGCGTCTACCGTTGTTTAAGGGACGAACCATACCGCGTGAACCGTAGAGTAGCGAACGTCATTGCGGCTTTGTCCACTAACGCATTCGCCCGTCTACCTCAGGGCAGTCCTTCGTCACCAGTCATTGCCAATATGGTAGCGTTTGATCTTGATTCGGATCTGGCACGGCTTTGCGTGGAACTGCGATGCCGATACACGCGCTATGCAGACGACATCACAATCTCGACGGCACGCACCGAAATCTCTCCTGATCTTGCAAGATATCCCAATGCCCAGGGGACTGGCCAAGTAATTCTTGGAGACAGGTTGACTGAAGTAATCGAAAACAATGGGTTTAGGATCAATCATCAAAAGAGCCGAATGTACAGCCATTGGACGCGTCAAACCTGCACCGGACTTGTGGTCAACGGCAAACACCCATCACCGAGCCGCGCGTACAGGCGTCGTCTGCGTTCGTTAGTTGATCATTGGAAGAAGCACGGCTGGGAACACGCCGCGCACATGCTGCATGACAAAGAAAATCGCCCCCTATTTGATGATCGAGAAAGATTGATGAATCACGTTAGAGGAAGGATCGGGTTCATAAAAATGGTAGTTGGTCAAGATGATCGTATGTGCCAACGACTTGAAATGATCATCGATTCACTGCCAGAACATCACTAATCAGTTACCGGTTCTCTCTCTTAGTTGGGAGTGACGGCTCCGATGGCAGGCCCAGATACCAAACCGACATCAAGTTATCATGTCCATAACGCGGAGTCCGTGCAGGATTTCCTGGATTATTTGCTTCCCAGTGCTTCTCACTGGCGCTCGGCAAAACGGGGCGACATAGCATTCAGAGGCCAAGCGTCAAGCGAGTTGCCTTTATTGCCCAAAGCATTCCGGGATAATCAAACAGTTGGTTATGAAGCTGGGGCGCAGCATGGTTTTGTTCGTAGAGTTGTAGACCAAGCGCAAGCTGAGTTCAATGCGGTCCACCAATTCGTAGTCGCAGCCGACACCGCCGGGCTGCCTATTACCGAGACCGGCTCTAGGTTACTGTTGCAAGACAATCCTCGCCACATCTTCAACGATCTCGATTGGGAGTACGGTTGGCCCAAAGACGAGATCGTGGAGATACTAGCTCTTGCCCAACACCATGGGGTACCTACTAGGTTACTGGACTTCACCGAAGATCCGTGGGTAGCGTCTTATTTTGCAGGTATCTCGGCGTGGGAAAGGGGTCTGCTGCCGGAGGGCCAAGGGGAAGATGCCACGCATTTATCCGTCTGGGCCATTGATCTTCGATTCGTTCGGTCGGTGAGCAAAATATCTCACCGTTATCCGGAACGCATAGCCGAAGTTCGGGTCCCGAGAGCAAACAACTCGTACCTGAACGCACAGCTTGGATTTTTCCTGATGGACCGCGGTGCCAACGATGTGATGGCACGCGGTGAGGCATTGTCGATAGAGCGGGCTGTTGCGGATCGCGCTTCGTTCTGGGGTACAGGAAGAAGATTGACCAAATATGTGAGTGAGCCTACTTGGTTCGATGACGTTCCGGTGAGGCAGGTCAATCTACCAGCAGATTATACGGTTGAGCTGCTCAAAGAACTGGCCGATAACGGGATCACCAAAGGGAGTCTGATGCCTAGCTTAGACCGTATCGTGGAGTCGTTAGAGCTCCAAAGGGCACTAGTTACGCGATCAACTTCGGCAGTGTAGGTTCAATCCTCAGCGATCAATGCAGCCAGCGACTAAGAACCCGGCGGCATTTTGGTTTGTAAAGTTGTGGATTGCCCACCTCCCGCGACCAGCCCAAACAATCCTAAATTCGGAGGCCCAAAATGCCAGTCAAAGGGACCACGCTAACCAGTTTTCGTCCATTGATGCAGGGCGTCAACGGAATGGTTGCCGCCAGCCATCCCAGCGCCGCCATGGCCGGTTTGGAAGTCCTGAAACAGGGCGGCAACGCGATTGACGCCGGAGTGGCCGTGGGCCTGGCGTTGAACGTGGTGCATGTCGATGATTGCAGCTTCCTGGGCGTGGCGCCCACGGTCATGTACCTGGCCGACCGGAAAGAAGTTGTCACCGTCGACGGGCTCGGTGTGTGGCCCAGGGCCGCGTCGGTCGAGTACTTCCACAAAAACCACGGTGGGAGGATTCCGGCCGGCGTTCTCTCTTCCCTGACACCGGCCGCTGCCGATTCGTGGCTGACGTCCCTGTCCAAATTTGGCACGATGACCTTCGGACAGGTGGCGAGTGCGGCCACCGGACTCGCTGGAAACGGTTTCCCCATGTTCCGCTATCTGGCCGGGCGTTTCAAGACCGCCTTCGACCAGTACAACACCTACCAGTCAACCGCCGAGATTTACCTGCCGGGCGGACACGCCCCCAGACAGGGGGAGATGTTCTATCAAAAGGACCTCGCTGCCACTTTGTCAAAAATCGCGGACGTGGAGGCTTCCAACTCCGGGAAAGGCCGGGAGGCTGCGCTCAAGGCGGCCCGAGACTACATCTACACCGGCGAGTTGGCCCACAAGATCGTGGCATTCAACCAGGAGATGGGCGGTCTCCTCACCGAGGAAGACCTGGCCCGGTATCACGTTCAGGTGGGTCCGCCCGTGACCGTAAATTACAAGGGCAACGACGTCTACAGCACCGGGCCGTGGGGCCAGGGGCCGACGTTCCCTCAGGCCCTCAAGATCCTCGAAGGTTACGACCTGGCGTCGATGGGCCACAATTCCGCCGAGTACATCCATACGGTGAGCCAGGCGCTGAATTTGGCTTTCGCCGACCGGGAGCAGTACGTGGGCGACCCGGATTTCGTGGACGTGCCGATCAATGAAATGCTGGCGGAGGAGTACCTGGTCAAGCGCCGCTCCCTGATCGACCCCGACCTGGCCTGGCCGGGCACGCCACCGGCGGGCGACCCGCGCAACGGGAAAGCGACTTTCGACGGTGCCCCGCAATCCCCGAGAGAGGCGACGACCCCGGTCGCCACGGCCGGAGTCAGCGGCGGCGGCACTTCTTACTTCGCCGTAATCGACCGGGATGGCAATATCTTTTCCTGCACCCCCAGCGAGGGCACCAAGAACGGCGGGCCAATAATTCCGGGAACCGGCCTGGCGTTCTCGTTGCGCGGCTCTCAGTCCAAGCTGACCGAAGGCCATCCGGCAGCGGTCGCCGGGGGCAAGCGGCCCAGGCTCACTCCCGCGCCGGCTCTGGTGCTGCGCGACGGGGAACCCGTGATGGCCCTGGGCGCTCATGGCGGCGACCATATCCCGCAAGGCACACTGCAACTGCTGTTGAACGTCCTGGAGTTTGGCCGCGACCCGCAGGAGTCCGTGGAGGAACCCCGTTTCTACAGCTACAACTTCCCCAGTTCCAACTGGGCGTCAAGATATGAGCCGGGGATGCTGCGGTTGGAAGGCCGCATCTCCGATGAAGTGGCCGACAAATTGCGTCGGAAGGGCCACACGATAGAACAGTATCCGGATTGGTGGGAAGGTTCAGCCCTGTACTGCGTCATCACCCGCAACCCGGAGACCAAGGTGCTCCAGGGCGGCGCCGACCCACGTTGCGAGGCCTACGCCATAGGTTTCTAGTCCCGGCGCAAACGCTGGCAACCTTCCGTTTGAGCGGGGCCCGTGAACTGAAATGGAACCTGATCTGTTGGGCGGGACGCAACCCAGTTGATGACCCCGGGGATGTACGTGGACACCAGCTTGGTCAAGGCAACATTAGCGGCTGCGGGCTGGCGCCCGGCGGGAAGACCGTGGACGGGTTCAAAGAGCAGACCAACGAGGATAAAGCGTTGTTCCTGATCGAGGAAACAACCGATGACACCGACGGCGTTGAGTACGAGGAGGTGAGGCGCTGCCAGAGTCGCAAGGGCCAGATGCTGCTGAACCTGTTGGATACCGATCCCGGTTGGCGCACCAGCCGATTCAGCAGAGTATCCGCATTGCAGTACCTGGAGAACGTCATCTTGGACCAAGGCGGGTCGATCATGTCCCCTAGGGTAACTCACGCCTCTCACCGGGAGTCGAAAGCGGTTCCCGATTTGGAGGAAAGGTCTCGTACCGGGAAGCCGCGCGATGGATGTTCAAGTTGTCCAGGACGACCCGTACCACGGGAGCGTGGGGATAGGCCACATCCACCAGCTACTGCATCTGGTGGGCGAAGCCGGACATAGTGCGCCGCTCGGTGATGGCCATGTGGCGCCATCCGGCAGGAGTTCACGGGCCCGGGGTTCACAGTCCAGGAAGATGTTACGGACGCCAGCACGGCGATACTCATAGTTTTCCCGTCGGGGTCGTCTCAGTTGGGGCGGCAAAGGCGATCTGACCTCGGCCAGCAACTGGGTAGAGGTCTCATCGAAACATACCACCGGACGGCTGGGATCGTGGGGTTCGGCATAGAGATCCAGCACGTCCTCCGGAGCCGCCCCGTACTGGATACGGGGGCCGATGCCACTTGTGGCGCATTCCAACCCTCATCCACCTTGAGCAGGATGCGGGGCGAGTGGCGATCCGCACCGAGTGTTTCCCGCCACGGATCAGTCGTTCCCGTTCTTCTTCCGTCAACTGTACTGGGTATCGTTTTCGAGCCATGGCTGCTGCACCTCCCCGCAACCCGACGTTGCAGCCAGCATACTGACTTCCACCAATACTAGCGCCCCGACCAATGCTCGCTCGTTGGGATTATCGGTGCGTTGGTGAAAACCGTGACCGACAGCGTGCGGTAATGGACTGGTCGGACGCGGCGCAGGCAACAATCATTGCCAAGTCCCGGTTTGTAGGTATCCCCGCTTATGCTTACGGGGAACTGCCTGTCGTGACAATGGCCCGGTTGCGGAAGGTCGCTGGGAACCGCCGCGACCCCGCACGCGACCAGGAAAGCCGGCGCTCTCGGGATCAGGCCGAGAGCGCCGGCTTCCAAACATGGACCTTAAACGGCCGCTGCCGCCGGCTGATGGGTCTTCAGGAACTCGCGCACCTGGTTTATGGTTCTGGATTTCAGGCCAGGTTCCTCCTTCCAGGGATACGCGGTCGCCTCGGCCTTGGGCGCGAGTTCGGCCATGGCCATGGCCGCCTCAAGTGAGTGTGAGGGCGTGTCGTCGGGCATGACCAGCAAGGGGGTCTGGCACGAGCGCGCGAAGTCCCGGGACACACAGTAAAAGAAGTCGGGCTGGATGCGGTACAGGTTGTGCAGGTATTGCTCGATGATTTCCATCGTCACGTCGGGCCGGCCGGCGATCAGCTCCGGCCCCCAGACGTCGCGACCGGAGTCGTACATGGCATCTGGCGTGTCGGCGGAGTGTCCAACAGGCTGGCACAGCACCGCGGACGTGACCCGGCTGGGAGCTTTCTTGATGAGCGTCATGGCGAAGGGACCGCCGATGCAGAAACCGATGAACCCAAACTTGTCTATCCCAAGGTGGTCCATCAATCCAAGCTGGTCATCCGCGAAGGCTCCCCACGGATCCTCGACCTGCACCGGGCCCGTGGACTGGCCGCCGTTGGCGTTGCGCTGATCCATCGTGATGATCCGGAAATCGTCTTTGAACTCTTCCATCACGTTGATGACCTGCCTGGGCCAACCGCTCATGATGGAGCTCAGTCCACCGCCGGGGGTCGCCAAAAGCGGAAATCCCGACCCAACATCTTGATAGTGAATGGTGACGTCGCCTCTGGTATAAAACGGCATAGCACTCTCTCCTTCTTCGCTCAAGCACGGGTTTTCCACGCGATTGTAACTTGGGCGGCGGGGTTGTCAAGGCGATCCTGGCTGGTCAACAGGGTCTTTCAGTTGTCATTGCGAGGAGCGTAGCGACGCGGCAATCTCGGTGGGTTAGCTGGTCTGCCCTACCGAAACCCTTTGCCAAAACGAGATTGCCACGCTTCGCTCGCAATGACAAAACTAAAAACTGAAAGACCCTGGGCTGGTCAAAGCCGCTGGCGCACCGCCAAACCGCAGGTGGCGGATTGGCCCAGTTCCCGGTCAACGCCGGCATCAGCCATTCGTCACGGCCCTGGCCTGCTCTCCGAACTGCTTGCCGAATAGGGGAGTCAGCAGCGCGCTCAGGATGGTCGCGCCGAGGAACAGGTAGCCCAACCCTGCGTATCCCATGTTGGCGAGGATCACCCCCGCTATACCGGCGCCAAGCGCCCCGCCCGACTGGTTGCTAATCCCCATGAGACTGGCTCCTGTGGATTTCGATCCTCCGGAATACTCAGTGCTGATGGCAACCATCGCCGGCATGGCGACGCTAACGAAGCCCGTCCCCACCAGGGCGATCACGACCGACGCCCAAAATCCCAGTTCGAACGAGAAAACCAGCAACGAACACACCCCTCCCACCACCGACGTGCCGGCGATCAGCAGGGCGCGTTGTCTTCGCTCCGCCGCATACGCCGCCAAATAGCTGCCCACCGCCTGCCCGATCGCGATCATCATTAGCGGCAGGGCCACAAACCCCACGCTCACCCCATACGTGAGAATCAGGTAGGCCGGCAGGAAACTCAGCGATCCCCAGTAAGCGATGCGTTGCGTGATGCCCACGGCGACTGCCACCCGGAAATAGCGGAGCGAAAGCAGCCACCGGTACCTGGAGAAGAATTCCCAGTTCCGCACTCGCCCCCGGCGGTCTCTGGGAAACCATGCCCAGTTCGCCAGCAGGGCCAACATCAGCACCGCGCCCACGACCAAAAACGGCAGCCGCCAGCCTCCCAGGTCCGCCAGCACGGCAACTAACGGGACCATTGTCGCGGACACTATTCCGTGAAAAGCCAACAGGGCGGTGACTGCCTGGGCGCGTCGTGCCGGGGAAATGACATCGGACACGGCCCCTACCGCCGTGGGCGGCAGTGTCCCGCCGCCCAGGCCGGTAAGCACCCGAAGCCCCAGCAGGACTTCAATATCGGGGGCGAATGCCGACGCCAGTACGGACACCACCAGCAACAGCAGTCCAGCCAGCGCCACCGGCCGCCGCCCAAACGAGTCGGACAACGGGCCCACCGACACCAGGGAAGCTGCCCACCCCGCAAAGGTCGCGGTGGTCAACTGCCCCGCCACCGCGACGGAGATGCCCATATCGGTCGAGATTTCCACCAGGAGCGGCGGAACGATGAAAACTGCGCTCAACCCCGCGAAAACGGCGAGCGAAAGCACGGTAAAAAACCAGGCTTTGTTTAGCTCTCGATCGCGCGCCGACGCCGTCTGAGTCGCGATGCCGTTTTGCTCCCCTACTGGATTGAAATGTTGTCGGCCACCGTTATCCGGGGCTCCGCAATCAAGCTATGTCCCACTCGGCGCCTGGAGCATTGGCCACAAGGTGGCTGCCGCGCCGCCCATCATCCAGTCGAGATCCTCCGCAGAGAGCCAGGGCAAGGCCGTCCGGCCCAGCTGCAGCTGGCCGATATATCCGCCATCGCGGGACGACGGGAAGTTGGATCCCCACATCATTCGGCGGGGCGTGAAGGCTTCAATCACCCGCCTGAACAGGTCCTTCTCCTCAGCATCCAGACCCGCGTAGGGGCCAAGGCTGGTGCTGGAATATCGGAGGTGGGCGTTGGGAAGCTGGGCCAGCTGTTCGAGCGCAACGGTCATACCGGCCTTGTCATCCGAACCGCTCCAACCGGCAAAATGGTCGGGCGCGAAGAGGACGTTGGGGTGCCGGGCCCCGATGTTTCGCATCCGGTTAACCCGGTCAGCGGTTCCGCCGCCGCCGATGGAGATGGGGACGCCCAGGGCTTCGGCTCGCTGCCACAGGGCATCGCAACGAGGGTCGTCAGGCTCAGCCTGACTCTGCAGGCGCACGCCCCACATGCCGCGCTCGTTGGTCCAGTAGGAAAGCTTGTCCGCGGCATCCTCAGCGGCGGGATCGAGGATGCCCACCGCCACGGTGCGCGGGGCGTACTGCCGGGCGCTGTCGCACTGGTAGGAGTTGTCCAGGCCGTAGGTGCCGTTGGGCTGCACCAGGGTGGCGCATTCCACGCCGGCGCTGTCCATTTCAGCGATCAGGTCTTCCACGTCATTGCTTACCTGGGTGGACCATCCGCTGGCGTCGGGATGAAGCGGGTGCTGGTTCTTGTCGCTGCTGACCACGTGGGTATGGGTGTCGATGATCATGGGCGTAACTCCTGCGTGGGTGGATTGGGACCGACGATGGCCCTTATGTGCATCGCACAACGGATTTGAGGATTTCTAAAACAGCTCCCGGCTGGCGATATCCGCACCCTCGCGCATGGCGCGCAACTTGAGCCAGACGATGCCCGGGTCCACCCGGTTGGAGCCGGCGGATGTGTCAAAGCCGCAGTCGGTGCCCGCCAGTACGCGCGTCGGGTCGCCGCCGGTGGCAGCTACGGCCTGATGCAGCCGGTCTGCCACCAACCTGGGATGCTCAACGTAGTTGGTCTTGGTGTCTATGACGCCGGCCACCAGCATCATTCCAGCCGGCAGCGGATGCTCGCGGTACACACGGTGCTCGTGGGCGTGGCGCGGGTTTGCCATTTCCATGACCAGCGCCCCGACTTTGGCCTCGTACAGCAGATCTAGGATGTCCTCCAGAGGGACGTCGTAACGGTGAGGGCCCTCGCTGTTGCCCCAGCAGACGTGCAGCCGCACCCGGTCGCGGGGGATGTTGGTCAAGGCGATGTTGATGGCCCTCACGTGCATCGCTACCAGGTCCCGGAAGGCCGACAGCGGTTCGTCCTGATACGACACGTGCCGCTCCATGGCCAGGTCGGGGCAGTCCAGTTGCAGCGTCAGGCCGTTGGCGACGATTATTTCGTACTCCGTCCGCAATTCCTCGGCCAAAGCGAACACGTACTCTTCATGGCTTTCGTAGTAGCGGTTGGCCATGGTGAGGGCGACGATACCCGGCGAAGCGGCGGTCATAAACAACTCTTCCACCCTGTTATCGGCAGAATTTACGGCATCAAGAAACTGCCGGCATTCCCGCTCGACCAGATCCAACCGCTCGTAGGACAAAGGCCCTACGCAGGTGGGAACGTCACGCATCAGCTGAACAACTCGCGGCCGCGCCAGCGCGGGGAATTCATTCTGATCCCGGTGGCCGCGCCGGGTCCAGGAGCCGCCGAAGCCGGACATCCGCTGGGTGACGTATGTGGAAAAGCTGATGCGGGACTGCTCGCCATTGTTGATGATGTCCAGGCCGGCCGCCAACTGCTCCGCAACGACGTTGGTGGTCGCCTTTTGGGCCGCGTCGTTCAGAGCAGCCTCGTCCACCGGCTCCCGGCGCGATACTTCGCCGAGCATCTTGACCAGCCCTTCGGGCCGAGGCAGGCTGCCGGTGTGGGTCGTCAGGATGCGGGTTTCACTGTTCTTCATGTTGCTCGATTTTCAGTGCGCGCCGGTTTGCAAATCGTTTGGAGGTGCAATATGCGCCGAAAGCGGCTTGCGATCACGGTTGCCCAATCGGGTGCCGACGCATATTATACGGTCTCGCTGTGCTTGAAAGCACAAGCCCTACGATACTCAAAATACAACGGAGCGAAACATGGCTATTGGAAGTACTTACAAGGTAGTCGAGCTGGTGGGATCCTCCAGCGAGAGCATACAACAGGCCGTCGACGGCGCCATCGCCCGGGCCGCGCAGACCATCCGCAACCTGGACTGGTTCGAAGTTCGGGAGATCCGCGGCACCATTGACGGTAGTAGCGCCAACTGGTACCAGGTCAAAGTAGGCGTAGGTTTCCGCGTGGATTCTGGCGAAGACATCCGCGAAGACTAGCTCGTCAGCGCTGACTTTCTCCGTTTCAGGGTTCTTCACAGTCAACGCAGGGCCCTGAAACGGAGCATCTTGGCCGGCCCCGTAGTGGTTCGGCCAATTCCCGACACGGGCCATCGACGAAGGACGGGCTGAAAACCCGCCACAAACTGCACCGACCAGAGCTGCCTGGTTCTACTCAACATAATGAAAACTAATCATTATTGCGCTCTAGTATTGGTGTTCGTAACGACTTTGAGCCAATGTTTCGCGGTTACGTCCCGGCGGTGGCGACGTGATCGCCACGCTGCGCTCACGATGACCGGGTGGGACCCGCCTGAAACCGCAAGCGGCCCGCCTCTGGCGGGGGTTACAGCCGAGGGTCAACCGGTTCGCTTTCCAGGGCCAATACCGCGAAGGAACACTCATGCACGCGGTAGAGCGGCTCCCGATCAACGAACCGCTGCAAGCCTTCCAGTCCCAGCGCGAACTCTCTCAAAGCCAACGACCGCTTCGTGGAGAGACCACGATTGCGTAACCGTTCCAGGTGGTCCGGCAGGGTGTACTCGGGGCCGTAGATGATGCGCAGGTACTCGCTGCCCCGGCACTTCATGGCGGGTTGCACCAGGCCACGTTTTCCCGTGGCGACAAACCCCTTCGGTTTCACCACCATACCCTCTCCACCGGCTCCGGTTAGTTCTTCCCACCAGTGAACCGCCTCATCCTCGTCTCTTGAATTGAGGTCAACCACCTTGTGCCGGGTTTCTCGAAAGAGTTGGGCGTCGGCCTGTCGCAGGCGGTCTGCGACATCCAAATGCCACGCGTGGTCCTGGTCGGTATGCACCGCACCCTCACTGGCCAGCAGGTGGAAGGGCGCGAGCTTGATGTCGTCCAGAGACGTTACCGGCCAGCAGTACCTGGCATAGGCGTCACGGTAGAGTCGAGCCAGGCGGAGCCGCTCATCGACTAATGGCAGGGTCTCGCCGGTGTCAACTCCGCGAGCCGCCGCCTGCTGCAGCAACGTTCGCGCCGCCGACAGGCCGGTTCGCGCCGCCGTGCCGACTGCCGCGTACTGCTCCTGGAGCAACTCTTGGGCCTTCATGGACCACGGCATCAGCTCGCAGTCCAACACCGCCCAGTCGGTCTCCAGCTCGTCCCACAGTCCGGCTTTGGCAAACGCCGCGCTGACGCGCTCCATGAATTGTGCTTCGAGAACGGGATCCTCAAAGAACCTGCGCCCGGTGCGGGTATAGCAAACGCCGGCGCTCTCGCTGACGATGCCGAACCGCCGCTCAATGGCGTCAGCGTCCTGACCCACCACCACGACGGCCCGCGACCCCATGTGCTTCTCCTCGCAGATGAGGCTGGACACGCCGTTGTTGCGGTAGTAGTCGAAAACATCGGCGGGATGCTCCAGTACGCCGGGCAGCTTGGACGTTTCGCACGGGGAAATGGTGGGCGGCAGGTACACCAGCCAACGAGGATCCAGAGCGAAGCGGCTCATCACTTCCAGCGCCGCCACCGCGTGATCTTCCCTGACGGTCACGTTGCCTCGCAGCTGCGTCGCCACAATCCGCTTCCCCAGCACGTCGTCGATGTCCAACAGGTTCGCCGCCCGTTCTTGCGCTACGGCGGTGGATTCGACAGGAGGGACGGCCCCACCCAAAGGTCGCGCCGGCTCGTAATAAACCCGGGCCGCCGGCACCGACACCAGCTCGTTTTCGGGATAGCGCAAGGCGGTCAGCCGTCCGCCGAACACGCAGCCCGTGTCAACGTTGATGGTGCGGTTGAGCCACGTGGGTTCCGTCACCGGAGTGTGGCCATAGACCACGGTGGCTCGGCCGCGATACCCCGCCGCCCAGTCGGCCCGCACCGGCAGGCCCCATTCGTCCGTCTCGCCGGTGGTTTCGCCGTAAAGACAGAAATCGCGAACCCGCGCGGATGCTCGCCCCTGGTACTCCTCCTTCATCCCCGCGTGGGCCACCACCAGGTTGCCGCCGTCCAGCACGTAGTGGCTGATTAGGCCGTCCATGAACTCGGTGGCCTGCTGCCGAAATACCGGCGATTCAGCTTCCAGCTGCGCCAGCGACTCCGCCAACCCGTGGGACACCTGCACGTTGCGGCCTTTCAGTTTTCGCACCAGCTTGGACTCGTGGTTGCCGGCGACGCACAGCGCCGCGCCGTCCGCCACCATCGACATCACCAGCTTGATGACGTTCACGACGCCGGGGCCACGGTCCACCAGGTCTCCGACAAAAACGGCCTTCCGCCCCTGCGGGTGGGTGACCGAAAAACCGTTGCCCTCGGCGGCTTCGGCGCTGGAGGGTGCAATTTCGTATCCCAGGCGTTCCAACAGCGCGGCCAGTTCATCGAAACACCCGTGTACGTCGCCGATGATGTCGAACGGCCCCGTTTGGTGCTGGAGGTTGGTCCACGACGGTACGCGCTCGATGGTGGCCGCATCCACCTCTTCGGCAGAGTTGAGCACGTACAAGTAACGGAATCCCTCGCGCCGCAAGCCTCGGATTGAGCGACGCAACTGCTGCGACTGACGACGAACGACGCCGGAATCGAACTGGCGGTCAGGACGCTCTCGGTTGCGGGCAAGGCAGACGGACTCGGGCAGGTTCATCACGATAGCCACCGGCAGGCAGTCGTGCTCCCTGGCCAGCTCAACCAGGGACTTGCGAGCCTGCGGTTGCACGCTGGTGGCGTCGATGACGGTGAGACGTCCGGCGCGCAGGCGGGTAGAGGTGATGAAATTCAGCAGCGTAAAAGCGTCCTGTGTCGCCGCCTGGTCGTTGGCATCGTCGGACACCATGGCGCGGCAGGCGTCGGAAGACACCACTTCGGTAGGCTTGAAGTGCCGGGCGGCGAAGGTTGACTTTCCCGAACCTGACGGCCCAACCAACGCCACCAGGCACAGCTCCGGTATGGTGAGCGTCATCGGGTGAAGACTCCCATCTGCGTCGGCGCGCCGTGGTCGGAGCGCTCAGGGCCGATGCTTTGGAAACGCACGTCATAGCGTCGGCGTTCCGCCACCCGGCGGGCCCAGTCCTGGAACTCAGAGCGTGTCCACTCGAAACGGTGGTCCTTGTGCCGTAACTCGCCGGGCGGCAGGTTTTCGAAAAGCGCGTTGTACTCAACGTTGGGCGTGGTGATGACCACCGCGGTGGGTTGCGCCGCGCCGAACACGACCTCCTCGAACGCCCCCAGTCGGGGCGGGTCGATGTGCTCGACAACCTCCATGGCTACCGCGGCGTCGTATCCGGCCAGGCGTTGATCCCGGTAGGTCAAGGACCCGTGGAGCAAGGCAATCCGTTCCCTCTGCGCGGCGGGCAGCGTGTCCAGGCGCAAGCGTGCGTGGGCCGTTTCCAGCGCGCGATGGGAAGCGTCCACGCCGGTTATGGAACGAAACGCGGGTTCCTTGAGCAGCTCTCCCATGAGCTTGCCTTCGCCGCAGCCGAGGTCCAGCACTCGTGTCGCGCCAACCTCCCGTAGGGCAGCGAGCACCGCCTGCATCCGTTGCTCTGCCAACCGGAGCGGAGTTTCCAGTCGCTCTTCGTCCTGCTGCTGTCGGCCCGCGACGACGTCCGGGTCGGGCTGGCCGTCATCCAGCAGTTGGGCTAACGCCTCGCGGACCAACCCGCGCTGGTGTTTCAGGTAACGGCTGGAGATCAGTTCCTGATGGGGATGGTGGCTTAACCACCCCTCGCCGAAGCGGAGCAGCTTGTCCACCTCGTCGTCGCCCACCCAGTAGTGCTTGGCGTCATCCAGCACGGGCAGTAGCACGTAAAGGTGGGCGAGCAAGTCCCGCAGCCGGACCGATCCCTTGAGGCTCACGCTGAAGTACGGACTGGCTCCCCACTCTGGAAAATCGGCATCCAGAGCACAGCCTTCGACCGCGACGCAATAACCGAGCGGTTCAAACAGTTGCCGTATCAGGCTGGCCCCCGCGTGGGACGGCAGAGTGGGCAGTTGGGCTTCCAATGGGATCGCCTGCTCCGCCAACTCGGGCCGTTCCCGGCTGTTGCCGGCCAGCGCGCTGCCGAATACCGAGGCTATCGCCACGCTCAGGTGCGACGACGCGACGTAAGGGCGGTCGTTGACATACTGCTGGAGCCATCCGGCGGAGTTGGACGCGCCGGCTTTGGGCCGCACCAGGCCCACCGGGTCAATGTCCAGCAGCAGGGCAGCGGTGCAGCGTTCCGGCTCTGCTTCGGGATAGAACACGTCCGCTCGCCCGAAGGGCAGCCGGAACGACTGGTATCGTGCGGGGTTCTTGTGCAGCAGATAACCGAGGTCCGTCGCGGGACGATGCGTGGTAGTGATGGTAAGCAGCATGGAGTCAATGGTACGGCAGCCGGCGTTTTTTGCACAGGCCTGCCTTGTTCCGCAACGATTGGGACGGAGCAGCCGCAGTTAGTGTCAGGGCCAGCGTCGGGTTTGAAACGGCCGCCGGACAGTGTGCGGCAGGTTGGCTGCAAACGCCGTCTATCGTTGCTCCGGTTGCGGCGGATGCGTGAACCAGTGGTAGCTGAACGCGCCCTGCACGCCGCGCACAAAAGCGAAAAGCAGCAACCCGTAAATCACCAGCCAAATCACGTCGCGAAAGCCGTCCAGGGTGATGAGCCCCATCATGATGAGCGCGATGCGGGATACAACGAAACCGCACGCCAGCAGAGCCGCCGGCAATCGCCAGCGTCGCATTACTCCAAGGGCCAAGGCTGCAATCGCAAAACCTTCGATCCCGTAGTAGATCAGCAGGTTGGCGGGGGGTATCGCGGGGGCGCTCCCCTCCACCTCGGATTCGGCGAGAGCGGGGGCGGACAGCCAGACTATGGACACTGCGATGGTCCAGATCCACCATATTACCCCGCCCACCCAGGCCCAACGCATCCAGCTCCTGGCCTGTTCAGGACTGGCGGCCATCATTCGCCCGCGCCAACCGGGCGGGCGAGCGTAATCCTGTAGCTCCGGCTCCGGCTGACCCGGTTCTTCCGGCGCCATAAAGCTTTAGGCGTCTTCGTCCAGCAGCGGCAGCGTGGTCCAGGTCATCCCGTCGGGGTCGTTGGAGAAACCCTGTTCCCCCACCATGCGACGCAGGTCAAGCAGGGTCGCGTTGACCTCTCCCGTCACCTTCTGCCACTCGGGTTCCGGCGGGAACCAGTAGGGTGAGTTGATGCGTACAACCTGGTTTTGGGCGGAGTTGTAATAAATACCGAATCTGGCTGCTTGCTGTTGCATGATGGTCGCTCTTTGCCCGGCGCCGCGTTCACGACGCCGAGCGGTAGGTGTGGAGTTGGTGTTGAGGGTTACAGGATTTCCTTCTTGAGAAATAGGCGTTCCAAGCCGTACTTGCGGCTGCCCAAGATCCCGATGATGCCGGCGCAAACGAACCAGAGGATGGTAACCTCGCCTCCATGGGCAACGAAGGCATTGCCGGTGACTAGGTTCGAGGCGACATCAGCCGGCAGTTGGGAGGTGATAGCATCCGGCCAGGGACCCGGCGGGTTGGGATACAGGTGCGGCCAGGGCCAAACCGGACTGAGTGCGCCATGCACTCCGAAGTAAGCGACGACCATCGTCGCTACTAAAGCTCCCGCCCCCAGGCGGGTAAAGACACCGGTTGCAATCAGGATGGCAGAGATAAGCTCTACCCACCCGGCCAAGTCAACCAGCGCACCCAGCCCATTGGGATTTGCGCCAGCGGGGAAGTTCCACAGCAAGAATGCTTTCTGGATGCCATGCAGGAAAACCAGGAGGGCAAAAATCAATCTGAACAGCAGATAAAACTCGTCGGTGTATCGCAGGAAAATCCGTCCGAGCAGGGACGTATCCTGCGCCGCTCCACCGGGAGCGTTCGCGTTGGTTGTGGCCATTGTATTCTCCTTCCAGTAGTTCAAAATATGGTGTGTCGGCGAAAAACGCCGACAGAACTACTTCCTCTGATGGTATTACGCGACCGTCGGGTCGGCTAGTGGATTATTTGGTCGATTGCTATCGTTTCGTCCCGGCTGGGGCCGGTGGAAATAATCTGGGCATCGCAGCCCACCAGCGCCTCAATGCGGCGCACGTAGGCCAGGGCGTTGGCCGGCAGTTGCTCGGCCCGCGTGGCGCTGGCAGTGGGTTCTTGCCAGCCCGGCAATTTCTCATATATGGGTTCGCACCGCCCCAGGAGGGCAGTGTTGGCCGGAAAGCGGTCCAAGTCCTGTCCATCCGCCCGGTATCCCACGCAGATTTTCACGTCGTCCATGCCGTCCAGAATATCCAGACGGGTCAGCACCATCCCGGTGAAGCCGTTGATCTGACGGCTGTAACGGGCGGCCACGGCGTCGAACCAGCCCACCCGTCGCGCTCGGCCCGTCGTGGTGCCATATTCGTGGGCTTTCTCACGCAGGTCAACGCCGGCCTGACCGTGCATCTCCGTGGGCATCGGCCCTCCGCCGACGCGGGTGGAATATGCCTTGAACACCCCGACCACGCCCTCGATGGATTGCGGGTTGATCCCCAACCCGGTGATTGCGCCGCCGATGGACGGGGACGATGACGTTACATAGGGGTAAGAGCCGTGGTCAACGTCCAGCAGCGTACCCTGAGCGCCCTCCAGCAGCACCCGCTTGCCCTGCTCCAGCAGGTCTTGCACCATCTGTTCGGTGGCACGAACCATTGGCCGCAGCTGCTCCCCCCAGGCGTGGCAGCGGGCCAGCATTTCATCGGCGTTCACGGGCTCGCCGCCGTACACTCCGGTGATGACCCGGTTTTTCATCTCTACGGCGGCTTGCACCCGGTCGGGCAGCTGCTCCGTGGTATCCAGCAGATCGCCTACACGGATGCCGTCGCGGGAGGCTTTATCAACGTAGGCCGGGCCGATGCCCTGGCCGGTGGTGCCAATGGCGCCGCTTCCGCGGGCTTTCTCCTGCAATTCATCCAGCAGGATGTGGTACGGCATGATGACGTGAGCGCGGTCGCTGATAAAAAGCCGGCTGGTATCGACGCCCCGCTCCTCCAGGCCGGCGATTTCTCCCAGCAGCACGTCGGGGTTGACCACCACACCGTTGCCGATGATGCCGGTAACGCCCGGCCAGCAGATGCCCGAAGGAACCAGGTGGAGCTGGAACTCGCCCCGGTCGTTCACCACCGTATGCCCGGCGTTGTTGCCGCCGGCGTAGCGCACCACGCAATCGGACTGCCCCGCAAGGTAGTCAATGACTTTGCCCTTGCCCTCGTCGCCCCATTGTCCCCCGATTACGGCGTAAGCCGGCATTGTGCTCTGCTCCCAAACTCTCAGTAACTAACCAGAAAATCGCCCCCACAGACCTGTGGCTGTGGCGGCACGTGTGTTCTTCGTGCGGTCGGCGACGATGCGGTTGCCCAGCAAGTATAGCAGAAACATACATCAGGGAACACAAGACATCAGATTCTCGCGGTTGGCAACGCCGGCAGCGTTCATTCGACAACATTTAGGGGCAGGCTCGGCGCCTGCCCCATACCACCGATCGGCTATTCGGTTTGGTCAGTCGGCGTTGAATGCCGGCATGACGTCTTCGGCGAAGCGGGAAAGCTGTTCCTTGAACACCTCCCGGGGCATTCCCATTACGGAACCCAGGTTGACGCGCTCGACGCCCGGGTAGCGGGCCTCGTCCTCTTTCAGGCTGTTGAGGATGTCATCGGGAGAACCGCAGAGCCAGGCGCCGCTCTCCACCGCGCCTTCCAGGGTGGGCAGTTCCACGCCGCGACGCAACGACGAGTTGGCCACCGCGTCGATCTGCTCCGGCTCCAGCCGCATCAGGCCCAGCGGCGCGGCGAACTTCATGGCCTCCTCAAAGTAGGGCTTGGCCTCCTTGATGGCCTGCTCCCGGTTTGCGCCGATGAAGAAACGGTAACCAAAGGCGATGTCCTCGCCCAGCTCCAGCTCCCGGCCGTGCTTGGCGGCGGCTTGCTGGTACATCGTAAGCCGCTCGCTTCGCGCCGGTTCCGGCGTGTTGGCCACCATCGCTTTGATGCCCATGCGGGCCATGAAGTCTACGCCTTTGGGGTTGCCGGACACCAGCGGCTGCCAGATGTCCACGGGCTTCTGCGTGGGTCGGGGCACCAGGCTCAGCTTTTCCAGCGTGTAGCCCCGGTAGGGCACCTTGGCCGGTATCTGGTAGTGCTTGCCCTCGTGGGAGAAGGCTTCCTCGTTGAAGGCTTTGACCATGACCTCCACCTGCTCCTCGAACAGCTCGCGGTTGGCGTCGCCGTCGAACATGGGGGAGCCGAAGGTCTCCACCTCGCGGGAATGGTAGCCGCGGCCCACGCCGAAGATGATGCGTCCGCCGGAGAGGATATCGGCCATTGCGAAGTCCTCAGCCAGGCGCAGCGGGTGCCACATCGGCGTGATGTTGAACCCACAGCCGTACTTGAGGCGCTGGGTGTTGCAGGCCAGATACAGCCCAAGCATGATCAGGTTGGGGATGCACTCGTAGCCTTCGGGCTGGAAGTGGTGCTCGGCCATCCAGAACTCGTCGTAACCGTTGGCTTCCAGGTGCTTGGAAATATCCAGCGCCCAGTCGAACGCCCCCGCCAACTGCTCGTTGGAATACCAGCGGTCGTTGGCCGGCGTGCCTTCCAGGCCGAGGTTATCGTCCACCACGTGGCCGGCGTAGGATGCGCTAAAACTCTTGAACATGATTGCCCGTCCTTATGGGTGCAATTGGATTGGTGCGGCAACAATTGTACTGCATTTCTACCAAGACGTAGGGGCGGGTTTCAAACCCGACCCCACAGGATCGCGTGGTATCCGTCAGCAGAGGACTACTGGGACCACCGGACCGTCCACAAAGCGCTGGGCGACGGGCGCAGGGGGCGCGGCCGCTAGTCGTCGATGCGGGCGCTGATAGCGTAGGGAGCGTCCAGGTAACCTGGAGCGAAGTCCCAGTGGCCTTCATGCGCCTGTCGGAGAGCCTGATAGCAGTTCTCCTCCTGGATTTCAGGGGTAGTTGACGACATCGCGGTCGCGGTCAGTGGTTCGGTCAACGGATCGTAGCTGATGTAGGAACCATCGGAGTCGCCGAAGCGCCCGACCAGCTTGGAACCGGTATCGTAGGAGCGCTCGTTGGAGCGCGCCAGGTCCTGGCCGGGGATTTCACCGCCGTACTGCCGGTCCTTGACGGCGGCTGCCTCATCCACGTTGACCTTGCAGTTCGGGCCCAGGCAAGTGCTCCAGTCGTCGCAGACAAACTCAACAATCTGAAGCATCTTCGGCACGGTGGCGCCGGCTTCCCAGGTCCACACGTTCCACTCGCCGCCGCCGCCGGGCATGACCGGGTCCTTGAGGTTGGTCACGGCGTCGGCGGTCAGAGCCTCGGTGTCGACGGCGGGTACGTTGTAGCCAGCCTCGACGAACAGGTCGCGGGCCTGCTGGGGGTCGAAGGGGAAGGGGTCAAGGGTGCCGTCGGCCCGGTAGCCGATGCCGGACGGCGCCGCGGCCGCAGTTCCTGCGATGTGGAACACGTCGGGGCCGCCCACCAGTTCCTGGATGGCTTCCTTGTCGATGGCGTAGTCCAGGGCGTGGCGGATGCGCTGCTCCTGGCACGTCAACTCCGTTCCGACCGGGTCGTCGATGTACTTGCCCTGGTCGTCCTGCGTGCGCGACTGGTCGTGTCCCAGGTTCTGCGGGGCGTCCTTGTTGCAGTTCCAGGCGTTGACCCAGATGAGGGTGGATTCGGGGTCGAAGCGGAACTGGAAGCCAACGGCTTGCAGTTCCTCGCGGGAGTCCACGTCGATGGGAGAGATGTCAGCCTCGCCGCTGAGCAGCGCGGCCTGGCGCGTGGCGGCCTCGGAGACCAGGTTGATCTCCAGCGTGTCAAACGGGTAGGGGCGCTTGTCGAGGATGAAGGGCTCGTCCCGCTTTTTGTACACGATTTGGGTGCCGGAGGTGAACGAGACCAGATCGAAGGGACCGGCCGCGCCCGGTTTGGGTTGACGATCAGACCGTCGGAGCGACCCTGCGCAGTGGCTCCCATGCTCTCGAAGTAGGACTGCGACATGATGGCGCCGCCAGTGCCGCCGCCGACTTCGCTCACGTCAGCCATAAAGTTGAGGGTGGGCCGCACGAAGGTAATGGTCACTTCGTTAGGACCGGTTACGCGGGCGTGTCCCTCTTTCTCCCGGTCGGTGTTGTCGCCTTCGTATGCCTCGTTGGGCTCGTTGGCTTGAACCAGCCGCCGGATGCGAATTCGCACCACGGTGCGGGCGCCGTCGTCCTGGATATATCGGAGATACCAGGCGGCGTCTGCAGCTGACAAAAGCGCAATCGCGGTAATCGAACCAGTTTCATTTATGATTTCCCTCCATACGCGGGGCGGTATAGACGTGCCGAACTATCGGTCTTAAATAAGCCAAAGCACACCAACGGCGTGGTAATGTCATTGTCAATTGATCAAACGGCCCTCAACCAGGGCAATTGCGTATGAGATTACAACCCCGGCACTCCAGCGAAAGCCGGTTTCCATAAGGCCAAAGCATCAACGAACTGGACACTCAATTAACGATTGCCGTCGCGGAATTCTTGCTTGCTCAGGAATGAAGGGCATTCAACCGCCCATATGCGATTGACCTGGGCCATCAACAGGGCCATCCGATTTTCGGTTCCGTCATTGCAAGAAGCGCCGCTCGCGGTGACCCGCGAGCAGCCCCGCTCATGGTGAGCCGCGAGCAGCCCCGCTCATGGTGAGCCGCGAGCAGCCCCGCTCATGGTGAGCCGCGAGCAGCCCCGCTCATGGTGAGCCTGTCGAACCACGTGGCAATCTCGGCGCATCGCCCGGTCTATCCTGCCAGTACACGCGCATCGCTACTACTATGCCAAGCTACGCCCGCAATGACAAAGGGCTTACGCAGTTGAGCGTGGAATATCATTAAAACTCATGCTCGCGCCGCTACAAATTATGCTTTGCGTCTCTGCGCCTCTGCGTTAAATCCCCAAATCCCCGGCAGCAATCCAACTTGGTAAGCCCTATGAAAAACGAAATACCCCGCCAATTATGCCCGGTCCCTTGACTTGGTCGTAATAGAATATATATCCTAAATATGTCTAGGCAAAACAGCTGTTTCAATCACAAACTCGAAAGGCAGGATTTCGGATCGACGGCCAACCCGTCAGTACAAAATCGCAACCGGTCGCAGTTGGCAAGGCTCTGCTTAAAGACCTGACTCCTCACCAGGATTGACCACTGGGCCACCGGGATTGCCTGAGCCCGCGTGCCGGGATGCGTCAGCATCCTGAGTACACGAAAAAGTAGGGGTCAAATGTTGCGTACCCAACCGGCCGTATGCTGACAACGATCTGAAATCCTGCCGTCCAAACTTCCAAACCACACCAACCAACCAAAACCTCAACGAGAGGCAGACAATCGCAAACATCCATCCCCACCGGCAGCAAAGGCCCGGCACCACCTCCTGGCCAGCACCACCCCGCTGCCGCCGTCAGCCCACCATGGCATTCACCCGATGACAGGCGCGAACGGCGTTTTTGACCCTTCGGCGGGTTTGTTGACGCTCGCCGGCGCCCGATGTTAACCTGCGCCACCCCAACCGAATACGCCTAAACAGCCCCACCGGAGGGAACGGATTATGAAGGCAGCAGTTTTGCGAGAAGTCAATCAACCGGTAGTCGTAGAGGACGTCCAGGTGGACGCGCCGGCGGCGCGCGAGGTGCTGGTGCGCACCGGCGCATCGGGCGTCTGCCATAGCGACCTCCACTTTGTCGAGGGCCTGTACACCACGCCCATGCCCTGCATCCTGGGCCACGAGGCCGCCGGCATCGTGGAAGCCGTGGGCGAGCAGGTTAGCTACGTGAAACCCGGCGACTCGGTGATCATGTGTCTCTCGGTGTTCTGCGGTATCTGCGAATTCTGCACCCGCGGCCAGCCCTACCTCTGCGACAAAATCGCGGTCACACGTGGCCCCAACGACCCGCCCCGGCTGCGCAGGGACGGCGAGGCGGTCACCCAGTTCGCCCAGCTGGGTTCCTACGCCGCCGAGATGCTGGTGCACGAGAACGCGCTGGTGAAGGTGGACGACGACATTCCCTTCCCGCAATTGGCTCTCATCGGCTGCGGCGCAACCACCGGATTGGGCGCGGTGCTGAACACGGCCCGCGTCGAGCCCGGCAGCACGGTGGCCGTGGTCGGCTGTGGCGGCATCGGCATCCACTGCGTACAGGCGGCGGCGCTGGCCGGCGCGCTCCGCATCATCGCCATCGACACCACCGAGGACAAGCTCGGACTCGCCCGCGAGTTCGGCGCGACCGACGTCATCGACGCCACCGCCGGCAGCGTCGCGGAGCGCATCATTGACCTCACCGACGGCGGCGTGGACTACTCTTTCGAGGCCATCGGCCTCAAGCAGACCGCCGAGGATTGCTACAACATGCTCCGCCCGGGCGGCATGGCCACCATCATCGGCATGGTGCCCGAAGGCGTGAAGATTGAGCTGGACGCCGGCAACTTCCTGCGTCGTGGTCGCGCCATCCAGGGCTGCACCATGGGCTCCAACCGCTTCCGCACCGATATGCCCCGCTACATCGAGTTCTACAAGCAGGGCCGACTCAAGCTGGACGAGCTGGTGACCCAGGAGTTGGCGTTGTCCGAGATCAACAGGGCTTTCGCCGACATGAAAGCTCAAAGCGTCCGCCGCAGCGTGATCACGGATTTTGATAACTAGCCCGCAGTGGAACGCCATTCGGGATACGCCGGCGCGACACCAATTTGCGCCGGCGCAAATTTAGAAAATGGGGGATCGATGACCGGGTTTGAACAAGGCTTTGCCGACACGGAGAGGGCGGCAGCGTCAACCATAAAGTCCGCCGGAGACGTAACTCGGGCCGCGAGAGCATTGGAACGGGCTGCCAAGACAGGCAGCATCAATGCTATGAGGCGGGCACAATTGGAACTAAACGGGGCGATGAAGGTCTTGCAGCAGGAGATTGCCAACGCTGCCAGCGCTTGGCCGTTCCAGCCGGATGACGAGGAAGCTTACCTGAAGGAGCACTTCTCCGCGGAACTGCGCCAGGTAGCCGCTGCCCGAGGGCTGGAGATTCACGAGCGCGACGAGCAGCTCATTGCCCATCCGTCCATCGTGCGAGTGGCGCCGGACCGACGTGCGGTGCGCATTGACCGCAAACAGGTGTCTACCATCAGGCCGACACACCTGGCGGCGCTCCTGCAAGCCAACCAACAGAAGCCGACTCGATCCAACGGCAGGAATTTCATCGAGGCAATACACACTGCTTACACCATGCTGATTGGCGGCCAGTCGCCGTTGCGCCCACCGGAAGGCGGCCAGTCCACGGCCGTTCCATTGGCCCGAATCTACGAGCTGCTTACGGTGATGCCGGGGGCGAGCCGGGAATACAGTCGCACCGATTTCGCCCGCGATCTCTACCGGCTGGACGTGGAAGGGCCCAAAGCGACTCGCAACGGGGCGCAGCTGCATTTCCACAGTGGGCGGCAAAGCAACATCGCCTTCGTGGCTCCGGATGGCCATCTGCTCACCTACCACAATGTTGCTTTTTCGGAGGTGAGCAATGGATAACGCAATCCCGATGCAGGATTGGGCGCGTTTTCTTGGCGAAGAATACCTGGAATCGTTTATCCAGGCCGGCGGCACGTCGGTCAAGTTCGCGGTGACGGATGAGGCGCAAATTCCGGTTCTGTCGGCGGATTTGGCCGCTCAGGCCCAGTGGTTTAACTGCGCATTCGTGAAAATCAACGCGGTGGACGCCAGGGTGCATATGCCGCAGGACATTTTCTATGCCATCTCCCGGCAGGTGGACTGGCGTCTGTTGGCTCGCCGCGTCATCATCAACTTGGCTCAAAGCCGGGATTATCGGGTTGCGGGCGTTGACCTATCGGCTGATGACGACATCTATGCCGCCATTGGGGAGGCCAACGAACTGGATTCAGCAACTGTGAAGCAGGAGCTGAGAGTCCAAATACAGGGGCAGGTTACCCTGAACCGTCGCATGGCCCGGGATTTCAGAGTTGCGATGAGCCATCTTTGCCTGGCCGAGGACATCGGATTTAATGATGACGCCTACGTTGGGCAGCCCCTGATTGACTGGCTGACCGGAGCGAACGCGCGCATTGGCAATGTGAAACACTTCGCGGTCCACACGCCCGTCAACCGGACGACGGCCCGCCACCTGATGGAATCCGCTTTCTACTGGATTCGCTACGCCGGTTACGGGGGTGTGGTGATATTCCTGGACAATACAAGGGTAACTCTCCCCCGCCGGCCCCAAGACGGTTCCAGGTATTACACCAAGGCAATGGTCATCGACCACTACGAACTACTGAGAGAGCTGATTGACAGCGCGGACCGGCTCAGTGGGGCCTTGGTAGTGGTAGCCGCCAACCCCGATTTTCTGGACGAGGACACCCGCTCCCGCGGCTTTGGCAGCTATGAAGCCCTGATGACGAGGGTCATGAACGATGTCCGCGACCGAAACCAGGCCAACCCTATGGCATCGTTGGTGCGCCTGTCTTAATTTCAGGGGTGAATACAATGACATTGGACCACAACCATCTTGACCCTTTCCAATGCCGTCAGGCGGTGGAAGCACTCAGAAACGGCGTCCCCAACCGAGCTGCGGTGGAGATTCTGGGCTGCAACCGCCCTCAGGTAGAGGGCCGGTTCGACGATTTGCTGCTGAAAGCAATTGACTTGGAGACGCCTCCTGAGGGCACTTTGGGGATGCTGGTGTCGGGGGATTTCGGTTCAGGCAAATCCCACCTGCTGTCCTTCTTGGAACACCGGGCTTTAGCCGAAGGCTTCGCGTGCAGCCGAGTGGCAATAAGCAAGGAAACCCCTCTGTACAACTTGGGCCAGGTATTCATCTCGGCTATCCAGCACGCGCGGCTGCCGGAGCGCACGGGCCAGTTGATGGAAGAAATGGCCGATAAAATTCCCGACCGCACCGCGGACTATGACCGATTCTCCCGTTGGCTCAACGTTGGAGAAAACGGGATGCACCCGTATTTCCCGGCGACAACGATGATTTACGAACGCTCCAATGATTTGGAGCTGCGGAGTGAGATCGAATCCTTTTGGGGCGGTGAGCGTATCGCCGCGGCTAGGGTCAGGGAAGGCCTCCGGCTAATCAGCCAACAGCAAAGCTTCCCTAATTTGCGCGCGCCCAGAGCCGGCGACCTGCCGCCTCAACGGCTCCGATTCGCTACCGAATTGATAAAGGGCGCCGGCTACAAAGGGTGGGTAGTGCTCATCGACGAGCTGGAGCTGGTGGGTTCTTACAGCCTGCTGCAGCGCGCCCGGTCGTATGCCGAGCTGGCACGGTGGCTGGGCAAGACCGCCGTTGATGAGCAGTACCCGGGGTTGATTGTCGTGGGCACGGTCACCCCTGGATTCGCGTCATCGGTTCTGGGGTCTTTTGGAAAGGATGATAGGGCCGTTGCTCCGAATCGGCTCCGAGAACGCAATGAGCCGGCATTGGCCGCCAGAGCCGAAGCCGGGATCCGGGCCATCGAAAGAGAACCCATCCTGCTGGAACCTCCCAGCGAAACAGAGCTGCAAGATACGCTGGAAAAGTTGCGGCGGCTCTATCAGCAGGCGTATGGATGGGATACGCCGGCCCCCGCCGCCGTATTGGATGGGGCAGCCTACCAGAACACGATGCGCTACAAAGTGCGCGCCTGCATCAACGAATGGGATTTGAAGCGTATCTACCCGGACGCGCAACCGGAAACCGAGGGGCAGGAGTTTGAGTATCGCTACGAAGAACTGCCAGAGATGGAAAAGGAGGTTAAGGACAACGAATAGCTCAACCCGCGAACCCCTGAACCGGACTACCGTTCCAGATTGATGCGCGCCTATATCTACGCCGACGAATCCGGCAACTTTGACTTCAGCAACCAAACCGGCGCCAGCCGCTATTTCATCCTGACATCAGTCACGGTGGCCGACCATACCGTCGAAACAGACCTGCTCGAACTGCGGCGCGAATTGGCTTGGGGCGGGGAGCCACTGACCGGTGGTTTTCACGCCACCAACGACAAGAGGAACGTCCGCGACCAAGTGTTTGAAGTTCTGGCTCGCCACGAATTCAGGATCGACGCTACGATTTTAGAAAAACGCAAGACCGACCCCGGCAGGCGCTCACTGACCCGATTTTATAGCTTGGCTTGGTATTTCCATTTGACTGGTCTGGTCCCACCGATGGTGTCCGTGTCTGATGAAGTCCTGATAATAGCCGCAGCCATCGGAGGGAATGATACGCGGTCCGATTATTTCGCCACGGTCAACTCTTTCGACCGCGCGTACACATCGCAAATCGCCATCAAACCCGCTATGTGGTCAGCCGCTACCGCCCCGTTGTTGCAAGTCGCTGACTACTGCGCGTGGGCGATGCAACGCAAGTGGGAGCGTTCTGACACCCGGGCATATCAACTGATCCAAGACAAGATAACCTCCGAGTTCGACGTATTCAGGGAGAGCGACATCACCTACTATTAGGCATGAAAACGAGCCGGCTATCCGATTTTTCGGGAGAGTGGCCAACTCTCATCGGAAGAGGCCCCGGGCCTCTTGTCGCCGGCTCAACTACCATTTGTAGCGTACTATTGGCGGCCGGCGGCGTCAAGTATAATGGCCGCCACCGCCTGCCCTGAACGGGCTCCGCATAACGCCGCTTCTGGACTGACTGCCATGTACGTTATCGGCACCGCCGGCCATGTTGACCACGGTAAATCCACGCTGGTCAAGGCCCTGACCGACATTGATCCCGACCGTCTCCCCGAGGAGAAGGAGCGGGAGATGACCGTTGACCTGGGCTTTGCCTGGATGACCCTTCCCAGTGGGCGGGAAGTCAGCATAGTGGACGTGCCGGGTCATGAGCGATTCATCAAGAATATGCTGGCCGGTGTCGGCGCGATTGACCTGGCCATGCTCATCGTCGCCGCCGACGAGAGCGTGATGCAACAGACCCGGGAGCACCTGGCGATACTTGACCTGCTGCGAATCCAGCGCGGGCTGGTGGTCATAACCAAGACGGACCTGGTTGACGAGGAACTGGTGGAGCTGGTCAAGGCGGAGGTGGAGGACGCGCTGGACGGTACGGCTTTTGAGGGCTGCCGGATGGCGGCGGTTTCCGCTTACACCGGCGCTGGACTGGACGAATTGAAGGCGACCATCGACGGTATCCTGGACGATACCGAGACACGCCGGGACCTGGGCCGTCCCCGTCTGCCCGTTGACCGCTGTTTCACCGTCAGCGGGTTTGGCACGGTGGTAACGGGGACGCTGATTGACGGGTCGGTGGCCGTCGGGCAGCAGGTGGAACTGGCTCCGTCGGGACGCCAGGCGAGGATCCGCGGATTGCAGAGCCACAAATCCCGCCTGGATTCCGCCACGCCTGGGGTGCGGCTGGCGCTGAACCTGTCGGGCATCTCCCGCGACGACGTGCCCCGGGGCGAGGTGTTGACCAACCCGGGCTGGCTCCAGCCCAGCCGCCGGTTTGACGCCAATCTGCGGATGGTGAAGGGCGCGCCCCACGCGCTGAAGCACAACGAGGGCGTAACCTTTCACTTGTTCACCAGCGAAACCACCGGGCGGGTGCGATTGCTGGACGCCGACCGGCTGCAGCCGGGCAGCGAGGGCTGGGTTCAAGTGCTGCTGGACGAGCCGGTGCCCATGGTCAAGGGCGACTTTTTCGTGCTCCGATCGTCGGAGGACACGCTGGGCGGCGGCCAGGTGGCTGACCCCAACCCACGCCGCAGGCATCGGCGTTTCGCTCCTGACGTGTTGGAACGCCTGACCATGCTGGACGCTGGCGCCAGCGAGGACGTCATCCTGACCATCGCCGATCAGATGGGGCCTTGCGATCTGCGGACCCTGTCGCAACGCTCCAACATTTCCGAGTCGGAAGTGCTGGAACGGCTGATGCTGCTCGTTGCAGAAGGCGAGGTGGTCCCGCTTGGTGAGATGGGCGCCCAGACCGATGCCGTAGCCTACTCCCGGCGTGGATGGGATATCGTGAGGAACCAGGCACAGGTCGCGCTGCAGGCGTATCACAACCAGTACCCGTTGCGCCGGGGCGCGCCGCCCCAGGAACTGCGCAGCCGCCTGGGAGTGTCGCAGCCCGTTTATCTGCGTGCGGCGGCCCGACTGGCGGAGGAGGGCGTGGTTTTCGACGATGGCGGCCTGATGCGCACGCCCGACCACGCCGTCGAGTTGAGCGAACGCCAGCAGAAGGATATCGCCGACTACCTGGCGGCCCTCGCCGCGGAACCCTGGTCGCCGCCCACGGACCGGCCCGTGGATCCCGAACTGCTCGCCCACCTGCAGGAACGGGGCGACGTGGTCAAGGTCAACGAGACGGTGGTGTTCACCACGACGGCCTACGAAGATATGGCGGGTCGCATCGTGGTGCATCTGCAGGAGAACGGCAGCGTTACGGTCGCCGACGCCCGCTCCATATTCGACACCAGCCGCAAATACGTGCTGCCCCTGCTGGAATACATGGATCAGCAGCGCATCACCCGGCGTGTGGGCGACGAGCGGGTGCTGCGGTAGCGCCGGCAACGGCCCACGACACTGGAAGTGATAAACCATGACTGAACGCAGCAAAATGCCCTACGAGGAGCAAAAACGTCGCGGCCAAGACATCTACGATGCCCAAATCCGCCACCTGATCGCCCCTGAGGACGAAGGCAAGTTTGTCCTAGTGGACGTTATCTCCGGCGATTACGAAGTTGCTGAACGGTCGGCTGAGGCCAGAGCCAAGCTGCGCCTCCGCCGTCCAGGAGCGGTCATACACACCATGCGCCGACACCAAACATACGTTGGACGAGCGCTCAGCCCGCGCCGCGTCAGCCGAAAGACACGAGAAACCCAGTGATGCATTACGGCACGGTGAACTATGTCCATGATGACGACGAAGATGTCCTGGAAGCAAGCGTCACACTGGTGTTGATCGGAGACGATGGCGCAACCGAAAATATCGATTTCGTCATAGACACCGGATTGACCGAAGAAGTGGCCTTACCCCAGGATCTCATCAACCGTCTCAATCTGACGTCAGTTGATGATGACGGTGATATTGAACTGACCATGGCCGACGGCACTACTGCCGCAGTGAAAGTGTATTTGGCCCATATTATGTGGCATGAGCAGTCAAGGAGAGTTGCGGTAGTCAATTTGGAAGGAGTCCCTCTCATTGGGATGCAGTTGCTTCGAGGCAGCAACCTCAACGTTGACGCAGTTCCGCACGGAATAGTGACTATCACTGAGTTGGCGGATGCTCCCTGATCCACGCTTACGGGAAAGGCTATGACGAGCCTATAGGTCCATTAACAACATGGCTCTGGACTTCAACCAAACCGCCCGTCAACTAATGGCCGCCATGGGGGACGTGGCGGCCACCACCCGCACCCGGCGACAGCGTTTCGCCGACGCGCTGGACCGTGCCCTGGCAATATCCGCATCCGAGGCCGCCACGCGCACCGCCTCGGCCGGCCGGCGTCCGTTCATCGTGGCGCGCACCGGAGACGAGGGACTACTGGCCAGCATACCGCCGCCGGAGGCCCCCACCGACTGGTCAGCCCTGTCGGTGGACGGCTCGCACATCGATGTGGACCGCCACCTGCCCTTGCGCTGCTACCTGATCAACCTGGGCGGTTGCACGCTTACCTACGGCGCAAACCCCGATTGCCAACTATTCAGCGAGCCGACGCTGGCGGTGGGTGACACCGACCTCTACCTCCGCCCGTCCGAGGATTCGCTGGATGAAACACTCATCTCCGGACAGCTGCTGGGCGCGCTCCGCACGGTGCGCGAGGTGGAGCGGCTGGCCGACGCGGTGGACGCTCTACCGCCCGAACTGCCCGCGTTGGCCCTGCTGGACGGCACGCTGGCCTTCTGGGACTTGCAGCGGGGGAGTTATCCCCGGTACGTCAGCGAAACCCTGATCGGCGAAAGGTTGCACACGGCGTTGGATCGATTGCGAAAGGGGTCCGCCGGCGGTAGAAGGGTGGTAGTGGCGGCCTACACTTCCCGTCCGCAGACTACCGAGGTGGCCGGAGCCGTTCGCGTCTGCTTGTGCGGCAGCGACGCCACGGAATGCACCCGTCGCTGCAGCGCGCGCCGCTCCGACCTGGGGCAATGCGACGGCGCGGCAGGCTTCGACGACCGGGAGCTGTTTGACGCGCTGCTCGAACCGGGCCACCGCTCGCCCCTGTATCAATCAGGCCGGGTGGAATCCCGATTTGCCCTGGGCCTCACGGTGGGCACGGAGTGGAGCCGGTTTTATTATATGAACAGCGGCACGGAGATAGCCCGGGTTGAGGTGCCCGACTGGGTGGCCGAAGACGGGGAACTGCTGGCGTTGGGACACGCCATGCTGGTGAAACAATGCGAGCTGGGACTGGGCTACCCCGTGGTAATCTCGGAAGCCCACGAGCAGGCGGTGGTCAGCGGACACGACCGGGCAGAGTTTCGTAGGCTGGCTATCATGCTGATGGAACAACAGGGCTTGCCGACGCCGGAATCGGCAAAAACGGTATCCAAGCGGCTGCCCTGGGTATGATTGCAATCATTCAAGCGAAAGGAAAAGAGGTACAAATATGGGCGAACTGAACGATTTGGCCGCATCGGTGGCGGCGGTGCTGAAGGAGCGCGGCGACACCCTCGCCGTGTCGGAGTCATCCTGCGGCGGTCTGATTTCCGCCGCGCTGGTTTCCATACCGGGCGCGTCGGCATACTACGTGGGCGGGTCGGTGGTGTACACGCGGGTAGCGCAGCAGGGTCTTTTGCAGGTGCCCGATTCGGCGATGGAGGGGCACCGGGCCAGCACGGAATACTATGCGCTGCTCAACGCCCGCACCTCGCGGGAGCGGCTGGGCACCACCTGGGCGTTGGCCGAAACGGGAGCCAGCGGGCCGACTGGCAACCGCTATGGCGACAACTACGGCCACGCCTGCTTTGGCGTTGCCGGACCGGTGGAACGGTCGCAGACGCTGGAAACCGGCAGTCCCGACCGCGAGGCCAATATGTGGGTCTTCGCCCGCACCGCCCTGGCCCTGCTGGAAGAGGCGATCCGGGCGGCGTAGTCTTCGGCGGCGCTCCCTCGCTCAGCGCACGGGACCGGACACCAGGTTCGATAGCTGAGCCGGATCCTTGATCTCGGCGGCGGCGCGGAGAAACTCGCCCAATGAGGAACTGCGCCGGCGCAGTTCCTCAACCTGTTGCCCGATGATGTTCACGCCGGCCGCGCCGGTGGTGGCGTAGGTTCCGTGGAAGGCGAAGTACGCCTGATTCAGCCGGCGGATCGGGTAGCCGTTTGCAACAAACGCTCGGCGTCGTTCTTCCATGTAAGCTTCGGCTGCGGAAACGTCACCGGCGGACAGCAGCGCGTCAACGCGGGTCCTGGTCTCGTGCATCTCCTTTTGGAAGTCGAACCGCGGAGGTTCGGCTGCGGGCCGTTGCTCGGACTCGGTCTGAGGAACGTCAGGCTGGGTTGTATCCGGCGGCGGCGTGCTTTCCAGCCGGCGTCGCGCCATTTCCCCGATTTCCCGGCCGGCGATGTCCGATACGGTTTCATTGATGGCGGTGATGTCTCCGCCTTCAAAGTAGCGCCGGCCCAGGGGACGGAACCACAGCCATTGATGCACCCACTCGTGGGCCACCACCTCCAGGGCGAAATCCAACCCGGCGTCGGGCAGGGTGATGGAAGGATAGAAGGCGATGCCGCCGGTGTTCACCACGAGGGCGGACAATTCCGTCTGCGCCTCAACCCGTGACTCGACTTGTGCCCGCTGGTCGCCGGTCAAGCCCGTGTCCAGGATCACATTGTCTTGACGAACGATCCGGTCGCGCGGCGAGGTGACCAGGACGGTGGGGGAGCCGATGAGCACCGTATCCACCGGCGGAAAAACGCCGGTCCATGCCTGGAATCCCAATGATTGCAAAGTGTCCGCTATCGCCGCTTCGAGGGTCTCCTCAACCCCCAACCGCAAGCGGGCCTGACGTTCGCGCAGCCGCGACTGCTCTTCCCGCAACCACACCAGTTCGGCGGCGGCCTGTGCCGTGAGCGGCTTTTGTGCTTCCACCTCAACGAGGATGCGGTCAATCGACCGCAGGCGTAATCCATCCGCAAAAAATTCTTCAACCTCGGTCAGCCGCCGCTCGCGGCTACTGTCCGCGAAGAACACTCGCGGGCTTTTCACCCAACGCTGCGTCCATTTGTCGGGTAGATGTCCCAGTTCCCACAGAAGCGAGCTGAACCGGTAGGGTGCGGTGGCGAGCTCGATGGTGTCGGGACGGTAGTCGTTGCAATAAATGAGCAAACCGACGATGCAACCCAGCACGACGAACCGCCAATATATTTTCGGCCGTCGGCTGGTAGGTGCGTGGTGGGAGACTGCGGGTTTTTCGTTGGCCATAGGTTGACGGGGGTTGGCGGCAACGATGGATTCCTTGACACTCGCCCCGGCCCGTAACATAATTTTGGCGCGCTTTTCCGTAGGCTTGGAGCCGGCGTGTTTGATTCAGTATATCGGCGGCAGGAGGTTCGCGTTGTCCACCAATTCTTTCACCCTTACCGATGAGATGCGTGAGCAGGCCATCGGAGTGGAGAGTCCGCCGACCACGCTGGAGGTTGAAAAGGGGCACATCGCCCGTTTCGCCGAAGCAATTGGAGACGACAACCCGGCGTACACCGATGGCATCCCGGAAACCGGCGGCGTCATCGCCCCGCCGACCTTCCTGCGTTCCATGCGCGCCGTGCGTCCCGAGATGCCTTTTGACATCCCGTTCACCCGTCTCCTCGACGGCGGCAGCGATTGGGAGTATTTCGACCACGTGCGGCCCGGAGACACCATCACCGCCGTGGGCCGCGTGGAGGACATCCGCGAGCGCACCGGGAGTATCGGCCAGATGCTGATTACCACCATCAAAATTACCTACCGCAACCAGGGCGGGGCGATTGTCGCCACCCAGACCAGCACGTCGATTCGACACTGACGGTTGGGATCCTGCGCCAGGAGAAAAACATCATGGGTCAACAGATCTACTTTGAAGACGTCAGCGAGGGTATGGAACTGCCGGCCGAAGTGCGGGAACCTAGCACGCGCCAACTGGTCCAGTATGCCGGCGCATCCGGTGACTTCTACGAAATCCACTACGATAGGGATTACGCTACCAGTATCGGGCTTCCCGGCATCATCATCCACGGCGCGTTGAAGAACGCCATGCTGGGCGCTTACGTGACCGGCTGGGCCGGTCCCTCCGCCACGCTGCGCCGGCTGACCTGCCAGTATCGCGGCATGGACTTCCCGGGCGAGCCCATCACCGCTAAAGGCCACGTTACGCGGGTGTACCAGGAAGGCGAGCAGAACCTGGCGGACTGCACCATCTGGCTGGAAAACCCCCAGGGGCAGCAGACCACACCGGGGACGGCCACGGTAGCTCTGCCCAGCCGCGCCTAACGTTGCTAATCCAACCGTCATTCCCGCGAAAGCGGGAATCCAGGCCGGGCAGTCAAGAAGAATCCTGTCCATCCTGTTCATCGATGTAAAAACACAAGAGAAGGATACATTCACTATGCCCAACAATCTGGAAGGAAAGGTAGCCATCGTCACCGGCTCGGGCCGCGGCGTGGGCCGTGGCATTGCCATGCTGATGGCCGAGGAAGGCGCCAAAGTCGTGGTGGTTGACCCTGGCGTGAACGTGGACGGCACCGGCTTTGACCAGTCCATCGCCGAGCTGGTGGTTGGCGAAATCCGCGACGCCGGCGGCACCGCCGTGGCCTGCGCCGAATCCGTGGCGACCATGGACGGCGGCGAGCGCATCGTGCAGACGGCCATCGACAACTTCGGCCGGCTGGACATCGTGGTGTGCTGCGCCGGCATCCTGCGCGACCGCATGGTGTTCAACATGACCGAGCAGGAGTGGGACGACGTCATCGCCGTTCACCTGAAGGGCACCTTCACCGTGGTCAAGCACGCCTGCATCCTGTTCCGGCAGCAGCGCTCGGGCCGTGTCATAACCTTCAGCAGCCAGTCCGGCCTCGTGGGCAACAGCGGGCAGGCGAACTACGGCGCGGCCAAGAGCGGCATCGCCGGCTTCACGAAAGTCGTTGCCAAGGACATGGGCCGCTACGGCGTTACGGCCAACTCTATAGCGCCGCGGGCCACCACTCGCATGATTGGCGCGATCCCCGAATCCGCCGCCGAAATCCGCGCCCGGGGCGGCGTTGCTTCCCTGTCCGGCGATGGTGGAGACGATGCGCAGAACCTGGATCCGGACGGCATCGCGCCCTTCGTCTGCTACCTGTCGTCGGACTACGCCGCCAACATCAACGGGCAGATTTTCCTGGTGTACGGCAACACCGTTTCCCTGATGTCCCAGCCTCGCCCCGAAAAGGCCATCTGGACGGAGGAAGGGCACTGGGAAATGGACGACCTGTCCGCCCAGGCTCGGAACTATCTCACCGCCGGCATCATCAACCCGGCTCCCGCCCAGCAGCGGTAAAATGACATCGTACGGTAGGGGCGACGCATGCGTCGCCCCTACGAAGGATAAGGAACCATGCCTCTACTGCAAGACAAAGTAGCAATCGTGACCGGCGGCGGGCGCGGCATCGGACGCGGCGTGTCCAAGCTGATGGCCGAGGAAGGCGCCAAAGTCGTGGTCTGCGACCTGGGCGTCAACGTGGACGGTACCGGAGCCGACGTTTCCGTGGCCCAGCAGGTGGTCAACGAGATCGGCGAGGCCGGCGGTGCGGCGGTCGCCTGCACCGAATCCGTCGCCACCATGGCCGGCGGTGAACAAATCGTGCAGACCGCTATGGACAACTTCGGCAAGCTGGACATCGTGGTGACCGTGGCCGGCATCCTGCGGGACCGCATGGTTTTCAACATGACCGAGGAGGAGTGGGACGACGTCATTGACGTTCACCTGAAGGGCACCTTCACCGTGGTCAAGCACGCTAGCATCCTCTTCCGGCAGCAGCGCTCCGGCCGCATCATCACCTTCAGTAGCACCTCCGGCCTATATGGCAACAGCGGCCAGGCCAACTACGGCGCGGCCAAGGACGGCATCGCCGGCTTCACCCGCGTCTGCGCCCGCGACCTGGGACGCTACGGCGTGACCGCCAACGCCATCTCCCCGGCGGCCAGCACCCGCATGACCACCAGCGTGCCCGACGAGGCCCGCGCCCTGCGCTCGGCTCGCGGCATCGCCGCTGGCGGCGGGTTGCGCGGCGAGCCGGAAGACGTGGCCCCCATGGTCGCCTGGCTGGCCTCCGACGAAGCCGCTCACGTCAACGGCCACGTGTTCCACGTAACCGGCGGACTGGTGACTCTGCTCAACGAGCCGGAGCCCGTGAAGACCATCCGCAAGGATAGCCGCTGGAGCGTGGATGAACTGGCCGCCGTATTCCCGGCAACAATTGGCGTCGAGTTGTACAACCCGGCCCCCGCGCCGCCGCCCACGGCGTGAACCGGCCTGGAACCGAAACAATACCAGTCAACAAATTTCGGTGAAGTTAGCGAGGCCGTCATGCGTGGCGGCCTCGCCGGGACCGGCGCTATACACCGGCATCGTGCGGATAGCACCGTTATACATAGCGTGAATTACGCTGGTCTCGGGATAGAGGTCTTCGATTGACGAAGGCCAGCCGCGGGTACGACCGACGGACCGTGGACATATCGGTCGCGGCGCTCCCCGCCGTTATGGAAGTTGAGCCTTGACGCCCGGCGCCGGCGTTGGCGCGTGAATCGCTCAGGAAGCAACGAATTGCGAATGCGATGACGAGGAGAACCTGATGAAATTACTGTTGGCGTCATGCGTGGCCGGTTTGACGGTGTTGGCTATCTA
Organism: Dehalococcoidia bacterium; assembly: GCA_965197635.1. Lineage (GTDB taxonomy): Bacteria > Chloroflexota > Dehalococcoidia > Lucifugimonadales > UBA3495 > Bin87. The sequence continues at coordinate 389,511 of OZ240218.1, forward strand.
TATCAGCGCAAATCCCGGTGTTGTATCGGCCCACTCACCGGACATCAGGCCGGCGGCAACCGGCGTGACTATCATTGAGGAAGACGAAGGCTACTACAACGACCCCGTTACCAAGTCCACGGAAGGATCGGTCCGCATCTCCCCAACAGTGAAAGGCGACGGCGCGCCGCCGACGTATGCGACCGTGCCGGGGATGAACGCGGCCCAAGTCGAGCTGCTGCACGAACTGCGCCAGAGCCCCAAGGGTTATCTGGACGACCTGCGCTCCACTCGGCTGGCAACCGAAGAAGACGGGGAGGACGAAGCACGAATACCCGGCAGCGTCCTGGATTTGCCGTGGGTTGCCGACGGGCAGACCGACGACGAGAAGATTGCCCTCGACTTCCTGCGCGAACTCGCCGGACTAAACCCGGAGGCGGCGGCGCGGGTTGCCGTGATGCCGTTCCTGCAGACCTTCGGGCCGGCGGATATTGAAGCCCTGTGGTCTCTGACCTACCTGGCCGAGTATGACGAGGAGGAAGAAGCCACTTCGCTGGTCGACGTGCTGGGCAATCCGCATCTCGCCGACGGCGGCGGTATCGACGATGAGGAAGCGAAGGTCGTAACCGTGCTGGGCGGGACCAATTATTTCAACGAGGACCTGGTGTCCGTGCTGCTCGACCCTGGGGAGATCACCGTCACTGAGCGCGTGCTCGAGGGCCGTGGACGGGAGATTCACATGGCGATAATCCGGACGGACCCCGGCCATTCCAGCACCTTTGACATACTGGAATTTGCCGCGGAACGCGCGGAAATCACCATGGGCAAGCAACTGCGCACCGACTACGTGGCGTTGTTGGTTGCGGACGACGTGCTTCCCTCGTTCGCCGCCGGCGCCCACTTCGGCACCCACATGCTCATGCCGACCCGATTTGATGTCGAAGACCGCAGCGAGTACCCCGGCGACTGGGCGGGCATCCTCATTGCTCACGAGGTGGCGCATTACTACTGGTTCAGTGACTTCCCACTGTGGGTCGACGAAGGAGCGGCGGACTTCATGGCCGGCGTCAGCGAGTTCCACCGCACCGGCCGGCGGATGGACCCCGACAACGTTCCATGTTCGTTTTATCAGAACATTCTGCACATGGAACTGGCCAAACCCGAGCTGAGCTCCTACGGGGGATTGTGCCACTACACTTTGGGCGAGCGGATGTTCCTCGATATGCACCGGACCATCGGAGACGCGGGGTTCTTCCTGAGTTTTCGTTCCTTCCACGACCGGATCACCGAAGACGAAGACGTGGCCTTCCCGGCGGTTCAACACCTGACCAGGGCCTTCCTGCCCAACGGTTTGTCCGGCACCCAGGAGACCATCCGAAAGCTGATGCTGGCCAAGCACTACGGGCCAAGCTTCGAGACCGTCAGCGATCCGGTCAACCCGGTGATTCCGGCCGTAAACGGCGGGGTCGCGCAGGCTGTCCTGCTCAGGGTCTTACCGACGGATGACGGTCCCGAAATAGTGGAACAACTTTCCGGTTTTCCTCGCATCTCCGCTTCCAGGATCGTCGGTCGCTATCTGTTCACGCTGGTCATTGGCATGGCCGAGCCACTCGCCGAGGATACCGAGGTGGAGTTTGAGTTCGTGGAATATTACCAGGACGGGTGGGTCTTTGACCGCACCACCACCACCGCAACCTTCGAGGCCGGTGAAGATGGTGGGCTGGTGCCGGTTGGCGGTATCGGGTTCATACCGAACTTCCGTTGGCCCACCGGCCTGTACTGGTTCCACGTTTACCACGAGGGCCAGAAGATCGCCCAGATGTATGTGGAAGTCACCCCGTAAAGCCTCTCCAGAGTAACCGAGGAGAGCCACTTGGGATGTACGGGACGGGTTACATGCCCGTCCCGTGGTTTTTCCATACGGATCCGCTCACGCATACCCACTTTGCTAAAGTGGGCTGCCGTACCGCCTGTCATTGCCAGGGCAGCGCGGCAATCTCGTCGCCCCAATCACCCGCTCATCCTGAGCCAGTCGCAGGATGCGCCAATCTCCGGACGAACCCGTGGCGCAATCCCAAACTAAAATCATCCTGTCCATCCCGTTTATCCTGTTTATCCCGGTAAAACGTCTCCTTGCTTTTGAAAGTGGGTACGCGTGAGACGGGTCCGCCGGCTTGCATCCTCCGTATTTCTGCTGTAATTCCCAACGCAAAATCGGCTTGAGGCTGCCGGGCCGCGTTCTGACGCGACGACAGCGGCGGTTTCAGGCGACCCCGAATCGCGGAGGATTTCGGCTTGGTACGCTTTATTCTATTCCGCATCATCCAAGCCATCGCCACGCTGGTCGTGATCAGCGCGGCCGTTTTCTTCGGCACCGACCTCACGGGCGACGCCGCCCTGGCCATGGCTCCCGGCGACGCCAAGCCGTCGGAGATCGAAGCCATCAGGAAGAACCTGGGGTTGGACCGCCCGGTGGTGGTGCGCTACTTCGACTACCTGGGCGGCCTGTTCATGGGTGATTTTGGCCGCTCCTACAACAAGCGCCAGCCGGCCTTCGACATCGTGATGGACCGCATTCCCAACACGGTGCAGTTGGCGATTGCGGCCCTGGTCATCGCCGTTGTCATCGGCATACCGTTAGGCATCTTATCGGCGGTAAAACGGGACAGTTTTCTGGACCGTCTGGGCAAATCTTTCGCTATTCTGGGAATGTCCATGCCCCAGTTCTGGCTGGCGATCATCCTGATGTGGATATTCGCCGTGGAGTTCCGCCTGCTGCCCACCTTCGGCAAGCAGGGTCTCGACCCGCGCTACTTCATCATTCCGGCCTTCTCCATCGCCGTGTTCACCATGGCCGGTTTCATGCGCCTCACCCGCTCCGCCATGCTGGAAGTGCTGGACAGCGAGTACGTCAAGTTCGCCCGCATCAAGGGCCTGGCGGAGCAGTTGGTGATCTTCAAACACCCCCTGAAGAATGCGGTGATACCCGTTCTCACCTGCGGCGGCATCAGTTTCACCGGCCTGCTCAACGGCTCCATCGTGTCAACGGCTCCATCGTGGTGGAGGTCATATTCTCCTGGCCCGGCCTGGGTCTGCTGGTGCTGGAAGGCATTCGCACTCGGGACGTCCCTATCATCGAGGCCCCCATCCTGACCTCGGGCTTCCTCTACATCCTGATGTCCACCATCGTTGACGTCGCCTACGCCTACGTTGACCCTCGCATCCGATACGGCTAAACGACCGACCCGATTAGCCCCTTAGCCCGAATCCACCGAAAGGCATTGTGGGAGCACTGGAACGGGACACGAAGGTGATGAGGACGCGATGGTTGGGGCGGAATGCGGGTAGATGGGCCTGGTGGTGGGCAATCGGCCCGCCAGTGTCAGGCGTGCGGAGCCGCTGCTGGCTGAGCCGGAGGCAACAGGGAACACTCGGTGAGCCATCTGGCGCGAGCCGGGAAGACGTTTGACTGACTGGCGGGTGGGATTGGCGGGCCGGTTGCCGGCGCCACCATCAGGAAGGGAGTGGCAGGGCGCGTAATCGAGTGAGGGCGCGACTGAACTGGTTTTCCCAGGGCCAGCGCTGGGAAAGATGCAAGGTGAGGTGGCGGGCCGAGCGGGTGAGGCGTCCGGCCATGGCGAAGAACCGTCGCCGGAGGGTCTTGGTGGTTACCACCTGCTGCTCGCCCAGACCGATGCGGGCAGTCCAGCGAGCCAGGTTGTGGGCGATGACCTGTACGGCCCGCCAGGCGGCGTTGGCGGCGAAGCGGCCCGAGGGGAGATGGTTGAGGCCCACGCCGTGCTTGAGGTCGCGGATGGCATTCTCGATCTCGGCGTGGCGGCGATGGTCCGCCTCCAGTTCCAGGGTGTCGCCCTCCCGGTTGGTGATGAAGCCATGATAGCTGTAGCTGGCGAAGCGGGCCAGTTGGGAACCGGGCGTGGGCTTGACCCGCCGCACTGGGGCGGCGTCGGGCTCACTCTGGAAGGATGTGTAGGTGGTTTCGGCCACGTCGGCGGCACCCTCCATCCAGTACGGGATGGGCGTCCAGTCATCTTCAGGTATGGCCTCGATCAGATTGCGCAGCCGGGCGTGTTGGCGGATGGTGATGGAGAAGCGGACATCCGTCTGGCGGCAGACGGCGACGGTGGCGTGGGTATAGAAGCCGCGATCGGCGCGCACCGTGAGTTGCCCAGTGGCCCCGGCATAACGCACCCGGCCCACCGTCTCCCGCAGGAAGTGGGCCGCGCCCCGAGCCGTGTTGGCCCGGCCCTGGCGCAGCCGAGACATCAGCACGTCGCCGGTTCCAGCGGCAACGGCCAGCAGCGGATGATAGCCCCGCTGGCCGGTGTAACCGTGACGGCGGGCACCTTCCTTCGTCAATCCGTAGGTTTCGCAGACGGTGGAATCAAGGTCGATGGTCAACGGCCCGTGATTGATCGGAGATCGGGGTCCGGCCCCAGCGCCCCAGGCCCGGGCCAGCAGCTCCCGGCACCCGATCCAGTTGGCGGGCGTGGCCCCACCGGAAACTCCGCAGGAACGTCCCCAGCGTGGACGGCGCTTTGACCACACCAACCGGCACCCGCCCAGTTTCGCCAGCGCGCAGCGCAGCGACGTCGTCAATGCAGTCGCCGCCGAGCAGCGCCGCGGCCACCAACGTCAGCATCTGGTCTCCCACATTCGCCCGACCCAGCGCTTCTCCCAGGTCAATATGCCGGTCCACCAGTTCACCCAGACCCAGGCTGGACGAGGGTCACCGGAAGGATCAGCCCAGCATTGTTGACCAGGCGGTGTGGTCGTCGAAGGCGATCCCGATGCGGTCAGGGTGGTTACGTGGTAGCATCTATTGGGTGCTCCTTGTTTCTGGTCGGTTTTGTGTTTCAAAAACCATTATCCCAGAAGCAAAGGGGCACTTTCTTACCCCTTCGACCCGCCGCGACACTCATCTCTTCGGCGGATTGGGGCTTACCGGTGCGCTACTGGACCGCCTAAGCCACCACGTGCACATCCTGGAATTGAACGGCGAGAGCTACCGCCTCAAGGCCAGGCGGCAAAACGCCGTCGCGTCGGCATCTCCGCAAAAACCTGTCGGCGATTAGGCAGTGTTGACATTTCATCGTAGCCAGATGAGGGCGGCAGCGAATTGCAGAAAGCCAAGGTATCGGCTGGCCAATTTGTCAAACCTGGAAAATACCCGGCGGTAGTGCTTGATCTTGCCGATGAAACACTCTACGACGTGGCGTTCTCGGTATAAGTGTCTATCGTAATCCCGTGGCGCCTTGCGGTTGGCCCGGGCGGGGATCACCGCCACCATGCCCGCTTCCGCCAAATGGTCGATGAAGTCCTGTGCGTCATATCCTTTGTCCGCGATTACGTACTCGCTCCGGTAGCCGGTGAGCAGGGCCGCCGCCTGGGTGATGTCATGCTGCTGTCCCGGCGTCAACGTGAACCGCAGGGGGTTGCCCAGTCCGTCCACGCTCACGTGAACCTTCGTGCTGAACCTCCCGCGACTTCGGCCCAGGGCTTGCGCTGATTGCCCCCCTTTTTGCCGGGGCTCCCCCAGCACACTGATGCGCTCGAACCACCGTACTGTCGATGACCAGGTACTCCAGGTCCGGTTCCGTACTGAAATGCTGGTGCATTCGCTCCCAGACGCCACGGTCGCACCAGCGGGCGAACCATTTGTAGACGGTGTTCCAGTTGCCATACTCGGCTGGCAGCAGTCGCCACTGCGCCCCGGAGCGATCCATCCACAGCACGCCCTCGACAAACCGCTGGCATTCCGCCGCGTCGCCAACGTACACGTCAGGGCAATCCCGCAGGAATTGCAAAATCTTCTCCCATTGGTCAGAGGGTATGGTTATACTCGGCATAGGGCGATTGTACCGCAGTCCAAATGTCAACACTACCTAGTCAAATCGCTGCGCTCCACAGGTGGTCAAAGACCATGAAAATTCACACTGTTCCGGTATGTTCCGCTGATGGGCGTCAACCGTATTCGCTCACGTATCTGGACCGCAAGGCGTTTCCGTTGGCAACCTTCAGTCCCGCCGGTGGCGTGATCAACCGGCTTGCCCAGATTTTATCAGGCTCCGCCGGTAATCCGCGGATGGACTGCCGGGGAATCTTAGCCGTCCCGGGAGATGACCTTGCGCTCAGCGGTTGACCAGGAGATCAGGGAGCTAATCCATGAGAACGGGCGAATTACATTCGCTCGGTTCATGCAAGCCTGCCTGTACTCGCCCAGTGGAGGCTTTTATTCTGCCCGGGGCAACAGGATCAGCGCCCACTTCGGGACCTCTGCCACCAGTCACCCGGTTTTCGGCGCCCTGATCGCACGACAACTGGAGCAGATGTGGAGCCTCCTCGGAGAGCCTCCCGTTTTCCATGTGATCGAGGTCGGTTCCGGCGACGGCGTCCTGGCCCGATCTATCGTGGATGCCTGCCGGCAGACGGCCCCCCGGTTCGCTCAGGCGCTTTACTACGTCGCTGCGGACTACGAGCCGGCGTGGCTCCAGTCACCTGACCACACCTTGGACTGGGCCAACGACAATGGGGCGCGGCTATCTTCTGGCAGCCAAGACACGATCTTGGGAATCCAACGGGTCAAAACCGACGGACTTCGGGCGTTCCGAAATATCGTTGGCTGCATCCTGTGTAACGAGTTGATCGACAACTTCCCGGTCCACCGGTTCGCCATCCAGGATGGAAGAGTCAAGGAAGTCTTCGTCACATTGGCGGACGGGGATCTCACCGAAGTCCTGGACGAGCCATCCTCACCCCGCATCGAACAGAGGCTCACGAGCTGGGGCTTATCCTTGACTGAAGGGTATCGCGGTGAGGTGAACCTGGCCATCGAGGACTGGACTGGTCAGCTTTCCAGGGCCCTGGACCGCGGGTTTATTCTCACCATCGACTACGGACAACTGGCCGCTGACCTCTACTCGCCCCAGAATGCCCAGGGTACGCTGGTTTGCTTCAACCGACACGTCGTCGGCAGCGACCCGTACCGGCACATCGGGCAACAGGACATCACCTGCCAGGTGGACTTCACGTCCCTCATGCGGACGGGCGACCGGCACGGCCTAGCTACCGTGGGCTACTCCCTGCAGAGCCGGTTCCTGGCGAACCTTGGCTTCTTCTCGTGCCTCGATTCCCTCCAGGCGCAGGGCCTATCCGCAGCCCGCACGGAACTGAGCCGTATCGCCATGATGACCCTGGTGGACCCGAACGAGTATGGCGACTTCAAAGTGCTTGCCCAGGCCAAAGGGAACGGGTTGGGCGTTGAGCTCCTGGGATTTGACGGCCACGAAATGTAATCGGCACATCATTCAGCTTGCCTACGCAAAAGCCCGGCGGCTCGTGTCTATCAAGTGAAGAGACAGGCCGCCGGGCGTTGAATCTGCTCCGCCGGGCTGAATTCTAGCTCGGTTCCTTGCTGAACATCATGAAGCCGTTACTGTCGGGGGTATTGCAGCCGGCAAGGGCAGTTTCGGCCCGCACCGTTACCTGCCGCGCACCTGCTGTCCCCCGAAGCTGCTGAATGCTGTCAGCGTAGAGGACGGCGCGGTTGCGCCCCGTTCCGTTATTTCCGCCACTTGAAAGGAAGGGATGCGGACCTTCTACCCTGATGTCGTCGGCATAAAAGTCGTGGGCTTCTCCCGGCTTGACACCGTGCCATTGGAAGCCCTCCAGGAATTGCTGAGTGAACGTGAGGTAGCCGTCGTAAGGGTTGAATATATCAACATCCTCAGGACCCAGGCCGGAACCCTCCCACATCTTCCGTGCCAGGCCGGCGACCGCCTCCTGATGCTCCTCCAGAGTTGCCATGGTGCTCCTGCCCCGGCCATTGTTCTGGGCATGGTTAAGGACGTAAACCGGCTTTTGCCTCAGGTCCTTGGCACGTTCGGCAGTGGTAAAGATGAAGGCCGCGCTGGTATTGACCGGCCGGTCACAGTCATATATCACCAGCGGTTCCTCGATCACCCGCCCGTTCAAGTAGTCCTCACGGGTGAGCTGATACGGCTCGTGCAGAGCGTAGTACCCCCAGGGAGTCAGCAGGCCGTTTCTGCGTAAGTTCAAACAGAGAGGGGCCAGCCCGTCGTGGGACTTGCCGTACTTTTTGCAGTACTGCTGGAAGATCACCAGGTTGTTGAACATAGCGCCGCTCTGATAACCCCACGGAAGAGTAAAGGCGCTGGCCCCGGGGGCCTCCTGATTGATATTCTGGGGATTGTTGTGCCCGTACCGGCCTTCCAGGTTGACCATCGGGTACCAAACCAGGGCGGTTTCGCACAAACCGTCACCGACCGCCTGAGCGGCCAGGCCCATCATCGGGCCGATGTAGGGTGCATCGGATTTGAGATACTTTACGTTCTTGAGCCCCAGCTCCCGCTGCATCCACTCCGCCGAAGCATAGGTCAACCCGTCTTCGGTGTCGTAGGGCGGGTCAAAATAAGGGCGCGGCGCCCAGGTCTGCTCCGCGCGGGTCTCCGGGCTGGTGATAAGCCCATCGATGTCGTCCAGCGACAGGCCCGCGTCTGCAATTGCCTTCAGGCATGCCTCCTTGCTCAAGCCGCCGCAGCTCCGGTCCAGGGTTACACCGTCCCAGCGCCGGTCCATATGGGACTGACCCCAACCGACGACGGCGACCTTGCCGCGGTGCTCCCAAACTCCCATGCCTTCCTGATTTCTCATCCAACCCGTGTTGCTAACCATCTCAGCTCCCCTATGCCTTCTGTGCTATTGACCGTGTTCGCAGGACCCAAGCGGTCTAGGCGAGCACCCGCCACTCGTGGACCAACTGGCCGGCGCTCGTTTCTTCAAATATCAGTTCCACCGGGGCTCCAACGGGGACTTCCCCCGGCGGGGTACCCGGCAGGTTGGACAGGAAGTTGATGCCCGGGTCCTCGTCCAGGGTTATCACCGCAAAGTTGATGGGCTGCGCCGGGCGAAACCCCCTGATGCGGGAGTCACGTATCACCAGGTACACGTCAATGTGTCCCTTGCCCGCCACCTCTTTCCACTCCAGATTGTCAGGCGAACCGCATTGGTCGCACCGCTGGGTGACCGGATAGTGCAGCCTCTGGCAGACGGTGCAGTTCTGCAGAACCAGCCGCCGCTCGTTACAGGCGTCCCAAAATGGCCTGGTCAGATCATTGGGAACCGGGGCAGGTCTCGCTAGCCCGGGAATCGTCGACATGGTTCTCCCCTCCTGTGGGATCTTGCACACTGCGCGTTGCCGTTACCGGCACTATACAGCGCGGATTATATGTAGAGTACGGTTGCCGGTCAAAGATGTTTGTCGCCGAGGTTACGTCGCCCTGGGAAAGAAAAACATCCGGGGGAAAGAAAAACATCCGGGAATCGCGTCTAATCCTGGCCCGTGCTCCCGCTAATCCACGGCTCAGCATATCCGGCGTCCATCCAGACGAACTGGAACCCCGCTGCCACGGCACACTGGCGGTCCATCTCCGTATCGCCAATATGGTAGTACTCCTCAGCCGAAAAGCGGGACTTCAGGTCCAGGAGACCCTGCTTTGCGGAGACAAAACTCACCTCAATCCGGTGCCTGTCCCAGATGGCCTGCTGTACCGGAAGCGGGCGGTCGGATGCGCTACCGATAATGCACCCGCGAGCCTGGGCCTTCCTGACCATGTTCATGGTGACGGGCCCCGGCGGGTCTCCCGCCTCCAGCGTTCCATCGATATCGAAGCTGACCAGTACTGCCAAGTATTACCTCCCTTCGCAATTCGGGTGCGGATGAATATACCCAAGTGTGGAGCGGCTTGACGCATATGAGGCATACCCGCCTACGGTTCCCCACCCACCGACGGGTCCGCCCACTGGACAATCCCCCTCGTTCCCAGGTCTTCGATCTCCTGGTCGTCGTACCCGATTTCCCGGAGCAGGGGCTTGGTGTGCTGCCCAATTTGGATGGAGGTTCGGTAGACACCCGGGGTCAGGGACAATTCGACCAACCCGCCGTAGCGCAGGTACTTTCCAACATACGGATGCTCCACTTCAACGCTCAGCGCGTTCGCCTTGGCGTGGGGATGGTCCGCGTAAAAATCTCCCTCCATGGCTTCGTCGGCCCGGACACAGCCGATGTCCGCCTTGGTCAGCAACTCTTCCCATTCGCCAGCGGTACGCCCGGCGAGGATCGCCGAGATCTCGGTGATCAGGGTTTCGTCATTGGCCTGTCGCGCCTCCGGAGTAGAGAAGCGGCGGTCGGCCAGGAGTTCTTCCCGTTGCACGGCCCGGCAGAACGCTTCCCACTCGTCCGGGAACAGACAACCCAGGAACACCCACCCTTCCCGGCAGCGGTAGAGACGGTACAGGGCATGAAGCCCATGTATCTCTGCGTCGGGCAGGGCAATGGGAGGCCGGTTCGCGTGGTCGTAATACTCATCGGCATTGGTCCAGGCGTTGGCGTTGAGCATGGTGAGGTGGACGGGCTGGCCTTTGCCGGTGAGCTCTCGCGCCCGCAGGCCCAGGAGGATTGCCGTAGCCACGGCCGGGGACGTGTTTTGGTCCGGTCCCCAGTTGGATTTCATGAGCCAGCGGGTCGCCTCAATGGTCTCCTCAACTTCCATGTCCTGTTCGGGAGGCGGGGGCATGGCCCGACCCATCTGCCGCATCGCGCCGCCCATGATGGCGCCGGGGATGGGATGGGCGCCCGGCCGGCGCGCGTGTTCCCCGTGTTCGCCATAGGTCCCCATCCAGACGTGGACCAGGCGCGGATTGATCTGGCGGCAGGTCTCCCAATCGACTTGTAGCCGCTCCGGAACCCCCAGGCGAAAGTTGTGCGTGAGAACATCGGCGTTGGCGATGAGCTTATGGATGATCTCCTTGCCCTCTGGGGTCTGAAGGTCAACCTGAATCCCTTCCTTGCCGGCGTAGGTCCGTGGGTCGGCTACTGCCTGCGAAGTGGAACGACGGCCCTCGTCCAGTCGCCGGTCGGTGGCGTCGATCTTGATGACCCGCGCCCCGAGGTCTGCCAGAAGGGCGGCGCCGTAGGGCCCGGCCTGTATCGTCGCCAGGTCCAGGACGGTGACCCCCGCCAGCGGGTGGGCCGCCACCTCCGCGCCATTCGCTCCAGACGAGCCGCCGTTCGCGTCCGATGACCGCTGCCGCCGGCGTCCCAGCACTTCGGCGTTGTGCTGTCCCACATCAGGGGCCGGCCCGCTTGGCTCTCCCGGCGTGTCCTTCAAATCCACTAGCGGGGCCAGCGTCCGCAGGGGCCCCACGCGAGGATCGTCGATCGTTACCACCGTACCGTTGGCGACCACCGCGGGATGGTCCATGGCCTGCACGCTGTTGCGATAGGGCTCAGCCGCGATGTTGCCGTCCTGGAGATAAATCTCCATCCATTCGTCGGACGTCTTCTCCAGCTGCTTGTCCAGTATCTCCCGGCGCAGCAATTCCCGGTTCTCCATGTCTATGCCGGGAACCCTCGCGAACCGCTCGTCCTCGAGCAGATGCCCAAGCCCGATGGCCTTGAGATGCCCCTGGATGTGCGGGACCCGCTGGTTGGCGTGTTGGAGCCAGGTGCCGTCCTTGGTCCGCACGGGAACGTATCCTATGGACGATAGGCCCCGGTTGCCGCCGGGTCTCCCGGGAAACCGCTCCGGGTCCCGGCGCCGGAGCTGCATATTCACCAGCCCGCCGTCGCCCACGTTGTTGTCGTGGGGAGAAGCCAGGGCCTGAACGATGCTGGTCTGGACCCATTGCCCACGCCCGCATAGGTCGCGCACCCGAAGGGCCGCAAGGATGCCACGCACCGCAGCCTGGCTAGCGTGCCAGCTCCCGGTGTACACCGCCGAATACACCGGACCTTCCCGGTCGGGCTGTCCCTCCAGGTTGAGCATCCGGCCCGCTTTGGCCGCTACGACACCCTCGTACCCTTTCACCCGGCGCAGTGGGCCCTTTTGTCCAAAGCCCGTGATGGAGCAATAGACCAACCCCGGGTAAAGTTGCGACAGGTCGTCATACGCCAACCCCCAGTCGGCCATGTCTCCGGGGCGGAAGGACTCCACGAGAACATCAGCCTCGGCGGCCAACTGGATGGCTTGCTCGCGGCCTTCCGCAGTGCTGAGGTCCAGCACAATGCCCTTTTTGCCGCGGTTCCATGAAATCCAGGCGGGCTGGAAGCGGAAAGGATCTCCGCCGGGAGGTTCAACCTTAATCACCTCGGCGCCGTAGTCAGCCATTACCAAGGTGCAGATGGCCCCTGGCATCCCCAACGAGAAATCCAGGACGGTCAGGCCGGTACATGGTCCTGCCACGGTTTGCCTCCCCTTTCAGTAGTATGGTCTACCGTTTGGCCAAGCGTCTGGCCTATCCCGTCGGTACACAACTGTCTTTCCAGCAAGTTTGCAGGAACGTACCTGGCTCGGGATTACCCGGTTCGCAGCCCAAGCTGGCCGGTGAGGGTGAGTATGCAACCCACTGAAGATGCCCGTCAACCTTATTCACACCGGACGACCTCTGCGGACCTTCCCGTATCTGTCCCGTTCTACAAGTTGGCGAGGATCAGAAACCGTTTTGTGGAGTAGGTGGTGTCATTTGTTGGGGGACGCAGACCTTTGGAAAAGAGGCTTGGAGGTATCGTTAGCTGCGCCTCAGACCGAAGCTGGATGGACTTGCGTCAGCCTTGTGGTTGGCGCCGATCCGGTGTTTGCGGTATTGGTTTTCTCGCCAGAGGTTTCTAACCCATTCGGTAGCATACCTAAAGGTTTCTGGCATTGTCGATCTTCCGTTGGAATTGCCGCGAATGCCGGTGTTTCCAGTACTCATCAATCTTGGAATAGCAGGGATAGAGGCGGTGGAGTTTGGTTCTGGCGTCGTGGGTGCTGAACCGCCAGTTGATGGTGTCGCCCGCTGCGTTGCGCTGGGTCTCGTAGGCCATGATTTGGCGCTGCAGAGCGTCGGCGTCGGGGTTTCTCCCCTTGAGACAGGCTCGGCTCAACACGCTGAATTCGATCTCCGCCATCCCTTCGGCAAGCTCAGGACAGGATTGAGCCAATTGGCGTGTTTAGGGGTGTGGTGAAACTCGAGGCGTTTCACAATGCGCCGGGCCTCGGCAGGCGGGAAGGCTCGTATAGGGAAGCCATGCGGCGAGTGTTCAGATTGTCGAGGACTGCGCGGACCCCGGGAGCGTGGGGATAAGCCGCATCCACCAGCCAGCGCATCTGGTGGGCGAAGTCGGCCATGGTGCGCCGCTGGGTGATGGCCACGTGGCGCCATCCCGCCAGAGGTTCACAGGCTAGAAAGATGTTTCGAGTGCCCGTCCGGCGATATTCATAGCCTTCCCGTCGCAGTCGTCCCAGCGGGGCGGGCAAAGGCTCCCGCAGATTGGTCAAAAATCAGGGCCAGCAACTGGGTAGAGGTCTCGTCAAAGCACACCACCGGCCGTTGGGGATCGTAGGGTTCGGCGTAGAGATCCAGCACGTCCTCCATGGCGGCCACGAACTCTCCACCTACCTTGAGGTTGCACCACTGCGCCTTACGCCAAGGCTTGAGAACGTTTTTTGAGCTTGAGACGCACCGTCTCGTACGTCAACGACGTAACCAACCCCAACTGCACCATCCGGTCGGCCAACAACTGCAAAGTCCAGTGGTCATGGCCCTCCGGCGCCGGAGAGCCGGCCAGGGCAATCAAGTGGGCCTCGGCCCGCTCGTCCAGCTTGCGAAAACGGTTGGCTTGTACCTTATCCCGAATCCACCGAAAGGATGAGTCTATCGGCACGCTGAGGGGGTAAGAAAGTGCTCCTGCGTTCGGGGATAATGGTTTTTGAGATACCAAACCAACCCCAGACCAGGAGCACCCAATAGATGCCACCACCTGAGCAGCCCGACCGCATCCATGTCGCCTTCGACGACCACCGCCTGGTCAGCCATGCTGGGCTGATCCTTCCGGCCACTCTGGCCCGGCATCTGGGCCTGCCCCAACTGGTTGAGCGACACCCGGACCTGGGCCGTGCCTGGGCCGAGCCAATCCTGGTGATAAGATCATGACGCTGGTGGCTTCTGTCCTGGCTGGGGGCGACTGCATTGACGACGCTGACGTGTTGCGCACCGGCGGGACCGCTGGGGCCATCGGCGGCGTGGTCAAGGCGCCGTCCACCCTGGGCACGTTCCTGCGCAGTTTCTGGGGAGCCACGCCCGCCAGTTGGATCGGGTGAGCCGGGAGCTGCTGGCCGGTGCCGCCGGAACCGGCGATGTGCTGATGTCTCGGCTACGCCAGGGCCGGGCCAACACGGCTCGGGGCGCGGCCCACTTCCTGCGGGAGACGGTGGGCCGGGTGCGTTATGCCGGGGCCGGGGGACCACTCGCGGTGCGGGCCGACCGCGGCTTCTACACCCACGCCATCGTCGCCGTCTGCCGCCAGACGGATGTCCGCTTCTCCATCACCATCCGCCAACACGCCCGGTTGCGGAACCTGATCGAGGCCATACCCGAAACGGACTGGACGCCCCTACCCTACTGGATCGACGGCGACGCTGACGTGGCCGAGACTACCTACACATCCTTCCAGAGTGAGCCCGACGCCGCCCCAGTGCGGCGGGTCAAGCCCACGCCCGGTTCCCAACTGGCCCTGTTCGCCACCTACAGCTACCACGGCTTCATCACCAACCGGGAGGGCGAGACCCTGGAACTGGAGGCCGACCACCGCCGCCACGCCGAGATCGAGAATGCCATCCGCGACCTCAAGTATGGTGTCGGACTGAACCATCTCCCGTCAGGCCGCTTCGCCGCCAACGCCGCCTGGCGGGCCGTACAGGTCATCGCCCACAACCCGGCTCGCTGGACCGCCCGCATCGGTCTGGGCGAGCAAGAGGTGGTAACCACCAAGACCCTCCGGCGGCGTTTCTGCTCCATCGCCGGACGCATCACGCGCAAGGCCCGCCGCCTCACGTTGCATCTTTCCCAGCGCTGGCCCTGGGAAACCCAGTTCAGCGGCGCCCTGGCTCGGTTGCGTGCCCTGCCACTCCCTTCCTGATGGTGGCGCCGGCAACCGGCCCGCCAATCCCACCCGCCAGTCAGTCAAACGTCTCCCCGGCTCGCGCCAGATGGCTCACCGAGTGTTCCCTGCTGCCTCCGGCTCATCCAGCAGCGGCTTCGCACGCCTGACCCTGGCGGGCCGATTGCCTACCACCAGGCCCATCTACCCGCATTCCGCCCCAACCATCGCGTCCTCATCACCTTCGTGTCCCGTTCCAGTGCTCCCACAATGCCTTTCGGTGGATTCGGGCTAAAGCAATCTCCGATATCAAGTCATCGGGAGACTGTAGCCTGCCCAACGCGCGTTTGACGGCAGTCTCCCAGTCGGTGGCTGCGCTGACGAAGACTTCGTTGTCGGGGTCGGCGATGGTGGACCGGGTAGAAGGGCTCAATCGCCGGTTACCGGACAGTGTCCACAGCAGTACGTGCATATCCAGCAACAGCCTAAGCGTCATTTCTCATCCGGGATGATCGGCCCGTTTTCGAACCGGTCAATGATCTCCTGCGGCGTTTCGTTGAAATCCGGCGCGATCCAAATCTGGCCCTTGAGCCGACCCAATTGACGCTCTTTCTTGGCCGGTGGCGGTTCTTCTCGGTAGGGCATTAGCGTCAAGTACGGTTTGCCGGCTTTGGCGATTATGATCTCTTCGCCGTGCCAAGCCCGTTCTCCCAATTCCGCGAGGAGCGTTTCCGCCTCATTGATGTCGATTTGCATTGCAAACACCCCTGGGCCCGCGTAGTCGTAGCCACCATTTCAAATTATCTGTGGGCTGACTCCTTGTCAACAGGCATGGTCACACGCCCGGCCCGTCGGTGGCAACTCCCGAAGCCTATCGTGTATCATTGCCCCGCATATAACAGTTGACCGACACTCTCCGTTATTCCCCACTCATCTGAACTGAAACGGCGGTGTGATTATGACCATGACCAGGCGACGAGTTACCAAGCCCGTGTACGTTGGCGGCGTCAAGGTTGGCGGCGACGCCGACATTACCGTCCAGTCCATGACCAAGACCGACACCCGCGACGTGAAAGCCACCGTGCGGCAGATCCATGAGCTGGAGGAGGCCGGCTGCGAAATCATCCGCTCCGCCGTGCCGGACATGGAAGCCGCCCAGGCGATGGCGGAAATCAAGAAGCAGATCCACATCCCCCTGATCGCCGACATCCACTTTCACTATCAGCTGGCTCTGGAATGCGCGGCCGGTGGGGTGGACTGCCTGCGCCTGAACCCGGGCAACCTGCGCAACGAGGACCAGGTGCGCCAGGTGGTTCAGACGGCGAAAGAACGCAACATCCCCATCCGTATTGGCGTCAACTTCGGCAGTCTGCCTCCCGTGGGCGGCATCGGACGCACCCGTGGCTTCTCCCGGCACATGGACCTGGTGAACCGGCTGCCCAAGGCCGGCGAGGCCCAGGCCGGTGATTACAGCGTGGTTGACCACATGGTCGCCACCGCCCTCTGGGAAATCAGCCTGCTGGAAGAGCAGGACTTCGACCAGATCAAGATTTCCATGAAAGCTTTTGACGTGCCCACCACCGTGGAAGCCTATCGCCGGCTGGCCGAGATGGTGCCCTATCCGCTGCACCTGGGCATCACCGAGGCCGGCACCGCGAAATCAGGTTCCATCCGCACCGCGGTGGGGCTGGGAGTGCTGCTATACGAGGGCATCGGCGACACGATTCGGGTGTCATTGAGCGACGACAGCGTTGAGGAGGTGATTGCCGGCTATGAAATCCTGAAGTCGCTCAATCTGCGGGATAAGGGAGCCGTGATGGTGGCCTGCCCGAGCTGTGGCCGGGCCGACGTGGACATCCGCAAGCTGGCCAACGACGTGGACGCCCTGCTAAAGGGCACTGACCGGAATATCAAAGTCGCCGTCATGGGCTGCGAGGTGAACGGCCCCGGCGAAGCTAAGGACGCCGACGTGGGCATCGCCGCCGGCGCCGGCCGGGCCATCATATTCCGCAAGGGCGAAAAAATCCGCGTCGTCCCGGAAGCCGAAATGCTGACCGCACTGATGGAGGAAATCGAAAAGACGCCGGCGCAGGGTCTAAAGGCCGATGTACGAGGTTCTGAGAACGCCTGAATTCGACCAGTGGCTGGACGATCTCGACCTGGTAACGGCTAACCGAGTTGTTTTGGTACTGCTTCGTAAGGCGGCAGGTAATTGGGGCGACTATAAGCCTCTGCCGGGCGTTCCCGGTATCTTCGAGCGCCGGCTAATGGGGCGGGGGCCGGGCATACGGCTGTACTTTTGCCGGCAGAGTAGTAACACGATAATGATGCCGACCGCCGGCGATAAATCCACCCAGCAGCGCAGAGATATTGCCAGAGCGCAACGCCTCCGTGAACGCTACCTATGTAGGAGTAAAATCATGGAGCTTACTGGACTTGACGACTATATACGCGCGCGTATCCGACGGGAGCCGGAATTTGGCTGTCTGATGCGTCAGTCGGCGATTGAATTACTGGATGGCAACGATGAAGACCGGCGCATCGCCCTGCGGATACTGAGAGACCAACTTGGCCTCACTGAAGACGAGATCCAGGAACTGGAACGCAAGGGTACCGCCGCATGACCACCGTCGCACCCGATACCGCCGAGGCAATCTCACCCTTTGACGTAGCTGCCCTGGAAAACCTCGGCATCCCCGCGTTGCTCACCGAGCGGGAAGCGCTGCGCCGCCACCTGTTGGACGCCATCGCCCGCATCCGGCCCATTCTGGAGGCCGACGCCGAGGTCAACGATGCCAGCGAGACGCTGGCCTGGCCGTCGGTGGTGGCGCTATACCGCGAGGGGCTGCTGTCGCTCAAGGTGCCTCGTGAACTGGGCGGTCCCGAGGTTGACCCGCTGCTGTACCTGGAACTCTGCGACGAGCTTTGCTACATCAACCCCTCGGCCGGGTGGTGCGCTTTCATTAACAGCACTAGCGCGTCGTGGCTGGGGGCGTTCCTTCCCGACGCCGGCGTGCAACGGATTTTCGGCGGGGGCCGAATGCCCATCGCTTCGGGCGCGATAATACCGCGTGGGCTGGCGACGCCGGTTGATGGCGGCTGGCGGGTCAGCGGCCGTTGGCCCTTCGCCAGCGGTTCCGCCCATTCCTCCTGGCTGCTGGCCGGCTTCCGCATCGTGCGGGACGACGAACCCGGCCCGGAGCACATGATCTTCGGCGCGCCCATTGAGGATGTGCAGTTTCTGGACAACTGGCAGGTGATGGGACTCCAGGGAACCGGCAGCCGCGATTTCGTGTTCACCGATTATTTCGTACCCGAGGAACTGGCCTTTGACCTGATGTCCACTGACCCACGCAAGGGCGGTCCGCTTTTCTGGTTGGGCCGGCCGGGTTTCGTCACGCCGGACCACGCCGCCTTTGCCCTGGGGGTGGCCCGCCGCGCCCTGGACGAAATCGCGTTGCAGGCCGGCTCTTACCAGCGTGGTTACCTGACCTCAACCATTGCCCAGCGTGGGGTGTTGCAGCACGACCTGGGCCGGTGCGACCAACAGCTCCGCGCCGCCCGCGCCCTGTGCCGCGAGGCCATTGCGGATGCCTGGGAATTCTGCCTCCGCCACGAGCGCCCCGACCTGGAGCGACAGCTCCGCCTGCGCGGCGCCTGCGTGTACGCCACCGACGTGGCCTGTCAAGTGGTTACCACCGCCTTCCGCTACGGCGGCGGCAACGCCATCTACAACGATCGCGTCCTCCAGCGCTGTATGCGCGACATCAACACCGCCGCCCAGCACTTCATGGTCAACACCAGCGCCTACGACAACCTGGGACAGTTCCGGCTGGGGATGCCGAATGTGAACCCGATGGGATGAAATCTGAGCCAATCTTTTCTCGTCGTTGCGGTCAGGAGGAAGCGACAAGCCCGTCCCATTGGTGAGCGTGGCACACCAAATGAACGCAACGCCACCCGTGCTAGAATGAGGCCAATGCCTCGGACGGAGGTGGCATTATGGTCAGCATCGGAAAACGATCTGACTGGAAGCCCCTCTCTCGATGGAGTTCACTAAAGACGGTAATCCTGCCCCGGACTTGCTACCGTGTGCGGGCCGCTGCTAACGACGGTTTGTTGAAGGTTAGAGGAAGAAGCACGGAATTCCTATGCTAGTGATCTTTTGGGAGCACAGGTGCGCGTCCAGTTGCCTGTTTGCCCCGCCGAAAAATGGGTGACCACGCCGTGGAGAAGTTTCGGGAGGTTGTTCAAAGGGAAAACCGATTGCCATTGTACCCGGCAGACAAAATCGCGTTGAACTGGAAATTACGACCGCCCCGAGATACACTATCTTTGGCCTATCACCGGGAGCGGGTTGGGATTCCGCCACCGGAAGATTGCAAGACTGCCAGTGGCTGGGACCCTCGACAATCGGTGATTGCAGCCGGTTCATTGAGTGCCGTCGCTCTATCCTCCGGAATCAGGTCCCGTGATTCAGTCTGTGTCACGCCGATCGCAACGCCACCCGTGCTAAAATAGTCCAATGCCTCGGAAGGAGGTGGTGGTGGTCAGCATAAACCTGGACGACCTTGATGAAGAAACGGTGCGTCTGCGCCGGGCCGTTGGCAACGGGTGCTCTATTGAGGAAGAGGCGCTGAACCCTCCGCATAGCGCTGCACAAGCCGGGGGCGCTACGCAGCCCAAACCTTGCCAGCCATGCCGAGCTTTTCAACGCTAGGGATTGTGGAAGTGGTATCCGCCTCGGAGTTCGGGGGGATACAGTTTATTTTCAATGACTCCCGATGACGCGATTTGGCCGTTGTATCCGTATCGCTGGAACGCCCTAATCCGGTGGTTTTGGACAGTGGTATCGGCAGGTCTCCGACGAGATGTTCACTACGGCCATCACCGAAGCGGAAATACGCTTTGGCATCGCCATTATGCCGGCTGGACGCCGGCGCAACCGGCGGGCTAGCAGAGCCGATTATTTGCTCCGCGTGTTTTTTGAAAACCGCATACTCCCTTTTGACACCGCCGCCGCCCAAATATATGCCGACATATCTGCTCAACGCCGCGCGGTTGGCCTTCATATTGACATTCCTGATGCCCAAATCGCCGCCATAGCCCGCTCGCAAGACATGTCCGTAGCTACCCGCAACGTGCAGCTGACTTCACTCGATAGCGGCGTAGAAGTTGTCAACCCTTGGTCAGCCGAAGGATTTACGCCACAATAATGCGCATCTCCAGACTCGTCACCCGCACCCTCCGCGACGACCCGCCCGAGGCGGAAACCGCCAGCCACCGGCTGATGCTCCGAGCCGGCCTCATCCAGCAGGTCGCCGCCGGCGTGTATGCCTACCTGCCCCTCGCCTGGCGCTCCCTCCAGAAGATCGAGCAGATTGTCCGCGAGGAAATGGACGCCGCCGGCAGCCAGGAACTGCGGATGCCGGCGTTGCAGCCCATGGAACTCTGGGAGCAGACCGGGCGCGCCGCTGCTTTCGGAGATAATATGTTCTCGCTGGAAGACCGGCGGGGGCGGCCGCTGGCGCTGGCTCCCACCCATGAGGAAGTGGTCACCAACATCGTCAAGGGCAACGTTCAGAGCTACCGCGATCTGCCGGTCATCCTGTACCAGATGCAGACCAAGTTCAGGGACGAGCCGCGCCCCCGCGCCGGCCTGGTACGCGTCCGCGAATTCACCATGAAGGACGCCTATTCGTTCGATGCGGGAGAGGATGGCCTGGATGCGTCCTACAACGCCATGGCCCAGGCGTACCGCAACGTCTTCCGCCGGTGCAGCATTCCCGTGGTGATGGCCGAAGCCGACAGCGGGGCCATCGGGGGCAAGGACTCCCACGAGTTCCTGCTGCCTACCGACACCGGCGAGGATACCGTCATCACCTGCCCTTCCTGCGGCTATGCCGCCAACGCCGAAAAGGCCGCCGGCGTCTATCCCGACCAGCCCGTGCCCGACCCGCTGCCCCTGGAGGCAGTGGACACCCCCGGCATGAAGACCATCGCCGCGGTGTCCGAGTTCCTCGGCGTGGACGAAGCCCAGACGCTGAAGGCAGTCTTCTACGCCGCCGACGGCGAGGTTGTGTTCGTTACCATCCGGGGTGACCTGGAGGTCAACGAGGTCAAGCTGAAGAACGCCCTGCACTGCAACGAGTTGCGCCTGGCCGGTGACGACGAGATTGCGGCGGCAGGGCTGGTGGCCGGTTCCGCGTCGGCCATCGGCATCACCAACGTGCGCCGCGTTGCCGACGAGTCAATATCCAACGGCGGCAACTTTGTGGTGGGCGCGAACCGGCTGGACACGCATTATCGCAACGCCAACTACCCACGCGATTTCGACGCTGATCTAATAACCGACATTGCCCTCACCGAGCCGGGACACAAGTGCGCCAACTGCGGTGTGGGGCTGGAATTCACGCGCGGGGTTGAGGTGGGGCACATCTTCAAGCTGGGGACTTTCTTCAGCGAGGCGCTGGGCGCGTATTACCTGGATCAGGACGGCCAGCAGCAGCCAATCACCATGGGTTGCTACGGCATCGGAGTGAGCCGGATCCTGGCCGCCGCTATCGAGCAGAACCACGACGAGCAGGGCATCGTCTTTCCGCCTCCCATCGCGCCCTACGATGTCCACCTGGTGGCGCTGAATATGTCGGATGACGCCGTGGCGGAAGCCGCCGGCGAGCTGTACGACAAGCTGTGGGCCGCCGGCGTCGAGGTCCTGTTTGACGACCGCACCGATGCGGCGGCCGGCGTCAAGTTCAACGACGCCGACCTCATCGGCCTCCCCATGCGCCTGGTGGTCAGCCCGCGCAACCTGCGCCAGTCCGCCGTCGAAATGCGCGGGCGAACGGCTGAGGAGGCCGAGATGGTCGCACTGGACGACGCGGTTGACGCGGTACGGGCACTGCTGGGAAAGGGGTAATCTCCCAGGGTCGCCACCGTCTTCGTCATTGCTGCTTTACCAGAGAATCCATTACAGAAACCTACAGGGGGCAAAATGGCAATATACCGGGTTTTTTCGGACGCCGATGGCGAGAGCCACATCGAGGACCTGAAGCTCGAGGAGCACCCTGAGCTGGGGGCGCTGATCAATGTGTCCGAGGTGCGGGTGCAGGAGTTTGACGGGTCGCGCCACATGGACTTTCATCCCCTGCCCGAGCGCCGGCTGATTATCCACCTGTCCGGCGAGGTGGAGATCGGGGCCAGCGACGGCGCGAAACGGGTGCTCCGGGCCGGGGATATCCGGTTGATGGAAGACGTCACCGGCAAAGGCCATTCGCACAACGACCTGACCCCATCGGGTGCGGTCTATATCCTGTTGACCGACTGATTAACCCTCGCGAGAATGTCGGCTGGAGGCCATATCACGGCTCCAGCAGCAGCTTGCCGAAGAAGTTGGTCGCCTCCATGTCGCGGTGCGCGTCGGCGGCGTCCGCCAGCGGATAGGCGCGGTGGATGGCCGGCTTGATGACGCCCCGGTTCAGGCTGGTGACGATCTGCCGCATATCCTCCCGGGAACCCATGTAGCCGCCGTAAATCTCAATCTGCCGGCTGAACAATAGCCCCAGGTGCAGCTCGGCCCGCAGGCCGCTGGTCGCCCCGCAGATGCAGTAGCGCCCGCCGGGCCGGAGGGCGCGGAACCCGTGAGACCACACGTCGGCGCCCACGTGGTCAACGAGCAGGTCAACGCCGGCCCCGCCGGTGATCTCCCGCACCCGCTGGGTGATGTCTTCCTCGTTGTAGTTGATGACGTGGTCCGCCCCGAGGCTGCGGGCCAGTTCGGCCTTTTCCGGCGTGCTGGTGGTGGTGATCACCGTCGCCCCGACCACGTTCTTGAATACCTGGATGGCCGCCGCGCCCACTCCGGCCGAGGCGGAGAACACCAGCGCCGTTTCCCACGGCTGCAGGGCCGCCCGCCGCACCGCCATGTTCCACACCGGCAGGTAGGTGGTGGGAATCGCGGCGGCGTCCGCAAAGGACACGTCGCCGTCCAGTTGGTAGGCGTTGACCTCGGGCACGACGACCAACTCCGCGTAGCTCCCGTCCAGCGCGGTGCCCAGGAACCGGCTGCGCCGGCACAGGTCGTCCTGGCCCGAGCCACACCACTGGCACACCCCGCAGGACAGGCGCGGGTTGACCACCACCCGGTCGCCCACGCTCAGGGTGCTCACGGCGTTGCCCGTTGCCACCACCTCGCCGGCGGTGTCGCCGCCCAGGATCAGCGGCGGCGGAAATTCCCGTTCCAGGCCGCGCTGTCCCTCGCGGGTGAAGATGTCCAGGCGGTTGAGCGCACTGGCGCCCACCCGCACCACCGCGTCCGTCGGGCCGGGCGACGGGTCGGGGCGGTCCCCATACTGCAGTACGTCCACGGCGCCGTGGGCTTCAATGTAAACGGCTTTCATCGCTGATTGTTACTCCTCATTCCGCAGGCGGACGCCGATTGTCGTAACAGTCCCGGCACAGGAACACCACGGCGAGCGTCTCATCGTGGCTGGCAACCTGCCCGCATCGGGGCACGTCGCTGTCCGGAGACCAGGGTTGGTGAAACGGCCCGCCGCACATCTGGCAGGTGGAACGGTGAGGGCCTTCGAGTTCGTCGTTGCAGACCACGCAAAATATCGGGCCGGAAACTTGAAATAGGGTTGCCACTGCACTACCTCCCAACCGCGCGGCGTCGGAGCCGCGCGTCAACATAGGTTTGAAGTTATTTCTTGTGCCCACTGTAGGGCCAACCGCTCTTCATCCTCGCGGCTGTGTGTCTCGCCGTCCAGCCGTGCCTTGCGGAGAGTTCGGAGCGCCTCTCCCACCGCCGGGCCGGCCGGCACTCCCAGTTGCAGTAGGTCGTTGCCGCGCAGCAGGGGGGCCACCGACCACCACTCCGCCAGGTAAAGGCGCACCCGTTCCGCCGCCGCTGGTTCAGCTAGTACGGTCGCCGCACGCAACGTGTCCGACGCCAAACCGTCCAGCAGCGCGCAGACCCCGGACGGCATCAACCCGCGCTCCTCCAACTGCGACAGCCGACCCGCCAACGTGGCGGTATCCGCAATGACCCGCCCCCATTCGGCCGGCGCGTTGAGCCGCGCTCCCAACGCCGCCCCCTCGGCGGGACGCAGAGGCCAGACCAGCGCAGCCAACCAGGTCAGCGGAGACCACCCGGTGTCCGTTGACCTGACCAGGTGAGCGACACCCAGCGACGGATGAACGGCTGACAGCGCCCCCAACTCATCCGCCAACAGCAGGGCTGCCGGGGGGTCGGATTCGTCCAGTATGCGCTCCAGCTCGTGCCGCACCCTATCGCCGGTTAGCGTGGCAATCGCGCCAGCAGCCAGCGCTGCCTTGAGCTCAGCCAGTGTTTCGTCCGCCAGGCGGAATGAAAACCGCGCCGCGTAACGCACGGCCCGCAGGATGCGCGTCGGGTCGTCGCGGAAACTCTCCCGGTGCAGGATGCGGATGACGCCAGCGGACCGGTCGGCCCGTCCGCCGTGGGGGTCCACCAATTCTGCGCCGCCGCCGGCAATGGACATCGCCATCGCGTTGACGGTGAAATCCCGGCGCGCCAGATCGTCGCCGATGCTGCCGGCAGTCACGTCGGGCAACGCCCCGGGACGCCGGTACGTCTCGCGCCGCGCGGTGACCATATCCACCGTGAAATCCGGCGTGCTGACGCTGGCGGTCCCAAACCGCTGATGGACGGTCAGCCTTCCGCCGAGAGTGTCCGCCAACCGACCCGCCAGGGCCGGGGCGTCGCCGACCACCGAAATATCCAAGTCTTTTACCGGAACACCGAGCAAATGGTCGCGAACCGGCCCTCCCACCAGGTAGGCCGCGACGCCAACGTCATCCGCCAACTGACGGATCGTATCCAGGACGACCCCATAGTCGCCGACGTCAATACGGCCGGCAAGAGTTTCGGGTGTCGTTTGGTCGGCAATCGTCAGCATTCTGGAATGGCGAAGCAGCGCGTGAGGGATTGCAAAAGTGTATCGCAAGCGTCCCGGCTGGGCAACCGACGGAGACCGGCGCGTACCCACTGCGTGCCGCGAATCGTCAGAATCAGGATTTGCCGGATTTTGGGATTAGCGGGATTGCGCCAGCGGCGCTGCAATAGTGATAATCCTGAAAATCCGATAATCTTGGGAATCCTGATTCTGACGATTTTCCACCCGACCACGTCGCTGATGCACCTGCGATATACTGCCGACTCTAACCTGAATTTGGAGCAAGTGAAACGCTATGGAAACCGTAGGATTCATCGGCCTGGGCAACATGGGCGGCGGAATGTCCGCCAACATCCAGCGCGCCGGCTACCCCATGATCGTCTATGACCTCCGCGAGGAAGCCGCGTTGCCCCTGTTGGAAGGCGGCGCAAGCCTCGCCAACACCCCCGCCGAGGTCGCCGCTGGCAGCGACATAACCTTCACTTCCCTGCCCGGTCCCTACGAAGTGGAAGCCGTGTCCACCGGTGCCGAAGGCGTGCTGGAAGGCATCCGGCCCGGCAGCGTGTACATTGACCTGTCCTCGAGCCGGCCCACGTTGATCCGGGAGATTGAGCCCCAGTTCCGCGCCAAGGGCTGCCACGTGCTGGACGCGCCGGTGAGCGGCGGCAAGACGGGCGCGGCGTCGGGGAACCTGGCGGTGATGGTGGGCGGAGACCGGGAGGTTTTCGAGCGGGTGAAGCCGGTGCTGGACGCCTTTGGCGACAAGGTATTTTACGCGGGTGAGATCGGCGCGGGCAGCGTGGCGAAGCTGGTGCACAACATGATTGGGCACAGCGTGCGGCAGGCCATCGCCGAGGGCCTGACCCTGGGCGTCAAGGCCGGCGTGGAACCGGAGGCGTTGTGGGAGTGCATCCGGCGCGGCTCCCTGGGCCGGATGCGGGTGCTCCACGAGGGCCTGGTGCGCACCATGTTCCGCGGCGAGTTTGAGCCGGCCAGCTTCGCCCTCAACCTGGCGTTCAAGGACATCTCTCTGGCGACGGAGTTGGCGCGCGAGTACGACGTGCCCATGCCCATGTCCACCCTTGCGGAGCAGATCGCCATGCAGGCCATGAACCGGGGCTGGGCCGAATCGGACAGCAGCATCACGGTATTGCTTCAAGAGGAGCAATCCGGCGTGGAAGTACGCGCTCCCCACATCGACCCGGCCCGCGCCGGCAGGTTTATTACGACGCATCCCGATGACGAATAAAGGCACTCGAGGGCGCCGCGGCGGCTATTCATCAGGCTGCCGGCAGCATTGCGTTTTAGGTGGTTTCCGTCCGTAGGGGCGAATGGCCATTCGCCCCTACCCGCACTAGCAACGGCATCTATGGGATCAAACCACCTAATACGGAACGCTACCCAGGCCGCCAGGGCAATCGCATATGGGCAGTTTAATGCCCGTCATTCCTGCGAAAGCAGGAATCCAGTGACCGAAATCGTTAATAACATTTCCAATTCGTTCATGCTGTGGCCTTATGGACTCCGGCTTTCACCGGAGTGACGGGGTTGTAATTTCAAATGCGATTGCCCTGATCAGGCCGGCGCGCCGTTTGCCGCCTCTGTAGGCCCTGTGCTATACTCGCGTCCAATTCGCGCCAACCGGAAAAAGAGGCAGGATAGCTTATGGTACAGGCCCCGGAACGCCCGGCGGAGACGGTTGCGACCATCGCGGCTCCCCCCGCTCTTGAACCGATTACGATGAAGTCCTTGCTGGAAGCCGGAGTCCACTTCGGCCACCAGACCCGGCGATGGAACCCCCGGATGCGCCGCTACATATTCACCCAGCGCAACGGCATCCACATCATCGATCTGCAGCAAACCATGGGGATGATCGGCGACGCCTATCGAGCCATGGTGGAATTGGCGTCCAACGGCGGCAAAGTCCTGTTCGTGGGCACCAAGAAACAGGCGCAGGATGTGATCGCGTCGGAGGCGGAACGCGCGGGCCAGTGGTACGTCAACCAGCGCTGGCTCGGGGGAACCTTAACCAACTTCCAGACCATCAAGGGCCGCATTGACCACATGAAGCGGCTCCAGGAGCAGCGTGATTCTGGCTATCTGGCGCGCCTTCCCAAAAAAGAAACCGTGCGCCTTACCCATACGCTGGACAAGCTGGAAAAGTATTTCACCGGCTTGCGCAACATGGACCGGCTGCCCGCCGCCCTGTTCGTCATCGACATCGGCAAAGAAGACATCTGCATCGCCGAGGCGCGCCGGCTCAAAATTCCCATCTATGCCATCGTGGACACTGACTGCGATCCCGGTCAGGTCACCTACGCAGTTCCGGGCAACGACGACGCGGTCCGCTCCATCCGCCTGATCACCGGCCGCATGGCGTCCGCTATTGAGGAAGGCCAGGCACAGCGGGAAGCCCTGCTGGTGGCCCAATCCGAGACCGACGGGTCGGAAGGCGAAGAAGTGGACGAGGAAATGCGCCCGTTCCGGGACACTGTTACGCTGGAAGAACTGGGACAGATGATGTCGTCTCGTCCCCTGGAACCCTAACCGCTGATCCGCACAATAATAGACTAGCATTACCCAGGAGGCTCCCAAGTTGCCTGCAGTCACCGTTGAACTAATCAAAAACCTGCGCGAACAGACCGGAGCCGGTATCAGCGACTGCAAGAAAGCGCTGGAGGATAGCGACGGGGACTTGGACCAAGCCGTGGCAGTCCTGCGTCAGAAGGGCTTTGAGCAAGCCGCCCGGCGGGCTGACCGCGAGACCTCTCAGGGGTTGGTCGAATCCTACATCCACACCGGCGGCCGCGTGGGCGCTCTGGTGCAGCTGGGATGCGAAACGGATTTCGTGGCCCGCACCGACGAGTTCCGCTCCCTGGCTCATGACATCGCAATGCAGGTGGCGGCAATGTCCCCCGTGTATCTCAGCGAGGATGACAAGGAAGAAGGGGACGACCGCCCGGCGGCCCAGGTGTGCCTGCTGCAACAGCCGTTCATCAAAGACGGTTCCCGCACCCTTGCCGACCTGGTGCGCGATACCGCTGCCCAGACCGGAGAAAACGTCCGCATCGTACACTTCAACCGTCTCGCTCTGGGTGAGTAACCCGTTATAGCGAACGGCAACGGCCCCCAGAGGATTATCCAGGACGAGGCCGCGCCCATCTCAGGCTGACAAGATGGAAAACGGGAGTGTCAAGGGCGACCCAATCTACCGCCGCGTCCTGCTCAAGGTCAGCGGCGAATCTTTGCAGGGCGCGGGGCCGGACGCCATTGACCCCGAGGCCGTTTCCTACATCGCCGACCAGATAATGGATACCCACTCCCGTGGCGTGGAAGTTGCCGCGGTGGTCGGGGGAGGCAACATCTGGCGCGGGGCGTCCGCCGAACGCCGCGGCATGGAGCGTTCGACCGCGGATTACGCCGGAATGGTGGCCACGCTCATCAACGGGTTGGCCCTCCAGGACGCCCTGGAGCGGCGCGGTGTCACCACCCGAACCCAGTCAGCCCTTCCGATCCAGGCAGTGGCCGAGCCGTACATCCGCCGCCGTGCCATCCGCCACCTTGAAAAAGGTCGCGTCGTGCTATTCTGTGCTGGCGCCGGCAATCCTTATATGTCCACCGACACCGCGTCGGCTCTGCGTGCCCTGGAAATCGGGGCGGAAGTGCTTCTGATGGCCAAAAACGGCGTGGACGGCGTGTACGATTCGGATCCCCGCACCAACCCCGAAGCGGTGCGGTTCGGCAATCTGGAGTACCTGGACGCCGTCAATCGTCGGCTGGAGGTTATGGACTCCACCGCAATGACACTGTGCATGGACAATCAAATGCCCATCATTGTTTTTGATATATTTGAACACGACGCCATGGGACGCATCCTGCGTGGCGACGCGGTGGGCACGACCATCAACGACGGGAAACAACCGTACAGCACGCGAAACGGTAAAGGAGGGGACTAAAATGCGAGAACGCAGAGGCAGGGACAACAGCAACGATCAGGACGAACGTACCATGGAGGATGTGCTGGCCGATGCTGAGCGCAGAATGGGCCAGTCCATCGAGGCCATGCGTCGCGACATCAGCACCCTTCGCACCGGACGGGCAACGCCGGCCCTTATCGAAGATTTGTCGGTGGCCTATTACGGCTCACCCACACCGCTGAAACAGATCGCGTCCATCTCCGCCCCGGACGCTCGCGCCATCATGGTGCAGCCCTGGGACCGGCAGGCGCTCCGCGACATTGAACGCAGCCTGACGCAATCGGACCTGGGGTTCAACCCGTCCAACGACGGCAACGTGATCACGGTACCCATCCCGCCGCTGACCCAGGAACGTCGCCGCGAAATGGTCCGCCTTCTCAAGCGCAAGGCGGAGGACAGCAAGGTCGCGGTCCGCAACGTGCGCCGGGACGGCGTGGATTCCCTACGCAAAATGGAACGGGACAAGGCGATCTCCCAGGACGAGAACCGGCGCAGCCAGGACAACCTGCAAAAAACCACCGACACCCACATCAAGACCATCGACGAGGTGGCCGCCGCCAAAGAAGCAGAGATTATGGAGGTCTAGGTTTCGACTCCATATTCGCGCCGCTGGCAGTTAAGCAGACCTCCGCATAAATTTAGTGCAGCATCCGCTTTCTGAACCCACCCAGTGCAATCGAGGGTTGTCTCACGCCATCGCGACGTACTTGACCAACATCGCATTCGCAGCTTGAGCGTTCACGATGGAACAAAGCCAGGCCCCCGGCGACTCGGGGGAACCGGAGCCTCGCCAGCAGAATACTCCACACAACTCTGAGGATGAAAACCGACAGCTACGAAGAGAATACCGAGAACTGCGTAAAACTCCCCACGGAGAACAAGCGGGTAGCCGCCATCCGGATATTCAACCGGAATGGGTCATGCACATAGTCAACGAACCTTATGATAGATGGGACGAAGTACACCCGCACACGGGAGAACCCATGACTATCCTGGTCGGGCGTATACCGCAGTTCAATCAATGGATTAAGGTCGTGTTCGAAGGCAGTTCGGTTGACAGTGGCAGATTTGTCACCGCCTACGCTGATAGGCAGTTGGCAAAACAATACGGAGGTCGCCCATGGCCAAGCACCGGATGAGCCAGGCCCTTCCTGAGCCCCAAGTGGAATATTACCCGGCAGAAGGGATTTTGTACGTAAGCAATGGCAAACCTTTCGGTGAAGGTGAGACGATAGCGAAAAACGTGGTAGTTTTCTACGACCGCGAAAACGAAAACGAAGTAAACGGGATATGTATCGAATTGGGTGCCGAAACCGTGCTCAAGCCTTTCGTGGACGCCATCCTGGCCAAGTATGGCCTGAACCCCGAACAACAGCCAACCGTTGTTGCCGCCGAAAGCTGACAGCAGGCGGTCAGATCGGACTACTCCCGATATCGCCGATCACCCTGCATAATCAACCCTTGCCCACCGCCGATAGCGCCTCGCATAACACCGGCTCGAGCTCCGATGCCGGCCTCACACCTGGTCACGTCGCCATCATCATGGACGGCAACGGACGATGGGCCGCCCGAAGGGATTTACCCCGCGGCGCCGGACACCGGCAGGGAGTGTCCAATATCCAAAAGGTGGTGCACCTGCTTGCCGAGCGTGGGGTACCGGTGGTGACGCTCTACGCCTTTTCCACCGAGAACTGGCGCCGCCCTTCCGAGGAGGTGGACGGCCTGTTGTCTATCCTGGCCGAAGAGATTGAGCCGCAAACCCGGGAGTTGCACCGGGCCGGAGTGCGTCTCGTGCATTTGGGAGATCCCGAACCGCTGGACTCCGCTTTGCAAGCCGCCATTGCCCGTGCTCAGCAGGTCACGAAACACAATAACGGAGTTACGCTGAACGTGGCTTTCAACTACGGCGGCCGCGGCGAAATCCTCCAGGCGGTTCGGCGTATCCTCGCCGACGGCGTAGCGCCCAAGCAGGTGGATGAGACGCTATTCAGCCGCTACCTCTATACCGACGGCTGTCCCGACCCCGACCTGATCATTCGCACCGGCGGCGAGCAACGCCTCAGCAACTTTCTACTCTGGCAGGCGGCGTACAGCGAGTATTACCACACCCCCGTTCTCTGGCCCGACCTGGACGCCGTCGAACTGGACAAGGCGTTGGAGGACTATCGCCGCCGCCGGCGTCGCTTCGGCGCGTTAGACGCTCAGGATCCGGCCAGCGAGGAATAGCGTGCTGCTCCACCGGGTCCTGACCGCCCTGGTGGGCGTTCCCATCGTCCTGGCAGCCATCTGGTTCGGCCCGCCGTGGCTGACCATCGTCGCTGCCGTGGCCGCGGTGATCGGGGTTCGGGAAGCCTACCGGCTGTATCCACCTGTCGAGTCAGCAGACGGCGACTCCCAACCTACTCCTCTGCCCGTCCTGCTGGGCGGCGTGTGGGCTGTAGCCCTGGTGTTAGCGGGGGAACTGGCGGTCAAACCCCACGATTTCGGATACACGGCAGCGGCAATCTGCGTAGTGGGCTGCGTTGTCGGTGTCTTGTGGATGATCGCGGCCTGGCGCGGCCGACGACCTGTCACCACCGTCGCCTATCTGGTGATCTCCCCGATGTACATCGGAGGCGCGTTGGCGTGCGCCGCGGCACTGCGAGGCATCGTGGGCGACCGGATCCTGTTGCCCCAAAGTGGCCCGGCCAACGTTTCCGATTACTCGCTGCCGCCGGCCATTGAAGAAAACGGAGTCACCGAACCGTTTGAGACACTGCCGGAGGCGGCGCCGGACATAGCCGGCGTCTGGTTCCTTCCCGACATCGCCGGAACCGAATTAGCTCAAAACGTCGCCAACCTCACCGACCTCGGCTGCTGGTGGCTGCTGCTGGCGATACTCACTGTGTACGCCGCCGACACGGGGGCCTACGCCGTGGGCCGGCTCATCGGCCGCCACCGGATGGCTCCCGGCATCAGCCCCGGCAAAACCTGGGAAGGAACCGGCGGAGGGATGGCGGCGGCGGTCGGGGCAGCGGTCGTGTTGGGCATTCTGTTTCCGCTGCAACTAGAGATTTGGCAACTCGCGCTGATTGGTGTTATTTTAGGCGTGGTGTCGCCGGCAGGTGACCTGTTGGAATCAAAGATCAAGCGTTTGGCAGACGCTAAAGACTCCGGCAATCTTTTCCCCGGCCACGGTGGAATGCTGGACCGTTTGGACAGTCTGCTTCCCTCCTTCGCATTAGTGTACATCCTGGCGGTCGTGGCCACCGCCGCCGACTAACGCTGGCGCTAACTCCCATGCGACGCATTGTCATACTTGGTTCTACCGGCTCCATCGGGCGGCAAACACTGGACATCGTGCGCGCCTTTCGACACGAGTTTGAGGTAATCGGCCTGGCCGCCGGCAACAACACTGCTCTGCTGCTGGAGCAGGTTGCGGAGTTCAGTCCCCGGTACGTCTGGTGTACTGTACCGCCCTCTCCGCTGCCCGAGGGCGCTACTCTCTTGCCCATGGACGAGATGGCGGCGCTGCCCGAGGTGGACCAGGTGATGGTCGCACTGATGGGCGCCGTCGGATTGTCGCCCACCATGAGCGCCCTGCGGGCCGGCAAACAGGTTGCCCTGTCCAACAAGGAACCCATCGTCATGGCCGGCCAAACGCTCAAGGAGACCGAGGCGAAACACGGTGGCGTCATCTTGCCGGTGGACAGCGAACCCAGCGCCATCTGGCAATGCCTCCAGGGCGAAGACAACCACATCCGCCGGCTGATGATCACCGCCAGCGGCGGGCCATTCCGCCGCACGCCGCTGGCCCAGCTGGAGACGGTCACGCCGGAGCAGGCCCTGCAGCATCCGACCTGGCGCATGGGCGACAAGATCACCATCGACTCGGCTACGCTGATGAACAAGGCTTTTGAGGTGATTGAATCCCATTGGCTGTTCTCTGTCCCGTGGGAGGACATCGCCGTGGTGGTGCATCCCCAGAGCACCATCCACTCCATGGTGGAATTCGACGACGGGTCGGTGAAAGCCCAGTTGGGGCCGCCCAGTATGCGCCTGCCCATTCAGTACGCGCTGTTCTACCCGCAGCGTTTCGCCAACGACGACATTCCCCGCCTGGACATCACCACGCCGTGGTCGCTGGACTTCGAGCCGTTGCAGTCCGACCGCTATCCCTGCTTCGACCTTGCGGTCGCTGCCGGAAAGGCCGGCGGCACGATGCCCACGGTGCTCAGCGCCGCCGACGAGGTGGCGGTGCAAGCCTTTCTGAGCGGTAGCATCGGCTTCACCGGCATCTACCGGGTGGTCGAACAGGTGCTGGGCGAGCATCGGTCTCAATCCTCTCCTGACCTTGATGCTATAGTGGAAGCAGACCGCTGGGCCAACGCGCGGGCTGCTGAGATCGCCGGCGGGGGCGTCAGATAGATCATCCTATTCGCTATAGACGGTGCCCAGCCGCTGCGCAGTGACCGGTCTGATACAATATCAGCATGACGCGGCGCAGGTGGCGCAATCGCTGGCGACGCTGGCGGTGGCATTGGTGGTGCGGCTGCGGCGCGGATTGAGGAGAATATCCTACAATTGGGCGCTCTTTCACTTTGCGACCACACCGTTTGGTATTGCCGTTACGACGATATTGGTAACGCACTGGCGCGATGCCACGGTGCGACCAGCCATAACGAACTTTGACGGTATGACATCGCTGGTCAGCATCAGCGCAGTGTGCTACGGAATGTCAGCTGTCGCAGCGGAATTAGGAAGCAGGACCATGTTTTGGGCGCTGGCGCAATGGCAGAAAGAAAAAGATGCGGCGAAAAAAGAACGGCTGCGCCTTAACGCCAGGGCTAAAGCGGCGGGGCGGACGGCGGGCCGCGCCGAAGGCATCGCCGAAGGCCAACGACAGATCATCCTGGCCATGTGGAACGCGGCGCAGTCTGAAGACGAGCGCGGGCACATTCGCCACATAGCGGAAAAATGGGGCATTGCCCTGCCGTCTCAGTAGGAAGCGCCGGGCAGCCCATCGGCAACTTGTATAGTCGCTACATCCGCTCAAACTAACCGGCCCCACGTTTATACCAATGGAAACTTTACTGATCGCGCTGGCATCGTTCATACCGATGCTCCTGCTCCTGGTGGTGGTGCACGAACTGGGGCACTTCTGGTCGGCCAAAGCCTTCGGTATCAAGGTACTGGAGTTCGGCGTGGGCTACCCGCCGCGCGCTTTTGGCATATACACCGGGCGCACGGAGACGCTACTGGCGCCCACCACAATTTGCCTGAACGGAACGCTGGCCGGCATCCGCCCCGGAGCGGTGGTTCGCATCCTGTCCGGTGAAACGGACGACGGGCAATTGGTGGCCCGGTATGTCGAGTTGCGGGATAACAGTCGGCGCGAAGGCTTGTGGGGAACGCTGGGCCGACTGGCCGGCGTTGGCGGCAACGCGCGGGCGGATGATGTGGTGGAACGCCCCAACCGCCGCCGGCTGGAAGACGTGGAATCCGACGAGTTCCTGCGCCACGAGGGTCGCGTACGTGAGGTCCAGCGCGACCGTATCATGCTGGCGGATATGCTCTACTCGGTCAATTGGCTGCCGTTGGGTGGGTTCGTGCGTCTGTCGGGCGAGAACAATCCCGCCGCGCCGCGCAGCCTGGCCCGGCGCGGGCTGGGCCAGCGGGCAATCGTGTTGGCGGCCGGCTCGGCGATGAACGCCCTGTTCCCAATCGTCGCCTTCGCCATCATGTTTATGGTTCCCCACACCGAACTGGTGGGCGGTACGGTGGAGATTACGCAAGTCGTGCCCGGGTCGCCGGCGGAAACGGCTGGCCTGCAGCCCGGCGATCGGGTGTTGCAGGTCGGCGATGCGCCGCTGAAATCGCCACAGAGCTTGCCGCGAGAGGTGCGGCTGTCTGCTGGAACCGAAATGGTGTGGGTCGTCGAGCGCGACGGACAGCGACAGGTGGCGCAGGTCACGCCACGAGCTGATCCGCCGCCGGGTCAAGGGGCCGTTGGCATCGGCTTTACCATTGTGGACCAGGTTGCAGAACGGCGGGTGGAACCGCCGTGGACCGCGGTCAGTATGGGCGTGACCCGCACCTGGGATACTCTCACGCTGATGGGGCGGGAAGTACGCGGATGGTTCGGTGGGGGTAGGAGCCCGGAATTGAGCGGACCCATCGGCATCGCACAGATTACCGGGGAAATCACCCGTCAGGGCGGGTTACAGGGCTGGGTGCTGGTGGCCATCCTGCTGAGCATCAACCTGGCTATCCTGAACATACTGCCCATCCCGATGCTGGACGGCGGGCGTCTGCTGTTCGTCTTCATCGAATGGGTGCGCGGCGGCAAACGGGTTCCGTCGGACAAAGAGGGCCTGGTGCATCTGATCGGATTCGTGGCCCTGCTGGCGCTGGTGATCGTAATTTCGGCCAACGACATCCTCCGCCTGATACGGGGGATCAGCCCTCTGGGTGGGTGAGCGGCCTGCTACCCGGGCGAAGCGTGGGGTCAGCAGGCCGGGGCATCGCTCTCCGTTAGCATACGTGCCAGTACCTCGGGCAGGTTTCTGCACAGCACGTTGGTCATCACCGGAGCCGGCGGCTTGCCGTTGGCTACTCCCGCCGACCGTTGGTAGATGTCCACGGCCTCCAGGATCTCCCCGTCCATCCGAACCCGTTTGCCCACGAAACCGATGTCGGCCAGGGCGTGATTGGCGCACCCGTTGGCGCAGCCGGACCAAAATAGCGAAACCGGCCCGGTGGCGGGAGCCAGCTTTTCCAGCGCCCGCGCGGTCTCCATCGCCCGCTCTTTGGTCTCAATCAGGGAGTAGTAGCAGTAGTCAATGCCGGTGCAGCTCACCGTACCGCGAACAACTGCCGAGGGGTACGCGGGCATTTCCTGCAACGGGGGGTCATCCAACAGTTCGGCCAGCCGGCTGTCGGCCACGTTGGGGATGAGCAAGTTTTGTCCGGGAGTGATGCGAATTTCTCCATCCCCGTAGGCGTCGGCCAGGTCGGCTACCCCGCGCATCTGCGAGGATGTAATCCGGCCCACCGGAACGCAGAGGCCCACGTAATTTAGGCCGGGCTGCTTTTTCGGGAAGACGCCCACGTGGTCGGCGCTGGTGTTGCTGGCGGCGTCCTGCCCGGCCCGGAGCAAGGCGCGTCCGGCCCGGTATTCCAGCTCGGCGCGGAACTTCGCGGCGCCCCATTCCGCGACCAGGAACGCCAGGCGGATCTTGTTGCGAGCCTCGCGGGAACCGTGCCGCGGAACGTGAGCACGATGTGGCTACAGATTTCCGCGGCCTCCTCGGGCGTGGCGAACAAGTCCAGCGGCGTATTGGGCGTGTAGCCTCCTGAACCCATTTTGCCGCCCACCGCCACGTTGAAGCCGGGCACCTGGAGGCCGTCAACCTCCTTGAGGGCCGGCGTGAGCGCCACGTCCTGGTTGGAGGTATGGAGGCAGTTCTCGGTGCAGCCGGATATGACGACGTTGAACTTGCGGGGCAGGTTGGTGTACTCCCGGTTGCCCACGAACATATCGGTGAACCGCCGGGCCACGGGAGAAGCGACCAGCAACTCATGGGGCGTCAGCCCCGCCGCCGGGCACCCAACCACCGTGCGGATATTGTCCATGCCGGTTTGGAGAGAGACGAGACCCACCGCTGCCATCCGGTTCCAGACGTCGGGGACGTCGTCAATGGCGAACTCGCGGAGCTGCATCTGCGGCGGGTGGTCAGGTCGCCGAAGCCCTTGCCGTAGTCGTCGCTGATGCCCGCCAGCGCGCGGAACTGGTCGGAATTGCTGATGCCGTTGGTGATGCGGACCCGCATCATAAACCGGCCCGGCGTCTGGCGGCGAAAGAAGATGCCGGTTCACTTCAGCCGGTCCCGCTCCGCTTCCGGTAT
Source organism: Dehalococcoidia bacterium (assembly GCA_965197635.1). Lineage (GTDB taxonomy): Bacteria > Chloroflexota > Dehalococcoidia > Lucifugimonadales > UBA3495 > Bin87. The sequence continues at coordinate 426,250 of OZ240218.1, forward strand.
GGATTCCCACCCGTCGGCGGCATAACCGGGAATATCTTCCAGGCCGTCCTTGACGGCTTTCATGGCTTCGACTTTGTTCATCGGAGGCAGCTCCCACGCGACGGATTGGCGCAACCTGTGGCTGAGTACGAATACGCTAACCGACAAGTATTGCGAGGGTGTCGCCGCCGGAATAAGGTTCCGTAAATGCGCCAAAAGAAGGGATTGTGCGCCAATCCTACCCATAGCAGCCGGATACCACCGAAGGCCAACCAGCCGAGCAGATGGCAGTTTTACGCAAACCGCCTTGACTGGGGTCCGGACACCCGCCGAACCAATGAAAATCCGGGGATCAAACAGCGAACAGCGCGTTGCTCCGGGAAGCAGCCACAAAACAGCGGTTCCCCGCACGTGGGTAAAATCGGCGCACAATCCCGCGGTTTTGCTTTCCTGTGACGGGGCACCGGTCGCACCCGGTGTCCCGACTACCAAAATTCGTGCTATGGTTCCGGCATGATCGCTCACCTCCTTTGCGAGGATTTCAGACGGTGGCCAATAAGAATGGCCATCGAACGATGTCATCAAATACTGAGGTGAAAAAAGATGTACGACACCAGTGGTATAGGCACTGCGCTGTCGATGGGTTTCTCGGTGGGGATTGTCTTGCCCTTCCTGCTGAATTCCGTGATCGGTGGTCTATGCGGCTATTTCATGCCCGGTCTTTCTGTGGTCAGGTCTGCCTGCTGGGGCGCTCTGCTGAGTGTGGCCGTGTGGTGCCTCGAACTGGCCTTTTTGTATATCGATAAGGGGTCGTCCATGGTGTGGTTCAGGTTGGCCATAGCGATTCTGATAGGCGCTGTTGCGACTTACCTGTCCTGTCGTTGGTGGAGTAGCAAGCAGATGCGTCAAGTGGCTAGCGAGTAGCCTGGTCTGCCGAGCCTCATCAAATTTGGTGGAGACTGGGCAAGCGGGCACCCGTTGCCGACCTCTTGACGAACCCCGAACCTCCTTCAATGGACGTACCCGTGAGTTCGAACCGGGTTGACGAGCCAAACGGGAAAAATGACACAGGCAATATTGATGGGACCTCTCTGCTAACGTCGGACAGTGTGCGGCAGGCGCCAACGACCCAGGGCACGAGGAGAACGCCGCCGGGGCGTCGACGACGTCCGGACGGTTCCGGGTCGGCTGCCGGGAGCCAATGGCTCCAGGTCAAGAGGGAACGTTGTCGGGTTACTCCGACGCGGTCACGAGCGGTTCTGGCCTTGTTCGCGACAGATCCCGTACGTGATCGCAGCACCAGCGGTGTTTGCCACTAGAAATACCAATCCCAGTGACAACGGGAACGGGGAGAAGAACCATGAGAACCACCGTGCAGCGGAAGCAAGGAACAGAAACTCGACCAAGAGAAGCGCCGCGCCCACTAAACCGCCCCAACGGGCTCCATTGCCCGGGGAAGAACCGGGGAGTTTTCGTCCGAAGTATGCCCCGATGACGGCGCCGAGGACAATTTGTCCTATGAAGATGCCCAGCGCTGTCAGCCCAGCTTTAATGAGCGCGCCGCTGAGGTCAGCATCCCATCATGATGGTAACCCCCTGCTGGTTGCTACTTTGACGCAGATCAACTGATCGTACGCCATTCCCAGAACGATGACCTTACCCAACGGCGCTCCAGGTGCAGGCTGTGATGCACTGCCTTCGTTGATTTGACACCAACAAAAGGCCCTGCCGTGAGCGACAGGGCAGGACACCGCAGGGTGCTAGGGCTACCATTAAGCCCGATGGCGGAGCGCATTTCCCCATTGACCGCGGCCTTGGTGTTTACTCCACCGGGGCCGTTTCGTTGGCTGGGGCAGCCTATGGGGTGGAACCTGCGATGTTAACAAGCCGTATGTCGTGAGCAATAAAGTCAACGGCCGTGACAATAGGACCTTATCGGCCACCCCTGCGACGGAATCGCCAAGCAAGACCACCACTGGATGTTACAAATACAACATTACCAGTCGCACCAGCAACGATATGTCATTTTTCACAAAATAACCATTTCCCGCTACGAGTCGCCGCCGAGGTCGTCAAGGCACCACGACAACACCACCACCAAGACTAGCAAGCCAGCAGACGTAGCAACGCCGGTAATCTCCACTGTGCGAAATTACTTGCCCACCGTCAAACCGTTTGACGAATTTCGCACAGTTCCAAGCACGTGGGTAAAATCGGCGCACAATCCCTTTTTTTGAGCTCTGGGAACCGCCGCTCCCGCCAGTCCGCAATGGCGGCCTCGTCCCGCTGGGTGGACCGCAGCGCCGGCTTTTGCCGGCTCCAGCCCCAGCCCTTCAGTATCCGTCCCACCTGGGACGGGTCGTAGGACACCCCAAGCTCTTGCTTGCTGATTTGGGTCACCCGTGCCCGCGTCCACACTTCCCCACTGAACCCGTAGGCCGCCGGCCCACGCGACTGCAACTCAGGGAGTCGAGCCACTTGCTGCGGGCTCGGCTTGGGTCGCCTGCCGGGGGCCTTGCGCCGACGCAAGGCTGGGACACCACCCGCCCGGGCCGGGGCCATCCACTGGCTCACCGCCCCACGGGTGACGCCCAGCGCCTCGGCCACATCGGTCTGTTTCCAGCCTTGCTGGAACAATTCCTAAGCCCGAAGCCGCCGGGCTTCCTTCCATACCCTTGACTGTTCAACATTCGCACTGTCCATGACGCCGATTATCTCACACGCCTACGTGGATGTTCAGCAATCTATTCACGCATCAGCAAAACAGTTTTGGGTCAATGCTGCACAAAAAACCGTCGCAAAACTGATTTTTTGTGCAAAGCCTCCAAAACGAAAACCCCCGCTCCAATTTGGAGCGGGGGCAGTCTGTCGAGTTTGGAGCAGCCGAGGGCTACCTCAGGTGCTCGTTAAAGAAAGCCAGGGTGCGGGCCTGGGCGTCGTCTGCGGCGGCCTGATTGTAGCTGTCGCGGTCGTTGCAGTTGAAGCCGTGGCCGGCGCCGGGGTACATCTTGAAGTCGTAGGACTTGCCGGCAGCGTCCAGGGCAGCCTCAATTTGGGTTACGTCGGCGGGCGTCGGATTACCGTCGGTTTCGCCGAAGTTGCCCATCAAGGGGATGCTGATGTTGGCGGTGCCGTCGACGGGGGTTACGCCGTCGCCATAGGCAGCCATGATGGCGCCGCCGTAATAGACCACGCCGGCGGAGAGGCCATCACATGCGCTGGCGGCCAGATAGACCACTCGGCCACCCATGCAATAACCCACGATGCCGATCTTCTGCCCGCGAGTTCGCGGATAGGTGCGCTGCAGATAGTCGACGGTGGCGTTGATGTCGGCGATGATGCCCTGACCGGAGAGTTCGGGCATATAGGTGTTGATGGCAGCGTCAAAGTCGTCGGTAGTGTAGCCCAGGAAGGGATTGGGGTTGCGATCGTTACGGTGGAACATGGCAGGAGCTACGGCAACGTAACCTGCGGCGGCAAACCCGTCGGCAACCCGCTGGACGTGCTGGTTGACCCCGAAAGCTTCCTGGACCACGATAACGGCCGGCAGACTGGTGCCAGCGCTGGGGGCCGGGAAACTGACGTAGGCGGCCATATCTCCGGCCTCGGCGATGTTGGCGCCGGACTCGCGATCTTCCATTGGGTCTGGCATTCTGATGTTTTCCCAGAACGACGGCATAGTATTTCCTCCTCCATTGGTTGCGCGAATGACAGTGATACAGAGGCGCGGCGTTGACAACGCGCGGCTGCCCGCCGGTCTTACCTTTCGTGCGCGGGAATTGTAACAAAGGATTGCCGGCCAAACAAGCGGGACACGGAAGCGCAACTGTTCAGAGTTGCGGTGTACCGTTGGGGATCCAAACCCGTCATACCGGCGAAAGCCGGTATCCAGGAATCTTTTTCTCGATGAAGTTGGCCTGTGCCGTAAATCTCTGGATTCCTGATTTCGCGGGAATGCCGGTTTTTCGACCGGGCATCCCCATCAACTCTGAACAGTTACACGGAAGCCTCCGCGAGATCGGCCCGCCCATGCCGAGATTATCAAGAATTCCCGGTTTCGGACAGGGTCTTTGGGTCGTCATTGCGAAGCGCTCCGCTCAGGGTGAGCCTGTCCAACCACGCGGGAATACCGTGACAATGCCGGGGGCAGTGCCAACCGGGTCAATCGAACCAACGAGATAGCCACGCCGCGCACGCAATGACAACGGGAAAATCGGAAAACCCTGGGTTTCGATTCTGCCGGCCCATCCCGAACCTGTCCAACGACGGCAGCTTTAATCCGATAATCCCGCCATGAGCGGCCAGCATGGGATGCCGTGAGGAGTTGCCGACACCCCTCAATCAGGGTTCTCCGCCGGCCGCCTGGCAGCTTCGGATTTGCCAGCGACCTCGGGCGTCCAAGCGACCTCGGGCGTCCAAGCGACCTCGGGCGTCCAAGCGACCTCGGGCGTCCAAGCGACCTCGGGCGTCCCAAGGGAGCAAAATTTGTTGCCAGTTGGTTCAGGGTCGGGCGAATGTCGGTATCGCCCGCACTGCAAACACTGCCAGTCGTCCCTTCGATAATATTGCTCGTTAACGTATAGGTCGCCGCCACAACGCTGGCAACCGCGCATGATGTATCGAGACACCGCAAACTCCTGGGCATCCGCGCGGATGCCCCCTGCCGCAACCTCAGGTGGGGATGTCCAGCCCTCCGATCGGTTTGGGAGCAATTCATTGCAATTCATGATAATAAAACGTATGTTCGGTTTTGACAAGCGGCACGGCCAACAATCCTGACGCTCGTCCTGTTTCCGCGCCGTCCGGTCCATGGGATATGCTTGGGCACGATGCGCCCGCCGCCATCAGGTCCTGCATACAAATATCCTGGTTGGAGCGGGGACGGTGGCCGTCAGTGCGGCCGGGGACATGGAAATCCCGCATCATAGGCAGCTGTCGGGAACCGGAATCGTTGTTGTCTGGCGGATTACGTCGCTATCGGTCGGGTCGGTATTGCGGCGCGGACTCCCGCCTGATATAATCCGCGCGGTCATTCGGGACGGGATAATCGGAGGTAGAGCCTTTAGCCATGAGCACTGACGTACTGGCAACGCAGCCTCGCGAGTTCAACAACCGACGACGACGGCTGATGGAATCACTCCCCGGCGGCGCTATCATCCTGGCCGCCGGACACGACGCATCCCGCAACAACGACGTCGACCACGAGTACCGCCAGCCCTCATCCTTCTGGTACATGACCGGGTTCGACGAACCCGACGCCGTGGCCGTGCTTCGCCCCGGCTCTCATACGCCCTACACGCTTTTCGTCCGTCCCTACGATCCCACCTTTGAAATTTGGGTAGGCTACCGCGCCGGAGTGCGCGGCGCCGTGGGACCGCTGGGCGCAAACGCCTCCTATCCGTTGGAGCAGTTGGACGCCCAGTTGCCCAAGCTGCTGGCCGACTACGACACCATCTACTACGCCCTGGGGAGCGACGACAGGCTGGACGGCATCATTTCAGGCCTGGTAAAGCGACGCCGTAGCCTGGCCCAGCGCGGCGCGAAGAGCATTCGCCGCATCGAGGATCCAACGGCTCAAATCGATCTGATGCGCCAGGTCAAGACCGATGACGAAATCGCCCTCCTCCAGCACGCCATCGACATCACCGCCCACGGTTTTGATGCCGCCATGCGCACTGCCGCTCCCGGCGTCCATGAGTACGAGGTGCAGGCCGCCCTGGAGCGTCCCTTCCGCCAGCTTGGCTCCCCACGCAACGGCTATCCTTCCATCGTGGCCGGCGGAGCCAACGCCTGCGTGCTGCACTACATCCGCAACCGCGACGCTCTCGGCCCCGACGACCTGCTGTTGATCGACGCCGGCGCCGAGTACAGCTACTACACCGCCGACGTCACCCGTACCTGGCCCGTGTCCGGCAAGTTCACTCCCGCCCAGCGGGACATCTACGAGCTCACGCTGGAGTCCCAGCGCAAGGCCATCGCCGAGGTCAAGCCCGGCGTCGGCTTTGACGATGTCCATCGGATCGCCGCCCGAACGCTGATCCAGGGCCTCATCGACCTGTCCATCATGAGCGGCAGCGTTGACGAAATCATGGAGCAGCAGACCTACCGTGACTACTACATGCACGCCACCTCCCACTGGCTGGGGCTGGACGTGCATGACAGCGGCCCCTATCGCGATGACCGCGGCCAGGTTCGCCTGCGCCCGGGCATGGTGCTCACCGTTGAGCCCGGCCTCTATTTCGGCCCGCAGGCCAAGAAAACGCCGGACATCTACCAGGGCATTGGCATACGCATCGAAGACGACGTGCTCGTTACCGAAGACGGCTGCCGCGTGCTCTCCGACGCGATACCAAAAGACCCGGCGGAACTGGAAGCCATCGTAACGGATGCCCGCTAAACCATGGCAAGCTCAGCGACAACACCGACCAATGGGACCTCCGGGTTGACGAAGGTGATCAAATTGCCTTTGCCCGAGCGGGTGCCCGTAGCGCTTGCGGCGGCGGGAACGGGATTTGTGGACATCGTACCCGTCGCAATTCAACCGACCACAGCGTCGCCAATCCGCATCGCGGGGGATTCGTCCCCCGTTATTTTTGGCCCAACCGCAGGCCGGGCAGTAACCGTCTATAAACCGCGCAAAGGTGGCGCCGTCCTCATCCTGCCCGCCGCACCAGCAGCGGCGGTTGGGCACAACATCCGTTTAGATAGAGCGAAGTCGCAAGATTTCGCTCATTTTTTGCAATGGTCAACAGACCGGTTCATCCCTTGCGCGGTTGGCGCACCGACACCGAGTAGCGTTGCAACTGCGCCGCTCCCGCGCAACCGATCAGGAGGGACACTTATGGAACACCACGGCGGCCGGGAGGGCTTGACTGCCATAATCCAACTTCAAGATTTGTCGTAGCTCCAACGCAACCGAATAAACCAGCGATTCCCAGGAGGATCGATGAGTTCCGGAAACATGGTTACTCCGAAAAACCTGCCTTTTCGGCTGTTGCTTGTCGCCGCTGCCGCGGTGTGTGCAACCATCTTGATGGCCGCCGGGTGCAGCCCGGCAGAACAGGCGCCCGCAGCGCCGCAGTCTTCCGACACCAGTGGTTCCGGTTCCGCTACCACCGCTGGCTCCGACACGACCCTAACCGGCGCCAGCCCCACGACTTCTGGGCCGGGCAAACAGGTTGACCCCAGTATGTACGCCAGCCTGTCCGGCGACATAGCGATAGACGGTTCGTCCACCGTGTTCCCCATCACCGAAGCGGTGGCCGTGGAGTTCGGCGACCTTACCGACCGCAACGTCCGCGCCGTGATCGGCATCTCCGGCACCGGCGGCGGTTTCAAGAAGTTCTGCTCCAATGAGACCGTCATCTCCGACGCCTCCCGGCCCATCAGGCAGAAGGAAGTTGACCTCTGCGCCTCCGCTGGTATCGAGTACATTGAACTCCCCGTCGCCATCGACGGCCTGAGCGTCGTGGTCAACCCCGACAACGACTTCGTGGACTGCCTGACGGTTGACCAGCTCAACACCATCTGGAAGCCCGAGTCCGAAGGCGTCATCACCCACTGGAACCAGGTCAATCCCGACTGGCCCAACGAGGAAATCAAGATGTACGCGCCGGGTGTTGACTCCGGCACCTTCGACTACTTCACCGAAGCCATCAACGGCGACGGCGGCGTGTCTCGCGGCGATTTCGTTGCCTCCGAGGACGACAACGTACTGGTGCAGGGCGTGTCCGGCGACAAGTACAGCATCGGCTACTTTGGTTACGCTTACTACGTCGAGAACCAGGACAAGGTGAAGGTGGTCCCGATTGACGGCGGCAACGGGTGTGTTGCGCCCACCGACGACGCCATCAACAATGGGTCGTATGCTCCGCTGAGCCGGCCGCTGTTCATCTACGTGCGCTCCGACGCGGCGCAGGAAACCCACATCGCCGAGTTCGTGCGCTACTACCTCAGCCCCAAGGGTCAAGCACTGGCCGCCTCCGTCGCCTACATCCCCTTCCCTCAGCAGGTCTATGACCTGAGCCTGTCCAAGTTCGAGGCCGGGGCAACGGGCACGGTGTTCGGCGGCGACAACGCCTTCAAAGGCCCCATCGCCGAAGGGTTGATGCGCTAACCTAACCCGCCATTCTCCCGTCATTCCCGCGAAAGCGGGAATCCCGTGTCGGGGCGACCGGCCGGTCGCCCCGACACGGTTAAGGCAACGACTCACAGCCCGGGTCAGTCCCTTTCCAGAAACTCCCGCACCTGCTGCATCAGCGGTTCCCGGTCGTAGATGCCCAGCAGCAGCAGCGCGTTCCGCATCCAGTCGCCCTGGAAGTAGCGCTCGTAGAGCACCTGGCGACCTCCGAAGGCGCTGCACGCGGCGTCCCAGGCCAGGCGGAACAGGTGTACCCGTTCCCGCGCCGATGCGGTATCGGTGTCCAGGTAAGCATCCAGCACCTCGGCCAGCGGCCCGCCGAAGTCCTTTTCCGAGGGCAGGGCCATCAGGCTGCTGGAGCCCAGCAGCTGGATGATTTCGGCCATTCGCGGATACATCTTGATGAACAGGTTGCGCGCCACGTTCAGCGGCACCCGGTCGGGCAGCATCACGCCCCACTCGTCCAGCGAGGCATTGACCTCCGATTGGGTCAGCAGCGCCTTGGTAATCTCCAGGTTTTCCACCAGTTCGGCCAGCAGGCCCTGAACCTGGGGGACGTCGCCGTTGCCCAGCGTCTTCACCATCAGGCTGGCAATGCCGGCGATGAACTCGCACTTGGCGACGTTCTTGGTCACCACCTGATGGCCGGTGTGGACGTACTGGCCGGTAGCATTGGACATATTGTTGCACTTGTGCCGGTCGCCGTACATGAACACCCGCTCCCAGGGCACCAGCACGTCGTCGAAGAAGACGATGGCGTCCATCTCCTCGAACCGGGAACCCAGCGGGTGGTCAAAATGGGACTTGCCCAGGTCAAAACTTTCCCGGCAGATGAACTTCAGGCCGTCTATCCCGCAGGGTACAGCGAAGGCGAAGGCGTACTTGTGAGCGTCCTCATCCCGGGCCAGGAGGGATGACCGGGTAGGATAAACCATGATCTCGTCGGACAGCGGTCCCAGCGTCGCCAGCACCCGCGGCCCCCGGATCACCAGGCCCGCGTCCGTTTCCCTGACCACATGCAGAGCAACGTCCGTGCTGTAGTTCATCGAGGTGGCCGACGGGGCGCGGTTGCGCTGGAGGTTCACGAGCGTGTGGGTCATGCAAACGTCGTTTTCGCGGGTATATTCGTAGTAGTTGATGACGTTCTGCTTGAACTCGGGCCGGTCGTCGCCGAAGAAGTCCCCGGCGGCGGCCATCGCCATGATGGTCACGTTGAGGAAGTCCGGCGTCCGCCCCATCATCCCGTAGCTGGCGTGAGCCCACTGCGACATCATCTCTCGCCTTCGGGCCAGATCATCGTCGGATTTTGGGATGATGAAGGACAGGCCGACCGGGTCGCCGGTGGTGGGAGACGTGTAGGTCATGGCGGCGCCCGCGCCTCCGTCGTGCTGCATATCGTACAGGTCGGCTATGGAACGCGCCCCGTTGGCCAGACCGGGGAACTCGGTAACGTCGTCAATGCGCCGGCCGTCCAGCCATATTTCGCGCGGCTGTTCTTTCAGACCGGCCAGGTATTCGGCGCCGGTTCGTGCTGGCATGATGGGTCTCCTTCACGTCTATGGTATTGCTGATGGTGAATATGTTCTCTCACGGGTTGGGCCGGTGCGTTTCCCAGGGCCGCCGGCCGTCGGGATAAACGTCCGTGGCGCCGGTTCCGCTCAGGCGGTGTACGTGTTCCAGTAGCGCGGTCACAAACGGATTCACGAGGCGGTGCAGGGCCAGTCTTTCCTCGCGGGTCATGCGGTGGGCAGTCCCGGCGTATCGGTACAGCGCGGCATAGTGGGTTAACCAGTCCTTCGGCTCATCAGGGTTCGCCGGTTCCCGGTACTCAGTATGGATGAACAGACGCCACCCTGCTTCGGCAATTGCCACGGTATCTTCCCGATATATTTCCCCCAGGTCTTCCAGTTCGTTCCAAAGGTCTCTGAGTATGTGAGAGTAGCTCGTGGTGCGGTTCAGGCAGGACAGCCACCCCTTCATGGCATTCTCCACCGCCTGTTGCGCGGCGAAGCCCGTCGCCTCCTGGTCCCAATAATCGGTCGCTATGCAGTCGTTGTAGTTTTGCAGCCATCGTTCCGCCGCTCTGATACGGCGCACGGTCTCGGGCCAGTGGTCGGGGTAGTTGTCTTCTCGTTCGCTGTCGTGTTCCAGGGGGTCGTCGTTCATCACCACTCCGTAGGTGTCAGCCTGGCCGGCGACGTGCTGTTTAGCCAGCCGGTTGCGGTTGAACTCTACTCGGGTCATCGGAATGATGTCATAGTGGATCCTGAACCCGGTGCGTTTGCGATAGGCTCTGACGCCGGAGTACGCGGCGGATTCAGCCGCGCCGGCGTTTTCGCCGTCGGCGATCACCAGCAGGTCAACGTCCGAGTTTTCCCGGTGGTCGCCACGCGCCCGGGAGCCGAACAGGATTACCACGGCCGGATGAGCCGCTTCCTGCGCCGCCTCCGCGATGGCCAGGCCCAGCGGGTCAGGTTTGCCGGGTTTCCCAGGCATGATCGACTCCTCGCAGAGATGACCGTCGGTAGGGGCGACGCATGCGTCGCCCCTACGCTCGCCCCCCTACGTTCCCAGATACCGTTTCAGCCAGTTCATGGCGTGGACGTTGAAGTCCGTGCAGGGGCTGTGGGTCAGGTCGGGATAGACCAGCAGGGACTTGTGCGCCGTGATGCGCTCGAACACCGGCATGATGGTATCGTGGGGGCAGGTGGTGTCGGCCATCCCGATGTTGACTAGGATGGGGCACTCAATAGCATCGGCCAGCGTGAGCGTGTCAAAGTAGCGCAGCGTGTCCAGCATGGCCTGCCGCTCCTCGGGATGTTCCTGGACGTAGTTCCGCAACTCGTGGTAAGGCCGTGTGTCGATGTCAATGGCCACCGGATAGTTGCACATGAACGGCTCTTCCGCCACGGCAGCGGCGAGGCGATGGTCCAGCGCCGCCGCGGCCAGCGTGAACCCGCCGCCCTGGCTCCGGCTCCACATACCGATCCGCGTCTCGTCCACTTCGTCTCTTTCCGCCAGGAAGTCCACGCCACGCACGCAGTCCATGTAGCCGGCCCGGTAGTAGTAACTCTCCCGGTCGGTGACGTTGTAGGTCAGCTTGTTGGCGCCGTGGGGCAGGTCCCATTCGGGAATGCTCTCGCCCTGGGCGCGGGGGAACAGCGTCAGCACGGCGAATCCGTGCATCACCACGTGAAGCGGAATCTCTTTGGCGCCACCGTATCCGGGAACCGCCAGCATTGCCGGGAAACGTCCCGACGCCGGCGCGTCACGCGGTACCGTGTAGAAACCGCGCAGTCGCTGGCCGCCGTAGCTGCGCAGGCTGACGTTCCAGGTCTCGTACTCCCGGCCAGTGTGTTCCGGGCACTCGGTAAGCGCGGCGTCCACGGACGTTTCGTTCAGAATCGCGCGAGTGGCGTCCCAAAAATCGGTTACAGCCTGGTCCATTTGCGGCCTCCCATGGCTCCGTTTCGTCGTCAATACAAGCTAAATGTTATCACGGTCGCCGTCGTCGGAGACAGTTGACGGTTCCATGAAGTCGTAACCGTAATGCGACACGAGGAAGGGAACGTACTCATTCACCAACTCGATCACCCGGTTGTCGATGTGCGAAGGGTTCTTCTGGAAATCGGCTATGGAGTCGACATATTCTGATAGTCGCGGTTCGAAAGCCTCGTAACCATCGAGCTCCAATTCATCGTAAATGCGTCCAATTTGACCCACCTTGTCCTTTTCCAGTTCCTCGTAGCGAATTTCCACCAACCGGCCTTCCGGGATCAGTTCCTTTTGCTCCAGGTACGTTTGCGCCATACGTCTATACATCTCGACCTGGCGCATCACCAGTTCGTCGAAGTCTATGCGCTGCAGCGCGTGCCAGTTGTTCATCAGGCGCAGCAGGTGGATGTAAGAGCGCAGCGTGTCGTATGGGTTGCGCTGGATATACACGAACCGCGCCCGCGGAAAAATTTCCAGCAACGCCGCGATCCGGCTGGTGTGCGACGGCGATTTCAGCAGCAACGGCTTGCCGTCCATATGGTAACTGGCCGCTTTCAGTAGCTTTACGTACTCGCGGGTCCACCTGCTTCGCTCCCGTTCGCTCAGACCATCGCCCAGGAAAAGGTACTCCAGCGCCCGGCCGGCGTTCCTTGGAAAATTCAGGAACACGTACGGACTCAAGCCGCTGGCGCACATCATGGCGATTTCTTCTTCCTGAGGCATACCCAATTCCACCGGTATGTTGTCCACCCCTCGGTTGGGCGGCAGCGTAGCGTCTATCATCCGGCGCACACGCTTCTGACCGGCCAGGAACAAATCCGGCAACGCGGCCTGATAGGTGCTGACGAAGCCCCATTGCGGGTCCATGGACAGAAGGTTGTGCAGCAGCGTGGTGCCGGAGCGCCAGAAACCCAGCAGGAACAGCGGCTCCGGATGCAGCTCCGCTCGCCGGATGCGCCCGCCGTATGCGACGGTCTGCCAGAACCGCATTGGCGCGAACATGACGTCGGTGGCGAGTATCCCCAGGTAACGGGGAATAAATTGCCGGTCCACGCCGTGCCGCAGTCCCAGCCGCAACGCCAGCGACAACCGGCCCCCCGCCAGGAAGCTGTTGAACCCCGAACTGAAAGTCCCGCCGCTCCCGGACGCTCCCGGCGTGTAGCCCCTCGGGTAGCTCCCGCTCCTCCGCGTTCGGTTTTTGGTTAGCTCCGGGCTGGCCATGTCAGCAACTTCCTTCCGTGCAGAAAGGTCGTCAGTTCTGCGCCGCATTCGGAGACGGTGCGGTTAGCGGTTTCGATGGTTATGTCGGGGTTGGTCGGCCTTTCGTAAGGCGAGTCAATTCCGGTGAAATCGGTTATCTCGCCCAACCTGGCCCGCCGGTACAGGCCCTTCGTATCCCGTTCCTCGCACAATGCCAGTGGCGTGTCAACGAATACCTCCAGGAACTTGCCCAGTCCCACCAGCGACCGGGCAAAGTCCCGCTCCGCCTGAAACGGCGAAATGCAGGCCACCAGCGTAATCAGGCCCGCTTCGCACATCAGGCCGGCGACGTGGGCCAGGCGGCGCACGTTCTCCCGGCGGTCCGGGACGCTGAACCCCAGATCACCGTTCAGGCCATGCCGCAAATTATCGCCGTCCAGCACGTAGGTTAGCAACCCGTCATCGTGCAGCCGCCGGGACAGCCAGCGGGACAAAGCGCTCTTGCCCGCGCCGGACAACCCGGTGAACCACAGCACAAACGGCCCTTGCCCGAGCAAAGCGGCGCGCTCCCCCGGCGTCACGGCCACATCCTGCCACACCGAACCTGGCGACCTCTGGTGGTCGGTTGGGGCCATTGCACTCCTCTGCGGGTAGATTCGCGGTGAAAATCGTCCGGCATTATACCGTAGTGGGTCTCAACCCGCCGTCGGATGTTTCAAGATACCCGCGGTGTTTGCCGGTATGCCGAGGCAATCTGGCGTTCCGTCGTACCGTTGCACGCACACATAGCCGGGGTTCGGAGTGTACAATCCGCTTGGCGTTTGCGGGAACCGTCGGCGCGGAGTGTAACTTTAATGGCAAGCATCGGCGGCCGCTCGCAATCCCCCATGCTGGAGGTTCTGGGGAACCCCCGGTTCCGGGCGATTTGGTACGTGGTGAACGTCGCCGAACTGACGCGCTGGATGGAACTGCTCGTTACCAGCGTCCTCGTCTATTCGCTGACCGATTCCGCCTTGATGCTGGGTTTGGTGCTGGGCTTTGAAAATCTGCCCCGGCCCATATTCTCTCCATTCACCGGAATCATCGCGGACCGTTTTGACCGCAAGAAAATCTGGATCATTTCCCTGGTCATCAAATTTGGCGCCGGCGTGGCTCTCTTCGTCCTTTTGATCCTGGGACAGATTGCGCCGTGGCACGTGTTCGCCGCCATGCTGTTGCAGGGCATCAGCCGCGCCCTGGAAGACCCGGCCCGCCGCACCGCCGTCTTCGACATCGTGGGCGAGCGCCGCGTGGTCAACGCCCTGTCCATCGACTCCATAAGCGGAACCGTTGGGCGCATGGTCGGTCCCTTCTTCGGCGGCCTCTTCGTTGAACACGTCGGATACTTCTGGCCACACTATCCCGGTTATACCTGGGCCTATTCCTTGATCGTCGTGATGCACCTGGCGGCCATGGCGTTGGTAATCCGAGTGCGGATTCCCCGGGCGGAACGGGAATGGCGCGTCGAGCCCATCTGGAACAGCCTGGGCGACGTGGTTCGCGCGGCGTTCAGCCATCGTCAACTGATGGGGATGCTCTTTATCACCATAATGATTAACGGGATGGCCTTTCCGGCGCGGCAGTTCGTGCCCGCCATCGGCCGTGACCATCTGGATGTCGGTGAAACGCTGGTCGGGGCCCTCGCCGCTGCGGAAGCCATCGGCCAGTTGGCGATGGCCGGCATTCTCGCCTCCATTGGAACGATGCGGTATCACGGACGCTATTTCGCTGCCGGCGCGTTCACGGTGATGCTGTTGTCAACGGTTTTCGTGTGGTCTCCCTGGTACGGCGCCACCTTTGCCATACTGGTAATCAGCGGAATTGGCCTCTCCTGTTTCGGTACCATGCAGGGCGCCATCACCATGCGGTCGTCGCCGCCGGGGATGCGGGGGCGCATGGTTGGTTTGCAGAGCCTGTGCATCGGCATCGGTACCCCGCCGGGCGTATTGTTCATGGGCTGGCTGGGCGACGCTATCGGCATCCAGTGGTCCGTCACCCTGAACGCCCTGGCCTGTATCGCCATTTCCCTGCCGGCCCTGTTCCTGACCCCGCTGATAACTCGCCCGTCGCAACCCCCGCCCCAAACCGTCGCGCGGCCGCAAACCGAGGCGTCCTGATGCGCACCGGGCGCATCGCTGTGCTAAAATCCCGGTGTTGCCCTCGGGGTTTGCGAAATGCCTCCCAAAGCCGCCGCCAAGACACGCCGCCCGCGCCGTTCCAAAAAGGCCAGCGTCGTCATATCCGACGCCATTCGCCTACTCACCGAGGAGTACGGCCCGTTTGAGAACGAGCCGCGCCTGGATCCGGCCCACGAGTTGACCTTCACGATCCTCTCCCAGCATACCTCCGACCGCAACTCCGAGCGGGCTTTCCGCAACCTGATGAACGAGTTTGGGACGCTGGAAGCCGTGGCCGCCGCTGAGGTTGACGCCATCGAAGCCGCCATCGCCGCCGGTGGCCTGGCCAAGATCAAGGCTCCGCGCATCAAAACCGTCCTCAATCAGATCCTGGAACGCAACGACGGCTCGCTGGACCTGCACTTCCTGGCCGAAATGCCCATGGACGAAGCGCGGGCCTGGCTCCGCCAACTGCCCGGCATCGGCCCCAAGTCCGCCGGCATCATCCTGAGCTTTTCGCTGGGAATGCCCGCCATGGCCGTGGATACGCACATTTATCGGGTCAGCAAGCGCCTCGGCATAATCGGCCCCAAGGTCAGCGCCGACAAAGCCCACGAGGTGCTGGAGGCCGCCATGCCTCCCGAGGACGTTTATCCGTTCCACGCCGCCTTCATCACCCACGGCCGGCAGGTGTGCAAGGCCCAGCGTCCCCGCTGCGGCGTGTGCGTGGTCAACTACAGCTGCCCTTCCCGCGACGAAACCGCGATGCAGGAGGCGGCGGCAACGGCTGGTCAGAAATCCGGCGCAACCGGCAACGACTCCGCCGATACCGACCGGCCCGACGGGCAGGCTCCCGGACGCAGGCGACGAAGCGGCAAAGCCGCCACTCCCGTCCCTCATACCCAAGTCGTGAAGGAGCTGCAACCGTGAAAATCGGAATCATCAATGTAACCGGATACGCCGGGTGCGAACTGGTTCGCATCCTGCGCCATCACCCCGAGGTGGAAATCGCCTCCGTCACCGGGCGGAGCGCGGCCGGCCAACCCCTGGGCCAGGTCTTCCCCCACCTGGACAACATGGAACTGGACATCACCGCCGACCTGTGCGACGAGCTGGACCTGGTGTTCTCGGCTCTGCCCCACAAGGCCAGCGCCGAAGCCTGCATTCCCCTGCTGGAGCAGGGCGTAAAGGTCGTGGACATCTCCGCCGATTTCCGCCTCAAGCAGGCCGACGTGTACAGCCAGTGGTACGGCGTGGAACATCCCGACCCCACCTACCTGGAGGAGGCGGTGTACGGCCTCACCGAATTGAACCGGGAAGCCGTAGCCGATGCTCGCCTGGTCGCCAACCCCGGTTGCTATCCGAGCAGCGCCATCCTGGCCCTGGCGCCGGCCATCCAGCACGGGCTTATCGGCAGCGACATCATCGTGGACAGCAAGTCCGGTGTCTCCGGCGCCGGCCGCGCGCTGAGCATGACCACGCACTTCTCCGAGGTCAACGAGAACGTGATGGCCTACTCGGTCAACGGACACCGCCACCTGCCCGAGATCAGCCAGGAACTGGACACTATTGGTCAGAAATCCGGGGCCGACGCGCCGGTCAACCTGACCTTCCTGACACACCTGATCCCGATGACCCGTGGCATCCTCAGCTCGTGCTACGCTCCCCTGCGCGCCGACATAGCCCAGGATCCTGACGCCAGCGCGCGCATCCGCCGGCTCTACCAGGACTTCTACGCTGATGACGCCTTCGTGCAGGTGACCAACGCGCCGCCGCAGACCAAGCAGACCCTGGGCAACAACCAGTGCCTCATCCACCCGGTGGTGGACTCGCGCACCAACCGCCTCATCGTCATCAGCTGCCTGGACAACTTGGTGAAGGGCGCGGCCGGCCAAGCCGTCCAGAACATGAACCTGATGTGCGGGTTCCCCGAGGAAATGTCTCTGGAAGCGCTGGCCGTGTACCCCTGAATGAGGTTCCTGTGATACACTGATACCGCGTTGCTCAGGCAACGCTCGATGCCCCGGTCGTCTAGCCTGGTCAGGACGCCACCCTTTCAAGGTGGAGATCATGGGATCGAAGCCCATCCGGGGTACCAGCCAATGAAACGGCCCTCCGCATTTTAGCGGAGGGCCTTCTTGTTGTGCCCCCGGCCGGGCGGCCGTTCCTAGCCGCCGGCGAAGAAGTCGAAGATGTTGCCCAAGGTGGACGTGCTGCCCTTGTAAATTTCTGTATATCCGCACTGTTTGCATGACACGGTGGAGAACTTCTTATTCTGAACGTCGAAAATTTTGGCGAAGTTGCCTCCGGTGGCGCGAAACTCGTCCGTCTCGTATTCGGTGTGCCGGCACTTGGCGCACCTATAGGTCATTCCGGTGGTGGCCATGGTTGCCTCCCTGCCACATTCGTCTAAACGTTCTCTTCATTCAAACCAGCTTTATTGACGTTTGCGTATCGCGACCATCCGAATCGACGATAATCGCTGCTCCCTGAATTCGCGGAACCCTGATGTATTTACGATACCATCCGATGCTTAGTTCAGCATAGATAAAATGCCTATGAATTCATCAGGGCTTGACCAACGCGCTATCTTGGACAGGTCTTCAACTCGTCTGAAGTCCTCGTCAGCCCAGACATCGGCGGTATCATCAAAGAGTGAAATGAATTGAAGCCCCTCAGGCCCGATAGCGTAGTGGCTTAAGTCATACCAAGCAGCGACGACATGGTCAGTGATCCGGTTAGCAGCAGCCCTGCTACCGGTGCTCAGTACATACACCAGCGAGCTGCGTTCGATTGCTCTGACATGGAAGTCCACGTTCCAGACACGCAACGACCGGCCAGAAAGTCTTTGGGCGCGTTCATATTCCAGCCTGTGGTCCGCCAAGAACTCTGCCACGTCGGTTGTTACGGACTCACTCCCACGATACCTGAATGTGAACGAAAGGTCGGACACACGCAGTGCAGCTTGGGCCACCCTGGTGAACACGCCAGAT
Organism: Dehalococcoidia bacterium; assembly: GCA_965197635.1. GTDB lineage: Bacteria > Chloroflexota > Dehalococcoidia > Lucifugimonadales > UBA3495 > Bin87. Next base: position 444,213 of record OZ240218.1, read on the forward strand.
AGATCATCGCCGACTCGGCAGCGGGCTTGCAGCATTCCACGGTAAAACTCCACCCCGTGAGTAGTGCAGATATCTCCGATGAGTCGATTTTGATTGGGAGAGCGTCGCGTCGCGATCGATTGCGTCCGCAACCACCCGGTTGTTTCTGCTAAGTCGGTCACTGTGACCGTATCGCCAGTAACCTCACAGAACAGATCAATGTTATCCCCGTCTGGATACAGATACGGAGTGCGGACACGGTAGTAATCTCCCCGTTCTGAGCAGGTGAACAGCTCGCCGATCTCCTCCTGTATCGCTTTGCAAATGTCGATGTCATTCATAACCGTCCCCCTAAAGCAGCGGAGGTGGATACATTGCCCCCAACGTGGCGAATACCGGCCTCTGCGCAGAATTGTCCCCAAACGGCCAATGGATCATGGAATGGTGCAGTAATGCTATTCGGGACAAACGCTTCTTTGTCCCGATACTGTTCCGACCATTGATGCATATGGGTTTCGCCTACTTGGTTACACCGCGGGTTATGGTGATCGATGCCCACGCATAGGCCAAAAATTCGCCCAGCCGTCCTTAGGACGATCACATATGTGAGTTTCCCTGCCCGCCGATTATACCGACCTTGGACAAACAGGTCCCAGCCTCCTTGCGAGGTAATGTCCGCCCGAAATTGTACTGATGGGGAATGGTCCTCATCTTCTTGCCAAAATATATCCCCTTGGATCGATTTCGCATCAGAGAGGATTGCGGCAAATTCGGTATCGCTCAACGGCATAATGGCTCCCTCACGCCATTGGGAAGATAACACACTGTGTCAGCATAGTACCGAGAGCGCATATCCAAGGCAGTTTGCGACTGAGAACACGGTTGAACAATCCTGGGCGAGACCGCTATCCTACGCTAGCGCGCCGGCGCCCTGCCGGCCAGCAGAACCCAATACCATCCACCCATCAGGAGCGAACCCAAATGGCCGGCACCAAAACCGCACTGTCCGTCGACGTCAACGCCGAGCACATCGGCCTCATCAACTCGTCCAAAGAGAAGTACAACATCGCCGACGAGGGCAAGGTCGTCCGCATCATCATGGACTACCTCATCGTCAACCCGGGCCTGCACGACACCGTGTTCAAGGACGTGCGCTGCCTGCGCTGCGAGTAATCGCGCTGCGGTGGAGCCGCCGCTATTCCACGGTGTGCTTCACCGCCTCCATAGCCAGGTAATAGCCGTACACGCCGAACCCATACACGCAGCCCTTGCTCACCGGCAGCACGGCTGACACGGTGCCGCGAGCGGTGGGGTTGCTGGCGTGTACCTCAATCACGGGCATGGGCACCTGTGCAATGGCGCCGCGCAGCGGCCCGTTGACCGTGGTATATCCTGCCGGGTTGATCAGGCAGGCGTCATACCCCTCCTCCCAGGCGTCATACAGGGCGTTGACCACCTCGCCCTCCACGTTGGAGTGGACGATTTTCACGTCCACGCCCAGGCTTTCGCCGTAGCCGCGGATCTGCTCGTTCATCTGGTCCAGGGTGTTGGGGCCAAAGATCTCCACCTGCACCTTGCCGCGCATGTTCATTCCAGCGCCCTGGATTACCAGCACCTTGGTCATGGTCATTCTCCTTGCGATTGGCTCGGCGCGCCGTTGGTGCGGTTGCCGTCCAGAATATTGGTGAGCACCCGGCGCATCCCCTCCGGTTCGGATTCCGCGTCCGATTCGTCAACCGGAGGCGGCGGCTCGGTGGCCGGCGTCGGAGTTTCGGAGACGTATCCGGCCAGCAGCACGTCAAGTTGCAGCATCAGCAGCTTGTTCCACGCCGTTGAGGTGCGCAGAACCTGCGCCGGGTCCGCCATGTCTGCGGACAGCACGCTGGCAATGGCCGTCTGCGCGAAGGACATGGTGCCGATCATAAATCGGGCCGGCACCGAACCCAGGTAGCCCCTTTCCAGCGACGGGTTGCTGTGAACGACGCCCATTGCCAGCAGAAACACGGGAAACTGCTCGTCCAGTTGGAAGTCGATGCTGTGCCGCAGCCAGCGGGCCAGGCTGTGCTTGCGGCGATCCAGGCGAGTTTGGTCGATCTCGCCCTCGGGCGTCAGGAAGAAGCGGGCCGTCGCCGGAAATTGGAGAAAGTGGTCGTACACGGCGGTGGTCAACTCTTCGGCGCGGGCCAGCAGAATCGGCCCGCTGGTACGCACCAACGCCAGGTCATCCTCCGTAAAGCCTACGAAGTCGGCCATCTGCTGCATACGGGCCGGCCAGTCGAATATCATCAGGGATGCCCTCGCAAATTCAGAGTGGGTGGCGGCTTGACTATACCGCCCATCCCGTCACCCGGCAAGCCACACCGTTTGACGAACGGGCCTTTGCGAAGTTGTCGGGTTTGACTTTGTCCGCTCGTCCTGAGCTTGTCGAAAGGACGACAACTCTGGAAAGCGGACACGCCGAAACGAGAATACCCAATGAGCTGCGTTAGCCGCCGTCGCCCATCCGTTCCGCCCGCAGGAACCGCTCCAGTTCCCTAACCAGGTCATCGGGGTCGGGCATCTCGGTGGCGTCCACCGCCGCGTCGTAGCGTTCCTCCAGCGTGGCAATGTACTTGCCCAGCTGCTCGTCCTCAGTGATAACCTTTTCCACTTCTTTGTCGAAAGCGTCGGCCATCACCGTCAGTTGCGCCAGGTCAACGGGCAATTGCAGCATATCCTTCAGGTTCCGCGCCAACCCGAGGCCCACGCGGAAGTTGGGCGTCGCCCGCAGGTAGTGGGAAACGTGTCCCCACAGGGAGGTGTAGCTGATGCCCCGCGCCGTCAGCGACGCGGACACCGGCTGCGTGATGCCGGATGGACCCTGATAATTGGAAGTCCGCACGTTGCCGCTGTCAAACGCCGCTTGAATCTGCTGGTTGGTGGAGGTGCCGCTGAACTTGATCGCTCTCGTATGCGGCACCGCGTCCAGCAGCGCCCCGATATGCACCACCGACTTCACGCCGCAACGACGCGCCAAGTCGGAGACCAGCGACGAAAAGGTGCGCCAGCGCAGGTGCGGTTCCGTGCCCAAGTAGAAGACGGCTGGCGGCGCCGTGTCGTTGCCAGGCCAATGGTAGAACTCGTTGGCCGGCCATTGGAGGTGACGTGTGCCGTCCTTGCTCCTCGTTGAGCGCGGCCGTTCCTGGGCGAAATTGAAAAACTCCTCAGGGTCGATTTCCGCGAACTTCGCCGCGCCCAGAGCGGTCATCAGGTAATTCAGTGTGGCCGTAGCCGCGTCCCCCGCGTCGGGCCAACCGCGAAACGCCACCACCATTAGCTCTACTGGCTTTTCTGGAAACTGGCTGACTATAACGTAGTCGTCGAAAGACGCCATCAGGTCAACTCGTTATCATTCGCTGTGTATGAAGGAACTTATTATTCAACATAACGCGGCGCATTCTATCACCGGCAACCCGGCCCGGCAACGCGCTCATCGGGGTTGTTGGCGACAAGTTTCAGCGGTTGCTCGAACCCTCTGACGCCGTGCCCCGTCCAGGTGCGGCGTCCGCCCTGTGCTATACTGCCGCCGTACTGTGGTGAGGACATCCGGGCAGGCCCTCTTGCCCGTCGGATACCGCGCGTCCCACCAGGAGGTGCGCTTTGGTTTCTCCCCTGGCCGCTACGCCAAACCCCTTCCGCGGAGTGGTTGTCAACGTCGCCGAATTGCCTTCCGATCCCGACGAATTCACGGCGCGGCTGGACGCCTCCATCGCCGAATGGCGGGATGCCGGATACGAAGTGGCCTGGGTGGACATACCCATCGAGTTGGCTAGCCATGTGCCCATTGCCATCCAACGGGGTTTCACCTATCACCACGCTGACGCCGACGGCATCACCGCAACCCTGATGCTGATTCCGGATTCCTTCATCCCGCCCTACGCCACCCATTACGTCGGCGCCGGCGGTGTGGTGCTCAACGACCGTGAGGAGATTCTGGTGGTGTGCGAGCGCTACCGCATCGACAACCGCCCGCCCTTCTACAAGCTGCCCGGCGGCGCGCTGGAACCGGGCGAACACCTCGTCGATTCCATCGTGCGCGAAGTCTTGGAGGAAACCGGCGTTGAGGCTGAGTTTGAAGCCCTGGCCTGTTTCCGCCACTGGCACGGCTACCGCTACGGCAAGTCCGACATCTACTTCGTTTGCCGCCTGCGCGCGCTCACCGAGGAAATCAAGATGAGCGAGCAGGAAATCGAGGAATGTCTCTGGATGCCCGTCCGCGATTTCATGACCGACGACGACATCAGCCCCTTCAACAAGGGCATCGTCCGCTCCGCGCTGGAAAGCGACGGCATCGTCCCTGCCGATATGCCTGGAATGTCCCACGACCCAACCCGCGAGTACTTCCTGCCCGGCTTCGTAAAGTAAAGTGTGGCTTCTGATGACCCCTTGGAATCCGCATCGCTTTCGTCTCTGGTTCCTGTTTGCGCTGCTCTGCGCGTTGACAGTCGCGCTGGTCGGATTTGGAGGGCCTCCGCAAGCCCCGTTGCCGTCAGCTGAACCGCAACCGGTCGGGCCGGTCACCAACTTGGTCGCCAGCACGGAGGGCCAGGCAGCCGGCGCGGTTCGGCTGACCTGGACGGCGGCCGAAAACGCGCAAGTCCATTTCATCGTATATCTCAAGTCGTCGGACCGGGTCGCCGGCAATTTGAGCGTCGCGCGGATGGATCCTTTCAATGGAACGGCGGGCGTCCTTAAAGGTCTGGAACCCGGGACTTCCTATGACTTCATCGCTATTGGAATGCGCTGGAACTGGATAAACTACGGCGTGATTTGGGGCAGATGGTCGCAGTGGGTATGGGCTACGCCGCTATCGAGTTCCGCCGCTACGGATAGGGCCGCCCTGGTTGCGTTCTACAACGCCACTGACGGCCCGAATTGGGCTAACAACAGCAACAGCAACTGGCTGAGCGACGCTCCTATCGGCGCATGGCATGGTGTCACTACTGACGGGAATGGTCGTGTCATCAGGTTGGACCTTTTCGGGAGGAACCGGTTGACGGGCACGATGCCGCCGGAACTGGGCGGCCTCACCAACTTGAGGTCCTTGCGGCTGGCCGGCAGCCAGCAGTTGACAGGCGCGATACCGCCGGAACTGGGCGGCCTTACCAACCTGGAGGAGTTGAGCCTCAGCCACAACCGGTTGACGGGCGCGATACCGCCGGAACTGGGGAACCTCACCAACTTGGAGGAGTTGGACCTCTGGGACAACCAATTGACGGGCGCGATACCGTCGGAACTGGGGAACCTCACCAACCTGACGAGTTTCGACCTCACCGCCAACCAGTTGACGGGCGCGATACCGCCGGAACTGGGGAACCTCACCAACCTGCCGAGTTTGGACCTCTGGCGCAACCAGTTGACGGGCGCGATACCGCCGGAACTGGGCAATCTCACCAACCTGACGAGTTTGGACCTCTGGAGCAACCAGTTGACAGGCGCGATACCGCCGGAACTGGGCAACCTCACCAACCTAACGAGTTTCGACCTCACCGCCAACCAGTTGACGGGCGCGATACCGCCGGAACTGGGCGGCCTCATCAATCTGACGTGGTTGCGCCTCGGCCGCAACCAGTTGACGGGCGCGATACCGCCGGAACTGGGCAACCTCACCAACCTGGAGCAGTTGCACCTCTGGGACAACTGGTTGACGGGTGCGATACCGCCGGAACTGGGCAGCCTCACCAACTTGGAGGGTTTAGAGCTCAGCAGCAACCAGTTGACGGGCGTGATACCACCGGAACTGGGCAACCTTCCCAACCTGAAGAGTTTGCGCCTCGGCGGCAACCAGTTGACGGGATGCATACCATCAGATTGGAGCTATGCTTTTTCCAATGATTTGGCAGACTTGGGAATGCCATTCTGCGACCCAGCGCCCACGATGCTGCCCTCCACCGACCGGGCGGCGCTGGTCGCCTTCTACAACGCTATGGGTGGTCCCGGCTGGGAGATCAGCTATAACTGGCTGAGCGACGCTCCTCTTGGCTTTTGGTACGGAGTCAAGGTAGATCGCAATGGTCGTGTCATCAAGTTAGAGGAGTTGGGCTTCCAGGGAGACCAGTTGACGGGCGTGATACCGCCAGAACTGGGTAACCTCACCAACTTGGAGGAGTTGCGCCTCAGCAGCGACCAGTTGACGGGCGCGATACCGCCAGAACTGGGCGGCCTCACCAACCTGGAGGAGTTGCACCTCCGGGGCAACCTGACGGGCCTAATACCGCCGGAACTGGGCAGCCTCACCAACCTGACAGTTTTATACCTCTACGGCAACCAGTTGACGGGCGCGATACCGCCGGAGCTGGGCAGCCTCGCCAACCTGACGGTTTTGCAACTCTACGGCAACCAGTTGACGGGGGCGATACCACCGGAACTGGGCAGCCTCGCCAACCTGGAGGAGTTGCACCTCAGCAGCAACCGGTTGACGGGCGTGATACCGCCGGAACTGGGCAGCCTCACCAGCTTGGAGGAGTTGCGCCTCGCCGCCAACCGGTTGACGGGGGCGATACCGCCGGAACTGGGCAGCCTCACCAACTTGAAGAGTTTGAACCTCCGCATCAACCAGTTGACGGGCGCGATACCGCCGGAACTGAGCAGCCTCACCAACTTGGAGTATTTGGACCTCAGCAGCAATCGGTTGACGGGCGCGATACCGCCGGAACTGGGCAACCTCACCAACCTGACGGGTTTGCACCTCTACGGCAACCGGTTCACGGGGTGCATACCGGCCGTTTGGCGTGATGCTGGCATATATCGCCTGTCATTGCCGAATCTGCCGTTTTGCGACTAGCCGGTCATAGCGCAAGGGTCGAGCCAGTTCGTCGAACAGCGCTTGATTGTGCCACGCCCCGTCAGAAAGGCATTACCCAGCTTTGACATGTACCCGTCATCCCAACCCCCTGTCCTCTGGACTTTGTCCCGCTTGAGGAGGGTGGGAACTACGAAGTGAAATTTAATGACGAAATGAAATTTGAGGAGGAACCCTATCATGACCACCACCGCCCAGCCCAATCAACAGTATCGCGTCATCGGCACCCGTCCCATCCGCCACGATGGCGTGGACAAGGTTACCGGCGCGGCCCGCTACGGAGCCGACATCAGCCTACCGGGAATGCTCCATGCCAAGATCCTGCGCAGTCCCCACAGTCACGCGCGCATCCGCAGCATCGACACCAGCAAGGCCGAGGCCCTGCCCGGCGTCGTCACCGTCGCCACTGCCGCCGACTTTCCGATCATCGAGAACCGGATGATCGACTTCGCCGAAGTGCAGGGCAACGCCCGCATGATCGCCGAGAACCTGCTGGCCAAGGACAAGGTCCTCTACACCGGCCATGCCGTTGCCGCCGTCTGTGCGACCAGCCCCCACATCGCCCAGGAGGCGCTGGCGCTGGTGGAAGTGGACTACGAGGTCCTTCCCACCATGCTCACCTGGCGCGAGGCCATGGCTGAAGACGCCACATTGCTCCACGACGACATGACCACCTACTTCCGCGTGGAACGATTCGCTCGCGGCGACGATACCGGCGTCAAGAGCAACGTTGCCGGCCACATCCAGCACAAGGTTGGCGACGTTGAGCAGGGTTTCGCCGAAGCCGACATCGTAATCGAGCGCGAGTTTGAAACCCAGACCGTGCACCAGGGTTACATTGAGCCCCACGTCTCCACCGCCATGTGGTCCGCTGATGGCCGCGTCACCGTCTGGACGAGCACCCAGGGCATCTTCAATGTTCGTGCGCAAACCGCTGCCATCATCGGGGTCCCCGAATCCCAGGTGAAGGTGGTGCCCATGGAAATCGGCGGCGGCTTCGGCGCGAAGGGCATTACCTACATGGACCCGGTCGCCGCCGTGCTGTCCAAAAAGGCCGGCAAGCCGGTCAAGGTCGCCATGGATCGCACCGAGGTCTTTATTGGCAGCGGCCCCGCCTCCGCCACTTTCATGCGCTGCAAAATGGGCGTCAAGAACGACGGCACCATGGTCGCCGGGCAACTCTACATGGTGTACGAGGCCGGCGCATACCCGGGCTCCCCAGTCGGCGGCGGCGCGCTCAGCGGCTTCGGCCCCTACAAGATGGACCACATGCTGGTGGATGGCTACGACGTGGTCTGCAACAAGCAGAAGGCCCAAGCATACCGCGCTCCTGGGCAACCCCAGGTAGCCTTCGCCGTCGAAGCCGTCGTCGATGAGCTGGCCGAACTGGTCGGCAAGGCTCCCATGGAGCTGCGTCTGCAGAACGCTGTCCAGGAGGGCGACCGGATGCCCAATGGCGTCCCCCATCGCGTCTTCGGCTGTCGCGAGATGGAAGAGGCCATGATCAACAGCGACCACAACCAAACGCCGTTGGAAGGCCCCAACCGTGGCCGGGGCATCGCCGTCGGGTTCCGCTGGCAGGCCGGCCAGGCATCGTCCGCCACCATCAACGTCAACAACGATGGCACGCTGAACCTCATCACCGGCTCCGTTGACATTGGCGGCACCCGCACCGCGGTCGCCATGCAGGTCGCCGAAACCCTGGGCATCGAAGTTGACCAGATCGCTCCCACCGTGGTGGACACCGATACCGTTGGCTGGACCGCCTCCACCGGCGGCAGCCGCATCGCCTTCGATACCGGCCTCGCCGCCATTTCCGCCGCCGAAGACCTGCGCGACCAGATGGCCCAACGTTGCGCCATGGTCTGGGAGGTCGAACCTGACCAGGTGGAGTTCGCCGACGGCGTGTTCACCTGCACCAGCACGGAAGAGCGCATGACCATCGCCGAAGCCGCCAGCCGCATGATGCGCACCGGCGGCCCGCTCACCGCATCGGCCTCTGCCACCTCCACCGGCGTGGGAGCTATTTTCGCCGGCAACATCATCGACGTTGAGGTTGACCCGGAAACCGGCAAGGTGGACATCATCCGCTGCACCGCTTTCATCGACTCCGGCACGTCCGTCCATCCCAGCTACGTGGAGGGACAGATGCAGGGCGGCACGGTACAGGGCCTGGGCTGGGCGCTGTCGGAGGATTACACCTACGCCGAAGACGGCCGGATGCTCAACTCCAGCTTCCTGGACTACCGGATGCCCACGGCGCTGGACCTGCCCATGATCGATACCGTGGTGGTGGAAGTGCCGAACCCGCGCCATCCCTACGGGCTGCGCGGCGTCGGCGAGGCGCCCATCATCCCACCGCTGGCCGCCCTGCACAACGCCATCTACCACGCCACCGGGGTGCGCGTGAACAAGCTCCCGCTGTCGCCCACGGCGGTGCTGGAAGCCCTTCAGGACGCAAACGGACAGTAGTCACGGAGCCCAGATCCCTGGCCGTGGGGGCGATTTGCCGGTCGCCCCCGCGTCTCCAGCTGCTATAATCGTTCGCAACGGAAGGCAATAGCGACTATGATACTTATGCTGCCGCTTCAGACAGCAGGCACGATGCCCATTGAGATAGGAATCGCCCTGATTGCCGTGTATGGCGCGACGCTAGCCGCATATGCCGGCACTGCGACGTTTTTAGGCTGGCGATTGGGCCGTCTCCCCTCGCGCCAAGAGTACACCGAACTCCGCGACGAGCTCAAAGCGGACAACCTCCAACTCCGCAACGAGCTCAAAGCGGAAATAGTCCAAATGCGCCAGGAGTACCAGGAGGTAATGGCCGAGTTCCGCCGCGAACACAAGGAGGAGATGGCCCAATTCCGCCAGGAGTACAAGGAGGAGATGGCCCAATTCCGCCAGGAGTACAAGGAGGAGATGGCCCAATTCCGCCAGGAGTACAAGGAGGAGATGGCCCAACTGCGCCAGGAGTACAAGGAGGAGATGGCCCAGTCCCGCCAGGAGCACAAGGAGGAGATGGCCCAGTCCCGCCAGGAGCACAAGGAGGAAATGGCCCAGTCCCGCCAGGAGCACAAGGAGGAAATGGCCCAATTCCGCCAGGAACTTCGCGACGACTTCCGCCGCAGCCACCAGCAGATGATGCTGGCGCTAGTTAACCATTCCCACAACGATGACGGCCAGGCGGTATTTACCCTGCCTCCGGAGTTGGAAACTACCCCGACGCCGGCTGACAACTAGGAACGCGGCTCCAGGAATTCGGTCAGCATCAGGAAGTTGGCCTGCAACTCCGGCGCCAGCGTGGTTCCGCCCCTGGAGAGCAGCAGCAGCAACCTGACTTGAGCCGCCAGATCGGCGGCTAGTTTCGCTTTGGCTTCCGCGATCGTATCGGCCGCCACCGGAACCCGCAGGCCATTCAGGGGGAGGGCGGCTCGAGATTCCCCGGCCCAATATTGGTCCAGGCTGTCTATGATTACCACCGGGATATCTTTGATTACCACGAAGGGCGCGTCCGGTGGGCTGTCCGCGGCCGTCAGCACGTCCGCAAACGATCGGGTGACGTCGCTGTGGTTGATGTGAAAGGTGGCGGCGTTGGGCTGGCTGGTCGAAGTTAGCTGCCATGCCCAACCGTCGACCTGGGTCGTATTCGCGTTGGGGACCACGTTGACGGGCAGCGAGATATCTTCGGCCAGCGGTCGGCCCTCGCCGCCCGAGTCGTCCAGATCCCGCAGGCCATAGCGTTGCGGGGCCGGGTCGCCGGTTTGCTCGGGTGTGGTCATAACGGCTCTCCTGCGGTCAGTGGCCGTGGCCGTCCGTGTCTATTTCCCAGGCGGCGTACACCTGCTCCGGCAGCGTGATGGGGCCAACTGCATCTTCGTACTCCTTGACGTGCTTGGATGCCAGCACCGCGATGGCCTTCATCATCTGGGGGCTGACCTTGATGCGGGCCCGCAGGATCGGCTCCCGTTCCTCCACCTGCTCGCCGAAAAACAGCACGGCGGAGTACAGGCTGCTGAAAATGTGGAAAGAGTCGCTGTAAAAGGTGATGGGGTCCAGGGAGCCGGGGGCCTCGACAGCCGCCGGCGCCGGCACCGGTGCGGCAGCGGTGTTGACGCTCAACGATGCGATGTCGCCCGGGTTGACGTAGGCGTCCTCCTGCGGCGGCTTGTCTTCCGGCGGCACGTAGGGACGTTGGATGATGGGCATAAAACCTCCGGCCCCAACCACGGAGCAAGCGCAGCAGGGCGATGCGGCAGTTGGCCGCCATTATAGCGGGTTTCGGGAATGCGTGCCGATGGGCTCACTCCTGGATTCCTCGGCTGGGCTTTCTGCATTTCAAGCCGGGTAAGCAAGGGCATCGACAAGTCGGTGGTACAGAGCTGCCGGGAGTTCCTGAATATCGGGGGCGACGATGGCTTGTCGTACCGGGCCGCCCTGCGCTGGGTCATGTGGCGCCGTTTTTACAACGCGTGGGCGGCCGAGGGAACCAGGAAAAGAGGCGCATCAGGACTTGGGGTGGTGCGGGCGATGGCCTGATCCGACCACTGGCGCTGGGTTTCCACGCCTTCGGCTCTTACTGATGAACAAGTCCCCCAGGCCAGGTAGGTGAGATCCGCAGAGGCTATGGTATGGCGTCCCAGCCCAGATGAAAATAAGCAAAGGAGATCAACTACCATGAGAATGTTCCGAGAGCATTCCCGTCAAGCCGCCGCAGGAAGCCGAAAGGCAGGCGGAGACCAGAGATGGCGAAGCCCTGGCTAGCAGTGCCCGCCAGGGCTTCGTCTATTACGAGTGGCGCAAGGACTACAAGCGCATCGAGTTGGACTTCGCCGTGTGGATAGAAAACCTGGGCCGTTTCGCCCGGCAGGTCGAGGGCGGCCGATACCTGCTCGTCAACGGCGAGTTGGCGCCTGAAGACCCGAGAAGGTCTCCGGTCCGTCATGCCCTGCCCTACCTCTATTGCGCGTCGTCGGACATATTTGACGAATAGCGGAAGTTCCTGCAGCGAGGAGCCAAATATGCGACGCAAAGCTCACCAGTTAGTGCAGACGCGAAGTTTCGAATACTTCCTCGCCATCCTCATCGTCGCGACCACGGTTCTGAGGGGACTGGCAACTTCCAACTATCTGGCAGACCGCTTGGGAGTGCGGGTGGCGCGGGTCTGGGTCCTGACTGGGGCAGTACCCGTTCTGAAACTCTGCTCAAGATGTTCGCGGCATCGCCGAGGGGCGATAGGTATTTTCGCGATGCTTGGAACGTCTTCGTTTTCGTGCTTATCTGTTAGGCATTCTTCAGCCCCGACCTCCCGATACTCATCGTTACGGTACGCTTGCTGAGGCTTCTCGGGGGCTTTTCAACAGTCGGGAAATGAACCTGATACTGTTGACCCTGCTTCGGTCCATTCCGAGCATGGCACACATCGCAATCCTGCTGGGAACATAGTTTATATGTATGCCATTGTCGGGCACATTGTCGGGCACGCCTTATTGCATGAACATGACCCGGCGCACTGGGGAGACTTGGGGAGTTCCATCTTGTCGCTTTTCCAGGTGGTTACGCTGGATGACTGGGTCGCGGTCATGCACACTGCCGCGGAACTAAAGCCACTGGCATGGATCTACTTCGTCAGATTTACGATAGTTGCCACTTTTGTCGGAGTCAATCTGTTCGTTGCCATCGTGGTGAACCACTTGGGAGAAATTAATCAGGAACGCCTGCGCCCATTGGAGCAACCCCTCACCGCCGACATGCTCCTCAGCGAACTCCGTGCCATCCGCAGCGAGCTCCGGGCTACCCAGCAGTCCCTACAACGCTTGGCAGAGCAACTGTAACGCCGACTTCGCGGGAATGGCATAGGAGTTACGCAGTTGGGATGAGTTGGTACCAAGGGTGGGAGACGTATTCTCGGAGAGCATCGGGGATAATGTTGACTTTGGCTAGATACCAGCTTATCCCAGTCTGTAGCCAATGGACCTCCAACCGCAAGAAGGCCGGAAGGGACAGACCGAAGTGATTGCGCTGGGCGTCCGCTTTCCGCGCGGGCGATTTCTCCAACCCACAGCGCTGCTTGATGCCCCGATGATAGACTTCAATTCCCCATGCCTCCCCGGCCAGACTTTCCCGATCCCCCAATTGTCATGGTCAAGTCGCCGCCAGCCCAGCCCACCTCGGCCTACACTAACCACTTCAACCGCGTAAATCCTATGCCAATGCAGATGTGACCGAATACCGGCCGCCGATACGTATGCGCTGCCCCCAGTTTCGGCCGCCCCGTCCGTTTGCAGTGATACCAACCCGTAGATATAATTCGCACGATCCGCGTCCGTAATCGTACCGGCCGGGTTGTGAAACCGTCCTGACAAACGCGGCAGATATGGCTCTGGCGCGTTCCATGTGTCATCTCGTGGCCACTTTACTTACAAACAATAAACGCGCGGACGCCAATTTGGCATATCATTCGGTCTGTGCATCGCTTTTCAGGTGAGATCACACGATACGCGGTGAAACGCCAAAGAACGATGACACGCTTTTTCGTCCGTAAAACAGATTTTGCGAGCTGCTCTGTGGGCTGTTAAGGTCCGCGGCGAAACCCTGGACTAGGGTTTGCTTGGGACGCCATAATTTTGGCCCAATAACCCGGCGCCACAGAAGCCGCGTTTTCGAGAGGGAGTGAAAACCATGAAGTTCGGCATTATGGCAATGCCCCAGCACCCGGCCACTGATTCGGCAACCCAACGATTCCACGAGACGGTAGAACTCACCCGCCTGGCCCGGGACGCCGGGTTCAGTTCCATCGCCTGTGGGCAGCACTTCCTTTCCCCGCCGTATCAGAATTTGCAGAGCATACCCTTGCTGGCCCGGCTGGCCGCCGATTCGGGCGACATGAAGCTGGTGCTGTCCATCCTGTTGCTGCCCCTGTACTCTCCGGCGGACGTTGCCGAGACCGTTGCCACGCTGGACGTGATCAGCGATGGTCGGGTAGTGCTGGGCGTTGGCCTGGGCTACCGGGATATCGAGTACCAGGCGTTCAACGTGGAGCGGCGGCACCGCGTGGGACGGTTCCTGGAAAGCCTGGAGCTGGTCCAACGTCTGTGGACCGAAGACGAGGTTACCTTCCACGGACGGCATTTCAACCTGGACAACGCCACCTGCGCCATCCGCCCGGTTCAGCAGCCGCATCCGCCCATCTGGGTGGCGGCCAACTTCGACACCGTGGTGCGCCGCGCCGGTGAACTGGGTTTGCCGTGGTTCGTGAACCCCCACGCCACGCTGGAGACTTTGGAACGTCAGACGGCCATCTACAAGGAAGGGCTGGCAGCCGGCGGCAAGGAGATGCCGCCCGAAATGCCCATCATCAAGGAGATGCACATCGCGTCCACCCATGAGGAAGCGGTCCGCAACGCCCAACCCTACATGGAGGCCAAGTACCAGGCCTACGCCGACTGGGGCCAGGACAAGGCCCTGCCGGGCGATGAGGACTTCCGCATACCCTTCGAGGAACTGGCGCGCGACCGGTTCATCCTGGGCAGCAGCGAAGAGGTCATCCAGCAGATTGAGGACCACCGCCAACGCGTCGGGGCCAACCACTTCATGTTCCGCATCTGGTATCCCGGCATGGACGCCCGCATGGCCATGCGCGTCGTGGAGCAGATGGGCGATAGCGTCATACCGTACTTTGAAAGCCGGTACGGGGACGAAGATTAAGGCTGTTTGCCCTCCGCCGTCGTCGTGGGCACCGTGGGCATCAGTGGCAGTTCCGTTGCGATAGCGAGTAACCTTCCTCAATGGCTCGGATCCGCTGATAGGATTGCCACGCAGCCAGGGGCCTTGCGATGACCGTCGTATGCGCGTGGGGTTTCTCCGACATTGCGCCAACCCCGCCCATCTGCGAAAATGATACGCGCCGACCCACGGCCTCATTCTTTCCGCTTGGAACTACGCCAATGACCACCCAACGCGCCAACCCGATCCGTGTTCTCGTCGCCAAGCCGGGGTTGGACGGCCATGACCGCGGCGCCAAGGTTATCGCTCGCGCCCTCCGCGACGCCGGGATGGAGGTCATCTACACCGGCATCCGCCAGACCCCCCGGATGGTGGTACAGGCGGCGGCCCAGGAGGACGTGTCCGTCCTGGGCCTGAGCATCCTCTCCGGCGCGCACATGGAGCTGATGCCGGAAATCATGCGTCTGCTCAACGAGCAGGGTATGGACGACGTTATGGTCGTGCTGGGCGGCATCGTCCCGGCGGAAGACCGAGAGCCTCTGGCTGACATCGGCGTGTCGGCCGTTTTCGGACCCGGAACTTCCACCAACGACATTATCGAATACATCAACACGAACGTGTCAATTGACTGACGATTCCGTTTGCTTCACTCACCTGGCCCTCAGCGCGGAGAACGCCGCACCCGTGTTGAATTCATCATAACATTTCCAAAATTGTTCAAAACTGTTTCCGGGTTGCCTTGCGGCCCGCTTGACCCAAGTCTATAATCCAGCACGAAAATTGGCTCCTTCCCGTCGGTAGGGGCGATTTCGCCCATGAACTACAACGTAGCGCAGCTGCTGAAGGAATCCACCGGCTCCCAACGCCAATTCAGCGTCGAGGAGCCCGTGAATGACGCGGGTCAACTGGTAAACTACATCGCTGGCAACGTCAAATTGGTTCGTACCCATCAGGGTATCTGGCTCCAGGCGGACCTGACCGTCGATATTTCTCAGGGCTGCAGTCGCTGCCTGGCCGATTTTGATCGCACATTGGAGTTGGAACTGGACGAAGAGTATTTCCCGGAAGTCGATGTCAGGACCGGCCGCCGCAACTATGTTCCCGAAGATTGGGAAGGACTTTACATCAGTGCCGACCACATCCTGGATCTGGCGGAAGCCACCCGCCAATCTGCCCTTGCCACGCTGCCAATGAAACCTCTTTGCAAAGCCGATTGCGTGGGTATTTGCGACCGTTGCGGTATTGACCGCAATCTTGCCGAGTGTGATTGTTACGCCTTGGACATCGACCCCAGATGGGCCGCGCTACGCGCGCTGATTACCGAACCTCAAACCTGAAACAACGGACGCCGGATCACTGGTCCTTTTTCCCGGAGCGTTCTTCGGAAATAACCGATATGCCGGCGAAGGTATAAAAAATGGGCGCACTGCCGAATAAGAAATTGACCCGAGCCCGCAAGGGACGCCGCCTCTCGTCGCCGGCTTACCGGCTGCGGACGCTCCACCCGGCGCGCTGTCCGCGCTGCCGGGCGGCCAAGCGACCACACGCCGCCTGTCCCCAATGCGGATACTACCGTGGACGTGCCGTCGCCGTCTGACGGCCGTAACGCTTTTCGGGGAACCATTCCCGCAACCGAACCCCGACCATCAATGTCGCAACGCTATCAGGAGAGCGGTGATTATGTCTGACATCGCGCGAGCTCCCGTGTATTCATATATCTTTCCCGGCCAGGGCGCCCAGAAGGTGGGCATGGGCCGCGACCTTCTCGAAAACTCATCCGCCGCCCGCGACGTGTTCGCGGAGGCCGACGACAGCCTCGGCATCGATCTGTCCCGGATCATGTTTGAAGGGCCTGCCGAGGAACTTCAGGACACCGCCCACGCGCAACCGGCCATCATGGCGGTCAGCATTGCCATTTGGCGGGCCTGGCAGGAATTCCTGGGCGACCAGGCCCCCCGGCCCGCCGCCGTGGCCGGCCATAGCCTCGGCGAATATACCTCGATGGTCGTCGGCGGCGTCATGGAGTTCAGCGACGGCATTCGCCTCGTCCGCGAGCGCGGCCGCCTGATGCACGAAGCCTCCGAAGCCCGCCCCGGATCCATGGCCGCTATCATCGGCCTCGACGAATTCACTGTCGCCCAGGTCGCCCAGGACGCCGGCGTTGAAATGGCCAATATCAACTCCGACGACCAGATCGTGGTCAGTGGCGACAAGATGGCTCTGGCCCGCGCCATGGACCTGGCCTCCGCCCGGGGAGCCAAAAAGGTCGTCCCCCTCGCCGTCAGCGGAGCGTTTCACTCCCGCCTCATGGAGCTGGCTCAGGAGGGTCTGACCGACGCCATCGACAACATTGCCCTGCGTGATCCCCTCTTCCCCGTGATCGCCAACTCCACGGGAACCGCCATTATCAGCGCCGAACAGGCCCGCCAGGAACTCCTCACCGGCCTCTGCCACTGCGTCATGTGGAAACATTCCGTCCGGTTTATGGTTGACGCCGGCGTCAACCGGTTCGTCGAGTTCGGGCCGGCCCGCGTCCTGTCCAGCCTGGTCCGCCGCATCGATCCCGGCGTGGAAGCCCTCACCCTTTCCGACCCGGAAACCATACGCAAAGTGGCCGCTGACGCACCATAACCCCTCTTGGGGCAGGGCGTCAGCGTCGCGGCGCCATCGTCGCGTATCCCGGTTGAACATCTATGCCGTTGACACCGCGATATGGCTGCCCGACCTCGTAACCGCAGCCGGCGCAAAGGCCCCGTCGGACGCCAGGCCCGTGTGCTGGCCCTCCAGTACCTCTACGCCCGTGACCTTCGCGGCCCCGACGCCTCAGACGACCTTCTGGACTGGCTTTGCGACGAATACCCGGCGGCTCCGTCGGCCCGGCGCGCCGCCGCCGCCATGGTCGCCGCCATCGCTGCCGACCCGGAAACCATTGACGACCTAATCCAGCGCTACGCCCCCGCCTTGCCAGTGAATCTTTTAGCCGTCGTTGACCGCAACATATTGCGTGTGGCAATCTATGAGTTGACCAATCGGGAACAATTGCCGCGCAACGTAGTCGTCAACGAAGCCGTAGAACTCGCCTCAATGTTCGGCAGCGAAAGCAGCGCCCGTTTCGTCAACGGTGTCCTCGGCTCTGTGCTCAATGATTTGACTGTATCTTCCGATAAAGACGTTGAGTAGAGCCATTGTCACCGATTTCCCAAAGCTAAAATCCGGCTATTCCAAGCCACCCCTTCACGGAGATGAACTGTGAGTACCGTCCTTGAACGCATCACCGACATCGTGGTTGACAAACTCGGCGTCGATGCCGATGACGTCAACGCAACCTCCTCCTTTCAGGATGACCTGGGCGCCGACTCCCTGGACCTGGTGGAACTCATCATGGCGTTCGAGGAGGAATTCAGCACCGACGACAACACCATCGAGATCCCCGACGAAGACGCCGGTGAAATTCACACCATTGCCGATGCCGTCAGCTATCTCAAAGACAAAGGCGTGACCGACGAATAAGATCACTCAACAAACTTACGCCATACTTCCCGCCCCGAATGTTGATCAGCCATGGATACCCTCGCCGACCTGGCCAGCCGGGTGAGCGTCTGCACCGATTGCCCACTCCACTCCGGTCGCACCAACGCCGTTCCCGGCGAGGGTCCACCCGATGCCGACATCCTCTTCATCGGTGAAGGCCCCGGCTTCCACGAAGACCGACAGGGCCGACCTTTTGTTGGCCCAGCCGGCAACTTCCTTGAAGACCTGTTGCAGTCCATCGGCATGACCCGCGACCAGGTTTTCATCGCCAATATGGTCAAGTGCCGTCCCCCAGACAACCGCGACCCGACGCCGGCCGAAATTTCCGCCTGCAGCAAGTACCTTGACCGCCAGATCGAACTCCTGAACCCCTTGCTCATCGTGACGCTGGGCCGGTTCTCCACCGCCCGGTTCCTGCCTGGACAAGCCATCAGCCGCGTTCGGGGACGCCTGCGCTCCGTCAGCGGCCGCCACGTCTTCCCCATCATGCACCCTGCCGCCGGCCTCCGCCGCCAGGAAATGCGCGCCGCCATCGAGGAAGATTTCGCCAAAATCCCCGGTCTCCTCGACGTGCTCCGTATGCAGGCCGAACCCGCCTCCGAAACCGCGCGAGGCGTTGGCGAGCCGCCTCCGCCTTCATACGAAACAGCCCCGGCCGTTCAAGCGCCGTCCTTCTGGGATTTACCAACCACCGGCGACCCCGACCCGCCGATTTCGGCGGAACCCGAGGCGGGGGACCAACCGTCGGCCCCTGCTCAGCCCCCGCCGGGCCAGCAGCGTCTCTTCTGACCCGAACTCCTGTGACCACCTTGACTTCACCCCTTCAAACCACGACGCCACCTCTCCGCATCCTGCCCCTGGGCGGGCTGGGCGAAATCGGCAAGAACATGATGGTCCTGGAGTGCGGCGACGATATCATCGTCGTCGATTGCGGGATCGAGTTCCCCACCGAGGATATGCCCGGCGTTGATCTCATCATCCCCGACGTATCCTACCTCGTCGCCCAATCCCACCGCGTCCGAGGCATCCTTATCACCCACGGCCACGAAGACCACATCGGCGCATTACCCCATGTGCTCCCCGACCTCGACGTGCCCGTGTATGCCCCGCGCCTGGCCCACGGCCTCATCACCGTCAAGCTCAACGAGCGCCGTCGCACCCGCGACGCTGTCGTCCACTCCATTGAACCCGAGGAGCCCGTCAGCTTCGGCGACAACTTCCGCGCCACCTGGTTCCGCGTGTGCCACAGCATCCCCGATGCCATGGGTATCTGCATCGACACGCCCTGGGGCTCAATAATACATACCGGCGATTTCAAGATTGATCATACCCCGGTGGATGGCCATACCATCGACCTGCCGGCGCTGGCCGAGCGCGGCGCCAACGGCGTCCTGCTGCTCTTCTCCGATTCCACCTACGCGGAGCTCCCCGGCTACACGCCTTCCGAGCAGATCATGAGTTCAGCCCTCGACCATGCCATCGGCGACGCTCCGGGCCGGGTCATCATCGCCACCTTCGCATCCCTCATCAGCCGCATCCAGCAGGTCATCACCGCCGCTGAAAAGCATGACCGCAAGGTGGCCTTCGTCGGCCGCAGCATGGTCGCCAACGTCCAGATGGCCACCGAGATGGGATACCTGGATGCCCTGCCCGGCACCATCATCCCCGTCCGCGACGCCGGCGATTTCCCCCTCAATCGCGTCGTCCTCATGACCACCGGAAGCCAGGGCGAGCCAACCTCCGCGCTGGTGCGCATCGCCAAGGAAGAGAGCCGCGATGTCGAGCTAATCGAGGGCGACACCGTGATCATCTCCGCCACGCCAATCCCCGGGAACGAGCGCGCTGTCAGCCAGACTATCGACAGCCTCCTGCGGCGGGGCGCCCATGTGCTCTACGACCGCATTGCTCCCGTCCACGTCCACGGCCACGCCAGCCAGGAAGAGCTCAAGCTGATGCTCAACCTCACCCGGCCCCGTTACTTCGTCCCCGTCCACGGCGAGTACCGCCACCTGCGCGCCCATGCTCAGCTGGCCTGGGAACTGGGCGCGGCCCCCGATGGCATCTTCATACTGGAGGACGGCGACATCCTCCAGTTGGACCACGACGGCGCGCGGATCGTCGGTTCCATTCCCGCCGGGCCGATCTACCTCGATGGCCCCATGGTGATGGAGACTGACACCGTGGTGCTCCGGGAGCGCCGTTCCCTGGCCCGCGACGGCGTGGTGGTCATCTGCGTCGCCGTCGACGCCTACGGAGAACTGGGGGGGCCCGTCCAGGTGGCCGCCAGCGGTTTCATGGATCCCACCGGCACCGTGGATACCTTCCGCCGCCTCGCCGAAGCGGTTGAGATGGGCGTCGCCGGCGATTTGCCTCCCGACAACCGGGAGCTGGCCCAGGCAAATATCCGAAAAGTCGCCCGGCAGTTCCTTCGCAACGACATCAACAAACGGCCTATGATTATCCCGGTAATTCTGGATACGTGACG
Source organism: Dehalococcoidia bacterium (assembly GCA_965197635.1). Taxonomy (GTDB): domain Bacteria; phylum Chloroflexota; class Dehalococcoidia; order Lucifugimonadales; family UBA3495; genus Bin87. Next base: position 464,771 of record OZ240218.1, read on the forward strand.
GCACGCCGGCAGATAGAACACCGCTGACTTCACTAATTCCCGCCGCCCCGTTGCGGCGGTTTTGCTTGCTGTGCCCGCCGTCTGTCCTGGCAGGAGACTTCACCATGTCGACCGCTACCTTTACCGGCGAACCCAGGTCACCCTCCAAGTCCCCGTTAACCCTCGGCGGAGCCAACTGGTTCCGCGCTGGCATTACCGCCGGAATCCTCCTTTTTGGATTCGTCGTGGCCGGCGTCGCATTCTTGCTGATACCGTCGGCCCGGGAGTGGGTGATGTATTCCCTCGGCCTCGGTTGGGCTCCCGTGGGCGGGATCGGCGCTGTCACGTTGCTCCTGCTGGGCAGTCGGCCCTCCGCGTTGGTCCGGGGCTGGCGGTGGTGGCTCGTCGGCGTAATCCTCGTCGCTGGGTCCGTCGGCGCACTGTCCTTCGTGCAAGGCGACAGCGGCGCTTTCTACACCTATGGGTTGTCCGGACAGTGGGGCCATCTGCTCACCGGCGGCAGCCCGGCATTGGCCGTCGTGGAGTTGCTGGCCGCTCTGATTTTAATCAGCCTGCTGGTCATCCCGGGCGCTGGCCATGGATACCTCGTGGGGTTGCGTTACGCCGCCATCAGCGCGTGCAACGCGTTGATCTTCGGCGGCCTCTGTATGCGTCAATTGGCCATCTGGACGGGTGTGGCCGCCGTCGCCGTCGGTAGCCGTGTGGGACGCCGGCCAAACCATAGCCCCGAAGCTACTCCACCAAAACCGCGCATATCGCCCGCCATTACCCCGGATGTTGCTGAACCGCCCACATCACCACGGCCCGACTCAACGCCGATGCCTAACCTGTCTCGCTCGGGCGGCTGGCAGCTGCCGCCCCTGGAAACCCTGGCCCCGCCGGAGCCGCACCACATTGACGGCGCCGCCGTGGCCGCGATGTCCGAGGAAATCAAGGAGGCCCTGGCCGAGCACGGCGTTTACGTTGACGTTGAGGACGTCAAGGCCGGTCCCCGCGTCATACGCTTCGGCCTGGTGCCCGGCTATATGCCGCAGCGGGTCGGGAAGAACGGCGAGCCGGCGAAACAGCGTCCCAGCCGCGTCCGTGTCGGCGACATCGCCAAGCGCCAGAAGGATCTGGCCCTGGCCCTCAAGAGCCCCTACATCCGCATCATCGAAACCCCGGAACCGGGCGAGGGACTGGTCGGATTGGAAGTCCCCAACCCGTCGCCCGGCAAAGTCCTGATGCGCTCCATCGTCGGAGAGCCCGATTTCAACAAGGTCGTCCAGAAGGGTGGCCTGGCCTTCGCCCTCGGCCAGGACGCCGGCGGGCAGTCCCTGGTGCTGGATCTGGCCGCCATGCCCCACGTCCTCATCGCCGGCGCCACCGGCTCCGGCAAGAGCGTCTGCATCAACTCCCTGGTCGCCTCGCTCCTGATGACCCGGCCCCCCGACGAACTGCGCATGATCATGGTTGACCCCAAGCGCGTGGAGTTGACCCCGTTCAACGGCATCCCCCACCTGGTCACGCCAGTGATCGTGGAACCCGACGAGGTGCAGCCCGCCCTGCGCGGCCTCATCAACGAGATGACCCGCCGCTACAAGCTCATGGAGGAAACCGGCGTCCGCAACATCGCCGGCTACAACGCAAAAGCAGCCTCCGACCCCATGTGCTTCCTCGTGCTCATCGTGGACGAGCTGGCCGACCTCATGATGACCGGCGGCCTGGAGGTTGAGCAGCAACTGGTCCGCCTGGCGCAGTTGGGCCGCGCCGCTGGCATTCACATGGTGCTCGCCACCCAGCGACCTTCCGTCAAAGTGGTCACCGGCCTCCTCAAGGCCAACGTGCCCGCCCGGGTCGCCTTCGCCGTGGCCTCCCAGGTCGATTCCCGCGTGATACTCGACGGCGCCGGGGCCGACGCCCTCATGGGCAAGGGCGACCTTCTCCTGCTCAACAACGACTTCCCCAAGGCCCGTCGCGGCCAGGGCACCCTGGTGTATGACGATGAGATGGACCGACTGGTGGACTTCTGGCGCAACCAACAGGGGCCGCCGTTGCCCTTCATCAACCTTGATGACGATGATGACTTCCCCGGCGACCCGGACGATCCCGGCCACTCCGACGACCCCTACCAGGGAGACCTCCTACAGCAGTCCCGCGACCTGGCGCTGCGGAACCCGCGCCTCAGTTCGGCCATGCTGGAACGCCGCTTCAAAATCCGCAAGTCCGTCGCCGACGAAATCATCGACGAACTGCGCGGGGAGGGCTTGGTTATCGGCGGCTGAACGCTAATACCGTTAAGTTCACCCGGGGCACGGCCCCTCATGCGTACCCACTTGTCATTGCGAGGAGCGCCGCTCATGGTGAGATTGTCGAACCACGTGGCAATCCCGTTCCGGTATTCGCCAACCAGGCCCAAACGACCTTGCCACGCCGACGAGATTGCCACGCTGCCCTCGCAATGACATAGGACTTACGCACTTGGCTCGCCGGCAGGGGATTTAACGCAAAGGCGCAGAGACGCAAAGGGGGTTTTGTAGCAGCATGAGGGTGCCTTCCGATGATACGCCGTGCTCAACTGCGTAAGTCCTATGTATGACAGCGGCCCACGCCCCACTGGTCTAACAAAATGGGTACGCGTGAGGGCGCAGCCCCGTCGCAAAACCCTGCTGTCGGCACGGGAGTGAGGCGCTCATGGGTACCCACTTTGCGCTGTCATCGCTAGTGTGGTGTATCCGTAGTTCATCGGAAATAAAATGGCGGCTTGTGTCTTTGTGCCACTCTGCTTCAAGCAGGAAACTGGTTTCTTGTCCCTTTAGAAAGCTTCATTCTAATGCGACGAACTATGGATACAGTACACTAGAATGCCGTCGGGCCATTGGCGGCAACCTTGTGCCCTCCCCATCTCTGTTACCCGCTATGGCTTACCAGCTGGCCAGGATAAAGTCCGCCACCCGCTCTGCCACCATTATCACCGCCGGGTTGATGGGCGCGCGTACCAGGTCGGGCATGATCGACGCATCGACAATGCGCAACCCTGCCATGCCATGCACTTCCCCATACTGATTGACTACGGCCAGCGGGTCTGCGGACAGTCCCATTTTGCAGGTGCAGGAAATGTGGGAGTAAGTGGTAGCCTCTCGCAGCAGCCATTGGTCCAACGCGTCGTCGCTCGCCAGGTCGTTGTCCTCGGGTTCAATGCGTTTGCCCAACCGGGGAGCCAGTTCGGGTCGCCCGGCCAAATCCAGGGCCAGATGAATGCCGGCCCTCAGCCGCGCTCGGTCAAAGGGTTCGGCCAGGTAGTTGTATCGCATGGCCGGCGGCACCCGGTAGTCGGACGAGGTTAGCGTAAGTTCACCCATGCTTTCGGGCAGCAGCAGGGCGACCATCATTTCAACGTGCCGGCTGACGGCGCTCCCGCCCTCAGCCCGTGGCCCTCGAGCCTGAAGCGCCGGCGCGGCTCCCTTGACACGAGGCGCGACCTGAACGGAAAGGCTGATCCCCAGATCGTTTCTCAGATGGGATCCGGGAGCGGTCAGCCGCAGTGCCGCGCCGCCGGCTCCCCGGTTGGCAGGAGCGACAAAACCGTCTCCGACTTCCCAGGTAACGTACACCTTCGGGTGGTCTTTCAGGTTGCGCCCCACGCCGGGAATGTCCTGAACCACCGGAATGCCCAGCTTCTCCAATTGCCCGGCCGGGCCTACGCCGGAGAGTAGCAACAGGTGAGGTGAACCGACCGCGCCGGCGCTGAGGATGATCTGCTCAGCCGCAACGGTGAAGGTCTGACCGCCGCTCTCCACCAGCAGGCCAACCGCTCGCTTGCCTTCAAAAACAACCCGCTGGACCTGGCAATCAGGTCGGATCGTCAAGTTGAGTCGATGGCGGGCCTGACCCAAGTAACCCAGGGCGGTGCTGAACCGGACCCCGTTATGGTTGTTGGTTACGCCGGGGCCGACCCCGTTGGAGTCTGGATGGTTGTGGTCATGGGCCTCCGCAAAGCCGCTGGCGCGGCAAGCGTCGAAGAAGGCTCTTTGAGCGGCGTCCCAAGCGTCCGGGTTGGAATGATGGACGAAGATGGGCCCGTCGGAGCCGTGATAGTCGCCGTGCCGGTCAACGTCCGTTTCCGATTTGCGGAAGAATGGAAGGACCTTTTCGTAGCTCCACTCGTCGTTTCCCTGGGACGCCCAGGCGTCAAAATCTTCGGGAACGCCACGGTAGAAAGCCGAGGAATTGATGGCGCTGGAGCCGCCGGTAACCCGGCCTCGGGGCACCAACATGGGCGGCGCCAGGTCGGTGGCGGTTGCCGTGAACTGCCAGTTATGGCGACTGGTGCTTAAAGAGACCGGATGGCCGCCGGGGGTTCGAGCCGCGGGCGGTACCGGAGCGGCGCTGAATCCGTATTTCAGTTCGTCGGGCAGTATTTCAAAATCGGGATAGTCCGGCCCGGCTTCCAACAACAGCACCGAGCGGCTCGGATCTTCAGACAGCCGGGCCGCCAGCGCCGAACCGGCGGAGCCGGCCCCCACAATCGCCACATCATATTTCATGGTATTTGCCCTCGGTTTGAACTCAATGGGTTGAAAATCAGCGGGGCAGCTCTGGATATGGATGCCTTACCACGACCCGATGCAAAGGGTGCGGCCCCTCAGACGGCGTTTCAGACGGGAAACGCTCGCTCCAAAGCCGCCCGCTGGCCGGCGGTAAGGCGCCAGCCGGAGGCAGCGCAATTGGCCTCGGTGCGCTCGACGCTATTGGATTTGGGGATGGCAATCATACCGGTTTGGTCCGCCACCCAGTTGAGCGCGACCTGGGCCACTGTCTTGCTCGTCTCCGCCGCCACCTCCGCCAGCCCGTCCTGCCCCCGGTTCATCCCCAACGCTCTCCGCAGTCTCCCACCACCGTTCCCAACCAGCGCGCCCTCGTGAAGCGGCGAATAGGCAATCACGGTGATGTCATTCTGAAGACAGTACGGTATCACGTCCCGTTCGGCGCCGCGCCTCCGCAGGTTGTACAGGATCTGGTTGGACACGATAGGCACGTTGGACATGGCCGCCTGCGCTTCTCGCATTTCGTCCACCGAAAAATTGCTCACGCCGACGTAATCCACCAGCCCGTCGGACACCAGTTTCTGCATGGCGCGCATGGTCTCGGCGATGGGTATGCGGGGGTTGGGCCAGTGGATTTGGTACAGGTCGATTTTGTCCACGGCCAGCAACCGTAGGCTTCGGTCGGCGGCCCTCAGCACCTCGTCGTACCGCAAATTGCTGCCCAACACCTTGGTGGCGACGAACACCCGCTCGCGGATGCCGGCGATGGCCTTGCCCACCGCGTCTTCGGTTCGGTACATCTCCGCCGTGTCGATCAGGTTCGCGCCCAGCTCAACGCCCCGACGCAAGGGTTCCGGCCCTCCCGAATAACGCCAAGTGCCCAACCCAATCTCGGGAACCATCACTGGCGTCGTGCCCAATCGCTTGTATTGCATGATATTCACTACATTCCGGTTGCCAATATCGCCAAAACGGCGTTCACAATCGGGGGGGCCGGTGTCGTGCCGACGTGGGCGGCACGGGTCAACCGATGGGAACCACTCATCGTCTCATCCTCGCTTACCTCTGAGCCGGCGGCCTCGCGGGTCGCAAGCGTCAAGAACCGCTGAAGATCGACAGGACACCGGTATCATACACGCCAGGTCCGTCGCCAGACACGGTACATGATCATGGCGACAACCAGAAGTGCCAAGACACCGATGACGACGAGCAACGTGTTGCGTTGACTAAACGGAAGCCAAGGTGAAATCTACATAGGTAGGGCGGAGAAAGTCGGTTTGGGTGTTGCTGGTGAATGCGTCCGCTTTCGCTTGCAGCACGGTCCGGCAGCGGCGTTTGACCTCTCCCTTGCGGCCGGAAAGGCGGGCGAAAAAGTCGCCCACCTTCTCCCGGGCCGCGGCACCGGCGCCCAGGCACCGGTTGGCGGGCCTCCTCACGCACCCAACCCCAAATGGCCTCTTCAGCGTTGAAGTCTGGGCTGTCGGTGGGCAGGGCCTGCCCCGTGCTTGATACGGGGTTCACCAAGCGCAGGTTCAAACCGGGCGTGGTCAGATAAGCCTTTATCGCGTCGCCAGATTGTTGATCAATCGCGGGCTGGGGAATTGTCCCAAATCACCGTCAGCGGGTTCGGTGTGCCGCGCCCGGAACTGTCTCAGAAAACCAACCGAGGTTGCGGAGTTGCTGTTGTCCTCCAGTTCCACCACCTCCACCTCGCCGGTCTCCAGACACACTGCCGAGTAGTAGCTGACCTTCTCGCCACGACGCGGGCTGGTGGTGTCCACCGTTCTCGTTCCTGTGGCATCGGCGCTCGGTACATCCGCCGCCGCCCCTCCGCTTTGTCCATGCGCCGCCGCTCCAGCAGCGTTCCCGTCTCCTGTATGCCCAACAGCAACCCTCACTCCGATTTCCGGTTCCTTTCCGGACATCTCGACCGCCACTATCCTATCCCAAACCTATGCGGGTTTCACCTTGGCTTTGGTTTAGGGCGCGTGGCCCACTGTCATTGCGAGCGAAGCGTGGCAATCTCGTCGGCGTAGCAAGGTAGTTTGGGCATGGTTGGCGAGTACCGGAACGGGATTGCCACGAATGCGTGACGGAATTCCCATGATGACAGTTCATAGAAATGGGTACGCGTGAGGACGCAGGGCGTTTCGAAAGTCACGTGCTTCCCGCTCATGGTGAGCCTGTCGAACCATGAGTCCGTCCTTCGACAGGCTCAGGACGAGCGGAGAGCCCAGGATTCTGCGACTTCGGAAAGACCCTGCCACTGACAGCCGCGCTCTTGACGTACACGGACGATCGTTCCTATAACGAACCTATCACGTGTAAAAATCGTTCGAGCCAGAGGTTTCCAGGTCGTTCACGGCCAACCCGTCAGCATTCCAAATCGCAAACCCTGTTCCGCCTATGACCGCCGCCCGGCCAATATCTAACCGGCGTGGTCCCAGGGGAGCACAGCGACCACCCACGCGCTGCGTGTCCGGCGACGATTCCCACCGCCCATTCATGGTGAGCTTGTCAAACCACGTCGTCCACGAAAACCAGTGGGGACAAATCTTGCGGAAAACCCCGGCGGTGGGGGCTGACACCGACCAAAAACCTCTGGCAGACCCGGCGCCAAACCACGGCAACCGACACCCAAAAAAGAAATGCCCAAAGGAGGCCACGCCCCGAAATCAGCCCACTGTTCTCAATAGCCAACTCACACCAGCCTCCAGTAGCGTTGCAAAGTCGGTGGTTTGGCCTCCGTCATTGTCAGTGAAGCACGGCAATCTCGTTGACGTAGCAAGGGCTGGTCGCGACCCGGATCGTTCGCCGACAAACCGAACCACCTGGAACGGACCGCTACCGTTTGCGTGTCCGGTGCGGCCCCGGGTGCGGTCAACGCCTTCGCTTTCGGTTCCGCTGATATAATTCGCCTGCCGGCCAAGGGCGTCGTCCGGCCACTCAGGGGGCAAACATGAGCGATATGGGTTCCGAAAACGGTGTGGTTGGCATGATACTGGCGGCCGGACGCGGCAGCCGGATGCGTTCGCGCAAGCCCAAGCCGCTCCACCATGCCGCCGGCAAGGAGTTGATCCGGTATCCCATTGATCTGCTGGCCGAATGCGGAGTTGACCGGATCGTCGTGGTGACCTCTCCCGACAACTGCGCCGCTATCTCGGGATTATTTGGAGACGGCGTAACCTACGCCGTCCAACCGAAGCCCAACGGCACTGCTGATGCCGTAGCGTGTGGAATGGCGGCCCTGCCTGCCCCGCCGTCGCAAGTGGTCGTGCTAGCCGGCGATACTCCCCTGGTGCGCTCTGAATCGGTCCGCAAACTCATGGCCGATCACGCCAACGGCAGTGAGCGTCGCATGACAATCCTGTCGGCGACCGACGTGTTCGCGGAGGACCTGGGCCGTATCCAACGGGGCAACCCAGCCACCGGGGAGCCACTGGGTCCGGTTGCCGCCATCGTGGAAGCGGTGGACCTGGAGCAAACCTCCGCCGGCCCTGCGGAGGTCAACACCGGCGTGTATTGCTTCGACGGCCATTGGCTCGCTGACACAATCCAGCGCGTTCTGCCGGCCCCGTCCGGTGAACGGTACCTAACTGCGCTGGCGGCCATGGGAGCCAACCTTGGGGAAGGTGTGGCCGCCCTGCCGATTGCCCTTGCCGACGAAGCCATGGGGGTCAACGACCGCATACAGTTGGCCGCTGCGGAGGCTGCGCTCCGTGATCGCATCAACTGCCGCTGGATGGCCGAGGGTGTCACCATAATCGACACCGCGACCACCTATATCGACGCCGGCGTGGTTATCGGATCCGATACCGTCCTGCTCCCTAACACCATGCTCACCGGCAACACGGTCATCGGTGACGAGTGTGAGATAGGTCCCAATTCCGTCGTCCGCGACTCCGCAATCGGAGACCGCTGCCGGATAGTCGCCTCGGTGCTGGAGGGCGCGCGAGTCATGTCTGACGTTGACATCGGCCCCTACAGCCACCTGCGTCCCGACGCCTTGATCGAGAGCGGCGTGCATCTGGGGAACTACGTGGAGGTAAAGAACAGCCGGGTTGGAGCCGACACCGCCGCCGGGCATTTCTGCTACTTGGGCGACGCCGACATCGGCGCCGGCGTCAACATCGGAGCGGGTACCATCACCTGCAACTACGACGGCGTTGACAAGCACCGGACCATCATCGGCGCCGGCGCGTTTATCGGCAGCGACACCATGCTGGTCGCTCCGGTAACCGTGGGCGATGCCGCCGCCACCGGTGCGGGAGCCGTGGTAACAAAAGACATTCCGGAGGCTAGACGGGCGGTCGGCGTTCCTGCTAGACTCTTGCCACTACCCGAAAAGGAGAATGATTGACCCGGGGACGGTTGCAAGGTTCCCCACAGATGTGGAACCTGCGATAGTCCGGCAATCGACCCATAGCGGCGTTGACTGCGCCATTAGAGGGCCACCAGCTTGGATACTGATAGTAGCTTACCACCGTTATTATTCCTCGCCGCATCGCTGCTGATTTACGCTTGGGCCAGTATTTTGGCCACAGTTCGCCGGCAACCGCCGGCCTATGCCCTGTTGCTGGCAGAGCCTCGTTCGCCAGCAATCCCAATCATACGCGCCGCCTCATCAGCTACGGCCGGCGTGAGCGCGCTGGCGACCGCCTGGTTATTGGCTCCGGGGTGGCCGATTGTAGTCGTCTTGTTGGCGGTAATCGTGGCCTCCGCGGTTGGACTGATCGCTATTCACCTGGCGGCCGACCGTTGGGCCAAGCTCTTTCCTGATGCCGCTCGGCGCTTGACCCGTCCTCTCGGTTGGCTGAACGGCGCGGGGGTGATGTCAACCCGCGTTGATGCACCGCTCACCAACGGTTCCAACGGATCTCCCGCCACCCACGATGCCCGATTCTATGACCAGCATCAGGCTGACCCGGCCCCACCTCCGCTCACGCCGGATGAGATCAGGAACCTGGACCACCACGACATCCACATGGTGCGTTCCATCAGCCACATGGACGACCTGGACGTGCAGGACATCATGGTGCCGCGTCTGGACGTGGACGCCGTGGTGGTTTCTTCCACCCTGGAGGAACTGGTTGACATATTGATATCCACGAAGCACAGTCGCCTGCCCGTGTACCGTGGCACCATGGACGACGTGGTAGGCGTGGTGCATATCAGCGACGTGTTGCTGGCGATGGCCAACGGATCCACCGGCGTTTCCCTGGACAGCATCATGCGGGAGCCGGAATTTGTTGCCGAGAACATGGCCGTGGACGACCTGCTGCACCTGATGCGCGATAAATCCCTGCAGATGGCCATAGTTGTGGACGAATACGGCGGTGTCGAAGGCATTGTCACGCTGGAGGACGTGCTGGAGGAGATCGTTGGTGAAATCGAGGACGAGTTCGGCGATGATGACGACGAACTCACCGCCGCCGCCGATGGCTCCTGGTTGGTCAGCGCAACAATGCCGGTTGCGGAGTTGGTCAGCGCCATCGGGGTAGATTTGGACTACGGCGACGTGAACACCATCGGCGGTTACGTGTACAGCCGGCTGGGCCGTATGCCCTCCGTGGGCGACGTGGTGGCCGGCGACGACGTATGCATTGAGGTCACTCAGGTACGCGGCCGGCGCATCCAGCAACTGCGCCTGGTGGCCGGCCGGGCCGACGCTCCCGTCACCAATAGAGCAGGTTCAGCGGCGGCTTGAGCTAAAACCATCCGGCGTTAGCTGGATGGCCGCGTCCAGGTGTGATCTAGCCGCGCTGCCGGATTGCCACCGGGTCCTGATGGCGGGCGGAGGGAGACCATTGCGGTGTGGTGGCGGCGCGATTGAACCGGCTGAGGTTCGTGGCCCGTCGACTACTTGACGCCCACCAATTCGCCGCTCAGTACGAGGAAGTGGTCGTACAGGCCGGACGGCACCGGCACCACCAGATGCACGGTCGCCCGGTCGGTGCTGTTGAGCCGCAAGTCCGAGGCCGGAATTACTTCGCTGTGGGTGGCGGCGTAAAGGTAATTTTGCCCGGCGGTGTTGACGAACATCAGCACTTCTCTGCCATCCTTCAGCAACTCGCCGGATCGGGTCAAACTGCTGAAGCTGTGCGTTCCCTGCCCCGCGGGGCCGAAGAGCCACATTGCGCCGCGTTCTCCGGGATTGGCGGAAACCGTTGAGTATCCCGCTGCCGGATTGTCGCCCGATGCGTAACTGACGATGGAACTGCCGGTGACGCTCAGCTCGTCCAGCTTGACGTCTATGCCCAGGCTGGGAACTATCAACCGGGTTGCCGCCGGTTGCGTGCCCACCGGCCAGGCGGCGCTGCTCGGCATTTGGTTGAAGCCCAACTCGGCCACTCTCTGGCTGTAAGTGCCCGAGGGCAGGGAAACTGACGATACGCCGACCCCTTCATCTTCGCCTTGGGGCGACGTTTCGAGTAGGATGGTACCGTGCCCCCTGGCGGCAAAGTCATCCACGCTGACCCGCAGCCAGAACAGATAGCCATAATACGCGATGCCGGCGGCGCACAGCACGACTCCGACCAGCATCAACCCGATGCCGGTCCACCGCAGCCCGTAGTATTGCGCCCGGCTGCGCATCTGCATGTAGTCAAGTCCGATCTGCATACCTGTATCCTGAATCCCCTGCAATCAGATGCACGCGACAATTATCGGCGTGACTGGCGGCGTGGCGACGGCAGGCGACCGGCGCATCCGGGTGATGCGCCGGCTCCGCTGAAGTTGGCAATATTAGTGCCTGCCGGCACGTATTGGTTCGTTGACGAAGATATCCCCGTTACGGATTTTTATGTTGTAACCGCAACCGGGGTTGGTACATGTCCAAGCCTTGTAATGGACCGGCGCTCCCTGAGCGCCATAATCGGACAACGGCACCAAGGCCCCGATGTTACATTGCTGACAAACTGGCAACTCCATTGCTTCCACCAAGATAACCTCCCTTACCCGGTCCAAGTCGGGTGTGCAGCCGCAGTATAGCGTCTCCTCTCGCCGCTTTGCCTACCTGTTGTACGAACGTGTTTGGGGATTTTATTGGAAAGGGCATAAACACCACCGGGGCGAACCACGGTTCGCCCCGGTTTGGACAATAACGCCGTGGCCGTGAATGCGACCCCGTTTATTCCAGATAATCGCGCAACTTCTTGGAGCGGGTGGGGTGACGCAGCTTGCGAATGGCCTTGGCCTCAATTTGCCTGATGCGTTCACGGGTCACGCCGAACTCGCGGCCAACCTCTTCCAGGGTGCGGGTACGCCCATCCTCGAGGCCAAAGCGGAGTTTCAACACGCGGCTTTCCCGCTCGGTGAGCGTGCCCAGCACCTCCTGTACCTGTTCCCGGAGCAGTTGCGCGGAGGCGGCGTCCGCCGGCGCCAGGGTCGTGCGATCCTCGATGAAGTCCCCCAGGAAAGAGTCTTCCTCTTCGCCGATGGGGGTTTCCAGCGACACCGGCTCCTGGGAGATCTTCTGGATCTCTTCAACCTTCTCGGGGGTCATCTCCATCGCTTCCGCCAGTTCCTCGGTGGATGGCTCCCGACCCTTTTCCTGAAGCAAACGCCGGTGGTGTCGCATCAGCTTGTTGATGGTCTCCACCATATGGACCGGGATGCGGATGGTGCGTGCCTGGTCGGCGATGGCCCGCGTGATGGCCTGCCTGATCCACCAGGTGGCGTAGGTGCTGAACTTGTAGCCCTTGCGATAGTCGAACTTCTCCACCGCTCGGATCAGCCCGATGTTGCCCTCCTGGATCATGTCCAGAAGTGCCATGCCACGGCCGATGTACTTCTTCGCGACGCTGACCACCAGCCTCAGGTTGGCCTCGGTGAGGTGAGTCTGAGCGCGCTCGCCGTTTTTCTTGGTTCGTTCAAAGTGCATCGCGGCGTCGAAATTTTCCAATTCCACCAGATCGCTCAACCCGGGGTCCCGCAACAGTTGCGACAACAGCAGCAGCGAGCACTGGTCATCCTCCGCGTACAGGGGCGGTACGTCCAAACCCTGTTCCGGCGTATAGCACCCACCGACTCCCTGGGGGTTCAGCTCGGCCCAAACCGGCACGTATGCCGCCACTACGTTCACGATGCGGGGCGGCAGCACCCAGGTGTCCAGCGAAAGCCGCACGATGCGCTGGTACGCGGTTTCCGGGCTGATGCCCAGGTCCTTGGCTGCTTGCTCCACCATGGGCGGCGCGACCTCAGCGTCAATGGCGGCGCGCAACGTCTTAGACTCCTTCACCTCGCCCAGTGTCATGCACAGGTCCAGCTCCAGGTATCGGGCCAGGGAACGCACCAAGGGGCCGGCGTTGGCGATGCGCGCCAACAGGACCATAACCGCTTCCCAGGCGGCGGCTTCCAACGGCAGGTCTTCGCCCGGGGTCAGGAATTCCACAGCAGCTTCGGCGGCCGCAGCGGCCGCGGATTCGGCCAGTTCGCCCTCCAGCTTGACCAGATGGTTAAGGCCCTCCAGTTCCCGGGCCAGACGGCGTTCGTCGGCCGACGTGAGCAGGTCAACCCGGCCGATTTCGCGTAGATACATCCTTACGGGATCATCCAGCGCATCAACATTGTCCGTGGTATCTACGTCGGCCCAGTCCCGTTCCTCACGCTCTATGTCCCGTGCCGAGGGGCCGTCCAACTCCGGCAGCACCGTGCGGACGGCGGCGGCCCGGCGGATTTGCCATTCGTCTTCGGTCGATTCCGGGTCGTCTACAACCACGGTGGCGACGACTTCTTCATCGTCGCGGCTGTCATCGTCCTCGTCGGCATCATCGGCCGCGATGACGGTGGAGCGGACCCGTTCGTAAGGTTCGGCGTCGTCATCGGCGATGGCGACCGCCTCTCCGCCGTTGTAATCCACTTCTTCGTCATCAACGATTACACCGCGACGATTGTTAATGATGGTCATACACCCCTCCGTTATGGTTGGCGCGGCGAGGCCGGCTGCAGCAGGCGGTCGATCTCGCCCAGGCGATTGGCGTGGTACCGCAGTTGATCGGCGACGGGCGACTCCAAGTCTTCCGCGTCGGCCAGCGCTGCGGACAGTTGTGAAATTTCTTTGTTCCGGAACTCCCTTTCGATTCTGAGTCGAATGCGCTGCCAGGCCCGCTCCAGATTGGAAGGGTTGGACAGCATCAATTCACGATTGCGGAGCAGGTCGAGATGGTATTCCAGCTCCGGTGCGATCGCTGATTCGTTTATCTCATCGGACACCACACCAACAAATACGCTGCGATAGATTTCCCGGTTCTCCGAGCGGCTGAACCACTCGGGCGCCACCGTTGCGACGTCATCCGGGTCAAGGTTGTCGCCATGCTGCAACAGCAGCGCCAGCAGCGACTCCTCGACGGCGTTTTCGTCGCGTGCCGGAGGCGGTGTGGCGTCGTCGGCCGTGTCCGGGGCTGATGGGCCGCGTCGCGTACTGGAAGTCTCCCTGGCAATAGTCGGGAGGGCGGCGCGCAGGGTATCACTGTTCATCGATAGCCGAGCCGACAGCTCGTCCAGATAAATGTCGCGCCGGATGGCATCGGGTATCTGCGCCACGAAGCGCAGCATCGTCTGAGCCACCCACGCCCGCCCATTGGGATCCTCCAAATCGGCTCGGTCGGACAGCGACGTCAAAAGATAATCAAACAGCGGTGCGGCTCCTCCCACAAAAGCCGGCCATTCGTCGGGTGACCGACGGATGTAATCGTCCGGGTCCTGGCCCGCCGGCAGCTCCGCCACCCGCAGTTCCAAAGCCTCGGGCTGTTGCAGCACCGACGTTCCGGCTTGCTGTGCTGACCGAACGTTCCGTCGTTGGAACACGCCCCAGGACGATTCCAGACTGCGCAGCGTGGCATTTCGCCCCGCCGGATCGCCGTCCAGCGCCATTGTCACCTCATTCGTCAGCCGCCGCACCAGGGCCACCTGGTGCTCGGTGAGCGCGGTGCCCATGGAGGCCACCACGTTGTCGAACCCATGCTGGTGGGCCATCACCGCGTCCATGTAGCCTTCCACGATGACCGCGCCGTGTTGACGCACCGGCTCTTTGGCCAGGTGCATGGCGAACAGGATGCGCGATTTGTCAAACACAGGCGTCCGTGGAGTATTCAGATATTTGGGGGTGGCCGCCTGATCTGAAAAGGAGTCCGTGAGGGCGCGGCTGCCGAACCCGGCTACCTGCGCCTGCCAGTCCCGAATGGGGATCATCAAACGGCCCCGAAAAAGATCATAATAGCGTCCGTCGTCGGTTTCGCGGGCCAATCCAGCCTCAGCGATCAACTCCGTTTCATATCCAGACCTGGTTAGCTGCGCCAGCAGGCGGTTATCCCGGGGCGGACTGTAACCGAACTCAAAGATTTGCAACGACCGTTCGGTGATGCCACGCCGGTGCAGGTAGTCGCGGACAAACTCAGCCTCCGGCGTGGCCAGCATCTGCTGGAAAAACTGGCGGGCGGCGTCGTTGACCTCATAAAGTTGACGCGAACGCCCTCCGTCTTCCTGCTGATTAACGATGGTGACGCCAACCCGAGAACCGAGGCGGTGCAACGCTTCCCGGAAATCGACCCGATCCGCCTTCATCACGAACGAGAAAGCATCTCCACCGTCAGCGCAAGCGCCAAAGCAGCGCCACGACTGGCGATCAGGGAAGACGTAGAATGACGGTGTGCGTTCCTGATGGAAGGGGCAGTTGGCCTTGAACGAACCGCCCGACCGTTGCAACTGCACGTAGCCGCCGATCAGTTCGACAATGTCCAGCCGGCTTTTTACATCTTCAATCTGCGTCATATCGCCAGGCTGCACTACGGGGTAGCATTAGGCCAAGCATATTATAACACAAAACATGCCGCCGCCGACCGCTTCCGCAGAGGACAGCGTTCCATATTAGGTGGTTTGATTCCATAGATGCCGTTGCTAGTGCGGGTAGGGGCGAATGGCCATTCGCCCCTACGGACGGAAACCACCTAAATCGGAACGCTGCTACCGCAGCGAAAACTTTTGCTTAGTTTCGCGGACGGAAACCACCTAAATCGGAACGCTGCTACCGCAGCGAAAAGCATGGTCGCTCTGTTGGCTGGCCGGAGAGGAACCGACGCCACTACTGACCAGGGTCGTAAGTAACCGTGATGGTGGCCTGTACCGTCTCGTCCTCAAGGGAAGCAGTTGCGTGGATTTCGTTGGACCCACGTTGCAGAAATATGGTGGCTTCCCAACGGCCTTCGTCGTCGGGATGAGCAGGGATGATGTCGTTGAGCACGACCTGTGCATCAGGCGCGGTGGCGCCAACGATGGTTAACACGCGAGTGGCAACCGTAGTGCCGTCCGCCGGTTCAGTGATGACCAGTTCCAGTGTCGCCTCCGTGGGTTTGTACCCCAATTGCAGAAACTGGCGTATTTGCTCAGCCGAGGCGCCGTGATAGCTGATGACCTCTATGACGTTGATGCCCTCAGCCAACGGCACTATCGCCGAGAAATCTCCGCTACCATCGGCCTGCACTCTCATATCCCGTTCGGTTTGGGCCCCGCTGGCGTAGATAATCTCCACCAATGACCAGGGCAGCGTGGAACCGGAGACGGAAACCTGGGGAGGCCCGTAGATCGCGTCCAGGTGCTGCGGATCATGCACCGTCAGGAACTGGCTTTCCGGGGTAGGCGGTGGCGGCGGTGGTGTGGCGGTGGGTATTGGCGTTGCCGTCGGCTGCGGCGTGGGTGTAGGTGTGGGCGCTGGCAAAAGGGTGGGCGTGGGCGTGGGCATCAGCGTGGGTGTGGCTGGCGGCGGGGTGGGAGCCGGAGGTGTGGGCGGCAACGTGGGCATTGGCTCCGGTTTGGCCCGGCCTTGGAACGACAAATCCGGCACGCCGGGCACCGAGAGTGCCCACGCGGCCAGAAATACGACAACCAGCAGAATGGCCGCGGTTGCTACTAGTATCTGCTGGCGCAAAGTGTCAGCGTCCGGCGCTGGGGAACAGGCAGCTGGTCAACCTGCTCCGGTTGCTACGCTTCGGGCGCGCCCACCGGGAGGGTCAGGCTGAAGACGGTATGCGGCCCGTCTCCCTGCGCCAGCGTCGACTCCACCGTTAGCTCCCCTCCATAACGCAGGGCCAGAGTGCGGCTGATGTATAGGCCCAAGCCCGATGATGTCTTCTCCTCGCTCCGCCCCATTTCCGGAGTCCAACCCCGGACAAACAGGTGATTGCGGTACTGCACCGGTATCCCGGGCCCGTCATCGGTAACTCGTACCTGAAAATTGTGGGTGTCCCGGGTGACCGTGATCTCGATGTAGTCGCCCCCGTAGCGCAGAGCGTTGTCCACCAGGTTGGCGATGATGTGCTCCAAAGCCGTGGCGTCCGAATACACCAGGCCGAAGTCCTCCGGCTCGGACCACCACGCGATGTCCTTGCCCTGTTCGATGGCCTGACCCGTGTAACGCTCTACTATACGGCTGACCACGGCCGGCGGTTCTACCGGGTAGCTCTCCACCGGGGCGTCGGGTGTTTCGAGGTTGATCATCACCTGGATGTTCGCCATCATCAACCGGAAGGACGGGGCCTGTTCCTCAATTTCGTCCAGCAGTTCGTGGATCACCACGGAAACGTCCTCCCCGGTGGCGGCCAGCACGCCGCGGGTTTCCCGGCACTTGCCCAATATCCGACGCATGGGCCGACCCAGGTCGTGCTGAAAAGTCTCGAACTGTTGCTCGGTCAGCCGGCTCCAGTCGTCGGTGGCGTTGAACCCGTTGGCGCGATGCTGACGGCCTGCCGACATGAGGTACGCGCTCACCGCGACTGCCAGCCCGACCACCACGCCGGCTATGCCGATGTACGCCAGCGGCTCCACCGCCCAGCGCGCGGGGAACAGCCAGTCCAGCGGCCAGACCAAAGACGTCACCATCACGGCCAAACCGATGACGGCCAGGACGATACCGAACAACGCCGGCCAGGGGTGGACGGTTACCTGGTGCGGTGTCAGTGCTGCCATAACACTCGTTACTCCCGGGGTGGCGCCAGCCGATAACCGCGGTCGCGTACGCTGACTATAAAGTCGTTAGCGCCCAGCGACGTTCCCAGGGCTCGACCCATCGACACCTTTATTTCACGGATGCGCACGCGCAGCGAGGCCCTGGTATCGTCCCCCTCCAAATAGCGTTCGAGGCGGTCAAAGGGCACCAGGTTGCCGGGGCTGCGGTACCATGCTTGGGCCAGCTCTCGCAGAATGTCGAAACGGCGGCCCGAAATATCCGGCACCGCGGTCAGCTGCTTGCCGGCGCTGCGCACCATTACGGAACGCGCGTCGGTGTCCACGACAATGCGTTCTCCGATACCGATGGCGGACGGTTCCGCGCCTACCAGCCGTCGCACTCGCAGAACCACTTCCTCGGGCGAAGCCAACTTGTCGATGAACTCCACCGGGGCTTCGACCTGCAACGCGCTGCGGGCCACCGTATCACGCTCCACGCCCTGGCTGTACTGCGTGAACATCAGCACGGGCAGGCGGGGGTACTGGCCTACGATGCGCTTCAGAATGTCCAGGCCCTTGAACTGGTCGTCGCGGTATTCACCCAGCCGCACGTCGAGGATTACGCCGTCGGGCAGATGCTCGTCAATGGCCTCCATCGTCGCCCAGAGCATATCCTCACCCGACCCGCGCTCATCCTTGCCGACCACCTGAGTACCCCAGCCCTCGTCCTCCAGACGCCGGCGCACCGCCCGCACGATGGCAGAGGTGGCTTCGTCGTCAACGATCAGTATGTTGCCGGAGCGGGCAGTCATAGCGTGTTCCTGGTCATCTAATCGATCGGCCGCGCTGCCGGAACACGTCGGCCAACGGTATCGCCAGACCGGGCAGCAGGGGCGTGGTGAGCGTATCGTCGCGGGTCAGGGTGGCCCGTTCCGCGTACCGGCCATCCAGCAATTCCAGTTGCCGGGCGGTTTGGTCGCGTTGGTCGAGTAGCCAATATTCTGGGATGCCGGCTTCGGCGTACACCTGCCGTTTTCGCACCAAATCCCGGCTGCGGTTGGTGGACAGGATTTCTATGACTATGTCAGGCGTACCTTCGACCATGCGGTCGCCCACGACAGCCGTGCTGTCTCTCAGGATAATGGTCAAATCAGGGACGAAAAGTCGCGGTAGTGCCGACGGTAGGGCGACGACGACATCGTGGTAAATCTCGGCTGGAGGTTCGTCAAAGTTCTCCACATAGTTTCCAAAATGGCGTATCAACGTGCCTTGCGCGGACTGGTGGCGCGGCCGGGGCCTGGGCATGATGTACAGCACTCCATCGTCCAGCTCCATCTTGCGCTTGTCGTCGGGTTCAGGGAGATCCAACTCCAGGAACTCGGCTGCGGATACCCGCATTCCGCTGTGTATTTTGGTTGGCGTGGCCATGGTCAATCCCGTCTTGCGCCGCTGCGGAATACGTCGGCCAAGGGTATGGCCAGGCCCGGCAGCAGGGGCGTGGTCAGCGTATCGTCAATGGTCAGTATCGCTCGCTCCACGTACTGGCCATCCCGCAGTTCCAGTTGCCGGGCGGTTTGGTCGCGTTGGTCGAGTAGCCAATATTCTGGGATGCCGGCCTCGGCGTACACTTGCCGTTTGCGAACCAGGTCCCGGTTGCGATCGGTGGAAAGAATTTCAACCACTATGTCGGGCACGCCTTCCAACATCCGGTCCCCTACTATCGCCTTACCGCCACGCAAGATGATGGACAGGTCGGGAGCGAACAGCCGCGGCAACTCCGATGGCAATGCCACGTTGACGTCCAGGTACGCTTCTCCCGGCGGCTCGTCGAAGCCGCGGAAGTGGGTTTCAAAATGGTAGTACAGTGTGCCTTGCACGGACTGGTGGCGCGGCCGGGGTCTGGGCATGATGTACAGCACTCCATCGTCCAGCTCCATCTTGCGCTTGTCGTCGGGTTCAGGGAGGTCCAACTCCAGGAACTCGGCGACGGATACCCTCTGGCCGGTACATGGTTTCGTTGGCGTGGTCATGATCACCCCCCTCTCGCGCCGCTGCGGAACACGTCGGCCAACGGTATCGCCAGACCGGGCAGCAGGGGCGTGGTCAGCGTATCGCCGATAGTCAACCGGGCGCGTTCCACGTACCGGCCATCCCGCAGTTCCAGTTGCCGGGCGGTCTGGTCAAGTTCGTCAAAAATCCAGTACTCGGGAATGCCGACCTCGGCATACACTTGCCGCTTGCGCACCAGGTCCCGGTTGCGGTCGGTGGAGAGAATTTCAATCACGATGCCGCGGAAGTGGGTTTCCAAAACAGTACAGTACGGAAGTGCCTTGCGCTGTGTGGATTGGTGGCGCGGCCGGGGTCTGGGCATGATGTACAGCACTCCATCGTCCAGCTCCATCTTGCGCTTGTCGTCGGGTTCAGGGAGGTCCAGCTCCAGGAACTCGGCGACGGATACCCTCTGGCCGGTACGTGGTTTCGTTGGCGTGGTCATGATCAGCCGCCTATCGTGTGTGCGCCCATTATAAGGGGTTTCGCTCAGCGCTGTCGTGGCAGACTGTGCGGCTGTTGCTGTCCTATCTGCCGAGCACTCCATCGTCCAGCTCCATCTTGCGCTTGTCGTCGGGTTCAGGGAGGTCCAGCTCCAGGAACTCGGCGACGGTTGCCGAGGTGAGTTCGGCGAACTCAGGTCAATCCAGCGTAGAGGACCCGCTGTCTCGCCGGCGTGCAATATAATGGTTTAAGCTGCCACTCCACCAAGCACGGCAGCATGATTAATTAATCGATTGGGCAGCGGCCCTTAGGAGCAACGTGCGCGAACCCCATTACTCTGCATCGTTTCATGTTCCCAATACCGTGCACCTCGGCGCAGCCATCTCGCTTCTCTTGGTGGCGGTTATCGCTGCGACCATACTGCTGCTGGTCGGGCCTGGTTCCCTGCTGGCCCAAGGAGGTTGCGACGCAGCTGTCCAACAAAATGAGACAACTCCCGGCGATGAATTCGATCTGTCCTTTAACTTCACTGGAGATTGCCAGGCGCCGCCGGGCGACATAACCATCATCCTGCACGAAGACATCGGCGTGCCGTCCCGGTTGGACGACGCGCAGATCAGAATTTCTGCCCCGGGGCGCTGGTATCCCGATTACGCCGACCTGGGCGACACGGACGACGGCGACCACGAAATCATCGTGGCCGGCTGCAGCGGATGGCGACGCTCCACCTCCGGCGGCGACCGCGCGGATTGCAGCGACGGGATGAACCTTGAAAGGATCTTGATCACCGACCTGACGCTGCCGAGACGGCCCGCCGATACGGACGAAGGGTATGAGGTGTCAATTGCGTGGGATGGTGAGGGGCCGTTTACCGGCTCCATCAACGTCGATGCTTCGCTGGACATTGACGGCGACGACGAGGTTAGCTACGGCGAAACGGTCCGGTTCGAAGGGGTCGGTTTTGCCGACGGCCTCACCGTGGACCTGTACGCTGAACAAGGGTCCTCCAGTGCCGCGTGCAAAGACATCAGCGGTTGGAGACAGGTTGGCTCGACAACGGTGGGCAGCAGTGGCCACTTTACCATTGAGGTGGAGATCACCCAGACCGATTTCCGAAACGCGGACAAGTACCAGGTGTGCGCGTTGGACGGGGAGGGCACCACTAGCGGAGGTTCGATTTCGTTTGAAGTCAGACCCGGCCTGGAAGTCGCTGGCGGCTCCGACCGCCAGTTCGCTCCTGGCGAAGAAGTTGTCCTGAGACTGGTCGGCGGCGGAAGCCAGCGGGTTGATTCCGTTCTGGTCGGCGGGCGTTTGTTGAACCGCAGCCTGTGGCGGGTGGCCGGCGACAACGTACAGGTCCGCCTGCCGCCCAGCGCCTCCGGAAAGACGGTGACAATTCTCGTCAATTTCGGCGATGACAGCGTCGCCGTCAACGTCCGGCTCGCGGATGTCGAGCTCAACGTGGCCGGTTTGCCAAACGCCGGGGTCGGCCTGGGGCAACGTTTGATCGCGCGGGCCAACAACTTGTCCGGCGCATCAGAGGTGATCAGCGTTACTCTCGACGGCATTCCGCTCACGTTCCTGGACGGCAACCGCCAGACTGAAACCGTGGAGGTCAGACGCGGCCAATTCACCGCCGACGTGCTGGTTGACGACCCCAACGAAAACCGCGTGTCTCTGCTCCGCAAGTTGATCGACGACAGCAATCGGGAAGCCAAGCTGCAAATCGAAACCGACAACGGCCTCAAGGCCAGCGCCGAGGTGGACCTGGCCGTGCCGACCGTCACCGTAATCTGCCCCAACGGACAGCCCTGCGACGAAGACAACAACACGGTAAATCGCGGTGAGACACTGGTCATCCGGGGCGAAAACTTCCCGCCGGACATGAATTACTACGATGCGCCCAGGATAGAGGTCGTCATCAACGACCGGGACCGCAACGTTGACCACACCGCCAGCACGTCCTGGCAGTATGAGCACGACATACCGCAGCGGGGAGAGGACTGCGAACGGCTGGTGATCGATGTCACCATCGATGGCTACTCGTTACGCGAGATCCTCGACGAGGAACTGCGGAAGTTACGGGTCGCCTGCGCCGAACTGGATGTCGCGCCGGATACCCTGCTCATCGGCGCGCCGCTCGCCGTGACCATATCCGGCCTGCGCGGGTTCACCAGGGGTTATCTCATCCAGATCCGCAACGGCCCGCCCCTGGAATTTGACGGTGAAGTGGTACTCACGTCCGACGGTTCGGGGTCTTTCACGGGCACGACGGTCATACCGCAGGACTTCCACAGTGATGAGGTAGAAAGAAACATCACCAAGGAAATCCGCCTGGAACTCCAGCTCGATGGAGACCGGATTCCTGGCGTCAATGCCGCAATCGTGACGCTGGCCCGTGGTTACCAGCCGACGCCCATCCCTCCGCCGACCAACACGCCCGTGCCCACCAATACCCCGGCGCCGACGCCCACGCCGGAGCCCACGCCCACGCCGGAACCTACACCGACGCCCAGAACGCCGGAACCCACGCCGACGCCAGAACCTACACCGACGCCCATGCCCACGCCGGAGCCCACGCCCACACCGGAACCTCCTCCGACGGACACGCCCGTACCTCCGGCGACCATCGACCGCGCGGCGGTGTCCGCCACAGTGGTGGCAGCGGTGCTGGGTACTCCGGAATCCGCCGACACCCGGGACCGTCCGGTGGCCGAGGACGATTCGGACGGTGGCGGCGCCGACACGCTGCTCATCGCGATCATCGTATTGGCGGTGGTAATCGCACTGGCCGGGATAATTGCCGCAGGGATCATATTCTTCCTGCGCTGGCGCCGGAACCGGGGCAACGGCCCGGACGGTGGTGAACCGGGCGCAGACCCAGACGCATAGATTAGGGGCGGGTTTGAAACCCGCCCCTAAAAAATTTCCCGGAACTGCTGATTAGACGCTACGCGTCTTTGGTCAGGTTGGTCAGGAACTCGGCGTTGGTGCGGGTGCGCGCCAGGCGTTCCAGGACGCGCTTGGTGGCGTCGCCCATGTTGGCCTGGTCGCCGCCGGAGGCCAGCGTGACCATGCGTCGCAGCAGCCAGATTTGCGGTACCGTCTCGGCGTCGTAGAGCAACTCTTCCCGACGGGTGCCGCTGCGGACCACGTCGATGGCCGGGAAGTACCGTTGGTCGGCCAGGCGCCGGTCCAGGTGCAGCTCCATGTTGCCAGTGCCCTTGAACTCCTCGTATATCACCTCGTCCATCCGGCTGCCGGTGTCCAGCAGGCAGGTGGCGATGATGGTCAGGGAACCGCCTTCCTCCAGGTTGCGGGCCGCGCCGATGAACCGCTTGGCCGGGTAAAGGGCCGCCGGATCGATGCCGCCGGATAGCGTGCGTCCTGAGGTCGGCAGGGCCAGGTTGTAGGCGCGGGTGAGGCGGGTGATGCTGTCCAGCAGGATAACCACGTCCCGGCCGGATTCGGTCATGCGCTTGGCGTGCTCCACGGCCAGCTCGGCGACCCGGCACTGCTCCTCCACCGACTCGTCAAAGGTCGACGCAAAGACCTCTCCCTTGACCGCGCGGCGCATTTCGGTGACTTCCTCGGGCCGCTCGCCGATGAGCACCACCATCAAGATAACGTCGGGCCGGTTGTCTGCGACGGCAGCGGCAATCTGCTTTAACACCGTAGTCTTGCCCGCCTTGGGTGGAGATACGACGAGGCCCCGTTGACCCAGGCCGATGGGGGCGAAAAGGTCGATCATGCGGGACGGCAGGCCCCCTTGTGGGTTCTCCAAAACGATGTGATCGTCGGGGAAAATCGGGGTCAGCGACTCGAAGGCCCTCCGGGATCCGGGTTTCTGTTGCTCCGGGTCCAGCAGGTTGATGCTGGTGGCGCGGGTCAACCCATAACGGCGTTCGCCTTCTTTGGGCGGGCGGACCAGGCCGCTTACGGTGTCGCCGGTTTTCAAGTTGAAACGGCGGATCTGCGATTGACCCACGAACACATCGCCGGTGACCGGCGGATATTGCAGCGAGCGGAGCAGGCCATGCCCGGCGTCCATCACCTCCAGAATGCCGGAGGCAGTCAGCAGGTTGCGATTGGCCGCCGTTTGCCGCACCCGTTGGAACAGAGCGTCGCGGTTCAGGTCGGCCAGCGAACCATCATCGCGCAGGCCGATCTCGGGGGCCAACTCCAACAACTGCTCATGGGGCATTTTGGCGAGGTCGGCGACATCAACCGTCGTCCCCGTATGAGCGCCGTTGGAGTAAGGCTCCGGTCCGTCCAGCGATTCATCGGGCAGCGGCGGATCGGCAATCACGACACCGGCATCGTCTTCGGGGGTCGGAGGACGCCGGCGGCGTCGGGGAGCGGTCGAGGTGCCAGGGCGGGCGCGGACCATGTTGTCAGCCTCCGGATGCTTGCTGCCAGTCTTGCAGGAATCGCGACAGACCGGCGTCGGTTAGGGGGTGCTTTATCATCTGGGTCAATACGTTGTAGGGAACGGTCGAGATGTGGGCGCCGGCCGCGGCCGCGGTGGTGCAATGGCGAGCGCCGCGAATGCTGGCGGCCATCACCATGGTTTCCACCGACTGCTGGCGGTACACGTCAACAATGTCGCGCACCAGGGCCATGCCGTCCTGCCCGATGTCGTCCAGTCGGCCCACGAAAGGGCTGACCACGGCGCTGCCGGCATTGGCGCCCAGCAGGGCCTGGTTCACGGTGAACACCAGGGTCTGGTTGATCTGTATGCCGTCGCGAGCCAGCACACTGATGGCCTTGAAGCCCTCTTCGGTGCTGGGGATCTTGACCCAGGGGTTGGGGATCCACTCGGCAATGTCCCGGCCTTCGGCAATCATGCCGGCGGCGTCGGTACTCACCACTTCCACCGAAATGGGGCCGTCAATTATGTCGGCGATCTCCTGCACGGCGGCTCGGTAGCCGACGGCTCCGCCGATGCCCTCTTTGGCGGCCAGCGACGGGTTCGTGGTTACGCCGGAGATTACGCCCAATTCGGCGCCTTGCCGGATCTCATCAATATTGGCTGTATCCAGAAACAGTTTCACTGCTTCATCCTCCATGGGCGCGCACGCCCGTTTCCGGCGAGGAAACTCCGGTGAGTCACCGGCTCACCGCGGTTATTGTTGAACCCCCCGAAGCCGAACGGTGGGGAGTGGTAATTACGAAATGCTAGTCGGCCGAGAACGACCATCCGCCAGCGCGGTGGAAAGGCAACTGTTTCCCCTCGCGAACGGTTTGCTGCGCCTGTCCGATGAGGGCGCAGAAGAGGGGATGTGGGCGATTGGGACGAGATTGAAACTCAGGGTGAAACTGCACGCCCACCATGAAGGGGTGATCGGGCACTTCCGCCGCTTCCACCAATTCGCCGTCGGGCGACAGGCCACTCATGACCATGCCCGAGGCTTCCAGGAATTCCCGGTACTTGTTGTTGACTTCATAACGGTGGCGGTGGCGTTCCATGACTTCGGGCACGGAATAAGCCTGGGCAGTGCGAGTGTTGCTTTGGGGACGGCAGGGATATTGTCCCAGGCGCATGGTGCCGCCCATATCGGTGACGCCTCTCTGCCCGTGCATGATGTCTATGACCGGATGCTCGCAATCCGGGTCCAGTTCGGACGAGTTGGCGCGCTTCAAACCCGCCACGTCCCTGGCCCAGTCAATCACCATCACCTGCATGCCCAGGCAGAGGCCCAGGTACGGAACGCCTTTGTCGCGGGCGTAGCGGCTGGTGTCCACCATGCCTTCCACTCCCCGCGATCCGAAGCCGCCGGGCACTACGATGCCGGACACGTCTTTGAGGTACGCATCGGGGCCATCCCGTTCCACCGCTTCCGAATGCACCCACTTGACTTCCGCCCGCACCCCATGCGACGCGGCGGCGTGGCGCAGCGCCTCGCGCACCGACATGTATGAGTCGGGGTACTCCACGTACTTGCCGACAACCGCGATGGGCACGGTGCCTTCCACGGAGTTCATTTGGCGCACCAGGCCGCTCCAATCATCCAATTGGCATTGCCCCTCCAATCCCAAGGATTCGGAGAGACACCGGCCCACGCCGAAATGCTCCATTATCAGCGGCACTTCGTACACGTTGTTAACAGTCGGCATGGGGAACACGGCTGCGGATTCCACGTCGCAGAACAGCGAAAGTTTTTCCTGAATGCCCGGGGTGATCTCCGAGTCGCTGCGACAGATCAGAGCGTCGGGTTGTATGCCGATGCTGCGCAGTTCCTTGACGCTGTGCTGGGTGGGCTTGGTTTTCAGTTCCTCGGACGCCGAAATGTAGGGCAACAGCGTGAGGTGCATGTAAAAAACGTTGTTGCGGCCCACCGTGTTGCGCATCTGTCGGATAGCTTCCAGGAACGGCAGTCCTTCAATGTCTCCGACGGTTCCACCCACTTCGACTACCACCACGTCGGCATTGGATTTGGCGGCCAGACCGATCAGCCGATCTTTTATTTCGTTGGTCAGATGAGGCACGGTCTGGATGGTGCCGCCGAGGAAGTCGCCCCGGCGCTCGCGGGTGATCAGTTGCAAATAAGTCTGCCCGGCGGTGACGTTACTGTCGCGGGTCAGTTCCACGTCGATGAACCGCTCGTAGTGGCCCAGGTCGAGGTCGGTTTCCCCGCCGTCCTTAGTAACAAAGACCTCCCCATGCTGGTAGGGAGACATGGTGCCGGGGTCCACGTTGAGATAGGGGTCCAACTTGAGCACGGTTACCGAAAGCCCTTGGCTCTTCAGGATGCGGCCGATGGAGGCCACGCAAATGCCTTTCCCGATGGAGCTAACCACGCCCCCGGTTACGAAGATGTATTTAGTGGGCATAACCACTCGAAGGATAGAAACTGGGCATCCCAGTCACAGGCCGAATCAAAATCAACGACCACCTAAGGAATTACAGGCGACAACAAGGCCGATCATATCGGAAGAGGTTGGCGCTGGCGGACCTTCCCGCTATCACTTAGGAAATCGCCGGGACATCGGTGAGCCGGCGGTCATGGCGGGGTTATCTTGGCCCTAGTAAACGCAATGTAACATTGCACGATCGTCGGCGTCAAGCCAATTGAACGCGCGTAACTGTTCAGACTGGGGCGAGTAGGGGTTGGGAGAGGATGGAGTTTAGTGCTTGGTAGGGGTTGCGGCCGCGCAAGCGCCAAGTGCCGAACAAGGAAGCCAGAACGCTCTTAGCGTTGCTCCCTTCCAGTGAACGGGTCCCGCCGCTGATCTTCCGGCTTACCACCGTTGGCCGCCGGCTGCGCTCCGCCGCGTTGTTGTCCGCAGACGCCCGGGGTTCGGCGACGAAGGTGAACAACTCCGGGAGGAAGCGTTCCACCCGCTGGCACCGCACGCTCATGGGCGCATCGCTGCCCAGGCAAGGCTGACAGATGGACCATAGCCGCTGCTGGCACTGCTGTTGCAGCTTTACCCGCTGGGCCCGCTGCACCGTTGCCGGCAGTTCCGGGTCGGGACCGGGATAGGCCTGGGCGTGGTCATACACCTCCCGCACCCGTTGGGCCCATCCGGCCCGACCCTGGTGTTGGGGGTATGGTTCCTTCAGCCGGTGGATATCCCGCAGCAGATGGGTCCAGCAGCTCTGATGCAGCCCTTGATGCACGTTGTAAGCGCCGTAGCAGTCGCTGACCAGCACGCCGTCAAACTCAGCTCCCAACACCTCCGCAACCACCTCCCGGCCCCGGCTGGCCCGGCGGAGGAAGCAGCGCGCCTCCGGAGCGCTGAAGCTCCAGAGATACCCGTTGTGGCCATCTTCCCGCCAGCCGGTCTCGTCCCCGTACACCACCGGACTGGCTCGAAGCTCTTCTTGCAGCCGGTGGCGCTCCCCCGGGCCGCGCCCGGCCGCTCCACGCGCCCAGGCCACCAGTTCCCCCACGCTGCGGCACAGTCCGCAGCGCCACTTCAGGTAGCGTTGCATCACTCCATAGGGCAGCCGGCACTCCTCCCGGAGCACGCATACTTCCTGCTGAACTGAGATGCCCACCCGTTGCCGCCCCACCACCAGGGCGCCCCAATCCGGTGCGGGGGACCACCGCTGCCCGCACTTCCGGCAAGTGCGCTCCAGCACCACGTGCTCAGCCACCCGCGCCCGCACCCGGGGTATGGATATCACCTGGCGGCTTCCGACGTACTCTCCCGCCCAACAGCAGTGTCCCGCAGTCCGGACAACTGGCCGTGGCGTGCTCCTCCCAGTGGGTGGGCTCCTCCCGCCGCCGGGCAAAGCCGTGGGTACGCTTCTGGCGTTCCTGCTGGGGGCGGTCCGGCCGGTTGGCCTTGACCCAGGAGGGCGGCTTCCGCTCCTTACCTCCCTCCGTTGGAGCCTTCTGCTGGCCTGCCAACTCAGAGATTCGTGTTTCCAGAACCTCAACATGGTCGAGAAGTTGACTAACCAACTGGACCAACCCCTCACGGGAGGCCCTGCCTATATTCACATCCCGGTCCATGCTTTTAGTCTACCCCTGATTTAGCCAGTCTGAACAGTTACAAGGTGGTTACGCTGGGTGAATGAGTAGAAAACCTTATCCCAGTGATTTGACCGATGCCCAGTGGGCGGAGTTGGCTCCCTTGCTGCCCGCGGCCAAAACCAAGGGCCCTCCCAGGACTACGCACCTGCGGGAGGTAGTCAACGGCATACTGTACGTGCTGCGTGGCGGCATCCCCTGGCGTCTGATGCCCCACGATCTGCCGCCCTGGGGACCGTTTGGTGGTACTTCCGCCGGTGGCGGGATGATGGGACCTGGGAACGGGTAGAAACGGCTTTGCGTTCCCGGGTACGGGAAGCCGCCGGACGTGATGCCACGCCCAGCGCGGCCATCCCGGATTGTTCAAGGATCGACAGCCAGTCGGTGAAGACCACGGAAAAAGGGGGCCGCGGGGCGATGACGCCGGTAAGAAGGTCGCCGGACGCAAGCGTCATATCGTAGTGGACACCATGGGGTTGCTCTTGGCCGTGGTGGTTCACGCGGCCAGCATTCAGAGCCTGCCCCGTGCCACGACACGGGGATCGGGACGGCGCCAAGCTGGTGTTGGCCAAACTGCTGGGCCGATGCGGGCTACGCCGGTCGACTGGTGGCCTGGGCCTGGGCCACCGGCGGTTGGCTGCTGACCGTGGTCAAGCGCAAACCGGATAGCCACCACTTTGAGGTGTTGCCAAGGTGATGGGTGGTAGAGCGTACCCTGGCCTGGTTGAGCCGATGCCGACGGTTGAGCCAAGACTATAAGGAGCGAACGGAAAGTAGCGAAGCCTGGGTGCATATCGCCATGATCCACCTGATGCTGAAACGGCTCCAACCCGCTTGAACCCATTTGTCACACACCCTCTTAGCCGG
The DNA here is from genome assembly GCA_965197635.1 of Dehalococcoidia bacterium. Lineage (GTDB taxonomy): Bacteria > Chloroflexota > Dehalococcoidia > Lucifugimonadales > UBA3495 > Bin87. The sequence goes on from OZ240218.1 coordinate 494,079, forward strand.
ACTTTGTACACTCAAGCGGCGTAAGCCGGTGAGTCGAGCAACCTGTGGTACAGATTGGCTGGAAGTTTTTGAACGTCAAGTTCGGTGGCTTGACTTTGTACAAAACCTAGACAAATTATAAGGACAGGGAAAGCTCGACCAAATCATCACAAAAGGTCGAATATGCCTACCCTGCCCGAAGTCATTGTATCCCTGCTGCTGCCCTTTGAGCACCTGTTTGACCCCCGGACCTGGCGTAAAGCCCGTCTCTTGGCGGTTGGCGCGATCCTGTCTCCCGGCAAACGCACCGTTTCCTCCGCCCTGAACATCCTGGGAGTTGGGCAGCACGGAGATTTCGCCATCTACCATCAGGCGCTCAACCGTGCCAGGTGGTCGTCGTTGCAGCTGAGCCGAGTGCTGTTGCTGCTGGTGGTCGGGCGTCTTGGTTCGTCCGACGGGCCGCTGGTTTTCGGCATTGACGAAACCCTGGAACGGCGCTGGGGGCGGAAGATTGCGGCCAAGGGACGGTACCGGGATCCCGTACGTTCCACCGACGACCAGACGGTAATGACCCCCGGACTGCAATGGGTGAGCCTGATGTTGTTGACCCATATCGGTGGGGTGGGTCGGCATTGGGCGCTGCCCTTGATGACCGCGTTGGCGCCGTCGGCCCGCTACGACCGGCGCAAAGGCCGACGGCGCCAGATGGTCACCGACTATGCTCGGCAGATGCTGACCTGTCTGCGCCGGTGGCTGCCGGAGCAGGACCTGGTGCTGGTGTGTGATGGCGGCTACGCCAAACGCGAGTTCCTGCGCTATTTCCAGAATATGTCAAAACCCATTGTGGTCGTCGCCAAACTGCGCAAGGACGCGGCCCGGTACCAGCCAGCGCCACCGCGGCGTCCCGGCCAGATCGGGCGACCACGGATCGTCGGAGCGCGTCTGCCCAGCCCCAGGGCGGTGCTGGACAATCCCGCTACTCAATGGACCACCTACCTTGCCACCGGATCCGACGGCGGTACCACTACGGTCGAACTGGCTTCGGGACTGGCGGTGTGGTACCACGGCGGGCCGCCGCCCCTTGCCATGCGCTGGGTCGTGGTCAAAGACTCGGGAGAACACCTCAAACCAGGCGCGTTGCTAGGCACCGACACCGCGGCGGAACCCCGGCACCTACTCCAGTGGTATCTGCTGCGCTCGCAGGTCGAGGTCACCTTTGCCGAGGCACGGGCCCATCTGGGCATGGAAACCCAGCGCCAGTGGTCGGAACTGGCCAGCGCGCGCACCACGCCCGCCCTCCTGGGCCTGTTCAGTGTGGTCACGCTGATGGCCGACGCCCTCATCGGACAGCAGCAGATTGAAATGACACCCCGCACGACCGCCTGGTATGAAAAGACCAGTCCTTCCTTCGCCGACGCCATCGCCATGGTCAGACGTTACATCTGGGTGCGGCACGGGACTTTTACGACGTCCGAGCCCGAGCCGGAACTGATTAAAGTCCCCAGCTCCTTATATCACCTGATGCTCGACTCTCTCGCCTACGCCGCTTAGTTGTACAAAGTCGAGGTTCGGTGGCCGACAGTGGAAAACCCTCCGACGCCAGCCACCGGTGGCGACGGACCAGGGCGATGGCATCGACGAAGGTTGGCGACGGTTTGGCGTACCAGGCCGCCGTGCGCGGGGATAGCGGCCGTTGTTTTTGCAACTGGTGAGCGGCCCGGGTGATCCAGGAAAAGAGACCCATCAATATCGGGGTGGTGCGGGCAATGGCGCGGTCGGACCATTGGCGCGGGGTCGCCACGCCCAGGTGAGACCTGGTTTCCATGAAGGTGACCTCCAGTTGCCAGCGCAGCACAAACCATTCCAGGATCTGCGCTGGGTCAACGGCTGGGTTGGTGCAGAGCAGGGCTTGGGGGTCGAACTCGCCATTGGGGTCTCGCACCAGGACCCAGCGCAGTGGTACGGGCGGTTGGCCGGTGTGATACCAGAGTGCGGTTTGCGAAGTGATTGCCACCGCGCGGGTCGTGTGGTCGTACCAAGCCACTGCCGTCCGGTCCCAAGAGGTGTCGTCATGGTCCAGGAGCGCTTGCAGTGTGGGCAAGCGAGCGCCCTTCACGGGTGGACGCCCGTTCTGGCCGGGCCGACGGATTGGCGCCGGTGCGTCGAGGCCAGCATCCAACCGCAATCGGGTGATGCAGGTAACGGGTTGGGGCAGCGATTGGCAGCAGTGGAGCCGGTCCAGAGCCTGCCCCGTGCTACGATACGGGGACGGCGTAACTACTATCGCCCACCAGTACCAGGGAACGGTGGGGCAACCAGCGTGGTTCGGCAGGCTCACCATGAGCGGGATTGCATGATCATCTGCTGGGCCCGATCGGTGAGCTTTTGGTGCGGGCGTCCGCGCGGGCGATAATATCCGGCCGAAGGCGCCAAAGCGGTCAGCACCGGCCGAGCCCAATAGCGTCCGGCCCAGGGGACGTGGCCCCGCCACCTCAGGCTGATCCAGCGCCAGCCGCTGACCTTGACCAGATAGCGGCGGCTGGCACGCACCGCATCGCGGTAGCTGCCACGGGCTTTGATTTTAGGGCCGCCGCGTCGCTCCACGGTTTCCCGATTGGTAAATGGCTCGTATGCCGAACACCAGGGGACCATCACCCGGGTCCGGCTGCTGGATTAGCAGCGTCAGCAGGACCTGGGATACCGGCAGTGGCGACCACACCGCTCGATTGCGTACGTGATGGTAGCGGGCATAGTTGCGGTCATCGCGGTGGCCCATGACGCGGAGCGCCGCGGCTACGGTGCGCGGGCCGGGAGCCAGTATCGCGCCGACCAGCCGCACCTGGACTTTGATCCAGGTTCGGCTTGGGAACCGCGTTGCCAAGGGAGTGAGAACGGGTCAAATGGCATCCGGCAGGGTAAGCATGGTTGGGCCTTATTGTGGAAATCGGGTCAGGCCAGCTTACCCTGGTTTTATAATGTGCCTAACTTTTGTACAAAGTCCAGCTTAGACGTTGTGCAAAAAGGGCGTAATTGGGATGGAAGTATGAGATCGGAGAGGGGGGAGTTAGCCGTAATGTGGAGACATGGCACGCCCAACTTATCTCAGCGACCTCTGCGACCGAGAGGGCAGTTGCTGGAACCCTTGTTGCCCAGGCGTCGGGTGGTGGAGCGAACCTTCGGCTGGTCGAACCTGCAACGGCGGTTGAGTAAGGACTAAACCGATGCCAAGGTGAAACCCGCATCAGCGTTGGATAGAATAAGGGCAGTTGAGTTGGTTAGTCATGAGATCCGAGGGGGTTGCTGTTGGGCATGAAGGAGATGGTGGCGCTGCTGGAGCGGTGGCAATTGGATGAGGCTGAGGTACGAAGGCGGATTTACCGAGCGCCGACACCCCGAGAGCGAGAACGGTGGCACGCACTATGGCTGCTGGCGTCGGGCTGGACGGCAGCGGCGGTAGCCGAGGCGTTGGGGAGGGAAGCCCATATCATTGGTCGCTGGGCGGCGGCGTTCGCCGAGGGTGGTCCTAACCCGAATCCACCGAAAGGCATTGTGGGAGCACTGGAATGGGACACGAGGGTGATGAAGACGCGATCGTTCGGGCGGAATGCGGGTAGCTGGGCCTGGTGGTGGGCAATCGGCCCACCAGTGTCAGGCGTGGGGAGCCGCTGCTGGATGAGCCGGCGGCAACAGGGAAAACTCGCTGGTCCATCTGGCGCGAGCTGGGGAGACGATTGACTGACTGGCGGATGGGATTGGCGGGCCGGTTGCCGGCGCTACCATCAGGAAGGGAGTGGCAGGGCACGCAATCGAGTGAGGGCGCGAGTGAACTGGTTTTCCCAGGGCCAGTGCTGGGGAAGATGCAAAGTGAGGCGGCGCGCCTTGCGGGTGAGGCGTCCGGCCAGGGCGAAGAAGCGTCGTCGGAGGGTCTTGGTGGTTACCACCTCTGGCTCACCCAGACCGATGCGGGCGGTCCAGCGAGCCAGGTTGTGGGCGATGACCTGGACGGCCCGCCAGGCGGCGTTGGCGGCGAAGCGGCCCGAGGGGAGATGGTTGAGGCCCACGCCGTGCTTGAGGTCGCGGATGGCATCCTCGATCTCGGCGTGGCGGCGGTGGTCGGCCTCCAGTTCCCGGGCATCCCCCTCCCGGTCGGTGATGAAGCCGTGGTAGCTGTAGCTGGCGAAAAGGGCCAGTTGGGAACCGGGCTTGGGCTGCACTCTGCGGACGATGAGCCGCACCGGCGCGGCGTCGTGCGCCGGGTGAACGGGGTGTAGGTGGTTGCGGCCACGCCGGCGGCGCCGTCCATCCAGTAGGGGATGGGCGTCCAGTCCCTTTCGGGTATGGCCTCGATGAGGTTCCGCAACCGGGCGTGCTGGCGGATGGTGATGGAGAAGCGGACATCTATCTTGTGGCAGACCGCGACGATGGCGTGGGTGTAGAAGCCGGGGTCGGCCCGCACCGTGAGTGGTCCGGTGGCCCCGGCATAACGCACTCGTCCTACCGTCTCCCGCAGGAAGTGAGCGGCGCCTCGAGCCGTGTTGGCCCGGCCCTGGCGCAGCAGAGACATCAGCACTTCGCCGATTCCGGCGGTACCGGCCAGCAGCGGGTGATAGCCCCGCTGGCCGGTGTATCGGAGGCAGCATCCCAGCGTTGACCACCAGACGGTGATCGTCAAAGGCGACATGGATGCGGTCGGGTTGCTCAGGTGGTAGCATCTATTGGGTGCTCCTGATCTGGGGTTTGTTTGGTATTTCAAAACCCATTATCCCCAAACGCAGGAGCGCTTTCTTACCCTCTCAGCGCACCGACAGACTCATCCATTCGGTGGATCCGGGTTTAGGGATCCAACTGCCGGCGAACCCGTCCAATACTGCTCTTATCTCACTACCCATCCCCCTTGCTCAACCCGCCTCAAGCGCCTGCTGTCCGCGCGTATTATATCAGAATAGCGGGAACGCCCTGATCGCGGATGCCTGTGCATACTTGGTGTCCGTCTCGCATCGGTCACTATTGGTGGCACAGTAATAACGATTCCGCCGCCGCAGATGATGGTTCCCAGTGTGCAGCAAAGCCAGGCCATTGTGGGCCTTATGTTTCAAATCCCTGGCAGATTTCCGGTTAACCCACCGCTGCCCAGACCAGGGTTACCCCTCCTGCTATTACCAGCGAGGCGGCCCACAGCAGGTCCAGGTTGATCCAGCCGCGCCGCAAAAACGCGAGGCCGACCCGGTAATAGACCACCACTGCCGCGGCCAGCATAGCGGTCAGCATCACCACGGTGTGCATCAGCAGGCCCACCAGCCACCAGATTGGCGCGTCGGTCAGGGACAGGAAACCGCCGTGTTCGCCCAGGTCTCCGGCAATCCCAGCGGAAGCCGTCGGGCCGGTCAGGGCCAATGCTACGGGGGCCAGCATCAACCCGGCGCCGTGGGCCGTTGCCATCAGAAACGACCAGGCGATCAGGTCCCGTCCGCCCACGTTCATGCCTACCCACCGGGGATGCCGGTAGTACAGGACCAGACGGAACACGCCGAAACCGAGCAGTATCGCGCCGGCGGCGAGTCTTACCCACCGCAGGGGGAGGAACGCCCCCACCGCAACCAGCGCCACCATCACCACAGCCACCGAAATCAGGTGTCCCAGGGCGATGTATCCCGTAGCCGTGTAGAGCTGTGCCGGTCGCTGGCGTTGCAAGGCCAGCGCCACCGCGAACAGCCAGCCCATGGCGGGGTTCAGTCCGTGAAAGATGCCCAGCGCGGCCAATCCCAGCCACGGCCCCAGCGACGTAAGAGCCGCCGGGTCGGGGATGAGAGCGTGCAGCAAGAATACCTGCATCACAGCTACGGCGGGTCTATAACGGCAAAACGGGGCGAGTGATTATTCGCTCCTACGGAAGCTGGGCGTTAGGATGTAGGGGCGACGCATACGTCGCCCCTACGATGCAGTTGCGCCACTGATATGGCCTTTACGGGAAGCAGAAGGTATCGGAGGAGGCGTCGCCGCCCTGGAGGCGCACCTGGTGGCTGCGCGTCTTGCCGTAATCGATGAAGAAGTCCTGGTTGACGGACATCCCGCCCGTCTGGTCAGCGTCGATGCGGCAGAGCCATCCGTTGAGGCCGTCGGGATAGAACTGGTCGTCCCACGAAGAATAGAGCGAGTTGGTGAGGTACACGCGGCGTCCGTCGCGGCTGATCTCCACCATCTGCGGACCGCCGGTGAGCCTCGCGCCGTTGGGGTGGGACGCCTGCCGAACCACACCGCCCATTTCCAGCTCGGCGGTCTGCACCGGATTGAACGGGTCGGACACGTCGTACTGCAGCAGCTTGCCCGTGCCCCAGCAGGACACGTACAGCAACTTGTCGTCCAGGGAGAGGTCGATGTCAGTAATCAGCGGCGGCACCGCGCCCAGGGGCTGCAAGGCCGGCGGCAATACCGAAGCATCGGCGGCCTCGGCGGGTATTGAGATTATCTTGCGGGCGGCCCATTCCTCGCCGTCGCGATACCAGACGAAGATGGAGCCGGACAAGTCCTCGGTGCTGACCACCACGCCGCAGAAGCCGTAGTGCCGCGTAGGGTTGTGGGCCGGTCGCAGTTCCAGGGTCATTTGATGCTGCGCTCCCAGGTCAACTGCCTGACGGTGCGCCCGCCGCCGCATGTCCCAGAAGTGCAACACATGGCCGTAATTCTGTCCCACCACGTCCTCCAGGCGTGCCCCGTTCTCGAACATTTCGGGGGTTCCCCACTCGCTGGTTACCATGGTGTCGAGGCCGATGTGCCACCAGAAGTCGTAGGCCAGTTCCTGCGGCCCGCGGTCCAGTTCCCAAGGCCCGATGGGTTCAAAGGTGTAGTGGTCCAGGAGCATGATGCCGCCGGGCCGGTCGCCCTCGGCTGATCCCAACGCGCTGACGTAGATGGCGTCCGGCCCGCAGTGGACGGTATGCGGCCGGGAGTAGCCGGCCCGCTGGATTTCCTCCGCCTCGATGGTTTTGACGATGCGCGGACGGGCCGGGTCGGGCTGGGTATCCAGGATGTAGATGCGGCTGGATGCCAAGGTGGGCACCACCAGGTAGCGGCGCTCCAGATGTGGGTGGGCCGATGACGGACAGAGTGCCGCGCTGCACGCGTTCCATCCAAAGTGGTGCAACTCGTCGTTCAGGTAGGGCATGGGAACCGAGTGGACCACCTGTGAATACGACGCCGAGTTGGGATCGCAGTCCACCACGGTCATGGCGTCAGGTTCGCCAGAATCGGGGTTGAGCACGGCGACATAGGCCAAGCGCTCCTGCGGCGCCTCCATAGCCAGTCGCGCCGAAGGGTAAAATGTAGGGTCAGGTCGCCAAAGAGCCATCTTTCCAGCCTCCGATTGTTGGTAACGGTTGACCCCGCTTGTATCGGAGTCTGTCGGTAGCGTGCGTTATTCTAAACTCCGGCCCACCGCAGGGCAACTTACCACGTCGGTTCACGTGGACCCGGTTTGTCGTTGCGAGCGAAACAATCGCATCCGTGCTTGAGGTAGCGTTCCGATTTAGGTGGTTTCCGTCCGTAGGGGCGAATGGCCATTCGCCCCTATCCGCACTAGCAACGGCATCTATGGAATCAAACCACCTAATACGGAACGCTACCATGAGGAGGAGTTCGGTTGTGCGATGGCCGGCGGGGCGGCATAATCTCGCCATGACGAAGATCAACAAACGGTGTCACAGGAGAGAAGCCATGCCTACCACGATGAAAGTTGTCGCCGGCGACGTAACCGATTTTGCCACACCGGCGTTGGTGGTCAATCTGTTCCAGGGAGTTACCCAACCGGGTGGTGGGACCGGCGCGGTTGACCGGGCGTTGGACGGCGCCATATCTGCTCTCATCGCCGACGGCGAGATCAAGGGCAAGCTGGGCGAAACGACCCTGATCCATACCTTGGGACGAATTCCGGCCGGTCGGGTCGTGGTGGCGGGACTGGGCAAGTCGGGAGATTTTGACGCCGCCGCCGTGCGTCGAGTCAGCGGCGAGGTCGCCCGGTTCCTGCGGCGCAAAGGGGTATCTGAGTTTGCCACCATCGCCCACGGCGCGGGCATCGGCGGGCTGGACGCCGGCGAGTCGGCACAGGCCATCGCCGAGGGGACGCTGCTGGGGTTGTACCAGTTTGATACCTACCGGAGCAACGGCAATGGCTCTGGCGCGAATGAGGATTCGGACGGCGGCGAGGGCGGCATTGACAGCGTAACCATCGTGGAGCGGGACGCCGGCAGCATCGACGCTTTGGCGGCCGGCGCGTCCATCGGCACGGTACTGGCCGAATCGACCATGCTGGCGCGGGACCTGGTGAACCATCCCGCCAACGTGATGACGCCGACCCGCATGGCCGACGCGGCTCGGCAGGTGGCGGAGTCCGTTGGGTTGGATTTGGACGTGATGGACCGGGACCGGATGAAGGAGCACGGCATGGGGGCGTTCCTGGGCGTGGCCCAGGGCAGCGAGGAACCGCCCAAGCTCATCATCCTGACCTATCGGGGCGACCCGGATCATCCCGAAAACAACCTGGGACTGGTGGGCAAGGGCATCACGTTTGACACCGGCGGCATCTCGTTGAAGCCGGCCGCAAACATGGAGGCGATGAAGGGCGACATGGCCGGCGGCGCGTCGGTGATCGCGGCGATGCGGGCCATCGGTTCGTTGAAACCGCGCATCAATGTGACCGGCCTGATCGCCGCCACGGAGAATATGCCCGGCGGTCGGGCGCAACGGCCGGGCGACGTGGTTACGGCGATGAATGGCAAGACCATCGAGGTCATCAACACTGACGCCGAAGGCCGGCTGGTGCTGGCGGACGCGCTGTGCTATGCGCGCAGCCTGGGCATTACCAGGCTCGTGGACGTGGCCACGCTGACCGGCGCGATGGTGGTGACGCTGGGCAAAGCCTGCACCGGCATAATGGGCAACTCGCCGAAGCTGGCGAAGGATTTGAGCGCCGCCGGCGACCGCAGCGGAGAGCGGTTCTGGGAACTGCCCATGCTAGAGGACTACCGGGAATTGATAAGGTCGGATGTAGCGGATATGAAAAACTCTGGCGGTCGCCAGGCTGGGTCGATCACAGCGGCAATGCTGCTGCGGGAGTTCGCCGAGGACGCCGACTGGGTGCACTTGGACATCGCCGGCACATCCACCGCTTCCAGCAGCAAGGGCCACCTGGTGAAGGGGGCGACCGGGGTGCCGACGCGCACGCTGGCGCAGCTGGCGCTGAATTTAGCCAACGGCAGCTGAAATCGTGCGCGTCGGGTTTGGAAGCCAGACCCTTGCCAAACTGTCGCGTAACTGGCGTCAGGATCAGGAGTACCGGTGTTGGGATGAGTGAGTTGGTAAGGGCGCGGCCATGATGGTGGTTTTTCTCCTGCCCCAAAAACGCCGCCTAATGGACCGCACCGCTTCACCGGAACATTAGGTGACGGCGCGGACGGTGTTCCAATGAGGCGATTGCTGGACGACCTGACCGTTGACAGGCCGGCATTGCCTTGCCTATCTTAATGTGGAGCGCGTCCCAGTAGCTCAGTGGATAGAGCGGCTGCCTTCTAAGCAGCTGGCCGCGGGTTCGAATCCTGCCTGGGACGCCACTTTGTCCCAAATTTCAGTATGATTTTGCATTTTTAGGATTTAGTTACCACTTTGAATACCACTAATTATTTGATCCGCACGGCCTGGCCAACCCCTCAATCGAAGGGATGTTTAGCGTGCGTTGGCAGCGACGAATAGGCCGGTTTCTCTTTTTCAACCAATCAGCCCATGCTCCTCGTCCAGTCAATGGCAGACTCTTGAGAATCATACCGCGATCCTTGGGAGCACGGCTACTGAGCCAATCGGCGGTCCCTCTCAGCGTCGTCGTGGTTTCCCAAGTTTTCATGTATCCACACCCGCAACCTGTACGCTTCAGAATCCTGGTCGGGGAACAGCTCGAGGTGCCGGTTCATGTCGGCTAACGCCTGGTGCCGATCTGGCGGCGACAGTTGAGTCAAGGCAATCGCGCGGTGTCCGTACCCCATTGGGTGGCGCGGGTCGAGCTCTATGGCGCGGGTGGCGTCCTCGACTCCCTTGTGAGGGTGGGGTGTCGGCGCGATGATATAAACGTGGGCGCGACGACGCCAGTGTCCGGCGTCATCCGGTTCGAGTTCGATTGCACTGGTGCAATTTGCCATAGCCTCGTCGTGCCGACCCGCGTACATGGATGAGGTGACTCTGGCTTCGTACAGGCCACCCACTTCCGTGTCAATGTGTGTTGTTCTACGATTCCGTCCGCAGCTAACTGTTCAGCGAAAATGTCCGTCCCCTGAAGGATGTGACATTGAACCAACGCGAACAAACGAAACTCCACGTGCTCAACTCCGTTTTGGAATACCAGGTGCCCATCGACCAGGCCGCCGAGCTGCTGGGAGTGACCCAGCGCCACGCCCGCCGCATGCTGGCCGCCTATCGCAAAGACGGCGCCGCCGCGCTGGCACATGGCAACCGCGGCCGTGGACCCCACAACGCTATCCCAGCCGCGGAGGCTGCCGCGGTGGTGGAACTGGCCAGCCAGCGCTACGAGGGCGCCAACCACACTCACCTCACCGAGTTGCTGCGGGAACGGGAAGGGATCGACTTGAGCCGGCCCACCGTGCGGCGCATTCTCACCCAGGCTGGCATCGGCAGTCCCCGCAGCCGGCGCTCGCCCCAGCACCGTTTTCGCCGCCAGCGGATGCCCCAGGCTGGGCTGCTGGTGCAGCTGGACGGCAGTCGTCATGCCTGGCGGGAGGACCGAGGGCCGAAGTTTGTGCTGCTGCTGGCGGTGGACGATGCCACCGGCGTGGTGTCCAACGCCGTGTTTCGGACGCGAGGATACTCGGGGCTACTTCATGCTGCTGGAGGGCTTGATCGAAGACTGGAGCATACCCCTTGGCGCTGTACAGCGACCACCACGCCGTGTTCAAGCACAACGCCCGCAAAGGGGAGACTGCTGCGGAAGCCACTCAGTTCACCCGTGCCTTGCCGGAACTGGGGATCCGGCAGATCTTCGCCCGCTCTCTCCAGGCCAAGGGCCGGGTGGAACGCATGGCGGAAACCTTCCAGGATCGCCTGGTCACCGAGTTGCGCCTGGCTGACGCCAGAACCATCGATCAGGCCACCGCCGTGCTGCGAGACTTCCTGCCTCGTTTCAACGCCCGGTTTGCCGTCCAGGCGAAGTATCCCGAACCCGCCTACCGTCCGGTAGCCCCTGATCTGCGCCGCTCCGAGACCCGGTGCTTCAAGGACACCCGCAAGGTGGCACTGGACAACACCGTGAAGTATCACTGGCGGGTGCTGCAACTGCTGCCCGATCAGGAACGCCCCAGCTACGCCGGACTGTGTGTGGAGGTCCTGGAACGACCCGATGGTGAAGTCATCATCAAGTACGAGGGTCGCACGGTGGCTACCCAGGAACCGCCGCCACGGATGGGTGCGCGGTGGGCCTCGGTCAGCCCATGGTCTCCCGGCCCTGAGCTGAAACGGATCGGCGGCAGCGTCGGAGACTACGACATCGGCAAGTCCCAGCAGTAACATCTGGCCGCGGTGGAACCGGTCCAAATCGACGAGGCAATGGTCAATGCCACTGCGGTCAAAGATGCCGTCGGCAGAACCACGGCAACGTGGGAGCGCACACCGACGCCCACCCAGAAGGCCCGCTGGAAAGCGATCCAACAGGCCAAACTGAAAGGGCTGTCTCTGCGGGCCATCGCCCGCGAGTTGGGCATTTCTCGCGTAACCGTGCGCAAGTACGCCTACGCCGATCAACCACCCACCAAAAAGCTCAGCGCTCAGGAACGGGCCAAGCTGATGGCGCTACGCAAATCTCCAACCGTCTCCGACTAACCGACTGGATATTTTCGCTTTTCATTTAAACGGACCGAATCGCTGGACAACGACAGTTTTACATCAGGCCGCGGCCCTGATGCTGGCCCGACGTTTACTCCGCTGTTCGGATCGTATCCCGCGCAGTGGGTAGCCCCCATGGGCAATGGCGATCACGTCGCCTTCGTCGTACCTGCAAGGAAGCAAGTGAAGCACGTGCGGACGTACTGGGGCGCAATTTCCAGACAGCTGAGACCGGCGCGTGCGGCGCAACACCGGCTGGATAAGCGTAAAGGTGTATCCAATCCGGTTCAGGCTGACCAGCGGGCAGGTGCTCGCCGTGGCTTGGCTTGAACGGGGATCAGATCGGTGTTCCCGGGCGCGATTCCCGGGCGGAGACGTCTTGAACTGTTGGGGCGGCGGCGCGTAAGCGCTTTCAGAAATAGGCTGACGGTGGTCTTGCAACTAAAATCAACCTTTTTTACAACGGCTTGCCGCGATCTGCAATAGGGAATGTGGGATAGGTAATCGTACCGGCGAGGTAATTCCCGGACGGAATGATTTACGTAATGACCGTTGCGCGAACCAGCGGTGATCGACGCGCTCACCGGCCGGTTTGAGTATGATGACGAAGTGGTCGATGTCTACCGACCCATCGGTGAGCCGCCGTTTGATCGCATCGGTCTAGTGGGTCCGATCTAGACGCAACGGCACCGCTGACGTTACGCTTTCCACCATGCCAAGAGGGACCGTCAGCGACGGGGCGCACGCAAACCGGGTGATAGTTAGCCGGATGAATAACCCCGGCCATGAAACGGATCCGATCAGCCCATCCCACAATGAAATTGCCGGCAGCGTAACCGTGTCAGGGATAAGCCATACTCCTACGGAAGTGAACCTACCCCGAGTGTGCTGCCGATTACCATGTGACGGTAGAATGAGGCCGTTTGCGGTCACGCCGACGTGAATGTGCGGTCCCACGAGCGTATTAGTGCGTTACAGCGTGCCGTCAAAAGGTGGAAGCGGCAGTTGTTGGATGTTTCCGGGCGCAACCGGCTCCTGAACTATCGGGACCTGACAACCGGCACGCTGGACTTGACACCGAGCGAGGATTCGGCGCTTCAACCACAGGTCCTGGAAAACTCATTGGCGGTAAGGTCCATCCAATTGCACCGGCTCTTCCCGGATGAAGTGTCATTGGCGAGGGCGCGCCGGCGATTGGCAACAATCCACCGTCAGGCTCAGGGTAACTTTGACGAAAAGGGCTTGTCCACTCTGTTCGCCGGTGTGGGCTTGGCCGCTTGGTCAGTAGAGACGGGAAGACGACCCAACGCTCCGGTGATCCTGATTCCCATTTCCGTTGCACCTACGGATGCGGCCCGGTGGAATTTCAAGATCGAGGTGTCTGGTGATCCACAGCTCAATCCGGTGCTCGTTCATGTGCTCGGGACCGAACACGGCGTGGGTGCTTCAGATCAGGAAGTCGGCTTGCCTGAAAGCCTGCCCAATACATTTGCCGGCGTGGTCAACCTGTTGGGCGATCTGCAGGACCGGTGGTCCGCGGTGCGTGATTTGGAAATCACTCCACGGATGGTATTGGGCAACTTCAACTACGCGAATATGACCATGGTTCAAGACCTGGAAAACAGCTTGGAGACTTTCGCCGGCAATGATCGCATCGCGGCCATCGCCGGAGTGGAAGAGGCACGAGAGGCTCTGGCGGCCAAGATTCGGGACCCGTCCCAGGGCAACCAGACCTAGATCCGCCCCGGTCCGAGTTCCTGATACTAGATGCCGACGCGAGCCAGCACCTGGTGATCAACCGAGCTTTGGGTGGAGAGTCCCTTGTAGTCTGGGGACCTCCGGGCACTGGAAAATCGCAGACCATCGCCAATTTGATCGCTGCCAAGGTTGCTCAAGGCCAACGGGTGCTTTTGGTGGCGGAGTAAAGAGCTGCGATCGACGTCGTGGTGTACCAGCTGGACCGAGCCGGTTTATCGGAACTGGTGATGGATATCCACGGGGGAGTACAGTCCAAGCGCGAGTTTGCGCAAGGTCTGGCCGTCTCGATTCGCAACATCAAGACCATTCCAGAGCGAGATTATTCCGTCCTGTATGAACAGTTAGCCGAACTTCGCCGAGAGTTGATCGTCCACAATGAAGCGATGCACCAATGCCGTGAACCTTGGGGTGTCAGCTTGTACGAAGTCCAGGAGAAGCTGATGGGTTCTCCGGGGGAGGTGCATAGCGTATCTCGAATGGATCTAAGCCCGGCCCGCGAGGTGAGCCGATCGGCTGTGGATCGGTCGATGCGAGGGATCCAGGAATGGGTCGACTTGGGTGGGCCATCGCTGGAATCCCAATACCCGGAATGGGCCCGAGCCAAGGTTGCCAGTTCAACAGAAGCCCTGGAAGCGTTGAATTTGGTGCGGGAGCTGTCCGGCGGATTGATGGCCTAGGGACGCGCCAAGGTGTTCGACGCCCTGGATTCGGCGGGCATTCAACAGCGGGAGAGCGTTGGCGACTGGTCGGATATTCTGAGATGGCTCGCCCAGGTGGGACATCTGATTTCCCGATACGGTAGCGGCATCTGCGCTTTGGACCATTTGTCGTTGGCTGATGCGCTAGCTCCGGCTACCCGATGGTGGGCGCCGCTGGCTCCGCTTCTCTCATCCCGTTACCGTTCCGCGATAAGAGAGGTCGCTCCAGACGGGAAAGCATTTGGTAAAGAAGCGCTCGCAGGCGTCAACACGGCAGCAGAGCAACTTCGCGGATGGCGCGAACTTGCAGTCGATGGCGGTCATCCTCGGGCGCCCCTCGGACTGGAGGAAACTCTGGAGAGTATTGCAGTCATTGAGGCGCAACTGAAGCGTGTAGAGGCAATATTCGGCACGAATGGCTTGCGTGGGGTTCCTTATGCCGAGCTGGAAAACCTTTTGGATCGCTCGGTTTCCCACGAAGCAATAGCGGCCAACCTCAGTCGCATCCGTGAGTTGCAGACGGGGTTGTCAGCCGCTGGTTTCGACCGGGTTGTGTCCGAGGTGGGCAGGACGGTTCCATTGGCCGATGCTGGTGATGCTTTGGAAAGGGCCTGGCTTCTGGCGGTTTGGGACCGCATCGTTTTTTCGGAGCCCCACGTATCCGGTTTCAGCGAAGCCCTGCACAGTCGGCGGCAACGAGATTTCATTGATCTCGATCGGCAACACTTGGGGAACGCCCCCGAACGGGTCAAGCGGGCGGCTGCCGAGGCTGCCGTCAAGACTATGAGCGCCTACCCTACGGAGGCTGACTTGGTGAACTGGGAGGCGGCCAAGAGAAGTTGGCACCTCCCCATCCGGCAGCTCTTCCAGCAAGCTCCTCACGTGCTCACCGCCGTGCGTCCCTGTTGGGCGATGTCGCCCTTGCTGGTTTCTGAACTGATACCCGCTGAGGCGAACCTTTTCGATGTGGTCATATTCGACGAGGCGTCGCAGATCCCGCCGGCGGATGCCATAGGGGTTCTGGCTCGCGCTCCTCAAGCGGTGATCGCCGGGGATGACCGTCAGTTGCCGCCCACTGCGTTTTTCGACAGACAGTCGGTTGGAGCAGATGAGGAATCGGATGACGCGGCGGACTTGGCGCTCACCGACGACATCGAGTCGATACTTGACGTGGCCAAGGCATGCCCCATCAGAGAGCAGATGTCGCAGTGGCATTACCGAAGCCGCGATGGCCGGCTGATCGCGTTTTCCAACGCCAACATTTACCACGGGGCATTAACGACGTTCCCGGGCACGGCAGTCAAGGGACCGCTGACGCATGATCTGGCGCCCTTCCGACCATTGATGCAGCGGTCCAACAATTCCAATCCGGATGAGGTTGAGAAGGTAGTCGACATGATCGTCGATCACGCCAAGAATCGTCCGAATGATACTCTCGGTGTGATCACCTTCGGGATCAAACACGCCAACAGCATCGACGACGACCTACGTCGGAGGCTGAGGGAGCTGGGGGACCGGACACTTGACCGGTTCTTCTCCGGCGAGTCGCAAGAGCCTTTCTTCGTGAAGAGCATCGAGAGGGTGCAGGGTGATGAACGGGACGTGGTTATTCTCAGCACCGGATACCATAAAGCGGATAACGAGACACTGTCCTACCGGTTTGGACCGCTGAATCAGACGGGCGGGGAACGGCGGCTCAACGTTGCCATAAGCCGTTCACGCGCTGAGGTCCACGTGGTGTCGTCGTTCAGCCATCATGACATGGAGCCTGGGAGGTCGAACGCCGTCGGCGTGGAACTGCTCCGGCAGTACCTGGAATTCGCGGCCAACGGCGGTCGTGAGCTACCGGGTGCGGTCAGCTATGAACCTCTCAATGGTTTCGAGCTCGATGTCATGAACGGCTGGCCGGCCGGGGCGTCCCGGTGACACCCCAATACGCCGTATCCGGTTATCGCATAGACTTCGCCTGTGACCATCCCGACAGACCGGGACAGATGGTGCTGGCTATCGAAGCCGACGGGGCCAGCTACCACTCCGGACAAACGGCGCGTGAGCGGGACCGGCTACGGCAACAGATCCTCGAAGACAAAGGATGGCGTTTCCATCGGATCTGGTCGACAGCTTGGTTCAGAGACCCTGAGGAAGAACTGAAGCGGGCAGTACAGGCGTGGGAGCAAGCCTGTCGGGACTATGATGTTGTGGATCATGGGCCACCGCCAACGCCTGTACCAGAAGAATCAGCCGAGCCTCGCGAGTTCAGCGAGCCTGTTTTACCGGGCCGAGGGCCGCGGACGAATGTGCGCCGGGGGCTGGGTATCATCAACTATTGTCAATTGGAGTTGGTGACCCTGGCGCGGTGGATACTTTCAGACACGCTACTGCGGACGGACGAAGACCTGAAGCGGGAAATGCGCAGATAACTGGGCTTCAGCCGCAACGGCTCGCGTATTGAGGCCGCTCTCACGAGAGCCGTTGCAACGGTTCGTAGTTCCCAAAACATATCAAAGTAGCCATGGTGGACAGGAAACTGATACAAGCCGTTGAGGCCTGCTTCACCGAGCTGCGCCTGGTTAGTATTACAGTCGCTCTTGAGGAGCAGGTTTCTGAAGGTGTCTCCGGTAGTGACATTGCATGGCCCGGGCTTGGTGCCGCCGTCTCCATCCCGACCAGTGGATGGTCAGGGCAGGACTGCCACGGGGCAGCCACAGCAGCCGGCACAGCAACCGTCTGACCTCGGGCACGGTCAGTGGGATGAGTTCTCCCGGGAACATATCCCCTTTTTACCATCGCCACCGGCGGCATAGGACCGGATTACCGCCAGAAAGGCATGGGCCAGCAGCGCCAGGGTGATGTGCCGGTGCCAGCCGACCCACCGGCGCACCTCATACTCATCCAGCCCCACCTCCTGTTTGGCCTCCTTGAAGGCGTCTTCGATGATCCACCGGGTGCCCGCCACGCGCACCAGTTCCGCCAGCGGCGTTTCCGCTGCGCCAAAACAGGCGTAGTAGGCCAGGTCATCAGGATCGGCAATGCTGCGACGCACCAGCAGCCAACGCCCCTGATCCAGTGCTGACCAGGGTCCTATCGGCAACCAACCCCAATCGTAGAGGCGCGGCCCCTTGCTGCCCTCACCAGCGCTCAGGCGTTGCCACCGGTCATCGGGTATCTGCTGGGCCAGTTCACGGGCCGCCACCTGTGCCGAGCCATCCTCCGTATCCGCCCACAGCGGCTCGTTGTTCTTCACCGCCAGCACGTAGGGCAGGGCCTGCTCCTCCAGCCACCGCCGCAGTTTCCGGTCATTGCCGTACACCGTATCCCCCGTTACCCAGGCAAAGGGCACCCCAACCGCCACTGCGCGGGCGATCATCTCCTGAGCCAGTTGTGCCTTGGTATGAAAGACCACCCCTTCCGGGACACCGGCTTCCCGCCGCCGCTCCACATCCTCCGCCCATTCCTGGGGCAGATACAGCTCCCGATCCAGAAAGGCCGCGCCCCGTCGGCTGCCATAGGCCAGGAACACTCCGATCTGACAGTTCTCCACCTTCCCCGCCGTGCCGCTGTACTGACGCTTCACCCCCACCGACTTCCGGCCTTGCTTCAGAAACCCCGTCTCATCCACCACCAGCACCCCGCCGGGATCGCCCAAATGCTCCACCACGTACCCTTGCAGGTCGTCCCGCACCTGGTCCGCGTCCCAGTGGTACACCGCCAGCAGACGCTGCACACCGTCGGGAGTGGCGTCGCCAGCATATTCGGCCAACTGCCACCCGTTCTTGCGCTCCACCGACCCCAGCAATCCTTTCAGGTACGCCAGCGCCCGCTGACGAGACTCACTACGGCTGAAACGCGACGCGATACGCCCGTGCAGCTCCTGGAGCCCAGCCTCCCACTCCAGCGCTTCCTCTCGCTCCAGTAATGTCTGACCCATTTCCAACTCCTCCGCTCTCACCAGTAATCATGGGCCTATCCTACCAAAGGCAAGCGCGACTGTAGTATTAGGGCGTCGGGTGGCGTCACCAACGAGCGGTCCCTCTACGTGCCGCTGGCCAACCTGCTGAACGCGGTGGGCGAGACCTTGCGGCCCAAGTGTTCTGCGTGTGAGCGGCGGCGGTAAAGTAGGCCGTGCGGGCGGCTCGATCGTCGAAGTGCGGTGCGGGTAAACTGTACCGGCCGCCGCCTTCCGTAAGTTTGATTAGTAGCCTTTGGAGGGTGAGATGGTATGTACCCAGTGGAAATGTACGTGCGCGTGCGCCGGGCCTGCATGGTGGAGGGAATGAGCGTTCGGGGGGCCTCACGGGTGTTTGGCCAGCACCGGGACACGGTGCGCGAGATGCGGGCCTACTCGGTGCCACCAGGTTAGCGGCGCAAGAGTACGCCCCGGAAGCCCCAGCTTGAGCCCTACACGGGCGTGATCGACGCCATACTGGAAGCCGACAGCGGGTTCCTAAAAAGCAGCGCCACACGGCCAAACGGATCTTCGAGCGGTGAGGGACGAGTACGGCTTCGGCGGCCAGTACACCATAGTCAAGGACTATGTGGGGGAGCATAGACGGCGTCGCCAGGAGATGTTCGTGCCGTTGCCCCACCAGCCGGGCCATACCCAGTGTGATTTCGGCGAGGCCGTGGCGGTGATTGTCAAGGGTGTCGAACGGCGGGTAACTGTTCAGACTTGGGGAGTTAATTGTCGGAAAGAGGTTCCGCGGAGCGCTGGCGCTGGTGAAGGTGGTTATGTCATATATTTGGGATGGATAACGAAGTTGATCTGAGGACCGCCGACCGGAATGTCCTGATTGGCATCATCGTCCAGCAGCAGGCCATTATCGAACGGCTGAAGAAACGGATTGCCCAATTGGAAGGGCCGGCCAAACCAGCGGTGCCCGGCGGATGCCTGGTCTGAAGCCCAAAGCCGACCGGAAACCGGCCCAGCCCAAGAAACCAAGTAGAGTCCCAGGAAGTGGTGTAAGAGTTAGGCGGTTGGCAAAACGCTGACCACCGCGTCATCCTTGTGGAATCACAACAACCCAACCAAGGAGAACGACGGTGGTCAAACACAGCATGGATCTTTTGGAATTATTACGCAAGCGCGGCATCGACGGAGACGTGGACTTGCGGCGGGAAGCACTGCGGGTCCTGGTGGACGGCATCATGGACGCTGAGGTTTCCGCCCAGATCGGCGCCGTTCACGCCCCCCTGCACCGTGCAGACCCCGATGCGCTCCCCGCCGGTCGCCCGCGAGTAAGCGTCGGCCAGCGCCACCGCATAGCGGTCGTCCCGCATCATAATCATGGGCACGCCCTCGCGCCCCAAAGCATTATTCACACGGCAAACCGGAAAAGTGGAAACCCACTCAACGCCCTCCTCCTTCAGGATTCGGGCAATGGAAGTGGCAACGTCAATGCTCATTTTTGGACCTCGTCAGGTTCAAGTTGGATTCGGCTTGATTGTATCACCCAATCTTTACTGACGGTCCAACGTTTGGTAACCTAATCCGCCGCACGTACAAATTGCCTGTCCATGTGGGTGCGCGTGTCACCTGGGCTGCTTGGTCGGGCTTCACAGTCCGTGGACACTGCGCATTATGTCATTGCCGGCTTGATACACTCCTAAGCCCCAATCCACCGAAAGGATGAGGTTGGTGTCGTGCTGAAGGGTTGAAAAAATGCTCCCGGCTTCGGGGATAATGGTTTGTGAGACACCAAACCAACCCGGAACAAGGAGCACCTAACGGATGCTACCACCTGAGCGCCTTGAGCGCATCCAGGTCGCCTTCGACGATCACCGCCTGGTGGCCAACGCCGGACTGATCCTGCCGGTCACGCTGGCCCATCACCTGGGTCTGGGCGAACTGGTGGACCGCCACGTTGACTTGGGAGATGCACCGGGTCGTGCGAATGCTGGGGACAAGATGCTGACCCTGGTGGCGTCGGCCCTGGCCGGTGGCGACTGCATCGACGACGCCGACGCGCTGCGCGCTGGCGGGACCGAGCAGGTGCTGGGCTGTGTGGTCAAGGCGCCGTCCACGTTGGGTACGTTCCTGCGGAGTTTCCGTTGGGGCCACGCGCGGCAGCTGGATCGGGTGAGCCGTGAGGCGCTGGCCCGAGCCTGGGGCGCCGGGGCCGGACCGGGCGATGATCCGTTGACCATCGACCTGGACTCCACCATCTGTGAGACCTACGGTCCGGCCAAGGAAGGGGCGCGCCGCCACACCTACACCGGCCAGCGGGGCTATCACCCGCTGTTCGCCGTCGCCGCTGGCGCCGGCGACGTGCTGATGGCTCGGCTGCGCCAGGGACGCGCCAACACCGCTCGCGGCGCGGCCCACTTCCTGCGAGAGACGGTAAGGCGAGTGCGCTACGCCGGAGCCACCGGACCGCTCACCATGCGGGCCGACAGCGGCTTCTACAACCACGACATCGTCGCCGTCTGCCGCAAGATGAAGGTCCGCTTCTCCATCACCGTCCGCCAGCACGCCCAGTTGCGCAATCTCATCGCAGCCATACCTGAAGAGGACTGGACGCCCATCCCTTACTGGATGGAGGGCGCCGCCGACGTGGCCGAAACCAGCTACACTCCCTTCGCCAGTGAGCCCGATGCTGTGCCGGTGCGTCTCATCGTCCGAAGGGTGCAGCCCACGCCCAACTCCCAGCTGGCCCTCTTGGTCGACTACAGCTATCACGGCTTCATCACCGATAGAGACGGCGACACCCTGGAACTGGAGGCCGATCATCGCCGCCACGCCGAGATCGAGAACGCCATCCGCGACCTCAAGTACGGGGTGGGTCTCAACCACCTGCCCTCGGGCCGCTTCCCCGCCAACGCCGCCTGGCTGGCCGTCCAGACGATGGCCCACAACCTGGCCCGCTGGACCACGCGCCTCGGGCTGGGCGAGCCGGTGGCGACCACCAAGACCCTGCGCAGGCGCTTCTTCTCCCTGGCCGGACGCCTCACCCGCAAGGCACGCCGCCTCACTTTGCATCTCCCCCAGGGCTGGCCCTGGCGAAACCAGTTCAGCAGCGCCCTGGCCAGACTGCGCGCACTGCCACTCCCTTCTTGACCACGCCCGCGGCGTCTGACCTGTCCACCAGATTACCTAACTGTCTGGCCCAGCCGCGCCAGGCTCGGCTCCTGATGGCCTCCGCCGGCGATCGGCGCTGAAAATCGCTTCCCGCGCCGCTACTACGGGTCGTCAACATCTCTTTGGACCGGCATCCACGCCCCACATCGTCCATTTCATCGGCATCAGGTCCCCGCCAGCCCGATCCCTGGTCCCTCATCCCTCCTCTGACCGCCGCCACGGTTTCCCTTCGGTGGATTCGGGCTTAGAAAGCAGTGCGGTCGTGATGCAACAGGACAATCTGCGGGCACTCGTAGAAGCAGTCAAGAATTTTGTAACGGCTTTAGCTTCTAGACCATTGGACCAGTGGTCAGAGCAGGACGTTACCGCGCACCTACAAACGCACAGGCTACGCTCCATTGAATTGCTCAGCCGTCCCCTAGGCCGTAGCCCGGCTCAGCAACGTCGATAACGGTCACACCGCTTTTCTGCGCTGAGACCGTCGGCCCTTTGGGTCTGCGATCTTTCTTCCACCCCACCGTCGTGGCCCGACGACATACGCGTGCCGAACCTTAGTTTCATCAACCGTATTTGATCATCCCGTATGTCAACGAAAAGTCACTTCCCCGGGGCCGCACGGGGCAGCGATTGATTTCCCAACATCAAATCGTGTGCGATGACACCCCGCCCCTTGACCATCCCGCCCCAGAACATATATCCTAAACTTGTCTAGATAAAACAGCTGTTCCAATCCCAAAACCTCAGAAGGCAGGATTTCAGTTCGACGGCCAACCCCGTCAGTAAAAATCGCAACCGGTCGCAGTTGGCAAGGCTCTGCTTAAAGACCTGACTCCTCACCAGGATTGACCACTGGACCACCGGGATTGCCCGAGCCCGCGTGCAGGGACGCCAAAAGCGTCCTGAGTACACGAAAAAGTAGGGGTCAAATGTTGCGTACCAACCGGCCGTACGCTGACAACGAACTGAAATCCTGCCTCCCCAACCACACTAAACCGAAACCACCATCCAAACCCAAAGGAGCGAAACCCACCACGAAACCAACCAACCAAAATCCCGTCCATCCTGTCCATCGATGTAAAACCCAACCGGCCGGCCCCAACCTTGCCCCCATCGTCGCCGCCTGCTAAACTGCCGCCATCAACCGATTCCGCCGGCCACGCACGCGTGCGCCGCGAACGCAACGTACCGCAAGGCAAGGAGAGGCCGTTATGCTGATTGGCCATTTCACCGAACAGCCCTGGCAGGATGAATCGTCCGGCCTGATGGGCACCCAAAGCACCGACCTGGGCATCTCCAACAGCCACTATCGCCCGGACATTGGCGCTCAACTCTACAACCGCTACCTCGACGAGAAAGTCTATGCCGAGGAGATGGGCTTCGACGCCGTGATGCTCAACGAGCACCACTCCACGCCCTTCTGTATGCAGGGCGTTACCAACGTCGGCGCATCCATCCTGGCCCGCATCACCAACAACGTCAAGATCATCATCCTGGGCAACGTCCTACCCATCTGGGATGACCCCCTGTGGCTCGCCGAGCAGCTGTCCATGATCGACATGATCTCCCACGGCCGCCTGGTGTCAGGCTTCGTGCGTGGTGGTGGACGCGAGAGCTGGTCCCACAACTCGCCGCCCAACTTCAACCGCGAACGGTTCGAGGAAGCCCACGACCTCATCATCAAGGCCTGGACCGAGCCCGGCCCCTGGCGTTGGGAGGGCAAGCACTTCCACTACCGTTATGTCAACCCTTGGGCCAAGCCCCTGCAGGAACCCCACCCGCAGATCTGGATCCCGTCCACCGTCTCCGTCGAGACCGTCAAGTGGTGCGCCGAGCATCGCTACCCGCTGGTCCTCCTCGCCACCCGCCTGGAGCCCACCCGCGAAGCCTTCCAGCTCTACCACGACACCGCCGCCGAGAACGGCTACGAGTCGGGCACCCAGAACGTCGCCTACCTGTGGAAGGTCCACGTTGACGAGACCGAGGAACTCGCCGAGGAAGTCGGCCGCAAGTACCTCTCCGGCGTCAGCAACCCCTTCCTCGCCGGCAACGAGGGCGGCATCAACCCCGCCATCATGAACCTGCCCGGCCACACGTCGCGCACCTCCCGCCGGCTCTCCGCCGCCGCCTTCGGCCCCGCCGGCCGCTTCGGCGCCAACCGCCGTCCCTTCGAGGACCAGGTCGCCGACAGCACCATCATCACCGGCACCCCCAAGACGGTCATTCCCAAGATCCGCGAGGTGCTGGAATACCTGCGCCCCGGCAGCGTCTTCTTCTGGGACGGCGACGGCGCCATGACCCACGAGGACCAGATGCGCAGCCTCCGTCTCATGGGTGAAGAAGTCATCCCCGCCGTCCGCGAAATGGGCAAGGAACTGGAGCTCTACTCCCCCTTCGAGGTGGACCCCCGCACCAACCAGCCCATTGCGGAAACCGCCACCAACACCGCCGACTAGCCGCCCCGCTGGGGCAACCAGAGGTACGCAGGGGGCGGGTTCTGGAACCCGCCCCTAACGTAACTGCCGGGTAACCCAAGCATGGCAACCAACCACGCCGGCCATCACGCCGGCCAAGACCACTCTCAAGACTTGCGCGGCGCCAGCAAACGCGCCCTGTTGATTGTCCTGGGCCTGCTGGCTACCCACCTGGCAATTGAAATAGTCGGCGGCATCCTCTCCGGCAGCCTCGGTCTGCTGGCTCACGCCGCCCACATGCTCACCGACGCCTTGGCCGTCTGTCTAGCCCTCTTTGCCATGTGGGTCGCCGAGCGTCCGGCCACCATCACCCGCACCTTCGGCTTCCAACGCGTCGAGGTGCTGGCGGTCATGTTCAACGCCCTCGCCCTGTGGGTCCTGGCCAGCTGGATCTGCTACGAAGCCTACCTGCGGTTGAACGAGTACGCCCGAGGCCACGCCCACGAGGTCGATGGCGGAATCATGGTGGTCGTCGCCATCATCGGTCTGGCCAATCACGGCATCGCCGCGTACGTGCTGCACCGCTCTTCCCGCCACAGCTTCAACGTCGAGGGCGTCTTCTGGCACATCGTCGCAGATATGCTGGGCGTCGTCGCGGTGCTGATCTCGGGCTTCATCGCCCTGTTCTTCCACTTGCACTTTATCGACCCCATCATCGGCATCTTCATTGCCTTCCTGATCCTGGTGAGTTCCGTCCGCCTCGCCATTAGGGTCTTCAGAGTACTGTTGGAGATTGTCCCTCCCCACCTTGATATGTACCGGCTCTGCCACGAACTGGAAGAAGTGCCGGGCGTGACGCTGGTCCACGATGTGCACGCATGGACCATCACCCCCGGTTACGAAGCGCTGACGGCCCATGTCCTCGTCGATCCCGATTATCCGCCGGATCAAATCGAGCCCTTGCTTCGACAGATGCGCCATATAATCCAGCATGAATACGGCATCCGCCACGTCACCCTGCAGGTCGAGCAGTCGTTGGAAGGTTGCTCCGAAGAAAACCACCACGTCGGCCACCTCGCCGCCCGCTCCCACGCCGAAGCATGATGCCTCACCACCGCCCAGGGCACGACCGCCACGACGGTCATCATCGCGACGACGGCCACGACCATAACCACCGTGGCGCCAGCCGCCGCAGACTGGTGGCGGCGCTCGCGCTGATCGTAAGCTACATGGGCGTGGAAATCGTCGCCGGCGTCTTCTCCGGCAGCCTCGCGCTACTGGCCGACGCCGCCCATATGCTCACCGACGCCGGCGCCATCGGCCTGGCCCTCTTCGCCATGTGGATAGCCAACCGACCGGCCTCCATCGAGCGCACCTTCGGCTACTACCGCACCGAAGTTCTGGCCGCCATGTTCAACGCCTTCAGCCTGTGGGTCATCGCCGCCTGGATTTTCTTCGAGGCCTACCACCGCTTCCGAGATGTCCCTGAGGTGCAGGGTGGTATCGTGCTCATCGCCGGTGGCGCCGGCCTCGTCGTCAACCTGGTTGCCGCCTGGATACTACACCGCTCGGCCGGACACAGCCTCAACGTTGAGGGCGCATTCCGCCACATGATAGCCGATCTTTTGGGGTCAATCGGCGTCGTCATCTCCGGAGTCCTGACCCTGGCCTTCGGCTGGTGGCTCGCCGACCCCATCCTGAGCGTGCTGATCGGCGCGCTGGTCCTGGCCAGTTCCTGGCGGCTGGTGTCCAAGGTATTCCAGGTGCTGCTGGAAGGTTCCCCGGCCCACATCGATATGCACCGCCTCTGCCAGGCCATGGAAGACGTGGAGGGGGTGACGCTGGTCCACGACATCCACGCCTGGACCATCACTTCCGGCTACGAGTCCCTCACCGCTCATGTGCTCGTTGACCCCGATTATCCCAACGAACTGGAAACCCTGCGTCGTCGGTTGCAACATATCGCTTACGAACACCACGGCATCTCCCACATCACCATACAGATGGAGCAGTCCCTGGAAGGGTGCACCGAACGCCACCACTTCGACCATCTGATGACTGACACCAGTCGGTGATGGCGTCCCAAAAGGTGAGGGCGGATTGAATTTCAGATCCGCCCTCGTGGATTGCCCGTATTCTGCGCAACTATTCCCGCCGAACCCGCGCGGGATGCTCGAACAACCGCGCCATAGGGAGACTGAAGTCCGGAAAAAGCGGCGTGGTCAGCGTGTCGGCGGAGGTAAGAACCGCCCGCTCCCGATAAACGCCGTCCTCGTTCAACTCCAGTGCGGTAAGTGTGTCGGCGTCCCCGTCCAGAATCCAGTACTCCGAGATGCCGGCTGCCTCGTATCGCGCACGCTTACGCCCCAAGTCTATGTGGCGGTTGGACGACAACACTTCCACCACGATGTCGGGTGGGCCACCGTCAATAACGGTTGGGCCAATGATGCCGACACGTTCCGCACGCACGACCACGATGTCCGGCCCCAAAGCGCTGTTGGCCGATACGACGACGCCGGCTACCTGAAACACGACGCCCAACCCGGTTTCCGTTATCTGCTGGAACAAGTAACTACCCAAAACGGTCGCCGAGAATTGGTGGTCGGGAATCGGGAAAGCGGCCATATACACCACACCGTCCAGGAGTTCGCAACGTTGTTCCATTCTGGGCAACTCCAGGAACTCCGCCAAAGTCATCCGGGTTCCCGTTCTGATATTTGCTGTTGTCGTCATCTCAACCGCTCCGACCGTTGCACTGCCGGCATTTCACCATCCCGCTCCGAGGCGTCACGCCACCGCAACCCGCCGTCCCTCGTCGCTGGCCTGCCGGATGGCGTCGATGAACCGATGCAACCCCACGGCGTGGTCAAAGTCGGGTACTCCCGGATCTTCGTTGGCCGTGCCCCGGATCGACGCCGCAAACTGGCTGTACAACTGGCCCACGTTATAGGCCGCTCCTCCGGGGATCTCCGGCGCCAAGTGCAACTCCTCCGCCGGCGTCAGGTCCTGAAGCTCGTTGCTGCCGCCCCGCGCCCCTCGGATACTGACCGCCTGTAGCTGCGGGGAGTCCACCGACACCGCCACCAGCGTTCCTTCTTCTCCATAGATCTCCATGCGATAGCCACTTCCGGCCCAGGCGGTGCTGCCGATCTGAACCGACGCCACGCCGCCGCTCTGCAGGTTGCCGCTGACCAGGACATTATCCGGCGACGTGACCGGCAGGTCCTGGCCGGTATCGGATTCGTGCCAGGTGGTGGCCTGGGTGCTGACCACGGTAGCCACGTCCGCGAACTCACCGACCACGCTGCACAGCGCGTCTATGGTGTGGCCGCAGGCGATAGTCAGGGTGTGCGCTCCCAGGTCATCCTCCCGCTGCCAGGTCCGTCCCGAATCCCGGGACAGCACGCCCTCTCGCATCAGCCGCACGTGGCACGTCATCACTTTGCCTACGTATCCGTCTTCCACCAGGTTCCGCAGGTGCGCGATGGCGGGGTTAGCCCGCGCCTGCAAGCCGACGGCAGTCTTGACGCCCTGTTGGCGGGCCAGGTCGGCCATCTCGATGGCTTCGGCGGTGGTGCGGCCCAGGGGCCACTCGGTGAAAGTGTGCTTGCCGGCCCGCAGGGCCGCCGTGGTCGGTTCGTAGTGTCGCGGCACCCGCAGTGAGATAGTAGCTGCCTCTATGTCGGCATCGGCCAGCATCCGGTTGTAGTCGTCCCAGGCGCTGCCGGCGTTGAAGGCGGCCATGGCCTCGTCCGCCGACTCCTGCCGCGTGGTGCATACGGCGGCGAGGTCGAAGTCGGGATGGGCCGCCAGCGCCGGCAGATGCGCTCGCGGCGACCAGCCCTGGTGGATATTGGCGCCAATCAGTCCAATACGAATGGGTTGCTGCGTAGTCATGGCGGAGCCTCCTGTGGTCGGTGGGTAAGACTGCGGCTGAACCGGGCGATTGGGTTCATCGTAACACACCCCTCCCGATTATCGTACGATAGGACAGGCACAGCCATCGGCTGCCGCTCCCGGGGAGAAATCCTCCAGCGCCGCCAGTAACCCTGCGGCAACCGACACCGCAGTACTCATCAAATCGGCCGGGGTGTACGTCCGGCCACGGTATCTGATAGCGCTATCCAACTCGTAGTCGGATGTGTTGCGCAGACTTGACAGCTGACCAAGATACCTTTGAACCCGTCGCGTATCTTGGCCGCCCAACAATCTATAACGCCCGATGAGTTGGGTGTGCCGGCTACCTCTCCCCAATGGTGGGGCGCCGGAGTGAACCCTGAAGTAGCGACAACAGGCTTCGTGATGCAAGCCGTAGTAAAGCCGTCCTATGGCGTTTCGATATTCGGCCTCCGTTACAGCTGAAGCAGAAATCCACAAGCCGAGTTGGTAAAAATCCAGCGGCCTCATTTATTCAGCGGTAAAATTTCGAAGTGAATCATATCAAGATAGTCTTCCCTTTCGTACTCGGTCCAGGATGTCTCTTCCTCAAAAACCGCATCGCTGATTGCTCGGTCAGCACGACTCCATTCGCCTTTGTCCATGTCCACCCAGATGGCCAAAACCAGCGAAGTATGGCCGGGTTCGTCGTAACTGGTATCAGCCTGGACAACGGTCGACTTGATGCGGTCGCCCAGCTGCCGATGCGCGATTTCGTAGATGCTCTGCAACGCCCTGACGCGGAACGAGGTGAGCAGCGCCTCGACATCGGGGGGGAAGTACAGCGGCAATTGGGGCTGTCGCTTTCTCACGTCCTCTATGGAAACGGTAAAAGGTTCGCGCTTTTGCTTGGGTGGCGTGAACGTAGTTTTCGTACTCTGAGCCATGTCTTTACCTTCCACAGTTCAATAAGTGTCCATCGATTGCATTCATCAAAGCAGCCCCAAAGCGCGTGAGATGCTTGTACTCGGCTTCCGTTTCGGCAATCCAGTATGGACCGGTTCCGGCAGCGCCAATCATTGAAAGGATGATAGTCAATTGCGCGTCCTCGGAATTTGGAATTGTCTGTACCGGGCCGGCTCGGAAATGGACCTTGGCGATGGAATCAATAGTGGTAACGGAGATGTAGCCAAGGTCATCGTCGTCATCATCCGCTTCGATATCAATGATTGACCGGTCGGTGATGCAGGCCAAATTTCCGTAGCCTTCATCCGCCGCCACGTAGAACGCCCGCACCGGCAACCCTGCGATTAGCTCCTTGCCCAACTCCCAGTACTCTCCAAGCGCCTCTAGTCCGTTCTCTTCGATGATCCATTCGACAACGGTTACCATCTGCTCAGTATAATCACGGCTCGGCATGAGAATGGCTCCAACCTGCACGTTTGGGCAAGATACGGGCAAGATACGGGCAACTCGCGTATCTCGAATTATAACTGTTGCTGGCAGAAGCCGCAGACTTTGGAGCGCCGCCGTTGCCCCAATCTTGCCGGGCTGGTACTCTGGCGACGGCCTGCTCGCAATGCCGTAGTTGAGGTTGCAATGCCCATGACCCTCCCACTAGAATCCCGTCTGCGGTTCGTCGAGAACCTGCCCATCTGCCGCATCCTCAACGGCATGTGGCAGGTTTCCGGCGCTCACGGCCCTATTGACCCTACCGCCGCCATCGACGCGATGCTGGCATACCACGACGCCGGTTTCACCACCTGGGACCTGGCCGACCACTACGGACCCGCTGAGGACTTCATCGGCGAGTTTCGCCGCCGACTGGCCGGACAACGTGGAGAGGCGGCGCTATCCGAAATTCAGGCGTTCACCAAGTGGGTACCTCGCACCGGGCCGATGACGCGCCAGATTGTGGAGAACAACGTTGACATCTCTCTGCGTCGCATGGGCGTCGAACGCCTCGACCTGCTCCAGTTTCACTGGTGGGAGTACGGCGACAAGCGGTACCTCGACGCCTTGGAGCAATTGGCAGAACTGAGGGACGAGGGCAAGATACATCGCCTGGCCCTGACCAATTTCGACACCGAACGGTTGCGGGAGATCGCCGACCACGGCATCCGCGTCGTGTCCAACCAGGTGCAGTACTCCCTTATCGACCGCCGGCCCGAGGTCCAGATGTCCCAGGTCTGCGAGGATCAGCGGGTGTGGCTTCTGCCCTACGGTGTCCTCTGCGGCGGCCTGCTCTCCGACCGCTATCTGGGCCAACCGGAGCCGACTTATGGCGCTCTCAACACTGCGAGCCTGCACAAGTACAAGCAGATGATTGACGCCTGGGGCGGTTGGGCATTGTTCCAGCAACTCCTGTCCGTCCTCGGAACCGTCGCCGACAAGCATGGCGTCAGCATCGCCAACGTAGCCGTGCGCTACATAGTGGACCGCCCGGCGGTAGCCGGCGTGATCATCGGCGCCCGACTGGGCGTCGCCGAGCACATCGCCGAAAACACGCGCGTGTTCGGTTTCCAGTTGGATGCGGACGACCACGAAGCCATCGAATCCGTGCTGACCCGTGCCCGCGACTTGTATCAAATCATCGGCGACTGCGGCGACGAATACCGTCGCTAACCCGACCACCGGACTCCCATTACCAGAGGTTCCCATGCAAATTGGCGCAATCTTCCCCCAAACCGAAATCGGGCCGGACCCGACCGCCATCCGCGACTACGTGCAGGCCGTCGAGGAGATGCAGTTCGACTACCTGTTCATCGCCGACCACGTGCTGGGAGCCGATCCGGCCCACCATGCCCATGTCCGCGACCACTACTACACTCACCACAGCGTCATCCATGAGTCGCTGACTACGCTGGCATTCATCGCCGCGTTGACGGAGCGCATTCGCCTCATCACCGGCATCCTCATCCTGCCCCAGCGCCAGACCGCCCTGGTGGCCAAGCAGGCCGCCGAGATCGACGTGCTCAGCGGCGGCCGCCTCACCCTGGGCATCGGCGTCGGCTGGAACCACGTGGAGTTTGAGGCCCTGGGCGAGGATTTCACCACTCGCGGCATCCGCTCCGAGGAACAGATCGACCTGATGCGCGCCCTGTGGACGCAGGAAGTAGTGGACTTTGAGGGCCGCTGGCACACCGTCCGCTCCGCCGGCATCAGGCCACTGCCCGTCCAGCGTCCCATACCGGTTTGGTTCGGCGCCGGTGGGACGGCCGGCCCGGTGCCCAGAGACGTAGTGCTGCGACGCATCGCTCGCATGGGCGACGGCTGGTTCCCCAGCTTCGGCCCCGACGACACCGCGCGCGCCGTGCTGGACAAGATGCAGACCTACATCGCCGAAGCTGGACGTCAACCTTCCGACGTGGGTCTGGCCGGCCGCCTGCGGATGCCGGGCAAATCCCCCGACGAGTGGCTGGCCGAGGCCGAGGGCTGGCAGTCCCTGGGCGGCACCCACATCATGGCCGAAGCACGGCGCGGCCCATTGAGTAGCGTTGACCAGCACATCGAGGCGATGCGCCAATTCCGGGAGGTCATCCCAGCGGGTTGGGGCCAGTAGGTGTTGCCCGCGCTACACTACCACCACCGCCCGGCAGAGGTTTTGCAATGACTGCGCCCCGCCTCAAATCGGACGCTGACCAGCCCGTCCCTTCAGAATCGGTTTTCTATCCTAAGGAGGATGACGAACCCTTGGGCGAAACCGAGCAACAACTCATCCCTTTGACCTACGCCCATGCTGCACTGACCACCTGGTTCGCTGGCGTTCCCACCACCTGGGTGGGCGCTGACATGTTCCTCTACGATGAGGAAGGGGATCCCGGCAAGGTTGTCGCGCCGGACGTATTCGTGGTGACCGGAACTCGCAAGGAACCGCGTCGCGAAATATTCCAGGTTTGGGTTGAGGGCCGTGTCCCCGACTTTGTCCTGGAAATCACATCTAACCACACCCGACAGAACGACCTCGTAACCAAGTTTGCTCTGTACCGCCAACTCGGGGTACAGGAATATTGGCTGTACGACCCTACGGAAGAAACTCGAGTTGTTCCTCTTTTGCAGGGCAACCGGCTAGTTGATGGCGTTTATCAGCCGATACCCGTTACTGAAATGACCGCCCCCAACCGTTATCGAGGAATGAGCGACTTACTGGGACTGGAGCTTCACGCCGAACCGGATTGGTTCCGGTTCTTCGACTCGGTTGCCGGCGAGTACCTGCGCAGTTTACAGGAATCAGAGGACGCTCTGGTCGCTGAACGGCGGGCTCTGGCTGCCGAACGCCGGGCCCGCGTCGCAATGGAACGTAACAGTTCAGACTTGGGGGGAAGTGAGCAGCTGACGACAGGCGGCGAGAGGATTTAAACCTTGGGCGCGCCAGGTGCCGAAGATGGATGCCAGCGTCATCTTGCTCTCCGTGCCCTGCTCCGAGCGGGTGCCGCCGCTGACCTTGCGGCTGATGACCAGATGACGCAGGCTGCGCTCGGCGGGGTTGTTGTCCGATGGCACGTCTGGTTCGGCCACGAAGACGAAGAGTTCCTTGATGTGGCGCTCAATGCGCCGGCACAGCTTGCCCTGGACGGCCGACGGCTCAGACAGGAAAGGGCGGCAGATGGCCAGCAGCTTCCGCTCCAAGGCCAGTTGAGCAGTGCGCCGTCGTCGTGCCTGAGGATGAGAGAAGGCTTTGGCTTCCTCGTAGAGTCGATGGACTGCCGCCGCCCAGCGGGCCAGCGGGGCATCTTTGAGGTAGCGGGCCCGCAGGTCGTGGATGTCCCGCAGCAGGTGCGCCCAGCACCGTTGCTTGGGGCCATCGTAATGGTGGTAGGCGGCGTAGAAATCGCTGACCAGTACTCCGGAGAATGCCTCGCCCAGCGCTTCATCCACCACCGCCTTGCCCCGACCCCGCCGCAGGAAGTAGCGCTCGGTGGGAGTGCTGAAAGTCCAGACGTAACCGTTGTTCCCATTTTGACGCCAGCCGGTTTCGTCGGCGTGGACCACTGGGCTGGCGCGGATGCGGTCCACCATTCCAGCCACCGCTGGTTGGGCCTGTTGCGCGGTCTGATGAATGGCGCTCACAATGGCCCCCACGCTGAGGCGCAGCTGATGGACGGTGCCCAGATACCACTGGATGCTGCGGATCGGCAGGCGCCCTTCTTCCCGTAGCGTGGCGATGCGGCTGATCAGGTTGACGCCCAGGCGTTGGCGCCCCAGTGCCACGCCGTCCAGTTGCGCGGTGGGCACTCGGCGCCGCCGACACACTGGGCAGGTCCTGGCGATGAAGACATGCTCGGTGACTTGCACCGGAACCACCGGCAACTCGATGACTTCCCGAGTGCGCTGGGTCCAGCCGCCGGACAGGTGGGCGCCGCAATCGGGACAGTTCTCCACCACGTGCTCCACCCGATGGGTCGGTGTCATGCGCGGGCGGGCGAAGCCGTGGCGTCGCTGCTTTCGGGGCTGCTGCTGCGCTGGGGGCTGGCGGCCCGATTTCGCCTTGAGGCCGGGCATTCGGGGCGGGCCGTCCGGTTTCGCCTGGCCCTCCAGTTCGGCAATCCGCCGCTCCAACCGCTCAATCACCCGCTGCTGTTCCAAAACGGTGGCCTGCAGTTGGGCAATGATGGCGATCAGGAAATCGCGGTCGGCGGTGGTCAGGTCACTCTCAGTATCCACTCCCTCTATATGACATAACGACTGCCACCCACGCCAGCGTTCGGAAACCCGGATCCGGCCAATTCACCTCACCAAGTCTGAACAGTTACAATGGAACGCCTGCTGCGCGAGCACGGTATCGAACCGCCGGCAGGATACTTCACCGGGAACCCGTAGTGTACGGCGTGTCCCCCAAGGGATGCTCCGCCCACTTGCCAGCTTCCACCTCACTGAGGAAGTCTGCCACCAGCTGATTGAACAGGGCCGGTTCCTCCAGGTTGATGGCGTGGCCGCACTGGGGCAACACCGCCAGCCCGCTGCGGGGGATGTGCCGCTTCATCATGATCGACGGCTCCACGCACGGGTCATCCTCGTCACCGATCATGATGAGGGTGGGCACCTGCAGTTGGTTCATCTGCGGTATCACTTGGTCGATGGTGGGCCGCTTCAGCTGGACCCCTCGGAACGTATAGGCCGACCCACGGGCGTTATGCCCCAACAGCAGACGCATGAACTCCTCGTAACCGCGCGGGTCCTTGCGCCGCAACTGCACCCGCGTCGGGCCGCTGCCGTAGTCTTTCATCACCGGCGGCGTGCCCTCGGCCAGCATCCGCGCCGCCATGGCCTCGCCGCCGGTGCGAAACGCCTCGTTGTGCGTGGTGCCGGAACCGGCCGACGCCACAATGATCGCCCGACACCGCTCGGGATACCGCAGCGCGAAGTTAAGAGCCACGCTGCCGCCCATGGAGAGGCCGCCGATATATGCCTGCTTGATGCCAAGGTGGTCCATCAGGCGGCGCAGGTCCTCTATCGTGATGTCCTGCGAGTAAGACTCCGGGTCGGTCGGGACGTCCGAAGGGGGATACCCCCGGTCGTTGTAGGTGATGACCCGGTAGCGGTGGCTGAAGTAGCGCACCTGCTGCTCCCAACTTTCGTAGGAGCCGGCGAACTCGTGGCTCCAGATGAGCGGGAACCCCTCGCCGGTGGACTGGTAGAAGATATGTACGCCGTCAGAGTCGAAGGTAGGCATTAATGCGCTCCAGAGTGAATTGATACTGTGTAGTTAGAACGATCAGTGATGCCGACGGAACAGTCGCCAGACGGGAACGCTGAATCCGGGGAGTAGGCCGCCACCATCCAGCACGTCGTCCTCGCCCAATATCTGCGGCTCCTCGCCGGGGCGGTAGCGGGTTACGGTGGTGCGCTCCGGGTCGCCGTACCATACCTCGTGGCTACCGAAGTCCAGCCACATCTGAGCGCGTTCAGCTACCATGCTCGGGGTGTCGCTGGGGGATTTGATCTCCACGGCAAGGTCGGGCGCCATTCGCCGATAGCCCGGTTCGAAACCTTCGATACGGCCTGGCGCAATCCAGGCGAGGTCCGGTGCGCGAACGGTGTCGGGTCCGGATTCGAGATGGAACCCTGCGTTGTCCCGAATCACGCCGTAGTCGTTGTCTTCAGAATATCGTCCCAATGCGACGGCGAATCGGCCGGTCACGTCGCCGTGTCCGTCTCCGGGTGGCGGCATTTTCTCGCTCAACCCTCCCCTCACCAGTTCATAACGAAAGCCGTCGTCTGGCATCATCAGGAGTTGATTTGCGGTGATCAGTTTCGTTGTAGTCATGTCGCACCCGCTTCGGACGTGCCTTTCACCGGCATTTTAGCATCAAAAGCCCCCCTCCCTTTGCGGGAGAGGGGCCACACTATTCTTGCGCGAGCCAAGCCTAGTCGTTGGGCGTGAGGGCGAGGGAGCGGATTTCGCCGAACTCCTTCTCCAGCTTGTCCCAGTTGTCGCCGCCGTCGCTGCTGACGTACACGTAGCCGTAGATGCTGGCGGCCACCATCACGTCGGAGACATGGGAACTGGCGGCGAACCAGTACACCACCGAGTTGGGCGTCTGCGACATCGACGGGGCATCCCAGGAACTGCCGGCGTCGCGGGTGCGGCGGATAGTGCCGGTCACTCCGGGGATGGTGTCGCCGTTGCCGACGAACATCACGCTGGGGTTGTCCGGTTTGATCACCATGCCGCGGCAGTAGGAACGGGTGTCCTCAGCATGGAACCGGGGAAACTCATGCAGATCCCAGCTCTCGCCCTCATCGTTGCTGGTGGAGATGCCAAAGGGCGTGGTGCAGTAGATGGCGGAGTCGGGGCCGGGCTTGAGCGCCATGCCGTGGATGTCGCCGTGGAAAGGATCGGGGCCCAGGTCGGGCAGGCGGGTCCAGTTGTCGCCGCCATCCAGGCTGCGATACACGCCGTCCACTTCAATGCCGGCCCACACGGTCCGGGTGTCCCGCGGGTCAACGATGATGTTGGTGGTGCGGGGAATGCCGATGGGACAGGGCATGGTCACGCCCAGGTCCAACTCCTCCCAGCTCTGGCCGCCGTCACGGGAGCGGAAAGCGTTGGGCCGCGTGCCCACGAACACCGTTTCCGGGTCGTCCGGGTCCACGCCCACCGACCAGATTTGCAGGTCGTCCATGGGCGACTCGACGTACTCCCAGGTAAAGCCGTTGTCGTTGGAGCGGAACAGGCCGCTGTCGGAGCCGGCATAGATGCGATGCCGGTGATTGGGGTCAACCGCCAGCGTCCGGATGTTGCACTCCGTGGGCATCGGGTTGCGGATGCGATTCCAACTCTCGCCACCATCGGGGCTGACCGACAGCCCACCCCCAATGGTGCCAACGCTGATGGTGTAGTTTCCAGCCATGATAACCTCCTCAACTGCGCGAAAAGCGTAAAGGGGACAGCCAACGGACGCGAATGCGCGCCGCTGGGCGCATGATAGCACAGTGGGGATGGCTGCTGTTGCCGGGAACTCGTCAGAATCGGGATTTGCCGGATCTGCGGACCAGCCGGATTACGATCCTGTGACGGACTCAGGACGGCGGTTCGACAAGCTCACCTTGAGCGGTTGGTGGGTGGGAAAGGTGTTTCGGTGGGTTTCGCTCCTTTGGGGATGTGGTGTGAGAGGCAGGATTTCTCTCCGTTGTCAGCATACGGCCGGTTGGGTACGCAACATTTGACCCCTACTTTTTCGTGTACTCAGGACGCTTTTGGCGTCCCTGCACGCAGGCTCGGGCAATCCCGGTGGTTCAGTGGTCAATCCTGGTGAGTTAGGTCCTCAGGTCGAGCAGAGCCTTGCCACTGCAACCGGTTGCGATTTTTACTGACGGGGTTGGCCGTCGAAGAGAAATCCTGCCTCTCGGGTATCGGAATCAAACAGCTGTTTTATCTGGATAGTTTTAGTATATATGTTCTGGAACGGTCGCGTCAAGGTGCGGAACGTCAGTCATCTACTCTGGCTCTCGAGGATGGTCAGAAGCAGAATTTATTGAATCGGGGGAGTTGCTGGGCTACGTGGGAGTCGGCGGGACGTGTCAGTGGATATTGGGGTTGGCTTAGCTACGTAATAGTTAGCCGACACTGTCCCCTGAGGTTTCGGAGCAGATTTTTGATGTTTTTCGGACCTACGACCCAGTGCAGGAAAATGTAAGGAAGTACCGTATTTAGGTTAATGTGCGATCCGATGCTTTTCGCCCAACCGACCTCGTATCTCAGTGGATGACGCCGCCTCAAAGAATAGCTCCAAAGCCTCAGCGAGGTTTGCGCGTGCCTCCGGTTCGGTATCGCCCTGGCTCGCAATGTCCAACTCTGGGCAGATGGCCACGTAACCATTACCCTCACGTTCGATGATAGTCGTAACTCGTTCCTTCATCGTCCATGTCAGGCATACGGGTCGATACTGTCTAAATGCGCAGGATCAGATAGTGGCCGGCTACGCCAATCTGTTCTGAAATCTAAGTCGCGGATGAGCTGGTACGTGTCGCAGCGCTTTACTCTAAAATTTGGATCATCGCACACGTCTGGGATGCTTCGATTGGCGCGTTGAGACCGGGGCCTAGAACGTTCAGTGGTGACCACCCGGCGGTGTCGAACGTCCGCTGGTATTACAACGACAGATTTAGGAAATCGTGCTGGATTCTGCTCAGCGGACGGCGTGTGGTGGCTCTCTGGGGATCCCTCCTTATGCTCACTGTGGCACGAGATTACGAGTTAGCCCGAATCCACCGAAGGGAAACCGTGGCGGCGGTCAGAGGAGGGATGAGGGACCAGGGATCGGGCTGGCGGGGACCTGATGCCGATGAAATGGACGATGTGGGGCGTGGATGCCGGTCCAAAGAGATGTTGACGACCCGTAGTAGCGGCGCGGGAAGCGATTTTCAGCGCCGATCGCCGGCGGAGGCCATCAGGAGCCGAGCCTGGCGCGGCTGGGCCAGACAGTTAGGTAATCTGGTGGACAGGTCAGACGCCGAGGGCGTGGTCAAGAAGGGAGTGGCAGTGCGCGCAGTCTGGCCAGGGC
Source organism: Dehalococcoidia bacterium (assembly GCA_965197635.1). GTDB lineage: Bacteria > Chloroflexota > Dehalococcoidia > Lucifugimonadales > UBA3495 > Bin87. Next base: position 531,757 of record OZ240218.1, read on the forward strand.
GCTGCTGAACTGGTTTCGCCAGGGCCAGCCCTGGGGGAGATGCAAAGTGAGGCGGCGTGCCTTGCGGGTGAGGCGTCCGGCCAGGGAGAAGAAGCGCCTGCGCAGGGTCTTGGTGGTCGCCACCGGCTCGCCCAGCCCGAGGCGCGTGGTCCAGCGGGCCAGGTTGTGGGCCATCGTCTGGACGGCCAGCCAGGCGGCGTTGGCGGGGAAGCGGCCCGAGGGCAGGTGATTGAGACCCACCCCGTACTTGAGGTCGCGGATGGCGTTCTCGATCTCGGCGTGGCGGCGATGATCGGCCTCCAGTTCCAGGGTGTCGCCGTCTCTATCGGTGATGAAGCCGTGATAGCTGTAGTCGACCAAGAGGGCCAGCTGGGAGTTGGGCGTGGGCTGCACCCTTCGGACGATGAGACGCACCGGCACAGCATCGGGCTCACTGGCGAAGGGAGTGTAGCTGGTTTCGGCCACGTCGGCGGCGCCCTCCATCCAGTAAGGGATGGGCGTCCAGTCCTCTTCAGGTATGGCTGCGATGAGATTGCGCAACTGGGCGTGCTGGCGGACGGTGATGGAGAAGCGGACCTTCATCTTGCGGCAGACGGCGACGATGTCGTGGTTGTAGAAGCCGCTGTCGGCCCGCATGGTGAGCGGTCCGGTGGCTCCGGCGCAGCGCACTCGCCTTACCGTCTCTCGCAGGAAGTGGGCCGCGCCGCGAGCGGTGTTGGCGCGTCCCTGGCGCAGCCGAGCCATCAGCACGTCGCCGGCGCCAGCGGCGACGGCGAACAGCGGGTGATAGCCCCGCTGGCCGGTGTAGGTGTGGCGGCGCGCCCCTTCCTTGGCCGGACCGTAGGTCTCACAGATGGTGGAGTCCAGGTCGATGGTCAACGGATCATCGCCCGGTCCGGCCCCGGCGCCCCAGGCTCGGGCCAGCGCCTCACGGCTCACCCGATCCAGCTGCCGCGCGTGGCCCCAACGGAAACTCCGCAGGAACGTACCCAACGTGGACGGCGCCTTGACCACACAGCCCAGCACCTGCTCGGTCCCGCCAGCGCGCAGCGCGTCGGCGTCGTCGATGCAGTCGCCACCGGCCAGGGCCGACGCCACCAGGGTCAGCATCTTGTCCCCAGCATTCGCACGACCCGGTGCATCTCCCAAGTCAACGTGGCGGTCCACCAGTTCGCCCAGACCCAGGTGATGGGCCAGCGTGACCGGCAGGATCAGTCCGGCGTTGGCCACCAGGCGGTGATCGTCGAAGGCGACCTGGATGCGCTCAAGGCGCTCAGGTGGTAGCATCCGTTGGGTGCTCCTTGTTCCGGGTTGGTTTGGTGTCTCACAAACCATTATCCCCGAAGCCGGGAGCACTTTTTCAACCCTTCAGCACGACACCAACCTCATCCTTTCGGTGGATTGGGGGTTAGGGCTGGAAACCGTCGTAGTAATACTAGTATTACTACGACGGTTTTGGCGAACCACGCTTGAAGCTTCGTATCACCGGGTCGCAAAGACACCCTCATTTGAGTACCGTTCCTGTTTAGCATAGGCCAAAGTCAAGGTCCGTACTCGTCAACCGTCGTTGTAATACTAGTGTGGTGTATTCGTAGTTCGCCGGATATAAAGTGCCGACCGCCGCCTTTGCGCCGCTCAGTATCGAGTAGAAAACTCTTTTCCAATCCGCTCGGAAAGCCTCGAAGTAATACGGCGAACTACGAATACAGGACACTAGTGTGGTGTATCCGTAGTTCGTCGGAAATAAAGTGCTGACTTGTGCCTTTGTGCCACTCCGCTCCAAGAAGAAAACCGTTTTCCTGTCTTGGTGGAATGCCTCAGAGTAATACGACGAACTACGAATACAGGACACTAATGTACTGTATCCATAGTTCGTCGCATTAGAATGAAGCTTTCTAAAGGGACAGGAAACCAGTTTCCTGCTTGAAGCAGAGTGGCACAAAGACACAAGCCGCCATTTTATTTCTGATGAACTACGGATACACCACACTAGAAGTCTGGCCGGAAAGCCAATTCGCCGAGTTTGGGAGATGACCGACGAACGCATTATTGTCGCACTCGGCGTGATGATGTATGCAAAACGTCTCACAAAACTATTCGTGTGTCGATAATCGGCGCATGAAAAATCGCATCTCCGGGAGCGTCGGGGTTTCCGGCCGGATTTCTACGTCTATTGCGCCTGTGTGGGCAGGAACACCGGCAGCACAACCTCGGGTTCGTCCACCGCAGGAATGAAAGTCACCTGTACCGGCATTTCGATGCTGATGTCCTCGGGGGACACCTGGAGGACGTTGCTGCAAATCCGCAGGCCCTCCTGCTCCTCCAGCTCGATCATGCAAATGTTGTAGGGAGTCTGTTCCTTCTCATGGATTGCCGGGTGTACCGGGTGGCGGACTATTACGTAGGAGTAAACGAAGCCTCGACCGCTGACCCTGGTCCAGCTGTAGTTCAGAGACGAGCACTCGGGACACATGGGCGTTGGCAGGTGCCGAAATAACCCGCAATCCAAGCACTGCTGGATGCGAAGCTCGCCGTTCCTGGTCCCCTCCCAAAATTCCTGCTCGTAGTCGGGCACCCGTTCCAGATCGGGCAGTGGTACGCCCTCCAGGGGCGCGGTCATGGGCCGGGACTTGACGGCCGGCTCTCCTTGCTGGGTCATTGAAGTTCCTCACTATTCTGAGTCAATCCCGCCGCTATCCCCGGCGAATGATCACGGCGCCGCTCAGCTGGGCAACGCTGCTGCACGACAGAACGCGGTTGATGGCCTGGTGCGGCGGCTGCGCGGTGGAGATGCCCCGGATCAGGCGCACCGCCTCCTGGACGTGGGTCAGGCCGTGGATGTACGCCTCGGAGTGATTGCCGCCGTGGGTGTTGACGGGCAGCGCGCCATCGAACCGGATGTTTTCGCCCCCTTCCACGAAGTCCTTTGCCTCGCCCCGGGGCACGAAACCATAGGCTTCCAGGTTGATCAGGCAGAACGGGGTGAAGTGGTCGTAGAACATCAGCGCGTCCATGTCCGTGGCGTCCAGGCGCGCCCGGGCCCACAGATCGCGGGCGGTATTCTCCGACTCGGCCGTAGCCAGGTCGGGACGATAGATGATGCCATCATTCCGGGGGCCAGAACCCTGGGCAGCTGCCTCAATCAGGGTCAGCGTGCCGGAGTGCCGCAGTTCCCTGGCGCGCTCCGGCGTGGTCATCACGATGGCGGCGGCGCCGTCGTTTTCCTGGCAGAAGTCCAGGACATGCAACGGGTCCACAACCATGCGGGAATTCTGGTGGTCGTCAATGGTGATGGGTTCCCTCCGCAGCGCGCGGGGATTCCGAGAGGCGTGCTCGCGCAGGGTAACGGCGACCCAGCCGAAGTGCCGGCTGGTGGCTCCGTACTGGTGCATATAGCGTCGGACAAACATGCCGAACCGATGCGCCGGCGCCATGTTGCCCCAGGGCACGGCGAAGCTGTCCGCCCCGCCGGCGATGCGTTCCGGGCCTCTGGCCCGGCCCAAACGCAGCCCGGAACGGAGGTTGGCGGCGCGGAAGCACACCACGTAGTTGCAAAACCCGGCGGCGATGGCGGCGGCGGCGTGGCCCACCACCGCGTTGCCCGCGCCCCCGCCGTAGGAGACGGATTCCCAGTGACGCAGGTTCTTGATGCCCAACGACTGCGTCAACAGGGTCTCGTGGTTCGACTCCATGTCGTAGCGTATGAGACCGTCGATGTCCTGCGGGGCGATGCCAGCATCGTCGCAGGCGGCCTTGATCGCTTCCGAGGCAAGCTGCAACTCGCTACGTCCCGAGTTCCAGGAAAACTCCGTTTCGCCGATGCCGACGATCGCGGCCTTGTCCCTGATGCCGTTGGTTTCGGCGGGGATGATGGTAGGCGCCATGGTCTCCTATTCCTCCTCCCAGTCCACTACCTTCCGCTGTTTGAAGTCGTGGATCTGATCGTCGGCATACCCCAGTTCCCTGAGGATGGGGCGGGTGTGCTGCCCTTTGAGGGGTCCCGGTCCGACCCGACCCGTGGTATCCGAGAAGTCCACCACGGGAGAGTACCGCCAGAACTCACCATAGCGCGGCGCTTCCACCTGGGTGAGGAGTCCGTTCTCACGCACATGAGGGTCTTCGTTGAAGAAGAAATACATGCCCCGATCCTCGGCCTTGACGCATGCCACGTCGGCGGCGGTGAGCAGCTTCTCCCAATGGGGTGGTTCTTCGTCAGCGAACACCCGGGCCAATTCGCCGGCGAGCGAGTCGTCGTGTTTCTGGCGCATTTCAGGGGTGGCAAACCGGGGATCATCCAGCAGGTCGTTCCGGTCGATGGTCCGGCACAGGGCCTCCCACTCGTCCTCGAAGGGACAGGCGAGGAACACCCACCCGGTTTTTGCCGGATACAGGCGGTAGAGGGCGTGCAACCCGTGTCCATCCCCGTCCGGCAGCGGACGAGGTAGCTTGCCTTCGTGCCAGTAGAAATCGTCCACATTGGCATAGGCGTTGGCGGCAATCATGGTGGATTCGACGTATTGTGCCCGGCCGGTGCGCTCGCGGGCATAGAGGCCCAGCACCAGGCCCACGGCGTTGACCATCGCGGTGTTGTGATCGGCGGTGCCGTCGTTCGCCCGTTTCAACTGCTTGGCTACCGCGGCAATATCATCGATGGACATGGACTGTTCCGCCGGCGGGAAAGAATCCCTTCCCATCTGAGCCACGCCGCCCCCGGACACGGCGCCGGCGATCGGGGCCATGGATGGCCGGTGCGAGTAAGGCCCGGTGGAGCCGTAGCCGCCGGCGTAGAGGTACACCAGGTTGGGGTTGATCTTCGACAACTGCTCGTAGCCGATGCCCGTGCGCTCGGGTGCGCCTGGGCGCATACTGTGCAGCAGCAGGTCGGCTTTGGCCGCCAACTTGCCCATGATCTCCTGGCCCTCCGGGGTCTTGAGGTCCAGGCAAATGCCCTCGGATCCGGCCATGGTCCGGTGTGCCGAAAAAGGCAGACCCTGCCGGCCCCAATCGCCGCCGGGCGCTTCGATGCGGATTACCCTGGCCCCCAGCTCGGCTACCAGGGCGCAACCCAGCGGGCCGTTGATGACCGTTCCAAGGTCCAGGAGGGTTATCCCCTCCAACGGGTGCTGCGGCATCGGCCCTCCGGTTCCGTTTGAACGACCGCCGGCGCCGCTGCCGATGCGCCCGAGTACCTCCGCGGTGTGCTGGCCCGGCGCCGGAGCCGGCCCCGCCGCGCTGCCCGGTGTCGTCCTCATGCTCACCATGGGGCCAAGCTGCCGCGTGTCGCCAACTCCCGGAACAGCCAGGTCCTGGACGTTGCCGTTGTGTACGATCTGGGGATGCTCCAAAGCCTGCTCGGAGGTCAGGTATGGCTCGGCAGCCACGTTGCCAGCTTCGCCAAGGAATATGTCCATCCACTCGTCCAGGGTCTTCTGCTGGACTTTTTCCAGCATGATTCGTTCCAGCGCTTCAACGGCTTCCGGGTCCAGAGCGGGCGCAGTCTTGAATCGCTGGTCCTCGTATATGAAGTCCATGTCCAGCCAGTGCATCATGGACCGGAACAATCTCTCCACGACGTTCCCCAGTTGGATCCAGTGGCCGTCTTTGGTGCGGGCGGGCAGGTAGCCGGTGGGATTGGGACGCCCGATGCCCACCCTGGGGTCCGGCGGGTAGGTGTCAGGGCGCTGCTCAACCATCTGGCCGTGGATCCAGGAGACGTGATCGTAGGTGGTTACGGCCTGCAACATGCTGGTCTCCACCCGCTGACCCAGGCCGGTCTTTTCCCGCAAGTAAAGGGCGGCCGTGATGCCACGGATCAACGCGGTGGCGGCAGCGTGGCAAACGCCCTGCACGACGACATAGTTGGGGCCTTCCCGGGGATTCTGCCCGGCGAACATCATCATGCGGCCGCTCTTGGCGGACACCACGGCGTCGTAGCCCTTGTAGTTGGCGTAGGGTCCCTCCGATCCGAAACTGGTCAGCGTCGCATATACCAGCTCGGGACGACCGGCCCGCAGGCTGTCGTAGCCAACGCCCAGCCTTCGGGCGACGCCCGGTCGGAAGTTTTCGACCACAACGTCGGAGAGTTGCGCCAACTCCCGGGCATGATTCTGGCCGTCCTGGGTTTTCAGGTCGAGAACGACGCTCTTCTTGCCGCGATTCCATTGGATCGACCCCGGCGAACTTCGGAATTTTTCTCCACCCGGCGGCTCAACTTTGATGACTTCAGCGCCAAAGTCGGACATCACCATGGTGGCGACGCCACCGGCCCGGCCGCTGCTGAAGTCAAGGACGGTGATCCCATCAAAGACCTGTGCCATGGCTCCCCCTGTCAGTCAGCTAGTCTAATGCCCGCCGGATGCCCAGGTCAGGCGGGCAAGGCATCGGACCTTGCGTACCCGTCCTGCGCCATTGGCGTCGCGCCCCCGACGCAACACGGTCCCATTCTGACGCCATGGTACGGCGTTTTCACTGCCGGCACCATCCCTGGTTCCGGCGCCGTTTCTCTGGCCCTGGACATCAGCTACCACCCAGCCACCTGAAAACTCTTGCCTTCCCACGCGGATGCTCCCGCGCGAGCGCGAATCCAGGGATCCCGCCCACCAGCGCGTCGAATGCGTTTCGCAAAGTCCTGAGCTTCCGAAGTCCGTTGACGGGCCAAACCTGGCGGATTACACTGCCGCACACTGTATCGATAGCTCGCATGGGCATCAAATGCCCTATCACAAGGTGAGGTGTTCGCCATGCCATTGCCGCCGAACCGCGTAGATTACAGTCCCATCATCGACCGACCCGTCATCAAGTGGCCCAACGACGCCAGGGTGGCGCTGTGGATCGCTCCCAACGTCGAGCACTACGAATACGAACCGGAATTTGACGGCCATCGTGACCCTTGGCCGCGTACTCCCTATCCCGACGTGCAGCAATACGCCTACCGGGACTATGGAAACCGCGTGGGGTTCTGGCGCATGGCGGACGTGCTGGACAAGCACAACATCCGCTGCTGCGTGTCGCTGAACATGGCCGTGCTGGAGCACTTCCCCGAAATTGGCGAGGCCATGGTGCAGCGCAACTGGGACTTTATGAGCCACGGCATCTACAACACCCGCTACCTGAACAACTACACCGAAGAGCAGGAGCGGGAGTTCTACCGGGATACCATCGACACCCTGAAACGGCACACTGGCAAACAGCTCAAGGGGATGCTGGGGCCGGCCATATCGGGCACCGAGCGCACCCCCGACCTGATGGCTGAGGCCGGCCTCATCTACCACACCGACTGGATGCACGACGACCAGCCCGTGCCCATCAGGGTCCAGAGCGGCAAGCTGGTCTCGGTCCCGTACTCCATAGAGCTGAACGACGCGCCGCTGTTCCGGCAGCACTACGAAGGTGACTACTTTGCCGAGATCTGCAAGGCGCAGTTCGACCAGCTCTACCAGGAAGGCGCCGAGAGCGGCCGGGTAATGTGCATCGCCCTGCATCCCTACCTCATCGGCCAGCCCCACCGGGCCAGGTACTTGGACGATGTGCTGGGCTACATCATGTCCCACGATGGCGTCTGGCAGACCACCGCGGACGACATAGCCGAGCACTACATCGCCAACTACTACGATGAGGCGATGGCCCACGCGGCGCGGCTGAATGGTTGATCTCGGCGCGTCACCTCTTTCGGCATTCCCGCGAAAGCGGAATCCAGCGTGTCTTTGCAGCATAGCTCCCGGGATTCCGGCCTTCGCGGGAATGCCGGGGGTATCGTAGGGATGGCTGGGGTTGAGTAGGAACTACGGAGGAAAATCATGCCCGCAGAACGGCGCTTCGGAATGGACCACGGGCACTACGACTGGTCGCCCCTCAACAAAAGGGGGATATTACGCTGGCCCGACAACGCGCGGGTTGCCCTGTGCGTCGTCGTCAATCTCGAACACCCCGAATGGGATCCACCGGCCGACAGTTTCACCACGCCTTTCGCCGGTGGTTTGAGTGCCCGGGCCTTCCCGGACTACGCCAGGCTGTCCCACCGGGAATACGGGCATCGGGTGGGCATCTTCCGGGTGCTGGACACCCTGCAGAGGCACGGTATCAAGGCTACGGTGGCAATGGATGCCATGACCGCCGAGAACTACCCCTACCTGGTGCGGCATTGCCTGGATGCCGGCGCCGAAATCATCGGCCACGGCGTTTCGCTGTCCCGCATGATAACCAGCAACATGTCCGAGGATGAGGAGCGGGAGTACATCAGCCGATCGGTGGCCGCCTTGACGCGCGCCACCGGAACCGCGCCCGCCGGGTGGTTGGGGCCGGAATACGGGGAGTCCGCCCGCACTCCGCAGCTATTGTCCGAGGCTGGGCTGCGTTACGTCTGCGATTGGGTCAACGACGAGCAGCCCTACCCGTTGCACAGCCCCCACGGGGAGATGTTCGCCCTGCCCCTGATGTGGGAACTGGACGATGTGGCGGCCCTCTGGGAAAGGCGGGTGGTAGTCGGGCGGTACCAACAGCTCATGGAAGATAGCTTTGAAACCCTGTACGAGGACGGGCAGCACAACGGCCGTCTGATGGCGCTGAACCTGCATCCCTGGCTCATCGGCCAGCCCTTCCGCATTGGCTACCTGGACCGGGCGCTGGGCCGCATGATGCGCCGGGGCGGCGTGTGGGCCGCCACCGGCTCGGAGATTGTGGACTGGTATCGGCGTAATCCCCCGACGGCCTAGCAGTTGCCTTGACTGGTGAGCCTCGCTCGGTCGGGGACGGCGGCGGCGGCCGTGGGTGTGCCCCGGCATGGGTCATAATGGGTTCAGCGCGACACGGTTTGGCCGGTCCGGTTCCCCGGTATCACTGACCTTGAGTTATGTTGAACAGCAGTTTTCTGGTACAGCATGGTCGAATAGAATTGCCGGCGTAGAGCAGGGCCTTCGCAGGAGAAGCGATACATGACCACGCCCAATGAGTTATCCCGAAGAGCGCACGAACTTGAGGCGTATCTGCCCGTCAACAGCGATATTCCGTCCATTTCCCCGGACTATTCGCAAATCCAGACGCCCCTGATGTGGGGCGGGATCTGGCAGGCGCCGGGATTGGATTTGAAGCTGCGCAGCTTCGCCACCATTTCCGCCCAGTGCGTGAACGGCTGGGATTTCGGGTTGCAGCACCAGATACGGGTCGGCCTCACCATGGGGATGACACCCCAACAGATCAAGGGAATATTCATTCAACTGCTGTTCTACGCTGGCATTCCGGCGACGGTTCACGGTCTGCTACAGGCCCAGACGGTGATCAACGAGCGCGACGAATGGAAGGCGGCGGATGTCCCTCTGGAAGCAAACTGGCTGGAGACGTTGGAAGCGAAGCTCCAGAGAGGCAGTGAAATACGGCGCCAACTCTGGGGCGAACCGGCCAACGCGGAGGTCGAAGCGTCCCTGGCCCAGCGCCTGGTGCCGGAAGCCTCGGACATCGTCGATGGATACAACTACGGCGAGGTGTGGGCCAGGGATGACCTGTCTCCCAAGGAACGGATGGTTTGTGTGCTGGCCGCGCTGATGGCTCGTGGCCACTGGCAACATCTGAAGCGGCATATCCGGTACGCGCTGAACATGGGGTTCAACCAGCGGGAGATCTGCGAGGTGTTTGCCCAGGCGGGTTGGTACCGGGGTTGGCCCCACGTTGAAGACGCGCTGGAGCAGGCACAGGCCGTGTTTGCGGAAACGGGTGGCTGACCGGTGGCTGCACAGATCAGGAGGGTCGTGGCATGACGACGGTAGCAGAGCTTCAGGAAAAGTCGGCGAAACTTCGGGCATTTTTTGACCAATACCTGCCCTACGCCCGACCCACTCCGGTCCTGGCCGATTTCGTGCGGGTGCAGCACGAACTGATGTGGGGCGGCGTCTGGCTGGCCGACGGGCTGGATCTCAAGCTGCGGAGCTTCGCCACCATCACCGCCCAGTGCGTCAACGGGCACGACTTTGGGGTTGAACACCAGGTACGCACCGGACTCACCGTCGGGATCACCGCTCAGCAGATCAAGGGGATATTCATCCAACTCCTGTTTTACGCCGGGGTGCCGGCCACCGTCTTTGGCCTTCGCATCGCCCAGGAGGTCATCAACGAGCGGGAGGAATGGAAGTCGGGCGACGCGCCGCTGGATACCGCATGGCTGGACTCCATCGACGAAATGCTGGCGCAGGGCAAGACTTTGCGCGTCAAGCATTGGGGCGAAGACGCCGACGCGGAAATCGAGAATTCGTTGGCGCGTCAATTCGTTCCGGAATCAGCGGAATTGGTGGACGGTTATCTCTTCGGAGAGGTGTGGCGGCGGGCCGACCTGAACGCGCAGGAACGCATGGTGTGCATCCTGGCGGCGTTGATGTGTCGCGGCCACATGAAGCAACTGAAGCGCCACATCGGATACGCGCTAGACGCCGGGCTGGACGAGAAGCAGATTTGCGAGGTGTTCGCCCAGGCTGGCTGGTACCGGGGATGGCCGTGCGTCGAAGATGCCTTGGAGCAGGCTAGGGAAGTTTTCGACGCGCACAGAGGCTGATCTGCCGTCCGCGACACACTTTCGGCATACTTTACGTTGGGAGAAGATTACATGGACAGCGCCGCCGACCTGGCGCGGAAAGCCGCCAACCTCCACGCGTTCATCGATCAGTACGTGCCCCAGGGCCGGCTGACCGGAGCGCTCCCCGACATCAGCACGGACTACGTGAAGCTGCAGGAAGAGGTGATGTGGGGTGGCGTCTGGCAGGTGCCGGGCCTCGACGTGACGCTGCGGAGCATCGCAACCATCGCGGCCCAATGCTGCAACGGCTGGGAATTCGGCCTCCAGCACCAGATCAGGGTCGGGTTATCCCTGGGGATGTCGCCGCAAAAGATCAAGGGCATTTTCCTGCAACTGATCTTCTACGCGGGGATACCGGCCACCGTGTCCTCGCTGGCGCAGGCGCAACGGGTGATCAACGAACAACCGATGTGGCAGTTGGAGGATCGCGAACCCCTCGAAGCGGACTGGTTAGCGTCGGTGGACGAAAAGCTGGAAAGGGGAAGGCGAATCCGCAGCCAGAATTGGGGCCAACAAGCGGGCGTCAATCTGGAGGATACACTGTCCCACGATCTCGCGCCAGAAACCGCGGCACTCGTAGAAGCCTACAACTTCGGCGAGGTGTGGGCGCGGGGTGACCTCACTCCCAAGGAGCGCACGGTGTGCATTCTCGTGGCGCTGATGTGTCGCGGCCACATGAGACAACTGCGGGAACACATCGGCTACGCCCTCGAACTGGGCGTGAGCCGCCGGGAAATCTGCGAGGTCTTCTCCCAGGCGGGATGGTATCGCGGCTGGCCCTACGTGGAAGAGGCGCTGGAACAGGCCGACGCCGTGTTCGCGGAGCGCGGGATTTAGCGCTGGACTGCCTACTCATGCCGTCCGCCGATGGCAGCGAATCGACCGGTCAGGAGAGAGGATTGCGTCCTCCCACGGGCTGACCCTTCTTGTCCCGGTAACGACGGTCTGATATAAGGGCCAGACTTATGGCGTCCGCTATCGCGGCTCTCCTCAACTGGAGACCCAACACTCCCTTCTACTACGGCTGGCTGGTGCTCGGGCTGTCGGGCGCCGGAGCCTTCGTGGCTACGGCGGTGGCGGGGGTGGTGCTGGGCGGAGTGCAGAGCTACATTATCGAGGACACCAACTGGCCCCGTACCAGCATCGGGCTGGCCTCCAGTTGCGGCGTTTGGATGTCGGGTTTTTTCGCGCCCTTCGCCGGCCGGCTGGCGGACCGGTATGGACCCCGCTGGCTGATGCCGGTCGGGGTGATTGTGCTGGGGGTGTCCCTGGTAGCCATCGGCGGCGTGCATACCGCTTGGCAGTTTTTCATTGCGGCGGTGATCGGGCGAGCGGTCAGCCAGCCCTTCCTCATCGGCGTCGTGCCGCGGACCATGGCGGTCAACTTCTTCAACCGACGCCGCAACATTGCGCTGGCCATGACCGGTATCTATCGTCCCATCAGCGGGGCGCTGATCATCCAGGCGTTCTCGGTCATCGCACTGTTGGCCGACTGGCGCACGGCGTTCCGGCTGATCGGGTTTTTCAGCCTGTTCCTGGCGATCCCGATGCTCATCATCATGCGTCGCCGGCCGGAGGACATCGGCCTGCTGCCCGACGGGGCGCGAGCGCCGGCCGCAACGGCGTCATCCTCCGCCGCCACATTGGGACGGGGCGGGCACGGAGCGTCCCGCAGGATAGAGGCACAGCCGGCGTCGGAGGTGAGCTGGACATCCAAAGAGGCGATGCGGTCCAGGGCATTCTGGATGGTTTCGATAGTCGCCTTTCTCAACGTGACGGGCAGTTCGGGCTTGGGGTTCAGCCTGGTGCCCTACCTGCATGAGTTTGCCGGGTTGACCACTCCGCAGGCGGCAGGGGTACTGAGCATCAGCACGTTCCTGGCGTTGAGCAGCCTGGTGTGGGGACAGGTGGCGGGGAAGCTGACGCCGCGCTGGTGCATCGTCGCGGCGATGGCGGTGTCAACGCTGGCGACGCTGGCGTTGCTGCAGGTCAACTCGTTAGGGGCGGCGCTGGCCTACGGGGTGTTCTGGGGCCTGTTCCACAGCGCCCTGGAAGTGCTGATGTACATGGTGCTGGCGGACTATTTCGGACGCGACTCCTACGGAGCCATCGCCGGAGCCATGCGCCCCTTCGAGGCCGGCGGCCTGGGCCTGGGCCAAATAGTAGGCCCGGTGGTGTACGACTTAACGGGCAGCTACACCATTTTGATACTGTTCTCGGCAGCAGCCCAGGCGTCGGGAATGATCCTGATGGCGCTGGCGCGGAAGCCGGAGCGGCGGGCGGCGGCGGTGGGGGCGGGAGCTACGTAGGTGGGCTATTTGGGACGGATCGCCTTGCCGGACGAAGGTCTAATGTCAGCTACAATGCCCAGCCAGACCGTTTAGCGGGGAACAGAACAAAACGTAAACCCTCCAATATCTCAATGGCGGAGCATCACTGCGTAAGGTTCCAGGAGCCTCGCCTGGAACTGGATCGGCACTATGCGCTGTTTGGCGGCATCCTCGTCGCTAGGGGATCCTCCAGTAGTGACAAAACACCCCTTGTCGACACGTCCCTTAACATACTCAGCCGCGTTTTTTCCCCGACTTGGGCCAATGCCCACCTCCAACCGCGCAAGGTCTAGGTCCAAATTGCCGGGTTTGATTTCGTCTAGCACGATGGCATACCGGGACCCCGTCACGTTTATGCCATCTGGGATGGGATCCCAATTGATGCCATCGGCCGAGTACTCCTTGGCTGGCAACAGGTCCGGATCAGCTTTCGAGTTGATTGGCTCCATCACCAATTGGATCGATCCGTCGTTTTGGATCCATGACTCCACAAAAGGCTGGACGTGTTTGATGGGATGAAGCGTCGTTCCGCCGTATCCCCAAAAGATCTTGCCAGTACGTTCGTACTCACGTTGCTTCCGCTCCAATATGGACTCAAACGTTTCGCCAGCGTGATTCCCTACCCGCATGAATATAAATGCAGTCGGCAGATCGAGGTCCATTTTACCCTCCCAAAGCCAAAGGTTCGCAGTGGTAATCTTTGGATGCAAATTTTCCGCCCGCGCGATCGTCCCGGATGTAGTGCACGCTAAGCGGAGCGTGTTGACCATAGAAGTTTTTCAGGTCGTCCTCCGGGAGCGGGTGGCTAGATGATTTTATCCCATCACAGCCGTGGCGTACTGCAATTATGCTACAAGATGTTAAATCGGGCTTGTCATCCAAGTGGTAGGTAACTGTTCAGAGTTGGTGAGGTGAATTGCTGAAAAGTTGTTTGTCGATGGCTGGCGGCCTTTGGCCTGTTTATGTCAAGTTGGGTCCATGAAGCATGAAATCGACCTCACCACCGCCGACCGGGATGTGCTGATCGACATCATCCTCCGGCAGCAAGCCATCATCGAACGGCTGGAGAAGCGGATCGCCCAGCCGGAAGGGCGGGCCAAAGCCAAAGGCTCCGGACGGATGCCGGGCCTGAAGCCCAAAGCCGACCGGAAACCGGCCGAGCCCAAGCAGCCCCGCAAGCCGCGGCCCCACGGTTTCGCCCGGACCCGCATGACGCCCACCCAGCGGGTGGAGCATGTGGTGGAGCAGTGTCCCGACTGCGGGACCCAGTTGTCCGGCGGCTGGACCCAGCGTACTCGGGAAGTGATCGATCTGCCCCAGGTGCCGGTGCAGGTTACCGAGCACGTTTACATCACCCGCACCTGTCCCCGGCGCCAACGGGGCTGTACTCCCACAGCGCAACTGGAGGGCGCGGCGCTGGGCCAGCAGCGTCTGGGGGTGAACGTTGTCAGCCTGATTGCCGCGCTCCGGGAGGAGGCTCGGCTGCCTTGCCGCACCATCCAATGGTACCTGGACACGGTACATGGGCTGCACCTCAGCCTGGGGGCCATCGTGGACGCCACGCGCAAAGTGGCGGGCCAAGCGCAGCGGGAACTGGCGGGCATTCTGGAACGGATCCGCGGCAGTCCGGTGGTCCACGCCGACGAGACCGGCTGGCGGGAGGACGGACACAACGGCTACGTGTGGACTTTCAGCACCCCTGACCTGCGGTACTTCCTGCGACGGAACCGTGGTAAGGCGGTGGTGGATGAAGTGCTGGGCGATGAGTTTGCTGGCGTGCTGGTCAGCGACTTCTACGCCGCCTACCACCACTATGACGGCCCCAAACAACGCTGCTGGGCCCACCTGCTACGGGACATCCACGACCTCCGCGTCCTCTACCCTGACGATCACCGATTGTCCCAGTGGGCCGATGCCATACATCAACTCTATTGCCAGGCCAAAGCCTTCACCCACCCGGCAGAGCAGCAGCGGCGCGCTGCCCAACTGGTCCTGGAAAGACGCCTCTTGGCCCTCTGCCGTCCCTTCTTGGATGACCCGTCGGCGGCACAAGCCAAACTGTGCCGACGCATGGAGAACCACATCAAGGAACTCTTCGTCTTCGTGGCTCATCCGGAGGTGCCACCGGACAACAATGCCGCCGAGCGCAGCCTGCGCCCAGTGGTGATCAGCCGGAAGGTCAGTGGTGGCACCCGCTCGGAGCGGGGGACCGAGACCAAGATGACCCTAGCCTCGATCTTCGGCACCTGGCGAGCCCGTCTCAATCCTCTCTCCGCTTGCCAACAACGCTCGCTTCCCCTCAACTCTGAACTGTTACAGTGGTAGAAATCTCGGGACCAATTCTGCGATCAATAACCCGTTATCTAGGAGGAATTTCTGCACCTGCCTTGAGACTCGCGTCCAACCGAGGCGATCTCAGCAATGACGATGCAACCTACGCCGTCTTTGCCGATAGCCTCATCGCCCCTCCTCAGAAACGCTTCTACGCTCTTACCTTCATTACCCTCCAAACGGATTTATGTGAAACGCCTCAAAAGACGACCTATGGCGTTCTCGGCCACGTTTAAAGCTCCGCTGATATAAGGTCTTCAAGTTCGAATCTTTCAGCGAATCTGCGGATAGAATTGACAATACGTTCATCAAAATCGAGGATATGAACATGAGCCGGTCCTCGCTTGAAGACCCCACACGCTTTGAGGTACGTTAAGGTCAGACCGATGGCATCACCGTCACCAAGAAACACCATATCCTTCCCGTCCACGCACCTGCTTACCAATTCAGAATGAAGCAGCATATCCGATATCTTCATGTAGATTTGGTCAAATTCGCGTAGAGCTTCTGGACGGTTGACGACTACTTCGGAAACAACGTTGAAAGCTTCGCGGAGATCAAGATTGGTCATGATATTCGTCTCCTGAGGGTGCTGGGAACAAATGCCGTACTATCAGGTACGCCAAACCTGAAACTTGAGTGAACGTACCTCCGATGAAGGTTGTAGCCACCCACTTGTGAAGTTCGATCACGCCAAAGCCGATCAAAAAAGCGATCACAAGCACCGCAATGATCTCAATAGAGAGCAACGCCAGTAAGGCCCATCCGTATATCCGTCGCAATAGGCGTTCCGTCCGTTGCGTTTCGGTCCTGGACTTGACCTGCTCCAACCTGTCATAAGTATCGATATCTTCTGACGTTACTCTCGAGCCAATGCCGACGATGTACTGGCTAATGGGATCTTCCGCGTCAAACGACATTCGGCGCTACCTCAAGGTCCAAGGCGTCGACTCGGTACCCCATGGCTTCTTCAGACACGTTAAAAATTCTGGCTAGTGCGGTAACGCTCGGGCTTTCTACCCAACGCAACCGGACCAGCTCTTCTGGCATGAGCAAAGCCGCAGCAAACCAGTTCGCCTCCACCTCCCGGTTACGATGCGACGATTGCGTAACGCCAGTCGGTTGTTTTTCACGGAACATATCGACACGCCTGTCAATGATATGCCCGTCTTTCAGCAGGTGAAGGAAATGATGACCGAGTTCGTGCGCAATTGAAAACCGTTTCCTATAGGGCGGATCGGACTGCTCGACCAAAATCTGAGCATTGTCTCCCCGTTTGGCGATGAGGCCCGCCAATGAATCGTCCGCGAACTTTGCATTGTGGACAGTGACCCCAAGTTTATTCGCCAAATCCACGGGGTCCACCGGGACCGAGTACAACCCGTGTTGGATTAAAATCTCCTTAGCGCACTGCTCCACTTGAGATCGTCTACTCGATCCCATATCGCCCTCCTTTCGCCATTGGAATCCAACCTCTTGATTTAGTCAAAACTTTGGAGTTTGACACCCATCGGGAACGACAAATTTAAGCCCACAGCCGTCTATGGAACTGATATTCTAATATCGGTATGCTTCTTAGTCAATCGCGCGGCTGCTGCTAAAGCTGCTGACTAACAAATGTTAACAGGCTGAGGAAACTCTGAAGGCGACTGGACTGCCCTCACACGTTCATCTCCAAAATGTACAGCCCGCCCTGCAGCCGGTCCACCACGTACATAATCCCGTTTTCGTCCACGTGGATGTCATTGATGCCGTTGGCGTCGGCTCCTTCGGGGATTTGGGGGATGTAGTAGGCTACTTCCTGGGGTTGGAAGGGGTTGGTGGTGTCGAAGACGCGGATGCCGCCGTTGAAGAAGGTGGCGTACACCAGGGTGTCGGATTGCAGGGACAGGGCGCCGGGGCGGCTTTCGTGGACGCTATGCACCTCGCGGCGGTCGGGTCGCGTGAAGAAGGGTCAGTGCCGGCCGTAGGCGACAAACGGTTTTGGATTGGCCACTGGGCAAATCCGCCCCCTACCCTGCGACCAGCATCTCGTCGGTGCTCATCAGCGGCGACAGCAGCCTGGGCGCGTCGTTGGTCACAAGCACCATGTCCTGCAGGTGCCAGTAGCCGATGTGGGGCTCCAGGGCGACGACCATGCCTTCCTCCAGCACGCGGGCGCTGGATGGGACCATGTACGGCTCCTGCTGGTGCCACCATGCGCCGACGCCGTGTCCGGCTAGCGCGACGTTGCCCTGAAAACCGGCCTCGTGGAAGCTGTCGTTGGCGAAGCGGTAGATGTCCGCCGTCCGCGCGCCGGGGACGCAGCGGTCAATGGTGGCGCGGTAGATGTCCCGCACAACCCGGTACATCCGCTTCTGCTCGTCTGACGGCGGACCCACGCAGACGCTGCGCGACTGGTGGCCGGGATAGCCGTTGAGGTAGGCCACGTAGTCGTTGCGGATGATGTCGCCGGCCTCGAAGGCCATATCGCTCTCGCCGCCGTAGCCAACGGTGTTGCGATGGGAATTCAAAATGCCGTGGGCCCAGTTGCAGCCGCGACGCAGGCAGCTCTCGATGATGCGGCTGTGCACCAGCCGTTCGGTATCGCCGGGGCGCACCGTGGGCAGCACCTCCAGGTAGGCTTCGTCCAGCAACCTGGCGCCGGCTTCCAGGGCCGCCACCTCTTCGGGCGTCTTGATCCAGCGCACCCGGTCCATCAGCTCGGTGCTGTCCACGATGCGCGCCCTCGGCAGCAGCCGGCCGATTTCCTCCCAGCGGTACGCGCTGACGTAGCTCTTCTCGAAGCCGATGGTTTCCTCGGCCAACCCGATTTGTCGCAGCACGTCGGCGGCTCGCTCGTAGGGCGACTCGGCGTAGTCGTCCACCACCTCAATGCGTTCCAGCCACGAGTCGCGGCGGGCCAGCGGGGCGGCGTAGGAGTTCAGGACCATCACCGGCTCACCAACACGCGGCCACACCAGCAGCACCTCCCGGGGCGAATCGGGGAACTCCAGGTGCCGCGCCAGGGTACCGGGATAGGCGAAACCGGCCAGGTAGGTGAAGTTCTTGCCGGAGCGGGCGACGACGGCCGATACCCCCTCTTCGTCCATCAGCCGGTGCAGCCGCTCCACGTTGGCGATTATCTTGCCAAAGGCGTTGGCCATGACTCTCACGCTCCTTTGCCGGATGAGATTCAGAGGTTCAGTTCCAGGATGTACAGGCCGCCCTGGAGCCGGTCCACCACGTAAATGATGCCGTTCTCGTCCACGTGCACGTCGTTGATGCCGTTGGCGTCGGCCCCGTCGGGTATCTGCGGAATGTAGTAGGCGACCTCTTCGGGTTGGAAGGGATTGGTGGTGTCGAACACCCTGATGCCGCCGTTGAAGAAGGTGGCGTACACCAGGGTGTCCGAGCGCAGAGACAGTTCGCCGGGGCGGTTTTCGTGGATGTTGTGCGCTCCGTAGCGGCCGGGGCGGTTGAAGAAGTCGTCGGTGTCCTGCATCGGCAGGGTGCTGATGATCACCGGGTTGGTCTCCAGGCGGTTGTCCATCAGCCAGACCAGCTTGGGGTAGTCGGCGCCGCCCAAGGCGGTGGCCTCCTGGGTCACCACCAGCAGGTCGCGGCTGAACAGGGGCAGGACCGTATGGGTGAACCCCGGGAACGGCGGGGCGTAGTTCAACTGAGCTACCATCTGCGGGCGGGACACGTCGGAGATGTCCAGCGTGATGACGCCCGAGTCTTTCCAGCCGCAGTAGGCCCGGTCGGGCCGGTTGGGGTACACGTTGGTGTTGTGGACGCTGTGGCCCACGTCGAGATAGGGATGCCGGTCCGGCGGCGGCGCGTCGTCGCCCTCCTGGGTGCCGGGCAGCCACCAGCGGCCGGCCTCGCGGGGATTGGCGGGACTCGACACGTCCATGATGACGTAGAACTGGTCGTCCTTGGGATCGGTGGGACGGGAGTCGGGAGTGCCGGTGGCCAGGTGGGCGTAGTTGCCGTCAACCCACCAGAGGCAGTGGCAGCCCCGCGAGCCGGGCCCCTGGGCGTCGTAGAAGGCGATGCGCCTGGGGGCGTCGGGATCGCTGATGTCGAACACGCCCATGCCGGCGCCGGGCTGGCCGTGCTCGCGGGACTGGTAGGCCACCAGCATGGTGTCGCCGAGGATGGACAGGGAGTTGGAGCGCAGGTGGTCGTAGTCCAGGTCGGTCTGGGCCACCACCCTGGGGTTGGCGAGGTCAGTGACGTTAACGCTGGTGAAGTCCTTGGGGGCGCTCTCATGGGCCATGTAGAGGATGCGCCGCCCGCCGGCCGTCTGGTGCAGGTCAACTCCCTCGCCGATGTTGTTGTGCCCCTTCAGATCGACGTGGGAAATGAGCTTCATGTTCCTGGATTCAGCGGTTCGGGTGGTCATGAAGCCTCCTTGGGCGTTTTTGCAACGCAATTGGTGGATTTTCGTTCAGGCGGTTCGTCGGTGGCGGTAGCGTTCCGTATCAGATAGCTGGATGCTATAGACGCCGCGTCCGGCGCAGGTAGGGGAAAACCACCTAAATCGCAACGCTACTCTTCCGGGGCAGTTTATCACCCCGCACGGCTGCGACTGACCACCAAGGTGGATCGGCTATCCCATTACCCGCCGGAATAACGCCAGGGCATTGCCGCCGGCGATCTTTTTGACATCATCGTCGGAGTAGCCACGGGCGATGAGGCCGCGGATGATGTTCTTGCCGTCGGCGGGGGACTCGAGGCCGTTGACATAACGCGCCGGCGTGGGGCCGGGGCGGCCCATGACGACTTCGCCGACGCCTACGGAATCGCCGATGCCGGTGTCGGTGCCGATGGCGACGTGGTCCACGCCCACCAGGTTGACCATGTAGTCGTAGTGGTCGAGGACGCATTCGATGCTCTGCTCCGGGTCGTTGCTGAGCCGGTTTGGTACGGCGGTTATCCCGATGATGCCGCCTTTCCGGGCGCAGGCCAGCAACTCCTCGTCCTTTCTCAACCTCCGGGCCTGAAAGCTGTCGCTGGCCAGGGTGTAGGAGCCGTCGTGGCTGAAGGTCACGGGAGTCTGCGACGCCGCGATGGCGTCCATGGCGGTGCGGAAGGAGGCGTGGGACACGTCAACGACCATGCCCAGCTGGTTCATGCGCTGGACGACCTCCAGTCCGAAGTCGCTGAGGCCGCCGTCGTTGCGCTCGAAGATGCCGTCGCCGATGTAGGCCTTGCGGCTGTAGGTCAGGCCGGCCAGACGGATGCCCGCGTTGTAGAGCACGTCCACCAGGTTCAGCTCGTTGCCGATGGCAAGGTGCTCCACCGTGGGCAGGAACCCCACCTTGTCCTGCTGCTTGGCCGATTCTATGTCGGCGGCGCTGCTGACCTGGAGCACGTCGTCATGCTGCGAAATGTCCGAAATCATCATGCTGATCTCTTCCAGCAGGTCGGAGAAGCGGATGAAGGACATCTCGTTGGTGTGGAGCATTCCGCGAAAGACGTTGGCGGTTCCCACGGTGGTGAAGCCGCCATGCCGCACCGCGTCGTAGCCCCAGATGTAGCGGTCGCTGCGCAGGTACTCCCAATACTGACTGAAGTCTTCGGGCAGGACCATCGGGTGCTGGTGGAGGTCGATCATTATCGACTCTTCCATCAGGCGCTGGAACCGGATTTCCTGCTGGGCGTCCAGCGGCACGGTCATGGAGGGGACGCGGCCCACTTGGGCGACGAGGTGGAAACGGCCTGGGGTCATGGTGTAACTCCGTTAGTCGGAGGGGCGCTTGCCCTCGAAGTACCGGCGGGGGTTGTCGATCATCATGCGGTCGATGACGGTTTGGGGCACTCCCGACTCCATCAGCCGGGGGATGATGGCGCGGCTGAGCCAGAGGTAGCCGTCGGGGTTCTGGTCCCTGGTGGGGAAGCCCTCCGAGCTGACGCGGGAGAGGACGACGTTCCAGTCGTGGGACAGCATCAGGTTGGCCGCCAAACCTTCGTCCAACCGCTCTTTCAGGTAATCGGTGCGCTGCTGCCAGGGCGGCAGGTTGGGGCGTCCGCCGGGATTGTTGATGTCCCAGCCCAGCCACACGCCCAGTCGGGCCAGCTCGCGGTGGTAGTCGGGGTCGAGGGTGTTGTTGATGTGGCCCACGTAGATGTTGTGGGGCACGACGCCTTCCTCTTTCAGGATGCGCACCTGCTCCTCGCCGATGCGGGACTGGGCCGGTGTGTGGGTGGTGATGGGGACGCCGGTGCGGAGGTGGGTGCGAGCCGAGGCGCGGAGCATCAGCTCCTCATGCTCGGTGATGGGGTCGCCGGTGGCCACCTTGATGATGCCGGCCCTGATGCCGGCGCCCTCGATCCCCTGCTCGATTTCCCGTACCCAGAGGTCGGCGATGAAGTCCTTGTCCCGGCCCCAGAAGCTGCGGGGCACGTCCAGCCAGCAGCCGGTGCAGCAGATGAACTGCACTCCCGTTCCTTCCGAGACCTCTTTCATCAGCAGGACATCGCGGCCCAGATCCATGGGCGAGACCTCGACGACGGTGTCCACGCCGCCGTTCCTGGCCTGGCTGAAGGACTCCAGGGCCATGTTCAGGGCCTGGTCGCGGAATTCCAACTCGTAGTAGGTGGTCCGGATGCCGGCGGATGAGTCGATCAGGTGTTCATGGGGCAAGGTGAACCCCAGGTCCGCCGTATCCAATGGCCCCAGCACCGAGTTAATGGTTGCCATGCGCCACCTCCGATTGGTCAATGCGTCTTGACGGCGGGGATAACTCTCATCGGATTATACAAGGGTTGGCTTCATCCTGCGGTGATAGAATCGACAAATCATTCCACCGGAGCCAGGGCGGTCATTAACAACAGGCGATAGAGGTAGCAAAATGCCATTGCATTTCACCGAGCAAGAGTTGGCCGGGCGCAGGGAGAAGGTTGTGGCGGAATTGCAGCAGCGGGGGTTGGCGGCGCTGCTGATTTTCCGGCAGGAGAGCATGTACTACCTGACGGGGTACGACACCACCGGCTACTCGCAGTTCCAGTGCCTCTACCTGGGAGCCGACGGCAGGCTGATCCTGCTGACCCGTTCCGCCGACTTGCGGCAGGCGCGGTTGACCTCGGTGATTGACGACATCCGCATCTGGGTGGACCGCGCCGACAGCAATCCGGGTCAGGACCTTTGGCAAATCCTGGAGGAACAGGCATGTCGCGGCCAGCGCGTGGGCATCGAACTGGATGCGTGGTGCCTCACCGGAGCGCGTTGGGAGTATGTTCGGGCCGCCATCGCCGGCCGCTGCGAATACGAGGACAGCTCCGATCTGGTGAGCCGTTTGCGGCTGGTCAAGAGCGACGCCGAGTTGGAATACGTCCGCCAAGCCGCGACCCTGGCCGACGACGCGCTGGCGGCAGCCCAACGGCTGGCCAAGCCCGGTACGCCGGAGCAGGAGGTACTGGCGAGGATGCAGGCCGCGGTCTTGCAGGGCGGAGGCGATTACGCAGCGTCCCGTTTCATCATCGGGTCCGGGGAGAACGCCCTCATGGTGAGGAATTTCACCGGATACCGCACGTTGGACGCCAATGACCAACTGCAACTGGAATTCGGCGGCGCATACCGCCACTACCATTCCTGCCTGATGCGAACGATCCTTACCGGCGAACCCAGCCAGCGGCAGCTCGCCATGCACGCCGCCTGCTGCGACGCCCTGCAAGCCTGCAAGGACGCCGCCCGGCCGGGTTGCACCTTTGGCGATGTTTTCGCGGCCCATGCCGACTCCCTGGACGCATCCGGGTTCGGCGAACACCGCCTCAACGCCTGCGGCTACAGCCTGGGTGCGCTGTACCCGCCAACCTGGATGGACTGGCCCATGATTTACCGGGACAACCCGGTGGTGTTGCAGCCCAACATGGTGGTCTTCATGCACATGGTCCTGCTGGACTGGGACCGTAGGCTGGCAATGGCGGTGGGTGACACCGTGGTGGTCACCCCCGACGGGTGCGAGACACTAACCAAGATGGGGACGGGTCTGACAGTAAATTGACCGTCAAGCCCGCCGCGCTGACGCCAGTATCCGGTCATGGACGCCAAACGACGTCGGCGAGAAAGTGTTGCAGCGCTCGCGGCGACACTGGCGGCGACGGCATCTCTCGCCGGCCCGCCGTTCTACTAATCGTGCTTCATCAACCCGGCGAATCCGTTGGCCCGCATACCGGTGAGCATCGCCTTCAGGTCATCTCCCTAACCGGGAGGAGGTCCCGCCATCGTCACCTGGCAGCCAAACGCGGCTTCAAACAGTGGCTGCGGGAACCCGGCGTCCGGGTTCATCAGTTCGGCCATCTTCTCCGGCCCGCCCACCGCTTCCAGTACGCACTGGAAGTTTTCGTACTCTTCCGGAGCGATGCCCATGGTAGAGCCGGCGGCCTGGAACTCCGCTTCGTTCAGGCACGACAGCGACACCATGAAACTGACCATCGCCAAAGCCATTGCCGCCTCGGCGTCTGGGTTCGCGCCGGGTTCGCCGGTGGCAGCGAGCAACACCTCGCCTAGATCAGTATCTGCAAATCCCGTGCGCAGGCACGCGGAGGAGTCCTCGCTCAGCGGCCCGGTCGCGGTCAATACCGGAGTTAGGAAAAGGCGCAGCCGTGTTTCCTGTTCAAGGCATCCGATCAGGGCTTGACGCTCTTCAACGGTAGCCAGCTCAGGGGCATTGGCCAGGACGGCAAACTGTTCCGGCGAAACCTCTTGCGCCAGGCAGTTTCTTTCCGCGTCCGACACGCTGGCCAAGAACCAGGCAGGGTCGGAAATCGGCAGAGGCGTGAGCGGCGCCGTCCACGTTTCGGCGCTGGCCTGAGGGGTGGGAGTACGAACCTCTGTCGGTGTGGGCGCCACCGTGGGCGTGGGACTGGGACGAGGGGTGTCGGTCGGCGCCGCCGCTTGGATTTCGGCTTCCTGGGTGGCCGAGATTTCCGCTACCACTGCGGCAATGGTGGCTTCCACGTTCGGCTCGTCGTTCGGCTCGTCATCACCGCCTCCGCAGCCGATTGCGAACCAGCACAGGAATGCCAATGCCAGCAGCATCGATATGCTGGCGGCGGTTCGTCTATTCATTATCGGCATGAGGAACCTCACGGAATCGCTGACTATGAATTCCGGCGGCGGCAGCAGGAACCGGAAGAACACAGAGACATTAACATAATCCTAGCACGCAATACGATTGCAACTATCCGGCGAGCGAAAATTCGTGAAATTCCTGTCGCGGCGCTCTTGGCGCTGCTTCCGCCACTGGTGAACATCAAACGACCCGCCTGGCACAGGCCGGCGGGCCGAGTCCGTTTTGGCGATTTTCCTCGCGTTGATAACGGCTTGGGCCCCGACCGCGGTGACAGGGCCGATGTCGGTCACCGCTACGGCCCGCACCCCGACAATACCGTATGGGCTGAGTGCGCGGCGACGTGCAGCGAGTTGCAGCTGTTGCGGGGAGCATTTGCTTCCCCGTAGTTTGCGTCATTGAAGCCAGGATGCCTGTGGTCAATCATCCTCTTTTTTGTCCACATCCTCCAGCGGGGAGCAGAGTCTATATCATCAATGAGACTTTTCTCGAGGCAGTCGGTGCCGCCCCAATAGTTCACGTCGTTTGTATGAGTATGCCCGGCCCAATATCCGCTGGAACATGTTTCAACGACCGCAATGCCGCCGCCGTTGCTGTTGCTGCCGCCGCCGGTGTTGCTGTTGCTGCCGCCGCCGTTGTTGCCGCCGCCGCCGTTGTTGCCGCCGCCGCCGGTGTTGCGTTGTTGCCGCCGCCGCCGGTGTTGCTGTCGCCGCCGTTGTTGCCGCCGCCGCCGGTGTTGCTGTCGCCGCCGGTGTTGCTGTCGTCGTTGTCGTCCTTGTTACCATCCCCCGGTGTCTGGGTAGGCGGAGGATCTTGGCGGGGGGTCAATGCGGAAGTGCGGACGGTGGCGGCCGTGGACCATTCGCTCATCCCGACCGCATTGCACGCCGCCACCTGCACGGAGTATTCCGTGTCGGCTTGCAGGCCGGTTAGGGTCTGGCTAAGTCCCTGCATCACTTTCACAGTACCATCCATACCGCCGGGCGGCGTGTGCAGGACGGCGTACATCTTGACCTGTGACCCGCCGTTGTCCGACGGGGCGGTCCACTGCGCGTTGATCGAGTCTGAGCCGCCGGCGGAGACGGTTGGCGTCTGGCGTGCCGGGCGTTCCGTTGCTTCCCGTTTCGGCCTTCTCCGCACCAGGCATTGTTGGTTTCGCCGATGGTGTTGCCGCCCGTGGTGCTTGATGGAGTGAGGGTCGTTATGATCGCTCCCGGCGACCAGTTGCTGAACCCGATGGCGTTGCACGCCGACACCCTTATTTCATAGGTGGCGCCGGCAGTCAGGCCCTGGAGGATCTCGCTCGACCCGTGGGCCTCGATCTCGGTACGGGTTCCATCACGGGGAACATACATGATGGAGTACCTGATGATGGGCGACCCGTTGTCGCTGGGGGCGTTCCATTGAACGCCGACCAAAGTCGTATCCTGGGTGAGAATGAGGGTGGGCGCCGCGGGCCGGGACGGTGTGCCGTCGCTGCCCCGTTCGGCATCGCCGCACTCGCTGGTGTAAACCACAGTGGTGCCGTCGCCGTTGCCGTTGCCATCCCCGTTGCCGCCGTCGCCGTTGCCATCCACCGCCGTTTGGGTACTGCCGGGCGTTTGGCCGTGCCGCCGCCGTTGTACCACCGTTGCCGCCGGGCGGTTGGGTACTGCCGGGCGTTTGGGTACTGCCGGGCGTTTGGGTGCCGCCGGTACCATCTTGACCACCAGTGCCGATGCCGGAGGACCCAGATTGTTGCGCTGACTGCGGCAGCGGCCCGATCACCAAATACGCGACGCCTTCGTGGATCGGGTTGCTCAGGGTCGGGTCATCGCCGGACGCCAATTCGATCTTGATGGTGTAGGTTCCCACCGGACAGGTTCCAGGTATCACCGCAGTTTGAATCGACGACCCCGTGTTGGTGGTCAACAGGCGGATCGCGTTCATCCCCTGGCCCTGGCACCTGGGGTTTGCGGCGGACCCTTGCAACACGCGGGCCCGGTAGTAGTAGTCCACGGTCTGAGCAGGGTGTCTAGAATCAGGGTCCAATTGGTCTGGACGCATGAAGGCAGAGAGGGAGGAGTTGGTCGTAGTGTGGGGGTATGGAACGACCAGCTTATCCCAGCGACCTCAGCGACCGAGAATGGCAACTGTGGGAACCCCTGTTACCTCCGCCCAACGCCGGGCGGGCGTTGCCGATCACCTACCCGAGACGGGAGATCGTGACGCCATCCGCTACGTGCTGCGCACCGGCTGCTCCTGGAGGATGCTGCCCCATGACCTGCCGCCGTGGCGCATTGTGTTCCATTACTTCCGCACCTGGCGTCGGGACGGAACTTGGCAGCGGGCCCACGGTGCACGCCAGGCTGCGGCCGGCTCACCGCAGCGCGGCCATCATCGACAGCCAGTCGGTAAAGACCACGGAAAAAGGGGGCCCAGATACGACGCGGGCAAGAAGGTGAAGGGACGCAAACGCCATATCGTAGTAGATACCCTGGGTGCTGCCAGCGGTGGCGGTGCATCCGGCTGACATTCAGGATCGAGACGGCGCGCGGTTGGTATTACGGCGTTTGATGGGCCGCTTCCCTCGGCTACAACTGATCTGGGCCGACGGCGCGTACGGCGGCAAACTGGTGGCGTGGGCCCAGACGGTGGCCGGTTGGAGATTGGAACTGGTGCGCCGTCCAGCACAGCAACACACCTCCAGGTGCTGCCCCGGCGTTGGGTAGTGGAACGTCGGTTGGCTGAACCGGCAGCGGCGATTGGCAAGGACTACGAGGCATTGTGCGAAACCACGGAAACCTGGATCTACATCTCCATGACCGGCCTCATGCTACGCCGACTGGCCCGGACACCCTCTGAGCATTAGAATCAGCGTCCAGGTTGGACAGCGCGATGATGATGGTGAGAGCGGTGCCCTCATACACGAAAGAGGCCACCCCTACGGTCGCCAGGCCGCCGTTGGTCCCCGCGCCGGGAATCGATGTTAGCGAAAACGCTGCGGAGGGCTGTTGCACCTGACTGCGTGGCGGTGGTAGTAGGTGATGGGGTGGTTGTAGTGGACTTGGTAGTGGCGGTTGAGGTTGTGGCGGTAGTTGTAGGGGTTGCCGTTGCCGTACCTTGGTGAGTCGCTTCCTCGCGGTCCGGCGAGAAGAGAATCTGGACGGGTGGATCCAGGTCTGCGTCGTCGTCGGGGCCGCGCACCTTCAACACGCAGGTCTCATGAGGTGAACTGGGCACGTAACCCGGATCGTACTTCTCAGACGCGACGTAAGCCTGGATCGTCGTATATCCGGAGCTTTCGGTCTGGCGAATGATGAACCAGCCGTCGCCGTTGGAATCGGTCCAGAAGAATTCGCCATCAGCCGGTGGGATGGAACTCGGACACGCCGGAGTGTGGGCGAATGCCACGTCGTCGCGGGTCCCGGCCGCTCCAAACAGGATGGCGATCACCGCCAGCACGAGTAAAGCCGAAAGCCCGACCGTACCGGCGGCGAGCCACTCAGCCCGGCGAGTTTTAGGCCGGACATCCGTGGTGCCCGGCTTCCGCTGATGCGGGGGAGCGCCGATTGACAATATCTGCGCCAATCGAGTGCCGCCAGGGAGATACGTGCCTCAAAGGAATTGCCTCAAGTTAGCATTGCCAACGCAAACTAGCAGACAATCGCGGGAATCCCAAAGCGACGGCACGCGCAGAAATCGCGCATTTTGATTGACTTGCCCGCCGGTTGCCGCCGCAGACGACACCAATGAAACCGCCCGTATTTACCGGACGGATAGCGTAGTAGGGACCACTGCATCCGCGCTCTGACTTGCCCGGAGTTTTCGCAGCGCGTCGACGGTTCGGGCGTCCAGATCGACGGTTCTTACCGCCTTGTGTGACTTGGGGCGTTTGGAGTACAGGCCCTGGCCCTTCGCTTTCAGCACGGCCGTAATGATGAGGATGGTTCCCAAATCAAGGTTGGCCTTCACCTACTCTGGTCCGATACCCTCGCTCCGGCGGATCCCGGCATAGGTGAGAAGGCGCCGGAACGAGTAGAGCCGGCGCTCCTCGCGTTCGGCTAACTCCCGGAGTTGTTGAACTGCTCCCATCTCCGGCGAGATGGCTTCTTGCCGAGGAGCCCGTGGCGCGCACACCGCGTGCATCGTGTTCCGATCAACGTGTCCCTCATCGACAGCGTACTGGCCGAAGCCTGCGAGCGCGGTGTGCGCGATTTGGACGGAACGAACTCCGATCGGCTCGCGCCCCAAAGTTCCGTTCGTCATGCCCTGGTCCATGGCGCGGATGCGCTTGGGCGACAAGTCCCTTAGTTATGAACTCATCCGAGTTATGAACTCATCCGATCAAGCCAAGCGCGACTGCAATATTAGCTCCCATCGCCCGGCCCTGAGACGGTTAGATTTACTGCTGCGGACAACTCCCTGCCGTCCGCAGTGCAAATCGCGCCGGGGGCGCCGCAGTAAGCGGGAACCGGCAGCACGACGACCACGTCGGCGGCGGAGTCCGGCCTGACTTCTATCTCCCACCGGATGTTGCTCGGGCGGTCCAGACGTCGGGCCTTGGTGACGGAACCCCCGGCAACCGTGAAAGCATGGTTCTTCAGGGTTTTGTAGCTGAAGCTAGATCCCGGTTCTTCACTGAACGTCAACTCGAAGGTGAACGCGGCCTGCCCGTCGTGAGACTGGGGCGCGTTTTGCGTGGTGGCTGTCAACAGTGGCACTTCGATACCTGAGATGGTTGTCCCTGATTGAGTGGAACGCCTCGTCGAACCGCCCACGCGCATTATGACCTTCCCGATGTCCGCATCGTAGCGCACGTTCCCATTGGCCATGACCCTGTTCAAAACGGAATAGGATACCGTTGCGACGTTGGCCAAGTCCCCGTCGGAAGCGTCGGGCGGTGCCAATCCAACCTCGAACACGGGAATGTCAGCGGGGTTGACCGCGCCGCTGCCCAAAATTGCCATCAACGATCCATACACGTCATTCCTGGTCAGTTTCTCCGATTCGCCCTCATCCGGTAACGGGAACTTCAGTGAACCCATGTGCGTTTCCACCCCCGTTGATTTGTCCGTAATCCACAACCCAAACCAGCGCCCGTCCGCATCGTCATCGCCATCCTGGGCAACCCGCACCGGGTAATTATCTTCGTTCCAGTCATAGGTCCGTCGGGCGCTGATAAATGGACCACCAAAATTGCCGGTTTCGACCCATCCGTCTCCGGCGGCCCTCCCGTACGTCGATGTGTCGTCGGTGCCCCAGCGGTTGAAGATCACGCCCTTGCCCTACGATCCGTCAGTGCCGGGTTTGTCCACGTCAGTACGCAGCCCGTAGGCGAATCGCACGCCGTCGATGTGGCCCCAACCCAACACGAGCACGAGGACCTGGTCTTCCGAGTAGTGTCCGGGGTCTTCGCGGATGTTGAAGTCCATCTCGACCGATGAACTCCCGGGCGTATCTGCTTCCCAATCCCATCGGACGGCCGTCATCACTTCCGGGAGCGCGGCGAGCCGGGCGTCCACCTTGTGGTCGGCGTCGTCGCCTCGGCGGCGACTCGTCAGATTGGCAAGCAGCCCACCCGACTTTCCGGCAATCGATCCGCCTTCCTGGACGCCGTTGAACAAGTCGCCGTCCTGGGCCAGGGAGTTTGCAGGGATGGCGATGCCGTCGGGGTCGTTGTCAAACAGCGATACGGAATACTCGAAGACCATCTTGGAAGTGCCGCCGCCCTGGGCGTAGTTCGCGACGCGTGTAACATCGGTTTGGAATGCCTCGGTTGCGATTCTTGCCCCAACGTCGCCGCTGACCACCACAGGTTGGGTGAATTTGGCTTCGATCTCGATCGTTTCCCCGCGTACGTATGTGTCCCCGTACTATGGCGAAGAGGCCACTCGGATGCTGCGTACCTTCGGCCGGTACGTGCTCCCTTTGACCTTGTGGGTTGATTGGGTGCCGAGACTGGAGTGGGTCAAGTCGGCGTTGACCGGATCGGAGTCGTCGTCGGGGTCGCTTTGGATGTAACCAGCCGGGTTGTGCCCCAGGGTTGCCGTATTGTCCCCGATCCAGACGCCGTCGCTATCGTTGTCGGAGGACCGCACCAGCGTTCCGAAAAGCACGGTGTCGCCTCGCCGGCTGACGGGAACCAGATCCCAGCTGGCAGCGCCGATCTTAATACGAAACGTCGTGTCACCGTTCACTTGGACCGGGGCGCTGAATTCCACTGAAACCACGATGAGTTCGGCGCGTCCGTATGTATCGTCTCCGGGAGCGCGAAAGTCCCAACCGCCGGCTTCAATGGCGTTTTGAACCTCATACATCTGTACTCCGCCCGAAACGATGGACGGAGCGCCGCGGTTGCTCCCCGTAGCCGCAACGCGGTGGGTTGAGGCCGTTCCGCCGTGGTCCGCTTGGTAGAGATTGTTGGCCACGGACCAACCCGGGGATTTGCCGGTATCCTCACTGTCGCTGTTGGTCAGCTTGATTTCGATTTCCTCGCCGCTGCCGTTGCAGCTCCGGTCGATGTTGCTGCCGGCATCGCATCGCCAAACAAGCGTGTATTTGGTGTTGGGTTCCAGTATCGTGGCCCTGGTGGGCCGCCAATGATTGGTTTCACGTTCCCGGAGGGTTCGGGTCAGGTCAACGACCTTGGTTCCCGGCGCTTCCGCGCTGTTGACGAGGTGCAATGCGCCATTCAGGTCAAACTTATGGTTGCGGCTCGTGTCGTCAAAGCGGCTGGTGATTTCGGTCAAATCGTAGCGGGCACCATTGGTGCCGGTGGTGAATATCTGACCAACGACTTGGGGATCTTCTTCGAGTACCATTTCACCCTGCCGGGTTTGGCCCTCGTTGCCTACGAAAGTGATTTCTTCAGAATCTGCCATATTGGCCGTGGCTCTGTACTTGCGATGATGATCGCTAATGCCGCGACCAGGCAGGCCGGAATCAGGATGGTACCGAACGACCTGGCCAAAACAGGTTTGATTTTCCATCGAAGCGAATTCATGATGTTAACTCCCCTATCCGCATCAGTTTGACGTTGACCGGTTTTCCAGGATCGATTTACTCCAGGGAAATCGACTTCCGTCCCTATGCGGTATCCGCCGGTTACTGAACGATCGGCGACCTGTGCCGATCACAACGCGGGCCACGCCATCCTCCAAAAGGCGCCCGCTGACGGCTTTCACTAACGAACCGTTGCGAATTGCAGGTTTTCCAGCTATTCGTGCGGCCACCTCCTCAACGTCGCGGAGACAGTTGTTCAAAGGCTCACGCCTGAGCAAGGTTGTGTTGCCCCACTCGATGATCCGGTTGTGGCGATGCCTGCAGGGATGGCAGTCGCCGTCGAACCTGAGCGCCTGCAATCTTTCCCGATTTTACAAAAAATGATCCTATATAACATATACGTATCATGGATTGCGCTTTTTTTCGTAGTCTGTCATTGCTGTTGAAAAGCGCCTCAAATTGGGAGGTCAATCTGGCCTGCGGTTCCATTCCCGTCGTCTGGAAGACCATGAACAACACTCAGACCTGGTTCGGGTATCTTGGGCAGCCCTTCCTGCAGGGGTGCGCCGATTGTGGTGCTCGACGACGCGCAAACGGGTTGACGCGTGGCCTGTGTCGTAGGCGGCCACCGCCATCTGGATGACCTCGTAGCGGACGTCTTCGTCGTTGGCGAGGGCGGGTGCGGCAAACCGGATCATGGCGCCCCTTGGATGATGTCGTTTCGGACGCTCTGTTTTATTGCGACCCGTGCCAGAGCGTGCGGCCACATCTGCCTCTCAATCTTGCCCTGAGGCGGTCTGGCAAACCACCCTTTGACGAGAGGGAACGCATCGCCAGCAAAGTAATCTGCGCCGTTTGTGAGGACAAATCCGACACGATGTACGGCCTCACGTGGAAACTCGCCTTGCTCACGCCCCTGACCGGCCTCATCGTTTATAGGGTTTTCCGGCCTTGGTCTCTGGTCATTCGGGTATTGGGAGTGGAAGGACCACGGCTGGGTCACGGGTTGGTCCGTCGGCGGCTACGTTCGGACGGCCATCTGTGGTTTCGGGTTGGTTGTGGCCGCCCTCATAGCAATTGTTTGGGTTTTTGGCATCGGACAAACCTCGTGGCGCCAGATGCGCAGGCGCATGGCTGGACGCAACGTTGGCCGGGCTTACGTTGGTTCTTCTGGCAACAACGCGACTGAACGCGAGCAAGTGCCGAATACGCAAACGTAACCCTTGTGTTGCGGTATTGTCGCAGTAGCCGGTGACGTGTTTTGCCAACGGTGGGGCCATGTCTCTCCCTTGCTCCGCTTGTTCATCATGGAAACCGGCCCTCATTTGTGGATGACCATCTGGATGACCAGATGTTGGTGCTGACGCTTCTTTTCTGCCTCATCGCGCTTGCATCGACCGCCTCCGCGACGCCGGTTGCCTCCGCCTCCCACGAGGCCGCCGTATGGGTCTGATGTCTTAACCGGACCCTGGCCGGTACGGTAGCTGATCTTCCGGTAGTCAATCTCAGACGCATTCTCCCGGAGCTGGATGTTTCGGTAGTCGACCTGTTCCCGCTGATCTTTGGGCTGGACCTTCGCCAGTGCCGTACTGCGCCGGCCGCGCCGGACTGTCCTGATGTCGAGGTTCGTGCTGCGCCCCGCGCGGTCCTCTCCCGACACCACCACGGTCAAGGCGGATATGTCGCGGTAGTCGGCGTCTGCGGCCTTGCGGCTGCCCCCCGGATAGGAACCCGCAACGTACTGGGTGTCCCTCACTGCCGCGGCGTGCTAATCCTCCTCCGTGATGACCGCCACCGTGGCGTTGATCATCTTCAGCCTCTCCCAGATGTGCAGCAGGTAGCAGGCGTACCGGTCGTCCTCAGGCGTAGGGGCGTCGCTCGTGGGCCGATGCTGAACGTGCTTGTGGGGAGAGGTGTCCCCACGGGAATAACGCTCGCTGCCGCGTCGGTATTCCCCCGGGCAGCAACCGCCGGCGGGCCAGTCGAAGTGCCTGGCGCGGCGAAAGGTATAAAATGTAACTACGGAAATACCTTAATTCTTGGCCGCGCTGGGAAAGGTCTATTCGGACCTCGGGCAGTTGGCTTGGCTCGTATATGACGGCCGCTTGCTCGGCGGCGTGATTAGCGCCGTTAGTGCGCTGGGTGCCTGCGGCGGCTGCAATCAGGCCGGCCATGTTGGCAGGAAAAGGGCAGTCCACGCGGGCGCGGTCGATGGCGGCTCGGAAAGCTTTCGCGCCTGGTGTCTATAGCCGAGCTCTCCAGGAGAATAAGAGCCTTGGCAATTCTTCACGGGCCCAATCCGGGAGCTCTAGCCTCATCGCTGGCTCGCTTCTTTTTGGTCAGAGGCGTATTCACTGCGGCGAATTTGTCGTTGGTTGCAGACGTAGATGGACCGCCCCGCGATGATCACGTCAGACATCACCATCAACCCGACACCGATCCACGTATCGCACGAGAATCATTCCAGCACCGATGTCAACGAAATAAGATTGACCATGGTTTCTTTACTTTCGTCTGGCGGACCACTGGCCGTGGCGAATGTGGGTTGCTGAGGCCGGCTTATTTATCTGGTGCCGAGGGAGGGGCTCCAACTCGGAGCCGTTTGGTTGTAAAAAATGGCCCCCATCAGAGCCATTCGGTTAGAAGTTTGTTGGAGCGGAAGACGGGATTCGAACCCGCGACCTTCTCCTTGGCAAGGAGACGCTCTACCACTGAGCCACTTCCGCTCGGTTGGGTCGGCGACGGCCGTTATATCAGCTTCCCGACCGGTACCCTGCTATAAAATGAGCCTAACATACTCAGAAGCGGGCTGTAAAGGGTATGCTCCCGGCGCTTGGATAACGCGGGGCTGAGGACAAATTGGCATGAGCGATCACGCCGTATGGTGTGGTGGGCGGTAGTGGACTCGAACCACTGACCTCTTGCGTGTCGAGCAAGTACTCTAACCAACTGAGCTAACCGCCCACGATGCTCAAGATTCGATGGGAACGGTTACCAGTATAGCCCCGATGCTTCCCGAATGGCAACACGCCGTTCATCGCCGCGGCGTGGCGTCACCCCGCATCCCAAACGACGAACCGTTAAATTAGAACCGTTCCCTAAGCTCCTGCATGGCAATCCCCGCCTCGCGGCGCAGTCCGTCCATCGCTATCCGCTGCTCGTGGACCGCCTTGAAAGCGTCTATCGCGAATGGTTGCCAGGTGTAGCGCAGGGTCCGCATGGCGCTCTCTTCCCCCGCCGCCGCGTCAACCAGCAGGGAATGGATGGGGAGCAGATAACCGGACTGTGGCAGTGCCCGCACGTCCCGGCCCAGGCTGCTCATGCGCAGGTTGAACTGGTCAAGCGACTCTGTAACTTCTGCCCGGTCGCACCCGCCTTCAATCGCTCGCCAATCGTTGTAATCCTCATGGAAGTCATCCCAGGTGGACCGCAGGCGACTATGTTCGATGTTGAACGTCGCCAGCTCCGCCAGGTTCTTTTCCACGTCAACGTCCGAGATGCTGCGCACCAGGCGGCTGGCCTGTTTCAGCGCCTCGTCGCCCGCTTCGACGCTTTCGTCCGTGCCGGTGAAATCGGGGAGTTCCGGGGCGGCCTCCTCTTCTTTTTTAGCCGCGCTGCTGGTTGTACTTGTGCTGGTCGATCCGGTTGCGCTGCCCGTTCCTTCCCCGTTGCTGGCGGTGCTAGCGGTGCTTCCGGTGCTTCCGGACGAGGCGCCGCTGGAACTGCTGGTTGCGGATGAACCGCTCGAACCGCCCGCTGGCTTCGCGGCGGTCCGGAATTCCTTCCTCTCCGCTTTGGCCGCGCTCAGCAACTCATCCACCGCATTTTCCGTTCCTTCCAGATGAGGCAATTCATCCAGCGCGCTGATGATGTCCGACGCCTTTTTCACGAACCCGTCCAGTCCTTTCAGGACTTCGGCAACCTCCAGGCTATCGGCTTCTTCGCGCAACTCGGTGTATTCGTCGTGAAGCGCCTGCCAGTCGCTCTTGACGGCGTCAAAGGCTTTGGAAAACTCGTCTATTGATTCGGCGTCGGGGGCGTCCTCAAACGTTTCGCGCAGTTCTATCCCCTTATCCTCCGCTTGGGAATGAGCGTGGGACGCCTGGTCGCGAGCCTCTTCGACCTGTTCGAACAATGTCACGTTGTTGGGTTGCCAGCGATCCCGAAGTTGCCGGAATGCCGCCTCTTCCGCTTCAGCAGCGGTGATCAATATGTCTGCGAGCTCCCCGGTGGTCTGGGTCCGGGAAACGTTCCGCGCCCGTTCCGTCACGCTGTTGAAGCTGATCGCGAAGTCGTTCAGCGCCTCGCGCATCGAACCCGGCAAGCAGGAGGTCAATTCCGAGTTCCACTGGTCGAAGTCGTCACGGATCAGGCTCCATTCACTGTCAATGGCGTCCTGTTGCGCCGCGAAGTCGTCGACGGCCATCTTCACCTCGGCCGGCAACGGGGTCGGTTCCACCGGCGGCGCGGATTCCGCCTCTGCCGGCGATGCCTCCGGCTGCGTAGCCCCAGGTTGTTCGCACGCGATCAGGACCAGCAGCGATAGCGCCAGCAACAGCAAAACGCAGTAGCCGTATCGGGTTTTCATGGACTATTGCTCACTCCCGCGAAATCGCTCACCAGGTCGTCTCTGAATTCGCCGCTCAACAGGCGTTCCGCCGCCTTGCCTAAATTCTCGGGCGTATCCGCCAAAATTATCAACACGTCCCGTTGTTGGCTGCGGTCAAGAATGGTAACCGCGGTTCCTTCCAATTCTATGCCCATGCCGAACGAACCGGACAGCACGTCGTCAACGCTGATGCCGGCCGTTCGCAGATAGCGGTCCACTTTGTAGGCGTCTTCGTGCAACCCCAGGAACACCGTGTCGCGGCTCACGTCCTCCACTCCACGAATGTCGGCGGTTACGCCTTGGGTTGCCAGGCCGGATTTTAGACCCGCCCCGCTGCTCAATAGCGTCGGCCGTCCCAGCAGGATGTCAACGCCGCCGTCTGAACCGCTCCCTAAGAAATGCGGGAAGTCCGATAGGTCAAACTCGCGGTCGCCCGCCGTCAGGTAGTCAGCGATGTTGGACAACAAACGGTCATTGTCCAGCACAACGTCCTGGGGAGGAATCATGAACGTGATATCTCCGATTGCCAAGACGTTGCGAGTGTTGCCCCACGCCATTGGATAGTAGCTGTCGGCGTTTTCCAAGAGCGAGGAGGTCGTGTTGTCGTCGGTAAATGCGAGGCCGGGACCGGACGACCGGATCGACCCGGCGGTATAGAGGGCAACGCCGTTCAAACCTGCCGTTATCTCCTCAGGCTGGAAATCCCTGATGAATATGTGCTTAAAGTTGCCGTCGTTTTCGACCTGGTTGTAGAGGTAATCGGGTTGGAAGTTCACTCCGAAGCGCTTCGCCAGCGTGTTGATGCTGTCGGGCCGCGTCGGTTCGGAAATCAACAGCAGATTGCCGCCTTTCCGCACAAACCCTTCCACCAGCCTGGCTTCGGCCTCCGTGTATTCCTCCCGAGGCAGTATCACCAGGAAACTGTCGGCCCCGCGCAGTTGTTCCTCCAGCTGCGTCAGCCGGCTTTTCTCTTGCACGTTGCCGAAGTCGCCGAGGAACTCCACGTCGTACCCCAGGTCGGCTACCTTGGAACGCAGCGAAACGATTTCCTTCGCTGCAAAATTGTTCTTGTGGAGCGCATCCACCAGCAACAGGCCATCCGCGCGCCGCGCGACTGGAGCCTCATAGGGTTGAACGACGGGCACGACCGGCTCGCTTATCTCCGAGGCGGCAATCCGGGCCTGCGTCGGCGGTTCGTAACCGCCCCGGTAGAAGAGCAACGTCCCTACGCCGAAAGCTATACCGGCGAAGGCGAGCAGCAGGAACAGTGCCCCCAGCAGTTTAGTAGCCATTTCCCGTGTACAGGTAGTAGAGGTTCGGGCGGCCTATTTCGAGCGGAAAATCAGGCAGGGGATCGTCCTGTTCGGCGTCCAGACCATTGGCGAGCAACAGCCGGCGCAGCTCCTGAAGGTTGGCGTCGCCGCCGGCTTCGCCTGTGGCAGTTTCAATGCCGGACCCCGGTGCAAGCAAAGGTGACGAGGGATCGGTCGTCTCGGTCATATTGATAACGCCGGCGTCGAACTCTGACGAGAATATCCGCCGGGATCTCTGGATGAACTGCCGCAGCACCTCCGCGTTTACGTCCACGATGCCGTAGTTCGCGATGCCGGCCAGTTCCGCAGCTTTTTCCATGGCGTCGCTTTGACTGCCGACTTCATCCACCAGCCCAAGCCTTGCTGCTTCAACGCCCGCGTAGAGCTTGCCCTGGGTCAATTCCGTTTCCGTCAACTGCAGCCGGTCTCCACGCTCCCGGATCACCATTTGGCCGAACCCCTCTCTCAACTGCTCCACCAGCCCGATCCAGTCCCGCCTCGAGGATCCCGACAACTTGTAAGGGCCGGTGGTCACCAATGATTCCGGCAATACCCGCGGGATCAGAGGCCCGGAGAACGCGATGACGCCCACGTTCCCGACCAGCGACGCGCTTTGGGCATAGGTGTAGCTGGCTCCCATCGCCATCATGTACCCGCCGCTGGCCACCATCCCGTTCATCACCATCACTACGGGCTTTTCCTCCCGCAGCTTTTGGGTTTCAAAATACAATCGCTCGCTGGACGCGGCCCCACCGCCCGGGCTGGACATCTTGATGACGACCGCTTTGACGGAGTCGTCCTCCCGCGCATAGTTTAGAAATTCGCTGATAACGAACGCCGAATCATCGGTAATGACGATGAAGGGAAGATCAATGACGCCGATCTTGGGCTGCCCCGGTGAGGCATAGAGAAGCGCCAGTACGCCCGCCACCACGCCGAGCACGATGGCGACCGGCGCAATGAAGTACCAACTGGTCACGGCCGTTCTAAGGGCCACTCCGAGCGCCAAGAGGTTAGCCACTATTCACCTTGCTTTTCCGGTGGCAGGCGTCATCACCAGTTTCCGGAAGCTGTTGCCATAGATATACGGCGCATGCAATCGTTTGGATCTCTGATTTTCTTACTGCCACACTATCCTATCACAAAGAGTGACCGTCCCCAATGCCCTGATCGACCGGTGGTGTCCCCGCTGGCCGGGGATGCTGCCTATTTTGTCGTGGTTGGGCAGGCCAATTCGTCGGCGTTCAGGGTCAGAGGCACCCACGTGTCCAGCCAAGTTGGCGCGCCGTACCGGGCGGTATTGCTTCCCACGAGGAACCAATAATCCTCCCCTGGCGTCAGGCGGGTGAGCGTGTGCGTGGTTTTGTCCTCCACGTCGGCGTAAGCGAACCGCTCCAACCAATCATCACCGGCGTTCTGGTAATCGGTCTTTGACAGCCACCCGATGCGGTAGAAACTGGCGCCTGCCTCGGCTTCCCAGGTGACGATCACCTCGCCGGGGTTCGGCCCGTTGATCGCTGTGATGCCGCCGGGCGCCGCCGGGCTCCCGTCTTGTGCCACGATTGCTGTGGCCACGCTGGTCAGCGTCTCTTCGTTGTCGCCGTCGTCGGTGAAGGATACCCGTACCTTGATGCGCTTGCCGACGTCGACTTCGGACGGGGTGTACGTCGGCTCCGTGGCGCCCTCGATTTCCGAGTCGGTCGTTCCGTCGCTGGTGAGCCATTGGTAACTGAAGGAAGCCTCCGTCAGCCCGTCCGGGTCTTGGATAAGGGAGAGGTCTACCGTCAATGCCTCGCCCACTCGGGACAGGCCGTTGATGATAAGCACGCCGGACGCGGGGGTGTTGATGCGCGCCACGACTGGCATCGCCATGCTGGTCAGCGTTTCTTCGTTGCCCCCGTCGTCGGTGAAGGATATCCGTACCTTGGTGCCCTGGCCCGCGTGGTCTTCGGACGGGGTGTGCGTAGAGCGCGTGGCGCCCTCAATCTCGGTGTCCGTGGTTCCGTCGCTAACGAGCCATTGGTAACTGAAGGAAACTCCGGTCAGTCCGTCCGAGTCTTCAACGAGTGACGTGTCCGCGGTCAATGTCTCGCCCACCTGCACCGCGATAGCCGGCGTTCCGACGGCCGGAGTGTTGGGTGCTGGGGTCGGTTGCGGTGGCGGCGCGGGCGTAGGCGGCGGTGGCGGTGGCGGCGCGGACCCTTCCGGTGTGACGGAAGCTTCATTGGAAGCGGCGCTATCGCCGATTTCGTTGCTGGCGAACACCCGAACGGTGTATTCGACCCCGCCGATGAGTCCGGAGATGGTGTAGGAAGTTCCGGTCACCGTTGCCTGGGAAACGTCCGCTGCGGTGTCCCAACTGTCGGCGGCCCATTTCCACTGGACGGTGTACCCCGTGATTGGTGATCCACCGTTCCCGAGTGCCCCGTCTGATGAGAAAGTCCCAGCGTCCCAGGTTGGCTCGTCCCACGTCAAATTCAAGACTCCTTCGTCTCCAGCTGAGACGTCTAGGTTCCGAGGAGGATCCGGTGTCGTAGCCAAGACATCGGCAGTCGGTGAGCTGTAGAAGACCTCAAGTGATTCCAAATCGTCCAGGAAACTCCACGCCGCGGTGACAGACTTGCCAACTGCATCTGGACTGATTCGTATGGTGGTTGTGAGGCCTTCACCCAGTTTGTCGGCCACCTCTCTGTTGCCGCGATCGTAATCGAGGAACCATTTGACCGCCCAATTAATACGTCGCTCGCCATCTACCGTGGTAAAAACGCTTTCCATGCCGTCCGCATCGGCGATGCTGGATATATCGGCCGTGAGCGTCTCGCCTACTCGTGGGATTCCTGTGATGGTGAGGGATCCTGTAGCTATATTGTTGGGTTCCACCGGTCCCCATGGGTCGCTGGTCAACACCTCCGGATTCCCAGCGTCGTCATTGAAGGACACTCGCACCTTGATGCTCTTGCCCTCGTCGGCGGGCGCGAGGTAGTAGGTAATCTTCGTTGCGTTCTCAATGTCGCTGTCCGTTCCACCATCGCTAGAGATCCATTGAACGGTATAAATCGCGTTTTCCAGACCGTCGGCATCATCGATCTCGGAACCGTCCACCCAAACGCCACCACCCACATGTATCAAGCCGTGTATCAAAGGCTTGCCCGTGGCCGGGTTATTTTCCTGCTCTTCCTGGGCGGAAACGGGCAAAGCGCTGGCGAGCGCGAGCAGGACGGTCATCACCCCGACGCTCAGTAGCGCCATGAGCCAACGCATGAAGAAAACCCCCGTAGCAGCGTGCGCTTTGTTCTGCATTCCGATGCCCTCCGTCTTATTCACCACCAACCGTTGGCGCCAAGCCCTCACGCGTACCCGACTTTAGCCGGTCATTGTGAGAATGTCGTCAGGCATTCGTGACAATCTCGCCCCGGCGCTCGCCGACGATGCGGCGAACTTTCTTTATCCTTACGAGATTGCCACGTTGCGCCCTCAACGGCGGTAGGCAGGCGGCTCAGTCCGGTAAAAGTGGGTATGCAGGGCCCGGATCGACCTAATCGCCGGCCTGGGGAGACCAGTCGTAAATCCTTGCCAGGCTTCCGCCCATCAGCGTGGCCCGGTCCGAATCCGAAAGCCAGTCGGAAACTCGGAACGCCTCTACCCCCTGTTCGTAGTTCAGCAGGTTGACCGCTCGCGTCCAGTCCGTGCCCCACAGACAGCGCTCCAGGCCGTAGGCGTCGAATATCCTGCCCAGGGGTTCCCTGATGTCGGAGTACGGGAACGGTTCGTGCGACAGCGTGCCGGCGCCCGAAATCTTGATCGCCACGTTGTCCAGTTCCGCCGCTGCCAGCACGTTGGGCAGGTCGGCGAAGGGTTCCGGCGGGGCCGGCGGGTCGAAAGGCTGGGCGATCCCCACGTGGTCTATGACAATCTGGGTATCGGGGTTCTGTCGCGCCAGCTCTCGCAGCAGGGGCAGCTTGCCGGCCGCCATGATATTCACCGGGACGCCGGCCCGACCTCCCGCCGCCAGAATGCCATTCAGCCCTGGGTGGTCCGCCGTGTAGTCCAGGTTCGCCAGCATGATCCGCGCGCCCACCACGCCCGGCGTGGATGTCCACTCTTCCATGTCGGCGTCAATGGTCTCCGAATTGGGGTCAAAGGGTCGGATCAAGCCGAACTTGGTGGGGTGTCGCGCGTACACCTCCAGCGCGTAGCTGGCGTCGTAAGCGTACAGCGAAAACGGGGAGATCAGCAGCGCGCCGTCCACCCGCACGGCCGCCATCGCCGCCACCATGTCGTCGCCGGTGACTTCGTCCGGCCCGGTCAGAAATCCTACCCACGGGCGTTCGGGGCGGTTTCCCTCGTAAGCGTGTACTTGTGAGTCAATGGTGGGAGTCCGAGTCGCCATCATCTTTCTCCTTTTTGTTCATCTCGGCGGTGCGTTGCCACGCACCCGCGATGATGATACCAGACGCGCGGCTTGCGCCACCGGGGGTCGGCGGCTATCATGGAGCGGGGATACTCCCATCCGTGTGCCCTCCCGAAATGGGATCTTGTGAAGGATTTTTTGACGCTATGACTACTACAGCCCAACCCTGGACTTCCAGCATTACCGAGGTCTCCGGCTCAAGCGTGGAGGTCGTCTCCGGCGGTTCCGGCAACCCGCTGGTCATCCTCCATGACGAACTGGGCCACCCCGGCTGGCTCCGCTACCACGAAGCCCTCGCCCAAAACCACACGCTGCATATCCCGTCCCACCCGGGCTTCGGCCAATCCGATCAGCTGGATTGGTCCATGAAGATGCACGACATGGCCATCTGGTATCTCGGCGCGTTTGACAAGTTGGGGCTGGAGGGCGCCGACCTGATGGGCTTCTCCCTGGGCGGCTGGCTGGCCGCCGAGTTGGCCACTATGTGCCCCCAGCAGTTCCGCCGCCTGATCCTGGTGGGCGCCGGTGGCATCCGCCCCACGGAAGGCCATATCTACGACATCTTCGAAGTTACCCCGCCCTTGTACATCCACGACTCCCTGCTGGACGCCGACGGAACCCCCGAGTACCGGGCCATCTGTCCCGCCGAGCCGGACGAGGACGTCCTGGAGCGGTGGGAAAGCGCCATGGAAGGCACCTGCCGCGTATCCTGGCGTCCCTATATGCACGACCCCGGCCTCGTCCATCAGGTGTATCGCCTGGAGCGTGTCCCCACCCTGCTCGTCTGGGGCCAGCAGGACGCCATCGTCCCCGTCAGCGCCGGCCAGGAATACCACCGTCGCATCCCCGGCAGCCGCCTGGAGATCATCGAAAACTGCGGTCACCACCCCGAGCTGGAAGCCACCGACCGCTTCGTCAGCCTGGTTGAGGGCTTCCTGGCTTAGCGCGCGACGCGCCGGCAACGTAACCGACGGCGCTCCGGTGAGAGCGCCGTTTTCCGTGTTGCGCGCCGGGTCGGAGCCTGCCAGCGCCTCGGTGCGCGTCGCCGGCAAGAGCGAACGGCGTCGGGGGTTTCCATATCCCGCAAATTCCTTACAATTTGCGTCGGGACAGAATAGAGTTTGTTTCAACTTGCTAAGGAGTGGTTTCATGCCTGAGATCGAGAACAAACTGAAAGAACTGGGCTACGAGCTGCCGCCACCTCGGCCGCCGGGGGCCGGCAATATCATCCCGTTGGTACGGACCGGAAACCTGCTTTTCCTTTCCGGCACCGGCCCGGGTCTGCCGGGCGGAGGTTTGCTCCACGTCGGAAAGCTGGGTGCCGAAGTGTCCGTGGAGCAGGGTTACGACTGCGCCCGCCAGACCATGCTGAATCTCCTCACCGTCGTTAAGCGGGAACTTGGCGACCTGGACAACGTCAGCCGCATCGTCAAGCTGCTCGCCATGGTCAACTCCACGCCAGACTTTGGCGACACCCCACTGGTGGCCAACGGCGCATCGGATCTCCTCATCAGCCTCTATGGTGACCGGGGACGTCACGCCAGGTCAGCCGTGGGCATGGCCACCCTGCCCGGCGGAATGCCCATCGAGATCGAGATGATCGTCGAGGTTCAAGGCTGATCTCGGCACGGCCCTGGGCCGATGAAGCCCCGTATGGCATGGCTTCGTCGGCCCCAACGTCCCGCGACCGCAGCGCGGCGCGGGACGCGATACTCAGACCGCAGCGCAGTCCTCAGCGCCGACGCTCGGCGAACTCGGACTTCGCGGCCTCCACCAACGTGGCGTCCCGCAGCAGATCCGTGGCCGTCAGGCTCAGGGTTTTCGCCACCGACAATGCGTTGGAGAGGGCCAGGTCGGTAATGGCCGTCGCGCACATCTCCCTGGTGTGCGAAGCCACTGGCTGCTCGCTGACGGCGTATCGCAGCTCGTAGGCCGGCATGACCTGGCTCACGTTGCCGAAATCGGTTGAGGCTCCGCTACCCGCCCGGCCGGCCACTGGCTCATCCAGCCTGATTCCCAACGCCTGCGCGTTGTTTGCCATCGCCTGGGCCAGCGTCACGTTGGGCTGCACGTTCTCGTAGAAGGGATAGAACTCCTGCACTTCCAGGCGGGCGCCCGTCATGGCCGCCGCGCCTTCCGCCACCTGAGCCACCTTGCCAACCACCACGTCGCTCAGGTATTGGCCGTCCCGGGAACGGAGCATGAAGTTGGCCGCGGCGAACTCGGGCACTACGTTGGGCGCCAGGCCGCCGTCGGTGATCACCCCGTGCATGCGCACGTCGTCCCGCAGGTGCTGGCGCAGGGCGTCGATCCCGGTGAACAGGTGGATTACTGCGTTCAGCGCATTGATCCCGGCCTCGGGCGCGGCGGCGGCGTGCGCCGCCTTGCCGTGGTACATATACCGGTAGCCCACCATGGCCAGGCTCCAGCTCTCTCCCACCGGCGATGCCGCCGGTATGATGGTGCGGTTGGAGAACGGATGGGACGAAAGTGTGGCGTCCACGCCGTCGAAAACCCCCGCGTCCAACAGCCGTATCTTGCCGCCGCCGCCCTCTTCGGCCGGCGTTCCGATAACCACCACCTGCCCCGGCAGATCCTGAGCGTTGGCCTGTAGCCCCAGGGCAGCCCCCATGGCCGCCATCGCGATGAGATTGTGTCCGCAGCCGTGGCCGATCTCGGGCAGCGCGTCGTATTCCGCCAGGACGGCCACAGTCGGCCCGTCGCCGCCCCCGCCGGGGATAACCGCTCGGAACGCAGTGTCCACGCCGCCGATGCCCCGTTCCACCGGCAGGTTGTGCTTCTCCAGAAATTCGGCCAGCGCGTTGGAGGAATAGTGTTCCTGGTAGTTCAACTCCGGGTGGGCGTGGACATCTTTGGACAGGTCGAACAACGCCTGTCTCGATGTTTCAATGGCGGAGTTGGAGGTCGTGGCGAGTTCGCCTTTCGGTTCAACATTTTGGCGAGTCATGATGTGCGTTCTCCTCTACACGGGATGTCGGCAACGATCCTATGGTCTTGGGGCCTAAGATCTCTGTGATTGGCGGTCGGCAACGTTGGGCGCAAGGGATTCGGACCGAGCATCGGCTCGATGCAAGTCCCGCGTATTCTACAAGCATTTCGTACCCTGACG
Organism: Dehalococcoidia bacterium; assembly: GCA_965197635.1. Classification (GTDB taxonomy): domain Bacteria; phylum Chloroflexota; class Dehalococcoidia; order Lucifugimonadales; family UBA3495; genus Bin87. The sequence goes on from OZ240218.1 coordinate 576,485, forward strand.
CTCGCGCCCCGGGCCGTCTTGGTGCGACGCGTCGGAACCGCCATTTACGCGGGGGCGGCCCCTTGCGGCGTCGGCTCCCGACCCCTGTTGTCGCGAACCATCAGGGTGCCAATCGTCGCCAATACCGACAGCGTCAACATCAGCGCAAAAGCCCGGTCGTAGCTGCCCCAGATGTCGAACGCCAGCGCGCCCGCCAACGCCCCCAGGCCGCCGCTGATCTGGTGGATCATCGATATGGTCCCGCTGACCCGGCCCAGTCGCGCCGGCCCCACGAGGTTCCCGGAGAACACCACCGTCAACGGCGCGGTCATCAGGAAGGTGAACCCATACAGCAGCGCGAAGGCCATCACCGACGGCTTGGCCTGGGAAAGCATCACCAACGCAAAGATGCCGATCCTCATCACAAAGCAGAGCAGGGTGGGCCGACCCGGCCCCAGGGCGTCGCACATAAACCCGGCGATCAGCACTCCCAGCAGACCCATCAGGCCCATCAGGGCCAGCAGGTTGCCGGCGATCAACGTGCTGATCCCCATGTCCAGCGCGAAGGCCACCGCATGGGTCGCCACGAAGTAGTCCTGGAACCCGCAGATGGCGTAGATGCCTCCCAGCAGCCACAGCGTCCGCGACGTCAGAAGTGGCCCCGACCACAAAGGCGCTGGCCCGGGCGCTGGCGTAGTGTCGTTGGCGGCCGGACTTTCATCACGCGGACTCTCATCACGCTCTGGAAGGGGCGGCGCGGACCGGACTGCTGCCAGAACCACCGGCACCAGGATGGCCAGGTTCGCCAACCCCAACGCGGCATAGGATGTGCGCCACCCGAAGCGCACCAGCGACTGGGCCAGCAGCCCAACTATCACCAACTGGCCGATGGCGTTGCCCGACACCGCCACGCTGTTCGCCACGCCCCGCCGGTCGGGGAACCAACGGACGATCATCACGCTTACGATTGGGTTGGAAATCGCCGCGTTCCCCAGCGCGAAGACGACCCCGTACAACGCGAAGAGTTGCCACGGGGCCGCCACCACGTTCATCAATCCGATGCCCACCGCGCCCACGGCCACGCCTGCTCCCATAATCCAGCGCAGCTCGTAACGGTCCGCCAGACGGCCCACCAACGGCATGGCCAGGGCGGAAATCAGCATGTACGCGGTGATGCCCAGCGACAGCGTGGAACGGCTCCACCCCAGGTCGTCGCCCATGGGTTTCAGCATGAGCGCCAAAGCAACGCGCGACCCTCCATTGAAGAAGAGGATCGCGAACCCGGTGGCCAGGATGACCCAGCGATAATCTATCCGGCGCATCAAAACAAAAGCTCGTTAGGTCGGCTCACCGTAGCACCGGATTTCTATGCGAGTCAACGAACCCATCGGAATGGGGTAGCGTTCCGTATTAGGTGGTTTGATTCCATAGATGCCGTTGCTAGCGCGGGTAGGGGCGAATGGCCATTCGCCCCTACGGACGGAAACCACCCAAATCGGAACGCTACCATCAGAATGGCAGGACCTTCCGGTTGTTGGCCGACGGTCAGGCAGTCCGCTCATGGTGAGCCTGTCGGACCACGAGCGAACGGTGATTGCGAAAACGCCCAGATCGGGGCGGGTGCCCGTGTGTCAAAACAATCTAAAAGGGTGTGTGACAAAGGGGTTCAAGCGGGTTGGAGCCGTTTCAGCATCAGGTGGATCATGGCGATATGCACCCAGGCTTCGCTACTTTCCGTTCGTTCCTCATGATCTTTGCTCAACCGTCGGCGTCGGCTCAACCAGGCCAACATACGCTCTACCACCCATGGCCTTGGCAACACCTCAAAGTGGTGGCGATCCGGTTTGCGCTTGACCACAGTCAGCAGCCAACCGCCGGTGGCCCAGGCCCAGACCACCAGCCGACCAACGTAGCCCGCATCGGCCCAGCTGACCTGCAACCTGGGAAATCGGCCCAAGAGCTTGGCCAATACCAGCTTGGCGCCGTCCCGATCCCCGTGTCGTGGCACGGGGCAGGCTCTGAATGCTGGCCGCGTGAACCACCACGGCCAAGAGCAACCCCATGGTGTCCACTACTACGATATGGCGCTTGCGTCCGGCGACCTTCTTACCCCCAATCCACCGAAGGAGTGAGTCATTGGGCGTGGTGAGGGTGTAAGAAAGTGCTCCCGGGTTCGGGGATAATGGTTTTTGAAACACAAAACCAACCCGCACCGAGGAGCACCCAAAAGATGCTACCACGCCAGCAGCCCGACCGCATCCATGTCGCTTTCGATGTAACAGTTCAGAGTTGGTGAGGTAAATTGGTCGAAAGAGGGTTGCGGGGCACTGGCGCTACCGGCGGTGGTTATGTCATATAACGGATATGGATCGGGAAATCGACCTCGCCACTGCCGACCGGGATGTCCTCATCGCCATCATCGTCCGGCAGCAGGCCATCATCGAGCGCCTGGAGAAACGGATTGCCCAGCTGGAAGGGCCGGCCAAACCCAGCGGTCCCCGACGGATGCCCGGTCTGAAACCCAAAGCCGACCGGAAGCCTGCCCAGCCCAAATTGCCACGCAAGCCGCGGCCCCACGGCTTTGCCCGGGCCCGTATGACGCCCACCCAGCGGGTAGAACACACGGTGGATCAGTGCCCCGACTGCGGGACCCGGTTGTCCGGCGGTTGGGCCCAGCGCACTCGGGAAGTCATTGACCTGCCCCAGGTTCCGGTGCAGGTTACTGAGCACGTCTATATCGCCCGCACCTGTCCCCGGTGCCGACGCCACTGGACGCCCCGAGCGGCAACGGACGACGTGGCACTGGGCAAGCAGCGTCTGGGGGTCAACATCATCAGCCTGATTGCCGCCTTGCGGGAGGAGGCCCGGCTGCCCGTCCGCACCATCAGGTGGTATCTGGACGCCGTGCACGGGTTACGCCTCAGCCTGGGGGCCATCGTAGCTGCGACGCACCAGGTGGCACGAAAAGCCCAGGCTGTGGTGGCGGGCATTGTGGAACGCATCCGGGGCAGTCCGGTGGTCCACGCCACACGATCTTTGACCAATCACACCGGCTGGCGGGAGGACGGCCACAACGGCTACGTGTGCGAGCCCTTGACCAATCACCTTCAGCACCCCCACCGAGCGGTATTTTCTGCGGCGGGGCCGGGGCAAGACGGTGGTGGATGAAGCCCTGAGCGATGCTTTCTCCGGAGTATTGGTCAGCGATTTCTACGCTGCCTACCACCATTACGATGGCCCCAAGCAACGCTGCTGGGCTCACCTGCTGCGGGACATCCATGACCTGCGCACCCTCTACCCCGATGATACGCCACTGGCCAGGTGGGCCGACGCTGTCCACGGGATTTACGACCGGGCCAAAACCTGCACTCATCCCCGGGCCAAGCGGCGGCGCACCGCCCAACTGGCCCTGGAACGACAACTGCTGGCCCTCTGCCAACCCTTCCGGCACGACCCGTCGGCAACCCAAGCCAAGCTGTGCCGACGCATCGAGCGCCACCTCAAGGAACTCTTTGTCTTTGTGGCCGAACCGGACGTGCCAGCGGACAACAACGCCGCCGAGCGCAGCCTGCGCCACCTGGTCATCAGTCGCAAGATCAGCGGCGGCACCCGCTCGGAGCAAGGCACACAGAGCAAGATGACCTTGGCCTCTCTCTTCGGCACCTGGCGCGCCCAGGGTCTAAATCCTCTCGCCGCTTGCCGTCAACTGCTCATTTCCCCGCAACTCTGAACTGTTACCTTTCGATGACCATCGCCTGGTGGCCAATGCCGGACTGCTTTTGCCGGTCACACTGGCCCATCATCTGGGACTGGGCGAACTGGTGGACCGCCACGTTGACCTGGGAGATGCGCCGGGTCGGGCGAATGCGGGAGACAAGATGCTGACCTTGGTGGCCTCGGCGCTGGCCGGTGGCGACTGTATTGACGACGCCGACGCGCTGCGCGCTGGCGGGACCGAGCAGGTACTGGGCGGCGCGGTCAAGGCGCCGTCCACGCTGGGGACCTTCCTGCGGAGTTTCCGATGGGGCCACGCGCGGCAGCTGGATCGGGTGAGCCGAGAGGCGCTGGCCCGAGCCTGGGCCGCTGGGGCTGGACCGGGCGATGATCCGCTGACCATCGACCTGGACGCCACCATCTGTGAGACCTACGGTCCGACCAAGGAGGGCGCGCGCCGCCACGGCTACACTGGCCAGCGAGGCTATCACCCACTCCGGGCCGTCGCGGCCGGTTCCGGCGACGTGCTGATGGCACGACTGCGCCCGGGACGAGCCAACACCGCTCGGGGCGCGGCCCACTTCCTGCGGGAAACCATCAGCCGAGTGCGTTATGCCGGAGCCACCGGACCGCTCATCATGCGGGCCGACAGCGGCTTCTACACCCACGACATCGTCGCCGTCTGCCGCCAGATGCGGGTCCGCTACTCCATCACCGTCCGCCAGCACACCCAACTGCGCAATCTCATCGAGGCCATACCCGAGACGGACTGGACGCCCCTCCCGTACTGGATGGAGGGCGCCGCCGACGTGGCCGAAACCACGTATGTCCCATTCCAGAGTGAGCCCGACGCCGTGCCGGTGCGCCGCATCGTCCGCAGGGTGCAGCCCACGCCCAACTCCCAGTTGGCCCGCTTGGTCGACTACAGCTATCACGGCTGCATCACCGATAGAGAGGGCGACACCTTGGAACTGGAGGTCGATCATCGCCGCCACGCCGAGATCGAGAATGCCATCCGCGACCTGAAGTACGGCGTGGGCCTCAACCATCTCCCCTCGGGCCGCTTCCCCGCCAACGCCGCCTGGCGGGCCGTCCAAGTGATGGCCCACAACTTGGCCCGCTGGACCACGCGCATCGGCCTGGGCGAGCCGGTGGCGACCACCAAGACCCTCCGACGACGCTTCTGCTCCCTGGCCGGACGCATCACCCGCAAGGCGCGCCGTCTCACCCGGCATCTCCCCCAGGGCTGGCCCTGGCAAAACCAGTTCAGTCGTGCCCTCGCCCGATTGCGCGCACTGCCGCTCCCTTCTTGACCACGCCCGCGGCGTCTGACCCGTCACCAGATTACCCAACGGTCTGGCCCAGCCGCGCCAGGCTGGGCTCCGGACGGCCCCCGCCGGCGATCGGCGCTGAAAATCGCTCCCCGCGCCGCTACTACGGGTCGTCAACATCTCTTTGGACCGGCGTCCACGCCCCACATCGTCCATTTCATCGGCATCAGATCCTCGCCAGCCCCATCCGTGGTCCCTCATCCCTCCTCTGACCGCCGCCACCGTTTCCCTTCGGTGGATTCGGGCTTACCGGCGTCATAACCTCTGCGCCCCCTTTTTCGGTGGCCTTCACCGACTGGCTGTCGATCCTTGAACAATCCGGGATGGCCGCGCTGGACGTGGCATCACGTCCGGCGGCTTCCCGGACTCGGGAACGCAAAGCCTCTGCTACCCGTTCCCAGGTCCCATCATCCCGCCACTGGCGGAAGTACCACCAAACGGTGCCCCAGGGCGGCAGGTCATGGGGCATCAGACGCCAGGGGATGCCGCCACGCCGCACGTACAGTATGCCGTTGACTACCTCCCGCAAGTCCACGGTTCGGGGAGGCCCCAAGGAGGAGTCGAGCGGCAGCAAGGGAGCCAACTCCGCCCACTGGGCATCGGTCAAATCGCTGGGATAAGCTTTCTTACTCATGCCGCCGGTGTAACCGCGGTCCCCCTCTCAACCCAAGAATAACCAGTGGAGGTTTAGTCCATTGTCACACACCGTCTTAGCACTGCGAAGGGAGTTGGTTCGATGGATCGATCGGCGCGCTAGCGAAAACACCCGCCAATGGGGTAGGTCGCTTGATACGTCAGGCCGGACGGGTTCGGACCACTTCGCGTCTTGGTGTCTGCGGTATTTCCCAGACGGAAGAGGGTCTCGACTTTGTACAACTAAGCGGCGTAGGCGAGAGAGTCGAGCATCAGGTGATATAAGGAGCTGGGGACTTTAATCAGTTCCGGCTCGCGCTCGGACGTCGCAAAAGTCCCGTGCCGCACCCAGATGCAACGTCTGACCATGGCGATGGCGTCGGCGAAGGAAGGACTGGTCTTTTCATACCAGGCGGTCGTGCGGGGTGTCATTTCAATCTGCTGCTGTCCGATGAGGACGTCGGCCATCAGCGTGACCACACTGAACAGGCCCAGCAGCGCGGGCGTGGTGCGCGCGCTGGCCAGTTCCGACCACTGGCGCTGGGTTTCCATGCCCAGATGGGCCCGTGCCTCGGCAAAGGTGACCTCGACCTGCGAGCGCAGCAGATACCACTGGAGTAGGTGCCGGGGTTCCGCCGCGGTGTCGGTGCCTAGCAACGCGCCTGGTTTGAGGTGTTCTCCCGAGTCTTTGACCACGACCCAGCGCATGGCAAGGGGCGGCGGCCCGGCGTGGTACCACACCGCCAGTCCCGAAGCCAGTTCGACCGTAGTGGTACCGCCGTCGGATCCGGTGGCAAGGTAGGTGGTCCATTGAGTAGCGGGATCGTCCAGCACCGCCCTGGGGTTGGGCAGTCGGGCTCCGACCACCCGGGGCCGGCCGATCTGACCCGGCCGTCTCGGCGGCGCTGGCTGGTACCGGGCCGCGTCCTTGCGCAGTTTGGCGACGACCACAATGGGTTTTGACATATTCTGGAAATAGCGCAGGAACTCGCGTTTGGCGTAGCCGCCATCACACACCAGCACCAGGTCCTGCTCCGGGAGCCACCGGCGCAGACAGGTCAGCATCTGCCGAGCATAGTCGGTGACCATCTGCCGCCGTCGGCCTTTGCGCCGGTCGTAGCGGGCCGACGGCGCCAACGCGGTCATCAAGGGCAGCGCCCAATGCCGACCCACCCCACCGATATGGGTCAACAACATCAGGCTCACCCATTGCAGTCCGGGGGTCATTACCGTCTGGTCGTCGGTGGAACGTACGGGATCACGGTACCGTCCCTTGGCCGCAATCTTCCGGCCCCAGCGCCGTTCCAGGGTTTCGTCAATGCCGAAAACCAGCGGCCCGTCGGACGAACCAAGACGCCCGACCACCAGCAGCAACAGCACTCGGCTCAGCTGCAACGACGACCACCTGGCGCGGTTGAGCGCCTGATGGTAGATGGCGAAATCTCCGTGCTGCCCAACTCCCAGGATGTTCAGGGCGGAGGAAACGGTGCGTTTGCCGGGAGACAGGATCGCGCCAACCGCCAAGAGTCGGGCTTTACGCCAGGTCCGGGGGTCAAACAGGCGCTCAAAGGGCAGCAGCAGGGATACAATGACTGCGGGCAGGGTGGGCATAGTCGACCTTTTGTGGTGATTTGGTCGAGCTTGCCCTGTCCTTATAATTTGTCTAGGTTTTGTACAAAGTAGAGACTCAAAAGCCAACCGTCGGCCGGATACCAACCCAACCCGCCCGGCAGGGCTGTACACCGCCGGGGTTACCCAGACCCACAGCCGCCCACAGGGCGGCATTTTTTGCCGCTCGTCCAAGCAGACCGACTCGCCACACAAGCAGTGCACACCATCAGCCGGGCCACCCGCGGAACCTTCTACCAAGATTTGCTAACCCATAGATAGCAGAGACGTTACGGAGAGCCCGGTTGGTGTCGACGACACTCACATCGACGTGTTCAGCCAGAGGCCCGACCAACCCCGCCTACCCGACATCACCGAGGTCTTCCTCACCTACATCTTCAACGACATCAAGTACGTCCACTGCGCTACCGACCCCTACCCCACCGGCTTCCCAGCAGATCTCGCGCACACACGTCCAGTCGATCAAGGACCGCGTCAACGGCCTCTCATACCAGGACGCCTATATCCCCAGGTTCTGGAAGATAGTCCACAACCTGGAGGGCCGCTATTTCCGTCGGCCTGCACGACTTGGACCAAACCAGCCGCGACGTCATTGTCGACGGCCTACGCGACGATCTCGAACTGCCTGACGGTCTATTGCGCCACGTAGCCGTGGCCCTCGCCAAGGGTAACATCCACGCCGCGGACTTCCTCAGCAATTGGCACCTGCGCCCATCCAACGCGCCGCCTAATATTACAGTCGCGCTTGAGGAACAGGTGTCTGAAGGTGTCTCCGGTAGTGACATTGCATGGCCCGGGCCTGGTGCCGCCGTCTCCAGCCTGACCAATGGATGGTCAATCTGGGACTGCCCCGTGGCAGCCACCGCAGCCGGCACAGCAACCGTCTGACCTCGGGCACGGTCAGCGGGATGAGTTCTCCCGGGAACATATCCCCCTTTTACCATCGCCACCGGCGGCATAGGACCGGATTACCGCCAGAAAGGCATGGGCCAGCAGCGCCAGGGTGATGTGCCGGTGCCAGCCGACCCACAGGCGCACCTCATACTCATCCAGCCCCACCTCCTGTTTGGCCTCCTTGAAGGCGTCTTCGATGATCCACCGGGTGCCAGCCACGCGCACCAGTTCCGCCAGCGATACCTCTCCAGTACCAAAACAGGCGTAGTAGGCCAGCTCCTCAGGATCGGCAATGCCCGAACCCTTGACCAAGCACGCACCAGCAGCCAATGCCCCTGATCCAGTGCTGACCAGGGTCGTATCGGCAACCAACCCCAATCGTAGAGGCGCGGCCCTTTGCTGCCCTCATCAGCGCTCAGACGTTGCCACCGGTCATCAGGTATCTGCTGGGCCAGTTCACGGGCTGCCACCTGTGCTGAGCCATCCTCCGTATCCGCCCACAGCGGCTCGTTGTTCTTCACCGCCAGCACGTAGGACAGGCTCTGCTCCTCCAGCCACCGTCGCAGTTGACACGATCTTTGACCAATCGCATTGCCGTACACCGTATCCCCAGTTACCCAGGCAAAGGGCACCCCAGCCACCACCGCGCGGGCGATCATCTCCTGAGCCAGTTGTGCTTTGGTATGAAAGACCACCCCTTCCGGGACACCGGCTTCCCGCCGCCGCTCCACATCCTCCGCCCATTCCTGGGGCAGGTAGAGCTCCCGATCCAGAAAGGCCGCGCCCCGTCGGCTGCCATAGGCCAGGAACACTCCGATCTGACAGTTCTCCACCTTCCCCGCCGTGCCGCTGTACTGACGCTTCACCCCCACCGACTTCTTGCCTTGCTTCAGAAACCCCGTCTCATCCACCACCAGCACCCCGCCGGGGTCGCCCAGATGCTCCACCACGTACCCTTGCAGGTCGTCCCGCACCTGGTCCGCGTCCCAGTGGTACACCGCCAGCAACCGCTGCACCCCGTCGGGGGTGGCGTCGCCAGCATATTCCGCCAACTGCCACCCGTTCTTGCGCTCCACCGACCCCAGCAATCCTTTCAGGTACGCCAGCGCCCGCTGCCGAGACTCACTGCGGCTGAAACGCGACGCGATACGCCCGTGCAGCGCCTGGAGCCCAACCTCCCAGTCCAGCACATCCTCTCGCTCCAGTAATGTCTGACCCATTTCCAACCCCTCCGCTCTCAACAGTAATCATGGGCCTATCCTACCAAAAGTAAGCGCGACTGTAGTACTAGGCATCCGCCGGGAACCGCTGGTTTGGCCGGCTCTTCCAATTGGGCCATCCCCTTCTCCAGCCGTTCGATAATGGCCTGCTGCCGGACGATGATGGCAATCAGGACATCCCGGTCGGCGATCCTCAGATCAACTTCGTTATCCATTCCAAATATATGACATAACCACCCCCACCGACGCCAGCGCTCCGCGGAACCTCTTTCCGACAATTCACCTGGAGAACCCCAAGTCTGAACTGTTACATGTTTTCGTTTGTGTTGACAGTCGGAACCTGCCAAACATAGAATAGTAGACCGTTTGGGAGATTACCGAAATGGATTACGCAATCGTTAAAACCGGAGGCAAGCAGTACCGCGTCTCGCCGGGCGACGTGCTGGACGTGGAGTTGCTTGAGGCCCCGGAGGGCACCACCACCGCCCTCGATGAGGTGCTGGCAGTGTCCCGCGACGGCCAGGTGCGCTTCGGCGCGCCGACAGTGGACGGAGCGCGGGTGATCGCCGAGGTGCAGTCCCACTACAAGGATCGCAAGATCATCGTCTATAAGTACAAGGCCAAGACCCGATACCGCCGAAAGAAGGGGCATCGGCAAAACTACACCCGTATCCGTATCCAGGATATCGACACCGGAAACGAGCCCCAGACAGGAGAACAGTGATATGGCCCACAAGAAGGCCGGCGGCAGCACCAACAATGGCCGCGACAGCAACGCCAAAAGGCTGGGCGTCAAGAAGTATGGGGGCGAGCGGGTCACCGGCGGCTCCATCATCGTGCGCCAGCGGGGCACGCGCATCCGACCCGGAACCAACGTTGGCATGGGTCGGGACTACACCCTGTTCTCCAAGATTGAAGGCCAGGTCACCTACGAGTGGGCCGCCCGGGGCAAGCGCCGGGTCAGCGTGTACCCAATGGCGGAAATTCAGGCAGCGGTGGCTGCGTAGAGGAATTGCCATGAAAGCAGAGATACATCCCCAATACTTCAAGGCCACCGTCACCTGCTCTTGCGGGAACGTCTTCGAGACCGGAGCCACCAAACCTGCGCTGCGCGTGGAAATCTGCGGACGCTGCCACCCCTTCTATACCGGCGAGCAACGCATCGTTGACACCCAGGGTCGCATCGAACGCTTCAGCCGCCGCTTCAACCTTGACGGCTGATTCTCACGTCCAACCGTAGCAGCAGTAGGGGCGACGCATGCGTCGCCCCTACGACTTTGCGCAAACCACATCAAGAATGCTCGAAAATGCCCCGCTACGTTCCCAAAACGGTCCGCGAATACGGACGCATCTACCTGGCGGAGCGGCTTGCCGAACTCGGCTGGCAGTGCTTCATCGCCCGTCGCAGCCCCAACGAGGACGAAGTGACCGCCGGCATCCCAGAGCAGGAGCGGGAGATACGCCTCAAGTTCCACTCCCAGGAAAACCGCCAGGCGGTGCGGTTCTACGACGCCGACAGCTTGGACTGGGAGTGGCAGTACCTGGTCATAAGCACCCATATTCTGGCGGAGACCCCGGTGACCTACCTGTTGTCCCGAAACGACATTCGCGTCGAGGGCCGGCTGGAAGAAGAGTTTGAAGGAGCCCTGTGGCTCCAGCCCGACGCCTTCTCCGAGACGGCCTTCCAGGAAGCGTGGCACAAGCTGGATGAGTAGTCAGCCCACGGTTCCCGACCCCGCCGGTGCAACGCCGGCCTCCCGCCCACTGTACGGTGGGCAGGCGGTGATCGAGGGTGTCATGATTCGCGGGGTGCGAAATTACAGCCTGGCGGTGCGGCAGCCCAACGGCGAGATTTTCTGCACCACTGATACCGTGAGCAGCCGGTTCTCCGGCAGGATGCGCCGCATACTCTTCCTGCGCGGGGTTCTGATCCTTGCCGAAACCCTGTGGTTGGGAATGAAGTCCTTGCAACGCTCGGCGATCATCGCCGCCGGAGAGGCGGACGCCGACGGCGGAGCCCCAGACACGGGCAGCCAATGGGCAATGGGCCTGACCATGGTGGTCGCGCTGGCCCTGGGCATCGGCATATTCCTGGTGCTGCCGCTGCTGGCGGTGCGACTCATCGACCCGTTCCTGGAGTCCTCGGTGGTGAGCAACCTCATCGAAGGTGTCATCCGGTTGGTAATACTGGTGGCATACGTGGCAGGGATTTCAGCGATGCGGGACATCCGCCGGGTGTACGCCTACCACGGCGCCGAGCACATGGCGGTGCATACCTACGAGGCAGGCCAGGCGTTGACAGTGGACAACGTGCGCCGGCATCCTACGCCTCATCCGCGCTGCGGCACGGCCTTCCTGCTGACGGTGGCGGTGGTGTCGGTGCTGGTGTTCGCGCTGCTGGGCCGTCCCGACCTGGAATGGCGCATCCTGTCGCGCATTGCCCTGATCCCGGTGGTGGCGGCAGTGAGCTACGAGATCATCCGGTTCGCCGGCGCGCACCGCCGGGCGTGGTTCGGGCAGGCGTTAGCGTGGCCGGGACTGATGCTTCAGCGCATCACCACCCGACAGCCTGACGAGGACCAGATTGAGGTCGCCATCGTCGCCATGGAGGCCGCGCTGGCCGCTGATGGACAGAGCGACGGCCGGATTGCCGAGCCTGCACCCAACGCCGGGTAACGGCGCCACACCGGCGACGGCGGAATAGGGTCGGTGTGGTACAGTACGGCCACGACGATTGACTCAATTACGCCGCGAAGCGCAGGTGCAGCATGGCCGATGTTCCCGATATGCAGATGATCCCCTACCTGACGGCCACGGAGCCGCGCAATTTTGTGGAGCAGGGGTTGCAACGATACAACGAACTGCTGGAGCGACTGGCCGGGCAAATGGATGAGTTGCTTGAACTGGCGCGGACGGGTCAGCCCATCAACTCCGATCTGGCGCAGCAATTGATCTCGCTGCGCGAATCCCTGCGCCCACGGCATGGCCTGTGCATCGACCGGGCCTGCTTCTCCTGCCGGGTGCACGAGGAGGCCATCAAGGAACACGTCCTGCTATACGTGGACTGGAAGCTGCCGGGCACGGTGCAGCAGCTGGAACGGCTGAAGAACCGGAACTGAGTCGATGCTGATTCCCGGTAGGGAGCGACGACAATGGTTACGAAATTACCCCGGACACCATACGAGACGCCGCGCATCCCGGAAGAAGACCCCAACATTTTCTATCCGGAGGACGACGACGAGCCCATGGCCGATAACGACTGGCAGCGGCGCGCCATAGTGGATACGAGCGAGACGCTGATCCAGCACTTCGCGGACCGGCCGGATGTGTACGTGTCGGCAGATATGTTCATTTACTACGAGATGAACAACGCTAACCGCCACGTTTCGCCGGACGTTTTCGTGGTGTTAGGAGTGTCCGATCACTCGCGCCGTTCGTACTTTATCTGGCGGGATGGCAAGCCTCCGGACTTTGTACTGGAAGTTGCTTGTCCGAGCACCTACGAAAGAGACGCCAACGAAAAGCGCGATATCTACGCCGCCATGGGCGTACGCGAGTATTGGCGCTTCGACCCTAACGACGGGTTGTTTTTCTGGCCGCCGCTGATTGGCGAACGCCTCAACGACCAGGGATTTTACGAAGAGCTTCCGCTCGTTCATTCCGGCGGCATCCTGCGGTGCTTCTCAGAAACGTTGGGCCTGGAATTTTGCGTGGTAAACGAGGAACTCAAACTCTACGACCCGGTTACTCGAACCTGGCTGCGCAACCTGCGGGAAGAAGCCGCCGCCCGGCGCATTGCTGAAGAACAGTCCCAAGCCGCGCAAGAACGCGCCGAGTCTGCCGAAGGGCGCGCTGAACTGCTGGAGCAACTGCTGCGCGAACACGGTATCACGCCGCCTAACAGCGGTTGACCTCGTGGCTTGGCGGGTTCACCATGAGGTTACCTTGACGGCTGCCGCGCCACCGCGACAATGTGGTACATGTGCCGGTACAGTTGTCCGGCCCCTTTGAACAGCGATTTCACATCCCGGTCGGCGTCCGGGCGGACGTGCCGAAAGATGTCGGTCTCGGTGTAATACACGGTGATGTCGGGGCGTTGTTGACGCAGGGAATTCACCAGGCGACGTGACTCGCCGGCCGGTATCAGCGGGTCTCCCCGGTCGTGCATCACTCGCATCGCGGTACGGCTGCTCCATTGATCGACGTATTGGGACGGCGAAATGGCATCGACGCGCTGGCGGAAATCGGCGGGCAGTTGGTCGTACAACCGCCGCGCCTCCGCGATACTGTCGACCCCAGCCAGCAGGGACAGACCAGCCGCAGCGTTAGCGGGCAGTCCCGGAGGCAATTGGTAGTCAGAGCCGCCGGCAATGGCCCGGGCGCCTTCCCATAGCGTTGGGTTGTCCAACGAGTCGATGACCATGTTGTTGTAAACACGGCGGGTCAGGATATTCACGTTCCACGGCGTTTCTGCATCCTCGTAGATGGCCCGGCCGGCGGCGATTTGGACCATGAGGTTGGGAGTATCGTAATAGCCCCCAAATGCGTTGACGAAGGCGATTTCGTCGGCGATGCGCTGGTCGGCGGCGGCTACCAGCGCGAAGGAAGCCCCCACCGAAAAGCCGGCCATCCCCAGGCGCTTGGGGTCAACGTATTCCTGCCGACTGAGATACTCAAAGGCAGCAACAAGATTCGGGATTTCTCCGGCGTCAACCCGTGCCTGCTCGCCCATGGTGGGCGACCAGTAGTACATTACCGCAAAGCCGGCGCGGGCCAGGGCTTTACCGAGATTGATGACATCCGGGTCGTCGGCCCCGGCGGCGTTGGCCCCCAGGAAAATCAGCGCACCGGCCCGCCGCTTGCCGTCGGGTATCACATAGACATCGGCCTGGCCGTCGGATCCGTCATCGCGCGGGAAGGTCACCACCCGGTGTACCGGCTCTGGGGCCAACCAGGTCTGTATCTTGACCGGAGAGGGCAACACCTGGGCGGCGAAGGCAACCGTGTGGATGGCAGTGGTCGCGGGCCGGAATAGGGCCAACACGGCTACCACGACCACGCCACCGATGATGACGGCAACATAGATGCGGTAGGTGATGCGTCCCAAAGTCCGCAGCATTCCAACCCCGTATCCGTCACTCCGGCCTTGCGCCGGAGTCCAGGTAAGGCTTCCGAATCCCGGCTCCCGCCGAAATAGCGTAAATCATACCGCAATAAATCGGGTCCGCCGGATTACACTCGAACCCGGCTGATCATAGCCGCCGAAATGAGCCTCGTGACCGCCATGACGAGGAACACGATGGGCCAGGGGCTGCCCGCCATATCCAGCAGGACGCTAAATATCATCGCCTGCGCCCCGGCGTATAGGTAGCCGTGGGCATCCAGCACTCCGGCGCCGGTGCCGGCCATCTTGCGCCCCGACAGGTCCACCGAGATGGTGGAGATGAGAGATACGCCCATACTGACGCCGCCCCACAGCATCAGGGCCGCGCCCAGCCAGGCGTTGGACGGCGGGGCCAGGGCGATGGCGACCAGCGCGGCGGCGGACAGGAAGCAGGACGCGATCACCAGCGGGCGTCGCCGGCTCCCCAACAGCCGGTCGGAGATGAAGCCGGCTATCGGCGGCGCGATCAGGTATCCCAGCGGCAGCAGGAAGGTGATGAGCACCGTCTGCGTGATGTCCAGGCCGCCGGCCTCGAAGTAGTACAGCGGCACCCAGGTGGTGAGGCCGTAGCGAGCCACGTTCTCCAGTCCTTTGACGTGGCAGGCCAGCTGGAAACGCGAGTTGGTCAGCAGCAGCTTGTAGGGGCCCAGACCCTTCAGTTCCTCTTCGCTGACCGACTCCGGCGCGGCGGAAATCGCGTCCTCCTCGATATACTCGGGCAGACCCACATCGCGAGGTCGGTCGCGGGTGCAGAAGTAGAAGGCGACGCCCAGGACCAGGATCATCAGCGGCGGATAGCGGAAGGCGGCGCGCCAGCCCCATTCCGCGGCGACCCAGCTGCTGAGCCACCACATCAAAAGCATGGCACCGCCGGTCACCGTGCCCAGGATGCCCATAGCGATGCCACGCTCCCGGCGGGGCCACCACTGGCTGATCATGCTGATGGCCGGCGACCAGCAGGCGGCGTTGACGAACCCGGCCATCCCCCAGGGAATGGCGAAGCTGACCGCCGAAGTGCCAAAGGATGCGCCCCAGTTGAACACGGTGGTGAACACCGCCCCCAGCATCACCCACAGACGCAACCCGTAGGCTTCCGACATCCGCCCGTGCACCAGGTCGCCGGCGGCGAACCCCCACAGCAGCATGGCGTTGATGATGCCAATCTCAATATTGGTGAGCTGCAGGTCGTCCTTGATCAGGGGCGACGTCGGCCAGAAGTTGAACCGCCCCGTATAGACGAACAGGTAGAAAGCGCAGAAGGAGATCAGCACCTGCCATTTCCAGCGATGGTAAGGCCGGGGCAGTTGGTCGTAGGCTACGGGGCCGTTGGCCTCGACGACTGCGGGTGGGCTGGGTTGGTGTGGAGTCGTCACTGGCAGATACCGGAAATGACAAACCGCCGCTGCCGATGAGTCGGCGGCGGCGGTGCGGTGGTTCGGCTAAGGGTTTAGCGCTTGGTGTGGAGCAGTTCCTTGGCCTCGTCCAGCAGCTCTTCATCGCTGAGGGAGAGGTCCAGCGGGTCGCCGTGGGGTTGGGGAACCGGAAAGCCGGTCTTGTAGTACAGCTCGATCCGGTTGCCTTCCGGATCGAAGAAGTACATCCCAAAGGCGTTGCCGTGGCTGACGATGCGGTCGATAGTGACGTTTTCGGTGTCGATGCGGGCCTTGTAGTCTCGCATGTCCTGGATGGAGGGAACACGGAACGAAATCTGCTGGATGACCTTGGCGTCGTCGGAGGTGACGCGGCCCTCCATCAGCACGAATTCGTGATGCTCGCCCACCGGGTCGGAGCTGAGGAACACCATGCGGCGCTGCTCCAGGTCTTCGTCGGCGATCTGCAGCCCGAGAACACGGGTGTAAAAATCGCGCATATTCATAAGATCGGTGGCGTAAATGCCTACGTGGCCGAGGCCGGCAATCTGGGCCATGTGATCACCTCCTGAGGGATTGGCAGTTGATGCGGCAACGTTAGTTGACGGCAGATAGTATGTCAAGCGCAGAGGGTGCTCGCGGACGGGCCGCTAACGTATGGGCGCCGATGGATCAGTCGGCCGGTGTTGCCGGTGCAGTCTGCAAATTGACTTCGACTTCGACCTCAAGGATGGCGACGGGATCCTCCTCTTCCTGGTCATCGGGCGCGGGAAAGTATCCGCCGTAGTCGTTGGGGAGAGAACGATGGTAGGCCAGGGCTTCCTCCACCGACATTTGCGGCCGCGGAACCGGGTCGCCGTGGAGTTGCAGCCCCTCGATGTGGAATTCGATGGCCTCTTTGATCATCGCCAGCATATCATCCCAAGTCCGTCCAGTGCTGATACAACCGGGCAGGTCCGGGACATAAGCGCAGTAATTGTTGGGGGTCTGTTCGAAGACCACTACGTAATTCTGCTTCATAGGTTCCCCTCCCTAATCCCGGCTTGCCGCAAGATGCTTCGCCAGGTTTTTGTCTTCAAATCATCGCCGGGGTACCCCGGAGTGGTCACGGTTCCGATTTTGACTGGATGCTTGAACTGCCGATGGCTGCCCTTCATCCGGTCTAATCGCCAGCCATCGTTCCCAACAATCCGTATGGCCTCTCTTACTTTGGGCATGGGTAGCTTCGCACGCTGTGCCAAGCCCCGGTTGGCCGGCATGGGTATGTTACCATAGCCTCCCATGCAGACTGCTCCTGCACATCCTGGCCCCTTCCGATTCATCGCGGGCAAGGTCCCGCACTACCTCAACGCCATAAATGTATCGGAATCGTTGTTCGCGATGCCCTTCGGGTATATCGGCATGGTGCTCGCGTCCCACTACACTGGCGGCAGCGGGTGGCCCGGCTGGCACGCTTTCATCTGGATCACGCTGGCCTTCCTGGGGGTGCGGACGCTGGGGATGTCGGCCAACCGCATCATCAACGCCAAAGAGGACTCACAGAATCCGCGCACGGCCGGACGGCACCTACCCGCCGGCATCCTGAAGCCCCTGGAAGTGGGCGGCATGGCGACGGTGGGAGCCGCCGTCTTTTTCGTCGCCGCCTGGCAACTGAACCCGCTGGCGCTGATGCTGTCGCCGGTGGCCGCGATTTACGTCATACTCTACTCCTTCGCCAAGTATTACACCTGGCTGTGCAGCCTGATGCTGGGACTGGCCCTGTCCATCGCGCCGTCTGGCGCCTGGATCGGGGTGACGGGCCAGTTGGTCTGGCAGCCGGTGCTACTGACCTTTGCCGTCGCCATGTGGGCCGGCGGCTTTGAGACCATCTACGGCAGCCTGGACTTCGACTTTGACCGCGCCAACCGCATCAATTCCGTCGCCTCCCGGTTCGGCGTCCGCAACGCCATCCGCACCACGCGGGTATTGCACAGCCTGGCCGCCGCCGCGCTGCTGGCGCTGGGCATCTGGATGGACCTGAACGTCTTCTACTTCATGGGTTGGGCGGTCGCCGTAGTCCTGCTGGTCTATGAAAACAATCTGGTCAAGACAGGCGAGCCAGCCAACGTGGGAAAGGCATTCGCCTTCAACAAATACATCTCCACGCAGTTGCTGGCCTTCACCATACTGGCCGTGGCCCTGCCCTTCGACGGCTTCCTGCCGTGGTGAGTTTGTCAGAAGCACGATTTTCGGGATTGGAGGATTGGCAGGATGAAAAGCGCCAATCCTGAAAATCTCAAAATCCCGCGAATCCTGCTTCCGACGATACTCCGCAACTCAGAATACCCGCATGACTAACCTGGACGACATTTACCCGCCGTCCTCTCCGGTAGTCGTCGGCATCACCGGCGCTAGCGGAGCGGTAATCGCCCGCACCTTGGTTGATGCCCTGCTGGAACGGGAGACGCCCGTGGTGGCTGTGGCTTCCAACGCGGCCCGCATGGTGTGGCAGGAGGAACTGGACGAATCCTACAACGATGCCGTCGCCCGCTGGGTGGAGCACCCGCACTTCCAGCAGTACGCCATCAGCGACCTCTTCGCGCCCATCGCCAGCGGCACCTCTCCCACCGCCGGCATGGTCATCGCGCCGGCCAGCATGAACTCCGTGGCGTCGCTGGCCCACGGCCTGACTCCCAACCTGCTGCTCCGCGCCGCCGACGTGACGCTGAAGGAGAACCGCCGCCTGGTGCTGATACCCCGCGAGACGCCCCTCCACGCCATCCACCTGGAAAATATGCTCACCCTCTCCCGCATGGGCGTAACCATCCTCCCGCCCGAACCGCCCTTCTACCTGAAACCCCTGGACATCGACGGCGTGGTCCGCTTCGTAGTCCAACGCGCCCTGGTATCCCTGGGCGTCGCCGACCGCCTGCCCGACGATATGCAGTACCACGACCGGGAGCGGTGACGCGAAAAGGATGCGGCGCGCTGTGCCCGGCCTACCCATGCCCAACATCACCTACTACGTCGCCATCAGCCTGGACGGCTACATCGCCGACGCCGACGGTGGCGTGGGCTGGTTGCACCAGGGCGATGCAGAAGACTACGGCTTTACGGAGTTCTACGCCGGCGTGGATGCCCTGATGATGGGACGGCGTACCTACGACCAGGTTTTGGACTTTGGCGAATGGCCCTATGCCGGCCAGCCAGCTTATGTTTTCACCAGCAATCCGCCGGATGACAACCCGCATGGGGTTGAGTTTGTGGATGCCTGCCCACCGGATTTCGTGAGAACCGTTGCACCGCGCTACTCCGGCGCCGTCTGGCTGGTGGGCGGCGGCAGCCTGGCGGAGCAGTTCCGCAGCGCCGGTCTGATTGATGAATACTGGATCTTTGTTATTCCCGTCATCCTCGGCCGCGGCATCCCACTGTTCGGCGGCGGCTCCCCACCGACGTCCCTGCGGCTGGAAACAACAGAAATCTACGATGACGGCGTCGTGATGCTGCGTTATCGCCCTGCCGCCGGATAACGCTATGGCCCACCTGAGCGGCGACGACAAGCGGCGTTACGTGGCCGAGATGTTCGCCCGCATCTCGCCGCGCTACGATCTGATGAACTCGCTGATGACCGGCGGGATGCACCACCGCTGGAAACGCGCCACGGCCCGCCTCACCGCTGCCGGTGTCTCCGGAACCGGGGGAGCTGGAGCCTCCTTGGACATCGCCACCGGCACGGGGGATCTGGCCTTCGCGCTGGCGAAGTGTTTCGGCATCACCGAGGTGGTGGGTGTTGACCTGTTGCCGGAGATGCTGTCAATCGCCGCCATTCGACAACGGGCGAACCGAAACAAGGAATCCGCGCCGACCAGTTTCGTGCTGGGAGACGCCCTGCGGCTACCCTTCGCCGACAACACCTTCGCCGGCGCCACCGCCGGATTCAGCCTGCGCAATATGCCCGACGTACCCGCCGCTATCGGCGAGATGGCACGGGTGGTAGCACCCGGCGGCAAGGTGACAACTCTGGAGCTGACGCCCATGCCTCCCGGCATTCCGGCTGTGCTTGGTCGGCTTTACTTCCGCCAACTGGTGCCGCTGATGGGTCAGCTGGTAGCGAGCGAACGGGCCGCCTACACCTACCTGCCGGAAAGCGTGGACTACTTCCTCACCGCCGACGGATTGGCCGACGTGTACCGGCAGGCGGGGCTGATAAACGTGGGCTACCGCCGGCTGGGGCTGGGCGGCGTGGCCCTGCACTACGGCGACAAGGCGAGGTCAGCCAATCCAGGCTCCGAATTCTCCTTGAAGTTTACATAAAAACCCCGGCGGCCACATCCTGGTGTCGTTGGCCTGCGCCGTAGTGCCGCCCGGATACCGTAATGCATGAGCCGTGGCATGGCGAATTACGCAATCCCGGCAGAATGGCGTCAAACTGCCGGCATTTCCATTGAAATACCGCGCCGATTGGATAATACTTGTTCGGGCCAACGGGACCCCAGCGCACGACGGGAGCATGTTGTGAGCACTGAAGAAGACGGCACGGTTGCACAACCGCGTCGGTCATCCCCGAATGTGGCGCGGCGCATTGAAGGGCACCTCCAGAGCAAGACGCTGGCCGGCCTAATGGAATTGGTGCCGTTGCTGGTGACGGTATTTTTGATAGCGTTCATCATCCGGCACGCCGATAGTATTGTGAGGCCCCTGCCCTACATCTCCGGCCGGCCTTGGGATTTCCCCGGCATCGGCCTGATTGCCATCATCGTCATCTTCTATCTGGTTGGGCTGCTGATTTCCACCGCAGTCGGGCGACGTATCATGGGATGGAAGAGCGCGGTCTTGCGACACATCCCCGTCATCAAAACCGTATTCGGAGTCACCGAGCAGGCAACCACGTTGATGGCCTCCGACTTTAATTTCAGCCGCGTGGTGTTTTTGGAGTGGCCCCGGGAGGGAATGGTGGCCATGGGATTCGTGACCGGCCGCGCTTATTCGCGAAACAGCGACCATTCCTTGGCCATCGTGTACATTCCCACCGTTCCCAACCCAACGTCAGGCAATATGGCCTTCATCAACGAGGACGATCTTCTGGAGACCGACCTCACCGTGGAGGACGCTGTCAAGTTGATTTTCTCCGGAGGGATAGTGCTGCCCGAGAGAATGGCCCTCGCCAGGCTGCCTCGCGAGGCGCGGGCAAGCGAGTTCATCGGCCGCTTTGAAACCCGTCCTGAATGAGCGAAATAGGACTGAAACGAGACCCACACCGCTTCGTTTCCGGCGCCGTCCACAAATCGGCGCAGCCGGCCTGCGTTGCACCGAATGGTGTGCAGCATTGGTCGGTAATCTGCCCCCTCCAGCCGCGAGCAGCTGAATGGTCCTATCTTCCAGTAGCGCTACGGATGATAATTGACACGTCGTTGTTGGAGCGGGGCAATTGTTTCTGGTCAGAAGAGGACTTTGCGGAGGTAATCCTCATTCCCGCCAGCATTGAGCCGTTTGCCTCGGATGCCCACCTTTAGGGTGTTTTCGTTTTTCAGCAGGTTGTGGCGGATCTGTCGCAGGGTCGCCATGTTCTGTGGCGCGTGGTTCTTACGCACTCGGCACTGGACTTCTCCAAAGGACACATCCAAGTTCCAATGCAGCGAGTTCTCGATGCTCCAATGGCTTCTGATGATGGCCAGGAGCCGTTGTGCTGGGGCCACCAGGCTGCTGATGTAGTAGCGAGGTTGACCCGTGCCGCCCACTGCGGTCTCATCACGACCGACCACTCTGACGGCCGCTTTCAGTTGGGGCCATTGTCCACGGGGGTCCAGGTAGTCCAGGCCGTCCGCGGCCGGATGGTCCAGCATTCCCGCCGTTCCACCCGTCCGTGGCCTTTGTTCACGGTCTGGTCATAGTCATAAGGCATCCCGTCAAAACCAAAAGCCTCGGCCCCGTCGAACCGGTCTCGTATGCTCTCGTAGAGTTGACCCTGGTTCTCTTTCACCGCCAATACGTAATCGGCTCCGCCATCCACAATTTAACCATCCTGACCTGGAGGGATTTCTTGCGGGTGAGGAAAAGGCGCAGCGATCGTGCCGGACGTCAACCCGCTGGTGTACGCTTACAGCGACGGTACGCCATTTCACGACGCCGCACGACCCTGGTGGGAAGGCGTGGTCAACGGCACGGAGCGGATCGGTCTTCTCTTGGGCCGTCATCGGCGGATTCGCTAGGTTGATGATCCATCCTAAGTTGCTGACGCCGCCGATGAAACCGACGCGCGCGATCGGCCATGTCAGGGATTGGCTACGATACGACCATGTAATCCCCATCAAACCGGCCGAACACCATCTTACGTTGTTGTAACGCAATCTTGATGCCTTGGGCGCCGGCGCCGATCTGGTTCCCGATGCCCATATCGCCGCCTTGGCTATGGAATACGGAGCGGAAGTGCATTCTAACGACTCTGATTTGACCGGTTTCCCAGCCTCCAATGGCGCAATCCCTTGGCGGTAGCGTAGTCGGTGTCCCGCAACAATTCGAGACGACTGTTGACAGCGTGGTTCGAGTGAGCATTCCAAAGTGCTACCACATCCCTACCGGCTCCGCACCACCTGTCCTGGCAGCGCGCCGGTGTGCTGGCCGTTGTCAATCGCCAGCGTCCCATTCACCGCGACGTAGTCGATCCCCACGGGAAACTGTAGCGGATCATCGAACGTCGCCGGCGTGTCCACCGTCTCGGGGTTGAACAGCACCAGGTCTGCCTTCGCCCCGTTTCGGACTACTCCCCGGTCGGTCAGGCCGAAACGTTGCGCTGGCGCGCCGGTCATTTTGCGGATGGCCTCCTCGATTGAGAATAGCCCTTCGCCGCGCACGAACTGGGACAGCACGTAGGGATACGTGCCATAGGTGCGGGGATTCGGCCGTCCGCCCGTGAGGATGGCGTCGGTGCCGATCATTTGCGCCGGATGGGACGCGATCTCGCGGATGTTCTCCAGATTGCCGGTGCGGGCGACGAAGGCCACCCGCAGGTCTTCTTCCAGCAGCAGGTCGCACACCGCGTCCACCATCCGGCCGCCCCGGTGCTGGGCCAGCTCTTCCAGGGAGCGGCCCTCCCACTCTTTGTTCTTGTCGGAGGCGATGTTGGCGAAAATGTAGTTGTCCAGCGTCTGCCCGCCCCACTGCGGTTCCACGGCCCTCACCATCAGATTGCGCACCTCGGGGTCGGCGATGCGAGTCAGCAGCGCTTGCGGGCCGCCGGCGTGGACCCAGTAGGGCAGCAGGGAGTGCAGGATGGTGCTGGCCGCCGGGTACGGGTACTGGTCGTAGGTGACGTCCTGCCCCCGATTCCGTGCGTCGTCCACCAAACCCGTCATCTGCGCGCCGAGGCCGGCTACGGGGCTGTGGTAGTGGGAGATATGCACCGGCGCGCCGGAACGACGCCCGATTTCCAGGGCTTCGCGGAACGGATCCAGCAGCCGGTCGCCCAGGGTATAGCGGGCGTGGGTGCAGTAAAAACCGCCTTCCTCGGCGGCGACGGCGGTGATGGCGGCCAACTCGTCGGTGTTGCTGTACGCCCCCGGCGCGTAGGTCAGGCCGGTAGTGAAACCGAAGGCCCCGTCGCGCATACCCTGGCGGGTCAGCTCCCGCATCGTTGCCAGTTCCGCGTCCGTGGGCAGCCGGGATGACCACCCCATGGCGGCGACCCGAATAGCGGCATGGGGAACGAAGTGCAGCACGTTGCACGCCGAGTTGCCTTCAAACAAGGCCAGGAAATCCGCGACGCTGCTCCACCGCACGTCCGGCGCCTCTCCGTTCACCGCCGCCAGATAGACGAGCAACTGCTCCAATCCTCGGGGCGTCGTCGGGGCATAGGAAAGGCCGTCCATGCCCAGCGCCTCGGTGGTGACGCCCTGCCGGATTTTGGCCTCGTGGGCCGGCTCGGTAAGCAACTTCAGATCGGAATGCGAGTGCATATCGATGAAGCCAGGGCAGATGACGTAGCGGCTGGCGTCAACAACGCGCCCGGCGTCCACCGCCGAGACGTCGCCTGTGATCACCTCAATCCTGTCCCCGGTAACGGCCACGCTGCCGCGATAGCCAGGCGCGCCCGTCCCGTCGATCACGGTGCCATTGGCAAATAGCAAGTCAACCATCCTCAAACCCCTGACGTAACGTCGTCGTTCCGGCGAAAGTAGGCAACCCCGCAACTCGATCCGAGACTGAAATCCGCACCGGCATGATACACCGCGCAATGCCGCGAATCCGTTCATCCTGCCCATACCTCCGAAAATTCGGCTATAATGACGTGAACTACTCACGCCAAAGGAGGCCGAACAATGGCTACCACCGTCAATCGCGATGAAGTTTACGAAGCGCTCCGCACGGTTTATGACCCGGAGATCCCGGTGAACGTGGTGGACTTGGGCCTCATCTATGATGTGCAGGTCAGCGACGCCAACGACATCTTTGTACAGATGACGCTGACCTTCCCCGGTTGCGGCATGGGGCCCCACATTGCGCAACAGGCCGAGTGGGCAATCCAGGACGTTGAAGGCGTTGAGGAAGTCAACATCGAGTTGACCTTTGACCCGCCCTGGTCTCCCGACCTGATCAGCGAGGAAGCCCGCAATATGCTGGGTATCTAACCCGCTTATCCGCCGCCCCACCGCGCGGTCACGGAGAGGGACTTGACGATGGCAACTCCTCAGCAGCCCAATGCCCAGCAGAACGCTCGCTTGCAGCAAATCCGACGCCAGTGGGAGCAGAAACGGCAGATCACTGATCGTCTCGCCGCCGTCCGCACCACCATCGGCGTCTATAGCGGCAAGGGCGGCGTCGGCAAGACCACCGTCGCCTGCAACCTGGCCACCATTCTGGCCCAGCAGGGCGAAAAGGTCGGCCTGCTGGACGTGGACATCGACTGCCCCAACGTAACCCGCGTCATGGGCATCGCGGACAAGCCCGACTACCGGGACGGCGAGATCAGCCCGGCCCAGGGCCACGGCGTCAAGGTCGTGTCCATGGCCTTCTTCCAGGAGAACGAGGACGAGGCTATCATCTGGCGCGGCCCGATGATCCACAACGCCATCAACCAGTTCCTCCAGACCACCAATTGGGGCGAGCTCGACTACCTCATCGTTGACCTGCCCCCGGGCACTTCCGACTCGCCTCTCACGGTGATGCAGACCCTCCCGGTGGACGGGTTTATCGTGGTCAGCACGCCCCAGGACCTGGCCATCATCGACGCCAAGCGTTGCATCAACATGATCCGCAAGCTAAACCTGAACGTGGTCGGCGTCGTGGAAAACTACTCCGGCGACATCTTCGGCGCGGGAGCCGGCCGCCAGCTCGCGGAGGACATCGACGCCCCGTTCCTGGGCAGTATGTCCCTGCGCGGCTCATACCGGGATACCAGCCAACCCACCGTCCTGGTGGACGAAACCGTCGGCCAAGAATACGCCGCCGTCGCCGACGAATTGCGGAGCAGCCTGAAAGCCTTCGGCCGCGAAGCCTGACGCCGCATCAGGCAACGGAGGGGATTGACATGCGGCGGCGCTAACGGCTGTTGCAACGAATCCTTTCTGGTCGTTCGGATGCCAACATCCGATTCGATGACTTGCTCGCTCTACTTCGGCGTATGGGGTTTGACGAAAGGATAAATGGTAGTCACCATTCTTTTCGAAGGGCTGATGTTGCCGATAGAATCACCCTGCAACGACGCGGAAGCGAAGCCAAGTCCTACCAGGTACGGCAGATACGAGAGATCATCCTGAAATACGGACTCCACGGACCCGGAGAAGCAAACTGATGCCTAAATACAAAATCGTCATCTTTTGGAGCGATGAGGATGATTTGTACGTTACCTATGCGCCGGAACTTCCCGGTTGCATGGCCCATGGGGACACTTACGAAGAAGCCCTCAAAAGCATTATGGAAGCGATGGATCTCTGGCTTGAAGTTGCCCGAGAGTTCGGCGACCGGGTGCCCCAGCCCAAGATCAGGCAGATAGCTTTCGAGTACGCGGCGCCAACATCCGAACTGCCGGCTGCTGCCAGCGCGTAGCCCTCTTCCCAATCTACGACGCTCGCCGTTCCAGTCCCTCTTCCAATGCCATGCGTTCGCCGTATGCGGGTGGCAGCGCCAACTTCTGCTCCGGCGTGTCGGCCAGATGAATGCGGAGTAGCGCCGACACTTCCTGCTGTATGGCCTCCTGGGCAAAGGGGTTCAATTCGCCCATCTGACGGAACTTGCGGTAGCGCTGCTTGACCAGTTTGCCGGTGGATACCCGGCTGGTCTCCGCCAAGTGCTTATAGATGGCGTACTCCAGGTCGGTGGCAGCCTCACGCGGGTCGTTGTGGGAACCGCCCGCAGGTTCGGGAACCACCTGGTCGATGATGCCCAGTTCCTGGCAATCCTGCGCCGTGAGCATCAGGGCTTCCGCGGCCTCCCGCGTTAAGTAGCGTTCTCGTGAAGGCCCGCCCACCGTGTGATGCAGCGAAATGGGCGAGTAGATGGCGTACTGCTGCATCAATATTCGGTCGGACAGACCGAGAGCCAGGGCCGCTTCGTTGCCGGCTTCTCCGATGATTACCGACACCAGTGGCGTTTCGGCGTCCAGCATCATTGACAGGCTGCGGGCAATGGCATTGCCCACGCCCTGCTCTTCCGATTCCAGTCGCGGATCCGCCCCCTGCGAGTCGATGAGGGTGATCAGAGGCAGGTTGAACCGGGCCGCCAGGCCGATCACGCGCTGCGCTTTGCGGAGGCCGTCGGGGTGTACGTGGTACCGTCCGCGATCGCTGTCGTGGGAGTGGCTGCGCTGCTGTCCGATGGCCGCCACCGGATGCCCACGCAGCAGACCGATGCCGCCCACCACGGTGCGGTCGTCGCTGCTCACCCGGTCGCCACAAATCTCGAAGAAGTCTTCAAGTATGTGCCGCATGTAGTACAGCGCGTCGGGCCGTTCGTCATGGGTGGCCGCGTTCAACGACTCCCACGTCTCCGTGTCGTCCGCCGCCATCGCCTGTAGCCGCGACACGGCCCGCCGGCCCAGGCGAATCCCCTCCGGCTCCACCAGCAGGTTGAGTAGTTGGCTCAGCCGCTTCCGCAGTTGTTCCCGGTCCACCACGTTGTCCAGCAGTCCTTGTTTCAGGTGGTATTCGGCGGTATGCACGTCCGGGGGCAGCTGACGCCCGGTGGCTTCAATCATCGTCCGGATTGGCGATAGACCCACCACCGAGCCCGGCTCCGCGATGATAATGTCCGCCAGGTTGGCGAAACTGCCGTAAGCCTGGCCCGTGGAAGGATTGGCCAGTACAGCAATGAACGGTACTGACGCTTCCCTGAGCTTGTTGGCCGCCGTAACCGTTTTGGCCATCTGCATCAGCGATAGCACGCCTTCCTGCGTCCGCGCGCCTCCTCCGGTCACCAGCGCCACCACCGGAAGGCTGCGGCGAGCGGCCAGCTCAAACGCCAGCGCGACTTTCTCGCCTACCACGCTGCTCATACTGCCGCCCATGAACCCGTAGTCCAGCACCACCAGCATGATGTTGCGCCCGTCTATCTTGCAAATGCCGGTGACGGCGGCCTCCGTCAGCCCGGTGCGGTCCTGGCTTTCGGTTAGCTGGTCGTCGTAAGGAGTACGGTTGGAAAAGGACAGCGGAGCCACCGACTTGACATAGCGGTTCTGTTCCCGGAAGCTGCGCCGGTCAGCCAGCAGCTCGATCCGCTCGCGAGCCGACAGGGTGTAATGGAACCGGCAAAATGGGCAAACCCGGAAGTCCAGGTAAGCCTTCGAGTCGCTGATCGGCTCGTGACAAAACAGGCAGTGGTCATGCACTGCCGACAGGTACATCTCTTCCAGCTCGTCGCCATCGCTGAACAGATGCACCAGGAAATTGGTCAGATTGCGGACCGGCACCTAAACCCCTCCTTTAGTTGCCGAAAAGCCCACTTCTGGCATGGATGTTTTTCGTGCGGCTTTCCGCTGTCCATCCGGCTGTTGGACTCCCTTTCTATTGTACACAATCATCGATTCGTCATGCCTATTGCCACCCTCCGTCGGTTAAGGTGAATTCTTGCCTGGGAAATCAACGCTGGACTCGCGGCCCCGCCACGCATGGGTACCCACCGCCATTGTGAGCGCAGCCGCGTCACGGTAGCGTTCCGATTTAGGTGGTCTCCGTCCGTAGGGGCGAATGGCCATTCGCCCCTACCCGCACGAGCAACGGCATCTATGGAATCAAACCACCTGATACGGAACGCTACCCCGCGTCACCCCGCACTTGACACCGGCGTGGCAGTCTTGCGGGAGCGTTCAATTTCCAACGAGCTCAAATCTCACCAGCGTGGCCGGGCGTTCGTCTCCGTCCGACGGCGACAAGGCGGCCCAGTCCGCGATCCGAACCCCTACCGCCCAGGCGATGCCCCGCGGCGTAACCACCAGCGGCACTCGATCCCGCCAGGTCCGGGGAACCCCGGCGTCGGTGAACACATCCTGCAACTTGCGCGTACCCGACATCCCCAGGGGTTGAATGCGGTCGCCGGGCCGCCAGGTTCGCACGTTCGCCCCTTCCGCCAACGCGGCGGGCGACAGGTACGCCGCCATCGGTTCCCCGGTGTCCAGCGACGCATCCGGGGCCAACCTGGCCGCCCGCGCCGTAACTTCCCATCCGTCCTGCTTGGTGACCCCCACCGCGATTGGCCCCCACGGCAGGGTGATACGGAAATCCCGGCTCAGCGATGGGTACGGGCAGTCATCGCTGGCATTCTCCGGCGTCAACTCCAGCCATCTGCCTCGTGTCCGCGCGATATACCCCCCAGGCAGCATCACCATCTTGCCCGATCTCTTTCCCGCCGCTATCGCCGTCATCTGCTGTAAATGCCTCTCCCGCAACCGCCTTCCGTCCCCGCTAACCTCGATCCAGGCTCGCCGCAGGAGCAGCAGTTGCAGGGCAGGGTGGACATCCTCCAGCGCATTCCGGTCAAGCCTGAGCGCCCCGTCCGGCGTAACAGGTTCGGGGGCGACGGCAGGCCACTGCCCGGCGGCCTGTTTCTCCAGATAGTCCAACTGTACGGCGACCGTCCGGGACAACCGTGTCAACGCGTCGACAACTTGCGAATTAAGTTGCTCCGCCAGCGCCGGCATCAGGTTGTGCCGAATCCGGTTGCGGGTAAAGTCGTGTGAGTAATTGGTGGGGTCATCCCGAAAATCTATCCCGTATCTTCGGCAGTAGGCGATGGTGTCGGCGCGTCGGAACTCAAGCAGGGGCCGCCAAAGCCGGAGCCGGTTCCCGCCTTCCGGCAAGGGCCAGGGACTTATTTCTCGCATACCGCGCAACCCGTGCAGTCCGCTGCCCCGCGCCACGTGAAACAGCGTTGTTTCGGCTTGGTCATCCGCAGTATGACCCACCGCCACGGTATCGGCTCCCACTGCGGTTGCCACCCGCGCCAGGAACGCATACCGCAGATCCCGCGCGGCCTGCTCGAAAGAACTGATGCCGCGTTCCCGTTGGTAAGTGGGAACGTCCACCTCCTCGATAGTGAAACTTTTGCCCCTGGCCTCGGCGACGCGCCGCACATATTCGGCGTCGCCCCGCGACGCTACTCCGGGCGGGTCATGCACGAGGTGGGCCAGGTGCAGCTCGATCCCCTGCCGCCGGGTTGGCATACCCAGCGCCGTCAGCAACGCCATGGAATCGGGGCCCCCGGAAACACCCACCACTATGACGTTTCCGGACTTCAACGCAATGCGGCGCAGCGACGCCGTTATTGCCAAATAGATCCGGCGCTCCAGCCGTCGCCCGCTAATATCACGCCTGACGTTCATGGATGCCGCGCCTAATTCCCGGTCCGGTTCGCCGGCGTCAGGTGATCGGTGGCGTTGTACTCATTGAGCCGCCGGCCGCGCCGTCCGGTGGTGATGGTGGTGCGGCTGCCCAGGGCCAGGTCCATGTGGTTGATGTTCGCCAGCGGCAGGTCGATCACGGCGGCGACGATGCAGCGGATGGTGAAATTGTGCGTAACCGCGATTACCGTCTCATCCGCGTCGTGGCTTTCGTCCATTTCGGCGAACGCGGCCATCGCCCGCCGTTGCACGTCCCCCAGCGACTCCCCGTCGGGCATGGTGACGCTGCTCGCGTCGCGACGCCAGCCCTGGTACAGCTCGGGCCAGTCGTCCCGCATCTGCTGTACGGTGACGCCTTCCAGCGCGCCCATGTGCATCTCGGTGATCCGAGGTTCCTCGGCAACCGCCAGCCCGGTCATGTTGGCAATCTGGGCCGCCACGTCCTGGGCGCGTTTCAGCGGACTGGAATACACGGCCGCCGGGTTCCAGGCCAGGCTGGCTACGCCCAATTCACGCGCTTGACGATGGCCCCGCTCGGTGAGTAGGGAATTGGTGGAGCCCTGCAAACGATTGGCGGCGTTAATATCCGTCTCGCCGTGGCGCACCAGGTGCAGTTTCATGGGGTTGCCTCTCGTTTCCCGGCGGATACGCGCTCCAATCGCACTTGATTAATCCGCGCTCCTGCCAGATCCGTGACCGTGACCACCAAATCGCCGGTTCGGACCGCGTCGCCCGGCGTGGGAATCTCTCCCCACTCGTGGAGCACGAGGCCGGCGATGGTGTGATACTCGCCTTCCGGCACGGCGATGCCAACGTCGTTCAACCGGTCGTTGATTTCGATAATGGTCATGCCGCCTTCCACCAGGTAGGCCCCGTCCTCCAGTTGAGTGATACTGCTGTCGGCCTCGGCCGACGGCGGGTCGTCGTCCACCACGGTGCCGACGATAACCTCGATCAGCTGTTTCAGGGTGACCAGCCCCGCGATGCCGCCGTACTCGTTGGTCACCAGCATCATCGACAAGCGCTGGTCCTGCATGGCGTCAAAGGCATCAGAAACCGTAACCGTCTCCGGCATGAAATCTACCGGGCGCATCACGTCGGTAATTGGGTTGTCCGGCTCGATCATCCCCCTGCTCTGCGCGATCAGCACTTCCTTGTTGGAAAGTACCCCCAGCACGGTTTCCTGGCTCCCCTCAAAGATGGGGAATCGGGTGTGGCTATGCTCGGCATACAGCGCCAAAAAATCGCTGAGGGTGGTGCCTTTTTCGATCCAGATTATCTCGGTGCGCGGCGTCATGATTTCGCTGAGGTGTCTGTCGCGAAAGCTGAATACCCGGTGCAGACGCTGCGCTTCGTCCGATTCTACTGCTCCCTGCTGCCGTGACAGGTCAATCATCATCCGAAGCTCGCCTTCGGAGAAGCTGGTTTGCCATCCGCCCGGTGATGTTCTCATTGCTTTGTATATCAATCGCGGGACCACCGTGAACAGGTAGATGAACGGTGTACATAGCAGCATCACCAACGCCACGGGACGGGCGGCGACCAGGGACCAGCGTTCGGAATAGGTGGCGGCCAGGGTTTTCGGCGTGATTTCGCCGAATATGGAAATCACCACCGTCATGATCAGCGTGGTCAGGAGCGCGGCGTACCCCGCGTTGTTGAGCAGGTCGGCCGCCAGCGCGGTCCCGATGGCGGTGGCGAATATGGTGAACGCGTTCTGGCTCAGCAGTATGGTTGCAAAGAATTTCTCGTGTTGCGACAGCACCCGGTTCACGATACCCGCCGCGGCGTTGCCTTGTCCTTCCAAAAACTGGATGCGAATCTTGTTGACCG
Source organism: Dehalococcoidia bacterium (assembly GCA_965197635.1). Classification (GTDB taxonomy): domain Bacteria; phylum Chloroflexota; class Dehalococcoidia; order Lucifugimonadales; family UBA3495; genus Bin87. The sequence continues at coordinate 608,056 of OZ240218.1, forward strand.
CAACCAACGCCGCCTCGGCGCTGGTGAAGAACGCCACTCCCAGAAAACTGATGACGAGTAGCGAAAGTTGCAGGCTGAGCGGCATCGTCAACGGGCCGTTCAAGTCTCCCGCCTGCAATAAAACGACCCAGAGGGATAAACCATCGGGCGCAATTTCCAACATTGGAGCGCTGTACCTCCTCATGCGAGCGCGGGCTGGTCGCCAACCACGGCAACACAAGCCCGATTTTTATTATTCGCGAAAAGGATAGCATTGCCGGTAGCCCAACGTAAAGTTGACGGAGACCCGCCTCCATCCTGTTATAATCCCTGTGCTATTACAACTGTACCGGGCCGATCCGTATGCTCATATTAGGTATCGAGACTTCCTGCGATGAAACCGCGGTCGGCATCGTCGAAGACGGCCGGCAGCTCCGCGCCAACGCCATAGCGTCCCAGGTCGCGTTGCACGCCGCTCACGGCGGGGTCGTGCCGGAGTTGGCCTCCCGTCAGCACATCCGTGACATGCAGCCGACTTTGCATCGCGCGTTATCCGACGCCGGCGTAGCTTTGGAAGAGGTTGACGCCATCGCTGTCACCCATGGCCCCGGGCTGGCCGGCGCCCTCATCAGCGGCGTCAACACCGCCAAGGCCTTGTCCATGATCCTGGACGTTCCCCTCATCGGCGTCAACCACCTGGAAGGCCACATCTACGCCGCCTGGCTCGCCTCGGCTGGCCCGGCGCCAGCTGAGGAACCGGGCTTCCCGCTGGCGTGCTTGGTGGCATCGGGCGGGCACACCGACCTCATCCTCATGGAAGGCCACGGTGATTACCGTCTGGTGGGTCGCACCCGTGACGATGCGGCCGGAGAGGCTTTCGACAAAGCGGCGCGGGTCCTGGGCCTGGGGTTTCCCGGCGGGCCGGAAATCCAGAAGGCTGCGGAATCCCTGGCAACCTTTGTCGAGGATGACCACCACCCGGGTGAACGCGAAGAACGGGCGTCCGCCCCCCTCCCCCGGGCGTGGATGCGCGGCACCTTCGATTTCAGCTTCAGCGGAGTGAAAACCGCCTTGCTTCACCGCGCCCAGGACGTTGGGCTGTACCCGCCGTCCGAAGCAATAGACCCGGACGCTGACCGACTGGTCGCTCAGTTGGCCCACCAGTTTCAGGAGTCCCTGGTGGACGTGATGGCCGCCAAGCTGCTCGCCATGGCCGAGCGGTACGGTGCTCGCGGGCTGATTCTGGGCGGCGGAGTTACGGCCAACGCCCGGCTGCGCCAACGCGTGCTGGCCGATTCGCCCCTGCCGGCGGTCATACCGGCTCCGGTACTGTGTACCGACAACGGCGCGATGATTGCCGCCGGAGCCTTCTACCAGTATCAACGCGACGACATCGCGGATATGTCGTTGGACATTGACCCGTCGCTGCCCTTCGGACGGACGCCGTAAAGGCCCTTTGTTTTAAGGTTCCGCCAACGGATTGGTCATCGCGCCGGGCGCATAAGGGTTCTGTTCCGATGCTGTGGATTGCAGCAGCAGCAGTATATTGGCGAAGGCCACCAGGTCATCGTATCGCTCGTTGGGGCATTGTGCTTCCAACGACCAATTGATCCCCTCAATCCGTATCATGCTCCCGCCGGCGTGGGTCAGGCTCCGCCAGAGAAGCCAGACCACCAGCGCGATCAGGATCACCAGAATGGCTGCCACCGCGTGCAGGTTGATCACCGGGATGATCACGCTTGGCAACCGGTCCACCAGCCAGTACGCCAGGATCAGGTAGGCCGCCACGCTGCCGAATGCCAGGACAGCCCACTGCAGCCAGGACAGCCCCCGCCGGATGTCGTTCCGCGCGCTCACGCCGCAAATCGACCCGGTGGCATACATCTGGGCCACCCGCGTCGGGCCGTCCTCAACCACGCTGATGATGCGCCGGCTCGTGGCGGCCAACAGCCGGCCTGAGCCGGAGGGTTCGGCAATCAGTCCCTGCTCCGGGTGCAAAATGATTTCTAGACGCTCTCCAGGCAGCAGCTCTACGCCCCGGATGCGCGACAAATATGATGTGGTGGTTTGCATCTACGTTGGCAGCGACGACGGAAAATGTCACGGGAATCGTACCACAACCCCTGAAGTCTCGCCTTGATAATTGTCGGGGGTATCTGATTGGGAGGTTGCCCAACAACCGAGTCCGGGTATGCCTCATAACGCGCAACGAGGTAGCGTTCCGTATTAGGTGGTTTCCGTCCGTAGGGGCGAATGGCCATTCGCCCCTACCCGCACCAGCAACGGCATCTATGGAATCAAACCACCTAAATCGGAACGCTACCGCGCAACGAGTAACTGTTCAGACTTGGTGAGGTGAATTGGCCGGATCCGGGTTTCCGAACGCTGGCGTGGGTGGCAGTCGTTATGTCATATAGAGGGAGTGGATACTGAGAGTGACCTGACCACCGCCGACCGCGATTTCCTGATCGCCATCATTGCCCAACTGCAGGCCACCGTTTTGGAACAGCAGCGGGTGATTGAGCGGTTGGAGCGGCGGATTGCCGAACTGGAGGGCCAGGCGAAACCGGACGGCCCGCCCCGAATGCCCGGCCTCAAGGCGAAATCGGGCCGCCAGCCCCCAGCGCAGCAGCAGCCCCGAAAGCAGCGACGCCACGGCTTCGCCCGCCCGCGCATGACACCGACCCATCGGGTGGAGCACGTGGTGGAGAACTGTCCCGATTGCGGCGCCCACCTGTCCGGCGGCTGGACCCAGCGCACTCGGGAAGTCATCGAGTTGCCGGTGGTTCCGGTGCAAGTCACCGAGCATGTCTTCATCGCCAGGACCTGCCCAGTGTGTCGGCGGCGCCGAGTGCCCACCGCGCAACTGGACGGCGTGGCACTGGGGCGCCAACGCCTGGGCGTCAACCTGATCAGCCGCATCGCCACGCTACGGGAAGAAGGGCGCCTGCCGATCCGCAGCATCCAGTGGTATCTGGGCACCGTCCATCAGCTGCGCCTCAGCGTGGGGGCCATTGTGAGCGCCATTCATCAGACCGCGCAACAGGCCCAACCAGCGGTGGCTGGAATGGTGGACCGCATCCGCGCCAGCCCAGTGGTCCACGCCGACGAAACCGGCTGGCGTCAAAATGGGAACAACGGTTACGTCTGGACTTTCAGCACTCCCACCGAGCGCTACTTCCTGCGGCGGGGTCGGGGCAAGGCGGTGGTGGATGAAGCGCTGGGCGAGGCATTCTCCGGAGTACTGGTCAGCGATTTCTACGCCGCCTACCACCATTACGATGGCCCCAAGCAACGGTGCTGGGCGCACCTGCTGCGGGACATCCACGACCTGCGGGCCCGCTACCTCAAAGATGCCCCGCTGGCCCGCTGGGCGGCGGCAGTCCATCGACTCTACGAGGAAGCCAAAGCCTTCTCTCATCCTCAGGCACGACGACGGCGCACTGCTCAACTGGCCTTGGAGCGGAAGCTGCTGGCCATCTGCCGCCCTTTCCTGTCTGAGCCGTCGGCCGTCCAGGGCAAGCTGTGCCGGCGCATTGAGCGCCACATCAAGGAACTCTTCGTCTTCGTGGCCGAACCAGACGTGCCATCGGACAACAACCCCGCCGAGCGCAGCCTGCGTCATCTGGTCATCAGCCGCAAGGTCAGCGGCGGCACCCGCTCGGAGCAGGGCACGGAGAGCAAGATGACGCTGGCATCCATCTTCGGCACCTGGCGCGCCCAAGGTTTAAATCCTCTCGCCGCCTGTCGTCAGCTGCTCACTTCCCCCCAAGTCTGAACTGTTACCGCAACGATATGTGATTGACGCTGTCGGCGCGCCCGTGATACAGTTTATCGCGAAAGGCTTAGATGGAGACGAGTAAGCGGTTTACGGACGCTTTAGCGAGCCTGGTCTGGTGCAAGCAGGCGCGTTTGCCCCGCCCAAAATCCCTCCGGAGCCGCCGGCTGAAAGCCCCGGTCAGATACCCGTGGTAACTAAGCTCAGGCCGGGTTCGTTGCCCGTTAGCAGCAACGGGACATGATAGTGTCCTGCTTGAGTGGCTCTATGTCTCCGTCGATGCGGAGGCAGCGAGCAAATAGGGTGGTACCGCGGATTACTTGTCCGTCCCTATGGGGACGGACTTTTTTTATGTCCGTCGCAGTACCACCGGCAGGGCCTGGTTCGTCCGCCGCTGGCGGCAAACGACAACCGAATACGGAGACACGCCGTGAAACTCAAAGGCTCTGAAATCATCTGCGAAAGCCTGCTACGCGAAGGAGTGGACGTGCTGTTCGGGCATCCCGGCGGCGCGATACTGCCCTTCTATGACGCTCTGTGGGCCTACCCCCAACTGCGCCATATCCTGGTGCGCCACGAACAATCCGCTGCCCACGCCGCCGACGGCTACGCCCGCATCACCGGCAAACCCGGCGTTTGCGTCGCTACCTCCGGTCCCGGGGCCACCAACCTGATCACCGGCATCATGGGCGCGAAGGCTGACAGCATCCCCCTGGTCGCTATCACGGGCCAGGTGGCCCGCGCTGCGATGGGCACCGAGGCGTTCCAGGAATGCGATATATGCAGCATCGCCTCGGTTTGCACCAAGCGCACCTATCTGGTGATGTCGGCCAACGATCTGGCCCGCACCGTCCGCGACGCCTTTCGCGTGGCTCAGGAGGGCCGCCCCGGCCCGGTCCTCATCGACGTTCCGAGGGATGTGCAGTTGGAGGAAGCCGAGTTTGATTACCCAACGCTGGCGCCTAACCCTGAACCGGCCCTGTCAGATGAGGTGATGGAGAACGTCCACAAGGCGGCAGACCTCATCAACCAGGCGGAACGGCCCGTCATCATCGCCGGCCACGGCATCGTCAATTCCCGCGCTTTCGATGAACTGCTGGCGTTGGCGGAGCGTTCCGGTATCCCCGTAATCAACACGCTGCTCGGCATCAGCGGTTTCCCGCGCAACCACCCGCAGAGCCTGGGGATGCTGGGTATGCACGGTATGTACTGGTGCAACATGGTCGTGGATCAGGCGGACGTCATCATCGGCCTGGGGATGCGTTTCGACGACCGGGTGACTGGTCGTGTTTCCGGTTTCGCTCCCCACGCTCGAATTGTCCACCTGGACATTGAGGCCAGTCAGGTGGGCCGTATCGTTCCTGCGGAAGTGCCGCTGGTCGGCGATGCGCGTCCGATACTGCAAGCCCTGGCCCCACTGGTGGAGTGGGCCGAACGACCCGAATGGATGGCCACCATCGCCGGCCTCAAGGCGCAGCACCCTTCCCTGGCCATTCCCGCCAGCGACGCCCTGCTGCCCCAGCAGGTGCTGGTCGAAATGAACGAGGCAATTCAGCGCGACGACGACGCCATCGTGGTCACCGGCGTCGGCCAGCATCAGATGTGGGCCGCCCAGTACCTCTTCCTGGATCAGCCCAACTCATTCGTCACATCGGGCGGCCTCGGCGCGATGGGCTTCGAGGTTCCCGCCGCGTTGGGCGCGCAGGTAGCCCGCCCCGGCGCCACCGTGTGGTCGGTCGCCGGCGACGGCGGCTTTCAGATGACCTTGCAGGAACTGGTGACGGCAGTGCAGGAGAAACTACCCATCAAGATTGCCATTTTTAACAACGGCTATCTGGGCATGGTGCGCCAGTGGCAGGAAATGTTTTTTGACGGGCACCTGAAGGAAGTCCCCATGCCCGGCCCCGACTACGTGAAACTCGCCAACGCCTACGACATCCCGGCGCTGCGGGTGGAGCACCAGGAAGACGTGGCCGACGCTTTGAGACAAGCGCAGGCCCACGATGGTCCGTTCCTCATCGAGTTCGTCGTCGAGCGCGAAACCAACGTGTTCCCAATGGTGCCTCCCGGCGGATCCCTGGCCGACACGCTGGAAGACCCGCGCACCATGGCGGCTGCGCACTGAACTCGCCCCCGACTTGCCGCCCCGCTGGGTTAGTGGTAGAAATAGGTTATCGCTTGACGATTACCGTTGATTGAGGTGCGCTATGCCCCGGGTTACAATTCAGGAAGCATCACGGATTTTGAACGTCTCGCAGGACGTTATTCGCAAGAACGTCCGCGACGGAAAGCTCCAGGCCACCAGGGAAGGTGGGCCCAGCGGAACCCGCTGGATGGTGGACATTCCTGACGACCCGGAGGAATATGCGGACGACTTCAAGGAAAACATCCACGCCCTGGCCAAGACTCTTACGCCGTGGTGGTATGACAACCCTCGCCGGCAGGGTTTCGTCCACTACCTGGAAAGTCTTGGAATTGAAGAGGTGGAGCCGTTCTTCCTCTGCGGCCTCAAGGGTGACGATATCTGGCCGGCGACGGGCCACGAACCGATGGAAAGGTGCCCGGAGTGCGTGTTGGAAGTTCACGATCAGGGCCTGCCCATGGAGACCCGCGAGTAGCCTTCGAACCGCGCAACCCAACAAAAGCAAGGGGGCAATCCGCCGCGGCGGACCGCCCCTTATCGTTGGCCTGCCGCTTCGAGCGAGGCTGCGTTCAGTTCACCTGGTACACCCAGATCTGGTGCATCACCTCCGGCTCGCCTTTGGGCAGAGGCTGGAAGGGCTCGCTTGCGATCACCAGGGTCCACGCTCCGCTTTCAACCAGCGCGTCCTGCTGGTCCTTGAAACCGAGTTCCACGTGAGTATCGGGGCGCATACTGAAGATGATGTGGCCGCCCGGCTTGGTCACCCGGCACAGGTCCACGAAGGAACTGGGCGGAGCGTGGCCCGGCGTGAAAACGCCGATACTGATGACGGCATCGTAGGCGTCGCTGTCAAAGTCCAAATGCCCGCCCAATGCCATTTGGCGGAAATCGTTGTAGCAACCCTTGCCGCGGGCCTCATCCAGCATTCCCTGGGACAGGTCCATGGCGCAGATGTCTCCGTAGCCTAACCGTTGGAGTTCCACGCCCACCAGTCCGGTGCCGGCGCCGGCGTCCAGTATCTTGGCGTCCCTGGCTACGTGCTCCGACAAAACCTCGGCGCCCCGGCGGGGAGCCAGCCAGATGAATGTGTTTTCCAGGTCATCGTCGTACTCGCTGGCCCATTGGTCATACCGCTCCGCCAGCTCGTCGTTGGTGGTGGAAGAATAGACCCACTGAACCCGGTCTTCCGAGCCCACGTTTCCTGCTTCAGGCATCGTTGATTTGCTCCCTGGCAAATTGGACCAACGCGTATTCGGCCTACTGCTTGATGCAGAGGTACTGCGCCCAGCCCAGTTCGTCGTTGTTGATGGCTTCCACCGTCTTCATGTAGGCGTCGGACAGGTAATCGAAACGGTCCTGGTAACCTTCCGGGCCCTCGGCGATGGAGGCGAGTTTGGACAGGTACGTGTAGCTGCGGGCCAGATGGACCGACAGGTCGCGCGCCTGGAGCACCTTAAAACCGGTTTCCCGCAGGGCATCAATGTACGAGTAGAAGCTGAAGTCCGTGTCGAACAGCAGGCGGTCGTACACGAACCTGCGGGCCGCTTCGCTGATGACGGCGTTGGGCTTGGTCAGATCGTCAAAGATCATCGCGCCGCCAGGCCGGAGGACGCGGTACGCCTCTTCCAGCACCTTCACCTTGTCCGGCACATGGTAGATGGTGGCCTGGCTCCAGACGTGAGTGAACGCGCCTTCGGCGAAGGGCAATTCGGTGGCGGACGCTTTCTCGAAAGCCAACCGGCCGGCTAACTCGGGGACCTTTTCCAAAGATTCCACTGCGTTCGCGATCCGCACGCCGCTAAGGTCGATGCCGGTGACGTCGGCTCCGCTGGTCTGACAGAGCCACGTAGCGGTGGTGCCGTTGCCGCATCCGACGTCCAGCACCCGCGAATTTTCGTTGATACCCGCGTACTCCACCATCAACTCGTTGAGGCGAATGCCGGCGGTGAGGAACTCGTCGCGGATGTAAGCGTCGCCCTTGGGCTCTCCGTCAAATATCCCCCAATGGACGCTGCCGTCAGCATCCCACACGGAACGGTAAATGACGTCTTCAGCGTCGTAGTACTCTTCGGTCTCCTGTTCCGAAAACCGATGCCCGGTTGCCATACGTCGCTCCTTTGGCGCTACTGATTTGTAGTGCGCCTACTTGACGCAGAGATATTGGGCCCAGCCCAGTTCGTCGTTGCGAACCGCCTGCACCATCTTCAGATAAGCGCCGGACAGGGCGGCAAACCGCTCTTTGCGTTCCGGATCGGTTCCCATGGCGGCCATCCGCGAAAGACAGGAATAGCTCACGGCCAGATGTTCCGAGAGGTCGCGGGCTTCCAGTATTCGGAATCCCGTCTTTCGCAGCGCATCCATGTACGAATGGAAACTGTAATCGGTGTCGAACAACAACCGGTCGTACACGAAGGCGCGTGCTTCGTCGCTGATGTCGGGTTTGGGCTTGGTCAGGTCATCAAAGACCATCACGCCTCCGGGTTGCAACACTCGGAAGGCTTCCTGCAGCGTCTTTGCCTTGTCTGGAATGTGGTAGATGGTCGCCTGGCTCCACACGTGGGAAAAGGTCCCATCGGCAAAGGGCAGGTCAGTGGCGGAGGCTTTGTGAAACTCCAATCGTGGCGCGAGTTCGGGGGTCCGGCCCAGCGCTTCGATCGCGTTGGCGATACGGACCCCGCTGAGGTCAATGCCCGTAACCCGGGCTCCGGTGGAGCGACACAGCCAGGTTGCCGTGTTGCCGTTGCCGCATCCCAAGTCCAGGACGCAAGCAGCTGCATCAATGCCGGCGTTTTGCAGCATGATATCGTTGAGGCGAGAACAGGCCTCCAGAAAACCGGATTTCGCGTCGGTGTCAGCCGCCGGCTCCCGCTGACCAGCAAACACGCCCCAGTGAAGGCTGCCCTCTGCGTCCCAGAAGGATCGGTAGAGGGCATCCTCCGCGTCGTAGTATTCTTCAGTCTCGCGCTCAGAAAAGCGCGACGGGCTCTGGCTGGGGCTCGGCATACAATGAACCTTCGATCCATTCGAGGAATTTGTTGTTTTCGTCAACCAGGACCATCTTCGGATCGACCGGCTCGTTGGTGACCTCAAAAGCGAGGATGATGATGCAGTCCCGCTCCTGGCAAAGGCGTGCTGCAGCTCCCTGAACCGCTATCGTGCCGCTGCCGCGCTCACCGGGCAACGCGTACGTCTCCCAGCGCGCCCCGTTGTTAATGTTCAGCACCTGAACTTTTTCAAACGCCACGATGTCGGTTTGCTCCATCAGATCGCGGTCAATGATGATGCTGCCGACGTATCCCAGATTGGCGCTGGTGACCCAACAGCGGTGGATTTTGGACCTCAAGACTTCTCTCATGTTCGCTCCTCGTTTTGTTGGCCAATTTCAGTTGGCAATAGGGGTTTGTTGGCCGGATTCCGGCCCAGTTTGCCGTCGCGGCCGTCAGAAGAAAAAGGGAATGCTACCGCTGAGATATGCGTACAGACACGCATGCCTCGCGGCCGGCGTTGCGGCGAAAACCCGTGGGTGAAGGCGTATGGCAGAACGCTACTTCTGCCGCCCGATGCAGGCTGCGAGCAGCTAAGGCTCGCAGGGCAACTGGTGCTTGGCGCGCCCCCGGATGGGGTCAACCCCGCTGGGACGGCTGCATCCAGAAAGAAGATTGGCGTAAGCCCGGTCCCGCATCATGCGGGACCATATAGAGTCTGGTTCCGACGATTGTCGTCGCGCTGATAGCGCGGCTGCACTCATATGGCCTCCTTGTTTAAGGGCAGGTTGATGGTTGTGCAGACCTGCGTTTGGTGGCTCGCAGTTTAGCCTGACGACCGCTTGATGTCAAACCCGGACGTAAATTTACGTTATTTTCGTTCGAAACGAATTCTTGCCACGCTTTGGCTTGCGCAATGCCTTGTGTTAACATCAAAAGGTTGCACGGTTTGCCACAGCGTCCGAAAACCGGGATGGCAGCCCGCCGGTTATTGTCCTAACGTCGGAGCCGGCGCGGAGATATCAAACAGCGCCAATTGCCGTGGGCCGCGCCGTTGTTCATCTGCGAATGCAGAACACCAACGGGGTATCCCTCGAACTGTGGCGTGTCCTTCAAAAACCGGCCCGTGACCCCGGAAGCGATGCTGCGACCATAGCCAGGCGTGGAGCAACTCGTGGGCCAGTATCCCTTCCATGCCAAGACGGCCGCCGCGCTGGAGTCGGGGCAACGACAACCCGATCAGCCATGACCCATCGGGATAACAGAAGCAGCGCCCGCCGGTAGCGGAAATCCGCTCCAGCACCACCGACCCGGCCGGTATTTCCAGTCCGTCCAGGAGGTAACGACGGGCGACGTCGCCAACCCAGTCGAGGTCGCTCAATACGATCCCCGTCGGCGCGGGCCAGGTAGATGCTGGGGGAGCGGACGCCACGTCGTCCTCCCGAGGCGGAAGTCGTCGCTGCCCGGCGTTCGTCAGGGTGTCAGGACAATTTTGCCGGTGGTAGCGCGGCCCGCCAATTGCCGGTGGGCTTCGGGAGCCTCCGACAACGCGAAGGTATGGCCTACGCGCACGTTCAACTCACCGGACTGGACCCATCCCAGCACGGCGCCGGCCCGTTTCTCCAATTCCTCCCGGTTCGTAGTGTAGTCCCCCAAGCCGGGCCGGGTCAGGAACTTGGAGCCATTGCCCAAAACCCTGGGATCCATGGATTCCACTGGCCCGCTAGCTTGTCCGTACAGCACCATGTAACCCCGGGGCGCCAGGCAGGCGATGCTTTTGTCGAAGGTGTCTTTGCCCACCGCGTCATAGACCGCCTGCAAGCCCGCGCCGTCGGTGGCACGGGAAATCTCGGCAGCAAAGTCCTGCTCGGTGTAGAGGATTACATGGTCGGCGCCGGCGCCGCGGGCCAACTCCGCCTTGGCTTCGGTGGAAACGGTGGAATACACGTAAGCTCCCAGAGCCTTGCACATCTGTATGAGCAACAATCCCACGCCGCCGGCTCCCGAATGGACCAGGACACGGTCGCCCGCCTGCACGCGGTAGGTGTCGTAACAGAGGTAATGGGCCGTCATACCCTGGAGCATGGTGGCCGCGCCGTCACGGGCCGACAGGCCTTCCGGCATCTTGATAAGTCGCCAGGCGGGCACCACCGCCTGTTCCGCGTAGGAGCCGGGATGGCTGCAATAGGCGACCGTGTCGCCCACGGCTACGTTGTTCACTCCCGGTCCGGTCTCCCGAACCACCCCGGCCGCTTCCACACCGGCCACCCAGGGCAGGCCCGGAGGGTTGACGCCCATGCGGCTGTAAATGTCGGTGAAGTTGACGCCGACGGCCTGGATTTCCACCACGGCCTGGTCGGCTCCGGCAGTTGGGTCCGGCAGGTCAACGTATTTCATAACCTCCGGTGCGCCGTATTCGGTAATCTGAATAGCCTTCATGGTAGTGGGCTCCTCCGCTCCGCGATGTTTTAGTCGGTAGCATAGCATAGAGCGGTCGGCGCGGGCACCGGGCGGCTGGGTAGCGTGCCGTTTTAGGTGATTTGGTTCATCAGTCCTCGATTTCTGAGGAGCGCCAACAGGTTGTGTGGCGACCATACTGTGCCCATTCTTTCTTGCCGCCGGTACTCCCGGTTCTGTCGTTCCAACCGAGATGCGGTTTTGAATTTCCCCGGTCCGGTCTCCAAATGCCGCAGTCCGGCTTCCACGGCTTTCCGACACCAGTACATCCCCCGCTTCCGTCAACGCTACTATTCTCACCCCGTGGCGTTGCGCCTCTGCCATAGTCTCCGCCGCCAACAGTTGCCGCGCTTCGGGCCAGCCTTCCCGACCCAGGTTCCGCCGATATTCCCTCAGCAGATGAAAGTGGTCAAGCTGGTGGGGCGCCTCGCGTCCGTAAACCAGAGCAATGCCCGCCGCAATGGCCTGATCCCCGTCGCTCACCAAGTGTATCGGCTCCCTTGCACCCCGCTGCCAGGCTTCATCAATCACCTCTTCCCATCCGGTAAAAGACCCCAACGCCACACCCCTTTTGTCCCGTACCACCTTCATGTCCCTCGACCCATCCACCGTGCGCGTCCACATCCCATCCATTTCCAACACCCGGCCCTCCATCCTGGGCAGCCCCAGTGGCGTCCGTCTTAATATCACAGCCGCAGATGATCGGAAAGGCTGTGTAGTCGTCGCCGGTGATGAGATTGCCAGGCCCGGGCCTGATGCCTCCGTCTCCACCGCGACCACCGTAGCGTAAATTCAGCGCTCTGGGAGCGTGGCCACAGCAGCCGGCATAACAGCCGTCGCACCTCGGGAACCGTCATGGGGATCAATTGGGCCATAATCACCGCCCCCTTTTTACGTCGCCAGCGGCGGCGTAGCACTTGGTTACCGCCAAGAAGGCCTAGACCAGCAGCGCCAGAGCCTGCCCCGTGCTACGACACGGGGGGTGCCGTGTCGATACCATCCAGTCCAGCGGCGCACCTCGTACTGGTCCAAGCCCACCTCCTGCTTCGCCTCCTTGAAGGCATCCCGATTTTAGACCAATCGCGATCCACCGAGTGCCCGCCACGCGCACCAGTTCCGCCAGGGGCGCGTCCGCCGGACTGAAGCCGGCGTAGTAGGCCAGTTCAGCGGGGTCGGCGATGCCCGAGCCCTTGACCAAGCACGCACCAGCAGCCAATGCCTTTGGTCCGGCTCAGACCAGGGCCGGGTTGATACCCGGGCCAATCGTAGAAACGCGGCCCCTTTGCTGCCCTCCCCCGCACTCAGCCGCTGCCAATCCTCCGCCGGTATCTGATGGGCCAACCGCCGCGCCGCCACCGGCGCCGCGCCATGCTTCGTGTCAACCCACCGCGGCTCGTTATTCTTCACCGCCAGCACATGGGGTAGGCCCTGCTCCTCCAGCCACCGCCGTAACCGACCCGATTTTTGACCAGTCGCATTACCGTACACCGTGTCTCCAGCCACCCAAGCAAAGGGCACGCCCGCCGCCACCGCCCGGGCAATCATCACCTGGGCCAGTTGGCCCTTGGTGCGAAAGACCACCTCCCCAGGCACGTCGGCTTCCCGCCGGCGCTCCCAATCCCCCGCCCACCCTTGGGGCAAGTACAACTCCCGATCCAAAAAGGTCCGGCCGCACTTGCTGCCGTAGGCCAGAAACACCCCAATCTGGCAGTTCTCCACCTGCCCCGCCGTGCCGCTGTACTGTCGCTCCACCCCCACCGACTTGCTGCCCCTGCTTCAGGAACCCCGTCTCATCAACTGCCAGCACCGCCGCCGGGTCTCTCAGATGCTCCACCACGTACTCCCGCAAATCATCCCGTACTCCAGCGGCGTCCCAACGATACGTCGCCAGCAACCGTTGCACCTCGTCGGGCGTGGCGTCGCCAACATATTCGGCCAGTTGCCACCCATTCTTGCGTTTCATCGACCCCAGCAGCCCCTTCAGGTAAGCCAAAACTCTTTGCCGAGGCTCACGGCGACCAAAGCGGCCCGCAATACGCCGGTGCAACGCCTGGAGACCCTCCGCCCAATCCAGCACATCTTCCTGCTCCGGTACGGTTTGGCCCATAACCAACACCTCCCCTCGCATCAACGGTCATAGACTCAACCTACCACATCATCTGCGGCTGTAATGCTAAGGGCTGCTGCTGAGCTCGATGCAGGATCGTTCCAGTGGACCTGATTTTGCTGGAACTGCCAACACGCCACTCACCCTATCAACACGCGAATCGCGTCGGATAATCACCGTAACACCACTTACGGTTGCTACACTGGTAGGTTGTCGCCAGTTGCCGGGACATGGTGCGAGATCGGCTCGTTGGCTACGGTGATGTGCAGTAACGTAGAGCGACCCATCTGTCGGAATGGCCATAAAACTAAAAGAAGGCAATTGTCATTGGACGATGCCGTCTTCACGAACGGGATAACAAAGTGCGATGGCACAAAAACACGAAGAACCCCACGCCGGGATTGCCACCGGCGTGTCGGTTGCAGCACTCGTCATCTTGGACTGCCACCAGGCTGGTTCCTTTCTTGAAGATCGGCATGAAAGGCTCGGATGTTGAGCAGGCGGTCCTTGGTGTTATGGGCACCCTGAGGACTTTGGCCATTGGCTGGCGGACAATCCGGCCGGCATCCGCTGCGCGCTGGCCGACCCGATCCGGTCAACGTTGGACGGCCAGTATGACATCGCAACGTTATCTGCGGCGCTTCCGAGCAGCGCAGGTGGGGTTAGTGATGAGGTCGTATCACGGATCCCTTATCGCCGAGGACGGCCGACAAGGACTTACGCAGGAACAGCTACTGAGACGAATGAGACCCATAGATGCCGATCACGCGGAGCGTTACAGCCACGCGACGGTGTCTCGGTGGGCGTCGAGAGGTACCCGTCCTATGGTTCGCCGACTGGTTGTCTTTGGCGAAGCTTTCGACCTGTCACAATCTGAAACGGCAGGTTTGATACTGCTGGCGGGACTCTCCCCTGATCTTCCGACAGCCCTCAGGTGTTGCCGTCAGGATGGTTCTGAATATGCGGTCGACGCCGGGACAATTCAATCCATGTCCTGCGACGCCATTTCGGCCCCAGACGGCGTGGCGAGCGCGAGACCGAACAGTCAGAATTCTATGATTCAGCATACAGTCCGATCAGAATTCCTCAAGTTCGCGATGCTCCCCGTCATCGTCGCGGGGCCGACGCAACTTTAAGCCCGGCACGCGCGATCCTCTAGCGTATTTCCGGAGTGCTCTCCAGTGGCCCCTGGCGTAACCGCTTTGACGACCTGTTCATGACCAGAGCATCAAAGTACGGCTTTCCCATCGCCGTCGTGTTCTTGCTGGCTCTTGTGGCCGTCACCATGAGCACACCGAAGGGCCCCTGGCGTAACCCCGGGCCCAGCTTTCCCATCGCCGTCGTGTTCTTGCTGGCTCTTGTGGCCGTCACCATTGTGGGATTTGATCGCATAGACATAAACGTCACGGAGCCTCAGGGTAACGGAGAAGTGCTCGTATTGGACGTCCGGGTAGTGCTGGACCAGCCGGCCACCGGCGTAGTGACCGTGGACTACGCGATGGAGGGGGTCAGTGCGGATCCGGGGGAAGACTACGAAGAAACCTCCGGCACCCTCACCTTCCCGGCCGGCGCCACCAGCAGGACATTTCCAGTCGAGATCCTGGGAGACGATAATTCCGAGGAGAAACTCCAGTTACGCATGCACCTTACCAACCCCAGCGGAGCAACCACGGGACGCGCTCGGGCAGTTTTAAACATCGAAGACGCCGACGGTCTGCCAATAGTCTCTATCAACGAGATCGACCCCGTCACCGAAGGGTCGGACAGCAGCGTCCGTTACACCTTACAACTGAACCGGCCCGCTGAATATCCATTTAATATCACCCTGGGGTTTTCTCAACAAGATGCGACAATCTCAGAGCCGTTGTATGAAGAACACATAGTCAACATCCCAAATCACACCCAGACCTTCACAGCAACCACAGGCTTCTCAGTGAAGGACGACAACAAAAGAGAAGCGCCTGAGCGGGCACATATCCTCATTCTGACCAACAGAGAGGGCATAGACTTTGAGAGACACCCAACCGAGCGCCGCCGGGACGTCTGGATCATTGACTACGAAACCCCCGAGGGCATCCACGCGACGACCGACGACATTACCCACTCAGTCAAGAGAAATCACATCCAAGTACCGGAAGGGGGCAGCGCCCGGTACAAGATCTGGCTACCCAACCACCCACGGAGGACGTAAACATCGGTTACAACCTCTACCCCAGCGACCCCGACCTCACGGTGAGCAGCCCCGATTCCCATACCTTCACCCCAGACAACTGGCACGAGCCTTACTGGATCCAAGTCGACGCCGCCCAGGACGACGACAGCTTCGACGGATACCGGCAGATCAACCACTCCATGAGCACCCAGGACCCCTTCTATAGCCAGCATCATCCCCGGCGCACGACCGCCCATGAGATGGATGACGACCCGAACGCCGGCCGGGAATCGGGATCAGAGACCATCAGCGGCGTCAACAACGGCATCACGGCCACATTGGAGTACGCCCCACTGCGGCACGACTACGACCCGTTCCTCATCAGGGTCGACTTCTCCGCGCTGGTCACCAACGGCTATAATGAGATGCGAGATCACTCCCTCAGCGTCTCCAACGGCGAGGCCCTCCGTGCCTACCGCACCAGGGGCCCGGGCCGAAGCGACAACTGGACCTTTGAGATCGCCGCCGCCGCCGATAGTCCCCTGACCGTAACGCTGGAGGGCAACCGGCCCTGCAACGAGCAGGGAGCAGTATGCGCCTCGAACGGACGCCGCCTTGCAAACACCCTGACCCTGACGCTACAGGGCCGTGTAGGGCGCGCGTCCCGGCCCGATGAGACGGTATCGGAGGGCGAGGGTCAGGACCTGCCGGAGGACAGTACCACCACCGGGTTCGTCCAGCTCGGACAGCCAGCCACCGGAGTCATCACGGCGGGCGACAGCGACTGGTTCGGCTTGGGTCTGGAACAAGACAAAGTTTACTCCATCACGGTCAAACCTGCCGGGGATAACCCGCTGAACCAGGCCCGCGCCGAACTGCTCGACAGTACCGGCGCTGCATTGCCCATCCCGGCGTACGCAACGACCGCCGCCGGCAAACCGCCCAGGATTTTGTACGCGTCGGACAGCGCGGGCGACTATCAGCTATGCGTGAGCGGGTTGGCCGGCACTGATGTTGAATACCAGATACTGGTGGCGGAAGCGGAACTGCCGCCCGGCGTGCCCGTGGTCTCAGACACCAACAACGGCGCCGTGGAACTGGCGCCCAACCAATGGGCACAATCGGAGCTGGACCGCAATTTCGACACGGACGTTTCAAGGTTCCGATTCCCGCCGGTGGCACCTATCAAGTGGACGCGTTCGGGAGCTACGGGCTCACCAGCGGCGGCTACGTCGCCGGCACACTCAGCGATCCCAAGGTGACGGTCCGGGACTTCTTCGGCAACGTGGTAGCGACCGACGACGGCGGGCTGCAGTACAACGAGTCGGTCCGGTTCGAAGCGTCGGAATGCGGATTGCATTATGTCGTTGTCGGGAAGGGCGACAACTTTCCGGTGGCGCCGGGTTTCAATGAAACCTATGCGGTGGTCGTGACCGCAATCCAGGTCAGCGTGCCGGAATCACCCGATATTCCCGGCGACACTAGCACCACGGCGTCGGTGGACCCAGGCCAGACGGCGGACAGCGCTTTCTGCACACCCGGCGACCACGATTACTTCGCCACCACGCTGGTGCAGGATCAGGTCTATTCCATTGACCTCACGCCAAAGGCCCAGAACATGGTGCCGGGGTTCACCTCGGGCGAGGTCATGTTGCGGGACGATGCCGGCAACCGGCTCAATCCATCGGCCGTTTCCAGAACCATCGGCAGCAAGGCGCCGAAGCTGCTGTTTGTAGCCACCTACGCCGGGAAGTACTTTATCGACGCACGCTCCACAACCGATGTAAACGTGGGCTACGCGTTGTCGGTGCAGGATGCAGAGTTGCCCCTGCCCCTAACCATCGCGCTCACGGAAGGGATATCCGAAGGAAGCACGGACATACCGTCCGAGACTGGCGGCGGGTTTCCGATAGCCCCGAACCAGTTCGTGACGGGCACAGTGCCGTCCGGCGATGACGGAGACTCCTTCCTGGTGGAATTGGAAGAAGACGTGATCTACCAGGTTGACGTGTACGGAGCATACGGCCTCACCAGCGGCGGTACCCCTGGCGGAACGCTGGCGAACCCGAAGGTGTCGGTCGGTTCTTGCACGATACATTGATACCGAGCGACGACAACGGCGGGCTGGAATACAACGCCTCGACACAGTTCAGCCTGGAATACCCGGATTGGGTCGGCATTTCCGTGGAAAGAGGCGCCACCGGGAACACCAGGGGCGACGACGGGTACACGCTCGTCTTCACCCGGGTCACACCCATTCCCGTCATCCTGCCCGGACAGACCTTCGCTGGCGCGCTGACCCACGGGGGTCAGAGCCAAGAAAATCTCGATTCCGACCGGGTCCAGACCACAATGGAAAAAGACCGCGCCTACCGGTTCGAGCTGCTGCCCGGAGCAAGCGTCGGGTCCGTGGGACAACTTACTTCAGGGGCGTTGGAAATTCGGTACGGGGACGGCGAAGTCCCCAACCCGCCGGTGTTTTCACTAATGGTGGGGAGTAAAAACCCCGAGATCATATTCGTACCGCAGGAGGCGGGGACCTATTGGGTTACAGTCGGATCTGGATCGGGCGGCAACAGCGGCCAAGGTGGGTATCTACTCTCCATGGAGGCGACCGGCTTTCCCCTGCCACTCACCAGAAACCTCACCCAAGCCTACAGCGAAAGCCTGGTTGACAATGATATCCCCGCCACGACCAACGGGGCCGTCGCCATAAACCCGGACCAGTACGCGGACGCCAACTTTTGGAAGAGTAGCGACACTGACTGGTTCGCGGTGGACATGACCGCAGGAACCATTTACCAGATCGACATGTTCGGAGATCATGGCTTGACCAGCGGTGGCCAGTCCGGAGGCAATCTGTTGAATCCCAAGTTGAGTGTGCGGGACGCACAAGGCGCCACGCTGGTTTCCGACGACAACGGAGGGTTGCTTTACAATTCGCAAATAACGTTCATTCCCGAAGCTACCGCAACCTACTATATCGAAACGGGCCGGTCCAGCAACGTCCTGGCGCAGCAGAATCAGGGGTACACGTACACCATAACCCTGGTGACCGATTTAGCCGACGACTATCCGGACGATACGAGCACCATCGGCACGCTCCTGATCGGCGGAGTTGCCACGGGGTATATCGAGAAGTCCAACGACCGCGACTGGTTTGCCGTGGAGGTCATGGCCGGACGGACCTACACCTTCGAACTGACCGGCGTTTATTCGGGTTCGGACACACTGCCAGACCCGTTGATATACGGCATGTACGACGCGGACGGCAACCCCGTCCCAAATACCCAGGATGACAACGGGAAGAACATGGTGGATAGCCGGCTGGTCTATACCGCGACAGCGACCGGCGCCTACTACATCAGCGCCGCCGGAGCCAGCGAAAACGACACCGGCACGTACACGCTCAGGGTCTCGGCCACCGAATTGATGCTCACGGAAACTCCGACCGACGATATCCCCGGCGACACGACCACCAATCAAACTCTCCTCAAGGGAGACGAGTTCACCGGGATGATCGGAACCCCCGGCGACAAGGATGCGTTCCGGTTGGAAGTTCCAATCGGAGGGTATCGTCTTGAGCTCTCGCCTGACACGGGCGCCGCCTCGGTTCTGGAATACCCGATCGCCATCCTGCTGGACTCGGCGGGAGCGGCCATCAAAGATACTGCCGCCGTCACACAAACCAACCACGCGGGGCAGGGGTTGACCGGAATAGTTACCCTGCCGATAGCGAACAACGGAAGCCAGCGTGCGGACATCCTGGTGAAGGACGAGGACGTATATTACCTCGTGGTCCAGGCCGCTTCGCTCGACGATACCGGCGGCTACCTCCTGACCATGGACGAGACTCCCAATACCTCCGAGCTCGACGGCCAGGACTTCCCGCGAGACATCGCGACTCGCGGGTACATTCGGGGAACGGGAACCGTCACCGGAATCATTGAAAACGATGGAGCCGGCGACGGGGACTGGTTCGCGATCCCGCTGCGCCCCAGTGCTGACTATACGATCGACGTGATGGGCGCCGATCCCAACGCCAACGGCGGAACCCTCGCCGACCCTATCGTCGGATTGGCCGACTCATCGGGGAATGCCATCAACGGCGAGGACATAGTCGTCCAAACGAACACCAACTCCCAGGAAACGCTGGGCATCGTCGACTTCAATGGCGGAGAAGGAAAGAATGCCAGACTCAACCTGTCGTCCGAAGAGACCGGGATCTACTACATAACCGTGTACTCTGGAAACGGCGGGTTCGGAACTTATAGCGTCCACACGGAGGAGCGGACAGGTAAGGGGATGCTCACATCGGAACCTGCCAACCTGGACTTCCCCGCCGACACCTCCACATTCGGGTTCCTCACGCCGGACGGTCGCGACGCCGCGGGTCGGATTGACCCGGCAGACGACGTAGATTACTTGCGAGTGCTTCTCCGGGCCGACACCTTGTACCAAATTGACGTGAAAGGCAACGAAACTTTAGACCAGGGAGGAAAACTCGACGACCCCAGGGTCCACCTCGTCGATGGCGACGGCAACGCCATGTGGTCGGATTCGGCAGACATCGAGGAGACCCACCCCAATCGCACCGGCATCTACCCGCTCGACGACGACAACAGCGGCGAGGGGGACAATGCCCGGCTGCACATCCGCGTCAACACGACCGGAACGTACTACATCGCAGTCTCGGAAAGCGGCCAGGACGCAATTGGAACCGATACCGTACGGGCGACCGTTTTTGCAGACCTGCCGGATGACACCAGCACATCAGCCGAGGTTGCGACGGACTCTACTCCATCCACAAGCATCATTGATCCTGCAAACGACGTAGATTACTTCCGAGTGTTACTCCAGGCCGACACCTCTTACCAAATTGACGTGAAAGGCAGCGAAGCATTCGACCGGGGAGGAACACTCGACGACCCCAGGGTCCACCTCGCCGATGGCGGCGGCAACGCCATGTCGTCGGATTCGGCAGACGTCGAGCAGACCAACACCGACCGCACCGGCATCTACCCGCTCGACGACGACAGCGGCGAGGGGGACAACGCCCGGCTGTACATCCGCGTCAACACGACCGGAACCTACTACATCGCGGTCTCGGAAAGCGGCCAGGACGCAATCGGCACTTATTCCCTGGTGGTCACGCCCTACGATACGTTCCCTCCCCGGGCCTGAAAGAGACCGTGTCAGAACCCAGCGGAGTTGACTTCCCAGATACCCTGAACACCACAGGATTCATTCAGGTAAACGGCGCGTCCGCCACCGGAGAACTCGAGGCGGGTAATACCGACCTGGAAGATGGGTTCCGGGTTGAATTGGTCCCAGGTCGATACCAATTCGACCTGAAGGGTAACGTGTCGGGGGACTACGGAGGCACCCTGGGGAATCCGTTTTTGTCCCTCGGCGAAATCGAAGGTACTCAGATGTATGTCGTTGTGCAGGATGACAACGGAGGCATGGGGAAAAACGCGAGGATAATCACCAACGTGTTAACGACCAGCCCATGGGTATTAATTGTAAGTCCAGGCATGGGAAACCAGGGCGCCTACACGCTGGTAGCCACGCGACTGATATGATGGAGCGGACGTGGTCCAGCGAAACCGGCAACAACACGGATACCGGCGCCTGGATATCAGGCAACATCCTGGAGCCACGACCTGAACGACATCAACAAGGTCGGCTTCAATTGCGGCCCGTCAACGGGCGCCGCTTGCTGCCCGATTGGGGAATGTTACCGAAAACCAGCGCTTGCGCACGTCTCCAATCAGCGCCATTTCGCCATTCCGGCGGCGCCTGACAACCCGGCTCCAGACGCTGCGTTGGTCAGCTTGTTGGCCATGATGCGGCACCAATGTTGCCCGCTCCTCTGCAGCGTATGTGTCAGGACGCCAAGATTATGGCCTGCGCTACCGCGGCCATTGGGATGTCAACATCAAACCTGGTTAACGAGATCACCTATGTGGCGGCTCACACGACCGCCGAGATCACCGCTTTGGCAAGGTCGCTCGAGCGACCTTATGGACCCCGTGTCGGACAGCGCGGTCTGACCGACGAGGAAACGGAACGAGCCTTATTCCGAATAAGATTTGAACCTCGGTGCCCTGAATACCCTAGCGTAGATCAGGTGATCGAGATTTGCCAGCTATTCCCGGACAGCGGCATCCCTCCTGTCAAGGGCCGGATGTGGCCGCCGTCCAGGTCGTCTTCAATGGTGGCGCGCAGGCCCTCGCCTGCTTGCTGGATACTGGCCAGGACGTGGACTCGCTGGTCGGCTCCACGGTCCCGTTCGATGAATTCTTCGATATCGCCATCATTGTCGCGGTCGTTCGTGTCGGTCCGCCGTGGGTGTAAAGCGCCAAGAACTATGTACCAGTAAACGAGGAGATCGCCACGAACTATAGACCAGTTCGCCAAGGTCTATGACCACTGGTGGGCGCCAACGAGGCGACCATTGCCGCACTCCAGACTTGAGGTGCAGCGATGTCGTACCGGGAGGTTCCCAGGATGGAAATACCACAGATCATTCGCCGCTGGCAGACGGGAAGCAGTCTGCGGCAGATCGCGGCGAGCACCGGGTTGTCGCGGGATACGGCGACCAAGTACGCGGCGGTGTCCAAAGCCGAGGGGATTGCCCAGGATGGGCCGAGGCCAGCCCGGACCTGCTTGAGCCGTGAGCCGACCAGATTTATGAGTGGCTCACCGATGACCGGCTACAGGTGACCCGCATCCATGAATGAGTTGCTGGCGGTTCGAGGCTGCGCGGTATCGTATTCGTCGTTGCGGCGTTTCATCCGGAAGCGCAACTGGGGACGGCGCAGCGTCCGCACCGTGCGGATGGTCGACACTGAGCCGGGTGAGGTGGCCGAGTTGGACTTCGGGCCGGTTGGGGATGATCATGGACCCGGCAACGGGCCGGCGCAACGTGGTGTGGGCGCTGATCATCATGTTGTCGTACACACGCCACTGTTTCGTCTGGCCCACGTACAGCCAGAAGCGGAAGGACGTGATCGCCGGCTTGGCAGCGGCGTGGGCATACTTCGGCGGCGTGCCCCGCTACCTGGTCGTCGACAATTTTCCGGCGGCGGTGGCGGGGGCTGACCCACTGCATCCCCGCTTGACCTGGGGACTTCTGGAATATTCTCAGCGCCGCGGTTTCGTCACTGATCCGGCTCGGGCGCGTCATCCCAAGGTGGAACGGAGCGTGTCCTACGTCCGGGAGCGCCTTTTCAAGGGCGGCGATTTCAATGGGCTGGCCCACCTGCGCACTGAAGCCCAGCGCTGGTGTGTGGAGGTGGCTGGGATGGGCATCCACGGCACCACCAGGCGACAACCGCTGGTGGTCTTCCAGGACGAGGAGCGCCGCGCTCTGCTGCCCTGGGATGGCGAGCCCTACGAAATCACCCACTAGCGCACCGCCGAGGTCCATCCCGACCATCACGTGGCCTGCCAGTACGCCCTCTACTCGGTGCCAGCGTCGGTCTGTCCACCGGGTCAGAAGGTGGAAATCAGGCTGGACAGCAAGCTGGTGCGCATCTACCACCGGGGCAAGCTGGTCAAGATTCACCAGCACCAACCCAGAGGCAGCCGCGCCACCGACCCCGATGATTATCCCGCCGAAGTTTCCGCGTACACCACCAGGGCTCCGGACCGGATCAAGCGCCGCGCCGCGTTGCAGGGATCGGCGGTGGCTGAGTTTGCCCAGCGTCTCGACGACGCCTGCCAGCGAGCCCTGGACGTGGACCTCATCGATGTCCGACGCGTGGAACGCATCCTGGTGCAGGCCCTGGAAACAGGGGCCATGCCCCAACTGCCAATATCCATGCCAGCCGGTCGTTTCGCCCGGCCCGGCTCCGTCTTCGCCCATGCCATCGGAGGTGGATCATGACCCGCATCACCGAACTCACGCCCTTGCTCAAACGGCTCCAGCTGGGCCCCATGGCCGCCACCCTGCCCGAGCGCATCGCCCTGGCCCGCAGAGACCAACTGGACTACGCTTCCTTCCTGGAGATCATCCTCTCCGACGAGGTCAACCGCCGCGCGCACCGCCGCACCGAACTTCGGCGGCAGGGCGCCGGTTTCGAGGAGACCTGCCGGCTGGAGGACTTCTATTGGTCGGCGTCAGTTACCCTGGACCGCCGCCTGTTGGACGCCGTCTTCTTCCTGGCGTTTCTCGACAAGCACGAGCATGTCCTCCTGGTGGGACCGGCTGGCATCGGCAAGAGCTTCCTCGCGCAGGCTTTGGGCTACTCCGCCATCCGCGCCGGACACACCGCGCGCTTCGTCAACGCCGACGACTTCTTCAAAGCCATGGCCCAGGCCAGAGTGGACAACTCAGTGGACCGCGCGTTCCGGTCCTTCCTGTCCCTAAACCTGCTCATCCTTGATGACCTGGGGCTCCACCACCTCACCGCCCAGCAGTCCGCTGATCTCTACGAACTGATCCTCAACCGGCACCGGTCCTCCAGCTTCGTCATCACCAGCAACCGGGCCGTGGACGAATGGCTCAACCTCTTCGATGACCCCATCCTGGGCAACAGCGCCCGGGACCGGCTGGCCAACGCCAGTTGCCAGATCGTCATCGAAGGCGCCAGCTACCGGGAAGGACTGTCTCCACATCGCGCCCTGCTGGGCCAAGGAGGTGATTGACCAGCCAACATCAACCTGTTATTTGTCAAACTACCGCGCTCCCAGGGGGGTCGGATGTCCGTGAAAATCGCCGGCCCAATGACCCTGAAAAACCACAACGTCGCTGACCGATCCCCGCCAGGCGGTGCGGATGTATCGGCGCCGGATGCAGCCGGAACAGTACTTCAAGGATGGCAAGCAGCGCTTTGGACTGGACCGAAGCACCGTAACCACCACGGACCGGCTGCAACGGCTGCTGGTGGGACTGCTGCTAGCCCGTTGCCTGCTGATACTGGTGGGCATACGGGTTTCGCCGTCGTTCCGACGCCAGATCTGCTCCAGAGGCAAGTTGGGCACCCTGAACCTGGGTTACGAATACTATCTCGCTACACCCGACCCGCCACTCCTAATCTTCACCTCTCCACCTCACCAAACCGGGTACGCGTGAGGTGGGATTTGGTCTGGTTGGCCCCCATACTTGCAGTTGGAAAACACCCCCAAGTCCCGACAGGAGGAAAACGAAATGGCAGAAGTTGAAAAAAAGCTGATCGAATTGAGTTACGAACTGCCGCCCCCGCCCGATCCGGTGGGCAATTACTTGCCCATCACGCGCAGCGGCAACGTAATGTGGCTGGCTGGGGTGGGCTCTCGCCGGGCAACCAGCGAGGGGATAGCGGGCAAGCTGGGGGCTGAGCTTACCGTGGAGCAAGGCTACGAGGCAGCGCAATGGGCCGCCCTGAACTTGCTGGCCAGGATGAAGGCGGAACTGGGAGACCTCGACCGGGTCACTCGCATTCTGAAGGGAGATGGTTGATGCCCACGCCGTACTTCAGGTCGCGGATGGCATTCTCGGTCTCGGCGTGGCGCCGGTGGTCGGCCTCCAGTTTCCGGGTGTCCTCCCTGACAGGGGTATGTAAGGGGTTTTCAAGACGGGCCATGATGGGTGACCTCCAGGTTGGGCTTGGGTTCCGGCCAGGGTTCGGGCAGCAGCCAGACGCGGCTCCGGAGGCGTCCTTTGAGCAGCAACCGCCTGAGCCAGTCGCTGCCGTGGCGGATCACGCTGACGGTGCGCGCCGGACGGCTCCGAGGGTCCCGGTGATTGGAAGCCAGAGTCTTGGGCGGCGCCCGTAGATTGCCTGGGGCGATCCTGCGGTCCTGGGCGTCTTCCACCCGGGTGCCGTAGGCCAGGGCCAGCAGGGTAGCCACCGACAGCGCCAGCCAGTGGCGGGAGACGCGGGCCGGGTCGGTGCGCCGGGTCTGGTCCCACTGCCAGCCCAGGCTCTTGAGGGCCTTGCAGCCCAGTTCGATCCAGCAGCGCAGCGCGTACCAGTTGGTTCCCACCTTATCGGGTTCAAGATCGGTGAGGATGATCCAGGGCTCCTCCGGCTCGGCGTACCAGACCACCAGCCGGGTGCAACGGCGCTGGGCGGTCGGGGGGCTGCAGGCGGTGCCCTGGCCGACCCAGGCGGTATCGGGACGGGAAACGAAGCGCGGGGCGGGCAGTGGGATCCATCCAGGAGCCGCGCTGGGTGGTCTTGTGGATGCGCCAGGCCACGGGCATGGCGCAACTGCGGTAGAGGACGCTGATGACGATGGCGGTGGTTTGATCACCCTTGAGAGTGGGGTCGATGGCCAGGGCCAGTCTACCGGACTGCCACCAGGCGAGCACCCAGCGCAGCAGCGGCGCGAAGCAGAGCGTAACGTCCAGTTCGGTCTGGCAGGGACGGGCCCGGTCGCCGCCGTCGTAGAGCCACTCCCGGAGATACTGGCGCAGGTTGTTCCAGCTGCCCCAGGGCGAGAGGGCCGAGGCCACGGCATTCTGACCGGCGCTGCCGGCGAGGATGGCCCCACAGACCCACAGGACCAGACCGGTCAACCGTGGCTGAGAGAGGTGAGGTAAATGCGTTTCAATCGTTTTTTGCATCTGATAGCATTCTCTGGGAAGGCGCATGGGGATCCTCCAGCATCCGGTTTAGACACAACCAAGATGCCGGATGCCCCGGCGCCTTCCCAAGTTAAATCAACAGCCGATTTCAGCCGTTACATACCCCTGTCAGGGGTGTCCCCGTCCCGGTCGGTGATGAAGCCGTGGTAGCTGTAGCTGGCGAGAAGCGCCAGTTGGGAACCGGGAGTGGGTTTCACCCTACGGACGATGAGCCGCACTGGGGTGGCGTCGGGCTCACTCCGGAAGGGGACGTAGGTAGTCTCGGCCACGTCAGTGGCGCCGTCCATCCAGTAGGGAATGGGCGTCCACTCCCTTTCGGGTATGGCCTCGATAAGATTGCGCAACCGGGTGTGCTGGTGGATGGTGATGGAGAAGCGGACATCCATGTCGCGGCAGACCGCGACGATGGCGTGGGCGTAGAAGCCGCGGTCGGCCCGCACCGCGAGTGGTCCCCCGGCCCCGGCATAACGCACCCGGCCCACCGTCTCCCGCAGGAAGTGGGCCGCGCCCCGAACCGTGTTGGCCCGGCCCTCCCGCAGCCGAGACATCAGCACGTCGCCGGTTCCGGCGGCAACAGCCAGCGGCGGATGATAGCCCCGCTGGCCGGTGTAGTTGTGGCGCCGTGCCCCTTCCTTGGCCACTCCGTAGGTCTCGCAGATGGTGGAGTCCAGGTCGATGGTCAATGGCCCGTCGCCCGGGCCCGCACCGGCAGCCCAGGCCCGGGCCAACAACTCCCGGCTCACCCGATCCAACTGGCGGGCGTGGCCCCACCGGAAACTCCGCAGGAACGTTCCCAGGGTGGACGGCGTCTTGACCACGCCGCCGATGGCCCCAGCCGTCCCGCCGGTGCGCACCACATCGGCGTCGTCAATGCAGTCGCCACCGATCAACGCCGAGGCCACCAACGTCAGCATCTTATCGCCAGCGTTGGCTCGGCTAGGGGCACGGGCTAGGTCAACGTGACGGTCCACCAGTTCACCCAGACCCAGACGCTGGGCGAGGGTCACCGGAAGGATCAGCACAGCATTGTTGACCAGGCGGTGGTCGTCGAAAGCGACCCGGATGCGTCAGGGTGGTTACGTGGTAGCATCTATTGGGTGCTCCTTGTTTCTGGTCGGTTTTGTGTTTCAAAAACCATTATCCCAGAAGCAAAGGGGCACTTTCTTACCCTTTCGACCCGCCGCGATACTCATCTCTTCGGTGGATTGGGGATCAAGCTGCGAACGGTACCTTGGATACCACTGACCCCCAGTTGAATGGCCGTAAAGTGCTCTATGTAGTATCAGCTGGCAATTACGGCCAACTAACTTGGTTCTCCAGCAAGTCAGAATATGGCGTGAATACCCGCGACTATGTTGAATTCCGAGGGTCTAACGACTGCAACGACGTCAACTTAAATCAAGGCGAAATAGCCACGTTTCACCTGCGTTGGGACGGCCATTGGGGCGGAGCCAGCAAGGATCTGGCCATCGAAGTTCGCACATATGACGAACATGGTGAACATACCCTGCTGGAAGCATCCAGCAATCATTCTGCAATAAACAGACAAGATGGCGAAAGCACTGACAATTCCTTTGATTCGCTAGTGTACTGTATCCATAGTTCGTCGCATTAGAATGAAGCTTTCTAAAGGGACAGGAAACCAGTTTCCTGCTTGAAGCAGAGTGGCACAAAGACACAAGCCGCCATTTTATTTCCGATGAACTACGGATACACCACACTAGCGTACCAAGCTAACCAGCAAAGCACCTATTGCGTGAGAGTAAAATTTCGCGCCAGCTTATCCGCCAGCGACCGGCCCGCTTGGGTGCATCTCGGTATTTTCAACAGCAGTCGCGCTCCGACTATACCAACGCTGACTTATCATACCGGAGATCCGCAATTACACGCAGAAGGTGCGAGTCTCGGCGGATACGGAGAGCAGAGAAACGCGAACGTGTTGGCGGTCGGCGCCGCCCGGTACTCGACTCCGGGGATTATCCGAAGTTCTAGCAGCCGTGGCCCGGGCCAGGGCATACTCAAACCAAACCGGAAATTGTCGGCGCCGACGGGACTGCAACGGCCACCGCAAACCCAGCCACCGGCACCAGTTACGCCGCTCCGTACATCGCTGGCCTCGCCGCTCTCGTCATGCAGAAGCATAAAGCCGCAGGAGCCGACTGTGGCCCCAGCACCCGTGTTGCCTTATTCAGAAATGTTACCGAAAAGCGGGAAGCAATTGCGTGCGCCGCGCAACTGCCGGGCTGGTGCGACGAAAAGCGACTGGCTGGGCAGACGAAATCCGCAATCAGCAGCCGGGAAACGAGGCGGCAGAAATTCGCAATCGGGCCAGCGCCGGGATCTCCCGCACGAAGTAGTTCACGTAACAAACGTTGGGCGAACCAATTCGGGTTTCGTTACGGCCGAACATTTCCCGTGCCGTCCCGGAGAATTGGCCAACTACAATCGCTGTCAGGACGCAAAATCACGGCGACCTGGGTGCTGGGTGGTAGAATTGGCCATCGTCGGGTAACAGTTCAGAGTTGAGGGGAAGCGAGCAGTTGTTGGCAAGCGGAGAGAGGATTGAGACCTTGGGCTCGCCAGGTGCCGAAGATCGAGGCTAGGGTCATCTTGGTCTCGGTCCCCCGCTCCGAGCGGGTGCCACCACTGACCTTCCGGCTGATCACCACTGGGCGCAGGCTGCGCTCGGCGGCATTGTTGTCCGGTGGCACCTCCGGATGAGCCACGAAGACGAAGAGTTCCTTGATGTGGTTCTCCATGCGTCGGCACAGTTTGGCTTGTGCCGCCGACGGGTCATCCAAGAAGGGACGGCAGAGGGCCAAGAGGCGTCTTTCCAGGACCAGTTGGGCAGCGCGCCGCTGCTGCTCTGCCGGGTGGGTGAAGGCTTTGGCCTGGCAATAGAGTTGATGTATGGCATCGGCCCACTGGGACAATCGGTGATCGTCAGGGTAGAGGACGCGGAGGTCGTGGATGTCCCGTAGCAGGTGGGCCCAGCAGCGTTGTTTGGGGCCGTCATAGTGGTGGTAGGCGGCGTAGAAGTCGCTGACCAGCACGCCAGCAAACTCATCGCCCAGCACTTCATCCACCACCGCCTTACCACGGTTCCGTCGCAGGAAGTACCGCAGGTCAGGGGTGCTGAAAGTCCACACGTAGCCGTTGTGTCCGTCCTCCCGCCAGCCGGTCTCGTCGGCGTGGACCACCGGACTGCCGCGGATCCGTTCCAGAATGCCCGCCAGTTCCCGCTGCGCTTGGCCCGCCACTTTGCGCGTGGCGTCCACGATGGCCCCCAGGCTGAGGTGCAGCCCATGTACCGTGTCCAGGTACCATTGGATGGTGCGGCAAGGCAGCCGAGCCTCCTCCCGGAGCGCGGCAATCAGGCTGACAACGTTCACCCCCAGACGCTGCTGGCCCAGCGCCGCGCCCTCCAGTTGCGCTGTGGGAGTACAGCCCCGTTGGCACCGGGGACAGGTGCGGGTGATGTAAACGTGCTCGGTAACCTGCACCGGCACCTGGGGCAGATCGATCACTTCCCGAGTACGCTGGGTCCAGCCGCCGGACAACTGGGTCCCGCAGTCGGGACACTGCTCCACCACATGCTCCACCCGCTGGGTGGGCGTCATGCGGGTCCGGGCGAAACCGTGGGGCCGCGGCTTGCGGGGCTGCTTGGGCTCGGCCGGTTTCCGGTCGGCTTTGGGCTTCAGGCCCGGCATCCGTCCGGAGCCTTTGGCTTTGGCCCGCCCTTCCGGCTGGGCGATCCGCTTCTCCAGCCGTTCGATGATGGCTTGCTGCCGGAGGATGATGTCGATCAGCACATCCCGGTCGGCGGTGGTGAGGTCGATTTCATGCTTCATGGACCCAACTTGACATAAACAGGCCAAAGGCCGCCAGCCATCGACAAACAACTTTTCAGCAATTCACCTCACCAACTCTGAACAGTTACATCGTCGGGAGAAAGTTGACAGCGCGCGGCAAAGCACCTCGGCGGGCCACGATGCTGATGATGGCTGCGCCCGACGCCCTGGTGCCCCAACGCCGATCCCATCCAGCGCATCGAGCTTGTGGTGGACGTGCTCGTCGCAGTGGAGGGCTGTCTCAAATCTCGACTACTGAAAGAACGATTTGAGCAGACGAATGAGGGGGAAGCAGATTATCTGGAGTAATATGCGGAAGCTTCTGGCAGCCGCCGTGATGCTGGCGTCAACGACGCTCGCCGCAATCGTGGCAGTGTCTGACATCGGCCCAGCGTATGCCCAGGTCGGGGTTCCGGATCCGCCGGAACCCGCGACCGGAATCTGCGATCGTACTGAGGAGGTGCAAGACGCTATCCTGTCCAAATTGCGCGTCGATAATTGCGCCGACGTTACCGACGAACAGCTCAGTGGCATCACCGATTCGTTGCGGCTAAGCCGCGTGAGTTCGTTGCGATCCGGAGATTTTGACGGGTTGACTGGATTGACGCACCTGACTCTATCCGGCGGGTCCTTCACCTCGCTTCCCGAGGGTATTTTTGACGGTCTGACCAGCCTTCGTTCACTGTTTGTGATCGGCACTGGCCTGTCTTCGCTTCCCGAAGGGGTTTTCGACGACCTCCATGCGTTGGGTAGTGACGCAATTTGAAATGGGGTATCAGAGAATATGATAGTGCGGAAACGTCAAGAGGTTGTCGCGAGTTGCTAACACGTGCGGAAAACCAAGTGAACGCAGTGTTTGTATCATGTTTCGTGATACCCCATTTCAAAAGCAGTCACTACCATGCGTTGACGCACCTGGCGTTATTTGGAAATTCCCTTTCCGCTTTGCCCGAATCAGTTTTTGATGGGCTCCCGAACCTGACGACGCTGGACCTCAGCGACAATTCGCTGACCACGCTGCCGGCCGGTGGTTTCAGCGGTCTGACCAGCCTGAAGACCCTGGAACTCGACGGCAATCGGCTGACCGTTCTTCCCCAAGATGCGTTTGATGGCCTGACCAACCTGGAAATGCTGAATCTCAGACATGTCCGTTCCCTGACCACCCTACCCAAAGGGATTTTTCATGATCTCACGAGCCTGCGTGAACTAGAACTGAGCCACGCCGGCCTGACTACGCTGCCTGAAGGGGCCTTTGACGGACTGGGAAGTTTGACGGAGCTGCGTCTTGAGAACAATTCGCTGACCACCCTTCCCAAAGGGGTTTTTGACGGATTGACCAGTTTGTCAGAGCTGGATCTCTGGGGCAATTCGCTGACCGCACTTCCCAATGGGGTTTTTGACGGATTGACCAACCTGACGATGCTAAGTCTGCAACACAATCCTCGGCCGCCCACGCTACCCACGCCGCCCACGTCGCCCGAGGGGTTTTTGGACGCTCTCGCCAGCCTTCCCGAATCGTCAGTCTCCCCTGAATTGACCATGTTGCCTGACGGAGTTTTCGACAAACTGACCAGTTTGACGACGCTGGAGCTTAGGCAGTGTTGACATTTCATCGTAGCCAGATGAGGGCGGCAGCGAATTGCAGAAAGCCAAGGTATCGGCTGGCCAATTTGTCAAACCTGGAAAATACCCGGCGGTAGTGCTTGATCTTCCCGATGAAACACTCTACCACGTGGCGTTCTCGGTACAAATGCCGGTCGTAATCCCGCGGCGCCTTGCGGTTGGCCCGGGCGGGGATCACTGCCACCATGCCCGCTTCTGCCAAATGGTCGACGAAGTCCTGCGCGTCATACCCTTTGTCCGCGATTACGTACTCACTCCGGTAGCCGGAGATCAGCGCTGCCGCCTGGGTGATGTCATGCTGCTGTCCCGGCGTCAACGTGAACCGCAGAGGGTTGCCCAGTCCGTCCACGCTCACGTGAACCTTCGTGCTGAACCCCCCGCGACTGCGGCCCAGGGCTTGCGCTGATTGCCCCCCTTTTGGCGGGGGCTCCCCCAGCGCACTGGTGCGCTCGCACCACCGTACTGTCGATGACCAGGTACTCCAGGTCCGGTTCCTTACTGAAATGCTGGTGCATTTGCTCCCAGACGCCACGGTCGCACCAGCGGGCGAAGCGTTTGTAGACGGTGTTCCAGTTGCCATACTCGGCCGGCAGCAGTCGCCACTGCGCCCCGGAG
Source organism: Dehalococcoidia bacterium (assembly GCA_965197635.1). GTDB lineage: Bacteria > Chloroflexota > Dehalococcoidia > Lucifugimonadales > UBA3495 > Bin87. The sequence continues at coordinate 640,324 of OZ240218.1, forward strand.
CGATCCATCCACAGCACGCCCTCGACAAACCGCTGGCATCCAGCCGCGTCGCCAACGTACACGTCAGGGCAATCCCACAGGAATTGCAAAATCTTCTCCCACTGTTCGGTGGGTATGGTTATACTCGACATGCCGCGATTGTACCGCAGTCCAAATGTCAACACTACCTAGTACCGTTTCAATCTGATCTTGTCGGATAGATATGTTGGAGCTTACGGCGAGCATCTTTGGTGGTAAACCGCCAGTCTATGGCTAATCTTGCTGCGTTGCGCTCGCGTTCGAGCGCCGCAACCTCTCGCCGCAGCTCCGCCTCATCGCTGATACGGCGGTTCAGACATCCCCTGCTGAAGACGCTCAACTCGATCTCAGCCATGTTCAGCCAGCTGCCGTGCGTGGGAGTGTAATGAAACTCGAGGCGTTGGGCGATGCGCCGAGCTTCGGATGGCTCAAATGCTTCGTAGAGCGCGCCGAGCTGGTGGGTGTTGAGGTTGTCCAGTACCAGCCTGACCACCTCGGCATCAGGATATACCTCGTCCACCAGCCACCGCATCTGGTGCGCGAAGTCTACGGCAGTGCGGCGCTCGGTCACCTCCACATGTCTCCAGCCACCCCTCGGCTCACAGATCATGAACAGGTTCCGGGTCCCGTTACGCTGGTACTCGGTGTCATAGCGTGCCACCCGTCCCGGGGCAGCCTCCAGGGGCGGACGCACCGCTCCAGTCAATTGCCGGGAGGTCTCGTCGAAACACACTACCGGACGCTCCGGATGGTACGCCTGTTGGTACAGGTCCAGCACGTCCTCCAGCCGCGCCACGAACTCCCCGCTCACCTTGGGGATACACCACTCCTGCTTCTGCCACGGCTTGAGTTCGTTTTTTTGAGCATCTGGCGCACCGTCTCCAGGGAGATGCTATCGGCAAACTCCAACTCCACCACCTGGTCGGCCAACAACTGGAGTGTCCAGTGCGTGTGCCCTTCGGGCGCGGCGCTGCACGCAATGGCGATCAGGTGCGCTTCCTGCTTGCCGTCCAGCTTGCGCTCCTGGCCCGGCCGCGGTCGGTCATTGATGGCGGCCTCAAGTCCTTCCTCCACGTACCGCTTCCGCGCTCTGGCGACCGTGGCCGCGTTGACCAACAGCACATCGGCTATCTCACGGTCCCGAAGCCCCTGGTCAGCCTTGAGCAGCGACAGCGCACGCTTCACGGTGCGCACTGACGCCTTGCCGCGCTGGGACACCTCATTGAGACGGGAGCGTTCGGCCTCGGTCAGCTCTACTTTATACTTGATGGCAGCCATGGCTGGGCACTTCCTCACACAAAGATCATGCCCAAGTATGGCTGCTTTCTTATATTCTTACAAATCTACCTGGCAACGGTACTAGTACTACAGCCGCACTACTGTTACCAGTTGGGATAATCGACGTTGGTAGTGGCTTTGTTGCGCTCGGGCTTGATGTCGCCGTCTCCACTGGGACCAGGACAGAACGAAATCAGCAGACCGGTTTGGAGTCCATATCAGGCGGGTAAGCAGCCGACGCAGGTAGTGTCCCGTCAATAGGTGTAAAAGCGCGTCATCCCTTTTGATGTTGATTAGGCTGCTGCGTCCAGCATGTTGGGTTCCGGCAGTGCCTCGTTGCCGGCGGCGTTGGGGATGGTGAGGTAGCGGCGGGCTTCGGCCCACTCGTCATGCTGCTCGGCCAGCACCGCACCCACCAGGCGCCGCGCCGATAGCCGGTTGGGGAAGATGCCCACCACGTCAGTGCGGCGCCTTATCTCCCGGTTCAGCCGTTCCTGCGGGTTGTTGGACCACAGCTTCTGCCAGTGGGCCACTGGGAAGGCCGTGAAGGCCAGGATGTCCGGCGCGGCGTCCGCCAGCAGCTCGGCCACCTGGGCCAAGGGCTCCCGGAGTTGTTCCACCACTCGGTCCAGTTGGCCGTGGACCTCGGCGGGAGACAGTTGCTGGTAGATGGTGCGCACCATGCGAGGAAGGTCCTGGGTGGCCACGCCGGGTTGGGCACGCTTGGGCACTCGGGTGAGCAGGTTGGCCATGAAGTGGGTGCGGCAGCGCTGCCAGCTGGCTCCAGCAAAGACCGCGGCGATGGCGTTCTTCAGCCCCTGGTGGGCATCGGAGGTAACCAGTTCCACCCCGCTGAGCCCCCGAGCGGTCAGCGACCGCAGGAAGGCCAGCCAGAACGCGCCGTCCTCGCTGGTCCCCACGTCCAGGCCCAGGATCTCACGCTGCCCTTCGGCATTGACCCCTGTCGCCACCACCACGCAGACGTTGACGATGCGGCCGCCCTCACGCACCTTCTGGGTCAGGCCGTCCCGCCAGACGTAGGGGTAGGGACCGCCGTCCAGAGGCCGACCCAGGAAACTCTCCACCACTTCATCCAGTTGCTGGCAGATGCGCGACACCCGGCTGCTGGAGATGCCGTCGCAACCCAGGGCCTTGATCAGGTCGTCCACCCTTCGGGTGGAGACTCCCTCCACGTAGGCCTGCTGGATCACCGACAGCAGAGCCTTCTCGCTGCGCCGCCGTGGTTCCAGCAGGCTGGGGAAGTAGCTGCCTTCGCGCAGCTTGGGAATGTGCAACGCCATGGTGCCGACCCGGGTATCCCAGGTGCGGTTGCGGTAGCCGTTGCGGTAGGTGACCCGCTCTGGGCTGCGTTCGCTGTGCTCAGCGCCGATCTGGGCGGAAACCTCGGCGTCCATGATGCCGTCCACCAGGACCCGCAGTGCTTCCCGCAGCAAGTCCACGTCTCCGTCGATGCCACGCTTGCGTAATAATTCCAAAAGATCCATGCTGTGTTTGACCACCGTCGTTCTCCTTGTTCTGGGTTGTGACTTCCGATCAAGGATGACGCGGTGGTTAGCTTTGGGCTACACCGATTCTTTTACACCACGTCCCGGTACTCTACTCCGACGCACCTCGGGGACTGTCAATGGGATCAGGCTCCGGTCCCGGCCGGGACCGCCACCCTTTCCTGCAGGCAGCCGGTGTGGTGGCTTGATACCTGAGCACCGCCGGGTAAGCGTGAGCCAACATCGCCAGGGTGATGTGGCGCTACCAGCCATCCCAGCTGCGTACCTCGTACTGGTCCAGTCCCACCGGTCCCTGGGCCGCCTCGCAGCATTCCTCGATGGCCCCGCGGCGGCCCGCCACCGGCGCCAACTCCGCCATTACGGTACCGGACGGGCCGCCGCCAACGTAGTAGGCCAGCTCAGCGGGCTGGGCAATGCTGCGCCGGGCCAGCAGCCAGTACGCTTGGCCCGGCTCCCGCCGGGGCCCTATCGCCACGGTGGTCCAGTCATAAAATCCGGGACCCTTGGCGCCGTCCCCCGCGCTCAGCCGCTGCCCGCCCGCTTCGTCAACCCACGACGCCAAACGATCGGCCCGCACTTGGCGGGGCCCCTTTTCGGTCCCGGCCCACAGCTGCTCGTTGCTCTTGATGGACAGCACCTGGGGGATGCCTTCCGCCTCCAGCCACCGCCGCCGGTTGCGGTCGCTGCCGTAGACCGCGTCTCCAGTAACCCAGCCGCGGGGAATTCCCGATCCCACCGCCCGCTCCAGCATCCACTGGGCCAACTGCGGCTGGGTGCGGAATTCGACATGCTCCGGCACCCCGGCGGCACGGCGTCGCTCCCGGTCCGCCACCCATACCTGAGGCAGCTACAACTCCCGGTCCAGCCGGGTCCGGCCCCGGGCGCCAGCGTCGGCCAGGAATACTCCCACTGGGGAATTTTCGATCCGCCCCGCGGTGCCGCGGTACTGCCGCGGCACCCCCACCGACTGGCTCCCCTTCTGGCTCCCCTTCTGGCTCCCCTTCTTGAGGAAGCCGGTCTCGTCCACCACCAGCACCCCGTCGGCGGCGCCCAGATGCTCGACCACCTAGTCCCTGCGGTCAGCTCGAACCTGGTCCGCGTCCCACCGGTCGGTGGATAGCCGGCGCTGCACCCCGTCCGGAGTGGCATCCCCCGCCGGCTCCGCCAACTGCCCGCCATTCTGGCGCTCTACGGAACTGAGCAGCCCCCGCCGCTACTCCAGCGCCCGTGTCGCCTTGGCTCCGGACGCCGGAACCGGCCCGCGATGCACTCAGGCACCCCCGCGATGCCCTCAGCCCACCGGGCCACTTCCGCCGCATCAGCCATCTCAACCGCCACCGTCTCACCTCACACTGCTTGACTGCCCCTAATTCTACCCGCTCTTAATCTGCGGCTGTAGTACTAGTCTGAAGCCCAAAGCCGACCGGGAACTGTCCCAGCCCAAGAAACCACGACAGCCGCGCCGCCACGGCTTTGCCCGCACCCGGATGACGCCCACCCAACGGGTGGAGCATGTGGTGGCCGAGTGTCCCGACTGCGGAACTCGGCTGTCCGGGGGTTGGACCCAGCGCACTCGGGAAGTCATTGACCTGCCCCAGGTTCCCGTGCAGATCACCGAGCACGCTTACATCGCCCGCACCTGCCCACAGTGCCAACGCTGTTGTACGCCCACTGCGCAGCGGAACTGGCCGCCATAGTAGAACGCATCCGAGGCAGTCCAGTAGTCCATGCCGACGAGACCGGCTGGCGTGAGGATGGACACAACGGCTACGTGTGCGATCTTTGACCAATCGCCTTCAGCACACCCACCCAGCGGTACTTCCTGAGACGGGGACGGGGCAAGGCGGTGGTGGACGAAGTCCTGGGCGATCAGTTCGCTGGCGTGCTGGTCAGCGACTTCTACGCCGCCTACCATCACCCGAGCCTTTGACCAATCGTGTCCCAAACCACGCTGCTGGGCCCACCCCTGTTCAAGCCAGGGGCAGGCTCTGTTGCGGGACATCCACGACCGGCGTGCCCTCTACCCCAAGGACGGCCGGGTGGCACGGTGGGCTGACGCGGTCCACCAACTCTACCGCCAGGCCACGGCCTTCACCCATCCGTCAGGGAAACAGCGTCGCACCGCCCAACTGACCCTGGAACGCCGCCTGCTGGCCCTCGGTCAGCCTTTCCAGGATGACCCGTCGGCTCTTCAGGCCAAGTTGTGCCGACGGGTAGCGAAGCACATCAAGAGCCTGCCCCGTACTGGATACGGGGAACTCTTTGTCTTCGTGGCCGAACCCGAGGCGCCGCCGGACAACAACGCCGCCGAGCGCAGCCTGCGACCCGTGGTGATCAGCCGGAAGATCAGCGGGGGCACGCGCTCCGACCAGGGCACTGACACCAGGATGACCCTGGCCTCCGTCTTCGCCACCTGGCGGGCGCAAGGCTTGAACACCCGCACCGCCTGCCAACAACTACTCGCTGCCCCTCAACTCTGAACTGTTACCGGTATTCCAGTGTGCTTTCCATGGTTGCTCCTTTTGTATAATGTGAACCAAACACGCATTCGGCTTAGTGTTTCATGATGTTGGTTCTCGGGTCAGTAACGCCCTCACGGGGTTAGAAGGATTTTGCCGGTGGTTTCGCGGCCTTCGAGGCGACGGTGGGCTTCGGCGGCTTCGGAGAGGGGGAGGTTGAGGCTTACGTTCAGTTTGATTTCGCCGGACTGGACCCAGGACAGGCATTCTTCGGCCCGCTGGACTAGCTCGTCGCGGGTGGCGGTGTAGTCGCCGAGGGTCGGGCGGGTTAGGAACAGGGAGCCGTTGCGGAGCATACCGGAGTCCACCGCGCCCACCGGACCACCGGCCTGTCCGTAGAGGCACATGCAGCCGCGCCGGCCCAGCACCCGCAGGCCCTTCTCGAAGGTGGTTGCGCCCACCGCGTCGTAGATGATCTTGACGCCCGCGCCGTCGGTCATGCGGCGGATCTCTTCCTCGAAGTCCTGTTGGGTGTACAGGATTACGTCGTCGGCGCCGGCGCCGCTGGCCAGCTCCGCCTTCTCGCCGGTGGAAACGGTGGTGTACACGTGGAGGCCCTTGCGCTTGAGCATCTGGATGAGCAGCAGGCCCATGCCACCGGCGCCGGCGTGAACCAGGGCGCGCTGGCCGGCTTGCAGGGGCGCGATGTCGTTGACCAGGAAGTGGGCGGTCATGCCCTGTAGCAGGGTGGCCGCGCCCGTCTCGAAGTCCATGTCGTCGGGTATGCGAACCAGCAGCCAGGTGGGGACGGCCTGCTGTTCGGAGTAGGAGCCGGTGTGCATGGCGTAGGCCACCCGGTCTCCGACGGATACCTCGGTTACGCCTTCGCCCACGGCGATCACCTCGCCGGAAGCCTCGCGGCCGGGCGTCCAGGGGAACGCGGCTGGCGGGTTGGTGCCCTTGCGGCTGGACACGTCGGTGTAGTTAACGCCGATGTTGCGGATTGCCACCACTGCCTCGCCCGGGCCGGCGGTGGGTTCGGGCATATCTTCGTATTTGAGGACGTCGGGGCTGCCGGTTTCGTAGGCCTGGATGCCTTTCATGGTGATTGCCTCCGCGAGTTGGGTTTTACATCGATGGACAGGATGGACATGATTTTCTGGTGGGCGGATTGCTGGATTCCCGCGAAAGCGGGAATGACGGTAGGGAGCGGCGATGACGTTAGAGGAAATGATTTGTGGGGAAAAAGCAGGAAGGGGTCAGCCGCCCAGGACGGATGCCATGCCGGTCACGTTTTCAATTTCGGCGATGCCGCGGAAACTGGCGATGGCCTCTTCGATATGGTCGGACGGCAGGATGTAGCGGGTGCAGTAGAGGAACTTGGCTTCCAGCTCCTCGGCGTCCAGGGGCATGGCTGGGGAGCCGCGGGGATGGTCGATGCGGTGCCGCAGGGTTCTGCCGTCATTTAGGGTTACCGCCACTTCCGCCGGGTGGAGCGTCAGCGGCGAGGGCGGCAGGGTGGCCTCTACCGAAACCCTCCCCATCATCTCGCGCACACCTTCATCCCGCACCGCCACGTCGGAGAAGAAGTTGATGAGGGGCGGGCCGTGGCGAAGGGCGGCGGCGGCGATGAACCCAATCGAAGCGCGAGCTTGCCATCCGTCGGCGGGCAGGACGTAGGGCAGTTGCTCCAGGGTTTCGGAGGTCACCCCCACGTGGACGCCGGCGATTTCAGAAGGTTCGAAACGGTGCAACTGGGTCAGCCCCAGGATGGCGTCAATGACGCCGTGGCTGGCCGGATGGCAGGGGTACAGGCGGATGGTAATGCCCGGATCCGTCAAACGCCAGTGGCGCCCCAGCCCGGCCAGGATGTTGGTCTCTGATTTCAGGCCGTCGATAGGGGCGGCGACATCCTCCGCAGCCATCAACGCGGTCATGACGCCGTGCATCGCGGCCCGTCCGCCGGACAACGCCCCGGCGCCGGCGGCCAGATAGCCAACATTGGAACCGGCAGAGCCGGCAGCGAGACCCACCGTGTTGGACAATCCCGCTTCGTCCAAGCCCAGCAGCATTGCCGAGGCTGTGGCCGCTCCCACGGCTCCGGCGAAGGATCGGGTAGCGGAGTGGGCAGCCAGCCGGCTGGAAACTTCGCAGCCGGCGCAGAAGGCGTCCAGGGTTGCTTGCCCGGAGCTGCCGTGCATCTCGCCCAGCGCCATCACGACGGGAAACACCGCGGCGGTGGGACGTGCGCCGGTGTCGGCGGTGTTGTCGTCGTAGTCCAGGAGGCGCACCAGGGTTCCGTTGACCAGGGAGGCGTACACCGGGGAGGTGCGCTGTCCCATGCCGATGATGGTGCTGCGTCCGTTGCCGCCCATCTCGCGGACGACGCGGGCGATAGCGACCCCGTCGGGGTGGGCCGCGCCGGCCAGGGCGGCGGCGGCGGCGTTGAGCATCATGTCGCGGCAGAGGTCGGCCACTGCGGGAGGGATGGGGATGTCGGATCGGGCGACGCCGGCGGCGAACTCGGCGATCCGAATGGCGAAGTCAGGGGAATGGCTGCTCATGGTGGGGTAAGGATACCGGCGGGCGACGGGCGGCGCAACGCGGCGTGGGGAACCGCCGTGTATAATGCGCGAATGCACAGCAGGGAGGTGATGCGACAGTTAAGGACGGAGGGATGGTACGTGCATCGAATCGTTGGCTCCCATCACCAATTGAGACACCCCGACAAGCCCGGGACCACCACAGTAATCCATCCGCAGCAAGACGTCCCAATTGGAACCTTGCTGAACATTGAAAGACAGTCTGGCGTGAGGTTGCGACGGCAAAGGAGGTAGCGATGGAACGAACCTACCTGGCCTTCATCCACAAAGACCCGGACAGCAGTTTCGGGGTGACATTCCCCGATTTGCTAGGCTGTACGTCCGGGGGCGACACTTTTGACGATGCCCGTGAGATGGCGCGAGAGGCGCTGATGCTGCACCTCGAAGGGATGGCTGATGGTGGAGAGTACATACCGCCGCCCTGCTCTCCCGATGCGGCGTTGGCTCACGAAGATGCCGGCTATGCCATCGCCCTGATTGTGGTGGAAGCCCTGCCGGAACGGACTGAGGAAGAAGCGCGGGCGGAGTTTGAGGCATTCCTGGCCTCGGACGAATATCAAGAGATATACGGCCAGCCCCTTACGGAGGAAGAGCGACTGGCATTCTATGAACCCCTGGAGGAGCCTTCCAAGCCCGGCATCGGGATACAGCCGATACCGACGACTGGCGCGGATTGGACTTACGCCGGCCTGGTGCGCCAGGGAGCCGCGGGCGATTTTGGCGTGAGTTTTCCCGACCTGCCCGGCTGCTTCGCCGCTGGCGCCACGCTTGAAGAGGCTTGCGAAACGGCACGCGGGGCGTTGGCCCGGCATTTGAAAGGCCTATCTGCCAACGGAGAAATCATCCCCGATCCCAGGTCCGCCGACGCCGTACTGGCGCGCCCTGACGCGGCGGACGCTGTTGCGCTGACCGTGGTGGATGCACGAGTAGCGTTTGGCGAGTTAGGGCGGAGGACGGCGCTGGAATGGGAGCAGGATGAAGCGGCGATGCCGGCGAATTGATTTGCATATAGGAAGGTAACGACATGTCGGCATATGGAAATGGCTCCGCATCGGTGGAAGCGCAACAGTATGACGTGGCTATTGTGGGTGGCGGCATCATTGGGTTGTCGACGGCGATGCAGTTGCTGGAACGCTCGCCCGATCTGAGCGTGGCGGTGATTGAGAAAGAGGACCAGTTGGCCCAGCACCAGACGGGGCACAACAGCGGCGTCATCCATTCGGGCATCTACTACCGGCCCGGCTCGTGGAAATCGACGTTTTGCGTGGGCGGCAAGGACCGCTTGGTAGCGTTCTGCGACGAGAACGAGATTGAGCGCGAGGAGTGCGGCAAGGTAATCGTCGCCACCCACGAGAGTGAGCTGGGGCGGTTGGATGACCTCTACGAGCGCGGGACGGCCAACGGCGTTCCCGACCTGGAGATGGTGGGACCGGAGCGGCTGGCGGAGATTGAGCCGCACACCTACGGAGTGCGGGCGTTGTGGGCGCCGCACACCGGCATCGTGGACTACGTGCGGGTTGCCAACGCCTATGCCGGCAAGTTCCAGTCCGCCGGCGGCAACATTTTTACCGGAGCGGCGGTGAACCGGGCGCGGCAGACGGCCACCGGGACCGCGCTGGAAACGGAACGGGGCGCGCTTCAGGCCAGGCACGTCATCAACTGCGGCGGCCTGTACGCCGACCGGCTGGCGGCGATGATGGGCGAGGAAACCGACGTGCGGATCATTCCATTCCGCGGGGAGTACTACAAGCTGGTGGAGGCGAGCCACGACCTGGTGAAGGGCCTGATCTATCCGGTGCCCGATCCGCGCTTCCCCTTCCTGGGGGTGCATTACACGCGGAACATTCACGGCTACGTTGAGGCCGGGCCGAACGCAGTGCTGGCGTGGGCGCGTGAGGGTTATCGCAAGGGTAACGTCAATATCGGCGAAACGGCCGGGGCATTGACTTTCCCCGGCTTCTGGAAAATGACCGCCAAGCACTGGAAGATGGGTATGCAGGAGATGCACCGTTCCTACCGCAAGTCGGTGTTCGTGAACGACCTGCGGAAGCTGATACCGGAACTCAATCCGGGGGACCTGGAGCCGGGAGGCAGCGGCGTCCGGGCTCAGGCGGTGTCGTCGTCGGGAGCGATCCTGGACGATTTCCACATCCTGCGGGGCCAGCACGCGCTGCACGTGCTCAACGCGCCTTCGCCAGGGGCGACGTCTTCGCTGGCAATTGGCGAGTACCTGTCGGGGCTGGCGATACAGGATTTCGGGCTGCTGGAGAACGCATAGCAGCAGCTTCCAGCGGGATTGCCGCACCATGTTGGCAACAGTGATGCGTCGGCAGTTGCCGGCTATAGGATGCGCGCGTGACTACTGAGGACCGTTTTCAGGGCTACGACCTGGACGCTGCCGTCTTTGACGAAATGTTCCTGGCGGACGGGCAGGCCCGCGAGGGCTGGCAGGGATTGCGCCGGACGCTCAACGAGTTGTCAGCCGAGGAACTGGTCGCCATCCAGGAGCGAGTAACCCGGTCGTTCTCCAACGAAGGCATCACGTTCACAGTGTACGGCGACGAGGAAGCCACGGAACGGATCATTCCCATCGACTGCGTGCCCCGGCTGCTCCGGGAGGCGGAATGGCGTCAGCTCGAAAGCGGGTTGACCCAGCGTATCCAGGCCCTGAACAGGTTTCTGCAGGATGTGTATGGAGAGGCGCGCATCATCGACGACGGTGTGATACCGGAGGACATGGTAGCGGGGTGTCCGCAGTATCGCCCCCAGATGCGCGGGTTCACGCCTCCCCAGGGCACGTGGGTGGCCGTTTGCGGGACGGACCTGGTGCGAACCAACGACGGGTACCGCGTTCTGGAAGACAACCTCCGGGTTCCCTCGGGCGTCTCGTACATGGTCGCCAATCGCAAAGCGGTGAAGGCGAGTTTCCGCCGCCTGTATCGCAACTCCCGGGTGCTGGAGGTGGAGCAATACGGGCAGTTGCTGGGCGAGACGCTGCGCGAACTTGCGCCGGGGGAACGGGCCAACCCACGCATCGCGCTGCTGACGCCGGGCGTGTACAACTCGGCGTTCTACGAGCATATGTTCCTGGCGGGTGAGATTGGCGCGGAGTTGGTGGAGGGACGCGACCTTCTGGTTCAGGACGGCTACGTGTATATGCGCACCACCGCCGGGTTGGAACGCATCGACGTGATCTACCGGCGGGTGGACGACGATTTCATCGACCCGCTGGCGTTTCGGTCCGACTCCGTGCTGGGCGTGCCGGGTCTGCTGGAGGCTTGCCTGAAAGGCAACGTGGCGCTGGCCAACGCCCCGGGGACCGGTGTTGCGGACGACAAGAGCGTGTACGCCTACGTGCCGGATATGATCCGCTATTACCTGAACGAAGAACCGTTGCTGCAGAACGTCGAAACCTACCTGTGCCGACGGCCGCAGGAGTTGGAGTACACGCTGGACAACCTGGACAAGCTGGTGGTCAAGAAGGTGGGCGAGTCGGGCGGATACGGGATGTTGGTCGGGCCGCACGCCACGCCGGCGGAGCGAGAGGACTACGCCAAGCAGGTGCGGGCCGATCCCGCCGACTTCATCGCGCAGCCGACGCTGGCGCTGTCGCGTGCGCCCTGCCTGATTGACGGGAACTTCGAGCCGCGGCACGTGGACCTGCGGCCGTTCATTCTGCGCGGCAAGGTCACACGCATTGTGCCGGGTGCGTTCTGCCGGGTGGCGCTGCGCCGGGGCAGCCTGGTGGTGAACTCCAGCCAGGGCGGCGGCGGCAAGGACGTCTGGGTGCTGGAGGACTGACAACGATGTTGGCGAGAAGCGCGCGGGGATTGTACTGGATGGGGCGGTACCTGGAGCGGGTCGACCACCTGTGCCGACTGTTGCGTCTGCAAACCGAAGCATTGGTTGACCGGCCCATCGCGGAGATCTACGCCGGCTGGAACCGGATCTACTCCGTATTGGACCGGCAGCCGACCGGGGCCGGCCTGGTATTTGAGCTGAGCGAGACTATCACCGGAGCGGACGATTACACCCTGGCGGATTCGTACACCCTGGCGGATGACCTCACCTTCGAACGCGGGAACCCGGCGTCAGTTTGGAGTTGCTTTGCCATGGGCCGGGAGAATGCCCGTCAGATACGGCACTGCATCAGCGGCGAGATGTGGCGGGCGCTGAACCTGGCTTACCTGCGTGTTCAACAGATTGGGATCCTGGACATCTGGACCAACTCGCCGGAGAGCTTTTATGCCTCGGTTTCGGCGGACATAGATACCTTCATGGGAGTGGCGTCGGCGACGATGTACCGGGACGAAGGTTGGCATTTCATGCGGCTGGGCAGGTACATTGAGCGAACGCAACAGGCGGGCGGCCTGCTGCTCACCCAGTTGGAGATGGACGCGGCGGACGGAGAACACTCCGAATCGGATTGGATTGCCCTGCTACGGGTGTACCACGCTTTTGAGGCTTACCACCGCGCCTACAGCGTAGAGATAATTCCTGAGCAGGTTCTCGATTTACTGGTCACGGACTCGCTGCTGCCCGGCTCGGTGTGCCACGGACTGGATACGGTGGCGACGGAGCTGGCCGCCCTTGGCGCCGGGCCGGACGCGGACGCCAGCGCGGCGTCGCGGCGCCTGGCCGGACGTGCGAGCGCGATGCTGCATTACGAATGGCCGGACAGCGACAACCGGGAGGGAGTGCTGGAACTGGTAGCTGCATTGTGCCTGGAGTTGCACAATCTGATGACGACGACCTATTTCGACTATCCGGCGATGGGCGTCCCGACAACGTAGTCGAGCCGCCAACACCGTCTCCCGCTACTGTCGACGGGTATAATCGAGGCAGTTTTGAACGGATTGGAGGCGGCGCGACCATGCGTATCACCAACGTGGAAGCGGACATTGTTCGCATCCCCTTGAGCACACGTTTCAGCGGGAGCGTGTACCAGATCGAGTCCCGATGCACCATCGTTGTGCGCGTGCATACTGACGAGGGGTTGGTCAGCGAAATCTACTCCGGCGACGAACGCACGGGCTATGAACTGCTGAAGGACCTGGTGGTCGGACCGATGGCCGAGGCGGTGGCGGGCGAGGATCCCATGGCCATCGAGCGGTGCTGGCAGAAGATGTTCGCGCGGACGCCGCAAATCGGCAACAAGGCCATCGCGATGCGGGCCATTGCCGCCATCGACATCGCGCTGTGGGACATCGCCGGGAAGACGCTGGGTGTTCCGGTGCGGTCGTTGCTGGGTGGATACTCCGACCGGGCGCCGGTGGTGCGGTTTGCTTACTACGTGCAGGGTCGGGATACAGCCTTTATGGTGGAGGACCTGCTGCACCAACGGGAACGGGGCATCGGCGGCGTGAAACTGAAGGTGGGCGGCGTGGCGGTGGCCGACGATCTGCTGCGGGTGCGGGCCATCCGCGACACCCTGGGCGACGACTTCATCATCGTGTGCGATGCCAACCAGGCCTGGACGCTGGATGAGGCGCTGGAGTTCGCCGGGCCGGCAAAGGAGATGGGTCTGGAGTGGCTGGAGGAGCCGTGCCGCTGGCAGAACGCCGACAACGATATGCGGCAGGTGCGGCTGCGGACGGGCATTCCGGTGGCCGCCGGCCAGGGCGAGAGCAGTTCCTGGGGCGGGCAGCGCCTGATGGACACGGAGGCGGTGGACATTCTGAACATCGACGCGGCGATCTGCGGCGGCATCTCCGAATGGCGACGGGTGGCCGGCGCGGCGCAGATGCGCGGCATCCGAATGGCGCACCACGAGGAGCCGCAGCTGGCGGTACAGTTGTTGCCGGCCCACGCCCACGGCCTGTTCGTGGAGGTGTTCGAGGAGGAACGGGACCCGGTGTATTACCAGCTCAACAGCGTTTTGCCGGAGTGGGACCACGGGGAAATTATCGCGCCCACGGAGCCGGGCATGGGGCTGCACCTGGACGCGGCGGTGCTGGAGGAATACAAGGTTTACTGACAACGCAAAGACGCGGAGGCGCAGAGCATGGGCATTTTCAATATTGACTTGTGGGTGGGCAACATTTTCACCGACGCCGGCGCTGCGGTTTCGGCATTGGTTGATACGGGAGCCACGCACTCGATGATTCCGGACAGCGTGTTGCGCGGGCTGGGGATTGAGCCGGTAGAGACCAGAATCTCCCGGATTGCCGACGGCAGCAGAATGGAGTTGCAAACTGCCTGGGCAAGGTTTTCCGCTGAGGGCCGGAACGCGGTGGCGCGGGTGTCATTTGGGCCGGAAGGGGTGTACCTGATGGGAGCAACCACGCTGGAGGATATGGGGTTGGCGGTTGACCCGGTGGATCAGCGACTTGTCGTACAGGAAGACCTGCTGATGTAAGAGGGTGTGTGACAATGGGCTAAACTCGTCCGGTGGGTTCTTGGGGTGAGAACCAGATGGTGGTTATGCTGGGCGGATGAATAGAAAAGCATATCCCAGCGATTTGACCGCTGCCCAGTGGGAGGAGTTGGTCCCACTGCTGCCGCCGGACACCACCAGAGGCCCTCCCAGAACTACGGGATCTGCGGGAGGTGGTCAACGGCATCCTCTACGTGCTGGGGGGCGGCATACCCTGGCGCCTAATGCCTCATGACCTGCCGCCCTGGGGCACGGTGTGGTGGTACTTTCGGAAGTGGCGGGATGACGGAACCTGGGAACGGGTGGAGGACGCCTTGCGCTCCCGGGTTCGGGAAGCGGCGGGCCGAGCGGCTACGCCCAGCGCCGCCATCCCGGATTGTTCAAGGATCGACAGCCAATCGGTGAAAACCACGGAAAAAGGGGGCCTCGGGGCTACGACGCCGGTAACAAGGTGGCTAGACGCAAGCGCCATATCGTAGTGGACACCATGGGATTGTTGCTGGCCGTGGTGGTTCATGCCGCCAGCATCCAGGACCGGGACGGCGCCCGGTTGGTGTTGGCCAAACTGTTGGGTCGATTTCCCCGATTGCAGGTCATCTGGGCCGACGCTGGCTACGCGGGTCGGCTGGTGGCTTGGGCCGGGGCCACCGGCGGCTGGTTGCTCACCGTGGTGCGGCGCAAACCGGATCGCCACCACTTTGAGGTGTTGCCGCGCCGGTGGGTGGTAGAGCGTACCCTGGCCTGGCTGAGCCGATGCCGCCGGTTGAGCAAGGACTACGAGGAGCGCACGGAAAGCAGCGAAGCCTGGGTGCATATCGCCATGGTCCACCTGATGCTCAAACGGCTCCACCCCGCCTGAACCCCATTGTCACACGCCCTCTAAGGAAGGACGGATATGGAAATCACCGGTAAGGAAATAGCGGCCGCTGGCAGAAAAATCTACGAGGAGATGCGGGAGGAAATGGAGGCGAACCACTGGGGCGAACTGGTGGTCATCGACGTTCACAGCGGGGACTACGAGGTTGGGGAATTCGTGAGCCGGCGCAGTGACATGGAGATCACCAAGCGTTTGTGGGCGCGTCGGCCGGATGCCTACACTTGGGCCGAGTTGGTTGGCCACCCTGCCCCATATTACGAAAAACCAGGAAGACCGGGCATGGTTCCAGTTACGCCAGAGAGGAAATCCCCCAGTGATTAGGGGTAGCGTGATGCCATCCAGGGAAGACAATTCCGGTCTCGAGGCTTGGGTTGAAATCGCCATAGCGGGAGACGAGCGCACGTTCCAATTGTTGGAAGCGGTCGTGGACACCGGATACACGGGCTGGCTGATGTTGCCGGAGGCGGCTGTACAAAGGCTAAATCTGCATCCGTCAGAGACCCGCTATGGCGTTTTAGCCGACGGCCGAACCAGGGAAAACCGATTTTTGCCAAGCGGTAGTCCTGTGGCATGGTTATCGAGCGGAGATTTGGGTTGACGTAATGGGCGATCTGCCGTTGATCGGCACAGACCTGTTGTCCGGCAACAAGCTTACAATAGATTGGCGGGACGGTGGCGACGTTGTTATTGAGGAACGAATGCCGTCGGTGCAGTGATACTGGTGACCCCGAGAGGAGATTTGCGATGGCGAATTTGGGAGTGATTGAGCGGGTTGACCTGACGGAAGTCTGGCCGCATGAAGCCCAGGATTTCACGCCGTGGCTGGCCGATAACCTGGACGAGCTGAGCGAGGCGCTGAGCCTGGATTTGGAATTCGTAGAGCGGGAAGCTCCAGTTGGGCCGTTTTTCCTCGACGTACTAAACCGAAGCCAAGGTGGGATATACATTTGCGGGGTGCAGAGCATCAGCTTGTGCGGTGCCAGTCAGTTCTGCTGCGCGAGCCCGAAGCACGGTCCGGCATCGGCGTTTGACTTCCTCCCGTCGGTTGGCCAGATGGGCGAAAAGTCGCCCACCTTCTCCTGCACCGCGGCCTTGGCGCCCAAGCACAGTGCCTGCCCCGTACTTGATACGGGGTTGGCGGTCCCTTCCCGACGCACCCAGCCTCAGACTGTCTCATCGGCGTTGAAGTCGGGGCTGTAACGGGGCAGTGCCTGCCCCGTACTTGATACGGGATCCGCACCCGCCCGAAAGTGGGCCTCGTCAGCGAAGCAGATCTGGTCTCCCGTCCGTAGCATCGCCGCGGTCAGGGCGGCATACTGCGCCACCAAGGTTTCCCGCCGCACTGGATCCGCCTTGATCAAACCCTTCTTGGGCCGTTTCAGCATAAATCCCAATCGGTGCAAGTAGTAACGTCACCCCGTACTTGATACGGGGTCAGACAACTGCTCCGGCTCAGCGACAACCCGAAGCGGTCCTGTACATACCGGCGCGCCACCTTCCAGTTCCAGTTGGACTGGTCGATACCCGCCTGGACCGGCAACTCCGGCACCGCCACCTTCAACTGGGCCTGATGCTTTACGTCCAGGGCGGGAGCCCCAGTTTGCTCAAAAACCGGCGCCTTAGGACCACCCTCGGCGAACGCCGCCGCCCATCGACCAATGGTATGGGTTTCCCTCCCCAACGCCCTGGCCACCGCCGTTGCCGTCCAGCCCGGCGCCAGCAGCCATAGTGCGTGCCACCGTTCTCGCTCTCGGGGTGTCGGCGCTCGGTACATCCGCCGCAGCACCTCCGCTTTGTCCGTGCGCCACCGCTCCAACAGCGTTCCCATCTCCTGCATACCCAACTACAACCCCCTCGGATCTCATGACTAACTAACTCAACTGCCTTTATTCTATCCAAGGCTGATGCGGGTTTCACCTTGGTATTGGTTTAGTACTCAATCAACCTTGGAATAGGAGGGATAGAGGCGATGGAGTTTGGTGCGGGCATCCTGGGTGGTGAAGCGCCAGTTGATGGTGGCTTGGGTGGCATTGCGCTGGGTTGCATAGGCGGCAACGGCGCGAGCCAGCGCCACGTCGTCGCCGTGGCGCGTCCGCAAGCCGGCTCGGGTCATGATGCTGAACTCAATCTCCGCCATCCCTTCGGCAAGCTCAGGACAGGATTGAGCCAACTGGCGTGTTTGGGCGTGTGGTGGAACTCCAACCGCTTCACGATGCGTCTGGCCTCGCCAGCTGGGAAGGTCTCGTATAGGGAAGCCATGCGGTGGGTGTTCAGAGCCTGCCCCGTACTCGATACGGGGTTGTCGAGGACCTCACGCACCACGGTCGCGTCTGGGTAGGCCACATCCACCAACCACCGCATCTGGTGGGCGAAGTCCACCATGGTGCGCCGCTGGGTGATGGCCAGGTGGCGCCAGCCCGCTAGGGGTTCACAGGTCAGGAAGATGTTGCGGACACCAGCACGGCGATATTCATAGTCTGCCCGTCGGGGCCGTCCCGGTTGGACGGGCAACGGCGTTCGCAGATTGGTCAAAGATCGGGGCCAGCAAATGGATGGAGGTCTCGTCAAAGCACACCACCGGACGCTGGGGATCGTAGGGTTCGGCATAGAGATCCAGCACGTCCTCCATCGCCGCCACGAACTCCCCACCTACCTTCGGGATGCGCCACTGCTGCTTGCGCCACGGCTTGCGGACGTTCTTTGAGCTTGAGCCGCACCGTCTCGTAGGTCAGCGACGCAACCAACCCCAACTCGACCATCCGGTCGGCCAGCAACTGCAAAGTCCAGTGGTCGTGGCCCTCCGGGGCCGGCGTGCACGCCAAGGCAATCAGGTGGGCTTCTGCTTTGTCGTCCAACTTGCGAAAACGGTTGGCTTGGGGATGGTCGTGGAGCACGCCGTCCAACCCTGCCTCGGCGTACCGCCGTTTGATGCGGAACACCGTGCCTTCGGACACATCCAGAGCCGATGCCATCTGCGGAGCGCTCCAACCCTCAGCCACCTTGAGCAGGATGCGAGCCAGAGTGGCGATCCGCACCGAGTGTTTCCCGCCACGGATCAGTCGGTTCAGTCGTTCCTCTTCCGTCAACTGTACTGGGTATCGTTGCCGAGCCATGGCGGCTGCACATCCCCGCAATTCGATGTTGCAGCCAGCATACTGACTTCCACCACGGAACCCACAGAACCTCTATTACTGACTTGAACCAATACTAGCCGACGGGCAGCCGAGGCCGATTTCCGGCTGCTGCATAGACAGGTCTGATACGTCGCCGACTTGCCGAAGACTGCCGGGTTGCCAGATCGAATATCTACAAAGTAATCGCCGATGGCGACGGAATCTGTGGATACTTTAGCGACCGATTTACTGATGAGTGAATAAATACCTAAACCATACCTATCCGTCATTACCGCGAAATCGGGCATCCAGGAGGGTTCGGCGAAAGCAATCCGAGTTTAGATAGTCGTTCACGTATCAGTAGTAACCGGCTTCGGGGCAGGGCCTGTGCAAAGTCACCGATTAGCCCTTTCCGCTCGTCCTGAGCTTGTCGAAGGATGCCCTTTGCAATCGGAGGATGGTTCGACAGGCTCACCATGAGCGGATCAAAAAGGACTTTGCACAAGCCCTGGCTTCGGGGGAACCGCGGTTGCCGAAGCCACAGAGCAGGGTTATCATACGAGCAGATGACATTGCTGACACTCGTTCACAATGAGCAGTTGCCAGTATTTGACGCACCATCTCCCGCATAGGGATAAGCTCACCCGGGGACGGCGGTAGAACACCTTGACCCGCTACTCAATGTCCACTGATCTTACTGACGGAAGTTTCGCTGTGCTGGGAACGTGATCCCCAAACTATGCCGGAGGTTAAAAACCTTATGGGATTCGATTGGAACGCATTCGAGGACCTGACATCGCTATTCGAGGACCTTAGATTACACAAAGAAAGGTGTTTGGAAGCCCGGATTTGCCCGGAATGCGGAAAAGACGTAGGCAATGGCATCGGGACAGGTAGGCTGGCAGACGGTATATTCTGCAGCTTAGATTGCCACGTCAATTTTAGGGTGGTCGAGGCCCGATACTTTACACCCCCAGGCCGTAACTAAGCGCATCATGTTCGAAGACATCAACGAAATGGATAAAGGGGGCATCCTGCCCGCCAAATGGCTTAGGCGAGCTGTTCAGGAAGAGATTATCACCAGTGAATATACTATCCCAGAGCAGAATTACCAGCCAGCGAGCCTAGACCTCAGGTTGGGTGAAAAGGCTTATGCCCTACAGTGCAGTTTTTTGCCGTATGCTGGACCGGTTGAAGCGAAGTTGCCCGACCTAACCATCGCGGAGATAGACATACGGGACGGGGCCATTCTAGAAACAAACCGTCCTTACCTGATCCCTCTCTTGGAGAACCTGAGGTTGCCTCATGGCATCCGTGCGAGGACGAATCCCAAAAGTTCCACCGGCCGATTAGATATATTTACGAGAGTGATTACGGACGATAGCCCACGGTTCGACGACATAACCGAGGGTTATCAAGGGCGCATGTTTTTAGAGGTATTCTCAAGGTCGTTCACTGTCAGGGTTCAGACGGGGTTGTCGTTGAATCAAATTCGCCTGTTCAAGGGTGACCCCAACGCGTTGAATCAAATTCGCCTGTTCAAGGGTGACCCCAAATGCGAACGGGGAGAACTGAAGCATACACACGAGCAGAATCCCATATTGTTCACCAAACCCGGACAATCTGCCCAATGGTTTGAGATTGACGAGGACAACTCAATAGGGTTCAGTGTCAATTTGATTGGTACCCTTGGTTTCTTAGGTTACCGGGCCAAAAAGAACAGCAGGCTCCTTGACCTGTCCCGGACCAATCACTATCAAACCAGGGATTTCTGGGAACCCGTGTTCGCCGAGAAAGGCCCTAGCCTAATATTGGAGCCGGAACAATTCTACCTTCTGTCTTCCATCGAAAGCGTAAGCATACCACCTGGATTAGCTGCGGAGATGACTGCGTATGAAACCGCGACAGGGGAACTCCGTACGCATTACGCGGGTTTCTTTGACCCCGGGTTCGGATTCGGCGAAAACGGGAGGTTGGGAGGCATCCAGCCTGTTCTAGAGATCCGGGCGCATGATGTCCCATTCATGGTTGGCCCGGGACAAAAGGTATGCACCCTCGCCTTCGAACGTATGCTTGAATCACCCGAGCAATGGTATGGCCCTAGAGTAGGATCATCATACCAGGAAGCAGGACGAGTCCTCAGCAAACACTTCTCGCCTAATGTCCAAACCCGTCAGTTGCCGATGTTCGAGGGTTGGGTTGGATAGCGTCAATGGGATCGACCACCTACGATAGCCAGGATTGCTAGCGCGGTCGGTCCCTTTCCTGCGAATGCGAAAGTAGCCGTCCGCACAGTTAAACCGCAGATATAACGGCCCGTAGGGGCTTATGGTTCATATGAGGCGTCTACCAAATATATGTCGAGCCTGTCCACGGAGAAGAACTGTGTAGCTCGACTATGGCACCGGCCGTTTTGACGACGGTTGTCTAGATGAAGTCAATTCGAGCTACTAAGTTCCCACTTAGCGCTTCGTCCCCACCGCGCAGTGGAACGGCGTGGATATGAAGAAGGTGCCGTCGGCTTCGGCCTGGGCTACTGCGGTGCGCCAATCGGCGGCCTCCTCGGGGTTAAGGGTGGGCAGAATGCCGCCTTGGAGGAATTGCAGTCGGGTCCGGTCGGAGAAGGTGCTGATGAAGGGGTACATTTTCAGGTTGGTCAGGCCCAGTTGGGCGAATTTCTGGTAGAGGGTGGCGTCGTCGCAGCCCTGGGGGTGGCCTCGGTCGTCAACCCACGGCGGCGACTCGATCCTGGTCTTCAGGTCAATGCCCAGGGGCAGGTTCACCCAGCGGTTCATATCGTGGGCGTGGCCCAGCACCGCCACCCGTCCGCCGGGTTTGGTGACCCGCACCATCTCCGGCAGCATCCGGTCGGCGTTCACCCGCTGGACCACGGTGCTGGAGAAGGCCACGTCCAGGCTGTTGTCGTCGAAGGGCAATTCCTCGGCGCTGCCCTCGCGGAAACTCACCGCGTCCGCCATGCCCTCGCGTCGGGCGATCTCGGCGGCCTCCCGCAGGAAATAGACGTTGACGTCCACGCCGGACACCGGGTTGTTGCCGCCCGTCTCCCGGGCCAACCACCGGCACAGCACGCCGGTGCCGCAGCCGACCTCCAGGACGCTCTCGCCCGGCTGGATCGCCGTCGATGCAATGAGACTGCCCACGGCGGACAGGTAGCCGAAGGTGCGGCCCCGTCCCTCCAGGCTGGCGACCATTCCCAACGCCGGCCCGAACATGGAGATCACGCAGTAGCGTTCGCTTAAAGCCTCCAGAATCGGGTCCCACTGCGCCGGCGCCGCGCCCAGGGGCGCCAGCGCCAAGGGCGGGCCCGAACCCTGCACCCTGAAATACACGCCGTCAACCTCGCCCTCCTCGATGGTAGGGGACACGCTGGGCAGGCTGCCCTGGGAGCCCACGAAGTCCAGCATGGCCGATGCGAGGTCGTCGCCCCGCTGGATCGCAATATCGGCGTAGTTGTTGGGATACTCGTAGCCAGACAGGGCGACCGTCGTCGCCGAGGGCAGGCCGGCCATGTTGCGGGCGATGGTGTCCGTCGCGCCGCCGCTGTCGGCATTGAACACCAGCAGCCGGTCGGCCAACGGCTCCAGCGCCGCAGCGTCGAAGCCCAGCGGGCAGATCAGCGTCAGAGAGGCGATGGCCTCAGGATGACCGACCGCCAGCCCGCGCCAGTCGCCCAAGTTGCGCGAGGCGAAGTGCGCCCGCTCGATGCCCAGCTGCCGCAGAACGCCAACTATCTTGTCCTCGACCGGAGTGTCAATCTCTGCCATGATCCTGCTCCCCCTTTCGGAATCGTCCGAAGCAGAATTTACCGGATTGAAATGATTGACAGGATCGGAACCGTCCACCGACGACGAAATCCCAATCCTGCCAATCGGTAAAATCTCGAAAATCCTGCTTCTGACATCACCGCCAGAAATGGTGTGGCCGCAACTCCGTCTAGTTCCGCCCGTACTTGTCCACCGCGCGATCTCCCGTCAGCGCGAGGAAGATGTCGCCGTGGGCGTCGCACCAGATGCCGTGGGCGGATCGACTGTCCCAGCGAGCCAATACGTTGCCGTCCCGGTCGAAGATGGCGACACGCGGCGAATGGGATTCATCCAGCGGCGCCAGTTGGCTGACCACGAAGTCGCCCTCGGGCGTCTCGGCGATGTCGGTGGGCCGGCAGGTGTCGGTCCACATGGCGATGAAGTCGCCGGAGGTGTTGAACACCTGCACGCGGCTGTTCTCCCGGTCGCACACGTACACCCGGTCGTCGCGGGTCACCAGCAGGCTGTGGGGCAGATGGAACTCGTAGGGATGCTCCTTGCCCGGCTTGCCCCAGGAATACTTGTGGTTGCCGTCGTTGTCGAAGCGGTGCACGCGGGCGTTGCGGTAGCCGTCGGCCACGTACAGGTCGCCGCTGGGCGAGGGCACCAGCTCGGCGGGATAGTTGAACGGCCCGGCGGCTCGCGGCACCAGCTGGCCGGCCACCTCAGCGCCAGTGTCGGAGTGGACCATGTACCGGCCCAGCATCTGGATGAGCTTGCCGTCCACGGTGTACATCATGCAGGTCGACGTGTCCCGGTCGGTCAGGTAAACGATGTCGTCTTCAATGTAGAAGCCATGGGCGTACACGAAGCCGCCGTTTCCCCAACCGCTCTTGAACGAGCCGTCATTGTGGTCAAAAATGGCAATGGGCGGGTCGGCCCGGTGGAACGCGTAGATGTCGCCGGCGGAGTCGCTGGCCAAGGCGCTCACCGCGCCCATGGGGTGGGCGTCGGGCATCCTGGCCCAGTCGGACGTGAGCGTGTAGGTATGCTTTCCGCTTCCAACGGTGGTCATCGTTTAGCCTCCTGGGATCCCGTGTAAATCTATATCAGGGGATTTAGGTATGGTAGGGGCGAGGCATGCCTCGCCCCTACGTGATACGGAATTGCGCTTTTAGGTCGGGTTTGAAACCCACCCCTACAGTGACCATATCGTTCAGGACATCAGTCTGCGGGCGGTGGTAACCACTCGCTCGGCGTTGGGCAGGTAGATGCTTTCCAGCGCGCGACTGTAGGGCACGGGAGTGTGCGGCGGCGTAACGCGGGAAGGCGGCGCGTCCAGGTAGTCAAAGGCTTCCTCGGCGACGCGGGCGCAGATGTCCGTCGAGACGCTGCACACCGGCGTATCCTCGTCAACTACCACCAGCCGGTGGGTGCGCCGGACGGAATCCAGCACGTGGTCGTAGTCAATGGGAGACACGCTGAGCAGGTCAATGACCTCGGCGTTGACGCCCTCTTTCGCCAGTTCCTCGGCGGCCTCCACAGCCACCCAGGTCATCTTGCTGATGCCCACCAGGGTAATGTCGGAGCCGGGACGCACAGTGCGGGCCTTGCCCAGCGGTAGCGTGTACGATTCCTCGGGCACCGGGCAGGTGTCGCCGTACAGCCCCTTGTGCTCGAAGAACACCACCGGGTCGTCATCGCGGATGGCCGACAGCAGCAACCCTTTGGCGGTGTAGGCGTCGGACGGGCAGACTCCCTTCAGGCCGGGGATGTGGCTGAACAGGGAGTAGAAGGACTCGGAGTGCTGCGCCGCGCTGCCGAATCCGGCGCCGATGCGGGTCAGCATGACGAAGGGCACCTTGACCTGCCCGCCGAACATATAGCGCATCTTGGCGGCGTTGTTCAGCAGCTGGTCCATGCAGACGCCGATGAAATCTACAAACATCAGCTCGGCCACGGCGCGCATTCCGGTGGAGGCGGCGCCGATGGCGGTGCCCACGAACGCCGCCTCGGAGAGGGGCGTGTCCAGCACGCGCTCGTTGCCGAACTCCTGAATCAGGCCGCGCGTGGTGCGGAAAGCGCCGCCCCAGGCGTCCACGATGCCCAGGTGCTCCCGACCGGCGCCGCCGGCGATTTCCTCGCCCATGATGATGACGGTCTCATCGCGGCGCATCTCCTGGAGCAGGGCCTCGTTGATGGCCTCGCGAGTTTGAATCACGCGGGTTTCCCCCGGTGGGGGCAGCATGGGGGTTTCGGTAAGGGTAGTCATTGTTTCAGCCTCCCAAGGGGGTGATGCTCACTGCGCCGTCGGTAACGGCGTCAATGGTGATGCGGTGGTTCCACAGGAATTCCATGCCGAGGAGGGGTTCGGAGTCGAGCGGCAGGATTTGTGCTTGTCGCTGGGCTCCTTGCCAAACAACCGTGGCTTCGGCATAAGGTATCCTCGTAAAGTCCCCGGTTGCCGGCCTTGCATCGATCCATTCTGCGATCGACAGGCCCAGGCGGTTCATGTATCGGTTAGGCAGCAACAATTGGCCGTTGAAGCCGGTGTCCAGTATGAACTGAATAGTGTGCGGGTTCCTCTGACTGTCCAGAATGGTGACCGGAACAAGCGGCTTGCGTGTGGCTGCTACTCTGCCAGAGGTCACAGCTCAGGCTCCTCATGCCACCCCAGAAACACGGGGGCGGAATAACCGACCCGGATCATGAATCCACAGGCGTCGGGGATTCGTTTCCGTAACTGGTGAGTGGCGTCAAGCATCTTCTCGGCGATTTCGTATTCGCCGCTGTACACGTCCACGTACACGAACCTGCCGATGTCTTTTTCGGTTATCAGCGGCCTGATTTTTTGACGGTAAATCAATTTACCCAGCGCCGAGATCTCGACGTCGGTCAGATTGGGCTGGCCCTTGCCAATGTCCATGCTCGTTTCCTGTTGATAGACGCTACACCGGCATATTCGCGCCCCGCCGCATCATGTCCACCGGGTAGTCGCCGTACACGTCCTCGTAGATTTCGTGCGGCTCGGGGAGAGGGCTGGCGTCGGCGAAGGCCACGGCTTCTTCCATCAGCACGCGGGCCTCTTCGTCCATCTGGTCCAGCTCTTCGGCGGTGATGACGTTGCCCTGGGCGACCATGTGGTTGCGGAATGTGAGGAGCGGGTCGCGGGCGCGCCAGTGGTCCTCTTCCTCCTTGGTGCGGTAGGTCAGCGGATTGTCGAAGACGGTGTGGCCGTAGTAGCGGTAGGTGCGGGCCTCCAGCAGGGCCGGACCGTCGCCGGCGCGGGCGCGGGAGACCGCCTCGCCGGCGGCTTCGTACACGGCCAGCACGTCCATGCCGTCCACGTGGACACCGGGCATGTCGTAGGATGCCGCCCGGTCGGCCACGTTGGCAACGGACAGGCCGTACTCCACCGGCGTGGACTCCGCGTAGCCGTTGTTTTCGCAGCAGAAAATCACTGGCAGCTTCCACACCGAGGCCAGGTTCATGCACTCGTGCAGCACGCCCTGGTTGGCGCCGCCGTCGCCGAAGAAGGCCACGGCCACGCGACCCAGCTTGCGGATCTTCGAGGTGAGCGCCGCGCCCACGGCCAGGGGCACGCTGCCAGCCACGATGCCGTTGGTGCCCAGCATCCCCTTGCTCATGTCGGCGATGTGCATGGAGCCGCCCTTGCCTTTGTTGGGGCCGTGGCTGCGTCCGAAGAGCTCGGCCATCATCAGCTTGGGGTCAACGCCCTTGGCGATGCAATGGCCGTGGCCGCGGTGGGTGCTGCCGATGTAGTCGTCGTCGGAGAGGTGCGCGCAGACGCCGGTGGGCACCGCTTCCTGCCCGACCGAAGAGTGGACGGAGGCAGACATTCCGCGCTGGCCGGTTTCGGGCACGCCCCGCTCCTCGAAATGGCGAATGGTGGTCATGGTGCGATAGAGCTTCAACAGGATGTCGCGGTCGGGTTCCATGGCAACACGCTCCTTATGATGATGTTCCGGTGATGGTGCGTTCGACAGACGAGATGGGGCAATTATACGAAAAACCGGCGAGAAATGCGCCGGCTCTGGAGTGGCCCAATACTAGCACGGGGCGGAAGAGTGTCAAGGCGAGATATCCGACGCTGGTTGCCCAGAGTTTTCAGGCGGTTAGACGACGGGGCGCTCGCCAACCCTGATGCTACAATGGCTCACACCAGTTCCGACTGAGCACGCTTCAGAGGAAAGACGATGACTGATGACATTGAAGCTTTTGAGAGTGGCTTTTCTGAGCACCTAAACCAATACCAAGGTGGGATGTGCAGGGTGATAGGGTAAATTGGGGCCAATTGGGTTGCATAGTTTCGGGAGTTGCACGGGGTTAGTGATGGTCGTGAGAGAGCTAGACCGGTCTCTGGAACAATGGCAGATGGGGGTCAAGGACCTGCGCCGGAGGATGATTCTGGCGCCCACGCCCCGGGAGCGGAACGCGATGGTACGCCATGCTGCTGCTGGCCCAGGGCTTGACGGCAGCGGCCACGGCGGAGGCTCTGGAGCGAGACCCACACACCATTGGGTGGTGGGCGTCGGCCTTCGGTGAGGGAGGACCTGTAGCCCTGATATTCGAGCAGACCGGAGGTTCCCCTCCGCCCTTGACCAAGCGCAGCAGGCGGAGTTGAAGGCGGCGGTGCGGGAAGCGCCCAACCAGGCGGGCATCGAGCTATCCAACTGGAACTGGAGGGCGGTGCGCCGGTTGGTGGAGGAAAGGTTCGGGTTGGCGCTGGGCCGGAGCAGTTGCTTGAACTACCGGCACCGGTTGGGGTTTGTGCTGAAGCGACCCCAGAAGCGGTTGGTCAAGGCGGACCCAGCGCGCCGGGAAGCCTTTGTGGCGGAGTATGCGGCGTTGCTGGAGGCGGCGCGACGGACGGGAGCCAAGATCTGCTTCGCTGACGAGGCGCACTTCCGTGCGGATGCAGATCTGCGGGGCCAGTGGGTGCCGAAGGGCGAACCGGCCCTGGTGGGCTCCACCAGCCCGCGACGGGGTGAGAAGGTCAGCTACTACTCGGCGGTGTGCCTGGAGACTGGGGAGGTGGCGGTGATGGAACTGGAAGGCAACAGCAACTCCGAGACGTCAGCCGCCTTCCTGCGGCAACTGCGGGCGCGACACACCGAACCGCTGACCGTGATCTGGGACAACTCGCCAGCCCATCGGGGCGATGCCATCAGAGCCTACCTGGCCACACCGGGCCTGAACCCGCGCCTGGTCAACTTGCCCAGCTACCGTCCGGACTTCAACGCCCCGATCCTTGACCAATCGCGCCATTTGGGGCTGGATACGTCAGGAGGCAACCGCCAACCGGTGCCTGGGAACCCGTGCCGCCGTGCGGGAGAAAGTGGGCGACTTTTTCACCGATTTAGCCCACCGTCGGGAAGAAATCAAGCGCCGCTGCCGAACCGTCCTTCAGGCTCGTGCTGCAGAACTGACCGGCAACGCCCGCGCCAATGGTTCCGGCCCAGCAAATGTAGATTTCACTTTGGCTTCGGTTTAGGATGTTACCTCTTGGCAGGGCTTCGCGGTCGTGGTCCTTGCAGATCCCTTGAAGTTTGCGTTGCTGGCGTGTTGCGACAGCGCGGGCTCGTGTTCTTGCCTTGCGTTGGTCGGGCGTGAATGAGTTGTTTCCCCTACAAGCAAGCGAAATGCCCCAAGGGGTAAATGGGGAAGCTACTCGGGTATCCCCAGAGCCTTTCGCACTGCTCCACCAATGGGTGTCAGCGGGCTTTCCTCGGGAGGGCCGTGGGGGACCATGCGGTTATGCTGGATAGCAACCGCCAGTCGCTGCTGGGGGTCAACCCAGCCCAGACAACCGCCGGCCCCGTTATGGCCGAAAGCCAGAGGGTTGCTGCCCATGGCGCCCATGCCGGGACTACCTGCGAAGTGGAAGCCTCCGATGGTTCCATGATGGGGTCTACCGTGCACCGGATCGTAATCGCTGGGGGGTCGGGGTATATGGAAGGTCCACACGCGCTCCTCAGAAAGAAGGCGCACGCCGTCCAGCTCACCGCCGTTGGCCAGCATGGCGTAGAACCGGGCTTGGCTCCGCGCATTCATGATCCCCTGGGCTCCTGGGATACAGGCTTGGCGTACATCTGAGCGGCCAAACACCTCTTGGGTAGTCCCCACCACTGGCGGAGAGGCCCGGAACCGTAGCGAGTCCGGAGGTATTCCCGGAGCGCCGGGAGGGACCTCTGGCAGATTGGTAAGTTTAGCCACCCGGGGTTCAACCTCGGGTGGAATTCCGGCCCAAAGGTCGGTGATGCCCAGGGGTTGGCAGATTTCTTCCTGGATGAACTGACCGAAGGGCCGGTGCATTGGATCCGTACGACGCACGATCTCACCCACTACCCAGCCAAAGGTGTAGGCCATGTAGCCGCTTCGGGTTCCAGGCTCAAAGAGAGGGTGCATCTCCGCGATCTGCCCAACCATCCAGTCCCAATCGCACATCAATTCCGGAGTAACTCCCACGGGCATCAGGGGAACTCCAATACGGTGGGTCAACGCATCGAACACCGTGCCTTTGTCCTTGCCGTACTTTCCGAATTCGGGCCAGTATTTAGCCACTGGTTGGTAGTAGTCCACCAGCCCGCGCTCCGCCTGAATGTGGAGCGCTGTCGCTGTCATTGCTTTGATATTGGAAAACACCGGGAACAGGGTGTCTCCATCGACCTCCTTGCCGGTGGTCTCGTCAGCCAGGCCGCCCCACTGGTCGATCACCAATTCGCTGTCCAGGTAAGCTGCGACCTGAACTCCGATTTCTCCGCGTTCGCCGATGGCAACGTCAATAGCTTCTTGTACGATGCTTTTCGAACTTTCCGCCATAGCAGCACCTCTCCGTTGATGATTCTTGAAAAGACAGGTCTGGTGTGGTGAACCCGGCTTGGAGGGTGTTTCGAAAGTCCCTTCACCTTGGGGACAGGGGAAGTATCAAGGGGTGACCTGTACCAGTGGTTGTACCACCGTCCATGATAGTCCGACAAGTACCTGATACCGCCGATGGTGCCTCAGGTTGTCAATGGCGGCGGGAAAACGTACCAATGCGGTGTTGACGGTCAGTGATCGAGCCTCCCACGTGGCCCACTTTATCCCCACCGATTACATATTCCACGGAGGAAGGGACGAGAAACTGGACAATCACCAAATGTCCCTCTCTCTGAACCAATCAAGAGCGTGTAAAATGCGGTCTGGGATACTCCAACTTCGGTCAGAACGGAGCGGGGCATCCGCTCAGGGAGGCGGGAATGACTCTATCTCTGATAAGGGGAAAGCACGTCGTCTGCAAGGTCACCGGCCCTGATTCGGCAGAGGTGGTCTCCGACGGGGCGGTACTCCAGCGGGACGGACAAATCGAAGCGGTGGGCGACTACCGGGAGCTCAGTCGTCAGCATCCCGACGCCGAGGTCATCGGTTCCGGCAATCACATCGTCATGCCGGGGCTGGTCAACGACCACTTCCACGTCGGCCTCACTCCATTCCAGATGGGTGCGCCCGACCTGCCCCTGGAATTGTGGAGCCTTGCCCGCATCGGCGTCCGGGCGATCGACCCCTACCTGGACCAACTTTACGGAGCGGTCCAGATGATCGAGACCGGGACCACGACGGTGCAGGCGATACACTCGCCCGGGCGCGGATTCGGGCCGGTAAGCCTGGAGATCGCCGACCGGGTCGTGAGCGCCTACCAGGCTTCCGGAATGCGCGTCTCATACGCCCCCTCCGTGGTGGATCAGAACTCGATGGTCGCGGGTTCCGGCGGCGGAGAGGCTGACTTTGCCGCGCAAATGCCCCCGGACCTGGCCGAACGGTACCGCTCCTTCATGGCACCCAGCTACTGGCCGGTGGCCGAGGTGATGCCCGCCCTGGAAGAGATATGCCGCAAATACGGCAACAACCAGTACGAACGGGTACAGGTCACCATGGCCCCCAGCAACGTCCACCGCTGCTCCGACGAGTTGCTCACCGAGTTGAAGGGGATGGCGGGACGCTACGGAACCGGCATACACATCCACCTGCAGGAAACGGTGTACCAGAAGCTGTACGGCCACACAGCCTACGGCAAGACCCCCCTGCAGCACCTCCACGACATAGGATTCCTGGGTCCGGAAGTGACCTGCGGCCACAGCGTCTGGGCCACTGAGGAGGACCTGAGGTTGATGGCCGCCACCGGTACCAACATCTGCCACAACGCCAGCTCCAACCTGCGGCTGCAGAGCGGGATAGCCCCCTTGGGTAGGATCCTGGCAGCGGGGATCAAGGTGGCCATCGGCAGCGACGAGGCCGGCCTGAACGACGACAAGGACCTGTTCCAGGAGATGCGGCTGGTGCTCAAGCTCCACCGGGTGCCCGGGATGGATCTGGAGCCTCCCACGTCCTGCCAAGTCCTGGAGATGGCGACGGTCAACGGGGCCTACGCCAGCTGGTTCGGAGACCGGATCGGCACCCTGGAACCGGGGAAACGGGCGGACATGGCGCTCGTGGACCTGCGGAACATCGAAGAGCCGTATCTGGACCCGCGGGTGTCGGTGGTGGACGCCCTGGTGCACCGGGGACGAGGCATTGACGTTGACACCGTGCTGGTGGACGGTGAAGTCGTACTCCGGGACTGTCGCCTGACCAAAGTGGACAAGGAAGCCCTGTTCAGGGAGATCAAGGGCGCCTTGGACCGTCCCCTGTCAGACCGGGAAGTGGAGCGTCGGGAGCTGGCCGGTTTGGTGGAGCCCTACCTGCGACGGTTTTACCGTGGCACGGTGCCGCAGGACACCGCTCCCTTCACGTGGTACAACTCCCGTTCTTGAAGGCAAGTCCAGGCGGTAATGCGCGAGGACCTGCCACACGACCCCTATGAACCCATTCATGATCCGGCTGTGTTCACGAAGTTCCGCCCCTGAGGGCATGTTGTCCTGTGTCGTTACGATGCACCCGCGTGCTACGAAAGCAATTGGCAGGATACGGCGATTGGCAGATCTCCGAGCCTATGACCGGGACCGAGCACAAAACTGCAATAGGGTCGTCGTCCTGAAGCAACTGGCTACCGTGGCGAACAACCTGCGGTAAGATTGCCCGGCCGGCCCACGGGCGCCAACCAGCCCGCCGCTGCCATAGCCCGACCGGGACATTCCCGTTCCAACTACGCGTGAACCACTCAGGCCGGCGGGAGGGGAATGGGACCGGAGGGACGGTTCCCGATCCGTCCCGCGGCGGGCAACAGGTGCGGTAGGCCTGTTCGATCTGGGGGATCATCCACTCTCCGGCGGTGTTGTTGTCGGGCAGGACGATGTTGGCCAGGAACTCGGCCTCCAGGGTGGAGATGCCCGCGGCGACCGCCTCCAGTTTGGCCTTGACCACCAGGAGCAGTGCCTGCCACTGCTGGCGGCAGGCCTGATCGTAGGCTTCGTGCTGGGCCTTTGCATTGCACACCCGGGGCGGGTTGTGGTTGTTCACCTGGAAGTCGTCGGGATCGGGCAGTTCCAGCACGAAGCGGATGCGGCAGCTCATTCCGGCCCGGGGACAGTGTAGCGCAGACGGGTGAGCAATTCCGCCCGAAGCTTTTGGCCGGAACTTTCCTTCGGCGGCGACGCGAGGAGGCCGAGCCAGTTGGGGGTCATCGCAGCGTCCAGGGTCGATGGGATAGGCTGTGTACACGCTGTACAAGGCCTCGGCTGCCGGTATCAACGGCGCACGGCTGCCGGACGCGCCCGACCTTGGTCAGTTCACATAAACAACGAGATGCAGGAGAGATCAGGCGAGCGGTTGCGACGGTCCTGGTCATGGTTTGTTTCGGGGTAGGACTGGCTGGCTGCGAGTCTTCTGGGGAGGCTCCGGCGATCGGTTGGTGCGTGAATACGCGGAGTGCATGGTGGATGACAACAGCGAGTTGCACCGGCGGATGGCCTCCGGGGAGGCCGGAACCGTTCCGTTGAGCGTGGCGGTTGCGAAAGCGCAGTTGCGGGCGCCACTGCAGCGTGGAGAACTGACGATGGCGGAGGTAGCAGAGTCCTACGCTCGGTTGTGCGGATAGGCGTGGCCAGGACGCGATGCGATGCGGGCGCTGCGCCGGTCATTGGGAATGATCCGGAACCCGGGCGGATGGCGCGGTTCGGGGGCGCGATGTCCCCGGTTCAGCAACGGAGCCGGATCATGAAGTCTGATTTCCGGTGGCCAGACCCCTTCAACGCTGCCGGCATCGAGCATATGGCCGACTGGATGGAGCGCCGGTTGGGGCAGTCCCCGGTCTACCGCATCGCCATTGGATCCGGCGACGCCGAGCTGCTGGCCTCCATGATGGCCGACCTCATGGAGGAATACCTGGCTGAAATCGGATACGACGCCCGGGTAGGCCGCGACCGGAATTTGGTGACCATAGCCACCGGCGACGACGATGATGACGGGAGCCGGCGGGAGCGGAACATCAGCATCCCGCTCGCCCGGGCCGTGATGCGGCGTCTTCATGGTCCCGGCCCCTACGGACCGGCCGCCGGCCTGCGGCCTTTCGTCTGAGCCGACATGATGGGTTTCATCGTAGCCGGACCCTCGGGAGCAGGCAGGACGGCATACTGCCGACCATCGTTAGCCTGACCGGGTACGGTTTGCCTTACAACCAGGGCCGGCGCTTCGAGAAGGACTTGGCCGATTCGGGGGTGGGCAGGCCGCATGGTGGCAATCGCGACAGCTATGCTGCTTAGCTGAGCGGAGATGTGTCGGTTTTGCGGTTGGAACTGCCCAAGAAATGTCGAGCGGTCCACCGCTTGATCCTCGAGAATGCGGTTGCCTGCCGGCAGCGGCTTGCGCTAACCGGCGGCTCTGAGGTTGGCGGGCAAGTGGCGCTCCCAGTCGGGGATCTGTCTGACGCGGGGCGACGGCAGCAGCCAGGCTTGGACGAGGGCCATTGTGCTGAACCCAAGGGACATGAGCAACGGCGCCGCGTAGGTTCCCGTGATGTCCCACAGGAACCCGGCGCACACCGGCGCCAATCCCATTCCGAGGCCGCTGCCCAGGCTTTGCCATCCGTAAAGGCTGCCTTGGGGGACGTTTCCGTAATACTGACGATTGGCGATTGGGAACGTGGGCACTTCGGTACTCTGGCCGATACCGAAGAGGACTGCGAACAGGTAATAGGCCCAGGCGTCGTGGGCAAAGAGAATGATCAGCAGCGGAAAGACCTGCAGGGACATACCGACGATCCAGACCGTTCTGCAACCCACGCGCTCCGCCACGACGGGCACGACGCCCCGAGCGATGACTCCAACGCTCTGCTGGGCCGCCAGCACCCCGGCGGCCGCGCCCAGGGAGAGGCCGCGGTCGGCGGCGATGGCCACCACCAGGACGTTGATGATGTTGTGGCCCATGCATCCCCAGTAGTGGATCCCGATGAGGTTCCAGAAGGTAACGGTGCGCTGGGCCTGCTGGAGGAACACCCTGGCCCTTACCTTTGCGGTCTCATCCCTCCTCGGTTGTTGAACCGGCTCGTCTCCAAGATCGCCCAAAGGGCGCAAACCTATGTCGGCGGGTCCGTTGTAAAAGAACCTGACCAACAGCAGCAGCAGCGCTCCCCCGGCGATGCCCGGAAGCCAGAAGATCCACTGGATGCCCAACTGGTTGAAGGCCGCACCAATCAGGAACAGGAACGCGATTACCCCGATGCCCTGGAACGACCAAACGACCCCCATGGCGGCTCCCAGATGTCTCCTGAACCACAGGGTGACGCTGGTCACCGGGATCACGGTGAAAATGGTGGTGGCGACGCCGAGGAAGACTCCGAAGAACAGATAGAATTGCCACAGGTTGCTCATGATGCCGGTCAGCAACATGCCGGCGATGAACAGCAAGGCTCCAAACAGAAGCAACCAACGGGCGCCGTAACGGTCACCGAGTCCACCCACGTAGGGGCTCACCAGTCCCAGGACTATCCACTGGAGGCTGAACGCGAGACTGATGGCGCCGTAGCTCCAGCCGAAGCCCGCGGGATCACTGAGATGCGGCACCAGGGCAGCCGCTGCGAATCGCACCGAGGAGGTGATGCACCCCATCGCAGCGGCTATCGCCACGATGATCCAAGCGTAATGGATTCGGTTTTTTAGGGTCATAGATACCGCGAATCAGGGAGGGAGTGGCGTTGTGACTGAAACCGTTTTCGGATGGGGAATTGGAGATTGGCTGTCGCTAGGCGCGCAGTGTACACGCAAGAGGAGCACGGACCAAGAACAACCTCCCGTTATCGAAGGCGTCCGGCAAACGCGCCGCTGGGGCGGCATCGACACCTGATACGATCCCAGGATAGACAGGTGGCATTTTTGCGGAACACCTGGGCGGGCATTATCCCTGTACGTCCACAACTGGACGCCGACTCCCGAGGCGCTCACATGGCCCGCTTTCCCACCGCTCGGCTCCGGAAGGGGTGGTGGCCATCGGGGATTGCTCCTGAGAGAGGTGAGACCCATTATAACCCGCAGCATCTTGTTCTGCTGAGATTTCTGCTCCAACACGCTCTCCGGTCAGAGCGCCGCAGACACGGAATCCGATTTACAATCGGAACTGTAAACGTCAGCGGAACATCCCCAACTCGACCGCTGCAGACCAAGTGCCATCTGCTGGAGGTGAACCGATCGATGGGCAAACAACCGATGCGGACCTGCCGCCTGGCATTTGTCGTCCCGGTGGAGGCGGACGTGCCGCCGGGTGACGGAGGCGGCGTTGAGTGGCGGGAGGTCAGCTGCTACGCGACGGACGATGAGAGCCTGGTGGTGCACCGGAACGCTGACGACGAGAGTGTGTACAGCCTGTCCCACGCGCCCACCGGCCGGTCGATACCGACGGAGGCGACCGGATCGCCGGATCCGCTGATCGAGCTGGCCAACCGGCTGTCCCGGATGACGGACTGGGCTGCGCTGGGCGCCACCACGGGGATCGACGAGCTGTCCCCCCAGGTCAGGAGGCGAATCTTCGCGGAGCTCGACCGGTTCAACCGCCGGATCCGGTTGGGGCCGGCGGCCGCCGGGGCTGATGATGACGATGATGGGGCGTAGTGGTTGGTTTTGATACTGGGTGTGGCTCGCACAACAAGGGTTACGTAAACCGGTTCGTGCGGGGCGGACGGTGTCTCGCCCGATTGCGGTTTTCGCCGCCCGGTTTACCGGCCCCGAGATTACGATACCCGTAGGCCAAGTTAGCTGGAATCTGTCGTCCAGGGCCCGCACCGCTCCAGCCTGAGGACGGTTTTCGTCGGATGGCCGGATGGCCGGAGACGCCGGCCAGCCGGCCCGCTTTTGATACCCGCTGATCGTCCATCCAATCCGGCCAATCCGGATGGCGCGGAGACTTAGTATTACAGCCGCACATGATTGGGAAAGTTTTGTAGACGTCGCTTGTGATGGGATTCCATGGCTTGGGCCTGATGCCTCCGTCTCCACCGCGACCAGCTCACCGTAAGGTCATCGTTCTGCGGGCGTTGCCACAGCAGTCGGCATAACAGCCGTCTTACCTCGGGCACCGTCATGGGGTTGAGTTCCGCTAGCGTCGCCGCCCCCCTTTTGCCTCGCCAGCGGTGGCGTAGAACCGGGTTACTGCCAGAAAGGCATGGACCAGCAGCGCCAGGGTGATGTGCCGGTACCACCCGTGTCCCGCGTCAAGCATTTCTGCCGGTTTGGCGTCGATTAGTTTTGCCGCCGGCAAGACTAATTGTCGTTCATCATGCGGTCCTCAAACCGGCTCAACTGGGCTTCAATCTCTCGGTCCCACCCGCATTTTTTTGGCAAGCCGTGCCTCGGCTACCTCATGGCGCAAGGCGAGACGCCGGGACCGGTTGAGTGATCACCTTCGGACTGACCTTACCCGGTCATAGCCAGGTCCACCGCCTATGAGTAGCGATTATCCGACACCCTGGAGCGCGGGCTAATGGTATCCGCCGACACGACCGCCGGTCGCACCGCAGGGGCGGGCCGGCGTCCCTAATATTACAGCCGCACATGAATGGAAAGGCTTTGTAGTCGTCGCCGGTGATGGGATTACCAGGCCCGGGCCTGATGCCGCCGTCTCCACCGCGACCACCGTACCGTAAATTCATCGCTCTGGGAGCGTTGCCACAGCAGCCGGCATCACAGCCGTCGCACCTCGGGCACCGTCATGGGGATCAACTGGGCCAAAATCACCGCCCCCTTTTGCGTCGCCAGCGGCGGCGTAGCACTTGGTTAGCGCCAGAAAGGCCTGGACCAGCACCGCCAGAGCCTGCCCCGTGGTACGACACGGGGGTGCCGTGTCGTACCACCCAGTCCAGCGGCGCACCTCGTATTGGTCCAAGCCCACCTCCTGTTTGGCCTCCTTGCAGGCATCCCGATTTTAGACCAATCGCGATCCACCGAGTGCCCGCCACGCGCGCCAGTTCCGCCAGGGGTGCGTCCGCCGGACTGAAGCCGGCGTAGTAGGCCAGTTCATCAGGATCGGCGATGCCCGAGCCCTTGACCAAGCACGCACCAGCAGCCAATGCCTTTGGTTTGGCTCAGACCAGGGCCGGATGGATACCCGGGTCCAACCGTAGAGACGTGGCCCCTTGCTCCCCTCCCCCGCGCTAAGCCCGAATCCACCGCAGGGGTACGGCGCTGGCGTTGACACGTGGGATGATGGGTACGGGAAGGCGAACGGGCCAGGCCCGGTCCCGATAGATGAGGTTGAAGGTAGTGGGCGGTGGCCACGCCAGTGGCAAGGTGGCGGCCCGGAGTGGCGGGGGCCGGCGAAAACGGCCAGGCGGCATGCCAGCAGTGGCACTTGCGGACTGGGCTGGCGCGAGTGTGCGGGACAGCCCAAGGGTTGTCCGGTGAGAGAGTCGGGAACCGACGGCGCCGTCAGGCGGGCAGGGGAATGGCGCGCACTCGGGCCAGGGCGTGAGTGAACTGGGTTTCCCAGGGCCAGCGCTGGGGCAGATGCCGGGTGAGGCGGCGGGCCAGCGGGTGAGCCGTCCGGCGATGGAGCAGAAGCGTCGTCGGAGGGTCTTGGTGGTTACCAGTTGCTCGCCCAGACCGATGCGCGCGGCCCAGCGGGCCAGGTTATGCGCCATCACCTGGCCCGCCAACCAGGCGGCGTTGGCGGCGAAACGGCCTGACGGGAGATGGTTCAGTCCGACACCATACTTCAGGTCTCGGATGGCGTTCTCGACCTCGGCATGGCGACGATGGTCGGCTTCCAGTTCCAGGGTATCCCTCCCGGTCGGTGATGAAGCCGTGATAGCTGTAGTCGACCAAGAGGGCCAACTGGGAGTTGGGCGTGGGCTTGACCCGCCGGACGATGAGCCGCACCAGCGCGGCGTCAGGCTCACTCTGGAAGGGAGTGTAGGTGGTTTCGGCCACGTCGGCCGCGCCATCCATCCAGTAGGGGATGGGCGTCCAGTCCGCCTCCGGTATGGCCTCGATGAGATTGCGCAGGGTGGCGTGTTGGCGGATGGTGATGGAGTAGCGGACATCCATATCTCGGCAGACCGCGACCATGGCGTGGGTGTAGCAGCCGCGGTCGGCCCGCACCGTGAGTGGTCCGCTGGCCCCAGCGTAGCGTACCCGTTCCACCGTCTCCCGCCGGAAGTGGGCGGCGCCGCGAGCGGTGTTGGCGCGGCCCTCACGCAGCCGAGCCAGCAGCACGTCACCGGTGCCAGCCCCAGTCGTCCAGGCCCGGGCCAGCAGCGGGTGATAGCCCCGCTGGCCGGTGTAGCCGTGGTGGCGCGCCCCCTCCTTGGCCAGTCCGTAGGTTTCACAGATGGTGGAATCCAGGTCGATGGTCAACGGCCCGTGATTGTTCGAAGATCGGGGTCCCGACCCAGCGGCCCAGGCCCGGGCCAGCAGCTCCCGGCTCACCCGATCCAGCTGGCGGACGTGGCCCCACCGGAAACTCCGCAGGAATGTCCCCAGCGTGGACGGCGCCTTGACCACGCAGCCCAGCACCCGCGCGGTCCGGCCAGCACGCAACACGTCGGCATCGTCAATGCAGTCGCCACCGGCCAGAGCGGAAGCCACCAGCGTCATGACCTTATCGCCGGGATTGGCTCGACCCGGCGCAGCTCCCAGGTCAACGTGCCGGTCAACCAGTTGGGGCCGGCCCAGATGCCAAGCCAGCGTGGACGGCAGCATCAACCCAGCATTGCTGACCAGGCGGTGGTCGTCGCAGGCGATCTGGATGCGGTCGGGGTGGTTGCGTGGTAGCATCTATTTGGTGCTCCTTCTTTTGGGTTGGTTTGGTGTTTCACAAACCATTATCCCAGAAGCAAAGGGGCACTTTCTTACACCTTCAACCCGCCCCGACACTCATCTCCTCGGTGGATTGGGGCTTAGCCCCAATCCACCGAGGAGATGAGTGTGTCGGCGTGCTGAAGGGATGAGAAAGTGCTCCCGGCTTCGGGGATAATGGTTTTTGAGAACGAAAACCACCCTGAAACGAGGAGCACCCAACGGATGCTACCACCTGAGCGCCCCGACCGCATCCACGTTGCCTTCGACGATCACCGACTGGTGGCCAATGCGGGGCTGCTTTTGCCCATCACCCTGGCCCATCATCTGGGGCTGGGAGAGCTGGTGGACCGCCACGTTGACCTGGGAAATGCGCCAGGTCGTGCCAACGCGGGAGACAAGGTGCTGACGCTGGTGGCATCGGCGTTGGCCGGCGGGGACTGCATTGACGACGCCGACGCGCTGCGCGCTGGCGAGACCGAGCAGGTGCTGGGCTGTACGGTGAAGGCGCCATCCACGCTGGGCACGTTTCTGCGGAGTTTCCGGTGGGGCCACGCGCGGCAGCTGGATCGGGTGAGCCGGGAGGCGCTGGCCCGAGCCTGGGCGGCTGGGGCCGGACCGGGCGATGATCCGCTGACCATTGATCTGGACTCTACCGTCTGTGAGACCTATGGTCTGGGCAAGGAGGGCGCGCGCCATCACGGCTACACCGGCCAGCGGGGCTATCACCCGCTCCTGGCCGTGGCCGAGGGTACCGGCGAGGTGCTGATGTGTCGATTGCGAAAGGGTCGGGCCAACACCGCCCGCGGCGCCGCCAACTTCCTGCGCGAGACGGTGAGCCGAGTGCGCTACGCCGGAGCCACCGGACCACTCACCGTGCGGGCGGACAGCGGCTTCTACACCCACGACATGGTGGCCGCCTGTCGCGACCAGAAGGTACGCTACTCCATCACCGTACGCCAGCACCCGAGCCTGCGGAACATCATCGAGGCCATACCTGAAGATGGCTGGACGCCCATATCCTATTGGATGGATGGCGGCGCCGATGTGGCCGAAACCAGCTACACTCCCTTTGCCAGTGAGCCCGACGCGGTACCGGTGCGGCTCATCGTCCGACGGGTGAAACCCACGCCCGGCTCGCAACTGGCCCTGTTCGCCACCTACAGCTATCACGCTTTCATCACCGATAGAGAAGGCGACACCCTGTATCTGGAAGCTGACCATCGCCGCCACGCCGAGATCGAGAACGCCATCCGCGACCTCAAATACGGCGTGGGGCTCAACCACCTGCCATCGGGACGTTTTCCCGCCAACGCCGCCTGGCTGGCGGTGCAAGTCATGGCCCACAACCTGGCCCGCTGGACCACGCGCATCGGCCTGGGCGAGCCGGTGACCACCACCAAGACCCTCCGACGACGCTTCTTCTCTCTCGCCGGACGCATCACCCGCAAAGCCCGTCGCATCACCCTGCATCTGCCACAGGATTGGCCTTGGCGAAACCAATTCAGCAGCGCCCTGGCCAGACTGCGCGCCCTGCCACTCCCATCCTGACGCCGCCCTCGGCCTTTCACCTGTCTACGATGACGCACCACGCCTGGCCCAACCGCGCCAGGCTGGGCTCCTGACGGTCTCCGCCATCGGTCTGCGCTGAAAATCACTGCCAATGCCGCTACCACGGGTCATCAACATCCCCTTGGCACGGCATCCACGCCCCACATCGTCCATTTCATCGGCATCAGGTCCTCGCCATCCCGTTCCCTGACCCCTCATCTCTCTCAAATGCCGCACCGCCCTATCCCATCGGTGGATTCGGGCTTAGTAAGCACGTGCGCCATGGTGACCAAACTGGACACCAAGATCGTCTACCAGAGCCACATTTACAAAATCCGCTCAACGGACCACGACACCATAGACCCTCATTTGCTTTTAGCAGTGCTTACGTCTCCAGTGGTGCAGGACCAGATCTACTCGAAGCGTTTCACGCAGGACATCTTTGACACATTGGGCGCTCGGATTCATGAACTCGTTATCCCAATCCCGAAGGACAAATCGACACGTTCCCAATTGATCCGCGAGGTAAACCGCATCATGAGGGCCAAAGTCAGGAATAGACAACAAATGTCGTCCATCATATTCAACGTCGCGCCGTGCGACGGGGCGGATCAAGAATCCGAATACAGCTTCTTTTTGCGGAACATCACCTAACGAGTAAGGCCACGCCTTGTCAGCCAATGCTCAGTGCCAACGACGCCTCTTGGTTGAGCGATGAACACGCGGTGTTTGACGATTTTCGTCGTGCCGTAAAACGCAAAATGTCAGCCTTATTCGGCGCATTCTGTAGCTGCCGATGTCCCTTCTTACAACGCGGTTGATTTTTGCACGAGCCTATGTCAGTGGTGGTGGCTTTGGCATGGATGGACAGGATTTGTCTGATGCCGCGCTCTGCCGTGACGGCCGCTTACTGCTCGTCACCCGGCGGTCTTTGCCGGAACATCCGGCGGGGCGAGGCCCAGTTCGGCATAGTATTCCTGGCAGTCGGACAATCCGTCCTCGCGGGCGGCCTCATCTTCCGCGGCAGCTTCGTCTTCCGTTTGGGACTCGTAGTGCCGGATGACGGCTTGGACGCGCTCCTCGTCCCACCCGGGTGGAAATTCGTTGGCGCTGGTCATCTTCTTCCTCTCCTTCTCAGGTAACGACGGTAGGCGGCCAAAGGTTTGCCGCGCAAGTCGTAAGCCCGAATCCACCGAAGGGAAACCGTGGCGGCGGTCAGAGGAGGGATGAGGGACCAGGGATCGGGCTGGCGGGGACCTGATGCCGATGAAATGGACGATGTGGGGCGTGGATGCCGGTCCAAAGAGATGTTGACGACCCGTAGTAGCGGCGCGGGAAGCGATTTTCAGCGCCGATCGCCGGCGGAGGCCATCAGGAGCCGAGCCTGGCGCGGCTGGGCCAGACAGTTAGGTAATCTGGTGGACAGGTCAGACGCCGAGGGCGTGGTCAAGAAGGGAGTGGCAGTGCGCGCAGTCTGGCCAGGGCGCTGCTGAACTGGTTTCGCCAGGGCCAGCCCTGGGGGAGATGCAAAGTGAGGCGGCGTGCCTTGCGGGTGAGGCGTCCGGCCAGGGAGAAGAAGCGCCTGCGCAGGGTCTTGGTGGTCGCCACCGGCTCGCCCAGCCCGAGGCGCGTGGTCCAGCGGGCCAGGTTGTGGGCCATCGTCTGGACGGCCAGCCAGG
Organism: Dehalococcoidia bacterium; assembly: GCA_965197635.1. GTDB lineage: Bacteria > Chloroflexota > Dehalococcoidia > Lucifugimonadales > UBA3495 > Bin87. Next base: position 681,788 of record OZ240218.1, read on the forward strand.
CGGCGTTGGCGGGGAAGCGGCCCGAGGGCAGGTGATTGAGACCCACCCCGTACTTGAGGTCGCGGATGGCGTTCTCGATCTCGGCGTGGCGGCGATGATCGGCCTCCAGTTCCAGGGTGTCGCCGTCTCTATCGGTGATGAAGCCGTGATAGCTGTAGTCGACCAAGAGGGCCAGCTGGGAGTTGGGCGTGGGCTGCACCCTTCGGACGATGAGCCGCACCGGCGTGGCGTCGGGCGCACTCGCGAAGGGAGTGTAGCTGGTTTCGGCCACGTCGGCGGCGCCCTCCATCCAGTAAGGGATGGGCGTCCAGTCCTCTTCAGGTATGGCTGCGATGAGATTGCGCAACTGGGCGTGCTGGCGAATGGTGATGGAGAAGCGGACCTTCATCTTGCGGCAGACGGCGACGATGTCGTGGTTGTAGAAGCCGCTGTCGGCCCGCATGGTGAGCGGTCCGGTGGCTCCGGCGCAGCGCACTCGCCTTACCGTCTCTCGCAGGAAGTGGGCCGCGCCGCGAGCGGTGTTGGCGCGTCCCTGGCGCAGCCGAGCCATCAGCACGTCGCCGGCGCCAGCGGCGACGGCGAACAGCGGGTGATAGCCCCGCTGGCCGGTGTAGGTGTGGCGGCGCGCCCCTTCCTTGGCCGGACCGTAGGTCTCACAGATGGTGGAGTCCAGGTCGATGGTCAACGGATCATCGCCCGGTCCGGCCCCGGCGCCCCAGGCTCGGGCCAGCGCCTCACGGCTCACCCGATCCAGCTGCCGCGCGTGGCCCCAACGGAAACTCCGCAGGAACGTACCCAACGTGGACGGCGCCTTGACCACACAGCCCAGCACCTGCTCGGTCCCGCCAGCGCGCAGCGCGTCGGCGTCGTCGATGCAGTCGCCACCGGCCAGGGCCGACGCCACCAGGGTCAGCATCTTGTCCCCAGCATTCGCACGACCCGGTGCATCTCCCAAGTCAACGTGGCGGTCCACCAGTTCGCCCAGACCCAGGTGATGGGCCAGCGTGACCGGCAGGATCAGTCCGGCGTTGGCCACCAGGCGGTGATCGTCGAAGGCGACCTGGATGCGCTCAAGGCGCTCAGGTGGTAGCATCCGTTGGGTGCTCCTTGTTCCGGGTTGGTTTGGTGTCTCACAAACCATTATCCCCGAAGCCGGGAGCACTTTTTCAACCCTTCAGCACGACACCAACCTCATCCTTTCGGTGGATTGGGGGTAAGCGGTAATGATGAGAATGCTATCGGGTTCCGAGGAGAGCGAGTAAATGACCTTCAGGTAGCGGCCGGCGTGGGTTTGCCCATGGGCTATGCGCGAATTACCGCTCCCGCGTCTGACTTCAACCGGCTCTTCCAGAACATCCTCCACTTCGTACTCTTCGACACCGTGTCGGTATATGTGTGGCACTCCTGTCTCTAGGTCAGTGTAAAACCGGATATACATCGCCCAACCGATGCAGTATCTCAGCGGCCAACGCTACCTCGAAGAATAGCTTCAAAGCCTCCGTGAGGTTGACCCGGGCCTCGGCTACGGTGTCGCCCTGGCTGGCGATGTCCAGTTCGGGGCACGGGGCGACGTACATATGGTTCTCGCGTTCTATGATAGCCGTAAGTTGTTTTATCATGGTGCCTACCTCCTCGCAGGTGGTCCTTCACCGACGGCAAACAGTTGACTTAGATCAATTAGAACGCGCCTGACGCCTCGGAATGCACCGTGATCTCAAATGAGCCCCCGCCCCGTGGCGTTTGAGCAACGGCGATTGTCAATTCAGGTATAATAGTAAACTCCTACGATACCGGACATGATATGGTCATGGTCACGGTCACTCCACCGCAAACCCTAGGTGTCAACACAATGCCTCTGACATACACCTACTGCGCTCTCGTTCACCCGGCTTCCAGTACACGCGCCGGCACCCAGCTTAATCAAGTGGCCGCAACGCAAACCGGACAGTTGCTTGATTTGCTCCTTGATATTTTCTATCGCGCCGAATCAGAATGCGACATGGATCTGGTCTTCAAACCGGATATGCACCGAGCACAGAACAACGAATGCCGAAACGCCCTCATGGCATTTGTGCGAAACCCGTCGGTTCACACTGGAGAGATCATAGCCCGGCGACTAGAGACAGTCACGCCACCGCAAGCCGGAGTGGCCCTGCTATTTTTGTTGCTCGGCACTGATAACAAAGGCCAGCACCGGCTAGTAGTTTCACGTTTTTCTGCTGAAACTGGAATACTCGCTCAAGAAGTCGGCCAGAGTTTGTCTCTAAAATTTATTGAGCAAATATTTTTGAAGAACGCCTTTGCTTATAAAAGTGCCTTCTTCAAGACGGAAGATATTGCGGCAGATTTCCCAGGTGGCCGCACAATGGATCGTCAAGCACGGAATACCGGCAAACCCGCCAAATATTGGGTACAGGAATTCCTACAATCAGAACTCTTGACTACCGACGCGAGTGGGACGCAGTTCTTGGCTAAAGCGTTAGACGAAGCAGTCAAAAGCGAGAAAGACGGTCGATTAAAGCAAGAACTACTATCAGCGACTACTCTAATTAGGGGATTCGATGGCTTCACTCAATCCACTGAATCTATGCTGACGACTTTGCCGCTCACTGAACCCGCCGTGCAGGCCATTACAGCCCGTTTCTCTAGGCCCGAATCAATGCGCGACGTGTTCAGGTTTAATGCAGCCGAATACGATAAGCATATACGTTATCAAACCGTCGAACTGGACAATGGAGCTACCCTAACTGCGGTGAATGGTGATTTTTCGGAGGTGTTTCAAGAAGAGATCGTTAGCGACGATGGGAGGGTGCGGTTTACTACGGAGGGCAACATCTTGGATAGGCGTATCAGGAGAGTGAAATGACTCAATCGAGAAGTTACGAGGACAGGTACAGTTTGCTGTTTCCCGTCCGAGATGCGCTCGAGACACGTTTATCGGAAATTTGCTCTAATATATCGCACGTGGATCGGGTTGCCTGTCGAGTAAAAACACCGGATAGCTTTGCTCAAAAGGCTACGAAACTAGATGCAGATGGTTGGCCTATCTATGCAGCCCCGTTGTCCCAAATCCAAGATCAGATAGGTGCTCGCATTTTGGTCCTTTACCTGAGTGACATACGCAATGTAGAAGAAGTAGTAGTGCCATATTTTCGGGAAGCCGAACACAAAACCATCGAACCTAGTCCAACATCATTTGGATATTTCGGCGAACATTGGGTATTGGCACTACCCAACAACATCGTCCCATCAACGGTAGACCTCGACGAAGTGCCACCATTTTTCGAGCTTCAAATTAAGACACTTTTCCAGTACGCTTGGTCCGAAACCGAACATGATCTGGGTTACAAGTCCACACATTTCCTAACTCCCTCACAAAGACGGTTGTTCGCATATGCATCGTCGCACGCTTGGGGCGCCGACAAAGTTTTCGAGGAATTGATTGAAGAACTCGTGAACGGCGAAACGGCGAGCTAGTTGGCCGCTCGACGGTGCCAGACCGTCGCTATCCCAGCGACGGTCATCCCCTACGTAAACGGCGTGGGCATCATGCTTACCGGCACCTCGATCAGCGTGGGCGCGTCAACCGCAATCGCCTCTCGCACTGCCGATTCCAGCGCTTCCGGTCCTGCGGCGCGGACGCCGCGGACGCCGTAGGCTTCGGCGAGCTTGACGAAGTCGGGATTGTGGAGCTCGGCTCCCACGGCGCGGCCGTTGAACTGGTTGACCTGGTCGCGCAGGACGTTGCCGTAGGCGTTGTCGTTGAACACCACCGCCACCACGTTGATGTCGTGCTGCACCGCCGTGGCCAGCTCCTGGGAGTTGAACAGAAACCCGCCGTCGCCGCACAAGGCCACCACCGGACGGTCGGGCTGGGCGACCTTGGCACCCAGCGCGGTGGGATAGGCGTAGCCCAGGTTGCCGGAGTAGCTGGACGTGATGAACGTGCGCGGCTCGTAGGTGGGCCAGAAGGCACGGGCGTAGTAACCCAGCTGGGTCATGCCGGACACCAGGATGCCATCCTCCGGCACCGCGGAGCGCACCGCCGCCAGGTAGGATTCCTGTGGCTCCGGGCGCAACGCTGATTCTTGCCGTCGTTCCCGTAGGGCCGCCGTCTCTGACGCGAAGGATGGGCGCGAACCCAGGTCGATGGTCTCGGCCAGCCTGGCGTCCACCTGGTCCATCACGGTGCGGGCGTCGCCAGCGATGCCGTAGGTGTTATCCCAGTTGCGGCCCAGCTCGTCGGGGTCGATGTCAATCTGAACCACTCGCTGGCCGTCCAGCCACATGGGAAAGGCCATGCGGCTGCCCACGCCCAGGATGACGTCGAAATGGGGTTCCTCCTTGGCGACAGGGTCGTTGCGGAGTCGTAGCGCACCCAGGGCCAGGGGATGCCGGTCGTCGATGACTCCCTTGCCCTCGGCGGTGGTGATGACCGGCGCCTGCAAACGCTCGGCGAGACGCACCAGCGCCTCCGACCCCTCGGACGATATGACGCCGCCGCCGGCCCAGATGAGCGGGTGCCGCGCCCCGGCCAGGATGCGGGCGGCCTCGGCTACCTGCTCGTCCGGCGCGGCGGGCCGGGGGTAGCCCTCGGCTTCGATCAGCGTCACGGCACCCGGCTCGGCCATGGTCTCCGGCGGCATCTCGATCTCTACCGGACGCGGCCGGCCGGTGGTCAACTGCCGGAAGGCTTCATGCACCGCTTCGGGGGTCTCCTCGGTGGTCATCATCCGCCGCACGTACTTGGTGATGGGGCGGATGCAGTCCTGCTGGTCGTTCACCTCGTGCAGGATGCCCCGGTCCGCGCCGATGAGGTCGCGCTCAATCTGGCCCGAAACCACCAGCACCGGCGATGACGCTGAGTATGCCGTGCTGATGGCGGCCGATGCGTTGAGCAGGCCAGGTCCGGGAACCATCAACGCCGTGCCCACGCCGCCGCTGGCCCGCGCATACCCGTCGGCCATGTAGGCGGTGGCTTGCTCGTGGCGCGTGGTGATGAGACGGATGCCCGGCACGTCGTTCAGCGCGTCCAGCGCATGGTACAACTGCACGCCGGGGAGCCCGAAGATGACGCGAACTCCCTCCAGGTACAAAGAGCGCATGAGAGCCTGGCCGCCGGTCATGGTGGGCATGATGAAACCTTCCTATCTACTGCAATGATTCAACCCGCCCTACTAAAGAACCTGCCGGTGGGCGGGGCCGGCCTACCATAGCACACCGCCCCCAACCTGTCATGGCGGGCGAAGCGTGGCAATCTCGTTGGCGATGCGAAGACTTTTACAGCAGTGAGATTGCCACGTCGCTGCGCTCCTCGCAATGACAGATTGGCCGTGTGTGGCCGACAAATCACGCGACGGCGGGCATGACCTCTGCGGCGATGGTTTCCATGGCCGGGAATACCTCTGCGGGATCGCCGGAGTAGGGGGAGACGACGAGGCGCGACACTCCCACGTCGGCGAAGGCCTGGGCATTGGCGCGCATTTCGGCCGGCTCGGTGCCGAGAGTCAAACGGCCAGGACGCCCTCCCTGTAAGGGGACGCTGATGGACACGGGGATAGACGCCGGGTCGCGGTCGGCACGTTCGGCCTGTTCATGGAGGTAGCGGATGCCCTGGGCGAGGTCTTCGGGTGGCATAGCGGTGGGATGCCAGCCGTCGCCGTGACGGGCGGCCCGACGGATGGCGGCGCGGCTGGTGCCGCCGATGAGCAGGGGGATGCCCTGGGGTCGCACCGGGCGCGGCGAAAAGGCCATATCGGAAAACTGGAAGAAACGCCCATCGTGGCGGGGGTCGTCGTTGCACCAGAGGGTTTTCATTATCTCGATGGACTCGTCGGTGTACGGGCCACGCTCGGCGAAGGGCACGCCCATGGCCTCCAGCTCGATGTCGATAACGCCGACGCCGACACCCAGGGCGACGCGCCCGCCGGACAGCTGGTCCAGGGTGGCCGCCTGCTTCGCCAGCCGCATGGGGTTGTGATACGGGAGCACGAGGACACTGGTGCCCAGGGTTACGCGCTGGGTCTGGGCGGCGGCGAAGGCCAGGATGGTCAGCGGGTCATAGTACGGGCGATTGCCCAGGCGCTCGTACACGTAGCTGACGTTGAACACGTGGTCGCTGGCCCAGACGGAGTCGTAGCCCAGCTCCTCGGCGCGGACGGCGGTGCGCACCACGTCTTGCACGTCGGTGAGGCCCTGGTTGTTGGAAAGGGAAAAGCCGATGTTCACGTTTCACCTCGATATTGAGTAGGCACAAGTATAAGCAGAAAGTGCGTACTGTGCTGAATTTTCCTCGTTGACGGGCAGGAGTCGGCTACGTAGAATCGAAATACGTAACAGGACGGTCGGATGAGCAAGATTTTAAGTTGGTTGAAGGAGAACTCCGGCGGGATATTGGCCCTGATGGCGATTATCGGATCGGTGTTCGGCAGCGCCGCCTACATCGTAGGCGAATTGCGGGCGGTTGAGGATGAATTGCGCGCAGAAATGCGGGCCATTGACGCACGCTTGACCACTAGCGACGCCCAACTGCGGGAGGAAATCCGGGCCGGCGCCGCCCAACTGCGGGAAGACATTCGCAACCTGGATGCGAAAATGGCGGCCAGCGACGCCCAACTGCGGCAAGACATCCGCGCCGGAGATGCTGAACTGCGGTTGACTTTGGAAAACCTCAGCAACCGGATCCTGGATATACTCTCCGGACAAACGAGCACGTCCGCACGGCACGACTTCCACGGCGGGAAAGTTGGCGGCGGCTGATTCCCCGTTTAGGGCGCACATCAGTCTTCGAAGAAGCGGCGTGGGTTATCCACCATCATGGCCTGGATGTCGGCGTCGCTGGCGCCCAACTCGAGGAGGCGGGGCAGCACGTTGCGGGTGATGAAGAGGTAGCCGTCGGGGTTGAAGGCTTCCCGCTCCCGGCGCAACTCTTCGGAGGGCTGCACCACCGGGGTGGAATGGTCGTGGGACAGCATCAGGCGGTGGGACCAGCCGGCATCGATCAGCTGCTTGACGACCTCGGTGCGAGTTTCCCACCTGGGGGTTTCGGGAGTGCGCCCGCCGGGATAACGGTCGAGGCCCAGCCACACGCCTTCTTCCAGCAGGCCGGTGAGGTAGCCGAGGTCAGTGTCGTCGTTGCTGTGCCCGATGTACACGTTGTTGAGGTCAACGCCCTCGTCCCGCAGGATGCGCACCTGCTCCTCGCCGACGCGGTCGGGTGACCAGGTGTGGGTGCTGATGCGGGTTCCCGTGGCGTTGCAGGCACGGGCGGCGGCCCGGAGGACGATTTCCTCGTTTTCGGTGATCCCGCCCCGGTCGCTGGCAACCTTGATGATGCCGGCCTTGACGCCGGATTCCTCGATCCCTTCCTCGATTTCCTTGATGAACAGCGCGGCCACCTTGTCCACAGGCGCGCCCCAGAAGATGCGAGGGATGGACAGGTGGTTGCCGGTACAGGGGATTGCATGGACGCCGGAGCGGCGGCTGACCTCCTGCATCAGTGGGATGTCGCGGCCCAAGTCCAGAGTGGTCACGTCAATGATGGTGCGCACTCCGTCGTCATAAGCCTCGGTTAGGGCGGCGGACGCGGCATCGGCGATGGCCTGGCGATCCTGAAAGCCGGGATAGGCGGCGGCAGTGCCGGCGGCGCCCAGGGTGATGTGCTCGTGGCTGAGGGTGAAGCCGAGGTCGGCGGAATCGACGGGGCCGAGCACGGTGTTGACTTGCGACATGGCGGTTGCCTCCAGCGAAGGACGGGTTTTTTACAGGGGTGGACAGGATGAATAGGATAGTCAGATTCAGACCAGGTGGACGATTTCGACGTTGCCCCAATGCTGTTGCAGATACTCGGCCACCAGCCGGCGGTGGCAGCGGTCGGGCGTGTCCTCGCTGCACAATAGGCAACTATCGGCGATTATATCCTGTGGAATGGCAGCCTGGATGAGGCGGCGTTTAATCAGGGAGTGGAAGATGGGTTCGTATTCATCCCATGTGATGCGCTTCTGGCGGTAGGCGTCCAGCAAAGCGTCGGTGGGAGACAGACGGGGCAGGTGGATGTAGTCCATGCCACACAGTTCCCGGAGGAACCAGGGAAGGTCGCTCTTTTTGGAGAAACCAGCGAGGCCGGAGGTGTTGCGCAGACGTATGTCGACAACGCGCTTCGCGCCGGATTCGCGGAGCAGGCCGAAAAACTGGGCGGCGGATTTACGAGTGAAACCGATGGTGTAGAGTTTCACGGGGCATCCTCCCAATCACCGCCCCAGGAGTCGTTGCCGGCGGAAGGTGGGGGCTCGGCAACGTAGGCGAACTTCTGCGCCTGGCGAGCGAGCGCTTCGGCGATTACGTCGGCGCGGGAGCGGAACATATCGCCGTGGGGAGGCAGTTTGTGAATTTCCAGCAGGCGGTTCAGCGCGTCGTCGTAGTTTTCCAGGTTGCCGTCGGCGAGGATGTGGGCGACGGTAACGCCGCGATCGGCGAGGGCGCGGGCCACCAACAGGGTTCGGTGGCATTCCAGCGGCTCTTTCTCAGTGCAAAGCAGGGCGACGCGGCGCTCGTCGGCGGCCCGAATGATGCGGCGGAGGCCGTCGTCAAAGAGGTCGGTTTCTGCAACCCGTTCGTACTGAACGCGGCCATCGGCGTCGTAGCAGGAACGGTCGGCGGGCCGGCCGCCCAACTCGCCGCCGAGATAAGCGTAGGCGATGCCGATGTCGTCCAGTACCTGCTGCAAGGGTTCGTGGTTGAAGTGGGGAGTGTAGCGGCTGTACGGAGCCGAACGAACGTCGGCCACTTCGTCCACGCCATGGCGCACCAGTAGGTTGATGAACGTTTCAGGCGGATGGTTGGAATGGCCAATGGTGAATATCGAACATTGGGTAAGGCTCAATATAGAGTCCTCCGTCAGGGTTTGATGATGGTGGCGATAAGTTTGTAAGCGTGGTCTTTAAAAGGTTCGCCGAGGCTGACAGTCAGGCATCTCTCGCCAACCTGGTATTCGCCGTAGGACAGGTTCAACGAGCCGCTTTCGCTTTCCGGGTCGGTGATGCGAAAGCAATAGTCGTCGCCGTGGTAGTAGAAACTGCCGCGCAGTATGGGGAAATCGGCGCTGGGGCGAGACGGTTCGGATACGGTTACAGTTAATGAGTTAACCCTGATGAGGCGCAGCGAGTGGTCAATAGCGACGGTTTCCGCAAGGGGAACCCGGTCGTTTTGTCCACCGCGAGTGCTATGCCCGTTTATCCAAAGGGGCCCATCCCGGTCGATCATGGAACCCAGGTCGTTCCAGGTTGCCCGTCCGACTTTGGCCCAACGGCGGTTAGGGTCAAGCAGCCAATTTTCCCGCTGGTAGGTTTTCGGGCGGGAGTTGAGCAAAGGCAGGTCGATTACGTCGAATACCTGCGGGTCTCCACCGTCAGCGTAACAGCGTTCCCGCGGGGATACTTCCTCGTCGTCCCGGGCGCTCACCGGACGAATCCAGCCGTCGGTGCGTCCGTCGGGCCGCAGTTCTTTGCCGGCGACGCAGCGGCCACCCCTTTTGCGGGAGTTGGCGAGGCAGACGATGCACTTGACGGTGGGGGCAGTCATAATACCCTCTTAGGCGGGTATCTGCTATGCCGCTTCTTGCCAGCGCATTTTGGCTTTGAGGTGGTTCAGGCGGGACCAAGGTATGCGGTGTTCGTGCTGCAACCGACCCACTACGATTGCCGGAGCAATGCCCTGTTCATGGGCAAACCTACGAACGGCCCACTCTCCAAAATATCCGGCGTCGGCAAAGTCACCCCAGTCAGAGCGTGGAATGAGAAAATCTGACGCCCACCGGTCGGCTTCGGCGTCGATGCCAGCAATCTCGTCACTCATTGTGTCTATAAAAACTTGCTCTTTGCTGTGCAACAGGATGTGGGCCGCCTCGTGAAACAAGGAGTACCAAAGGTGGTCATTGGTCTTATGGCGCGCGCTGAGCTGAATCAGGGGGCAGTCGTCCCGCAACCAGCGGGCGACACCGCTGAGGGCAACTTTGGGTAGAGGCTCTATCAAGGCCAGTGCGACACCGGACTGATTGCAAAGCAAGATCGCTTCTTCTAACGCCCGGCCGGTTGGCTGCCTAGTGAGCGAGCGTATGTGTTTGAGGGCGGCCCTGAACTTGGCCGCATCGTATTGAGCGCACTCCTGCCATTCAGATTCAATCTCACCCAGGCGGAGCCAAGCTGCCAGATTGAATTCGTTACTGGCGAAAGTTGGGGAATGGCGGTAGGCGACTTGTGCGGCATCATGCCGACATTGCCACTCTTCAACAGACGTAACCCCAAAGAAAGCCAGCAGTTTGAGAACACCATCGCCGTCGGAATGAGGCTTCTCCACGATGCCGCGCTTGACCATTTCGCGCATGGGGAAGGATTTGGCCCAGGGCGCGAACCCGTCAGCGCGCTTGGCTGCCTCGATTTGTTCCCGGCGGCGGCGATAGGTAGCCTCCATTTTGAGCCAAAGATCCGCAGTCAGGTCGAAGTCCTGCTCAAGAATGGACGCCAGAGTTGCGTCAATGGGAGCGGCACCGGTGAGGAGGTCCTCAACTAATCCAGTCGTGAGTGCATGTCGCTCGGCAAATTCGGCAGGGGTCAAGCCTTTGGCCTCGAGATGGTCTTCCAGGACATACCCCGGCGGGACAGCATAGTTGGGGTTGTATGGGTAGGTTCGCCTAGCCATTATCGCTGCCTCCGAGTGGGATGGTAATCCGTCAATTCGACAATGACAATAGCGGTGACCCGGTCAATGTCAATCCCGCCGTCCGGACGGCGGGGTAGCGGGTCGTGGTTGGGCTCGAACACCAGACGGTACTGAGGGTCGACAGCGACGGCAAACTGTCCGTTGCGATTGCCGGTAAGTTGGTGTCGCCTTTCCGGTGGCCGGCTCGATACGTCGGATAGGGTAACGGCATTTCCCAAAACAGTCAGCCGGGCCAGCAGCGACCGGGATCTACGCTCGCCATACCGTCGGGTCATTTTTGACTCGTCATCAAACAGACGCTTCAGGCCGGTATTTCCAAAACTCACGTCCATCATTTCACCGGCTGCCACCTGTCCTAATCGAGCAGGGCGGCGGCGGCTCGCAAATAAGCGGCGGCTTCCGCCACGTCCAGCCGGTCGTTCGCGTCCCGCAGGCGGCCCTCAGCGTCGATGCTTACGCCGACCCATTCGGGCAGGAGGGGCGACAGCAGTTCGGTCATATTGGCGGCGGAGAGGCCGCCGGCGACCACCAGGCCTAGATCGGGCGCGGCGGACGCGATGGCGTCCAGGTAATGGGCTGACCGGCTGGCGTCCAGGGGAATGCCCAGGCCTTCGGATGCATCCACCAGCACGTCGGTGACGATGCCGCTGTATTCGGCGCAGCGTTGGGCGAGTCGAACTGGGTCGCCATCCACGGAGGCCATCGCCTCGCGGCCGGCCTGCAATACAATGCGGCGGGGTTGGGAACGGTCACGATATTCAGCCAGCGCGGTTGCGTCGGGCCACGGCGCGCCGCGGGTGGCGTTGATCTGGACGCCGTGGCAGTTGGGGCCCCCGACACCGGTGGCGCGGGTCAGGGCGTCGGCCAGGTCCACGCCGGAGCGGGGGCGGTAGTGGATCAGGTTCAAGCAGCGCGGGTCCTCGGAGAAGATGCCGGCGATGGCGTCCGGCGGCGGGCAGCGGTTGGGCGCGTCGCTGGGTTGGCCCAACAGCAGGGCGTTGCTCAGCAGCACGCCGCACATCAGCAAGCGCGTGGGCGACGCTGGCAAAGTGGCAACGACGCCAGCCACTTCATCAGGGGCGTTGAAGCCAGTGATGCCGATGTAGGGCGTCAACTCAGCCCCAGTTGCTCGGCCGCCATCTGGCGGAGCAGGTATTTTTGGACCTTGCCGCTGGAGGTCATGGGGTAGTCGTCCATGACGACTAGGTGGCGCGGGATCTTGAAGCTGGCCATCTTGCCCCGGCAGAAGGAGTCCAGGTCGGCGTCGGTGATGGCCTGTCCCGGCTCCACGACGACGCAGGCGCAGGCGACTTCGGCCAGGCGGGGGTCGGGTACGCCGATGACCTGCACCTTGTTGACGGCGGGGTGCTCCAGCAGGAAGGCCTCAACCTCGGTGGGGTCAACATTCTCGCCGCCGACTTTCAGCATATCCTTGTAGCGGCCCATGAAGCGGACGCTGCCGTCGTCGCGGATGGTAGCGACGTCGCCGGTGTGCAGCCAGCCGTCGGCGTCGATGGCCTCGGCGGTGGCGTCCGGGCGCTTGTAGTAACCCTGCATCAGGGCGTAGCCCCGAACGCACAACTCGCCCATGCTGGACGGGGGCAGCGTCTCGCCGGTGTCGGGGTCAATGACCTTGAACTCGTAGCCTGGCAGCGGGTGGCCGCTTTCGACGCAACGGTCGTCGATGGGAGCATCCAGGAAGGTGCGCGTTGCGCCCACTCCCACTTTGGTCATGCCCCATGCGGACAGGGACGGGCACAGCTTTTCCTGGGTCAGCCGGGCCGTCGGTTCGCTGGACGCCATGCCGACGGCCAGCAGGATGGTGCGGAGGCTGCTTCTGTCGATGCGGTCGATGTCGGGATGGTGAGTAAGGTCGAAGAAGTGGGTGTCGAAGCCGTCCATCACGGTTGCCCGCTCCGATTCCAGCAGGCTCAGCACCTCTCCGGCGTCAAACATGGTGGTGAGCACAACCCGCGCGCCGGTGAGCCAAGACATCAGCGGCCCTTCGTAAAGGCCGAAGCAATGGAACAGGGGCAGGTACATCAGGATGACGTCGCGGGATGAAATTGCCATGCGGTTGGCGGCATCGGTGATGGTGCGGATGGGGTTGTGGCAGTGCATCACGCCCTTGGGGAAGCCGGTGGTGCCGGAGGTGTACATCAGCAGGAAGGTATCGTCGGGACTGACGGCGGCTTCCCGCTGGGCCAACTCGGAGGCGGGCACCTCGTCTGCTCCCACCAGCATGGCATCCCAACCGACTGCTCCTTGTGGACGGGTCTCGCCCAACACGACGATGTTACGCAACGCCGGAAAAGTTTTAGGTCGCAGGTCGGCGGCATCGCCAGTGTCCACTTCGGGAGCGACCTCCCGGAGCATGTCCAGATAATTGACGGGGCCGGAGCGGTCCATCAGGATGAGGACGGTGGAGTCGGAGTGCTGTACCAGGTACTCCATATCGCCGGTGCGAAAGCGGGTGTTGATGGGAACGATAACGGCGCCGATTTTGGCGATAGCGCCGAACAGGAATAGCCACTCGGCGCGGTTGGGCATCCAGAGGGACACCTTGTCGCCGGGCTGCACACCAAGGTTGATGAGGGCGCGGGCCACGCGGTCAACCTCGACGCGGAACTCGGCAAAGGTCCAGCGCCGGCCTTCGTACATCAGGGCCTCGCGGGGGCCGAAGCGGTCGGCGGCCTGATTGAGCAGGCCGCCGATGGTCTGCTTGTCAAACCAGTCGGGCATGGCGTTATTCCTCCTGCAGGCGGCGGAGCTGCTCACGGAGCTGTTGGATTTCGGTTTCGGCGGCATTGGTGCGGGCTTGGGCGGCTTCCTTCGCTGCCTGTGCGGCGTTGGCCCGGTTCTCCGCGGCGTCGGCCCGGTTGTCGGCGGCGTTGGCCCGGTTCTCCGCGGCGTCGGCCCGGTTGTCGGCGGCGCCGGCCCGGTTTTCGGCGGCAATGCGGGCCGCCTGCTCCTCTGCATAACTGTTAAGCCATTCGCCGGTGGCCGGGTTGTAGAAGCGGAGTTCGCCGTCTTCCCACACCAAATCCAGGCCCAGGGTCGGGCTGTGGCCCCGGGGCCGGCCCTCAGCGTCGGGTTCCACCAGCAGGCGTTGGTACTCGCCGTCAACCAACTGCTCGCCAACTAGCGGCTCTCCGTAGTGCCGGCTGTCCGGCGTGGGGTCGTAGCGCCAGTATTCGCCGATGCCCATAAGAGCGTAGAGCTCGCGCTTTGGGATGAGGTCGTTGCGGGCAGTGCTTTGAGAGCCGATTTCCAGCGCGAAGTCGGGGGGCTTGCCCACGGCCCAGATGCGGTATCGGTTGGCCCGATAGAGGCTGTCAACGTCCACGTCAAAGGCAATGTAGCAGTCCGGGGACACATAACGCCGGGGCGCGCCACGGTCATAATAGACGAAGGTGTTGCCGCTGACGAAGGTGTTGGGCTGGTCGGCGTAGTAGCCCCTCAGAGTAACGTTCACCGCTACGTACTCGAGTTCTTGTTCAAATGGGTCGGGCAATGGGATACCGTCCTCTTCGGGGTAAAGAATGCCGTCCTCGTACAGATGGGGCGCCTCGTCGATGGTGGGTTGCTCGACCAGCGGCGGGTCGAACATATCCACGGTGGCCGCCGATGGGTAGAAGACGCCATCCTCGTAGAGATGGGGCGCCTCCTCGATGGAGGGCTGCCTAATCTCGGGCGGGTCGGGCATGGGCTTCTGTTGGGGTTTGTTGGGTTTCGTGGTCATGGCAGTCCTCTCAAGGATTGCGGCGGTGTTGCGAATTATTGCGTCGGCGGGAAGACAAGGGAAAGGGATGTCATCAGAGTGAGGCGGAGGGTGGCTTGGCGTTTTCGCGACGGACATATTCCCGCAGGGCTTGGTTGATGTGGGTCTGGCAGTCTATATCGGTTTGGGCATTGAACTTGAACCAGGCGATTACGTCGGCGTCCAGGTCCAGCGCAATCCGCTGCTTGGTCAGCCGGTAAATCACGCCGCGTTCAGCGTTAGACCAGTCCGTAACTTCCGGTATGTCGGTGATGTCAATCTCGTCGTCAGGCATTGCGGCCAGGGCGGCGAGTTCGGCCTTTTGCTGGTCGGTCATATCAGATGTATCCGTTCCCAAAGTGCGTGACGGGCAATTAGCAGCGAACGGGCCGGGTTACGCCGAAATTATACGCAGGCCCATCAGCCGCTCGAAATGCCGTCGGTTGTTGCTGAGCAGCGTCAGGTTGTAGCGTAACGCAGTAGCCCCGATTAGCAGGTCAAAGTCTGGAATGAGCATTCCTGCAACTCTGAGACGGCCCCGCTCCCGGGCAAATATCCGGCAGATTTCGGCGTCGACGTCCACGATGCCTATGCCCATGGCAAGGAAGTCGCGCAACGACCGTTCGCCACCAGGCAGGTCTGGAGAGCCGAGAATGCCATCGTACAACTCGGCCACTGAGATGATGCTCAGGCCGATGCCGTCCGGCAACAGGCTATCGAAGCGCTGTACCCCAGGGGCAACGTCACGTTGGTAGCTGATGACCCAATCGGTATCCGCCAGGTATTGCATAGGGCTAGGGATCCGGTACAACACGCGAGCCTAGCCGGCGGGCTTCATAAAGCATCCGCTGCGTTTCTTCCCAATACTCATCATGCTTCCGCCACGCGCCGGCAGTGGACGGCCCCGGATTGGCACCTTCCGTGTGTGAGGGAGCAGGCAGAGCATCGAGCGTTATCAGGTATTCGTCGCCCTCGCGCAGCTCAACCGGCTCCAATGGCACCAGCGTGCTGTTCACGCAGCGGGCTTTTATGGTTTTAAGCATGGTTAGCATTCCTGACAGGCATCGCTTGCGGATGCCTGCTATTGTAGCGCATACGGATCGCGCATCACCGTGGGTAGTGCTCGTCGAAGGGCAAGCCGTTCTCGCCGTCGCAATCAAGAGGTTCGGGGACGAATGTCCGGCAATGTGCCGTGTTCGTAACCCCTGATGCCCCTCTTGATGTGTGAAGCATAGAACGCAATGCTCTTCCTGGTGGTCTGCGCTGTGGGATGCTCTCCCCGAATTTTTTCAAGGACTTCATCGTAGGTAAGGCCAACTGTTTGCCCATTGCGCTCTGCTACGACATGACCAAGCCAATAGATGGCAGAGTCCTTGACCGTATCCCTGCGGACCAATTGGGCTCGCCCGTGAGAGTTAAACTCAGACGATACAGAAATTGCAGGATGATCTTGCTTGTTATGGATGCCAAAGCTGTCGGGCAGCAGATCAACGGCTTTTGCTTCGCGCCGTAGCAAGTGCATCGTCTTGTTTTGTGCACTGTTAAAAATCACCTGCTTGTCTATCGCCTGGCTTTCGAGTTCGGTCAGTTCGCCTCGCCATTCGGCGAGTTCTGATTCCAGTTCGCTTCTCCAATTGCCGAAAATTTGGAGCTCCCGAATCCGGTTGGGACGTTGCGGCAGCGTAGCAATGTACTCATCGAATTGGCGGACTAACTCGTCGTCATCACCCAGTACCCGTTCCCGCCATTCGATCAGTTCACGCAGTTCGTTCCGTCGTGCGCTGTCAGCGCCAGCAACGTTCTGCCGCTCTTGTTCGAGCAACTCTTTGAACAAAGCCAACAGTCCGGCGGCCAATTCGTCGTCAATCATAATGTCGTTCGGGAACGTCATCTCATCCTCCGGTTCATACAAATCAACCAACTCGTCCAGCGGCGGGGCGACGGGCAGGTGGGCTTGAATGTGAGCGTCTATATGGCACAGATCGCAAACCAGCTGATGAGCGTCTCCGCAGTGGGTCTCGTACTGCCAGCGCCGACGGGAGCGCCATTTGCCGCAACGCTCGCAGTCCTTGCCCAAAGGAAACCCGCAACCCCGGCAGTAGTGGCTGGCGGCGGGTGATGCTACATCGCACCAGGGTTCTGGACACCACACTATTGGGGCTTGGCCGCCTGACTTCGCCACGCCGCGCGGCTCCAGTGACCATTCCCGGTAATCCTCGGGGAGGCCGTGTTTTTCGGCGTTGCCGGCCAGGTCCAGGATGATGCAGTCGCTGCCGTCGGGTTTGGGGCGCAGGCCGCGGCCCACCATTTGCAGGTAGAGAGCCAGGCTCATGGTGGGGCGGGCGATGATGATGCAGGAGGCGTCGGGCAGGTCGAAGCCCTCGGTGGCGACGATTACGTTGACCAGCACCTTGACGCTGCCATTACGGAAACCGGCGATGGCCTTGTCACGTTCCTCCCGGTTGCTGTCGCCGAGGATGACTGCCGCCGGGATACCGGCGTCGTTGAACACCGATGCGAGATTGTGAGCATGGTCAACTGATACGGCGTAGGCAATGGTGGGCCGGCCATCGGCGTGCTTTTGCCAGAACGTCAGCGCGCCAGCAGTCATTATGTCCGGGCGGTCGCGGTTGGCCTGTTCGATGCCCGATTCGGTGTAATCGCCGGTGCGGTCAACCGCGCCGCCGCTGATGCGCTGTTCCGGGGGCGGTATGAACACCTGCGCCTCGCACAGCGAACCGAGGCCCTGCAAGTCGGCGGTCTGCGGGCCGCAGAGCAGGTCGTCAAAGAGGTGGTCGAAGCCCTCTTTTTCCGACAGCCGCCAGGGGGTGGCGGTCATGCCGACGATGGGGCCAGGCCACTGGCGCATGGCCCGCGTCCAGCCGTCGGCGGCGGCATGGTGGGCTTCGTCGATTACCAGCAGGTCGTCGGGATTGTAGCGGTTCCATACCTCTCGCCGGGCGTTGCGGCGGCCCACGGTTTGCGCCATCAGGATGACGGCGACGCCGGCCTTTGCCGGCGCGTCCTCGCCGGGAGTCCAGTTCACGTTGGTGATTGCGGAAACGCCGGCGTCGGTGAGCATCCGGCGGGTCTGCTCGGCCAGCTCCTTGCGGTGGGTGAGCCAGACCGCCTTGCGTCCTTCGGTGAGCCGTTGGGCCAGCAGCGCGCTGGCGATGATGGTTTTGCCGCCGCCGGTTGGCAGTTGGAGCATCAGCCGCGCTTTGGGGTCAGCGGCTAGAGTTTTCTGAATCTGCCGTAGCAGGGCCTGTTGGTAGAGGCGAAGTTGCGGCATGGCGCCGCATTGTACCAGTACACCGACTAACGCCGGCATTGCTATTCCTGAACCAGCCCCATCTCGGCCAACGCTTGCCACGCGGTTTCCCAAAATCCCTGGTCGGGGAAATCCATGTGAATGTCTATTACCGCCTTGATGCGGCAATACAGTTCATCAACCTGCTCCGGCGACAACGATTCCGGGTCAGGAACCCTGATTCGGCTGTCGTCCTGGTAATAGTGATGACTTCTGGTCATCCGTTCCTTCAAGTGGCTCTCGGTATACGCCCAGATGATGCGCGAGTCGTTGGTCATTTCAGTTCTCCCCGGTAGGGGCGAATAATTATTCGCCCCTACACTTTTGCCGCAGCCACCGCCTTCAGCTCCGGCATCACCTCCGTCGCAAACAGCCGCATGCTGGCTTCGGCGGCATCGTAGGGCATGGCAGCGTAGCTGAAGGCCCCGACATAGGTGTCGTGGCCGGTGCGCTCACGGATTTGCAGGATTTTTTCGTAGCACTGCTCGGGGGTGCCCCAAACCTGGAGGTTGACGAAGAAGTCCACCACCTCGTCGTCGCCGTAGTCGAACATCTTCTCGGCGACCTTGCCATAGTATTCGTAGCCCTTGATGTCCTTGTGGTGGTCAGCCTTGAACTGGTAATGGTCCATCACGGTGTGCCAATAGCCGCCGATGTAACGGCGGGCCATGTCGCGGGCGTGGTCGGCGTTCTCATGGCAGAAGGTCCAGCAGGCGACCACCGGAGCCGGCGGATTGCTGGCGGCGGTGCCGTGGCTCTCCTGCCAGGCCGTTCGGTAGTTGTTCAAATCGCGCTCCACTTCTTCCCAGGGCTTTTGCGGAATCACCAGCAAACCGACGCCCAGCTGGGCCATGATGCGGCTGCTCTCCGGGGAGATGGCGGCGGCGTAGGAGCGGCCCTTGAAACTGCGGAAGGGGTTGGGACGGATTTCGCGGCGGGGCTGCTTGATGTACTCGCCGTCAAACTCGCAGAAGCCACTCTCCAACCCCGCCAGCAAGCACTCGGCAGATTCGATGAAGCGGATGCGGGACTCGTTCATATCCACGCGGAAGCCGTCGTACTCCACCTTTGCCAAGCCGCGCCCGACGCCCAGGATGAAGCGTCCGTCACTGAGGTTGTCCAGCATGGACACTTGCTCGGCGACGCGCATGGGATCGTGCCACGGCAGAACGCAGACCATACTGCCCAGTTGCAGGTCGGTGGTGCGGCCGGCCATGTAGGTGAGGAACTGGAGCACATCGGGGCACATGGTGTAGTCCGTGAAGTGGTGCTCCACACCCCAGATTGACTGGAAGCCAAGGGGTTCAGCCAGATCAGCGAGGCGGAGTTCGTCCCGGTACACCCGATAATCGGAGGTGAATTTGCCGGGGTTCTGGAAGATGGTGGCGGTGCCTACGTGCATGGTGGCCTCCGTCGCAAAGTTTTTGAAGTTACGATTGGTTGAAATTGTAACGTGGCCGATTTACACGGGAGCGAAAACGGTAGCGTCAGTCATCCGCGATTCCAAAGTTCGCATGATGTCGTCAAGCTCAAGGTTGGCGTCTGCCTGCAATCCCAGGCAGGCGCGTATACCGTCAGTATCGGTGCTGAGCCGCCTGGACAAGCTCAAGCGAAAGCCTTGTTCAAGGTCATTGGCTTGGTAGGCGTGTATGTGCATGGAGTCACCTACTATCGCCGGTTCCGTGAGGTGAGTGAAATCGAACTCACGCTCCATGTATTCCAGTAGTTTGTCCTGAACTACGAGGACCAGTTTTCGATTCACGTGCTCGAAGGTTTGTATTTTGTGATGAAGTTGCATCAGGATAGTTTTGGCGGTCATCTTCCAATTTATGCCAAAGGGTTTGGTGTTGTTCTCTTCATCGTCATTACGAAGGACGCCGAGATTTCGCAGCGTTCGTTGGTGCTCAGGCCACACGGCGCCCGTAGTATCCAGCGTTTGCAATTCTATGCCGACGAAATCCCTGGCTCTCCCGTCCCGTGCCGACACCAGGAAATAATCAACACTGCCACCGGGTACTGGCACTTCGGCGACAAGGTGCAACTCGTTGCCCGGCTCGTGGCTCATCAGCAACTGAAGGCAGTCAACGAAGATTTGCCGGCGGTCCAGCAACCGCGCCGGGCAGATGACCAAGAGCTCATCGCGCCGCCCGTAGTTAACGGAGCAGGTGCCTATGGACACATCGGGCGCACTCTTCCGCACTTTGTAGCAACGGCTGTTGATATACGGGCAGTGTTGCTCGGCCACTATGCTGCGCCACCCTGCCAACATCGAGGTTACCGGATTGCCGAAAAGTTCTGCGACAGCACTCATAACAGCCTCCGGCACCTTTCCTCTGCATATTCCAGATACCTTGGGGAAAGATCGACTCCTACCGACTTTCGACCGAACTCCCACGCTGCCAACAGCGTCGTACCCGTGCCGCAAAACGGATCGAGAACGATCCCATCGGGAGGGCAGGTGGCTAGTATTGGAATGCGGCACAAGTCCATGGGGTACGGCGCGAAATGCGTCTTGCGCTGCTGGGTATCCTCGGGCACTATGTCCCAAACGTCGGCCGGCTTGCTGCCTTTGGGATGGCAGCGGATGATGTAGAAGCCTTTATCGTGCAGTTCTTTAGCTCTGCCAGATACACGGATGTTGTTGGAATGAGTTGTTCTCTGATTCCCACGGATGATCATCCGGAAGTCTGACACCAGTCCATCACACATTTCCGCGAGGATACCGTCAAGCGCAGATAACGCCGAATCCTTTTCACCATTGGCAAGGTCAGTAGATGATTCAATTTGCTTGCGGTAACGTACACCGGAAACGCCAGTTGCGGAAACCACCTTGCCTTTTTCAACGCGGGCTGAGCGCGGCTGTGACCTTATCGCGTCGGCATCGTAGTAATAGCTTTTGGCCTGTTTCACAAAGTGAAATACGTTCTCGTGGATGTTGCCCAGACGATCCTGGGTGTTATCCATTCCGCTTTTCATTTTGTTCCAAATGACACTGTTCCTGAGCACCCACTCGTCGCGGTCGATGAGACGCAATGCCACCCGCCACGGGATGCCGGCAAGTCCTTTATCGTTGTACGTGTCGCCTATATTCAGCCAGAAAGAACCGCTCGGTTTCAACACCCGTTTGACTTGTGCAAACACTCTTTCCAGCTCACCGATGTACTCCGCGCTGGTAGTTTCCTGCCCGATGCCGCCGTTCTCGTACTCGCGTTTTCCCCAGTAGGGAGGGGACGTCATAACGCAGTCAACGCTGCCAGCCGGCAACTCCGCCAGCACGAGGTTGGCGTCGCCGAGCAGCAGCAACGGCGCCAGCCCGTCGCCGCGTCGGTACTCCATGAACGCTGCACCGTATTGTTCGTTGATAACCGCCATGGCTCCGTCACCAACCTGACAGACGTAATCTCTGACACTATCGTGTCAAGATGACTACAGCAATGCCCTATAACTCGTAGCCTTCTTCCGACGGCAGGAAATCGTCCGAGTTCAAGCCACGTTGTTTCAGGCGGCCGCGTATTTCGGCCCGTGCTTGCGCCTGTCCTTCTTCGCGCCATTTTTCCCATCGCCGTTCCTCGAGAGGTTTGAGCACATGGCGTTCCAAGAAAGGGGCTAGCACCGGTTTACTCTCCGGCCTCTTGTCCCGTGAACGAAAGAGGAGGGCGCAAAGTCCGTGAGTCGCCGCCAGGCAGACCATAACCGTTACCGTCGTCGCCAGCGCTCCCTTCGGCTGGTAAGCGTCTACGCCATACCACAACAGCACGGCAAAGAGGGCAACCGCGAATACGGCCCGAAGCATTTTTGATTTCCCAAGACTCATGCTATCACCGCCCGCACTTTCTCCGGGGCGCAGGCGTGCATGACGGCTTGGGTGGAGGCGATTTCGGGGCGGGCGGCGATGACGCGAACCAGGGCCACGTCCAGGTCCTCGGCCAGCTTGGCGAAGGCGGCGGCGGCTCCGTCGGGCTTGCCGTAGTAGCCGACGGCCAGCAGGGATTCGGATGGGTAGGCGTCAGCGACCTCATCCATATCACCACCCCGGGAGCGTATGGCATCGGCCCCGGCCAGTTCTTCGGTGTAGCCCATGCGCTCAAAGTGGGCGCGGTAGCCGAACTGTCGCTCCCGGTCGGTGGGCACTGCTGCGCCCAAGGGATAGCCCAGACAGTTCTTGGCGAAGGCGCGGCGGGCCACGTCTTCATCATCGTCCACGCAGATGCGGATGTACTCGACTACCTTGACCTCGGACGGGTCGCGGCCGACCCGCTCCGCGCCTTCGGCGATGCGCTCGCGGCTCCAGGCAATTTGCGCAGGGGTACACCAGTTGAGGCAGACACCGTCGGCGACCTCGCCGGCCAGCCGCAGCATCTCTGGCCCCAGCGTGCCCAGGTACACCGGCGTGTTTGGCGCGGGCCGGATGGCCATGCGGATGTTGTTGTAGTTGATGTGCTCACCCTGATAGGTAACGCGTTCTCCGCGCACCAGGCCGCGCAAGGTTGTGAGGTAGTCGCGCATAAGGTTCAAAGCAGACACGCGAGGGAAGCCCAAATCGCGGCGGTTGGCGGGACGGTAGGCGCTGCCCGCGCCGATGCCCATGATGAACTTGCCGCCGGTCTGCTGGCTCATCGTGCCCCCGGACATGGCAAACCCGATGGGCGTGCGGTACATCACCGGAGACACGCCGATGCCGGTGGTGAGGCCTCCCTCAACCACGTCGCAACTGGCCTGCCAGCGGCGGGCGCAAACCTGGAAGGAATCGGTGCCGATGTTCTCGGGCGTCCAGATGCTTTCATATCCCAACTCCGCCGCCTCGCGCGCCAGGTTAGCCTGGTCGTCCCAATTCATGCCCAAGGTGTGGTCAAGTCCGACGCCGATTTCCATTGCTAAACCTCCGAAAAGGGTGGGAACTGTGAGCAGGATTGTACCACGCAGCGTTAGGGCGCCGACCGTCGGTGCTATAATCACCGCCGGTTTGCCAAGGAGGATCTGAGTAGTTGGCCCGATTGGTCAGGGATACGGGGCTGGGCGCGCGGGCGAGCGAGACTTTCGGCTCGTTCCGACGGCGCGACTTTTCGTTGGTCTGGGTATCCGCCAACATCGCCATGGTCGGCCGGCAGATGGAGATTATCGCGGTGCTCTGGCTGGTGCTGGAGCTGACCGGCGACCCGCTGCTGGTCGGCCTGGCTGGCGGCTCGGCGCTCAGTCTGGCGTTCCTGTCGGTATTCGCCGGCGCGGTGGTGGACCGGCTCCCCAGGCGTCTTCTCATGGCGGTGGGCCACTTCATCGCGGCGGCGCTGGCGTTCCTGCTGATGCTGCTGCTGATGACCGACGGCCTGCAAGTTTGGATGATTTTCTTGGTCATCATCGGCGGGGGCGCGTTCCGTACCGTCGAGCTGCCGGTGACCAATGCGCTCATCATCGATACTGTACCGCGCGACCGGCTCACCAACGCCGTGGCGATGCTGGGATTGGGTCAAAATCTCACGCAGTTCGTGGGGCCCATTGCCGGCGGTTTTCTCTTCACGCCACTTACTCCGGCCGGGCTGTTCGGTTTCATCGGGGTGCTGTACGTGGTCGGCGGGGTCATTGCCCTGATGGTACGAACCCGCAACCTCACGGTGGGAAATACCACGCCTCGGGAAATTATCATCGGCGTGGCCGCCGGTTTGCGGCACGTCTGGCAGCGCAAGGAACTGTTCATGGCGTTGCTCATCGCCACCATGTACAACGTGACCGGTTTTCCTTTTTCCACGGCCCTGATGCCCATATTTGCCAAGGACACCCTTCTGGGCGGTCCCGAGGTACTTGGCCTCCTGAACGGAGCGATGGGAGCGGGCGCAGTGCTGGGGGCACTGGTGGTGGCCGGCTTGGGCAACTTGCGACGGCAGGGGTGGTGGCTGGTGTGGGCGGTTAATGGCGGCTGGCATGGTTCAATGATTTTGTTCGC
Organism: Dehalococcoidia bacterium; assembly: GCA_965197635.1. GTDB lineage: Bacteria > Chloroflexota > Dehalococcoidia > Lucifugimonadales > UBA3495 > Bin87. Next base: position 705,512 of record OZ240218.1, read on the forward strand.
CGTCGCCGTGATGACCTTGCCGGGCCTGCTGCCGTTCACCGGGGTCTTAGTAGTGGCTCTGGCGATCAAAGTGCTCACCGGCATCGGGCGCTCTGTGTCCTTGGTGTTGGTGATGACGGTGCTGATGGGCAACTCCGACTCGGAGTTTCGCGGGCGCATGGGCGGGATGCGCGTGCTGGCGATACAGGCGCACTTTCCGGCCAGCGCGCTGAACGGGTGGATGGTCACGCAGATTGGGGCGCCCCTCACGGCGCTGTACCTGGGGATAGCCGGGTCGGCGGCGGTGTTCCTGTGCCTGTTGTCGCGCCGGTTGCGGGAGGCGTGAATCTTTACATCGATAGACAGGATGGAAAGGATGATGGCATGGACGGCGCTCAGAACCGCTAGCCGGAATCGGGACTTGCTCGCTCGTATGAAAAATCCGGGATGTCTGTTCGGTCGCTGGCGTGTTCGATGGTTATGGCGCACAGCCAGCCAGCAACGTCCAGCTCCAAAAGCGTGCCCTCGTCCAAGTCGCGGGTTTCGTCAGTTTCGGTGGGGGAAAGTTCGATGTAGAGGGTGTCGGTGTCGGCAAAGTATTTGACCTTCATAGCCTGAACCTGGCGACGATAATCGAGCGCACTTTCACCTACCTATTTCTCTTTTTTGGCGTTAGATTGTGGAGGCTCCGGTGGCGCCTGTGTGGCCTTTGGCGGTTCTGCGGGCACCTGCGCGGAAGGAAGCACGATCGTTTTGGGGAGGGAAAGTTCATAAAAGTCAGGATCCCCCGTCGGAATGCGCTCGTCGGGGATTGGGTTCGGTGGCGGTGTTGGCGCAACGTTACGGTCAGTTGGTTTGTCCTTCACGATCTGTCTCCTTTTCGTCCCGATAGGTCGGCTCGTGGGATTTTGCGTTTGATTTTGCCGGTGTTTTAGGCGGCTTTGCTGGCTCTAGTGCGCTTTCGAATATGATTGAAGTAATCCCGTGGACCAGCCCCTTTGGCAAGGGCTTATCACGCTGGGGTTTGAACGACATTTCGCGCCTCCGATTTGATGTCGTGCTGTCGTCGCGCAGCCCAACACAGCGACGAGCCTTCCGAACTATGTGGGCTGTCTAATTCAATGAGAACGTCAACCGCCTCAATCCAATCTGGCATCGCCAAGCTCATGCTGATAGTGTTTGACTCTCCGGGTTCCATGTAGATCCTCGAATCGGCCCGTGAAACGGTGTAGTTGACGTTCCACGGAAACTCAATGGGTGAGCCAACACTCTCCATATAGGGAGCATATACACTAATCTTACTTTCCACGTCCTCATCGCTGTAGGGTGACAGCACCTGAATCGACCACGTCAATCCAGTGATTCGTACAGCCACCCTAGACGTATTGGTCAGCACAACCACTGCGCTCAGCGCATTGTAGGAAGGACTGCACTGGCGGCTGGTCACCTGCAGGTCAGTTGTGATGGCCGGTTCCCTGATTCTGAACACCTTGAAACGCCACCAAGCCAAGAAGAAAGTAACCAGAGCGATAATCAGAGGCGACAGGTAGAAAGCGAGTTGCGCTGCCAGCGTTATTTTTTCGGATGCGGTCATTCTATCATTTCCGGCCACTTACCTACGCCGCCATGCCCATCTCCCGCAGGCGGGCTGCGTGTTTACTGTTGAGATATTCCTGCGGGCGGTCGCCCTTGACCCGGTTGCAGTGGGCGCACAGCAGTTGCAGGTTTTCCAGGTGGTCGCCGCCGCCGTGGGAGCGGGGGACGATGTGGTCAACCTCCAGGATGCGGAAGGGAAACTCGCTGCGGCAGCCGTTGCAGCGGCCTTCCTGCTGGCCGAAGAGGACGTGCTTGTTCTGGCGGTAGGGCACCGGAGCGTCGATGTCGGTGCGGCGGGGGATGTCGGTACGGGCCGTCACCAGCCGGTTGTGAAACAGCTCGCCCATGGCCTGCTGGAGGCGCATATTGACCAGTTCCACGGCTTTGGGGGAGATGTCAATGCCAATCCATCGGCGGCCCAGCTGCTCGGCGGCGACGCAGGCGGTGGCGCAGCCGCAGAACGGGTCCAGCACCACGTCGCCCTCGTTGGACGACGCTTTGATGATGCGCTCCAGCAGGGCCAGGGGTTTCTGCGTGGGGTAGCCGATGCGCGCTTTGGAAGAACCAGCGATGCAGTTCTTCCTTTGGATATCCAGGTAGAAACGTCGCCGGTTGTTGCATACCTTTCGTTGCTTTGTCCACTACCAGCTTTCGGTTCCCCTGAAACTCGATCAGGTTACGGTCGTATTTGGGTTCTGCCTTTGAATCTCGTCTCAGGTAACTGGCTTGTACTGGGTAGGTTCGTAATCAGGGTGGAACCTTGTGGTCGTTTTTTCGCCTTTGGAGTATACAGAAGGACATCGTGCATCGTCTGGAAACGGGAGCTGCAGGCGACGGCCATCTCCGGTACGACCAGTAACTTCGTTGCGGAAGTTCCCCTGCCCAAGATGCTGTCCATCAGCAGCTTCAGGTAGTGGCTGGCCGTGGGGTCGCAGTGCAGATAGATGGAGCCGGTGTCCTTCAGCACCCGGCGCATCTCCAGCAAGCGGACGGCCATCATGCAGAGGTAGGACTGCATCCCCTTGCCGTGGGTGAGGCCGGCGGTTTGCAGTACCTGGTACATGGCCGGCTGCTCGTCGGCGATCAGCCCCATCCAGGCCACGTCCAGATCGGAGAGGGTCCAGGTGTCCTTGAAGGCGGCGCCGGCGGCGACGCTGCCGACGGGCGCGGCGTAGTTGCGGTTGGAGTTGAAGGGCGGGTCCAGGTAAATCAGGTCAATGGACGCGGAGTTGAGGCCGCGCAGGATATCCAGGTTGTCGCCCGTCCAGATGGTTTTATCGGCGAAGTTTGGGGTGGCCATGGCTGGATTCTATCATGGCGCTCCCGCCGTTGACCTGTCCGATGGGGCAACCTACAATCGCCTCAAATGGTAGTTTATGCGGAACCATCGACAAAAACGGAGGGAGCACCATGACCACGCCAACCATTCCCACTGAAGAACAAGTCCTGGGCTGGTTCGACTCGCTCAGCAACTGGGGACGCTGGGGCGACGACGACGAACTGGGAACATTGAATCTGATCAACGATGCCAAGCGGCAGCAGGCCGCCGGTCTCGTCACCGAGGGCATTAGCGTCACCTGCTCCCGCCTGTTGGTGCCGGAGATGGCCCCCGACGTCACCAGCATCCCGCCCCTGCACTACATGGTGTCCACCGGCGAGTCGGCTCCGTCCGAGGGTGGCGGCGGAGCCAGCGACTTTTTGGGCGTGTCGTTCCACGGGTTGACCATAACCCACCTGGACAGCCTGTGCCACCAGTTTTGGAACGGCAAGATGTACAACGGCCAGGACGCCGGCCTGGTCAACAACGCCAACAAGGCCGGCGCCGGCGCGATTGACGCCGTAAAGAACGGCGTGGTTACCCGTGGCGTGCTGCTGGACATCGCCGCCGTCAAGGGCAAGGACTGGCTGGATGCCGCGGAGCCTGTGTACACCGCCGACCTGGAAGCCGCCGAGGAGGCGCAGGGTGTTCGCGTCACTGAGGGCGACGCGCTGTGCATACGGCTGGGCTGGTACAAGCGCCGGCAGGAAGTTGGCCCGCCCACCGCGGCGGAAGGACGGCCGGGTCTCCATGCCGAGACGTTGCCCTGGATCCGCGAACGGGGCGTGTCCATCGCCGCCTGCGACGCATCTTGGGACGTCGCGCCCAGCGAGTACCCCTACGTGGGGCTGCCCATTCACAAGGTGGGCATCGTTGGCATGGGCCTTTGGCTCATTGACGCGGCCAACTTCGACGAGGTTGCGCCAGTCTGCCGCCGCCTGAACCGCTGGGACTTCATGTTCACCGTAGCGCCATTGCGCTGGCACAATGCCACCGGTTCGCCGGTGAACCCGCTGGCAACGTTCTAGGCGGCCGCATCGCCGGCATTCCCGTCCGATGCTGCCAATCTGGTAAGATTGAGTAGCGGCTCGTGGCGCAGCCTGTAACGGGCTGCGCCGCAGTAGGATGAAAACGATGACATTGAACGCGGCTAATATTGCGGCTGCCGTGGCTGTGGTGATGATGCTAATCACCGCAGCCACCGGAATCTACCAGTTGGGCCAGCTGTCCAATCAGGTGGAGAACCTGTCGGAACAAGTAAGGTTTTTGTCGGCTAAAATAGACGACACCCGGGACGAATTGCGCGAGGAAATCCGCCGCAGCAATCAGCAACTCCTGTACTCCCTCGCCAACCATACCCACGACGCCGACGGAAACGCCGTGTTCACCACACCGCCCGGCATGGAACCCACCGGGGCCAATCCGAACCAACGGGCACCGGCGCAATGACCCCTGAGAACGACTACGGCCCCGGCCTCCTCGCTCCGTACCGGGTGCTGGACCTCACGGACGCCCGCGGCCTGCTGTGCGGCAAGATGCTGGCCGACCTGGGCGCGGACGTGGTGCAGATGGAACCGCCGGGGGGCAGTCCGGCGCGGAACATCGGGCCGTTTTATCAGGACACGCCGGGATCTGAACGCAGCCTGTTCTGGTGGGCGTACTGCGCCAACAAGCGCGGGATCACGCTGGATATCGCCACGGCGGACGGAGCGGTCCTGTTTCGTCGGTTGGTTGCCGAGGCCGATTTCGTCATCGAATCCGGCGAACCGGGACGGATGGCGTCGCTGGGGCTCAGTCACTCGGATTTGCAGACCGTCAACCCCCGGTTGGTGATGGTGTCCATCACCGCCTTCGGGCAGGGCGGGCCATACGCTGACTACCTGGCGTCGGACATCGTTGGCATGGCGCTGGGCGGGTTCATGCACCTAACCGGCGACGGCGACCGTCCGCCGCTGCGGGTGAGTATGCCCCAGTTTTACCAGCACGGCAGCGCCGCCGGAGCCGCCGCCGCGATGATCGCACACACTCACCGGCAACTCACCGGCGAGGGGCAGCACGTGGACGTGTCCTGCCAGCAGGCGGTGGCGCGGACGCTGGCCCACGCCCCACAGTACTGGGACCTGGAGCGGACCATCCTGCGCCGCATGGGGGCCTATCGCGAATCCGCCGGCGGCACTTTCACGCGCATCAACTGGCCGTGCCAGGATGGCTACGTGAACTTCCAGCCGGGCGGCGGCACCGCCGGCTCGGCCCGCAGCGTCCGCGCTCTGCTGGCCTGGATGACCGAGGAGGGCATGGGCAGTCCCGAACTGGACGCCGTCAACTGGGAGGAGTTGGGCTACGGCACGGCGCGCGCTGAGATTATGGAGCAGACCGTGGCCGACGTCGCTCCCTTCTTCATGAAGCACACACGGAACGAACTGGCCGACGGCGCGTTGGAACGTAGGATCCTGCTGTTCCCCGTTGCCACACCTGCCGACATCCTGGCTCATCGTCAATTAGAAGCGCGCGATTACTACGACCACATCGAGCATACTGACATCGGTGAAACCGTCACGTATCCGGGACATTTCGTGAAGGATTTGCAGGATGCCAGCCGGGTGGGCGTGCGCCGGCGGGCTCCGCAGGTTGCCGAACACAACCGCGAGATACTCGGCGGTGAGCTGGGTTTGAGGGATCGGGATTTGGCGCGGCTCACCGAGCTTGGTGCGATTTGAGCATTCGCATGGATGAACAAGATAAACGGGATAGAAAATATTGATCCCTGTCCATCCTGTTTATCCATGCAAAAATAACTTTTGGGGAAGTTACGTGTATGTCCACTTTGCCGTTGGAAGGGTTGAAGGTGCTGGATTTCTGCTGGGTTGCCGTGGGGCCTATGACGACCAAGTACCTGTCTGAGTACGGGGCCACGGTGCTGCGGGTGGAATCCGCCAAGCGACCGGAGACGCTGCGGCGGGCCGGCCCCTTCGCCGGCGGGGAGTCGGGCATCAACCGCTCCGGGTATTTCGCCAACTACAACGCCAACAAGTACGGCCTGTCCATAGATATGAGCCATCCGCGCGCGCCGGAATTGATACTGCGCATCGCGGAATGGGCCGACGTGGTAACCGAAAACTTCACTCCCGGCACCCTGGAACGGTGGGGCTTGGGCTACGACGAGCTGAGCAGGGTCAATCCGCGCATTGTGCTGTTTAGCGCGTCCATGCTGGGACGGGGCGGGCCGATGCAGGCCCAGCCGGGTTTTGGCGCAGTGCTGTCGTCGCTGGCCGGATACACCAACATCATCGGCTGGCCCGACCGGGGGCCGGTGAACCCCTATGGCGCCTACACCGACTTCGTGTGTCCCAAGTTCGCGGTGGCCGCCATCCTGGCCGCCGTTGACCGGCAGCGTGCCACCGGGCGGGGCACGCACCTGGATATGTCGCAACTGGAAACCAGCCTCCACTTCGGCGGGCCGATGCTGCTGGACGCCGGCGTCAACAGTAGGGAGCCGGAGCTGGTGGGCAACCGCCATCCCGCTGCGTCGCCCCACGGCGCCTATCCCTGCGCCCCCGATGCCAACGGCGAAACCGACCGCTGGATTGCCATTGCGGTGTTCACCGATGAGCAGTGGGAGGCCCTGCGAGATGAGATCGCCGCTGACGGATACTCCGATATCACGTCTGGCGAGTTTCGCACCTTCCGCGTTCGCAAGGCCCACGAGGACAAGCTGGAAGGCATCATCGCATCCTGGACCACGAACCAAGACCGGCACGACCTGATGCGCCGGCTACAGGCCGTGGGGGTGCCGGCCGGCGTGGTCAATGACACTCGCGACCTGTTCGAAGACGCTCAACTCCAGCATCGCAACCACTTCACTTGGCTCGACCATCCCGAGATGGGGCCATATGCCACCGACTACACGGAGATGGAACTGTCGCTCACGCCGGGTCGGCTGGACCGCCCGGCGCCGCTGTTGGGCCAGGACACTGAGCACGCCCTGCGGGAAATAGTCGGTTTGAGCGCAGACGAGTATGAGGAGCTGGCAGAGGCCGGGGCGTTGGAGTGATGCCACCGAATGGTTTGCCCTTTGAATTCGCCCTGGAAGGATCTCCAGTTTCGCAGCAAACACGCCGCCGGGCCCGATTGCAGCGGTGGGCTGCCGATGTCAGGAGCGCAGCAGAACGGTATGGGGACGGCTCCCCGCCCGTCGATAGCGCCGTTATGGTTAACATTGTGTACATTTTTGACGGCGTGCAACGCGACCTTGATAATATTGTGAAGCCTATTCTGGATGCGATGAAAGGGTTGGTTTATTCCAATGACAGTCAAGTGACCGACCTTATTTGCCGCAAGCGACGAAGACAAGATGACCTGCAATTCGCACTGGACTCGTCGATTTTTGATGACTTCCTTACCGACAGCAATCAATTTCTGTACGTTCGTGTGGGCGGTGCCCCAGACCCAGAGGTGCCGCTGTGATTGACGACCTGACGATCGCCGAAAAAGAGTTTGCGGACATTAAGGCTGCTGAATACCTGGGCAAAGGCTACCAAGTGTTGCGGGATGCGCAGTTGGATTTCCTGCCCGGATATCTGGCTGATTTGCTGGTCAAAAAAGGAGATGAAACGAAGGTAATTGAGGTAAAGACTCGACCGTCGCTAGCAGCCAACCCTGCCCTCAGGGAGTTCAAGCGCGTCATCAACTCCAGCCGGGGCGGGAGGTTTGAGTCGCTTTTGGTGGGCGAACCGGAGAGATTGGACGCTGCCGAGAACGCGCAGTTCCTGAACGAATCCGGCATTCTCAACCGATTGGACCGATCCCAAAAAGCCCTTGATGCGGGGCTCCTTGAGGCGGGTTTTCTATTGGCCTGGACCGCCGTCGAAGCCGTCGTCAGGATGCTGGTGGCGACGGAAGGCGTATCCCTAAAGCGAGCTGCCAACCCCGCTTATACCCTGGGCATGGCCGTCTTTCATGGGGCCATATCCAGAGAGGATTACGACCACTTGCTTGGGTTGATGCAATATCGGAATGCCATCGCCCACGGATTTGAGGTTAGCGATTTCTCCGGTGCGATGGTCGTCGAACTGATCGCCGCCGCCAAATCCCTGCTGGGCGAGTACCGCGAATGGGTGGAAACCGGCGGCGCGCTCGAATGAGCGGCACAATCGCTCTGGCGTTACTCGTCGTCCACATCGCCGCTGGCTCCGTTGCCTTGCTGGCGGCGGCGATGGCCTTAGTGATGCCGAAGGGTGAGCGGTGGCACATCCTTTCCGGCCGGAATTACGCCATCGCCATGACGCTGGTTTTCGTCACCGCTGTTCCGCTGGCAATATTGGGCAGCAGCATATTCCTGTTCCTCATCGCTTTTTTCAGTTTCTACCTGGTTTTTGCGGGCTGGCGGTTCGCCCGCAACCGCCAGCGGCGCGCACATCCGGTTGATTGGGCGGCAGTCGGAATATTGGCAATTACGGGGCTGGCGATGTGGGGCTTCGCCTTGGTGATTGGCCTCCAGGGCAGCTCCCAGTGGATAACCCTGCTGGTGTTTGGCGGCATCGCGTTGGCGCTCAGCCTTGCCGACGGGCGTTTTCACTGGAAACAGCCGGGCGGCGCGAGGCGGGTGGCGCGGCATCTGACCAACATGATGGCTGGCACCATTGCCACGATTACGGCGGTGACGGTGGTGAACGTGGATATGGAGCCGGTTTGGGTTCCCTGGATATTGCCCACCGTGGTCATCACGCCGTTGATTGTTTGGTGGAACATCCGAACCCTGCGGCCGGCGCGGCGGCGCACGTAGGGCCGGCGACCAGATTGCCAGGTTACGCTGGCATCAACAAAACGTTAAGCGGCTTCTCGGTGAGGCTGTCGCGCCCGCAGGCCAAAACCGATGGCCGCCAGTACCGCTGTCGCCGCTCCGATGCGGAACACGTCGCGATAGGCCAGCAGGAAAGCATCCGCTCCCGCTCGGCTGACGGCGTAGTGGTCGCTCAGGGCCGCGAACACGGCACCGACTATCGCCACGCACAGCACCGTACCCGACGCCTGGGCCAGCGACATGGCTCCCGACGCCGTGCCGAACCGTTCCGCCGGAACGGTGCCCAGCATCAGCGCATAGGCTGCCGACTGGAACCAGCCCACGCCCAGGCCGACTATCGCGATGGCCCCGGCCGGGTGCCAGATGGCCGAGCCGTCGTCCAGAGCGGACATCACCAGCAATCCCGCCGCGGTCATCCCCAATCCCAATGCCCCCACCGGGCGCACGCCCCACCGGTCGCACAACCAGCCACCCACCGGCGACGAGAGAATGTTGGACGACGACATGATCGCGAACAGTATCCCCAACGTTACCGGGCTGCGCCCCAACGAATCGGTAATGTAAAACGGGAAGATGAACCAGATAACAAACTGGGAGAAATGACCCAGGAACATTGCCCCGGTGGCGGTCTGGAATCCGCTCAGCCGCGCCAGCGCTCCCGGCAGCACCGGCAATTCCGCCCTGCGTTCGACCCATACCAGGGCAATCAGCACCACCGGCGACGCCGTTAGCAGCGCAACCACCACTGGGGAGGCCCAACCGATGGCCTGCCCCAGCCGCAGCCCGATCATCAGGCACCACAACAGGGATAGCACCAACGCTGCGCCCGCCACGTCGAATCGCTGGCCTGAACCCGACGCCGACCCACCGTTGACGGACCGGGGCACCGCCAACAGTCCGATCACCAATGCCAAAACCGTCAGGGGAATGCGGCCCCAGAACACCGATGGCCAGTCAAACTGCTGCACCAACGGCCCGGCCGCCAGCGTTGACATCACCATCCCCGACGCCAAGCTTGCGGAGGTGAATCCCATGGACAACCCCCGGCGGGACTCCGGGAATACGCTGGCGGCGATTGCCGGCGCCGTGCTGTACAGGCATCCGGTGCCCAGAGCTTGCAGGCACCGAAAGCCAACCAGTGATTCCAGCGTTGGCGATAGCGACAGGCACACCATGGACACCAGGTAGGTCGCCGCCCCGAACAGGTACACCAACCGCAGCCCGAACCGGTCGGCGAAGGCTCCCGAACCCAGCGCCAAGCCGGCCCTTGTGGCGATGAACACCACGATGACCCACTGCACCGACGCCAGGTCGGTGTCAAAGGCGTCCCGCATGGCGGGCAGGCCCACGTTGACCGAAAAGTCCAACGAAGCGAGCACCATGCCCAGGGCGGCGGCGGACGCCAGCGCGATGGTTCGCCAGGTGACGCGGGTCGTCAGAGCGGCGGGTTCGCTTTCAGCAACGGCAGGCATGGCAGTGGATTGTACGGCATTGGGGCTGAAGGTGCCGGTGCGTCAGCCACCGTGATCTGTTCCCGTGCCGGCCAAGGGCCATGCCCTTCGGCGATGTGCTAATATCTGCCCATGAATATTGATGGCATCCGCCGCCCCGGAGGTTCGCTAATATGACTCAAAGTAACGGGACGCAAAACACCGGCGCCTTTGAGGCCCTGCTCCAGGAAGACCGCACCTATCCGCCGCCGCCCGAGTTCGTCGCCAACGCCAACATTTCCGACCCGGCGGTGTACGAAGAGGCTAACCGCGACCCCGAAGCATTCTGGGCACGCTTCGCCGGCGAACTGGACTGGTTCAAGCCCTGGGATACCGTCCTGGATTGGTCCGACGCTCCTTTCGCCAAGTGGTTTGTGGGCGGCAAGCTCAACGCTGCTTACAACTGCATCGACCGCCACCTCAACGGGCCGCGCAAGAACAAGGCCGCCATCATCTGGGAAGGCGAGCCGGGGGACTGGCAGGTCTATACCTACCGCGATCTGTACCGCGAGGTCTGCAAATTCGCCAATGGCCTGAAGAGCTTGGGCGTGGAGAAGGGCGACCGGGTAACCCTGTACATGCCCATGGTGCCGGAGCTGGCCATCGCCATGCTGGCCTGCGCCCGCATCGGCGCGCCCCACAGCATCGTCTTCGGCGGGTTCAGCGCGGAGTCCCTGCGCGACCGCCTTGAGGACTCCCAGTCCAAGGTGATGATCACCGCCGACGGCGGCTGGCGTCGGGGCAGCATCATCCAGCTCAAGCAGAGCGCCGACGCCTCCATCGAGGGAGACACTCCCGTGGAGAAGGTGGTCGTGGTCAAGCGCACCGCCCACGATGTCCCCATGGTCGAAGGCCGCGACGTCTGGTGGCATGACCTGGTCGCCGACCAGCCCCTCACCTGCGAGCCGGAGCAGATGGACAGCGAGGATATGCTCTTCATGCTGTACACCAGCGGCACCACCGGCAAGCCCAAGGGCATCGTCCACACCACCGGCGGCTACATGACCGGCACCTACGCCACCAGCAAGTGGATTTTCGACCTCAAAGAGGACGACGTGTACTGGTGCACCGCCGACATCGGCTGGGTAACCGGCCACAGCTACATCATCTACGGCCCGCTGGCCAACGGCGCCACCACCGTAATGTACGAAGGCTCCCCCGACTACCCCGACCGGGACCGCTTCTGGGCCATCGTGGAGAAGTACGCCTGCACCATCTGTTACACCGCGCCCACCGCCATACGCACCTTCATGCGCTGGGGCGAGGAATACCCCAACCGCCGCGATATGTCCTCCCTGCGCCTGCTGGGTTCCGTGGGCGAACCAATCAACCCGGAGGCCTGGGTCTGGTACTGGCAGCACATCGGCGGCGGACGCTGTCCGGTGGTGGATACCTGGTGGCAGACCGAGACCGGCTCGGTGATGATTTCGGCCCTGCCCGGCATCACCACGCTCAAGCCCGGCTCGGCCACGCAGCCCTTCCCTGGCATTGACGCGGCCATTCTGGACGAACAGGGCAACGAGATCGGCCCCGGCGGTGGCGGCTACCTGGTCATCCGCAAGCCGTGGCCGAGTATGCTGCGCGGCATCTACGGCGATCCCGAGCGGTTCGTGCAGCAGTACTGGTCCAACTACGAGGGCATCTACTTCACCAGCGACGGCGCCAAGCTGGACGAGGAATCCTACTTCTGGCTGCTGGGGCGGGTGGACGACGTGATCAACGTGTCGGCCCACCGCATCAGCACCATGGAGGTGGAGTCGGCGCTGGTGGACAACCTGAAGGTGGCCGAGGCCGCCTGCATCGGCCGCAGCCACGAAGTGAAGGGCCAGGCCATCGTGGCCTTCGTGACGCTCAAGGACCAGGTGGCTGGCTCCGACGACGTGATCGCCGAGTTGAAGCAGCACGTCGCCGGCAAGATCGGCTCCATGGCCCGCCCCGACGACATCTACTTCGCCGCCGAGCTGCCCAAGACCCGCAGCGGCAAGATCATGCGTCGCCTCCTGCGCGACGTGGCCGAAGGCCGCGCTCTGGGTGACACGACGACGCTGGCCGACCCGGCGGTGGTGGAGATGCTCAAGGAGCAATACGGGGACGAGGAGTAATCACCAACGCCGGCGCGCTCGCCAACCCCGCCGGACAAAGGCTTTTGACGTAACCCGGCGGGGTTGGCTAATATCGCGCCAGGGTGGTGTGAACCATGACCAGCCGACGCGAGCTACTACAATTGCAGCCCGACGTACTGCGCTGGGCGCGGGAACGCGCTGACCTTACCACCGACGCCCTGGCGCACAAAGTCGGCCTGAAAACCGAGCGGGTGCTGGATTGGGAAGACTCCGGCAAAATCAGTATGTCCCAAGCGGAACGGCTAGCCCATGCTACGCATACCCCCTTGGGCTATCTGTTCCGAACCTGGCCACCCATTGAACCGATTCCCATCCAGGACTTTCGGACTCGCGCCAATGCGTTACCGGAGCAGCCCAGCCCCGACCTGCTGGAAACGATCTATACGATGCAGCGTCGCCAGGACTGGATGCGCGAGGAATTGATTGATACTGGCGCCGAACCGCTGGAGTTCGTAGGCTCCTATCATCCCAACGGCAATTACGGAGCGGTGGCCGACGCAATGCGCGACGCGCTGCTACTTGCCGATGACTGGGCTGCGTCGTTGCCTACCTCGTCGGATACCCTCGGACTTCTGAGGGATAATGCTGAAACTGCGGGCATACTGGTGGTTTTCAATGGTGTAGTCGGCAATAACACAAGCCGCGCGCTCAACCCTGACGAATTCCAGGGGTTCGCTCTAGTGGACGAGTACGCTCCACTCGTCTTTGTGAACAACGCCGACTTCAAGGCAGCCCAGATGTTCACATTGGCCCATGAACTGGCGCATCTGTTCATCGGTGAGGAAGGCGTTTCCACTCTTGAGTCGCTCCTACCTTCCGAGCACGACGTAGAGCAGCTATGCAACAAAATAGCGGCGGAGTTTCTGATACCAGAAGCCGACTTCCGCACGTTTTGGTCCCTCGCTAGGCAATCCCAAGACCCTTACCAGCAAACAGCGAGACACTTCAAAGTCAGCAGGATTGTGGCCGCTCGCAGGGCTCTTGACCTGGAATTGATTGATATGGATGCCTTTTTTGTCTTTTATAATGACAACAAAGCGCAAGGACACCGAAGCCGGCAGACAACGGACGGTGGCAATTTCTGGAATACCCAACGCTGGCGCATTGGCCCTCGATTTGCGGCAGCCGTAGCCCGCGCCGTAAAAGCGGGGCGTTTGCCCTATCGCGAAGCCTATGCTCTCACCGGATTGAGTGGCACTACCTTTGCAAATATGCCCGAAAAGATGGGTATTCGGCTATGACGAATCGCGGTCAGATTCGGTACTTGCCAGATGCTGATGTCCTGATGACGGCGTACCATCACTATTATGCTCCGGCGTTGTGTCCCGGCTTTTGGGATTGCTTGGCACATCACATTGCAGCCGGGCGTCTATTGCTTGTCGACCGGGTGGATAATGAGGTACTCAGCCCACCGGAATTGGTCCAATGGGTTGACCAAATCCCGGATACTGCGTATGTTCCAACGGATTCGCAGGCCGTTGCCAATGCCTACCGGCAGTTGATGGATTGGGTACAGGAAAATCCCCAATTCAACATAGCTGCTCGGACCGAGTTCGCCAGAGCGGCCGACGGATGGCTTGCCGCTTACGCCATGACAAATGACGCAGTCGTCGTCACTAACGAGGTATCCGCCCCGGATGCGAAGCGCAAGGTGCCGCTACCCGACCTCTGCCAGCAGTTTAACATCCGCTGCATCAATACCTTTGATATGTTGCGCGAGCTTGGCGTTCGCTTTGACTGGAGGCAGCCCTGATACCGTCGCCCAACGGCAGCTTTGTATCTATCCACGCTCTCCCAAAAACTCCCGCATCTGCTCGACGCACCATTCGGAGTAGATGACGTTCACCGAGGAGTAAATCAACCAGCCTGTAACCAGTGACTAGGCCCCCTTCCACTACGGACGGGGGCTTTGATATTGGGTTACTGACTGATGCTTTATCAGCCGCCCGGAACAGCCTAACGGTAGGCAAAAATGTCCGACACCGGGCAGGCAAATCCCGGCAACACCGGCTCACACGTCAGCGTATCGTTTACGCTGAAACGCAGGATCGTCCCGTCATCGCGGTGGGTTGCTATTTCCTGTGTGGCAATGTACGCGACCACGACCAACCGCACGCCGGCCTCCAGCCACATTCGAGCGCGCGCATCAGCCGCCGTGCCTGAATAGCCGGGCGAAATGACCTCCAGCACCAGATCGGGAACCACTCCGAAAACGTAACCACGGTCTGGTATGGGCGCGCTGATCCGTTCCAAACTTATTACGTTGAAGTCGGCGGCCCGAACGGTGTCGGGACCTCTCTCAATGTAGATCCCTGTTTCCGTCCCGTAGATAAATGGCAAGTTGTTTTCTTCTATGAAATGGCCAAAGCGCATTCCAAGTCGCGCAGTGACAACACCATGCGAAAAACCTGGTGGCGGCATTTCTATCAGTTCCCCACGGACCAGTTCGTACTTCTTGCCGTCGTCCGGCATCGCCAGCAGGTCATCGGCGGTTAGCAATTTTCGAGCAGTAGTCATTCGCGACCTCACACCAGGCACGGCGCTCCGGTTCATGCCGGCCTGTGGATATAGTATAGGGTGATCGAGTTGTGTGCCACGACGGGTCGGGAGATTCGTCGATGGCCGTCGCTCATCACCCCCGCTCCCCCAGGAACAGCCGCATCCGCTCTACGCACCACTCCGGGTAGATTACGTTCACGCCGTGGCCCAGGCCGGGCCATACGTCCAAGCGGCTGTTGGGGATTTCCGAGGCCATGAATTCCTGCTGATCCATGCTGGTGGTCATCGACTCGTCTCCCGTGAGCAGCAGGGTGGGCACGGTGATGTTCTTCAGGTGGGGGCCGAAGTCCAGGCTGTCCAGGTAGCTGTGCAGGGCTTGACCAATCTCCGCCGGAGTCTTGTCCATCTCGGCGATGTACCAGTCCTTCAGGCCCTCGGCGGCGTGGCGCATGTCCAGCCGGAAGTTGATGGTCGCCGCGCTCCACGCGCCGATGCCGCCTTGCTCCATGGTCGCCAGCCAGCTGCCGCCGGGCGTCGCGCTCTCCCGTCGCGTCAGCCGGCACGGCGAGTTGCACAGCACCAGCGCACGGCAACGGTCCGGGTAGTCGTGGGCGAACTGCATCCCCATGATGCCGCCGAAGGATTCGCCCACGTACACGACCTTATCCGCGCCGGCGTCGTCCAGGATGGCCAGCAAGTCGGCCATCAGGGTGTCCAGCGTGGGCTCGTAGCGGGCCGGGTCGATGGTTGACTGTCCCATCCCGCGCATATCGGGTCGGATCACGCGATACTCCCGGCTGAGCAGCGGCGGCCAGTTGTACCAGAATTGTCCGTTGCGGGAAAAGCCGTGTTGCAACACCACGGCGTCGGGCGCGCGTCGCCAGGGATCGGTGAAATCGTCCAGGTAGTAGTGCAGTTGGGCGTCGCCGCGCTGGATCGTGGGCATTGCGTCCTCCGTGTGATGGCCGGCCTCCCGGATTGCGGTTTTCGGTGATATACCATACCCTTGCGGCGGCGGCAAACCGGCGCGACGCCGGCAAGCCGCAAGCAACCGGAGGAACCGGGAATATGACCGGAACGCTTGGAACTACGCCCCTGCCGCACTCGGAAATCCAGGGACGGCTGGACCGATTGCTGGAGGAAGTTCAGGAAGCGGGCGAACGGCAGGTTGGGTATCCGACGAACCAGAACTTCGATTTCTCGGCGTTGTTGCCTTTCCTGGACTACTCGCTCAACAACGTCGGCGATCCATTTCATGCCAGCAACTACAAGAGCAACACTCACGCCTTTGAGCGGGAGGTAATCAACCGATTCGCGGGGCTGCTGCGGATCACGCCCGAGGAAGCCTGGGGTTACGTCACGTCAGGCGGGACGGAAGGCAATATGTACGGGCTGTATCTGGCCCGCGAGTTGTTCCCGAACGCGATCTTCTACTTCTCCGAGGAGACACATTACAGCGTGCTGAAAAACGTGCGGGTCCTGAACGTCCGGTACATCATGATAAAGCGGCAGGAGAACGGGGAGATCGACTACGACGACCTGTATGACATGGTGCGGGTGCATCGGGACGTACCGGCCGTAATCATGGCGACCATTGGGACGACAATGCGCGGCGGGGTGGACGACATCGCACGAATACGGGCCATGCTCAGCGATCTGGCGGTGACGAACTCGTACATCCACGCCGACGCCGCTCTGAGCGGCATGATCCTGCCTTTTGTCGACGACCCGCAGCCTTTTGGTTTTGACGCGGGCGTGGACAGCGTGTCGGTGAGCGGGCACAAACTGATCGGCGCGCCGTTGCCGTGCGGCGTGGTGCTGACCAAGCGAGCCCACGTGGAACGAGTCGGACGCGCCATCGAGTTGGTGGGGGTGCAGGATACCACGCTATCAGGCTCACGCAGCGCGATGGGGCCTCTGATGATGTGGTATGCCTTTGCGCAGTACGGTGAAGAGGGGTTCCGCAAGCTGGTGGCCGGAATGTTGGACACCGCAGAGTACGCAGTGGGACAGTTCAACGAGCGTGGGATTCCGGCGTGGCGGCACCGGAACTCGGTTACGGTGGTGTTCCCGCGTCCGCCTGATGATGTGATCCGCAAATGGCAGATAGCGCCGGAGGGCAATATTGCGCACATCATCACCATGCCTCACGTCTCGCGGCAGATGATTGACGAACTGGTCGCCGACTGCGCCGGATGAGGAGCATTCTCGAATGAACAGGTCGAACCTGATAAACCGTATCGTAATCATGGCGGAGGACGAGGTGGGCGTAATCGCCGACGTGACGGGAGTCCTGGCCGACGAAGGCATCAACCTGGAGTCCATCAACACCGAAAGCAGCGGCGGACGGGGTGCAATCATTATCACCGTGGACAACTACGACCACGCGCTGTACGTGCTGAACCAGGCCGGTTTCAAGGCCGTCGGCGACGACGCCCTGGTGATCCGGCTGCCCGACGAACCGGGCGCGTTGGCCGGCGTAGCGGACCGCTTGAAGCGGGCGGGTGTCAATATCCAGAGTATGCATATCCTTAACCGACAGGATGGGCACGCCATGATCGCCCTGAAGACGGATGACCGGGCCCTGGCCAGCGACGCCATCGGCAGCGACGCCATCGTCTAGCCCAAACCCGCCGGCCTTGAACAATCGACGCACGGAGGAATCCTTATGCCAGCGCGCACGGGAGCCGAGTACATCGCCGGCCTGCGAGATCGGGCTGCCGACATCTACATCGGCGGGCAGAAGGTCAAGGACGTAACAACCCATCCGGCCTTCGCCGGCGGCCTGCGCACGGTGGCCGGCCTGCTTGACATGCAGCATGACCCGGCCCTCCGTGACGAGATGGTCTATGAGTCGCCGTCCACCGGCGACCCGGTTGGGTTGTCCTTCATCATGCCCCGCAACGGCGACGACCTGAAACGGCGGCGCAAGATGATGTCCAACTGGGCGCTGGCCTCCTGCGGCATGATGGGGCGCACCCCCGACTTCCTCAACGTGGCGGTGATGTCCATGGCCGCCGCCGCCGACTACTCTGCACAAAACCGACCGGAATTCGGGCAGAATATCTTCAACTACTATGAATACATCCGCGAAAATGACATCGTGATGACCCACACGCTGGTCAACCTGCAACGCAGCCGCTCCGTTGGTCAGACGCCCTTTGACGACCGCACCGAGGTGGCTCTGTCGGTGGTCAAGGAAACCGAGGCGGGCATCGTGGTGCGCGGCGCGAGGGTGCTGGCGACGCTGGGGCCGCTGTCCGACGAAATCGCCGTCTATCCGGCGCGCACTCGTCGAGTGCCGTCCGGCGAGGAGGGCAAGTACGCTTTTGGTTTCTCCATCCCCTGCAACACCGACGGCCTCAAGTTCCAGTGCCGCGATACCGTTGACCTGGGACGTTCCCATTTTGACCATCCCGCCGGCAGCCGCTTTGAAGAGATGGATGCCATCGTGTTCTTCGACGACGTGTTGGTGCCCTGGGAGCGCGTCTTCCTCTACAACGACGTTACCTTGTGCAACCAGTGGGGCGAACGCACCAACCGCAACTCCCACACCGGCCACCAGGTCGTCACCAAGAACGTGGTCAAGTGCGAGTTCATGCTGGGGCTGGCCTCGCTGATGGTGGACACCCTGGGTTCCGGCGACCTGCCGCAGACCCAGCACCTTATCGCGGAGTTGATTGAAAACCTGGAGATCACCAAGGCGTTGCTGGCGGCATCGGAAGCCCAAGCGTCCGTTGACGAGTGGGGCATCTTCTGTCCCGACTACCGCCCGCTGCTGGTGGCCCGCAAGCAGATGATAACCATGTACCCGCGCATGACCGAAATCCTGCACCTGCTGGGTTCCAGCAGCCTGATGGCCCTGCCGGCGGAGGCTGATCTCAACGGCCCGTTGGCCGAGGACATCCACCGTTACATGGACACCGACACGGCCACCGCCGAGGAACGCATCCACCTATTCCGGCTGGCGTGGGACGTTTCGTGCAGCGCGTTCGGGGGCCGGCAGACGCTCTATGAGCGCTACTTCGGCGGCGACGCAGCCCGGAACGCCGCGTTGCTGTACCAGATTTACGACCGGAGCGCGTCGCAAAATATGGTGCGGGAATTCCTGTCGTTGGAATGAGTTCGAGGGAATGAAACTTGGGGAATGACCGCCGAGGAGTGGCCGATATGATCACCGTCGCCGAAATCAACATCGCCCCCGTCAAGTCGATGGCGCTGGTGCCGTTGACCGAGGTGCAACTCGATCTGGGCGGCATCCAGGTGGACCGCCGGTTCTACCTGGTCAACGGACAGGGCCGACTGCTCACTCGCCGGCAGGTGGGCAAGCTGGCGCAACTGGTCACGTCGTGGGACACCGACGCGGAGCGGCTGCGGATTGACTTCCCCGACGGCACGACGCTGGAGGGTCAACCAGAGTTGGACAACCCGGTGTGGACAATAGTGTGGGGCCGTCGCGTGCGGAGCCGACCGTTGATGGGCGATTGGATGCCGGCCATCAGCGAGTTCTGCGGCCAACCGGCGTTGCTGATGATGTCGGACCTGCCCTGCCAGGTGTTTGACGAGTTTCCGGTATCGGTGCTGTCCCGCGCCTCCGTGGAGCGCTTGTCATCCGAGATGGGGATGTCCCAGGATCAGTGCCTTGCCACCGACCGGTTTCGTCCTACTCTGTTGCTGGATGGCTGTGAGCCACACCAGGAAGACGGTTGGATGAACCAACAAATCACCGTGGGCGACGCCGTTATTCGCGTCCTGGCGCCGGACCCGCGCTGCGCCATCATCGACCAGCATCCGGACACCGGCGAAACCGACACCGAAGCCGTCAAGTCGATCCTTGGCTACCGCCCCAACCCGGCGGCCGCCTACTTCGGCGTGTATGGAATCGTGGAACGGCCAGGCATGGTGCGGGTGGGGGATGCGGTATCGGTGGTATGATTCAGCTGATGCTAAAGTTGGTAGGCAGGATTGATGTTAGATCCCACCCCTATACAGGAAACCATCGTAGTTACGCACACCGATAACTCCGGCATCCCTGATTACACCATCAAACTCACGTTTGCCTATCACGAAGAAGAGGGGCAGTGAGTTGGAATTTGTACCGAACTGGGAACTGCGACCTGCGCCGAGACGCTGGAACAGATGCAAGCCGAGCTGAAGGATGCAGTGGAGTTGCAACTTAATGAGGTCGCTCGAATTGCCGATGTGAAGGACTATCTGGCCGACAATCGCGTGGAGATTGTGCCGTCAAAATTACCGAAGCAAGCTGGGTTTGTTATCTCATGAATATCTCCGGGCGCGAGTTGATGCGCCTATTCGAGCGCGACGGTTGGACCAATGGAACGTACGACGACGCGGATTGGAGATAGTATGATGAAGATCATTGACGAAAATCTACGCGATGTAATCTGGTGGAGGATTCCCAATGTCTGGGTTCTAGTATTACAACGACAGTTTAGGGAGGGATACTGGTGGTGGCGCGACCGGCGGCGCGGCGTTTCGCATGGGAGCATTTGGCCCGTTGGTTGCGCAGTTGGACGTCCGCCAGCCATCGCAGCAACTCCGGCGGCCCAAACCACTCCCGCGGCAGCAGCTCACGCACTACTCGGTACACCTGGGGCCGCGTGATCCGGGGCATCTTTCCCCCCCAATCCTGCTGCCGGGTCAGCAGGAAGGCGCCCGCCAGCAGGCACATGGCGATGTGATGGTGCCACCCGGCCCAGAACCTGCCCCGTACTTGATACGGGGTGCGGGTCTCGTACTCATCCAATCCCACGTCGCGCTGCTCGGTCTCGAACTCGGTTGCAATGCGCCACCGGGAGCCGCCCACGTGGGCCAGGGTTTCCAAGGGGGTGTCCTCGGGAGCGTTGGACCGGTAGTAGCGGGGTTCGCCGCCGTCCAGGTTCTGGCGGTAAATTGCCCAGAGGACTTCGCCGGGTTTGCGCTGCCGCGTTACCCGTACCCGCTGGGCGCTGTAACGGTAGGTGCGCGGCCCCTGGCGGCCCATCGCGATGGTTATCTCCCGCCAGGCTGCTGCTGGCAACGCCGCGCTGCGCTGCGCCATGGTCTGCCGCTCCGCACGCCGCAACCTGGGTTTGCGGGGACGCCCGTTGCCCTGATCGGGCGGGTTGGTCCAGGTGGGTTCCAACGGCCACACCGTCAGATCCGGCCGCACGTCCAGCACGTACTGCATTCCCGCCGCCGAAATTCCCTCCCGCAGCGCGGGCGACATCCCGAAAGCCGAGTCGCCAGCCACCCACTGCGCCTTGAGGTAGCCACGGGCCCGCGCTTGCTCCAGCATCTCCAGCGCCAGCTCCGTCTTGCTCCGGTACTCCCGCCGCGCTTCCGGCACCCCCGCCGCCGCACAACGCTCCACATCCGATGTCCACTCCTGGGGCAGATACAGGCGCTGGTCCACCAGCGCCCGACCCCTGGGACCCACGTGGGCCAGCAACAACCCAGCCTGGCAACTGGCGATCTTCCCCAACGCTCCGCAGTACTGTCTGATTACTCCCACCGACTTCACCCCCGGCTTGGGAAAGTCGCTGCCGTCCAACACCCACACCGCCGGCGGGTCCTCCAATCTGGAACCCAGATACTCCCGCAGCCGACCAATCACACCCTCATCATCCCAGGGCGATGCGGTGAGGAAGCGCGGCAGCGCCCGGGCCGATGCCGGAACCGTCTCCGCCAGGTTTTCGGCGTTGCGCCGCTCCTGGGACTGCACCAGCAGGCCCGGCAGGTAATGACGGCTGTGCTCCCGCGACTCCTTGCGGCCAAAGACCGGCGCAAAGTAGGCCTGAAAGTCCTGAAAGGCCTCGTACACCCGCTCAAGGTCTGCCGCATCCATCGCTCTGCCCCATCCCCCAAGCCTGCGCTAACTCGCCAACAATACTCGCCAACAATCCCACCATAGCAACTGTCGTTGTAATACTAGGGATACACTTCCAAGTTCCCCAGGTGGACTTCCGCGACGGCTTCGCGGTCGCCGTCCTCATTGTGTTCGTGGCCTCCGTGGTCGTGGCTGTCGCCGTTGTGGTCATCCTCGCCGCGGCCTTGGCCGACATCCGGCACGGTTACGGTGGCCGTTGCTTCCACTTTCTTGCCGTCAAACACCAGCTCACTGTGGTCATTGGTGTTCAGCGAAACCCGTATTTCGCGCTCGCCCGGCGGCACATCGGCGATGTGATAATCCGGCTCAAAAACCCGGCCGAGTTTCTCGCCGTCCAGGTAGATGTGAGCGTGGCCAGCGCCGGACGTGTGGGCTTGGTCCACCAGTTCGGGGGCGAAACGGAAATCATCTACCAATATATGGATGTTGACACCGCCGTCGGCGTCCGCTGCTGCGGTAATAACCAAGCTGACTGGCGTTTCTAATACCACCTGGTCAGGGACGCCCGGAGCATGATGATGGCCGCTGTCCGAATCAGCGCTTTCCATGCCGGCGTCGCCGAATACATGGAAGTTGATGCCGAACGCGCCGGCGGTATCGGCAACGAATTCCAGCGTGCCGGCAGTGTCAGGCGAAACGGAAGCGGTCAGGTCGTAGCCGTGGAGGTGGATCTCACCTGCTTCGTCGGCGGTGAAGGTGATGCTGACGGTGGCGCCCTTATTGACCTGTAGGTCTTCGCGGGTCAAGGTGGTGGCGCGGCCGGCGATGGGCAGGTTGATGACTACCGCGTCCGCCGGCGTGGCGCTGGTCTCGGTTTGGTGATCGGAGTCGGGGTTTTGGGATTCTGACGTAGCGCTCCCATGGCTGTCCTGGTGGGCGCCGCTGTCTCCGGTAACAGCTTGGGACTCGGTGGGCGCGGCGGCAGGTTCGGGTTGGGCGGCGGAACCGCAGGCCGTGGCGGTCAACAGCGTGGTCAGGGCGATTACCACGGCCAGGCCAAGGAATGGCCGGCGCGTGTTCTGGTGCAGGATCTGCATCGTAAATCCTCCGTCTGATTCAGAACGCTCGACGGGCCGGCACAGAGTTGCCCGTGAGCGGGACAGATGAGCGACAATCGAGGAAGGATTCAGGCGATGGGCGGCGGTTCCGGCGGCGGCACGTTGATGCCGTCAGGCATGGGCGACGGAGCCGCTGAGCGCGCCAGAGGGTTGGCGTCCTGGGCCCGTGGGGCGGGAGGCCGTAGAGCCTCCGGCGCGGTGTGATAAGGAGCGGACAGCACCGCCAGCATCGGGGCGGCTGTCGCCGGTGTCAGGTAGATGATATCGCCAGTTCGGAGCGCGCCGGTTTCGTCGGACGTTTGGCTCGCTGCGGGATGCAAGTGGCGCAGCCCATTTTGGTAGGCGTGGCCGTGGGGAACGGGTCGCCCATTCAGGTAGATATGTTCGTGGGTGTGCGTCCGTTCGGCGAAGTGGTGGTCGTCAAGAGGGCCGATGACCGGCCAGACCAGCGCGAACAACGCCGCCGCCAGCAGCAGCATCCAGCCCAGGGAGGGTGGACCCGCCGCTCGGCTTGGCGCGGGAGATGACTTCGGCAGAGAAAGAGACAACGGACACAACACGGTTATATCAGTCTGCTCGATTTCTCAGCAGTATCGTTATGGCGAAGGCTCGGCGTACGGTCTCAGGGGTAGATGACAACTGATTGATAGCGAGTTCTGCTCGGTTGATGATGCGGTCAGCGTCGGAGAAGGAGAAGTTAGAGAGGGGGTTGTAGTCGGCCTGATTTCGGCGGCCCTGGATTTCCACAAAAGTTTGCGCGAACTCTCTGATTTCCGGTGGGTAAAGAGCAATTATGCTGACGTTACGGCACTGATTCCTAACGTGGGTGTGCTCTGGCCCTCGGTAGGCTTGCAGCCAAGCGGCGGAGGTGGCCGATTCGCCTGCCGCGCCCGGCAACAATTCCGCCGCGCTGGAGCAGACGGCATGAAACATAGCGTAATAGGCGGTGCTGACGGCACGCTTCAAGTGTGTTTGGGCTTGTTCGGTATCGGGTTCCCGTACGGCAGCGGCGTACAGCACCCGCGCCGTTACTATGAGGCTAGCGGGGGACAACGTAGGAATTCCGGGAAAAATCAGGCCATTCTGATTTGGGTATAAAGGAATGCGCAAGCACTTCCCGAGTTGCGCCTTCTCCCAATACTTCCGCCAGTAGCCCGAGGAATTGGATGTCCTTGTGGGTGTCGATCTTGGTGGTGTCTTCGTCGAATACCATGTAAACGTGGAGATATTCCTCACCGTCGCCGTCGTCTCTGGGGACGACTACGATGGGGTCGAACACAGTTTGAGGGCCGTACTGGTCCGCCAGGACTTTGGCGACGGCTGCTTTAACCTTCGCGGCGACCGCCGGATTGACGGTGGTCATATCGTTGGCCTCCTGGGTACGGGTCGGGCGCTGGCCGAAGCGCCAGGAGTGTCGTTGACAGGTAGATAAAGCATAGCAGATAATATCCGTCAATTCCGCGAACACATTAACAGGAGGCGAAAAGATGGCATCTCAGGACATCGCCTTGATGGCCCATCTGATGCGTCGTGCCGGTTTCGGGGCGTCCCGCGAAGAGCTGGAAGCCCGCGCCGCCCAGGGATACGAAGCTACCGTTGAGGAGCTGCTGAACCCCGAGAGCCAACCGGCCATTGACCGCTACGAACTCATCCGCTACCAACCCTGGACCTGGCGCCCCGGCACCATTCAGGGCATGGGCTCGGCCGAATGGCTGCATTTCATGATCAACACCAAGCGGCCGCTGGAAGAGAAAATGGCGCTGTTCTGGCACCAGATTTTCGCCACCGGCGTGTCCAAGGTTGACCATTACGACGAGATCACCCGCATGGTTACCCTGTTCCGCGAGAAGGGTATGGGCAACTATAAAGAGTTGCTGCTGGAAGTCGCCACGAACCCGGCGATGATCTACTGGCTGGACAACTTTGAGAACCATGCCGACGCCGTCAACGAAAATTGGGGTCGCGAACTGCTGGAGCTGTTCAGCATGGGCGTCGGCACCTACACCGAGGTTGACGTGCGGGAAGCTTCCCGCGCCTTCACCGGCTGGACCTTCGAGCCCAAGCTGCCGCGCGGCCCCATCGGACGCCACGACTGGCAGTTCCAGTACCTGCCGGAAGATCACGACGACGGGGACAAGACCTTCCTCGGCGAGACGGGCAACTTCAACGGCGAAGACATCATCAACATCGTCTGCGAGCACCCGGCCACCGCCACCTTCGTCGCCCGCCACCTGTACAACTTCTTCGTGGCCGACGAGGCCCAGGTCCCGGCCTGGCAGGTGACGCCGCCGAAGGATGAAGACGCCATCGACCTGCTGGCCGACGCCTTCGTGGATTCGGGCGGCGACATGACGGCCGTGCTGCGGGTGCTGTTCAACAGCGACTTCTTCAAGAACGCCCGCTATGCCCGCCTCAAGAGCCCCGCTGAAGTGGTCGTTGGCACCCTGCGTCTGGTCGGCGGCTTCGAGTTCCCCGGACCCGGCCTGGGCGAAATTGCCCGCCAGCCCACCTACATGGGCCAGGATCTGCTCAACCCGCCCAGCGTGGAAGGCTGGCACACCGGCGTGGAGTGGATCAACAGCGGTTCCCTGATGCGCCGCATCAACTTCACCGCCGATATGGTCAGCGACGTCAACCGCCCCGGCATCCGCTCCATGATCAGCCGGATGCAGTCCCAGGGCGATCTGTCCGCTGCGGCCATGGTGGACAACTGCCTGGACCTCATGGGCCCGCTCGAAGTGGACGACGCCACCCGGCAGGAACTGGTATCCCACGCCGAGAACAGCGGCATCATTTCGTGGGCCACCGACGCTGACGTGAGCGCCTCCGAAGAGCGCATCTCCGAGATGTTGCAGCTGATCGTTTCGCTGCGCGATTACCAATACGCCTGACGGTATCATCGCGGCGCCGCCGTTTGTTCTAGCGGCGCCGCGCCAACCGTCCGCACTCCGCTCCGGCGGAACGATAACCACAGGAGCAAGCAAAATGACCTCGACGAAGAGAGATCCGGTTCTGGTGGTGTTGCAGCTGACCGGCGGCAACGACTACATGAACACCGTCATCCCCCACGCCGAACCGCTGTATCGCGAAAAGCGGCCCGTAGTGGGCGTGCCCGACGAGCGCATAATCAAGCTGAACGATAGCATCGGCTTCCACCCCGAACTGGCACCCCTGCGCCGCTTCTGGGATTCCGGCGACATGGCCATCATTCACGGCGTCGGCTATGCCAACAGCCCGCGCAGCCACTTCCGCAGCATGGACATCTGGCACACCTGTGAGCCGGACAAGCTGGGTACCGAGGGCTGGCTGGGCCGGGCCGCCCGCGACATCGACCCCAACAAGGAAAACGTGGTTACCGCCGTCAGCTTCGGGCCGAGCCTCCCCCGCGCCCTGGCGCTGCCCGGCGTCCCCGTAGCCTGCGTGGACGACCTCGAGAACTTCGGGATGCTGACCAGCATCCAGGAAGAGATCCAGCGGGACAAGATCATCGACCGCTTTACCCGTCTGTATTCCCCCACCATCGGCAACGGCTTCGTCATGGACTACCTGGGCCAGACCGGCCTGGACGGCCTGAAGGCCGCCGACATCCTGAACGTGGCGCCGGAACGGTACAGCAGCACTGTTGAGTACCCCGACACCCCCATCGCCCGCAAGCTTAAGGGCATCTCGCAGGTGCATCAGGCCGACTTGGGCGCCCGTGTGCTCTATTGCGACCACGGCAGCTTTGACAGCCACTCCAACCAGGTCGGCATGCACGATGGCCTGTGGCGGGACGTTTCCGCCGCCGTCTCCAGCTTCTTCGACGACCTGCGCGAGAACCACGCCAGCGACAACGTCATCCTGATGATGTTCTCCGAGTTCGGCCGCCGCGTCCACGACAACGGCAGCGGCACCGACCACGGCGCCGCCGGCTTGGTGTTGGTAATGGGCGACTCGATCAAAGGCGGCGAGTACGGCGAGTACCCGTCCTCCAAGCCCGAGCATCTGGAGCAGGGCGACCTGGTTCCCGGCACCGACTTCCGCGGCGTGTACTCCGCCATCCTGGAAAACTGGATGGGCCTAGACGCCAACGCCATCGTCGGTGGGACGTTCGAGAAGGTCGCGTTTGTCTAACGCTCGACGGGTTCCGGTCAACGGGACGCGCTGATTGGCAAAACCGACCGGGGCCAGTGGGTGCTTATCTGCTGGCCCCGCAGTTATGACAAGACACACAAGCAGCAAGCAGGTAGAAATATGCTTACGCAAATTGCGAAGGGCCGAGTGTACGACTACAGCCACTCGGTGGGCCGGGGCGCCGCATCCGGGATGGGTTTCAGTCAGCCAACAGCCATGGCCCTGGAAGGCAACACGTTATATGTGCTGAACCGGGGCATCGAGGGCATCTCCAACGTGCCGTGGAACCGGTTGGCCTACGGCGCTCGGGTCAGCATCGTTGACCTGGGCGAAAATGAGGGCGACGAGGAATTCACCGGCGAGTTCGGCAAGTACGGCGACCGCGAGGGGGAGTTCATTTGGCCCTCCGGCATGGTGCTGGCCCCCAACGGCCACATCTACGTCGCCGACGAATGGATGAACCAGGTGTCCGAGTTTGAGAAGGACGGAACCTTCATCAGCCGGTGGAGCACTGTGCCGTCCGATGATGGCAAGGAACACGGCGCTTCCAGCGTCGCTGTCGACGCCGATGGCAATATCTACTGCACCGACGGGCGCAGTCACGAAGTCCGCAAGTTCACCGGCAGTGGCCAGTTGATCACCAGCTGGGGTTCGCCAGGCGATGGCAACGGCCAGTTCAACTCCCCATGGGGCATCACCGTGGACCAGAGCGAAGGCTCGGTGTACGTGGCCGACCACCGGAATCACCGGGTACAGAAGTTCACCGCCGACGGCGAGTGGCTCATGCAGTTCGGCGAGCCCGGCGCCAAGCGTGGGCAGATGCACCTGCCCGTCCAGGTGACGATTGACCCCCAGGGCGACGTTTACGTGGCAGACTGGAGCGACAACGGGATGCACCCGGGCCGGGTCCACGTCTTCGACAAGGAAGGCAACTTCATCATCTCCCTCATCGGCGACGCCCAGTGGCTCAGCAAGTGGGCGGATATGACCGTGGTCGCCAACGCGGACTACCTCAAGCGGCGGCGCGAGGTTCCCACCACCGAGTCGGAATGGCGGTTCGCCCTGCCCACCGACGTGCATTTCGACGAGGGCCGCGGCCGTCTGGTGGTGCTGGACGCCCAGCGGAGCCGGCTGCAGATCTACAACAAGATGGCAGATTACCTGGTTCCGCAGATGAATCTGTGATCCGGCGTGATTGCCCAGGACCAGGAACCCGATTACATCCGGCTGGCGGAGGCATCTCCGGCAATGTTGTGCCGGGAGGCTCCGCCGGAAATACTGGAAGCGTGCGCGCTGGACAACGAGCCGACGCCCTTCCTGGAACAGTTTTTCGAGGCGGGAATTCGCGCCCACGCCCGTAAGGAGCACGGGCGCGAGCTCCCGCAAATGTATGTCAACAACGCCATCCTGGTGTTGTGGCTGCGGGCCTGCCGCCTGTACACCAACGGGTTGCTGGGCTTAGCCGATCCCGACCTGGGAAAGCAATTCTTCTCCAGCGCGGATGCAACCCCTGATTGAGTTCAGCGCCGGTTTGACGGCAACCTGCTGCAGTACGCTACAATACCTTGAGGGCGCAGCGTACATCGCCGTCGTTTTCGGCCGTCTTGGGAGTACCGCAGTTGCTGACCTACTACTTTGACCAGCGAGACCGCCGCCGAGCGCGGGGCGAAGACCGGGCGGAAGCAGAGCGCCTACGCCGAGAGGAACGAGCAGAAGCGGAGCGGGTACGACGGGAAGAACGGGCGGAAGCGGAAAGGCGGCATCACGAGATGATGACCGCGCTGATCGCTCTATTGGAGCGGAACGGTCATGCGTCGTCAGATCAGTCAGAACTCATCGGGCAGTTGCAGCGGCGCATCGCTGACCTTGAAGCCGAGAATGCCCGCCTGAAAAACGACAGCGGGGAAAACCCGTCGCACGCCCCCGCGAGTGGATAATGGCCAGCATACTGGACCCCAAAGCGTCCGGCGCCCGACGATTTGAAGGCCAGGTCGCCGTGGTCACCGGCGGCGGACAGGGCATCGGAGCGGCGACGGCCCGGCGGTTGGCCCAGGAAGGCGCGTCCATCATCATCGGCGATATGGTGTCCGAAACCTCCGAACGAGTCCGGACGGCGATCCGGCAATTCGGCGGGCAGTGCGAAATCTCCCTGGGCAATCTCTCCCGGTGGGAGAACGCGGAGGCGTTGATGGCCGAAGCCCACGATGCCTTTGGCAAAATCGACGTATTGGCCAACATTGCCGGCGGCACCATCTGGTTCCAGTCGTTCCAGTACTACACCCCCGACCAGATCCAGGCAGAGATTGACCGCAGCTTCTGGACCGCCATGTGGTGCTGCCGCGCCGCCCTGCCCTACATGATTGAGCAGGGTTCCGGCGCCATCGTGAACATCGCGACCCATGCCGTGACCGGCCGGTTCCGCGTGCCCTACGCCGCCGCCAAGGCCGGACAGATTGGCCTTACCACCTCGCTGGCACGGGAGGTTGCCCACCTGGGCATCCGGGTCAACTGCATCGCGCCCAGCGGGACGGCAGCTGATGACCGGGTGACTCCCCGCGACCACGGCGTGGCTGTCGTTCCGCCGGAACTGCCCGCCAGCGAGCGGGCCGATCAGGAGGAGT
This sequence comes from Dehalococcoidia bacterium, assembly GCA_965197635.1. Lineage (GTDB taxonomy): Bacteria > Chloroflexota > Dehalococcoidia > Lucifugimonadales > UBA3495 > Bin87. Next base: position 734,998 of record OZ240218.1, read on the forward strand.
ACCGCTCGGCCACGCGGAACTCAGAGATACCCATGGGCCGGCGCGGTGAAGCTGACGAACAGGCCGCGGCCATCGCCTTCCTGGCCTCCCACGACGCTTCGTACATCACCGGCCAGGTGCTCGCGGTGGGCGGCGGCCAGCCCTACCCCTTCTGACGCTGTCGCTGCCGTTCGCGTCCTTATCGTGAGGACAGCAATCTCGCAGGGGCGTGGCGGCTGTCCAGATTGCTACCCTGGGCTCGCAATGACAAATCAGGCAGGCGTGAGTTGGTTCACGCGTTGCCGGGGACGCTGGGCGCATCTATAATTCGTGAGGGATCAGTTTCCGTAACACTGCCTGTAGGAATACAGGGATGCCTACCGGGAGGTGGGATGATGACTACTGCGAGAGTGAACGGGGCCGAGATTTATTATGAAGAGTCAGGGAGCGGACCGCCCATTATTCTTTCTCCGGGTGGCTTGCAGGGCGTTGCCAGCAGTTACCAGCCGGTGATTGAGAGTCTGTCCCAGGAGCACCGGGTGGTGGTGTACGACCGCCGCTTTGGCGGCCAGTCGCGCAGCCCGATGGTGGTGCAGACGTGGGAGATGGTGTGCGACGACGTGTTTGGCCTGATGGACACCTTGGGCATCGAGCAGGCTTATCTCGGCGGCGGCTCCTTTGGGGCGGCGATCTCCCTGGGCTGCGCCGTACGCCGTCCGGAGCGGGTGCGCGCCATCTTCCCCTCCAACATCGCGGGCGGGGTCATTTGCGACGCCTACTTGGCGGCCAAGTTGTTCAAGAGCATGGACCTGGCGGAGAACGACAGCATCGCGTCGGTGGTGGACGCCTTCGACCCCGACGACCGCTTCTCGCCCTTCAGCCCCGAGTTGGCCCAGACCGATGCCGATTATCGGAAGAACCTGGAGGCCATGAACACCGAGGACTTCGTGCAGGTGATGCGGGACACCATCTACGCCTTGTTCGATGGGGCCTACCGGACCCTGGGAATGACCGAAAAGGCGCTGAAAAGCATTGCCGTCCCCGCGATGGTCATGCCGGGCAACAACGACGTTCACCCCAGGGGTTTGGCCGAAGCAGTGCACCGGCTGGTGCCCAACTGCCGCTGGGCCGAAGTCCGCCCCCACAGTGAGGAGCCGGAGAAGTACACCAAGCGGGTCCTCGGCTTCCTGGCCGAGGTGGAGGCTAACGGGCGCGGGTAACCTCGTGCACTTGGCCGGTCAAGCCGGACCATTATCGCACCAGGCTCTTTCGATTTTGTCATTGCGAGGAGCGAAGCCGTTCATCCTGAGCCTGTCGAAGGACGTAGCAATTTCGGCGCATCAGACAGTCTATCCTGCAAGTACAGGTGCATCGCTACGAGATTGCCACGCTACGCTCCCATGACAAACGAAAGGCCCTGATTACCGCCCGCCCCGGATGCTCATTTAATCATTGCGGCCTACCGTTGCAACGCCACGCACGAAACCGTTGCACTGGAATGGTAGTGCGATGAACATGGCTCCGGGCGGCGAGCGCGAAACCCGGCACTGGACGGATCTATCCGAGTTGGGTTTCGCATCCGCTTTCGATTTCTTTGTGTCCCGCCCTCATAAATCCAGTCGTGCGTCCGGTTCGCGCACATTGGCGCCCAACGGCTCCCGCGGTCTGTCTCCCGGGACGGAGCCTGCGTCCTGTCCCATCTCGGAGCTGTCAACGGGATCGCAGATCAGGTCGCCTACTTAGCTGGAGCACGTTACGCCAGACCACCTACAAATGCTGTCAGTAGCGAAGCTTGCCGGGTCCATACCGCGCTTTCCATCGGCGTGGTTGTTTGCCGGCGTGTCCTGCCCGCCTGCCGTCGTGTGGGTCCCGGCCTTGGTCGTCGCGGCACTGCTGCTGACCGCTCCCGTGTACCTGGCGCTGCGCACGCTGGGCGCCGGCCCCGAGGCGGCTGATCTTATCTTCCGCACGCGCACGCTGTGGGTGGTGTTGCGGACGGTGGCTCTCATGGCCGCCGTCATGCTGGGCTGCGTCGTCATCGCCGCGCCGCTGGCGTGGCTCACCGTCCGCACCGATCTGCCGGCCCGGGGCTTCTGGCGCGTCGCCACCATGCTGCCGCTGGCGCTACCGTCGTACATTGTTGGGTTCGCCATCGCCGTGGGCCTGGGACCTCGCGGCATCCTGCAGGGCTGGCTGGAGGCTGCCTTCGGCCCGTTCTCCATAACCATCGACCGCATCCCCAGCATCTATGGTTTCCCCGGCGCAGCGTTCACCCTGATCGTCATCAGCTTCCCTTACGTGCTGTTGCCGGTGCGCGCCGCCCTCTGGAACATGGACGTTTCGCTGGAGGAGTCTGCCCGCTCCCTGGGCCGCGACCGCTGGCAAACCTTTCGCAGTGTCACACTGCCGATGTTGCGCCCGGCCATACTGGCCGGCGGCCTGCTCACCGCCCTTTACGCACTCAGTGATTTTGGCGCGGTGGCCATCATGCGCTATGAGACCTTCACCTGGAGCATCTTCATCCAGTACGGCGCAGCCCTGAACCGCACCCTGGCGGCCGCCTGGTCGCTGGCGCTCATCGTCCTGGCCCTGGCCGTGGTCTGGGGCGAAAATACTGCCCGCAACGCCGGAGGAGGCCGCTACTACCTCAGCGGAGGCGGCGCTGCCCGCCTGCCGGAACCAATCCCTTTAGGTAGGTGGCGTTGGCCGGCTCTCGCCTACTGTGGAGTAGTCGTCCTGGTGTCGCTGGGCCTGCCGTTGGCCGTGCTGGTCTATTGGACGGTGCGCGGGATCGCGGCGGGCGAGCCTCTGGAACTGCTGTGGCGGGCGGCGGCCAACTCGGTGGGAGTTTCGGTTCTGGCCGCGTCGCTCACGGTAATTTGCGCCGCTCCCATCGCGGTGCTGGCGGTGCGCTACCCCGGCCCGTTCAGCCGGTGGCTGGAGCGGCTGGGATTTGTCGGATTCGCCCTGCCTGGCATCGTCATCGCTCTGGGTCTGGTGTACTTCGGCGCCAACTACGCCACCTGGCTCTACCAGTCCCTCGCCATGTTGGCCGTCGCCTACGTCACGCTTTTCCTTCCGGCGGCGGTGGGATCCCTGCGCACATCGCTGGTGCAGGTTCGCCCGGAGTTCGAGGATGCTGCCCGCAGCCTGGGGAAACCGCCTCTGGTTGTGCTGCTCAAGATCACCTTGCCCCTGATCCGGCCGGGCATTCTGACCGGGGCGGCGCTGGTGTTCCTCCTCACGATGAAGGAACTGCCGGCGACGCTCATACTCAGCCCCATCGGGTTCACCACGCTGGCGTCCTCCATCTGGGCCGCTGCCGAAGAAGCGTTCTTCGCCCGCGCCGCCGCGCCCGCCCTGCTGCTGGTGGCGGTCTCGTCGATCCCGTTGGCGCTGATCACCATGCGAGAGGAACGCCGGCAGTGATGGCCTGATCAGCATATGCTGACCAGGCGGGCTGAACTGCGCCGGCCGGCCGGTACCGGAAGTTGACGGCAAACCAGCCGGTTGACGCGGCTCCGCTCACCATCTTCGGCCTGCTGGGCGGGCCGTCGCTGCCAGGTTCTTCACTTACGCAGGTCCATCGGTGTCGGCAAAACCTGTGGTCGCTCCCAGCTGAACTCTTCCCAGGCTGCCAAACTCTCGCGCGCAAACGGCGGCGGTAAAGCGGGCCGCGCGGGCGGCTCGGTGGTCGAAGTACGGCGGTCGTCGTTCAGCGGAAATGTCCGCTGACCTGTTCGGCAAAATGTCAACTGTCTATGCCGGGATCGCATCAGATGCTGATGCCGTTAGTACCGGCAGACGGCACGTCGGTGGACTTTCAGCATCGACGTATCGTCTACGGTGTCTCTGTGTACACCCAACTCTATAGCCATCTTCCGGATGGACGTGGCGTCGAGCTTGGCCTTCTCACCGCATCCCATCGAAGCTTACTACAGAAACGTCGGCCACCTGGGTGAAGTGGTCATTGTCATGGCGACCACGTCTTCATGGTCGATGCCGGAACCGTGGCCGTTCCCTGCGGCTACCATTGTCAGTGGCTTGGGTGCCGTGTCCCCAAGTTCACTGGCGCTCTCGGGGTCTGGCGACTGAATGGCGTTGACTGAGGAAAGTGACCGCCTCAAAGGCTACGGTGGGACCCAGAACTGAGGCCCGCATTCTCCGATTGGCGACCCAATTAGGATCTCTGTTGTTTTTCAGGGACTATAGGCCAGTTGATTAGGAGATTTGTCGTTGTCCAGCGATTCGGTCCGTTTAAATGGTAAGCGAAAATGTCCGGTCGGTTAGTCGGAGACGGTTGGAGATTTGCGTAGCGCCATCAGCTTGGCCCGTTCCTTGGCGCTGAGCCTTTTGGTGGGTGGTCGATCGGCGTAGGCGTACTTGCGCACGGTAACGCGAGAGATGCCCAACTCGAGGGCGATGGCCCGCAGAGACAGCCCTTTCAGTTTGGCCTGTTGGATCGCTTTCCAGCGGGCCTTCTGGGTGGGCGTCGGTGTGCGCTCCCACGTTGCTGTGGTTCTGCCGACGGCATCTTTGACCGCAGTGGCATTGACCATTGCCTCGTCGATTTGGACCGGTTCCACCGCGGCCAGATGTCACTGCTGGGACTTGCCGATGTCGTAGTCTCCGACGCTACTGATGATCCGCTTCAGCTCAGGGCCGGGAGACCATGGGCTGACCGAGGCCCACCGCGCACCCATCCGTGGCGGCGGCTCCTGGGTAGCCACCGTGCGACCTTCGTACTTGATGATGACTTCGCCGTCGGAACGTTCCAACACCTCCACGCGCAGTCCGGCGTAGCTGGGGCGTCCTGATCGGGCAGCAGTTGCAGCACCCGCCAGTGATACTTCACGGTGTTGTCCAGTGCCACCTTGCGGGTGTCCTTGAAGCAGAGGGTCTCGGAGCGGCGCAGATCAGGGGCTACCGGACGGTAGGCGGGTTCGGGGTGTTCGGCCTGGACGGCAAACCAGGCGTTGAAACGAGGCAGGAAGTCTCGCAGCACGGCGGTGGCCTGATCGATGGTTCTGGCGTCAGCCAGGCGCAACTCGGTGACCAGGCGACCCTGGAAGGTTTCCGCCATGCGTTCCACCCAACCTTTGGCCTGGAGAGAGCGGGCGAAGATCTGCCGGATCCCCAGTTCCGGCAAGGCACGGGTGAACTGAGTGGCTTCCGCAGCAGTCTCCCCTTTGCGGGCGTTGTGCTTGAACACGGCGTGGTGGTCGCTGTACAGCGCCAAGGGGTATGCTCCAGTCTTCGATCAAGCCCTCCAGCAGCATGAAGTAGCCCCGAGTATCCTCGCGTCCGAAACACGGCGTTGGACACCACGCCGGTGGCATCGTCCACCGCCAGCAGCAGCACAAACTTCGGCCCTCGGTCCTCCCGCCAGGCATGACGACTGCCGTCCAGCTGTACCAGCAGCCCAGCCTGGGGCATCCGCTGGCGGCGAAAACGGTGCTGGGGCGAGCGCCGGCTGCGGGGACTGCCGATGCCAGCCTGGGTGAGAATGCGCCGCACGGTGGGCCGGCTCAAGTCGATCCCTTCCCGTTCCCGCAGCAACTCGGTGAGGTGAGTGTGGTTGGCGCCCTCGTAGCGCTGGCTGGCCAGTTCCACCACCGCGGCAGCCTCCGCGGCTGGGATAGCGTTGTGGGGTCCACGGCCGCGGTTGCCATGTGCCAGCGCGGCGGCGCCGTCTTTGCGATAGGCGGCCAGCATGCGGCGGGCGTGGCGCTGGGTCACTCCCAGCAGCTCGGCGGCCTGGTCGATGGGCACCTGGTATTCCAAAACGGAGTTGAGCACGGACAGTCTGGCTTGTTCTTTTTGGTTCAACGTCACATCCTTCATAAGCCCAAATCCACCGAAGGGAGGTGGTGATGCCGAGGAGCAATGGATGAGAGGCACCGGACAGAGGGTGCGTGGCCTTGATCCGCGCCAATGTGAGTGGGTGCAGGGTGCGGCCGGCGCGCACGGGGGATGTTGACGGCCGGCGGTGGCCGCGCTGGGCGAGGTTGCCAGGGTAGCATGTAGCCAGAGACGCCGGGAGACTGACCGGGCGCGAGTCTGCCAGGCAGTTGGGAGGTCTGGTGGAGGGTTCAGGCGCCCGCGGCAGTGTCACGGAGGGAGTGGCAGGGCACGCAACCGAGCCAGGGCGCCACTGAACTGGGTTTCCCAGGGCCAGTGCTGGGGAAGGTGCCGGGTGAGGCGGCGCGCCGAGCGGGTGAGGCGTCCGGCCAGGGAGAAGAAGCGCCGCCGGAGGGTCTTGGTGGTTACCACCTCCTGCTCACCCAGACCGAGGCGCGCGGTCCAGCGAGCCAGGTGGGCGGCGAAGTGGCCCGAGGGGAGATGGTCGAGGCCGACACCGTACTTCAGGTCGCGGATGGCATTCTCGATCTCGGCTTGGCGGCGATGGTCCGCCTCCAGTTCCAGGGTGTCCCCTCCCGGTCGGTGATGAAGCCGTGATGGGTGTAGCTGGCGAAAAGCGCCAGCTGGGAGCCGGGAGTGGGCTGCACCCTACGGACGATGAGCCGCACCGGCGCGGCGTCGGGCGCACTCTCGAAGGAGGTGTAGGTGGTTTCGGCCACGTCGGCGGCGCCGTCCATCCAGTAGGGTAGGGGCGTCCACTCTCTTTCGGGTATGGCCTCGATCAGGTTCCGCAGGGTGGCGTGCTGGCGGATGGTGATGGAGAAGCGGACATCCGTCCTGCGTCAGACGGCGACGATGGCGTGGGCGTAGAAGCCGCGGTCGGCCCGCACCGTGAGTGGTCCGGTGGGCCGGGTGCGCCATGCCGGGGCCACCGTCTCCCGCCGGAAGTGGGCCGCGCCCCGAGCCGTGTTGGCTCGGCCCTCGCGCAGCCGAGACATCAGCACGTCGCCGGTTCCGGCGGCGATTACCAGCAGCTCCCGACCCACCCGATCCAGCTGACGGACGTGGCCCCAACGGAAGCTGCGCAGGAACGTCCCCAGGGTGGATGGAGCCTTGACCACGCAGCCGATGGCCCCAGCGGTCCCGCCGGTACGCAAAACGTTGGCGTCGTCAATGCAATCGCCTCCAGCCAGGGCGGAGGTCACCAGCGTCATCATCTTATCGCCGGTGTTGGCTCGGCTTGGGGCACGGCCCAGGTCAAGGTGCCTATGCATCAATTGAGACAGGCCCAGGTGCCGGGCCAGAGTGGCCGGAAGGATCAGCCCAACATGGTTGACCAGGCGGTGGTCGTCGAAGGGTAACTGTTCAGAGTTGAGGGGATCTGAGGCCCATTCGGCCCGTTCCCAGCGGCCAGTCCAGCACAGAATGTCCGCCGCAAACCACCTCCGTCCCCTCAAACGTGAACAGTTACGTCGAAGGCAGGGCTATCGCATATGGGCAGTTTAATGCCCGTCATTCCTGCGAAAGCAGGAATCCAGTGTGTGAATTCGTTAATTACGCTTCCAGTTCGTTCATGCGATAGCCTTATGGACTCCGGCTTTCGCCGGAGTGACGGGGTTGTGATTTCATATGCGATAGCCCTGACGTCGAAGGCGATCTGGATGCGGTCGGGGTGGTTACGTGGTAGCATCTATTGAGTGCTCCTTGTTTCTGGCTGGTTTTGTGTTCCAAAAACCATTATCCCAGAAGCAAAGGAGCACTCTCTTACCCCTGCGACCCGCCGCGACATTCATCTATTCGGTGGATTGGGGTTTAGGTTAATAACCGTTGGTGCTAGTTTGAGATGATATTGAAAACGCCACAGGGTTCCTTATGCTGTAAGTTGATACGCTCGACAGCGGAGGAACCCCGTGAACATCACCGATTTTATCACCGAACTCTATTGCCGGATCGACGATGCCCTGCCCGAACTTCCCCATCATCCCCAAGCGGTCCTCTCCCTGGGCGAAGTGATCACCATCGGAGCGCGCTACGCCATCAAGGGCGTCAGCCGCCGCGCCTTTTACGACTGGCTCCGGCACAACTATGGAGACCTCTTTCCCCAGCTGCCCGAGCGCACCCGCCGCTTCCGCCGCCTGGAAGCCAAAGCCTGCTGGAGCGGCTGTTTCCTGGCTCCGCCCACCATCCTGGGCGTGGCCGACAGCTATGGCATCGCACTGGGCCATCCGGTAAGGGCGGGGCGTCAGCTCCATCAGGTGGGCCGGCGCGGCAAGTCCAATCATCGCTGGATCGTGGGCGGCAAACTCTGCGTCGTGCTCAACAAATTGGGGCTGATTGTGGATTGGGACTGCGCCACTGCCAACGTCCATGACCAGCGGTTCTTACCCCTGTTGGCCTGCTACGACGGCCAGATGATCATCCTGACCGACACCGGCTTTCACCGCGCCAAAGGCGACCCAGACAACGTGAAACGGTGTCGTCGCGGCCAATGGAACGTGCGGATGATCGTGGCAACCACCTTCTCCATGATGACCACGGTGTGGGGCAGCAAGGAGATGCGTCATAACACCTGGCGAGGATTTGAGGCGCATCTGAGTTACCTGATGGCCGCCTTCAACATACTGGTGCAGTGGGATGGACTGGAACCGGACGAAAACGGACGCATCCATCGCTCCATTGCCCAATTCGTCCTCTGATATTAACTAGCACCAACGGTTAATACCAGCGAATTGAGTTAGTCGTCTTCAAACCCCTGGGGACAAAACGACCCCAATCCGTCATAGCGTCCGTCGTAGACCACATCACCACTCGTGGTGTCGTGTACCTTCACATTCGCATCATCGACGATGGCCGACGCAATCGCACCCTGCGCACCCGGTTCAAGGGCACCAACCACGTAGCCGACAACTCTTCCCCATTCGTGTCGACATAGAAAGTTAACTTCGTGACGTTGTCGAACTGCCTACTGCCCTTGAGTTGGCGAGTACCCTGGCATTCGACGTCCACCCAAGGGCCAGAACTCGCGACGGGGTTATCCCACGTTACGTGCAGTCGGACGACGCTCTTACCCCCAACGTCTTTGGTATAGCCGTTAGAAGCCGTCCACTCCTGGTCACCGTTGATTTCCTCCACAATGCCTGATCCCTCGATGACCTCGACTGCCTCTCTGTTCTTTTCCGGCGCCACTTGCTGACTAACCGGAACGGCAGGAAAGACAGGTGGGTCCGTCCTCCAAGCACCTTGTCCTTCCGCCCAGATCACAGTCGCGGAACCAATCCCCAAGACGACCAGCAACACTGCCACCAGCAACTTGGGGCGGTGAACCTTCATCCTCATGACATTCCTCCTATAAGCGATAGTCCCTCCAAAAGAACACCAAAAACTCGGAAGCCACGGACTCCGACATCGGCATCGTGAGACGACTCGCTCATGAGACCCGAGGGGTCATCTTAGAACCTGTCTCTGATCTCCGAAATAGGTTAAGTTGAGACTATTATCAGGGGAGGGGTAATCATGTCTCATTCCTATCCCAGCGACATCAGCCGGGAGCAATTCGCCCGTATTCTGCCCGTGTTGGAGACGGCTCGCCGCCGGACCAAGCCCCGCACCGTGGACTTGTATGACGTTTTCTGCGGCGTGCTGTACCTCTTGAAAAGCGGGTGCCAGTGGCGAATGCTGCCCGCGGACTTCTCCAATTGGCGCACTGGCTACCAGTATTTCCGGCAATGGAGCGAGCGGCCGGGCCCGGGTCAGGATTCCATTCTGGAGCGTGTCCTAAAAAAATCGGTTGGCGCGGTCCGACAAAGCAATGGACGGAAAGAGCCGACCAGCTTCTGCATCGTGGACTCCCAGAGCGTCCAGAACACGGACACCGCCGGGCACCAGGGCTATGACGCGGGTAAGAAGGTGTCCGGAATCAAGCGTCACATCGCGGTGGACACGCAAGGATTGCCCCATGCGCTACACGTGACTACCGCCGACGTTACCGACCGGGCTGGGGCTTTGGCGATGTTTGACGCAAACCGGTCCGGCCTCAATCAGGTCCAGAAGGTGCTGGTGGACGGGGGTTACACCGGGAAGCCCTTTGCCGCTGCGGTGCAAAGCTTGTTGGGAGCCGCGGTGGAAGTGGTGAAACGCAACGAACTGCACACCTTCGTGGTGCTGCCAAAGCGATGGGTGGTGGAGCGATCTTTCGCCGGGCTGGAAAAGTGCCGCCGACTCTGGAAGAACTGTGAAAGGAAGCTCAATACCAGCCTGCAGATGGTGGTGCTTGCCTTCATGGTGCTAATCCTCAAAAGATTGTAAACAGGCTCTTAGAGGGCGTGTGACAATGGGGTTCAGGCGGGGTGGAGCCGTTTGAGCATCAGGTGGACCATGGCGATATGCACCCAGGCTTCGCTGCTTTCCGTGCGCTCCTCGTAGTCCTTGCTCAACCGGCGGCATCGGCTCAGCCAGGCCAGGGTACGCTCTACCACCCACCGGCGTGGCAACACCTCAAAGTGGTGGCGATCCGGTTTGCGCCGCACCACGGTGAGCAACCAGCCGCCGGTGGCCCCGGCCCAAGCCACCAGCCGACCCGCGTAGCCAGCGTCGGCCCAGATGACCTGCAATCGGGGAAATCGACCCAACAGTTTGGCCAACACCAACCGGGCGCCGTCCCGGTCCTGGATGCTGGCGGCATGAACCACCACGGCCAGCAACAATCCCATGGTGTCCACTACGATATGGCGCTTGCGTCCAGCCACCTTGTTACCGGCGTCGTAGCCCCGAGGCCCCCTTTTTCCGTGGTTTTCACCGATTGGCTGTCGATCCTTGAACAATCCGGGATGGCGGCGCTGGGCGTAGCCGCTCGGCCCGCAGCTTCCCGAACCCGGGAGCGCAAGGCGTCCTCCACCCGTTCCCAGGTTCCGTCATCCCGCCACTTCCGGAAGTACCACCACACCGTGCCCCAGGGCGGCAGGTCATGAGGCATTAGGCGCCAGGGTATGCCGCCCCCCAGCACGTAGAGGATGCCGTTGACCACCTCCCGCAGATCCCGTAGTTCTGGGAGGGCCTCTGGTGGTGTCCGGCGGCGGCAGTGGGACCAACTCCTCCCATTGGGCAGCGGTCAAATCGCTGGGATATGCTTTTCTATTCATCCGCCCAGCATAACCACCATCTGGTTCTCACCCCAAGAACCCACCGGACGAGTTTAGCCCATTGTCACACACCCCTTAGCCCCAATCCACCGAAAGGATGAGGTTGGTGTCGTGCTGAAGGGTTGAAAAAGTGCTCCCGGCTTCGGGGATAATGGTTTGTGAGACACCAAACCAACCCGGAACAAGGAGCACCCAACGGATGCTACCACCTGAGCGCCTTGAGCGCATCCAGGTCGCCTTCGACGATCACCGCCTGGTGGCCAACGCCGGACTGATCCTGCCGGTCACGCTGGCCCATCACCTGGGTCTGGGCGAACTGGTGGACCGCCACGTTGACTTGGGAGATGCACCGGGTCGTGCGAATGCTGGGGACAAGATGCTGACCCTGGTGGCGTCGGCCCTGGCCGGTGGCGACTGCATCGACGACGCCGACGCGCTGCGCGCTGGCGGGACCGAGCAGGTGCTGGGCTGTGTGGTCAAGGCGCCGTCCACGTTGGGTACGTTCCTGCGGAGTTTCCGTTGGGGCCACGCGCGGCAGCTGGATCGGGTGAGCCGTGAGGCGCTGGCCCGAGCCTGGGGCGCCGGGGCCGGACCGGGCGATGATCCGTTGACCATCGACCTGGACTCCACCATCTGTGAGACCTACGGTCCGGCCAAGGAAGGGGCGCGCCGCCACACCTACACCGGCCAGCGGGGCTATCACCCGCTGTTCGCCGTCGCCGCTGGCACCGGCGACGTGCTGATGGCTCGGCTGCGCCAGGGACGCGCCAACACCGCTCGCGGCGCGGCCCACTTCCTGCGAGAGACGGTAAGGCGAGTGCGCGCCGGAGCCACCGGACCGGCGGGCCGACAGCGGCTTCTACAACCACGACATCGTCGCCGTCTGCCGCCAGATGAAGGTCCGCTTCTCCATCACCGTCCGCCAGCACGCCCAGTTGCGCAATCTCATCGAAGCCATACCTGAAGAGGACTGGACGCCCATCCCTTACTGGATGGAGGGCGCCGCCGACGTGGCCGAAACCAGCTACACTCCCTTCGCCAGTGAGCCCGATGCTGTGCCGGTGCGTCTCATCGTCCGAAGGGTGCAGCCCACGCCCAACTCCCAGCTGGCCCTCTTGGTCGACTACAGCTATCACGGCTTCATCACCGATAGAGACGGCGACACCCTGGAACTGGAGGCCGATCATCGCCGCCACGCCGAGATCGAGAACGCCATCCGCGACCTCAAGTACGGGGTGGGTCTCAACCACCTGCCCTCGGGCCGCTTCCCCGCCAACGCCGCCTGGCTGGCCGTCCAGACGATGGCCCACAACCTGGCCCGCTGGACCACGCGCCTCGGGCTGGGCGAGCCGGTGGCGACCACCAAGACCCTGCGCAGGCGCTTCTTCTCCCTGGCCGGACGCCTCACCCGCAAGGCACGCCGCCTCACTTTGCATCTCCCCCAGGGCTGGCCCTGGCGAAACCAGTTCAGCAGCGCCCTGGCCAGACTGCGCGCACTGCCACTCCCTTCTTGACCACGCCCTCGGCGTCTGACCTGTCCACCAGATTACCTAACCAGCCGCGCCAGGCTCGGCTCCTGATGGCCTCCGCCGGCGATCGGCGCTGAAAATCGCTTCCCGCGCCGCTACTACGGGTCGTCAACATCTCTTTGGACCGGCATCCACGCCCCACATCGTCCATTTCATCGGCATCAGGTCCCCGCCAGCCCGATCCCTGGTCCCTCATCCCTCCTCTGACCGCCGCCACGGTTTCCCTTCGGTGGATTCGGGCTTAGAGGCTCATCCCACCCGCGTGCGGCGAATGTCGCCAAGGGCATCGTCGCCGGCCTCCCGACCGATCCTGTCCCAACCACGAAGACGCTCCCAGCGCACACCGGATGCCGGCAACAAGAAGAACCAAGGCGCAAACCCGCACTCGGGCGTTGAAGATGAACACCGGAATTGCGCGGGCGGCTACCCCGAACACCTTCAACCAGCGCACGCAGCCCACTCTTCGGTTGGTCTCAACGCTCCCCGTCCCAAGGCATTCAAACAGGTCCGCTGAGCATATTCGCAACTCCAATCGTCAGACGTCCAGCAAAAAGCCCCGCCGCGAACTACGGGGCTAGACATGCGGAAGGCGCAGGGCTACCGCCCGACGGCGGAGCGCGATTCCCCATCGACCGTGGCCTTGGTGTTTGCCCACCGGGGTCTTTTTGTTGGCGCGGGTAGTCGATGGGCTGGAACTACCGATGTCAAAACACTGCGTATCGTAGCCCAACAAGCCCATGGCCGAGAGAATTCTCCAATGGTCACACGGTGTCGCGGCGCAATTGCCCGTCAAGACAGCATTGAACTGTGCAAAAACAACGTTACGTTCAAACCCAGCAGTTGCTTGTCATTTTTTCGGGTCAACTTCTGAACGGATCACCAACGGACACGAGCAACCCCGCCATACCGCGAACGAGTAACCGTAGCAACGCTAACGCAACCCAATGTGCGAAATTATTTGCCCGCCGCCGGACCAGCCGAGCAATTTCGCACAGCTTTAGGCACGTGGGTAAAATCGGAGCACAATCCCAAATTTTAGCGGATGGTGCCGGATTTACGCGGACTTTACAAGACACAACAACGGCGTTCGTGCTCCCAAACAAGTACGAAACGCCGTTTTGTTGGGGTCGCTTCAGAAGGGATTTGGTGGAGGCTACGGGATTCGAACCCGTGACCCCCTGCTTGCAAAGCAGGTGCTCTCCCACTGAGCTAAGCCCCCAAGCCGTGTGCGGTGGCAGCGACGACCACCTGTCAATAGTACCACCCACCTCCGTCATCCGGACAACTAAAGTTCAATTGGCAGCACCCACATCGGCGCTCGCCCGATGTCGTACACATCCAAAGGTTCCAGCTCGCCGCTGTCCTGGTTGACCCGATAGGATGCCAGCCGGCCCGACTCCAGTCCGGATGCGTACAGGTAATTGCCCGTCAGATCCAGGCTGAAGGCGCGGGGTACCGGCTCCGTCGCAACCCGGCCAATTGGCGCGAGGCTGCCGTCCGGTCTGGTCCACCGCGAAGCCGGCGATGCTGTTGTGCCCCCGGTTGGGCGCGTACAGGAACCGGCCCGACGGGGTGATCTGGATTTGCGAGCAGGTGTTCCGCTCGCTGAAGCCCTCCGGCAGCGTGGGCACGGTCTGGAATGGCGCGAGCGTGCCGGCGTCCGCGTCGAAACGGTACGCGGTGACGCTGCAACCCTGTTCGTTTGATGAGTACACCACGTCCAGGTTGGGGTTGAAGCAAATGTGTCGCGGCCCTTCCGGAGCGTTGGGCACGGCCCGGTCGGGAGCATTGGGAGTGAGCCGGCCCGAACTTGCGTCAAACCTGAACTGGAAGATGGCATTGGGTCCCGTCTGAGATCCCTCGGCGATGTGGGGCACAAAGGCGTAGCGGTTGGACGCATCGGTCTGCACGTAATGCGCGCCGATGCCGGTTTCCCGCCACTCGACGGGCGATGGATCAAGCGTCCCGTCGTCGCCGAAACCGTGTACGCCGACCCGAGCCTGGTAGTAGTAGGCCGAAAGCAGGTATTTGCCCGTTTTATCGGTTGAGATATGCACCGGATCGCCGTCCAGGTTGATGTCGTTGACCCGCGCCAAATCGCCACTTCCCGGAGCGATGCTGAACGAGGACATCCCGAATTCCCCCGGCCGACGCCGGCCCACAAAGAGAAAACGTCGCTCTGGGTCCGTCGCCAGGGGCGCCGGCATACCCGCCAACGGAAACTCAACCCGTCCGCTCAGCCCGCCCGTCGCCGGGTCCAGGTCGTACCGGGCGATGACGTCGTCCTGTTGCAGCGATACGTACAGATAGGTAGCCATATCTACAACTCCTCCTATTCCATCACCCTGGCGTCCGGCAGCCCCAGCAGGAACTGCCCGTGGTTTTCGTAGGCGGTGTCGCTCACCATTTGGTGCTGCGCCGCCGCGTTGATGTCGCGCAGGCACTGCTGCAACATACTGGATACGAACAACGCGGCCCCGCCACCATACCGGAACGCCTGGGACACTACGTCGGCGGCCACGTCGGTGGTGTAGGTGGCGCAACTGCGCATCTGGGCTTGCAGCGGGGGCGGCGGGGTGTGTCCGGCACATACCGACTGCCAGGCTTCTTCCAGTATCTCCACGTTCAGCGACCGGGCCGCCCGCAGCCGCAGGTCGCACTCGCCCAGCGCTCGCTGGAACGCGGGCCGGCCCGCCAAGAGGTTCACCGAGTTGTACCCCCGCGTTTTCGATGCCGCCACCTCGGTCACCGCATCTAGCGCCCGCCGCGCCACGCCCAGCGCAAACGCGGAATGCTCGTTGGTTACGAACCCCGGCCGCCCCAACCGGTACAACGCGCCGCCCCGCAAGGGTTCCGTCAGCGTTGAGTCCCATGCGAATCCGTTAGGCACGAACAGGTCGTCAACTGAAAAGTCGCAACTGCCCGTTCCTCGCAGACCCATCACCTGCCAGTTGTCGTGAACCTTGACCTGGTGGCGTGGCATTACCGCTCGCACTTGCACCGGCAGGTCGTTGCTGCCCCCTCCGACCACCCTTGCGCCTGCCGAAACCCACTCAGAATGCTGTATGCCACTGCCGAATCCCCATCGTCCGCTGATCCGGTAGCCGCCGTCTACGGGCGTCGCCGTTGCCGAAGGTGCGGCGGCTCCCGCCACCTTGGGCGGCTGCCCACCCAAGAAAACCTCCGCAATGGCCTCGTCGGGAAGAAACGCCGACAAGCTGCCCAGGCTCGCCGCTCCGATCATCAGGCACCAACCCGATGCCGGATCAATCCGGCTCACCGCCTCCAGCACGTCCAGTTGCGTGATCACGTCGGCCTCGGCTCCGCCCAGCACATGCGGCATCTTCAGGCGCAGCAATCCAGAGTCGTACAACGCCGCCACCGACGCGGCCGGCAGCGTGCCGATCTCTTCTGACTCGGCCGTACCCGCCTCCAACGTGGCCCGTACGCTCTCCACCGCGTCCATCAGGACACGGCGCTTTTCGGTTCGCTCCGTTGGGAAAGTGATCATGTTAGCTCTTCAGGCGTCGACTGCCGGCAACACTTCCTGCACCAGCGCCTCCATCGTGTCCAGCAACTGCTGCAGGTTGCCACAATCGTGGCAGTTGATCTGGAACTCTTCCAGCCCCGCCTCTTGCCGATACCGGTTCATGTCGGACGCGATCTGCTCGGTGGTGCCGTACCCCACCGGCCGGTCGCTGCCCGAGCTGGAAATGCCTGAAATGCTGCCGACGTTCACCCGAAAACTCATCCGCACGCGCGGCGGTTCCTCCCGCCCGATCTCTGCCGATACGTCCCGAAGGTACTGCCAGTTGCTGACCAGGCTGGGTAGCGGAGTGGGCGTGGGCTGCCACACTTCCGCGAACCGCGCCGCCCGACGCAGTGAGGCGTGGCTGGACCCTCCGACCCAGATGGGCGGATGGGGATGCTGCACCGGCTTGGGACTGGTGTACAGGCCGTCAAATGAGAAAAACCGTCCTTGAAATGTCACCGGGTCCGGTTCCCAGCACGCCTTCCACAGACGCAGGTATTCGTTAGTGCGCGCCCCCCGCTCCCGGTAGGGCACGTCCAACGCGTTGTACTCGTCCTCGTTCCAGCCCGCCCCCACGCCGACGATGGCCCGGCCGTCTGACATCTGGTCCAGCGTGGCAATCATCTTGGCGGTCACCACCGGGTTGCGGTAGGGCATGATCAGGACCGACGTCCCCAGTCCGATTTTCGACGTGCGCGACGCCACGTAGGCCAGCGACATCAGCGGGTCGTACACTTGGCGCCACGGTTCACTCCGCGCCGCTTCGTCCACAATCACGTGGTCGTTGACGAATACGGCGTCAAACCCCAACTCCTCCGCCTTGATTGCCGTTTCAAGGATGCCCGGCGCGGTGGCCGGAAACCCCAAATAGTCTGCGTTGGGCAAACGGAATGAATACTTGACCATGCGATACCGCCTTCAGTAAGTAACCGCGTTTCAGCGTCATCATATTGCCATCGCCAGGTTGAAACAAGGGCAACCCTGGTGGATAATCCCGCTACGAAACCACCAAAGGCGGAGGCTCACGATGTCCAAGTTCCGTATTGTTCCCCATGGCAGGCTTCAGGAATGGGTGGCTGAAGAAAAGGGCTACTTCGCCGATGAGGGTTTGGATTATGAGTTCGTGCCGTCCAACGGGCCGAACGCTACGGTTAACCCGTCGGTCAATTCGGCGGAGGCCGCGCCGATGGAGATAAAGCGCGGAGCCTTCGAGTCCATGGAATCGGGCCGTGCCTGCGAAATCAGCTCCGCCTGTCATTGGGCCGTGGGCATGGCCGCCAGCGCCGCCCACGGCCGGATGTGGGGCCACGCTTACTCGGTTACCCCCAGCGCCATCTGGGTTGCGCCCGAATCCCCATTGCAGACCCCGGAGGATCTGGCCGGCGTGGACGTGGCGGTGGGCTGGCATTCGGGCAGCCACTTCTCCGCTCTGCAGGCGTTGGAGCGGATACTGCCTCGCAACGAAATCAGCCTCCAGTTTGTGGGTGGCCCCCGCGACCGGATGCAACTGGCCCTGGACCGCCGGGTCGAGGCGGCCAACGTCTTCGGCGCGCCCGGCTACCTCCTGGAGCAGCAGGGCTTCCGCAAGATCGTGGACACCAGCTTCATGATCGGGTTCCTCATCAACGGCGACGCCAGCGACCAGCAACTGTGGGCCTACTTCAACGCGCTGCAGCGTGCCCAGCGCGAGATCGACGCCGCCAAAGAGCTGTACCAGCACTATTTCCTGAACGAACTGCCTGGGCGATACCATCCGCTATTCGACCACCGCAAGGCCGGCATCGGCGAGCGGCTAGTGTTCGAACCCTACACCCGCGAAATGTTTGACCGCACCCACCGCTGGATGCTCGACTGGCAGATCTTCCCCGATAGCCAGGTTGGGAGCGTCACATATGAAGAGGCGGTGGTCTTCTAGGCTCGGGCGAGGGTGTTGGTGAGAATCTTGTAGGGGCGACGCATGCGTCGCCCCTACTGGTTCGGGAAACCACCGAAACTGCAACACCATATGGCCGCAGTTACGCCAACGCCAACGTTGCCGCCGGGAACAGCTCCTCCACCTCAACGTCCTCCGGTATGACCTTCTGCTCCACGTTGAACCGCACGAAGGTCTCCAGCGTTATCCGCGAACTCTCCAGCCCGTAGGGGATGGGATCTTCGCCCACAATGCCGGCCATTTTCAGCAACGCCCGGTCCGCCGGCCCGGCCGCGTCTCCGGAACGCAGCTTCCCCATGTAGAAGCTCTTGGCCGCCCCAAATACCCCGCACAGCTCTTCCGCCAGGTCGGAGTTGGCTTCCAGCGCGGTGTCCTTTACCACCACCATATGGCTGATGGGATAGATACCCGTCTTGCGATGCCAGTCGGCGTCCAACTGGTCCGGCTCCGCGAACAGAGGCACGATGTCCGGCGAATCCACCGCTCCCGCGCCGACGGCGGCGTCTATCTCACCCGACCGCAGCATCTCGCCCAGGTCGTTGTTGGGTGATGACACCACGTTAGCCGGCGCAACGTACTCGGCCACGTGTTCGTCGCCGGACAATACCCAGGTCACCGCGTCCAGGTCCACGCCGTACTCCGATTGCAGCAACCCGCGAGTCCAAACCCCCGGCGTCAGGGTGTAGCTCCGCACTCCAAATCGCTTGCCCTCCAGGTCCTTCGGCGACTCGATCCCGCTGTGCCGGTTAACCACGATGCCGCCGTGATAGAAGGCCCTGGTCAGGAAGATCGGCACCCCGGTGAACGCCTTGCCGTGGGCGCGGGCGCACAGGTAGGTTGACAGCGCCATCTCGGCTACGTCGAACTCCAGGCCCCGCACCATGCGGCGGAAGATGCTGGTGACCGGAGACACTTCGATGTGCTCCATGCCGAACATCGATGATGTAATGGTCCCATCCTTCAACGGAGTGGTGTGGCCGTAGTTGCCCACGGCGGTATTCAATACCAACTCGGTCATCTTTAGTCTCTCCTGTCTCCAGTTTTTCGCGGCCTGATTACAAGCGTCTTTTGCTGTGGCTCATATCATCCCGCAAATGCCGGCTTCCCGCAAATCCTGCCCTACCACACCACTGTTCCGTCTGCCTGTTCGCTCTCTCGTACCTGCTATACACTGATGCTAACTTCGCTGGAGGTGAGCGCAAATGCCCAACGTAGTATTGGTGGTGGACATGGTGCGCGGGTTCCTTGAACCCGGCCATAACCTGTATTGCGGCGATGACGCCCGTGGCATCATTGACCCGGTGCGCGATTTGCTCCGCCGGGAGGCCGACGCCGGCTCTGCCGTCCTGTTTGTCTCCGACCACCACCTGCCCGATGACCTGGAGTTTCAGATGTTCCCGGTGCATTGTGTCATCGGCACCGAGGAGCCGGAGGTCATACCGGAGTTGGCGGAGTGGGTCACCGAGTCCAATGTCATCCCCAAGAACCGTTACAGCGGGTTTTTCAATACCGACCTCGCCGAGCGTCTGGCCGATCTGCGTCCCGACAAGATAATCGTTTGCGGTGTTTGCACCGACATCTGCGTGATGCACACCACCTCCGACGCGCGGAACCGGGATTACGTTGTCGAAGTCCCCACCGAGTGCGTGGCTTCCTTTGACTCGAACGCCCACCGCTGGGCACTGGATCACATCGGTAAAATCCTTGGGGCACAGGTGGTCTAGCCCGACGGCCCGTCTCGGCGGCGTGTGTTATTATCGGCCCATCTGTGCGCCGCCCAGGTGGGGTTCCGCTCCGGGGCCGGCATGACGATGGCGCGCGCCAGCCGATTGGAGGTCGCCCATGCTGTACCAACGCTATCGCTACTCTCAATGGGATGGCACCCAGCAGATTTTCGACGTCGATGCCAGCGACATCATGGATGCGCTGTCGGATGACCTCTTGCAGCACGGCGACCTGGCCCGGGCCCTGCGCGAACTCTTCCGCAACGGAATGCAGAACCGGGACGGCGCCCAGATGCCCAATCTGCGGCAACTCATGGAGCAGCTGAAGCAGCAGCGACGCCAGCAGCTACAACAGAGCAACCTGGACTCCGTCGTTGACGACCTCAAGGAACGGATGGAAAACATCCTCCGCACCGAGCGGGAAGGCATCCAGCGTCGGCTCGACGAGGTCGCCGACCAGCCGGAACCGTCCGATATGGAGGGCAAGGAACAGCAGCGTGCGCTGAACCGGCTGCTCCAGGAACGCGCCCAGCGCAACCTGGAAAAGCTCGACGACCTGCCTGACAGCTTGGGCGGGCAGATCCAGGAGTTGATGGACTACGACTTCATGGACCCTGACGCCCAGCAGATGTTCCAGGAATTGCTGGATATGCTCAAGAGCCAGATGGCGCAGAACGTATCCCAGCAGATGCAGGAACAAATGCAGAACATGACGCCGGAGCAGATGGAGGCCATGCGTCAGATGATGCAGGACCTCAACCAGATGCTCCGCGACCGGATGGAAGGCCGTGATCCCAACTTTGAAGGGTTCATGCAGAAGTGGGGGCCGATGTTCGGCGACGACCCGCCTCAGAGCCTGGACGAGCTGATGGAGCGCATCCAGCAGCAGATGGCGCAGATGCAGTCGCTGATGGACAGCCTGTCGCCCGACATGCGCCGGGAGCTGGAAGACGCCATGCAATCGGCCATGGACCCTCGTCTGATGGACGAAATGTCCGAGTTCGCCAGCCTGATGCAGTCGCTGATGCCGCCCGACGACCTGGCCCGCCAGTACCCGTTCCTCGGCGACGACAGCATGACGCTGGAACAGGCCATGGAGGCCATGCGTCAGATGCAGTCGATGGACCAGTTGGAACAGTCCTTGCAGCAGGCCATGCGCACCGGCAACCTGGACGACGTTGACCCGGAACAACTGGCGGAGCTGCTGGGAGAAGAGGCCCGCCGGGCCTGGGAAGAGCTGGATCGTCTGCGCCAACTGCTCAAGGACGCTGGCTATATCAACGACGACGGCAACTTGAGCCTGACCGCTCGGGGCATCCGTCGCATCGGCCAGAAAGCCATGCGCGAGGTCTTCCAGCATCTGAAGAAAGACCGCATGGGCAACCACGACCTGGACACCCGGGGCGCCGGCGGCGACCTGCTGGGCGACACCAAGACCTACGAGTTCGGCGACCCACTCCAGCTTGACCTCCAAACCACCATCAAGAACGCCATCGTCCGCGGCGGCCCCCAGGTTCCGGTGAAGCTCCGGCCCGACGATTTTGAGATCTACCGCACCGAACACATGACCCGGTCCGCCACCGTCGTCCTGCTGGATCAGAGCCGCTCCATGGGCCTGTTCAACAACTGGGCGGCGGCCAAGAAGGTCACCCTGGCCCTGTTCGCCCTGATCCGGCAGCAGTACCCCCGGGACACTCTGCACATCGTCGGGTTCTCCGACTACGCCCGGGAGATCCAGGAAGAGGATATCGCTGGGCTCACGTGGAACAACTGGGTGTCCGGCACCAACCTCCATCACGCGCTAATGCTGTCCCGCAAGCTGCTCAACAAAGAGAAGGGCAGCACCCGGCAGATAATGGTCATCACCGACGGCGAACCCACCGCCCACCTGGAGGGCGAGCAGGCTTATTTCTCCTACCCGCCCAGCTACCGCACCGAGCTGGAAACCCTGAAGGAGGTGCGACGCTGCACTCAGGAAGGCATAGTAATCAACACCTTCATGCTGGAAAACAACTACCAGCTGGTCAACTTCGTGGACCGCATGACCCGCATCAACCGGGGTAGGGCCTTCTACAGCAGCAGCGAGAACTTGGGCGAGTACGTGCTGGTGGACTACATCACCAACCGGCGCAAACGGATAACCGGCTGACCAGCGCCGCAACAAGGTTGCCAGCCCCGGAGGCTGCGCTCACGTCGGGATTCATTGCTCAAAAGATTTCACCTGTGGACGCCAACACTGTCGCCATAGTCGTTGCCATAGTCGGAGTAGGGGTAGCCCTAACCGGCCTGGGGGTGACCGTGCTGATATTGCTGCTCCGGGGATTTTTCCGTCTCGGTCAATTGTTCCAGAGGATTGACGCCCAGGACGAAAACATCCGGCAAATGCGTGAGGACATCCGAGAAACACGCGATGACGTCCGACGGCTAACCGCGGAAATGCGTGATAATCACCGGCAATTAACCAACGAGATACGTCAAACTAATGAAGCGGTGGTCGCCCTCGCCAACCCCCGTCACGACCAGGATGGCAATATAATTTTCATCTTGCCGGTGCAGCCGGAGGGCTGAATGACCAAACCACGGCTCGAAGATAAATTGGCGCGAACCAGCGTTGGAGTTGTGGGCTACGAGCTAGGTCACCAACCGGCGCAAATGCGCAATCGGCTACCCGAATTACGCAATTCGCAACAATTTGACGGAATAGGTTTATTACGAGGCGATTTCGCTGCTACAATGCCGACCCGACAATTACGGGATTTCGTTTCAGGATACCAAAGACATTAAACACACTGGGAGGAAGATGATGGGAGTCGGTAGAGACCTCGGTGCTGCCCTCACCATGGGTTTGTCGGTGACCACCAAACATAAGGAAGCCCAAAAAGCCCACGAGAAGCGCAAGGACGCCGATCAGCAAAGAGTATCCACGTTCAACGAGGAACTCCAGAGGGCGGCAAGCAGCATACAGCGACTCGACGGCGAGTACACGTCGAGCCGCGACGTACTGGTCGGCAGCGGTGCCATGATCGTGGACGACCAAGGAAACGTTAACTACGGCTGGTATCGACCCATCGAAGGTTCACAAATGGAAACCCACAGTAGAGACCTAAACCAATCGGTAGTGGGGTCTCTCCCGGCATTCGGAGTATTAGTCGGAGCACCAGCCCTCACTTGGACCCTTGTGGGAGCGCTCGGAACGGCAGCGACAGGCACAGCGATCAGCACACTGTCCGGAGCAGTGCAGGAGACGCGACGGCAGCTTGGATAGGCAGAGCCGCGACTCTCGGTCTGGCGGGTATGACCGCCGGGCGCGTAGCTTTGGGCCCGATTGCGTTGCTATCAGCTCCAGTGCAGGTGGCCATCGGAGCCAAAGTGGCTGGCAACAAGGAGGGACGGGCCATCCAGCAATACCAAGCGGCTACCAAAGAGATGGACCGCCGCGAAGGCATCATGTCGGGCCTGAAGGGGAACGTAGCGGAACATGACCGACGGGCCAATATCACAGCCGCAAACCTCTCTCGCCATGCCGGCCAACTTGAAACGGCCGAGCCGGGCAGCGATCAAGCAAATCAAGCCGCCACTAGGCTGGACATTGATATGAGGCAAGCACTGGAAATCCTGCACGGGTTCGCCGAGACAGCGGCCGCCATACAGGAGAAACTCGGAAACCCTACCGAGAGTTGAAGCAAGCAACAGCCGCCTCACGGATTTATGCTAGGCGTAGTAGCTGGACAAGGCCATCAATATGCACCGTCGCCGGTCAGTAGGAACACCTGATTATCGAGTAGCGAAATCGCCTCGTTTATCAGGGCAATCGCGTCTGAATTTGGTGACACGCGTAACCCATCTAATACGAGCTCAGACGGCTCCCCGTCGCTTGAAAATGGACTGCTTCAACGTCAACAGACGCGGATTTCAGCCTGTCTGCGGGTTCCATGTAACAACCAACACACTGGTATAGGGCGGCATTATCAGCATTTAGCCCGAATCCACCGATTGCGGCATTTGAGAGAGATGTCAGGGAACGGGATGGCACTTCTTATGCCGTGCCAAGGGGATGTTGATGACCCGTGGTAGCGGCATTGGCAGTGATTTTCAGCGTGGCGGAGACCGTCAGGAGCCCAGCCTGGCGCGGTTGGGCCAGGCGTGTTGAAGACAGGTGCGAGGGCGGCGTTGCCGCGCTGGCCAGGGCCTGCGAATTGGTTTTTAGCCAATCCTGTGGCAGTGCAGGGTGATGCGACTGGGGCGAGAGAGAAGAAGTCGGAGGGTCTTGGTGGTGGGTCGCCCAGGCCGGGTCCAGCGGGAGGTTGTGGGCCAGACTTGCACTTGGGCGTTGGGGGAAAACGTCCCGATGGCAGGTGGTTGAGCCCCACGCCGTATTTAGGTCGCGGATGGCGTTCTCGATCTCGGCGTGGCGGCGATGGTCAGCTTCCAGATACAGGGTGTCGCCTTCTCCGGTGATGAAAGCGTGTAGCTGTAGGTGGCGAACAGGGCCAGTTGGAGCCGGGCGTGGGTTTCACCCGTCCGATGAGCCGCACCGGTACCGCGTCGCTCACTGGCAAAGGGAGTGTAGCTGGTTTCCGGCATCGGCGCCGCCATCTATCCAATAGGATATGGGCGTCCAGCCATCTTCAGGTATGGCCTCGATGCTGCGCAGGCCGGGTGCTGGCGTACGGTGATGGAGTAGCGTACCTTCTGGTCGCGACAGGCGGCCACCATGTCGTGGGTGTAGAAGCCGCTGTCCGCCCGCACGGTGAGTGGTCCGGTGGCTCCGGCGTAGCGCACTCGGCTCACCGTCTCGCGCAGGAAGTTGGCGGCGCCGCGGGCGGTGTTGGCCCGACCCTTTCGCAATCGACACATCAGCCCTCGCCGGTACCCTCGGCCACGGCCAGGAGCGGGTGATAGCCCCGCTGGCCGGTGTAGCCGTGATGGCGCGCGCCCTCCTTGCCCAGACCATAGGTCTCACAGACGGTAGAGTCCAGATCTCAGCGGGCCCGGTCCGGCCCCAGCCGCCCAGGCTCGGGCCAGCGCCTCCCGGCTCACCCGATCCAGCTGCCGCGCGTGGCCCCACCGGAAACTCCGCAGAAACGTGCCCCGGATGGCGCCTTCACCGTACAGCCCAGCACCTGCTCGGTCTCGCCAGCGCGCAGCGCGTCGGCGTCGTCAATGCAGTCCCCGCCGGCCAACGCCGATGCCACCAGCGTCAGCACCTTGTCTCCCGCGTTGGCACGACCTGGCGCATTTCCCAGGTCAACGTGGCGGTCCACCAGCTCTCCCAGCCCCAGATGATGGGCCAGGGTGATGGGCAAAAGCAGCCCCGCATTGGCCACCAGTCGGTGATCGTCGAAGGCAACGTGGATGCGGTCGGGGCGCTCAGGTGGTAGCATCCGTTGGGTGCTCCTCGTTTCCGTTCTCAAAAACCATTATCCCCGAAGCCGGGAGCACTTTCTCATCCCTTCAGCACGCCGACACACTCATCTCCTCGGTGGATTGGGGTTTAGAATTCAATGTCTCACTTCTTATTGTGTATGTTGAAGACGCGATTGCCCTGCCTCGTTTAGTAACAGTTCAGACTGGGGCGAGTAGGGGTTGGGAGAGGATGGAGTTTAGTGCTTGGTAGGGGTTGCGGCCGCGCAAGCGCCAAGTGCCGAACAAGGAAGCCAGGACGCTCTTGGTGTTGCTCCCTTCCACGGGTCCCGCCGCTGATCTTCCGGCTTACCACCGTTGGCCGCCGGCTGCGCTCCGCCGCGTTGTTGTCCGCCTTAGCCCGGGGTTCGGCGACGCAGGTGAACAACTCCGGGAGGAAGCGTTCCACCCGCTGGCACCGCACGCTCCTGGGCGCATCGCTGCCCAGGCAAGGCTGACAGATGGACCATAGCCGCTGCTGGCACTGCTGTTGCAGCTTTACCCGCTGGGCCCGCTGCACCGTTGCCGGCAGTCCTGGGTCCGGGCCGGGATAGGCCTGGGCGTGGTCATACACCTCCCGCACTCGTTGGGCCCATTCGGCCACCCCCTGGTGTTGGAAGTATTGCTCCTTCAGTTGGTGGATGTCCCGCAGCAGATGGGTCCAGCATCTCTGATGCAGCCCTTGCTGCACGTTGTAAGCGCCGTAGCAGTCGCTGACCAGCACGCCGTCAAACTCAGCTCCCAACACCTCCGCAACCACCTGCCGGCCCCGGCTGGCCCGGCGGAGGAAGTAACGCACCTCCGGAGCGCTGAAGCTCCAGAGATACCCGTTGTGGCCATCTTCCCGCCAGCCGGTCTCGTCCCCGTACACCACCGGACTGGCTCGAAGCTCTTCTTGCAGCCGGTGGCGCTCCCCCGGGCCGCGCCGGGCCGCTCCACGCGCCCAGGCCACCAGTTCCCCCACGCTGCGGCACAGTCCGCGGCGCCACTTCAGGTAGCATTGCATCACCCCATAGGGCAGCCGGCACTCCTCCCGGAGCACGCATACTTCCTGCTGGACTGAGATGCCCACCCGTTGCCGCCCCACCACCAGGGCGCCCCAATCCGGTGCGGGGGACCACCGCTGCCCGCACTTCCGGCAAGTGCGCTCCAGCACCACGGGCTCAGCCACCCGCGCTCGCACCCGGGGTATGGATATCACCTGGCGGCTTCCGTGTACTCTCCCGCCCAACAGCAGTGTTCCGCAGTCCGGACAACTGGCCGTGGCGCGCTCCTCCCGGTGGGTGGGCTCCTCCCGCCGCCGGGCAAAGCCGTGGGCGCGCTTCTGGCGTTCCTGCTGGGGGCGGTCCGGCCGGTTGGCCTTGACCCAGGAGGGCGGCTTCCGCTCCTTCGCGCCATCCCTTGGCGGCTTCTGCTGGCCTTCCAACTCGGCAATCCGGGCTTCCTGAGCCTCGATCAAGCTGATGAGTTGACCGATTATCTCAATCAACTCCTCCCGGGAAACCTCGGCTAAATCCACAAGCAGTTTCATGCTTGTAGTCTATCTGGCTCATCAGATTTAGACTAGTCTGAACAGTTACGAGGCTTGAGCGCAATTGACACTTTGGCAAAGAGAAGGATATGATTATCTGGATGGAGGCCGAGGTAGCTCAGCTTGGTAGAGCACGGCACTGAAAATGCCGGTGTCGGTGGTTCGAATCCGCCCCTCGGCACCACCTTCTCAACAAGGGTCGGCCTCGAACTCAACGAGAGTATCAATAAGAGGCGCATTGAAGGGATGCCTCCCGTTTTGCTGGACAAATTGCCAGCGAAACACAGCGCCGAACCGTAAAACACAGTATCCGACGGCCCGCTCGCGCCCGGCATTGTCCGGGTTCTTCATGCTCAACGTGCAGAGCCTGTGAAGGGCGGAGAGAAAATGTACCGTGCGCGCGGCTCTATCGCGGTGTTTGGGCTGTCGCAGGTCAGCATAAATGTCACCTGTCTAGTCTGGGATGTTACCAGATGTCGATGCTGCCATGGTTGCCGGCGTCCGGCGGGTCGGCGGTCTTTCGGCATCGATGTATCGCCTCACCGTGTTTCTGTGGAGACCCAACTCCCGGGCCATCTTGCGAATGGACATGCCGTCGAGCTTGGCCTTCTGCACTGCTTCCCATCGGGCCTTTTGCAGAAACGTCGGCCTCCTAGGTGAGGCAGTTACCGTCATTGTCGCCACGTCCTCGTCGTCGATTACGGAGTCAGCGCCAGGTTCTCCGGCTATCGTTTTCAGTAGCTCCGAGGCCAATTCTTGCGATTCACTGCGGTCTTCAAGGAATGGAGACGGGATGGCATCACCTGCGGAAGGTGTAATGCCGTTTCGCAAGGCTTCTGGGTTTGGTGGTGCCTGTTGGGTGGCAATGATGCGTCCCTCATGCTGTAGTGACAGCCGACCGTCCAGTCCCTGCAGCACCAGCACCGTGGCGCCAGCATAGCTGGGACGTTGGCGACCGGGCAGCAATTGCAGAGTATGCCTCGTATGCCTCTGGAACTTCACGGTGTTGTCTCGGGCTACTCTCCTTTTGTACTTGAAACACAGGACCTGCCCCAGACGCAGATCCGCCGGCAAGGGTCGGAAGGCGGGATCAGGACACTGGGCGGGGACTTGGAAACGCCGGTTGAACCGGGGCAGGAATTGTTTCAACACGGCCTTGGCTTGCTCCATGGTGGTGCCCCCTGCCAGCCGGAGTTCGGTTACCATCCGGTCCTGGAAGGTTCCCGCGGTACGTTCCACACGTCCTTTGGCCTGAGGCGACAAGGCGAAAATCATCTGGATACCCAGTTCTTCCATGGCCCGTCGGAACTGGGTGGGCTTGCCAATGGGCTGGTGTTCCGATTTGTGCTTGAAGACCGCGTGGCGGTCGGTATAGAGGGCAAGGGGAATACCGCGACGCCGGAGCAGACCCTGCATCAGCAGGAAGTAATTGAGGCTGTCTTCACGCTCGCAGAAGAGCGCGTTCACCACGGCGCCGGTGGCGTCATCCACCGCCAGCAGCAGCGTGAACTGGGGACCGTCATCGCCCAACCACCGGTGATAGCTGCCGTCCAGCTGGATCAGCATCCCCTGCTGTGGCATCCGTTGACGGCGAACCCGATGCTGCGGCATACGGTGACGGCGCGGGCTCTTCAACCCAGCGGACACCAGTATGCGCCGCAATGTGCTCCGGTCAATGTCGATACCCTCGCGCTCACCCAGCAGTTCGCTCAGGTGGGTGTGGTTGGTTCCCAAGTAGCGGGTGTTGGCCAGGTGTAATACCTCGGCTCTGGTTGTCTCCGGTGTTGCGTTGGGCGGCCGACGACCACGATGGCCGTGAGCGAGTGCGGCGACACCCTCCCTCCGGTATGCCGCCAGGATGCGCCTGGTGTGGCGCGGGCTCACCCCCATGAGCTCGGCTGCCTGGTCCACGGCCATCTGCTCTGCCCACAGGCTGTTCAGGACCTTGAGTCTCGCTTGTTCTTTCTGGTTCAACGTCACATTCTCCATCAGGGAAGTGTGACATTTATGCTGATCCGTTAGCGAGCACCTTTATGCTGACCGTTGACGTTGCGGCGTTCAGATACTGTACCGGCCGCCGCCTTCCGTAAGTTTGATTAGTAGCCTTTGGAGGGTGAGATGGAATGTACCCAGTGGAAATGTACGTGCGCGTGCGCCGGGCTTGCTTGGTGGAGGGAGTGAGCGTTCGGGAAGCCTCCCGGGTGTTCGGTTGGCACCGGGACACGGTGCGCAAGATGCTGGCCTACTCGGTGCCGCCAGGCTATCGGCGAGAAAGTCCACCGCGCAAACCCAAGCTGGAGGCTTTCACCGGCGTGATTGACGCGATACCGGAAGCCGACACGCGGGTACCCAGGAAGCAGCGGCACACGGCCAAGCGCATCTTTGAGCGGCTGCGGGACGAGTACGGGTTCGACGGTCAGTACACCATAGTCAAGGACTACGTCCGGGAGCATCGGCGGCGGACGCAGGAGATGTTCGTGCCGTTGTCCCATGCGTCGGGCCACGCCCAGTGTGATTTCTGGGAGGCTCTGGCGGTGGTCGGCGGCGTGGAGCGGAAGGTGCACTACCTGGTGATGGACCTGCCCCACAGCGACGGGTGCTTCGTGAAGGCGTATCCCGCGGAGACCACCGAGGCGTTCTTGGGCGGCCACGTTGCTGTGTTTGCCTTTCTGGGCGGAGTGCCCCAGAGCATCCGGTACGACAATACGAAACTGGCGGTGGCGAGGATACTGGGCGATGGTCGAAGGCAGCGTACCCGTGCGTTCACGGAGTTGCAGTCCCACTACCTGTTCGAGGACAGGTTCGGACGTCCCGGCAAGGGCAACGACAAGGGAAAGGTCGAGGGCATGGTGGGGTACGTGCGGCGCAACTTCCTGGTGCCGATACCCCGGGCGGAGAGTTTCGCGGCGCTGAATGCGCACCTGGAAGCACGGTGCCTGGACCGTATGGATGCCAGATTGCGGGGACACACCGAGACCATCGGCCAGCGCATGGAGCGTGATCTGGACGCCCGGCAGTCCTTGCCCGCAGCGCCCTACGACGCCTGCGATCGGCAAGCCAGCCGGGTCAGTTCGCTGTCCCTAATCCGGTATCGCACCAACGACTACTCGGCGCCGGTGGCCTACGGACACCGGGAGGTGCTGGTCAAAGGCTACGTGGACGGGGTGGTGATCAGCTGCGACGCCGAGGCTATCGCCCGACACCCCCGCTCGTACGAGCTGGACAGCTTCGTCTTCGATCCCATGCACTACCTGCCTTTGCTGGAGCGGAAAACGGGCGCCCTGGATCAGGCGGCGCCGTTGGCGGGATGGGATCTGTCAGAGGAGTACGCGACGCTGCGGCGATGATTGGAAGCCAGGATGGGTCAGCCGGGAAAGCGTGAGTTCGTGCGGGTGCTCAGGCTCATGGAGGATTTCTCCCCTGACAGGGGTAGGTATTTTCGTGCCATGTTTATGACCCTCATTTCAGACGATGGCTCACTCAGTGATTTTCGAACCTGAAAACTCGGCTTTAGTTCGGTCTCAAGGCCCGGAGGATTCCATGCCCGACTCCGGTAAATTCAAGGATTTATACCTAAATTCAGCCCATACCTACCCCTGTCAGGGATTTCTCCCACCAGGAGGTTCACCGCGCCGTGAGCGAGGCCCTGCGGCTGGGCGCGGTCGGCTTCGACGCCGTACAGCATCTGCCGCTGTGCTGCATTGAAGGCCGCCCGGCTCGGCTCGATCTCCAGCTCATCCCCGCCTGCCCCGCTGACAGGGGTAGGTAACGGCTGCTACGAGGGCGCATGATGGGTGGCCTCCGTTGGGCTTGGGTTCCGGCCAGGGTTCGGGCAGCAGCCAGACGCGGCTCCAGAGGCGTCCTTTGAGCAGCGACCGCCTGAGCCAGCCGATGCCGTGGCGGATCACGCTGACGGTGCGCGCCGGACGGCTCCGAGGGTCCCGGTGATGGGAAGCCAGCGCTTTGGGCGGCGTCCGCAGATTGCCTGGGGCAATCTTGCGGTCATGGGCGTCTTCGACCCTAGCGCCGTAGGCCAGGGCCAGCAGGGTGGCCACCGACAGCGCCAGCCAGTGCCGGGAGACGCGGGCCGGGTCGGTGCGCCGGGTCTGGTCCCACTGCTAGCCCAGGCTCTTGAGGGCCTTGCAGCCCAACTCGGTCCAGCAGCGGAGCGCGTACCAGTTGACGCCGACTTCCTGGGGAGGCAGGTCGGTGAGGATGATCCAGGGTTCCTCCGGCTCGGCGTACCAGACCACCAGCCGGGTGCAACGGCGCTGGGCGGTCGGGGGGCTGCAGGCGGCGCGGCGGCCAATCCAGGCTGTATCAGGGCGGGAAACGAAGCGCTGGGCGGGCAACCGTTTGCCGCCGTCGGCGCAGCAGGTGAGGTTCTTCCGGTAGCGCATACCGGGATGCCAGCCCTGAGCGCGGATCTGCGGCCACAGCTGGGGACTGGCGCTGCCGCGGTCGCAGAGCACGCTGACAGTCATTTCCCTGGGAACTGCCGGGGCCAGTTCCTGGAGCAGTTCCACGGTGGGATCCATCCAGGAGCCGCGCTGGGTGGCGTGGCGGATGCGCCAGGCCACGGGGATGGCGCAACTGCAGTAGAGCACGCTGATGACGATGGCAGTGGTGGCGTCCCCTTTGAGCGTGGGATCAACGGCCAGGGCCAAGCGGTCCGAACGCCACCAGGACGAACCCACACCAGCAATGGCGCGAAGCAGAGCGTAACGTCCAGTTGGGTCTGGCAGGGGCTGGTCCGGTCGCTGCCGTCGTAGAGCCACTCCCGGAGATACTGGCGCAGGTTGTTCCATCTGCCCCAGGGAGAGCGGGCCGAGGCCACGGCGTTCTGGCCGGCGCTGCCCGCGAGAATGGCTCCGCAGACCCACAGTGCCAGGCCGGTCAATTGTGGCTCGGAGAGGTGAGGTAAATGCGTTTCAATCGTTTTCTGCATCTGATAGCATTCTCTGGGAAGGCGCATGGGGAACCTCCAGCATCTGGTCTTGTCATAACCAAGATGCCGGATACCCCGGCGCTTTCCCAAGCTACGGCAAAAGCCAGTTTCAGCCGTTACCTACCCCTGTCAGCCGCCCACCCTGGGGCAAGTACAACTCCCGATCCAAAGCGGCGTCCCAACGATACGTGGTCCGCAACGATGCGATCATCCATCGTCGCTGGCCCAAGAGCGCCCACCGACACGCTGTTGGGGAGCCTGCCGAACCAGCGCACCCAGAATTGGTTTTTGCCCGCAAACTATGCAGCGCCAGCTCCTGCCAGGATGGCCCATTGGACGGCGACCACTATTATCCACGGGATGAAACCGATCACCGCGGCAATCAGGACCACCAGGATCGCCCGACCGGTCGACTCAAAATCCAGTGCCTGGCGCACCGCCATGGTCACCGCCGCCAGCGTCCACACGAAAGCCACCACCGGGAACAGCCAGCCGATGAAGGGTACGAAACTGAAGATGGACAGCACGCCGGGCGTATAAGCGAACCCCACCACGCGACCAATTTCGGCCCAGCTGGTCTGGGTATTTCCCGTGCGTAGCATCATGCCGCCTACCAAGCTCAGGACCGATACCCATATTGCCCAGCGCACGATGCCGAACACCAGACCAGCAACTAACCCCAATATGATGCCCAGTCCGCTGGCGTCTCCTAACAATCCGTCGATCACACCACCCACTGCGCCGCAGATGGTAACCAGTATGACCACCACTATGGCCGGCCCAATTGCCCCCGGGTCAGCTTCGATGTCCTCGTAAGTTTCGGCGTTGAACATCGCCGCGCCCATCATTCGCTGAAACATTATTCGCCTCCCTGCACTGCGTCCGTTCAAAGATCGGAGCCAACTGCCCGGATTTTAAACATTGCGATTTTGTTTTCGCTATCGTCAATTCGTGCAGGGTTCCGCCGGTTTCCCATATATGCTGAACGAGTACATTTGCTTGCCGCCCCCATAGGGCCAATCTATAATCAATCCACGAAATCGTTTGATTGCAGCCGAAAACCACGGGCCCAACGCCCACCGAGGAGGCCGTTTTGACTACTACCACACGCAGCCCCAAGGCCCTGCTGAAGCACCGCAGCAGCGACATCACCGACGGTGCGGAACGAGCGCCGGCCCGGGCAATGTTGAGGGCCATGGGCCTGACTGACGATGATATGGGCAAGCCATTTGTGGCCGTTGCCAACCTGTCCAGCGACGTAACGCCGTGCAACGTCCATCTGGACAAGTGGGCGGCGGCCGTCAAGGAAGGCATCCGACAGGGGGACGGCACCCCATTCCAGTTTGGCACCATCACCGTCAGCGATGGCATTTCCATGGGCACCGAGGGCATGAAGGCGTCGCTGGTGAGCCGGGAAGTCATCGCCGATTCCATCGAAACGGTAGTGTTCGGGCAGCGGATGGATGGACTGGTGACGGTGGCCGGTTGCGACAAGAATATGCCGGGCTGCATGATGGCGATTGCTCGCCTGAACATTCCCAGCGTGTTCGTTTACGGCGGCAGCATCCTCCCCGGCCAGTTTGAGGGGCGCGACGTCAGCATTCAGGACGTGTTTGAGGCGGTAGGCGCCTATGCGACGGGTCGCATGACCCGGGATCAGTTGACCGAGTTGGAATGTAGCGCCTGCCCGGGGGAGGGTTCGTGCGGCGGCTTGTTCACCGCCAACACCATGTCCACAGCCATTGAAATCATGGGCCTGTCCCTGCCCGGCGACTCTTCCCTGACGGCGGTGGATCCCCGCAAAAGCGACGAGTCGCGCCGCGCCGGCGCGGCCGTGATGCGTATGCTGGACGAGGGCATCAGGCCGCGAGATATCCTGACCCGGCAGGCTTTTGAGAACGCCATCACACTGGTAGCGGCCATGGGCGGCTCCACCAACGCCGTGCTGCACCTGATGGCCATTGCCCGGGAAGCCGAAGTTGACTTGACGCTGGACGACTTTGAGCGCATCAGCCGCAACACGCCATACATCACCGACATGAAGCCCGGTGGCCGCTACGTCATGGCAGATCTGAGCCGCTACGGTGGCGTGGCGCTCATCGGCAAGCGCCTCCTGGACGGCGGATTGCTCCACGGCGACACTATGTCGGTGAACGGCAAGACCCTGGCGGAGAACATCAACGAGGCATCCGTCGTGGACGACCAGCCGGTCGTCTATACAACCGCCGCGCCGCGCAGCCCCACGGGTGGCCTCGCCATCCTGCGCGGCAACCTGGCCCCCGACGGCGCCGTCATCAAGGTGGCCGGGCACCAGGAGAAGGTGTACGAAGGCCCGGCCCGGGTGTTCGACCAGGAAGAGCCAGCCTTCCAGGCTATCCAGCGCGGCGAAGTCAAACACGGCGACATCGTCGTGATCCGTTACGAAGGACCCAAGGGCGGCCCCGGTATGCGAGAGATGCTCGCCGTTACCGGCGCGCTCATCGGGCAGGGCCTCGGCGACTCGGTGGCGCTGGTCACCGACGGCCGGTTTTCCGGCGCATCCCACGGACCGATGGTCGGCCACGTTGCGCCGGAAGCCATGGAGGGAGGCCCGATAGGTATGCTCCAGGAAGGCGATATCATCACCCTGGACATCCCCAATCGCCGCCTCGACGCCCGCATCACGGAGGAAGAGTTCACCGACCGACGCGCCGCCTGGCGTCCCATGGAGCCAAAGTACACCACCGGCGTCCTTGCCAAGTATGCCAAGCTGGTGTCCTCCGCGGCAGAGGGGGCGGTCACGCGGTGATCCCGTATAATGGAACCGCGGAAGCCAATTAGCATACCGACTAAGATTACGGTAGCAGCTGCGGTTATTCTGCTGGTTAATACCGCAACTATGCTGATCGTAGGTGACCGGAAATGGCGGGGATTGGAAACGCTGATTACGGCGGCAGACCTTACGCCATTGTCGGCGCTGTTCTGGCCATTGTTTGAGATGGGAGGTTACGCGATGCTGTTTGGCATTGATTACGCGCGGCAGGCAATCTGGCAGCGACGACAGAAGGAGGTAGCCGAGGCACGTGCGGAAGGCCGCGAGGAAGGAATTGAGGTCGGCCGCGAGGAAGGAATTGAGGTCGGCCGCGAGGAAGGCTATCGGCTCGGATTTGACGCCGGCGCGGCCGAGGAACGGCGGCGGCGGAATGGCGCCAACGACCACAATTGGATGTTCGGAGGCCCTGATGACGACCGCTGAAAATCGAGTCCAGCTCGAGCGAAAAGGCGCGTTGGCGGTCATCCGCCTGAACCTTACGCCATTGTCAGCGCTGTTCTGGCCATTGTTTGAGACGGGAGGTTACTTGATGCTGTTTGGCATTGATTGCGCGCGGCAGGCAATCTGGCAGCGACGACAGAAGGAGGTAGCCGAGGCACGTGCGGAAGGCCAAGAGGAAGGAATTGAGGTCGGCCGCGAGGAAGGCTATCGGCTCGGATTTGACGCCGGCGTGGCCGAGGAACGGCGGCGGCGAAATGGCGCCAACGACCACAATTGGATGTTCGGAGGCCCTGATGACTATTGTTGAAAACCGCGTTCAGCTCGAGCGCAAAGGTACGCTCGCCGTAATTCGCCTGAATCGTCCGGAGGCGCGGAATGCCCTGTCTCCTGAAATGGTGGCCGAGCTAGGCCAGGCGATCGCGTCCTGCCGCGGCGCGGACATTCGCGCCGTGCTCCTAACCGGAACCGACGGCGCCTTCTGCTCCGGCGCGGACGTGCGCGATTTTTCTGCACAGTTCGAATCTGGCGGCCCCGAGGAATTGTCGGACCATCTACGCAGTCTCGCCGATGCCCTGCACCGGGACGTGGTCCTGGGCATTCGCCGCCTGGACAAACCCGTGGTGGCCGCAGTCAACGGCGTTGCCGCCGGCGCCGGGTTCAGCCTGGCGCTGGCTTGCGACCTGCGCGTGGCATCGTCGGACGCCCGGTTCCTGTTGGCCTACGCCAACATCGGCTGCACCGCTGACGGCGGATCAACCTATATGCTGCCCCGCATCGTGGGGCAGGGAAGGGCGATGGAGATCTACCTGGCGCGGCAACCCATCGGCGCTCACTACGCTTTGGAGCTTGGCTTGGTAAGCCAGGTGTTTGAGACGGCCCACTTCGAACGGCACGCCATGGAAACGGCCGACCGCCTCGCCCAGGGTCCCACCCGAGCCTACGGAAGGGTCAAAGCGTTGTTCGACGGCAGTTGGGACGCCGACCTTACGACCCAACTTGATGCCGAAACCGAGGCAATCGCCAACATCGGTTTGACCAAGGACTTTCAGGAAGGGATCAAGGCATTTTCCCAAAAGCGGCAGGCGTGGTTCCAGGGGATTTAGGCTGCGCTCCGCAATCCTGTGCTGAATAACAGCGGGGGAGGCCAACTTGGCCTCCCCCGTTCTCTGGACCAACCGCCTGAACCCTCAGAAAATCGCGATGGGGTTCACCGGGCTGCCTGTTACGTTGCGCAGGCGCAGGGCCCCGATGGAGAGCATGAATTCCCAGCGCCCGTGCCGCGCCGCCACCTCGGCCACATCCTCCAGATTGGCATTGTCAATCAGCCACACCCCCAGGTACACCAGGCAGGCGATGTGCAACGGCGACACGATGTTTCCGTACTGGTTGGGTCGAATGTCGTTGGAGGTGTCGGTGCCCAGCATCGCGACACCACGTTCCTTGAACCACGGTGCGCAGGCGACGTGGCACGCCACGCTGGGCTCGGTGCCCGGCACGGGCCCGTCCACCATGCGGCGGCGGTAGTTGCCCGTTCGGACCAGCAGGATGTCTCCTTCCTGAACGGAGACGCCTTGCTCACGCTCGGCGGCGTCCAGATCCTCCGGCATGACGGGCGTGTCCGGGGCTAGCCAATCCACGCCGCGTGCCCGGGCGACGTCCAGCAGCACCCCCCGGCTCACCAGCCCTTGGGCGGTCAGGTCGATGGCATGGCTCTGCGCTCCCTCCCGTGAGGTGACCACGGCGGCCGGCACGCCGTTGTACATCAAACCGTCGTAGGAGTAGTGGGACAGGGCGTCGATGTGGGTAATAGTCTGCCCGTGGAAGACCATGCCAATGAACTCGGCCGCGCCCCGCCGTGAGTTGCGCCGCTCCAGCGGGTCGGTGTCTCGGCCTTCACCGCTGTCCACCATGAACCGCTGCACCTGGTGGGTGATGTCGGGTGTCATATCGGTGGTGATGGGCCGGGCGCAGCTAACCGTTTCGCCGGTCTGCACCAGCGCGGCTGCCTGCGTCCGCTTCGCTGCCGTGATCAGGTTCAGCGCACCGAGCTGGTCTTGCTGACCCCACCGGCCCCAGTTGTTTTCGTCGCGATACCAAGCCAGCACTTCCGCCTCGGTGGGTACTCCTGCGAAAGCCATAATTCCCTCCGTAGCAATCTGTCGTTCTCTACCCGTGTTTTCGCCGGGCATTTTACACTAACGCAAACATGACAGATGACCGTCGCCGCCACACTTTTTGTTTGCTCAGCTACCGGCGACATCTTTCGGCATGGTCGGATGAATGGATACGCTGCAACCCTGTAGCCCCCATGCAAACCAAACTGTACTAGCAAATCGTAATATTAATCATCAGACATATAACCGGTTATTATGGTGGACACCAAACGAGGGAGGTGAACAGCTAGCAGCCCGTCTGAGGAATGCCCAAGTGGCGCAGATTTAGCCAAGAGCTGACCGGCAACATCTAACTATGATTGCCGATCACCAGCGCTGATGCCGCCAGTATTTGGCCGACAGTGGGCCGATGATGGCAGAAACCGGCTTCGCCAACGATGCGACGAGCCCTTGGGCCGGCATCTTGGCGCCGAACCGGAACAGCTGGAGCAGGTTGTGCCCGGTGCAGATCAGCAGCCACTCCCCTTTCACCCTCTCCAGACCCCGCAGCAGGAACTGCCGGAACCCTCGACCCCTGCTTGATCTGGCCGAAGGCCGGCTCCACCGTCGCCATCCGCAGCGCATAACTTTGCCGACCCTTTTTCGTCAGCAACTTCCGCCGCATTCGATCCCGGGGGGACAGCTGCTTGGGGATGCGATCCCTGGGGGCGGGCGGCAACACTCGGCCGTGGCGGGTTCTCTCCGGCGCGACGTAGGGGTCTGTGCCCCGCGCGTAGAGTTCGTCAACCACCC
Source organism: Dehalococcoidia bacterium (assembly GCA_965197635.1). GTDB lineage: Bacteria > Chloroflexota > Dehalococcoidia > Lucifugimonadales > UBA3495 > Bin87. The sequence goes on from OZ240218.1 coordinate 772,736, forward strand.
TGGCTGAGTAGTACCCGGCGTCAGCGGACACTTCCTTTGGGATCACGCCGGTGTTGCCGATGGTCTCCTCGACCATGCCCGTCGCCTGCTGCTGGTCCGATGCCTGGTTCGTGGCTTGCGCCGCCACAATCACCTGGCGCTCGCTGTCCACCACCGCCGGGCAGTTGTACGCCTGGACGAAGTCCCGCCCGCCCGGCGCGGGCAGGATCCGGGACTCCGCATCAGTAAAGTTGTGCTGGGCTTTATCGTCGGGGACTCCTGAAAGTGCCTTGCCCTCCCCTTCGGCCTGTCCTGCCGCCGCCGGCGCTTCCGCTTCCAACGCCGCCAGGGCCTCCCGTAACTGCTCCCACCGGCCTTGCCGAAAGGCCAACTCTGCTGGCAACTCATCACCACGCCTGTCCTGACCGTACCGACGGTCTGCCGCGTCATCCGCTTCCGGCGCCCGCCGCAGCAACTCCGCCACCTCCGCCGCCAACTGCGCCGACTGCTCCTGCATCCGCCCGTAACTCATCGCCTGATGCTGCGATGCGTTGGCCTTCACCTTGGTCCCGTCCAACGCCACCTGCCCCAACTTCACCAACCCCGCCAACTGGCACCATGCCAGCACCGGCAAGAACCGGTCCGACAACTCCGCCCGGTGGTCCTTGCGAAAGTCCGAGATGGTGCGGAAGTCCGGCGTGTTGTTCGCCGCCAGCACCCGAAACGCGATGTCCTCGTGAAGCCGCTGGGCGATCCTCCGTGATGACGCCACTCCAACGCAGTAGCCGTAGAGCAGCGCCTTGACCATCATCTGAGGATGGTAGGGCGGTCCGCCCCGCCGCTCTGGCTCGTAGCGCGCGGTGATGTCCGACCGGTCCAACTGCTCAACAACGTCGGAGATGAAGTAGGCCAGGTGGTCGTCCGGCAGCCATTCCCGCAGGGCCGCCGGCAACAGCAACTGCTGGTCGGGGTCATAGGCGCGGTACGTCTTGCTCATCAGCGGCTCCCCGTAACTTGACTGCGCTCATCATACCCCCAATGGCTCGTCAAGCATGTTTCTCGGACGGGCTGCTAGGGGCGATATCCACCCACATCAGGTGGATCTCCAATCCGGAGAACCTGATATAGACGTCTCGCCAGTTGGCCAACCTGCCCGGGAATACTCGGGCGACCCGGCAGACATCCCAAGCCGGGCCAAACCCAGTTTCGATTCAAGGTCCTAGTATTACAACGACGGTTGACGAGTACGGACCTTGACTTTGGCCTATGCTAAACAGGAACGGTACTCAAATGAGGGTGTCTTTGCGACCCGCTGATACGAAGCTTCAAGCGTGGTTCGCCAAATCTGTCGTTGTAATACTAGTATTACAACGACAGTTGCTATGGTAGGATTGTTGGCGAGTTAGCGCAGGCTTGGGGAGGTGGGGCAGAGCGATGGATGCGGCAGACCTTGAGCGGGTTTACGAGGCCTTTCAGGACTTTCAGGCCTACTTTGCGCCGGTCTTTGGCCGCAGGGAGTCACGGGAGCACAGCCGTCATTACCTGCCGGGCCTGCTGGTGCAGTCCCGGGAGCGGCGCAACGCCGAAAACCTGGTGGAGACGGTTCCGGCATCGGCCCGAGCGCTGCCGCGGTTTCTCACCGCATCGCCCTGGGATGATGAGGGTGTGATGGGTCGGCTGCAGGAGTATCTGGGTTCCAGATTGGAGGACCCGCCGGCGGTGTGGGTGTTGGACGGCAGCGACTTTCCCAAGCCGGGGGTGAAGTCGGTGGGAGTAATCAGACAGTACTGTGGAGCGTTGGGGAAGATCGCCAGCTGCCAGGCTGGGTTGTTGCTGGCCCACGTGGGTCCTAGGGGTCGGGCGCTGGTGGACCAGCGCCTGTATCTGCCCCAGGAGTGGACATCGGATGTGGAGCGTTGTGCGGCGGCGGGGGTGCCGGAAGCGCGGCGGGAGTACCGGAGCAAGACGGAGCTGGCGCTGGAGATGCTGGAGCGGGCCCAGGCTCGTGGCTACCTCAAGGCGCAGTGGGTGGCTGGGGATTCCGCTGTCGGGATGTCGCCCACGCTGCGGGAGGGAATTTCGAGGGCGGGAATGCGGTACGTGCTGGACGTGCGGCCGGATCTGACAGCGTGGCCGTTGGAACCCACCTGGACCAACCCGCCCGATCAGGGCAACGGGCGTCCCCGCAAACCCAGGTTGCGGCGGGAGGAGCGGCAGACCATGGCGGAGCGCGGCGCGGCGTTGCCAGCAGCAGCCTGGCGGGAGATAACCATTGCAATGGGCCGCCAGGGGCCGCGCACCTACCGTTACAGCGCCCAGCGGGTACGGGTAACGCGGCAGCGCAAACCTGGCGAAGTCCTCTGGGCAATCTACCGCCAGAACCTGGACGGCGGCGAACCCCGCTACTACCGGTCCAACGCTCCCGCGGACACCCCCTTGGAAACCCTGGCCCACGTGGGCGGCTCCCGGTGGCGCATTGCAACCGAGTTCGAGACCGAGCAGCGCGACGTGGGATTGGATGAGTACGAGACCCGCACTTGGGCCGGGTGGCACCATCACATCGCCATGTGCCTGCTGGCGGGCGCCTTCCTGCTGACCCGGCAGCAGGATTGGGGGGAAAAGATGCCCCGGATCACGCGGCCCCAGGTGTACCGAGTAGTGCGTGAGCTGCTGCCGCGGGAGTGGTTTGGGCCGCCGGAGTTGCTGCGATGGCTGGCGGACGTCCAACTGCGCAACCAACGGGCCAAATGCTCCCATGCGAAACGCCGCGCCGCCGGTCGCGCCACCACCAGTATCCCTCCCTAAACTGTCGTTGTAATACTAGTGTGGTGTAACTGAAGTTCATTGTAATAGTATTCGCGATGAGGTATCCTCCGGGTTAGCAGCCCAGAGGAGGATGACCATGGCAATCGGACGACCAATGCCGCCGCTAATTTTGGATGACGTGGAGCGTGAAACCTTGGAACGGTGGGTTCGTCGTCCGAAAACGGCGCAAGCTTTGGCGCTGCGGGCCAGAATGATTTTGGGCTGTGCCGAAGGCCGCAGCAATACCACGGTGAGCGCCGACCTGGGAGTGTCCGATGCGACGGTGGGGAAATGGCGTTCCCGGTTCCTGGAACGGAGGCTGGACGGACTGTCGGACGAACCGCGCAGCGGACGGCCTCGAGCGGTTACCGATGACGACGTGGAGCGTGTGATTACGCTGACGCTGGAGACCGCGCCCCGGGACGCGACCCATTGGAGCACCCGGTCCATGGCCCAGCGCAGCGGGCTGAGCCACAACACGGTCAGCCGCATCTGGCGGGCCTTCGGATTGCAGCCACACCGCACGGAGACCTTCAAGTTGTCGTCGGACCCCTTCTTCATCGAGAAGGTCAGGGACGTTGTGGGGCTATACCTGAATCCACCGGATCGGGCGTTGGTCCTGTGCGTGGACGAGAAGTCCCAGATCCAGGCGTTGGATCGCACCCGTCCGCTATTGCCCATGCGCCCGGGACAAGTGGAACGGCGCACCCATGATTACCTGCGTCACGGCACCACTTCGCTGTTCGCCGCCTTAGACACCAGGACCGGCAAGGTGATTGGTCGTTGCCACCAACGGCACCGGGCCGTGGAGTTCCGCAAATTCCTCGATACCATCGAGGCCGAGGTGCCCGCCGACCTCGACGTCCACCTGATCGCGGACAACTACGCCACCCACCAGACGGCGCTGATCCGGAACTGGTTTGCCAAGCGGCCCCGCTTCCATATGCACTTCACACCCACCAGCGCCTCGTGGCTGAACCTGGTGGAGCGCTGGTTCGGTCTGCTCACCGAAAAGCAGTTGCGCCGCGGCGTGCATCAGAGCAGCGCCGAACTGGAGACTGCCATCTACCGCTACCTGGACGTCACCAACGAAGACCCCAAACCTTTTGTCTGGACCAAGACCGCCGACCAAATCCTGGCCAACGTCGCCCACTTTTGCCAGCGAACTTTGAATACAGGACACTAGGGAACCTCTGAATAAGTCGCCCTTTCCGCCGGCGGACCGTCATTCTGGCGAAAGCCGGAATCTACATTCCTGGGTTTTTGCATTCCGGCCTGCGCCGGAGTGACGTTGTTACGAGTTGCCCTGGATCTTCACGTCGTTCCCGGAATCATCACGAAGGGTGCTTGCCTAGCATCAGCCAGCCACCGCTGCTGGGGGTGGTGAAGGCGCACAGGGCGGTCTCGGCCCGCACGGTCACCTGGCGGTTGCCAGCGGTGCCCCGGAGCTGCTCGATGCTGTCGGTGTACATGGCGGTGCGGGTGCGACCATTGCCCAGGTTGCCGCCGCTGGAACTGAAGGGGTGAGGGCCTTTGACGCTGATGTCGCCGGCGTAGAAGGTCAAAGCATCGCCCCGCTTGACCCCGTGCCACTGGAAGCCCTCCAGGAAGAACTGGGCCATTATGGAGTAGCCGTCGTAGGGGTTGAAGATGTCCACATCGGCAGGCCCCAAGCCGGCGCCTTCGTACATGCGCGCGGCCTGCCGGTCGGTCCACATCTCCACTTCGTCCAGGTCGGGCTGGGTGGTTCGGAACGGGAAGTTGTGCTGGGAATGGTTGAGCACGTAAACGGGCTGGGAATCCATATCCTGCGCCCGCTCTGCGGTGGTGAACACGTAGGCCGCCGAGGCGTTGACGGGACGGTCGCAGTCCCAGATGCGTAGCGGATTCAAGATTGGCCGGGAACCTATGTAGTCTTCCACCGATATGGGTTCGATGTTGTGGGTGGCGTTGTACCCCCAGGGGGTGAGGATCCCGTTCTTGTGCTGGTTGATGACAAAGGGGGCAAGGTCCTCATGTTCGCCGCCGTACCTCATCAGGTACTGGCGGTGGGGAAAGATGTTGATGAAATCGTTGCCGCCGTGGTTGCCCCACGGCACGGTCCACTGGCGTGCGCCACGGGCGTAGTCCTCGGCATTCTCGCCGCCCCGCCGGTAGCGGCCTTCCATGTTGCCCGTGGGATAGATGACCAGGCAGGTGGAGCAGACACCGTCGCCCACGGCCTGGGAGGCCATGCCCACCATCTCGCCGATGGTCGGCACCCCGGTGGGGGCAAATTTGACGTTCTTGAAGCCCATGGTGTTGATGAGCCACTGGGCGTTGATCAGAGTCAGGCCGTACTCCGAATCGTATGGCGGGTCGAAGTAGGGCCGGGGCGCCCACTGGGAGGTGGTCCCGCCGCTGCCGCCAGCGATGTGGCTGTCACAGCAGACGATGCCGTCCACCTGGTCAATGGTGACTCCGGCCTGCTCCATCGCTTTTTCGCAGGCCATGATGGTGTAAGCGCCCAGGGAGGTTTCCAGGTTCTCCTCGTCCCACCGCCGGTCCACCGGCGAATGGCCGTAGCCGACGACGGCCACCTTGCCCCGGTGTTCCCACACGCCCAGGCCATCCCGGTCCCTGCGCCACTGGAAGTCATTGCTGCTGGTCATAGTCCGTCCTTTTGTCGCGTATCCGTTATCGCGTATCCATGAATAAGCGCGAAGTTTCACCAATGGTTATTCCACCACCATCCACTCGTGTATCAACTGGCCGGGAGCCACTTCCTCGAAGGTAACCTCCACGGCCGCGCCCACCGGTACCTCGTAGGCCGGGACGCCCGGCAGGTTGGAGTAGAAGTTCACAGTGGGGTCCTGGTCCAGCGTCACCAGGGCAAGATTGTAGGGCTGGTCGGGCATCCGACGGTTGAGGCGGCCGTCCTCGATGACGATGTACGTGGCGACGTGGCCCTTGCCTGCCACCTCTTTCCACTCCAGCCCATCGGCGGAGCCGCACACCTGGCAGGCCGCCTGGGGCGGGTACTGGAGCTTGTCGCAGGCGGTACAGTTCTGGAGGACCAGGCGCTGTTCGTTCACCGCGTCCCAAAAGGGCTGGCTGAGTTCATCTGGTACTGGGATTACCTTTGGCATTGCTTGTCTCCAACCATTTCTTTTCACGCAACTCTATTACAGAACAGGGTATGTGGGCAGCTGACGCTCGTCTCATGCTCGCGGGTCGGAACCATATGGGTTTGGACCTGCTTGACCTGTTTGACCAGGCAAATCAGCGACCTGCCCCCCAGTAGTTGTACCACTCTCCATGTCACTGTGACCAGTTCCCGGATGATATCCTCGGGCAGGATGGTCTCCGGCGCCGGAGGTCGGTAGCTCAGGGAACTGTGCGGTCTGACCCGGTTGTAGGTCTGCCGGTACTGCTCGGTCAGCACTTGCACCTCGAGTAGCGTGTTGAACACCTCCCGGTCTAACATTTCGTCCTTCAGCTTGCCTTTGAAACTTTCCAGGTAGCCGTTCTCCCTGGGAGAACCAGGCTCGATGTACCGGGTCCTGGCCCCGACCCCGCCGAGCCACTACCGCACCGTCCGGACAGTGAACTCCGGCCCGTTGTCCGAGCGGATGTACCCGGGCACTCCCCTGGCAATCATCAGTCCAGAGAGGGTCTCAATCACATCTGAGGACCGAATGCTGCGCTGGGCTACCTGTCCAGCGCCATTGCCAAAGCCCACGAGTGGGCTGGCCACGAATCTCCTTGGAAAGACCGCGGAGTGCGCGCCTCCTTGAAAGGAATGGGCGCGGCGCTTGGGGAAACCCCAGCGCCAGTCTGGGGCGCTCACCGCCCACGCCCTCACCGTGGTCCAACTCACCGCTGTCCAGCCCCGCAAGCGCGGCCGCGGCTTCGAAACGGCGGAGCAGGCCGCGGAGCGCGCCCGTTTGGACCTGGCCATGGTGGCCGTGCTGTCCGACGCCGGCCTGCGCCGCTCCGAGGCGGCCGCTCTCATCTGGGGCGACGTCGTGCGCGGGGACGACGGCAGCGGGCGCATCACGGTCATCCGCTAGCATTGCCTCAAGGAAAAGGTTACTTATAGGAAGTGATTACCTCACCTAGAATGTTACCGAAAAGCGGGAGGCAATCGCGTGCGCGGAGGCATCAGTAAGATGGCGAAACAGGAATTGCTGGCGACGATCCGAGACCGCTACCGCGAGTCATTCAAAAAGGACAAGAGTAGGATCCTCGACGAGTTCATCGCCGTAACCGGCCACCACCGCAAGCACGGCATCCGGCTGCTGAGGCAGTCGGGAGACGCTGGGGAGAAACAGGCGATGATCAAGGGTCGGCGCATCTACGACGGGGCCGTCCGTGAGGCGGTGATCTTGGTCTGGGAGGCTACCGACCGCATCTGCGGGAAGCGCCTGAACGCGGCGTTACCCCATTGGTGGAATCCATGGAGCGCTATGGCCACCTCGACTTGGACCCAGAGGTGAGAGAGCGATTGCTGTCGGCCAGCGCGGCCACGCTGGACCGGCTGCTCAAACCGGTCCGTACCACCGTGTCCGGCCGGCGCAAGCGCCGGAGGAACCTGTCGGCAAGGCGCAACATTCCGGTGCGGACCTTCGCCGATTGGCACTGGCCGCCGCCGGGTTTCCTGGAGATTGACCTGGTGGCTCACTGCGGCAACAACATGGGAGGCTCATTCATCTTCAGCCTGGTGGCCACCGACGTCTGCACTGGGTGGACCGAATCCGTTCCCCTGCTGGCCAGAGAGCAATCCCTGGTGGTGGCGGGACTGGAGGCCATCGGGCGGCAGCCGCCCTTCCCCGTCCGCAGCATCGACTCTGACAACGACAGCGTGTTCATCAACGCAACCATTACCCAGTACTGCGGCGATCGTGGCATCGAGTTCACCCGCTCCCGCCCTACCGCAAGAACGACCAGGCGTGGATTGAGCAGAAGAACGGAGCGGTGATCCGACGCTTCATCGGCCATGATCGTTACTCGGGCCCGGTGGCGGGGCAGACCATGGCGCATTGGTAAGGAGCGATGCGTCGGTATGTGAACTACTTCCAGCCCTCGTTCAAGCCGATCGACAAGATCCGGAACGGGTCGACCGTGGTCAAGCGCTACAGCCCGCCAGCCACGCCCTGCGACCAGCTGCTGCGCCAAGAGACGATCAGCGACGATGCGAAGGCTATGCTGGGTGAACACCGGGCCGCATTGGACCCGGTGGCGTTACTGCACACCATCAGAGAAGCCCAGTCGGCTCTGACCGCGCTCACTGCCCCGGACTCAGGCCCACGCCCCAAGGCGAGAGCCTGGAGCAGTTTCTGGCCAGTCCGCCCGACCAGTGGCGTCGGGATGAAACGCATTCTCCACGGGGGCGCACGGGGGCGCAAGGTGGCAGCGCCGCGCACCTGGCGCACGCGGGAAGACCCTTTCGCAGGGGTCTGGTGCGACGTGTTGGGCTGGTTGCAGGAGGAACCGGACGCCAGCGCGGTGGCGTTGCTAGCCGGTTGCAGTCCGCCCATCCCGACCGCTACAGCCGGGCGCACCTGCGAACGTTGCAGCGGAGGGTGCAACAGTGGCGAGGCATCATGGCGAACAAGCTGGTCTATGCAGCGTCTGAAGCAACGCTGCCGGAACTCCACGGAATGCCGGAAATGGCACTGATTGGGGACGATCCCAAGTGCTGATTTTTCGGTAACATTTCTCAATGAGGCAACAGGCCGGCAGGACTTATTGTCGTCTATCACAATTCCGGTAACACCAATGAATCACCGGGAGGTGAGACCATGCCCCAATGCGTTGCCTGCGGCGCCGAACTGGAGCCGCCCGCCCGCGCTGCTCACACCGTCTACTACGCCAAGACCCTCTATCGCATCGGCGGCCAGGACTACTGCCGCCATCACATCATCAAAGCCGCGGTGGCCGCCGGCGTCATCACTGAGATCAAGGCCGGCGGCGCGGTGGCGGCGGTGGCCCGGGGAGCGCCCCCTGCGGAACACGACCGGCCCTTCCAGCGGTGACCCGATGTACGCCATCACGCTGCATCAGCCCTGGGCGTAGCTGATTGCCTTGGGGGTCAAGACTGTCAGAACGCTCCTTCCGGCGCGTAATCGGCTACGCGTCAGTCCGGAACATAGAAATCAATGATGGCGTTATCGGCGCGCCAAACCCATTCTCCGGTCTGTTGAAATCAAAGAACGGAGCAGCATCTCCAGCCGAGCCGGTAACCGATGAGCGGACCTGGAACGCAGCTGCCTGCTGCTTCTCGGTTCGCAATACGTATCCCGTCCCACTTTGAATTGGAGAGGCGATTGTGGTTTTTTCGTGCCTGCCCCCGCAAACGGACTGCGAGTGGGCCAATCTCCGCGATTTCGTGGTCGATTTCAATGCTGATCACGAGACGGCGTACGCCAGGGAAGAATGTCTGGACAAGGACACCACCCGGAAGCAACCTGAAGTGTTGCTTCGTGCACCGGGCGAAAGAGATATCGTCATTGAGTGCAAATCGGTGGTGTGGCCCAAGGCTTACTACCGCTCCCATAGCCACGAGCACCACCTTGATGAACGTGTGTCTGATTTGGTAGGCCATGCATTCCGCGACAAGATGTACGAACTGGCTTACCACGAGGACTCTCTGAAGGGTGTAAGGCGACGCGACGTAGACTGGTACGCAGAGGAGATCGCCCAGACGATCCTTTCAAATCTGGGCCAAGCGAAATCCGGTGTAATCAGCAGCAAGGTTCCGATACCGTGGAGCTTCCGACCTCTTGCGCCCCACGAGCTTTATGAAGACGAAACGACCGGGATCCGTTTTCACGTTGCGCTAGGATCCATGCCATGGGAGGAGCCGTCCGACTACTCTCAAAGACTGGAAGCACTAAAAGCTGGATACGCCGGAGCGTTTCAGCGTACGTTGGAAAAGGCTGTGCCCAAGTTTGAGGGATACGCTGACTGCCTGAAGCTGCTGTTGGTTCAGTTCTGCGGCGAAGGCTCAAATATGCTGTTCGAGGAAGACCTGATCGAAATTATAGAAGCGGCCTCATTACCGCCGCTGATTGATCAGGTGTGGCTTGCATGTGAGGAATGGAAGAGCGATTACTATTGCCGTATCAAGTGGGAGAGGATCCGTTGCGCGGAATCGCCATTGCCCCCTGTTCCATTTGCCGACGCGGAAGTTGATCGGCGGGCGGCTGAAGTCAGGTAGAGGATATCCACCGTCGATGAACGTAACACCGGCGGGAACGTGTGCTGCTTACCACTGCTGTTTCGACACGATCCCAGGTCGGATTTGGGGCACCTGATCATTAGATTGGACGCCGTGCATATCCAGCGCTGTTGGCGTGAACCGCCGGGAAGGTGGATGGCTTTTCGTCGGCTAGGGCCCTGAAAAGATCGGCTTACTGGACCACTGGACCGTCGCCAATGGAGGAAAGGCATCGCTATCCGCCGGGACTGACGTCAACCACACACACCGAGATCCGACGCCTTTCGGCTTCGCTCAGCGGCGCTTCTAACCTCTCCCTCAGTTCCTCGGCACTGGTGGGACGATGCCCTTGGGGCGGTGCTGGAATATCGCGCTCACCAAACCAGAAGACCAGATAAATGCCACGTCCGCCGGTGATAGGGCTGCCGACATAACGTTCGATGAGTTGGTTGCGCAGGGCACTCCAGAGCTGTGGGTCCTGGCTCCGCTTGATTTCCACGGGGATTCTGTATTCCCCGTACGACACACCGATGTCGGCGCGCTTGTCGTTGGCGAACTCAACTTCAGGCTGGGCAATGACGCCGGCAGGAAGTTCGTTCTGCAGGCGAGAGAGCAGGGCATCCCTACAGTGGTTCTCAATTTTGGGAGATTTGGGACGGCCATGGGGACCTTCATTCCAGTACTGGCGCCAGTACTGGGTACTGCTCGCCAGGATCTGATCGGCGAATTTCTACAGTCGGTCGATCACCAGAGTAGCCAGGTCCGCAGCGTTGGCCGGAGCTGCGTCGTCAAGAGCCTGACGGACCTGCTCAACGTTCGGATGTTGGTAGTTGGCGTCCCGGTGGATGACCCGTTGGCGGTCTCGGGCCCGTTCCAGAAATAGGCTCCATTTCGACAGAGCCTCATCGGTTGCCAGCGCCTCCATTGCCTGCAATGCTGCGTAGTCTGGCAGGGACGACAGACGGCGTACCCACCGGTCGACTTGACCCGCTGCCCGCATATCGGCGGTGACCCAGCCGCTGGCCTCGACGAGCTCGTATATACCCCCCATTCGATTGATGAGAAACCGTAGGGTCCGCACATCCAACTCTTCCACCAGGAAAGGCAGGTCCTTATCAGGAGCGAAAAAGGGTGCCATCTTCCGGACGCGATCGTCTCTGCCGCCGACGAAACCCTCCAGAGGCTGGAGATTAGTTATCGGGAGCAACGACGACCCCCGCAGCCAACCAATGGATGCGCTGCGGGACATTCAAGCTCGACCGGGAGAGTTTCACCTCGATCATCCTCTGAAGCGACGTCCGGTCCGCGTACCGCAGGGCAGATCATAGCAGGCCGTCCAGTGTCTCAAGCTGCTGCGGGAGCGGCAGCGCAGCGGAAATGCTGCCAGGAGATGCAGACTGACGTGTGCAGCAACGCGACCGTAGCTCTCCTGGTGCACCAGTTGGTACAGCTCGGGAACGTGGTCCTTGCCGCTTCGAATTGCCGGGATCGCGCACTGTACCAGGACCTCCGCCACGAGTTCGGGCCACGTTTCGAGCCATGTTGAATACCACCGTGGGTTGGAGGAGCGACCGGTGGGGATACAGTAGTGGAAGGCCAGAGCCTGCTGCATCTGGAACGGGCTCAACCGCTCCAGATGTTCCGGCTCCACGCGGTATATTTCGTCCATGCCAGCGAGAAACGGCGGACCCAGCGGGTGGAAACGTGAGTCGGCTGCCAGACGGACAATCTCCTCGACCTCGGGGACATCCTGCCGCCAAACGGCGCCCCGGAGCCCTGCCGTCGCCGCCTCGACCAGATCGGCGTTGCCCAGAATACCCTCGAGCCCGCTTTCGGAAGCAATATTGGCCGAGGCAAACGGGAGGTAGCCGAAATACGCCATGCCTATTTCGAACAGCAACTTCGGAGCTGCCCGGTTCTCCCGCAAGGTATCGACGTTGGTCCCAACGAGATCAATCCACCGTTGCCACTCACGGTCGACCTGGGGCCAGCTCGCACCGATGGCGCGCGGCGGTCTGGCGGCGGGGACATTGACTGGCGGAGCCAACAACTCCGCCAACCGTTGTCGCAAAGCCGGGTGGCAGCGGGTGCGATCCTCCAACACGGCTCGGGATAGTCCCTGGCCGCCGGTAGTTCGGTCGCAGTAGTGGACGGCGTTCCCAAGCAGACTGTACGCCACCCGCCAGTTCGTGTCCGCGTACACGACGGCGGTATCCAGGCACCATAGTCCAAAGTCCGGCGGAGGAGCACTGTGATGCAGCAGGTACCAGGCCTCGCTGGCGCAAAGGCCGAACCCATCATCGTCCGGACAGCGGGTCAGGCTATCCAGGAGCTCGGCTACATCTTGGTCCGACGACTGCTCCAGCAGTCTCCTTTCCCAGAAAACGAAGTAGTCTCCGATGAGACCCGGATTCCCTTCGGTGATGAGATATTTCCATATCTCTGAGGGGGAATCTCTTGCGGATACAGGCGGGCCAGCAGTATCCCCAGGAGTTCGTTATCCGGATCGGAGATCAGGCCGTGTTCTACATCAGACAGGAGACGCTTGTGCTGCTCCGTACCGTCGGGCACCCCCGCCGCGGTGTGGATGAACGCATCGAGAGCGGCGCTGACGACCCTCGGCCACCGGCTGTAATCGCGGACCACATCAAGCAGCACGGGGGAGAGGCCAGTCAAGGGCGTACCTTGCCGCAGAACGCGCAACAGGAACCCGGTCACGAGTTGGTGATCCGCATCGCGGCGTGGCTCTTCCAGAAAGTCCCGGAGAATGCACTCCATGTTGGAGGAGGCCAGCGGTGCAAATGCGGAGACATTCACGCCGTACTCGGCAACCTCACGATTCAGCGCCAGCAGAAGTTTGTGCTTGTCGGCAACGCTAAACCCCTGGAGGTCTCCGTACAGCCCCACACCGACGGGGTCGCTGTCAATCAGTTGCTCGCGGGCGTCCGGACAATGGGCCGCCAGCCAGGCGGACAGCCCCCGAAGCACGGTGACCGCCACACCGTCTCCGCCGGTGATCATGGCCAGTACGCGGCCGATGGGCAGTTTGTCGTCTTCGCTGAGCTGGGTGAGATACCTGGCGCCAAGGAACTCGGCGATGTGCCGGTGTGCCGGCGCGAACCGTCCACTGTCGACACTTGCAAACAGCCTTGTGGCCAGAGCGTAGCGTGCCGTTCCGGCCGTCTCGGCGTCAAAGACGTCCAGGTCGATGTAGTCGACATTTGTCTCGTCGTAGCTAGTCGAACACCCCGCGGCCCCAGATATCAAGAGGTGGGCGCAGAGCAGGCCAGCGATGTCCAACAACCGTTCGGGTGGTGGTGGTGGGCCTGCGGCAATGTGTTCATCATTGTACTCGGTGGCCATCTGCCGGCAGGCCGTTTCAAAAATCTGTCGCCGATTCTCCGGCCAACTTTGTTCCCCTCCCACTGCCCTGGCCAATAGATCCAGGGTCAGCGGGTTGGTGAGAAGACCGTAAACGCGATGCTCCATCGCGTCTGTGATGAACTGACGAGCGCTGGTAACGTGAGGATGAGCGTCCAGGATCCGTTCGATATCAGCATCGGTAAGACGATCGAGTCGCGCCACGACCGCCCGACCTCCCGGCGCAACCACGTTCAGCCGGTTCCAGTCGTTATCCCCTAGTACTACAGTCGCGCTTGCCTTTGGTAGGATAGGCCCATGATTACTGGTGAGAGCGGAGGAGTTGGAAATGGGTCAGACATTACTGGAGCGAGAGGAAGCGCTGGAGTGGGAGGCTGGGCTCCAGGAGCTGCACGGGCGTATCGCGTCGCGTTTCAGCCGTAGTGAGTCTCGTCAGCGGGCGCTGGCGTACCTGAAAGGATTGCTGGGGTCGGTGGAGCGCAAGAACGGGTGGCAGTTGGCCGAATATGCTGGCGACGCCACGCCCGACGGTGTGCAGTGTCTGCTGGCGGTGTACCACTGGGACGCGGACCAGGTGCGGGACGACCTGCAAGGGTACGTGGTGGAGCATTTGGGCGATCCCGGCGGGGTGCTGGTGGTGGATGAGACGGGGTTTCTGAAGCAAGGCCGGAAGTCGGTGGGGGTGAAGCGTCAGTACAGCGGCACGGCGGGGAAGGTGGAGAACTGTCAGATCGGAGTGTTCCTGGCCTATGGCAGCCGACGGGGCGCGGCCTTTCTGGATCGGGAGCTGTATCTGCCCCAGGAATGGGCGGAGGATGTGGAGCGGCGGCGGGAAGCCGGTGTCCCGGAAGGGGTGGTCTTTCATACCAAGGCACAACTGGCTCAGGAGATGATCGCCCGCGCGGTGGCGGTTGGGGTGCCCTTTGCCTGGGTAACGGGGGATACGGTGTACGGCAATGACCGGAAACTGCGGCGGTGGCTGGAGGAGCAGGCCCTGCCCTACGTGCTGGCGGTGAAGAACAACGAGCCGCTGTGGGCGGATACGGAGGATGGCTCGGCACAGGTGGCGGCCCGTGAACTGGCCCAGCAGATACCCGATGACCGGTGGCAACGCCTGAGCGCTGGTGAGGGCAGCAAGGGGCCGCGCCTCTACGATTGGGGTTGGTTGCCGATAGGACCCTGGTCAGCACTGGATCAGGGGCGTTGGCTGCTGGTGCGTCGCAGCATTGCCGATCCTGATGACCTGGCCTACTACGCCTGTTTTGGCGCAGCGGAAACGCCGCTGGCGGAACTGGTGCGCGTGGCGGGCACCCGGTGGATCATCGAAGACGCCTTCAAGGAGGCCAAACAGGAGGTGGGGCTGGATGAGTATGAGGTGCGCCGGTGGGTCGGCTGGCACCGGCACATCACCCTGGCGCTGCTGGCCCATGCCTTTCTGGCGGTAATCCGGTCCTATGCCGCCGGTGGCGATGGTAAAAAGGGGATATGTTCCCGGGAGAACTCATCCCGCTGACCGTGCCCGAGGTCAGACGGTTGCTGTGCCGGCTGCGGTGGCTGCCACGGGGCAGTCCCAGATTGACCATCCATTGGTCAGGCTGGAGACGGCGGCACCAGGCCCGGGCCATGCAATGTCACTACCGGAGACACCTTCAGAAACCTGCTCCTCAAGAGCGACTGTAATACTAGCCAGTCCGCCTCCCGGCATGAGATACGAAACTCGGGACCTCCCAGGGCATCCAATCGGCCCCTGATATTGTCCAGAGCCTCACGGCGATCCCCTGAACCGGCACGAATCTCGTCCAATCCGTCGATGAAGAGTATCCGGCCTTCCCATTCGGGATGGCTGCTAATGTCGAGGGTCAGAAAATCCCTCGCTGGGATCAACTTGGCCTGCGACCCAAGGGCCTCGGCTTCGCTCTTGAGAGCGGTGCTCTTCCCCGATCCCGGGTCGCCAAGCAGGATGTAGGCCGGTGCTTGCCTCAGGGCATCCAGAGGTTCGGAGACCGGTTCACGGCGCCGACGCTCGGCTTCCGATAAAACCTCGGTGCAGGTTCGCTGGACGATGACGCTCATACTCCCTCAAACCAATGCGCGGCCGGCTCGCTCAGAAATTCGTTCAGGGGTATTCCATCCGCTCCTACCACGATGGATCTCGCGGGGCGGAATTGCTTTTCGAACTCCGCCGTGCCGGAGGTGTCACGGCGCTGCGGGCCGCTCTTCACCTCGATGGCCACGACGCGGCAACTCCGCTGGAGCACAAAGTCGACCTCATGCTGTTTGTTGCGCCAGTACCGGAGGCTGATGTCGGACGCCCCGGTGTTGTGCAGGTGCGCGCCCACCGCGCTCTCCACCACCCTCCCCCAGAAGGTGGGTCAGCCCCGGCTTCTTCGAACGAGTACCCTGACCCGGCGGTCATCAGGGCGGTGTTCAGCACGTTGAGCTTGGGGCTCGAACCCCTGCGGCGATGAGGTTGGTTGGAATGATTGGGCAGGCCCGTGAGAAGGCCGGCACTGGTCAGGAGATCCAGATACCGGACCAGGGTGGTCGTGTTGCCAGCATCCTGGAGCTGCCCCAGCATCTTGTTGTATGACAGTATCTGGCCGGAATAATCGGCCTCCAATTCGAATAGCTGTCTCAACAGCGCCGGCTTGTCCACCCGGGTCATGGCCAGAATATCCCGCTCGATGTTGGGCTGAACCAATCCCTGCATCACGTAGTCGCGCCAGCGATCCTGTTCCCGTAACATGGTTGCCGCGCCCGGATACCCACCGAAAAACAATATTCGTCGAGATCGATATTGAAGGCCCGTACCATCTCCTGAAACGACCAATGGGTGACTCTGATGGGATCGAAGCGCCCGGCCAGGCTCTCGCTCAATCCCGATTGCAGAAGCAGAGGGGAGGATCCAAGGATCACCACGTGGAGGGGACATTCCCGAGCGCGGTCGGCATCCCACAGGCCCTTGACCGTTTCAGACCATCCGGGGAGTTTCTGGATTTCTTCCAAGACCAATACGAAGCCTGAGGAAGGACGCTCCGCTTGGAGCCTGGCCATCCCCCAGTTTCTAACCAGCCACTCGGTGTTCCGCACTTGGGGAAACGGAATGGCGACGCCGCTGGATAGGTCAGGCACTGGGGCGAAGAAAGGAGAGTCGGGCTCATCCACGGCCAGGTAAAGGCTGTCCTGCGGTATCCGTTGGAGAGCTTGCCGCACGATGGTGGTCTTCCCAGTTTGCCGGGGCCCGAACACCGCGATGACCCGGCTTGGGACTTCTGTCAATCGCTGGGAGTGTCGTTTTTCAACGTCATTAGGCCGGCCATTTTCACGGACATCCGGCCACCTTGGGAGCGTGGTGTTGTGACAAATATCAGGTTGCTGTTGGCAGGTCAATCACCCCCTTTAGCGTCCAGCAAGGCCCGGTGCGGGGACAATCTCTCGCGGTAGCTGGCGCCTTCGATGACGATCTGGTAGCTGGCGTTGGGGTAGTGTCCCGTCAATAGGTGTAAAAGCGCGTCATCCCTTTTGATGTTGATTAGTACTACAGTCGCGCTTGTGATGAAGGTGTCTGAAGGCGTCTCCGGTAATGACACTGCATGGCCCGGGCCTGGTGCCGCCGTCTCCATCCCGACCAATGGATGGTCAGGGCAGGACTGCCACGGGGCAGCCACAGGAGCCGGCATAGCAGTCGTCTGACCTCGGGTACGGTCAGTGGGATGAGTTCTCCCGGGAACATATCCCCTTTTACCGTCGCCACCGGCGGCATAGGACCGGATTACCGCCAGAAAGGCATGGGCCAGCAGCGCCCGGGTGATGTGCCGGTGCCAGCCGACCCACAGGCGTACCTCATACTCATCCAGCCCCACCTCCTGTTTGGCCTCCTTGAAGGCGTCTTCGATGATCCACCGGGTGCCAGCCACGCGCACCAGTTCCGCCAGCGATACCTCTCCCGTACTAAAACAGGCGTAGTAGGCCAGCTCCTCAGGATCGGCAATGCTGCGACGCACCAGCAGCCAATGCCCCTGATCCAGTGCTGACCAGGGTCGTATCGGCAACCAACCCCAATCGTAGCGGCGCGGCCCCTTGCTGCCCTCCCCAGCGCTCAGACGTTGCCACCGGTCATCGGGTATCTGCTGGGCCAGTTCACGGGCTGCCACCTGTGCTGAGCCATCCTCCGTATCCGCCCACAGCGGCTCGTTGTTCTTCACCGCCAGCACGTAGGGCAGGGCCTGCTCCTCCAGCCACCGCCGTAGTTTCCGGTCATTGCCGTACACCGTATCCCCCGTTACCCAGGCAAAGGGCACCCCAACCGCCACCGCGCGGGCGATCATCTCCTGAGCCAGTTGTGCCTTGGTATGAAAGACCACGTCCTGGGGCACTCCCGCTTCCCGCCGTCGCTCCACATCCTCCGCCCACTCCTGGGGCAGGTAGAGCTCCCGATCCAGAAAGGCCGCGCCGTGGCGGCTGCCATAGGCCAGGAACACCCCGATCTGACAGTTCTCCACCTGCCCCGCCGTGCCGCTGTACTGACGCTTCACCCCCACCGACTTCTGGCCGTGCTTCAGAAACCCCGTCTCATCCACCACCAGCACCCCGCCGGGGTCGCCCAGATGCTCCACCACGTACCCTTGCAGGTCGTCCCGTACTTGGTCCGCGTCCCAGTGGTACACCGCCAGCAGACGCTGCACACCGTCGGGCGTGGCGTCGCCAGCATATTCGGCCAACTGCCACCCGTTCTTGCGCTCCACCGACCCCAGCAATCCTTGCAGGTACGCCAGCGCCCGCTGCCGAGACTCACTGCGGCTGAAACGCGACGCGATACGCCCGTGCAGCGCCTGGAGCCCAGCCTCCCAGTCCAGCGTTTCCTCCAGCACGGCCTCTCGCTCCAGTAATGTCTGACCCATTTCCAACCCTCCACTCTCACCAGTAATCATGGGCCTATCGCAAGCGCGACTGTAGTATTAGGCCGCTGCGTCCAGCATGTTGGGCGTCGGCAGTGCCTCGTTGCCGACGGCGTTGGGGATGGTGAGGTAGCGGCGGGCTTCGGCCCACTCGTCATGCTGCTCGGCCAGCACCGCACCCACCAGGCGCCGCGCCGATAGCCGGTTGGGGAAGATGCCCACCACGTCAGTCCGGCGCCTTATCTCCCGGTTCAGCCGTTCCTGCGGGTTGTTGGACCACAGCTTCTGCCAGTGGGCCACTGGGAAGGCCGTGAAGGCCAGGATGTCCGGCGCGGCGTCCGCCAGCAGCTCGGCCACCTGGGCCAAGGGCTCCCGGAGTTGTTCCACCACTCGGTCCAGTTGGCCGTGGACCTCGGCGGGAGACAGTTGCTGGTAGATGGTGCGCACCATGCGAGGAAGGTCCTGGGTGGCCACGCCGGGTTGGGCACGCTTGGGCACTCGGGTGAGCAGGTTGGCCATGAAGTGGGTGCGGCAGCGCTGCCAGCTAGCTCCAGCAAAGACCGCGGCGATGGCGTTCTTCAGCCCCTGGTGGGCATCGGAGGTGCCCAGTTCCACCCCGCTGAGCCCCCGAGCGGCCAGCGACCGCAGGAAGGCCAGCCAGAAGGCGCCGTCCTCGCTGGCGCCCACGTCCAGGCCCAGAATCTCACGCTGCCCTTCGGCATTGACCCCTGTCGCCACCACCACGCAGACGTTGACGATGCGGCCGCCCTCACGCACCTTCTGGGTCAGGCCCTCCCGCCAGACGTAGGGGTAGGGACCGCCGTCCAGAGGCCGACCCAGGAAACTCTCCACCACTTCATCCAGTTGCTGGCAGATGCGCGACACCCGGCTGCTGGAGATGCCGTCGCAACCTAGGGCCTTGATCAGGTCGTCCACCCTTCGGGTGGAGACTCCTTCCACGCCTGTCCTGAGCCTGCCGAAGGGTAGGCCTGCTGGATCACCGACAGCAGAGCCTTCTCGCTGCGCCGCCGTGGTTCCAGCAGGCTGGGGAAGTAGCTGCCCTCCCGCAGCTGGGGAATGTGCAACTCCATGGTGCCGACGCGGGTATCCCAGGTGCGGTTGCGGTAGCCGTTGCGGTAGGTGACCCGCTCTGGGCTGCGTTCGCTGTGCTCAGCGCCGATCTGGGCGGAAACCTCGGCGTCCATGATGCCGTCCACCAGGACCCGCAGTGCTTCCCGCAGCAAGTCCACGTCTCCGTCGATGCCACGCTTGCGTAATAATTCCAAAAGATCCATGCTGTGTTTGACCACCGTCGTTCTCCTTGTTCTGGGTTGTGACTTCCGATCAAGGATGACGCGGTGGTTAGCTTTGGGCTACACCGATTCTTTTACACCACCTCCCGGTACTCTACTGGCGTTGGCCAGCCGGTCCAGCGCGCTGTTGCTCAGGATGGGGTCGGCGAAGAGACTGAGCCACTCGTCCACGGCGCGGTTGCTGGTGATGACGAAGCTGGAAGCCCGGTGCCGGTTTGAGGATGAGCTCGTAGAGGTCGGCGGACTGCTGGGCGGTGAGCCCGTGCAGACCGAGGTCATCGAGGATGAGCAGGTCGGGTGTCAGGAAGGACCGGAAGGCGCGGTCTGTAGAGTTGTCCACCCGGGCCTGGGTCATGGTTCTGAAGAAGATGTCGGCGTGGATGAAGCGCACGGCGTGTCCGGCGCGGATAGCGGAGTAGCCGAGGGCCTGGGCCAGGAAGCTCTTGCCGACGCCGGCGGGTCCCACCAGCAGCACGTGCTCGTGCCTGTCGAGAAACTCCAGGGAGAAGACGGCGTCCAGCAAGCGGCGGTCCAGGGTAATTGACGCCGACCAGTCGAAGTCCTCCAGTCGGCAGGTCTCCTCGAAGCCGGCGTTGTGGAGGCGGACTTCGGTGCGACGGTGAGCGCGACGATTGACCTCGTCGCTGAGGATGATTTCCAGGAAAGCAGCGTAGTCCGGTTGCTCTCTGCGGGCCCGGGCGATGCGCTCGGGCCGGGTGGCGGCCAAGGCGCCCAGTTTCAGGCTCTTGAGCAGCGGCGTGAGTTCGGTGGTTCTGGTCATGACTGACCTCCTATGCCGGCTGACGGGTGTATCTGTCGGTATGGGCGAAGACGCCACCGGGACGGGCGAAGCGACCGGGCGGGAGAGGCAGCGGCAGTTGGGGCGTGGCTTCTTCTTCCAGCGCCTGCACCAGGATGCGTTCCAACCGGCGCACGTCGATGAGGTCCACGTCCAGGGCTCGGCGGCAGGCGGTGTCGAGACGCTGGGGTGTGTAGCGCTTTCCCAAACGCAGCAGCTGGTGGCCCGGCCGGATCTTGGCCCAAGGCAGGGGGCCGTCGCAGAGGCGCTCGGCGTACTCGGCCACCGCGGGTCCCAGCTTGACCGCGCTGCGCTTGATGCGGTCCGGCGACCTGGTGGTGTAGGGAGACAGCTCAGCGGGGTAATCGTCGGGATCGGTGGACCGGCCGCCCTTGGGCTGGCGGACGTGGGCCTTGATCAGCTCGCCCCGATGGTAGATGCGCACCAGCTGGCTGCCCAGCCTGATTTCCACCTTCCGGCCCGGCGGACACCGGTCCCACGGCACCGAGTACAGCGCCTGCTGACACTGGATGTGATGGTCCGGATGCACCGTGGCGTTGCGCCAGTCGGCGATGTCGTAGGGCTCACCGTCCCAGGGCAGCAGGGTGTGGCGCTCTTCCTCCTGAAAGACCACCAGCTGAAAGACCACCAGTGGCCGCCGCCGCGTGGTGCCGTGGACCCGCTGGCCAGCCACCTTGATGCACCACCGCCGCGCTTCGGACCTCACGTGGCCCAGACCGTTGAAATCGCGGCCCTTGCAGAAGCGCTCCCTCACGTACTGCACGCCCCGCTCCACTTTGGGCTTGTCCTTGGGGCGCCTGACGCGAGCGGCGTCGGCGATGAAACCGCGGTGCTGCGAGTATTCCAGGAAGCCCCTGGTGCAGCGCGGGTGCAGCGGGTCGGGTCCCGCCACCGCGGGCGGACAATTGTCGATCACCAGGTAACGGGGGATGCCGCCGCAGAAAGCCCACGCCGCCGCCAGGCCAGCGATGATGTCCTCCAGCGTCTGCCCGTGGGTCGGCCAGACCAAGCTGTGCCCAGAGTAGCCCAGCACGATGATCAGCGCCCATACCGCTTTCCGGCGGCCTGTCTCTGGGTCCGTAATCATCCCCAGCCGGCCGAAGTCCACCTCCGCCACTGCTCCCGGTGGAGTGTCCGCCATGCGCACCGTGGTCTTGCTGCGGCGTTGCCAGTTGCGCTTCAGGATGAAGCGGCGCAACGACGGATACGATACCCGGCAGCCCCGGACTTCCCGCAACTCCCGAATGCGGGTCATCTGCAGCCGGTCCCCAGTGAGCCACTGGAAAATCTGGTCGGCCCACGGCTCCAGCAGGTCCTGTCGGGGCGTCTCCACCGGCCGCGGCCCCACTTGGCCGATTGCCGCCGTAGTAGAGTACCGGGAGGTGGTGTAAAAGAATCGGTGTAGCCCAAAGCTAACCACCGCGTCATCCTTGATCGGAAGTCACAACCCAGAACAAGGAGAACGACGGTGGTCAAACACAGCATGGATCTTTTGGAATTATTACGCAAGCGTGGCATCGACGGAGCAGGGCAATCGCATTTCAAACTAATATGAAAATGTGGCTAAACTTGGGGCGAGATTAAGTTTCCTGAGGTGGCTGCGACGATGGACGATGTACCTATTTCGATGGTGGAACGGTTTGGAGTGCTGGCAGACCCACGAACTGGTCATGCCAAAAGGCATGAGTTGCTGGACATCATGGTGATCACCTTGTGTGCCGTGATCTGCGGCGCCGACAACTGGGTGGAGATCGAGGAGTTCGGCAAGGCCAAGAAGGAGTGGTTCCGGCGGTTCCTGGAATTGCCCAACGGGGTACCCTCCCACGACACCTTTGGGAGGGTGTTTGGTCTGCTGGACCCAGAGCAGTTTACGGCCTGCTTCATGGACTGGGTACGTTCGGTTAGTGAACTGGCCCAGGGGGAGGTGGTGGCCATAGATGGCAAGACCCGGCGGGGTTGCCACGACCGAGCCAACGGGCGCGGCCCACTGCATATGGTCAGCGCTTGGGCCACCGAGAACCGTATGGTGCTGGGACAGACCCGCACTGAAGCCCACTCCAACGAGATCACGGCGATACCGGAACTGCTCAAAGTGCTGGAACTGAAAGGATCCCTGGTAACTATCGACGCCATGGGCTGCCAGAAGAACATTGCTGGTCAGATTGTGCAAGGTGGGGCCGATTACCTGCTGGCGGTGAAGGCCAATCAGGGGGAGTTGCACGAGAACATCAAGGATTTATTCGCCTGCCAGGATCTATTCGCCTGCCAGGAGCGCGCGGAGTGGAATGGCGTGGCTTACAGATACCACGAGCAAGTGGGCAAGGACCACGGTCGGCGGGAACGTCGACGATGCTGGGTGATTACCGACCCTGAGGAACTGGCCTACGTGGACCCGCACCGGCAGTGGGCTTCCTTGGGAGCGGTGGCCCGGGTCAGCTACCGACGGAACGCTGGTACCAGTTCCCCAGAGGATACCCGTTACTACATTTGCAGCTATCCGGCGGACGCGACAACACTGCTGACAGCGGCGCGAAGCCACTGGGGCATCGAGAACAGCCTGCATTGGGTGTTGGACATGGCCTTCGACGAGGATCACAGCCGGGTGAGGACGGGTCATGCCGACCAGAATCTGGCGGTGATGCGACACCTGGCGCTGAACCTCCTCAAGCAGGAACGCACCGCCAAGGTCGGTATCAAAGCCAAACGCAAAAAGGCAGGTTGGGACTTCGATTACCTCCTCAAAGTCCTATCCCTTTGAAATGCGATTGCCCTGTCTACGGAGACGTGGACTTGCTGCGGGAAGCACTGCAGGTCCTGGTGGACGGCATCATGGACGCCGAGGTTTCCGCCCAGATCGGCGCTGAGCACAGCGAACGCAGCCCAGAGCGGGTCACCTACCGCAACGGCTACCGCAACCGCACCTGGGTACCCGGGTCGGCACCATGGCGTTGCACATTCCCCAGCTGCGGGAAGGCAGCTGCTTCCCCAGCCTGCTGGAACCACGGCAGCGCAGCGAGAAGGCTCTGCTGTCGGTGATCCAGCAGGCCTACTCTTCGGCAGGCTCAGGACAGGCGTGGAAGGGGTCTCCACCCGAAGGGTGGACGACCTGATCAAGGCCCTAGGTTGCGACGGCATCTCCAGCAGCCAGGTGTCGCGCAGCTGCGAGCAACTGGATGAAGTGGTGGAGAGTTTCCTGGGTCGGCCTCTGGACGGCGGTCCCTACCCCTACGTCTGGCGGGACGGCCTGACCCAGAAGGTGCGTGAGGGCGGCCGCATCGTCAACGTCTGCGTGGTGGTGGCGACAGAGGTCAATGCCGAAGGGCAGCGTGAGATTCTGGGCCTGGACGTGGGCGACCAGCGAGGACGGCGCGTTCTGGCTGGCCTTCCTGCGGTCGCTGACCGCTCGGGGGCTCAGCGGGGTGGAACTGGTCACCTCCGATGCCCACCAGGGGCTGAAGAACGCCATCGCCGCGGTCTTTGCTGGAGCTAGCTGGCAGCGCTGCCGCACCCACTTCATGGCCAACCTGCTCACCCGAGTGCCCAAGCGTGCCCAACCCGGCGTGGCCACCCAGGACCTTCCTCGCATGGTGCGCACCATCTACCAGCAACTGTCTCCCGCCGAGGTCCACGGCCAACTGGACCGAGTGGTGGAACAACTCCGGGAGCCCTTGGCCCAGGTGGCCGAGCTGCTGGCGGACGCCGCGCCGGACATCCTGGCCTTCACGGCCTTCCCAGTGGCCCACTGGCAGAAGCTGTGGTCCAACAACCCGCAGGAACGGCTGAACCGGGAGATAAGGCGCCGGACTGACGTGGTGGGCATCTTCCCCAACCGGCTATCGGCGCGGCGCCTGGTGGGTGCGGTGCTGGCCGAGCAGCATGACGAGTGGGCCGAAGCCCGCCGCTACCTCACCATCCCCAACGCCGCCGGCAACGAGGCACTGCCGGAGCCCAACATGCTGGACGCAGCAGCCTAATCAACATCAAAAGGGATGACGCGCTTTTACACCTATTGACGGGACACTACCTTAATGTGCCGCTGGTTACTTACGGCCAGTCTAGCCATCAGGCCGAGGCGCTGATCGGCGACGCCGTAGCCCAGGTGGTGGAATACGCGCGGCAGATCGGCAAGCCCATCGTGGTTGAGAAACTGGACTTCCGGCAGAAGAAAGCCTCACTAGAAGGCGAGTCCAGGAAATACCGCCGGATGCTCTCGAGTTTCAGCTAGGGCAAGATCAAAGCGTACTGCATCTCCCGCGGCTATCGCAAAGGGGTGGCAGTACCTCAGGTGAACCCGGCCTTCAGCTCGGTCGTGGGTCGGGGTAAGTTTCAGGAACGTTACGGGCTCGGCGTCCATCAGGCTGCGGCCTTGGTGCTGGCCCGACGTTTACTCGGCTGTTCGGAGCGTGTTCCACGCCGGCGGGTCGGTCCTGTCGGCAATGGCGCTCACGTCACCTTCACCGCACCTGCAAGGAAACGAGTGCAGCGCGTGTGGGCGTACTGGGACGCGATTTCCAGACCGCTGAGACCGGCGCTTGCCGCGCAGCAGCGGCTGGAGAGATCCAATCCAGTTGAGGCTGACCAGCGGGCAGGCGCTCGCGGCGGTTTGGCTTGAACGGGGATCAGATCGGTGTTCCCGGGTGCGATTCCCGGGTGGAGTCGTCGGGAACTGTTGGGACGACGGTGCGGCCTGGCCCGCGTCTTTACGAAAGGCTGACAGCAGTCGTGTAACTAATGTCAACCTTCTTCACAACGGCTAAAGCAGCGTCGGACCGGGCAGTCGCACCAGTGTCTGCGACACCAAGCGCCGCCGGGCGCGGGCCGCTCATCTGATCATGGTCCGGATAAAATGCCCGAGCGCGCGATGTGGCATAATCACCGCCAATGGTCGGTGGGCGTCGAATTCATGAAACCCACCGCAGCAAATCCCCAGCCGTCATGCTCGTACTGCACACCGCACAGTTTGAAGACGGGCTGTTCCTGTGGGGCGAGGACTCCGCCCCGAGGCAGGACCAACCCAATACGCACCGGCATCCCGGCTGCGCCGAAATCGACCTGCTGCTTGAAGCCATAGATCTGCCGAGCCACGGCGACATGGCAGGCGAGGCGACCGTCTGGCTGCCCAGCAGGGGCAACGCGCCCATACCATCGAGCCCGTTGGCCGGCGACCTGCCCAGGTCCCGGGCCAGGCCACGCATCCAGCCCTGGCGGGTGTCTGTCGTCCGGCTCGATGCCGCCGCGGCTGCTTTGTTCCTGGAGCGGTGCCAGGACCGGCCCGTCCTGAAACCCGGCGTGGCCCTGGGGCCGGAAATCGCCTACTGGTATCGGGCGCACCTGTTCGGCCTCTCGCTGGCAACGCGGCAGCAATACCTGCCCAGCATGGCCGGACACGGCGACCGACTGATTGCCGCGTGGAAGCCCGTCTTCATCGGAGACGACGCTCACCGGCTGTCCCAGTTGGCCCAGCTGATGCCATCGTCGGCCCGGGCGATGACCGATGCCAGCGCTGCCCAGCCGCCCGCACCAGCCGCATCGACCGTCCTGAGAGCCTTCCTCGACGGCACGGTGGATCACCTGGTCCGAGGCGCCCTCACAGCCGACCCCGAAAGTGGGAGGTTCGATTCGGCCCACGACGCCTGGCTCCACGCCCTCAGTTCCGCCGACGGGATAGTCAACGCGCCTCCGGCCCAGCTGCAACAGCTGCGCCAGCAGGTGGCAGAGTGGCATCGACCCATCGCCGCCGCGTCCAACTCGCCCTACCGCCTCTGCCTCCGGCTGGAGGAACCGCCGGAACCGGTCGAAGACGATGGAGCGCCGGCCATTGTCCAGGGCGACTGGTATCTCCGGTACTTGCTGCAGCCCCACGACGACCACAGCCTGCTGCTATCCGCCGAAACCATCTGGAATCGGAGGCGCAAGGATAACCGGAACCCCGATTTCAACCCCAGGGAGTTCCTGCTGTCCGCCCTGGCCCAGGCTAGCATTCTGTGTCCGCCCATCGCCGAAAGCCTGCACGGCAAGCCGCCCGCCGGCCAGAAACTGCCCACCGAGCGGGCCCACCATTTCCTGGACGCCGAGGCGACGGCCCTGCAGCAGGCCGGCTTCGGGGTGCTGCTCCCCGCGTGGTGGACCCGCCGGGGCACCAGGGCCAGGCCATCTATCAAGGCCCGGGTCAGGACGCCGGCCATGCAGGGCGGCGGCCACGTCAACCTGTCCACCATGCTCGACCTGGACGTGGAGGTAGCGCTGGGCGACCAGGCGATAACACCGGAGGAACTCGCCGAGCTGGCGGAGCTGAAGGCCCCCCTGGTACGGCTGCGGGGGCAGTGGGTGGAAATCAACGCCGACGAGATCCGCGAGGCCGCCGACTTCTGGCGCAACAAACAGCAGGTCAGCCTCCGGGAGGCCATCCACATCGGCCTGGACGCCGACGACCGGGCCGATGGCGACAACGTCTCCCTGCAGGCCGATGATTGGATCGCCCGGCTGATGGAGCAGCTGGGCCAAAAGGCGCCGGTCGAAACCCCGGACGCGCCAGAGGCGTTCCAAGGCTCGCTGCGTCCCTACCAGGAGACGGGCTATGCCTGGCTGACCTTCCTGCGCCGGTGGGGGCTGGGCGCCTGCCTGGCGGATGATATGGGCCTGGGAAAAACGGTACAGGCACTGGCGACCCTGCAACTGGACCATCAGGAGGGCAACCACCGGCCCAACCTGCTGGTGTGTCCCACCTCCCTGATGTATAACTGGCAGCGGGAAGCGGCGAAATTCACCCCGGACCTCGGGGTGATGCTCCACCACGGCCCGGGGCGAAAACGCGACGCCGCCTTCCGCAGGGCCGCCGCAGATCACCAGATCGTCGTAACCAGCTACGGCACCATGCTGCGCGACGCCAGGTCCCTGAACGGCGTCCGGTGGCGCGCCGTGATATTGGACGAGGCTCAGAACATCAAGAACCCCCTGGCCCGGCAGGCCCGGGCCGCTCGGGACCTGCCCGCCGACTACCGCGTCGCCCTCACCGGAACCCCCGTGGAGAACCACGTGGGCGACCTGTGGTCCATCATGGAGTTCCTGAACCCCGGACTGCTGGGCACCCAGGCCCAGTTCAGGCGCAACTACTTCGTTCCCATCCAGGCCAACCACGACGAGGCGGCCGCCAGCCGGCTCCAGAAGGCCACCGGCCCCTTCATCCTGCGCCGGGTCAAGACCGACCGCTCCATCATCGACGATTTGCCCGACAAGCGCGAGACCAGGCAGTACTGCAACATGACCCGGGAGCAGGTCACCCTCTATGAAGCAGTGCTGCGGGAGGCGGAAACCAGGATGGAGGAACCGGAGGGCATCCAGCGCCGGGGATCGATCCTGGACACCCTCACCAAACTGAAGCAGGTCTGCAACCATCCCCGACAGCTGCTGGCCGACAACTCCACCATCGCCGGCCGCTCCGGCAAGCTGGAACGCCTCCACCAGCTGCTGGACGAGATCATCCCCAACAGCGACCGGGCGCTGGTGTTCAGCCAGTTCGCCGAGATGGGGGCCATCATCCAGCAGCACGTCCAGGAGAACTTCGGCATCGAAACGCCCTTCCTGCACGGCGGGGTCTCGCGCCGCGTTCGGGACCGCATGGTGGAGCGGTTCCAGAACGACCCCCATGGGCCGCAGGTGTTCGTCCTCTCCCTCCGGGCTGGCGGCTCAGGCCTCAACCTGCCCCGGGCCAACCACGTGATCCACTACGACCGCTGGTGGAATCCGGCCGTGGAAAACCAGGCTACCGACCGGGCCTTCCGCATCGGCCAGACCAAAGACGTCCACGTCCACAAGCTCATCTGCGCCGGCACCTTGGAGGATCACATCGACGCCTTGATCGAAGCCAAGGGCGAGACCGTCCAGCGGGTGGTGGGCAGCAAGTCCGAGCGGTGGCTCACCGAGCTGTCCAACGCCGAGCTGCGCGATGTGCTCGCCCTCAGCCTGGACCACGCCGCCGACTGATCACCTGCCTAACGCCGGAGGAAACGCAACATCATGGTCTACTACGATTATCGACCCACCATCCGGGCCCAGGGCGGAATCAGGGCCCAGTCCAGGCGCGGGGACTTTGGCTCCAGCTGGTGGGCCCAGAGGTGGCTGCAGACCCTGGAGGACTTCCGGATCGGATCCCGCCTGGACCGAGGGCGCTCCTACGCCCGGCGGGGCCAGGTGCTCTCCATAGACGTGGACCACGGCGTGGTCACCGCCCTGGTCCAGGGATCCCGCAAGACCCCCTACCTTGTAACCATTGAGGTGGATACCATCAACGTGGCCGACTGGAAGGCGCTGCGGCAGGAGTTCGCCCAGCAGCCCATCATCGCCGCCAGCCTGCTCTCGGGACGGATGCCCGACAACATTGAGGACGCCTTCCGCGCCCGGGGGCTGTCCATGTTCCCCGACAGCGAGGACGACCTGGAGACCGACTGCAACTGCCCCGACTGGTCCAATCCCTGCAAGCACATCGCGGCGGTCTACCTCCTGCTGGGGGAAGAGTTTGACCGCGATCCCTTCCTCATCTTTCGGATGCGAGGGATGGAGCGCGACGAGCTGCTGGGCGAGGATTTCCGCCAGTCCGCCCAGACTCTGGACGGCCCGCCGGCGCCCCCGGAACCCCTGCCTGCGGACCCTAGCGGCTTCTGGACCAACCCCGCTCAGCAACTGGCGGAACGGAGACTCACCGGGCCCTTCACTGTCCCCGATGCCTCAGCGACGCTGCCGCAGCAGCTGGGCCGGTTTCCGTTCTGGCAGGGCCAGCAGGAATTCACCGTCGCCCTGCAGCGCATCTACCGGGAGGGATCCCAGCGCGCCATCGACACCTACGCCCGGCAGGCGGAGCCAGAGCTTGCGTCTCCTGATGGCTAACCATCAGTCTGATGAACCGATCAGGCCCGGCGTTGACGCCTCGTGACGGTTGGCCGCCCGGCAACGAAGGAGCCTGACCGATCCCGCGCATCGGGCCATCGTGGCAAAAATCAACCAGGACCGTGCTGACGACGGCAGAATGTGGGCAGGTATGATCCGCAAACTGGTGATCAGGCAGCAGTTTGACCTGGCAGTGAGCCCAGGCTACACCGTTGTGAAGAAGGTTGACATTAGTTACACGACTGCTGTCAGCCTTTCGTAAAGACGCGGGCCAGGCCGCACCGTCGTCCCAACAGTTCCCGACGACTCCACCCGGGAATCGCACCCGGGAACACCGATCTGATCCCCGTTCAAGCCAAACCGCCGCGAGCGCCTGCCCGCTGGTCAGCCTCAACTGGATTGGATCTCTCCAGCCGCTGTTGCGCGGCAAGCGCCGGTCTCAGCGGTCTGGAAATCGCGTCCCAGTACGCCCACACGCGCTGCACTCGTTTCCTTGCAGGTGCGGTGAAGGTGACGTGAGCGCCATTGCCGACAGGACCGACCCGCCGGCGTGGAACACGCTCCGAACAGCCGAGTAAACGTCGGGCCAGCACCAAGGCCGCAGCCTGATGGACGCCGAGCCCGTAACGTTCCTGAAACTTACCCCGACCCACGACCGAGCTGAAGGCCGGGTTCACCTGAGGTACTGCCACCCCTTTGCGATAGCCGCGGGAGATGCAGTACGCCTTGATCTTGCCGTAGCTGAAACTCGAGAGCATCCGGCGGTATTTCCTGGACTCGCCTTCTAGTGAGGCTTTCTTCTGCCGGAAGTCCAGTTTCTCAACCACGATGGGCTTGCCGATCTGCCGCGCGTATTCCACCACCTGGGCTACGGCGTCGCCGATCAGCGCCTCGGCCTGATGGCTAGACTGGCCGTAAGTAACCAGCGGCACATTAAGTAACCAGCGGCACCTTGAAGGCGTGGACGTAATCGCCCGAGGCGTCGGTATCACAGACCGCCAGGTGGTCGGCATTCAGGTCCACGCCGACCACTCCACGCCTCTGATCGGTAACCACCGCGACGGCCATCATTTTAGTAGTCGCGAATACCCGCCAGCCTTTATGATCCCGCTTGAAACGGTAACTAATAGCCTGGCCCAGACCGGTAGCACGAGCTGCCTTTTCACCGTGCTGGCGGCGGCACGAGACGAACTCGGCATTGCCTTGCAACGCCGCCAGCACTTGGTCATGGCCATAGGCAAACCGCACGCCCTCGATGGTGAGGTACTTGCCGTGCTGCTCACCCAAGCAGTCTGGCAACCGTAACCGGAGCCTCAGCGACCCGTCATCGGCTACGCTAGCCACGCAAAGCTGGCATCCCGCCGTCTCGTCCCGACTACCGAGCACAAAGAACTCGTCGCTCCGAGCCTCACGCCAATCCTTCTTCCAATCCTCATGACTCTGGTAGCCGTTGCCCGCCAAGTGCTGTGGCTTGCGCCACAACTTCTTCGACCCAAAGCACCTCCGGATCCGACCCGCCGCTATCTCCACTTCCAGTCCCGCAAGTCGGTGCTGCAGGTTCGCCAACCGCCGACGTTGGTGATGCGCCGCGCCACGCTCGCCAGCCTCCGCAATCCGTTTCTCCGCGCGAGCAAGCTGTCGATTAAACCCATCCTGCCGGAGCAGCATGCTCTCCCGAACTGCCGATCCCTTCCCCGCCACCGAAACCCGCAGAGCGTTGAACACCCGCGCCGGTATCACGTACTTCGCGCAGAACTCACTTTTCAACGAAGCCGCCGGCTTCCCGGCCGCCACCCTGGGGCAAACAGTTTGCGCTCAACCTGGCCGTACAGAGCAGCGTAGGCAGCGAGCGCCGCGTCCCCGGCAGAGCGGTCCAGGTCAGCGTATGTAGAGATCCGCGTTTGGTACGTGGCTGTCATCACGCTTCCCGCGCTGCCACCAAGGCCCGCTCCGCCCGACGCCGCGCGGAACGCCGCCCATACGGCCGTGCGCATAACGACGTCATCACCTCGGGGACATCGCGCACCAGATATCCTCAAGCTCGCCATCCTCCATCACAAGAATGCGCGCGCCCCGACCAGCCAGTGCAGCCGCCACGTACTCAAATCCGAAACGGCACAGACGCTCGCGATGCTCCACCACCATGGTTCCCACCGTATGGTCCGCCACCAATCGCCGTAGCCGTCTCCGATTCCCGTTCAGACCTGACCCGATCTCCTTGACCACCTCGTCCGGCCGGTAACCCTGCTGCGTAGCCCATTCGACCACCCGACCCACCTGGCGATCCAGCGCATCTTTCTGGTCACTGGAGGAAACCCGCGCGTAGACCAAGCAACGACCACCCTGCTGTGGGGGCATCAGCACGTAATAGCGGCCGTTCGGTAACTGTTCCACCTGGAGTTCGGGAGGCAACTTTCCAGCGTGGCGCATCCGAGCCGTCGTGGCCTTGTCAAACCCGTAGAGACGGCCCCAGGCGGTCAGACTGATGCGTCGACTAACAATATCCATAATCAACCGAAACATATTATATCAACAGCAGTTGTCAACCCCTACGATGTCCGGATAATCAACTGGCTGATGATGTGATTCCTCACGATATTCGTGCCCTTGCAGTCATAGACGACGAAGGGTGGGCATGGCTACTACGTCATGCCCACGGCTCTTACAGTCCCTCAGCTGCAGCTTTGGTCTCGTTGTACAGGTCGTTCGCTATGGATGTACCGGTTTCTATGAAGAACCGCACCACCTCGCGGTCCGGTCGCTAGCCCGCAATCGGTTGGTTGGTTGGTAAATGTCCGATAAATCGCCCTTACCAAACCTTTGTGACGGTCTCATTTTCCGGCACTGGATTCGTTGAAACCCGTACCAGCGACGCTTTACCTGGCGGCGTATCTACCGCTATCGCTGTCGCACGACTGTACGTATGGAAATATTGGCAATTGTTTGTGTGTACTAATGTACATTTGGAGCTGAGCCATGCCAGTGATCGCCATAGTGAATCAAAAAAGGGGCACCGGTAAGACCACCCTTTCCACCAACTTGGCGTGGGCATTTGCGGAAACTGCTCCGGTCTTGCTGCTGGACGCTGATCCCCAAGGCAGCGCCCAAGATTGGGCGGATAGCAAATCCCAGCCTCTCTTGAACCTCACCGTACAGGCAACCGATATGGCCAGCTTGGTCCGGGAAGTGCGCAATCTGGCGCCGGGTTATGGGTGGGTGATTATCGACGGACCTCCAGGCATCGCTAAGACCAGTGCCGACGCCGTCCGGGCATCTGATATAGTCCTCATTCCTGCAAAGGCCAGCCCCTTCGACGTGAGGGCAGCCGCGGACATCGTGGCTGCCGTGAAAGCTCGGCAGCAAACCGCCAAGGGAAAGCCCAAGGCCGCCTTCGTCGTCACCATGTCTCGTCCGCGCACCCGCCTCAGCAAGCAGATCGACGCCGCTCTGGCGGAGTACGGCCTGCCGGCACTGCAGGCCCGCACCATCGAACGGGTTTCTTATCTCTAAGAGCCTGTTTACAATCTTTTTAGGATTAGCACCGTGAAGGCGAGCACCACCATTTGCAGGCTGGTATTGAGCTTTCTTTCACAGTTCTTCCAGAGCCGGCGGCACTTTTCCAGCCAGGCGAATGACCGCTCCACCACCCATCGTTTCGGCAGCACCACGAAGGTGTGCAGTTCGTTGCGTTTCACCACTTCCACCGCGGCTCCCAATATGCCTTGCACTGCAGCAGCAAAGGGCTTCCCGGTGTAACCACCGTCCACCAACACATTCTGGACCCGGTTGAGGTCGGACCGGTTTTCGTCAAACATCGCCAAAGCCCCGCCCGATCGGTAACGTCGGCGGTAGTCACCTGTATCGCATGGGGCAATCCTGGCGTGTCCACCGCGATATGACGCTTGCTTCCGGACACCTTTTTGCCCGCGTCATAGCCCTTCTGCTCGGCGGTGTCCGTGTTCTTGACGCTCTGGGAGTCCACGATGCAGCAGCTGGTCTGCTCTTCCCTCCCATTGCTTTGTCGGGCCTCGCCAACCGATTTTTTTTAGGACTTGTTCCAGAATGGAATCCTGCTCCGGGTCGGGCTGCTCGCTCCATTGCCGGAAATACTGGTAACAAGTGCGCCAATCGGGGAAGTCCGCCGGCAGCATTCGCCACTGGCAGCCGCTTTTCAGGAGATACAGCACGCCGCAGAAAACGTCATACAAGTCCACAATGCGGGGCTTGGTCCGGCGTCGGGCCGACTTCAGCGTGGGCAGAATACGGGCGAATTGCTCCCTACTGATGTCGCTGGGATAGGAATGAGACATGATTACCCCTCCCCTGATAATAGTCTCAGCTTAACCTATTTCAGAGATCGTAGACAGGTTCTAAGCAGCCATCGAAGGCAAGTCGGTGCTGGAAAGCCGGGATCAGACCGCCTGCAATGAAATCCTCGCCATACGCGGCGATCTCGAGAGGTTATTCCATGACAATGCACAGTAGAACGGGCGGGCGGCGCGAACAGCGCCGGGAGGCCTTTGTAAACCAGGCTACAGCCGCGGACGCCTCCCAGCTGCACTGCCTGATACCCACGGATCTGCACCGCCAACTGCGGGTAAAGGCAGCCATGGAAGACACCAACGTCACCGCCCTGGTGATCGCCGCCATTGAAGACTTACTCGCCACCCGTCAGTAGAGTACGGGAGGATCAACTAACCTACAGATGTACAGATGAACGAATTAACATATGCCCAATGCGACACTGCCTGAACGACGGAAGCTTACGCCATCTGCAAGTTGCGCTGGCCAGTGGACTCGCTCAGCGTCGGCTGGATCTCGCAACCCACGGCCACTCCTGATATTGGCAGCGACAGTATGAGTCCCGACAGTTAAACGCTAACCAACGTTCGACGATGCGAATGTTGGCTGCGATGCAACCTGCGAGACCAGGTCACGCAGGAAGGGGCTGTCCCCCACTGCACGAAGGAATATCCCCCTTGCGCCATTTATATCTCGGTCCATTCCAAAACCGGCATCATCCCTGATCACTGTCCCACCACCGAGGTTATGCTTGACCACGCCGTCCCAACTCCGCGTCTTGCTGGTGTAGGCCTCGTTTACGTCCAACAGCGCCACCCCGCGCTGCCAGGCTTTCCAACTCAGACGTTGCTTGAACTCGTAGTGCCGGAAGCTCAGCATCATGCGCGCTGTCTTGCTGCGGATCTTGCGCCCCGCCCTGCGGGTCATGTCGTGAGTCTCAAACGTGGGTAGCAGGATGATCCCGTAGGTGCTGGTCAACCAGCGGGCAGCTTGCCAGTGCAGCTCGTCCACCAAGTTGGTGATCCGCTGCCTCATACGGGCCTGCGCCTTGCGCATGTTGCGCCGGCGACGGGCGCTGGGCTCAGTGGCAGTGCGGCTGACCAGGTCATCGAGCCAACGGCATAGCCGCTGGATGCGCCCGAAGGCGTGGTGGCCCACCTTGCCACAGTCGGTTTCGGAAAAGAACGTGAGAAACGTGCGAACGCCGGGGTCGAGCGCCACTACGCCATCGCCGCTTGGGGCCTCAATGTCGCATTGCGCCGGGTGCGGAACGACCAGCCAGTATTGGCCGCGCACCTTCACCAATCGGCATTCCTTTTGCCCCGCCGGTATGGCCTCGGCCATGCGCAGCGGCCCAGGATGGTGTGATATACGCCCTGCTCCGCGGCGTCGTCGTCAGGGATGTAGCAGGACTGACGCGGGTTCTTCCGGCTTCGGAAACCGAGAACCGCTGGCTCTTCGTCCTGCCGTTCTCCCCGGGCCTGGGCCTGTTTGAGTTCCAAGTTGAATAACTTGACGTTGTTCATCGTGCGGCACGCATCTCGGACCGCCGTCCGCTTGACCTGATAGCGCACTGTCCCCCACTCGGGATGCAGCACCTTCAACTCCGCCATCACCATGCCGGCGATGTGTTTCCACACCGCGGGTATACCCGACTGCAGGATCTCAACCGTCAGGTTGTAGCTCCACCGGCGGGCCTCCAGCCAGGTCGCTATCTGGAGTTTCTGGTCTTGGTTCGGATAGACCCGGATCCTGCGCGATTGCCGTGCGGTAGCGTCGGAGGCCGTGCATGCGGCAACTGAACGTATGGAGGATGGAGAGTAGATCCTCGGTGAGTT
The DNA here is from genome assembly GCA_965197635.1 of Dehalococcoidia bacterium. Taxonomy (GTDB): domain Bacteria; phylum Chloroflexota; class Dehalococcoidia; order Lucifugimonadales; family UBA3495; genus Bin87. The sequence continues at coordinate 808,156 of OZ240218.1, forward strand.
CGGCCTCGGGGCTGGCATCCGGACTGTTGAGAACCACGACGCTGCCGCAGTTTTGCTGGACCAACCACTCGATGAGTTCAAAGGCGAAGCGGGCGAGGCGGTCCCGGTGGGCAACCACAAGTGTGAGTTATCCCCGCGATGAAGTCGCTCCAGTATGGAAAGCAGTCCCTTACGTCGCCAGTTGAGTCCGCCGCCGATGTCGGTGACGACCTCGGTGTCGGGGTAGAGTTCCCGCATGTGGGCGACTTGTCGGCTGAGGTCGGCTCGCTGCTTTGAGGAGCTGACCCGGCAGTAGGCCACCAGTTGGGCGGGAGTTGCACCACGGACGTCGGCGTCAACGTCGTAGAGTCGTTGCCCGCCGGCATTGCGGTAGTGAGGGATTTTACCTTGGTCGGCATACCTTCTCAGGGTGGAGGCGTTCAGTCCCAGCATTGTGGCTGCGACACGGCTTGCTACATAAACCATGATGGCGATACAGCACAATATGCAGTGAGAATCAACTTATCCTGACCTAGTCGCTAGCCGCATCAGGGCAATCGCGTCTAATTTTGTTCACACGCTGAACCCCATCTAGTACGAGACCCGACGGCTCCCCGTCGCTTGAGAATGGACTGCTACAATGTCAACAGACGCGGATTTCGGCCTATCTGGGGGTTTCATGCAACGACCAACACACCGGCATAGGGCAACAATATCAGCTTTAGGAATGCAACACCTCATTTCTTATTGTATATATTGAAGACGCGATTGCCCTGCTAGCCGCATTCCTTAGTTGCGCCGGATACCGAGCGTTCCTCAATCCAGTCTGTATCCCGACGGTCGGCGAATCGGGTGGTTGAACTGCTGCCACCGCCGTAGACATGGTTGATCTGTATTGTTGAACAAAAATACCTGACAACATCAGTACAGTTGTACATCAGGACAGGGAAACGGTGATGACGGTTACCCGGTGATACGGATTCGGAGTCGTAACGAGATACTTGGAATGATAAAATAACGCCGTCCGGTTGGGGGACCGGACGGGCTATCAGAGCCAACTTTGTACGGAGGTTGACCCTGCTTGGACATACTCTAACACCACCGAGCGGACCGCCGCATCGGAACAACTGATAATAAACTCCATTCTTCCCGGCCTGCAAGGTGTCAAACAGAGCCGGTCGCGGCGCGGCTGGAGCTTCTTCTGTCCCCTAGACCATCGGAAGAAGAATGCATCGGCCGCGATTTGGGTGAACGACGAGGGCTGGACCAGCGCCCATTGCTTTAACTGCAATCGTAACGACGAACTGCGGAGGGTGTTGGTGGTACCACACCTGCATAACCTTCCAGCAACTCAGTCGGTCGCACCTCCCCTACCAGCTACACCAACCGGCCCACAACCGCGAACCGACTACCCAGTCAGGATATGGGCGGAGACCACAGCCATACCCACAGATGGCGAACATCCGGCCCGTAGGTGGTTTGCCAATCGCAACCTGTGGCGGCCTGAGGTTGAAGCGCCAGCTCCATTGCGCTGGCTGCCGGCGGCGCGAACGCGCCCCGGTCCGCACACCGGAGCCGGTTCCCTAAACCAAAGCCAGGAGGTGGGATGCGCGGGGACCTGATGCCGATGAAATGGGATGTGGGGCGTGGATGCCGGTCCAAAGAGATGTTGAAGAAGTGGATTTTCAGCGCCGATCGCCGGCGGAGGCCATCAGGAGCCGAGCCTGGCGCGGCTGGGCCAGCATCTGGTGGACGGTCGACGCCGCTTGAGGGCGTTTGGGTGAACGACGAGGCGCCCAGCCCAAGAAGGGAGTGGCAGACCGCTCAGGGCGCTGCTGAACTGGTTTCGCCAGGGCCAGCCCTGGGGGAGATGCCAGGCGGCGTGCCTTGCGGGTGAGGCGTCCGGCCAGGGAGAAGAAGCGCCTGCGCAGGGTCTTGGTGGTCGCCACCGGCTCGCCCAGCCCGAGGCGCGTGGTGCCAGGTTGTGGGCCATCGTCTGGACGGCCAGCCAGGCGGCGTTGGCGGGGAAGCGGCCCGAGGGCAGGTGGTTGAGACCCAACTGCGGAGGCGTCGTCTGGCGATGCCTCCAGTAGGGTGTCGCCCACCACCTGCAGTCGACCAAGAGGGCCAGCTCCAGCGGAACTCAGTCGGTGGCGGAGTGTAGCTGGTTTCGGCCACGTCGGCGGCCCCTCCACCAGTAAGGGATGGGCGTCCAGTCCTCTTCAGGTACACCGGACCGGACCCACAACCGCATGGTGAACCGGTGGCTACCCAGTCAGAAGTGGGCCGCGCCGCGAGCGGGGCGGTCGACCAGCAGCCATACTGGCCACAGCGGCTTCCTTGGCCGGAATGGTGGAGTCCAGGTCGATGGTCAACTCATCGCCCGGTCCGGCCCGCCCCAGGTCACGGCTCACCCGATCCAGCTGCCGCGCGTTGGCCCCAATCCGCAACGTACTCCCTGTGGCGCCTTGCCTGCACCTGCTCGGTCCCGCCAGGTTGAAGCAGTCGCCACCGGCCTCCATTCAGCATCTTGCGCATTCGCACGACCTGGCATCTCCCAAGTCAACGCCGCCCAGCGTGATGGGCCAGCGTGACCGCGATCAGTCCGGCGTTGGCCACCACGTGATCGTCGAAGGCGACCTGGATGCGCTCAAGGCCCCGTTGGGTCCCGCACCCGGAGCCGGTTCCTTTCGGTGGATTGGGGCTAAACCAAAGCCAAGGTGGGATGCGCATTTAGGAGGGGTTGGCAATGGGGCTGGGAGTCTTGCAGCAGCCTTTCAGCCCTTGATTGCAGGACGGTTCGGCAGCGGCGCTTGACCTCCTCCCTCCGGCTGGACAGCCCGTGGAGGAAGCTTCCGACCCGCTCGGGCACTCGAGTCTTGGTCCCCCAGCACAGGTTTCCGGTGGCGTCCTCCCTCGCCCAGCCCCAGACCGCCTCAGCGGCGTTGCAATCCGGACTGTAGCCCGGCAGGTTCATCAGCCGCCGGCCCAGGTCCGGCGTCCGGAGCTACTCCCTTACCGCCGCGCCCCGGTGCGCCGGAGCGTTGTCCCAAATCACGTTCAAGGGCCCGACGTGTCTCTCCCGCAGTTGTCTCAGGAAGGCCGGCCGATGTTGCTGAGTTGCTGTTGCCTGCCAGCTCCATCCACTCCACCGCGCCGGTCTCCAGGCATACCGCCGAGTAGTAGCTGGCCTTTTCACCATGGCGCGGGCTGCTGGAGTCCACCAAGGCTGGCTCTCCCGGCAGCGCCCACTGGCCCCGCAGTGCAGCGTCCGCCCGGAAGCGCGCCGCGTCGGCGAAGCATATCTGGGCTCCAGACCGCCCGGCCTCGTCCCACCGGGCGGCGTATTCCGCCACGAAGGATTCCCGCTTGGCATGGTCCGCCTGGACCAGACGCTTCTGGGGGCGTTTCAGGACAAACCCCAAACGGTGGCGGTAGTTCACGCCACCGCTGCGGCTCAGGCTGATACCGAAGCGCTCCCGGACAAACTGCCGCACCGCCCGCCAGTTCCAGTTGGCCAGTTCGATGTCCGACTCGGTGGGCAACTCCGGCACCGCCGCCCTCAACTCCGCCTGCTGCCCCTCGCCGAGGGCGGGTGGTTCCCCCCCGACTGCTCGAAAATCAAGGCTGTGGGCCCGCCCGCGCCGCAGGCGGCGGCCCATCTGCCGATGGTGTGGGGGTCCCGCTCCAGCGCCTCCGCCGTCGCTGCTGCTGTCCAGCCCTCTGCCAGCAGCAAAATAGCGTACCACCGCTCCCGTTCCCGGAGCGTTGGCGCCAGCATCATCCGGCGGCGCAAAGCCTTGGCATCCATCTGCCATTGTTCCAAAAATCGGCCGATCTCTCTCACTCCCATCACCAACCCCTCGCAACTCCTAAGATCAGCTAACCCAGTTCTCCCCACAAATTTACCCTATGACTCCGCGCATTTCACCTTGGCTTTGGTTTAGGTTCGCAATTTTCTTGAAAAGACCACGTCCGTTCGCCGCGCGATAATCAGTTCACGTAACCGCCCTTGGGCGAAGCATCGCGGGTATCAATAAGACGGATGGCCGGCATGAGGAACGCGCAAGTCAGGTCCACCGATACGTTGCGGCGGGTCTTGCTAGCGGGGCTGGCCAGCTCCCAATTCCGTGGCTGGATCTGCCAGCAGACCTTGTACAACCGAAGTTCAGCAACATTTGATTTGGGGCAACGCGCCGGCAGGACTAATTGTCGTCTATCAAGCAGCCCATCGATTGCCGCGGCGGCTACCGAGCTGGAGGCCCTCACCCGCATTCACGCCGGGGCGACGAGTGCGTCGCCCCTACCATTGCATCGGCCACCTACCGCTGGTCGGCGACGCTCAGCCCCTCGGCCTTCAGCACCGGATACTGGCTTGACGTGCCAAAGTCCCAGACATCAGGGTCCCAAGTCGCGTAAATCCCGCTGGCGCTCGTCGGCGTCTGCAACTCGGCAGTCGTCTTGCCCGCGCTGTCCTCACCGCCGCTGCTGCTGGTTTGCCCGGTGGTTTGGGTGTCCCAGTAGCTGGCACTGATCAAGTCGCCAATTCCATACGTACTCTCCCCGACCAGGCCGCCGGAACTCCCGCCGATTACGCTGCCGATGGCGTAGCTATCGGTGATTGTGCTGTCATGAATATTCCCGGCCAGACCGCCCACTGTATAATCGCCGCTTACCCGGCCGGTGGCGTGGCTGCCCGTGATTCGCCCGGGACTGGTATTCCACCCGACCAGACCGCCGGCATATTTGTGGCTACCATTCACATTGCCGTTGAAGTAGGAATCGGTGATTGGGCCGGTGTTATACTCGACCAGGCCGCCAACAGAGCGACCGCCGCTCACACTGCCGGTGACGTAGCTGTCGGTAATGTGCCCCAGGTCGTTATGCCCGACCAGGCCGCCGACGGAACTATTGCCGGTTACGCTGGCCGAGACCAGGCCAACCCCTCTAATATCGCTGCCGGCTCCGGTGGAACCGAACAGGCCAGTCCTGTTGTAGATGTTACCGGTGCCGCGAGTGTACAGGTTAGCAATGGTGTGGCCGCCGCCGTCAAAAGTGGCGGTGAATTTGGTGGGGGACCTGACCGCGATAGGCTGCCAGCCGTTGACGTCGTTCCAGTAGGCGGCGCCCGCGTCAGCGTGCCTGTTGCCGTTGGTGTCAAAGTCCAGGTTGGCGGCCAGTTCAAAGCCGATACACCCGTCAAACGGGCAGCCCATGCCGGTAATCGCATCGGGGAAGGCCGAGTAGTATGCGCCCTCATCGGCAGAGGAAATGCGGTTGTCCCCATCCAGGTCATACCGGATGACGTCCAACTGCGCCAGGGTGCGTATCTCAATCAGCCCGTCATTGTCCGCATCGTAGTCCCCCGCCACCACCGTAGTGGGCGGTTGGGTGGTTCCCGTCGTATCCGTGGGACAGGACGACTCATCGGCGCTCAGCGTCAGTTCCTGCCACCCGGACCACGCGATGTCGCCATCGTGTTTTCGGCCCACGTAAGGTAATAGTCCGCCCCCGGCGTCAGGCGGACCACCGTGTAAGTGGAACTAGCGATAACGTCGGAATAGGCGAATTTCTGCCGCCATATGTCATTGTCAATGTAGGCCAGGTAATCCTCCTTGGCCAGCCAGCCGACGCGGTAAGAGGACACCCCGGGAACCGTGGTCCAAGTCAGGGTGGCCGTGCCGAGGTTGAGGCCATTGATCGCGGTTAGACTTTGCGGCGCCGGGGGAGGTTCCTGGGCCTGGGTGACGGTTATGTACCCGTCTCCCCCGCTAACCGTGGCAAAAACTGCTACGGCGAGGGCAACGATGGCGAATATAGCCTATTTCATGGTTCCGATTCCTCCCTCCTGTTTCGCCGTCAACAGGCAAAACTACCCAAAATATGCTCAACCATACGCGAACATAAAGCGCGTGGCAAACCAGCCAACCTGCATAGCGAGGTTTTTTTCTATTCTCTTCAGGCACCGTCATACCGGCGAAAGCCGGACTCCAGAAACGGCCACTCACAAATCCTGGTCAAGGCAGTCGGCAATCTCACGCGTACCCACTGGTATGTTGAGAGGGTAGCGTAGTAATCTTGTGAGCCTGGCGACCATTGCTCCGCCCAGCGCCCTTATCCGGCAACAACATTGCCCCCGGAACGAGATTCCATCGTCCGCCTGCGGCGGTCGTGGAATGGCAACAAAAAGTGGGTACGCGTGAGGCGGAAAGGGCCGCTTGCGTACGCCCGTTCGCCGCGCGATAAGCATGGGATTATCGCGCAGCGAAAGCCCGCCGACGCGGCCGCGACCACACTGGCGGCAAGGGTGAGATCCATCGTAATACCAAGGGTGAGATCCATCGGGGGCACCACGGAACCCGGTCACCGGTGACCAGGTCCGCTTTTGCTATGCCCTGGGCAATCCAGCGGGACGCGATCCTGGGCGAGCTGTTAGCTGAGAGGGTGTGTGACAATGGGGCAAAGTTGCGCGGTTGGCTCTTGAGGTGAGCCAGGGCTGCTGGTTACACTGGCGGCATGAGTAGAAAACCTTATCCCAGTGATTTGACCGATGCCCAGTGGGCGGAGTTGGCTCCCTTGCTGCCCGCGGCCAAAACCAAGGGCCCTCCCAGGACCACGGACCTGCGGGAGGTGGTCAACGGCATACTGTACGTGCTGCGTGGCGACATCCCCTGGCGTCTGATGCCCCACGACCTGCCGCCCTGGGGCACCGTTTGGTGGTACTTCCGCCGGTGGCGGGATGATGGGACCTGGGAACGGGTAGCAGAGGCTTTGCGTTCCCGGGTACGGGAAGCCGCCGGACGTGATGCCACGCCCAGCGCGGCCATCCCGGATTGTTCAAGGATCGACAGCCAGTCGGTGAAGACCACCGAAAAGGGGGCCGCGGGGCTATGACGCCGGTAAGAAGGTCGCTGGACGCAAGCGCCATATCGTAGTGGACACCATGGGGTTGCTCTTGGCGGTGGTGGTTCATGCGGCCAGCATTCAGAGCCTGCCCCGTGCCACGACACGGGGATCGGGACGGCGCCAAGCTGGTGTTGGCCAAGCTCTTGGGCCGATTTCCCAGGTTGCAGGTCAGCTGGGCCGACGCTGGCTACGCGGGTCGGCTGGTGGCTTGGGCCTGGGCCACCGGCGGCTGGTTGCTCACCGTGGTGCGGCGCAAACCGGATCGCTACCACTTTGAGGTGTTGCCGCGTCGGTGGGTGGTAGAGCGTACCCTGGCCTGGCTGAGCCGATGCCGCCGGTTGAGCAAGGACTACGAGGAGCGCACGGAAAGCAGCGAAGCCTGGGTGCATATCGCCATGATCCACCTGATGCTGAAACGGCTCCACCCCGCCTGAACCCCATTGTCACACGCCCTCTAAGTCTTGGCCTCCAAATCCCGCCTGTAATCGGCGCAAGCCGACGTCCGAGCGGGAACGCCCGGACACCCAGCTGTATTCCAGGCCCAGTGAATGGAGGTGAGGTGAGGTGATACCCCCGCTGAACTGGCGGATACGCTGCCAGAGCGCTTCACGGTCCGTCTTCAGGTCCTGCAACTGTCAAGGGCGGCGGCAAGGGCATGTTGGAAACGTCGTCTTGAGATTGGGTTCGTCCGGGGATTGGATTACAATCCCTGCACATTCCGTTGTTACCGAGGGCGCCGATGATCGACGCTTTGGACCGCAGTGACCGCGATTCCACCTTGTTCCAGTTCACCACCAGCCATTTGCGGGACTTCATCGATCCCAACCACCTGCTGATCCGGACCGACGAGCAGCTGGATTTAGCCAAGCCGGCGGCGGCACTGGAAGAGTGCTGACGTCCCGACTTTGGCAGACCAGCGATCCATCCTGGGGTGATGGTCAGGGTGCAGCTGATCCGCTCGCTGTACAACATCGTGTCCTTCCGGAGACTGTGCTCGGCCATCGCCGAGAACCTGGCTTACTGCTGGTTCTGTTTCCTGACCATCGACGACCCGGTGTTTGACCGTTCCAGCATCAGCCATTTCATCGACCGGATTGGTGGCGACGGGTTCGGGGCGTCCTTGGCGGGCTGAACGACGAGCTGCTGCGCCTCGGGCTTGCTGTCGCCGAAGATGTACGTGGATTCCAGCCGGGCCAAGGCCAACGTGAACAGCCATGACCTGTCTCCCAGCGGGATGACAGTCGAAGAGTTCAAGGAACGGGCCGTTCAGGTCAATGGCCGGTTAGTGATTGCGGAGACGACGGTTGACGCCGACGGCGTCGAGCACGAGGGAACGCGGTGTTTCCAAAAGCCTGACGGACGGTTGCCGCTGAGCCCAACGGACGGTTGCCGCTGAGTCCAATGGACACCGATGCCCGTTTGCGCACCAGCCTACCTGGCAAACCAGCCGGCTTGCACTACCAGAGAACGTCATTGTTGACCTAGGCGGTTTCATCCCGTCCAGAGGGGGTCGCCGACGCCTCCGAAGGGGAGTGGAAAGCCGTTCCCGCATTCCTTGAGCGGCTGCCGGCCACCGGTGTCGCTGGCTGGGGACACCGGCTACAACGTGGGCCAACTTCGACAACTACTGGAGGAACGGAACATCGCGGCCTACATTCCCGTCCATCCCGTCCGGGGCACGAACATGGTCTCTCAGGGCGGGTTTGTTTATCACGGCGATCATCTGGTCTGTCCTCAAGGCAAATTCTGCGTCCCGGCGCTTTCCCCAATCGGGACGGCTCCTGCCGGCGCTTCGCACGGCAAAAGTGCTGCCAACCGTGTCCCGTCAAGGACACCTGCCTCCCGCCAAGACAGAAGGGCGAATCCGGCGGACAAGTCTTCTCCTCAAAGTATATAATTTGGAGCAATCCACTCCGTTTCCGATGGAATGGGAAAACTCGCACCGGTCCTGGACTCTACCGAGTTTTGGGTAGGAGGAAATTGTTATGGGCATTCAGATCAAGCGCGTTGGACACGTGGGGATTCTGGTTTCCGATTTTGAACGGTCTTTCGAGTTTTACACCGAGGTGCTGGGCTGCAAGGTGACTTCCCGCCGCCGCCGGCCCGACGGGGCAGAGACGGCCTTCCTGCGGTTTGACGAGACCCACCATGATTTCGTCATCGCCACTGCTCCCGAAGGCGTGGACGTTTCCGAGAACGTTCCTGGGCCGGCCCGGCTGGTGCAGCAGGTAGCCTTCGAAGTGGAAAACCGTGACGAATTCATGAAGGCTCTGGCCCACGTCCACACCCACGGCGGGGAAATTGTCAGCGGCCCGCTGACCCACGGCATCGAGTCCGGCGGGAACCTGGAAGGCAGTGGCAGCCGTTCCTTCTACTTCCTGGACCCGGACGGCAACCGGCTGGAGATCTTCTGCGACGGCATGAAGGTTCCCAACGGGGAACAGTTCCCCAGGGCAGAATACGCCGATGCCATCAAGGACTTTATGGACAAGAAGGCCGGCAGGCTCTGACGATTAAACAACGCTAACCGTAAATCCCCGTCAAATGGCTGAACAAAACGACGGCGGGGAACATTCCCCGCCATCGTGGTTTTTCCGGGCCAGGTTGACCAGCCAAAACCCGGCTTTCTCCGTAGCCCCGAGCCCTTGCAAATCGCCGCCGGATCCGGGCAGGTCGCCTCCGCCGGCGACGGTGCGGTTGGTATACAGCGGGAAGCGGCAGACGTGAACAATGGCCAGGTCTCTACGGGACAGGTCCTTCAAGCAGCGGTCAACGATGTGGCCCATGCTGTCAATGTTGTTCATTCTGGTAAGCATGGTTTCCTCTTCCCTGTGCCCCATGAGGGGCAACGTTGCGCCCGGCAACATTTCAGGGGAGCATAGGATTGGCTGCATGGCGCGTTAATTGCGGCGCTGCTGGTCGTTCCAATAACACACCGGCCGGAGCGGTCCGCTCCGGCCGGTGTGTTTGCGCGGGTCCGGTTCCTCAGTCCGACGGGTTCCGACCGAGCTACCCTTGGCGAACGAACTTGTCGATACCAGTGCCGTCGCTGAGGCCGACGTAGATGTCGCCTCGAGAGTCGACCCAACTACCGTGGCCGGGACCGCGGCAGTCGAAGCGGGACAGTACGTTGCCGGAAGTGTCCAGGACGCTGACCCGGGCCGAAGAATCGTTGACGCTGCCCTCGCTGACGTACAGGACGCCCGCGCTGTCCACGGAGATGTCCATGGGCCGCTGGATGTCGTTCCAGATGGTGATGAACTCGCCGTCCAGGTTGAAGAGCTGCATCCGGTGATTCTCCCGGTCGCAGAGGAAGATCGTGTCGTTGTGGATCAGCAGGCTGTGGGGAAGGTGGAAGTGTCCCGGCTCACTCTTCCCCGGTTGTCCCCAGGACTGCTTGAGTTGACCGTCCCAGCTGAACCGGTGGATGCGGGCGTTGCGGTATCCGTCGGATACGTACAGGTCGCCCGAGGGGGATGGGACCAGTTCAGATGGGTAGTTGAAGGGGCCGGCGGCGCGGGGGCAAAGGTCGCCCGGGTTTTCGCAGCCGGTATCCGAGTGGACGCCGTGGCGACCCAGCATCTGGATGGGCTTGCCGTCGATGGTGTAGACCAGGCAGACGGAACTGTCCCGGTCGGTCAGATAAACCGTGTCGTCCTCGATGTAGATGCCGTGGGCGAACGAGAAGGCGCCGTTACCCCAGCTGTCCAGCAGGTTGCCGTCCCGGTCAAAGATGAGGATTGGCGGGTCCTTGCGCTGGAAGGCGAACACCCGGTCCTGGGAGTCGGTGGCTACGGCGCTGACCATGGCGAAAGTCTCGCCATCTGGCAGCTTGGCCCAGTTTTCCACCGTTTCATAGGTGTACTTTCCGCTTCCTACCGTCGTCATGCTTCTGGCCTCCTAATTGTTTGGATGGGATCTGATTGGTTGGCGCTTCCATTGTAACGCCGGAAACGCTTGCTGTTTCAGGTGGAGCATGTCCTCTTGGGTAAACAGTTTCATGGAGATTAGCGCCTTTGCGTGCTCCAAGTCGCGACGGTAGCACTCTTCCTGAGGCGCCACAAGATTGTTGAGATCCAGTCGCTCGTCGATCTGGTCAGCTGTTGGTCGTGGTGGATGAAATCCCGCAACCACCTGGCGATGAACCGGCACGGTGAGGAAGCCTTGCGGAGGCAGTCCGGAGATTGGACCATAGTCATCATCGTCAATACCAGGTTGTCCCGGCGTGGTAGCCGGACATGCTGCATGGATTGGCAGCGTCGCCGGGATTTCCAACAGGCCCTTACCGCCACCGTTTCCGTGTCGTGGGTTACGGGTCTCGACTTGGCGCAATTAAGCGGCGTATGCCAGTGAGTCGAGCATCCTACGGAGTACGGGGCGGGGTACTTTAACCAGTTCAGGCTCGCGCCGAGAGATCATAGAAGTTTCCTGTTGCATCCAGAGGTATCGTCGGACCAGTGCGACGGCGTCGGCGAAAGAAGGATTGGTCATGGCGTACCACGCCGTTGCGCGCGGAGCCATGCCGCCGCGCTGCTCAATCAGGACATCCGCCGCCAACGTCGCCACGCTAAACAAGCCAAAGAGCGCGGGGGTGGTCCGGGCGATGGCTCGGTCGGACCACTGGCGCTGGGTTTCCATGCCCAGGTGCGCCCGCAATTCCTCAAAGGCAACTTCGACCTGCCAGCGCAGCGTATACCACTGGAGTATGCGCAGAGGTTCTGCTGCGGTGTCGGTGCATCGCAAAGCATAAGGTCCGAGGCGTTCCGCAAGGTGTCTGACGACGACCCAACGCAGGTAAACCATGGGCTGCCCGCCGTGGCACCACATCGCCACACCCGAAGTCAGCTCGACCATGGCGCTGCTGCCATCGGACCCGGTGGCGCGGCAGGCGGTCCATTGGGTAGTGGGATCATCCAGCACCGTAGTGGAACTGGGCAGTCGCGTTCCGACCACCCGTGGCCGCCCGATCTGGCCGGGCCGTCGCGGCGGCGCTGGCTGGTATAGGGACGCGTCTTTGCGCAGTTTGGTTACGACCTGGGGGGTCAGAGCTACGGGGCTTTGACAGGCCCGGGCAAAGCAGTAGGAACTCGCGCTTGGAGCAGCCGCCGTCGCAACACCACCACCAGATCCCGGTCCGGCAGCCGCTGGTTCACTTGAGTTGGGCAGACCAACCAGCATCTGCTGGGCGTAGTCGGTGAACGTCTGGTGCCGTCGGCCTTGGCGTTGGTCGTAGCGAGCCGACGCGGCCAGCACCGTCAAAAACGGCAGCGCCCAGTGCCGACCCGCCCACCCGATGCGCGTCAGCAGCATCAGGCTCACCCATTGCAGTCCCGGGGTCATCACCACCTGGTCGTCGGTAGAGCGTACGGGATCCCGATACCGCCCCTTGGCAGCGATCTTCCGCCCCCAGCGTCGCTCTATGGTCTCGTCAATGCCGAACACCAACGGCGCGTCGGACGGGCACAACTGCCCAACCAACGTCAGCAACAACACCCGGCTCAGTTGCAGCGGCGACCATCGGGCGCGGTTCAGCGCCTGGTGATAAACGGCGCAGTCGCCGTGCTGGCCAATCCCCAGGATGTTGAGGGCGGAGGACACCGTGCGCTTGCCGGGAGACCGGATCGCTCCCACACCAGGAGTTGGGCCTTGCGCCAGGTCCTGGGGTCGAACACGTGCTCAAAGGGCAGCAGCAAGGTTACAGTGACTTCCGGCAGGGTAGGCATATTCAACCTTTTGTAGTGATTTGGTCGAGCTTACCCTGTCCTTATAATTTGTCTGGATTTTGTGCAAAGCCGAGGCTGGGTGAATGAGTAGAAAACCTTATCCCAGTGATTTGACCGATGCCCAGTGGGCGGAGTTGGCTCCCTTGCTGCCCGCGGCCAAAACCAAGGGACCTCCCAGGACTACGCACCTGCGGGAGGTAGTAAACGGCATATTGTACGTGCTGCGGGGCGGCATCCCCTGGCGTCTGATGCCCCACGACCTGCCGCCCTGGGGCACCGTTTGGTGGTACTTCCGCCGGTGGCGGGATGATGGGACCTGGGAACGGGTAGCAGAGGCTTTGCGTTCCCGGGTACGGGAAGCCGCCGGACGTGATGCCACGCCCAGCGCGGCCATCCCGGATTGTTCAAGGATCGACAGCCAGTCGGTGAAAACTACGGGAAAAGGGGGCCGCGGGGCTATGACGCCGGTAAGAAGGTCGCCGGACGCAAGCGCCATATCGTAGTGGACACCATGGGGTTGCTCTTGGCCGTGGTGGTTCACGCGGCCAGCATTCAGAGCCTGCCCCGTGCCACGACACGGGGATCGGGACGGCGCCAAGCTGGTGTTGGCCAAACTGCTGGGCCGATGCGGGCTACGCCGGTCGACTGGTGGCCTGGGCCTGGGCCACCGGCGGTTGGCTGCTGACCGTGGTCAAGCGCAAACCGGATAGCCACCACTTTGAGGTGTTGCCAAGGTGATGGGTGGTAGAGCGTACCCTGGCCTGGTTGAGCCGATGCCGACGGTTGAGCCAAGACTATAAGGAGCGAACGGAAAGTAGCGAAGCCTGGGTGCATATCGCCATGATCCACCTGATGCTGAAACGGCTCCAACCCGCTTGAACCCATTTGTCACACACCCTCTTAGCTGGACTTTGTACACTCAAGCGGCGTAAGCCAGTGAGTCGAGCAACCTGTGGTACAGATTGGCTGGAAGTTTTTGAACGTCAAGTTCGGTGGCTCGGCTTTGTACAAAACCTAGACAAATTATAAGGACAGGGTAAGCTCGACCAAATCATCACAAAAGGTCGAATATGCCTACCCTGCCCGCAGTCATTGTATCCCGGCTGCTGCCCTTTGAGCGCCTGTTTGACCCCCGGACCTGGCGTAAAGCCCGACTCTTGGCGGTTGGCGCGATCCTGTCTCCCGGCAAACGCACCGTTTCCTCCGCCCTGAACATCCTGGGAGTTGGGCAGCACGGAGATTTCGCCATCTACCATCAGGCGCTCAACCGCGCCAGGTGGTCGTCGTTGCAGCTGAGCCGGGCGCTGTAGCTGCTGGTGGTCGGGCGTCTTGGTTCGTCCGACGGGCCGCTGGTTTTCGGCATTGACGAAACCCTGGAACGGCGCTGGGGCCGGAAGATTGCGGCCAAGGGACGGTACCGTGATCCCGTACGTTCCACCGACGACCAGACGGTGATGACCCCTGGACTGCAATGGGTGAGCCTGATGTTGTTGACCCATATCGGTGGGGTGGGTTGGCATTGGGCGCTGCCCTTGATGACCGCGTTGGCGCCGTCGGCCCGCTACGACCGGCGCAAGGGCCGACGGCGCCAGATGTTCACCGACTATGCTCGGCAGATGCTGACCTGTCTGCGCCGGTGGCTGCCGGAGCAGGACCTGGCGCTGGTGTGTGATGGCGGCTACGCCAAACGCGAGTTCCGGCGCTATTGCCAGAATATGTCAAAACCCATTGTGGTCGTCGCCAAACTGCGCAAGGACGCGGCCCGGTACCAGCCAGCACCACCGCGGCGTCCCGGCCAGATCGGGCGACCACGGATCGTCGGAGCGCGTCTGCCCAGCCCCAGGGCGGCGCTGGACGATCCCGCTACTCAATGGACCACCTACCTTGCCACCGGATCCGACGGCGGTACCACTACCGTCGAACTGGCTTCAGGCCTGGCGGTCTGCTACCACGGCGGGCCGCCGCCCCTTGCCATGCGCTGGGTCGTGATCAAAGACTCGGGAGAACACCTCAAACCAGGCGCGTTGCTAGATATAAAGTGCCACCGACTCTTTTCCAACCGCGGCGCGAACCTAGGCACCGACACCGCGGCGGAACCCCGGCACCTACTCCAGTGGTATCTGCTGCGCTGGCAGGTCGAGGTGACCTTTGCCGAGGCACGGGCCCATCTGGGCATGGAAACCCAGCGCCAGTGGTCGGAACTGGCCAGCGCGCGCACCACGCCCGCGCTGCTGGGCCTGTTCAGTGTGGTCACGCTGATGGCCGACGTCCTCATCGGACAGCAGCAGATTGAAATGACACCCCGCGCGACCGCCTGGTATGAAAAGACCAGTCCTTCCTTCGCCGACGCCATCGCCATGGTCAGACGTTGCATCTGGGTGCGGCACGGGACTTTTGCGACGTCCGAGCCCGAGCCGGAACTGATTAAAGTCCCCAGCTCCTTATACCACCTGATGCTCGACTCTCTCGCCTACGCCGCTTAGTTGTACAAAGTCGAGGTTCGGCGGCCGACAGTGGAAAACCCTCCGACGCCAGCCACCGGTGGCGACGGACCAAGGCGATGGCATCTATGAAGGTTGGCGCCGGTTTGGCGTACCAGGCCGCCGTGCGCGGGGCCATGGGCCGTTGTTGCTGCAACCGGTGAGCCGTCAGGACAATCCAGGAAAAGATCCCCATCAGGACCGGGGTAGTGCGAGCGCTGGCCCGGTCGGACCATTGGCGCGGGGTCGCCACGCCCAGGTGAGCCCTGGTTTCCATGAAGGTGACCTCCAGTTGCCAGCGCAGCACAAACCATTCCAGGATCTGCGCTGGGTCAACGGCTGGGTTGGTGCAGAGCAGGGCTTGGGGGTCGAACTCGCCATTGGGGTCTCGCACCAAGACCCAGCGCAGTGGTACGGGCGGTTGGCCGGTGTGATACCAGAGTGCGGTTTGCGAGGTGATTGCCACCGCGCGGGTCGTGTGGTCGTACCAGGCCACTGCCGTCCGGTCCCAGGAGGTGTCGTCATGGTCCAGGAGCGCTTGCAGTGTGGGCAAGCGAGCGCCCTGCACGGGTGGACGCCCGTTCTGGCCGGGCCGACGGATTGGCGCCGGTGCGTCGAGGCCAGCATCCAGCCGCAATCGGGTGATGCAGGTAACGGGCTGGGGCAGCGATTGGCAGCAGTGGAGCCGGTCCAGAGCCTGCCCCGTGCGACGCTACGGGGACGGCGTAACTACTATCGCCCACCAGTACCAGGGAACGGTGGGGCAACCAGCGTGGTTCGGCAGGCTCACCATGAGCGGGATTGCAGGATCATCTGCTGGGCCCGATCGGTGAGCTTTTGGTGCGGGCGTCCGCGCGGGCGATAATATCCGGCCGAAGGCGCCAAAGCGGTCAGCACCGGCCGATCCCAATAGCGTCCGGCCCAGGGGACGTGGCCCCGCCACCTCAGGCTGATCCAGCGCCAGCCGCTGACCTTGACCAGATAGCGGCGGCTGGAGCGCACCGCATCGCGGTAGCTGCCACGGGCTTTGATTTTAGGGCCGCCGCGTCGCTCCACGGTTTCCCGATTGGTAAATGGCTCGTATGCCGAACACCAGGGGACCATCACCCGGGTCCAGCTGCTGGATTAGCAGCGTCAGCAGGACCTGGGATACCGGCAGTGGCGACCACACCGCTCGATTGCGTACATGATGGTAGCGGGCATAGTTGCGGTCATCGCGGTGGCCCATGACGCGGAGCGCCGCGGCTACGGTGCGCGGGCCGGGAGCCAGTATCGCGCCGACCAGCAGCACCTGGACTTTGCTCCAGGTTCGGCTTTGGAACCGCGTTGCCAAGGGAGTGAGAACGGGTAAAATGGCCTCCGGCAGGGTAAGCATGGTTGGGCCTTATTGTGGAAATCGGGTCAGGCCAGCTTACCCTGGTTTTATAATGTGCCTAACTTTTGTACAAAGCATCACTATGTCCGCGTTGCGGGCCGTGCAGAGGAGACTAACTGACGAGACCGAGGCGGGCGTGTAATCTCATGACGAGGCGTGTTGTCCGGACCAAGACCGAGAGGACATTGGCGCTTGTTGCCCGGCGCAAAGCATGGTCCGGGAGTCTTACGGCGGCATCATTGGTGACGCCCCCAATTCGGGGCGATCCCCTTGGGGAGAGCGTACGTTGTCAGTGACTTCCTCCGGCGATGCGCCTACGCTGTAATGGTAGAGGGGATATGATGACTACACGCCAGAGGAGCGCGAAACCGGTGGGAAAGACCGCAAGGGAGCGGCCGCGTCCCAGGGAGCGGTCCCAGTTGAACCTGAACGCTGGGGGCATTGACGTGGGCGCCACCAGCCATTTCGTGGCGGTGCCTGCGGACCGCGCCGAGCCGCCGGTGCGAGAGTTCGCCGGCTTTACGGCGGACCTCTATCGCCTGGCGGACTGGCTTGCGGAGTGCGGCGTGGAGACCGTGGTCATGGAGTCCACCGGCGTGTACTGGATACCGCTGTTCGGGGTGCTCGAAGAGCGCGGGTTCCAGGTGATGCTGGTGGACCCGCGGCGCATCAAGAACGTGTCCGGCCGCAAGACCGACGTGCTGGACTGCCAATGGCTGCAGCAGCTGCACACCTACGGCCTGCTGTCGGGAGCCTTTCGGCCGGAGGCGGAGATCCGGCGTCTGCGCAGCTACCTGCGGCAGCGGGCCATGCTGGTGCAGTATGCGTCCCATCATATCCAGCATATGCAGAAGGCGCTGACCCAGATGAACGTGAAGCTCCAGCACGTCATCAGCAACATCACTGCGGGATGGACATTATCGAGGCCATCGTGGACGGCGAACGGGACCCCCGAAAGCTGGCGCAGTTTCGTCGTCCTGGCATGAAAGCCGACGAAGCCACGATTGCCAAGTCGTTGCAGGGGCACTGGCGGGAGGAGCACATCTTCGAGCTGACCCAGGCCCTGGAACTGTACCGGTTCTATCACGAGAAGATTGCCGAGTGCGACTGGGAGATTGAAGCCCAGCTGGAACGGTTCGAGGACCGCAGCGATGGCGAGTCTTCGGCTCCCGATGGCAAAAAGCGCGGCCAGGGGAACGCACCCCGCTTCGACATTCGAACGCACCTGTTTCGGATGACGGGAGTGGATCTGACCCGGATCGACGGCATCGACGGCTTCACGGCGTTGAAGGTGGTTAGCGAGATTGGCACGGACCTGACGAAATGGCCGAGCGCCAAGCACTTCGCATCCTGGCTGGGACGCCCCGACAACCGTATCACCGGCGGCAGGGTCATGAGCTCAAAGACCAAGCCCAGCGCCAATCGGGCCGCGGCGGCATTGCGTTGGCGGCCAACGCGCTGCACCGCTCCGACAGCGCCCTAGGCGCGTTCCTACGCCGGAAGAAAGCGCAGATGGGCGCGCCCAAGGCCATCACCGCCACGGCGCACAAGCTGGCCCGGCTCATCTACACCATGCTGCGGTACGGCCAGGAGTACGTGGATGCTGGCGCCGAATATTACGAAAGTCAGTATCAACAGCGCGCGTTGCGCGCGGCCAAGCGTCGGGCGGCCCAATTGGGCTACCAACTGGTGCCTATACCCGATGGTGAGGACCGGACCTCAGGCTTTCCCCCAGCCGCGGCGTCCACCGCAGCGTGAGAGCCCCGGTTAGTGGGGAGTCCAGCTGAAAGCATGGACCGGGATGTGAATATAGGCAGGGCCTCCCGTGAGGAGTTGGTCCAGTTGGTTAGTCAACTTCTCGACCATGTTGAGGTTCTGGAAACACGAATCTCTGAGTTGGAAGGCCAGCAGAAGGCTCCAACGGAGGGAGGTAAGGAGCGGAAGCCGCCCTCCTGGGTCAAGGCCAACCGGCCGGACCGCCCCCAGGAGGAACGCCAGAAGCGCGCCCACGGCTTTGCCCGGCGGCGGGAGGAGCCCGCCCACTGGGAGGGGTAGTGTCCCGTCAATAGGTGTAAAAGCGCGTCATCCCTTTTGATGTTGATTAGGCTGCTGCGTCCAGCATGTTGGGCTCCGGCAGTGCCTCGTTGCCGGCGGCGTTGGGGATGGTGAGGTAGCGGCGGGCTTCGGCCCACTCGTCATGCTGCTCGGCCAGCACCGCACCCACCAGGCGCCGCGCCGATAGCCGGTTGGGGAAGATGCCCACCACGTCAGTCCGGCGCCTTATCTCCCGGTTCAGCCGTTCCTGCGGGCTGTTGGACCACAGCTTCTGCCAGTGGGCCACTGGGAAGGCCGTGAAGGCCAGGATGTCCGGCGCGGCGTCCGCCAGCAGCTCGGCCACCTGGGCCAAGGGCTCCCGGAGTTGTTCCACCACTCGGTCCAGTTGGCCGTGGACCTCGGCGGGAGACAGTTGCTGGTAGATGGTGCGCACCATGCGAGGAAGGTCCTGGGTGGCCACGCCGGGTTGGGCACGCTTGGGCACTCGGGTGAGCAGGTTGGCCATGAAGTGGGTGCGGCAGCGCTGCCAGCTGGCTCCAGCAAAGACCGCGGCGATGGCGTTCTTCAGCCCCTGGTGGGCATCGGAGGTGACCAGTTCCACCCCGCTGAGCCCCCGAGCGGTCAGCGACCGCAGGAAGGCCAGCCAGAAGGCGCCGTCCTCGCTGGTCCCCACGTCCAGGCCCAGAATCTCACGCTGCCCTTCGGCATTGACCTCTGTCGCCACCACCACGCAGACGTTGACGATGCGGCCGCCCTCACGCACCTTCTGGGTCAGGCCGTCCCGCCAGACGTAGGGGTAGGGACCGCCGTCCAGAGGCCGACCCAGGAAACTCTCCACCACTTCATCCAGTTGCTCGCAGCTGCGCGACACCTGGCTGCTGGAGATGCCGTCGCAACCTAGGGCCTTGATCAGGTCGTCCACCCTTCGGGTGGAGACCCCTTCCACGCCTGTCCTGAGCCTGCCGAAGAGTAGGCCTGCTGGATCACCGACAGCAGAGCCTTCTCGCTGCGCTGCCGTGGTTCCAGCAGGCTGGGGAAGTAGCTGCCTTCCCGCAGCTGGGGAATGTGCAACGCCATGGTGCCGACGCGGGTATCCCAGGTGCGGTTGCGGTAGCCGTTGCGGTAGGTGACCCGCTCTGGGCTGCGTTCGCTGTGCTCAGCGCCGATCTGGGCGGAAACCTCACCGACAGCAGAGCCTTCGGCGTCCATGATGCCGTCCACCAGGACCTGCAGTGCTTCCCGCAGCAAGTCCACGTCTCCGTCGATGCCACGCTTGCGTAATAATTCCAAAAGATCCATGCTGTGTTTGACCACCGTCGTTCTCCTTGTTCTGGGTTGTGACTTCCGATCAAGGATGACGCGGTGGTTAGCTTTGGGCTACACCGATTCTTTTACACCACCTCCCGGTACTCTACTCTGGGAGGAGCACGCCACGGCCAGTTGTCCGGACTACGGAACACTGCTGTTGGGCGGGAGAGTACGCGGAAGCCGCCAGGTGATATCCATACCTCGGGTGCGAGCGCGGGTGGCTGAGCATGTGGTGCTGGAGCGCACTTGCCGGAAGTGCGGGCAGCGGTGGTCCCCCGAACTGGATTGGGGCGCCCTGGTGGTGGGGCGGCAACGGGTGGGCATCTCAGTTCAGCAGGAAGTATGCGTGTTCCGGGAGGAGTGCCGGCTGCCCTATGGGGTGATGCAACGCTACCTGAAGTGGCGCTACAGACTGGGCTTAGCGTGGGGGAACTGGTGGCCTTGGTGCGTGGAGCGGCCCGGCGAGGCCAGGAGGAGTACCACCAGCTACAGCAGGAGCTTCGAGCCAGTCCGGTGGTGTATGGGGACGAGACCGGCTGGCGGGAAGATGGCCACAACGGGTATCTCTGGAGCTTCAGCGCTCCGGAGGCGCGCTGCTTCCTCCGCCGGGCCAGCCGGGCCAGCCGGGGCCGGCAGGTGGTTGCGGAGGTGTTGGGAGCTGAGTTTGACGGCGTGCTGGTCAGCGACTGCTACGGCGCTTACAACGTGCATCAAGGGCTGCATCAGAGCTGCTGGACCCATCTGCTGCGGGATATCCACCGGCTGAAGGAACCATACTCTCAACACCAGGGTCGGGCCGAATGGGCCCAACGGGTGCGGGAGATGTATGACCAGGCCCAAGCCTATCCCGGTCCCGACCCGGAACTGCCGGCAACGGTGCAGCGGGCCCAGCGGGTAAAGCTGCAACAGCAGTGCCAGCAGCGGCTATGGTCCATCTGCCAGCCTTGCCTGGGCAGCGATGCGCCCAGGAGCGTGCGGTGCCAGCGGGTGGAACGCTTCCTCCCGGAGTTCTTCACCTTCGTCGCCGAACCCCGGGCTAAGGCGGACAACAACGCGGCGGAGCGCAGCCTGCGCCCTACGGTGGTAAGCCGGAAGATCAGCGGCGGGACCCGTTCACCGGAGGGGAGCAACACCAAGAGCGTTCTGGCTGCCCTGTTCGGCACCTGGCGCTTGCGCGGCCGCAACCCCTACCAAGCACTAAACTCCATCCGCTCCCAACCCCTACTCGCCCCAGTCTGAACTGTTACACCATCTTGCTCTACTTGCCCCAAGAATAACCAGTGCAGTTTTAGTCCATTGTCACACAACCTCTAATACTACAGCCGCACTACTGTTACCAGTTGGGATAATCGACGTTGGTAGTGGCTTTGTTGCGCTCCGGCTTGATGTCGCCGTCTCCACTGGGACCAGGACAGAACGAAATCAGCAGACCGGTTTGGAGTCCAGATCAGGCGGGTAAGCCGCCGACGCACCTCGGGGACTGTCAATGGGATCAGGCTCCGGTCCCGGCCGGGACCGCCACCCTTTCCGGCCGGCATCCCGGTGTGGTGGCTTGATACCTGAGCACCGCCGGGTAAGCGTGAGCCAACATCGCCCGGGTGATGTGGCGCTACCAGCCATCCCAGCTGCGTACCTCGTACTGGTCCAGTCCCACCGGTCCCTGGGCCGCCTCGCAGCATTCCTCGATGGCCCCGCGGCGGCCCGCCACCGGCGCCAACTCCGCCATTGCGGTACCGGACGGGCCGCCGCCAACGTAGTAGGCCAGCTCAGCGGGCTGGGCAATGCTGCGCCGGGCCAGCAGCCAGTACGCTTGGCCCGGCTCCCGCCGGGGCCCTATCGCCACGGTGGTCCAGTCATAAAATCCGGGACCCTTGGCGCCGTCCCCCGCGCGCAGCCGCTGCCCGCCCGCCCGCTTCGTCAACCCACGACGCCAAACGATCGGCCCGCACTTGGCGGGGCCCCTTTTCGGTCCCGGCCCACAGCTGCTCGTTGCTCTTGAGGGCCAGCACCTGGGGGATGCCCTCCTCCTCCAGCCACCGCCGCCGGTTGCGGTCGCTGCCGTAGACCGCGTCTCCAGTAACCCAGCCGCGGGGAATTCCCGATCCCACCGCCCGCTCCAGCATCCACTGGGCCAACTGCGGCTGGGTGCGGAATTCGACATGCTCCGGCACCCCGGCGGCACGGCGTCGCTCCCGGTCCGCCACCCATACCTGAGGCAGCTACAACTCCCGGTCCAGCCGGGTCCGGCCCCGGGCGCCAGCGTCGGCCAGGAATACTCCCACTGGGGAATTTTCGATCCGCCCCCCGCGGTGCCGCGGTACTGCCGCGGCACCCCCACCGACTGGCTCCCCTTCTGGCTCCCCTTCTTGAGGAAGCCGGTCTCGTCCACCACCAGCACCCCGTCGGCGGCGCCCAGATGCTCGACCACCTAGTCCCTGCGGTCAGCTCGAACCTGGTCCGCGTCCCACCGGTCGGTGGATAGCCGGCGCTGCACCCCGTCCGGAGTGGCATCCCCCGCCGGCTCCGCCAACTGCCCGCCATTCTGGCGCTCTACGGAACTGAGCAGCCCCCGCCGCTACTCCAGCGGCCCGTCGCCTTGGCTGCGCACGCCGGAACCGGCCCGCGATGCACTCAGGCACCCTCTCGATGCCCTCAGCCCACCGGACCACTTCCGCCGCATCAGCCATCTCAACCGCCACCGTCTCACCTCACACTGCTTGACTGCCCCTAATTCTACCCGCTCTTAATCTGCGGCTGTAGTACTAAACCAAAGCCAAGGTGGGATGTGCATTTGCGGGACGCCGGAGATCGGGCCGAGGGTCTGGCGGAAGTGCCGCGGCCCTTGATTGCAAAACGGTGCGACATCGGCCTGGGTCCACAGGTCGGGTTCAGGATTGCGGGCCGTAACGTTGATATTTCCTCCGTCAGTTTTGGTCCTGCCAGTCGTGGCCGTGGTAGCAGGCTTCCCAGAACTGGTACTCGTAGCGCAGGGTGGTGCGGAAGATGCGCTCCAGGTTAGCCGCCTTAGTAGCGTTGGCGCGCTCGCCGGCGTCGTTGAGTCGCTGGGTGAACCAGTCCACAACGTCGCCCAGCACGTCAGGACTGTGGATGTCGATCCAACCCTGATAGACGGCGTTGTTGGGCTGGGCGCCGCCGTTGATCAGGCGGGCCGCCCAGTCCAGATAGGTGCCCTCGGTGACATAGAACAACGCGATGAGATCGTCGAAGTCGCCCTCCAGGGCGGTGCGCACCATGAAGTCGCCAAAAGCCTGGGTGGCCGGATTGGCCTCGGTTTCCTGGTATTGCTCCGCCGTTACGCCCAGGTCGTGAAAGCCGTTCAGGAACAGGTCGTTCTCGGCAGACAGGAAGTTGGAGAGAAATCCGGCGAGTATCTTCCCGGCGTCGTAGTCCGGCGCGGCCTTGGCGATGGCGAGGGACGTCAGCTTCACCAGGTCCTTGCAGAACACGTAGTCCTGCCGGAAGTAGTTGCGGAACTTGGCAATGTCCAAGCTGCCGTCGCCCATTTCCAGAACGAAGGGGTGCGTGACCATGGCTTCCCACGGGTCGTGGTACTTGGCGCGGAGATCGTCGGTGAAGGGCATATCAATCGCTCCATATGGGATGTCATTCGAGCGAAGCGTGGCAATATCGTTGCAGCAGCGAGCCGTCGCTACCCTGGCGCGGTTGCCACGTCCTTAGACAGGCTCAGGATGAGCGGCTGCGCTCCTCGCAATGACAGCCGGATTCGGTTCAGACAGATTCGGCCAGGCAGCCGAAGAAACGGTCCATCATTCCCTTGGCCACCGATCCCATCATCCGCTGACCAACCCGGGCCACGGAGCCGCCCACCTGGCTGTCGGTGTCCACGTGAACGTTGGTCCCGCCGTCGTCGGTGGGGGTCAGCGTCAAACTGGACACGCCGTTAGCGAAGCCGAGGTTGCCGGAGCCTTCAATCGCCATCTTGTAGGAATGGGGAGGGTCCAGGTCGGACAGGGCCACCGTGGCGGTGAAATTGCCGCTGATGGGGCCGACGCGCACGGTGGCGGAAGCACGGTAGCGGTCGGGGCCGTCGGGTTCGATGCTGCGGCAGCCGGGGATGCAGCCGGCCAGCACGTCGGGATTCATCAGCGCGTCCCAAACGGCCCGAGGGGGCTTGGCGAAATGGTAATCGGCAGAAAGTTCCATAGTGAGGGGATTATAGCAGGGATGAACTTCCGAAGGCCGGCTGCAGTCATTCGATGCCCAGCGTGAAGTCAGCATCCTGGAACCGTGAATTCCAGTATGCCATCGGTGCGGTCGTACACCATGCGCCAGCGGTCGATGATATCCCGGCCCAGCAGGGAAGGGAGACGGTTTATGCTGTGCCTTGGGTCTGGGGCCGGCTTGGCGATGAGCACGTCAAACTCGTTACTGCGAATTTCTCTTGCTTCGCCGTCCACGAATTCCAGAACGGCCGGCTCCTTGAAATATGTCGCCGCACCGCCCACACCATCGGACGTAACGGGGTTTTCCAGTTGGTCGAAGGGAATTGCGGCGAGCGTACCGTCCCGGGGGTGAATACAAGTAGCATACGCTCCGGTGTCAACCAAGAAAGTTATATTTCTGCTTATACCAAGTCGGGGCAACGTTAGGTAGCCTTCAATAAAAGGCTGCCCGGTGGGTCCAAATTCTCCGAGGATCACAGTATTAGCGGCGTTGGATTGGCGTCCAGAAACTCAATGACCACGTTCCCGTCCTGCAGGCCCTTTTCATCCAGAACCGCCAGGAGTTCCTCCATGGCGCCGGCTACGAATAATTCTCCACCGGGGACAATAGCCACCCATTGATCCGGGTATTGCTCCGTCAACGATGCAATTTGCCGCCGCATTTGTGAGGCCAGTTCCCGGTACTCCAACATACCCTTAATTTTAGCCTTGGTGTCATTGACGACCGGCTCGGCTTTCGCTGGAGTCGGATCATGCCAAGGAACCAGACCTTCGCCGGCCCATCGGTCATAAACGTAGTCGAAGAACCCTTCAACTGGGGTTGAGCCGCAGATGGGAGCCAATTCCCGCCCAGACTGTGTAAGCAAGGTTGTCCCAATGGATAATCTTTCGACACCATCTGGAAATTTCAGATCTATAGGATTTCCATAATAAAATACAGTGAAATGTTTTCCCAGATTGATACGACCAAAAGGTGCTGAATCATAACGGATTAGGCCAAAAGTTTCTAACTGTGCTAGTGAATCGAATGTAATACCATTACGTCTATAAATATCCGCATTAGTATCAAATACAAGCACTTCCGTGAATCCAATCATCCATGCAAATCCGCAGAGGTTCCTGAACAATTGAGCGTTGCGCTTGTCCAAATCCGCTACTAAATTGACCGTTCTACGAGAGAACGAACCGGAGTTATTCGCCTCTCCCGCCAAGATGCCGGCCCAAATCTGCTGCATATCGTCGTCCGATACCATCCGGCACTTGTCAAAGAAGTTAATAATCCAGTCGTTGTCCATTGCTTCCGGGTTGGCGTTGTCCTTAAGACCCGGCAGCGCCTTTTCGGTTATGCTCTCCATGTTAATCTGCTTGGTCATCTCCTCGTTGGCGAAGCGGTAGGCAGCCCGTTCCTGGAGTTCGGCGATTTCGATGTCGGTTTCCGCGGTGCCCACCCGGCGGATACGGTCGGCTCGAGCTTCCGCTTCTGCCATGCGGATTTCTTGGCGCGGGTCAAAATGACGGCCGATGGCGTTGGAGATTTTGGTCGCCAATGTATCCACGGGTTTTGAAAGCCCGCTAGCGTTAACCAGTGAAAAGCCTGGCATACCGTCTCCTGACCCAAACGTCGCACTGGGTAAATTATCGGACAATTTTACTGTATCACGGCTCGACCGTTGTGGGCTACCCCGCCCGCTCCAGGTTCAGCGCCAGCAGCCGGTCCAGTACTTCGGCCTCTGGCAAAATCCGCCGGCCAGCTCCAGGAACCGGCTGATCTGTCCGGTGCTGCTTTTCTGAAGGCGAATGCCACCCCTGGTTCGGCAACATCACCGTGAGCAGGCTGATCGGGCCGGTTGTCAGTCGTCCGATGTTGGCGCCGGCGTGTTGCCTACGGCTGGGGTCGGTTCTTCCCGTTTCCTGCCCGGAAAGATGCCCTTGAATATCCCGAAGAAGAGCCGCAGGCCTAATTCCAGCGCAACCAGGAACACCCAATAGTAAAAGATGGTTGCCCACTGGCTGTTGACCTGCCTCAAAATCGCCAGCGAAGCGCCCACATCCAGGGGCGACGCGTTGACCAGCAAGAAGGACAGCACCGCGAAGGGCAGTATCTTCGCCAGGTCTCGGGACAGGTCTTCGTCGTAATACGCGCACACCCGTATGGCGCTGACCGTCGCCAGGGCAATGATCAATATTTGGGACAGCGCGCGGTCTTCCGACAGGAAGGCTAGCATCACGGTCAGAATGGCGAACCAGAAGAAGGCGAAAGCCGGAAACAGGACGATGAACTTGATGAAGTATCCGACCAGGGAGAAAAAGTCCCGCAGCACCGGCGCTCTGGAGGCGTCATTCTTGGACAGGTCGAAGAGAAAGATATCCCGGCCGGCAATGAACCGGTAGAACTTGAAAATGAATATGGCGTAAATCGCCACCGGTACCAGCACCCGCAGCGCATCATCCCAAACCAGTCCGCTGGGGAAAATTCCGTTCCTACCTGAAGGCCCCTCTTGGCGTTCCTCGCGTCAGGGTCCGGCAATCCTGCCAATCCACTGGTCTTGAATATACTGCTTCTGACAATCACCGTCCGTCCGCCAGCAGCAGGGCATTGAGCAGCACCTGAGCTCCGTTGGCGCAATCCTCGGGCGTGCTGTATTCCGCCGGTGCGTGGCTGATGCCGCCCACGCTGGGGACGAAGACCATTGCCGCCGGCGTTATCGTAGCGATGGCCTGGGCGTCGTGACCGGCTCCGCTGGGCAGGTTCACGTGTTCCAATCCGGCCATGCTGGCGGCGTCGGCAATGAGTTGCTGCATATTTGTGGATACGGGCACCGACGGCGTATTGCGCTGGGCCGTTACCGCGATGGCTACATTCTCCGCGTGGGCCACCTCCTCGGCGGTGCGGCGGAGCTCCACCTCGGCGGCGCTCAGCGATTCCATCCGTTCGTCGCGGAACTCGACGCCCATCTGCACCCGGCCGGGTATCACATTGCCGGCGTTGGGGTGAACGTCCATGGATCCTACCGTGCCCACCCGGCAAACCTCCATCTCGCCGGCGATGCGGCGCACGGCCAGGGCGATCTGCGCCGCCGCCGACATGGCGTCCCGGCGCAATGCCATGGGTGTGGTGCCGGCGTGGTTCGCCTCGCCCACGATGTCAACGTGGTACACCGAGCGCCCGGTGATGCCGGTGACTACGCCGATGGGGAAGCCGCCCCGGTGCAGGGTCGGTCCCTGCTCAATGTGCAGCTCCAGGTAGCAGGCCAGCTCCTGGGGCCGTCGGCGGGCCGCCTGGATGCGGGAGATGTTGCCGCCGATGTCGGGCAGCCGGTCGGTGAGGGTCACCCCGTCGTCGGCGACCGCGCCAAAGTCCTCCGGTTCCCACAGGCCGGCCACGGCGCGGCTGCCCAGCAGCCAGCGGTGGAAGCTGGTGCCCTCCTCGTTGGTGAACACCATCACCTCCACCGGACGACGGGGCGGCTGCCCGCCGTCCCGCAGGGTCTCCACAACCTCGATGGCGGCGATGACGCCCAGCGCGCCGTCGTACTGGCCGCCGCTGGGCACTGTGTCGGTGTGGGATCCCAGGACGATGGCGGGCAGCGAGGGGTCGGTTCCTTCGGCGCGTCCGATGATGTTGCCGGCGGGATCAATGCGGACCGCCATTCCGGCGGCCTGCATCAGCTCGCTGACGTAGTTGCGTCCAGCGACGTCATGGCGTGAAAAGGCGACGCGCTGCATCCCGAACTCGTCCCGGCCGATCTCCCCCAAGGCGGTCAGATGGTCGTTGAGCCGGGCGGAGTTGATGGCGGCGGAGCCGGCGGGTACGGATGATGTGGTCATATTGCTTTCCAATCAGTCGGTCTGTACTGCCATCATTGCGAGTATGCCTTCAGGCACTCGTGGCAATCTGGTTGCACTAAGGGTCGTGGCTACGGTAGCGGGATCGCCGCGTCGCTGCGCTCCTCGCAATGAGAAATTCGATAGGGGTAAGCGGACGGCTAGCGGTCGGGGCCGTGGAAGGGGCTTTCGACGTACTCGCCCATTCTGAGGGTGCCGAGGACCTCGTTCCACACCGGGCGGGCGCGGTCCGCGTCGTCGTCCCAGTAGTCCATGGCGATGAGGGCCATCAGAGCTACCGAGGACTTGAGGGCATAGCAGAGCCGCGTGTGCGCCGGCCGCTTCGTCGGTGGGTCGATGAAATCCATCTCGGCCCAGGCGATGGTTATATCGCCGACGTTGATGGTCAGCGGGGCGCTCACATTAGTCGGGTTTCGCTCGTCGTTGGCGAGGTTCTTCTTGAGCCAGTCGGTGATGGGTGGCTGGTTCCACGGGGTCAGGTTGGCCCAGTCCACATCGGGATGCGTGGCAGCCAGGTACATCACGCGGGCATCCAGGCGGATGTTGTCGTTGGGCGCCTTGTTATCGATAAACTGGAAAGATCTGGAGCCTTTTGGCATTTCCAGGATCCAGGTGTTGGGTATCTCAAAGCGCAGCGCGCCCTGGTTAGCAACAAAGATGCGGTTGCCGGGTTTTGCCTCCCAACCGTGGTTTTCGGGCAGCCGGAATTCCTGTCTTTCCCAATTGCTGCTCATCGGCACTCACCTGTCTTCAAGGGTCACGGTCGCCGCCGCTCCGCGCCGCCGGCGCCGGGGCCGCGGAAGGGACTTTCGTAGTACTCACCCATCTTGAGGGTTCCCAGGACGTCGTTCCATATTGCCTTGGCGCGCTCGGCGTCTTCGGGCCAGAAGCTGAAGGTGAGCAGGGCGTGGATGGAAGCCTCGGGGTCGCGGGTGATGGCGGTGCGCGAAAAGGCCGGGCGCTTCTCTCCCGGGTCGATGAACTCGCTCTCCACCCAAGCCATTTCCAGGTTGCCCATCTTGATGGCCAGGGGCGGGCCGACCCTGGTGTCGTCCCTATTCTTCCGCTTGCGGCCGGCCTTGCCCGTGCCGCCAGGGGCGTCCTCGCTGGTGACGCTCTTGATTACTTCGGAAAGGGGCAGTCCGCTCCAATCCACGCGCGCGCCGCGCACCCCCGCGTAGATAACCGACACCTCCAATTCCATGGTGTCGTCGGGCGATTTGGCGTCGCGGAACTTGACTGATTTCCGATTGGGTTCTACCAGCCAATCCTGGGGGATTTCAAAGCGCAGCGCGCCCCGGTCGGCGATGAAAACCTTGTTGCCGGGCTTGGCCTCCCAGCCGTGGTTCTCGGGGAGATTGAATACCTTGCGATCCCAATTTTCATTTGCCATGGCAGCACACCTGAGGTAAGCGGGGGGTCGGAGGTTGATAACGTCATTATAGCCTACCGTAACAATCGAGAGGGCCCTGCTTACCAGCATATAGTCAAGCGCAATACGTGTGTTGCGAACCATCCAACTGCCGACTATGATATCGGTGCAATACCTAGCCCCGGCGCTCCTGTTGGAAACTCAACGGCCCTCTTCATCCGGAAAACACGGCAATGTTAAGGCCGGTCGCAATGGTTCAAGAATCGAAAAGATCATTCCAAGACCCGGCTTTCGCACAGAATAAACGGGTACCGGTCCATCGGTGGGTACCCTGGGTCGCCGGCTACTCGCAACGATTTGCCGAAGACGCGCTGCGTCAATATACGAATGGTAGCGAACAACTGGTTCTGGACCCGTTCGCGGGTGTAGGAACCACATTGTTGCATCGCTCAAAATAGCGCGTTCAAAAATAGCCCCAACGGATTCCGTGATCGCGAACCCGGGCATTTCCGCGTTCCTGGCCGCTACGCTGGCCGCACCCGGTACCCAATC
Organism: Dehalococcoidia bacterium; assembly: GCA_965197635.1. Taxonomy (GTDB): domain Bacteria; phylum Chloroflexota; class Dehalococcoidia; order Lucifugimonadales; family UBA3495; genus Bin87. Next base: position 837,957 of record OZ240218.1, read on the forward strand.
GGCTTTGGAATGACACCCACCGCAACATTGGTCTTTGACGCGAGCGCCGGACGAAACCCACTAAAGTCGTCCGGAAAATGACGCTGCGGAGTTGGGGCCTCAAACAGGTTACCCATGGAGAGCCCGAGGGCTCCTGCTTCGAGGTTCATGATGTGCCCGTGGGTGGTGGGCAATCGCTATGTTCTGCACTAGCCCCGCCGGATCACCCCCACCGGCAACACAACGTCAACCCCACTCGACAGCACTGAGAACAGTCCTCGCCGCGGAACTTCCGATGGTGCTCTCATTCGCACCAATCCCACCGAATTCGGGGCAGCACGGTCTGTTGATGCAAGCATGGGTTTGGCTGTGCTTTTGGCGCCTGGTAACAGTTCAGACTGGGGCGAGTAGGGGTTGGGAGAGGATGGAGTTCAGGGCTTGGTAGGGGTTGCGGCCGCGCAAGCGCCAGGTGCCGAACAGGGCAGCCAGAACGCTCTTGGTGTTGCTCCCCTCCGGTGAACGGGTCCCGCCGCTGATCTTCCGGCTTACCACCGTAGGGCGCAGGCTGCGCTCCGCCGCGTTGTTGTCCGCCTTAGCCCGGGGTTCGGCGACGAAGGTGAACAACTCCGGGAGGAAGCGTTCCACCCGCTGGCACCGCACGCTCATGGGCGCATCGCTGCCCAGGCAAGGCTGACAGATGGACCATAGCCGCTGCTGGCACTGCTGTTGCAGCTTTACCCGCTGGGCCCGCTGCACCGTTGCCGGCAGTTCCGGGTCGGGACCGGGATAGGCTTGGGCCTGGTCATATACCTCCCGCACCCGTTGGGCCCATCCGGCCACTCCCTGGTGTTGGGGGTATGGTTCCTTCAGCCGGTGGATATCCCGCAGCAGATGGGTCCAGCAGCTCTGATGCAGCCCTTGCTGCACGTTGTAAGCGCCGTAGCAGTCGCTGACCAGCACGCCGTCAAACTCAGCTCCCAACACCTCCGCAACCACCTGCCGGCCCCGGCTGGCCCGGCTGGCCCGGCGGAGGAAGTAACGCACTTCCGGAGCCCTGAAGCTCCAGAGATACCCGTTGTGGCCATCTTCCCGCCAGCCCGTCTCGTCCCCGTACACCACCGGACTGGCTCGAAGCTCTTCTTGCAGCCGGTGGCCGCTCCCCCGGGCCGCGCCCGGCCGCTCCACGCGCCAAGGCCACCGGTTCCCCCACGCTGCGGCACAGTCCGCGGCGCCACTTCAGGTAGCGTTACATCACTCCATAGGGCAGCCGGCACTCCTTCCGGAGCACGCATACTTCCTGCTGAACTGAGATTCCCACCCGTTGCCGCCCCACCACCAGGGCGCCCCAATCCGGTGCGGGGGACCACCGCTGCCCGCACTTCCGGCAAGTGCGTTCCAACACCACGTGCTCGCACCCGGGGTATGGATATCACCTGGCGGCTTCCGCGTACTCTCCCGCCCAACAGCAGTGTTCCGCAGTCCGGACAACTGGCCGTGGCGTGCTCCTCCCAGTGGGTGGGCTCCTCCCGCCGCCGGGCAAAGCCGTGGGCGCGCTTCTGGCGTTCCTGCTGAGGGCGGTCCGGCCGGTTGGCCTTGACCCAGGAGGGCGGCTTCCGCTCCTTACCTCCCTCCGTTGGAGCCTTCTGCTGGCCTTCCAACTCAGAGATTCGTGTTTCCAGAACCTCAACATGGTCGAGAAGTTGACTAACCAACTGGACCAACTCCTCACGGGAGGCCCTGCCTATATTCACATCCCGGTCCATGCTTTTAGTCTACCCCTGATTTAGCCAGTCTGAACAGTTACGCGCAATGCCGCAGGGCAATCGCGTCTTCAACATATACAATAAGAAGTGAGACATTGAATTCTAAATGCTGATAATGTCGCCCTATGCCAGTGTGTTGGTTGTTACATGGAACCCGCAGACAGGCTGAAATCCGCGTCTGTTGACGTTGAAGCAGTCCATTTTCAAGCGACGGGGAGCCGTCTGATCTCGTATTAGATGGGTTCCGCGTGTCACCAAATTTTGACGCGATTGCCCTGCGCAATGCCGATGGGTGGGGCGAAGGATTCATGCGCCTGCCGTGCCCGTCCCAGACGGCCGGAGTGCTGGTGAGTTCGATCACAGAGTACGGCGAGTGGGAAGAATCGGACTGCGACTCTGCCAGGTACGTATCACGAAAGTCCGACTACTACGCTTTCAAGATCAACTCTAATTCCAGAGTACAAGTCGAGCTGGACAGCCCTGTTGTGGATACGTGGATACGCTTGACGGATGGCCCGCACCACGCTGGTGCCGAGAAAGGCACACGGTATCTCAACAGGAGCACCAGGGCCGTTTTGAGGGACCTGTCCCCAGGTATCTACACCATCGAGGTGACGACCTATCGCCCCAACACCACGTTCAGTTCCAGCGTGGATCGATACACGCTCAAATTGACGCGCCTCTCTCCATCGACCAGCCCGTGGTTCGTACTTTTCGGTGGGACAACGACCGTGGCAACGGGCGAATCGGAATCCCTGTCGCTGGTGTTTGACAATCTCACCAACGGTCAGAGTTACACCGTAGAGGGGTTGTCGAACAGTAGCCAGATTGGATTTGACTCCTCGTGTGGCAAGGAGACCTCGGAGAGTTTCACGGCAGGTTCGTCGACGCATCAACTGAGCCTCCGCGTGTTCGCGTGCAGCAACGCTGGCACAAACAGCGAAACCCGCGACAGCACGACAAGGTCAACATCTCCCATCAGCAACATATCAGTCTCCCTGCACGAGACTGGGTCCAGCCAATCACTGCACCCCGTTCACCATGAAGTGTCGGTGCGAACCGTATCCACCCTGAGCCTGCCGCCTGCTCCTGCCAGCGTGAGCGCCAGCTCTGGAGGGCGTTCCAGCGTCAACGTGAGTTGGTCATCCGTGTCTGGTACTGACCAGTACCGGGTGGAGTACAAGCGGAGCAGTTCGAGTTTCTGGAGGACGGCGACGAGCAGCGCCACCGGCGCCAGTTACCGCGTGTGGGGTCTTAGTTGTGGAACCACCTACGATTTTCGGGTTTCGGCCTACGGGGATGCCATCGACTATCTGGGCGACTGGGGCACGACCCGCAGTGCGTCGGCGCGAACGTCGTCGTGTCTGCCCTTGGCTCCGGCGCCGTAACTGTTCACGTTTGAGGGGATCTGGTCGGCCCACCGGTGCGATTCCGTACTTGGCCACTGCTGCATCGGGGGTCAAAAAGCCCGCGGAGCCCCACAAGTCTGAACAGTTACCCGGCGCCGACCAACGTGCAGACATCAGGAGTCGAGAAGTACAGTGTTAAGGTTGGATGGGGCGCGGTTTCCGGCGCGTCCAAGTACCGCGTCCAGTACCGGGTTGGCGCTTCCGGGAGTTGGATCACCGCCACCAGTCAAGAGACAGGAACGTCTCACCAAGTGACGGGATTGGATTGTGAAACCAACTACCAGTTTCAGGTGCAGGCGTACGGCAACAGGTCGATTTACCGACCAACTTGGGGGAGTTCCTCAACGCCGGCGACGGCGACCACCGACACCTGTCCTTCGTTGGCGCCGCAACCTGCCGGCGTCCTGCCGCTCACTGCTTCCCGCAACGACATCGAAGTGGTCTGGGTGTATCCTGCAGGGATCGCCAAGTGGCGGCTTGAATACCGACAAGGTGCGTCTGGCAATTGGACGATAGCCAGCGATAACATCACTGGCTTCTCATACGAGGCGTTAGGCTTGGCATGCGAGGCTGCCTACGATTTCCGGGTCAGCGCCTACGGGGATGGTGAGCAATACCGGTTTGCCTGGGGGCCGCCATCTGCACCTGTGCCGCAGACCATGGGCGACTGTGAGGAGCCCTACTTTGCCTTCCCAAACTATGATGTCCGGCTTGCTCCCGACACCCCGGTGGGGACCACCATCCAGACGGCCCGGGGCGATGACATCACCGAGGGAGACGTCCTGAGGTACCGCATCAGTGGTGGGAACAGCGAGAACCGCTTTGCCATTGATGCCGCCACTGGCGAGATCACCACGCGGAGCACGTTAGGAAACGGTCCGTATGCACTGGCACTCGAGGTCAGGGACAGTCTCAACCAGACGGATACCATCACCGTCAACGTGTACATCAGCAACACCTACACGGCTCGCTTTGAGCGGGGCGGATATTCGGTTATTGAAGGTGGGGAGGTCGTTGCGGCAAAAGTTGTTCTGGACCGGCCGGTGACCGAGCCCATCATAGTTGGCATCGCGGTTGGCTACAACTACTACGTGGACAAGGGCGACATTGATGGAGTGCCGGTGATTGTGCATTTCGAGATCGGCGATTCCGAGAAGACGTTCCCCGTGTGGGCGACGTCGGACGGGGTAGATGAAGCGACCGAGTGGGTGAGCATCCAGATCCTGCGAGGTACCGGTTTTTCCGAGACCATCATCGGGGCTGAGCCCTGGTACATCCACCTGGACATCGAGGATGAAGAGGCGATGCAGGAGACGTTGTGGGAGACCACCATGACGGTTGGTTCCTACGGGGATCTGCGGGGCTACTCTGTTCCGGAGACTGGCGCTCCCGAGGGCTCCCTGGGAAGCTCCAGCTTCACCTGGCGGGGATCCACGTACACCGTCAGCCAGCTTTATGACTCGGCTTCTACGGACCGTTTGCGCGTCGAGTTCGACGGTGCCATTCCGGAAGACGCGTCAAGGGTGGTCCTCAACGTGGGCGAGTACCGCCTGCCTTTCGCCAGCGGCACGTTGAGGAGTGACCGCGCGATTGAGTGGTCTCTTCCCATCACCTGGACGGCAGGGGATCAATTGTCCGTCAGCTTGGTTCAGGCGTACGAGGCCCCTGACGGTTAGAGGAGTCACGGCGCCATCTCCTATGCGAGCGGGCCTGGTTGTGTGCAACCGTGCCCGCTGGTCTCATGCTTTGCCGCTGACGTCGCAACGCATACCGGGCTGTCGCTGGGCCTTCTGGAGTGGGGGCCATTTCTGCCACCAGCGCCGGCGATAGGCTGGTCTCGCACACGTTCAATCAATGCCGGCGACGACGAGGACAACCGCGGCACGGCCCCGATGATGATCACCGCAACCGAGGTGAACGACTTGCCGGACTCCGCCGGGGATGATGGGACGTCGCCGAGCACGCAATGCCCGGGGTCCGGCGGAAGCGGCGGCTTGTCCCCCCTGATGGCGAATCCTGAGTGCATCCAATTGCGCACATCAGCGCTTACGGATTTCGTAACGGGTGTGCCTACTTGAACAATCCTACTCCCGAGGGGCGGATGATTCAGTATTTCCTTGGGTATGCTGCTCAGAGAGAAAGAGCGATGTTCAGGGAACGGTCGTTGCGGGGAAAGACCGCGGCTGCCTTGAAGGGGGACGTATGCCCGTGAGGCGAGCGGTAGCGCTTTATGGATAAGACTACGACTCGGTCCGAAAAGAGGGTGGTGAACGAGGCGGAAACGGCCGTCGTGCGGCAGTGTTTTCTGCTGCGTTTGAGCATGAACAGTTACTCTATCTGCCGTTTGATGAATGATGAAGGTGTCCAAACCAAGACTGGCAAGAAGTGGACTGGCAACATCATGGGAAGGATGCTAAGTAATCGGGGCTACATAGGCGAGTCTTTTTCGGGAAGACCAAGAGCGTGAGGTTTCCCGATGGACCAAGGTAAATCATCACATTGGACCCGTCTTTGTGGATACCATTGGAAGATTTCACGCCGCCGACAGCGTCCCGCGACTTGTTCGAGGCTGTTCAGCAGAAGTTGCGTGAAGCGTCGACGCGAGGATGTCCTGATCTGTCGGTTCCACAGTACCTGTTGACGGGCTACGTCCGTTGCGGTATTTGTGGCGCGAGCGTTTGCGGGATTGGCGGAAAAGGTCCGACCCGTTAGTGCCGGTGCAACGATGCCTTCGGGAGGGAGCGCAGGCCGAAATTGTGCAATGAGCAGGCGATCAATGTGGAGCGGTTGAACACGGCGGTTTGGAGTTGCATGGTTGCGGCGCTGCGGTGCCCCGATGAGATAATCAGGGATTTGCTGTCCAACATTGAGACGGGAGGTGGTGATGTGGGAGAACAAAAGAGGAAGGTGGAAGCTGAATTGAGGAGGTCGGATGGGAAAGAGAGGTGGATTGCGGACCTTTACCGCAGGGATTTGTTTAGGTTGGAGGTTTTGGAAAGCCAGATGGCAAAGCCGATGTTGCTTCGTGCGGAGCTTGAATTGAAGTTGAAGGAGCTGAGTGGGCAGGGGCAGCTGGCTGAAGAGGCTTCTGAGATTGAAGGCCGGGTCCGGGCTTACTGCGCGCGGCTGTGCCAGGAGTTGGACGAACTGGACTTCAGTGGGAAAAGGCAGGTTTTGGCTGCGTTTGGTGTCCAAGTGACGGCAACCAAGCGTTATTGGTCGATGACGGGCTTAATCGACCCTTGGTTCATGGTTGTCGAACAGGCATCAATTTGTGATTTAATGACGCCGCACCCGGAGGTGGCAATATGGTCAAGAGAAAAGGTACCGCCCTGTTGGTGGTTTACGCCGACGTGGACGTGGAAAACGACGCCGAATTCAACGCCTGGTACAACGAGGAACACGTGCCGGAGCGAATGAGCGCGCCCGGATTCCTCGACGCTGCCCGCTACGAGGCCCTGCGCGGCGGCCCTCGTTACCTGGCCGTGTACGAGCTGGAGTCGGCGGACGCGTTGCAGACGCCCGAGTACCAGCACATGAGTCGAGAACCCCACCGACTGGACGCGCCGGATGTCCCCCAACGTGGTGGGACGCGGCACGCAGCGCTTGGTCTGTACCCAGATCTATCCGTCCGAAAGCGACTCGCACACCCTCGGTCGGGGCATGGCCCCCGCCCTGCAAATTGGCCGCATGGACGTCCCACCGGATATCGAGGCCAAGTACAACTATTACTATGACAACGTGCGTACCCCCGGCAACCTGAAGATACCGGGATGCTTGCACGTGCGCCGTTACCACGTCGTTGAGGGCGCGCCCAAATACCTCACGATGTACGAGTTCGAGCACGAAAAGGTGCCGGAAACTCTGGCCTGGGAACATCAGCGCGGCCAGGACACCATGCACGAATACATCGGCGGAACCTACGGGCACGCCCACGGCTCGCCGGGAGTGTACCGACGCATCCTGCCGCCGCGGGCTTTCTAGGAGCGATAGCCATGCCTCGCCAACTCACAACGCAAGAAGCCCACGACTTCCTGGACAGCCAGCCCGGCTGGATCACGCTGACCTCCATCGGGCCGGACGGGTTTCCCCACACCGTCCCGCTGGGATACTTCCGGCTGGGCGACGAAATCCTGATGGGGGTGCGGAACCACACGCTGAAACTCCGCAACATCCAGCACGACCCCAAGGTCAGCCTGCTGTTGGAATCCGGCAGCACCATGGCAGACATCAAGGGCCTGATGGTCCAGGGCAACGCTACCGTGCACTCTGAACCCGAGGAAATCCTCCACTACGCCCGCGAGGCGGCGAAGCGACGCGGCGTGTCGGAGGAGGATCTGCCCACGGAGCCGCGCCCTGGGGCCGCCTACATCAGGGTAACGCCCCACAAAATCCGTTCGTGGGACTACTCGGAAGACCCACCCCGGGAACGCCGGGCGGTGAGCCGGATTGAAATAACCAAACCGCCGTAGGTCAGCGCGGAATATTGCGGTTGACCCATTCCAGTTCTTCCGCTTCGGAATTGAAATAGTCGAAGCGGTGAAACAGTTTGGTTCCGCCCCGGGCTAGCCGTAAGTCCCTGCGCCGGGCGTCAGTGCCCGGCGCATCCACTGTGAGGCTCACCGGGTCGATAACCACGCCGTAGCTGTCCAACGCGCCGGACAAAGAAACGAAACCGTCCTTGACGTCGTCCAGGACCCGTTCGGGCTCGCGCTCCAGCGGGTCCCCCCAACCGCCGCCGCCGGCGGTGTGGATGTGCACCAGGTCACCGTTGTACCAGTGGTTGTCGTCCGAAAAGGCCCTGATTTCGCGCTCGTTGGGAGCGCCGGGGTTCAGCGCCACCCTTGACAGCCCGCCGCCCATGCCGCCGGCCACTCCCCACGCCGGGAACTAGTTGTTCTCAACCCGCAGGCCGAAGGTCCCTTCGTCGGCCAGCAGCCGGACGTCCCGTATGACGCCGCAGCCGCCACGGAATTTGCCCGGCCCGCCCGAGTCGGTTGCGATGGCGTACCGCTCCAGCCTGAGAGGATACGCCATCTCCATGAACTCGCCGGGGTAGTTCTCGTTGTGCCGCTGGTAAATGGCGTCCAGCCCATCCCCAAAGGGGCGCGCCCCGTGGCCCACCGCAATGCCATCGGTGCAAAGCAGCCAGTTGCCCGTCTCCCGTTCCTTCATCCGCCAGTACGCGATCACGTACACCGCCGCCGCCGCCATGACGTTGCCGTCCGTGGCCTGCGCCAGCACGGCCCGAACCGCGCTCTTCAGCTTGGTGAAGGTGTGGGCGCGGCATCCCAACGCGGCCGGCCATTCGGGATTGATGATGCTGCCGGGCCGCTGCATCACCTCGTCTATCCCCGCCAGGAGGCCGTGATTTGCCATCAAGGATGCGTCGAACTGGTGGAAGTATTGGCCGAAGTAGGCTTTCAGCGCGCCGTCGCTGGCGATGAAGTTGATCGACCCGTCCGCCTGGTCGTCGCTGTGCGTGGCGTCCAGCAGAATTTCCTCGCCCCTCCGGCTCAGCTTGATGTGGAAGGAGTGCCAACGTTCGCTGACGCCGGCATGGTCCATGTAATCGCGGACGGAGTAGTCGCCTTCTGGGATCAACTCCAGCGTTTTCTCGCGTACCAGCCGGGCGGTGTCCGCCTGGTCCTGCGCGATTGCAGACTGCATGGTGCCGGTGCCCGTAGGCAATCAAAGCGAAGCCCCTGGGTCAGTAACCTGACAGAGGTAGGTATTTTTGTGCCACGTTGATGACCCTCATTTCAGATGGTGCTAGGTCTATGATTTTCAAACCTGAAAACTCAGCTTTGGCGCACTCTCAAGGACCAGAGGAGCCTGTGCTCGACTCCGGCACATTTCGAAGGTTTTATACCTAATTCGGCCCTTGCCTACCCATGTTAGGGGTCAGTAACCCGTTCCATGCTGTGTTGCTGATGTGCGAATCGCGCCCGCTATCGCGTTGTTGGCGATATTCAGGATACCACTGGCCCCTTGTGCGATGCGGAGGCCCAACGCCCGTGCTGTAGACTCAATAGCGTTGATGGCCGAATTCAAGGCAAACGGCCGAGAAGGCGCACAAGCAGCGTGCCGGGCGCAAGCCTCTGGTGATCACCTACCAACCGCCGCCCAAGTCGAAGGGCAAGAAGTGGTGAAAAATTTAATGCGCAGCGTACTACACGCTGCGCATTGCGCTAGAGAGTGGGCACACCTATGGGAAGGTGGGCATCTGGGTGTCCTTCGGCAGAACCTGGTACTCGATGGTCTGGGCCCATTGGATCGCCGTGCGGTTGCTGGCGGCATCCACAAGGTAATGGGTCTGCCGGTTAAGTAGCGGGTCGGCTTCCACATACTCTAGTCGGATCACGCCGGCAGGGGCGGCGGAGCCGTCGTTAAGGGCGCCGCCCTCGTGCTCGTATTCGAATATGACGCTGGTAGCGTTCCCCAGCGTGCCACGGCCCACAAACTCGGCATCCTCGTCCCGAGCCAATTCTTGGGGGCGTGCCGCTATGGTCTGCATCCACTCAACAAGGGTAGTAGTGTCGGGAGCAAGGTCGAATTCGAACACGGTTCCCGTGTTCACGTCGGTCTGCGTGATGCTGTCGCCATCCCTCACAGCGTACTGGAGCAGGTCCCCCTCGGTGTTGCGCATGGTGGTTACCGACTCGGTGATGTGACCGTCGTTGTCTACCCTGAGCCAAGTCTCGAACACCACGTCGTCCGGGTACTGGCCGGGGCCCTCGGGCCCGAGCCGGCCCGCCTGATAGTCCTTGGACTTGAAGTGGAAGATTTGCCCGCTGGTGATTGACTGGCCGAGGCCTACAATCCGGCTTTCGGTGAATTCGGCGATCTCGGCAGCACTCACCGCCGACCACCGTCCGGCCTGAGACATGCCGAACCAGATACCCACCCCGGCGATGGCAATCAGGACAGGTGCGCCGAATAATATGGTTCCGTGTCTAACTTTCATGTGGCACCTCCTTTAGTCCTCGATGGCGCGGAAGGGATGTCGGTAACTCTTGGAGCCAGTGTGGTCATGCACCTCTTTAGCGTAATGGAAACTCGCGCTGATGAGGGACGCCTCCGGCAGACAATCCATCATCAGAGTGCCCGAACCTCTAGCGCGGACATAGGTGGTGTTGTCCACAATGTTGTTCTCCATCCAGTCGAAGTTGCCAAGTTGGGTGTTGCATATTTCTACGCCCCAGCTCTTGGTGCGGATTTTGGTACGGGGCGATGAGAAGGTCGATGCTCCGCCGTTCCAGTAGTAGTATTGCGTGCTGTAATTGAGCCATACGTCGCAGTTCATTGATCTGTCATCGTGCTGGTGGTGATCGCAGGGGTTGCTCCCCAAGTCCTCCTCGGCACTGGCACCCTTGATCAGGAAGGCGACAGCGGATGCGAACAGCAGGAGCGCGGCCCAGGGCAATCGCATTTGAAATTACAACCCCGTCACTCCGGCGAAAGCCGGAGTCCATCAGACCACAGCATGAACGAATTGGAAACGTAATTAACCAATTCGGTCACTGAATTCCTGCTTGCGCAGGAATGACGGGCATTAAATTGCCCATATGCGATTGCCCTGGAGCGCGGCCATCCCCGCTATGCCGTATAGGTGTGCTCTGGTAAAATGTCTCATTGTTTGATCTCCATGATGGGCGATGGGTTGCAATCTGGCCACTTGGATATTGGCGACTGACCGTGATGTAAATACACTGCGGATGGGAGATTGTCAACGGGCCGCATTTACCGTAACAGTTTATATTTGGTGAGTTGAATAGGGCGAAACCAGGGTTTTGGATACCGGCGTAGTTGGTAGATATCCACTGACATTCACGGCCACGGCGTAGGATGCCATTATTGCTGGAACGCCTGCGTTACTAGCCGAACAGTGCCGCGATGCGCTCCCCGACTGCGCTGTCTTCCCCGGGGTTCAGCCCGAACATATGGATGGTGATGAAGTCCTCGCCGTCCCGCACCCGGGTCCAGATGGGAGGGTCGCCAGCAATGAGGCGGTCACGCAGGTCATAGATGTTGGACCCGGCGACGTCCGCATCAACCCACAGGTTGATGCCGTAGGCGTGGTGCCCAATGATGTTGTCAATCAACTCGGCGCGGAGGCCATGAATGCCGGCGACGGCGTTGAGGATAGTCCGGCTGCGTCGCTCCGAGTCGGCCAGCCGGTCTTCGTGGTTCATCGTCATCCAGTGCCTGACCGCGGCCACCGCGCCAACCATCTCCTGGCGGTCAACTTTCTGGGGGCGGCCAACCCCGCGCACCCGGCGGCCTTCGTAGCTGGCGAACGCCTGCAACCCAATCTTGCGGATCATCTCCGGCGAACCCAGCGCCAGACCCGTGGATTGCGGCGAACCCATGTACTTCGCGGCGATGCACTGGAAGTCCGCGCCCATTCTCACGTACTTGCCGAAGTTCTCCAGCGGATAGATCTGCCCGGCGGCGTCCACCGTGACCAGGACGTCGTGGGCATGGGCAATGGAGATCGTTTCTTCCAGGGACAGGGCGTCGGGGTCGTATTCCTGCTCCACGGCGTAATAGTGAACGGCCGCGGTGTTGGGACCAATGGCATTCTCCAGGTCTTCGGCGGTAGTTCGGTCATCGGAGCCAAACATCACCAACTTGGCTCCGGCCAGTTCCAGGCAGCGGTCGTACCAATAACGCTGTCGGGTCTGGATGAGGATCTCGTTCTTCATGCCGTCGGTGTTGGGGAGTTGCTGGATCCTGTCGTCGTTATCGCCGGCCATGGCGGCGGCGGTGGCCAGCATGAGGGCGGAACCCGCGCCGGACGTGATGTAGGCGGCGGGCACGTCAACCATGCGGGCGATGGCGTCGCCGGCCTTCTCCTGCAATTCCATCAATGGAATGTACGCGCCATCAGCCCGCGCCATGGCCTCCCGCACCTCGGGTATGGGCGTGGACCCGCCCAGCATGGTGACGCTGCCGGTGGCATTGATAACCGGCGTAGCGCCCAGTTCCTTGTAGATTTCACCCCAATCGGCGGTTGGCATAATTCGGCTCCTTTTTGGCGGGGCTAGGCCTGTCTATCGGTGGCGTGGCCGAATTGGGTCGTCGCTGCCTTCGGGCAACACGGCCCAGGGATTTTCGGCGGTCAGCCGGGCAATTTCATCATAGATCAGGCTCAAGTCGTCGGTTGCGCGGTTGGCCATATCGTTGAAGTCGGATATAGGGGTAAGCAGCGGGCCGTAGCGACTGCCGCCGGCATAGTTGTTGAGCTGCAACAAGTCACTGCGGGGCTGCAAACTCAAAGTTGGGTCGTTTGCGTTGATGCAGGTGGCCAGCGTGTCAAGCCGATGAGTGTGGGGGTATTCGCGCCCTTGCGCCGAGATGAGGGCCTTCATGGCGTGTTCCAGCGTTTGGTGTGCGTTGTACACGGCAATTTTGTTGGCCAGGCCGGCGTCCAGCATAAAGTGCATGGTCGAGTAGTGCGAATTGGTGTCCGCGATGCGGAGGCTGCGCTCGGCCGGTTCGTCGCTGTCATCGGGGTCGCGGCTTGCGCCGTTGTCGTTGAGGAAACTTTCCGAGTTGCGGGGCATTACGACACCTTCGCGGCGGGCGAACCGGGAGACGTGGTTGAGGGTGTGGAGGCTTTTACGCTCGTATTCGACGCGGGACAGATAAACGAAATCTACCGGAATATATTCGTGATAAACCCGTTCAGCCATTTCGCTGGCCGCGCGTTCGATGTACGCGCGGCGAGCCGGTTCGGGGATCTCCGGCTCGATAATCATCAGATCAATATCGGAGCGTTCGGTCCAGTCGGCGCGGGCGCGCGAGCCAAACAGGATGACGCATTCGGCGTCAATGGCATCGCGAAGGGCTTTGGCTATATGCAAGGCCCTGGCGTCCCGGCCGGCGGGGATCGATTGAATTGTATTGGCGATTTGGCCGGTCATGTGCCGTGCCGTTCCCGTTGTCCAGTGCAATATACGGTTGTCGATGATTATTTTAGCAGTTCAAGTTACTCGCCGGTGAAAATCGGCGGCCGGCGTTCCCTAAAGGAGTCAGCGGCCTCGGCCACGTCGTGGGGGGCGCGGCGGGCGAAAACAATGCTGTGAGTCTCGTATTGCAGTTGGTCGTCCAGGGTCGTGTCCAGGCTCCGTTGCAAGGCCCGCTTGGACATCTGCATCGCTACCGGAGGCCAGAAGGCGATCTGCCGGGCCAGTTCCTTCGCATCCGCCAGCAAGTTCTCCGACGTTGACATTCGATCCAGCAGGCCCAGGCGATAGGATTCTGCTGCGTCCACGCCACGGCTGGTGAACACGAGGTCAAAGGCCCGGCTGACGCCCACGATGCGAGGCAGGAAGTAAGACAGGCCGGAGTCGGGGCTCAGGCTACGCTCGATGAACACCGTCTTGAACCGAGTGTTTTCGCAACCCACCCGCATATCGCAGGCCAGCGCCAGACCCATGCCGGCGCCGGCCGCGACGCCGTTGACGGCGGCGATGGTGGGCTTGTCCAGCTCGCGGTACACCATCAACGCCTGCCGGCCCACCCAGTTGTACTCATCCAGCCGTTCGCCCCGGCTGGCGTTTGCTCCGTTGGAACGGTTGGCGGTGAGATCGGCGCCCGAGGAGAACCCGCGCCCGGCTCCGGTGAAGATGAGGACCCGCACCCCGTCGTCGTCCCGCAGTTCGCCACACGCCGCCATCATCTCCAGGTGAAGCTCGCGATTGATGGCGTTGAGCTTGTCGGGACGGTTCAGGGTAACTACGGCGATCTGGCCGTCGCGCTCGATAGTCAGGTTCTCGTAAGGCATATCACTTCACCGCCAGCATATCGCAAGCCAGCCCCAGCATGATCTTGGTGCCGCTGACCAGGCTCTTGATACCCACCGACTCGTTGGTGCCGTGGGTGAAGTTGAGCATGGGGTCATCGTCGGGATGGGAGCCGGAGAATCCGTAGGTCACCGTGCCCAACGGCCGGGTGAAACGCGAGTCGGTGAAACCGTTGCTGATGGCCGGCACCCATTGGATGTCGCCCCGTTGCAGTGCCTGAGCCGTCACCCTCTGGATGCTCTCTGAAAGAGCGGACTCGAATGGCGAGGAGTTGGGCCGGGCCATGTAGTCAATCTCGTAGGAAACGCCGTCAACGTCTGCCAAAACCTCGTCCAGCCGGTTCCGCACGTACTGTTCGTCCTGGTGAGGAAGGGTCCGCACGTCGCACGTGAGGCGGATGGATTCGGGGACGCTGTTGGATTTGATACCACCGCGAACCATGGTGGGAGTCAAAGTCATGCGGGAGAGCGCCCGCAGCATGGAAGCGAACCTTGGGTTGTCGTCCTCCAACTCGGCGATGATGTCGTCCACGTTTTCCGCCGAGGGTTTGTGCTCAATGGCGAAGGTGGACAGGTGATCGAAGATGTCCCCGGAGGTATCGCGGTCAGCCTCAAAACCTTCAATGGAATTCAGGGCGCGGCTCAGCCGGTACAGCGCGTTGGTTCCCTGCCACGGCACCGAGGCGTGGGAACTGGTTCCCTTCACGTCAATCTCAACCTGGAGGCGACCTTTCTCGCCCACGCCCAACACGTAGGTCAGCGCGCCGGCGGCCTGTATCGGAGTGCCGCCTCCCTCGTTCACCGCGTAGGGGGCGGCCAGCTTTTCGGGGTAGTTGTCGGCCAGCCAGCCAAACCCGTACCGCCCGCCGTGCTCTTCGTCGGCGCCGGCGGCCAGGATCAAGCCGTCCTCCAGCTCAATTCCGTTCCGGCGCAGGATGCGGACGGCCATCAATTGCGCGGTGAGCAGGCCCTTGCAGTCGGACGCGCCGCGCCCGAAGACTCGGTCTTCGGCGATGGTCGCGCTGAAGGGCGGGAACCGCCACTTGGTATCGTCTTCCACCGGCACCACGTCGGTGTGGGACATCAACATCAGGCCCGTCTTGCCCGACCTACCCTCCAGCCGCGCAATCAGGTTGCCGCGGTTCGGGGCGGACTCCAGGATTTCCGAGTCGACGCCGTCCTCTCGTAGGAAATCTCGCGCCAGTTCGCAAACCGGGGTTTCGTCGCCGGTGGGCATAAAGCCGGTGTTGACCGAAGGGATGCGGACCAACGCCTGCTCCAGCGCGACTATATCGTCCCGCGCCTCGTCAACCTGCCGGAACAATTCTTCAAGGTTGGGCATGGCTGGTTCCTCCTGCGGTCAATTGGGGTTGTGGCGTTGCGAGTGTAAGCAGGGGCCGTGAAGGTGTCAACGCGGGCCGACGGCCTGGCCCGTGAACTTGGGCTGGCCAACCTCCGCTTAGTTTCCGGTGGCGGAAGTCGCGGGATCGGATGCCGGAGCGATTCTCGCCGACAAGCCATGCCGCATTACGAGGCCGGACATACAGAGGGATAATGAGGCAAAGCTGACAATGGCCAGGGACAGGCGAAGGTCGCCGGTCACCTGTTGTAACAGACCAGTCGCCAGCGGCCCCACCGTGATCCCCGCCGAGCTCGCCATCTGGATGAACGCGAGCCCTACGGCGACTTCGCGGGGACGTATGCCCGGCAAGTTGAAGGGAACGGAATACAGCACGGGCCAGAATCCCCATGCGACACCATTGAAGAAGGTGAGAACCAACAGGATCGGGAGGGAGCCGGTCAGGGTCATCGCCATAAACGTGACGGCCATGGCGGCGCCGGTGGTCAGAAGGATCACCCGTCCTCGGTCGGAAACCATCACCACCCATCCGAAACCCAGTCCGCAGATCCCGCCCATGAAGATGCCCAACGCCAGTATTCCGCCGGACCATATTAGGGGCATCTGGTAGCTGTCCAGCATCAGCGTCGGGTAGAAGCTGAGGAAGCCCGCCCAGGCGGTCGTCGCGCCAACGAAGCCCAGCCCGCCTATCCACAAATCACGGTAGCGAAGCGTCCCTTTGAGTACGCTGGCTTCTTGGGACGCCAGCCGCCGCCGATATTCTGAAGTGACGCGTTCTCTTCCGAATATCATCCACAGGACGGTCATCACCGCGAACAGACCGACGAAGGTGAGCAGTGTCGCCCGCCAGTCGTCGCTCAGGGCGATGAGGATGAATGGGGAGGCCGCAACGCCGCCGCCTACCACCAGGCCGAACATCGCGTTGGAGATGCTGTTGACGAGCACTACCTGGCGCGCCGGGAACCATTGTTGGGTCAGGAACGCCCGCGCCGGCTGTCGGGCGATCACGCTGACGCCGAAAGCCATGCGTCCGAGCAGCAACAGCAGGAAACCGGGGGACAATGCCTGCGCCAGCAGAAACAGCGTGCCAAATACCATGGTCACGGTGGTCAGCGTCTTGGGAGCGAACCGAGAGGTCCACCAACCCATCGGTATAGCCAGGACCAAATTGCCCCAGTACGCGGCGGAACCCAGCATACCCTGCTCGAACGGAGAAAGGTCCAGCTCGGCGCTGATGGCCGGCAGCAGTATGCCGATGGTGGACATTATCATGAAGCCGGATACGCTGGCCGTGAGCCAGATACCCATTACCACCCATCGGTACGTCGATGCCTGCTCAGAGGAATCTGCTGCCTGAGACGTTGCCATTGAAGAGTATCATCCAACCGGGCGAAGTGGCCCTTCAGAATCCGTAGAGCGCGAACGGATGGGGCAGTGTATGCGCCCGCTCGGGTTGCAGTCAACGCGCCTTATGCGTACACCGTTTGTCATAGGAGTTCCGCAGTTGAGCACGGAACTTTATCGACATAAACTCTGGCGCCCGTACGAAATTTCCCTTTGCGTCTTTGCGTTAAATCCCCCGGCAATAACCCAACTGCGTAAGTCCTATGACAGACTAAATGGAAGCGGGTACGTGTGAAGTCAACGCGGCGATTGCCGGCGAACACGAGCGTGGATATGATGATGCCGTGGCGGGCCCGCTAACGGCGCGCCCGCTTATGTCATGGTTGCGGTACCCGAATACTGAGGTGGAACATGACGACGCCATCACTGATTACCATCCCAGCCCGACGGGGCAAGGCGGCGTTCGTCGCCAAAGGCCAGAGCATCCGGGTAATCAATACCCACGGGCAGCAGGTGGTCGATACCTGGGCCTTCAGCAGGGACGACCTGACCGAGTTCATGTCGATGGAGCACTCTCGCACCGCGCTGGCGCGGATCATGCCCACGTTGGGCCAGGCAATGGTCACCAACCGACGCCGGCCCATTCTGACCTTGGTGGAGGACACGTCAGGCGGAATCCACGATACGCTGCTGGCGGCGTGCGACCGTTATCGCTACGAGTTGTTGGGCTGCGAGGAATACCACGACAACTGCACCGACAACCTCGCGGCGGCTATGGCAGAACTGAGCCTGGCTGCCCCGGAGACACCCAGCCCGTGGAACCTGTTCATGAACATTCCGGTGGGCAGAGACGGCGCCGTGGGTTTTGAGCCGCCAGTTTCAAAACCGGGCGATTACCTAACGCTGCGGGCGGAGATGGATTGCGTCCTCGCGTTTTCCGCGTGCCCTCAGGATATGGTCCCCATCAACGGAGTTGACTGCATCCCCACCGAAGCCCATTTTCAAGTGATATGAACCCAATCTGAGCGACACGGGACTGACCGGAAATGTAACGCCCGATCCCAGGGCACCAAAGAGACAGCCTGATACAGCCCTTGTATCAGGCTTCGGGATCGAACCAGGGCTGTGCGGCGGCTTCGTCCGGCCACAGGAACTCGAAACCGTTCCGCAACGCGTTTTGCCGGTCGAGGTCTTCCCGGTCGCCGATGTGGTAGTAGGCGTCGGCGGCGAATTCAGTTTTGACATCGGCCAGCAGATGCTTGGCCACGACGAAGTCAACGTCGATTTTGTGTTCTTGCCACAGCGAGCGCTGGCTGCTGGGCGGACGGTCTGAGCAACTGCCGATCAGAAAGCCCTTGTCCTGGACGATGCGGACCATGTCCATGGTCAACGGACCGGGCGGGTCTCCGACTTCCAGCGTTCCGTCAATGTCAAAGCTGATCAGGATAGCCATTTGTGTCCTCTCTCGACGGGCCGGGGTTCCTAATCCCGAAAATTGGGCGACCCCGCAAGGCCGCCCAATGCGCCTGTCAATCCTACGTGATAGATCGTCGGGGCGTTAGTCCGGCGTCGCGCTCCATACGGTGAAGTTGCCGCCCATGGGCATGGGGCCACCCGAAACGGCAATCTCCGGTTTGACACCGGTAAGGGTTCGGGCGCCGGCCCGGCCTTGTATCTGCTGCATGCAGTCGGTGTGCATCCAGAACCGGCTGCGGCCGCTGCCAATGTTGCCGCCGCTGGCCAGGATGGGGTTCGGTCCCTCGATGCTGATGTCCGTCTGGTAGAAGTCCAGGGCGTCGCCGGGCTGCATCCCGCGATACCGCAGGCCCTCAATGTGGAACTGGTGGAACTGGGCGAACCCGTCGTACATATTCTCGAAGGACAGGTCGTCGGCGGTGATGCCGGCACCTTGGTAAATCTTCCGCCCGGTGGTGGCGGTTTCCGCTTCCACCTCTTCCAGCGTCGGGGTGATGCTGCGGGCTACGCCGCGGCTGGACGCGTGGTTCAGGATGTACACCGGCTTCTGCGCCATATCCTGCGCGCGGTCAGCAGTGGTGAACAGATAGGCGGCAGCCACCATGATTGGAATGTCGTTGTCGAACAGGTTGGCCGGCTTCGCGATCCATCGCGAGGACAGGTAGTCCTCCGGGGTCAACTGCTCGGGCCGGTGCTGGGCCCAATAGCCCTCGGGGAACAGCAGGCCGTTCCGCCGAGAGTTCTGCATGAAGGGCGCCATCATGTCGTGGTTCTTGCCGTACTTGGTGCAGTATTGCGCGAACTGCAAGGCGGTGCCGAAACAACCTGGAGCGCCCCACAGGGTGCGACCCGGGGTGACGGCGAAGCTGCCGGGAACCTCGTCGGACGCGCTGATGCCGCCGTGGTTGTAGCGGCCTTCCAGGTTGTGCCAGCCCTTGAGCACGAGGCAAGTGTTTGCCATGCCGCTGCCCACCGCCTGGGCTGCGACGACGATGGCGGCGGACATACAGCCGGGGGCGTACATGGTGAACTTGACGTTGGTCAGTTCGGGCATATTCTTCAGAATCCACTCGGAACTGAGCTGGCCGATACCGTCCAGCGGGTCGTCCGTCTGATTGAAGGCGTTGGCCACGTCCATCGGAACGGGTTGGTCCGCCGGCCAGTAGGCGCCCGTGGTGGTCACGGGAACCAGAACCAGACCGTCAACCTGGTCCGGAGGTACCCCGGCGTCGGCAATGGCGGTGCGTAGGGCTTGGATGCTCAACGCGCCAACGGAAGTTTCGGCCCTTCCGTCCCAACGGCGGGCCGTGGGCGAATGCCCAATGCCAACGGCGGCCACCTTAGCCCGGTGTTCCCAGACGCCCAAGCCTTCCGTGGAACGATACATCGATTCGGGAGCCATCTGCGTGGTCATGGTCAACTCCTTGAGGTCACCAGGCTGCGCTCGTGACTGCCCGCAAGCCTGGATGAGGTTTTAGCGGCTGGACTCCGGCATGGTCAGCCCACCACCTGCCATTCCGGTACTTTCTGACCGTTGGCGGTAGCCTCGAATATCACCTGGACGCTGGCGCCCACCGGCACCTCGTCCGCTGCGGTGCCCGGAAGGTGCGAGTACATCAGGATGCCGGGGTCTTCGTCCAGTATGATGGCCGCGAGGTTAAAGGGCAGGTCTTCCTTCAGCGATGCAACGGGGCAGTCGTACACCACGCCGTAGTTGTAGATCTTGCCTCGCCCGCTCATTTCCTTCCATCCCAGGTTGTCTCCGGAACCGCATTGATCACAGGCGGTCCGGGGCGGGAAATGCAAACGGTCACAGGCGCTGCAATTCTGGACTACGAGGCGTTCTTCGTTGGCGGCCTCGAAGAAAGGCCTGGTCAGATCGTCGGGGACTACACCCTGCTTCACCATGTTGCTCCTTTGACACGACGAGTCCCCGACGAAATTGGCGGGGAATACGTCCCAAAATAAAGAAATTTGGTGAGGCCAAGAATATGCGGGATTCCGACCCGATGTCAAGTTGGGGCGATCCGTCGGTAGCGTTCCGTATTAGGTGGTTTGATTACATAGATGCCGTTGCTAGTGCGGGTAGGGGCGAATGGCCATTCGCCCCTACGGACGGAAACCACCTAAATCGGAACGCTACCCGATCCGCCCGCTATCCCCCTCTGCGCCCAGGAGGTTCTCCGGTTCCCGCCAGTATCGTGGTGGTAACTAACCCAGGGTTGGGCGGGACCGAAACGTCCGGCGGTATTGCGACGCGGAATGTGACCGGAAAGCTGATGACCCCGCGTTCGGTACGAGCGTCGCCGCTCTTTTCCTGCACCGTTGCGTGAAACGTCACTCCGGGCAAGGCCCCCAGGGTTACCGCCGCCGGCGTGCCAACATCGATGCGGTCAATGTGGTTGGTCTCCACCATCCCCAACACGGAAACGTCGCTGGGATCCACCAACCGTATCACGCGGGCGTCCACCGTTATGATGTCGTCAGGTTCGATGGTGACCAAACTGACGAGACCGGAGAAGGGCGCCCGCAGTTCTGACTTAGCCAGGTCTTCTTGAATCTCGGCATAATCGATCTTGGCGGCGTCCACATTGGCCTGGGCCAACTCAACCGCCGCGAGGTCCGGGCCATCAGCCAACTCATCCCGCGCTTCCCGGGCGGCGACGACACTCTGCGCCAGATCGGCCAAAACTGTCTGGTCAATGCCTTCCTCAAGCCTATCCAATCTGGCTTGCGCCGACTCCAATGCGAGCTGGGAGCTGTCGGTCGCGGCCTCCAATTGGGCCAGTTTCAGTTGGTCGACGCCTTCTTCCGCATCGGCCAGGTCGCTTTCGGCCTGGTCCAATGCTTCCTGAGCGACGAGGACGTTGGCTTCCAGTTGCGCGAGTTCGTTTTGATTTGGTCCGGCGCGTTCTTCCTGGAGTTGTCGGTTCAGCCGGTCCAGCTCCGACTCCAACCGCTCAATCCTGGACCGGGCCGCTGACCGGTCTATCTCCTTAGGCCCGGCCTCCAACTCGACGATTTCCTGCTGCCAGAATTCCACATTCCGCTGCGCCGCTTCCACGGCGGCCTGCAAGGCATTGAACTTGACCACGTCGAAATTGCGCCCGTCGGTCAAACTGGGAAACTGTCCGTCGATGACCTTGACGTGGAATTCGGTGAACGTATCTTCGGCCCGTTCCAGGGCGGTTTCCCCTTCCGCCAACTTGCGCCGCGCTTCGGCCAGCCGGTTGGCGTGGGTTGCGTCGAAATCACGCACCACGGTGCGGGCCGCGTCAAGATCGTTTTCCGTGCGGGCGATTCGCGTTTCAAGGGCCGCGACCGCTTCGTTGTACAACGGGAGGAAATCCGTGGTCGCGTCGCGGGCCGCGTCCAGTTTGGTGCGTGCCGCCGAGCGCGCCGCCAGCGCGGCGGCAAAGGTCTGGCTGTGGCTTTCCGCAAAATCGGCTACCGCTTCTTCAGCCCGGTCGAGCGCGAACTCGGCGTCCGCCACTGCCTTCCGCGCCGCGCCCAGGGACACGTCGTAGTCCAGTTCATAGTCGTCCAGGGCGTCCTGGGCTTTTTCCAGGACCAGTTCCGCTTTCGCAAGGTCGCTCTCAGCTTTCGCTTTGATGAGTGGATCTGAAGATTGCAAGCCCAAGGCCGCATCAAGTTGGTCCTGTCCCTGTTCCAATTTGTACTTGGCCTGGGCTTCGGCGTGCCGCAAATCGTTCACGGTTTCGGCGTCGATGGTCGCGAGGACGTCGCCGGCGGAAACCGTGCCTCCAACGGACACCTTGACCGTGCCCACCTCACCGGGAATCTCGAAGGCGAGGTCGGCGCGGGTGCCGAACACCAACTCGCTACGCACGCGGAACTCGGTGGTTATAACTGAGTCGGTGGTCGCGGCATTCGAAACATCGGCCGGTGCGCCGGCCGCGTCGGACGACGCCCCACACCCCCACGAGAACAACGCGGCGGCGGCGGCCAGCAGCAGCATAAATGCGGTCAAACGCGCCGACGGAGGAACGAGAGCATGAAGTACGGTGTTCAAGGCATTACCTCGTGGATATTTCGCGAAAACGACCGTGGATTGAAGGTCGGAATCATGGCGCTTCGGGACTGGTGGCAGGTCGCCTTGCAATCCACCGTAACACTCGCGCCGACAGGTTGGGAATGGATTCGTGCAGCATGATGTAGGTGACGGGCACCGCCACCAGTGTGAGGAACGTGGAACTGATGAGGCCGCCAATGACCACCGTCGCCAACTCCGCTCCCACCAGGCCGCTGGTATCGCTGAAGGCCAGCGGAAACAGCGCGAGTATGGTGGTGAATGCGGTCATCAGAATGGGGCGGAGGCGCGTCCGGCCGGAGAGGATCATCGCGTCCAGCGCGGTCAGGCCCTGGGCGCGTAACTGGCCCACGAAAGTGATCAGCACGATGGCGTTGGTCACGACGATGCCGATGAGGAAGAGAAACCCCATCAAGGACGGCAGGCTCAGGGCGCGACCGGTGGCGGTCAAAGCAATGAGCGCCCCCACCACGGCCAGCGGCATACTGAGCACCACTATGAAAGGATCGCGCAGGGAGCCGAGGGTCGCAACCATTACCAGATAGACTAACGCCAATCCGATGATCATCGCCAGGTAAACGTTGTTGAACTGCTCCTGAATATCGCTGGCGAACCCGCCCTGGCTGATGTCAATGCCCGGCGGCAGCTCGGTTTCCTTGATGATGCGGTCAATACGAGAGCTGACGGCCTGGGGGTCTTTGCCTACGAACTCGCCGGTGATGGTAACGGAGCGGTCGCCATCGTAGCGGGTCACCAACGACGGGCCGACGGTGGTTTTGACCTCACTCAAAGCTCCAAGGGGCGCAACTCCCAACGGCCCGGCGATGGACAGGTTTTGCAGTTCGGCAATCTCGTCAACGCTGTCGTCTTTGCCGCGTACCACCACGTCGTAGGTGTTGCCCATCAGGTTTATGGTGGCGGCGTCGGCGCCATAAACCCAGGTTCGCACCTGTCCGGCAACACCCATCGCGTTCAGGCCGTAACGGCGCGCTTCCCTGGCATCGACTTCAAAGGTCAACTCTTCTTTGGTGTCACTCAGGTTGGTTTTCAGGTTGACCACGCCCTCTAACGGCTTGATGCGATCAACCAGGTTCCCTGATGCGGCCTGTACGTGGCTGAAATTGCTGCCGGTCACAGCGATCTCAATACCCGGCTGTGGTGGCCCGGCGGCGTCAACAAAAAGCTGGACTTCAACGTTCTCTTTTTGCGGCAAATCTCCTCGCAATTGGTCTTCGAAATCCTTGGGTACGCTTTCGGACAAGGAGATGAAAAATCCCGAAACGTCAAACCCGCTCTCGCCCAATCCCGGGCCAAAGTCCTGGCTGGTGGAACCCAGGGTGGCTTGATACGACGTGATGTAGCCGGCGTCAACGTACCGATCAAGGATGTTTTCGATTTCCCGCACCTCGCGGTGCATCGCGGCCGCTCCGGTGTTTTCCGGCATCGTGATGTCAATTCGCATGGACTCCGCTTCACCCGACGAAAACAACGTGATCGGCAGCAGGATGATCAGCGGCAGCGTGGCCCCCACGGCAAGTATGCAGCCAAGTATCGTAAGGAGAGGGTGTTTCAGTGTCCAGGTCAGGATGGGCGTGTAGATGCGCTGCAGCCAGGTATCTTCCAATACGGTGTCGTCTTCGTCGGCCATGTCGCCGTGCCGCAGCAAAAGAGACGCCAGCACCGGTACCGCGGTGAGAGCGATGAACGTCGATGCCAAAAGCGATACGCAAACGGTCTGGGCAAAGGGCGAGAAAAATTCACCCACGATGCCGGGTATGAAGGCCAACGGCAGGAAAACGGCAACCGTGGTCAGTGTGGAAGCCAGGATGGCCGGGCCGACTTCACGAGTTCCGCGAATTGCTGCCGTCAACCCTGGATCGTCGCCCAGCGGCGAGAAACGATAAGCGGTGAATTCCTGCCCCGGCATGGGAACGCGGCGCCCGCCCGCCTGGACGTGTCGGTAGATATTTTCGAGAACGACGATGCTATCGTCCACGATGCGCCCCACTGCAATGGCCAGGCCGGCCAGGCTCATGAAGTTGAGTGTCCAGTCAAACGCTGCCATCACCGACATGGTAATCATCACGCTCAACGGTATCGATATGGCGATGATGACAGTGGGCCGCAGAGTGTGGAGTATGCCCCTGATGGCGGACGGCCTGAGCTGTAGCAGGAACAGGAAAATGGCGATGACGGCTATGATGAAACCCAACCCGCCTTGGCCCACGACGCTGGTGAGCTGCTCTTCCAACTCGGGCCCGTTGTTGTACAGGACATCAACTCGCACGTCCGCCGGCAACTCCAGGTCGTCTATTACTGCCACCAATTCCTGGGTGACTTCAATTGTGTTGCCCTCAGGCAGTTGGAGTACCTGCAGCGAGATGCTGGGCTGGGCGTTGGTTCGCGAAACGGTGGCGGAGCCGGGAGTGTCAATCTCGACCGTTGCCACGTCGGATACCAACACCGGCGTTCCGCCGCCGTCGGCGTTGGGCCGGTCGCCAGGGCCGGATGCAGCATGACGATAATCCACCGGGATGTTGCGGATGGATTCCAGGTCGCTGTAACCCCGGTAGGCACGTACGCCAATGGACCGGTCGCCCTGGTCCAGGGAGCCGGCGCTGAGATCTACGGAATTCCCGGAAATGGCGCCGAACACGTCCTGGATGGTCAGCCCGTATTCGTCGGTGCGTGCCGGGTCAACTATGACCGATACCCGTTCCTGGACTCCCCCTTCCATATTGACGTCATAAACGCCGTCCACGGCTTCCAGGCGGGGCAGGATTTCGTCGTCGATGACGCGCTGCAACGCGGGGATGTCCCTTTCCCCGCTGACGCTCAGCCACATTATGGGGAAAATATCGGACGTCAATCTCAGCACGTATGGGTCGCCGGCTTCATCGGGCAACTGAAGACCGCTCACCTGGCTGCGTATTTCTTCTTCGGCCGCCTCAACGTCGGCGCCGGGCGCAAAATTCGCCGTTACCAACGACATCGCTGAGGTGGAAATTGACGTGGTTTTTTCCAGGTCAGGCATCCCCAAAATCGCATCTTCCACCTTGGTGGTCACGTCGGAAGCTACTGTGTTGGGGTCGCCCTGCTGGTAGGTGGTGACAACATAAACTATGGAAAAGCTGATTTCGGGGAACAGCTCCTGCTGGAGTTCGTTATAGGAGTAGACGCCGGCGGCCAACAGCAACACCATCATCATGATGGTAACCGGCTTCCGGCGAAGGGCGATTGACGTGAGGAAGGTCAAGATTGCTCCCGTGCTGGCGGCCCTGGGGATTGCAGAGCGAAAACCGGCATTCAACCGCGGGATTCTGCCCATTAAGGGTAATTCAAT
The DNA here is from genome assembly GCA_965197635.1 of Dehalococcoidia bacterium. GTDB lineage: Bacteria > Chloroflexota > Dehalococcoidia > Lucifugimonadales > UBA3495 > Bin87. The sequence goes on from OZ240218.1 coordinate 863,492, forward strand.
GATACCAGACGTCCAAATAGGCTACCAATTCCGGCAGATGATCACCTCGTTGCCGGTGCGGTCTCTCCTGTGTACACTGCGCCCACGGTTAACCATGAGGAGCGCCCAATGGATTTCGCCCTGTTTTCCCACATTCCATGGCCGGAAGAACATACGCCGCGCGGGCTATTTTCGGATTTGTCCGAACAAGCGATGATCGGCGAGGAACTCGGGTTCAAGGCGATTTGGTTGGCGGAACACCATTTCACACGCTACGGTCTCGGGGCGTCATCGCTGGTCATTGCCAGCAACATCGCGGCCCGCACCAGCAAAATCCGCCTCGGCACCGCCGTACTCATTCCGCCGCTGCATCACCCGGTTCGCCTGGCCGAAGACACCGCCACCCTGGACGTGCTCAGTGATGGACGGTTGGACGTGGGTTTCGGGCGCGGCGCGGCCGGCTCCGAGTACGTCAACTTCGGCGTTGACCACGCCGAAAGCCAGGCTCGTTACCGGGAAACCATTGACATGGTGGAGACCCTGTGGACGACCAAAGACTGCACCTATGACGGCGAATACTACACGGCCAGCCACCTGAATCTGGTCCCCACACCGCTGCAGCAGCCTCATCCTCCGGTTTATGTGGCCGCCACCCGCAGCGTCGAATCGCTGGACTTCGTAGCATCTTCGGGCCGCCGCCTCATCATGGGGGTGGTGCTGAACACCGATGACGCCCTGGACTTGCTGCAGCGCTTCCTGATTCAGTCCCGGAACAACGGCCACGACTTCACCGCCGCCGACGTGCCTTTCTTTCGGTATTTCTATGTGGCCGAAACCGAAGAGCAGGCCCACCGCGACGCTCGGGACGCCCTCAACTGGACGCTGGACCTCAACACCTGGCGACGGGAGTTCTCGGTGGGCAGCGAGGTGTACCAGAGCATCGAAGACTATCGCAGCCGGCGCACGGAATTCCCGCCGACGTACGAATACCTGGCGGAGAACCGGGCATTCATTGGCGATCCAGACCAATGCGCCGCCAAAATACAGGCGTTGCAGGACGCCGGCGTCAGTTACTTCGGCTGCAACTTCGCCTTCGGCGGTTTGGAGCAGAAAAAACAGCTCCGGTCGATGGAGCTTTTTGCCCGCGAGGTTATGCCTCGTTTCGCCAACTGATCGGTGGTGCGTGTGACCATGCGTGGCGCAACGCTCCCGTGATCAGTTGCTGCCGCCGTCGCCGGCTCCGCCAGCCGCCGGCGCCTCGGGTTGGGGCGCTGCCGGTGTAACCGTAGGCCGGCTGCCGCTGATTGCGCGGTAAAGGGAGAGCGCTGCCCCAGTGGCCAGAGCGGCTCCCAGCATCAGAAATGCCCAGCGCAATCCGGCGACGAAGGCCGTGGCGACCTGCGGGTTCACGGCTTCCAGCTTGGGTTCGACGCCGTAGGTTGCCATCGTTGACACCACTACCGTGGTGGATACGGCGACGCTGACCACGTTGGCGGAGTTGCGAATCAACTGGGTTAGCGCCGACACTACACCGTAGCGGCTGCGGTCCACCACGCTGAGAATGCTGCTGTTGTTGGGAGTGTTGAACAGGGCCGTGCCCGTGCTTTGCATCGTCATGGTGCCGATGACGAACCAAACCGCCGAGCGTTCCTGAAGAGCAAAGGCCAAGATGAACGCGCCCGCTGCCGTGATGGTCGAGCCGACGACGGTGAGAGCCTGCCAGCCGAAACGGTCGGACAAGCGACCGCTGAAGGGGCCGATGATTACCATGCACACCGCCGGCGGAATCATCATCAGGCCGACTTGCTCCGGCGAGTAACTCAGGACCCGCTGCAGATAGAAGGGCATCATAAAGCGGGCCGCCGACGAGCCGAAGAACGATAGCCAGGCGGCGGATACTCCCAGTCCGAATATCCGGTTGGCGAACAAGCGCAGCTCGAGCATGGGCGACCGGACGCGCAGTTCCCACCAGACGAAGACCGCAGACAGGGCCACCACAGCCACCCCGCCTACGATTACCGCCGGCGATTGCCATCCCCATCCGTGGCCGTTGCCCACCACCAGCAGCAGCACCAGCAGGATTACGCCGGACACGGCGGCCCCCGTCCAGTCGAAGGCGGCGGCGTTTTGCCCCCGGTGGTACTGGCCGGATCCCGGCCCCCGCTCCAGCAAGAACCAGGCCAGCACCAGCACCAGGCCGCCGGCCGGCACGTTGATGAAGAAGACCGACTGCCAGCCTAGCCAGGCCACCAGGAACCCGCCCACGGCCGGGCCCACGATGGCGCCCATGCCAACTACGCTGAGGTGGGTGCCCAGGGCCTTGCCCCGCTCGGAATCGGGGAAGGCGGCAATCATCATGCCCATGCCGCAACCCTGTACCATGCCGGCGCCGACGCCCTGCAACACTCGCATGGCAATCAACGTCCCCAGGCTGGGGGCCACGGTCGCGCCCAGGGAACCCACCACGAAGATGGCCGTCCCAATGAGGTACACGCGCCGCCGGCCAATGACGTCCCCCAGGCGTCCCATCGGTAAAAGCAGGACGCTGATGACGAGAGCGTAGGCGACCACCACCCACTGGACCGATTCCAGCGTGGCGTCAAAGTGGGACTCGATGCCGGGCAGCGCGATGAGCACGCTCCCGTGGTCAACCACCGAGAAGAAAGTGCCGGTGGCGATGGTCCAGAAGTTCCACCATTTGTAGGAGCGACTGGATGCGATGCGCTGGATCAACTAAAACCGCCTGCTGCCGACCCGGCCGGCAGGCTCACCATCATACTCTCTTTCTGTTCCGGTTGCCCGGATGCCTGACCGCGTGACAGGGCAATCGCGTCTTCAACATATACAATAAGAAATGAGACATTGAATTCCAATTGCTGATAATGTCGCCCTATGCCAGTGTGTTGGTTGTTACATGAAACCCGCAGATAGGTTGAAACCCGCGTCTGTTGACGTTGAAGCAATCCATTCTCAAGCGACGGGGAGCCGTCTGAGCTCGTATCAGATGGGGTTTCGTGTGTTACCAAAATTAGACGCGATTGCCCTGGACCGGGTGAGACTATTCCTAAACAATAGTGACCCGCTAGTATTACAACGACAGTTGCTGTGGTAGGATTGTTGGCGAGTTAGCGCAGGCTTGGGGGGTGGCGCAGAGCGATGGATGCGGCAGACCTTGAGCGGGTTTACGAGGCCTTTCAGGACTTTCAGGCCTACTTTGCGCCGGTCTTTGGGCGCAAGGAGTCGCGGGAGCACAGCCGTCATTACCTGCCGGGCCTGCTGGTGCAGTCCCAGGAGCGGCGCAACGCCGAAAACCTGGCGGAGACGGTTCCGGCATCGGCCCGGGCGCTGCCGCGCTTCCTCACCGCATCGCCCTGGGATGATGAGGGTGTGATTGGCCGGCTGCGGGAGTATCTGGGTTCCAGATTGGAGGATCCGCCGGCGGTGTGGGTGTTGGACGGCAGCGACTTTCCCAAGCCGGGGGTGAAGTCGGTGGGAGTAATCAGACAGTACTGCGGAGCGTTGGGGAAGATCGCCAGCTGCCAGGCTGGGTTGTTGCTGGCCCACGTGGGGCCCAGGGGTCGGGCGTTGGTGGACCAGCGGCTGTATCTGCCCGTCTGTATCTGCCCGGGCAATGGACATCGGATGTGGAGCGTTGTGCGGCGGCGGGGGTGCCGGAAGCGCGGCGGGAGTACCGGAGCAAGACGGAGCTGGCGCTGGAGATGCTGGAGCGGGCCCAGGCTCGTGGCTACCTCAAGGCGCAGTGGGTGGCTGGGGATTCCGCTGTCGGGATGTCGCCCACGTTGCGGGAGGGAATTTCGGCGGCGGGAATGCAGTACGTGCTGGACGTGCGGCCGGATCTGACGGTGCGGCCGTTGGAACCCACCTGGACCAACCCGCCCGATCAGGGCAACGGGCGTCCCCGCAAACCCAGGTTGCGGCGGGAGGAGCGGCAGACCATGGCGGAGCGGAGCGCGGCGTTGCCAGCAGCAGCCTGGCGGGAGATAACCATCGCGATGGGCCGCCAGGGGCCGCGCATCTACCGTTACAGCGCCCAGCGGGTGCGGGTAACGCGGCAGCGCAAACCCGGCGAAGTCCTCTGGGCAATCTACCGCCAGAACCTGGACGGCGGCGAACCCCGCTACTACCGGTCCAACGCTCCCGAGGACACCCCCTTGGAAACCCTGGCCCACGTGGGCGGCTCCCGGTGGCGCATTGCAACCGAGTTCGAGACCGAGCAGAGCGACGTGGGATTGGATGAGTACGAGACCCGCACCCCGTATCAAGTACGGGGCAGGTTCTGGGCCGGGTGGCACCATCACATCGCCATGTGCCTGCTGGCGGGCGCCTTCCTGCTGACCCGGCAGCAGGATTGGGGGCAAAAGATGCCCCGGATCACGCGGCCTCAGGTGTACCGAGTGGTGCGTGAGCTGCTGCCGCAGGAGCGGTTCGGGCCGCCGGAGTTGCTGCGATGGCTGGCAGACGTCCAACTGCGCAACGAACGGGCCAGATGCTCCCATGCGAAACGCCGCGCCGCCGGTCGCGCCACCACCAGCATCCCTCCCTAAACTGTCGTTATAATACTCAGAGGGTGTCTAAAAAGGGGAAATGTGGGTCAATCGGCGTAGCATGAGCCCGGTCATTGAGATGTACAGCCAGGTTTCGGTGGTTTCGCACAATGCTTCGTAATCCTTGCTCAATCGCCGTTGCAGGTTCAGCCAACCGAAGGTTCGTGCCACGACCCATCGTCGAGGCAACACCGGAAAGGTATGCTGTTGGGCGGGACGGCGCACCAGCTCCAGGCTCCAGCCAGCGACCCTTTGGGCCCACTCCACCAGTTTGCCGCGGTAGGCGCCGTCGGCCCAGATCACCTGTAGCCGGTGGCAGCGACCCACCAGGCGTTGCAATACCAACCGAGCGCCATCGCGGTCCTGAATGTTGGCCGGGTGCACTACCACGGCCAGCAGCAGTCCCAAGGTATCTACCACGATGTGCCGTTTTCGCCCTTTCACCTTCTTGCCGGCGTCGTATCCTCTGGGCCCCCTTTTTCCGTGGTTTTCACCGACTGGCTGTCGATGATGGCCGCGCTGGGACTGACGTGGCGACCTCGGGCCGGCCGCAGCCGGGCGCGCAGCGTGTCGTGGACCCGTTGCCAGGTTCCGTTCCGCCGCCCGGTACGGAAATAATGGAAGGCGCTACGCCACGGCGGCAGGTCGTGGGGGAGCATCCGCCCGGAGCAGCCGGTGCGCAGCACGTAGCGTATGGCGTTGACAATCTCCCGACGTGGGTACGGGATCGGCCGGCCACCCGGTTTGGGCGGTGGCAACCAGGGTTCCAACAGTTGCCATTCTCGGTCGCTGAGGGCACTGGGATAAGTTGCTCGTTCCATACCCCCACGTTACGCCCAACCCCACATATCACGCCTGTATACCTCCACCCCAAGTAGAACCTTTTTAGACACCCTCTTAGTATTACAACGACGGATTTGGCGAACCACGCTTGAAGCTTCGTATCAGCGGGTCGCAAAGACACCCTCATTTGAGTACCGTTCCTGTTTAGCATAGGCCAAAGTCAAGGTCCGTACTCGTCAACCGTCGTTGTAATATTAGACAACCCGCAAGGAGATCCGGGTTTTGCCGGTTCCACAAGGCAGGATGATTTTACCGCGGGCCTGGCCTACCAGTAGACCTCCGCTTTCGGACTGCTCATGTTCCCGGAGAATGCGTACGCTTTCCGCGATGGCCTCGTTCTGCATACAGGTCTTGGTTTGCCGGCGGTCTTCGCCGTCAGGGTTGGGTTCACAGTGTGGGCATTCCTCGTCAATGAACGCAGCCTGCTGCTGCAGGAGGTCGTTGGCGATGTTGACCATTTTCACGGAGTTCCTAAACCGAAGCCAAGGTGAAATGTGCAGGGTGATAGGGTAAATTGGTGCCAATTGGGTTGCATAGTTTCGGGAGTTGCAAGGGGTTAGTGATGGTCGTGAGAGAGCTAGACCGGTCTCTGGAACAATGGCAGATGGGGGTCAAGGACCTGCGGCGGCGGATGATTCTGGCGCCCACGCCCCGGGAGCGGGAGCGATGGTACGCCATGCTGCTGCTGGCCCAGGGCTTGACGGCAGCGGCCACGGCGGAGGCCCTGGAGCGAGACCCACACACCATTGGTCGGTGGGTGTCGGCCTTCGGTGAGAGAGGACCTACCGCCCTGATATTCGAGCAGACCGGAGGTTCCCGCCGCCCTTGACCAAGCGCAGCAGGAGGAGTTGAAAGGGGGCGGTGCAGCAACCGCCCGCCGCGTCGGGCATCGAATTGGCCAACTGGTATTGGAAGGTGGTTCGGCAGTATGTTTCGGAGTGCTTCGGCGTCAGCTTGAGCCGCCGCAGTTGTCTGACCCCGTATCAAGTACGGGGTGACGTTACTACCTGCACCGGTTGGGATTTGCCTTCCAGAGGCCCAAGAAGCGCTTGGTCAAGGCGGACGAAGCCCAACGGGAGACCTTCGTGGCGGAGTACGCCGCGCTGAGGGAAGAGGCCCAACGTAGCGGAGCCAAGGTATTCTTTGCCGATGAGGCCCACTTCTGGGCGGACGCCGAACTGCGGGGCAAGTGGGTACTGCAAGGTGAACCGGCCCTGGTGGCCTCGAGCAGCCCGAGCTACGGCGAAAGGGCCAGCTATTATTCGGCGGTGTGCCTGGAGACGGGCGAGGTGGAATGGATGGCACTGGAGGGCAACAGCAATAGCGAAACGGCTGCGGCCTTCCTGGAACAGTTGCGGGAGAGACCCGGCGGCTGGCTGAACGTGATCTGGGACAACGCCTCAGCGCGCGATTGGTCAAAAATCTGGCGAGGCGGTGCGGGATCTTCTGAGAGTTCCCGGACTGAACCTGAGGCTGGTGAACCTGCCGGGCTACCGCCCGGACTGCAACGCCGACGAGGCCATCTGGGGCTGGGCCAGAGAGGAAGCCACGGGCAATCTGTGCCTGCGCAGCAAGGCGGCGGTGCAGGAGCGGGTCGGCAAATTCCTGTCGGGTCGACTACCCGCAAAGACGAGGTGAAACGGCGCTGCCGGACCGTACTGCGGTCAAGGAGCGCAACACTCTTGCGAAACTCCCGGTTCGATTCCCAACACCCACCAAATGCACATCCCACCTTGGCTTTGGTTTAGTTCAATGGCAATGCTGGCACCTCCGTCAGTCAGATTGCCAACAAAACAGCCCCGCCGCGAACGACGGGGCTGGACACGCAGGAGACATAGGGCTACCGTTAACGCCGATGGCGGAGCGCAATTCCTTATCGACCACGGCCTCGGCGTTAACCCACCGGGTCCGTTTTGTTGGCTCGGGCAGTCTATGGCCACACTAACCCGTTGTCAGATCAACAAAAACACCGCCAGCCGTCACCCACCCTGTGGGATTCAGCAGTTCCTATGTATAACCAGACGTGTTGCAACATGGTACACATATATCCGCATTGATTCCGTGGAAATAATGACTGTTTAATAGGTTTTGTCATTTTCATGCGACACGCCCACGCCCAACGCGCACACGGCATGACCAAACACGCACGCCGCCCGTAGCGTTGGGTGCGAAATAATCACTGTTCCCAGCGCTACAACTTACGCAATGTCACACACTCCACCCATGCCGATGAGGTCTGCTCGCAATGCCAAAAAGGGCCACGAGTGCGGCAACACACCCCATGGTCGAAGACAGCAACGTGAAAGCAGCCGACGCCAGACGCAAGGCATCAGCTGATGAAACCCAACTCGCCAAATGGATACGTCAAGCCGCGCCTGCTCCACGTCGAGACCATCAATCCGACTGCAGCTCAAACACGAGCGGTCACAAGATCCCAGACCGATACAGCCACATTAGTAAAACCGTCCAAGAGAACGATGAAGACCATCACCCCCCGTATCGCGAGATTCGTAACGAATGTTTTTGAATACGTATCAAGCTGGACTTTGTATAAAAGTTAGGCAATATATAAAAACAGGATAAGCTGGCCTGACCCATCCTTCACAAAAGGTCCTGCCCTGCTTACCCTGCCGGATGTTATTTTACCCGTGCTTAATCCCTTCGCAACGCGGTTCCAAAACCAAACCTGGCAGAAAGCCCAGGTGTTGCTGGTCGGCGCGATACTGGCCCCCGGCCCACGCACGGTGGCCGCGGCGCTCCGGGTCATGGGTCGCAGCGGCGACCGGAACTACGCTCGCTACCATCATGTACGCAATCGAGCGGCGTGGTCGCCACTGCCGGTGTCCCAGGTCTGGCTGATGCTGCTAATCCAACACCCGGACCCGGGCGATGGACCCCTGGTGTTCGGCATACGAGCCATTTACCAATCGGCAAACCGTGGAGCGACGCGGCGGTCCTAAAATCAAAGCCCGTGGCAGCTACCGCGATGCGGTGCGTGCCAGCCGCCGCTATCTGGTCAAAGTCAGCGGCTTTCGCTGGGTCAGCCTGATGTGGCTGGGCCACGTCCCCTGGGCCGGACGCTATTGGGCTTGGCCGGCGCTGACCGCTTTGGCGCCTTCGGCCGGATATTATCAGCGGAGCGGACGCACTCCTCAAAAGCTCACCGACCGGGCCCGACAGATGATCATGCAATCCCGCTCATGGTGAGCCTGCCGAACCACGCCGGTGGCCCCACCGTTCCCTGGCCCTGGTGGGCGATAGTAGTTACGCCGTCCCCGTAGCGTAGCACGGGGCAGGCTCTGGACCTGCTCCACTGCTGCCAATCGCTGCCCCAACCCGTTACCTGCATCACCCGATTGCGGTTGGATGCTGGCCTCGACGCACCGGCGCCAGCCCGTCGGCCCGGCCAGAACGGGCCTCCACCCGTGAAGGGCGCTCGCTTGCCCACACTGCAAGCGCTCCTGGACCATGACGACACCTCTTGGAACCGGACGCCAGTCGCCTGGTACGACCACACGACCCGCGCGGTGGCAATCACTTCGCAAACCGCACTCTGGTATCACACCGGCCAACCGCCCGTGCCCCTGCGCTGGTCTTGGTGCGAGACCCCAATGGCGAGTTCAACCCCCAAGCCCTGCTCTGCACCGATCCGGACGTCGATCCGGCGCAGATCCTGGAATGGTTCGTGCTGCGCTGGCAACTGGAGGCCACTTTCATGGAAACCAGGGCTCATCCAGGGCTCATCTGGGAGTGGAGACCCAGCGCCAGTGGTCTGACCGTGCCATCGCCCGCACCACCCCGATATTGATGGGTCTCTTTTCCTGGATCACCCGGGCCGCCCACCAGTTGCAAAAACAACGGCCGCTATCCCCGCGCACTGCCGCTTGGTACGCCAAGCCAGCGCCAACCTTTGTCGATGCCATTGCCTTGATCCGTCGCCACCGGTGGCTCTCCTCAGAGAGTTTTTCAACATCAACCATCGATTTTGACGGTGGAAAAGCTCCCCCGCATTCTATGCCCGGCTTATTGACTCACTGGCTTACGCCGCTTGAGTGTGCAAAGTCCAGTCTAGAGCGAGGGCAATCAGGCGGGCGTAAAGCTGTGAACTGGTGTATGCACCCATGAGTGTTCGTTTTCCCCGTCAAATGTCGTTGGACAGGATTCTAGCCTATTCACGGCTTGGTTGCGCCATCCTTGCCGCAGGCTGGTGGTAAAATGCCCCATCAGACGGCTTCAGGAGGAGTTATGACTGCCAGCAAGATTACCATCGGCAACGTGGAAATTGCGTCGTTGACCGACGGAATACTGGAGTTTGACATCTGCAATTTCTTCCCGGATATTCCCGCTTCCGATTGGGAACCATTCCATGACCACCTCACCCCGGATCACAAGGTCAGCTTCAACCTGGCCTGCTTCCTGATACGCTCCGAGGGTAAGACCATCGCCGTCGACACTGGCCTGGGCGCCAAGGACACGCCGGAAACTCCGTGGGGCGAACTGCTGGACGACATGGCGAGCAACGGCCTTTCCCCCAACGATATCGACGCCGTGGTGATGACCCACTTGCACCGCGACCACGTGGGCTGGAACACCGTCCGCGACGACGGCGGCAACCTTCGCCCCACGTTCCCCAACGCCCGTTACTACTTCAGCAAGGTTGACCTGGACGCCAGCCATGACCCGTCCCTGCAGCCCGACCGCTTCCCCAACGCTCCTGATTGCGTGTGGCCGCTGGTCGACATGGGCCTGGTGGAGTTGATGGAAGGCGAGTACAACATCACCGGAGAGTTGACCACCCTGCCCACGCCGGGCCACACGCCGGGCCACATGAGCATCATGGTCAACTCCGGCGGCGAACGCGGCCTCATCCTGGGCGACGTTCTGCACAACACCGCCCAGATCCAGCAAACCGACTGGGCTTCCCGCGCTGACATCATCCCCGAACAGGCCATCGCCACCCGCCAAACCGTGCTGGATCGTCTGGAAAGCGAGGGCATCCCCGTGGCCGCCGTACACTTGCCGGCGCCGGGATTCGGCAAGATCGTCCGTCTCCAGGGCCGCCGTTACTGGCAGGCCATCTGACGCAATCAAAGCAATCTTAGCGGTTGCTCGCGCATGGCGGTTAGGGGCGAATAACCATTCGCCCCTACGTCTGTCCTAACCATGACCACGATACAGGAGGACGCTCCAGGCCGGCAGCGCATTTTCTACGGGTGGGTCATCGTTGCCACCATGTTCGCCGTCAACTTCTCGACGATGTGTACCGGCACCCTCAATTACGGCCTGTTCGTCCTGCCCATGCAGCGGGAACTTGCCCTGTCCCGCGCTACATTTGGGTGGATGCAAACCACCCGCCGCCTTTCGACCGGCGCGCTCAGTTTCGCGGTGGGCTTGCTGATTGATCGCTACGGCCCGCGAGCATACATACCCATTTCCGCGCTGCTGATCTGTGGCTGCCTGTTTTTGGTGAGTTTCAGCAGCCACGCCTGGCAGTTGATCCTGTTCTTTGGACTCATCGGGATGTCCGGCTTGGCTGCTCCCAATGGCATCGTAACCTCGGTGCCCGTCGCCAAGTGGTTCGTGCAGAAACGCGGTCGGGCGCTGGCGCTGGCCGGCGCCGGGCTGGGTATCGGCGGCATAATCTTCCTGCCGGTTACCCAGTGGCTGATTGAAGCCTACGGATGGCGAGGAACGTGGCGAATCCTGGCGCTGGTTTTCCTGATCATTTCGGCGCCGGCATCAGCGTTGTTCCTCCGTCGCCAGCCCGAGGACATGGGCCTCAGAGTGGACGGCGACTCGCCGGACGAACCGGACGATTCCGGTTCCCGTCCGGTGCCGGCCCAGCGGCCCGTAGAGGAGGCGGCATGGACGGTTCGAGAGGCATTTCAGACGGCAACGATGTGGAAGTTGGTGGCGGTTTTCGCGTTGTCCGGCGTGGCCCAGGGCGGAGCCAGCTTTCACCGCATACCCTACTTTGTGGAGAAGGCTTATGACCCGCTGCTGGTGTCCTGGTCTTTCGCGGCCGACGCCGGCGGAGCCGCCGCCACATCGCTGGTGGCCGGATGGCTGGCCGACCGAATTCCCATACGCTTTCTGGCTGCGGTGTCCTTCTCCGGGTTCATCGTCGCCATCCTGCTGATGATTTACGTGTCATCGGCGCAGATGATGTTCCTTTCCACAATACTTTTCGGAAGCTCCGTGGGTTTCGGAATGATCGTGCATACCTACATCTTCGCCGCCTACTATGGGCGGGAGTTCCTGGGAGCCATTCGAGGCATCGTCATGCCCATCAACCTGCTGTCCGCCGGCCTGGGGGCGCCGCTGGTGGGCTACCTGCACGACTACTCCGGCTCATATCTGCTGGCCTGGTGGACCCTGATGGTCATATACGGCTCCAGCGCCGCATTGATACTGACCGCGCTGCCGCCGCGCAAGCCGGACGCTCCCGCCAATTGATGCGATTTACCGTCCTTGCCCCCGGTCCAGATAGTCTTGCCCCGAACCCAGGCCCTCCAGGGCCAGGCCATAACCCAGGATGTCGTGCAGCACGCCCTTGAGTTGGTGCGTGAGCAGAACCCTTGAGTATCGCAGCACCAACCGGGGCTGCTGCGCCAGTTGCCGCGCCAACTCCCAGGCCCGGGGCAGCAGTTCGTCGGGAGGCAGCACCTCGGCCACCAGTCCCATTTCCTGCGCCTTGGCTGCGTCCAGCATCTGCCCGGTCAGCAGGAAGTACCGACCCCGGTTGATGCCCAGCAACAGTGGGTAGATGATGTGCATACCGTCGCCGGGAGTCAGGCCGCTCATGAAGTGCCCCGAGTCCTGGAAGGTGGTGTGCGGCGCCGCCAGCACGATGTCGCTGAGCAGCGGCAGCTCGGAGTGTCGCAGGGCCGGTCCGTTGATCGCGGCGATGATGGGCACCTCAATGTTCAGCAGGTTGCCCAGCAGGTGCTTGCCCTCCCAGTAGGTGGCGTCCCACTGTTCCGGCGTCCGCCGTGGCACCGTGTCGCTGCTGCCGGCCGGCCCGGTGAACCCGTCGCCGGCCCCGGTCATGATGATGACCTTATTCTCCGTATCCGTTCCAACGGTGTAAAACACCTCCGGCAGCTCCGTATGCGGGCCGGAACCCCATTGCAGCGTATCGCCGTCGCTGTGCAGCGTCATCTGCAGGATGCCGCCCTCCCGCTCAAACTTCACGTACTGAAACCGGTCCTGGTAGTCCTCAAGCCGTGCCATGTCGCTCTCCTTTTACCTCTGGTTGAGGCGTCAAGTATAATCAAAATATCCGGCCGCAACCGACGTCGTGCTCCAGCCGGCAAAGATGGAGGTGTTTATGGCTGCCACCGACGACACCCGCAGAGAGGCATCCTTGCGGGCCAAAGCCTTTTACGACGCGGAACTGCGCTCGAAACTGGAGCTCACGAAAAACGGCAAGTACATCGTCATTGACGGCGAATCCCTGGACTACGAAGTGGCCCCCAACCTAATTGTGGCTACGGTTCACCTGCGGGACCGGCGGCCCGTGGGGCCGACGTTAGCCCTTCGCATTGGCCACGACACCACATTGCGCCTTCCGCTGCGGCAACGCGATTCTCACAGCGAGGTAGCGGACGTGCAGACCAATGCACGCCAAAAAGGGGAGGATGCAGTTTTGCCGACCTACCGCCGCAACCCTGCCTCGCTGCTAGCTGAGACCTTTTACAACACGGAGCTGCGCGCCAAACTGGAACCCGCGCAGAACGGCAAGTTCATCGTCATTGCAGGGAAAACCCACGACTATGAGGTGGACAGCGACCCGATTACGGCCGCGGTTCATCTGCAAGATCGGCAGCCCGGCGGGGAGATGTTTATTTTCCGCGTTGGCTACGATAGCGAGCAGTGCGTTTTTCACAGCTTGCGGTTTTCCATATAATGATTACCGGCCGCGTCAACGAACGCCACGAAGCGACCATCCCCGTTGCACCTGCGGTTCCGGCGACCCGGGGATTGCGCCGCTATGCTGCCATCGTTGACACCGGGTTAGACCACTTTCTGATGGTGCCCGGGGCCGTCATCACTCAGCTGGGCTATCCCATTACTGAAACTGACACTATGGTAATGGGCAACGAGCAACGGCACGAATTCGACCGCAGTTTCGTTGCCATACTCTGGGATGGCGAACCTAAGGGTGTTCCCGTGCTGGTGTCGGAAAGTGAGGAGTGGCTGGTGGGTGCGCGGCTGTTGGCGGGCAGCTACCTTACCCTCGCCATGATTCCCGGCGGGTTGGTGACTATCAGCAGATTGCCAGCCGCCTGAACCAACCGACAGTGACATTTATGACCTCTACCAACTTCAACATCGGCCCCCAATACCTCCCCGACACATCCCTGGCCGACATTGCCCCGGTGGACCCGCGCCCCCGCACCATGTTTCGGGCGCCCCACTGCAGCGACATCGGCCAACTCGATGCCGACGTTGCCTTTATAGGGATGCCCTTCGACCAGGGAACCTTCGGCCGCCCCGGCGCGCGCTACGGCCCCGACGCCCTGCGTGACGCCCCTCGTGCCTATTCGTACTCCGACCCCTATGGCCAGGGCCGGGCTGCGGAAGGTTTCTTCGACGCCGACGCCGAGGACGAACTGCTCCGCGGCATAACCATTGCCGACTGCGGCAACGTGTCGGTGACCCCATCCGACGTTGTACATAACTTCGAGCGGCTGGCCGGCGTGGTGCAGCAGGTCGCCCAACGCGGCGCGTTGCCCGTCATCTTGGGCGGAGACCATGCCATCACGTTCCCGGCGGTGGCTGGCCTGTCCCAATTCGCCCCTCTGGACATCGTCCATTTCGACGCCCACCTGGATTATACCCACGACTACCACGGTTCCCTGCTGACCCACGGCAGTCCCATCCGCCGCTGCCACGAACTTGGTCACGTGGGACACATAACGTCCGTGGGCATCCGCAGCGTCCGTCGCGCTCCTTACGAGGATGCCAGGGCCCACGGCAACACCGTCATCACCACCCGCCGTTTCCGCGACCTCGGGCCGGAGGCGGTCGCCGAAAGCATCCCGGTCGGCTCCAACCTTTACATCACCTTCGACGTGGATGCTCTGGATCCTACCCAGGCGCCGGGGACGGGAACCCCCGAGGTCGGCGGCCTGTTCTACGAAGAATGCCGCCGCTGTCTGACCGCCCTGGTGAAACGCTCCAATCTGGTGGCCTTCGACGTCGTGGAGGTTGCCCCGCCCTACGACGTGTCCGACCTGACGGTCCAGGTCGCCGCCCGGCTGATTACCGACATTCTCGCTGCCCGCTTTCCATCCCGCTGACGTTTGCCGTCCGGTGCGCAGTGCTTCCCTGCCTCATGCGTACCCACTTTGTCATTGCGAGGCGCGTAGCGACGTGGCAACCCCGTTCCGGTATTTGCCAACCATGCCCAAACGACCTTGCTACGCCGACGAGATTGCCACGCTTCGCCCGCAATGACAGTGGGCCACGCGCCCTGGTCTGACAAAGTGGGTACGCGTGAGTCTTCCCTGCTGGTTAACTCCGCAGAGTTCCTTGCCGCCATCGAACCGGCCATCCTTGAGGCCCGTGACCGGGTTCTCATCCAGGTGATGACCTTTGAGATGGACAGTGTGGGCCAGCGCTTCTGGGACCTGCTGTCCCGCTCCCATGCGCGCGAGAAAATCCTGTGCGTCGATGCTTTTTCCACCGCCAAAATCAGCGATGACCTGGTTTTCGGCAAACGCTATCTCACCGACGCCGCCTTCCGCCGGGAAGTGCGGGACACCCGCCGGTTGCTGCGCAGGACAATCCAGGACGGCGTCCGCATCGTCCTCACCAACCCCTTGGGCTGGCTGTGGTGGAAGTACCCCTTCCGCAACCACAAAAAGATGATGATCGTGGACGACCAGGCGTTCCTCGGCGGCATAAACCTTAGCGAGCACAACTTTGCCTGGCGCGACCTGATGCTGCGAACCGACTGTCCGCCAGTGGTTTCAGCGTTGGCCGAGGATTTCCGCCGCACCATCGCCGGCGTCAACAGTTCGCAAGTCCAACAAACGCCCGTCGGTGAGCTCTACCTGTTGGACGGATGCAACAGCCGCGCCCAATACGAACGCATCTTTGACCGGATTGCCGCCGCAAAGAGTTCCGTTGACATAATCTCCCCTTACCTGTCAAACCCTCTGCTGCGGCGTATCACCCGGCTGTCCCCATCGGTGCGGGTACGCGTCATTACTCCGGCCCGCAACAACAAGGGGGTGATGCAGCAAGCGCTGTTTCGCGCCGCTTTCGGGACTAATCTGGAAATCCTGCTACATCAATCGGAAATGTCGCACGTCAAGGCCATATTGATCGACGGCAACGAACTGATCCTCGGCAGTTCCAACTTCGATTTCGTCGGTTACGACCTGCAACAGGAGGTGGCGCTCTGCACTTCCGAGGCCGCGCTAATCGAGGATTTTTGTGCCAGGGTGTTGACGCCGACCCTGGAATGTAGCCGGCCCGCCCGATCCGCCCCGGCGCGGTTCTACCACCGGGGCGGTGTGATCATGGCCTCATCCCAACGGTACGTCAGCCTGCTCAGCTACCTGCGACGGTGACGGGTCGCTGAGAACTTGAGAGATAAGGGCGGGGTTTTAGCCCGCCCAGCCACGCAAGGCGGCTAAATCGGCAGTTTCGGCTCAGAGCCGTCCGGCACGTCGATATCGAATGAGTTGGCATTGAGTGCCAGCAGCGAGTAATAGCCCATCAGCGTCGTGATCTCGGTGAGACCCAACGCCCCGAGCTGGTCCAGCGCGGCCTGGAACGTGGCGTCGCTCACCCGGTGGTTGCTGAAAAGCTCCGTAACGTAATTTACCACCGTTTGTTCGTCCGCCGGCAGTTGCGGCAACGGCTGGCCGTCCCGCAGGTTATCCACGAACTCATCGCTGATGCCCTGCTCCCGCGCCCGCGCCGCGTGCGCGTGCCAGATGAACTGGCAGTCCATATTGCGGGCCGTCAGTATCATCGTCAGCTCCTGGATCTTCTTGTTGAGCGACGATTCGTCTCGCAGATAATTCACCAGGTAGTTGGACCGCCGGCGCATCTCCGGACTGTTGATCATGGCAGACCCGGGTCCGCTGGCGACCACTCCGCCGGAATCCGCAGTTTCCGCGTCGAATGCCGCCCTCAGTTCTTCGGGTACCTGGTCTCGCGTTACGATGGGTGTCCGCATCCTGTGCCTCCATAGGTTTTTGCCAGCATCATAGACCGCGCCATTGGGTGAGACAAGCGGGTTGCCGGCGTCGCCATCGCCAATGTTTCCGGTCCGCGCCGCGCCGCCCAACGTATCATTCCGCCGAATTTCATAATAGAATATCCGCATTCACCCACGGCCTGGAGGTATGGCAATGGCAACCGTGAACACCGTGATGGGGCCGGTCGATACCGACGACCTCGGCTTTACCCTGAGCCACGAGCACGTCGGCACCAACGCCGCCGGCCTGCGCCACACCTATCCTGAAATAATCGACCGCGATGGTGTCCGTGAGCAGTCCATCGCCGCCATGCGCGCCGTCCACGCCGATGGCGTCCGCACCATTGTTGACGTGAGCACCTTTGACCTGGGCCGCGACGTCCAACTCATACGCGAAGTGGCGCTCGGCAGCGATATGCAAGTCGTCGTCGCCACCGGGAATCATCTCGCCGTTCCCCGGCCCTTCGGCGAAATTTCCCCTGATGCCATTGCTGAACTGTACATACGCGAGATTGAAGAAGGCATCGAGGGTACCGGCATCAAGGCCGGCATCATCAAGGTAGCCAGCGACGAGGGCGGCGTCACTTCGCCGCAGGAGAATGTCCTCCGCGCCGCCGCCCGCACCCAGCAGGCCACCGGCGTCCCCATCTCCACCCACACCTGGTCCCCGGAGCGCACTGGCGACCACCAGGTACGCATTTTGGAAGAGGAAGGCGTGGATCTGGACCGGGTGTACATCGGCCACAGCAACGACGACACTGATCTGGAATACCTGCTCGGCCTGCTCAACAAGGGCGTCTGGCTGGGACTGGATCGCTATCCCGGCGGCACCAGGGCCGGCACTCCCAATTGGGAGCAGCGCACCGAAGTCGCCAAAGCCCTGATGGACGCCGGCTTCACCCATCGCATCTTCCTCTCCCACGACTACTCGGTGCCCAAGGCTCGCCACGGCGCGGAAGTCCAGGAACAACGCCGCCGCGCCAACCCCGACGGCTACACCTTTATTCCCCGCTACGTCCTCCCCCGCCTGAAGGAAATGGGCGCATCCGACGCTGAAATTCACCAAATCACCGTCGAGAACCCCCGCCGCTTCTTCGCCGGCGAATAGGGCCTCGTGCGATACAATGATTGTTGCGGAGACGTGGGATGACGCAAAGCAGGAAGGAGCCGGCAATGGTCAAGTACGAGGGACCGCTGGCGCCCAACGAAAACGGGGTTATTATATGGCCGGACAACCTGGCGTGGTTGCAGGAGTTGTCGGAGGGAACGCTGATACGGGCCATGGCGGAACGGATGGCGCGTACGGAAGAGGATCGGGCGCGGGACCGTGAGATACGAGAAGAATATAACGCCCGCTGGCAGTATTTGGAGGATAAAACCGCCGAGTTGACCGGAAAATACCCCGACCAGTGGGTTGGGCTGGGTGGAGATTGGGAACTTATGGTCGCTGACTCGCACTGCGAACTCCTCAAGAAAATCGACGCCCGCGGCGCTCGGCCCCCCCAGCCCGTTACTAAGCTGCTGCGTACACAAGAACCCCGGTGGATACTGTGACTGCCGGCTATTTTACCGAGAACGGGCTCCCGTATGTCCCCGCTGACCTGATCCTGCCTCGTCTCGGGGTCGTGGCAAAAGTGCGTTTTCTGGTGGACACCGGCTCGGTCTCGACCGTTCTGCACTCGGACGATGCGGATGACATGGGCTGTCCATTTGACGAGTTGGTTCTCCCGACGACGTTGGAGGGAGTCGGCGGGGCGGTTACTTACTACCGGGAATCTGCTCTGGTCAAACTTGGCCACGAGGATGACGGGCCGGATTTTGCGGTTGAAATATCCATCGCCAAACCGGATTCGTCCGCCGGCGGCCTCGATTCGCTGCTGGGACGAGACATACTGAACCGCCTGCGTATGGAGTATGACTTTCCGCAAGGCTGGCTTACATTAGTGCAATCGTGATTGCATCGCTATCCCGTAGTCCGCGCTATAAATGGTACGCCTTCGCCACTTTAGCGGTGGGAATCTTCGCCTCGGTGGTGGATCACGGCAGTGTGGGTGTTGCCCTGCCCACCATCGCGACCCACTTCCACACCGACATTCCCAGCGTGCAATGGTTAGTCATCGGATATGCCATGACGATCATCGCCCTGCTGCTGCCCATGGGTCGGCTAGCCGATCTCATCACCTCGAAGCGGGTCTATATCATGGGCTCGTTTATTATCGTTGCCGGCTCAATCGCAGCGGGCACGTCCACCGAACTGGCGGTGCTGATAGTCTCGCGCATCGTCCAGGGAACCGGAGCGGCCATGACCCAGGGCACCGGTATGGCCATCATGATTGGCGCGTTTCCTCCCAACGAGCGGGGCAAGGCCATCGGGCTGATCATGACAATGGTCGGAACCGGGGCCGTCGCCGGCCCGGCGTTGGGCGGCTTTCTGGTCGACGCTTTCGGATGGCGCTCCGTATTCTTCGCCACCGTTCCTATGGTAGCCATCAGCATTGCCCTGTGTGTGGCCGTTCTGACCAGCGCGGACCAACCGCGCCCGGTTCGCGGTTCGGGTCGGGGAGGATTTGACTGGCTGGGGACCTTCCTGTCCTCCAGCGCGCTCCTTTCGCTGCTGCTGGGCATCACCAACGCCCATCGGTCCGGCTGGACTTCGCCCCCGATAGTAGGCGCCGCCGTCGCCTTCGTGGTGCTCCTTGCCGGTTTCATCTGGTGGGAACTTCGCATCGCCAGCCCCATGCTCAACTTGCGGCTGTTCCGCCGGCGAAACTTCTTCCTCGGAGTGTCGGCGAACTATCTGATGTTCATTGGCAGTTCGGCGGTTCTGTTTATGACGCCGTTCTACCTGCAGAATGTTCTCGGCTACAGCCCGTCCGTGGCGGGTCTGTGCGTGGTTCCGGGCGCGATGTGCATGGCGATCCTGGGGCCGCTCAGCGGCCGGCTGTCCGACCGCTTCGGTTGGCGCAAGTTCACCGTGGCCGGCCTGATGTTGTCCACCACCGGCATCGCCATTCTTTCCCAAGCGACCGCCGACTCCTCCCTGATCCACGTCATCCCGGGGCTGATGCTTATCAGCAGCGGAATGGGTACCTTCTACTCGCCCAACTCCAGCTCAATCTTGAGTGCGGTGGAACGGGAAAGCCACGGCGTCATATCGGCCCTGGTCAATCTGATTCGCAACGGCGGCAACGTGGTCAGCGTCGCCGTCGCCACCGCTATCGTCACCGCCACAATGGGATCCATGGGCTACGAACCGAGCCTGGACGCGGTGCGCCACGGGACGGCCAGCGGTGTCGGCGCGGCTTTCACCGTAGGCATGAGATACGCTTTCTTCACCATGATGGGATCGTTGTTGGTCGCGCTCTTTTTGTCGGCGCTGCCCACCCACCGGGAGGGCCAGGCTGTACCGGCTCCGACTACCCCGGAACCCGTACTGCGTCCGGCAATCAGTCAGGGACAGGAGGACTAAAACATGACAACCACCACCACGAAAGACGGCGGCGAGGCAATCCTGGAAGCCTTCCGCAACCTGGATATTGACTACATCATCTCGTCGCCCGGCTCCGAGTGGGCGCCGGTTTGGGAAGCGCTGGCCCGCCAGCAAATCAACGAGACTCCCGGCCCGCGCTACATCAACTGTTGGCACGAGACCTTGGCCGTCAACATGGCCTCCGGCTACACCCGCGTCACCGGCCGGATGCAGGCGGTGCTGCTCCATGCCGGCGTCGGCCTGCTTCAGGGCAGCATGGGCGTTCACGGCGCGATGATCGGTGAGGTGCCCATGCTGGTCTGCTCCGGCGAGGCCACCAGCTACGGGGAAAACCCCGAAATCGACCCGCAGGCCCAGTGGTATCGCAGCCTCAGCGTGGTCGGTGGCCCCGACCGCTTCGCCAACGTGTTCACCAAGTGGAGCGGACGCGCCACCAGCCCCCAAACCCTTTACGGGCAGTTGGTGCGCGCCGGCGAACTGGCTCAGCGCGTTCCCCAGGGGCCGACCTTCATGGACATCCCCATCGAGACGATGATCCACTCCTGGAACCCGCCTGAAAAGCTACGGATGATACCTTCCGCTCCCAAAACCCGCCCCTCGGACCACGACATCGCTGATCTTGCCGAGTTGGTTGCGCGGAGCAAATCCCCGTTGATCATCACCGACAGCGCCGGCCGCGAGATCGCCGGATTCAACAACCTGGTGGCGCTGGCCGAACTGTTCGCCATTCCGGTGGTGGAAAGCGCGGCCCTCTACGCCAACTTCCCCAAGAGCCATCCGCTCTACTTGGGCGGGCAATCGGAGCGATACCTCCAGCAGGCCGATCTGGTGATCCTGGCCGGCAGCCGCGCTCCGTGGTATCCGCCACAGAACGGGCCGCAGAACGCCATCGTGGTAGCCATGGGCGAGACCACCATCAAGGAATACATGGTGTACCAGAACCTCTTCGCCGACCGGTACGTCGAAGGCGACCTGACGCTGGGTTTGGGGTTGCTGGTGGACGCTTTACGGCCGGCGGCCGGCCGCCACCAAGCCGAAATCGAAGAACGTCGCCAGCGTTGGGCCGAGGAATACGACAGGCTCACGGAAGCGACCCGCGCCGCCGAATCCGCCGCCAGCTCCAGCAGTCCCATCGATCCGGCCTGGCTCTGCGCTGCCCTGAGCGACGTCATGCCGGAAAACGTGGTGTACGCCGAGGAAGTGACCACCCACCGGGGCGCTGTGGGACGTCACGTACGCTGGGATAACCCCCACGCCTACTACAAGACCAACGGCGGCCTGGGGCAGGGCTTGGGGCTGGCCCTGGGCGTCAAGCTGGCGATGCCCGACCAGCCGGTGGTTGCCCTCATGGGCGACGGCGGCTTCCTCTACAACCCGGTTACCGCGTGCTTCGGCGTTGCCTGCGAAGCCAACTTGCCCTTCCTCACGGTGCTCTTCAACAACGGCTGTTACGAGGCCATGAAGGGCAACCACCTGGCCTACTATCCCGACGGCGACGCGTCCCGCGCCGGCATCTGGCACGGCGTCCACATCCCCGGGCCCGACTACGCCAAGCTGGTGGAACCCTTCGGCGGCTACGGCGAGCGGGTTGACGACCCAGCGCAACTGCACCAGGCCCTGCGCAACGGCTTGTCAGCAGTTCAGGAGGGTCGCATCGCCCTAATCGACGTCGTCCTCAACAAATGACGAGGTGCGGGCATAAACGGACACAACGGCCCGGATCTTGGCTGATTGGTCTTCGGTGTAGTCCGGCCCGCTGTCCTTTAGCATCAAGGCTGCATCGACCGGGTTTAGGCGGTCACTGGCGTCGAGGATTTCGACGCCAACGATTGCGCCGCTTGCGTCGTAATCTACTACGATGCCATCACCGGGTTCGACGCTACGGGCCACCTCGACTTCTTGCAGATAGACATAGAGAGCGTCGACGTCTTCGCTGTACTCGATCTTCATGCTGGCAGTCCTTTAGTCGGCCCGGTCAACTACCGTAACCACAACTATAGCGGTCCCGGATTCTCTGAAAGTCACTTTGATTTGCCGGGTCCCGATCCGTTTGAAAGCGTTGGTCGGGCCTTTTTGAGTAGGTTACAGCCTATCGGGATCGCGAACCGCTTGTTCAACTTCGCCTTCGGTGATACGACGCCAGCGCATCCTTCTTCGCGCGTGGCGAGTATATGCGAGGTTGCGGTTAGCAGGGATTCTCCCGTTTGTTTCGCTCTCCATATTTTACAACGAGGTGACCAGTTCCGCCGCCAGCGCAATCAACTGCTCGTCCGCCCCGTAGTCCCCCAGCAGAGACAGCCCCACCGGCAACCCGTCAACCTCAACCAGTGGGAGGCTGATTTGCGGTCGCCCGGTGTTGCCGGCGATGGATGTCAGCGCGCTGTTGCGTAGCCGCAGGGTATGCCGCTCTGAAACCCGCTGGCCCAGCGGAGGCGCCGGCGCGATGGTCGTGGGAAGGCATACCACCACGTCACCGCCGGCGTACACCTCGTTCATGCGCTCGACGATAGTATCGCGGCCGGCTTGGGCCACGACAATCTGATCGTCGGTGACGGCCCGAGCCGTGGCGTACCGGTCGGACACCTCAAAGCTGAAGACCGGGTTGACCTCGTCAATCCAGTCCTGCGCCGATTCCCACGCCTCACGGCTCTGCAACATCTGCTGATGCCCCGACCACTCCTGAAGGCTGGTAGGCGAAAGGCGTTCCGTTGAGCGGGATTCGAAAAGGGAAGCCACATTTTCCAGAACCGTTTGCAGCGCCTGCCGCACTGCTGGCTCCGCCAAGGCAAAAGCGTCTTCCGCAACGACAAGCCGGCGTGGACGAGCCACCTCGGAGCCGGGTGGCAACATCACGGCCCCCACTCTGGCAAACGTTTCGGCGTCTCGCGCAAACCAGCCGATGGTGTCGAAGTTCGGCGCTTGCAGCAGCATTCCGTCCAGGGGAATCCGTCCGTGGGTCGGCCGCAGTCCGTACAGGCCGCAGAAGCTCGCCGGCACCCGCACCGACCCGCCGGTGTCCGACCCCAGCGCGAAATCCACTACGCTGCCGGCCACCGCCGACGCCGATCCGCTGGAAGACCCGCCGGGTACCCGCCCCGGTGCGCTTGGGTTGGCGGGTGTCCCGTAGTGCATGTTCTCGCCGAAGATGCCGCGCGTCAGCTCGTCGGTGATGGTCTTCCCGACCATCGTCGCCCCGGCGTTCACCAGTCGCTGCACTACCCACGCCGTGGACTCGGCCGGCCCGTGGGTCGCCTTCCAGTGAGGGTTGCCGCACCCGGTGACGTGTCCTGCCACGTCAAAAATGTCCTTGGCGGCAAAAGTCAACCCGGCCAACGGACCGTCGGCAGCGCCGGCCAGGTGAGCGTCGCTATCGGGGCAGAAGGCGTTGAGCGGTCCGGCCATGGTTACAGCATCTCCTCGTTCAGCGTCACCCCAAATCCGGGTCGATCCGATGGGGCGATATAACCGTCCCTTGCCTCCGGTTCATCGAGCCAAAGTAGGTCGCGCCGGTCGCGGATGTGGTCCGAATGCATTTCAGCGAAATCGGCCCAGTCGCTCGCGACTATCAGATGCAGCCCCCAAATCTCGCCGCCCCGGTGCGGCGACACCGGCACGCCGGCGTCCCGCGCCAGGTCAATGATGCGCAGCCCCGCCGTAATCCCGCCGCACCAGGTTATATCCGGCTGCCACAATCCCAGGGCGCCGGCTTTGGCGATGTCGGCGAATCCAAAATGGGTGAACTCATGCTCGCCACCGGCAATCAGCGTCGGCGCAGCGACCGGCCGCAACTCCGCCTGTCCGGCCAGATCGTCGGGCGTCAGCACGTCTTCGTACCAGCAGAGGTTGTATTCCGATAGGACGTCGGCCATCTGCGCCGTAACCTCTCCGTCCCACGACATATAGCAGTCAACCATCAGCCTGGCATCCGGCCCGAAAAGCTGACGAGCTCGTGCCGCCGCCGTAACCGCCGTTTCGTAATCAGTGGGGTTGCCCGACCAGCGGTGCGGAAACTTGTGCGCTTGGAAACCCACGTCGCGGTACAACATCGAATCCGGCCCGGTGGCGTAGGCGAACAGGCTGGACTTGCGCGCCCCGCCCAGCAGTTCATACACGGGCTTACCTTCGGCCTTGCCCAGCAGGTCGTATAGGGCCAGATCAACCCCGCTGAGCGCCATGATCGCCAACCCCTTGCGCCCGTAGGGAAGGGATTGCTCGTACAGGTAGTCCCAAATGCCCGCTAATTCCTCGGTGCCGTTGATCTCCCGACCCAGCAGCAATTCCCGAAAATGCCGGTTGACGATTTCAACGCCGGCAACGCCACCGCCACCGTACCCGAAACCCACGTCGCCGGTGTCCGTCTCCACCCGAACCACGATCTGCCAAAAGTGCGTCCTCCACGACGGCACCACGTGCTGATATCGGGGATAAACGGCGCTGACCTCGGTGATCTTCATCTATTCCACCGGCCCGCCCAACGGCGCCCGAGGCTCGCCGCTCTCCAGGAAGGTGCCGTAGCCCGGGTTCTGCTGCAATTCGCCATCCTTCAGTAGCACCTGTCCCCGCAGCATAGTCATCCACGGTCGACCGTTGACCTGCCAGCCCTCAAACAGGGTGTAGCCCGCGTTGCTGTGGTGGTCTTGGGCGGTGACGATGCGGTCGCCGTTGGGGTCCATAATCAGGAAGTCCGCGTCGGAACCCACCTGGATCACGCCCTTCCGTGGGTAGATGCCGAAGACGCGCGCCGGGTTTTCCGCCATCACCCGTGCCAGCCACCAGATGGGCATACCCCGTTTCACGACGCCCTCGCTGTACATCAGCGGCACGATGGTTTCTATGCCCGGCGAACCGAAGGGCACTGACATGCCGTTGGTGTCAACGAATATGTTGTCCCAGCCTGGCTGCTTCAACTCCTGCGGATGCGGTGAGTGGTCGCTGGCGACAATCGAGATATGTCCCTGCCGCAGCCCTTCCCACAGGGCATCCCGGTCGGGACCGTCCTCCGGGCGCAGCGGCGGGCCAATCTTCGCCAGCGGCCCGTACTGGGCCATCTGGGCGTCTGACAGCAACAGGTACTGCGGGCATGTTTCCGTCCAGAACCGCTGCCCCAGGCTCTGCGCCTGCTTGACCCGCTCCAGTCCCAGCTGCGTACTGAGATGCACCACGTAGGTCGGGCAGCGGGTAGCTGCGCTCATCTTCACCGCCCGGTTGATGGCTTCCTCTTCGGCCCAGTCCGGGCAGGCCGTCGGAAAGTCCGTGGGGTGGGTGTGCCCCTCCGCCATCAGCTTGTTTTCCAGGTACTCGATGATGTTGCCGCTCTCGCAGTGGAGTTGCAGCACGCCGCCGCCCCGGGCCACCAAATCCATGGCCTGGCAGATGTAGTCGTCGTCGCACATCCGGCCCGGCCGTTTCTTGTAGGTCATGAACATCTTGTAAGACTTTACGCCGAGATCCACGGCCTCGGGCAGACCGGACAGGATGCTCGGACGGTTCTGCAGGATGAAGTGGAAGGCGAAGTCGGTCAGCGCGGTCTGCTCAATGGTCTCTCGAACGCGATGCACGGCTTGGGGGAGCGTCTCGTCGCCTTCCAGCTGGTAGGTGCCGAAGGGCACCAGCGTGGTCAGGCCGGCTCCGGCCGCCGCCCGCGAACCCAGCGCGTAGTCGTCGTGCCCGTCCAAGTGGACGTGGCTGTCGATGAGGCCGGGCAGCACGAACTTGCCGCTGGCGTCGATGTAGTTGTCCGCCGGCGGCAGGTATCCATCCGGCCCAATGGCGACAATCTTCCCGCCGTCAACAGCGATGGAACTCTCGTACACCTGCGACGACGTGACTATCTGTCCACCAACAATGACGGTATCCACATGATTTGCAGCCATAACCCGACCTCCTGTGCCAGTCGGCCTTTTGTCGTCGCGAGGAGCGCAGCCGCTCATCCTGAGCCTGTCGAAGGACGTGGCAGTCTCGTCGCAATGACGGCAGATGTTCCTTAAAAAACTCCCTGAGGCTCCAACCCCAGCAGGAATTGCCCCGCCGTTTCGTAATGTACGTAGTGTCCCTGCACGTGCTGGGTTATCACGTGAATGTCCTGGAACCGCCTCTGGATGGGGTTGGTTTGGGAGATCCCGCCGGCGCCGCATAGGGTGTAGGCAGCGTCCACCACCTGCGCCGAGGTTCGGATGGCATGGGTGGCGGCGACGCGCAGTTGTATCCGTTCCTCGGTGGTGAGGGTGCCCTTTGCGCACGCCGATTCCCACAGCCGAGCGTGGCTGTCACGCAGAAACGCCCGCGCCGAGCTGTGCAGGGCGTGGGCCTCGCCGATGGCGCGCTGCGTCGTCTGCTGGTCCCGCAGCAATGTGCCGGACCGGTAGGGCATCCGGCTCCCTCCCACCTCGATGGCGATGTCCAGGCTCTTGCGCGCCACGCCCAATGCGACGGTGGCGAAGCCGGTGGCAAACAGCAGTGTCCGGGGAACCAGGTACAGCGGCCCATCGACCCAAGGCGGCCCGTCCTGTGTGTACGTCCGTTCTTCGGGAACAAACCGGTCGTCCACCTCAAAGCTGAAGCTGCCGGTCCCCCTGAGGCCAGCGGTGTGCCACCCGTCAACAAAGCGCACTTGGTCCTTGGGCATCAGCAGGATACGCGGACCCGGTCGGCTGGCAACCGACCCGTTCTGTTCCACCGACGCCACCGGCGACAGGGCGGCAATCCAGGTGGCGTGGTCGCTGCCGCTGCTCAGGTTCCAATGTCCCTTGAGCCGATACCCGCCAGCCACCGGCGTCGCCAGGCACGACCCCGTGGGTGGCCCGTTGGTCACCACCGCGCGCGGTTCGTCCCAGATCAGGTGCGCCGTGTCCACCGGCATCCTGGGCGAGCTGGTGGAGAAGACGTTGTTCTGGTTGAGGCACCAGGCCACGCTGGCGTCAACGCCGGCAAACGTTTCCAGGATGCGCAGGAAGTCGGGATGGGCCAACTCCGCGCCGCCCAGGGCTCGAGGCAGCAGCAGCCGGAAAAACCCGGCATCGGCCATGTCGTTAGCCAGGTCGCCGGGCATCTGTCGCTCAGCGTCGATTTGGTCGGCGGCGTCGGCCACCCGGTCGGCGAAGGAAGGAGCAGCGGTGAGGTAGTGGGCGATGTCGGTGGGTAGGGCGAGGGTGGTCATACTGTCTCTCGGTGCGCAGTGATTGCCGCCTACGGTACACGGGGGGCGCGGCAGTGTCAAAAGGGGTGAGGGCAGCGGTCAAGGGGATGGGGCTCCGTTCCGACGCGCCAGGCCCGCGCCGCCTGCAAAGCCCACTATGGCCCCTACCGCCGTCTTGATTGTTCAGTCCGCTACCTGAACCAGAGTGTCCTGCGCCGGCGTCAGATGGTCACCCGAGACGGACGCTACCCATATCAGAATACTGGCGCCCAGCAGGACCAGGGCAAGCAGGATAGTGCGGACGGCAAACGAAACCGCGGTGCTATTCACCGCTGACCGTCTCGGTTTGATCTTCTATAGTGGCGGAGCCGGAAGCTCGGCGAGCAGGCTCCACGACCCAGGCTTTCCACAGCGTCCAAAACAGCACGGCGATGCCGCCTATCAGTAGAATGAGACCAACTACTGCCAGAATCGCCGCGATAATTAGCGGAAACGTTGCCATCGTCATTGCCTCCTGCCACTTGCTGCCTTGCCACCCACTACCGCGATTTCTAGCATAAGCCCAAACCGCTCCCATGACGTGCAAAGAGGCCGTGGTATCCTTGGAAAATCGGCTAAAATTCGCCCGTAGCCTCTACAGAAATCTTTGCGAATGTGATACCGTATGTTGTATGCAGTCACGCTAAAAACCCAACAGACGGTATGGTACACAATGTTGAGCCGTCATCACCGGCCACAGTTGAGGAGAAACAAATCATGCCAGTCTATGACACCTTCGCAAAGCGTAAGCAGATGGCTCAACACTCTGGAAAGCCTGTGATCTACAGAGACGACATTTTGCCTCAGGGTTTCAGGGTTCAGGTAGCGCATATTTTGGGAGGCACAATTGGACATAACGAACTTCTCCTAAGCGCCAGCATAATGCACCCGGACACGCTGTGGCAAAATATCGACCACATCCTTTCCAGAGAACTTGGCAAGTTCACCTTATGGGAATCAGGTCGGTCATCCCAAGACCGTTGCATACAATTCCTGCTAAACCACGATAACATCGATGAGGTACTCAGCCTGATCGAAATCGCGTTTCAAATCGTGGATACTACTATCAGAGAAATGCAACAACGGGTAGGGTACAACATACACTCGCAGCCGTCTGACGATGCCATTGATGAGCTGAACCATCGCTTCCGTGAACATGGCATCGGTTACCAGTACCAGGGAGGACAGATAATCGCCGTCAACTCGCAATATCTGCATTCCGAAGTCGTGGAGCCATCCATATCCCTGTTGCACGACGGGAATTTCGATGGAGCGTCGCAAGAATTCATGGCGGCTCACGAGCATTACCGCAAAGGCAATTACAAAGAGGCGATAGTAAACGCCGGAAGTGCCTTTGAAAGTACGATGAAAACCATCTGCGACAAGCGTAATTGGGCTTATGGCCCCAAGGACACTGCCGCAAAACTGATAGACGTACTGTTTGGTAAGGGCCTCTTACCGTCGGAAATGCAGAATCAGTTCACGAGCCTGAGCTCTGCGCTGAAAAGTGGCGTGCCAACCGTTCGAAACCAACCAGGCAGGGCCCACGGACAAGGCAGCGCACCCGTGGAAGTGCCGAGTTACCTTGCTGCGTACTGCCTCCACCTGACAGCTGCCAACATCGTTTTCCTCGTGGAGGCGAACAACGCTAAACCATGACGTTATGGCCTTGCCCGCTACGGCGGCACGGCCTGCCCATATTGGATGCTACCCCAGCAAACCACGTGACCATCTGTTCGCAGTCCACAGGTATGGTCAAGGCCTGCGCTGACGGATTGGAAAGTTCCTGCCGGTGGCATGGTCTCTCCGTATATGTTTAGGCTGCTACCCCAGCAGACCACAGTGCCATCCGTTTGTACTCCGCAGGCGTGTTTATAGCCGGCACTAACGGATTGGAACGAACCTTCCAATCGCGTGGTTTGTCCGATCCCATAGCCCCAGCAGACGACGGAGCCATCCGTCCGCACTGCGCAATTGTGGAGTGATCCAGCGCCGACGGATTGGAACGAACCTTCCGGTGGTGTGGCTTGTCCGACCCCGTTACTGCCCCAGCAGGCAAGGTAACCATCTGTCCGTACTCCACAGGTATGGAATGATCCGGCACTAAGAGGGTGTCTAAAAAGAGGGAAGGCGGGCCAGTCGGCGTAGCATGAGGCCGGTCATGGAGATGTAGATCCAGGTTTCCGTGGTTTCGCACAATGCCTCGTAGTCCTTGCTCAATCGCCGCTGCCGGTTCAGCCAACCGAAGGTGCGTTCCACCACCCAACGCCGGGGCAGCACCTGGAAGGTGTGTTGCTGTGCTGGACGGCGCACCAGTTCCAGGGTCCAACCGGCCACCGTCTGGGCCCACGCCACCAGTTTGCCGCCGTACGCGCCGTCGGCCCAGATCAGTTGTAGCCGAGGGAAGCGGCCCATCAAACGCCGTAACACCAACCGCGCGCCGTCTCGGTCCTGAATGTCAGCCGGATGCACCGCCACCGCCAGCAGCAGTCCCAGGGTATCTACTACGATATGGCGTTTGCGTCCCTTCACCTTTTTGCCCGCGTCGTAGCCTCTGGGCCCCCTTTTTCCGTGGTCTTTACCGACTGGCTGTCGATGATGGCCGCGCTGGGGCTGGTCTCCCGGCCCTGAGCCTGCCGCAGCATGGCGTGCAGCGTGTCGTGGGCCCGCTGCCAAGTTCCGTCCCGACGCCAGGTGCGGAAGTAATGGAACACAATGCGCCACGGCGGCAGGTCATGGGGCAGCATCCTCCAGGAGCAGCCGGTGCGCAGCACGTAGCGGATGGCGTTGACGATCTCCCGTCTCGGGTAGGTGATCGGCCGCCCGCCCGGCTTGGGCGGAGGTAACAGGGGTTCCCACAGTTGCCATTCTCGGTCGCTGAGGTCGCTGGGATAAGCTGGTCGTTCCATACCCCCACACTACGACCAACTCCTCCCTCTCTGCCTTCATGCGTCCAGACCAATTGGACCCTTTTTAGACACCCTCTAACCCCGAATCCACCGAAGGGAAACCGTGGCGGCGGTCAGAGGAGGGATGAGGGACCAGGGATCGGGCTGGCGGGGACCTGATGCCGATGAAATGGACGATGTGGGGCGTGGATGCCGGTCCAAAGAGATGTTGACGACCCGTAGTAGCGGCGCGGGAAGCGATTTTCAGCGCCGATCGCCGGCGGAGGCCATCAGGAGCCGAGCCTGGCGCGGCTGGGCCAGACAGTTAGGTAATCTGGTGGACAGGTCAGACGCCGAGGGCGTGGTCAAGAAGGGAGTGGCAGTGCGCGCAGTCTGGCCAGGGCGCTGCTGAACTGGTTTCGCCAGGGCCAGCCCTGGGGGAGATGCAAAGTGAGGCGGCGTGCCTTGCGGGTGAGGCGTCCGGCCAGGGAGAAGAAGCGCCTGCGCAGGGTCTTGGTGGTCGCCACCGGCTCGCCCAGCCCGAGGCGCGTGGTCCAGCGGGCCAGGTTGTGGGCCATCGTCTGGACGGCCAGCCAGGCGGCGTTGGCGGGGAAGCGGCCCGAGGGCAGGTGGTTGAGACCCACCCCGTACTTGAGGTCGCGGATGGCGTTCTCGATCTCGGCGTGGCGGCGATGATCGGCCTCCAGTTCCAGGGTGTCGCCGTCTCTATCGGTGATGAAGCCGTGATAGCTGTAGTCGACCAAGAGGGCCAGCTGGGAGTTGGGCGTGGGCTGCACCCTTCGGACGATGAGACGCACCGGCACAGCATCGGGCTCACTGGCGAAGGGAGTGTAGCTGGTTTCGGCCACGTCGGCGGCGCCCTCCATCCAGTAAGGGATGGGCGTCCAGTCCTCTTCAGGTATGGCTGCGATGAGATTGCGCAACTGGGCGTGCTGGCGGACGGTGATGGAGAAGCGGACCTTCATCTTGCGGCAGACGGCGACGATGTCGTGGTTGTAGAAGCCGCTGTCGGCCCGCATGGTGAGCGGTCCGGTGGCTCCGGCGTAGCGCACTCGCCTTACCGTCTCTCGCAGGAAGTGGGCCGCGCCGCGAGCGGTGTTGGCGCGTCCCTGGCGCAGCCGAGCCATCAGCACGTCGCCGGTGCCAGCGGCGACGGCGAACAGCGGGTGATAGCCCCGCTGGCCGGTGTAGGTGTGGCGGCGCGCCCCTTCCTTGGCCGGACCGTAGGTCTCACAGATGGTGGAGTCCAGGTCGATGGTCAACGGATCATCGCCCGGTCCGGCCCCGGCGCCCCAGGCTCGGGCCAGCGCCTCACGGCTCACCCGATCCAGCTGCCGCGCGTGGCCCCAACGGAAACTCCGCAGGAACGTACCCAACGTGGACGGCGCCTTGACCACACAGCCCAGCACCTGCTCGGTCCCGCCAGCGCGCAGCGCGTCGGCGTCGTCGATGCAGTCGCCACCGGCCAGGGCCGACGCCACCAGGGTCAGCATCTTGTCCCCAGCATTCGCACGACCCGGTGCATCTCCCAAGTCAACGTGGCGGTCCACCAGTTCGCCCAGACCCAGGTGATGGGCCAGCGTGACCGGCAGGATCAGTCCGGCGTTGGCCACCAGGCGGTGATCGTCGAAGGCGACCTGGATGCGCTCAAGGCGCTCAGGTGGTAGCATCCGTTGGGTGCTCCTTGTTCCGGGTTGGTTTGGTGTCTCACAAACCATTATCCCCGAAGCCGGGAGCACTTTTTCAACCCTTCAGCACGACACCAACCTCATCCTTTCGGTGGATTGGGGCTAACGGATTGGAACGAACCTTCCAGCGGCGTAGCCCGCCCGTACCCGTTATTTCCCCAGCAAACCACGGTGCCATCCGTCCGCACTCCACAATTGTGGTGTGCTCCGGCGCTGACGGATTGGAATAAACCGCGGGGCGGAAATGCTTGACCGCTACTATTGGCACCCCAGCAGGCTACGGTGCCATCGGTCCGCACACCGCAACCATGGGAGCTGCCTATATCAATAGATTCGAAATAACCTCCCATTGGAGTGGTTTGACGCCAATCAAAATGTTCGACATCGTGGCCCCAACAGGTCAGAGCTCCGTCCGTTTGAATACCGCAAGAGTGATCTCCGCCGGCGCTTACAGCGGAGAACGTGCCAGTGGAAGTGAACGTAGGTACTGCTTGGCCATAATCGTTCCTGCCCGAACAAACAACCGCTTTGTCATTATTATGATGCAAATTGTAATTATTGTACTCCCGTGTGAGACAAACGTGCGTATCACCGACGCTGACGGATAATATGTGGTAGTTGGAGTACCGAAATTCCACGCGCCAATCCATGTAGCCTCCCCAACAATGGACTTCACCACCTATGTTAGCGCCGGGAGTTATGGCGCAACTGTAACGATTACCCGCGCTAACCATGGTGTAAAAACCCTCCACTTCCGCCGGCGCCTGCCCGTCCGGGTTCGCGCCCCAGCAGGCAATACTCCCTTCCCGCTTCACGCCGCAGGTGTGGGCAAAACCAGCGCTCACGGAGTAAAACAGGCTGTCCGGTATGGCAGACTGCTGGTAGTAGTTGTCGCCCCAGCATTGCACTCGCCCGTCATCACGTAGCCCGCAACTGTGCTCGCCGCCAGCAGTGATGGCAGTGAACGCTCCGGCCGGCGCGTCCAGCTGGCCGTATTCGTTGCTGCCCCAGCATAACGTCGTTCCGTCATCGCGCAGGGCGCAACTGTGGGCGCGGCCGGCGTCGATGGCGGCAAACTGGCCGGGCGGCGCGCTGGACTGGCCGCTGCTGTTGGCGCCCCAGCAGGTTGCCGCGCCGGCGCCGGTGATGCCGCAGGTGTGTTCGTAGCCGGCGGTGATGGCGGTGAATAATACGCCGGCCGGCGGGTCAGCTTGCCCTTGTCGGCGTCGCCGTTGGCGCCCCAGCAGACCGCCGTGCCGTCGAATTGCAGCATACAGGTGTGCTTGCCGCCGGCGGCGATTGTTTTGGCGGCGTCGGCAACGACCACCGCCGGCGGCGGTGCGGGCTGGGGCATAGCCGCGGCCCAATTGCTGAAATCGGACCAGCGGATGGGACCGTCGTCCGGTTGGATATGACCAGAGATGACGGTGAAGGTGTATGCAACGTCAACTTCCAGGCCGCCGATAACGGCGGAACCGGCGTCCACCCGGTGCCACCGGCTATCGGAGCCGTCGGGTTGCACCGACCAGACCCAATGGACGACGGCATCGGCGTCGGGTGTCCAGCGCAGTGAAACCTCGCCCACGTCCGGGCCGGGAGCGGCGGTCAGCCTACCGCCGGCATCCAGTTCCGGCGGCGGTGGCGGAGCCAGGGCGACGGCTCTCCCCCAATTGCTGAAGTTCGACCAGCCTATTTCGCCCCCGTCCTGCGCATAGCCGGCAATGACGGCAAAAGAATACTCAACTCCGGCCTCCAGCCCGTTGATGACGGCGTGAGCATCGCCCACTCGATGCCATTGGCTATCCGTCCCGTCATACTGCACCGACCACACCCAATGCGCCGTTGCGCCAGCGGCCGGCGTCCAGGTCAGAGTGACCTCGCCAATGCCCGGCCCTGAAATAGCGGTCAATCCGGTTGGATGGTCTGGCGCGTTCTGTGGCAGCGGCCCCGGCTGCCCCCAGGCCAGCGCGCCGGTTAGCAGCAGCAACAGGGCATAAGACAGAGAGAATTTCAGAATCGCTAGGCGGCGGCGCATAATGTCGCTAATATGGCATGGGACACGTCCGGCAATAATCAACCAACAGCAGGAGCGAGCAATGGCTTTGTTCGAGGGTTTTGAGCGGATGCTGGTCGATACCAGCGGGGAGCAGGTCAACCTGGTGACGGGCGGCAGCGGGCCGCCGTTGTTGCTGCTGCACGGCTACCCCCAGACGCATACCATGTGGCACAAGGTCGCGCCCCGGCTGGCCGAGGACTTCACCGTCGTCTGCGCCGACCTGCGCGGCTACGGCGACAGCGGCAAACCCCAAGGGGACGCGGAGCATTTCAACCACTCCAAGAGGGCGATGGCGCAGGACCTGGTTGATGCCATGAGCCATCTGGGCTTCGATACCTTCTTCCTGGGCAGCCACGACCGGGGCGCTCGCGTCGCCCACCGCTTGACCAAGGACCACTCCGAGCGCGTGCTGCGGCTGGCAACGCTGGACATCGTGCCGACACGCCATATGTTCAGCATGGTGAATAAGGAAATGGCGACCAACACCTACCACTGGTTCTTCCTCATCCAACCCTATGACTTCCCCGAGCGGGTCATCGGCGCCGATCCCGACTACTTCATCCGCTCCCGGTTCATGCGCGAGCGCAACGCCGAAACCGTCTTCCCGCCCGAGGCCGTCGAGGAATACGTCCGCTGCTTCAGCAACCCCGGCGTGATCCACGGAGCCTGCGAAGACTACCGAGCCGGCGCCAGCATCGACCTGGTGCATGACGAAGCCGATTTCGACAACAAGGTGAACTGCCCCCACCTCGCCCTGTGGAGCCAAACCGGCTACGTAGGCCGCACCCAGGACGTGCTCGGAGTTTGGCGCGACTACTCCAACAACGTGGAAGGACAGTCCCTGCCCAGCGGCCACTACATCGCTGAGGAACTGCCCGACGACGCATACCGCCTCCTCCACGAATTCTTCACCCGGTAGCCCGTCGCCCCAGTTAATCCCGTCATTGCGAGAATGCCGCGCTGCGCTCGCAATGACCGCGAGTTAGAGTCGGAGGCCGTCATGCCCCAAAATTACCTTGACCAACTGTCCGAGTTCGTCGCCGAGCTGCGCTGGGAGGACCTGCATCCTTCCACCATATCCGCCGCCAAGGACGTCGTGCTGGATACCATCGGAGCCATCACCGCCGGCAGTCGACTTGACGAAAACGCCAACTTCGCCCGCCTGGCCGCGGACATGAGCGGGCCGGGCAATGCCACCGTGATCGGGCATGCGCACCGCGTTCAACCCGTTTGGGCCACCATGGTCAATGCCACCGCCGGCGTTTCGCTGGAGATGGACGAAGGCAGCCGGCTGGGCGGCGGGCATCCGTCCATCCACATAACCCCCGGCGCAATCGCCGTGGGCGAAGACCTGGGAGCCAGCGGTCGCGCAGTTCTGGAAAGCATCATCGTCGGCTACGAAGTCACGTCCCGCATCGGCAGCGCCACCCAAATCCGGCCGGAGGTTCACTCCCACGGCACCTGGGGCACCATCGGAGCGGCGGCGGCAACGGCCAGGCTGATGGGCTTCGATCCGGCGCAAACGAAACTGTCGATGAACCTCGCCATGTCCATGAGCCCGGCCAACACCTGGACGCCGTGCCTGGAAGGAGCGACCGTTCGCAACCTGTATCCCGGCCGCTCCGGGTTCCAGGGCATCATGGCCGCCCACCTGAGCCGGTGCGGGTTCACCGCTGTCGCCGATGGCCCTGCCGACCTGTACCGCACCTTCCTGGGAGAAGGCTTCGACCCTGATGCCGTGGTGGACGGCCTGGGCGCGCCCGGCGAATTCCGCATCCAGCGCAACTACTTCAAGTTCCACGCCTGCTGCCTGTACAACCACCCCGCCCTGGATGCCGTGGAAGACCTGCTTCGCTCGGAGCCATTCGCCGCGTGCGACGTGGAACGCATCGCGGTGACCGCACCGCCCATCGCCGGCATCATGGCTGACCCGGCTCCCGAAAATATGCTCGCGGCCAAGTTTTCCATTCCCTACGCCGTGGCCGCCGCCGTCTGCTACGGCCGCACCGACGTTACGGCTTTCCTGCCGGAGCGCGTTGGCAACGCGGATATCCGGAGCCTGGCGGAACGTGTGCAGGTCTTGCCCGACGCCGAGATGAGCCTGCGCCGCTACGACTACCCCGCCGCTCGCGTCGCCGTCTATCTAAACGACGGTCGTGTCCTCGAAACCGGCGTCGCCGCCCAGCGAGGCGATCATACCAACCCCAGAAGTCAGGACGAACTGCTTCATAAATTAGACCTGCTATCCCACGATTCCCTTGGCAAAGATGGAATACAACAGGTCGTCCAAACCGTTTCCCGTTTGGACGACCTGGAAGATGTCCGCGTCCTTACCCGGTTGCTTTCGGGTGAGTAACGGTTACACGTCTATCCGGTAAATCCGCGCCGCGTTGTCGTGGAACATGGCGGCCCGCTCACTGGCCGAGTACCCGCTGGTCATCCGCTTGAACGCGTTGTACATGATGTTGTACGAGAAGGACACCTTGTCCGGCGGGAAGTTGCTCTCGAACAGGCAGCGGTCCGGCCCGAACTGGTCGATGCAGTAGAGGATCAGCGGCCCCATCGCCTCAGCCAGCTCCTCCGAACCGATTGGCGTGTTACGGGTGTGCCAGTCGAACCCGTAGCGTGTCTGGCCCACGCCGCCCAGCTTCATCACCACGTTGGGGCATTGTGCCAACGCCGCGATCCCCTCCCGCCATGCCGGCATCACCTCGTCGTCCCGGTTTCCGTAGGGGCCGACCCGGATTAACCCGCCGATGTGGTTGGACACGATGGTGAGGTCCGGCACCGAGTTGGCGAAATCCGCCAACTCGGCCAGCTGCGGGAAATAGACCACGTTCTCGTACACCAGTCCCCGGCTGGCCAGCACTCCCGCGCCGGCGCGAAACTGCGGGTCGGCCAACTGATGCTCTACGCTGCGGCTGTCCAGTTCCGGGTGTGGGTCCCAACCCGTGTTGTGGCGAATGCCGCGGAAGCGGTTGGGACTAGCCGCCTGTAGGGCGTCCAGCACCCGCGCCACGTCATCGCCCAGGGCCAGATTGGCGTTCCCGATGATGGCCGCCGCCGCTTTGGTCGGTCCGTATAACCCGGTGGCGCTGGCCGCCGCGATGCCCTGGACGAACTCCACCTCGCCCACCGACCGCAGTTCCTCCGGGCCGTCGGGGCGATACATCGACCTGGCTTCCAGGAACACGGTGGAACGCACGTTGTGGCCGCTGTTCACGTCCGCCGCCAACTCATCCAGCAGGTAACGGTGATATGGCACACGGTCCATGCGGAAGTCCCAGAAGTGGTGATGGGCGTCGCAGATGGGCAGATCCGGTTCAAGGCTAGGTTCGGTAGTCAGGGCCAGCCAATCGTTGTCTCCGTATGGCATTTTCGCGCTCCATGGCCGAGTAGATTTTTGGCAATCCTACCACACCAACTACGCGATGCTGGCTGAACGTAGGGGCGAATAATTTTCGCCCCTACAAATTATTGACCCGGCGCGTGGTAGGATAGCCTCGAAACACATAAAGGGGGACCATAATGGCCGACAAAATCCGCCTGGGCATCATCGGCGCAAACATCCACCGGGGTTGGGCCGTCCGCTCTCACCTGCCCGCCGTGGTCGCCAGCCCTGAATTTGAACTGACCGCGGTCTGCACCACCCGCATGGAGAGCGCCGAGGAGTCGCGCCAGAAATTCGGCGCCCGCCTCGCCTTCGACGATTACCACAAGATGCTCGAGCATCCCGAAATCGACGCCGTGGCGGTCAGCCTGCGCGTCCCTAACCACTATGAGCCTACGGTGGCCGCCATCAACGCCGGCAAGCACATCTATACCGAGTGGCCCTTGGGCCGCACCACCGCCGAGGCCGAGGAGATGGCCGACCTCGCCCGCGCCAAGGGCGTCCGCAGCATGGTGGGCTTGCAAGCCAGGGCCAACCCCGAGATGCTCTACCTGAAAGATCTGGTGGAGTCGGGTTACGTCGGCGAGGTGATGTCGTGCCACGTTCGCCGCATTTCCAGCGGGTCCCTGGTACGCCAGTCGGATCGCACCTGGCAGCGCGACCATGAATTGGGAGCCAACACCCTCACCATCACCTTTGGACATACCATCGACGCCCTGCGCTTCGTGGTCGGCGACTTCAGTCACGTCTCCACCGTTGTCAGCACCCAGGCCAACCAATGGTATGAAACCGACACCGACCAGATGGTCGACGTCACCTCGCCGGACAACATCCTGGTCAGCGGCCGGCTGAACAACGGAGCGGTAGCATCGGCCCATGTCGCCAGCAACCCGTGGGTTGACAGCGGTTACCTAATGGAGATCTACGGACGCGAGGGAACCCTGGTTGCCACGTCCGACGAATCGCCCAACCACGAGGGCGTGCGCGTGCAAGGCGCCCAGGGCAGCGACACGCTACAGGACCTGCCCATTCCGCCCCGTTACACCTTCGTCCTCGAGGGAATGCCCCACGGCGCGCCCTACAACGTCGGCCAGATGTACTACCAGTTCGGTCGGGGCATCCGCGAAGGAAATTCTTGCCAGCCGGATTTTGACGAAGCCGTGCGTCTGCACCGCTTCATCGACAAAATCCAGCAGGCTTCAGATACGGGAAGCGAGATCGCCGTCGAATAACTCGGCCCGCGAAAAACGTCATTGCGAGCGAAGCGCGGCGATCTCGCCAGCGGGCTCAAGCGTGTGGCGTTACCACTCGAAACCCAGTTGGGCGTAACGGATGAAGACGGTGCCGAACGGATCGCCCAGCGGCCCGTTGACCGCCAGGACGGCTATGGTGTGCTGGTTGCCGGGCTGGGCGTCGCCGGTTACCGGAACGCGCTGGGAAACGTTGAACCCCTGGACGGTTCCCCGTTCTCGGTTGCACTCGCCGTCAATCCAGATTTCGCCGTAGTCGTCCACGCAGGTCTCGAACTGCACCCGCATCCCGCTGGTGGTTCGTCCTGCCACCGTGTCGGGGATGGTGATGGTGGTCCGGTACCACGCGAAGGTGAACCCGCCGGAAACCCGCCCCGGCAGGTCGTCGCAGATTTCCCAGCCCGAATCGTCGTAGTCCGGCAGTCGTGCCGGACTGCCGCCCGTGCTCTCCGCTACCAACCCGCCGTTGTCTGCGCCCGGCACGTATCCTACGGCAAATCGCCAGACCGACCCCATCGTCGCCTGGCCGTCCGGTTCCCCGATGTTGATCGTCGCTCTCGGCATGGCTCCCGTATCCTCCTGACCGCGTGCTCTTGACCGCGTACTCTGCGCCGACATGGTACATCAATTTGCCGGCAAAATTACCACCTACCGTGTGGTTTTGAAGGCTCCGAGTGCTGGTTGGAAGCAACTCGGCCTTCATCGGTCGTTCAAAATCGCTAGTGTGGTGTATTCGTAGTTCGCCGGATATAAAGTGCCGACCGCCGCCTTTGCGCCGCTCAGTATCGAGTAGAAAACTCTTTTCCAATCCGCTCGGAAAGCCTCGCAAGTAATACGGCGAACTACGAATACAGGACACTAGTGTGGCTGTATCCGTAGTTCATCGGAAATAAATGGCGGCTTGTGTCTTTGTGCCACTCTGCTTCAAGCAGGAAACTGGTTTCCTGTCCCTTTAGAAAGCTTCATTCTAATGCGACGAACTATGGATACAGTACACTAGTGTGGTGTAACTGAAGTTCATGGCATAATAGTATTCGCGATGAGGTATCCTCCGGGTTAGCAGCCCAGAGGAGGATGACCATGGCAATCGGACGACCAATGCCGCCGCTAATTTTGGATGACGTGGAGCGTGAAACCTTGGAACGGTGGGTTCGTCGTCCGAAAACGGCGCAAGCTTTGGCGCTGCGGGCCAGAATGATTTTGGGCTGTGCCGAAGGCCGCAGCAATACCACGGTGGGCACCGACCTGGGAGTGTCCGATGCGACGGTGGGGAAATGGCGTTCCCGGTTCCTGGAACG
This sequence comes from Dehalococcoidia bacterium, assembly GCA_965197635.1. Lineage (GTDB taxonomy): Bacteria > Chloroflexota > Dehalococcoidia > Lucifugimonadales > UBA3495 > Bin87. Next base: position 903,353 of record OZ240218.1, read on the forward strand.
GAGGCTGGACGGACTGTCGGACGAACCGCGCAGCGGACGGCCTCGAGCGGTTACCGATGACGACGTGGAGCGTGTGATTACGCTGACGCTGGAGACCGCGCCCCGGGACGCGACCCATTGGAGCACCCGGTCCATGGCCCAGCGCAGCGGGCTGAGCCACAACACGGTCAGCCGCATCTGGCGGGCCTTCGGATTGCAGCCACACCGCACGGAGACCTTCAAGTTGTCGTCGGACCCCTTCTTCATCGAGAAGGTCAGGGACGTTGTGGGGCTATACCTGAATCCACCGGATCGGGCGTTGGTCCTGTGCGTGGACGAGAAGTCCCAGATCCAGGCGTTGGATCGCACCCGTCCGCTATTGCCCATGCGCCCGGGACAAGTGGAACGGCGCACCCATGATTACCTGCGTCACGGCACCACTTCGCTGTTCGCCGCCTTAGACACCAGGACCGGCAAGGTGATTGGTCGTTGCCACCAACGGCACCGGGCCGTGGAGTTCCGCAAATTCCTCGATACCATCGAGGCCGAGGTGCCCGCCGACCTCGACGTCCACCTGATCGCGGACAACTACGCCACCCACCAGACGGCGCTGATCCGGAACTGGTTTGCCAAGCGGCCCCGCTCCATATGCACTTCACACCCACCAGCGCCTCGTGGCTGAAGTCCTGGTGGAGCGCTGGTTCGGTCTGCTCACCGAAAAGCCAGTTTCGCCGCGGCGTGCATCAGAGCAGCGCCGAACTGGAGACTGCCATCTACCGCTACCTGGACGTCACCAACGAAGACCCCAAACCTTTTGTCTGGACCAAGACCGCCGACCAAATCCTGGCCAACGTCGCCCACTTTTGCCAGCGAACTTTGAATACAGGACACTACGTACTGTATCCAATAGTGCGTCGCATTAGAATGAAGCTTTCTAAAGGGACAGGAAACCAGTTTCCTGCTTGAAGCAGAGTGGTACAAAGACACAAGCCGCCATTTTATTTCCGATGAACTACGGATACACCACACTAGAAGTCTGGCCGGAAAGCCAATTCGCCGAGTTTTGGGGGTCGGCCGACAGACGCATTATTGTCGCCCTCGGCGTGATGAGGTATGCAAAACGTCTCACAAAACTATTTATGTATCGATAATCGGCGCATGAAAAATCCCATCTCCGGGAGCGTTGGGGTTTCCGGCCGCATTTCTAAACTAAAGCCAAGGTGAAATGTACATATTGTTAGACCGCACCGTCGGTGGCGACCCAGTTGGGGCTGAAGGTGGCATGAGGAGCTGTGGAGTCCTTTCGGACGGCTTCGAGATCCCGAAATGCACATCCCACCTTGGTATTGGTTTAGTATTGCAACGACGGTTCAGGGAGGGATGCTTGAGAATGCCGGAAGGGCGGGCCGCGGTTTCTCGTGGGAACGTCTCGCCCGCTCATTGCGCAGTTGCAAATCCAGCAGCCATCGCAGCAGTTCCTCCGGTCCGAACCGTTCCTGGGGCAGCACCTCACGCACCACTCGGTACACCTGCGCTCTGGTGATCCCGGGCATCTTTTCCCCCCTAATCCTGTTGCAGGCTCAAGAGGAAAGCCCCCGCCAGCAGGCACAAGGCGATGTGATGATGCCAGCCCGCCCAGAGCCTGCCCCGTACTTGATACGGGGTGCGGGTCTCGTACTCGTCCATCCCCACGCCGCGCTTCGCGGTCTCAAACTCCGTCTCAATGCGCCACCGGGACCCGCCCACTCGGGCCAGGGTCTCCAAAGGCGTGTCCTCCGGTTGGACAGATAGTAGCGGGGTTCACTGCCGTCCCGGTTCCGGCGGTAGACGGCCCAGTGGATTGCGCCGGGCTTACGCCGGCTGGTCGGTCGCACCCGCTGGGCGCTGAACCGGTAGCGGCGAGAACCTGGGCTTCCCTGGCTCCCCGGGGCCACTGCTATTTCCGGCCAGGCATTCTCCGGCAACTCATCGCTGCCTGCCGCCATGGTGCGCCGTTGCCTACGCGCCAGCCTGGGCTGGCGGAGCGCTCCTCGGCCCTGGTAGGCCGGACTGGTCCATTCCGGTTCCGGCGGCCACACCGTAAAGCCCGCCGGAACGTCCAAAACATAGTGCATCCCCAAGGCCGCCAAGGCGTCCCGGAAGGACGGCGACACCCCGAAGGCGTCATCCCCAGCAACCCATTCGGCCTTCAGACGACCCCGCGCCAAGACCCGCTCCACCATTGCCAACGCCAATTCTGTCTTGCTTCGGTACTTCCGCTCACACCAACCGTCGTTGTGATACTAAACTAAAGCCAAGGTGAAATGTACATATTGCTAGACCGCACCGTCGGTGGCGACCCAGTTGGGGCTGAAGGTGGCATGAGGAGCTGTGGAGTCCTTTCGGACGGCTTCGAGATCCCGAAATGCACATCCCACCTTGGTATTGGTTTAGTACTCAATCAACCTTGAAATGGCAGGGATAGAGGCATTGGAGTTTGGTGCGGGCATCCTGGGTGGTGAACCGCCAGTTGATGGTGGCTTGGGTGGCATTGCGCTGGGTTGCATAGGCGGCAACGGCGCGAGTCAGCGCAACGTCGTCGCCGTGGCGCGTCCGCAAGCCGGCGCGGGTCATGATGCTGAACTCAATCTCCGCCATCCCTTCGGCAAGCTCAGGACAGGATTGAGCCAACTGGCGTGCTTGGGCGTGTGGTGGAACTCGAGCCGCTTCACGATGCGTCGGGCCTCGCCAGCTGGGACGGTCTCGTATAGGGAAGCCATGCGGTGGGTGTTCAGATTGTCGAGGACCACGCGGACCACTGGAGCGTGGGGATAGGCCACGTCCACCAACCACTGCATCTGGTGGGCGAAGTCCACCATGGTGCGCCGCTGGGTGATGGCCAGGTGGCGCCAGCCCGCCAAGGGTTCACAGGTCAGAAAGATGTTGCGGACACCAGCACGTCGATATTCATAGTCTTCCCGTCGGGGCCGTCCCGGTTGGACGGGCAACGGCTCCCGCGATTGGTCAAAGATCGGGGCCAGCAAATGGATGGAGGTCTCGTCAAAGCACACCACCGGACGCTGGGGATCGTAGGGTTCGGCATAGAGATCCAGCACGTCCTCCATCGCCGCCACGAACTCCCCGCCTACCTTGGGGATGCACCACTGCTGCTTGCGCCAGGGCTTGAGGACGTTTTTTTGAGCTTGAGACGCACCGTCTCGTCGGTCAGCGACGCCACCAACCCCAACTCGACCATCCGGTCGGCCAACAGCTGCAAGGTCCAGTGGTCGCGGCCCTCCGGGGCGTCGCGGCACGCCAGGGCAATCAGGTGGGCTTCTGCTTTGTCGTCCAACTTGCGAAAACGGTTGGCCTGGGGATGGTCGTGGAGCACACCGTCCAATCCCTCCTCGGCGTACCGCCGTTTGATGCGAAACACCGTGCGCGGCGAGGTGTCCAAGGCCGCCGCCACTTGGGAAGCGCTCCAGCCCTCGTCAGTTTTGAGCAGGATGCGCGCCCGATTGATGACCCGAGCCGAGCGCTGTCCGCTGCGGATCAACCGTTCCAGTTGGTCCCGATCTTCCGCCGACAACTGTACCGCATATTTCTCCGCAACCATGGATGTCCTACCTCCCGAACTGCTGTTTGCCACCGGCATAACAACCATGGCCCGTTGCGTGCTTGATCCGCCATTACAAGATTGACTGAATACCAGCAGCCGTCCGAGGATTGGGGAAGCGTGACGAATCACGCTTGTAATATTAGTATTGTGGACTAAACGGTTCATGATGTTGTTTCGTTTGCAAAGCTGAACCCTTGTTAAGCGACCAAATTCGGGTCGAACCGTGTTTCTCTAACAGGCTGATAGGAGCAATGTAGACTGGGTTGCTCATGCCGCCCTCTCCGACCACAGGGTCATATAGTCCCCAGGGACCGTTGATCTTCACAGTGACCCAAGGCAGGTAGGGATAGAGACCCCGATCCATCCGAGGCAGCTTTTCTTCAGCCCTAACGCTATCTTGCCTTTCCTTACGACCGGCACTGAATCGAACAATAGCAGATGTATCCCGCGCCGCGTAGATCGGCTAAAATCCTTCCAATCGGCAACGGTCGCGAACCATGCACAAAGCGCCGGACCCCTGGCGCCCAGGGAACTGGCACCCCCAGCAACCCGACACCGTCCGGTCTCTCCTACCTTGGTCGGATCCCTTCAGCATCTTGGACCCATGCTCCACTGGAAACACCCCGTTTACTAACCCTCAACCCCACCCACCGGGCTAAAGCCCGCCGCAGTGAGCAAGGCCGATGGCTAAGAAACTATCTCGAAACCCGCCACGCCCTCCAAACCTCTGATCGTAGATAGGGTGCGTTCATCCAGCCGGGGCGGGAATAACCGGTTGGGCGAGCCGACAGTATTGAGATAGTTTCAAAACACAAACTGGAGTTACGCAATGAACAATCGTGAGGAACTCAGGCGCAAGGGTAATGAGATACGGGAGCGTCTGCAACACGGCACTTACCCAGTGCGGGAGAGGCCAAGGGCGGTGGCCGGCATTCCCGGCCTGAGAAACTATACCGGGGAGGCTATCTTCGGCGCGGTGTGGGCCCGCCCCGGCCTGGACATCCGCTACAGGATGCTGGCTACCCTGTCCGTCTTGTCCTCGCTCCAGCGCCTGTCGCAGTTTCAGACCTACGTCCACAGTGCGCTGAACCTGGGATTGGGCGCGGAGGAGATCCAGGAAGTACCAATCCATTGCTCCCTCTACGCCGGGTTCCCCTCGGCGGTAAACTCCCTGGAACTGGTGCATGAGGCCTTCCGAGAGAGGGGCATCGAGGTGCCGCAGACTGAAGTGCCTGAGCTCAGCCTTGAGGAGATGGAGGCGCGAGGACGGCAGCTCCGGGAACAGCTCTTCGGCGAACAGGGACAGTCGGGGTACGCCAGCGCGTTGGAGGACCTTGCGCCGGACCTGCGAGCGCTTACCTACCAGTTTGGGTTTGGGGAGATCTTCTTCCGCCCCGGTCTGGACCTGAAATCCAGGGTGGTGTGCGCCACGGCCGCGCTGACGGCGCTGAAGGCCGATGGCCAGTTGCGGAACTTGCTGCGGGCCGGCCCTCGGGTGGGCCTCTCCAAGGAGGAAATTGTGGAGGTGCTGATCCAGACCGGAGGATACGCGGGCTATCCGGCGGCGTTGAACGCCATCTCCATAGCGGCCGAGGTCTGGGGTTGAGCCAGCGGCGGCCCCGTCGATGCCGTAGCTGTGGCCCTTGCGACGGCGATCGCCGCATGAGCAGCAAGACAGGGAGAGTCCGCGTCCCTGCCTGCGCGGGGATGACGGGCTGGGCGGGCCGCCTGTTTTGAGATATTTTCTAAGTCGTGAAGATACGCACACCATCGGTTCTGAGTAGGTGAAAGGACGGATCGGATCACATCAATGCAGCAGGTCGCGTTGAGCCTCTTGCCTATTCCGTATAGGAGGATACCCCATGCCCGAAGCCAGGTTGACCGTCGGCAACGTGGAAATCGTTTCCCTGAACGACCACGAGGCCACGCTGTCCCTCAGCGATGTTTTTCCCGAGGTTCCCGCCGAGGCGTGGACCCCTTACCAGGAGCGCTATCCCAGCGGCTTCAGCGGCGATCACCTGCTGGCCCACTTCGAGTGCTACCTCATTCGCTCGGAGGGCCAGACCATCCTGGTTGACACCGGGCTCGGCGGCGCGGCCACCAACCCGCACTCGATTGAGGCCATGGTCAGCGGCGTCGAAGGCCGCCTGCTGCAGGAACTGGAAGCGGCCGGCGTCAGCGCCGCAGATGTGAACACTGTCTTCTTCAGTCACCTTCACTTCGATCACGTCGGCTGGAACATCACCCATGAACCCGGCGCCCCGTCCCGCGCTACCTTTCCCAACGCCCGCTACGTGGCCCACCGCGCCGACTGGGAGGTCTTCCAACGCCCCGAGGTTATGGAACTCTTCCCTCCCCACTGGGACCAGACCCTTGGCCCCCTTGAGGATCTGGGCGTGCTGGACCTGCTGGAGGGCGAGCATCAACTGACCAGCGAAATCACCGCCATCCCCACCCCGGGCCATACTCCCGGGTCCATGAGCCTCGCCATCGTATCCGGGGGGCAGAGAGCCTACATCCTCGGGGACGTTTTCCACGGCCCTGCCCAGATCACCGAAACCGGCTGGAAGTTCAGTTTTGACATGGACGCCGACCAGGGCATTGCCACCCGCACTGCCATGGTCGAGCGGGCCGAGTCTGAGGACGCCATCATGGCGATCTGTCACCACGGTGGCTTCGGACGTGTGGTGCGCGCCGATGGTCGCCGCTACTGGCAGCTGGTCTCCTAGAAATTCGGCCGACAGGCGGGTTTCTGAACGGGTGGTATCGGGATCTACGCTGACGTGAAACGAACCGTAGCTCACACCAGGTTAACGCGCCCACCGGCGTGGCGACCGAAACCGGCATCGGCTTCCCGGATGGCACCGACCGCGCCGTTGAGAGGCTCAAGTATGGGATGCCGTGGCAGACTATTGGGCAGGTAGCCGGCCGCCACAGAGTAGGCCAGCCTCTCGCGCACCTTGCCTCAATGCAGCCCGAGCGCCCGGGAAGGTTCCCGAATTTCCATGCCATCCACCAGGCAGGGCGTGCGAACGCGCGCGTACAGTGCCACTGAATACATCCATGTTACCCTTCAAGCGCTACTGGCCAACCTCATGGAAGGCGTTACACGATAGAGTTTTCCGCCTCCGCATACAAACGACAAAGCAGCCCACGTAGTCCAGTCCACCCCACCTCTGCCCTTCACGCCAGAAAGTCAGGTCATAGTTTGTGGCGGCCTTGGCCTGATGTTAAACTGACCGGGCAACAAACATTTCAAAATTTGCGCTCAAAGCAGCTCTCGGGGGAAAGTATGGCTACCCATTCTGAATCTGCAGTACAGGACTTGCAAAGGACCGCCTTGGAAAACCTCTGGGTGTACCTGAGGGAACCCAGTGACATGGCCGAGAAGGGAGAGCCCCAGATTTTCGTGGAAGGCAAGGGTTGTCAGGTTACCGACTCGCTGGGCAACACCTACATCGACGCCATGTCGGGGCTCTGGTTGAAAAACGTCGGATATGGCCAGAAGGAAATTGCGGATGCAGCCTACGAGCAGATGCTCAAGCTCACTTATATGCCGATGGGCACCACCACCGAACCCACCATTGTGCTGTCGGAAAAAATCGCGTCCATGATGCCAGGCGATCTTTCACGCTGTTTTTTCACCAGCGGCGGTTCTGAGTCGGTGGAAACGGCGTTGAAGCTGTCCCGCGCTTACTTCAAGCGTATGGGTGAACCGCAGCGCACCAAGTTCATCAGCCGCCGGGATTCGTACCACGGCGCCACCATGGGCGCGATGGCCCTCGGGGGCAACTATCTCTACCCCAGGGAAGACTACGAACCCCTGATGCCGAACGCGTTCCACGCACCGCAGCCCAACTTCTATCGCTGCGAGTTCAACAGCGAGTCGCCGGAAGAATGCGGTCAACGGTGCGTGGACGCAATAGAGAGCATCATCCAGTTCCAGGGACCGGACACGGTCGCAGCGGTTATCGCCGAACCCATTTCCAGCCCCATGGGAGCAGTGGTGCCGCCAGACAACTATTGGCCCCTTCTCCGGGAAGTTTGCGACAAGTACGGCTGTCTGTTAATTGCAGATGAGGTGATTACCGGTTTTGGCCGCACCGGCAAATGGTTCGGATGCGATCACTGGGACATCGTCCCGGACATGATGACCGTGGCGAAAGGCATAACCAGCGGATACATTCCCATGGGGGGCACCATTCTGCGCAAGCCCATCGCCGACGCTTTTGTAGGCAGCCCCAAAGCGGCCTTCCGACACGTAATCACCTTCGGCGGCCATCCGGTGGCTGCGGCAGCCTCCCTGAAGAATCTGGAAATCATGGAACGGGAGGGGATGGTGGAGAATTCGGCCAGGATGGGGCGATATTTACTGGACGGTCTTGAAGAGCTCAAGGAAAAACACTCCATCATCGGCAACGTGCGTGGTTTGGGTCTCATGTGCGGGCTGGAGTTGGTGAAGGACCGGGAGACCAAGGAACATTTCCCAACCGACGCAGGACTGGGTCCCCGGTTGACCCAGGGCTTTGCCGACAATGGCCTCTTCCTGCGCGGCGGAGACCTTATGAACGTTATGCCTCCGCTGTGCGTCACACCCGGCGAGGTTGAGCAGATCGTGTCCACGATGGACAGCGTAATCGGTCAGGTAGCTTCGGACTTGGGAGCGGCGTAACTGCTGCGGACCATGACCACCCAGCAGTGTTGAGGGGGACGTTCGCAAAACAGAGTAACGTTGGCGGACCGTGTCTGGGACACGGCTCTCACGCCCCTATGAAACACAAGCAAGCGGCGACCGTGCAATGCCTAAACCCTAATCCACCGAAGGGATACGGCTATGGCGGTGGTACGAGGGATGAGTGGCAATGGCGGGGCTGGTCTGCCCTTGGTTCCAAAAAGGGGCTGAGGGCAGTGGGCGGTGGAAACACCAGTGGAAAGGTGGTGGCGCACAGCGGGGCGGTGGCGGAATTCGATGGGGAGTATGCGAGAGGTGACGCTCTCGGACTGGGCTGGGCCTGGTCGGCGAGGCCATTGGGTGGGTCGGTGGCTGGGGGTGCCGTCAGGCTGGGAGCGGCAGGGCACGCAATCGGGCCAGGGCGCGGCTGAACTGGTTTTCCCAGGGCCAGCGCTGAGGAAGATGCCAGGTGGGCGGCGCGCCTTGCGGGTGAGGCGTCCGGCCAGGGAGAAGAACCGTCGCCGGAGGGTCTTGGTGTTTACCAGTTGCTCATCGAGACCGATGCGCGCTGCCCAGCAGTCCAGGTTATGCGCCATCACCTGGAGGGCTAACCAGGCGGCGTTGACGGCGAAACGGCCCGACGGGAGATGGTTCAATCCCACGCCGTACTTGAGGTCGCGGAGGGCATTCTCGATCTCGGCGTGGCGCCGATGGTCGGTCTCCAGTTCCAGGGTGTCCCCGTCCCGGTCGGCGATGAAGTCGTGATAGCTGTAGCTGGCGAAGAGGGCCAGTTGGGAACCGGGCGTGGGCTTCACCCTACGGACAATGAGCCGCACCGGCGCGGCGTCGTGCGCACTCTCGAAGGGGTGTAGGTGGTTTCGGCCACGTCAGCGGCGCCGTCCATCCAGTAGGGTAGGGGCGTCCACTCCCTTTCGGGTATGGCCTCGATGCGGTTCCGCAACCGGGCGTGCTGACGGATGGTGATGGAGAAGCGGACATCCGTCTGGCGGCAGACCGCGACCAGGGCGTGGGTGTAGAAGCCGCGGTCGGCCCGCATCGTGAGTGGTCCGTTGGCTCCGGCATAACACACCCGGCCCACCGCCTCCCGCAGGAAGTGAGCGGCGCCCCGAACCGTGTTGGCGCGGCCCTGGCGCAGCCGAGACATCAGCACGTCGCCGGTTCCGGCGGCAACGGCCAGCAGCGGGTATAGCCCCACTGGCCGGTGTAACCGTGATGGCGGGCACCCTCCTTGGCCGGTCCGTAGGTCTCGCAGACGGTGGAGTCCAGTGTCAGATGATCCGAGCGATGGTCAACGGCCCGTCGCCGGGTCCGGCCCTAGCGGCCCAGGCCTGAGCCAGCAGCTCCCGACCTACCCGATCCAGCTGGCGGACGTGGCCCCAAGGGAAGCTGCGCAGGAACGTGCCCAGGGTGGATGCAGCCTTGACCACGCAACCGATGGCCCCAGCCGTCCCGCCGGTACACAACACGTCGGCGTCGTCAATGCAGTCGCCCCAACCAGAGCGGACGCCACCAGCGTCATGATCTTATCGCCGGGATTGGCTCGGCCCGGGGGACGGCCCAGGTCCAAGTGTCGCTCAACCAGTTGGGGCCGGCCCAGATGCCGGGCCAAGGTGGCTGGCAGGATCAGCCCAGCATTGTTGACCAAGCGGCGCTCGTCGAACGCGATTTGGATGTGGTCGGGGTGGTTACGTGGTAGCAACTATTGAGTGCTCCCTGTTTCTGGCTGGTTTTGTGTTTCAAAAACCATTGTCCCAGAAGCAAAGGAGCACTTTCTTAACCGTTGGTGCTAGTTTGAGATGATATTGAAAACGCCACAGGGTTCCTTATGCTGTAAGTTGATACGCTCGACAGCGGAGGAACCCCGTGAACATCACCGATTTTATCACCGAACTCTATTGCCGGATCGACGATGCCCTGCCCGAACTTCCCCATCATCCCCAAGCGGTCCGCTCCCTGGGCGAAGTGATCACCATCGGAGCGCGCTACGCCATCAAGGGCGTCAGCCGCCGCGCCTTTTACGACTGGCTCCGGCACAACTATGGAGACCTCTTTCCCCAGCTGCCCGAGCGCACCCGCCGCTTCCGCCGCCTGGAAGCCAAAGCCTGCTGGAGCGGCTGTTTCCTGGCTCCGCCCACCATCCTGGGCGTGGCCGACAGCTATGGCATCGCACTGGGCCATCCGGTAAGGGCGGGGCGTCAGCTCCATCAGGTGGGCCGGCGCGGCAAGTCCAATCATCGCTGGATCGTGGGCGGCAAACTCTGCGTCGTGCTCAACAAATTGGGGCTGATTGTGGATTGGGACTGCGCCACTGCCAACGTCCATGACCAGCGGTTCTTACCCCTGTTGGCCTGCTACGACGGCCAGATGATCATCCTGACCGACACCGGCTTTCACCGCGCCAAAGGCGACCCAGACAACGTGAAACTGTGTCGTCGCGGCCAGTGGAACGTGCGGATGATCGTGGAGACCACCTTCTCCATGATGACCACGGTGTGGGGCAGCAAAGAGATGCGCCATATCACATGGTCAGGGTTTGAGGCGCACTTGAGTTACCTGATGGCCGCCTTCAACATACTGGTGCAGTGGGATGGACTGGAACCGGACGAAAACGGACGCATCCATCGCTCCATTGCCCAATTCGTCCTCTGATATTAACTAGCACCAACGGTTCTTAACCCTTCGACTCGCCGCGACATTCATCTCTTCGGTGGATCGGGGCTTAACCTGGAAAAGCTGAAAACTCTAGTGGTAAGTCGTTCAGGTCCAGTACAGTTCGTGTTGTTTCCGAATTGCCTTTTTCTACTAGCAATATGGACATACAAACTTGGGAGTAGCGCGTATCTGCCATATTCGAGACCTCATGGAAATAGCCGGTGCCCCTCACAGCTCGCGGGCGGGGATCCAGGTTTAATAAGCAGTTGATCACCTTATCAGCGTCGCTCACCACATAGGGCACTATCCCTTCCTGGTCCTGCGCGTCGAATTGGATTCGATAGTGAGAATCTTGGAGACCTTCTTGTCCTTCAATATCCTTTAACAAGCGCATATCCGCCAAAACGAACCTGCTGGATACTCGGTACATTTCCTCCCATACTTCCTGGTATCGAGGTTCGATAACCAGGACGCTAGTGCAGTGGACCAAGTCGAAGGTCCCATCAACGAAAGGAATCGTCACCCCATCGGCGACCTCAAATCGGGCTTCCTGATAGGTCTGGCGGGCCAGGTCGACGGCGGGCCCGGCTATATCTATTCCAGTATAGTCAACGGTTGGTTCCAGGGTGCGCATGATATTGAAGAATCCGCCAGAGGCGCATCCCACATCTAGCACTTTAATCCCAGGGAACAAAACTCTAGGCAGAAAAACTCGCTCCGATGGGTAAAGATCGGACACGTCATGCCGATGCTTGGAGTAATATTCAATGGCACTCGGCTGGGACCATGCCTTAGCATATTCCAAAATACACCTCCTACTGTTCAAGAGTTAGTCGGCATTAAACGCCCGCCGGTTTCTCCTGGTGGCGAAAACAGCGTTAACTTGGAGCTTTCTCGGGATTAAGAGTATCTGCGGCGAACATGTTTTGAGCTGTTTGGAGGTCTTCCAAAGTATCAATCTCCGCCCACTTATTGGGTGCAGCGCAAAGAATAGCCAAGCGCAGAGAGCCCTGAAAAATCAGGTCGGCGAAGACCGCTTCATAATAACTGTTGGTGCTAGTTTGAGATGATATTGAAAACGCCACAGGGTTCCTTATGCTGTAAGTTGATACGCTCGACAGCGGAGGAACCCCGTGAACATCACCGATTTTATCACCGAACTCTATTGCCGGATCGACGATGCCCTGCCCGAACTTCCCCATCATCCCCAAGCGGTCCGCTCCCTGGGCGAAGTGATCAGGGTTCCCATGAACATCACCGATTTTATCACCGAACTCTATTGCCGGATCGACGGAGCGGTCCGCTCCCTGGGCGATCACCATCGGAGCGCGCTACGCCATCAAGGGCGTCAGCCGCCGCGCCTTTTACGACTGGCTCCGGCACAACTATGGAGACCTCTTTCCCCAGCTGCCCGAGCGCACCCGCCGCTTCCGCCGCCTGGAAGCCAAAGCCTGCTGGAGCGGCTGTTTCCTGGCTCCGCCCACCATCCTGGGCGTGGCCGACAGCTATGGCATCGCACTGGGCCATCCGGTAAGGGCGGGGCGTCAGCTCCATCAGGTGGGCCGGCGGGGCAAGTCCAATCATCGCTGGATCGTGGGCGGCAAACTCTGCGTCGTGCTCAACAAATTGGGGCTGATTGTGGATTGGGACTGCGCCACTGCCAACGTCCATGACCAGCGGTTTTTACCCCGGTTGGCCTGCTACGACGGCCAGATGATCATACTGACCGACACCGGCTTTCACCGCGCCAAAGGCGACCCAGACAACGTGAAACTGTGTCGTCGCGGCCAATGGAACGTGCGGATGATCGTGGAGACCACCTTCTCCATGATGACCACGGTGTGGGGCAGCAAGGAGCTGCGTCATAACACCTGGCGAGGATTTGAGGCGCATCTGAGTTACCTGATGGCCGCCTTCAACATACTGGTGCAGTGGGATGGACTGGAACCGGACGAAAACGGACGCATCCATCGCTCCATTGCTCAATTCGTCCTCTAACACTAACTAGCACCAACGGTTAGCAGCCCGTCTGAGGAATGCCCAAGTGGCGCAGATTTAGCCAAGAGCTGACCGGCAACATCTAACTATGATTGCCGATCACCAGCGCTGATGCCGCCAGTATTTGGCCAACGGTGTGCCGATGATGGCAGAAACCGGCTTCGCCAACGATGCGACGAGCCCTTGGGCCGGCATCTTGGCGCCGAACCGGAACAGCTGGAGCAGGTTGTGCCCGGTGCAGATCAGCAGCCATTCTCCTTTCACCTGCTCCAGACCCCGCAGCAGGAACTGCCGGAACCCTCGACCCTGCTTGATCTGGCCGAAGACCGGCTCCACCGTCGCCATCCGCAGCGCGTAACGCTCACGACCCTTTTTCGTCAGCAACTTCCGCCGCATTCGATCCCGGGGGGACAGCTGATTGGGGATGCGACCCCTGGGGGCGGGCGGCAACACTCGGCCGTGGCGGGTTCTCTCCGGCGCGACGTAGGGGTCTGTGCCCCGCGCGTAGAGTTCGTCAACCACCCTGGCTGAGTAGTACCCGGCGTCAGCGGACACTTCCTTTGGGATCACGCCGGTGTTGCCGATGGTCTCCTCGACCAGGCCCGTCGCCTGCTGCTGGTCCGATGTCTGGTTCGTGGCCGGCGCCGCCACAATCACCTGGCACTCGCTGTCCACCACCGCCTGACAATTGTACGCCGGCACGAAATCCCGCCCGCCCGACGCGGGCATGATCCGGGACTCAGCATCAGTAAAGTTGCGCTGGGCTTTATCGTCGGGGACTCCTGAAAGTGCCTTGCCCTCCCCTTCGGCCTGCTCTGCTGCCGCCGGCGCTTCGGCTTCCAACGCCGCCATGGCCTCCCGTAGCTGCTCCAACCGACCTTCCCGAAAGGCCAACTCCTCCGGCAACTCATCACCACGCCTGTCCTGACCGTACCGACGGTCTGCCGCGTCATCCGCTTCCGGCGCCTTCCGCAGCAACTCCGCCACCTCCGCCGCCAACTGCGCCGACTGCTCCTGCATCCGCCCGTAACTCATCGCCTGGCGCTGCGATGCCTTGGCCTTCACCTTGGTCCCGTCCAACGCCACCTGCCCCAACTTCACCAGTCCAGCCAACTGGCACCATGCCAGCACCTGCAGGAACAGGTCCGACAACTCTGCCCGGTGGTCCTTGCGAAAGTCCGAGATGGTGCGGAAGTCCGGCGTGTTGTTGGCCGCCAACACCCGAAAGGCGAGGTCCTCGTGGAGCCGCTGGGCGATCCTCCGTGATGACGCCACTCCAACGCAGTAGCCGTAGAGCAGCACCTTGTGACCATCATCTGAGGATGGTAGGGTGGTCCGCCCCGCCGCTCTGGCTCGTAGCGCGCGGTGATGTCCGACCGGTCCAACTGCTCAACAACGTCGGAGATGAAGTAGGCCAGGTGGTCGTCCGGCAGCCATTCCCGCAGGGCCGCCGGCAACAGTAGCTGCTGGTCGGGATCATAGGCGCGGTACGTCTTGCTCATCAGCGGCTCCCCTCTCTCGATGCTTGTGCCATCATACCCCCAATGGCTCGTCAAGCATGTTTCTCGGACAGGCCGCCTAGTATTACAACGACGGATTAGGGAGGGACACCAGTGGGCGCATAGCGGATGGCGCGGCGTTTCTGATGGGAGCGTCGGGCTCGCTCGTTGCGCTGCTGGACGCCGTCCAGCCATCGCAACAGTTCTTCCGGCCCAAAACGCGGTCGAGGCAGCATCTCACGCACCACGCGGTACACCTGCGGCCTGGTAATCAGTGGCATCTTTTTCCCCCAATCCTGTTGCAGGGTCAGCAGGAATGTCCCCGCCAGCAGGCACAGGGCCACGTGATGATGCCATCCTCTCCAGGTGCGGGTCTCGTACTCATCCAGCCCCACGTCGCTCTTCTCGGTCTCGAATTCAGTTTCAATGCGCCATCTGGAGCCGCCCACCTGGGCCAAGGTCTCCAAGGGAGCATCCGCGGCGGCGTTGGACAGGTAGTAGCGCGGCTCGCTGCCGTCCAGGTTCCGTCGAAAGACCGCCCAATGGACCTCGCCGGGTTTCCGCTTCGCGGTGGGCCGCACCCGCTGGGCGCTGAACTGGTAGACCCGCGGCCCCTGGCTCCCCTGAGCCACCGTGATCGCTCGCCACGCTTCCTCCGAAATGGCAGCCGCCCGCTCCCCCATGGTCCGCCGCTGTCCGCTCCGCAGCTTGGGTTTGCGGGGGCGCCCTTTACCCTGGTAAGCCGGACTGGTCTACTCGGGCTCCTCAGGCCACACCGTGAAGTTCGCCGGAATGTCCAGGACGTAACCCATCCCCAGGGCTGACAGTCCTTCCCGAAAGGACGGCGACATCCCAAAAGCGTCATCCCCAGCCACCCATCCGGCACGCAGGTGTCCCCGAGCCAGGGCCTGTTCCACCATCTCCAACGCCAACTCCGTCTTTGACCGGTAGCTGCGTTTCTCCTCCGGCACCCCCGCCGCCTGGCACCGCTCAGCGTCCGAAGTCCAGCCCACCGGCAGATACAGCCGCTTGTCCACCAACGCCCGACCCAACGGGCTGACGTAGGCCAAGAACATACCCGCCTGGCAGTCGCCACCCCCACCGACTTCACACCCTGCTTGGGAAAGTCGCTGCCGTCCAGCACCCATACCCCCTCCCGATGCTCCAGTCGGGACCCCAGGTACTCTTGGAGCCGGCCCATCACCAGGTCGTCGTCCCAAGGCGCCTCGGTAAGAAAACGCTGCAGCGACCGCGGCGACGCCGCAACCGCCTCCGACAGCAGGGCAATCGCATATGGGCAGTTTAATGCCCGTTATTCCTGCGCAAGCAGGAATCCAGTGACCGAATTCGTTAATTACGTTTCCAATTCGTTCATGCAATGACCTTATGGACTCCGTCTTTCGCCGGCGTGACGGGGTTGTAATTTCAAATGCGATTGCCCTGCCTCCGACAGGTTCTCGGCGTTGCGCCGCTCCTGGGACTGCACCAGCAGGCCCTGCAGATAGTGGCGACTGTGCTCCCGCGTCTCCCGGCGTCCAAAGGCTGGCGCAAAGTAGTCATGAAAATCCTGAAAGGCCTGGTACACCCGCTCAAGGTCTGCCGCATCCATCGCCCAGCCCCACCTCCCAAAGCCTTCGCTAACTCGCCGATTATCCTATCATACCAACCGTCGTTGTAATACTAGCAGCCTGTCCGAGTAACACGGCTGACGAGCCATTGGGGGTATGATGGGCGCAGTCAAGTTACGGGGAGCCGCTGATGAGCAAGACGCACCGCGCCTATGATCCCGACCAGCAGCAGCTGCTGCCGGCGACCCTGCAGGAATGGCTGCCGGACGACCACCTGGCCTACTTCATCTCCGACGTTGTTGAGCAGTTGGACCGGTCGGACATCACCGCGCGCTACGAGCCAGAGCGGCGGGGCGGACCACCCTAGCATCCTCAGATGATGGTCAAGGCGCTGCTCTACGGCTACTGCGTTGGAGTGGCGTCATCACGGAGGATCGCCCAGCGGCGCCACGAGGACCTCGCCTTTCGGGTGTTGGCGGCCAACAACACGCCGGATTTCCGCACCATCTCGGACTTTCGCAAGGACCACCGGGCGGAGTTGTCGGACCGGTTCTTGCCGGTGCTGGCATGGTGCCAGTTGGCGGGGTTGGTGAAGTTGGGGCAGGTGGCGTTGGACGGGACCAAGGTGAAGGCCAAGGCATCGCAGCACCAGGCGATGAGTTACGGGCGGATGCAGGAGCAGTCGGCGCAGTTGGCGGCGGAGGTGGCGGAGTTGCTGCGGAAGGCGCCGGAAGCGGATGACGCGGCAGACCGTCGGTACGGTCAGGACAGGCGTGGTGATGAGTTGCCGGAGGAGTTGGCCTTTCGGGAAGGTCGGTGGGAGCAGCTACGGGAGGCCCTGGCGGCGTTGGAAGCGGAAGCGCCGGCGGCGGCAGAACCGGCCGCGGCCGCAAGCCGGGAGCATCCGGGGGTGCCCGACGACCAGGTCCCGCGCAACTTTACTGATGCGGAGTCCCGGATCATGCCCGCGCCGGGCGGGCGGGATTTCGTGCCGGCGTACCATTGTCAGGCGGTGGTGGACAGCGAGCGCCAGGTGATTGTGGCGGCGCCGGCCACGAACCAGACATCGGACCAGCAGCAGGCGACGGGCATGGTCGAGGAGACCATCGGCAACACCGGCGTGATCCCAAAGGAAGTGTCCGCTGACGCCGGGTACTACTCAGCCAGGGTGGTTGACGAACTCTACGCGCGGGGCACAGACCCCTACGTCGCGCCGGAGAGAACCCGCCACGGCCGAGTGTTGCCGCCCGCCCCCAGGGGCCGCATCCCCAAGCAGCTGTCGCCCCGGGATCGAATGCGGCGGAAGTTGCTGACGAAAAAGGGTCGGCAAAGTTACGCGCTGCGGATGGCGACGGTGGAGCCGGTCTTCGGCCAGATCAAGCAGGGTCGAGGGTTCCGGCAGTTCCTGCTGCGGGGTCTGGAGCAGGTGAAAGGGGAGTGGCTGCTGATCTGCACCGGGCACAACCTGCTCCAGCTGTTCCGGTTCGGCGCCAAGTTGCCGGCCCAAGGGCTCGTCGCATCGTTGGCGAAGCCGGTTTCTGCCATCATCGGCACACCGTCGGCCAAATACTGGCGGCATCAGCGCTGGTGATCGGCAATCATAGTTAGATGTTGCCGGTCAGCTCTTGGCTACATCTGCGCCACTTGGGCATTCCTCAGACGGGCTGCTAGACTACCACCTTCTGATCCCCGGACAAGAGGTTGGCGAAAGGCGCCGCCTGTGTGCCGGAGTCAAGATCTGTCGGGAAGGCAAAATCCAGTCCCGGTACGTTGGTGACCTCAATCCGCCCCGTTTCGTCGCTCACCCAGAACTCGCTGATCACAGTATTGGCCGCGATCTGTGACAATACCGCATTGACTTATTCAGTCGTCATACCGGCTGCCAGAGCCGCGCCAATGAAATGCGCGGTCAGCGTCGCCTCGACCACCATGTGACCGGAAACTATCGCGTACGAAGTTGCCCCGGCAGATTGTTCCTCTGAGGCGCAACCCCAAGCCAAAGCCAACAGCAGCGCAAATGGCGCCAGCGCAATAAATTTCAGCATATTCGTAACTCTCCCCAAACGCCGGGACCTGCCTGGCCCCGTACGATTGCCACAATTTATGCTAAAATCGCGGTCGATACTCGCACGGAGAAAGCAACAATGGCCGACATCGAACTGGTCCAAATCGTGAAACGGGGCCGCGACGCCGTGACCGCTTGGCGTGAAGAGAACCCCAATCGGATCATGGACCTCAACGCCTGCTACATGAGCCACTCCCGCATCCCCATGGTCAATCTCCGGGGTGCCGATATGCGCGACGGCGACTTTATGGGCGCCATGGTTCGCCGCGGTGACCTTTCCAACGGTTACCTCAACGACGCCCATTTCTATCGCGCTGACCTTCGCGAGGCCAATTTCAGTAGGGCCATCGCTTCCGGCGCTAACTTCCGGGGGGCCGACCTTCGCAACGCCAACCTGGCCGGCGCGAACCTTGACCGGGCCACCCTGTCCGAAGCAAACCTTTCCGGAGCCGACCTCACCAACGCCAACTTGGACCGCGCCAACCTGGACCGCACGAATTTCACCGGTGCAGATCTCACGGGCGCCAGCTTCAATGGGGCCAATCTTTCCCGCACCAACCTCTCATCCTGCGTACTAAACGGGGCCGACTTCTACGAAGCCGTGCTCAACGATGTGGGCACGGGCGGATCCGACTTCCGCAATTGCGTTATCGGTTACACGGTTTTCCAGAATTGTGCCCTGGATAACGCCGTTGGCTTGGATGAAGTCAGGCACGACGCTCCCAGCACCATCGGATTGGATACCCTCCTCCGTTCTCGGGGCACTTTGCCGGTTTCGTTCATCCTCGGTTCCGGGGTCCCGGCCGCCGTGGCCGACCTACAGGATGCCGTAGCCGACACGCCGGTCACCACCCTTGAAGTCCACATATCCTGTGCCGCCGCCGACATTCCTTTCGCGCGCCAACTCGAAAGCAACTTGCGGTCCGCCGGGGTACGGTCATGGGTCTTCGCGGAAGGTTTTCGCGGCAACCCTTTGGTGGACCGCCGCGCAACATCCGGTGAGGAAGAAATCGAACGTTGGGTTCGTCATTACGACCGGCTCATCGTCGTGTGCACTGCCGCCGGCTTGGACAGCGAAACCGTGCGGAACGACATCACTGCTGCCCATGAATATCAAAAAATCTTCGACCGTTGGACCATGTTCCTGGTCGATGCCGATGGCGTAATGGGTGCCGGCCGTTTGAGGAGCGCTCGCCTATTGAAGGAGGAGCACCGCGTTTTCGATCTCACGGCCCAGGCCGGGGAAGACGAGGAATACCAGACGGCATTGGCAGACCTGATCACCAATCTGCGTGAAGAGCAACCCGCCAGCGCCAGCGCCCCGCCACGTCGCGAGGTTGATCCGCGAAACTTGCAATTGTAACTGATTGCGACGCTCGACCGTAACCTGGGGGAATCAGCGTAACTGTTCACGTTTGAGGGGATCTGGTCGGCCCACCGGTGCGATTCCGTACTTGGCCACTGCTGCATCGGGGGTCAAAAAGCCCGCGGAGCCCCACAAGTCTGAACAGTTACGAATCAGCCGCTGGCGGAATTCCCCCACATTCATTTAACCCCCACCGCAATGAACAGGCTGGACCAATGATTGTCCGAACCACCATAGCCACCTCCGCGCTATTAGCGCTGGCTTTAGTCGCCCTACTCCTTTCCAACGCCAACACGACTACGGCGCAAGGGCCGATACCCACACCGACCCCGACTAAAGCGGAGTCGGATCTGGCCGAACGTTGCGCATCCGCCTATGTTCTCATTTTGGAGGCTGAAGTATCCGTTCCAGGCTCGAGCCAGTCCCGAACCGTCACCCTGACGTGGTGGGATGATATCGCTCATTACTTGGAGGAGCCATCCGAGGTGTCCTACCGCATTGAACGGCGAGACGCCGATCCGGACGGCTCCGGCTGGCAAACCCTGACCACAGTAACGGATGCCAACACATGGACCGGGGACGTCGAATTGGGAAATTGGCTCTATCGAGTCGCCATAGTTGAAATACAGACCAACGGTGCCTCCCGCAGATGCGAACCCAACTGGGCGGAAGTCAGCGCCAACGTGCTAACTGACGCAGAGCTTATCCAAACGGAACTGGAGCATTACTGTGAACAAGCGAATATTTACCTGAACCTGTACGCATCTGTCGCGGAGCCGACCAATTGGCCGGATGAGACGTTAACGTTGCGGTGGGGAAATCCGCTACAACGTCATGATGAAACCGACCACTACGTCAAATCGGAGGCGATTCACTACCGCATTGAGAGGACTCCCGCGCCTGCGGGTTTTGAGAGGACCCCCGCGCCCGTGGTTATGGAGAGGACCCCCTCGCCCGTGGATGCGGACGCAGTGTGGGAGACAGTAGCCGACGTAATCGACGAAACCACCTGGACGGGCTACGCGGAACCGGGCATATGGGTTTACCGGGTTGGCGTGGTAGGCGTGCAAGGCAACGGCATCGTGGCCGAATGCGAGACGTATTGGGCATTTGCGGAAGTCAGAATACTCACCGAAGTGGAGCGAATTAAACAGGAACGCCCAGCGGCGATCCTGATCGACGGAGTCGTCCATTGCGCTACCAAGAATTTGACCTCGAACCTCCGCTCCGCGCCCGGGGCGTGGTCAGGCGAGTATGTTAAGGAACGAATTGGTGAAATCGTCGCCGAAATCGACAATTACGGAGACGAAACCAGCAATTTCAGGAAGTTGGTGTCTCTAACCATTTTGCTGTGCTCTGATGAAACCCGGAACCTTTACGGTTTCAACTTGGGGATGTCCTGGGCAATGCTGTTGCTGTTCGACGGCTACAGCGATTGGATCTATTAACTCACGAAATCAAACCAGCACAATGTAAGGAGCGAGCGAGTGCTCGCTCCCTGTCTCTGGTTGGACCCGTGTGCAACAGTTGGGAAGTGGTGGGTTTAAATCCCAAGTCGGTGATTCGTGCGCGCCAAATCACCGAAACGTCCAGCAATTCCTACCTGAACGGTGGGGCGTAAATCTGCCCTAAAGGAGGGCAGTTTTTGCACGGAGCATCGGCCCACAGCGCGTTGCGGCTGTTGGGCGGGCACGGTATGCCTAAGCCCCCGGAACCGAAGTTCCGCTCGTACACCTCGCCTTAGTTGCCCAGTTGGGACACGATATCTTGCGCTACCGTTTGGCTCAACGCCAAGGTCTCATGACCCCAGGAACCCTTCAGGCGAAATCGGCGATCCACCTCGAGCCTCCCGTACTCGCAGTAGGCACGTTGGCTGAGCTGATATCGAACGCCTCAGCATAGATCAAAATTCCGCCCACGGACTTCACGGTGTCAAACCATTGATCGTCGCCGTGGGGAACGGCCAGACTGATTGGTTCTTCTGAGATTGTTTCCGGCAGGATGATGTGCTCATCTTACGCACCGCCGGCGGTGATGATTTCACCCTTCAAAAACGTGCGGTCTGTGGTGTAGGCGTCGCATTAGCCGGCAATGTACTCGGTAATCGAGGCTTCGATTGTCTCGAAAGTTACGACGCCCATGTTGAGCCGGTACTGCCGGTTGCAGTCTTCCAGGTCCAGTTCGGTCGTGGTTCCTTGTGCCACGCCGACCGAGGCGTCTTCCAACTCGTAGGAACTATTGATGCCAAGCGCTATAGGTACCGCGAAACCTTGACCGTCATACAGGGTGGTGTGAACAAAGTTGCCTCCCCAGCTCGCGTCCCGGCTCGTACTCCAGTTATTCACCCACGCCAGAATATCGATTTCACCAGAGGCCAACGACGGCCCGCGTTCAGCAGCGGATCCAATGATGCGGAATTCCGCCGCTCCGGGGTCATTGAACACCGCAACCGCATCAGCCCGGCAAAGGTCGATTTCAAAACCCGCGTTATCCCCGGCCTCGTTCAGGTAACCATACCCGGCGACCACTTTCGTAGTACCGCAAACCAGGTGTCCACGAGATTTGATCCTTTCCAACCAGCTGTCATTCTGGACAGAAACCGACGTGTCCTCAACCACCGTGCCGCCAGACGCTACACCTTCCAAAGTTGGGTGTGATTCACCAACCTTGGACCCGACTTGGTTCGAACAAGCCATCGTCGCGGCCAACGCCAGCAATCCAAACACGCTGGCGGCCAACTTCATAGATCTGTACATGACCAGCACTCGCTTCCTACGACGCAATTCCGGTTAACCCGGTTCGTCGCAACGGATCAGACATAGCAATAGGGGGAGGTTTTACCCTCCCCCTATTGGGTCCGTCCTAGGAACCGACCGATTTGGTTGGCTACACCGTTTAGATGTAGTCTTCCTCCTCGTACATCATGTCGACGTTGTCGGTACTCTGGTTCAGTCCGCGAACGACCTGGGCTTTGAACTCGGCGAGCATATCGTCGGAGATGTCTCCGCCGTTGTCGCGGGCCGCGTCCTTCAACTGGTCGAAGGCCCATTCGCCGGTATCGCCATGAGGCATGTCGAAGAAACCGGGCTCGAAGATGGGGAGTTCGCCGGGGCCGAAGTAGCCCTTGCCCTCAATGTTGTAGCCTTCGAGGTCATGGGTGCCCTTGCCGAGGACCTGGCCGGTCGCGGCGTAGTGCTCCATGGTCGCCTTCATGCCATACTTCTGGATCGGGCAAACCTTCATGCAGACGCCGCAACCGAGGTAGCGGGCCATGACGGGGCGACAGCGCTTGAAGTACAACTTGTTCTTCTCAATTCCACGCCACCAGATCTTGTCGCGCATCAGGGCGCGGCCGGGGCAGCGGTTCACGCAGACCTGACACACCTGGCAGAAGGCGTGGATGCCGTAGTCCACCGGCTGGTCGTGACTGACGTTGGCGTCGGTGGTGATCATCATGATGCGGCAGCGAGAGCCGACGTGGGGGGTCAGCAGGTAACCGCAGGCACCCAGAGAGCCCAAGCCAGCGGCCACGAACATGGGGATGTAGGGGCCGGTGTTGTCGTTGGGACTGTGAACCTGAGCGCGGTAGCCGAGGCCACGGATGAAGTTGCCGAGCTCGAGGCCGGCGGCGCCTTCGGTCCGGTACGTGCTGGAGTGCACGATCTCGGCGTCGATGCTGGGGATGGTCTGGGTGGGTTCGAAGTCCTGCTCATAGGCCAAGCAAACCACGTTCGGGAAGCGGACCCAGTCCTTCTTGCTCTGATACACGTAGCGGATGTCAAAGGCGGTGATGCCGACTTCGACGAAACCAAGCTCGCGGGCCTTCTGCTTGATGGCTTCGGAAACATCATCGCCGGTGGCGTCAGCGGTGGGATCCAGTTCGCCGGTCAGGCGGGCGGCCATGACCAAGTTGCGATTCAGCTTGTCGTGTTCCTTGCGGATCTCACGCATCTCGGCGTGCTGGTCGCGGAGGGTGTTGGCCCAGTCGCGGGAAGCGCGCTCGGTGATGTTCATGGTCTCGACAGGATATTCCCGAGAGTACCAGTCGACTTCGCGCTGGTTCAAGGGGATGCCCGGGACCGTCTCGAGTTCTTCGGGAACCGGAATAGTGATAGATGCGTCGCCCAGATACTTACCGGGTCGCCGTACCTCGTGACCAATGGATAGCATATGCTCCTCCTTAGTTGGACTGCGTAGATACGCCTAGTTTCACAAAAGGTTACTTGCCCGGTTTCGCTATGTCAATACTCCAACGCCAAGATAATCAAAATCTCTTTGCATGATGAAGAATGGTTTCCATTTGCTACTTCTCCTGCTCGGCATCAGGTTCCAGGATGCGCAGCAGAAACACTGGCTACATCGTTGACGAGGATATGCACGACTTTGCCCGCCAGCCAATTTTTGAGTGTTCCTTTGGCTGTCCATCGTCATCTGTACCGAGCCGCTCCAGACCGGGCGGAGTGTATTGCGGCGCCCAACCGGTGCAAACCGTCGACCAAATCGTCAGATTCGTACAGGGAAAAACTGATACGCGAAGCGTCGCCAAACTTCCCACTGGGCGAAAACGCCGTACCCGGCCGGTAGGAAACGCCAACTTCACGAGCGAACGGCAACAGAGCATCGGCATCGATATCCTGTTGTAACTTCAGCCAGAAAAATACAACCTCCTCCGGGCGCCGTGAAGTTGACCCAATCGCCAAGCTCATCCCGCAGCGTCACCGCAACCATATCCCTCCTCTGCCCGAACACCCAGCGCAAGTTGTCCACATTGTCGCTCAACAACCCCGTCTCCAGTACGGAGTGTGCGACGGCCGCGGCGAAATTGCTGAGGCCGCCACCGCTGGCAGCCACCCCGGATTCGGTGAATCGGCGGATTACGCCCGGCGAACCATGCACCCAACCCAAGCGCAACCCCGGAGCCAATATCTTTGAAAAGGAGCTCAGCGACACGATGAATTCGCCGTCCCCATCGTCCAGCATGTCCACGGGTGGAGGCGGTGCCGGGCCGTGATGCAGGAGCTGGTACACCTCGTCGGCCAACACCGTAAATCCGAATTTCCGGGCCAACTGCACCAGCCGTTTTCGCCTCTCAAGAAGCAACACCGACCCATTGGGGTTTTGGTAAGTGGGTATGACGCATAGCAAACGGGGACGTACCCCACTTGCCAGCATCAATTCCAACGCATCGGTATCCAACCCGTAATCGTCCGTGGGAACTCCTACAACTTTCAGACCGTGATCCTGAAAAATCCGTTCGATGAGGTAGTAAGTTGGGTCCTCGACCAATACCGTATCGCCAGATTCCGCGAAAAGTGTAACTGCCAAGTCGATGCCGTGAGACCGCCCCCGGTGAGAAACAGCGATTCGGGACCCATTGTGCCTGAGCCGTACGCTTCTTGGGTGGATAGGTAAGCGGCCAACGATTCGAGCAAAGGTCCGTAACCTTGCGCGGCGCCGTATTGCAGCGGTACCGGGGTTTGGTGGCTCAAAGCCCGCTGAGCGGCTGCGGCCAACGCATCGCTGGGATGTAAACGAGCCGAAGGATGGCCCCAACCCAAGTCTCTAACTCCGTCCGGGATGGATATCAGGAGCGACGGAAGAGAATCGATCATAGTGAATATCCTACGGTAAGATCAGTATTCACGCACAAGCTGGCAATTTAATTGACTGGGGCGCAATCCGACCGCCGTAGTTGGTGGCTAAGCAAGCCCGGCAACACATAGAAAAGGCCGGCGGGAATGCACCCGCCGGCCAATTTGCCGATAACGCTGGTAGTGGATCGGACTAGATGTAGTCCTGATCCTCCGCCATCATGGCCAGTACGTCGCCGGACTGCAACTGAATGGCGCGCGAGATCTGAACCTTCAGGTTCTCCAGCATGTCATCCGGAATCTCGCCTTCGTTGTCACGGGCGACTTCCTTCATTTCGTCGAACGCCCACTCGTCGGAGTTGCCGTGAGGCATCTCGAAGAAGTCGCGCTCGAAGACCGGGAGTTCGCCGGGGCCGAAGTAGCCCTTGCCTTCCAGGTTGTACCCTTCGAGGTCGTGGGTGCCCTTGCCGAGGACCTGGCCGGTCGCGGCGTAGTGCTCCATGACGTTCTTGAGGCCATACTTCTGGATCGGGCAAACCTTCATGCAGACGCCGCAGCCGAGGTAGCGGGCCATGACGGGACGGCAGCGCTTGAAGTACAGCTTGTTCTTCTCAATTCCGCGCCACCAGATCTTGTCGCGCATCAGGGCGCGGCCGGGGCAGCGGTTCACGCAGACCTGACACACCTGGCAGAAGGCGTGGATGCCGTAGTCCACCGGCTCGTCATAGGTGACGTTGGCGTCGGTGGTGATCATCATCAGCCGCATGCGGTTGCCGGTGTGCGGGGACAGCAGGTATCCGCAGGCACCCAGGGAGCCGAGGCCGGCGGCCACGAACATGGGGATCACCGGGCCGGTAGCGTCGCTGGAGTGGACCACATGGGCCTTGTAGCCGTGGGAGCGGATGAAGTTGCCCAGTTCGAGGCCAGCCGCAGCCTGCGTCCGATAGGTGCTGGAGTGCACGATCTCGGCGTCAACGCTGGGGATGGTCTGGGTGGGCTCGAAGTCCTGCTCATAGCACAAGCAAATGGCGTGGGGCATTACCGTGAAGCCGCGCTTGCTCTTGTAGTCATAGCGCGGGTCATAGGACGTGATGCCTACTTCCAGGTAACCCAGCTGCCGAGCCTTGTCCTTGATGAGCTGCGAGATGTCCTCGCCGTTGGCCTCAGCGGTCGGCTCCATCTCGGCGGTCGCGCGGGCGGCCATGATCAGGTTGCTGTTGAGCTTGTCGTGCTCCTTGCGGATTTCACGCATCTCAGAGTGGAGGTCGCGCAGAGTGTTAGACCAGTCCCGGGACGCACGCTCGGTGATGTTCATGGTTTCCAGCGGATATTCGCGGGCGTACCAGTCAACCTCACGGGCAGTCAACGGGATACCGGGGACGGTTTCCAATTCCTCAGGAATCGGAATCGTGATGGTGGCGTCCCCCCAGTGCCTTCCGGGACGAACAACCTCATGCCCAATGTTAAGCATATTAGCCTCCTCGCTAGTTGGCTTTGCCGCTGAAAAGCGGTGGCATTTCGCGCAATCTATACCGTTGCCCGTGCTTTGTCAACAACTATCGCGGAGTCCTGCGCCGAATCCGGTTACGGCTTCGGGTAACGGACGAATTGCGCCAGGGACTGCCCATTCGGCGCCGACCCCGGGCCATTAAAAATGAATGATTCGCCTCCCCTCGAAGCAAATTCTACCTTCCGGCAATGCATGAGACGGTTCGTGGGACGCACTCACTGGCCTCTTCCGGGGTTCGATCCATTGTTGCCCGGTTCTTTTTGTACTACGCCATGTTGAGGCAACAAAGGAATCCAACTTCAGGCCCGGAGGCGTCTAACCCGGTTCCTTTGCAAGCGCAAGCCAAATCGGGAATTGGAACCGCCATGTTTCGGCATACATTGATACGGTCCGATGCAACTCCCGGGTGCGCATCCGTTGTGCGCTCAGGGCCACCGAACCGATTTTACGGTAACGAGGTTCTCGCCATTTAAAGTGAACGTGCCAGCATCTAATGGGCACCCCAACGTTGCGACCTTCGGGTACCCGCTGAAGGAACGCGACTGCGTTGACGCCCGGCCCAGCGTGGGGCAAAATGATTCCCGCGATGAAACTGCATGAGTATCAGGCCAAGGCGATTTTCGCCGACTACGGGGTTCCAATTCCCAACGGTCAATTCGCCGAAACACCGGACGAAGCCGCCGATGCGACGGCCTCATTCGGTGGTCGGGCAGCGGTAAAGGTTCAAATCCATGCTGGAGGGCGAGGGCTTGCGGGCGGTGTCAGGATTGTCGACTCGCCGGAAGAAGCCCGGAATTTCGCCCGCGATATGTTGGGCACTCGCCTGGTGACCCCTCAAACCGACGGGACTGGCGTTCCAGTGAACGGAGTACTGGTTGAGGAGTTGGCCGAAATAGCTTCCGAGATGTACGTGGCCGTCACGATTGACCGCAACCACCGGGGCCCAATGCTGATCGCCAGCGCTGCCGGCGGAATGTCCATTGAACAGGTCGCCGCATCCAACCCCGGAGCCATAATTACCGAAGCAATTGAGCCCGGTCTAGGCCTGATGCCGTTCCAATGCCGACGTATCGCAGCTAGTCTGGGACTCAAGGGCGCGGCGGGGAGAGAGGCGACTACGATTTTGTCCGATCTATACCGCATTTTTTCTGACAACGACTGCACGCTGGTGGAGGTGAATCCTCTAATAGTCACCACGGGTGGCAGCGTGATGGCGTTGGACGCCAAGGTGGAGGTAGACGACGACGCGCTGTTTCGCCATGGCGAACTGCGGCAGCTTCGTGATCGCTCCCAGGAAGACCAACTCGAAGCGCGGGCCGCGGACGACGACATAGCTTACGTGAGTCTGGACGGCAGTGTCGGTTGCCTGGTGAACGGTGCCGGATTAGCTATGGCGACGTTGGACGTCGCCAGTGCAGCAGGGGCGGCGCCCGCCAATTTTCTTGACGTAGGTGGCGGCGCATCGGAGGAAAAAGTAGCGGCAGCAGTTTCTATCATTCTCTCCGACCCCAAGGTCGACCGGGTGCTCGTCAATATATTTGGCGGAATTCTACGGTGCGACGTGGCGGCCCGTGGCATCGTGATGGCCTACGAGCAGAATAGGGCGCCTCAACCCCTGGTGGTCAGGATGTTGGGTACTAACCTGGAGGAAGGCAAAGCCATTCTGGCGGAGTCGGGATTAGCCGTCACGTTCACCGATACGCTTACAGAAGCGGCCGCGGCGCTTTCATCTCAAACCGAGGGAGTGAGCGCGTAAGGACATGGGGATTCTACTTGACGAGCAATCCCGCGTTCTGGTGCAGGGAATAACCGGCAGGGAGGGTAGTTTCCACGCCCGAGCCTGCAAGGGATACGGCACGCTAGTAGTGGCTGGAGTCACGCCGGGGCGGGGCGGACAGCAGTTTGACGAAGATGTCCCGGTTTTCGACTCCGTTAAAGAAGCCGTCAGCGCGACCGGTGCCAACGTTTCACTGGTATTTGTCCCGCCGGCATTTGCCGGCGACGCTATCGCCGAGTCCGTCGACGCTGGGGTGCCGCTGGTGGCGTGCATCACGGAAGGCATCCCGGTGCGTGACATGGTGGGGCTGTATCGATACGTCCAGTCAAACTCAGTGCGCCTGATCGGTCCCAACTGCCCTGGCATGATCAACCCCGGAGCGCGTTGCAAGGTCGGAATAATGCCGGGCAACATCCACGCGCCCGGCCGGGTCGGCGTAGTCTCCCGCAGCGGTACGCTGACCTACGAAGCGGTCGGGCAACTAACCGATTTGGGTATCGGTCAATCTTCGTGCGTGGGCATTGGCGGCGATCCTATTATCGGCAGTAGCTTCGTGGACATCTTGAAGTTGTACAACGAAGACCCGGAAACCGACATGGTGGTCTTTATCGGTGAAATCGGTGGCACCATGGAGCAGGAAGCTGCCGAGTTCATTGGTTCAAATGAATTCAAAAAGCCGATTTGCGCGCTCATAGTCGGCGCCACCGCTCCGACCGGCAAACGCATGGGGCACGCGGGAGCGATTATCACCGGAGAATCAGCCACCGCCGCCTCCAAAACCCGTGCCCTCGAACGGGCGGGCGCCATCATCATTCCAACCCCGGCCGACATCGGAACCACCGCCGGGAGGTTGTTGGAAGAGGCTGGTCTCGCCCAATAGCCGCGCCCCAAATCGGTTTTGGATGGTGGGCGAAAAGGGCGCTTTGAGTTATATTGGAAGTGCGCCGTGCGGGCGTAGCTTAGTGGTAAAGCCCCAGCCTTCCAAGCTGGCTACGTGGGTTCGATTCCCATCGCCCGCTCCAATGATCCGCGTAAAAGGTTGACCACCAAACATCCTACCCCGCCGTAACCGTAATTCTGCGTTCCCCAACGGGTTGGACCGGGCGGTTGTTGAGGCCGCCGCTCAATGCCTGTAATCGGTTGACTTGCTCCGGCGAAACCGTGCCGATTGCCTGCATCATTATCCAGCGCACCCCTTCCGTGCAAGGCGGCGTAGTCAGGGAGCCGGAGTAGCCGTAGTAACCGAGCTCGGCGGGAACATAATCGGCGGCATTGACGCTGTTGTTCAGGTCAATGGCAGCGCCGGTTTCCGGGGCGGCGTCGAGCAGGTTCTGGATGAGCGGGCTGGCCGCGCCCGTGCGGAACAGCAGTCCCACTACCGCCAGTTTGCCGTCAGCGCCGCGATGCACCAGATGCAGCTCCGCAGGGAAACTTTCGCGATCCAATAGGTGCTCCCCGAGCGAGTGGGAGTGTATCCCTTGCAATTCGTAGCGCTGCCCACCGACGTCAATGGCGCTGCCAGGCCCGTAGTCCAGGTACAGTGTCTTGCCGGTGTTGCGGGCAGTCGCCGCCATGCCGCCGTAGAAGAACGCAATCGGCGCGGCTTCGCCGGCCACGTATCCGGTGATGTTGACCGGGGATTGCTCAACTCCATCGGCGCAGGGTTTGTACTCGTCAGACAGAGTGCCCCAGTTTCCCGGGCTGCCTGACCCAGAATAACCCCATTCCGTGTTGAGCGAGTCGCAGGCCATAATGGATAGCGCTATCAGCAGCAGTCCGGAAAACAGCGCGCGCTGTTTCACTCCGGCTGCGCTGCGACCAGCGCGAGCGCCGCCGCGTCTTGCAAGGCGGCGGCGGCCAGAGTGGCCTTCAGCTCACCGTCCTCGCCCTGCTCGAAGCTTTCCTCCACGCGGAACTCGTCAATCAGCGCAACCATCGCGTCCGCGCGTTCGGATGCGCTGGCGGCGGCGAGAGCGTTGAGGTTGCCGGCGGCGATATGCCGGCCAATCTCGGCGGTCAGCAACTCCTCCTCGACCACGCGGCGCTGAATCAGCCCGATGTTTTGCAGGCTGCGGCCCAGGTAGCAGCCGCCGAACTGCATAATCTCGCACTCGCGGCCTTCCAATCCGTCGATTTCGGCGAACCAGTGGTAGCGGGGTTCCAGCTCGTGCTCGGTCAAATAATCGCGCACCTGCTGGTCCTCCGCCGCCGGATCGGTGGGGTCGAAAACCAGCTTGACGGTGTGCATCATCAGTCCAGCGGGTTCAACGGAGATGTACATATTCTTACCTCTCAATTGCCTGATGTCATTGCGAAGAGCGATAGCGATGTGGCAACCTCGCACTATCCTTCAACGGCGCGGACGACGCGGTCCACGTTTTCGGGGCCTGGGGTGATGGTCTTGTTGTCCACCAGCCGCATGGCCTCGACGATGGCGTCGTGGTAGGGCGTGGCGACTCCGGTCTCAAGCCCCTTCTCGCGAATCAGCCCGTTCATAAAGTCCACTTCGGACTTGCGTCCCTTGTGTACGTCCTGGGCCATGGAGGCCAACCAGTTGACTCGCCCGCCGGCCTCGGACAGGCGGCCGTCCAGATCCTCGAACACATCGCCCCGGTCGGCGTCAGCCCAGAATTCGGCGGGGATGCCATTGATGTCCACCACGTTCAAGCCCTGGGCCAGACCCACCTGCGCGCCTTCCTTGGCCAGCTGGATGCGAATCCGGCGTACGTCGGCCATACCTGCCATCTCTTGGCTTCCCAACTGGCTCATGGCGGATATGGCGTTCCCCATACCATTCTGGCATAGCTTGGCCCATCGTTCTCCCGGCAGGTTGTCCGTGGCGTAAGCGGCGTCGATGTGGTCTAATTTGGCGGCGATCGCTTCGGAGCGCGGGGTGATCGCCCCGTTGTATTCCCCGACCCGGAACACGGTGTGGCCGTGATCGCGACCGGGCGCCCCGCCGCGGTTGACGTGAGCCGGTTCCCAAAGGGCGACCTCAATATGAGAAGCGATGCAACCCAATTGCCGCTCCGGGCCGACTATGGACGCAATAGTGGGGTCGTTCCAGCAGTTCTGAATGGACACGAAGGCGCCGTCGTCCTTCACGTATCGCTTGATGAAATGGGTGGCCCACTCGGTGTCGTATGATTTGACGGTGATGAATGCGTAATCAAAAGGTTCGGTAATGTTCTGGGCATCGGTGAGGTGCATGGCGTTCACCGGAACCTTGAAGTCGCCCTGGCTGCCGCTGGCCCGCAAACCCTCTGCCCGCATCTTTTCCACGTGCTCAGGCCACATATCGATGAAGGTGATATCATCCTCGCCAGCCTGAACCAGGAAAGCGCCCACGTAACTCCCTACGGCGCCGGGTCCCATGATAACAATGCGGTCTGCCATGATCTCATCTCCCAGGATGTGCGTTGTTGGAGTAATTCGCCTGCATTTTTACAACCCTCGGCGGCGTTTGTCTATTCCGATGCAATCCGAACCTTGGCGTTTGGTAGCAGCCAAGTTGTGGCAACGCCGCCTGGCGCATCGGATTGTTCAAGTCCGCTCCGCTCGGATGGGAAGAAGCAAATTAGACGAGAGCGCTCCGAGAAACCCGACGGCCACTGCCCAAACGCGATCCGATGTTGAGCAATCGGTTCAGCGTCGGCTATAATCGCAGCACCCATTCTGAACCGCAAGATCATCATGCCCGTTGATTACTATGAAACCCTCGGCGTTGACCGGGGGGCGAACGATGAAGAAATCCGTCGTGCCTTCCGTAGGAAGGCCATGGAGTTCCATCCGGACCGGAACAATACTCCCGGAGCCGAGGATAAGTTCAAGGAGATCAATGAAGCTTATCAGGTGCTAAGCGATCAGGAAAAGCGGTCGCGGTACGACCGTTTTGGCCATGCCGGCGTGAACGGCAGCGGCGATCGCCCGTTCGATGGCTTTGACCCCTTTGGCGGCTTCGGAGACATCTTCGACACCTTCTTCGGGGGCGGAGGCCGCACCGCCAATCAACCTCGCGCTGGGGAGGACATCAGCCAACGCGTCACGCTCACTTTTCAGGAAGCAGTGTTCGGTTGCGAACGTGACGTGGAGATCAACCGCGTCGAACCATGCCAGCATTGCTCAGGCGCGGGGAACGAACCAGGAACTCCGATCACCACCTGTAGCACCTGCAACGGCAGTGGACAGGTGCGTCGCGCACAGCGCAGCGTTTTCGGCCAATTCGCGGTAACTACCCCCTGTTCCAACTGCAACGGGTCCGGTCGATCCATAGAAACCCCGTGCGGAAACTGTAGAGGTCGGGGATTCGAGCGGCGGAGGCGGACGCGAACGGTGACAATCCCGGCCGGCGTGGACGAGGGTATGCAGGTTCGGATCACTGGTGAAGGAGACGCGGGCGCGAACGGAGGGCCGCCAGGGAACCTGTACGTGCAGCTCAGGGTCCAAGATCATCCGTTGTTCATAAGGGAGGATTCCGACCTTTTGCACCGCGTCTCCATCAACATCGCCGAAGCGTCTTTGGGCGCTACGAAACCCGTTCCCACCCTGGACGGCGATGAGGTTGACTTGGAGATCCCGGCCGGCACCCAATCAGGCAGTTACTTCCGGGTACGGGGTAGGGGAGTTCCCCGCCTGCGGAGAGACGGGCGACCCACCGAACGCAGAGGAGACATCCGAGTGCTGGTGGACGTGGACATCCCGGGAAAGCTGAACAGGTACCAAAAAAAACTACTGGAAGACTTGGCTTATTCTTTTGCCAACAACGGAAAAGCGCCACAAGCTTCCTCGCGAAAAAATCGATCGTCTGCGAGGAATAAGTCGAACGTCGATGCTGAGCCGAGCCCAACTGCCGAAGAAAGCGAACCGGTCGGCTCGGGTTCGGAACCAACTGAAGAAGACAAGCAGCGTGGGTTGTTCGACAGAATCAAGGACACTTTGTCGCCCAACGACGACTGAATCCCAAGTGG
The DNA here is from genome assembly GCA_965197635.1 of Dehalococcoidia bacterium. Lineage (GTDB taxonomy): Bacteria > Chloroflexota > Dehalococcoidia > Lucifugimonadales > UBA3495 > Bin87. The sequence continues at coordinate 936,616 of OZ240218.1, forward strand.
AAGCCACACCACGTTCGCGGCGTCACCGCCTACTTTGCAATGTCCTGGCATGAATTGAGCATCACCGTCCCCTTTGAATACGTCGAACCGGTTTCGTACCTGTTCGAGCGTTACGGTTACGGGTTGAGCGTCGAGACCGTTCCGGGGGAAGGCGCGATCCTGCGTTCCTACTTGCCCAGTTTGTCGCGACAGCGGTTGGCGCACATTGAGGTGGGTATAAGCCTTGCCGCCACCGTAGCCGAACTAGGCGAGCTGAACATCCGGCCGCTGGACGACAATGAGGATTGGCGCAATAAGTGGAAGCAGCATTTCACGTTGCTGCGCGTCGGCCAGCACTTGGTCATCAAGCCGTCTTGGGTCGAATATGAACCGCAGGACGATGACGTACTGGTGGAGCTAGACCCCGGACTCGCGTTCGGCACCGGGTATCACCCAACGACATACTCTTGCCTTGAAGCATTGGAAGAATTGGTGCGGTCGGATTGCTCTGTGCTGGACGTGGGCACTGGGTCGGGCATCCTGACCGTTGCTGCCGCCAAACTCGGAGCACAACACATTACCGCCGTGGATATCGACGGGCACGCGGTGCGAGCAGCGCAGCGAAACTTTCGACGCACGGGCATTGCAGAACGGGTGAATACGGCATCAGGGAGCATCCCCAGCGCAGCGACTCGTGGTAGGATCTATGACCTGGTGGTTGCGAACATCAGCGCCCGGGGCATACGGTTAGTGGCCCCCGCTGTGCCGGATTTGCTGGTCCACAACGGAGTCTTTATCGCCTCTGGAATAATCGTTGACCAGCACGACGAGGCGGTTGCGGCCATAGCAGAGGCGGGTCTGAAGATCGATGAGATTAGGCAAAAGGAAGATTGGTTGACCATCCTCAGCCGACACCACTGAATTCAACCGAAGAAGCCATGGAAACCATTACTTTAGATCGATTCGAACTAGTCGGCGCCTTGGGGAGTGGAGCGGATTACGATGTCCGCGCTGCCGTTGACAAGGAAACAAATCAACGCGTGGTCCTGAAAAGGCCGTCGCCGCAAACGGTGCGTCGCCAAATGCACGGGCCGACCGAGGAACGCACCACTCGGATGCTCGAGGCCTACGAACGAATTGGCCAACACTGCCCCTTCGTGCCGCGCATAGTCGGCGTTACCGAAGCCGGCACGCACGACGAATATTTTGGCGACGACCTCGGAGAACCGTATCGGGTGCGAGTGGAAGAGCGGGCCAGCGGCATCCCGTTGGTGGGCGATCCCCGGAGCCGCATTCTGCGCGTGCCAATTGGGTTGGGGCAGAACCTGTTCGCGTTGCATTCGCTCGTCTTGCCCGAAAGCGTGCCGGATTGGCCGGTGCAGACGCAACTGTTGGAAGCCCAGGAAGCCTTTGAGTCCGCAGGCTACGCGTTACTGGACCTGGGACCGCACAACGTCTTTTATTCGCCGGGTTCCGGCCGGGTCACACTCATCGACGCCAGCGCATTGGTTGGCCACGGTATCGACCGGGCCCAAGCGAACCGCGGTCCGCAGGACGTTCACGATTTTTACGTAGAGATGCTCAAGTTCTACATCGCGCCGCAGCTACCCCCAACTGACCCAGCCGGCTACTACGATCCATACAACCAGCGGCCAGTGATCACGTTGGAACAGGAATGCGATGAACTCAGCCAGTCGTTCGCGTCGGCCGACGACGAGCTCCGGGAGGCAGTAACGTCCTGCATCGCGAAGGTCCGGCAACGAAATCACAGTTCCGTCGCCGATTTCGGAAATGACTTGCGGGAATGTCTGGCCCTGATTACCATTCGCAATAGCGCGATGGACAGCAAGGAAACGAGATCGGGCGCTTGGCAAACGGCGCTCCACCGTCTTTCTGAAGACCATTGGACACGCTATCAATTTGATGCGGGAACCGAACTGGCCGCGTTTGCGGTCTAAAACCAAAACATTGTGAGGATGCAGACATCATGCTCACCAGCTCGTTAGCGATACTTCACGACAACGCTGCGCACGGAGAGGATAGCTATCTGACCCGGGACTTGGGCAACGGGAATTTTCTCGATGCGGTCCTGGACGGTGTTACGGGCCACGGGGGCGATGAAGCCAGTACTTCGGTTGCGGACGCGCTCAACCAGGCGACCATTTCAGGACCCGAGGATATAGTCTCGGTCCTCGAAGAGTTGAATTCCGAGTTTCATCAGGTCGGAGGGGGACGCTTTCTTCTCACCACTGCCTCCGCGGCGCTTTACCTGAACGAACGCTTGCACATCGTTTCCGCTGGAGACAGCCCGATCTTTGTGATCCGTCCCGACGGTGTCGAACAATACAGCGGGCGCATGGGCGGCATCATCAGGCTTGGGGTATCCAAAGCCATCGGAGGCGAGGCCAACTTGACGGTGTTTCAGACGGAGCTGGATCTGACTCCAGCCGACCGTTTGGTCAGCTGCACCGATGGCGTGAGCGACAATTTGCTGGGCGACGAACTGATGGAGATTGTGCGCGGCGCCGCCAATGCCGAGGAAGCCTCAGAGCGCGTAAAAGCGCTCGTGAACCAGCACATCGAGCAGGGCCGCGATATACGATTTCGCGGGGGAAGGTTCCGGCACGACGACGAGACAGCGATATTCCGTTTCTTCGCCGAAACCTAGAAACCGACGCGAAACCGTTAGCAACAATCACCCCAGCGCCACTCGCATCCGCCCGACGCGAAACGCGCGGGATAGGGTATGTTAGACTTGTCGGTACAATAACTGGCGTTGACGCTATCCGCTAATGTTCCTGGAGAACGGGACGCTTCCCAGCAGGGACGGCGCAAGGAGTACACAATTGGGCAAGATCAAGGTGGCCATCATTGGCGTGGGCAACTGCGCATCCTCGCTGGTTCAGGGTATTCACAAATACGTCGAGGTACCGGACGACGAACCGATCCCGGGTGTCATGCACAACCGTATCGGGGAATACCGCATTGAGGACATTGAGGTCGTCGCAGCGTTCGACGTTGACCGGAACAAAGTGGGCCGGGACCTGTCTCAGGCCATCTTCACCGAGCCGAACAACACCATAAAATTCGCCGACGTTCCGCATTTGGGCGTCCCGGTCGAGCGCGGAATGACACACGACGGCATTGGCCGCTACCTGTCCGATTTAGTGGTGAAATCTCCACACAGTACGGCAGACATCTCGGGCATCCTGAAAGAGCGAGAGGTTGACGTAGTTATCAACTACTTGCCCGTGGGAAGCGAAATGGCGACCAAGTGGTACGTCGAGCAGATCCTGGACGCGCGTTGCGCCATGATCAATTGCATCCCAGTTTTTATTGCCCGCGAGTCCTACTGGCGCAACCGATTTGAGGAGCGAGGAGTGCCCGTCATCGGTGACGACATCAAGTCGCAAGTAGGCGCGACCATAGTGCATCGGGTATTGACGCGCTTGATGGAGAACCGCGGCGCAGAGATCGACAATACTTACCAACTCAACTTCGGCGGCAACACCGACTTCCTCAATATGTTGGAACGCGAACGGTTGGTTTCCAAGAAGATTTCCAAAACCGGCTCAGTTATTAGCCAGATGCAAGAGGAACCGGAGGCTGACACCATTCACATCGGCCCCAGCGATCATGTGCCATGGCTACAAGACCGGAAGTGGTGCTACATCCACATCGAGGGCAAAGTATTCGGCGGGGCACCGGTAAAAATGGAAGTCAAGTTGGAGGTCTGGGACAGCCCAAACTCGGCTGGCGTGGTGGTCGACGCGATACGATGCGCGAAGTTGGCTCTGGACAACGGACAGAGCGGCGCTGTGGTTGCGCCTTCTGCATACTTCATGAAGAGTCCTCCCATACAGTACACGGACTCCGAGGCCCATGACATGGTGGAGGCTTTTATAGCCGACCCCGTCGTGGGTGCTGTGCAAGTTAAGCAAATCGACGGGAGCAGGTAGCCCGCCCCAGCTATCCGATCCGATACCGGCAGTGGCCGAAGTAGCGGAGGCTTGACCGTGAAGATAGCCATGGTCTCGCCGTATGACTTCGGCTGGCCCGGGGGAGTGAACGCCCACGTTGCCCAGTTGTCCAACGAACTGCGCGAAAGAGGGCACAGTGTCCGCATCATTGCACCGCAGACGCCGGCGCAACCGTTGAGCGCCGCCTTGCCCAAGGATCAATTTATCCCAATGGGCCGCTCGGTGCCTTTATCGGCGGGAGGTTCGACGGCGCGGGTAACGTTGTCCTGGTGGCTTTATCCACGGATACGCGGCCTGATGGCCCGCGAGCAATTCGACGTGGTGCATCTCCACGAACCACTGGCGCCGCTGTTGCCGTTGATGGTGTTGCAACATTCCAACGCCGTGAACATCGGCACATTCCACGCTTTTTCAGACCGGCAGCGGCTGTACCGACTTTCGCGGCCCGCCCTGAGGAGATGGCACCGGCTTCTGCATGGGCATATCGCCGTTTCCGCCGCCGCGCGTTCTTTCGTGGAACCTCACTTTCCGAAAATCACCTACCAGTTGATCCCCAACGGTATCGATTACCGCCGGTTCGCTGATGCTGAACCGTTTCCACATCTCAGAGACGGCAAAAGGAACGTTTTGTTCGTGGGGCGGAAAGATGAGCGAAAGGGCCTGCCCTATTTGGTGGAAGCTTTCGCTCGTTTGAGCATGGAGCGGAATGATTTGCGGCTGATTGTCGTTGGGCCGGGCGATCTGGACCGAGCCAGCGCTCGCCTCTCGGAGATGATCGAAAAGAGCGGCGGAAACTCCGTCCTTCATGCCGGTTCCGTAAGCGATGCTGATCTACCGCGCTATTACGCCAGTGCGGATGCTTTCTGCAGCCCGGCTACCGGGGGTGAAAGTTTCGGTATCGTGTTGCTGGAGGCAATGGCCGCCGGAGTTCCCGTGGTCGCGACGGACATTGACGGCTACCGCGATGTCGTGACCCATGGGCAAAACGGTTTGTTGGCGCCGCCCCGGGATGCGGTGTCCATCGCGGTGGCCATATCTCGCGTATTGGACGATCTGGGTTTGGCGGCTCAATTATCCGAGGCGGGCAAATCATCTGCCCAGGAGTACCGTTGGCAACGGGTGGCTTCGGACGTAGAAGATTATTATCTGAAATGCAGTGAGGAGGCCAACATCAGTGGCGGTGCCCGGTAGAGAAGAATTTCGCGCGGTTGTGCTGCGTTACGTGGAAATCCCCGGAGCCCGGGTATTGAACGCCGTGGGGTTGACGCCCAATAGCGTTACCCTGTTTGGTTTCGCTGTTTGCGTCGCCGGCGCGGCGCTGGTTGCGTTGGGCTGGCCGCTATACGGTGGGGTCGTGTTTCTGATCGGGGGCATACTTGACCTGTTCGACGGAGCGCTCGCCCGGCTCACCGGAAAAACATCGCCCTTCGGGGCCTTACTGGACTCTGTTTTCGACAGACTGGGAGAAGCGGCTCTTTTCGTGGGACTGGGGCTGTATTACCTGCTGGCCGATTTGTCCCCCGTCGCATTGTTGCTAAGCGCATCGGCGGTGTTATTGGGCCTGGTGTTCTCACAAGGCGTTTCTTACCTGAGGGCCAGAGGGGAAGGACTCGGAGCGTTCACGCGCTCGGGCATAATGACTCGTCCCGAACGGGTGGCGATCCTGGGCGCCGGGCTGATTGCGGAAGGTTTGGCGCCGGTGCCGATAATGGTATGGGTGCTGTGGGTGATTGCCGGGGTGTCGTGCTTCACCCTGTTCCAACGGATGTTCACGATACGGGGGATTTTGGAGCGACAAGGAGAGTAATCCTGATGGTTGCGAAACCGATTGTCGAAATACCGATAGTGCTGTTGGAAGCGATGTGGGTTGACGGGGAGCAGGAAACGTCTCCGCTGGTTCTCGATTTTCGCCCGGTGCTGGAGCTGATGGCCCGGCTGGAGTATTCGGAGCGGGACGTCGACCGCTGGCTGATTGAGTTCAATCACGCCAATAGTGACCTGGTGGGCAAACTGGAACTGGATGCGGAAGGAGCGCTGCTGATAACGCCTATGTTGAGAGAAGCCGGGTCTAGCGACGAGATGGTGACGCTCGTGAGTTTGGCGAATTGGGCCGAGGATTACGGCGGAGACGTTCACGGCTCCCGACTGGGCATAAGGATGCCCAACGGCCAACGCTACGCGCCGGATGCGGCCTGGATTTCGCCGGAGCAGCAGGCTGACCGGCCTGAGCCATACCCTGCGCCGGAAGACTGGCTGCTGCCCTTCTGCCCCGCCTTTGTGGTGGAGATACGCTCCCGCAGCGACCGGCTGGCGGCTTTGCAGCGCAAGATGGCGGATTACATCGCCAACGGCGCTTTGTTGGCCTGGCTGATTGACCCGTATCAACGGCAGGTTCATATCTATCGCCCGGGCGTGGCGCCGCTGGTGCTGGATGACCCGGAGGTGGTAAGCGGCGAACCGGAACTGACGGGGTTTGTGTTTGAGGTTCGGCGGCGTATTTTTGACCGGGAAAGCGAACCCCGGTAGGGATTAGGATTGCCACGCTGCGCTCGCAATGAAAAAATTTGGCCTTTCACCCGGCAAAGGCGGATGGCGTGGTAATATGAACGGCAGTCTTAAAGGTAGGAGGTCGGTTAGATGGCATCACATTCCATGGGGCTTTCGTTGCACGACGCAGCGCGAAAGATGGGGGTTCTCTTCACGGAGGAAAACGAACCGGAGGACCGATACGTCGAGGCAGACGGTTTGAGGCTCCACTACCTGGAATGGGGTATGCCTGAATCACCGACCATACTGATGTTGCACGGCGTCCAGCAGCAAGCGCACAGTTGGGATTTCATCAGCCTGCCGTTGTCGGTGGACTATCGGGTCATCGCGGTGGACCAGAGGGGCCACGGGGACAGCGATTGGGCGGCAGATGGAGACTATTCCACCGACGCCCACGTGGGCGACGTGGAAGCCTTGGTCGCCGGGTTGGGTTTGAAGGATTTCCACCTGATGGGCCACTCGATGGGCGGTAGGAACAGCCTGGCGTGGGCATCGGGTCGGCAGGGAATGTTGAAATCGTTGACCATCGTGGATACCGGGCCTGAAACCCAGCGGAGGGGTTCTGACCGCATCCAACGGTTCCGGGAGCTTCCGGACGAATTGGACACGCTGGAAGAGTTCGCGCAACGGGTCATGGAATACACTGGGCGGAGCCGTGAGCAGACACTAGGGGCGCTTAAGTACAGCATCCGACAGCGGAATGACGGCAAATGGACCTGGAAGTACGACAAAGTCATACGTACCCAGGGTTTCCGGGCGCCGGCCTGGACGACGGAACAGCTCTGGGAAGGCTGGCGCAAGATCGATTGCCCGGCGTTGGTGGTGCGCGGTGAACGCAGCGACATTTTCGCCGACGAGACGATGCAGCGGATGGCGAAAGAGCACCACGACTGCACTACCGTAACTGTTGCTAACGCGGGGCATCTTGTCCAAGGGGATAACCCGCCGGACTTCCTCGCGGCTGTTACAGGTCTTTTGGAACGGTTCGAGTAAACACAGCAGCAGGGTTCGGTTCTCAATTTAGGGGCGGGTTTCGGACCCGCCCTTATTCTCTCTCCGGTCAGAACCCTAAGATGCGTGGCAGCAATTCGCCCAGGGCGTAGCCCAAAGCCGCAGATGCGGCGCCAATGCCCAAGATCTCGAGTCCTTGCAGGATCGGTGATTTCCGCACCAGCCGACCCTTGGCCAGGCCCAAGGCGAACAGACTGGTGAGCGACAGACCTACCGACAATCCTATCGCGCTTGGGCCCAAGGCCATGAACAGGTAAGGAATGATCGGGATAATTGCCGAAGCGCCGAACGAAACGCACATCACAGCGGCGTCTTTGAGCGGATTGCCGCCAAAGTCGGGGCTAATGCCCAACTTCTTTTCCAGCAACGTGTTTAGCCAGAGCGTCTTATTGCTCGCTATCCGGTTGGCAAGGTGGACCGCGTTGTCGTAGGTGTTGCCTTCACGCTGGAACAAGATGACCAGTTCCGCCAGTTCCTCGGCGGGTTTCTCCTCCAGGTCGCGCATCTCACGAGCGATCGTCGCTTCTCGGACATCCTCCTCAGCGCGAGAGCCAAGATAGGCCCCGGCAGCCATGCTGATCATTCCCGCGGCCGCCGCCGCCAACCCCGCCACCAGCACCGTGCCCGTATTGCCCACGGCAATTGCCACGGACGTCGTCAACGCCACGGTACTGATGATCCCGTCCTGTGCTCCGAACACCACCTCGCGGAGGCGTCCCAAGTTGGCGACGTGGAACGGCTCTTTGTCCAAAGCCAACGCGGCATCAATATAGGTTTCCAAATCCAGCGGCAGCAGGGGAGGCTCGTTGGCGGTCGCCGATAAAGTCTCATCGGGGGAAAGGTGCCGGGACAACGTCGAACCAACCACTCCGGCGGATGCGCCGTTGCCGACGGCGATTTGCATACGGGATAACGCGTCGGAGAAAGCCATCTGGTGTTCTTTCTCTTGCTCCATGGCTTGGGTGAACGCGGATATGGCGTCGCCTCGGTTTTCCGCCATGGCGTCGCTGATCATTCGAGGATAGGTCCTGGTGTACTCACGAGTTTCGCCCGCGATTACGTTGCTCAGGTTTGACCCCGTGTCCTCAATTGCCCCGGACACTGCCAGATAGCTCATGCCGTGCAGTGTTTCGGCGCGGGCTACTTCTTCAAAGACCCCCGCGATTTCCGGGTAACCCTCTTCTCGCGCCTTCTGGGCGTAGGCGGTGTAGGTGAGGTGGGCGATGGCTTCGGCCACTATGGCTTGCCAAAGGTTGCGGTCGGTAGCGGAAATTTCGCTAACCGCAGGTGGTGAATAAGACATGGTCTTGCCCCTGACCGTTATGGGATGTGATCGAAGGTGTCAAGTATGGATGCAGCTAAGCACGGCGCCACAACCGGCGCCACCGTGCCACCGCGACTGGGGAGACCTACTGAAGGCGGGGCGAAGCGTGGTGCGCGATGACCAGCCATTCGCGGCCGACGCGCACAAAAATATTGGTTGCTAGGACGCCGAAACCCTGGGCTTGACCTTCCACCACGCTGGTGATGCTCTCGACGCAGGTCACGAAACCACAATTGCCCTCAATGGCGATGTTGACGTAGTGGATGTTGAAGTGCATCAACGCAGCGCCGTTGAATATGCCCTGCCATGAACGCCGGATGTCAGGCCAGCCGACGATAGGCTGCCACCCCGGATGCACGCACAGGGCGCGGTCGGACTGCTCCCAAACGGCGTCCATTTGGGTCATGTCGAGTGACCCGAACGCGTCGTAGAAATGCTGGTTAGCATCCCTGAGCGAGAGAACGTCGGCGTTTTCTGAAAGCATGGCGGTGTCCAAGTTTTGTTCGAGATTGCCACGTCGTTCCGTTCGTGGCTACGACAAAGTCGCCGCTAGGCCAGCACCCTCTTGGCGTAGTCGTCCAGTTGCCGGAGGGCCTGGTCGCGGGGTGCGCTGTCGGCGAAGACCATCGCGCGGGTTGCTCCGGCGTCTTCGTAGGCTTTCAGGATTTCCGGGTCTGCGGGTTGGCCGAATACGGATACTTCAATATCGTGAGGGTCTCGGCCGGCTTCCAGTGCCAATCGCACGATCTCCTCGCGGCCGGCTTTCAGCTGCTCTGGCGTGATGCGGTTGGGCATCCATCCGTCACCCCAACTGACCACGCGCCGGGCCACGTTGGGCGCGGTACCGCCGATAAGTACCGGCGGGTGGGGTTTTTGGACCGGTTTGGGTGAAGAGTAGATGGGAGGAAAGTCGATGTGCCTCCCGTGGAACTCACCGGCGTCATTGGTCCACAACTCTTTCATGGCGGCAATGGACTCGCGGGTATAGCCGATGCGCTGGGAGAAATCGATACCAAACAGTTCCGTCTCCTCGCGCAGCCAACCCGTGCCTATGCCGAACAGGAAACGTCCCCCGCTGAAATAGTCCAACGTGGCAATCTCTTTTGCCAGAAGGATGGGGTTGCGCTCGGGAACCAAGCAGATGCCCGTGCCAAGTTTGAGCGTGGAGGTGACCGCCGAAGCCCGGCCCAACGCCACGAAGGGATCAACGCATTCATAATACATCTGCGGTATCACGCCGTCGGGTGAGCCGGGCCAGGGAGTCTTCGGACCGGCGGGAATGGCGGGATGCTCGGGCACCCACAACGATTCGAAACCGTGGGCCTCGCAGGCCTGGGCCAATTCAGCCACGTCAATGGACGACTGGGTAACGAACATTGCGATCCCGATGTTCATGAAAATAGCTCCCTGGTAGTTGCGAGATTGTACGGTAGCACGTTCTAATTATAACTTAGGGGCGTACCCGCTACTTTCGGATACGCCCCCAAAGCGTCCATCGGTCGTCCGGTCACGCGTGTGGCGAGAAGCTGGCGGGCACCAGAACCTTGGTTTCCTGGTTGACCAGGAACTCGCGGGTCGGCGGCGGCCAGTGCGGCGAAGCCGAGGCTTCGGCACGAATGCGGTCGCGCTCGCCCAGGTCCTTATAGGGCCAGATATGCACCCACTTGTTCAACCCGCCGATGTCGCTATACATACCCGCGGCTAGGGGGGAGAACTTTTCCCGGTGCTCGATGGCGGCGGACCAGATGTCCAGAACCTTGGGCATCGCGCCATTCTGGTATTCATAGATCCGCATTTCGTAAACGTTGCCCTGCTTCTGTCCGCCACCCATGGGGCGCATAAAAGGCGCCGGGTTGAAGATCTCCGACTCCATGTGGACTATAGTGCCTTGGCTGTCCGGCGGCCAGTTGGGATCCTTGCCGGCTGCGGCCCGAACTTCGTTCCGTTCATCCAGGCTCTCGTAGGGCCAGATGTGGATGACTTGGTTCAGGGGGCCGATTTCGGTGTGGAAGAAAGCGGCCAGTTTCGAGTACTTCTCCCGGTGGGGGAGTACCTTCCCAAATGCTTCCTCGAAAATTGGCACGCCCCCAGGTTTGAGGTCGTAAGTGCGAACTTCGTAGATCATGGTGCCGTACCTCCTGGCAGGGCGGTATTGTGCGTGCGTCGGTTTGCCTGGCGAGGCATTCCTTGTGGTGGCAAAAGTCTAGCAGACGGGCAGAATCGGAGCAACCGGGGCCCGGTGTTATAATCGGGCCACCGCGCCAGGCGCGGCAAACAAAAACTGCAAAAGGAGGTTTCGCTAACATGGGCGCAACTGAAATGGTGGCAAAATGGATTGTCGATACGACTTATGAAGACATCCCGCCGGACGCGATCCGCGTGGCCAACGAATCATGCTTCGACTTGCTCGGAGTGATATTGGCCGGCTCCACCCAAAAGGTGGGAGACATCATCCGCAGCTATGCCGGCGACTTGGGCGGCACGGCAGAAGCGACGATTTTGGCTACGGGGGAGCGCACCTCCGTGCTGAACGCGGCGTTGGTCAACGGCACCATGGGTCACGCCCTGGACTACGACGACTTCGGGGGGTTTGGGCACCCGACGGTGGCCATCTTCCCGGCTTTGCTGGCGCTGGGCGAGACCATCGGAGCCACCGGCAGGGACCTCATGGAAGCCTACGTGGTAGGGTGCGAGGTGGGGCTGGCGGTCGATTACGCCACCCACTACCACACCCAGCAAATGCACCGTGGGTTCCACAGCACGGCCATCCTGGGTCGCCTGGCGGCCGCCGCGGCTTGCGCCAAGCTGCTCAAGCTCAACCAGGAGCAGACCACCATGGCGCTGGGCATGGCCGGTTCGATGGCCGGCGGCGTCATCCACAACTTCGGGACGATGACCAAGCCACTCCACGCCGGAATGACCTGTCGCGACGGAGTGATGGCGGCGCAACTGGCACAGCGTGGTTTCACCGCCGGCGACCAGATCCTGGAGCATCCCGTCGGTTTCACCGCGACGGTCATCGGCGACGAACACACGGACCTGGAAGAAGCCGCCGACAAGCTGGGCAAGCCCTTCCGCGTGCAGGACGCGCTGATGATAAAGAAGTACCCGTCCTGCGGTGGCAACCACGCCATGCTGGATAGCGTGTTCGGCCTGATGCGCGAGCACGAGTTCGGCTATGAAGACGTGGCCAACGCCGAGGTGGTGCAATCCTATGCTTCCACGGTCATGCTCTACGAGGAGCCGGAATCGGACCTCAAGGGCAAGTTCAGCGCCAAGTACAACATGGCGGCGGCCCTGTTGGACGGCAAAGTAGATATCGACACCTTCACCGACGAGAAGATCGTTGACCCCGACGTTACCGACATGATGGAACGGGTGCGCATCCGGGTCCAATCCAAGTTTGAGCGTGGCGGCGGCACCGTTTCCAAGGGCGTGCCCATCCGGATTACGTTGAAGGATGGCCGGGTGTTGGATCACGAGACGCCGCGAGCCGTCATCCTGGGCAGCCAGGCCAACCCGTGGGGTATGGATAACATCGCCGGCAAGTTCCGTGACAACGTCGGCCTGGTCCTATCGGGCGACCGCGTTGATGACGCCGTGCGGCAGTGGCAGGACGTGACGCAGGTTGAGGACGTGGGGGCGGCGATACGGGGAACTCTGGTGCGGTAGTAAACCGTCGGAAATGCGCTCCGAGGTAGCGGGTTGCGTTGCCTCGGAGTCACCCCGACACGCAGAAGCCTTGCGATGATAGAAGAAGGGAGAATGAAATGGTATGGGCTTTCATCGTTTTTGGCGCGATGTTTATCTTGGGTGCGATCCTAGTGGTGATCGGAGGCGCCGGCGTGGAGTTAATGGGCTGCCCGGCGATCATCAGTGAGTTCCCGGCGGAGGAAGCCACATGCAATTCGTACTCGGTCCTGGTTTTCGTAGGCGGCGCCATGACGATAATCGGTGGGGTGGTAGCCTCCGGAATTTTGACGTTCCGCAAGTTACCCAGTTAGACATGGGAAGACGACGGTAATGCCCCAAAAAGTGATCATAATTTTGCATTGGGTATTGTTCTCTTTATTTATAGCGACGGCCATCGCAGCTTTCGTAGTTTGGTTGGATACTAAAAACTTGGCCATAGCCGGCTTCATTGCCGCCTTGGGAGCGTTTTTCGCCACCGCCAGCACGTTTCTGGAGCGGCTGTTTCCGAGGGGTGAAGGATGATGCCGTCAGGACATACGGAAACGCAGAACAATTTTGGGAGGCCGACTAGTACCGTTGCCAGGTAGATTTGTAAGAATATAAGAAAGCAGCCATACTTGGGCATGATCTTTGTGTGAGGAAGTGCCCAGCCATGGCTGCCATCAAGTATAAAGTAGAGCTGACCGAGGCCGAACGCTCCCGTCTCAATGAGGTGTCCCAGCGCGGCAAGGCGTCAGTGCGCACCGTGAAGCGTGCGCTGTCGCTGCTCAAGGCTGACCAGGGGCTTCGGGACCGTGAGATAGCCGATGTGCTGTTGGTCAACGCGGCCACGGTCGCCAGAGCGCGGAAGCGGTACGTGGAGGAAGGACTTGAGGCCGCCAGCAATGACCGACCGCGGCCGGGCCAGGAGCGCAAGCTGGACGGCAAGCAGGAAGCGCACCTGATCGCCATTGCGTGCAGCGCCGCGCCCGAAGGGCACACGCACTGGACACTCCAGTTGTTGGCCGACCAGGTGGTGGAGTTGGAGTTTGCCGATAGCATCTCCCTGGAGACGGTGCGCCAGATGCTCAAAAAAACGAACTCAAGCCGTGGCAGAAGCAGGAGTGGTGTATCCCCAAGGTGAGCGGGGAGTTCGTGGCGCGGCTGGAGGACGTGCTGGACCTGTACCAACAGGCGTACCATCCGGAGCGTCCGGTAGTGTGTTTCGACGAGACCTCCCGGCAATTGACTGGAGCGGTGCGTCCGCCCCTGGAGGCTGCCCCGGGACGGGTGGCACGCTATGACACCGAGTACCAGCGTAACGGGACCCGGAACCTGTTCATGATCTGTGAGCCGAGGGGTGGCTGGAGACATGTGGCGGTGACCGAGCGCCGCACTGCCGTAGACTTCGCGCACCAGATGCGGTGGCTGGTGGACGAGGTATATCCTGATGCCGAGGTGGTCAGGCTGGTACTGGACAACCTCAACACCCACCAGCTCGGCGCGCTCTACGAAGCATTTGAGCCATCCGAAGCTCGGCGCATCGCCCAACGCCTCGAGTTTCATTACACTCCCACGCACGGCAGCTGGCTGAACATGGCTGAGATCGAGTTGAGCGTCTTCAGCAGGGGATGTCTGAACCGCCGTATCAGCGATGAGGCGGAGCTGCGGCGAGAGGTTGCGGCGCTCGAACGCGAGCGCAACGCAGCAAGATTAGCCATAGACTGGCGGTTTACCACCAAAGATGCTCGCCGTAAGCTCCAACATATCTATCCGACAAGATCAGATTGAAACGGTACTAGCCTCCCATCTGTTTTGATTTTCAGATCGCCTCGGCGTACGGCTGAAGGCGATTAGTCGTCGTCCATCTCGGGCATCAGCACGAACTCGGGGTAGGATTCCATGCCGAGCTCGGCGGCGTCCTGGCCGAGGCGTTCGGCAGCCTCGGAAACGCGCGCTCCGATGGTTTTCTCGATGGCGAACCAGACGATCCAGGAAAGGCCAAAAACGAACGCGCCGATGGCGGCGATCCCCACGATTTGGGCGACGAAGTTCCCGCCGGCGGCAACGCACACCGCAATGGTGCCCCAGATTCCCGCGAACAGATGCACTGGGACCGCGCCCACTACGTCGTCGATCTTGGCGATTTCCAGCAACTTGAGGCCACCGGTACAAATCGCACCGCCGATGATGCCGATGACCACGGCCCAGAAGTGGGTGACAAAATCGGGTCCGGCGGTGATGGATACCAGTCCGGCCAGCGCGCCGTTGAGACAGACCAAGAGGTCGATGCGCCCGAACACGAACCGGGACAAGGCCATGGCAGTGATAACACCGGCCGCTGCCGCCAAATTAGTATTGATGAGGACGTTGCTCATAGCCAAGGCGTCCCCGGCGGAACCCAGGGCCAACTGAGACCCGCCGTTGAAGCCGAACCACCCGAACCAAAGTATGAACACGCCCAGGGTCACCAGGACGACGTTGGAAGGTGGCGTAGCCCGGACGCTGCCGTCGCGACGGAATTTGCCCAAACGGGGGCCAATGACCAGCATTCCGGCCAGGGCGGCCCATCCCCCCGTGCTGTGGACGATGGTGGAACCGGCGAAGTCCTGGAAACCCATTGCGGAAAGCCACCCGCCGCCCCAGGTCCATGAGCCTATTATGGGATAAATGAACGCCGTCAGAAGCAGCGTGAAAAGGAAGAAACTCCACATCTTGACGCGCTCGGCCAGCGCCCCGGAGACAATGGACGCGGTGGTGGCGACGAACACCATCTGGAAGAACCAGTCGGACATCACCGAGTGGCCGTTGTCTATGACAGCGGACAATGCAGAGTCATCACCCCCGAGCAGCGCAATTTCGTGGGCAGAGGGGCCGTACAGCGGCCACACCACGGTACCGATGACGGACTGCACGTTGTTGTACATCAGATTGTACCCGATGAAATAGAAGGCCAACCCCGCGATGGAATACAGGCCAATGTTTTTGAGGCAGATCATGGACGCATTCTTGGTGCGGACGGAGCCGGCTTCCAGCATGGTGAAACCGGCGCACATCCACATCACGAGGGCGCCCCAAACGAGGAAGGCGAATGTGTTGAGTATGAATCGGGTTTCGTCGCTGACCCCGGCGGCGTGGGCGGAGTGGGGCCACAACAAGAAGGCCAACGCCGGGAGAACCAGCGTGGCCGAAATGACAGCGAGGCGGTTGCGACGGCACGTAAGGCTACGAAAACTTCGCATAT
The DNA here is from genome assembly GCA_965197635.1 of Dehalococcoidia bacterium. Classification (GTDB taxonomy): domain Bacteria; phylum Chloroflexota; class Dehalococcoidia; order Lucifugimonadales; family UBA3495; genus Bin87. The sequence continues at coordinate 952,373 of OZ240218.1, forward strand.
GCTACCCCGGACCTTTCCTTCCGGGCCGCTAAACCGGGACGATTGGCGCGGGCAGGATCAGGGTTCCAAATGGATGGCGTCGCCGACGTTGATTTCGCCGCCTTGCAGCACCACGGTCAGGATGCCGCGGCGTCCGAAGATCTCTTTTTGCAAACCGGGTATCAACGCGTCCATTTTTTGACACGGTTCGCAGTCGCCGGTGACTTCAAGCGTCACCTGGTTATCGGGATCTCCGATGAAAAACACGTGGCCCTGACGAGCCTCTGAGAGGTCCAACCCGGTAACGGTGAGGTTCTCTTTAATCTTTCCGGGATCAAGGCCGTAATGGTCCAGGGTTTCTTTGTCCATGACCAGCACCTGGCGCAAGTTCCGTGGGTTGCGGCTACGGTCGCCCTCCAACCCTTCAGCGGAAATGGCGCGGGCTGACTGAACCGGGTCGGGTGGCGTGCCTTTTACGCGGGCTATATGTAGGTTGACGATGGTACCGGATTGCATAGCATGGCTCCTAGATGAACAAGGTCGTGCACGTCCCGGGATAGTCGGCGCGAGACAAGCGGATTTTATGTTATGGGCAGGCAGTTGGCAAACGACATACTTTTGCCGTCCGCCGGGGTCATTGGGTAGAATGCGGGTCAATCTGTGGCCCCATGATTTCCGGGGTTTTGCGAGGCGCGAAATATGGCTTACGAATTCATCAAGACCGATGTGGTGGACGGGGTGCTGGTGATGACCATGCACGACCCGCCGACGCGTAACGCGTTGGGCACCGACATGGCTTCCGAAATGTTCGAACGGTTGGACGAGTTTGAAAACAACCCGGAAGAACGGGTGCTGCTGCTTACGGGGACGGAGCCGTCATTTTGCTCCGGCGCCAACGTCCGCGGTTTCCGGCAGCGGATCGATGAACGAGAGGGTGAGGCGGAAGCTGAGCCGCTTACCTGGGGCAAGATGGAGTATATGAAGGGCCGGCGAGGCAACACAGAAAGCGGGCCCCGGGTCAACTTCGTGCCCCTACGCATCCACGATTTGCAAAAGCCTACCATCGCAGTGGTGAACGGGCCGGCGGCCGGCGTCGGGTGTGGTTTGGCGTTGTCCTGCGACATCCGAGTAGTCGGCGACAGCGGACGGCTCTCGGAACGCTTTGTTCTGAACGGACTGATCCCGGGCGATGGCAGTTGCTGGCAGTTGCCCAAACTCATCGGCGTCAGCAATACCCTGCTGCTGCAGTACACCGGAGACTGGATGGGCGGTGAGGACGCCGTCCGCATTGGGCTGGCCAGCAAGTGCTTCCCGGATGAGCAACTCATGGAAGGCGCGATGGAACTGGCCACGCGTATCGCCAAAGGTCCCACGGTGGCCCATTCCCTGACCAAGTACCTGGTACAGGAGAGCATGGATTTGAACTTCCGGGAAGCGCTGGAACTCGCGTCAGCGGCTCAGGAGCACGTGCGGCGCACGGAGGACCACAAGATAGCGGTCCAGTGGTTCCTGGACAAAAATCGAGGAATGCCGCCATTTGTGGGTCGCTGAGCGCCGTCGAATGGTGCAATTGTCGGCCGCAAGCAAAATTGCGCTGTCGAACCCTTGACGGCAGGCGTGCTTGGCCCTATACTCCTTTCTTACCGACTTACCTCAAGGGCCCGTTTGCAACGGGCACGAGCCACCGGCCAGAGTGCCGTCGAGGCGAGGCAGGTCGGGCAGATTAAAAACTGAATAGGAAATTTGAACTGTAAGAACCGAGTCTAAGGAATTTGAAGTTCTTAGCGTGGGTCAAATTATAAAGGGCTTACGGTGGATGCCTTGGGACCAAGGGCCGAAGAAGGACGCGGTAAGGCTGCGAAAAGCCTCGATGAGCCGTCTAACAGGCGTAGTCGGGGGTCTCCGAATTGGGTAACCTGTTCCGGCGTTGAGTCGGTCCATCCGTAAAACGGAAGGTAAGTGGGGGAACTGAAACATCTAAGTACCCTGAGGAAAAGAAATCAACCGAGATTCCCTTAGTAGTGGCGAACGAACGGGGAATAGCCTAAACCGCAGCGACCTAACGGCGTGAGGGCCTGTGTCGTTGCGGGGTTACAGGACGCTTCTGGAGCTGCCTCATCAGCCTCCGGGGAGTTACAAACTTCATCTCTAGTCGAAGGACCCTGGGAAGGGCCGCCGTAGACGGTGACAGCCCGGTAGACGAAAGGGATGGAGCTCCCGAAGCAGATCCTAAGTACCATGGGGCACGTGAAACCCTGTGGGAAGTCGGGGGACCACCCTCCAAGGCTAAATACCCTTGGTCACCGATAGCGCACCAGTACCGTGAGGGAAAGGTGAAAAGAACCCCTGGCGGGGAGTGAAATAGACCTGAAACCGTAAGCCTACAGAAGGTCGGAGTCCGTTTCGACGGATGACGGCGTGCCTATTGAAGAATGATCCGGGGACTTACTGTATGGAGCGAGGTTAAGGGACTGTAGTTCCGGAGCCGTAGCGAAAGCGAGTCTGAACAGGGCGTCCAGTTCCATGTAGTAGACCCGAAACCGGGTGAGCTACCCATGGCCAGATTGAAGGTTCGTTAACGCGGACTGAAGGATCGAACTCGTGGCTAGTACAAAAGCTTGGGATGAGCTGTGGGTAGAGGTGAAATGCCAATCGAACCCGGAAATAGCTGGTTCTCCCCGAAATGCATTTAGGTGCAGCCTCGGGAACTAGGAGGACGGAGGTAGGGCACTGAATGGGCTAGGGGGCGTGAGCTTACCAAACTCAATCAAACCACCAATGCCGTTCTACCGATACCCGGGAGTGAGACAGTCACAGATAAGTGCGATTGTCGAAAGGGAAACAGCCCAGACCACCGGCTAAGGCCCCCAAGAGCAGACTAAGTGGGAAACGAGGTGGGGTTCCCAAAACAGCCAGGAGGTTGGCTTAGAAGCAGCCACCCTTTAAAGAGTGCGTAATAGCTCACTGGTCGAGGGATCCTGCGCGGAAAATGTAACGGGGCTCAAGTCTGCCGCCGAAGCCGTGGATGTACAGGTACAGGCCGGAACCAACCGACGCTGAAATCAGTTCTTCGGAACCGATGGAAGCCGACGAAGGCGAAAGCCTGGTCAACACCTGGGCATGGTAGGGGAGCGTTCCTCGGGCGAAGAAGGCGAGTCGTGAGGCTCGCTGGAGCGCGGGGAAGTGAGAATCCCGGAATGAGTAGCGTAAATCAGGGTGAGAATCCCTGACACCGAAAGCCCAAGGTTTCCTACGCAACGTTGTTCGGCGTAGGGTTAGTCGGTCCTAAGCCGTAGGCAAGAGCCGAAGGCGATGGACAGCAGGTTAATATTCCTGCACCGCCGTTGTTTCGCTTTAAAACCAAGGAGGGGTGCGGGAGGCTAAGTGGGGCGTGCCCATTGGACATGGTGCGTCCTTGCTTGTAGGCGTTCCGGGGCAGGCAAATCCACCCCGGTGTTAAGCTGAGGAGTGAGGGAATCCTGACCTACGGGAAAGGAAATCCTGCTGAGGCCATACCGACAAGAAAAGCTTCGTGGTTATGGAGCCGCGGCGACCGTACCGCAAACCGCCACTGGTGGGCTGGGATAAACGTCCCTAGGTGTTCGAGCTAACCTCCGCTAAGGAACTAGACAAAAGGGCCCCGTAACTTCGGGAGAAGGGGCCCCCCGGAAGGTGAAACCACTAGCTGGTGGAGCGTTCTGGGGGCGCAGAGAAGAAGGCCGGGCGACTGTTTAACAAAAACACAGGTCTGTGCTAAGGGGAAACCCTACGTATACAGGCTGACGCCTGCCCAGTGCCGGAAGGTTAAGGGGCGGTGTGCAAGCACCAAACTGAAGCCCCGGTGAACGGCGGCCGTAACTCTAACGGTCCTAAGGTAGCGAAGTCCCTTGTCGGGTAAGTTCCGACCCGCATGAATGGTTGAACGACTTGGCCATTGTCTCGGCGGAGGGCTCGGTGAAATTGCGGTGCCCGTGAAGACGCGGGCGACCCGCGGCAGGACAAAAAGACCCCGTGGAGCTTTACTGTAGCCTGGCATTGGGCTGGGAGCTGTCATGTGTAGGATAGGTGGGAGACTATGAATCCCCTACGCCAGTAGGGGTGGAGTCGCCGTTGAAATACCACCCTTGGCTGTTTTTGGTTCTAACCTCGGCAAAACCGGGGAACAGTGCTTGGTGGGCAGTTTAACTGGGGCGGTTGCCTCCTAAAAAGTAACGGAGGCGCCCAAAGGTCCTCTCAGGACGGATGGAAATCGTCCACAGAACGCATTGGCATAAGAGGGCTTGACTGCGAGACCTACAAGTCGAGCAGGGACGAAAGTCGGGCAAAGTGATCCTACGGCACCGAGTGGAAGGGCCGTGGCTTATCGGATAAAAGCTACCCCGGGGATAACAGGCTTATCTCGCCCAAGAGTTCACATCGACGGCGAGGTTTGGCACCTCGATGTCGCCTCGTCCCATCCTGGGGCTGTAGGAGGTCCCAAGGGTTCGGCTGTTCGCCGATTAAAGGGGTACGTGAGTTGGGTTCAGAACGTCGTGAGACAGTTCGGTCTCTATCCGCCGTGGGCGCAGGAGGCTTGAGGGAACCTTTCCCTAGTACGAGAGGACCGGGAAGGACAAACCTATGGTGTTCCAGTTGTTCCGCCAGGAGCAGCGCTGGGTAGCCATGTTTGGCAGCGATAAGCGCTGAAGGCATCTAAGCGCGAAGCATCCCCCAAGATTAGGCCTCCCTCCCCGATTAAGTTCGGGGGTAAGACTGCAGCGAGACTAGCTGCTTGATAGGCCGGATGTGTAAGGCTGGTAACAGCTTCAGCAAACCGGTACTAACCAGTCGAGCGATTTGACCCACGCTAAGAGTTTCTAATTCTCTTGGCTCGGTTCACATCAGCCTACTGATTGACAGTTTCAAATTTCCTGTTCAGTTTTCTGGCGCTTCGGCGCCGCATCGCGGGGTGGAGCAGTGGCAGCTCGTCGGGCTCATAACCCGAAGGTCGTTGGTTCGAGTCCAACCCCCGCTACCAATCCCAACGCAGAACCCCGGCGAAAACGCCGGGGTTCTGCGTTGGCGCCTTGCTCGGAGGTTGCTTGCGATGAAACGAGACGACTACCTGGCTGATAGCCATGTGGCCAGCTTTGTGCAGTGGGCCGGCCATCTGGTGCGTGGCAAGTGGGGGCTGGAACATGCTTACCAGGGCAAGGGTCCTCGATTCCAATGCAGCACTCTGTTCGAAGCCTTCCAACAATACCGCTGGCCGGACTCCCGCAACGGCGAATCGTTTGAAGGTACCGTAACAGGTTCAACGACTACCGCTACAGATTCAATCAAATCGGGGTGATTGAGTCTGACGCAGACCGGCAGGCGTTCGTCATTATCGCTCAGGAAACCGCCCGTTGGGGAGGTATCAATAATCTCGACGTATCATCGAGCAAGCATTGGGGCCAGATGCAACCTCTGGAGTTGCAAAGGCACATCGTAGAAATCAAAAGCAAACTCGACCCTGGTCACGCTGACGCCGACGAATTACCCGCATCGCTGAGCATGAGCTCGGGTTTCAGCAAGATTTACGCAGCATTAATCCCGGGACTGCCCATTTACGACAGTCGGGTTGCCTGCGCGTTGACCTGTCTGATCCGTCTTTACGAGCAAGATCGAAAGGTGGCCACCGCCGGGGATGTGCTGTCCTTCCCCATTCCCGCGCACCGTGGCTCCAACAGGTGCGACCGCCCGGCCATCCGGCATGACCAGGGGAAAAGATATGCGGTGGCTAATCTGAAATGCGCGTGGCTACTACAGGGATTGCTGAAGCAGGCGGGAGACTTCGCCAGCGTTCCCGAAGCCCAAATGGTTGACGCGCTGCAATCGGCGCTTTTCATGTTGGGCTATGCCCGGCTTGCTGACGACGCGGTGGTCAAACCCCGCTGACGAGTTTTTGGCGCAAAATCAAAAGGTGGAGATCGACAATCCTCAGATGACTCCCCGACCGGCTAGTACTCAGTCAAGGTTGGAAAGCCCGGGTAAAAGCGATGGAGTTTAGTTCTGGCGTCGTCGGTGCTGAACCGCCAGTCGATGATTGCGCCCGCTGCGTTGCGCTGGGTCTGGTAAGCGGTAATGTGGCGCTGCAGAGCATCGGCGTCGGGGTTTCTCCCCTTGAGACAAGCACGGCTCAACGCGCTGAATTCGATCTCCGCCATATTCAGCCAACTGGCGTGCTGGGGCGTGTGGTGAAACTCGCGGCGCTTCACGATGCGTCGGGCCGCGGCGGGCGGGAAGGTCTCGTACCGAGACGCCATGCGGTGAGTGTTCAGATTGTCGAGGACCAAACGGACCACGGTCGCGTCTGGGTAGGCCACATCCACCAGCCACTGCATCTGGTGAGCGAAGTCCGGCATGGTGCGCCGCTGGGTGATGGCCACGTGGCGCCAGCCCGCTAAGGGATCACAGGTCAGGTAGAGATTGCGGGCGCGCCGCCGCGCCGATACTCGTAGTGCTGCCGCCGCGGTCGTCCCGGCTGGGCGGGCAACGGCGTTCTCAGATTGGTCGAAATCGGGGCCAGCAGTTGGGTGGAGGTATCGTCAAAGCACACCACCGGCCGTTGGGGATCGTAGGGTTCGGCATACAGATCCAGCACGTCCTCCATGGCAGCCACATACTCCCCGTTCACCTTGGGGATGCACCACTGCTGTTTCCGCCAGGGCTTGAGGATGTTTTTTTGAGCCAGAGCCTTACCGCCTCCTGGGGCAGCGACGAAACCAATCCCAACTCCACCACCTGGGCCGCCAGCAACCGCAGGGTCCAGTGGTCATGGCCTTCCGGGGCGTCGCTGCACGCCAAGGCAACCAGGTGGGCCTCGCCCCGGTCGTCCAACTTGCGAAACCGATTGGCCTGGGGATGGTCGTGCAGCACGCCGTCCAATCCCTCCTCGGCGTACCGCCCTTTGGTGCGGAACACCGTGCGCGGCGATGTGTCCAAAACCTGCCCCGTACTGGATACGGGGGCCGCCGCCACTTGGGAAGCGCTCCAGCCCTCATCAGTTTTGAGCAGGATGCCTACCCGATTGATGACCCGCGCCGAGCGCTGTCCGCGGCGGATCTACCCCTCCAGTTGGGCCCGATCTTCCGCCGACAATCGTACCGCGTATTTCTCCTGAACCATGGATGCTGCGCCTCCCGCACCGCTGTTTGCCACCAGCGCAGCAACCATAGCCCGTTTCGCGTTTGTTCCGCCATTACAAGATTGACTGAATACTAAACTGAAGCCAAGGTGAGATCTACATTGGCAGGGCGGAGAAAGTCGGCTGGGGTGTTGCTGATGAATTCATCCGCTTTCGCTTGCAGCACGGTCCGGCAGCGGCGTTTGACTTCCTCGCGCCGGTTGGTCAGGCCAGTGAAAAAGTCGCCCACCTTCTCCCGCACCGCGGCACGGGTGCCCAGGCACCGGTTGGCGGTCGTCTCCTCACGCACCCAACCCCAAATGGCCTGGTCAGCGTTGAAGTCTGGGCTGTAGGTGGGCAGATTCACCAAGCGCAGGTTCAAACCCGGCGTGGTCAGATACGTCCGTAGCGCGTCGCCCCGATGTGCTGCCGCATTGTCCCAGATCACCGTCAGCGGTTCGATGTGCCGCGCCCGCAACTGTCTCAGGAAACCAACCGAGGATGCGGAGTTGCTGTTACCCTCCAGTTCCATCACCTCTACCTCGCCGGTCTCCAGACACACCGCCGAGTAGTAGCTGGCCTTCTCCCCGCGTCGCGGGCTGGTGGAGTCCACCAGGGCCGGTTCGCCTTTCAGCGCCCACTGGCCTCGCAGATCAGCATCCGCCGGAAAGTGGGCCTCGTCAGCGAAGAATATCTTGGCCTCCGTCCGTCGCGCTCCTGCTGCCAGAGCAGCATACTCTCCCACAAAAGCTGCCCGCCGCACCGGGTCCGCCTTGACCAACCGCTTCTTCGGTCGCTTCAGCACAAACCCCAAACGGTGCAGGTAGTAACGTCACCCCGTACTTGATACGGGGTCAGGCAACTGCTCCGGCTCAGCGACAACCCGAAACGTTCCTGCACAAACCGGCATACCACCTGCCAGTTCCAGTTGGACCGGTCGATGCCCGCTTGCGACGGCAATTCCCGCACCGCTGCCTTCAACTCGGCCTGCTGATCCCGGCTCAGCGCGGGGGGACCTCCCGACGGCTCAAAAGACCGCGCCCTTGGACCGCGCTCCGCGAACTCCCCGGTCCATTGGCCGATGGTGTGGGCATCCCTTTCCAACGCCCCAGCTACCGCCGCCGCGGTCCCACCCTGCGCCAGTAGCCGTACCGCGTGCCACCTTTCCCGTTCCCGCGGCGTCGGCGCTCGGTATATCCGCCGCCGCACCTCCGCTTTGTCCATGCGCCACCGCTCCAGTAGGACTCCCGTCTCCATCATGCCCAACAGCAACCCCCACTCCGATTTCCTGATCCTTTCCGACCAACTCAACTACTGCCTATTCTACCCGACACCATTGCGGGTTTCATTTTGGCTTCGGTTTAGTCGCCTCGGCCTGCTCCAGCATCGGGGTAAAGGATGTGTGATCGTCGGGTTCATCTACGAGGCCGACCGCAGTAATCAACATCCCAATCACTTCCCCTTCCGCCGCGACCGGCGAGACCAGTGCCTGACCGTTGTAGCTGGGTACAATGCCCTGCCCTGTCTTCATCAACCGGGGATCTTGGTCAGTCAGGTTGATGTGTTTGAGATTTTCCTGGCCAACTAAACCAAAGCCAAGGTGAAATGCGCATTAGAGTTAGGTAGAAATGAGGCCAGTTGAGTTGGTTCGTCAGGAGATCCAAGTGGGGGTTGCTGTTGGGTATGAAGGCGATGCCGGAACTGCTGGAGCGGTGGCAATTGGATGAGGCTGAGGTACGGCGTCGGATTTACCGAGGGCCGACGCCACGGGAGGCGGGAGCGGTGGCATGCGTGGTGGCTATTGACGCCGGGCTGGACGGCGGCGGCGGTGGCCGCGGCCTTGGGGAGAGCAGCCCATACCATTGGCCGCGGGGCGGCTGTGTTCGCTGAGGGCGGTCCTAAGCCCCAATCCACCGAAAGGATGAGGTTGGTGTCGTGCTGAAGGGTTGAAAAAGTGCTCCCGGCTTCGGGGATAATGGTTTGTGAGACACCAAACCAACCCGGAACAAGGAGCACCCAACGGATGCTACCACCTGAGCGCCTTGAGCGCATCCAGGTCGCCTTCGACGATCACCGCCTGGTGGCCAACGCCGGACTGATCCTGCCGGTCACGCTGGCCCATCACCTGGGTCTGGGCGAACTGGTGGACCGCCACGTTGACTTGGGAGATGCACCGGGTCGTGCGAATGCTGGGGACAAGATGCTGACCCTGGTGGCGTCGGCCCTGGCCGGTGGCGACTGCATCGACGACGCCGACGCGCTGCGCGCTGGCGGGACCGAGCAGGTGCTGGGCTGTGTGGTCAAGGCGCCGTCCACGTTGGGTACGTTCCTGCGGAGTTTCCGTTGGGGCCACGCGCGGCAGCTGGATCGGGTGAGCCGTGAGGCGCTGGCCCGAGCCTGGGGCGCCGGGGCCGGACCGGGCGATGATCCGTTGACCATCGACCTGGACTCCACCATCTGTGAGACCTACGGTCCGGCCAAGGAAGGGGCGCGCCGCCACACCTACACCGGCCAGCGGGGCTATCACCCGCTGTTCGCCGTCGCCGCTGGCGCCGGCGACGTGCTGATGGCTCGGCTGCGCCAGGGACGCGCCAACACCGCTCGCGGCGCGGCCCACTTCCTGCGAGAGACGGTAAGGCGAGTGCGCTGCGCCGGAGCCACCGGACCGCTCACCATGCGGGCCGACAGCGGCTTCTACAACCACGACATCGTCGCCGTCTGCCGCAAGATGAAGGTCCGCTTCTCCATCACCGTCCGCCAGCACGCCCAGTTGCGCAATCTCATCGCAGCCATACCTGAAGAGGACGAATCCCTTGAGGACTGGACGCCCATCCCTTACTGGATGGAGGGCGCCGCCGACGTGGCCGAAACCAGCTACACTCCCTTCGCCAGTGAGCCCGATGCTGTGCCGGTGCGGCTCATCGTCCGAAGGGTGCAGCCCACGCCCAACTCCCAGCTGGCCCTCTTGGTCGACTACAGGTATCACGGCTGCATCACCGATAGAGACGGCGACACCCTGGAACTGGAGGCCGATCATCGCCGCCACGCCGAGATCGAGAACGCCATCCGCGACCTCAAGTACGGGGTGGGTCTCAACCACCTGCCCTCGGGCCGCTTCCCCGCCAACGCCGCCTGGCTGGCCGTCCAGACGATGGCCCACAACCTGGCCCGCTGGACCACGCGCCTCGGGCTGGGCGAGCCGGTGGCGACCACCAAGACCCTGCGCAGGCGCTTCTTCTCCCTGGCCGGACGCCTCACCCGCAAGGCACGCCGCCTCACTTTGCATCTCCCCCAGGGCTGGCCCTGGCGAAACCAGTTCAGCAGCGCCCTGGCCAGACTGCGCGCACTGCCACTCCCTTCTTCGGCGTCTGACCTGTCCACCAGATTACCTAACTGTCTGGCCCAGCCGCGCCAGGCTCGGCTCCTGATGGCCTCCGCCGGCGATCGGCGCTGAAAATCGCTTCCCGCGCCGCTACTACGGGTCGTCAACATCTCTTTGGACCGGCATCCACGCCCCACATCGTCCATTTCATCGGCATCAGGTCCCCGCCAGCCCGATCCCTGGTCCCTCATCCCTCCTCTGACCGCCGCCACGGTTTCCCTTCGGTGGATTCGGGTTTAGGTATAAATCCTTGAATTTACCGGAGTCGGGCATGGAATCCTCCGGGCCTTGAGACCGAACCAAAGCCGAGTTTTCAGGTTTGAAAATCACTGAGTGAGCCATCGTCTGAAATGAGGGTCATAAACATGGCACGAAAATACCTACCCCCGTCAGGGTTCCCCCCTGACGGGGGTAGGTAACGGCTGCTACGAGGGCGCATGATGGGTGACCTCCAGGTTGGGCTTGGGGTTCCGGCCAGGGTTCGGGCAGCAGCCAGACGCGGCTCCAGAGGCGTCCTTTGAGCAGCAACCGCCTGAGCCAGTCGCTGCCGTGGCGGATCACGCTGACGGTGCGCGCCGGACGGCTCCGAGGGTCCCGGTGATGGGAAGCCAGCGCTTTGGGCGGCGCCCGCAGATTGCCTGGGGCAATCTTGCGGTCCTGGGCCTCTTCCACCCTAGCGCCGTAGGCCAGGGCCAGCAGCATCGCCACCGACAGTGCCAGCCAGTGGCGGGAGACGCGGGCCGGGTCGGTGCGCCGGGTCTGCTCCCACTGCCAGCCCAGGCTCTTGAGGGCCTTGCAGCCCAGTTCGATCCAGCAGCGCAGCGCGTACCAACTGACGCCGACTTCCTTTGGAGGCAGGTCGGTGAGGATGATCCAGGGTTCCTCCTGTCCGACGTACCAGACCACCAGCAGGGTGCAGCGGCGTTGGGCCTTGGGGGTCCTGAAGGCGGTGCCCTGGCCGACCCAGGCGGTATCGGGACGGGAAACGAAGCGCGGGGCGGGCAGTGGGATCCATCCAGGAGCCGCGCTGGGTGGCCTTGCGGATGCGCCAGGCCACGGGGATGGCGCAACTGCGGTAGAGGACGCTGATGACGATGGCGGTGGTTTGGTCGCCCTTGAGAGTGGGGTCGATGGCCAGGGCCAGTCTACCGGAGCGCCACCAGGCGCGGACCCAGCGCAGCAGGGGCGCGAAGCAGAGAGTTACATCCAGTTGGGTTTGGCAGGGGCTGGTCCGGTCGCCGCCGTCGTAGAGCCACTCCCGGAGATACTGGCGCAGGTTGTTCCAGCTGCCCCAGGGCGAGAGGGCGGAGGCGACGGCGTTCTGGCCGGCGCTGCCGGCGAGGATGGCCCCATAGACCCACAGGACCAGACCGGTCAACTGTGGCTGAGAGAGGTGAAGTAAATGCGTTTCAATCGTTTTCTGCATCTGATAGCATTCTCTGGGAAGGCGCATGGGGATCCTCCAGCATCCGGTTTAGACACAACCAAGATGCCGGATGCCCCGGCGCCTTCCCAAGCTACGGCAAAAGCCAGTTTCAGCCGTTACCTACCCCTGTCAGGTTCCTCCCGCCCTGGACATAAAGCATCAGGCCCAGTTGAAGGCGGCGGTGCAGAAGTCGTCCGGCCAGTCTGGCATTGACTTGTCCAATTGGAACTGGAAGGCGGTGCGGCGGTTTGTGCAAGACCGCTTCGGGTTGGCGCTGGGCCGGAGCAGTTGTCTGACCTCGTATCAAGTACGGGGTGACGTTACTACCGGCACCGATTGGGGTTCGTGCTGAAACGGCCCAAGAAGCGATTGCGCCAGGCGGACCCGGTGCGGCGGGACACCTTTGTGGCGGAGTATGCTGCTCTGGCAGCAGGGGCGCGACAGACTGGAGGCAAGATCTGCTTCGCTGACGAGGCCCACTTTCGGGCGGATGCGGACCCCGTATCGGGGTACGGGGCAGGCTCTGCGGGGGAAGTGGGCGCTGCAAGGGGAACCGGCCTTGGTGGACTCCACCAGCCCGCGCCGGGGCGAGCAGGCCAGCTACTATTCAGCGGTGTGTCTGGAGACCGGCGCGGTGGCGGTGCTGGAACTAACGGGCCACGGGTAACAACCACCGCCCCGCACCCCGATGCGGGGGCCGCCACCGCCACCGCTTTCCTGCGGCAACTGCGGGCGCGACACACCGAACCACTGACGGTGATTTGGGACAATGCGCCAGCGCGCGATTGGTCAAAAATCTGGCGACGCGCTACCGACGTAGCTGACCACGCCCAGTTTGAACCTGCGCTTGGTGAACCCCGTATCAAGTACGGGGCCGGCTCGGTGCCTGGGCACCAAGGCAGTGGTGCAAGAGAAGGTGGGCGACTTTTTCACCGATCTGGCCAACCGGCGCGAGGAAGTCAAACGACGATGTCGGACCGTCCTTCAAGCACGGACAGCAGAACTGACACGGAGCGACCCAACCGATTTCCACCACCTTGCAAATGTATATCCCACCTTGGCTTCAGTTTAGTAACGTCACCCCGTACTTGATACGGGGTCAGACAACTGCTCCGGCTCAGCGACAACCCGAAGCGGTCCTGTACATACCGGCGTGCCACCTTCCAGTTCCAGTTCGACTCGTCGATACCCGCCTGGACCGGCAACTCCGGCACCGCCGCCTTCAACTGGGCCTGATGCTTTACGTCCAGGGCAGGGGGGCCTCCAGTTTGCTCAAAAACCAGCGCCTTAGTACCACCCTCGGCGAACTGTAAAACGCCAAGAACTACGTACCAGTAAACGAGGAGATCGCCACGAACTATAGACCAGTTCTCCAAGGCCTATGACCACCGGTGGGCGCCAACGAGGCGACCATTGCCGCACTTTGATTTTGAGGTGCAGCGATGGCGTACAAGGAGGTGCTCCGAGTGGAAATGCAGGAAGTGATTCGTCGCTGGCAAGCAGGGCGTAGCCAACGGCAGATAGCCGAGGGGACGGGGTTGTCGCGGGCGACGGTGCCCAAGTACCTGGCGGCGGCGCTGGCGGTGGGGGTCTTGCGGGATGGCTCTGCCCCTGACGATGACCAGTTGAGCCGACTGGCGGGGATCAGCCGGGCTGGGCCGAGGCGGGTGGAGACGCCGGTTGAGGACAGCCTGGCTCCCTGGTCGGACCAGATCTATCAGTGGCTCACCGGCGACCGATTGAAGGTTACACGCATCCAGGAGCTGCTGGCGGCGCGGGGCTGTACCGTGTCGTACACGTCGTTGCGGCGTTTCATCGTAAAGCGCAACTGGGGACGGCGCAGCGTCCGTACCGTGCGGATGGCCGACACTGAGCCGGGTGAGGTGGCCGAGGTGGACTTCGGCCGGCTGGGGCTTGATCACAGACTCGGCGCCGTCCCGTCGCCGGGCGGTGTGGGCGCTGATCATCGTGCTGTCGTACTCGCGACATTGTTTCGTGTGGCCCATACGTAGCCAGAAGCTGGGGGACGTGATCGCTGGGCTGGAGGCGGCGTGGGCATTCTTTGGCGGCGTGCCCCGCTATCTCGTCATCGACAATTTTCCGGCTGCGGTGGCTGGGGCTGACCCACTGCATCCCCGTTTGACCCGGGTATTTCTCGAATATTCCCAGCATCGCAGCTTCGTCGCCGACCCAGCTCGGGCACGTCATCCTAAGGACGAGCTCAAGGTGGAACGGAGCGTGTCCTACGTCAGGGAGCGCCCCTTCAAGGGCGGCGTGTAAACCCGAATCCACCGAAAGGCATAGTGGGAGCACTGGAACGGGACACGAGGGTGATGAAGACGCGATGGTTCGGGCGGAATGCGGGTAGATGGGCCTGGTGGTGGGCAATTGGCCACCCAGTGTCAGGCGTGCGGAGCCGCTGCTGGATGAGCCGGGGCAGCAGGGAACACTCGCTGATCCATCTGGCGCGAGTCGGGAAGATGTTTGACTGACTGGCGGATGGGATTGGCGGGCCGGTTGCCGGCGCCACCATCAGGAAGGGAGTGGCAGGGCGCGCAATCGAGTCAAGGCGCGAGTGAACTGGTTTTCCCAGTGCCAATGCTGGGGAAGATGCAAAGTGAGGCGGCGCGTCTTGCGGGTGAGGCGTCCGGTGATGGAGCAGAAGCGCCGCCGGAGGGTCCTGGTGGTTACCACCTCTTGCTTACCCAGACCGATGCGGGCAGTCCAGCGAGCCAGGTTGTGGGCGATGACCTGGACGGCCCGCCAGCCGGCGTTGGCGGCGAAGCGGCCCGAGGGGAGACGGTTGAGCCCGACGCCGTGCTTCAGGTCGCGGATGGCATTCTCGATCTCGGCGTGGCGGCGATGGTCCGCCTCCAGTTCCCGAGTGTCCCCTCCCGGTCGGTGATGAAGCCGTGATGGGTGTAGCTGGCGAAGCGGGCCAGTTGGGAACCGGGCGTGGGCTTCACCCTGCACACGATGAGCCGCACCGGCGCGGCGTCGGGCTCACTCTGGAAGGCTCTGTAGGTGGTTTCGGCCACGTCGGCGGCGCCGTCCATCCAGTAGGGTAGGGGCGTCCACTCCCTTTCGGGTATGGCCTCGATGCGGTTCCGCAGGCGGGCGTGCTGGCGGATGGTGATGGAGAAGCGGACATCCGTCTCGCGGCAGACGGAGACCAGAGCGTGGGTGTAGAAGCCGCGGTCGGCCCGCACCGTGAGTTGTCCGGTGGCTCCGGCGTAGCGCGCCCGGCCCACCGTCTCCCGCCGGAAGTGGGCCGCGCCCCGAACCGTGTTGGCCCGGCCCTCCCACAGCCGAGACATCAGCACATCGCCGGTTCCGGCGACAACGGCCAGCAGCGGGTGATAGCCCCACTGGCCGGTGTAGCCGTGACGGCGGGCACCCTCCTTGGCCGGTCCGTAGGTTTCGCAGATGGTGGAGTCCAGGTCGATGGTCAACGGCCCGTCGCCGGGGTCCGGCACCAGCGGCCCAGGCCCGGGCCAGCAGCTCCCGGCTCACCCGATCCAGCTGGCGGACGTGGCCCCACCGGAAGCTGCGCAGGAACGTTCCCAGGGTGGACGGCGCTTTGACCACGCCGCCGATGGCCCCAGCCGTCCCGCCGGTGCGCAGCGCATCAGCGTCGTCAATGCAGTCGCCACCGATCAACGCCGAGGCCACCAACGTCAGCATCTGGTCCCCCACATTCGCCCGACCCGGCGCTTCTCCCAGGTCAACGTTGTTGTCCACCAGTTCACCCAGTCCCAAACGCCCAACCCGCGTGATCGGAAGCAGCATCCTAGCGTTGGCCACCAGACGGTGATCGTCAAAGGAGACATGAATGCGGTCGGGCTGCTCAGGTGGTGGCAGCTATTGGGTGCTCTTGGTCTGGGGTTGGTTTAGTCTCTCAAAAACCATTATCCCCGAACACAGGAGCATTTTCTAACCCCCTCAGCGCGCCGACAGACTCATCCTTTCGGTGGATTCGGGTTTAGCGGGACTGAATGAACTGCCGGTGAAGTTCATCCACGGGGAACTGGCGGCCCAACTCCCGCTCATCCACCGGGACCCCTTTGACCGTATGCTCGTGGCTCAAGCGCAGGCCGAGGGC
Organism: Dehalococcoidia bacterium; assembly: GCA_965197635.1. Taxonomy (GTDB): domain Bacteria; phylum Chloroflexota; class Dehalococcoidia; order Lucifugimonadales; family UBA3495; genus Bin87. The sequence goes on from OZ240218.1 coordinate 968,409, forward strand.
CTGATTTTGGTCACCGAAGACACCACTGTGCGACGGTACGACGTTGCCACGCTGGCCGCGTGAGCGGTGGTGCGTCAGGGCAATCGCATTTGAAATTACAACCCCGTCACGCCGGCGAAAGACGGAGTCCATAAGGTCATTGCATGAACGAATTGGAAACGTAATTAACGAATTCGGTCACTGGATTCCTGCTTGCGCAGGAATAACGGGCATTAAACTCCCATATGCGATTGCCCTGGGTGGTGCGTAACTTATGCAACTCACAACCGCCATTAATGTATAATACGCTCAGGACCTCGGCGACGGCCCGTGGCCCGTGGGATCGGCTAAATACGCCGGAATCAAGCATCAGGCAGGTGTTGGCGTGCGCGAAGTAATTCAGGAAGCGGTCGAACAGTTGGAATCCGGGAACCCCTGCGTGCTGGCCACGGTGGTTCGCACCAAGGGCTCGACGCCGCAAAAGGCCGGCGCAATGCTGCTGGTGCGGGAGGACGGCACCGCCGTCGGAACCCTCGGCGGCGGCTGCGTGGAAGGCGACATTTGGTTTGCCGCCCGGGAGATCCTCCGCAATCAGGGCGGGCCGGAGTTCAAGGACTACTACCTCAACGAGGACATTGCCGCCCGCGACGGCCTGGTCTGCGGCGGCACGATGTATTTCTACCTGGAGCCCTTCTGGGACACCGACGACTTCTCCGACATCGGCAGCGAGTTGCTGGGCGCTTACGACGGCGCGGAACCCGCCGCCCTGGCTACTATCGTCCGCTCCGACGGCGACACCGCGGCCCTGGGCGCCAAGCTGCTGCTGCGCTCCGACGGTTCCATCGCCGGCGGCATCGGGACCGTGGAACTGGACGAGATTGCGCTGGAAGCGTGCGGCCGGGTCGCCTCGGTCGGAGCCAACGAATCGGTTGACCTGGACGCCAACACCGAGCTGTTTATCGAGGGTTTCACCACCCCGCCGACGCTCGTGATGGTGGGCGGCGGCCACGTCGGCAAGGCTACCGCCGACCTGGCGCACCGCCTGGGCTACCGGGTGTATATCGTGGACGACCGGGAGGACTTCTCAAACGCGGGCCGGTTCCCCTACGCCGAGGAAACCATTGTCGCCCCCTACACCGACTGGGCCAAGCACCTGGACATCAACGTCAACAGCTTCATCGTCGTAGCGTCTCGCGGCCACTGGTTCGACGACGTTGCCCTGGAATCGGCGCTGACCACCCGCGCCCGCTACGTCGGCCTGTTGGGCAGCCGCCGGAAGACGCTGATGATCTACCAGCGTCTGCTCCAGGAGGGCGTGCCTCGGGAGCGACTGGCCCAAGTCCGCGCGCCCATCGGCCTGGACATCGGCGCGTTGGAACCCGAAGAGCTGGCGGTCAGCATCATGTCCGAGGTCATCATGGCGCGCCGGGGTGGCAAGGGCAGCCCCATGACCATGGACGACTGGTACCTGGAACGGGCCGAACGCCGCGCTAACCGGGCCATGGGCCTGCCAGCCGACTGATGTTCCAGAGATGCCTGCCGGCCTACTTGTTGCCGATGGAACCCTGCTGAACTCGCAGTGAGGGATAAGGCGTAGCCGTGACTACTCCAACCGCAAACAACCAACCCGTTAACCCACAGTCCATAGGGATGCGGCTGTTTGAGGAGTTAAACAGCAATCAGGAAATTCGTGCACTGCTGAGCGCTATTTTCGTCAGCGAGGAACTGCGTGAAGCGCCGGCGCGGCTGGATGCTCTCGAAAGTACCGTCCAGCAATTGGTGGTGTTCCTGAGGGACTTGCCGGACTCGCTGTCCAAAACGATGAGCGATGCAGTGGTACCGCTAGCGGCCGCAATTGATAACCTGCAAACCAATTTGACTAACGCGAGCCGAATCCAGCAGGCTATACCGGCCCAGCTCGCAGATATTCGCGCGTTCCAGGAAACGATACCGGCCCAGCTCGAAAATGTTCGCGCGTTCCAGGAAGCAATTCCGGCCCAGCTCGAAAATATTCGCGCGTTCCAGGAAGCAATTCCGGCCCAGCTCGAAAATATTCGGGTGTTTCAACAGACCATGCAGGCGGAAATCGATGCCATCCGCGAGTCTCAGCGGACCATGCAATCGACGATTGGCAACCTCGACAACTCAGTCGCTGAGATAAAGGGGTGGGGTTTAGAATTGCTCAGTTCCCGACGCATCAGCCGGTACTCCGATGTAATCAAAATGACCGGCTTGCGGGAAGTACCGCAAAGCGAGATACGGAGCATCGCCGAAAGCGCTTTTCGGCATCGGGACATTACCGAAGACGAAATGAGCCGCGTTTCCAACGCCGACGCATATTTTTACGGACACAGTTCACTGCAACAAACCGACGCCTATCTGGTAGTCCAAGTCTCCTACACTGTCAATGCCAACGATGTAACGAGAGCCATAGAACAGGCTGACATTCTCACCAGAATCAACGGAGAATCGGTCATGCCGGTAGTATCCGGCACGCACCTCAGACCCGACGGCGCCGTAGCCGCCAATGGTCCAGTTCGCGTGCCTTACGTTCCAATCGGCAACGGAAATTCACTGCGCTCCTGACTCTCTCGCTTGCCTCGAGACCTCCGTCCCGCGCCAAGATTGTCCCTGCGAGGAGAGTAGCGACGTGGCAATCTCGTTCCCATTCACCTCCGCCATCCTTCTCGCCGACGGGATGCCCCGAAGCATGGGCACGCTGAAAGCCCTGCTGGACCGGGAACGAATGAAGCCCATCATCTACCAGATTGTCGCCCCGCGCGAAGCCGGCGCAGAGCGCAGCAACACGCCCCGCGGACGCTTTACTGAAGGGTTGGCCGGCTGAATGTCCGCTGCCGTACAATCTCCGCGCCTGGCGACGCCCGCCGGGGCGCAACGAGGTGCGAATGACCGAATCGGAAGTCGTAGTTATCGGAGGCGGCATAGCGGGAGCGTCGGCTGCCTATCATCTGGTTGAACGTGGCAGAGGCGTGACTCTGCTGGAACGCGGCGAGATCGCGTCGGAAGCTTCGGGCGTCAACGCCGGCGGCATCGGGGCCTTCGGTTGGGGTCATGTCCCCGATTTGGAATCTTATCTGACCATGGGTAGCCTCCAGATATTCCGCAGCCTGCAACTGGATCAGGGCTTCGATATCGAGTTCCGCGCTTCCGGCGCCCTGCAGGCCATACATACCCAGGAACAGTACGATTTCGAGCGCGATCGCGTCCTCTCTTTGAAGTCTCGCGGCTATTCGGTGGAGATACTCAGCAAGAGCGAGGCCCGGAGCATCGAGCCGGAGCTGAACCCCGAACTGCTGGGAGCGGTGTACTTCCCTCTGAGAGCCCAGGCCGACCCGCGAAAGGCCACTCGAGCGTTTGCCGCCGCAGCGCAAAAACGGGGCGCAAAAATACTGACGGGTCAGGAGGTTACGGGAATCTCGCCTACCGCCGGCGGAACTTACCTAATCAGCTGTTCCGAGGAAGAGCACCACGCCGAACGGCTGGTGCTGGCGGCGGGAGCCTGGTGCGGCCCGTTAGGTGAGATGTTGGGCATCCGCATACCCATCGTTCCGGTGCGCGGGCAAATGTGGGCGTCGCAACCGTTGCCCCCCAGGGTGTTTCATTCGCTGTCGTCGGCCGAATCCTACTCCCATTGGAGCGTTGATCCCGGCGGAAACGCCGATACTCCCCCTGAGCTGACCCATGTCGGTTCCCGCCGGGTCACCAGGCATCTGTACGGGCGGCAGACCCGCGACGGGGAAATAATCTTTGGCGGCGACCACCAGGCCGTCGGGTATGATCGGACGGTGGACACCGGAGGGGTCGAGGTGAACTTCGCCCACGCTAGCGAAATTCTGCCCATGCTGGGCCAACTGGCCATCAACCGTACCTGGTCGGGCCTGATGCCTTTCTCCCTGGACGGCCGGCCGGTTATCGGGAAGATACCCCAACTCGATAACCTGTACATCGTCAGCGGTCTGGCTTCTTCGGGATTCGGGCGTGGCCCCATGGCGGGCAAGCTAGTCGCCGACTACGTGCATACCGGCCACCGGCCGCCGGTGTTGTCCGAGTGCGAACCGGCCCGATGCGTCGCTCCGCTGGGCTGATTGGCCTACCGATTGGGCGTCCGCTATACTCGCATCAGCAAGATGCTCGACTGAACGCACGTCCGCCGCGACAACACCTGAACTCCGACGTCCACTGACATGTCAACCTCCACCGCAGCGCCCGTTACTTCCGCGATTCTCCTCGCCGCCGGCGTGTCCCGCCGCATGGGTACGCTGAAAGCGCTGCTGGACTGGCAGGGCAGGTTCCTCATCATCCACCAGATCGTTACCCTGCGCGAGGCCGGCGCCGACGAGGTGGTCGTGGTGCTGGGCCACCGCGCGGACGAATTGCAGGCCCGGATTGGGGCCAACCGGGACGTGTATGACGTGGGCAATGTTCGCTGCGTGGTGAATGAGGACTATGCCCTGGGCAAGACCACGTCGATCAAAACCGGACTGCGGGACCTTTCCGGCGCAGCCGACACCGGCGGGTCCATCCTGATGCTCAACGTTGACCAGCCTCGCAGCGCCGGCATCGTGCGACAGGTTCTGGCGGCGCATCGGGATGCGGAAGGCGTGCTGATCACCATTCCGACGTACAACGGCAAAGGGGGTCACCCAATCGTGGTGAGCCGCACGCTGTACGATGAACTGATGGCCATTACCGAGGCCACGGAAGGAATGCGCGCGGTGACCGAACGGCACAAAAACGCGACGCAGCGGGTGGGACTGGGCGCGCCGGAACTGTTGTGGGACGTGAATACCCCGGAGCAGTACCAGGCGGCAGTAGCGGCGGCGGGCCGGGCCGGTAAGCAAGACGGCGGCAGTCGACCGGCGTAACCGGCGATTTGGGGCTGCTCGGTCACGGCCCGGGCCCGTGACAAATTTTCCACTACGGGGGTTAATAATCCGTCGGCGGCATTTTCTTGCCGTATCAATTATTGACTTAACAATAATTGACTAGTCATATACTATGCCGGCATGAGTACTCAACAAAACAGAACGCCGCAGGACGGGCTAGGATTCTGGCTAGGCTCTCTGGGTTCAGCGATCAGGAACGGTCTGAACCGACGCCTGGCCCCCTTCGACCTGACCACGGCGCAATGGGCCATCCTGGAAACCTGCTACAAGGGCGAGGCCGACTCGATATCGACGCTGTGCCGCTATATCCCGGTGGACCCCGCCGCCATCAGCCGCCAGGTTGACCGCCTGGTTGACAAAGGACTGGCGCAGCGGCGGCGCAGCAACCGGGACCGCCGCACGGTGCGCATTACCCTGACCCCCGCCGGCCGGGAACTGGTGCCTCGCCTGGCGCACCTGGTACACGCCAACAATGACCAATTCCTGAACCGGCTCGACAGCGCAGAGCAGGCCGAATTCGTCAGGCTGCTGCTGAAGATGCTGTCGCCGGCCGACGGGGAAAGGGGATGACGGAGGAACAAAAATGATTGCGGAATGAAAACCCGGTTCACCGATGAGTCCGCCGTCTTGCCGGCAAACGAAACCCACACAACCCAGAGGTTGACATGACCACCCAAATCGCCAGAGACCCCAAAACCGACCATCTGCTCACTCCCCCGAAAATTCCGCGTTGATTCTGATTGACTATCAGCCGGGCTTGATTGACGGCACCAAGTCGGTCAGCCGCGAAATCCTGGTCAACAACGTGGTGGCGCTGGCCAAGACCGGCAGCCTGTTCCGCCTGCCCATCGTGCTTTCCACCGTGGCCGTAAACGCCGGCTATCAGGAGGACACCATCCCGGAACTGAAGGGGGTTCTGCCCGGCGTTCCCACCGTTGACCGCTCGGCGGTTAATGCCTGGGAAGAACCGGCCTTCCGCGAGGCGGTGCACGCCACCGGACGCCGCAAGTTCATCATGGCCGGGCTGTGGACGGAAGTGTGCCTCGTCTTCCCGGCCCTCGATATGCTCAACGAAGGCTACCAGGTGTACGCCGTGTCCGACGCTTCCGGAGGCACCAGCAGCGACGCCCACGAGCGCGGTATGCAACGGGTGATCCAGGGCGGAGCGGTTCCCGTTACATGGGAGGCCGTCATGGCCGAATTAGGCCGCCTGGGTAACTACGATATAGGCGGATTCCTCAGCATTATGAACGAGCATCTGCCCCGCAGCGTTTAGGCTGCGCCAAACCCGCCGGGACTGTTTCGGCTCAGCCCCGGCGGGTGCGTCATTACACGGAAATGCAGCCGGCGCGGGATGATTGCACGGGAGGAAAGTGACGATGAACGCAGACAATAATTCACGACAAGGGGTTTTTATACTGCTGATTATCTGTATCGCCCTTTTCTTTAGCGTGCTAAATGCCTCTGCCCTGGGGGTTATGCTCTCCGACATTGCCGCTGACCTGTCGGTGGATACGGGTCAGCTGGGTTGGATAATGACCGGGTTTCTCCTGGTCTTTGGCATCGCAATTCCCTGCTATGGCCGGCTCGGCGACCGCTATGGGGCCAAGCCGTTGTTTATCCTGGGATTGAGCATCTTCCCCATTGGATCCCTGGTGTGCGCGCTGGCGCCCAGCTTCGAGGTCCTGCTGCTGGGACAAATTATCCAGGCCGGCGGCGGGGCCGCCGTCCCCGGCTTGGGCATGACCTTGGCCAGCCCCAAGCCTATGGCTCGGATTCGCGAGGGAAAGCCCTGGGCATTCTGGCCGCCACCATCGGCGCCGGCTCTGCCGTGGGCCCGCTGCTGGGAGGCGTGCTGTCAACGGCTCTGGGTTGGCAATCCATTTTCTTTATCAACGCCGGAACGGTTTTGCTGGTTCCCGGGCTGCGCGGATTTTGCCCGGAGCCGAACTGCGCTCCGCCGGCAGCCTGGACTTCTGGGGCGGGGCGGCGTTGGGAATGGTAATTGTTGGCGCGTTGCTGGCGCCGTCGGCGGGAGCGCAGTCGGGCTGGCTTTCGCCGACGGTTCTGGTGGGCGCCGCAATCTTTGGCCTGGGCTTGCTGGCGCTGTTGTACCGCCAGCGCAAAGCCGCTTCGCCCTTCATACCCCGGGAATTTCTGCGCAGCCGCCAGTATGTCTCGCTGCTCGGCGTCAGCTTTACCGTGATGGCGGCTAACTTGGCGGTTCTTATCGGAATTCCCATTCTGATTGCCGCATTTCATGGTCTGACCGCAATTCAGGTGGGCCTCGTGATGCTGCCCGGCGCGATATGCAGTTCAGTATTTGGCGTGTTGGCCGGTCGCCTCACGGACCGCCGGGGCGGCGCTCTGCCGATGCGGGCGGGAGCGCCGGTTATGCTGCTGGCTGTACTGGGGTTGTCAACCTCGGCGGGCGTGTCAGTCTGGGCGGTGGCCGGTTTTGCCGGGTTGCTCGGCGCAGGATTCGGCCTGGTCAACACGCCGTTGGCGGCGACCATATCGAAGATCATGCGGGGCCCATGCTGGCGTCGGCTTTGAGCATCAACCCGATGCTGTTCTTCCTGGGAGGCAGTTTCGGCGCAACGCTGCTGATTGCGGTGACCGCTGCGCGAGGAACGACGGTCAGCAATCCTGTTGAACCCGTTTCACTCCGGCGCGGCGACCGGCTTTAACGACGGCTTTCTGATTCTGGCGCTCCCGGTGATTGCCGCTCTGGCCTTGTTATTGGCGTTCGCCAATGTCGCCGAGCCAAGCGTCGCCGGGGCGGAGATGGACGCAGAACCGGGCGATGCTGAAAGCCCGGTATGGACCGCCGATTGTTCCGTGCCCTGGGCGCCGCGGTGCGTCGAACATCTGGAAGCTGTACCGGCACCGGCCGGATAGGGCCAATAAGAGAGACCAGCGCCCGATAAACAGTCGGTGCGCTGGCCTTGCTTCTCCATCGGCTGTGGCCGCCCGCTTGCCGGTCTTCCGACCGATTGCCCGCCCGTCTCCGAGCGCCGCACTGCGCTGCTTGGGGCGTATGGCGCTCTCAACACCACTCAACGGCTCACCCGATGTTGATCTTTCCCTGTCGGCGGCCCGTCAGTATCGCCATACCGCTGCGGCTGCGCCAACAGGGTTTTTACAGGGGAAATGCCAACTATGGTTCAACGCTATGAGCGAAACCACTTCTAACCTCCTGCAATGACGACGGCTTTGCCATCGGGTTTCCGGTGGGTGGAGGTTCCCTGCACCCCCAGCACCTTGAATACATAGTATATCGTTGCGCGATGCTTGTCAACACCCCCAAGCCGGTAATTTTTGATCAATTTTTTCCGCCCTGGAGCGCAGTCGCCGGCAAATGGTCTAAACTACGGCGCAAACTTCCAAGATAGGGAGCAGCTACTACCATGAGCGATGCCAGCGGCAACGGAACCCGGCCAACCCCGGAGATACCCAGCGTGTACGGCGACGATGGCGTCACCATTGTCGGCATGATTGGGGTGGTGCGAGAGGCGGAGGCCAACCGGGGCGCTACCCTCAGCCTGTTTGGCGGGGGCATCAACCCAGGCGCGGAGGTGCCTGCCGGCGTTGACCCGAATTACATCCTGGATTTCGCCCGCACCCACGAGGACGCCGGCTTTGACATGGTGCTGACCGGTTATTCGTCGTCCACCCCCGACGGGTTTGAGGTGGCCGGCTACGCCGCCGCACACACCGAACGGCTGGGATACCTGATTGCCCACCGGCCCGGTTTCGTCGCGCCCACCCTCGCCGCCCGCAAGGCGGCGACCCTTGACCAGCTGACCAACGGGCGCATCGCCCTGCACGTCATAACCGGCGGCAACGACGTGGAGCAGCGGCAGGACGGCGATTGGCTGGACCACGACAGCCGCTACCGCCGGACTGACGAGTACCTCGACGTTATGCGGCGCGTCTGGACCGAGACTAAACCCTTCGACCACGACGGCGAGTTCTACCAACTGCAGGCAGCCTACAGCCAGGCACGCTGCCGACAGCGACCGCACCTGCCGCTGTTCTTCGGCGGGGCATCCGAGATGGCCCTGAACGTCGCCAGCAAGCGCGCCGATCTGTTCGCGCTTTGGGGCGAACCCCGCGCCTCCATCGCCGAGCGCATTGCCGACGTGCGTTCGCGGGTTGCCGCCGCCGGCCGCCGCCCCGACGAAATGCGCTTCAGCCTGTCGGCCCGTCCGATCCTGGGCGACACCGAAGGCGCAGCGTGGGAGAGGGCTGAAGGCATCCTGGCTCGCGTCAAGAGCGCCACCGCCGGGCGAATAACTCCGGGTGTGCCCACGCGCCCTCAGTCCGAAGGCGCCTGGCGTCTGCTGCGTTTTGCCGCCGCGGGCAACGTCCACGACGAACGGCTGTGGATGCCCATTGCCGCCGCCAGCGGTGCGTCCGGCAGCACCACCTGCCTGGTGGGCACCCCCCAGCAGGTGGCCGATTCGCTCCTTGCGTACTACGACCTGGGTTGCTCGGCGTTTATCATACGCGGCTTTGATCCCCTGGCCGACGCCGCCGAGTACGGACGGGAGCTGATCCCATTGGTGCGGGAAGGGGTGGCGGCCCGGTGTGATAACCGCCGTGTGGCGCGCCAGGACGGCCCAATGTCGGCGAAGAGCGATTATGCCTGACTTGTCCGCCTGGTCAACTGCCTGGGACGCGGTGGAACTGCTGTGGCTACCCTTGCTCGTCGGCGTGGCAACCGCCGCCGCGACTTGGCTAATCTGGTACTATACGGCCGTACCATGCACGCCAGAAGCGGCGGCAAAGCACACCTGCAACCCGGCGCTGGCAGCTCGGTATATCAACTTGGAAATCTGGGCCAAGTGCATAACCCTGCCGCTGCTCACCGGCGGCCTTGGCGGAGGAGGTTTGGACATCGTGGTATTTAGCAGAGAACGGGCCGGCCGCATCGCCGCCGAAATGGTGATTGAGGAGGAGCGCAAACGCTTTGACGAAGAACGCGCTGCCGACCGCAAACGCTTTGACGAAGAACGCAATCACCTGATGCGAGTGATTGAGTCGCAAAATGCGCTACTCCATCAACAGGCGGCGGAAACCCACCGCCGCAATATGGATGGACAGCAAGCGATTCTGGACACCCTAGCGGCTTTGACTGCCGAACTGACGGAATTACGCCGCCAGCGCAACGGTGAAAACGGCCATTAACAACCACGGAGACAGTCCAAATGGTAGATTACGCAACCCTGTTTTCCCGCACTCTGCCCCGGGCGGTGGCAAGCCCGGTGGGGTCCGACGTGCCGGTCAAGCATATCTTCTCTGTGACCAACGCCGTGCCGGAAGTCATCGACTCCGACGAGTACCTCACCGCCATCCGCGCGGGGCTGGACGCCGGCGGTCCTCAATCCTTGGCCGGCTACCCTCCGGCGGGCGGGCACGTCGGACTGCGAGAACTGGTAGCGGAGCGGTTGGCCAACAATCGGGGATTCAATACCTCGCCCAACGACGTGTTCATATCCGACGGCGCCGGCGGGGCCATCACCATACTGCTGGAATCGTTCATCAACCCGGGCGATCCGGTGCTGGTGGAAGAGTTCACCTACATGGGCAGTCTGCGGATGATGATGGAACGCGGCGCAGAACCTATCCATGTCCCCAGCGATGAAGATGGGATGCTGCCCGACGCGCTGGAGGACGCCCTGGCTTCGCTGGAACGGGCCGGCCGGCGAGCCAAGTTCGTCTGGACCATCCCGGTGTACCAGAACCCCCTGGGTTTCAGCGTATCCGAGGGACGGAAACGCGCGCTGCTGGACGTTGCGCAGCGGCACGGCGTGCCCATACTGGAGAACGAGTCCTACGCCGATTTCCGCATCGATGGTGAAACTTTGCCCACCGCTTTCTCCGGCTTGAGCGACCAGGGCGACGTGATATACGTGTCGTCCTTCACCAAGCTGCTGGGCTGCGGGCTGCGCGTCGGTTTCGGCGTGCTGCCGCCGGAGGTAAAGGAGGCGCTGCCGCAGGTCAACTCCCAGAACCTGCCCCGGCGCGGCGTGAGCCACCTGGCCACCATGATGGTGTACGAATATATGCGGGAGCACGAGGCAGGGCATATCGAGGCGGTCCGGCGCGCGTTGGAGGTCCGGCGCGACGCGATGCTCCAAGCCCTGGAGCAAAACTTCCCGTCATTCTGCGAATGGACACATCCCCACGGCGGCATGATGATATTCGTGCGGTTGCCCGAGGGAGCGGACACCTGGACCACACTGCAAAAAGCGGTCCAGCGCGACGTCAAGTACAACCCGGGCGGCGTATTCCGCGCCGACCGTCAGCGCAATAACTACTTCCGTCTTACCTACAGCCATAACTCGCCGGATGAGATCCGCGAAGGCGTTGGCCGCCTGGCCGAGTTGTTCCGGGAGGAAGGCTACTTCGAGGGTTAATCAATCTAAAAAATCCCCCTCCCTGGACCGGGGAAGGGCAAGGTGAGGGTGAACCACCATGACCGTCGCCAGCCTCGCTGTGAACCTCACCGTTGACGGGGTACCCGTCTCTGTACCATCGGGCGCGTCGGCGCTGGACGCCGTGAACGCCGCGGGTGCTCCGCTGTCGCAGTTATGCAAGGACACGGATATGCCGGCCATCGGAGCCTGTCGCACTTGCCTGGTGCAGATTGACGGCGTGCGCGGTTTTCCGGCGTCCTGCTCCACACCGGCCAGCGAGGGCATGGTCATACGCACCGATACCGAGGACGCGCAGCGCATCCGTTCCGGCGTCATCCAGCTGACGCTGGGGATGGTGGGGAGCAACGGAAACGGAGCTTCACCGGCCATAGAAGAATACGGGCTGCTCTCCGACGCCGCCAAGATGCACGACATATCCGCTTCCCGTTGGCATCCGCGTTCCCGACAGACTACCGACACCTCAAATCCGGTGTTCAACCTAGCTATGGACGCCTGCATCCTGTGCGCCCGCTGCGTCAACGCCTGCCAGTCCGGCCACCAATTCATCGGCGCTATTGACGTGCTGGGCGCGGGAGACACCGCCCGCATCGCCACCGCCGGCGACAAGCCGCTGGCGCAGAGCATCTGCACCACTTGCGGCCAGTGCCTGAGCGTCTGCCCCACCGGGGCCATCAGCGTCAAGGAACCGCCGGCTCCCACAATGCCCACCCACACCGTGAACACCACCTGCCCCTATTGCGGCGTGGGCTGCGGCATCAGGCTGGAGGTGGACCATGCCGGCGAAAACGGGACCGCGGAGAAAATCGTAGCCTCTCACGACGATCCCAACAACCTTTCCAGCGTGGGTATGCTGTGCGTCAAGGGCCGGTTCGGGTACACCTTCGTCCAGCACAACGACCGCATCAAGACGCCCCTGATCCGCGATGGGGAACGGCATACCGGCCCATTTCGTGAAGCGACGTGGGACGAGGCGCTGGATTTGGTGGCGTCTCGCCTGGCCGAAAACCGGGGCAGCGCCTTTGGCACGCTGTGCTCGGCCAAGGCCACCAACGAGGACGGCTACGTGCAGCAGAAGTTCGCCCGGCTGGTGATGGGCAGCAACAACATTGACCACTGCACGCGCCTCTGCCACGCGCCTTCCGTCGAGGCCATGCTGACCTCGCTGGGCAGCGGCGCGACCAGCAACTCCTACACCGACTACGAGGGCGCGGGCTGCCTGGTTGTCATCGGCTGTGACCCGACGTCCAACCATCCGGTGGCCGCTTCGCGGATGCGCCGCGCGGTGGTGGAGCGTGGGGCCAAGCTTATCGTAATCAATCCCCGGCGCATTGATATGTGCGACTACGCCGACCTGTGGCTGCGTCCCTATCCGGGCACCGACGTAGCGTTGATGAACGCGCTGGCTAACGTCGTCGTAGCGGAAGGGTTGGCCGATACGGACTTCGTGGCGAACCGCACCGAGGATTACGACAACTGGCACGCCATAGTTGACCGGTACGCGCCCGAACGGGCCGCCGCCATCACCGGCGTTTCCACTGACGACATCCGCGCCGCCGCCCGCATATTCGCCCGTCCCCCTGTGCCAAAAGGAGGCGACTCCGACCGAGGCTACGGCGGTTCGTGTCTCATCTGGGGCATGGGCATCACCCAGCACACCAACGGCACTCCCAATGTTCATAGCCTGTTGAACCTTGCTTTGGTTTCCGGCCAGTTGGGACGACCCGGATCCGGCGTCTCGCCGCTGCGCGGCCAGAACAACGTGCAGGGTTGCGGCGACGCCGGATGTCTGCCCAACTCCCTCCCCGGATACCAGGGCTTGTTACCTGAAACCCTGGGCCGTTTCGGCAATGCCTGGAACGCCAACGGCGCGTTGCCACCGGCCGCCGGGCAGGTGGTCACCGACATGGTGGATTCCATTGGTGAACCCGACGGCGTGCGAGCCATGTACATCACCGGCGAGAACCCGCTGCTCAGCGAACCGGACTTGAACCGAGCTGACGAGCTGTTTCGCAAACTGGATTTCCTGGTGGTGCAGGACATCTTCATGCACGAGACGGCCCAGTTGGCCGACGTGATCCTGCCGGCCACCAGCTTTGCGGAGAAGGACGGCACCTTCACCAACAGCGAACGCCGCGTCCAGCGGGTGCGTCAGGTTATCCCACCGGTGGCTGACAGCCGGCCCGACTGGGACATTGTGTGCGACCTGGCCCGGCGAATGTGCAACCGTCTGGGGTTGCCCTGGGAGGACCAATTCGCGTATCAGCATCCGGCGGAAATCTTCGACGAAATGGCGAGGCTGACGCCCATCATCTCCGGCATATCCTATCGGCGGCTGGACGCTGAGGGAGGCATCCAGTGGCCCTGCCCGACGCCCGACCACCCGGGAACGACATACCTTTACGCGGACATATTCCCGCGCGGAGACCGGGCCAAATTCGTCGGCTTTGAGCAGGGACCGGTGGCGGCGGAAACGCCTTCGGAACGGTTCCCGCTGTTGCTGAACACCGGGCGGGTGTTGTACCACTGGCACGGCGGCACCATGACCCGGCGGGTGGAGGGCCTGATGGCGCGGGCGCCGGCGTTGGAGGTATCGATCAACCCTGCCGACGGGGAACGCTACGGCTTGCGCGACGGTGGAGCCGTGCGGGTGCGCTCGCGACGGGGCGAGTTGACCGGCGTGGCCCGGCATACCTACCGGATGCGCACCGGCGAGATTTTCATACCCTTCGTCCGGCTCAGCGATTCGGCGGCCAACTTCCTGACTAACGCGGTGTACGACCCCGATTCCCGGATACCGGAGTACAAGGTTTGCGCCGTGCGGGTGGAGCCGGCCGAATAAACGCCAGCGCGGACCCGCTCTGCGAAAGCGGGTCCGCGCTGAGACGTTCATATGCGCTGCTATTTTCAGTAGTGGCGCAACTCGACCACGTTGTCGTCGGGGTCGTAGATATAAAGCGAAATGCCGTCGCCGTGGGAACCCCACCGCTTGCCCGGCCCGGCCTGGATTTCGACGCCGATGTCCTCGAAGCTGCCCTTCAGCGCCTCCATGTCGGTGTAGTCGATGACCATGCAGAAATGGTCCTGATTGCGGACGTCCTCCCTGCTCTCCGGAATGTCGTCGGAGGCAAAGAAGTCGATGATGGTGTCGGCGTTCAGCCGCGCCGAGGGGAACCGGACGTCGCCGGCCCGCCACTGCTCCACGCGTTCCGCCGGCATTCCCAGCACTTCGGTATAGAAGCGCAGCGAACGCTCGACGTCCTTGGTGCGCAGGACGATATGGTCCATCTCGGTGATTTTCACCAAGGGCTTGGTCACAATCTCAAACTTGGTTGCGGTAGCCATGTCGGCCTCCTGAAAGTCGCGTCTGGCGGGTTGTGATGTTCCGAGTTGCGGTCATTATATGGGGCAGCCGGCCCCTTGTCATCCGCCGGCTTGTCGTCTCCGTTCCCGGCCTTCGATGAAGTGCGCTGCCTCGTCGGGGCTGACGCGCCCCACCGGGCCGCTGGCGTACATCGCGCCCAACACGGTGCCGCCGCGACCCAGCAGGAACTCGGTGGGCTGGATGTAACCGCCCCGGTCGTCGGACCACCAGGAACCCAGCAGGTCAGCATCGGCCCGGGTCGCGCCATAGGCCATGGGGAAGGTGACGCCGGATTTGGTCGCCATTTCCTGCACCACTTCCTTCGGTTCCACGCTGGCGCCAACGATGGCGACGCCCATTTTGGCCAGGGATTCCTGCTGTTTCTGCCAGGCGGCCAACTGCCGCGAGCAGTAGGGTCACCACACCCCCCGGTAGAACAGCAGGGCCAGGTAGCGGGAGGACATATCGTCCGGCAACGCCAACTTCCCGCCGTCAATGAGGTCAAGGGTCAGACCGGGCAGGCGGTCGCCCTGTTGCAGTTTGTCATTCATAGCAGATTCCCTCCTTCCGGCTGATGGCAAGTGTACCCCAAAAGTCGGTTCGGCGGGGTTCCGACCGGAACGGTTCTCAAAGCCGTTCCCATCACATTGCGCAAGCCGTCATGGCCGGGTCGTGTTATGATTAATTGCACGCGGGCCGAAGTTCGCAGGTTATCGTATAGCCTTTTGGCGACGGGGTTCAAGTCCCCTATCTGCGGCGCCCCTTGTCCGCGCGACGCCCCGACGGTTCGGTTCAAGGCCACGCCGCCGGGGCAGAACATTCCGCGCTGACCTAACCATGCGCGTAGGCGGAGCCGCACCGGCGGCGCCTGGCACTTCCAGCGGAGGAGCAACGGCCATGAGCTACCTCGCCCACGTCATCACCGTGCCGACGCCGCAGAGCGAACCTTTGCCCGGACGCGAGGCCGATATGGTGGCGAACTCCGCCGCCGGCTACGTCTTTCCGGTGGACGACTTTACCCGCCTGCGCCGTTTTCTCATCCTGGGCTCGGAGGGCGGCTCCTACTACGCCACCGAGCGCCGGCTCACCCTGGACAACGCCGCCGCCGTCAAACTCTGCATCCAGCAAGACGGACGCCGCGCCGTTGACGAAATCCTGAACGCCAGCCAGGGCGCGGCCCCCAGGATTGCCCCGCCCCTCTTTGCCCTGGCCTTGGCCGCATCATGCGGCGATGAGGACACGCGGCGCTACGCCTTCAGCGTCTTGCCCCGGGTGGCCCGCACCGCCAGCCACCTCTTCCAGTTTGTGGAGTACGCCCACTCAATGCGCGGTTGGGGGCGCGCCATGAAACGGGCCATCAGCGACTGGTACGCAGCCCAGGGCACTCCCGAAGCCGTGGCCTACCAGGTGGTCAAGTATCGCCAACGCAACGGCTGGCGCCACGCCGACCTGCTCCGGGTAGCCCACCCGGCGGGGCGGGAGCGCCCGCAACTGGACCCCATCTATGCCTGGCTAACCCAGGGCGTCCTGCCACCCACCGACGACCCGGCCTACGACATCATCCATGCCTTTGCGCGCGTCCAGCAGAACGGGGATGACCAGCAGCTGGTGGCCGAGGCCATTCGCCGGCACAACCTCACCTGGGAGATGATTCCCAACGCTGCCAAGGGTGATAAAGCGGTTTGGGAAGCTCTTTTCGAAAAGATGCCGATGACCGCCGCCATCCGCAACCTCAATACTCTCACCCGCCTGGGCATCATCAGCCCGCTGTCTGACGCCGCCGTCGAGATGGCCAACTGGCTGGCCGACGGAAAACGCCTGCGCCGGGCCCGCATCCATCCCATCGCCATCCTCACCGCGCTGATGACTTATCGGGCAGGCAAGGGCGTTCGCGGCAGCCAGACCTGGGACCCGGTTCCGTCCATCGTGGACGCTCTGGACGCCGCCTTCGATAAATCCTTCGCCTACGCTCCCCGGACCGGCCAACGGTTCTACCTGGGAATCGACGTTTCCGGCTCCATGGCCCATGGCAACGTCGCCGGCGTCCCGGGCTTGACGCCCCGCATGGGCGCGGCGGCGATGGCCATGGCCATGGCCATCGCCGCCGGGAAAGCAACTACCATATGGCCGCCTTCGCCGCCGGCTCGTCCAATGCCAGCGCCGGACGGCGGAGCCGGGAATACGAAATGATGCCGCTGAACATCGCCGCCAGTGACAGCCTAAAGGATGTGATGGACAAAACCGATCAGCTGCCCTGGCGCGGCACCGACTGCGCCCTGCCGATGCTGGACGCCGCCCGAAAGAACATCCCGGTGGACTGTTTCGTAGTAATCACCGACGGCGAGACCTGGGCGGGCGAAATCCACCCGGCTGAGGCCCTGCGCCGCTACCGCCGGCAGACCGGCATCCCCGCCAAGGTAGTGGTGATGGCCATGGTGTCCAACAAGTTCTCCATCGCCGATCCGGAGGACGCCGGGATGCTGGACGTGGTGGGCTTCGATGCCTCCGTGCCCCGGGTCATCGCCGACTTCGCCGGCGGGGCCGCCCAACGCGACAACGCCAGCGCCGATGCGCCGGAGGACGAATACGAGCCGACCGCTGCCGATTGAGCCGTGTTAGTCCCCCACCGCTTCCGCAACGGGCGACTTCAGCCGCTTCGGCCACCAGGGGTCGTCGTACTCGTTGAACAGGCCCTTGACGTGGGGCATCACCTCGTTGGCGAAGAGGTCGGTGTTCTTGCGTACCAGATCCGTCGGCATACTGCCAATCTGGAGCAGCACCATCAGGTGGCCGATGCGCAGCAGTTCACACGCCTCGGTCAGCTTGCGCCGCACGGTTTCGGGGCTACCGCCGATGACGTGGCCCTGCTCGAGATAATCCTTCCAGCTGTTCTCGGTGGCGGCCCGTTGCGACTCCTCGCCCATCTGTGGGCGTAGGGATCGCCTGATGGATTCCAGCGAGCGGTAGCCGGGCGACTCGGCGAAGGGAGGATAGACCCGCAGCATCTTCTCGTAGAAGTATTTGACGTGCTCTTCGTAGTCCTTTTCCGCCTGCTCGTCCGTCTCGGAGACGCACACCAGTTGCAGGAAGCCCAGGCGGTGGGGATTGTCGTCAACGCCCCGTTCGGCGGCGCGCTCCCAGTACCCCTTGACGATGTTGTGGCCGCGCAGATACCCGTAGTAGGACAGGTAGCAATACACGTAATCCCGGTCCAGCACCCAGTCCCAGGTCTCCAGGCTGCCCGAGCCGGGGATCCACACCGGCGGGTGGGGTTGCTGCATGGGACGAGGCCAGATGCTGATGTAGCGCAGCTTGTTGTACTTGCCGTTGAAGATAGTGGGCTGGCGCTGCGTCCAAGCTTGCATCACCACGTCGTGGGCCTCGGTGTGGCGGTCGCGCAGGGTGATGGGCACCTGTCCGTATGAGAAGGTGGTGTCCATTGACGTGCCCACCGGGAAGCCGGCCACCAGCCGGCCGCCGGAGATCACGTCCAGCATGGCCATCTCTTCCGCCACGCGCACGGGTGGGTTGTACAGGGCCAGGCTGTTGCCCAGGACGATGAGTGCCCCGTTGTCGGTGGTGTTGGCCAGCACCGACGCAATCAGATTCGGCGAGGGCATGATGCCGTAGGCATTGTTGTGGTGCTCGTTGACGCAGATGCCGTCGAACCCTACCTCGTCGGCGTAGCGCAGTTGGTCGATGTAATCGGCGTAATACTGGTTGCCCTTGGCCGGGTCGAAGTTTTCGTTGGGCAGGTCAACCCAGGCCGAATGGTGCTGCTCGGCGAAGTCGTCGGGCAGGTCCTGGTAGGGCATCAGGTGGAAAAAAGAGACTTTCATGTTGATTTACCTCGGCAGCACGGCGGTCGCCAGTTGTTGATGGCGGGATTGTAGCATGGAGGGGTCAACTACTGAGGCGGGTTCGAGGGCAGCGCGAAAAGGTCACTAACCGGGCGGCCAAAACCCGGTAGGACGGGTTCGGCGGTGATGGTGTCGCCCGACTTGAACACAGCTCCCCCGTCTGGCCAGAACGCGATTACCATTCTGCTCTCCGGGAACGTGAGCCAAACCAATTTCGTGCCGGCAGCCAGGTACTCGGCTACCTTGTCCTCCATCTCTTGAGCAGTGTTGTTAGGTGAAATGATTTCAACCGCCAGCGTTGGAACCAGCGCCAGGATGGCTTCCGGTTCGGTAGGCATCGGGCCGGCAACGAAAGCAACGTCAGGCTTTCGTGACTGGTCCCGGTTTGCTCCAACCAGAAACGACGGCGTGACCAGCACTTCACCGATGCTTTGCTCGTCAATACCCCTGCTCAAAGCCAAAGCAACGTGGCGCATTGCCCGTGCGTGATTCAGGCTACGTGGGTTCATCCCATTTTCGCTGTCTCTCCAGTAATGCTTTTTTGTGATCCGCCCATTGAGGAGTTCGCAGCCTCGGGTCACCTCGTGAGGCAAGGCCATAAATTCCTCGACGGTGTAGGTTTTTTCAGAAGCAGCAACCATATCCGTACTTCCCAGGTCATAACGCCGGCAATGGGATGGTGTCAGGGCCGGCTATGATACGGTACTTGCCGGGGGCGGAAACAAATCGGCTACAGGACACGCGAAACCGGGCAGGACGGGTTCGGCGGTGATGGTGTCGCCGGAGCGGAACACCGTCGCCCGGTTGGGTCGCAGTGCGATAATGGTGCGCTGCGGGGGTAATACCAGCCAAACTAGCTGGACCCCCGCAGCGAGGTATTCCTCCACCTTGTCCCAATCGCCCAGCGTCATGTTATTGGGCGAAATCACCTCCACGGCCATCGCGGGCACCAAGGCAAGGACCGCTTCGGGGTCTACGGGAAGCTCGCCTTCTATGACCGCCAAGTCGGGACGCCGGGTGCGGCTCCGATCTGCGCCCACGTCAAACAGAGCTTCCGCGAAAACCCTTAACAGAGGTTCCTCTTCCGACGACCGGTCCAAAGCTCTCCAGATGAGACGCACCACCTCAGCGTGCATGAGCATCTGCGGCGTCATCCCCATTTCCTCACTATCCCATATGTGCTTCTTGACGATGCGGCCATCGAGCAACTCGCAGCCCTGGATAACATCCCTGGGCAGGCCAACGAATTCTTCCCTGGTGTACAACTTTTCAGCGGTTGTCATCGGCACACCTCAGACACCGGTGAGCATCGGCGAAGTACAAATCAACCGGCCAGCCACCCTTTCACCGCCGCGATGAAGTCGGCGGGGTTGTCCTCAAACACCATGTGTCCGGCGCGCTCGATCTGTGCCAGGGTGCCCTGGGCCAGCGTGTCCACCATCTGACGGGCGGTTTCCTCGGTGAGCAGGTCGGTTTCCGTGCCGCGAACCAGCAGGGTGGGGCAGGCGATGCGCTCCAGGGTCGGCCACAGGTCCGTCGCCGGAGCCGCCGTGCCGTTGATGCGCTGCTCACGGATTTCGAGGTCGAACTTCCAACCGATCTTGCCGTCGGGCAGTTGCCGGGTCTGGCCGGTGAGGCGACGGCGCATGACCGGCTCCGAGGCGAAGCGGTTGCCCGTCTGCACGTGGGCCAGCGCGTCCTCAAAGTTGTCGAATCCGGGCGGCAGGTTGCGCAACTCTTCGGTGATGCGATTGCCGCCGGCCGGCTCGATGCGGGGGCCGATGTCCACGATGCACAGGCGCTCCAGGCGGTCGGGGTATTGGCCGGCGAAGGCCATGCTGTTGCGCCCGCCCATGGAGTGGCCGAACAGGATGAACTTGTCCAGGCCGATGGCATCGACGAAACCCTTCAGGTCGGCCACGAAGGCGTCGGTGGAGTAGTCTCCGCCGGGGGCGTGGTCGGTGTCGCCGCGGCCGCGCTGGTCCACGGAGTAAACGTGATAGTCGTTGCACAGGGCCAGAGCAACGTCTTCCCAAACGTTGGCGTGGCCGCGCAGGCCGTGCAACAGCACCAGCGGCGGCTGGCCTGCGGTTCCCCAGTCGAGATAGTGTAGGTTGATGCCATTGGCGGTGACGGTCTTGCTCTTGGGCTGTACTTGCGTGGTCATGACGGTTTCTCCTCTTTCCTGGGATAGATGTTTAGCGGGATAACTTGCCCCACAGCCATGCGCGTAACCGGTGCAGAAGCCCTTGCCTGGCAAAAACAGTCGGGGCAGATGTCGTGTTGGTTGATTCGTTTTGAGGCGGTAGTTCTTTGAACAGGCGGAGGGCGATGATGTTCAACGTGCCTACCGTTTCTGCATCGAGACCCGTGACGTTGCGCAATGATAATGCTTTGCTCAGTTGCTCGGCCGTGTATCCCGTAGCGCCGTCTAACTTGGCATCTTGCAAATCAGCAAAACCCAGGTCGGCACCGGTCAAGTTCGCGCCTCGCAAATCAGCTCCATTCAGCTTGGAATGTCGCAAGTTAGTATTAACCAGCCTGGCATTAGACAGATTGGCGCCGTTGAAGTTGGAGCGATTGGCGTCGGTTTGTTCCAAGTTGGCAGAGTCCAGACTAGCGTTGGAAAAAACGACGTTGTAGACTTCGGCTCCCGACAGATTGGCGCCGTCCAAGTTCGCCCCAGGGAATTTGGCGCGTCGAGCAGCAGCTCCATGGAAAATGGAATTTGCCAAAATAGCCCCATCGAAATGTGCATCATGGACATCAGCGCCTTCCAAGTTGGCCTCGGTAAGGTCCGACCCGATAAGCCGCGCGTCGGTCAGGTCGGCGCCTTGCAGCAATGCTTGGTACAGGTTGGCATTGTTAAGCAACGATTTGCGCAGCACTGCCTTCCGTAAATCCGCCTGAACAAACCTGCTGTTGCTGAAATCGAGGTCGTCCAGCAATTTGCCCTGTAAGTTCTCACGACTGAGATCGCGGCCCATCTTCCGCATTTGGGTCATAGTAAACACCTCCATCTCGGATGTTTTGGTGTAGCATCCGGGCGGTGATATCCCATTCGTCTTCGTTTTCTTCCCGGTTTATCAATCTGGAGTGGATATTCATCAATTCGAATACCGTCAGGCGGTATTCTGGGGCATCTCGAGCAATATGATGCAATTGGTGCAGACCACCTATCCTGACTACTTTTTGCTCGCTCCCAATGTTGCCGATCGCTGAGTTCATTCGCTCCGTAATGTTCCCCAATGCCGTCAACTCGGCGGTGCGTTCCGCTGATGTCGCCCGACGGTTGGCAATGTATATTTGCAAAATTAGCAGGGCGCCACCAACCGCCAGTAGATATACTCGGACTGTATCAAGCTTTTCGTTCCTAGGCAGTCCCGGATACAGTGCCACCGTATCCAACTTCCACAATAAAATGCCCAACCCAGCGACTGCGAATACTGCGCCCACCGCTAGCGGCGTTATGGAGCGCAGAAGCTCTCCTGGTTTGGTAAACATCACGTGTAAAATGTCGCTCCACGAACGGCTCTACTTCAGCTGCCAGTTGGGACGGCGTTTTTCTGCGAACGCTCGAGGGCCCTCCTTGCTGTCCTGCGTGGTGAGGATGTAGTCGTAGGCGACGTAGGTTTTGGCGCTGATTTCGGCGATGGACATGTCCAGGCTGCTGTAGGCCAGGTCCTTGATGGTGCGGACGGCCAGCGGCGCGTTCCGGGCGATGCTTTCCGCCATCCTGACGGCTTCGGGCACCAGTTCCTCCGCCGACACCACCTTGTTGAGAAAACCCATCTCCCTGACGCGCTCGGCCGGCAGCAGGTCGGCGGTCATCACCAGTTCCAGCACGTTGGAGATGCCGATCATCTTGGTGAGTTCCACCGCGAAGGGCGGCATCAGGCTCCACTTGGTCTCGGTGATGCCGAGTCGGGCGTTGTCGGCGGCCAGACGCACGTCGCACATCTGGGCGATGGACCAGCCACCGGCGGCGGCGGCGCCGTTCACGGCGGCCACCAGCGGCTTGACGGGCCGCTCCCACATGTGGGGCTTGTTGGGCGACATGCTGTTTTCGGCTCGGGCCTGCACCCCTTCGGCGTTGTCGGCGGCGCGTTCTTTCAGGTCACGACCGGCGCAGAAGTTGCGCCCCGACCCGGTAATTACAGCCACCCAAGCCTCGTCATCCTCGTTGTCGAAGTGATTGATGACTTCCTGCAACTCCCGGCGCAACTGGCGGTTGATGGCATTGGAGGATTCGGGCCGATTCAAGGTGATGATGGCGACGTGGTTGTCGACGCCGGTCTTTTCATAGAGTACGGTTTCAGGCATCGCGGTGTGGTCTCCTTAAGTGGGGTTCGTTTTGCGTTGGGGTGCGTGGCGTCGAGGCGCGATTCAGGCGTAATGCCCGAGGTATTGGCCGCCAATGACGTGCAGGTGGCCGTGGGATTGGCTCTGCAGGCCGTCGTATCCGAAGTTGGACAGGATGCGAAAACCGTCGGGGCAGTACATGCAGCCCAAGGTGGCCGCCACGTCGCCCAGACGGGTCATGATGCCGCTGCTCCACATCTCCAGCTGCGACATGTGACGGCGGGGCATCACCAGCAACATTATCGGTACCCAGGTCAGCCGGTTGACGATGGCGATGAGGTCGTTGTCCAGGTAGCGGATCCGGGCCGGCTCGCGCCCGGCGACGATTTCGCAGAACACGCAGTAAGAATTGGCCGATTGCGGTGTTGAGGATGCGCTTGTCATGAATGGCCCGTGGTTATTTCCGCGAAGTCTCCACCAACACGCCAACAGCGCAAGAAAATCGCCTGCTTTTGCGTCATCCGTTGCGAGGTCGGGCTGTTTTAGATTGCTCCAATTGTAACCTAAATCGCCGACCCACCGCCTGCTCCAAAGACTGGCCGTGCCCATGCCGCAGGTGTGGTATTATTGCCACCGGCGCGCCCATATCGGTCGCGCGCCGAAATTTCGACTCGCTATCGCCAATGACGGTATGTTTCGACTGGCCATCCTCACCATCAGCAGTTCGGGCGCCCGCGGCGAGCGCGAGGACACCGGCGGCCAAGCTATCCGGGACAAGCTGCCGCCGCCGGACTATGAAGAAGTCCGTTATGAAATCGTATCCGACGATGCCGGTACGATAACCGCTCGTATCAGCGATTGGGCCGACTCGGGCAGCGTGGACCTTATCGTCACCACCGGCGGAACCGGCATGGGCCGGCGGGACGTCACACCGGAATCCGCCCGCGCCGCCATGGATCGCGAGGTGCCGGGTATGGCCGAAACGATGCGGGCGCAAACCCTTCAGTTCACGCCAATGGCCATGCTGAGCCGTTCCGTGGTGGGGATACGCGGCCACACCCTGATCATCACTCTTCCCGGCAGCCCTCGCGGAGTCGGCGAATGCCTGGACGTAGTGCTGCCCGTCCTACCTCACGCCATCGAGCTCCTGCAGCGCGAATCGGTGCAGGAACACCCGCGCTAGCCGCTGCCGCTGTTGCCGTCATTGCGAGCGAAGCGTGGCAATCTCGTATTTTTCTGCGGCAACGCTAAACACCATTCACCGGAGACCGCAACGACATGAGCACCGATGCCAACACCACCGAATCCGCTCCCGTCTATTGGCCCAGGGTCAAGGAACTGCTCGACGACATTATGGAGCGCTGGATTGAGCGCCATGGCCGCGACCCGTACCCCGGCATCCACGAATATTGGTGGGAGACGCCGGAAGAACTGGCGGCTTCGGTGCTCAACGGCTACCCGTCAATCGAGCCGGGCAAGCCGGGAGCGGAAACCCACCTGGTGCGCTCCCTGCGCCTGGGTTGCGGCACCTTCGGGCGTATGCCATTGCGCGGCCCGTTCCTGTCGCGGGCCGAGGCTGCAGAAGTCGCCGCTTGGATCGACGCGGGGATGCCCACTAGCCCGGAGGGGTGATGGTGGACACCAGCAAACTGAACTTGCCCAAAGAGGGGCCGGTGGCCGAGGCATTGGAGCAGTTTTCGGTTCACAACATGATGCTCGGCGCTGAGATTCTACGGAATGCCGCGTATCACGCCGTCGCCCAAGCAGCTCAGCAACGCGGTTGGCCGTGCGAAACTCAGGAGCACATTTATGACTTGCTGGAAAAACTTGACGACAGCCTGGGGTTGATTTCCGGCTATATGTATGCGGAAGGGCTGCCCGATAAAATCCGCTACCGCTACGATGAAATCGTTGACGGTGACATGGAAGGCGACTGCGATGTCGTCAACTGGTTTCTGGAACGGCTTGCAAAAGCGGCCGGACACCCTTGATGCTGGCCCCTGAACATTTGCAAACCGCTGGTGAGTTTGCGGAGCGAGCAAACCAAGAATTTGACGTCGGCAGTCGGCTCATCGCCTCGGAAGTGTTATGGGGTGCAGTCGCCCATGCAGTCATGGCCATTGCCACTGATAGGGGCTGGCCCAAGAACAGTCACGGCGCGTTTAGAAACGTAGTCCGACGGCTGCACGACGAACGCAGCGAGCCAGAGCTGCTAACATTCTTCGACAGTGCGGAAAAACTCCACGAAAATTTCTATCACAATAACGTCGCTGCCAGAACAATGCCACGTCGGCGCCGGCAAGCCGAAGCCCTAATTCCTCGCTTGCTGGCGCGGCTGGCCTTGCCGGGGAAAACATAGGGGCGAATAATCATTCGCCCCTATCGATTTCCAAAGCGCCGTTCCGCTATTACAGCAGTACCGGCTCCTTCTCCTTCTGATATACCTGGATACGGCCACGGGTGTGGTCGATGATGGAAATCTGACCGGAGTCGGATACGTGCACCGCGCACGGGTTGGCAAAAGCCTTCTCGAACGCGCCACCGTCGTTGGTCATAGCCATGGTCCGCTGGCGAATCATATCCGGGTTGGAGTTCAGCTTGGTCTTGCCCCATTCGGACAGCGTGTAGTCGCCCTTCAGTTGGGCGCGGAACCGTCCGTCGGGAGCCAGAATCTGGACCCGGTCGTTTTCCCGGTCGCAGACGTAGATGTCGCCATCGTTGTCCACGAACACAGCATTGGGCCGCTTGAACTGGCCGGGGCCGTCGCCGCTTGAGCCATAGCTAGCCTGCCACTCGCCGTCCTGGTTGAACATCTGGATACGGTCGTTGCGCCAGTCGGCGACGTAAATCAGGCCGTCCTTGTCCAGGCAGATGCCCCAGGGCATATTGAACTGCCCGTCGGCAGTGCCGAACTCACCGAACTGGCTCTTGAACGTGCCATCGAGTCCGTAGCTCTGGATGCGGTTGTTCTTGGCATCCACCAGCCACATCGTGTCCCCGTCAATCCTGATGCCCGAGGGGCCGTTGAACTGGCCGGGGCCATCGCCGGAGGTTCCCCAGTGGGATATGTAGTCGCCGTCTTCGGTGTAAATGGTGATGCGGTTCAGGTATTCGTCGGCGACGTACAGGTTGCCGTCGCTGTCCAGCGCGCAGGAACTGGGCCAGTACATATCGCCGGGTTCTTCGCCGAACTTGCTGAACTCGCCAACCAGCTCTTCGTTCAGCGTGGCGATGGTGACATGCACGCCGTCCGGGCGGTTTTCGTAGGAACGGTTGAGAATATAGACCTTGCCTTCGGCGTCCACAGCCATGTCCACCGGGTTGCGGAATCCAGTTCCGTTGAACTCGTTGCGGCCTACGGAGTGGCTATAGGTGAAAGCAATGTCCACAAGGCCAAACAGATGGGTACTCATAGATTCCCTCTCGTGTCGGTCGTCAGTGGTCAGGATGATAGGGGCTACCGGTCGGTAGCCCCTGCTTGGTGCGTCGCCGATGGCCTACAGGAAGGGGACCTTCTCGAAGACGCCACGGTTGATGGGGTTGGAGTCCAGGCCCATCCAGTCTTCCAGGAAGGTGGCGTACACCTGGCGGAAGTCCATGTTGGACCTGAGGTTGCCGCCCGCTTCCTGGTCAGCCGGAGCCAGCGACGGATAAACGCCGTAGATGCCGCCCTTGACATGCTCGCCAACAGCGAAGGCCACGGAGCCGGCGCCGTGGTCGGTGCCTGAGCCGTTGTCGCCGATGCGGCGGCCGAACTCGGAGAACATGAACAGCGTAACGTTGTCGCTGGCGTCGTGGTCACGCAGATCGGTGATGAAGGTGTCAACGTTGGCCGACACGTCGGTCCACAGGCGCGCGTGGTCCGTGGCCTGGTTGGCGTGAGTGTCGAAGCCGTTGTAGGGGCTGGTGGTGAAGAGCACGCGGGTTCCCAGGTCAGCCAGGTGGGTCTGGGCAATGTTCTTCATGTACTGGCCGACGGCGCTGCTGGAGTACTCCACGTTGGAGGTGTACTTCGGCGCGGCGGTGGCCAGGATGTCGGCGCCGATGCGGGCGTAGGTGCCGGTGGAGCGCAGGTAGTCGTTCACGAAACCCTGGCCCACGGTGGGGGCGTAGATCTTGCTGAACAGGTCCAGCGCCTCGGCCCTTTGGTCATCGCCTTCGATGCCGGTGAGCAGGCCATAGGTCTCCAGGTTGCCGACGGAGGCAATCGGAACGCCTTCCTTGGCCAGCGCGCGCGGCAGGCCGCGGCCGAAGTTCACGCCGGTGATGCCTTGGCCTTCGTTGTTGGGATCCAGTTCCTTGATGACCTGGCCCAGCCAGCCCTCGGTGCCGATGGTGTCGGGCTCGCAGGTATGCCAGATGTCCATGCTGCGGAAGTGGCTGTAGGACGGGTTGGCGTAGCCGATGCCCACGAAGACGGCGAGCTTGCCCTCGTCCCAATACTTCTTCAGTGCTCCCATGGTGGGGTGCAGGCCGATTTCGCCGTTCAGGTCCAGGACCGCTTCAGAGGGGACGCCCAGCGCCGGGCGAAAATCACGGTAGTGACCGTCGTTGTAGGGGATGACAGTGTTCAGGCCGTCGTTCCCGCCGGAAAGCGAGAGCACCACCAGAACGTTGTCTTTGTTGGTAGAGACCATTTGATAGTCCTCCGTTATATTTGCCGGTTCGCAGTGAGTTTGGTTGGCCTGGCCGACGCTGTGCTCGTTTCGAGTTAGCTCAGCGCGGCCAGCCGGATGATTGCGAAGCTTTCCGATTACTCGAACTGGAACTCCGACGTGGAAGCGATGATCTGGAACATCTCACCGGAGCGGCGGGTGAACTCGGCGCGCTCGGCGTCGGTGCCGTGGGTGAGGTTGCCGCCACGGCCGGCGTGGGCAATCAGCTGATCCCGGGTGTCGCCGGTCAGGTTCAGGCAGCCCACCAAGTCGGCGCAGGTATCCACAAACTGGTCGGGGCTCAGGCTGTCGCCCTGGGCCATCAGCTTGGAGATCATGCTCTGGACGCCGGGCAGTTCGGTGCGGCCCAGGTAGTCGGCGGCGAAGTTGATCCGCTCTACCAGGGTGCCGGAGTCGATCCACTCGTGGCCGGTGTGCCAGCCCTCAACCGTGGGCGGGTTCATCAGGTCCATGCCCATGTACTTGGGCTCCTGGCTCAACTCGAACATTCCGGGCTTGATCTCGCCACGGTGGTCTCCGACCATGCGCAGGGTGCCGGCGACCATTTCGGCCGGGTTCTTCACCTTGGCGTAGCGGGCGTTCTTGAACCCGTCGGAGTTGAACAGGGTGCGCAGCATCTCGGTGATGTTGTAGCCGCTGTCAAAGTACGTCTGCTCCAGCGCGACCAGGGTCGCTTCGTCCTTGGGCGCGGTCTGCCGCCAGCTGGGAACCGGGACCTCGTCGGCAACGAAGAAGTTGTACATATGCCGGGAGATGAACCGGGCCGTAGCCTTTTCCTCAGCAATGATGTTCAGGATGTCGTCGCCGTTCAAGTTGCCCGTGCGGCCCAGGAACGTCTTCTCGGAGTCGTCGTGGTCGGCGGGGTCGAACCGGAACTCCCAGGGGCTGCGGCCATAGGGGAAGGGCGGGTAGCCGGGCGCGATGTTCCAGCCGGTGAACGCGCGGGCGGTGGCCTTTACGTCGTCCTCGGAGTAGTTGAAATCTTCATTCATGCCGACGCCCATGGAGAACAGCTCCAGGAGCTCGCGTCCGTAGTTCTCGTTGATGGCCGCCTTGTGGCTTTCGCAGTTGTCCAGGTAATAGACCATGCCCGGGCTGGTGGACAGGTCCATCAGCAGCTGCCGGAAGTTGCCCATTCCGTTGTCCCGGAACATCTGGATCATGCGGCCCATCTCTTCGCCGGAGTCAATCTTGGAATGGCCGGCGCAGAAGATCATGTGCCAGAACAGAGCCATCTTTTCCTTGAGCTGGTACTCCGTGTTGACCATCCGGTACACCCAGTTCTGGATGTTGATTTCGATGGCCCCGGCGTGGTTGTAGGTGGGGTGATAGCGCAGCATCAGGTCGTCTTCAACGCCGGAAGAAGACCCGGGGTTCAGCAGCTCTTCTACCACGGTGTCATAACCTTTCGCAGCAGCGGCTTCGATTTCGTCGCGGCTGGCGTTGAAGCCGGCCCGGCGCAGAAGGTGAGCCATCAGCGCGATGTCGTTGCTTCCTGCCATTGTTTCCTCCTTTGTGTACCGTTAGGATAATCGTCCCGATTGGTGAATTTTGATAGGCAGAATATACCGCAAACCCTGCCGAATCCGCAATAAGCGAGTCGATTCCCTGCGTGCAAACTGCGGAACGATTATCAGTTTATAATCGTATAGCCGCAAGGATGCGGTGTCAATACGATGATGTGGCCGCGTACCCGGTTTAAAGTCAGCCGAGCCGGAACCGTTTGAACACCTCGGCATACTCCACACCGATGCGCTGGCCATCGCGACGACGCCATTCCTTAAGATAGCGGTCCGCTGATTCCGGGTCCACCTGGCTGCGGTGCGCCCGCAGGGCCGCCACCGCAGTTTCGATGTGGGCGGTAACGTCCACGACGTGGTCCGGTTCCGTGCGACCCATCACCCAGACTTCGCGGACCTGGTGCGGCTCCAGTCCCTCTTCGTTCAGCAGCTCGGGGAAGGTGAGCCGGTCGCGGGCCGCCGGGTACACCGCGGCCATGGCCGCATCCCCGGATGCAAAATGGTCGGGATGGTCGATGTATCCGGCGCCGTCCAGATTGCGCACCGGGTTCATGCAGATGAGTACGTCGGGTCGATGGATGCGGATGGCGCGGGAGATCCCCCGGCGCAATTCCAGCGTCGGTTCCAGATAGGCGTCGGGAAAGCCCAGGAAAAACACATCGGACAGTCCGAGCACCCGTGCGGCCTCCCGTTGTTCCTCCTCGCGCATTTGCACCAACATATCAACGGTCATCTCCGGGTCGTCGCTGCCCTTGCTGCCGTCGGTGCAAATCACGTACGCCACGTCCCAGCCCTCGGCGCAGAAACGGGCCACCGTACCGGCGCAGCCCCACTCGGCGTCGTCGGCGTGGGCGACCACCACCATGGCGCGGCTGAAATCGTCGTTAGTTTGTTCTACCAATGGAACGCTATCTCCAGGGAAGGGTTGTAGCGGTTGAGGTCATGCCGGTGACGCGGCCGAGCCAGTGGCGTCGGCGGCGCGGTTTCTGGTGATCCGGTGGAGCGTGAAACCGAGGGTGGCGCCCACCAGCGCCATCCCGGACGCCATGGCGAAGGACCATTTCAGTGTACCAGTAGCGTCGGCGATTGGCCCGGAAATTGCGGGTGAGATGGTGCTGCCGATGCCCGCGCCCATGCCCATCAAACCGAACGCCGCCGGAGCCATGAACACGGGCACAAAGTCGCCGGCCGCCGCGGCGCAGATGGTGTAGGTGGAGCGCAGCGCAAATCCAGCCAACACGGAGGCGATGATGAAGAAAATCAGCTCGGGCATCAGCCAGAACAGAGCGTGACAGGCCACTTCGATGAGGAACGTCGCTCCGAACGCCATGCCCCGGCCCACCTTGTCGGACAATGCGCCCGATCCCACCCCGCTGCCGATGCTGAGGATACCGATCAGCATGAACAAGCCCCCAACTACGGCAACGTCCATCCCGTGCTCGATCTCCAGGTAAGCGCCATAACTGGCAGTGAGGATGCCATGTATAAAGCCGGAGCAGAACGCAGTGCCGGTGATGAGCCAAACATAAGGGTTGGTATAGACCTGAACCGGCCAACTCGCCGCACCCCGTCCTGCCGGCCGGCGCTGGGATGGGGAAGCCACCGTTTGATGTTCCAGGCTCGCCATCGCGGCCGGCGGCGCTTCGCGGATAAAGCTCACGCACGCGACGCCAATCAGAACGCTGGAAGCGGCCAGAACGTACCAGGTGTAACGCCAGGCTTCGTCGCCGAACACGCCGGTCAGAGGCGGCACGATCACTCCGGCGAAAATAATGGCCAGGCTGCCGCCGGACGCCGCAATGCCGGCCGCCATACCCCGGTCAGTGGCTCGAAACCAGGGGGCCAGCATACCCATCATGGGCGTCAGCGCCGCGCCGGATGATACGCCGACCACAATCATGGCAACCAGGGCAACCCAGTAGTTCGGCGACCAGCCCAGCAACCCCATGGACACGGCCTGGGCAAAAATGCTGGTTATGACCATCCAGCGGCCACCGTAGCGCGAAGCGGCCGCACCGGACAGCAGACCCGATATGACCCGGGAAATTGAAAGCGCCACCACCAATACAAAGACCGTGGTGTAGGAGAGATCGAAAGTGCTTTTCATCCCAGGTATGGTCAGCGCCAGGACATACAGGGAGAAGCTGGTTATAAGGTTGACCGCCAGCGTCACCGCCAGAACGACGGCCGCGTAGGTGCGCACCCACTGGGGAATCAGGGCGGCAGGGATCAGGGCCATAAGGGGCTGGTGGAGAAAATAGAAAGGCGAAGAAGATCGGAGGCGCGGCAGGGACATCATACCATAATGGTTTCCGTGGACCGTCGCGGCTGCTCGGGGGCTACCTGTTACAATGCGGGCGCGCCGCAGCCGCGAGGTGCCGACCATGACCACCACCCAACCGCAAGCCCAGACCACGCCGCCGGATGAGACCGTTTATGACGCGGCCACGGCCGAGCCGGAAGTCGGCTGTTTTTACATTCCCCTGGCCGAATTCGGCCAGTCGTTGGACAGCCCCGATCTGGACGAATGGCTTGAAGCCTTTGTCGCCCGCAACAGGCACTTTAGTGGCGGTTTCTTCGAAATTACCGCCAAGGGAGAACTGAAAATCATGCCTCCTACGGGCATCCCCGGATACTGGTTTGAAACTGAGTTCGCTGCCCGGCTTTGGCTGTGGTCCGACGGATACGGCGGCAAAGCCGGCGGCCCCACTGGGCGTTTCCGGATGCCCGACGGCTCCCGGCCCGGCCCGGACGCGATCTGGATTTCCGATGAGCGGTGGAACGCGGCTACCGAGGAAGAACGCCGTCCACCCTTCGCTTCCATCGCCCCCGATTTCATCTGCGAAATCGTGTCCCCCTCCAATCGCGGTCCGGAACTGGTACGGAAGGTGGAGCTGTTTATCGCCAACGGCACCAGGCTGGCCTGGATCATCAACGCCGAACGCCGCCTGGTGTCCATCTACCGACCTGGCCAGGACCCCGAAACACTGGTTGACCCGGAGGTTTTGGACGGGGAGGACGTGCTGCCGGGTTTCGTCTTTGAGGTTCGGGCGCGCATCTTTGACAACGTCGGCTGAACCGCCAACAAGAGGCGCTGAACATGACGACCACCACTCAGCCGCAAACCCACATCGTATCTCCGGATGAAGCCGCCTATGGCGCGGCCACCGCCCAGCCGGAGGAAGGTTGCTTCTACATTCCACTGGCCGAATTCGGCCAGTCGTTGGACAGCCCCGACCTGGACGAGTGGCTCGAGGCCTTCGTCGCCCGCAACAAGCACTTTAGCGGCGGTTTCTTCGAAATTACCGCCAAAGGAGAACTGAAAATCATGCCTCCTACGGGCATCCCCGGTTACTGGCACGAAACCGAGATGACGGTTGAACTGGTTATTTGGAATCGCGCCCACGGTGGCGGCAAAGCCGGCGGCCCCACCGGCCGATTCCGGATGCCCGACGGCTCTCGGCCCGGCCCGGACGCGATCTGGATTTCCGATGAGCGGTGGAACGCCGCCACGGAGGAAGAGCGGCGTCCGCCTTTCGTCGCCATCGCCCCCGATTTCATCTGCGAAATCGTGTCCCCCTCCAATCGCGGCCCGGAACTGGTGGGCAAGATGGAGCTGTTTATCGCCAACGGCACGCGGCTGGCCTGGATCATCAACGCCGAAAGACGCCTTGTCACCATCTACCGCCCGGGCCGGGACCCAGAAACGCTGGTTGACCCCGAAATGCTGGACGGCGAGGACGTGCTGCCGGGTTTCGTCTTTGGAGTTCGGGCGCGCATCTTTGACAACGTCGGCTGAACCGCCCAAGCCTGGAGAGTGCTGGACAATGGACGATGACGCCTTTTTGGCACGCATGAAAGAAAAGCTGGAGTGCGTCACCAACCGCGACGTGGCAGTGAGCGTCGTCGATGATGAGCCGACTTTCCTGGAGGTTGACCTGGACGGCCTGATTCCGCGCGTGGCGCTGGGCCGCAACATCTACGGCTACCCGGGCTTTGCTCGCATGTTCCTGGAGTACGCGGCGGCTTCCATCAACGAAGGTCGGCACATCGGCGAGCTGGAGTTCCATATGCTGCTGGCCCGCAACTAGGCCGCGCTTCTCAACGGCTATGGAACAGCCAACCCAGGACACGGAACAATCGTCGTCTCCGGAGACCGGCAAACCGGCGGCCTACCAGCCGCTTGCTCCACCGCCGCCCTTACCTCCCGAAGGGCTGAAGCCCTGGTACTATCAGGGATGGTTCCTGGTTCCGACCTTCGTGTGGTGGCCGTGCAGCGCCATCCTGTTTATCCGCTCGCCGTGGCACAACGGCGTGGTCAGCGGGGCGTTGTCCTGGGCGTGGATCATCATCGGCGGTGGATGGATATTCCTCAGGACTCAACTGCGGATCCAGAGCGGCGAATCGCTGCTTGACCCGACCCTGTTGGCGCTGGCGGCGCCGGGCGTTGGTCTAACCATACTGACGCAATTGCTGTGGCTGCTGCGAGACAGGCCGCGTATCCGGCGCATCAGGGAGGCCGGCGGCTTTGCTGAATCCGGCGACACCGACCCGGCGCCACACCGTGCCAACCATGAGGAAGGGCCAGCCAGGCGTCGCCGCGCCAACCGGGGCAACGTCCGCAGCCGGCGACGGCGGCGCTAACGGGCGAGGTTATCGTCGTCAGGCCGCCTTGGGCCCCACGCTGATACCGTCCAACAGGCCACGCACCATCTCCATCCGCTCGTCGGTGGTGGAGAAGGTCATGCCCATGGGCGTGATGCCAATGTAGTTGGCTTTGCTGGCGTCGATGTCGCTGCCTGCGCCTCCCGCCAGCACCGCCCGGTTGCGCGATATCCAGTACCGTCGGTGTCCGAAGGACTCCTCGGAGCGTACCGATTCCCCGTAGGCCCGGCCTCCCAGGTGCGTCACCTGCACTCCGGCAATCCGGTCGGCGGGTTCGTTGGGCACGTTGACGTTGAGGAAATAGGGCGGAGCGACTTCGGGAGCGTCGGCCAGCCGGCGGGCCAGTTGACCCACAACTTCGGCAGCCAACTGGTAACGCGGCGCCTGCACCGAACCCACCGATATGGCGATGGTGGGATAGCCGCGCACCCATCCCTGGATAGCCGCGCCCACGGTTCCCGACACGATGACGTCCCATCCCAGGTTGGAGCCGCGGTTGATGCCGCTAACCACCAGGTCAGGCTTGGGCATGACCAGTTGCTCCAGGGCCAGGATGCACGAATCGGCCGGCGTGCCCTGCACCGCCCAGGCGTTGATTGGATTCGCCAATTCGGGAGCTCCGTTGCGGGCCGGCTCGAGCACGGCATCGGCGCTGCGCGGCGGGGTATCGTCGCCCGGGGCAAACTGCGCCAGGTACTGCTCGGCGGGCACCTGGTGGACAAACAGGGGAGCATGTAGGGTCATCGACGCGCCCACGCCGGACTGCTCCCGGTCCGGTGCGACTACGGCCACCTCGCCAACAGCGGAAAGGCTGCGAGCCGCCGCCCACAGCCCTACAGCGTGAATGCCGTCATCGTTGGTCAAAAGGATTTTCAAGAGAGACTCCAAATTCCACCCGGTTAGCGTGGAATGGTCGAATGTTCCAACCAAATAACACTGAGCTGAGATACGGCGCTACTCATGCGCTGATGGTCTCTGTCGTAGGAAACCGGTTCGTAACCGAGTTCCGCAGCTGCAGCGGCAATCCAGGTATGGTTCTCACCGGCAGCGATGCCGACTCTCGCGCACTCAGCCCGGATTGTCGCCCACCAGTCCGCAGTCGCTCTGGATGGGTTGAGGATGGTAAATCCATCGATGAATTCATGCAGATCCTGTGTGCGCCCTTGACCCCAATTGTGGCGCAAGGGCAACTGCAATAGCTCTGCCACTGCTGGCAGCGGCAGGCCCTCGGTCTTGTCGTTGAAAATATGGCCGTACCGTGCTTCGTCGAACGTGCCCCGGAATTTCTCCGACGCTACTAAGGTATCCAGCACCAGTAATCCTCGTTGCAAGGCTGGCGTAGTCACTCTTTCAGCGCATCCTGCAGGAGTTCGTCGGCCCAGGCGTCCAGCACGTCATCGTAGAACCACTCTCGCTTTTTTTCCTCCCAACGGATTATCGCCAGAGCTTGCTGAACATCCTCCTCAAACGGGCCAAGTCTTTTCAGTCTGCCGCCGCTCTCTTCCTGAATAGTGACGGACTCTATTTCCCGAATGATGGCCAGACCGTCAGGGGTTCGCTCGCCCGTGCCGGTGACGCTGATGAGCCGGTCGCCCGCCTCGTGCATTTTTTCCGCCATGGTGGGCGGGAAAACCAGCAGGCAGACGCCAAGCCAAGTGCCCAGCACCGCGGTGCCCCTCGACCAGTTGACTTCCCTGAGCCGCCCGGAGTAGCGCAGGGTTTCCATCTGCGGCGGCTCGTCGTCAAACAGTTTCCGGGTCAGGGAGAGGGTGGGCATTCCGTCGCTCCCGGCTATCGCCACGGAGGCAATGCTCTCGGGCAGACCGTCCACAATTCGCCGCAAGGGGTAGGCTACCTCTATAGGAACGCTGCGGATGTCGGCTGACGACTCGGACAGCAGGGAGACCAGCCCGTCCCGGGGCGCGTCCGCCAGCTTCCCCAGAGCCACGGGCCCGGCCAGTTCCAGCGCCACTGAGCATGAGCCGGCGTCAATGGACACCAGCCGCAACGCGCTGGCAGAAAGCAGGGCTGGATACGGCGGCCGATGGCCCGTAACCGAAGCGTGCCGGTGGCGTATCATCAACCGCAGCGCGTCGCCGAACGCCTCTATCACCGGAAGTACGATGACGGTATCCGGTGGGCCGGCTTCGGCCAGTGGGCCAGTGAAAGTGATGGTGACAGTGCGGTCGCTCATAATGCCTGCTCACGTACCCAATAATACACTCCGCACGGTACAAGGATACACCGTGCGGAGTGAGACATGACCGCACAAGTCAGTGGTGCGCCAACCCGATGGCGTGGAGCAGCGCGTGTTTCACCTCCACCGCCGCGACGCTGGAGCGGAAGTCGGCGGATGCGTACACGTCGCCAATGATGTCCACGCCGGCCGCGCCGAGATCCTCGCCGAGGCGTGCCGTCGCGTCCCCGATGCTGGACATGGTCAGCGTGGTGCCGGACAGGGCCTGCTCCACCGACGCCGCTTTCACCGGGCGCGGGGTCAGACCACCGACGGCCACGGACGCCGCCGTACACCGGTCGCCGTCCATAGTCACCACCACGGCCCCGCCGACCACCGCGTAGAAGCTGGCGGGATGGGACATCTTGGCGTACTCGGCGCGCTGGTTGGCGGCCAGCGTGGGCACGCTCACCGTGGTGATTAGCTCGTTTTCTCCCAGGACAGTTGTGAAAGCGTCCTCGATAAGATCGGCCACGGCGATGGTCCGGCTGCCCGCCGGCCCCTGCGCCGAGACCGTCGCGCCCAGCGCGGTGAGCACGGTGGCCCAGTCGGAGGCCGGGTCGGCGTGGGCCAGGTTGCCGCCGATGGTGCCGCGATTGCGTACCGCCGGGTCGCCGATGCCGCCGGCCGCTTCGGCCAGCAGGCCGTTGGCCCGCTGCACATCCGCAGAGGCGGCGATCTCGGCGTGGGTAGTCAGCGCGCCGATGTTAATGGTATCGCCGCTGACGGTGATGCCCCTCAGGTTGGCGATGCCCCCGATGTCGATGACCACCTCGGGCCGGGCCAGCCGGAACCGCATCAGGGGGATGAGGCTGTGGCCGCCGGCCAGGAGCTTGGCTCCCGGGTTGTCGGCCAGCAGCTGTACCGCCTCCGCTATCGAACCGGCCTTCCGGTATTCAAACTCTGCTGCAAACATTGCAATCAGTCCTCCTCTTCCGGTGCCGGTCAGTGGTTGTGGCCGTGGCCATGATCATGACCGTGGTCATGTCCGTGGCCATTGCCGTAGTAACCGCTGGCCTGTATGGCTCGCCAAACCTTTTCGGGGGTCAGCGGCATATCCAGTCCAGATATGCCCAGAGGTTTGAGCGCGTCCATCACGGCGCTGTAGATGGCCGCGGTGGAGGCAATCGTGCCCGTCTCCCCGATACCCTTCACGCCCAGCGGGTTGTGGGGCGACGGCGTGACCGTGGAATGCACCTCGATGTCCGGTACCAGGTGAGCGCGGGGGATGGCGTAGTCCATCATCGAGCCCGTGAGCAGCTGGCCGTTGTCGTCATAAATGGCGCCTTCCCACAGGGCCTGTCCGGCTCCCTGCACCACGCCGCCGTGAACCTGGCCTTCGACCACCATCGGGTTGATCTGGGGGCCGCAGTCGTCAACGGCCACGTAACGGTCCAGCGTAATGTGCCCGTTGTCCGGGTCAATGCTGACGATGGCGGCGTGAGCGCCGAAAGGATAGCTGAAGTTGGGCGGGTCGTAGTAGGTGCTCGCTTCCATCCCCGGCTCAATGCCGGCGGGCAGGTTCCAGGCCACGTTGGCCTGCAGCGCGATGTCCTGGATGCTCTGGGAGCGGTCGCGGGCGCCGCGAACGAAGAACTGGCCGTCCTCGTACTCGATGTCGGCCTCGTCCGCTTCCAGCAGGTGCGCCGCGATGACGCGGGCTTTGTCGCGCAGCTTGCGCATGGTGAGGGCGACGGCCGCTCCGCCGACCACGGTGGTGCGGCTGCCGTAGGTGCCCCAGCCCATGGGCGTGATGTCGGTATCGCCGTGAATGACTTCCACGTCGTCCACGTCCACACCGATTTCGTCGGCGACGATCTGGGCGAAGGTGGTCTCCTCACCCTGGCCGTGGGGCGACGTGCCGATGAACACGTTGATCTTGCCGGTGGCGTAGATGCGGACGGTGGCGGATTCCCAAAGGCCGCCGCCGAAGCCGACCGCGCCGGCCACCTGGGAGGGGCCAAGCCCGCAGATCTCGCAGTAGCAGGCGATGCCCACGCCCCGGAAGGTGCCATGCTCGCGCTCGTGTTCCTGGTCGTGGCGGAACTGGTCGTATCCGACGTGGCCCAGGAGCTGGTCCAGCGCGGCGGAGTAGTTGCCGCTGTCGTAGGTGATGCCGATGGCCACGTCGCGGTTGTTGTCGAAGGGTTCGATTAGGTTGCGGCGGCGCGCTTCAACGGTGTCGATGCCCACGGCGTCGGCCACCTTGTCCATCAGCCGTTCCAGCAGGAAGGTAGCCTCCGGTCGGCCGGCGCCGCGATAGGCTTCCACCGGCGTGGAGTTGGTGAAGACGCCGTACACGTCGGCCGTGATGTTGGCGATGTCGTAGGGACCGGAGTACATCAGGCCGTGCAGGATGGTCGGGATGCCCGGCGCGGCAGTGGAGAGATAGGCCCCCATGCCGGCGTACACCACGCTGCGGACGCCGGTGACCTTGCCGTTGGCGTCGGCGGCCATCTCCACGTATTCCACGTGGTCGCGGCCGTGGGTGGTGGCGACGTAGTTCTCGGTCCGGGTTTCGGTCCACTTGACCGGCACGCCCAGCTGCATGGAGCAGAAAGCCGTGATCATCTCCCAGGGATAGACGGCAATCTTGGCTCCGAACCCACCGCCCACTTCCGGCGCGATGACGCGGATCTTGTGCTCGGCAATGCCGGTGACCAGGCAGGTCACAAACCGGGCGATGTGCGGGTTCTGCGTGGTGTTCCACAGCGTCAACTCGCCCATGGCCGACGTCCACGACGCAATGGCGGAGCGGGTCTCCATGGGTGTGGGGATCAGTTTCTGCTGGTTGATGGTTTCGCTGACCACCACGGCGGCGTCGGCGAAAGCGGCGTCGGTGTCGCCGCCGGCGGCAACCCAGTGGAACGCCTGGTTGTTGGGCGCGTCCTCATGGAGCTGGGGCGCGCCGTCGCCCAGGGCCGCCTCGGGATTGATGATGGCGGGCAGCGGCGAGTATTCCACCTGGATGAGTTCCAGCGCGTCCTCCGCCTGGTAGCGGTTCTCCGCCACCACCACGGCCACCGCGTCGCCCACGTAGCGAACCACGTCGGTAGCAATGGCGGGATAGGCCACGGCCTTTAGGTCGGAGTCGGGGATGGCCCAGGCGCAGGGTATGGGGTTGAGCACGCCGGCCGTGTCCGCGCCGGTGTACACCGCCAGCACGCCGGGCGCGCCTTTTGCCGCATCGGTGTTGATGCTGGTGATGCGGGCGTGGGCGTGGGGGCTGCGCAGGATGGCAGCATGGACCATGCCGGTCAGCTTAATGTCGTCAGTGTAGGCGGCCTGGCCGGTGATCAGGCGGGGATCCTCCCGCCGCCTGATGCCGGAGCCGAAAATACGGGTAGTCATGGCGTCAGCCTCCTTGTCCGGCAGCGGCGGCGGCCAGAGCGGCCCTGACGATGTTGTTGTAGCCGGTACAGCGGCACATGTTGCCTTCCAACCCGGAGCGCACTTCCTCAGCGGACGGATTGGGGTTCCGCTCTATGATCTCGGTGACCGACATGATCATGCCGGCGGTGCAGTAGCCGCACTGCAAGCCGTGGTAGTTCCAGAAGGCTTCCTGCACGGCGGTGAGGTTGCCGTTTTCAGCCAGCCCCTCAATGGTGGTGACCTCGGCGCCGTTGGCCTGCACGGCAAAGGCGGTGCACGACTTGACCGTGACTCCGTTCATCCGCACGACGCAGGCCCCGCACTGGCTGGTGTCGCAGCCGATCTTGGTGCCGGTCAGGTTCAGCGTTTCTCGAAGCAAGTGAACCAGCAGGGTGCGCGGCTCCACTTCGGCGGAATGGGAGCGGCCATTCACGGTGACCGTGATGGGTACTTTATTGGGCAAAATACACCTCCTCTGTCAGAAAACCCGCCGAATGGGGCGGTGCGGCAAGGATGAGGTAGTGAGCGGGGTCAACCAACGAACCCGCGCGGCGTCAACAGCCGTGCGGCAGTATAGACGGCGGGCCGGCGGACGGTCAAATTGGAATGTATTGGGCTAGGGCCGGCGCTGGACTCCCCACTAACCGGGGCTCTCACGCTGCGGTGGACGCCGCGGCTGGGGGAAAGCCTGAGGTCCGGTCCTCACCATCGGGTATAGGCACCAGCTGGTAGCCCAGTTGGGCCGCCCGCCGTTTGGCAGCGCGCAAGGCTCTGTGTTGATACTGACTTTCGTAATATTCGGCGCCAGCATCCACGTACTCCTGGCCGTACCGCAGCATGGTGTAGATGAGCCGGGCCAGCTTGTGCGCCGTGGCGGTGATGGCCTTGGGCGCGCCCATCTGCGCTTTCTTCCGGCGTAGGAACGCGCCCAGGGCGCTGTCGGAGCGGTGCAGCGCGTTGGCCGCCAGACGCAATGCCGCCGCGGCCCGATTGGCGCTGGGCTTGGTCTTTGAGCTCATGACCCGGCCGCCGGTGATACGGTTGTCGGGGCTCAGTCCCAGCCAGGATGCGAAGTGCTTGGCGCTCGGCCATTTCGTCAGGTCCGTGCCAATCTCGCTAACCACCTTCAACGCCGTGAAGCCGTCGATGCCGTCGATCCGGGTCAGATCCACTCCCGTCATCCGAAACAGGTGCGTTCGAATGTCGAAGCGGGGTGCGTTCCCCTGGCCGCGCTTTTTGCCATCGGGAGCCGAAGACTCGCCATCGCTGCGGTCCTCGAACCGTTCCAGCTGGGCTTCAATCTCCCAGTCGCACTCGGCAATCTTCTCGTGATAGAACCGGTACAGTTCCAGGGCCTGGGTCAGCTCGAAGATGTGCTCCTCCCGCCAGTGCCCCTGCAACGACTTGGCAATCGTGGCTTCGTCGGCTTTCATGCCAGGACGACGAAACTGCGCCAGCTTTCGGGGGTCCCGTTCGCCGTCCACGATGGCCTCGATAATGTCCATCCCGGTCCTGCCAGTGATGTTGCTGATGACGTGCTGGAGCTTCACGTTCATCTGGGTCAGCGCCTTCTGCATATGCTGGATATGATGGGACGCGTACTGCACCAGCATGGCCCGCTGCCGCAGGTAGCTGCGCAGACGCCGGATCTCCGCCTCCGGCCGAAAGGCTCCCGACAGCAGGCCGTAGGTGTGCAGCTGCTGCAGCCATTGGCAGTCCAGCACGTCGGTCTTGCGGCCGGACACGTTCTTGATGCGCCGCGGGTCCACCAGCATCACCTGGAACCCACGCTTGGAACCCACGCTCTTCGAGCACCCCGAACAGCGGTATCCAGTACACGCCGGTGGACTCCATGACCACGGTCTCCACGCCGCACTCCGCAAGCCAGTCCGCCAGGCGATAGAGGTCCGCCGTAAAGCCGGCGAACTCTCGCACCGGCGGCTCGGCGCGGTCCGCAGGCACCGCCACGAAATGGCTGGTGGCGCCCACGTCAATGCCTCCAGCGTTCAGGTTCAACTGGGACAGCTCCGCTGGCAGACGCGGCCGCTCCCTTGCGGTCTTTCCCACCGGTTTCGCGCTCCTCTGGCGTGTAGTCATCATATCCCCTCTACCATTACAGCGTAGTACTACAGTCGCGCTTGTGATGAAGGTTTCTGAAGGCGTCTCCGGTAATGACACTGCATGGCCCGGGCCTGGTGCCGCCGTCTCCATCCCGACCAGTGGATGGTCAGGGCAGGACTGCCACGGGGCAGCCACAGGAGCCGGCATAGCAGTCGTCTGACCTCGGGTACGGTCAGTGGGATGAGTTCTCCCGGGAACCTATCCCCCTTTTACCGTCGCCACCGGCGGCATAGGACCGGATTACCGCCAGAAAGGCATGGGCCAGCAGCGCCCGGGTGATGTGCCGGTGCCAGCCGACCCACAGGCGTACCTCATACTCATCCAGCCCCACCTCCTGTTTGGCCTCCTTGAAGGCGTCTTCGATGATCCACCGGGTGCCAGCCACGCGCACCAGTTCCGCCAGCGATACCTCTCCCGTACTAAAACAGGCGTAGTAGGCCAGCTCCTCAGGATCGGCAATGCCCGAACCCTTGACCAAGCACGCACCAGCAGCCAATGCCCCTGATCCAGTGCTGACCAGGGTCCTATCGGCAACCAACCCCAATCGTAGAGGCGCGGCCCCTTGCTGCCCTCCCCAGCGCTCAGACGTTGCCACCGGTCATCGGGTATCTGCTGGGCCAGTTCACGGGCTGCCACCTGTGCCGAGCCATCCTCCGTATCCGCCCACAGCGGCTCGTTGTTCTTCACCGCCAGCACGTAGGACAGGCTCTGTTCCTCCAGCCACCGTCGCAGTTGACACGATCTTTGACCAATCGCATTGCCGTACACCGTATCCCCAGTTACCCAGGCAAAGGGCACCCCAACCGCCACCGCGCGGGCGATCATCTCCTGAGCCAGTTGTGCTTTGGTATGAAAGACCACCCCTTCCGGGACACCGGCTTCCCGCCGCCGCTCCACATCCTCCGCCCACTCCTGGGGCAGATACAGCTCCCGATCCAGAAAGGCCGCGCCCCGTCGGCTGCCATAGGCCAGGAACACCCCGATCTGACAGTTCTCCACCTTCCCCGCCGTGCCGCTGTACTGACGCTTCACCCCCACCGACTTCTGGCCTTGCTTCAGAAACCCCGTCTCATCCACCACCAGCACCCCGCCGGGGTCGCCCAGATGCTCCACCACGTACCCTTGCAGGTCGTCCCGTACTTGGTCCGCGTCCCAGTGGTACACCGCCAGCAGACGCTGCACACCGTCGGGCGCGGCGTCGCCAGCATATTCGGCCAACTGCCACCCGTTCTTGCGCTCCACCGACCCCAGCAATCC
Organism: Dehalococcoidia bacterium; assembly: GCA_965197635.1. GTDB lineage: Bacteria > Chloroflexota > Dehalococcoidia > Lucifugimonadales > UBA3495 > Bin87. The sequence goes on from OZ240218.1 coordinate 1,011,111, forward strand.
TTGCAGGTACGCCAGCGCCCGCTGCCGAGACTCACTGCGGCTGAAACGCGACGCGATACGCCCGTGCAGCGCCTGGAGCCCAGCCTCCCAGTCCAGCGTTTCCTCCAGCACGGCCTCTCGCTCCAGTAATGTCTGACCCATTTCCAACCCTCCACTCTCACCAGTAATCATGGGCCTATCCTACCAAAGGCAAGCGCGACTGTAGTATTAGGGAGAAATTCTTGCCTCCAATTCAGCGATGCGAATGATAGTGCGGTCAAGGCTGGGAGAACCAAGGCGAGCTTCCCGAGGGTTCCAATAACTCATCACAAATTCGCCTAGACAATCATTGTAGCCCGGACCCACACTACGAGTGCTACCTGGAGACGGAGCAATAGATTCACGGAGTCTCCGGTTAGGACTCCGCCGGGCCAACGCAACGAGAGATTCCTTCGGCTGGTGGATGCTTTCTGGGTAGCGCGATATCAGGCTATCCGAAACCTCTAACCACTGAGCGAGTCGCAAACGGTCAGCGATTAGCCAAGTTTCGATTTCCACCACTGCCACCCTGAACAACAAATGAGACTCAATTGCTAAGTTTCGGCTCCATTCACGGATTATGGCGACAGGGCAGGATTGGGGATTATCCAAATCGGTAATAAGCAATACCGGTTCCCGATAGCGGGCAATCATGTTGAAACTGGATAACCTTGATTTGAGCTGGCCGTAGCCCCGCAATCCTTCCGTTCGTATGTCCCGAAACCCAGGAGCATACTCGGCGAGCAACCGCTTAGCCACGGATTCGGACAGCAAATCCTCAACGCCCACGGTAATCAACATGGAATCAGACGGTGAGCCCCAAACTCAGAGGAAGCTGATAGCCACGACTGCGGAACGGAGCAATTTCGCCTGGCATAACCCCTGCTTGTAGCACTTGTCGCATTTCGGGGTCTTCGGCCATTGCGTGTACGGTCGCTCCATCTTCGCTCGGCGTGATGTAGAAAACTTCCCAACCGTCAATGCCCCGGTCGCAGAGCAAATCGGAGCTGTGAGTGGTTAAGATCACCTGACGTCGTTCACTGTGGCGCTCGCCGTCTCGCCGCCGCCGGCTTGAGCCGCTCAAACTGTAAATCAGGCCGGCCAGTCGCAGAATGATATCTCGGTTGAGGGATATTTCCGGTTCTTCTAAAAGCAGTAGCCCTCCTCGTTCCAACAGCGACCAGAAAAGGCCAATCAGCCGCAGGGTGCCATCAGAAAATTGGTCTTCACGCTGCCAGACACCATGTTGGCGCCAGTTTTGGAAACGGGCTTTGAGATGTGGCCGCCCGTTAACTTCATCACGTTCAAAAGCAATCTCTTCAAGCTGAGGCACGATGTGCGAGAGCGCAATCGCAATTTTGGACAAACGGCTTTTTCGAGTTTGTGAGGGTGTGCTGGCGATCCGCTCCAAAAAACCCTGACCGAAAGGATCATTCTCCACTCGATTGCCGCCGATTTCTGCCCCATGTCGCACCAATTGCGGTACTAGATGCAGGTAAATGACCTCGTTGAAAAAGTCGGCGATCTCACGGAAGCGGCGGTTAACGTTGATTTGCTCAAGAGCCGTAGCGGTGAGCCGTTCCGTATCGTTTTTGTCGTCAGCATCCGGGCGATGCAACAGGATTTCCCCGTTGTACGTTACAACCTCCTCTTGGATGAGAATCCGATGATTGCCAGAGCGTTCTACGGTAAAGGCCAGTCGGTAAACCCACTGGTCTGGCTCCTCTGCTTCGCGGCTCAAATACACCTCAATAGCTGTCCCAGAATTGGAGTGGGACGATAGGCTACGTATCTGACGCACCCCACCACGCCTCAACACGGCGGCTTGTAAGCCACCGCCCTCTCGCTTTGCGACATCTCTCAAGAAACGAATGGCGTCGAGCAAGTTTGACTTGCCCGACGCGTTAGGTCCGATAATGAAAGCTCGGTCGCTCAGTGGGATGTCGACGTCGGTAAAATTACGCCAGTTTTCGAGTTTCAAGCGGGTAATAATCATGAGGTTGCTCCAAGGACGTTCCTCGCACCTCTATTATACCCAACGATCTCTACCCGCCCTGCTCCTCCACCGCGCGCCGCAACACGTCCGGGTCAATTGCCACCTCCACGCCGGCCCGCTCTTCCTGCAGCAGCATCGCCACCCTGGAATCCCGACCGGCCCAGCCCCGGTTCATGGCCTCGGTCATTTCCGCCAATGTGGTGTTCGCCAGCTTCATGGGCACGTCGAACTCGCGGCCCACGGCCACGGCCAGGTCAACGTCCTTGCGGGCCAGGCGCAGGGCAAAGTCCGGCGGATCGTAGTCGTCGATCAGGAAGTGCTGGGCCAAGCCTTCGAACATGCCCCGGCGTCCGCCGGCGCCCTTCCGTACTGCCAGCCACAGGGCCAGCGGATCCACGCCAGCCTTGATGCCCATGGTGAACACCTCGGCCAGAGCCGTCTGCACGATATAGCCGGCGCAGTTATGCACCAGCTTGGCTACCGACCCACTGCCGATGGGGCCAACGTAGTAGGCCGCGTCGCCGATGGAATCCAGCACCGCCTTGTGCCGGTCGAAGACAGCCTTGTCGCCGCCCACCCAGATGGCGAGGCGTCCGCTGGCCGCGCCGGCCGGCCCTCCGCTGACGGGGGCGTCCAGCACGTTGATGCCCTGGGGAGCAACCCGGTCGTGAATCTGCCGGATCAGTGTCGGTGAACTGGTGCTCAGGTCAAAGTAGGTCTTGCCGGCCGACATGCCCGACATGATGCCGTCCTCGCCCAGCGACACGGCTTCCACTTCCACCGGGCCGGGCAGCGACGTGAACACGATGTCGCTCGATTCTGCGACCTCTCGCGGTGTGTCCGCCCACCGCGCCCCCGCCTCAAGATGCTGCGTTGCCGCCTCGCGCCGTATGTCATGCACCACCATGTCGTTGCCGCCGCTCAGGCAGTTGTACGCCATGCTGGCCCCCATGGTCCCCAACCCGATAAAACCTACGTTCGCCATTATTGTCATCTCCTCATGTTCGCTCGTTGGCGCAGGGGAAAGTGTCCGTATTCTAACAGAGCCTCCACCAGGGCCGGATGCAGCCGCAATACGGCGCTGCCGGAGTTCGGGTTGAATCGGCTTTGGCCGACGGCTACAATCGCGGCACCCCAACACCGCCTCAACGCGCAATCCTGTGTGTTGCCTGAAAGACTATCCAAACGTGTCCCAGGAGGTGAGATCGTGGCAGACTTGACCGACGCCGAGGTTCGGGCTTTAGCCAATGCCTCGGGCATCAACATCCCCGATGATTTGCTGCCCGAAGTGCGCGAGTCCCTGAACGGACTGCTGGAGGCCCTGGACGCCATCACTGAGCCTGACGTGGCCAACATCGAGCCGTTGCCCATCATAGTTTCGGCCACCGCGCGCCGCACGGAGGTGTGATCATGGCAGACGCCAACCTTTGCTACCTGTCGGCCACCGAACTCGGCAAGCGCATCGCGGCCGGGGACCTGTCGTCCGTCGAGGCCACGGACGCCTACCTCGAACGCATCGCCCAGCTCGACGGCAACTATGCGTCTTACATCACCGTAACTGCCGACCGTGCCCGCGAGGATGCCCGGCGCGCCGACGCGGAAATCGCCGCCGGGAACCGGCGCGGCCCCCTCCACGGCGTCCCGGTCGCCGTCAAGGACCAGTTCAACACGGCCGGAATCGTCACCACCAACGGCTCCACCATCCTGGCCGAGAACGTCCCCGACGAGGACGCGACGATTATGACTCGCCTTCGCGACGCCGGCACGGTGCTCCTCGGCAAGCTCAACATGAGCGAGTACGCCAGCGGCGACGCCTTCCGCCATCCCTACGGCCGGCCGCGCAACCCTTGGGACACCAACCGCAACCCCGGCACGTCCAGCAGCGGATCCGGCGCCGCCACCGCGGCCTTCCTGTGCGCCACTTCGCTGGGAGAAGACACCGGCGGCAGCATTCGCGGGCCGGCGGCATTCTGCGGACTCGTGGGCATCCGTCCAACCTTCGGCCTGGTGAGCCGCCACGGGGTCTTCGGCGCCAGTTGGTCCATGGACACGGCGGGGCCGATTTCCCGCACCGTTACTGACTGTGCTAACACTCTGGCCGCCATCGCTGGTCACGATCCCAAGGATGCACAGACTTGGGACGTGACGGTTCCCGACTATGCCGCCGCCCTGGACGGTGACATCAACGGGCTGAGGGTCGGCATCATCACCGAGCGCGTGCATACCGACGCCAACGATCCTGAGGTGCGCGACGCCGTGATTGCGGCGACCGCGGTTTTGGCCGGCTTGGGCGCGGATGTTCGCGAGGTATCCATACCCCTCATCGTCAACTCCTCCGAAATCTCCTACGGCATCATCAGCAGCGACGCCGCGATGCTGAACTGGGACATCATCTCCACCGAGCGGTTGCGCGAATTGGATCACAACAACCAGGTGCGGCTCCTCATGGGCAGCGTCCTTCCCGCCAAGGTTTACCAGAAGTCAATGCGCCTGCGGGACGCACTCCGCCGCCAAATCCTGGCCGTGCTGGACGACGTGGACGTTCTCGTGATGCCGGCCTCATCTGTCCCTGCCACCCTGATACCCGAAACAACCGGCCTGGGTACCAAGGCCGACGTCATCGCCGGATTCAAAGGCCGACGCGGATTCACCGCGCCGTTCAACCTCGCCAACCTGCCGGCGCTGTCCATCAACTGCGGGTACACCGCTTCCGGCCTGCCCATCGGCCTGCAAATCGCCGGCAAAGCCTTCGACGAAACCACCCTGTTCCGCGCCGCCTACGCCTACGAACAGGCGACGGATTGGGGCGAGCGGAGGCCGCCGGGCGTATGATCAATCCATACCACTCACCAGGATGTACCGATGCTGACTACTGACCATGCCCAAACCGCGACCGGATTCTTGATCGACTCCGACCGGGAGTTTGATGCCGGCGACACACTCCAAGCTTCCGAGAAGCTCTGGGGCGCCGCCGCCCACGCAATCATGGCGGTCGCCCAACGGCGTGGGCTGGAGTACGGGACCCACCGAACGCTGATTAATTCGGCCAGAGCGATTGCCGAGGAAACGGACGATAACCAGTTGCGCATCGGGATACTGGCTGCCCAGCATTTCCACTCGAATTTGCACAACGGCACGATGGAACCGGAGGACATAGAATACGACCGTCCTTTAGTACATCGTTTCGTCGCCCTCATGCTGGCCCTACTGAATTAGGGGAGGTTCAGCGTTATGCCCAATCCTAACGAATTGACCGCAGCGGAAGCCGCACGCGCCATCGTTGAGAAGTGCCTGACTGCGCCGCCTACGCCTACGAACAAGCCACCAACTGGGGTGACCGCCGGCCTCCGGGCGTATAATCAGTCCACATTACATCCGAGGCTGCTCCGATGCTGACCACCGACCATGCTCAAACCGCGACTGGGTTCTTGGCCGACTCCGACCGGGAGTTTGACGCCGGCGACACGCTGCAAGCATCGGAGAAGCTCTGGGGCGCCGCGGCCCACGCGATCATGGCGGTCGCGCAGCAGCGCGGTTTGGAGTACGGAACCCACCGAACGCTGATTAATTCGGCCCGACGGATAGCTGATGAAGTGGACGATGAGCGGCTCCGCACGGGAATACTGGCTGCTCGCCATTTCCACTCCAACTTTTACAACGGCACCATGGAGCCGGAGGACATAGAATACGACCGTCCCCTGGTGAATCGTTTCGTCGCCCTCATGTTGGCCCTACTGGATTAGGGGAGGTTCAGCGTTATGCCCAATCCCAACGAACTTACCGCCGCCGAAGCCGCCCGCGCCATTGCCGGCGGACAATTCACCGCTGTAGAGCTGGCTGAAGCCTGCCTGAACCGCATCGAAGCGCTGAACGACCGGCTGCTCGCCTGGGTCTACGTTGACCGCGATACCGTCGTTGCCGACGCTCGCGCTGCCGACGCGGCGGTTACGGAGGGCCGACCCCTGGGTCCGCTGCATGGCGTGCCCATCGGCCTGAAGGACATCTACTACACCGCCGGTATCCCTACTCGCGCCGGCAGCGAGGTCTATAAAGACTTTGTCCCCGAGTACGACGCCACGTCCGTTACGCTGCTCAAGCGGGCCGGCGCCGTGATGTTGGGCAAGGCCGTGACCACCGAGTTCGCCTGCCTCGATCCTTCGCCGACCTTCAACCCTTGGAACGCCGCACATACCCCGGGCGGAAGCAGCAGCGGCTCCGCGGTCGCAGTGGCATCGCGGATGTGTCCAGCGGCGCTCGGCTCACAAACGGTCGGCTCGGTTCTCCGCCCGGCTGCCTACAACGGCGTGGTCGGTTTTAAACCCACCTTCGGGCGGGTCAGCCGTTACGGCGTGGTCCCGGTCAGCTGGAACCTGGACACCGTGGGCTGGTTGGTGCGCTCAGTCGAGGACGCCGCCCTGTTGCTGCAGGTGATGGCGGGCCCCGACAATGAGGATCCAGTGTCCTCCCGCCAACCGGTGGGAGACTATCAGTCGGCGATCTCCGACCCGTCGCCGCCGCGCATCGGCCTGCTCCGTCGCTATTTCTACGAAAAGGCGGACGCCGAGACACGTCGGCATCTGGATGCAGTCGCGGAGCGCCTGGCCCAAGCCGGCGCGGAAATCGAAGAGCTGCCGATGCCGGACAGCATCGAGGCGGCTTACGATGACCAACGCCTGATCATGTCAGTTGAGGCGGCAGCGTTCCACGAGCCGATGTACCGCCAGCAGGCGGAAGACTATCAGCCCAAGCTGCGCGCCATGCTGGCTGATGGTCTTGAAGTGGAAGGGATCGTTTACGCTCGCGCCTTGGAGAGGCGACGGGAGTTCATCGACGACATGGAGCAACTGTCCCAGCGTTGCGACGTGCTGCTGACACCGGCTACGCCCGCACCCTCCCAGGCCGACCGCACCAACACCGGCGACCCCGCATTCCAGGGGCCGTGGACATCATGCGGATTGCCGGCGATTGCGCTGCCGTCGGGTCTGGCGGACTCCGGTCTGCCGCTGGGGATACAGCTAGTGGCGTCGCCCTTTGCGGAAGCGCGGTTGCTATCGGCGGCGGCGTGGTGCGAGGGCGCGCTGGGAGTGACGCTGATGCCTCCGCTCTAGTCCAACGCCATGCGGCCACACGTTTTTGCGGGCAAAAGGCGCGTTCGTCGGTTTCGGGACTGTGTAGCTGCCGATCGTTACTTTGTTGCCCCACCGCCGCAAAGTATTTGCTTTATCGAGGGATGTGCAATCGGCAACGCCAACGTTCGCAGACCCAAGGCGGTCGGCGGGTTGATGGTATAATGCCTCCAACGCATCGGCTTTGCGACAAGGGGCGGTGTCATGGAAAAGCTGAAAGAAATGGCTCCCCTGGGGATTTTTTGGGTTCCGGCTGTCGTCCTCTCTCTCATCGTGATTCCGTTGGCGATTTTTGCGCCAGTATCCTTCTGCGCGGCAATCGATACCAACAACTCCGAACTTATGGACGGCTGGGGCGGCTCCCTACTGCGTACCCTCTTCTTCCACTGCTCATGGGTCGGCAAGTGAGCGTACTGGAAACGGCAGCCACATTCTGGCTGGCCGTCATCGCATCGGCAGCCGCGATTACGCCCTACGTCCTAATTGCGTCGGTCTGCCAATAGCGAAAATTGGCGGACGGCGATAATGAACGCCTACCTGCCCTGGCTGGCAGGGCCTGTGCAAAGTCGGTTGACATCCGCTAATGGTGAGCTTGTCGAACCATAGATGCGGTCCTTCTACAAGCTCAGGACGAGCGGGTAGGTTCAACTTTTTCGACTTCGCACAAGCCCTGCCTGGCTGGCCGCCATGCTGGTGATTTTGGGCATTTTTGGTGTAGGATGATGCACCGCAATCGCAGTTGAGGAGTTACACCAGATGACTACCACCCGTTCCCGTCGCTTGGCTCGCTCGGTGTCCATTGTCGGCGCCGGCCTCTCCCAATTCGGCGCATATCCCGACAAGACCAGCCGCGACCTGTTCGTTGAGGCGTTCCAGGATATGCAGGACAACACCGATACCGGCATATCCCCCCAGGACATTGAGTCCGGCTACCTCGGCAATTATTCCGCCGACCTCTTCGAGCACCAGGGCCACACCGCGCCGATCATGGCCGATTGGCTGGGAATGACGCCCACGCCGATGACCCGCATCGAGAATGCGTGCGCTAGCAGCGGCAGCGCCCTCCGCGAGGGTGTCATGGCCATCGCCAGCGGCATGTACGACGTAGTGCTGGTGGGCGGCGTCGAGAAGATGACGTCCCTCCCCACTGAAGGCGTGACCGACGTGCTGGCTTCCGCCGCCGACGGCCTCTACGAAGTTCCCGCCGGCCTCACCTTCCCCGGCATCTTCGGGGCCATCGCCAAGGCCCACATGGACCGCTACGAAACCAACCTCAATCACCTGCTCAAGGTCGGCGTCAAGAACCACGAGAACGGCAAGCTCAACCCCAAGGCACAGTTCCAGGTCACCGTCCGCGACATGATGGAGCGACGCCAGGCCAGGGCCGAGCAGCGCGGCGAACCCGTTCCCGAGTGGGAAGACGAGCTGGACTTCCTCAACGATGCCCGCGCCAATCCCTGGATCGCCTGGCCCCTGCGCCTCTACGACTGCGCCCCAATCACCGACGGAGCCTCCTGTGTGCTGTTGGTTGCCAGCGACATCGCCGGCCAGTTCACTGACAAGCCGATCCACATCGCCGGCATTGGCCAGGCCACCGGCCGTCCCCTCCACGACGCCGATGAGTTGACCTCCCTGTCCGCAGCCAAAATCGCTTCGGCGCAGGCATACGAAATGGCCGGCATCGGCCCCGAACAAGTTGACGTAGCTGAGGTGCATGACTGCTTCACCATCGCCGAAATCGTCGCCAGCGAGGACCTCGGCTTCTTCGCCCCCGGCGAGGGTCCCCACGCCGTGGACGAGGGCCGCACTGCCCGCAACGGTGACCGACCCATCAACACCAGCGGCGGCCTGAAGGCCAAGGGACATCCGGTAGGTGCCAGCGGCGTCGCGCAGGTCATTGAGGTGTACAAGCAGCTTCGCGGCGAGGCCGGCCAGCGCCAACTGGAAAACTCCAACCTGGAATTCGGCCTCACGCACAACGTCGGCGGCACCGGCGGCACCTGTGTCGTCAACGTGCTCCAGCGCGGCTAGGGAGGCTCCCGATGACCACCGAAGCTGAATCACGTCCCTTCAACGCCGCCTCGTTCTACGCCTTCCTGAAGGAGGGGCGTTTCATGGGCGTTCGTTGTCGTGAAAACGGCAATATCTACGCCGAAGCCCGCCCCATGGACCCGGTGAGCCACAGCAAAGACATGGAGTGGCACGAACTCAGCGGCCGCGCCACCCTGAGCACCTTCACCTGCATATCCGTAGCCCCGGCCTCGCTGGAAGCCAAGGGCTACGGACGCAACAACCCCTATTGCACCGGCATCGTCACGCTGGAGGAAGGCCCTCGCATCTCTGCCCGCATCGCCGGAGTGGACGCCGCCAACCCCCAGAACATCCGGACCGGTATGGCCTTGGTGCTCGACCTGCCGGAAATCGATCAGGATGAGCCGGGCCTGGTGTTCTGCCCGGCCTGACGCTGCAATCGGGTTCAAATCGTCGTCTTTCCGCTGCGTGTTGATTCCGCAAAAGAAGGGGGTTGCTCAGTATGCCGAGCAACCCCCTGGTCATTACCGGCAAGCGCACTTGCCATAGCGATTGGACCGCTACCCGCCTTACGCCACTCCCGCTTCCTTGCACACGTTGCAGGTCTTGTCGTACCACACGTATGCGGAGTTGGGTTCGTGGAAGACTTCAAACTGGCCCACGTTGCGATATTTGCGGCAGTTGAAGCAAAGCTCGGTGTGATGGGGATCCAGTTGGGTTGGTATTCCTTGTTCCGCGTTGATGAAGGTCTTTCTTATTCGGCGTTTTGAGAAAGGTAGTCGTTGTAGAAAACGCTCCTCAAACTTCAGCTTCCACACCTGTCCGCCGGGCATCGGTCGGAACAGGAGGAGTTGCTCGTCGTCCGGCTGGTGCTCGTGGACGAATTTCAGGTAGTTATCCACTGCCCGGTGCATCGTCGCTACCACTTCCTCGTACGTGTCTCCCACGGCCGGCACATCCAACTCTACGCAGAACCCTTCCCACGTTTCGGGGTTGGAAAGAGTCCGCTTTATATAACAGGTCAATGTTTGCGGTGTATTGTTCACGATGCTCCTGGGCGATGCTCCCGTGCATCGCCCAGGAGCATCGCTCCGTTTAGTAGTATTTGCTTTTGCCCAGCGGGCTGGGACTTCCCGTTTAGTCCAGGCCGCGGGTGCCCACCCAACCAGTGCCGGACACGTCAATCATCTCGCCGTTGGGACCTTCGTACTTGGTCTCCACGTTCTGGGTGCGGGGGCCGCCCATGGCGGCGTGGAGGGCGTGGTTGACTTCGTCCATGGGCTTGGAGTTGTTTTCGAGCAGACGCTTTTCGATCTCTTCGAGGTCTTCCACTTCAAACCCGATGTGGTGGATCCCTTCCCAGTCCTTGCCGCGCTCGCCGGCCACGGTATCGTTCTGGAAGTCCAGGATGGCCATGTTGACGTTGCCGTCGCTCAGCATATAACCGTTGGCGTTGGCACTCTCCAGCTTGGCGACTTCGCGCAAACCGAAGACTTCCGCATAAAACTTCGCGGTCTTCTCGGCGTCGTTGGTCGCAATTGCGATGTGTTTAATCTGAGGCATCAGACTCCTCCCTCGGCCAGCAAACGTGGCCGGCTTGAATAATCGCTCCCCACGGGAGTAGATGCGCCAACGATACCACTTTTGCCGCATACGGGCTAGTGTCGGCCCCGGCAGCCATCCGTAGTATCCTAAAACCCATGTCCAACATCACGCACATCGCCATGGTCCCAATGACGGCGGCCGATTGGCCGTCGGTACGCCGCATCTACGCCGCGGGCATCGCCACCGGCAACGCCACATTCGAGACCGTAACGCCCGATTGGGACACCTGGAACCGCACCCATCTCGCCCAATGCCGGTTGGTCGCCCGTCTCGATGGTCTAGTTGTGGCCTGGGCCGCCCTGTCTCCGGTATCCGCCCGCGCCTGCTACGCCGGCGTCGCCGAGCACAGCATCTACGTGGACGAAGCGCATCGCGGGCAAGGCATCGGCAAAGCTCTGTTGGCCGAGTTCGTCCGGCAGTCAGAAATCGCCGGCTTCTGGACCCTGCCGAGCAGCATCTTTCCCGAAAACCAGGCCAGCATCTCCATCCACCTCGCCTGCGGATTCCGCGTCCTGGGCCGCCGCAAACGGGTCGCCATGCTCAACGGTGTCTGGCGCGATACGGTCATCGTGGAACGGCGGAGCGCGGTGGTAGGAACGCAACTGCGGTGTGATCCGCGGTTGCAGTAGGGACAGAGCAGTTGCAGGTTTTCCATGTGGCCGTTGCCGCCACTGGAGCGCGGGATTGTGTTTTCAACCTCAAGGTTTCGGAACTCAAAGGCTGACCGGCACCCGTTGTGACCGCCTTCCTGCTGGCCGAACAGTCCGTGTTTGTTCTGGCGATCGGGGTCGGTGAGTCAATGTCGGTGCGGCGCTAGAGATTAGAGCTTCCCAAAACAATGGCTACAAGTTGAGTGCTCGGGCTAGCTTATCCAAAGTGATTTGAACATCGAGGGCTGAACGACGCGCCTGCGCATACAGACGTTCCATTAGGTCTTGTTGCGCAACAGTCGCGTGGTTGGAGACAAGAATCTCAACAGCAACGCCAGTTTCATCGAAGGTTTCGAGCCGATAGCCGCCTAATTGTCGCTCGTCGATCGCCACTGAAATTGCCTCGACGGAGGTCACGAATCTGTCGTCCAGCACGGTACGACTCCACTGCAACCTGCCTTCGGCCGTCCGCTGGATCAAGCCTTCCAATATCGTACTTAAATCAATCATTGGGTGTCTCCTTGCGAATCGCCGAAACCCATCACGCTGGCCAATTCCTCCAAATCGCTCTGAATATCGTTCAGGCTCTGGTTCAATCGCGAGCGATCTCGGTCCTCAATAGATTTACCAATCCGCTCTCGAACGAAGTTTTCTGTATCCCTAATGATCGTTCTCGCGGTTGCCAGTTTGTCGCGAACTTCGGTCCGGTTTTCCGGACAACGGGCTATTACGTCCGAGAGCATCGCTCGCAACGCTTGGTAATGCTCTCGGGCCGCCGCCCAGCGGTCATGGTCATGGCAGGGTCTTGATACGTTCAATCAGCCCGATGGCGCGGTGCAAATCTACCGTCTGCAGATGGCGCGCAATTTGGTCTCGAGTCTCACTCGCCGCTGCTTCGGCAGCTTGTGAAGCAGACCTTGCGCCACGAGCTTCCTTGATAGCCCAACCGAGGCCGCCCAACGAGACGAAGAATCCTACTACGGTGGCTACGTCGCCCCAAGTGGCCGACCAGAACTCCATCATACGGCGTGATTATACCCTGTTGCGAAGACGTCCGCGAAACGGCTGTTGCCCAACGAAGCATATCGGGATCGGAAAGCGTCCAACTAAATCATACTTAACCGCGCGAAGTGCAACCCCGCAAAATATCCAGGTTGTCCCCCGTCCAAATCGCTCGGTCGGCAAAGTTGGTTGTCGTCATAGCCTCGAATTTTAGCACGGTTGCGCCAACCTGCCCCCGTGTTAGAATGGCCTATCAATCTAGCGAATTCGGCGGTAACTACGTGCTGCGGCACGAGGCCGTCGCATGTTCAGGAGGCATTAGATGAGCGCTCCGGCACGTATGAAGTTTGGCGTGTTCATGGCCCCGTTCCACCGCGTCGGCGAGAACCCGACCCTGGCCCTGGAGCGCGACCTTGAGCTGTTGCAGTGGTTGGATCAACTGGGTTTTGATGAAGCGTGGATCGGCGAACACCACAGCGCCGGCTGGGAGACCATCGCCTCCCCGGAGGTGTTCATGGCCACCGCCGCCGAGCGCACCCGCAACCTCCGCCTCGGCACCGGCGTAGTCAGCCTGCCCTACCACCATCCGTACATGGTCGCCAACCGCATGGTGCTGCTGGACCACTTGACCCGCGGGCGCGTGATGCTGGGCGTAGGCCCCGGCGCCCTGGCCTCCGACGCCTATATGTTCGGCATCGACCCGGCCCGCCAGCGCGAAATGATGGACGAATCCCTGGGCGCTATCAAGCGCCTCATGGACAGCGCCGAACCATACACCTATATCTCGGACTGGTTTGAGCTGCACGACGCACACCTCCAGCTGCGGCCCTACCAGCAACCCTTTCCCCTGGTGGTGGCGTCGGTACAATCCCCCGCCGGCGTAACTACGGCGGGCAAGCACGGCGCTGGCGTCATCTCCCTCAGCGTGCCGCGCGACATGGTCCGTTCCACCAGCCTCAAAGACCAGTGGGCCATCGCAGAGGAAACCGCCGCCGAACATGGCCAGACCGTCAAGCGCGAGGAATGGCGCCTCTCCGTCGGCGTCCACCTGGCCGAATCCAAGAAACAGGCCCAGGAGGACATCCGAGAGGGTTCCGCCCGCGTCGTCACCGAGTACTTTGGCAACACCCTCGGCCACGAGGTTCCCGACGTCCCCCGCGATCAGATCGTGGACTTCATGACCGACAACAAGCAATGGATCGTCGGCACCCCCGACGACTGTATCCAGCGTATCCACGAGTTGCAGGAGATGTCCGGCGGGTTCGGCGGAATGCTCGTGCGCGTCGAGGACTGGGCGCCCCGCGACAAGCTCCATCGCTCCTACGAGCTGATGGCCCGCTACGTCATGCCCCAGTTCCAGGGCACTCTTACGGGCATCCAGACCTCCCAGCAATGGGCCTCCGATATGCGGGACACCCTCCAGGTCAACCGCCGCGCCGGCCTGGAACGGGCCACCCAGGTTTATGAGGAAAGCCGCCAGCGCAGCTGATCCTTAACTCCGCTGGACCAATCTGCCGCGCCGGGGCGAAAAAAGATCGCCCCGGCGCGGTTATGACATATCCGCGTATCTGGGTCTCTGCCCGATAACGGCACGACGACCGCGCGGGTTATAATGGACGAAAACAGCAGACTGAATAGCACAAGCAGCAGGGGTAAAGATTATGCGCAAGACTAAAATTATCGCCACCATCGGCCCTGCGTCGCGCTCCCCGGAAACCCTGGACCGGCTGGTCGCCGCTGGCATGGACGTAGCCCGCCTCAACTTCTCCCACGGCACGCTGGAAGAACACGCCGAGGTCATCGCCAACGTGCGCGCCGCCTCCGAGCGGCACAACCGCCCCGTGGCGGTGCTCCAGGACCTGGGCGGCAACAAATTCCGATTGGGCCGAATGGACGAACCGTCACAATTGAGCTTCGGCGACGAGGTTTCCATCGTCAATGAGGGCCACTCCGCGTCGCCAACTTTGCTTCCTTTCCCGGAACCGGACATCCTGCGCAACCTGCGCCCCGGGAACCTGGTTTACATTTCCGACGGCACCGTGTGCCTGGAAGTCCTGGAAGTCACCCCCGACCTGGAAGTCAAAACCCACGTCCGCAACGGCGGCAACCTCTCGTCCTTCAAGGGTGTCAACCTGCCCGACGTGCCCATCGATATGCCGGTAATTACCGAAAGCGACAAGGTGGCGTTGCAGTTCGGCGTCGAGCAGGAAGTTGACTGGGTGGCCCTGTCTTTCGTCCGCACCGGCGAGGACGTCCGCTACGCGCGCGCTTACCTTAACCAGTTGGACAGCCGCGCCCCGGTCATGGCCAAACTGGAGCGCCGGGAGTGCATCACCAACCTGGACGACATACTCCAGGAAGTGGACGGCATCATGGTGGCCCGCGGGGACCTCGGCGTCGAGATGCCCATGGAAGAGGTACCCGTGATCCAGAAGGATATGGTCACTCGGGCCAATCGCGCTGGCAAGATCTCATCGGTAGCCACCCAAATGCTTCGGTCGATGGTCAACTCACCGACCCCCACCCGAGCTGAGGTGTCCGACATCGCCAACGCTGTGCTGGACGGCTGCGACTCCATCCTGCTGTCGGATGAGATTGCCATCGGCGCTTACCCGGTAGATGCGGTGCGCATAGCCGATGCAGCCATCGTCCAGGCGGAAACGATGTACCACTATTACACCGAATTCCCCCAGCGGGATCAAACCCAATCCGTCACTTGGGGCGCGACCCAGCTCACGAAATCGCTCAACGCCAAGCCCATCGTCATCACCAGCACGGGACGCGCCGCCTACGAAA
Organism: Dehalococcoidia bacterium; assembly: GCA_965197635.1. Taxonomy (GTDB): domain Bacteria; phylum Chloroflexota; class Dehalococcoidia; order Lucifugimonadales; family UBA3495; genus Bin87. Next base: position 1,026,335 of record OZ240218.1, read on the forward strand.
TGTCCCGGTTCCGCCCCGAAAACGACATCATCGTTTTTTCCCATGACTCAGCGGTACAGCGCCGCGTCTGCATGGCCTGGGGCCTCACCCCCAAGGGGGTCATACCCGCTGAACCCGATGTCGCCAAACTGGTTACAATGCTGGTTGACGCCGCCATGGCCACCGGCATGGTCTCAGAGCGCGATGTCGTAACCCTGGTCCACGGTTTTATGACCGGCGTAACCGGTACCACCAACACTATCCAGGTGCTCAACATCCAGGAATATCTGAACCACATCGGCCGCAACGCCGTATCCCACGCTGCCCCGGGTCCGGCCTGATACGATCACAAGGTGCAACCGGAATTTCCGGCAGGGCGCACGCCCCGGCTGGCCTGAGGAGGAAACGCCGTGTCAGTCAAAAAAAAGTACGTAGGCGCTGTTGGGCGGGCAATGTACGAGAAAATGCGCGCTGAAATGGAAGCCAGCCACTGGGGCAAAATGGTAGTCATTGACGTAAACACCGGCGACTATGAAATCGCCGATGACGACTTGACCGCTACGATGCGCCTGTTTGAGCGACGGCCCAACGCTATGACGTGGGGTGAGTTAGTGGGCTACCCGGCGCCTTACCAAATGAAAGCGCCAATCCCTATGCCCATGGTCCGGCCAATAAGGAACGATGATTAACGGACGAGTGGAACTGACCGGAATGGCAGACCGGCATCCGCTCTTGGAACCACGCATATCAATTGATGTTGCCAACAGTAATACCGGGATTTTCAGGACGGTAGAGGTTACCGTTGACACGGCGTTCACGAGCTGGTTGACCCTGCCTCAGAGCATCATCCGTGAGCTTGGTTTGCAATACCGGGGAACCCGTCGCGTGATTCTGGCCGATGGCAGCCGGCCTGAGACCCATTTATACCTTGCATTCATTTCATGGCGTGGCAACACGCTCCCGAGATTGGTCCACCAGTCTGACAGTAATCCATTGTTGGGTATGGGCTTGCTCGCCGGCTCCAAACTCACCGTGGAAGCCGTCGCCGGAGGCAACGTAGTCATTGAGGAGATCTGACCCTAACCGGTCCGATGACCGATTAGAAAGGATGATAGCTAGGTGACAGAAAGAGAATACGCCCAATGCGCCCGCAAGTTTCTGTCCGATTCGGACCGGGAGTTTGCCGCCGGCGAGCGGCAGCAGGCGTCGGAGAAACTATACGGCGCGGCCAACGAGGCGCTGACCGCCATCGCCATGCAGCGCGGCTGGAAACACCGCACCCACCGGAATATGAAAAACGCTAGCCAGCGGCTGGCAGAAGAGTATGGCGACCCTTTTCTGGTAGGCGGATTTGCCATCGCGGAGAAGTTCCACAAGAACTTCTTCCACGACGAAATGGAAGATTACGAAGTAGCCGTGGACCGGCCGGCGGTTCACCAGTTCGTCAACCGGGTGCTGGAGCTGATGGAGCAATGATGCGCGAGGGCAGGTTTGAAACCCGCCCTGCTATTTTTCGCTCCGTGGACTATTGGCCGCTACTCAACGGCGATGGACCGGGGCAAGTGGCTCACCCCCGACACCAGGTACTGGTCAACGCCGCGGGCCACGTCGCGGCCTTCGGCGATGGCCCACACCACCAGCGACTGGCCGCGCACCATGTCGCCTCCGGCAAAGATTCCCGGCACCGAAGTCATCTTGTTATCGTCCACCTTAACGTTGCCGCGCCCGTCCAGCTCCACACCCAATTGTTCCAGCATCCCTCCGTGTTCGGGATGCAGGAAGCCCATGGCCAGCAGCACCAGGTCTGCGTCCACGCTGAATTCGCTGCCGGGGACTTCGGACATTTGAAACCGCCCTCCCGCGCCCCGGGTCCAATCCACTCGCACGGCGTGCAGCTTGCTGACTTGACCGCTGTCTCCGGTCAGGGACTTGGTGAGGATGTTGTAGTCGCGGACCCCGCCCTCTTCGTGCGCTCCGGAGCTACGCAGGACCATCGGCCAGCTCGGCCATGGGTTGTCGTCCGGGCGCTCTTCCGGAGGCTCGGGCAGCAGTTCAAACTGGTGGACGATTTCCGCGCCCTGGCGGTGCGCGGTGCCTAAACAGTCCGCTCCGGTGTCGCCTCCTCCCAGGATAACGACGCGCTTACCCTCGGCAGTGATCTGGTCGGCGACGGTCTCACCGGCCAGCGTGCGGTTCTGTTGGGGCAGGTACTCCATGGCGAAATGCACGCCGTCCAATTCCCGGCCCGGAACGTCCAGATTTCTGGCCTGGGTTGAGCCACCGGTGAGGCACACGGCGTCGTACTCGCGGAGCAACCGCTCTGCCGGATAGTTGGCGCCCACATTTACGCCGGTGCGGAACTCGATGCCTTCGGCCTCCATCAGCGCAACGCGCCGTTGCACTACCGACTTTTCCAACTTGAAATCGGGGATGCCCAGCATCAGCAAACCGCCGATATAGTCAGCCCGCTCCAGCACTGTCACCGTATGACCGGCCCGGTTCAACTGCTGTGCCGAGGCCAATCCTGCCGGCCCGCTTCCTACCACCGCCACGGTCTTGCCGCTGCGGGTCTCGGGAGGCATTGGTTTGATCCAGCCCTGATCGAACCCCCGATCACTGATCTCCTTCTCTATGTATTCAATGGTGACCGGGTCGGCGTTGATGCTGAGCACGCAGGATGCTTCGCAGGGAGCGGGACAAATGCGGCCGGTGAACTCAGGGAAGTTGTTGGTGCTCAGCAGGACTTCCAAGGCCCGCTCCCAGTTGCCCAGGTACACCTGATGGTTGAAGTCGGGGATGACGTTGCCCAGCGGACATCCCATGTGGCAGAAGGGTACGGCGCAGTCCATGCAGCGGCCGCCCTGTTCCACCGCCTGTTGGTCAGTCCAACGGTGGTAGTACTCCCGCCAATCGCCGATGCGCTCGGCCGTCGGCCGGCGTTCCGGCGGCGTCCGGCCGAACTCCATGAATCCGGTTACTTTACCCATTGGGAACCGCCGCTGGTTCTGCTGCTGCCCGCTCCGCCCGTTCTCGCAACACACGGCGGTAATCCCGGGGCATTACCTTGCGGAACTTGCCGATGCTGGCCGGCCAATCGTCAAGGATGCGTTGGGCCGGTCCGCTACCGGTTCGTTCCAAGTGTTCGTCCAGGAGATTGCGTAGAACGTCAATATCTTCCTGTTCGGCCAGGTTTTCCAAGTCGGCCATGCCGCCGTTAAAACGGATGTGGAAGTCGCCATCCGGGTCATAAACGAAGGCGATGCCGCCGCTCATGCCGGCGCCGAAATTTCGACCCGTGCTGCCAATAACCGCGACAATCCCACCGGTCATGTACTCGCAGCCGTGATCCCCGATGCCTTCCACCACGGCACGGGCTCCGCTGTTGCGGACGGCGAACCGCTCGCCGGCCCGGCCGCGAATGAACACGTCCCCGCCGGTGGCTCCATACAATGCCACGTTGCCGATGATGATGTTGTCTTCCGGGGTGAATCCGGAACCTTCCGGCGGCACGATAACGATGCGACCGCCGCCGATTCCTTTGCCCATGTAGTCGTTGGTGTCCCCGGCCAACCGTATGGAGACGCCGGGAGCCAGGAACGCGCCAAAACTCTGTCCCCCTGAACCCTCCAGCCTGACGTCGATGGCGCCGTCAGGAAGACCGTCCTCTCCGTACTTGCGCGCGACCCGACCGCTGAGCATCGCGCCAACGGTGCGGTTAGAGTTGCTGACGGGGAGATTGATCCGCACCGGCGTGCCGGAGTCGATGGCCGGCTGCGCCTGTGCGATAAGTTGGTGATCCAGCGCCCGCTCCAGGCCGTGATCCTGGTCGGTGCAACAGTACGTCTGTACACGTTGGGCACGGGGCGGGAGCGTCAGCAGGCGTGACAGGTCAATGCCCGACGCTTTCCAGTGGTCCACTGCCTTGCGGGTTTCCAGCTTGTCAACACGGCCGACCATTTCAGCCACGGTGGGGAAGCCCAGTTCCGCCATAATTTCCCGCAACTCTTCGGCCACAAAGTAGAAGTAGTTAACCAGGTGTCCCGGCTGTCCGGCGAACCGCTTGCGCAGTTCCGGATCCTGCGTGGCGATCCCTACCGAGCAAGTATTCAGGTGGCACTTGCGGAGCATGATACAACCGTTCACGATGAGCGCGGCGGTTGCCATCCCGAACTCTTCGGCTCCGAGCAGAGCGGCTATCGCCACGTCGCGGCCGGTCTTCAGCTGGCCGTCGGTCTGAACCACGATACGGCTGCGCAGGTCGTTTGCTACCAACACCTGCTGGGTTTCGGCTACTCCTAGTTCCCAAGGCAGGCCAGCGTGTTTGATGGACGATTCCGGCGAGGCTCCGGTGCCGCCGTCGTGCCCGCTGATCAGCACCACGTCGCCGTGGCCTTTGGAAACGCCGGCCGCAATGGTCCCAACGCCGACTTCAGACACCAACTTGACGTGGATCCGGGCTGCGGGGTTGATGTTCTTCAGGTCGTGAATGAGCTGGGCGAGGTCCTCAATGGAGTAGATATCGTGGTGCGGAGGCGGCGAAATCAACTCCACGCCCGGCATGGTGTGCCGGACCCATCCGATGTATTCGTCAACCTTGTGGCCGGGCAATTGGCCGCCTTCTCCGGGCTTTGAACCTTGGGCCATCTTGATTTGCAGGTCGGTGGCGTTGACCAGGTAGTTGGGAGTAACGCCAAAGCGTCCGGAGGCGACCTGTTTGATCGCGCTGTTGCGGTCGTCGCCGTTCTCGTCGAGCGTGTAGCGGTGGAAGTCCTCGCCGCCCTCTCCAGTGTTGCTGCGCGCCCCCAGGCTGTTCATGGCAATGGCCATGGTCTCGTGAGCTTCGCGGCTGATGGAGCCCAGCGAGATAGCGCCGGTGGCAAAGCGCTTGACGATATCCACCGCCGGCTCAACGTCGTCAATGGGAATGGGCTGAGTGTCCTTGAATTCCAGCAGGCCGCGCAGAGTTGCCATCCGGCGGCTTTGATCGTTGACCTGCTCTGCGAACTCCCGGTAAGCGCGGGAATCGTTGGATCGGGTTGCGTATTGGAGCTTGGCGATGGCTTCAGGGTTCCACTGGTGGAACTCGCCGTGCCGACGCCACTGGTACTGCCCGCCCATGTCCAACTCTTGCATGCCCGGCACGAAGGGATCGTCGAAGGCCGCGCGGTGCCGCTGCAAGGTCTCTTCCTCCACCATGTCCAAGCCAATGCCCTGGATGCGCGAGGGAGTTCGGGTGAAGTAGCGCTCAACCAGTTCGTCTTGCAGTCCGATGGCCTCAAAAATCTGCGCCCCCCGGTATGATTGCACCGTGGAAATGCCCATCTTGGACATCACCTTGAGGATGCCTTTCTCATTGGCCTTGATGAAGTTGTAAACCGCGTAGTCCGGTTTCGTGCCGTTCAGTTCGCCACGTTCGGCCAGATCGCGCACCGACTCCAGCGCCAGATATGGGTTGATGCCCCCGGCTCCGTAGCCGATGAGCAGACAGATGTGCTGGACCTCACGCGGTTCGCCAGACTCCACCACCAACCCTACCTTCGTGCGATCTCCGGTCCGCGTCAGGTGGTGATGCACCGCTCCGGTGGCCAGCAGGCTGGGTATGGGCGCGTGGTCGGCATCCACGCCACGATCAGACAGGATGATGATGCTGTTGCCATCGGCGACGGCCCGGCTGGCGGCGTCGCACAGGTTGTCCACCGCCTGCTGCAGTGAGCCGGCCCTGGCGTCGAACAGCGTGGAAATCGTGACCGACGCAAATCCCGGTTGATCCAAAGCGCGGATCTTCGCCATCTGCTCGTCGGTGAGCATGGGAGACTTCAATCGGAGCTGTCGGCAGTGCAACGGGCTTTCGTCGAACAGGTTTTGCTCGCTGCCGATAAATGCTTCCAACGAAGTGACCAGTTCCTCCCGGATGGCGTCAAGAGGCGGGTTGGAAACCTGGGCGAATAGTTGCTTGAAGTAGTCAAACAGCGAGCGGTTCTGGTCCGACAGCACTGCCAGCGAAGCGTCGTTGCCCATGGAGCCGATGGCTTCGTAACCGCCGGCGGCCATCGGGGTGGCCAACATCCGCAGTTCTTCGATGGTGTAGCCAAAGGCGCGCTGCTGCTGGCGCAAGTTGTCGCCACCGGCGGGCAACAGGGTTTCGGCGTCCGGCAGGCCGTCAAGGTCAACCTTGTTCTCTTCGAGCCATTGGCCGTAGGGTTGCCGGTTGGCCAGGGTATGCTTCAACTCTTCGTCGCCAATGATGCGCCCTTCGTTGAGGCTGACCAGGAACATCCGGCCCGGCTGGAGACGCCCTTTCTCCTTGATGCTCTCCGGGGGCAAATCCAACACGCCGGTTTCCGATGCCATCACCAGCTTGTCGTCGTGGGTTACGGTGTAGCGGAAGGGACGCAGGCCGTTGCGGTCCAGCACGGCGCATACGTCTTTGCCGTCGGTGGCCAGCATCATGGCCGGGCCGTCCCAGGGCTCCATCATGCAGGAGTGAAACTCGTAGAAATCCTTTTTCTCCTGGGGCATGGTTTCATGCTGGTCCCACGCTTCCGGGATCATCATCAGCATGGAGTGGGCCAGTTCCCGGCCCGTCATGACCAGCAATTCCAGGGCGTTGTCGAAGCTCGCGGTGTCGCTGGCCAACGGATCGCAGATGGGCGCCAGCTTGTGAATGTCGTCGCCGTACAGAGGAGAACTGAACTGGAATTCGCGGGCGTGCATCCAGTTGATGTTGCCGCGCAACGTGTTGATTTCGCCGTTGTGCGCCAGATAGCGATAAGGATGCGCCAGCTTCCAGTGGCCCAGGGTGTTGGTGCTGAAACGGGAGTGCACCAGCGCGAAGGCCGACACCATGGTTTCGTCGTTGAGGTCAAGATAGAAACCGGACAGTTGGTATGAAACCAACAGCCCTTTGTACACCACGGTGTTGGCGCTCAGGCTGCAAATGTAGTAGAAATCGGCATCCTCGTCGCTGATGCCGGTCGATGGCAGGGTGTTGGTGATGGCCTTGCGCACCACGTATAGTTTGCGCTCCAGGGCGGTGCGGTCGGGCGTGTCGGCCGTTCCCTTGCCCACGAAGAACTGCCGGATGGTGGGGCAGACTTCCCGGGCATCCCGTCCAATCATCGCGGGGTTCAGCGGTACTTCACGCCAACCCAACAGCGTCAGCCCCTCACTCGCCACCACGTTTTCAATATGCGCGACGCACGACGCCAGCGCGCCCGCATCCTGAGGCAGGAATACCATGCCGACGCCATACTCACCCTCGGGGGGGAGGGTAATGCCGAGATCCGAGGTCGCCTTCCGGAAAAAGGCGTCCGGCATCTGAACCAGTATCCCGGCGCCGTCGCCCGTGTCGGGGTCGGAACCGGACGCTCCCCGGTGCCCCAGATTGTTGAGAACCTCAAGGGACTCGGTGATTATGGAGTGGGTCTTTTCGCCCTTGACATTGGCGACCATCCCGACGCCGCAGGCGTCGTGCTCCTGCTCCGGAGCGTATAAGCCGGACTGGGCCAATTCCTTGAGCGAATTCATAATTTCACCCTGCGCTCTGCGCCAATACAAAAGCCGCCAGAAACAACGGGGACCGGTCCCTTCTTATCGAGTAGGGAGGCTCCGCCGCCGCTGGCAAAATTCATTTGTGTAATATATCACAAACAGTGGGGATTGCAAGGCAAACCCCGCACGGCCTATACTCGCAACATGGGCCGGGGCCAACCGACCTGTCTTCGGAAAATAGGCCGACGCCGATGGAAATGACACCCTGGCAAATCCTTTTCAGTTCTTTCTTGGGGATCATGCTGGTGGCGATGTTCGGTATCCTGTTCCGGCAGGGCCAGTCGCCAACCCGTAAGGAAATGCACGAACTGCATCAGCAGTTGCGCGAGGAATTGCGGGCGGAAATCAAAGAGACCGTCAATGCTGCGGTTAGAGAAATTACCGCGGATCTGAACCGCCAGATAGACGAAGTGAACCATCGGATAGACGAAGTGAACTATCGGATCGACGGTCTTCGTCAGGACGTCAACCGGGTACTGGCCGCTCTGGCCAACCATGACCATATCGACGGACGTGTCATCGTAACGGTGCAACCCGATGCGGAACCCGCCCCAGTCGCCGATAACTAGGCATCAAACAATATGACCACAACCGACACTTTGACCCCCGCCGACGTGGCGCGCTTGGCCGTTGACGTAGCCGCGGACAAGTTGGCCTCGGACATCGTGATGCTGGATCTCCGAGCATTGAAGGTTTTCGCCGACTATTTCGTGGTGATGACCGCAGATTCGGTTCGCCAGATTGAGGCGCTAGAAGAGGATCTGTCCGAAGCGATGAAAGAGTCCAGCGTCGCCCGCCACCACCGGGAGGGAACCCCTGCCTCGGGATGGGTGTTGCTGGATTTCGCCGACGTGGTAATCCACATCTTTGGCCCGGAGGAACGGGAATTTTTCGCTTTGGAACGGCTGTGGAGCCGGGCGCCCCAGGTGGTCAGGATTCTGTAATCCACTGGTCGGTGCTCCGGGAATAGTACAGCGCGTCCCCATCGTCGAAGAACAGGCCGATCTCCCGTTCCGCCGACTCCAGGCCGTCGGAACCGTGGACGATGTTGCGGCCAATGTCGATGCCCAAGTCACCCCGGATAGTGCCCGGCGCCGCTTCCGCCGGATTGGTGGAACCCATGGTCTGCCTCGCCAGCGCCACTGCGTTGTCCGCCTCCCAAATCATGGCCACGATGGGCCCGGAGGTGATGAACGACACCAGCGACGGGAAAAACGGCCGATTGACATGCTCCGCGTAGTGACGACCAGCCAGCTCCTCCTCCACCTGCATCAGGCGAATGGCGACCAGTTTCAAGCCCCGTTTTTCCAACCGGGAGATGACCTCTCCGACGAGGCCACGCTGTACGCCGTCGGGTTTGATGGCGACGAAGGTTCGTTCCATGGGGTTGCAAACTCCTGTGTTGATTGGTGTTGAATCAAGAACGGGCTAACGACGTGGGCGGCCCTGGCGCACCAAATCCCGCTGTCTGGGCGCTCCGATGGTGGGCATTCGCAGGTAGTAGGGTTGCAGAGCGGCCAAATCGTCGCCGTCTCCCCGGTTGACGCGCCGGGCCCCTTCTGCGGCCAACCGCCACAGCCGGCTCGCCGGCGTCCAGGGGGCAACCGCCAACGGACGCGAGGGGTCGCGCGCAGTTGCAGGATCACGAATCGCGCCGCGCCTGGCGTCGGCAGCTTCGCCGCAATAGATCAACGCTCCTTGCGGCAGGGCCGATCCTTCGAGCAGCAGGGTTTCCACCGGGGCGATGGCATCCTCCCGCATCCTCTCCCCATCCTGCCCGAACCATCCGGCGGCCACCTCGTTTCGCCCGGCGTCCAGCCAGGCTGCAACTATGCCGTCCGGCGTAAGATGCGGACCTGCCTCCAAAGCCAGGGTGTCCACTCCAACGATGGGAAACCCACCGGCCATTGCCAGCCCCTTGGCCGCGCTGACGCCCACCCGCAGCGCACTGAACGGGCCCGGGCCTAAGGCTACCGCCACGCCTGCCAGCTGTGCCGCCCGGATTTCCTGCGCCGCCAACAACTCCGCTAACGCCGGCATTAACTGCGCCGTATGGTTGGCGGAGGAGCGCCAGAGGCGGGCTTCGACTACCGATCCGTCGCCGTCCGCCAACGCCACGCCGCCGTGGCGTGATGACGTGTCGATAGCGAGCAACTTCATCCTGACTTTCTCGAAGGACTTGCATTGGCAGCGGATACCAGCCTGGCTATCAACCGGGCATAGCGTTCAGGCACATCAGCGATAGCGATCCGATGGCGGCTGGGAACGGAACCGTCTTCATCGGGCATGACTTCGCAACTGGCCGGGTTGCCGTCGACCGCATAGTCCAATTCAATCCACAGGGCATATTCCGGGAAAATGTCGGGAGCGCGGTCGGCCCATTCCACGATCAGCACGTCTTCCCCGGCGGACATTACGTCTTCCAACCCCAAGTCCCAAGCCTCCGCCGGGTGGTCAATGCGATACAGGTCGGCATGGTGAATGGTCAGTCGGCCTCGATAACGGGTAACAAGAACGAAAGTGGGACTGCGGGCGTACCCGTCAAACCCCAAACCCCGGGCGATACCCTGGGTGAGGCAGGTTTTCCCGGCGCCCAACGGCCCGGTGAGCAGATAAACATCACCAGGGGCGGCTTCCTGGCCAATGATTTCCCCAACCCGGCGGGTTTCGTCAGCCTTGTCAGTGTGGATTAAGACGTCGTGGCTCATGACCAATCAGCCGGAGAAATGGTCCCAACCGGCGCCGCCGCGCGGCCGAGGGTAACCGTCGGATCCCAGGACCTGAATCGTACCCGGCTCTCCGATTGCACCCGGTTCTCCGGCGGTTATTTCTCCAATGACTGCTGCGCCGGGCGGTAGTTCGTTAACCGCCACCGCCATCGTTTCGGCGGGCGCCGTGAACAACAGCACGTAATCTTCGCCGCCATAAAGAGCTAGGTCAAGCCAATCCGTCGGGAATACCTCTTTCAGAGCAGGTTCGACCGGGATGGACTCGGCCCACAGGTTCGCGCTTACGCCGCTGGCGGCGCACAGTTTGCCCAGATCGTCAGCCAGCCCGTCGCTCACATCCATGCCCGAGCGTACGCCCGTAGCGATCAAGGTCTTGCCCTCGCCGACGTGCGGGAGCGGGCGGCGATGCTGGTCAATCAGGTGTTGGGGCGCGCGTCCAGTTGCATTAAGCGAATTCAGCATGACGCGCAAACCGCCGGCGGAGCCGCCCACTGGCCCGGTCACACCTATCTGGTAACCCGGCTCAGCTGAAGTTCGCACCATAGGCGATCCGGTTATGATGCCAGTCAGCGCCACAGTGATAAAAGCGACCGGCGAGCGTACCATGTCGCCGCCGACAATCCGGGCGCCGAATTCGGCGCAAATTTCGATCATCCCGGCATAGAGATCCTTCACGTCGCAGACCTGAAAATCGGGCGGCAGCCCCAGGGTAACCAAGACCACTGCGGGCTCCCCACCCATGGCCGCCACGTCGCTGATGTTGGAAGCGATGGCCTTCCAGCCCAAATCCCTCCAGGGGGTGGTCGCCGCCGTGAAGTGGATGCCGTCCACCATGGTGTCGGTGGTGTACAGCTCGGTGACCGGGTGGCGCAGAAAAGTAGCCGCCGCCGCGTCGTCGCCGTTGTCAACGGTGACACGATACGCGTCGGATGGTTGGACGGTGGACCGGGAGAATGGACCGCGAGTCCATTCCTGCACCAGGCTGATCAGGCCGAATTCGCCGAGTTCGGAGATTCGCATACCAACAATATACAGCAAAAACCGGACCCTGAATGCAGGTCCGGTTTGCATCGACGTTCCTTATCGGCTGATTAGTGGAAGGAAATAAGAAGTTTGCGATTGTTTCCGGCGATTGTGCCGGGTACAGCGGATTTTCTCAGGGAACCTGTTCTCCGGGTTCGGGAGTCTAAAGACTCAACCAGTTAACCCGAGTACCAGGAACATCCGCTGATTGACCTGGGAGTGGGCCAACTCGCGCGCGCTAGGCGACGCTCGTTGACTAAGGTCTCCCTATAAAGGAGGTGATCCAGCCGCACCTTCCGGTACAGCTACCTTGTTACGACTTCGTCCCAGTTACCGAACCCGACCTCGGCACCTGCCTCCCTTGCGGGTTAGCTCAGCGACTTCAATCGTTCTCGGCTTCCATGACGTGACGGGCGGTGTGTACAAGGCCCGGGAACGTATTCACCGCAGTATGCTGACCTGCGGTTACTAGCGATTCCGCGTTCATGCAGGCGGGTTTCAGCCTGCAATTCCAACTGGGGCCGGCTTTGGTGGGATTGGCTCCATCTCACGATTTGGCAACCCATTGTACCGGCCATTGTAGCGTGTGTGTAGCCCTGGACATAAGGGCCATGATGACTTGACGTCGTCCCCACCTTCCTCCTCCTTGCGGGAGGCTGTCTCGCTAGAGAGTGTAACTAGCGACGAGGGTTGCGCTCGTTGCGGGACTTAACCCAACACCTCACGGCACGAGCTGACGACAGCCATGCAGCACCTGTGATGGCTCCCCGAGTTACCCCGAGGTCGTCATCCTTTCGGATTTCTACTACCAACATGTCAAGCCCAGGTAAGGTTCTTCGCTTAGCATCGAATTAAACCACACGCTCCACCGCTTGTGCGGGCCCCCGTCAATTCCTTTGAGTTTTAGCCTTGCGGCCGTAGTCCCCAGGCGGGATACTTAACGCGTTAGCTACGGCACGGAGGGGGTCAATACCCCCCATACCTAGTATCCATCGTTTAGGGCGTGGACTACCTGGGTATCTAATCCAGTTTGCTCCCCACGCTCTCGCGCCTCAGCGTCAGATACAGCCCAGTAAGCCGCTTTCGCCACTGGTGTTCCTCCCGATATCTACGCATTCCACCGCTACACCGGGAATTCTGCTTACCTCTGCTGTCCTCAAGTCGAATAGTATCCCTTGACCTCTCCCAGTTGAGCCGGGAGCTTTCACAAGAGACTTATCCAACCGCCTACGCGCACTTTACGCCCAGTGATTCCGGGTAACGCTTGCCCCCTACGTATTACCGCGGCTGCTGGCACGTAGTTAGCCGGGGCTTATTCCCGAGGTACCGTCCTCTCTCTTCCCTCGGAAAAGGGGTTTACAACCCTAAGGCCTTCGTCCCCCACGCGACGTCGCTGGGTCAGGCTTTCGCCCATTGCCCAAGATTCCCTGCTGCTGCCTCCCGTAGGAGTGGGGGCCGTTCTCAGTCCCCCTCTGGCTGGTCATCCTCTCAGACCAGCTACCCGTCATCGGCTTGGTGGGCCATTACCCCACCAACAACCTGATAGGACGCGAGCTCCTCCTTCGGCGGCCGAAGCCTTTCATCTGCACCCCAAGGGATGCAGATCGTATGCGGGATTATCCTCAGTTTCCCGAGGTTATACCCCACCGGAGGGCAGATTACTCACGCGTTACTCAGCCGTCTGCCGCTTTATCATTGTGGCCGAAGCCACGATCACGCTCGACTTGCATGCATTAAGCGCGCCGCCAGCGTTCACCCTGAGCCAGGATCAAACTCTCTTAATGAGAACCTTACTTCCTTCCACTATTCAGCTGTTAAGGAGCCTTTACCCTTCGGAGGCGCTGCGCCATCGACGGCGGGTAAGTTCCATAACCTTACCCCCTTTGCCACCCTTTGTCAATACCTGCCGCCGCTCTCGATACCGTTCCGTATCAGGTGGTTTCGATTTTGTCATTGCGCGCCAAGCGTGGCAATCTCGTCCCCGGAGGGACCGGCACTCCAGCAGCGGGATTGCCAACAGGGCGACCCCATTTTGTATCAAACTAAGCAACGATCTAAAGTGAGGGGATCCGAAGCCTTGGCGGGTGTGCGGTGGCGCCTGGATATGAACCGTTGTCGATTATGAAGCACTTTGGGCGATTGGAAGACCCGCGGATCGAACGCGCCAAGCGGCGCGAGTTACTGGGCAATATCGCACTCACGCTTTGTGCGGTAAACTGCGGCGCCGACCACCGGGTCGAGATTGAGGAGTTCGGCAAGGCCAAGGAGGATTGGTTCTAAAGATACCTGAAACTGCCCAACGGGATTCCTTCGGATGACACCTTTGGTCGGGTGTTCAGTGTGTTGGATCCGGAGCAGTTCGCAAGCTGCTTCATGGCCTGGGTACGCTCGGTGAGTGAACTGACTCAGGGAAGGGAGAGGCGGTGGCGGAAGACCCCCAATATTGAGTCCTGGTCTGCAACGTTGTCAGACGCGCCTCTTCCAGCAGAGAGAGGAGGGATCTCCCATGAAGAAGATATTCACCGGACGCCGAATGGGAGTGTTCTTGTTCGTGATGGCCGGTGTGGCGATTATCGACTGGATTCTCGCTACGGCAGTATTTCGGGGCCCGCCGGCAATCGTCGACTTAATCTTTTATGGTCAACTATTTAACGACTTCCATCCACCACTGCCGGCCGGGCTCCTCCGCCTGCCGTGCCCCGGAAACGGATTTGCTTTCTTCTGCGGGCCCTGGGCGCTCTTGCTGATCATTGCTTTCGCATTCGCCGCGGGCGTAGGCCTATACGTCAATGCCAGGAGAACGCTGGCCGTGGTCTTGTTACAGGGCTGGGTTGGATCCCTGGACCGCCGGTGGCTCCGAATCAACCTTACCTTTGTTGCCTCGGTATTGGCCGCCTTTGGGTATGTTTGGGGATGGGCCCAGTACTTTGGTCTCTTGGGGCAAGTGCTTGGGATCACAACCGTTTACCAAGTGGCGGCGCCGTTCATCCACCTTTTGTTCATCCTGGTCAGCCTTGCCGCGGGCCGTCACCTTCGCCGGAGCGGCCAAACCGTTTAACGCTGCGACCAACAACCTCTGACCAGCGACCGTGAGGAATAAACCTGTTCCTCTTGCCCCCTGACCTTATCGACCGTATCACCCAGGCTTACCACCACACCGTACGCAAATGGCTGGGCTACCTCGCCCCAGCAGAAATCCTGTCAGGACCGGCGTGGCACTTGCAATATCTATCCATCCTCCCGCTTTCGCGGGAATGGCGACATCGAAGTTCGTATCCATAATGCGATTGCCCCGGGATTGCCAAGTCGCCCCTATAAATACTCCCCTGATCCTGCTAGACTGGTTCGCCGGAAATAACGCCAATGGAGCAGGCAGGCTGACCATGACTACCCCTCAACAGTTGTACAACCTGCAGGACATCGACCATCGCATAGATGGTATGGACGCTGAACGCGACCGTCTACAAAAGCGGCTAGCCGCCGGAGTCAATCGTCCCGACCTCACTAGCGACGCCGAACACCACTACGCCAGGGCCGTAGCCGTGGATGCCAACGTGAAATCGCGACGCGAGGATATGGAGCGTCTTAGGGAGCGGCTCACCGGCCTGGAAATCCGCCTTTATAGTTCCAATACCTCCCGACGGGATCTTTCGACCATACAGCGCGAAGTCGACTCGGCCAAGTACCAACTGGACCAGTTGGACGAACTCCTCGTTGAACTGGAAGAGGAACAACGCACCCACGAAGCTGCCGCCCTGGCCGCGCGCGATGAGATGCAGACTGCTGCGGTGGAGTGGCAGGAATTAATCGAAGCCCTCAACGACAGGCTGGCTGAGTTGGAAACCGACCGTGAAACCGCCGCCAGCCAGCGACAGGTACTGGCTGCCAGCCTCCCAACCGCTGACTTGCAGCGTTACGAACGACTGCGACGCAACAAAGCCGGCACGGCCGTTGCCCTGGTGGACAACGGGCGCGTTTGCCTCGCTTGTCGCATGACGCTTACCAGCAACGTGATCCGGCAAATGCGCGACAAGTCCAAGCAAGTTCCCTGCAGCACCTGCGGACGTATTCTGTACCAACCATAGAAGTATTGTTATGATGCGGTGACTGGATTGACACGCTACGCCCGTGTCGGAATTAGAGGGGTGAACCTATGAAACCGCTGCGCGTCGCCTTACTGCATCTGGCCCCGGTGGTGGCCGATATCGCCCACAACCGTTCGCTGGCAGAACAAGGGCTCGCCCGCGCTGTCGCAATGGGAGCGCAATGGGTCATCACCCCGGAATTGTTCATTACCGGTTACAAATTCGCCGAGGTAATTGGAACCGACTGGATACTGCCTCAACCCGACGAGTGGATGCAAAAGTTTTGCCGCAAGGTGTCTGAATACGGCGTGACGGTGTTCCTGTCCCATCCCGAGCGGGACCCAGACGCCGGCCTGATGTACAACACAGTTTTCGTCATCGGGCCCGACGGCAACATCATTGGAAGGCATCGCAAGGTCAAGGCGTTGCGAGGGCCGGAAGCGTGGTCATCCCCCGGCGCCGAGGTGGCGCCCATCGATTGCGGGGGAACGGCGGTGGGAGTGGTAATCTGCGCCGACGCTTACCTTAACGACGTTGCGGGCATCCTGAAAGATCGCGGCGCTGAACTGTTGGTGTCCCCGGCGTCCTGGGGGCCTGGCGACTGCGGGCCGGTGGGCGAGTGGGAACAACGCACCCTGGACACCGGACTGCCCATCATGGTGTGCAACCGCGCCGGATGGGAGGCCGACGACTTGGACTTCAATGAGGCGGTCAGCGTGGTTGCCATCGACGGCCAGCGCGTCCTGCAGGCGTATTGCGGCGAGGAGTCCGCCGTGCTCATCTTCGATTGGGACCTGGATGCCATGGCGCCGCTTTCCAAGGAATACGAAACCGCCTGGTTGTGAAATCTCCTATTTCAGTTGCGCTCATCTGAAGCAGGTGGACGACAACCCGTTTCCGATGCACAACTCCGTCCGGCTTTTGACCCCGATGCTGCGGCGGACGCTGGATGCGCTGCGAGACCTGGTTCCCCTCGTTGCGGTCATCGCGTTCTTCCAGATAGTGGTGCTGCAGCAGCCTTTTCCCGATCTGGGAAACGTCGTAATCGGGTTGGCCTGCGTTTGCATCGGTCTGGCGCTATTCATACAAGGGCTGGAAAGCGGACTGTTCCCCCTTGGCGAGGTCCTGGCCCGAGGCTTCGCCAGCAAAGGTAGCCTGACGGCGCTACTGTCTTTCGCTTTTTGCCTGGGCTTCGGCACCACCATTGCCGAACCGGCATTGATTGCCGTCTCCGCCGAGGCGGCCGATGTGGCAGCGTCCGCCGGCGCGATCACCGACAGCGCCCAAGCCCGCAGTTCTTACGCCTTACAGCTACGGCTGGTGGTGGCTATCGCGGTGGGCGCCGCCGTCTTGCTGGGCGTTTTGCGCATCCTGAAAGGCTGGCCAATCCATCTCTTGATTATCGGGGGTTACGTTATGGTGACGGTCATGACCGCCTTTGCGCCCGACGAAATAATCGGGATAGCTTATGACGCCGGCGGAGTGACCACCAGCACCATCACCGTGCCGCTGGTCACCGCTTTGGGCGTCGGGCTGGCCGCTTCAATCCGTGAGCGCAGTCCGATGGTGGACGGTTTTGGGCTGATCGCCTTCGCCAGCCTGACGCCGATTATCTGCGTCCTGGCTTACGGCATGGTGACCTGACCGTGGGATTCCTGATCGTCCTGTGGAACACGGTGCAATCAACCATGCTGGACGTGGCGCCCATCGTCGGCGTCCTCGTCCTGTTCCAAGTAGCCGTGCTGCGGCGCCGGCTCCCCAACTTGCGGCGGATGGCGGCTGGGCTGGTATGTGTCCTGCTGGGCCTGGCCCTGTTTTTGGTGGGGCTGGAAAAGGCCCTCTTCCCCATCGGAGAGACGATGGCTCGCCAGCTAACCGCGCCCGAAACGATTGGCGCGTCGGCCGCATCCGTCGGGGTGGACTGGCGCGACTACCTGCTGGTGTACGTTTTTGGCGCCGCCATCGGCTTTGCGACCACGATAGCCGAACCTTCGCTCATCGCCGTAGCTATCAAAGCCGAAGAGGTATCGGGCGGTGGGGTGCGCGCCTGGGGTTTGCGGTTCGCCGTAGCAGCGGGAGTATCGGTCGGCGTCGCCCTCGGCTGCTTCCGCATTGTCACCGGCACGCCCCTGCCCTGGTACATCATCGCCGCCTACGCCGTGGTAATCATCCAGACCTTCTGGTCAAGCAGAACCATCATACCCCTCGCCTACGACAGTGGAGGCGTCACCACCTCCACCGTCACGGTGCCGGTAGTCGCGGCGTTGGGCCTGGGTCTGGCAGCCGGCATTCCAGGACGAAACCCGCTGATTGACGGGTTCGGGCTAATTGCTTTCGCCAGCGTTTTTCCTATAATGGCCGTACTGGGCTACGCCATCGTGGCATCTTGGTGGGGTCAATGGAGAGCCGTCGGCGGTCGGGAGGAGGTTGAGCCATGAGACTCAAGCTGATTGTCGCTCTCGTCAGTGACGAAAACACAGACGTGGTGGTGGAGGCCGCGCGGTCCGGCGGCGCCACCGGAGCCACCATAATCACTAGCGTGCGGGGTGAGGGCTTGCGGCCCGGAAAAACCTTCTTCGGGCTCCACCTGGAAGCCATGCGAGACGTGGTCCTGTTCCTGGTGCTGGAAACCCGCGCCCGCGACATCCTGGAGCGCATCAGGGACGCCGCGCGTTTCGACACCGTGCATGGCGCCGGCATCGCGTTCCAACTGGACATCGAGGACGCGGTGGGCCTCGTCACCCAACTGCCGGCCATTCAAGAAGAGCTGGAGTACGACCTATGAGCGCGCGAAGCCCGGTCAGGGTCGGGGACGTGATGGCTGGCGAACTACACAGCATTGACCGGTTGGCGACGGTGGCTGAGGCCATGGCGCTGATGAAGCGGCACGACGTCGACGCCCTGGCGGTCAACCGGCACGATGAAACTGACGAAGTGGGGCTGGTCCTCGTCTCCGACATTGCCCGCGACGTGATTGCCCTGGGCCACTCGCCGGAACGGGTGAACGTGTACGAGATTATGTCCAAGCCGGTGTTGACCCTGCCCCCCGATATGCTCGCTCGCTATGCGGTGCGTCTGCTGGTGCGGTTCGAAGTCTCTCGCTCCATCGTAGTGGACAACGGACGCAATCCCATCGGGTTTGTGACCCTGCACGACCTGGTGATCGGACGCCCCTCGGCGACGTAATCGGCCGGCATAGGGCCTCAGCGCCGTTTGGTGCGGAAGCCCGCGGCGATTGGTTGATGCCCTCGGTCGCGGCGACGCGGGCGTCAGTCGGAGGAGCATTGATCGAGGCCAAGGGTGGTGATACCATCCACCGAGGTCAGGCAACTGATCAAACTTGGCGTGTCGTTGGGAGCATGATGTTGATGCGCGATCTATTCTCACATCAGTTTGCCAACTCACCTCTGTCAGATTGCAGGTATCGTTCGGGTTCAACCGTCGCAAACAACTCCGCGTGCAATCGGGCGGATGGTAGAGATTGCCACTTCGTCGAATGCCAGGATAACCTCGAATTTATGCGAAACCTCGACGACGGGCAGATGAAGCTGGTGGTTACCTCACCGCCCTACAACCTGGGCAAAACGAAAGAGCGCCGAACGTCAGTTGACGAATATCTGGAATGGCAGGAACGTGTGATACGGGAGTGCGTGAGGGTCTTGCATCCGAACGGTTCGATCTGCTGGCAGGTGGGCAACTACGTCCACCGGGGCGAAATCATCCCGCTTGATGCCTTGTTTTACCCTATATTCAAAAAAACTCGGGCTCAAACTCCGAAATCGGATTGTATGGCACTTCGGTCACGGTATGCACTGCTCGAAGCGATTGTCCGGCCGGTACGAAACCATCAACTGGTGGACCGACGGGTACAGTAGGACGCACTCGGGACCTGAGAGCTACCTTCTGGTAATTTTTGCCGACGGGCGTGCCGTCCGGCAAGGGTATCAGATAGTTGATGGTGACGAAACCGTTCTCGAATTCAAGGGACTTGATGAAACGGCGGAGCATGGCGTTGGCGTGGTTGGCGTTGCATTTGCTGAGGTATTTGGGTAGGTCCTTGGCGTAAGCGAGGATGAGGTCTGGGTCCTTCAGGTAAGCGGTTTCGGTGTCTGCGTCTGCCAAAACGGCTTGGCGTTGGGTAATCAGTGTGGCACGTTGTTCGGTCACGAGGGACATGCGTTGGGCTACTCTCTCGGTCTCGAAGGTTTGCATCTCCAGGGCCAGGAGAAGCTGAGACTCTCGAGAGTCCAGGTTGGTTAATTGGGCGTCTATGTCGGCTAGTTTGTCGTTGATGGTGCGGGTGTCGGCTTGAGAGTCCGACTGGACAAAGTGGATCAATCTGCGGAGATTCGCCGGGTTGAGGACGTGACCGATGATGGCGTCCATTATGATCGGGTCGTTGTCAGCGATGGGGTAGCGAGGTAGGTCGCAGGCCTGCTTGGTACGTTTGAATCTGGTGTTGCATACGAAGTAGTAGCTTTTGTTGTTGCCGCTCCCTTTGATGGCGATTTTTGCGCCGCATTGGGAGCAGGTGCCGAGGTCGGTGAACAGGTGTGGCGTGGCCGCGGTGCGCGGATGGATAACGGTGCGGCGTCTGGCGGCTAATTTGCGTTGGACAGTCTCGAACTCTTCCTCGGTGATGATCGCCGAGTGGACCTGCTCGTGGGACTTGGCGTAGTTGTCGTTCTTATTGCGGTAGTCCCAAAAGGTGTGTCCGGTGTAGTGCGGGTTTTTGATCATGTTGTATATGAGTTTCAGGCGAGGTCGCGCTCCTGATTTGGTGAGGAAGCCTTCTTTATTGACCTGCGTGACAATGGCTTTCAACCCGTAGTCGCGGAGCGCCAATTGCCATACTCTGCGGGGTAGCTGGTTCCAGGGCGGGTCGAGCTCGAGTTTGGGGCGGAACTTTCCGCCGTCCTTAACGTGGACTTTCTTGTATCCTGTGGGAGCGGAGCGGGCCAAGTAGAAACCGCGTTCTACAGAGGTTCTCATACCGTGTTTGATGTCGGCGGCCATGTTGGCGGAGTGGAACTCGTCAACGCGCTCGATGATACCTTCGACCATGCGGGCGGCTGGGCCGTTGCCGGTATTTTCGCTTATCGAAATGACGCGAATACCGTGATCGGCGAGCATGGCTTTATACGTTATGCTGGTCTGGCGGTCTCGAGCGAAACGGCTGTGTTTCCAGACCAGCACTACGTCGAAGGTTGTTGCCGGGTTGGCGGCGTCTTTGATCATTTGTTGGAAGGCTGGTCGTCGGTCGCTCTTGCCACTTTTGGCCTCGTCCGAGTAGATCCTGATGAGTTGTGCACCTTGCTGCTCGACGTAGCGCCGGCCGGCGGCCTCCTGGGAGGCCATGGAATTTTCGACGTCTTGACGGTCGCTGGAGACCCTGGCGTAGAGGACGTATCTGGTTTTGTTTGTCGTGCGGCGCATGGTGGCGTCTGCCTCCCTTTCGGCGGATGGGAAAAGGTTAGGCAGCAATGGAAAGTTAGCACAAGACGGCGAAGTCAGTTGGATCGGGTAGTTGGTGACGATAGTCCTGAGCGAGGTTTTGCGGGCGGGCGGGGCGCGAGGAAAATGAGACAGTGGTGTTGCCGGAAGGCCGCGTTGGTTATCGCCCTTGCGAGCTGTGTTGGCGATGGCCGTATCGGTTGGGGATTCGGTCGGTTCGGCGGGTGGAGGAAAGAGGCCTACTGGGTTGACTGCGGAACCCGAGAACCAACCCGCCATGTGTGGCGTCTCGGTTTTTATGGAAGAGTTTCGAAATTTGCCGGAGCAGTATTTTCTGCGAGGTCGCGAGGGGGGTAATGTTCGCTGTTATGGTTTGGGCTCGCTGGGAGTGCCAATCTACGGCTCGTTGGATGTTGAGGCCGGCGAGGCCTGTCAAACCAAAAGCGCCGGGGGCGGCGCTGGTGCAGGTGGTGGCCACGGCGGGAGTGGCTCAGAACCTGTCTACGATCTCTGAAATAGGTTAAGTTGAGACTATTATCAGGGGGAGGGGTAATCATGTCTCATTCCTATCCCAGCGACATCAGCCGGGAGCAATTCGCCCGTATTCTGCCCGTGTTGGAGTCGGCTCGCCGCCGGACCAAGCCCCGCACCGTGGACTTGTATGACGTTTTCTGCGGCGTGCTGTACCTCTTGAAAAGCGGGTGCCAGTGGCGAATGCTGCCGGCGGACTTCTCCAATTGGCGCACTTGCTACCAGTATTTCCGGCAATGGAGCGAGCGGCCGGGCCCGGGTCAGGATTCCATTCTGGAGCGTGTCCTAAAAAAATCGGTTGGCGCGGTCCGGCAAAGCAATGGACGGAAAGAGCCGACCAGCTTCTGCATCGTGGACTCCCAGAGCGTCAAGAACACGGACACCGCCGGGCACCAGGGCTATGACGCGGGTAAGAAGGTGTCCGGAATCAAGCGTCATATCGCGGTGGACACGCAAGGATTGCCCCATGCGCTACACCTGACTACCGCCGACGTTACCGACCGGGCTGGGGCTTTGGCGATGTTTGACGCAAACCGGTCCGGCCTCAGCCAGGTCCAGAAGGTGCTGGTGGACGGGGGTTACACCGGGAAGCCCTTTGCCGCTGCGGTGCAAAGCTTGTTGGGAGCCGCGGTGGAAGTGGTGAAACGCAACGAACTGCACACCTGCGTGGTGCTGCCAAAGCGATGGGTGGTGGAGCGATCTTTCGCCGGGCTGGAAAAGTGCCGCCGACTCTGGAAGAACTGTGAAAGGAAGCTCAATACCAGCCGGCAAATGGTGGTGCTTGCCTTCATGGTGCTAATCCTAAAAAGATCGTAGACAGGTTCTCAGAGAAGATACTTCAGCTCTGCTGCACCGGTGGGCGGCGGCCGTGGCGCCCCACACCCTGGGAGCCGAGCGGACTCCCGTCATCACCGAGTACGGCGGCGTCACCTTCCGCAGCCAGCTGGACGCCCGGTGGGCGGCGTACTTCGACCGGCGGGGCATCGTTTGGGAGTACGAGCCAACGCAGTTCGACGGGTGGGCGCCTGATTTTCGCGTCGTGCTGGACAGCGTCGAGGCCTACGCCGAGGTCAAGCCGGTGAGTGAGTTGCCCATGGACGTGGCCCAGCGGATACTGAACGCCGGCTGTGATGCTGACGTGCTCATCTTGGGCCGGGGACCACAGCACGCCTGGCGGTATCAGGGCCAAGGCTGGAGCCCGGCGGGATTGGCCCCATGACACGGACGTCACCCGCAACGGCGAGACTGGTCCAGCACTCACGGCGGACGGCATGGTTGCCCGGGTACGGGCCGGAGAATCAGGAAGACACTATCTCAATGCGTTCTCTGTAGCCCCGGAAAACAACAACGTTGGAGGTCAACAGTCTGCGCTCGCCGTGGGCCAGCATAGTGGCCACGATGTTGCCGTCCTGAACCTGCCTCTCTCCCATCTGGACGACCCGGCACCCGCCCCGCCGTGGCCATACCACGGGGAGTGTTTCCTCCCGGGCACGACCGACCCTTTCAGGCGAGACCCAATCAGCATAGGTTCTATCCATCACAGTCGGACGGACGGCCTCGATGCCGAGCCTGGTAGTAGAGGGTCGCCACGTTGTGGGACGAAAGCGTGAGGGCCGGCTCGTTGCCGTGGCTGGCGCGGTTCCAGACCAGTAGGGCAAGCCCGTTGTCGTTGACGTAGGTCTGGATGTCGTACTGGCGCTCGACGGCTTCGAGCAACTTGTCGAAGACGGCGTAGTGGTCGGTTATGCCGGGCCCGGCTGGCGGAGCGTTTTCGGGCCAGTACATTCCGGCTCCGGTTACGGAAAACACGGCGCGGTATCGGCCTTTGGGGTCTATCCAGCGAAGGGCGGAGTAGGCGGGTCGGTCGATGTAGGCGGGTTGGTTATAGCTGGCGTAAGGGATGGCTACCTTTTCAAGGTCTGCGCCGGCGCGGACGGAGAACATCAGCGAAGCGAGAGCGGGGCAGAGGGGTGATTGACTGGATTGTCTCGGCTGCGATGATATCCACGGGTTTTGTTTCTGTGGTCATGGGTAATCTCCTCGGGGCTTGGTTCAGCCGGTGCATTTGATGATGATGCAGTCCTGGCTCGTAATGGCGACCCAGCGGACGTGTACGCCTAGCTTGAGCATCCAGTAGTTGACGGTGGCGACGCTCACGCCGAGGTGTCGGGCTGTCTGGGAGACTCCGTGCTGGTCGATGAGCCGCGGCAGCGCCTTCTCGATGGGTTCGCCGGGCGTCTGTTCTGCCTTGAGCATTAGCTTGGTCTTCTTGAGCGTGGTTGACCTCCGGTGTCGAGACGTTGAAAAGCCCGCGTGCTGGACGCGGGCAAAAGGCGATGAGGTGCGATGTTGGGGTTGGGCTACTGTGGCGGGACGGCCGCGTCCCGGACGCGCACTGCGGCGGCGGCGCGTATTCCGAGTGCGTCTCGCTTGAAGGTGGCGATAATGGTGTCATCGAGTTGCTGGCCCAGGTCGCGGTGTTCCAGCCAGTAGTACCGGGGCAGAAACTCTATTTCGCTGGCCTTGAACGCCTGGTAGTACGTGTGGCGGCCGTGGAGCTCTGAAAGGGGGAGGGGGGCAACGGCTTGTCGCAAAGTGCGCAGGTGTCGGGGTTGGGGTACTCGGCTTGCTCGCGGGCCATGACGTCGCCGCGGCGTTGCTGGTAGTTGCGCGCCACCAGCCGGCGGTGCTCACGGGGCCTGTTTGCGGCTGGCGACGAGGCGACGCTCGGTTTCCTTGGCGCCGACGCGCTGCATGGCACCGACGCCGATGTGGCCGCAGGCGCAGGTGAGAGACTCAATGGGTTCTCCGAGCAGGTAACAGGGGCCTTTTACGGTGGTGCGATCCAGGATGCGGTTTCTGACGGTCTCGGCTCCGCAGCGGGCGCAGTAGATGGTCAGGATGCGCAAGCACTTTTGGCAGGTCGGGGGTTGGTGGCTGTCGGCGGATTCGTAGCGTAGATCGGCTCGGTCCAGCGGAACACCGCACTCGGTATGCTGGTCGAGTGCGGCGCGGCAGAGGGCCGGAGTTCTGGCAGGCGGCATGAGGTCAACTCCCTTGGGGGTCGTCGCTGAACGGCATCTCCAGGATGGCGGCGCTCTGGCAGGCCTCGTGGAGTAAATAGGTTCGCGACTGGTCCCGGTCCTCTGGCAGCTGCGTCACCATGAAGACGGCGTGGCGACGTGTGATGGGCTTGTTGCACGACAGGCACCGGGCCTTGACGCGGTATTTGTGTATGAGCAGGGCGCGAATGCTCCAGGGGTGGTTCTAGTTTCTGGGGCAGGGCAATCGCGTCTTATGCGAGGAGGACTTTGAGCAGGTAGTCCTCACGCCAACCGGCGTTGAGCCGCTTGCCTTGTATGCCCACTTCCAGGGTGTTTTCGTTTTTCAGCAGATTGTGGGAGATCTGGCGTAGGGTGGCCAAGTTTTGTGGTCCGTGATCCTTGCGTACTCGGCATTGGTCTTCCCGAAAGGCTACATCCAAAGTCCAATGCCGCGAGTTCTCGATACTCCAATGGCCTCTGATGGCCGCCAGGAGTTGTCCTGCTGGGGCGGCCAGGCTGCTGATGTAGTAGCGAGGTTGACTGGTGCTGCCCTCGGCGGTTTCACGATGGCCGACCACTTTGATAGCGGCTTTCAGTTGGGGCCATTGCCCCTGGGGGTCCAGGTAATCCAGGCAGTTTGCCGCGGCGACGGTCCAGCATTCCCGCCGTTCCACCCGTCCGTGTCCTTTGTTCAAGGTCTGGGTGTAGTCGTAGGGCACCCCGTCAAAGCCTAACGCCTCGGCTCCCTCGAACAAGTCCCGGATGCCTTCGTAGAGTTGACCCTGGTTCTCTTTCACCGCCAGCACATAATCGGCTCCACCCGCTGCGATCTGCTGGGCGATCTCCCGCTGGCAGCCCATCGCGTCGATGGTTACGATGCAGTCCTGCAGTTCCAAGAGGTCCAGCAGTCGGGGAATGGCGGTGATCTCATTGGATTTCGCCTCAGTTTTGACCTGTCCCAAAGTCAGGGTGTGCTGCGTGGACCAGGCGCTCACCAGGTGAATGGCCCCCTGATTTCCCGCCCGGTCGTAAGACCGTCGGGTCGTTTTGCCGTCAATGGCCACCACCTCGCCGGGCAGCAGTTGCGCGATGGCCTGGGTCCAGGACACGAAACAGTTCTGAAACTGGGTTGGATCCAAGCGTGCGAAGACATCGCCAAAGGTGTCGTGGGAAGGGATACCGTTGGGCAGTTCCAGGAAGGTTTGAAACCATTCCAACTTGCTCTTGCCGAAGAGTTCCACGTGGACCCAGGAATCAGCGCCGCAAATGCTGGCGCAGATGGCGATTGCGATGATGTCCACCAGTTTGTGGCGTCGGGTGCGTTCCACACGGGGATCGTCCAAGTCGGCGAAATGGTCGAGAATAGTTGCTTTCGGGGATTGTGCCATGGCCTGCTACCTCCACGTGGTTCACCGGATCATGGCAAGTTAGCATATTTCTAAAACTTTGCTTTAAGACGCGATTGCCCTGCCGCTACCTCCATTCGCATTGACTGACGCTATGGAGATAACAGCCCGGACCGGCCAACCCGTCCCACACCCCAATATGAGGTGTGACAACCAAAGGAGACCTCATGAGCATCAACGAGCGCCGGGACCCGGCCTACGCACTCATCAGCGCCCTGGCCGCTATGCCGATGTCAACCACCGACATCCTTTCTGCCGCCATCGCCAGGATGTCGCGCACCACACGAGAACACCTGACCGCACTAGCAGCCCGTCCGAGTAACACGGCTGGTGAGCCATTGGGGGTATGATGGGCGCAGTCAAGTTACGGGGAGCCGCTGATGAGCAAGACGTACCGCGCCTATGACCCCGACCAGCAGTTGCTGTTGCCGGCGGCCCTGCGGGAATGGCTGCCGGACGACCACCTGGCCTACTTCATCTCCGACGTTGTTGAGCAGTTGGACCGGTCGGACATCACCGCGCGCTACGAGCCAGAGCGGTGGGGCGGACCACCCTACCATCCTCAGATGATGGTCAAGGCGCTGCTCTACGGCTACTGCGTTGGAGTGGCGTCATCATGGAGGATCGCCCAGCGGCGCCACGAGGACATCGCGTTTCGGGTGTTGGCGGCCAACAACACGCCGGATTTCCGCACCATCTCGGACTTTCGCAAGGACCACCGGGCGGAGTTGTCGGACCGGTTCTTGCCGGTGCTGGCATGGTGCCAGTTGGCGGGGTTGGTGAAGTTGGGGCAGGTGGCGTTGGACGGGACCAAGGTGAAGGCCAACGCATCGCAGCATCAGGCGATGAGTTACGGGCGGATGCAGGAGCAGTCGGCGCAGTTGGCGGCGGAGGTGGCGGAGTTGCTGCGGCGGGCGCCGGAAGCGGATGACGCGGCAGACCGTCGGTACGGTCAGGACAGGCGTGGTGATGAGTTGCCGGAGGAGTTGGCCTTTCGGGAAGGTCGGTGGGAGCAGCTACGGGAGGCCCTGGCGGCGTTGGAAGCGGAAGCGCCGGCGGCGGCAGAACCGGCCGCGGCCGCAAGCCGGGAGCATCCGGGGGTGCCCGACGACCAGGCCCCGCGCAACTTTACTGATGCGGAGTCCCGGATCATGCCCGCGCCGGGCGGGCGGGATTTCGTGCCGGCGTACCATTGTCAGGCGGTGGTGGACAGCGAGGGCCAGGTGATTGTGGCGGCGCCGGCCACGAACCAGACATCGGACCAGCAGCAGGCGACGGGCATGGTCGAGGAGACCATCGGCAACACCGGCGTGATCCCAAAGGAAGTGTCCGCTGACGCCGGTTACTACTCAGCCAGGGTGGTTGACGAACTCTACGCGCGGGGCACAGACCCCTACGTCGCGCCGGAGAAAACCCGCCACGGCCGAGTGTTGCCGCCAGCGCCCAGGGGCCGCATCCCCAAGCAGCTGTCGCCCCGGGTCGGATGCGGCGGAAGTTGCTGACGAAAAAGGGTCGGCAAAGTTATGCGCTGCGGATGGCGACGGTGGAGCCGGTCTTCGGCCAGATCAAGCAGGGTCGAGGGTTCCGGCAGTTCCTGCTGCGGGGTCTGGAGCAGGTGAAAGGGGAGTGGCTGCTGATCTGCACCGGGCACAACCTGCTCCAGCTGTTCCGGTTCGGCGCCAAGATGCCGGCCCAAGGGCTCGTCGCATCGTTGGCGAAGCCGGTTTCTGCCATCATCGGCACACCGTTGGCCAAATACTGGCGGCATCAGCGCTGGTGATCGGCAATCATAGTTAGATGTTGCCGGTCAGCTCTTGGCTAAATCTGCGCCACTTGGGCATTCCTCAGACGGGCTGCTATGAGGAGCGAACGGAAAGCAGCGAAGCCTGGGTGCATATCGCCATGATCCACCTGATGCTGAAACGGCTCCAACCCGCTTGAACCCATTTGTCACATACCCTCTAATACTACAGCCGCAGATTAAGAGCGGGTAGAATTAGGGGCAGTCAAGCAGTGTGAGGTGAGACGGTGGCGGTTGAGATGGCTGATGCGGCGGAAGTGGCCCGGTGGGCTGAGGGCATCGCGGGGGTGCCTGAGTGCATCGCGGGCCGGTTCCGGCGTGCGGAGCCAAGGCGACGGGCGCTGGAGTACCTGCGGGGGCTGCTCAGTTCCGTAGAGCGCCAGAATGGCGGGCAGTGGGCGGAGCCGGCGGGGGATGCCACTCCGGACGGGGTGCAGCGCCGGCTATCCAGCTACCGGTGGGACGCGGACCAGGTTCGAGCTGACCGCAGGGACTAGGTGGTCGAGCATCTGGGCGCCGCCGACGGGGTGCTGGTGGTGGACGAGACCGGCTTCCTCAAGAAGGGGAGCCAGTCGGTGGGGGTGCCGCGGCAGTACCGCGGCACCGCGGGGCGGATCGAAAATTCCCCAGTGGGAGTATTCCTGGCCGACGCTGGGGCCCGGGGCAGGACCCGGCTGGACCGGGAGTTGTAGCTGCCTCAGGTATGGGTGGCGGACCGGGAGCGACGCCGTGCCGCCGGGGTGCCGGAGCATGTCGAATTCCGCACCCAGCCGCAGTTGGCCCAGCGGATGCTGGAGCGGGCGGTGGGATCGGGAATTCCCTGCGGCTGGGTTACTGGAGACGCGGTCTACGGCAGCGACCGCAACCGGCGGCGGTGGCTGGAGGAGGAGGGCATCCCCCAGGTGCTGGCCATCAAGAGCAACGAGCAGTTGTGGGCCGGGACCGAAAAGGGGCCCCGCCCAGTGCGGGCCGATCGTTTGGCGTCGTGGGTTGACGAAGCGGGCGGGCAGCGGCTGAGCGCGGGGGACGGCGCCAAGGGTCCCGGATTTTATGACTGGACCACCGTGGCGATAGGACCCCGGCGGGAGCCGGGCCAAGCGTACTGGCTGCTGGCCCGGCGCAGCATTGCCCAGCCCGCTGAGCTGGCCTACTACGTTGGCGGCGGCCCGTCCGGTACCGCAATGGCGGAGTTGGCGCCGGTGGCGGGCCGCCGCGGGGCCAGCGAGGAATGCTGCGAGGCGGCCCAGGGACCGGTGGGACTGGACCAGTACGAGGTACCCAGCTGGGATGGCTGGTAGCGCCACATCACCCGGGCGATGTTGGCTCACGCTTACCCGGCGGTGCTCAGGTATCAAGCCACCACACCGGGATGCCGGCCGGAAAGGGGGGCGGTCCCGGCCGGGACCGGAGCCTGATCCCATTGACAGTCCCCGAGGTGCGTCGGCGGCTTACCCGCCTGATCTGGACTCCAAACCGGTCTGCTGATTTCGTTCTGTCCTGGTCCCAGTGGAGACGGCGACATCAAGCCAGAGCGCAACAAAGCCACTACCAACGTCGATTATCCCAACTGGTAACAGTAGTGCGGCTGTAGTGCTAAGGCATTAACGTCTATCATCCGCCACCGCTTTGGCGACCATCGGTAAATCAACAAGAAGGGAGCAACCATTGCGGCTGCCCCCAGCGTTCGGCGCGGACGCGACTTCCAGCGTCAGAGTTTCCAGAAGCTGCCTACCTGGCAAACGATGTCCACCTTGTTGATGGACTCCGCCGGCCAGCCCACCATGTTGAGCCAGTCTTCGAAATGGGACTGCTCCACCGCCTCGCATTCCGAGATTAGCTTTCCGTTCTCCAGGTCGCCGTAAACCTTGAGGATGGTGGTGCGCCGGTCGGGCCGCCACTTGCGGACGGCATCCAACTTGTCCCGAAAGTCGGCCTCGGTGATGCCGGGGACATTGTGAACGGCTATGAAACGGGCCATCGGTGAACTCCTGGGCTAGTCGTCAGTGGGTGGCACGAAGGGATAGGGGATTGCAGGACCATTCCGCAGGGGCAGCGCCACTGTAGCTGTGCCGGGCATACTCTCAATGCCGTCCTGGGTTTTCATACCGATTTCCAGCTCGATGAGTCCCATCCGGTTCTTTTCGTATTTGCTGGTGACACGGCCCCACATGATCAAAACGTCGCCGGGCACGAGCATGGCGCGGTGTTCAAAGCGGGCCTTCCACGGCCAGCCGTTGGGCAGCGTCCAGTCCTTCAGGTACTGCGGCACCACGCTTTGCTTCCACGAGCCATGCACCAGGATGCTGGGGTTGCGGTCGTGGTTGAGGCCGAAGTCCAGATCGTAATGGATCCGGTGGAAGTTCTCGATGGCCGCGCTCCACCGGAAAAGGTGGGTGGGGGTGGGCTTGTAGATGTACTTGGGCAGTTCGTCGCCCTCGTTCACGTCCTCGTAGTAGATCTGCTCCTTGCCCCGCAGGCCGTCGGCGTTCGGGCGCTCGTTGAGCTTCCAGATTTCCTCGGCCTCCATGTTGAGGAGGTCGTCAAGCAGCGTGGTCATAACGTATCTCCGGTGGGTGCAGACTGTTGCGGTCTAGCGCCGGATGGTGGACGCTCGCGTGATGCAGAGCGTCACGTCGTCCTGGTTCCAGTAGCGGGTCTCGCGGGTGATGATCAGGAACGGCGTGCCGTCCCGGCCCAGACGCTCCCGGATGTCCGAGTAACGGTTCTGGAAGAAGATCTTGTCGCCGATGCTGGGGTAGGCGTAAACCTCGATCTCGTTGCCGGCGTTGAGGACGCGTACCAGGTTGGTGGGCACCGGCGGCAGTTCCCCCGGGCGTTCCACGGAACCGATGCCGTCCGATTCGGGGTTTTCCTCGAATGCGGCGGTGATTGGGTCGTCCTGGTCTGGCCGGATGCGGCCAGTCATGTAGCTCACCATGATCGGCGGGGTGATCAATTCGCCATAGCGGGTGGACTTGGCGAACTCGTCGTCCCAATATCGCGGGTCGGGGTCCATCAGCGCCTGCGTGAAGCGGCGCATGTACTCGCCGTCCACCACGCCCCAGGACTCGACAACTTCGCCGCTGACGCCCACCATGGCTTGGACTTCCGGTGTCAGCGCGGTGGGAGGGGCTTGTTGAGTCATATGGGAATGCTCCGAAATGTTGGAGTAATGGTGCGCGGCAAGCGTAGCGCAGGGCGGCTGGTTCGTCAATCATCGTGTCCGCTCGGGTAGCGTTCCGTATTAGGTGGTTTGATTCCATAGGCGCCGTTGCTAACCGTTGGTGCTAGTTGATATCAGAGGACGAATTGGGCAATGGAGCGATGGATGCGTCCGTTTTCGTCCGGTTCCAGTCCATCCCACTGCACCAGTATGTTGAAGGCGGCCATCAGGTAACTCAGATGCGCCTCAAATCCTCGCCAGGTGTTATGACGCAGCTCCTTGCTGCCCCACACCGTGGTCATCATGGAGAAGGTGGTTGCCACGATCATCCGCACGTTCCATTGGCCGCGACGACACCGTTTCACGTTGTCTGGGTCGCCTTTGGCGCGGTGCAAGCCGGTGTCGGTCAGGATGATCATCTGGCCGTCGTAGCAGGCCAACAGGGGTAAGAACCGCTGGTCATGGACGTTGGCAGTGGCGCAGTCCCAATCCACAATCAGCCCCAATTTGTTGAGCACGACGCAGAGTTTGCCGCCCACGATCCAGCGATGATTGGACTTGCCGCGCCGGCCCACCTGATGGAGCTGACGCCCCGCCCTTACCGGATGGCCCAGTGCGATGCCATAGCTGTCGGCCACGCCCAGGATGGTGGGCGGAGCCAGGAAACAGCCGCTCCAGCAGGCTTTGGCTTCCAGGCGGCGGAAGCGGCGGGTGCGCTCGGGCAGCTGGGGAAAGAGGTCTCCATAGTTGTGCCGGAGCCAGTCGTAAAAGGCGCGGCGGCTGACGCCCTTGATGGCGTAGCGCGCTCCGATGGTGATCACTTCGCCCAGGGAGCGGACCGCTTGGGGATGATGGGGAAGTTCGGGCAGGGCATCGTCGATCCGGCAATAGAGTTCGGTGATAAAATCGGTGATGTTCACGGGGTTCCTCCGCTGTCGAGCGTATCAACTTACAGCATAAGGAACCCTGTGGCGTTTTCAATATCATCTCAAACTAGCACCAACGGTTAGGTAAAGCCAAGCCGATCAGTCCGCCCTTCACCAACTGCTGACGCAAACACGGGAGGGCCCAGCGACGACTATGCCGACTGACCAAATCACTGGGTCCGTCCTGGTGGGTAATTTCACGGCCGGCGAACCTGAAGCGCTTATTGTCGGCGTTAACAGTATCTGATGACTGTGGTTGTAAATTTGGTTGATATTGATGAAATGACCCCGGATTACGTGGCGAAATCTTCTTGTTATGCAAGATTGTGGCTGATATAATGCCACATATGTGTCAGAAACTCAGAGATACGGGTACTGTCGTCCCTGCCGGCAGAATCGGCCCCGTACCTGATCGTTCGAGCGACGCGGCTGCATCCTGGGAGTTTCGGTCTAATCGGGGCATCGTAGTATTTCCCTGCGTACTACGACCCGCGGATCCTTGGCGCTCGCCAACGCCGACGGTTTGCGCGGAACGGTAATTCGCGGGCGTCCCATTTGCAGGTTTACCCGACTCCCAATGTAGGTTGCCAGCCGGCCTTTGACATATGAGCGCGGCCGAGTTTCGCGTTCGGGCCGGATTTGGTTCTCCAAAGTCGTGCTGAACCCGGAGCCCGGTCAGTACCAATCCCACGATGCGAAGAGGGTCATCATTATGCTTCCGCACCAATGGAATCTCGGCGGTCAGTCGACCAAATTCATAGCCTGTGGCTTCCTGCTGGCCTGTTTGGTCGCAGCATTGATTCTCGCAACCACAGATACCGCTTCTTATACTGTTCTAGCCAGCGATGACGAAGCCACATTTGTGAGCAATCAGGCGCAAAACCGTCAGGGAGAAATTGAGTTGAGAGAAAGCCCGCCGGAAGTCGGACAAATATTCACCACCGGAGGCGATCTGCAGCGCTACGAACTTATAGAGATCACCGGCAGAAATGACAATACCAGCCCCACGCACGAGTCCAATCTGAAAGGCGCATTGCATCTCGTTACCAGCGACAACAAACCCGGAACGAAGGCCATGGACATGACCGGAACCCTCCGGGAACGTAAGACCAATCATTGGAGTCCCGCCGGCGCCCCGATAATGGAACCCCTCACCGAACACACGCTGGTTTGGCCATGCAATGCCGGCACCAACAGCGACCAGAACTGCGACGGCGGCAGCGGGGAAATTGAAATCGAGCTGACCAACAGCGACAGTGAGGATATCGGCAAATCCTCGGGTCGGTCCGTGGTCAACGACCTCTACCGAGAGGGCGACGGTGGAATCGTCTCAACCGGCAGCAACCCGGACAGGGTCCAGGCCAGTGAGAGCAACAGCGGCGCTCCGTCTATCGTTTCCGGCGGAGTGCAGATGTATGAGGTTCAAAACGCCATTGAAGCGGCCGGGTGGGGTTTCCGCGCTCCCGGAGACGATGCATATGGCAACGTCGAACTCATCGTGGTTTCGGTCGAATTCAGCGCACCGGTCCGCGTAAACGGTAAAACGACTTTTCGTATTCAGATTGGCTCTGCCAACCGGGGTCTGGTTCTCGTCAGCCTCCGGGACAACACGGTGCTTTTCGGATCGCTGATCCGGAACTCTGATGAGGATACGGACGGCGTCTGGATCGGGGACAATGCCGCTACCCTGGGACATAACCCGGCTGGCTACATCCAAAGCAACCCCGACGACGGCTCCGATCCCGTCAACGCGGACCTGACCCACGCCAGCCTGGGCACCCAATCAAACCACAAGGTCAAGGGGAGCGCAAACCGGCCGAAGATACTCAGCGTCCGAGTGGCCTCTTCGCCCCAGTATGAGGACACGTATATACGCGGGGAAACGATTGAGATCGAGGCCACATTCAGCCAACCCGTGGTGGTCAGCGGCAACGTTGGGGCAAGAATCGCAACCGAGGCATTCCAAACTAATGTCCCGCGCTTCGCAGGCTATGCCCGGGGCAGCGGCACTTCCAAACTGGTGTTCGAGTACTCCGTCGGGTTTTTCGACGTCGACCTTGACGGCATCGCGATCCCTGCAAACTCCCTGGCCCAGGACGGCGACTTGTTCAACGGCGTCCAGGGAGGCGGATCGATTTCTGGAAAGTCCGGAGGGTTGCTCGCCAATTTGACGAGCAGCCGCAGGGATGAGGACGTCAACCATAAGATTGACACCAGGCTCGCTGCCGTCCCGGAAGTGATGACGGCCGTGCTATGGGATTGGGAAGCAGCTACGGACGGAAGCTCATCGGTAGAGATGGACTTCAACATTCGTGAAGACCCCGGCCACTTCTCGGAAGACCAGGCCCTCGTCCTCGTGATGAGCTGGGGCCATATCGACGGCATCCGGTTCGCCTACGGGCTGCGTACCGACGTGGATAAACCCGGCACCGACGGATCGGAGGGCAAGGGCGTGATCTTCAACCGGTGGGGCACCGTCGACACCTCGACGTACGGGAGAGCTGCCGGGGACGGATGGGTTGAGGCCGGGAACTTTGGCGGTCCATTTATCAGCGCCAGGAGAACCTACGACTGGAGCCAGGGCAATTACTCGGTACGGATTGCCCAGGATGGCGATGACGACGCCGACGGACGCTGGTTCGGACTGTGGATTACGGACAAAGCCACCGGCGTCGAAACCCACATGGGCTCCCTGAAGTTCCCGATGCCCGATGAGGGCGAACCGGAGATCCAGGCCAGAAACGATGTGTTTGGCTCGTTGATTGCAATCGTGGGCAACTCCGCAGTCAATCCCACCAACATACCCGTGTTCGAAGCTGGTCTGGGCCCGCCCGACGCTTCCGACGGAGACCTGGCGAACGAGGTCACTGTGTCATATTCCCTTTTGAACGGTGTGATAACGAACGGGAACGTGCGCTACGATGCGGACACCGGGAAGGTCATAATGCGCGTGGGCGGTTCGACCAAGCGAATCACACAACCGGGGACAACCATCTCAGGCATCGAGGTGCCACTGTTGACGGCCAGCACACAAAATGCGCCCCAGTCTCACGACGGGCAGGCCGCGTTCACCTTCGAGTTGACGTTCAGCGAAGAACCAGGACCGAACTTCAGCTACAAAACCCTGAAGAACCATGCCTTCACGGTTACCGGGGGCTCGGTGATCAATGCGCGGCGCCTGGACCCGCCGAACAACATCCGGTGGGAGATAAGCGTCCAACCGGCCTCCACTAACGACGTGGTCGCAGTGTTGCCCGTCCCCGATTACTGCGGCGCCCAGGGTGCGTTTTGCACCGCGGACGGCAGGGAATTGTCCTCAGCGGTGAACCTAACCGTCCCCGGGCCGGGCGATGGGAACTGAGCAGCTCGATCCATCGAGCCGTTTTGCAGGCCTGGAAGACATCGACCCACAACTAACGCTTCGCGGGCATCGCCGTACACGTTGACGGGTTCTGACGGAACGATAGCGATGCCCGCGTGCAACTCTGGTTCGGACCAGAATCAGGAAACTACGCGCACCCGGTGGTTGTGGATATCGGCGACGTAAATCGTGGCGTTAGCGCCGATTCCACAGCCGTGGGGGCGGTCCATGCCCGCCGCCGTCGCCGTGTCCGCCCAACTCGCCGCCGGCAATGATAATAACGACGTCCGTGTTGGCGTCGATGCGACGGATGGAGTGGTTTTCGGTGTCCACAAAAGTGTCTGTAGTGATTTGGTCGAGCCTGCCCCGCTCTTATGCCTCGCCGGGATTTTTTGCAAAACGGTCTGCCGCCCCCGATGTTCAGGAACTCCCGGTAGTCCTGTGCTACCGACTTGCAGGTCCCCTCGCTTGCGCCCCTTGAGATGCGCAAAGTCCAGGAAAAGCCAGGGCTTCCAGCACGGATGCTTGACGGGACACTGCCCGAGGCCGGCGTGACGGCAGGAACTTTCGGTTTTCCCGTTGTCATTGCGAGCGCAGCGTGGAGGTCTCGTTGGTTCGGTTGGTTTGGTTGGCACATACTCCGGCATTGTTACGAGATTGCCGCGTCGCTGCGCTCCTCGCAATGACAACCGAAAGACCCTGGGCATGACGGGTCGGGTGACCGGCCGTGGTCACGCGCGCTCTTTGACGCGATGCACCATCGCTCTCCGCTTTTGTTGACGAAGCTATCACGCCCTCCTAAACTCTGCCCCATCAGGAAACAGTCTCCGGCGCGCATCGGGTGGAGCTATCCAACCGGCTGCAAGCTGATGGGGGGATGATATGGCACAGCAGAGAATTGGCGTAGCCGTGACGGCCGCCGACAGCAACGCCGCCCTGGCTTCCGTGGAAGACCTGGAGCAGAGGGGCATCTCGGCCGCCTGGATGACCAGCGGCAGCGCCGGGGGCGGGGATGCCCTCAGCGTTTTCGCCGCTGCCGGGACTCGCACCCAGGACATCATGATGGGAACAGCCATCACCCAGACTTTTCCCCGCCATCCGGTTGCCGTGGCGCAGCAGGTGTTGACCCTGGCCCAGTTCGCTCCGGGACGGTTCCGGCTGGGGCTGGGCACCAGTGGGCAGGGTGGGATGGAGCAAACCATCGGGGCCAACTTCCGCGCTCCCCTGGCCCACCTGCGCGAGTATATCCGCATCCTCAAGGCACTGCTCCAGGAAGGTTCGGTGGACCACTCCGGGCGGTTCTACCAGGCTCACAGCAACATTCCGGCCCCGTTGGACGTGCCGGTGATGGCCGCTGCCCTGGGGGTCAGGGCCTACGAAATCTGCGGCGCCGAGGCCGACGGGGCGATCAGTTGGGTGTGTCCCCGTCCCTACCTGCAAGACGTTGCCCTGCCCGTCATGCAGCGGGGCGCGGAGCGGGCCGGCCGGGAGACTCCGCCCCTGGTGGCCCACGTTCCGGTATGCGTACACGACGACCCGGAGGAGGCGCGACAGGCCGTTGCCCAACAGTTCCGGGGATTCGCCCGCGCGCCCTTCTACGTCAACATGTTCACCGCGGCCGGGTTCCCGGAAGTGTCGGAAGGTTCCTGGAGTGACGGAATGGTGGACGCCGTGGCGGTATGGGGGGATGAAACCCAGGTCGCCGAGGGCCTGCGGGAGATGCTGGCGATGGGGGCCACGGAGCTCATGGTCTCTCCGGTGGCCGCCGGCGCCGACCGGGAAGCGTCGCTGGAGCGTACCCTGGGGGCGCTGGCCCAGGTCTCCCGGTCCTTGGCAGGGTAGGGCGGTTACGAGGAATGACCAATACGGAGGGAAGCAGGTAATGAGTCTGGAGGACATTGAACGCAGGCTTCGAGCCTTGGAAGACGTGGAGGAGATCAAGCGCCTCAAGGCCCGTTACTGCGCCTATTGCGACGACAACTATGACGCCGACAACATCGCCAGCCTGTTCGTCGAGGACGCGATCTGGGACGGCGGCATCCGGGGCAAAGCCGAAGGTCGGGATGGCATCCGCGAGTTCTTCATCAATGCTCCCAACCGGCTGCCCTTCGCCGTTCACATGGTGATGAACCCCATCATCGAGGTGAATGGGGACACCGCCACGGGTATCTGGTACCTGTTCCAGCCGTGCACCTACGCTGACGGCGACCGGGCGGTATGGGGGTCGGCAAGGTACGACGAAGAATACGTCAGGGTGAATGGCGTCTGGATGTTCAAGCACTTGAAGTTGACGTCCCACTTCTGGACCCCCTTCGACGAAGGGTGGGTCAAAGCCCAATTCGTGTAGGCCCAATTCGTGTAGGAATGAAGTCTGATCCGGTTATCTTGGGGATGGTGAAATATGCGGACAGGGGCTGATTACAAAGAGAGCCTCCGCGACGGGCGCGACGTATGGGTGCTGGGCGAAGGCCCCGTGAAAGACATCACGACCCACCCGGCGACGTCGGGCATGGTGGACGAGTACGTGGCCTGGTATGACCGCCATTTCGATGCTGACTGGCAGGGTACGCTTGTGACCAAGCCTGATGGAAACGGCCAGCGGCAGCCGGTCGCGCTCACCCCGCCGCAGACGTCCGACGATTTGAGGCGGCTGGGGAAGGCCATCAGCGCCGTGCATTTCGCGACCGGCGGAAACGTGACGCACACCCCGGCCTACGGCGCGTTGATTTCCCTGGGGTTGCTCAATGTCCTGACGCGGTTGGGCAACTCCTCTGAGGAGATTGCGGTGGCTCAGGATTACCTGGAGTCTCTGCCCAAAGGCGGCAGGTTTCTGACCTACGCCGGCGGCGGGCCGCTGATCGGCACGCGGCTCCGTCAGGACGAGAGCGAGCGCGCCGCGCTCCGTCTGGTCAGCGACACCGCTGAAGGCATTGTGGTGAGCGGCAAGATCCAGATGCACACCAGCACCCCCTTCGCGGAGGACCTGCTGATCTCCACCAGGAACGATATGCCGCCGGGCAGCGGGAAGCACCCGTGGTTCATCGTGCCGGTGAACGCCCCCGGCCTCCGAGTAGTGTCGCGCCGACCGGCGGCCCGGCACAGCAATCCTTTCCTGTCGCCTCTGAGCAGCCGGTTTGACGAGTTGGATGCCATGGTTTGGATGGAGGACGTTTTCATCCCCCGCTCCCGCGTTTTCACCGGGGAGACCCCGGACCGAAACCGGCGCCACGGTCTGGTGTGCTGGATGCTGTGGCATCACAGCTACGGTTGGCTCGCCAAGGCGGAACTGACCCTGGGCCTCGCCCTTGCCCTGGCTGAAATCATGGGCCTCAAGGACAATCCGCAAACAATCGAGCAACTGGTCGAGTTGACCGTCAACGTCCAGACCACTCGCACCTGCATGACGGCGGCGGAATTGGAACCGGAAACGACGGCGAGCGGATATGTCCTGCCCAACCAGGTTCACGTGGCCGCCGCGGGAATCAACACCCTCAAGGTCCGGCAGCGAATGGGCGAAATCCTGCGTGGCCTGCCCGGTTCGTCGCTGGTCAACGCTCCGGCCGACACCGACTTCGCAGACCCGAAGATGGCCGCCGAGCTGGAAGATGCCTTCGGCGGGGGCGGCTACACCGCAATGCAACGAGCAGCGCTCCTGCAGCTCGCCTGGGACCAGGTGTCGTCCGGCTTGGACGCGCGAGAGGCGGCCTTCGAGCTTCATGCCAGCGGCGGGCTGGAGTCATGGCGCCGCCAATTGGCGGCCTGGTTTGATGGCTACAACGAGCTGGCCAACCGCGTACAGGAGTTTGTCCAGGTGGACCTGCCGCCCATGGACCTGACCAGCCTGCAGGAGGTACCGGCCGTGCCACGCCGAATGCCTCAAATCAACGCTACTACGCTGAATCCCTGATTGCGAAGAGCGAAGCGACGTGGCAATTCCGTTGTCTGGACGACATCTCCATCAGCAACGAGATTGCCGCGCTTCGCTCGCAATGACATAGGAGTTACGCACTTCAAGTTTCAGTCCCGTCACTCCGGCGAAAGCCGGAGTCCAGAAGCCTTGTGGTGAAAGCATCAGAACCTCTGTTGACGAATTCGCACACTGGATTCCTGCTTTCGCCGGAATGACGAGGTATAAACATACCCAACTGCGTAAGTCCTATGACAAACTGGGCACACGCGCGAGCCAAATCGTGAGGAAAAACCAACTATGGGTCAGATGGACGGAATGGTCGCGGTCGTCACCGGCGCCAGCCGGGGACTGGGGCGGGCCATAGCGAAAGAGTACGCAAGGGAAGGCGCGAGCGTGGTGGTTTGCGCCCGCAGCCAGTCTCCCACCGGCCTGGCCGGGACCCTTGAGGAGACGGTCAACGATATCCGCAATGCCGGTGGAGACGTGCTTGCCGTCGAATGCGACGTAACCGATGAGTCCCAGGTCAATGAAATGGTCCGGCAGGCGATGGAGCGCTACGGCAAGATCGACGTGCTTTTCAACAACGCCGGCGCCATGGTGCTGGGGGAGTCC
Organism: Dehalococcoidia bacterium; assembly: GCA_965197635.1. Lineage (GTDB taxonomy): Bacteria > Chloroflexota > Dehalococcoidia > Lucifugimonadales > UBA3495 > Bin87. The sequence continues at coordinate 1,065,910 of OZ240218.1, forward strand.
ATCCTGGAAATCGACGCCGCCCGCTGGGACCAGCTCATGCGGGTCAACGTGAGCGGCCCTTATCTGTGCAGCCGGGCCGTGCTTCCGACGATGATAGAGCGGCAGCGGGGCAGCATCATCAACATCGGTTCCCGGATGGCTACCGACCCCAAGCAGGGCGGCGGTGTCCTCTACAGCGCCAGCAAAGCGGCCGTCCACATGTTCAGCCTCTGCCTGGCCGACGAAGTGCGAGACTACAACATCGCGGTCAACATCCTGAGTCCCGGCGCGCTGCGCAGTGAAGGCTCCGCGGCAATCCCATGGACCCAACGCGATTGGCATGTAAGGGTGGACCCCAGCGCGGTTGGCCCTTGCGCCGTGTACCTGGCCCGGCAGGACGCTGGCACCTTTACCGGGCAACTGGCGGCCCGCGCCGACTTCGGCACAACTTGGGGGCCGCCAGCCGGATAGTTCTTCGATCCACGAAATCCGATGAAAAGCTTGACACCCAACACGGATACTTGGCGGCGGGTTGCCAAGGTGAGGGCACGAGGCAAACGCTTGCGGGCCGGCTGGCGAGAAAACACCTCCCGAACGACTACCCGCTCAAGAAGGAATAGACCTGCCCCGGACTACTTGTTGACAGCCCCGGATAAGGACACTACGCTAGCGCCAGATTCGAAGCGACGCTGGGGAATACGGGTGAATTTATGGAGATCAAAGACCTGATCATCGATGACCGCCAGAGGGGGATTTTCAGGGTCCACCGCTCGTCCATGACATCCATCGATTTGTTCCAGCAGGAACGGGAGCAGATCTTCAGCCGCTGCTGGATCTACCTGGGGCACGAATCGGAAGTAGAGAACCCGGGAGACTACCGGCGCCGAACCGTAGTCGGCCGGCCGCTGTTCTTTGCCCGTGGCCGGGATGGTCAAGTGCGGGTGTTCCTCAATTCCTGTCCACACCGGGGCGCTTTGATCTGCCGACGCGACGAGGGGAACACTGAAGTCCTGCAATGCTTCTACCACGCCTGGTCTTTCAACACCGACGGAGAGTTGATCGGCGTCCCCGACCAGGAAGCCTACGGGCCACACTTCGACCGAAGGGAGTTGGGACTCAAGGAGCCGCCCCGGGTCGAAAGCTATCGGGGCTTCTACTTCGTCAGTTTCAACCCGTACGCTGACGACTTGGTCACTTATCTGGCGGGCGCCAAAGACTACCTCGACCTGATCGTGGACCAATCCGAGGAAGGGATGCGGGTAGTCCGTGGTTCCAACAAGTACACCATGAAGGCCAACTGGAAGCTCCTGGTTGAAAACAGCCTCGACGGATACCACCTGGTGCCGACCCACCAGACTTATTTGGACTACATCAGCAGTCTCGGAACCGACGACAGCGGGCAAACGGCGGCATCCCGCATCGTTGGCGCCGCGAAAGCCCTGGGCAATGGCCATTGTGTGATCGAATCTCCGGTGCGAAACGGTCGGCCCATCGCCCACTGGCATCCGCTGTTCGGCGAGGATGCCCGGGAGCCGATAGCGGGAGTCCGGCAACAGCTGGTGGACAAGTACGGAGAAGAGCGCACCTACCGGATGGCCGATACCTCCAGAAACCTGATCATCTATCCCAACCTGGTGATCAACGACATCATGGCCATCACCATCCGGTATTTCGAACCGCTGGCCCCCGACAATATGGAGGTCACCGCCTGGCACCTGGTCCCGAGGGAGGAATCAGAGTCCATGCTGGCCACCCGATTGGACAGCTTCCTGACCTTCCTGGGGCCGGGCGGCTTTGCCACCCCCGACGATGTGGAAGCGTTGGAGTCGTGTCAGATTGGCTTTCGCGCCACCGAAACCGAATGGTCCGACATCTCCCGGGGTATGCTCAGGCCCGCCAAATCGACGGATGAGCTCCAGATGCGGGGGTTCTGGCGGCAATGGCACGCGAATATGCAGGGACTGAGCAAGACCAACGTGCAGGACGGGCCGGCCGGGGAGCCGGTAGCGGAAGCCGAGTTGGCCCTGGCGACCGACGACTAGCATCCTGCCAGAACAGGTGAACGATGACGACCGCTAACCAACCCACGTTGCGCGAGCAGGTGGAGGACTTCCTGTTCAAAGAAGCGGCGCTTCTGGATGAGTGGCGTCTGGACGACTGGGTCGATTTGTTCACCGAAGATGCCCGGTACGTGGTCCCGACCACCGATTTACCGGAAGGGGACCCCAAGCGCGACCTGGTGTTCATCGACGACGACATCACCCGTTTGCGCGCCCGGGCGGTGCGGTTGAACAGCCGCCATGCTCACCGCGAGTATCCGTGGTCGCGTACCCGCCGGTTTGTTTCCAACGTCCGGGTTGAGGCAACTAACAATGGCGAGCTCTCGGTGTCCTCAAACGTCCTAGTATATCGGTTCCGGGCCGGCGAGGGAGCGCCCTACGTTGGCAGCATCGACTACATATTGCGACGCGACGGCGGGGATTTGAAAATAGCGTACCGCCACGCGGTACTGGATCTGGAAGCCCTCTCCTGGCACGGTGCGGTCAGCATCATCTTTTGAACGCACGGGCAATTCTGTTCTGCGAAGTGCCCGGAGTGGTGGAGGCTTGCTTTTGAAACTCGAAGGCAAAACGGCGCTGGTGACGGGCACCAGTCCCAACATCATGGGCGGAATCGCCGAGGAGTTGGCCCGTGAGGGCGCCAACTTGGTCTGCGTCGATATCCGCGAGGATTACGCCGAGAAATGCGCCTCGGCCATAGTCGCCGAGGGACATGATGCCATTGGCGTAGCCTGCGACGTAACCGACGAGGGCCAGGTAATCGCCGCAATCTCCGAGGCCACGGAACGGTTTGGGGGTGTGGACATCCTGGTGAACGGCGCGGCCCGGTTCAACTTCAAGGGCGTGTTGAACATGCCGGTGGACGAGTGGCGTCGCCAGACTGACATCATCCTCACCGGGGCGTTTTTGTTCACCAAGCACGTGGCCCATTTGATGATCGAGCAGGATCGGAAGGGCAACATCATCAACATCATCTCCACCGCCGGACACCAGGGCGAGCCCGGTAACGTGGGCTACGGAACCGCCAAGGGCGGGATGCTGAACTTCACCCGGTCGGTTGCCATGGAACTGTCCCAGTACGGCATCCGGGTCAACAGCCTGACACCAACCGCCACCGACGCATCGGAGGGAAGGGAGCGGGCCGCCAGATGGGGAGTGGACTGGCCGAGACCCCGCCTGGGACAGCGGGCCGCGGGACTATTGCCAGACGCCAGCAGGGGTGCGCCCCTGCTCAAGCTCCCCAGCCCGTCGCATTATGGCAAGGCTGCGGTGTTCCTGGCATCGGACGACGCTGAAATGATTACCGGATTCGACCTGCGCGTGGATGCCGGCGCCGTTTCCAGGTACTGGATTTGGTCTCCAGGAGACGCCTAAAGGGCTCACGCGTACCCACTTCCGTGCAATCTGTCATTGCGAGCGGAGCGTGGCAATCTCGTCGAGCGAAGAGCCGTGGTTTACTCAGCCGGGATTGCCACGTCGCTTCGCTTCTCGCAATGACAAACTGGGTAAGCATGATGCGCCGCCTCACCTTGCATCTTTCCCAGGGCTGGCCCTGGGAAACCCAGTTCAGCCGCCCCCTGGCTCGATTGCGCGCCCTGCCACTCCCCTCCTGACGGTGGCGCCGGCAACCGGCCCGCCATTCCCATCCGCCAGTCAGCTAAACGTCTCCCCAGCTCGCGCCAGATGGCTCAGCGAGTGTTCCTTGTTGCCTCCGGCTCATCCATCGGCGGCTCCCCACGCCTGACACTGGGTGGCCGATTGCCAACCACCAGGCCCATCTACCCGCATTCCGCCCGAACGATCGCGTCTTCATCACCCTCGTGTCCCATTCCAGGGCTCCCACAATACCTTTCGGTGGATTCGGGCTTGGGCAAGGCGTCGTCAATTTGGCAGAACAGTTTGGCGGCAAGATTGGTGATGTTCATGGGGTACCCAGTAAACCCGGATCCACCGAATGGATGAGTTTGTCGGCGTGCTGAGGGGGTTAGAAAGTGCTCCTGTGTTCGGGGATAATGGTTTTGAGATCCAAAACCAACCCCAGACCAGGAGCACCCAGTAGATGCTACTACCTGAGCAGCCCGACCGCATCCAGGTTGCCTTTGACGATCATCGTCTGGTGGCCAACGCTGGGATGCTGCTTCCGATCACGCTGGTTGGGCGTTTGGGACTGGGTGAACTGGTGGACAACCACGTTGACCCGGGAGATGCGCCAGGTCGGGCGAATGTGGGAGACGAGATGCTGACGTTGGTGGCCGCGGCGCTGATCGGTGGCGACTGCATTGACGACGCTGATATTGACGACGCCGCTGCGCTGCGCGCTAGTATTACAACGACGGTTGATGAGTACGGACCTTGACTTTGGCCTATGCTAAACAGGAACGGTACTCAAATGAGGGTGTCTTTGCGACCCGCTGATACGAAGCTTCAAGCGTGGTTCGCCAAATCCGTCGTTGTAATACTCCGAGAAACAAGCGTTAATCGTTACAATATGCGGGAGATTTCTTGCATTCCGAACCAATTGAACGTTTTGGTGCTGGTTTTGCTAATACCAGAAACATTCAAGGCTGGTGTTTCGACGCCTAGCTTCAAGCGTTGGCCAAATCGTTACAGCGGTGGCGTATATGCGGAAACCAAAGTGCTGATTGTGCCTTTGACTCCGCTCCAAGAAGGAAAACCGTTTTCCTGTCTTGTGGCACAAATGCCTCAGTTACGACGAACTACGGATACAGGACACTTGTTGAAGCAAACGGGATTTTATTTCCTTGCACTTCCGAACACAATAGTGCGTTTTGGTGCTGGTTTTGGAAATACCAGACGTAAATCGTCGAGCATTCTTAATACTCGGACAGGCTGCTAGGGAAACTGGGCGGGTGCTGGGTGGTGTGGTCAAGGCGCCGTCCACCCTGGGAACGTTCCTGCGGGGTTTCCGGTGCGGCCACGTCCGCCAGCTGGACCGGCTGAGCCGGGAACTGTTGGCCCGGGCCTGGGCTGCCGGTGCGGGTCCGGGCGACGGGCCGTTGACCATCGACCTGGACTCCACCATCTGCGAGACCTGTGGACCGGCCAAGGAGGGTGCCCGCCATCACGGTTACACCGGCCAGCGGGGCTATCATCCGCTGCTGGCGATCGCCGCCGGAACCGGCGATGTGCTGATGTCTCGGCTGCGCCAGGGCCGGGCCAACACGGCTCGGGGCGCGGCCCACTTCCGGCGGGAGACGGTGGGCCGGGTGCGTCATGCCGGGGCCACCGGCCAACTCACGGTGCGGGCCGACCGCGGCTTCTACACCCACGCCATCGTCGCGGTCTGCCGCCAGACGGATGTCCGCTTCTCCATCACCATCCGTCAGCAGGCCCGGTTGCGCAATCTTATCGAGGCCATACCCGAGGCGGACTGGACGCCCATTCCCTACTAGATCGACGGCATCGCCGACGTGGCCGAAACCACCTACACCCCAGGGCAATCGCATTACGACTACTGCTTCCCTGCTACGGCCGCTCCCCGCTATCGTCATTCCCGCGACAGCGGGAATCCAGTGCCCGAAATCGCCGGTTTCGTTACCAATGTCTTCATTTTGTGGCCTCTGGACTCCGGCTTTCGCCGGAGTGACGGGCCTGTAAATTCTAAATGCGATTGCCCTGACCTACACCCCCTTCGAGAGTGCGCACGACGCCGCGCCGGTGCGGCTCATCGTCTGTAGGGTGAAGCCCAAGCCCGGTTCCCAACTGGCCCTCTTCGCCACCTACAGCTACCACGGCTTCATCACCGACCGGGAGGGGGACACCCCTGACAGGGGTAGGTATGGGCTGAATTTAGGTATAAATCCTTGAATTTACTGGAGTCGGGCATGGAATCCTCCGAGCCTTGAGACCGAACCAAAGCCGAGTTTTCAGGTTTGAAAATCACTGAGTGAGCCATCGTCTGAACTGGACTTTGTACACTCAAGCGGCGTAAGCCAGTGAGTCGAGCAACCTGTGGTACAGATTGGCTGGAAGTTTTTGAACGTCAAGTTCGGTGGCTCGACTTTGTACGACTAAGCGGCGTAGGCGAGAGAGTCGAGCATCAGGTGATATAAGGAGCTGGGGACTTTAATCAGTTCCGGCTCGGGCTCGGACGTCGCAAAAGTCCCGTGCCGCACCCAGATGTAACGTCTGACCATGGCGATGGCGTCGGCGCAGGAAGGACTGGTCTTTTCATACCAGGCGGTCGTGCGGGGTGTCATTTCAATCTGCTGCTGTCCGATGAGGACGTCGGCCATCAGCGTGACCACACTGAACCGGCCCAGCAGCGCGGGCGTGGTGCGCGCGCTGGCCAGTTCCGACCACTGGCGCTGGGTTTCCATGCCCAGATGGGCCCGTGCCTCGGCAAAGGTCACCTCCACCTGCCAGCGCAGCAGATACCACTGGAGTAGGTGCCGGGGTTCCGCCGCGGTGTCGGTGCCTAGCAACGCGCCTGGTTTGAGGTGTTCTCCCGAGTCTTTGACCACGACCCAGCGCATGGCAAGGGGCGGCGGCCCGCCGTGGTACCACACCGCCCGGTCCGAGGTCAGTTCGACCGTAGTGGTACCGCCGTCGGATCCGGTGGCGAGATAGGTGGTCCATTGAGTAGCGGGATCGTCCAGCACCGCCCTGGGGCTGGGCAGTCGCGCTCCGACCACCCGGGGCCGCCCGATCTGGCCGGGCCGCCGCGCTGGCGCGGGCTGGTACAGGGATGCGTCCTTGCGCAGTTTGGCGACGACGACAACGGGCTTCGACATACCCTGGCAATGCCGCAGGAACTCCCGCTTGGCGTAGCCGCCATCGGCCACCACCACCAGGTCCCGGTCCGGTAGCCACCGGCGCAGGCAGGTCAGCATCTGCCGAGCATAGTCGGTGACCATCTGGTGTCGTCGGCCTTTGCGCCGGTCGTAGCGGGCCGACGGCGCCAACGCGGTCATCAAGGGCAGCGCCCAATGCCGACCCACCCCACCGATGTGGGTCAACAACATCAGGCTCACCCATTGCAGTCCAGGGGTCATTACCGTCTGGTCGTCGGTGGAACGTACGGGATCACGGTACCGCCCCTTGGCCGCAATCTTCCGCCCCCAGCGCCGTTCCAGGGTTTCGTCAATGCCGAAAACCAGCGGCCCGTCGGACGAACCAAGACGCCCGACCACCAGCAGCAACAGCACTCGGCTCAGCTGCAACGACGACCACCTGGCACGGTTGAGCACCTGATGGTAGATGGCGAAATCTCCGTGCTGCCCAATTCCCAGGATGTTCAGGGCGGAGGACACGGTGCGTTTGCCGGGAGACCGGATCGCGCCAATCGCCAGGAGTCGGGCTTTACGCCAGGTCCGGGGGTCAAACAGGTGCTCAAAGGGCAGCAGCAGGGATACAATGACTGCGGGCAGGGTGGGCATATTCGACCTTTTGTGATGATTTGGTCGAGCTTACCCTGTCCTTATAATTTGTCTAGGTTTTGTACAAAGTCGAGCGTATTCGGGTAGTGGCAAAAACGCAGTGAGGACGTCGTCTTGTAATGCTATCTGGTACCTACGCTCCCAAGTATAAGCATTAGTACTGAAATGCCACCCTTTATACTCGGCAATAACTGCAACTTCTGCTTTCTCAAAATGCCAGCCTTCCGGAGGTGGATTGTTGACCACTGTTGTTACCACCAGGCGGTGTTGTTGCTGCTGATAAATCACGCCAGTCTCCAGCGACAGGGGCCCATTCAGACCCAAAGCCGGCAGGGGCGTGGGCGTAGGTTCAGGGGTAGGCGTCAGAGTGGGATGGATGTGCCGGGTGCCGTCTTCATGGGCTTGGGCTGGCGGCCCGCTTTGCCCAGCCAGCGATACTGTCAGCACTGCGAGCACGAGCACCAGAGCAACCACTGCGATGCCGATGGCGCCCTTCCGATGATTGGTCAATTCGCGCATTTTGGAACCGCCCTTGCGGCTTCAGGATTTGGCTACTTGCTAAAGTCACCGGGTCCTAAGGCGTAAGCCCCGCAAGGGAGGCATAATGCCGAAATCCCCGGCGGTGGACTTACACCAAGCGCCATGCGGCACCCGATGGACCCTGACTGTAGCGTCGATAACTTACCCTCGGCCGTCAGCGGCTATCAAGTGGGCCAGTCCATCAATCGCTCTTATTCCGCACCTGCGGAGCGCCTAAAAAACGTAGGGGCGACTCATGAGCCACCCCTACGGATTTGGCCGGATGAACGGTTAAGCTACCGCGAGTTCGTCCCAACCAACGCCCAGGCCTTCTCTTCCATCGCGGGAATGACGGACTGAACGAGGTCGTTGTCCAGGCCGGCGGCTACGGTTGGGTAGCCGGCCCGGTCAATCATGCTGGCCAGGTTGCCGGCCTTGAACTGGTCAAGGGTCCAGGCCAGGGTATGGCCGCTGGTGGTCACGTCCCAGTAGATCCGAACGTCCTGGTTGCGCGGGCCGTAGTGGTAGTGCGGCGCGATCTCGAAGCAGTCAAACGCCAGCAGCTCGAACTCCTGCCCCAGGTGGTCGGTCAGCACGTGGATGGCCACGCCGCGGTCGTTGGCCGCGCCAATGTTGTCGCGGAACTCGACGCCGAAGCGGATGTTGCCCGCCTCGTAGATGTTGTCACCGCGGAAGTGGGTGACGGTGCGCCGCTCGTCGCGGGACTTGGTCAGGGCCAGTTCTTCCACTTCGTCCATCTTGTTCTCGTCGATACCGTTGGACTCGATGCTGTTGGCCAAGTCATCATAGCCGGAGCGTCGGACCATGGCCGGCAGGTTGGTCCGGATGTTCTTCAACGTCCAGCCCAAGGGGGTGCCAACGGTGGTCTTGTCCATGTGCAGCCGGATGTTCATGTTTTCCGGGCCATAGTGGTAGTGCGGATCCTGGTCGAAGCAGTCAAACCGCAGAATCTCGGTGTCGTTACCGTCAATGTCGCCATAGACCTGGACCATCAGGCCCTGGTCCGGCATGATCTCCTTCCGGTAGGACAGGGTTACGTCCACCGGCCCGATGCTGATAACGGTGTCTCCCTTTTCCATGAGCTCGCCTCCTCGTGGAATTCGTTTTGTTTCCTAGGCTACATTGTCCGTAGCCTTACCTTTTCAGGCGATTATAGCACTGCAAGCGGCGAGTGCAAGGACACTTTTCAAAAGTTCGCCCAATCCCGGAAAAGCCCGTTGACCGCGCAGTATAATTTCGAGGGAGCAAACGGATGACAGGACGACGACGCAGCCGGATCAACGCGGACTTCCAGGGCGCGGCCAGCCCCGTGGGGAGCGTCGTCCGCTTTCGGGGAACGGGCGGGCGCGAGCTGAGAGGGCGCGTTGGTTCGCTCCGCACGCTACAAGCCGACGTGGTAGGAGATGACGGCGACGAGTGGGTGGTGCCCTACGCGGCCATCGTTGAGGTGGAGACCGCGCCGGAGGTGGAGTGTTCATTGCAGGAGGTGGAGGCAACAGCGAAACGCCTCCTGGACGAGCATCAGGCGACAGGCGTCGTGGACCGCCGATGGACGTTCGGTTTCGACCTGGCTACATCGAGAGCCGGAGTATGCCGTTACCGGGAACAGCGCATCGACCTGTCAGTGAGTTATTGCCTCGCCGCCGGCCGAGCCGAAATTGAGGACACCATCCTGCACGAAATTGCCCACGCGATCGTCGGTCCGCAGCACAACCACGATGCCGTGTGGCAAGCCACGGCCCGACAGATCGGCTGCGTCGGCGAAAGGTGCCATCGGGTGCAACACTCCGCGCCCAAATGGATCGGCGAGTGCGGATGCGGCCAGCAATGGTTTAGGCAGACGCTGCAACGGAGGATGATGCACAACCGGATCTGCGCCAAGTGCCGAGGGGCGATAACTTGGCGCAGGAATACGGACGTTGCCGGGTGACGGCCTGGTCCGAAGGACGCCGTGGCCACGATGCTATAATGCCGCCGCTACCAGACTTGGGTAATGTTACCCAAGCCCGCAATATCCCCGCAGCCAGGAGAGCCCCCGATGAAAATAGGTGTCAGCATCCCCCGCCTGCCCGACGCCGAGGGCATACGCGAATTCTGCCAGCGCGCCGAACGGCTGGGATTCGAATCGGTGATGGCCGGCGACCATATTGTCCTGCCGGTCGGCGGGACGAACCAGTATCCCTACACGCCAACCGGGGCGTTCCAACGGCCTTCTGACGAGCCGTTCCTCGAAACGATGACGATGCTGGGTTACATGGCCGCGTGCACCAGCGAGATCCGGCTGGGCAGCACCGTGCTTATTCTTCCCTACCGGAATCCGGTGGTGCAGGCTAAGATGTTTGCGTCGCTGGATGTCCTGTCCGGTGGGCGGATGATCTGCGGGGTGGGAGTGGGCTGGCTGGAGAAAGAGTTTGACATCCTCGGCGTGCCGTACGCAGACCGCGGTCCAATGACGGACGAGTTCCTGGAAATATTCAACGCCCTCTGGACCGAGGAAATCCCGGAACACAAGGGAAAGTTCTACCAGATCGACGGGATATTCTTCGAACCAAAGCCGGTGCAGAAGCCCCGAATACCCATCTGGGTGGGCGGACACACCCGTCGCGCGTTGCGGCGCACCGCCAAGTATGGCGATTGCTGGCACACCACGCGCCAAACGCCCGATTTTGTCGCCCAAAACCTGCCATATCTACGCGAGCAGACTGAGCGGGCCGGCCGCGATCCAGCTGACATCACGATTTCGCTCAAACGGAGCCTGCACTTCACGGACATGGACGGCTCCGAGGAAGGCGTCGGCGTCCGCTCCGGTGGCGCGTTGATCAACACCACGCCGGCCGTGGTTGACGACCTACACTACTGCAATGAACTGGGTATCGACCAGCTGACGTTTGACTTTCGCGTTGACGGCATTGGGCCGTGCATACAGGTTATGGAGCACCTCGCGGAGCACATCCTGCCAGTGGCAGAACGGTTAGGTTAGGCGACGGAACCGGCGCACACGCAACCGGGGCGGGTTCCAAACCCGCCCCTACGTTTTCCGAACGCTGGTCAGACTGTCACAGGCCGCTTTCTTTGAACCAAGATGCCCTTTCCACCAGGTGTTCAGCCGTCATCTTCATCTGGTCGATCTGTTCCTGGGTGACCTGTCTCTTGACCGATCCGGGAACACCGGCGACGAAACTCCGGTCGGGTACGTCCACGTTGGACAGCACCACCGCGTTGGAGGCGATCAGACATTCCCGGCCAATGGTCGACTCGGTAAGGAAGGTACAGTTGTTTCCCAGCAGGCTGCCGGAACCAATGCGGTCGCCGTGAACGACCACACAGTGTCCTATGGACACATCATCCTCTATCACTAACCCGTCCCCGTGGACCACGGAACCTTCCTGGATGTTCACGCGGTTGCCAATGGTGATGACATCGCCGTCGCCTCGGATCGTGACGCCGGGCCATACGCTGGCGTACTCACCGATGACCACATTGCCCACGACATACGCGGCCTCGCTGATCCAGGCAGTGGGAGCTATCTTGGGTTCAATACCACGCAGGCTGCGAATCAAAGCGTGTACCTCACAACAAAATACGCCACCGACGCAACGCGCCGGGGCGCAGATTCCTTGGGACGATTATAACCGATGCGCCAGTGATCGGACAAAAACTCAATCAGTCCCGCCACTCCTTAACGGCTTGACGGGCTTGACGTTCGCGTTCGCGCTCGATGATGGTGCGGCGTTTGTCATATTGACGTTTGCCCCGAGCGACGCCCAGCTCTATTTTGGCGTGGTGCTTCTTCAGGTAGAGACGGAGAGCCGTCAATGTCAGACCCTTCTCTGCGGTCTGGGCGCCAAGCTCGGCTATCTCGCTCCGATGAACCAGGAGCTTACGTGGCCGGCGCGGCTCATGGTTCATATAGCTCCCGGCGTCGTAGGGGGCGATGTGGGCGCCGTGGAGCCACAACTCTCCGTCCTGGACGCGAGCGTAGGCGTCGCGGAGGTCAACCTTGCCGGCCCTGATGGACTTGATTTCCGTTCCGGTGAGCACGAGTCCGGTTTCGACGCGGTCGAGTATCTCGTAGTCGTGCAACGCTTTCCGATTGACCGCGACCTGCCGGTTGTTGCTGTTGGCCGTCGTTACCTTTGCCTTTTTCTTGCTGTTGCGGTTTTTGCGCGGCATGGTATTTACCTCAGGATCTGATCTCCTTGCATTATACGGCACGTCCTGCGCCGGAACTGAGCGGTCTCTGCTTATATTGTAGGGCAAATGCGGCGGTCACGGCGCGCCGATTTGCTCGTTGAGGATTTCAATGGCCTTTTGGAGGGCGACGTCCAATTGGTATTCGGTAGGAAGGGGATGGGCCTCTGCTTCGATTTCCACGTCGGGAGATACGCCCTGCCCTTCGATCTGGGTGCCGTCGGGCAGATACCAACGGCGGATGGTGAAGTAGATGGCGGAACCGTCGGAGAGTTCACGGGCGATGTTGACGCTGCCCTTGCCGAAGGTGGTGGTTCCAACGACGGGGGCGCGTCCGCCGGTTTTGATGGCGCCGGCCATGATCTCGCTGGCGCTCGCCGAGAACTCGTTGACCAAAACCACCAAGGGGATTGATACGCCGGGCCCGTTGCTTTTGGCGTCGTAGTCGTTTCGGTCGCCCTGCGCGTCAACTTCGTAGAGGATGTTGCCTCCATCCAGGAATAGATCGGTGACGTTGACCACCGCGTTGAGCAGGCCACCGGGATTGTTTCGCAAATCCAGCACCAACCCCCGGCCCCCCACGTCTTCAAACTCCTCCAGCGAACGACGCACTTCGCCCTCCGTGGTGTTGGAGAAGCTGTAAATCCACAGATGTCCGATGTCATCCTCCATCATGCGAAACGCGGTGCTCTCGATGGGGATGCGGCCCCGGGTAACCGAAATGCTGACGTTCTCCAACGTGCCGGGGTGCCGCACCAGCAACGTTACGTCGGTGCCGCCCGGACCTCGGATCAGATTGACCGCTTCAATCAACGTGAGGTGATCAATGGGCTCCCCGTCCACGGCCAAAATTAGGTCTCCCGCCTGGATGCCGGCGGCCTCCGCAGGAGCTCCGGGAATGGGCGCGATCACGGTCAGGCCGGCTTCGGTAAGGGTGACCTGTGCGCCGATGCCTTCAAAGTATCCTTGGTAGCCTTCCTGCTCCCGACTGTGCTGATCCGGACTCAGGTACGAAGCGTGTGGGTCATCCAGCGCGGCAAGGATGCCTCTTATTGCCCCTTCAGAAAGTTGTTCGGACTCCAGGGCGCGGTGATCGACGTGTTCGCTAAGGAGGATACGGTACGCTTCGGCGACCGTTTTCAACTCTGGCGGCAACCGGTCGCCGGGCGGGATGGGCTCGGTAGCCCCGGCGCTCACCAGGTCGCAGCCGGCAAGAACCAGCAGGGCGAGCAGAGGAAACAGGAAACGGGGCAACCGCGCGGAAATCAAACGGTGAATCATTGCCCGCATTGTAGCATGGCCTTGATTTGGCACTCGCAATATGATCGAGACGGAGGTAACGAATCGGTGATTTCGATACCGCGAGCATACCTAAACTGGCGCGGGTTGGCCGCGCTTCGACAGGGATGAACGGTTGGGATATTTGGCGAAGCGTGGTCGTGTTGGCTCTGCGTTGACACTGCTTCGCGTGCGCTGATAGCATCGCCCCTAATCGTTGCCCATTTTAGGAGGCCTGATTTGGCCGGAATTGCCGCCTACGGCGCATACATCCCCCGCTATCGATTGGGAGCCGATACCGTTGGTTGGAACTCCCGGCAGGAGCGGGCGGTAGCCAATTTCGACGAAGACACCGTCACCATGGCAGTTGCCGCCGGAGCGGACTGCCTGACCGGGCGCGACCGTTCCGCCATTGACGGCATCATATTAGCCAGCACCACACCGCCTTACGCGGAAAAACAGTGTGCCGCGATCGTTGCCGCGGCGTTGGACCTGAGGCAGGACATATTCGCAGCGGACGTCGCCAACGTATTGCGAGCGGGTACAAATGCCCTGCAATCGGGGTTGGACGCCGTAGCCTCCGGCCGCGTGAGCGAAGTCCTGGTGGTGGTAGCCGACAGCCGCCAGGGGCCGCCACGCGGGGAGACGGAGCGGGCATCGGGGGACGGCGCGGCGGCGTTCGTGGTCTCCGACCGGGCCGTCATCGCTGAACACGAGGGCAGCCACGCCATCACCGACAACATGCTGGATACCTGGCGCGCGCCCGGCGATTCTTTTGTACGCACTTGGGAAGACCGCTTCGCCACGGAAGAAGGCATTGAACGCATCGTGCCCGAAGCATTTAACGGCTATTGTCAGCGAGTCGGTATAACCCCGTCAGACGTATCGAAAGTCGCCCTTTACGCCCCTGACGCTCGTCGCCACGGTCGATTGGCGCGGCAGTTGGGGTTTATCGACGACCAGGTACAGGAACCGTTGTTTGGCGTGGTGGGCAACACCGGGGCGGCCTTTGCGCCGATGCTGTTGGCATCCGCGTTGGAGTCGGCTTCGTCCGGCGATTTGCTTTTGGTGTTGTCCTACGGAGACGGCGCGGACGTTCTCGGTTTTCGGGCAACCCCGGCCATTTCGGGAGCCCGCGGGCCGGCGATGGGCGTGTCCGGTTGGGCGGCCGCCAGGCAGACGTTGGCAAGCTATGAAACCTACGCTCGTTGGCGGGAAGTGTGGACGCTGGACGACGCGTCGCGCCGCCCGTCGCCGGCGTCACCTTCAGTTTCAGCGTTGTGGAGAGAGGGCGACAAAAACGTTAAGCTATACGCGGCGCGGTGCCGGAGTTGCGGCTACGTTCAGTATCCGGCGCAGCGGGTTTGTGTGGAATGCCGGAGCCTGGACGACGGTGAGCCGGTCCGCCTGAGCGAAAAGCCGGCGGAGGTTTTCACCTATTCGATGGACTACATCGCCGGCGCGGTGGATACCCCGCTGGTGGTGGCCGTGGTGGATTTCGAAGGCGGGGGCCGCATGCTGTGCATGATGACCGACCGCGAACTGGACGAAGTGCGCGTGGGATTGCCGGTTGAGATGAGTTTTCGCAAACTCAGGGTGGTGAACGGAATTCACAACTACTACTGGAAGGCAATGCCCCGACGCACACCGGCGCCCGTGGCCGATATGCAACGGGTGGAGTGATGACTACTGCAAACAAACCCTTTTCCAGTTGGGCGCCGATAATGGGCGATTGGGATCTGGGAGATGAGCGGGCTGAATACCTGGGCTCGAACGCCTCTTCGCGTGGCATCCTGCTGGGCCACAGCCGGCTCGGTAGCGGGACGGTCAGGACCACCATAACCCTGTCCGAGGACGTTGATGCCGGCCGTGTCCTGCTGGGATACGATTCACCTAATTCCCGACTTGTTACCGCTGGTCTGGGTGGCTATGGCGAAGCCTACGTGATTTCTGAGTTTGATCCTGACTTGGGTTGGAGTCGGCTGGATGGCGCGGGAAGCCGGTCCAACTTGCAGGCTGACCGCCCCTATGCAGTAGAAGTCAGATTAGATGGTCAAAGGTTAGCCTTAAGCGTTGAAGGAATCAGAGTGCTTGCTTATGTTCTGCCGCAACCGCTGACGACGGGCCAGGTTGGGGTGTTCGCATGGGGTATCGGATCTGCCATATTTGGGCCGGTAGAGGTGTCTGCCAGTCCCCCATCGGCTTTTGTCGTAATGCAATTCACCTCGCCATTCAACGAACTGTATGGGGAAGTGATTACGCCTGTATGCGCCGATCTGGGTATCAAGGCTTACCGAGCTTCCGACATCTACCGGCCCGGGGTAGTGTTGCAGGACATCATCCAAGGGTTGGCGGAGTCTAACGTGATTATTGCTGAGATAACGCCCGCCAATCCCAACGTCTTCTACGAACTTGGCTACGCCCACGCACTGTACAAGCCTGTCATCCTGTTGGCTGAGCGAGACACGCCGTTGCCTTTTGACGTAGGGGGTTATCGGGTAATTTTCTATGAGAATGCGATCCGGGGCAAAAGTAGCCTCGAAACTGAACTGCGACGGCACCTATCAAACATATTCAACGAATGAAGCAAGGGAACAAGGGAGTTCATTATGAGTGGAATACGAGACCGGGTGGCCGTCGTTGGCATGGGTTGCACCCGCTTTGGCGAGCGTTGGGACGCCTCGGCCAGCGACCTGATGGTGGAGGCCGCCTATGAGGCATACGAGGACGCCGGCTTGGATGCCGACGATATCCAGGCGGCGTGGTTGGGTACGGTCAGCAGCTTTAGGACCGGCCAGCCGCTCGCCGAAGCGCTGAAACTGGACTACATACCCATCACCAGGGTGGAGAACGCCTGCGCGACTGCCACCGACGCTTTTCGCAACGCCTGCTACGCCGTGGCCGCCGGCGTTTACGATATCGTGCTGGCCATGGGTGTGGAAAAGCTGAAGGACAGCGGGTTCTCCGGCTTGGCCATCGCCGCCGGCCCAGGTTCGGACGTGGAACCGCCCACGCCGCCGCCGTCGCAGTTTGCCATGGCCGCCACGCGGTACTTCCACCACTATGGCATTGACTACGACGACGGCAAGCGAACGTTGGCGCAAATCGCGTCCAAGAACCACCACAACGGCACGCTGAACTCCAAGGCCCACTTCCAGCGGGAAGTGAGCGAGGAGCAGATTATCAACGCGCCAATGATCGCCTGGCCGTTGGGGTTGTACGATTGCTGCGGCGTCAGCGACGGAGCGGCGGCGGCGATTATCACGACGCCCGAGATTGCCCGCACGTTGCGGGACGACTACATCCTGGTGAAAGGGCTGGGTCTGGCAGTGGGCGCGTTTGGGGTGCTGCGGAGCGACTGGGATTTCACGCACTTCCCCGAAACCGTGCGGGCCAGCCAAGCCGCTTACCAGGAAGCGGGCATCGACGACCCAAGAACCGAAATCGACATGGCGATGGTGCATGACTGTTTCACCATCACCGAGTTGATCATCATGGAAGACCTGGGTTTCAGTCCCCGGGGACAAGCCAGCGCCGACGTTGCCGACGGAGCGTTCTCTTTGGAGGGTGATCTGCCGGTGAACACCGACGGTGGGCTGAAGTGTTTCGGCCATCCCATCGGCGCCAGCGGAATTCGAATGATCTACGAGGTGTACAAGCAAATGCAAGGCAAGGCCGGCGGACGCCAGCTGCAGAAGGCCGACTTGGGAATCACCCACAACCTGGGCGGCAGGCCGGGTTCGTTCACGTGTTCGGTGGCAGTTTTTGGCCGGCCTGATTAGATACTGCCTACGCGCAAACCGCCATTTGGCGAAACTTCATAAGAGATAAGCCGGGGCCGCAAGAGTAGGCTCCGGCTTATTTGATGGGGATTGTGCCAGGGCAATCGCATATGGGCAGTTTAATGCCCGTTATTCCTGCGCAAGCAGGAATCCAGTGACCGAATTCGTTAATTACGTTTCCAATTCGTTCATGCAATGACCTTATGGACTCCGTCTTTCGCCGGCGTGACGGGGTTGTAATTTCAAATGCGATTGCCCTGGGGATTGTGCGCCGATTTTACCCACGTGCTTGGAACTGTGCGAAATTCATCAAATGGTTTGACGGCGGGCGCGTAATTTCGCACAGTGGAGATTGCCGGCGTTGCTACGGGGGTTAGCTTGCCAGTCTCCTTGGTGTCGTCGTAGTGCTTTAACGACCTCCGCGGCGACTCGTAGCGAGTAATGGTTATTTTTGAAAAATGACATATCGTTGCTGGTGCGACTGGTAACGTCGTATTTGCAACATGCAGTGTTTGTCTTGCTTAGAACCTGTCTCTGATCTCCGAAACAGGTTAAGTTGAGACTATTATCAGGGGAGGGGTAATCATGTCTCATTCCTATCCCAGCGACATCAGCCGGGAGCAATTCGTCCGTATTCTGCCGACGTTGGAGTCGGCCCGCCGCCGGACCAAGCCCCGCACCGTGGACTTGTATGACGTTTTCTGCGGCGTGCTGTACCTCTTGAAGAGCGGGTGCCAGTGGCGAATGCTGCCCGCGGACTTCTCCAATTGGCGCACTTGCTACCAGTATTTCCGGCAATGGAGCGAGCGGCCGGGCCCGGGTCAGGATTCCATTCTGGAGCGGGTCCTAAAAAAATCGGTTGGCGCGGTCCGACAAAGCAATGGACGGAAAGAGCCGACCAGCTTCTGCATCGTGGACTCCCAGAGCGTCCAGAACACGGACACCGCCGGGCACAAGGGCTATGACGCGGGTAAGAAGGTGTCCGGAATCAAGCGTCATATCGCGGTGGACACGCCAGGATTGCCCCATGCGCTACACCTGACTACCGCCAACGTTACCGACCGGGCTGGGGCTTTGGCGATGTTTGACGCAAACCGGTCCGGCCTCAGCCAGGTCCAGAAGGTGCTGGTGGACGGGGGTTACACCGGGAAGCCCTTTGCCGCTGCGGTGCAAAGCTTGTTGGGAGCCGCGGTGGAAGTGGTGAAACGCAACGAACTGCACACCTGCGTGGTGCTGCCAAAGCGATGGGTGGTGGAGCGATCTTTCGCCGGGCTGGAAAAGTGCCGCCGACTCTGGAAGAACTGTGAAAGGAAGCTCAATACCAGCCGGCAGATGGTGGTGCTTGCCTTCATGGTGCTAATCCTCAAAAGATCGTAGACAGGCTCTAATACTACAGCCGCACTACTGTTACCAGTTGGGATAATCGACGTTGGTAGTGGCTTTGTTGCGCTCTGGCTTGATGTCGCCGTCTCCACTGGGACCAGGACAGAACGAAATCAGCAGACCGGTTTGGAGTCCAGATCAGGCGGGTAAGCCGCCGACGCACCTCGGGGACTGTCAATGGAAGCAGGCTCCGGTCCCGGCAGGGACCGCCCCCCTTTCCGGCCGGCATCCCGGTGTCGTGGCTTGATACCTGATCACCGCCGGGTAAGCGTGAGCCAACATCGTCAGCGTGAGCCAACATCGTCAGGGTGATGTGGCGCTACCAGCCATCCCATCTGCGTACCTCGTACTGGTCCAGTCCCACCGGTCCCTGGGCCGCCTCGAAGCATTCCTCGATGGCCCCGCGGCGGCCCGCCACCGGCGCCAACTCCGCCATTGCGGTACCGGACGGGCCGCCGCCAACGTAGTAGGCCAGCTCAGCGGGCTGGGCAATGCTGCGCCGGGCCAGCAGCCAGTACGCTTGGCCCGGCTCCCGCCGGGGCCCTATCACCACGGTGGTCCAGTCATAAAAACAGGAATACTCCCACTGGGGAATTTTCGATCCGCCCCGCGGTGCCGCTGTACTGCCGCGGCACCCCCACCGACTGGCTCCCCTTCTTGAGGAAGCCGGCCTCGTCCACCACCAGCACCCCGTCGGCGGCGCCCAGATGCTCGACCACCTAGTCCCTGAGGTCAGCTCGAACCTGGTCCGCGTCCCACCGGTCGGTGGATAGCCGGCGCTGCACCCCGTCAGGAGTGGCATCCCCCGCCGGCTCCGCCCACTGCCCGCCATTCTTGCGCCCTACGGAACTGAGCAGCCCCCGCAGGTACTCCAGCGCCCGTCGCCTTGGCTCCGCACGCCGGAACCGGCCCGCGATGCACTCAGGCACCCCCGCGATGCCCTCACCCCACCGGGCCACTTCCGCCGCATCAGCCATCTCAACCGCCACCGTCTCACCTCACACTGCTTGACTGCCCCTAATTCTACCCGCTCTTAATCTGCGGCTGTAGTACTAAGACGAATCATCGAAACAACGTCAGTGAGACCAAGAATGCTCATCCTGATTTGTTGGTGCTGGATGACCCAACCGACAATCCTTCTTTGGTGGACCTGTATGAAGACCTTGGCTGGACCGCGTCTGGAAGTACGACTTTCAACGGCAGAAACGTCTCGATTTATCGGATAGTGACGGCGGTCCCGGAACCGCCTGAAAACCCCGGGGTCGGCATCCAGTTGCCTTATACGGATGACCTTGATTTGGCGTCATTCGAGGCGGAGGCGCTCATCGACACTGATCAGAACATGCTGTTGAAGTTCACCCGTTGGGCTGTTCTGAACGATGGCTCGAAAGTTGTCATCGAGACTAGGTCCGTCATGAAATCAAAGGTGGAGTAGCAGCATGATTCGTCAAAAAATTATCAAAAACAATCCGGGCGTCAGAGTCACTTTCGTACTCGGCTTGCTGGTGGTAGCCGTCTTGTCTGTGGTTGCCGTGGCTGGGCCAGTGTGGGCTTGGATAGACGAGAACCGGAACGAGGTCAGCGGCGAGGTTGGGGACGTTGAGTTGGAGGGTATCGCACACCCCGGCTTGACGACTGGTGATGGGGTCTTTCTGTACACGGGCTCCACGTTAACGCAGACGGACTCTACCGTTCACGCGCTGCGCGCTCAGTCGAGAGGGGTGGAGCGGTGCGCTTTTCTGGCCATCGACACCGATTGGAACGTGGAGTGGGAAACTTCGAGCAACTGGGTGACAGGCGGGTCCGAGACGGGGGAGGCGACGCTGGGTGCCTGCTCCAATGTCTCTTGGATCTACTACTCCGTGTCTAATGAGACGGATCACCGGGTTTGGCTGTCCCATAGTGAAATGGACGGGGGTGCAAACTCAGCAGGGGTTGGTACCCCATCCTTCTCTCCAGGAGGGTGGTGAAGTCGTCGGAGTGGTGTCGGGCTAGAAACCGGGCCGGAAAGCCCTGATTGGGTAGAAGGATTTCGGCGGTAAAGCCGACGTGAGCAAAATCAGGGACCATAGTTGTCCGAGCCGGACAGCGCTGAAATTGGCCGCCGCATTGGCGACAACAGTGTGGACAACATTGCGGACGACGCGGTGGCCTGCTGCGCCGCGCCGGTACTGCGCAACAGCCCGATTTTGCCCGCCACCAGGGTCAGGTTGGCTACCGTGGCCGCCAGATACAGCTGGAATTGCGTCTTGACCCTACCGAAGTAGCGGGCCTGCCGGATGCCCAACTGGACCAGCCGGGCCAATCTGTGCTCCACTACCACCCGTCGCGCTCGATACGCGTCGTAGGCAGCGCTTTGCCGCAAGGCCCGGGCCTGTTGCAACACGCCTTCCTGGGGATGGATTTGCACCCGCCGTCCCTTCCTGCCTTGGGCCGCGATGCACTGGGAGCGCAGTGGACATACCCCACATACCGCCCCGTCGAACTGGAAAGCCTGCAAGCGGTAGACACGACCGGTGCGATCCGTCCGCTTTCCCGCCAGCACGATGGTGCGGGTAACCTGGCCCGCCGGACCGGTGCAACTGCCTGCCGCCAGGTCAAGGTGGAAGTCATTCTTGGGGAAATGCTTCCGGTTGGGCCGCCCCGGCACTTTGGCCACCAACCGGCGTCCCGCGTCGGCGAAGGTCTGGCGGGTCCCGCCGTCCCCATAGGCGGCGTCGCCCATGGCTTCCGCCACCGGCGCTCCGGTACTCGCTTCGCTCTGCTCCACCAGTTCCAATGCCCCCAGATTGTCGGGAGCGTTGCCCGGCAACACGTCCACGGCGGTGATCAGCTGGCTGTCGGTGTCCACCACAATCGCCGCCTGGTGCCCGTGGCAGCGCCGCCGGCTGCTCTTGTGCCCGTGGCGCAGCTCCGGGTCAGGCACCGACAGCATCCGGTCCTGGCTCACCCCATCCCTGAGGCTCACCCCATCCCTGAGGCTCACCCCGTCATCAGCATGAGCATCAACATCGCCGCTCTTGCGCTCGACGTCCTGGAGCAGCAACTGTCCCAGCAACTCCGCCCCATCCACTATGCTCGGCCGCTGGCCGCTGGTCTCCGGCAATTCCACCCACGCCTGCCGCGCCAGTTCCAGCAGCCGGTCCGCGTCGGCCACTAGCTCAGCCAGCAACGCCGCCCGCGCTTTGCGGTCCGACCAGTCAATCGTCGCCTCTCCCTTGATGCTGGACCCGAAGTACCGCTCGTACCCCTGGGCTTCGGCCCATTCCCCGACAGTGATGTTCGCCACGGCCGCCAGGACCCGCAACAGTTTGACGATGCCGTCCGCCAGCAGATTGTAGGTGTCCTGCACCGCGCCCCGTCCCAGGATGTAGGTGGTGTCCAGCGCCACCCGCATCCCACGCCTTTTCAGGTAGCCCGACTGCCGCGCCAGGCGCAGGCTGCGCTCAAATACTTCCCGCACCTTCTCGTGCAGTATCAGCTGCACCCGGAACATCCGCCGCGTACTCTTGGCAAAGGGTCTATCCTCAATCTCAATCCCCAACGCCACCTTCCACCGGATGTCGAAGTCAGCCCTCGCCTGGGCCGCGGCGTCGCTCACCTTGTCGTGGGTCTGCAGCAACAGCGCCGTGGCCAGCAGGCGGGGCGGCACGCTGTCCCGGCCATTGTCCGGACCGTAGATCTCGGCGAAATCGTCATCGCGGAACAGCTGGCCCCGCAGTGAGGCCAGCAAGCCGTAGAAGGTGTCCTTGCCCACGTAGTCCAGATACAACCGGTCCGCTTCCCAAAGGCCTTTTTGGTCCGAACGCTTTCCCAGCATTGCCTCGCTCCGCTAGCCTTGATTGCCCGGAGTATAACCCCTCGCCATAATCCGGTCGGTTTCCGGCCAGAGTTCTAGTGTCCTGTATTCAAAGTTAGCTGGCAAAAGTGGGCGACGTTGGCCAGGATTTGGTCGGCGGTCTTGGTCCAGACAAAAGGTTTGGGGTCTTCGTTGGTGACGTCCAGGTAGCGGTAGATGGCAGTCTCCAGTTCGGCGCTGCTCTGATGCACGCCGCGGCGCAACTGCTTTTCGGTGAGCAGACCGAACCAGCGCTCCACCAGGTTCAGCCACGAGGCGCTGGTGGGTGTGAAGTGCATATGGAAGCGGGGCCGCTTGGCAAACCAGTTCCGGATCAGCGCCGTCTGGTGGGTGGCGTAGTTGTCCGCGATCAGGTGGACGTCGAGGTCGGCGGGCACCTCGGCCTCGATGGTATCGAGGAATTTGCGGAACTCCACGGCCCGGTGCCGTTGGTGGCAACGACCAATCACCTTGCCGGTCCTGGTGTCTAAGCCCCAATCCACCGAAAGGATGAGGTTGGTGTCGTGCTGAAGGGTTGAAAAAGTGCTCCCGGCTTCGGGGATAATGGTTTGTGAGACACCAAACCAACCCGGAACAAGGAGCACCCAACGGATGCTACCACCTGAGCGCCTTGAGCGCATCCAGGTCGCCTTCGACGATCACCGCCTGGTGGCCAACGCCGGACTGATCCTGCCGGTCACGCTGGCCCATCACCTGGGTCTGGGCGAACTGGTGGACCGCCACGTTGACTTGGGAGATGCACCGGGTCGTGCGAATGCTGGGGACAAGATGCTGACCCTGGTGGCGTCGGCCCTGGCCGGTGGCGACTGCATCGACGACGCCGACGCGCTGCGCGCTGGCGGGACCGAGCAGGTGCTGGGCTGTGTGGTCAAGGCGCCGTCCACGTTGGGTACGTTCCTGCGGAGTTTCCGTTGGGGCCACGCGCGGCAGCTGGATCGGGTGAGCCGTGAGGCGCTGGCCCGAGCCTGGGGCGCCGGGGCCGGACCGGGCGATGATCCGTTGACCATCGACCTGGACTCCACCATCTGTGAGACCTACGGTCCGGCCAAGGAAGGGGCGCGCCGCCACACCTACACCGGCCAGCGGGGCTATCACCCGCTGTTCGCCGTCGCCGCTGGCACCGGCGACGTGCTGATGGCTCGGCTGCGCCAGGGACGCGCCAACACCGCTCGCGGCGCGGCCCACTTCCTGCGAGAGACGGTAAGGCGAGTGCGCTGCGCCGGAGCCACCGGACCGCTCAC
Source organism: Dehalococcoidia bacterium (assembly GCA_965197635.1). Classification (GTDB taxonomy): domain Bacteria; phylum Chloroflexota; class Dehalococcoidia; order Lucifugimonadales; family UBA3495; genus Bin87. The sequence continues at coordinate 1,089,622 of OZ240218.1, forward strand.
CATGCGGGCCGACAGCGGCTTCTACAACCACGACATCGTCGCCGTCTGCCGCAAGATGAAGGTCCGCTTCTCCATCACCATTCGCCAGCACGCCCAGTTGCGCAATCTCATCGCAGCCATACCTGAAGAGGACTGGACGCCCATCCCTTACTGGATGGAGGGCGCCGCCGACGTGGCCGAAACCAGCTACACTCCCTTCGCCAGTGAGCCCGATGCTGTGCCGGTGCGTCTCATCGTCCGAAGGGTGCAGCCCACGCCCAACTCCCAGCTGGCCCTCTTGGTCGACTACAGCTATCACGGCTTCATCACCGATAGAGACGGCGACACCCTGGAACTGGAGGCCGATCATCGCCGCCACGCCGAGATCGAGAACGCCATCCGCGACCTCAAGTACGGGGTGGGTCTCAACCACCTGCCCTCGGGCCGCTTCCCCGCCAACGCCGCCTGGCTGGCCGTCCAGACGATGGCCCACAACCTGGCCCGCTGGACCACGCGCCTCGGGCTGGGCGAGCCGGTGGCGACCACCAAGACCCTGCGCAGGCGCTTCTTCTCCCTGGCCGGACGCCTCACCCGCAAGGCACGCCGCCTCACTTTGCATCTCCCCCAGGGCTGGCCCTGGCGAAACCAGTTCAGCAGCGCCCTGGCCAGACTGCGCGCACTGCCACTCCCTTCTTGACCACGCCCTCGGCGTCTGACCTGTCCACCAGATTACCTAACTGTCTGGCCCAGCCGCGCCAGGCTCGGCTCCTGATGGCCTCCGCCGGCGATCGGCGCTGAAAATCGCTTCCCGCGCCGCTACTACGGGTCGTCAACATCTCTTTGGACCGGCATCCACGCCCCACATCGTCCATTTCATCGGCATCAGGTCCCCGCCAGCCCGATCCCTGGTCCCTCATCCCTCCTCTGACCGCCGCCACGGTTTCCCTTCGGTGGATTCGGGCTAAGGCGGCGAACAGCGAAGTGGTGCCGTGACGCAGGTAATCATGGGTGCGCCGTTCCACTTGTCCCGGGCGCATGGGCAATAGCGGACGGGTGCGATCCAACGCCTGGATCTGGGACTTCTCGTCCACGCACAGGACCAACGCCCGATCCGGTGGATTCAGGTATAGCCCCACAACGTCCCTGACCTTCTCGATGAAGAAGGGGTCCGACGACAACTTGAAGGTCTCCGTGCGGTGTGGCTGCAATCCGAAGGCCCGCCAGATGCGGCTGACCGTGTTGTGGCTCAGCCCGCTGCGCTGGGCCATGGACCGGGTGCTCCAATGGGTCGCGTCCCGGGGCGCGGTCTCCAGCGTCAGCGTAATCACACGCTCCACGTCGTCATCGGTAACCGCTCGAGGCCGTCCGCTGCGCGGTTCGTCCGACAGTCCGTCCAGCCTCCGTTCCAGGAACCGGGAACGCCATTTCCCCACCGTCGCATCGGACACTCCCAGGTCGGCGCTCACCGTGGTATTGCTGCGGCCTTCGGCACAGCCCAAAATCATTCTGGCCCGCAGCGCCAAAGCTTGCGCCGTTTTCGGACGACGAACCCACCGTTCCAAGGTTTCACGCTCCACGTCATCCAAAATTAGCGGCGGCATTGGTCGTCCGATTGCCATGGTCATCCTCCTCTGGGCTGCTAACCCGGAGGATACCTCATCGCGAATACTATTACAATGAACTTCAGTTACACCACACTAGTGTCCTGTATTCGTAGTTCGCCGTATTACTTCGAGGCTTTCCGAGCGGATTGGAAAAGAGTTTTCTACTCGATACTGAGCGGCGCAAAGGCGGCGGTCGGCACTTTATATCCGGCGAACTACGAATACACCACACTAGGTAGTGTTGACATTTGGACTGCGGTACAATCGCGGCATGTCGAGTATAACCATACCCTCTGACCAATGGGAGAAGATTTTGCAATTCCTGCGGGATTGCCCTGACGTGTACGTTGGCGACGCGGCGGAATGCCAGCGGTTTGTCGAGGGCGTGCTGTGGATGGATCGCTCCGGGGCGCAGTGGCGACTGCTGCCAGCCGAGTACGGCAACTGGAACACCGTCTACAAACGCTTCGCCCGCTGGTGCGACCGTGGCGTCTGGGAGCAAATGCACCGGCATTTCAGTACGGAACCGGACCTGGAGTACCTGGTCATCGACAGTACGGTGGTTCGAGCGCATCAGTGTGCTGGGGGAGCCCCCGCCAAAAGGGGGGCAATCCGCGCAAGCCCTGGGCCGCAGTCGCGGCGGGTTCAGCACGAAGGTTCACGTGAGCGTGGACGGACTGGGCAACCCTCTGCGGTTCACGTTGACGCCGGGACAACAGCATGACATCACCCAGGCGGCAGCGCTGATCTCCGGCTACCGGAGTGAGTACGTAATCGCTGACAAATGGTATGACGCACGGAGCTTCATCGACCATTTGGCGGAAGCGGGCATGGTGGCGGTGATCCCCGCCCGGGCCAACCGCAAGGCGCCACGGGATTACGATAGACACTTATACCGAGAACGCCACGTCGTAGAGTGTTTCATCGGCAAGATCAAGCACTACCGCCGGGTATTTTCCAGGTTTGACAAATTGGCCAGCCGATACCTTGGCTTTCTGCAATTCGCTGCCGCCCTCATCTGGCTACGATGAAATGTCAACACTGCCTAGCTGGACTTTGTACAAAAGTTAGGCACATTATAAAACCAGGGTAAGCTGGCCTGACCCGATTTCCACAATAAGGCCCAACCATGCTTATCCTGCCGGAGGCCATTTTACCCGTTCTCACTCCCTTGGCAACGCGGTTCCCAAGCCGAACCTGGATCAAAGCCCAGGTGTTGCTGGTCGGCGCGATACTGGCTCCCGGCCCGCGCACCGTAGCCGCGGCGCTCCGCGTCATGGGCCACCGCGACGACCGCAACTATCCCCGCTATCATCACGTACGCAATCGAGCGGTGTGGTCGCCACTGCCGGTATCCCAGGTCCTGCTGACGCTGCTAATCCAGCAGCTGGACCCGGGTGATGGTCCCCTGGTGTTCGGCATACGAGCCATTTACCAATCGGGAAACCGTGGAGCGACGCGGCGGCCCTAAAATCAAAGCCCGTGGCAGCTACCGCGATGCGGTGCGTGCCAGCCGCCGCTATCTGGTCAAGGTCAGCGGCTGGCGCTGGGTCAGCCTGAGGTGGCGGGGCCACGTCCCCTGGGCCGGACGCTATTGGGCTTGGCCGGTGCTGACCGCTTTGGCGCCTTCGGCCGGATATTATCGCCAGCGCGGACGCCCGCACCAAAAGCTCACCGATCGGGCCCAGCAGATGATCATGCAATCCCGCTCATGGTGAGCCTGCCGAACCACGCTGGTTGCCCCACCGTTCCCTGGTACTGGTGGGCGATAGTAGTTACGCCGTCCTCGTATCGTAGCACGGGGCAGGCTCTGGACCGGCTCCACTGCTGCCAATCGCTGCCCCAACCCGTTACCTGCATCACCCGATTGCGGCTGGATGCTGGCCTCGACGCACCGGCGCCAACCCGTCGGCCCAGCCAGAACGGGCGTCCACCCGTGAAGGGCGCTCGCTTGCCCACACTGCAAGCGCTCCTGGACCATGACGACACCTCTTGGGACCGGACGGCAGTGGCCTGGTACGACCACACGATCCGCGCGGTGGCAATCACTTCGCAAACCGCACTCTGGTATCACACCGGCCAACCGCCCGTACCACTGCGCTGGGTCCTGGTGCGAGACCCCAATGGCGAGTTCGACCCCCAAGCCCTGCTCTGCACCAACCCAGCCGTTGACCCAGCGCAGATCCTGGAATGGTTTGTGCTGCGCTGGCAACTGGAGGTCACCTTCATGGAAACCAGGTCTCACCTGGGCGTGGCGACCCCGCGCCAATGGTCCGACCGGGCCAGCGCTCGCACTACCCCGGTCCTGATGGGGATCTTTTCCTGGATTGTCCTGACGGCTCACCGGTTACAGCAACAACGGCCCATGGCCCCGCGCACGGCGGCCTGGTACGCCAAACCGTCGCCAACCTTCATAGATGCCATCGCCTTGGTCCGCCGCCACCGGTGGCTGGCGTCGGAAGGTTTTTCACTGTCCGCAGTAGACACTCGACTTTGTACAATCAAGCGGCATAGGCTAGTGTCCTGTATTCGTAGTTCGCCGTATTACTTCGAGGCTTTCCGAGCGGATTGGAAAAGAGTTTTCTACTCGATACTGAGCGGCGCAAAGGCGGCGGTCGGCACTTTATATCCGGTGAACTACGAATACACCACACTAGCGTGTCGAGCATCCTGTGGAACAAGAAGCGTGGGACTTTTATCGATTCGTGCTCGCGCTCGGACGGCATAAAAGTTCCCTGCTGCACCCAGAGGTGTCGTCTGACCAGGGCGATGGCGTCGGCGAAGGAAGGGCTGGTCTTGTCATACCACGCCGTGGTGCGCGGAGCCATGCCACCCTGCTGACCGATCAGGGTATCCGCCGCCAGCGCGTCACCACGCTGAACCAGCCAAAGAGCGCGGGGGTGGTCCGCGCGATGGCTCGTTCCGACCACTGGCGCTGGGTTTCCATGCCCAGGTGAGCCCGCAGCTCCTCAAAGGTCACCTCGACTTGCCACCGCAGCAGATACCACTGCAATATCCGCAGCGGTTCCGCCGCGGTGTCGGTGCATAGCAAGGCATAGGGCCCGCGGCGCTCCGCCAGGTATCTGACGACGACCCAACGTATGGGAAGGCGCGGCGGCCCGCCGTGGTACCACAGCGCCACGCCCGAAGCGAGCTCGACCATGGTGGTACTGCCGTCGGAACCGGTGGCGCGGTAGGAGGTCCATTGGGTAGCGGGGTCGTCCAGCACCGCAGTGGGGCTGGGCAGTCGCGCTCCGACCACCCGGGGCCGCCCGATCTGGCCGGGCCGCCGCGCTGGCGCGGGCTGGTACCGGGATGCGTCCTTGCGCAGTTTGGTGACGACGACAACGGGCTTCGACATACCCTGGCAATGCCGCAGGAACTCCCGCTTGGCGTAGCCGCCATCGGCCACCACCACCAGGTCCCGGTCCGGCAGCCAACGGCGCAGGCAGACCAGCATCTGCTGGGCGTAGTCGGTGACCGTCTGGTGTCGTCGGCCTTTGCGCCGGTCATAGCGGGCCGACACCACCAGCGCGGTCAAAAACGGCAGCGCCCAGTGTCGACCCGCCCATCCGATACGCGTCAGCAACAGCAGGCTCACCCATTGTAGTCCCGGGGTCATCACCACCTGGTCGTCGGTGGAGCGTACGGGATCCCGGTACCGCCCCTTGGCCGCAATCTTCCGGCCCCAGCGTCGCTCCACGGTCTCGTCAATGCCGAACACCAACGGCTCGGTGGATGAACCAAGGCGCCCGGCCACCAGCAGCAACAGCGCCCGGCTCAGTCGCAACGGCGACCATTGGGCCCGGTTGAGCACGTGGTGATAGACGGCGAAGTCGCCGTGCTGCCCAATCCCCAGGATGTTGAGGGCGGAGGACACGGTGCGCTTGCCGGGAGACAGGATCGCGCCAACCGCCAAGAGTCGGGCTTTACGCCAGGTCCTGGGGTCAAACAGGCGCTCAAAGGGCAGCAGCAGGGTTACTATGACTGCGGGCAGGGTAGGCATACTCGACCTCTTGTGATGATTTGGTCGAGCTTACCCTGTCCTTATAATTTGTCTAGGTTTTGTACAAAATCGAGCCACCGAACTTGACGTTCAAAAACTTCCAGCCAATCTGTACCACAGGTTGCTCGACTCACTGGCTTACGCCGCTTGAGTGTGCAAAGTCCAGCTAAGAAACTATCTCAAAAGGTGAAGAGGGGGGCGATTTGAGGGTTAGGATAAGCCAAAGGCGTGTGGAGGTGAACTATGGAGAACGGCGCGACTTTGGCAACCATCTGGGAGGTTCCCGGCCACCTGTGGGCGCAGTTGCACACGGTGATTTTGGAATTGGACCCGCCCAAAGCCACTGGTCGCAAGCGAGCCGACCCTGGGCAGATGCTCAACGGCATCATCTTCCGGCTGCGCAGCGGGTGCCAATGGAACCACTTGCCCAAGGAATTGGGCGACGACAGCACGATCCACCGCACCTTCCAGCCTTGGGTGGGAGTGGGCGTGTTCCAGCGGATCTGGACGTTGCTGACGGCGGAATGCGCCGAGTTGGGCGATGTGTACTGGGAATGGCAGTCGGCGGACTGCGCCATGGGCAAGGCACGTTTTGGGGGGATGGGGTTGGACCCAACCCCACGGACCGAGGCAAGGCGGGCGGCAAGCGCAGTATCCTGGTCGAAGCCCAGGGTGGCCCGTTGAGCGTGGTGGTGGCCGGAGCCAACGTGCCTGACACCAGGTTGTTGGCCGATACCCTGGACCGCATCGTGGTGGCCCGACCGGCTGGCCAAGGTGCCAATCCTCCCCACCTGTGCCTGGACAAAGGGTATGACAACCCTAACGGCCGCCGGGCCGTTGCAGACTACGGCAATCGGCCGCACATCCGCCGCATTGGCGAGGAGAAGCTGGCCGATGACGGCCAAGAGCGCCATCCGGAGCGGCGCTGGGCGGTAGAACGAACCCTGGGCTCGCTGTCCAAGTGCCGAGGGATACTGGTGGTTACGACAAGAAGGCACACAATTACTGGCCCTACTGCAACTGGCTTGCGCGCTGCTCTGGTATCGTCGGCAGTGGCAACTGCTGTTTTGAGATAATTTCTTATTGGGCAGCGCTTATTCAGTGAAAGTTTCAAAAATCAGCCAAACACGTCAGTCCTTCATGCCCCGGCGTACCCCCTCCCTTTGCTATAAACGATAGTACACCGGGGCTGCGGTCCCTCGCCTGTTGCTATGCGCAACCCGCCGCCGCCCCGGGCCATTTTCATATGCCCGCGCTTGGGACGTCCAAGCCCGACGACAGAGGTAGGAACTCAAGATGCCCGACGAACGCTCTCAGGAACTAGCCCAGCGATTGCGCAAAGCGGAAGAAGCCGCCAGCTATATGGAGCGATTGGAGAACCTTGCATCGGAAGCGCCTTCCCTCAGGGAGCAAGTCACCCTGCTGCAGCGGCGGGAAGAGCGCAACCTATACCGGCAGGACGCGCTGGAACGCGCCAGGCAGGCGGTGCTGGCGGCGTCAGAAGCGCAACAAAACCTGCCAGAACTGATTTCCACCTCGTCGGAACTGGTGAACCAGTTGGCCCGAATGCTGCGCGAGGTGGACACTTTTCTCCGCGAAGCCAACACGTCGTTGGGTGTGGTGGACCGGATGGACTACGAAGATGAACTGGACGAGGCGCTGGAGTACGAGAACGATGAAGAGGCGCCGGTCCAGCGGGACGCCCAATCCATCAAGATGTTGGTGGCGTCGCGCCACGGCAGTACCCGCGTGCGTCAGATGATGGATGCGATTTCCCCCGGCTTCCATCTCTTCGCGGGGTGCGATCTGGATGCGGTACCCATGCGCCGGGAGTTGACTAATCTCATCATGGCAAAATTAGCGGCGGAAGCGGAATCCAATCGACCGCAACAACGCCGGCCGGCTCCACCACCGCGTCCGCAGGTCTCGGAGCCCATCACTTCTGCTCCCCAAGACGTACCTGAGCCCGCGATTGAATAAGCGCGGATCCTGCTTCACCGTCGAGGCTTGCACTATTGGCCGTGCCCAGGTTTACCCTTGGATTGAATGGTTCCGACAATTTATCCCGCGCACACTTAAGCTGGCCCATTCGAGAGACGATAGATGCCCGACTTCTGGGACAGTAGGTATAGCTCTCCATCGCCATCCTGGGCGAAAGACATGATATGAAAGTCGGTGTCAACGAGTAGCTTGTGTTCCATCACCCCGCCGTCCACGTAACGCAGGCCAAAGACCTGGCCAGAGCAATAGTCGCCGTAAACGTAAGCGCCGTACAGCCACGGGATCGCGGAGCCGCGGTACACGTAACCACCGATCACAGAGCAGGGTTCACCGTCCAGCGAGTATTCCCATACCGGCGGCACAGTCCCTTCGCTTTTGCAGCCGTCTTGGGGACGGAAGCAATGGTTGCCCTCCAGCACGTTCCAACCGTAGTTGGCGCCCCGCTCGATCAGGTCAATTTCCTCCCAGCGGTTCTGCCCCACATCGCCGGCCCATAACTCGCCGGTGTCGCGGTCGAAGGAAAAGCGCCAAGGGTTGCGCAGGCCATAGGCCCAGATTTCGCCGCGCCCGCCGCCGTTGGCGAAGGGGTTGTCCGGCGGGATGGTGTATGGATGCTCTAATGTGGCCTGGGATACGTCGATGCGCAGGATGGCTCCGAGCAGTGTTGAAGTATCCTGCCCATTGCCCAACGGGTCGCCAGCCGCTCCGCCGTCGCCCAGGCCAATGTACAGATAGCCGTCCGGCCCGAAGGCGAGTTGCCCGCCGTTGTGGTTGGCATATGGCTGCTCGACTTCCAGAATCGCCAATTCGCTGTCCGGGTCGACCGAGGAATTGTCAGACGAAACGGTGAAGCGCGAGACCACCGACCGGCGTGGGTTGGCCGCCGTATAGTAAACGTACCGGTGCCGTTCGATGTTTGGGTCCAACGCCAGACCCAACAGCCCTTCTTCGGAACGGCGGCTGCTCACGCGGTCGGTGATGTCCAGGGACTCTGCGACGATAGCGTGGTCAAGATCCAACTCGTTGAATACCCAGACACGCCCGGCCTGCTCGGTTACCCACACTTGGCCATTCTGCGCCTGCACCAGGTTGGTCGGCGACTGAAACGGCTGGGCAGTCAGTATCGGTTCCAGCCCCAGGGTCGCCATCTGCGCTGCGGGAGATGGCGACGGGACCGTGGCGGGTGTCTGGGACGTCCCGGTATTCGGCGCCGGCTCCAGTTGCGGGGTCTCCATTTGCGGCGTGAAAGACGGTGATGGGGCCAATAGGGTGTCGGTAGGCGATTGAGACGACCTGGTGGTCGGCATCAGTTCCAGCCGCGAGTTCTCCATTTGCGCCGCGGGAGATGGCGACGGGGTTGTCGGGACCGTGGTTTGCGCTGGCGCCGCGCTGTAGCATCCAGCAGCAAGCGCCATGAGCGCAACCGTCAGAATTCTCGCTAATGCTGCCACACTCTCACGATACTACAATCACACCGGTATCTGACTATTTTGCCATGCGGACACCCTGCTCCGGTCTCAGGGCAATCGCATTTGAAATTACAACCCCGTCACGCCGGCGAAAGACGGAGTCCATAAGGTCATTGCATGAACGAATTGGCAACGTAATTAACGAATTCGGTCACTGGATTCCTACTTTCGCAGGAATAACGGGCATTAAACTGCCCATATGCGATTGCCCTGGCTCTGGTCTGGCTTGGCTGTTGCGGTGTCCGTTTCGTAGTTAGAATGTTCAAGTTCGGCATACGCCGAGTCTTTCGGGTTATGGAGCCCAATATTCTTCGTCGGAGAAGATGCCATGAGCGCAATCGAAACTTGGGGCGAAATGGTGCGGGTGGAGCACGCACAGTCGGACCGGATGCGGGGAGTGCGGCCCACTGATACGTGGTCCCAATTTGCGTCGCAATTCAAGGCCGACCCGCACCGCGCCGGCGACGAATTGGTTGAGGAACTACGTTCACGTCTGGAGCCGGGCGAAGTCCTTTTGGACGTGGGCGCGGGCGGCGGGCGTCTGGCCTTGCCGCTGGCGTTGACCTGCCGAACGGTGACGGCAGTGGAGCCGTCGCCCAGTATGTGCGCCGTGCTGCGCGAGACCGCCGTCGAATACAACATCGAGAACGTCTCGATCATCGAGGCCGGCTGGCTGGAAGCCTCCGTCGAACCCGCCGACGTGGTGCTGTGCAGCCACGTGGTGTATGTCATTGAGGACATCGGATCTTTCGTCCGCAAAATGGACAGCCATGCCCGCCGTCTCGTATTGGCAATTGTGTTCCAGTCTCCGCCGCAATCGCAAGTCTACAGCCTTTGGGAACAGGTTCACGGCGAAAAACGCCACGGGCTACCCAGCCTGCCGGAGTTCCTTCCGGTCTTGGAGGAGTTGGGCATTCGGCCGGAGGTGAGTGATTTGGCTGAACAGCCGGTGCGTGGGTTCGAAAGCCTACAACAAGCGAGGGAATCGATCGCCAGCCGGCTCTATGTTGCCCCCAAAACCGAGGCCATGAGCCGGCTGGAGCGGGTGCTGGAAGGCTCGCTGCGCGAAGTGGACGGTAGCTGGCAAGTCGAGGGGACACAGCCCCTGCGCCCCTGTGTCGTTGCTTGGGAAACTGCCTGAAGTTAGGCGGTCTTACCGCGATTGGAAACGAGATCGCCAACTCCGGGCTTGGGAGGTTAGCCCAGGAGAGTCTGAAGCGGCAAGGCGCGGCCGAAGTGCCTTGCGTCGCCACGGGAGCCGTGAGCCAGTGGTCAGCGAGGCGCGTGGGAACGGCACGCAAACCTCGCGCCACCCGAAGCCACCGGGTGGGCCAACGCCTATGAGCGCGCCGGCTTATTATTCTTGCCGTGTGGTATGGTGCATCTTATAACCGTCCGCCAACCCATTTTGAGATGGTGAGGATGCCCTCTCCGTTGCCATGCCGCCGTCACTGATCCTGAGAATTACGGATACCGTCTCCGGCCGAAACGGGGCCCTGCGGCTGGACGATCCGGCCGACCGGGCGGCCGCGTTGGGCTGTCTGCTGGAACGCAACCTGAAGGACGCGCCGAACGACGACCTCCTGCTGCGGACGGGCGCCATTGCAGCCGACGGCCGGCTGGCCCTGCGATGCCTACAGGATTTAGTGTATCGCTCCGACGACTCCGGACGGCTGACGGATATTTTCGCCGGCGTGAGGTTTCTCCAGCAAGGCCGGCCCGCCTGTCTGGCCCAGCCGGCTTCGGTTCAGCCGGCGACGGCTGGCGACGTTCCACTGGAATTGATTGACGTGGCGGTGGATCGCACCGACGCTGGATACGACCGCAACTGGACCGGCTTTCACCTCCGTCGTTGGCGCCACGACCCCCAGTGCTATGAAACCTTGGTCAGAACCGCCGTGGCTGCGGCCTACGGCCCGAGTGAAGCCGACCGGGTGCTACAGTTGGATACGCCGTGCCGGCAGCGACAGTTGATCCGCGCGCTGGCGATGCGCATCTGGCGCAGCGATTTCGAGAATTACTCGCGTTTCGCCATCGATGGTTTGCGGTTCAAGACCGGCGACGAGACAGTGCGCAACATCGCGGCCGGCGCCGGCGGCATCTGCACCGAGAAGGTACAGGCTTTGAAGTTTCTTACCGACCACTACCAGCTCGAGTCGGAGTACCTGCTGGGCGGTCCAAATGCGCCGGGGCCACTACCCGCCGACCGGCTGCGGGATATGCTGAACAACTTTGACTTCCGCTTCGCTCGACGCCATATGCGTTACTGGCAGCACGCCGCCCTGCTGTACTGGGTGGATGGCGAGCCTCTGTTGGTGGACGCGACCAACGGCAACATCCCCTTCCTGTTTCTCAGGGGTGAAGCTGCTGGCCGGCTGTTGGACAACGGCGGAGGAGGTGACCGCCCGAGCGTGCGGGTACGCATGGTGGCGGAGACGGAGGACTACCACTACCACCGGGTGGAGCAGGACATTCCCCAAAACCTGTTCTTCGCCCTGGAAGGTTGGTTGGACGATACCGATTTGGTGCAGGTTTTCGAGAACGAACTCGGACTCTACCTGTCGGATCAGCACTACGTCATGCCACTGCCCTACCGCAGCGAAGGGGAATACCGGCGGCTGAAATACCAGTATGAAGAACTCTGCCGGCGGGCCGGTTTCTTGGCGGACGTGAGTCCGGACTGGGCTTTGGACGGACCGGTCGGGCGGGAAATGATCGCTTGCAATCCGACGGCAGCGGCCGGGGTGCTGGCCGCCCAGGACAAGCTGATTGCCCGCTACAACTGGTGGGATTGTCCCGACCACCGGGCCGGCCTGGCCGTAGTCGCGCTGAAACCGTCCACCACGGCCGAGGACGGAGGGCAAACGCCGTGAGCGCCGGGCCGGATAGGTCGATGAGTCGGCTGTCGAGGAAGTGGCGTGTTCGCTCGCCAGAGCGCCGGATCCTGCGCCGCATCCGGGCTGCCCGAAGCGAATGGGGACTGGCTGACTGGTCAGACCGCGAACTGCGCGAGGCTGTCGCCAGCCTGGATGCCGGGACTGAAACCTCCGATCCCATACCGGAGGACACGTTGGTTCGCGTGTTCGCTGTGGTCGACGAAACCATCCGGCGCCGTCTGGGTTTATGGAAGGTTTTCGACCTGCCGGAGGCGGACGACGAGGCCAGCATCGCAGCCGCCCGCCGTAAGTTGGCCACCGCCGGCCGGGGTCGCTACCCGGGCAGCGATATGCTCCTGCCGGCGGAGTTCTACCAGGCGGCCCGCCGCCGGCAGGACGGAGCCGGCGAGGGATTGCGCTTTCGCCCCACCGACCAGCAGTTGCTGGCCGGCTTGCATCTGTGCGCGGGGCGGATCGTCGAGCTGGCCGCCGGCGAGGGTAAGACCGTTGCCGCCGCCTTCCCACCGGCGTTGTACGGCCTGCTGGGTCGCACCACCCATGTTGTTACCGCCAACGACTACCTGGCGGCCAGGGACTGCGACCGATTGGCGCCAGTGTACCGAGCATTGGGGCTGACGGTGGGAGCGGTGCTGGACCACATGGCCGGCCCGGAACGTCGCGAGTCCTACGGCAACCGGATTGTCTATGGCACGCTGCGGGAGTTCGCCTTCGACTACCTGCGGGACCGTCTGGCCGTGTCCCCGGATGAGCAAATCCAGGGGCCGCTGGACGTTGCCATCATCGACGAGGCAGACCAGACGCTGCTGGACGAGGCCGTCACCCCGCTGGTCATCGCCGGTGTGCCCATCGTCAGCCGGCGGATCATTGTCCGGGCCGACCGGGCGGTGCGGCAACTCGTGGCGGAGCAGGCCCGGTTGGCGGCGGAATGCCGGCGCCAACTGGAACAGTGTGTTGAGGACGGCCAGGCTGATGATAAATCAGCAATGCTGTTGGCCCGGGCGTTGCTGGCCCAGCCGGACGACGAAGCGACACGTCGGCTGGCTGCTGCTCAACCCCGCCTTCGGCGGCGGGCGCTGTCCCTGTTGGATACGGACGGTTCCGGCCGACCCCACCCGGAGGTTGCGGAAGGCTTGTACTGCGCGGTGGATGCGGAGAGGGGCAGCTTCGGCCTGCTGCCCGAGGGAGTGGCCTTCCTCGAAGCTCGCTTGGGGGACTTCTACTCCGCTGACGCTGACCACGCCGATGTCGGTAGAGGTTCTCGACGGGCTGTTCAGCGGGCGAATCTGGTCAACCAGGTGCATCAGCTGCTGCGGGCCCACCTGCTGCTGCGCCGGGGCGTTGAGTACGTAGTTGAAGATGACCAGGTAGTGCTGGTGGACCGGGACACCGGCCGGCCCCGGCCCGACACTCACTATCAGGACGGGCTACATCCGGCCGTGCAGGCCAAAGAGGGAGTGACAGTCCACCCCGACCGCCGTAGCCTGGGCGAAATCAGCGTGCCGGGTTTCGCACGTCGCTACCGCAGCCTCGGTGGCCTCACCGGCACTGCCCAGGTAGCAAACGACGAGTTCCGTCGCCTCTACCGCTTGGAGGTGGCGGTGGTTCCCGAGGCGCGCCGAACGTGGCGTCGGGACCTGCCCTGCCGGGTGTACGCCGACCCTGACGACCAGCTGGGCGCCGTTGTGGACGAAGTCCGCCACTGTCAGAGGTCGGGCCGTCCGACGCTGGTGGCCGCGCGGACCGTGGCACAGTCGGACGCCGTCAGCCAACGACTGACGGATGCCGGCATCCGCCACCGGCTGCTCAACGCCGTCACCACCCCCGAAGAAGCGGATGTCGTTCGCGCCGCCGGACAGCCCGGAGCCGTTACTGTGGCGACCAACATGGCCGGCCGCGGAACCGATGTGGTCCTGCCTCCCGGCCTTGACCGGCTCGTCTTGACCCGCTTCGTCTCCCTGCTGGAAGAGTTGTTGCTGGCTCACCCGGACGGCGCGGCGGTGGACGTGCGGGCCAACACCTCCGCTGAAGCCGACCTACTGGCCCAGGCAATATGGACGAACCCGCGTCTGTCGGTCCGCCCGACCGACCGGGCCGACCGTCTGACGGTGCGTCTCCGGGGAATGTGGCCGGCCCCGCCAGCGTCCGTGACGCTGGAGTTCGGACTGGGGCTTCACGTCGTCAGCACGGAGTTCAACGACTCGCCTCGCGTAGCGTTGCAACTACAGGGACGCAGCGGCCGGCAGGGGGCATTCGGCTCCACCCGCAGCCTGCTGGTCCGGTCGGACCGAAAGCTGGCCGGCCTGGAGTACAGACCACCAGTCGCGGACCCGGCCGGCCGGGTTTGCTGGGAAGGGCCGGATCTGGAGCGACAGTTGCGGCGACGGCGCGAGGCAGCCCAAAAGGATGCATCCAGCGACCGAGCGCTGTTGCTAGAGTACGCTGCGGTTCTGGACACCCACGCCGATTCTTACTACCTGGCCCGGCAGGAGGCGCTGGTTGCGAGTCCCGACCGGCTCGGCCAATGGGTGGCTGACGCGGCCCAAAGCGCGGCGGCGAGCCTCGTCGACCAGCACTTTCCTGGCCTTGTCGCTGACGATTATGCCCGACGTTTCGCGTCCCTGGCGGCAGAGTCGGAGGTACGCTATGGTGTGGACGTCGGGCCAAGCTGGGGACATTCCCTGGATGACCTGGAAGGCGCGTTGGCCGAACTGTTGCTAAAATGGCTGACGGAACTCATGGAGCGACTGGGCCCGGCTCGGTTCGGTGAGTTGGCCCGATTGCTGCTTTTGCAGGCCGGCGATGAGCTGTGGGAAAATTACCGGGCCAATCTGAAGGGCATGGCCGCCGTGTCCAGAGTAGAGGGGCAATGGCCGAAGACCGCAGTAGCCGAGTACGTGATTGAATCGAACGCCGCCTGGCAACGTTTCCGCGAGGCAGTGTCCGATCGTTTCCTGTCTCAGATGTGTCATTTTCCCATCGCCGTGCTAACCGACCCACCGCAGGCTGGCTCCGCGCAGTCGTCGCCGGTGGCAGTGGACCCGAGGCTGGCCCAGCTCGCATCATGAGTTCCACCAGCTAACCCCTCGTTCCGCGCAAAGGAGTTGACTGAAATGTCGCCACGAATCAGCCGAATGGCCCTGGCGATGTCCGCCGGCAGTGTGCTGGCGGGTGCGCCGCTGTTGGCCGCCTGTGGAGAATCTTCCAGTGGCCCCAGCTACAGCCAGTGGGCAGCCACCGACGGCGCCGCCGGCCGCATCAATCTGGATGACGTGCAGGTGGCGTTCCAGGAGTCCAGCAGCGCCACCGAGTTCGAACGCCGGGTCAACGAAATCTACGAAGGCGACGGCATCGTCCTGATCCGCGCCAGCCAGGACGGCGACCGACTTACACTGGAGGGCTGGGAGGACCTGGACAGCAACAACGAGATCGACGATGCGGCGGACGACCAGCTTTTTGCCATCGTCAAACAAGACGAACAGCATGAATTGCGGGGCTATCACGCCAATTCGTACCACAACAGCCACTTCGGTGCTGGCGATTTCCTGTTCACCTACCTGCTGATAAGCAGCCTGAACCGGGGTCCATACTATTACCAGACGGTGCCCGGTCGGGCGACGGACATCCGACGGGACCGCGCCTCATACCGGGGTTCCAGTCGCTACGACTCCCAGCTGGACCGCAACCGTCAGTACACTTCTCGCCAGCAGACCTATTCCGGTTCCCGCTATCAACAGGCCGGGCGTAACGTGAGCTCGGGTCGCCAAACCTATCAGCAGACCCAGAGGTCGTCCGGCGCCTTCCGCAACAGCAGCTCGGTGACGCGCAGCAGTAGCTCGTCCATCTCCCGCAGCTCCAGTCTCGGCGGCGGAACCGGATCGACCATTTCCCGGAGCAGCAGCCTCGGCGGATTCAGCGGCGGCGGCGGCCGGGTTCACTTCCGCAACCGGCCGGATGGAGACGACGCGATACGTCCCGCCTGGCTGGCCTGACCTATGGGAGCCTGCGACCCCGCCGGCCTTAAGGTGTCGGTGTGGACGGACCGGCTGCCGGCGGACACGGCCCTGCACGTCAACCTGTCGGCGGAGGACCGCCGCCTCACGCTGCGCCAGTTGCTGTGCCGGCTTTTTCCACCGGATGCTTCCAGCCAAGCCGAGGTCGCGGGCCGTTTGGATTGGCGGGCCAATCCCGACCTGCCGGCCTGCTACGCCGTGCTTTTGACTCTGGTAGGACAGTGGCGAGCCGGCCTCTGCCGGCTGTCGCTGGCCACTGGCCGCGGTTGGGGCCGGCCGGCCCACCCCGACGACTCGGTGGCGGTCCACCTGCAGCCACCGCCCCTATGCCGTCAGGTCGGCGGGCGTGGCCACGCTGACTTGACACTGACGCTGCTGCCCGCTTATCGACCGCTGGACTGGGCGGTGACGCAAGGGTACGCAGAGAACCGCCACCAACTACTGGACTGGATGCAGTCGTGCGCGTTGCTCTACTTTGTTGACAAGCACGGCTGCACGGTACCGCCAACCTCCGATCTGTCTCTGTCCGACCCCTGCCGGTCGGTGGTGGCCGGCCTCTACCGCCGCCGCTGCCTGCGACCCGCCGCCGGCGGGGACGGTGTGGAGGTGGCGCCGGCCGGCCGCGAGATGATTGGCAGCCTGCTGGCAGAAACGGAAGCGTTGATTGAAAGTTTCGACCTGTTCAAGGACGCCCTCTGGAATCAGGACGAGCAGACGGCGGAGTTCGACAGCGGGCGCGGCGCCGACTTGCGGGTTGAAGCCATGCTGACCGAGGGTCTGGACCCGGTGCGCGCCGTGTTCCTGTTACGACTCTACGACGGCACCCTGGACCCCTTTGCCGACCAATGGCAACGATTGGTTGGCGACCCCGCGTGTTTTGACCGAATGCTGGAGCCGGTGGTGAACCGCGCCCTGCCGCCGCCTCCCGACGCTGTTCTCACGGCTATCATGGAGGACGGCTACGTACTGATGGAAGCCTGGGCCGAGGCGGCTGCCGACTGCCTGGCCCAAGCTGAAATCCTGCGTCGTCTTTTGGCGCAGCCATCCGCTGGCGTGACTGACGCCCAGGCCGGCGTGTGACGCCCGGAGTGTCCTGCCCCGCCGGTTTGGCCTCAGATGGCGAGCAGCAATATCAGGGCGGAGCTGACCACCACCGCGATTTCCACGAAAGCCACGCCCACATTGCGTCCCGCCGCCACCTGCTCCGACATCCGGGTGCGAGGCAGCATCACCAGGTCCACCGCCAGCCGCAGGACATACAGCAGCGCGAAGCCCACCACGGAATAGATGACGAACTCCAATATCCCCTGCTGCCAGCCCATGAAGTCTCCGAAAGTGGCCTTGAAAATAACCAGGCCGATGGCCACCAGGTTGCCGCCCAGAGCGACGCCCACCGCGGGGTTGTCGCGCTCAATTTCGTCGTGGATGTTGAAAGGGGTGGTCCATTCGTAGAACAGGGCGAAGAGAACGAGGATGCCCAGACCCAGGCCGAAGAACGCCAGGGCGTTGAGCGGGCCGCCCTGGCCGGCGATTGCGCCGGCGATGACCAGGCCGGAAGCCACGTTCACGCCGAACTCCGCCGCCGCGGCTCCCACGTTCTGGTCCTGGATAATCTCACGCTCCAGCTCGAACCGGTACAGCACCAGCCGGTCGGTGACCAGTCGCATCAGGTTCATCGCGACGATTCCGGCCATCGAGTACAGGAAGACCCACAGGACTTCGAACCCGAAAGCCCGGTCGAACCCCAACCCACCATAGTCGCCGCCGCCCAGCGGCTGGTACACCGCCCCCAGGAAAACGAGGATGACGCCCACCAGGTAGCCCGACAGCCGCAGCGCCACCGCAACGTTGCCTTTGGCTACGATCTCGTCCTCGATGCCGTGACGAGTCACGGCGTCCCGGGCCAGTTTCGCCAGGGTCAGCACCACCAGCCCCAGCGCCACATAGACCAGCCCCCGGGGGAGGTAGGTCAATACGTCAATCAGTACGTCCACTTGGCACGCTCCCCATTCAGTCGTTTCGTGGTTGGGCCTCGGATCGCTCTCCCGGATACAGCAGCACGTTTTCCGGGTCAATGATTTCGCTGAAGTGGGCTTCAAATGGAAGGCCCTCGAACTTGGTGATGGCCAGCATATCCCGCCCATCGTCCGCCAGGAACTCCCACATATAGAAGCCCTCTCCTTCGCCGGTGCGGTCGCCCGGGTAATAAAACGCTTCGCAGCTGTTGCGGTAAGAGTAACGCCGCTCTTCAATCACCACGCCGTTGTCGATTGAGTGCTCCTGGTCCAGTGCGATGAGGTCATCCTCGGTCAACCCGATGGCGTCCAATCCGACTGGCCGGCGTTCCGTGGCCAAAGTGACGAACAGGTCGTCGCCGTCCCCGGACCACTCCAGCCAAACTCGCCGGCGGGCGTCGGAGGCCACCGCCTCGCGCCACTCGATGCCGCTGCCGGCGTAGCGACTAACGTGTTCCACCACCAGGTAGGCATCGTCGTAGTCCAGGCTGAGGCCTTGCACCACCACCACGTCGCCGGCCCGGGCGGCGCGGATGCTGTTGTCGGTGGCCAGGCGGTCGGCCAGCCCTGATGGCCGGTTGTTGCCGCGGCCCATGATCCGGCCCAAAAGCCGGCCCAACGACGATTGCTTGCTCATGGTAGTCTCACCTGCCTGGGAAAGGATGGGAACAAATGGGAACGGAGGCGGCGCGGTCGCCACATTATAGCCCAGTGTTGCGATGCTCACCGGGCTGCGATGCTCGAAGGACGGCCCGCCGCTTGACCGCCGCCGGCACCGCCCATTATGCTCTGTTTATATCAACCGCCGATGGAGGCAGTCCAATGGGGGGATTAAATAAAACGGCTGGCATCTTGTTGGGATTAGCCCTGCTGGCCCTGGGCATACTAATGGTGCTTGGCGTGTTGGACTTCCTGCTCCGCATCGCCGGCGTGCTATGCATCCTGGCGGCGGTGGTGATGTTGGGCTGGGCCTTTTTCGGGCAGAGACGCGGCTATTGACCGCCGCCCAATCGACCGCCGAAACTCGGCCTACGTCACACCCGACGACCATCAGGGAGGAACGTGAAATTATGGGAATGTTTTCCCGAATGTCCACCATCGTAAAATCGAAAATGAACCGTATGCTCGACTCCGCTGAGGACCCCCGGGAGACGCTGGACTACTCCTACGAGAAACAGTTGGAGATGCTGCAGAACGTCAAGCGCGGCGTGGTCGAGATGGTGACCGCCAAGCGACGGATCCAGCAGCAGGCCGATAGGGTCGGGGAGAACATCGCCCGCCTGGACCGGCAGGCTCGCCAGGCAGTGGAAGCGGAACGGGACGATCTGGCCCGGCTGGCCTTGCAGCGCAAGCAGACCGCCCTGACCGAGCTGGAAGGTCTGGACGAGCAGATTGCCGGCATGGAGCGCGAGCAGGAGAAGTTGACCGAAGCCGAAAAGCGGCTGCAGGCCAAGGTGGACGCCTTCCGCAACCAGAAGGAAATCATCAAGGCCCAGTATTCCGCGGCTCAGGCTCAGGTCCGCATTGGCGCCGCGCTGGGCGGCATTTCCGAGGAGATGGGCGACGTCTCACTGGCGGTGCAGCGCGCCGAGAACAAGACGGACCAGATGCGGGCCAAGGCCGGCGCCATCGACGAACTGGTGGCCTCCGGCGTCCTGGACGACATCACCGGTCCCAAGGACGATATCGACCGCGAATTGGCGCAGATTTCGTCTTCCAGCAGCGTGGAGGCTGAACTGGCCGCACTGAAGGGCGGCAGCGCGGCGACTCCGCCCAGCGGCGGGAACGCCTGATCAAAAACCCGGCGCCGGCCAATCCGCCGGCGCCCGTAGCCGCCACCCCACCCCGCCCAAAAAACCGGAGCGCTGAACGTGATTGTACGGATACTTGGTGAAGGGCAGTTCAACCTGCCCGGGTCGGTCATCGATGACCTCAACGACATTGACAACCGCATGGTGGAGGCGGTGGCCGCTGAGGACGGCCCCCAATTTCAGTCGTTGCTGGACGAAATGTTCCGGCTGGTGCGGGACCGGGGTGAGCCGTTGCCGGTTGACCAGCTGGTGGAATCGGACCTGATCCTCCCCGAAACGGACCTTACACTGGACGAAGCGGAGCATATCTTCATCGGCGACGGCCTGCTGCCCGGTTGACGGGCCGGCCGAGCAAGCGGAAGGGCGTTAAGGTAGGCCCATTGTCGCTCGCTGCTCCATCACTGATTGCTCCGTCAAATGGTGCGGGTCTGATCACCCAAACCGGTCATCGGCGCTCCCACCAGTGGCCGGCGCACCGCCGCCGGGTCCACGCCCGCCCGCAGCGCGGCCATCACGCCGGCGGCTTCCCAGTAGTTCTCCACGATGTGAAGCTGTCCTGCGGCCCACGGCAGTTCGGTAAGGTCGTTGCTCATTAGGTTGCGGTTCTCCCGCACGGCAATGGTGCAGATGCCCTGCTCCAGCGCCGCCAGGGTCGGCAATCCCACGCATCCGTCGGGAATCACCAGGCACGATACGTCCGCTGCGTTGAGCACGCTGTGATGCCGCCGGGCCTCCGGGTCGGTCACCAACCGGGGACTGCGCTGCAGCCCTTTCAGGATGCACTGGATCATCGCCAGCGACACGGCCTCGGCTGCCATGCGGGGATCGACCACTCCGGGGTCGGCGTTTGCAATCTCCCGGCTCTCCAGCATGGGTGCATGGGCCGACGGTACGTCATACAGGGCCGAGACCGCGTGGGTCAGCATCGCCTCCACGCCGCCCCAGGGGTTGACCATGTCGCCCATCCGGTCGAAGTACTCGAAGTGGTAGCCGGCCGGCACGCCAATCTGGGACGTGATGGCGACTGCGTCATATTCGTTTTGTCGCCGGGCCAGTTCCGCAAACAGAGGCTCCAGCCCCCACACCCGACCGGCGGCCCGCCCCGACCGCGCATAGCGGGAGTCCATCTTTAAGCCTTGTTCCAGCCGGAGAATCTGCGGCTGGAACAGGCCATAGGACGTCCGAGCCGCGTTGATGGAGTTGATGGCCGCGTGGATGAAGAGTTCGTCGTCATGGGGGCCAAGCACTACCAGCAATCGGTTGTTGCGAACCCGCTGCAGGCCCACCTGGCCCTGCAGCAGCCGGGCGATGACGCTGCCCTCGACGTACAGGGAGTTGGCCGGCATCTCAATGACGTCCGATGCGTTCACCACGTTGGGATGGGTGATCAGCGTGTCGCATACTGAGGCCAGCAGCGCGGCCACCGGCATGGCATCGCCGGCGTGGCCGCCGATCTCCGCACCTACTCCGGTGGGCACCAGCAGAACCGCGTTGAACTGCTGGGCGTTTTCCACGGGCCGGCGGTCCAGGTGGAAAATGGACGCGACGCGGTGATCGCCCTCCAGCCCGCGCAGCAGGCCAATTTCGCAGCGGTGCCCCTCCTGGTTGGAAGCCGGCATGCGTACTCGGCCCGTAACCGCCAGCCTGACAGGAACCTCGTCCGGTTGCAGTTGCTGCATCACGGCTTGGCACAGCCGCCGGCGCAGGTTCGTTACCGACCCGGTTGCCGGGACAATCAGCTCCCGTTCGTACAGTTCTGCGGTCGCCATTACGTTGCTCACACTCCCCATCGTCCTGCGAAATCGGCGTAGGTGTATCTTCGCTTCAGTAGCAGATCGCCCTCCGGGGTGAGGGCGTAAATCGTCGGCAGGTTGACGCCGTTGAACATATGTGCCTTGACGAGCGTGTAGGCGCCCATGTTGAGAAACACCACCCGGTCCCCCACCGCCAGCGGACGGTCAAAGCGGTACTCCCCAAAGACGTCTCCGGCGAGGCAGGTGCATCCCGATAGCGTACAGGCCCAATCGGCGTCATCCCGGTGCCCCAGAACGTCCGGTTCGTACTGGTACTCGAAAACTTCCGGCATATGGTTCACCGTGGTGTCCAGGATCGCCATCCGGCGGCCGTCCCGTTCCTGGACGTCCAGCACCGTGGACACGAGATAGCCGGCCGGGCGTATCAGGGCCGCTCCCGGTTCTATGATGGTCTCCAGGCCACAGCGCCGTTGCAGAAACTCTATCGTGCGGTATAGGGGCGTCAGGTCGGGGTCGTTGCCGCCAATCTCATCTTCTAGCAGGTATCCGCCCCCCAGGTTGACCCACCGTAGCCGTCCGTCCTCCAGCCGCTGGCCCAGCTGGCGGTGCATATGGTTCACGGTAGCTTCCAGCTGGCCGAAGTCGGTGGCGTCGCAATTGGTGTGGAGCAACAGGCCCGAGACGGGGTCCAGCTCGTCCAGCACTTTGGCCACTGTCGCCAGCGGCTCGCCCAGCCGGGAACCGGGCCGGCATGGATCGTAACGGGCATCACCGATGAAAGACAGTTCAGGATTAACCCGCAGGCCGCAACTGACCGCCGGTTGCAGGGCTGCTCGGAAGGCGCGCCATTGACTGACCGAGTTGAACGCAACGTGGTCGCAAAGCTGACCCAGTTCCGCTGCATCCTGGGGCCGCAGGCCCGGCGTGGTGAAATGCACCGTGCCCCGGTCGCCCAGAACCGACCGCGCCAGCATCGCCTCATAGAGAGAACTCACGGCGAATCCATCCAAATGCGCTGCCATCAACTCCAGCGCGTCGTAGAAGCAGAAGGATTTGACGGCGAATAGCAACCGGCAACCGCTGCCGTCCCGGATTTGCGCCGCCTTCCCCAGCAGCCGGGCGATGGCCGCCTCGTCGTAGATAAATGCGGGGGTTTCCAGCGGAAGGTCGCCGGAGACGACGGTTCCCAGTCGTTCGGACCACGGTGTGACAACGTTCATTTGTCGTCACCTCAACTAATTGCCCTGGTTGCCGGTACTGGATTTGAGCGCCCGTACACTGACGCAGATAGTTGCCATTGTTGAATATACGGCGGAATTGCCGCATCGGGGGCCGGAATTGTACAGTGGCGGCGCAGACCCGCACCAACGTGATAACCGGGTTCGCCCGGTAAAGGATGGTAACAGAATGGATAGGGTTACGAGTTCCGACGGTCGCGCCGCCCGTCCTGTTAGCCTGCGCGGCCGAGTGTACGCCATGCTGGAAGCCCCGGATCTCCTTCGCCGGGGTGGCGCTGGCGATGGGCCGTATCTGCGTGGCTCTGTCATACCGGAAATATTCCTGGTAGCCGTCATCCTGGTCAACACTCTGTCGCTGATCCTATGGACCGTACCCAGTCTGAAAGACCCATATTCACTTTGGTTCCACCTGGTGGAGTATTGCACGGTGGCGGTGTTTGTAGTGGAATACGGACTGCGCTTCTGGGCGGCGCCGGAGGCCAGCGCGGTCGGTAACCCGTGGCGACAGCGCCGGCGTTTCGTGTTGTCTCCGACCGGACTGGTTGACGCGGCCGTTATTCTCCCGTCGTTGGCAGCCATCCTGGTATTGCTGATATCCGGAGATAACCTCAGCCTGTCCTTCCTGCTGGCGGTGCGTCTGCTCACCCGTTCGGCCAAGCTGGTGCGCTACTTTCCAGGCGGGCGTCGGTTGGGGATGGCCTTGAGGCTGAAGGCCGGCCAGTTACTCACGGCGGTGGTCGCGCTACTGGTCGTGTTGGTCATCGCCGCCGCGCTCATGTTTTTCGCGGAATCGACGGCCCAACCGGAGGTTTTCTCCAGCATTCCGTCGGCCATGTGGTGGAGCGTAGTTACCCTCACCACGGTGGGCTACGGCGACACCTATCCCATTACCGGCATCGGGCGGCTGTTGGCGGCGGTGATCGCAGTTTTGGGCATTGGGTTGTTCGCCCTGCCAGCAGGCATACTAAGCGCAGCGATGATGGAGGCGAACGCCGCCGATGAAGAGGACGGGAATACTAACCAACCAACCGGCGTTTGCCCTCACTGCGGCGGAGATATTTCGCCCGATACGCCGGCCGCCGGCACCCATGGTTAACGCCCCATCGCCCGCACTCGGAGACACGCCGGTCACAAACCTCCGGGAGGGCCCAATGTGACGCAATCGCGACGGGATGTAGCGCTGACGAGGGCCTTTCCAATATCTTGGAAGGATGATGCCATGCTTATTAACCAACGCTTTGCTGGGATACTGTACACCGTCCCGTTAACGACCACATCAGTCTGGAAATGGTGAGGACAAAATGGCTGAAATTTACACTTTGGGCGCCGGAACGCCCACTCCGACCCCCACCCGCTTCGGAAGCTCCCACGTGCTCAAACTCGGCGACCAACTTTTGATGTTTGACTGCGGGCCGGCCACCACGCACAAGCTGGTCCAGGCCGGACTATTTCCTACCCAGGTTGACTACCTCTTCTTCACGCACCACCACTTCGACCATGACATAGACTATCCCTGCTTTCTACTCTGCCGCTGGGATCAGAGCATCGGCAAAGAGAACCAACTCCAGGTTTTCGGTCCCGACCTGACGGAGAAAATCACTGAGGGCATCCTGGGAGAAAACGGCGTGTTTGCCCATGACTGGAAGGCGCGGGTCAACCACCCCCTCAGCCAACAGGTTTTCGTCAATCGTGGTGGCACCCTGCCCCGCCCGGCTCCGTCGGTTGCTGCCCGGGACGTCGGACCCGGCAAGGTGTTTAGCGGCCTGGACTGGGAGGTGACCGCCGCTCCCGCCGAGCACGTCCAGCCCTGGCTCGACTCCCTGGCGTACCGGGTTGATTCATCCGAAGGGAGCGTCATATTCACGGGAGACACCCAACCCTGCGACTCGGTGACCGAGTTGGCTCGCGGAGCCGACATGATGCTTTGCATGTGCTGGGACGACCAGGCGGTGATGGACGCCAACGGGGAGGCCGGCGGCCAGTGTGGCACCACGGGCGCGGCCCAAATGGCGCAGGCCGCCGGGGTGAAAAAATTGGTGCTGGTACACGTCGGCCCCCATCTCTCAGCCCACGGTCCAATGGAACAGGGCATTGGCGACGTCAGCCGAATCTACGACGGCGAGGTAGTATTTTCAGAGGAATTAATGCGAATTTCGTTGTAAGGTCCACCGGGACCGCCGACCCCCACCAACCACATCAATGCCTTCTCGCTGCGCTGCCTGGGTTCCAGCAAGCCGAGCATCATCCGGTTCAGTTGAGGCCGGGTCTCGCAACGGACTCTGGCGCGCCGGCGCTGAATCCCGGGTGGTCGTCCAGGTCCGACGCGTCGTCCTGGTGCTGGCCGCGCAGCACGCAGTGACCACAGACTGTGCATTAAGTTCATTTGCCTCAAATCCGTGGTACAAGCGCGGGCTACGGTGTATGCGGGTCGCAATTGGGGGTGGTTGCTGCGGCCGAGGGGTCGTCTTCGCGGTCAGTTGAGGCTCGGGCCCTGACCGGCGTGCTCGGGGCCGAAGCCCGGATGGTCATCCAGGTCTGAGGCGTCGTCCATGTGGTTGCCGCGCAGCACACAATGTCCGCAAAATTTGCAGACGGGATGTCTATTTTGGTACTTGGGATGGGGGATCTTGCAGGTGCCGCTTGCGGGCTCGTCGCAGCGCGGGCAGCCCTCGCAGCGTCCTTGGCCGCTGCCGTGGCCGGCCTGGGTGATGGTGCGGGTTTCTCGGTCTAGTACGGTGGTCATGTGGTTGCACCTTTTGGGGGCTTTGCACAAAAAATCAATGTTTGTGTGAATTGTTGCTCAGTTCACTTCCAGAACTACCGTCTGTTTGGTGACGGCAGACGGTCGTTGCAGGGCGCTCATGATAGCAGTTCGGTAGGCTGAGGCGGACCTTCCAAATGGGTTTTGGAGCTGCTTGTTTTCACCTGCTTGCCGACTATCGGATTAGTGGCGGTTGTGCGGCCGCAACTGATCTGGTCTGGGGAGTATTGCCGGCGGTGATGACGGCCGCGGTCCGGAAGGCTCTGGTGAGGAAATTCTGGGTACCTACGAGGGTCCCCTGCCTGCTGTCGGCGTAAGGGGCGCTCGGGGTGAATATGTTGCCGTTCGGGCGATTTCGAAGCGTGCCGGGGTGCCACGAAGGACATGGATGCGCCCGAGAGGCAAGCCTCAAGTTATCATGGCGTCCAGCATTGACTGTCGCTGCAGCCTTGCCGTAAAGACCACCAGCGGCGTGAGGTCGAACCTAAACCGAAGCCAAAATGAAACCCGCAATGGTGTCGGGTAGAATAGGCGGTAGTTGAGTTGGTCGGAAAGGATCAGGAAATCGGAGTGGGGGTTGCTGTTGGGCATGATGGAGACGGGAGTCTACTGGAGCGGTGGCGCATGGACAAAGCGGAGGTGCGGCGGCGGATATACCGAGCGCCGATGCCGCGGGAACGGGAAAGGTGGCATGCGGTACGGCTACTGGCGCAGGTTTGGACGGCAGGGGCGATAGCGCAGGCGTTGGAACGGGATGCCCACACCATCGGCCAATGGACCGGGGAGTTTGCGGAGCGCGGTCCAAGGGCGCGGTCTTTTGAGCCGTCGGGAGGTCCCCCCGCGCTGAGCCGGGATCAGCAGGCCGAGTTGAAGGCAGCGGTGCGGGAATTGCCGTCGCAAGCGGGCATCGACCGGTCCAACTGGAACTGGCAGGTGGTATGCCGGTTTGTGCAGGAACACTTCGGGTTGTCGCTGAGCCGGAGCAGTTGCCTGACCCCGTATCAAGTACGGGGTGACGTTACTACCTGCACCGTTTGGGGTTTGTGCTGAAGTGGCCCAAGAAACGCTTACGCAAAGCGGACCCGGTGCGGCGGGCGGATTTTGTAAGAGAGTATGCTGCTCTGGCAGCAGGAGCGCTACGGACGGGGGCCAAGATATTCTTCGCTGACGAGGCTCACTTTCCGGCGGATGCTGATCTGCGAGGCCAGTGGGCGCTGAAAGGCGAACCGGCTCTGGTGGACTCCACCAGCCCGCGACGCGGGGAGAAGGCCAGCTACTACTCGGCGGTGTGTCTGGAGACCGGCGAGGTAGAGGTGATGGAACTGGAGGGTAACAGCGACTCCGGCACTTCGGCTGCATTCCTGCGTCAACTGCGCACCAAACCTGCCGAACCGCTGACGGTGATCTGGGACAATGCGGCAGCACATCGGGGCGACGCGCTACGGATGTATCTGACCACGCCGGGTTTGAACCTGCGCTTGGTGAACCCCGTATCAAGTGCGGGGCAGGCTCTGCCCAGTTACAGTCCAGACTTCAACGCCGACGAGGCCATCTGGGCCTGGGCGCGTCAGGAGGTGACCGCCAACCGGTGCCTGGGTACCCGTGCCGCGATGCGGGAGAAGGTGGGTGGCTTTTTCACTGGCCTGACCAACCGGCGCGAGGAAGTCAAACGCCGCTGCCGGACCGTGCTGCAAGCGAAAGCGGATGAATTCATCAGCAACACCCCAGCCGGCTTTCTCCGCCCTGCCAATGTAGATTGCACCTTGGCTTCAGTTTAGGGTCCTCGGCGAAGCGTTCGTTGGCCGTTCCTCCGATGAACCGGTATCGCTGATTTGAAAGCAAGCACTCGATCATGTAATCCGTAGTGCGTCTGGTGTCTGCGAA
Source organism: Dehalococcoidia bacterium (assembly GCA_965197635.1). GTDB lineage: Bacteria > Chloroflexota > Dehalococcoidia > Lucifugimonadales > UBA3495 > Bin87. The sequence continues at coordinate 1,117,051 of OZ240218.1, forward strand.
ATTGAATGCTGGGGTCCAATCGCCGGTCTTGTTCACCCCGCTGACATCGCCATCGTGGGTCCAACCGGTTCGGTGGACGAGAACTGAGTGGCGTAAAACGCCACGAACGGGACCTTTGAGAAAGTCGCCGGACTGACAGTGGATCTACTGAAGTACGGGCTTGAGGTAGGGGGCCCACCCTATTACCAACGCAAAGCACGCCGCCGCGGTGGAATTCGCCAGCGCATCGTCCGGGGCGTGCCCAGCGTACGCCGCAATGGCGTCGGCAGGCTCAACTGGACCGGGAGGTCCGACACCACAGCCCCGTCGCCGCACCATCTTCAGCACATTGTGGGCCACCGCCGCCACGTACCCTTCGCAGTCCGTCTTCCACAGTCCACGCAACCGGGATTTATCCCACGCCAGACGGTCCAGGGAAACACAGGTCCCTTCCGCGACAGTCTGACGCCGGCGACGCTCCCGTCGGTACTCCGCGATCCGGTTGCGTTCTCCAGCTCTCGCATAGACCTGGTATATATGGTGAAGCGGCAAAGACACGATACTGTACAACGAGCAGATCAGCAATGCCCTGACCATCACCTCAGGGTGGATCGCCAGTCTCCCAAAGTCGGGACAGTAGCACTCTTCCAGGGGCACCACCGGTTTGGCGAAGTCCGGAGGCTCGATCATCGGTAACCTCGGCAACAATGGACTGTCCCGGCATTGTAGCCCAACGATCCGTGTCAAGCGGCGCGAACGTCTACTTTTCAGCATGCCCTTTTGTCCGGTTTGACACTTCAGCGCTGCTCTCCCCGGTTACGTCAAGTTGCCACCCGACCCTGGCGTGGTTACAATGCCCCCATTGCGGATGCCCGGTTTTGAGCCCCGCCTTCCCGACGACATCCGGCCCGGCGCGCAACGACCCATCCCGATTCCTGGTAATGGAGAGTGATTCGGTTTGAATATCGACTTGTCCGACCGGATGAACTACTTGCGGGAGCAGTACCACTACGCTTGGCTCGTGGTCGGAATAGGCACCATGCTCCGGCTCACCGCCAATTTCGTCAGCCAGGCCTTCGCCGTCATCCTCGTCATCCTCCAGACCGATTTCGCTTGGGGCGTCACCGCCATCGTCCTCGCTCAGGTCTTCCGCAGCGTCGCCAGCGCCCTCCTTTCTCCTGTCGCCGGATGGGTCGGCGACCGCTACGGAGCGCGCCCCTCCCTGTTTGTTGCCGCCGCCCTCTACGTGGCCGGGATGCTGCTCCTCAGCACCGTGGAGCAACTCTGGCAGCTTTACCTCTATTACAGCCTTTTGTTGGGATTGGCCCAGGCCCTCTTCACCGTCAACATCCCCACCACCGTCGCCGCCTGGTTCCAGAAGAAGCTCGGCGTCGCCGTCGGTATCCAACAGTCCATCGGAGGCATGGGAGCATCAGTCACTGCCCCGGCCTTGGCGCTGCTGGTGGTCCTGACCGGATGGCAGGTCGGGTTCTGGATAATCGCCGCCGTGGGTGGAGTGATCCTGTTCTCACTGTTGTTCTTCTTCCACAGCGAACCCGCCGACCGCGGGATGAAGCCCCTGGGAGCCACCGACAACGACCCGGTGCCCGTGCCGGTCAATTCCGCAACCGCTAAGTTGCGCAGCAAGGTCTTCCTGCAGCATGCGCGCCGGACCCGGGCCTTTTGGAACCTCCCCTTCATCCATTTCCTCGGCTGCATGGGCCACGCCATCGTCATCTGGCACGTCGTCTTCTTCGCCACCGAGCAAGGATTGTCCCTCGGGGCGGCGGCCTGGATCGTGACCATCTACACCATGGCCAGCGTCAGCAGCCGCCTGTTCATTCCCATCCTTGCCGACCTCTGGGGCGCCAAGGTAACGATGATCCTGCCCTACTTCCTGCAGGGTGTCACGGTCATAATGCTCTTCTGGGCCCAGAGCGCATGGGAGTTCTACCTCTTTGCCGTCCTCTTCGGCATCGGCTTCGGCGGGGAAATGTCCGCCTTCCTCATCGCCAACCGCCAGTACTATGGCATGGGTCCGGTGCGGTCAATTTTTGGATTCCAGCACCTTGGTTCCGGCTTCGGCATGGCCGCCGGAGGACTCGTCGGCGGCGTGATCTACGACTTCCGCAACGGCGAAGCTGCGACGCGGTTCCTTGGCTTCATCGACGTCGGTGGCGGCTCCTACGACCTCGCTTGGACCATCTCCATTGCCGCCAGTCTCCTCGGAGTCGTCTTCATACTGTTGCTGGAGTCATCCTCCCGCGTCCTCATCCCCAACTGGGAAGACTCCCTGCCCAGGGAGGGACAAACCACACCCGCGGCTTCGTGACCGGCGGTTGGGACGAAAAACAGGGGATTGTACGCCAATCTTGCCCGTGCTGATCGGTCACTAGCGGACGACGATCAGCTGAGTAGGTGACAATTTTACCCAAGCCACCCCGCCCGAAAGCCCATCAAACGCGGCACTGAAGAAAATCCAAGAATCAGAAGGCTAAAGGCCCAAGTTTCCGGGAAACAACCACGACGAAGGCCGCATCCAGCTCAACGGAACGCGATTCAACCCGACAATGGCCGTTTTCTGGGACGCAACACGCCAGCCTTGACCTCCAGACTACCCGAGGCAACCGGAAAATCAGGTAGCCCTACCGAGCCACTATTCCATGAACTGGAACAGCTCAAGCCGAAAAGCCGCCGGCGGGCCATGCGCAGTTTGGTGGTATGGTCGACAAGCCAGCCCAACCACCCTGACGCATTTGCGCCTGGGTCAGCCGCCGGCCGACCATCCCTAATAAATGCGGGGCGATCATGACGACCGCCCCGAGATCTTCCGGCGTTAGGCCAGTTGGGACATCAGCACCCCGAAGTGCATGAGTTCCAGGTCTCGGACGCTCCGAGTTCCCAGTAAACCAAGCCGATCTTGCCGAAATGAAACGCGCCACCGCTCCTTGCAAATAGCACGCCGGCCAACTCCACTTCGTTGTCATCGCCGGGAAGGAAGACCGGGGCACCGCTGTCCCCGCCGCCCGGAGCGTAACCACCGTCGTTGGGCAGGGCCAATCCCGTGCAGACGATCCGTTCCCCTGGGATGTCGTAGAAGGGTGACCTTATGGTGTAGTAGGCACAATCGTCGATGACTTCAGCCGTGCGCCAGCCTCTCCTGGCCCCGACGTAATGAACTATGTCATCTCTACTGATACCCAACGACTCGCGGTCGATCTCGAAAGTAGTCCCGGCGGGGTCAACGTCCGTTTCGCGGACCTCTTCGGGCTTGGCGATGTGTCCCCGATCAATGTCTTGGCCCGATTCCATCTCCGCGAACGCCGAGTCCGAGTACCGGCAATGTAGTCGTCAGGGCAGTCCTCGTGTTCCATGGCCGCAAGAGACGGGTCAATCGTTTCCTCGGCCACCTTGTTGTTATAGATCAGGTGCTTCCTCGGCTGATAGATGTTCGCGTCGTCAAGGCCGCCGATGTCGGAATCCTCATTGGTGCAATGGGACGCTGTTACCAGACCGTTGACGCCGCCCCGTTGCGTTACAAAGCCAACGGTGCAGTACGACGAGCCTATCCTGATCTTGTGCTGGACACCCCCCACCAACGGACGCCATTTCTCATTCACGCTGTCCTCGTCGCCCAGCAATTCCGATACGGCTTCCTCAAAGACCACGGCCCCTTCCGGTATGTTCAGTTCGCGCATCAGGTCGTGGATGTCATCCACAACGTCAATGTTGCCCAGCGCAAACCAGATACGATTACGGCCTTCCAGTACCGCGCCGGCACCTGGGTGGATGCCGTTCGCGATCATCGCCCTGTCCAGAGCGCGATACCACGTCAACAGTTGATCAAAGGCGTACTCGCCTTTAACTGGGGTGATCTGCGTTATGGTGCGCCTGCCGCCGGCGTATGCCTTTTGGAACGCCTCTCTGGCGGCCTGGGTTTTGGTGGGGTTGGTCATAAAGACGTAAACGTGCCCCTGATCTGCTCTGTCGAAGTAGTAACCCCCGAAACCGCCTTCGTGATCCATTGCAATCTTCGCCAGTCGATCGTCGGTTGTCACGATTTTGCCATTCTCGTCAAACAGTTCCCGGACCGACTCCTCGGGAAATTCTTCGTCCTCAGCGGGCGGATCGTCAGTCCCCTGGGCCACCACAGATGAAGACACCAGCGCGCCCACCAGCAGCACCAGAGCTGCCATCAGTATGTAGGTTCTCTTTGCCACAACAATTTCTCCTTTTGATGATGGTCTTGCTGTCGCTCACGTCCATCGACGCTCAGGCTATTTCAACGGTCATGTTGGCACCTCCGACGGTCAGATTGCCAACAAAACAGCCTCGCCGCAGATGACAGGGCTGGACACTTAGAAGGCGCAGGGCTAACATTAAGCCCGATGGCGGAGCCGAATTCCCCATCGCAGCGGCCTCGGTCTCATCTACCGGGGCCGTTTTGTTAGCATCAGCAGGCTAGGGGCTCACCAGCATCTGGTCAAAGGTCACCGTTCGCCGCGATAGGTAGATATTCGCCGGATTTCGCCAGACGTTGGAGTAAACCCAACGTCATGCACCGGAACCGGTCTCATACATAATTGGCCTGCCACGTCGACTGGTTGAAATTGATGATTTTTCACTTTTCGCCTGCTCATGAACCACCAAGCCACCCGCCACGAAAAGCATGCACGCCCGCCGCAACGGCGACTGTGCGAAATTCACGACGAAACCGTCGGCAAGAAAACGCAATTTCGCTCACTTTCACGCACGCGGGTAAAATCGACGCACAATCCCCAAAAAAGCTGGCCCAAGTTACCGGGGTTGCTACGGGGACAGTAGTGCGGTAGCTTGGGGCACAGGGCAATCGCATTTCAAACTAATATGAAAATGTGGCTAAACTTGGGGCGAGATTAAGTTTCCTGAGGTGGCTGCGACGATGGACGATGTACCTATTTCGATGGTGGAACGGTTTGGAGTGCTGGCAGACCCACGAACTGGTCATGCCAAAAGGCATGAGTTGCTGGACATCATGGTGATCACCTTGTGTGCCGTGATCTGCGGCGCCGACAACTGGGTGGAGATCGAGGAGTTCGGCAAGGCCAAGAAGGAGTGGTTCCGGCGGTTCCTGGAATTGCCCAACGGGGTACCCTCCCACGACACCTTTGGGAGGGTGTTTGGTCTGCTGGACCCAGAGCAGTTTACGGCCTGCTTCATGGACTGGGTACGTTCGGTTAGTGAACTGGCCCAGGGGGAGGTGGTGGCCATAGATGGCAAGACCCGGCGGGGTTGCCACGACCGAGCCAACGGGCGCGGCCCACTGCATATGGTCAGCGCTTGGGCCACCGAGAACCGTATGGTGCTGGGACAGACCCGCACTGAAGCCCACTCCAACGAGATCACGGCGATACCGGAACTGCTCAAAGTGCTGGAACTGAAAGGATCCCTGGTAACTATCGACGCCATGGGCTGCCAGAAGAACATTGCTGGTCAGATTGTGCAAGGTGGGGCCGATTACCTGCTGGCGGTGAAGGCCAATCAGGGGGAGTTGCACGAGAACATCAAGGATTTATTCGCCTGCCAGGATCTATTCGCCTGCCAGGAGCGCGCGGAGTGGAATGGCGTGGCTTACAGATACCACGAGCAAGTGGGCAAGGACCACGGTCGGCGGGAACGTCGACGATGCTGGGTGATTACCGACCCTGAGGAACTGGCCTACGTGGACCCGCACCGGCAGTGGGCTTCCTTGGGAGCGGTGGCCCGGGTCAGCTACCGACGGAACGCTGGTACCAGTTCCCCAGAGGATACCCGTTACTACATTTGCAGCTATCCGGCGGACGCGACAACACTGCTGACAGCGGCGCGAAGCCACTGGGGCATCGAGAACAGCCTGCATTGGGTGTTGGACATGGCCTTCGACGAGGATCACAGCCGGGTGAGGACGGGTCATGCCGACCAGAATCTGGCGGTGATGCGACACCTGGCGCTGAACCTCCTCAAGCAGGAACGCACCGCCAAGGTCGGTATCAAAGCCAAACGCAAAAAGGCAGGTTGGGACTTCGATTACCTCCTCAAAGTCCTATCCCTTTGAAATGCGATTGCCCTGGCTTGGGGCATGGTCAACCTCCCGGAATTGGAGGTTGCCGGTCGGATTAGCCCGAAACACCCGCCGGTTCCCTGGGAGGCGCCGGCGTCGGAGCCGGTGGCGGTTTCGCCGCCAGCGCCATGATCCCAGCCATGAACACTGCCACAGCGAAAAACGTAAACGGGATCCGGTAGCTGTCGAAATGGTCGAACATGAACCCGGCGATTACCGGCCCCAGCGCCTGTCCGCCCACCTGCACCGACATCGTCAGCCCCCGGATTGTCCCCAGGTTCTGCCGCCCGTAGTAGTCCGCCCACACCAGCCGTATCAGCAGTTGCAGGCCCCCCACGCCGAACCCGACCCCCGCTGCCGAGATTATCTCCGGCAGCAGCCAGTCGCTCATCAGGGTCCCCACCGCGGCCAGCGCCACCACAAACGCCGCTCCCATCATCAGGAATCGGATGGGCATCCGCCGCGCCAGGGCCGCCCAGAAGAGGCTCGCCGGCATTTGGGCGAGGGCGAATGTGCTCGCGCTCATCGCGGCGAACCGCGGGTCAACTCCCTGGCTGATGTAGTGGGAGACCTGGTGCAGGCTCACCCCCGCCTGGACCATCATCCCGGCACCGGAAAAGATCGCCAGGATCCAGAACGTCCGCGTTCGCAGCGCCTGCCCCACTGTGAAGTTGATCTCGGCGAAGCTACCCGAGTCACCGGAACCTTTGGCAACCTCGGCATCCTGGTTGGCTGAGTCTTCCCGCGCCGGTACCGGGTCAGGTTCCAGCCCCATATCCTCCGGCCGCCGTGCCACCAGCAACAGGGACGGAACAACCCCCAGCGCAAACGCCAGAATCCCCAGGGTGACCCACGCCGTTCGCCAGTCAAACCCGGTGATGATCAGCTGCATCGCCCAGGGCACGATGGCCAGGCCAGCCCCCTTGGCGATGTGGTCCACGGCCAGCCCCATCGGACGCCGCCGGATGAACCAGTTGCTGATGGCCGTGGGCAGCCCCATCTCCATCGGCCCGGTGAAGATCATCCGCCCCGGAACGCACAGGAAATAGAAGGCCAGCGGATGGGTAACGAAGGCGAGCCCAATCGCCAGCGCCCCCGTGGTAAATGAACCCGTCCCCAGGATGACTCCCGCCCCGTACTTGTCCAGCCATCTCCCCACGACGGGCGAAACGAAGACCGCGACCAGCCCTCCCAGACTGATCGCTCCGGAAAACATCCCCACCGACCAACCCATGGATTGGGTCATCGGAACGACGAACACGGAAAGGGTCGCCACCGCCATCACGGTCCGGGTGGACAGGCTCACCGCCACCCCGTTCCCCACGATTACCCAGCCGTAGTAGAAGGGCAGGGCGTGGGCCATCCTCGTCCGCCAGACGGTAACGTTGGTCATTGCTCGACCTCGGAAGCTGGCCGTTTCATAGCAGTGCAACGCATTGCGGGGCCAGTCCCGCGCCGGTCGTCCCGGCTGTTGATCAGGAGATGCGGTAATACCATGACAAGGTCGGTCGCTTCAAGCGGGAACGTAGGTGGGTAACCCATTCCTTACCCGGACAGACCGGCTTTTTCAACCCTCCACTCCAAAGTGTAAGCGATTTCGCCACTCGCGGTCGTCGATTTTCTGGTGCGGAGGCTTGATGCTGTCTATCCGCGGTCGGGAAGACACGCTGGACCTCGCAGATTGGCCGCAGACGCCCAACGCTCGCGCCGCGTTGCGTTGTTGGCGCCGGCTCATGGGCTTTTCGTACATGGCGTCCACGTCAGCGTGGGTCTGGTCATTGGCGGAATCTACCACGCGATGCGCTCCGGACGCTGCCAGTTCGTTGACTGTCACCTCCAGGACTGCCGCTGATTGGCACTCGCCGTGTTGAGTGTACTCCCGGTAGCAGCGGGGCTGCTGTGGTCCGCGAACCGTCGTTGAGAGACAGCGTGAAGTGGCAGCCTGTGTCCTGCAATACAAAGGCCTGGGATAGTGCCCGGCCGTCCTGGAAAGTTATTGAGATGGACTTGGCGGTAATAGGGGCCGCCGGTGGTTACGGTTTGGTGGTCGTGAGGGCATTGCGCAGGAGTTGCCACGCTTCCTCCGTGTCCAGGTCCAGTTCTTCGGGCAGTCCCACGGCGTCACCACCGGGCCAAGGGTCATACCATCCCCGGTGGTTCTCCGCGTCGATGGTCAGCGTGTTGCATTCCGTCTCGGACTGCCATTCGGCGACGAACGTGCCTTCATCGGCGTCGTACCCGATGAAGGGCTGCGGGAGATCTGCGTTCCAATGGAGCGCCAACGCCTGTTTCAACCATTCGGCTTGGCTGGTTCGGCGCGGCAGGAGGTGTTGCTGGGCCTGTGTCTACGAGAACCAGTTGGTCGATGCGGTCGGCAGCAGGCGCATCCGGCGCTAAAAACCTGTCGTTCGGTTGTCGAGCTCTCTTCGATTGGCCTGTCGTTGATGTCATCTTCCGCGGTCTCCCAGAGGGGCAGAGGATGGCCTTGGGATCATTTTATTCCGGGGCTACGTAGGCGTAAAGCGGATTGGGTGTTTCGGCGGCGTCTTGTTACGACGCCTCGCTTGCTCATGATTGGTTGTATCCGGTGCAATCATGAGTGGCAAAATCGCCTGCCAAAGTGGGTAGGCGTGAGTTTGCCGACGCCCTCGGCAACTTACGAGACTCCGATGTTTTCTCTCAACAGGACCTGTTTTTTACGGTAATATGATGCTCGCATCGATGCACCGTTAGAAGGCTAACTTATCGAGAGGCAATACCGATATGCCCAGCTACACAACCAGCGTCGGCAACGTTCAATTGTTGGCGTTAAACGACGGGATGCCCACCCGGTCTCCCTTCACGCCTTTCCCGGATACCACCATTGAACAATGGCGGGAGTTTCCCGAGCTTTTGGACGACCACGACCAGATTACCAGCAGGTATGGAACCACGGGTGTCCGCTCACATGGCAGGCTGATCATCGTCGATACCGGCCTGCAGGCCCCCGACGGTACGCTTATGACGGACATGCGAGCCAAGGGCGTCGACCCGGAGGCTGTGGACCTGGTGGTGTTCACTCACCTCCACCCCGACCACGTGGGCTGGAACCTCACCGATGGCAAGCCAAACTTCCCCAATGCCCGTTACATCGTGCCGAGGAAGGACTGGGACTACTGGACTCAGCCAGATGTGCTGGCTGGCGCTACCCACGTCCGCGACCAGGTGGTACCCCTGCAGGGCTTGGGATTCATCGACCTGATCGACGACGATTACCAGATCACGGACGAGCTCACCACGGTATCCACGCCAGGGCATACCCCGGGCCACATCTCAATCATGATCGCCTCTGGCGGAGAGCGGGGTTACATCCTGGGCGACGTGGCGCACAATCCGGCCCAGGCGCATTACACCGACTGGTGCCCCATATTCGACATCCAGCCGGACGTGTCCCGGAGCACCAGGCATTCCGTGATGGATATGCTGGAGAACGAGCCGATTCTGGTCTCCGCTGGACACTTTCCCGATCCCGGCTTTGGCCATTTCGTCCGGGTGGACGGACGGCGCTCCTGGCGGGGCATCTAGCCGGTTTGGCATCCCAATCACGCGTAAAAAAAGGAAGTGCAGCTATGGTAGAAGCGGATGCGCGAATACTCCTGGACTGGGACGCCCTGGAGGTCGGTGAGACCTTCGAGACGTACCAATACCTTCTCACTCAGGAGATGATAGACACCTATCGCCAGGGGGTCATGGACCCGGAGGCCAGCTTTCCGACGATCTCCCACAAGGTGGATGTCAAACAGTACAACGCCAAGTACACGGACGCCGGTTCTGTCAACGCCCGGTGCGCCTTCTGCTGCTACAACCCTCCCATCGGCGGCAAGACGATCACGGTGCGGGCGTGGATCGCCGACAAGTACCTGCGCCGGGGCAAGAACTACATCGTCACCGAGGCGGTTTCGGTTGACGAAGACGGCCGGCTCATTGACCGCGTGATTACCCACGAGCTCAAGCAACCCACCGAGGTCGGTAAGAAATGGGGGGGCTAGTGCGCACCTATGAGGTGGGGGAGGAGCTATCCCCTCTGGTAAAGGAAATGACCCAGGAGGCGATCAACCTGTTTGAGGGCAGCGCTGGGCAATTGGAACCTTCACAGTTCACCGACGAAGAGACCGCTCGCGAGACCCTGGGAACCGAGGGCACGGTGGCTTCGGGGAGGATGTCATTGTCATTCGCCATTGAACTGCTACGCCGGTACTTCGGCAGCGGCGTGTTCAACCACACTGGCATGGTTGATCTGAGATTCCTGCGGCCGGTCCGTCCCGGCGACACCATCACCTTCACGGGGACGGTTACCGGCGTAAGTCGGGAAGTGAACGGCAGTCGGGTATCGGTGGAGATCAAGGCCGAGAACCAGCGTGGCGATACCACCGGGGTGGGGCAGGGCAGCGCGGTCGTCCCCAACGCCTTTCTCCCCCAGGACGGGTAAACCCCCATCTGACAAATTCGATAATCAAGCGTAATCCATCAGGACTCCCGGGTGCCCGGTAGAATGTAAAGAGCGGCGGTAGGGGAGTGTTGAAAAGTCAGCTTGATCACCGGTTCAGCGACGAGTCGGGCTACAATGCCGAGACAGTCCGCTGTTGTCGAGAACGCCGATGATCGAACCATTGGACCGGTCGCGCAGGGACTCCGCCCCATTCCAGCTCACCACCAGGCAGTTGCGGGATTTCATTGATCGCAACCACCTGCTGATCCGGATCGACGAGCAACTGGACTTCGCCAAGCTGGTGGCGCCTCTGGAAGAGTGCTACTGTCCCGACTTCGGGAGACCGGCCATCCATCCCGAGGTAATGGTGAAGGCACTGCTCATCTGCTCCCTGTACAACATCACGTCCTTTCGCAGATTGTGCTCGGCCATTTCCGAGAATCTCGCTTATCGATGGTTTTACTTTCTCACCATTGACGATGCGGTTTCCGACCATTCCAGCATCAGCCACTTCATCGACTGGATCGGTTGTGATGGCTTCGCGGCGATCTTCGACGGTCTGAATGACGAGTTGCTGCGCATGGGGTTGTTGTCGCCCGAGGTGTACGTGGATCCCAGATTGGTCAAGGCCTACGTGAAAAGCCATGACCTGTCGCCCTGCGGGATGACCGTCGAAGAGTTCAAGGAACAGGGCTTCCAGGTCAATGCCGGTTCGTGATTAGGGAGACGACGGTCGATGCCGACGGTGTCGAGCACAAGGAGGGGCGGCACTTCTGAAAGCCTGACGGACGATTGCCGCTGAGTCCTGTCGACACCGACGCCCGCTGGCCTACCAGCCGGTCCGGTAAGCCGTCCGGCTGGCATTACCAGTAGAACGTCATCGTTGATCTTGGGTGGTTTCATCCTGTCCAGAGGGGTGACGCACGCCTCCGAGGGAGAGTGGAAAGCCGTTCCCGATCTGCTTGAGCGGCTGCCCTTGCAACCGGTGTCGCTGGCTGGAGACACCGGCTACAACGTCAGCAAGCTCCGGCAACTACTTGCGGACCAGAACATCGCAGCCCACACTCCCATCCATCCCATACGGGAAACCAGTATGGTCTCCCGCGGCGGGTTTGTGTATCACGGCGATCACCGAGTCTGTCCTCAAGGCAAGATCCTGCGTCGCGGCACGTTCCACAGTTGGGACGACGCATATCACTACTTCGCACGGCAAAAGGAGTGCCAAGCGTGCCCAGTCAAAGACACCTGCCTCCCACCTGGACAAAGACGCCGCTACATCGGCCTTACCATGTATCACTCCGTTTACCTGAGTGCCAGAGAGCGCAACCAGACGGTAGCGTACCAGCGAGAGCGGTTTCGGCGATGAACCATTGCGGTGAACCATTGTGGTAGGAACCTTCGCTTCCCTGGATCGGCTGGGATGGGACAAGTCCCGACTGCGGGGACTGTGGAAGGTGGACTGCGAGGGGCACCTGGCGGCGGTGGCTCACAACGTGAAGAGGATGGTCTTTAATCTGGGCCGAGGAGTCGGACCACTTAGTCCGGCGTCGCCCGATGCATGACCTGTCGCGGGTGCGCAGTGCGCCATGGCGGATGCGCTGATGAATTCGACGGCGCCACCGCGGATCTTTCCTTGATGAACTGGTTGTTTGTCTCCCTAAGCCCAAATCCACCGAAAGGATGAGACTGTCGGTGCGCTGAGGGGGTTAGAAAGTGCTCCTGCGTTCGAGGATAATGGTTTTTGAGATACCAAACCAACTCCAGACCAGGAGCACCCAATAGCTGCTACCACCTGAGCAGCCCGACCGCATCCATATCGCCTTTGACGATCACCGTTTGGTGGTCAACGTTGGGATGCTGCTTCCGATCACGCTGGCTGGGCGTTTGGGACTGGGTGAACTGGTGGACAACCATGTTGACCTGGGAGAAGCGCCCGGTCGGGCGAATGTGGGAGACCAGATGCTGACGTTGGTGGCCTCGGCGCTGATGGGCGGCGACTGCATTGACGGCAAGGACGGCAAGCAACGCTTTGGACTAGACCGAAGCACCGTAACCACCACGGACCGGCTACAACGGCTGCTGGTGAGACTGCTGCTGGCCTGTTGCCTGCTGATACTGGTGGTCATGCGGGTTTCGCCGTCGTTCCAACGTGGGATCTGCTCCCGAGGCAAGTTGGGCATCCTGAACCTGGGTTACGAATACTATCTCGCTACACCCGACCCGCCACCCGTAATCTTCACCCCTCCACCTCACCAAACCGGGTACGCGTGAGGAGGCGGCGCGCCGAGCGGGTGAGCCATCCGGCCAGGGAGAAGAAGCGCCGCCGGGGGGTCTTGGTGGTTACCGCCGGCTCGCCCAGACCGATGCGGGCGGTCTAGCTAGCCAGGTTGTGGGCGATGACCTGGAGGGCCCGCCAGGCGGCGTTGGCGGCGAAGCGCCCCGAGGGGAGATAGTTGAGGCCCACGCCGTACTTGAGGTCGCGGATGGCATTCTCGATCTCGGCGTGGCGGCGATGGTCCGCCTCAAGTTCCAGGGTGTCCCCCCTGACAGGGGTAGGTATTTTCGTGCCATGTTTATGACCCTCATTTCAGCTGGACTTTGTACAAAAGTTAGGCACATTATAAAACCAGGGTAAGCTGGCCTGACCCGATTTCCACAATAAGGCCCAACCATGCTTACCCTGCCGGATGCCATTTTACCTGTTCTCACTCCCTTGCTCGACTTTGTACAAAACATAGATAAATTATAAGGACAGGGTAAGCTCGACCAAATCATCACAAAAGGTCGAATATGCCCACCCTGCCCGCAGTCATTGTATCCCTGCTGCTGCCCTTTGAGCGCCTGTTTGACCCCCGGACCTGGCGTAAAGCCCGACTCCTGGCGATTGGCGCGATCCTGTCTCCCGGCAAACGCACCGTGTCCTCCGCCCTGAACATCCTGGGAATTGGGCAGCACGGAGATTTCACCATCTACCATCAGGCGCTCAACCGCGCCAGGTGGTCGTCGTTGCAGCTGAGCCGAGTGCTGTTGCTGCTGGTGGTCGGACGTCTTGGTTCGTCCGACGGGCCGCTGGTTTTCGGCATTGACGAAACCCTGGAACGGCGCTGGGGGCGGAAGATTGCGGCTAAGGGACGGTACCGGGATCCCGTACGCTCCACCGACGACCAGACGGTAATGACCCCCGGACTGCAATGGATGAGCCTGATGTTGTTGACCCATATCGGTGGGGTGGGTCGGCATTGGGCGCTGCCCTTGATGACCGCGTTGGCGCCGTCGGCCCGCTACGACCGGCGCAAAGGCCGACGACACCAGATGGTCACCGACTATGCTCGGCAGATGCTGGTCTGCCTGCGCCGTTGGCTCCCGGAGCAGGACCTGGTGCCGGTGTGTGATGGCGGCTACGCCAAACGCGAGTTCCGGCGCTATTTCCAGAATATGTCAAAACCCATTGTGGTCGTCGCCAAACTGCGCAAGGACGCGGCCCGGTACCAGCCGGCGCCGCCGAGACAGCCGGGTCAGATCGGGCGACCACGGATCGTCGGAGCGCGTCTGCCCAGCCCCAGGGCGGTGCTGGACGATCCCGCTACTCAATGGACCACCTACCTTGCCACCGGATCCGACGGCGGTACCACTACGGTCGAACCGGCTTCGGGCCTGGCGGTGTGGTACCACGCCGGGCCGCCGCCCCTTGCCATGCGCTGGGTCGTGATCAAAGACTCGGGAGAACACCTCAAACCAGGCGCGTTGCTATGCACCGACACCGCGGCGGAACCGCTGTACATACTCCAATGGTACAGGTCGAGGTCACCTTTACTCCAACGCCAGTGGTGGTATCTGCTGCGCTGGCAGGTGACACCCCGCGCGAGGTCACCTTTGCCGACGCCATCGCATGGTCAGACGTTACATCGGGCGGCACACTTTTGCGACTGGGCATGGAAACCCACTCCCTCGCCTACGCCGCCAGTGGTCGGAACTGGCCAGTACGCCAGGTAACGCACCACGCCCGCCCTCCTGGGCCTGTTCAGTGTGGTCACAAAGGCTCCGGACGGATGCCGGGCCTGGCCGCCCAAGCAGCCCCGCAAGCCGCGGCCCCACGGTTTCCTCATCGGACAGCAGACTGAAATGACACCCCGCGCGACCGCCTGGTATGAAAAGACCAGTACTCGGGAAGTGATCCTTCCTTCGCCGACGCCATCGCCATGGTCAGACGTTACATCTGGGTGCGGCACGGGACTTTTGCGACGTCCGAGCGCGAGCCGGAACGGATGATTAAAGTCCCCAACTCCTTATATCACCTGATGCTCGACTCCCTCGCCTACGCCGCATTGAGTTGTACAAAGTCGAGCGAATACGTGAACTTTGAACAATTGACAGAGCCTATGATAGCCAAAGTCTATGTCGAAGTACAATGGGAGGACTCCAGAGGACAAAGAGATTTGGACCCCCGCGAAAAGATGTATGTTGACCTGCACGACCGCGCCAACTGGCGGGAATAAGGCGGGTATATCAATATGGCCGGGCAGATTTGTCCTGCTACCTGGGAATGACGTACACGAACCTATGCCAGGGGTGGCATAATGCCATGGGAAGAAGTCAGCCAGGGGTCGCAGGCAATGGCAACGGGATTGCGATTGTGGAGAGAATTGCGCCAAGCCCTCCCCGGCGATGGCGTCCCACTCAGTCAATGCAAAACCGACGGCTATCGCAACGATGCCCGGTACTGCGCCATTTGCTAGGAGGCCGCCGGCAGAGTGAAAATATCCAACGTCAATATCTGGCGAGGAGGCCGACGATGACGCCCACCGTGGAAAAGGGTATGACGGACATTGCCGTGGCAACCGCGCGCTTGATAAGCGAACGCAGGATTGACGACGAACAGGTCCCCATCCGCGTGCCATCCCTGGGACCCGAGGCGGCCGAGATAGCCCGGGACGCTATGGTGGTGCATGGCTTAGCCCTGGACGCCGTGCTGTGGTATGTTAAAGGCGCGCTGGACACCGCCGGTCAGGACAACAGCGTGTTGCCTGAGGAATGGAAAGAAACCGTGAACCAGGTGGTGAGCCGGGTGGTCGAGGAGTACATCGCCAAGAGATTCGCTGGACTGACCCTGCCGTCCGGCACAGAACTTATCGGCTCTTACATCCCTTCGGCTGAGTTCGAGGCAATGCGCCGGAAAATGTCCAACGACAACGGAGCGCGACAAGTGACATAGCCGGATGCCTTCGTCACATCATCGTGTAGCCGCCCGACACGCTCAGCGTCTGGCCGGTGATGAAACTGGCCGCATCGGAGGCCAGAAACACCACCGCGTTGGCTACTTCCTGCGCAGTGCCGATGCGCCGGAGCGGGTAGGCTCGCTTGACCCGTTCCAGTACTTCTCCCGTAAACATTTCACCCATCCCCTGGGTCCACATACTCTCGGTGCCGGCAATCTCCGACTGTTCCGGCACCACCAAGCCGGGGCAGACCATGTTGAATCGAAGGCCGTAGCGGCCCGTTTCGCGCGCCAGGGACTTGCTCAGTGCGATCACGCCCGCCTTGCACGCGGAATAAACCGCTTCCCGGTATTCCCCCATACGGCCCGCGTCGCTGCTGATGCTGACCACCGCTCCGCTTTGCTGTTCCACCATGTGGGGCAACACAGCGTTGATACAATTGATGGCGCCCCAAAGGTTCACGTCCACTTCTTTGACGTGCTCGTTTCGGGATTTGTCCATAAAGAGCCGGTCAATGGTCCACCCCACGTTGTTGACCAGGACGTCCACGCTGCCCAGGCGGTCGATGGCTTCCGCCATCATGGCGTCGGTTTTGGTTTGATCAGTTACGTCGGCGTCAACGACCACGGCTGACGCTCCCGTGTCCAAAGCCTTCACCTCGTCTGCCACCCGTTTCCCGGCTTCGCGATTCAGCTCGGCGATTGCAATGTCGCTGCCTTCGGCGGCAAACGCCAGGACTATGGCCCGGCCGATATTGTTGCCGCCGCCGGTGACCACCACGTTCTTGCCCTTCAATCCAAGCTCCAATTTTCATCCTCCAATATTGCCCGCAGGATGCGCAGGTTTTCCACATCCTCGCGGTTGTACTCTAGAAGCATATCCAGGGCGTCCCGGTTATTTTCCTGGCGATATTTATGCCACAGCACGATTGCGTCGTGGCCCCCCATATCGGGCAGGTTGCGGGGAATGCCCAGCGCTTTTTCGATGACCTTGAGACCACCCTTCAATCCGGCGCGACGGGAAGAGCGCATCAGATCGTGATGCTCGAAACGACGGCGCAGATCGACGCCCGGTCGCCACGCCAGAAAGGGAAGGTCGAAACCCGATCCGTTGAAGGTGTACACGGCGGTAACGCCCTCCATGACGTGCAGGATGGCGTCAACGGTGATATCTTCTCCAACCAACTGCTCCATCGACCAGTCGCCGGGAAAATCGACGGCTATACCCACCACCGTAGGGTATGAGCTACCACCGAGAAACCCGGTGGTCTCAATGTCCAGGTAGGCGTCCAACTCGGCCGGTCAGTGGCGGAAGTGCCGTACCCCGGTGAAAACCATAGCGATGCCGGCCTGGTTGGCCGCGGCGACCACCTCGTCGTCGCGGATCGACCCACCGGGTTGGACGATAGCTGTGATTCCCGCCGCCGCCGCCAGTTCAATGTTGTCCGGGAACGGGAAGAACGCGTCGGAAGCCAGCACGCAACCGACTGCCTTGTCGCCCGCCGCCCGCTGGGATAAGTGTACGCTGACGACTCGGTTCGGCTGGCCCGCGCCCATGCCGACCAGCGTCCGGTTCTTCACGAAAGCGATGGCATTGGACTTGATGTGCTTCACCGCTTTCCAGGCAAACGCCAGGTCGGCCAACTCTGCCTCGCTCGGCGCGCGTTCCGTCGCCGTAGTCCACGCTTTGGGATCTTCGTCAATGGCGTCCGGCGTCTGCACCAATGCTCCGCCACTCAGCGGGCGCACGTCATAATCTGTAACGCCTGGCGCGCTTTGCGCCCGTTCAACCTCCAAGATGCGTAGGTTCCGCTTCCTCTGGAGAATTTCAAGAGCGTCTCCGTCGTAGCCGGGAGCAACCACCACCTCGTAGAACACCGGGCCCATGGCTTCCGCCGCCGCCGCCGTCACCGTCCGATTGAAACCAACGATGCCGCCGAAAGCGGACACCGGGTCGCCTTCGTAAGCCAACTGATACGCCACAGACACGTCGTCCCGGGAGGCCAGTCCGCAGGGGTTGGCGTGCTTGATGACGCAAACCGACGCATCATCGTAGTCGTTGACCGTGCGCCAGGCGGCGTCGGCGTCCATCAGGTTGTTGAAAGACAGTTCCCGACCATGCAACTGCCGGGCGCGGGCCAAACCTCCAACCCCGCCGGCCGCTGGAACGTACAGCGCTCCCTGTTGGTGCGGATTCTCGCCATACCGCAGGCTCGAAACCCTGGTCAGGCCGATGGTCACCTGCTGCGGCATTTCATCGTCGGACGCAGGATCGGCGGCCAGATACGACGCGACCGCGGCGTCATAGACCGCCACGTGCTGGAAGGCTTTGGCGGCCAGATCACGCCGTGGCTGCGTGTCCAGGCCGTCTCCGGCCAACGCTTCGGCGACCCAACCGTAATCCGCCGGATCTACGACCACGGCAACTGCCGGAAAGTTCTTGGCCGCCGCACGGAGCATGGTCGGGCCGCCGATGTCGATATTCTCCAGGGCGTCGTCCAATGAGACGCCCGCTCTGCTGACGGTCTCCACAAAGGGATAGAGGTTGACCACCACCACGTCGATGGGGTCCATGCCGTGCTGGTCCAGCTCGGCCATGTGGTCGGGCGAATCGCGCCGCGCCAACAAACCGCCGTGGATCACCGGGTGCAGCGTTTTGACCCGGCCCTCCAGGATCTCAGGGCTCCCGGTGACGTCGGACACCTGACGCACCGCCACGCCGGCGTCGGCCAGGCTGCGATAGGTGCCGCCGGTGCTGATGAGTTCGTAGCCGGCCGCAACCAGGCTTTTGCCCAAATCCTCGATGCCGGTCTTGTCGAATACGCTCAGTAACGCTTTCAAATCGCTGCACGTCTCCCTGTGACATTTTCCACCCGGATGATCAGATCGCTCCGCCTCCGCCCCCTCCGTCGAAACCGCCAAAGCCGCCGCCGTGGTCTATGTTGTGATTGAAGTTGGCTCCGTCAACGTGGTGGTTGATGTGCCCGGCGTCGATGGTGGACCCCGTATCGTGTCCCCAGAACCAAACCAACCCGAGCGGCCCCCAGGCCCACCAGGGGCGCATGACATCAAACACGGCTTCTCCTTCGGGTTTGGCTTTGCTGCTGCCGCCGCGACGGAATGGGTTCTTCAGGTTCATGATTGCGCCTCCTTGAGCTCCGTCCTAATCGTGGCGGAACAGCGCGACGGCCGGCCCCGGATGCTCCACGATGCGACCCACGTCCACCGCGTCCGGCACGCCGGCCAGCAGGGCGCTGGCGCCTTGCTGTTCGCACACCGCCACCATTCCCAGACCCATGTTGAATACCCGGTACATTTCTGCGTCGCTGATGCCTCCCGCGCGTTGAATGGCGTCAAATATGGGCAACCCGGGCCACGAGCCCACGCGGAACTCCGCCGCCACCCCGTCGGGTAAGGACGCCGGCATCTTGCCTGGCAACCCGCCGCCGGTGATGTGGCTCAATGCCTTGATTTGACCCAGATACGGAGCGAGCAGAGGATAGTACGCCCGGTGCCGTACCATCAGCTCGTCTCCCAGGGTGCGGTCAAGGCCGGGGCAGGGTCGGAACAACGCTGCTGGATCATCGTCCACGTTGAAGGCTCGCCGCACCAGAGAAAACCCGTTGGTGTGCACACCGCTCGACGGAATGCCGATCAACCGGTCTCCGGGAACGACGTCCGTTCCGTCCAAAAGCTGACCACGTTCTGCAACCCCTACCAAGAAACCGGCCAAGTCAAAATCCACGTCGGAGTACACCCCGGGAAGCTGGGCAGTTTCGCCGCCGATCAGCGCGCAATCGGCCTCGCGGCAACCCCAGACCATCCCCCGCATCAGCATCTCCAGCCGATGTTCGTCCAGTGCGCTGAAGGAAACGTAATCGAGAAAGAACAGCGGACGTGCACCTTTCGTCAGAATGTCATTCACGTTGAGCGTAACCAAGTCCTGGCCGACGCCCTCGAAATGCCCCAGCTGCGCCGCAATTTTCAGCTTGGTTCCCACGCCGTCGGCGCTGGCCACCAGCACGGGTTCCCGGTAACCTGCCAACGCGAAAAGGCCGGCGAACCCGCCGCCGCTTTCCAGCACCTCCGGACCATGTGTCATCGCCGCGAACGCCTTGATACGGTCTTTCAACCCGTCCATGACGTCCAGCGATACGCCGGCGGCCTCGTAAGTCCCTGATGCCGGGATAGTCAATCGTTCCTCGCCAACTGTTGCTCAGGGAGCGGGGGGTTCCAAGGCCATCTTCGTCATTTCAAGCTGCACCGGCACGGGATAATTGCCCGTGAAGCAGGCGTCGCAAAAACCGCCCTGCTGCCCGCGCACCAGGTCCATCAGCCCGCGCACGCTCAGGTATCCCAACGTGTCGGCTCCCGTGAGGTCGCGTATCTCAGGGACGGTCTTGTTGGCGGCGATTAATTCCTGCCGCGTCGCCATGTCCACTCCCAGGTAGCACGGATGCTGGATGGGGGGCGCACACACCCGCAGGTGAATCTCCGTGGCTCCCGCCCGTCGCAACAACTCGACCACGTGGGGCGTTGTAGTCCCCCGGACGATGCTGTCGTCCACTACCACCAGTCGTTTGCCGCGCAACACCGCCGGCATTGGGTTGAACTTCTGCCTGACTCCCCGGTCCCGCCGCTGTTGTTCCGGTTCAATGAACGTGCGTCCCACGTAACGGTTGCGCACCAATCCGTTGGTGAAGGGTATCCCCGATTCCTTGGCGAATCCAACGGCGGCTGACGTTGACGAATCGGGTATGCCAATCACCAGATCCGCTTCGACCGGGTGTTCCTTGGCCAGTTGGGCTCCCATCTCCTCGCGCACGTTGTGCATCAGCCGGCCGTCCATGATGCTGTCCGGGCGGGCGAAGTAAATCCACTCAAACACGCACAATGCCCGGCTGCGCCGGGCTGCTCCCCCGTACACTTCGGAATGAATGCCCGTGCGGTCGATGACGACCACCTCGCCCGGCTCCAGTTCGCGCACGAATTCGGCTTGCATATGGTCCAGCGCGCACGTTTCAGAGGCGGCTACCCAACCTTCCGGCAAGCGGCCCAGGCACAACGGGCGAATGCCCAGCGGGTCTCGTGCCGCGATTACCGCGTCCTCGGTCAGCAGCGCCAGCGAGTACGCGCCCTGCATCAACCGCATTCCGTAAAAAACACGCTCCGGCCAACTCGACCCGGGGGCGTTGGCCAGCAGATAAGCCACCACTTCACTATCCGTGCTGGTTTCAAAACGGCAGTCCCACTGTTCCAAAAGCTGCTCCCGCAACCGCACCGAGTTGATAATGTTGCCGTTGTGCGCCACGGCCAGGCGCCCGTTGACGCCCCGGACCAACAAAGGTTGCGCGTTGCAGCTCTCGCTGGAGCCGGTGGTGGAGTAACGCGTATGCCCAATGGACATTTCGCCGGTTATGCGTTCAACGTCACCATCGCGAAACGCCTCCGAAACCAGACCCATTCCAGTGTGGATACGGATTTCTTTTCCGTCCGTCGCCGCCACGCCGGCAGACTCCTGGCCCCGATGCTGCAGAGCGAACAACCCGATGGAAGTGAGGGTCGCGCTGTGCGCTCCCGGAGCAAACACACCGACCACGCCACACTCTTCGCGAGGGTGGTCAAATGGGGCTTGGGTTGAACCGTCGGGCAGCCACGATTTCATGGTTGCATTCTATTTCCCCTACCCACTGGGGTCAACGGCGTCCGCGTTAAATCAGTGCGGATGGACCAATTCGCCCATCCGCGCCGAAGTCTTAGTCTCGTTCGGGGATGATTTGCACCTTGCGGCCCTCTCCATAACCGACACTTTCGGTCCGAACGCCGCCTCGCTCCTCCAGGTACAGATGAATCACCCTCCGGTCAGAAGGCGTCATCGGCTCTAAAGTGATGCTTCGCCCCGTTTGCGCCACCCGGTCGGCCACTCGATCCGCCATTTCCCTCAGCGAATCCTCTCTCCTTTGCCGGTACTGTTCGACGTCCAGCGCAACTCGGATGTCTTGGTCCAACTGCTGACGGACGATGCTTTGGACGATGAACTGCAACGACTGCAGCGTGTTGCCTCTGCGCCCGATCAGCAGCCCGGAGTCGGGGCCACTGATGTCGATTACCGGGCCGCCGGCAAATTCATCGTGTTCCGACCGGAGATTCACGTCCACTTCGGCGCCTACGTGTTGCAGGATGCGCTCGACCGCCTGGACCGCCGCGCCTGCGGGAGTGTCCGCCGTAATCAGCTCGACGGGAGTCGTAGCCGGGGCTGCCTCCGCTACGTCTCCGTCGTCGTCGATTACGTCATCGTCATCGTCTGTCTCGATCGGGGCCTCTGCTACGTTGCTACCAGCCAGTAGAGTTACTCGGACTTCGGCCAGTTCGCCGCCGATCCCCAGAAAGCCCTGCCTACCCCTATTTAGTATTTCGACCTCTACCTCGCTGCGGTCGGCGTCGAGAGCTGCGAGCGCCAGCTCTTCGGCCTCTTCTACGGTTCTCCCGGTTTGCACTATCTGATCCATCAGGTCTATTCTCCTGCGGGTCGGGAGCCGGCGCGGCCGGCGCGACGTCCTCCGGTTCCTGGCTGCGCCGGGGGAACAGAGGGAACAGCGGTCCCCAACCGGTGATAAAGTACTGGATCCCGATGCCGATGAGATTGGACACCACCCAGTAGAGCGGCAACCCGCTCGGCCAACCCAGGGAGAACGCTCCCAGGAAGATGGGCATCATCCACAGCATCATCGTTTGGCTTGACTGCTGACGCGGATCCGGCGACGGCATCTGCGTCATCTTCTGTTGCACCCAGGTGGTTACCGCCACCAGGACGGGCATCACGATTGGCGACGGGTCGGGCTGGCTCAGATCCAGCCACAGGAAACCGTTGTTCACCGGCACCGCCGCGTGGATGGGTACAAAGGTGATCCACGAGTACATCTTGTCCGACAGATTCACCAGGTCTTCCGGGTTGTTGAAGAGCGTCAGGATCAGCACCCGGAACAGGCCGATCAGGATCGGCATCTGGACAATCAGCGGCCCCAAACATCCAATGGGGTTGACGCCGCTTTCCCGGTACAACCGCATCGTTTCCTGGGAAACCCGTTGGCGATCCCCTTCGTAACGCTGCTGAATCTCCCGCACTCTGGGCTGTAGCCCGGTCATCGCCCGCATCTGGCGCAATTGCCGCACCGTCAGCGGAATGGTCGCCACCCGCACCAGCACGGTGAAGACGATGATGGCCACCCCCATCTGGGAGAAGCACACCACGTACAACACCAGCAGGGTGTTGAGCATGGGGCGGATGATGATTTCGTTCCAGAGCAGAACGAATATCGAGAAAAATTCCACCGAGATTAACCTACGTGATTATCGATTGGCGACGCGGGTCTCAGTTGCATCGCGTGTTTTCGCTGGTGTCGTAACACCAAAGGATGTTGATCCCCGAGCGCACCTGCACTCGGCGGACCGTGCCGTCGTCGGATCCGATGTACACCGAATCGGGCGGTTCGGCGGTACCGGATACCCGGCGTCTCAAGCCGGCCAAGGCAGCTTTGATCTCAGCGTCGCCTACCGTGAGCGAAGCGATTTCCTGTGCTGCTCCGTGGCTCGTCTCCGTGGCTCGCAGCACCGACACCTTGCCCTCCACGGTTGCCACAACCAGGCCGCGTTCCAGCAACACCGGGCTTGACACGATCGGGTCGCCCATGTTGTGCGTCCAAAGCAATACGCCGTTTTCGTCCAATGCGTACAGCTTGCCGTCCGTGGACGGAGCAAATATCGCGCGGCCCGACGCTACCGGCGTCGCCCACCACCAGTTGTCTGCCTCATGCTGCCAACGCACTTGCCCGTCGTTGAGGCCCAGCGCGTAAAGCTGCCGGTCGAACGAACCGACGATCAGCAGGTTTTTATGAATCAGCGGCGTGGCAACTACGGCCCCACCCGTCTCAAATTGCCAAACCAGCGCGCCGGTATTCAGGCTGACCGCGTAGACATTGCCGTCCTGCGAACCAAAGTATGCGACCCCGTTCCTCAGCAACGGCGTTGACCAGATCTCCCCTTCCGTTCGGAAAGGAGACCAACGCAGGCCCTCTCCGGTCAGAGCGTTATAGGCATACAGTCCCCCGTCTTCGGAACCCACCGCCACAATCCCGCCGGCTTCGTCCAGCCCGGGACTACCCACCAGCGGGGTCGTGTCTTCCGTTTCAATCTGCGGTTGACGCCACGCTGTTTCAACCGGGCCTCCGCCCGCCGGGGGGTCGAATGCGTACAAATAGCCGTCGATCCCGGATACGTACAGGTAACGCCCAACAGCCGGAGCATTGTAGGCCCCGCGGAATCCTCGTTCGCCCCCAACGGTGGAGATCCACCGCGTGCTGACGCCATCGGGCCCCAAGTCATTTAGAGCATAGACTTGGCCTTCCAGCGTGGTCGCGTACACGACATCGTTCGCCACCGCCACCGATCCCCATCCCCGAGTGGAAGCCCCCAAATCCCGGCCGCATCCCGCCAACGCCACACATATCAAAGCCCCCAGCGCCAACAACGCCAGGGAACGCCACGAGAGTGGCCGGCTACCCTGTTTTGACGTGGGGGACGAGGTGCGGAAGGGCGGGAAGTAAGAGGACATTTTTGTGATCAAACGACCGGATCGTATCCCTGTCCACCCAGGGGACGGCATCGCAAAATCCGCCGCAGTCCCAACCAACTCCCCCGCACCAGACCAAAGTGATCTATCGCCTCGGCAGTGTACTGGGAGCAACTTGGTTGGAAGCGACAGACTCCAGGCCAATACGGCGAAAGGGCTTGCTGGTACAGCCTGATGGTAGCCAGAGCGAAGCGTGTCACTGTAGCCGCTCCACCACCGTAGCTTCGACTTTCGGATCTGCTTGGGGCGCGTCGATTTTGGTACGCCGGATCAGGTTGTGAACCGCGTTACGCAGCTGGGCGAAATCCGCTTCGCCCGCGCCTTTTCTCGCGATCAGAATCGTATCCCATCCGGGAGCGACGTTGGCCTCTCGCACCACCTCCCTCAGCCTCCTCTTCACTTGGTTTCGGACCACCGCCTTCCCCACGCGCTTGCCCGTGACAAAACAGAAACGGCTCCGATCCAAACTATTGGGGAGCATTCGAATGACCAGCAAGCCGTTTGCTACGCTCCGCCCATGGCGGTGAATTTCTGAAATCCGCCGGTCGCTGCCTAACTTGTGGTGTCGTTGCATCAATCAATAGGCGCCGGCAAAGGCGTTTCCGGTCGGAATACAGGTCGATCAGCTAAACAGACAAACGATGCCGGCCCTTGAACCGGCGCCGTCGCAAAACTGCTCGCCCATCTGAAGTACGAGAACGGGAGCGGAAACCATGCACTCGGGCACGGCGTCGCTTTTTTGGCTGGTACGTACGTTTCGGCATATAACAACTCCGACAGCGGTTAATACTACTGCCAATGCCCCTAAACGTCAAGAAATCGCAGCAGTCGCCACTTGTGCAAAGTCCGAATTACACATGACAAGGCTTCGCTCCACGCATGCCTGTGGCCCTTGAACCGCCGCATGCGTTGAGCGTCGCAGAACAACTCGCGCAGGGTCTCGTCCGCCGGTAATCGTTTTCGAAGTCCCCGGACCATGGCCAGCAACTGGTTATCCCATAGACCGCGGTTAGCTCGCCCCGCTTGACGTGCTCGGTGCGCCGGTCCACGCGGAAAACCTGTTGCAGATAGGGCCAGTCCGGGCAGCGCTGGCCCGCAGGTGGCGTTGCTCAATGCGACCGCCCTTTTTTTCCGGCACACTCCGGTTCGTGGCAAAAAACGTGGCGATGTCGTCGTGCAGTTGGGGTTGGTTATCTTTCACTGGCCAAAGGTATTCTCCCCCGGCCGCCACCACTTGCGCCGAAAGGTCCCGCTGGGTCAACTGACCACCTTGCCCCGCAAGTCGATAGCTTCCAGCAGCCGCGGGGCTGCCTTGATCTCATTTTCCTTGCCGTCCACCTCCACCTGGGCCAGCACTACTCCTTCGCCAGGAAGGTACGGCCATCAGATGCGTGCCCCGGGTCTGCCCCGCCGCGATGCCCCGCAAGGTTTTGCCGTCGTCTGAACCAACTGTCCATCGGTCCGGTTCTGGGCCAAGAATTCCCCCATCGTCCGCAGCGCCTCAACCGACGCTGCGCCCAGGACCCGGCTGTAAGTCGCGATGCGGCGCCTGGGGGCGCGGGCTTGGGCCAGCGCTTCCTTGCGGTGTCCGCAATGCCCGTCAGCCGGTCTTCCCCAGCCAGTTTGCCCAACAGGACAAATACCAGGATGTGAACCAGGCGGTAACGTACGCCACGTGGGTCGCGAAGCGCCCAGGCTACCCAGATCCACCAGGCTGGAACCTTACCCTGATCCTCAGGACAGACAACATTGACATCAAACTCGGCTGGGCTACAATCCATGACGGCCTTCCTCTTCAGATAGGTGGGTAATCCCTATCTATGAGGAAGGCTCGTTTATGTCAATCAACTTTGCACAAGCCCTGAGCAGTCGCTCAACATTTGGATTGAAACGCACTCGTCGCCCCTCCGGAAGCCGGAAATCAAGGCCCGAAAACAGGCGATTTCGCTCGGAAATCCGGGCTATCGCCGTTTCACAACTTGTAACTCTCGGCGAACTCACCGAAGATTTTTTCTACGAATTATCCCCGACCGTCGGCAGGGTACATCCGCACGGCGCTGCGGAGGCTCGCATGGTAGGTTGGACGGTTGAGTGAACGTTGTTCGCCGATTTGGCCGCCCAAAGCGCCCCCAAGCTGATGGAGCAGGTCTTGGGAACCTCCCTGCCCAAGCACGCGCCGTACAACGGAATGCAGCAAGGGCGACCGGCAGCCATTCAAGCGCACCCGCAGAGGCTGCGGCATCACTCCGATACCATCGAACAACTCCAATCCCGCACATCCTCGCGCTCACCAGGTCATCGAATTTCGGAAAGACGAAGAATAAGCCGAAAATCCCCGACAACTGCCGACCCGCAACGACCTGTAAAACGGTTACGCTCGACGCCTGTCCGCGCTATAATCCGCCCTGAATCGACGAAACGGACCACCGCCGGGGAAGTGCCGAGATGAAAGACCGTTACGAACAGGAAATCGAGCAACTTTTGAGTGAGTTGGAGGCCGAAACTCCCGAACAGGCTTCTGTTCCCTCCGACCCCACTCCACCGTTGGACGACCAGCCATCCCCCTTTACTCCGCGTCCCAAGCAGAGACCGCGCCTGATCTCCCCTACCAAACTGGCCATCGTCGGAGCAGTTGTCGCCGTCCTCGGCCTGCTGGTTGCGCACGTTGTATGGCTTTCCCTAGCCGGGTTGGTGGTTATGGCCGGCGCAGTCGCGTGGATGCTTTTCCAGCGCATGGGTCGCCAATCCCAGCAGTATTGGCGAGGGCGCCCGGTGGAGCCGAAACCCCAGGGCGCATGGGACCGATTCCGTCGCTGGTTGGCGAAGTAGTTACCAGCCGACGGCAACTCCGTCCTTCCGCGGTTCACTCCCACCGCTCAAAACTCCGCTGTCCGGATCGCGGCTGATTACCTGGCCACCGCCCATGCCTCCGGCGCCGCCACGATGGGGCCCGTGCATCACGTTAACCCGGTGGCCTTTGCCGTGCAGGCCGGTCACTACCGCACCGTCAACGTCGCCCTCGAGCCAAACCGAATCGCCGGCCACCTGGAACCGCAGGGCGTTCAACGCCCCCTGCGCGTCCATCCCGAAGTCCACCATGTTGCTGATCACCTGGAGGTGGCCCTGGGGCTGCATGAACCCGCCCATCACGCCGTAGGTCAGCCACAGTTCGTCGTCCCTCGTCGCCATCGCCGGTATGATGGTGTGGAACGGGCGTTTGCCTCCCGCCAGGGCGTTGGGATGCCCGGGCCTGGCGCTGAAAAGCGACGCCCGGTTGTGCATCACTATGCCGGTACCGGGAACCACCAGCCCGGAGCCGAAATTGGCGAACACGCTGTTGATCAGCGAGCAGGCGTTGCCGGCACCGTCCACCACGCTGATGTAAACAGTATCGCTGCCCGGCACCATTTTGCCGTAGGGTGCGGTATCCATCGCCCGCTCCGGGTCGATCATGGTTCGCCGCCAACGCGCGTACTCTTTGGACGTCCACTCCTTGGTGGGAACGTTCGCGCAACGCGGATCGGCCAGATACTCGAAGGCATCGGCGAA
The DNA here is from genome assembly GCA_965197635.1 of Dehalococcoidia bacterium. Lineage (GTDB taxonomy): Bacteria > Chloroflexota > Dehalococcoidia > Lucifugimonadales > UBA3495 > Bin87. The sequence continues at coordinate 1,144,970 of OZ240218.1, forward strand.
CCCCAGCCGCGTCGCTTCGATCAAGTGATGGTACCGTTCGGCGCTTTGCGGTCCCATGCCGGCGATGTCGAACCCCTCAACGATGTTCAGTGCTTCCAGGGCGATGATCCCTTGCCCGTTGGGCGGGCATTCCCAGCACGTCACTCCCCGGTAGTCCGTCTTGATGGGTTCGTCCCAGTCGGAATGATGTGCCGCCAGGTCCTGCTCCGATAGCCATCCGCCCTGCTCCTGCACAAACTCCGACATCGCGGAGGCGATTGGCCCGGTGTAGAACGCTTCGCTTCCCCCTTCGGCCACCGTCCGCAGCGTGCGGGCCAGAGTGGGAAGCCGCATCATTTCTCCTTGCCTCGGAGCACGGCCGTTGACCAGCAATTCCTGTCCCGAAGGCAACGCCGCCAGTTTGTCCTCCTGTTGTTGCCACTGGAATCCGATGATGTCGCTGACCGGAAAACCGTCTTCCGCGTACTGGATCGCGGGAGCCAGCGCGTCGGACAGGCTGATGGTGCCTTCGCTTTCCAGCAAAACCTCCCACCCGTGCACCGTGCCAGGAACCGAAATGGACAGCGGCCCAAAAGCCGGCACCCTCCGGTAGCCTTTGGCCTGAAGGTCATCGATACTGGCGGCGCCCGGAGCCCGGCCGCTGCCGTTCAGGGCCACGACATCTTTGTCTGCCGCCTTCCAGATGAGCGCGAACACGTCGCCGCCCACGCCGGTGGACATTGGCTCGACCACGTTCAACGTCGCCGCCGTCGCTACCGCCGCGTCAACCGCGTTGCCGCCGTCCATCAGGATGCGGAGTCCAGCCATCGCCGCCAGCGGTTGGCTGGTGGCAACCATGCCGTGAGTTGCGTGAACGGTGGAACGGCGCGAGTTGAAGAACATTGCAAAAGCTCCAGTTAGCGTCAGGTTGGAGGTCAGTTTAGCATGGGCCTCAAATCCGGCGCATCAAAAATCGTTATGGTAAGATGCTCAGGTCGTATCGTCCAGTTCCGCTATCGCGAAACCGGCGGCGATATGGCGAACTAAGCCCTCAATTGTCAAAAGCCAGGAGGTCCTTGATGGCTATCACCGTAGGCCAGTCCGCCCCAGATTTCACCCTGCACGAGACCCCGCAACAGCAGCGCAGCCTCAGCGATTACCGCGGCAGGAACGTGGTTATCGCTTTCTTCCCCGGCGCGTTCACCGGCGTCTGCACCACCGAGATGTGCGCCCTCCGCGACCGCATCGACCAGTTCAGCTCCATGAACGCCGAAGTCATCGGCATCACGGTGGACCCGCCTTTCGCCCAAGCCGCCTGGAAATCCGCCAACAACGTGGAGTACACATTCTTGAGCGACTACAACCGCGAGGTTGTGAACGCTTACGATGTCGCCTTGCCCGGCCTGGCCGGTATGCAAGGTTACGTCGCCGCCAAGCGCGCCGTCACCATCGTTGACGCTCAGGGCGTCGTGCGCTACCACTGGGTTTCCGAATCGCCTGGCGTAGAGCCGAACTACGAGGAAGTGCGGGCCGCCGTCGCCGCGCTGGGCTAATCACCTTTCCAACGACAGAAATCGTGCCTCGTTAGGGGCGGGCTTCAAACCCGCCCTTACGTTTTCACAGCGACGCGCGTTCCGGCCAAGGGTGGTTCACCAGTCGTTGCACCACCATTTCTGTCAATCGTCCGGCGTCCACCTCCAGGCACACCTCAGCGTTGGCCGCCCTTCCGGTCATGCCGTACCAGTCCACCACCGTTTGCCCCCTGGTCAGATCACTGTTGGTATCGATTGCCACCGCCAGCCGTGTTGTCGACACCAACGTCGGGTCGATGGCAGCGGCAACCGCCGGCACGTCGTTGTAGCGCACCGCCTCCCCCTCCGCCAGACGACCCAACCGGCGGTAGGCTGCCTGCGTGTATTCCGACGCCGACGCCAGCAACTGCACCGCCGGAGCAGGACATCCCCGCAGGCGTTCGAACTGCGCGTCAGAAAAACCGCAATGGTCGCAAACGTCCAAACCTACTTGCACTATCGGCACCCCGGAGTCGTACAAAATTGCCGCCGACTCGGGATCTTCGTACAAATTCGCCGTCGCCACCGGAGATGCGTTGCCGGGCACTCGTACCGCGCCACCCATCACCACTACGCCGGCCAACGCCTCAGCCACTTCCGGCGCCAGTCGCAGGGCCAAAGCAACGTTCGTCATTCTCCCCAAAGCGAGCACCGTAATCTCGCCCGGCGCTTCCAGAGCCCGGCGGGCAATCTCCACCGCGGCTCGCTCCGAAGCTGCGCCGCCCCCTGCAAGAGGTTCTTCGTCTGAGATCACAATGTCCCCCAGCGCGTCCCCACCATGGATATGAGCCGCCCATCCTTCGTTCGGGGGACGGAGCAAAGGCCCGACGGCGCCTCGGTAAACGGGGATGTCGTTCCGTCCGGCGGCGGCGAGGATGCGGCGCGCGTTGATTGCGCATTGTTCCATCGAACCGTTCCCGTAGACGGCGGTCAGCGCTTCGACCTGAAGCTCCGGGCTGGCCAGCGCTAACAGGATCGCGGCGCAGTCATCCACCCCGGGGTCGGTGTCGATTATCACCCGTTTGGCCATGGTTCCCCCCGCTTGTCGCCTGACATTGGTTGAGGCATTATACCCGGGTACATCTGGCCGCCCGACGCGGCCAACTCGGAGGAAAATTCAATGCCGGTGAACGAGGTCCAAGGGGTAGTGTCGCGCGCCAAGGGCGCGCCCGTGGAATTGGCGCCCATCCTGGTGCCCGACCCGGGCGAGGGCGAAGCGCTGGTCAGGGTGCAGGCCTGCGGAGTGTGCCACACGGACTTGCATTACCGGGAAGGCGCTATCAACGACGATTTCCCTTTCCTGCTCGGCCACGAAGCGGCCGGCGTGGTCGAAAAGGTTGGGCCAGACGTGACCAACGTCCAGCCGGGCGATTTCGTGATACTGGCCTGGCGCGCCCCCTGCGGCAACTGCCGTTCCTGCCTACGCGGTCGGCCCTGGTACTGTTTCGCCAGCCGCAACGCCCAGCAGAAGATGACCCTGACCGATGGCTCGCCGTTGTCGCCGGCACTGGGCATCGGAGCATTCTGCGAGTTGACCCTGGTGGACGCTTTGCAGGCCGTCAAAGTGAACCCGGAAGCCAGTGCGCTGGCGGCCGGCCTCATCGGATGCGGTGTGATGGCCGGGTTTGGCGCGGCCATGAACACCGGCAATGTCAGCCGTGGCGACTCTGTAGCCGTCATCGGCTGCGGCGGGGTGGGCAACGCGGCCGTCGCCGGAGCCCGGTTGGCTGGTGCCCAAACCATCATCGCCGTTGACATTGACGAGCGCAAATTGGAATGGGCCCGGGGTTTCGGCGCGACCCACACGGTCAACTCGACCGACACAGACCCGGTGGAGGCCATACGCGCGTTGACCGGCGGCAACGGCGTCAACGTCGCCATCGAAGCCGTGGGGAATCCCGCGACCTACGAGCAGGCTTTTTACGCCCGCGACCTCGCCGGGACCGTTGTTTTGGTCGGCGTTCCCGATCCCACGATGAAAATCGAACTGCCCCTGATTGAGGTCTTTGGACGCGGCGGTTCCCTGAAATCGTCGTGGTACGGCGACTGCTTGCCCACACGGGATTTCCCCATGCTCATCGACCTGTATATGCAGGGCCGGCTGGATTTGGACGCCTTTGTCAGTGAGAGTATCGGCATCCGCGACGTGGAAGCCGCGTTTGCCAGCATGAGTCGGGGCGAAGTGCTGCGTTCGGTCGTGGTGATGTAGGCACACCGCTATGGCAACGTTCGTGCTCATACACGGCGCTTGGCACGGGGGTTGGTGTTGGTGGAAAACCGCACCCCTGCTCTGTGAGGCCGGCCACCAAGTATTGACGCCCAGTTTGACCGGGTTGGGCGACCGCGAACACTTGGCCCGGTTCATGCCGCCGGCCATATTGAACCTGGATTTGCACGTCCGCGACATCACCGCTTTGCTGGAGACCCATGACCTCGCCGATGTCATACTGGTCGGCCACGCCTACGCCGGAATGGTGATAACCGGAGTGGCCGAACTGGCGCCGGAGCGGGTCGCCGGGCTGGTTTACGTCAACGGAGTGGCCCCAGCCGATGGCGAGGCGATGGTTGACCAACTGGAGGCCGTGCGCGGCCCGGAGTTCGTGGCCCGGATTCGCGGCTTCATCGCCGACGGGAGCCCATTCATGCCTCCGCCGACAACCGCGGAGGAAATCGCCGAGCGTTGGGGCATTACGGATTGGGAAGATCAATCCTTCATGTTGCCCAGGCTGTCTCCTCAGCCCACCCTGACTTTCTCCCAACCCGTGCGTACCGGACGACCCGAAGCCGCGCGTTTGCGCCGCGAGTTCATCCTCTGCAGCGAATCAGGGTTTGACCTGGTGGCGGAACGCGCCGCTTCGTCCGGTTGGGGCGTACACCACATAAACACCGGGCATGACCCGATGATTACCGCCCCCGATCAACTGTCGGAAATATTGATCGAGATTGTCTCGGGCGGATGAAGCATCGGCACCGATGGCCCGCGGTTGGCCGGCCTATCTGCGTGGGATGTGCTAGGATTCCGTCTCGAATGGCGGTGTAATCCCGCCGCTGAATCTAAAGGAGAAACACACAATGGCTACCACACCCTTGGGGTTGGACATCAGAGCCTGCATTTTCGACGTGTTCGGCACCGTCGTCGATTGGCGTTCCAGCATCACCGAGCAGTGCGCCAACATGGGCCGCATCCGGGGCATCGAACGCGACTGGGGCGCCTTCGCCGACGCCTGGCGGGGCAAGTACCGGCCCTATATGGACAAGGTGCGCAACGGCGACCTTCCCTGGACCAATCTCGACGCCTTGCATCGGATGTCGTTGGACGAAGTGCTGGACGAGTTTGAAGTCAGCGGCCTCAGCGACGACGAAAAGATGGAAGTGACCTACTTCTGGCACAACCTCCGCCCCTGGGCCGACAGCGTGCCGGGCCTCTACCGGCTCAAGAACAAATTCGTCATCGCGCCCATGTCCAATGGCAACATCGCCCTGATGACCAACATGGCCAAGAACGGCGGGATGCCCTGGGATTGTATCCTCGGCGCCGAGGTGGCCCAGCACTACAAGCCCGACCCGGAAAGCTACGGCACCGCCGTCAAACTGCTCGGCCTCCAGCCGGAGCAGGTTATGATGGTGGCGGCGCACCAGGGCGATCTCCTGGCCTCCGCCAAAGTCGGCCTCCGTACTGGTTTCGTGCCGCGTCCCCGGGAGCACGGGCCCGACCGCACGCCTGATCCTACTCCCGATCCGTCCTTCAACGTGGTCGCCGACAGCTTCGTGGACCTGGCCGCCAAACTGGGCGCGTGAATTACGAATAAACTGCCGGGGTGGTAGGGGCGACCAGCCGGTCGCCCCTACGCTGTTTCAATTGGTTCCAACCCGCACGCCTCCGCCACCAGTTCGTAGGATCGTAAGCGGTCCTCGAAGTGGTAACAGATTGTGACCACGCTCAGGTCGGGGGTCTGATAGTCCTCGGCCACCTTTTCCAGGCCGGCTTTCACCTGTTCGGGGTCGCCGTCGACGCAGTTGCGGAGGTATTGCTGGACGAATTGCCATTCGTTCACGAGGTACTTGTAGCTGGCCGCCACCTCGGGCGACGGTATTCCCTTCGCCCGCCCGGTCACCGAGCGCAAACGCCCCAGGTTGCGGCTGGAGGCGATACTCTGTGCCTCCTCCTCCGTTTCGGCGCACAGCACCTGCACGCCCACGTTGACCAGGGGCTCGGTCAAATGTTCAGATGCCTCAAAATTCTGCCGGTAAGATTCCACAATCTGCGGCCCGTCGGCGGCGCCCAAGCCGAAGAAATGGGCGTATGCGAAAGGCAGCCCCATCTTGGCGGCCATGAACGCCGACTCGTAGCGCGAACCTAGTAACCAGACCCGTGGGGCCGTGTCCGATTCCTCCGGCGCGGCCAGCACTTCGTGGAACGGGTGGTCGTCAGGCTGGGTATCCCCCAGGTAGTTGATGACGTCGCGGACCTGCTGGGGAAAATGGCGGATGTCCTTGGGCATACTCGGATAGGCCAGAGCCGCGGCGGTCATCTGGTCGCTGCCGGGAGCGCGCCCCAAACCCAGATCGATCCGGTCCGGATACAACGAATCAAGGATCCGGAATGTCTCCGCCACTTTCAGGGAACTGTAATGGGACAGCATGACGCCGCCTGAACCGACCCGAATGCGTTTGGTGTGCGCCGCGATCTGGCCGACCATCACCTCCGGGGCCGTCCCCGCGAAGTTAGGCAGGTTGTGGTGTTCGGCCACCCAGTAGCGTTGGTACCCCAGCTTTTCGGCGGCTACCGCCAGCTCAATGGTCTCCCGCAGCGCCACGCCGGCGCTGCTCCCTTCCCGCATCGGCGATTGGTCAACCACGCTCAGTTGCAGTTTTTTGTTCAATGCATCCCCCAAACCGGTACCTGGGCCAAGCGGCCAAACGCGGGGCCGTATCCGGCGAGTTTATTTAATCTATCATCACGTTTCGGGTTGCCGGAACCGGCCGGCCGGGATTATTATAGACTCGCTAAACGGAAAACGTAGCACCTGACATTCGCACAAGAGCGGCCGATATTAAATAGAGTGCCCGATCGCGGCAACACAGGTGAACCGCTTTGCTTTTTGACAAGATACTTGGCACTAAGCCGGTCACCGAGGAAAGCTCGGTGGCAGGCAAACCGCTCACCGCCAGCGGTAAAAAGTACCTACTTGAGAAGATCGTCAAGTGGGTACTTTTTCTTTTGGCCTCAGTGTCGGTGCTGACCACGGTCGGCATCATGTCGGTGCTGTTGTTCGAAGGAGTCCGGTTCTTCGCCTCAGATTTTTACGAAAACAACCCCGTGGAGCGCGTCGCCACCAGCGAAGCGGACGGCCTTTCAAGGACCGCCCCCGGTTCGCTGGCTCCCGGTGCCATCCCCGAGATTCGGGTCCGGGCAACCACCGATTCCCTGATCTATGTGAGCTGGGACAAGCCTAATGTCGGCCAGCCACCTACCTCCTACGACGTTTACGTCCTGCCTAGCTTGAATGCCAATCTATCGGACTGCCAGAACCTTGGCCCCGACCAGACTTCTTGTGTGATAGCCGACGCGGCTCCCGGCCGTTCCCACAAGGTAAGCGTGGCCGCGGTTTCAGGTGCGGGCAAGGGTGTGATTCTGCAGACCCCCTCTTTCAGCGTCCCGGAATCGGTGAAGTGGCATCGCTTCTTCACCGATAGCAAGTGGCGCACCCTGTTGGTGCCACGTTCTTACGGAATATGGCCGTTGCTGGTCGGCACCACGATGATCGCCGTGCTTGCGATGTTCGTCGCCGTTCCGCTGGGTCTGATGAGCGCCATTTTCCTTAGCGAATACGCCCACCCCAGGCTCCGGGCCATCACCAAGCCTGTGTTGGAAGTGCTGGCGGGTATTCCCACCGTGGTGTACGGTTTCTTTGCATTGTTCTTCATTACGCCGCTGCTGCGCGGCATCAGCGACGATGTAGGCATCTTCAACGCCCTGTCTGCTGCGATCGTGATGGGCGTGATGATCATTCCCATGGTATCGAGCCTTAGCGAAGATGCGATGAGAGCCGTCCCGAACGCCCTGCGGGAGGGTGCCTACGCTCTGGGGGCTACCAAAGTCGAGGTCGCAACCAAAGTCGTGGTTCCCGCTGCGCTCTCCGGCATCGTGGCCGCTTTCATCCTGGCGATGTCGCGCGCCATCGGTGAAACGATGATTGTATTCATCGCCGCCGGTCAAAACGAAAAACTGACCTTCAACCCGCTTGATCCAGTCAACACGATGACCGGTTTCATGGCGACCACCAACTTCAGCGACAACGCCATTCCGGGTACCGCCCAGTTCCAGGCTTTGTTCGCGGTGGGTATCACGCTGTTCATCATCACGCTGCTGATGAACATGATAAGCCAGTTCGTTGTGGCCAGGTTCCGCGAGGTGTACGAATAATGGCGACCGGAATGCGGCCCAAGTACCAGCAAAAACTGGCCAACCGCAAACGCAATGCGTCGATCTTCTACGGCGTGTGCGTGGCAGCGGTAATTATCGCGGTGTTGATGTTGGTTGCGCTCCTCTACAGCGTGATCTCGGAGGCCGTCGCATGGTTGAACCTGGATGGTACGTCCATCAAAACCCTGATTGCGGACATACCCTCCAGCAAAGCCGTCAACTCCGGCCTTTTCCCCGCAATCGTCGGCACGCTCTGGGTGATGGGCATCTGCATCTTCGTTTCATTCACGGTGGGCGTATCGGCGGCCATATACTTGGAGGAATATTCCAGCGGCAGCCGGATTGCCGAGTTGATCCAGACCAACATCCAGAATCTCGCCGCGGTGCCTTCCATCGTGTACGGCATACTCGGGTTGTCCATATTCGTAACCTTCTTCGTTTGGTTGGCGCCTGATACCGACGGCAAGAACGTGGCGGCTGCCGGGCTGACTCTCGCGTTGCTGATCATGCCCGTAGTCATCGTGTCGTCCCAGGAGGCGATACGCGCGGTCCCGTCGTCAATACGCGAGGGCGGATACGCGCTGGGCGGGACCAAGTGGCAGGTGATCTGGCGGTTGGTGTTGCCCCAGTCAATGCCCGGCATCCTGACGGGCATTATCCTGGCCGTCAGCCGCGCTATGGGGGAAGCCGCGCCATTGGTCATCATGGGCGCTCTCTCCTTCGTGCCCTTTGCGCCGGCGCATCCGCTGGACCGGTTCACCGTCCTTCCCATCCAGATCTACGTCTGGATCTCGAAGCCTCAAGAAGAGTTCCATCACCTGGCCGCCGCCGGCATCGTTGTGCTGCTGGTGATGTTGCTCGGGATGAACGCTTTCGCGATCTTCCTGCGAAATCGTTTGCAGAAGAACCAACGGGGGTAAACCAAAATGGCCGCAACTCCAGTTGCAACCCGGCCCGCGATCCGTGCCATCGACGTCGGAGTTTTCTACGGCTCCAACAAGGTGATCGAAGGCGTGTCCATTGATATGCCGGAGCACGAAATCACCGCCATCATCGGCCCCAGCGGCGCCGGCAAAAGCACGCTACTGCGATGTATCAACCGGATGAACGACCTCATCGAGATCTTTCGGATGGAAGGGCAAATGTGGTTCGGCGAGTACAACCTGTACGCGCCCGATTCGGATCCCACCCAGATCCGCTACCGGATAGGGATGGTGTTTCAGCGACCGAACCCGTTTCCCAAGTCCATCTACGACAACATCTCCTTTGGTCCACGTATCAACGGCTTCACTGGAAACATGGACGACATCGTGGAGGAGTCTTTGCAACGCGCCGCCCTGTGGGACGAAGTCAAGGACCGCCTCAAGGAATCGGCGCTCTCTCTGTCCGGCGGTCAGCAACAGCGCCTTTGCATTGCACGCGCGTTGGCGGTAGAACCCAGCATAATCCTCATGGACGAGCCCTGCTCGGCACTGGATCCCATAGCAACCCTGGCCATCGAAGAGCTGATGCAGGAACTCAAACAGCAGTACACCATCGTCATCGTTACCCACAATATGCAACAGGCCGGCCGGGTTTCCGACAAGACCGCCTTCCTGATGCCCGACGAAAATCGCGTGGCTCACCTGATTGAGTTCGGTGACACGCGCACTCTCTTCACCAACCCCACCGACGAGCGCACCGAAGCCTACATCACGGGCCGGTTCGGTTAGCGCGATGCGGTGAAAATGACGGCGGCGACCGTCCGCCTCGTCCGGTCCGCAAGGAGGCGTCGAAATGCTGAGGTCTGATTACGACCGCAACCTGTCCAGCCTGCAAGACGATCTGGCCGCTATGGGCGAGCGAGTCGAGGCGGCGACCAGATCTGCGCTTGCCGCCCTGGAAACTCAGGACATGGCGCTCGCCCAAAAAACCATCGACAATGATGACGAAATCGACGAGCTGCAAGACGAATTGGAAAACAAGTGCGTAATGCTACTGGCGACGCAACAACCCGCCGCCACCGACCTGCGCGTCGTGATGTCCGCGGTGCATATCGGCGTCGAATTGGAGCGGATGGGGGACTATGCTGAAGGCATCGCCAAAATCTGCCTCCGCATCGGGGACCAACCGTTGCTGAAACCGCTGATCGACATTCCACGCATGGCGGATTTGGCGCTCACCATGCTTGGCGAGAGTTTGCAAGCATTCTCCACACGGGACGAATGGCTGGCCCGCAAAGTTTGCCGGGACGATGACGCAGTTGACGACCTTTACAACCAGATTTACCGCGAATTGCTGACGTATATGCTTCAGGACCCGCGGAACATCGAACGCGCCACGTATCTGCTCTGGGTGGCGCACGACTTGGAACGCATCGCCGACCGCGCTACCAACATATCCGAACGGGTGTTGTGGTTGATCTCCGGGCACACCGTCGGAACCGGGGACGTGAAATCGGAGCGTTCCTTGCGCTGAATTGGTTCAAACGTTGTCCGTCGGCTGGTTGACAATTCCCGACCTCGACAGTATAGTTTTCGCAAATGCATAGTACTTGCAAAACCATTTGCGTTTGTATCTGTTCCTGTCCCCCAACATCGGGGGCAGGATAAACCTGATTGCTCCATTCAGGTTAGCGCCTGCGCCCACCGCATTTGCCGTAAGGCAACGGTGGGTTTTCTTTTGCCAACAAGCCAAGGAGGACACCTTGACCACCCCAGCGCAAAACCCCAGCCTGGAACAAATCCACGATTCCAGTATGCAATTGGCGACCGAGTCGTCGGCGATCATCCCCTTTATGGAAGATGAGATCCAGCGTTTCGACGCCGAGGTAGACCGTTTTCGTGGCGGAGAGCTGGACAACACAGTTTTCACCCCCTTCCGCCTCCGCCAGGGCGTGTACGGGCAGCGCCAAGCCGATGTGCAGATGATTCGGGTCAAGCTCCCCGGCGGCATCGTGTCCGCCGATATGCTGGACTGTTTCGGCGACATCGCCGAACGCTATGCGCCGTTGCAGAAGGGGCACATCACCACGCGAGAGAACATCCAGCTGCACCATATCCCCCTGGAGCAGACCTCGGAAGTGTTGCGGCTTCTGGGTGGGGTCGGGCTGTCCACCCGCGAAGCCTGCGGCAACACGGTGCGCAATGTGGTGGGGCCGCCCACCGCGGGGGTCAACCGCGAGGAGGTGTTTGATCCGACGCCGTACCTGACCGCCTACGTGCGTTTCGGCGTGCGCCATCCCATCACCCAGAGCTTTCCCCGGAAGTTCAAGTCGGCTTTTACGGGAAACGATCAGCGCGACGAAGTGGCCGCGGCTATCCAGGACCTCACTTTCGTGTCCCAGTACAAAGAAATCGACGGCGAGCAACGCAAGGGTTTCAGAGTTTATTGCGGCGGTGGAACCTCCATCATGCCGCGGCTGGCCCAGCCCCTATACGAGTGGGTGTCGGAGGACGACTATCTGCGGGTCGCGCTGGCGGTGTGGACGGTGTTCAATAACGCCGATATGCTGCGCAAGAACCGCATGATGGCCCGCCTTAAGGTCCTGATTGACCGCATAGGCCTAGACGAATTCCGCGACATGGTGGACGCCGAGTTGGCCAACGTCGGGCCCATTGACTTCCGCTCGCTGATGGTGGCAGAGGAAATCCAGAGCGAGACCCCGCCCGAACAGCCGGCATCAGCCAACGGCGACGACTCCAATCCCGAATATCAGGCTTGGCTCAAATCCAACGTGGAACCGCAGCGGCAGGACGGCTACCACGTCATCTACGTGAAAATCATCCGGGGAGACCTCGACCCGGCGCAGTTCCACGGCTTGGCTGATATTGTTCGCCAATACACCGGAGGAAAAGCACGCACGTCCCAGGAGCAGAACATCGTACTTCGCTGGGTGCCCACCGGCTACCTGTACGACGTTTGGGAATCTCTGAAGGCTTTGGAACTGGCGGAGGCCGGCCATGACCACATTTCCAACGTGGTCTCTTGCCCGGGCACCGACAGTTGCAAGCTGGGGATCACCGCTTCCATGGGCCTCGCCACAGCCCTACGCGCTGAGATGTCGGACTGGAACGGCCTGGCTGACGATGCCGGCGTCAGCGATATTCGCATCAAGATGAGCGGCTGTCCAAATGGCTGCGGCCTACATCACATCGCCAACATCGGCTTCCATGGCGCAGCGGTCAAGGGCGTGGATGCCGAGCAAATCCCGTCATACGAGTTGTTCCTGGGCGGCAACTACGGTGACAACCGGGTCGAGGATTCACGCATCGGAACCCGCGTACCCAAGGTTAAAGTGCCGGCCAAGCTGGTACCCTCGGTGCTGAAGGACATCGTTTCCTACTACAAAGACCACCGCACGAACGAAACCGAACGTTTCAACGACTTCCTTGATCGTGTCGGTTTGGAAGAGTTGACTTCGGTAGCGGCTCGCGCCCAGGAAATCGGACACGAGGCCGAGGGTGGCGGAGAGATGTACTACGACTGGGAGCGCACCAATCAATACGTGCTGGAGCGGGGAGAAGGCGAGTGCGCCGTCTAACGGCAGTCTCGCGGCTGCATGGCTAAAGCTTCACTGAACGGACGAGTGCTGGCCTTCGTTGAGGCGCGAATGCCCGACGAAATGTCCAGCCTGATCCGTCGGCACGGCGGTGTGCCGTATGGCGCCCCTGTCATGCAGGAGCATTATCTCCAGGATAGCCCGGAAGTTCAACGGGCCGTTGGGGATGTGTGCGAAGGGCGGGTCGATGCGGCCATTTTCCTCACCGGCGTTGGCGCAAACGCCATGATGGGAATCGCAGATGCCATGGGGCGACTGGCCGAATTTGAAGACGCGTTGCGCAACATCACTGTGATAGCGCGCAGCCCCAAGCCGGGCCGGATATTACGCCGCCACAAAATCCCCATCGCGGTCATGCCGCCTGAACCCTACACCTCTTCTGACCTAACCACCGCCATGGCCAAACTCCCGCTGACCGGCAAAAAAGTAATCTTCCAACGCTATGGAGGCCCCGACTCCGAACTACCCACCTATCTGCGTGAACAGGGTGCGGATTATCGGGAACTCACCCTCTACGACTGGGGCCTGCCCGACGACACCGGCCCGGTGGTGGAGATGATTGACCGGATGGCGGACGGGGCGGTCGACGCTCTGGCCTTCACCAGCCGGCCACAGGTTCCCAACCTCCTCACCATCGCCGGCCTGGCCGGCAGAGAACAATTGCTGCGGCGCAGTCTGGCCGGACCAGTAGCCGTGGCGTCGGTCGGGCCAGTGTGCACCCGCAAGCTGCTGGAGCATAACATCGCGGTGGACGTCGAACCCGACCACCCCCATATGGGTAACCTGGTGTTGGCGGTGGCGGAGTATTTCGGCGATGCAGCCTAGTATTTAAACTCTTCGCGCACCGGGCTAAATATGTCCAAGGCCACCGCTTTGGTGTTCTGCCCTTTGGCGTAGTGTTCGACATCGCCCGGGATGATGTACATATCGCCGGGTTTGAGCACGCGAACCTCGCCTCCGATTCCCATCTCCAGCTCGCCTTCGACGATGATGCCGCCCTGCTCATGCGGGTGAGTGTGCAGCGGAACAGTAGCGCCAGCGTCCACCTCCACCAGGGAGAACAGCATCTGGGCTCCCCAGAAAGTGCGAGTGCGGGCGCCTTCGGCTAATTCCTTGTAGCCTCGGTTTTCCGGTTGCAGGAAATAATTGCTCATCAAGTTGGCTCCTTTCTGTTCAGTTCTGATCGAAACCCAATTCTTTTTCCTTCAGGCTGGCAAAACGACCACCCTGACCGATAATCAGGTGGTCGAGCAATTCTATGTCCATTAGCTTGCCCGCCGCGTACAGATCCCGGGTTACGGTGACGTCTTCGGGGCTGGGCGCAGGATCGCCGGATGGGTGGTTGTGGACGACTATCATTGACGGCGCATTTTCTCGAATGGCGGGACGCAGAACTTCAGCGGGGCGCACCGCACTGCTGTTGACGGTGCCGACGTAGATGGTGCGCCGAGCCACCACCTGATTGCGAGTGTTCAACAACAGCACGACCAGGTTTTCCTGGTATAACAATTCCATCTCAGCCGAAACCAGATTGGCCGCATCTTGCGGGCAGGAAATTTGCGTCCGTTCCTCCGGCGCCAGGGACGCGATGCGACGCCCCAGTTCCAGCGCCGCCATAATCTCGCAGGTTTTGGCGTCGCTTAATCCGCGTTGACCTTTCAGCTCGGCGTATCCGGCGCGAGCCAAGCCTCCCAGGCCATCAAACTCGGCGATGACGCGCATGGCCATGCTGATGGCGTTTTCGCCAGCGATACCGTTACGCAGCAGAATGGCGACCAGCTCCGCGTTGTTGAGGTAGCGAGCACCGTGCTCGCGTAGCCGTTCCCGAGGTCGCTCGTTTGCCGGCATTTGCAGGATGGTGGGTTGGTAAGCAGGCGCAGCCTTGTCGCGGGAAGTGCGCACCACCTCCGAGCGATCCGGCGACTTGACAATTGGAGTCAGTCCGGCGTCGGAGGGTTGAATGGCAGAACCGACCGGCGCGCCGGCGATAATCTGCTCCAGCTCGACTCGAAACTCTTCAACGGCTGCGGCTTCGGCAGGTGACCCGGCGATGACCATCATACTCTCCATCGAAACATAGCATCGTGGACCAGTCTAAACCGAATGTCGCCAGGCGCGCGACGGCCGGCTGTCAGCAAAATATGGTCCAGCGGGAGAAAGTTACGCCAAACCCTCATATTGAATTCGCCCGCGAAAGATCATCTCAACGCCTTGTAAACACGATATCCGCCATGCGACAAACCGGAGAAGATATGGGGCACGCTGAAAATTCGACGGCGGTTCGGCATAAATTCATCCGTACCCAGTTGTTCAACCGCGGCGAGGGTTCGCTGCAACCCGGTTTCCATGGTTCGGTAGCTCGCGTCGTCAATCAAATCCAAGGCGCTACAGGTCAGCACCGGGCCGATCAGACAACTCAGCATGACCTGCCGGTATTCCCGCCAACACTCAGCGAACGTGTAGCCCTTGACCCCCGAGCCGCACCGGGTGTCGTGATACTCCTCTACAGTTTCCCGTTCGATCTCACGACGAACCTCGGGAGCGACGCTGGTGGAGAGAAAATATGTCACGTCGCGCAGGCCGCTGTGCATCCCGCAGTTCTGCTAATCAATAGCCGTCAATCCACCAGCGTCGGGTGCGGCGAGAAACAAATTGGCCGAGCGGAAATCGCCGTGGGTGAAGGTCCGGTGACCCGCGCCCATCTCTTCCAGGTGGTCCGCAATGCGCGGGCCGTAGGATTCGGCCAAGCGCCTCATAACTTCGGAGAAACAATGGCCGAACCGGTTGAGAGTGGGCGGCAGGTAGGCCAGATAGGCGAGTTGAACCAACGGCCGTTGCTGTTTCAGGTAATCACGGAACGGTGACAAACGGGGATCAACGACTTTATTCCAATATTGGGCGTGCAGACGAGCGACGGCGCGTATAGCGGTTTTTGCCTGGGCTGGAGACGCGCCATCGCTCTCTATCGCATGATGCGTTGCGTTCATATCTTCCAACACCAACACGAAGCAGTGGCTGCGGTCCTCGAAGTCGCCATAGATGAGCGCGGGCGATCCCATGGGCGAGAATTGCGCCATGTTGAGGTAGTAGTCGTACTCGCGCCGATACAACTGGAGCCTCCGGGCAATACGAAAGGTCTTTGGGTTGGAGCTGTGCAGCTTGACGATTACCGTCTGCGGCCCGGCGGGCGCATCGTTGCTCCAAGCCAGGCGACAACGCAGGAGTTGTCGGAACAAGCCGGAGCCGGTTCCGATGCATTCGACTTGGATTGCCTCGACCGGATGCAATTCGCCCGTACTACCCGCAGCCAACGCCGGCCGGAGCCATTCCGCCGTGACGCCCGCGGCGTCATCCGGTATGTAAGGATTGGACGCCATGTTGCCTGTGTTGCAACAGTCCGGACGGCGGCCGGAGCTAGAGCACGCGAGAACTGCCCGGCAAAAACTGCCGAACGTCCAGGTCATCGATGGTGGTCAGGGTCCTTTGCAGAAATACCTCAGCCAGTCGGCGGCTGCGGTCGCTGGTGAAGTCCAGTTGGCCGCCGGCGATGATCGGGGTCCGGAAGCAACCCAGCATATTCTGCCGATAACTGCGCCAACAGTCCTCAAGCGTGAAGTCATCCACGCCGGCGTCGCCGACGATTTCGTGATACTCGGCCAAAGCCTCGCGCTCGACCTCGCGGCGCACCTCAACGGGGACGCTGGAAGACAGGAAATAGGCCACGTCAGACAGGCCGCTGGCTATGCCGCTAATCTGCCAGTCCACCACCGCGAAATCCTCGGTTTCGCCATCCCCAAAGAACATATTGTCCAGCCGGAAGTCGCCATGAGTGAAAGTCATGGGGCCAGCGGCTACGGCTTCCATATACTCGGTCATCCCAGACCCAAGCTCTTCCGCCAGTTGACGCATCGGGTCGGTGAACAGTTGGCCGAACCGTTCCAGCGCCGGGGCCAGGCTGGCCTGGTACACGGCCTGGACCAACGAATGAGGCGCGGGGTTTGCGGAATCGCGAAAACCGGATAGCGGCGGTCGGTCTTCCTGGTTCCAATAGCGTCCGTGCAACCTGGCCGCCGCCCGGATAGCGGTTTTCGCCTGCGTCGCGCTGGCTCCATCAATCTGGTCCGCTGTGGTCATGTGCCGCAAATCCTCCAGCAAGAGGACAAAGCGGTGGCTTTCGTCGTCAAAGTCTCCGTACAGCAAGGCGGGCGCGCGCATTGGAACGTGTGGAGCCAACCGACGGTAGAACGCGTATTCTCGCTGGTATAGCCGCAAACTCCGGGCGGTTTGCAAGGTTTCCTGGTGCGTGCTGGGCAGCTTGACGATGACGGAGGCGGGGCCGTTCGCGTCGGCATCGTTGTAAGTCAGATGACAACGGAGGATCGTTCCCACCAATCCAACCCCGGCGCCGATGTCTTCAAGTAAAATATCTTTTATCGCAGGAAACTCGGAATTTCCACCCGCCGCCAATGCCTGCTGCATCCAGGCAGCGGTTATGCCGTGTTCTGGTTCGGGCATGGTTGGTTTGGTTGCCATGCTATTCAACTCGCATCCTTAATCCGCACCGTTGACGCATAACGATAGGGGCGAATGATCATTCGCCCCTACATGCTGCAATCCAGCCAGGTAAGCGCTCCGCCCTAGTCGAACCGGAACTTGGAGAAAGTGCCTTCTTCTTTGGTGATGAACTCCAGTAGGGCCGGGCGGCCGTCGGCGTTGGCCTGCATGGCGCGTTGCATCGCTGGCTTGATTTCCTCCGGCGTGTGGATCTGCTCGGCATAGGCGCCCAGGGCCACGGCCACCTGGTAGAAGTCGCCGCTAAGATCCTTGAGGCCGTAGCGCTCGACAGCGGTGGGTATGCGGCTGTCCGGGTAGATGGCCATAGTGGAGTTGTTCATCACTATCGTAGTGATGGGGATATTGGCGCGCACCGCCGTTTCCACGTCCAGGCCCACCATGCCGAAGGCGGCGTCACCCATGAAGTTGATCACCATCTTCTCCGGGGCAGCCATCTTCGCGCCCATGGCCAAGCCCAGGCTATAGCCCAACTGAGTGGATTTGCCCCACCCGATGAAGCTGCGCGGTGCGCGGGCCTCCCAGAAGGGCGAAACCTGCTCTCGGGGACTACCGGATTCGTGGGTTACGATGGTGTTGTCCAGGTCAACAGTGTGCATGATGTCCCACACCACGCGGTAGGGGTTCAGGGGCACCTCGTCGCTGGTGAGGCGCGGAAGCCACTCAGCCATCCAGGCCTCCCGGCTGGCGGTAATCTCGTCGGCCAGCTCCTGGTTGGGGGAGTGCTGTTGGGCGCCCTGAGCCTTCAGCTCGTCAATGAACTGACGGAGCGCTAGTTTGGCGTCGGCGAGGATTGGGTACTCGGTGCGATAATCCTTGTTGATGTCGCCGTCACCGTTGGTGAGATGGATCAGCGTCTTGCCCGGGGGGATCGGGACGGTGAAGCCGCTCTTGGTGAAGCTGACGCCGACGCCGAACACCACGTCGGCGTTGGTCAGGAACCGATGCACCGGCCCGGTCTGGCTGGAACCGCCGACGCCCAGGGACAGGGGATGATTTTCCGGGAAGGCACTCTTGCCCTCCAGAGTGGTCAGCACCGGGATTTGCAAGAACTCAGCCAACTCCAGCAACTCGGCAGTGGCTTCGGCGTACATCACGCCCTGGCCCGCCATGATCACCGGGCGGTGGGCCGACAACAGACGACGGACGCCGCGGGTGATGGCCGCCGGGTCGGCGGCGGTACGCATATGCACGGGGGGAATGTAGTCGAAATCTTCTTCGCTGATTTCATCGGAGGCCAGGTCCTGCGGGATTTCCAGCAGCACCGGGCCGGGCTTGCCGGAGCGCAGCTTGGTGAACGCCTGCCGCATCAGCTCGGGCACGCGGTCGGCAAAGTTGACGTGGGCGGCCCATTTGGTGATGGACTCGTAGGCTCGCACCGGGTGGAAGTTGGGTTCCACGCCCACCCGACGGCGGGCGACGCCGGCCGGCAGCACCAGGATGGGCACCGAGTCTGCGTAGGCTTGTGCGACGCCGCCGAAAGCATTCTCCGCGCCTGGACCGTTTTGGGCCAGGAAAATGCCGGTTTTCTTTCCATTCATGACCCGCGAGAAACCGTCGGCCATGTGAACGCCGGTGCGCTCCTGCCGGCAAACCACCGGTCGGATGCCAGCGATGGCGGCGGCCTCAATCAGCGGGTTGGAGGGCATCACGCCGATCCATTCCACGCCTTCCATCTTCAATATGTTGGCTACAGCGGTAACTCCGTCCACGGTGCATTTCCTCCACGGTCGTTAGGCCGTTGGTACTGGCCCGAATATCAGGCAATCCCTGCCAAAAAAGCGTCGATTGCCGCGTTTACTTCTTCCGGTTTCTCAACCATCGGGAAGTGCCCGGCGTCTTTCATCTTGATGAGTTTTGAGCCGGGAACGGCGCGATGGATCTCCTCTTCGTAGTCCCCGGTCGCCAATGGATCATCCACTCCCTGTATGAGCAACAGCGGAGCCTTCAGGCTGTGAACCCGGTCGCGCACGTCAAAGCGGTCAATTACCACCAGATCTCGGTATTGGGCCACCGGACCGACTTCCCGGTGCCGTTGCAGCAACCTGGCCCGGAGGTCAGGCTCGATGAAGTGCATCGCACCGTCCATCATTCCCAACCATTTCTCGTAGGTCTCAGCGTTGTCTGCGGCGTCCAGGCGGAATTGCAGGTCATGCGGTCTACGTTGCTTGGGCCGCATGGCGATGGTCATCAATGCCAGGCCTCGCACTTCGTCGGGATAGTCCAAGGCGTATTGCAGTGCGATACAAGCGCCCAAGGTGAACCCGCTCAATACCAAGTCTCTATCGTGCCCCTGGGCGTGCAACCACCCCCGCAGCCAGTCTGTGTAACGCTCCACGCTACCGCACGGGATCCCATCGATGTGGCCGGGCAAGTGGGGAGCCAGGCTACCGGGATAATGGGAGAGCTGGTTCACGTATGAATCCGCGCACCCGCCGGCGCCGGGGCCATGGATGAAGACCAGTTGGGTCATGGAAACCTTCACTTCTTGGCCCCCTGAGGAGGCCGATTGCCGGCATTCTAGGCGGCGTCGGCAACTCGGTCAAGGCGAATGAAATCTGCAGGTCAACTGCCCGCCCAGCCGGTCAGCCGTTCCGGGGTGATTCGGATGACTGGGTTTCCATCCAGGGCCATCTGTTGATACTGCTTGTACTTTTCGCGGAGCAATGTGATGGCTGCCGCCGGCTCATCTCCATCGTCGAGTAAGTCGGCATGCCCTTGTATCAACAGGTACCACAACTTGGACCAATCCTCCTCGTAATGATCGATGACCAGTGAAACACGAGGGTTGGCCAGGATATTGCGCACGCGGCGCAGTCCGGTGAGGCTACCCCGCTTTGGTTTGGCGTCCAGCACTGAGTAAATGTGCTCTCCGTCGAACGCGAAGCAGACCGGGATGACGTGAGGCCGTCCGGCGGTGTCGGCGGTGGCCAGATGACCCACCGGAGCGTCAGCCAGGCGGGCGGCTTGTTCAGGCGTTAGGTTGAGCACTTTCCGCCTCCTATTCCCGGATACGCGCGATTATCGATGGCAGCAGCTCCAGCAGGTCGCTGGCTACCACGCCGGCGTCGCCGTGACGGGTGCGCGCTTCCTCTCCGGCCGTCCCATGCAGGAACCCGCCCAACGCCGCTGCTTCGTAGGGCGCAACTCCCTGGGCCAGCAGGCCGCCGACGATGCCGGTGAGCACGTCGCCCGTGCCGCCGGCGGCCAGCGCCGGGTTGGCGAAGGGCAGCACGCAGCGCCGGCCGTCGGGGGAAGCAACAACGCTGTGCGCGCCTTTGAGCAGGACGGTCTGTCGCCACTGGGCCGCCGATTGGGTTGCAGCGCCCAGACGGTCGTTTTGCACCCGCGCGGTGGGCTGGCCAGTGAGGGTCGCCATCTCGCCGGGATGGGGCGTCAGCACCGCAAGGGTGTGCAGCCGGTCGGCCCAGTTCTCGCAACGGGACAGGTTATTGAGGCCGTCGGCGTCAATCACCGCGGGCAGCGCCGGAGCATCATCGCCCGTCAACAGCAGACGTTCCACGAAACCAGTAGCGCCTTCGGACCAGCCCAGACCGCACCCCAGGGCCAAGGCCGAGTAACCGCCGATGCGCTCCCGGATGACATCGGCGGCGGCAACGTCGATACGTCCGTCGGCGTCCTCCGGCAAGGGCAGGTGGATGGTTTCGGTCAGTTTGGCCGCTGCGATGCGATATACCGATTCCGGCGTCGCCAGCGTCACCAGCCCGACGCCGACGCGGTGCGCTCCCTGCGCGGCGAGATACGCCGCTCCCACGAAGTTCCGGGAGCCGGCTACTATCAAGAGGTGGCCGTAGGTGCCTTTGTGGGAGTTCAGAGGACGGATGGGCAGCATCGCTCGGGCTGCATCTTCGTCCATCCATTGCGTAGCCAGGTTTGCGTCAACCGCCACCTGGGGAGGAAGTCCAATGTCCAGCACGGCAATCCGGCCGGCGTAACCCGCTCCAGGAAAGTTGGCAACCCCGTATTTGGGATAGCACAACGCCAGGGTTTCATCAGCCATTATTGTGTTTTCGTCGGCGTCCCCAGTATCTGGGTTGACCCCGGTGGGCAGGTCGATGGCTACCACACCCGGTTCACTACCTCTCAGCCGATGGCGATTGACCAGTTTGGCGGCGTCCGCAATGGTTCCTTCCAAGGGGCGATAACGGCCGGCCCCCAGGATAGCGTCGATCACCAAGTCAGCGTGGCCCAACAGGGCATCCAGTTTAGAACCATCGGGGTCATCAGCCGCATCCATCACCGCAACTTGGTATGCCAGGGCATCGGCCATTTTGGGGTCATCGGCCGGCCGGCCTCGGACGACGTACGCCCGGACCTCGGCTCCCCAACGCCGCAGGTGTCGGCCTATCACCAAACCGTCGGCGCCGTTGTTTCCCGGGCCGATCAGAATAACGAACCGGCGGCTCGCCGCTCCGCCCGTGCGTTCCCGGATGCGACGGGCACAGGCCAGGCCCGCATTTTCCATCAGGGTGTCCGTACTGACTCCGGCGGCCGCCGAAGCAGCCTCCAGAGCCTGCATTTCGGAAACGGTGACTACCCTCGCGGTCATGTTGGCCTAATCGGCGTGGGGAGCCACCGCATCCCCCCAAAGTGTCTGCTGGATAGCCTCACGGGATTCCGGCGTGTCCGGCCGCGTGGCGACGGCGACCACCATGGCAAAGCCCCGGGAGTGGGACAAACTGATGGCGATTTCGGTTACACCGAGCCGTTCCGCACGGCGCCTGGCTCGACCGTGCAGGCGAGGACTAGGCGCTCCGCTGGGCGCCCGGATCACCTCAACATCCCGCCAGCTTACGCCGCGAAAGCCCGTGCCCAGCGACTTCATCACCGCTTCTTTGGCGGCGAAGCGGGCCGCGAGGTTGGGCGCGCGACCGCGACAATAGGCGATTTCTCCGGGGGTGAAAACGCGCCGGAGGAAACGGTCACCGTATCGGCGCAAGACACCGGCCACCCGGTCAATCTCGATGAAGTCAACCCCGGTGGTCAGCATGTCAGTTGGAACTACGACGAACTTTAGTCGTCGCTGTGCCCCTCGATGTTCAAATCGCGCAGGATGTGGGAGACGGAGTAGGCGCGGTTCAGCACGTAGAAATGGATGCCCGGCACGCCGTTGGCCCACAGGTCTTCGGCTTGTTTGGTGGCGTACTCAACGCCGATTTCACGGACCGCACGATTGTCGTCGGCGAATCGCTCCAACCTTGCATCCAACTCGGCAGGGATGGTGGCGCCGCATAAGGAGGTGAAGCGTCGAATCTGCGGCGTACTCAGGATGGGCAGCACTCCAGGAATGATGGGTACCGTGATACCGGCTTCTGCGGCGCGTTCTTGTAGTTCGTAGAAGTATCCGTTGTCATAGAACAGCTGAGTGATGAGGAAATCTGCTCCCAAGTCCTGTTTCAAACGCGCGTAGGCGATGTCCGACTCCAAATTCTCTGATTCGGTGTGCCCTTCCGGGTAGCACGCGCCGGCAACGCCAAACTCAAAGTTACTGCGGATGTGCTCGATGAGGTCGGTGGCGTGCGGGAACTCGTCGTCTCCAGGACCGGCGGCTTCGCTGCCCTGGGGCCGATCCCCGCGCAGCGCGATGATGTTTTCGATTCCGGCGGCATCCAACCGTTCCAACACGCCGTGTACGTCGCCGCGACTTTGGGCGACGCACGTCAGGTGAGCCATCACCTCAAGGTTGGTCTCACGACGCAGCCGCATGGTAATTTCTTCGGTGAATGCCCGGGTGCCGCCGCCGGCACCGTAGGTTACGGACACGAAGTCCGGTTCAAAACCCTGCAATCGCTGTACCACATCGACCACACCGGACACTCCGTCGGCTTCCCGGGGCGGGAAAACCTCAAAAGATACGGTGCGCCGTTGGGATAAGATGTCCTTGATCTTCAAACTGTTTACCCTGCCAGTATCGAATTACCGCGTTGCGGAGCCCGAGCGGAGATTAGCCTGTGACCGCCGTCGTCAGAGTTTCAGAACTCCGGTTGGCGCTTTTCCTTAAATGCCTGAATACCTTCCCTAGGATGTCCTGACGTCGCGAAGAGATGGGTGAACGTTGCGCCTTCCAGAGCGACGCCGTCCCGTAGCGGCAGGTCCTGGCTGCTTCGCGCCAAGGATTTCATCGAAGCCAATCCGACTCGGCTCTTCGTGCGAAGGCCATTCAGAAGGGTTTCCAATTCGGTGTCCAGCATTTCCACCGAAACCGCGCGCAACGCCAGACCCCACTCAACCGCCTCTTCACCCGAAAGCCAACGCCCGGTTGTAAGCAATTCCATGGCCCGGGGCATCCCTACCCTCCGGGGCAAACGTTGCGTTGAGCCACCACCTGGGATAAGACCGAAATTGGCGTGTTGGTCGCCGATGCGGGCGTCCTCGGCTACGATCGCCATATCGCACGCCATCATGAGTTCCAAGCCGCCCGCCAAAGCATAGCCGTGCACAACCGCTACGGTCGGCACCGACAAGCTTTCCAAAGCAAAAAACGCTCCGTTGAGGTCTCGGACGTAGTCGGGGAGCAAAGACAGGTCGTCGAATATTTTGTCGAAATACAGCAGGTCTGCGCCGGCGCAAAATCCTCTACCCTCGCCCCGCACCACCAACGCCTTGATAGACTGGTCGCACCCTACAGCCGCTACGGCGTGCGAGAACTCCGCGAGCAATTGCGGGTTTAGAGCGTTCAGAGCGTCGGGCCGGTTGAGCAGCAAAGTGGCTACCCGGTCGCCAACCGAAAGTGTAATATTGCTGTACTCCATTTGGTCTCCCACTGGAAGCTCCGGCTATGACTATCGAAGCGTCTATACTATACCAGACGAACTATCGCGGGTTTGATGCCTAAGTCGGAAACGCCTCGCATTTCGCTGCGCGTGCAACCGAACGCCGCTCGTTCGGAGATAGTTGGTTGGTACGGCAACGCTTTGCGAATCCGGACCGTGGCCCCGCCCACCAACGGGCGCGCCAATGCCGCTGTTGAGGATATCCTGGCAACCGCGTTGGGCGTCCCACGTCGGGGCGTCAGCATCGTTAGGGGTTTGGGTTCTCGCGATAAGGTTGTAGAAGTTGCCGGTTTAGATGATGCAGAATTACAACGCCGCCTCCGCGGGCTGTTTGGCTCCGGCGCCATGCCGGCACGCTAATCCCCTAGAGGTGATGCGGACTTAAACCCGGAGTGCCGTATGCAAGACAGTTACCGCAATTTCAGCTGGATATTGCCCGGTTCCCTGGCGGGAGCCATGGGTCCCACCGACCGGCGGCATCTCATCTATTTTGAGCGCAACGACGTCACAGCCATCGTTCGAATGGAAGAACAAACCATATCGGCGGCGCCGTGGGGTTTCGAAGAATTATACGAACCGGTACCCGACTTTGCGGCTCCGTCCGTGGAGCAGATAGACCGCATCGTTAGCTTCGTTGAGCAGCAAATCGAGACCTGGGAACGCCCGACCGTAGTGACTTGCGCCGCAGGCATCGGGAGGACGGGCACGATACTGGCGGCATATCTGGTGAACACCGGCTGGGAACCCGGTGAAGCTATCGACTACGTCCGTCGGCAGCGCCCAGGATCCATACAGACCGCGGCTCAGGAAGAGTCGATTCAAGAATACGCGAACTTCGTCCAGCAACGGAACGACAATATGCCCCGGCGGTATCGCTAATAACCGAATTAGCGAGGGGCCCGCTACACAACCACGAACCCCTCGGAAAAGCTCTGTCTTGCCCTCGCATCACGCGACTAGCAACTCTTCGGCGCCAGGTCTCGTTGCAACGCCGTGGACCTCGAGCGCAGCGTCAACGGCTACTTCCCGGCTGCACTGCAGGCACTGGCAGTACGCACCATATACGTCGCGAACTCGGCGCACGTTGCCACCGCAGTGCGGGCAAACGGCCAAACGACCGCTCCGACCACGCGCGCCGCGTACAGATTGCTCAGTGCAAGCTAAGGTTTCCATGATCGTTCCTCCTGCCCGGGACCATGACCCGGAACTCGTAACATCAGCGGGTCGTCGCTATGAGGGTTTGGTCGGTGATTTCGGAAGATCGGAAGATGGGTCAATCGCTCATGGGGAAGAAATGCGCGCTTAAAATCGAATGGCCTCGGAGCCAAGTCCGAGGCCATTGCCTACGGTTGCTTGTGCTCTGTTCGTTGGTCAGACTACCAACTTCTCGCGGTCGTGGATTGGATTCGACGGGACTGTCATAGTGGCCATCGCTGTGGCCGGGCTGGGAGCCACTCGCCGGATTTCGCGTCCGCATTGGGCGCATTGGTGGTACACTCCGAAGGTATCTCTCATGCGGCAAATGTCACCACCGCACTTGGGGCACGCCTTGAGCTTCAACGTTTTGCGGGATATGGTCTGCATTTTGTCATCCTGTTCGCTGGCGCCGCCGCCTTTACCGTGGCGGCCTGCCGTGTGGTGGTTCCATTTTACTGCCATCGCATTACCGGAGTGTTACGGCAATTCCCTGAATGGCGTTGGAAACAGAATATCAGATTACGTTTTTCGTAACAAGGGGGTTTAATGACCAATTTAGCAGAACCTCTGGGAATTCCCGACGCAATCCTGTTGGCCGTATATCGGGAGGCTCGAACCACGTTCCCTTCCGAGTGCTGCGGATGGCTGACCGGTCCGGCTAACGAGAAATCCGTGGATGCCATTCGCCCGGCTGCCAACGACCAAAACAGCGGGGCGCATCCCACCGCAGCGGAGCGGTCGTCGGAAACCGCCTACGTGTTCAATTCAACTGACCTTTTGGCGTTGAATGGCAGCCTGGATTCCGACGTCCCGGCGCGCATCATCTACCACTCTCATCCCAATGGTCGAGCCTACTTGTCGGATACTGACAGATCCGTGGCGACCAGCCCATGGGGCGACGGCCCGGCGTATCCGGTGCAACAATTGGTGGTGGGTATCGACGGTGACCGAGTGGTCGAATCCGCTTTGTTCGACTGGAGCGACGAGGCCGGGGAGTTCGTCGAGTTGGCTCGTTACGCTGGAGCCGAAATCTAACCCGTTGGCGCGCCCAACATCGCGACCCAAATAGCCCCTGCGATGTAGATCCCGGCCATCAGAGCCAATCCCGCCATGATTGCCGGCTGAGGCAATCGGTTCCTGCCCCAAAGCATCAACCCGCCGAACAATATCAGCGCAACCGCAATGATGCCGGCGACGAAATGCTCCGGCTCCGGATTGTTGAGCACGATTCCTTTCCGGTAGAATGGGTCCGCGAAGGACAGAATCGTCACATTGAACACGCAGCTACCGTAGAGACCGGCTACGCCGAGGTCAGCGGCTCCCATTCGTGCCGCTGCCACCGTGGCCGACGCTTCCGGCATGGTGGTAACGATGGACACCGCCAGGATGCCGAGTACACCCGACGAGATACCCGTCAAATCCGCCACCCGGTCCACGCTCTGGGCCAGGAAAACGCCGGCGATTATCACCCCTACTGATACGAGGCCGAACATTGCCCAAGCCCGACTAAGCGTCATGCCGGGGTCTTCCTCCTGGTCGTCATCCCCGGCGTCGGGGCGCCGTTTATATACGATCCACATCCCGATGGTGTAAACAATCAACAGGATGATGGACGACAAGCCGATCTGCCAGACGTTCACGTCGTTCTGGATCGCGGCGAAGAGAACCGCCAAACCCGTCAGGACCGCCGCCAGTACGATCAGGTAGCCCTGCTCCGGCGCCACTCGTTGCAAGAAGCGTCTCCCGCCGAACAACAGCGCGACCATTCCCATGGTGAACATATTCACCATGTTGGCGCCGACCACGTTGCCCAGGGCCAATTCCGGGTTGTCTATCCGCACCGCAGTGATGTTGTTGGAAAGCTCCGGGAGAGAAGTTGCCAGGGCGACCAGGATGCTGCCCACGAACAAACGACCCCAGCCGGTGAGGGATGCCAGGGCGTCGCCGTAGCGCGCCAACTGTGCGCCCAGAAAGATGACCACAACGGCGCTGCCCAAAAAGACCAGGATCGCGCCCAGCAGGCCGACGCTTGCCAGAAGGTTGAACACGGGGCGGTGTCGGTAACTCAGCCGATGGCGGTTGCGATGAGGTCGCCCATCTGCGTCGTACCCGTAATCGCATCGCCCGCTGTGGCGATGTCGGCGGTACGGAATCCCTGTTCCAGGACGGCCTGCACGGCGCGTTCGATGGCCGCGGCCTCCTCGGTCAAGCCCAGCGAGTAACGAAGCATCAGCGCAGCGCTAAGGATGGAACCGCAAGGGTTGGCAATGCCCTGCCCGGCGATGTCTGGCGCGGTGCCGTGTATTGGCTCGTAAAAACCGGGAGTGCGCGCGCCAGCCTGAGGCACACCGGAAAGGCTGGCGGACGGAAGCAGGCCCATTGATGCCGCAAGGATCGCCGCCTCGTCGGTGAGAATGTCGCCGAAAGTGTTTTCAGCTACGATCACGTCGTAGGAAGCCGGCCGCAAAATAATCTGCATGGCGCAGGCGTCAACCAGCGCGTGCTCCAGTTCAACGTCCGGGTACTCCTCGGACAGCCGCGTGGCGGTGGCGCGCCAGAGGCGGGAGGTCTCCAGTACGTTGGCCTTGTCCACCGAGGTCAACTTGTTGCGGCGGCCCCGGGCCAGCTCGAAGCCAACGCGCAGCACTCGTTCAATCTCCGATTCGGAGTACCGCATGGTGTCCACGCCGACAATGCCCTGAGGCGTTTCGGTGCGGCCCTTGGGCTGGGCGTAGTACAGGCCGCCGGTTAGTTCCCGCACCACCACCATGTCAACACCCTCCAGTACGTGGGGTTTCAGCACGCTGGAGTCGGTGAGCTGTGGATAGACTTTGACGGGCCGGATATTGGCAAACACATTGAGATGGGCGCGCAGGGCCAACAAGCCGTCTTCAGGGCGCGTGGCGGCCGACGGGTCGTCCCACTTCGGCCCCCCAACGGCTCCGAACAGCACCGCCTCGGCGGAGGTTGCCAGGTCCCGAACGCCGTCGGTCAACGGCGTGCCGTGCCTATCAATAGATATGCCGCCCACATCGCCGTATTCGAGGAAGAAATTGTGCCCGAAGGCTCTACCGACCGCCTCCAGAGTTTTGACACCTTCGGCGGTTACTTCCGGCCCAATGCCGTCGCCGCCTAGCACGGCGATGTTGAAATCCATAATGCCAACCGCTCCGTTTTGATGAGCCTTGCCCCGGGCCGGCGCAGTGGAAACAAACCGGCACCGGGGCGGCAAGTAGTATAGCCGATGGACTGGACGGTATCAAACGAGGCTCACGGCCGGTAGCGTTCCAATTCAGGTGGTTTATCTCCCGTCTTTACGTGGTTCATTTTTTCGTCATTCCGGCGAAAGCCGGAAGCCAGTAGCGTTGTCTGGACTCCGGCTTTCGCCGGAACGACGGATTATCAACCTAACCACCTAAAACGAAACGCCACCTTCACAGCCGAAACCGGGCGGCGCCGTTTTGCCGATGATGGCAGGGCAGCGGGTTAGACCGTGACGTCAGGCGAGTTATGCATTACCTGCTGCCAGAAGGCAAAAGTTCGCAAATCCCGGGAGCCGGAGCTGATGGCGCGTTGGCAATGGTCTATAACCAGGTCATCGACGATTGCCCTCAGGTTGCGCGCGGGAGTTATAGTGTTGCCGTCGTCCACGTACTTTTGTACAGCGGTGTCGCGGGCTTTGGCGGCGTTGAGCGTAGCCACCAGCTGTAGCGGCGTATCCTGCTGTTTCGGCCAAGTTTCGGGGTGGTGCAGGGTCATTCCAAATATGCCGGCAGCCAGGTCCAAAAGAGCAAGCCGTTCGGGGATGCGCTCAATTGCATTGTCAATAAGTTCACCGCGAGTGGGGTCGGGGGCGACGGAATGGATGACCAGGCCGTAACTGATATGCCGGACCAGATCGTCGCGAAGGTTTTGAAAGGCGGTCACTGACTCATCATAAGCCTGGCGGGAAACGGGCGAGGTCACAACTTGCCGGCGGGCTTCTTCCAGGACAGGGAAGGGTGGTTCAAGAATAGCTCCGGTGAGATTGCTCATCGGCGGCACCAGCCGGTCGGCCAGGTTGGCAAAATCCGGTGGCGGCTTTATCCGGTCCACTATCCGATTTATTTCGCGGGCTACCTCCGGAGGAAAATTGATGTCACTCAAGAGGTTGTCCAGATATTTGATTTTTCGTTCGGGCGGTTTCATGCCGCTGATGTCAACGACTGCTACTGCGATGGTTCGCACAATGAAGGGGTCGCCGACGACCGGGCCGATGGTGGCCATAAAATCAATAACCGTTGCGGGCGCTATGGCCCGGCTACACCTGCCGTAGGCATAGCGAACGTCCGCCGGAGTGGGGACACGCAGGGGACGGGTGGGAATCATAATGACGGTTCCAGGGCAGCGCGGTGTAAAACGCCGGTGGGGATGTTAGCGATGACACCATTTTATCCTATGATGACTATGGTAGCAGCCGTCGGCATTCAATGCGGTAGGTCGGGCAGCCTTGACAAAAATCGGGGAACACGTTCCGGGAGGCTTCTATGGCGCAATGGAACAAAGAAAGTTTGCAAGCCGCTCTCGAAAGCAAGGGATGGCCGCCCGAGCGCGTTGACATACAAGGTGGCGTTCAGTTTCGGTTGCAGCGGGGCACCATCATCGACCTCTACCATACAGGCAGAACAGTAGTCGGCGGGCCCGTGACCAGTTTCAAATTCGAGGTTGAAGCCTTCGTCAACGCAGGACCACCGGATGACGGGGTTGAAGACGGCGCACGTTATGATCAGGAATCTGGGGACGCAAGCGAGCGTGCCGACGCCGGTTCACCAACCACCGCCGGCGAAACCGGGCCACTGGCAGCCAACTTCCCGGAACTGCACGTTGACATTCAAGTCCACATTGACCCAGCGGCGAGTACAGAGCAGATTGAGCAAATTTTCGCCAGCATGGCCCGACATCTGTACGGACGCGGGACATAGTGGTTGAACCCGGTAGCTACCAGGAACGCCCCAACGCGCTAGGCACTTTCCTGCGCTCAATCAGCGAAGCGGGCTATGAACTGCGGCGCGTCGGTTCACCGAGTGCGCCCCGCACATGGTCGGACCTTTTCGACGAACTGGTCACCAGCGAAGCGCTTCGTGACGCCAGCGGGTCACTCTTTCGTGACGAATACTATGCCCGCGCCGTGGAGGAAGCGTTCAAATGCCTCAATAACGCGGTCGGCGAGAAATCGGGGCTGACTCAGCGAGATGGCGCGGACTTGATGCGTGCAGCATTCAGCGCCAACAATCCGGTGATCAAACTCAACTCCCTACAAACATCATCGGAGCAGAACGAGCAACGGGGTTATATGGACATATACGCCGGCGCGATGACAGGCATACGAAACCCCCGCGCACACGACCACCAATTGACCGACGAGCCGGAAGCAGCCTTGGAGTTGATTGTCCTGGCGAACCACCTGATGCGGATGCGGAAATTGGACAGCGCTGAATCGCCCGAGTAACCGCGAGCGCCTTACGCAAGGAATCCACTCGCGAACGAGACGCTCCGCGTTGACACGCCGGGGCGCAAACCTTAAACTCCCTTCATCAGCCAAACTTGCGCTGGCGCATTACGTTGCGCCAATAGAGGAGGCCCATCCGAGATGACCACCACCAACAATAGCCGGAATCTCGTCGTCATTCAGCTGACTGGCGCCAACGATCCGCTCAATACCGTTATTCCTTACACCGACGGCCTCTATTATGACTTCCGGCCGAACGTGAGCATTCCCACCGACCAGGCTATCCCCGTCAATGGACAGCTTGCGTTCAACCCCAACATGGCTCCCGTCAAGGCCCTTTGGGACGAGGGAAAGGTAGCCGTCGTCAACGGCATCGGCTATCCCAATCCCACTCGTTCGCACTTCCGCAGCATGGACATCTGGCATACCTGCGAGCCGGAGAAGATCGCCACTGAGGGTTGGTTGGGCCGCGTCATCCGAGACCTCGACCCGGCCGGCCAGAACGTGATTACCGGCGTGAACTTCGGTCGCGGTCTCCCCCGTTCCATGGGCGCGCCCGGCGTCCCCGTGGCATCCGTCGGCAACCTGGAAACCTACGGACTGTTCCCGGACGTTGAAGAAGAGCGCGTCCGCGGACTCTGCCTCGAAGCATTCGGGTCGATGTACGGCGGGACCGTTCAAGACGCGGTGATGGACTACCTGGGGCAGACCGGCAGGGACGCGCTGAAAGGCGCGGACATTCTGCGCACCGCTCCCGAAAAATATTCCTCCTCAGTGGAGTACGCCAACAACCCCATCGCCCAATCCCTCAAGAACGTGGCCCAGGTGATGACCGCCGATCTGGGCACCCGCATCTACTACACCCAGCACGGCAGCTTCGACACCCACGGCGATGAGGTGAAGGTTCACGGCGGGTTGTGGACCCAGGTTTCCGGCGCGGTCAGCGACTTCATGGCTGATCTGGACGAACACGGCCGGGGCGACGACGCCATCGTGCTGGTATGGACCGAGTTCGGTCGCCGCATCCGTGACAACGGGTCCGGCACCGACCATGGCTCGGGCGGAACCGCCTTCATCATCGGCAATCAGGTCAACGGCGGGTTCTACGGACAGTACCCATCCCTGGCCGAGCGCGATCAACTGGACGGCGACCTGCACTTCAATAACGACTTCCGTTCGACCTACTCCACCATCGCCGACCGGTGGCTGGGCTTGGATCCCGTTTCCATCGTCAACGGACAGTTTGAGCAGTGGGACTTCATCCGCAGTTAACCTGCTGCCCTTATCGCCAACACCTTTGAAATAGCACTTGCGGAGGCAATTATGAGCAATGCCGACATTGCATTGATGGCCCATCTCATGCGCCGGGCTGGTTTCGGCGCGAACCGTGACGAGTTGGAGCGCTTGACGGATCAGGGCTACGAAAACGCAGTCGAGGATCTGCTGAATCCCAGGGATGCCGGCGTGATACCCGATGATGTCATCCGCCGTTACCACTCGGAAATGGCTGAGATGCGCGAGCTGAACAGCGCCGGCGCCTACTGGATGTACCGGATGGTCACCACGCGGAACCAGCTGGAGGAGAAACTGGCCCTGTTCTGGCACGGCCTGTTTGCCACCGGCTACTCCAAGCTCAATCAGGCAAACGCCCTGGTTAACCAGATAAATACCTTCCGCCGGCATTCTCTTGGTTCCTTCCGGACGATGCTCGTTGAGTTGTCCAAAGACCCGGCCATGATCATCTGGCTGGACAATCACGACAACCACCGCGACAACATCAACGAGAACTACGGGCGGGAACTGCTGGAACTCTTCTCCATGGGCGTAGGCAACTACACCGAGGACGATATCAAGGAGTGCGCGCGCGCCTTCACCGGCTGGACGTTGGGCAACGCCGAGTATATGTCCACTCGAGCCAGCCGCGACTCCATCTGGCCGTACAGTCGTATCAACTGGCACTTCAACTATCGCGATTACGATCACGACGACGGCGAAAAAACCTTCCTGGGCCACACGGGCAATTTCAATGGTGAGGACATCATTGACATCATTGTGCAGCAGGAGGCCACGGCGCGCTTCATCTGCACCCGCCTGTTCCAGTACTTCGCCGCCGACGAGGTGGACGAAGGCGGAGAAGCGGTCATCTCCGACATGGTGGCATCTTACTTCGCATCTGAGTACGAAATTCGCGCGACCCTGCGAACTCTGTTCAATTCCGACTACTTCAAGTCGGAGGACGCGCGATTTGCTCGGGTCAAGGGGCCGGTGGAACTGGTCGTCGGCGCGGTTCGCATGGCGGGAACCTATCAGGGGCCCACCTTCGGCGCCGACCAACTTGCTCGACAGACCATGTATATGGGCCAGGGCATTTTCCAGCCGCCCAGCGTGGAAGGCTGGCACGAGGGCGCCGAATGGATCGACAGCGGCGCTTTGGTGGAGCGGGTCAACTTCGTCGGTAAAGAGTTGGGCGACCCGGCCAATCCCGGTGTCAAAGCCATCATCGACCGCCTGGCTCGTCAAGGCGACGGGCCGCTGTCGCCGGAGGAGCAAGTGGCCGGCTGTGTGGACCTCATCGGTCCTTTGGAACTCTCCGAGGCCACACGGGTGTCGCTCAGCCAGTTCGCCAACCAGCAGGGCGAAGCCGACCTGCGCGAAGGTTCGCGCACTGAGGCTGACGAGCAGCGCATCGCTAATCTGCTGCGCCTGCTGACGGCGACTCGAGAATACCAGTTGGCGTAACCCGACCTTCGAAACCACATACCAGCAACGCTAACCGTAGGGGCGAATAAACATTCGCCCCTACGGTAAAACAGGAGAGGTTGCAATGACTACCGCGACTGCGGTCAGCGCCGGCCCGATGGAGTACGTCAAGACCATCGGCGTCACCACGAACCAGAGCGGACGGGGGTTCATCAACCCCTACGACTGCGCTTTTACCAACGACGGGCGTATCCTGGTGCTCAACCACGCGGACGCGGCCCGCACAGCCTTGATCCGCATCGGCGTCCTGAACTGGGACGAAGACTACCTGGGCGAATTCAGCAAAGGCACCGGGCGCGGCGAAGGTCAATGGATGTTGCCCATCGGGATGACCATCAGCGCCGAACAGCATATCCACGTTACCGATGAGCACCTGCACCGCGTGACGGTGTTCGACACGGACGGCGATTTCATCAGGATGTGGGGTGAGAAGGGCGACGAAGCCGGACAGCTGAACGGACCGGCGGGCGTCGCCGTGGCCGCGGATGGAACGGTGTACGTGGCAGAGCAGTACAACCACCGGGTTCAACGGTTCACTTCCGAAGGCGAGCCGATATCCCACTGGGGAGAGCAGGGAGACGGAGCAGGCCAGTTCAACATGCCTTGGGGCGTGGGCCTGGATACCGCCGGCAACGTGTACGTCGCCGACTGGCGCAACGACCGCATCCAGAAGTTCACCGCCGACGGTCAACACCTGGCGACCTATGGTTCCTCAGGAACCGGCGACGGGCAATTCAGCCGCCCCTCCGCCGTATGCGTGGACTCCGTAGGGTATATCTACGTGTCGGATTGGGGCAACGAGCGGGTGCAGTTACTGGATCCAGACGGCAACTTTGTCCAGTCCGTGCGAGGGCAGGCCACCTTGTCCAAATGGGCGCAAGACTTCATGTCGGTGAACCCTGACGAGTACAACACCCGGCAGATGGCGAATCTAACCCCCGATTTGCCCGACCACCTGGATACACCGTACCTGATTTCCGCCCAGTCCGAACCCTATTTCTGGGGTCCGGTGTCCCTCCGCCTGGATCCGGAGGAGCGTCTATTCGTAGTTGAGGCCAACCGGCACCGCATTCAGGTGTACCAGCGACGCAAAGGATAAAGAGCGCGCTCTCCGTCGAATCTCGTCCGGTTACGACTATTCAGTTACCGGCATAGAGCGGCGCCGGTGACGGTAACCCTTGCTGAATGCCGTTGACAACTTATTGCCGACGTTCCAGCGGACGAGTGCGGTATAGTCGGACAGAGTTCGGAATTTGATTATGGAAACTGCTGCTATAATCGCCATCGCTGCCGTTGGGCTTTCCGCCGTGGGCATCGGTACCACCATTATTGTGTTGTTGCTCAGAGGCAGCTTCATGCTGGGCGGTTCGATCAACCAAGTTAACAATCTCGGCAAACAAGTTGAGAGTCTCACGGCCCAAGTCAACGAGCTGCGCGCCGAGTCCCAACAAACCACCCAGCAACTGCGGGAGGAGATGGTCGCCGGGCAGAACCAGCTAATGGATGCAGTCAACGATCTGCGAGCCGAAGTCCAGCTAAGTAATCAAATGTTAGCGGCGTTGGCCAACCACACGCACGACACCGACGGACTAACCGTGTTTACCGTGCCCACAGTGCCTAGTCGATAAATAACGGTGGAGGTGTCCCATATTGGCAAGCGTCGACCTTTTGACCCAAATTCGCGCCGTCGTTGGTGACGATTATGTAATCGCGCACCAGGAAGACCTTCTGGTCTATGAATACGACGGCTCCGTCGACCGCTCGATGCCTCGGGCGGTCGTTTTGCCGGAAAACACCGACCAGGTCAGCCGGGTGATGGCGCTGGCCTACGACGCCGGCGTCACGGTGGTGGGCCGAGGTAGTGGTACGGGACTCAGCGGCGGCGCTATCACGCCTCCCGACGGCCTGCAAATTGCCTTCCCCCGGATGGATCGAATCCTGGATGTGGACGGCCTAAACCGTACCGCGCTGGTGGAACCCGGCGTCATCAATCTCGACCTGGACAACCATGTCCGGCGTTTAGGAATGCGATACGCTCCAGACCCGTCCAGCCAGCGGGCCTGCAGCCTCGGGGGCAACATCGCCGAAAACGCCGGTGGCCCACACTGCCTGGCGTACGGCGCAACCACCAATCACGTTATTGGAATGGAGGTTGTACTCGAAAACGGTCAAGTGGTGCATCTGGGCAGCATGGCCCGGGAAGCTGCAGGATACGACCTGCGCGGAGTTTTTGTAGGTTCGGAAGGCACCTTCGGCATCACCACCAAGATATTGGTCCGGCTGCTGCCATTGCCGGAAACGGTACGCACCTTTCTGGGGATCTTCTCCGACATCGATTCGGCTTGTACTGCAGTGTCCGCCGTGATTGGACACGGGATCGTGCCGGCGGCCCTGGAAATGATCGACGCCCTCAGTATCAAGGCGGTGCAAAATGTCACCGACGCCGGTTATCCCAACGACGCTGGCGCTGTGCTCCTGATTGAACTTGAGGGCCTCAACCAAGAGGTGGACGAAGTGAGCGGCGAGGTGGAAGCGGCGTTGTGGGACACCGGTGCGGCCGATGTCCGTATAGCCGAGGATGACGCCGAACGCGAACGCCTATGGGTGGGCCGTAAGATGGCGTTCGGCGCTTTTGGCACCATTGCGCCCAACTATTACCTGGTTGACGGCGTGGTGCCGCGCACCCGGCTGACCCAGATGCTCCGGAAGGTGAGCGAAGTCAGCCAGCGCTATGGCATCACCATCGCCAACGTGTTCCACGCCGGAGACGGCAATCTGCACCCGTGTATGCTTTTCGATGCCCGCGAGCCCGGCGTCATGGAGAACGCGATGGCGGCAGCGGCGGAATTGATGGAGGAGTGCGCGTTGCTGGGAGGCACCCTCAGCGGCGAGCACGGTATCGGCTTGGAAAAGAAAGAGTTCATGCCTTTGGTGTACACCGACGCGGACATGGCCGCGATGCAAAGAGTACGCGAAGCCTTCGCGCCGCAGAACCGCTTGAACCCCGGCAAGATCTTCCCGGACGGAAGTTACTACCGGCCGGCCCCGCACCCGGCGAGACATACCGCGGGACTGTATGCGTGAACAACTCAGTGACCTGGTTTATACTAACATCAGCGTCCGCAATTCTGATCGAAAGGTCGCTCAGGGAGAGCCGACATGGACCAAACAGTGCAAATCATCGGGCTTACGATCATGTGCCTGGGGCTGGCCGGCTTCGCGGTGGGAGTTGTGGGAACCATACGATGGTACGTTAAACATCCCAGGAATTTCGGTTCCGGCGATGGGGCAGTTGGTCAGGATTAGCGCATTGGGTGGCTCCTTGTGAACCGCAGAGTAATCCCAGCGCCGTGGATATCCTTGACGTTGGTGGGCGTTGCGGCTGGAGGGGTAGGCATCTTGGTATGGCTTGCGCCGGTGACCTCTGAAATGCTGACTCCAGCACAAGCCAACCTCCTTGCGATTGCCGATTGGATGGTCAAAGCAGCTATAGGGGCTATCCTTGGGTTTGCCGGCGGCGTAAGCTTGATGGCGAAAAACGGCCGGAGTGGGCAATCATAGCCTATGACTACCCTGACTACTCTAGGGCGCAACACGTCATCCCAACTGGCTGAACTGATTGGTGAGGACGCAGTCCTGCCGGCCGCACAACTGCCCGACTACGCCATCGGTCCCTTCGTCCCGGTGGCCGCCGCCCGGCCGGCGGACGCCGACGGCGTGGCCGCAGTGCTGTCTTGGGCACACCGGACCGGCATGGCCGTGTATCCGTCCGGTGGCCGGACGCTCAACCAATTAGGCAATTCGCCGACGCGGCCCGGCATCGTCCTGGACTTGACCCGTCTGAACCGCCTGGAAGATTTCCAGCCGGCCGACCTGACCGTCAGTGCCGAAGCTGGCATGACCATCGCGCAACTCGACACCGCCCTGGCCCAGGACGGCAAGCACGTTCCGATAGCGGCGCCGCTGGCACGCCGAGCCACCGTGGGCGGGACGCTGGCGACGGGCATCAGCGGGCCGTTGCGCGCCGCCTACGGCCTGCCCCGTGATTGGCTCATCGGAATCAGCGTGGTAGGAGCGGACGGAACCCAAACCAAGGCGGGCGGCAAGGTCGTCAAGAACGTCACCGGTTATGACCTGAACCGTTTGTACACCGGCTCGTTGGGGACCCTGGCTGTAATTACCGAGGCCACCTTCAAGTTGGCGCCGGCGCCGACCGACTGGGCTGTAATCGTGGGCACGTTCACCGACGTCCGCGCCGCCGCCGATTCTGCGCAGGATCTGCAATCGCAATTTTACGCGCCATTGGGACTGCAAGTGTTGACCGGCGCCGCGGCGAGCCGGCTGCTCCCGTCGTTGCAGGTCAATAGCATCGGGGCGGTCGCGGTGGCGGGGATCGGCGGCCGGCCCGCTTCGGTGAAACGGCGAGTTGAGGACACAATCGCGCTTTGGAACGCCTCTGCTATTTCAGTAGAATTGATCCAGGACGATGGCGCCGTTTGCCTGATAGAAGATTTGACCGACTTGCCCGCGGATGACGCTTCCCCGCCCTCGATATGCGTCCGGGTCAACTCCCCTCCTTCGGCTCTCAGTGATGTGCTGGGTTTTTCAGATTTCGGATTGGTCCATCTCCCTCCGCCGGCCGTGGTCGCAGACGTGGGGTTTGGTGGAGGACGGTTGCTGTGGTGGGACGATTTGCAGGATGCTGATCCGGCGCAAATCGCGGCCAGTGTGCGCAGGATACAAACGATTGCTGCATCACTGGGGGGCGACGCTATCGTGGAACGCTGCCCTTCCCCGGTAAAAAACCATTTGGACATCTGGGGTACGCAACCGTCGGGGTTGCACATCATGCGCCGTCTCAAGCAAGAGTTCGACCCCGAAAATGTGCTTAATCCGGGCCGTTTCATCGGCGGTTTGTGATGGTCAGTAGCCCGCAACACAACACGGAGGAGACTTTCCACGCTGGCGGTGGGATTGACGCCGGACACGGATTTCCGTACGGAGTCCCGTTTGAAGGTTCGCTGAACGATGGTCCCGGTTTCAGCGGCCCCGATGCGCCAACCGAAGAGGACTTGTACCGGTGCGTCCATTGCGGCCTGTGCCTCAGCGCTTGTCCGACCTACGTTGAAACCAGGCTGGAGACGGAATCCCCCCGCGGTCGCATCGCCCTCATGAAAGCGGTTCACGAGGGCAGGACTGGAATCAGCGACCGTTTGGTATCCCACTGGGACCTGTGCCTGCAATGCCGTGCCTGCGAGGCGGTGTGCCCGTCCGGAGTGCCCTACGGCCGTTTGATGGAACATACCCGCGCGCAGGTGCAGGACAACGACCTGCAGAGCCCAGAACTGAGCCGACTGTCCCGCTTTTTCCTGCGGTCCGCCCTGCCGCACAATCGGCGATTGCGGCTCGCCGGCCATCTGATACGCTTCTACCAACGGTCGGGTCTGCAGCGGTTGGTGCGAACGTCCCGGGTCCTCCGCTACCTTCCTGGCGGCTTGTCCGACCTGGAAGCCAAGATGCCCACGATGGGCCGTCAGTTTTTCGGTTCCGGGGAACGGGTCTATGCGGCGGCAGGCGAGCGCCGTATGACGGTGGGTCTGCTGTCGGGTTGTGTAATGCCGCTGATGCAGGGGGACGCCATGCGGGCAGCCGTGCGGGTATTGCAACGCAATGGCTGCGACGTGGCGGTGCCGCCGGCTCAGGGTTGTTGCGGTGCGCTGAATCTGCACGCCGGCGACTTGGAGCTAGGTCGTCAAATGGCTCGGCGCAACATTGATGCCTTTCGCGATGCCGGCGTGGAAGTCATCGTCACCGCTTCGGCCGGCTGCGGCTCATCAATGAAAGAGTATGGGGACCTGCTGCGCGACGACCCCGACTACGCCGACGCCGCCCAAAAGTTCGCCGCCAACACGAGGGACATTACGGAGTTTCTTGCCGGTCTGCCGCTAGATCCGCCCAAATCTGAACTCCCGTGGCACGTGACCATGCAAGACCCATGCCATCTGGCCCATGCCCAACGCATCACCGACGCTCCCCGGCAGGTCCTGCGCAGTATCCCCGGCTTGCGACTGACTGAGATGGCCGAGTCTTCCCTGTGTTGCGGATCAGCCGGTTTCTATTCGATGATACAACCAGATATGTCGCAACGGCTGCAACGACGGAAGGTCGGCAACGCCCTGGCGACGGACGCTGAGGTTGTCGCCTCCGCAAACCCCGGTTGCATATCCCAATTGGAACAGGGTTTACGCGACGCCGGCGCGGACGTACAGGTGAAGCATGTGGTGGAGATATTGGACGCGGCGTATCGGGCAGAGAAGTAGTTCTTTCACTAGAGTCGGTGATCCCCGATAAGGGCGTGGCTTACGAAGCGACATTCCGGATTTTCAGAAGGTTCGCTCTTAGCCGAAACTAAGGGGCGCTAAATGCGCCCCTTGAAGATTTGTCGCCGATGGCTCCCGTTACGCACTAGCCTAATCGCCGTGTGTCGCAAAGCTCCGCTGCGCCGCGGCCACGCTGCCCCCGTAGGCCACTTCGTAGCCCAAGTCGCCGAGGATGACCTCCAAGGCGGACAGTACCGCCAGCACGCTCTTCTCGCGAGCGCCTTCGCCCATCATGCCAATACGCCACACTCGCCCCCGGAACTCGCCCAAGCCTCCACTAACCTCGATGTCGTGGTCATTCAGCAGTCGTGAACGCACCGCTGCTTCGTCGATGCCCTCGGGCGCGTTGACGACCGTGATCGGGTTGAGCTGAAAGTCCGGATCGGTGACCAGGTCCAGACCCATGGCAGATAAACCGGCCCGTAGCCCGGCGGCAACCTTGGCGTGGCGTTCGTGGCGTTGCTCGATCCCTTCTTCCATCATCATGCGCAACGACTCGCGCATGGCGTAGATCATGGTGATCGGGCTGGTGTGGTGATAGACGCGCTGGGTCTCGTTCCAGTACTCGGCCACTCCTTGGAGGTTGAAGTAAAAGCTCTCTACGGCGCTGTCGCGTTTGTCGATGACGTTCATGGCCCGCTCGCCGAAACTGACGGGCGCCAGACCCGGAGGCGCTCCCAAACACTTCTGGCTGGCGCTGTAACAGACGTCAATGTCCCAGTCGTCCACCTGCACGTCGTGGCTGCCCAGGGAGGTTACGGCGTCTGCCACCACCAGCGCGCCATGGCGATGTGCCAGATCAATCGCATCTTGCAGCGGGGTCAACGCGCCGGTAGAGGTTTCGGCGTGTACCAATCCCACCATCTTGGCGCCGGGATTAGCGTTCAGAGCGTCTTCCAGCGCATTCAAATCCGCCGGTTTTCCCCAGGGAGAGTCGACCATGATCGTGTTCGCGCCGCACCGTTGCGCGATATCAGCGAGACGGACCCCAAAGTAACCGTTTCTGCACACTATGGCCGTATCGCCCCGCTCCAGCACGTTGACACAGGCGGTTTCCATGGCCCCGGTTCCCGTGGCGGAGATCGGCATCGTCACGTAGTTGCGCGTGTGGAACACCTGGCGCAGCATCTCACAAACTTCGTCCATAACCTGGAAGAACACGGGGTCCAAATGGCCCACCACGGGCTGCGTCATGGCGCGCAGCACCCGCGGATGCACGGTGCAGGGACCCGCGCCCAGCAGCAGACGGTTCGGCGCTTCAAATTCGTCTCGGTATGATTCGGTCACGATGGTCTCCCTTGAACTTGCTGGTGGCAGTCTCCGCGGCCGCGCGAGGCTAAACGACAGCAGATGCGCCGCCGTCGATGTTGATCGCTACGCCGGTCAGGTAACTGGCCCGGTCCGACGCCAGGAAGGCGATCACGTCGCCAGCTTCGGCTCCTTCGCCTACCCGACCCAAGGGCACGCCGCGTCCCGCCGCCAGTTGGCCGTAGAAGTCGTCCATATCCAGATCCGGTTCATTCACGATTCTGGCGTCGTACCGACGCTGGTGCTGACCGCTCTTGATGAGGCCGATGCACACTGTGTTGACCAGAATATCGTCGCTCGCCAAGTCCTTGGACAAGCCCTTGGTGATGGCGATGCCGGCGGCGCGCGAAATGGACGTGGGCATGGAGTTGGCTCCAGGGGTACGGCCGCCCAGGTTGGTCACGTTGATGATCCGGCCGCCGCCCACCTTTCGCATTTCGGGGATGGAAGCGCGGATCAGCCGCACCGCTCCCCAGACCTTCAGCTCGAAATCGAACTCCCAATCGTCATCGCTAACGTCCTCAAACCCTTTGGCCATCGAGGTACCGGCGTTGTTTACCAGAATGTCAACGCGCCCGTACCTTTCCACGGCGGTGTTGACCACGTGGGACGCCGTGTCTTTGTCGGTGACGTCAGCCGATATTGGCAGGACTTCCCCCTCGGTGGCCGTGCGGATCTCGTCGGCTGCGGTGTCCAGCAATTCTTGCCGCCGCGCCACGATGATCACGTTGGCGCCTTCACCAGCCATCCGCAGGGCCGCCGCTTTGCCGATGCCGTCGCTGCCGCCGGTAACAATCGCCACCTTGCCGTCCAGTCCGAGTTCCATGGCTAGTCTCCTTGGGATGTCACGCCCGAGTAACGCGAATGTTTCAGGCGCGGGATTATGTCTTTAACCGACGGCGATTATAGCACAGCGGGGTTGCTGCCTTACCAGGACGCTTGCACGACTAATCCCCATGATCCTTCTTCGTCGCAGGTGTTCAGCATCTCCTCCAGCGCGTTAACCTCAGCAGCGGTGACGGTCAACTCCCATCGTTTCTTGACGGCGACCCAGTCGGCCGCATAGGCACACCAGCCGGCCCTTTCTTCGGGCCGCCATTGGTCGGGGGGCTTCTTGCCCTTGGAACGGTTTACCGACGCTTGAGTTGCCTGTAGGCTGGCCGGGTGGCTCAGGTCGTTGGCGTAGGCTCGCTTGCGGTCCGCCGACCACTGCCAGCCGCCGGAAACGTGAGCGTGGCCCAAGGGCACGTGGTGGTCGATGTCAACGTCATCGGTGTCGGTGAACACCTCGCCACTCCAGGGGCCTCGCCACCGGCCCCGGGTAACCCGGCACTGTTCGTCGGTAGCGAACACCAAAGGAGACACGCTTTCCATGATCAGCACTTCCGCCCGCGTGTTCTGGCAATCCCGGTCCGCGTCCACCCAATGTCTCCAGTCGTCCCGGTCGTAATCAATGCCGCTGCCTCGTTCCGCTACCGGCAACTCGTTGAGCGTGACCAGCACCTCGCGTACCTCCGCCGGCAGCGGCTTTGCAACGTTGTCCGCATCGCCGGACGATTCACCGCGGGCGGTCAGCGTCGCCACGTCGTCCACGGCTCGCCGGAGGGTTTTCACAGTTTTGGCGCCGCTATCGCACGCCGGCGCCAGAAATATCGTCGCCAGCAGCAACGCCAGCGTGAAAATCGACCCGGTTCGCAACGACGTTAAACTCCGATACCTGCCCGCTCGGCGATAGACGGCACGTCCTTGTCCCCGCGACCGCTGAGACAGACGACGATGACGCGGTCCGACGGCATATCGGCGGCCATTCGACTAACGTGATAGATGGCGTGCGCCGATTCCAGGGCGGGGATGATGCCCTCGGTACGGCAGAGGAGGTGGAATCCTTCCAGAGCCTCATCGTCGGTTACGGCCAAGTATTCGGCGCGACCCGTCGCTTTGAGCCAGCTGTGCTCGGGACCGACGCCCGGATAGTCCAAACCCGCCGAAATACTATGGGCTTCCTGGATCTGCCCGTCGTCATCCTGCAGCAGGTAGGACATGGACCCGTGCAGCACCCCGGGACGGCCGGCGGAAAGGGTCGCCGAGTGACGGCCGGTTTCTACACCTTCGCCGGCCGCCTCCACCCCTACCAGCCTCACACCGGCGTCGCCGATGAACTCATAGAAGGTGCCGATGGCATTGCTGCCGCCGCCCACGCAGGCCGATACTACGTCCGGCAGTCGTCCTTCAACGTCCTGGATCTGCTGACGCGCTTCCCTGCCGATGACGGACTGGAAATCTCGCACCAGCATGGGATAGGGGTGCGGCCCCACCACGCTGCCGATGAGATAGTGGGTATCTTCCACGTTGGTCACCCAGTCCCGTATGGCCTCGTTGATGGCGTCCTTCAACGTTCGCGTGCCCGATTCCACTGCGATGACCTCGGCTCCCAGCAAGCGCATCCGGTACACGTTGAGGGCCTGGCGTACCGTGTCCTCAACTCCCATGTACACGATGCACTGCAACCCCAGCATGGC
The DNA here is from genome assembly GCA_965197635.1 of Dehalococcoidia bacterium. Classification (GTDB taxonomy): domain Bacteria; phylum Chloroflexota; class Dehalococcoidia; order Lucifugimonadales; family UBA3495; genus Bin87. Next base: position 1,188,505 of record OZ240218.1, read on the forward strand.
GCAGACGGTGGCGGTGGCCACGCCGTGCTGGCCGGCGCCGGTTTCGGCGATGATGCGTTCTTTGCCCATCCTTTGGGCCAACAGGCACTGTCCGAGGGCGTTGTTGATCTTGTGCGCTCCGGTGTGGGCCAAATCCTCCCGCTTCAGGTAAATGCGCGCCCCGCCACAATGGCGGGTAAGATTTTCCGCGTAGTACAGCGCGGTGGGCCGTCCGGCGTAGTTCCGCATCAGATGTTCCAGTTGTTCGGCGAACCCTGGGTCGTCCTGAACTGCGCGGTAAGACGCCTCAAGTTCCGTCAAGGCGGCCATAACGGTTTCGGGGACGAACTTGCCGCCGAAATCTCCAAATCGACCCCTGGCGTCAGGAAGGTTTGTGGTGGTGGTCGTTACCATCGTCAATACAACCTCTGCGGCTAGCCGCCGCTCCGGGCGTTGGCAACGAATTGCCTGATTTTTTGTGCGTCTTTCTCGCCGTCCGTCTCCACCCCGCTTGACACGTCCACCCCCCAGGGACGGGCCACGGCCACCGCTTGTCCCACATTGTTCGGAGTGAGGCCACCGGCCAGTAGAAACTTCCGGTTGGTTTCGGCCAGCCTGGCCGCGATCTGCCAGTCGAATGATTGACCGGTGCCGCCATGGAGGCCGGCAACTTGACTGTCCAGGGTTATGATGCAACCGACCCGGGCGTAGCCATCAATTCGACGTGCCACGTCACCGATTGCCGCGTTATCGGGAGCGTTTTCGATGTGCAGCACTTTGATGACTTGGGCGTGTTCTTGGACGTGCTCGCAGTATTTCACCGTCTCGTCGCCGCACAACTGGGCCGCGTCCAGTCCAGCGACGGCAATGGTGTCCAACACTTCCTCTAACGGCTGGTCTCCGAACAAACCCACGGAAAGGGGAGCAGTCGGCCCCAGATCGCGCAACGTGTCGGTGATTGCTCGTGCCGCTGTCGGCTCGACTCTCCGCCTCCGACCGGGCACGAAAACCATGCCCACGTAATTGGCCCCGGCGTCCGCGGCCACCAATGCATCTTCAGGGCGACGCACTCCGCATATTTTTACCGTTAGGGCAGACACGTGACTTAATCAGCGGCCAGTGCTGGAGCGCCCGCCAAAGATCGCACTTTCGCTGCCGTGTCGTCGGCGGTCACCAACGCTTCGCCTACCAACACCGCGTCGATGCCCAACGGTTCCAGCCGCGCCAAATCCGCCGGAGCGCTGATCCCGCTCTCGCTCACAATAACCTTACCGGGCGGGATCAACGGAGCCAACGATTCGGTCGTAGCCAGGTCTGTAACGAAGGTGTGCAGGTTCCGGTTATTGATGCCGATAACCTCGGCGCCGGCTTCCACGGCGACGGCAATTTCGTCCGCGTCGTGAGTTTCCACCAGCGGCGTCATTCCCAATGTCCTGCCTAAGCTAATCAACTCTGCCAGTTGGGGCGGCGTCAGGATGTCCACGATCAGGAGGTAGGTATCCGCGCCTATGGCACGTGCTTCATAGATCTGGTACGGGTCGAATATGAAATCTTTCCGCAGCACCGGCGCGTGCGCCGATGCTCCGCTTTCTTTGACCGCGGTCAGATGCGCCGGTTCACCGAGAAAATGCCCATCAGTGATGACCGAGACGGCTGCGGCGCCGTTGCTCACGTAGGTAGCCGCGAGTTCCGTCGGCTGGAAATCCGCGCGCAGCAGCCCTTTTGACGGTGAAGCTTTCTTGACTTCCGCGATCAGGCTGATGCCATCTCCCCGCAAGGTACCGGAAAAATCCAGAGCCGGCGGCCGCGCCATGATGGCATGGTGCAACGCCGACAACGGGGTTACCGCCATCGACGCCGCGAGTTCCTCTCGTTTTTTTGCAACGATTTGGTCAAGAATGCTGGGCATTTGGGTATCCCTTAACCTGTCGTGTGGTAGGGGCGACGCATGCGTCGCCCCTACGTTAGTTAATCGAGCGACAATTCCTGTGTCAACGCAATCAGGGCGTCCAGCTTCTCCGCCGCCTGACCGTCGGCAATAGACGCCGCGGCCAAACCGATGCCTTCCGCCAGGTTGCCGGCCAAATCGCCGGCCTCCAGCGCTGCGCCGCTGTTCAGGACAACGGCATCGCGAACCGGACCGCTAGCGCCATCGAGGATACTCCGCATTGTCGCGGCGTTGTCCATCGGGTTTCCCCCGCGAAGGTCGTCGGGTGTGGCATGAGGCAACCCCAACTCCCTGGGCCGAACCAGGTAGGGCCTGATTTCTCCGTCCAGCACTTCCCAACCGGGAGTGTCGCTGCCCAGAGACAACTCGTCCATGCCGTCGTCGCTATGCACGACGATGACGTGATGGGCGCCGAACAGCCGGAGGGCTTCCGCCATGGTTTCTCCGACCTCGGGATAACCGACTCCTATCAGTTGACAGGATACCCGGGCTGGGTTGGTCATGGGACCCAACACGTTGAACACGGTACGGATGCCAATCTCGCGCCGCACGGGAGCCGCGTAGCGCATGGCCGGATGATATGCCGGCGCAAACATGAACCCGATCCCGATTTCCCGCAGGCAGCGTTCCACCGCTTTCGGCGGCAATTCGATCTGGACGCCCAGGGCTTCCAGCACGTCCGCGCTTCCGCAATCGCTGGAGGCGCTCCGGTTGCCATGCTTGGCTACGGTGAGCCCAGCGCCCGCCACCACAAAGGCAGCCGCAGTGGAAATATTGAACGTTCCCTTGCGGTCGCCACCGGTCCCACAGGTATCGATGGCCTTGCCGTCCACGTTGACCCGAAGCGATTTTTCCCGCATCACGGTGGCAAACCCGGCGATTTCCTCCGGAGTCTCGCCCTTCAACGACAACGCCGTGAGGTACGCTCCCAATTGTGCTGGCGTCGCCTCTCCCTCCATGACTTCCCGCATCACTTCGATGGCGTCGTCCATGGAGAGCGACCGGCCGGCCGTGGCCGCTGATATGGCTTCTCGAATCATAACCACTTTTTATCCGGGAATTAGCGCACTACGGATTCTGTAAGCGTCTGATTTCTTCTTCCAGCTGCCGATTGCGCGCTTCGGTGGCCAGGCGAGCGTTGCGTTCTTCATCGCGCTCACTTTCGACGGCCAGGCGCGCTTCTCGTTCTATATCCCGCTCGTTTTCCGCATCGAGGCGCGCGTCCCGTTCCGTATCCCGCTGAGATTCAGCGGCAATACGCCCATCGGCTTCGTCGTCATAGGTTGGCAGATAACGTTGCGCCACCGGGTCGTAAAAGCGCAACTGTCCGTACTCCCAGCACACATCCAGGTTCAGCGCTGCGCTGTGTGCCCAATATCGCTCGTCATCCAATTTGTTGATGATGATGGGCCGGTACACGTCATTCACCAGCCGGTCGCCCGCCAATCCTGCCGCGTAGAGTTCCCCGTCGGTGTGGTCAAACCGCCAGTACTCGGGAACTCCGAATTCAGCATAGCCTTCCCGCTTGCCCGTTTCGTCGTTCTGCGCGGTATTCTCCGATGCGATTTCCAGGACGAAATCCGGCGCCTTCCCCCACATCGAGATGTCGTAACCCTTCCTGGCAACGATGACAGCCCGGTCAACGCCAAAGGCAATGAACAGGTCCGGCTGTTGCAGGCCCTCGCGCTGGTTGGTATTCCAGCCGATAGGGATTTCGCTGGCGACGATGGTGGTGTCGAAGTTGCCGTAATGACGGCGGAGGGCCGGCACGTGTCCGGGCTCGTGGAGATAAATGACGTTCAGCATATCGTTCCTGGGCGGCAGCTCCGGGAACTGGCCTTCCGGCGCGAGGGGCGGCGCAATAATCCTGGTCGTCATGGCGTGCCTCGCCGGGCGAGCATAGCGATTATACTTGGAGACTGCCAGTTGCCAGTATTGATATGCTTTTGCGGTAGTCGGGCGCGGTGAATCAAAATGAGCACCGCCAATATAATAGCACGGGGTAAAGGAGATACTCTATGCGCGTTGACGTTCACACTCACGTTTGGCCGGACCGCATCGCCGATGCCGTCGCTGAAAACATGCAAAGCGAATTGGGCTTCGCGCCCATAGCCACCAACACGGTGGCCGGCATCAAGGAGCATATGGCCGCCGCCGGGGTGGAGAAGTCTATCGTCCTCGGGGTTGCCGCCCGGGCAGACCAGGTGCGCCGGGCCAACGACTGGCTCATCTCTATCGCCGACGATACGCTCGTGCCCTTCGGCGCGGTCCACCCCGATCTCGCTGACAAGGCCGCCGAAATACGCCATCTGCGGGAGCACGGGGTCATGGGCATCAAGATGCACCCGGTCATCAACGGCTTCTATCCCGACGACGCCCAGTGGTTCCCGGTCTACGAGGAACTGGGCGAGGATATGACTCTGGCTATCCACGCCGGCCGGCTGCCGCACCAGGGCCCTGACGCCCCGCTCTATGCCGCGCCGGAGCGGATCGCGAATATCGTCCGGCGATTCCCCAAGCTCAAAGTCATTGCCCTGCACCTGGGCGGTTTCTATATGCTGGACGAGGCGGAGCGTGTGCTGCTGGGTCACGAAAACGTCCTCGTCGATACCACCTGGCCGCCGTCCATCCGCGAACTGACCGCCGAAACTCTGACCGCCATCATCGACAAGCACGGAGCACACAAGGTCTGTTTCGGCACGGACTACCCGCTGGTTGACATGGGCAGCGAGTCGGAATACCTGGCGTCGTTGCCACTCACATCAGACCAAGTCGAGGGCATCCTCGGCGAAAACGCCCGCAGTTTCATCGGGCTTTAGGCGGTTTCAACCTCCGCCATCCCGAAGGCGTTGAGGATGAACGCGTATTCCTCGGCAACTTCCCGAATGCGCTCAAACCGCCCCGATGCGCCGGCATGGCCGGAGTCCATGTGAATTTTCAGCAGCAGAGGGTTGTCGTCGGTGCGCATGAACCGCAGTTTGGCGACCCACTTGGCCGGTTCCCAGTAGGTGACGCGCGGGTCGCTAATACCCCCGGTGACCAGCATGGGTGGGTAATCCTGTTCCCGAACGTTGTCATAGGGCGAGTAGGTCCGCATGTACCGGTAATACTCGGCATCGTTGGGATTGCCCCACTCGTTGTACTCCATGGTGGTCAGCGGCAAGGTGTCGTCCAGCATGGTGTTCAGCACGTCCACGAAGGGGACGTGGGCGACCACACAGCCGAAGAGGTCGGGCCGTTCGTTCACCACCGCGCCCATCAGCATACCGCCGGCGCTCCCGCCCGCGGCGGCGATGCGGCCTTGTGAAGTGTAGCCTTCGTCGATCAGGTATTGGGCGCAATCAATGTAGTCGTTGAAGGTGTTGCGCTTGTTCAGCAGCTTGCCGTTTTCATACCAGTCCCAGCCCATTTCCATGCCGCCCCGGATGTGGGCGATGGCGAAGATGAAACCTCGGTTGACCAGGCTGAGCGCAGAGATGCTGAAACTGGCTTCCATGGTCAAACCGTAGCTGCCGTATCCGTACAGGTAAAGGGGCGCGTTGCCGTCCTCCGAAGTGCCGCGTCGTATCAGCAGGCTGATCGGAACCATCGTGCCATCCCTTGCCGTGGCCCAAATGCGCCGCGTTTCGTATTGCCCGGAGTCGTAGCCGGAGGGTATCTCCTGTTGCTTGCGCAGCACCCGCTCCCGGTTCTCCATGTCGTAGTCGTACACTGCCGCCGGCGTTCGCAGCGACGTGTACGAAAACCGCAGGGACGTTGTGTAAAACTCGCGGCCGCCACGGGCCGACATGGCGAAATCGTCCTCATCAACACCCGCCACGTAGTGAACGTCCCCGTCAACCAGGCGCAGCACCATCACCTGGGGCAGCCCGTCGCTCCGGCAACCTACAACCAGGTGCTCACGATAAGCGTCGATACCCTGTATGGGCCGGCCCGGTTGGTGTGCCATGAACTGGGTCCAGTTGTCCCAACTCGGCGTGGCGACGGGGGCGGTGGACAGCATGAAATCCCGCGCCCCGTTGCCATTGTGTCGGATGAAAAAACGGTCGCCGTGGTCAACCACGTCGTACTCGAAGTCCGTGGCGCGCGGCTCAATCAACTTGGTCGGAGCGTCCGGGTCGTCGGCGTCCACGAACCGCCACTCCGACATATTGTTGCCGCCGGCGACAATGTAAACGAACCGCCCGCTGTTGGATTTGCCCACGCCAACGAAGAACCGTGGATCTTCCTCGTGATAGACCAATTCGTCGTCGCCGGGGTCGTTGCCCAAGGTGTGCCGATAGACGCTCACCGGGCGGTGGTGTTCATCGAGCACCGAATAGTAGAGGGTGCGACTGTCGTTGGCCCATTCCAGGCTGTAATAGGTGTTGGGGATGACGTCCGGCAGCGTCTCACCCGTCTCCAAATCTAGAACATGGACGGTGAACTGCTCCGAACCGTCAAAATCCACACCGTAGGCGATCAGGCGGTGATTTGGACTGTTTTCAAACGTGCCGACCCTGGTGTAATCCCGTCCTTCGGCCAGCGCGTTCACGTTCAGCAACACCGTTTCCGGCCCGTTCTCGCTGCCCGGTCGCCGGCAATAGATGGGATATTGTCCGCCCTCTTCAAACCGCACGTAGTAGTAATACTCGCCTTCTTTCTCGGGGACGGTATTGTCGTCTTCCTTGATGCGCCCGCGGATCTCGTCGTAGATGGCAACCTGAAGAGATTGCAGCGGCGCCAGGAACGACTCGGTATGGGCATTCTCGGCTCTCAAGTATTCCATGGTGGCCGGGTCTTCTTGTTCCCTCAACCAGTACCAGGGATCGACTCGCGTGTCCCCGTGGGTCGTGAGCGAATGGGGACGCCGGAGCGCAGCCGGAGGAATCGGAGAACCGTGGGTTGTGGTCATTTCGTCTCCTGAATTCAAGCGGCGCCGCGTTGACCTGGTCAATCGGCCACCGGTTCCGCCGGCACCGTTTCGGTCGCCGAAGTTATCGCGGCCATTTCGTCGGACACGTACCTGCGGCATGATCCGGGACGCATCCCGGCAATAATTGACCCCAACCAACCACCGTATTCGGCTCGGACGGTGAGATGGGTATGGCCCGCGTCGTCGGACGTATAGCCTTCATCTCCATCGTTGCATTCACGAACCCGGTAAGAGAACTCCACTGAAAAACCCGGGCCGGACGCTCGATGCGTTAGGGTCTCGCCCTTTTCCGCAATGGTGATCAGGCTGGTGAATCGATCCCGGCCGATTTGAAGCTCAATGCGGTGTCCAGGCTCCAGGTCCGGACCGTCCGGCAAATTGGCCCGACGGTAGCGCCGGCTGTGCAGGGTTCTCGCTGGGAAATCGGCCACCGCCGACCATGCTTTTTTCGGGGGACAGGGGATGATTTTACTGTATTCAAACGTAGTCATACCTACCACCGTAAACAGCGGCGATTGCGAAACGCCAAGTTGACCCTGGCGGCGATTAATGCAATTGTATCGCAACCGCCCGATATGGACTGCAAACCCATGACGATGCCCGATGGAGCACTGGCCGGCCTAAAAGTCCTGGACTTTACCCATTACATTGCCGGGCCTTACTGCACCAAGTTGTTGGCCGATTACGGTGCTGATGTTATCAAAGTGGAATGCCCACCCGACGGAGACGGTGCGCGCCGAATTGGGCCTTTTCCCGGTGACGAACCACACCCGGAAACAAGCGGGCAATTCCTGCACCTCAATACCAACAAGCGTGGCATCGCCCTGGATCTCAAACACACTGGTATCGGCGACGCTGTTGACCGTTTGGCCTCATGGGCGGATATTGTCGTCGAAAATTTCAGGCCGGGGGTGGCCGGCCGCATTGGCGTCGGTTACGACCGTCTCAGATCGATAAACCCGGAACTCGTTTACACCAGCATCTCGAACTTCGGCCAAACCGGCCCTTACCGCGACTACCGAGGTTCAGAGATCGTTTTCTACGGCATGGGCGGAGAGATGCACTCCACTGGCCTTGCCGACCGGGAACCGCTTAAACTCGGCGGCAACGTCGGCCTCTACCAGGCTGGGGCTGTCGCCGCGGTGGCCACGATGGGCGCTGTCTTGGCAGGTTCATTCAGCATGGACCGGGGGGACGGCCCTAGCGGCCAGCACATCGACGTGTCCATCCTGGAAACGCAACTCGGTTCGGTTGACCGTCGCCAAAGTGCTTTGTTGGCCCACCAGTACACCGGCGAACTCAGCCACCGTCCGGCCTCCGGGGGTTCCGGCGGCTATCCCAACGCGGTGTATCCATGCAGCGACGGTTATTTGCAGATCAACGGCAGCCGAATGTACTTTCCTCGCGCCGTGGCAATGCTGGGCAATCCGCCGGAACTTACGGAACCCCGCTGGCAGGATCCCGCTTCCCAAGGTGATCCCGCGATGCAAGAGGAGTTTGAATCGGAACACTTCCTGCCCTGGATCCTGGAGCGCACCCGTGCTGAGGCGTGGAGCGCCGCCCAGGAAAACCGCGTGCTTTCCGGACCCATCAACACCATGGCTGACCTGGACGTTGACCCGTCCTTCAACGCGCGTGGCGTCTTCAAGGAAGGAGATCATCCGGCCGCCGGTCCTCTCCGTTATCCGGGGCGGCCCTTCAGCATGACCAAATCGCCGTGGCAACTGCGGCGGACCGCTCCGCTGTTGGGCCAGCACACCGCCGAGGTTTTGACGGAACTCGGTTATACGGCCAGCGAAATTGAGGCCCTTTCGGCCTCTGGGGCTGTATTGCTCAACCCTTCGGAAAGCTGATATGGCTGGCTTGCCACTGGAAGGTCTGCGCGTGCTGGAAATCACCGTGGTGTGGGCCGGTCCGTACTGCGGTTCCTTTCTCGCCGACCTGGGAGCCGAGGTAATCCGGGTCGAGTCAACCAAGACCTTCGTGCCGCTCACTCGAGGCGCCGCGCCCCATCTGACCCAGGCCGTGATTGACAACTTGCCGCTGTACTCGGGCGGCACGCCCGGCCGCGTGCCCGGCGAGCGTCCCTTCAACCGTTCGCCCATGTTCAACTCCCACGCCCGCAACAAGCGCAGCATGACGGTCAACCTGCTGGATCCGGGCGGCCGCGAGATATTCGACCGTCTGGTCGCCATCAGCGACGTACTGATCGAGAACAACCCCACGGAGACGATGGAGAAGCTGGGCATATCCTACGATTCCCTGAAGGCTATTAAGGACGACATCATCATGCTGCGGTTGCCGGCCTACGGAAGCGCCGGCCCTTATCGGGACTATCGCGCCCACGGCGTACACATTGAGGGCGTGGTCGGACACACCATGCTTAGAGGATATGAGGATACGGATCCGTCCTATAACACGACGGTACTGATGTCGGACGCCGCCGCCGGCGCCCAGGGAGCCTTCGCTGTGCTGGCCGCCCTGCGCCATCGGAAACGCACCGGCGAAGGCCAGTTGGTGGAGTTGGGGCAGGCCGAAAACGTTTTTGGGTTCCTCGGCGAATACTACCTCGACTACGTGATGAACGGACGCACCCACACTACGCTGGGCAACCGGCACCCAGTCGCGTTGCAAAACTGTTATCCCTGCGCCCCGGCCCCGGACAATGACGACCGCTGGGTGGTCATCACCGTGTATGACAACGAACAGTGGCAGGCCTTGTGTGAGGTGATCGACGCGCCAAATCTGGCCGCCGACCCTGAATTATTGGACGCCCAAAACCGCCAGGCCCGTCAATCTGAAATCGACGCGGCCATCGCGGCGTGGACGCGGACCCAACCCCCCGAAGCCGCGATGACCGCTCTCCAGCGGCGCGGGATACCGGCCGGCGCGGTGCTGAACCAGGCCGACGCCTTTGCCGACCCACATATTCGAGACCGGCAATTCTTCCAGGAGGCTTACCAGGAAGACTGCGGAACACACCTCTACCCGGGCCCGCTCTACAAGTTATCCGAAACCCCGTTGAACATCTGGCGCGGCCCGGTGATGTTCGGCCAGGACAACGAGTACGTGTACCGGAAGTTGCTGGGATACACCGCTGAGGAATATGCGGCGTTCGAGGCCGCGGGCCACATCGGAACCGATTACGCAGCTGGCATATAGGCGGTGGGAGCCGCCTGCTTTGCTGTGTCAGCTTGCCAACAACTCTTTAAGCTGGTTATCGATAAACGCGGTGTCAACCGGGTTCCGACCCGGCCCGCCCCCGGTGTGTCCCCAGATCGTTGGGATTACGCGCAACTCCGCGTTGGGCATCTGGGCAACTTCGATTTCGTTGTCCTCCGGCGGGAAGTACTGGTCGGTTTGGGAAGGCATCACGAATGCCTTCGCTTTGATTGACTCTAGCGCCTTTCCAAAATCCCTTCCGTAGAGTGGGTTGTCGCTGATGTCGCCGGCCTGCCAGGTGGCGACCATGGCAAGGACGTTGTTGGCGTCCTGTTGCAGGTATCGCCCTTCCCAAGACGTGATCAGGTAATCCTCCAACGAGGAGTGTCCCAGGTCCAGATAAACCTTCTCCCGATAAAACGCTTGGGAGGGCGCCCATCCCGCGTAAACACGGGCCATTGCGCGCAGCCCTTTTTGGGGCGGTTTGTCGTACCACCCGTTGTTCCAGGCATCGTCGGCGCACAGGGCCGCTTTGACCCCTTCCAGGAAAACAAAGTTGTGCCGCGCGGTACGTGCTGAGCCACACCACGGGGCGATCCGCTCCACCAGGTCCGGGAACAGCGCCCCCCAGTGGAAAGCCTGTTGCGCTCCCATCGAGAACCCGCAGACCAGGGCGATGCGCTCAACGCCGAACTGCTCCGTTACCAGTCGGTGTTGGAATCCGATGTTGTCATAGTAGGTGACCTTCGGGAATCTCGCCCGGTCGTAAGGGGCCGGCGTATTGCTTGGCGAGGATGACAGGCCGTTGCCGAAGAGGTTCGGAATAATGATGAAATACCGGGAAGAGTCCAAGGCCATCCCGGGCCCTATCATCGGTTCATTTGCGGGGTGCTGCGATCCAAAGAACGTGGGGAAAACGATGACGTTGTCCTTCCTGGCGTTCAGTTCCCCGTAGGTCTGGTACGCCAGCCGGGCGTCGCGCAAGCGCAGGCCGCACTGCAGATCGACGTCTCCCAGTTCAAAAACCTTGTGGTCGCTCATCTTGGCACCTCGTCAGGGTTGAATACGTGAGGAAAAACCAATAGTCTTGGGCCAAGTCTAACAGCGAGGGGGTTCATCATGCTCAACAAAGTGCATCACGTTACCTACGTCGTGGAAAGCGTCGACGACATGGCAGCGTACCTGGAAAGCAATTTTTCTCTCAGCCCAATCCGCAGCGACGAATTTACCGAAAGGGGGTTCAAGTCCATCCTGTACCAAATCGGTGAGACCCTGGTGGACTTCTTTGAACCGCTCCGAGACGACACGCCGATGGCGCAACAACTTCGTGCAACCGGACCTGGGGTCATGCACGTGGCTTGGGGTGTCGACGGTATCGATCAGCTCTTCGCCGATCTTCGGGCCAAAGGTAACGAAATGCGCGGCGACGGCCCATCTGCCAGCCCGTTCGGATACCAGACCGCCAGTATTGAAACGGGCAGTTCCCACGGCATATATTTCCAATTGGCAGAGGGCGAGCACAGCTAGTGATGGACGGCAGGGGATCAGCGCCGCGAATTCTGCATCGCCTGCCGAGCATCCCCTTTTCCAATCCGTACCAACGCACGAACAACTCGGAGGAGTTCCCATATGGAATACCGAATCAACCACGTTCACATTCGCGCGGCAGATCCGCACTCCACGGCGGCCTGGTACGAGAAGCACTTCAACGCCAGAATTGTGTCAGAGCGGGAGGTAATGCCGCGCACCGTTACCATCGGCATGGAGATGGGCGGGCAGTGTCGCCTCAATGTGTCGTCCAAACCGCCGGATTCCTCCGACGAGCGGAGTGTGGCCGAGCTGAACCGGCTGGGTCTGGAACACTTCGGTTTTGACGTCGAGGACATTGAGGCCGAGATGGAACGGCTCACCGCCGCCGGCATTCGGGTGGTTTTGCCCATCACTGATACCCCTACCGGATCAAGGTTGTCCTATATTGAGGGACCGGATGACGTTCTAATCGAGCTGGTGCAGCCTGCCGCCTAAAGGAGCAACGACGTGGCAGACGTACCTCTGCATTACCAGACTATCACCGAGGTGGCGGAACTAATTCGGTCCAGGGATCTTTCGCCCGTGGAACTGACCCGGGTGTCGCTGGACCGCATCGGGGCGCTGGACGGCATCCTCAAAAGCTACGCCACGATCATGGCCGACCAGGCGATGGCGGCGGCACGCTTGGCGGAGTCGGAAATCGCTGCCGGCCACTATCGAGGCGCGCTCCACGGAGTACCGATTGCCATCAAAGACCTGTGCTTCACTGCCGGCGTCGCCACCATGGGCGGCGCCCGGGTTCTGCGCGATTTCGTGCCCGACTTTGACGGTACGGTGGTCCAGAGGCTGAGGGACGCCGGCGCGGTAATCCTGGGCAAGCTCAACCTCACCGAGGGCGCCATGGCCGGCTACAACCCGGCCTTCGACATCCCGGTGAACCCCTGGGGCGCCGACCGCTGGGCCGGCGCGTCGTCCAGCGGGTCCGGTGTAGCGACGGCGGCCGGCCTTTGCTACGGTTCGTTGGGGAGCGATACCGGCGGGTCTATCCGTTTCCCGGCGGCCGCCTGCGGGACAGTGGGCATCAAGCCCACCTGGGGCCGGGTCAGCCGCTACGGAGTCCTGGCGCTAGCGGAATCCCTGGACCACGTTGGCCCGATGACCCGCAGCGCGGCCGACGCCGGCATCATGCTGCAGGTCCTGGCCGGACACGACCCCAATGACCCCACGTCGCTGCACGCGCTCGTGCCGGATATGCTTGCCGGCCTGGGAAGGGGCGTTGAAGGGATACGTATCGGTGTCGATGAGCACTATATCGGCGACGAGGTGGACGAAGAAGTGGCCGAAGCTGTCTTGTCGGGCGCGCGGCTGTTGGAAGGTTTGGGGGCGCGGCTGGTGCCGGTGCAGATGCCGGAGACGGAATACTTCTCCAGAGCATGGGCCGTCCTATGCGCCGCGGAAGCCGCCGCCGGCCACCGGGATACCTTTCCTTCTCGGTCCGACGAATACGGCCCCTGGTTTCGGGGATGGCTGGAAAAAGGACACAGCCACACTGCGGCCGACTACGCCAGGGCCAACCAGGCGCGGTTGGCGTGCAACGGCATCCTGGCCGGCGTGTTCGCCGACATAGACGTGCTGGTTTGTCCGTCCATGACTACGCCGCCGGGCAAGGTCACGCCGGAGGAACTTTACGGCCCCATGACCGAAGACGAGTGGACCTGGGGCCGCTTCACCATCCCATACGACTTCAACGGCGCGCCGACCATCTCACTGCCCGCCGGTCTGAACGGCGAGGAGTTGCCTCTGAGCATCCAGTTCGTGGGCAAGCACCTGGCCGAACCGTTGCTGGTGCAAATCGGCGACGCCTACGAAAAGGCCACGCAGCACAACCTACGGCCTGACGTTTAGAGGAGGCAAGATTTATGGCCATCACTGAAGAAATCCTACAGCAGGCCGAAGAATTGCTCCGCGGCTACCTCGAGAACAATTTCCGAGGTCAATTCGTATTTGGCCCGATCATTATCGAGCTGTCGGTCGACCACTACGGCGACGACAACCTGAACATCGTCGTGGTGTACGATGGTGACGGCGGCCGGCTGGATCCCCACAAGCTCAACTCTATTGGGGCGGACATGGAGCTACATCTACATGACATGGGCATAGAGGGCACCTCGGGCGCCCACTACATTGAGAAAAGCGAATGCCCCGAGTGGTTGGAACTGACAGACCCCGCAAATTGGATGGTTGAACTGACGGAGGCGATCGAGTCGCCATGCACTGGCGCCATCTGATCGCTGCTGCCTACCTGCTGGCAGGCCGAACCCGACCGACAACTGGCCGGCCGCGCCAGACAATGCTACAAAGGGCCGTCAGCACGGCATACTACGCAATGTTCCACGCGCTATGCTTCAGCAACTCCAACACCCTGGTCGGAACATTTCCCGGCACGGACCGGGCGGCCTGGAGGCGGGCTTATCGCGCACTTGAACACGGCGTGGCCTATCGGCAGATGCGGCCAACCAACCATCTGATCCACGGCCCGTCCGCAATCCGCAACTTTGCCAGGACATTCCGGTTCCTACAGGAGCAACGACACCGGGCGGACTATGACCCCTACGCCAGATTCATCCGCTCCGACATAATCCGGGTGATCGAACAAGCCGAAACCGCTATTGAGGCGTTCTACACTGCCGGGGATCCGGAGCGCCGGGTCTTTGCCACTCTGACGCTGCTCCGCGACCGATAGCCGGCGGCTAACCCGACGCTATCCAATCCGCCACCCGTTCGCCAATCATGATGGCGGTTGCGTTGGTGTTGGCGCGGGTGACCTGGGGCATTATCGACGAATCGGCCACCCACAGGCCCATCACGCCGCGCACCCGGCACTGCTGATCGGTGACCGCCATTGGGTCATCATCCGGGCCAATCCGGCAGGTGCCGGAGACGTGGCGGGACGTACCCACAGTCTGCCGTATCCAGGCGTCAAGAGCGTCGTCGCTCGCTAACACGTCGTCTGCCGGCGCGGTACGATGGTCCATCACGTCCTGGTACGCTTCCGACTCCAGCATCTCCGCCGCCAGACGGACGGCGTCGCGCATCCTCCGTATATCGTTTTCGTTGCGCAGGTATTGATAATTGATCGCCGGCTGCACCGCGGGGTCGGAAGATGCGAGACGCACCCAGCCGGAACCGTCGGGCAGCTCCAAAGCGCAGGCGATGCGGGCGGTACGGTCAGGAAGGCGCTCGCCGGTCATCACGTTGAACACGCCCAGGGTGTGCAGCATAACGTCGTTGGGATGGGACGGCGGTGCAGAGGTCACGCGCAGGCCGAACCGCAGCGCGCCGGCGTTGGCGTGCAGTTCCACTTGGTCCTTGACCCGGAAACTGACGTTGCCCATGGGGTGGTTGAACAGGTTTTGCCCGACCCCGGGCATCTCCTGAATGACTGATATCCCGAACTCCTCCAGTTGCTCAAGGGGCCCGATACCGGACAACATCAGGATATGAGGTGATTTGAGAGCGCCGGCGCTCAACACCACCTGATCTGCCGCCACGTTGAAGATCTCTCCCCCGCTTTCGGCTTCGACACCAGCGACCTGCTCGCCGTCGAACAGTATCCGGCGAACGAAAACGTTGCCCTTGACCGTGAGGTTCAGGCGATGGCGTATCGGGTTCAGGTGCGTGATGGCCGTGCTCATGCGGACGCCGGCTTGGTTGTTCATCGGGATCGCGCCGATGCCCGAAGAATCAGGCCCGTTGAGGTCGGGGTTGGTCGTGTAACCTCGTTCCAATGCAGCGGAGTGAAATGCTTTCTGTACGTCAGGCCAGGGCTGGTTTTCCCGCCGTACAATCGGGATAGGACCGTCGCTGCCGTGAAAGTCGTCCTGGATATCGAGGTCGGTCTCGGCCTTGCGAAAGAAGGGGAGGACCTTCAGGTAAGACCATTCTTCGTTGCCGAAGGATGCCCAGCGTTCAAAATCCTCGGGCAGGCCGCGCAGATAGACCTGCCCGTTGATGGAACCTGAACCTCCAATGACCTTGCCCTGGGCGATATTGATTTCGCCCTGTTGGTCGTTGATGGTGCCCCGCAGCGACCAGGAAACCGGAGAACCGGGCTGCTCGCCTTCGTTGGAATAGCCGTCGCGCACCATGTCTGGCAGATGTTCAGGGTTGGGGTAATCCTGTCCGGCCTCCAGGAGCAGTACCGAACGGTTGGGGTCCTCGGACAACCGACTGGCCACCACCGACCCGGCGGAACCGGAGCCTACCACGATCACGTCGTACTTCATGGCTACACCTCGCTTGCGGTTTCAGGATGCCGATTTTACACTATCGCCACAATCTGCTCTGCCCGGAGATTGACGATGACTGTCCCCCAAATACCGCCCGCCGGCGCGATGCTGCCCTACCACAGGCAGGGAGAAATCGACTACGCCAGCCTGGAATTTGCCCCGGACATCAGGGAGAAGCCGCCGGACCACATGGAACAGAACCGCGAGATACGGGAATTGACCGGCTTGCTCGCCGCCCGGTTCACCGAATTCGACACCCGGCCCGACGTATTCCTTGATGACGATTCGTTCATCTGCTACGACCCCAGCAACCTGAACGTCCGCATCGCTCCCGACGTGTACCTGGCCTTCGGAGTGGACGCGGAGGCCATACGCCCGCGACGGCTATACCTGCCCTGGGAAGTGGGCAAGCCGCCGGACTTCGCTATGGAGATAGCGTCCGAAAGCACCTCACGGGTGGACGTCAACCGCAAGCCGGGCATCTACGCCGCCATCGGTGTCCGCGAACTATGGCTTTTTGACCCTAGCGGTGGGCGATACTACGGGCAGGAACTATGGGGCGGCGAGTTGCTCAACGGGGCGTATCGCCCGCTGCCGCCAACCCGCGAACCCGACGGCATCCTGAAAATCTACAGCCCACTGTTGCAGGTAAGCATCTGCTGGGATGAGGGCTGGCCCTACCTGTACGACCCAGCGGATGGGACGTACCAGCGGAATTGGCGAGCGGAACACGCCGCCCGCCTCGCCGTCGAAGACCAGCGCGACGCAGCCTGGGCAGAAATCGCACGGCTACAAGAAATTCTGCGCCGCAGAAACGGCGGCGGCAATGAAACCCCAGGAGATGCTATGCCATGCTGAACGACCCACAGGAATTCCTGCGGTATTTCGATTCCATCCACCGGCGCACCCTACGGGACATTCAGGCCTTGCCCCAACCGGCCGAGTCTTGGGCACCGCCAGTGGGCGAAGGTGAAAAGTCGTGGAGCATCGCGCAGATCGTGCACCACATCTGCGAGTCGCGAATGTACTTCGCTCGCGCCTACCGCAATGAAGGTTGGCTGTACGATTGGGAGGTTCCCAGTACGACGTTGATCGCCGATTGGGCGCCGGCGCTGGAGGTGTCCGCTCAGGAATTCCGAAGCCGGCTGGACGGAACGCCGACTGAATGGCTAACCAGGCGCATCAAGATGATCGACACCGACGGTACGCTCAGCGGGTGGCGCATCCTGATGATGCTGGTTGAGCACGAGGTGCATCACCGGTCGCAAATTGACACCTACTCCGGCCTGCAGGGGTGGGATGTCCCCCAAATCTACGGGCGCACCAGGGAGCAGATTGACGAACTCCAAGAGCAGCAGCGACCTGGCGCTTAGTCCCAGCGTCATGGACTGATGACGCTGCTGCGGTTCTGTACGATGAACGTCTCGCGCCGCTCCAGGAAATCTGCGACAAGGTTGAGCAGGGCAGCCGGGCGTTCGGTGGGAATAGCGTGCCCCGCATCGTACACGAAGGCTATATTGCAGTTTGGGATGCGCTCGCGGTAAACGCTGGCGGCGTTACCGGACACCAACGAATCCTCTTGCCCGAACACTGCCAACGTGGGACAACGGATTTCCCCCAAACGATCTGCCAGTTGGGTGTCGCTTGGGTTCGTGGGACTGACAATCAGCGGCGAAACCAGCACCAGCACCGCCACCCGTTCCGGTGATCGGAGCGCATGGCGTACCGCCACTGACGCCCCGCCGGACACTCCAACCACGCCGTACCGGTCCTGCGCCAGGTCGGCTATGGATTCCGCCACCCAATCTGCTGCCTCATCTCCAAAGTCGTCAACCTCCGGTTCCAGCACCAACCAGCGCCTGGCCAATCCGTCCCTGAGGGCGGTTGAACGCTCTCGGAGCTCGTCAATGAGGACGACCGATTCCCGTGGTGCCGTCGTTGCCACTGGCTACAACTCCTTGAGTCGGGGCAGGACCTCCCTGCCGAACAAGTCGATTTCTTGCATGATGTCCCGGTGGTCCAGGCTGGGTTGCTGGAAAAACAGGTCGATCACCCCGGCGCCGCATTGGTCGTGGTACGCCTTGATTTGCTCGAAAACGGTATCGGGTCCACCAACGAACGTAAGGCCCGGCGCGCCGCCCACGATGTCTCCGCTGGCGCTGCCGGCGAATACGCTCCCGTAATCGACCGTTTCACCGGCCCTGGCTGCCTGGATGACTTGCGACACCGAGGAACGCAACGCCATGCCGGGTGCGCGGCCTTCATCCGTCTGCCGACGGAACCAGTCCTGCGCCTGTTCGTCGGTTTCCGCCAAGTAGATGCTGCCCCGGAACACGACCTGATCCGGCTCAGGCTTCCAACCGGCTTCGTCGCACCATTCGGAGTATTTGTCAGTGATCCGGGCCATCTGGTCCACCGGAATAAACGACACCCCCAAGCCCAACCGATGACTTGCGGCGTACTTGACGGCATCGTCGCTGCGGGTGGCCACCAGCGCCGACGGGAACGGGCGTTGCACCGGGCGCGGCCAGACTGACACGGTGCGGAACTGATAGTAGCGTCCTTCCCAGGAGAAGGGTTCCGGTTCCGTCATGGCTTTCAGGATCAGGTCCATGCCTTCCAGCATCCGGCCACGACCTTCTGCCGGGTTGACGCCGTACACCTGGTCCTCATTCGGGGTGCCACGCAGGAAACCCATCACCAGCCGACCGTTGGTCAAATTGTCCAACAGCGTGAGTTCTTCGGCGGCGCGCACCGGGTTGTTCAGCGGCAGCAGCGGGCCGAGCATGGCTATTTTAACCGTCTTGCACCGTTCGGCCACCGCGGCTGCCATCACTGCGGGCGTGCCGGTGGCGATCCGTCCCGAGTAGTGGTGTTCCGAGAAGCTGACCCATTCGAACCCCATCTCCTCGGCGAATTCGCACTCTTCAATGCCGTCCCGGTAGCTCTGCACCGAGGTCTCGGGGTCGCTGAAGGCTGGCGGAGTCGGCCATGTTGGAGGGAATTCCCGCCGCAGCGCATAGCCCATTGCGCCTAGATATGATGCCTTCATAATTTACTCCTATCGATGGGGCTAATCTTACCACGATGTGGTTCACAGCGTACCGGCGAAGCAGTCCGGGCCGTCTGGAACCGGCGGATAGCATGGACAAACATGGGATCACGACGTTAACATCGCGTTTGAGGGGTTGGTGTCGCCGGAAGGTTAACATCCTACTAAAATGTTCTCCGCTTTTAGAAGCACATTCTACGGTTGGTTTGTCGTTTTCGGCAGCGCCATGGTGGTCTTCGGCGTCTCCGGAGGCCAGTTCTCTTTTGGCGTGTTTTTGCAGCCCATGACCGAGGAATTCGGGTGGAGCCGGGGCACGCTGTCCCTGGCATTCGGCATCACCTACATGATCTCGGGGTTGCTGCGCCCGGCGGCCGGATACCTGGCTGATCGCTACGACGCCAAGTGGACGGCCTTGAGCGGCGTTGTAGTCATGGGCTTGATGCTGGTGTTGTTGCCGATGGTCAACAACCTATGGCAACTCTACGCGGTGTTCAGCGTGATGAGCGTAGGAATTACCTTGGGCACCGGCCCAATCTTGACCAAGATAGTGAGCCAGTGGTTCCTGACTAGGCGCGGCCTCACTCTGGGCATGATCGGTGGGGCGGGCTCTTTCGGGGCGATGTTACTGGTGCCGGCGACTTCCGCGTTCCTGGTTTTGCTGGCCTGGCGGGAAGCGTACCTGTTCCTGGGCTTGCTGCTGTTGGTCTTGATCTTCCCCGTCGGGGCGTTGCTCATCAAAAACAGGCCCCAGGACATGGGTTTGACACCCTACGGGCAAGCGCCGCCGGCCGTTGCCGCATCGGGTGCGGACGGGACCGGGAGCGTCGGTATAGCGCGACGCGACGCCACCTTTGGCGAGGCGCTTCGCACCGCTTTCTTTTATCGGTTGACCTTCGGTTATTTCGTTTGAGGGTACTCAATGAGCTTCGTGAATGCTCATTTTGTGACCTACGCCAGGGACTTGGGATTTTCGCCTTTGGTCGGAGCCGGGGCTTTCAGCCTGATTGGAGCCACTGCCATTGTCGGCGCGCTGTTTCTTGGGCATATGTCGGACCAACACGGGAGACGGCGGCTACTGGCCGCGTCTTATCAGTTGCGGATGGCCGGTTTCGTGATCGTGTTGCTCTCCATGGGTATTCCGTTTTTGGGAGTTCCACGCCTTGGCGTGGTGCCTCTGGTGGTCGGAATGATATTGGTCGGATTTTCCTGGAATGCGGTGGTCGGGATTACGGCGGCCTATGCCTCGGATGGATTCGGCACCACCAACCTGGGACGCATATATGGGACGATGTTTGCGGTGATGCCCATAGGTTCCGGGGTGGGGGCGGCCCTCAGTGGTTTCATGTTTGACCAACGGGGAAATTATGAAATCGCCATCTGGTCCAACGTGGCCCTCTTGGCAATTGCCGCGTTGCTGGTGTGGACAATTGGAGACAAACAACCCGGCGCCAGGGTACCGGAACTAACCGAGCAACGGGCGCCCGCATAGGCGAAACCGCGAGAATGAGCACGCGCACGGTTGCCCGTCGAATCGACTTTCGACTGTGCTATCATTGCGCCGACATCAACCCGTCCGCCCCATACTCGGAGGTGCGATTATGCCCCCACATGGCAACGAATGGCTGGCCCTGACGACGGAACCAATCTTGGAACCGGACCTGCCCATCTGCGACCCGCACCACCACTTTTGGGTGCAACGACCGGAACCGGAGGACTACCAGCAGTATCTCCTTGCGGACCTGGCCGCTGACATCGGCAGCGGTCACAACGTTCGCTCCACGGTATTTGTCGAGGCGCGCTCCGAGTATCGTACCGACGGACCCGAGGAGCTTCGCTCGGTGGGTGAGGTAGAGTTCGTCCAGGGGATAGCAGATGAGAGCGCCACCGGGCGCTTTGGCGAGGGTCGAGCCGCGGCCGCGATCATTGGCCGCGCTGACCTCAAAATGGGTGGCGACGTGCGAAGCGTTCTGGAAGCGTTGCAAGCGGCCAGCCCCAACCGTTTCCGAGGCATACGCCATTCGGTGGGCTGGGATCCTCACCCTGACGTGGACAACCGCGAGGTTGAGGGTTGCTTAGAGCGGGACGACTATTTGGCCGGCGCTCGCGTATTGCAAGACATGGGGCTGATACTGGAAACCTCTGGGTACTTCCCCCAATTGCCCGACTTGGCCGAGTTTGCCCGGAAGGTTCCCGACCTGACCATCGTGCTGAACCATATCGGCGGGATGATGCGAACCGGTCCTTTCGCCGACCGCGATGACGAGGTGATTCCTCAATGGCGCGCCGGCATCGACGCGGTGGCCTCGTGCCCCAACGTGATTATGAAGCTGGGCGGCATCGGTATGCCCCGCATTGGATTCGACTGGCACGAGCGGGCCACGCCCATCGGCTCGGAGGAACTGGCCGATTCGGTGGGGGACTGGATGCGGTACTGCCTGGACCAATTCGGCCCCGACCGCTGTATGTTTGAGAGCAACTTTCCCGTGGACAAGGTTTCCTTCTCTTACCACGTGATGTACAACGCCTTCAAGCGGATGGCGCAGGGGTATTCGGCCACCGAACGGGCCGCCGCCTTCCACGACACCGCCGCCCGCGTGTACCGTATCGACGTATAGAAACCGTTGAACAACCGTGTAGGGGCGAATAACATTCGTCCCTACACCGAAAAATGGAGGTTCTCATGGAGCCGTTTGAGATAGCTATAAGCGACGAGGTGCTGGACGATCTGCGCCAGCGGCTCCGCCAAACCCGCTGGCCCGACGAAATGCCCGGCACGGGTTGGGAGTACGGCTCCAACCTGGACTACATCAAGGAACTGGTTGATTACTGGGCCAACGATTTCGACTGGCGCGCCCAGGAAAGGAAACTCAACGGGTTCAACCACTTTAAGTCGGATGTGGATGGCCTCAACATTCACTTCATCCGTGAACATGGTACTGGCCCCAACCCGATGCCCCTGGTGATAACCCACGGTTGGCCCAGCACCATATTCGAGATGACCAAGATCATCCCGTTGCTGGCGGACCCGGGCGGCCACGGCGCTGATCCTGCCGACTCCTTTGACGTGGTAGCGCCGTCCCTCCCCGGCTTTGGATTTTCGCAGGCGTCGCAGGAACCGGGGATGCAGGTGCAAAAAGTGGCAGACCTGTGGGCAAAGCTGATGACCGAGAACCTGGGCTATCCCCGGTTTGCGGCGCACGGCGGGGACATTGGCGCCGGCGTAACCTCCCGGCTGGGCTACGCGCACTCCGACAAGATGATCGGAGTTCACCTGACCTCCATCACCCGGCCCACGCCATACCTGGGTTCCGGATCACGCCCCCTCACCGCCGCGGAGCAAGCCCACTCCGACCAGCGGGAGCGCTGGCAGCAATCCGAGGGTGGATACAGCCACATACAGGGGACCAAACCGCAGACCCTTTCCTATGGCCTCAACGACTCACCTGCCGGGCTGGCGTCCTGGATCGTGGAGAAATATCGCACCTGGAGCGATTGCGGCGGCGATGTCGAGAGCGTTTACACCAAGGACGAACTGCTCACCAACATCACCATCTATTGGGTCACTGGGACCATAGGTTCCTCGGTGCGGATGTACAAGGAAAACCAGAGCACCCTCTGGGAAATGGCGGACGGCGAGAAAGTACCCACGCCGGCGGGCATGGCCGTGTTCCCCCAGGAAATCGCCAAGCCGCCTCGCGAATGGGCCGAACGATCCTGGGACGTGCGCCGTTGGGAGGAAATGCCGCGCGGCGGGCATTTTGCCGCGCTGGAAGAACCGGAATTGCTGGCTAACGAGATTCGGCAGTTCTTCCGGCCTTTCCGGGGATAATTCAGGTCGGCGGATGTCCGCACAACCGCGTAGGGACGATCGGCCGGTCGCCCCTACCGCCCTGCATCATCGTTGGAGAAACTTCAGGATTTTCGGGTTGACCTCTTCAGGCCGCTCCTGGTGCATGAAATGACCCGTGCCGGGAATGATGACCTTTTCCAGCCCGCCGGCGAAATAGGAGTACATGCCGGAACTGAGGAATGACTCCAGCCGCTTGGGGCGGTCCCGCGTGCCGTGCAACGCCAACGTGGGCACGGCGATTGGGCCGGCCTGGATGACGGCCTGGTCCGCTCTAACCTGCTCGTCAACCTGGGAAGCGTCGTAGCGGGCGCGGTAGTAGCCCAGGGCCGCCTGCACCACGCCGGGCTTGCGGAAAGTAGAGCGGATGCTCTCCAGCGATTCCGCCGGAATGTCCCACTCCGGGGAGGCCCAACGCCACCACTGCTCGACAAAGGCGTAGTCGTTGTGGGCCACCGCCTCTTCAGCGTTGGGCAATTGGAAAAAGTACGAGTGCCAAGTGCCCTGGAGGTATTGGAAGTCCAGGCTGAGCTCACGGTCAACCCGGCCCGATGCAATGGTGACCAGCTTGATCACTTTTTCGGGCGCCAGGGCGGTGGCTCCAACCACCGCGCCGGCTCCCCAGTCGTTGCCGATCAGATAGGCCCGGTCAGCGCCCAGCGCGCCGATCAGTTCCACCGCGTCGCGGGCCATGAGGGCGGAGTGGTATCGCCGATCTGCCGGCGCTTCGGTGGGCGCGTAGCCCCGCATGAAAGGCGCGACGGCCCGGAACCCGGCGGCAGCCAGGTCGGGCAGCAGGTGGCGGAAGGAATAGGCATGGTCGGGAAATCCGTGTAGGCAGATGGCCAAAGGGCCGTCGCCTATTTCCAAGTAGTGGAAGTTGATGCCATTGGCACTTACGGCGCCGGCATTGAAGTCAGACATCTTGGTACCCCGCTTTGTCAGAGTTCTCTCGGGTGGCTCCTGCCTATCCCGTCCGACTACCCGTAGCGTCCGATGACTCTTAATTCGCCGCCGACCCCGCAGTGGTCGAATTGATCAGGTAGGTCACCTGCAAATCAACGGATACCTTGACTTCGGGTTCGGCGTCAAAGGGAAACAGGCTGCCGTAGTCGTCAGCGGGATTGCTGCAAACTTTAAAATCGGCGCCACTCAGTTGAAACGTCAGATAGTTTGTCGGTGCGTTTTCTAGCGCGTTTATGACTGGGCCCCGCTCCAGCCCCAGGGCAGCTGCCAGATCGTCAGCGGTTTTTGCGGCGGCTGGAACCGCCTCACGGCGGGCTTGGGATAGCGCTCCGTCGCAATTCATTGCGGAAAGGGAAAAGCGCAGGCCGTGGGCTTCGGTTCAGCGGACCACTTCCTCCACGGCATCCAGAATTGCCTCACTCCGCTCCGCAATTTCACTTGGTTCCAGCTCCACGGAAATGCTGGATTCACCGTATCTGCCCCGATGCTCGAACTCGATGGCTTCCTCCGGCACGCCTACCTCCGCCAGCGCTTCTATAATCTCGTTCCGGTCGTCGGCAGACAGCTGTTCCGGACCGGAAGGGCCGTAGAATCGTTCCGGGATTACGACCACATAGGCTTCATCCGCAGCCATGGTCGTCGAGCCGATGGCCGATACTGTCAGCCCGCCGGTGGCCGGCGTCGTTTCGCCCGGCACCGTTTGGGGAATTGGAGAGAGGTTGAAGGCGCCCATGCTCCCCGACTCCAAACGCGCTGTTGTGGCTGGCGCCTGGGTTGTCTGGTCAAGACCTTCTGCCGAAGCAACCACAGCCGTCGATGGCTCTGTCACAGTCACTGGCAGCGGCGCGCCGGCCTCCGGGGCGCAGGCTATCGACAACGTGACCACTGCGATCGCCAGGAGCCCCGCCAGGGACGACCTGCCCAACGCATTATTCATAACATCCTCCATTCGGGCCGCCGAGTCCTTTCTGCGACGACCAATCGATGATAACCGATTGCTATCCGCCCAAGCGCGCCCGCATCGAATCAGGCACCTGTCGTATCCGACGGCTGAACGCCGTGTCCCAGCGCATGGGAACCTGCCGCACCGCTTCGGCAACCAACGCGGCGCCGTTCAGGTAGTCGTCCCGGTGGATGTACTCGGCGGCGATGGAGCCATCCTCCGCGCCATTGTGGTAGTTGCCCAGTGGAAAAGCCACTCCGGTGGAACGATAACCGTAGGCCATGAACGCGCTGGCTTCGCAAACGCCGCCGCTCATCAGTTGCCGTTGACAACGGAAGTCGGAGCGTCGCGCTGTCAACGTTTCCCGGGCTCGTATGAGCGCCGATTCGGCGTCGGAGTTGAAGGTGCTACCGGCGTCGCCCACTCGAATCACCGGCCCGCTGCCAATCTGAGCGCCCGGCAGAGTACGCGACGATTCCAGCGACACGACCAGGGTGTCCGGTGGCAAAGTGCGCGCTTCGGCCAGCAGGCGCGCACCCACGAGGCCAACTTCCTCCGCCCGGGTGAACACCCCGTACACGTCGCCGGCCGGTGGCTCATCGCGCAATTCCGCCAGCGCCGACAGGATGCAGCCGCAGCCGGCCAGATCATCGGCGGCCCGCATCACCAGGTGGTCGTCCTCAATGCTGAAGTCGGGCAGGTCGAAAACCGCCGGAGACGGTATGGGGATGGATTCTTCCAACGCCCCGGTCAGCCGGATCTGCGCTTGTCGATCCTGCTCGCTGCCGTGGGGGCCGACGGTCTCCGCGCTGATGCGACAACCGGCCGGGAGCACGATATGCAACGGCACTCCGGGGGCGAAGGCTCCAGGCGGAACTCCCCCCAGCGCTTTGCCAATTAGATAATCGCCGTCGCGGTCCACTATCTCAAACCCTGGATGGTCCATGTGGGCCATCAGCGCGATGGGCGGATGCCGTTCGGCTTCCGTGCCGGAGATACTGGCGATTATGTTGCCGAAACCGTCCGTGCGCCATGACACGCCGATTTCGGTCAGGGCCTCCCTGACGGCAGTGGCCACGCCGTTCTCGTGGAAGGCGACGGCCGGCTGCGCTCCCAAGCGGGCCAGGTAATCCAGCGCGCGACTGTTGTAATCGAGTGTGGTATCCGTAGTGCTCAAGTCAATTACCTCTGCCAGCGGAACAGGCTCCAGACCGGGGCCGTGAAATCGGGAAGCAGGTCCCCGCCGTCGATGGTGTCGTCCTCTCCCAGAACAACCGGCTCCTCGCCGGGGATGTGTCGGGTAACGGTGGTATGGTCGGGGTCTGCCGACCAGACCTGACGAGCGCCAAAGCCAAGCCACATTTCCGCCCGACGCTGCATTTCCGGGTAAGAGTTGCTGGGCGATTTCACTTCCACCACCAAATCGGGGACCAGGCTGGGAAAGCCTCGCATGCCCTCAGGAATCCGGCCCGGAGCAACCCAGGCCACGTCGGGAGCGCGCACGGTATCGGGCCCGATTTCAAGCAGATAACCGGGTTCGCCGGCGACAACTACGCCGTAGTTGCGGGGGCCTACAGAGAGATTTAGCACCGTGGCGATCATAACCACGACTACGCTGTGAGGATGCCCAGTAGCCACTTTCTCAACCAACACTCCTCGGACCAGTTCATACTTCTTGCCGTCGCCCCGGGGCATCGCCAGCAGTTCGTCGGCGGTAATCAATTTTTGCTCGGTGGTCATGCTACTCTCCGCCAGGTGCTGGGTTGACCTCATTGTGCCACCGCTGAGGCGCGTTAGGCAAACCGCCGGCGCGGTTGTAACTGTTCACGTTTGAGGGGATCTGGTCGGCCCACCGGTGCGATTCCGTACTTGGCCACTGCTGCATCGGGGGTCAAAAAGCCCGCGGAGCCCCACAAGTCTGAACAGTTACGCGCGGTTCGGTGCTATACTGCGGCCCGTGAAATTCGACGACGCAATCCGCCGTCGGGCGGGTCGGAGGTGAGCCGTGCTGCCCAAGTTTCGTGTCAGTTTGGACGAGGCCACGATGGTTCCCGGGGACGACCTGAAGTCCACCGTCGCCGCCGTGTTTGAAAAGATGGGAGTGCCGCCGGAGGACGCTCAGTTAGGGGCGGACGTGTTGGTGCTGGCCGACCTGCGTGGGGTTGATTCGCACGGTGTCTCCAATATGCTGCGCAGCTACGTCAACGGTTACACCAGCGGCCAGATCAATCCCAACCCGAATATGCAGGTTGTCCGTGAAACGCCCAGCACCGCCAGCATCGACTCGGACCGGGGCTTGGGCATCATCACGACGCCCAAAGCGATGGGTATAGCGATCCGGAAGGCCGCCGACGTAGGTGTCGGAATGGTCACCGTCGGCAACGCCCGGCACCTGGGCATGGCGTCTTACCATGCCATGTTGGCGTTGCAGCACGACATGATCGGCGTCTGCATGACCAGCTGTCCGCCGTCGGTGGTGCCTACGTTCGGCGCCGAGCCGCGCCTGGGCACCAACCCCATTGCCATCGCCGTGCCCTCCCGCAATGAGGCGCCCTTCGTGTTCGACGCCGCCACCAGCACCGTGGCCGGCAACAAGGTGGGCATCGCCCGCCGGCTGGGCGTCAAGCTGGAGCCCGGCTGGCTGGCCGACGCCGAGGGCACCCCCATCATGGAGGAAGCCGACGCGCCCGACAACTACACCCTGCTCACCCTGGGCAGCACCCGCGAGTTGGGCTCCCACAAGGGCTATGGCCTGTCTTGCATGGTGGACATATTGGCCGGTGTCCTAACCGGGTTCGGGTATGGCGCGGCTCCCGGCCGTCCCAACTTTGGCCACTACGTCGCCGCCTACAACGTGGCCGGCTTCGACGACCCCGACCATTTCAAGGACCAGATGGATGAGTGGCTGCAAATGATGAAATCCACCCGGCCGGCTCCCGGCGAAGAGCGCGTCCTGGTGGCCGGACAGCCCGAGGCGGAAATGGAAGAAATCCGTCGCGTTGAAGGCATCCCGCTACATCAGGAGGTAGTGGACTGGTTCCACGACACCTGCGGGGAACTGGGGATCGATTGTCCTTTCTAGATGTTGGTGAACCACAAACACGTTACCGTGTTGTTGACTCCTCTGATGGGACGTATCTGGTGGCGCATAATCGCCGTGAGGTCTTCAGCGGTGCCGGCTTCCAGTTCCACCACCACATCGTAGGGGCCAAGCACCTCCCGAACTGCCGCTCCGCTGATTCCGTTCAAGCGGTCAATGACCTCCTGGGTCCTGGCCGGTTCCACATTGATGAGAACGTATGCGTTGGCTGCCATCTCCACACCTCGCCGTGAACAAATTCATTATCGTATTGTGAAATACAGAATATTGTGTTCGTCAATAGATGTCAATGTCTCCGCCACAGTACCCGGCGATTTCGAGACAGACTAAGGTGGCGGGCCCATGCAAATTTAGGAACCGTGGAGCGGTCAGTCCTTTAGCGCCGGTATCACCTCTTTCCCAAAGAGCTCAATGGAGCGCATCGTGTCGGCGTGGGAGAGCTGTCCGCCCTGGGCTTCCAGCAGCAGCGCGCCGACGCCCAGCTCGTCGCGGATGTGCCGCAGCTTCTTGATCACGGTGTCCGGGCTGCCGACGACCAGGTGATAGCGGTCTTGCAGTTCCTGGTAGGACATTTCATGTAGGGGCGTGGGACGGCGGGCCGCCACCGCCGCGGCGCCGGCGCGGGAGGTGTAGCCTGGAGGCGACCAGTATTCTCGGGGGCCGCGCAGGGGGTAGTTCATTCGCCAAAGGAACGCCTTGCCCGACTCCTGCGCCTTTTCATCGGTGTCGTTGACGTGGGCGCAGATCATGAAGGCGAACTTCTCCGGCCCAGGCTCCCAGCCGTCCGCCGCCGCGTACTCTCGATAGCGGGCGAACAGGTTCTTCGCCACGTCCAGCGGTGTCAGGAATGCGGCGTAAGTGTAACGGTGGCGCGCCGTCCACTCCACCGTCTCCGGGCTGCCGGTGCCGGGCACCCACACCGGCGGGTGAGGCTTCTGGACGGGCAGCATCCAGGGGTTCACCGCCCGGTAGTGATAATGGTTGCCCTCCCAACGGAATGGACCCGGCGTCGTCCACGTTTTTACCACCAGGTCGTGGCACTCCTCGAACCGTTCCCGGTTGTGGATGGGGTTGGTATTGTTCGCCCAGGACTCGATACCGATGCCCCGCACAAAACCGGAGATGATGCGCCCGCCGGAGATAACGTCCAGCAACGCGATTTCCTCGGCCAACCGCACGGGGTTGTCCGACGTGGGGAGCATATTGCCCAGCATCAGAATCTTGGCCCGGTTGGTGATGCGCGCCAAAATGCCGCCGGTTATGTTCACCTCAACATCCATGCACGACGGGGTGTTGTGGTGCTCGTTGATCATCAGACCGTCGAAACCCATTTCCTCGGCGTGCTGGTACTCGTCCAGGTACCGGTTCATCAGGCCGCTGGCCGTGTTGGGGTCGAAGTAGGTGTTGGGGAAAGTGAGGCGCATGGACGGAAACTTCTCGGCCTCCGATTCAGGGAACTCGGCGTAGGGCATTTCGGTGAAGTAGAAAACGTCCATGGGGTTGTCTCCAAAGCGGTAAGGGGTGACCTTGCTTCTCTCAATTACCAGTCCAAGATGTCGCGCACCGGGCATTGGAACTCCGGCAGCACGGTTCCGCCATCAATGGTGTCGTCCTCGGTGTAAATGAGCGTCGTGCCGTTTAACGGGTGGGCGGCCACCGTGCGGGCGACGGGGTACACCGCCCACACCAATGGAACGCCGTGGCTGTGCCACATCGCCACTCGCTCGGCGATATACGCCGGGGAGTCGTTGGGTGAAACGATTTCTACAACGAGGTCCGGGACGACTTCATAGTATCCTCGAACTTTGACGTCCAGCGGCAGGGTTTCGGCGGAGAAGTACGCTACATCCGGCTCCCTTACGGTGTCGGGGTCACGTTCCAGCTGGACCCCGCCATCGGACGTGGAAATCCGTCCCAACCGACCGGGACGCACGTGGTTCCCAAATGCCAGGGCGATCGCCGCTGCTACCTCGCTGTGTTCTCCGCCAGCAGACACGGTTTCGTGGATCACTCCCTTGACTAATTCACCTTTGATCACCCGCTTTTCACATAGACGAAGGAATTCGTCTGCCGTTAAAAGTTTTTCGCCGACGGGCAGGGTGGTCATAACAACTCCAGATACTGCGGGTTTCCGAGCGCCGCCGGCCTACAAAAAGGCCAGCGCCGTCTGCGCGAAGTCGTCGGGCTTTTCAATCTGCGGGGAGTGGCCGCAGTTGGTGATGACCGTGAGCTGCGAGCCGGAGATGGCCTGCTGGTAGAGGTCGGCGCACTCCACGGGCACCAGGTTGTCGTTCTCGCCCCAGACGATGTGGGTCGGGACGCTGACCCGGGCCAGTTTGGCCGGCAGCCTCGGGTTGTGCATGTAGGGTCGCCAGGTGAGGCGGATGGCCATTTCCCGGTCGCCTTCGGCCTGCTGCACCTGCTCGGGCGTGGGATCGGCGCCGAAAAGTTCGTCCCATTCGGGCACTTGGCTGGGGTCGTGATAGACCAGGTCTCGGATTTGCCCCGGGTTGATGATGAATATGTCCGTGATTTCTCCTGCGTTGGGTTTGATGCCGGCGGCGCCCACCAGCATCACCTTGCTGAAAGCGTGCCCAGTCATTGACAGCATCTCCGCCGCCAGCCAGCCGCCCATGGAGAAACCGATGGCGCGCACGTTCTCCAACCCTTCCTGCTCCTGGTACCAGGTGTAAAAACAGGCGAGGTCCTGCATGGATTCCACCCACCCCGGCCGGTCGCTCTTGCCGTAGCCGGGATGAGAGGGCAGATAAACGGTGAATTTCTCGGCCAAGGCGTGAGCGTACCGGCGGGGTCCGGCGTTGCCGCCGGCGCCGTGCAGCACCAGCAGCGGGTCGCCGGAACCGCCCTTGTACACTTGCAGGTTGCCACCCGCGACGGAGATGGTTTCCTCGGTAAAGTTTGCCATGGGGGATTTGCTCCTCGTGGATCAATGGTAGTCAGGAGTTGGTTATACCGCGGTCAATCCGGGCATCACGCCTTCCTTTTGGAAAGGGTCGGTCAATTCAAGCTCTTCGCCGATTTCGCGGAGAGCCGGCAGGACTTCCTGGCCCATCAGCTCGAGGCAGCGCATGGTGTCCTCGTGGCTGATGGAGCCGTCGTTGGTCCACACCGCCAGGATGCCGGGGCGCATGTAGCTGAGCACCTCGCGCAACTGGCTGACAACGGTATCGGGGCTGCCGATAATCCAGCGCTTGGAGTCCAGAATCTCGTCATAGTGCGCGGCGTCGAGACCGCCAACCCGGAACGGGTCGCTGCGGATCTGCTCGCGCAGGCGCAGGAACCGGGGGTCGTCGCTACGGCTGCCGTAGCCGACGGGCGAAGCGTAGTCTCGCGGCAACGGGATGCGGCCCACGCCGATGTTCCCGACCATGTAACCCTTGCCCACGTCGTAGGCTTTTTCGTCGGTATCCTGGACGTGGATGCGGACCAGGTAGCCGAAGTTCTCCGGGCCGGGTTCGTACCCGTGCTCGCGAGCCGTTTCGGCGTAGATGGACTTCATGTCCTGGGTGCCCTGGGGATCGGTTTCCAGGAAGATGTACGGGTAGTTGCGCTCGGCGCACCACACCAGGGTCTCGGGGCTCCCGGTGCCGGGGATCCAGATCGGCGGATGGGGCTTCTGCATGGGCACCTGGAAGGGGTTGACCACGCGGAAGTGGTAGTGGTTGCCCTCCCAGCGGAAGGGGCCGGGCGTGGTCCAGGTCTTGACCACCAGATCGTGGGCTTCCTCGAACCGTTCCCGGTTGAACAGGGGGTTGGTGTTGGTGGCGAGGCTCTCGACGCCGGTGCCGCGCACGAAACCGGACACCAACCGGCCGCCGGATATCATGTCGATTTCCGCCAGTTCCTCGGCAAGACGAATGGGGTTGTCAAAGATGGGAAGGGGATTGCCCAGCAGAACAATCTTGGTGTTCTTGGTGTTGCGCGCCAGGATGGCGGCTTCCAGGTTCATCGTCGCGCCCAGGCAGGTGGGCGTATTGTGATGCTCGTTGAGCATCAGGCCGTCGAAGCCCACTTCCTCCGAGTACTCATACTCGTCCAGGTACATGTTGTAGAGGTAATGGCCTTCCTGCGGGTTGAAGTTGGAGTTAGAGAACGTGAGCCGCACGGCTTCGTTGGGCGAGTTGCGGACGTCCTCCTCGGTGTAATTCACGTAAGCCCGTTCGGTAAAACGCATTAGGAACATACGGATGGCCTCCTTGGTGGGTCAGCCGGGGTGGGTTCACCTTGCTTGGCCGCCATAATACACCGCAAGCCGACCCTTTGCCTGTCGTTGCGGGGCGATTTAGTTGGGCCAGCTGGCCGGCTTGTAAATGCCGTGTTTATCAAACAGATGCTCCAGTTCCACCAGCAGCCTACCGGCCCGCTCCTGGTCCAGTACTCGCCTTACTATCATGCGAATGTTCTCGGCAAGCAGCCAATTGAGCTCCACATCATCTGATGGGAAGAAATCGGCGGACGGATAAATCACACCGTCGTATTCGACTGGTCCAGATTGATGGGATTCCTGATTGTTCGGTGTGGTCATTGATATTCTCCTGTTCCAACCCAGTTAGGGCAGTGAAACCCGGTCAGCAATTGTGTGGTGGCAGCGAAGCAACCCCATTCACCACATCCTGCTTTCAATGGCACAGCCATGCCCATCAATCTCCTTCGGCAAGCCGCGAGCTATGCCTATTCCGGCGACAGTCCCCGTTCCCACAACTGTTCTTCAAGTTGCCGTATCCTCTCATCCCGCTCCCGAAGGGCTGCCTGAGAGGATTCGAAGGCCAGGCGTACACCCCGCCGGTTCAACAGAATCTCTCCCGTGTCCGGGTCTTGCAGTTCCAACCGGCCAGCCTGCCCCCGCAGGTTGAGGCGAAGCATCGGGCTATATCCCCATTCCGCTCCTTCGGCATCGGTATGGATGGGCACAGGACGATAAACGCCACTTTCCAGGTACTCCCCAGCCAGACCCGCTCCATACAGATCCCCGCCGGTGCGGTCAAACCGCCAGTATTCCCGAACGCCCAGCCGAGCGTACAGGTCGCGCTTGTAGCCCGTGTCGTTGTCCGCAGTGGATTCCGACGCTACTTCCAGCACGAAATCCGGCGGCTTGCCCACTTCCCAGATTACGTAGCCGTTGCGCTGCCGGATAGTGGCGGCATCCACGTCAAAGGCGATATAGACATCGGGCTGGACGCGGCGGTTGCGGTCGGCCGGGTCGTAATAGATGATGCTGTTGGTGTCAATGAACACGTCCGTCCGGTCGCCCACCACCACATCGTCCAAGATTTGCAGCGCGTAGTGGATGTCGGGATTTTGCAGCATGAGGTCAGGCGGCGGTTCGGCGTCCGGCAGGGGTGGCGCGTCCGAGGCGAAGAAAGGGTCAAGGTCGGGGATGCCTACACTGCCCGGCGGCGCGTAGGCCGGCTTGGCGGTCATCTCATGCCTCCGCTTTTGCGGGATTCTCCTTGAAATGCGGCATCACTTCTGCCGCGAACCGCCCCATCTGCTCCTTGAATTGCGTGGTCGTCGCCCCCATCGGGAAAGCGATCATGATCTGTTCCAGCCCCGGGTACTTGTCCTGCAGTTCTTCCAAATAGGCCACCGTGTCCTCCGGGCTGCCGGCGAACCAGGCGCGGTTGTCGATTACGTCCTGGAAGTCGGTGCCGGCCGCGATGTGGCGGGCTACTCCGCCGGGGCCGGTAGCGGCGATTTGTTGGTCGCTGTAGCGCAGCATACCCAGCGGGGCGGCGAACTTGACGTGTTCCTCGAACAGCGGCTCCAGTTGGCGGCGGGCGCCGGCGGTGGTGTCGTCCACCATTGCCCACAGGCCGATGCACAGACCCTCCCCCAGCGCCAGGTCACGCCCGGCCCGCTGGTTGGCGGTCTGGTAGCGGTGCACCCACTCATCCACGTACTGCTGGCCCGTGCCGAGGATTACGCCCTTGATGCCCCATTTCGCCATGAAGTCCAACGCCCGGTCGGAAGCGCTGACAATGGGTTGCCACACATCCACCGGCCTGGTCATGGGACGGGGCACCAGAGTTACCTCTTTGAGATCGTAGCCGCGATAGGGAATGTCCGGCGGGATGGTGTAATGCTTGCCTTGATGTGAGAAAGCGTCGCTGTTGAAGGCTTTCATCACGATTTCGAACTGTTCCTCAAACAGCTCCCGGTTGGCGTCGCCGTCAATCATTGGCGCGCCGAACGACTCCACCTCACGGGTGTGATAACCCCGGCCGATGCCGAACACAACCCGCCCTTCGGTGAGGATGTCCACCATCGCGAAGTCTTCGGCCAGGCGAATGGGGTGCCACATTGGCAGGATGTTGAACCCGCAGCCAAACTTGATGCGCTTGGTGTGCTGGGCCAGGTACTGGCTCATGATCAGCAGGTTGGGGATGCACTCGTAGCCTTCTCGCTGGAAGTGGTGCTCTGCCATCCACAGGACGTCGAAACCCAGGTCGTCCAGGAAGACTGCGGCCTGGCGGGCGATATCCATCGCCATGGAGAGGCGGTCGTTGTCGTACCAACGGTCGTTGGCGGGAATGCCTTCGAAACCGACGCCATCGCCTTCCAACACGTGGCCGGCATAGAGCACGGAAAAGTTTTTAATCATTGGTAAATCCTCCCAAGTTTGCAGCGGTGATCAGCGGCCCAACTCCGCCTCCAGCTGCCGGATCCGTTCCTGCGCTGCCGCGAGTTCTGCCACGGCCTCGTCACGCTCCGTCACCGCTTCATCCCGCTCAGATTCAACCAGGGATATGTCGCAAAGGTAACGGGCCGTCTTGCGGTCGTAAAGGCGCAGTTTGGATTCGTCGTCAACGTCCCAATCCCAGGACGGGTTCCAGCACAGGCACAAATCCAGCACGGCGCTGTAGCCCCATATCGTGCCATCCGCTTCCGTTTCCAGGTCAATGGGATGATAGATGCCGTCAACCAGCACGTCGCCGGCCAGGGGATAGCCGTAGAGATCGCCGCCGGTGGGGTCCACGCGCCAGTATTCGGTGATACCCACGCTGGCGTACAGCCCAGGTTTTTCGCCGGTGTCGCGCTGGTTGGTGGTTTCCGAGGCGACTTCCAGAGCGAAATCCGGCGGCTTGCCGGCTTCCCAAATCACGTACCCATTGCGCCGGCGGATTGCGGATTCATCTACACCGAAAGCTACGTACAGGTCGGGTCTGAAGCGATAGTCCATGCTGTACTGGTTGTAGAAAACGAAGCCTCCGGAGTCCACCAGCACGTCGGAACGGCTGCTGAAATGCCGCCGCACGAAAAAGCCGCTTTTGTCTCTGGTGGCGGATTCCAGCATATCGCCTTCCTTCTCCGGGTCGGGGCAGACGTAATCGTCAGGCAGGAGGATGGGCGTAAGTTTGCGGTAAGAGGCTACGGTGGGCGCAATATGCGTCGTCATGGTGCTAAACCTCAATCGGTGGGCGCAGCGGAGCAAGGGCGACGAATGACGGCGGGAAGCCTTTGTGCTACCATCGTTATGCTACCATTGGCAGTAGGATACTGTCATATAAGAGGTAACCCTTTCCTTATGTCCAAAGTACTGATCACCGACAACGTCGCTGCCGAGGGCATCGACCTGCTGAAAAAGCGCGTCCCCGTCGACGTCAAGCGTGGCCTTTCTCCTGATGAACTCATCGCCGCCATCGGCGAGTACGATGCTCTCGTGGTCCGCAGCGAAACCAAAGTTACCGAACCGGTCATCGCCGCTGGCGAGAATCTCAAAGTCGTTGCCCGAGCCGGTATAGGTGTGGACAACATCGACCTTGACGCCGCCACTCGCGCCGGCATTGCGGTGGTCAATGCTCCCCTCGGAAATACCGTGGCGGCGGCCGAACACACTATGGCGCTCATGTTGGCATTGGCGCGAAACGTGCCCCAGGCATACGCCTCAATGAAAGAAGGTCTGTGGCAGCGCTCGGCGTTCATGGGCATCGAGGTTCGGAACAAGACGCTTGGCATCGTCGGATTGGGCCGGGTCGGCTCTGAGGTTGCCCGGCGCGCCTCCAGCTTCGGGATGCGGCTGGTGGCATACGACCCATTCGTCGCGCCCGATATCGCATCTCGGCTCGGCGTTACGGTTATGTCATTAGATGAGCTGTTGCCCCAAGCCGATTTCATCACGCTGCACACGCCACTGACCCCCGGCACGACCAATCTGATCTCTTCGCCCCAGTTGGCCAAAATGAAGCCCGGCGCCAGACTAATCAACGTGGCTCGGGGCGAATTGGTGGACGAAGCAGCGCTGCTGGAAGCCTTGGAGAACGAGCACCTGGCGGGCGCAGCCCTGGACGTGTTCACGAATGAACCGCCGGGAGACCTGCCTTTGCTGCGCCACCCGAGGCTGCTGGCGACGCCGCACCTGGGAGCGTCCACCGAAGAAGCCCAACGAGAAGTGGCAATCGAAGCCGCCGAACAGGTGCTGGCCGTGCTGGATGGTCAACCGGCTCGCAACACCGTCAACGCTCCCTTCGTGCCTCCTGAAATTCATGCGATCCTGGCCCCTTACGTGCCGGTGGCGTCCATGGTTGGCCGTCTCCTCACCACCCTTGCGTCTCAGATGAGCGCCAACAGTCAGTTCACGGGCGTAACGCTGCGTTATCAGGGTGAAATCGCCGGCCACAACACCGCCATCCTCAAAGCCGCCGCCTTGGCGGGGCTGCTCGGGCCGGTCAGTGGAGAGGCAGTCAACATGATCAACGCTCCGGTGTTGGCTCAGCAACGGGGGTTGCAGATCACCGAGCAGACCTCGTCGGACAGTCGGGAGTACGCCAGTCTCATCACCGCCACGTTGCATACCACTGGAGACGCCGTCACCATCGCCGGGACTTCTCTGCGCGACGAACCGCACCTGGTGCGGGTCAACGACTACTGGATGGACGTTGCCCCGTCCACACCATATCTGATGTTCGTCGACAACCAGGACCAACCCGGCGTAGTAGGCGCGGTCGGAACCGTATCCGGCCGGCACAACATCAACATCAGTTTCATGGAAGTGGGCAGGATTGCACCACGAGGACAGGCCATGATGGTGCTCGGGGTAGACGACCCGATCCCAGCCGACGCCCTGGCCGAAATCAAAGCTCTCCCACAGGTTGACAACGCTCGGGTCGTCGCGATGCGTTGATGCGGGCGGTTCAGGATTGCAGTCACAGTGGGATGTATTGGATGAATTCTTAAGAAAGTGATTACTTATTCACGGAAGGAGGGAACCCCATGCCCATCGCCAGACTGTACACCGGGGACGACGGACAATCCCACATCGAAGAATTGGAGTTGGAGTCTCATCCTGAACTGGCAGCGTCGCAGTCAACCACCGGCATCGCTTTCCGTAGGGTGGAGTCGGGATACTTCAGTGACTGGCATTGCGCTCCCCGCCGCCAGTTTGTCATCACGTTGGAAGGCGAGGTCGAAATAGGTTTGGGCGATGGCTCAGTGCATCGCTTCGGCCCCGGACAGGCCATGCTGGCCGAAGACCTTACGGGCCAGGGCCACACGACCCGCGCTGTCGGAAATGGTCCGCGTCTCACCGCCACCGTCCCGCTGGACGGTTAACTCAATGCTTAATCCGGCGGGCGCCCCCTGAATTCCGGGCGGCGCCCGCCGAGTGTTACCTGCTGATGGCAACGCCAACCACCCGCTATCCGCCTCGGCCTGTCGTCGACCGTCGGGAACTGCCGCCAGGTCCCGCCGAACTTCCGATTATCGGCCAGTCGCTCCGGTACCTGCGGGACCCTATCGGTTTCATGCAGGAGGCCGCCACCTACGGCGACTTGGTGACCATGTCGGTGAAGCCGGCGCTGTTGCTGCTGGTCAACCACCCGGACCTGATCCGCGACATCGTCGTCACTTATCACCAACGGGTGGGACGTGGCCCAAACGCCGACGTGCTCAAATACGCCATGGGCGACGGGCTGGTGACCGCCGGTCCCGAAGACCATTTGCAGCAGCGGCGACTGATGCAGCCCCAGTTCCATCGCGGGCGAATTGACGGCTACGGTGCGGTTATGCAGGAATATGCGGCCCACCATCAACGATCTTGGAACGATGGGCAACGGGTGGACATGGCGCAAGAGATGGGCGGGCTCACTTTGCGCATCGTGGTCAAAACCCTGTTTGGCCTGGAGCTCCCCGACGACGTCAGGCGCATCGGCGAGGCTTTTGAACTCATTAACAATTACCTGGTAGCCCGGGTCAACCAGCCGCCAAGGCTTCGCCGGCTGTTGCACCGGCTGCCAATGCCATACACCGTGCGCTTCAGGCGGGCCCGTGCGAGCCTGGATGAGATCATCTTTGGTCTAATCAACCAGCGGCGAGATACTTCGGAAAGCAACGACGACCTGTTGTCTTTGTTGCTCGAAGCCCAATTGGAAGACGACGATGGAAACGGCAAGCCGCTGACCGATCAACAGGTTCGCGATCAGACCATCACCATGTTCGCGGCTGGCCATGAAACAACTGCGGTCTGCCTCACTTGGACCTGGTATCTGCTGGCAATGAACCAACACATACAATCTCGTTTCCACGCGGAATTGGACGAAGTGATCGGCGGTCGGCAGCCAACTCTATCCGACCTTCCGAACCTGAAGTTTGCAGATCGCGTCTTGACCGAATCTCTGCGCCTCTATCCACCCATTTGGTTCTGGTCCAGGATGGCGTTCCAACCTTTCGTGTTGGGAGGCTACGAGATACCGCCCGGGGCATTGCTCGCGGCGCCTCAATTGGTCGTACAAAGGGACCCTCGTTGGTTCCAGGATCCCTTGGAGTTTCACCCAGATCGTTGGACGGATGAATTCCGGAACAGTCTGCCGCGCTATGCCTACTATCCATTTGGCGGCGGACCACGCCAGTGCATCGGCGAGGGTTTCGCGATGATGGAAGCCAAGCTGATACTGGCCACCTTGGGTCAGCATTGGCGGGTTATTCCTGACTTGCGCCATAAGTCCGAAATGCTGCCATTGATCTCTCTCCGCCCCAAAGGAGGGATGCCCATTTATCTGGAACGCCGTGGCTGACTGTACCCACACCTAAACCGATGCCAAGGTGAAACCCGCATCAGCGTTGGATAGAATAAGGGCAGTTGAGTTGGTTAGTCATGAGATCCGGGGGGGTTGCTGTTGGGCATGAAGGAGATGGTGGCGCTGCTGGAGCGGTGGCAATTGGATGAGGCTGAGGTACGACGGCGGACTTACCGAGCGCCGACACCCCGAGAGCGAGAACGGTGGCACGCACTATAGCTGCTGGCGTCGGGCTGGACGGCAGCGGCGGTGGCCGAGGCGTTGGGGAGGGAAGCCCATACCATTGGTCGCTGGGCGGCGGCGTTCGCCTAGGGTGGTTCTAAGTATTACAACGACGGTTCAAGGAGGGATGTTTGGGGACGCGCGAAGGGTGGCGCGCCGCTTGGCATGGGAGCGTCTGGCCCGTTCGTTGTATTCTTGGGTCTGCTCCAGCCACCGCATCAACTCATCCGGCCCGAACCGTTCCCGGGGCAGCATCTCTCGCACCACCCGGTAAACCTGCGGCCGGGTGATCCGCGGCATCTTTTTCCCCCCAAGCCTGTTGCAGGCTCAACAGAAACGCTCCGCCCAGCAGGCACAGGGCCACGTGATGATGCCAGCCGGCCCAGGTGCGGGTCTCGTACTCATCCAGCCCGACGTCGCTTTTTTCCGTCTCGAACTCGGTTTCAATGCGCCACCGCGACCCTCCCACGTAGGCCAGGGTCTCCAGGGAAGTGTCCTCCGGGGCGTTGGAGAGGTAGTAGCGGGGCTCGCTGCCGTCCCGGTTCCGGCGGTAGACGGCCCAGTGGATTTCGCCAGGCTTTCGCTTACTGGTCGACCGCACCCGCTGGGCGCTGAACTGGTAGCTGCGGGGACCCTGACTTCCCTCTGCCACCGTAATCTCCCGCCAGGCCTCCTCCGGCAATTCGTCACTGCGCTCCACCATGGTGCGCCGCTGCCCGCCCTTGAGCCTGGGTTTGCGGGGACGCCCGATCCCCTGATACTCCGGACTGGTCCAGGCTGGCTCCAGCGGCCAGACCGTGGCGCCGCCGGGAACGTCCAGCACGTAGCGCATCCCCAGAGCCGCCAGTCCCTCGCGGAAGGACGGCGACCTCCCGAAGGCGTCGTCCCCGGCAACCCAGCCGGCTTTCAGCTGCCCCCGCTCCAAGGCCCGCGCCAACATCTCCAACGCCAACTTGGTTTTCGACCGGTAGTTCCGACGCTCTTCCGGTACCCCCGCCGCCGCACAGCGGTCGGTGTCCGAGGTCCAGCTCTCCGGCAGATAAAGCCGTTTGTCCACCAGGGCCCGTCCCGGCAGGCTGACGTAGGCCAGGAACATTCCAGCCTGGCAGTTGGCCACCTTGCCCAGGCTCCCGCAGTACTGCCGGGCCACTCCCACGGACTTCCGGCCCTGCTTGGGGAAGTCGCTGCCGTCCAGCACCCACACCGCCTCCGGGTGCCCCAGCCGGGGTCCCAGGTACTCTTGCAGGCGTCCTATGACCACGTCATCATCCCAAGGGGATGCAGCGAGAAACCGCTGCAGCGCTCGGGCCGATGCCGGAACCGTCTCCGACAGATTCTCGGCGTTGCGCCGCTCCCCGGACTGCACCAGCAGGGCCTGCAGATAATGACGACTGTGATCCCGCGCCTCCCGGCGACCAAACAGCGGAGCGAAGTAAGCGTGAAAATCCTGAAAGGCCCCGTCCACCTGCTCGAAAGCCGCCGCATCCATTTCCCTGCCTCACCTGCTCAAGTCTTCCCCAGTACCCCACCATCCTACCATGCCAACCGTCGTTATAATACTAACAGGCTGCTGAACAAAGGTGTTCACGTCCGGAATCGACGCGTCAAGTCGTTGATGCCCGGGTCCTGTTGGAGGAAATTGTGCCGTTCACACGGGACTTTCAGCTCCCTCGGCTTCGCGGACCGGCCCTCTCGGGGGCACCGGGCATAGCTAGACCCAGCTAGCCCATTGTCAGGTCATGCCATCCGGGCTTCCGGAGTTGCCGCCGCCTGCCCCCGCAGCTTGGCCATCCGAACCAGGTTGCAGGCCGTGGCCACCAAGTTCCCCGCCAGACCAGTCCGGTCCAATCCCTGGTAACGGGTCCGCCGGAATCCTCCCAGGGTCTTCATCCAGCCAAAGATCTCCTCAACCCGTTTCCGAATCCGCTGGCTGACCGCGTACCCAGTATGCCGGGTGGTCCGGCCATCAATGGCGCTGGACCGCCCCTTGTTGTGCTGCGCGACGTGCGGCGTTACCCCGCGCCGCCGGCAGGTCCGCCACGCAGTCCCCGGGTGTCGTAGCCTTTGTCTCCGCCCAGCGTTCTGGGATGAAAGCCCCGTCCCCGGGCTTACTCCAACAGTTCTGGCACAATATCCCGCTCCGCCGTACCCGTCGCTCGGGTGGTCTGAAAGTCCACCAGCATTCCATGCCGGTTTTCCATCAGGGCGTGGGCCAGAACACCAGCCTGGCCTCCTTGCCTTTACCCTTGCGCAGCAACCGGGTGTAAAGGGCGGAGAGAAAATGTACCGCGCGGGCTGTCAATGGTCAGCATAAAGGTCCTCGCTAACTGGTCAGCATAAATGTCACAGTCCCCTTATGGAGAATGTGACGTTGAACCAGAAAGAACAAGCGAGACTCAAGGTCCTGAACAGCCTGTGGGCAGATCAGATGACCGTGGACTAGTACCGTTTCAATCTGATCTTGTCGGATAGATATGTTGGAGCTTACGGCGAGCATCTTTGGTGGTAAACCGCCAGTCTATGGCTAATCTTGCTGCGTTGCGCTCGCGTTCGAGCGCCGCAACCTCTCGCCGCAGCTCCGCCTCATCGCTGATACGGCGGTTCAGACATCCCCTGCTGAAGACGCTCAACTCGATCTCAGCCATGTTCAGCCAGCTGCCGTGCGTGGGAGTGTAATGAAACTCGAGGCGTTGGGCGATGCGCCGAGCTTCGGATGGCTCAAATGCTTCGTAGAGCGCGCCGAGCTGGTGGGTGTTGAGGTTGTCCAGTACCAGCCTGACCACCTCGGCATCAGGATATACCTCGTCCACCAGCCACCGCATCTGGTGCGCGAAGTCTACGGCAGTGCGGCGCTCGGTCACCGCCACATGTCTCCAGCCACCCCTCGGCTCACAGATCATGAACAGGTTCCGGGTCCCGTTACGCTGGTACTCGGTGTCATAGCGTGCCACCCGTCCCGGGGCAGCCTCCAGGGGCGGACGCACCGCTCCAGTCAATTGCCGGGAGGTCTCGTCGAAACACACTACCGGACGCTCCGGATGGTACGCCTGTTGGTACAGGTCCAGCACGTCCTCCAGCCGCGCCACGAACTCCCCGCTCACCTTGGGGATACACCACTCCTGCTTCTGCCACGGCTTGAGTTCGTTTTTTTGAGCATCTGGCGCACCGTCTCCAGGGAGATGCTATCGGCAAACTCCAACTCCACCACCTGGTCGGCCAACAACTGGAGTGTCCAGTGCGTGTGCCCTGCGGGCGCGGCGCTGCACGCAATGGCGATCAGGTGCGCTTCCTGCTTGCCGTCCAGCTTGCGCTCCTGGCCCGGCCGCGGTCGGTCATTGCTGGCGGCCTCAAGTCCTTCCTCCACGTACCGCTTCCGCGCTCTGGCGACCGTGGCCGCGTTGACCAACAGCACATCGGCTATCTCACGGTCCCGAAGCCCCTGGTCAGCCTTGAGCAGCGACAGCGCACGCTTCACGGTGCGCACTGACGCCTTGCCGCGCTGGGACACCTCATTGAGACGGGAGCGTTCGGCCTCGGTCAGCTCTACTTTATACTTGATGGCAGCCATGGCTGGGCACTTCCTCACACAAAGATCATGCCCAAGTAGTATGGCTGCTTTCTTATATTCTTACAAATCTACCTGGCAACGGTACTAGTTAATATCAGAGGACGAATTGGGCAATGGAGCGATGGATGCGTCCGTTTTCGTCCGGTTCCAGTCCATCCCACTGCACCAGTATGTTGAAGGCGGCCATCAGGTAACTCAGATGCGCCTCAAATCCTCGCCAGGTGTTATGACGCATCTCCTTGCTGCCCCACACCGTGGTCATCATGGAGAAGGTGGTTGCCACGATCATCCGCACGTTCCATTGGCCGCGACGACACCGTTTCACGTTGTCTGGGTCGCCTTTGGCGCGGTGCAAGCCGGTGTCGGTCAGGATGATCATCTGGCCGTCGTAGCAGGCCAACAGGGGTAAGAACCGCTGGTCATGGACGTTGGCAGTGGCGCAGTCCCAATCCACAATCAGCCCCAATTTGTTGAGCACGACGCAGAGTTTG
This sequence comes from Dehalococcoidia bacterium, assembly GCA_965197635.1. Taxonomy (GTDB): domain Bacteria; phylum Chloroflexota; class Dehalococcoidia; order Lucifugimonadales; family UBA3495; genus Bin87. The sequence goes on from OZ240218.1 coordinate 1,231,550, forward strand.
CCGCCCACGATCCAGCGATGATTGGACTTGCCGCGCCGGCCCACCTGATGGAGCTGACGCCCCGCCCTTACCGGATGGCCCAGTGCGATGCCATAGCTGTCGGCCACGCCCAGGATGGTGGGCGGAGCCAGGAAACAGCCGGTCCAGCAGGCTTTGGCTTCCAGGCGGCGGAAGCGGCGGGTGCGCTCGGGCAGCTGGGGAAAGAGGTCTCCATAGTTGTGCCGGAGCCAGTCGTAAAAGGCGCGGCGGCTGACGCCCTTGATGGCGTAGCGCGCTCCGATGGTGATCACCTCGCCCAGGGAGCGGACCGCTTGGGGATGATGGGGAAGTTCGGGCAGGGCATCGTCGATCCGGCAATAGAGTTCGGTGATAAAATCGGTGATGTTCACGGGGTTCCTCCGCTGTCGAGCGTATCAACATACAGCATAAGGAACCCTGTGGCGTTTTCAATATCATCTCAAACTAGCACCAACGGTTATCAAGCATACGGTCTGACCTCCGGCAACATCGGTATGTTCGCGAAGAATATCGACGCTACTTGGGAAAGGGTGTCCTTGTTTACGGAACCCATACGGTGGCTGATCGAGATGGCAATCAAGTACGGGTCGCCAGGAGGGCACAAAGCTGGTCATGGAGAGCTCGAACGTCCAATTGCTCATGCTCAAGCAATTTTTGGATGGGATCTCGCTTGGGAGCACATTTACCATGGGGGCGTGCCTCATGAACTGACCGTTCACGATGTTTTTCGGTGACCGTCGAACTGACACCGGTGGGTCATAGAGGGCAGGATCTCTGTTAACGTTTGGCGCTAGTACTCGGTCAAACTTGCATTCGCATACGAAGCCTGAAATGGGTCATGATCACTAAATCCGAATCCACAGACTCTAAAGCGGGCAGGTGGTTTCAAACGATCCTACTGGGCATCTTGGTACTATTTGTTTGCGCGCTCTGCTGTACGCCTGGAGCGTTCGCCCAAGGGTCCGTTCCACCATCGATCACCAGCCCCGGGCCCTTTGCGGTAGATGAAGGTCAAACCGACGTAGGGCAGCTAACCGCCGATGACTCGGATACTGACGCCGCAGATTTGACTTGGAGCAAGACCGGGGGCGCCGATGAGGGCAAATTCGCGCTGTCGACCTCTGGCAGCCTGACTTTCTCCGCCGCCAAGGACTACGAAAACCCAGAGGACGCCGATGCGGACGGAGTCTATGAGGTCACTGTGCAGGTTAGCGACGGGGAGAGCATGGTCGCTGCGGACCTTGTCGTGACCGTCGAGAACGTGATCGAGCTGTTGACAACCATCACGGGAGAGACTTCCGTCTCGTTCACTGAGAATTCCGCGACGCGCATCGCCACTTTCACCGCCTCATCTGAAGAAGACCGCGAGGGCGTCGAATGGGTCCTTAGCGGGACGGACGGCGACGACTTCAGCATCGACAGCCCCGCTGGCGCGCTTCGCTTTGACATTGACCCGGTGGACCCGAAGATCTTCGCCGAGCCCCCGGACTTCGAGGATCCCGACGACGCCAACGCTGACAACGTTTACTCGATCACGCTTCTCGCCCGCGTCGGTACGAAGTCCACTTCGTCACTGGACGTTGCGGTCACCGTTACCGATGGGGACGACCCCGGTATCCTGTCGTTGTCGTCGCCGCAGCCCCGTGTGGACATGGCGCTGACGGCTGTGCTTACCGACGCGGACGGCGTCACGGAGGGCGCCACGAGCTGGAAGTGGGAACGCAACGACGGCAGGGAGGGCTGGTTGAAGATCGACGGCGCCACATCGGCGAGCTACACGCCGGCAGCTGCCGACGGCGACCGGTACCTGCGAGCGAGCGCCACCTACACCGACGACTTCGGCTCCGACAAGACGGCCGTGGCCATGGCGCCGCACGTGGTCATCGCCCACCAGCTGAGCAGCCTGTCCTTCACCGGACTGACTGGCGTTACCAACGACGACCGCGCTTTTTACCCAGACTTCGACCGGGACGTCCTGCACTACGCGGCGCGCTGCACGGAAACCGTCACACTGACGCTCCAGACCGAAGATACCAGCACACGCCTGTCGGTCAATGGAGTGCAGCGGCCAACGGGTCAGGCATTCACCGTGGCCGGCCTGGGAGGCGAGAGCGACATCCGGATGACGCTGACCGGCGCCGACGGCGCAAGCACCACCTATACCGTACAATGCATCGACCGCCAGCAGTTCCCCAAGTTGACCACCGAGAAGGAAGACGGCGCCACGGACGATCTGATGATGTTCCGGGCCAAGTGGCGGCCCGCCGAGGGGTGGCGCAGCTCCCTGGTCATAATGGACAACAATGGCGTTCCCCGCCTGCGTAAGTTGGTGTATGACAATGTCTACGAGTACTTCCGGGTGTTTCCCGACGAAACGCACCCCCGCGCCCGCTACGCTTACACGAAGTATGGCGCCAGCTACCGCGATCACGGCGTAGAAATGGTGGTGCTCGACAAGTACTTCAAAGTTGAGGATGAAGATATCCACGTCCTCAGCCCGTTCAATACCACAGACGGGCACGATCAGATCATCCTTCCCAACGGGGACTACGTGCTGATGGCTCACAGCTTGCACAGCCGCGACCTGAGCTTTATCCAGACGGCGTTCCCCGGAATCGGCAACGTCAATGAGGTACCGCTGGGAACGCAGGAAAACGTTGAAGACGGCGCAATACAGGTGCGCACGGCGGGCGGCGCGGTCAAGTTCAACTGGAGTTCCTGGGACCACATGGCCATCGAGGACTGCATCCCGGGAAGCGTATTCGATTTCCGATACGCGCACCTCAACTCGCTGGGCCTGATCGACGGGGACATCATCGCAGGTTTCCGGAAATGCTCGAAGATTCTGCGCATCGACAGCGACACCGGCAAAGTCGTATGGCGAGCGGGTCCGTCCATTCTCAGTCGCGAACAGTGGGAGGCCGGCGAGACCCTGAAGGCGAATCTTGGTCCGGCGCCCCTTGATTTCATCAACGATCCGAGGGGCGGTTTCAGCGGCCAGCACGGCGGACACATGAACGTAGATGGAAATTTGCTCGTATATGACAACGCCACCCATTGCGGAGTGCCGCCAGGAATTCCGGATGACGCGAAGGGTGTGATCGAATGTGATGATAGGGTCCGGGCGGTGGAGTATGCCATCGACGAGACCAATGGTGAGCTGGTCTTTCTGAGCGAGTTTCTCATGCCGGAAACCGATCCTCCCAAAACGGTGGGCGGGTTTGCCGGACATGCCGAGCCCATGGACAACGGCGACTGGATGATCAGCTGGAGCAACCCAATACGGTCAATGCCCAGCGCGCCCATGCCCAACACGGCAATGCAGGTGGATCCGAAAACCGGCACGGAAAAGCTCAGCATGACCCTGCAGAACATCATCGGCGATCGGGGAGTCAACCAGCCCCACCATACTCGGGTTGTCATGGTCAGCCCCGTGGCGCTGGCCCCTCGCGTCGAACCGCTATCGGCGAGGTTCCCGGCCAGTACCTCAACATCCGTTTTCCACATGGGCGCCACTGACTCGCCCAAAGTGGTCGTCGCCTTCAACCGTCCTGTCATCGACTTTGACGAGAACTCACCGTCCCTGGACGTAACCGGCGCTACAGTCGCCAGCGTCAGCCCGCATATCGCTACCGGTGAGCCGAGCAACGCCTACCTGATCACACTGACGCCGGATGGGGATGGCGCCATCACTTTCAGCCTCGCCGCCAATAAGGCTTGCGCCGACGAAGGCATTTGCACCGCTGACGGCGCCACTCTCACCGAAGTGCCCCAGGCATTGGGGATCGTGGCTCCGATCACTGTGTCGTTCCGTCAATCGTTGCACTCCGTGAGCGAAGGGCACGACCTGAATGTTACCGTGGAACTCAGTTCCGCACACCGGAGCGTGCGGACCGTTACCATCCCGGTCTCGGCAAGCTCGACGCAAGCGACCTCAGGGGAGGATTACTCGGGCGCTGAGGCCGTCACCTTCGACAGGGGGCGTAAGCAAAAGACAATTCGTTTTAGAGCGTTAGCTGACAACCGCGTCGAAGGGCCGGAGGCAGTTATCATCAACTTCGGCGACCTGCCCGGCGGCGTGACCGAAGGCAGCGTCACGAACGCCGAAATCACTCTCATCGACAGCGACCACGCGAGACCGACGTTTGATGTATTGAGCAGCGAAGTGCCGGAGGGCGGAGAAACGCAGGTTACATTTGGAATTGACAACGGCGTTGTGTTCGAGGATGACCAACAGATCAACCTGACGCTCGGCGGGAGCGCTACCCCGGAGGACGACTTCTTCTTGCTTGATGCCAATAACCGTCCGGTGTCCGCGCCCTACGCAATCACCTTTCCGGCTCTGACGTCATCGGTTCAACTCACGCTCTTCGTGGTGGACGACGATGAGAGCGAATCGGCGGTCGAGACGGTGACTTTGAGCGCCACGATAACGCAGCCTGATGGTCCGGACATCTCACTGGGCACGCGCACCACCCCGTTGCCGCCCAGCGACCTTCCCGATACCCCATCGGTAACGATATTCGACGCCGCTTCCGTTACGGAGGGCATGGACGCCAGTTTCGAGCTCTCACGTACAAACGCGACCAATACGCCCTTTACGGAACCGCTCACGATACTCGTTCAGGTGACGGCAACCGGTTCGACCTTGCTCGGCAGGCCTCCCAGCAACGTAACTTTCGAGACGAACAGCAGCACGGCATCCCTACAGGTAGCGACCCTCGACGATGCCGTGATCGAGGATGCCAGCGAGGTCCGAGCGATGGTGCTTGCTGACCGCAACACACCGCCCAGTTACGTCGTCGGTAGCGCGAACTTAGCAACCGGAACCGTCAACGACAATGACGTCCCGGCGTTCCGCGTCTCCTCAAGCTCTGCGGAACTCCCGGAGGGTCGATCAGCCAGTGTTGCTGTCGAGACCGTGGGTGTCACCTTCGCGGATGACCAATCTTTAACCCTTACTATCGCCGGCACTGCTACCCCCGGACAGGACTTCACCGTGGGCGCCCCCGACGGCAAAGAGCTGCTGGACCCCTACGAATTCATGCTGCCTGCGGGGGAGCGCTCCGTGCGAGTCACGATCAAGGCGGCACGCGATTCCGAGGACGACCTGGGGGAGACGGTCGAGGTCTCGATCAGCCACGGTGGCAACCCCATCGGCACCACCACAATCACTATCATCGCAGCACGGCCGGCCCCGATTTCGAACCCGGTCTCCGGAGGCGGAGGCGGAGGCGGTCCTGCTAACCGTCCGCCGGGGTTCCATGATGCTGATGGCAATGAGATCACGGAAATTAGTCGGGAGATACCGGAAGACGCGGCTTTGGGATCTAACGTAGGCGAGCCCGTCTCCGCCACGGATCCTGACGGGGACACGCTCACCTACACCGTGAGCGGGAATGACACGGCTTCCTTCACCATCGACCCATCCACAAGCCAACTGACGACCGCAACCGTATTGGACCATGAGAGCCGAGCGAGCTACTCGGTTACCGTCGTCGCCACCGACCCGTCCGGGGCAACCGCCGAGGTCCAGGTGGCCATCACGGTGACCGCAGTGAGTTTTGACTGCTCAACGGGGGATGCGGTGGGGACGCCGCCGACAACCCGGGCTTGGTGGCGGACTGCGAAGCGCTGTTGAGGTCCCGCAACCGGCTGGCAGGGGCCGCCGTGCTGAACTGGTCGGAAGATACCCCCATCACCGAATGGGACGGCGTCAGCTTGGGAGGAACACCTGAGCGTGTTACCCGGTTGTACCTCGTGCGCAAGGGTTTGAGCGGGACAATTCCAACTGCCCTGGGAAGCCTGTTGAGGCTGACCGGCCTGTATCTGCATCACAACGAAATGACTGGCCCCATACCACCCCGCCTGGGAGAGCTTTCGAACCTCACCCACCTGACGCTGCACCGCAATCAGCTCTCCGGTGAGGTACCCGCCGAGCTGGGTGATCTGACGGCGCTGACGTTCCTGTCGCTTTACGGCAACAACCTGGCTGGTGCAATACCGGCCGAGTTGGGCAGTCTCTCCAGCCTCAGGTGGCTTTACCTCCACGGCAACAAGCCCGGGACGTCGGCGGTTTGAGCGGGCCAATCCCTGCCTCCTTTGGAGACCTGCGGAACCTCGAACGGATGCTGCTCTACGGCAACAGTCTGAGCGGCGCAATACCGGCTGAATTGGGCCGGCTGTCGCGCCTGAAGTCTTTGCTCCTCCATGACAATGAGCTCACCGGGCAGATACCCATAGAGTTGGGCAACCTGCCCCGGCTCCGGTATCTGTGGCTGGATGACAATGACCTGAGCGGGCGGATACCGGCCCAACTGGGGAACCTGTCCAACCTGAGATGGCTGAGCCTCTACGGCAATAGCCTGAGCGGCCCGATACCCAGCGAGTTGGGCGACCTGTCCGCCCTCCGGTTGCTGATACTGGACCGGAATGCCCTGAGCGACCTCATACCGGCCCGCCTTGGAGAGCTGTCGGAACTGACGTGGCTGGACCTCAATGACAACGACCTGAGTGGACCGATACCTGGTGAGTTGGGAGACCTGTCCAACCTGGAGCACCTGTACCTGCATGACAACAGGCTGACGGGTGCGGTGCCGGCCGAGTTGGGCGAGCTAAGCAACCTGACCAACCTGTGGCTCAGAGACAACCGGTTGTCGGGCCAGATACCGGCGTCGCTGGGGGAGTTGCCCAACTTGCAAAGGGTGCGGATAGGCGGCAACGCCTTCACCGGCTGCGTGCCCGCCGGACTGCTGGGAGAGGCCAGTTGGTACAGCGACGCTGACGAACTGGGCCTGCCGGTGTGCGCCAGCAATGGCGGCTTTTAGAGGGTGTGTGACAATGAGCCAAACTCGTCAGGTGGGTTCTTGGGGTGAGAATGGGATGGTGGTTCTGCTGGGTGGATGAATAGAAAAGCTTATCCCAGTGATTTGACCGCTGCCCAGTGGGAGGAATTGGCTCCGCTGTTGCCGCCGGACACCACCAGAGGCCCTCCCAGAACCACGGACTTACGAGAGGTGGTCAACGGCATTCGGGTCGACTCTGGTAGGGGGCAGAATCGTACGCTGAGTCCGCTATCGGCGCTTTGGCCACCGGTATTCGCCGGTGAAGAGCGTTCGTTCGACCCGTCCGATTTCGCGGAGGGTGACGGCCAGCTCGTGCTGGCGGGGATAGGCCGCGAACTTTCGCAGCAGCTGGCTGGGCGGAAGGACGCCGCTGGCCAGAGTGGCCGCAACCCGCAGGATATCCGGCCAGTTCCGCACGATCACGTCCTCCCGGATTTTGTTGCCGGTCAATCCGATCAGGGGTTTCGGAACGCGTCTGGGCTCGAAGACATGCCGCCGTTTCGACGGCAGGTCCCGGATGCGCGGGATGAACCGGTAGCCGAGCCGGGATGTGACGGCGAAGACACGGTCGGTGAAACCACCGGTGTCGGCGTATTGCTCGCGGATGCGCCGCCCGGCCCTGGTCATCAGCAGTCCGTCGAGAATATAGGGCGCTTCGTTGACCGTGGCCGGGATGGTCTGCGTTGCGAAAGGACCGAACCGGTCCGAGACATGGGTATAGGCCTTGAGGCCCGGTTCGCTGCCGTAGCGGGCGTTGACGAGGTTCATCGCTTGCCCTGGCGTGCGGCCGGGAAGAACTGCCCGTCGCTGGAGGCGGTAAGGCCCAGGCCTCAGTAGCTGGCCATGGGCAGTTGCGCCGGCGCCGCGATCACCATGGCCAGGACCCGGTTCATCGGCTCGCTTTCGATATGCCAGCGCGAGAGGCGCGAGAGCTGGAAGAAGTCATGGGTGTTGGAAGCCTCGGCCATCTTGCTGAGACCCAGATTGAGCCCCTCGGCGAGGAGGACGTTCAGGAGTCCGATCCTATCTTTGCATGGCGGGCCCGTGCGCAGGTGCGTGAAAGCGTCGGTGAAACCGGTGGCGGCGTCCACCTCCAGCAGCATATCGGTGATCCGCACCGCGGGCCGGCGACGATAGAGGTCGAGCCCGAGCTCAGCGACGTCCTCCGGCACTGCGGAGGCGGGCCGGCCGATCCTGAGTTCGCCATTCTCGATGGCGCCGCCGGGTATCCTGCCGTGGTGCGCGGCATCGGCGAGGCGATCCAGGCCCTCGACCAGACGCGCCTTGCATTGGGCCAACCACTCCCGGGGTTCGAAAGGAACCGCCAGACGGGCCGTTGCGTGGGCTGCTTCGATCGGCGCCAGGGCCGCGTTTTACATCGCCATAGCGCCGGGAGTGCGCGAGCCAGACGTCGCCGGAGCGGAAGGCGTCGCGCATATGGAAAAGCGCGGCGACTTCCCACTCACGAACAATGCCCGGAACCTCAGCATACACCGCAGCCTGGTCCGTTTTCACCACCGTGCCGGGCAGAACCAAATTGCGGAAGTACAGCCGAATCGTGACCCCGTCAACGCCGTTCACCACCTCAAGCCAGATCTGACCAGTACGCTCGTCGTAGGAGCCAACAACCGGCGTCTTGCCCACGGCGCCACGACCGGCTCGCAACTTCCGGTTGGCGTGCTTGTTACGCTCCCGCCCGCCGATGTAAACCTCGTCGTTCTGGATCGGACCCATGAGCATCGGCTTCTCCGACACCATGGCCCCGCGGATCCGATGAGCCAAGTGCAGAGCAGAGCCGTGCTAGCAATCCAAGTCATCGGCCAGCGTCAGGGCTGACTGGCCTTTGGGCTGTTTGAGCACAATCCACAGCGCAACCAGCCAATCACGCAACGGGAACTTTGAGCTGTGCATCACCGTGCCGACCTTCACGGAGAAGTCGTAACGACAGGTGCGGCAACGCCACGGCTGCGGCTTGCGGTCCTTCCGGTCCGCGATGTTGTCTCTATCGCAGCGGGGACAACGGATCCTATCCAGCCAACGCAACTTTGCAAAACACATCAGGATCTCCTCGTCGTTCTTGAACGTCTCCAAGAACTTGATCAAACCCAGGCGCAACTCCTTTCTCTGACGCCGGTAAGCATTGGAATCTGGCGACGGACCGTGCTGCGGAGACCGGCATCCGAGCAACCGCGAGAGCCAAGGTGAAACCGTACCGACAACCGGGTTACAAGCTCGGCAGACCAGAGAACAGCGACGCAGAGCGCAGGCCACGCATCCCTGACTGCAAGGACGTCTCAGGCACCGCCTCCCCTCGCTTGTCACAACCCCTTAGTATTACAACGACAGTTGCTGTGGTGGGATTGTTGGCGAGTTAGCGCAGGCTTGGGGGTGGCGCAGAGCGATGGATGCGGCAGACCCTGAGCGGGTGTACGAGGCCTTTCAGGACTTTCAGGCCTACTTTGCGCCAATCTTTGGGCGCAAGGAGTCGCGGGAGCACAGCCGTCATTACCTGCCGGGCCTGCTGGTGCACTCCCAGGAGCGGCGCAACGCCGAAAACCTGGCGGAGACGGTTCCGGCGTCGGCCCGGGCGCTGCCGCGGTTTCTGACCGCATCGCCCTGGGATGATGAGGGTGTGATTGGTCGGCTGCAGGAGTATCTGGGTTCCAGATTGGAGGACCCGCCGGCGGTGTGGGTGTTGGACGGCAGCGACTTTCCCAAGCCGGGGGTGAAGTCGGTGGGAGTAATCAGACAGTACTGTGGAGCGTTGGGGAAGATCGCCAGCTGCCAGGCTGGGTTGTTGCTGGCCCACGTGGGTTCCAGGGGTCGGGTGCTGGTGGACCAGCGGCTGTATCTGCCCGTCTGTATCTGCCCGGGCAATGGACATCGGATGTGGAGCGTTGTGCGGCGGCGGGGGTGCCGGAAGCGCGGCGGGAGTACCGGAGCAAGACGGAGCTGGCGCTGAAGATGCTGGAGCAAGCGCGGGCCCGTGGCTACCTCAAGGCGCAGTGGGTGGCTGGCGACTCGGCTTTCGGAATGTCGCCCGCGCTGCGGGAGGGAATTTCGGCGGCGGGAATGCAGTACGTGCTGGACGTGCGGCCGGATCTGACGGTGTGGCCGTTGGAACCCACCTGGACCAACCCGCCCAATCAGGGCAACGGGCGTCCCCGCAAACCCAGGTTGCGGCGGGAGGAACGGCAGACCATGGCGCAGCGCGGCGTTGCCAGCAGCAGCCTGGCGGGAGATAACCATCGCGATGGACCGCCAGGGGCCGCGCACCTACCGTTACAGCGCCAAGCGGGTACGGGTAACGCGGCAGCGCAAACACGGCGAAGTCCTCTGGGCAATCTACCGCCAGAACCTGGATGGCGGCGAACCCCGCTACTACCGGTCCAACGCTCCCGAGGACACCCCCTTGGAAACCCTGGCCCATGTGGGCGGCTCCGGGTGGCGCATTGCAACCGAGTTCGAGACCGAGCAGAGCGACGTGGGATTGGACGAGTACGAGACCCGCACCCCGTATCAAATACGGGGCAGGCTCTGGGCCGGGTGGCACCATCACATCGCCATGTGCCTGCTGGCGGGCGCCTTCCTGCTGACCCGGCAGCAGGATTGGGGGGAAAAGATGCCCCGGATCACGCGGCCCCAAGTGTACCGAGTGGTGCGTGAGCTGCTGCCGCGGGAACGGTTCGGGCCGCCGGAGTTGCTGCGATGGCTGGCAGACGTCCAACTGCGCAACGAACGGGCCAGATGCTCCCATGCGAAACGCCGCGCCGCCGGTGTCTCACCCACCAGCATCCCTCCCTAAACTGTCGTTGTAATACTAGTATCCTGTATTCGTAGTTCGCCGTATTACTTCGAGGCTTTCCGAGCGGATTGGAAAAGAGTTTTCTACTCGATACTGAGCGGCGCAAAGGCGGCGGTCGGCACTTTATATCCGGCGAACTACGAATACACCACACTAGAAAGCTGGCCGGAAACCGACCGGATTATGGCGAGGGGTTATACTCCGGGCAATCAAGGCTAGCGGAGCAGGGCAATGCTGGGAAAGCGTTCGGACCAAAAGGGCCTTTGGGAAGCGTACCGCAATGCTGGGAAAGCGTTCGGACCAAAAGGGCCTTTGGGAAGCGGACCGGTTGTATCTGGACTACGTGGGCAAGGATACCTTCTACGGCTTGCTGGCCTCACTGCGGGGCCAGCTGTTCCGCGATGACGATTTCGCCGAGATCTACGGTCTGCGGGGCCAGCTGTTCCGCGATGACGATTTCGCCGAGATCTACGGTCCGGACAATGGCCGGGACAGCGTGCCGCCCCGCCTGCTGGCCACGGCGCTGTTGCTGCAGACCTACGACAAGGTGAGCGACGCCGCGGCCAAGGCGAGGGCTGACTTCGACATCCGGTGGAAGGTGGCGTTGGGGATTGAGATTGAGGATAGACCCTTTGCCAAGAGTACGCGGCAGATGTTCCGGGCGCAGCTGATACTGCACGAGAAGGTGCGGGAGGTATTCGAGCGCAGCCTGCGCCTGGCGCGGCAGTCGGGCTACCTGAAAAGGCGTGGGATGCGGGTGGCGCTGGACACGACCTACATCCTGGGACGGGGCGCGGTGCAGGACACCTACAATCTGCTGGCGGACGGCATCGTCAAACTGTTGCGGGTCCTGGCGGCCGTGGCGAACATCACTGTCGGGGAATGGGCCGAAGCCCAGGGGTACGAGCGGTACTTCGGGTCCAGCATCAAGGGCGAGGCGACGATTGACTGGTCGGACCGCAAAGCGCGGGCGGCGTTGCTGGCTGAGCTAGTGGCCGACGCGGACCGGCTGCTGGAACTGGCGCGGCAGGCGTGGGTGGAATTGCCGGAGACCAGCGGCCAGCGGCCGAGCATAGTGGATGGGGCGGAGTTGCTGGGACAGTTGCTGCTCCAGGACGTCGAGCGCAAGAGCGGCGATGTTGATGCTCATGCTGATGACGGGGTGAGCCTCAGGGATGGGGTGAGCCAGGACCGGATGCTGTCGGTGCCTGACCCGGAGCTGCGCCACGGGCACAAGAGCAGCCGGCGGCGCTGCCACGGGCACCAGGCGGCGATTGTGGTGGACACCGACAGCCAGCTGATCACCGCCGTGGACGTGTTGCCGGGCAACGCTCCCGACAATCTGGGGGCATTGGAACTGGTGGAGCAGAGCGAAGCGAGTACCGGAGCGCCGGTGGCGGAAGCCATGGGCGACGCCGCCTATGGGGACGGCGGGACCCGCCAGACCTTCGCCGAGGCGGGACGCCGGTTGGTGGCCAAAGTGCCGGGCCGGCCCGACCGGAAACACTTTCCCAAGAATGACTTTCACCTTGACCCGGCCGCGGGCCGTGGCGCCGGTCCGGCGGGACAGGTTACCCGCACCATCGTGCTGGCGGGAAAACGGACGGATCGCACCGGTCGTGTCTACCGCTTGCAGGCTTTCCAGTTCGACGGGGCGGTATGTGGGGTATGTCCACTGCGCTCCCAGTGCATCGCGGCCCAAGGCAGGAAGGGACGGCGGGTGCAAATCCATCCCCAGGAAGGCGTGTTGCAACAGGCCCGGGCCTTGCGGCAAAGCGCTGCCTACGACGCGTATCGAGCGCGACGGGTGGTAGTGGAGCACAGATTGGCCCGGCTGGTCCAGTTGGGCATCCGGCAGTCCCGCTACTTCGGTAGGGTCAAGACGCAATTCCAGCTGTACCTGGCGGCCACGGTAGCCAACCTGACCCTGGTGTCGGGCAAAATCGGGCTGTCGGGCAGTACCGGCGGCGGCGCAGCAGGCCACCGCGTCGTCCGCAATGATGTCCGCGCTGTGGTCGCCAATGCGGCGGCCAACTTCAGCGCTGCCCGGCTCGGACAACTATGGTCCCTGATTTTGCTCACGTCGGCTTTACCGCCGAAATCCTTCTACCCAATCAGGGCTTTCCGGCCCGGTTTCTAGTGTGGTGTATCCGTAGTTCATCGGAAATAAAATGGCGGCTTGTGTCTTTGTGCCACTCTGCTTCAAGCAGGAAACTGGTTTCCTGTCCCTTTAGAAAGCTTCATTCTAATGCGACGAACTATGGATACAGTACACTAGGGGTATTGTCCAGCTTGCTCGAAGACAATCTGTTACCACAACCATTAGAGAGTACATTAGAAACTGAGCACGAAGTTGAAACAGCGGATTCCCAGCAGGTTGCCAGGCCCAACAATGAAGAACGTCGGAGACGCGTGGAGGACAACCGAGAGCGCAACAATCGGTCTCGATAAACTACGGCCGTGAGGGCAGCGACATTGGCGGCGGGAAGTTTTACAGGTAACGCAGCGCCGACCCGGCATTCTCGCCGCGGGTGTAGCGGCCGACCATGCCGCCGCCCTGCTTCCAGCGGCCCTGGCGTTCGATCTCGTGGGTGGGAGCGCCGTTCTGGACCATGCGCCTGGCCATGCCCACGCGCCCGCCGTGACCGCTGAAGAACTCCCAATCAGGAAGACCAGCGGCCCTGGCGATGGCTTTTACCCGCCGGGCGATCTGCGACACAAACAGCCCGAACACTTTCTCGCTGCCGTTAACCTCCCGCCAGCCGGATGGCGTCCAGGGCTCGCACGGCGGCGAGGGTGAATGGCTACCACGGCGCCCTTGACAGGTCTACATATTCCGGGTTGCCCATGCAAAAGCGATGGTATCGCCGGGCACCCGATTGTCAACAGCTTTCTCCCTAGTATTACAGTCGCGCTTGACTTTGATAGGATAGGCCCATGATTACTGGTGAGAGCGGAGGGGTTGGCAATGGTCAGACATTACTGGAGCGAGAGGATGTGCTGGACTGGGAGGTTGGGCTCCAGGCGTTGCACGGGCGTATCACGTCGCGTTTCAGCCGCAGTGAGTCGCGGCAGCGGGTTCTGGCGTACCTGAAAGGATTGCTGGGGTCGGTGGAGCGGAAGAACGGGTGGCAGTTGGCCGAATATGCTGGCGACGCTACGCCGGACGGGGTGCAGCGTCTGCTGGCGGTGTACCACTGGGACGCGGACCAAGTACGGGATGACCTGCAAGGGTACGTGGTGGAGCATATGGGCGATCCCAGCGGGGTGTTGGTAGTGGATGAGACGGGATTTCTCAAGCAAGGCAAGAAGTCGGTGGGGGTGAAGCGCCAGTACAGTGGCACGGCGGGTAAGGTGGAGAACTGTCAGATCGGAGTGTTCCTGGCCTATGGCAGCCGACGGGGGGCAGCTTTTCTGGATCGGGAGCTGTATCTGCCCCAGGAATGGGCGGAGGATGTGGAGCGGCGGCGGGAAGCCGGTGTCCCGGAAGGGGTGGTCTTTCGCACCAAGGCACAACTGGCCCAGGGGATGATCAGCCGGGCGGTGTCGGCTGGGGTGCCTTTTGGCTGGGTAACTGGGGATACGGTGTACGGTAATGACCGGAAACTGCGACGGTGGCTGGAGGAGCAGGGCCTGTCCTACGTGCTGGCGGTGAAGAACAACGAGCCGCTGTTGGCGGACACGGAGCGTGGCTCGGCGCAGGTGGCGGCCCGTGAACTGGCCGAGGAGATACCCGATGACCAGTGGCAACGTCTGAGCGGTGGGGAGGGCAGCAAAGGGCCACGCCGCTACGATTGGGGATGGTTGCCAATCCGGCCCTGTTCGGAGCTGGACCAAGGGCATTGGCTGCTGGTGCGTCGCAGCATTGCCGATCCTGAGGACCTGGCCTACTACGCCTGTTTTGGCGCGGCGGAAACGCCGCTGGCGGAACTGGTGCGCGTGGCCGGCGTGCGGTGGATCATCGAAGATGTCTTCAAGGAGGCCAAACAGGAGGTGGGGCTGGACGAGTATCAGGTGCGCCTGTGGGTCGGCTGGCGCCGGCACATCACCCTGGCGCTGCTGGCCCATGCCTTTCTGGCGGTAACCCGATCCTGCGCCGCCGGTGGCGACGGTAAAAGGGGGATAGGTGCGTGGGAGAACTCATCCCGTTGACCGTGCCCGAGGTCAGACGGTTGCTATGCCGGCTGCTGTGGCTGCCCCGTGGCAGTCCTGCCCTGAACCATATCATCCACTGGTCGGGATGGAGACGGCGGCACCAGGCCCGGGCGATGCAGTGTCACTACCGGAGATGCCTTCGGACACCTGCTCCTCAAGCGCGACTGTAATACTAGGCCGGCGGCGGCTTCCCATCCACTCTAACGTGCGCTACACTTTTATCAGGAAATATAATGAATATGTGATAATATTCATGTAGTCCTCATACGTATCGCCGCGGACGGGTCCACGAAAATGACACATTGTTGATTTTCATGCGCTATTCTCCTCGGGAAACTTGGCGGTGTCAGGCGATTGCGGCGCTCTTCGTCGACGATGGGATGGGTATAGGTCGCCTGAATGACATCGAGAATCACCAACCATCAACCCTGATTGGGGAGCAAATACGGCAGCGCGAACTGTCGACGGTGTCACCTGTGGGCCCTTTTTGCCCCGCCGCATGACGCTTATTTAACAGTTGAGCCAAACAGAGGGTCTTGAACCCATGGATCATTGCACATACGCCGAAACCACGCTTTCGGGTTGTATTGACGGTTCGCGCTTCTCCCGGACAACCGGCCGCCTGTGGGATAGCGGCGCGTTCCCGTCGACCAGCAGTGAGCGATTTTGTCTTTCCTGACCCGATTGGCGCTCAGCCGGAAACCGGTAACCATCATGGTGCTGGTGCTGGTTCTGGTGCTGGGCGTTTTCTCCTACGGCGGTCTGCAGCGAGAGCTTTTCCCTGACATCAGCCTGGGCCTGATCCACGTCATCACCTACTACCCGCAGAGCGACCCCATCACCGTGGCCGAAGAGGTAACCGGCAAGGTGGAGGACGCGATCGCCGGTATGCCGGCGATGGAAAAGTACACCTCCACTTCCACGGGCAGTCGGTCGTTGGTTACGGCCAACTTTCCCGCCTCCGCCGATCTGGACCAAGTGGAGGACGAAATCCGCAGCCAGGTCAACGGCCTCAATCTCCCCGACAGCGCCAGTGAACCCAACGTCGTACAGGTCACCTCTGATGTTTTCCCGGCCATGCGCCTCAGCATCAGCGGCGAACGCGACATCCCGTCCCTGCTGAGGATCGTTGACGACGTGATTGTTCCCCGTATGGAGGCGGTCTCCGGCGTCTACGAGGTCGAGGTGGGCGGCGGAGTGTACGAGCGGGTCTCTGTTGTTGTCGATCCGGTCCGCCTGGATGAATACGGCCTCACCATCCAGAGCGTGGTCAACGCCGTCGGGGGCAACGCCATTGACCTGAACACGGGGGAGATGCATCGGGAGGGCAGTTCTGTAAAACTGCGCACTTACCACGCCTACACCGATCTGGACGCCATCCGCAGCGTCCCCGTCGGCTTTACTCGCGGCTCCCGCCCCTCGGCTGGAGATGCGCAACCCATCCTGGTTTCCGATGTTGCCGAAGTGGTCGTTGACACCCCCGCGGCCGAAACCGTCTCCCGTACCAACGGCCAGCCCAGCGTATCCCTGGCGGTTTTGCGAATCCCGGGCGGCAACACCATCGCATTGACCCAGGAATTGATCACCCTCATCGACGAACTTCCGCTTCCACCCGATGTCAGGATCGAAGTCCTCTACAACGATGGCCCCGAACTGGCCGCCGAGTTGAGCAGCGTGACCACGCAGGGAGGCCAAGGGTTCGTCATCGCCATACTCGCCATTTTTGTATTCCTGCTGCAACTGCGGCCTTCGGTGATACGGGGCATTCTGAACACCCTGCGCCCCACGTTGATTATCGCCCTTTCCATACCCCTCAGCCTGATGATTACCATTCTGATAATGGGTGTGTTGGGCTGGACGCTCAATTCAATGAGCCTGGCTGGCCTGGCCATCGCCATCGGCCGCATCGTGGACGACAGCATCGTCGTGCTGGAAAATACCTACCGACACGTCCATTCCGGCCAGCCCCGCGCCGTCGCCGCCCTGGAGGGCGCGCGTGAAGTCGGAGCCGCCATCGTAGGTTCGACGCTGACCACAGTGGTTGTTTTCCTGCCCCTGGCCTTCATCCCGGGCACGGTGGGCCAATTTTTCCTGCCCTTCGCCCAGACGGTCTGCGTTTCACTGCTGTCATCCACTTTCATCGCCCTCACCGCCGTGCCGGCCCTGGCCTCGCTGCTGCTGCGCGAGGGTGACCTGACCACCGAGGACACCACCGTCAGCCAGGACACCTGGTTGCAGCGGCTTTACACCCCCATCCTGCGCTGGGTGCTCGATCATCGTCTCATCACCGTCGGCGGCTGCATTGTCGCCGTGGCGGGCAGCATCTACCTGGTCACTTTCCTGCCCATAACGCTATTTTCCGCCGGCGAGGCCGAGTCGCTGCGGATTGACGTCAGAATGCCGGAGAAAACCGGGCCGGGCGAGATGTTCCGTGAAGTGCGGGAGATCGAGGTCATCCTTCAGGAATATGTTGAGCGAGGCTATTTCACGTCCTATCAGGTAACCATGGGCGGCGGAAGTGGCTACGACGTTGCCGGCTTTTCCATCGCCCTGGCCGACGACTTTCCTGAAAGCGCTGTCGCTGAGCTGCGCGCGGCGTTGCCCAGCACGGAAAACGTTGAAGCGCAACTTTTGGTGGACTCAGGAGGTCCGCCGCAAGCCGGTCTAGAGGTCAATGTGACCGGCAGTGACTTTGAAGCGGTGAAAAGCGTCGCTCAGAACATCCTGACCCGCATTGAACCCCTTCCGGGTATCGCCAACCTCAATACCAACATCAGCGACGCCAGTGAGGAGCTTTCCTTTCTCGTTGATCCGTCCGAGGCCGGTCGTTATGGGATCACCTCCCGGATGGTGGCCGGCCAGGTGCGTGCCTGGGCCTATGGCACGGACGTAGCCGACGTGAATTGGAGGGCGAAGTCTATGACCTGGTGGTCCGCGGACGGGAAACCGGCGTGGACGAAATCGCGGAGCTGCAGCGTCTGCCCATCGGCGGCCCCGCCGGCGCGGCCCGCCTTGGCGCCATCAGTGAAGTGAAGACCACCGTCGGCCCCTCCCTGGTGACCCGCTACGATGGCAATCGGTCGGTGCGCATCACCGGGGTTTTCGAGGGCCGCGACGCCCAGCGCATCAGTGCTCGCGTTGACCAGATCATCCGAGAAACCCCATTGCCGACCGGCGTCAGCGTGGAACAGGGGGGCCTGGCCAGCGACATTGAGGAACAGTTCGCCGACGTCTATCTGGCAATGCTCATCGGCGTGGCGCTGGTCTATCTGGTTATGGTTGCCGCCATGGGTTCCCTGCGAGACCCCTTCATTGTGGTGCTCAGCATGCCGCTGGCGATCGTCGGCGCGATGGTGGCCCTTACCGTGACCGGACGCGCCCTCAGCCTGCCCGCAATGATGGGGTTCCTGTTCCTCATCGGGATCGTTGTCACCAACGCCATTGTCCTGCTCACCTTTGTCGCGCAGCTTCGCGAGCGGGGCTACAACGCCTTGGCCGCCATTATCGAGGCCGGCCGCACCCGCCTGCGCCCCATCCTGATGACTGCTTGCACGACCATACTGGCGCTGTTCCCGCTGGCTTTCAGCAAATCCGGCGGACTGGTGGGAGCGGAGCTTGCCACGGTCGTCATCGGCGGACTCATCAGTTCCACCTTTCTGACGTTGGTGGCGGTTCCCGTCATCTACATGATGTTCTATGAAACAATTCCGGACGCTCCTGGACGCGTGTCCCGATGGATTTTCCGCCGTCCAGCTCCTAATGCAGATCCGTCGTGATATCGGCACAAAACCGGATTTGGCGCCTGCCAATTCGACGAGGCATTCAATTGAACTCACTGTTGTCTGAACTAGTGCCATCACCAGCCCGGCGGGGTGCCATTTCACTTTCGTTGGCCGGCCTGTTTGCGCTGATTGCCGTTGGGTGTGGGTCCACATCCGACGGTGCCGGCGCGCCCCTGGATGCCGGCATCGCCGGGGCAGCCGATGCCGCCGTCGCCGCCGATTTCCGAGTTCGGAGCGAGCTTGTGTTCGGCACACGCGTCGACTTTGCGTTCGAGGTGCCGGGCGAAGTGGGCGCCGTGAATGTGTCCTTGGGAGATCGAGTATCCTCCGGTGAAGTCTTGGCGACCGTCGACGCTGAAACCCTAAACGGCCGGCGGCACGCGAAAGCTCAGGCCAAGTTCAGAGTAGAACAGACCCAGGATGAACTGGACAGAGTGATGGGATTGCAATCCGAGGACCCGCTGGTGCGCGCCAAGGCTCAAAGCGATCTGGCGAAGGCCGAATTGGCGCTGGAGATAGCCCAGAACGCCCTCGACGATTTCCAACTTGAACACAAGGTGGCGTTGGTCGCCG
Source organism: Dehalococcoidia bacterium (assembly GCA_965197635.1). Classification (GTDB taxonomy): domain Bacteria; phylum Chloroflexota; class Dehalococcoidia; order Lucifugimonadales; family UBA3495; genus Bin87. The sequence continues at coordinate 1,250,728 of OZ240218.1, forward strand.
CTCGGAAGGCCGTAGCTGATGCCGAGTTCACGGTGGAGGAGTCTGAGAAGGCGGCAACCGACTTCGCAGAAAGCCACGGCCGGGCGTTCGCGGCGGCCCTGGCGGACCGGTCGGCGGCACGAATCGAGCTGGACCGGGCCCGCGAGGCGGTTGCGGAGTTCCTGCCGCTATATGATGAATCGCTAGCAGCTCTCCAAGGCAGGATCGCTACCACGGAGAATCGACTTGACTCGGCCCGCACGGTGGTCCGTGACTTTGATGTCGCCCACGCCAATCGACTCGTCGAAGCTCGCCAGCAGTTGGCCGAAGCTGAAGTCCACCTGGAAAACGCCCGGGGTACGCTCAGCGAGTTCCACGTCAAGATTGCCGAGGGACAATTTCACAGTTTGAGGGACGGGCGCAATTTCGATGTCGTCCAACTCAATGCTCTGCAAGCCGCCGTGGAGGCGGGTGAGCGGAACGTGGAATTCTGGGAGCGGGAAATTGTCGATTTGGAGGTCGGACCGAGACCGGTCGATCGCTCTTCAGCCTTGGGCGATGTTGAACGACTGGAGTTGGAGTTGGATCGCCTCAACAGGGAACTCCAGAAGGAAACCGCCGGGCCTGACCAACACGAACTGGCGCGATTGAAAGCCAACGTGGTGGTCGCTGAGCAGGCATTGGATCGCGCCGAAAGCGATCTCGCCGACGCGGAACGGGGCGTTGACCAACTGAAACTTGCCCAATTGGAGGCGGCCTCCAACAGCGCCGAACTGGCCCTGGAGTCCGCGCAAGCCAAGCTGGACAAACTCGAAGAGGGCGTGGATCAAATCGTTCTCACTGATATGCAACAGAGTGTGGTCGCTGCCCGCGAAGCTCGAGATGAGTTGGCTGCCGGTCCGGACCTTGCCGCGGTCGAGTTGGCGCGTGCCAATCTGGATGCCGCGAAGGTCGATTACGCCGAAATCCAAAAAGATCTCGCCAAGGCCGAACTCCGGGCACCCTTCTCGGGTCTCGTCAAGGTGGTCACCATCGAGCCCGGCGACATCATTACCGTGGGTGCCCTGGTGATCAGCGTCGTCGACCCTCACGACATTTCGGTATTGGGCATGGTGGAGACCAACCACATTGAACGCATCGAGATTGGTACGCCGGCTTCCGTTGCCCTGGGTAGCCTACCGGGAGTGACTTTCGACGCCGAAGTCCAGGAGATCAGCAGCTACGCCAGCACCGAACGCGGAGTCATCAGCTTCCCGGTCACTTTCAGCCTGGCAATACCTCCGGACGTTTCAGTGCCGGTCAACCCTGGGTTGGTCACCACCACGATATTGCGTAACTGTTCAGACTTGCGGGGATCTACGGGTCAAACCGGCCCCTCCGGGGTGAAAGTCAAGCACGGGATTTCGGCAAAGCCTGTTCAGATCCCCTCAAACGTGAACAGTTACGATATTGCCTGCAACGGGCGGGCCGTCTGGACCCGGGGAAAGATAGACGACGGTTCCTGGGCATTCGCAGTTTGGGTTTATCCCAAAATGCAACCAGAGCCTGGTCTGAATCGAACTGCGCAGAGGTCCTCGTTGGCGGTTGGCTAGGACGACGCCGGCAATTCCGAGGCTCTGTCAAGCGGGAGCGCCGGCTCACCAGGGTCTTTTCAAAGTCGGGTGTAGGTTGGAAGGATTGCGGTGGGTCGGGCAGCGAGGCGTTGGGATCTACCGGTAATGGGTTCTCGTGGGGACCACAGATGGTACTTGCCCCGCAGCAGCGTCAGTCCGGCACTGCGCAACAGGCTCATCACCATCCCACTGTGGTGATGCTGCAGCACCAGTCGGTCCTCGCCGAACCCGTCATCTTTGACGTAGAACAGCCGGTTTTCGATCTCCCAGTGGCCTCTCAGCAGGGCCAGAGCCCGCTCCGGCACCATGGGCGACAGAGTGCTCACTCCGTACTGCACGCTATCCATTTCCCGACCGGTCAGGTTGTCGCGCACCACCTGGCGCGTCATGATCACGCTGGACAAGCCAGGGAAATCGGCATAACCCGCCAATTCCTCCGACACCCAGACCTGTCGTCGCTCCCGCCGAATGTGGTCCTGGCATACGGCAGTGTGCCCCGGTGGACCTAGGTCCGAGAAGAGCAACGCTACGTCCCGATGCAGTTGGGGCCAGTTTGTTTGAGCTTCACCACGTAGTCCTTCCCATGATCCACAATGGCCTGACACAAGTCGGCGTCGGCGTACAGGGCATCACCGGTGAGCACGGCCAATCCCGCGATGCGCCCCGCCACCTGCTCGATCCAGGCCTGGGCCGCACGCGGTTCGTCCAAATGACCCTGCACTGCTACCTGATCCAAGGCCACCGCGCTCTCCTGGCTGAACAGATGCAGTACCCGCAATTGCTCGCCGTCTTCCCAAACCCCGCCCATGGTCTTCCTGTCCATGGCTGCCACCCCCACACCACCATCCCGTCGAGCAGCCAACTCCAGGGCAAACCGCAGTAGGGCCCGACGTAACTCAGCCACCGACACCATGCGCAGCAAGCGCAACAACGTAGGCACCGACGGACTGCGCCGCAACTCCAACCCAGCCCACAACTCCGGGTGCGTGTCCCCAAACCGGTAGATGGCGCTCAGCGAACCGTAGCCACACATCAAAGCCAGCACCGTCAAGCCAAGCACCCCTCCCGAAGGGAACACCTTGCCACGGGCAAAACGATGGTCGGTCAGTTGGCTCAGTTCCTGCTGCAACAGGGCAAACTCTTCAGGCAACGACGTACAACCTGTCATCCCCAACCTCCTCCGCACCACCATCTTCATACGTTTCTAAGAGGGTGTGTGACAATGGTCTAAACTGGTGGGGCGGGTTCTTGGGATAAGAGTAGGATGCTGGTTACGCTGGCGGCATGAGCAGAAAACCTTATCCCAGTGATTTTACCGATGCCCAGTGGGAAGAATTGGCCCCATTGTTGCCGCCGGACACCGTCCGGGGCCATCCCCGGACCACGGACCTGCGCGAGGTGGTCAACGGGGTCCTGTACGTGCTGCGCGGAGGGATACCTTGGCGGATGATGCCCCATGATCTGCCACCTTGGGGCACGGTGTGGTGGTACTTTCGGAAGTGGCGGGACGATGGGACGTGGGAGCGGGTAGAGGAAGCCCTGCGGGCCCGGGTGCGGGAAGCGGCGGGACGGGAGGCTACCCCCAGCGCCGCCATCCCGGATTGTTCAAGGATGGACAGCCAGTCGGTGAAGACCACGGAAAAAGGGGGCCGAAGGGTTACGACGCTGGCAAACGGGTAACGGGACGCAAACGGCATATCGTGGTGGACACCTTGCAGCTGATCTGGGCGGACGCTGGCTACGCGGGCCGGCTGGTGGCGTGAGCTTGGGTCACCGGTGGCTGGCTGCTCACCGTAGTGAAGCGCAAACCGGATAGCCACCACTTCGAGGTCCTGCCCCGACGGTGGGTGGTGGAACGCACTTTGGCCCGGCTGAGCCGATGTCGCCGGTTGAGCAAAGACTATGAGGAACGCACGGAGAGCAGTGAAGCGTGGGTTCATGTCGCCATGGTCAACCTGATGCTCAAACGGCTCCAACCCACCTGAACCCATTTGTCACACACCCTCTTAGTATTACAGTCGCGCTTGAGGAACAGGTGTCTGAAGGTGTCTCCGGTAGTGACATTGCATGGCCCGGGCCTGGTGCCGCCGTCTCCAGCCTGACCAATGGATGGTCAATCTGGGACTGCCCCGTGGCAGCCACCGCAGCCGGCACAGCAACCGTCTGACCTCGGGCACGGTCAGCGGGATGAGTTCTCCCGGGAACCTATCCCCCTTTTACCGTCGCCACCGGCGGCATAGGACCGGATTACCGCCAGAAAGGCATGGGCCAGCATGGCCAGGGTGATGTGCCGGTGCCAGCCGACCCACAGGCGCACCTCATACTCATCCAGCCCCACCTCCTGTTTGGCCTCCTTGAAGGCATCTTCGATGATCCACCGGGTGCCAGCCACGCGCACCAGTTCCGCCAGCGATACCTCTCCCGTACTAAAACAGGCGTAGTAGGCCAGCTCCTCAGGATCGGCAATGCTGCGACGCACCAGCAGCCAACGCCCCTGATCCAGTGCTGACCAGGGCCCTATTGGCAACCAACCCCAATCGTAGAGGCGCGGCCCCTTGCTGCCCTCACCAGCGCTCAGACGTTGCCACCGGTCATCAGGTATCTGCTGGGCCAGTTCACGGGCTGCCACCTGTGCTGAGCCATCCTCCGTATCCGGCCACAGCGGCTCGTTGTTCTTCACCGCCAGCACGTAGGGCAGGGCCTGCTCCTCCAGCCACCGCCGTAGTTGACACGATCTTTGACCAATCGCATTGCCGTACACCGTATCCCCCGTTACCCAGGCAAAGGGCACCCCAACCACCACCGCGCGGGCGATCATCTCCTGAGCCAGTTGTGCTTTGGTATGAAAGACCACGTCCTGGGGCACTCCCGCTTCCCGCCGTCGCTCCACATCCTCCGCCCATTCCTGGGGCAGGTAGAGCTCCCGATCCAGAAAGGCCGCGCCCCGTTGGCTGCCATAGGCCAGGAACACTCCGATCTGACAGTTCTCCACCTTCCCCGCCGTGCCGCTGTACTGACGCTTCACCCCCACCGACTTCTTGCCTTGCTTCAGAAACCCCGTCTCATCCACCACCAGCACCCCGCCGGGGTCGCCCAGATGCTCCACCACGTACCCTTGCAGGTCGTCCCGCACCTGGTCCGCGTCCCAGTGGTACACCGCCAGCAACCGCTGCACCCCGTCGGGGGTGGCGTCGCCAGCATATTCCGCCAACTGCCACCCGTTCTTGCGCTCCACCGACCCCAGCAATCCTTGCAGGTACGCCAGCGCCCGCTGCCGAGACTCACTGCGGCTGAAACGCGACGCGATACGCCCATGCAGCGCCTGGAGCCCAACCTCCCAGTCCAGCACGGCCTCTCGCTCCAGTAATGTCTGACCCATTTCCAACCCCTCCGCTCTCAACAGTAATCATGGGCCTATCCTAACCGTTGGTGCTAGTTTGAGATGATATTGAAAACGCCACAGGGTTCCTTATGCTGTAAGTTGATCCGCTCGACAGCGGAGGAACCCCGTGAACATCACCGATTTTATCACCGAACTCTATTGCCGGATCGACGATGCCCTGCCCGAACTTCCCCATCATCCCCAAGCGGTCCGCTCCCTGGGCGAAGTGATCACCATCGGAGCGCGCTACGCCATCAAGGGCGTCAGCCGCCGCGCCTTTTACGACTGGCTCCGGCACAACTATGGCGACCTCTTTCCCCAGCTGCCCGAGCGCACCCGCCGCTTCCGCCGCCTGGAAGCCAAAGCCTGCTGGAGCGGCTGTTTCCTGGCTCCGCCCACCATCCTGGGCGTGGCCGACAGCTATGGCATCGCACTGGGCCATCCGGTAAGGGCGGGGCGTCAGCTCCATCAGGTGGGCCGGCGCGGCAAGTCCAATCATCGCTGGATCGTGGGCGGCAAACTCTGCGTCGTGCTCAACAAATTGGGGCTGATTGTGGATTGGGACTGCGCCACTGCCAACGTCCATGACCAGCGGTTCTTACCCCTGTTGGCCTGCTACGACGGCCAGATGATCATCCTGACCGACACCGGCTTGCACCGCGCCAAAGGCGACCCAGACAACGTGAAACGGTGTCGTCGCGGCCAATGGAACGTGCGGATGATCGTGGCAACCACCTTCTCCATGATGACCACGGTGTGGGAAGCAAAGAGATGCGCCATATCACATGGTCAGGGTTTGAGGCGCACTTGAGTTACCTGATGGCCGCCTTCAACATACTGGTGCAGTGGGATGGACTGGAACCGGACGAAAACGGACGCATCCATCGCTCCATTGCCCAATTCGTCCTCTGATATTAACTAGCACCAACGGTTCCTACCAAAAGTAAGCGCGACTGTAGTACTAGTCGGGTCGACTCCGGTAGGGGGCAGAATCGTACGCTAAGGTGGCTAAGTCCTCTAACGCCGCCTTGGCCACCGGTATTCGCCGGTGAGCAGGATGTGGGCCCACCCAAGGGGTGAGATGTGGGCCAGAAGCTCGGGCTCGACCGTCAGGCCGGCGTGTTTCCGCGGTCTGACCGCTTCGCCGAGATGGGCGGTATTCCAGTGGATGACGATGGCGGCGAGCAGGTTGAGCCCGGCCATACGGTAGTGCTGGCCCTCGCTGGAGCGGTCGCGGATTTCGCCCTGGCGCCCGATCCGGAGGGCGTTCTTGAGCGCGTGATGAGCCTCGCCCTGGTTCAGGCCGGCGTTGGCCCGGCGTTGCATATCGGCGTCGAGCAGCCAGTCGACGATGAAGAGCGTTCGTTCGACCCGTCCGATTTCGCGGAGAGCGACGGCCAGTTCGTGCTGGCGGGGATAGGCTGCGAACTATCGTAGCAGCTGGCTCGGCGGAAGGGCGCCGCTGGCCAGGGTGGCCGCAACCCGCAGGATATCCGGCCAGTTCCGCACGATCACGTCCTCCCGATTTTGTTGCCGGTCAATCCGATCAGGGGTTTCGGAACGCGTCTGGGCTCGAAGACTTGCAGCCGTTTCGACGGCAGGTCCCGGATGCGCGGGATGAACCGATAGCCGAGCCGGGATGTGACGGCGAAGACATGGTCGGTGAAACCGCCGGAGTCGGCGTATTGCTCGCGGATGCGCCGTCCGGCCCTGGTCATCAGCAGTCCGTCGAGAATATAGGGCGCTTCGTTGACCGTGGCCGGGATGGTCTGCGTTGCGAAGGGACCGAACCGATCCGAGACATGGGTATAGGCCTTGAGGCCCGGTTCGCTGCCGTAGCGGGCGTTGACGAGGTTCATGGCTTCGCCCTGGCGTGCGGCCGGGAAGAACTGCCCGTCGCTGGAGGCGGTAAGGCCCAGGCCTCAGTAGCTGGCCATGGGCAGTTGCGCCGGCGCCGCGATCACCATGGCCAGGACCCGGTTCATCGCCTCGCTTTCGATATGCCAGCGCGAGAGGCGCGCGAGCTGAAAGAAGTCATGGGTGTTGGAAGCCTCGGCCATCTTGCTGAGACCCAGATTGAGCCCCTCGGCGAGGAGGACGTTCAGGAGTCTGATCCTATCTTTGCATGGCGGGCCCGTGCGCAGGTGGGTGCAAGCGTCGGTGAAACCGGTGGCGGCGTCCACCTCCAGCAGCATATCGGTGATCCGCACCGCGGGCCGGCGACGATAGAGGTCGAGCCCGAGCTCAGCGACGTCCTCCGGCACTGCGGAGGCGGGCCGGCCGATCCTGAGTTCGCCATTCTCGATGGCGCCGCCGGGTATCCGGCCGTGGTGCGCGGCATCGGCGAGGCGATCCAGGCCCTCGACCAGACGCGCCTGGTGTTCGGCCAACCACTCCCGGGGTTCGAAAGGAACCGCGAGGCGGGCCGTTGCGTGCGCTGCTTCCATGGGCGCCAGGGCCCGCGTTTTACATCGCCATAGCGCCGGGAGTGCGCGAGCCAGACGTCGCCGGAGCGGAAGGCGTCGCGCATATGGAAAAGCGCGGCGACTTCCCAAAGCCGGCGATCACCGGCCGGGCGAGCGTTGAGATGCTGATGCCACCTGGAATTGCGGCGCAGGAAGGTCCGGGGCATGTCGCGGGACCCGCCTCCGATAGCTCTCAACGCGGCAAGGATAGGTTCGCCGGCGCCGGAAGCCGGGATCTCGAGCGCGCGCAACATGCGCGGCGCATCGCGCCGGAACCGGGGCCAGCCTTGAACGACGTGAGCCAGGGGATCGGCCGACATCGTGTCGCTCAGCTGCTCAGCCGCAGCGACAACGCCTTCGAGCTTCTGCCAGCCGCCGGCAGCCGCGACGGCCTCTTCAAGCGGCGGGCCGTCCCCTTTTGCCTCGAGAAGCGCCGCTCCAAGGGTCCTGAAGGCGGCCAGAGTATCGTACAGTACTGCCCTCGAACCCTGAATGCGCGCAGCGCAGCGCCGCTTCGCACTCCGGAAGGTCTGGCCGACGACCCGGTCATGGGTCTCGACCACGGCATCGGCGATAGCGCCGCGCCATTCCACGGTACAGACGGCACAGATGGCGAGACGGCGATCACCCGAAATGTCGCGCAACCCGTCGGTGAAGTAGCGCTCCCCCTGGCGGCGAAGACGGGCAATGCGATGGGGAGGAACGGTCTCCAGCAGATCGGCGGGAAGATCAAAGCCCTGCCGGAATTCCAGGCGATCGAGCAGGCCGTTGATGTCGGCCGAGTTCCGGCCCACCTCGAACCGGCGCAACCAGACGAACCGGCTCACGCCGCCGTCGACTTCCTCGGCAAGCAGCTGGTCGAGACGCCTGCGCAGGGCATCGTCCAAGCCCGCGGCGATGCGCGCTCTATCCGGCGCTCTGCGGCAACCAGTGCGTCCGCGCAAAGACGCTCCAGGACCGATGATCCCGGCAGGATCACCTGCCGGCGCCGGCGCTCCTCCACGAACCGCCGCGCCAGCCCCTCATTCGAGCGCGCCGCTTCCGCCTCGTGCTCCAGCCAGAGCTTCAGGTCCCGGGCGCAACGCCCCGTGAACATCCGGTAGCCGTAGATACGCCGGATCTCTACGAGGTGTTCCCTCCGTGTCTCGTCGCGCACCGCATAGCCATCGAGGTCTGCGGCGCGCCTGCCCAGCTGTGCGGCAATGAAGCGAAGGACGTTCAGGGGAATGGCCTCGCCCACCCCCAGAATACGCCCCGGATATCGAAAGGCGCCAAGCTGGAGCGCGAAGCCCAGCCGGTTGTGTCCTCCGCGCCGCACCCGGATCTGCTCGATGTCGTCGTCGGACAGCGTGTAATGGCGCAGCAGGGCGGCTTCGTCCGCGGACAGGTCGAACCGGGCCGCGCGCTGGCGCGCGCTCCAGATGCTTCGTCTCGGTATGTTCCATCTCTCCGTTATCCGTTCATCTCGCCACGCGCGGCGCTGCCCGTAAGGGGATCGTCCAGAGGACGGCCCAGCTTGTCGCCCCAACCCCGCCAAACCGGGGCCAGGAGCGTCTCATAATGACGGCAACGCTCATCGGATACGCGCGCTGTTCCACCGACCGGCAGGATCTGGCCGCCCAGCGCCAGGCGCTCCTGGAGCTGGGCGTCGTCCCAGATCGCATCTACACCGATCACGGCCTCACCGGCACGACCCGCCCCGGCCTCGACCAGGCCCTCGCCGCCGTGCGCCAGGGCGACACGCTGGTCGTGCCGAAACTCGACCGCCTCGCCAGGTCCGTCCCGTATGCCCGCGCCATCGCCGACCAGCTTCAGGAACGCGGCGTCAAACTGGCCCTCGGCCGGGCGCTCTACGACCCGGACGATCCCATGGGAAAGCTGTTCTTCAATACCCTCGCCATCTTCGCCGAGTTCGCAGCCGATCTCATCCGCATGCGCACCCGCGAGGGCATGGCCATCACCCGCGCCAGGGGGAAATTGCGCGGCAAGCAACCCAGACTCTCCGACCGACAGCAGCGGGAACTCTGCCGCATGCATGCCACGGGCGAGTATTCCATCAGCGATCTCGCCGAGCTCTGCTCCGTCTCAAGAGCAACCGTCTATCGCACACTCAACCGGCGCCTTTCCCCTTAGTACTACAGTCGCGCTTGCCTTTGGTAGGATAGGCCCATGATTACTGGTGAGAGCGGAGGAGTTGGAAATGGGTCAGACATTACTGGAGCGAGAGGAAGCGCTGGAGTGGGAGGCTGGGCTCCAGGAGCTGCACGGGCGTATCGCGTCGCGTTTCAGCCGTAGTGAGTCTCGTCAGCGGGTGCTGGCGTACCTGAAAGGATTGCTGGGGTCGGTGGAGCGCAAGAACGGGTGGCAGTTGGCCGAATATGCTGGCGACGCCACTCCCGACGGTGTGCAGCGTCTGCTGGCGGTGTACCACTGGGACGCGGACCAGGTGCGGGACGACCTGCAAGGGTACGTGGTGGAGCATCTGGGCGACCCCGGCGGGGTGCTGGTGGTGGATGAGACGGGGTTTCTGAAGCAAGGCCGGAAGTCGGTGGGGGTGAAGCGTCAGTACAGCGGCACGGCGGGGAAGGTGGAGAACTGTCAGATCGGAGTGTTCCTGGCCTATGGCAGCCGACGGGGCGCGGCCTTTCTGGATCGGGAGCTGTATCTGCCCCAGGAATGGGCGGAGGATGTGGAGCGGCGGCGGGAAGCCGGTGTCCCGGAAGGGGTGGTCTTTCATACCAAGGCACAACTGGCTCAGGAGATGATCAGCCGCGCGGTGGCGGTTGGGGTGCCCTTTGCCTGGGTAACGGGGGATACGGTGTACGGCAATGACCGGAAACTGCGGCGGTGGCTGGAGGAGCAGGCCCTGCCCTACGTGCTGGCGGTGAAGAACAACGAGCCGCTGTGGGCGGATACGGAGGATGGCTCGGCACAGGTGGCGGCCCGTGAACTGGCCCAGCAGATACCCGATGACCGGTGGCAACGCCTGAGCGCTGGTGAGGGCAGCAAGGGGCCGCGCCTCTACGATTGGGGTTGGTTGCCGATAGGACCCTGGTCAGCACTGGATCAGGGGCGTTGGCTGCTGGTGCGTCGCAGCATTGCCGATCCTGATGACCTGGCCTACTACGCCTGTTTTGGCGCAGCGGAAACGCCGCTGGCGGAACTGGTGCGCGTGGCGGGCACCCGGTGGATCATCGAAGACGCCTTCAAGGAGGCCAAACAGGAGGTGGGGCTGGATGAGTATGAGGTGCGCCGGTGGGTCGGCTGGCACCGGCACATCACCCTGGCGCTGCTGGCCCATGCCTTTCTGGCGGTAATCCGGTCCTATGCCGCCGGTGGCGATGGTAAAAAGGGGATATGTTCCCGGGAGAACTCATCCCACTGACCGTGCCCGAGGTCAGACGGTTGCTGTGCCGGCTGCTGTGGCTGCCCCGTGGCAGTCCTGCCCTGACCATCCACTGGTCGGGATGGAGACGGCGGCACCAAGCCCGGGCCATGCAATGTCACTACCGGAGACACCTTCAGAAACCTGCTCCTCAAGAGCGACTGTAATATTAGCGTACGATCCTGCCCCCTACCGGAATCGACCCGCAGGAGGAAAGATGGAAGGAGAACCGAGGTTCGTAGGCATTGATGTCTCAAAGGCGCGGTTGGATGTTGCGGTCCGGCCTACGGGGAAGCGATGGGTCCTGCCCTACGATGAGACCGGAATTGAGGGACTGATCCCCCAGATAGTGGACCTGGAGCCTGCCTTGGTGTTGCTGGAGGCTACGGGCGGCTTGGAGCTGCCCTTGGGGGCCGCCCTGGCCGCGGCGGCACTGCCGGTGGTGGTGGTCAACCCGCGCCAGGTCAGGGACTTCGCCAAGGCCACCGGAACGCTGGCCAAGACCGACGCTCTGGACGCGGGGGTCCTGGCCCATTTCGCCGGCGTCGTCCGTCCTGACGTGCGCCCCCTCAAGGACGCCGAGACCCAGGCCCTCAACTCGCTGACTGCCCGCAGGCGCCAGGTGATGACCATGCTGGTCTCCGAGAAGAACCGGCTGGGTACCGCCATCGGCGCCGTTAGTCCCCGCATTGCAGCCCACATCGCGTGGTTGGAACAAGAGTTGAGCGACTTGGATAAGGGGCTACGTCAGACTTTGCGCCGGAGTCCAGTGTGGCGTGAGAAGGATGACCTGCTCCGCACGGTTCCCGGCGTGGGCCCGCAGCTATCGCTGACCTTGCTGGCGCAGCTGCCGGAATTGGGCACGCTGGATCGCAAGCAGATTGCTGCCCTAGTCGCCGTGGCTCCCTACAACCGCGACCGCGGCACCCTGCGGGGCAAACGCGCCGTCTGGGGCGGAGACGCTCCCGGGTGCGGGCCGTCCTCTACATGGGAGCGTTGGTAGCCAGCCGCCACAACCCTGCTATCCGGGACTTCTACCAGAGGCTGCTGGCAGCTGGTCGCGTCCATGCGCAAACTGCTGGTTATGCTCAACGCCATGCTCAAACATGGCTACCCTTGGCTCGATATGACTCAGCCAGTCGTCGCTCATGCCTGTTGACTTTCAAGACAGTTGCTATTAGGTGCTCCCTGTTTCTGGTTGGTTTTGTCTTTCCAAAACCATTATCCCAGATGCACAGGAGCACTTTCTTACCCCTTCAGCACGCCGCGACATTCATCTCTTCGGTGGATTGGGGCTTAGCGGAAGTTGGGCATCACTTTTTCTGCGAACAGTTGCAGCGAGCTGGACACCTGGTCGTAGGACAGGCCCCCGGCGTCCAGGTAGCTGATGAAGTGGGTGACGTGGTTCTCTTCCAGTTCCTTGATGGCTGCCGTGACCTTCTCGGGGCTGCCGATGGCTGCCATGCCTTCCTTGCCCCGCTCGGCCACCAGATCCGGCTCGATAAAGGGGTCTTGGATGTAGTGCTCATAGCCACGCACCCCTGAGGCCCGCACAACGTCGGAGAGCGGGCGGCGCAGGAAGTCCCCCATGTCGCCAGCCCATTGCAGGCGCGGCACGAGCAGTTCGATGGCTTCCTCGTCGGTGGGAGCCACATAAACGTTGCGGACGGCGGCGACCTCGATGCCATCGGGCGCCGTCCCCTCTTCCAGCATCCGCCGGCGGTAGAGGTTAATCAGGTTCTGGTCAGAGTCCGGCGAAGCAGGGAAGAAACTGCTGCCCACGGTGAACAACCCCCAACGGTTGCGGACGGCAATCTCTACCGATTCCGGGCTGTGAGTGACCGCCATAAATATGGGCGGATGCGGCTGCTGCACCGGCTTGGGAATAACCCGCACTTCCGGGAAGCTGAAATAGTCGCCGTCGTAGGAGAAGGTGTCCTCCGTCCACGACCTGACAGCGATGTCCATGCCCTCGATGAAACGGTCGCGGGATTCGGCGATGTCCAGGCCATAGATGTCGAACTCCCGCTTCTGGTAGCCGCGGCCGGCCCCGACAATCAGGCGTCCCTGGCTGATAATGTCCAGTGTGGCCAGGTCCTGCGCCAGCCGCAGTGGAGCGTGCCACGGCACTATAGTGCAGGCCACGCCCACCTTGACCCGCTTGGTCTTGGCGGCGATGGCGGCCAGCAGGCTGTGGGGCGAGCTGATGATGCTGTGTTCGCTGAAAGCGTGCTCGGCAATCCACACCGAGTCGAAGCCCAGTTCCTCCGCCAATTCCGCGCCGCGTAGAATGTCCTCGTAGACCTCGACGTCGGTGCGGCTGACCGGGTTGGGATTGATCTTGCTCTCGTCGGCGTATTGCTCGTGCAACAGGGGGCGCTGGCCCACGAAGAAGGCTCCGAATTTCATCCGGTTAGTCCTCCCGTTCGATCTCGGCGTACACCGCCCGCATGGAGGCGCCGGAGTCGTCCTCCACCTCGGTGAACCACTTGATCAGAGAACGTGTCAGCTGGTCGACAGACTCATCAACTGAGGCGGCCTCATAGCGCTGGCGCACGGTGGGCAGGGTTACACGAGATTGGGCTTCGCGCATCCAGACGATCTTTTCCTTGTCGGTCATTTCCGAACCGGCCACGCGCAGCCGCTCGGCAAACATGGCGTCGTCCTTGTCCTCGGGGGCGCCGCCCAACTCACGAATGCGCCGGTCGAAGATGTCCCCGTGGCTGGTCTCGCGCTCGGCTACCAGAGAAAGGCAGCCCTTCAGTCCCGGATGCTCGGTCTTATCGGCCCACGCCTTGAGGAAGACTCCAGCCCGGTGCTCCTGCAGGCGAATGTCGTTGAGCAGGTCTATGTATTCTGGCTTGTCCGGCATTGCGATACCTCACTATATTGAGCATTTGGGGGGCGAAAGCGGACGCGGCTGCCATCATTTCATAATAAAACACTCGCCGATGATTGTCAGGCAGCGCGGTTACAGGCGAGTTTAGTGCGCCGCCCTTGGGGTGTCAAACTTGGCTGCGCCCGGCGCGTGATAAAATGCCGCCACGAAATCAGCCCGGGTTCAGGAGCGGTTTTGCCTCAATTGACTGAAGCGCAGCGCGGCATGGTCGCCACAATCAGAGAGTTTGTCCGCAGGGAAGTCCAACCTGTCGCCCAGAAAATGGAACACGCCGACGAGTACCCCTTCGAGCTGGTGGAGCGGATGAAGGAGCTGGGCCTGTTCGGCGCGGTGATCCCCGAAGAGTACGGCGGGCTTGAGCTGGATGTCACGTCCTACGCCCTGGTCATCGAGGAAATCTGCCGGGGATGGATGAGCCTGAGCGGGATACTGAACTCCCACCTCATCATGGCCTACATGATCACGACCCACGGAACACTGGAGCAGAAGGAGCGATTCCTGCCCCTGATGGCGACCGGCGAGAAGCGAGGCGGCATCTGCATCACCGAGCCCAACGCGGGCAGCGACGTCCAGGCCATCGAGACTCGCGCCGTCCGCGAAGGCGACGAATACGTGGTAAACGGGGCCAAGAGCCTGATTACCAACGGGCGCCACGGCAACACCTTCGCCCTGGTCGCCAAGACCGACCCGAACGCCGACCCGCCCCGGCGCGGCATCAGCATCTTCATCGCCGAGAAGGGGCCGGGCTTCAACGTGGTGCGGGACATACCGAAGCTGGGTTACAAGGGCGTGGATACCTGCGAGCTGTCCTTCGAGGACTACCGCGTATCCGGCGGGAATCTGGTCAGCGGCGAGGAGGGCCAGGGGTTCTACCAGATAATGAGCGGGCTGGAGCTGGGCCGCATCAATGTTGCCGCCCGCTGCCTCGGTGTGGCGCGGGCCGCGCTGGAAGAATCCACGCGATACGCCAAGCAGCGCCAAACCTTCGGCAAGCCCATCGGAGAACACCAGAGCGTGCAGATAATGCTGGCCAACATGGCGACCCAGATACAGGCGGCCCACCTGATGGTGCTCCACGCCGCCGAGAAGAAGGACCGGGGCGAGCGCGCCGACATGGAGGCAGGAATGGCCAAGCTGTTCGCCAGCGAGATGTGTATGCAGGTCGCTATCGACGCCATGCGCATCCACGGCGGCTACGGCTACACCCAGGACCTGACGGTGGAGCGCCACTTCCGCGACGCCCCGCTGATGATGATCGGCGAAGGAACCAACGAGATTCAGCGCCTGGTCATCGCCCGCCATCTGCTCAACAACTACCCCACCGGCGACTTCCTGTACGAGTCGGGGTTGTAGGCGGGCTGGATTTGGCGAGTATGTTACCCTATTTCGAACTGGTCGGGCACGACGAATAGTATTTTGAGAACCGTCGTTGTAATACTTGATGGAGGTCCTCAGCCATGGTTCAGAACAACAACGAAACCGGCATGACCCGCGCCCTAGGCAGCTTCGCGCAGGCGCTCGAATACGAGGATCTGTCGCCGGAGGTGATCGACTGGGCCAAGTACCTGTGCCTGGACTTCGCCGCAGTTACGCTCAACGGCTCCACCACCGGCTCGGCGCACGCTGTCGTTGATGCGCTGCAGCGGCTGGACCGCTCCGGGCCGTCGGTGGTCGTCGGTACGCCCTATCGAGTGCTGCCGGAGTACGCTTCGATGGCCAACGGCATCGCCTTTCACAGCATAGAGATGGACGACGTGAACAACGAGGCGTCGCTGCATCCGGGCGTGGTGGCCTTTCCCACCGCCCTTTCGATGGCCGACCTGGCCCATGTGTCGGGCAAGGACTTCATCGCCGCAGTGGTTGCGGGGTACGACGTCATCGTGCGGCTGGGCCGCGCATTGCAGCCTGCCGAGCATTACGGGCGCGGCTTCCATCCCACCGGCACCTGCGGGGCTTTCGGCGCTGCGGTGGTGGCCGGGCGGCTGCTGGGGCTGCAGGGCGACGACTTCATCCACGCCCTGGGCATCGCGGGCAGCCAGACCGCCGGCAGCATGGAATACCTGGCGCAGGGAGCCTGGACCAAGCGATTCCATCCCGGCTGGGCGTCGCACAGCGGTTCCTGGGCGGCCCTGCTGGCCCGCTCCGGCTACACCGGCCCCACCACCATCCTCGAGGGGCGCGACGGCTTCCTGCAAGCCTATTCCGGCAACCCCGACCTGTCGCTGGTGCTACAAGACCTGGGGGACGAATATCTGATTACCCGCACGGGAATCAAGCCCCATGCTTGCTGCCGTTACAAGCAGGGACCCATAGACTGCCTGATAGACATCCGCAACACCCATGGTCTGGAGGCCGATGACGTCGACGAAGTGACCGTCGGAGTACTCAGCGGCGGTTTCAAGGTGGTAGCGTCTCCAGAAGAGGACAAGGCCAACCCCAAGACAGTCGTGGATATGCAGTTCTCCATGCCCTTCGGCGCGGCGGTGGCCTTGGCCTATGGCCGCGCGTCGCTGGAGGAATACGCCGACGGGGTGCCTGACCGCCCGGAGATAAGCCGCATCCTGCCGCGGGTGAAGTGTGTGACCGACCCGGAGTTGGACGCCCACTTCCCCCGCGAGTTTCGCGCCTGGGCTGAGGTCTCCACCGCCGACGGACGCCGCCTGCGCAGCGACATCCGATACCCCAAGGGCGACCCGGAGAATGCCCTGTCGTGGGCCGAAATGAAAGAGAAGTTCGCCGTCCTTACCGCAACGGTCATCAGCCCGGAACGCCAGCAACAAATCATCGCCGCCATAGAATCGCTGGACGAAATGGAGGACGTGCGAGAGCTGGCAGCCCTCCTGTCCACGGAATAGGCCACCAAGCAGTGAAGATGGGCAAGAGAATATGACTCCTCCGTTGCAGGGTGTCCGCATCCTCGAAATGTCGCAGGCTATCGCCGGGCCGGTGGCGGCGCGGACGCTGGGCGACCTGGGCGCTGAGATAATCAAGATCGAGCAGCCCGGTGTGGGGGATATGTCGCGGCGCATCGGCCCCCACTTCCTCGGCGGCGAGAGCGCCTATTACCTGAACTTCAACCGCAACAAGAAGAGCGTAACCATAGACCTGCGAACGCCGGAGGGCCGGGAAGTCTGCCGCCGGCTCGTAGCCGTGTCCGACGTGGTGTTCGACGCATTCCGGCCTTCGGTGCTGGGGCGCCTGGGAC
This sequence comes from Dehalococcoidia bacterium, assembly GCA_965197635.1. Classification (GTDB taxonomy): domain Bacteria; phylum Chloroflexota; class Dehalococcoidia; order Lucifugimonadales; family UBA3495; genus Bin87. The sequence goes on from OZ240218.1 coordinate 1,267,656, forward strand.
TGGACTACGAATCGTTGAAGGCAATCAACCCGTCCATCATCGCCTGCTCGCTGTCGGCCTTCGGGCAAGAGGGGCCGTACCGTGAGCGGCCCGGCTTCGACGGCATCGTGCAGGCCATGGGCGGCGGGATGAGCGTCACCGGCAACCCCGGCCAGCCGCCGGTGTTCATGGGCTTTCCGGTGGGCGACATGGTCGGCGGCTACGTGGCCGCCCTAAGCATCGCCTCCGCGTTGTACGGGCGGCGGTGCACCGGCGAGGGGCGCCGCCTGGACATCTCCCTGCTGGACGTTCAGATTGCCCTGCAAGCCCACCTGGGGCAGTTCTACCTCGTGTCCGGCGAGGTGCCGCAGCCCATCGGCTCCGGCCATCCGTCCAACCTGCCCGTGGGCGCCTACCAATGCTCCGACGGCAAATACGTGCAGGTTCACTGCGCCAGCCAGGAATTCGCCATGAAGACCCTGCGCATGATGGCCGGCGAAATCGAAGCGCTGCGTGGCATGGATGAAGACCTACGCTTCACCACCGCCCCCCTGACAGGGGTAGGTAACAGGTGAATTTAGGTATAAAACCTTCGACTTTTCGGGAGTCGGGCACAGGCTCCTCCGGTCCTTGAGAGCGCGGCAAAGCCGAGTTTTTAGGTTTGAAAATCATAGACCGATCACCATCTGAAATCAGGTTCATCAACATGACGAAAAATACCTACCCCTGTCAGCCACCGCCCCCTCCCGCATCGAGAACCGCGATGCGCTCGAAGCAGCCCTGACCGCAGGCTTTATGACAAAGCCGCGCCCCGAGTGGGAGCAACTGCTGCTGAGGTACGATGTGCCCGGCGGCCCGGTCAACAACATTGGCGAGGCCCTGGCCGACCCGCAGGTGCAGCTACGCGACATGGTGGTGGAAATCGACCATCCAGTCGCCGGCGCCTACCGGACCGCCGGCAACCCCATCAAGACCGGCAGCCCCGATAACTTCGCGCCGCCGCCAACCCTGGGCCAGGATACCGAAGCCGTCCTGACCGGGCTACTGGGATATAGCGGCGCGGAAGTGGCGGCGCTGCGCGAAGCGGGAGCGGTTTAAGGGATAGTATGACAAACAACCCCGCGAAGAGAATCATCACAATTGCCGGGCCCAATGGGGCCGGCAAAACCACCCTCGCTATGGAACTTCTGCCCAACGAGGCGGAATGCCCGACCTTCATAAATGCCGATCTCCTCGCCGCCGGTCTGAATCCGCTGCAATCTGATTTTGTAGGGTAGATATGTTGGAGCTTACTACGAGCATCTTGGGTGGAAAACCGCCAGTCTATGACTGATTTTGCTTCGTTGCGCTCGCTTTCGAGCGCCGCAACCTCTCGCCGCAGCTCCGGCTCATCGCTGATACGGCGGTCCAGACACGCTCTGCTGAAGACGCTCAACTCGATCTCAGCCATCCCTTCGGCAAGCTCAGGACAGGATTCAGCCAGCTGCCATGAGTGGGGGTGTAATGAAACTCCAGCCGTTTCGCGATGCGCTGGGCTTCGGATGGCTCAAATGCTTCGTAGAGCGAGCCGGGCTGGTGGGTGTTGAGGTTGTCCATCACCAGCCTGACCACCTGGGCATCAGGGTAGGCCTCGTCCACCAGCCACCGCATCTGGTGCGCGAAGTCCACGGCAGTGCGGCGCCCAGTCACGGCGACATGTCTCCATCCGCCCTTCGGCTCGCAGATCATGAACAGGTTCCGGGTCCCGTTTCGCTGGTACTCAGTGTCATAGCGTTCCACCCGTCCAGGAACAGCCTTGATGGGCGGACGCACCTCCCCGGTCAATTGCCGGGAGGTCTCATCGAAACACACTACCGGACGCTCCCGGTTGTACTCCTGGTGGTACAAGTCCAGCACATCCTCCCTCCGCGCCACGAACTCCCCGCTCACCTTGGGGATACACCACTCTTTCTTCTGCCAGGGCTTGGCCCCAATCCACCGAAGAGATGAGTGTCGGGGCGTACTGAAAGGGTAAGAAAGTGCTCCCGGCTTCGGGGATAATGGTTTTGAAACGCCAAACCGACCCGAGACAAGGAGCACCCAAAAGATGTTACCACCCAGCGAGCCCGACCGCATCCATGTCGCCTTCGATGATCACCGCCTGGTGACCAACGCCGGACTGCTTTTGCCGGTCACTTTGGCCCAGCACCTGGGTCTGGGTGAGCTGGTGGACAACAACGTTGACCCGGGAGAAGCGCCGGGTCGGGCGAATGTGGGAGACCAGATGCTGACGTTGGTGGCCTCGGCGCTGATCGGTGGCGACTGCATTGACGACGCTGATGCGCTGCGCACCGGCGGGACGGCTGGGGCCATCGGCGGCGTGGTCAAAGCGCCGTCCACCCTGGGGACATTTCTGCGCAGTTTCCGGTGGGGCCACGTGAGGCAGCTGGACCGGGTGAGCCGGGAGTTGCTGGCCCGGGCCTGGGGCGGGTCCGGGCGACGGGCCGTTGACCATTGATCTTGATTCCACCGTCTGCGAGACCTACGGATTGGCGAAGGAGGGTGCCCGCCGTCACGGCTACACCGGCCAGTGGGGCTATCACCCGCTGCTGGCCGTTGTCGCCGGAACCGGCGATGTGCTGATGTCTCGGCTGTGGGAGGGCCGGGCCAACACGGTTCGGGGCGCGGCCCACTTCCGGCGGGAGACGGTGGGTCGGGTGCGTTATGCCGGGGCCACCGGACAACTCACGGTGCGGGCCGACCGCGGCTTCTACGACCACGCCCTGGTCGCGGTCTGCCGCCAGACGGATGTCCGCTTCTCCATCACCGTCCGCCAGCACCAGAGCCTCAGAGAGCGGATCGAGTCCATACCCGAAACGGACTGGACGCCCCTACCCTACTGGATGGACGGCGCCGCCGACGTGGCCGAGACCACCTACACCCCCTTCCAGAGTGCGCACGACGCCGCCCCAGTGCGGCGCATCGTCCGCAGAGTGAAGCCCACGCTTGGTTCCCAACTGGCCCTCTTCGCCAGCTACACCTGTCACGCCTTCATCACCGACCGGGAGGGAGGCACCCTGGAACTGGAAACCGACCATCGTCGCCACGCCGAGATCGAAAATGCCATCCGAGACCTGAAGCACGGCGTGGGCCTCAACCATCTCCCCTCGGGCCGTTTCGCCGCCAACGCCGCCTGGCTGGCCGTCCAGGTCATCGCCCACAACCTTGTATGGTACGTAGGGATGCGACAGACCGATCCAACCTGGGTTGAAGAAAACCGTGGGCCAGCCTGGTCGTCGCATCCTGTCCTGATCGAGCCCGAACAGTTGCCCGGGCCAATCGAGCCCGTATCGTGCAAGGACGGGCCGGCGCTCTCACAGGAGGTACAGATGGAAGGGGAACCGAGATTCGTAGGCATTGATGTCGCAAAGGCGCAGGTGGACGTGGCCGTCCGGCCGACGGGACAGAGATGGGTCGTGTCCTACGACGAGACCGGAATCAAGGAATTGGTCTCCCAGATGGTGTATCTAGGTCCGGCCATGGTGTTGCTGGAGGCAACGGGTAGCCGCTCTCGCTGCTGCGGCGCTGCCTGTGGTCGTCGTCAACCCACGCCAGGTCAGGGACTTCGCCAGGGCCACCGGTACCCTAGCCAAGACCGACTCGCTGGACGCGGCAGTCTTGGCTCACTTCGCCGACGCGGTTCGTCCCTCGGTGCGCCCTCTCAGGGACGCGGAGACCCAGGTCCTCAGCTCGCTGACGGCCCGCCGGCGCCAGGTGTTGACCATGCTGGTCTCCGAGCAGAACCGGCTGGGTACTGCCATCAGCGCGGTGCGTCCCCGCATCGAGACCCACATCGCCTGGTTGGAACAGGAGTTGAGCGACTTGGACCAGGAGCTAAGGCAGGCACTGCGCCGAAGTCCAGTATGGCGTGAGCAGGACGACCGGCTGCGCACCGTTCCCGGCGTGGGGGAGCAGCTCTCTCTCTCCCTGCTGGCCGACCTGCCCGAGTTGGGCACTCTGGACCGACGGCAGATCGCGGCCTTGGTGGGCGTGGCGCCTTTCAACCGGGACCGCGGTACCTTGCGCGGCCGACGCACCGTCTGGGGCGGACGCTCCCGGGTTCGGGGTGTTCTCTACATGGGGACGCTGACCGCGACCCGTTTCAATCCCGTCATCAGCGACTTCTACCAGAGGTTGCTGGCGGCCGGTAAGACGAAGAAAGTGGCCTTGGTCGCTTGCATGCGTAAATTGCTCACCATCCTGAACGCCATGGTCAAAGATAGCTCTCCATGGCGTGGCTCCTGTCCCGCAGAAATCGCCTATCCTTCTTGACAGCCAACACAGTTGCTGGCCCGCTGGATCGCGCGCATCGGTCTGGGCGATCAGGTGGCGACCACCAAAACCCTCCGGCGACGCTGCTTCTCCCTGGCCGGACGCCTCACCCGCAAGGCCCGCCGCCTCACTTTGCATCTTCCCCAGCACTGGCCCTGGGAAAACCAGTTCAGTCGCGCCCGGGCTCAATTGCGTGCCCTGCCGCTCCCTTCTTGATGGTGGCGCCGGCAACCGGCCCGCCACCCTGGCCCTCATCCGCCAGTCAGTCAAAGCTCTCTCCAACTCGGGCCGCACACCTGGGCCAGCGAGAGTTTCTTGCTGCCTCCGGCTCGTCCATCAAAGGCTCCTCACGCCTGACACTGGGTGGCCGATTGCCAACCACCAGGCCCATCTACCCGCATTCCGCCCCAACGATCGCGTCTTCATCACCCTCGTGCTCCGTTCCAGTGTTCCGACAATGCCTTTCGGTGGATTCGGGCGGAGGCGTCGATCACCCGCTAACGTCAGTCACCGCCGCCGCCGCCCCCAGGTCCGCCGCGATCTCTTCCAGCTGTTCCAGCGCGGCGCGGAGGTCTTCCATGATTTCCTCGGCGATCTGGTCGGGCGGCGGCAGGTTATCGGAGTCCTCCAGGCTCTCGTCGCGGAGCCAGAAGATGTCCAGGTTGGCCTTGTCCCGCTGGGTCAGCTCGTCATAGGTGAACCGTCGGAACCGCTCGGACTCTTCCCGCTGCGTGCGGTCATCGGCGCGGTAGCAGGACACGAAGCCGTCCAGGTCGGCGCGGGACAGCGGGTTGGTTTTCAGCGTGAAGCGCTGGTTGGTGCGCAGGTCGTAGATCCACAGGTCCCGCGTCCACGGCGTTTCGCTGGCCGGCTTGCGGTCGAAAAACAGCACGTTGGCCTTGACCCCCTGGGCGTAGAACACGCCGGTGGGCAGCCGCAGCAGGGTGTGCACGTCGCACTCCTGCAACATCCGGCGGCGGATGGTCTCGCCGGCGCCGCCCTCGAACAGCACGTTGTCGGGCAGCACGATGGCCGCGCTGCCGTTGGTCTTCAGCAGCGTGCGGACGTGTTGCAGGAAGCTCAGCTGCCGGTTGCTGGTGGTGGTCCAGAAGTCGGGGCGTTCCACCGTCAGGCTCTGCCGCTCCGCTTTGCCCTCGGCGTTGACGTAGGTCAGCGTGGACGTGCGGCCGAAGGGCGGATTGGTCAGCACCATGTCGTAGTTGACGCCGGGCGGAGACCGCAGGCTGTCGTCCACCACGATGTTGGTCTTGTCGCCGCCCATGCCGTGCAGGTACAGGTTCATCACCCCCAGCCGCGCCGCGCTGTCCACGATCTCCCAGCCGTGCAGCGCGTCGTTCCGCAGATGCTCCAGTTGCTCCCGGTTCATGGTCCGGTGATGCTGGACGATGTAGTCGTGGGCGGCCAGCAGGAACCCGCCGGTGCCGCAGGCCGGGTCGCAGATGGTCGTGTCCGGCCCGGGGCGCATCACGCCCACGACGGCCTGGATCAGCGGGCGCGGCGTGAAGTACTGCCCGGCGCCGGTCTTCACGTCCTGGGCGTTGCGCTCCAGCAGCGACTCGTAGGCGTCGCCCTTCACGTCGGCGCTGAGGCCGTGCCAGTTCTCGCTGTCGATCAGCTCCTTCACCAGCCGGGTCAGCATGGCCGGTTCCTGGATGCGGCTCTGCGCCTTGCTGAAGATCACCCCCAGCGTGCCCTCCTGCTGGGACAGGGTATCCAGCGTGCGCCGGTAGTGAGCGTCCAGCTCCGCGCCGTCTCGGGCCAGCAGGCTGGGCCAGTCGCAACCTTCGGGAATCGGCGGCGGCCGGTGGTCGGCCAGCATGGTGAACGGCGGTTGGGTGAGTTCGTGCATCATCTTGAGGAAGATGAGGTAGGTCAGCTGCTCCAGGTAGTCGCCGTAGGACAGGCCGGCGTTGCGCAGTACGTCGCAGTAGTTCCACAGCTTCTGGCCGATGGTGGTGGCGGTGGTCATGTCATTCCAGCACCGGCGCCGGCCTGATGAGCGTCGAAAACCAGGGCGCGGACATCGAGGACAAACCCCGGCAGTTCCGGAGCGCCGCTTACCTGTTCCGGGTCATCCAGCATCAGGGGCGCGGAGCCGGGGCGGTAGATATGCACCTGCCGCCGGAATGGGTCAATGAGCCAGCCCAACCGCGCACCGTGGGCGACGTAGTCAGCCATCTTGCGCCGTACCGCTCCCGGCCGGTCGGTGCGCGACATTATCTCCACCACAAAGTGGGGGCAAAAATGCAGCAGCCAGGTGTTCTGCGCGGGCGAATAGTCGGCCAGTTGCTCCGGGGACAGCCACGCCGCGTCGGGAGCGTAGCAGGCTCCGTTGGGCAGGTGGATGCCCAGCCGCGCGCCGTGGGCTTCGCCTCCGCTTTCGCGAGTCCAGACGTACAGCTCTCCGAAGACAATCCCTTCCAGTCGTGAACCTGCTTTGCTCTGCATGGGCGATATCAGCAATTCTCCTTCAGCGTTTAGCTCCAGCTTCCCCACTACAGCTCGATTGGCCTCATTGAATTGAACCAGCCATTGGTCGAACCTGTCTCCGACGTAGCCGGCCTCGGCCAACGCTTCCAGCGCCGGCGCGAACTTCAGGCAGATTGGCAGCGGGATGGAATTCCCGTCGAGTAGGGTCTCCTTCGACGCCGTTCCCGGTGTATCCACAATGGGTTTGGCAACCATTTTATTCACCGTCCTTGCCGGCAATTATGCCACGAATCACCGCGTCGCTTTCACCCGCCGCCGACGCGCCGGCCGCTTCTTGCTCGCGGATGCCGCCGCCTGCTCCGCCTCGCGCTGGGCGCGGATGCGTTCCAGCAGGACCGACGCCGGCTCGTCGTCCGGGTCCTGGGGCACCAGTTCGCCGGAGAAGGCCCGCTTCAGGATGCTCTGGCGCAGCCGCGCGGCGCGTTGCAGGCTGGCCTCCACCGCCGCCTCTGCCTGCTGAATCACCGACAGCCGCCGCTCAATCTCGGTAACTATGCGTTGCTGCTCGGCAAAAGGCGGTAGGGGGACGGTAAACATTGATATGTCTTGCTGATTGACCTTGTAAATTCCTGCAGTGGTTCTCGCCGTTGAATCCACTTGCTGGCGTATTGCGGATGAGTTCCACACTTGGGCAAAGAAATTTAACGCGACCTCGGGATGCAGCCGCAATCGGATCAAGGTATCAGGGTATGCGACCGGCTTTTGTACGTGGCCTACGACACCGCCTAATCCGACAAGTTTTATTGAACCGTTACCGCGTGAAACGAAAAAGTCCCCTTCGCGTATCAAGAATCGTTGGGCTTCTTGCGCGGTCCACGCACCGGTTTTGAACTCATTCTGGTTGATTAGCCCGTCCTCCAAAGCTGTTAGCCGCAGCACTGGGAATCCACCTGCAACGGTCTTGACCGATCTACCGTTTGAAAGCGGTTCGATTATGAGAGAGTCAACCGTCGCCCACGCCCACCCCTCGGGCAGCGACGGCAGGTCGGACGTATCGGGCGCGGCCGGCTCCTTGTACTTTCCCCGCCGTTTCTCCTGCGCCTCCCAGTGCGCCCGACGTTCCACCAGGATACGCTCCAGCAATACATCGGCCGGCTCGTACTCCCGACCCTCGGCGCGGGCCAGTTCCGCCTCGGTGGGCACCAGCTCGCCGGAGCAGGCAACCCGCAGCACGCTGGCCCGGTAGCGTTTCAGGTTCGCCTGGGTCCGCCGCAGCGCGGCCACCGACGCGTCCAGCCGCGTGAACTGCTTCTCAATCTCCGCAACAATCCGCCGCTGCTCGGCGAGGGGAGCTATCGCAAACGGTATCCTGGCCGCGTTGGTTGCCGAGATTTCTTTGAATGTGGTGCCGCCGCTCAGCGCCTCCACCTGTTCCCGCGCGGATTGCAGATAGTAGTAGGTATAACTTGGGTCGATTCCATCAGGGAGCACGAAACTCTTGAAACCCTGATTGGTCGTCACCGGCTGGGACGCGATGGCTACATATCCTATTGGCGCCCGCGAACTGAACAGCACCGCGCCAGCGGGGATTAGCCGCGCACTGGATTTTTGCAGCCCTTGTTCCGTGATGTTGCGCGCGCCACGGGCGACGAACTTTTCGCTGTACCCTGATAAATCCGCTGGCGTTATCCAGGGGATTGTGCCGCCATCAAAGTTGGCGGGGTCAGATGTTTTGGGCGTTCCACCGCCTATGATTGTCGCGACATTTCCGATGGATTCCCATCGCCACGACTTAGGGATTTCCCATGGGCCGTCCATTTATGAGCGCACAGGCGCCGGGACTTGCACTTCCACCTCTGCGGCGATGTACACCGGTTCGGGGATAGCTTCGCCATGCTCGGCCATTATTTCGACGTGGTAATTGGCCGCCTCCCGGATCAGGTCCCGGGTTTCCTCAAAGGTGTCGGCAGCTGCGATGCAGCCGGGCAGGTCCGGCAGGTAGGCCGAATATCCGTTGCCGGTTTTAGCGATTAGCGCCACGAAGTTCATTGATAGTCCCTCCTGTCCAATCCCGCTTGTTCGAGAATGCTGTGCCATATCCTGATTTCCAACTCCTTCCCGAGGTTTCCTGCAATGGTCACTGTACCCGGTTTCTCCGGGTGATGGTAATGGCGATGGCTGCCCCGTGTCCTGACATGAAACCAGCCATCCCGCTCTACTATACGGATCGCTTCCCGCACTCTGGGAGGCATAATGCGGCCTCGACCAAACCAACGCTACTTGTGGCATATCACTACGCGAATCGCCTCGGGGGCTTCCCCATCGTCGAAGTAGCACAGCACGGCGTCGCGCATCATATATTTCAAGTGTTCCCAGTCGTCGCCCTCGGTGAAGATGCTGTAACCGATGGCGCGGGCCGTGTAGCCGCCCTCGGGATCTTCCCGCACCTGGAATACTATTTCTCCGTCTGGCATGACAGTCCTCCGGTCATTTTTGCCGGGCCGGTTTCTTCCATTGCGCTAAAGGTAGCCCAGCGTGCCGCTCTTTTTGGCCTCCAACGCTTCCGCTGCCCAAAAGTCCAGTCGGCCGGCCTTGACGTCCTCTTCAATCTGCCGGTCCCACTCTTCTTCCTCCAGGCTGTAGAACCAGTCCACCATTTCGGCGTACTCTTCTTCGGTCAGTTCCAGGATGGCCTGCTTTATTTCCGCGACGCTGGTCATTTCTTTGTCCTCAGTGGATACGGCGATTTTTGGTCAGGTTTACGACACGACGGGTATGGACACTTCCACCTCCACGGCGGCGTAAGTCGGCTCCGGAATTTGCTCGCCGTGCTCGGCCATTATTTCGACATGAAAGTTGGCCGCCTCCTGGATCAGGTCCCGGGTTTCCTCAAAGGTGTCGGCGGCGGCGATACAACCGGGCAGGTCCGGCAGGTAGGCCGAATATCCGTTGCCGGTTTTGGCGATTAATGCCACGTGTTTCATCTTAAGCCTCCGGCAACGGCCTCACATTGTCTGATAGCCAAACCACCAGCTCAGCGAACCGGAACGAGTTGGTATCGAAAAGCCCCATGAAGAAGGCGTAGGCTTCGATGCTGTCGCAGTCGATGTGAAGTAGGCATTCATCCGCAGGAAAACCTCTGTAGCGGCAAAAGCCGCCCGCTTGTTGCCGTCAACAAACGGGTGGTTCATTGCCAAGCTCTCCAAGAGGGCGGCGGCTTCTTCAATAATGCCGTCGTAGTACCCAATTTGGGGGCGCATTATGGCGGACTCCAGCGCGCCCATATCACGAAGCCCGTATTCACCACCAAACCGGCCGATTTGGTCCTTGTGGATATCTAAGACTTCCCCGACGGTTGGGAAGTCACGCCTCATTGCGCCAGCAACTCATAAAGGCGGCGGTGTTTCTCAACGCTGTCCCGATAGTGGGCCATCACTTCAGGCCTGGAACTGGTTTGCGTTTTCGCTTCGAAATAGAAACGAAACGCGTCTTCCACCACGGAGTCAACGTCACAACCTCGCGTCTGCGCTTCCTCTCGCAAGGCGGTTAACAACTCTGTCGCAACCTGGGCGGAGAACTTCTCTTTTGTCGCGACCATGGCTCGTTCTCCTCAAGGGTTTATACTTCAGGATAGTGCCCATTCTGTGATGATGTCGCTCAAACGTCAAGATGGAAAGGGCAATCGCATTTGAAATTACAACCCCGTCACTCGGGCGAAAGCCGGAGTCCATTAGGCCCAAGCATGAACGAATTGGAAACATAATTAACGAATTCGGTCACTGGATCCCTGCTTTCTCAGGAATGACGGGCATTAAACTGCCCATATGCGATTGCCCTGTCAAGATGGAAACGATCACTCTAGGAAATTTCGCTACTCGGTGGGGCAAGTTCGTGCGTTGAGCGTGGTGCGCCTGGTGACGGTTTGTTGCGCTTACCCCCTCTGCCGTCGATCTCGGTTTGGTCGGCGAAGCGCTACGTTTGGTTCAGCGTGGGTAGGAGTTTGTCCAGCAGAGCCTCGACGTCGTCCAGGCCGTCGGCCACGTCGTCGGTCTGCATGTCGTTCTCGTAGAAGTTCTCGTGTAGGGCGCTGGCGGTGTTAAACAGGCGGCGGATGTCGCCGTCGCCGGTTTCTGCCCGGAGCCGGCTAATGATTTTGTGGTAGTGCCGGTGACGGCTGTGCTCCCAGCCGCGCTGTGCGGCGACCGCCTTGAGGATCTGGGCGGTGGCGCCCCAGCCCTTCTCGGATGCCTGCGGCAGGTCACCGTCGGCTAGTTCTTTTCTGGCCTGCGAAAGAAAATGCTCGCTGGCCTGTTGGTACTGTTGGGTGGTCACTTGGGACTCCTCCTACTGTCCTTGCAGGTTAGCAACTCTGACCGGCTTGGGCAATGGTGCGGACGCAGTCTTCGTCAGGTTACCTGGATATGAGTAGCAAAATGTCCTCAATCACTCACTGGATAAACGTAAGTCCTTACGACACCAGCCCCAGGTTCAGTTCCTCGATGATTGACGGCAACTCGTCGCCGAACACGTTGTAGGCTGCGATCAAGCCGCCCTGCTGGTCCAACGGTGTGTTCTGGAGGTCATTTAGTTCCATGCTCACGCTGCCGGCGATGCGGTCGCGGATCGCCTCCAGCCACCAGCGCTGTTCGTTGGTGAACTCCCGCCCCACCGTTTCCTGCATCGCCAGCCAACCCGCAAACCGCCGGTTCACGTGGTCGGCGAAGGGCTCCAGCTCGTCCGCTTCCCCGATGGCGTAACGCACCAGCGCCACGATGTCCGCCAACGCCCGCTGGCCCGAGCCGCGCACGCGGGACTCGTCCAGCCGCTGGTAGGCCTGCCACAGTCGTTCCGTAGTCCACGACCGGGGCGGCGCCTCCATCGTATCGGCCAGCGCGCGGATGTCGTCAAGGCGCAGCCGTTGCCGATAAGGTCGCTCATACAATACCTGCAAAGCCGTGATTTCGTCCCGGTTCTCCTCGATGAACTGGCGGAACGACTGCACTTCGTCCCTGGCCCCGTCCTCGGTGAACCCGGCCTCCAGCACCACGTCCCTGCTCACCGTGTCGATGGTCTGCTCGTAGGATTGGTGTATCGTTTCCAGCCGCTGGCGTAATTCGGGATTGGAGGCGAAGGGCACGGCGGCAGCGTCGCGCAGTTGCTGTTCCGCCTCGGCGACGGCTTCCGGCGGCGGTTCCTCCATGCCGGTGGCTCGCCGCGCCGCTTCGAGCGCCGCGTCGGGGTCGGTAGCCCGCACCAGGTTGGTGATCAGGGTTTGCAAAGGCGTGCCGCCGGCCGCGGTCTCAATCGCCTGCCGTTCCGACGCGGATATCTTGTGGGACAACCGCGCCAGCCGGCTCGCCAACGATGATAGATGGTCCGGCTCCCGGCTGCCCAGGGCGATGAGGTCCAGCAGCCGGCCGAAGGACACCGTGGGCTCCCGCTCCAGGGAGTAGGAGTCGGACATCTCCGACTCGGTCACGCCCACCGCGTCGATGATAACGAAGCGGTCCTTGTTCACCGCGTCAGGGGTGACGGCATTGAAGTCCGTAGGCGAAATTACGCGCACGCCGCGACCCTTCATCTGCTCGAAGAAATTACGGCTCTGCACGTTGCGCATGAAGAACACGATCTCGACGGGTTTGATGTCCGTCCCAGTGGCGATCATGTCCACCGTCACCACGATGCGGGGATGGTAGCTATTCCGGAACGTGGCAATGAGCTGCTCCGGCGGCACCCCCGTGGTGCGGTAGGTGATCTTCTGGCAGAAGTCGTTGCCCTTGCCGAACTCCGTCCGCACGATGTCAACTATATCGTCGGCGTGGCTGTCGTCCTTGGCGAATATGATGGTCTTGGGCACCTCGGTGCGCCCGGGGAATATCTCGGTGAACAACCGGTCGCGGAAGGTTCTGATCACCGTGCGGATCTGGTCCTCGGCCACCACGTCCCGGTCCAGCTGGCTGGCAGAGTAGGTCAAATCGTCGTCCAGTTCTTCCGCCCACCGCGTCGTCTTGGCCTTGCGGTTGCGTCGGTCGATATGCTGACCCGCTTCGACGCTGGATCCGTCCGCAGTGATCTGCGTGCGGATGCGGTAGATGTCGGAATCGACGTTCACGCCGTCGGCCACCGCCTCCTCGTGGGTGTACTCCATCACCAAATTCTGCTGGAAGAACCCGAAGGTCTGCGCCGACGGGGTCGCTGTCAGGCCGATCAGGAAGGCGTCGAAGTACTCCAGCACCTGCCGCCACCGGTTGTAGATGGAGCGGTGGCACTCGTCGGTGATGATGAAGTCGAAGGCGTCGATGGGGATGTCAGGGTTGTACTCCACCGTCGCCGGCTGACGATTGACCTGGTCGAAGTCGAAACCGGAGCGTTCTTCCAGTTCGTCATCGATTTCCTCGCCGCGCAGCATGGAGTACACCCGCTGGATGGTGGAGATGCACACCCGGCTCACCGGGTCGATGCGGCCCGATTGCATCAGTTGGACGTTGTAAAGCTCGGTGAACTTCCGGTTTTCGTCCGGAGTGTTGAATCCCTGGAACTCGCGCAGCGTCTGGCGACCCAGGTTATTCCGGTCCACCAGGAACAGCACCCGCCTGGCGCCGGCGTACTTGATGAGGCGGTACACCAGGTTGCAAGCGGTGAAGGTCTTGCCGCTGCCCGTAGCCATCTGGATCAAGGCCCGCGGTTTCGCCAGCGCCAGCGATTCCTCCAGGTTGCGGATGGCCCGCGCCTGCACCGGCCAGAGTTTTCCAGCATCCAGGGGCGGCATGGAGTGGAGGCGGTGGCGCAGATTCTGGGCGACAAGGTACGTACCGCCGGCTTCCGCTATGCCGGTGGGGCTGGGCTGGCCGGCCGTCAATTCCGGGTCGAGCCAACGGGCCAAAGCGGCAGAGGTGTGGAAACCGAACACGTTGCGGCTGCGTGGTTCCGGGTCCAGCAGGTTCGTGAAATGCGTCTCCGAGCCGGTGGTTTCGTAGAGGAAGGGCAACGGCTTGCGGTGCGCGGGCAGGATGTCCGGCAGGCCGTCGCTGTATTTGCCGGATTGCGTCTCAACGCCCGTCAGCGTATACCCAGCCGGCTTCGCTTCGACCACGCCGGCCGCCTTCTGGTCAACGTAAAGCAGGTAATCGGCGACACCGTGGCCGGGTTTCAGGCCGAACTCGCGCACCGCAACGCCGCGCCCTGCGTATAGGTTCACCGCGTCGGGATCTTGCAATGACCAACCCGCCTTTTCCAGCAGGGCGCCGATTTCCTGGCGGGCTTTTTGCTCAGGCGTCATGTTGGCTCAATCAACGGGATTTGCGAGCGCAGTCGACGGCACGCCGCAGCCATCGGATCACACGGTTGCCATCGGATCACACGGTTGCCATCGTAGCCAATCGCCCCTCATCAGTCCACCGCCGTTTAGGTCGAGCCGACTGGGACCTGAGCGAAAGGGAGGGTGAGGTGATCGCCACGGAGACTGCGAGCAGTTTCGCCATCGGAAGGACTATATCATCAGTCGCGGCGAATTGGCGGGCACCTGGCCCGGAAGACTAGCCGGACTAACCCTTCCGGCACTAAGGACCTCGCTCGATCGGCGTGTGGGGCGCCAGTTGCTCGCCGCAAAAAGGCTCAGCACCGCGACCCGGCGCAACCGCAGGGAAACGGGGATACGGGCTCAGTCACCGATCCCGATTGTGATAATTAACGTGATAACTGAACTCGGTGCCCCAAGATTTTATACTCAACAATCGAGATTAATGTCGGAGAGGGCGTCCGTTCAATTATCGCCAATTTCCTACTCAATTAAGCGCCAAGTACAGAGCACTGAGCCTAATATATATCAAATCTTGTACCATTCGAACGGCGTTGCCTGATTGCTTGATTGATGGCCGCTTAGCCCCAATCCACCGAAAGGATGAGGTTGGTGTCGTGCTGAAGGGTTGAAAAAGTGCTCCCGGCTTCGGGGATAATGGTTTGTGAGACACCAAACCAACCCGGAACAAGGAGCACCCAACGGATGCTACCACCTGAGCGCCTTGAGCGCATCCAGGTCGCCTTCGACGATCACCGCCTGGTGGCCAACGCCGGACTGATCCTGCCGGTCACGCTGGCCCATCACCTGGGTCTGGGCGAACTGGTGGACCGCCACGTTGACTTGGGAGATGCACCGGGTCGTGCGAATGCTGGGGACAAGATGCTGACCCTGGTGGCGTCGGCCCTGGCCGGTGGCGACTGCATCGACGACGCCGACGCGCTGCGCGCTGGCGGGACCGAGCAGGTGCTGGGCTGTGTGGTCAAGGCGCCGTCCACGTTGGGTACGTTCCTGCGGAGTTTCCGTTGGGGCCACGCGCGGCAGCTGGATCGGGTGAGCCGTGAGGCGCTGGCCCGAGCCTGGGGCGCCGGGGCCGGACCGGGCGATGATCCGTTGACCATCGACCTGGACTCCACCATCTGTGAGACCTACGGTCCGGCCAAGGAAGGGGCGCGCCGCCACACCTACACCGGCCAGCGGGGCTATCACCCGCTGTTCGCCGTCGCCGCTGGCACCGGCGACGTGCTGATGGCTCGGCTGCGCCAGGGACGCGCCAACACCGCTCGCGGCGCGGCCCACTTCCTGCGAGAGACGGTAAGGCGAGTGCGCTACGCCGGAGCCACCGGACCGCTCACCATGCGGGCCGACAGCGGCTTCTACAACCACGACATCGTCGCCGTCTGCCGCCAGATGAAGGTCCGCTTCTCCATCACCGTCCGCCAGCACGCCCAGTTGCGCAATCTCATCGAAGCCATACCTGAAGAGGACTGGACGCCCATCCCTTACTGGATGGAGGGCGCCGCCGACGTGGCCGAAACCAGCTACACTCCCTTCGCCAGTGAGCCCGATGCTGTGCCGGTGCGTCTCATCGTCCGAAGGGTGCAGCCCACGCCCAACTCCCAGCTGGCCCTCTTGGTCGACTACAGCTATCACGGCTTCATCACCGATAGAGACGGCGACACCCTGGAACTGGAGGCCGATCATCGCCGCCACGCCGAGATCGAGAACGCCATCCGCGACCTCAAGTACGGGGTGGGTCTCAACCACCTGCCCTCGGGCCGCTTCCCCGCCAACGCCGCCTGGCTGGCCGTCCAGACGATGGCCCACAACCTGGCCCGCTGGACCACGCGCCTCGGGCTGGGCGAGCCGGTGGCGACCACCAAGACCCTGCGCAGGCGCTTCTTCTCCCTGGCCGGACGCCTCACCCGCAAGGCACGCCGCCTCACTTTGCATCTCCCCCAGGGCTGGCCCTGGCGAAACCAGTTCAGCAGCGCCCTGGCCAGACTGCGCGCACTGCCACTCCCTTCTTGACCACGCCCTCGGCGTCGACCTGTCCACCAGATTACCTAACTGTCTGGCCCAGCCGCGCCAGGCTCGGCTCCTGATGGCCTCCGCCGGCGATCGGCGCTGAAAATCGCTTCCCGCGCCGCTACTACGGGTCGTCAACATCTCTTTGGACCGGCATCCACGCCCCACATCGTCCATTTCATCGGCATCAGGTCCCCGCCAGCCCGATCCCTGGTCCCTCATCCCTCCTCTGACCGCCGCCACGGTTTCCCTTCGGTGGATTCGGGTTTAGTATTACAGTCGCTCTTGAGGAGCAGGTTTCTGAAGGTGTCTCCGGTAGTGACATTGCATGGCCCGGGCTTGGTGCCGCCGTCTCCATCCCGACCAGTGGATGGTCAGGGCAGGACTGCCACGGGGCAGCCACAGCAGCCGGCACAGCAACCGTCTGACCTCGGGCACGGTCAGTGGGATGAGTTCTCCCGGGAACATATCCCCTTTTTACCATCGCCACCGGCGGCATAGGACCGGATTACCGCCAGAAAGGCATGGGCCAGCAGCGCCAGGGTGATGTGCCGGTGCCAGCCGACCCACCGGCGCACCTCATACTCATCCAGCCCCACCTCCTGTTTGGCCTCCTTGAAGGCGTCTTCGATGATCCACCGGGTGCCCGCCACGCGCACCAGTTCCGCCAGCGGCGTTTCCGCTGCGCCAAAACAGGCGTAGTAGGCCAGGTCATCAGGATCGGCAATGCTGCGACGCACCAGCAGCCAACGCCCCTGATCCAGTGCTGACCAGGGTCCTATCGGCAACCAACCCCAATCGTAGAGGCGCGGCCCCTTGCTGCCCTCACCAGCGCTCAGGCGTTGCCACCGGTCATCGGGTATCTGCTGGGCCAGTTCACGGGCCGCCACCTGTGCCGAGCCATCCTCCGTATCCGCCCACAGCGGCTCGTTGTTCTTCACCGCCAGCACGTAGGGCAGGGCCTGCTCCTCCAGCCACCGCCGCAGTTGACACGATCTTTGACCAATCGCATTGCCGTACACCGTATCCCCCGTTACCCAGGCAAAGGGCACCCCAACCGCCACCGCGCGGGCGATCATCTCCTGAGCCAGTTGTGCCTTGGTATGAAAGACCACCCCTTCCGGGACACCGGCTTCCCGCCGCCGCTCCACATCCTCCGCCCATTCCTGGGGCAGATACAGCTCCCGATCCAGAAAGGCCGCGCCCCGTCGGCTGCCATAGGCCAGGAACACTCCGATCTGACAGTTCTCCACCTTCCCCGCCGTGCCGCTGTACTGACGCTTCACCCCCACCGACTTCCGGCCTTGCTTCAGAAACCCCGTCTCATCCACCACCAGCACCCCGCCGGGATCGCCCAAATGCTCCACCACGTACCCTTGCAAGTCGTCCCGCACCTGGTCCGCGTCCCAGTGGTACACCGCCAGCAGACGCTGCACACCGTCGGGAGTGGCGTCGCCAGCATATTCGGCCAACTGCCACCCGTTCTTGCGCTCCACCGACCCCAGCAATCCTTGCAGGTACGCCAGCACCCGCTGACGAGACTCACTACGGCTGAAACGCGACGCGATACGCCCGTGCAGCTCCTGGAGCCCAGCCTCCCACTCCAGCGCTTCCTCTCGCTCCAGTAATGTCTGACCCATTTCCAACTCCTCCGCTCTCACCAGTAATCATGGGCCTATCCTACCAAAGGCAAGCGCGACTGTAGTACTTAGAGGGTGTCTAAAAAGAGGGAAGGCGGGCCAGTCGGCGTAGCATGAGGCCGGTCATGGAGATGTAGATCCAGGTTTCCGTGGTTTCGCACAATGCCTCGTAGTCCTTGCTCAATCGCCGCTGCCGGTTCAGCCAACCGAAGGTGCGTTCCACTACCCAACGCCGGGGCAGCACCTGGAAGGTGTGTTGCTGTGCTGGACGGCGCACCAGTTCCAATCTCCAACCGGCCACCGTCTGGGCCCACGCCACCAGTTTGCCGCCGTACGCGCCGTCGGCCCAGATCAGTTGTAGCCGAGGGAAGCGGCCCATCAAACGCCGTAATACCAACCGCGCGCCGTCTCGATCCTGAATGTCAGCCGGATGCACCGCCACCGCCAGCAGCAGTCCCAGGGTATCTACTACGATATGGCGTTTGCGTCCCTTCACCTTCTTGCCCGCGTCGTAGCCTCTGGGCCCCCTTTTTCCGTGGTCTTTACCGACTGGCTGTCGATGATGGCCGCGCTGGGGCTGGTCTCCCGGCCCTGAGCCTGCCGCAGCATGGCGTGCAGCGTGTCGTGGGCCCGCTGCCAAGTTCCGTCCCGACGCCAGGTGCGGAAGTAATGGAACACAATGCGCCACGGCGGCAGGTCATGGGGCAGCATCCTCCAGGAGCAGCCGGTGCGCAGCACGTAGCGGATGGCGTTGACGATCTCCCGTCTCGGGTAGGTGATCGGCCGCCCGCCCGGCTTGGGCGGAGGTAACAGGGGTTCCCACAGTTGCCATTCTCGGTCGCTGAGGTCGCTGGGATAAGCTGGTCGTTCCATACCCCCACACTACGACCAACTCCTCCCTCTCTGCCTTCATGCGTCCAGACCAATTGGACCCTTTTTAGACACCCTCTAATATTACAGCCGCGCATCGAAGGAAGGACTCATGTCGCTGACCGTGCCCGAAGTTAGACGGCTGTTATGCAGGTTGCTGTGACTACTTTATGAGGGCGCTGACCTACCTATATGGCAGCCATGGTGGAGCCGGTGACACCAAGCCCGAGCCTTGGAATCCATTACAAGAGACACTTTCAGAGGCCTTCAATTCAAGTGCAACTGTAATACTAAGAGAAAGACAAACGGTCAGCTTCTTCGGATATCTGGCGGATTTCCCATCCGCCGTTGCCTGAAACCGGTGTCGGTGGGCGCAAGGGTCCTTTTTCGTTGATGCTCAAAATCCCGGAGTTTAGCGTGGCGAGATGATGGCATGCAGCGAGGACCGCTAACCGCACATCATCGGCGATGCTGACTGAGTTAGAGACAAAAAACGCGGCCGTCATCGCTGCTGGCGTCCCCGAAGCGCTTTCAATAATGGCATCTATCATCTCGGGGCCGATTCTGCCCTCCAATATGGCGTCGTCAAGAACCGCAACTATCTCTTGCGATTCTCTGAAGGCACTCTCACTGATTCCGGCAAATTTCAGAGCTGTCGCTCTTACCAAGTTTTCCAATACCAAAAACCTGCCCAAGAGTTCTTCGCCCATCCATCCGGCGGATATTGCCCGGTCGCCTACCTTGAACAACACCTCGCTCGGTGGTCTCGCGTTGGGGTCCGACAAACGGGCTACGAATTCGGGTGGCAAACCGTCAAAAAGGTCTCCGTAGACCTCAGGCGGTATCCCATCGGGGCTGGCCGCGCCTACCAAATTTGCGCCGACTTGGGATTGTGCCCGGTCCACTAATTCGGCATAAACCTCGGGTGTCAGCAAATCGAATTCGTCAGGTGTAGCATCCGTCGTCAGTGTAATTTCAGAACCAGATCCGCCTCTGACCACCGCCCCGTCTTTATTGAGTCTCACGACCAAACCGCGGGAGAGCATATATGTACTGAACGGGCCGAATGATTCCAATGAGCCCCAACCTGTCTGATGGATGCGCAACGCCATGGATTTTTGCTCCTACCTTAGCTCCAATCCACCGAGGAGATGAGTGTGTCGGCGTGCTGAAGGGATGAGAAAGTGCTCCCGGCTTCGGGGATAATGGTTTTTGAGAACGAAAACCACCCTGAAACGAGGAGCACCCAACGGATGCTACCACCTGAGCGCCCCGACCGCATCCACGTTGCCTTCGACGATCACCGACTGGTGGCCAATGCGGGGCTGCTTTTGCCCATCACCCTGGCCCATCATCTGGGGCTGGGAGAGCTGGTGGACCGCCACGTTGACCTGGGAAATGCGCCAGGTCGTGCCAACGCGGGAGACAAGGTGCTGACGCTGGTGGCATCGGCGTTGGCCGGCGGGGACTGCATTGACGACGCCGACGCGCTGCGCGCTGGCGAGACCGAGCAGGTGCTGGGCTGTACGGTGAAGGCGCCATCCACGCTGGGCACGTTTCTGCGGAGTTTCCGGTGGGGCCACGCGCGGCAGCTGGATCGGGTGAGCCGGGAGGCGCTGGCCCGAGCCTGGGCGGCTGGGGCCGGACCGGGCGATGATCCGCTGACCATTGATCTGGACTCTACCGTCTGTGAGACCTATGGTCTGGGCAAGGAGGGCGCGCGCCATCACGGCTACACCGGCCAGCGGGGCTATCACCCGCTCCTGGCCGTGGCCGAGGGTACCGGCGAGGTGCTGATGTGTCGATTGCGAAAGGGTCGGGCCAACACCGCCCGCGGCGCCGCCAACTTCCTGCGCGAGACGGTGAGCCGAGTGCGCTACGCCGGAGCCACCGGACCACTCACCGTGCGGGCGGACAGCGGCTTCTACACCCACGACATGGTGGCCGCCTGTCGCGACCAGAAGGTACGCTACTCCATCACCGTACGCCAGCACCCGAGCCTGCGGAACATCATCGAGGCCATACCTGAAGATGACTGGACGCCCATATCCTATTGGATGGATGGCGGCGCCGATGTGGCCGAAACCAGCTACACTCCCTTTGCCAGTGAGCCCGACGCGGTACCGGTGCGGCTCATCGTCCGACGGGTGAAACCCACGCCCGGCTCGCAACTGGCCCTGTTCGCCACCTACAGCTATCACGCTTTCATCACCGATAGAGAAGGCGACACCCTGTATCTGGAAGCTGACCATCGCCGCCACGCCGAGATCGAGAACGCCATCCGCGACCTCAAATACGGCGTGGGTCTCAACCACCTGCCATCGGGACGTTTTCCCGCCAACGCCGCCTGGCTGGCGGTGCAAGTCATGGCCCACAACCTGGCCCGCTGGACCACGCGCATCGGCCTGGGCGAGCCGGTGACCACCACCAAGACCCTCCGACGACGCTTCTTCTCTCTCGCCGGACGCATCACCCGCAAAGCCCGTCGCATCACCCTGCATCTGCCACAGGATTGGCCTTGGCGAAACCAATTCAGCAGCGCCCTGGCCAGACTGCGCGCCCTGCCACTCCCATCCTGACGCCGCCCTCGGCCTTTCACCTGTCTACGATGACGCACCACGCCTGGCCCAACCGCGCCAGGCTGGGCTCCTGACGGTCTCCGCCATCGGTCTGCGCTGAAAATCACTGCCAATGCCGCTACCACGGGTCATCAACATCCCCTTGGCACGGCATCCACGCCCCACATCGTCCATTTCATCGGCATCAGGTCCTCGCCATCCCGTTCCCTGACCCCTCATCTCTCTCAAATGCCGCACCGCCCTATCCCATCGGTGGATTCGGGATTAGTATTATAGCCACAGATGATGTGGTAGGTTGGGTCTATGACCGTTGACGCGAGGGGAGGGGTTGGTTATGGGCCAAATCGTACCGGAGCAGGGAGATGTGCTGGATTGGGCGAAGGGTCTCCAGGCGTTGCACCGGCGTATCGGGGGCCGCTTTGGTCGCCGTGAGCCTCGGCAAAGAGTTTTGGCTTACCTGAAGGGGCTGCTGGGGTCGGTGGAACGCAAGAATGGGTGGCAACTGGCCGAATATGTTGGCGACGCCACGCCCGACGGGGTGCAACGTTTGCTGGCGACGTATCGCGGGACGCCGACGGAGTGCGGGACGATCTGCGGGAGTACGTGGTGGAGCATCTGGGGGACCCGGCGGCGGTGCTGGCAGTTGATGAGACTGGGTTCCTGAAGCAGGGGCAGAAGTCGGTGGGGGTGCAGCGGCAGTACAGCGGTACGGCGGGGCAGGTGGAGAACTGCCAGATTGGGGTGTTTCTGGCCTACGGCAGTGGTCAGGGCCGGACCTTTTTGGATCGGGAGTTGTACTTGCCCCAAGGGTGGGCGGGGGATTGGGAGCGGCGGCGGGAAGCCGGAGTGCCTACGGAGGTGGTCTTTCGCACCAAGGGGCAACTGGCCCAGAGGATGATTGCCCAGGCGGTGGCGGCGGGCGTGCCCTTTGCTTGGGTGGCTGGAGACACGGTGTACGGCAATGTGATTGGTCAAAAATCGTGCTCGGTTACGGCGGTGGCTGGAAGAGGAGGGCATACCATGTGTGCTGGCGGTGAAGAATAACGAGCCGCGGTGGGTTGACACGAAGCATGGCGCGGCGCCGGTGGCGGCGCGGCGGTTGGCCCAGCAGATACCGGAGGAGGCCTGGCAGCGGCTTAGCGCCGAGGAGGGCAGCAAGGGGCCACGTCTTTATGATTGGGCCCGGGTATCCATCCGGCCCTGGTCTGAGCCAAACCAAAGGCATTGGCTGCTGGTGCGTGCTTGGTCAAGGGCTCGGGCATCGCCGACCCCGCTGAACTGGCCTACTACGCCGGCTTCAGTCCGGCGGACGCGCCCCGGGCGGAACTGGTGCGCGTGGCGGGCACTCGGTGGATCGCGATTGGTCTAAAATCGGGATGCCTTCAAGGAGGCGAAGCAGGAGGTGGGCTTGGACCAGTACGAGGTGCGCCGCTGGACTGGGTGGTACCGCCACATCACCTTGGCGCTGCTGGTCCATGCCTTCTTGGCGGTAACCAAGTGCTGCGCCGCCGCTGGCGACGTAAAAAGGGGGCGGTGATTATGGCCCAGTTGATCCCCATGACGGTGCCCGAGGTGCGACGGCTGTGATGCCGCTTGTTGTGGCAACGCTCCCAGAGCGCTGAATTTACGGTACGGTGGTCGCGGTGGAGACGGCGGCATCAGGCCCGGGCCTGGCAATCCCATCACCGGCGACGACTACAAAGCCTTTCCAATCATCTGCGTCTGTAATACTAGGCTAACGGGTGGGCCCGTTGGCAGGTCTCGCATAGAATCCCGCTGGCCACAGCTGCAACAGGATAAGCCATGTTTCGCAGCTTGGCCTTTTTTGCCGCTGAATCCAGACCGTGCCAAGGAGAACTGAATACGTCTTTGCGGAATACAAACTTCGCCCAGTTCCTCGCTGGTGATCTGGCTTCGGCCTTATTACAACAATGCGCCTGCCTGGGTTCCTATTGGGGAATTGAAGGGATGTCGAAGGCTGAAGTAGTCAAGGACTAGAGCCCGGGTGTGAAGCCTATTTTGGTCATTGGGAGCGGTGCAGACTGGGCTCCAGTTCCAAGGTAGAAGGTGGCTGGCCGACCTCACCAATTGGTTTACACCTGACCGGGGTGTCTTGGCTGCGCGGAGGAGGAGACCTCGCTCAGCCAGCATGGTGGCGACCGACCGCCTTCTGCCTAAACCAAAGCCAAGGTGAAATGTACATATCGCTAGACCGCACTATCGGTGCCCACCCAGTTGGGGCCTAAAGGTGATATGAGGTGCCGTGGAGTCCTTTCGGTCATCGTCAATCTCCCCGAAATGCACATCCCACCTTGGTATTGGTTTAGCTACGTGATCTTACATATGATGCACACCTGTGGAATGTACAAAGTATCGATATGCCCGCGCCCGCGCCGTGCAGAGGAGACTAACTGGGGTAGGTGTGCTAGAACGTGTAAGCCCCAATCCACCGAAGAGATGAGTGTCGGGGCGGGTTGAAGGGGTAAGAAAGTGCCCCTGTGTTCGGGGATAATGGTTTGTGAAAGACCAAACCAACCCAAAAGAAGGAGCACCAAATAGATGCTACCACGCAACCACCCCGACCGCATCCAGATCGCCTGCGACGACCACCGCCTGGTCAGCAATGCTGGGCTGATCCTGCCGTCCACGCTGGCTTGGCATCTGGGCCGGCCCCAACTGGTTGACCAGCGCCTGGACCTGGGCCGAGCCCCAGGCGGAGCCAACACGGGCGACCAGATCATGACGCTGGTGGCATCCGCTCTGGCCGGTGGCGACTGCATTGACGATGCCGACGTGTTGCGTGCTGGCCGGACCGCGCGGGTGCTGGGCTGTACGGTGAAGGCGCCGTCCACGTTGGGGACCTTCCTGCGGAGCTTCCGTTGGGGCCACGTCCGCCAACTGGACCGGGTGAGCCGGGAGCTGCTGGCACGGGCCTGGGCCGCTGGAGCCGGACCCCGATCTTTGAACAATCACGGGCCGTTGACCATTGACTTGGATTCCACCATCTGCGAGACCTACGGTCCGGCCAAGGAGGGGGCGCGCCACCACGGCTACACCGGCCAGCGGGGCTATCACCCGCTGCTGGCCCGGGCCTGGACGACTGGGGCTGGCACCGGTGACGTGCTGATGGCTCGGCTGCGTGAGGGCCGCGCCAACACCGCTCGCGGCGCCGCCCACTTCCGGCGGGAGACGGTGGGACGGGTACGCTACGCTGGGGCCAGCGGACCACTCACGGTGCGGGCCGACAGCGGCTGCTACACCCACGCCATGGTCGCGGTCTGCCGAGAGACCAACGT
Organism: Dehalococcoidia bacterium; assembly: GCA_965197635.1. GTDB lineage: Bacteria > Chloroflexota > Dehalococcoidia > Lucifugimonadales > UBA3495 > Bin87. The sequence continues at coordinate 1,292,107 of OZ240218.1, forward strand.
CCCCTACTCCATCACCATCCGCCAACACGCCACCCTGCGCAATCTCATCGAGGCGATACCGGAGGCGGACTGGACACCCATCCCCTACTGGATGGACGGCGCTGCCGACGTGGCCGAGACCACCCACACACCTTTCCAAGGTGAGCCCGACGCCGCGCCGGTGCGGCTCATCGTCCGCAGGGTGAAGCCCACGCCCAACTCCCAGTTGGCCCTCTTGGCCGACTACAGCTATCACGGCTTCATCACCGATCGGGACGGGGACACCCTGGAACTGGAGGCCGACCATCGTCGCCATGCCGAGATTGAGAACGCCATCCGAGACCTCAAGTACGGCGTGGGGCTCAACCATCTCCCCTCGGGACGCTTCGCCGCCAACGCCGCCTGGCTGGCCGTCCAGCTGGACTTTGTACAAAAGTTAGGCACATTATAAAACCAGGGTAAGCTGGCCTGACCCGATTTCCACAATAAGGCCCAACCATGCTTACCCTGCCGGAGGCCATTTTACCCGTTCTCACTCCCTGGGCAACGCGGTTCCAAAGCCGAACCTGGATCAAAGTCCAGGCGCTGCTGGTCGGCGCGATACTGGCTCCCGGCCCGCGCACCGTAGCCGCGGCGCTCCGCGTCATGGGCCACCGCGATGACCGCAACTATGCCCGCTACCATCACGTGCTCAATCGAGCGGTGTGGTCGCCACTGCCGGTATCCCAGGTCCTGCTGACGCTGCTAATCCAGCAGCTGGACCCGGGTGATGGTCCCCTGGTGTTCGGCATACGAGCCATTTACCAATCGGGAAACCGTGGAGCGACGCGGCGGCCCTAAAATCAAAGCCCGTGGCAGCTACCGCGATGCGGTGCGTGCCAGCCGCCGCTATCTGGTCAAGGTCAGCGGCTGGCGCTGGATCAGCCTGAGGTGGCGGGGCCACGTCCCCTGGGCCGGACGCTATTGGGCTTGGCCGGTGCTGACCGCTTTGGCGCCTTCGGCCGGATATTATCGCCCGCGCGGACGCCCGCACCAAAAGCTCACCGATCGGGCCCAGCAGATGATCCTGCAATCCCGCTCATGGTGAGCCTGCCGAACCACGCTGGTTGCCCCACCGTTCCCTGGTACTGGTGGGCGATAGTAGTTACGCCGTCCCCGTAGCGTCGCACGGGGCAGGCTCTGGACCGGCTCCACTGCTGCCAATCGCTGCCCCAGCCCGTTACCTGCATCACCCGATTGCGGCTGGATGCTGGCCTCGACGAACCGGCGCCAATCCGTCGGCCCGGCCAGAACGGGCGTCCACCCGTGAAGGGCGCTCGCTTGCCCACACTGCAAGCGCTCCTGGACCATGACGACACCTCTTGGGACCGGACGGCAGTGGCCTGATACGACCACACGACCCGCGCGGTGGCAATCACTTCGCAAACCGCACTCTGGTATCACACCGGCCAACCGCCCGTACCACTGCGCTGGGTCCTGGTGCGAGACCCCAATGGCGAGTTCGACCCCCAAGCCCTGCTCTGCACCAACCCAGCCGTTGACCCAGCGCAGATCCTGGAATGGTTTGTGCTGCGCTGGCAACTGGAGGTCACCTTCATGGAAACCAGGTCTCACCTGGGCGTGGCGACCCAGCGCCAGTGGTCTGACCGCGCCATTGCCCGCACCACCCCGGTCCTGATGGGGATCTTTTCCTGGATTGTCCTGACGGCTCACCGGTTGCAGCAACAACGGCCGCTATCCCCGCGCACGGCGGCCTGGTACGCCAAACCGTCGCCAACCTTCATAGATGCCATCGCCTTGGTCCGTCGCCACCGGTGGCTGGCGTCGGAGGGTTTTCCACTGTCGGCCACCGAACCTCGACTTTGTATAAAAGCTAGATAAATTATAAGAACCGGGTAAGCTCGACCAAATCATCACAAAAGGTCGAATATGCCTACCCTGCCCGCAGTCATTGCATCCCTGCTGCTGCCCTTTGAGCGCCTGTTTGACCCCCGGACCTGGCGTAAAGCCCGACTCTTGGCGATTGGCGCGATCTTGTCTCCCGGCAAACGCACCGTGTCCTCCGCCCTGAACATCCTGGGAGTTGGGCAGCACGGAGATTTCGCCATCTACCATCAGGTGCTCAACCGTGCCAGATGGTCGTCGTTGCAGCTGAGCCGGGCGCTGTTGCTGCTGGTGGTCGGGCGTCTTGGTTCGTCCGACGGGCCGCTGGTTTTCGGCATTGACGAAACCCTGGAACGGCGCTGGGGGCGGAAGATTGCGGCCAAGGGACGGTACCGTGATCCCGTACGTTCCACCGACGACCAGACGGTAATGACCCCCGGACTGCAATGGGTGAGCCTGATGTTGTTGACCCATATCGGTGGGGTGGGTCGGCATTGGGCGCTGCCCTTGATGACCGCGTTGGCGCCGTCGGCCCGCTACGACCGGCGCAAAGGCCGACGGCACCAGATGGTCACCGACTATGCTCGGCAGATGCTGACCTGTCTGCGCCGGTGGCTGCCGGAGCAGGACCTGGTGCTGGTGTGTGATGGCGGCTACGCCAAACGCGAGTTCCGGCGCTATTTCCAGAATATGTCAAAACCCATTGTGGTCGTCGCCAAACTGCGCAAGGACGCGGCCCGGTACCAGCCAGCATCACCACGGCGTCCCGGCCGGATCGGGCGACCACGGATCGTCGGAGCGCGTCTGCCCAGCCCCAGGGCGGCGCTGGACAATCCCGCTACTCAATGGACCACCTACCTTGCCACCGGATCCGACGGCGGTACCACTACGGTCGAACTGGCTTCGGGCCTGGCGGTGTGGTACCACGGCGGGCCGCCGCCCCTTGCCATGCGCTGGGTCGTGGTCAAAGACTCGGGAGAACACCTCAAACCAGGCGCGTTGCTAGGCACCGACACCGCGGCGGAACCCCGGCACCTACTCCAGTGGTATCTGCTGCGCTCGCAGGTCGAGGTCACCTTTGCCGAGGCACGGGCCCATCTGGGCATGGAAACCCAGCGCCAGTGGTCGGAACTGGCCAGCGCGCGCACCACGCCCGCGCTGCTGGGCCTGTTCAGTGTGGTCACGCTGATGGCCGACGTCCTCATCGGACAGCAGATTGAAATGACACCCCGCGCGACCGCCTGGTATGAAAAGACCAGTCCTTCCTTCGCCGACGCCATCGCCCTGGTCAGACGTTACATCTGGGTGCGGCACGGGACTTTTGCGACGTCCGAGCCCGAGCCGGAACTGATTAAAGTCCCCAGCTCCTTATATCACCTGATGCTCGACTCTCTCGCCTACGCCGCTTAGTTGTACAAAGTCGAGCCACCGAACTTGACGTTCAAAAACTTCCAGCCAATCTGTACCACAGGTTGCTCGACTCACTGGCTTACGCCGCTTGAGTGTACAAAGTCCAGTCTAAACTAAAGCCAAGGTGAAATGTACATATTGCTAGACCGCACCGTCGGTGGCGACCCCAATTGGGGCTGAAGGTGGCATGAGGAGCTGTGGAGTCCTTTCGGACGGCTTCAAGATCCCGAAATGCACATCCCACCTTGGTATTGGTTTAGGGGTCGGCGGACGCCCTGATACGGGCGAATATCGGCTCCAGTTCGATAGCAACTCCCGGCATCGCATCGGAAGTCAGAACGTCGCCGGGGCCGTACACCCTCGCCAACGTCAAGGCTTGCTCGTCTCCCACGTACTTGGCTAACGTTTCAGCGCTGAGGTCAACCGCCAGCATTTCGCGAACCCCATTGCGGCCGTGCACCGGCATTTTCACATTCAAGTCGCGCTGGCGTGTGGATTCTGACAGCGCCTCCACCACCACATCCGGCGCGCCCGTGATGCCGTGTCCATCAAAAATGTGTCGCCGCTCGCTGGATACGAACAGCGCATCGGGTTGGAAGGTATTGTGTTCGTCAATAGCGACGTCGAACGGCGCGATGATGGTTTCGCCAATGCCGAGGGCATCCGTTTGCAGGGTTAGCTGCATATAGAATCGCCCCGTGAAAACCTGGTGTGCGTGGCTGGCCCCAGCCATTTTGACGAGTTCTCCTTCAATCAACTGATAGCGCACGCCGCGATGCGACGGCGGCGTCAGCCTCATGTAGTCCGCTCCCGTCAACTTGGCGCGTGGTCGCGCTTTCGGTTGCGTCATCGCTGACCTCCAAATCCAATTGTTTCCCTACGGCCAGCCCGCGTTGGCTCCACCATCCCGAGAGGTGGGATCCCATCGCGTCGTAACCAGCCGGCCCTGGTTCTCGCCCCCAACATCCATCATACGTCAGGCAATGCGGCGTCCCGTACCAGGGCGAATATCGGACCCAAGCCGATAGCAACTCCGGGCATCACGTCGGATGTCAGCATATCGTCCGCGCCGTACACCTCCTCCAGGGTGAGCGTCTCGTCATCCCCGACATACTTGGAAACGGTTTCGTCCCGCAGATCTGCCGCCCACATCTCGCGCACTCCATTGCGACCGTACACCGGCAGTTTCACGTTCAAATCCCGCCGCTGAGTGGAGTCGGACAGCACTTCCACCACCAAATCGGGCGCACCGTTTACGCCCCGCTCACTCGAAATCTCCCGCCGCTGCGAGGATACGAAAAGCAGGTCGGGCTGGAATGTGTTGAACTCGTCAATGTAAACGTCGAACGGCGGCGTGAGGACTTCTCCGATACCACCCATTCCAATCTGCGACCGTATCGAGAAGTACGTTTCCCCGATAAACGACTGGTGCGCGTAATTGGCTCCTGCCATTTTGACGAGTTCCCCCTCGATCAACTGGTACCGCACCCCGCGATGCGACGGCGGCGTCAGCCTCATGTAATCCGCCCCGGTCAACTTGGCCGGCGGCTTCGCTTTAGGCTGTGTCACAAATGGCCTCCGAACTCCGACCTGTTCCCCTACGGCCGGCCCGCGTTGGCCTTCCGCGACGGCAGTCGCACCGCCGCGTCGCCCCGCGTCGTAACCAGCCGGCCCTGGTTCTCGCCCCGGATATCCATCATACGTCAGGCAATGCGGCGCCCCGTACCAGGGCGAAAATTGGGCCCAAGGCGATGGAGACACCGGGCATTGCCGAGGATATCAGAACGTCGTTAGCGGCATACACTCGGACCAGCGTCATGGCGCGGCCACCCCCGATGTATTTGGACACTGTCTCGGCGCGCAGGTCTGCCATCCACGCTTCACGGACGCCGTTCCTACCGTACACGGGTAGCTTGATGTCGAAGTCGCGCTGGCGCGTGGATTCTGACAGCACCTCCACCACCACATCCGGCGCACCGGTGACGCCGTGGCCGTCAAAGATGTGCCGCCGCTCATTGGATACGAACAGCAAGTCGGGCTGAAAAGTGTTGTGCTCGTCTATAGCTACGTCGAATGGCGAGATCCTGATCTCGAAGGCGCCCGGCGCTCCGATTTGCGACCGCGCGGCGAAGTAAAGTTCGCCGATAAACACTTGATGAGGATCGTTGGGGCCGGCCATCTTAACGAGTTCCCCTTCAATCAACTGATAGCGCACGCCGCGATGCGACGGCGGCGTCAGCCTCAGGTAGTCCGCTCCCGTCAACTTGGCGCGGGGTCGCGCTTTGGGTTGCGTCATAAATACCTTCCGACTATTCCCTACGGCCAGCCCGCGTTGGCCTCCCGTGACGGCAGTCGCACCGTCGCGTTGCCCCGCGTCGTAACCTGCTCACGCTGGTTCTCGCCCCAGATGTCCATGTCCACCAGGTATTCCCCGTCCTCAACCCGCTTATCGGTCACCCTGCCCTTGCACCAGGTGGTGTCGCCCACCACGTTGAACCTCCTCAACTCAACGTGCATCCACTTCAGGAACCCGTCGTCGCCCATCCAATTGGTCAGCAGGTTCCCCATCCAGCAGCACCGCTGGCAGCCGTAGTCGTAGGCTCCGGGCAGGCCCGCCGACTCCGCCGCCTCCGGGATGTCGTGCACGCGGATGATGGCCTCCTGCGCCCCGGTGTTGGGGTCGGTGAAACCCCATGACGGATGGCGGAGCATCTCACGGAGCTGGATGCCGTGGCTGATGCCGCCGATGCAGCCGGCCACGAACGCCGTGATGTCCCCGTGGCTCAGCGGCCCCTTGACCACCGGGGTCAACTCGTCGCCCACCTGCACGTCCTCGAACCAGCGCGGGTTGTTACCCCGAATCTCCTCGTTCAGTATCGCCTGGTGGATGGTTTCCAGCTCATCCCGCGAATACTGGTATGGCTCAAAGGTGTATTTCTGCCGCTCGCGGGCCGCGCTGCGCTCGGCGCGGATCTGCCATCCCTTGGTCTTGGCGATGGTCTCCCCACGCTGGTTGTAGTAGTGGGTAACGCTGGATTGGATGATGATGCGACCGGCGAACTCGCTTTCCTTCTCCTCCAGCCCGGTGAACTGCTCCTGCACGCTGATTTCGTCGCCCAGGTAGATGGGACGATACCATTCCCAGTCGTTGCCCGCGTGAAATCCATGCACGCCCGGCAGTCCTCCGGTGCGCCCGGAGCACCAATAGACGCTGTACAGGAAACACGGCGGCGCGATGATGGTGCCGTACTTGCTGGTTTGAGCGTAGGACCGGTCCCAATAGAGCGGGTTGGGGTCGCCGATGCCCTGGCAGAAGTGCCGGATGGCGCTGCGGGAGGCATCCTCGTTGAACAGCCCTACGCCGTACTGCCGGGGCCGGTTGAACGACCCCACCCGACTGCGCAGCCGCTCCAGTCCTTCCTCTGTGATCCTGCCCGATTCCAGCACCATGGTTCTGTTCCCTCCGGTGATATTGTAACGACACGTCCAGTTGACAGGCATTATAGACCAGAACCATTTCTCCGCCGCCGTCCCCTGTTAGACTGCGTACACTCGCCCTGCATTCCAGGATCGCGTGAACGCCGGCTCGCCCGGTGACTGCAACCGAGGAGAAGTCATCCCATATGCTTCGGACCGATGACCTCCGGCGAACCGCTCTCATTCTGGTGTCCGCCGGCCTGGCGTGGAACCTGGTGGAGGCTGTCGTTTCCTTCTGGGCGGGCGCTCGGGTTGGAAGCGTGGCCCTCCTGGCTTTCGGCCTGGACAGCGTCATCGAGCTCTTCGCCGGTGGGGTCCTGGTGTGGCGGTTGATGGCGGAGCGGGATGAACACGAGGACGACGCAGCGGAGCGCCGGGCGCAGAAGTTGGTGGGGCTAACCTTCTTCTTGCTGGCGGCTTACGTGCCAACAATGGCGGAGCGGGATGAACACGAGGACGACGCAGCGGAGCGCCGGGCGCGCCGTTCATTCGTTAGCGTTCATTCGTTAGCCAGCCTGGTGGGATGGGCGCCGCGGCCCGAGCCGAGCCTCGTCGGCGTCGGGATTGCAGTGGCCAGCGCCGTCGTGATGAGCGGCCTCTACGTAGCCAAGATGCGCGTCGCCACCCGGATGCAGTCCCGCTCGCTGCGAGCGGAGGCCATGGAAAGCCTGTTCTGCGATCTTCAGGACCTGGCCGTTCTGATCGGCCTGGGGTTCAACGCGCTGCTTGCCTGGTGGTGGGCTGACCCGGTGGCGGCCCTGATCCTCATGCCCTTCTTCATTAAGGAGGGCAGGGAAAACTTCTTCGGGGATGAGCACGACGATGAAGACGAGCACGAACACGAAGCGGCCCGGGTCTGCTTTTGCCCGGGTTGTTATTACGGCCTCCGCTCCTGTCGAGCCGCCTGTTGCCAGGCGTAGCCGTTAAGCTCGCGACGCTCACTTCTTGTCCGCACTCCACCAAGCAATCGCATTTTGATTGGACAACGGCCGTTTCTCCCCTTGGTGGCGAAAAGCCCTTGCCCAAACTGTCAAACGCAAAATCCCCGGTGCCACCGACTGTTCCAACGGACCTTTCATCGTCGGAACCCGGCACACCCGCTCACCCTGAGCCTGTCGCAGTACCAGGGTTGAGTGGAGCAGGATTTTGGTGATACTCGCGGCCAAGGTTTCCGATCCCGCCAACCCATTAATTCTGAAAACCGCACTGCCGACACCGTCTCACCTGAATGGGTACGCGGGGCACGCTGGGCCACTAGCGTCCCTCATACCGGACTGCTATGATGGCAAGATAGTTGTTGGTTATCGGGCCGTCGCTCACGGAACCTGTGCCGCAAGGGGGCGTATGACTACCAAATCCGCAGCGCAGGTTGCCGCGCCGATGTACTTTGGCTGGTATATCGTCGCCACCTGCTTCTTCGTGTCCTTCCTGGGGATGCCCGGCCGGCAGGGATTCGGACTGTTCGTTACCGAGATGGAGCCGACCTTCGGCTGGGACCGCTCCGATATCTCCTGGGTAGGTTCCGTAGGCTTTCTCATCAACGGGGCCATGCAGCCCATTATGGGCGCGCTGTTCGACAAGTACGGTCCCAGGATGGTGTTCGGTATCGGCCTGGCGATAATGGGTCTCGCCATCATGAGCCTGGCCTTTATGATGGACCTGGATCATATGGTGAACCTGGGCGTCGTCAGCATACCACTGGACCTGCTGTGGTTCATCCTGGTGTTCTCCATCGTCATCAACACCTGTCTAAGCGCCGCCTCGATAACCAACATGCTGGCGCTGGTGGTGCGCTGGTTCCGGCGCCAGCGCAGCAAGGCCACCGGGCTGGCCGCCGCCGGCACCTCCATCGGCGGGTTGCTGATGATCCCCTTTGCGGCGTACCTGATGGGGGTGATTGACGACTCCGGCCTGAGCATAGCCGGCGTGGAGTTGGCGGGCTGGCGCACCGTGTGGTTCCTGCTGGGAGCGATGGTAGTGTTCCTGGCGGCGCCCCTGGCGGTGTTCTTCCTGCGGCCCAGCCCGCAGGAGCTGGGACTGAACCCCGACGGCGACCCGGACCCGGAGAACGCCCCGGCCGGCAGCGCGCCCCAGCGGAGCCTTTCCTCCGGCCTCTACGAGGTGAACAACTGGCGGCAGTGCTTCAAGACGCCCCCCATGTGGCAGCTGTCGGGAGCATACGTGGTCTGCGGCATCACCACCGGCCTGTTGAGCATCCACTTCATCCCCTACGCTGAGGACATCCTTCCGGAAACAGTCAACTTCCTGTGGATGACATTCGACGACAAGAAGGTGTTCGCCGCCCTGATGTTCGGTATCATGACCGGTCTGAACGCGGCCGGCGTTATCATTACCGGGTTCATGGGCGACCGGATGCGGCGCAAAAACGTGCTGAGTCTGGTTTACGCCACTCGTGGCGTGGCATTCATGTGCCTGGTGTTCCTGCCCGTATTAGGCTACCCCATGCTGGGATTGGTGGCCTTCGCCATGCTGTCGGGTATGTCGTGGGTGGCCAGCGTGCCTCTCACCTCCACGCTGACGGCGGACGTGTACGGGTTCCGCGCTCTGGGCACCATCAGCGGTTGGGTGTTCTTCTCCCACCAGATTGGCTCGTTCTTCAGCATCCAGTTCGCCGGCTACGCCTACGAGTGGTTCAACGAAAGCTACTTCTGGCCCTTCCTCATCGCCGGCCTGACGCTCATTCCGGCTTCCATTGCCGCCTACAGCATCAAGGAACATCACTACTCCGGACGCTACAATTCCCGTCCCGCCGAGGGCGGCCCGCAACTGGCCACGGCCGGCGCCGGGGGACGCTATTAGCGACCTTCGCCGATCGGCCTGAGTGGAGGCATCCTGAATGGCCGGGGCATTTATGACGGCGATACTGGCCGCGCTGGGGCAGCACCATGGGGAAGCCGACCCCACGCTGCTCCAGTGGATTATGGCCGCGCTCAGCCACATTCTGGTGGGAACGCTGGGCCTCACCGAACTCACCATCGTCATCATCATCGGGATACTGATACTCGCCATCCCGGCGCTGATCGTCATCGCCTACTGGGCCAACACTCGCCGCGCCGCGCAGGGGCCAGTGAACGCGCCGGCGGAGGCCGAAGAATCGCTTTTGCGTTCGGAGTGACCTGATGACTATCCCTTACATTGCCAGGCGAAAGCCGGGACGGCCGCCGGAACCGGACGACGGGGTGTATTATCCGGAGGCCCGCGAAGTTCTGCCGGTGGTGGGTATGTTTCATTTCGTTCCCCAAGCCTACATGCAGGCGGCCCTGGAGGCGTGGCTCGCCGACCCGACGAAGCTGGTGGCCGCCGAAATGTTCATCTATTACGAGCCGGGCAACCCCAGGGCCTTCGTCGCGCCGGACGTGTACGTTATTCCCAACGTGGGTGACGAGCAACGCCGGTCGTATTTCATCTGGCTGGAGCACGAGGTTCCGCAGTTCGCAATGGAAGTAGTGTCGCAGAGCAGCGTCCGCAATGACCTGGCGCGCAAGTGGGACTTGTACCAGTCTTGGGGAGTGCAAGAGTATTGGCAGTACGACCCGGAAGGCCTGTTCATGCGTCCACTGCTGCGGGGCAATCGGCTCGTGGATGGCCGGTACGTGCCCATTGATGTCGCCGTCGACCCCGAGAGCGGGCAGTGTCAAGGTTTCAGCCCCTTGCTCGGGTTGGAGTTCTTAGGACGGCGGGAATGGTTCCGGTTTCGGGACCCGGCAACGGGACAACTGTTGGGCAACCGGCAGGAAATCGAGCGAGAGCGGCTGGTGGCGGAGCAAGCCCGGCAGGTGTCGGAACAGGGACGGCTGGCGGCGGAGCAGGCGCTGGATCAAGAACGGGCCGTGCGTTTGGCGCTGCAACGTCTCCTCCGCGAGCACGGTATTGAGCCGCCCGACAGTGCAACGTAGCTCGTCTCCGCCGGCCCATCGTGAGCCGTGCTATTATCAGTTGCGATGTGCGCCGCCCTTCGTAAAGCCGTAATTCCCGCCGCCGGGTTGGGCACTAGGTTCCTGCCGGTCACCCGCTCGGTGCCCAAGGAGCTGTTGCCTATCCTGGACCGGCCCATGCTGCAATACGTGGTGGAGGAAGCTGCCGAAGCCGGCATCACTGAAGTTATCGTCGTGACGTCGCCGGGCAAAGAGGGCATCGCCGAATATTTCCGCCCCCGGCCCGATCTGGAAACCCGCCTAGCCGCCGACCCCGCGCTGCTGGAAAAAGTGAGCTCCGGCGCGCGTCTGGCCAACGTGTCCTTTGTCATCCAAGAGGAACCGCTCGGTCTGGGCCACGCGGTGCTGACGGCGCAGGGGGCCGTCGGCGACGAACCCTTCGCCGTCATCCTGCCCGACGACATCGTCGAGCACACCCCCGGCGTCCTGTCGCAGATGCTGGCCGCCACCGCCGACGGCGCGGCCTCCGTGGCCGTGGAGCGTGTCCCCTGGGAGATCGTCCACAACTACGGCGTGGTGGACACAGAGCCGGCCGGAGATCGTCTGCACCGTGTCAACGCCCTCGTGGAGAAACCGCCGCCGGGCTCGGCGCCGTCCAACCTGTCCATCGTGGGGCGCTACCTGCTCCCTCCGCAGATATTCGATTGCCTGGAGCAAACCCCGCCGGGAGCGCGGGGTGAGATCCAGCTGACCGACGGCCTGGCCCTGCTCATGGAAGACGTTGCCCTGTACGCCTGCGAGTTTGAGGGCATCCGTTACGACGGCGGCAACCCCATGGGCCTGCTCCGTGCGTCGCTGGAGTACGCGCTGCGCCGGGAGGATACACGCCAGGCCGCGACGGAGTTGATACGCGGGATGGCGGCCGGATTGTAGAAGCCGCCAAGTTCAATTGACACCCCCGGCAGGGCCGCCGTAGAATTGCCCGGCACATTGTGGCAGCCCTCCCTCAACGGCGTTGCCGCGCCTTTTCACCCTTGTACTAGGAGACGCCAAGCCATGGCAACCAAAGCCTTTTTGCTGGTTGAAACCGCCGTGGGTCGCACCCGCGACGTGGCTAACACCCTTCGCGACCTGAACGGCATCGAGTCGGTGGACGTGGTCACCGGGCCTTACGACATCATCGCCGTCATATCCGGCGACGATATGTCCGTGGTCGGAGGTCTGGTCACCGAAAAGATCCACACGGTGGTCGGCGTCGTCCGCACCGTGACCTGCGTGGCCGTGGACGCTTGACCATCATCCTTGCCCCAACCTGTCATTCCGGTGGAAGCCGAAATCCAGGATCGCCGGCTGTAGGAGCAACCCTTGTGGTTGCCTCTCCCTTCCAATTCAACGAGTTCCATAAAATCAGGAGGCCCAGTTGGAGTATCGATTTACTCCCGACGACAACCGGTTCCGCGGCGAACTACGCCAATTCATCCAGTCCGAGCTGCCAGCCGACTGGGAAGGCGGCGGTCGGTGGCCGGAGGAATACGACTGGGACTTCACCATGCACCTGCGGGGACGGCTGGCCGAGCGGGGCTGGCTCACCATGCACTGGCCCGAGGAGTACGGCGGGCAGGACGCATCCCCGGTGCGCTCGGCCATCTACAACGAAGAGCTGGCCTACCTGCGCGCCCCGGGACGGGACATCTTCGGCGTGCGGATGCTTGGCCCGACCCTGATGATCCACGGCAGCGAGGAGCAGAAGCAGACCCATCTGCCGCCCATTGCCCGGGGTGAAATCCAGTGGTGTCAGGGCTATAGCGAGCCGGAATCCGGGTCGGACCTGGCGTCATTGAGCACCCGCGCCGTCCGCGACGGCGACGAGTACGTTATCAACGGAGCCAAAATCTGGACCACGCTGGCCCATCGCTCCAACTGGATAATGTGCCTGGCCCGCACCGACCCCGAAGCGCCCCGTCACCGGGGCATCAGCTTCATCCTGGTGGACATGAAATCGCCCGGCGTCGAGGTTCGCCCGGTCATCAACATGACCGGCGGGCACGAGTTCAACCAGGTAATTTTTGACAACGTGCGCGTGCCTGCCAGCAACTTGGTCGGCGAGGAAAATCGGGGCTGGTACGTTGCCGTGACCCTGCTGGACTTTGAACGCTCCGGCATCGATTATTCGGCCATCGCGCGCCGCCTGCTCGACGACACCCGGGAGTACGCCGGCAAAGTGTCCCGGAACGGAGTAAAAGTCGTCCAGCAGCCGTGGGTGCGAAATCTGCTGGCCGACCGTTACCTGGAGTGCGAGGCGGCCCGTCTGATGGCCTACAACGTGGCGTGGATGCAGGAGGAGGGCTTGGTGCCCAATAAAGAGGCGTCCATGAGCAAGGCCTTCGGCAGCGAGACCCTGCACCGCTCAGCCAACAGCGTACTGGAAATCGCCGGGATGCCGGGCGCTTTGGGACGCGGCGAGGAGCGAGCGCCGCTGAAAGGCCGGTTGCCCGAGAACTGGATGATCAGTTTCTCTCACAAAATCGCCGGCGGCACCTCGGAGGTGCAGCGCGGGATTGTCGCCGGCCGGGGATTGGGATTGCCGAGGGGTTAGGCCGAGGGTTATTCTTCGTCGCCGGTCAGGTCCTTGACAAGTTCCGGCGAGAGCGAAGCGCCATGCGTTTCCAATATCCTGATTATGCGCTTGCGCTCGGCTTGGCGTCCCGCCTCGACACCTTCTCGGCGGCCGCGCTCACGGGCTTTGCGTTCCACTGCTTCTTTTGCTGCGAAGAACAACTTGGAACCTCCATATAGCGCGGCGGCGGTCGGAAACAGCAATAACGTTCCCGTTATTATAATGCCGTCCTCCCGGTTGGTCAGCCTTTCCAGGTAGCCCAGCATGAACAACCCTTTGCAAAATGCGCAACCGTTGACGGCGACCGCCAGCAACATACTGGCGCTGACTGACGCCGCGCTGTCGAAGAACCGCCACAAGGATCGATTGCGGTCGTCACCTTGCATTGCCGCCCTCTGGCAAAGAAAGAACGGCTAGGCTGCCAAGCTGGCGAAGACGGCCACCTCCGACGATGTCAGCTCCTGCATTGCCTCGCGGCAGCGGCTAAGCACCCGAAATACGGTGCGAGGGGTCATGGAGAAGCGTTCGGCCGCTTCGGCAATGGACAGCCCTTCGGCGTTGATGGTCGAAACGATCCGCAGGTCGCGCGCCAGGCGGCGGTATTTGGCGAACCACTCCATGTCGTCAAACTTGCACCGAGGCAATGGGCAAACCAGGCAGGCGGACGCGACCTCGCAGCCGGTGTCTTCATAGTAATAGGAGGCCAGGTCGTCGATTTGGTGTTGGGTGGCCGCAACAGCGTTTACAGCGAACATGGCTACTCTCCAAAACTCACGTTCTATTTATATCAGATTATAGAACTGTAGTTCTGTGCGCGTCAACCGAATGCCACCAGCGCTTCGGGGTTTTTGAGTAGGGAAGGCGTGCCGCGAGGACGCGGCATCATGGTACCGTGGCTACGAGTTCAGGAACCGCCGCAATATCGCCACGGCGGCGGCGGCGTCAACTGATCCCCGTTCCCGGCTGGGCTCGCGCCCGGACTCGCGCAATTCGGCAGCGCCGGCGTGGGATGTGAACCCCTCGTCAACCGTTAGCACCAAGATGTGGGCGTCCCGTTCTAAGGCACGAACGAGGGAAGCGGTTTTACGCGCCTGATCCCCGGAGCGACCGTGGGAGTCGTAAGGCATTCCCGCCACTATGGCCACTGCATCGCGCCGGCCGGCCTCTTCCAGAATGGCCGCAATGTCGGCGCGTCGGTTGCGGCGTTGCAAGTAACCGGCCGGCAGGATGAGTTCACCCGGCGGGATGCTCACGGCCAGACCGATGCGACGGTCGCCCACGTCCAGCCCCAGCAGGCGGCCGGCGCGGGCGAGAATTGACGGATCGGCCGGCGGTGTAGTCAATCTCCCAACGGCAGCAAGTCAGTTGATCTTCAACTTTGGGAAGTACATCGCATAGAATCCCCGGTCTCTAGTCAGGAATGTACCAGCAGTAGCAACGGCGTGCGCGCCAATCAAAAAATCGGAGAGGATTCTAGTCCTGGGGCCGCCGGCGCGTCGGTATTGTCCCCAACGCAAACCGGCTGCGAAAGCGATGTCCGTATTTATCGGTGAAACCGTGGCGCCGACGGTACGCAAAGCCGCGTCCAGGGCTGCACGACTTTCAAAGGCCGGAACCAGTTCCGCGTACACGATGTCGCAGACGAGCACCGGGCCTTGATCATAGGCAATCCGAAGCAATTCCCTTGATGCTTGGCCGGTTGTTTCGTCGGGGATGACTATGTCCAGCAAGATGTTGGTGTCAACTGCCGTGGTCATAGCGACGAATTTCCGCGGCGTAGTCATAGCCACGAATTTCCGACATATACTCGTCGGTGCTTCCGCCTTTGCCCAATATGCCATAAATTTGGTCCACCGGATGCAGGTCCGGATTCCGTTTGCGGATGAGCAACCCGTCGTCGGTCAAAACAAGCTCAATCTCCACGTCGGGCGTGAAACCGCAATGCTCCAGCAGACGCTGGGGAATAGTGACCTGTCCTTTCTCGGAAATAGAGATGCGCATGGCGCCCTCCTGCTGTTCAACTTGCCTACGAGTTTAACCCTTCTCGCACCAGGTTCGCCACGCTGTCCAGCGCCGCGCCCAAGCGGTCGGGCCGCCGTCCACCCGCTTGGGCCGTTTCGGGACGACCGCCGCCGCCGCCGCCCATGATCTTGGCCGCGTCTCGGGCGATGTTGCCGGCGTGCAGGCCACGGCTCACCAAATCCGGGGTGAGCATGGTGACGATGATGGGGGACCCGTCGATAACCGCGCCCAGGGCGACTGCCACGCTGTCCAGCTTCTGCTTCAGGAAATCGCCCATCTCGCGCATGGCTTCCACGTTGTGAGCCGACGTCACTCCGGCCACCAGTTTCACTCCGTTCACGTCTCGCACTCGGTCGAGCAGAGATTCGGCCTCAGAGCGCAGGCTGGTACGCTCGGCATCGGCCAACCGGCGCCGCAGCGTCTCGGTGTCGGCCATGTATGTATCCAACCGGGCCTCCAGCTCGGACACCGGGGCCTGCAACTTACGCGAAATCGCTTCCAGGGTCGCCGATTGCTGTACGAACAGTTCCTCGGCGGCGCGGCCCGTCATGGCCTCAATACGACGCATCCCGCCGCCGATGCTGGACTCGCCCAGCACCACCAGCGTGCCCACCTCGCCGGTGGCATGAACGTGGGTGCCGCCACAGACCTCGAAGCTGAAAGGATCCTCGTGGTCGTCGTGGCCGGCCATGCGGACCACCCGCACCACGTCGCCGTAGCGGTCGCCGAAGAAAGCCAGTGCCCCCGCTTGCACGGCATCGGTGTAGGTGGTTTCCTGAGCGGTAACCGACAAGTTCTCGCGGACCTTGCGGTTGGCGAGAACCTGCACCTCTAGTTGCTCGTCGTAGGTCATAGCGCCCATGTGGTTGAAGTCAAAACGCAGCCGACCCGGAGCGCAGAGGGAGCCGGCCTGCCGCACGTGGAGGCCGAGTACGGAGCGCAGCGCGGCGTGGAGCAGGTGTGTGCCGCTGTGGTTGCGCGATGCGTCGAGACGGCGTTCCGCTTCAACCCGGGCGGTCACGGCCTCGCCCAGGGCGATGTCTCCGTCGGACACCACGCCGCGATGGACGACGAGGCCGGCGACGGGACTCTGGGTGTCCTCAACCTGAACGCGCCCGTTGGGGCCGGCGATGACGCCCCGGTCGCCCACCTGCCCGCCGCCCTCAGCGTAGAAGCAGGTCTCGGCAAGGACGATTTCAACCTGCTGTCCTCGCGTGGCATGGCCGACCGCCTCGCCCTCGCGCAGGATGCCTAGGATGCGCGACTCGACTAAAGTGCTATCGTATCCAACAAAAGTAATTTGCGCAGGCGTGTGCGTTACCTCAGGTTGGGGAACGTCAAACGAAGAACTTACGCTTCCTGCATCAACTGCGTGATGTCTGGGTTCTGCGCGTCCCGTGAATTGATCATAATCAGTGACGATTTCCATGCTACCGGTGACCTGGTGCCCGGCGCGGTCCCGTTCCCGCTTGGCCTCCATCTCGGAGTTGAAGCCATCCATATCCACGGCTAGGCCATACTCGCGCCTCCCGATTTCGTCCACCAGCTCCGGCGGAAAGCCGTAGGTGTCATATAGGACGAAAGCCAGACCACCTGGGATGGCGGAGGTAAATTGATCGGCCGTTTCTTGCCTAATTTCCACAGGCCCGGCAATCGGAGGATCAATGCGGGATTGGACGACTTGAGCCGCCCACCTCATCGCCTGGAAAACCCCCTGATGGACACCACCTATCGCCAGATTCCCGACATCTGCGCCTCCCTCTATCTCCTTAGGCAGTGCAACCGAAAATGGCACCAGCAAGTCACCCGGCTGCGCGTCCAACAACGCATCTGCCAATCTGGGCAACGCGATCATCATGCCTTGCAAGATTTCTATCCCGGATTCAAACGTTTCGGTGAAACGGTCTTCCTCAACACTAAGCACCCGCCGGATGAAGTCGCCGTTTTCACCCAGCGTTGGGTAAGCCGCGGCGAACCGTTCAATCACCGCGCCGGCAACCTCGGTCATAAAGGGCCGGTCCAGGCCCAGCTGCCGGCCGTAGCGGATGGCGCGGCGGATGATGCGGCGCAGCACGTAGCCCCGCTCGCTGTTGGAGGGAACCACGCCGTCGCTGATGAGGAAGGAGGCGGCGCGGGCGTGCTCGGCGACGACGCGAATTGCGTAGTCGGTGTCGACGTTTTCGCCATACTCCTTGCCGGTGAGCCGGCACACGGCGTCGATGATGGGTCGGAAGAGGTCGGTCTCATAGACGTTGGGCTTGCCCTGCAGCACGGCGGCGGCCCGCTCCAGACCCATGCCGGTGTCCACGCTGGGCGCGGGCAGGGTGTGCGGACGCCCTCCAGGTCCTGGTAGAACTGCATGAACACCAGGTTCCACAGTTCTACGAAACGTTCGCAGTCGCAGTTGGGATGGCATCCGCCCGGTTCGGCGGTTGGACCGCCCTCGGCCTCACGGCGCAGCATGGCGGTGAGATCATCAGGGGTCAGCATGGCGTCGGTTTGGGGATGCTGACCGACGCCTTTGTCCGCGCCGCCGTCGTAGTGGAGCTCGGAGCAGGGGCCGGTGGGTCCTTCAAGGCCGGCCGGCCCCCACCAGTTGTCGCTGTTGCCGTAGCGGTAGATGCGCTTGGGCGGGATGCCGATGTCGTTGTGCCAGATGTCGTAGGCCTCGTCGTCGTCCAGGTGGACGGTGACGTACATTCGCTCCGGCGGCAGGCCGAACAGCCCGGTGCAGAGGTCCCAGGCGAAGGCAATGGCGTCCTTCTTGAAGTAGTCGCCGATGCTGAAGTTGCCTAGCATCTCGAAGAAGGTGAGGTGCTTGTGATCGCCGACCTCGTCGATGTCGGTGGTGCGGAAGGACTTCTGGCAGCTGGTGAGACGTCGACGCG
Organism: Dehalococcoidia bacterium; assembly: GCA_965197635.1. Taxonomy (GTDB): domain Bacteria; phylum Chloroflexota; class Dehalococcoidia; order Lucifugimonadales; family UBA3495; genus Bin87. The sequence goes on from OZ240218.1 coordinate 1,310,280, forward strand.
GCGGGGTCTGCTCGCCCATGAAGAAGGGCTTGAAGGGGACCATGCCGGCGGAGGTGAAGAGGAGGGTGGGATCGCCGGCGGGAATCAACGAAGCGGAAGGCATGTGCAGATGCTCCCGCTCTTCGAAAAATCGGATGAAAGAACTGCGGATGCTGTCGCCGTCCATAGGGTTACGACTCCCGTAAGTTAGGTTACGAATTAGGGCCATTGGGCCAGTGGAGGGGATTTTAGGGTAAGGGCGCGAGGAGCGTCAACGATGCACGGTACCAGATGGATGCTGGCATGTGCGGAACGGGGTTGTTTTCACATGGATATACGGGATGTACGGGATAGGTACGCTATAGGTCTCAGTTGCGAAGGAAGTCGACGAGTCTGCGGAAGTTTGGGCAGGCGTTGTAGACGGCGGTGGGGTTGAGTAAGTTCAGCAGGGCAGGGGCGTGGGCCGTCTTATGATAAATGCGTTTGGGTGTGCCACGGGTTGCTTCCCGCAAGCGATTTATCACGTCGCCCTTGAGCACGACCTCCGGTTGGGGATTGTTGGGCAGGATTCGGGGGTTGAATCTTGGCCCGTAGTACGCTTGCAGAGTCTCACGGTCTGCCAAAAACCACGCTTCCATCAGTTGGACCATGAAAAATGTCCGGTCCAAAACGCCTAGCAAGCGGGCGCGGGAAGCCACGGTTTGCCGTAACCCATGCAGGTCGTCGCCTTCTGAATCGATCAAAAGCAGGGAATCTGGAGACGATACTCTGCCGAAACGCGCAATCGCTCTGTCCCTGCTGCGACAAGCGTCCACGTCGATGTTGATATTGTTGCCGACGGCCCTGCGCAGGAAATTTCTCATCGGGCGTCGGAGGTGGGTGCCGCCTTCCAAGTACACATCCATTTACTGGTCAGTGTACCCCGCCCATGGCGCCAGCCATCCAGACTTCGCCCAACGGTTGATCTTCCAGCCAGTCTTCCAGTTCTGCGCGGGTGAAGCGCTTGAACTGAGTCCCGTCTGCAGGGTGGCGGTCGCGCTCGCATACCACCACTGAATCGGGTTCAGCCGACAGGCGGTCAATCAGCCAAGGGGAATGAGTGGTAACAATCAACTGTGTGTGTTGGGATGCTTCCAAGAGTAGCTCAACGACCAGATCGAGAGAGTCGGGGTGCATGGCGATTTCCGGTTCCTCGATGCAGATGAGCGGCGGCGGCTCCGGGTGGCACAGGATAGCGAGCAAGGCGATGAACCGGATGGTGCCATCGGACAGGCGGGAGGCGGGCAGCGAGCTTCCCAAGCCAGCCTCGTTGACTACCAACTCTATGGTGTTCCCGAAGATGCGCGGGTGGATGCTCTCGTATGACTCATAGAACCGTTTGAGGTAGTCGTTGAGGGAGGGTTCCAGCCGACGGCTAAGCAGGTCGTTGACCACGAGGGCCAGGTTGCTGAAATCTTCTGCGAGAAAGTTGGGGTCGCCGTCGGTGCGCTGAGGGTGCCGGACCGGGCTGTCCCGTCCGACGTACCAACCCCGGTACGTTTTGATGCTGGACAGACTGTGGCCCGTTAGAGTGAGAATAGGATAATCAACGCTGCTGCGCACCTCGCTTAAAACAGACCGATCTCGAGCAACATCGACTTGTATGGAATCGTCGTCGTAGTTAGCTAGATGACTATCGTCGCGCCTTGGCCAGATGCGAGCACTCCCATTTGTTGATTGGAATAGGGGCCGCAAACGGACCGGTTCAGCCTGCTCGGCGTCAACAACGTCGAGCCGTTCAGTTAGACACTGCAACCGGTCGTCGCTGATGGTGACCATCAAATCATAACTGAGGGGCAAATACGGCGGCGGGCGGAGCCGCGCTTCAACCTCGGCAGCACGAGAGGGCTTTTCCCAACTATCGGGACTGCCCCAAATCCAATCTTTCATCGGGCCGTTGCGTCGGAAGAACGCCGGTAAATCCCTCGGCACGGCCTGTAGCAGCGCGATCACGTCGATCAGGTTGGACTTGCCGGAGCCGTTGGGGCCGATGAGGACGTTCAGCGGCTGGAGGTCCAGCTTGGTGTCCCTGAACGAGAGGATGTTTTTGAGATGCAGCGATTTGATCAGCATGGTGGCCTCCGTTGTGAAGGCGCGGTGTAACGCAGGTCAGTACTCGAAGTTGGTTTCCGCTGCCCACGCTTGCACGCCGCGGCGGAAGGCAAGGGCGCCCATGGGGGCGATGACGGCCTGCATCGCCTCCAGGATTTCGCGAGGCGTTGCGCCTTCGTTCAGGGCGACGCGGATGTGGGCCTGGATCTGCTCCTGGTCGGCGCGCAGCGCGGTTTCCACGCAGATTTGCAGCAATTCCTTGGTTTTGCGGTCCAGGAGACGCTGGCCGGTGTAGGTGGCCTCGATGAACTCACCGTACTTCTGCGTCCATTCCGGGTCGGCCAGGGCGTTGATGCGGTGCATCTCCAGGGTGTAGCCACGAGTCTGGGCGGCTTCGTCAATCAGGCGTTGGGCGTCTTGGTTGGTGGACATGGCGAATACCTCTCGAATATGGATTCCGGCTTTCGCCGGAATGACGGATTTATCGGGATGCTATAGATCATAGTAGGCGCGGGCGGCGGCCTGCTTGGGATCATCCTGCTGGAACAGGTCGGGGTGCTTGCCGCGAGCCAGGGCCAAGTGGTAGGTGAACAGTTGCAGGGGCACGACGCTGGCGATGGGCATCAGGGTCGGAGGGCAGTCGGGCAACGGGAAAATGCGTGCGCCGGCGTCCGCCAGCCCGCTGTCGGTGCGGTTGCTCGGCGCCCACACCGGCGTACCCAGCTCACGGGCGGCGCTGGCTAGGTCCAACGAACGGCCCCGGTCGTCACCGTCGGGCGCGATAAGTGTCAACAGGCAGTCAGAATCCAGGGAGCAGAAAGGGCCGTGAAGCAGTTGCTCAATCTGGAAACCCTCGCAGTCGGCCCGGCTGGTCTCCTTGATCTTGAGGGCGACTTCGTAGGCATTGGCCCGGTTCGCGCCCCAGCCGGCGGAGATGAAACGACGCCGGTGGTGGTGGTCGGCCACGACCGTTTTCACGTCGTCCTCGGCGGCCAGAATCTGGGCAATCTGCTGCGGCAGTTTGCCCAGGCCATTGCCCTCATCGTGCAGTCGTCCCGCCATGCCCAGGTTGAGCATGGCAAGCGCCGTGAGGGCAGTGGTGTAGCTGACGGTGAACGCTGCTGAAACTTCCTGCTCAACGGTGCGGATGCCAGCGTCGGCAACCTGGATGCGCGGCCCGGGGTCGGTGGACGTGATGGCCACCGTATAGGCGCCCCGCGCGACCGCCACGTCCAGCGCGTCGTAGGACGACCGCTTGGTGCCACGGTGGCTGATGACGATAACGGCGTCATCCGGCGCGACCGCCGGCGTATCCGTGCAGAACTCGAAGGAGTTGCCGGCGAACGCTTCCGGCCCGTCCGTCATGATGGCCGCGCCGACCAGCGCGGCGTGCCACGATGTCCCAATGCCCACCACGTAGATGCGCCGCTTGGCGGCCAGCGTCCCGGCAACCTCCGCGCAACGCTCGCGTTGGGATGCGATAACTGACGCAATCGCCTCGGGTTGAGCGGCGATGGCGTCGTACATACGGTAAGGATGGGCAGTACGAGGAGCGGTGGTGGTCATGACGTTGTACCCTGCCAAATTACCCTGATTGTATAGGGCATTTTCGATGATAACAGGTATGCTAACATGGCGTCGGCAGCCAGGCATTGACCAGCACCATCGTTTTAGTGCGTCATGCCAGGGTGACATCGCCGAGCGCAAAGGTTTAGCCCCTGTAACCGTGCCAGCGAAAGTGAGACTTGAAAACCATGACTACGCAGACAGCGGCTCCGGCTTCAGAAACGGCGCAAATTCGTCAGCGCCGTCGCTTCACCGTAGCTGAATACCATGCCATGGCCGACGCAGGCATCTTGACCGAACAAGACCGTGTGGAGTTGCTGGACGGGGAGATAATAGTAATGCCGCCAATTGGCAATCGCCATCAATCCGGCACTGACCGCATTAACGCTGCGATGGGAGCAGACCTGCGGGGACGGGCAATTGTACGGATCCAGGGGCCGGTACGGCTGGATGATGGCAGTGAACCGCAACCGGACGCAACGCTCTTGCGATGGCGGGATGATTTCTACGAGACCGGCCATCCCGGCCCGGCCGACGTCCTGTTGCTGATCGAAGTGTCCGATTCGACCCTTGAGCTCGACCGTAACGAGAAACTTCGGCTCTACGCCAACGCCGGCATACCGGAGGTGTGGATTGGCAATCTGCGAGACCGACGCATCGAGGCTTATACGGAACCTAACGATGGCGCGTACGCAAAGGTTCGCAATTTCGAGATTGGCGACAGCATTTCTCCCCAGCATTTCCCGGACATTTCCCTGCCGGTAGAGCGGATTATCCCTTCTTGAAAGCCCCCTCCATACCGTGTGTTATGATTGCGCCGGCTGGCCGCCGGGCTCTCTCGGGCGAGCCGGCCGGTACGCATCATCCCACACAAACCACGACTTGGAGGCTTGATTATGCCGTTCGGAGGCAATGACTGGCACGCGCTCCGACAAGAGGAGCCGCTGGAGCCTGAAATTCCCATCTGCGATCCCCATCATCACTTCTGGGACTTCCGCACGGAGCGGATTCCCTACCAGCGTTACCTGCTCCACGAGCTGGCCGCTGACATGAACAGCGGACATAACGTCACGTCAACGGTGTTCGTAGAAGCGCGTTCCATGTATCGCACCACCGGGCCCGAGGAAATGCGTCCCGTGGGCGAGGTGGAGTTCGTGCAGGGGCTGGCGGCGGCTTCCGCCAGCGGACTGTACGGCCCGGGCCGTGCCGCGGCGTCTATCGTCGGCCACGCCAACCTGAACTTGGGAGACGGGGTCAAGTCGGTGCTGGAGGCGTTGCAGGCGGCCAGCCCCAACCGCTTCCGTGGCATCCGCCACTCGGTGACCTGGGACCCGCATCCCGAGGTGGAAAACACCGCAGCCCACAATGTGCCGAACCAGATGTCCAGCGACACCTTCCGCGCTGGCGCCCGGGTGCTGGCCAGCATGGGCCTCACGCTGGAAGGCTGGATGTACTTCCCGCAGATGTTCGAGTTGGCTGAGTTCGCCAAGGCGGTTCCCGACCTGACCATCATCCTCAACCACATCGGCGGGCTGCTGCGGGTCGGCCCGTATAGCAACAGCGACGAGACCCTGGCCACCTGGCGCAGCGGCATCGCGGCGGCGGCGGAATGCCCCAACGTGGTCATCAAGCTGGGCGGCATCGGGATGCCGCGAACGGGATTTGACTGGCACGAGCGGGACATCCCAGCCAGCTCCGAAGAACTGGCCAATGACATGGCTCCGTTGGTCAATTACTGCATCGAGCAGTTCGGCCCCGACCGCTGTATGTTCGAAAGCAACTTCCCGGTGGACAAGGTGTCCTACTCGTACAATGTGATGTACAACGCCTTCAAACGTCTGTCGCGGGAATATTCGCCGACCGAGCGAGCGGCCATGTTCCACGACACGGCGGTGCGGGTGTACCGGGTTGACGAGAGCTGACTGGAACGACGATGACCACCAGAGAAATGAACGCCGCTGAACACTCCCAAACCGCGCGGGATTTTCTGGGAGCCTCGGACCGTGAGTTTGCTGCCGGCGACCACCTGCAAGGCTCTGAGAAGCTTTACGGAGCGGCCACGCCGGCGATAATCGCCATTTGCCAGCAGCGGGGTTGGCGCTACCAAAGCCACTGGGCCATGAAAAACACCGTAGCCACCATGTCGCACGTTTACGAAGACCCCTTTATCGTCGCCGGGTTCGCCACCGCCGAACGGTTCAACGAGAACTTCTTCCACGACAATATGGGAAACTACGATTTAGCAGGGGAACGCCCGGCGGTTCATCGGTTCGTCGCCCGTATGCTGGCGCTCCGGGACGGCGGATAGATAACCGTTACCCATTAGGGACGTCCGCGTCCGGCGACAATGCGGCGCGGGACAGTATGACTCAGTTGTCGGGGGTCGCGTTGGCGCGGCCCCCGTCGTTTATCTCGTATCCAGAGGGTCCCAACTATGCAACGCTTCGTAATAACGGTCGTGATAGCGGCCACGCTCGCTGCCATCATAAACGGCGTTGCACCGTCAACGGCGCAAGAACGAACCCCGCCAACCGCCAACACAGGAGTAGCCAACGGCTACAAACCGGGCGTAGCGATCCTAACATGGGATGCGGTGCCGGAGGCAGCGTACTATCGCATCGCATACGTCAACATGAGGAGGGTTTGCCGGCGGCCCTGGCCAACGGCGACCGGCGTGAGAGCCTCATGTACGTTGACGTGACCAACCGCGGGCAAATCTCTCACACCATACCGGGCCTGGAACAAGGTTCATATCATGCCCTTGCGGTGTTGACCAATAATTCACGCCACGGACAGCCCACCTGGCCCGCCGTCAACCCGGATACCAACTCGCTATGGGTTTATCTGACCGTCAACGTCAGCGGCGGAGCCTGCCCGGCCGCTGGCGCGTCCACTCCGGGCCAAACGCTTACGCCACTCTCCGAAGCGGAACTGATGCGGCGCGTCAAGCCTGCCCTGGCGTAGATAAGCGTTCCCTACACATTCTTGAATCCCTTCACTGGCGAGGAGGAGGTATTCACCTTCACATTCGGCGGCTTCGTGGTTCGATCTGACGGCCTGGTTGTCACCAACCGCGGTCTGGTTGAGGACCGGGAAAACGTGAGTGTTCATCTGCGGACAGCGGACAGCGGACGGCGAGTTTATGGAGTACACCGGAAGGGTGCTGGGCCGGGGCATCGTGGCCAACCTGGCGTTGATATAACTGGACTCCGACCAGACCTTTGCTGCGCTGCCGCTGGGCGATTCCGACGGGGCATTTGGCGGCGCCGAGGTGACCGCCTGGGGCTACCCGCTGGGAGAGATGATCGGAGTCTATCCCACCGTGACCCGGGGCGCGATTTCATCCAAGAGAACCCTGGCCGATACGGAATGGCTCCAAACCGATGTCGTCCCCAGTCCGGTCCGCTTCGGCGGTCCTCTGGTGGACCGTTACGGTCGCGCCATTGGCGTTGTCAGCAGGAACAGCACCAGGTTGGAGCTCGTGAATATCGACAGCGCCGGCTTCGCCATTGCCAGCAATGAGGTGCGCCGCCGGCTGGACGCGCTGGAGGCCGGCGGACCGGACAGCGCCGAGTATCGCAACGCCTGGCAGGGGCACGGCTACAGCGTGGCTATTCCCAAAGAGTGGTATTTGAGGCGCGAAGAACAGGAATGTACCACCTTTGCCACTTATCATCGTGAAGCGAGCGCGGAAATATGTGCCTACGATGTTTCGGAGCTAATCCCGGACACGGGGGACGAGTTGGTGGCCTTCGCCGAGTGGCAGTGGAACCGGATGCGGGATCATATCGGCGGGGTTAGCGAATTCTTTGAGCCGATTTCTTTCCAGCCAACGGAAATAGGCGGCACGAGATACGTCCGTATGGAGTACCGCCTGAAACAGGACCTCCCGCCGGGACACCCGGATGACGTCTGCATTGACCACCGCATAATGATGGTAGCGCTGTCCGGCTCCTACCCGGATAACCGCCTCGGCTTCACCTGATGGGTGGGCGTGTGCGAGCGCAGCCGTGAAGAATACGATGCATAACGGCAGGCAATGCTGGACAGCTTCCGTCCTTAGGGCAGTATCACCCCGTTGCCCGGTCTGGCATAATGCGACTATCGTACCCAATCGAGAGAGAATAACGATGACCACAAGAGAAATGAACGCCGCCGAACACTCCCAAACCGCGCGGGATTTTCTGGCGGCATCAGACCGGGAGTTTGCTGCCGGCGACCACTTGCAAGGCTCCGAAAAGCTTTACGGAGCGGCCACCCAAGCGATAATCGCCATTTGCCAGCAGCGGGGTTGGCGCTACAAAAGCCACCGGGCCATGCAGCAAGCCGTAACCGCTCTGGAACGGGAGTACGACGATCCTTTTATTGCCACCGGGTTTGCTTCTTCCAACCGGTTCCATGAGAACTTCTTTCACGACTATCTGGAGGATTATGAGATTGAGGCGAACCGTCCTTCAGTGCACCAGTTCGTCGGCCGCTTGCTGACCATTCTGGACGATGAATAACCGCTGACCGTTGCCCACGCCCGAGGAATTAACCCGTGCGTCGGGTTGACGAGAGTAGGGTGACAATGCAGGGAGGCGTTGGCAAGAGACAAAAGACCGATACCAGGAATCGGATTGGCAGCGCCCCACGCAAAGGAGAGTGAATCATGGCAGCGCCGATTAACGACTGGCTGGCCCAAACCTTGGAGCCGGCTTTGGAACCGGAACTACCCATCTGCGACCCCCATCACCACCTATGGGACGGGCGCGCCGACCGGGTGGAGCCGCGCTATATGCTGGACGAACTGCTGGCCGACACCGGCAGCGGGCATAACGTCGTGTCCACCGTGTTCGTGGAGGCGCGCTCGATGTACCGGCCCAACCCGGACGACCCGATGCGCACCGTCGGCGAGGTGGAGTTCGTGCAGGGCATTGCGGCCCAATCCGCCAGCAGGATATACGGCGACACCCGCGCCGCCCACGGCATCGTCGGCCACGCCAACCTGCACCTGGGAGCCGACGTGCGGCCCGTGCTGGAGGCGTTGCAGGCGGCCAGCCCCAATCGCTTCAGCGGCATCCGCCACGGTGTCAGCTGGGATCCCCATCCCGATGTGCCCAATGTGGGAGCGTATCCCCACCCCAACCAGCTGGCCAGCGAGGACTACCGGGCCGGAGCGCGGGTGTTGGCGGAACTGGGGATGTCCCTGGATGTGTCGATGCTGCACCCGCAGCTGCCGGAGCTGGCCGACTTTGCCCACGCGGTACCCGACCTGACCATCGTGCTGAACCACGTGGGCGGCCTGATCCGCGTCGGTCCGTATGCGGCCAATGTGGACGAGGTGATGGCCAACTGGCGCAGCGGTATCGACGCCGCGGCCGCCGCGCCCAACGTGGTGATGAAGCTGGGCGGCGTCGGGATGCCCCGGCTGGGCTACGACTTCCACACCCGTCAGACGCCGGTGGGTTCTGAGGAACTGGCGGCGGCCATTGACCCGGTGATGCGCTACTGCATTGAGCAGTTCGGGCCGAGCCGCTGCATGTTCGAGAGCAACTTCCCGGTGGACAAGGAGTCCTTCTCCTACGGCGTGATGTGGAACGCCTTCAAGCGGATGTCGGCGGACTTTTCGCCGTCGGAGCGAGCGGATATGTTCCACGGCTGCGCGGCCCGGGCGTATCGGTTGGGGTAAGGTTTGACAATTGACCTCGACGACCACGATAGACGGGACCGGCATTTGAGGGTAGGGGCGAATAATCATTCGCCCCTATGTCAAGCAGAATGCGCTACCTGCCTATAACCGGCCGGGCGGCGCTCATCAGGAGGTTGGGTTTGGCTATGGACCCCCAGCGCTTTCCGCCGGAGTTCTTCCAGCGGGAAGACGAAAGCAACGACGCCGACTTTTATACGATGCCCCGGTTGGTGGTGCATATTGACGACGGGGCCATCGTTGCGGTGGGCCGACTGTTTCAACAGCTGATACCGGAGAACGCCGAGGTTCTGGACCTGATGAGCAGCTGGCGGACGCACTGGCCGGAGGAACATCCTCGCCAACGTATCGTGGGCCTGGGCATGAACGCCACGGAGATGGCAGACAACCCACAGCTGAACGAATACCTGCTGAAGGACGTCAACGTTGACCCGTCGTTGCCCTTCGACGACGCTTCCTTTGATGCCGTGGTGATCACCGTGTCGGTGCAATACCTGACGCAGCCGGTGGTGGTTTTCGCCGAGGTGTCGCGCATCCTGCGGCCCGGCGGAGTCTTCATCGTAACCTTCTCCAACCGCTGCTTCCCCACCAAGGCGGTGCGCGTCTGGCGTTCCGCCAACGATGAGGACCACATCGAACTGGTGGCGTCATATATGCAGCACGCCGGCGGGTTCAACGGCGTGCGCGGCGGCCTCGCCAACCCCGACATGGCGCCGCCGGGCGACCCGCTGTTCGCCGTGTTCGCCTACAAGGAAACCGCCGACGAAGGCGGTGATGGCGAGTGATACACTGGAAACGAGATTTCGCAGAGGTATCGCAATGAGCGGTGTTTTTGTTTATTGGGACAATTCCAATATCTATCACGAAGCGCAGAGGATTGCCGAAGAGAGAGACGTCACTCCCGGCGCTCGTTACCTGGTGCGCATACACTTTGACAATATGCTGCGCTTGGCCCACGCCGACCGACCCGTAACCAAAGCTATGGCCGCAGGCTCGGTTCCTCCTGAGATGCGGCAATTGTGGAATCGAATGGAAAACAGCGGCGTGGAGGTGCATCAATACGATCGTGGCGACAGAGATCGCGGTGAGCAGGAAACTCCGGACCAGTGGTTACAATTGCGTATGCTGGAAGACGGTTGGGATTACAACGGTGACGTGGGGACGGTGGTGCTGTTGACCGGTGACGGAGCCGGGTATGAGGAAGGGCGGGGTTTTCACCGTACACTGGAGCGGATGCACCGGCGAGGCTGGAAGATTGAGGTTCTGTCCTGGTTCCATTCCTGTCGACGGGCGATGCGGCAGTGGGCGGAAACCAACGGCATTTTTGTGCCACTGGACGACTATTATCAGTCCATAACATTCAGAGAGCCGTCTCGACCCGGTCATGAGTTGGCTAATGCGCGCGATGCGATACCATTGGATTTGGCGCGGCGCGAGATGGCGCAATAACGACGACAAGGGCATCGTTATGACCACCGCCAAGCCAAAACTGCTTACCGCCGATGACCTGCTCCGCTTGTACAGCCAGGGAGTGCGGGGGGAACTAATCCGGGGGATGCTGCACGAGACGATGCCAACTGGTTTCAAACACGGCAAAGTAGCGATGCTACTAGGGTCCAAGTTCGTTACCCACGTTGAGCGGGCCTGCTTGGGCCATGTTATCGGTTCTGATGCCGGCGTGCTGCTGGAGAGAAACCCGGACACAGTTCGGGAGCCGGACCTGGCCTACGTTTCCGCGGAGCGACTGCCGCTTGACGCCGACGTGGACGGTTACTGCCCGGTAGCTCCAGATCTTGTGGTGGAGATCAAATCTCCCAGCGACTCGGAACGGGAGGTTGACGATAAGGCCGCCATGTGGCTGAGTCACGGCGTTCGGATGGCGCTGGTGATAAACCCGGAAACCGGCACGATACGCGTGCGGCAGCCCAACCTGCCGACGGTTGTCCTCACCGTGGACGACACGCTGGACGGCGGCGAGGTCCTGCCGGGGTTCAGCTGCCCGGTTCGGGAGATACTGGGGAGTTAGTCGGCCACTTCCAGGATCATTTCCACTTCCACCGGGGCCGGTCGGGGCAGGGCGGCCATGCCCACGGCGGAACGGGCGTGCCGGCCGTTTTCACCGTACCGGTCCACCAGCAGGTCGGAAGCGCCGTTGCCCACCAGGGGCTGGTCGCTAAACTCCGGGTCGCTGTTGACCATCACCAGCGGCTTGCAAACTCGCTGCACTTTGTCCAAATCGCCGATGATGCTCTTGGCAGCAGACAAACAGTTGACGGCGCACTGGCGGGCGGCGGCGTAACCCTCGTCAACCGAAACCTCGCGTCCCAGCTTGCCCGTGGCGGCCATGCGGCCGTCGGGCAGACGGGGCACATTGCCTGATACGAAAACCAGGTTGCCGGCGCGGACGGCAGGGACAAAGTTGCCGATGGAGGGATTTGGTTCGGTTACTTCCAGGCCCAGGTTGGCGAGTTTGCGTTCTACTTCCATGTGTTGCTGCCTCCTGTGACGATGGACAATTGTTGCGGCGTGTAGGGGCGACGCATGCGTCGCCCCTACGTGGTCGCCGGCCGATAACTGTTCAGAGTTGAGGGGATCTGAGGCTCATTCGGCCCGTTCCCAACGGCCGGTCCAGCACAGAATGTCCACCGCAAACCAACCCTGTCCCCTCAAACGTGAACAGTTACGCCGGCCGGTAGCGATTGACAATTGGTAGCCGCCGGTCCTTGCCAAAGGCGCGGGGCGTGATTTTCACGCCGGGAGGAGCCTGCCGTCGCTTGTATTCGTTGCGGTCCACGGCAGTGATCACCTGCCGCACCCAATCGGGCTGGTGCCCCATGGCGACCATTTCGGCATACCCGTAGTCGTCCTCCACGTATGCCTTGATGATGGGGTCAAGCAGGTCGTAGGGAGGCAGCGTATCCTGGTCGGTCTGGTCGGGGCGCAACTCGGCGCTGGGCGGTTTGTCCAGCACGGCCTGGGGGATCAACGGACGCCGATTTCCTGACAAATCCGTGGCGGTGCGGGCGTTGCGCCACCGGCAAAGCTCGTACACCAGCGTCTTGGGCACGTCTTTCAACACGGCGAATCCGCCGGCCATGTCGCCGTACAGCGTGGCGTAGCCCATAGCCATCTCGCTCTTGTTGCCGGTGGTCAGCACCAGCCAGCCAAACTTGTTGGAAATAGTCATCAGGACGTTGCCCCGGATGCGGGCCTGCACGTTCTCCTCCGCGACGTTGGCCTCGGTGCCGGCGAAATGGTCGGCCAGCATCTGGGCAAAGGCGTGATGCGCCGGCTCGATAGGAATACGCCACAGGCTGATGCCCAGGTTGTCAGCCAGTTCCTGGGAGTCGGCGACGCTGCCCTCCGAGGAATAACGCGAAGGCATGGTGACGCCCACCACGTTTTCCGCGCCCAGGGCGTCCGCGGCCACCGTGGCGGTGAGGGCGGAGTCGATGCCGCCGGAGAGTCCCACCAGCGTCCGGGCGAAGCCGGATTTGCGAACGTAGTCGCGGGTGCCCACCACCAGGGCCTGGTACACCTCCTCGGTTTCTTCCAGCGTCCGGCAGCGGGACGGAGCAACTGCGGTCCGGCGATCCGACGGGCGATGCTGGGATACGGTGGTCACGTGGGCCGGCCCCACTTCGTTCAGGATCTGCGGGTTTTCCTTGCGGGCGCGTGGGTCCCGCAAACGCTGACGGAACACTGCCTCCACTTCCAGGTCGGCCACGATAAGGCGATCTTCGAAGGCAGGGCCGCGCGCGATGATCGATCCGTCAGGGGAGCAGATGATACTCGCTCCATCGAAGACCAACTCGTCCTGGCCGCCCACGGTATTGAGATAGGCCACGAACACGCCGTGGTCGGCGGCGCGGGTGGAGATCATGCGCTCGCGTTGGCTGGCCTTGCCGGCATGAAAGGGCGACGCATTTATGTTGACGATCACCTCGGCGCCGGCGTCGCGCTGCACGGCGATGGGGCCGATGGGATACCAGATGTCCTCGCAGATGCCCACGCCCACGGGGGTGCCGTTGATGACGTACACCGGGCACTCCTCGCCCCGGCGAAAGTAGCGGTCTTCGTCGAACACCCCGTAGTTGGGCAGGTACATCTTGTGGTACCAGTCCAGGATGCGACCGTCGTTTATTATCGCGGCCGCGTTGGCGACGTCGTTTTGGCCCGTCAACACGCCGGGGCTACCCACGATGGCGGCGATTCCCCGGGTGGCGGCGGCAATGCGCTGCACGGCGGTGACGCTGTCGGCCAGAAAGGACGGCTTGAAGAGCAGGTCTTCGGGAGGATAGCCGGTGACGGCCAGCTCGGGAAACGCTACCAAGTCGGCGTGGGCGGCTCGCGCCTCGTCGATCTGCTCAATGATGCGAGCGGTGTTGCCGGGAATGTCGCCGACGGTCGGGTTGAACTGGGCCAGAGCCAGCCGGAGGATGCGCTGCATTGGCGTATTATAGCGCAGCCAAGCCAGGGGCCGGGGTTGGTTCCTGATATAATCGCCGGGCATTCGGGTCGGGTTCTGGAAACGCCGGCCAGTGGGCCGACGTGATCTCGTGAACTTCCTGTCCGCTTCTCCGCGTCGCCGGTTTTTCCGGTTCCGCGTCCTTGACCAATACCCCGCCGTCTGATGCGCGGACTTCAAACCCGCACGGCGCGGGCTGCCCCCTTTTATTACGGGTGGGTCATCCTCGGCCTGTCCGGTATTGTGTCATGCTCGTCCCGGCCCCTGATGTCAGTGGCGGTGTTGACGGTGTTCGTGGTGCCCATGTCCGAGCAGTTTGGCTGGACGCGGGCCCAGGTTGCCGGAGCGGTCAGCCTGGGCGGAGTGATAGCGGTGGTGGCCGCGCCGCTGGTGGGGCCGGTCCTGGACCGGTACGGCTCGGGCATGGTGGTGGGCATATCGTCGGGTATTGCCGGGCTGTGCGCGGTGGCATTGGGAGCGGTCAACCAGATCTGGCTGTTCTACCTGGTGTACGTCCCGGGACGGGCAACGTTCGCCAGCCCGTTGGAATTGGGGACGTCGGTGGCGGTGAGCAACTGGTTCATTCGCCGCCGGCCCTTTGCCCTGGCTCTCAACCACGTCTCGCAGGGTTCGGGACTGGCGGTGATGCCGCTGGTGGCCCAGGCCATCATCGGGGTGTGGAACTGGGAAACGGCGTGGTACGCGCTGGGGGTCTGGACCATTGCTGTGGGCGTTGTGCCGGCGATGCTGCTGATGGCACGACGCCCGGAGGATCTTGGGCTGGAACCCGACGGCGGCGGCGGGAACACGTCTGCGGGACCGAGAACGGCCTCCGGGCGGCGGCCCCAGAACGTCACCGACGAGATCAACTTCACCCTGCGCCAGGCCATGCGGACCCGCGCCTTCTGGCTGATGATGCTGTTTGCCTTCGCTGGGTTCATCGTGCAAGCGGGCGTGTCGTTGCACCAGGTGCCGCACTTCGTGGATCAGGGAGTGCCGCCGTCGGTAGCGGTGTGGACGGCCAGCACCTTCGCCATATCGCAGGTTCCGTCGAGCATCCTGTGGTCGGCCATGGCCCAGCGCGTCGCCGACCGTTTCGTCATGCCGTCGGCGGGATTGGTGGTGGCCGCTGGCGCGATCACAACGGCATTCGCCAGCGGCATCGCGGTGGGAGTGCTGGGGGCGTTCATCCTGGGGTTCGGCGTGGGCGGCCTGCACATGATTGCCCGTCTCACCTGGGCGGATTACTTCGGACGGCTGCACCTGGGTGTGATCAGGTCATGGGGCCTGGCGGCGCAGGTAGGCGGACAGGCGCTGGGGCCGATGGCGGCCGGCATGGCAGTGGACCGGGTGGGCAGCTACGAAGGAGCGTTCCTCGCCTTCGGCATCAACCTGGCAGTGGTATCGCTGCTGATGATTACGGCGACGCGGCCGGGGCGGGAGGCGGCCGGGGGTGGGCAGCAGATTGAGGGCGGGACTGCCGAGCCCGGGGAGCGTTAGCGGAAAAGGCGGGTAAGCCAGGTCAGGAAACGCTGGGAGAGGGGGCCGCTGACTTCCAGATCCCGGGCTCCGATAGCCAATCCCATTTGCCTGGGATCTTCGCGGGTCGCGAGCCAAGCGTATATTTGGGCGCGTAGATTTTTGGTTTCCGCGAATTTGCGCTCCGTATAAGGGATTTGATTGACGTAGCGGCGGGATAGAGGCCAGACCCTATCCGTGGCCGGGATCATTTGGGATACGAAACTTTCCAATTCGCCCGTGGAAATATTGTCCGGCATTATCCAGATACCCACCCGGGGAATATCGCCATCGGGGTTCTCCGGGATGATGACACCATTGGGGTCGGGCGTTGCAGGAATTGGGGATATGGTCTTTGCCGCGTTTTGGATTTGGTCGCAAACCCGGTTCCAAGTATTGAGCGCGTGAGTGTCCGCATCTACTACAACCCCGACGGCGGGACGGCCGGGTTCATCGATGTGGTCGCGGATACTTGGCAGAACATTCTCTATGCCCTGGTAGTCTTTGATAGCGAATTCCAGTGTGCGGTCCCAGCGCTCTGACAAATGTCTTATGACGTGCTTATCATCCTCTCCTTCAACCAGCAAAAGTGAGTCGAAGGGGCGCGGGTTGAGGTTAATCATTGATCAGCGCACCTCAATCCCATATTTCGATATGTTCTCCAACCGGGATTCATCATAGGTGATAGCCCGAAGGCCAGCGGGCGGCCGCTCGATGCGGACCAGCAAGCCCTCAACATCCTCCAGTTCGTTGGCCGCCTCCGCGAATCCGGTGACGCAGTCCCAACTGTGAGTGGTGGCCAGCACCTGGACGTTGTTGCGCTGGGCGGTTTGCAGGACCATCTTCCAGAACTTGGCCTGGACGGTGTGGTGGATGCCGTTTTCGGCTTCGTCGATGAGGAGGAAGCCGTCAGCACTGTTGGCTAGGGCAAGAGCGATGGAGAACATACGCACAGCACCATCTCCCAGTGTACGCATTGGGACTGGGTATTCTTGGCCTTTTACTTTCGCCATAATCCGCCTTCGATGGATTTGTCCCAGTTGAGCAGGCGGATCCAGCGGTGCTACACGTTCAACCAAAACGTCCACGATCAGGTTAAGCGCCTCGACCGCACGGTCTTCATGAGTGGTTAAAGCCACCTCGTTCCAATACAGTTGAACAATCTGATCGTTTGGAACATTAGGACCCAGACTATTGTGGCGAACCGCCTTCGGACGGTTAGTTACACTCTCTCCGAACTTTGATGAAAGCCCGATGTTCCCAATAGCACCGCTCAGATAGGGGAGACGGTATCAGGCTCCGTCCTATCTCGTCGGTAGAACGTTCTGAGATGGAGATCGTATTGCCATTGTCGCCAACTGGTCCGATCGAAATAATAGATGTTTGTCCGACCACGCGCCAGTCTTCTCGGCATCTCCCCCAGGGCTGGCCCTGGCGAAACCAGTTCCGTAAAAGGCTCGGCTCCTGATGGCCTCCGCCGGCGAGCAACCCGATCCCGCACCGCTCCAGCACCGTCGTCTTAGGACCCCCACGCCGTGAAAGCCCGGCCAGCAGCGTTACCCGGCCCGTAGCCATTGTCGTGGTATCGTCAGTCCGTCGTCGACTATGCCGCGCTTTCAGCAAACGAGTCTCCCTTTCCTATCAAGACGCTATCGATCGCGCCAATGACGCCCCGGTCGGCCCAAATCCGCACCGCGTCCAGCACCGTCGTCTTGCCCACGCCGTTTTTGCCGGCCAGCAGCGTTACCCGGCCCAAGCGCGGTATCGTCAGTTCGTCGATGCCGCGGAAGTTTTTGATTACCAGGCTGGGGAGGTGCAGGGACTGGTCGGGTGGCTTTGTGTCGGGCATGGTTTACCGTCCTTCGACAGGCTCAGGACGAGCGGGTGGGTGCGGCGAGGTTAGATAGGTTCGCTCAGTCGGCGGGGACGGCCAGCTCGGCCTGGCGCAGCGTTTCGCGGAGGTAGCGGCCGGTGTGGGATGTTTCGATTTGGGCCAGCATTTCGGGGGTGCCGCAGGCGATGAGGTTACCGCCCTGGTCGCCGGCGCCGGGGCCGAGGTCGATTATCCAGTCGGAGTTCTTGATCAGGTCCAGGTTGTGCTCGATGAGCAGGACGGAGTTGCCCTGGTCAACCAGGCGGTGCAGCACGCGCAGCAGGGCGGCGCAGTCCTCGAAGGACAGGCCGGTGGTCGGTTCGTCCAGCAGGTACAGCGTGCGTCCGGTGGCCCGGCGGGATAGCTCGGTCGCCAGCTTGACCCGCTGGGCCTCGCCGCCGGACAGAGTGGTGGCCGGCTGACCCAGGCGGATATAGCCCAGGCCCACGTCCCGTAGTGTCTCCAGCTTAGTGCGGATGCGGGAGTAGTTCCAGAAGAAGTCCAGCGCGGTCTCCACCGTCATCGCCAGCACGTCGGCGATGGACTGGTCGCGCAGGGTGACCTCCAGCGCCTCCCGGTTGTAGCGGCGACCCAGGCAGATTTCGCACGGCACCGTCACGTCGGGCAGGAACTGCATCTCAATCTGGATGTAGCCTTCGCCCTGGCACGCCTCACAGCGTCCGCCCTTGACGTTGAAGGAGAACCGGCCCGGCTTGTAGCCTCGTATGCGAGCCTCCGGCAGCGCGGCGAACAGCTCGCGGATGGGCGTGAACGCGCCGGTGTAGGTGGCGGGATTGCTGCGGGGCGTCCGCCCGATGGGCGACTGGTCGATGTTCACCACCTTGTCGATGTGCTCGATGCCGGTGACTTCGTCGTGCTCGCCGGGGCGGTCGCGGCCCTGGGCGACGGCCTGGGCCAGCCGCTTGTACAGGATGTCGTACACCAGCGTGCTCTTGCCACTGCCGGAGACGCCGGTTACGCATCCCAGCAGACCCAGAGGGAACTCCACGTCGATGCCCTTGAGGTTATTCTCCCGCGCGCCCTTCACGGCGATGGCCTTTCCGTTGCCGGGCCGACGCTCCTCCGGCGTGGCGATGCGCTTGCGCCCGCTGAGGTACGCCCCGGTCAGCGATGCCTCGTTGGCCATCACCTCGGCCACGTTGCCGGTGGCGACGATGTGGCCGCCATGCTCGCCGGCGCCGGGCCCCAAGTCAACGATGTGATCGGCGGCCCGCATCATGGCGTCGTCGTGCTCCACCACGATTACCGTGTTGCCCATATCCCGCAGCCGGGTCAGCGTGCCGATGAGCCGATGGTCGTCGTGGGGATGCAGCCCAACGGTAGGTTCGTCGCACACGTACAGCACGCCGGTCAGCCCGCTGCCAATCTGGGTGGCCAGGCGGACGCGCTGGGCCTCCCCACCGGACAAAGTGCGGGCGGTGCGGCTCATCGTTACGTAGTCCAGGCCGATACCGTCGAGGAAATGCAGCCGGCCCTCAATCTCCTTGAGAATCTGGTCGGCGATGACCATTTCCCGCACGGTCAAGGTGCTGGGGGCGTCAGCTGCTGCAGAGCGCCGTCCGTTCTTGCGGGTACGGCTTCCCTTGCCATTCTTGCCGTTCGCAGAAGGCTGGGACTCACTAGCGGCCAGCGGTTCCGGCGCATGATGCCCGTTGCCGCTGCCGTTGGCCGGAGTTTGATCCGGCGAGTCGGCCACCGGCTTGATGCTGCGGACCCACTGCAAGCCCCGGCCGATGGTGAGGCCGGTAACCTCCACGATGTTCTGACCGCAGACCAGCACACCCAGCGCCTCCGGGCGCAGGCGGGCGCCCTCGCAGGATCGGCAGGCGCGCTGGGCCATGTAGCGTTCGATCTCGCCGCGAGTGTGATCCGACTCGGTATCACGGTAGCGGCGTTGCAGGTTGGGGATGACCCCTTCGTAGGTGGTGTTCCAGGTGTAGGTGCGGCCCCGGCCGGTGCGGTGGCGCACCTGCACCTGCTTTTTGCCGGCCCCGTAGAGAACGATGTTTAATTGTTCGTCGGTCAACTCGCGCACCGGAACGTGGGGCGAGAAGTCAAACTCCCGCGATACCGCATCCATCATGCTGGCGTACCACGCGTTGGCCGCGCCGGACCGCGCCCAGGGCACAATGGCTCCTTCCAGCAGCGACAGCGAGCGGTTCTGGATGACCAGCGACGGGTCAACCTCCAGCTGGTAACCCAGGCCCGTGCAGGTGGAGCAAGCTCCATGGGGACTGTTGAAGCTGAAGGTGCGCGGCTCGATTTCGGGCAGGCTGACGCCGCAGGCGACGCAGGCGAACTGCTCGCTGAACACCAGGTCATCCTCGTCTTCCCGACCCACGTTCAGCACGCCCTCACCTTCGCGCAGAGCGGTTTCCACCGATTCGGTGACGCGGCTGGGTTCGGTATCGGCGCGAATAATGAGGCGGTCAATCACGATGTCGATGTAGTGCCACTTCTGCTTGTCCAGGGCCAGGTTGTCGGTGTCCTCAACCAGCATCACTTCGCCGTTGACCCGGACGCGGACGAACCCACCCCGGCGCGCCGCCTCGAAAACCTCCCGGTGCTCGCCCTTCTTACGACGCACTTTCGGGGCCAGCAGGGTGATGCGGGACGCTTCGGGCAGATTCAGGATGGCATCCACGATCTGCTGCACGGTCTGGCGGGCCACCGGGTTGCCGCACTTGGGACAGTGGGGCTTGCCGATACGGGCGAACAGCAGGCGCAGGTAGTCGTAAATCTCCGTGACGGTGCCGACGGTGGAACGTGGGTTGTGGGAGACGCCCTTCTGGTCGATGGAGATGGCCGGCGACAACCCCTCGATATAGTCAACGTCGGGCTTGTCCATCCTCCCCAGGAACTGACGGGCGTAGGCCGACAGCGACTCCACGTACCGGCGCTGCCCCTCGGCGTAGATGGTGTCGAAGGCCAGGCTGCTCTTCCCTGACCCGGACACCCCGGTGATCACCACCAGCCGGTCCCGGGGGATGGTTACGTCGATGTTCTTCAGGTTGTGCTCGCGAGCGCCCTTGATGTAGATGACTTCCTGCGGCATAAAACGACCCTACTGCATGAGGATGGTAAAACCGGCTTGTGAAAAATCACGGTCGGCGGTCAAGGCTTCAGTAATGCCCTTTTCCTGCATAACGATGAAGCTGAGGCAATCGGTGAGGCCCCAGCGTTGGTCAGAGCGGGATTGATAGTAGTCCACCGCGGCCCACACCTGGTCGGATTCCTGCTTGATTACTTCGACTTGGCGGCTGGCACGGAGCTCTTTTGCGAAGTTCGCGGCTCTGTCCCGGTAGTAGGCGCCGTAGCGGCTTATTCCGTCAAGCAACTCAATCAGAACCAATTCGGTGGTCACTACCTGCCGGCTGCCGATGGCGCGACGGGTGCGATCAGCAGCCGCGTGCCACTGGTCGCTTCGAAGCAGCAGGGCGAACCACAAGGAAGTATCGGCGAACACCTCCGTCATTCTGCCGCCTCTTCCTCCCTCTTGGGCCAGCCGTACAGGTAGTGCTTGTAGTTTGCTGAGAAATCTGGGGGAATTTTGGCGAGTTCTTCGTCCGGGATGCTGTTGGCGATTGCCTCCAACCGTTCCCAGATAGAGGGCTCATTTGGATCTCTGGGCGGAATCACCCGTTCTGATTTTTTGAGGTCAATACTGACTATCCGTTGCAATTTCCCGTCAGCATAATCCCCTTCCCCGGCTATCTTCACGCTGTACTTCCCATGATTGTGCATACTCTCAATGTGTGCCCATTGAGAGGCGGTGCAGTCAGCAAGGATCGTCGAGCCGTCTTCCAACTGCAACTTATAGACGCCGTTGTGGTCCAGGTCTAGTTCCATCGACTTGACCTCGGCGACCACCTCGACGAGATGCTGTCCGTCTATTTCTGGCATGGCGGGCCTCCGCTGTTCAGACGGCGGATTGCGGGGAACTCGGTTATTCCAATTCTACCAAAGGGTCGTTGGCGTTCACGGAGTCCAACGGCTGCACAAAGACGGTTTTCACCACGCCGTCGCGGTGGGCCAGGATGCTTTGCTCCATTTTCATGGCCTCCACCACGCACACCTCGTCACCGGCGGATACGGCGTCGCCGGGCCGCACCATCACCGACATCACCCGCCCCGGCATGGGAGAGCGGAGAATGTCGTCTTCAACGGGAGCGGCGGAACCCGACGGCGTGGCCGCCGGCGCGTCTGGAACGGAGAGACCGCCGGCGGGCCGACCCCGGCGCGGCGGCGCGGGCCCGGCCTGGGCCTCAACATCTACCTCAAAGGTTTCGCCGTCAACGGTGACCTGGACGGGCGATTGGCTCAGGTCTCCGACTTCGACGGTGTACCATTGGTCGCCGACGCGTACTCTGATCGTGGTCAACTTACCAGGACGTACTCCCCAGCCGCGAGCGGAACAGTTCCCGGCGTCCCTGGGTTCGCCAGCGGGAACCGCCGTCTGAAACGGCAGCGGGTCCCTGCTGAGCGGCCTGGCTGACCACAACGGCGGCGCCGATGGCGGCGGCCAAAGCCCGTGGGTTCAGTTCGGGACGCTGACCATTCCCCGCACGGTTTCCGTTGCTGGCGGTTCCGTTCCGGTTCATAGTCGTCTTTACGCCTTTGGCTTGTCGTCGTCGCTCGACGATGCCGGCCAGGCTGCCGGTATGATAGCCGCCCGACGCAAACTCGGGGGAGGCCAGCACATCCCGCAGCAGGGGAATGTTGGTGTCCACTCCCTCCACCCGGAAGTCCGCCAAGGCTGTGTCCAGCGTGGCGATTGCGGCGGCGCGGTTCGTTCCCCAGGCCATGACTTTCGCAAGCAACGGCTCGTAGTGTAGCGAAACCTCGTAGCCGACGCAAAGCGCGGTGTCCACGCGTACGTTGTCGCCTTGGGGCAGGTGCAAGTCGGATACCACGCCCACGTTGGGCAGGAAGGTATCGGGGTTTTCAGGATAAACGCGGGCTTCGATGGCGTGTCCATTGGCGTGAATGTCGCGCTGGCGAAGGGCGAAAGGAATGCCGGCGGCGCATTGCAGCTGAAGCTCCACAATGTCCTGCCCGGTCAGCAACTCCGACACTCCGTGCTCAACCTGCAAACGCGGGTTCATTTCCAGGAAGTAGAAATGGCCGTCGGAGGTTACCAGGAACTCCACGGTGCCGGCGTTGGTGTAGCCGACCTCCCGACCCAATTGCCGGGACAGGCGTCCAATTTGCTCCCGCACCTCGGCGGTAAGCTTGGACGACGCCGGGGTTTCTTCAATGAGCTTCTGGTTGCGGCGCTGGATGGAGCAGTCCCGCTCGTGCAGGTGCAGCACGTTGCCGTACTGGTCGGCGATGAGCTGCACTTCAATGTGGGACGCATCCTGCAAGTAGCGTTCGTAGAAGAGGCTGGAATCGGCGAAGGCGGCCTGGGCGGTCTTGCGGGTGCGCTCGATGATGGGTTCCAACTCCCCCATGGAATGCACCACGTGGATGCCGATGCCGCCGCCGCCGGCGGTGGCCTTGACCATCATGGGGAAGCCCAGTTCCCAAGCGCGGGCGATGGCCTCGTCGTCCTTTACCGGTTCCTCGGTGCCCGGCATCACGGGCAGGCCCGACTTGCGGGCCACCCGGCGGGCGGAGAGCTTGTCGCCCATCTGGTTCAGCACTTCCTCGCCGGGACCAATGAACACCACGCCGTCGGTCTTGCAGCGACGGGCCAGCTCGCTGTTCTCGGACAGGAACCCATAGCCGGGATGAATGGCCTGCGCCCCGGTGCTGTAGCATGCGTTCAGCACGGCGTCAATGTTCAGGTAGGAGTCCGCCGCCGCCGCGCCGCCAATGCACACCGACTGGTCGGCCATCTGGGTATGGACCGCGCCGGCATCTGCTTCCGAATAGACGGCAACGGTGGCGATACCCAGGCGCTGGCAGGTTTTCATAATGCGGGCGGCAATCTCGCCCCGGTTGGCAACCAATATCTTCTCAAACATGGGTACACCTCCAACACGCTCCCAATGGGCGCTTCGCGCTTACGACGGCTCGTCATTGCGAGCAACACGTCAACTATTACGTGAGGCTTAGTCGGTCAGTTTCAGTCAGTTATGGTGATTGTTCTCCGCGGAACGGGATCGCCACGGAACGCCGCCGTCCTTTCTACGATGACAGACCGGTACAGCGAGCGCGGATACTTTGCATTGCATTGGAAGAATTTATATTACGGTGTTTTACGCCATACCTTGTACATAAGTCAACCGATATTTCGCCCAGTTTCAGGGCAATCTGGCCGCGTCCAGGAAAGCCTGCGAACGCACCTGCCGGTCCATCCAGTATTGCAGTGTCGTGGTCAGCGTGCCCTGCAATTCGTCCAGAACCGACGACGGGATGTTCAACGAGGGTAGCTGCCCCGTCTCTTCAGTGCGATGTAGGAGGCGCAATACCTTCAGCGCCGGAAGTGAAAGCGAACGTACCACTATGTCCGGCGGCGTGCAATCCAGGCACAAGGCCCCACCGGCGCCGACGGCAAAGCGGTGCCGCTCCGGTTCCAGTTCCTCCCCGCATTCCACGCAGTTGTAGAGTTCCGGCAGGAACCCGGACAGATGCAGCAGTTGCAGGTCGAAGTAGCGCAACGGCAACTCGGTGTTCGGGTCGTCGCCAATGGCTTCCAACGTCTGGACCGCCAAGTCGAACAGCTCCGGGTTGGCGGCGGACAACGCGCTGAACGCATCCACCAGCTCGGCAACGTACAACCCTTGTGCGGTGACGGCGTAGTTTGCCTTGACCTCCGGGAAGGCGGTAATCACCTCGGCCTCCGCCACGATGTCCAGGGAACGGCCCCGGGCGACGGACAACTGCAACAGGGTCAGCGGCTCAAAGTGGCCCATCAGTCTGCTGGTGAGCTTACGCGCGCCGCGCGCCAGCAATTCCAGCTTGCCGTGCTCCCTGGTGTAAATGGCCGATACCAAGTCGGCTTCCCCGATGGCCGACTTGCGCAGCGTGAGGCCGACGGCGCGGTAGGTTCGAGGCAGCGTCATCACAGTTGTGGACGTAGCGCGGCCCGCGCCGGCGTCACTCCAACGCGCTGCGCCCGGCCAGCGCCCGGCTCAGCGTAGTCTCGTCGGCGAACTCCAGCGAGCCGCCCACGGGCAGCCCGCGAGCCAGTCGGGTGATGCGTATGCTGGTTCCGGCCAGGCGGCGGTTGATGAAATCGGCGGTGGCATCGCCTTCCAGCGTGGGATTGGTCGCCACGATCAATTCCTGGAATGGACTGTCGGATCCCTGAAGACGGTCAAACAGTTGCGGCAGGTGAATGTCCTCCGGCCCCACCCCGTTCAGCGGCGAGAGCACTCCGTGAAGCACGTGATACAGCCCCCGGTAGGCGCGGGTGCGTTCCAAAGCCACCAAATCGCGCCGTTCTTCAACGACGCAAATCTGCTCACGGTTGCGCTGGGGGTTGGAGCAAATCTCGCAGGGCGAGGCATCGGTCAGGTTGCGGCACTCGTCGCAGAACAGTAGGCCATCCTTGGCGGCGACGATGGCGTCGGCCAGCGACCTAACCTCCTCCGACGGGATCTGGACGATGTGGTCGGCAATCCGTTGGGCGCTCTTGGGGCCGATGCCGGGCAGCCGGTGCAACTCGTCGATCAGCCGGCCCAGAGACCGAGCCGTGCCCGGGTTGTACTCACTGACCATGATGCTTATGCCGCCGCCCGCGCCGCCGGTTATACTCTGCTGACCGGCGCCGGCTGTGGCAGGGCGGCCAGGGCCGGCGCCAGATGCACCGACGCCCGCCGCAAATCCACCGCCACAACGTCCCAATATCTCCCCCCGTCACACTCCTGCCAATACCCCACAAAATCCCCATTTTCCACCACCCGGCAATCGGCATCGGACTTATCACCCAGCGTCAGGGTATCTGTGTCGGCATCGTAGCTCCGATCTGTATCAAGCGGCAGGAAGTCGGTAGCATGCAACACGGTCAACCTCGTGATCAGTTCGCTACCTTCGTCCGCAAGGGTAAGAATAACCTCAAAGTAATCCCGCAAAGCTGCACCGCTACGTCCTCCTGGAGTTGCGGTTAAAATCAAAGTGTCATCTTCGGCGTAGTATCTAACCTGCATCTCGCACCTCCAATTCTCGGCAGCGTCGCTGAAACCAGAGCCGACCTTCCTCGACAATCCGCGCAGCTGCGTGTTCGTTGAAGTGGGCCGTTATGATCTCGGCGTCATCCAACGAAGTGGGCACGCGCAACATCGCAGCACGACCAGGGACAACCCCCCAGTTTCTCTTCCGCTCTCACCTGTGCAGATGCCGCGTACAGCCCAATGTTCAAGAACGTATTGTATTCTGTCAGCGGTAACTCCATCGTCAGGATCTTCACGTAAATGTCTGGTCAACCATCTGGTGACGCCGGCGGCAGTGATACTATCCGGCAGTCTGCGCCGCTTGCGGGATGGGCAGCCGCTCCCCTGGCTGGCCGTTTGCTCACGTGGGTAGTCCGCCCCGCAGCGCTCGCGCATTGGAACTAACTTGTCGTCAGTGGGAGATAGTCAGCCGCAAGAGCGGGATGGGATTCTCCCCGCCCGGTTACTGCCATCGTCTAGAACAACCCCGGTATGTTCATCCCGCCGGTCACGGCCCCCATCTTCTGGGCGGCCAGTTCCTGGGTGCGGGCGAAGGCGTCGTTGACGGCGGCGGCCACCAGGTCCTGCAGCAGGTCGATGTCTTCGGCGGCTTCCGGTTCGATGATTACCGAAGTGACTTCCTGCTTGCCGGTCATGGTGATGCGAACCACCCCGCCGCCGGCGGAGCCTTCCACGCTCATCTCTTCCAGTTCCTGCTGGGCTTTGGCCAGGCGGTTCTGCAACTGCTGGGCCTGACGCATCATCTTGCGGTTCATCATGGTGGGGTTTGGGCCTCCTGCTAGTTTTCCTAGCCTGTCAGTTTCCTTCGCCTGTTCGTTTTCTTCGCCTATCCGTTTTCTTCGATAGGCCGCGCTCCCAGGCCGATGGCGGTACGGTACAGAGGACTGTCCTGGACGGAATTGCGGGTTTGGCGTGCGCCGTCTCCGTTGGCTCCGGCCAGTGTCACCGTAAATGGATGGCGTTCACCAAATATTTGTTCAATCGCTTGCTCAATAATATCACGAACCCGCGGGTCGTTCAGTTCTTCCTGCATTCGATCCAGGTTGGCGGCGTTGCTAAATGGCAGCACCAGCGTCGCCGGTCCCGATGCGGAAGCCGGCTCGGACAGGTGGACGCTGTCGGGCCGACAATCCCGCAATAGCGCGCCCAGGTTGTACTTGCTGCCCTTGGCTCGACCCAGTTGCCGAACCGCCTCCCCCCAGCGCCCCTGCAGGCTGTCGGGAGCCGCCGCCGGCATGGGGGAACGAGGCGCCGGATTGCCATTGCCGGCCGGAGGTTGGCGGGATGGAGGAGGCGCAGCAGCGGGGCGCTGCTGTGAGGGTGGTGGCGCGTTGCGTGCCGGCTCCCGTGCTGGCTGCGGCGGCCGCATCTGCTGGGGTTGGGATCGCTCCGGCGATTCCGGCGACGGAGCGGCCGGAACGTCATTGGTCGACGTCACGGGCCGGCAAATCTCGGCGGCGGCGATTTCCAAAGGCAACGTCGATGGCGCGTCGTAGCGCAGGTTGGCCTCGCCCCAGATCCGCACCGCCCGGAGGATGTTGGCGGCGTCGGTCTTCTGGATCGCCGCACGCAACCCGGCTAGAGTGTCGTCCGGCAGATCCAGGGTATCGCCGGCGTCCCATGACAAGAGAAGCATCGCCCGCAGGATGTCCAACGTCTGCTTGTGGATCTGACGGGGTTCGCCACCTTCCCACACCACTTCGTTGACGGTTTCCAGCGCCCCCGAGGTGTCTCCAGCCAGCATCTGCTGCGCCAGTGACAGGTAAGCGTCGCTGCGCACGATGCCTAGCCCGTCTTCAACGTCCCGCAGCGTGATCTCCCGGTCCGCCGACACCGCCAGTTGCTCCAGCATATTCAGCGCGTCGCGCATCGAGCCGCCGGCGTTGCGGGCCACCATGCGCAAGGCGTCAGGCTGGATCGCGACCCCTTCCCGGTCGGTGATGTAGGCCAGCCGGTCGTAGATGGTCTGCCCCGGCAGGCGGCGGAAGTCGTAACGCTGGCAGCGGGAAAGAATGGTCGGGAGTATGCGGTCGGCTTCGGTGGTGCAGAGGATGAATATGACGTGGGCCGGCGGCTCCTCCAGCGTTTTGAGAAAGGCGTTGGACGCCTCCCGCGTCAGCATATGGGCTTCGTCGATGATATAGACCTTGCGACGGTTCTGGGCCGGCTGGAAATGCACCTTGTCGCGGATCTCGCGGATTTCCTCGACGCCCCGGTTGCTGGCGGCGTCCAGCTCGATGATGTCCAGGTTGCGCCCCTGGTTGATGGACACGCAAATGGCGCATTCGTCGCAAGGGTCGCCCTGCGGCGGGTTGAGGCAGTTGACGGCCTTGGCCAACACGCGGGCGGTGGTGGTCTTGCCGCTGCCCCGAGTGCCGCAGAACAGGTAGCTGTGGCTGACCCGCCCCTGCATCACGGCCTGCCGCAGCGTATTGCCCACGTGCTCCTGCCCGGCCAGGTCACTGAACGTACCGGGCCGCCACTTGCGATAATAGACTTGCGAGGAGGTGGTCATAACTGCAACGCGAACCGACGATAGAAACAGGAACCCACCACTATCGGGCACGGGCTAACTATAACGCCAACGGCCCCGCCGATGCCATAGCAGGGCCGTTGGCAATTGCGCCGGCTTTGGAGCGCCGGGCGAACGGCTGGTTGGCCTAATCGGCGGCGGCAGTCTCCGACTCGGCGGCTTTGGCTAACTCCTCCGGCGGCGTCAGTTTGAGGTTGGGGAACTGGACGCGGCGGGCTTTGCTCCAATCTACGTACTCGGTGGAGTCATGGCTCCCCCACCAAGCGCGCTCTTCGTCTTCGGTTTCGAAATAAGGGATGGGTTTAAGCGCCTTCTTCTCCATAACGTTCTCGCTCCCGGCCCGGGTTTTTCAGTTTTGTGATTGTGCACGCAGCGTGGCAATCTCGCATCGAAGGCAAGCCAGTCTGCTAGAATGACCCTACCCCCCAGAGTGTCAGAATACTACCATGGTCACGGCATCCGAAACCAAGAACCTCAAACTGAAGGTCACCAACTTCGGCCCCATCTCCGAGGGTGCGGTCGAGTTGCGCCCGCTGACCGTGTTCGTGGGGCCCAGCAACACGGGCAAGTCGTACCTGGCGACGCTGATTTATGCTCTGCATCAGTTCTTTGGTGCTTATTCCACTGGTATGCGACGTGGCACTGATGACCGTCGTACTTTCCCGCCTGGATTGCCTGGCTTGTCTCTCGCGGAAAATGTAGATCTGTTAAAAGGCGAGGTTAAGGCGATATGTGATTGGTCCAATGACGAATGGAACCGGCTGCGAGAATTTGTCGGTCGTTCAACTTCCACGTGGTATGAGTCAGAAATGCCAGAGGCTGTTTCGGATGTCGTACATCGTGCCCTCAGCAATTTCGGATCATTGGACAATGATTTAGATATTGAGATTGCAAGGTGTTTCGGTTCAGGCAAGGCTGAGTATTTGATCAGATATCCGGGCCATAGCAGTTCTAAATTTTCATTGCTCAACACCACATCAGACGCATCTGGCCGCACAGGTAATTTTAGATACGACATCACAGTATCTCCGCAGGGAATAGATATCGACGCAACAATTCCCCAAAATATGCCAGTAAGCATACGCCAATCACACCTTTTCCCCAGATGGTTCGAGCCATCGCAAGATATTTCTGACGACCACTTGGGCAACGTCGCTGTCACGCTTGCGGTCATTACTGGCAGCGCATTGTCCTGCAGTGTTGAACCGTTGGGTCATCCGGCCCATTACCTCCCCGCCGACCGTGGCGGGGTGATCCACACTCATCAATCGCTGGTGAGGTCATTGATAGCAGATTCATCCCGGCCGGCAACGCGCAACGCATCATCGCCGCCTACTTTGTCTGGTGTCCACAGCGATTTTCTGGAAGGGCTTGTCGGATTGGGCAGCACGACCGCCCGCAGCGACAATGCCGATCTTCCGCTATCCGCCCGCCTGGAACAGGAAATCCTGCGTGGCGAAATCGGCATCGAGAGCAACCCGGTGGGCTACCCCGCATTCTTCTATCGTCCCGACGGCTGGCAGAGCGACCTGCCCCTGATGAACGCCTCATCAATGGTTTCGGAACTCGCCCCGGTCGTTCTATACCTCCGCCACATCATCCAAGCGGGCGATACCCTCATCATTGAGGAGCCGGAGACCAATCTCCATCCGCAAGCGCAGGTCGAATTCACCCGCGTGCTGGCCGCAGCGGTGAAGGCTGGCATACGCATCATTATTACCACCCACAGCGAATGGGTGCTGGAAGAGCTGGCTAACCTGGTCAAGTTGTCGGAACTTTCGCCAGAGAGACGGGACGACATCGACCCCGATGATTTGGCGCTGAGCCCGGACGAAGTCGGCGCGTGGTTATTCGAGCCAAATGGGGAAAAGGGGGGTTCCGTGGTTCGGGAGATTCCTCTGGAAGAAGAAACGGGAACCTTCCCGTCGGGATTCGGGTTGATCTCCGAAAACCTGTACAACCGCTGGGCGAGGATTACCAACCGGATCGAGCGGGATAAGCCCTGATGCCGGCGACGATAGTGGACGCAGTTAGAGCAGGGACTGATGCCCTGTGCCACGACACAAGATGCCGTGATGGCGGTTGTTCCTTATCTTTGGACCAATTGCCGCAGCCAAATGTACTGATCAATTTGGAGCGCGAGGCATCTCCGGCCTCCGCTAACAAACCGCACTGCGATTTTTTGTTCGTCGGTGGGGAGGACGAAAACGGGGGTCCGTGGGTTGCGCCAATAGAGCTAACAACTACCGAGAAACGCGCCAGCGAGTTTGTCAGACAATTGAGCAGTGGTGCGGTTATAGCGGCTAGATTGTTACCCCGTGGCGTCCCGACTAGGTTTAATCCAATCGCTGTTCACGACGGTCTTCGTTCTATTGAATCTAGGAATCTCAAGAAGGAGATTAACAAGATTCGTTTCCGTGGTGGTAAGGCGGTTGGAATTCGATTGGTACGCTGCGGCTCCCGCCTAGCCGACGCGCTGCAAGAATAGCCGTATCCTGCTCCGCTGCTCGCACCCTGCGGGTCTGGCATCCCCCGCCCTCGGCGTGTACACTCCCGCGTAACGTAACCTCTACCGTACCGGGAGGTGTGGCGAATGCCGATTTCCGACGAAACCATGAAGCGCATTATTGCCGAATACGGCGGGTTCGAGCTGTCCGACGCCGAGCTGGAGTTGGTCAAACCCGAACTGGAAAACTACCTGACCGAGTTGCAGAACCTGCGCGACCTCGACCTGTCCGACGTCATGTCCGCGCGCCTGCTCCGGCCGGCGGATGGAGGAGAAGCCGATGCCTAGCTCCGAACTGCTCAAGCTGACCATTTCCGAAATCGCCCCCATGATTCAGGCGCGGGAGGTGTCCCCCGTTGACCTAGCCGAGGCCGCGCTTGCCGAGGCCGAAAGGCGGCAGCCGACGCTCAACTCCTTCATCACCATCATGCGCGAGCAGGCCCTGGCCCAGGCCGAGGATGCCGAGGAAGCCCTGTCTCGCGGTGAGTATCGTGGTCCGCTCCACGGCATACCCATCGGAATCAAGGACAACATCGCCACCGGCGGCATCAATACCACCCTGGGGACCAAGGTGCTGCGGGACCACGTGCCGGATGAGGACGCCGAGGTCGTCCGTCGCTGCAAGGAGGCCGGCGCCATCATCATCGGCAAGGAGAACCTTGAGGAGTTCGCCGCCGGCGCAACCTCCAACAACCCCCACTACGGCGCGGTGCACAACCCCTGGAACGTTGACCACATCCCCGGGGGGTCCAGCGGCGGCGGCGGCGCCAACGTGGCCGCCGGCGTGACCTTCGCCTCTCTGGGAACCGACCTGGGCGGCTCGGTGCGTCTGCCCGGCGCCTTCTGCGGCGTCGTCGGCCTCAAGCAGACCTTCGGGCGGGTGAGCCAGCGCGGATTGCTGGTCACCAGCTTCAACGGCGACCACATCGGCCCCATGACCCGCTCCGTTCGCGACAGCGCCCTGGTGCTTCAGGCCATCGCCGGCTACGACCCCCTCGACCCTAGCACCGTTCCGGTTCCGGTGGACGACTACGCCCTCATTATGGAGCGCGGCATCAGCGGTCTGACCATGGGCATTCCGTCCAACTACTACTTCGACCTGCTGGACCCCGAGGTGGAAGAAGCCGTCCGCCGGGCCATCGCCGCCCTGGAAGAGCTGGGCGTCGTCACCCGCGAGGTCAGCGTGCCCACCATGCAGTACGCTGGCGCGCTCCGATTCTCCAGCATGGCCGACAGCGTGGTCACCCACGAGCCGTACATCGCCTCCAGCCGCGAGGACTACGGCCCCGACACCCTCTATCGCACACTTGCCGGCCAGTTTGTGCTGGGCCGGGACTATTCCAAGGCGATGAAAGTCCAACGCCTCATCAAGGAGGAGCACGCCCGTGTTCTCCAGGAGGTGGACTTCCTGGTGACCCCGACCACGCCGCTGCCGGCCCCGCGCATCGACGCCGGCACCCTCGAAGTGGAAGGCAGGAGTCAGAAGGTGCGCGGCCCCGGCTCCGGCCACGTTTCCCGCAACACCAGCCCAATGAACGCCACCGGCTTCCCCGCCATCACCGTGCCCTGCGGCTTCAGCGGAGCGGGCCTGCCCATCGGCCTGCAATTCATCGCCCGCCCGTGGGAGGAGGGCAACCTGTTCCGCATCGCCCACGCCTACGAGGGCGTTTCGCCCAGCCGCGGCGTTTGGCCCAACCTGGAGTGAAGAGCCTCCGGCGATTCCCAACACAAGCCCATCCGTGTGGTTTCGTAACAGTTCAGAGTTGAGGGGCAGCGAGCAGTTGTTGGCAGGCGGTGAGGGTGTTCAAGCCTTGCGCCCGCCAGGTGGCGAAGACGGAGGCCCGGGTCATCTTGGTGTCAGTGCCCTGGTGGGAGCGCGTGCCCCGCTGACTTTCCGGCTGATCACCACCGGGCGCAGGCTGCGCTCGGCGGCGTTGTTGTCCGGCGGCGCCTCGGGTTCGGCCACGAAGACGAAGAATTCCCCGTATCCAGTACGGGGCAGGCTCTTCATGTGGTTTGCCACCCGTCGGCACAGCCTGGCCTGAGGAGCCCACGGGTCATCCTGGAAAGGCTGACCGAGGGCCAGCAGGCGGCGTTCCAGGGTCAGTTGGGCGGTGCGACGCTGTTTCCCTGACGGATGGGTGAAGGCCGTGGCCTGGCGGTAGAGTTGATGGACCGCGTCAGCTCACCGTGCCAGCCGGCCGTCCTTGGGGTAGAGGACGTGCAGATCGTGGATGTCCCGCAACAGAGCCTGCCCCTGGCTTGAACAGGGGTGGGCCCAGCAGCGTTGTTTGGGACACGATTGGTCAAAGGCTCGGGTGGTGGTAGGAGGCGTAGAAGTCGCTGACCAGCACGCCAGCGAACTGATCGCCCAGGACTTCATCCACCACCGCCTTGCCCCGTCCCCGTCTCAGGAAGTACCGCTGGGTGGGTGTGCTGAAGGCGATTGGTCAAAGATCGCACACGTAGCCGTTGTGTCCATCCTCACGCCAGCCGGTCTCGTCGGCATGGACCACCGGACTGCCTCGGATGCGTTCTACTATGGCGGCCAGTTCCGCTGCGCGGTGGGCGTACAACAGCGTTGGCACTGTGGGCAGGTGCGGGCGATGTAAGCGTGCTCGGTGACCTGCACGGGAACCTGGGGCAGGTCAATGACTTCCCGAGTGCGCTGGGTCCAACCCCCGGACAGCCGAGTTCCGCAGTCGGGACACTCGGCCACCACATGCTCCACCCGTTGGGTGGGCGTCATCCGGGTGCGAGCAAAGCCGTGGCGGCGCGGCTGGCGTGGTTTCTTGGGCTGGGACGGTTTCCGGTCGGCTTTGGGCTTCAGACCGGGCATCCGCCGGGAACCGCTGGGTTTGGCCGGCCCTTCCAATTGGGCAATCCCCTTCTCCAGCCGTTCGATAATGGCCGGCTGCCGGACGATGATGGCAATCAGGACATCCCGGTCGGCGGTCCTCAGATCAACTTCGTTATCCATCCCATATATATGACATAACCACCTCCACCAACGTCAGCGCTCCGCGGAACCTCCTTCCGCCATTTCACC
Organism: Dehalococcoidia bacterium; assembly: GCA_965197635.1. Classification (GTDB taxonomy): domain Bacteria; phylum Chloroflexota; class Dehalococcoidia; order Lucifugimonadales; family UBA3495; genus Bin87. The sequence continues at coordinate 1,343,693 of OZ240218.1, forward strand.
CCACCAAGTCTGAACAGTTACGGTCTGACAAGTAGTCGGCGTAGCGTTCTTTCTCTTGGGCTGACCAATGCGACGCCCCGCTGTCGTGGGCGTTTCTGAGCGGCACCATGTGGTCAACGTCGAGTTTGCCAGGATTGGTGACGATGAAGTTGCTGTATGGCGTCAGCCATTGGCCGGCCGCCACCCGGCATTTCCTGTCCGTTCGGTAGGCGACTGCGGTGCGACTTTCGGCAATCAGCACTTCGTTGCGCGCATCCTGGCAGTCGCCGTCGGCGTCGACCCAGTGTTTCCAATCATCTCGGTCATAGTCCGGCAGCACGGCCGGAACTGCAGAAACCGTTACGCGTAGAAAGGTCGTGGAGCTGGTCGACGTTGATGTTGCCGTAGGCCTTGGCGGCAGCGCGGTTGGTGTCGGAGTAAGCCTAGGGGATCCAGGTGCCGAGGTAGCCGTGGGCGGGCTAGTATTACAGTCGCTCTTGAGGAGCAGGTTTCTGAAGGTGTCTCCGGTAGTGACATTGCATGGCCCGGGCTTGGTGCCGCCGTCTCCATCCCGACCAGTGGATGGTCAGGGCAGGACTGCCACGGGGCAGCCACAGCAGCCGGCACAGCAACCGTCTGACCTCGGGCACGGTCAGTGGGATGAGTTCTCCCGGGAACATATCCCCTTTTTACCATCGCCACCGGCGGCATAGGACCGGATTACCGCCAGAAAGGCATGGGCCAGCAGCGCCAGGGTGATGTGCCGGTGCCAGCCGACCCACCGGCGCACCTCATACTCATCCAGCCCCACCTCCTGTTTGGCCTCCTTGAAGGCGTCTTCGATGATCCACCGGGTGCCAGCCACGCGCACCAGTTCCGCCAGCGGCGTTTCCGCTGCGCCAAAACAGGCGTAGTAGGCCAGGTCATCAGGATCGGCAATGCTGCGACGCACCAGCAGCCAACGCCCCTGATCCAGTGCTGACCAGGGTCCTATCGGCAACCAACCCCAATCGTAGAGGCGCGGCCCCTTGCTGCCCTCACCAGCGCTCAGGCGTTGCCACCGGTCATCGGGTATCTGCTGGGCCAGTTCACGGGCCGCCACCTGTGCCGAGCCATCCTCCGTATCCGCCCACAGCGGCTCGTTGTTCTTCACCGCCAGCACGTAGGGCAGGGCCTGCTCCTCCAGCCACCGCCGCAGTTTCCGGTCATTGCCGTACACCGTATCCCCCGTTACCCAGGCAAAGGGCACCCCAACCGCCACCGCGCGGGCGATCATCTCCTGAGCCAGTTGTGCCTTGGTATGAAAGACCACCCCTTCCGGGACACCGGCTTCCCGCCGCCGCTCCACATCCTCCGCCCATTCCTGGGGCAGATACAGCTCCCGATCCAGAAAGGCCGCGCCCCGTCGGCTGCCATAGGCCAGGAACACTCCGATCTGACAGTTCTCCACCTTCCCCGCCGTGCCGCTGTACTGACGCTTCACCCCCACCGACTTCCGGCCTTGCTTCAGAAACCCCGTCTCATCCACCACCAGCACCCCGCCGGGATCGCCCAAATGCTCCACCACGTACCCTTGCAGGTCGTCCCGCACCTGGTCCGCGTCCCAGTGGTACACCGCCAGCAGACGCTGCACACCGTCGGGAGTGGCGTCGCCAGCATATTCGGCCAACTGCCACCCGTTCTTGCGCTCCACCGACCCCAGCAATCCTTTCAGGTACGCCAGCGCCCGCTGACGAGACTCACTACGGCTGAAACGCGACGCGATACGCCCGTGCAGCTCCTGGAGCCCAGCCTCCCACTCCAGCGCTTCCTCTCGCTCCAGTAATGTCTGACCCATTTCCAACTCCTCCGCTCTCACCAGTAATCATGGGCCTATCCTACCAAAGGCAAGCGCGACTGTAGTACTAGGCTCGGGTCAAAGCAGATTTAAGAGTTCTTGGAACGCGAATGAAGAAGTTGCTATGCTGGCTGCAAATTTGGTTTGCGGGGAGGTGCAGCAGCCATGGCTCGGAAACGATACCCAGTACAGTTGACAGAAGAGGAAGAGGAACGACTGAACCGATTGATCCGCAGCGGGAAAAGTTCAGCACGTAGCTTCGCCCGAGCGCGCATCCTGCTCAAGGCGGATGAAGGTTGGAGCGCTCCGCAGATGGCGGCGGCTCTGGATGTTTCCGAGGGCACGGTGTACCGCATCAAACGACGGTACGGCGAGGCAGGCTTGGACGGCGTGTTGCAGGATCGGGTCCAGGCCAACCGTTTCCGCGAGGTGGACGACAAAGCAGAAGCCCACCTGATTGCCCTGGCGTGCTCTCCGGCGCCGGAGGGCCACGACCACTGGACCTTGCAGTTGCTGGCCGACCGGATGGTGGAGTTGGGGTTGGTTACGTCGCTGACCTACGAGAGATGGTGCGTCTCAAGCTCAAAAAACGTTCTCAAGCCGTGGCGCAAGCAGCAGTGGTGCATCCCCAAGGTAGGCGCTGACAGGGGTATGTAGGAAGTTTTCACGGAGGAGCATGGTAGGTGACCTTCCAGTTGGACTTGGGTTCAGGCCAGGGTTCGGGCAGCAACCAGACGCGACGCCAGAGCCGGCCTCGGCGCAGCAACCGCCGCCGCCAGGTGATGCCGTGGCGGATTACGCTGACGGTGCGTGCCGGCTTCTCCCTGCCATTGCGGTGAGTGGGCGCCAGTGGCCGGGGCGGCGTTCGCAGGTTGGCTGGGGCAATCCTCCGGTCATAAGCGTAAGCGTCCTCCACCCTTGGTTCCATAGGCCAGGGTCAGGAGCGTCGCCACCGAGAGCACGAACCAATGCCGGGAAATACGCGCCGGGTCGGTGCGGCGGGTCTTCTGCCATTGCCAACCCAGGCTCTTGATGGCCTTGCAGCCCAATTCGATCCAGAAGCGCCGGGCGTACCAACTCACCCCCACTGCTTCCGGCGGAAGATCGGTGAGGATGATCGGCTCCTCCCGCTGGGCGCACCAGACCGCCAGCAGGGTGCAACGGCGCTTGGCGGCGGCGTTGCCGAAGGCGATCCCGCTGCCGATCCACGCGGTGTCCGGACGGGGAACGAAGGCGCGGGCGGGCCGCCGCTGGCCGTTCTCGGCGCAGCAGGTGATGTTTTTGGGATACCTCAGGTAGGGATGCCCGCCCTGAGCCAGTATCTGTTGCCACAATTTCGGACTGGTGAGGCCGCGGTCGCACAGCACCACCACGGTCATTTCCCTGGGAACGGTCGGAGCCAGGGCCCGCAGCAGTTCCACGATGGGGTCCATCCAGGCCCCGCGCCGGTTGGCGCGCCGGATGCGCCAGGCCACGGGAATGGCGCAACCCGGTAGACCACGCTGATGACGATGGCGGCGGTATCGTCCCCTTTGAGCGTGAGGTCCACGGCCAGCGCCAGCCGGCCGGAATGCCACCAGGTCAGAACCCACCTGAGCAACGCAGCGAAGCAGAGACTCACGTCCGGCTCGCTCTGGCAGGGACGGGCTCGGTCGCTGCCGTCGTACCGCCACTCTCTGCGATACTGGCGCCGGCTGTTCCAGTTGCCCTCGGGAGAGAGGGCGGAGGCCACGGCGTTCTGGCAGGCGCTCCCGGCCAGGATGGTCCCACACACCCACCGGGCCAGCCCCGTCAATGGGGACTGTCTGAGGTGCGGTAGATGCGTTTCAATGACCTGTTGCATCTGGTAGCATTCCCTGGGCAGGCGCATGGGAGACCTCCGGCATCCGGTTTTGTCACAACCAAGATGCTGGATCCCTGTGCGCTTTCCCAAGCTCCTCACCTGACCAGTTTCAGCCCGTACATACCCCTGTCAGCTGTCAGGGGGGAACCTCCGGTCTGCTCGAATATCAGGGCAGCAGGTCCTCCCTCACCGAAGGCCGACGCCCACCGCCCAATGGTGTGTGGGTCTCGCTCCAGGGCCTCCGCCGTGGCCGCTGCCGTCAAGCCCTGGGCCAGCAGCAGCATGGCGTACCATCGCTCCCGCTCCCGGGGCGTGGGCGCCAGAATCATCCTCCGGCGCAAGTCCTGCTCTCCCATCTGCCATTGTTCCAGAGACCGGTTTAGCTCTCTCACGCCCATCACTAACCTCTGGCAACTCCCGAAACTATGCAACCCAACTGGCCCCAATTTACCCTATCACCCTGCACATTTCACCTTGGCTTCAGTTTAGGAATGCAACACCTCATTTCTTATGGTATATATTGAAGACGCGTTTGACCTGCAGGAGTCCCGATTTGGAGAACGCGCCGGAGCCGGTTTTGTGCATGCCCCGTTTCGCTCACTGTCATAGGACTTACGCACTTGGTTATTGTCAGGGAATTTAACGCAAAATCGTAAAGACGCAAAGCTGGGCTCCCCACTAACTTGGTTTTCAGGCGGCGGCCGGTGTGTTGAGAGGCACAGGCGAAGGATGGTCCTCAGCATCGGGGAGGGGCACCAACTGATAGCCCAACTGTGCCGCCCGTCGCTTGGTGGTGCGTATCGCACGCTGCTGGTACTGGCGTTCGTAGTATTCAGCGCCAGCGTCCACGTACTCCTGGCCGTAGCGCAGCATGGAGTAGATGAGCCGGGCCAGCTGGTGGGCGGTGGCGGTGATGGCCTTGGGCGCGCCCAGGTGGGCTTTCTTCCGCCGCAGGAAGGCGCCCAAAGCGCTGTCGGAGCGGTGCAGGGCGTTGGCTGCCAGCCGTAATGCCGCCGCCGCACGGTTGGCGCTGGCTTTGGTCTTTGAGCTGATGACCCGACCACCGGTGATGCGGTTGTGGGGGCTCAGCCCCAGCCAGGAGGCGAAGTGTTTGGCGCTGGGCCATTTGGTCAGGTCGGTGCCGACTTCGCTGATCACCTTCAGCGCGGTGTAGCCGTCAATGCCGTCGATGCGGGTCAGGTCCACTCCCGTCATCCGGTACAGCTGTGTCCTGATGTCGAAGCGGGGCGCGTTGCCCTGACTGCGCCGCCGGCCGTTCCCGTCCGGGGACCCGCCGTCGCTGTGGTCCTCAAACCGTTCCAGCGGGGCTTCAATCTCCCAGTCGCACTCGGCAATCTTCTGGTGATAGAACCGGTACAGTTCCAGGGCCTGGGTCAGCTCGAAGATGCGCTCTTCGAGCCAGTAGCCCGGCAATGATCGGGCGATGGTTTCTTCGTCCGCCCTGATCCGGTGGTCGCGGAGTTTGGCCAGTTGCTTCGGATTACGCTCGCCGCCCACGATGGCCTCCATGATGTCCATGCCGGTCTGGCCGGTGATGTTGCTGATGACGTGCTGGAGCTTCACGTTCATCTGGGTCAACGCCTGCTGCATATGCTGGATATGGTGGGACGCGTACTCCACCAGCATGGCCCGCTGCCGCAGCTAGCTGCGCCGGCATCGTATGTCCCCGTCGGGTCGGCAGGCTCCCGACCGCAGCCCGTAGGTGTGCAGTTGCCGCCGCCACTGGCAGTCCCGCACGTCGGTCTTGCGCCCAGACACGTTCTTGATGCGCCGCGGATCCACCAACATCACCGCAAACCCCCGCTCTTCCAGCACCCCGAACAGCGGGATCCAGTACACCCTAGTCGACTCCATGACTACGGTCTCCACGCCGCACTCGGCCCGCCACTCCGCCAGGCGATACCAGTCCGCTGTGAAGGCGGCGAACTCTTGTACCGGCGGCTCCGCACGGTCGGCGGGCACCGCCACATAGTGGCTGGTGGCGCCCACGTCGATGCCCGCCGCGTTCAGGTTCACCTGGGACCGCTCCGCGGGCAGACGCTCCGGCCCTCCTCCGGTCTTGCCCACCGGCTTTGCGCTCCTCTGGCGTGTCGTCATCATCTCCCCCTACCATGGCAGTGTCGGCGCGTCGCCGGAGGAAGGCACTGACCGTAGCCACTCTCCCGAACGGGATCGTCCCCATTGGGACGTCACCAATGATGCCGCCGTAAGACTTCCGGACCATGCTTTGTAGCGGGCAATTTGCGCCAAAGTCTAGTCGGTCTTGGTCCGGACGACACGCTTCGTCGTGAGCTTACACGTTCCAGCACACCTACCCCAGTTAGTCTCCTCTGCACGGCGCGGGCGCGGGCATATCGATGCTTTGTACAATCATGCGGCGTAGGCGAGAGAGTCGAGCATCAGGTGATATAAGGAGCTGGGGACTTTAATCAGTTCCGGCTCGGGCTCGGACGTCGCAAAAGTCCCGTGCCGCACCCAGATGTAACGTCTGACCATGGCGATGGCGTCGGCGAAGGAAGGACTGGTCTTTTCATACCAGGCGGTCGTGCGGGGTGTCATTTCAATCTGCTGCTGTCCGATGAGGACGTCCGCCATAAGCGTGACCACACTGAACAGGCCCAGGAGGGCGGGCGTGGTGCGCGCGATGGCCAGTTCCGACCACTGGCGCTGGGTTTCCATGCCCAGATGGGCCCGTGCCTCGGCAAAGGTGACCTCCACCTGCCAGCGCAGCAGATACCACTGGAGTAGGTGCCGGGGTTCCGCCGCGGTGTCGGTGCCTAGCAACGCGCCTGGTTTGAGGTGTTCTCCCGAGTCTTTGACCACGACCCAGCGCATGGCAAGGGGCGGCGGTCCGCCGTGGTACCACACCGCCAGTCCCGAAGCCAGTTCGACCGTAGTGGTACCGCCGTCGGATCCGGTGGCAAGGTAGGACGGCCCGCGCCATCGGCGGCGTGGTCAAGGCCCAATCCACGCTGGGAACCTTCCTGCGCAGTTTCCGGTGGGGCCACGTCCGCCAGCTGGACCGGGTGGGTCGGGAGCTGCTGGCACGGGCCTGGGCGGCTGGGGCCGGACCCCGATCTTTGAACAATCATGGGCCGTTGACCATCGACTTGGATTCCACCATCTGTGAAACCTACGGACTGGCCAAGGAGGGCGCGCGCCACCACGGCTACACCGGCCAGCGGGGCTATCACCCGCTGCTGGCCATTGCTGCGGGCACCGGGGACGTGCTGATGGCTCGGCTGCGTGAGGGCCGCGCCAACACCGCTCGGGGCGCCGCCCACTTCCGGCGGGAGACGGTGGGACGGGTACGCTACGCTGGGGCCAGCGGACCACTCACGGTGCGGGCCGACCGCGGCTGCTACACCCACGCCATGGTCGGGTTCTGCCGAGAGACCAACGTCCGCTACTCCATCGCCGTCCGCCAACACCAGAGCCTGCGCAATCTCATCGAGGCGATACCGGAGGCGGACTGGACACCCATCCCCTACTGGATGGACGGCGCTGCCGACGTGGCCGAAACCACCCACACACCTTTCCAAGGTGAGCCCGACGCCGCAACGGCGCGGCTCATCGTCCGCAGGGTGCAGCCCACGCCCAACTCCCAGCTGGCCCTCTTCGCCAAATACAGCTATCACGGCTTCATCACCGACCGGGAGGGATACCCTGGAACTGGAAGCCGACCATCGTCGCCATGCCGAGATCGAGAACGCCATCCGAGACCTGAAGTATGGTGTCGGACTGAACCATCTCCCGTCAGGCCGTTTCGCCGCCAACGCCGCCTGGCTGGCCGTCCAGGTGATGGCCCACAACCTTGTATGGTACGTAGGGATGCGACAGACCGATCCAACCTGGGTTGAAGAAAACCGTGGGCCAGCCTGGTCGTCGCATCCTGTCCTGATCGAGCCCGAACAGTTGCCTGGGCCAATCGAGCCCGTATCGTGCAAGGACGGGCCGGCGCTCTCACAGGAGGTACAGATGGAAGGGGAACCGAGATATGTAGGCATTGATGTCTCGAAGGCGCAGGTGGATGTGGCCATCCGGCCGACGGGACAGAGATGGGTCGTGTCCTACGACGAGACCGGAATCAAGGAGTTGGTCTCCCAGATGGTGGGCCTGGGGCCCGCCCTGGTGCTGCTGGAGGCTACGGGTGGCCTGGAACTGCCGCTGGTGGCCGCACTCGCCGCGGCGGCGCTGCCTGTGGTGGTGGTCAACCCACGCCAGGTTCGCGACTTCGCCAGGGCCACCGGAACGCTGGCCAAGACCGCTTCGCTGGACGCGGCGGTGCTGGCTCACTTCGCCGACGCGGTTCGTCCCTCGGTGCGCCCCCTCAGGGACGCGGAGACCCAGGTCCTCAGCTCGCTGACGGCCCGCCGGCGCCAGGTGTTGACCATGCTGGTCTCCGAGCAGAACCGGCTGGGTACTGCCATCAGCGCGGTGCGTCCCCGCATCGAGACCCACATCGCCTGGTTGGAACAGGAGTTGAGCGACTTGGACCAGGAGCTAAGGCAGGCACTGCGCCGAAGTCCAGTATGGCGTGAGCAGGACGACCGGCTGCGCACCGTTCCCGGCGTGGGAGAGCAGCTCTCTCTCACCCTGCTGGCCGACCTGCCCGAGTTGGGAGCGCTGGATCGCCGGCAGATCGCGGCTCTGGTGGGCGTGGCGCCCTTCAACCGGGACCGCGGTACCTTGCGCGGAGTAGAGTACCGGGAGGTGGTGTAAAAGAATCGGTGTAGCCCAAAGCTAACCACCGCGTCATCCTTGATCGGAAGTCACAACCCAGAACAAGGAGAACGACGGTGGTCAAACACAGCATGGATCTTTTGGAATTATTACGCAAGCGTGGCATCGACGGAGACGTGGACTTGCTGCGGGAAGCACTGCAGGTCCTGGTGGACGGCATCATGGACGCCGAGGTTTCCGCCCAGATCGGCGCTGAGCACAGCGAACGCAGCCCAGAGCGGGTCACCTACCGCAACGGCTACCGCAACCGCACCTGGGATACCCGGGTCGGCACCATGGCGTTGCACATTCCCCAGCTGCGGGAAGGCAGCTACTTCCCCAGCCTGCTGGAACCACGGCGGCGCAGCGAGAAGGCTCTGCTGTCGGTGATCCAGCAGGCCTACCCTTCGGCAGGCTCAGGACAGGCGTGGAAGGAGTCTCCACCCGAAGGGTGGACGACCTGATCAAGGCCCTGGGTTGCGACGGCATCTCCAGCAGCCGGGTGTCGCGCATCTGCGAGCAACTGGATGAAGTGGTGGAGAGTTTCCTGGGTCGGCCTCTGGACGGCGGTCCCTACCCCTACGTCTGGCGGGACGGCCTGACCCAGAAGGTGCGGGAGGGCGGTCGCATCGTCAACGTCTGCGTGGTGGTGGCGACAGGGGTCAATGCCGAAGGGCAGCGTGAGATTCTGGGCCTGGACGTGGGGACCAGCGAGGACGGCGCGTTCTGGCTGGCCTTCCTGCGGTCGCTGACCGCTCGGGGGCTCAGCGGGGTGGAACTGGTTACCTCCGATGCCCACCAGGGGCTGAAGAACGCCATCGCCGCGGTCTTTGCTGGAGCCAGCTGGCAGCGCTGCCGCACCCACTTCATGGCCAACCTGCTCACCCGAGTGCCCAAGCGTGCCCAACCCGGCGTGGCCACCCAGGACCTTCCTCGCATGGTGCGCACCATCTACCAGCAACTGTCTCCCGCCGAGGTCCACGGCCAACTGGACCGAGTGGTGGAACAACTCCGGGAGCCCTTTGCCCAGGTGGCCGAGCTGCTGGCGGACGCCGCGCCGGACCTCCTGGCCTTCACGGCCTTCCCAGTGGCCCACTGGCAGAAGCTGTGGTCCAACAACCCGCAGGAACGGCTGAACCGGGAGATAAGGCGCCGGACTGACGTGGTGGGCATCTTCCCCAACCGGCTATCGGCGCGGCGCCTGGTGGGTGCGGTGCTGGCCGAGCAGCATGACGAGTGGGCCGAAGCCCGCCGCTACCTCACCATCCCCAACGCCGCCGGCAACGAGGCACTGCCGGAGCCCAACATGCTGGACGCAGCAGCCTAATCAACATCAAAAGGGATGACGCGCTTTTACACCTATTGACGGGACACTACCTTGCGCGGCCGACGCACCGTCTGGGGCGGACGCTCCCGGGTTCGGGGTGTTCTCTACATGGGGACGCTGACCGCGACCCGCTACAATCCCGTCATCAGCGACTTCTACCAGAGACTGCTGTTGGCTGGCAAGGCGAAGAAAGTGGCTTTGGTCGCTTGCATGCGTAAACTGCTCACCATTCTAAACGCGATGATCAAAAATAGCTCTCCATGGCGTGGCTCCTGTCCCGCAGAAATTGCCAATCCTTCTTGACAGCCAACACAGTTGCTGGCCCGCTGGGCCGCGCGCATCGGTCTGGGCGAGCCAGAGGTGGTAACCACCAAGACCCTCCGGCGACGCTTCTTCGCCATGGCCGGACGGCTCACCCACACCGCACGCCACCTCACCCGGCATCTGCCCCAACGCTGGCCCTGGGAAAACCAGTTCACTCACGCCCTCACCCGATTGCGCGCCATTCCCCTGCCAGCCTGACGGCCCCGTCGGTGCCCGACGCTCCCACCGGACAACCCCTGGGCTGTCCCGCACACTCGCGCCAGCCCAGTCCGCGAGTGCCACTTCCGGCATGCCGCCGGGCCGTTTTCGCCGGCCCCCGCCACTCCGGGCTGCCACCTTGCCACTGGCGTGGCCACCGCCCACTACCTTCAACCCCATCTATCGGGACCGGGCCTGGCCCGTTCGCCTTCCCGTACCCATCATCCCACGTGTCAACGCCAGCGCCGTATCCCTGCGGTGGATTCGGGCTTAGAGAGGCATATAATAGCGCTCGGGACTAGGCAGGCCGGCCATGTAGGACGCTGCCACGGGGATACGGGGATATTATGGAAGTAATCGGCTCCAACCTGCGAACCGCGGACCGGGATTTTCTGGACAACCAGGCCCGTATGGGGGCATTGGTCCAAGACCTGAAAGAGCGGTTGACCTCGGTGCGTGCCGGCGGCGGGCAACGGGCGGTGGACTTGCACCGCAGCCGCGGCAAGCTGTTGGCCCGGGAGCGGATTGACGGGCTGGTCGATTCCAACACTCCCTTCCTTGAGCTGAGTCCCTTGGCGGCATGGGACATGTACGATGGGGAGGAAGCGTCCGCCGGAATCGTGACCGGCGTCGGCGTAATCCAGGGGAAAGAGGTGGTGATCCTCGCCAACGACGCCACGGTCAAGGGCGGCACCTACTACCCCATCACCGTCAAGAAACACCTGCGCGCCCAGGAAATCGCCCTGGAAAACCACCTGCCCTGCATCTACCTGGTGGATTCCGGGGGAGCCTTCCTGCCGTTGCAGGCTGAGGTATTCCCCGACCGGGACCACTTCGGGCGCATCTTCTACAACCAGGCCCAGATGTCGGCGTTGGGCATTCCCCAAGTGGCGGTGGTTATGGGGTCGTGCACGGCCGGGGGCGCGTACATTCCGGCCATGAGCGACGAGGTGGTGATGGTGCGGCAACAGGGCACCATTTTTCTAGGCGGGCCGCCGTTGGTACGGGCGGCCACCGGAGAGGAAGTGGACCCGGAGACCTTGGGCGGCGCCGAGGTGCATACCCGCGTATCCGGGGTGGCCGACCACCAGGCCGCCGATGATGAGGATGCCCTGGCCATCACGCGGGACATCGTCGAGAACTTCGTGCGAAGGCGCGATCCGCCCTTCGACGTCTCCAGCCCGGAAGAGCCAGCCCACGACCCTGCCGAGCTTTACGGCATCGTGTCCCCTGACAACCGGCGGCAGTACGACGTGCGCGAGGTGATTGCACGCATCGTGGACGGGAGCCGCTTCCATGAATTCAAGGCCGCGTACGGGGAAACCCTGGTCTGCGGCTTCTCGCGCATTTGGGGGTATCCGGTAGGGGTGGTCGCCAACAACGGGGTCCTCTTTTCCGAGAGCGCGCTGAAGGGCACCCACTTCATAGAGTTGTGCAGCCAGCGCGGTATCCCCCTGCTGTTCCTGCAAAACATCACCGGCTTCATGGTGGGCCGCCAGTACGAAGCCGGTGGCATCGCCAAGGATGGGGCCAAGATGGTCATGGCCGTGTCCAATGCCGCCGTCCCCAAGTTCACCGTGATCATCGGTAGTTCCTTCGGAGCGGGCAACTACGGTATGTGCGGGCGGGCCTACCAGCCCCGTTTCCTCTGGACGTGGCCCAACGCCCGCATTTCAGTGATGGGCGGCCAGCAGGCGGCAGAGGTCCTGGCCACCATAAGGCTGCAGCAATTGGAGCGACAGGGCCGGACGCTGGAGCAGGAGGAGCGGGACAACCTGCAACGGCCCATCCTGCAAAAGTATGAAGAGGAGGGAGACCCCTACTACAGTACCGCCCGCCTGTGGGACGACGGCATCATCGACCCGGTGGACACGCGGACCGTGGTCGGCCTGGGCATCGCCGCATCCATCAACGCCCCCTTCCCAGAGCAGAAGCGGGGCGTGTTCCGAATGTGACGTTCGGGACTCTCCCTGCCTGTATCACACGAGCGCGCACCGGACGCTTGCCGATGTTCTCCAAAGTCCTGGTAGCAAATCGCGGCGAAATCGCGGTCCGCATCAACCAGACTCTTCGGGTGATGGGGATTGCCCCCGTAGCCGTCTATTCCGAAGCGGATGCCGGCGCTCCCCACGTGTCCACGGCGCAGCAGTCAGTGGCCCTGCCGGGCAACACCGCTGAAGAGACCTACCTGAGCATCCCCAAATTGATCCAAGCCGCTCGGGATTGCGGGGCTGATGCTATTCACCCGGGCTACGGCTTCCTGTCAGAGAACCCGGAGTTCGCCCGGGCCTGCCGGGAAGCGGCGATAACCTTCATCGGGCCAACCCCGGAGAGCATGGCATCGCTGGGAGACAAGCTGCGCTCCAAGGACATCGCTTTGGCCGCCGGGGTCCCGGTGGTGCCCAGTTCCCCGGAATGCCTGCCGGGGGACGCTGCCGTCGGCGAGTTCGTGGAGCGGTGGGGGTTCCCCTTGATGGTCAAGGCTGCGGCCGGCGGCGGCGGTCGGGGTATGCGCCTGGTCAATGGGCGGCGCGAGTTGGACGGCGAAATGGAGTCGGCCAGCCGAGAGGCCCAGGCCGCCTTCGGCGACGGACGGGTGTTCCTGGAGCGTTACATCGCCAACCCCCGCCACGTGGAGGTACAGGTGCTGGCCGACGGGTTCGGGCATACCATCCATCTCGGCGAGCGGGAATGCAGCGTACAGCGCCGCCACCAGAAGATAATCGAAGAAACGCCCTCCCCGGCCTTGACGCCGGAGTTGCGCCAGCGCATGGGAAACGCCGCCATCGCGGTGGCTCACGGGGCCGGCTACGTCAACGCCGGGACGGTGGAGTTCCTGCTGGACTCCCGCAGCGGCGAGTTCTACTTCCTGGAAATGAATGCCCGTCTCCAGGTCGAGCACCCAGTTACCGAGGCCGTTTTGGGGTTGGACCTGGTGGAGTGGCAGGTCCGCATTGCCAACGGGGAACCCCTGACGCTCCAACAGGAGGACATCCAGCCCAAGGGCCACGCCATAGAGTGCCGCATCTACGCCGAAGACCCCTACCACGACTTTGTTCCTTCCACCGGCACGCTGCTGCGCTGGCGGCCTCCCAGCGGCCCCGGACTGCGGCTGGACAGCGGCGTTGCCCAGGGTCAAGAGGTGTCCATCTATTACGACCCCATGCTGGCGAAGCTGATCGCCTGGGCGCCGGAGCGCTACCTCAGCCTGCGCCGGATGGAGGTGGCCCTTTCCCAGTTCCTGGCCTTGGGCGTGGTAACCAACATTCCCCTGCTGCGAGCGGTCGTAGGGCATCCCCAGTTTCAGAAGGGCCAATACGATACCGGCTTTTTGGAGTGGAACCCGGCGGTTACCAGCCCGGTCAGGTCCGGCGAATCCCGCATGATGGCCCGAGCGCTGGCGGCGTGGGCGTCGCATCTGCCGGTTGGCCCGGCGTCCCCCGCGGTTGGGGCAGATAGACGGGTTAGCGTCAACCCCTGGCAATCCGCCGGAGAACGGAGGCTGCCATGACCCAGAGCCACGGCGAGATGCGGGAGATGTACCCGGATGCGGGAAACGTCTATCGCTACCGCATGGATGAACAGGAAGGCTATTGCACCTTCGACTTGGACGGCGATGTGCCAGCGGGTTTGGATCCCTCGGTTGCATTCAGCATCGAGTCACGGGAGATTGGAGAAGGATTGTGCCGCACCGAATCGGGCCTAACTCTGGCCTTCGCCTGGGCCTGGGTCGGCCCGGAGTTGCACCTCTGGCTGGATGGCGCCCTGTTCGTGTTCCAAAGGGCCGAGACCAGGCGACGGGGCAGCGCCGCGGCGGCTGATGCACCCGGCGACGTGCTGGCCCCCATGCCCGGCGCGGTGTTGGAGGTGTTGGTCGGCGAGGGGGACCGGGTGGAGCGAAACCAAACTGTCATGGTGATGGAATCCATGAAAATGGAGTTGGTGATCACCGCTCCCCGCAACGGAATCGTCCGGCGGGTGGCGGTACAGCCGGGCCAGCAGGTGGAACGAGGGATGCGCTTATTGGAGCTAGCCGCCGATGGCGATGGCGGGGAGTAATGGCTGGCGAAAGCGGACACCTTTTCATTGCGGAGCGCTGGAATGGCGGACTCACTTTGAGCAGGCCCTGACGCCTGACTGACAACTGTGGAGGGAAACCAATGGCTGAACAACCAATCCGAGTAGGTCTAATCGGCGCCGGCGGCAACGTGCGAAACCGCCACATCCCCGGATTCCTGGGAGTGGCAGACTGTGACATCGTGGCCGTAGCCAACCGGACCGTCCAATCGGGCCGGGTGGTGGCCGACCAGTTCAACATCCCGAAGGTGTACGGCCACTGGCGGGAGTTGCTGGAGGACGACGAGATCAACGCCGTCTGCATCGGTACCTGGCCGTACATGCACCGCACCATGACCCTGGCCGCGTTGGAGGCGGGGAAACACGTGCTCACCGAGGCGCGCATGGCAAACGACGCGGCGGAAGCCCGCGATATGCTGACCGCCTCCAGGGCCCACCCGCACCTGGTCTGCCAACTCACGCCGACCTCCACCAGCTACACCATTGACAACGTCATAAAGCGGCTGATCGACGAAGGACACCTGGGCGAACTGCTGTCGGTGGACTTCACGTCCCTGCAAAACAATTTTGCTGACTTCGACAGTCCGCTGCACTGGCGGCACGACCGCGCGCTCAGCGGCTACAACACCTTGAACATCGGCGCGTCCTACGAGTCCATGATGCGCTGGTTGGGACGGGGGAATCGGGTGATGGCGATGGGCAAGGTCAACGTACCTTATCGGAGAGACGCCGCCGGGCATCTTGCGTCCGTAACCATTCCGGACCACATCGACATACTCTATGAGCTGGCCAACGGGGCCCAGGTCCACATGCAAATGAGCGCCACCTCCGGGCTAAACGGCGGCAATCATGTCCGGATGTTCGGCACGGATGGGACCATCCACGTGGACTCCCAGCGCCGGGTTTGGGCCGGCAAACGAGGCGACGCGGAGCTGACCGAAGTGCCCAACCCGCCCGAAACCCAGGCGCGGTACCGCGTTGAGGAGCAGTTCACCAACGCCATACGCGGCACGGAGATCGTGGACATGGTGGCTTTTGAAACCGGAGTTCACTATATGGAGTGGACCGAGGCGGTTGGCCGCAGCGCCATGACGGGCCAGGCCGTTTATCTGCCCCTGTAAGCCCGCGCGTCTGCTCCGCGATTATGCTCCTGCGTACCCAGTTTTGCGAAGTTGCCATTGCGAGCGCAGCGTGGCCATCTCGTGATGGCGGAATTGGTCCCCGCGGTAACGAGATTGCCACGTGGTTCGACAGGCTCACTATGAGCGGCGCTCCTCGCATTGACAACGGTTAGATGCGGGTGAGCCGGAGGAGGGCGCCCATATCTTCCTCTTCCTCAAGGCGCCAGAGGCGGGCGAGGAGTTCCTCGCTCTGGTCAGGAGTGAGGAGGTCTTCGCATAGACGGCGGAACTTGGTCTCGACCTCGGCGTCGGTCATCGGGTTGAGGTGGTGGCCGCGGAAGTGGGCGACCTCAGCGCTATAGGTCTGGCCGTTGCGCATCCGTAGATCGAAGTTGCAGAGCATGGCCTCGGGGACCCGGCGGTTGGCCTCTTCGGACGCTTCGATCCGGGTATGGCCGATGAGAGTCGCGATGCCGGGATCGTTGATGTGCGCGTCGGAGAAATGGCTCTGGTTGAGGGTGTTGTGGGTGAGGGCGATGGCGGTGGCGTAGGGCATACTGTGGTCGGCGGATTCGCGGGTCTTGGGATGGTACTTTTCTTCATCGCCGGCCATGATGTCGATGGCCTTTTGCAGGGTACGGATATGGACGTCCTCAACGTCGCGGACGTTGAAGTCGGGAACCTGGTTGCGGGCGGCGAGGGCGGCTTCCACGACGGTCTGCGAGTAGAGGCCGAGGGCGAACTGCTTGATGTTGCACTCGTGAACCTTGAAGGGCTGACCCCGGTCGCCGCCGAAGGGTTCCAGTTGGTACGGCTCCTTGGTAACAGCGGCGAAGAAACCCAGTTCTCCCTCGAAAACCGGATCGGGGCCGGTGAGGCCGCGCTCCGCAAGGAGGGCCGCGAATACGGCGTTGCGGCTGGCGTTGGCGTAGGCACAGCCCTTCCAGTGGGACAACTCGCCGACCCGGGTCTGGCCGAGCGCCAGGTTCGGGGTGATGCCCAGGTTCAACGCCTGTTCGGTTTGGGCGGCGGACAGGCCCATGGCGCGGGCCGCGCCGACAGAACTGGCGATGGCGCCGTTGGTAACGTGGTCGAATCCCAGGGCGCGGATGTTGGATGCGTCGCCAAATCGGCAGAAGGCTTCATAGGCGACGGCGGTGGCGGCCAGCAGGCGGCGCCCACCGGCTCCGGCCAGTTCCGCGCCGGCAAGGGTCGCGGCGATGCTGTCGCTGGGATGACCCGACTCCTGGGTAGTGTAGCCGTCGTTGAAGTCCAGGTAGCGGATCATCACGCCGTTGGCGAAAGTGGCCAGCTCGGGACTGCTGGTGAGGCCGCTGCCGATGATGGTGACGGGTCGGCGGTGGCTGGTTACGTCGCCGGCGAGGTCGCGGGCGATCTTGGCCGGCTCGGAGGTGTAACCGCCGATGGCGCAGCCGATGGTGTCGATCATCATCCTCTTGAGGAGGTGAACGGTGTCGGCGGGCAGGTCGGGGTAATGGAGGCTGGCGGAGTAGTTGGAGACGTATTCGGCGATGGTGGGCATGGTTGTCACCTTCCTGGTGCGCGGTTAGAGTGGCCTCGCTAGATCAAGTCACGAAACCCAAGCTCGCGGCAACGGTCTGCTGCCGTTGGTCCAACGTAATGAAGGCCAGACCTGGCATCGCACGCGAGGCGTAGAGGGCGTTGGCTACGTGCCAGAGGTCGGCGCCCCGGAGGTAGCCGGCCTGGAGGACGGCGGTTATTTCGGCGTGGAGGGGGCGGTTGGGCAAAACCCATTCAATACCGTGGAGTAGACCGGACTCGAACGCGCGCCAGTCGCGGGCGAACACCGCACGCATTTCCGCCGCCAGCAGGTTGGATGAAACCCAAACGGAAAAGTCCGCCAAACGCCGAGCGATGAATCGAGCTGCGGACTCAACGCGGGTGATTACTACCAACGCTGATGAATCGATGTATGCCGCCGTCGGGTCCACCGTTTCCATCGTTCATTAGCCCCGTTCTTTGAGAAACCGTTCCAAGGCACCAGGCGGCAGAAGGGGCTTCGTCGGCCAAGGTTGTGGGGAGCCATCATAAGCAGGCACCAAGATGCCACGGGCGCGCAATTCGTCGAACCATTCCTCGTCAGTGAGGTGTTCGACTTTTCGCAGTTCGTCGACGGTCAGATGCGCGTAGGGGCGAGGCTTTGGTTCCTTATATTTTTCTGCGTCGGGCATGAGCGTCCTCTTGGCTAGACGTGCGGGTCGGCGAAGCGCGATCCGAATTGGGCTCAATCTAACCTACCAGAGGACTCTATCGCAACGAGATTGCCGTGTCGCTTCGCTCCTCGCAATGACGAATGATGTGGTTACGCCCCTTTCACGTTGACGATTTGGCGGAAGGTGTGGATGATTTCGACCAGGTCGGCGGACTGTTCCATGACCAGGTCGATGTCCTTGTAGGCGCCGGGAAGTTCGTCGAGGAAGGCTTCGGAGCGGTGGACCTCGATGCCGGCCATGTCGCGGTCGAAGTCGTCCATGGTGAAGGACTTGCGGGCCCGGTTGCGGCTGAGGCGGCGGCCGGCGCCGTGGGGCGCGGTGTTGAAGGAGCCGCGGTTGCCTTTGCCCCGGACGACGTAGCTGCGGGTGCCCATGGATCCGGGTATCAGGCCGAGCTGACCTTCGCGGGCCTCAATTGCGCCCTTGCGGGAGACGAGGATGTTCTTGCCAAAGTGATGCTCGCGCTTGGTGAAGTTGTGGTGACACTGGATGCGGTCCACTTCCTCAAAATCACCGCAACGGTGCTGGAGAATTCGGATGATGCGCTCCATCATTTCCTCGCGGTTGAGCAGGGCGAACTCCTGGGCCCAGTCCAGGTCGGTCATGTAGTCGTCGAACTCGGGCGTGTCCTCCACCAGGTACGCCAGGTCGTTGTCGGGCAGTTCGATGTACCACTTTTCCATCAGCTTCTTGGCGATGGCGATGTGGTGGGTGGCGATGCGGTTGCCAACGCCCCGTGAGCCGGAGTGCAGGAAAGCCCAGGCGTAGTCCTCCTCGTCCAGCACGATTTCAATGAAGTGGTTGCCGGAGCCAAGGGAACCCAGCTGGTTGCGCCAGTTTTTGGAGAGGTTGTCGTAGAAATCGAGGCGGTCGAGCTCGGCGGCCTTGGCCTCCAGCTGATCGATGCGCGGGCGGGCGGTCTTCTTGACGCTGCGGTTGTAGTGGCCGGCGCTGAGGGGAATTTGGCCGGCGATTGCCTTTCGTATATCGGACAGATCCTCGGGCAGATCGTCGCGCTTCAATGGAGTTTTCACGGCGATCATCCCGCAGCCGATGTCCACGCCCACGGCGGCCGGGATGATGGCGCGCAGGGTGGGTATGACCGAACCGACGGTGGCGCCCAAACCGAAGTGGCAGTCGGGCATCACCGCGACGTGCTTGAAGATGAAGGGCATCTGCGACAGGTTTTCAATCTGCCGCAGGGCCGATTCCTCAATCTGCTCGGCGGTGAGCCAGGACAGGACGTTGGGGCCGATGTTGGTCGGTGGCATGATTTCCTCCGCGCCGGAATTCCCAGATAGGTTGCTGGGTTCCAGTATAGCAACCGCCGGCGGAGGACGAGGCCGGGGCAGTTACGGAGGAGGCGCGTGAAATTCCTCAACCTGCCGCAGGTAGTTGCGGAGTAGGTCGTGCCCAACGACGGTCATGATGGATTCGGGGTGAAACTGGACGCCCTCCACCGGCAGTTCCTTGTGGCGAACGCCCATTACCAGGCCGTTGTCGGTCCAGGCGGTGGCTTCGAGGAAGTCGGGCAGGGTGTCGGGATAGATGACCAGGCTGTGGTAGCGGATGGCCTCGAAGGGGTTGGGCAGGCCCTCGAAGACGCCCTTGCCGTCGTGGTGGATCATCGAGGTCTTGCCGTGGCGAATTTCGCCGGCGCGGTCCACAGTTGCGCCGTAGGCATCCCCAATGCACTGGTGGCCGAGGCAGACGCCCAGCACGGGCAGCTTGGGGCCGAAATGGCGAATGACGTCGTTGGAGATGCCGGCTTCCCGGGGCGTGCAGGGGCCGGGCGAGACCACTATGCCCTCGGGCTGCATGGCCTCGATGTCCTCGATGGTGGCCTTGTCGTTGCGGATTACCTCAACCTCCGCGCCCAGTTCGCAGAGGTACTGGTAGAGGTTGTAGGTGAAACTGTCGTAGTTGTCGATAAGAAGCAGCATAGATCCCTCTTGTGGTTCCGCTCGCCTATGTATAGCGGTCTGTTTTGAGATTGGGATTAGCGGCGCATCGCCTTACGTCGCAATCTTCTGTAAACCGTCCAAGTTTGGTCACCCATATCAATGCGGTATCTAAATGTCCGCCCTTTGAAATGAAGTTGACCGCCGGGTTCAGGGTAGTCAATTAATCTTGTTCCGTGACTACCCGGCACACTGGCAAACTCATCCAGCACCCACCGCGGTATTTTTGTAGCATTTCGGTTGTTGCCAATGAGTTCCCAATCGAGCACAATTTCGCTCCTACGTTGTGCCGGCGTTGTTCCAAGTAATTGCCTGATTTTCCGAAGCATCAGTACAGATCCACCAGTTCGAGCCAGTTGCCATCAGGATCCTGGCAGTAGGACGCCTTGCGGAGCAGGTTGCCGGCGTCGTCGTACATCGGGACGGGAGGCGTGGGATAGGTTAGGCCGCGGTTGCGGGTGTTTTCGTAGAAGGCGTCGATGTCCTCGACGTAGAAAGCGAGATGTGCGGCGCGGACGTCGTTCTTGTCGAAGTCGGCGTAACCGCCTTCCGGGTTGATGTACTGGATCAGCTCAAGCTGGTGCCCGTCGCCCATGTCGAAGAAAGCGCCCCTGATGTGGGTGTCCGGGAAGCCGAGGAGGGTGGCGGGGAAGTCGCCGGTCCGCTCGGTGCGCATGGTCAGGGTGAGGCCGAGCACGTCGCTGTAGAAGGCGACGGCGGCCTCCAGGTCTTTGACGATGAAGCCGGTGTGGAAGAAGGATTTGAGCATTTTGGCCTCCGGTTTTTACATCGATTTACAGGATGCACGGGATTGCGCTAGCAGGCGCGGATGACCGCAAAGGTTACGAGATTGCCACGCTGCGCTCGCAATGACAGCGAGGTCAGGCGACGCCCTCGGCTACGTCGATGGCGCGCATCATGGCGCCGGACTTGTGGAGGGTTTCCATGTATTCGTCCTCGGCCACGCTGTCGGCGACCACGCCGCCGCCGGCCTGGACGTACATCACGCCGTCCTTGAAGATGCCGGTGCGCAAGACGAGGGCGGTGTCCATGTTGCCGTTGTAGCTGAAGTAGGCGACGGCGCCACCATAGGGGCCACGGCGTTCCTGTTCGACCTCGGCGATGATCTCCATGGCACGGATTTTGGGAGCGCCGGACACGGTGCCAGCGGGGAAGCAGGCGCGGAGCGCGTCGTAGGTGGTCATGTCGGGACGCAGTTGGCCTTCGACGTGGGACACCAGGTGCATCACGTGGGAGAACCGTTCCACGTCCATGAACTGGGTTACATTAACAGTGCCGGGGACGCTGACGCGGCCGATGTCGTTGCGGCCCAGGTCCAGCAGCATGATGTGTTCGGCGCGTTGCTTTTCGCTGCCTTTCAACTCTTCTTCAAGGGCGGCATCCTCGGCTGGCGTCTGGCCACGGGGTCGAGTGCCGGCGATGGGGTGCGTTGCGACGGCGCCGTCGTGGACGGTGGCGACGGTTTCAATGGCGGCGCCGACGATTTGGAAGCCGTTCAGGTCCAGGTAGTACATATAGGGCGACGGGTTGCTCCCCCGCAGAGCGCGGTACACCTGGAAGGGGTGGGCGTCGGTGCGCCGGCTAAAGCGTTGAGAGTTGACCACCTGGATCACGTCGCCGGCATAGATGTACTCGATGCACTTCTCTATCGCTGCCTCGTATTCGGGGACGGTGAAGTTTGAAGCGGTTTCGCTTCCGGAGGGGAGACTCGGCGTTGCCAGCAACTCGGGCGGGATCTCCAACGGGCGGGACAGGCGGTCCACCATGCGCTCGATCTTGGCAGTCGCGGCTTCGTAAGCGGCGTCAATGTCGCCATCGTCCAGTCGGGCGTGGCTGACCACCTTGATGTCGTGGCGCAGGTGGTCGAACACCAGTAGCGTGTCGGTGAACATGAACACCGACTCGGGCAGGCCCTGGGGGTCGGAATCGGGCATGGGGACGCGAGGCTCAAAGTAATGCACCGCGTCGTAGGCGACGTAGCCCACTCCTCCGCCGTGGAAGGGAGGCAAGCCCTCCACCGGCACCAGTTGGTAGGAGTCCATCTCCCGCTGCACCAGTGTCAGCGGGTCAACCTGCCCGGAGGGCTGGTCGGCGCCGGTGCTGAACACGTCGTAGGGTTCGGTACCGATGAAGCTGTAGCGGCCGATCCGCTCGCCTCCGGCAACCGATTCCAGCAGGAATGAATAGGGTGGACGGGCGACTTTCAGGTAGGCCGAGACCGGAGTCTCAAGGTCGGCGTTGATAGCGCTGTACACCGGGCACAGGTTGCCCTGGCCGGCCAGCGCGCGGACTTGTTCCAGCGTGGGGTAGTAGTTACTCACGATTTTATTCCCAGTGGGTTTGGTGCCGGTGGCAAAAGAAAAAGCCCGTCCCCCTGAGGGACGAGCCTGAAGGCCGCAATGCCACCCTGCATACGGTGTTTTACGGGCAGTTAACGCAGCCCACGCGGCCTGGCCTACTGGCGTTTAGCGTTCGGCAGGCGGCTCCGGGGTCCATTCGGCGTCTGCGCCTGGCGCCGGTTCGCAGCTAACCCGGCTCTCTGGGCCTCGCTGGACGCGTACTATTCCCCTTCACGGCTTTTGGTTATTCTGATGTGCGGCATCAATTGTATGGTGGGACGTTGGGGGCGTCAATTCGCGGAACCGCCCAACTCAGGGCAATCGCATTTGAAATTACACACCTGTCACTCCGGCGAAAGCCGGAGTCCATAAGGCCATAGCATGAACTAATTGGAAACGTAAATAACGAATGCGGTCACTGGATTCCTGCTTTCGCAGGAATGACGGGCATTAAACTGCCCATATGCAATTGCCCTGCCGTCCAACTCCTTTGCACTTTGCTGCCAATGGTACTTGTTTACTCGTCAAGCCACCACGCATGCTTGCGCAGAGTTAGCGTTCCGTATTAGGTGGTTTGATTCCATAGATGCCGTTGCTAGTGCGGGTAGGGGCGAATGGCAGGGCAATCGCATTTGAACAGTTTACCCCCCATGATTCATACGAAAGCAGGAATCCAGAACCTGAAATCGTTAGCGTTGTCCCCGATTCTGTCACTTACGGGCACCTGGACTCCGGCTTTCGCCGGAGTGACGGTGGTGTAATTTCACATGCGATTGCCCTGGGGCGAATGGCCATTCGCCCCTACGGACGGAAACCACCTAAATCGGAACGCTACCTTGCGCGGAGCCAGATTGCCGCGTGGTTCGACAGGTCATCCATGAGGAGGCCCGCTATGCTTCGCGCGATGACAACGCGGGTACAAGCAGCGGACGCGGCCAACCTGGAGACTGACGACAGTTTCGCTGGAACCGGGCCGAATATATGCCGCTAATCGGCGTCGGCGGGACGCACCACGATCTGCCGCGCCACGTCGTAACCGATGGAAACACGGTCCACCTCGGTTTCCACCTGCATGACTCCTAGGTAGGGCATAGCCTCCAGTAGCGTCATCCGGCAGCCCGGGACCAGGTGGGCGCCGTCCAGGAACATCAGCAGCTCGGAATTCTCCTCGGGCACTCGGTCAACCACGTAGCACGCGCCGCCGTCAACGCTATTCAACGGCACCGCGCCGGGCGTGGGAGCAACCGGGCCGCTGCCGGGAATTGGCCACCCGAAAGGCGAGTGGGTGGGGTTTCCCAAGCGCTCGGTCAGCTTGGCGACCAGGGCGTCGGACATCCCATGCTCCAGCTGGTGGGCTTCGATGTGGGCTTCGTGCAGTTCCATCCCCAACAGGCGCACCACCAGCCACTCGGCCAGCCGATGGCGCCGGGCGATGCTCTCTCCCTCTTCCTTGCCCCGGCCGGTCAACCGGATGCGCTTGTCTCCGCCGATGTTCACCAGCCCCTGTTTCTCCATGCGGCGGAGCATCCCGGCGACCGAGGGAACCGAGGTCCCCAACCCTTCGGTGGGCGGCAACCCACGCAACGTTTCAGTCAGCCGCGTCAACGTGGGAGTGTCCGAGTCCTCCCACAATTTGTACAAAGACAGGAGATAATTTTCGGTAACCGGCGACAGACGCTCGGATCCGTTGGGCGCTGTTGCCCGGGTTTTAGAATCAACGGCTGATTTGCGAGGACGTGGCAAAATGGTTTCCTGCGGGGACGAATTTAGGTACAAAATTATACCTTACCGGGTCCGCCATTGTTCCGGCCGTAGGTCGTGTCCGGGTTTGGAGGGCTCGCCGGTTACCCGGTCAGCATTTGCCGGAAGCGTTCATCTTGCTGTTCTCGTGACAACAGGATGCAATTGGAGCAATATTCGTTGGAGCGCGGAGAACGCCACCACAAACAGCAGCCGGCCCGTCGGGAGAAGAAACCCCTTCGCCCCAGGTGCTGAAACTCTGCCATGGTCAGCTGGGCGTAAATGGGCGAGTCCGGGTCGGAAAGGAAGAGTTCGGCTATCCTCACCACCTCTTCGGGCGTACCGCTGGTGGCATAAAGGCGGTTGAACACCTGGGAGAAGGCGGCGGCCACGGCATTTTGAGACACCTTCGGGCTGGCGCCGGCGGCGCGTACCAAGCTGGCGATCACGATTTCCAAATTGCCTTGGAACAGCCACTCTTTCAAACTGGAATACAGAGCGGCAGTGTCTGCAACCGCCATCGCATCAGGGTGAACCGCCGCAGTGTCGGTGGTCAGCGCGGCGAAGGTGAGCCGGTTTAACCCCGTGGCATCGATACGCGATCCTGTCCAGCGAAAGGAAAGGTTGTGAAGTGATAGGTCCGGCGCCCGTTGCGCCAGCACGTATTGGCCGACCAGGGGGAAAACGACCCGGCTCAAATAGGCAATCAGGAAGGCGGAAGCCGCCACATGACGGTTGGGGCTTTCCCAGGCTTGTTGCCCATAGTTTGCGACCAAATCGGCTAGAAACCGGTCATCATTCAGGAACAGACCCTTGGCGTCGGTCCAACCTTCTTCGCCGGGCTGGCGCTGGGGCAGGATAAAGTAGCTGCCCAGCTGCCGGGCCTGCTCCATGCTTTCCGCCAGGGGATGCGCGGCGTCAGCCATGAAAGAATCCGGGCGCTGAGCGATCCACCGGGTCGAAGCCCGTGGACAAATACTTTTGGCGCAAACGGTCCCACAGATACAGCCGGTCCCAATCGGGCCGTTCCATGTAGTTCTGGTCAGCGTCCAGGTGCGGGTTGGGCAGCAGGACCGTGATCTGCTGCTGGCCGCCCCCGTTGAACAGGCGGAAGCCCCAGGACGTTGGCTGTTGGTCGGGGTTCAGGCGGCGGTACAACTCAGCGCGGGCGGCGCGGCGCAGCGTTGCGACCTCGGGTGGAGCTGACCGCTGCTCGCCGATGCAGAGGTGAAGGTGCCAATCCTGGAAGTCCACGGTGAGGTAACCGTCCAGATAGCCGGTGCGCGGCTGGCACGGTGGTTTGATCTCCCACACCGCGCCGGGGATCAGCAGGCCGATGCGGATGCGCTCCCACTCCTCCAGACAGTCGTTGAGGACGCCGAACAAGGTGTCCTCGTCAGTGGGGAGGGGAAACAGCTCATAGGTGCCGTCCAGTTGCTGGATGATTTCGCCGCGAGGCTGAGCGTGGGTATCGGCGGTGGTCATGGCGTGGCTCCCGGTTTGGGGGTATGCGTACTGTATCATGGGATCGTGATTCGGCGTGGCTGAGCTAACGCGAGCCAAGACCACCAATTGCCCGTCGGGGGCGTGGCCGCCGAACGGCGCAGCGCGAGGTCGGTCTCAACACGCCAAGGATGCCGCTTACAGCAGCGGCAGCGGCAGCGTTGTGTTGTGCGCCGGTTCGATGAGGTCGGGGCCGTCGGTGGTGGAGCGATTTACGGCGGTGGATACCGGTCGGGCGGCCATGTTGGGCCATTCTCTGGGTTGGAGCAGGGCGGTCAGTATCACCGGGTTAGTGTCGGAGGCCAGCCAGGCGTCGTAGTCCTCGGCGGTCAGAATGACGGGCATCCGGTTGTGGATGGGGTTCATCAAAGTGTTGGGGGCGCAGGTGATGACGGACGCCGCCGGCTCGGGGTTGGTGTTGAAAATGCCGGCCAGGGCGAAGGGTTGTTCGTCTGTACGGTGTATCCACATGGGAGTTTTGTGGCGGCGGCCGTTGTCCTGCCATTCGTAGAAGCCTTGGGCGGGTATCAGGCAGCGCCGTTGGGCGAAGGCGGAACGGAAGGCGGGCCGCTCCGTCAAAGTTTCGCTGCGGGCGTTGAACAGCGGTCTCGGCGACCCGGATTTGCCCCGCTGGCCGCTGAACGTGAAACCCCAGCGCATGAGGTTCGCCCGACGTTTATCGCCCTCCGCCAATATCGCTAGAACTGGCGCCGTGGGCGCGATGTTCCACGAAGGCCGGTACAGGTCGCTTACGTCGTCGGCGATGAAACTGAATTGAGTCGCCAGATCGCCCAGTTCGGCGAAGAGGCTAATTCTTCCGCACATTAACTGATTCCAACCGGGTCCGATTTTCCCAGACGGATCTATGGTCGGCAAGCTCATATTGTGGCTAGTACCGTTGCCAGGTAGATTTGTAAGAATATAAGAAAGCAGCCATACTTGGGCATGATCTTTGTGTGAGGAAGTGCCCAGCCATGGCTGCCATCAAGTATAAAGTAGAGTTGACCGAGGCCGAACGCTCCCGTCTCAATGAGGTGTCCCAGCGCGGCAAGGCGTCAGTGCGCACCGTGAAGCGTGCGCTGTCGCTGCTCCAGGCTGACCAGGGGCTTCGGGACCGTGAGATAGCCGATGTGCTGTTGGTCAACGCGGCCACGGTCGCCAGAGCGCGGAAGCGGTACGTGGAGGAAGGACTTGAGGCCGCCAGCAATGACCGACCGCGGCCGGGCCAGGAGCGCAAGCTGGACGGCAAGCAGGAAGCGCACCTGATCGCCATTGCGTGCAGCGCCGCGCCCGCAGGGCACACGCACTGGACACTCCAGTTGTTGGCCGACCAGGTGGTGGAGTTGGAGTTTGCCGATAGCATCTCCCTGGAGACGGTGCGCCAGATGCTCAAAAAAACGAACTCAAGCCGTGGCAGAAGCAGGAGTGGTGTATCCCCAAGGTGAGCGGGGAGTTCGTGGCGCGGCTGGAGGACGTGCTGGACCTGTACCAACAGGCGTACCATCCGGAGCGTCCGGTAGTGTGTTTCGACGAGACCTCCCGGCAATTGACTGGAGCGGTGCGTCCGCCCCTGGAGGCTGCCCCGGGACGGGTGGCACGCTATGACACCGAGTACCAGCGTAACGGGACCCGGAACCTGTTCATGATCTGTGAGCCGAGGGGTGGCTGGAGACATGTGGCGGTGACCGAGCGCCGCACTGCCGTAGACTTCGCGCACCAGATGCGGTGGCTGGTGGACGAGGTATATCCTGATGCCGAGGTGGTCAGGCTGGTACTGGACAACCTCAACACCCACCAGCTCGGCGCGCTCTACGAAGCATTTGAGCCATCCGAAGCTCGGCGCATCGCCCAACGCCTCGAGTTTCATTACACTCCCACGCACGGCAGCTGGCTGAACATGGCTGAGATCGAGTTGAGCGTCTTCAGCAGGGGATGTCTGAACCGCCGTATCAGCGATGAGGCGGAGCTGCGGCGAGAGGTTGCGGCGCTCGAACGCGAGCGCAACGCAGCAAGATTAGCCATAGACTGGCGGTTTACCACCAAAGATGCTCGCCGTAAGCTCCAACATATCTATCCGACAAGATCAGATTGAAACGGTACTAGGTAGCGTTCCGCATCAGGTGGTTTGATTCCATAGATGCCGTTGCTGGTGCAGGTAGGGGCGAATGGCCATTCGCCCCTACGGACGGTAACCATCTAAATCGGAACGCTACCTTGTGGCCATTGGTGCGCCACACCGCACTCTGCCTCAAGAACGGTCCGGGCCAGAGGAGTTGTTGCAATGACTGGCGTATGTTCAACACGCCAAGAACGGGCCTGAAAGTCCCATGAGAAGAGTCGCGACGCCAACCGAGCTACCGTAGGTGTTGGCGCCAAAACCGTAGTAGCAATTACCGGGTTGCCCCCACGGCGGTGGTGCGATTAGAATCCGCTGCGCGAGCTGGACTTGTCACCAAGGCTATACTGGCTACGAGGTGTCGGTAATATGACCCAAAGCAACGATCTCGAACGGATTTACCAGGAACTGCGCCGGCGGGCGGTCGCGGAGTTTGGCGAGGAGCGTGCTGTAGAACTGGAATCGTACCTGAGGACTGCGGCGGAGCAGATTTCCGACGTCGACAGCGCCACTGTAAACCCGGACCTGGAGCCGCTGTTCCAGGAATAACCGGAAATCTATCCCGGGCGCGGGCCGACGATTTACCAACGGACGGCGCCGCCCGTTTCTCAGTCAATGAGGTGGAATGATGCCCGAACTCTATGAGCTTTCGGTGGTAGAAGCCGCCGCGCAGATTCGCGAGGGAACCCTTTCGCCGGTGGCGCTGGCGGAATCGCTGTTGGCGCGGATTGAAGCGCTGGACGGCGACTTGCAGGCCTGGGTTACCATCGACCGGGAGGCAGTATTGTCGGTGGCCCGACAGCGGGAGGCCGAAGTCCAACGCGGCGAGCCGCTCGGTCCAATCCACGGGGTGCCCGTCGGCCTGAAGGACATTTTCTATACCGCTGGGATGCTCACCGCCTGCGGGTCGAAAGTGTACTCCGACTTCGTGCCCGAATTCGACGGCACTTCCGTCGCCAAAATCAAAGCGGCCGGTGGGATTATCCTCGGCAAGGCGGTCACCACCGAATTCGCGACCTCTGACCCTTCGCCGACGCGCAATCCCTGGAACCTGGCGCACACCCCCGGCGGCTCCAGCAGCGGGTCATCGGCAGCGGTGGCGGCGCGGATGGTTCCGGCGGCCCTTGGCTCGCAGACCGGCGGCTCCACGTGCCGGCCGGCGGCCTACAACGGCATCGTCGGTCTGAAACCCACCTACGGGCGCATCAGCCGGTACGGTGTGGCGCCGGTGAGCTGGTCGCTGGACCATGTGGGTATCCTGACCCGTACTGTAGCCGACGCTGCGCTGATGCTAACCGTGCTGAGCGGCGCGGACGACAACGATCCCGGCAGCCTGCGGGACCCCGTGCCCGACTTCGGCGCACAGATGGCCGAGCATGACCGGCCGCCTCGGATCGGGCTGGTGCGCCAATACTACCAGGACTACGCCACGCCGGAGATGTGGGCGCATACTGAGGCGGTGGCCAACCAACTGGCGGAGGCCGGAGCCGAGGTCGAGGAGCTGCCGTTGCCCGACAGTTTCGCGTTCGTTCACAGTTTCCAGCGTATTGTGATGAACGTTGAGTGCGCCGCATTCCACGAGGCCAACCACCGGGTTCGCGCCGCCGACTACGGTCCGCGGATCCGGGCCGGCATGGAGATGGGCATGATCATGCCGACGACCGCGTATCAAAAGGCCCAACGCCTGCGCCGGCAGTTCCGTGCCGACATGAGCGAGATGGTCGCCAAGGTGGACGTGGTGATGACGCCGGCCATTCCCGCGCCGGCTCCCAGGGATCTGAACACCACCGGCGACGCCGCGTTCCAGGTGCCCTGGACGGCCGCCGGCCTACCCACGGCAGTGGTTTCGACGGGCCTGAGCGAGTTGGGTATGCCGATGGCGGTACAATTCGGGGGTCCGTGGGCGCAGGAGGGCAAGGTTTTGGGCGCCGCCCAGTGGTGCGAGCGGATCGCTGGGCTGAACCAGGCGCCGCCTGTGTAAATGTTCGAATTAGTCGGGTCTCTCAGGGGGAGGAGCGATTATTGGTGGGTTTGGGGTCTTGCGGCAGCACAACCCTGAACCAATACTTGAACTTGGTGCATTCAGGCGGCAAACGGGTTTCCTCCCCAACGACGCCACGGGTGAGGGCGGAACTGTAGAATCGGCTTACAATTCAGGGCTGGTGGCGCCATCAGGACGGGTCTCGAAGGTCATGGAAGTCCTCTACAAGTACGTCACCGCGCACAGAGCACTGACCTCCGCATACCAGAGGTCGGTGACGGAACTTTGCGCGCAACGCAACCAGCGGCGCTCAACGATCCGTTCGAGTGCGCGGTGACGGCCCTTTACCTCATACGGGATGAAAATGAGGAGAACCGCGAATTAGCCAAGGTTTTCACCGACATTAACGAGATCAAGCCCGTTACGGAGGAAGATGTACACCGGGCGAGGAACCAGCACGGTAGTCTGTTCACACGCCACTTATTTACGGAACAGCTTTCCACCAAGTACGGAATAGTCTCGTTCACTACCAATCCGTTACATCCCTTGATGTGGTCGCACTATACTTCCGATGGATCCGGGTTTGTGATCGGCTACGATGTTAGAGAACTTGGGAAACTCGTCGGACCAGAGGGCGCTTTGAGGCACGTGGATTATCGAGAGCAACCGCCGCGGATGATAGGACCCAACGCCTTGGTTCCCCCACGGTCCAATCTACCCATCCTACTATCCCAGAAAAGCGATCACTGGCGCTATGAGGACGAATGGCGTCTGATTGTAGAGCTGAACCAAACCATTGGGACCGGAGAAACGGGCCCACTCGGTCAGCCGGTAAATCTGGTTCGAGTACCGAACGAAGCAGTCGTAAGCGTGTACTACACAGAGCGAACGCCGCCAGGATGCGTCGACCTGATCCGCCAAAGGCTGTCAGATAATAACAATCGCTACCGGGCGGAGACACCGCGGAAACTCATCATGTCGACTACTTCGTATGGTTACGAAGAAGCTGCGGATGAGCCAGAGCCTTGATCAACGGTCTGCTGATCTGTTGAAACGATTGGCCTACCAATGATATTCGCCGCCCTGGGCAACAGTATTGCGACGACAGCTCTAATTGGCGACGCTTGCCGCGTCGTATCTGATGAGGCCAGAGCGCTCCGATTCGGGGGTCGTTCATGTTTAGCATAAACTCAGATCTCTGCCTGTTTTGGCGACCCGTGTAATAACAAACAGGACCGAACTTTGCCCTGTATGCGGGTGACGGACGCAACCCGGCTTGGCTGAGCAGATGACGACTGTTGTGCAAAAATCATGAAGAGTGCAAGCAAACTAGCGCGGTTTGGGTCAATATCACCGTGTTTCTGTAACCTCAATAGTCTCCATCCTGCCTGCACCCCATTGTCACACGCCCTCTCAGAGATCGCCAAGCACAACCTGCGGAAGGGCGCAATGTTGTACAGCGCGCGGATGAGCAACGGCCTCGACCATTACCACCGTACGGATGGCCGGTCGGCCGAAGTCGGGACAATGGATTTCTTCTGAGGTGCCGGGGGTTCAGGGTGGCTAATTTTGCTCTTTGCAGTTTAGCGGCGCCAAGGGCGGAGGGATAACGTACCGCTGTCGCGCATTGCTGCCGCCTGGTGTCTGTGCTATTTGTCCACAGGCTTTATCCGGGTATAGGATCTCAACGATTGGCGAAGGGAGTCCTATCGGCTACTACGGGGTATTGAACTGGACCAGGATGCCGTCAGGGTCGTACACGTAGATGCTGCGAATATCTCCGTAGGGGCCGGTAAAGGACTCGATTGGGCCGGCCAGTGCAACGCCTTTGTTGAGCAGCTCCTCGGTTAACGCCTTCACGTCGGCGACTCCGAAGGAGATGTGGCTGATGCCGACCATGTCCAGTTTGATGGGTTGTCCATCGGGCTCATCGCCAGGATGGCTGGTGAGGGTCAGCGTAGGCGTGGCCCCATCTCCGTAGGCAAGGCTGACCCAGCGGCGGGCCTGGCGCTGATGTAGATAGTTGTGCAGGCGTCCGCCTTCGGTGGGGTCGGTCATGCGGTCGCCGAGGACCGTCATTCCCAGTATGTCCCGATAGAATGCCAGAGACCGGTCCATGTCTCTTACGCAGATTCCGATGTGGGTAACGCAAGTTGCTTCCATAACAATAACAATCGCCTCCCTCGGGTTGATGGCGGTGCGGTCCGCAACCGGCCCTGGGCCACTCTACTGGATGAAT
Organism: Dehalococcoidia bacterium; assembly: GCA_965197635.1. Taxonomy (GTDB): domain Bacteria; phylum Chloroflexota; class Dehalococcoidia; order Lucifugimonadales; family UBA3495; genus Bin87. The sequence continues at coordinate 1,375,297 of OZ240218.1, forward strand.
GGGAATAGATCCGTGAGACAGTTTCCTAATCCAAGGGCAATTTGTGGAGCCAGCCCGGCTCCGATATGTCCAGAACCTGCCCGTTGGGACCAGACCACTTCTCCTCGGCGCGAGGCGGGCGAGGTGCGCCGTCCCCCGCTACTTCACGTCGGACAATCTCCTGTCCGTCAATCTCCCGGAGCCTGGTTCCCGTATCCTCCAGATTGTCGACCTGGAATCCGATGTGGTGTATGCCGCTGTAGTTCTCGCCATTGGGGCCGACATCGGCGTCCTCGTCGGTCTTCCACTTGAGGATGGTCAGGTTGATGTCGCCATCGGAAAGCTGGATCTGGCGGTCGTTGCGGGCGACTTCAAAGAGGTCAAAGCCTTCCTTATAAAATTTGGCCACCGCAGCCGGATCCTCGCAGGTGATGGCAATATGCTTGATTTTAGCCATAGGGGCACCCCCGAAACTGGTGTCGAGCCATTATAACGCGCATCCCAGGTATTGGAGCATCCGGCATCCGGCTCTCACACATACCCATTTTGGGACTGAGAAACGTCAGAATCAGGATTTGCCGGATTTGAGGCTTGGCAGGATTGGGAACGTATTACTGCAAACGGTTCAATCCGGTAAATCCTATAATCCCGATAATCCTGATTCTGACGATGTTCAACAGCGGGTACGCGTGAAGTACCCTGACGAGATTGCCATGCTGCCCTCGCAATGATAGTTTTGCCAGAGTTTGTCGTTATGATGTTAGCAACACTTCCTGCTTCGACGTCATCCCTGCAACCTGTGAGGTATGTAACCCATGAGCGCAACCCGAACCCTGGCCCAGTTTATTGCCGACACCGACTTTGAAAACCTGTCGCCTCCGGTGGTGGAAGCGGCCAAAATCGCCATCCTGGACGGGGTGGCCAACATGGTGGCGGGTTCAGTCCAGGAACTGGCCGACATTATCGGCCGCTACGTTAGGGACGCTGGCGGCTCAAGCCAGGCCTCGGTGGTAGGCTGGGGCTACAAGACCAACCCGCCGGCCGCCGCCTTTGCAAACGGGGTCTTCGGCCACTGCCTGGACTACGAGATTCAAGGGTTTCCGCCCACGCACGGCACCTCATCCTGTCTGCCGGCAGCCCTGGCGCTGGCGGAACACCACCACACTCCAGGCGACCGGATCATCGCCGCCTACGTGTTAGGCTGGGAAATCCAGGGGCGGTTGCGGGCCGCTTCGGCCTCGGCCACCGCTCCTGGTTATCACCCGCCGGGCCTGGTGGGTCCCCTGGGCGGCGCGGCGGCATCAGCCAAGACCATGGGCCTGGACGCGGGACAAACGCTGATGGCTTTGGGCATTGCCGCCTCTCGCACGGGCGGCCTCACCGCCAACACGGGCACCATGGTCAAGTCCACTCACCCGGGCAACGCTGCCCGCATGGGGGCGGAGGCGGCCATCCTGGCCGACATGGGCTACACCGCCAGCGACGAGGCGCTGGAGTCCCCCGTCGGTTATGCGGCGGCCCTGTTCGGAGGCGATTTCAACTGGGACGTTGCCACCGGCGGCCTGGGCACGTCGTGGCGGTTGATCGACCCTGGCTTTGACATCAAGCGGTTCCCCGCACAGGTCTATATGCAGAACGCCATCGAGGCAGCGCTGAACCTACGCGAGCAGAACGGCCTTGAACCCGGCGACATTGAGCGGGTGACCGTTCACCGCCGAGGAAGGGGCCATTCGGGGCCGATACCCCGCAGCGGTCTGGACGGCAAGTTCAGCGTGGAATACTGCGCCGCTGCCGCCCTGCTGGACGGGCAGGTGGGTATCGACACTTTCACCGACGCCCGCCGCTTCTCCCCGGACATGGAGGAGATGCTCGGTCGCATCCGGGTGGAGCCGGAAGGTCCCGAATCGGGCGCCACGCTCGCCACCGCTGTACTCAAAGACGGTACTACCATCAACGCCGAATGCTCGGCCTTTCGCGGTTCGGCGGCCAACCCCATGTCTCGGGATCAGCGCCTGGAAAAGGTACGCGACTGCTTCCGTCGCGCCCTTTCCGAATCTGACACCGAGCGCACGCTGGAGATGCTGGAGAACCTGGAGCGCCTTGACGACGTGGGGCAGTTGATGGGTGTGCTTGGTCAGGCCGCGGTGGTCAGGGGCTGACCCGCCAGCCACGGACGATGTGGGAACCGACTACCACTACGAACTCGACCTTCCCGGGCAGTCCTCATGTCCCTTCGGTTTTTCTGCTCATGCCATTGCCTACGGAGCGCCGCAATCTCGTCAGGGCAACAATCCTGGACACGGGAACGAGATCGCTCCGTCGCTGCGCTCCTCCCGATGACAAACTAAACCAAAGCCAAGGTGGGATGTGCATTTGCGGGACGCCGGGAATCGGGTCGAGAGACTGGCGGAAGCGCTTCGGCCCTTGATTGCAGAACCGTCCGGCAGCGGCGCTTGACCTCCTCTTTCCGTCCGGCCAGCCCGGCCAAGAATTTGCCGACCCGCTCCTGCACCGCCGCCTTGCTGCGCAGGCACAGATTGCGCGTGGCTTCCTCTCTGGCCCAGCCCCAGATGGCCTCGTCGGCGTTGCAGTACGGGCGGTAGCCCGGCAGGTTCACCAGCCTCAGGTTCAGTCCGGGAACTCTCAGAAGATCCCGCACCGCCTCGCCAGATTTTTGACCAATCGCGCGCTGAGGCGTTGTCCCAGATCACGTTCAGCCAGCCGCCGTGTCTCTCCCGCAACTGTTCCAGGAAGGCCGCAGCCGTTTCGCTATTGCTGTTGCCCTCCAGTGCCATCCATTCCACCGCGCCCGTCTCCAGGCACACCGCCGAATAATAGCTGGCCTTTTCGCCGTATCTCGGGCTGCCCGAGGCCACCAGGGCCGGTTCACCTTGCAGTACCCACTTGCCCCGCAGTTCGGCGTCCGCCCAGAAGTGGGCCTCATCGGCAAAGAATACCTTGGCTCCGCTACGTTGGGCCTCTTCCCTCAGCGCGGCGTACTCCGCCACGAAGGTCTCCCGTTGGGCTTCGTCCGCCTTGACCAAGCGCTTCTTGGGCCTCTGGAAGGCAAATCCCAACCGGTGCAGGTAGTAACGTCACCCCGTACTTGATACGGGGTCAGACAACTGCGGCGGCTCAAGCTGACGCCGAAGCACTCCGAAACATACTGCCGAACCACCTTCCAATACCAGTTGGCCAATTCGATGCCCGACGCGGCGGGCGGTTGCTGCACCGCCCCCTTTCAACTCCTCCTGCTGCGCTTGGTCAAGGGCGGCGGGACCTCCGGTCTGCTCGAATATCAGGGCGGTAGGTCCTCTCTCACCGAAGGCCGACACCCACCGCCCAATGGTGTGTGGGTCTCACTCCAGGGCCTCCGCCGTGGCCGCTGCCGTCAAGCCCTGGGCCAGCAGCAGCATGGCGTACCATCGCTCCCGCTCCCGGGGCATGGGCGCCAGAATCATCCTCCGGCGCAGGTCCTTGATCCCCATCTGCCAATGTTCCAGAGACCGGTCTAGCTCTCTCACGCCCATCACTAACCTCTTGCAACTCCCGAAACTATGCAACCCAACTGGCCCCAATTTACCCGGTAGGTCCTCTCTCACCGCCCAATGGTGTGTGGGCACTCCAGGGCCTCCGCCGTTGCCGTCACCTTGGCTTCGGTTTCCGGCGCAGTGATCCCCATCTATGTTCCAGAGACCGGTCTAGCTCTCTCACGCCCATCACTAACCTCTTGCAACTCCCGAAACTATGCAACCCAACTGGCCCCAATTTACCCTATCACCCTGCACATTTCACCTTGGCTTCGGTTTAGTGTTACAGTCGCGCTTAAACTTGGTAGGATAGGCCCATGACTACTGTTGAGAGCGGAGGGGTTGGAAATGGGTCAGACGTTGGTGGAGCGGGAGGCTGTGCTGAGGGCAGCGCTTGGATTGGGAAACCGGGCTCCAGGCACTGCACGCGCGGATCGCGCCTCGTTTTAGCCGCAGTGGGTCTCGCCAACGGGTTCTGGCGTATCTGAAAGGATTGCTGGGGTTGGTGGAGCGCAAGAATGGGTGGCAGCTGGCCGAATATGCTGGCGATGCCACCCCCGACGGGGTGCCGCGGTTGCTGGGCACGTACTGCTGGGATGCGGACCAGGTGCGGGATGACCGGCCAGGATATGTGGTGGAGCATCTGGGAGATCCCAGAGGGGTGCTGGTAAGGGGTGCTGGTAGTGGATGAGACGGGGTTCCTCAAGCAAGGCCAAAAGTCGGTAGGGGTAAAACGGCAATACCGCGGCACGGCGGAGAAGGTGGAGAACTGTCAGATCAGGGTGTTTCTGGCCGATGGCAGCCGTTATGGTCCAGCTTTTCCGGATCGGGAGCTCTACTGCCACGGGAAGGGGCGGAAGACGGGGAGCGGCGGCCGGAAGCTGGGGTGCCGGAAGCGGTCGCCTTCCGTACCAAAGCCCAATGGGCCCAAGGGATGATTGAACGAGCCATGGGAGGCGGTGTGCCTTTTGGCTGGGTGACTGGGGACACCGTGTATGGTAATGCGATCGGTCAAAGGTCGCGCTCGGCCGCGCCGGTGGTTGGAGGAGCCGGGCATACCCTATGTGCTGGCGGTGCAGAACAATGAGCTGCTGTGGGCGGACACGGAGCGCGGTGCGGCGCAGGTGGCGGCCCGTGAACTGGTCCGGCAGATACCCGGAGCCGCCGGGCAACGTCTGAGCGCTGGGGACGGGTCCAAAGGACCGCGTGTCTACGATTGGAGCCGATTGCCGATACGGCGAGGAGCCGAGCCGGACCAGGGGTTTTGTCTGTTGGCGCCGTGCTTGGTCAAGGGCTCAGGCATCGCTGACCCGAATGATCTGGCCTACTATGCCTGTTGCGGCGCCGGAGATGTACCGCTGGCTGAATTGGTGCGCGTAGCAGGCACCCGGTGGATCCAGGCACCCGGTGGATCATCGAAGACGCCTTCAAGGCGGCCAAACCAGAGGTGGGGTTGGACGAATACCAGGCGCGCCGGTGGATCGGGTGGTACCGGCACATTACCTCCGTGTCGCAGCACGGGGCAGGCTCTGGCGCTGCTGGTCTCCATGCCTTTCTCGCGGTGGCCCGGCGCTACGCCGCCGCTGGCGACGCCACAGGGGGGCGCTGCGCCCGGGAGAACTCATCCCACTGACCGTGCCTGAGGTCAGGCGACTGTTATGCCGGCTGCTGTGGCTGTCATTTTTCATGGTCTATAGGCCAGTGAGTTAGGAGATTTTCAAGGTCTACCTGCCAGATTTTCAGGGTCATTAGGCCACTTTGGGAGCCGCATCGGCGACCATTGCCGCACTTCGATTGTGAGGTGCCGCGATGGCGTACCGGGAGGTAACCAGAGTGGAAATACCAGACATCATCCGACGCTGGCCGGCTGGAGCTAGCCGACGCAAGATTGCGATGGACACCGGCCTGTCGAGAGATACCATTGCCAAGTACATCGCGGCCGCCCAGGGCGCGGGCCTAGCTCAGGGTGGGCTGGCCGCCACCGAGGAGCAGCTGAGCGGGCTGGCGGCAATCGGCCAAGTGGGGCCGCGGCCGGTGGAGACGCCCCGACAGGACCTGCTGGAGCCGTGGGCCGACCAGATTTTCCAGTGGCTCACTGGGGACCGGCTGCAGATGACCCGCATTCGGGAGTTGCGGGAAGTCCGGGGCTGCCGGGTATCGTATCCGTCGTTGCGCCGCTTCATCCTGAAGCGCAACTGGCAACGCCGCAGCAAGACCACGGTGCGCATGGCGGACACTCCACCGGGAGCAGTGGCGGAGGTGGACTTCGGCCGGCTGGGGATGATTACGGACCCAGAGACAGGCCGCCGGAAAGCGGTATGGGCGCTGATCATCGTGCTGGGCTACTCTGGGCACAGCTTGGTCTGGCCGACCCACGGGCAGACGCTGGAGGACATCATCGCTGGCCTGGCGGCGGCGTGGGCTTTCTGCGGCGGCATTCCCCGTTACCTGGTGATCGACAATTGTCCGCCCGCGGTGGCGGGACCCAACCCGCTGCACCCGCGCTGCACCAGGGGCTTCCTGGAATACTCGCAGCACCGCGGTTTCATCGCCGACGCCGCTCGCGTCAGGCGCCCCAAGGACAAGCCCAAAGTGGAGCGGGGCGTGCAGTACGTGAGGGAGCGCTTCTGCAAGGGCCGCGATTTCAACGGTCTGGGCCACGTGAGGTCCGAAGCGCGGCGGTGGTGCATCAAGGTGGCTGGCCAGCGGGTCCACGGCACCACGCGGCGGCGGCCACTGGTGGTCTTTCAGCTGGTGGTCTTTCAGGAGGAAGAGCGCCACACCCTGCTCCCCTGGGACGGTGAGCCCTACGACATCGCCGACTGGCGTAACGCCACGGTGCATCCGGACCATCACATCCAGTGTCAGCAGGCGCTGTACTCGGTGCCGTGGGACCGGTGTCCGCCGGGCCGGAAGGTGGAAATCAGGCTGGGCAGCCAGTTGGTGCGCATCTACCATCGGGGCGAGCTGATCAAGGCCCACGTCCGCCAGCCCAAGGGCGGCCGGTCCACCGATCCCGACGATTACCCCGCTGAGCTGTCTCCCTACACCACCAGGTCGCCGGACCGCATCAAGCGCAGCGCGGTCAAGCTGGGACCCGCGGTGGCCGAGTACGCCGAGCGCCTCTGCGACGGCCCCCTGCCTTGGGCCAAGATCCGGCCGGGCCACCAGCTGCTGCGTTTGGGAAAGCGCTACACACCCCAGCGTCTCGACACCGCCTGCCGCCGAGCCCTGGACGTGGAGCTCATCGACGTGCGCCGGTTGGAACGCATCCTGGTGCAGGCGCTGGAAGAAGAAGCCACGCCCCAGCTGCCGCTGCCTCTCCCGCCCGGTCGCTTCGCCCGTCCCGGTAGCGTCTTCGCCCATACCGACAGATACACCCGTCAGCCGGCATAGGAGGTCAGTCATGACCAGAACCACCGAACTCACGCCGCTGCTCAAGAGCCTGAAGCTGGGCGCCTTGGCCGCCACCCGGCCCGAGCGCATCGCCCGGGCCCGCAGAGAGCAACCGGACTACGCTGCTTTCCTGGAAATCATCCTCAGCGACGAGGTCAATCGTCGCGCCCACCGTCGCACCGAAGTCCGCCTCCACAACGCCGGCTTCGAGGAGACCTGCCGACTGGAGGACTTCGACTGGTCGGCGTCAATTACCCTGGACCGCCGCTTACTGGACGCCGTCTTCTCCCTGGAGTTTCTCGACAGGCACGAGCACGTGCTGCTGGTGGGACCCGCCGGCGTCGGCAAGAGCTTCCTGGCCCAGGCCCTCGGCTACTCCGCTATCCGCGCCGGACACGCCGTGCGCTTCATCCATGCCGACATCTTCTTCAGAACCATGACCCAGGCCCGGGTGGACAACTCCACAGACCGCGCCTTCCGGTCCTTCCTGACACCCGACCTGCTCATCCTCGATGACCTCGGTCTGCACGGGCTCACCGCCCAGCAGTCCGCCGACCTCTACGAGCTCATCCTCAACCGGCACCGGGCTTCCAGCTTCGTCATCACCAGCAACCGCGCCGTGGACGAGTGGCTCAGTCTCTTCGCCGACCCCATCCTGGGCAACAGCGCGCTGGACCGGCTGGCCAACGCCAGCTACCAGATCGTCATCGAAGGCGCCAGCTACCGCGAGAGATTGTCGCCGCACCGGGCTTTGCTGGACGCTAAAGGGGGTGATTGACCTGCCAGCAACAACCTGATATTTGTCACAACACCACGCTCCCAAGGTGGCCGGATGTCCGTGAAAATGGCCGGCCTAATGACGTTGAAAAACGACAGACCTTCCTACGCAGTTTCCGTTGGGGCCACGCTCGCCAACTGGACCGGGTGAGCCGGGAGTTGCTGGCCCGGGCCTGGGCCGCTGGGTCGGGACCCCGATCTTTGAACAATCACGGGCCGTTGACCATCGACCTGGATTCCACCATCTGTGAGACCTACGGTCCGGCCAAGGAGGGCGCGCGCCACCACGGCTACACCGGCCAGCGGGGCTATCACCCGCTGCTGGCCATTGCTGCGGGCACCGGGGACGTGCTGATGGCTCGGCTGCGTGAGGGCGCCGCGCCAACACCGTTCGGGGCGCCGCCCACTTCCGGCGGGAGACGGTGGGACGGGTGCGCTACGGTGGGGCCGGAGGACCACTCACGATGCGGGCCGACCGCGGCTTCTATAACCACGCCATGGTCGCGGTCTGCCGAGATATGGATGTCCGCTACTCCATCACCATACGCCAACACCAGAGCCTGCGCAATCTCATCGAGGCGATACCCGAGGCGGACTGGACGCCCATCTCCTACTGGATGGACGGCGCTGCCGACGTGGCCGAAACCACCTACATCCCCTTCGAGAGTGCGCCCGACGCCGCGCCGGTGCGGCTCATCGTCCGGCGGGTCAAGCCCGCGCCCAACTCCCAGTTGGCCCTCTTGGTCGACTACAGCTATCACGGCTTCATCACCGATCGGGACGGGGACACTCTGGAACTGGACACTCTGGAACTGGAGGCCGATCATCGTCGCCACGCCGAGATTGAGAATGCCATCCGCGACCTCAAGTATGGTGTCGGACTGAACCATCTCCCGTCAGGCCGTTTCGCCGCCAACGCCGCCTGGTTGGCGGTGCAGGTGATGGCCCACAACCTGGCCCGGCTGGGCCGCGCGCATCGGTCTGGGCGAGCAACTGGTCACTACCAAGACCCTCCGGCGACGCTTCTGCTCCATCGCCGGACGGCTCACCCGCTCGGCCCGCCGCCTCACCCGGCATCTGCCCCAGCGCTGGCCCTGGGAAACCCAGTTCACTCACGCCTTGGCCCGAGTGCGCGCCATTCCCCGGCCAGCCTGACGGCCCCGTCGGTTTCCGACGCTCTCACCCGACAACCCGCGGGCTGTCCCGCAGAGTCGTGCCAGCCCAGTCCGCAAGTGCCACTGCTGGCATGCCGCCGGGCCGTTTTCGCCCGTCGCCGCCACTGTGGGCCAGCGCCTTCCCCATGGCGTGGCCACCGCCGACCGCCCTGAACCCCATCTATTGGCGATCGGGCCTGGCTCGTTTGCCTTCCTTACCCATCATCCCTCATGTCAACGCCAGGACCGCATCCCTTCGGTGGATTCGAGCTAAACGACGCCGAAAAGCACGTCGGCGCTGAGTTTGGCCAACTTGGTGGCTACTTCGTGCATCGCGCTCCGGCGGTGGTCATGTTGCCTCTTCTTTCTTAGGACCCCAGGTCACTCCGAATTCGGCCCTTGACACCAACGCGCCCGTCAGGGTTTCGGCGGTCTGGCCCGCCAGCCATACCCCCGGCGATGCCAGCGCATCGGGCTGGACCATGGGTATGTGGGCGGTGCCCGGCCAGTCCCCGCGCCGGTTCATCCAAGTGTCCACCCTGCCCGGTTCCAGGACGTTGACCGCGATATTGTGAGGCCTGACCTCCTCCGCCAAGCTGAAGAACATCCTCTCCAGGGCCGCTTTGCTCATCGAATAACCAACTCGGCCCTCTCGGTAGGCCCTGGCGGAGCCGGAGGTAACGCAGCATATCGAGCCGCCCTCTCCTCGGGAAATCATGGACGGCAGCGCGTACTTGCAAAGGAGCAGCGGGCCGCGCACATTGACCGCCAGGCATTGGTCCAATAGCTCAACATCCAGGTCCACCACCGGCGACTCACAGTCCATGCCCGCATTGGAAACGAGAACGTCAATCCGGCCGAAATGGTCCAGCGTGGCGGTCACCAGGTCTTGAATGTCCTCGACCTGCGCCACGTCGCAGCGCACCGGTATCGCCGTGCCTCCTTGGGCGGTGATTTGCTCCGCCGTATCCCGTATGTCACCCGACCCGTACTTCTCATATTGGGTGCCGGCTGACCTATCTTCTTCAGTACGAGATGCTACAACCACGCTTGCCCCGGCATCGCCTAGCCCCAAGCAAATGGCGCGCCCAATTCCGCGGCTGCCGCCGGTCACGATAGCTACTTTGCCGTCAAGTCTCATTCCAACCGTCCAAGGGTCAAATCAGGTGGACCGTGATCGCGGCAATTCTATGTCGTTGTTCAGGTAGCCGCAAGTACCACGTACCGTCATGCAGGACCTTTTCAAAGTTGCGGGACAAGTGGAGAATGGCGTGTGGAAGAAGTGGAGGATGCCAGAACTGACGTCCTTGTCCACGGAATTTGTCCTGTTGAGCCAGGAACTTGCTCAACTCACAGACCGGCGTTTGCCTCGGGGCAAGGTGTTTCCTTTGGCCGCAGTGCTTGGTCTCACCGTGCTGGCCCTGATGTGTGGTTACCGTTCCTAGCAGCCCGTCTGAGGATTAGCGGTTTGTAGCGAATGAAGTTTGGCGTGGGGACGGTTTATGCTGTGCCGGTGATGGTAGATTGTGGACGGACCGATGCCCAACCGTTGCGGAACAGCTTGAGCAGGTTGTGGCCGGTGCAGATCAGCGATCATTCCCCGTTTGACCTTCTCCAAACCCCGCAGCAGGAACTGCTGGAAACCACGGCCCTGCTTGATCTGGCCGAATACCGGCTCCACCGTCGCCATGCGCAGCGCGTAACGCTCACGACCCCGCTTGGTCTGCAACTTGCGCCGCATCCGATCCCTGGGGGACAGACACTGGGGAATGCGTCCTCGGGGCGCGGGCGGCGGTACTCTGTCGTGGCGGGTCTGGTCCGGTGCAATGAAGGGGTCCACGCCCAAAGCCTGTAAATCATCAACCGCCTTTGTCGAGTAGTAGCCAGCGTCGGCGGATACTTCCCGGGGCACTGTCCCGGCATTGTCGATGGCTTCCTCCAGCATAGGTGCGGCCTGCTGCTTGTCCGATGCCCGGTCCGTAGCCCACTCCGCCACAATCACCTGGTGCGCACTGTCCACCACCGCCTGGCAGTTGTAACCCTGCAGGAAGTCCTTGATGGTGCGGAAGTAACGTCACCACGTACTTGGTACGGGGCCGGCGCGTTGTTGGCCGCCAACACCCGAAAGGCGATGTCCTCGTGGAGCTTGGTGGCGATCCGCCGCGATGAGACCTCCCCAATGCAGTACCCATAGAGCAGCACCTTCACCATCATTCCGGGATTGTAGGGCGGCCCACCCCGCCGTTCCTGCTCATAGCGGGCCGTGATCTTCGACAAATCCAACTGGTCCACCACATCGGAGATGAAATAGGCCGGGGGGTCCTCAGGCAGCCACTCCTGCAAGGCCGCGGGCAGCAGCAACTGTTGGTCAGGGTCATAGGGAAGATAGGTCTTGCTCATCAACGGCTCCCCGCACCTGAACTGCTCACATCATACCTTCATCAACTCGCCACCGCATTTCTCGGACGGACTGCTAGCCCAATTACGCCTCGATTCCGCTTCATCACCCTGTGCGTTTCAGCTTCGCTTCGGTGGAGTGATCAGGGGAGAGATCCCATTTATCCATGACAAGCCTGATACACTATTATTCCGTTCCGATTGTTGAACGCCAACGATGCGCTGATGCGCATATCGTTGATTCGCTCGGCGGCGGGCCGGAATAATGTTTCGTTTGCTGAACCCGTGCCATCCCGCCCACATCATACCCTTCTCAACTAAGGAGTTATCATCAGTACGCACTACCCATACCGGTCTAACCGCCGACGATCACCTAACCGACTGCAACCCAACCGGCCAGAACGCCATGACGCAATCTGTGTTGACTGCGGAGCATCCACTACAGTCCCGTTTCGACCCAATCCGGACCGGCCGGTGTATTGCTCCGTATGCTGGAAGGCCCACCGGAGCGGCGATATCCCCACGCAACACGCACCGGCGACGGACCCGTCGCCGACAAATGCAATGGCTGACCAAATAGGCCCGGACGACGCTGGCGCCCACACTGAGGTCTTTCCAGGATTCGATCTGAAGGCCCCCACCAGAGCCGCAATTGGCCGCATGAATATCGCGGAACCGACGCCGATCCAGGAGCAGTCCATACCCTATCTCTTGGCCGGGCGCGATTTGATCGGGCAGGCACGCACCGGGTCCGGCAAGACACTGGCGTATGCCGTGCCCATGGTGGAGCAGTGTGACCCATCGGAGCGTCGTGTCCAGGCGCTGGTACTGGCGCCAACTCGTGAGCTCGCCATCCAGGTGGCCGGAGTCACGGAGGCCCTGACGGCGGGGCAACGGTTGCGCGTGGCATTGCTGTATGGCGGTCGGTCATTGCGGCCGGAACACACGGCATTGCGAAACGGCGTCCACATCATCATCGGCACTCCGGGCCGCACGCTGGATCATTTGCGCCAGGGAACCCTTGACCTGAGCGCGGTGAGGTTTCTGGTGCTGGACGAAGCCGACGAAATGCTGGACCTGGGGTTCGCGCGGGACGTTGACGCGATCTTGAGCCGCACACCCTCGCAAAGGCAGACTGCTCTCCTGTCCGCAACGATGCCGGAATGGGTAGCCCGCACCGCTAAGAAACACCTGCGCGACCCCATCACGGTAGCGGTGGACGCGGACCAGCCGACGCTTCCGTCCGTGGAACACCGAGTGTACAGCATTCAGAAAGCCGACAAGATGTCGGCGCTCCGCACCCTGCTGGACCGGCGCGACGACGGACCAATCCTCGTATTTGGAAAGACCAAACGCGGGGTGAAACAACTGGCCAACCAATTGGGGATATTTGGCTATCCAGTAGGAGCGCTCCAGGGGAATCTGAGCCAATCGGCACGCGAGCGCGTGATGCGGGACTTCCGTTCCGGCGCCGTGCCCATTTTGGTGGCTACCAATGTGGCCGCCCGCGGTCTCGACGTGACGGGCATCGGCCAGGTGATTAACTTTGACCTGCCCGAATCCGAGCAGTTGTTTACTCACCGGGTGGGCCGCACCGGTCGTATGGGTCGGGCCGGGGAGGCGATAACTTTCGTTACTCCCGATGATGGTCGCAAATGGCGGGAGATTGAACGCAACCTCGGCCACCGCTTTACACTCAAATCATGGAACAAGGAGGCGAGGAGGTCGGAACTACGCCAATAGAGCGGCCGACCTGTCGTTTGAACGGCGGCGACCAAGCCCCCACGTGACCCACTTTACCGCCGCCGTTTGCAGACTGGCCTCCCTCGTCTGTGGGCACAGTCGCCACTCGCTTGTCGGAAGACAAATAGAGGCGGCTTACGTTACACGGACTGGCGCACGCAGTCCCTCGGGTTGCGTTGGAAACCATTGTCCTTGAGACCAATTTGATGGTCTTCCGTTACCAATATCCCACAGTTTCGGGAATCCGTGATCTGATTTCCTGAAATGGTGTAGTCGCGTGGCGGCAAGTCCCGGCTCGCCGGTCGTTCCGGTGTGGGATCGCTCCAAAGGCGGATGCCGTTGCGATTTGCCTCAATGCGGTTATCTTCAATGCGGTTGTCCCGCCCGTGCTCAATTGCAATTCCGTCGAACCGGTTGGCTTTTATTTCGTTCCTTCTAACCGTGGTGTCGGTTGAATAGCCCAGCCAGAACCCGTAGTTGGAATAGTTGGCGACGTTGTCTTCGAAGACATTGCCCGAAGAGAACCCCGCCTCGAAGGCGTTGTTGGGCGAATGGCTGGCGTCGTTGCCGGATATGAAATTTTGGTTGGAGGGTTCCCGATTGTGGGCCCGGATGAAGAACCCGTCGCCGCTGTAGCGCAGGCTGTTGCCGATGATCCGGTTGCGGTTGGAGCCGTCCTCCAGGAGAATCCCCGCGGAGTCGGCGGTGTCACACCAGAACCGGTCCGTGTAGCGGATGCAGTGCTCCGCCAGATTGTTCAGGACCTCATTGTGGCTGGACCTCAGCAGGTAAATCCCCACGTTGCCGCAGTAGGAGGCGTGGTTTCCTCGGATTAGGTTATGTTCCGACCGGACCAGGCTGACGCCGTTGAAATTGTTGTTGACTTGATTGTTCTCTATTGCGCTTTGCCGGGCCCGGTAGAGATAAATACCGCCGCCGAATCCTTCCTCCACCGGCGCCTCCGTATCGGGAAGCCAACCGGCGCCCCGGGAGTTGGTGTTGTCCGACACGACGCAGCCCCGGATGCTCAGGTTCCTGACGTTATCAGCGTGAATGCCGTAGTGAAAGCCGATAACAACGCCGTTAGCAATCGTCACGTCGCTGCAGTCGTGAACCCAAATGCCTACGCCACCGGTGCCTTCGCCGTCCAACACCACGCCCGAGAGGTCCAGAACGAGTCCATCGTTGCAGATTTCGATGACGGCTCTTGGCGACGATGCCGCCAGGAGGCCCGGGTACTCGGATGGCTTGAAGGTGTGCCTGGTGTACCGGTCGGGAATTACTGTGACATGGTTCATCGCGGCATACCTCGGATGATTCGGATGCGGGCGACGGTATCAGCCGGTGAACCCGGACCATACCTCCGGCAAACGGGCCGTGGCTTCTGCGGGAAGCGGTCCGTTGGCGGCGATCCCAACCGCCTGCTCCAGGTGCTCCAGACTCGAATACCCCACAAGTACGCTGCTAACCCCGGCGTTCCCCAGAGCAAACCGCAGCGAAGCCTCAACGAGGCTGTCCACGTACCCCTCCTGCACCAGGAACCGGAAGCCCTCTGCCCTGGACCGATCCTGGTCGTAGTCGCGGCCCGAACCAATGGGCGCGACGGTCGGCACGGCCACGGGATGCCGCGCTGCCTCCCCGCTGAGCGCACCCGCCGCCAGGACCCGGATCACGAGCACCCCCATGCCGACGGCCGAGGCACGGTCGATCTGGTTCCCGTAGTCAGGCATATCGAACCCGGGCGATACGGTCGCTCCGGCGCTGGGGTTGACCAGGTTGTACACCGCCTGGATGGTGTTCAGGGTCCTCGAGTCGATGACCCGGTGCAGGGCCGCCGTCTCCCCCACGGCGGTCATGCCCCAGAACCTGACTTTGCCCTGGTCACGCAGATCACGCAGCGCGTCCACCACCTCGCCCAGCGTCTCGTCGGGAGAGACTGCCCCGCCCTCTGGCGTTAACGCGACGTGGTTGTGCATCTGGATCAGGTCAACCTGCTCTCGCTGCATGCGGGTCAGGCTCTCCTCCACTGAAGCAATAACGTTGCCCCTGACGCGCCCCGGCTCGTGGGTGGTGACCCGAAACTTGGTGCCGACGTAAGCGTCCGCCGACAACTCCATCAACACCCGTCCCAGGTTGGTCTCCGACTGGCCGTCGCCGTAGGATGAGGCGGTATCGAAGTAGTTGATGCCCAGTTCCATAGCCCGGGCGACCGCCTTTACCTGATCGCCATGCTCGCCCCGAATCATCAAGCCGCCGACGTTGCCGCAGCCAAACCCGATCTCGGACACGTTGAGCCCGGTGCTGCCCAGTGGTCGATAGTCCATCACGTTTCCCCGTTCAATGTGGTTTGCCTCTCGATGATATTCCCCAATCCGGTCGGGCACAATCACGCACCCGTGGGGGCTAGGCAACGAGAGCAGCGGGCAACTGGGCCGCTGCAAGGAAATTTAACGCAAAGGCGCAAAGGCGCAAAGGCGCAAAGAGCATTTTCCGCGTCATCAAACCGCGCTTGGCGTGTAGCCACTTACATCCGCCGCAATTCCGAGAATGCCACCAATCCCGCTCGCGGTGAGCCTGTCGAACCGTGAGCCGTCCGCATAGTTCCCGCACAAGGGCGACTTCTGCGCCACCCCTGACCGATAAATATCATGTTCATCCCGGCAAAAATATCCGCCCGGCGTTCGAAATTAACTATGCCCCGGGCTAACCGTGCGAGTCGACACCGAGAAAGGCGACGCGAATGGGATCATACATCCGTCGCTCCAGCCGGCGCGGGAATGACGCACATATGGGCCTTCAACTGCGTAACTCCTATCCAAATTGACAGCCCGCTACGGGTGAACCTACAATCGTGAAAATTCACAAAATCATGCCAGAGTTCCGGCTCAACAGGAGGACAAGATGGCTGAATTGCTGGGGCTGGGATGCTCCCATGGCCCAATCATTCTGACCCCGCCCGAGGTATGGTCCAAGGGCAGAGAGCGGATATTTGCCCGCGTGCCGGGCTATGAACCGCCCGCCGCATTGCTGGAAGAGTTGGGAGAGGACAACGGCCTGAGCCAGGACATCAGCGACCAGCAGAAGGTAGTCGAGTCGTTTGAAATTATGCGGGAACGGCTGCACGAATGGGAGCCGGATGTCCTCATGGTTATCGGCGACGACCAGGCGGAGAACTTCCTGCAGGACAACCTGCCTCCCTTCTGCCTGTACACCGGCGCCGAAGTCGCTGGTTATCCATTTCAGCGGCCGGCGGCCCGGACTAACCTGTGGGATGCTGTCCCGGAAACGGAGTTTTCCTTCCAGTGCCCCAAGGAGTTTTCCAAGGACTTGCGCAACTTCCTGATCCGGGACGGGTTTGACATGGCGTCCTCCAGCGCGCTCAAAGGCTGGGACTGGGGCCTGGCCCACGCCATCATCAACCCGCTGGTGTTCCTGGACCCCGACGGCAGGTTCCCGCTGCTCCCCCTGTTCGTCAACTGCTACGGCGAAGAGGCCGGACCCGATTACCCGCCGCGGCCCACGCCCAAACGATGCTACGAACTGGGACGCGGCATACGAAGGTTCCTGGACACCAGGGAGGAACGGGTCGCCGTGGTGGCGTCTTCCAGCTGGTCCCACAGCTTCCTGGCCCACAAGTTCCAGTGCCGGGCAATCGACATCGAGACCGACCGGCGCAACCTGGAACTGGTGCGCAAGGGCCAGGGGAGCAAGCTGGCCGAACTCACTCCAGAGGAGATACAGGAGTCGGGAGACCACGAAATCCTGAACTGGATCATCGCTTTGGGAATCCTCGGCGACGTGCCGGCGGAAATCGTCGATGTGCGCGAGTCCCACACCCAACTGGCGTACCGGGTAGCGGCGATCTGGAACTGACCGCTTCCGCTTCGGCGCTCCGTAGCCCGCAGTCTGCCGCATCGGATTCCGTTGATTTGGAGCACACGCGCCGGTGCGGCAACTGACGATTGCCTAACCGGAGGAGAAGGTATCAGCTTATGGTCACAGTACTGGAACCGCGAACCCAGACCGGGCAGGGCGCCGGCCACAGAAGTTGTGACGGCTGTCCCCGTTGCGAACGCCCCGACAGCCCGACGTGCAACATCCCCCATCCCAAGTTCGCCAACCGGCACCCGGTCTGCAAGATTTAAGTTACATAGCCACAAACCCTGGGTCCACCACCGCGGTTATGGAGACCTCCCCACGCTGCGCCACAACCATGATTCCCAGGGCGTACATCAACTCCCGCTTCCCCTGAAAATCAAACTCGCCGATTCCGTCCTGGAACCGTTCGCAGTACTACTCCACGCGCCGTCCGGCATCCCTAGCGCCGGCAATTGCCTCCTGCTTCACCAAAGCGGCCCGCAGCTGCTTCTCCAATTCCCCCTTCAGCTCCCTCACCAGCCCATTCTGGGCCTCAAACGCCTCTAGTAGACGAACAGCTTTGAAATGGTAAGTGGGAGGAGTACTCTAAGGTGAAACAGGATCAAGCAGATTGGGCAGTGGGAGGATGCTGACAGGGGCAGGTAACGGCTGAAACCGGCTTTTGCCGTAGCTTGGGAAGGCGCCGGGGCATCCGGCATCTTGGTTGTGTCTAAACCGGATGCTGGAGGATCCCCATGCGCCTTCCCAGAGAATGCTATCAGATGCAGAAAACGATTGAAACGCATTTACCTCACCTCTCTCAGCCACAGTTGACCGGTCTGGTCCTGTGGGTCTGTGGGGCCATCCTCGCCGGCAGCGCCGGTCAGAACGCCGTCGCCTCCGCCCTCTCGCCCTGGGGCAGCTGGAACAACCTGCGCCAGTATCTCCGGGAGTGGCTCTACGACGGCGGCGACCGGACCAGCCCCTGCCAAACCCAACTGGATGTAACTCTCTGCTTCGCGCCCCTGCTGCGCTGGGTCCGCGCCTGGTGGCGCTCCGGTAGACTGGCCCTGTCCATTGGCATCAACAGTCATGGACTCAACCTACCACATCATCTGCGGCTGTAATACTAAACCAAAGCCAAGGTGAAACCCGCATCAATGGCGGGTAGAATTGGAGGCAATTGAGGTAGTCGGTCGGGGGCATCGGAGGGGTTTGTCGTGGGCAAGCAAGAGATGGGAGCGCTGCTGGAGCGGTGGCAAATGGACGAGGCTGAGGTGCGACGGCGGATGTACGGAGGGCCGACACCTCGGGAGCGAGAACGCTGGCACGCGGTGTGGCTGTTGGCGCCGGGTTGGACGGCAGCGGCGGTAGGCCGAGCCTTGGATCGGGATGCCCACACCATAGGCCAATGGGCCACGACCTTCGCGGAGGGTGGTCCGAAGGCGCGGTCATTTGAGCAGTCGGGAGGTTCCCCCCCGCGCTGCCTGGGGAGCAGCAGGCGGAGTTGAAGGCGGCGGTGCGGGAAGCGCCAACCAGGCGGGCATCGAGCTATCCAACTGGAACTGGAGGGCGGTGCGCCGGTTGGTGGAGGAAAGGTTCGGGTTGGCGCTGGGCCGGAGCAGTTGCTTGAACTACCGGCACCGGTTGGGGTTTGTGCTGAAGCGACCCCAGAAGCGGTTGCTCAAGGCGGACCCAGCGCGCCGGGAAGCCTTTGTGGCGGAGTATGCGGCGTTGCTGGAGGCGGCGCGACGGACGGGAGCCAAGATCTGCTTCGCCGACGAGGCGCACTTCCGTGCGGATGCAGATCTGCGGGGCCAGTGGGTGCCGAAGGGCGAACCGGCCCTGGTGGGCTCCACCAGCCCGCGACGGGGTGAGAAGGTCAGCTACTACTCGCCGGTGTGCCTAGAGACTGGGGAGGTGGCGGTGATGGAACTGGAAGGCAACAGCAACTCCGAGACGTCAGCCGTCTTTCTGCGGCAACTGCGGACGCGACACCCTGAACCGCTGACCGTGATCTGGGACAACTCGCCAGCCCATCGGGGCGATGCCATCAGAGCGTACCTGACCACACCGGGCCTGGACCTGCGCCTGGTCAACTTGCCCAGCTACCGTCCAGACTGCAACTCCGACGAAGCCATTTGGGGCTGGATACGTCAGGAGGCAACCGCCAACCGGTGCCTGGGAACCCGTGCCGCCGTGCGGGAGAAAGTGGGCGACTATTTCACCGATTTAGCCCACCGTCGGGAAGAAATCAAGCGCCGCTGCCGAACCGTCCTTCAGGCTCGTGCTGCAGGACTGACCGGCAACGCCCGCGCCAATGGTTCCGGCCCAGCAAATGTAGATTTCACTTTGGCTTCGGTTTAGGCTTTCGCGCAGCGGTCCCGCCTGGAGGGCATGTCGAGTTCGTCGTACTGGGTGATGGCCTTGTAGTCTGCTTGGTTCTTGTAGAACACGCTGAAGGTATTCATGTCCTCGATTTTCGACAGCGCTTCGATGGAACGGTGCTCGACCTCTGATGCCTTGAGGTGCCAGTTCGTGAAGGTCCGGATGTCGTCCATCAGGGATGCTTCCATGATGTCCCGAAGCATTGGATTGTTCTGTTTTTGGATCAGGTTTGAGTGTTCCTGACGGTACTCGGGCCAGAGTTCTCGTGTGGCGCTGATGCGCTCGACGAGTTCCTCGTGCTCGCGTTTCGCGGCCTTGTACTGGGGCGTCCAGTTGTCAACGATCCGGTCCGTGGCTTCCTGGTGCTTGGCCAACGACTTGCCGCCCTGGACCCCGCCAGCTTCCTCGTTGAAGGTCAGCGTTGGCAAGATTTTCTTGTCGTCGGAATCGTGGTCCGCGTTGCTGGTTTCACCTAACGATTCGTCGTCGGGGGCGCCGTCACCGGCGGGGTTGATGCCGTAGGTGTGGCCCTCTGAGTAGCCGTGGCCGGCCACGGGCGGGTTGCCGGCGGGAGCTGGCATCTGCGGCGGCGGCTTGGAGCTGCTGGTCAGTTGATGGTCGTAGATGGCAGATGGGGCGGCCTCCATGCGGTGTTCCTCGGGGTTGAGATCCTTGATGTCCGTGAAGGCATCTTGGGTATCGTCCAACTGCCGGTTGACTCGGTTGGCGGGTTCCGCCACCTGCTCACCGGAGTTCCCCTGCTGGTTGAGGATGAGGGCGAGGGTCGCCGACAGCAGGAATACGCCTGCTATGGCGCCGCCGCAGGGTCATGCTGGCCGCCGCCAGTTGTGAAATCTGCTGATCATTTTGATGGTCCTCCTTTGTGGTTCTCGGCCGTCGGTCGCGTTGCTTATGCTGCCGACTGGTCGGATGGTTTTCTTTTCGAGACCGTCGCAAGCGACGGAATGCCGGTGGGTATGGGTAAAGGATACCTCTGCTGTTCTGGCCGCCTCTGGCGGCCGGGCTACAGCCTCTCCCAATCACACTCCAACCACTGCCAACCCCGACCCAACCCCCCCGACACTCACCTAATTCCGTCTCACTCCAAATCGGTTCCGGACAGAACGCGACGCTAGTCGCACGCCTCTCTAAAGATGAGGAAATTTCGTTACTCAGGATTCAGACAGACTGCTGGCGAAAGTGGTCACAATCGCTACGAATCTCGTCTCGGCGTTTTGGCCGTTGCGGCATAACGGTCGCGTTGTTGATCACTGGTATGTTAGTGTTTGACGCTGATTGCTTTGCCAGCGTCATTGGTCCATCGCCCGGTCGCGCAGTTCCTTGGCGCGGTTGATGATTTGAGACACGTCCTCAGTGGTACGTTCCAGGTAGTCCGGGAATTGCGTTAGTTCTGGTTGGCGTCTTGCCCGGTACTCAGCTTGACCCTCATACTCCGTGTAGACATCGGGCGGAATCGAGATACTGAAATCGCGCATTTCGCGGTCAAAGTGCCGGACGGCACCCAGCAGGTCGCTGATGCTGTGAGTGTTGGAATATGCTCCCCTGGCGGCATCTATCAGAGCCTTCATGCCGTGTTCCAGCGCATTCTGGGCCTGCTGGCCGATGACGAGATCGTTGCGACCTGCCTCTGCGAGGAAGACGGACTCGTTCAGGTGTATCTCTGTGTGGCGAATTCTTTCCTCGTAGTTGGACCAGTCGTACTGGTACTCCGTTTCTTCATCTTCGTAGTCGCCGGGACTATAGTTTTCTGGATTGCGCGGCATAATGACACCTTCGCGTACGGCATTGGTTTCTACGCTGTTGATGTAGCGCCTGTTGAAACGGAACTGGTCGAGCGTACGCCAGACCAGTTCTACCTGCATCGTTCGTCCGTATGTTTGTGCGGCGATTTTATTGGCGACTTGGGTTGCCAATCGTTTGTGTTCAACTTCTGGTTCTGTTTCTTGGACCAGCATGATGTCGATGTCTGATTTCAGTTCATCGTGGTCGCCACGGGATCGGGAGCCGAACAAAATGGTTAGATCAGGCTGCTCATGCTGTTGCACTAGCTGGGCTACTCGCAGCGCTCGATGATCGTGCTTCTGCATTCGTGCTGCTCCGGTCGGTTCTTGATCTTCACGACGCCAACTTGAGCGCCGTTTGATGTCGGTGTCATTTTACTCGATGGTCGTTGACTGCCCGACGTGACATCAAATTGGGGCAAGCAAGGCTTTGACCACCCTTTGTGTGTTGCCGAAGTCGTCTGGAACCGGCAGCATTCTCAGGGGGCCCTCGCGCCGTTGGTGGATGTTCTAAGTCATCGGCAAGGACCCATTATGGCAATGCTAATTCAGTGGTGATTTGCCCACTTCGATTACCGTGCCTGCTTTGGTCGGCGATATTCAATGATGTGGCAAGCCATGCGAAACGATTTTCATCATACCGTTTAACGAATCCGTTGTCGGCTGGACTTTCTTCGAGTAGCGAAATTTCCTCGCTGTTCTTTGTAATTCGTTGAATTCGTGCAACAGCAGAACAGCAACTATGCGGGGATCCACGTCCATCACAGGCTTAGGGTTTCGTCCCCACGCCTTTGGCAACTTTATCCGCATGAGCCTCATGTGGGTGTAGTCGTCAGCCTTGAGGTGCGCCAGCGCCATAGCGTGGTTAGTGAGCATGGACATGGTGGTGCACTACGCAGCTTTGCGCCACTGACCGCAGCAGGCGCAATCGGGGTCGCGGCAGGCCCTCTCTGGCGGCTTCCTGGTTCTCCCGCGCCGTACTCTCGGCAGCTTGATCCGCATGTGCCGTATGTGGGCGTAATCGTTGGCCTGGAGGTGCGCCAAGGCCGTGGCCAAGTAGCTGAGCATGTACAGCAACACGTGCAACGACATCTGGAACCTGTTGAAGTAACGGTGCTGGTTCATCAGCCGGCTGTGCTTGCCACTGCTGAAATGCCGCTCGATGATCGGACGCTTCTTGTACTCGTCCTTCCACTCGTCCGAGCAGCGGGGCACCATGCCAACTATCCGCAGTAGCCGGTCCTCTGGCTGCACGTAGCGTTGGTCGTCGCAGTGCCTCGCGATGCCATCTTGGTCTTTGAGGTCGCAACCGTCTGGATGACACCGGAACAGGTGGCCCTTCGCTGGATCAGTTGTAACGTACTCCATGGGACAGCCGCAGGCGCAGAGCGGCCGGCCGTCTTCGACGTACGTGCCGTCGTACAGCCGTCGGCCCGTCTCTGGGTCCTTTTCGGGCAGCCGGACGGCGATTATCGGCATCATCCCTAGTGTGGTGTATTCGTAGTTCGCCGGATATAAAGTGCCGACCGCCGCCTTTGCGCCGCTCAGTATCGAGTAGAAAACTCTTTTCCAATCCGCTCGGAAAGCCTCGAAGTAATACGGCGAACTACGAATACAGGACACTAGTGTGGTGTATCCGTAGTTCGTCGGAAATAAAGTGCTGACTTGTGCCTTTGTGCCACTCCGCTCCAAGAAGAAAACCGTTTTCCTGTCTTGGTGGAATGCCTCAGAGTAATACGACGAACTACGAATACAGGACACTAGGCTGATCACGTGCAGGATGTTTTTCAGGCTGTCGTAGCCCTTGTCGCCCAGGAAATACCGCGGGTTCAGGGTCTGGTACAGGGCCAGGCAGTCGTCCAGATCCTGGATCATCACCGTGACGTCGCTGGCGTTGCCGGGACGGGTCTCGGCGAATAGCGGCAACCCGTGGTTGGCGTCCACGATGACGTTGACCTTGTACCCGAAGTACAGCTCGTCCTTGCTCTCCTTCTGGCCGGCCGCACCTTTTTTGCCAGTGCCTTTCTTGACACTCCGGCCTTTCCCCGACCGGGCCTTGTAGGAGCGCGCGTTCTTGGCGGTGCGGTGCCCCCATCGGGCGTCGGAGTCTTTGGACGGCTTTTCCTCGCCGGTCTTCCGGCCCTTTCTGCCCGGACGCGCCCAAGCCTCAATATCGGTGCTGTCCATGACCAGCGAATGTCCCAGCGGCAGTTTGTCCGCCGGAACCAGACCCAGCGCGCGTAGCCGTTCGATCTCAATTCCGCATTCGAGGAACAGGTCGACGATGATGGAA
Source organism: Dehalococcoidia bacterium (assembly GCA_965197635.1). Taxonomy (GTDB): domain Bacteria; phylum Chloroflexota; class Dehalococcoidia; order Lucifugimonadales; family UBA3495; genus Bin87. The sequence goes on from OZ240218.1 coordinate 1,398,614, forward strand.
CGCATCAGGCCCTTGTGGTGAGCCAGTTTGTGCTTCTTGAACTGGCTGTATGCCCGCTCGCTGGGAGCTCAAGGCAAGCCGCAGATTGCCAGTAGGCGCACATTGCTGTCGAGTGTGTTGAGAAAGGCGTTGGCGTAGCGTTCGCCGAGGGCGAACTGCATGATGCAGGTGCTGAGCATGGCTTCGGCAGGATAGCCTGGATTGCCGCCTTCTTTGTGGGGCGCATCGAGGATTTCAACCAATGCGCCAGCTCGGGAAACTACCCCCGATACCACGGCTTGCAGGAAGCCGTAGCCGCTTTTCGGGGGTTGTTTGGGTTGGTGAGTATAATTAGAATAGAAATCGCCCACGAGGATTTTAAGAGGGTCTGAGGGGGCAAGCGACCGCTCGGCGGACCAGGCTGAGCGGTCAACTTTTTTGTTCGGTTTTTGCTGCCTAAATTATACTTGGTGACTCCCTTGAGGCTCAACAAAAAACGGGGGGTTGGAGTGGTTTTCAAGTAGAAAAACGGCCCATTTTGAGCAGGGTTGGGCCACGCCTTGGCAGGCCCCGGGTTTCCGCCCGGGTGCATCCGAGGCCCTGAATGCACACCAAAATTTTCCCATAGCAGCGTAGCATGGCCCGGAGGCGTCCCCAGACGCCCGGAATCGGCTTTTCCGGGATTCGCCAAGGTGTTATCCGTGGAAAGCAAAATCGCCGAATCAAGGCTTGATTCGGCGATTTTCGGAGTACTCCGCAACGTTCGTCCCGGGCAGGCTTTCGGACGACGGCGAACTCCACGAACCCGGAAATACCCGGAATTTTAGGCGTTTGGGCCGATTACGAAATCCGTCGGTGATTTAGCCAATGTCCACCACGTCCTCCGTGGAATCGTAGTAGCGAAATTTCCTCTCTAAAGATAGTCAAGTCTGTCAAAACGCCATAAATTGGCGTCCTCTTTCCGGGACAGGGGGGTGGTTAGTAGCCCGGGTTGTACATCGCTTATCACGGGGTGCTTGGAGGCGTCACGTCCTGGGGGATGAAGAAGGAAACGTACTTGGTTAGGCACGGACGGTTGTACATCGACAATCACGGGGGTTTTGACCGATGGTCGGGCGTGGAGGGCCGACGGGGGTCGTCAGTTTGGGTCGAAGTGAGCGGCCAGGTTGGGGAAGAGAGGGGAGCCGTCGGCGTCCTTTCGGAAGATGATGTCGTGGGCGGCTACTGTGGAGACGTAGTTCTGGACGTAGGAGTCTGCGGCTTTGAGCTGGGCGTGGTTCAAGGGCTGGGGTTCGGCGATGGCGGGGCAGAATGTGGCGTGGGAGGTGGGGCGGTCGGCGTGACGTCAGCGGCAGGTTGGGATGGCCATGGTGGTCGTCTCGAGGACTCGGGTTGGGACTGTGGCGTGGGGTCGGGAAGCGGGGCAGCAACGGTCGCTGGATGCCCGGTTTACGGGACGTGGTTCCGGAGGTCTGGTCCGCCGTTGCTGGCTGGGACCGGACGCCCGTGGCGTCGACTCGTGAGTCGCCGGCGATTGGAGAGATGCCGTGGGAATGGGGACGCGATTGCTGGGCGGTGTGGTCGTCAGGGGGCGGCGAGTGGTCTTCACGTTGGGGGTTTCGTGCGGTGACGCAGGTCCCGGGTGCCGGGTGTCGATGGGGAGTCGTAGCGGTAGGAAGCACAGCAGCAACGGGTGCAAATGAAGTCGAATTTGTGATGGGGGATCAGCATCTGGCAGAGCTGGAGCTCGGCGGCCTAGTGACTGTAGGGCTCAAATCATCGAGGGAGCGAGCGGATGTCCAGTGGTTGAACAAAGGCTGGTCGCCATGGATTTGGCGGGCCAGCTTGGCATCTCGGCGCGTCGCAGATGACCCATCAGCACAATGAATTCGTCGGCGCGCGGCCGGTCGCTTTGGGGGATGGTGCTCCCCTATTGCGGCGGTTGGGAGTCTCGGATATTTCGATCGACGTCAGCTGGTCTCGAAATATTTCGACGCAAAGGATGCCGCTCCTGACGGTCGGTTGGTCGCGCTGGGACCATGGCGGTGATCGGTGGCGATGGCCGCGACGGTTCCGAGGTTTTCGACGCTCTCGAAGATCCGCGAAAATCGATACTGGTGGGTCCCGGAGGTGTGCGGGTCGGTCCCCGAGACGTTGACGTCGAGGGTCCGGAACGCGACGGAGACGAGGGTGGGGACGGGTCCGACACCAGGTGCACGGCGTCCTTGCTGATGTCCGCCATCCAGTGGACGGCGGCTCTCTTCATGACCAGGATTTCGAATTTTCGGACCGCGGTTGGGCCGGGTGATTGAGGAATTTTATCGGCCAGCAGGGGTGAGCCGGCGGTGTTGATGGTCGTGCCCCTAACGACGTCGACGGTGCGTCCGCACCGTCGAGAAGGCAGCTTCGACCGGCATCATGTGGTCGGGGGCCGGCGGAACATGGGCAGCGTTTCGCGGGCCAAGCAACGGGTCGACGCGTGGGGATCGATGCCGGTCGGACGGCTCAGCGAGCGGACGTTTCTCGGAAAAATGCGGGCCCGGTTTTGGCGTGTTGTTGCGATGCCGGTGAGCGAAACTAGCTCCTTCGTTTGAGGCTGTTGGCGACATTAATGAAGATCGGTTTCCATTTGGTGACGATCGTGTCGGTGGGTGCCGGCGTCTCGAGGTTCGGTGGCTCCACAAGGACATTAGGACGGCGGCAAGAGAGTGTTGCGATAGTGGGCCGACGCCCTTTACAGGCATTGGACCGCGGTATTTGGACAAGGCTGGGGTCCAGAGGTTGTGGTGCTGCCCGGCGACGCAGTTGCGCTGGGTGTCGACGAAGGCGAATGGTTCGTCGACACCCAGGTCTGGCACGACCACGCCGTTGAGCACTGGTATTCGCAGGCGGTTTGCCGCCGCCGTGATGCGGGGCCAGCTCGACTTCGGCAACCCCCAGGACGCGGACAGCGACAACCTCTACCAGCTCAGGGCCACCAGCGCCCACGACCTGCACGACCTGGAGAACGACGCCGACGCGCTGGGTTGCAGCGGCTCAGCCCTGGATGTCACCGTCAGGGACGTGGGGGTGCCGGGCGCCGGTCAGGAACCTGACCGGAGACTTCAAATCCGACTACAACACGATGGTGGAACTGTCGTGGGACCCGCCCGAAGGGTTCGCCGAGAGGCGCCGTCAAGGCGTTCCCCCACGCCGACTTCAACGTGAGCGGCTACGAGATCCAGTACCGCGCGGCGTGGACCGACGAATGGACCGCCGCAGACGACACTACTTCAGAGACTGCCTCGATCGCCGGACTGAACCCACCCGGTTACCAGGTTCCCATCAGAGCAGTGAACTCGGAGGGAGAGAGCCCGTGGAGCGAGATCATCGTCGAGGAACTGCCCAACCGCCGACCCACCATGAACGCGCCAACCAACTCGGACGACGTCCCGTTCACCTTTCCACACGGCCCGGACTCGTGCATCGAATTTGACGGCGCCCCTGGTCACGACCCTGACGGCGACAGCCTGACCTACCGGTTCGCCATCGCAACCACAGAAGGGTGGTCCACACCGGACGATGTGGGGATCAGGACACTCCTAACCGACCAAGGCTTCACGATCCAGCAGAAAGGAACAGCTACTCCCGAACGCTTCGGCGAGTTATTCGCCTTGAACCGTCTGACCAAGCAAGCGAGCTTCGCCATCTACGCCCACGACGGCAAAATTGAATCAGAGCCCATACTGGCCGCTTTCTACTTCCTCTACGATCCGTCGGCATTCTTCGACCTCCCGGCGGTCTACAAATCGGAACAGCGCTATGAGATCGAGACCTACGAGGGCCCCGCCGCAGACATCACGATCCCGTGTGCCACAAACCTGGACGGCTCACGTACCTGGGCCCGGGCACGCCCACCAACGCGATCGTATGCCAGGGCTTGTGCAAAGTCCGAATTACACGGATGTAATGAGTTTCAAGGCTTCGCTCCATTGGGCGGCATAGCGACGGCGTTGCTGTGGCACGTTGTTGACTCCCCGGCGCAGCAATAGGGCTAGGACCAGGTTGTTGATCGCCGCCATCATGCGTTGAGCGTGGCCCAGCCTCAGATGACACCAGTCCTCGCGCAGGGTCTCGTCACGCCGGTAATGCAGCCCGTTTTCGATGTTCCAGTGTCCCCGGACCATGGCCAGCAGCTGTTGCGGGTTGGCTTGCTCCGGCCCCAGGCTGGTTATCCCATAGACCGTATCGTGGGTTAGCTCGCCCCGCTTGACGTGCTCGGTGCGCCGGTCCACGCGGAAAACCTGTTGCAGATAGGGCCAGTCCAAGTACTCATTCAGGCCAGCGCTGGCCCGCAGGTGGCGTTGCTCAATGCGACCGTGCCCTTTTTCCACCGTCCCCGCCTCCGGCACACTTTCCGGTTCGTTGGCAAAAAACGTGGCGATGTCGTCGTGCAGTTGGGGTTGGTTATCTTTCACTGGCCAAAGGTATTCTCCCCCGGCCGCCACCACTTGCGCCGAAAGGTCCCGCTGGGTCAGCATGGCGTCGCCGCTGACCACCTTGCCCCGCAAGTCGATAGCTTCCAGCAGCCGCGGGGCTGCCTTGATCTCATTTTCCTTGCCGTCCACCTCCACCTGGGCCAGCACTACTCCTTCGCCAGGAAGGTAGGCGGCCATCAGATGCGTGCCCCGGGTCTGCCCCGCCGCGATGCTGCCCCGCAAGGTTTTGCCGTCTATGGTTACCTGAACCAACTGTCCATCGGTCCGGTTCTGGGCCAAGAATTCCCCCATCGTCCGCTCCAGCGCCTCAACCGACAGCGTTGCGCCCAGGACCCGGCTGTAAGTCGTGCGATGCGGCGCCTGGGGGCGCGGCAACCCCAAAGCTTGGGCCAGCGCTTCCTTGCGGTGCCACACCCATTCCGCAATGCCCGTCAGCCGGTCTTCCCCAGCCAGTTTGCCCAACAGGACAAATACCAGGATGTGAACCAGGCGGTAACGTACGCCACGTGGGTCGCGACGGTCTTCCAGGCGCGCCAGATAATCATACAGGCTACCCAGATCCACCAGGAACCCTGGAACCTTACCCTGATCCTCAGGACAGACAACATTGACATCAAACTCGGCTGGGCTACAATCCATGACGGCCTTCCTCCTTCAGATAGGTGCGTGTAATCCCTATCTATGAAAGATGCTCAGCGATGTGACCTGGCCGACCACGGGCAACGAGGACGCCGGGTTGTTCAACGCCATCACCCTCACGAAGTCCGGACGAGACGGCAACATCCGATTGACGTTCTCCAACGACCCCGACTATGAGAACCCCAAGGATACCGACGACGACAACGTCCATCAGGTCAGGCTCCACAACCGGCACGGGCTGTACAACGCCAGTAACGAGTCCCGAGACCCGGCCTGCAGCGGCTCCGCCGTGGATCTCAGCATCACGGTCAAGGACGTGGGTACGCCCGCGCCCATCACACCATCAGCAAGGTTTCAGGCCGACGACACATCAAAGTTGGATATCAGCTGGGCTGCGCCGGTGGGCTTCGTCGAGGACGGAAGCATCGTGGCGTTCCCCCACTCGGAATTTGACCCCTCGGCCTACGACTACCGCTACCGGAAGGCAGGAACAACCACGTGGACGGAGGTCTTCGACGTCACGGACACCAACGTGACCGTCGACGGCCTGACGGAAGCCGCTTACCAGGTCCAGGTCAGGGCCAAGAACTCGGAAGGAACGACACCCTGGCCGGCCGATGGGGATCCCGAGACCATCACCGCACAGACGGTACGGAAGCCGGACCGGCCGGACAAGCCTACCGCCACCGTCATAGCACCCGAGAGCATCACCATCACATGGACCGCGCCCGCCGACAACGGCAACGGCATCACGGGCTACCAGGTCAGGACCAGGCGTTCCAGTCTGACGGACGACGATTGGACGACGAGCGACCATGACTCCGACGTAACCAGCGCAACGTTCGTCGACCTGAACGAGAATGCCGAGTACCTGTTCGAAGTGAAGGCCACCAATGCGGGCGGCGACAGCCCGTGGTCCGACACTCTGGAGGTGAGCACCACAGGCTATCCATACGCAGGCGTAGCAGCCGGTGCGTCCATCAGCGAGGGCAAATACGCCCGGTTCACCGCGACGCTGAGCCACAAGGCCACCGTCACGGTTGACCCGAGCCTAGTACTACAGTCGCGCTTGCCTTTGGTAGGATAGGCCCATGATTACTGGTGAGAGCGGAGGAGTTGGAAATGGGTCAGACATTACTGGAGCGAGAGGAAGCGCTGGAGTGGGAGGCTGGGCTCCAGGAGCTGCACGGGCGTATCGCGTCGCGTTTCAGCCGTAGTGAGTCTCGTCAGCGGGCGCTGGCGTACCTGAAAGGATTGCTGGGGTCGGTGGAGCGCAAGAACGGGTGGCAGTTGGCCGAATATGCTGGCGACGCCACTCCCGACGGTGTGCAGCGTCTGCTGGCGGTGTACCACTGGGACGCGGACCAGGTGCGGGACGACCTGCAAGGGTACGTGGTGGAGCATTTGGGCGATCCCGGCGGGGTGCTGGTGGTGGATGAGACGGGGTTTCTGAAGCAAGGCCGGAAGTCGGTGGGGGTGAAGCGTCAGTACAGCGGCACGGCGGGGAAGGTGGAGAACTGTCAGATCGGAGTGTTCCTGGCCTATGGCAGCCGACGGGGCGCGGCCTTTCTGGATCGGGAGCTGTATCTGCCCCAGGAATGGGCGGAGGATGTGGAGCGGCGGCGGGAAGCCGGTGTCCCGGAAGGGGTGGTCTTTCATACCAAGGCACAACTGGCTCAGGAGATGATCGCCCGCGCGGTGGCGGTTGGGGTGCCCTTTGCCTGGGTAACGGGGGATACGGTGTACGGCAATGACCGGAAACTGCGGCGGTGGCTGGAGGAGCAGGCCCTGCCCTACGTGCTGGCGGTGAAGAACAACGAGCCGCTGTGGGCGGATACGGAGGATGGCTCGGCACAGGTGGCGGCCCGTGAACTGGCCCAGCAGATACCCGATGACCGGTGGCAACGCCTGAGCGCTGGTGAGGGCAGCAAGGGGCCGCGCCTCTACGATTGGGGTTGGTTGCCGATAGGACCCTGGTCAGCACTGGATCAGGGGCGTTGGCTGCTGGTGCGTCGCAGCATTGCCGATCCTGATGACCTGGCCTACTACGCCTGTTTTGGCGCAGCGGAAACGCCGCTGGCGGAACTGGTGCGCGTGGCTGGCACCCGGTGGATCATCGAAGACGCCTTCAAGGAGGCCAAACAGGAGGTGGGGCTGGATGAGTATGAGGTGCGCCGGTGGGTCGGCTGGCACCGGCACATCACCCTGGCGCTGCTGGCCCATGCCTTTCTGGCGGTAATCCGGTCCTATGCCGCCGGTGGCGATGGTAAAAAGGGGATATGTTCCCGGGAGAACTCATCCCACTGACCGTGCCCGAGGTCAGACGGTTGCTGTGCCGGCTGCTGTGGCTGCCCCGTGGCAGTCCTGCCCTGACCATCCACTGGTCGGGATGGAGACGGCGGCACCAAGCCCGGGCCATGCAATGTCACTACCGGAGACACCTTCAGAAACCTGCTCCTCAAGAGCGACTGTAATGTTAGAGCCTGTTTACAATCTTTTTAGGATTAGCACCGTGAAGGCGAGCACCACCATTTGCAGGCTGGTATTGAGCTTTCTTTCACAGTTCTTCCAGAGCCGGCGGCACTTTTCCAGCCAGGCGAATGACCGCTCCACCACCCATCGTTTCGGCAGCACCACGAAGGTGTGCAGTTCGTTGCGTTTCACCACTTCCACCGCGGCTCCCAATATGCCTTGCACTGCAGCAGCAAAGGGCTTCCCGGTGTAACCACCGTCCACCAACACATTCTGGACCCGGTTGAGGTCGGACCGGTTTTCGTCAAACATAGCCAAAGCCCCAGCCCGATCGGTAACGTCGGCGGTAGTCACCTGTATCGCATGGGGCAATCCTGGCGTGTCCACCGCGATATGACGCTTGATTCCGGACACCTTTTTGCCCGCGTCATAGCCCTTCTGCTCGGCGGTGTCCGTGTTCTTGACGCTCTGGGAGTCCACGATGCAGCAGCTGGTCTGCTCTTCCCTCCCATTGCTTTGTCGGGCCTCGCCAACCGATTTTTTTTAGGACTTGCTCCAGAATGGAATCCTGCTCCGGGTCGGGCTGCTCGCTCCATTGCCGGAAATACTGGTAACAAGTGCGCCAATCGGGGAAGTCCGCCGGCAGCATTCGCCACTGGCAGCCGCTTTTCAGGAGATACAGCACGCCGCAGAAAACGTCATACAAGTCCACAATGCGGGGCTTGGTCCGGCGTCGGGCCGACTTCAGCGTGGGCAGAATACGGGCGAATTGCTCCCTACTGATGTCGCTGGGATAGGAATGAGACATGATTACCCCTCCCCTGATAATAGTCTCAGCTTAACCTATTTCAGAGATCGTAGACAGGTTCTTACACCAGTTCGATCGTAGCCTGTTGTATCGCACTGGACATTCTATACGAGCTATTCGTTTATCTAACGAAGGAACCATTTTTCGATCCAGCCTTTCCAACAGGCTTGTATTTCCCGAACGAAACTCGTCCCAAGATATTTCAAATGAACGGGTGCCGAGAGCCAGATGAGCCGTCCTCTGATGTTTTGCCATTGGCGATCCCGAATTTGGCATTGGACTATTTTTCCCCGTTGATGAGGATCAGGAACGATGTCGTCCACAACACGGCCGCGGACGTCCTCAGAACCGTCGTACGCATCGGCTCGCAGCTTCCGCCGGTTAACCGGCAGCCTCTGCAGTACGCCCAATACGTATCCAGGGATATCGACTCGGCTGGCAAACCCGTCAGGACAACTTGGAGACGCAGGTTCTACCAACAACAGACTGACGCCCAAGACTTCCTGTATGCTTGGGTTGAACAAACATGGCAATGCATCTTCGACACGATCGAATGGCTGATACGGCGATGGACGAGAAACTTGGCCAAGTACTCCAACGCAAAAGGGACCCCCGCCGATACGTCAATTTTCTGATCGTAAAACTACGTTTCAAACTTATGATTGCGTTGGTCGAGTACACCGTTGGTCATCCCCAAGAGTGCACTTCGTTGGTTCACTAAATCGCGAACGTCACGACCGCGACCCGGTACGTCCTGCAACAGAATCGGGTGAAATGTTACACTCGCGGCCATGACAACCACCGCTCTGAGCACGAGACGCTCCCGGGGGATCAATCACAAAGGGCGCGCTTTGCAACAATTACCCCGGGAGAAAGGTTGCAGCCTGCCGGAGTATCTTGAAGCTCCCGAGGTCAACGCCTTGATCGCCGCGGCGCCCAACCCGCAGGCCGGGCTGTTGATGCTGGAACAACGATGGGCCGAGCTTCGAGTGTCGGAAGTGTTCACTCAAGACACGCGCGATCTCCACTAAACAACTGAGGCCAAGATGGGAATTACATCCGCAGGGTGGTGGATATCAGTTTGGTCTCTCTCTGGCAGTTCCGCCGCCCCCACCTGAAGGACGGTCCGACAGCGTCACTTGACTTCCTCCCGACGGCTGATCAGGTGGGTGAAAAGCCGCGCACCTTACAGAACTCGAGGATAGAGACTGTCATGTCTGTCGGACCAAATCGTCGACATTCCATCGATTTCGATTTCTGACCAAACGAATGGTGCAGGGGCTTGGTTCCACCGCTACGATTCAGGCCCATGCAACGCGTCAGATTAACGCGTCAGATTGTTGACATTAGTCACGCCCATTGTTAGGTTAGGCTCAAAATTGTCCGCATACACCCCACTGTGTAGCAAAGAGGAGGGTCCGTCGTGCCAGTGCAGCGATTCAGGCCAATGACCAAAGATTTCCCCACCTTCGACTGCGATGCGCACATCGTGGAGCCCGCTGCCATCTGGGAACGGGCCGCAGATCACCTCACCAGCGGCGAGCTGGAGGCTCTGAAATCCACCATGTGGTACGACGGTGAAACGAACCAGTTGCTGGTCAACGGAAAGGCTGACGTGAACAGCTTTTCCCCCGTTCCGAAGACTGGGCCGGGCGCCATCGACATCGTGAGGCTGGCCGGTCCCGGGCTCAAACACGACATCCAGCGCGCTTTCAACGTCCGCAACCTCAACCCTGCAACTGCACTCACCCGGGAGCAGTCGGATTACCTCGCCCACGCCGGAGCCGACGAACCGGGCCCCCGGCTGCGAGACATGGACGTGCAGGGTATCGACCAGGTGATGATCATACCGACCAGCATCGATACCTACCCCTGGCTGCAGAACGCCCTGGGGGCGCGGGCCATGTGCAAGGCCTACAACGATTGGGCCTACGAATACACGCAAGAGGACCCGGAACGTCTCTACTTCGCCGCCCTGATCCCCATGCAAAACCCCCAGTTCGCTGTGGAAGAGGTTTATCGCGTGGCCGCCAAGGGCTGCCGGGTTGCCCTGATCAGGCCCATGGATGCCATGGGCAACTACCCGATTCAACCCAAGTACGAGGTAGTGTGGAATGCCCTGGAGGATACCGGCCTCGTCTACGGTATGCACCCCTTCCCGGCCTCGGGGGTCGCCAAACCACCGGGCTATTCCGACCAGTATTCGGGCGCAGAGCTGATCAGAAGGACAATTTCCACCTCCGGATTGCCGCATACCTTCCTGGGCAACGTGCAAAACTTCCAGGCCGAGGCGTCCCTGTGGGTGACCATGGTGCTGATGTCGGGGTTTTTTGAAAGGCATCCCAAGATTAGAGCCGCGGTGTTCGAGGCGTCGTCCACCTGGCTGAGCTTCCTGCTGGATGAATGCGACAAGACCTATCGGCTCTACCGAAATGACCGCAACCTGCCTCCGCTGACGCAACTGCCCAGCGAGACTTTCTTCCAGCATTGCGTCACCGGTTTTGAAGGTGACGAAGCCCCTCCGTCGCGACTGCCCGACTACTATCGGGACATCCTCGCCTGGGCCTCCGACGTCTATCACCACGACGGAGACGACGCCTGGAGGGCCATCGAGACCATGGAAGAATGCGAGTTGCCCATTGACGACCAGGCCAAGTTCCTGGGAGCAAACGCTCGCCATCTTTACAATATACAGCCGCCCAGCAAGATCATTCGGGAGCGCGTCACCGAGATCCACCGCCCGGATTGGTGGCCCGACGAAGACGAAATAAATGAGGCCCTCAAGCCGGAGTCATCGGTGATAGCCCGATAACCGGCAGCCCATCGGATGACGTGCGATGACTACCAGTAAAGATTTCGCTGTTTTCGACAGCGATTCCCACGTGGTGGAACCCCGCGACGTGTGGGAGAAATATCTGGACCCCGAGTATAGAGTTCCAGGTAAAAACGCCCTCTGGCGCGAAGAAGGGCGTTTCGACTCGTATCTCAAAATCAACGGCCGGGTGTTTCGGGACAGCGGAAACCCCAACATCCCCCGTCATGCCATCTGGAAGCCCGGAATGACCTGGGACTCCGTTGGCGAGTTGGACCCGAATACCCGCCATCCGTTGTCTGAAGGCGCCTCTGACCCACAGGCCAGGCTCCGGGATATGGATGCCATGGGAATCGACCAGACCTTCGTTTACCCGACGTGGTTCGCCGAAGGTTTTCACCTGGTTGAGGATCCGGACGTGGCTTGGGCGCTGGCACGGGCGTACAACGACTGGATTGCGGATTTCTGTCAGGCCGCGCCGGACCGCCTCTTCGCCGCCGCGATGGTCCCCCTTGGCAATATGGACTTTGCTTTGGCCGAGTTGCGCCGGGTCGCCGGAACACGATGTTTCCGTGGGGCGTTCATCCGGCCCATATTCATGGAAGGACGGTACCTGACCCACCCCTACTACGATCCCCTTTGGGAGGAACTGGAGAACCGGGGGTTGGCCGCCGCAGTGCATCCTACGGCCGGCTTATGGAATCCGGAGTGGACTTCCCACGGTCCCTTCGTAGAAAAGATCAGCGGCCGACTTTCGCAGACCGCCGGCCTCGGGGGCGGTGGAGGGGGACCCTTCGCTGGTGGCAGCGCCAGCGACCGCAACCGGGCATCCCCGGCGACGGGAATGATCCCGCTGGGGCATCCCCTGGCGCCGATATTGTCCCTTTGGCTGGACAACCATATGTTCGTCGCATCCACGCTGATCGGCTATACAGTCATGCAGCGCTTCCCTGAAATGAGGGTCGTCATGGCCCACGGCAAGGCCTCCTGGATGGACGAAGTCCTGGAAAAAATGGAGGCATCGACACGGGTTATCCCGCTTCAGCATTATTATCCCGTCCGGACCGACCCTGAAGAGATGTGGGAAGAAGGCCACGTCATGCTGGGCTTCGACGCTGAAGAGCGCATGATCCAGGAGCTCCCGCATTCCTACGAAAATAAAGTGGTCTGGGGTTCTCGGTATCCGCACCACGACACAACCAGCGCCTGGGACGCCATCCAGGCGCTGACCCAGGCACGAGTAGAACGGAGCGCCATAGCCCGTATGATGGGCGAGAACGCCCGGGAGCAATTCGGCCTGAACTGAGCCACCGCTTTTTGCTGGCGAGACGGTTCGCCCCCAGAGCGCTGCCGACAATGAGCTTCACGAGTACCCACTTGTATGTTGCAGTGGCTCTGCAAACAGGCCCGTTTTTGGAGTAAGCGAAAGGGGAGCGTCGGGTACCCACTGGGTGAGCCAGACCGTTTTCCAGGCTCGGGGCGTCAGAAATGACCATGACCACCCCTACCCATTTGCAGCGCACCGCAAATGTAGATTCCACTTTGGTTTCAGTTTACTGACCCGTGAACGAATAGCTAAAATTATCCTTGCCGTGATTCCCGCGAAAGCGGGAATCCAGAGGGGTCGGAGAGTAGTGACCTAAGTTTAGATAATAGTGCATGCATCAGTAGTGGCCAGATCAACCCCGGGTTTCGCCATCGCCGATGGCTTTGTAGATGGTGGACCGCGCAACGCGGTAGTCTTCCGCAAGCCTGGTCGCGGATCGGCCTTGCTGATGCAGCAGTCGGATGTCGGCCTTCGCTGACTCGGTCAGCGCTTCAGGCCTGCCGATCATCTTGCCGGCTTCGCGAGCGCGGAGTTGTCCGCCGATGGAACGTTCACGCACGGTCTGGCGCTCCCACTCGGCGAAGGCCAGCATCATCGCTGTCTGCAGGCGTGCGGCGGGATTGTTGGCGGACGTGTCGATACCAGCGTCCAACGCTACGATACCGACGCCTAGCTCGGTCAGTCGCTCGATAACCTGCAATTCTTCGACCAGGTTCCGCCCGATGCGGTCCAGGTGGCTGACCGTGATGGTGTCCCCGGGACGAACGAGATCCATCAACGCGCTCCAACCCTGCCGGTCCAAGCTGCCGCCGGAAGCAACGTCGCGGTAGATCAGCTCAGGCCGGATGCCGACCGCTTCCAGCGCCTGCTGCTGGGTATCCAGGTTGCGGGCGCCGTCGTCGGCCGCGCGGCTGACGCGGCAGTATCCGTAGCGTAGTTTGTCCATTAACCGCCCCTTTTTCGGACTGGGTTCGCCGGGATATATCCAATTCGGGAGGGTAGTGTCCCGTCAATAGGTGTAAAAGCGCGTCATCCCTTTTGATGTTGATTAGCCCGAATCCACCGATGGGATAGGGCGGTGCGGCATTTGAGAGAGATGAGGGGTCAGGGAACGGGATGGCGAGGACCTGATGCCGATGAAATGGACGATGTGGGGCGTGGATGCCGTGCCAAGGGGATGTTGATGACCCGTGGTAGCGGCATTGGCAGTGATTTTCAGCGCAGACCGATGGCGGAGACCGTCAGGAGCCCAGCCTGGCGCGGTTGGGCCAGGCGTGGTGCGTCATCGTAGACAGGTGAAAGGCCGAGGGCGGCGTCAGGATGGGAGTGGCAGGGCGCGCAGTCTGGCCAGGGCGCTGCTGAATTGGTTTCGCCAAGGCCAATCCTGTGGCAGATGCAGGGTGATGCGACGGGCTTTGCGGGTGATGCGTCCGGCGAGAGAGAAGAAGCGTCGTCGGAGGGTCTTGGTGGTGGTCACCGGCTCGCCCAGGCCGATGCGCGTGGTCCAGCGGGCCAGGTTGTGGGCCATGACTTGCACCGCCAGCCAGGCGGCGTTGGCGGGAAAACGTCCCGATGGCAGGTGGTTGAGCCCCACGCCGTATTTGAGGTCGCGGATGGCGTTCTCGATCTCGGCGTGGCGGCGATGGTCAGCTTCCAGATACAGGGTGTCGCCTTCTCTATCGGTGATGAAAGCGTGATAGCTGTAGGTGGCGAACAGGGCCAGTTGCGAGCCGGGCGTGGGTTTCACCCGTCGGACGATGAGCCGCACCGGTACCGCGTCGGGCTCACTGGCAAAGGGAGTGTAGCTGGTTTCGGCCACATCGGCGCCGCCATCCATCCAATAGGATATGGGCGTCCAGTCATCTTCAGGTATGGCCTCGATGATGTTCCGCAGGCTCGGGTGCTGGCGTACGGTGATGGAGTAGCGTACCTTCTGGTCGCGACAGGCGGCCACCATGTCGTGGGTGTAGAAGCCGCTGTCCGCCCGCACGGTGAGTGGTCCGGTGGCTCCGGCGTAGCGCACTCGGCTCACCGTCTCGCGCAGGAAGTTGGCGGCGCCGCGGGCGGTGTTGGCCCGACCCTTTCGCAATCGACACATCAGCACCTCGCCGGTACCCTCGGCCACGGCCAGGAGCGGGTGATAGCCCCGCTGGCCGGTGTAGCCGTGATGGCGCGCGCCCTCCTTGCCCAGACCATAGGTCTCACAGACGGTAGAGTCCAGATCAATGGTCAGCGGATCATCGCCCGGTCCGGCCCCAGCCGCCCAGGCTCGGGCCAGCGCCTCCCGGCTCACCCGATCCAGCTGCCGCGCGTGGCCCCACCGGAAACTCCGCAGAAACGTGCCCAGCGTGGATGGCGCCTTCACCGTACAGCCCAGCACCTGCTCGGTCTCGCCAGCGCGCAGCGCGTCGGCGTCGTCAATGCAGTCCCCGCCGGCCAACGCCGATGCCACCAGCGTCAGCACCTTGTCTCCCGCGTTGGCACGACCTGGCGCATTTCCCAGGTCAACGTGGCGGTCCACCAGCTCTCCCAGCCCCAGATGATGGGCCAGGGTGATGGGCAAAAGCAGCCCCGCATTGGCCACCAGTCGGTGATCGTCGAAGGCAACGTGGATGCGGTCGGGGCGCTCAGGTGGTAGCATCCGTTGGGTGCTCCTCGTTTCAGGGTGGTTTTCGTTCTCAAAAACCATTATCCCCGAAGCCGGGAGCACTTTCTCATCCCTTCAGCACGCCGACACACTCATCTCCTCGGTGGATTGGGGCTTAGGCTGCTGCGTCCAGCATGTTGGGCTCCGGCAGTGCCTCGTTGCCGGCGGCGTTGGGGATGGTGAGGTAGCGGCGGGCTTCGGCCCACTCGTCATGCTGCTCGGCCAGCACCGCACCCACCAGGCGCCGCGCCGCTAGCCGGTTGGGGAAGATGCCCACCACGTCAGTCCGGCGCCTTATCTCCCGGTTCAGCCGTTCCTGCGGGTTGTTGGACCACAGCTTCTGCCAGTGGGCCACTGGGAAGGCCGTGAAGGCCAGGATGTCCGGCGCGGCGTCCGCCAGCAGCTCGGCCACCTGGGCAAAGGGCTCCCGGAGTTGTTCCACCACTCGGTCCAGTTGGCCGTGGACCTCGGCGGGAGACAGTTGCTGGTAGATGGTGCGCACCATGGTGGCCACGCCGGGTTGGGCACGCTTGGGCACTCGGGTGAGCAGGTTGGCCATGAAGTGGGTACGGCAGCATTGCCAGCTGGCTCCAGCGAACACCGCGGCGATGGCGTTCTTCAGCCCCTGGTGGGCATCGGAGGTAACCAGTTCCACCCCGCTGAGGCCTCGAGCGGTCAGCGACCGCAGGAAGGCCAGCCAGAACGCGCCGTCCTCGCTGGTCCCCACGTCCAGGCCCAGAATCTCACGCTGCCCTTCGGCATTGACCCCCGTCGCCACCACCACGCAGACGTTCACGATGCGACCGCCCTCCCGAACCTTCTGGGTCAGGCCGTCTCGCCAGACGTAGGGGTAGGGACCGCCGTCCAGGGGCCGACCCAGGAAACTCTCCACCACTTCATCCAGTTGCTCGCAGATGCGCGACACCCGGCTGCTGGAGATGCCGTCGCAACCTAGGGCCTTGATCAGGTCGTCCACCCTTCGGGTGGAGACTCCTTCCACGCCTGTCCTGAGCCTGCCGAAGGGTAGGCCTGCTGGATCACCGACAGCAGAGCCTTCTCGCTGCGCCGCCGTGGTTCCAGCAGGCTGGGGAAGTAGCTGCCTTCCCGCAGCTGGGGAATGTGCAACGCCATGGTGCCGACCCGGGTATCCCAGGTGCGGTTGCGGTAGCCGTTGCGGTAGGTGACCCGCTCTGGGCTGCGTTCGCTGTGCTCAGCGCCGATCTGGGCGGAAACCTCGGCGTCCATGATGCCGTCCACCAGGACCCGCAGTGCTTCCCGCAGCAAGTCCACGTCTCCGTCGATGCCACGCTTGCGTAATAATTCCAAAAGATCCATGCTGTGTTTGACCACCGTCGTTCTCCTTGTTCTGGGTTGTGACTTCCGATCAAGGATGACGCGGTGGCTAGCTTTGGGCTACACCGATTCTTTTACACCACCTCCCGGTACTCTACCGGCTTCCTCAAGAAGGGGAGCCAGAAGGGGAGCCAGTCGGTGGGGGTGCCGCGGCAGTACCGCGGCACCGCGGGGCGGATCGAAAATTCCCCAGGGGGAGTATTCCTGGCCGACGCTGGCGCCCGGGGCCGGACCCGGCTGGACCGGGAGTTGTAGCTGCCTCAGGTATGGGTGGCGGACCGGGAGCGACGCCGTGAGGCCGGGGTGCCGGAGCATGTCGAATTGCGCACCCAGCCGCAGTTGGCCCAGCGGATGCTGGAGCGGGCGGTGGGATCGGGAATTCCCCGCGGCTGGGTTACTGGAGACGCGGTCTACGGCAGCGACCGCAACCGGCGGCGGTGGCTGGAGGAGGAGGGCATCCCCCAGGTGCTGGCCCTCAAGAGCAACGAGCAGCTGTGGGCCGGGACCGAAAAGGGGCCCCGCCCAGTGCGGGCCGATCGTTTGGCGTCGTGGGTTGACGAAGCGGGCGGGCAGCGGCTGAGCGCGGAGGACGGCGCCAAGGGTCCCAGATTTTATGACTGGACCACCGTGGCGATAGGGCCCCGGCGGGAGCCGGGCCAAGCGTACTGGCTGCTGGCCCGGCGCAGCATTGCCCAGCCCGCTGAGCTGGCCTACTACGTTGGCGGCGGCCCGTCCGGTACCGCAATGGCGGAGTTGGCGCCGGTGGCGGGCCGCCGCGGGGCCATCGAGGAATGCTGCGAGGCGGCCCAGGGACCGGTGGGACTGGACCAGTACGAGGTACGCAGCTGGGATGGCTGGTAGCGCCACATCACCCGGGCGATGTTGGCTCACGCTTACCCGGCGGTGCTCAGGTATCAAGCCACCACACCGGGATGCCGGCCGGAAAGGGGGGCGGTCCCGGCCGGGACCGGAGCCTGATCCCATTGACAGTCCCCGAGGTGCGTCGGCGGCTTACCCGCCTGATCTGGACTCCAAACCGGTCTGCTGATTTCGTTCTGTCCTGGTCCCAGTGGAGACGGCGACATCAAGCCAGAGCGCAACAAAGCCACTACCAACGTCGATTATCCCAACTGGTAACAGTAGTGCGGCTGTAGTATTAGAAACTATCTCAAAACAGTAGTCGGTGCTGACGGCGGTACCAGAGCAGGGCGCAGGCCAACTGGATGAGGCCCACGTAGTTGGATGCCTTCTGGTCGTAGCGCACCAGTATCGCCCGGCACTTGGACAGCCAGCCTAAGGTGCGCTCCACCACCCACCGGCGGGCAGGAAAGGTCTGCTCTCCCCATCGGTCCAGCTTCTCCTCCCCAATGCGCCGGATGTGCGGACAGTACTGGAAGGAGCAACGGTCCCGTGGCCGGTGGGATTGTCATACCCTTTGTCCAAGCACAGGTTGTCCAAGCACAGGTTGTCCAAGCACAGGTTGTCCAAGCACAGGTTGTCCAAGCACAGGTTGTCCAAGCACAGGTTCCGGGTGCCTTCCGGGCGCGCCACTACGATGCTCTCCAGGGTCGGCCTCAAGAGTTTCGTATCGTGCACGTTGGCTCCAGCCACCGCCACGCTCAGGGGTCCGCCCGCCGCGTCGACCAGGATGCTCTGCTTGCTCCCCGCTTGGCCCCGGTCGGTGGGGTTGCGTCCAATGTCCCCCCAAAACGAGCCTTGCCCATGGAGCAGTCCGCCGACTGCCATTCCCAGTCCACTCCGTCCAGTTCTGCGCAGCCCTCCACCAGAACAGCCCAGATGCCCTCCAGCACTCCAAGCTCCACCCAGCGCTGGAAGGTCCGGTGAATAGTGCTGTCGTCTCCCAGTTCCCGGGGCAGACGGTTCCACTGGCAGCCACTGCGCATCCGGAAGATGATGCCGTCCAGCATCCGCCGGGGGTCGGCGCGTTTGCGCCCCGTACTCTGGGGTGGGTCCATATCCAGGATCACCGGGTGAATCTGCTCCCAGAGATGGTCCGGAATCTCCCAAATCGTCGCCAGAGTTTCGTCCTTTCCCATCGTCCACCCCCACACTTTTCCCTATCCTAACCCATGCCGAATTCCCCGTCCCATCAGTTCATCTGCCTTTTGAGATAGTTTCTTATTACCCGCCAACGTCCGGTTGATCGCGAGGACATAGTCCTTGGGTTCCCAATTGGGGTTCGGGTTCATCACGATCTGGATGTCGGCATCGTACTCGTCGTTGTCGTCCACTGGCTTGATGAGCGTACCGAGAGCATAGGAGCCTTGTTTCTCCATCTTCTGGTATCCGGTCAGGTTTTCCTTGAGGTAGTCGTTCACCGCGCCCACCGCGGTTTCCAATCGATCCAGCCGGCTCTGATTGAGATTCACCTCACCCCTGAGAAAATCGGCGAATTCCTGGTTATTCTTGGTCAATTTCGGTGCTCCTTACAGTTATGCTAGCGCCGCGTAGGGCGACGCAGTCTGAGTGAAGAACATCTCGGATATCCGATCTGCGTATTGCTCAGCGACGGCAAATGCTTCCTCCGGCAGCAACCGTCTGGCCTTTTCCCAATCGTCCAGGTCAATAGGCTCGACCCCTTCAAGGCGATCCAGCCGCACCACCTTGTCGCGTTCAATCAGCAGTCCGGCCTGGTTTATGGCGGTCAGCGACTGGTAATGCATGGCCACGTAGATAATCTCGGTCCATTGCAACTGACCCGCTCCGGCCGCCTGCCTGCTGTTGATCTGAAAACCGTCCTGTCCACATCCTATGCTCAGGATCTCAATCTGCTCCCGTTGCACCGAGAAACAGGTCAGGGCCTCTACCAAAGTCATCATGGTCGGGTTATTGGCCCAGATTCCTCCGTCCAGCAGGATGTATCCATCCTGAACCACCGGTTTGAGGTAGGTGGGGACCGCCGACGTAGCAGCAGCCACCTCCGCCATGGGCTTGTCGCCGTCCAGGAAATACCCGGGATGATGCGGAGTCTTGTACACCGCGGGATCGCCATGCTTGGCCTCGGTTGCCGGTATCAGCAACCGGTACTTGGATTCCCGAAGAGTCCTTGTCCCCAGAGTCTGATGCAGCAATTCGTCCAAGGCAGCACGGTCATATCTATTGCTCAATAACCTGGGCAACAGCCGCCCGCTGTTCGCGCGTTGCTCCGGCGGGAAAACGCGGTGCCCTTCGTTGACATATAGGTCAAACAGGGACCGGGCCGTCAGTCCGGCTCCCAACCCCAGGGCTATGATCCCGCCGGTCGATGTCCCGGTCACCAGGTCGAAGTAGTCCCCGATTGGCTGGCCGTCCAAACAGTTCTCTTCCAGATATGCCAGCACGCCCGCCGGGAAAATGCCCTTGATGCCGCCGCCGTCCAGTGACAGGATCTTGAACGTGGTATCTTCAGGCCACGGTAAAGGCTGTCGCCGAGTTGGCAGGTTCGTATCCGCCCTGCGAGTGGGTTTGGTGCGCTCTGAGCTCATTGCGTGGTATCTCTGTACGTGTTGTTCATGGCGCAGCGACCATACGGAGTATATCTGGGCCAATGGGCATCCTAGCTATCCGTGCGTCATCATTCCGTGAAGAGCCGGTCGGCTATTGCGAGCCGGATTCGCATACCTGCTGCCTGGCGCTATGGTTTACACATGGGCATATTATACCATATACTGTAAACCATCGTGAGGTGAGCCCATGTTCAGCGAACGTCTCAAACTCGCCCGAAAACGCAGCGGCCTGTCACTGCGTGAATTGTCTTCGCACATGGACGGGATGGTCACCGCTCAGGCCATCGGCAAATACGAACGCGGAGAAATGATGCCAAGTTCGTCCGTAGCAATCGCGTTGGCAAAAGCCCTGGACGTTTCGACGACTTACCTGCTCAGTCCCACGGTGGTCTCCCTGGAATCCGTCGAATTCCGGAAACTGGCTGCGACCAAAGCCAGGGAGCGAGCCATGGTGGAAGCAACTGTCCTTGACCACGTGGACCGTTACCTGCAGGTGGAGGACATCCTGGGCATCGCCGACAGCGGCCGGGAGGCGCCGGTCGACGACCTGTGCCCTATCGAAACCGTCGAAGACGCCGAGCAGGCGGCGATCTCGGTGCGCGACGCCTGGAATCTCGGCGGCATCCCAATTCCAGACCTGACCGAGCTGCTGGAGGAACGCGGGATCAAGGTTCTCAAGTCGGATTTGCCCCCGTCCGTGGACGGGCTCAACTGCCGTGTCCACCGTACTGACGGGAGCAAAGTTCCGGTCGTGGTCTGCTCCACCACCAAGTCAATCGAGCGGCACCGGTTCACCCTGGCACACGAGCTCGGGCACATGGCAATGGACATACCGCCCGAAGTGCCTGAGGAGAAAGCCTGCAATCGGTTTGCCGGCGCTTTCCTGGTACCCAGGGATGAACTGGCCCATGAAGTCGGCCAACGGCGCCTCAACTTCGGCTTCGCCGAACTCGTTGAAATCAAGACGCTGTTCGGTATCAGCGCGGCGGCTTTGGTCATCCGGATGCGTGAATTGGGCATCATCAGCGAAGCCACCTTGGGACGGATATTCCACGGCATCGGACACAACTGGAAAACGGAGGAACCCTGTCCCCTGGAACGTGGTGAAGACGCTGGACGTTTCCGCCGTCTCTGTCTGAGGGCGCTGGCCGAGGATGCCATCTCGGTATCAAAAGCGGCCGAACTGCTCGGTCAGCGGGTCAGTGAAATTGACCGAGCCATGGCGGGCTCACCGGACTGACGCACAATGCGGGTCCTCGTCAGCGACAGCTCCGTGTTGATTGAATTCGCCAAGCGGGAGCTGCTTGACAGGATGTTCCAGCTACCATTCGAGTTCGCAGTGCCAGACCTGCTGTTCGATCAGGAGCTGATTGACCTGGGTCGGTATAGCCGCCAGGACCTGCTCGACTTCGGGCTAAGCGTCGAAGCCCTGAATCCTGATGGCGTGACCAGGGCAATTTCTTACCAGGTGCTGCGACCGGCCCTGAGTTTAGTGGATTGCTTTGGTATCGCCCTCGCTTTCTGCAATGGGTACACGCTCTTGACGGAAGACCGACGGATGCGCGCACTCGCCTAGGATGAGAGCATTCCGCATTACGACGTACTGTGGGTCATCGACCAGATGCACCGCGGCGCCGTATTAGCGACAGGCCCAAGTCATCCCTGCGCTGGAAGCGATGCTCGCCGATCCCAGGTGCCCGGTGCCGGATCAGGAATTGACAAGATACCTGCGGAGGCTGACTGGGTAGGAGGTTCCAGTTTCCCTCATGCCGGTTGATGGTTTATCCATACAGCACCCCGCAATTGGTGCAGACCATGGACCCGCGATCCAGTTCACGCATCGCGGTCGACATACCACAATCGTCGCAATTCGGCGTTTCTGATGCTTTTTCACGGACGGCTGCGCCTTCTTTGATGATGGCCCTCAATTCCTCCGGCAAGGTAAGCAGCCGATGCGACAGGAGCCTCTCCCAAGCCGCCGCCGTTCCACGGCAGTTATCCGCTCCAAAGGCCAGCAGCCGTTCGGGTTCGTCCTCATAGGCAGCCCAACCCGGTGCTCCCACTGGCAGGAGCAAGTTTGCTCCCTTGGACCATTCTCCGGCGCCAAAGGCAACGTTCACCACGGGTAGCCTCCTCGCCGTCGCGCGCTCCGCGGCTTCGTGCCGGTCGCCGTCGTAAGTGTCAGGATCACCCAACTTGGCGACACGGCCTAACCATACCTTGGTCCAGAACGCCGCGTCGCAATACGCTAAAAACAGAATGGCCGAGTCTGCATCGTCATAGGGCGTCCATTCCCTGGGATCGCCTCCGGCCAGTTCACCAGGTGCTCGCCACTGCATCTGCCCAGCGTCGCATCGCGCCGCGCAGTGGATGCAAAATGCCGTATGCGGGTCATAGGCCCAATCTCTGAATTCAACGCGGATGAGTTGGTTGTCGTGAAGATACTGACGACAAACGTCGCACCGCGGCGCATCCCAATCGTTGGTCCTGTCTGCTCCCCTCAGCTCCTCGAAGAAGGTCAGACAATCTGCAGAGCACAGCCAAACCGGGTGGTCATGCTCAATGCGCCCGACGTCAGAATAGCGGAAGCGTCCCTTGGCGATTTCATGGTCGATGCTGCGACGTTTTGGCGGTGAGGGCAAGTTGAGCAGACGGTAGTAAGCGAAATCAAGACTACCCTGTTCGGACAAAGCCCGTGGTGTCGGAGGGTGCTGGTCGATCACCTCCACCACTCCTGATAACTTCCCGTCGAAGCCAAACGCGCCGATATCGGCTCTAAAGGGTGTCTAAAAAGGGTCCAATTGGTCTGGACGCATGAAGGCAGAGAGGGAGGAGTTGGTCGTAGTGTGGGGGTATGGAACGACCAGCTTATCCCACGACCTCAGCGACCGAGAATGGCAACTGTGGGAACCCCTGTTACCTCCGCCCAAGCCGGGCGGGCGGCCGACACCTACCCGAGACGGGAGATCGTCAACGCCATCCGCTACGTGCTGCGCACCGGCTGCTCCTGGAGGATGCTGCCCCATGACCTGCCGCCGTGGCGCATTGTGTTCCATTACTTCCGCACCTGGCGTCGGGACGGAACTTGGCAGCGGGCCCACGACACGCTGCACGCCATGCTGCGGCCGGCTCAGGGCCGGGAGACCAGCCCCAGCGCGGCCATCATCGACAGCCAGTCGGTAAAGACCACGGAAAAAGGGGGCCCAGAGGCTACGACGCGGGCAAGAAGGTGAAGGGACGCAAACGCCATATCGTAGTAGATACCCTGGGACTGCTGCTGGCGGTGGCGGTGCATCCGGAGACATTCAGGATCGAGACGGCGCGCGGTTGGTATTACCGTTTGATGGGCCGCTTCCCTCGGCTACAACTGATCTGGGCCGACGGCGCGTACGGCGGCAAACTGGTGGCGTGGGCCCAGACGGTGGCCGGTTGGAGATTGGAACTGGTGCGCCGTCCAGCACAGCAACACACCTTCCAGGTTGCCCCGGCGTTGGGTAGTGGAACGCACCTTCGGTTGGCTGAACCGGCAGCGGCGATTGGCAAGGACTACGAGGCATTGTGCGAAACCACGGAAACCTGGATCTACATCTCCATGACCGGCCTCATGCTACGCCGACTGGCCCGCCTTCCCTCTTTTTAGACACCCTCTAAGTCCACCCCCGTACGGCGTTTCCGTTATCACATCTGAGCCGTTTGGGAACTGCTTTTCGTCCTGACATCCGCCACAAATGAAGGAGCCAAGGCTTAACCAATTCGCCGCTATGCGATCGCGTTCCCGGTCATGTCGTGATTTACTCACTTCAACCAGCCGTTATGAGCAATCGGTCTGCATGAGGGATGTAGCTGACCAGCCATTGGTCTCCACGTCGGTCCCCGGAGGAAATATTGTCGTCTTCGGCACCGTTTTCATCCCTGGCTCAAGACCTTCAAATAAGCCAGACGTGCTTCAACTGTGACCTCGACAGGATTTTTCTGGTATTCGTTCCAAATGTCTTTGGTCAAGTTCGCCGCATTGCCGAGCCCGCTGCTAGATGATGCAGGATCCAATGAATCGAAATTAGCTTTCCTCATTAACAACGAAGCTGTTGATCGCCCCATGGCAGCGGCTAAATAGCCGAGATCGGCATGTCTGCGAAATGCGTCGCCGTGGGTCAATTTCGCGTACAACACAGCGAGGTCTTGTTCGCGCGTCCAGTTGCGTTGCACCATGTGAAATCTCTACGGTAGCCTCGATAGACCTATATATTGTGGCACATCCCGAACTTGGAGTCTCCGCTGGACAGCCGTTGAGATCGGTGACAATGATACTGTTGTGGTTCGCACAGGGGTCATTACGTAAACGGCCCCGTACAGAAGTTGCCCCCGCCAATGCCATTACGATTGCCCCACGCCACAGTGAATATTCTATTGCTCCGGCCCACTGGACCTCAACACATCAGCGCCTTCACGCTGTCCTGAGCGCCACTCAGAGCCCCCGGCCCAGGCTCTGGCCAGCAACTCAGCCGTCTCGAGAACTCCGCTCTGCGCTACCCCAGGGAGGACAGCCACTGCGCAATGGCCTGTCCAATCTCAGCCGGCGCGTCCTCCTGAATGAAATGGAATCCTGGCACGGTTACTTCCCGTTGGTTGGGCCAACTCCGGCAAAACTCCCGCTGCGTGCCGGTCAGAATGGTCCCCGGGTCGGCGTTGATGAATAGCTAGGGAACGTCGCTGACGCTGAGCCAACCGGCGTAGTCGTCCACGATCGCCACCGCGTCGGCGGGCTCGCCGTCCAGCGGTATCTGGCGTGGCCGGGTCAGCGTCGGCCGCCGGGACTCCCCAACTTCCAGGTAGGGCCGACGATACACCTCCATGTCCGCTTCGCCCAGACCCCGCATTACGCTGGCCGGCAGGATGCGTTCCACGAACACGTTCTTCTCCAGGATGATGTCCTCTCCCGCCGGAGAGCGCATCGACTGGAACAGCGCCCGGGAGCGCTCCGGCCATTCATCCCACGCCAGCGGTCGGACGATGGCTTCCATGCAGGCGATGCCCCTGACCCGGCTCTGGTGGCGAAAGGCCCAGTGGAACGCCAGGGTGACCCTTTTGGTCAGCTCCAAGACCTCAAACCAGGCGTCCAGATAACGGGCGTGATCGACAAAACGGTAGGAGCCGGACGGGGACTTTCCCGACTCGCCCATTCCCAGCAGGTCGAGGGCCAGGCACCGCGCAATCGTTTCCACATGCGGCATGACGTTTCGCCACAAGTAGGATGAGGTTGGGTTCCCGTGCAGGTAAACCACCGGGTCTCCCTCGCCGGTATCCACGGTTGCCATCTCCGCATCCAGGGCCGGCACCGGGCATCTCGCGTAGCGGTCTATGGCAGAAATGGAATGCTGAGGCGTGGTTCACGGTCCCCATGGTCTGTGGGATCAATGTTATCAGGCTGACCCGGGCAGGTGCGGCGCGGATCAGCGAGGCGGTTGCCGAGGCCGTCGTTTCGTAGGAGTGCCGATGGCGGCAGGAAAAATGCACCGAGAGCGGGCGGGGGCTCATCGCCCGGAACCTGGATGTGTTAGTCCTCACCTCGGTCTCATCCAGCGCCAGACGACTCAACTTCATCATCTCCGCTCGCTGGCACAACCGCGTTTTTCGCGACCCTCATTAGCCATTCCCAGATTACGCATTACGTCGACAGCATTCCCATCTCCGGATCTCTCGCGCCAAGCCGTTGCTGATGCCAGACTGCCTCCGGCGCCGGATGCGCCGTCCGGTTTTGCGAGACGGTATAGATCGAGCACAACAGACCCATCACGTCAATCCAAGCACAAACTGTACTTTGGCTTCCGGGACAGCGGCGTGTATGCTCGTGCCGCCCCAGTGGCCACGGCAACGGGTTGACCCGACGGCTTCTTTAACGAAGCTGATCCCTCCCCGGGTCGAATATGGTAGCCTCCGAACCTGTGTGAAGTTGCTACCCACACTATCGGGACGGTTGAGGATCCAAAAGTGACGACCATGATGGACAGCGAGATCCCCCAGATTGCCCGCGAGCTTCAATTGACCGAAGGGCAGGTTGAGGCCACGGTTGGTTTGCTGGACGACGGCGGCACGGTGCCCTTCATTGCACGGTACCGCAAGGAGAATACCGGCAGCCTTGACGAGGTGGCGATCACAGGCATTCGGGACCGGTTGGCGCAGCTGCGAGAACTCAGGGACCGACGGGAGGCCATCCTGGCTTCCCTGGGCAAGCGGGGTCTGCTCAGCGAGGAATTGCGGAAGGCCGTTCTATCTGCCGAAACCATGGCAGTCCTGGAGGATACCTACCTGCCCCACCGGCCCAAGCGGCGCACCCGGGCGGCCATCGCCAGGGAAAGAGGGCTGGAACCCCTGGCGTTGCGCCTCTGGGGTCAGGACAATTTTGACGTCACCCGGGCTGCTGATGCATACGTCAACCCCCAAGCGGGCGTGGCAAACGCCAGCGAGGCCCTGAATGGAGCCCGGGACATAATCGGCGAGTGGGTCAGCGAGGACCCCACCGCGCGGAAGGAGATAAGGGAGCTGTTCTGGTCGCAGGGCGCCATTTCCGCCGCGGTAGCCTCGGGCAAAGAATCGGCGGCGATCAAGTACCGGGATTACTTTGCCTGGCAGGAACCGGTTGCGAGCGCGCCTTCCCACCGGATCCTGGCCATGCTCCGGGGCGAGAAGGAAACATTGCTTTCGGTCCGCATCGCGCCGCCGGTATCGGCGGCAACCGCGATCCTGGAGCGGATCTTCGTCGGAGCAGAAACGGAGGCCGCCGTGCAGATCCGGCTGGCCATTCGGGATCGATACCGACCGTTGCTGGAATCCCCAATGGAAAGGGAGGTCCGCAAAGCAGCGAGAGTTCGTGCCGAGGACACCGCCACCGGGGTATTCGCCGACAATCTCCGCGAGTTGCTGCTGGCGCCGGCCCTCGGCCAGAAGAACACCCTGGCCCTGGATCCCGGGTTTCGCTCCGGTTGCAAGTTGGTGTGCCTGGATCAGCAGAGCCATCTGCTGCACCACGACACCGTCTATCCGTTGCTCGGGGAACGGGGCGAGGCGGAAGCCGCCGCGAAAATACTCCTCCTGTGCCGTCAGTACCAAATCGAGGCCATCGCCGTGGGCAATGGCACCGGCGGCCGCGAGACCGAAGCCTTTCTGAGGACCCTGGGGTTGGACCCCAAGATCGCGGTGGTCATGGTCAACGAGAGCGGGGCCTCGGTCTACTCAGCGTCGGAGGCGGCGCGAGCCGAATTCCCGGATCAGGACATCACCGTCCGGGGAGCGGTCTCCATCGGTCGCCGGCTCATGGACCCCTTGGCCGAACTGGTCAAGATCGATCCCAAGTCCATCGGTGTGGGCCAGTACCAGCACGACGTTGATCAAAAGGCTCTGAAGGAACGCCTGGACGATGTGGTGATCAGTTGCGTCAACCAGGTGGGGGTGGAACTGAACACCGCCAGCCCAGAGTTGCTGTCATACGTTTCCGGCCTGGGACCCCGTTTGGCCAATGCCATCGTGGAGTACCGGAACCGCAACGGCCCTTTTGCCTCCCGGGATTCCCTGAAGAAAGTGCCGCGCCTCGGCCCCAAGGCTTTTGAACAGGCGGCCGGGTTTTTGCGCATCAGAGCGGGCGCCCAGCCACTGGACGCCAGCGCGGTGCATCCCGAGTCCTACCCGGTGGTGGAAACAATCGCCAGGGACCTGGGCCGTCCGTTGGGACAGGTGCTGGGCGACGCCCGTATCGCCGGCAAGATCGATCTCGCCCGCTACGTCAACGATCGGATTGGCCTGCCCACGCTGGATGACATCATCAAAGAATTGGCCCGGCCGGGACGAGACCCACGCCAGGAGTTCGAGCCTTTCGACTTCGCGGCCGGCGTCCACCGTATCGAGGACCTGACGGTGGGCATGAAATTGCCCGGGGTGATAACCAACGTTACCGGTTTCGGCGCCTTCGTCGATGTCGGCGTACACCAGGACGGGCTGGTGCACATCAGCCAACTGGCTGAGGGGTTCGTCCGCAATCCCTCTGATGTTGTCAAAGTACAGCAGCGGGTGTGGGTAACGGTGCTCGAGGTCGACCTGCAGCGCAAACGAATTGCCCTGTCGCTGAAGTGACCGGCGCCCGCATTGCCTCAGATCCCCGACAATGGGAAACCGTCCGCAGATTATGCCCGCGGACGGTCAAGCTATGGGGGTGTCGCGCGTACGCCACAATCACACGACATTACCATTGTAGAATTGCCACGGGCGTGCCGCAACATTGGCTGGCAGGGGACCAGGGTCTTCGATTATTTGTAGACAGCACCGATCAAAGCCAGTGGGCGTGATGGTTGAGCGGCGTGGCGACGCAAGGCGGCTGTGACGTTGGTTTCGCCAGCTAATCGGATCCCATTGATGATCAGATTGCACGGGGCTGCGATGATCTGGTGCTTCGAGTCGGTGCGCACCTGGGAGCGGTGTTCATCCGCGGGCCGGTTCACCAAAAACCCGCCACCAGCTACATTTCCGCTATCATGGGTTCGGTATCTCGATGAACGGCATCGCAGACCCGAGCGGATGCAGGAGGAAATACCTTGGGAACACTGAACACAGCAGAGGTGGATGAATTTCTGTCCCAGCCTCGAACGGCGCAGTTGGTCACCATGCATGCCGCCGGCACTCCCCACGTGGCGCCGGTCTGGTTCCTTTGGGATAACGGTCGGGCTTTGGTGATGGCCGACAGAGCGGCGGTCAAGGTGCGAAACATTCGCCGCAATTCTGCCGTGGCCCTATGCGTCTCCACCGCGGATCACCCCTATTCTTTTGTGACCATCGAGGGCACGGCCAACATCACCGACAGCGGGCTGGATGACATGGTGCGCAGGACATGCGTCCTTTACGAGGCAGACGAGCGAGGCGCCGAGTTCGCCGCGGAACTTCTGGCAGACGAACGGTTGACCCTGATCGTCATTTCCCCCGGTCGTTTTATCTCTTGGAAAGAGGACGACGAATAGGAAACTATCTCAATATTGGGAAACTGGGACAGCGCCCAATCCGTTTTTCGCACTGCCGTATCCCCGCGAAATGGGCACGACAGGACATGATTGACCGAGGAACCACCAACTGATATTGATCAAAATCCCCACGCGCCCAAGGAGGTACATAGTCCTTGGCGATCACCGGCTCAATGTCCGAGGCGTTTCACAATAGTGGATTAGATAACCCTCGCCGCCCGCAACAGTCCCAGGTCCCGGACGGTGAGGCCCAGCTCACCACACAGAATTTCGACGTTGTGTTCGCCCAGGCGGGGCGCCGGTCGGGCCGATGCCATGGCGTTTTCTCCGTCGATAAAGAATCCCGAACCCGGGTATTTCAATAGGCCGGCCCTGGCATGGTCCATCTCGACGAAGAACCCTCTCTCTTCCAGGTGCGGCGATTCCATTACCTGCTGCGGCGTCTGAACCAGCCCTATCACCAGGCCCCGGGCCATGGTCTCTTGCATCAAGTCCAGGTTAGTCCACTGGGCCAGCTTGGGGGCCACCAGTCCATGAAGCTCCTCCCAGTGTTCCATCCGGCCGGCGCGGGACGCGAACTTGGAGTCCAGCAGCCCCGGTTCCTCCAGAAACTCAGCCCACGCCTGCATGGGACGGCCGCCGGTGCCAGCCGTGGTGAGTGTTACTTCCCCATCCAGGGTGGGCAGGTGCATCCCGTCCATTACGTTGCCGTCGCTGCCGCCCCGGTGAGGGCTGCGTCCAGTGTAGGTGTAGGGGTGGATCAGCCCGGAGGGGGTGCTGACGGCGGCCTCCATGGTCGAGACATCGATGTGGGTACCCTTTCCTGACTGCTCCCGCCGCAACAGCGCCGCCATTACCGCCACCGCCCCGTTGCGGGCAGCGGTAATCTCCATCTGCTGCAGGGCCGTGCCCATGGGCGGTTGGTTGGCCGAGCCTGTTACCGCGTAAAGGTAGCCCCCCATGGCCTGAGCCACCAGATCATCGCCCTGGTAGCTGGCATAGGGCCCGTCCTGACCAAAATAGGTGATGGAAACCAGGATCAGGCCGGGGTTGGATTGGGACAGCTGTTCATAGCCCAGTCCCAATTCCGCCAGCCTCCCCGGTGGACAGCTCTCAAGAATAATATCCGCAGTGGTGGCCAATCGCTCGAAGAGCTCCCGACCTTCTGCCTGCTCCACGTCCAGTGTGATGCCCCGCTTGTTGGTATTGAAGGCAAGGTAGGAGGTGCCCCGGTCGGGATGGGGAACCTCGTCAATAAAGGGCGGCTCGTGGCGGGCCTGGTCGCCCCAGCCGGGCGGCTCAACCTTGATGGTGTCCGCGCCCTGGTCGGCCAGCAGCTTGGCGCAATAGGCGCCCGAGGGCCGGTGGGTCAGTTCCAGTACGCGCAATTCTGAAAGTATTCCGGGCATGGTCTCTCCAACAATTGCTTACCCATGAATGCAAATATCGCTACTCTTCGCCCTTGTCCGTGTGCCTTGGCGCATGAACTACGGCCTTGGTTCGTCGGGCCGGGGTGCGCCAAAAACCACGCCTTCGGATTCCAGTTCCCCTATTTCCGCCGGCGACAACCCGGCCAGCTCTGCCAATATCACCTCGTTGTCCTGTCCCAATCCCGCGACCTTCGCAATTGACATGGGATTGCCGGGATCTCTGAAGGGGCGCCCGGCGAAAAGACGGGACCCAACAGCAGGGGCCTGAGGGTTGGAGAACTCCCACATATAGCCCCGTTCCCGCAGATGAAGGTTGTTTACCAGGTCCTGGGCGGTCATCGCCGAGCCGGCGGCGATGCCCAGTCCCTGCAACCTCCGCGTCAGCTCCAAGTCATCGTGCTGGGAGGTCCAGTTACCGATTAACTCGTCCAATTCATGGCGGTTGTGCCAGCGGGCTAAAGCGGTGCCGAATTTGGTTCCTTCGGCCCACTGAGGCCTACCCATTGCTCCCTTCAGCGATTCCCATTCTGTGTCGGACGACACGACAATAACTATCCAACGGTCGTCGCCCCAGGCCGGATACACATTGTGCGGCGCCTTCCACCAGTGGGCGCAGCCCAAACGATCGCGGGTTATGCCCCGCTGCGCTTCCAGGATGGCCGGTCCCACTGCCGAGACCCCGGTTTCCAGCATGGTAAGGTCAACCCGCATGCCCTTGCCCGTCTTGGTGCGCTGGTACAGGGCCAGCAGCAGGGCATAGGCCACGTTGTTGCCTACGGAATGATCCATGTAATTGGGGCTGGCCCGCATGGAAGGGCCGCCCTCGTAGCCGGTCAGGTAGGACAAACCACAGGCGGCATCGACGGTGCGGGCCCGGGAACCCGCCCGCCGCCAGGGTCCGGTGTACCCGTAAGCGGTGCTGCTGAGGGTAATGATTCGGGGGTTGATTGTGGAGAGGCTGTCATGGTCGAACCCGAACCGCTGCATGGTGCCGGGACGGAAGTTGTCGGTCACGATGTCAGCCTTCTCCACCAGCTTGAGAAAGACTTCCTTGCCCCGCGGGTTGGTCACGTCCATGCACAGGCTGCGCTTGTTGCGGGTGCCGTAATAGACCAGGTTGCCGGCTTCGTTCCACCAATCTTCACCCGGAGTTCCTTCAGGAAAGGGACCGGATTTGCGGTCCTGCAGGTGATCAGCGCTTTCGACACGGATGACATCGGCGCCCAGGTCCGCAAGGAATCCCGTCCCCCACGGTAGCGCATGCACCTGCTCCAGGCTAAGGACTCTAACCCCGTCGAGAATTCCCTTCTCCGCCATTGCCCCTGGACCTCCATTTGCCGCTGCTGCGCCGAAGCGTTTGACAGGCCCAATGATAGTCCAGACCAGGGACCAAGTCCATTTGGGCCGTCGCCCCCAACCAATAAATCTATAGTGTCATACCATTAGTCGATAACCTGCACCTCAAGCGTGTAGTCGTCGCGCTCGAAATCACCGTGGGTTGTCGCCACAATGGTGTAAGCGCCAGGGTTGAGCCACCGCGTAATCCGGCAGTTGGGGCCCGGGCCGTCGTCGTCCCGTTCGAGGTAGCTAACCCCACAGGCCGAGCCTCCAGTCAACAAATACATTAAGGTATCAGGTGATAGACGACAAAAAGGAATGCCTCTTGCGCTGACTATTTTTGCCGGTTGAGACGGGGTAAAACCGTCCGGCACGGAGGTGCCGGATTGATCAAGGACCGACAAGTCAGACTGTTGAGGCAGAAACTTATGGAAGGAAAGACCCAGGAAACGGCGGCCGCCATGGCCGGGATGTGCGTGCGTTCGGCGCGCGAGTGGTAGCATGGCCCGCTGCCGTCAGAAACGAAACCGGAGCGCTGGTGGCGGACCCGGCCGGATCCCTTCGACGGCGTATGGGAGGAGGAGATTGAGCCCCTGCTGCAAGGCGATCCCAATGCGCATTGCCTCAAATAAAACGTTACTTTTAGGAAGTGATTGCCTCACCTAAAATGCTACCGAAAAGCGGGAGGCAATCGCGTGCGCGGAGGCATCAGTAAGATGGCGAAACAGGAATTGCTGGCAACGATACGAGACCGCTACCGCGAGTCATCCAGAAAGGACAAGAGCCGGGTCCTCTATGAGTTCATCGCCGTAACCGGCCACCACCGCAAGCACGGCATCAGGCTGTTGAGGCAGTCCGGCGACGCCGGGGAGAAACCGTCACTGATCGAGGGTCGGCGCATCTACGACGAGGCGGTCCGAGCGGCGGTGATCGTGGTTTGGGAAGCCACTGACCGTATCTGCGGCAAGCGCCTGAAGGCGGCGCTGCCTCACCTGATGGAGTCCATGGAACGACACGGCCACCTGGACCTGGACCCAGAGGTGAGAGAGCGGTTGCTGTCCGCCAGCGCCGCCACTCTGGACCGGCTGCTGAAACCGGTGAGGGCTACGGTGGTCGGTCGGCGCAAACGCCGGCGTAACCTGTCGGCAGGGCGCAACATTCCAGTGCGGACCTTCGCCGACTGGAACAAGCCCTCGCCGGGTTTCCTGGAGATTGATCTGGTGGCGCACTGCGGCGAAAACATGGGAGGCTCATCCATCTTCAGCCTGGTGACCACCGACGTTGGCACCGGCTGGACCGAAGCGGTTCCTCCTGCTGGCCAGAGAGCAGTCCCTGGTGGTGGAAGGGTTGGAAGCCATTGCGAGACAGCTGCCCTTCCCCGTCCACGGCATCGACTCTGACAACGACAGTGTGTTCATCAACGCAACCCTCACCCAGTACTGCGCTGAGCGTGGCATCGAGTTCACCCGTTCCCGGCCCTACCGGAAGAACGATCAGGCGTGGATTGAGCAGAAGAACGGAGCGGTGATCCGACGCTTCATTGGCCATGACCGTTACTCCGGCCCGGTGGCGGGGCAGACCATGGCGCATCTGTATGAGGCGATGCGTCGGTACGTGAACTACTTGCAGCCCTCGTTCAAGCTCGTGGGGAAGATCCGGAACGGGTCAGCAGTAGTCAAGCGCTACAGTCCGCCTGCCACACCTTGTGATCGGTTGTTGCGCCATGGGGAGGTAGCGGTGATGCGAAGGTCAGGCTGAGTGAACACCGGGCCGCGTTGGATCCAGTGGCGTTGCTGCACACCATCAGGGAAGCACAATCGGCTTCGGCGGTCATCGTGTCCCCTGAACTCAGACCCACTCCCTGAGGCGAAAGCTTGGAGCGGTTTCTGGACCGACTGCCCGACCGGTGGCTGGAAGCACAGGAGCACGGCGGTCGGAAACCGCGGGTGCAACCGCCGCGGACCTGGCGAACGCGGAAGGACCCGTTCGAAGGAGTATGGTGCATCGTGCCGGACTGGTTACAGGAAACCCGGACGCCAGCGCGGTAGCGTTGCTGGGCCGGCTCAAGATACCTAACCTGATCGTTTCAGCCGGGCGCACCTGCGAAGGTTGCAGCGGAGAGTGCAGCAGTGGCGAGGTATCATGGCAAACAAGCTGGTCTACGCCGCGTCCGAAGCAACGCTGCCGGACACCGCTAGAATGCCGGAAATAGCGCTGATTGTAGACGACCCCAAGTTCTGATTGTCGGTAACATTTCTCAATGAGGCAATAGGCCGGCATTCCTTTTTGTTGTCTATCACCCGACGATGAAATCGCCCAATTGAATTCGTTGCAGGAAGGTGTGATCAGGTGTGGGTAGGTCCATTTGGAGAAGTTGCGGTTGGGGTGTCACCTTCGAGGATGCCACGGAGATCGCGCACATATCGGCGCATGGTCGACACGGTGACCCCGAGGCTCGTGGCTATTTCAGCGGCGGATTCGTCGCCGGTCAGGTACTGTCTCACGGCATTCAACCGAACTTCGTAAGGATGTCGCCACTGCGCGCCCCCACGTCTCATAAAAAACCAACCTCTACGCTCTTGGGCGCAACCAAGATTGTTCATGTTGATGGTATCCAATTATCCCCTACAGTATCCGCATTCAGGTTCGCGAAAACTTTTCGACCGGCGCTCCGCATTATCGAAGGCGGATGCTGTAGGATGCAGAGCATATCCCGCTTAGTATTACAACGACGGTTGGTATGATAGGATAATCGGCGAGTTAGCGAAGGCTTCGGGAGGTGGTGCTGGGCGATGGATGCGGCAGACCTTGAGCGGGTGTACCAGGCCTTTCAGGATTTTCATGACTACTTTGCGCCAGCCTTTGGACGCCGGGAGACGCGGGAGCACAGTCGCCACTATCTGCAGGGCCTGCTGGTGCAGTCCCAGGAGCGGCGCAACGCCGAGAACCTGTCGGAGGCGGTTGCGGCGTCGCCGCGGGGGATGCAGCGTTTTCTTACCGAGGCGCCTTGGGACGACGACCTGGTGATGGGCCGGCTCCAAGAGTACCTGGGGTCCCGACTGGAGCACCGGGAGGCGGTATGGGTGCTGGACGGCAGCGACTTTCCCAAGCAGGGAGTGAAGTCGGTGGGGGTGGCGAGGCAGTATTGCGGCAGACTGGGGAAGGTGGCGAACTGCCAGGCGGGTATGTTCCTGGCCTACGTCAGCCCGTTGGGTCGGGCGTTGGTGGACAAGCGGCTGTATCTGCCGGTGGGCTGGACTTCGGACGCTGAGCGGTGCCAGGCGGCGAGGGTGCCGGAGCAGAGACGCCGCTACCGGTCAAAGACGGAGTTGGCGTTGGAGATGGTGGAACAGGCCCTGGCGCGGGGACACCTGCATGCCGGATGGGTGGCTGGGGATGACGCTTTTGGGATGTCGCCGTCCTTTCGGGAAGGACTGTCAGCCCTGGGGATGGGTTACGTCCTGGACATTCCGGCGAACTTCACGGTGTGGCCTGAGGAGCCCGAGTGGACCAGTCCGGCTTACCAGGGTAAAGGGCGCCCCCACAAACCCAAGCTGCGGAGCGGACAGCGGCGGACCATGGGGGAGCGGGCGGCTGCCATTCCGGAGGAAGGGTGGCGAGCGATCACGGTGGCTCAGGGGAGCCAGGGGCCGCGGCTCTACCAGTTCAGCGCCCAGCGGGTGCGGCCCACCGCGAAGCGGAAACCCGGAGAGATCCATTGGGCGGTCTTTCGACGGAACCGGGACGGCAGCGAGCCGCGCTACTACCTGTCCAACGCCGCTGCGGACGCTCCCTTGGAGACCTTGGCCCAGGTGGGCGGCTCCAGATGGCGCATTGAAACTGAATTCGAAACCGAGAAGAGCGACGTGGGGCTGGATGAGTACGAGACCCGCACCTGGAGAGGATGGCATCATCACGTCGCCCTGTGCCTGCTGGCTGGGGCAATCCTGCTCACCCGGCAGCAGGATTGGGGGGGGGGGAAAGATGCCACTGATTACCCGGCCGCAGGTGTACCGCGTGGTGCGTGAGATGCTGCCTCGACCGCGTTTCGGGCCGGAAGAACTGTTGCGATGGCTGGACGGCGTCCAGCAGCGCAACGAGCGAGCCCGACGCTCCCATCAGAAACGCCGCGCCATCCGCGATGCGCCCACCGGTGTCCCTCCCTAATCCCGAATCCACCGAAGGGATGCGTGGGGGCTGGCTACGCAAGGGAAGAGAAGCGTGGGTGATGGTGCAGTGCCCTGACGCCGCCGGATTCGAGCGGGTGAGGGTAGAGACAGCTATGCCAGGGGGATGCTGACGGCTCGCGAGTGGCCGCGGAGGGCAAGATCGTCGGGCAGATGGCAGCTGGAGACACGCGGAGCTCAGCCTGACGCGGGACGGCCAGGCGGTTGGACGGTCTGGTTGAAGGGTCGGACGCCGAAGGCGGCGTCAGGAAGGGAGCGGCAGGGCTCGCAATCGCTCCAGGGCGCGACTGAACTGGTTTTCCCAGGGCCAGCCCTTGGGAAGGTGCAGGGTGAGGCGACGGGCCTTGCGGGTGATGCGTCCGGCGAGGGAGAAGAAGCGTCGCCGCAGGGTCTTGGTGGTAACCACCAGCTCGCCCAGGCCGATGCGCGCCGTCCAGCGAGCCAGATTGTGGGCCATGACCTGCACTGCCAGCCAGGCGGCGTTGGCGGGGAAGCGTCCCGAGGGAAGATGATTGAGGCCCACGCCGTACTTCAGGTCGCGGATGGCGTTCTCGATCTCGGCATGGCGGCGGTGGTCGGCCTCCAGTTCCAGAGTGTCGCCCTCCCGGTCGGTGATGCAGGCGTGATAGCTGTAGTCGGTAAGCAGCGCCAGTTGGGAACCAGGCGCGGGCTGCACTCTGCGGACGATGAGCCGCGTTGGCGCGGCGTCGGGCTCATGCTGGAAGGGTGTGTATTCAGTCTCGGCCACGTCGGCGCCGCCGTCCATCCAGTAAGGGATGGGCGTCCAGTCCGTCTCGGGTATGGCCTCGATGAGATTGCGCAGGCTTTGGTGCTGGCGGATGGTGATGGAGTAGCGGACGTCCATCTTGCGGCAGACGGCGACCATGGCGTGGGTGTAGAAGCCGCTGTCGGCGCGGACGGTGAGTTGTCCGGTGGCTCCGGCGTAGCGCACCCGGCCCACCGTCTCCCGCAGGAAGTGGTCCGCGCCCCGCGCGGTGTTGGCCCGACCCTGGCGCAGCCGCACCATCAGCACGTCGCCGGTGTCCGCGGCGACGGCCAGCAGCGGATGATAGCCCCGCTGGCCGGTGTAGCCATGGCGACGGGCGCCCTCCTTGCCCAGTCCGTAGGTCTCGCAGACGGTGGAGTCCAGGTCGATGGTCAACGGCGCATCGCCCGGGCCCGCACCAGCAGCCCAGGCCCGAGCCAGGAACTCCCGGCTCACCCGATCCAGCTGGCGAACATGACCCCACCGGAAACTGCGTAGAAAGGTCCCCAGGGTGGACGGCGCTTTGACCACGCAGCCGATGGCGCTGGCCGTCCCGCCGGTGCGCAACACGTCGGCGTCGTCGATGCAGTCGCCGCCGGCCAGCGCCGACGCCACCAGGGTCAGCAGCTTGTCCCCCGGGTTGGCTCGACCCGGCGCATCTCCCAGGTCAACGTGGCGGTCCACCAGCTCACCCAGACCCAGATGGTGGGCCAGGGTGACCGGCAGGAGCAGTCCGGCATTGGCCACCAGACGGTGATCATCGAAGGCGACGTGGATGCGGTCGGGGCTGCCCAGTGGTAGCATCTAACAGGTGCTCCTCGTTTCGGGTCGGTTTCTTGTTTCAAAAACCATTATCCCCGAAGCCGGGAGCACTTTCTCATCCCCTCAGCACGCAGCCACATTCATCCTTTCGGTGGATTGGGGCTTACGACGGCATCATTGGTGACGCCCCACCAGGGGCGATCCCGTTCCATAGATTGGTCGATGTTGGCGACTCCCTCCGGCGACACGCCTACGCTGCAATAGCAGGGGAGATGATGAGCAGACGCCAGACCAGCGCCAAACCAGCAGGGCTATCCCAGTTGAACCTGAACGCGGTGGGCATCGACGTGGGCGCCACCAGCCATTTCGTGGCGGTGCCCCAAGACCGCGTCGGACAGCCGGTGCTAGTGTGGTGTATCCGTAGTTCGTCGGAAATAAAGTGCTGACTTGTGCCTTTGTGCCACTCCGCTCCAAGAAGAAAACCGTTTTCCTGTCTTGGTGGAATGCCTCAGAGTAATACGACGAACTACGAATACAGGACACTAGTGTGGTGTATTCGTAGTTCGCCGGATATAAAGTGCCGACCGCCGCCTTTGCGCCGCTCAGTATCGAGTAGAAAACTCTTTTCCAATCCGCTCGGAAAGCCTCGAAGTAATACGGCGAACTACGAATACAGGACACTAGTGTGGTGTATCCGTAGTTCATCGGAAATAAAATGGCGGCTTGTGTCTTTGTGCCACTCTGCTTCAAGCAGGAAACTGGTTTCCTGTCCCTTTAGAAAGCTTCATTCTAATGCGACGAACTATGGATACAGCCCAGCTAGTGTGGTGTAACTGAAGTAAGTAGTAAAAGTATGGGTTATGAGGTATCCTCCGGGTGAGCAGTTCCGAGGGAGGATTGACCATGGCCATCGGACGACCAATGCCACCGCTAATTCTGGACGAGGTGGAGCGGGAAACACTGGAGCGGTGGGTGCGACGTCCGAAGACAGCGCAAGCGCTGGCACTGCGGGCCAGGATGATCCTGGCCTGCGCCGAGGGCCGGAGCAACACCGCCGTGGGCGCCGATCTGGGGGTGTCCGACGAAACGGTGGGCAAGTGGCGTTCCCGGTTTCTGGAACGGAGGCTGGACGGGTTGTCGGATGAACCCCGCGGCGGTCGGCCGCGGTCGGTTACCGATGACGACGTGGAACAGGTGATTACGCTGACGCTGGAGACCACGCCCAAGGACGCCACCCACTGGAGCACTCGGTCCATGGCCCAGCGGTCCGGCCTGAGCCACAACACGGTCAGCCGCATCTGGCGTGCCTTCGGGCTGCAGCCCCACCGCACCGAGACATTCAAGCTGTCGTCGGACCCTTTCTTCATCGAGAAGGTGCGGGATGTTGTGGGTCTCTACCTGGACCCACCCGATCGGGCGTTGGTTTTGTGCGTGGATGAGAAGTCCCAGATTCAGGCGCTGGACCGGACCAGGCCGCTGTTGCCCATGCGCCCGGGACAAGTGGAACGGCGCACCCATGATTACCTGCGCCACGGCACCACGTCGTTGTTCGCCGCGTTGGATACCAAAACCGGCAAGGTGATTGGCCGCTGCCACCGACGCCACCGGGCCGTGGAGTTCCGCAAGTTCCTCGATACCATCGAGGCCGAGGTGCCCGCCGACCTCGACGTCCACCTGATCGCGGACAACTACGCCACCCACAAGACGGCGCTGATCCGGAACTGGTTAGCCAAGCGGCCTCGGTTCCACCTGCACTTCACACCCACCAGCGCGTCCTGGCTGAACCTGGTGGAGCGCTGGTTCGGTCTGCTCACCGAAAAGCAGTTGCGCCGCGGCGTGCATCAGAGC
Source organism: Dehalococcoidia bacterium (assembly GCA_965197635.1). Classification (GTDB taxonomy): domain Bacteria; phylum Chloroflexota; class Dehalococcoidia; order Lucifugimonadales; family UBA3495; genus Bin87. The sequence continues at coordinate 1,437,968 of OZ240218.1, forward strand.
AGCGCCGAACTGGAGACTGCCATCTACCGCTACCTGGACGTCACCAACGAAGACCCCAAACCTTTTGTCTGGACCAAGACCGCCGACCAAATCCTGGCCAACGTCGCCCACTTTTGCCAGCGAACTTTGAATACAGGACACTAGGGGTGAAAACTAGGCGCTTCGCTCTAATCTCAGCCCGAATTTCGATGTCGGATAATGCCATTGTTCGCGCCTGTGATTCGGTCTAATTGGCAACGATCTACGTTAATCTATCTTCGTCAGAGAGAAATCTAGTACCGTTGCCAGGTAGATTTGTAAGAATATAAGAAAGCAGCCATACTGGGGCATGATCTTTGTGTGTAACAGTTCAGAGTTGAGGGGAAGCGAGCAGTTGTTGGCAAGCGGAGAGAGGATTGAGACCTTGGGCTCGCCAGGTGCCGAAGATCGAGGCTAGGGTCATCTTGGTCTCGGTCCCCCGCTCCGAGCGGGTGCCACCACTGACCTTCCGGCTGATCACCACTGGGCGCAGGCTGCGCTCGGCGGCATTGTTGTCCGGTGGCACCTCCGGATGAGCCACGAAGACGAAGAGTTCCTTGATGTGGTTCTCCATGCGTCGGCACAGTTTGGCTTGTGCCGCCGACGGGTCATCCAAGAAGGGACGGCAGAGGGCCAAGAGGCGTCTTTCCAGGACCAGTTGGGCAGCGCGCCGCTGCTGCTCTGCCGGGTGGGTGAAGGCTTTGGCCTGGCAATAGAGTTGATGTATGGCATCGGCCCACTGGGACAATCGGTGATCGTCAGGGTAGAGGACGCGGAGGTCGTGGATGTCCCGTAGCAGGTGGGCCCAGCAGCGTTGTTTGGGGCCGTCATAGTGGTGGTAGGCGGCGTAGAAGTCGCTGACCAGCACGCCAGCAAACTCATCGCCCAGCACTTCATCCACCACCGCCTTACCACGGTTCCGTCGCAGGAAGTACCGCAGGTCAGGGGTGCTGAAAGTCCACACGTAGCCGTTGTGTCCGTCCTCCCGCCAGCCGGTCTCGTCGGCGTGGACCACCGGACTGCCGCGGATCCGTTCCAGAATGCCCGCCAGTTCCCGCTGCGCTTGGCCCGCCACTTTGCGCGTGGCGTCCACGATGGCCCCCAGGCTGAGGTGCAGCCCATGTACCGTGTCCAGGTACCATTGGATGGTGCGGCAAGGCAGCCGAGCCTCCTCCCGGAGCGCGGCAATCAGGCTGACAACGTTCACCCCCAGACGCTGCTGGCCCAGCGCCGCGCCCTCCAGTTGCGCTGTGGGAGTACAGCCCCGTTGGCGCCGGGGACAGGTGCGGGTGATGTAAACGTGCTCGGTAACCTGCACCGGCACCTGGGGCAGATCGATCACTTCCCGAGTACGCTGGGTCCAGCCGCCGGACAACTGGGTCCCGCAGTCGGGACACTGCTCCACCACATGCTCCACCCGCTGGGTGGGCGTCATGCGGGTCCGGGCGAAACCGTGGGGCCGCGGCTTGCGGGGCTGCTTGGGCTCGGCCGGTTTCCGGTCGGCTTTGGGCTTCAGGCCCGGCATCCGTCCGGAGCCTTTGGCTTTGGCCCGCCCTTCCGGCTGGGCGATCCGCTTCTCCAGCCGTTCGATGATGGCTTGCTGCCGGAGGATGATGTCGATCAGCACATCCCGGTCGGCGGTGGTGAGGTCGATTTCATGCTTCATGGACCCAACTTGACATAAACAGGCCAAAGGCCGCCAGCCATCGACAAACAACTTTTCAGCAATTCACCTCACCAACTCTGAACAGTTACCTTTGTGTGAGGAAGTGCCCAGCCATGGCTGCCATCAAGTATAAAGTAGAGTTGACCGAGGCCGAACGCTCCCGTCTCAATGAGGTGTCCCAGCGAGGCAAGGCGTCAGTGCGCACCGTGAAGCGTGCGCTGTCGCTGCTCCAGGCTGACCAGGGGCTTCGGGACCGTGAGATAGCCGATGTGCTGTTGGTCAACCCCGCCACGGTCGCCAGAGCGCGGAAGCGGTACGTGGAGGAAGGACTTGAGGCCGCCATCAATGACCGACCGTGGCCGGGCCAGGAGCGCAAGCTGGACGGCAAGCAGGAAGCGCACCTGATCGCCTTTGCGTGCAGCGCCGCGCCCGAAGGGCACACGCACTGGACACTCCAGTTGTGGGCCGACCAGGTGGTGGAGTTGGAGTTTGCCGATAGCATCTCCCTGGAGACGGTGCGCCAGATGCTCAAAAAAACGAACTCAAGCCCTGGAAGAAGAAAGAGTGGTGTATCCCCAAGGTGAGCGGGGAGTTCGTGGCGCGGCTGGAGGACGTGCTGGACCTGTACCAACCGGAGTACCATCCGGAGCGTCCAGTAGTGTGTTTCGACGAGACCTCCCGGCAATTGACTGGGGAGGTGCGTCCGCCCATCGAGGCTGCCCCCGGACGGGTGGCACGCTATGACACCGAGTACCAGCGAAACGGGACCCGGAACCTGTTCATGATCTGCGAGCCGAAGGGTGGATGGAGACATGTGGAGGTTACCGAGCGCCGCACTGCCGTGGACTTCGCGCACCAGATGCGGTGGCTGGTGGACGAGGCCTACCCTGATGCCGAGGTGGTCAGGCTGGTACTGGACAACCTCAACACCCACAAGCTCGGCTCGCTCTACGAAGCATTTGAGCCGTGCGAAGCTCGGCGCATCGCCCAACGCCTCGAGTTTCATTACACTCCTACGCATGGCAGCTGGCTGAACATGGCTGAGATCGAGTTGAGCGTCTTCAGCAGAGGGTGTCTGAACCGCCGTATCAGCGATGAGCCGGAGCTGCGGCGAGAGGTTGCGGCGCTCGAACGCGAGCGCAACGCAGCAAAATCAGCCATAGACTGGCGGTTTACCACCCAAGATGCTCGCCGTAAGCTCCAACATATCTATCCGACAAAACCAGATTGACACGGTACTAGTCTGGCCAAAATTGGTCGGAGGAAATGAAACCAGGATCTTTTCCGTACCTTTCCCCGAGTAGAGCCGCTCTGACGGTTTGGCTTTCTTCGTCCACAATAAACAGTGGAACAAACGCGTGGATTTGCTCGGCACCCAAGTTGAACCGTACCTCTGCCTCCGGCGGTTCCGGAAATGGGTCTTTCCAAATTTCTTCGTAGCGGATGGGATAATGATAGGCTCTTCATAAGAGCGGAAAGGTTCTGGCCCCAAATTCCCTCTAAAGCTTCGCATCATCGTTTCCTTGCTTTTTGAGATTGGACGGCAAATTACTGCAATGCTTTCATGTCGTCAATCACGAAAAGTTTGGGGCGGGTTTCAAACCCGCCCCATTTGGATGCGTCGCCAGGACGGAGGCTATCCTCCCGCTTCTTCCAGGTTCTTCATGTGGTTCATGGCGCTGCCGGCCCTGAACCACGCGATCTGGCTCTCGTTTAGCGTGTGGCGGAGGTTGAGGGTCTCCTCACTGCCGTCGGCGTGCTTCAGGACAGCCTGCACCGGGCGGTCGGGGGCCAGGTCGTTCAACCCCATCAAACTCATGCGGTCGTCGTCCAGCACCCGATCCCAGTCCGCGGGGTCCTCGAAGGTGAGGGCCAGGAGTCCCTGCTTTTTCAGGTTGGACTCGTGGATGCGGGCGAAACTGCGGGTGATGATGGCCGCCGCGCCCAGCATCCGGGGCGACAGGGCGGCGTGCTCCCGGCTGGAACCCTCGCCGTAGTTCTCGTCGCCGATGGCAACCCACCGAACTCCTTGCGCGCTGTAGGCGCGAGCGATTTCCGGTATGGGCATGATTTCCTCGCCGGAAAGCTGGTTCTTGCCGGTGCCGGTTTCGTCGGTATAGGCGTTGTTGGCGCCGAGGAACATGTTGTCGCTGAGGTTGTTCAAGTGCCCACGGAAGCGCAGCCAGGGACCGGCCGGCGAAATGGAGTCGGTGGTCGTCTTGCCCTCGGTCTTCACCAGGACGGGGATGTCTTCAAAGTCGTTGCCATCCCACGGGTCCCAGGGTTCAAGAACCTGCAGACGATTGCTGGTCGGGTCAACGCGGACGTCCACGTCGCTGCCGTCTTCCGGCGGGTCGATATACATATCGGTACCGGGATCGAACCCGGTGGGCGGCACCTCAGGGGCCGCGTCGGGGGGCTGGAGCATGAACTCGTTGCCGTCGGCGTCCACCAGGGGGTCAGTCAGGGGGTTGAAGGAGAGGCGACCGCCCAAGCCCATGGCTACGGCCAACTCGGGGCTGGCGATGAAGTTCATGGTGCCGGCGTTGCCGTCGTTGCGGCTGGGGAAGTTGCGGTTGTAGGAGGTCACGATGCTGTTGTCGGTACCGCGAGCTTCGGGCCGGTTCCACTGGCCGATGCAGGGACCACAAGCGTTGGCAAGGACTGTGGCGCCAATGGCCTCCAGCGCAGCCTGTTGCCCGTCCCTTTCGATGGTGGCGCGGACCTGCTCCGAGCCGGGGGTTACCAGCAGGCCGGAGGCCGCTGAGACGCCACGAGCGGCGGCTTGGCGGGCCACGTCGGCGCAGCGTTCCATGTCTTCGTAGGAAGAGTTGGTGCAACTGCCCACCAGGGCCACGGCCACGGTTTCGGGGAAACCCTCGCGCTCGACTTCGGCGGCCAACGCGGAAATGGGCCGGGCGCGGTCGGGCGAGTGGGGGCCGGTGACGTGAGGTTCCAGTGCGGAGAGGTCAATTTCGACGATGCGGTCGTAGAACTGCTCCGGCTGCTGTTCGACTTCGGGGTCGGATTGCAGCAGGTGGATGTACTCCTCGGCGATGTCAACCAACTCGCCGCGCCCCGTAGCGCGCAGGTAGGTCGCCATCCGCTGATCGTAGGGGAACACGTCGCCGGTGGCGCCCAGCTCCGCGCCCATGTTGCAGATGGTGCCTTTGCCGGTGGCCGAGATGGAAGCCGCGCCGGGGCCGAAATACTCGATGATGGCGTTAGTGCCGCCGGACACGGTGAGTTCGTAGGCCAACTTGATGATGACGTCCTTCGGGGCGGTCCAACCGCTCATGGACCCGGTAAGCTTGACGCCGATAATGCGCGGATAACGCACTTCCCAGGGCAGTCCGGCCATCACGTCAGCGGCATCCGCGCCGCCCACGCCGATGGCAAGGGAGCCCAGGCCGCCGCCGTTAACGGTGTGGGAGTCGGTGCCGATAATCAAGGAGCCAGGGTAGGCGTATTTTTCCAGCACCACCTGGTGGACGATGCCGGAGCCGGGCTTCCAGAAGCCCATGCCGAAGCGGCGGCTGGACGATTCGAGGAACTGATAGACTTCGTTGCTCTCGTTGAGGGCGTCCTGCAGGTCGGAGGACGCGCCCACCCGAGCCTGAATGAGGTGGTCGCAATGCACGGTGGTGGGCACGGCGACGCGCTCACGACCGGACTGCATGAACTGCAAAATCGCCATCTGCCCGGTTACGTCCTGGTGGGCCACCCGGTCGGGTCGTAGGTTGATGTAGCTGTCGCCGGGGCGCAGGTCGGCTTCCGCCACGTCGTCCAGGTGGGCGAGCAGCAATTTCTCCGTCATGGTCAGCGGCCGGTTGAGCCGGGCCCGGACCTGGGCCAGTTTTTCATCCATTTTGCGGTAAGTTTCCCGCACGAATTCCGGCGTGGAATCAACGTTGCTCATCGTGTTTCACTCCTCCTCGAGTCTGCGTACACGGGTTTACAATTTTAGCGGCAATTATGGCGAAATGCCACACGCCGACAGCGATTATCGTTCCGGCTCCTTCGAGAAAGCCGACAGCGACGGGATGTCGGCGCCCAGCGGAAGCAGCCGGTACTCGACGATGGTTTTCTGCTGCATGAGCCTCGCGTCGCCTTGGCCATCAATCCGGTACATGGAAATCTGCCAAAGCAAGGGCGCCTCCTCCACAAATGCCCACCTTTCGATCCTTGATTTGGATGTGGTTTCGTAAATCAGGCTGGGTCGCGCGTTCAGTGTTCCGTATCCCCTGAACTTCACGTCGTCGTTGGCGGCCAGATATTGCGGCATGTTCCAAGCATATTGGACCCACTCTGTTGGACTGCCCCAGGTGATATTCATCTCCAGCGTTTCGCCGGCGGACGGGAAGGTAGTGGTAACTCTGCCATCAACGAATTGTGAATGTTGGAGCAGCCGTCCATTCACGTCCTTTCCGATTGCCACGCTCAATTCGTCCTGTCCGTCCATACCCGGGCGCAGCCAGTTTTCAATGATCAATCTTTCGGGAGGGTCGGCGATGCCGGGAATGATACGGTTCACCCGGTAGTCGTCGGTTTTGTAGTACAGGGCCTGACCGTCGGCCAAGCCCTCCAGCAAAGTCTCCAAGTTGAGCTGCGCTCGTTCGCTAGGGTCCTCAGCGTGTCTCCGATGATGCAAAAAGACGGCCCAGATGATGGCGCCGACCAACAGCACAAGGACCACTGTCCCGGTGACTCGCGCTGCTAACATATGAGGATCAGCGCGGTCAGAGCGTTATGGTGTCGCCGTACTTGTCGATCAGGCCCAAAAAGAGTTCGTGGCGTAATGGGTTACTGGCGGCGTTTTCCGACCGCCGCAGGTAGATCCGATACACCGTTTCCAGGTTGTCGTCCCGCAGCCAGATGGCGTAGCTTGGCATTCCGTTGCCCAGGGTACGGTACAGGAACTCCAGTTGACGTACCCGGCTGAGTTGCAGCGCTATGCGCCCGTCGCCGTCCGTGACCAGCACGGCGATGTCGCCGTCCGCGTCAGGTTGGCCGTTGCCGTCCACCAGCTCCAGATCGGCCAGGGTGGCCGGAATGGACACGGTAGCCGCCTGGTTGTGCACCATCACGACTGCTTCATCCAGGCCCACCCCAGAGCCGGCGAAACCTCGGCTGCAATCCAGCAGTATCCGTCGGAGCAGCGCAACATCCGCCGGAGGATTTTCGGAGCACAGATCATTCAACGGCGTGGCGCTTTCCAGCAGGTGATCCACCACCACCTTTCCGAGATCGTCGGGAATGGCGGCGAATTGCACTCGACCCCGGCGCGTTATGGTTGCCTGTCCGGCGATACATCCGTAGAGGATTTTCTCTCCGGACCACCGCCGCGCCACGTCGAATCGAGGGCCGTAGGTACAGCCGAGGATGCAGCCGGCGGTAGTTACCTCCACGCGACCGTCGCACCGGGCCGCGGCATCCTGCAATTCTCGTAGCACGTCGGCGGCGTTGCGGCCCTGGTGGTACCAAAGGGCACAGCCGTATTCGTCAGTGCAGACGACTATGTTCACGTCGGGGCGGGCAGCGAGCCGAATATCCTGGGTTGCCATCAGATAACTCGTAGATGATTAAACCTGCGCCCGGCTGCCAGGGGCCGGGCGCGCAGGTTTCGAATGGCGCCGCGTGGCGCGGCGACTACTTCTCGAAGTAGTCGTAGTTTATCTTGATATAGTCCTCGTACATCGACGGGACTGCTTCCTCGGCGAAGATGGCCGTTACGGGGCAAACAGGCTCGCAGGCGGCGCAGTCGATGCACTCATCAGGACTGATGAAGTACATATCGTCATCATCAGTGGTGTAAATACAGTCCACTGGGCAAACGTCGACACACGCGGCGTCTTTGACACCCACGCATGGCTCGGTAATGATGTAGGTCATAGCGGCTTTCCCTCGGCTGATGTGGTGTCGGTGATAGGAGACGAACCCAAGTTTCAGGTCATCGTCTCTGGATGCGAAAATTATAGCACGGCGGATAATCAATGCAACCGCGCGGCGGGGTCCGACGATCCTTTCGCTGCTGCCGCGCCACGGATTAGACGCGCGTGAACCGCTTTTTGGTGGAAAGCGTCACGAAGGTCTGGGTTTTCTGCACGCCGTCGATGACTCCGATGCGGGTGCGCAGGAAATCGCCCAGGCTCTCGGCAGATTCCAACGCGGTCCAGACGAACACGTCGTAGGGGCCGGTGGCGACCACGACGTAGTGGGCTTCATCCAGATCAGCAATGCATTCGGCGACGGAATCGGACTTGCCCGGGCCGGTCTCCAATCCGATCAATGCGGTGGTGCCATATCCCATCTTCTCCAGGTTGGGGACGGCAACCACATGGACGATGTCGTCCTTGATGAGGCGGCGCAGCCGGCGACGGACGGTGCCTTCGCTAACTCCCACGGCGCGAGCAATTTTTGCGTTGGATGCGCGTCCATCTGACTGCAAAATGCCGATTATCTTCAGGTCAAGTTCGTCCATTGGTTGGTTGACTCCAAATGAGATATGCTGTCACGGGCTGTTGGGCAGTCTCTCGAACTGTCGGCAAAAATGATATTGGTTATGGCGGCGGTTGTCAACCATCAAATGAGCGTGAATAAACAATATCCGGTTTATAAGCGACGAATTCCTTGCCAAATCGCCCGAATATACGCATCATATGCGTAATTACGGTGTACGACCGCATCCGTCGCTGGCGTCGTCAATTCAGGCCACGCTGAGCACGCCAACACCGGAGACTATCATCAATATTGATATTCCTTTCACCGACAACGCGTGAGGCGTGAGTGATTCGTCCAACAGTTGCCAACGCATACGCGACAGGATAGTGGAAGCGACGAATACGAACAACGGACGGGTTGCCAGCACCGCGGCCACCAGGGATGCGGGCCCCAGGCTGTAGGCGTAGACTCCCAAGAGGATGGATATCGCCGGCATCAACGATTCTCCGAAGATGAGCATCGCCAACACGCGCGGTTGGCGCACCGCCGCCAGCAAACGCGGGCCGCCCGTAGTCCCGACTGCGAAGAAAACAACCCCCACGGTGGCCTGCTGTATTCCGAACACCGTCAGCACGGGCAGTCCGGCGTTTAGCGCCGCCTTGGCGACGACGAAACTGCCGGCGGCGCACATCGCGCTGACGAACAGCAGCGCCGGACCATAGCCGGTGGCGCGGTCGCCCAAGCTGAGAACCGCGGTGCTCGGCACGCTCAATCCGGCGCCGATACGTGTGTAGGGCTGCTCCTGGAACAGCCGGACCGAAATCAGCGCTGCTCCGGCTACCACCAGACCAATGCCGCCCCATTGGGGCACGGAGATATGCTCGCTCAGGAACAGCATGGCCAGGAACGCCACGTAAATGGGGTTGGTCTGGGAGATGGCGACGGCTCGGGATGCTTCCATCAGCCGGAGCCCGCGAAACAGCAGCGCCACCGAGCATCCCATCAGCAAACCGGCGCCCACCGGGGCCAGCGCGACTGGCCAGGACGTTCCCGCCGGAATCCCCACCACCGCAATCACAATGCTGCCGTACACCATCCCGGTGATGCCGCACCAAAGGCACAGCGGCGGGACGCCGTTCAGGTGAAAGGACAGCAGGCGTTTGTCGCAAACGCTGACGAAGCAGAAAGCCAGCGAACTGCCCAGGGCGAGGAGGGGCCACATCTACGCGGATCTCGTCAACGGCTAGCGTTCGCCCGTGGTCAGGAACTGTAATCCGTACCGTGTCTCGCCATTTGCAGTATGCGTGTCGCGCGTCAGACGCTGGATCGTTCGGTACCACCGCCAAATAGCCAGCAGATATTCGTCAGAATATGGCGGGAATTGAGGGTTTAGCCCGTTTTCTTGAAAAACTCGAACAACGTATGCACACATATCGGCTATTTGAATGCCGGCGCTGGTCGCCGAATCAACAAATGCCGGAGTGTCCGAGATATGAATACTGTTCTGACCTTCAACTGACCGGAAAAGATAGTTTGAGAAGAATCCGCTGATTCTCGCAAATCGAGTTCCCCTACCATCAAACAGCACATTTGCGAATGAGGCCCGTTCGCCCGCCAATAACTCAATGCGTTGCAGCAAATAACGGAACCTATTTCCCAATTGGTCTTCCATATGCAGGGGTTCACTAAATGGGCTTCGCATAATGCTGGCAAAAACCGCAACCGGCAAAGTCCCCAAGGTGGAGAAAAATTCCTCCGCGAACAGCCGCTTTATCCGTTTGTCGGTGAAGGCAGTCTTCTTCAGCAAATGTTTGCCCTTGAGTTCAGCATTTTCCGATCGCAGGATGTCCCGCTTAAGGGCATAGAGCCGACGGGTGATGTCCCGCGCGTCCTGCTCATCGCAACAAATCGCAACCACCGCGGGGCGAGTGCTTGCGTCGTTAGGATTCGGGAGGCCACTTTCATCAATGAATGCCAGCATATTTTGCCTCGCTCGCGGTATTCTACAAGATTTGACGATTCCAGGCCGTCAGCGTATTATCTGACCAGTGTCAGACGCAATGTGTAACAACGTTACCTCTGGCGCTTTTGTCGGGAGGTTGGCGCGTTTAGGCCCAGCGCCAGGTCGCCAACCCTGCCCGGGACGGTTGCGGCGCACCCCGCCGAATGCGTCCCGGTTTTTTGTTCCCGTTCGGCCGGACTGCGCTCAAACGCGGCAATGCCCGTCGCACCGGCCCAGCCAATTGCTGATTCGCATCCGGTTGCGGGCAAAGTTGAGGTAGAAAAGGTCAAAAGCCGGACGCACCGGCCACCATGAGGTCCATCCAATCAACCAGCCCAAACCGGCCAGCCGGTAACCCTCGCGCAGACTTTCCATGCCCACCGTTATGCTGCCGTCGGGCCGGATACCGTACAGGGCGGACTGCACTTGCTCGGCATCCAGACCCCAAGCGGCGGCGTCAAAGTCATCGGCGTTTATGTCCACCGGCTCGATGGCCTCGGGCCGGCGGCGATAGAGTTTTATCACCTCGCGGCTGCACATGGGACAAGCGCCGTCGTACAGCATCCGGTAACGATCGCTCATTTCTCACCTCCGGCCACGGTGCGATGCGGTTGGGGGCGGTCAGTCGTCTGCCGGGGTGAGCACAGCGGCGTCGGCAGCCATCTGGGCATCCTGGGCGGCGGCCAGCGCAGCTACGTCGGTGCCCACGTCCTGCACGCCGTACTTCTTTTCCAACTCGTAGATGGCGTCCAGGCCCAGCACGGAGGCCACGTCCCAGCGGGTGCCGTAGCGATCCGGGTTCACCTTGCCATCGTTCATGAGTTCTTCGTAGGCAGCGCGCACCTGCTTGTAGATCAGCCAAATGGTGCTGCCGCAGATCATTATCTTGTAGCCCAGGTCGTTCATGGTCTGGGTGGTGGCCAGGTCGCCGTTATACATCCGGGCCACGTCGGGCAGGTCGGCGGCGTAACGCTGGATGTCGTCCTGGGACTTGATGCCATCGACGAAGACGAGGTCGGCGCCGGCCTTTGCGTAGGCCCGGCACCGGCGCATGGTGTCTTCCCAGCCGGTGACGGCGTAGGCGTCGCAGCGGGCGATAATGACGAAATCGGGATCGGTGCGCGCGTCCAGGGCCGCGTGGATTTTCTGGACGTGTTCCTCAACGGGAACCACCTGCTTGCCAGCGAAGAAGCCGCACTTCTTGGGAAAGACCTGGTCCTCCAGGTGGATTGCGGCGACGCCGGCGGCTTCATACTCGCGAACGGTGCGCCGGACGTTCAACGGGTTGCCGTAGCCGGTATCGGCGTCGCAGATGACCGGTATGCTCACGGCGTCGGCGATGTACTTGGCGTTGGCGACCATTTCGGTCATGGTGAGCAGGCCAACGTCGGGGAACCCGCGCTCGGCGGCAGTGCCGGCGCCGGTCATATACACCGCCTGGTGTCCAACATCTTCGGCGATGCGGGCATGGAGAGCGTTGAGGACAAACGGAGCGACGACCATCTGATCGGACGCCAGCATTTGTCGCAACTTGGTTGTGGCTTTCATCATCTCAATACCTCCACAGGATTAAGCCAAGGTCACAGTTTTGCATGGATGTACAGGATAAATGGGATCATTTAATGATTTAGAGGCGGTCAAGGGCGGCGGGATGTAAGTCTTTGCGCCTGGTCAGACGCCTATAAGATAGCTTCGGATTACCGAAGTTGAGGAGCAATCCTACCGCGATGCCGGTGGCGTTGAGGTAATTGATTAATTGGGCTTCGTGCAGTGGGGTTAACGCAGATGGCACGGCTTTGAGCTCTACAATTACCTTCTCGTCTACCAGCAAATCCGCGTAAAAATCGCCCACCGGCTTGCCTCGGAACATCACCTTGATGGGCGCTTGGGCCTGAACTGGAATGCCTGCTTCCGAAAGCGCAATTGCTATAGCCTTTTCATATACGGATTCCAAAAACCCAGGCCCCAACTCGTTGAGCACATCAAACGCGCATCCGATAATTGTTCGCGTCAATTCCGAATGCAGCATCAAATTATCCCGTTCATCCTGTACATCCATGCAAATGTTCCCATCCCATTAGTAGATACGATCGGTTTCCTCCACCAAGGGCGGCAGCAGCGCTTCCATCCAGGGCACCATGTCCCGCAGCACTTCCACTGGGATTTCGTGGCCCATGTTGTACTCGTTGTAGGACAGGTTATAGTTTTCCGCATCGAGAAACTCCCGCGTGCGCCGGGCGCTGTCCATGGACACCATCTGATCGTAGAGGCCGTGGGCGACGAATACAGGCTGTTTGCGATGGTCGGGCAGGCGCGGTCGGAGCAACTCCGGGTCGGGCAGTGATGCGCTCAGCGCGACCAGCGCCGCAAACCGGTCCGGTCGTTGCAATCCCATGCGGTAGGTCATGCCGCCCCCTTGGGAAAAGCCCAGGAGAACGGCCTTGCCGCCTTCGGCCCGGAATTCGCTCAGCACTTCCGTGAAAAAATCGTCCAACAGGTCCTCGGCTTGAGTGAAATGCTCTTCGGTCGCCTGTCCACGGGGCGGGTGCCAACCATAGCCGACCATGCCGGGCGCCAGTTCGAAGGGTATGGGAGCGTTGGGACAAACGTACACGTAGCCCTTTCGGTTGATTGACGGCGCCAGACCGGCCAGGTCCTGCATATTAGCGCCGAACCCGTGCAGCATTACCACCAGTGGGTAGTCGGCATCGGCGTCGTAGTCGTCGGGGAAAATGGCCAGGTAATGCAGGCCGTCGCCGGTTACCCTGCGCTGTTCAGATTGCATGAAACTCGCTCCTCCCGATTGGCCCTAATGAACTAACCCAATCCTAACACATCATGGGAAGGGCCCCGTTGGCGTCTCTGGTGGCGGGTTCCAGCCGGACACGCCGGCGCAGTCTAGCGCCGTCAACAGCCGGGCTGGCCGTAGTTGCCGCAGCAATTGCGTCGGGTGGCTACCTTCACTCCGAAGTTCGACGCAACCTGTGCCAGAACCTGCATCCATGGGAGCCCGGCGCCGCGCAAGTTGGCGATTGTCGACCGTAGATTGGGCCGCTCATCACGGTGGCGATGATGCTCGTGGGGGCCGTGAAACTCCGGTTCTTCCATAGGCGTCGGCCCCCTGGGCTTTACGCCCGGCCGGCGGCGTTGGCGTCCGGTCCGCCGCCGAACACGCCGAAGGGGTTCAGCGAACGCGGGGCGTCGTAGGCGTCCATGTTCTCGGTGCGCTTGAGCCAGCCGACCACCAGGTAGGTCAGCGGCGTGGCGATGATTTCGTACACCGACTTTGCGATCCAGGCGCAAACCGCCGCGTTGAACACCGGCGCCCAGGAGCCGTCTTCGCCGACCCACAGCCCTGAAATGCCGAAAGCGATGGTGAAAAACAGTATTGAGTCTATGCCCTGTCCAACGACGGTAGATGAAATGGTCCGCAACCACAGGAACCGGCCCTGGGTCCGGTTTTTCAAAAGCACCATCACCGTGGCGTTGGTGAATTCACCGGCGATGTAGGCGACAAAGGAGCCGAGCATTATCCATCCGGTGGCGCCCAGGATGGTTTTGTAGGAGGTTTCGTCTTCCCAGAACGCCGCGCCGGGGATGAGGCCCCCTACCCAAAACAACAACACCATCAGCAGATTGCAGATGAAACCCAACCAGATCACGCCGCGAGCAACCCGGAAACCGTACACCTCGGTAAGTATGTCGCTGATGATGTAGCCGATGGGGAAACAGACAATGGCAGCCGACACCACAAACAGGTCGCTGCCGATGAAGTTGAACGGCAACTGAAACAGAGAAACCGGCTTGATGGCGATGATGTTGCTGACCAGCAGCACCGTCACGGCGAGCGCCGCGATGATGACCAATTTCCCGGAAAATTGCATGGACTACCTCAACGTCATTCCGGCACGCCGTAGGTTGCGCCATTGGCGGCCAGGATGGTCAACATCTTTTCGTAGCTGGCCGCTCCGAACAGGAGCACGTGAGTACGGTACACGTTCCGGTCGGCAATGAATTGGCGGAACCCGGCCAGAGCACTCCAGTAATCGCCCCGACGCAGCGGCGCTTCAACTTGGTCCTTAAGCAGCGTCGCCTGACGGTATAGCTCCAGCCTTTCCAGCGCAGGGTAGCAATCGCTGCACAGCGTATCGATCAGATTATCGTGCAAATCCAATAAGATGGCCTTAATCGTGAACCACCTTATTTCGGCGTCAAGACCACGCTACATCGGGCGCGTGGACGTTCACGCCGAGTTCTTCAAGTTGGTCTTTGAGCGCTTCGCGCTCTTTGGCTCGCCGCTCAGCACGGCGATAAATCTGTTCCATCTCACTCCGCCTGCCCGGCGGAATCAGGGGCAGCGCCGAATCCGGTATGTGCGTCATCGTCCTTGCCTCCTCTGGCGTGCGCGGACTATATCACAAAACCGCTTCTACAACAGCGGCAGGTATCGCGCAATTTCGTAGTCGGTCACGGTGGAGCGATATTGCTCCCATTCCTGTTTTTTGTTGCGAATCAGGGTCTCGTACACAAAATCGCCGAGGGTTTTACGCAGTAGTTCGCTGTCCTCGGCAAGAGCGATGGCGTCTCCCATGCTGGTGGGCAGCCGGCTGATGCCGCGGGCGGTTCGTTCTTCGGCGGACATACTCATCACGTCGCCGGTGATGGGCGACGGCAGCGGGTACTCTTCCTCAATGCCCTTCAATCCCGCGGCTAACAGAACGCTGAACGCCAGGTAAGGGTTGCAGGCCGGGTCGGGCGCGCGGTACTCCACCCGCAAGGATGTCTCATAGCCTGTCTTGTACGATGGCACTCGGATCAGATCCAGGCGGTTGGAAACCGTCCAGGAAACATGGACCGGCGCTTCGTAGCCGGGAACCAGGCGCTTGTAGGAATTTACCCATTGGTTGGTGACCAGCGTGATTTCAGGCGCGTGGCGAAGCAGGCCGGCGATAAATCGCTTGCCGATGACCGACAGGTGCAAGTCGTCATCGGGATCATAAAAGGCGTTGGCATTGCCCCGGAACAGGGACTGGTGGGTGTGCATCCCGCTGCCGTTGGAGGTGGTGAAAGGCTTGGGCATAAAGGATGCGTACACGCCCTGCTGCTGGGCCAGTTCCTTGATGACCAGCCGGGCCGTCATCACGTTGTCGGCCATCGTCAGGGCGTCGGTATATTGCAGGTCAATTTCGTGCTGGCTGGGCGCGCCCTCGTGGTGGGAATATTTCACCGGAATGCCCATCTCGGCCAGGTTCAGCACGGTGTCCCGGCGCAGGTCGGAGGCGGGATGGCTGGATAGCTGGTCATAGTAGCCGTAGGAGTCCAGCGGCTCCGGCGTCTCGGCGTCGCGCAGGTAGAAATACTCCAGCTCCGGCCCCACGTAGTAAATGTAGCCCAAGCTGGCCAGGCGTTCCAGGTTCCGCTTGAGCACCTGGCGGGGGTCGCCGATGAAGGGCTCGCCCCGTGGGGTGCGGACGTCGCAGAAGATGCGGGCCACCGCATTGCGACGGGGACGCCAGGGCAGCAGCGTGAACGTAGTGGGGTCCGGGAAGGCGCGCATATCGCTCTCGGCGTCGGTGGTGTAGCCCTCGATGGCCGCGCCGTCAAACCCGACGCCCAACTCCAGGGCGTCCTCCAGGTCGTCCACGGTGATGGCGAAGCCCTTGAGGTTGCCGAGGATGTCAGTGAACCAGAGCCGGACGAATTTAACGTCGAAGTCGCGGGCGCTGCGGAGCACATACTCGCGCTCGGCGGCGTGGTGGTCAGTCAGCACGAGAAGTCTCCTGATGCTTTAGTTTCTAAATCGGCGCGGTACGTTGCCGCCCAGTGCGGCGAGGAACTCTTCATCGGTGACGCCAGAATTGCGAACCATATCAGTTACCGTTCCTTGTGGAAGGATACCCCGGTGCCGGTGAATGGAAACAAATAATCCTAGCGTATCGTGGCGCAGTTTGTTGTGTGATCCCCGCCCACTGCCTACGGGCCGGAAACCAAGCCGGAGAAAGGCAGACAGCACTTCCGCAGTATTGAGGTTGCGAAAGTACGGGGGCGTTAGGTAATCGGTGACTCAATAGGCTCAAGGTGGGGGTTGTTGCGAATTTCCTCCTCGGTCATGAACCGCGGTTCGACCCAATGGATTTCGGTGACTCCACCTTCTGCATGGTATTCGGCGAGGGAGGTCTCCTTCTCGACTCGGGCCTGTTCTTCGTCAAGAAGAACAATCTCCCATCCCGGTTCCGGTTCCAAGTACATCGCCATCGCGTCGGCAATCATCATCAGGGCTTCCTCTTGGGTTTGGCCGTCGGAGACGCAGCCGCGCATTGCCGGACAGACTGCCGTCCACCAGAGGTTATCCGGGTATTCGGCGTCCGGGTATTTGACCAGGACCACTTCGTACTTTGCCATTGCCGTCAACCTCCGTAATTGAGTGCGCAGCCCAAGCAAACCGATCCCGAGGTAGTGCGTCGGTTATACGTAGGGGCGAATAACAATTCGCCCCTACGTCCGTCCGACTGCCGTATTTTGCGGCAATTGTACCACCCGGCGCTAGGCGTCGAAGTACTTGAAGAATTCGATGGGATGGGGCCGCAGGCGCAAGTCGTCCACGTCGTTCTTCTTGTAGTCCAGCCAGGTCTCGATGAGGTCGTCGGTGAAAACGCCGCCCCGCATCAGGAACTCGTTGTCGCGCTCCAGGGAGGCCAAGGCTTCGTCCAGAGAGCCGGGAACCTGACGGATCATCGCCAGGTCGGCGGCGGACATTTCGTAGAGGTTCTGGTCCACCGGGTCCGGCGGCTCGATCTCGTTGATGACGCCGTCAATGCCGGCCATCAGCATGGCGGCGAAGGCGATGTAGGGGTTGCAGGACGGGTCGGGCGCCCGGAACTCCAGGCGGCGGGCCGAGGGGCTGGCCGAGTAGGTGGGAATGCGGATGCAGGCCGAGCGGTTGCGCACGGAATACACCAGGTTCACCGGAGCCTCGAAGCCCGGCACCAGACGCTTGTAGCTGTTGGTGGTGGGCGCGGCAAAGGCCAGCAGGGCCGGAGCGTGCTGCAGCAGGCCGCCGATGTAGTGGCGGCAGGTGGCCGACAGCATGGCGTAGCCGTTCGCGTCGTAGAACAGGTTGGACCCGTCCCTCCACAGGCTCTGGTGGGTGTGCATACCGGTTCCGTTGTCGCCGAACAGGGGCTTGGGCATGAAGGTGGCGACTTTGCCGTGGGACTTGGCGACGTTCTTGACCACGTACTTCAGGATGGTTACGGTGTCGGCCATCCGGGTCAGGGTGTCGTAGCGGACGTCGATTTCCGCCTGGCCGGCGGTAGCCACTTCGTGGTGGTGCTTTTCGACGATGATGTCGAAGTGCTCAATCTTTTGGACCATCTCGGAGCGGATGTCCTGGAAGGTGTCAAAGGGCGGAGTCGGGAAGTAGCCTTCCTTGTTGCGCGGGCGGTAGGCCAGGTTGCGCCCGCCGTCGATGGGCGACGCGGACCCGGTGTTCCAGAAGCCCTCGTCGGAGTCGATGAAATAGTAACCGGAGTTGATGTTCTGGTCGAACCGGGCGGAGTCGAAGATGAAGAACTCCGGCTCAGGGCCCCAGAAACTGGTGTCGGCGATGCCGCTTTGCCTGAGGTACTCTTCTGCCTTGTGGGCGACGTGGCGGGGGTCGCGGGAATAGGACTCGCGAGTAACCGGGTCAAGAATGTCGCAGATCATGTGGAGGGTGGGGATTTCAAAGAAGGGATCAAGCTTGGCGGTGCTGGGGTCAGGGATGAGCAGCATGTCGCTTTCATCGATGGTCTTGAAACCGCGAATGCTGGAGCCGTCGAAGCCGTAGCCTTCGGCCATGTTGTCTTCACTGAGTTCGCTGAGGGGTATGGAGAGGTGCTGGAACGTGCCCGGCAAGTCGGTGAAACGCAGGTCGATGATGCCGATATTGTTGGCTTTGCAAAAGGCAATGACTTCCGTGGGGGTCATTTTGGGTCCCTCCTTTAGGGAAACTTGTTGCGCAGTTGAAGGTTGATGGTCAGGCGATGCCGACGGGGAATTCTGCCAATCAGATCATGCCCTCCCCGTGCTGCGTCAGGTCAATTCCGACCTCTTCCGCTTCATCGGAAACCCGGAGGCCGATGGTGTATTTCAGGGCCAGCAGAATGACGCAGGAAACGATGAAAGACCAAGCGAAAGCGGCTCCGATGCCGATGATCTGGTAGAGAACCTGCTCGATACGGGAAACGTCCGCTTCCAGCGCGCCGAAACCGACGCCCACGAAGATTCCGGTCGCCAGCGCGCCCCACATTCCGCCGATGCCGTGAATGCCGAACACGTCCAGGGAGTCGTCGATGCGGAACTTGTGGATCAGTTCCACGGCGATGAAGCAGGCTCCGCCGGCGCCGGCGCCGATGATGATGGCCGGCATGACGCCGACGAATCCCGCCGCCGGCGTGATCGCCACCAGCCCGGCCACCGCGCCGGCCGCGGCTCCACTGGCTGATGGCCGCCGCGTGATGAACCAGGAGATGATCGACCACGAAGACATGGCAG
Organism: Dehalococcoidia bacterium; assembly: GCA_965197635.1. Taxonomy (GTDB): domain Bacteria; phylum Chloroflexota; class Dehalococcoidia; order Lucifugimonadales; family UBA3495; genus Bin87. The sequence goes on from OZ240218.1 coordinate 1,456,630, forward strand.
TGGCGGCGGCTACGTTGGTCACCACGAAGGCGTTGGCCGCGCTCTCGGTCGAAAGGTCAAAGCTGCTGCCCGCGTTGAAGCCGAACCAGCCGAACCAGAGCAGGCCGGCTCCCAGGAGCACCAGCGGCACATTGTCGGGCGCCAGGTTGACCGTGCCGAAGCCGCGTCGCCGGCCCACAATAAGAGCAGCCGCCAGCGCCGCCGTACCTGACGCAATATGCACCACGGTACCGCCGGCAAAGTCGAGGGCAAACCCGGATTCGCTCATGCCCAGCACGGTGCCCAGTTTGCCCAACCAGCCGCCACCCCACACCCAGTGGCACAATGGAGCGTACACAATGGTGACCCACAGTGCGGCGAACACAATATAGGATGAGAACTTGAACCGCTCCGCGAAGCCGCCCGCGATGAGCGCGACGGTGATGATGGCGAACATCCCCTGGAAGGCCATGAACGCCTGTTCATCGAGTCCCACGCCGACCATGCCAAATTTGCTGAGGTCGCCCACGAAGCCCAGACCGCCGACGCTGGTGCTGAACGCCAGGCTGTATCCCCACAGCACCCACAGCACGCTCACCACCCCGATGGCTGTGATCGAGTGCATCATCGTTCCGATGACGTTTTTGTGCCGCACCAGCCCACCGTAAAACAAGGCCAGGCCGGGCACCATAAGAAACACCAGTGCGGCCGAGATGAGAAATGAGAATACCTGCAGTTCGGTGAACTCCATATGTCATCTCCCCACTTTTTGCTGTAGTCAGCAATGCCGGATGCTTTCGCACTGCCGCGGCCCGCTGTAAGGGCGGATGGCCTACCGCAGCGATGTGCGAGTATGCTTTTCCCGGCGTGAAATTTAACGGTGAAGTGTAAATTTTCAGTGTTACGTACTAATGACGGAAATGTTACAAACTTGTTACAGGTGATTTCGGCATAGGCATCATGCTGCTATCGCACGTAACAATTTGCAGTCATATAGGTCCCGAAAGGGCCGATCGAAGGCAGCGTGGTGGCGGCTGGCCTCCCATAAATCGGTGGGTGAGGCCGCATCTGCTACAATGCGCTCAACCGCCTTCGGAGTTGGCATCAGCAGGAGCGCACTACCATGGACCTCGGCCTTTTTTACCAAATCCAGGTGCCCAAGCCTTGGGACGACATGAGCGAAACGCGCAAGTTCCAGGAGATGATGGAACAGGTCGCTTTTGCCGAAGAGATGGGCATGACCTCAGTGTGGTTCGTGGAACACCACTTCCGTTCGGAATGGTCCCACTCCAGCGCCCCTGACATCACATTGGCCGCCCTGAGCCAACGCACCACCAATATGCGGTTGGGTATCGCCGTGGTGCTGGCGCCGTTGCATCATCCGCTGAACATCGCCTCCCGGCTGGCTACGCTGGATGTAATCTCCGGCGGGCGCGTGAACCTGGGGATCGGGCGTTCCGGGTACCCCTACCAGATGCTGCCCTACGGCTCGGATCTGGCGGACGTGTCCGAGATGGTGGAGGAGTACCTGAAAATCATCCCCGGCGCGTGGACCGAGGAGACCTTCTCATTTGAGGGCAAGCACTACAACATTCCGCCCCGGGAGGTCATCCCGAAGCCGGTTCAGAAGCCGCACCCGCCCATCTGGCAGGCGGTGAGCCAGGAATTCACTGCTGAGAAGGTGGGACGGCAGGGGCTAGGCTGCCTGGCGCAGACCAGCGTGGGACTGGACCGGGCCGAGGGCCTGATCCAGATCTACCGGGACGCCATCAAGAACCCGGAACCGGCCACCAAACTGGTCTATCCTCGTGTCGCCGGCAACACGGTGGGCCTGTGCATGGAGAACCGGCAGAAGGCGTTCGAGCGTGCCGAGACGATCATTGACTGGTACCGGGAGCAGCAGCGCATCCGCGACTCCTACGTTTGGCAGGGCTACGATCCGGCCAAGGTGCCGGAGGACTACCAATGGCATTACCAGCGAGTGGTGAACACCGACACGGCGCGGGCCGACGAGGTGAGCTCACGCTCCCTGATCGACGACGGCGGCCGCTTCTGCATCGGCGACCCGGACGATTGCATCAAGTACATCGAGGACTACGAGCGCATGGGGGTGGATGAAATCATGCCCCTGTTCCAGGTCGGCCCGGTGACCCATGAGGAAGTGATGGAATCCCTGCGTCTGTTCGGCAAGTACATCATTCCGCACTTCAAGGAGAAGGCTCGGAAAGAAACCCTGGCTGCCGACAACTGACGGCGGCCAGGGCGCTTGGATACTCAGGTTTAGAGCGCCTGGGGCTGCGCGTTCACTGCAACGCAGCGACCAGGTTTGGGTGAAGGGCGCTTTCCTGCTTGGTGATGCCCACGTAGCGCAGGCGGGTCAGGTATTGGCGGACGTAGTCGGAGCGCAGGCGGTTCACCGCTTTCATGCCTTCGGGCATCGCGCTGATGGAGCCTCCGGCGATGATGGCCAGGGCTTCCCACAGGACCGCGTCCTTCAATTCACTGGCCATATCCTTTTCGATGGAGCCGAGGATGCGCCGGAGGGATACCCCGAAGTCAACGCCCTTGACTGCGATGGTTGACCTGAGCATCGCCATGCCGTAGGCCATGTGGCGGGCCTTGTCCTGCAGCGACAACCCGAACAGATTACGGTCCACCGCGTTGGTGGCGAAATGGGCGCCGAAACGGTACAACAGCAGGGTGAGCGTGCCGCGCGCGATGTACAACGACACCGACACCTCGGGCCAGCCGGCGCGGGTTTCCACCATACGGCGGTTCATAAACGCCGGGGATTCCAGGCCCAACGCCCCGCCGTTGCACAAGGCGCGATGGCGCATGGCCTCGAAGTGCCGGGCGGAGTCGAACTCCTGGGTGGCCAGGAACATCTTGGGTTCGATGTAGGCATAGTTCATGCGGTGGAGCCATAGGCCGATGGTGTCGATTTCGGCGGTGGCGTGATGGGTCAACTCGGTGCAGAACTGGCACCAGGCCAGTTCCAGGGTTTCGGGTTGGTCGGGAATGTCATCCCAGGGGATGTCCTGCATGGCGTTCCAGCGACGCTGGATGGCCTCTTCGTAGAGGGTGGCGGCGTTGTCGGCCCACAGCTCGTCCTTGCGATTAACGGAGTAATTGTCCAGGCGTGGCATTCCCGGCCCGGCGAAGGAACCCCGCGGCATCCGGGTCATTTCGCGGCTCTCCTCGGGTATTTCACCATACAAACCCGTGGCAATTGACTCGATGGTCAATCCGTGCGGGGTCAGTGGCGCCCTGGTGCCCCACTGTCGGGTGTCGTTCATCCAGGGGAACCGCTCGGTGGGAGATTGAGGAGTTTCAGGTTCCGCAGCCGCGGCGGTTTCGGTAGCAGGGGCCGGATCGGGTTCGCCGCCGTCGGATACATCTTGTTGCAGGCGGCCGGCGGCGGAAGAACGGTAGTGGCCGGTGGGGTCGCTCTCGTCAACCGGAGCGGTGGGGTTGGCGCCGTTGCTATCATTTTGCGAATCGTTCTGTGTAGTCATAGTGCCTCACTGCGTTGCCGGCACAAGCGGGGTACAATGCCGGGGTGGGCGTTGTCAGTCGCCGTAGCCGGCGGCTGGGTCTTGTTTTGCGGCGATGCGCGCCAGGGTTTCCTGATAATCCTGTTCCAGGTTAATCCAGAAGTCTGCTGGAATGCCATCCAATACCTGCTCCAATCCGGCGGCAATTTCCGGCGTAACGGCCCGCTCACCGCGGAATATCTCGAGCAGCGCGGCGTCGGTCAGGCCCAGCGCGGCGGCAAGCTCTGCCACGGTTATATTGCGGCACTCTATTTCTTCGATCAGGCTTTCACCGGGTGGTATTGCCAGGTTGGAATACAAGCGTGTGCTGCTAGTCGTCATAGTGGTTGCTCACCTCCTGAATTACGATGGTTTCCGCCGTGTCGCCGCGAGTCACTATCAGGCGCCATCGCCCCGTTAAGTAGATCGACAGCTCGCCTGTACGTGCCCCCCGTAAAGGATGCAACCGCAACGCTCGGATGTCGTACAAATGGTTAAAGTCCCTGGCAGCATAGAGTTGTTTGATGCGCTGAATATACCTACTCCCAACGCTATCGCCCCAATCCGTGACGGCAAGGATTGCGTCTTCGTAGTTCCGCTGCAATTGCCGGGTGCGGAAAATCACTTCCACCATACACCCGCAATTTGCAACATACCGGATTGTACAAGCAACAGTAAATTCAGGCTCCATGCAACGAGAGTGCGGCCCGCCGACCTGGGGACGACGGGCCGTTGGCAGTTCCGATGCCGATTGTAGCGGGAACTAGGCCGCCGCCTTGTAGGCTTCCAGCAGAGCGGGATTGACGCGGCCGTTTTCGATGCGGTCGTCGAAGCCGCAGGACTTGAGGCGCTGGAAGTATTCCTTGACCTGGCGCTGGCGAATGGCGGCGAGGATCTTCTGGCCCTCGTCGGCTTTGTCGGCGCCACCGCCCAGCAGGATGGCCAGAGACTCGGCGGTTAGATTGGCGCTGCGGGCGGCCGGGTTTTCGCCGCCATTGCCGGTGGCCTGGCGGTCTTCGGCCTCGTCCAGGTAATAATGCATTTCCTCGCGGCGCTCGGTGGTGCATTCGTTCATGTAGCGGGCATGGAGCACGCCGAAAGCTACGTGGCGAGCCTCGTCCTGAGCGGCGCGGCGGTAGATGGCCTTTTCAGCGTCGTTGTACGCCATCAGCTCCCCCAGACGGAAGAGGGTGAGCACGTTGCCCTCGCCCACAATGTGCAGGCGGCTGGAGAGTTCGGTGAACTCGCGAGCGTTGTCGGTGCTGCCGCCGGTGACGTCGCTGACCGAGTCGATCATGCGCATCAGGCCGCCGCCGTTGGCGAGGGCGCGCTTGCGGAAGACTTCCATGTGGCGGGATTCGTCCATCACCTGGGTCAGCAGGAACATCCGCACTTCGTGGTAGTCGGGGGACATCTGGGAGATGAAGCGTCCCGGAACGTCGGCGGCGACGAATTCGACCTGGGCAAAGAAAGTGGCCAACTGGCACTGCGCCGCCTCAATGTCATCGGGCAGAGGACGCAGAGTTTCCCAAGGGATGTCGGTGGCGGAAGACCACTGCCGGGAGACCGCTTCCTGGTACAGCTTGGTCAGGTTGTATCCCCAGACTTCCTTCTTGTCACGGAAGGTGTACGCGGAGAACTGGGGAACGCCCTCACGGGGAAGGGCCCCACGGGTGCGTTGGGTCTGGTTGGGGGATTCGTCCAACAGGTCGGAGGTGTTCTCGGCCAGGGTGGGGTCCCAAGAAAGTTCCTCGGCGGAGCCGGGAACCTGGTCTTTAATCTGCTGGAGCCAGGACAGGCTGAAACCGTTTTCCAGCGCCTGTTCCATCTCAACGGTAGAGCGGTCTTGCAAGGTAGCCATGAATAGTTCCTTCGTCGCCGGATGATGGGAATATGGCGGCAATGTACCCGAAAGTCCGGCTGACCGTCAAGGGCAGCGCAGACGTGGGTCAGGCCTTTCCAAAGTCGCTACGGGCAATCTTTCACTCCAAATCGTCATTCCCGCGAAAGCGGGAATGACAGATTAACTTTGGAAAGGCCCTGAGACGTGGGTGCCTAGCGGTTCCGCATCGCCGGCAGGCCAATGCGCCGCTCGGTGCCGTTGGCGATGCGGCGGATGTTGTCGCGGTGCTGCCAGATGATGACGGCGCCGCCGACAAAGGCATACAGCGTGTACAGTTGGTTGTGTCCGGCCAGGAGCATGAGGGCCAGGCTCACCGCTGCCACCGTTAGAGTGCCTACGATGCTGCCAAGGGAGAGGTACCGGCTTGACAACGTAATCACCAGGAAGAGGACCGCGCCGGCCGCGGCCACCCACGGAGCCATTACCGACAGGCCGCCCAATCCGGGAAGTATCCCCCGTCCGCCGCGGAAGCGCAGGAACACCGGCCAATTGTGCCCGCACAAAGTGACCAGGGCGGCGGCAACTTCGGGTTCGCCCAACCCGATCACGGCGCGCGCCAACAGCACGGATACGACTCCCTTGCCCGCGTCCAGCACGAACACCAGGGCCGCTGCCTTGCCGCCGGCGGTGCGGAGGATGTTGGACATCCCGGTGCGGCCGCTGCCGAAATCGCGGATGTCCTCGCCCATGGTGAGGTTCACGAAAATGTAGCCCCATGAAAGGGAACCGATTAGATAAGCCGCCAAGCACACGGCGGCGTAGCGCACTACCGGGGAAATCTGCGGGCCAACTTGCACCAGCACGATTACAGCCGCTACCAGCAATGGTACGGTGGCCAGCATCGACCACGCGGCGTTGGATGGACGGCGCAGACTGATCATAACGGCAGGGTCAGCGGGTGCGGTCGCGGGCTCCCGAGCGCGGAGTTCGCTCCGCGCGTTCGGGCCGGAAAATGAGACGGAGGTGGGTTCGGTCGAATCCGAACCGGTCGCGGATCTGGTTTTCCAGGTAGCGCCGGTAGGAGAAATGCAGCAGCTTGGGGTCGTTGACGGAGAAAACGAAGGTTGGCGGGTTCACCCCCACCTGGCGCACGCGGCGGATACGCAGGCGGTTCCTGATGTTGCCGCGCTGCGACGGCGGGGAGTGTGACGACACCGCGTCGGCGAGGAGGTATTGCAGCTCTCGGAAAGGTACCCGTTTCTGCCGCTCCTGCCACAAAGACAGGGCGGCGTCCAGCATGTCGTCGATGCCTTCACCGGTCAACGCCGACGTAAAACAGACCGGCACGTAGGACATGAAGTGAAGCCGTTCCTGTACCCGGTGCAGGCTGCGCTCCATACGGAAGCGATTGCGGTTGACCAGATCCCACTTGTTGACCACCACGATGAGGCCACGGTTGGTATCCCAGGACAAGCCGGCGATGTGGGCGTCCTGGGCGGTGGCGAGTTCGGTGGCGTCGGTGATGAGCAAGGTGATGTCGCTGCGATGGACGGCGTTGACAGCGCGCAGCACGCTGTACCTCTCAATGCCGCGTTCGATCTGCCCGGGCCGTCGCATCCCGGCGGTATCCACCAGCGTGATGGTATGGTCGCGGTAGGACACGAGGGTATCCAGGGCGTCACGGGTGGTGCCGGCGACGGGGCTGACGATGCTCCGCTCCTCGCCGATGATGCGGTTGGTGAGCATGGATTTGCCGACATTGGTGCGGCCCACGATGGCCAGGCGCAGCTCCGTGGGTATCGAAATATCCGCTTCGTCTTCGTTTCCAGTCCCGGCGTCATCTTCCCACCAATCCGCCTCACCGTCCGGCATCGGGGCGTTTTCATCATCCCACAGATCGGCCAATTCGGGCCTGGGCAGCGACTCAACAATTCGCTCCAACAGGTCATAGATGCCGTAGTTGTGGTAGGCGGAAATGAAGGAAGTATCAGTCAGACCCAACCCGTAGAACTCCACGGCGGCCATTTCGCGATTGTCGTTGTCCACCTTGTTGACGGCCAGCAACACCGGCTTGTCCGTGCGGCGCAGGCGCTGGGCCACCGCTTCGTCGGTGGCGGTAACGCCCTGAACGGCGTCGGTGAGGAACACGATGACATCGGCGGCCCCCATGGCCATATCGGCCTGCTGCTGCACGCGCTGGGGGATGTGGCCCTCCGGGTCGTCCTCCAGGCCGCCGGTGTCCACCAGCAGGAAGGGGCGTCCTTTCCAGGTAGCGCGGGCGATGAGGCGGTCGCGGGTGGTGCCCGCCACTTCGGACACAATGGCGTGGCGGCGGGACAGGACGCGGTTGAACAGGGACGACTTGCCAACGTTAGGCCGGCCGATGATTGCGACCATCGGATCCGAAGGGACTACGGGACTGCGGTGGCCCGACTCGTTGACGGTTGCGGCTGCCGGCTCAACGGGGGAAAGGTCTTGGTCGTCTGTGGTCATACAATTCACTCGTGAGTAGAGGTTTCGGCGTCGTCTGTCGAGGGTCGCCCACCGTTGTATCGCGGTTGGAGCAATTGGCGCATGGTTTCCAACATCGCCTGTTGGGTAACCGTGTTTTGGCGGCGGTCTTCCTCATTCTGGCGGCGTTCCTCGCGAAATTCGGCGATAAGTTCGGTAACCATGCTGTAGGCAGCATCCGCTTTCCGGCGTTCTTCCGCCACCGCTTCATCAGCATGCTGCCGTACCGCATCAGCATGCTGCCGTACCGCATCAGCATGCTGCCGTACCGCATCGGCCTGCTGCCGTACCGCATCGGCCTGCGTGCGTGCCTCCGCCAGCTGTTCTTCGGCCTGGCGGCGTGCTTCTCGCTCTCTGTTTAGCATATACCTATCGTAGCTCCCTTTAAGTGCGCCGACCGCCAGTCCACCACCGCCGGCTTTGGCCAATATATCAATATTGATGAAGTTGGCTACAGTGCTCGGGTTGCATAGGCCGGATTCGGCTCGGGACATTATGCACGGTACATTGGTGAAGTACCAGACGGCCCACATGGCCAATGCAGTGGATAATGCGAACACGACCGGCACAAACCAGTTGGCCATGGCTTCACCGCATAGTTCTCTGATGCGTGCAACCATATCGGCGATTCCTCACGATGCCTCTGGCGGTTCAGCGCAAATTCTCCCCTTAACCGAGAAGGAATTCCAGGACTGCCTTCTGAGCGTGCAAGCGGTTGTGAGCCTGTTGGTAAGCCACCGACTGCGGGTGCTCCAGCATACCGGGTGGCACCTCTTCGCCATAGTGCGCCGGCATATCGTGCATGAAGCAGGCGCCGGGCGCGGCCTGGTTCATTAGGGCGCTGTCCACCGTGTAACCCTGGAAAGCGCTGAGTCGCTGCTCCGTTTCGGCTTCGTCGCCCATGCTGGTCCAGACGTCGGTGTACACCACGTTGGCGTCGATCACCGCGTCGGAGGGACGTACCAGCGGGTGCACCGTGGGACGGGGGCCACCGCCAGCGCAGGTACCGCGGTCGCTGGCGTCGGCGAAAACCTGCTCTTCCAATTGATAGCCGTGGGGCGCGGCGATGGAGAAGTTCATGCCGACTGCCGGAGAACCAAGACACAGGCTGCGGGCCACGTTGTTCCCATCGCCTATATAGGCCAGGTTCAGGCCGTCGGTGCCGCCGTGGGTTTCCGCTATGGTCAACAGGTCGGCCATGGTCTGGCAGGGGTGTTCCACGTCTGATAGCGCATTTATCACCGGAACGTCTCCGTACCGGGCCAGGCCAACGAGCGAGTCGTGGGAATTGACGCGCGCCACGATGCAGTCCACGTAGCCGCTGAGAACGCGGGCCACGTCGGATACGGGCTCGCGGCGACCCAATCCAACCTCGTCCTGACCCATATACAAGCTGAACCCACCCAGTTCGGCGATACCGATCTGGAAGCTGACGCGGGTGCGTAGGGACGGCTTTTCAAACAGCAAAGCGACGCGCTTGCCGGCGAGGGGCTGAACGCTGCCCGGCGTAGCGGCTTTGAGTTCCTGAGCTCGGGCAATCAGCCGCCGCGTTTCATCAGGCGAGATATCGGTTATGGAGAGGAAATCCCGTTTGTCAGACATGGTTGGTATTCCGGCGGGATGGGTTCATTTGACGACGCGGCTGATCAATTGCGAACTGACAATCCACCGCTTTCGATGCGGCTTTCGCAATCGTTCCGGTGAAACCGCGACGATGAGTTGCGGGGCCGCGAGTGGCATTATGATAGCATACGAAAGGTCAATGAATCGGATACGGGATTTGAGAGCAGGAGCAACGATGAGCGAACAGAGCAGCAGTGCGGATATGGAACTGGTTCCGGGTCTGATTGGACGGCGCGAGGTGCTGGTGTGCGAACACAACGTGGCCCCGCACGTGGCCAAACTCAGCACGCCGTCGATGATCCGGGCGATGGAGCAAGCTTCGCAGCGGGCTGTTCTGGGCCGCCTTCCGGCCGAGCAATCCACGGTGGGATTTGAGGTCAACATACGCCATGTTGCCGGCGCGGACATCGGCGCTACTGTTGTCGCCGTCGCCGAACTGGAACGAGTCGACGGCCGGTGGCTCTACTTCAAAGTGGAGGCCCTTGATGGCGACCGCACTATCGGGGTGGGAACGCACCGGCGGGCCATCATCACACTACCGCCGGAGGCCACCAACCGGGGCGGCGGCAACGACAGCCATACCCACGAACTGTGAGGCGTGCCGGTGGCGCGGGGGTTCGTTCCCGCGCCCGCGAAGGCACGCGGACCCAAAAGAAGAACCGGCGCTGACTAACCGCCAGCGCCGGTTCTTGCGTGAGAGGCTGGGCGCAACCTCTCGGTGTACCTGCGATTCTACAAGTTGAACTGCGGGTCCAGGTAGGAATCGTCCTTCTCGTAAACCTGAAGGCGCGATCGCAGGGTGTCGCATACCAGCAGCCGGTTGTTGGCCCGGTCGAAGGTAACGCCCATGGGCATCCGGAAGGTGCGCTGCTGCTGCTCCAAGTCGGGGACCCGGCGGCGAGCTTTCACCATGTCGGGGTTGGCGTTGAGAGACAGGTCGCCCCATTCCGAAACCTCGGTGGCGTCCCCTTCCAGGTAGGCCAGCGGCCGCGCGTCCGCATCGTAGATCACGACGCGCTCGTTCAGCCAGTCAGCCACGTACACGTCGCCTTCGTTGTCGATGTCAACGTCCAGCGGATGGTTCAGCTCGCCGGAGCGGCTGCCGCGGCTGCCAAAGGTGCGCAGATGGGTGCCGCCAGCGGTGTACTTCTGCACCCGGTGGTTGCCCCAGTCGGCGATGTAGAGATCGCCGGCATTGTCGATGCCGATGCCGGAGGGCATTTCCAGGTCCTCAGGACCGTCGCCCTTGGCGCCGAAACCGCCCAGGTACTCGCCGTCCTTGGTGAACTTCTGAACGCGGCTGCTCTTGGCCGAAACCACCCAGAGGTTGCCATCGGCATCGAAAGCCAGTCCGGCGGCGCCGCTGAGCTGGCCCTCGCCTTCGCCGGCCTCGCCCCACTCCTTCTGCACGTTCCCGTCGGCGTCGAACACGGCGATCATGTTCTTCCACTCGTCGGAAGCATACACATTACCGGCGGCATCAATAGCGATTCCGGTAATCCACTCAAACAGACCCCTGGAACTGGCCTGGTAGGCGATGCCTTCGCGGCCGAATTCTCCCAGGAACTCCTCGCCGCCTTTGCCGTCGGTGTTGCCGATGGTGCACTTGGTGATGCGGGCGCTGGGGTTCTGCTCGCCGCCACGGTTGGCGACGTACATCGTCCCGTCATCGAGGGTAGCCACGCCGACAGGCTGGCTGAAGCCCATGCCCACCTGCCCCTGGCGGCCGACGTTCTTGACGTACAGCCATGCCCGACCGCTTGCTACGGTATTCTGAGGCATAGTTATTCCTCCACTTGCTCTGCGTTGGTCGGGCGGCGACGCCGCGGTGACGCTGCGCCGCCGCCGTGATTGCTGGGTTGTGGGCTTACTTCTTGATGAAGTCCATCTTGGGGAAGTTGCCGTTGACGATGGGGTTGGCGTCCATGCCGAGCCAGTCCTCAACGATGCTGGTGTACGCGCCGCGGAAGTCGTAGTTGGGAACCAGGTCGCCCTGTTCCAAGTCCTCGTTCTTGCGGGACGGGTACTCGCCGTAGAAGCCGCCCTTGACGGGATCGCCGATGACGAAAGCGGCGCCGGCTGCGCCGTGGTCGGTGCCGGAACCGTTATCGCGGACGCGGCGGCCGAACTCGGTGAACAGGTACATGACGATGTTCTCGCCGGTATTGTGCTCCTTCATGTCCTGGAAGAAAGCGCTGACGCCCTCGGAGATTTCCTTCCACAGCATCGGGTGGGCCGCGGCCTCACCGGCGTGAGTGTCGAAGCTGCCGTGCTGGGTGTAGAAAATCTTGGTGCCCAGGTCGGCCATGTAAACCTGGGCGATGTCGCGCAGGTGCATGGCGATGGGGCTGTTGGGATATTCCACGTTGCTGGAGTACTGCTCTGGCGCAACCTTCACGATGTCGGCGCCGACCATAGCGTCGGTGCCGGTGGAGCGCAGGTAGTCGTTGACGAAGCTGCCGCCCACGGTGGGGGAATACATCTTGGAGAACAGGTCCAGAGCCTTGGAGCGCTGGTCAACGTCGCTGATGCCGGTGAGCAGGCCGTAGGTGCTCAAGTCGGCGATTGCGGCGACGGGCACGCCGGGGACGGCCAGTGCGCGGGGCAGGCCGTGGCCGAAGTTGATGGCCGTCAGCACGTTCTCTTTGTCGGGATCCATCTCGCGGGCGACGCGGCCGGCCCAGCCCTCGGTGCCAACCTTGTCCGGCTCACAGGTGTGCCAGATGTCCATGCTGCGGAAGTGCGAGCGGGGGCTGTCGGCGTAACCGATGCCGTGAATGACGGCAAGCCTGCCCGCGTCGAAGATCTCCTTCATGGGGCCCATGGTGGGGGTGAAGCCCAACTCGTCGGTGACGGGGATGATGTCTTCCCGATTGTAGTGGATGCTCGGCCGGTTGTCGTAGTACAACGGGTCGTTGTAGGGGATCACCGTGTTGAAATAGTCGTTGCCGCCGGTGAGCTGCAGGACCACGATGACCGGATCTTTCTTGGTGGAGGTCATTGCGTTGCTCCTTGAAGAAGTTTCGTGAAAACGGTGGTTCAACCAGTGCGGGTTCGGGGACGGGTCCGCCATCGGCCGGCCCGTCCCTCATTGTCCCGAATTAGCCGAACTGGTACTCGGTGGTGGCGCTGATCAGAGCCATGGTCTCACCGATGCGCGTGGCGGCGGTCAAGCGGTCGCCCCAGTTGACGTCGCCGCCGGCCCGGAGGTGCTCAGCCAGCTGGCCGCGAGTCTCTTCGCTCAGCTCGACGAAGCCCATGTACTCGGTGCAGGCGTCCAGCATATGGTCAGCGGTCTCGACACCCTCGTCTCGCATCCGGTCAATGATGTCGCGCATTCCGGGCAGGTCGGGATCGGATACCCGGTCGGCCACGAAGTTGATGCGAGCCAGGAGCGCGCCGGAGTTAATCCACTCCAAGCCGGTGTGCCAGCCTTCCACCGAGGGCGGGTCCAGGATGGACTGGCCCATGTAGGTGGGTTCCTTGCCGATATTGAGAACGCCGGGGTCAGGGTTCTCAAAGAGGCCCACCATGCGGAGGGTGCCAGCGACGACTTCGGCGGGACTCTTAATCTTCTGGAACCGGGCGTCCTTGAACCACTGGGAGTTGAGCATGTGGCGCAGGACGGTCTTCATGTCAAAGCCGGAGTCCTCAAACACTTGGACCATCTCGTCCAGGGCATTCTCGTCACGGGCCGGTTCGATGGTCCAGGCGGGGACCTGCGGCTCGTCGGCGACGAAGAAGTTGTAGAGGTGGCGGCAGATGAAGCGGGAAGTTGCCGGCTCTTCGAGGATGATGTCGATGATATCCTCGCCGTCGAAGTTGCCGGTGCGGCCCAGGAAGGTCTTTTCGCTGAAGTCGTGGTCCGCTTCGTTGTAGGAGAACTTCCAAGGATAGCGCCCGTAGGGAGCCCGGGGCAGCTTGGCCTGGATGGTCCAGCCGGTGAAGGCGCGCGAACACTCGCGGACGTCAACCTCGGTGTAGTTGGCAACGCCCATGGAGAAGAGTTCCAGCAGCTCGCGGCCCCAGTTCTCGTTCACGGCGTCGCGGTGGTTTTCGTTGTTGTCCAGCCAGAAGATCATGGCCGGGTTCTTGGACAGCTCGATGAGAATGTCCCGATAGTTGCCCATTCCGTGTTCCCGGAGCATATCGATCTGCTCGAGCAACTGGTCGCAGTTGTCGACCTTGGAGTTGCCGGTGGCGAAAACGTGGTGCCAGAAGAGGGTCATCTTCTCTTCCAGGGGCCGGTCACTGGATACCATGTTGTACATCCAGTTGGCCTGACCGGAGAAGGGAACGCCGCCGGGGAGCAGGAAGCTGGGGTGGTACCGCAGCAACAGCGCCATCTTGCCGCCCTCGCGGTCCGTGGGCGGATCGATCAGTTCTTCCACAGTGGCTTCATAACCCTGAGCAACACAACGCTCCAACTCTGCACGGTTGGCGCCAAAACCGGCGCGCCGCATCAAGTGGGCCATCAATGCCAGGTCATCCTTATATGACATCCTGTGCCTCCTTACTGCTGTTTGATGCCGTTTACGCCGGGGATGGCAAAAATGCCTCCGGCTGACCGACGAATTGCGGTTATTTTAATTTGGTCTCCGCACTGTGTCAACCTAATTGCCGTCTGACTCTAAATTGATAATCGTTTTATTGTGGTAATCAACCAAGCCTGGCGAACCACCGGGGAGAGGCGGAGCAGCAGCGTCAACGGTTGGATTCGATGCAGTCGCGGCCGGCTCGCAAACGTCCAGACCCAGTTCGTCCAGGTCATTTTGATCCACGTCTTGCATGCTGGCGGTATCTCCCCGGTCAGTTGGTTGGTATCCAGGTGCAGTTGCTCGAGTTTGGTCAGGTTGCCGAGTTCGGACGGTATCGTTCCGCTCAGCTGGTTGTTATCCAGGTGCAGTTCCTCCAAATTCGCCAGATCGCCCAACTCACGCGGTATCGGGCCGGTCAGATTGTTGCCATGGAGCAGCAGACCCCTCATGTTGGAAAGATTACCCAACTCGGGCGGTATTTCCTCGCTGAAACTGTTGTCGCTGAGCCATAGCGCGCCGAGATTGGCACGGCCGCCCAGTGCAGCCGGAATTGTTCCGGTCAGTTTGTTGTCGTCCCGGTCAAGGGTTGTGAGGCTGGTGAGGCCAATTATCGCGTCTGGTATCTCGCCGGTAAGTTCGTTGTGCCACAACTCGAGATCGGTGAGGTTGCTGAGGCGACCCAGCTGGGGCGGTATCTCCCCACTCAATTTGTTGTGATCGAGGACAGCACGGTCAGATTGCTAATGTTGCCCAGTTCGACGGGTATCTCCCGGTGAGGCGGTTTCCGTCAAGGTCCAAAGTGTCCAGGTTGCCCAGCTCAGGCGGCAACTGGCCGCTCAGGCCATTGTTGCCCAGGTAAAGAACCACCACGCAGCCGTCGCCGTCGGTGGATACGCCGAACCAGTTGCCTATGGGAGCCGTCTCGGTGAGCCAGTTGACGCGGTTCCTCCAATAGGCGCCGTCGGTGGCGTTGTACAACGCCACCAGCGCGTCCCGGTCACCGGCGCAGGCCGCCCGGTCAACGTCAGCAGGTCGGACCATGGAGACCATTGGGGTTCTTCGTAGCGCTGGCCGCTGCTCCCGACGATAAACCAGTAATTGGCGGCCGGAGTCAAGCGGGTAACGGTGTGAGGAGTCTGGCCATCATTGGCCACGACGACGGAAGCAAAAGCTTCACGCCAATCCCGGCCGGCAGCCGTTGCTGCCTCATAGTCTTCAGCGGCCACCCAGCCGATGCGGTAAAAGTTTGCTTGGTCATTGGCCTGCCAGGTAACAATCGCCTCTCCTGAGTTATCTCTCGCGACTGCGTCGGGTTTGGCCATGGCTGTGGGATCGCTATGAGCCGCCGCCGGCGCGACGCTACCGCCGGCGATGGCCAACAGTACGACCAGACAGTACGACCAGACAGAGCGTCAAGACAGGCATGAAAGTTTTCATCATCCCATTCCCTCCACCAGTTCAACCCCGGCGTCATCAGCTTAGATATTAGCCGCAAAGCGCGCCCTTTCGTGTTGGCGGCGGGATGCGGGCCGGCCGCCAATACCAAAGCAAAATCGGGGGAGCGTCGTCTGTCTCGCGAGACGCCAACGTTCCCAAAGACCTATTATCAGGTCGGTGGTAGGAGCAACTGTGCTCGCGGTATTATCAAATTACTGTCAATCCACGGCGAGGCTACATGAACCTTGCGGCATTTGCAAAAACGCCGCGGACTGGTTCTGCGCCGGCCCGCCCTGTCGCGAGAGTGTGACGCTTTATCCTTCCGCGGCCGCGCCGTATAATCGCCGCAGAACCCAGGCCAAGCAACTTCCATCCATCAAGTGTGACGCTTTATCCTTCCGCCGCCGCGCCGTATAATCGCCGCAGAACCCAGGCCAAGCAACTTCCATCCATCAAAGGAGAAACGCCCAATGGAACCCATCATCCACAACATCAAGGACTACCCGGCCGGCGCGCCGGCACGGCTCATCAGCGCCGACGACAACCCGCCGTTGGTCACGCTGGCCTATTCGGTCATTGAACCGGGCGGCACCAGCGCGCACCACATCCACGAGTGGGAGCACGAGGTCTATATCATCGAGGGCAGCGGCACCCTGGTGGCCGACGGCAAGGATTATCCAGTCAAGGCCGGCGACGCCATGTTCATTCCTCCAATGGTGGATCACGTGACCCGCAACGGTGGCGACAGCGATATCCGACGCATCGAGATCAACCCCATCTCGGCGGCCAGCGGCAACGCCCGCCCCGGCGGATCCGAGCCTAGCGCCGGCACTCCCCCGGTCATCCGCAACCACGCGGACCTGAACGCCGAGACGGGCCACACCATGCTGGGCGGGCGCGACGGTTGCCCCAACTACCTGATGCTCTACAACGGGGCCATGCAACCCGGCGCGGTGAGCCACCCCGAAACCGGCGGCCATAACCACGAATGGGAGCACACGGTCTTCGTCCTGGAAGGCGCCGGCACGCTGGTGGTGTCCGGCACAGAGTACACCGTAACCGCCGGCGACGCGGTGCTGGTGCCCCCCGGGGAGCATCACCAGTGGAAGAACGAAACCGACGCGCCGATGCTCCGCGTGACCTTCAACGACATCAAGTCGGAAGGACACGGCTAGCGGAGTTGTCATCGTAAGGGGGTGGTCGCCACTCAAGGGGAAACGCTTATGGACGTTGCAACTGTTGCCGCCGTCGTCGGTGTCGGGATTGCCGCCATTGGCATCGGAGTCACCATCATCGTGCTGCTGGTCCGGGGCAGCTATGCGTTGGGCAGGAACACCGCCCAAGTTGAAAACCTGGATACGGCAGTCGAAGTGGTACGGAACGAAGTTAAGGAGGCGCGGGCCGAGGCCCGTCAGGACAACCAGCAGCTGCGGGAAGAAATCCGGGAGGCGCGGGCCGAGGCCCGTCAGGACAACCAGCAGCTGCGGGAAGAAATCAAGCAAGACATCCAGCAGCTGCGGGCCGAAACCCGGCAGGACAACCAGCAACTGCGGGAAGAAATCAGGGAAGCGCGCGCCGAAGCCCGGCAGGACAACCAACAACTGCGGGCGGATATGGTCGCCGGGTTTGAGAAACTGGCGGAAGCCGTCGACGCTTTGCGGGTCGAAGTCCAGCAGAGTAATCAAATGCTGGCCGCGTTGGCGAACCACACCCACGATGCCGACGGGCGAACCGTGTTCACTGTGCCTGCGCCCGCCCGCGGGTAGGAAGCAAATTCCATGCCAAACCGCATCCCTATAGCTGCTGTCCGCGCCCGCGAAGTGCTGGACTCCCGTGGCAACCCCACCGTGGAGGTGGACGTGCGGCTGGATGGCGGCGCTCTCGGGCGTGCCATCGTGCCATCGGGAGCATCAACGGGGCGTCATGAGGCCGTAGAACTGCGGGACGGCGACCCGATGCGCTATGAAGGCAAGGGCGTCTTGCGGGCGGTGGCGTCGGTCAACGATGTCATCGGACCCGCCATCGTTGGCCTGGCCAACGCCGCTGACCAGTCCGCCCTGGACGCCCGCCTGCGGGATCTGGACGGGACTGCCAACAAAGCGAACCTGGGAGCCAACGCCATCCTCGGCGTGTCTCTGGCCGCCGCTCACGCCTCCGCAGCTGCGCTCGAGCAGCCGCTGTATCGTTACCTCGGTGGGCCGGACGCGGTTACCCTGCCAATGCCGATGGTCAACATAATCAGCGGCGGCCGGCACGCGGCTGGCGGGCTGGATATGCAGGACTTCCTGGCCATCCCCGTCGGCGCGGACACCTACCGGGAGGCGTTGCAGATGGTGGTTGCGGTGTACCGGGCGGTGGGGCGCGTCCTGTCGCAAAGCGGCCCCTACGCCTATGGCGTAGCCGACGAGGGCGGATATGGTCCACCGCTGCCCTGCCACGAGGATGCCTTGGGGTTGCTCTACGATGCGACCCGGCTGGCGGGCTACCGCTGCGCCCGGGACGGGGACATCGCCATCGGCATCGACGTGGCCGCCACCGAGTTTGCCGCGGGCGATGGGCATTACGCGCTGCGAGCCGAACGTCGTGCGTTCACCTCCGTTGAACTGACTGACCTGTTGGCCCACTGGAGCATGACCTACCCCATCATATCCATTGAGGACGGTCTTTCTGAAGATGATTGGGACGGCTGGGAATACCTGACGGGTAAGCTGGGAGGATCAACCCAACTCATCGGCGATGACCTGTTCACCACCAACCCTCAACGACTGACCCGGGGCGCCGACCTGGGCATCGCCAACGGGGTGCTGGTGAAACCCAACCAGATTGGCACGCTAACCGAGACGCTGGAAACCGTGCGGCTGGCGCAGGAGCGGGGCTACTTGCCGGTTATCTCCGCCCGATCCGGCGAAACCGAGGACACCACCATCGCCGACCTTGCGGTAGCCACCGGCGCCGGCCAAATCAAGATCGGCTCTATCACTCGCTCCGAGCGTCTGGCCAAGTACAACCGGCTCCTCCGCATTGAAGAGGAGTTGGGAGAGCGGGCCCAGTTCGCCGGCCGGGATGTGTTCGCTCGGTTCCTGAGCCGATGACCACGCCTGCTGCCCTGGGAATGGAAATCCTGTCGGAGCAGGCAGGGCGGCTGGGCATACATTTATCTTCCGAGCAGTTGGCTCAGTTCGCCGAGTACACCCGGCTGTTGGCGGAGGGAAACCAACGCGCGAACCTCACGTCGGTCACCGACTCGGCTGAAGTCCAGGTCCGCCACCATCTGGATTCGCTGACGGCGACGCTGGCAATAGCCGATTGGCCCGATGGATTGCGGGTGGTTGACCTCGGCGCCGGGGCGGGTTTTCCCGGAGTGCCTCTCAAAATCGCTTTCCCCGGCATCCGGCTGACCCTGGTGGAGTCGGTGGGCAAAAAGACGGCGTTTCTGCGGGATTTGGTTGAGGAATTGGGACTTGCCGAGGTTGAAGTGTTGACGACGCGAGCCGAAGAATTGGCGCGCACGGAGGGCTATCGCGGCCAGTTTGACGTAGCCTTGACGCGAGGGGTCGCCGCGATGCCGGTGCTGATAGAGTACGCTTTGCCCCTGTGCAAAGGGCACGGTTGCCTGTTGGCATGGAAGGGTCGGGATGGGCCGGCGGAAGCTGAGGCGTCGGCTAACGCCCTGGCCGAGTTGGGCGGCAAGACAGTCGGGATGCACTCAGTGAACGAACTGTCGCCGCCGCTGCCGCCAAACCGCTGGCTGGTGCGCGTGGAGAAGGTACGCCGCACGCCGGGCCGCTATCCCCGGAGGGTGGGGGTGCCGGCGAAACAACCGCTATGATAACCGTTCAGCCAGTTAGTCGTGCAAAGAATGTGTCAATAAATTCAGGGGTGTGTCCAGTATTTTCAACATATGACAGCGCTTCGCGAATTGTTCGGTCGGTTAGCCCATCGAGCACCGTGGTGTTGGGAACGTACACCTCATTCACGTCGTTGGGCTCGAACTTGCCCAAAGCGTTGCCGTATTTCCGAATTGACCGGGATACGATTTCGCGCCCGGATTGGGAAGCGAAATATAGAAACAGGTGATCAATGTATTGCTGCCCGTATAGATTGGGTCGGAACCCGTGGAAGCAGCTCAGGCTAACCGCATTGGTCCGGTTGCGGATAATCTTGTAATCGCCTCTGGCGAAAACGCCCATCAGCAACGGAGCCGGGATTCTGGTTTCCGTTTTGTACCACGGCTTCCGGTTTCGGGTTATAAACCGTTTATGGTAACCGCGAGCTTCCCCAAAACGGATATATTGCTCTGCCTGCGGCGAGTGAGCGACGGACGCCGAAAATAGCAGGACGGGAGCATCCTTACGAAGCAGACGGTCGTAGTCGGTAGCAGTGAAAACGGGACTGCGTACCTGAGAACTGCGGGTTATGCAGGGAATGCACTCGGTTTCGTCCAATCCTCTTTGGCGCGCTTCGGATGGTCGGAGAGCGAAAAAGTCATTGGCGCCGGTGGCGATTCCCCTGCTGAAATGCCCATAGTAATCCAACGTAACTACATCATCAGGATTAACGAAACAATCATTCGGCGCAAAAAAATGCAGCCACTTGGCGTTTGGGTTGAGGTCGGATCGTGGAATCCGAGCAACCGGAGACGATGTAAGAACGCCAGGCAGAGCGTCAATAGCGGATACCGCGTGAAAGTCAACGGTTTCGTAGTTAGCGCCGGCATCGTACAATATGATGCCTACCGACGTGATAACGTCAGGAAACACGTCTTTTTCGCAATCAAGGCTGATAATAGCTGCCAAATGACCGCCCTCTATCAGTTTCGCTTTGACCAGCTTTCCGTAGCCCGTATTCAAGAACTCCAAGGGCATGATGTAAGCCAGTCGTCCGCCGCTTTCCAACTCAGACAGCGATTTCAGCAAAAATGCTGATGCGGTATTAGTGTAACCGGATAGCCGCAAGCCGAGATTTTCCGCAAATGCGCCGAACACCGCAGCGCGGTTAAGGAATTTTTGAAACCTCATATATGGTGGGTTGCATACGATGTTTCCATGTCGTTGGCTCCAAGAGAGCATATAGTCCTCGTTGGTGACAAACGTGTGGTTGCGTCCCGTCGCGCCGGCCCAAAAGCCCAGAATCACAGGGTCAACTTCGCTGGCCGTGAAACTGACGCGATTGTCGCCGGCCACCGGCTCAAAGAACGCTCCCAGCCCAAAGGCGGGGTCATACAGCGATTCGTTGCCCGATCCCAAAACCCACTGCACCATGAAGTCGGCAACATTGGGATGGGTAAAAAACTGGCCGAAGCGCTTGCGACGCTCCATGCCGACCTGCTCCAGATAGCGAGCGTTATCCAACGTTGACAAAAGCATCTTCAAAGACTCTCCGGTCCAGGTAGCCGGCGCCTCCCTGAAAAGTCACGTAGAACAGAAGACGGCCCCGGTCCAGCTCTTTGAGAGCGGAGCGATGTTCTGGCATATCGATTCTGCCCAAGATTTCAAGGCAAACTCCGATGTCAATTTTTATGGTGGTCTTGCGCTGGTTCTTCGTATCCTGTTCAACTGAAAATATCTCGCCTTCGTTCCGTGGGTCGGAGGCGATTTCAAGTCGAGTAACTGTTCAGAGTTGGTGAGGTGAATTGCTGAAAAATGGCTGGCGGCCTTTGGCCTGTTTATGTCAAGTTGGGTCCATGAAGCATGAAATCGACCTCACCACCGCCGACCGGGATGTGCTGATCGACATCATCCTCCGGCAGCAAGCCATCATCGAACGGCTGGAGAAGCGGATCGCCCAGCCGGAAGGGCGGGCCAAAGCCAAACGCTGAAGCCCAAAGCCGACCGGAAACCGGCCGAGCCCAAGCAGCCCCGCAAGCCGCGGCCCCACGGTTTCGCCCGGACCCGCATGACGCCCACCCAGCGGGTGGAGCATGTGGTGGAAACTGCGGGACCCAGTTGTCCGGCGGCTGGACCCAGCGTACTCGGGAAGTGATCGATCTGCCCCAGGTGCCGGTGCAGGTTACCGAGCACGTTTACATCACCCGCACCTGTCCCCGGCGCCAACGGGGCTGTACTCCCACAGCGCAACTGGAGGGCGCGGCGCTGGGCCAGCAGCGTCTGGGGGTGAACGTTGTCAGCCTGATTGCCGCGCTCCGGGAGGAGGCTCGGCTGCCTTGCCGCACCATCCAATGGTACCTGGACACGGTACATGGGCTGCACCTCAGCCTGGGGGCCATCGTGGACGCCATGCCATACATCAACTCTATTGCCAGGCCAAAGCCTTCACCCACCCGGCAGAGCAGCAGCGGCGCGCTGCCCAACTGGTCCTGGAAAGACGCCTCTTGGCCCTCTGCCGTCCCTTCTTGGATGACCCGTCGGCGGCACAAGCCAAACTGTGCCGACGCATGGAGAACCACATCAAGGAACTCTTCGTCTTCGTGGCTCATCCGGAGGTGCCACCGGACAACAATGCCGCCGAGCGCAGCCTGCCATCAGCCGGAAAATGCTGAATCCAGCGGTTAACCAGCGCCAAGTCTTCCAGTTTTGGCGTGATGCTGAGGTAGTCCCGTTTGTGCAGGATTTTGATTTGCTCTTTGAGCAACCTGAGCCAGTCGGTCATCCGGCGTAATTCCGCAGTGGTGGACCAGGTAGGGCGCCTGAAGTCCAGCTCGCGGAAAGTGTCCGCCGTAGCATGGTTTATCAGTTGGTGGATTTGCGGATTTCTTTCGGAAAGCAGTTCCCCATACGGTGGCGCGAGGAGCAATTGTCGCAACCGGGCGCACTCATTCGCGGCGTTGCGATTGCGCGTTTCCATAAACGCCGAATATCTTTGGGACAAGAAACTGCTGGAACGAACTTCGATTGCGGCTATTGCTTTGCCGACAAATTCGGCGTCATCTAGATCGTAATCGCCTCCGGCGGGTAAATCAGACCGTCGATAGATAAGAATATCGGGCTTCTTGCCTATGTCGTTCAATTCCTCCCGGTAGGCAGCGAAAAAATCGGCAAATCCCGGGTCGCCGGCAGAAAGGGCGTCGTCCCTGCCGTAGCGAATCGCCCGGTAGGCGTCAGAATGCCGGTTGATGGCGTTGAACACTATCTGCTCGGCCCAGTCGCCCTGCTCTTTGTTCGTGAGGAATTCGGAATTCGCCAACGTAGGCGAACGGCCACCGATGACGATTTCAGTGTCAATGTTGAAAGGTGCATCCCTGATCAGGCGCAGGATGTTCCGTTGGTAATCTGTACCGGCCATTTCACTTGCTCTCGCTGTGAGCCCAAAGCGGGCATTCGCGCGGCGCGGGCAATATTACCCGAGCAGCAGCGTTACCGCAAAACGTCCCCGGAAGACGCAACCGGCAGGTTGACCCGCCCATCTGCGTCCCATCCTCGGGCGGCGTAGTAGTCGGCGATCATCCCGCCCAGTTCAGCGGTCGTCAATCCGACCCCGGCGGCCACTCCATCAGGCAGCAGCTCGGTGAGTGTCCGGGCCGGCAGGGTGTCGTCGGAGCGTCGCCAGCCCCAGCGTTGGTTGTAGGCTTTCTTCAGGTCGGCGATATGGGCGGCGGCGCGGCGCAGTTCGGCGGCGTCGAAGTCCTCCCAACCCGTGATCATGCGGTACACGGCGGCGGATTCCTCCCAGAAATCGCCGAAGGCACGGCGGAGGAACTTGCACCAGATCATTGAGTCGAGGGCGGCGGCGAAATCCTCGCTGTCAGCGGCGATGCGGCCGCGCCGGTCATCAACCGTCAGACGGTCCACGTCCGGCGAAAAGTCGGCGTCGTATGCGGACGTCCGGTTGTGGCATGCGCCCCGGGGTGTGGTCGCCAGACCCAGCGCCAGCGTTTTCAGGCTGCGCGGTTCGTAGCCGGGCATCTCCAACCCCTTGACCTGCATGGCCCAATCGCACGAACCGCCGCCAACTTGTTCAGCAGCCAACCGGCTGCCGTCGGCCAGCAGGTTGCCCAAATCCCCGCGCCGGTGCCCGATGTCGTCCAGCAAACCGATCAAACCCTCGCCGTCGCCGAACCGTAGGGGCGACTCATGAGTCGCCCCTGCGACACCTGACAATGTCCCCCGCTCTGCACATTCAATGGCCCAGGCGATGACGCCGCCGGCGGAGATGGTGTCGATACCCAGCTCGTCGCAGCGGCGAACCGCCCGAATGATCGCATCAGGGTCCCCCACGCCGACCAACGGCCCCAGGGCGAAGAGACTTTCGTATTCCAAACGGGCGCTTACGGGTTGTCCGGCATTGGCGTCGCCGTCCTTTCTCGAGGATACGGAGATGATTTTTTCGCAACCGATGGTGCAGTTGGCGCAATGGGCCGAGCGGGTCGCCTTGGTTTGGTGCAGTGCCTCGCCGCTCACGGCCTCCGCTTCGGCGAAGGTGGATTGCTGGAAGTTGCGGGTGGGTAGCGTGCCCAGCCTGTTGAAAACGGACACGTTGGCGATGGTGCCCAACTCCCGGTACTTGGCGGTGGCTGCGCCCAGGCTGCGACGGCTCAGGTCGCGGGCGTATTCTCGCAGGCCTTCTGCGGATCGGCCACGGGAGGGTCGGCGTCCACGCTGCCACGCACTGCGATGGCTTTCAGGTTCTTGCTGCCCATGACGGCGCCGGGTCCGCAGCGTCCGGCCTGCCGCCCGCCATCGTTGGCGATGCTGGCGAAACGCACCAAATTCTCGCCGGCTGGGCCAATGCCGGCCACGCGCACGGGCCGACGGCCACCGTCGTCCAGCTCCGCTTTCACCGCCGCTTCGGTGTCCATGGTGGACAGTCCCATGAGGTGAGTAGCCGGCCGGATGTGCGGTACTCCGTCGGCGTCGATATGCAACAAAGACGGCTCCGGCGAGCATCCGGTGATGACCAGAGCATCGCCGCAGGCCCGTTTCAGTTCCCCGGCCAGGTGGCTGGACGACAGCCCGTCGGCGATGAACCCGGTCAGGGGTGAGCGGGTCATTACGGCGAACTTGCTTGACGTGGTGAGACGGGTGCCGACCAACGGGCTGGTTACGAAAATCAGCGGGTTGTCTGGTTCCAGCGCGGCGTCGAGCAGGCGACGGCGTTCCCCGTCCGTCAGCGTTTCACCGTCCAAATCGGTCGGCGGCCCTCCGTAGCGGTGCAGCAGCCAGGTTCCCAACCCGATGCCACCGATGGTGGCGCGCAGGACATTGGGCGGTATGGGGTCGTGACGGTAATCGCCGGTGGTCAGGTCCACTACCAGCGCATAGCCTCGATAGCCGTGGAGGGCAGGCATAGTCGTTCACCCACCGGCCTGGTTGGACAGCAGCAGGAGAGTGTCACCGGATTCCAAATGCAAGAACGCGTCGGGGTCAGAGGCCAGAAAAGCCAACCCGTTGCGGTTCAGTGCATAACCATCCGCGATGGCTCCGGTGTCCGTGAGGGCATTGCCCAACAGCGCTGGACACTCGCGGGACAACGCCTGCGAGAGTTCTGCCATCGTCGCCGTTGGGTCAATTCGTAGCGGCACCGCGCTGACTCCAGCCTTCAAGCGAGCCGTGCCGAACAGCTCCACAGTGATGGCGATGGCAGTCGTCTCACCGCTGGCGGTGTTATAGGCAGTCATCCTGCCAACTCCAGGGCGCGGGTCAGATCCTCGGGCCGGTTGATGTTGAAAAAGCTCATCAACTCAGGGTCGAACCGACGCACCTCATCTTCCGGCAGGTAGCGGACGGTTACGTCGTCGAAAAAGCCGGAGATTTTGAGTTCGCCGGCCCGCAGCCGTTTTTCAATGGCCGAACGGCAGCGGCGGGAATACAGGGCGTGGGTCGGTTCAGGGCGGCCGTTGACTACCGGAACCACGGCGTCCACCCCGTCACGCAGGCTGGCCATGTGCTCCAGAAGGGGTGGCGACAGGAACGGCATATCGCACGCCACCACCAGCGCCCATTCGGTCCTGGTGGCGTCCAGTCCGGTGTAGATGCCGCCCAGCGAACCGCAATCCGGGAAAACGTCAACGGCGGAGCGATGCGCGTCGTCCAGTGGCAGCGCGGCGGCGCGGGCTGCGTCTGCCACTACTATAACGACCTCGGTTGCGTTCACAGCCGCGGAGGCGCGGCGGATGACGCGACGGATGAGCGGCTCGCCGGCGAAGGGCTCAACCGCCTTGTCGCGGCCCAACCGCCGGCTCTGGCCGCCGGCGAGGATTACGGCAGTGATGTCGGACCTGGCTGTCACGGTGAGATAGGAAGCAGTTGCAGCAAACTGGTGTTTGCTTGTGTGATTACCAGTCCCGCTATTGCGAAAAGTTCCACGATAAACGCAACATATAGCAAGCGGGTGGCCTCCCGTTTGGATTTCCCCTGGCGATTAAGTTCCACTGGCGTCGCAAACATGGCACGCCCTCCTAGTGATAGCACCCAGAAATAGATGACTATCGCGAAAAGCATCAAAAAGTAAGTTGGCAACGATGTAACGATTTCCTCCAAATCAATGGCGAAGACTGCGCCACCTATTGCAGCAGTCGCCATCGTTATGATGCCCAAAGAGATGGTGCTCCAATGACGTTCCTGATGCCGCCGCCGCATATCAGCGCCCCTTGGCCCACGGCCAAATTGATCCTTTGCCCACGCTTCTGCGGTGCCCTTGCCATGTTTGTAAGGTTGCACATAGACCGGGAACGATTGCCAAAAATATGGCCCCAGTTACCATCGCCACTATGGTCTGTGCATCGCGGTCAGATGCTAAGGCCAACATCAGGAAAATTCCGCCTATGAATATCCCTCCTGACCATGCCAATGCCACCCACTGCCATTCTTTTTGCCAAACTGATTGCAAACGCTGACGCCCACTCGGCACCGGACCCAGCGGTTTGTCATGCGGCGTTTCACTGGCCATCGCGCCACCTCCGGTCGAGACTGTTATACGGCGCCAGTCTATCACAACGGCCCACTGCAACTCAGTCCGTGATACCCTACGTCCTATCCGAGCATCAGCCATTTCAAGGTACTAAACCATGCCCCGCGCCGCCTTCATCTACGACGACGCCATGAGCCAGCACGTGCTCCGGGCCGACCACCCTATGCGGCCCATCCGCCTGCGTCACACCTATGAACTTCTGGACGCTTACGGCGCGTTTGACGGTACGGATTCAGTGCTGGTCACACCGACCCTGGCCGACGAGTCCAGTGTGGGTGAATTCCACTCACGGAACTACATGGCTGCCGTCCGCACGTTCAGTTTGAGCCTGACCGGCTATCAACCGCAACGCTTTGGCTTTGCCCAAGGCGGCGACAATCCGACCTATCCCGGCATGTACGAAGCTGCGATGCTCAGCACCGGCGCTACCCTCGCCGCCGCCCGCATGGTAGCCGACGGCGAGGTAACTGCGGCGTTCAACATCAGCGGCGGCCTGCATCATGCGGCGGCGCGACAGGCCAGCGGATTCTGCGTGTTCAATGATCCCGTGGTCGCCATCAAGTACCTGCTCGGACGAGGATTACGGGTGGCCTACGTGGACATTGACGCCCATCACGGCGACGGCGTTCAGGACGCCTTCTACGATGATCCTCGGGTACTGACCATCTCGGTGCACGAGTCGGGACGTTACCTGTTCCCCGGCACCGGCTTCGCCGGCGAAACGGGCGCCGGCGAAGGTGTCGGCTATGCCGTCAACCTGCCTTTGTATCCCTATACCGACGACGAAATCTACCTGGAGGCATTTGAGGCCGTCGTGCCCCCGCTATTGCAGGCATTCGCGCCCGACGTACTGCTGACCCAATTGGGCATCGACTCATACCACACCGACCCGCTGACTCATTTGCAGGTCACCAGCCGGGGATTTATCGCGGCGGTGACCCGATTGGGCGGGCTGGGATATCCGTGGCTCGCTACCGGCGGCGGCGGGTACGACATCGGCGCGGTGGCCCGCTGCTGGACGCTGGCCTACGGGGTGATGTGCGGCGCGGATTGGCCGGATCGTATCCCGACGCCGGCAATCGAACGGTTGGGCCGGACCACGTTGCGGGATACCGAGGTTCCCGAAATACCCGACCACATCCGCGCCGACGCCCGGGCGTTAGCGGCAGAGAGCGTGGCAGCTATCAGGGACGCAGTGTTCCCGGTTCACGGACTGGCCGCATAGCCCTGCCGGCTGGGCGGTACGCACCGCACTGCCGTGGTGATGAACCCGCTGTGGGCCACCATGCGGTGAGCCGGTCGGACGCTGCGGCGGGACACGTTCCAGCCGCGCAGCAGGGTTTCGGCGGTTTCAACCCTGGCGAAGCGTCCGTCGTCGTGGAGGGCGAGCACCAACTGTTGCACCTGGAGGACGGTGGGCAGGAAGGACAGCAGTATGCCGCCGGTGATCAGCGCGTTGGCAGCGGCATCCACGGCGCGCCAGGGTTCGGGCAGGTCCAGTATCACCCGGTCAACGTCCGGGTCCGCGATGCCGTCGAAGATGTCGCCGACGGTTACTTCCAACCGCGAAGTGTCCGGTATGACGGACCGCACGTTGGACATGGCCTTGGACACCACCGCCTCGTTGATTTCGTAGGAATGGACGCGCCCGGCGGGACCGACGGCGCGGAGCAGCGCGGTGGTCAGCGCGCCGGATCCGAACCCGGCCTCAACCACGGTCGCGCCGGGAAAGATGTCGGCCATGGAGATGATGTTGCCCAGGTCTTTAGCGTAGATGACCTGCGGCCCACGCGGCATGAGGCGCACGTAGTCGCCCAGGGTCGGCCGGATGCCCAGCATGACGTGGCCGCGACTGGTGGTGTACCACCCGCCCACCGGCTGTCCTATGACGTCGTCGTGAGGCAGCCATCCGAGATGGCAGTGGAACTCGCCGCCCGGAGCCAAGGTCGCCTGGTAGGTGCGGCCCTTGCGGTCCAGGAAAAGCGCCAACTCGCCGGCGCCGAACCTGCTTCGGTCGTCGTCCCCGTCGTTGGGCCAGTCCACGGCATCCACACCAGTATCATCGTTAGGCGAATTCATTGGTGTATTATACAGCCGTTATGCAAGAGCGGACGTTCACCCTGGAAGATGCCAACGAACTGGTGCCCTGGCTCGAGGAGCGGTTTGAAGCGATGTCGCCGCTGCGGACCGAGTTGGTGCGTCAGCAAGATGAATTGCTGTCGCTGTTGCGTCGTCGCCGGAGCAACGGCCACTCCAGCAGCGAGGAGGAGATCTCTGAGACGGAACGCGTTGTGTCCGAGCTCACTCGCCGACTGCAGGAAGCGGTGGCCGAGATAACCGCCCGGGGCATCCTGGTGCGGGACATCGGCCGAGGTTTGGTGGACTTCCCGTCCCACCGCAATGGCGACATCGTGTACCTGTGCTGGCAACGCGGGGAGCCGTTCATCGACTGGTGGCACCCCACCGACACCGGGTTCAGCGGGCGACAACAGTTGTAGGGTCATGTTGGTCCCCGTAAACGCAAAACCCGCTTTGCATCCCCGGAATGTTAACCGACTGAGGCAAGCCGTTGGCCACCGCATCTGACATCGGGAAAAAGACCAAGACCGCAACAGAATTGCGGGAGCGGGCTTCGGGTCTGGTTCCCGTTTTGAGGACCCGGGCGTCGCATACCGAGGAACTGCGGCGGATACCGGAAGAATCGGTCAACGACCTTTTGGTCTCTGGACTTTATCGTATTGGCGTGCCGTCGAAATTCGGCGGTTGGGACGTGGACTATGCCCTCGCTCTGGACGTGGCCGTGGAACTGGGCCGAGGCTGTCCGTCCACCGCGTGGTGCTACGGCCTATGGGCGGCCCACGCCTGGTTGGTGGGCTACTGGCCGCAGCCGGCTCAGGAGGAGGTGTTCGGGTCGAATCCGGACGCGCTTTGCTCCAGCTCTTTGAACACTGGCAAGTCCACCTGCGAACCCGTTGCCGGCGGTTACCGTCTGTCCGGTCGTTGGGAATTCTCCAGCGGGTGCGACGCCGCCAGTTGGCTGATGCTGGGGGTGCCCGGCATCGGAGAGCGAAATTGGGCGTTAGTTCCGCGCGGCGACTTTGAAATCGTTGACACCTGGTTCGTGTCCGGGCTGCGCGGCAGCGGGAGCAAGGACATCGTAGTCAGCGACGCCTTCGTGCCCGCACACCGAATCCTGGACGTGACCATCGCCGGCGACGGCGATTGGAGCGGTTGGGAACTGCACCGTCAGGAAAGGTATCGCGTGCCGATTCCGGTGCTGTTGGGATGGGACCTGGTGGCGCCCATGCTGGGAATCGCCAGGGGAATGCTGGATGAGTTCGTGGCGCGACTGGCCGGGACGTCGGGCCCGGGCCGAACCGCCGACTCTACGGCGATACACCTGCGTCTCTCCCACGCTTCCGCCGAGGTTGACGCGGCGCAGGCCCTGATGGAACGAGACGTTCGCGAGATACTGGACAAAGGCGCAGCCGGTAAAACGTTCACCACTTTGGAAAGAGCTAGATACCGGCGCGACAAAGCTTTTGTGACCCAGCTTTGCCTCCAGTCCGTCAACCGGCTTTTCGACCTGAGCGGCGGCCACGCCTTGTTCGATACGGTGTCCCTGCAGCGCTTCCACCGGGACGCGCAGGCCGCGGCGCATCGCGATACCCTGATCATGGATCTGGGCGGACAGCAATACGGGCGGGTAGCGCTAGGGCTGGACCCGGACGGGCCGATTTAGCGATTCAACGGCGGGTCCGGCTTATTAGCGGTATAGCCCGTCAACCAAGGAGTTTATATGGTTATCCAGCAGACGATCCACAATCTTGAACAAGGCGATATTACCCCGCCCGATACCGGTCGTCCGGTCGTCCGCTCCACTGAGGGCGTTATCTCGTCCGGGCACTACCTGACCTCTATGGCCGGGATGCGGATGCTGTTGGCCGGGGGCAACGCTTTCGATGCCCTGGTGGCGGCCGGTTTCGCCGCCGCCGTGGTGGAACCCATCGCGTCATACTCCCTGGCCGCCGAGGGCGTGTTCATGCTTTACGACTCGGTCAGCGGAGACCTGCTGTCCCTGAGCGGCCAGGGCGGCGCGCCGGGCGCGGCCACCGCCGAGTTCTACCGCTCTCGCGGACACGAACGCATCCCCACCGGTCCGGGCATGGACGCCCCCCTTTCCTTCACCCAGCCGGGGATTGTGGACGCTTTTATCGCCATGCTGGAACGCTATGGGAGGCTATCTTTGGCTGAGGTTCTGGCGCCGGCGATCAGCTATGCGGAGGATGGCATTCCGCACTACGAATATATGCTGGAGCGCCTGAAATCTCCCTCCGGCCAGGAGCAGTTCGACAACTTTCCGCCGGGCGGCTGGGACGTGTTCTACGACGACCGGCAGGTTCCGCAGCCGGGCGCTTTGATGGTGCAGCGCGGCCTGGCGAACACGCTGAAGATCATGCGCGACGCCTCCCTTGCCGGCAGCTCCAGGAAGGCGAGCCTGCAAGCCGGCCGTGATGCTTTCTACTGCGGCCCCGTCGCCGAAACCATCGTTGCGGGCGTGAAGAAAGCGGGCGGCATACTTTCCAAGGACGACCTCGCCGACTACCGCAGCCAGTTCGCGGAGCCGGTTGGCACAAAGTTCAACGGTCACGAAATCCGGGGACAGAACACCTGGACCCAGGGGCCGATGCTGGCGCAGACGCTGAATATCCTGGAGAACTTCGACCTGAAGTCGATGGGACACAATAGCCCGGCCTACATACATACCGTGGCCGAGGCATTGAAGCTGTCCTTCGGCGACCGGGAAGCCTTCTACGGTGACCCTGACTTCGCCGAAGTCCCGTTGGACGGCCTGCTGTCCAAGGAATACGCCGCCGAACGGGCGCAACTGATTGACCCCGAAGGCGCGTATCCGGCCCAGCGGGAACCGGGCGATCCCTGGAAATACTCCCGGTTGAATGGCCGAACCTCCGCTCCCGTGATGGCTGCGCCCACTATCGGCCCCGACTCGTCCGCCGATGACGGAACCACCCACGTGTCGGTGTTGGACAAGCAGGGGAACCTGGTCTGCGGCACCATCAGCGGCGGGTCATTCTCCAAGTCGGTGTTCTTCCCCGAACTGGGCGCCTGCCTCAGCACCCGCATCGAGATGTTCAACTGCGAACCCGGGCATCCCAACGTGGTCGAACCTGGCAAGCGTCCCCGGACCACCCTGGTGAATTACATCGCAATCAAGGACGACCAACCCGTGATGACCTTCGGGTGCCCCGGCGGCGACAACCAGGTGCAGGCCAACGTGCAGTTGATGCTCAACTCGCTGGTCTTTGGCATGGACCCGCAGCAGGCGGTGGAAGCGCCCCGGTTTGCCACGGCCAGCAACGTCAACTCCTTCTATCCTCACGTATATTATCCCGGACAATTGGATTTGGAACCCGGCATACCGGAGTCCGCCGCCGACGCCCTGCGCGTGTTCGGTCACAAGATCCACCGAACGGCCAACTGCGGACTGGGTGCAACCGTCTCAGTGCGAGACCCGGAGGCAGGATCACTCAGCACCGGCGCCGACCCTCGCCGCGCCTGCTACGCGCTGGCGCTTTAGAGAGCTCAGCCGCTTCCGGGAAATTATCAGAATCAGGATTTTGGGGATTACAGGATTGACAGGATTGTGAGGAGCGTAATCCAGAAAATCTTAAAATCCTGTAAATCCTGATTCTGACGATAACCTGAACATCCGACGCTAGTCCGCCGCGCCCGGAGCGGGCATCGCCCCGGTGCGGGCCGCCAGCGCATTGTTCAACGCCGTCCGCTCCGCACGTTCCGTTTCAGGCGAGAACCGGATAAGGAATACGAGGGCCGACGCAATCAGCACCACCACGCCCGCGATGAGGAGCGGTTCCGTCGGCGGACCCGACCCAGATCCTGGAATGGTTTGTGCTGCGCTGGCAGCTTGAAGTCACCTTTCAGGAGGTGCGGACCCACCTGGGCATGGAGACCCAGCGCCAGTGGTCCGACCGGGCCATCGCCCGCACCACGCCCAACCTGCTGGGTCTCTTTTCCTGGACGACCCTGGCCGCTCACGCATTGCAACAAAACAGCCCCATGACCCCGCGCACCGCCGCCTGGTACGACAAGCCGTCGCCAACTTTCGTGGACGCCATTGCACTGGTGCGACGCCACTTGTGGCTGGCGTCGGAAGGTTTTTCACTGTCCGGAGCCGACCCCGATGCTCAGGAACTCCCGGTCGCTCTGTACCACCGACTTGTCGATTCCCTCGCTTACGTCGCTTGAATTGCGCAAAGCATCACTATGTCCGCGTTGCGGGCCGTGCAGAGGAGACTAACTGACGAGACCGAGGCGGGCGTGTAATCTCATGACGAGGCGTGTTGTCCGGACCAAGACCGAGAGGACATTGGCGCTTGTTGCCCGGCGCAAAGCATGGTCCGGGAGTCTTACGGCGGCATCATTGGTGACGCCCCCAATTCGGGGCGATCCCGTTGGGGAGAGCGTACGTTGTCAGTGACTTCCTCCGGCGATGCGCCTACGCTGTAATGGTAGAGGGGATATGATGACTACACGCCAGAGGAGCGCGAAACCGGTGGGAAAGACCGCAAGGGAGCGGCAGCGTCTGCCAGCGGAGCGGTCCCAGTTGAACCTGAACGCTGGGGGCATTGACGTGGGCGCCACCAGCCATTTCGTGGCGGTGCCCGCGGACCGCGCCGAGCCGCCGGTGCGAGAGTTCGCCGGCTTTACGGCGGACCTCTATCGCCTGGCGGACTGGCTTGCGGAGTGCGGCGTGGCGACCGTGGTCATGGAGTCCACCGGCGTGTACTGGATACCGCTGTTCGGGGTGCTCGAAGAGCGCGGGTTCCAGGTGATGCTGGTGGACCCGCGGCGCATCAAGAACGTGTCCGGCCGCAAGACCGACGTGCTGGACTGCCAATGGCTGCAGCAGCTGCACACCTACGGCCTGCTGTCGGGAGCCTTTCGGCCGGAGGCGGAGATCCGGCGTCTGCGCAGCTACCTGCGGCAGCGGGCCATGCTGGTGCAGTATGCGTCCCATCATATCCAGCATATGCAGAAGGCGCTGACCCAGATGAACGTGAAGCTCCAGCACGTCATCAGCAACATCACTGGCAGGACCGGGATGGACATTATCGAGGCCATCGTGGACGGCGAACGGGACCCCCGAAAGCTGGCGCAGTTTCGTCGTCCTGGCATGAAAGCAGACGAAGCCACGATTGCCAAGTCGTTGCAGGGGCACTGGCGGGAGGAGCACATCTTCGAGCTGACCCAGGCCCTGGAACTGTACCGGTTCTATCACGAGAAGATTGCCGAGTGCGACTGGGAGATTGAAGCCCAGCTGGAACGGTTCGAGGACCGCAGCGATGGCGAGTCTTCGGCTCCTGATGGCAAAAAGCGCGGCCAGGGGAACGCACCCCGCTTCGACATTCGAACGCACCTGTTTCGGATGACGGGAGTGGATCTGACCCGGATCGACGGCATCGACGGCTTCACGGCGTTGAAGGTGGTTAGCGAGATTGGCACGGACCTGACGAAATGGCCGAGCGCCAAGCACTTCGCATCCTGGCTGGGACTGAGCCCCGACCACCGTATCACCGGCGGCAGGGTCATGAGCTCAAAGACCAAGCCCAGCGCCAATCGGGCCGCGGCGGCATTGCGTCTGGCGGCCAACGCGCTGCACCGCTCCGACAGCGCCCTAGGCGCGTTCCTACGCCGGAAGAAAGCGCAGATGGGCGCGCCCAAGGCCATCACCGCCACGGCGCACAAGCTGGCCCGGCTCATCTACACCATGCTGCGGTACGGCCAGGAGTACGTGGATGCTGGCGCCGAATATTACGAAAGTCAGTATCAACACAGAGCCTTGCGCGCTGCCAAACGGCGGGCGGCCCAACTGGGCTACCAGCTGGTGCCTATACCCGATGGTGAGGACCGGACCTCAGGCTTTCCCCCAGCCGCGGCGTCCACCGCAGCGTGAGAGCCCCGGTTAGTGGGGAGTCCAGATTATGAGTTGGGCTTCGGGTACTCCGGTGATGCGCTCCACCCGCTCGGGCCAGTAGGTGGCGACCAGATTCCGGACCGTTTCAAATCCTTCGGTGCTCTCCGCGATGTAGTCATTGTCGATCGGGCCGTCGCGCACCAGGATGTGCAGCAGGCCGTTGGCCAGGGCGGCGTCGGTGCCCGGTATGAGTCTCAGGTGCAGGTCGGCTCGCCGCGCCGTCGGAGTGAGGCGCGGGTCAGCGACGATCAGCTTGCCGCCGTTGGCCCGCTGCGCTTCAAAGTACTGCATGATGGGCGGCATCGTTTCCGCTGAGTGCTGCCCAGCGCCAATATCGCTTCCGCTCCGGCGATGTCCTCCAGCGGGAAGGGCAGGCCCCAGTCGATGCCCAACGCGCGGATGCTCGCCGCCGCCGAGGACATGCAAAACCGGCCGTTGTAGTCGATGTTCGGCGTTTGCAGGGCGACCCTGGAGAACTTGCCCAGCAGGTAGCTCTTTTCGTTGGTCAGCGACCCGCCGCCGAATATTCCAACCGCGTCTGCACCGTAGGAGTCCCGCGTTTGACGGAATGCGTTGGCTACGCGCTCCAGCGCCTCGTCCCAGCTAACCGGATGGAGTTCGCCATCGGCGCCACGAGCCAGGGGCGTCAGCCGCCGGTCGGGATGGGCCAGGGCCGCGCCCGCGGTCCAACCCTTGATGCACAGCGCACCCTTGTTCACGGGGAAAGAGGCGTTCCCGGTAATGAGCGGGTCATCGGGCATACCGCCCAGGTTCATCCCGCACTGGAACGCGCAATAGGGGCAGTGGGTGGCGGTGTCGCCCGGCGAGTCCTGTTCCGTTGTCGGGTCTGTACACACTGCGACCGTGCCTCCAATCAGGTAAGCACGGCCCATCTTAGGGTGGATATTTTACGGAGCAGTTGCCTTTCGGTTACGCAGTGGTTGCGCTTTCGTTACCTTTTGATAGGCAATTACATACCTGTGTACATCGGCCAAAATCCACCACACCAACCGACCCCAGAACGTCTGAATGACGACAACTAAAACCGATAAATCTATGGCCGCGCTTGCTGAGATACTGCGGCAAGACGGCATTCGCGTTACGCAAGTGCTTGACGGCGGTAACCCACTGTTGCCACAACCCCTTTTGGTGGTTCGCGGCGACGATGATGAGATTGGTTTCCGAGCGGCGGCAATCGCGTTAGAATTCGGCTTTCCGTTGCATAGGTTGGATTGCTCTTATGACATTAGGCTCAATCAGGTAATTCGTGAATCCCGTCATTGGGTACTGAGATTCATCCTGCGGTCACTTCCAGAATAATTGCATCGCATTGCTTTTCTGTTAACCGTTGGTGCTAGTTAATATCAGAGGACGAATTGGGCAATGGAGCGATGGATGCGTCCGTTTTCGTCCGGTTCCAGTCCATCCCACTGCACCAGTATGTTGAAGGCGGCCATCAGGTAACTCAGATGCGCCTCAAATCCTCGCCAGGTGTTATGACGCAGCTCCTTGCTGCCCCACACCGTGGTCATCATGGAGAAGGTGGTTGCCACGATCATCCGCACGTTCCATTGGCCGCGACGACACAGTTTCACGTTGTCTGGGTCGCCTTTGGCGCGGTGAAAGCCGGTGTCGGTCAGGATGATCATCTGGCCGTCGTAGCAGGCCAACAGGGGTAAGAACCGCTGGTCATGGACGTTGGCAGTGGCGCAGTCCCAATCCACAATCAGCCCCAATTTGTTGAGCACGACGCAGAGTTTGCCGCCCACGATCCAGCGATGATTGGACTTGCCGCGCCGGCCCACCTGATGGAGCTGACGCCCCGCCCTTACCGGATGGCCCAGTGCGATGCCATAGCTGTCGGCCACGCCCAGGATGGTGGGCGGAGCCAGGAAACAGCCGGTCCAGCAGGCTTTGGCTTCCAGGCGGCGGAAGCGGCGGGTGCGCTCGGGCAGCTGGGGAAAGAGGTCTCCATAGTTGTGCCGGAGCCAGTCGTAAAAGGCGCGGCGGCTGACGCCCTTGATGGCGTAGCGCGCTCCGATGGTGATCACCTCGCCCAGGGAGAGGACCGCTTGGGGATGATGGGGAAGTTCGGGCAGGGCATCGTCGATCCGGCAATAGAGTTCGGTGATAAAATCGGTGATGTTCACGGGGTTCCTCCGCTGTCGAGCGTATCAACATACAGCATAAGGAACCCTGTGGCGTTTTCAATATCATCTCAAACTAGCACCAACGGTTGTTAACAAATCAGAGACATTCTGAATGTAAACACGCTCTAGCCAAGTCAGCGATACTACGATACTCGTCACACACTACACCAGTCTGTCGGCGGCCGTGTCGATGCTCCGATCTCTCGCCAACGGCCAGGGATCCTCACTGCGACTCTACGACTCCTTGCACTGCAACGACACCGGCGAAGGGAACTACTTGATGGATGCGTTGAGCTCTCATTTCGAACACCGATGGTTAAGATATGGGAGCACTGCAAGCCACGCGTACATTACGTCGTTTGTCTACGACGAAAGCGCGGAAAATGTGGTAGAGAGCGCGGGAGATATGAGCGATGACCTGGTATTTTGGCGTACCTATGGCAAAGAGGGAACAGGGTGCTCATTGACGGCAAACGTACCCGAGAAACTCTTGCGCAGGGTACTGTACGGCCCCGATGCCGTGGGAAATACTAAAACGGCTTTGCTGCCGATTCTCAATGCGGTCACGCCTCTAGCTCGTGCTCGAGAGAATTTCGCCAAAGCTATCGCGGAAACCATCTGGAAAGGCTTGGAAGGCGTGACGTACCTGTACAAAGATGCGGCTTACCATCACGAGAAAGAACACCGCGCCGTGATACCGGCTGAATCGACAAATGGTGAAAAAGACCGTATACGTTTCGAGCCTTACGAAGCCAACGGCTTACCGATGCAGGTGAGGCATTACCGGGAGATTGGTGACTTCGAATTGAGGAGGATACTCACCAGCCGAAGCAATCTGATCCTTGGTCCGTGTGTCAACGACCGGTACAGTGTGCGACTATATCTTGAAGACCTGAGGCGCCAAGCGCAGAGAGTTGGTCCTGACTTGCTCAATTTCCAGATTGAGGAGTCGAAGATACGCTATCGCAACTCGTAAGTAAAAACAATCTGTTGCAGCGTCGTTTGCGGCGTCATTCCTGGGGAACGTGTCAAGAGTCAAGCCAGATTCGTCTCCGGTGTTCTTTTATGTAAGCCGCCATATGCTTGGTGGGTAGGCGGTCCCAGATATCACTGGGTGGTCTGCTCATTGCAATCCATGTACGGCCTTGTCCATCTTGAAATTGCTCCACCGCACCACCCTTGCCGTCGTTAAGCGGCGGTGTTACGCACACCCAATGGGGGGGATATTCGGGGTAGCATCTTCCTGAAAGCCAAGGGCCACCGTGACCTGCGTGCCCTTGTTTGATCCCGCCTCGATCACGTAGTCGAAGGAAACAACTGGCATTCGGGGCGTATCGAATACTGTAGTGGAGTAGCCTAGGCCCTCCAATTCCGCCCGCACTCGGTCAATGCTGGTGGACATTTGACTGTACCTCCGTGGTTGCAACCGGAATCAGTTCGATGGCTGATTCTTGAAGGTTACTATGATTTTATATGTGCCGATGAGGTTAGGGAAATAAGGGATCAGCACCGGGTTCGGATATGAGTGTAAACGGCGGCGGTAAATTGGGCCAGGTGGGCGGCTCGATCGTCGGTTTGCGGCGTTCAGATACTGTACCGTCCGGCGCCTTCTATAAGGTTGATCATCAGCCTTTGGAAGGTGTCATGGATGTACGAAGTGGATGTGTACTTGCGGGTACGCCGGGCTTGCTTGGTGGAGGGAGTGAGCGTTCGGGAAGCCTCCCGGGTGTTCGGTTTGCACCGGGACACGGTGCGCAAGATGCTGGCCTACTCGGTGCCGCCAGGCTATCGGCGAGAAAGTCCACCGCGCAAACCCAAGCTGGAGGCTTTCACCGGCGTGATTGACGCGATACTGGAAGCCGACACGCGGGTACCCAGGAAGCAGCGGCACACGGCCAAGCGCATCTTTGAGCGGCTGCGGGACGAGTACGGGTTCGACGGTCAGTACACCATAGTCAAGGACTACGTCCGGGAGCATCGGCGGCGGACGCAGGAGATGTTCGTGCCGTTGTCCCATGCGCCGGGCCACGCCCAGTGTGATTTCGGGGAGGCTCTGGCGGTGGTCGGCGGCGTGGAGCGGAAGGTGCACTACCGGGTGATGGACCTGCCCCACAGCGACGGGTGCTTCGTGAAGGCGTATCCCGCGGAGACCACCGAGGCGTTCTTGGGCGGCCACGTTGCTGCGTTTGCCTTTCTGGGCGGAGTGCCCCAGAGCATCCGGTACGACAATACGAAACTGGCGGTGGCGAGGATACTGGGCGATGGTCGAAGGCAGCGTACCCGTGCGTTCACGGAGTTGCAGTCCCACTACCTGTTCGAGGACAAGTTCGGACGTCCCGGCAAGGGCAACGACAAGGGAAAGGTCGAGGGCATGGTGGGGTACGTGCGGCGCAACTTCCTGGTGCCGATACCCCGGGCGGAGAGTTTCGCGGCGCTGAATGCGCATCTGGAAGCACGGTGCCTGGACCGTATGGATGCCAGATTGCGGGGACACACCGAGACCATCGGCCAGCGCATGGAGCGGGACCTGGACGCGTTGCTGCCCTTGCCTACAGCGCCCTACGACGCCTGCGACAAGCAGGCCAGCCGAGTGAGCTCACTGTCATTGGTCAGATACCGCACCAACGACTACTCGGCGCCGGTGGCCTACGGACACCGGGAGGTGCTGGTGCGCGGTTACGTGAATGAGTGGTGATCAGCTGTGGTACCGAGGCTATCGCCCGACACCCCCGCTCCTACGAGCGGGACGACTTCGTCTTCGATCCCATCCACTACCTACCGCTGCTGGAGCGGAAGACCGCGGCCTTGGATCAGGCGGCGCCCCTGCAAGGGTGGGAGTTGCCCGAAGAGTACGGCACGCTGCGCCGTCTGCTGGAAGCTCGCATGGGCCGTCGGGGCAAACGGGAATTCGTGCAGGTATTGCGGCTGCTGGAACACTTCTCCCACCAAGAGGTCCACCACGCCGTCAAGGATGCTCTCCGGTTGGGGGCGCTGAGCTTCGACGCGGTAAAGCATCTGCTGCTGTGCCGACTGGAAGGCCGTCCGCCCAGGCTGGACCTGGAGCTCTATCCCTACTTGACCCGGGTCAGCGTGAAAACCACCCGCGCTCACGACTACATGACCCCGCTGTCGGGGAAGGCGGCATGAGCAACAAGTCCACGCTGCTGCC
Organism: Dehalococcoidia bacterium; assembly: GCA_965197635.1. GTDB lineage: Bacteria > Chloroflexota > Dehalococcoidia > Lucifugimonadales > UBA3495 > Bin87. Next base: position 1,496,296 of record OZ240218.1, read on the forward strand.
GGAGCACCATCTCAAGGAGCTCAAGCTACCCACCTTCCTGAGAGAGTACGGCAAGCTGGTTGCCCAGTGCGCGGCTGAAGGCGTAGGCCATCCCGACTACCTGCTTCGTCTCGCTGAACTGGAACTCATCGACCGACACCAGCGCATGGTTGAGCGCCGTATCAAGGCGGCACGATTCCCCGCCACCAAGAGCCTGGACACCTTCGACTTCCTGTCCATCCCCTCGGTGAACAAACCACTTGTCATGCAACTGGCCCGGTGTGAGTACATCGAGCGCCGTGAGAACGTCATCGCCATCGGCAACAGCGGCACCGGCAAGACCCACGTCGCCTTGGGATTGGGACTGGCCGCCTGCCAGAAGGGAATGTCCGTGGGTTTCACCACCGCCGCCGCCCTGGTACATGAACTCATGGAGGCCAGGGATGACCGCAGACTGCTCAACCTGCAGCGACAACTCGCCCGCTTCAAGCTGCTCATCATCGACGAGTTGGGCTTCGTCCCACTGTCCACCACCGGCGCGGAACTACTCTTCGAGGTCTTCAGCCAACGCTACGAACGCGGGTCGGTCCTGGTCACCACCAACCTGCCATTCGACGAGTGGACCGGCGTGTTTGGATCAGAACGGCTCACCGGGGCACTGCTGGATCGCCTCACCCACCACGTCCACATCATCGAGATGAACGGCGAGAGCTACCGCCTCAAAGGTAGCCGGCAAAACGCCGTCGCGCCGGAGCCGGACCAGTCCGTCGCCGATTAGCGCCGCGCCAACGCCGGTCCCACTGTCCATCCGGGACCCCCAACCACCAGCCAAGCCGTGGCCGTCAGGCATCACCCAGGTGGTACAACATTCCTCCGCCGCAGTGGTACGTCTTGTCGACGCCCTTGACAGCCCCCACCAGCAACGAGATTGCCGCGCTTCGTTCGCAATGACAGTTTGACGGAAAGCGAGTACGCGTGAGACGTGACCGGCTCTGGACGGCCACGCGCCAGCGGAGTATCTTGCAGCTTGGTACCCTCACCCGTGCTGAGGCGTGAGCAACATGAGGCAGAGCAACAACTTACAGCGGATTTACCAGGAGTTGCGCCGGAGAGCGGTCGCCCAGTTTGGGGAGGATCGCGCGGTGGAGCTGGAATCGTACCTGCGAACCGCGGCCGAGCAGATATTCGACGTTGATAGTGCCGAGGTCCACCCGGACTTGGAGCCACTGAACCAGGAATGACCAGGGCCGGCACCGGCTCACCATCCTCGGCACCCGTGCCACCGTCTACGAGGTTGAATAATGCCTGAACTCCACGAGCTTTCGGTGGCAGAAGCCGCCGCGCAGATTCGCGAAGGAACCCTGTCGCCAGTGGCGCTGGCGGAGTCGCTGCTGGCGCGCATCGACGCGCTGGACGGCGACCTGCAGGCCTGGGTCACCATCGACCGGGACGCGGTGATATCGGCGGCCCAGCAACGGGAGGCGGAGGTCCAGCGGGGAGACCAGCTGGGACCGATCCACGGCGTCCCGGTGGGCCTGAAGGACATTTTTTACACCGCCGGAATGCTCACCGCCTGCGGTTCGAAGGTGTACGGCGACTTCGTGCCGGAATTCGACGCGACCTCGGTAGCCAATATCAAGGCGGCCGGCGGGATCATCCTGGGCAAGGCGGTGACCACTGAGTTCGCCTCCTCCGACCCTTCGCCGACGCGCAACCCGTGGAACCTGGAGCACACCCCCGGCGGCTCCAGCAGCGGGTCGTCTGCGGCGGTGGCGGCGCGGATGGTTCCGGCCGCTCTCGGCTCGCAGACCGGCGGGTCCACGTGCCGTCCAGCGGCCTACAACGGCATCGTCGGCGTGAAGCCCACCTACGGGCGCATCTCACGGTACGGCGTGGCCCCGTTAAGCTGGTCGCTGGACCACGTGGGCATCCTGACCCGAACCGTGGCCGATGGCGCGCTGATGCTGACCGTGCTGAGCGGCGCGGACCACAATGACCCCGGCAGCCTGCGCGAACCCGTGCCCGACTTCAGCGCGCAGATGGCCGAGCATGACCGACCCCCGCGCATCGGGCTGGTGCGGCAGTACTACCAGGACTACGCCACGCCGGAGATGTGGGCGCACACCGAGGCCGTGGCCAATCAACTGGCGGAAGCTGGGGCTGAAGTCGAGGAAATACCGTTGCCCGACAGCTTCGCCGTGGTGCATAGCTTCCAGCGCATCGTGTCGAACGTCGAGTGCGCCGGGTTCCACGAGATCAATCACCGCGTTCGCGCCGCCGACTACGGCCCGCGCATCCGCGCCGGCATGGAGATGGGCATGATCATGCCGACGTCGGCGTACCTGAAAGCACAGCGGCTGCGGCGGCAATTCCGCGCCGATTTCAGCGAGATGGCTGCCAAGGTTGATGTCGTGATGACGCCGGCCATCCCCGCACCGGCTCCCCGAGACTTGAACACCACCGGCGATGCGGCGTTCCAGGTGCCGTGGACGGCCGCGGGGTTGCCCACGGTGGTGGTGTCGACGGGTCTCAGCGAGCTGGGCATGCCCATGGCCGTGCAGTTCGGTGGCCCGTGGGCGCAGGAGGGCAGGGTCCTGGGCGCAGCTCAGTGGTGCGAGCGGCTTGCCGGTCTGAGTGAGGCGCCGCCCAACTATTGACACATTTCGTCGATAAGGAGGGCACATGAGTACATCCGAAACCGTCAACCTATTCTTGGGCTTCGACCCGGCCGGTGACAACAAGTTCGGATGGAGTATGTGCAAGGAGATCACTGGCGGCTTGGAGCTCGTCAAACCCGGATTAGTAGATGACGCCTGGGCTGCCATCAACACGGTGAAAGACGAGATTCGGTCCCAATACCCTCAAGGCAACTTCCGTGTCCTCGCGGCTGGGATTGACGTCCCGTTGCTTTGGAATAGGAGGGCAAAAATAATGGCTGGAGAAAAGTTGATTGCGTACTTCGCAGAGAGTTAGCAGGGGCCCATGGACCGGTGGGTAGGGTTCTGGCTACCAACAGTCTACGAGGTGCACAAATCGTACAAGGCGTGTTGTTGGTCAGGCATCTCGGTGAAACCTGGGATCTGAAAATCACGGAGTCTCATCCAAAGGTACTGGAACACCTGCTGGCTAAGACGAAGCAAAATCGAATGGTACAGCGCCTGACCATGGGATTATCGTCCGCCCCTGGACCGGACGATGAACGGGACGCCACACTCAGCGCGGTTTCAGCGTGGGCGGCAATACGAAAACGTTCCTTACCCGCAAAACCTCTATGACCTAGATGACGGCTTATTTAACCCGTCCGGAATACCGGTGAGCTATTGGATGCCGATCCCCGCTAATGGGCCAGACGATAGATGGCCCACATATGGGAAAGGATAGCCATGCCCGATAACCAGGAATTGCTGAAACGCATCACGGCCTGCCCTGATGTGTTCAGAGGGAAACCGATCGTCCGAGACATGAGAATATCGGTGGAGCTCATCCTGATCCTCCTGAGCCAGTTCGGAAGAGTTGCTGGACGACTACCCTCGTTTGGAACCGGAAGATATCCGCGCCTGCGTCGCCTACGCCCACGCCGTCATTGCCTAGTGTGGTGTATTCGTAGTTCGCCGGATATAAAGTGCCGACCGCCGCCTTTGCGCCGCTCAGTATCGAGTAGAAAACTCTTTTCCAATCCGCTCGGAAAGCCTCGAAGTAATACGGCGAACTACGAATACAGGACACTAGAAACCCGGACGGAAACCCCTTATTGGGAAGAGGGATTTGGTCAGTAAGGCCGCTACGAGCAGGGAGAGGGTCCAAATTTGCCCGAGCCATGCGGTGGCGGAGTTGACCATGCCAGCGACCTGGGCCCTGCCGTCGCTGGGACCGGAGCCGGTTTTTCCCGTCAACCCGGCTTTGGCGGCCACCAGGGTCAGGTTGGCCACGGTGGCTGCCAGGTACAGCTGGAACCGGGTTTTGGCACGGCCGAAGTAGCGGGACTGGCGGATTCCCAATTGGACCAGCCGCGCCAGCCGGTGCTCCACCACCACGCGGCGCTGCCGGTACTCGGCAAAGGCCTCGCTGTGCTGCAGGGCGCGGGCCTGCTGCAACAGCGCTTCCTGCAGGTGCAGTTGCACCGTTCGTCCCGTACCCGGTTTTGCCGCCACGCACTGGGACCGCAGGGGACATACCCCGCAGACCGCCGCGTCGAATCGGAAGGCCTGTAAACGGTAAGTCCGACCCGTTTGGCCGGTGCGCCGTCCCGCCGGCGCCATCGTCCGGGTAACATTCCCCGCCGGACAGGTGCAGGAACCCGCCTCCAGGTCAATATGGAAGTCCTCTTTCGGAAAGTGGGTCCGGTTGGGACGCCCCGGCACCCTGGCAATCAGAGTGCGGCCCGCGTCGGCGAAGGTCTGTCTGGTATCGCCGTCGCCATAAGCGGCATCGCCCATGGCCTCTGCCACCGGCACGCCGGTGTTGGCTTCGCTCGCCTCCACCAGGTCCAGCGCCCCCAGGTTGTCCGGAGCGTTGCCGGGCAATACCTCCACCGCGGTGATCAGCTGGGAGTCGGTGTCCACCACAATCGCCGCCTTGTGGCCGTCGAACCGCCGGCTGCTGCTCTTATGGCCGTGGCGCATCTCCGGGTCATGCACCGACATCATCCGGTCCCGGCTCACCCCATCCTTGAGGCTCACTCCGCCCTCAGCCCGTTCCACGTCCTGGAGCAGCAACTGCCCCAGCAGCTCCGCCGCCGCCACAATCCGCTGGCGCTCCTCACCGTCCTCCGGCAACCCTCCCTGCGCCTGCCGCGACAACTCCAACAGCCGGTCCGCGTCTGCCACAATCTTGGCCAGCGGCGCCGTCCGCGCCTGCCGATCGGCCCAGTCGATGGCCGCCTCGCCCTTCACGCTGGAGCCCAGGTATCTCTCATATTCCCGGGCCTGGGCCCATTCCCTGACCGGAGCTTGCTCCACCGCCGCCAGCGCCCGCAACAATTTGACGATCCCATCGGCCAATAGATTGTAGGTGTCCTTGACCGCGCCCCGCCCCAGGATGTTGGTCGTGTCCAGCGCCACCCGCACCCCACGCCCTTTCAGACAGCCCGACTCCCGGGCCAGCCGCAGACTGGACTCGAATACCTCCCGCACCTTGCCATGCAGGATCAGCTGGGCGCGAAACACCTGCAGGGTGCTCTTGGCGAAGGGCCGGTCTTCCGCCTCAACCCCCAACGCCACTTTCCAGCGGAGGTCAAAGTCAGCCCGGGCCTTCGCCTCGGCGTCGCTGACCTTGTCGTGGGACTGGAGCAGCAGCGCCGTCGCCAGCAGGCTGAGCGGCACGCTGTCCCGGCCGTTGTCAGGGCAGTAGAACTCGGCAAAATCCGCGTCCCGGAACAACCGGCCACGCAGCGAGGCCAACAGGCCGTATAAGCTTTCCCGCCCCACGTGGTCCAGGTACAGCCGGTCCGCTTCCCAAAGTCCCCTCTGGTCCGAACGCTCTCCCAGCATTCTCAGCCCTCGCTATGCTTGTTGACTCCAAGTATAGCCGCTGACCCGGCTGCCGCCACTTTCCGGACAGATTTCTAGCTTGTGCTATGGGGGGCTACCTGTCCTAGCCAGCTAAGATTGCTACTCAGCTGGCCAGAACCGTCACGAGCACTTGGCAATTCCGCATATTGGGCGCCCAGGATAACAGCTCACCGGATATGGCTGGTTTTGCCAATTCAGTGATGGTGCGGTATCTGGACTATAACGATATTGGTGTGGGTGGTCATCCCAGTGACTCGATTCCCAGCGCTCTTGCCATGGCCGACTATCTGGGAAGCGACGGCCAAGCTTAACATGATGAAGCAGTCGTTACGAACCCTCCGTCTTAGACCATAGATTTCAGACAGCGGGAAGGCGGGGTTAAGCCGACGCAATCCATTCGACGGCACGTTCCCCTATCATGACAACCGTTGCATGGCTACCACCTGACCTTGTAACCCGCGGCATCACCGACGCATCGACCACCGACAACCCCTTTACACCCTTGACGCTGCAGTATTGATCCACAACCGCCATTGGATCTGAATCCGGGCCCATCTTGCATGTGCCGGACACATGCCTGGCTGTTCCCACGGTTTGGCGTATATAGACGATCAAAGCGTCGTCGTCGGCCAGAATGTCATCCGTTGGGTGGAGCCGGTAATCGGCCACGTCTTTATACGCATCGGATTCAATGAAGTCGATCGCCATTCGGATGCCTTCCCGCACCCGACGGATGTCGTTTGGATGCTGAAGATAGCGGTAGTTGAACTCCGGCTGCACTGAGGGATCGGCAGACGCAAGCCTGACGTATCCTGCGCCGTCAGGTAGTCCGAGGGTGCACGAGATTCGCGCCACCTGATCCGCAGGAACATCATCGTTGAGGAACTTGGTCCGTAAACCGGGGACGCGCTCCGGCCGTTCGTCAACCATCGGGGTGGTCCTCAGCAACATATCATTGACTTCGCTGGACCCGTGGGAGGTGTAGTGCAAACAAAAGCGCGCCGCGTCAGCATCAGACGTCAGGGTCATTCCGTCTTTGACTTTGAAGGTAATCTGGGCGCTCAGGTGGTTAAACAGGTTCTGCCCCACTCCGGGAAGCTCATGAACGAGAGGTATCCCGAATTGTTGAAGTTGGTCTTTGGGGCCGATTCCCGATAGCATCAGCAGGTGAGGCGACTTGATAGCCCCAGCGCTCAACACAACCCGGTCTGCTTCAACGTTGAAAATCTCGCCTCCGCTTTCCACTTCCACACCGACGGCTTTTAGATCCTCGATCAATACCTTCCTGACGAAAACCCCTCCCCTCACCGTAAGGTTAAGACGGTGGCGCATGGGATTCAGGTGAGTGATAGCAGCGCTCATCCTCCAGCCGTCCAGGTTGTTCGAGGGCCACACGCCAACGCCCGCGGGGTTCGGGCCATTGGTATCCTCGACTGTCCCATAACCTGCTTCCAAACAGGCTGCGTGGAAGGCCTTTTGGATGTCTGCCCCGGGCGCGGATTGACGACGCCTTACTGGCATCGGTCCGTCGGCTCCATGAAAATCATCCCGAATGTCGAGATCGTGCTCAGACTTTCTAAAGTAAGGCAGTACCTTGTCATAAGACCATTCATCGTTGCCCATAGCAGACCAGGAGTCGAAATCCTCAGGTAACCCCCTTTGCATTGCCTGACCGTTGATGGACGACCCTCCTCCGATCACCTTGCCCTGCGCTACGTGGATCTCGCCTTGCTCCTCGGTGATCGTTCCCCGCAGGGCCCAGTTATGCTCCGAGTCTGGGGATTCTGCGAAGCTTGTGTGGCCGAACTTTATCTCGTCCGGAAGATAGTCTGGATCAGGGTAATCTGGCCCGGCTTCCAGCAACAGAACGGAGGTATTCGCGTTTTCAGCCAATCTGCTGGCCAACACCGATCCAGCCGCTCCCCCACCGACGATAACAACGTCATATTTCATGGGCCCTCCTTGAATACTTAGTCTTCTAACATAGGACTTCCCAGTTTTAACTGATTCCGCTGGGGATAGGACGTTCTGGGATTTCTCCAATTATAAACCGGCATTCTCCATATCGGCCGACCAGCAGGTTCCGAACAGGGTAGTTGGAGTTTATTGCCGGTCTTCGGTGCTTGTCAATCCTCTTTCGTTCCTGCGCGGGATAAGGTTTCTGCCGAACACCGAGGCAAATACGCCTCACAATCCTGGCCCGGACGGATAAAATTCTAGAGGCCTGTGAACCTCAAGAGGAAGTAGTACCGTTGTTACTACATGTGAGCGGTGGAGACGGGGGAGGGTCGATATCACGCCTTCAACAATTCCTGTGGGACTTTTTCCGTTATCGTGTAGAAAGCCAAGTCCCCTAACAGCCCGTCTGAGGAATGCCCGACTGTGGTGGATTCAGCTGGGAACTAACCGGCGACAACTATGATTGCCGGTTGCCGGCGTTGATGCCGCAGATATTTGGCCAACGGTGTGCCGATGATGGCAGAAACCGGCTTCGCCAACGATGCGACGAGCCCTTGGGCCGGCAACTTGGAGCCGAACCGGAACAGCTGGAGCAGGTTGTGGCCGGTGCAGATCAGCAGCCATTCTCCTTTCATCTGCTCCAGACCCCGCAGCAGGAACTGCCGGAACCCCCGACCCTGCTTGATCTGGCCGAAGGCCGGCTCCACCGTCGCCATCCGCAGCGCGTAACTTTGCCGACCCTTTTTCGTCAGCAACTTCCGCCGCATCCGATCCCGGGGCGACAGCTGCTTGGGGATGCGACCCCTGGGGGCGGGCGGCAACACTCGGCCGTGGCGGGTTCTCTCCGGCGCGACGTAGGGGTCTGTGCCCCGCGCGTAGAGTTCGTCAACCACCCTGGCTGAGTAGTAACCGGCGTCAGCGGACACTTCCTTTGGGATCACGCCGGTGTTGCCGATGGTCTCCTCGACCAGGCCCGTCGCCTGCTGCTGGTCCGATGCCTGGTTGGTGGCTTGCGCCGCCACAATCACCTGGCGCTCGCTGTCCACCACCGCCTGACAATGGTACGCCGGCACGAAATCCCGCCCCCCCGGCGCGGGTATGATCCGGGACTCAGCATCAGTAAAGTTGCGCTGGGCTTTATCGTCGGGGACTCCTGAAAGTGCCTGGCCCTCCCCTTCGGCCTGCTCTGCCCCCGCCCAGCGCTTCGGCTTCCATTGCCGCCATGGCCTCCCGTAGCTGCTCCCACCGGCCTTCCCGAAAGGCCAACTCCTCCGGCAACTCATCACCACGCCTGTCCTGACCGTACCGACGGTCTGCCTCGTCATCCGCTTCCTGCGCTCGCCGCAACAACTCCGCCACCTCCGTCGCCAACTGCGCCGACTGCTCCTGCATCCGCCCGTAACTCATCGCCTGATGCTGCGATGCGTTGGCCTTCACCTTGGTCCCGTCCAACGCCACCTGCCCCAACTTCACCAACCCCGCCAACTGGCACCATGCCAGCACCGGCAAGAACCGGTCCGACAACTCCGCCCGGTGGTCCTTGCGAAAGTCCGAGATGGTGCGGAAATCCGGCGTGTTGTTGGCCGCCAACACCCGAAACGCGATGTCCTCGTGGCGCCGCTGGGCGATCCTCCATGATGACGCCACTCCAACGCAGTAGCCGTAGAGCAGCGCCTTGACCATCATCTAAGGATGGTAGGGCGGTCCGCCCCGCCGCTCTGGCTCGTAGCGCGCGGTGATGTCCGACCGATCCAACTGCTCAACAACGTCGGAGATGAAGTAGGCCAGGTGGTCGTCCGGCAGCCATTCCCGCAGGGCCGCCGGCAACAGCAACTGCTGGTCGGGGTCATAGGCGCGGTACGTCTTGCTCATCAGCGGCTCCCCGTAACTTGACTGCCCCCATCATACCCCCAATGGCTCGTCAAGCATGTTTCTCGGACGGGCTGCTAGTGTGGTGTATCCGTAGTTCATCGGAAATAAAATGGCGGCTTGTGTCTTTGTGCCACTCTGCTTCAAGCAGGAAACTGGTTTCTTGTCCCTTTAGAAAGCTTCATTCTAATGCGACGAACTATGGATACAGTACACTAGTACCGTTGCCAGGTAGATTTGTAAGAATATAAGAAAGCAGCCATACTTGGGCATGATTTTTGTGTGAGGAAGTGCCCAGCCATGGCTGCCATCAAGTATAAAGTAGAGCTGACCGAGGCCGAACGCTCCCGTCTCAATGGTAACTGTTCAGAGTTGGTGAGGTGAATTGCTGAAAAGTTGTTTGCCGATGGCTGGCAGCCTTTGGCCTGTTTATGTCAAGTTGGGTCCATGAAGCATGAAATCGACCTCACCACCGCCGACCGGGATGTGCTGATCGACATCATCCTCCGGCAGCAAGCCATCATCGAACGGCTGGAGAAGCGGATCGCCCAGCTGGAAGGGCGGGCCAAAGCCAAAGGCTCCGGACGGATGCCGGGCCTGAAGCCCAAAGCCGACCGGAAACCGGCCGAGCCCAAGCAGCCCCGCAAGCCGCGGCCCCACGGTTTCGCCCGGACCCGCATGACGCCCACCCAGCGGGTGGAGCATGTGGTGGAGCAGTGTCCCGACTGCGGGACCCAGTTGTCCGGCGGCTGGACCCAGCGTACTCGGGAAGTGATCGATCTGCCCCAGGTGCCGGTGCAGGTTACCGAGCACGTTTACATCACCCGCACCTGTCCCCGGCGCCAACGGGGTTGTACTCCCACAGCGCAACTGGAGGGCGCGGCGCTGGGCCAGCAGCGTCTGGGGGTGAACGTTGTCAGCCTGATTGCCGCGCTCCGGGAGGAGGGAGGCTCGGCTGCCTTGCCGCACCATCCAGTGGTACCTGGACGCGGTACATGGGCTGCACCTCAGCCTGGGGGCCATCGTGGACGCCACGCGCAAAGTGGCGGGCCAAGCGCAGCGGGAACTGGCGGGCATTCTGGAACGGATCCGCGGCAGTCCGGTGGTCCACGCCGACGAGACCGGCTGGCGGGAGGACGGACACAACGGCTACGTGTGGACTTTCAGCACCCCTGACCTGCGGTACTTCCTGCGACGGAACCGTGGTAAGGCGGTGGTGGATGAAGTGCTGGGCGATGAGTTTGCTGGCGTGCTGGTCAGCGACTTCTACGCCGCCTACCACCACTATGACGGCCCCAAACAACGCTGCTGGGCCCACCTGCTACGGGACATCCACGACCTCCGCGTCCTCTACCCTGACGATCACCGATTGTCCCAGTGGGCCGATGCCATACATCAACTCTATTGCCAGGCCAAAGCCTTCACCCACCCGGCAGAGCAGCAGCGGCGCGCTGCCCAACTGGTCCTGGAAAGACGCCTCTTGGCCCTCTGCCGTCCCTCCTTGGATGACCCGTCGGCGGCACAAGCCAAACTGTGCCGACGCATGGAGAACCACATCAAGGAACTCTTCGTCTTCGTGGCTCATCCGGAGGTGCCACCGGACAACAATGCCGCCGAGCGCAGCCTGCGCCCAGTGGTGATCAGCCGGAAGGTCAGTGGTGGCACCCGCTCGGAGCGGGGGACCGAGACCAAGATGACCCTAGCCTCGATCTTCGGCACCTGGCGAGCCCAAGGTCTCAATCCTCTCTCCGCTTGCCAACAACTGCTCGCTTCCCCTCAACTCTGAACTGTTACTCTCAATGAGGTGTCCCAGCGCGGCAAGGCGTCAGTGCGCACCGTGAAGCGTGCGCTGTCGCTGCTCAAGGCTGACCAGGGGCTTCGGGACCGTGAGATAGCCGATGTGCTGTTGGTCAACGCGGCCACGGTCGCCAGAGCGCGGAAGCGGTACGTGGAGGAAGGACTTGAGGCCGCCAGCAATGACCGACCGCGGCCGGGCCAGGAGCGCAAGCTGGACGGCAAGCAGGAAGCGCACCTGATCGCCATTGCGTGCAGCGCCGCGCCCGCAGGGCACACGCACTGGACACTCCAGTTGTTGGCCGACCAGGTGGTGGAGTTGGAGTTTGCCGATAGCATCTCCCTGGAGACGGTGCGCCAGATGCTCAAAAAAACGAACTCAAGCCGTGGCAGAAGCAGGAGTGGTGTATCCCCAAGGTGAGCGGGGAGTTCGTGGCGCGGCTGGAGGACGTGCTGGACCTGTACCAACCGGAGTACCATCCGGAGCGTCCGGTAGTGTGTTTCGACGAGACCTCCCGGCAATTGACTGGAGCGGTGCGTCCGCCCCTGGAGGCTGCCCCGGGACGGGTGGCACGCTATGACACCGAGTACCAGCGTAACGGGACCCGGAACCTGTTCATGATCTGTGAGCCGAGGGGTGGCTGGAGACATGTGGAGGTGACCGAGCGCCGCACTGCCGTGGACTTCGCGCACCAGATGCGGTGGCTGGTGGACGAGGCCTACCCTGATGCCGAGGTGGTCAGGCTGGTACTGGACAACCTCAACACCCACAAGCTCGGCGCGCTCTACGAAGCATTTGAGCCGTGCGAAGCTCGGCGCATCGCCCAACGCCTCGAGTTTCATTACACTCCCACGCACGGCAGCTGGCTGAACATGGCTGAGATCGAGTTGAGCGTCTTCAGCAGGGGATGTCTGAACCGCCGTATCAGCGATGAGGCGGAGCTGCGGCGAGAGGTTGCGGCGCTCGAACGCGAGCGCAACGCAGCAAGATTAGCCATAGACTGGCGGTTTACCACCAAAGATGCTCGCCGTAAGCTCCAACATATCTATCCGACAAGATCAGATTGAAACGGTACTAGTATTACAACGACGGTTGACGAGTACGGACCTTGACTTTGGCCTATGCTAAACAGGAACGGTACTCAAATGAGGGTGTCTTTGCGACCCGCTGATACGAAGCTTCAAGCGTGGTTCGCCAAATCCGTCGTTGTAACACTAGTGTCATGTATCCAAAGTTCGTTGGCAAAAGCGGGCCACGTTGGCCAGGATCTGGTCGGCGGTCTTGGTCCAGACAAAGGGCTTGGGGTTTTCGTTGGTAACATCCAGAAACCCGTAGATGGCGGCTTCCAGTTCTCCGCTGCTCTGATGCACGCCGCGGCGCAACTGCTTTTCGGTCAGCAGCCCGAACCACCGCTCCACCAGGTTCAGCCAGGACGCGCTGGTGGGTGTGAAGTGCAGGTGGAACCGAGGCCGCTTGGCTAACCAGTTCCGGATCAGCGCCGTCTTGTGGGTGGCGTAGTTGTCCGCGATCAGGTGGACGTCGAGGTCGGCGGGCACCTCGGCCTCGATGGTATCGAGGAACTTGCGGAACTCCACGGCCCGGTGGCGTCGGTGGCAGCGGCCAATCACCTTGCCGGTTTTGGTATCCAACGCGGCGAACAACGACGTGGTGCCGTGGCGCAGGTAATCATGGGTGCGCCGTTCCACTTGTCCCGGGCGCATGGGCAACAGCGGCCTGGTCCGGTCCAGCGCCTGAATCTGGGACTTCTCATCCACGCACAAAACCAACGCCCGATCGGGTGGGTCCAGGTAGAGACCCACAACATCCCGCACCTTCTCGATGAAGAAAGGGTCCGACGACAGCTTGAATGTCTCGGTGCGGTGGGGCTGCAGCCCGAAGGCACGCCAGATGCGGCTGACCGTGTTGTGGCTCAGCCCGCTGCGCTGGGCCATGGACCGAGTGCTCCAGTGGGTGGCGTCCTTGGGCGTGGTCTCCAGCGTCAGCGTAATCACCTGTTCCACGTCGTCATCGGTAACCGACCGCGGCCGACCGCCGCGGGGTTCATCCGACAACCCGTCCAGCCTCCGTTCCAGAAACCGGGAACGCCACTTGCCCACCGTTTCGTCGGACACCCCCAGATCGGCGCCCACGGCGGTGTTGCTCCGGCCCTCGGCGCAGGCCAGGATCATCCTGGCCCGCAGTGCCAGCGCTTGCGCTGTCTTCGGACGTCGCACCCACCGCTCCAGTGTTTCCCGCTCCACCTCGTCCAGAATTAGCGGTGGCATTGGTCGTCCGATGGCCATGGTCAATCCTCCCTCGGAACTGCTCACCCGGAGGATACCTCATAACCCATACTTTTACTACTTACTTCAGTTACACCACACTAGCTGGGCTGTATCCATAGTTCGTCGCATTAGAATGAAGCTTTCTAAAGGGACAGGAAACCAGTTTCCTGCTTGAAGCAGAGTGGCACAAAGACACAAGCCGCCATTTTATTTCCGATGAACTACGGATACACCACACTAGTGTCCTGTATTCGTAGTTCGCCGTATTACTTCGAGGCTTTCCGAGCGGATTGGAAAAGAGTTTTCTACTCGATACTGAGCGGCGCAAAGGCGGCGGTCGGCACTTTATATCCGGCGAACTACGAATACACCACACTAGCGTGGATGACGACGAGAGGATCGATTCTTCATCTGTCGATTTACTGCTTGATGAGGAGTTGATCGTACTTGCGCCAGGCAGCAGTCCAGGAGTTATCGTCGACCCGTCTGAACACGGTTTCAGCGTAATGAGATTTTTGAGGAACAACGGGAAGAACGAAACCATATCGGATTCTGGCTACCAGATGCAGCCGAATCAGTTAGTGATAGCCCGAACCTTCGAAACCATCAAATTACCCCAGCACTTGGCCGCACGGGTAGAAGGCAAAAGCTCATTGGCCCGCCTGGGCCTATCTGTCCACGTTACTGCACCAAGTGTTCATGCGGGCTTTGAGGGTCCGTTGTACCTTGAAATGACCAATGTTGGTCCATTCCCTATTGTACTGAGCAGATCAATGAAAATAGCCCAACTTGATACTGGAGCACGTTGGACTACCCGCTTCGGAAAGCTATGCCGGGCAATTTCAAGGACAGGTTTGAAATTTGCTATTACCTCGGTAAAGTCGACGTTTGGTAACAGTTCAGACTTGGGGGGAAGTGAGCAGCTGACGACAGGCGGCGAGAGGATTTAAACCTTGGGCGCGCCAGGTGCCGAAGATGGATGCCAGCGTCATCTTGCTCTCCGTGCCCTGCTCCGAGCGGGTGCCGCCGCTGACCTTGCGGCTGATGACCAGATGACGCAGGCTGCGCTCGGCGGGGTTGTTGTCCGATGGCACGTCTGGTTCGGCCACGAAGACGAAGAGTTCCTTGATGTGGCGCTCAATGCGCCGGCACAGCTTGCCCTGGACGGCCGACGGCTCAGACAGGAAAGGGCGGCAGATGGCCAGCAGCTTCCGCTCCAAGGCCAGTTGAGCAGTGCGCCGTCGTCGTGCCTGAGGATGAGAGAAGGCTTTGGCTTCCTCGTAGAGTCGATGGACTGCCGCCGCCCAGCGGGCCAGCGGGGCATCTTTGAGGTAGCGGGCCCGCAGGTCGTGGATGTCCCGCAGCAGGTGCGCCCAGCACCGTTGCTTGGGGCCATCGTAATGGTGGTAGGCGGCGTAGAAATCGCTGACCAGTACTCCGGAGAATGCCTCGCCCAGCGCTTCATCCACCACCGCCTTGCCCCGACCCCGCCGCAGGAAGTAGCGCTCGGTGGGAGTGCTGAAAGTCCAGACGTAACCGTTGTTCCCATTTTGACGCCAGCCGGTTTCGTCGGCGTGGACCACTGGGCTGGCGCGGATGCGGTCCACCATTCCAGCCACCGCTGGTTGGGCCTGTTGCGCGGTCTGATGAATGGCGCTCACAATGGCCCCCACGCTGAGGCGCAGCTGATGGACGGTGCCCAGATACCACTGGATGCTGCGGATCGGCAGGCGCCCTTCTTCCCGTAGCGTGGCGATGCGGCTGATCAGGTTGACGCCCAGGCGTTGGCGCCCCAGTGCCACGCCGTCCAGTTGCGCGGTGGGCACTCGGCGCCGCCGACACACTGGGCAGGTCCTGGCGATGAAGACATGCTCGGTGACTTGCACCGGAACCACCGGCAACTCGATGACTTCCCGAGTGCGCTGGGTCCAGCCGCCGGACAGGTGGGCGCCGCAATCGGGACAGTTCTCCACCACGTGCTCCACCCGATGGGTCGGTGTCATGCGCGGGCGGGCGAAGCCGTGGCGTCGCTGCTTTCGGGGCTGCTGCTGCGCTGGGGGCTGGCGGCCCGATTTCGCCTTGAGGCCGGGCATTCGGGGCGGGCCGTCCGGTTTCGCCTGGCCCTCCAGTTCGGCAATCCGCCGCTCCAACCGCTCAATCACCCGCTGCTGTTCCAAAACGGTGGCCTGCAGTTGGGCAATGATGGCGATCAGGAAATCGCGGTCGGCGGTGGTCAGGTCACTCTCAGTATCCACTCCCTCTATATGACATAACGACTGCCACCCACGCCAGCGTTCGGAAACCCGGATCCGGCCAATTCACCTCACCAAGTCTGAACAGTTACGACGTTTGAACCCGTGTCAACTCGTCAAGCTGCGCCGCGAGCACCGGCATCAGCCGCTCCAACTGAGGGCGGCTAACCTCTCCCATCAGGCAGATTTGCAACCAGTTGCGCTCGCGTAGATACCCGCTGGCATAGGAGGTATAAAAGCCATGGGACTCCAGCGCGAGTCCCATGTCCTCCGAGTCGATCTCATCCTTGGGAAGCGCTATCGTCGTCACCGCTCCCATGCTCTCTTCTTCGTCTGCCACCAGATTTAACCCCAGGGCACGCAACTGCTGACGCACCCAATGCCCATCCTCGTCGATTTGCTTCAATAATTCGCCGCTCTGTCGCTCCAAACCGGCGAGCAATGCTGAAAGCAGGTTGGACGACAATGTGAACGGCACCGCTCCGCTGTTCCCGCCGGAGCAATATAGGCCGAGATCCAGGTAACGCGGCAATGCACCGTCCGGTTGGGGAGGTTCCTCACAAAACACCAACCCAAGGCCGGGATAGGCCGCCAGCCCTTTCCCACTGGCCCCACTGGCCAACCAAACGCCGCGCAGGTCAACGGGCACCGCAGCCAGGCTGCTGATGCAGTCCAGCGCCAGCCGAACCTCATGTTCCCGGCACAATGGTTCCAAACGGGTCAGGTCCGCCAACGCTCCGGTTGACGTTTCGCAATGCACTGTCCACAGCCAGCCGCTTTGTCCCGACACCAACGCCCGCTCAATCCGGTCGTAATCCAGTGGCGAACCCCAGTCGTGCCGCACCGCCGTGTACCGCAATCCCATGCGGTCGGCATGATCCAGCAACCGCTCGCCGAACTCGCCCGCCGCGACAATCACCCCTGGCGTATCCAGCCGGGATAACTGTGCCGCCACGACGTCATTCGCCAACGTGCCCGATCCAACCATCACCGCGCAGTGTGCGGCTCCGGTCAGGTCGCACAGCCGTTGGCGCACGCTCCGCATCAGTCGCGCAAACTCCGGGGACCGATGGGACAACGGCGCTCTCTGGAACGCCCGCGTCACCGCATCCGGCATCGCCACCGGGCCGGGGGTCAGGATAACGGGATCACCCGTAGGCGCGTCAACGCCGTCGTGGAATTGTCCTGCGAATTCGGCGCCCACGTTGCCCACCGGCCGGTACATGGGCTGATAGGGAGCGGTGTCATCGCCCACTACGGGACCGAAGGGAATGAAGCCAATGTGGCGATACAGGGGCTGCTGGGATACGCGGCCCGACATCACAACGTAGTCGTAGCCGCCTTCCTGGCAATAGCGAGCCATCATGGTGAGCAAGCCGGGCAGCACTCGCGTCCGCCGCATATCGGGCCGCACGGCCAGCAGGCGCACTTCGCAAACCCGGGCCCCTTCGGCCTGGGGCAAATATCGCTCAAGGCCGCCCAACTTTTCGTCCAGAGAAAAGGGCCGGCGGTCGCGGACACATATCATGCCCACCAGTTCCTGTTCGCGGCGGCAGATGAAATACAGATTCTCGTCGTGAAACCGGTCAACAAGCGCCCGATCATCGTTGGAGGGATGCTGGGGAACTTCCTCCACGAACGAGGCATAGTTCAACTGGAAAATTTCCTCGAATTCCCAAGGCTCGTCGGCCTGTTTGAAAACCAGGCCGGCATCGCCCAACGCGCTGCCGTCCGCAGCAATATCGTCACAAGACGACGTGGAATCAGCAATTTTATGTTTTGTCGTTTCCGTCATAAGACATACGCTGCTCTTATGGGCCGGCGGTAGCGATATTATACTAGTCGCAACAGAGGTTCAGCGGGCAGGGTACAACGGTGGTTTTACCATAAATCGCTGTGATGCACACCCTAATCCCGGTACGTTATAATGCGGCAAACCATCATTCTCGACTCACCACGAGGGAGGTATCGACATGGCTTACACCCCCAAGCAGTTGGGCCATCTGGTTATCAAGGTACGCGATATTGACCGCAGCGTTGACTTTTACACCAACGTGCTGGGCCTCACCGTGATGACGGGCCGGCCGGGCGGGATGACCTTCCTGTCCGCTGACACCACCATGTCTCACGAGTTGGCGCTGATGCCCCTGGGCATGGACGCTCCGGGCCCTGAGGATCGGCGGGTCGGCATGGCGCACATGGCGTGGCAGATGAACTCCTTCCGCGACCTCAAGGAACTGTACCAGCGCTGCAAGGAACACGGTGTCCGCTTCAAGAGGCTGGGAGACCACGGCATTTCCATGGGCGTCTATATCTATGACCCCGACGACAACGAGATCGAGATTTACTACGAGGCTCCCGAGTCGGAATGGGGCAACAAGGACGGCTTCCTGTTCGAGGGCAACTTCCCCTGGCAGCTGGATCCCATAGAGGAACCCGCGGCCGTTGGCGACGACTAGGCGACGCTCGCCACCCTCACCAACAGTTTAGGGGAGAATGTTTATTCTCCCCTACGTGGCCGGAACGGGGACCCACATGAATACACAGGTACCGCCGCCCGACGAACCGGACATCTATGAATCGCTCATCAATGCCCTGATTGCGGCGAGCACGGGGTTTCGGGAGGCATCGGTTCATTTTGAGGCCGGGCTGCCGCATATGCGCCGCGCTTTCGAGCTGCATGAGGAGGTGCGGCTCATTATTGATGCAGCCTACCCGGTATCCGCCGAAACAACTACATTGCTGCTAGAGGCCGTGGCTCTGATACAGGCCGACCCGCAAGGTAACGCCACGCAAGCACTGGCGCTTTCGGCGCAGGTAACCGCCGACCTCAATCGCACTCGTACTGTAGCCCCACACGTTCCCGCTCTCTTGCAACAGGCATCCACCGAAACGCTGGATGGCATCGCGATTTGGAATCAAGGGTCGGAGTCGCTGCGGATTGGATTGGAACGGGCCACTACCCTGTTGCAGGCGGCACGTCGACGCCAAACCAACGGCGATATGCCGGATGCTCTGACCGCCTAGCCTCGAATCCGAATCCCATTGGTTGACCAGTCCTATTACGACTACATCATCATCGGCAGTGGCATTGCCGGTTTGAACACCGCTCTGCTGGCCGCCGAACACGGCAGCGTGCTGGTGGTGACCAAGGGGCGGGTTGACGATTGCAACAGCCGGTATGCCCAGGGCGGCATCGCCGCCGCGATCGGACCAGGCGATTCGGCCACGCTGCACCGGAGGGATACGCTGGAGGCCGGAGCCGGCCTGTGCGACCCCGCAGCGGTGGAAATACTCACGAGCCGGGGTCCGGACAGCATCGCCAGCCTCATCCAATGGGGCGTCCCCTTTGATACCATCCACGGCCAGATTTCCCTGGGCAAGGAAGGGGCGCACAGCGTCCCGCGCATCCTGCACGCCGGGGGCGACGCCACCGGGAAACACATTGAGGATACGCTGGCCGGTCGGGTGCGCTCCTCAGCGCGGATTACCGTGTTGGAGTACACCCACGCCATACGCATCTGCGTTGACAACGGCATGGTGACCGGGGTTGAGGTGATCGACAGCGGCGCAGGAGAGAAAGAAGGCGGCGCACGGGTTCTTCACAGCGCCGTGGTGGTCGTCAGCGCCGGAGGAGCGGGTCAGCTTTACCGGTACTCAACCAACCCGGACGTGGCAACCGGCGACGGGGTCGCTCTGGCTTATCTGGCGGGCGCAGAGGTGATGGACATGGAGTTCTACCAGTTCCACCCCACCGCGCTTTGGCTGGAAGGAGCGCCGACGTTCCTGCTGTCGGAGGCGATGCGGGGAGAGGGAGCGATACTGCGCAACGCTGAGGGCAATACCTTTATGGCGGACTATCACCCCATGGCCGACCTGGCGCCGCGGGATGTGGTTGCTCAGGCCATTGCTGCTGAGATGGAACGGGCCGACGGCAAGCCGGCCCTGCTGGACATATCGCACCTGCCGGCCGCCACAGTCACCAGTCGCTTTCCTACGATATACGCCGAGTGCCGGCAGTACGGCTTGGACATTACCCGGGAAGCCATTCCAGTGGCGCCGGCGGCCCACTACATGATGGGCGGAGTACGCATCGACACCTGGGGCCGCACCAACGTTTCCGGTCTGTACGCCTGCGGAGAGACCGCCTGCGCCGCTGTGCATGGCGCCAACCGGCTGGCCAGCAACTCGCTGCTCGATACGTTGGTGTTCTCCCGCCGCCTGGTGGACGCAACGACCGGCAACGCCCCGGAGCGCCTTAGATACGACGATGCCGAAAGCCGGAACGATCTTCGGATGGACCTGACGAACCGGGCGATGGTCTGCGCCACGGTGCCGGAACGGGGACGGGAAACCCTTCAGGAACTGATGTGGCGCAACGTGGGAATCGCCCGCAATGGAACCCGGTTGCTACTGTCGGCGCGGATCCTGAACTTGTGGCAGAGAACCATGCCGCCTCCCGAAACCGTACAGGACTACGAACTGCGGAATATGCTGGTGGTAGCGCGTCTCATCACCGAGGCTGCACTGAACAGGCGTGAGAGCCGCGGCGCCCATCTCCGGGAGGACTTTGCTGCCCCGTCGTCAGAGTGGGAGCGGCATATCGTGATAGGGGCCGCCGGGTGATGTTGCCCAAATCAGCGAACGAGCCGGAAACGGGCAAAGCGGCATCTATCAACAACTATTTTCGTTGACACTATGACCGCCCGATGATAGCATATCTGGCAATAAAATCGCGGTGAAGGGGAGTAGTAGGCGCGGATGGCCTTGTAGAGAGCCGATGGTTGGTGGAAATCGGTGGCCTGAAACCCCGAACTCGCCCCGGAGCGACTTGCCTGAAGCACAGCAATGTAGGTAGGGCAAGCGGGTCGGCTCCGATAACGGCTGTGTACAAAGCGTTTCGCGCGGCGCACTCACTGCGGATTTTTGGTCCAAGGTGAGCGAGGCGCGGAAAAGAAGGGTGGTACCGCGGGAAATACAACCCGTCCCTTCGGGGTCGGGGTTTTTTATGCCCTGACTGCAAGGATTTCTAAAGAACTTCAGGAGATGCCGAGATGGAAATGACTGGTGCGGAAATCATCTGTGAAAGCCTTCTGCAGGAAGGCGTGGACACGATTTTCGGACTGCCCGGCGGCGCGGTATTGCCTTTCTACGGCGCGTTGTCCGGCTACCCCAAACTGCGCCACATCCTGGTACGCCATGAACAGGCCGCCGCTATGGCCGCCGACGGGTATGCCCGGGCCACCGGCAAAGTTGGCGTATGCTCGGCCACCTCCGGACCGGGGGCCACCAACCTGGTGACCGGACTGATGGCGGCGCAGATGGACTCGGTCCCCATCGTCTGCATTACCGGGCAGGTGCCCCGGGCGGCCATCGGGCGCGATGCCTTCCAGGAAACCGACATCACCGGCATCACCCTGCCCGTGACCAAGCATAACTACCTCGTCATGGACGTGCGCGAGCTGGCGCCCGCAATCAAAGAAGCGTTCTACATCGCTCGCACCGGCCGTCCGGGCCCGGTTCTCATCGACGTGCCGAAGGACGTGCTGGCCGGCGAGAAGATTGAATTCGAATGGCCCGAAGCGGTGGACCTGCCGGGCTACTTTCCACCAGGACAGCCGGCCCCGCAGCAGGTGCTGGAGGCTGCCAGGCTCATCAACGCAGCGGAACGGCCCGTCATCCTGGCCGGCCACGGCGTGCTGATCTCCCGGGCTTGGGACGAGTTGCGGGAACTGGCCGAGAAGGCGCAGATCCCGGTCATCACCACCTTGCTTGGCATCGGCGCTTTGTCGACGGACCACGTGCTGAACCTTGGTATGCCCGGGATGCACGGCATGGCTTACGCCAGCCTGGCCATCGACCGCTCCGACCTGGTCATATCTTTGGGTGCGCGTTTCGACGACCGGGTGACCGGCCGGTTGTCCGATTTCGCGCCGCAGGCCAAGATCGTTCATTTTGACGTTGACCCCACCGAGATCAATAAGAACGTGGTGGCCGACGCGCCGGTGCTGGGCGACCTCAAGGCCAGCGTCCGTGCCCTCATACCACTGGTCCACTCCACGGTGCATCTGGATTGGATGAAGGAAACGGATACCCTGCGAGCAGAGCATCCATCCCTGTTCATCCGCAAATCGGACGTCCTGCTGCCCCAGCAGGTGATGAAACAACTGTCGGACGAGACCGGCGGCGAAGCTATCATCGTAACCGGCGTGGGCCAGCACCAAATGTGGGCGGCTCAGCACTACGGCTACAAGGAACCGAACTCGCTCATTACCTCGGGCGGCAGCGGCGCCATGGGCTTCGAGGTCCCGGCGGCGCTGGGCGCGAAGGTCGGGCGGCCGGACAAGACTGTGTGGTCCATCGCCGGCGACGGCGGCTTCCAAATGACCCTGTGCGATCTGGCCACTGCGGTGGAAAACAACATCGACGTGAAATACGCCATCCTGAACAACGGTTCCCTGGGCATGGTACGGCAGTGGCAGGACTTCTTCTACGAAAAGGACTTCTTTGCCACCATCTACAGCGGCAACCCCGACTTCGTGAAACTGGCCGAAGCCTACGGCATACGGGGCATCCGGGTAACGAAACAAGAGGATGTAGCCGGGGCAATACAGGAAGCCATGGAAACGCCGGGACCGGTGGTGGTGGACTTCGTCGTGAAGGAGGACGAATTCGTGTACCCGATGATCCCGGCGGGAGAATCGGTGCATGAAATGTTGGAAGAACCCGAGGCCGAGGGGATCGTTAGCTAACCCCGGCATCCAGAGTGAAATCCCATGAGCAGCAGAGAAAATCACGCCAATATCTGTGCCGAACAGGACTGCCCTCGTCCGCCCAATCGTCCTGGCCAGCCGCTGTGCTTTGAACACTACAAAGCGTCCCGAGCCGGCGACATTGATGAGTGCCTCAATTGCTCCGGCACCTATAAACCGTCGGGATATCCCGAGTGCAAGGCGTGTAACCAACGAAATCGGCGGCTGGCGGGCGACGCACAAGTTCGGGAACAGCGTAACGAATACGTTGACGACAGCAAGGGTTGGAACTTACAGCCGGAGCCGGAACCCGCGGCCAAGGCCCCGCTCGAAGTTGCACAAGCCGTCAACCGCGTTCGAGAAAACATCACCACCCACCGCTGGGCGTGTGAGAACCACGAAACCAACACCATCCAGTACTTGATAATGCCGATGCTCACGGGCTTGGGCTGGGACGAATACAATCCCGCCCAAGTGGTTAAGGAATACAAGCCGGCGGGCCGGCAACGCTACCGTCAGGCTATTGCCGTGGATGTGGCGCTCATGGACAAGGGCTCTCCGGTAGCATTCATCGAGGCCAAGCGGCTTAACCGTGAATATACTGACGATTACATGAAGCAGTTGAGTAAATACGCTGCGCACTTGGAAAACGGAAAAACGGCGGTGCTAACCAACGGCCAGTTTTGGATTGTCTGCACGGTGGCTGATGGTCAACCGATTCATCGGGACACCATTAACGTAGCCGCTGGCGAAGTCGACGGCGTAGCCGTAAAACTCAATAATGCCATTGGACGATCAGCGGCAGAGGACAACGGCAATCCGCTGCGTACGTCGGCACCCACCAGTCAAGCGGCTCCCGACCGCGACGCTATTGTTCGCAACCTGAAACAGTACCGTGACCAACAAGCCAAGAAGCGGAAAGTGCCACCGCACTATGTTCTGTCTAACCAAGTCATCGATCGCATCGCCGACCAACGCCCCAACGACTTTCCTCAGTTGCGCGACATTTCTGGCGTAGGTCCCGCGATCATGGAGCAGCACCGCAACGCCATTATCGCGATTGTGCTCGGCAAACAGGTCTAATCGAGGAGCCCGCAATGAAGAGAACTCAGGAGGCGAACCTTGCAAGCGGCTAGTACGCAGCAACACACCATCATCGCGCTGGTGCAGGACCGGCCCGGCGTCCTGACCCGGGTGGCCAGCATGTTCCGCCGCCGGGGGTTCAATATAGCCAGCCTGGCGGTGGGCGCCAGTGAAGAGAAGGGACTGTCCCGCCTGACCTTTGTGGTGACCGGCGACCAGTACACGGTGGAGCAGGCCACGCGCCACCTTGAGAAACTGATTGACGTGGTACGGGTCTCCAACATATCTAACGAGGACGTGGTGGCGCGCGAACTGGCGCTCATCAAGGTGCGGGCCACGCCGTCCAACCGCAGCGAAATCCTGGAGATGGTCAACCTTTTCCGTGCCAAGGTAGTGGACGTGGGCACCCTTTCGCTGGTGATTGAGACGACCGGCGAGGAGGACAAGATCGACGCTCTGTATGACCTGTTGCAGCCCTTCGGCATTCTGGAACTGATGCGCACCGGCAGGGTCGCCATGGTGCGCGGCAAGTCCATGGGCCGGGTGAGCGACGACGTCGGTTCGGAGCCGCTCATGACCGGGCGCAACGACGCTTCGGCGGATCGGGAGGTAAGCTCAACCCCGGGACACTACGAGGGCGTCTAACGCGACGGAACGCAACTCGGTCCGGCGCAACGCCGGACCCCAACGAAGGAAGAACTAGCATGGCAGTGAACATCTACACCGAGAAAGACGCCGATATGTCGTTCCTGGAAGGGAAGACGGTCGGCATGATTGGCTACGGCAGCCAGGGCCACGCCCACGCCCTGAACCTCCACGACAGCGGCGTCAAGGTTATGGTGGGCCTCTACGAAGGCAGCGCCAGCCGCCAGGTGGCCCGCGACGCCGGCCTGGAAGTGGGCAGCGTGGCCGAAGTCGCCCAAGTTGCCGACGTCATGATGGTGGCCATCCCCGACCACGTCCAGAAGGACGTCTACCGGGACGAAATCGAGCCCAACCTGGTGCCGGGCAAAGCCTTGATGTTCGCCCACGGCTTCACCATCCACTACCAGTTCGTCGTTCCACCGCCGTCGGTGGACGTGATGATGATCGCCCCCAAGGCTCCCGGCCACCGGATGCGCGAGCACTTCGTGGAACAGGGTATCGGCGTCCCCTGCCTGCTGGCGTTGCATCAGGACGCCACGGGCAACGCCAAGAACATCGCGCTGGCTTACGCCGCCGGCATCGGCTGCGCCCGTGCCGGCGTGCTGGAAACCACCTTCAAGGACGAGACCGAGAGCGACCTGTTCGGTGAACAGTCGGTGCTGTGCGGCGGCGTCACCTCCTTGATTAACCTAGCGTTTGAGACGCTGGTGGAACGCGGCTATCCGCCCGAAATCGCTTACTTCGAGTGCCTGCACGAGCTGAAGATGATTGTTGACCTCATCCAGCAGGGTGGCTTCAACTACATGCGCTATTCCGTCAGCGACACCGCGGAATACGGCGACCTGACCCGGGGCACCCGGGTCGTTGACGACCACGTTCGGGAGAACATGAACCGGGTGCTGGACGACATCCAGAGCGGCTCCTTCGCCCAGGAATGGATGGCCGAATGCGATGAAGGCCGGCACAACTTCCTGCGCCTGCGCCAGGAGGCTCGCACCAGCCGCATCCATGAGGTCGGCCGCGGCCTCCGCGAAATCATGCCGTGGCTCAACCCGCGCGAAATTGAGTGATAATCGACTATTGTCATTGCGAGGAGCGTAGCGACGTGGCAATCCCGTTGCCGCGGGTTAGCCGACGACGCGACGAGATTGCTGCGCTACGCTCGCAATGACAAAGTTGGTGCATCGAACGTAACCTTCGAGAATCGAGGAGGTGACACAATGGGCATGGAGGTACTGTGCAGAGCAGTTCACCATCGCAGTCCGGTCTTGGCGGGGCTGGCTGCGGTGGACTGCGTGTGCCTGCCCAACCTTTCCCCGACGAACAGGATGTAATGGCCAACGCCAACGCGCCCGCTGCGGGCGCCCAACCCCACGGAGGGAAAGGAATCATAATGGCTGTACAAGTAAAGTTCCTGGATACCACGCTGCGCGATGGCGAACAGTCCGCCGGTATCGGCATGACGGTGGACGAAAAGCTCCAGATCGCACGTCAATTGGGCCGCCTTAAGGTGGACATCATTGAGGCCGGCTTCGCCGCCAGTTCGCCCGGAGACTTCCAGGCCATCCAGCGCATTGCTGAAGACGTGCATGGGCCCATCATCTGCTCGCTGTCCCGCGCCGTGCCGGGCGACGTGGACGCTGCCTGGAACGCCATCAAGAGCGCGGAAAAGCCCCGAATCCACGTGTTCCTGTCGTCCTCGGAAATTCACCAGATGCACCAGTTGCGGAAAGACCGGGAAGACGTAATGACGATGGCCGTGGAGATGGTCTCCCGGGCCAAGTCCTACTGCGAAGACGTTGAATTCTCGCCAATGGACGCCACTCGCACCAATCCCGATTACCTGTACCGGATGCTGGAAGAGGTAATCCGGATGGGAGCAACCACCATCAACATCGCGGACACCGTGGGCTACGCCATTCCATCCGACTTCCAGACCATGCTGAGGGACATTCAGCGAAACGTCCGTGGCGTTGACGGCGTTACGCTGTCGGTCCATTGCCACAACGACCTGGGACTGGCAGTGTCCAACAGCCTGGCCGCCATCGAGGTCGGCGCCCGACAGGTGGAGGGCTGCATCAACGGCATCGGGGAACGCGCCGGCAACGCCTCGCTGGAAGAGATCATCATGGCGCTGGACACCCGCAAGGACCTGTTCGACGTTGAACTGAACGTGGACACCACGCAGATCTACCCCAGCAGCCGCCTGGTCAGCCGCATCACCGGCATGAACGTGCAGGCTAACAAGGCCATCGTCGGCGAGAACGCCTTCCGCCACGCCTCGGGCATCCACCAGGACGGCGTGCTGAAAGACCGCTCCACCTACGAGGTGATGCAACCCGAGCGCGTGGGTCTGCCGCCGGAAGTGCAACTGGTGCTGGGCAAGCTCAGTGGCCGCGCCGGCCTCCAGGCACGGCTGGAAGCCCTGGGATACTCCCTGGACCGCGAAGAAGTCACCAGCGTGTACGAGCGGTTCGTGGAACTGGCCGACAAGAAGAACGAGGTCACCGACCGCGACTTGGAAATCCTGATGGACGAGGAGAACCGCTCCGCCTACGAACCCATCAGCTACGCCCTGGAGACCGTCCACTTCACCAGCGGCGACAAGGACATTCCCACGGCCACCGTGCGCCTAATTGGGCCCGACGGCAACGCCAAGACCGACGCCTCCACCGGCAACGGCCCCGTGGACGCCGTGTGCCGCGCCATCGACCGGGTAATCGGCTGCAACACCACGCTGGCCGACTTCCAGGTTCAGGCGGTATCGGAAGGATTGGATTCCGTAGGCTCTGTGACCATGCGCATCGAGAACAACGGCCGGGTGTTCTCCGGCCGCGGTGCCAACACCGACATCATCGTCGCCAGCGCTCAAGCATACCTGAGCGCGGTGAACCGGATGCTGGCCGCGGACGAAGCGGAATCCCTGCCTGCCGTGGGTACGACGCCGGATTAGGCACGACGTACTGGCAAAGAACCGTAGGGGCGAATAATTATTCGCCCCTACGGTGTTCGGACCGCAGGGCGTTTGCGTATGGTCATGGCCCAAAGATAGCCGGGCCATTCCACTGGCGCGTTAACGTTTTGAGTTATCAATCTTGCCGCTTCGTCCGGTGGAACTTCCTCGGCAATGCGGAACAG
The DNA here is from genome assembly GCA_965197635.1 of Dehalococcoidia bacterium. GTDB lineage: Bacteria > Chloroflexota > Dehalococcoidia > Lucifugimonadales > UBA3495 > Bin87. Next base: position 1,523,563 of record OZ240218.1, read on the forward strand.
AATGATTCCGAAAGGCGCAGGACGGCCATCCCGTTGGTTTATCTCACCAAAGTCGGTGTCGAAAGTTATCAACAGGCGGTTTTCCTGTGTAGCCCACTCCAATACGTTTGGGTCAGGGATACTAGTACTACAGTCGCGCTTGCCTTTGGTAGGATAGGCCCATGATTACTGGTGAGAGTGGAGGGTTGGAAATGGGTCAGACATTACTGGAGCGAGAGGCCGTGCTGGAGGAAACGCTGGACTGGGAGGCTGGGCTCCAGGCGCTGCACGGGCGTATCGCGTCGCGTTTCAGCCGCAGTGAGTCTCGGCAGCGGGCGCTGGCGTACCTGAAAGGATTGCTGGGGTCGGTGGAGCGCAAGAACGGGTGGCAGTTGGCCGAATATGCTGGCGACGCCACGCCCGACGGTGTGCAGCGTCTGCTGGCGGTGTACCACTGGGACGCGGACCAAGTACGGGACGACCTGCAAGGGTACGTGGTGGAGCATCTGGGCGACCCCGGCGGGGTGCTGGTGGTGGATGAGACGGGGTTTCTGAAGCACGGCCAGAAGTCGGTGGGGGTGAAGCGTCAGTACAGCGGCACGGCGGGGAAGGTGGAGAACTGTCAGATCGGGGTGTTCCTGGCGTATGGCAGCCGACGGGGCGCGGCCTTTCTGGATCGGGAGCTGTATCTGCCCCAGGAGTGGGCGGAGGATGTGGAGCGGCGGCGGGAAGCCGGTGTCCCGGAAGGGGTGGTCTTTCATACCAAAGCACAACTGGCTCAGGAGATGATCGCCCGCGCGGTGGCGGTTGGGGTGCCCTTTGCCTGGGTAACTGGGGATACGGTGTACGGCAATGACCGGAAACTGCGACGGTGGCTGGAGGAACAGAGCCTGTCCTACGTGCTGGCGGTGAAGAACAACGAGCCGCTGTGGGCGGATACGGAGGATGGCTCGGCACAGGTGGCAGCCCGTGAACTGGCCCAGCAGATACCCGATGACCGGTGGCAACGTCTGAGCGCTGGGGAGGGCAGCAAGGGGCCGCGCCGCTACGATTGGGGTTGGTTGCCGATAGGACCCTGGTCAGCACTGGATCAGGGGCATTGGCTGCTGGTGCGTCGCAGCATTGCCGATCCTGATGACCTGGCCTACTACGCCTGTTTTGGTACTGGAGAGGTATCGCTGGCGGAACTGGTGCGCGTGGCTGGCACCCGGTGGATCATCGAAGACGCCTTCAAGGAGGCCAAACAGGAGGTGGGGCTGGATGAGTATGAGGTACGCCTGTGGGTCGGCTGGCACCGGCACATCACCCTGGCGCTGCTGGCCCATGCCTTTCTGGCGGTAATCCGGTCCTATGCCGCCGGTGGCGACGGTAAAAGGGGGATAGGTTCCCGGGAGAACTCATCCCACTGACCGTGCCCGAGGTCAGACAGTTGCTGTGCCGGCTGCGGTGGCTGCCACGGGGCAGTCCTGCCCTGACCATCCATTGGTCAGGCTGGAGACGGCGGCACCAGGCCCGGGCCATGCAGTGTCATTACCGGAGACGCCTTCAGAAACCTTCATCACAAGCGCGACTGTAGTACTAGGCCGTTCCTCTCTGACCCACACAACATCGTGGCCGGACGCACGCAACAGTGAAACAGTCAGCCCTGACATATTTTCATCAGCCAGTACACGCATGCGCCTTTTACGCTTTCTGTTTGTTTGGCTTGGTATTGTCGCCAAAAACAGCCGCTTCAAATTCTTCCCGGGTCATGGCATGCAGGGGTTCGCCGGTGGCGGCGAATTGCCGGCAAGCCTCAATGTCTTCCGGAGCGACGCCCGGATAATTGGTGAGGATATCCTCTTCACTCCACGCGCCGCCGGCCAAGTACCCCACAATCATTTCAACAGAGATTCTGGTTCCTTTGATTATGGGTTTTCCCCTGAATATATCGGGCACCTTTTCGATTCGGTCTTGCCAATCCGAGGTCTGCAAAGTTTTGTTGCGATGGCGCTCACAGTACAGCACGATCTGGTTGCGTCGCTGGTCTTCGTCGCCAAAAATGGCCCCCTCGAACTCAGCCCAAGTCATCGGGGAAAGCGGCTTGCCGGTAGCAGCGAACTGACGGCAGGCTTCAATGTCCTCCGCTGTGATGCGGTATCCGGCAATTATGTCGTTCTCGGTCCATGCGCCGTTCAGGTGTCCCACAACCTGCTCTACCGAGATACGGGTGCCCTTGATAATCGGCTTGCCACTGAGGATGTTGGGCACTTTTTCGATCCGTTCCTGCCAGTCCATAACAGGTACTCCCTTGCATCTGCCTGTTGCGATTATAACAGCGGCATCTGAAATGCCTGATCCCCAGCCGTGGCGCCCTTACCCAGATGGGCCGCCGCGTAACCCATCTCACGGAGCCGCGCCGCCAGATCGGCGAAGCCGAAAACGGTGTAAACCCGTTTGGGCTGCACGGCCTGCACGTAGCCTATTAGATCGTTGAAATCGGCGTGGTCGCTGTAGGGCAGGCTGGCGTCGCCGGGACGGCCCCGACCCCAGGGTTTGACACCCGCACCCGCTGCCCAGCCGGTCAGTTCCAAATAGCGGGCTGATTTGTGCTGCGGGCGATGAGCGCTGATTCGCTCCCTTGACTTCTTGCCGGGCGGGAACAGCAACACTTCACCGTCTCGAACAATGCCGTCGAAAGCCCGGTATTCGCCATCGAAGGAGACGCCAGCCGCTTCGTATCTGCGGACGATCTCGTATATGCCTTCCTCGCAGGCGACGACAAAACCGGCGGCCAGCAGGTAATGCAATGCCTCTTGCGCCTTGCCCAGACGCCAACCCAGAACTACGGGCAGCGCGCCCTGCTCCAACCATTGAGCAATGACGCGGACGGCGGTGCCGACGGCCTCTTCCTGGGGTGGAAAAACGTAGTCCGGCCGGCCGTAGGTGCTTTCAATCACCAGAACGTCGCAGGGCACTGTCTCAGCAGGTTCGTTGACCGGGGACGGCTGTATCCGCAGGTCTCCGGTGTACAGCAGCCGCTCTCCGGTTGAATGACGGGTGACCAGAGTTTGGGCTGAACCCAGACAGTGGCCGGCAGGGTGCAAGGTAATCGTGTAGTCGTCAGATTTCAGTGGCTCGCCATAGGCCAGTTCCACTGGCGCTGAACGGTTCAGGTAATCTCCCAACAGCGTGCGAGTGCCGTGGGTCAGGATAGGACGCCGGTGGCGAGCCGTGTGGTCGGAATGCGCGTGGGATATGACCGAAACGTCCTGCTTGCGGAGGGCATCCAGCCACAAATCCAACTCAGGGACATACACGCCTCTGTCAAATACCACTTCCACAGGATCATCCCGTCTGCCAGTTGTTGCGGGCGCGAGTATAGCACGCTGCCCGGTGAATAGCGGTCAATCGCACGATGCCTCAGTGTTCGCGCTTGGGGTATAATCCTGAGCATCCGCGCCGGTCGGTATCCGCGGGAAGAAGCCGGTCCCAAGGCGCAACTTAGGAGATGCTCAATGCCAGGTCAGATTGGCGACGTTGCCCCCGACTTCACCCTGCCGTCCCCCAATGACGGCGACATTACCCTGAGTACCTATCGCGGCACGCATTCCGTGGTGCTGTCGTTTCATGTGTTGGACTTCACCAGTGGTTGAACGGACCAGGCCACCTCGTTCCGCCGTTTCAACGAGCGGTTCCAGGAGCTAAATGCCCAGGTGCTGGGCATCAGTTGCGACCACGTTGCAGCACACCGGGCCTGGACCACCACCATGGGTGGTCTGCCCTACCCCGAACTCTCCGACTGGCACCCCAAGGGTCAGGTGACCACCGCCTACGACCTTTGGAATGAGGAACGCGGCGCCGGAACCCGCGCCGTCATCATCGTGGATCCAGAGGGTGTGATCCGGTATCGCGAGACGTACCAACCCGGCACGTTGCCCGACCCGGAGACCATCCTGCAAACGGTTGCCGAGTTAGGTTAGCAAACGACAGGGGCGGGTTTTTAACCCGCCCCACAAATCTTGGATACCGTTGGGAAATCGGCCTCTAACCACCGATGCCTTCAATACGATATTGAACGGATCCCCGGGGCGTGTTGATGGTCACTTCTTCTCCGGGGCTCCGACCCATCAATGCCTCCCCGATAGGCGAGACCGTAGAAATTTTGCCGGCTGACACGTCGGCCTCGCGCACGTCCACCAACGTAAAAACGCGCTGCTGTTGAGACGCCAAGTCATGCAGGGTAACTCTGGAACCTATGGCCACCCGCTCGGTGCTGGCGCTGAACGCATCCACGATCTCGACGTTGGCGAGGTCGTTTTCCAGTTGGCGTATGCGGCGCTCCACCAACTGCTGCTGTTCACGGGCTGCGTCCAGCGGCGCGTTTTCCCGGACGTCGCCGTCGCTTCGCGCCAAACGAATGGCTTCCCTTATCTGGGGAACCTCGTCGCGCAACCGCTGTAGCTCGACCTGCAACTCGGTGTGCCTTTCCTGGCTCAGGCGCGCGCTGGGTGTGCCCGTGTACGTGCCGTTCTGGCCGGTGTTTTGGAACCGGCGGCGGTTGCGTCGGGGCGCGGCAGCGTAACGCGCCAGGCTGTTCTCCGTCCAGCCCCGCCGATTGGCGAAGGTCAGGAACTTTTTGACTGGGTCCAAACGTGTAGAGGGATCCTCAACGTTTTCGGTAGTCCACTTGGCGTATTCGCCGACTTCAATAGCGTGGAGGGTTGACATGGGTTTATCGCGCCCGATCCTGGCCTGGAACCTTAGCAACTCCTGTTGCCCCTGCAATGCCTGCTTGCTCTCTTTAAGATGATCCACGAACTGATTTATTGCTTGTGAAATCGAGAGGGGCTGATCGTTAGTCAACTGTCCATCCTCCGGTTCCAGTCTAAACTGGAGCTGCAACATCTCTGCCATCATAGCATTTGCTTGGTGGCTGGGCAAATGATGACAGCGGCCGGTCCGGGCAATCGCATTTGACATTACAACCCCGTCACTCCGGCGAAAGCCGGAGTCCATAAGGCCATAGCATGAACGAATTGGAAACGTAATTAACGAATGCGGTCACTGGATTCCTGCTTTCGCAGGAATGACGGGCATTAAACTGCCCATGTGCGATTGCCCTGAGCGGCCGGTCCGGGCAATCGCATTTCATTGGGATAGGACTTTGAGCAGATAATCGAAATCCCATCCGGCCTTTTTGCGTTTGGCCTTGATGCCAACCTTGGCGCTGCGTTCCTACTTGAGGAGGTTCGACGCCAGGTATCGTACCACCGCCAGGTTCTGGTCGGGGTGGCCCGTCCGCACTCGGCTGTGATCCCCGTCGAAAGCCACGTCCAATACCCAGTGCCGGCTGTTCTCGATGCTCCAATGGCTCCGTGATGCCGCCAGCAGCGTGGCCGCGTCCGCCGGATCGCTGCAGATGTAGTAGCGGGTGTCTGTTGGAGAGCCTTCGCCCCAATCCACCGAAGAGATGAGTGTCGCGGCGGGACGAAGGGGTGAGCAAGTGCTCCTTTGCTTCTGGGATAATGGTTTTTGAAACACAAAACCAGCCAGAAACAGTGAGCACTCAATAGATGCTACCACGTAACCGCCCCGACCGCACAGATCGCCTTCGACTCACCCTGGGAACGTTCCTGCGCAGCTTCCGGTGGGGCCACGCCCGCCAGTTGCATAGGGTGAGCCGGGAGCTGCTGGCTCGGGCCTGGGCCGCTGGTGCCGGACCCCGAGCGGTAGGCCGGTGCGAAGAGGACGGAGTGGCCGGCTTCCACCAGACGGTGGCCCAGGGCGCACAGCGCGTGGGTCTTGCCGGTGCCGGGCAGTCCGAAGGCCAGCACGTTGACGCCGTGTTCCACGAAGTTGCCCTGGGCCAGTTGGTCCAGCCGCTGTCTGAGGGCCAAGGGCATCCGTTGGTGTTCGAAGGTCTCCCAGGTCTTGCCCGTGGGGAGTTTGGACGCCTGACGCAGGCGGTTGACGCGCCGGTGGCGGCGATCCTCTGCCTCTTGTTCCAGCACCTCCAGGAAGGTGGGCAGAGCATCGCCGTGGCCAGCCTCGGTGAAACGGGCTACCGGCTGGGCGCCCGTGGTGGGCAGCTTGAATTGGCGGCACAATTGGCCGATGCGTTTCTGCATGACACTGGTGTCGGTGTTCATCATGCGCACACCCCCACCGCCGCCAGGCTGCCCGTGAGCAGACCGTCGTAGATCTTCAGGTCCGGCTTTGCAGACAGACCAGCGCCGGAGCCTCCGGCGGTTTGGTCTCAGCCAGGTCCCGCACCTCGGCATAGGCGAAGGGCTGGCCCGCCTCCAGCAGCAGCAGCGACAACGCGCTGTCCACATTGGCCTCCATGGTGGTCGCCGCCAGGTGCAGAATGCGCACGTACTCCACGTCGGCACGCTCCCCACGCCACTCCCTGAGCGCGTCGTAGGCCAGGCGGAAGCGCTTGGTGGGAAACAGCTGCTCTCTGAAGCGGTACCGGGCAAAGGCCCCGGGCTTGCGCACCAGGGAGCCGATGACGTGGCGGTAGTTGACGTTGCTTTCTCCATCACCCCGCACCCGCTCCATGCCATCCACAAAGTGGCCCTTATAGTACACTTCCACCCAGTCGGCGTATTCCGGCATGGGGGCCTGTCAGCGGCGTCCTTCAAACGGTGGTGGGCGTGCTCGGCGACGCTGTTTTCACGGCTTTTACCGCGATTGATGCGGGTGGAGCGGAGGCCGTAGTGGTCCAGCAGGGCGGCGTAATTGTCGTTGAGGGCACACCCCCGGCTGCGTTTCATCTCGTGGGTGGCGGCAGACGTATTGTCGCTGCGCGCCACCTCGGGGACGCCGCCCAGGGCCCACAGGGCGGCCTGCAATCCCTGCTGTAACGCGAGGAAGGTCTCGCCGGTGGCGACCTTGGCGTAGCGCCAGCCCGAGTGGCTGAGGATCAACTGGAACAGCGGGTGGGGATAGGGCTGTCCGGCGATGGTCACCCCCAGGGAGTCGCCGTGGGTGAAATCAAACTGGGCTTCCCGACCCAGCGGATGCTCCTGGGGGAAGTACACCTCCTGGTCGGGGACCGTTTAGCGCCCGCCTCCTGAGCTTGTCGAAGGGCATTCTATAATTGTCGTTGCCTTCAGCTTGCCCGCCGGATTGCTACACAGCAGGGGATCAATCTCCGCTTCCCACACCCCGTCGAAGGGATCGAGTCGGGTCCGCCACCAGCGCTCCTGCGTGGTGTCTCCAGCACCAGCACACCAGCCTTCCGCTCCACCAAGGGGCCAACTTCCAAGGGGCCAACTTCCCGCCACAGCGCCTCCGGGTCGGGAGGCTGTCGCCGCCGCAGGCGCGTGAAGGCGTCGCGGGCCGGGGCCTCCGGCGATGCCGGTTGACAACGGGCTGCCTCGGTACACGTGCCCCCCTGGGCAGCCACCAGAAACTGGATATAGTCCAACTCGTCGCACCGCGCTGCGTTCATTCCCCTGACACCTGCCCAAGGCTCGCCGCAAACCTACTATATTCCCAGCCCAACTCGCGGCGCACTACGCTGACCAATTCAACCGCGTAAGTCCTATGTCATTGCGAGCGTAGCGTGGCAATCTCGTTAGCCCGAATCCACCGAAGGGAAACCGTGGCGGCGGTCAGAGGAGGGATGAGGGACCAGGGATCGGGCTGGCGGGGACCTGATGCCGATGAAATGGACGATGTGGGGCGTGGATGCCGGTCCAAAGAGATGTTGACGACCCGTAGTAGCGGCGCGGGAAGCGATTTTCAGCGCCGATCGCCGGCGGAGGCCATCAGGAGCCGAGCCTGGCGCGGCTGGGCCAGACAGTTAGGTAATCTGGTGGACAGGTCAGACGCCGAGGGCGTGGTCAAGAAGGGAGTGGCAGTGCGCGCAGTCTGGCCAGGGCGCTGCTGAACTGGTTTCGCCAGGGCCAGCCCTGGGGGAGATGCAAAGTGAGGCGGCGTGCCTTGCGGGTGAGGCGTCCGGCCAGGGAGAAGAAGCGCCTGCGCAGGGTCTTGGTGGTCGCCACCGGCTCGCCCAGCCCGAGGCGCGTGGTCCAGCGGGCCAGGTTGTGGGCCATCGTCTGGACGGCCAGCCAGGCGGCGTTGGCGGGGAAGCGGCCCGAGGGCAGGTGGTTGAGACCCACCCCGTACTTGAGGTCGCGGATGGCGTTCTCGATCTCGGCGTGGCGGCGATGATCGGCCTCCAGTTCCAGGGTGTCGCCGTCTCTATCGGTGATGAAGCCGTGATAGCTGTAGTCGACCAAGAGGGCCAGCTGGGAGTTGGGCGTGGGCTGCACCCTTCGGACGATGAGACGCACCGGCACAGCATCGGGCTCACTGGCGAAGGGAGTGTAGCTGGTTTCGGCCACGTCGGCGGCGCCCTCCATCCAGTAAGGGATGGGCGTCCAGTCCTCTTCAGGTATGGCTTCGATGAGATTGCGCAACTGGGCGTGCTGGCGGACGGTGATGGAGAAGCGGACCTTCATCTTGCGGCAGACGGCGACGATGTCGTGGTTGTAGAAGCCGCTGTCGGCCCGCATGGTGAGCGGTCCGGTGGCTCCGGCGTAGCGCACTCGCCTTACCGTCTCTCGCAGGAAGTGGGCCGCGCCGCGAGCGGTGTTGGCGCGTCCCTGGCGCAGCCGAGCCATCAGCACGTCGCCGGCGCCAGCGGCGACGGCGAACAGCGGGTGATAGCCCCGCTGGCCGGTGTAGGTGTGGCGGCGCGCCCCTTCCTTGGCCGGACCGTAGGTCTCACAGATGGTGGAGTCCAGGTCGATGGTCAACGGATCATCGCCCGGTCCGGCCCCGGCGCCCCAGGCTCGGGCCAGCGCCTCACGGCTCACCCGATCCAGCTGCCGCGCGTGGCCCCAACGGAAACTCCGCAGGAACGTACCCAACGTGGACGGCGCCTTGACCACACAGCCCAGCACCTGCTCGGTCCCGCCAGCGCGCAGCGCGTCGGCGTCGTCGATGCAGTCGCCACCGGCCAGGGCCGACGCCACCAGGGTCAGCATCTTGTCCCCAGCATTCGCACGACCCGGTGCATCTCCCAAGTCAACGTGGCGGTCCACCAGTTCGCCCAGACCCAGGTGATGGGCCAGCGTGACCGGCAGGATCAGTCCGGCGTTGGCCACCAGGCGGTGATCGTCGAAGGCGACCTGGATGCGCTCAAGGCGCTCAGGTGGTAGCATCCGTTAGGTGCTCCTTGTTCCGGGTTGGTTTGGTGTCTCACAAACCATTATCCCCGAAGCCGGGAGCACTTTTTCAACCCTTCAGCACGACACCAACCTCATCCTTTCGGTGGATTGGGGGTTAGGGATTGCCACGGGGTTCGTCCTTCGATGAGATCAGGATGAGCGCAGGCCCACCGCAGACGGGACCGCGGCGCTTGTCGCAATGGTGTTGCGGGTAGGCCGTTGCGGTTGCCTTAGCGCCGGCGCAGTATCAGGTAGGCGAAGATGATGATGGCCAGCAGGCCAACACCGATCAGGATGATGACCAGGGTGAGGCGCTGACGGGGCGTGGCGGTGATGTTCTCCAGCGCGCCGCGAATGCGGGGCACGGCGTCGCCAATGATGGGGATTGCCGGACGTTCCAGTTCTTCCTGATCTTCGACCGCGCTGGGATCAGGCGTGGCCGTCGGCGACGGCGTAGGAGTTACGGCGGCAATTGGAGCGAGCGGGGTGGGTGTCGGAGTGGGTGTGGCCATCGGCGCCGGCGCCGGCGTCGCGGTTGGAGTGGGCGTGGGCGTTGCCAATAGCGCGGCGGCGGCTGTGGCGGTCGCCGAAACCTGCGCGGCCGTGAGCGTCGCCGTAGGTGTGGGTGTGCGTGTCAGCAAAGCGGCCATAGCCGGCGAGAGAGTGGGAGTTGCGGCCGGCAAGCCCGCTACTCCCCCACCTCCGCCTGCGCCTGCCCCCCCACCTCCGCCGGGCCTGCGGGTAGCCCCGGCTTCCATGGTGGACCGGGCCGTCATGGTAGCGCGCACCGTCGTGGTGGACTGGGCCGTCATGGTGGACTGGGCCGTCATGGTGGACTGGGCAGTCATGGTGGCGCGGGCCGTCATGGTAGCGCGCGCCACCATAGTAGCGATAGTGGTGGGTGGCACTGTGGGGGGGACGGCGGTAGGGACAGCAGTTGGCGGTGCGGACGTCGGCGGAACAGCGGCACCAGCGGCACCAGCGGCACCGCCATCACCACCTGCACCACCGCCACCACCTGCACCGCCATCATCACCGCCATCATCACCGCCACCATCACCACCTGCACCACCTGCACCACCGCCATCACCGGTTCCTCCGTCGGGTTCGGGTGTGGGGGTCGGCGTGGGTGTACGTGTAGCCGGCGACCTGACCAACGATTGCGTGGGTGTCGGTGTCGGCGTAGGTGTGGCCGTCGGCGTAGGCGTAAACGTCCTGACCAACACGAGCGTCGGCGTCGGGGTGTTCGTCGGCATGGGAGTGGCCGTCGCCGTGGGCGTATGTGTGGGCGTATGTGTGGGCGTGGGCGTGGCCGTCGGCGTCGGCGTGTTCGTTGGCTCCGGTGTAGGGGTGGCCGTCGGCGTCGGCGTGTTGGTCGGCTCAGGCGTGGGAGTATGGGCAGGTGTCGGTGTTGGGGTGTGCGTCGGGTCCTGTGGGGGCGGGTCCTGCGGTGGAGGATCCTGCGGCGGCGGATCTGTGGTGCTGCTACTGTCACCAGTAGACGAGCATGTCTTATCTCCTAAGTTGTTCGGATCCACCGGCCCATCGCCGGCATGTGCAGCCAAATGTTGTGTGGTGTATCCGATGCGGTTTTGATCATCAGCGAAGCCGAAATCGTGATCATGTTGTTCTGGGGGATCCTGCTCTTCGGCGTGATGAGGTTGCGTCTCATTCTTGGTCCACATTCTGTCGAACCATATCGTGTCAGGCTTTTCCTTCCTACCGTCAACACTTATACCGCAAACGGTGGTTTTATCGAGACAGGCAGTGGTACCCCAGAAACCGCCCGTTTGCCCGTGAGTGTGCCCAGCCCAGAGAGGGTCAAGGTCTCCGTCGTTATCAACATCCATGTCAGTGCATTTGCACGGTAATCCATCTGTGTTTTCCACGGGACAATCGGGTATCTGCTGCGCCCTGGAAAGGGATGGCACCAACACCGCCACCGTGATGACGAGCAACACCGCGGCGGAGGCTGCCAGCAGCAGCGCCAGGCGGACGGACGAGTTGCTCATCGGGTCACGGCTCCTGAACTTCCAATCACGGCTTCATGGGGAAGCCCGGCATGGCCCAACGGCGAAATGCCCGTCGCCACTGGTGGCGACGACGGACCGGCAATCGAATGTTTGCTACGGTTACCAAAGTCAGGATGACGTGTCGTATCCGGTATGCGGCGGCGGGGTTTGTCCTCGCCGCCGGCCTAATGTTAAGTACATCGGACTGCGACGCTGCATTCCTCGCCAGGTTCCACGATCGGACCAACCGGCGCTTGCCGGCCATCGCGGCAGTCCGCTACCAGGTATGATTTCTCATAATTCGATTGAATATTGTACCAGCGATTTTACGTAACGTTGCGGGCTGTTGGGGTCGGATTACCGCGCGGCCCTTTTGCTATACTGCGCCAACTTTCCACCCTGACAAAGGACGTGCCCAATGGCCACCACTGCCTTGCCCGCCACCATAGGCCAACTCCGCGACAGCGGCTATCAATCCGTCTCCGTGCGCGAGGAAATGCGCCGCAACCTGATTGCCAAGATACGCGCCGAGGCGCCGGTGTTTCCCGGCATCATCGGCTTCGACCAGACCGTGATACCCCAGCTGGAGAACGCCATCCTGGCCGGGCAGGACATCATCCTGCTGGGCGAGCGGGGGCAGGCCAAGACGCGGCTGATCCGCGAGATGGTGAACCTGCTGGACGAGCAGATTCCGGTCATCTCCGGCAGCGAGCTGAACGACGACCCCTACAACCCGCTCACCCCCGACGCAAAGCAGATGGTGGCCGACCTGGGCGACGATACCCCCGTGTCCTGGATAGGGCGGGATCTGCGCTACTCCGAAAAGCTGGCGACGCCCGACATCTCCATTGCCGACCTGATCGGCGAGATCGACCCCATCAAGGTGGCCGAGGGCCGGCACCTGTCCGACGAGACGGCCATCCACTACGGGCTGGTGCCGCGCACCAACCGGGGCATCTTCTGCATCAACGAGCTGCCCGACCTGGCCGAGCGCATCCAGGTGGGCCTGTTCAACCTGATGGAAGAGCGGGACGTGCAGATCAAGGGCTACCGCATCCGGCTGCCCCTGGACGTGTTCGTGGTGGCCACGGCCAACCCGGAGGACTACACCAACCGGGGGCGCATCGTGACGCCGCTGAAAGACCGCTACGGCGCGCAGATCCACACCCACTACCCGCGGGCGCTGGAAGAAGAAATCGCCATCATGGAGCAGGAGCGCAACCTCTTCCCCGACGAGGACCAGGTGTTTGTGCCCAGTTTCATGACGGAGATTGTCGCCGAAGTGACGGCGCGGGCGCGGGCCAGCAACGAAATCAACCAGCGTTCCGGCGTCAGCGTGCGCGTGTCCATCTCCAACTACGAGACGCTCATCAGCAACGCGCTGCGCCGCAGCATCCGGCAAGGGGAGGCCATCGCCTGCCCCCGCATCAGCGACCTGCCGTATCTCATCGCCTCGCTGGGGGGCAAGATTGAGATGGAGACCTTCGGCGAGGGCCGGGAGGACCGCCTGGTGGAAGACCTGACCAAGCGGGCGACCCTGGCTATCTTCGGCCGCTACTGCAACGCGGACGACCTGGACGACATCGTAACGGCCTTCGACTTGGGCAACGCGGTGGAAACGGGCAGCGACGTGCCCTCGGCCACTTATGCATCCGCGCTGTCCAATATCGAGGGCCTGTCATCCATAGTAGCCATCCTTTCCGGCGACGACCAGCGGCCCGAGGTGCTGGCGTCGGCGGTGGAGTTCGTGCTGGAAGGGCTGCACCTGAACCGCCGGCTCAACTGCGCCCGGACGGCGGCCGGCGGATATCGCTACGCGCGGTAGAGCCGGATTGTGCCGCACGGAGGTTTTGCCATGACTACACAAAATCCTACCATTGCGCCGCCGGTTACGCTGGAGGAATACGCCTCGCTGGCGAAGCATCCGCGTTATGAGTTGGTGAAAGGAGCGCTGGTCGAGCTGATGGTTGCGTCGGAAGAACACGAACATACCGGATCATTGGTCAACTGGCGCCTGTCTGCCCATGTGTTTCCCAACGGTTTGGGGCGCGTGTACACCAGCAACCGAGGATACGTCACCGGGCCGGATTCCCCGGCCACATCCCGAATGCCTGATGTTTCGTTCGTGTCGAGCACACGACTGTCACAGCCTGACCTGGTTGGAATGCTCTACAACGGCGCTCCCGACCTGGCCGTGGAGATATTGTCGGACAGCAACACCCCAGCGGAAATAGCGCAGAAGGTTGGGGAGTACCTCAACGCCGGCGGCAGGGCCGTGTGGGTGATTGACATTGACGCTCGGACGCTGACGGTACACACGTCCGCCGCGCCGCCGTTTGTGCTGACCGACGCGGATGTCGTGGACGGCGGGGAGTATCTGCCGGGCTTTGTTTGTCCCGTGGCCGACCTGCTGCCCCGGTTGCGCTCCTAACGTTGCCGAATGATACCGGGGAGGTCTGGTATGACGACGCAAAACCCCACCATCTCGCCGCCGGTTACGCTGGAGGAGTACGCCGCTTTACCCAAGCATCCACGCTACGAGTTGGTGAAAGGAGTTTTGGTTGAGCTGATGGTTGCATCCGACGAGCACGAAGAAACCGCCGCCCTGACTACCGCGAATATGGTCAACCATGTCTATCCCAACCGGCTGGGCAAGGTGTACACCGGCAATCGGGGATACGTTACCGACTCGGATTCACCTGCTACTTCACGGATGCCCGATGTGTCTTTTATTTCCACCGCACGGCTGCAACCCGACATTCTGGGGAAGCTCTACTACGGCGCGCCCGACCTCGCCGTTGAGATTTTGTCCGACAGCAACACGCCTGCGGAAATGGCGCAGAAGATTGAAGAATACCTGAACGCCGGCAGCAGGGCCGTGTGGGTGATTGACATCGACGCCCGCACGCTGACGGTACACGCGCCCGACGCGCCGCCGCTCACTCTGACGGACGCCGACACCGTGGACGGCGGGGAGTATCTGCCAGGCTTTGTTTGTCCCGTAGCAGATATGCTGCCTGGGGTACGCTCCTGACCTTGCCGAACGAAACCGGGGAGATCTTGTATGACTACGCAAAATCCCATCGTCGCGCCGCCGGTTACGCTGGCTGAGTATGCCGCGCTGCCGAAACATCCGCGCTATGAGTTGGTGAAAGGAGCGCTGGTTGAGCTAATGGTAGCGTCAGAAGAGCATGAGGAAACTGCCGCTATAGTTACTATATATGTGGGCAACCATGTCTATCCAAATCGGTTGGGGAGGGTGTACACCGGCAATCGTGGCTATGCCACCGGCCCCGAGTCGCCGGCGACGTCGAGGATGCCCGACGTGTCTTTCATCTCCAACGGACGGCTACAACCGGATATTTTTGGGGCGCTCTACAACGGCGCGCCCGACCTGGCCGTGGAGATATTGTCGGACAGCAACACCCCAGCGGATATAGCGCAGAAGGTTGGGGAGTACCTCAACGCCGGCGGCAGGGCCGTGTGGGTGATTGACATTGACGCTCGGACGCTGACGGTACACACGTCCGCCGCGCCGCCGTTGGTGCTGACCGACGCGGATGTCGTGGACGGCGGGGAGTATCTGCCGGGCTTTGTTTGTCCCGTGGCCGACCTGCTGCCCACCGCATAAATCGGAGGATGAGATGACCACGCCGAACCCCACTGCCACACCGGTGGTTACGCTGGAGGAATACGCCGCGTTGCCGGCGGAACCGCGGTATGAGTTGGTCCAGGGAGTTTTAGCTGAACTGATGAACGCCACTTTCGGTCACGAGCGAACCATAGGGATGATCATTTTCCGTCTGATGCTCTTCGTAGTGCCCAACCAACTGGGCGAGGTGTATGGCAGCAACGCTACCTACATAACCGAGCCGGGTCCGCGCCCTACGGCCCGTAAACCTGACGTGTCGTTCGTAACCGCCACACGTAGCCCACGGCCCGACATGGTGCAATTTCACGGAGCACCCGATTTGGCAGTTCAGGTACTGTCCCCCAACAATACCCCAGCAGAGATAAGTCGGAAGATTTCCGAATACCTGAACGCCGTCGGAGGGGCCGTGTGGGTGATCGACATCGACGCTCGCACGCTGACGGTACATACAACGGGCGCTCCGCCGGTTGTATGCACGGATGCCGACGCCGTGGACGGAAGAGAATACCTGCCCGGCTTCTCCTGCGCCGTGGCCGACCTGCTGCCGGCCGACGGCGGCTAGACGAGGGAGGCGCGGCGCCCCAGGGTGATGCCATCGGGCAGGGCGATGGTGGCCTTGAGGTTTCGGAACAGCAGGAACCGGCTCATGGACACGGTAACCTGCTGCGCGTACTCGGCAATGCCGGGGGCCATGTACAGCTGAATGTCGCCGTGGGCGGCGGGCTCGTAGGACTCCAGGCTGCGGCGGCGACGGACGTTGGTATCGACCGATACCTCAACGGATTCGCCGGTTCAACCCTTCCAGCAGATGAGGTCGATGACGGCCTGGCCGCCTTTGTTGCGGATGAACTCGGTGGCTTCGGGGGTTATTTGCAAGTCGGCGGGCATAGTGTCCGTTAGTCCAGGGGCTGCCCGTCCCAAGGCGCGTTGGGATCAAGGTAGCGTTGTGGGATGTCGCCGCGCATGGCGGCGCGGAATTCGTCGGCGCTGTTCATTTTGAGTTGTTTGATTGCAATGTCGCCCATTAGACCAGCGCCTATTTCGCCGTCACGATGAGATACTTTCGTCGACAAGTTCAGCCATAGATGGCGAAAGTTGGCGTGGTCACGATTATCTTGCACGAAACCCATTCTGCGAAGCAACGGCAACAGTTCCCGTGTTTTGACATTGGCGATTCTGACCACAGCTACGACGTAACCAAGTTTCGCGCCGGTGTTACCTGGCGCACCCAGTGGGGAACCCCTTCCGCAGCAAGATCGGCAAGTTTTTCTGACAGCTCATCCTGGGCTGCCTGACCGACCTTTACCTTGCCTGGCATATGCTCCAAAAAGACGGCCATGGTGTCCGCGGCATCGGCCAGAGCTTCCTCCTCGGTATCGGCTTGGCCGTGAGCATAACTGATGGCAGGGCAGATAGCAGCGTAGCACTTGGAACCATCGGATAGGTCATCGAGCCAGACGACAACATCATACTCCATCACCGTACCTCCGCACAGGGTGTACAAATATAGGTAACAGTTCAGACTTGGGGGGAAGTGAGCAGCTGACGGCAGGCGGCGAGAGGATTTAAACCTTGGGCGCGCCAGGTGCCGAAGATGGATGCCAGCGTCATCTTGCTCTCCGTGCCCTGCTCCGAGCGGGTGCCGCCGCTGACCTTGCGGCTGATGACCAGATGACGCAGGCTGCGCTCGGCGGGGTTGTTGTCCGATGGCACGTCTGGTTCGGCCACGAAGACGAAGAGTTCCTTGATGTGGCGCTCAATGCGCCGGCACAGCTTGCCCTGGACAGCCGACGGCTCAGACAGGAAAGGGCGGCAGATGGCCAGCAGCTTCCGCTCCCAGGCCAGTTGAGCAGTGCGCCGTCGTCGTGCCTGAGGATGAGAGAAGGCTTTGGCTTCCTCGTAGAGTCGATGGACTGCCGCCGCCCAGCAGGCCAGCGGGGCATCTTTGAGGTAGCGGGCCCGCAGGTCGTGGATGTCCCGCAGCAGGTGCGCCCAGCACCGTTGCTTGGGGCCATCGTAATGGTGGTAGGCGGCGTAGAAATCGCTGACCAGTACTCCGGAGAATGCCTCGCCCAGCGCTTCGTCCACCACCGCCTTGCCCCGACCCCGCCGCAGGAAGTAGCGTCGGTGGGAGTGCTGAAAGTCCAGACGTAACCGTTGTTCCCATTTTGACGCCAGCCGGTTTCGTCGGCGTGGACCACTGGGCTGGCGCGGATGCGGTCCACCATTCCAGCCACCGCTGGTTGGGCCTGTTGCGCGGTCTGATGAATGGCGCTCACAATGGCCCCCACGCTGAGGCACAGCTGATGGACGGTGCGCAGATACCACTGGATGCTGCGGATTGGCAGGCGCCCTTCTTCCCGTAGCGTGGCGATGCGGCTGATCAGGTTGACGCCCAGGCGTTGGCGCCCCAGTGCCACGCCGTCCAGTTGCGCGGTGGGCACTCGGCGCCGCCGACACACTGGGCAGGTCCTGGCGATGAAGACATGCTCGGTGACTTGCACCGGAACCACCGGCAACTCGATGACTTCCCGAGTGCGCTGGGTCCAGCCGCCGGACAGGTGGGCGCCGCAATCGGGACAGCTCTCCACCACGTGCTCCACCCGGTGGGTCGGTGTCATGCGCGGGCGGGCGAAGCCGTGGCGTCGCTGCTTTCGGGGCTGCTGCTGCGCTGGGGGCTGGCGGCCCGATTTCGCCTTGAGGCCGGGCATTCGGGGCGGGTCGTCCGGTTTCGCCTGGCCCTCCAGTTCGGCAATCCGCCGCTCCAACCGCTCAATCACCCGCTGCTGTTCCAAAACGGTGGCCTGCAGTTGGGCAATGATGGCGATGAGGAAATCGCGGTCGGCGGTGGTCAGGTCACTCTCAGTATCCACTCCCTCTATATGACATAACCACCGCCACCCGTGCCAGCGTCTGGCAGCCCGCCTTCGGCCAATTTCACCCCACCAAGTCTGAACAGTTACAAATATAGTGCCAGAGCAGATCAAGATGCCAGCAACAGGGTGTTGCGCGCGTTGATCGCTGCCGGATGAACGGGGGAGCCTTTGTCCAGCAGGCGGCTTACGTTCCGGGTCAGGAACATGGTCATGGCGGCGGGCAGATCGTTTTCGGCCAGTTCCTTCAGCTCGGGCTGCCAGGGGTAGCGCTTGAGTTTGACGGGGTCCAGCTTGTCGGCGAGGAAGACGATGTGGGCAATGGTGTCGCCGCCCGTGGGGTTGCCGGTGGTGTGCCAGTAGATGGCGTTGTATAGCTGGGGATGACCGAGGCCGTCCTCCCGCTTGAGCAACTCGGCGCCAACCATGCCGTGCAGGATGGCCGGGTTGCGGCGCTCGAACTCCGACACCGGAGGGAGGTCGTATTCCTCCATGCGGAGGAGGTTTTCGACGCCGGAGAAATGCTTGGTGGCGTCGTGGGCCAAGGCAGCCAGCCCGACGGCTTCGGCGTCCTGCCCGTGCCGCTCGGCCAACTCGCGGGCGATCTGCTCGACACGCTGGCAGTGCTCCTGCAAACCGGGGGGCAGGCGACGCATCCGGCGGTGGATGCGGTCGAACACGCGGCCGGAGATTTCGATGGTGGTCATGGGGTTTCACCCTCACCTAACCCTCTCCCGTCAAGGGAGAGGGAACTGCGTCAGCCCATGTCGCTGAGTGTGCGGCCGGCAAGCAGGTGCATGTGGGGCCAGGCGATGGTCTGGCCGGCGTCGCTGCCGTTGTTGACGACCAAGCGGTAGCCGCTGATGGTCACGCCCTCGCGCCGGGCCATCTCCGCGGCCACGACGAACAGGTGGCCCATGGTGGACTCCATTGCCGGGCTGATGTAGTCGAGGCCGTTGATGGGCATATTGGGGATGATGAGCAGATGTACCGGCGCCTTGGGATTGATGTCGCGCACCACGAAGCAGCGCTCGTCGCGGTAGATAACGTCCGGATGCAGCGGGTCGCGGGCCATGGCGGCGAAGGGCGAACTGCGGGCGGGGGTCATGGTCATTGTGGGGAACTCCTCAAACGAGAATTATGCTCTAGGGATGTTTAGGGGTGAATGATAATTCGCCCGGCGGTGTGGTCTTTATTACGCCGCCTCAATTTCCTGCAGCGCGACTTCCTTATGGTCGTGGACGCTGCCGTAGGATAGCTCCTGGACCTTGGCGCGGCGGGTGTAGAGCTGGAGGTTGTGCTCCATGGTGAAGCCGATGGCGCCGTGGCACTGGTGGCCCAGGGAGCAGACGCGCTGGTAGGCTCCGCTGCACCACGCCTTGGCCATGGCGACCTCGCGGCGGGCCGACTGGCCCTCGGATATGGCCCAGGCCGCCTGGTACGCGATGTGGCGGGCGCCCTCGACGTCGGTGGCCATGTTGGAGCAGTGGTGCTGCACGGCCTGGAAGCTTCCCACCGGCCGGCCGAACTGAGTGCGCTGCTTGACGTATTCCACGGTCATATCGACCACGGCCTCGGCGCCTCCCACCATCTGCACGCAGTGGGCCGCGGTGGCGCGGGCCAGCGACCGTTCAATGATCGGCCAGCCCTGGCCGACCTCGCCCAGCACGGCTCTCGCGCCGACGGTTACGTTGTTCACGCGCACCTCGCAGAGCCGCTCGTTGCCGATGGTGCTGACCTGTTCCACCTCCACGCCGCTGGCGTTGGACGGGACGAGGAACAGGGTGATGCCCGGCTCGGGGTCTTCTCCGGCCGGCATGGTGCGAGCGGCGACGATGATGGTGTCAGCGGCGTGAGCGTCAGGGACAAACAACTTGGTTCCGTTAATGGCGTAGCCGTCGCCGGAGGCCTGGGCGGTGGTCTCCACACCCCAGGCCTCGGTGGTGGCCGACGGCTCGGTGAGGGCTAGGGTGAGGCGGACGGTGCCGGCGCAGACGCCGGTGAGGATGTCGCGTTTCTGGTCGTCGCTGCCGGCATCCAGCACGGTTAGTCCACCCAGCACGACGGTGGCGAAGAAGGGAGCCGGGAGCAGGGCGCGGCCCATCTCCTCAACCAGCACTGCCAGATCCAGGAAGGAGCCGCCGGTGCCGCCGTACTGTTCAGGGAAGGGTATGCCGGTCCAGCCGAGGCTGCTGACCTGGCGCCAGAGGTCTTCACTGAAGCCCTGGGGGTCGTTTTCCAGTTCGCGCACCAGTGTCAGCGGGCATTCCTGCGCCAGAAACTCCCGTGCCGAGTTCTTCAGCATCTGCTGAATCTCGCTCAGTCCCATGTCCATAAGCAGGCCCTCCCGGGCGGTGTTCGGGGAAATCGCAGGGAGTATAGCGCACCGGGTCGGGAGCGGCAAACGGCGAGGGGTTGGCCAATGTCAACCAGCAATCCGAAACAGCATAGATCATGTATTAAACATAAACGCCGGCAAGGTAACGACAGGAGAGTGATAAAGAAAAAGTAAACCGAGAAGTGGGCGTGCTTTGCTTCCAAAGCGTGAAGGATTACAACATAAGCGTATCCAGCGCAGGGAAGACATAAAATGAAGACACACATCAGTTATTCGAGAACTGGACAAACCATAACCAAGGTAATTGTCCTGCTTGCTTGCTTGCTCGCTCGTTCTTTCCATGCTGCTCTCCGGCGTGGGCGGGGCATCCGCAAACAACACCGGGCGAGGCCCGTTGGAATATGGGGACGCTGGAGTGCCGCCGCAGGTCGCGCCCGAGCAAGACGCCGCCATCAGCTCCCTGACCCTGACCGCTGATGGCTCGGACGTGGCACTGACGCCGGCCTTTGACCCTGAGGTCACACGCTACGCGGCCACGGTCAGCGCCGAAAGCGTCGTAGTGGACGCGACGGCCAACAGGATCACCGCAGGATTCATCGTAACCGTCACCGGAGACACCACGCTTACCTTGACGCCAATCACCGATACGCTGACGGTTGACATCCCACCCCCTGAGGGACAGATCACCGACTTTTCGTTTACCGTGCGGGCCGAAGACGGGGTGACCACGAAGACGTATCACATCGCCATCTCCCGACCCGCGGCAGACACGGTACCCGACATCACCATCGAGGCCAACTATAGCGAGTACGTGTCGGGATTGGGCAACCTGGTGTTCACGCTGACCCGCGAGGGTGACACGACAAACAGTCTGGACTTGACGGTCAATCTGGATCAGACGCAGCCCTGGCTAACCACCACCTCCCACACGGTGACGTTCGGAGCGGGCGACGCCGAAGCAACGTTGAGCCTCCATTACGAAAGCTTCTCTAATTCGGTAACGCAGAGCGGGGAACTGACTGCCACCGTTGCCCCCGTGAACGGGTACGACACGAGCGGCGCGCGGGTACGGGTGCGGACGATTTCTCAGGATGGGCCGGCGGTGCGGGTCGCTTTGGAGCATACCGAGTACACCTTCGACGAGGGCGCCGGCGAGGCAAGGGTTGTACTGGTGGCAACGGCGGCACCCGGTGTTCCCTACGTTCCCAACTTCGCCGTGAGTATCATTTCCGAAGGGCAAAGCGAGACCAGCGAGACCAGCGGGGCCACTGCCAACCCTCTGACCGACTATCTTCCGGTTTCGGCCTCCGTTTTTTTCAATGCTTCGGACTTTCAGGAGGAAGGCGGGTCTCTGGTCGGCCACACCGATGCATTCGTAACCATCGTTGATGACAGCGTTCACGAAGGCGATGAGCTATTTCATCTTAACCCCAATCCACCGCAGAGATGAGTATCGCGGCGGGTCGAAGGAGTAAGAAAGTGCTCCTTTGCTTCTGGGATAATGGTTTTTGAAACACAAAACCAGCCAGAAACAAGGAGCACTCCATAGATGCTACCACCTGAGCAGCCCGACCGCATCCAGACCGCCTTCGACGACCACCGCCTGGTCAGCCATGCTGGGCTGATCCTTCCGGCCACTCTGGCCCGGCATCTGGACCTGCCCCAACTGGTTGAGCGACACCCGGACCTGGGCCGTGCCCTGGGCAGCCAATCCTGGTGATAAGATCATGACGCTGGTGGCTTCTGTCCTGGCCGGTGGCGACTGCATTGACGACGCTGACGTGTTGCGCACCGGCGGGACCGCTGGGGCCATCGGCGGCATGGTCAAGGCTCCATCCACCCTGGGAACATTCCTGCGGAGTTTCCGTTGGGGCCACGTACGCCAGCTGGATCGGGTGAGCCGGGAGCTCCCGGCTCGGGCCTGGGCCGCTGGTGCAGGACCGGGCGACGGGCCGTTGACCATCGACCTGGACTCCACCATCTGCGAGACCTATGGACTGGCCAAGGAAGGGGCCCGCCGCCACAACTACACCGGCCAGCGGGGCTATCATCCGCTGCTGGCCGGTGCCGCCGGAACCGGCGACGTGCTGATGGCTCGGCTGCGTGAGGGCCGCGCCAACACCGCTCGCGGCGCCGCCCACTTCCTGCGTGAGACGGTGGGACGGGTACGCTACGCTGGGGCCAGCGGCCAACTCACGGTGTGGGCCGACCGCGGCTTCTACACCCACGCCCTGGTCGCAGTCTGCCGCGACATGGATGTCCGCTTCTCCATCACCATCCGCCAGCACGCCCGCCTGCGGAACCGCATCGAGGCCATACCCGAAAGGGACTGGACGCCCCTACCCTACTGGATGGACGGCACCGCCGACTTGGCCGAAACTACGCATGGAGCCTGTCTCAAAAGTCAGGAGGCAGGTTGGGGTGTAGACTGTGGGCAAGCCTGATGGGGTGCCGATAAGATGCCGCTTCGGGATCTGGACCGCGAGCAGATGCGGCTGTTGCCGCCGTCTTTGGACGAACTGTTGGCGTTGGACCACCCAGCGCGATTTGTCGCCGAGTTCGTTGACGGGTTGGACCGGGAGGGTTGGGCGGAGCCTGGCGTAGAAATAGCAGGGCACCCACTGGGAGCGCCCGCCGATCACCGTCGCGCGCTACTTGGCGTGTGGCGATACGGGCTCATGACCGGGTTGCGCTCGTGCCGGAAGCTGGAGGCAGCGTGCTGGGACCAGATACCGTATCAATGGTTGACTGGGTGGCAGCATCCCGACCACAACACCTTATGGCGGTTCTACCAGGCTCACTGGCAAGCGATGAGAGGGGTTGTCCAGGGCGGCGCACATGATGCGCTTGCTGATCCACCGGGGAGTTGCTGACCCTGACCGGATGATTCGTCGGCCGGGTCAGGAGTCTTGACGGCGAAGCCGCTCTTCTAACTCACGTATGCGGGCTTCGGCGGCAACTCGCTCGGCAATACGAGCCTCTTGTTCGATGCTGAGTTCCGCTTCGGCCCGGTCAGCCCGTGAACGTTCGTCATCGAACCTGGTGATGTGCCGGCCCGTTGCCGGGTCATACCATCCGAGCCGGCCTTGCTTCCAGCGGAGGTAGAGGTTCAGAACCGCACTGTATCCCTGCAAAATGCCCCCGGCAATCTCCGCAATGGGAATAGGCTCATATCGGCCATCCACCAGCCGGTCGCCGGCCAGCCGTGGTCCGCGACCCCGGAGGGTCTCGTCAAAGCGCCAGTATTCGGGTATGAGCAGCGCGGCATAGTCGTCTCGTTTGGCCGTGGCGTCGATGCGCCTGGTGCTGGGGGAGGCGACTTCCATGACGAAATCGGGCGGTTTGCCCTGGTCGGCGATGACGTAAGCTCGCCGGCGGTGGTAAGCCGCCGGGTCCACGTCGAAGGCGATGAGCAGGTCGGGATAGCGCAACCCGGTCATATCCCGGGTTGGCGTCAACGCCAGGTAACGCTCGCCGGCCACCAGGATAGTTTCGGGGTTGCCGAGGTGGATGGCCAGATGGTGAACGTTGCCGTTAGCGGCGAGATTGTCAAAATTGGTCATCTTGTCTTCAGGAATTTCCGGTGGGTCCGGAAACACAAAGAACTCCTCCGGGTGTTCGACTTTGGTGATGGCGCTGTCGGCGGTGGTCATGCTGAACCTCGCGGGGGCACGGGGCGGTGGACCGCATTATACTGGAACTGGTGCGCCCGGCTGCCTTTCGGCTACCGTATTCCCCGGGAGCCGGACACCGGCACGCCGCGCAAGCCGATGGCGGAGATTACGCACAGTGAGCGGTTTGGGCAGGCGCTGCCGTTTGGATAGGTTGCTACGGAATCCAAATGGCAGCGTTACCGTCACCATAGGCGGTGGCGCAACCCTCTAAATACCGAGCTCCGACCCATGCGCATACTAAGGCATCCAATGCGTCCTCATAGCGTTTGAGGAACGTAAGTGTGCCCGAGTATGGGCAGTCCGGCAGGAAGTCAGGAATCCCATCAATTACGCAGCTTAGACCGGCATGGATGCTCCGGAACTTCTTGATCAGCCTATTGGCCTTCTCGGGCACGCTCAATTTGGGCTCCTTTTTCCCGCGTCGCCGCTTCACCTTGTAAGGAACTCTGTAATTGCGGTTCACAAGCGTCAACAGAGCGGGATGAGGGTATACCTCAATGATGGAATTGGTTCGATCATCGGTGTAGTCGACAGCCAGTCCGTACCCGCATTCGGAGAGACCACTTAGCAGTGTTGTCGATATCGCGCCCGGTCGATCGCGATTTGGGCTATGCGTACTGCATCCCCGTGCGCCGAAATGTATAGATATTTCGTTGTCAGCCGTTCTCCGCCCAGTGATGGCCGTCCTAGACATCGGCATATCGACCGAAACGACCGAAACGCGATCTCCACCGAGGAGTCGGCTGGCGGCCGTGAGTAGGCACTCCGGATCGGGAGCACTGGATTCAGGACGCATATCCCATTGGACGGGGTTGCGGTTTGCTGTTGCGATGAAAGCGTTGTAGCTGGGAGCGATTGCAACGTATTCCCAGCGTCCATTGCCCGGGTTTGTTCGTATCAGTGCAACCCCACTGGGCTCGGTGGCGGTCCACGCTGCATCAATGCCGAGTACTGCTGTCAATTTCGCTATCTCCCGTTACAGAGATTCTACCGCCCCCTGAACTCCGGCGCCCGCTTTTCCAGGAAGGCTTGCCGCGCCTCGCGGGCGTCCTCGGAGCCGCTGAGGATGCCGCCGGCGTTGGAGGTGAGGGTCATGGTGGTTTCCAGGGTGCTGTCCAGGGCGGCGCGCATGATGCGTTTGCTGACCCACTGCACCATGGGCGGCGTGCGGATGATGCGGTCGCAAAGGTCGCGGGTGGTCTGTTCCAGCTCCTCGGAGGGCACCAGGTAGTTGAGCATCCCCCACTCGTAGGCGCGCTGGGCGTCCAGGTGGCCGGTGTAGGCGAATTCCAGAGCGCGGCCGAGGCCGACCATCTTGGGCAGATAGTAGCTGCCGCCGTTCTCGATGATCTGGCCCAGCTGCTGGTAGCCGATGAACCGGGTGTTCTCACAGCCCAGTCGGATGTCGCAGTGCAGGGCCATGTCCATGCCGGAGCCGACGGCGGGGCCGTTGATCATGGCGATGGTGGGCTTGCGGACTTGGGAGATGTCGCGGTGGAGCTTGGTGAAGCCGTGGTAGAAGTGCTCCCGGGCCGCGTCCGGTCCCTCGATGGTTCCCCGGTTGCCCACGAAGTTCTCGCCGGTGAGGTCGGCCGGCGTGTCCCGCCGCATATCGGCGCCGGAGCAGAAGCCGCGGCCCACGCCGGTGAGCACGATGACGCGCACGTTGGGGTCGTCGTCGCCGGCCCGCATATACTCGCCCACCTTGGCGACGGTGCCGTTCTCCTCGGAGGAGCCGATGAGGGCGTTCATCCGTTCGGGCCGGTTGAACTTGATCCACAGGATGCCCGATTCCTCGGGTTCGTAAAGCAGATAGGGAACCAGGTTGGGTGGCATAACTTGCTCCTTGGGGCGGATTATTCCGCTTCGGTGAAAAGGTCAAAGATACGTTCCCGCACGGCGAAACGAAAACCGGGCAGAACGTCATCTTCGCCGTCAATGTACTCCGGGTCACTCAGCGTCTCCGGTTCCTGTCCGGGCCGGAACTTGATAACCGTGCGGGTTTCGCTGTCGATGTACCAAGCCAACCTGGTGCCGTGTTCCAGGAACAGGTTGATTTTGTCGAGCAACTCCGCGTCGCTGTTGGACGGCGACTTTACCTCAACGATGAAATCCGGCACGACGCGGGGAAAGGCCCGTGTTACCGGCTCGTCCAGCAAGTGGCGACGTTCCTCGCTAATCCAGGCGGCGTCCGGCCCGTAGTACGAACCGTCCGGCAAGGTGAACCGGCTGCTGGACGGGAAGGCGACGCCCCCGTGCCGGCGGGCCCAATTGAACAGACCAGTTATCATCTCGCCCTCGTACACTGAGCCGGGATAGCCGGTGGGTTCCCGAATCAACAGGTGGCCCGTGTTGGAAATTTCGTACTCAGCCATGTCGGAATTCCTCTCCGCAAACCCTTCAAACCATTGGTCAAGGTCGGGGTCGTCCAGCGACTTGCCGAACTCGGCCAGTGGTATCGCCACCGCTCTCGTCCATCGCGGCGGCGACTTGGGTCGGGTTCCCCTTGACTGTAATGTACCGGCGGTCGTCATAGTCATTACTCCGCTTCGGTGAAGAGGTCAAAAATCCGTTCCCGCACGGCGAAACGAAAACCGGGCAGCACGTCGTCGTCGCCGTCAATATACTCCGGGTCATGCAGCGTCTCCGGTTCCTGTCCGGGCCGGAACTTGATGACCGTGCGGGTTGCGCCGTCGATGTACCACGCCAGCCTTGTGCCGTGTTCCAGGAACAGGTTGATTTTCGCAACCAGCTCGGTTCGACTGTTGGACGGGGATTTTATCTCGGCGATAAAGTCCGGGATGATGCGGGGGAAGGGGCGGTTTTCCGGCAGCATAATTTCGGGCCGGCGTTCCTCTCGTACCCAGGCGGCGTCCGGGCCAAAGTGCGAACCATCGGGCAGAACGAAGCAGCTGGAGGGGCCGAAAATGATACCGCCGTTCCGGTCAGCCCAAAATAGCAGATCTCCGGCCAAACCGATTTCATACACGGAACCGGGGCTGCCGGTGGGTTCCCGGATCAGCAGGTGGCCCGTGTTGGAAATTTCGTACTCAGCCATGTCGGAATTCCTTTCTGCGAACCCTTCAAACCATTCGTCAAGGTCAGGGTCGTCCAGCGACTTGCCGAACTCGGCTAGTGGTATCGCCACCGCCCTCGACCATCGCGGCGGCTTGGCTCGGATTTCCTGCGGCTGTAGCGTAACGGGGGTTGTCATAGTTACTACTCCCTGTCGGTGAATAGGTCAATAATCCGTTCCCATCGCAATGACAGAGCAAATGCTTCGTTACTGTGCCGTACGGCCGCCGTCGATGACCAGTTCCGAGCCGGTTACGAAGGACGATTCGTCGCTGGCTAGGTACAGAACGCCGTAGGCAATTTCTATCGGTTGGCCGACGCGGCCCAGCGGAACGCGGCCGACCTGCTGGGCAATCCTCCCCTCGTCCGCTTGGGTGGTGCCCAGCATCGGCGTTTGCACGGGGCCGGGATGCACGGAGTTGCAGCGGATGCCTTCGCCGGCGTACTGGATGGCGGTGGACTTGGTGAACAGGCGCACCGCTCCCTTGCTGGCGGCGTAGGCTCCCGAGGTGCCGGGGGCTGGCGCGATGCCGGCGCCGGAGGAGATGTTGATGATGGAACCGCCGCCGGCCTCCCGCATTACGGGTATGACCTCGCGGGTGCCCAGGAACACGCCCTTGACGTTGATGTCCATGGTGCGTTCCCACTGAGCTTCGGTTATGTCTTCGATGCCGCCCCTCATGGAGATGCCGGCGTTGTTGACGAGGATGTCCACCTTGCCGAAGCGAGACACCGCCGCGGCCACGGCGTTGCGCCAGTCGTCCTCGCTGGTGACGTCCAGATGTACGAAGAGGCACTCCGCGCCGGTCTCGTTGATTTCGGCCTCGGTGCGGCGTCCTTCCTCGTCCAGCACGTCGCCGATGACGACCTTTGCGCCTTCGCCGGCGAACAGTTTGGCCTCCTGCGCGCCCATCCCCCGGGCGCCGCCGCTGATGATGGCGACCTTGTTTTCCAGCCTCATAACTCCGCCTCCTGGTGCCGATTAGGTGGGATGATTGTAGCCGGCAGGTGCGGCGGGTCAAGTTGGGAACGCTGCGCCTGGCGGTTGTCAGAAGCAGGATTTACGGGATTTTGAAATTTTCAATATTCCGTTCCGCCAATGCTGTGATCCTGAATATCCAGAGCGTTGCCACGGCCCAGGGTGGGCAAACTTAATGGACAGGTCCACGTTGCGCGCCAATAATCCGCTGTGCCATACTGACGCTGGGTCGCCTGACACTCTGATCGCCCCTGTCCCGCCGGAGGAACGGCCTCAATGACTACTCCCGCCCCATCCCTGGAAGACCGCGTGACCATATTGGAAACCCGACTGGATACCATCTTGCCCACGCTGGCGACCAAAGAGGACATCGCCCGGCTGGAAGGCAAGATGGAGGCGATGTACGAGCGTCTGGAAGGCAAGATGGAGGTGATGTACGAGCGTCTGGAAGGCAAGATGGAGGCGATGTACGAGCGTCTGGAAGGCAAGATGGAGGCGATGTACGGGCAGTTGGAAGGCAAGATGGAGGCGATGAACGAGCGTCTGGAAGGCAAGATGGAGGCGATGGACGAGCGCTTTGAAGGCAAGACAGTCCGGCTGGAAGGCAAAATTGATGCCCTGGGCAACCGTTTGCTCATAAGGTTCAGCGCCGTGGCGATTGCGATGACCTCAATCGCTGTTGCAGCAGCGAAGTATCTCTAGCGGATGCGGGGTAACGGCGATGGAAATTCAGGGCGGCGTATTCATAGTCACCGGCTCGGCCACCGGCCTGGGCGCGGAGGTGTCGCGGCGACTGGCGGGCAAGGGCGGCAACGTGGTCATAAATTACACGAAGAGCGAGGCCGAGGCCCAGGCGACGGCGGAGGAGTGCCGGAAGCTGGGAGCGGACGCCATCCTCTCCCGGGCGGACATTTCGGTGGACGAGGACTGCCGGCGCATGGCGGCGGAGGCACTGGCACGATGGGGCCGGATCGACGGGTTGGTGAACAACGCCGCCGTGTCTAAGATTGTCCCCCATGCCGACCTCGAAGGTCTGTCGGGCGAGGACTTTGAGCGCATTTTCGCGGTGAACGTGATCGGTGCCTACCAGATGGTGCGGGCGGTGACGCCGGCGATGCAGTCGCAGG
Source organism: Dehalococcoidia bacterium (assembly GCA_965197635.1). GTDB lineage: Bacteria > Chloroflexota > Dehalococcoidia > Lucifugimonadales > UBA3495 > Bin87. The sequence goes on from OZ240218.1 coordinate 1,552,436, forward strand.
GCAAGGGCGCGATCGTCAACATCTCATCGGGTTCAGGCTTCTCCGGTTCGGGAAGTTCCATCGCCTACGCGGCGTCCAAGGCGGCGCTGAACGTGATGACGCTGTCGCTCGCCCGCGCCCTGGCGCCGGCGATAAGGGTCAACGCCGTTTGCCCCGGCGTGATGCAGACCCGCTGGTGGCGCGAAGGACTGGGTGAGGAAGGCTACCAGGCTTTCATTGACCGCTACGCCGCGTCGGTTCCCTTGCAAACCGCCGGCACCACCGAGGCCGTGGCCGACCCGGTGGTCTGGCTGCTGGAAGGCGCGGAGCACGTGACCGGCGAGACCATCATGGTCGACGCCGGAGGCCACCTGCGCTGAGCGAAGTCAGACTTCCACCGGCTGCTCGCTGTCCATCCACTCGGCGTAGGAGCCGTCGTAGAGGCGGACATTGTAGCCGGCCTGCCGCATGGCCAGCCACGTTACGGAGGCGCGAACCCCGCTGCGGCAGTAGGCGATGACGGAATCGTCGCCGTTGATGCCGGATTCCGACAGCCGTTGACGCAGCAGGTCAGGGTCGATGAGCAACTTGCCGTCACTGCCGGCCGTTTCCATGTGGGGCAGGTGGATCGCCCCGGGGATGTGGCCGGGACGGTGATCCATTTCCGCCTCGCCGCGGAACTCCTCGGCGGAGCGGGTGTCCAGCAGCCTGGCGTCCCCCGGGTTGGCGGCCAGGATTGATATGAGATCCGTCAGCGTGGCCCGCAGCGCCGGGTTGAGCCGGACGGTGAAGGAGTTGGCCTCGGTGGGAACGGGACGGTACAGCACCTCGCGGCCCTGCTCCTGCCAGGCGTCGTAGAGCAGGTCCATGATGTGAACGTCGTCCCGGCCCAGGTACTCCAGCGCCCAGGCGGCCATGGCGGCGTTGCGCCCGTCCTGGTGGTCGTAAAGCACCGGGGTTACGTCGTCGCCCAGGCCGACATCGCCGCAGGCGGCGGCCAGTTGCTCGGGCGGCCCCAGCCGTCCATCAGGCCCTTGCAGTTTTTTGAAAGGTACGCTGACCGCGCCGCGCAGGTGTCCCATCAGGTAGCGCATGGCCGACCGGGGATCGATAATCAGATACCCCGGCCGGCCAATGTGGTCTGAGACCCAATCGGCAGAAACTATGGTAGCCATCAGCCGACCATCTCGAAGTCGGTTTCCACCGAGGTGCGGTGCACCACCGACTGCGTGACGGGCGAGCCATCCACCGCCAACCGCCAGATTTCCTTCAGGGTATCCTCGTCGGCGTCGGCGCGGACGAAGCACTTGGCTGAAATCTGGCCGTAGCCGGGGTTGCCCTCGTCTTCCACGCCGGCCCACTTGCGGATGTTGTCGAAGTAGCCTTCGACGGCGATCTCCAGGTCGTGGATGCGGACGCCTTGCTTGGTGGCGTTGACGACGAAGCCGACGGTCATGCAGCTGCCGATGGCGGAGAGCAGTTGCTCGTGGGCGCTGGCGGCCACGTCGGTGGCGGTCAGGTCGCCGGGTTCGTCCATGTCAACCTGGTGATTGCGCATGTAGGCGCGGGCGCGCATCCCGTCCTGCCAGACGACGCGCGACTTCCAGGGGCCGGTTACTGCATTGAAGACGTCCGGGTCCCGGAAGGAGTCCAGCACTTCGGCGAGTTTCTCCCGGGGCAGGCCGTTAAGGTTTCCTTCTTGTGCTTGCGCCATGTTGAGCTCCTTGTTGCTAATGTGATTGATGGTGCGGGTTGGTGTTCTTCGTTCAGGTTTAACTGTTGGCAGCGTTCAACGGTTGGGACATCGCCTCGATGACGGGGGCCAGATGCTTTGAGGCGTTGCGGAGGTCAACCGCGATGGGTGTCAAATCATTGGGATCGTATTCGTCGGGCCGCCAGTGGGCTATCAGGTCGCCATTTCCGGCAGTTACCGTTGCAGTCTCGGTTTCGCCGCCGAACGTAAGTGTATCCGTTTCCTTGCAGTAGCCACGCTTACCCAACGGAAGCCATGCGCTGATGCCGATGACTTCCAGCTCGGCCGCACAGTATCGCTCATCTTCAGGCACGTGCAAAATGATCGACCAATTCTCCGCCACCTCATAGCCACCGCACGTTGGTTGATCGTAGTGCAAACTTACCGCATCGATTTCCGGGTCATAGTGCGCGATCAAGCTCATCTCGCACCTCCAGTTGTTCGTAATGTCGTTGGAAGTATCCCATGTCGCCGCTGTTCAATTTCTCTGCTGCATTCGTGTCCAGGAAAGCCGATATTATCCTCTGGTCGTCAATCGAGACGGCTACTCGCATCAGACGCCGGCCGCCTCTATATTCAATCCAGCCAAGAAAGGCGATGCTTTGCCTGCCGCGCCAGTCGGTCTGATACCTCGGACGACCCAATCGTTCAGCACGTTGGTCAATCGTTCCGTAGTAATCTCGTCATGTATCGACACCGCTTGCTGCTGCAAGTGGGCAGTGACTAGCCTGGTAATTCCTCCGGCGTTCAGTGTGTCCGGCAATCTCCGCTCTGGCAAATTGGTCAAATCCGTGCCTCAGGAATAAACAGGCTTGTAGGGTAGTCGTCACACCAGTTGCTCCAGCTTGTCCAGCAGCAGTCGCACGTCGTCCAAGCCGGCCGCCACTTCGTCGGAAGGGTCAATGTCTTCGTAGAAGTTGGTGTGCAAATCGCTGGCCACCCGGTAGAGCCGCCGAATTTCCGCGTCCCCGGTTTCATCTGACAGCCGGCTGGCCACACGCCGGATTTGCCGGTGCCCTTGGTGGTCCCAACCGCGCCGTTCGGCGATGGATTTGAACATCTGCGCGGCGGCGCCCCAGCCCTTTTCGGAAGCCTGCTGAGTATCACCCCACGCCAGTTCCTCCAGCCCCTGCGCCAACAATCGGCGGCTCGCCTCCTGGTAAGTTTGGGACACCATGATGCCACCTCGCGCCGCGACGATCTCGCGATGCTGGGCTACGCGTACTCGGCCCGCAGGATGTTGGCGGCGTCGGTGATGACCTGCATCTTCTTGGCGGCCATGTCATGGGTGTTGACGTTGCGTTCGGCGAAGGTGCCGAAGCCGCAGTCGGGGTTGAGGTAGATCTTGTCGGGATCGAAGTACTGGAGCAGCTCCTTCACCCGGTCAACGATCTGCTCGGCCGGCTCAATGTCGTCGGTGCGGGGGTTGACCACGCCGAGGCCGATTTCCTTCTCGTTGCTGTATTCCTTGAACACCTCCATCTCGCCGGCGCGAGGCGTGGCGCATTCCAGCACCAACTGGTCGATGTTCATCTGGATCAGGTAGGGCAGCATGGGGCCGTAGTTGCCGGTGAGCAGCACCTCTTCCTTCTTGCTCCAGTTGCCCCGGCAGATGTGCACGCCGGTCTTGATGCCGGTGATGCCCTCGGTGGTCTCGTTCATCAGCCGAACGGCCATTTCCAGCTCGTCGGTGGGGTCGCGGCGGTTGGGCAGAGCGGCGCACATGAAGGTCTCGGTGCTCTCCTCGCCGAACACCACCTGGCTGAGGATGGGCTCGTCAAGCTGCACGAAGTCGCAGCCCTGGTCGCGCAGGGCGATGATTTCCTCGCGGAGGATGGCTACCACGTCTTTGGCCAGGTCTTCGGGTTCGGGATATGCCTTGTCCGACAGGCCCTCGAACCAGGCGGAGCGGGTGAGCATGTAGGGACCGGGCAGGGGAACCTTGATCTGGCGGTCGGTGTGCTCGCGCATATAGGCCAGTTCGTCCAGGGCCAGACCGTTGCGCTTGCCGATCCGGTCAACCACGATGGGACTCTTGATGGCGAAGGACGGCACGTCCAGGGCGCGCAGCACCTCTTCCATGCGGGCGCGGTCGGTGGAGTAGTCCAGCAGTTCCGACACCTTCATCAGTTGCATTCCGGTGAGCTTGTCCACGGCGAAGGAGTAGAAATTATCCCGCCGCTGCTCACCGTCGCTGATGATGTCCACGCCGGCCTCTTCCTGGGCGCGGATGCAGGCCAGCACCTCCCCATCGGCCACTTCGTTGAACTCGGCCAGCGTGATTTCGCCGGCCTCCTTGCGGCGCAGGGCGCGGATCAAATCCGTAGAGCGGGGCCAGCTGCCGACTACGGTAACGGGAAACAGGGGAGTGTCCGGCATTTAAACTTCCTCCGGGACTGGTGCGTTGCTGGATGATACTCAGGGCGCGGCTATCCGCACGCGGTATAATCTACACCACAATACACGCCCGTACAAATCAGACGGCCATCGCAAGTCATGCGCGTCATCGGCCGTTTCCGGAGGACAACCTGACCAAACTATGCTGTACGCCCACAGTCATACATTTGATGGGGTGCGAAATGAGCAACGTGACCGATAATCTCGATAAATTGACTGAGCGAGTTGAGGCTTGGTTGGCTACCCTACCGTCACGCAACGAGAATGAGCATCCTACATTGAACGTTGCCAAGCAGTTCCTAGCCGACGGGTGTGACTTTGCTTGGACGATATCGCAATGTGTAAACGGCGATCGTTTGGCGCCGGCTACAGCCAACCTTCGTCCGTTGTTGGATTTGCGACTACATATGTGGCATTTTCTGGGCAACCCTGAAGACCAGCATGAATGGGAGGTTTGGAGCCAGGCCAAATTAAGTCAGTGCATCGGCGGTATGCTTGCACGCCAAGAGTGCTCGGAAAGCGATAGAAGCGAGTTCAAAAAGTTGATGGATGACATGAGGCATTGGAACAAACCTTTAGGTGCGCGGCGTCCCCGCCAGTTCAGTAAGCCTGGTCGATACCAGTGGGAGGATCTGAAGGACGCCGTACTCGATGGCTGCAAACCTCATGATCGCAATTGCTATGAGGCGACCTCGATGCACCTGCACCCAACGTACCGAGGGAGCCGCACTCCTGCTCTCGGTAGCGCGGTCGATTGGTTGCTAGAAAACGCCGTTCTAAATCTGTGGTAACTGTTCAGACTTGGTGGGGTGAAATTGGCCGAAGGCGGGCTGCCAGACGCTGGCACGGGTGGCGGTGGTTATGTCATATAGAGGGAGTGGATACTGAGAGTGACCTGACCACCGCCGACCGCGATTTCCTCATCGCCATCATTGCCCAACTGCAGGCCACCGTTTTGGAACAGCAGCGGGTGATTGAGCGGTTGGAGCGGCGGATTGCCGAACTGGAGGGCCAGGCGAAACCGGACGACCCGCCCCGAATGCCCGGCCTCAAGGCGAAATCGGGCCGCCAGCCCCCAGCGCAGCAGCAGCCCCGAAAGCAGCGACGCCACGGCTTCGCCCGCCCGCGCATGACACCGACCCACCGGGTGGAGCACGTGGTGGAGAGCTGTCCCGATTGCGGCGCCCACCTGTCCGGCGGCTGGACCCAGCGCACTCGGGAAGTCATCGAGTTGCCGGTGGTTCCGGTGCAAGTCACCGAGCATGTCTTCATCGCCAGGACCTGCCCAGTGTGTCGGCGGCGCCGAGTGCCCACCGCGCAACTGGACGGCGTGGCACTGGGGCGCCAACGCCTGGGCGTCAACCTGATCAGCCGCATCGCCACGCTACGGGAAGAAGGGCGCCTGCCAATCCGCAGCATCCAGTGGTATCTGCGCACCGTCCATCAGCTGTGCCTCAGCGTGGGGGCCATTGTGAGCGCCATTCATCAGACCGCGCAACAGGCCCAACCAGCGGTGGCTGGAATGGTGGACCGCATCCGCGCCAGCCCAGTGGTCCACGCCGACGAAACCGGCTGGCGTCAAAATGGGAACAACGGTTACGTCTGGACTTTCAGCACTCCCACCGAGCGCTACTTCCTGCGGCGGGGTCGGGGCAAGGCGGTGGTGGACGAAGCGCTGCCATTGTGAGCGCCATTCATCAGACCGCGCAACAGGCCCAACCAGCGGTGGCTGGAATGGTGGACCGCATCCGCGCCAGCCCAGTGGTCCACGCCGACGAAACCGGCTGGCGTCAAAATGGGAACAACGGTTACGTCTGGACTTTCAGCACTCCCACCGAGCGCTACTTCCTGCGGCGGGGTCGGGGCAAGGCGGTGGTGGACGAAGCGCTGGGCGAGGCATTCTCCGGAGTACTGGTCAGCGATTTCTACGCCGCCTACCACCATTACGATGGCCCCAAGCAACGGTGCTGGGCGCACCTGCTGCGGGACATCCACGACCTGCGGGCCCGCTACCTCAAAGATGCCCCGCTGGCCTGCTGGGCGGCGGCAGTCCATCGACTCTACGAGGAAGCCAAAGCCTTCTCTCATCCTCAGGCACGACGACGGCGCACTGCTCAACTGGCCTGGGAGCGGAAGCTGCTGGCCATCTGCCGCCCTTTCCTGTCTGAGCCGTCGGCTGTCCAGGGCAAGCTGTGCCGGCGCATTGAGCGCCACATCAAGGAACTCTTCGTCTTCGTGGCCGAACCAGACGTGCCATCGGACAACAACCCCGCCGAGCGCAGCCTGCGTCATCTGGTCATCAGCCGCAAGGTCAGCGGCGGCACCCGCTCGGAGCAGGGCACGGAGAGCAAGATGACGCTGGCATCCATCTTCGGCACCTGGCGCGCCCAAGGTTTAAATCCTCTCGCCGCCTGCCGTCAGCTGCTCACTTCCCCCCAAGTCTGAACTGTTACAATCTGTGGACTCTCTGGCTGGTCTGTAGAGGTCTGCAAACTGAATTCGGTCAAGACCAACCGACTATGGCTAACGATTGATGCGCAAAGAGAGGATTTCGCTCATGTCCTGACAGCAAGAGTCTCTGAGGTATAAAAAGCTTGCACCATTAAAACGGCAGTATCATGGGTATGGCGGGCATTTCAGTGTTGCAGCCGGGCCACCACCGTTCAAAGCGCCGCGAGTTTCTTAAAACTGCCCGATAAACTCCAGCACCAGCCCGTTCCAGACCTGCGGGCGTTCCCAGTGGCCGGCGTGGCCGGCGTCGGGTAGCGACGCGAAGCGGGAGGTTGGGATGTGGTCGGCCTGCATCCGCATCAGGGCCGGCGGGGAGAGTATGTCGGCATTGCCGGAGAGCACCAGCGTTGGGACGCGCATGGTAGCCAGGCGGGCGTAGGTGATAGGTTCCCGCAGGGGTTGGGTAGGGATGCGACCGTAGGGCCGGCTGGCGATCTCAATTTCCAGCCAACGCGCCGCTCCGTCGGGGTCGGCGCCCCGGTAGGACGGGCCTAGCTCGCGCAGTTCCACGGGGAGGTTCTGGATTTCCGGCGGACGCAGGCGGTGCTGCACCTCCAGGTACTCCGCGTCCTGGACGCCAGCGATGGTGTTGGCCGCCACCAGGCTGCGGACCCGCTCGGGGTGGGACAGCGCGTAGTCAATGCCGGTGATGCCGCCGGCGGCGGTGGCAACCAGGTGGCAGCGTTCCAATCCCAGATGCTCAACCAGCCCGTGGAGATCATCGCCCTGGAAACCCGGCTGCTGAGCGTCATCGGTGTTACGGGAGCGGCCCCAGGTGCGCCGGTCATAGGTGATGCAGCGGTAGCCGGCGGCAGTGAATGCCGACAGTTGGTGTATCCAGGCGTCGCAAGTACCGGAGGCTGCGTGCAGAAACACCACCGGGATGCCGGAACCGCCGGTGTCCTCATACCAGATCTGCACTCCGGGGACGGTTGCGTAGGGCATCGGATCACCCCTGCCAGTGGGGCGGGAGGCTGGGCTCGGCCATGCCGAACTGCCGGGACAGCCATTCCTCAGCGTACCGGCCGTCCCGGTAGCCGGAATGCTCCGCCTGGTGGACGGTAGTTTCGCCCCGGATGGCTTGCGTCAACGGCTCCAGGGCGGAGGCTTGCAGTGCCGCGCCGTCGGCGCCGGCCATCATCAACGTGGCTGCGCTGATCCTTGGACCGAACCAGCGGAGGTCGAAATACGACAGCGTGCGGTACACCGCCGCGCGGCGGGTCGGATGCTGGCGCAGGTAGTCGTTGATTTCCTCCAGCGGGTAGGCGCTGGTGCGCTGGGCCAGGCCGGCGGTGTCGTACAGCAGGGTAGGTGTGCAAACCAGGTGGGTGACCTGTGGGGATAGGGCCGCCGTGGTCACGGCCAGGTCGTTGCCGATGGCCGCGATGCGCGTGGCGTCCACCTCGGGGCGCGCGGCCAGGTATTGCAGCCCCCGCACGCAGTCGGCCATGATGCCGCGATAGATGTAAGTCGCTGGATCGTCGATGCCGTCGGTGAGCTGGCCGGGGAAAGCGGCGGCGTAGGGCTGGTCGGCCAGCCGCTGCCCGCGTACGCAGATGGCGAAGGTCACATGCTCCCGACGCTGGCCGTTGGCCTGTCCTTGGGGGACCAAATCCGTCACGCTGCCGTAGCGGGGCAGGTGGTACCGCGCTGGAAGGGGGCCTTCATGGTTTGGGATGCTCAGGTAGCCGTAGAGGCGGTAGGGGCCGAGGGAGGTCAGCCGCACGCCGTAGGCGGTGGCGAAGTCGGTGGAGCGCAGGGGGATGTCCTGCGCTTCCGGCGCGGTCGGGAACCGGGCCAGTTCCGCCAATGCCTCGTGCCAATAGCCGTCGAAGTCGTGGGGTTTTGCGTCGTTGAGAGTGGTCATGCCGTTTTTTCCGTTTTCGAGGTCATCAAGAGTAGGGATTTGAGGGATTTGAAGGGCGCGTCAGGGTGATATGAGTAAACGGTTAACCTTCCGCTGGTACTACTGCCGGGTATAGAGTTTTCACGCGTTTCGCAATCATATCACCGATTACCAGCGCGCCATCGCCAGCCTCTGCCGGGGGCAGCCCCATAATATCGCAGTGTGTTGGGTCCGGATCGGGAAATCGACAGTTGGGCTGGGCTGGCGTGTTGACAAAGCGAACCGTGGACAACTCGTTAGCAAGGTAACTCCTGACATCTCCTACGTTTATTTCGGCAAACACGGCTTTTCGCCCACGAGTACGATGGATTAGCCGCCTGATTCCGGCAATCTGTTGCTCTTTGGTGGGACAGTCGAAATACTCCAACCAGTTGACGGAAAGTCCATGACTACCGGGTGACGGGCAAAATTGGGAACCGTCCACCCTGCCATTGTCGCGGAGTCCGGTAAAGCCTACATAGCGAACGACGTTGTGGTTATCCGAAAGTTCAAGTTCAGGGTTCGTCATACAGGCACACCAGCGGGGTGAGTTCAAAAGCCATAACTTGTAGATTAATGCCATTGAACGTGTCGGTGCCGGCTACCCTCGAAACTCTCCCGGCGCCTGGACGGCGTTTGAAAATGACGTATTGCGCCAACTTGTTGCCGAGGAACTGCAGCGCCAAGTGTGTTTCGTCATCCCCTTCCCATTCCCAAACCGCGCGCAGGTTGCCGTTGTCCATTAATGCCAGTCCGGCTTTGCGCCAGTCGGGATTGTCGCTGATGAATGCCTGGAAGTCTTGTGCAGAGTCTTTGTTCCAGGCAATGCCGTCATCCTCGGCTGCTTCACGGAGCGCGGCGAGGCGGTCGCGGTACTGCGCTATAGCGGTTGCCACCTCAAACACGGTTGCGACTTCTGCCGGCCTTTGGTAGAGCCAGGGTCGGAACCCTTGATACGTGTATCCGGTGCGCTCCAACAATCCGAACGTCTCTCGCAACTTGTCAAGATCCAATATAAAGTCCTGACGGTGCGCCGGTTGTTGCTCATCGTAGGCATAAACAATGTAGCCGCGTGAGGACAAGGCTCCGCTGTGGGTGTTCGCTGGCGCCACGATGACGTGTCCTGACTGGAGATCCGCGGCCCAATCGTCGGGGATCTGCCAAGGCATATTGGAACCTGTTTGCATTTCCGATCCGGTTGTCATGGTATGACCTCCAGGTTGCGGCCTCGGCGTGCCAACCAGCCTGCGACTAGCGTAACCGACTGAGCTTCTGCCGACAATCGCCTGATTAAGCAGGCATGGGGGCCATCAGGGTCGCAGGTGCTGCGCCATGAAGGCGTCCACGATGGCCGCGTGTTCATGGTTATTGGCGTCGTGGCCGTGGCCGTCGTAGGCGTACATTTGCTTGTCTTCGCTGGCGATGGCGTTGAACATGGCAAAGCCCGTTTCCGGCGGGCAGGTGCTGTCCTGCAGGCCCACGCTGACGATGGTGGGGCAGGTGATACGGTGAGCCAGGTTGATGCCGTCGAAATAGGCCAGCGTGTTCTCCACCTGCTCGTGACTGTCGGGATACAGGCGCAGGTAGTCGGCAATTTCCTGGTAGGGATAGGCGTCGGTCAGCTCGATGGCGTCCAGGTAGCCGCACAGGTAGGGCGCGCCGGCCGCCGCCGCCTTGATTTCGGGACGCAGCGCCGCCGTGGAGACGGTCAGGCCGCCGCCCTGGCTGTGTCCGGTGACGCCGATGCGGTCGCCGTCCACTTCGTCCCGGCCCAGCAGGAACTCCACGGCGCGGCAGGCGTCCATGTAGAAGCCCCGATAGGAGTAGGTGTTCCGGTCCACCATGCCGTAGGTGAGCAGGCCGGGATAGCCGGGATTGAACTGGCGGTTGCTGCGCAACTTTCCCCGGGGGGCAACGCTGAACGCGGCGTATCCCTTGCCGGCCCAGTTCTTGGGCACCGGCGGCTCCATGTTGTAGCCCGGCACCTGGAGCAGCCCGGGCAATCTGACCCTCTCGCTGCCGGGGCACGGCGTACCAGCCGGCGATGCGCACGCGGTCCAGGCTGGTGAAGAACACCTCGTACACGTCGATGCTGGCCGTTGACCGGAGGGTGTCGTACACCACCTCCGGCTCCAGCGGGATTTTGGCGGTTTCGGCCAGCACATCGTCCCAGAATTGGTCGATGTCTTCCGGCTTGCGGACTATTGTCTGGTACTGGTCGGCGGGTACTCTGGGCATAGCGCTGTCCTGCTTTCTTTATGACCGTCTGGCCCGGGAGGTGAGGTAGGTGATGAACAGCCTGATTTCGTCCGGCGGGGCGTTGTTGAATCCCGCTGGCGCGTCTTCGGCGTCATCTATGATTTGGGTAACTTGGGTCTGGTCAAAAATCGTGCCGGGATCGTAATCAGCCTCGTGGCGGCGCTGCTGCAGGTTCACCAGTGTGATTGCGAATCTGCGAAGGTCCGGACTGAACCGGCTCATGCCGTCGGCGTCGCTGCATTTGTTTCTGCCGGCCCGTGATCGATGGTGCGGTACGCCATGTTCCAGAGACCCTGTTCCAGTTGACTACTGGCCTGCGGGCCGACCATCACGTCAGCACAGGCCCGGCATAAGGTGTGGAAGATGGCGTAGTAGGCGCAGCTGACCGCTCTGCGCAACTCGGTGTCGGTGGTTTCATTGGGGTCGCTGGCGTTGCCGCCGCCGGCCAGAGTCCTGGCGACGGCGATCAGATCATTTGGTTCCAACGCCGGCTTTTCTCCTTGTAGGTCTCCCAACCCTCTTTGCCGAAGAACGAATTGTGGGGGACGTGCTTGATCCCCAGGTCAACCAGTTCGGGGAGCAGACGGGCTATCAGTCCGCTGGTCCATTTCGAGTCGAGCTTGCTTTGGTCGCCGTCGAACACGATGCGGATGTGCAGATAGGGATCTCCGTATTGGTCGATTTCCTGTTGGATGTCGATGGGGCCGAATTCAATTTCTCCTTTGAATCGGCCGTTCAGGTCCTCATATACCATCTTGACGACGGCGTCATGCACATCCTGGGTTATCATCATGGTGGTATCTCCGGTGGCGGTGACCAATCGTCCTAAACGTCCTCCACCGGCACCGTGGCGATGCCGTAGGTGCCGTAGAAGAAGTTGGCGTAGTGGGTGGAACCGCCGGTTACGAACAGCAGGTATTGCTCCGGGCTTTCCAGCGCCGGAATGGTAGCGTCGGGGTCGTTCGCCAGATGCTGCAGCTCCGGGTGGGAGAGCCACTTGCCGTTGGCGTCGGTGGGCATCCCGGCGGGGCCGATGGCGTCGCTGAGCTTGGCGCGGCAATGCTCGTGCAGCCATTCCTGGGCGTCCCGCTTGCTGAACCCGGCCTCGGCCAGGATGACGGCGCGGGATGGGCTGAGTATGATGGGGTGGTACGGGCTTTGGTATTCAACCCGCTGGTTGGTGTGGCCCACCTGGGCCGACTGGCGGCCCTTGATCCAGCTGCCCCCGCCGGCGTGGCGGTAGAACATCATGGAGGCGATGTTGTTCAGCGTGTCCAGGTGGTTGCGCGATGCGTTGTCGAGGATGTCCGTGGGGCCGGTTACGGTTATCACGGTAACCGCGCTCTCGTCGGCGCGGAAGCCCTTGTCAACGTGGTAGGGCTGCCAGGGGCTGACCTCCTCGTTCTCGGCGATGCACATACCGAACTTGGTGGGCAGGCCGATGAAGTTGGGGTCGCCGGCGCCGGCCTTGCAGTAGCCGATGTTGATGAGGCACAGACGCAGGGCGCGCCCGATGGCAGTGTTGGCCTTGTTGACCACGCCCGGGCCCATGGCGGAGGTGCCGTAGTTGATGCCGGCCCGGGCGGCGGCGGGGCCGTTGACCAGGATCAGCGGCGCCTCGGTGTGGCCGGACACCTGCATATCCCGGTGGTTCATCTCGGGCTGGGCGATGCACTCCAGGGCAGCCAGCAGGATGGGGAACTGCGCGGGCTGGCAGCCGGCCATCACCGCGTTGATGGCGATTTTCTCCACCGTGGCCAGGCCGAAGCCCGGCTCCATGACCATCACCACATCCTGGGGGTCGCGCCGGGTGCCTTTGAGCATGGCCTCCACGGCAGCGGGAGTGGGCGGAACGATGGGCATACCGTCGCTCCAGTCGCGCTCCTCCATGAAGCGGTTCACGCCGTCCAGTCCCCAGGGCGAATCATCCAGTTCCACGGTGAACACGTCGGTCTCGCTGTGCCCGTTAGCCGCGCCGGAAAGGTCCGCTGAGGCCGACATTCTGGTGAGGCCCAGGATGATGTTGTCGATCTCCTCGTCCACCATTTTGTGGATGTAGTCGGGCTGCTGTCCGGTGCAGGCGTGAGGGATGGTGACAAACGCGGTGGCGGGCTGTCCCCAGCCATCCACGCAGGACTGCCAGGCCCGGGCGAAGCTGCGGGCGGCGATGCCAACGGCGGGCACGCCGGCCTTCTCCAGGGCTACCATGTCGTGGGCAAGCCACGACGTACAGCCCCCTCAATGGGCGGCGGCGCCGACCATCGCGTCAACTTCGTCGGCGATGATTGTCGCTTCCGCTTCGTCGATATGCACCCCCCGGCTCAGCACGGGCCGGCCTTCCCGAAGGTTGCCGCCGTAGCTCTCGAATTTCACGTTGGAGAAGCGCCGGACCAGGTGCTCGGCGACGCGGTTGACCGCCACGTCCGCGCCCCCCGTCATGTTGTTGTACAGGCCGATGGTCTTGCCTTCCAGGGTTTCCAGGCGGGGGGCCGGAGGCACCTTGAAATCGACCCGCGCGGCGGCAGGGGACATGATTTGCAGCTTCATCGCCATACTCCTCGTGATTGAAACTCGCAGGTTTTCACATGGGCAGCAGTCTATGTGCGTGCGCCGTCTCCGTCAACTGAGCGGCAGAGTCGGTGCGCCGAGCGGCAGGGCGGGTGAAGCGAGCGCCGACTTGAACCCGCTCAGGGAGAGGGATCCCGGGACGGCCAATTGGCAAAAAAGTGTCATGCCCGCCAAGCAGCGACCGGGGTTTTACAGGCATTGCATTATGTTACAATTCGGCCATCGGAATGGCCGCTTGACGGCTCCAATTTTGCATATCAATTCTTTCCCCACGCCATCTGCGAGAGCAACCAGGAGACAATACTATGGCAATCGATTTCCAGAGGGACGCGAGTACTCTCATCATTCAGGCTGCGGAGCGTGTCGACAGTACCAACGCACAACGTTTCCTGGAGGACTTGGATGCCGCCATTGAGCCTACCGACCAGGTCGTGGTCCTGGATATGGAAAACCTTACCTACATCAGTAGTGCGGGCTTGCGAGTGATCTTGCAGACCGCCAAGACGTTGCAACGGCAGAACTCCAGCTTCGCCCTTTGTACCCTCTCCGGCACCGTTCGCGAGGTCTTTGAGATTAGCGGTTTTGACCAGGTGATTTCCATTCACGATTCCCAGGCGGAAGCGTTGTCCGCGCTCAAGAGTTGACTCACGCCGGGTCGCCTCTAATTTCTCCATTTTGCTTGCATCGGCTGGGCAGCCGTCGGCTGTCGAGGATATAACCATGGTGGATACCCAAGGGCCATATCGAATACTCGTGGTTGACGATGAGCCTGACCTGGAGCCGTTGGTTTTGCAGCGGATGCGGCGGGCAATCCGATCCGGTCGATACGAATTCGTTTTTGCCCAGAACGGTGTGGAAGCGCTCCATACCCTTGGGGAAGACGAAGAGATCGACATGGTGCTATCCGACATCAATATGCCCCAGATGGACGGCCTCGCCCTGCTGTCGCACATGCCGGAGGTCGCGCCCGACGTACAGGCGGTAATCATCTCTGCCTACGGAGATATGAAGAACATTCGAGCCGCCATGAACCTGGGCGCTTTTGACTTCGTCACCAAGCCGGTGGATTTCGAAGACCTGCGGATTACCATCGAGCGGGCGCTCACCAACCTGGAAGCGTGGCGGGACGCCATGTCGTCCCGCCAGCGGCTGATCGCTCTGGAAAACGAGCTGGACGTCGCCAGCAAGATGCAACAGGCCATTCTGCCCACCGAGTTTCTCAACCGGCCGGGCTTCCAGATGCACGGCAGCATGTTGCCGGCCCGGCTCGTGGGCGGCGATTTCTTTGACGTGCTGTACCTCAACAATGGCTGCATCGGCCTCGCTATCGCCGACGTTTCGGACAAAGGCGTGCCGGCCGCTCTCTTTATGATGGCCAGCCGTACCTTGCTCAAGGCCGCCGCGCTGGGGCTTAAGCCTCCCCGCGAAGTGCTCAGGGATGTCAATGACCTGCTGTACGACGACAACGACGCGATGATGTTCGTAACCCTGCTGTACGCGGTGTACGACCCGTCCACCGGGGAGCTCACCTACGCCAACGGCGGGCACAATTCGCCGCTCATCGTTCACGTTGACGGTAGTTCGACCGTTCTCCCGGGCACCAGCGGCATCGCCCTGGGAGTAATGGCCGACATGAAATATGACCAGCGGACCGTCTCGATTTCGCCCGGAGATACCATCGTATTCTATACCGACGGCGTTACCGAGGCCATCAACGAAGCGGGTGAAGAGTTCGGAATGGAGCGGTTGCAGCAAGTCTTTGCCTCCAGCCCGCCGAAAGATTCCAAAGCCGCCACCGAGGCCGTTTTTAACGCCGTGAACGACTTTGCCGGGTCTGCTTCTCAGTTCGACGACATCACCTGCCTGATCTTTCGACGGAGTGAGACTGGCCCATGACCGCATCGATCGTCCTGAAGATCGCCCCCAGTCACGATCAGCTGGAGCAGATCCCGGTGGCGGTGGGGGAGTTTGGGGAACGGGACAACTGGCCACCCGACCTGGTGTTCAAGCTGAACCTGGTTCTGGAAGAATTAGGCGTCAACATCGTGAATTACAGCGGAGCCACCGGGGAGATCGAGATTTCGCTGGCCTCCGACGACGATACCGTGACCATCGAAATTGCCGACGATGGACGCCCGTTCAATCCACTGGATGATCTGGACTCCCCGGACGTTTCGGCTCCTCTGGAAGAACGGTCCATCGGCGGCTTGGGCGTCCACCTGGTGCGCTCGATGATGGACGAGTTGCGCTACAGCAGGGAAGACGGGAAGAACCGGCTGGCCATGACCAAGCGCAAAGATGGTTAAGTAAGGCGATGCCCATTCCGGTCATGCGATGTACACAATCCCGTTTCAGGGTCGTTCCGGTTACCCTTGAAAATGCCATTCGGTCGAAAGCCGGGACCCAACAGCTAACAGAATGCAATCCCCCGCTTTAATGAGCAGCGCATCCGGGTTGCCAACAACCTTCCTGCAGGGGATAGCCGGCGTCGTCATAGTCACCATCATCCTGGTTTCCACCGGATGCAGTCCTGATACGGAAGCTGCGCTTGACCCGGCCGAAACCGGGTCAAGCGCCGGGGCCGTCGCTCTTCCGGCGGCAGCCTCTGCGGAACCCGGGGTTTTCGCGGATAGCATTCTTTTTGGCCAATCTGCCGCTTTTAGCGGTCCTGCCAGTGAACTCGGCATCGGAATGCACGTGGGCATACGGGCGGCCTTTGCGGAGGCCAACAGGCGCGGCGGAGTTCACGGACGCCGGCTGGACCTGTCGTCCATTGACGACACCTACGAGCCGGAACTGGCTATTGCCAACACCACCAAATTGATCGAGGAAGAAGCGGTTTTTGCCCTGATCGGCGCGGTGGGCACGCCGACCTCCCGCTCGGCGGTTCCGGTGGCCGCCGAGCATAGTGTCCCCTATGTGGCGCCTTTTACCGGAGCGGCGTTCCTGCGCAATGCCGGCGAACTGCCCAACGTGGTGAATCTCCGCGCTTCCTACAATCAGGAAACGGAGGAGATGGTGGCCCGTCTCACTACCGACCTGGGCATCAAGCGCATTGCGGTGATGTACCAGGACGATTCCTTCGGCCGGGCCGGCTACAATGGCGCGCTGGCGGCGTTGGAGCGACGCGGAATGGAGCTTGCCGCCGAGGGGCTTTACCCCCGAAACACCACCGCGGTGAAGACCGGACTACTGGACCTGCGCCGGGGGAACCCCGAAGCGGTGATACTGGTGGGAGCCTACCAGCCGATAGCGGCGTTCATCGCCTGGGCGCGGAATATCGGCATGGATTGGAAGTTCATCACCATATCCTTCGTGGGCAGCAACGCGTTGGCGCAGGAACTCGGCCGGCTGGACCCGGCGGAGGGTGAGGGGGTTTTCGTGACGCAGGTGGTGCCATTCCCCCATGATGACTCGATTCCCATCGTCGCCGCCTATCATCGCGCCCTGGCCGAATACGACCCGGAGGCCGTGCCCGGTTTCGTTTCCTTTGAAGGATACCTGGCGGGGCGCCTCGCCATCGAAGCCCTGGAGCTGTGCGGTCGGGAGGTTAGCCGTGATTGCTTTTTGGGAAGCCTGCACCGGACCGAGCGCATAGACCTGGACGGTTTCCGCCTACACTACGGACCAAATGACAACCAGGGTTCAGACACCGTATTCCTGACTATGATAGGCTCGGATGGCAACCATGTTCCCATCGACAAATTGCCGAGCAAAGACCGATGATGCAGAAACTGACTCAGTTGCTGGAACTTAGGTTCCGCATATCTTCCCAGCTGTATTTGGGTATTGGGGCTGCCGTATTTCTCACCGTGGCCGCCAGTCTGGTGGGATGGTTTTCCTTTGACCGGGTTGGCGATGCCCAGAGCCGGGTCAACGAGGGCAGCGTACCCGAGATTGCCGCCGCTTTCGCGGTGGCGCAATACAGCGGTGAACTGGTTGCCGCTGCCACGAACCTCTCCGCCGCCAGCACGCCAACGGATGTGGACCGCATCAGCCAACAAATTGGTGAAACCTACTCCTTGTTTGCCGATCAACTGTCCTTTCTGGCCGAGCGTGGGGGCGATGAGGAACAGTTCGACCGAATCCGCGGCGACTCAAACCGCCTGATCTCCAACATCGGAGCCGTTGAAGACAGCATGTCGGAACAATTCCGGCTGGTGGATCAGTCGGCGGAGTTGCGCACCGAGCTGGCGGACTTGCGCTTCAGCCTGGACCGCATCATCGTCCCGGCGATTGACGACCACCTCTTTTACACCCGCACGGGATACCGCGAACTTGGAGAGCCGCGGTCGCCGCCGTCCGAGCATTTGTCGGCAAACGAGTTGGCCCATCTCCGCTACCTGTCGGGGCTGCAGGAAAACGCCACCATCGCCGTCCAGTTGCTGGCCAGCGCTTCCACAGTGTCCGAAGCCGCTCTGATTGAGCCGATGCGGGAGCGCTTCGAGTCCTCGGCCGGCCACATCAAACGGAGCCTGTACGGGCTTTCCGACTCGCCCCTGTACAGTGAACTGACGCCGCTTTTCGACCAGCTCCAGGAGTTGGGGGTGGGAACGCACAACGGCTTTGATCTTCGCACCCGCGAACTCGAACTGGCCGGGCGGCAAAGGGAACTGCTGGCTAACAACCACGCCATTGCTACCCAACTGGTCGGCGAGGTGGACGTTCTGGTGAACACGGCGCAAGACCGCGCCGACGCGGCCACCGAGGCTTCCGGCCAGGCGATTCTGACCGGACGCACCCTGCTGCTGGTCATTACCGCGTGCAGCATCGCCGGCGCGGTGCTCATCGCCTGGCTTTTCGTCGGGCGCGTGCTGCTGCATCGCCTGGAGATGCTGTCCGACTGGATGCGTCGCATGGCGGGTGGCGACCTGGAAGCGCGGGCTGAGATCACCGGGCGGGACGAGGTGGCCGACATGGCCGCTGCCCTGGAAATCTTCCGCCGCCACGCCCTGGAGATACAGCGCCTGAACCTGGTCGAGCAATTGGCGGAGGAACTTCAGGGCAAGAACGACCAGCTGGAACAGGCCCTGAACGACCTCAGCACCGCCCAGGGCCAGATCGTGATGCGGGAGAAACTGGCGGCCTTGGGTGAGCTCACCGCCGGCGTGGCCCACGAGATCAGGAACCCGCTCAACTTCGTCAAGAATTTTTCCGAGGTCTCTGAAGAGCTGTTGGAGGAGATGAAGGAAACCATCGAAGAAAGCGAAGACGGCGCGCTGGATGAGGAACAGCGAGAACTGCTGGATGATATTTTCGGTGAGTTGAGCGGGAACCTGGAACGTATCCAGACCCACGGCGACCGGGCCAATCGCATCGTCCACGATATGTTGATGATGAGCCGCGAATCCGTCGGCCATCAGCCCACCAGCATTAACAACCTGCTGGACGAACACGCCCGCCTCGCCTACCACAGCGCCCGGGCCGCGGACTCCAACTTCCAACTGGACCTGCAGTACGACTTTGACCCCGAAATGGGCGAGATCGAGGTCAACCCGCAGGACGTGGGCCGCGTCTTCCTCAACATCGTCAACAACGGCTGCTACGCCACCAACGAGAAGCGCATGAAAATCGCGCAGACGGATTCCAACAGCGACTACATGCCTACCTTGCTGCTGTCCACCCGGCGCGGCGACGAGCGCATTGAAGTACGCATACGGGACAACGGGGTCGGAATGCCGCCCGAGGTCATCGAAAAGATGTTCAACCCGTTCTTCACCACCAAGCCCACCGACAAAGGCACCGGCCTGGGCCTGTCAATCTGCAACGACATCATCCGCCGCCACGGCGGGGAAATCCTGGTGGAATCGGTGCCGGGCGAGTTCACCGAAATGACCATTGACCTGCCCTTGCATCCCCCGGCGGAAGACATGGAGAATGATGGCGAGCCGGACGACTACGACGACGAGGACTGGGATGAGGATGTGGTTGCGATTGTGGATGAAGAGGGCGACGGGGGCGTTTAGGCTGTGGTTCTCCGGCGATCAACCGGTCAATAACGTCGCGCAATTTGGCGGGGTCTTTCCCACGCCTGGCAGCACGCCGTACGTCCCGCCGATAAAGCGCGGACGTGTGAAGTTCACGCATCCGGCCACAAGTCAGCCATCATCTCGTCAACGCTGGCGTATTTCTTGATACCCAGACCGGCCTGGGCTACCTGCAGGTCAGCCAAGGTCTCATCGCTCAACGTGTTTCCATAGGCCAGACAGAGCAGGCATTCTTCGTGCCGCGCCGTACGTTCGTAGAATGTGGCAATGGCTTCTTCAGGCTTCATACCCATCTGCGCGAAAATGCTCTCGGCCTTTTGCGCTGTTGCAGAGTCGGAAGGATTCAGGGCAACGTCGGTCGGCGTGGGTTCTTTCGTTATCATCGCGCCACTGGCGGGTGTCGGACTGGGGCGACTGACCGCTTCCCACAGATCAGCCATCATTTCATCAACGATGGTGTAGATAACGATGCTCTTTCGAGGTTCGCCAAAGGCCGCCAGAGATTCCGCGTCCCAGGATGCGCCAGCCTTGATCCCATCGCCCCGCAGAGCCGTCAACTTGTAGAACGTGGCGAAAGCTTTCGCCGGCGTCATTTGGATACCAGCAAATATTTCCTCGGCTTGTCTGACGATTTTCGGGTCTGGATGCCTGGGAGCGAACCTGGCTTTCGCGCTGGTCATGGTCCGCCTCCTGCTGCCCGGCATTCCAACATCCGCCGGCTACCCCCACGCCCGCAGGCGTATCTCCTCGCTGGTGTCCATGTCGGCCTGGGCCTCGTCGGGCTGGTCGTTGAACAGGTAGGACAGGGAGCGGCGGGAGTAATAGTTGTCGTCGTTGGGGTCCAGGCGGATGGCCTCGGTGAGATCAGCGATGGATTGGGGGTAGTCGCCCACCTCGTACCACGATACGCCCCGGTTGAACCAGGCGTCGGCGTGGCCGGCGTCCAACCCAATCGCCGCCGTGTAGTCGGCGATGGCCCGCTCGTACACCCCGTTACGGCTGTAGCGGTTGCCCCGCTCCACGTACTCGGCGGCGGTGGTCGGCTCCGGCGGGGGCGTCGGCTGGGGGCGGAACGTTGCCACAGGCTAACGTCCGACTAGTCAGCGGCGGCCGGGACGGCGCCGATGAGTTTCCCGCCGATGCCGGCCTTGCGGTGGGCGATGACGTAGGCGCGGCGGAAGCGGAGGCCGGGCAGGTCGATGTCCACCAGTTCCGGGTGGCGACGGGTTTGTCCTTCCATGAAAAACAGCAGGTCGTCGATGGCCGGCCCGTCGCTGGGGAGGATGTGAACCTCCATCATATTCAGTTCTCTGATGTTGTTCTCCCAACCGGGCAGCAGAGACCGCAGTGATTGCGTGCTTTTCCTTACCAAATCATCGGTCCAGGTAGCTGCCAATACTAGTCCCCAACGCGGGCGTGGCGGCATCTGATAAGGGTCCCACTGAATTTCTGGATGACCGAGCTCTGCCATCAGCAACTCGACCGGCCCACGCTCAGCTACCAGCTCTCTGGCGTACTCTGTCATCTTCTCAATGGGGGGTCTAGACAAAACGGTCATAACGCCCTCCGTAGGCGCTCGATATCCACCAGCCTCTGTTCCGCTTTCTCACGGTTGACGTTTTGATTGGGCGCATACCTGATTTCGGTAGTCCAATCCTGTGCTACATTGCTCCATTCCGATTGTAGTTGCGATAGCACAAACGATTCGCGCCCGGAATAATGCAACAGCAATCCCAAGTCGTGTACCATCATTGGCCTTACGAATCTGTGTCCATTTTCTTTAGCGCCAGGGAACCCTTCCCATCCCAGCGTATCACAGATGCAGGCTTTCAACGCCGCCTCCAAGACGTAGCCGGACAGGTACATGATGGCGTCGTAACGACCCGCGGCCAACAGCGCCTGGCAATCCCTCATCCGGTCGTCGGACACCTGCCGAAAGTCACTGGCTGTAATCATTGGCGTTGCCGGCCGGGATGGAACCCAATGCCTACATCACCGAGCGCACCAGCCCGCCGTCCACCAGCATCGTGGTGCCGGTGATGTAGCTGGAGCGCGACGACGCCAGGAATGCCACCAGGTAGGCCAGTTCCCGCGGCTCGCCGATGCGTTTCAGCGCGGTCTGCTCGGCCCGTTGGGCCAGGGCGTCTTCGACGGGGATGCCCTGGGTGCGCGCCCGGTCCTCCACGTTCTCCATCATGCGCTCGGACATAATGCTGCCGGGGCACACGTTGTTGATGAGGATGTTCTCCTGC
Source organism: Dehalococcoidia bacterium (assembly GCA_965197635.1). Classification (GTDB taxonomy): domain Bacteria; phylum Chloroflexota; class Dehalococcoidia; order Lucifugimonadales; family UBA3495; genus Bin87. The sequence continues at coordinate 1,574,027 of OZ240218.1, forward strand.
CCCAGGTCGTCGGCCAGGTTCTTCATGAAGCCGATGACGCCCATGCGGGTGGCCGCCGAGAGGGCCAGATTGGGGATCGGCGTATAGACGGTGCTGGCCAGGATGTTGATGATGCGCCCGCCGCCCTGGGCGCGCAGATGGGGCAGAGCCTCGCGGGTCATACGGGCGAAGAAAAACAGGGAACGATTGGCCGATACCTGCCACAGCTCTTCGGTGGAGTCCTTGGCGTAGGCCTGGGGAGGACCGCCGGAGTTGTTGACCATGATGTCAATCTGGCCGAAGTGAGACGCGGCGCCGGCCACCAGCTCGGCGATGGTCTCCTCGTGATCCAGGTCTCCAGCATAGGTGTATATGTCCGCGCCGGTGGCGGCGCGGATCTCGTCGGCGGCCCTTTCCAGATCGGACGGGGTGCGGGCGCACATGGCGACGCGCGCGCCCTCCTCAGCCAGCGCCTCGGAGCAAGCGCGCCCCAGGCCACGGCTCGCGCCGCCCACAATTGCCACCTTACCGTTCAGTTGCAGATCCATTGCCCTGCCTCCTCAAATGCTGACGGCGATTATAGCAGGTAGTGTACAATCCCAATCGTCATGATCACTGCTAATGAAACCGATGCCGTTGCCATTGAAACCGCCGCCGTGGATTTTGCCCGAGGGGCCGGCGCGCTGCTGTCCCGGCACTTCGGCAACGTGCTCAACGTGGAGTACAAGGACAAGGCTCAACAGGACCCGGTGACCACCGCCGACAAGGAGACGCAAGCCTACCTGGAGAAACAGATTGCCCAGCGGTTCCCAACTCACGGCATCCTGGGCGAGGAGGACGACGCCAGCGCCGACGGCGACCGGACCGCCGCCGACTTCCTCTGGGTGCTGGACCCGCTGGACGGCACGACGAACTTTATGAACGGCTTGCCCGTGTACGCATCGTCCATTGGCGTGCTGTATCGCGGACGCCCGCTGGTCGGGGCAGTGTACATCCCCTGGCCGACCGAGGCCGGCAGTGGGGTCGTGGTCCACGGTAGAGCCGGTGGTGGTGCTTTTGCCGACGACGAGCCGGTTTCGGTGTACCAGACCGAGAAGCTGCGGGGCGACCGGCTGATCGGCTTGCCCGGCTCCTTCGGCGCATCGACCCGGGTGGGCAAGGGACTGAAAGGGCAGCCGCTGGGCCAGCCCCGCGTAACCGGCAGCATTGCCTACGAGTTGGCGATGACGGCCATGGGCGTCATGCAGTTCGCCATCATCGGCGCGCCGCGGATGTGGGATATGCTCGGTGGCGCGCTGGCGGTGCAGGAGGCTGGCGGCACGGTAATGACCCGCCTGGCCGGCCGCAAGCAGTGGCACACGATGGATTCGCTAGTGCCAACTTGGGACGAAAAGCCGCCCACGATGGCCGAGCTGCGAAAATGGGTCGCGCCGCTGGTGGCTGCCAACCCCACGCTGGCGCCGCTGATTGCCCACAACCTGCACCAACGGCGGCGTCCGTTCAGGCGGATGGTGCGCAGAGTCAAGAAGGCGTTGGGCAAAGGCTGACGAGGATCTCTCACCAGGATGACGGGTTGGTGTTATGCTCTGCGAGCAGTTAATTGCTGGCGCGTAGTGGTGCGATGATGACAACGACGACGAAATCCCCGCGGTTCGGCCCTTTCACGTCAGTCGAGTGCGACGCCATGGTCGCAGCCGGCATCATCACCCGGCGCGAAGCGGATTCCCTGGCCGTTGGCCGCCGGTTCACCGTGTCCGAGTACTACGCTTTGGGTGAAGCCGGCATCTGTGCGAAGACGAGCGGGTTGAACTGCTGGACGGGGAGATAATCGTAATGCCGCCCATCGGGGACAATCACGAGTTTTCCACCGACGAACTTAATATGCTGTTCGTCCCGCCGCTGGTGGGTCGTGCCAGGGTGCGGGTGCAGGGGAGCGTCGTCTTGAACGACAGCAGCATGCCCCAGCCCGACATTGCGATATTGGCCAACCGTCTCGTGCCACAGGTGGGGCCGTACTACCCGACCGAAGTTCACTTGCTGATCGAAGTAGCCGACAGCTCGTTATCCTACGACCGCGGCCGCAAGCTTGCCAGATACGCGGACTCCGGCATCCCAGAGGTGTGGATCGTCAACCTGCGCAGCCGCGAGGTAGTATCGTTCGCCGACCCTTCCGGTCCGACCTACACCACCGTCCGCACGTTCCGTCCCGGCGAGAGCATCAGCCCGCGGGCTTTTCCCGACATGGTTTTGGCGGTGGCCGATTTCGTTCCCCCGGCCACCGACCAACAGTAACCGGCCATTGGGTCGCGGGATCCTGTCCCCACGTCCTCTGCTACCACGGCTCGGCAAAAATATCGGCCACGGCGATGGCCAGGTCGGGAATGCGGCTGGTGGTGAGCGTGTCTCCGGATTGGTACAGGGCTTCGACGGTGTGTTCGCCGACGCCGTCGTGGGTGACTGGGTCGGTGAGTGCCAGCAGGGTTTCCTGGATAGGATTCAGAATCCAGTATTCGGGGATGCCGTGGCGAGCGTACAGTTCCCGCTTGACCGCCAGATCGTGTGCGGAGTTGGAGGGCGACAGGATTTCCATCACCAGGTCGGGGATCCCCTCGCAGCCACGGCTCGTGATGATGTGCCGCCGGGCCGCGCTGGCGTACAGCAAGTCCGGCTCAACGGTGTTTCTATCCGACAACATCAGAGCAAAAGGAGCGCGGTAGATGCGCCCCAACCGGCGCGGTTGAATAACGGCTTTCACCAGGTCGCCGGTGTTGTCGGATACATCGTGGTGCTTGGTGTTGGGGGCAGCGGCCATCCGGTACAACACTCCGTCAATCAGTTCCCACCGCTCGCCCTCCGGGGTGGCAGCGTAGTCCGCATAGGTGTATTTGCCTTTCGGCTTTGCGGTGGCCATGCGACGGACCTCTCGGTTAGGTTTTCTGCTGGGGCTGCACCTGTCGTTATTCCTCCGGCCCCCGCAGCAGGTCCAGGTACTTGTAGCCGGAGCCGGTGTTGAGCAGGACCACTTCTTCATCCGCGCCGATGCTGCCGTCGGCCAGCAGCCGCTCCAGTCCCACCAGCGTGGCCGCGCCCTCGGGACAGGCGATGACGCCCTCGGTGGTCGCCAGAGTGTACATGGCGGCGATCATCTCGTCGTCGCTGACGGCCAATGCGCCGCCGCCCGTTTCCCGCAGGGCCTGCAGGATCAGGTAGTCGGCGAAGGGGCCGGGGACGCGCAGCCCGTCGGCCTTGGTGGTGGCGTTGGGCCAGGGTTCGGCGGTGTCGGCGCCCTCGTGAAACGCCTTGACGATGGGTTGGCAGCCGTCGGCCTGCACCGCGTAGAACCGGGGCGGCTTGCCCTCAATCCAGCCCAGTTCCAGCAACTCCTGGAAACCCTTGTACATCCCGATGATGCCGGTGCCGCCGCCGGTGGGGTACACGATGGCGTCGGGCATACGCCATCCCAACTGCTGGGCGATTTCCAGGCCCATGGTCTTTTTGCCCTCGGCGCGGCAGGGCTCTTTCAGGGTGGACAGGTCAAACAGGCCCTGCTCGGCGGCGATGCCCACCGCAATCCGCCCGGCGTCGCTGATGAGGCCGTCCACCAGGTTCAGCTCGGAGCCGGCGACGATGGACTCCTTCTTGTTGGCCACCGGAGCGTCCTGGGGCATGAAGACCTTGACCGGCGTCCCGGCGCGGGCGCAGTAGGCGGCGGCGGCGCCGGCCGCGTTCCCCGCCGATGGCATGGTGAATCCTCGCGCTCCGATTTCCACCGCCTTGGACACGGCGGCGGCGATGCCTCGCGCCTTGAAGGTTCCGGTGGGATTCAGCCCCTCTTCTTTGATCAGCAGGCGTCGGATACCGACCTGACGGGCCAGCGTGGCGGCGTCCAGCAGCGGCGTGCCGCCCTCGCCCAGGGTGATGACCGAGTCGCCGTCGGTGACCGGCAGCAGTTCGTTGTAACGCCACATATTCGCGGGCCGGCTGTCAAAGGCCGACCGCTGCACTTCCCGGCCCAGCCGGGGCAGGTCGTAGCGGACGAACAGGACTTTGCCGCAGCATTCGCTGACCGTCGCCAGCCCGTTATAAGGGAACTCGCCGCCACAGGCGGTGCATTCCAGGTGATCGATGTAGCTGAAGGGCATTGCGTTACTCCGGGTCGTAATAGGGTTCGGCTTCGTGGACGGCCATCACCGGGTTGGCGATGGCCGGCCGGTTCAGCCCCAGCGCCTCGCGGACGGTTTCATTGGTGCGAATCAGGCGCACCGCTGAGGTGGGGTACTGCGGATTGTTGGGGTTGGGCACGTCGTGGCGCTCGATGACGCCGTCGTACAGCCAGTCCTCCACCAGCCGCCGGCACTCAAACTCGTTCCAGGCGATGGCCCAGTCCAGCATCCACTGGTTGCAGAGCATACTGTAACCCACAAAGTTCATACGGGATTCGAGCTTGCTCATCTCCCGTATGAAAGTGTGGAGGACATCCTGGAAAGCTTCTTGCTGCTCCTCCGGCGTCGGCAGCTGCACTTCCACGTCCCCGTGTTCGGCCAACTGGATACCCAGCTCGGCCTCCAGCGGGAACAGCGGGGCCACGGCCAGCATATCCCGCGCCACCGACTGGCTGAAAGCGCAGAGGATGACCCGGCGACCCATGGCGCGGGCGCGGTCAACTAGCACCTGGTAGTCGGAATCCCCGGAACCGAGTATTACGACGTGGCAGTCATGACGATCCCGCAGCCAGTCGTACACTTCCAGCAGGATGGAGGGGTCGCTGCGGTCTTTGCCGGCCATGGTGCGCGGGGCATGATAAAGAGTAAGACCGGCCTGGGTGAACGCGGTGCCGTCATCGGGCCGCAGGCTCCAATCGCCAAAAGCCTTCCCACCCAGTACATCCCCAAATACCTGACCAACGTTGGTCATGGCTTCATACAACGCCAGGGGAGTAACATTCTTCTGATATAACTGGGCTCCCCGGCGTATGTTTTCCCAATCAATGGCGATTAATACACCATTAGATGACTCTTGCAATTTGCATACCTCCTTGATAATGGTGACACTATTTCTATGAGCAACTGGTCCCGATGCTCAATTGGTTGGGCGCTCGGGCCAGAACAGCTCGTAAAGCCGCTCCGACAATTGCTCGGATAGCCGCAAGCCGTCTTCAACTTGGTCCACCGGCATTTCGTTCTCGTAAAAATTGGTGTGAAGGATCCGCGCGGTGTTGAAGGCGTTATTGATCCAAGCGGCCGTGTCGGTGTCGTCGGACTCGCGTAACAGGCGAGTAAGTTCTACGAGTACCATCAAAATGGACCGGTGAGCATGGATTGCTCCCCCGTGCTGAGCGCCGATTGCTTCGACCGTCTCTGCAACCAGCTCCCACGCCTTGTTGGATGCTTGCGGCAGGCCGTCGTCGTTATCCTCGACCAGATGTTGCCACGCGCTGCGTCGAAATGCTTCTCCCAGGCGGGTATAGTTCTCAGGCTGTTTGTCGGCATCGTCGGGCTGCGCACGGTCCCGTGCGGCGTCAAGACCACGGGCAACGGCGGCGGCAATGACTTCGGGAGCGTGGTTCATCGGGAAAACCCCAGGCTGGACTGACTGCATTATAGCCTAAACTCGGCGTCAGGAATGTCCTCAGACCGTGCTATGATCACCCGCCGCCGCCCTACGGGGAAGCCGCTTTTTTAATGCCCGAATATGAACTCATCCTGTACCGGTCCGACCCCGCCGCCAGCATCGCGCGCCTCACGCTGAATCGGCACGACCGCCTCAACGCGCTCAACGACCAGATGCAAGTGGAAATCGCCGCTGCCGTGGCCCAGGCCGACGCCGACCCCGACGTGCGCGTCCTGATCATCACCGGCGCCGGCCGGGCATTCTGCGCCGGGGGCGACATGAACCAGTTGGGTGGCTCCTCATAGTGTGCACCTGTGGATTAGAGTTCACAAGGATGGAGTAGATCTTGCGGCCGGCGGTGACAGCGGTGCCGGCTGGTTCGGCGGAAACGTGGCGTATGGGATACACCATGGTAGTCACGGGGATGACGCTGTATATATGGCGATCAACTACATCGATGTGTTAGACATCAATGTGCTGACCACTTCTGACTGACGAGGTTCGCGCCCGGCGTTGTGGCGTTTGTCACAGTGTCGGGCGCGAATTCTGTTACTTTGCGCTATTTGGGTTGTATTGCTGATGTGGCTCGCTTGGTTTTTGGCGTGGTTATTGCTGCTGTCAGGCTTAGTAGCGTGTTCGCGTGGAGGCGAGTTGGCGACGGTGGTGTCGTCGGATTTGGAAGGTTTCCTCCGCCATGGCGAGCGTGTGCTGGTAAACGATGGGACCAACTACGTCTATGGGGATTTGTTCATGTCGGGCGGTTGTCTGCGGATCTCGTATGTGGATCCTGACCGCGACGACATAACCAATGGGTTGCTGCCGGTCTGGCCGGCGGTAGTGGATTTGGAATCGCGTGACGGCACGGTTGTTGTGCTGGACGAAGAAGGGAGGGTTTTAGCCAGGGAGGGCGATACGGCGCGCCTGTCGGGTCGTGCAGTGTGGAGGCTGCGGGAGGGTTCCTCGTGGTGGGAGTGGGTGGTCGAACCTGGTGTTTCCTGCTCGGGCCCGTACTGGGTAGTCGGGGACGAGGTGAGTGCCGGTGAGATCTTAGTGAAGGATCCTTCTCAGTCCGCAGTGTATTTTCCGACGATCAGGGATACGCGGGGTCCTCTGACACACCAGGATGCTCAATGCTCTACTGGCAGGGCGATTGGTGTACCAGGGACGTTGTCTCCGTATCGTGGAGGATCGCGTCGGCCAAAGGTTTCTGGTTGTTTGGCCACCCGGTTTTCGTCCGGTGAAGGATGGTAATTCTTGGGTGGTGACCAACGGAGGAGGGAGCGTGGTGACCAACGGAGGAGGGAGCGTGGTGGCGCCTGTCGGGGAATGGCTGGCCTTAGGTGGCTACAGTCCGGAGGACACGGATTATACGGGCGGGGCTGATTGCCCGGGCCGATACTTCTATGCGTACCAGCTTCTGCTGGATCTCAGGCCTGATTGACCATAGGTGTTGCCCTATGCTTTGCTCTCAATGCCAGTCTTTTTGGACTTGCTGGTGGTTCTCGATGGTTCCAGGTATGCCGAGTTTTTCGGCACCGGCAGGTCGAATTCCCACACGAAGGTGTGTCCTACAGTCCGCTTGTGCGGGGGAACCCAAAAGGTGCCGCGGTAGGGGCGAATAAACATTCGCCCCTACAATACAAAGGAAAACCAACGGCAACGGAATGCTACTGCCGGCAGGTCGGCTCGAAGTACCGGCCGGCATCAACCACCAACCCTTGCAGCTCGCGGTAGCTTCGGTTCTCGCTCAGCTCCGGTTCCATGTCGTCCAGCAGTTCCAGCACGGCGTCCAGATCGCCGCACTGCGCCCAGAAGGACTCGCGTAGCAGTTCGGCAAACTCGGCGGCAGCAGCCGCTTGCCGGAAGTACGGATCGGTGGCGGACAACTCGCCGGCGATGTCCTCGGAGGTAATGGTCGCCGACAGCTCGGTTGGCTCGCGTGTCTGGGGGTCCAGCCAGCGCAGGCGAGCGGTGGCCATTGCCGCGTCGGCGGGAGCGTCGTCGAACAGCCGCAGTTCATACAGCGCGGACACATCCCGGGCGAAGCCCACTTCGCCAAAATCCAGCGTGTCGTCCCGGAAGTCCTCGTCGGCCACCGCGCGGTTTTCGTAGCCGAGGAGACGGTATTTGCGTACCACGTCCGGGTTGAACTCCACCTGGATGCGGGCGTCCCGGGCCGTCTCGGTGAAGATGCCGGCTGCGCTTTCTTCCAGGAATCGCGACGCCGCGTCTCGATTGGCCAGGTAGTGATAGGTGCCGTTGCCCCGGTTGGCCAGGACCTCCATCAGGACGTCGTTGTAGTTGCCGGATATGCCGACGCCAATGGTGGTAAGAGTGGCGTTGCGCTGGGCGTACTCGTCCACGACTTTGAGGATGGAGTCCGGGCCGGTGTCTCCCACGTTGGCCACGCCGTCGGACAGCAGCACCAGCCGCACCTTGCGCCCGCTTCGCATTTCGTCCGAAGCGAGGTTGTAACCCAGAGTCAGCCCGGCCTCGGCGTAGGTGCTACCGCCTGGGCGCAGTCGTTTGGCCGTGCTGGCGATGTCCCGCGCGTGGTCGCCGTTGGTAAACTCGCGGGCCACGCGCACCTGGTCGGCATAGGTCACGATGGCGGCCCGGTCTCCGGGGATCATCTGCTCGGAGATGCCGTAAATGACCTCCTTGGCCAGGCCCAGGCGGTTGTCGGCCTCCATGGAACCGGACACGTCCACCACGAACACCAGCGACACCGGGTCCCGGTCGTCGGTGGGCGCGGGATTGCTCACGCCCACTCGCAGCAACTGGTATCCCTCATTTCCTGAAGGATCCGGGCCGAAGGGAGCGGGGCCAGCGTCCAGGTGCAGACCCAGCGCCGTGTCGGCGGCCGGATAGCCCTGGGGCAGGCTGTTGACGTACTCTTCAACCCGCACTGAGTCGGGGTCAACCAGATACCCGTCGCGCAGGTACTGTTTCAGGATGTCATAGGACGCCGTGTCACCGTCCAACGCGAAGGTGGAAAGTGGGTCCTCGTCGGCATCGATAAACGGGTTGACGCCGTAATGCTCGTAGTAGGTCAGCGGATAGGCGCCGTCATTTGGGTTGTCAGTTCCACCCGATTCCGGAGGAATGATGGGGCCGCCCTTCTGCTGGGCTGGGCTGGCTGGAGCGGCCATGCCTTGCGCACCGGGCGGGCCGGCCGGCCCTTTTTGGCCTGACGCCGGAATTGGGATTGACTGGCTGGCCGCCGCTGGCGCCGTTGGCGCCGCCGGCGCTGATTCCGGGCTGGTGGTGCGAGATGTTGCGCCGGTCGAGGCCCGTGTCGCCGCGATGCGTTGGGCCGTGCTGGCGCTTCCCGCCGAGCCGGTCGATGCCGACGAACTGGACGCGGGCGACGCGCTGGATTGTCCGGCTGGAGCGGCAGCATACTCTGCTGACCCGCCACAGGCCAGGACGGTAACGGCAACCAGCGACGGAATAGCCGCCAGCGCCATAGTTCGGACTCTTAACAGCGAATTCATAATGTTTCTCCCCTCGTTCCTTCAAATTCGCGATCGCTTGTGGCCTATTACGCCGGAAACGGCCCGGCGGATTGGTGACGCCGGTGATACAATCTCGGCGCTATGACTACGAACGTTGACAACAGCCTTTCCCCCCACGGCGGCGCGCTGGTGGAGCGGCTTAAAACCGGTCAGAACCGCGATGCGTTGGCCCGGTTGCCCGCCATTGAAGTGCGGGAGCAGATCGCCCACGAGTGCGTAAACCTCGCCTACGGGTTCTTTTCGCCGCTGACGGGGTTCATGGGTAGCGCCGACGTGGCGTCGGTGTCGGAGACGATGCGGCTGGCCAGCGGCTACGTCTGGCCCATCCCCATCGTGCTGGACGTTGCCGAGGCGGAGCTGCGCGACACCGGCGTTGATGTCGGCGATACCGCGCTGCTCACCCACCGGGGCAACCCGCTGGCGACGCTGGACGTATCCGAGATTTTCGCCGCCGACCTGACCGAGCTGGCCCGGCAAGTGTACGCCACCACCGACCCGGCGCATCCGGGCGTGCAGCGCACCCTGGGCTATGCCGACCGCTTCGTCGCCGGCGACGTCACCCTGGTCTGCCAGCCGGTCATTAACCCACCCTTTGACCGCTACTGGCGCACGCCACGCCAGCTAAGGGCCGAGTTGGCGGAAGTAGGCTGGCAGCGGGCGGTAGCGCACCAGACGCGCAACGTCCCCCACTCCGGCCACGAGTACCTGATGAAGGGCGCGTTCATGGAGGCCCAGGCCGACGGCGTGCTGGTCAGCGCCGTAATTGGCGAGAAGAAAGAGGGCGACTACATCGACGAGGCCATTGTCCTGGCCCACGACAACCTGCGGACGCATGGTTTCTTCCGCGACGACATTCACCGCACCACGGCGCTGCTGTGGGATATGCGTTACGCCGGCCCCCGGGAGGCGGTATTTCACGCGCTGGTGCGCAAGAACCTGGGTTGCACTCACCACATGTTCGGGCGCGATCATGCCGGCGTCGGCGACTACTACGGACGCTACGCTGCCCACGAAATTTTCGGAGAGTTGCCCGACCTGGGCATCCGGTCGGTGCTGACGCTGGAGTGGTGGTACTGCCCCACCTGCGGCGGCGTGGCCTACGAGGGCATCTGCGGTCACCCCGACACCAAGCAGGACCTGGCCGGCCGCCTCATCCGCAGCATCATAGATGGTGGCGCAGAACCCGCCCCGCAAACGCTCCGCGCCGAGACGCTGGCCGTGGTCCGCCGGTGCGCCGATGCATACGGCTTCGGCTCTCCCTTCGTGACGGAGCGGTATTTGCGAGAACGGACGCCGGTGCTGACGGTTCCCGCATCGCCATAGGCTTGCACTGGCGTTACGCTACTACCAACGCCACTATTACCCCGGCAAACCCCAGCGCGATGGTAGCAATAAGGCCGATAGCCCATCTGGCGCTACTGACTTTATTCTCAGCTATCATGTTTCTGAGGCCGGCGATTTCGCTCGCCGGTTCGGCGATCCTGCTGCCAAGCCTCGCCACGTCGCCACGCAGCTGAGTGACCTCCGCTTTCAACTCGTTGCAGACGGTGTGCAACTCGTTCCGAAATTCCCGCAAGTCCGATTTGGTTGCCACCTCACCGGTGATTGCATCAGCAATCTCCCGGGTAATCGCCCCGGCCGCTTTGTCATCGAGCCCGGACTCCCGCAACCGGCGCTGCATTGCCAATGTATCCAATGCCATAATCTTTACTCTGTGCGCACCAGGACTTGACGCTGCGTTGATTATAGCAGGGAAGCCTATCCGATGCGGGCCGGCCGGGACACTTTCAAAGCCGGCGGCGCAGAGCCGGCCCCAACGCTCCGTGCGGAAACGCTGGCCGTGGTCCGCCGGTGCGCCGACGAATACGGCTTCGGCTCCCTCTTTGCAACGGAGCAATACCTGCTGCGAGCGCACGCCGGCGCTGACGGTGCCCGCATCGCCGTAAATTTGTCCGCCCTGTAACTCGTTATTTCGCTATGCTGGGGTCGGCAACCTGGCCCACGAACAGGATCGTGTCCGTGTGAGTGTCGCGGATCAAAAATATGAACGGGCGGTCAACGTCCATAACTACCGGCGGCAGCGGGGTCGGTTCCATTGAGGTCGGCCCGGCCATCACAACGGCGGTAACAGCCGCCGCCTCCGTTCCCTTCTCGTTGACTTCAACGAAAGCTTTTTGCAGAACATCCGCGATGTAAAGGCCCGCGTCGGGTGAAGTGGGGCTCGAAAAATCCGCCATTCTCGAAAAATCGGCAACGCCGGCAACCGGGCTGAAAGCATCGGTTATCCCGATTTGTTGCAGCGCGTCTTTGGCGTCAATCGACTTTCCCAACTTGAAACGAGGCATTGTCAACTGGACTATTCGCTTGGTCGAAACGGTCCTGAAACTGGCGACGAACTCGGCGTCAAGCCCCGCCGTGAGCTCATCAAACCTCCCCGGCGCCGGCAGAAAGATGACCATGGCCAATCGGTGACCCCGGTAGGGCAGTTGCACCGCCTGGTAGTTTTCCCCTTCAGCGTACCTGAATTCTCGCGCCTGGTACATCATGGGAACCTTGACTTCGCCGCCGTCGGCGAGGACGAAATAGTCGTCCCTGGTATCGGCCTCATCGAAATTGTGATCCTCGGCCCACAAACCCTTGAAGTAAATCGCGTTCGTGAGGACCATCCGGGTGCAATCCCACGACGGCGGCACGCAAGGCCCAAATGTGTCGGGGCTGACTGCGGAGGGGATTTTGCCATTGGTGTTTTTGTCGGCCCAACCGTTGATGGCGACGGCGGCTTCCCGGCGGCCCTCCGGCTGCGTGAAATCCAGTTGCCGTATGCCGGCGCCATAGTTCTCGGCCAGCGTGTCCAGGAAACTCGGCAAGAATTCGTAGCCCTGCTGTCCCCATAAGGCGTTGGCGATGTTCAGTTCCGGCCCGTCATCCCCGCTGTCGGCTCCCGCCAGCTCCAAATCCAGCGCGTTGAACGCCGGATGCAAACGTACCTGCGGCAGGTCGAAATGGAGCGCGTCCGCCATTTGCGCAGCGGTTTCCCCGGCGGCTCCGGCGTAGGTCATGGCCAGCGCCGTCGATAAGCTGTAGGGCGAAAAGAACAGGTTGCCGTCATCGGCCTCGCTGAGCCGGTGGTACAGGTCCAACGCGAAAGCGTTGTTGCCGGCGGCCAGCATGGCCTGCTCCTCCCACGCAACCGCGGGCTCGGTGATGCGCTCCTGTTCCGACCGGACCATCTGCGCCGGTGAAGGGGCCGGCTCCGGTGCAGCGGTTGGCGGCCCAGTAGTTGGCCCGCATCCCAAAAGAACTACTGTCAGCAACGCGGCCACGGCCAGCATCAGCCACCGGGCGGCGCCCAAAACGATTGGCATCTCCAACTCCGGCGATGCAGCTTGGACGGTTTCTTACCCTGTACCCCGTCGGCCTCGCCACCCTTGTTACGACGCCACCACGGCAACGGATTACCGCTGCGTTGTGATCACAGAAGCTTTCTACTCATCCCGCGCCGGCCGGCGGCGGTGCTGAAATATATCGGCCAGCGGTATCTTCAGTCCCGGCAGCAGCGACGTGGTGAGCACGTCGCCGACACCCCCCAGCACGGCTTGCTCCACGTACGCGCCGTCGCGCAGTTCTAACTGCGTCACCGTATCGTTGCGTGGGTCTATCGGCCAGTATTCCGCAACGCCCGCTTCGGCGTAGATCTGCCGCTTGCGCACCAGGTCGCGGTTGCGATCATCGGACAGTATTTCCGCCACAATACCCGGTGGGCCCGCGACCACACGCTCGCCCAGAATAGCCTCGCGCTCCCGGAGCACGATAACCAAGTCAGGCGCGAACAGATGCGTCCCATCCGAAAACAAATCGACGATCACGTCCTGGAACAGATCAGCTGGCGGTTCCGGGAAACTCCGGAGATAGTTCAGGATATGCCACGCCAGCCATAGTGACAGGAACTGATGGACAAGTCGTGGCCGGGGCATTACGTACAGTTCTCCGTCGTCAAGCTCCATCTTGCATTTGTCGTCAGTATCGGGCAAATCGAGGAACTCGGTGGCGGACAGCCGGATGCCGGCTCGGGGTTTTATGGTTGTCATGGCAATTTCCCGCCCTTATCAATCATCCCGTGGCGGTCGGCGGCGATGGTGGAATATATCCGCCAGCGGGATCTCCAAACCCGGCAGCAGCGTCGTGGTCAGCACGTCGCCGACGCCCAGCACGGCGCGCTCCACGTATGCGCCGTCGCGCAACTCCAGCTGGGTCACCGTGTCGTTCCTGGGATCTATGGGCCAGTATTCGCGGACGCCCGCTTCGGCGTAGATCTGCCGCTTGCGAACCAGGTCCCGGTTGCGGTCAGTCGACAGAATTTCCACCACAATGTCGGGCGCTCCCTCGACCCGGCTGCGTCCCACGATGTCCCGGCGTTCAGTAAGGATGATGACCAAATCCGGTTCGGGGGCGCGTTGTAGTTCCCGGGACAATATGGTGGTCATTTCGTGGTACATCTCTGCCGGCGGGACCTCGAATTCGTCCACGTGTGCCAGTATGTGGCGACCGAATTCGAACAGCAGAAACTGGTGATCAGGGATGCCTGACGCCATGATGTACAGCACTCCATCGTCGAGCTCCCACTTGCCGTCGGTCTCGCCCAGGGCAAGAAACTCGTCCAGGGACATCCGCATCCCCGTGCGCAGTTTGGAGGTGTTGGTCATAACAACCTGCTACTCGTCCCGCGCTGGCCGTAGCGGGTGTTGGAATATATCCGCCAGTGGTATTTCCAGTCCCGGCAGCAGCGGCGTGGTCAGCACGTCGCCGACGCCCAGCACGGCCCGCTCCAGGTACTCGCCACCGCGCAGTTCCAGCAGCGTAACGGTATCGGTACGCGGATCCATCAGCCAGTATTCCAGAACGCCGGCTTCGGCGTAGATCTGCCGCTTGCGTACCAGGTCACAGTTGCGGACGGTGGAGAAAATTTCGACCACAATGTCTGGCACACCTGCAATCCAGCTGCGTTCCACGATGTCCCGGCGCTCGTTGAGGATGATGAGTATATCCGGCTCGGGGGCGCGTTGCAGTTCACGCGACAGGATGGTGGTCATGTCGTGAAACAGTTGAGCCGGCGGTTGCGCGAATTCGAGAAAATAATCTTCAATGGGGCGGCAAAACCAGCGTTGCAAAAATTGGTGATCTACGCTGGCTGACGCCATGATGTACAGCACTCCATCGTCGAGTTCCCACTTGCCGTCGGTCTCGCCCAAGGCCAGAAAATCGTCCAGGGACATACGCATTCCCGTGCGCAGTTTTGCCGTGGTGGTCATGGTCATCTCCGCACCCTTGGGTGGATTGCCCCATTGTTCTCATGTGTTCCCGATTTTGCACAACTGTCATCGCGAGCGAAGCGTGGCAAACTCGTTGGGGCAGAAGTGATCTCTACCTCAGCGGGATTGCCACGTCCTTCGACAGGCTCACCAGGAGCGGTGATCCTCGCAATGACAAGCTGGGTACGCGTGAGACCCGTCAGCCCGTCGCGGCCCCCACCGCTGTCGGCGCCGGAGCCGTCTGGTAGCGCACCGAGTATTTGCGCTCGCGGATGGTGAACGCGCTGATGGCCGCCGGGTATAGCAATACCGCGGCGATGGAGAAGGCAATCACATAGTCGCCGGTGATTTCCCGCAGATAGCCGGCCATCAGCACGCTGGTGAACCCGCCCAGCTGGTGGAACAGGAACGCCACGCCGGATATGGTTGCCAGCGATTTCAGGCCGTACACCTCTGCCGTCAGCGAGGTGGTCAGCGGCGCGGTAGCGATCCACGACAGGCCGGCCACGAAGGAGAAAATCAGCAGCCCGGCCAGCACGGGTATGCCCGGTATGATCAGCGACGCCACCAGTATCACGTAGCCCGTCCCCCGGCAGAAGTACACCAGCGCCAGCCAGTTCTTGCGTCCTCCGATGCGGTCGGAAATCCAGCCCGCGCCGGTGGCTCCGATGGCGTTGAGGCCCGACATCAGCCCGAAGATCAGCGCCGCCGTCTGCGGCTTGATGCCTTCCTCCACCGCCATGGGCACGAAGTGTACCGACAGCATGAAGGTGGTGGAGCCGCAGATGAAGTACGAAAAGCTCATTTGCCAGATGGGGAGGGACTTGAACGCCTGTCGCCAGTGGCTGGCGAACAGCGGCTGCGGTGGCGGAGCCGGCGCGCCGGGAGACCCTTCCGGCCCGCCCTCTGGAACCGGATCGCCGTCGGGCGTCAGCCCCTTGCGCGCCGGGTCGTCGTGCAGAAATATGAACGCCAGCGGGATGCCCAGGCACAGGATCATCACGCCCAGGACAATCCAGGACAGCCGCCAGTCAATCAGGGAAATCAGGAACGCGGCGAAGGGCACCAGTATCAGGCCGCCCAGCGACATGCCAGAGGCGTTCAGCCCGATGACCAGTCCCCGCCGGCGGCGGAACCACTTGCTCAGCATCGCGCCGGTGTTGGTCAGCGACGTGCCGCTCTGGCCCACCGCCGCCACCACGCCGAATATGGCGATGAGATACCAGATGCTGCCCGTCAGCGCCATCAGCAGCGTGGACGCGCCAACGACAATGATGCCGGTCATCACGACAATGCGGACGCCCACCCGGTCGAAGAAGTACCCCATGAAGGGCTGGGTAACGCCGTTGAGCAGCGCGCCGAGGGCCGCCGCCCATGACACCACGGTCCGGTTCCACTCGAACTCGGCCTCCATAGGCACCACGAACGCCCCGAAGGCGTTCCGCGTTCCCATGGTCAGAAAGGCGATAAACATACAGGTGGCTACAACGAACCACCCATAAAACAGCCCCGGCCGCGCCGGATTACTCGCCGCCATGATGCCCCCAAGCCCGCTACGTTACGCTACTCGCCGATGGGGCGGATTGTATGCCCCTGACGGCGGGGGCGCAAGGCAGCCAACTGTGGCGACCGGGCTTCCCTATGTTTCGCCAGAAGCAGGATTTGCCGGATTTGAAGATTTCCAGGATGTCTGTCCATCCTTATAATTCCGAAAATCCTGCTTCTGACAATTCCGCCCGGAGCTACGGCTATTGTGCCGCCGGTGGCATGAACTCGCGCAGTTCCAGCGTCACATCGGAGAAAGCCTGCGGGCTGATGCTGCCATCGGGCGGAACCGTGCGGACGGTTGAGTACCCGCCGCCCGTTGGATCGGTGCGGGCCTCCACCGCGCCGGTGCGGAGGTTGGCGATCCACAGTTCGGGGATGCCGGCGGCGGCATAGAGGGCCGATTTGGGGCCGGAGTCAAACTCCAGCGAGCTGTCGGCGACTTCTATGACCAGCAGCACGTCGTCGGGCCTGGCCGGTTCAGTGTCGTAGCCGGGGCGAGGTCTCAGGAGGGCAACGTCCGGTTGCGGCGCGCTGCGGTCGTCCAGTTGTATGGAACCCTGCACCCGCACGATGGCCCGACCCACCAAGGCCGGAACCAGCAGCGTAGTCAGCGAATCGGTGCAAAATTGGTGCGGGTTCCCAATGGGCGCCATCTGAATAATCTCTCCGGCCAGCAGTTCAATCCGTTCGTCTTCTCCCAAAATGCCGGCCTCGCCCATGGCCATGTACTCAGCCACGGTGAACCGGCGGGGAGAGATTTGAGGGCGTGTGGCGGTTGTGGTCATCATGACGTCTCCACGTTGGCGGGTTGGTGATTGGCGCCCGGGCTTCCAAGAAAGGCAACTATATTTCCGGTGGCGGTCGGCAAATTGCGCAACTGGCACTCCCACACCGTCAGCACCGTCCAGCCCTGCTCTTGTAGCGAGGCGATGTTGCGTGAGTCGCGGGCGTGGTTACGTTCCAATTTGGCCAGCCAGTATTCCCGGTTAGTGGCGGGGATGCGAACGCGCGGGCAACCGTCGTGGCGGTGCCAGAAGCAGCCGTTGACGAACACGACCTTGCGCCGCGCCGGGAAAACCAAATCGGGCCGACCCGGCAGGTCAGCTCGATGCAGGCGATAGCGGTAGCCGAGGCCATGCAATAGCCGCCGCACCTTCATCTCCGGCTTCATGCCTTTTGATTTAACCCGCGCCATGATCCGGCTGCGGGTTTCGGACGATACGGTGTCGGCCACAGCCTTCCCTCAATTACACACGCTATCTAGTCTAAATCGAGATTTTCGACCAGAGGCCCCAATACGTTACAGGCTATCCACGTCACTACTGGGACGCACACTGCATCGCCAAACGCATTGAGCGACTGTCGTTCCGAATGCCCTGCAATGGGGAATTCATCCGGCACACCTTGTAGGCGGGCATATTCCCTGGGGGTCAGCGTGCGCATACGAATTTCGCCATTCCCGGCCACAACCATGAACTGCTTTCCGCTACCTCCGACAGCGGTTCGCAGGCAGCCTGCAATGTCATCAGAGCGGACTTCGGCGCGCTGCCCCACTTTTCTGCGACGACGATAGAATGTTCGCGCTGTTTCCCGCTTACCGTCTGCCAATCCCCGCACCATATCCAAATGCAGCGGCGGCATCATAGCTAGGTGTTTTTCAACTTTTTCATCTGGCCACCATCGTGGGTCGTCGAGTGATAATTTCTTGACGATTTCTTCCGAAAATCCGTTGTTCCTGTATGGCGGAGGCTCCGGTATGCTCAAATTCGCCCAACGTATTCGGCGATTTTCTTGGATCAAGTGCTTCAGTTTAGTGGGCAAAAGCCGCTCAGATCTAAAAAATATGTTATCGGCGTTTGCGTCCCGACCGCTGAATAGATGCGAGTCTTTTATTCCGATCATAAACACGCGCGGGCGGCTCTGCGGCACAAAACAACGAGCGTTCAGCGTAAACGCGTCACAGGAATACCCGAGCTCGTTGAGAGCCTCAGCAACGGCGCAAAAATCCTGCCCTTTGTTACTGGATAGCCAGCCCCCAACATTCTCCAGCAAGATTATCGGCGGAGCGGACGCGCCCTGTTGCCAAAGTATGCCGTAAAATCCCCAAAAAGCACTGGAGTGCTTGCCATCCAGACCACGTCGGTTCCCTGCCACCGACAGGTCGATACAGGGAAACGAACAAGTCGCCAGCGTGGTTCCCGGGACGTCCGTCGCAGTGACCTTGAAGACGTCTTTCACTTCATACCGATCACCAAAGAACCCTTCATACAACAGTGCTCGGTACGGATCCCAATCGTTGGCGTAAGCCACCGTCCAGCCGGCGCTTTCTAGCCCCATCCGAAATAAGCCTATGCCGGCGAAATATTCGGCTACTGTTAGCGGGTTCATGGCGTTTTCCGTGGCAGCAGATTTTCGCCGCGTCATTGCGATGGGCGTATTGTTTGCCGCTCCAACGCTGATGGTATCCGTATACGCAGAGATAAGTCTGTCTCAACTTGGCTTACTCTCGAATTATATGTTTCCAAGAGCAATTTGATATTCTGTGCAACTTTTCTGGCAGCGAATGCGGACAGTTCTTCTATGTTCTGTGAAACGAACGACTGTATGGATTCAACCGAAACGCTTTCTGTTAACTCTTGCTCTACGTTTTGGCGCGTTCCCGATAGCCGGTCGTCAGGAACGAGCAGAAATACACGGTAGCCATTGGCAACGTTCTCTTTGCACTTCTCGTAGTGGCCTATGTTGGGAGCTACCGTGACATGAAAAACGCAGTCGTTTATTTGGAAATCACCTTGTTCATCAGTCTGGTCATCTGCTGCACTTGCTGAGGAGTTCCTTATTGTGTAGTCAGGGAAGCGCAACGCAAGCTTGGCCCCAACGAGATACTCCGCTACGTCACCCGCTTTCTGGCGTTCGCCAGCAACTCGCAAGATATTTCCAACGATGTCCCGGGAACTTGTACCGGGATTGTAATCAAAAGAAATCCAGTCAGCATTGAATATCTCTTCACGGGCGCGCTCGACTAAAAACGACTGCATCGCGTCAAAGACGATGCCCCTTTGATCCTGCGACAGATGTCCAAGGTCACTGCCGGATAATGCGACCAACAAAGGTGCAAGGTTCGTCATCAATCCTCGGTTAGTTCGTCCTGCCTCACGTGATAACACCCTCGACTCATTGAACCGCGCAAGAATATTCCGCACGTTCGCCGGCGTAGCATTTCTCAGCTGGTCACTGGCAGCCGCCTTATGGTCGTCAAGATTGAAACTAAGGTTGGTCCGTAAGTTTTCAAGCAGAACCAAAGCGCCAGCGATGTTGCCACGGCTTCGAGACCTCGGGCGGAATGACTCCCACCAATCGCGAACCAATTCCGTATATGGTCTGGTGTCCATGCTTGTCCCCACGGCAGCGGGGGCTTCGTCTATCGGGCCGTGTTCATCCTCGGGAGTAAATGACATCCCGGTTTTCCTTGTCGCGTATTGCCCACTGTGCGCCTTCGGCAATGCGCTTCTCCAGAATGCTGTTGTCCGTTATCCAGACCTTTACCCACATCAGTTCTTGTAGTTCCGCCACCACGTTGAAGTGGTGTTCGTTAAAATGCCACTCGTACTTGTCCGAGTCGAACTTGACGATGAGGTGCAAGTCCACTTCGTCGAAGGGGTCGGGTTCGAGCCAAGGGACTTGCCGAGCCGGCGGTCTGGTCCGACCGGTGTCAACAGCCATTTCATGGATGTTCCACCGCCGGCAGATTTCAGCGATTTTGTCCAATGGCAAGTCGGCTTTGGTCAAGAGGGGCTTGTTTTTCGACGCGGTCATTGCCGGCTCCCCATTGGGGGCGCTATAGATCGCCCAGCATCAGTGACGCTACACGTCCTTCAGCGCCAGCGCGTCCGCCCCGGCGCTGTTGCCGGCCAGCCTCCCGAAGACCATGCCGGCGCTGAGGCCGCTGCCGCCCGGGTAGTTGTGGTAGAACAGGCCGCCCACCATCTCGCCGGCGGCGTAGAGGCCGGGGATGGGATCCTGGGCGTTGGTCACCACCTGGCCGCGGTTGTTGACCTTGACCCCGCCGAAGGTGAAGGTGATGCCCGTGGTCACGGCCCAGCCCCGGTAGGGCGGCGTGTCCAGGGTCTGCGCCCAGTTGGTCTTGTTCACCTCCAGGCCCTCGGTCCCGCGTCCGTCCTTCACGGTGGGGTTGTACTCGATGTCCTGGCGCACGGCGGCGTTGTACTCCTCGACCGTGCGAACCAGCCCGGCCGGGTCGATGTCCAGCATCCGCGCCAGTTCCTCGATGGAGTTGGCCTCGGCGGTGGTGGCCTGGGGAATCCAGTACTCGTCCCGCAGCAGGTGCTTCACCTTCTCGTCGAAGACCTGGAAGCACAGACCCTGGGGTTGGTCCATCAGCGCGCGGCCGTAGGTCACGTAGGTGTAGTTGCGGAAGTCCGCGCCCTCGTCCAGGAACCGCTCGCCGTTGAGATTAACCATCAGGCCGAAGGGATACGAATGCTTTTGGAAAAGCTCGGTAATCGTCCGGTCGCCAAAGGTCGGCGCGTTCATGTCCCACGCCACCGCGTGGCAGGACGACCAGTGCCCGTAGGACTGCGCCCCCACGTCCAGCGCCATCTTGATGCCGTCGCCGGTGTTGTAGGGAATGCCGCGCACCTTGACCATCTCCCAGCCTGGCCCCAGGTAGCGGCAGCGCATCTCGGCGTTGGCCTCGAACCCGCCGGCGGCCAGCACCACGGTGCGGCCCGCCAGATCCTCAAACCCGTCCGGCCCCTTGACCCGCAGACCGGCCATGTGGCCCCGCTGATCCTGAATCAGCGACACGCCCTCGGTGGAGTAGCGCACCTCGACGCCCAGCTGCTGGCACACATCAAACTGCTGGTCCGACAAGCCCTTGCCCGCGCCCACGGCCTCCACCACCAGGCCGCCCCAGAAGCGGAACTTGTCGCCGTCGCGGAATGCCTGGCGTCCGAAGGACAGCACGAACCGCACGCCGTGCTCCTGCAGCCACTTCATCGTCGGGTAGGACTGGCTCACCAGGATCTCGGCCAGCTCCGGGTCCGACAGGCCATGCGTGACCCTCATCATGTCGTCGTAAAACTGGTTCTCGGTGTACTGGCCCACCTCGATGGAGTTGGCCTCGGTCTCCGACATATCGGGAATCAGGCCCTTGATGTCGTCCAGGCCGTTGTAGGCGAAGCGGATGATGCCGCCGGTGAAGTAGGTGTTGCCGCCGCGGAAATACTCCGGCGCCTTCTCCACCACCAGCACCGACTGGGTCTGCTCGCGGGCGGCGATGGCGGCGGACAGGGCCGCGTTGCCGGCTCCCACCACGATAACGTCATAAACAGTGTCATTAGCAGGCAAAACGGCACCTCAAAGGCCGGCCGGCGCATATATCCGGCCGGCAAAATTTGCGGTTTGATGATACCACAGCGGGGTCGGCAGCAGCCCGGCCGCGCCGTCACAACGGTTCCGTACCCTCGCTCAGGATGGACAGGTATTCGTTGTAAACAAACAGACGGTCGCTGCGTCTGCCGGTTCCCTCACGGGCAATGCCCAGATCATCCTGAGCCTGTCGAAGGACTTGGCAATCCCGCTGACGGAGAGATGGTTCCTACGGTGACGAGATTGCCGCGCTTCGCTCGCAATAACAGTTTGGGCGGAAGTGGGTACGCGGGACACTCGCAATGCCGTCCAGCCGCCCCAATGCAAGGGTCGCTGTTTCGAGCGACTGCCGCAGTCTGCCTTCCAACGCCAGCGCGGGCGATGGCGGCAAAGGGACCGGTACGAAGGCGCGGATTTCTGCTCCGCCGGATGTCCAGACTTCGTAGTCGCCGGTTTTTTCGCGTTGCATGGGTTGATGCCTCGCGCTTATTGACGCAAAGTAAGTAACGGCGCTGTTAATTAAAAATTGGGGCCTAAATTTTAATTGGCCCGGCTCGTATTAAACAAACTTTAATTACGAAGGGGTTCATTAAAATTTGGACGCCAAACTTTTAGAAACCATCTCAAATTTTCGCTCACCTGCCAGTGTAGAGTGAAATCCCCCTCAATCCCCTTTTGCGATAGGGGCCGGGACTGGCCACGGCTTTGAGATAGTTCCAAAGTTGTGTCTGCGATGCGCTGCCCGTCAGGCGACCAGGGGAAGAACTTCCTCGGTGAACCGCGCCATCTGCCCCATCTGGTCCGGGGAGGCGAACCTGACGATGAAGTAATCGGCCCCGCTTGCTTTGTAGGCTTCTATCGTGTCGATACACTGCTGTGGCGGCCCGAACACGCACAACAACTGCTTGCTGATGACATCATAGGGTACGCTGTAGTACGCCCGCATGAATTGGTCGCCTTCAGACCGGGCCGCGTCGGTATCATCGTTCAGATTTACGGAGATATACAGGCAGCGGCCTATGCCCGCCGCGTCGCGACCAATCTCGCCGGCGCATTGCTCGATCCTTTCCCGGCAGCGGTCGAACAGGTCCACCGACGGAACGTTGGTTATCCAGGCGTCGCCGAGTTCAGCGACCCTGGCCAGCCCGCGGCGTACCCAGTTGCTGGAAATCCAGAGGGGGATGGACGGCTGGACCGGTCGGGGTTCCAGAGTAACGTCCTGGAGTGGATAGAACTCCCCATCGCTGCTGACCGACTCTCCCGTCCATAGCGCGCGCATGACGCGGATGCTCTCCTCCATTCGGGAGGCGCGTTCCATTATCGGAACGCCAACGGCGGCGTGCTCATCGACGAACATCCGGTTGTTGCTGCGGCCCGCGCCCAGGCCCAGCACGGTGCGCCCGCCGGAGATGTTGTCAACGGTGGCCGCGGCGTGGGCCAGGTGCACGGGATGGCGCAGGGCGTTGAGCAGGACGGCGGTGCCGATCTTGACCCGGTTGGTGCGGGCGGCGACGGCGGCCATGGCCGTCAGGGGCTCCAGGCGGGGCTTGGAGGTGATGCTGTCGCCGATCCAGACTGAGTCGTAGCCGGCCCGCTCTGCGGTCTCGGCCATCTGCCAGTTCAGTTCCACCCGGGGGCCGCTGCTCCCTGCGTACACCAGCACGCCCCTGGTGGGCAGCAGGACCCCAAAGTTGTTCACGAGTGCCATTGTGTCCACCTCTCCCAGGCTTGCGTTTTGCCATGATTTGGGCGCCGTTGGCCCATTATACGTACTCTGCTTTGGTGGAGTGCGGGAGCAGAGTATCGCCTTTTCCCTTCAACCACCGCCAACCTGTTTCCCTATCTCAACACGGTCGGCGCACCCACATCACATATTGGGATAGTCTCTCGGCGCTGGCAATCGGTATTATGCCCTACACCCTCGTCAGCCACCACCGCGCCGCGCCGTAACCGCCGGCCTCGCCGCTCACCTCCATACCCTCCAGCAGCCACGCGCCGCCGATGCCCGGCGCGCCGGCGCGCACCTCCACCACGTCCGAGATGCGACCTTCCACTGCCGCCCGCCCGTTGGCCGCCCCCGCCAGCAGTACGGCAACCTCCAATTGGGGGCGTTGCCGGGAGCGTTCGGCCAGTCTGGCCTCGGCCCCGCCCTGCGCGGCCGCGTAGTGGTCGGCGTACCGGCAGTTCACCAGGCCGCTGTCAGCCGACACACCGGCATCACCGGCGCGGTAGGATGTCGTTCCCTCCGCTCTCCAGCAGTGGCTTGCGGAGAGGCGCAGGGTCTGCATGTAGGCCGTGCTGGTCCCGCCATTGCGTAGCCGCAACATTCGGCCCCGGCCCGCTACCCCAGACGATGCCTCCGATAGCAGTTCCACCGTAATGTCGTCGGTTACGTCAGTCCCGGTGCCGGCGGCGTCATCAGTCGCCGTGTAGTCCGTTCCTGCGACTGGCGCAACCACCCCGTCGATGGCTTCCCAGGCATCCGACGCCGCCAGTATCAGCCGCTCTTCGCCGGCGTCCAGCGTCAGCGGCTCGTTGAGACCCCATATTCGCTGCGGTCCTTCGTCCGCCAGACGGCGGTAGCGGAAAGTCACGGCTTTCTCCACCGCCGCCGCGCCGTCATACCACCGCAGTTCGGCGGCGTAGGGGCCGGCGGCGCCGGCAGTATCGGTCACTACTGCTTTCGCCAATACTGCCGGGTTGTTATGCTCGCGGATGCCAGCCCGCACTGAAGATGCCTCCAGCCGGACGCGCCCGTGTCCGTCGGCGTAAATCAGCCCGTGCTCCTCCCGCTGCAGGCGACGCAACGCCCGGCCCGCCGACACGTCCCACACCGAGCGCGGCCCGCCCGTCAGCAGGATACGCCCATCGTCCAGCGCATAATCGTCCGGCGCGAGGCCCGCCCAGCTCAGAATGGCGGCGGCCACGTTGCCGGAGCGCGTCACGCCGCCGGGCAGCGCGCGATGCAGCCGGGTTTACTCCAACTGCTGCATCACGTCTTGGGCCGTAACGCGGCAAACCCCGGCGGCATAGTCCGGCAGGATGGCGGTGATGCGACCGCGAAACAGGCTGCGTCCCACGCTGAAATCGCCCCAGCGATCAACGGTGTTGCGGAAACTGTGCCACAGGCCATGACGCCCTGATGTCGGCGCGCCAATGATGCCATCGGCCACCAGGATCTCCCGTCTATCCACCCCGCTTGCGTCCAAATTGGTGGCATAGACCCGCACGCCGTCCGCCGTCTGCGCAATCTCGAGGTCGTGCCACGCCGCCGCCGCTATCGGCGTTCCCGTGGCGAGGATGGTCTCGTCGCGGCCCGATACGCGCTCCAGTATGCTGGCCTCGTCGGTGAAACGCAGCCGCAGGCAGTCATCCGGCGCGGCAACTCGCAAGACGAACCCGCCCAAACCGTTGCTGACCCGCCGGTAACGCACCGCGAGCGTCGCCAGCGGATCGCCGGTGTCCAGCAATGCCAGCCCGCCCGACGGAGGAAACGAGCCGTCCGCGCCCCAGACCTCGCCGGCCAGCACGGTGAACCCGTTGCGCCCTGTGGTCAGCACATCCCATTTCGCATTACCGCCGGCCGCCGGCCGGCCGTTCAAATCCAGGGAAACCGCGCCGTCCGTGGCGAAGTCGTCATAGATCCGCCCGACCCGCAGCCTGATCTCCCGCCCGGGCTGCACCGCATCGCCCAACGGCCCAACGGTGTTGCTTGGCGTATAGCGATGGTCCAGATTGCGCAGCGTCAGTTCCAGCTGCGCCGGCGCGGCAAACTCCGGCATGGGCAGCCCGCGCCGACCCCACTGCCAGCGCAGCCCCAGCACGTCGTCGGATATATCCACGCCGTCCGCGCCCCAGACTCCCGCGTCCGCCCAGTCAACCCAGACCTGCCACCTCAAGAGCGACGTTGTGGTCGGGCTGGCGGGTGACTCCATGCGACTCTGTAGAGAACTTGTCATATGTGCCGTTGACCTCCCTCTTACTTATGCAGTTGATAGATGCCTGGTGGCCGAACTCGGTGTTTCCCGATTGCAAATTGGCGTATTCGCGCCAAATCGATTAGCATCGGTACGAAACTGGATTTGGAACTATGGCCAGACACTGGATCACGTACAGCGCTGATGAAGACAGAAGGCGCCGCCGCCGCAGGTTGGGATGGCGGTGGCGGTGGCCGTGGAACTGGGGACGCGGTGGTAGGCGCGTCCAGGCGGTCAGGATAGATAGCGGCCGCCGCCGGGATGACGGTGAACGGCGCCGCATCTGGCCCTGGCTGTTGCTGCTGCTTTTGTTGCTTCTCGTCTTCCTCGGTGGCTGGTTGTGGTATGAGAACCGGGACGAAAACGGTAATGGCACGCCGGCGACTGCTACCGGGAGTCCCGAAACGGGCGACGGGCCCGACGGCGGACCGGCTCGCGTTGGCAGCGGCGTACCCATCGGCATTGGCGGCAACCCTTCCGGCGACCGCGACGGCGGTGTGCTGCTCTCCATTCCGGATATGCCCCCGGTTCGGCTCAAGGGCGACACGATGTTCATGGACCTGGGAGACATATCGTGCCAGGAACAGCGCTATGTGCTCATGTCCGACGGCGAAGCGCACGCCATTGACAACCTTGACGATGAAACCGTCGCAGCCTTGTCTCAGTCGGAGGTGCCCATCAACACGGTCGCCCTGGGCGCCGACGCCGACACCGACGCTTTGCAGGCCATCGCGCAACGCACCGGCGGCGCCTTCACGAAAATGGAATAATCCCCCGGCTCTCGCCCGTCTGGTAAAATTGCGCATCGCATCCGGAAATAATCCATCATGCTTGCCCAGGACACCGCCCAAACCGCCCAGGCGTTTTTTGACGCCGCCGACCAGCATTTCGCCGACGAAGAGCCGCTGCTGGCCTACGAAAACATCTGGCACGCCGCCGCCCACGCCCTGACCGCGGTGGCGGAACAACGAGGCTGGCCCACCGACGACGCCCGCGCCCTGAAAGCCGCCGCCGACCGCCTGGCCGACGAGGCCGGCGACCACCACCTGCGCCACCAGTACGCCGTGGCCCAGCAGTTTCGCGCCAAGTTCAACCACGGCTTTGTCGAGTCCTACCAACTGGCCGACTACTGCCGCCTGATGCGCGAGTTCGTCGCCCGTATGCTGGCCCTGCTGGACGAGGGCAGACGCGCTGCATCCCTGCCGGCTCACGAACACGCCCGGGAGGCTCGGGAGCGCCTGCAAACCGCCGACGCCGAATTCGCCTCGGGCGCCGCAACTCAAGCCTCCGCAACGCTGTGGCAAGCCGCCGCCCACGCCGTCATGGCCGTGGCCGTGCAGCGCGGTTGGCCCTCCGAGAGCCATCAAGACGTGAAGACCGCCGCCGACCGCCTCGCCGCCGAAACGGGAGACACCGCCATCGCCGCCGGCTTCTTCGCGGCCCAGCAGTTTCACGCCAACTCCCGCCACGACTTCATGGAACCTGACGACATCGCTCGCGGCTGCCCCCTGGTGCAGGATTTCGTTCATCGTGTCCTCGCCCTGATGGAGAGCTAAACCGGCAAAGGCCACCGTTGCCGACTCCGGATGCATCTGCGATAATTCCCGCGTCCCGCATTGATGGAATATTGATAATGACCGCCGCTGACCCCAACATCCTCTACGGCTTTCTCGCTTTCATGTCGCTGATCCTGGTGGCTATGTTCGGCTTCATGGTTCGGCTGGCTATCTCTGTCGGCAGGATCGAAGGCCAACTCAATGGCCTCACCGCGCGGGTTGAAAGACTCGAGCAAGAGATGGTGAACTTCCGTGAACAGCTCGCCAATTTTCGCGAACAGCTCGCCGATTTCCGCGAACAGCTCGCCGAAGTCAGAGGAATGATGCTCGCGCTGCATGATCGCATGGACCTGCTGATGCGCCACCGCCATGACGACCTCGGCCGTGTGGTGATAACCCCCGAAGAAGTCGCGGCTGACTGAACCCACCTGAGTTTTATCGCCACACTCCCAGCTCCGCCGACCCGTCCTGCCGGAACCGCGCCTCGAACCGCACCGGCTCCCCGGCCCGGCTGGTGATGCGGTAGGACAGGCACACGAACCTGCCCGACACCCGCCGCAGCTCCGGCCCGTTGCCAGCCGGCCCGTAGTCAACCACCACCGACCGGCCCACGATGCCCGACAGCACGGCGTCCGGCCCGATCTCCGGCGTGTCGTCCCACCGGCCCGACAGCACGAACTCCTGGGCCGTCTCCGGCCCCGCCGCCGTTCGTGATGACCGGTCGTTCACGCCGGTAACGTCCCGCGCGCTCAGCTCCCGGCCCAGCGGCCCGATCCGCTCCATCCAGGGCGACAGGTCGCGCATGATCCCGTCGGCGTCCGCCACCGCCACGTAGCTGCGCCCCGTGCTGGCGTATCCCGTCATCTTCACACCCCCAGGGTCGCGACCCGCCGGCGGTACGGCTCCAGCAGCGCGCGAACCGTTGGAGAGATGCCGCCAACATCTCCCCAATCGTCGCCTGTTGAGCGGTCGAAAATCGCATCTGGCCGGAAAGGCCCGGCCAACCTTTCCCGCCACCAGACGGCGGCCTGCACCAGGCACGCCTCCGCCACGGCCTTCGGGTAGCGATACACCGACACCCCCGCGCCCACGATGTGAGTCGCCGCGGTCGTCCCGTTGACCCCGCGTTGCACGGCCAGGGTCAGCGTATCCTGCCCATCGTTAGCCGCGCCGGTGAGATACATCTGCTCGTCGCCGATGCGAATGGTGTGGCCGGCCGACGGGATGCTGGCGTCGCCGACTGCCACTGCCACCGAGTCGTCCGCCGCCGCCGCTTCACTGGCCAGGGACAAACCCACATCCTCCAGCACGTCCCCATATCCCCAAGCGCCGCTGATACTGACGCCGCCCCGGCTCAGCGGGAACCGCCGCCCGTCGTGGGTTGCCATGATCCTCGTGTAGGGACGCCCGCCCGGTTCAGTCGGTATGGCGTTCAGCGGATACAGCAGCCACCGGTCCGACGGCCAGGCGGCCCATTCACCCGACGACGCCTCGCGTACCCGCAGCTGGCTCACGGCGATAAGGTCGGGCACCGCGAGGCTGACTTTGCCCGTGCCGTCAAACCGCCGCTCCCCGTGGATCGCCGCAAACTGGCGGTCGCAGTACCCGTCAATCCACCGCGAAGTCGCCTCCAGCAGTCCCAGCAGCCGTCCGTCGTGCCTGTCGTCCGGCGCGTTCAAAAACGCCGCCGACTTCAACGTCGTCAGGTCTCCATAAGCATTTGGCATACCATCCTCCACGTAGGGGCGAATGATTATTCGCCCCTACCGGGCGCGCATTTATACCGTGATGTTGTACTGCAGCGCCGTGTGCGTCGCCTTGGTGCGGTCTCCCGTCCGCTCCATGAACGCCAGCCTCATGCTCACTACCATGATGTTTTGCCGCTTCTGGATGTCCCGGGTTGTTTCAATCATCAGTTCCCGCCGGAACCCCAGCCGCCACTGCATCGGGTTCACCACCAGCAGGCGGCCCTTGGTGTTGGTGTTGCCGCCGTCCGTGACCTTGCCGTCGGCGTCCGACTTCGCCATCTGCTCCGACACGATCACCGGGATGCCGTCCACCTGGGCCAGCTGTCCGTTGAGCAACGTGGCCTGCGGGCCCAGCTTGTCCAGCGTGCGAAACTCGCTGACGCCCAGCGACTTGATGTACGTCCCCACGTCGGCGATGTAGGCCAGCTCCGACGGACGCACACCGTACTTGCCCAGCATTCCTCGTACTTCGTTGAACATATCCGCGCTGGGCGCGGCGGCGTGGTCGTTGCCCTGCGCTGTGTTGTCCACCAGTGGCAGGTGCAGCAGCCCGTCGAACCCCAGCAGCCAATGGGCCTTGCCCGCCGTTGACGCGGCAATGGTCGCGCCGTCGGCGTTGATGTTATTCTGCGCCGTCTTGTCGGCATTCAGCAGCACGTCGTCGATCACCTCCACGGCGTTGCGCACCAGCGTGCTCCGCACCTCCGCCGCCATGGCGATCACCGCGTCCTCCTCCAGCGTCAGCGACCAGGGCACCTCCGCCACCAGCTCGTGGGCCGTCAGCGTCTGCCGCGCCGTGGTCAGCGCCGTCTCGGTGGTGGCCGTGTTCTCCGTGCCGGGATACCAGGACACGTTGCCCAGCTGCAGCGGTATCTCGAAGGGGTTGGTGGGCATATCGACCCGTGTGAACAGTCCGGCGACGTGGGTTTCCAGGTTGATGTCGGCCCACAGCGCGGCGGCCTCGCCGGTAGCCACCAGCTCGTCGCCGCTGCCCGCCGTGGTGCTGTCCATGGCCGCCTTCAGGTTGGTCTGCCAGTCCTCCAACAGACGCGGGTTGGCGTCCCCCGGCTCCCGCTGCTGCGCCGCCAGCACGCTGCGCACGCAGGCCAGGTCCAGCGCATCCATCCCCCGGTACTTGCCGAAGGGCACCCGGGGCCGGTCATGCTCACCGCCGGCGCTACTGCCGGAGTAACGGGCCAGCATCGCCTGCCGTTCGCCGGCCCGCTGCTTCTCCGTGATCTCGCCCACGGCCCGGCTCAATCGCTCCAACTCCTCCTGCAACGGCGGGATATCAGCGTCCAGCCGCTGCCGGTAGAACTCCCGCACCTCCGCAACCTCATTCTTGATGGTCTCCAACTCCCAGGTTGAAAGCGTCATAAACTCCTCATCTCCTTTGACTTGGTTATGTATTCGGTAGGGGCAACCCTTGTGGTTGCCCGTTGCAGTCAGGGCGACCACGAGGGTCGCCCCTACATTGCTGCGAATTGCAGTCACCCCCGCAACCCCCGCAGCAGCCCCACCACCTCATCGGCCACCAATCCCCTCTCCCTCGGTGGGACGGCAACGGAGGAGGCATCCCCCATCAGCAGCGCGTCCCCGTTGGCCGGCACCGGCACCGCGCTGATTTCCAGCAGCTCCTGCTCCAGGAACCGGATGCCCAGGAACGCCCCGCTCACCGGGTCGCGCCGTTCCTCGAACCGCAGCGGCCGGAATCCCACGGACACGCCCCGCTGGTAGCCTTGCCGGTATAGCTGTTCCACCTGTCCGGCGAACTCCGTCGGCGCGAACTCCAGCCGCGCCAGCAACGCCCGTCCGTCGCTCCACACCGCGTCGGCCCGTCCGATGGCCGGCCGCCGGTAGTCATGGGCCCACAGCACCACCGGGTTCTCCCGGTAGCCATCCAGCCGCCACCCGTCCGGCGCGACAGTATCCCCGTGCCGGTCCACCTCCCCGGTGGACGCCACAAACACCAGCGGCCCGCCGGACGATTCCCCACCGCCGTCGTAGGGGCGACCCTTGTGGTCGCCCGCTTTATGGTCACCCACGCCCGTCCCAATCCCCCACTTGCAGACCACCGGCGGCTCGCCCATACCCCGACGGTAGGCCGCCAGCGCCTCCAGCAAAGCCGCCCGCCCATTCGCCGCACTCGCCGACGCCGGCCACTCCATCCACCCCGGACGCCTCACGCCTTCCTCAATCATCGAAACCTCCCCGCCGGTACTATGACGAGGCGGCCCGCCAGCCACACAAAAAACCGGCGGAACCGACCCGGCATCAGGTCAGTCCCACCGGCTGTTGTCTTGCTTGATTAACTCTAGGCTACCGTGCGGATGGCGAGGGCGTCAACGGCCCGCTGTCATCAGAAGTAGCCACTCGCTGTTCCAGCATTTTGGCTAACATCCCGCTGGGATGAACGCGGCGAGATGGTTCAAATGCCGTCGGCACAAACGATAACGGCCCCGCCGGGTCTCAAGACGCCTCCGGCGGACCCAGCAGGTCCGGCACGGCCTGGTTCAGCGCGCACGCAATGCCGGACAATGTGTCGAACCCAGGACTCTGCTCTCCTTTTTCGATGCTTGCCAGCGTCGTGCGCTCGATTGCCGCCCGGTCGGCCAGCTCTTCCTGGGTCAACCCGGCGGCATCTCGGAGCGCCCTGATACGCCGTCCCAGGATATGTCGGCCCTGCCGGGCCACGGCCTCAACCCGTGGCCGATACAACGGATCGCAGTAGTGACGCGCGAAGTCCCAGGGAAGCTCAATGCTTTCCCCTTCATCTGTAGTCACCACAATCTCATAGGGGTTGGGCAGCTCCAGACCGGCAACCCCTCCTCCGGCTCCCACTTCCGGCAGGTCGCTAAAAGGGATTAAACCCGCACACCCGTCGGCGAAGGCCAGCTCAATGCCTTCCTCCAGTGGCGCCGCGGTCAGCATCATGCGGTCGGCATTGTTCACCAATACGGCTTCCATCCGCTATCTCCCATGTATCCGGTTCCACTCGTTCCTGATTGCCTCGACATGTCTGGCATATGCTCGCCGGATGGCTCGGTAATCCCCGGGCGGCGGCTCGTCCATATAACTTCCACCATTCAACTCACTGCGACACACGTCCTCATTGCCCACCCAGATATGAACATGGGGCGGTTCGAACGCATTCTCCCTGGTATTGATCACAAAGCGAAACTGCCCCTCCATCACCACCGCCGGCATCTTTCACCTCATCACAACCTCACGGCCGGCAGCCTTCCCCTACTGCCGTGTCAGTGTATCACACGGCAATTTAGTGACCTTCGCTGATTTCGGAACCCCGGTGCGCAGTGCTAGAATCTCCCCATCCAATCCGTGAAGCGAAAAGCGAAATCGGGGGCAGCGCCGACCTATGAGCGAACTGAACGTGGCAAACCGGACGCTGGCAACTATGGACAACCTGGCGTTTCTGCGCCGGTTGAACAACGAGTGCATCGACCTCATTGCCATTGACCCGCCCTTTGCCGCCAACGAAACCTTTACCGGCAACCCGCGCCCGCCCATCAGCGACGCTGAGTACGCCGAGGAAATCGCACTGGCCCAGTCTCACGGCGTCGAGCACAACGAGGGCCAGGGGCTGACTCGCGTCCACGACATCTGGAGTTGGGATGAGGACGTGCATCCGGCCTGGAAAATGGGCATTGAGGACGATTACCCCGAAGTGTTCGCCGTAATCCAGGCGGTGGAAGCGTGCGCCTCGGAAAACGAGGCCGCCTACATCGCGTTCATGGCCGCAAGGCTATTGGAGTGCCGCCGGGTGTTGAAGTCGTCGGGCAGTATCTACCTGCATTGCGACAGCCACGCCAACAGTTATCTGCGGATGCTGATGGACGCTGTGTTTGGTTCGGAAAACTTTCGCAACGAAATTATCTGGAAAAGAACAGGCTCCCACGGAGGTTCCAAGCGTTGGGGGCCAATACACGATACGATGCTCTTCTACTCATCTTCCGACAATCACCGATGGAATCGTATCTATCAAGAGTATGATTCATCTTATATTAACCGTTACTATCGTTTCGAAGACGAAAGAGGTCGATACAGACTGGTTACTCTAACCGGAGCAGGCGTTAGATATGGAGAATCCGGGTTACCCTGGCGTAGCGTCAACCCTACAGCTTCTGGCCGGCATTGGGCGATTCCAATTACCGCTTTGAGGAACGCATTTCCCGACGTCTACCTCGATGACTTATCGACACAACAAAAATTGGACCTGCTGGATCAAGCCGGGTTGATATATTGGCCGGAACGTGGCTCAGTTCCCCAGCAAAAGAGATATGTTGACGAGAGTCCGGGAGTACCGGTACAGGACATTGTAGATGATATTAGGCCAATAGGTTCCCATGCACTTGAGCGCACCGGCTATGCAACCCAAAAGCCCCTGGAACTCTACGAACGCATCATCAAAGCCAGCAGCAACCCCGGCGATGTGGTACTGGACATATTCGCCGGCTGCGCCACCACTGCGGTAGCTGCAGAAAAACTTGAGCGCCGGTGGATTGCCTGCGACATGGCATACCGGGCGTGGACAATGCTGAAACGGCGTTTCTACCTGAACGGTATCGCGCTGGAGGGGATGACCGACGCCACCCGGGACGCCCTGGCAGCGGTGAAAAAAGATCGGGGATTTCAGGAACCCCAGCAGTGGACCACCAGCCGTACTATTGGCCCTGCCGAACTGCCCGAGCGGGACGACGAGGATCCGGCGCCCCATCACGCCTTGCGACAGCCGCGCCGGGGAGCGCGGCAGAGTACCCAATCGTCAAGTTGGTCGGGCCGGATTCCCAAAGATCAGGCGAAGCAGTTGTTGATGGACAAGTTCGGACCCAAATGCTGGGGTTGCGGTTACGAACCTCGCCGGCCCAACGGCAGCCTGGACGAAACCCTGTTGGAAGTTGACCATATCCGAGCCCGCAAGGCGGCCCACGCAACCCAGGGCAACGACGAACTCTACAACCTGGCCCTGCTCCATCGCACCTGCAACGGCGTCAAGCGCAATCGGATGACGCTGGAGGAGTTGCGGAACCACAACGCCATGAACGGATTGCTGTACGTTGAAAAGGTGACCGACCTGGTTGACCTCTACGAAGCCACGCAATTCGCCGCCGAGCAGATCGCCATCCACACCGCAAAACACGGTTTGCAATCGGGGTTGCCGTAGCTGCCTGGACATCAAGAACTGTCGCCTCTTTACGGCAGCCGCGTGTATCCCCCAAGGGAGGGAGATTTACCATGACAATCCCCAAACCCAACCGGGTGTGGACAGTGGCCGATGCTCAGGCGAACCTGCCCGAAGTGCTGCGCCTCGCCGAGAAGGAAGGGCCGCAATACATTGGCGCCGGCAAGACTTTCGTTGTAACGGCGGCCGAAGCTGAACCGGGGCAGTCGGAACCGCGCAAGCCTCTGGGCCAGTGGCTGGTCGAGAATATGCCCCGGGGCACGAACCTCATAATCCCTGACGACGAGCACTCCGATGACGAAATCCCGTGGGTTGACGAAGACAACCGATGACTGACTATGCGCTGGACACCAACGTCGTATCCGAGCTGACCAAAGATGTCCAAAACCCACGTGTCATCACGTTTTTGCATGAGCAGCCCGGCCTCTGGCTTCCGTCGGTTGTCGTGCACGAATTGGAGTACGGAACACAACTGTTGCCGCACGGGCAACGCCGCAACCGGCTGCGCACAGCGGTTGATGGCATCATTTCGTCGTATGGCGACCGTATACTGCCGCTGGAGCGAACCGGAGCGGAATGGGCTGGCATATACCGGGCGCGAGCGCGCCAAGCTGGGCGTTTATTACGCCTGAGTGATGCCTTGATCGCCGGCATAGCCAAGGCCAACGATCTAACAGTAGCCACCCGCAACGCCAGGGACTTTGACGGGTTGGATATTGAGGTACTCAACCCGTGGGAGTGGCTTTAGCTACATCAGACGCACGCTGTCCACACCTGGACGCGGCTATCTCAGTATCACGAAAAACCCGGCCTGCTCGAAATGGTGATCGCCGGTCAACGCTTGCCAGATACCCAACCGCTCCATTACCAGGAAGCTGGCGCAGTCGGTAATGCTCCATTCCTTATCCAGCCGTTGGCGAAGGCGATCAAGCGCCTGCTCAAAAAGCTCCGGCGTCTGCAGCTCGATGTGCATACGAGGATTGCCCTTGATTTGGTCCACCAGTTGTACGGCGGCCAGGCGGTGTTGTTGGTTCGTTCCGCTCCTGGGGTTTAGAACTTCGTTCAGTACAAGATGGGTGGTTACTATCTGGTGATTTGCCAACGCGGCGTGGAAGGTAGCGGCCCGTTCGTGCAGTTCGTCATCGGGCGTGATCAGGGCTATCCAGTATCCAGAATCGGCGAAGATGACATCGGCGGCGGCGATGGACGCCGTCATTGGGTTTCACCCCGGCTTGCCAGCGGGGATTCCCAGTCAGGCGCTTCATTGGCGAAAAGACGATTGGGCGCCGGCGCCCAGCATCGGGTAATAGATTCTGGTTCCACGATGCGCTGCAATTCACCGGAAGGCGAATGTTCGCCAATCCCTGTCACTTTGAGTAGAACGACGTCATTGGCCTGCAAAGCGGACGCGATTGGCTGGTGCCATGCTTTTGGATAAAGTCCGGGGACGATCCGACCGTCATCCAGCAAAAGATGGAAAGTACCGCCGTCGCCCTCACCCGGCGGGGCGAGTTGTACCCCCCAAACTTGGCCTGTTACTTCTACGGGGCGGAGGTTGTCAGGTTTGACCATGAGGCGCTCCAGGCAATTTGACGTTTCTCATTGCCAGACACAATTGTAGCATTCACCGTTACTGCCGCGCGGACGTAACTTCCACGTCGAACCGAACCCTCTCCCGGTTTTACCTGCGCTCCGCTGCCCTCACTCCGCTCGCGGCCCCTCCGTAATCGCCACCCGCTCCACCGACCCGTCCGGGTTGACCAGCAACCCCGTGTACGGCGCAACCTTCTCGTTGGCTATATCCACGATTTCCTGGCCCCGCTCCGGGTAGCCCAGCCGGCGCACCCAGCCGGGCATGATGTGTTCCGGCACCACCGTTTCGTCGATATGCTTCAGCGTGTCGTCCGAGAAAGGTATCGGCTTCAGGCCGGCCATCTTGTTGGCTTCCAGGGCGACGAAGTTCTGGAAGGGGGCCAGCCGCAATGCCTCCAGCTCCATCTTCGCCCCTTCCTCGATCGTGATCTGTTGCAGGTCCTCCGGCATGGAGTTCCACACGTCCTGGTTGATGACGTTGTTGGTGTAGCCGAAACCGATCACCGGCCCGGCCATGTAGTCGGCAACCTCAAACAGTCGCCCCGTGACGCCCAGCAGCGCCGTGGTGACCGTGGCGTCCACCGTGCCGATTTCCAGCGCGGTGTAGATTTCGGTCACGTCCAGCTCCACGGGCTCGGCTCCCATACCCTTGATGAAGTCCGACATGGATGCAGAGTGCGAGCGTATCTTCTTGCCCTCAAAATCGGCCACCGTCTCCAGCGGCTCCTTGCTGAAGAACCACTGGTCGGAACCGGCGAACCAGTTGCGGTTCAGCACGTGGCTGCCCCCGGAGAGATCCAGCAGCATCCGGTCAACGTCCGGCGCCAAATCGGTCAGCGCCAGGTATGACGTCTCCCAGTCGTTGACCGTCCCCCACAGCGATTGCACCTCCAGCGGCGGATGCGCTCCGGCCACGTAGCCCGTGAAGATGTTCACCATGTCTAGCGACCCGTCGGACACCTGGCTCAGCGTGTCCGGCCCGGCTAGCCCGAGCTCCGCGAAGGAAGACACCGACAACTTGACCTGCCCGTTGGTGCGCTGGGCCAGGTTGGGCGCCCAGTAACTCTGCACCAGTACGCACGTGGGCAGCCGGCGGTCGATGCAGACGTGCTGGATCTCAATGCTTTCACCCGACGACTTCAGCGCGGTGGGGTTGGTCAGGTTGGCCTTCTCAATCAACCCTTGGTAGTAGTCGCTGGTGTAGATAAACATATGGCTGGAAATTCCCCCCGGCAATCCGAACAGCGCCGCCGCCGATGCCTGCGTGTGGAAAGATTGGGGAACGCCAAACATCAGGGCTGCGTGTGGAGGCAGTCCAAGGAGCTGCCCGGCGTCGCCGGCAAAAATCGCACCCGGCCCGCCGGCGTGTTGCGCCGCGTACCGCACCAGGGCGGGATCCACCGGAGGCTCGGCAGGTTCGGGAGCAGCCGGTGTGGATGGTTCCTCCGTCGCGGTGGGTTGCTCCGGCGTGGCGGTTGGCTGTGGTGGCGCTGCGGTGGGCGCGGGCGCGGCAGCGGTTGGAGGCGGCGGCGGCACGGTGGGAGCCGGCGGCGGGGATGTCACCGCTGCGGATGCCGGCGTCATCGCCGTCGGTTCCGGCGCAGTCGGTTGCGGCGCACCCGGCATGGCGGTGGATGCCGGCGCCGCGGCGGCAGGTTCGGCTGTCGTCTCCGTCGATTCTGGCGCGACCTCCCCTCCCCAACACGCCAGCGATCCCAGGGACAAAGCCAACGCCAAAACCGTTACAAGAAAGATCGCAATACCCCGCTGCTTCACGTTGGAACCTCCGCGGCTGTCTATTCCTATGTACGTTGAATATTATCCCACGGACTTATGATTGACTGTTGTAGTGTAACAGTCATGTGTCATAAACATTTAAACCCCGGTGGAGGACAGAGCTTCAAGCCTGCCGCAGTTTCGGCGCGACCACCGCCAGCGCGAGGACCAGCGCAATGCCCGTGAAGCCCACCACCTGGGCCGCTCCCGGCGCGCCCCACGGGCCGGCGATGGCTCCGGCGGCCACGCTGCCGAAGCTGTAGGCCAGGATGGCAAAGGACCGCAGGCCCATGACGCGACCCCGAAACTCCTGCTGTGTGGTGCGCAGCAGCAGCGTGAGGATCAGCACCTGCGTGGCCGCGAATGACATTCCCACCAGCACGAAAATGCCCATGGACAGGTAGAACGACTTCGACAACGAAAAGGCTAGGATCGTGGCGTGCCACATCATCACGGCAGCGATCAGCAGCATACCGGGGCGGCGCAGGTTGGGCGCCATCGCCAGCCCCAACGAACCGCTGAGCGCTCCAATGCCGAACCCGAAGAGCAGCAGACCCAGGCCGGCCGAGTCGGTGCCCAGCACGTCCCGCGCGAAAATCGGCGCCAGCCCCGTGTGTACCGTCCATCCGGCCAGGTTGATTATGATCGCCACCGTCAGCACGGCCCAGATCACCTGATTGCCCACGGCGTAGCGCAGGCCGTCGGTCACCGTGCGCAGCACCGATTCCGCACGTCGGCTGCTCTCCGAACGGTCAATCCTGATGCCCATGGCAACCATCCCGCTGCACAGGTACAGGGAGGCGATGGCGAGATAGGCTCCCTGCGGGCCGAATGCCTTGAACAGCAGGCCGCCGATGACGGGGCCGCACAGCATGGCGATGTTCATGGCAACGGTGTTGAAGGCCGCGCCGTTGTTGAGTCGTTCCCGGGGCAGGGTGTCGCCCACCAGCGATTGGGCCACGGGCATCTGAAAAAGACGGATCACGCCCATGAAGAGAGTGATGGCGAAGATATGCCACACCTGCAACAGATCGGTCAGGATCAGGGCCAGCATCAGGATGCCCATGGAACCCATGATGAATTCCACCGACATGAGCAACAGGTTGCGGGGCAGCCGGTCGGACACCGCGCCGGCGAACAGGGCCAGGAAGTTCAGGGCCATTCGAGCCGCCGCGATGGAACCCACCAGGAACGGCGAGTCGGTGAGCGTCAGCACGAACCAGCCCAGCACCGCCGACTCCATCTGCGTGCCCATGCCCACCAGCGCGGTGGACGCCCATACGAAGGCGAAGTTGCGGTGCCGGAATATCCCCAGCGGCGTGGAAGCCCGCGTCAACGTGGCCGCGAGTCTCAAGCTACAACCCCGCTATACGGAGGCCCCGCTTTCGCAGAATCGTCAGAATCAGGATTTCCAAGATTATAGGATTGCCAGGATTGGAGTAACGTAATCCCGAAAATCTTAAAATCCGGCAAATCCTGATTCTGACGAAATTGCTCTGTTTTCATGGTAACGCGAGGAATCTACCACAGTTCCCGCGTCGCCAGCCGCGCCCCTTGCGCCATCGCGGCCAGCTTGGCCCAGGCGATATTCGTCTCCACCTTGCGCCCCCATGCGGAGGTGCCAAACCCGCAGTCGCTGCCCGCGATGACGTTTTCCCGTCCCACCGCGTTGGCGTAGTTCAGGATGCGCTGGGCGATGAGATCGGGGTGCTCGATGAAGTTGGTGGTGGTGTCCAGCACGCCGGGTATCAGAACCTTGCTCTCCGGCAACCGGACTTCTTCCCAGACCTTCCACTCGTGCCCATGCCTGGGGTTGGCCCCTTCGATGGACAGGCCCAGCGGGCGGGCCTGCAAAACCAAATCCACAATCTCCCGCAGAGGAACGTCGTGGTGATGGGGCCCCTCGGTGTTCCCCCAGCAGACGTGCAGCCGCATCCGCTCCGGGTCGATGTCCTGTAGGGCGTAGTTGATTACCTCAACGTGCAGTTCCACGATCTTCTTGAATTCCTCAACCGACAGGTGGGAGAACTGCGATACGCGCGTCATCGCCAGGTCGGGGCAGTCGATTTGCAGCACAAGGCCGGCGTCGGCGATGGCGTTGTACTCGTCCTTCATCACCTCGGCCAGGGCGTAGAGATACTCTTCTTCGGTGGCGTAGTGCTCGTTGGGCAGGAAATTGGCGATGACGCCCGGCGACGCGGCCGTCATGAATACCTCTTCCGCCGTGCTGTTGGCCGCGGCCTGCTGGAGGTTGGCGATGTCGCGCTCCACGGCCGGCCAGTCCTTCCAGGCGATGGGGCCGGTGCAGGCCGGCTGAGGCATATTGCGCGAGGAGAGATGGGTCTGCGCGGCGGCGTACTCCGGGAAATCGGCGTCGTCCAGGCGAACGTGGGAACGCACCATGCGCTCGCCCTCAAACCCGGTCAGCCGCTCCTTCACGTAGGTGGCATACTGCGAACGTCCCTGCTCGCCGTCGTTCACCACGTCGATGCCCGTGTTCTGCTGCCGGGCGACTATCCGGCTGACGGCATCGCGGACACTGGACTGGAACAGCGCCTCGTCAAAGTCGCGCTGCTCCTCGCGTTGCCGCAACAGTTCCTGTAGCTCGGGAGACCGGGGCAGGCTGCCGGTGTGGGTGGTTAGAATCCGTGACGCGCTCCGCTGCATTGCTCCT
This sequence comes from Dehalococcoidia bacterium, assembly GCA_965197635.1. Lineage (GTDB taxonomy): Bacteria > Chloroflexota > Dehalococcoidia > Lucifugimonadales > UBA3495 > Bin87. The sequence continues at coordinate 1,613,906 of OZ240218.1, forward strand.
CCCTTGGCCGGCGTAATGATTCGGATGTAGGTGGTGATTGTACTCCATTCATCGGCCTGGCCCGACCTCGGCATCCAGCGCTTCCCGAAATCCTTGCCACCCGCTTTCCTCGACGGAACCACTCCAGCCATCCAGGTGGATCAGCTGGTCTATGGGCATTCGTTCTCGCCAGCCGGCGGTCTGCAACCCGGGTTCGGGCGGGAACTCAACCGGATAGCCCAGGCAGAGATACGCCACCGGAATGATATGCGGCGGGATCCCCAGAATACCGCGCAGTTGGGGCAGCTTGAGGATGCTCACCCAACCCACGCCAACACCCTCGCTGCGCGCCGCCAACCACAGGTTCTGCACGGCGCAGCAGGTGGAATAAACGTCCGTTTCCGGCATCGAATTGCGTCCCAACACCACGTCGGCCCGCGTAGGGTCGCAGGTAATACACACATTCACCGGCGACTCCAGAATGCCTTCCAGCTTCAGAGAGAGATAGGCGGAGCGTCGCGGCTCGTCGAAAAAGCAGGCGGCAGCTTCGCGCTCCCGGTCAAACAGATCCTTCACCCGCTGCCGCCGTTCCGTATCCCGCACTATGATGAAGTCCCAGGGTTGCATGAACCCCACCGAAGGGCCGTGATGCGCCGCTCTGATGATGCGGGCCAGAACATGATCGGGGATGGGGTCGGTCCGGAAATTGCGGATGTCCCGGCGTTGGTAGATAGCCCGATAAACCGCCTCCCGCTCCGCCTCCGGAAAAGCGTCGGCGGCGCCGTTCACGGGGAAATCGGTGGCTTCCTGGTCCTGGTCGTTCATCCGGTCTTCCTCACCTGTCATTGCGAGAATGCGGTCAGGCATTCGTGGCAATCCCGTTCCGGTACTGGCGAGTCTCCCTAACCGCCGTTGTTGCGTTGGCGAGATTGCCACGCTCCGTCACAACAACAAACTGGGTCGCACGAGCACGCCACCATCATACCCGCCCAAATCGGGTTATGCTAGAATGGCTGCACGGATCCCGGTTGCGGCGTACTGAGGAGGAGGACGACCTTGCCCGAACGAATTTTCATCGGTGTTGCCTGGCCCTACGCCAACGGCCCCCTCCATATGGGCCACATCGCCGGCTGCTATCTGGCCGCCGACATTTTCGCCCGCTACCACCGCATGAAAGGCAACGATGTCCTCATGGTGTCCGGCTCCGATGCCCACGGCACCCCCATAACCATCCGCGCCGACCAGGAGGGCGTCGAGCCACAGGTTGTCCTCGACCGCTACCACGCCCAGTTCCTGGACACCTGGCAACGCCTCGGCATCTCCTTCGACCTTTTCACCACCACCCACACCGAAAACCACCAGCGGGTGGTGCAGGACTTCTTCACGCGACTCATGGAGCAGGATTACATCTATCCTGACACCATGCTGCTGGCCCGCTGCGCCGGCTGCAATCGGTTCCTGCCCGACCGCTACGTCGAGGGAACCTGCCCTCACTGCAGTAACGAGCGCGCTCGCGGCGACCAGTGCGACAACTGTGGTCATACCCTTGACCCCATCGAGCTGGTCAACCCCTACTGCAGCATCTGCGGCCAGACCCCCGAGTTCCGCGACTCCGAACACTTCTTCCTGCGCCTGTCCGCCTTCCAGGAGCCGCTGCTCGACTGGATCGGCGGCAAGGAGCACTGGCGTCCCAACGTCGCCAACTCGACTAGAGGCTTCCTGCGGGGCGGGCTGAAAGACCGCGCCATCACCCGCGACCTCACCTGGGGCGTGCCCCTGCCTTTGGATGGCTACGACGAAAAGCGCATCTACGTCTGGTTCGAGGCCGTAATCGGCTACTTCTCCGCCGCCGTGGAGTGGGCCCAGCGCAGCGGCAACGCTGATGCCTGGCAGGACTTCTGGAAAGACGACGATGCCCGTTCCTACTACTTCATCGGCAAGGACAACATCCCCTTCCACAGCATCATCTGGCCCGCCATGATCATGGGCTACGGCGATCTCAACCTGCCCTACGACGTGCCGGCCAACGAGTTCCTCAGCCTGGAGAGCCGCAAGTTCTCCACCAGCCAGAACTGGGCCATTTGGGTCCCCGATTACCTAGACCGCTATGACCCCGACCCCCTGCGCTACCTGCTGTCCATCAATATGCCGGAATCCGGCGACACCGATTTCACCTGGAGCGAGTTCGTCCGCCGCAACAACGACGAGCTGGTCGCCACTTGGGGTAATTTGGTCAACCGGGTGCTGCGCTTCACCTACCGCAACTTCGACGGCCAGGTCCCCGCTGACCCCGCGCCCGCCGGCGACGCCGAAGCCGCCCTGCTCGAATCCGCAAAGCAGGCCATGGCCGACGTGGACGACAGCCTGGCCCACACCCGTTTCCGCGCCGGCGTCAGCCGCGCCTTCAGCTTGGCCCAGGACTGCAACCGTTACCTGGACAGCCGCGCCCCCTGGCAGGCCATCAAGACCGACCGCGCCGACGCCGCCCGCTCGCTGACCACCGCCATCCAGTCCCTCAATTGCCTCAAGGTCATGCTGGCGCCCTACCTGCCCTTCACCAGCCAGAAGCTCCATGAATTCCTTGGCTGTGACGGCGAAGTTTCCGCCGAGCCGTGGGACTTCGCCGCGCTGACCTCCGCCATCAAATCGGGCAACCAGCTGCGCAACCCCGCTCCGCTGTACCAGAAACTGGACGACGCGGTCGCCGAGCAGGAGGTCGAGCAGATTGGCGTCTCCGCCTGACCTTTCTCACACCGAGCGTTCCCCTGTGCAGACCGGGCTGGACCTGCAAACCGTATCCATCTACGCCCCGGTGGTCGCGCAACTGGCTCAGGTCGAGGAGCAGTTGCATGAGCTGTGTCAAACCGACATCGCCGACCTGGATCCCCTGCTGGACTACGCCCTCCGCTCCGGCGGCAAGCGCGTGCGCCCCGCTCTCACTCTGCTGGCCGCCGAGTTTCGCGAGCACGAAAGTCAGCTCTCCCTCATCATGGCGGCGGCGGTGGAACTGCTGCACCTGGCCACCCTCATCCACGACGACACCGTGGACAACGCCGGTCTGCGACGGGGCAAGCCCACCATCAACAAGCTCTACGGCAACCACGTCGCCGTCCTGTTGGGCGACTACCTCTTCGCCACCTCCGCGACTTTCGTGTGCGACACCGGCGTCATCCGGGTCATCCGCCGTTTCTCCGAGACCATCATGGAGCTGGCCAGCGGCCAGCTCATCGAGTTCTTCACCACTTTCGACCCATCCAAGGCCCGCCGCCTCTACGACGAGCGCATTTATCGCAAGACGGCCTCGCTCTTCTGCACCTCCGCCGAATCGGGAGCCATACTCAGCAGCGCGCCGGAGCATGAAGTGCAGGCCTTGCGCAACTACGGTTACAACGTGGGCATGGCCTTCCAGATTGTTGACGACCTGCTGGACGTGCATGGCGACGCCTCCGAAATCGGCAAGCCCGTGGGCAACGACCTGCTGCAAGGCGTCCTCACCCTGCCGTCCATCATGCTGATGGAACGCTACCCCGAAGACCATCCCATCGATGCCCTCTTCGACGACATCAAAAACGGCGGCAATGACGTTGACCGCCTGCTCCACAAGTCGCTGGACATGATCACCGGCTCCGGCATCATCCCCGACTGTTTCGCCGTCATCCGCGACTACTGCACCGCCGCCGCCGCCGCCCTGGACGACCTCCCCGACTGCCCGCCCCGTCGCTCGCTGCTGGAGATGGTGGATTACATACGGGAGCGGTCGCGGTAGCAAGAATGGCAAGGCGCTCCATACAGGGGAGGGAGCATTATGACGGTTCAACCTACGCTCAAGCCGTCGCCGGAGGGTCCTAACCCCGACCGGAATCCGGTAAAGATTGAATCGGTGCGCATCCGTGGCTTTCGCTCGCTGGTGGATGTGGAGGTAACGGGGTTGCCAATGGCTACGGTTTTGATTGGAGCCAATGGCTCGGGCAAGTCCAACTTCATCCGCTTTTTTGAGATGTTAAGCTGGATGATACGTTCCCGGAGGCTGGGCGAGTTTGTGGAGAAGCACGGTGGGGCAGACGACCAGCTATTCGGTGGGAACCGGGTTACGCCGCACATGGAGGCGGAAATTTCTCTGCGGGCTACTCGTGGGCGCGACGATTACAAATTCACTCTGGCTCATGCCCATCCGGACCGCTTTTTCTTTACCGAGGAGGCTATAAGGTTCCGCAACGCCGAGCTCGATACGGAAGCTTCCTGGGAATACTTAGGCAGCGGTCATCGGGAGGCTCAGATTGTTGAAGTCGCGCAAGGTGGTGAGTATCCGGGGGTCAACCCTCAAACCGCTCGAGTAATATTGGGCCTGCTTCGTAACTGTGCCTTTTATCAGTTTCACGATACTTCCGGCAGTTCCAATTTAAAAAAGAGATGGGATGCCGAGGACTACGTGCGGCTACGGAGTGACGGGAGCAATCTGGCCTCGGTGCTACACCGACTGGAACAGGAGGACAATCGGCGGTACGAGTTCATTTGCCGACAGATTGGGCGGATACTGCCGGGTTTTGACCGTTTTGATATTGAGGAGCGTTACGGCAAGGTTTCCCTGCGCTGGATGGCGAAATGGACGGACAAGACCTTTGGAGCGCACGTCACCTCCGACGGCTCGCTGCGGTTCTTTGCGCTGGTGACGCTGCTGAATCTGCCGGAAGATATGCTGCCCGATGTGCTGTTGCTGGATGAGCCGGAGCTTGGCTTGCATCCCGCGGCGGTTACGCTGATTGGCGGAATGATAAATTCTCTTGCTACCAAAAGGCAGGTCATCATAGCAACGCAGTCGCCACAATTGGTTGACGCTTTCGATCTGGACGAGATTTTTGCGTTGGACCTGAAAGACGGGCGGACCCAAATCCGCAAACTTGACCCGGAGAAATATCAAATCTGGCTCGACGACGGCTTCTCTCCGGGAGAGCTCTGGCAGAAGAACTTGCTTGGAGGGCGTCCGTGATCAGGCTCGCCATTTGCGTGGAAGGCCGGACGGAAGAAGAATTCGCCAAGAACATGCTTGCAGGCTACTTGCAAACTAAGGGAGTGGAACTGGAGGCAGTTCTACTCGGCTATCGCGGCGGCGACGTAACCGTTGATCGGCTGTCATCCGATATGGCCAATTTGTTGCGCCCACTGTGGGGTTTCGATTTTGTGACTTCGCTGGTGGATTTCTACGGATTTCGCGACAAGGGAAGTTTGACTCCGGATCAGTTACAAACGATTATAGATGAATCCGTTGAACAGAAAATTAGCCACAGTGATGCAGAGCCACGTAGCCTAACCTACATCCAGAGCCACGAATTTGAAGGTCTACTTTTCTCCGATGCAAGTGCGTTCTTCAATTGTTTACCTGGCATACCGGAGAGCGCGGTGGCCACCTTGTTGGAAATTCGCAGCGACTTCGGTACGCCCGAGGACATCAATGATGGAGCCGAAACGGCTCCGAGCAAGCGCATTAAACGAGCGATACTCGGTTACGACAAGGCTTCGGATGGCCCCCTGGTGGCCGAGGAGATCGGGCTGGATACTATCCGCGCCGAGTGTCCACGGTTCAACGGATGGCTGACCCGATTAGAGTCGTTGGGCGATTTTGCGAGTTCTGTATAATCAACATGGGAGAGGGTCAGCGCCTACCCCGCACTCAATGCGGGGGTGCGGGTGAACCCGTTTAGATCCCATCCCGCCACACCACGCGCCCACCCACCACCGTCGCCACCGCCCGCACCGCCGCCAGCGCGTCCACCGCAACCGCCAGCGGGTCCGGCTCCACCACCGCCAGGTCAGCCGGATAACCAGCCGCGATGCACCCACCGCCGGAGTGCATCCGCAGTGCATCCGCTACCGACGGCACATTCACTCCGTCCAACGCTGCGCCGTCGGCTGACCGCCGCGTAACCGCCCCCGCCATCGCCGACCACGGGTTCGGCTCAACCACCGGAGCATCGGAAGCCAGCGCCGTAGGGATGCCCCGTGTTGCCAATGCGCCGGCCGGGTACAGATGCGGCAGCAGATCCGCATCAACCGTGCGCTGGTAGCGTTCCCCGTCGTAGTGCAGAAACCCGGTGTTGACCGTAACCGCCGCTCCCGATGCCGCCACCAGCTCCAGAACGTCCGGCGGACACTCCGCGCAGTGCTCGATCCGGTCTCGCACGATACCCCCATCCGATGCTGTGAGCGGCGGCGCGTCCGTCAACG
>CBDANN010000001.1:0-16110 GCA_965197635.1 Dehalococcoidia bacterium
GAGAACCCGGCTGGAAAAGCAATCCATCATTTCAAAGCAGTTGGACTACTAGTAGTCCGAAATCTTTGTAATGATGAGTTGATTGGTACGGGGGCTCTGCCCTGACCTACTGGGCCTACGCAGAAATTCGCCGAGTAACCCTGCATTTCACCCGTCATAACAAAGAAGTTGGTCTACTAGTGGCAACGGTAGACGCCCGAGTGCGTCACATGCTGGCAGAGGTCGCCACGCTTACACCGCAACCTACGGCCACCCCACCGCCGACGGCCACGCCGCAACCGACCACGACCGCGCAATCGCAGCCCACGCCGCAACCCACAGCATCACCCCAGCCGACCGCTACTTTGCAACCGACGGCCACTCCCCAACTGACGCTGGCCGAGGTAATAGACCAGGCGGCACAATCGGTGGTTTCCGTGGTGTACTTCCAGCGAACAATCGGGTCGGGGTTCATCTACAAGACAGCGGGGAAAACGCGAGTGAGCATTCTCACCAATGCTCACGTGGTGGATGTGCCAGATCCGGATCGGTTGTCAGTTGTGACCGCTGACGGTATGCTGCTGGACGTGGTGGTAATCCGCAGCGGGAACGCGAGTATCGACGACGTTGCCTCCATAGAGGTGAGGCACCCCGATAGTCAATCTCTTTCGGTGTTGGAATTTGCGCCGGCGGGAAGCGTCAGCCCTGGAGACTCGGCGATTGTGTTGGGGTTCCCTCTCGGGACTGAAGAAATCTCGGTGACTTCCGGAATAGTTTCGGCCTTACAGGATTGTCCATGGCTGGATGAAAAGCACGCGTTGAAGTGCGTTAAAACTGACGCCCCCATCAACCCCGGCAACAGCGGGGGCCCACTTATCAATCAACGAGGCGAAGTCACCGGCATCAATACTCGCAAAGCGGTGAGCACCAGAGTCGAAGGCATCGGATACGCCATCACATCCGACTTTGTGCGCCAGTGGCTGGCCGACCGGCTTTTAGACTAACCGGCTTTTAGACTAGACGGAGGCGGTGAAGCCACATGGCAACAGCAACCGACCCCATCTGCCAGATGCAGGTGGACACGGAGAATCCCAACGGCGGCGCCAGCGAGCACGCCGGTCAGACCTACTATTTCTGCGCTCCGGGTTGCCGGGTCGCCTTTGAACGCGATCCGGAAGGCTGGGCGTCGGGGCGCAACAAGCCCATCGCGATGGACGAGCCCCACTCGCAGCCTCTGACCATCGTGCGCCGGCTCTTTCGCCGGGACAAATAGCAGCGGTTGGTTCCACCGGCGCGTTGGCTGGTCAGACGGCGGCTCCGCAACAGCGCTTGTATTTGCGGCCACTGCCGCAGGGACACTGGGAGTTGCGTCCGATCTTGCGTCCGCCACGTTGGGCTCTGGGCGAGCGTGCACCGTTAACCGGCGGCTGCTGATTATTGTTCCCCCTGGTTCCGTTGGTGGAAGCTACGTCGGGAAATAGTGCGGCGCCGTCCGTCGCAACACCGTTGCTGTTGGCTGCCGCCAGACGGGCCGCCGCTTCCGGCGCCAGCGTCACGTGGAATAACCGGTGGGTGACCTCCCGCTGCATGTGCCGCATCAGCTCGTTGAAGGCGCGCTGACCCTCGGTGCGGTACACCGTGAGCGGGTCCCGCTGGCCGACGGCGTGCAGGCCGACGCCAGTACGCAGGTTCTCCATGTGGGTGAGGTGGTCGACCCAGTGGGTGCTGATGGATTCCAGGAGCAAGCCCCTGACCAGCAGGTCCATACCGCCGGGAACCGTGTCCCGCGCCTTGGCATCGTAGATGGATTCGGCGTGCTGGTGCAGGATGCCGATGATGTCATCACGTCGGCTTTGGAGGACTTTGTCCGGCGTGTCTACCTGGGGCGGCAGGGGACAGATTTGGCCCAGTCCGGACAACAACCCCTCGGCGTCCCAATCGTCGGCGTGGCGGGAGCTGAGGTGGTCGGCGACCAGTTGGTCGAATTCGGCCCGCAGCATCTCGATGACCCGATCCCGCAGCCCCTCACTGGCCAGAATGCGGGAACGCTCGGCGTAGATTACCTCGCGCTGTTGGTTGAGTACGTCGTCGAAATTCAGCAGGTGTTTGCGGACGTCGAAGTGGTAGCCTTCCACCTTTACCTGGGCGCTGTTGATGGACTTGGTGATCAGCTTGTTCTCCAGGGGTTCATCGTCTTTGAGGCCGGTCCAGCTCATGACGTTTTTGATGCGGTCGCCGCCGAAGCGTTGCATCAGGTCGTCTTCCAGCGCGACGAAGAACTGGCTGCTGCCCGGGTCGCCCTGCCGGCCGGCCCGTCCGCGCAGCTGGTTGTCGACGCGGCGCGCTTCGTGATGTTCGGTGCCGATGACGTGCAGGCCGCCCAGGGCCACCACGCGTTCGTGTTCTTCCTGCCAGTCTTCCCGGTCGGTGTCGGCGCCGCCCAGGACAATGTCGGTGCCGCGGCCGGCCATGTTGGTGGACACGGTAACGGCGCCGGCCCGGCCGGCCTGGGCGACGATAGTGGCCTCGTGTTCGTGGTTGCGGGCGTTGAGCACCTGATGGGCCACGCCGCGCCTCCGCAACCGGTCGCTCAGCGCCTCAGAAGTTTCGATTGACGTAGTACCCACCAGCACCGGTTGGCCGGATTGGGAGCGGGAGGCGATGTTTTCCACCGCCGCGCGCCATTTGCCCTCCGACGTGGGGAAAATCAAGTCCGAAGCTTCGTGGCGCACCATGGGCAGGTTGGTGGGTACGGCCACCACTTCCAGGCCATATATCTTGTAGAACTCGTCGGCCTCGGTTACGGCGGTACCGGTCATGCCCGACAGTTTGCGGTACATGCGGAAGTAGTTTTGCAGGGTAATGGTGGCGTAGGTAACGCTCTCCCGCTGAATCCGGAGGCCCTCTTTGGCTTCCACCGCCTGGTGTAGACCGTCGGACCAACGGCGTCCGAACTGCAACCGGCCGGTGAACTCGTCTACGATGACCACCTGGCCGTCGTTGACAACGTAGTCTTTGTCCTTGATTTTCTGGACCTGGGCCACCAGGGCGTTTTCAACGTACTGCACCAGGTGGAAATTTTCGGCTTCGTACAGGTTGGACACGTTCAGCTGCCGTTCCATCCTGGCGATGCCTTCTTCGGTCAGCGAGATGGCCTGGGTGCGCTCGTCGATGGTGTAGTCATCGTGCTCCCGGAGACGGGGCGCCAGGCGGGCGCAGGTGTAATAATGGTCGACGGGCTGCTGGGCTGGCCCGCTGATGATGAGGGGCGTCCGCGCCTCGTCGATGAGGATGTTGTCCACTTCGTCGACGATGGCGAAGTGGCGGCGTCCGCGTTGTACCTGCTGGGAAACGTCGCCGGCCATGTTGTCCCGCAGGTAGTCGAACCCGAACTCGTTGTTAGTACCGTAGAGAACGTCGCACTGGTAGGCTTCGGCGCGGGGCGCCGGATCGAGATACTCGAAGCCCCCCTTGCCGACGTTGCCCAGGGCCGGGTCGTAGACGTAGGCGGCGTCGTGTTGCAGGCAGCCTACCGAAAGGCCCAGCAGATGATATATCGGCCCCATCCAGACCGGGTCGCGGCGGGCCAGGTAGTCGTTTACGGTGACGATATGCACGCCGCCGCCGGTGAGGGCGTTCAGGTAAGCAGACAGGGTGGCGACCAGGGTTTTGCCCTCGCCGGTCTTCATCTCGGCGATCTTGCCGTCGTTGAGCACGGCTCCGCCGATGAGTTGAACGTCGTAGTGGCGCTGGCCCAGGGTGCGCCGCGCCGCCTCGCGGACCACCGCAAAGGCTTCTGGCAGCAGGTCATCCAACTCCTCGCCGTCGTCCAGACGGCGGCGAAACTCGACGGTTTTGGCGCGCAGCCCATCATCATCGAGGCGGCGCACGGAATCTTCCAGAGCGTTTACCCCCGGCACCAGGCTGCCGCGCAGCTTCTCGGCGGCACGCTCCGGCGTATCGCCCACTATTCTCTTCAGTAAAGTTACCATCGGGTTGCTCTCTACCTGGTCCGCTAAGGAATGGAGACGCCAAGGAACTGGCCCGGTGGAGGTGGAGAACGCCGGCCAGCATTCTCCTCACTCCAACCCTCTCCGCAAAGGAGAGGAGGCTCGGTTCAGTATAGCAAGGATGCTTATGTTACGCAGGATGGTGCGCCGGCGGATTGACGAAGGTTGGGCGGGATGCGACCGTTGGCGCCCCGGCCGAGCCGCTCGGCGTGTTATCGGCGTGTTAGTTGAGAACGGCAGCGTTGTCCGGATCCGACGTCAATAGCCTGGACAAGCGGACACCACCTTCCACTGCCGCAACGTTATCAGCGCCCGAGCGACGTTAACCCACACGCCCGCCAACGGGCACACCGCCCGGCCATGCCCGGTCCCTGGAAGCCGGCCGGGGTACTGAAGACACCCGGAGTTGTCTCCCCAAACCGGGGCTCCCTCTCCAAAGAGGTGGGGAGATTAGGATCGATCTGCCGGCGTCAGTCAGCTGCGGACGCCGCGGCGGCAGCGTACCACTCGGGGCCTTCTTCGCCCGGTTCAGGCAGGACGAAACCACCCTCCATCGTCCAGGAAGCAGGGTTTTCGGTGATGCGTCCACCGATTACATCGGCTGGCACGTTGGCGATCTTGCCGAAGGCGTTGGTCAAATCGCTGAGGAGCTGCTGCTTGAGCTCCTCAGACCGGCCGGCCCGATTGCCGCCGTCCAGGTACCAGGGCATACCGAACTCGGAAGTCTCCCCGGGCGGGGTCTCGATGAAGGTGACCGAAACGAAGCTACGGGGAGCGCCGGTGGAGCCGCAGTGGATATCGGTGAAGGCCAGGGCGATCTCCTGTCGTTGCTCGAACGAGACGGAATCCTTGGGAACGATACAACGGTAGTGGGGCATATCGTTTACTCCTTGTTTGGGTCCGACAACTGGTTACACCCCTGCCAGCGTCGCTGAGCGCCGGCGATGGGTTAGTTGTTTCGACGATCTCGGGCGGAGACCACCAGCTCGTCGGTGGTGCAGCCGGTGAGGTCGATCCACATATCCTGGATGGTTTGCATCAACTGGACGCGGGTATCCTGCTCACAGCCGGGCGGTATTTCGCCTCGCACGGCGGACGTGGTGGACAGCCGGCCGCCGCGGAAGCCAAACCCGTGGGGGACTTCGGTCCACTGCACCGTAACGTCGTCGGGCGCTCCGCCCAGGATGGAAGCGCAGATGCGCGCCAACTCCGACGCAAGACGCGGGCGTAACTCCTGGGGTATTATCCCCTCTTGAATAGTGCAGTTGAAGCTGATCATGCTAACCCGCTGCGGAAAATCTACGATACCCTGACAACGCTCGGCAGATTACCACAGTCGGTTTTTGGGTTCAACCATGTCCGCGCAGCGCCGGAGTTTTCAATAACCAAGCGTCCTCAATAAAACCGTCGGTTGCAGGACTATCGGAGGTCATTATGTGCCGAAGTATCAAGACGTTGCGGTCGTTGGAGACGCCAGCCTCCCGCGAAGAGATGCAGGCCGCCGCCCGGCAGTTCGTGCGAAAGGTCAGCGGATACCGCACGCCGTCGCGGGCTAACTCTGAAGCCTTCAATCGGGCAGTGGACGAAATCGCCGACGTGACCAGGGCGCTGCTGGAATCGCTCCACACCCCGCAATCGGCCAGGCACGTGTAGAGGCAGGAAAAGCTACGCCGGTCCTCTTCCTCACGCGTGCCCACTTTAATCTGTCATTGCGAGGAGCACCCGCTCATCCCGAGCTCGCCGAGGGACCTGGCAATCTCGATGAGGTTGAACACACGTCGGCGCACCGCCGTTGCTACGACGACGAGATTGCCGCGCTACGCTCGCAATGACAAGGTGGGTACGCATGATGGTTCTCTTCGCCATGACACGATACCCGTCGCCATGACACGATACCCGCCTTGTGTTATGTTTGGCGGCGACTTTCGGACACGTGGCTGCGCCCGGCAATCCGTTAGCCACATACTACCGAGTCAACAATCACCCAGGAAGGTAACACCATGCCCAATATGACCGGCGGCCAGGCCCTGATGCGTTCGCTCTATCTCGAGGGGGTGAGAGTCATTTTCGGCCTCCCCGGCGTGCAGCTCTACCACGCATTGGACGCGCTGAACGACGAGCCGGGAATCCGGTTCATTACGGTGCGCCACGAGCAGGCCACCACCTACATGGCCGATGGCTACGCCCGGGCCGGCGGAGGTGTCGGCACGGCGCTGATGGTTCCGGGCCCCGGTTTGCTAAACGCGTCCGCCGGCATGAGCACGGCGTACTCGGCGTCGTCACCGGTTTTGGTGGTTTGCGGTCAGATTGAACGCGACCTTATCGGCGGCGACCGGGGAATGCTCCACGAAGTCAACGACCAGCAGGACGCCATCCGGCCCGTCACCAAGTACGTGGAGCGGATCATGACGCCGGATGCGGCGCCGGCCGCGGTGCACGAAGCCTTCCGTCAACTCACCACCGGACGGCCCCGCCCGGTCGAAATCGAGATGCCGCCCGAAACCATGGCCGACGCCGCCCCGGTGTCGCTGATGGAGTCCGAACGCTACCCCCGGGTTTCCGCCCCCCGGGAACAGGTGGTCGAGGCTTCCCGCATCCTGCGCGAGGCCCGGCAACCGCTGATCTGGGCCGGCGGCGGCGTCATTTCATCAGAAGGCTCCGCCGAGTTGGTGCAGCTTGCCGAACGTTTGCAGGCTCCGGTGGTCACCACCGCGGAGGGCAAGGGCGCCATCAGCGACCGGCACCCGCTGGCGTTGGGGTCGCTGCGCCTGCGTAACGACCCGGTGGCCAAGGAAGAGCCAAACTTTGACGTCATCCTGGCCGTGGGCACGCGCCTGGCCTTCCCGGCTTGGCTGGGCGGCCAGAAGGTGGTGCAAATCGACATAGATACGGAGGAGTTGGGCCGCAACTACGGGGATACCTACGGAGTGGCCGGCGACGCGCGCACGGTAATGGCGCAGGTGGACGCCGAGCTGGCCGGCACGATGACGGGGACCCCGTCGTCCTTTGCCGCCGAGGCCGCCGCGCTGCGAGCCCGCCGCGCCCAAACCGCGCTACGTCCGGAGCCCCAGGAATCCTACCTGGCCGCCGTCCGCGCCGCCGTGCCCGACGACGGCATCCTTATTTCGGGCATGACCCAGCTGGGCTACTACGCCCGGGCCTTCTGGCCCACCTACGAACCGCGCACGTTCATCACCTCCAGCTACTCCGGCAACCTGGGGTACGCTTACCCGACGGCCCTGGGCGCCAAGGTAGCCAAGCCGGACCGTCCGGTGGTGGCCCTGTGCGGCGACGGCGGCTTCCTGTTCAACTCCCAGGAGCTGGCGACGGCGGTGCAGCATGGCATTAACGCGGTGGCCGTGGTGTTCAACGACAACGCCTACGGCAACGTCCTGCGCGACCAGGTGAACCGGTTCGACGGTCGGGTAGTGGGCGCAGCGCTACACAACCCTGATTTCGTCAAACTGGCCGAGGCCTACGGAGCGCGGGGCGTGCGCGCCCAGGGTCCCGAAGCGCTGGAATCGGCCATCCGTGAGGCCGTGGCCGTGGACGCGCCCACGCTGATTGAGGTGCCGGTGGAGATGATGCCCACGCCGTTTGAGGTGTAGGGGACTTCGTTCACCCTGTGATCGGGTTCCCGGAGTTACATGCTAGAAAGGATTGGAAACCGTGACACCACGATAAGCCTGGCCTGTGTTTAGGTCCTCGGAGATGATGCCGCTACAACCAGCCCGCTCAGCGGCGGCGACGATTAAGGCATCCCAATAGGAAACCTGGTAGCGACGGCAAGTAGTAATGGCGCGTTGCACAAGCGCCATATCAAGGCCTATCACCGGCAATGTGGAGAACAAGTTGACGATCTCCTCCGCCTCCTCATTTGACAAGGGGTTCGGGATGCGCCTCGTCACAGTGTTGAAAAACTCACCCAATACCTGGACGGATGTAACGATGGTGCCGCTTTCCATCGCATCGGCCACCAAATCAACCGCCCGCGCCTGTTTCACCGGATCACGGGGATCGTGGGCGTAGACCAGATATTGGTATCGAAAAAATCCATACCGGTAGTAGCGCTTGGGCCGGTCATAAAGGTCGTCTCTCGTCCACGTCCTGGGCCCCATGTCACGACCGTATTTCTCTACGGATTTCCGGAACTTGTCCGCCAAGGCCTTTCGTTCGGCGGCATCGCTTTCAACTACCGACGTTAGGTGGGCCGCGACCATCGCTTCCAGCGTGGTGTCCTTGCCAGCGGCGATCTTGCTTACTCGGTTAACGATGTCTGCATCGATGCTCAATGTAATGTCTATGTTGTAACCCATGTCCAATTAGTCTCCGGCCCAGAGTATACGCGGCCATGATAGGGTGGAGGGCCCGGTTCGTCAAAACGATCGCCGCGACGGGCGCCCACTGTGCTATTATGCGCCCATGCGGCGCGTTTGCGCCGGGACGCTTTCCGCTTTACGACTTTCGCACGAATCAGGAGGTTATTATGGCCGGAAATTACACCATCAGCGTTGGCACCGTCGGAGGCGGCCTGTCGGTCAGCCCGGACGGCGGCGAAAGCTGGAACCGAATCCGCAACCCGTTGCCCACCGAGTGCAACATCCGCGCGCTGGCCGTGGACCCCAGCCATCGACACCGCATTTACGCCGGTACCGACACTGGTCTGTTCCGCTCCAACGACAACGGCTTCACTTGGGAGTACGTCGAATCACCCATGGACGAGCTGCAAATCTGGTCGGTGGAAGTCGATCCGGACGACAGCGACACGGTGTTTGTGGGCACGCGACCCAACGCCTTCCGGTCCCGGGACGGCGGCAACAGCTGGGAAGAGCTGGACCTGGGCGTCCGGATGCCCTGCCCCATCGGCATCCCACGCACCACCAACATCATCGTCGATCCCCGGGACACCCGCACCGTTTGGGCCGGCATCGAGGTCGACGGCGTGTACCGCAGCCTAGACGGCGGCGACAACTGGACCCGCCTGCCCGACCTAGGCCCGGACCCGTTCCACGGTGACATCCACGGCATGGCCCTCAAGCCCGGCCCGGAGTCCGCGATCTATTGCACCACGCCTTTCGGCATCTCCACGAGCAACGACGAGGGTGAGAGCTGGGAGTTGCACGAGTTCCCGCGGTTCCACGCCGAGGACACCCGTTCGTACTGCCGCGGCATGGTCATCAAGCCGGACAATCCCAGCGTGATGTTCGTTGGCAACGGGGACACCATACCCGGCGTGACCGGAGCCATCCGCCGCACCCGGGACGCCGGCGCATCCTGGGACGCTCCCGAGCTGTCGACCACCCCCAACTCGGTGGTGTACTGGTTCGCAACCAGCGAACACATGCCCGACGTCATGGTAGCCGCCAGCATCTACGGCTATGTGTACGTCAGCACCGACGGCGGCGATAACTGGGACAAACTGCAGAAGGAGTTCGGCGAAATCCGATCGCTGGCGCTGACGCCCAACGAATAGTAACTGCCAACAGATTTGACTCTCACTCATGCCCCTCTCCCTGGGGAGAGGGGCATTTTTGGTTCAAATTGGCCTATTTGCCCAATGCGTCCTGCACGGTGACGCCATTCATGATTGTCTTGCAGACACCGGATCGCGCATATACAATATAGATACCACGGTGATTTATTCCAAGGTGGGGTGATATTGATGAGCGCCAAAACCCACATCGCTACCTGGGGCTCCAGTCTGGCGGTGCGTATTCCAAAACCCATTGCCGAACAGTGGGGAGTGCATGACGGTTCGGCCGTTGAGATATTTACCGACGGTGATGATCTGGTGCTGAGAAGGGAGAAATTCAACCTGGCCGAGTTGGTCTCAAAAATCACGCCGGAAAATCTCCACGGTGAAGTGGATACCGGCGCTCCCCAAGGCAATGAGGCATGGTAGCCGACGAATACGTGCCCAATAGAGGAGACATCGTGTGGATGAGCTTCACTCCCCACGCCGGGCACGAACAGGCCGGACATCGCCCGGCAATCGTCATCAGCCCCAGAGGATACAACGAAGCATCCAGTTTCGCCCTATTTTGCCCGATAACAACGCAAGTCAAAGGGTATCCTTTTGAAGTAGCCCTGCCAACCTCGGGCTCCGTAAGGGGTGTCGTGCTAGTGGCCTACCACCAATGAATTGATGGATGGTAGGATGTGAAGGTCAAGTAGATACAGGAACAAATGGGGAAGTGGTGAGGGAGGTTATGGTGAAGAAGTACCGGGTAGAACTGACGGTAGAGGAACAGGAGGAACTGAAGGCATTGGTTTCCAGGGGCCGGGCGGCGGCTTATAAGCAGACTCACGCCCGCATCCTGCTGCTGAGCGATGAGAATCAGGCCGAGGGGCCAATGATGGACCAGGAGATAGCCCGGTCCCTGAAGGTGGGCACCGCCACGGTGGAACGGGTACGCCGCCGCTGCGTGGAGGAGGGAGTGGCGGCCGCCCTGGGTCGCAAAGAGCAACTGAACCGGCGCCGGAAGAAGTTGGATGGTCAGGGTGAGGCCCACCTGATTGCCCTGGCCTGCTCGCCGCCGCCGGAGGGACGAGTCAGTTGGACGTTGCAACTGCTGGCCGACGGACTGGTGGAAGGAGAGATAGTGGAGAGCATCAGCGACGAGACGGTGCGCCGGACCTTGAAAAAAACCAACTGAAACCCTGGCTGAAAGAGTGCTGGTGTCTGCCTCCCCAGGGCAGCGCCGAGTTTGTATGCGCCATGGAAGACGTGCTGGAGGTCTATCACCGCAGCTATGAAGACAAGGAAGTTCTGGTGTGCCTGGACGAGACCAGCAAGCAACTGGTGGGGGAGACTCGGCAATCCCGTCCGCCGCGGCCTGGTTCAGTCATGGCCTACGATTATGAATACCAGCGCAACGGGGTGAGCAACCTGTTCATGCTGTTCGCGCCGTTGGAGGGGTGGCGACGGGTGGAAGTGACGGACCGACGCACCAGAGCCGATTGGGCCCGGGTGGTCAAGCGACTGGTGGACCAGGACTATCCCGACCGGGAGCGTATCGTGCTGGTGATGGACAATCTGAACACCCATCATCCGGCCTCGCTGTACGAGGCCTTCGAGCCGTCCGAAGCGCGGCGCATCGCCGAACGACTGGAGATCCACTACACGCCCAAGCACGGCAGTTGGCTGAATATGGCCGAGATTGAAATCGGGGTTCTGGACCGGCAATGCCTGGACCGCCGTATCCCCAGTCAGGAAATCCTAGAGCAGGAAACCGGGGCATGGGAAAACCAGCGGAATCGGCAGGGGTTTCGAGCGGACTGGCGCTTCACCACCGCAGACGCCCGCATCAAGCTCAAGTCCCTATACCCATCAATACAAATGTGACTGGGTACTAGCCGACCAGGTGAAAAGCCTTGATTGGCGCGCGCGGCGAGCCAGGTTTGGATATAGGACCAATAACCGGGTGGTCAGCCAAGTCCTGGCCTTGGTCAACACTTTGTTAGAATAAGCTTTCCACGCTGTACAAACACCGCAACTTGGCGGCGGCCAGTTTCACCCTACTCCCTGTTATTATGGGAGGAGGAATTTGACCCAGGAGCTCACTGATGCCCACTTTTGACTCTGACGGCGTTCATATTTTTTACCAGAGTACTGGCGAAGGGTTCCCCTTGATCTGGAGCCACGAGTTTGCCGGCTCCTTCGAGAGTTGGGAGCAGCAGGTGCGCTATTTCAGCCATCGCTACCGGGTCATAACCTACAACGACCGGGGATATCCGCCCTCGGACGTGCCCACCGACCCGGAAGCCTATTCGCAGGACATCACCATCGAGGACCTGCGCCGGCTGATGGACCACCTGGGTCTCGACCAGGCGTATATCGGCGGGTTGTCCATGGGCGGCAACGTGGCGCTGAACTTCGCCCTGCGTTACCCGGAGCGTTGTGCGGCCATCATCGTGGCGTCGGCCGGCTCGGGGACGACGCACAATGAGGCGTTCCGGACCGGCGGCGAGGCGATGGCGGCCCGGCTGCTGGCCGAAGGTACCCCGCCGGTGATGAAAGACTACGGCAGCGGCCCTACCCGTGTGCAGCTGCAACGCAAAGACCCCCGTGGCTACGAGGAGTTCATGCGTTTGCTGCTGGGTCACAACGCGCGGGGCTCTGCCCTCACGTTCCGGGGAGTGCAGCTAAAACGCCTCACCATCGACCAGCTGATTCCCCAGATGAACGCCCTGCAGGTTCCCACGCTAATAATGATTGGCGACGAGGACGATCCCTGCGTGGAGCCCAGCGTAATGATGAAACGCGCCATCCCACACAGCGGCCTGGCGGTGCTGCCCCAGTGCGGCCACGCCATCAACCTGGAAGAGCCGGCGCTGTTCAATCAATTGGTGTCCGACTTCCTGTCCGCGGTTGAGGCCGGCAAGTGGGCCGACCATCCGCTGGGAGAGACCGTCTATACCACTGGTTCACGGTAGAGATTCCCCTCACCCCAACCCCTCTCCCGGTGGGAGAGGGGCTTTTTTTTGGGAACTATATACCATTTTAGCCAGTGCCAATTTGACCGTCAGGCCGCGAATGGCTAAATTGGTGCCGTAACTCAAACCTAGATGGGTGCGATTATGGCGACCCCCAAAGGGCCTGGCAGGGCATACCGCAAGGGCATCACTCTGCTGGATGTGGTCCAGCGGTTCAACACCGAAGAGAAGGCCGAGGAGTGGTTCATCGCCCAGCGGTGGCCAGATGGCGTTACCTGCCCGTTCTGCGATAGCGACAACATTGCCGAGGTAGTCAGCCGCAAACCGCAACCCTTCCGCTGCCGCACCTGCCGTAAGCACTTCTCGGTCAAGACCGACACCCTACTCCACAGTTCCAAGATACCGCTCCACAAGTGGGCTATCGCGTTCTACCTGTACTCCACCAACCTCAAGGGCGTCAGCAGCCTGAAACTCCACCGCGACCTGGGCATCACGCAGAAGTCGGCCTGGTACATGGCGCACCGGATACGCGAGATGTGGGACGATGGCGCCGAGCGGTTCGCCGGTCCGGTCGAAGCCGACGAAACCTACATCGGCGGCAAGGAAGGCAACAAGCACGCCAGCAAGAAACTACGGCAGGGGCGCGGCACAGTCGGTAAGACGGCGGTGGCCGGCGTCAGAGACCGTGAGACCGGCAAGGTTAGCACCGCCGTCGTTCCAGCCACCGACCGGGCCACGTTGCAGAGTTTCCTGGGCGAACGGGTTGCGGACGGCGCGATGGTGTACACGGACGAACACGCCGCCTACCGGGACCTGCCCTACCCCCACGAGGCGGTCCGCCATAGTGCCGGCGAGTACGTGCGGGATAAGGCCCACACCAACGGGATGGAGAGCCATTGGGCGTTGCTGAAACGTGGCTACGTCGGCATCTATCACCAGATGAGCCGCAAGCACCTGCCGCGCTACGTCGCGGAGTTCGCCGGCAGACACAACAGCCGACCGCTGGACACCGCCGACCAGATGTCGGTCCTGGCCCGAGGAGCCGACGGCAAGCGGATCACCTACGATAGTCTGACCGCTTGATCGGTGGTGTATCCACTTGAAACCAGGACGGGTAGTCACGCCATTTCAGGCTTTGTGATACCATAACCCCGTCACCCAAAAGACCTCGGCAGAGCCGAGGCCAACGGGACGATGCGCGGGGGGTGGAAACCCTGTATCGTGGTACGCATTGTACCACCCAATACTGGTATGTCCAGACCCCGCAGGTCGTCCCTGCGGGGTCTTTTGGTGGGTGCCCCGGCCAGACCGGGGACTCCGCAACGGCTTTACCCAAGCCGCCGGCATTGTGCCAGCGAGGTTGTCGCGGGGTCAAGAGAGGCGTCGGTCAATCGCCGCCTGTTCTGGCCAATCTTGGGGCAAGGATGGTATCCAATGGCAAAAACTGCCAAAGGAACCAAGTCTGTGCACGTGCACAGCCACCGCAAGAGCGACGGCACTAAGGTGCCGACGCACAAGCGGTCTACACCGACAACATCAAAAGGTAAAAGGTAGTCGGTAAAGGTTGGCCCCGCAGGCTCATCACCTGCGGGGCCAATGATTTCAAACTGAGACACTACCCGTAGGTTGCGAGATGATTCCTCCAGCGTATTGACAAACTCCGACAGGTTAGAACGAACGGTTTTTTAATCGAGTTCGTGTTCCCCAGAACGATGCATGGGGCAAGAAGGCGAGTGGTAGTGGTCGGCGTAGAAGGTCGGGCGAAAACGCCTGTCGCACCCTCCGTCGTTCCTGACACGAGCACAATGTGAGTGCCAATAGCCGCCCTGTACCGGGGTCAGTCGTTGATTGTGGGGGCTGCACATGGTTACTCGCCCAGGTGGTCTTTGAAGAGTAGGAGTTGGCGTCGGACGCGGAGTGTTGGTCGGGAGCGGAGTATTGGTAGGCCGACGAGTGTTGGTCGGCATCGGCGTGGGCGTGTAGGTCGGCCCTGGTGTTGGAGTAAACGTTGCGTAAGGCGTGTACGTCGGTAGGTTGGTTGCGGTTGGCTCCCGGGTCCAAGTAGGATTAGGCGTTTGTGTTGGCGCTGGGGTCCAAGTCGGCGCTGGGGTAGGACTCGGATTAGGCGTGTCGGTGGGCGACGGTGTCAGGGTCGGATATGGCGTAGGTGTGGGCGGCGGTTCAGACGCACAGGCGACAGCTGCGAAAATCGCAAGCACGGCTACGATAACCAATGTGGCATTCATGGGCACCTTTCTCTGCGAGTAGGACGGGATCGGGAACCGTCTGTATGGCGACTATGGAGCAAGCGCGACTCCTGTGAAAATGGCAAGTGCGATGATAAGGATCAGAATGATGCCGCCCGCGATAACTTGATCCATGAAAAGCCTCCGGCGCGAAACCGTCGCCGGAGGTATTGCCAACTGTCCGGGGCCGCTGATAAGATCAGCATGTCCCGGGATTGGAGCCTGCCTGTCAAGACGAAGGTTCCGCGCTTGCCCGCTGTTTCAGCAGCGGGTTTTGCGTTTTTAGATTTCCTGAATTGTAACCGGAACTGCCGTCGCCGGCCACCGCCTAGACAATAGTGCAGACTGCATCAACCGCTTCCACAAACCTCTCCTCTGCATCCCTGCCGGTGGCGTCGTCAAACTCTCGCCGGCGGGGATGTTCTTTTGGTTCGGGTGAAGTATAGGAACCGGGCGGCAAGGCCACAACCACCAGGGGCGGGTCTTGAACTCGCCCCTGGTTCGTTGTGTAGCTATGTCCGGCGCCCTCCCGGTGGGGAGTGGGTGTCAGGAGTCGGATTTGCTCCCTGCAATCCCGATTATCAGAACGCCGATCAACCCCAGCACGGGGATGAGCGTCAAGATCGCCAACCAACCGGAAAGGCCCGCGTCTCGGCAGCGTCCCGTAGTTACCACCAACCAAGCATAGAGGTTGGCAACCAACACCCCCAGGACCGCCAGTGTAGGGCCCAAAGGCATCGTGCTGTCGTCCAGCAATAGCATCCCGGGCAGTTGCACCAGAAACGTCAATGCGACCATCATCCAGAAAGGGCCGCGCTTGATCTTGGCTTCGGTGAACCCTATGGACCACAGGATGTGCTGCCAGGACATTCTACGCGACGATGCGCCGCCGCCGTGAATTCGCGTGTCTCGAACATTCATAGAAATACTCCCTGCGCCCTGAACCCGACGCGGGGAGTGATTGAAAACCCAAGTGCAGACGGTTAAAATCCGTCTGCCATATAATGGCCCTGGGTTCCCCTGCTCGTATCAGGTGGATCAGGCGCGACGCCCGGTTGCGGTAACAACCGGGCGTTGTGATTTCGGTAAAATTGCCGGCTCGCAAAGGTCAGCAGCAACCGGCTCTCAAATGGAAGTCCCCCTTGTTTAGGATGGGCGCTTGCTACAGACACGGACATCCCGGCGGTTTGCCGACAAGAGGGACCATGAGGCCCCATCCCGTAACAGCAAACCTTGTTGACCGGGCATCCCCCGTGTCTGTAGCGCCGCCAATATGCGCCCTGCTTATGCGCGGTGTCAAGGAGCGCGGCAGGAGCCGGCGCAAAAATCGAAGGAGCGCGGCAAGAGCCGGCGCAAAAATCGGTTGCCCTGTATAATGCCGGTCAGCGGGAGGACGATAATGCCACGCAAAACCAAGAGGGCAACGGGGCGTCCCGTTC
>CBDANN010000002.1:0-9872 GCA_965197635.1 Dehalococcoidia bacterium
CGCGGACACCACCTCAGGGTGGGCGTGCCCGAGCAGCAGCGAGGCTGACCCCATGCCATAGTCAACGTACTCGTTGCCGTCAATGTCCCACTTGCGAGGACCACTCCCACGGGCGATGACCACCGGGAAAGGGTCGGACGTGTAGCCGTCGTGTCCGGGACTGCCAGAGGGGAACCGGGCCCGGTAGTTGGGCTGCAGCTCCCGCGAACGAGGGTTCATGCGAATGTACTGGTCCTGGATGGTTTCAGCCATGATGGTCGCTCCTTAGGGTGGGGATTAGCTGTCGGCTCGGTGACGAGCGTGTTGCGCTTCCAATTGTCGCAGGCGTTCCTCCGCTTCCCGGCGGGCGGCGGCTTCAGCATCACGTTGCGCAATGGCCTCATCACGCTGCGCGACAGCAGCGTCACGTTCGGCCTCCGCGGTCTCACGCAGTTCCCGCTCAAAATCGGCGGGGTCCGGTAATCTGGTAAGCCTGACGGGATTAGCGGGATTGAGTGTCATCGTTCTCCAGGTGTCCTCGAGACACGGCTAACCAAGTCCCGTTTGCCTGCCATGCAATTCCGCTTCCAGTTCCCGTATCCGCTCCTCGGCGGCGTCACGCTGAGTTTCGGCATTGCGACGCGCGGTAGATTCGCTGTTGCGCTGGGCGATAGCGGCAGCGGTTTGCGCTTTGGCCTCTGTCAAGTCCGGCAGGTATTGCCCGGTTGAAGGGTCCCAAAAGCGCAACTTCCCTTCGACCCAGCGCAATTCCAACCCAAGAACCGCACTATACCCCCGGATCACGCCTTCTCCCATCGGGGTGATCGTTATGGGTTGATACTCCCCGCTGTCCAGCAGGCGGTCGCCGGCCAACGCCGCGTCGTGGAACCTCCCGCCGGTGTGGTCGAAGCGCCAGTATTCTGCCACGCTGTAGCCAGCGTAGGTTTCCCGTTTTACCGTGTAATCCCGCCGTCCGGTTGATGCCGAGGCCACTTCGAGGACGAAATCCGGTGGTTTGCCGATCTCGCTGATGATGTATCCGTTCGACGCGACTATATCCGCCGGCAGCATGGGCATATCAAAGGCTACAATCAGATCCGGATATGGAGCTCGTCGAACGTCGCTGGCATCCTGGCACAGGTAGCAGTTGCCCATCACCACCACATTGCCCCGTGCGAAGTAATAATCTTCCAGAGTGTGATGGGCTCGCGAAATATCGGGCAGCTGCGTAGCCATGTCGGGAATTTGGGGCGGGTCGGGCAGTTCCGTAAGGCGGATGCCGGACCCGCTTGGCGTAGGCCGTTGGCCGATTTTGGCGGGGGTGGTCATCATGGGCCTCGCGGCGCGGCGGTTTATCGTGGCGTGCTATGAAGCCATCATAGCACAGCGGCACACCGCAGGTGATGATGCGCCGCGACGGGTTGGGCGCGCTAGCTCTCTATGCGCTTCCGTTCCGTCTCCGCTACCTGTCGAGCCCACGGCAGGATTGCGCTTTGAAACCACTCACCCGTCAGTTCAGCCCCCACATTATTCTTGATGGCATTGAGCACAGACCCTTCAATCCGCTCAGCGGCGGCCTTGTTGTCAACGCGGATCGTATAGGCTGCCTCAAGTTCGTGAGGATTGCCCGTTTGGAGACTGCGCAGCCGGCTCTGCAACGAGCGGGTTATGCCAACTTTGCACTCACCGTCGCCGCCCTTTGCCTGTATGAAATAGACGACGTAAGGCTTCTCAGCAATCGGCTCAACTGACACCGGCTCCTTGTCAGGGGCGGTGGTGGCGCTATGGGCTTTTGCTTGTGCATCTTGCTCCCTCTTACGGGCAACTTCGTAATAAGCCCACCTGTTTTGCATCCAGTTTGCGTTATTTTCACTTGCCGCATATTCCGCCTGGAAATCCTCGGCAGTCATGTTGCACAGCCGATTCAGTAGTCGCAAACGTTCTGCCCTTCGCTGAGCTGCAGCCTCCGATACCCCGCCACCTCCGTAAGCTGCGCCATGGGCTGCTCTGCGTGCGGCCTCTTTGTCATACTGTTCGTCAGCATAGTCGCCAGATGCTATTGGAGTGGGACCTTTGGCGCTTGGGTGGGCTCCCCCTCGCGTCGTTGGTTGATCGAGAACGCTCCGACTACGGTTCCCCATCGGCCTGGCATTGTGCGTCAATGCGGCGGGTTTCGGAGTGTGAAATGGTTGAACTCCGAACCAGTGGTTCGGCGCTAATGATATAGCCACGAACACTACTGTGCTCACGGTCCAAAAAATAGTCATGCCCACCCACACATTCCCTGCTACACATGACCCGATACCCAGCAACATGATGAGCGATGTGGCGATTATTTGAATCTTGACTCGCTTGCCCATGGTCGCCTCATCCTCAACTGTGGACTTGCGACCTTTGAACCAGCGATCGGGTAGGAATAACAGGGACACATAAACCGCCGGTATCCCCATCCAAAACAGGATCAAACCCAATCCAATCATGCCCGCGCTACCGGACACGCAAGATGCCGTGCTCCACACGATCAAGGCAAATGCGGCCAAGAAGAACAAGATAGTTTTGAAGACTGATGAAACCAATTCGGCATCGTCTTTTGGTGTCGATGGGCCGTGGCCCGATCCTGTACGAGTCGCTGAACGCCAAGCGGCGTTCAGCGCTTTGTAAGCCAGAAATCGCCCTATCATGTCCTTTTCGATTCCGCTGCCGATTGGTTGCCTCGGCTCACGGTCCTATCTTGCTCAATTCGCGATCGAGCCACCACATTGCTATCAAGACGAGGGGGATTTCTACAATGAAAAACCCGATAGCGATGGCAATTCCGCGCACCACCCATTTACCGAATGCGTCTTGATCGTCGGCTGGAACCCGTACAGTAGGCGTGTTGACTCCGATGTCACGCTGACGACTGGAGCTTTGGTCGCGTACTTCAGCGGGACTTGGCTTCTCTGGGATGAACCATCCGTATTCTGCCGCGCATTCCTCGCACGACACGCCGCTTTCCCCCTCAGTCGTTACCCACCTGTATAGACTTTCCATGCGGCCACAGTTGCCGCAGTATCCTACCCCTGCCCTCATCCAATCTGGATACGCCATCGCGGTCTGCTCCTTTTTGGTTATGGGCTGGTCTCCGGGCTAGCGACGGGAAAGCTGCACATCCAGTGGCCGTACCTGTTCCCCTGTGGCCCGGGCAACCTACTCCGCCAAAGCGATGTAGGTCACCCCGTCCGCGTTGGCCCGTTGGCGGTTGGCGTCGGAGATGGCCGTTCCGATGACCGCCGCTTGCGCCGCCACACCGCTGGCGGTTTGCAGGATGCGAGCCCGTTGGGCGGCGCGATCAACGTCGCGCTCATCGATGGTAACGGAGACTTCGGCGACGATATAGGCCGGTTCGCCGTCGAGGGTTTGGCCCAGCAGGATGAGGTCGGTTCGCGCTAAGTCATCGGCCTGGTCATCAGAGATGATGCCGCTACTGGTGGCCTGTTCCAGTAGATTGGACAAGTGGGGGTTGTCAAAGTTGTTGAGCGAGTGGACTACTTGAGCGTTGCGAATACCCAGGTAACGCCGGACGGTGCGCGGGGAATCTCTGGCGACTCTCCGCTCGTAGTCCGTTCCGGTCAGATTGTTGAGCTGGCCTTGCATTCGCGCTTGCGTGATCTTTATGTCAGTGATGTCGTCTTCCATACGCGCTTGGCCGGCTGTGATTTCTGCGATGTTGTCTTCCATGCGGTCTTGCCGGGCTTCCATACGCGCTTGGCCGGCTGTGATTTCTGTGATGTCGTCTTCCATACGGTCTTGCCGGGCTTCCATGCGGTCTTGCCGGGCTTCCATACGGTCTTGCCGGGCTTCCATGCGGTCTTGCCGGGCTTCCATGCGCGCCTGGCCGGCTTTGAGATCCACCAGGTCTGACAGGATTTGGCTGGTGAATTCCTCGTCCCTGACGTGCTGGCGCATGGCCTCCCGCAGTACCGGGTTCTCCCGCATGGCGGCGAGGATGTCTTCAAATGTTTGGACGGTAGTCATGGGAGTCGTCCGCCTGGCGACGCGGGCTGTTTCAGGATGGTCGCTGCCGCAATTCTGCTTCCAGCTCCCGAACTCGCTCCTCGGCGGCGTCGCGTTGGGCAATGGCATCATCGCGCTGGGCAATGGCGGCGGCGGTTTGCGCATGAGACTCAATCAAGTCCGGTAGATACTCCCCCGTCGCCGGATCCCAGAAACGCAGTTTACCGTCAACCCAGCGCAACTCCAATCCCAGCGCTGGACTGTATCCCCAAACCACTCCGTCGGCCATGGTATTCACCGGAATTGGTTCGTATCGCCCATCCGGCAACAGCTTATCCCCGGCCAGCGCTGCTTCGTGGAACTGCCCGCCGGTGCGGTCGAAGCGCCAGTATTCCGCGACGCGGTAGCCGGCGTAGATTTCCCGCTTCACCGTGTAATCCCGCCGTCCGGTTGATGCCGAGGCCACCTCCAGCACAAAATCCGGCGGCTTGCCGATTTCGCTGATGGTGTATCCGTTGGACGCCACTATATCCGCCGGCAGCATGGGCATATCGAAGGCTACAATCAGGTCCGGATATGGAGCTTGTCGAACGTCGCTGGCATCCTGACACAGGTAGCCGTTGCCCATCACCACCACGTTGCCCCTTGCAAAGAAATAATTCTCGAGAGTGTAATGGGCTCGCGAAATATCGGGCAGCTGCGTAGCCATGTCGGGAATTTGCTGAGGCGGGTCGGGCAATTCGGTGAGGCGACCGGCCGGCTGCGCTTGAGGAAACGAGGATGCAGTTTGGGCGGGCATCGTCATGTTGGGCCTCTGGTCGGTGCGGGCCATGAGCCAGCGCACGGCGGCATGATAGCACAGTGCAAAGGGGCGAATGATTATTCGCCCCAAGCAGTCGGTTGATCGATTTGCAAAATCAGTTGTCCGCGGCCACCGCCGGTTCCGGCTGGGCCAGCGCCGCGCCGAAAACGGCGCTCAGATGAGCGTTGGCCGCGTCCAGCGCTTGGCGTCCCTTGTCGATGACGTGGGGCATCCCGAAGAAGCCGTGGATCACGCCGTCATAGCGAATCAGCGTCGTGGTGACGCCGGCATCGTCCAACGCGGCGGAGTAGGCTTCGCCCTCGTCGCGGAGCGGGTCGAACTCCGCGGTGATCACCAGCGCCGGCGGCAGGTCACTCGAAAGGCGAGCCCGCATGGGCGACACAAAGATGTTGTAGCCCGACAGGTCGGTATTGTCCACGTAATGGTCCCAGAACCAGCGCATACTGGCCGTTTCCAGGAACATACCCTGCCCGTTCACCTGGTAGGAACGGGTGTCGTAGGCGTAATCGGTGGCGGGATAAACGAGCAACTGGAACGCCAAAGGATGTGGTAGGTCGTCTTGGGCCAAGGACACGGCCGCGGCCAGGTTGCCGCCGGCGCTGTCGCCGCCCACTGCAATGGCGTCGGGCCGGCTGCCTAGCGATTCTGCGTTGCCCATAGCCCACATGGTGGCGGTGAGGCAGTCCTCGAAGGGCGTGGGGAACTTGTATTCGGGCGCGAGGCGGTAATCGACGGACACCACCACGCAGTTGCCGCCCACGCACAGCTCGCGGGCGGTGGCGTCGGCGGTTTCCACGTTGCCGATGACCCAGCCGCCGCCGTGGAACCACACCAGCGTACCCCAGGGGCCGGAGGTGGCCGGCGTGTAGATGCGGACGGGCACGTCGCCCGGTTCCTTGCCGTGCTCGTTGCGGATGATGCGGTCTTCCACCCGGCCCACTTCGGGACCCTCCGGCCGGGGCCGGTTGTCCATCACCTCACGACACTCCGCCACGCTCATTTCCTGGAAGGGTTTGATGTCGAGAGACTCGAACAGTTCCAGCACGTGAGCAGCCTGCGGGTCCAGCAGTTTGCGCATCGCCGAGGTATCGCCTTCATGCTGGCGGTGGTACTCCTCAACCATATCGTCCACGGCCCTGCGCAGGAAGGTACAGGCGTCGTCCATAGCGGTACGCGCGGTATCCATGACGCTGGCCATGCCGAAGAAACCGTGGATCATCCCGTCGTAGCGATTGGTTTCCGCCGGGACGCCAAGCTCGTTGAGCAGTCGCCCGTAGGCTTCGCCCTCATCGCGCAACGGGTCGTATTCGGCAGTGATCACCAGCGCCTGCGCCAGGTCGTCTATGCCTTCAAAGTCAGCGGGCAGCCGGAGGGGAGCGGCCAACGGGTCGGATGCCTGGGACTCGTCCGCCAAATAATGGTCCCAGAACCAAATCATGCCCTGCCGTTCGAGGTTATAACCGGTTCCATTGTCGATGTAGGAGCCGGTGTCAAAATCAACGTCCGTAACCGGATAGACCAGCAACTGGTGGCTGACCCGAAAATCGCCGGTCTCCGCCGCCTTGATGCTGACCGCTGCCGCCAGGTTGCCGCCGGCGCTGTCGCCGCCCACCGACACCACGCCGCGCACGCCGCCCAGTTCCTCGGCGTGGTCGCTGGCCCAGACAGTGGTGTAGTAGCAGTCATCGAACGGTTCGGGGAATTTGGCCTCCGGGGCCAGCCGGTAGTCCACCGACACCACCACGTTGCGGGAACCGGCGCACAGATGGCGCGCCGTGGCGTCAGCGGATTCCAAATCTCCAATCACCCAGCCGCCGCCGTGATACCAGACCAGTATGGGAAAAGGCCCATCACCTTCCGGCGTGTAGATCCGAACCGGCACATCTCCAGCCGGGCCGGGCACGCTGCGGTCTTCCACCTTCCCGACCTCCGGCCCAACGCCCCGGGGTCGCATGGCCGCGTTGGCTCGGGCCTCCGCCGGCGTAACCGTATAGTTCGGCGGCAAACCCAGGGCGCGGGTTGCCTCAATTACCTCTTGCGCTTGCGGATGCAGTGGCATGGCGGGCCTCCGTTTTTGACGTAGTGTTGAGTTTTAGTGTAACTCTTGGGGGAGTTGCGCCCGGTCAATAAATGGTTGACACTTCCGAGTAGGCTCGTATCAGCCCATCAGAGGTGACCAGCGGACAGTTATTGATCCTGGTGGTGGCGACTATCATCTGGTCAAAAGGGTCTTTGTGAAAATTGCCGGGCAACGATGTCGCTTGGATCACGATAGCCAAAGTTAGGTCAAGAATTTCAACACCGGTATTGGCAATTGCGTCATCAAACCACTTCGACAAGTTCCAGCCCGGCGAACCGTCGTTCAAGTCCAAGCGCCCCAGCTCAACGGCTTTGGCAATTTCCCAACAGGAAATGATGCTTACGCCGATGATATCTCCTTTGTTTCTCGCCGAAATAATGGCGGACATTTGGGCTCGTCGTATCCTGTTGATCCCCAAAGCCAGCCACAGCCAGATCTGTGTATCCAGCAATATCAAGGTGACAAGTCCCTTACGTCAATGTACATTGGACCAAACGGGTTGTCGTAATCGTGCGACAAAAGACCAAAGGGATATGAGTCTGGACCCACGTCGTCCTCCCCATACCGCAGGTCTTGGGTGTCATCTGACCGTTTCGGCCTAAACCTCACCCGTGCCGCTCTGGCGCCGGAGATGGCGCGTTGCCGCTCGGTGGCCTGCGTTGCCGCGTCGTCATCCGGGTCAATCACCAGCCGATACCGCCCGTCGCCCAGGCTCCAGGCTTCCGGGCGCAACCCGGACTGCACGAAGTCGCCCACCACCTTTCCATCTTCGCTGATAGAGTGGCGGAACGGCAACGCTTTTATAGCGTTCGGGTATTCCGCTTTCAGCAAAGGTCTCAAGTCGGCGCGTGTCCACACGCGTGGGATTAAACCTTGCTTCCGCAGGCCGTAGACATCGTCCCAGAAGCTCATGATAGTACTCTTGGGATTGACCTAAATTTAGAGTTGGGCCGCCGGAGCGCGTTCACGACGTGTCCCGGCGGCCCTTGAAATGGTGGTTCTTTGGCTATGCGTTCCGGCCGGTGTAGTCCTCCCGCGCCCGGTCCAGCGCCCGCGTCCGCCCGGCCTGGAGCGTCTCGTGACGTTCGTAGGCCCACTTGTTGGACGCTATCGTCGCTTCGGCGCTGCCCTGGAAGTGGGGCATCACGTGGCGGGCCATCAGCTCGTAGCTGTGCAGCATGTGCTCGCGGGCGGCCCAGTCCACCGTCTGCACCATGAAGGAGCCGAACCCGCCGCTGCGCTCTTCCAGCCGCTTGATGCCCTCAATGCAGTCGTCCGGCGTGCCGATGATCCACGCGCCCTGCTCGGCCAGCGCGTCGATGATTTTTTCGGGCGGGCCGTCCACTACCGGGGCGCGGCCCATGGTGTGCTCGAAGTATTCCCGCTGGTAGCGCCCCGCGCCGATGCGGGCCTGCTCGAAGGCGTCCTTCCGGGTGTCGGCCAGATGAACCGGCAGCACCAGCCGCCACTCGAAGCGGTCAACCGTCTGGTTGTGCTCGGCAGCCGATTCCTCGCAGATGTCCCAAAGTTCATTGAGGTCGATGCCCTGCTGCATCTTCGGGTCCCGGGGCGTGGTGATGGTCAACACTGATGCGCCGTGCTTGCCGGCCAGCGCCACGCCCGACGGCGTCTGCACCGACGCCACCGAGATGGGCATATGGGGGGTCTGGTAGGGCCGGAGCTGCAGCATGGCCTCGTTCAGCTCGAACCAGTCGCTCTTGTGGGTGATGGGCTCCTTCTCGGTGAACAGCCGCATGATGACGCCCAGGGCCTCGTCCATGCGCAGGCGCTGCTTGGTGGGATCGATACCCATCATGTAGGCGTCGCCGGGCAACGCGCCCGGGCCGACCCCGAGCATCACGCGCCCCCGGGTCATGTGGTCCAACTGTGTCATCCAGTTGGCCACCATGAACGGGTGGTGATAGGGCAGGCTGACCACGCCGGTGCCCAGCTTGATGTGCTTGGTGCGGTCGGCAGCCACGCCGATGAAAATCTCCGGCGACGAGATAATCTCCCAGCCGGCGCTGTGGTGCTCGCCAATCCAGGCCTCGTCGAAGCCCAGGTAGTCCAGCCACTGCACCAATTCCAGGTCGCGCTCCAAGGCCAGAGTGGGGTTCTCGCCGGCACGGTGGAACGGGCCCATAAAGATGCCAAACTTCATTCGATCGGGTAACGCCATTGGGGATCCTCCTCGTCCGCCTGATGCGGATGGGCAGTGGCGGAGTGGATGCGCGCCGTCGGCAACCGCCGTGGCAATGCGTCCGCCGCCGGACGGGTATGGGTGAACACTGTTGGGCGCATTATATGGGCGACGCCTAACGGCGGCAAGCCGGCAGCTTCATCGCCGGGTTATAATCATGCCTCCGTCGCCAAGTTGTTCACACCGAGGTGAAGCAGTGTCCAGCATCGTTCAACACGCCGTCGTACTCAACAGCCAGAACCAGCTGCGAAATGCCGACCGTCTCGCCCGAGAATGGGCGATTGCCCACGCCGGCAACTACCGGGGCCAGGCGAGCAAAGACCTGGGCGGTTCCTTGCCCTTCCGGGAATGGAGAAACGAAAACCTTACTATCCGTATCGCCAAACTCACCACTGAATCATTCAAACAAGTGCAACTCTTCTCCATACATTATGACCTTTCGACCAGCTCCGAACCTTATACCGCCTACGTCATGACGTACACGTCCTCTCAAACAGAGCAGGCGGGCGGATATTGCATTGCTGTCGCCGCGGTGCCCGATACTGTTTCCAACGTTGAATTGCCCTGGGACGATAAGGCCGGGCCGGTTGGCCTCGAAAAGCTGATCCAAACCATCAATGCGGACCATTCGCCTCCGTACCAAGCCGGCGATGCTCCTCCGAATGTAACCACCATCGATGACCTGTTCACTATGTACGATACCGCCCTGGTGTTAACAGAAGAAGGGCAGGCTGCCGGCGAATTCGAGGAACTGGCGGATATGCACAGTGATTGGGCCGGAGTGGTCAGCATCG
>CBDANN010000003.1:0-21513 GCA_965197635.1 Dehalococcoidia bacterium
ACTGTGCAACTGTCAATTCAGCGTCACGGAGTATGTTGCGCATAGTTCCGACTTTGATTGGACGGCTCGGGTGCCTCGGAATTGTGTAGGTCTTACCGGTACGTGTGTTGAGCAAAACCGTATGCTTGGAACCTTCCCGTACCCATGCGATGTGGGCGGCGCGCATCAGAGCATTGACACAAGTCCTGTGCCTAATGTCGTTGGGAACCCTAGGCATTCGGTCAGTCCGCTGCCGTCTCCTTTTTTGTTGGCTCGGGTGGCACGCTTGGTCCCGTTTCGTCGGCCGCTTGGCGAGCCGCCCAAATCCCGGCGGCTTGTTGCGCGCTGTCCTTCAAAATAGCTATGGCATCGGCAATGTTTTCCAACGCCTCCGCCTCAGTATCACCGTCCGAATAGGCGCCGGGCACTCCCGACGCACTGGCGGAATAACCCCCGTCATCCTCGGGAACCAGTACGACCTCGTAGCTCTGGGCTTGATAAGTTACGTTGCGCTTCAACATTTTTCGCGTTCCACTCTGCAACGGGATTGGTCATGCTCCGGGAGGTTCCACCACGCGCGCGAGTTCACCCCCAACCAGGGCCGGCTGGTGCCGGACGTTGATGGGTTCCACCACGCGCGCGAGTTCACCCGCTGGCCGCTTCATGCTGCTCGTCGGCGTGGTATGACGAGCGTACCAGGGGGCCGGACGCGACGTGCTTGAAGCCCATGCCTTCGCCAGCCTGACGCAGTTCGTCGAACTCGGCGGGAGTGTAGAAGCGATCGATGCGGATATGCTTGACGGACGGGCGCAGGTATTGGCCGATGGTCAGCAGGTCGCAGTTCGCGGCGCGGAGGTCGCCCATGGTCTGCCGCACTTCCTCCACCGTTTCGCCCATGCCGACGATGATGCCGGACTTGGTGGGCATCTCGGGGTCGATTTCCTTGACCCTGCGAATCAATTCCAGCGACTGACGGTAGTCCCCCTTGGGGCGGACGCGGCGAAATACGCGCTCCACCGATTCGATGTTGTGGTTCAGCACCTGGGGTTGGGCGGCGACCACTTTCTCCAATGCGTCCCAGTTGCCGTCAAAGTCGGGGATCAGCACCTCGACGCGGCAGCCGGGAACGGCGGCCCGCACCTGCTTGATGCAGGCGGCGAAGATGCCGGCTCCGCCGTCGGGCAGGTCGTCCCGGTTGACCGACGTGATGACGCAATACTTCAGGCCCATGCGCTTGACGGTGGCGGCCAGACGGAAGGGCTCACCCAGATCCAGCGTTCCCGGCCGGCCGGTGGTAACGGCGCAGTACGCGCAGGCGCGGGTGCAGATGTCGCCCAGGATCATGAACGTAGCCGCCGAGCGTTCCCAGCACTCGCCGATGTTCGGACAGTGGGCCTCCTCGCAGACCGTGTGCAACTGGCTGTCCCGCATCAACTGCTTCAGCTCAATGTAACGCGGACCGCCAGGCATACGGACTTTCAACCAATCGGGCAGACGGGGGCGCAGTGGCGCTTCGGTGGTGGTCATTTTGGCTCCTGGATTCCTGATTTTGCAGGAATAACGGAAGTAACTAAAGAAACTGGACGAGGCGGGGGTTCACCCGGCACTTCTCGGCGACGATGATAGCGTCCACCTCTCGGACGGCAGCATCCAGTTCACCGTTCCGGTTCACCACACGGTAGTCAAACTCTCCGACGCGGCCCAGTTCAACCGATGCCTCGTGGAGGCGGCGCTGCATCTCTGCTTCATTCTCGGTGCCACGCCCCGCCAGGCGGCTGCGCAGTTCGCTTACGCTGGATGGCATCACGAATATGGTCAGAGCCTCGGGAGCGATCTGCCTGATGGTTGCCGCGCCCTGCACGTCGATTTCCAGTATAACGTCTTTTCCGGCGATGAGAGGATCGCGTACCTGCTGGCGAGGAACACCGTACCAGCGGTCATATACCTGGGCCGATTCCAATAGCTCATCCCGCTCCCGCATCCTCAAAAAGGTTTCGACCCCCAGGAATATGTAGTCCTTTCCGTCCGCTTCACCAGCACGCATGGGACGTGTGGTAGCTGTAACCGCAAAGTGCCAGGGGCGTTCGAGTTTTCGCAGACCAGCCAGAACCGACCCCTTGCCGGACGCCGACGGGCCGGAAACCACCACCAGCAGCGGGGGCGCAGGGCTGGCCTGGAGCAGCTCGGTGTGGGCGGCCATCGTCAGGGGTCAGTCGCGGTCGCCGGTCAGGCCGCCGATGGCGACCAGGTGCTCCCAGAACGTGGGGTATGACACCGAAGCATCCTCGGAGCCGTGGATGACCGTTGCGCCGGAGGCGGCGAGGCCGGCCACGGCCATGGACATCGCCAGGCGGTGGTCCCCGTGGCTCTCCACCTCGGCGCCACTGAGCCGGCCGACGCCGTGAATGACCATGCCGTCTTCCCGGGGCTCCAGGCTCCCGCCCAGGCGAGTGAGCTCGGATACGGTGGTGGCGATGCGGTCGGATTCCTTGACGCGGAGCTCGGCAGCATCGCGGATGACGGTGTCGCCCTCGGCGAAGCAGGCGGCGACGGCAAGCACCGGCAGTTCGTCAATCATTATCGGGATGATGTCGCCGCCCAGGTCAATGCCCTTCAGAGTAGCGGAGGAAGCGACCACGTCGGCCACCGGCTCGCCGCCCTCTACGCGCTCGTTCTCCAGGCTAAGGGAGTCGCCGGCGCCCATCATCTGCAGGGCGTCGATGATGCCGGCGCGGCTGGGGTTGAGGCCGACGCCGGTGATGGTGACGCGGGCATTGGGATGGATCAGGCCGGCCACCATCCAGAAAGCCGCCGAGGAGATGTCGCCGGGCACCGCCACGTCCACGGCCTGCAACTCAGCGGGATGCAGCGTGAGAGCGAGACCGTCGGCTTCCAGTCGCGCGCCCATAGCGGACATCATCCGCTCGGTGTGGTCCCGGGACAGGGCGGGTTGGTGCAGCACGGTAGGGCCAACGGCGTTTAGACCGGCCAACATGAGACAGGACTTGACCTGTGCGCTGGCGACCGGCATCCGGTACTCAATGGAACGAAGGGCGCCACCCCGTATGGCCAGGGGCGCCAGAGTGTCGCCGTTGCGGCCCATAATGGACGCGCCCATCTGTTGCAGGGGTTGGACGATGCGGCCCATGGGACGCGAACGGAGGGAACCATCACCGGTGAGAACGGACAGAAAATCCTGGCTGGCCAGCAAACCCGAGAGCAGGCGCATGGAGGTTCCGCTGTTGCCGGCGTCCAGCATATCTATGGGTTCATCCAGGCTCGGTCCCGGACCGGAGACGCGGAAAGCGCCCGGTTCGCCCAGAGGATCTATCGCGACGCCCATCGACCGCAGACAGGCGGCCGTTGAGCGAACGTCTGCGCCGTCGGACAGTCCGGTTACGGTGGCGTCGCCGTTCGCGATGGCGTTGAGGATCAGGGAGCGGTGGGAAACGGATTTGTCGCCGGGCACGGCCAACGAGCCGGCCAAGCGTTGCGGGCTGCGAATCGTCTGTTCCAACTGCGTTACTCCAGAGGGTTTTTACATCGATGGACCGGATGGGCAGGATTGAACCGACGGGAATACCCTGGATTCCCGCGAAAGCGGGAATGACGAGTTGTCGCTAACGACGGTTACCGGAATCGCGATCGTTGCTTCCCCGATCATTGGGAGAGCCGCCCATAATCATCCGGCGAGCCCGGTCGGCCCAGCCGCCGAGGAACATCTGGCCCATGGACTCGCTGAACGTCGGGTATTCAGGCGTGTGTTCCAGCTCACGGGCACGAGGATTTACCTCTCCGGCCAGCCACTTGTTGCGGGCCAGGCGGGCATCCTCGAACATCGTGCCGACGGCATCGGTATCAGGCGGTTCGCTTTCGGTGTCCAGCAGTTTGCGGTATTCGTACAGTTCCCGGATGAAGGCGTCAATCCAGGCGACGATGGGCTGCGCGTTGCTGATGCAAATGTCCCGGTGCATGGTGGGATCGCCGGAGGCCAGCCTGGTGATGTCGCGGTAGCCCGAGGAAGCCAGCTGACCGATGTCGGCCCAGTTGGCTGACTTGCTGGTGCAGCCCACCAGTGCGGTGGAAAGGACAAAGGGCAAATGGCTAACCGCGGCCACGAAACTGTCGTGCTCGTCAACGCTGATGAAGTAGGGCACGCCGCCCACGGCTTCCGCCAGGGTGGAGATTTCGCCGACAGCGCGCTGGCTGGC
This sequence comes from Dehalococcoidia bacterium, assembly GCA_965197635.1. Lineage (GTDB taxonomy): Bacteria > Chloroflexota > Dehalococcoidia > Lucifugimonadales > UBA3495 > Bin87. Next base: position 4,191 of record CBDANN010000003.1, read on the forward strand.
CTTGGGACTGGGGATGACACAGTAGGGTTTGCCGGCGAACAACTGGCCATCGGCATTCTCCGGGCCGGGGGTCTCGCGGCCGGCCATGGGATGACCGCCGACGAAATCCACGGAATCGGGCAGCAGTTCGTCGGCCCATTCGAGTACCTGCGTTTTCGTACTGCCCACGTCGGTGACCACGCAACCCTCTGGCAAATAGGGCGCCATACCCTCCATGAGCTCGCGCATGGCCAGCACCGGCGTCGCCAATACGACGATGTCGGCCTCGGCGATGGCGTTGCCCAATCTACCTTCCACTCGATCGAAAGCCTGCCGCTTTTGCGCCCCGGTTCGGGCGGCGGATTCGGCGTCGGTCCCTACCACGGTGAGGCTCCGCAACTGGGAACCGCGCAGAGCCAAGCCCAGCGAGGTGCCGATGAGTCCGGTGCCGATAACGGTAACTTGAGCCACAGGTACATCCGCCCAATACAGGATTGTTCGTAGTGTACAACATCCGTAACCGCGGGTAAAACTGCGTAGCAACGATTGGGCCTACGGCGACGACGCAACCACAGCGGTTCGTCCAACCGACCAGAGAGCCGCGAATGGCAGGACTCGCGCGGTATGGATCGGAGAGGCCGGGAATGTGTCAGGCTTGACAAACCATTGCCACCGCCCTACGGTGAAATCCGGGCAACCGTGATCGGTTGCGTTTATCCGCCTTTGCGGAGGTGTTGAATCATGGTCGCCGCTGAAAACACATCAGCAGTCGTCACCGGTTCGCAATGGGTCGACGACCAGCCATACATCAGGGTAAACGCCGTCTGGAAGGTGTTCGGCAGAAACCCGGAACGGGTGCTGGAGCCGCAGTACGCCGACCGGGATAAAGGGTTTTTCCAGAGCGAGTTTGGCAACGTCATTGGCCTTCACGATGTTTCTTTCGAAGTCGACCGGGGCGAAACCTTCGTGATAATGGGATTGTCGGGCAGCGGCAAGTCCACCATGGTGCGCTGCCTCATCCGGCTGATCGAACCCACTTCCGGCGAAATCGTAATTGCCGGGGAAGACATCACCGGGATGACCGACAAGGAACTTATCGAGTTCCGACGCAACAAGGTCGCCATGGTTTTCCAGCACTACGGTCTGATGCCGCACCGCAACGTCCTGGATAACGCCGGCTGGGGACTGGAAGTGCAGGGCGTCAAGAAACCGGAACGGGACGCCCGCACTCGTGAGGTTCTGGAACTGGTGGGATTGGGAGGTTGGGAGACATCCTACCCACGGCAGTTGTCCGGCGGGATGCAGCAACGGGTCGGCCTGGCTCGCGCCCTGGCGGTCGACACCGACATCCTGCTGATGGACGAACCATTCAGCGGCCTGGATCCGCTGATCCGGCGGCAGATGCAGGACGAGCTCCTGCGCCTGCAAACCGAGTTGCATAAGACCATCGTGTTCATTACCCACGACCTCAACGAAGCACTGAAATTGGGCGACCGCATCGCCATCATGCACGACGGCAAGGTAGCGCAGATCGGGTCGCCCGAAGATATCGTGCTGCGGCCCGAGGACGAGTACGTAGGCGATTTCACGCAGGACGTGCGGCTGGAAACCATCCTCACCGCCACGAAGGTCATGGTCAACCCCAAGGCTACCGTGATGGGACATCAGGGGCCGCGGGCCGCGCTGCACACCATCGGCAACAGCGATGGCGACGCCGCCTGGGTGGTAGATATGGGGCAACGCTACATTGGGATGCTGTCTATTGCCAACGCCGAGCGGGCGCTGCGGGCGGGAGTCAAACGGTTCGATGAGGCTTGGGACTACGTTGACCGGGAATTTCAGGCGGTGGGTCCGACAACCTCATTTGACGAACTGATACCCATTGCCATGTCCAGCGACTACCCAATTCCGGTTACCGACGCCGGCAACGTGTTGGTGGGAGAAGTGCATCGCAGCGCTCTGGCCGAGGCGCTGGCGGAAACGTCCACCACGGACCCCGACTACGAGGCAAATGCCGCGGCAAATGCCGCGTTGGCTGAATAGGCGTCAACGACCCCCTGACCTCTTCGACTTTGCCTGAACCTGCTTCACCTCCCGGTCCGAAAGAACCCGAGCCGTAACGGAGGCTAATATGGCAGCGATTACCAGAGATGATACCGAATCGCGAGCATCCTCAACGACCGTCGAGGAAACGCTGCAAACTGCCACAGCTCCGCGTCTGACGCTGGCTGCGCTGCCGCCAATGTACCAGTGGGGGGCCGGCGCGCTTCTGGTCATTGTAGTTTTGGTGGTGAGCCTGGCGATTTGGGGACCGGGCATGGAGTTTCCTACCACCGTCTCAACCTCCGAGGTGGCGACCTCCAACGGCGCTACCATCACGCTGAAGAAGTCGTTGCGCGACGTCACCGGCGGCGCCATCGACGACGGCGTGAAATGGCTGACCACCAACGGCAGTTGGTTCTTCGACGGGCTGAGTACCGGGGTTACCTACGCGTTGGTGTACATCGAAAAGGTGCTGACGTGGATACCGTGGCCGGCGGTTATCATCGGCCTGGCGTTGGCGTCGTTCGCGGTGGGCGGTTGGGCCTTGCTGACGTTCACGGGCCTGGCGCTCCTTTACATCGGGTTCATGGGCCTTTGGGAAAACACCGTGGACACCGTCGCGCTGATGGTGGTGGCAGTGGTCCTATCGATAGCCATCGGACTGCCGCTCGGGGTGTTGGGAGCGCGCAACCAACGCGTTGACAACCTGATGCGCCCCATACTGGACGGTATGCAGACCATGCCCAGTTTTGTGTACCTGTTGCCCGGCATTCTATTCTTCGGCCTGGGCAAACCGGCCGGAATATTTGCCACGATCATCTACGCGGTTCCGCCGGTAATCCGCCTGACCAACCTGGGGATAAGGCAGGTTTCGCCGGAAACCGTCGAGGCGGCGCGTTCCTTCGGGGCATCGCCTCTACAGATTCTGACCAAGGTTCAGATACCTATGGCGTTACCCACCATCATGGCCGGCATCAACCAAACCACCATGATGGCCCTGGCGATGGTCACAATCGCCAGCATGGTCGCCGCCGGAGGTCTGGGCGACAACGTGCTGCGGGCGTTGCAAAAGAACGAGTCGGGCAACGGGGCCATCGCCGGCGTCGCCATCGTGTTCCTGGCCATCGTCATCGACCGCCTCACGCAGGCCATCGCACGCAGCCGGCAGGAGGCTTTGAACGCCGGGCATTAGACCCGGGTTTCCGCATGAAACCCGAGGGCCGGGTCACGCGCCATGCCTGAAGAGCCGGAACGCGAAGACTATTGGGAAAATCCAGATGAACCGGAACGGGAGCCCTGGTATGCCTGGTCGCGTTGGAAATGGATCGGCGGGGCATTATTCCTGGCGCTCAGCGTTTTCGTCATCGGGTATGGTATTTGGGATGAGATCGACCGGAGACCCAAACCGATTGATTGGCCGACCGTGCGGCTCATGGTACGGGAGTTGCCGCCGCGTACAGCTGGGTATCTGGCACTGGCTGGCTTCATTTCGTTTGGGCCGCCGGCAGGAGTTGATTTGATGCTAGGAGCAACCAAAGCAGCCGAAAGATGGGTGAAACGAATGCGGGCGAAAGACCGCGCCGAAGCCCTCGCCAAGGGCCGGGTCGAAGGCCGGGCTGAAGGTCGTGTAGAGGGTCGCGTCGAAGAACGTCGGGAAATCCGTGAGCGTCTGCAACGTGTTGCCGAGAACAATCCGGAAGTGCAAAGCATCCTGGACGAATGGGAAAATGACGATAGGGCGTGAGCGGCCACAGAAATAACACTAATTGAGAGGTACTCCAACGCAAAATTGTTGTCGTTGAAGTAGTCAGCACAACGGAAATAATGCGCCACAAGATGCAAAAACGTTCATTTAGCCGGCTTGGACATCTTCACCGATATATTTGGGAACCGGGCTGATGTCGGTTCGCTACGGCATAAGCCTGCTTACCGACCCGGACTTCACGGCCCGGGCCTACCGGGCTCGTCAGCTGATCTGCGGCCAATTCGCCTGCTGGGCTGCGGAAATGCATATGCTGCACTTGCCCATGTCGGACTATTTCCCTTTCTCGGGGGCCGACGATCCGGACGCCGAAAACCAGTTGGCCGGCGAAGTGGAGCGACTGGCCGAGCGGTACCGCCGGGTATCCCCCAAGTTCCCCATGTTCAACCGGGGCATTACCACCACCCGCTCCACGGAATCCGACGGAAATATTTGGCTGGACTTCTCCCCCGAAGTGGTCAACGAGTCTCTCTATCGCTTGCAATCGATGGTTGCCGACCTGCTGGAGCGCAACCCACCCGCGGGCGGCCCAAGGCGGGTATTCAGCCCTGATTTCCCGCCGCAAATGCCCTTGCTGTCCCACGCCAACCTACCTGATTCAGTGTTCGACAGTGCCTTGGAATTTGCCCGCTCCGTCTCCGATGAGCTGAAAGTATCCCAAATCACCCGCGCCTGGCGTTTGACGCTCACCCGCTTCGAGTCCGCCGCTGCCGGGGATGACTGGTCGGGCGGGCGTTGGGCTCCTGATTTGCAGTGGCGTGTGGTCGGCAGTTTCAGCCTTTGAGCCGCGTCCAGATTTCCGCCTCCGCTGGCGGAAGGGGCCAGGATGAGCGTTCGGTGGTATCATGATGGTCGCTCCGCGCCCCGGATACCGCCTTGCTCATCGACCTCCATACCCACACCTATCCCAAGTCCGACGATAGTTTCGTCTCCGCCGACGAACTGGTGGATGCGGCGCGCGTTGCCGGCCTGGACGGCGTTTGCATCACCGAACACGACGATTTCTGGCCGCTGGACAACGCAACCGACTTGACCCGCCGCCACGGCATCCTGGTTCTCCCCGGCGCCGAGATCAACACCGATGCCGGCCATGTGTTGGTCTTCGGCCTCCATCGCTACCGCTTCGGGATGCACAAGCCGTCCTTCCTGCGCGCCGAGGCTGACAGTCTGGGGGCAGTCCTTGTAGCTGCCCATCCCTACCGTCGCCGCTTTCTGGCCGATCCTGGACGGGACCCGGATGCCCGAGCTGAAATGCTGCAACGCGCCGTCGCCGACCCGATGCTCCGCCTGTTTGACGCCGTCGAGTCCCGCAACGGACGGGGCGCTGAGGTCGAAAACTGTTTCGCCGAAGACCTCCGACGGCATCTTGCCCTGCCCGGCACCGGCGGCAGTGACACTCATTACCTGCACCAAATGGGGACCGCCGCAACCTTCTTTCGCCGCCGCATCGCCTCTTTGGATGACCTGGTCACTGAACTCAAGGCCGGCCGGATGCAGCCCGTCGATCTGACCGCCATTCCACGGCAACCCGTGCCCTCAGTTTGTTAGCCGTTCAAGCTGCCGTCATTCACGCACAACGCGGGAATCCCAGATTTCTTCAGTAGCAAAATCGCCTCCGTCCCTGTAAAACCACCCGTAGAGTAACGAAGTTACCCATACTCAGGTATGCCACCGGTCTTGCAAGTCGAAGATTTGCGCGTTGAGTTTCGCGTGCCCAACGGCGTTGTCCACGCGGTCAACGGCGTCTCCTTTTCCCAGGATGAGGAAGAGGTGTTCTGCATCGTCGGCGAGAGCGGAGCTGGCAAGAGCGCGTTGGCCCTGTCGGTGATGGGCCTGCTGCCCGACAACGGAGCAATCACCGGCGGGCGGATCCTTTTCGACGGGGTTGACCTCGTTTCCGCTCCCGAGGAACACTTGCGCCAGCTGCGCGGCAAGGCCATGTCCCTCGTGTTCCAGGATGCCCAGTCCGCCCTCAACCCCGTGCAAACCATCGGTCAACAGCTCACCGAAGTCATCATCACCCACTCACAGCTGAACCGTCGGGCCGCCGGCGGGGTATGCCAGGAAATGCTGCGCGAGCTCGGCGTACCCGATCCACACCGCATGATGGGCACGTATCCCTTCACCCTCAGCGGCGGACAGTGCCAGCGGGTCATGCTGGCGATGGCATTGGTGATGCGCCCCCGCCTGCTCATTGCCGACGAGGTTACCTCCAGCGTTGATGTTACCCTCCAGGCCGAGATATTGGAACGGCTCAAGGAACTCAGCCGCGATTCCAAGTCCGCCATATTGCTCATCACCCATGACATGGGCGTGGTCGCCAACATGGCCCGCCGCGTCGGGGTCATGTATGCCGGACACCTGGTGGAGAGCGCCGACCTGCTGCCCATTTTCCAGCAGCCTCGCCACCCCTACACTTGGTCCCTGCTGCAAACCTTGCCTCGGCTCGACGCCGCCGGTCGTCGGCTCCAGGCCCTTCGCGGCGCGCCTCCCGACCTGATTAACGTGTCCGAACAGTGCCCCTTCGCCCCCCGCTGCCCCAAGGCGCTATCCCGCTGCCGCGTGGAACCAACCCCCAGCCTGTCCGAACTCACCGACCGCCACTGGGCTGCCTGCTACAACCCTGTATCTTACTCTGAACCCGACTGATCGGTGGCGGCGGTTCTTCTACCTGCCAGGGCAATCGCATTTGAAATTACAACCCCGTCACTCCGGCGAAAGCCGGAGTCCATAAGATCACAACATGAACGAATTGGAAACGTAATTAACGAATTCGGTCACTAGATTCCTGCTTTCGCAGGAATGACGGGCATTAAACTGCCCATATGCGATTGCCCTGTACTACCCGCCGGTCGCCAGGTCCGCCGCAAGCAACTGCAGGGACACCGCCGGCTCCAACTTCCCCTGCTTGATCGCCAGGTCGCTTTCCAATACACGTTGGTACTTGCGCGATATGTCCAGCGGCGACATACGCCGGGCCTGACCCAGGGTCTTCCGTACCACAAAATCTGAATTGGTTCCCATGCGCCGCCCCAACTCGGGTTGGCTCACGCCACGGTCGGTAAGGTCGCGGGCCAGGGCGAGGAGCCTGAGTTGACGCTCAATCATCGCGATGATGTACAGCGGTTCGTGCCCGTCCTGCATCAATTGCATCAGCAGGCGCAGCGCCTGGCCCGGCTGTCCGTCCACCATCGCATCCACCGCGGCGAAGATGTTGGCCTCCTGGGCGTAGGGCACCAGCGCGCGCACGTCGGTGTCGTTGATGTTCCGTCCGGCGGCGTACAGCGACAGTTTTTCCAGCTCGCGGTCAATCGTCCACAGGTCGCCGCCCACCATCTCCGCGATGGCTTGGATCGCCGGTGGCGTTATGGAAGATCCCTTGTCCTCGGCTCGCCCCTTGATCCATTGGTTCAACGCCGTGCCAGTGGGGGTAGCCTGCCGATGCACGGTGCAGTGCTCGGCCAGGGTCCGCAGCAGCGAGTTTCCCTGGGACACGTCGCCGTCGATCAGGATCAGCAGCGTGGTGTCCGGCAGCAATGGGATCGCCTCCGCCAATTGGCTCCACACGCCGGACGATGTCCGCTGCCGTCGGCCCCCTGGCCGTGCGCCGCCCCCCGCGCTCTCCTGTGTCGCCAGCGCACCTTCCAGTTCAACCACCCGCATCGTGTCCAGGAACGGTAGGGAGTAGCACATCGCCAGCACTTCCTCGGGCCGCGCCTGAGCCGCCGTCACCCGATGGAGGTTGGAGTCCATGAGATCGGCGGCGCCCAACTCTTCCTTGACGCGGCGGACTTCCTCCGCCACCAGGAAGGTATCGCCGTACACGATGTGGGCCGGCATATCGCCTCGCCGACTACTCATTCGGTAGGTTAGTTCTGCACCAGTTCGGTCAATACGCCGAACACCGACCGGGGATGCACGAAAGCGATGGTTCCGGACAGCCCATGCCGCGGTTCGTTGTCGATGAGTGAGAGTCCGTTGGCCGACAAGATTTTAAGCTTGCCGCCGATGTCGTCCACGTTTAGCGCGAGGTGATGCAGGCCCTCGCCGCGCCGCTCGATGAAGCGGCCCACGGCGCTTTCCGGAGAGGTCGGTTCCAGCAACTCCAGGCGGGTTTGACCGATTTCAATGAGGCACGCGCGCACGCCCTGGTCGTCCAGTTCCACCACTTCCGCGTCAGGCGAACCGAAATTGGCGCTGAAGAAGTCCAGCGCAGCCCGAATGTCGTTTACTGCCACGCCCACGTGGTCGATGTAGTTAACGGCGCAAATTTCGGTCATCGTTGTTGCGTCTCCCTCACGGTTATCGGCGGGTTAGATCATCACCCACACTCACTTTCGTGGAATCGTCAGAATCAAGATTTTCTGGATTTGAGGATTTACTGGATTGGATTGTGGAAGTTAACAGCGGCTTTCATGCCAGCAAATACATCTGCCGCTGCGCTGTAATCCCCTAAATCCTGAAGGGTCCCGCTGAAATGTAAATGATGCCTTCTCCCATATCTTTATTCACGCCCGATGTCCCAGACCCAACCGGGAACCTGCGCCACAAGTCCGTCGGCGATTGCCAAAGCCTCTTCTGACCAACGTGCTGCCTGCGCAATGTATTGTGCATTTATCAGGCCAGGCAAGTCCCCCAAGATGAGTATCAATGCCCGGGCTGTATTCCGGAGTGCCAAACGACAGGCATCCACAGTATAGGTCGGCTCATCGGTCTCGCAGACTTCACTGATAGTTTTGTGGCGAGAAGCAGATTCAATACACTGGCATTCCACCTTCTTGAACGCAGGCCAAGTATCGACAACGTTCTTCGTGGTGCTAAATTTGGTGGCCGTGTCAAGGAGAAGGCGATGGATGGCAAAGACCTCGTTCCGCCAAGCCCAAAGGTCCCAAGCGCCCCAATCCATCATCAATATTCGGTCCCATTCGGATAGGACTCCCTCCTGTATCGCGGGACAGTCGGGGTAATGCCCTGCGCACGCATCGTAATATAGACCCCCTACATCGCGACAGTTGCACAGGGAAACGGCCAAAAAATGTTCCGCATTCAGAATTCGTTCTTGGGCCGTGTTTGCATCGGGGTGTGACTTTGCGGCCTCAAACCAAAACAAGGTACGGTCACTGTCTCCCCCTTTCCAATTCTCCGCGGCGCGGTTCAGGAATGTATGCACGTTGCTCATTGTTTCTGCCCCTTGAATATGGTGCCGCGATTGGGTTCCATTCATTATGACGACGGGCTGGGTGCGTGGCGATGTCCGGCCAGCTTTTGGAAGACCCGTGGGCATCGTTAGTGCCGTTAAAGGCCATCATATAAATTTCAACAGAGCCCCTGAAGCCGGGTAAATCACGATTCTGACGACTTCTCGCGGTAAAGCATGAGGACTACACCGGGTATTGGGCCAGCACCTGCCGCGCGATGATCATGCGCTGCACTTCCGACGTGCCTTCGTAGATCGTCGTGACGCGGGCGTCGCGGAAGATGCGCTCGATGCGCGATTCCTTGAACACGCCGATGCCGCCGTGTATCTGCATCGCCTCGTAGGCAGCCTTGTTGCAATTTTCCGACGCCAGCAACTTCGCCATGGACGCCTCGTTGATAAAGGGTAGTCCTTGGTCTCGCAGCGTGGCGGCGTGCATGGTGGCGACGCGGGCTGAGTGAACGCCGGTAGCGATGTCGGCCAGCTTAAACTGGATGGCCTGGTGGCGGGCCAGCGGGCGCCCGAAGGTCTCGCGCAGCTGGGCGTAGCGCACCGCCTCTTCCAGCGCCGCCTGCCCGATGCCCACGCACTGGGCCGCGATGGAGATGCGGCTGGAGTCCAGGATGTCCATGGCGTAGCGGAACCCCATGCCCTCCTCGCCGAGGATGTTTTCCACCGGGATCTCCGCGTCCTCAAACACTATTTCGCACGTGCTGGACGCGCGGATGCCCATCTTGTTGTGCTGGGGATTGATCTGCATTCCCCTGGTGCCGGCCGGCACGATAAACGCGCACACGCCCCGGTAGCCGATGGAACGGTCCTGGTTGGCGAACACCACCAACGTTTCGGCAACGTCGGCGTTGGTGATGAACTGCTTGGAGCCGTTGAGCACCCACGAACCGTTGCGCCGTGTTGCCGTCGTCGCCATGGCCGCCGCATCGGAACCGCTGCCCGGCTCGGTGAGCGCCCAGGCGGCTATGCCTCTGCCCGAAGCTAGCGAAGGGACGTACTGCTGCTTCTGCTCCTCGTTGCCGAAGCGGGCGATGGTTTCCAAGCCCAGGCCCAGGTGCGCCGCCAGGGTCACGCTGGCCGCAACGTCCGCCCGCGCCATCTCCTCAATGGCAATGGACGACTGCCGGAACCCGCCTCCGCTGCCGCCATAGGCCGGGTCAACGCCGATGCCGGTAAGTCCCAGTTGGGCCATGCCGCGCCAGTTCTCGTGGGAAAACTCGGCCTTCTCGTCCAGCTCGGCAGAGCGGGGCATCACCTCCCGTTCCGCAAAATCCCGGACCAGGTTTTGCAGCATCTTTTCGTCTTCGGTAAGCATCAGGTCGGTCACGGCGTTCCTCCGCGCGAATTTGTCAATTGAACTCGGAGTCGTTAGTCAATCATCAGGGTCTGAATCCCCGGAGATGGATCGAAGAAAGCTTAATCAGGGTCTGGTTGTGGGGATCCACTTCTACGCCGGCCGATTCCATGGCCGTGACCCCTAGCAAGGGTTCGACGTTCGCTGCGCCATATACGATGGTACCGCCGACGATTTCGTCCATGAACTCAATGTCGCCGGTAGTAACGTCCATCCTGATCTCACTGCCGTCGGCCAGGGTGTAGGTACGGTTCCCTTTGGGAGCAAGCCCAATGCCTTCCAGGTGCTGCCTGGGTACGAGACAGTCGATCTCCCCGGTATCCACCAGGAAGGGGCCTTCCCAGACGCGATCAGGTTCCGCCGGGTTCCTGATCTTCACGGTTATGCGGGTAATGCCCATCTGGTCTGCCCTCCGTAATCCAGCTTGCAGTTTATCATAGCCCCGCAGCCGGCTCGTATTCGCCGAAGACTTGGCGGAGCACCTCGCAAATCTCGCCCAGGGTGGCGTACTTTTCAACGCAATCCATCATCAACGGGATGGTGTTGGCTTCCGGGGAGCGGGCCGCGTCGGCCAGGCGGGCCAGGCTGATTTGCACTGCCATGTTGTCCCGGTCGCGCCGCAGGGTCTTCAGCCGCTCCACCTGTTCGGCGGCCGCCGCCGCGTCCACGCGCAGCAGATCCGCGTTGGGCGGCGATTCGGTAACGTACTGGTTGACACCAACCACGACGCGCTGGTTTTCGTCAACCTCGCGCTGGTGCCGGAAGGCGGCGTCGCCGATCTCGCGGACCTGGAAGCCGTCCTCGATGGCGGCCACCGCGCCGCCCATCCGGCCGATCTGCTCAATGTATTCCAAAGCGCCGGCTTCCAGGCGGTCGGTCAAGTTCTCCACGTACCAGGAACCCCCCAGGGGGTCCACCACGTCGCCGGCTCCGCTCTCGTGGGCCAGGATCTGCTGCGTCCGCAACGATAGTTGCGCCGATTCCTCGGTGGGGAGACTCAGGGCTTCGTCCCGCGAGTTGACGTGCAGGGACTGAGTGCCCCCCAACACAGCAGCCAGGGCCTGCACGGTGCTGCGAATCACGTTGTTGTCGGGCTGCTGAGCCGTCAGGGTGACGCCGGCCGTCTGCGTGTGGAACCGCAGCATCATCGATCTGGGGTCTTTGGCCTCGAAACGGTCGCGCATGATCTTGGCCCACAGGCGCCGCGCGGCGCGGAACTTGGCGACCTCCTCAAAGAGGTTGTTCTGCGCCACAAAGAAGAAGGACAGGCGGGGCGCGAAATCGTCCACCGGTAGTCCGGCGTCCACGGCGGCCTGGACGTAGGCGATGGCGTTGGCGAAGGTGAACGCGAGTTCCTGGGTGGCGGTGGATCCGGCTTCTCGCATGTGGTAGCCGCTGATACTGATGGTGTTCCAGCGGGGCACGTTTTCGGCGCAGTACTTGAACACGTCCACCACCAGCCGCATGGACGGGCGCGGCGGGTAAGCGTAGGTTCCGCGAGCGATGTACTCTTTCAGGATGTCGTTCTGCAGCGTACCGCTCAACTGATCCGGAGACACGCCCTGTTTCTTGCCGGCGGCGATATACAGGCACAGCAGCACCGCCGCCGTGGCGTTGATGGTCATAGAGGTGCTCACCCGGTCCAGCGGGATGCCCTCAAACAGTGTCTCCATGTCGGCCAGGGAGCAAATCGGCACGCCCACCTTGCCCACCTCGCCTTCCGCCAGCGGGTGGTCGCTGTCGTAACCGATCTGCGTCGGCAGGTCGAAGGCTACCGACAGGCCGGTTTGCCCGTTTTCCAGCAGGTAGCGGTAGCGTTCGTTGGTCGCCGCGGCGGTGGCGTAGCCGGCGTATTGCCGCATCGTCCAGATCCGCCCCCGGTACATATTAGGCTGCACGCCACGGGTGTACGGAAACTCGCCGGGGTAGCCGATGGCATCGTGGTAATCGCCTCCGACCGCGCCGTCGTCCTCCGGGGTATAGACGGCATCCAGACCCAGGCCGGAGTCGGTTTGAAACGCTTCCCGTCGCTCCGGGAACCGCTGCGTAACCCGCGAAAGTGTGGAGTCCTGCCATTCCTGCTTGCTAGTTGACATTTTGTCCTGCCCTCCGGCCTGCTGCGGCAGCCTCGATTTGCGTGGTTATTTTACCACCGTCAGCAGCGTTGGTTGGATTTAGCAACACGTGACAGCGAAAAGTAGGGGCACCCACAAGGGGCGCCCCTACCTGCCGGTGTCGCAGGCTGTTGGACTAATCGCTGGTGAAAGCGTAGTCAGTGGGGCGCATGATGGTGTGGCGGGATTTGCGGACTAGTGGGCCGTTTTCCTCGCTGGCGGCGCGGGCGGTGTTCCAGTCCGGGTCGGCCTGGAAGGAGCGCCAGCTCTTTTCCCGGTCGGCCAGGCTGGGGTAGCCCAGCATATAGACCAGCACGTTGTTGACGCCCACGTCTTCTGACCAGTAACCGATGTTCTCGATGCCGTGCTTCTCGAACAGGCCGATGGTGTGGTTGGCGAAGCGGTTATGGACGTCGGGCAGGCGGCCGGGCACCGCTTCGTAGATGCGAAGTTCCTGCACGGCGGTGGTGACTTTGGGTTCGGGGGAGTAGGGGGTAAGGCGCAGGAAACGGTTGGTCACCGCGTCCACCAGCGGCCCGTTGGCCTCGGTCTGCTTGCGGACTTCCAGCCAGTCGGGGTCGGTGCCGAACTTGGCCCAGCGGCTCTCCCGGTCGGCCATGCTGTCGAATACGTTGATGTAGGTGAGGCGGTTGCTCTGGCCGATTTCGTCGGTCCAGAAACCCAGATACTTCACGCCGTGTTTGCGGAACAGGGTGCAGGTGTGGTTGGCGAAACGGCCGCTGATGTCAGGCAGGCGACCGGCGACGGCGTCGTAAATGCGCAGTTCGTACAGCATCACTTCTCTCCTTTCGGTTCGGTGTTGGTACGTTCAGGTTGGCAGTGCAATTGCAGTATAGCGGCAGGCCGCCGCCGGCGTTAGTATAGCATCGGGGTGGCAAGCGTGCCGCTGAAATCCGGTTGCCTCACTTCCCCCGTATAATGCTGAACGGGGCACCAAATGGCCGGTCGGGTGGCTGCGATACCGGCCACCAAGTTTGGATGGACGGGAATCAACATGTCCGACAACGGAAATCGGGGATTGCTCAGAACCATTACGATCAGCCTGGGCATCATGGGTTTGGCAGTAGCCATCGCCTGCGGTCAACCGAGCGCCGCGGAACCGGCTCTGGTGGAGCTCACGCCGCCACCGGCGGTCAACACCGCGGCTCAGGAAACCGAGCTGAAAGTAACAACTGCGCCTACCGTGCCGGAGGCGACCAACCCAAACGTCGCCGCGGCTCCAACCGAGCCAGCGGCAGGGATTGGTAACCTGACGGCGAGCCAAATCGTGGCCGCCCATGACGCGGTAATGAGCGAACTCTATGACGAAGCGGTACTTTCCGTAGTCGGGTTGCGGGTGCTCAAAACAATCGTTGTGGGGGGAAGTATGCCCCCGGGTATGCCCAACGACTTCTTTTCGCGTGCCGCCGGTTCCGGCTTCGTTTGGGACGATGAGGGCCACATCGTCACCAATCGACACGTCGTTGAAGGCGCTGAGCGCATCGTCGTCATGCTGAGGGACGGGGTGCAGACCGACGCCGAGTTGGTTGGCGATGACCCCGATTCCGACCTGGCGGTAATCAGGATCATGGACGACTCGGTGCATCCGCCACCCCTGGCCGTCGGAGACAGCGACGACATACTGCCCGGCCAGTTGGCGGTTGCCATCGGAGACCCCTTCTCGCGCGGATTTTCCATGACCTCGGGCATCATCAGCGCGGTTGGGCGCACCATCAACCCGACGGACAGCAGCTTTTCGGTTCCGCGCGTCGTTCAACACGATGCCGCCACCAACCCGGGAAATTCGGGCGGCCCCCTGTTGAACCGCGACGGCGAGGTGATCGGCATCAACACGCAGATCATCAGCGAAACCGGAGCCTTCTCCGGCGTGGGCCTGGCCATTCCCATCAACCTTGCCAAGCTGGTAATCCCGGCGTTGATTGCTGACGGTCACTATGAATACCCGTACATCGGCATACGGGGCACCACCGTCAGGCCGGACATCGCCCTTGCCATGGACTTGCCGGCCCATACCAGGGGCGCTCTGGTGATCGCGGTGGGCACCGATACCGCCGCGAGCCGTGGCAGAATGGAGGCATCCGATGAACTGACCGTGATAAACGGCGCGGAGTTGCCCATCGGTGGCGACATCATCATCGCGATCAACGGAACCGACATCCGGGGAATGGATGACGTAATTGCCTACGTCGTCGAGCATACTCAACCGGGCGACGCCGTGGAATTCACCGTGCTGCGGGACGGCGCTGAAATTGCGCTGCCCATCACCATGGGCAAACGCCCCGGTTAGCTCGCGGTTGGCGACAACGAAAAGGCCGACGGTTGGGACGATGCCAACCGTCGGCTCCTTTTGCTGTGGCGCGCCTGGCAGGACTCGAACCCGCAACCCCTGGGTCCGAAGCCCAGTGCTCTATCCATTGAGCTACAGGCGCAGTTCCCGTGAAGATATAGCCGTGGGCAGTGGGGCGAGCAACGGGATTCGAACCCGTGATCTCCTGTGCCACAGACAGGCGCCTTAGGCCACTTGGCTATGCTCGCCGTGTAATGTTCCGGCAGGATGCACCGAATACACGATTGAAGGTTAGCATATCTTATCAAAACGGACAATACACCGGACCACGCGTAATTGAACGCCTACGAGCGATTGGATACAATCCTTGCGAGCGTTGCTGTTTTGAATCCGTAATTTCAATCCTGGAAAACTGATTCCGGTCAGCATCTCGTATTGTGTTGCATCCTGAGTACTGATTCGGAGGAGTTATGAACCGCAAATCTCTCAACATTCTCGTGATGTTAGCAGCACTGTTCGCTGCCGTCGCGTTGGTGGCCTGCGGCGGCAGCGAAGAACCGACAGCGCAGACCACGGCGGCGACCGCGGCTCCGCCTGCCGCCGAAGCCCCCACGACTGCTCCCGCCTCCGCGGCTGCGGCAGGGCCGGAAGCCACCACGTCGGCGCCCAACCAACCGCCGGCCGGCGCGGCTCTCCCCGTACCCACGGTTGCGTCCATGTCCGCAATGACCCCCGGCGACAGTTGCGCTCCCTCCGCCGACCTTACGTTTGAGAACCGACCACCCCAGGGCGGCACGCTGGTCCGGCTTTTCGCCGACCCTCCCACGTTGGATCCTCACCTGGCGGGCGACGTGACTTCCAGCGTGATAATCAACGAGGTGTTCAGCGGCCTGGTAACTTTGAGCCTAGGCTACCAGCCGGTGCTGGATTTGGCCGAGAGCTGCTCGGTCAGCGACGACGGGATGCTCTATACCTTCGTCCTGCGGGAAAACGCTAAGTTCCACAATGGCAAACCCGTAACCGCTCATGACGTGAAATGGTCCATTGAGCGCGCCTCTGATCCAGAGACCTTGTCCGGCCGGGTTCAGGACTACTTGGGCGACATCGTTGGGGTGGTTGACAAACTCGAGGGCAACGCCAGTGAGGTGAGCGGGGTTCGCGTCATCGACGACCAGACTGTTGAGATTGCGATCGATGCTCCCAAGTCCTACTTCCTGGCCAAGCTCACTTATCCCACCGCGTTCGTGATTGACCAGGAGCAGGTTGAGAATAACGAAGACTGGTTGGAACAGCCCAATGGCACCGGCCCGTTCAAGTTGGAAACTTATGACGTCGGTGAGTTGATCGTTCTGGAACGGAACGAAAACTACCATCTCGGCCCGCCCCACCTGGAAAGTATCCAGATGATACTGAGCGGCGGCTCGGCGATGATCATGTACGAAAACGACGAGATCCACCTCACCGGCGTGGGCCTCGACGACCTGCCCCGGCTACTGGAACCCAGCGATCCGCTCAATCCGCAATTGCACCGGTCGCCCCAGGACTTCGACGTTTTCTACATCGGTCTCAACGTGGCGGAGCCGCCCTTTGAAGACCCCAAGGTTCGCCAGGCCCTCAACTATGCCATCGACCTGCAGAGCATCGCCGACAACGTGCTGGACGGCCGGGTGTCGCCGGCCACGGGTGTCATCCCTCCCGGCTTCCCGTCATACACGCATAACCTGCGGAGCTATCAGTTCAACCCCGACCTGGCGCGGGAACTCATGCAGAGTTCCACGTACGCCGACGCCCTGGCATCCGGAGACTTCCCCCGCATCACGCTGACCATTTCCGGCAGTTTCGGGGCCGCCATACCCACTTACCTGGAAGTCATCCTGGAGCGGTGGCGCCAGGAACTGGGAATCGAGGTTGACATCCAGCAGACCGAATGGGCCACCTTCCTGCAGGACGTGGAAGATGAAAAGTACCAAATGTTTTCCCTGGGCTGGATAGCAGATTATCCCGACCCTGAGAACTTCCTCGACCTGCTGTTCCATTCCGAGAGCGGCGCCAACCACACTAAATACGGTAATCCAGAGGTTGACCGGCTGCTGGAAGAAGCCAGGATAGAACGCGACCGCGAGCGACGCTTCCAAATCTACAACCAGGTTGAACAAATGATCCTGGACGACGCCCCCTGGGTATGGACGTGGTTCAGCGGCGAAGGCTACGCGCTCATCAAGCCGGAAGTTTCCGACTACTTCCTGCTCCAGATGAGCATTCCCAAGTACCGCTACATCTACTTCAACCAGTAGAATTTGCGGCAATGCCGGTGTAGGGGCGACGCATGCGTCGCCCCTACACAACGGAGAACGGACGGTTATAGATGGGAACTTATGCAGTGCGCCGGCTGATCTGGCTGCCGTTCCTGCTCATCATCGTTACCTTCATCACGTTCACGCTGCTCCGGTTGGGGCCGGGGGACCCGGTGCAGGTCTGGCTGGGTCAGCACCAGAACGACGCGGTACGGGAACGTATTCGGGCGCAACTGGGGCTGGATGACCCATTGGTCGTT
>CBDANN010000004.1:0-19140 GCA_965197635.1 Dehalococcoidia bacterium
GGAATCGAAAAGGACATGATAGGGCGATTTCTGGCTTACAAAGCGCTGAACGCCGCTTGGCGTTCAGCGACTCGTACAGGATCGGGCCACGGCCCATCGACACCAAAAGACGATGCCGAATTGGTTTCATCAGTCTTCAAAACTATCTTGTTCTTCTTGGCCGCATTTGCCTTGATCGTGTGGAGCACGGCATCTTGCGTGTCCGGTAGCGCGGGCATGATTGGATTGGGTTTGATCCTGTTTTGGATGGGGATACCGGCGGTTTATGTGTCCCTGTTATTCCTACCCGATCGCTGGTTCAAAGGTCGCAAGTCCACAGTTGAGGATGAGGCGACCATGGGCAAGCGAGTCAAGATTCAAATAATCGCCACATCGCTCATCATGTTGCTGGGTATCGGGTCATGTGTAGCAGGGAATGTGTGGGTGGGCATGACTATTTTTTGGATCGTGAGCACAGTAGTGTTCGTGGCTATATCATTAGCGCCGAACCACTGGTTCGGAGTTCAACCATTTCACACTCCGAAACCCGCCGCATTGACGCACAATGCCAGGCCGATGGGGAACCGTAGTCGGAGCGTTCTCGATCAACCAACGACGCGAGGGAGAGCCCACCCAAGCGCCAAAGGTCCCACTCCAATAGCATCTGGCGACTATGCTGACGAACAGTATGACAAAGAGGCCGCACGCAGAGCAGCCCATGGCGCAGCTTACGGAGGTGGCGGGGTATCGGAGGCTGCAGCTCAGCGAAGGGCAGAACGTTTGCGACTACTGAATCGGCTGTGCAACATGACTGCCGAGGATTTCCAGGCGGAATATGCGGCAAGTGAAAATAACGCAAACTGGATGCAAAACAGGTGGGCTTATTACGAAGTTGCCCGTAAGAGGGAGCAAGATGCACAAGCAAAAGCCCATAGCGCCACCACCGCCCCTGACAAGGAGCCGGTGTCAGTTGAGCCGATTGCTGAGAAGCCTTACGTCGTCTATTTCATACAGGCAAAGGGCGGCGACGGTGAGTGCAAAGTTGGCATAACCCGCTCGTTGCAGAGCCGGCTGCGCAGTCTCCAAACGGGCAATCCTCACGAACTTGAGGCAGTCCATACGATCCGCGTTGACAACAAGGCCGCCGCTGAGCGGATTGAAGGGTCTGTGCTCAATGCCATCAAGGAATGCGGGGGCTGAACTGACGGGTGAGTGGTTTCAAAGCGCAATCCTGCCGTGGGCTCGACAGGTAGCGGAGACGGAACGGAAGCGCATAGAGAGCTAGCGCGCCCAACCCGTCGCGGCGCATCATCACCTGCGGTGTGCCGCTGTGCTATGATGGCTTCATAGCACGCCACGATAAACCGCCGCGCCGCGAGGCCCATGATGACCACCCCCGCCAAAATCGGCCAACGGCCTACGCCAAGCGGGTCCGGCATCCGCCTTACGGAACTGCCCGACCCGCCCCAAATTCCCGACATGGCTACGCAGCTGCCCGATATTTCGCGAGCCCATCACACTCTGGAAGATTATTACTTCGCACGGGGCAATGTGGTGGTGATGGGCAACTGCTACCTGTGCCAGGATGCCAGCGACGTTCGACGAGCTCCATATCCGGATCTGATTGTAGCCTTTGATATGCCCATGCTGCCGGCGGATATAGTCGCGTCGAACGGATACATCATCAGCGAGATCGGCAAACCACCGGATTTCGTCCTCGAAGTGGCCTCGGCATCAACCGGACGGCGGGATTACACGGTAAAACGGGAAACCTACGCTGGCTACAGCGTGGCAGAATACTGGCGCTTCGACCACACCGGCGGGAGGTTCCACGACGCGGCGTTGGCCGGCGACCGCCTGCTGGACAGCGGGGAGTATCAACCCATAACGATCACCCCGATGGGAGAAGGCGTGATCCGGGGGTATAGTGCGGTTCTTGGGTTGGAATTGCGCTGGGTCGAAGGGAAGTTGCGCTTTTGGGACCCTTCAACCGGGCAATACCTGCCGGACTTGACAGAGGCCAAAGCGCAAACCGCTGCCGCTATCGCCCAGCGCAACAGCGAATCTACCGCGCGTCGCAATGCCGAAACTCAGCGTGACGCCGCCGAGGAGCGGATACGGGAACTGGAAGCGGAATTGCATGGCAGGCAAACGGGACTTGGTTAGCCGTGTCTCGAGGACACCTGGAGAACGATGACACTCAATCCCGCTAATCCCGTCAGGCTTACCAGATTACCGGACCCCGCCGATTTTGAGCGGGAACTGCGTGAGACCGCGGAGGCCGAACGTGACGCTGCTGTCGCGCAGCGTGATGAGGCCATTGCGCAACGTGATGCCGAAGCCGCCGCCCGCCGGGAAGCGGAGGAACGCCTGCGACAATTGGAAGCGCAACACGCTCGTCACCGAGCCGACAGCTAATCCCCACCCTAAGGAGCGACCATCATGGCTGAAACCATCCAGGACCAGTACATTCGCATGAACCCTCGTTCGCGGGAGCTGCAGCCCAACTACCGGGCCCGGTTCCCCTCTGGCAGTCCCGGACACGACGGCTACACGTCCGACCCTTTCCCGGTGGTCATCGCCCGTGGGAGTGGTCCTCGCAAGTGGGACATTGACGGCAACGAGTACGTTGACTATGGCATGGGGTCAGCCTCGCTGCTGCTCGGGCACGCCCACCCTGAGGTGGTGGCCGCGCTGTCGGCAGTGCTGACCGATGGCTCGCACTTCGGCGCGCCCACCGAATCCATGCTGGAATGGGGCGAGCGGATCTGCACGCTGATGCCCTGCGTGGACAAGGTGCGATTTGTGGGTTCCGGCGCCGAAGCCACCATGCTGGCGATGCGCGTGGCCCGCGCTTACACCGGCAAGGAGAAAATCATCCGCTGGGAATCCCACTATCACGGCTGG
The DNA here is from genome assembly GCA_965197635.1 of Dehalococcoidia bacterium. Lineage (GTDB taxonomy): Bacteria > Chloroflexota > Dehalococcoidia > Lucifugimonadales > UBA3495 > Bin87. The sequence goes on from CBDANN010000004.1 coordinate 2,887, forward strand.
CACGACTACGTAATGCCCGGCAACTTGCCGCCCTTCGACGTTCCCGCATCCACCGGCATCCCGCAGGGAACGCTTGATTCGATCATCGTGCTGCCCACCGACCTCGCGGCCCTGGAGAACGCTCTGAACGGCGACGACAACATCGCCGGCGTCATCACCGAGGCGTCGGGCGCGTCCTACGGCACGGTGCCGCTGCCCGATGGGTTCCTGGACGGCGTGCGCCGGCTGACCCGGGAGCACGGCGTGGTGATGATACTAGACGAGGTTATCACCGGGTTCCGCTGGGCGCCGGGCGGAGCGCAGGAACGGCTGGGCATCGACACCGACTTGTGCACCATGGCGAAGATCATAACCGGCGGTTTGCCGGGCGGCGCCGTGGGTGGCCGGGATGAAGTCATGGCCGTGATGCACCAGACCGGCGACAGCCATCACGACCGCTACGAGCGGGTACTGCACGGCGGCACCTTCAACGCCAACCCCTACGCCGCCGCGTCGGGCAACGCCGCCCTGCGTCTGGTCGCCACGGGCGAGTACAACGCCCAGGCCGACTTGATGGCCGAGCGGCTGCGGGTAGGCCTGCGCGAGGTGGTGGATAGGCGCGAGGTCAACGCCACCGTGTACGGCGAGGCGTCCACCTTCCACCTTTTCTTTGGCGAGCGCAGCATCGCGGGGCTGGAAGCATCCCGCCTGAAGGATCAGCCCGTGGGTATCCAGCGCGCGCTGCGGCAGGCTCTCCAAGTGCGCGGCGTGGACCTGATGTCCCGCACCAGCGGCGTCCTGTCAGGCACCCACACCGAAAATGACATCGACTTTACGATTGAAGCCTTCGACGGCGCCATCTCGGCCATGATGGAAGAAGGGCTGGTGCAGCACTGACGAGGCTGCTGGCCGCTAATCCGTGGCAGTCCACCATCAAAACATTGGCGGAAGGTTCCAAACCCTCCGCCATTTTTCATAGCTTGCCGACCCGCCTCGTCATGCGGCCTCGGACGGTGCATCTGCACCTTCGCTCTTTTGAGCCCGGTGGGCTTGATATTTCGACTCAATACCCACCCAGATTGACGCCATAGTGCCCAGCAGCTGCTCGAACTTTACTGCCATATCATGTTCGAGCACCGATCCCCCGGTAATGATGCCTCGGATAAGTTCCGGCGCACAGCCACACTGCTTTGCAAACTCGTCCGGCGAGATGCCGCGTACCTCCAACTCCTCTTCCAAGATCCATCCCGGAGGTATCGCATAATCAGGACGAAATGCATACTTCTGTTTCTGCATGTCAAAGACTCGATTCTCATGCCAACCTGCGCTAACGAAACTCTCCCTGCCAGTCAGACGCATGTCTTATTTCGGCTTCCGGCTTCCTAAACCATCCATTCCGTGCAATTATGTTTTGAACTTTGTCCACTGTTGCAAGCGTTTCTTGAGGTGTAATTCCAAATTTTTGGCTGGTGTTGCGTAGAGCTACTTCATCAGGTACAGAAAGAGGTGTGCCGATCAGATCGCGATAAATCCGATATTCGTTGACAGTGAAACTGTTGTCATTTGCTACTCCCGAGTCGACGTTCTGCTTCTCAGGGCGTCGAATGGAGGAACTTGAATGACAACCCACTGAACTTAACTCGGTATTCATCCTACTTATTATAGGGGATTTAGGGTCAGCCGAGTTGCGAATCGCAAAAAGTTCTTCACAACTTGCTCCAGCCTCTAATTCGCGCATGAAATCTGCGAAAACATCAGCCGTATCCGGGTTCGCGTTTGGAGCACAGAGGGCATGTTACTTGGCGAGAGGGTTGGAGGGTCCGCTGACTGGCTCGCACAAGCCACCACAACGCCCATCATCAAGCTTGCAATTCCTAGTATTACAACGACAGTTTAGGGAGGGATACTGGTGGTGGCGCGACCGGCGGCGCGGCGTTTCTCATGGGAGTCTGGCCCGTTCGTTGCGCAGTTGAACGTCTGCCAGCCATCGCAGCAACTCCGGCGGCCCGAACCGCTCCCGCGGCAGCAGCTCACGCGCTCTCGGTACACCTGGGGCCGCGTGATCCGGGGCATCTTTTCCCCCCCAATCCTGCTGCCGGGTCAGCAGGAAGGCTTCCGCCAGCAGGCACATGGCGATGTGATGGTGCCACTCCGGCCCAGAGCCTGCCCCGTACTTGATACGGGGTGCGGGTCTCGTACTCATCCAATCCCACGTCGCTCTTCTCCGTCTCGAACTCGGTTGCAATGCGCCACCGGGAGCCGCCCACATGGGCCAGGGTTTCCAAGGGGGTGTCCTCGGGAGCGTTGGACCGGTAGTAGCGGGGTTCGCCGCCGTCCAGGTTCTGGCGGTAGATTGCCCAGAACTTCGCCGCGCACCCGTTACCCGCACTCGCTGGGCGCTGTAACGGTAGGTGCGCGGCCCCTGGCGGCCCATCCGATGGTTATCTCCCGCCAAACACTGCTGGCAACGCCGCGCCGCGCTGGGCCATGGTCTGCCGCTCCTCCCGCCGCAACCTGGGTTTGCGGGGACGCCCGTTGCCCTGATTGGGCGGGTTGGTCCAGGTGGGTTCCAACGGACACCGTCAGATCCGGCCGCACGTCCAGCATACTGCATTCCCGCCGCCGAAATTCCCTCCCGCAGCGTGGGCGACATCCCGACAGCGGAATCCCCAGCCACCCACTGCGCCTTGAGGTAGCCACGGGCCCGCGCTTGCTCCAGCATCTCCAGCGCCAGCTCCGTCTGCTCCGGTAACGCTTCCGGCACCCCCGCCGCCGCACAACGCTCCACATCCGATGGATTGCGGCAGATTACAGGCGCTGGTCCACCAACGCCCGACCCCTGGGACCCACGTGGGCCAGCAACAACCCAGCCTGGCAGCTGGCGATCTTCCCCAACGCTCCGCAGTACTTCTGATTACTCCCACCGACTTCACCCCCGGCTTGGGAAAGTCGCTGCCGTCCAACACCCACACCGCCGGCGGATCCTCCAGTCTGGAACCCAGATACTCCCGCAGCCGACCCATCACACCCTCACCATCCCAGGGGATGCGGTCAGAAATCGCGGCAGCGCTCGGGCCGATGCCGGAACCGTCTCCGCCAGGTTTTCGGCGTTGCGCCGCTCCTGGGACTGCACCAGCAGGCCCGGCAGGTAATGACGGCTGTGCTCCCGCGACTCCTTGCGCCCAAAGATTGGCGCAAAGTAGGCCTGAAAGTCCTGAAATGCCTCGTAAACCCGCTCAAGGTCTGCCGCATCCATCGCTCTGCCCCACCTCCCCAAGCCTGCGCTAACTCGCCAACAATCCTACCACAGCAACTGTCGTTGTAATACCACAGAGCTGTTGCCGATCCCAAAACTTGTAGGGGCGAATGATCATTCGCCCCTACAAGTTGCATCGATATGCCGTCGCCCTCTACCGCTGTTCGATGGGCACGTATTCCCGGTCCATGACGCCGACGTAGTGCAGGCGCGGGCGCAGCAGGATGTTGTTCTCGTACTGCTCGATGCACTGGGCGGACCAGCCCGGTATTCTCCCCAGCGCGAAGATGGGGATGAACAAGTCAGACTCGATACCCAGCAGGTGGTAGATCGAACCCGCGTAGAAGTCCACGTTAACGTAGATGCCCCGGTCGCGGTAGGGAGCCATCACGTCCTCGGACAGGTGGGTGAGGATCTGGAACCAGCGGGGATCGCCGCGCTTTTCGCCCAGGGCCTGGGAGCGTTCCCGCAGGTGCCGAGCCCGGGGGTCTTCGGCCTTGTACACCCGGTGCCCGAACCCCATGATGCGCTCGCGGTTGTTCAACTTATTGCGAGCGTACTCCGCGGCATTCTCGGGGTTGCCGATTTCCATCGACATCTTCATCACTTCTTCGGCGGCGCCGCCGTGCGCCGGCCCCTTCAGCGCGCCCACCGCGCCCGAAACGGCGGCGTGCAGCGTGGAGTTGGTGGACGCCGACACCCGCGCCGCGAAGGAAGAGGCGTTGACGCCGTGCTCGGCATGGAGAATGAAGTCCACGTCCATCAACGAGACGGTCTCGTCGTCGGGAACTTCGTCGAACAGCATATACAGGAAGTTCCCGGCATGGTTGAGGTCGGGGTTAGGCACAACCGGCTCCAGTCCGGAGCGGATGCGGTGGTGGGCCGTGACGATGGTCGGAGCCTGGGCGGTGAGGCGCAAGGCCTTGCGGACGTTGGCCTCCCGGGAATTGTCCTCGGATTCGTCGTCGAAGGCGGCGAGGCCGATCATAGCGGTTTGCAAGACGTCCATGGGATGGGCGCTCTTCACGGCGTCGATCACCGTGATGATTTCGTCAGGTATGCGCCGATTGGCCCGCAGATAGCTGTCCATCTCGGCCAACTGCGCCCGGTTCGGCAGTTCACCGTAGAGCACCAAGTGGATGATTTCCTCAAAGGTGGACTTCTCGGCCAGGTCGTGGATGTCGTAGCCACGATAAAGGAGTTTTCCGATGTCGCCGTCGATGAAACTGGACTCCGTGGTGTCCATATAAACGTTCATCAAACCGCGGTGAATTTCGGGCTGGTCGGGCATCAGCGTCCTCCTTGATTAAGGGCTCTCGGCCCTCTGGCGCCGGCGGCGGTCGGCCCCGCGCCGGCGGTGAATTATGCTAGCATCGGGTTCGGCGGAGTGTCAACCGAAAATGGCATCCGCGCGACCTGTACCGAACCGGCGGTGACCATGCGATACGGCGTTATCCTGCCCAACGTCGGCCCACTGGCCCACATCGATTCCCTGGCAACGATAGCCCAGCGTACCGAGGCGTTAGGCTACGACGGCGTCTTCCTCAGCGACCATATCGTCGTCCCTGATGGACTGCGTTCCGCCTACCCCTATCGCAGCGACGGCCGTTTCCCCCTGACCTCCGCCGACCGCATCCTGGAGCCCGTCGTCACCCTGTCCTACTTGGCCGCCACAACCCAACGCATCAGGCTGGGCTTCAGCGTCCTGGTGCTGCCCTACCGTCATCCCGTCCTCAACGCCAAGATGCTGGGGACGCTTGACGTGATCTCCAAAGGACGCCTCATCGTGGGCGCCGGAGTGGGCTGGATGGCCGAAGAGTTCGCCGTGTTGGACGCCGACTTCCCCGACCGCGGCGCGGTCACCGATGAGCACATCGCCATATTCCGCGCCTTTTGGACGGGCGCGGCCTTCCTCCCGGGCGACACGCGCTACAACGTTTCCGGCCTGCGCATGGAACCTGCGCCTTCCACCCGACCCCATCCGCCCATCTGGACCGGAGGCACCAGCCCGCCGGCCCTGCGCCGCGCCGCCCGGCTGGCCGACGGCTGGCACGGAGTTCGCCAGTCGCCGGATGACGTGGCACGCGTGGTGGCCCGCATAGCCGAACTCCGTGCCGCCGCCGGCAACGGTATGGACGGTTTCACCGTCTCCCTGCGCGCCGGCCTGGAGGTCACCGATGTAACCCTCGACGGCGCGGGACGCACCCCGCTGCGTGGCGTCCCGGAGCAAATCGCCGAAGACCTGGACGCCTACGCCCGGTCCGGCCTGCACTACCTGGTGGTGGAACCACGCGCCGCCACGCCGGAGCAGTTGATTGATCAGCTGGAGCGTTTCGCCGAAATATCGCGGCCCTGAACTACTGCGCCGTCCACCCGCCATCCACCACGACTTCGCTCCCCGTCACGAAGGACGATTCGTCAGACGCCAGATAGAGCGCCGCGCTGGCGACCTCTTCGGGTTCCCCAAACCGGCCCATTGGGATGCGCGCCAGCATGAGCTCCAGTTGGTCCGGGTCGTTGCGCCCCGCCCGCGTCATCTCCGTCACGATTGGCCCGGGATGCACCGAGTTGACGCGGATGCCCCGCTCCGCGTACTGCAACGCCGCCGCCTTGGTGAAGATGCGCACGCCGCCCTTGGACGTCTGGTACGCCGACCCGCTGTACGACACGCCAACGATGCCCAGCTGGGACGATATGTTGATGATGGATCCGCCGCCTGCATCGAGCATCGCCGGTATCGCGGCGCGTGTCCCCAGGAACACCCCCTTCAGGTTCACGTCCATCGTGCGGTCCCACAGGTCCACCGGCTCCTCGTGAATCTGAAAGGAGCTGCTGCCAATCCCGGCGTTGTTGACCAGCACACTGAGCGCGCCGAACCGCGACACCGCTTCGACCACCGCAGCCTGCCACTCGGTTTCCTCCCGTACGTCCAGATGCACGTAGCGGCATCGCCCACCAGCGTCGGTGATGGATGCCGCCACCGCCGCGCCCTCCGCGTCCAGGATGTCCCCAATCACCACCGCCGCGCCCTCCTGGGCAAACAGCCGCGCCTCCGACTCGCCCATCCCCCGCGCGCCGCCGCTGATCAGGGCAACCTTACCGTCCAACCGTCCCATGTCAGTTCACCTCGCTAAACGATTGGCGATGCGCCGATCGCGTTCATTTCTGCAACAACCGCGCAGGATACCGGGGTCGTCACACCAGGGACAGTCGTATTTTGCGTCCGTCACGGACTTTGACGATCTCGCCGGCATTTTCTAGAAACCCGATCAGCGAAGCCACATGCCTACCGTCCACTTCACCAATCAACACCTTGACGTCCGGCTGAAGACAATTCGGGTTGTCCCGAACGGCATCTCTGATGGCCTGAAACATGGAAACTTCGCGTTGGCGCTTCTCAACCTCGGCGACGTAACCTCGAAACACGGGGGAACTGGTCACGATTTCGTGCATTCGAGCCAGCCTTTCGGTATCTCCCATCAGCGCTAGAACGCGCCCACCTTGCTCCAATGCAGGAACGTATAAAAAGAGCATTTCTTTGCCGTCTCCAAATTCTTCAAGCAAGTGTTCCGCATTGGCGCTGATTAGGGGGCATCTTTGTATTGACGCAGATGGATGAGTGATTGCATTTTTTCCATGGAATCATAATAAGCCGACCTCCCGTAATCGTCCCAGTCATCGTCAACGTAGTCAATCTCAATATCGGGCTCGGCAAGAGCATCCACGGAGAATGCGATGTGCCCTTCGCAGTGTGGGCACTGGAAGTGAAATGTCCGATTGGAGGAAGATTCTGATGGTGCGGTCATTGGTTTGCCTCTGTTGTATCGCCAGTTGCTAGAATGAACGGGACGTCGTTAGTTCAGCGACGAGATTGCCGCGTCGCTATCGCTCCTCGCAATGACAACGGCGTTTCTAGAAGTTATACGGCGTCCAGGGCTTGTGAGGCACCGCGAAGGCGCGGTCGGCCCGCTGCACCGCTTCCGCCGTACCCTCGTCCGCCAGCCCCGCCTGCACCAGCGTGGCGAAACTCGCCGCCCCCAGGTACGCCGACGCCAACCCGGATATGTCAATCGCCAAATCCGGCGACGCGCTCGTTGGCCGGCAGCTAGCGCCTTCGGGCGACATTTCCAACTCGAAACATCCCTGGTTCCAGTCGCAGAAGTCGTCGCGCACTTCCAGCACCATCCGGTCGCTGGCGGCGTAGCCGCGCTGCTCCAAAGCGGCCCGCACGTCAACCACGCGCACCCACAGGCCGTCGCGGGCGGAACGCTGTAGCCGCCGCTGGTCGGCCAGCATCCAGGGCATCGGGTCATCCACCGGACGCTTGACGGCTTCCGTGCGCTCGTACAGGTCCAGGTCGAAGCAGAACCGCCACAGCGCGGCGCTGGCCTCGCGGGTGGCCGCCATCAGTTCGTTGACCAGCACCGTGGGCCGCTGGGTGCGGTAGTTCACGTAGCCGTCGACTCGCCCGTCCTCCACGTAGGCGGCGTAGAACACCCCGCCGGAACCGCCCTGGCGGTGTACCGGATCCCGGGCATCCCGCTCCCAGTGGTGGCGGCGCCCGCTGGAATACGGCCGGCCGGCCCTCGGTGCTGCGGCGCATCACGTCGGGCAGCTCCTTGCCGATGTCTTTCGGGTCGATGAAGACGATACGGCCCGGGCTGTCGTGGCGGCGGGCGTAGGCGTTGTGGGATTTCTCAAGAATCCACTGCTCATGCACCGAACCGACGCCGTAGCCAAACCGGCCGTAGATGGCGCTTTCGGTGGCGAACAGGGCGGCCAGAGGCTCGCCCCGCTCGTGGATGCCGTCGATCTGGTGGCGCATCATCTGGGTCATGATGCCCCGCCGCGTGTGCGTCGGCTGCACCTCCACGTTGGACACGCCGCCCACCACGGACGTCCCGCCCGGTATCGACATTTCCACCAGATGCGAATGCGCCCCGCCGACGATCTGCCCGTCCTCAACACGGCAATCGACCGCGCCAGATCAAAATGCGGCCGCAGCGCCTCCGGGTCATGGTTGAAACGGTTCCCATGCGCCCGCGACTCTGTGCGCATCCATCGCTCAAACTCGTCGGGGGTGATGTTCCTCAGTTCCAGCATTGCAGGTAGGTACTCGCATCAGTTGAATGAAACACGCTGCTCATTCTAACGGGTTTAGCGTTGGGGCGCCCGTCGGTTCGAAGTGACGGACGTTGCGGGTGACGACGGTGAGACCACGGCTCCGAGCGATTGCCGCGATCTGCAGGCCCGTTCCGGTCTCCGCAATGCTGAGACGACGTCGGTGTCCAATAGGTACTGGTGTGCCAGGCTGTCGTCCGTTTGTGCGTACCCAAGCCGAAACAATGGCGTTCCGTTCCGGCCTCCGCAATGCTGAGACACGTCGGTGAGGTACATCAGAGATCGATTTCCCTGAGATGGAAGTCTCGGGTTCTGGTCGGCAACTCGAAAGCGTCGTCATCGGGCGCCTGGGGTATGGCCAGGAGGTGCTCGATAAAGTCCGGCGCGTCGGCTCTCTCCGCTTGGCACAGCCGTTCATACTCTTCAACAGCGATGACGATTACCGCCGGCTGGCCCCGGCGGGTGACTCGCTGCGGCTCGCCGGCCAGCGCGGCGTTGACCAGCGCGCTGAATTTGTTCTTAGCCTCCTGTATGGGCCACTCTGCCATAACGCCCTCCGGCTAGACTATCTGGCTGGATTGTACATTAGTGGCGGGCCGTCGTTATGTGGTGGGCAACCACGGCGTTCAGTTTCTCGGCAAGACGGTCCTCGGCAGTCTCCAGATCATGCTGGCTTTGCAGCCCCATCCAGAACCCCGCCGAGTTCCCGAAGTAGCGCGAGAACAGCAGTACCGTTTCCGTCGTGGTCCTGTTATCCTTTGGCTGGTTAGTTGGATGAACCTGAGGATTATCGAAGCGCGATTTTGCGGCTTATGATGCCAGACGAACATAGATAATGCTTCACAATCTCAGGTCAAGAATCGGAGTCAGAAATGGCTAAGCCACGAGTTTTCGTGAGTTCTACTTTCTATGACTTGAAGCAGGTCAGGGAAGACTTGGACAGATTTATTTCAGGTTTAGGCTATGAGGCTGTCCTCTTCGAGGCGGGCGACATTGCATACGGCAAGGATAGCCCTCCAGAGGGGTATGTTCATCGCGAAATAGAAATGTGTGACATCCTGGTCTGTGTGATTGGAGGCCGTTATGGCACTGAGTCGCAAGAACAGCCCGGCTCTTCAATAACTCAGCTAGAGCTAAAGACTGCGCTAGATAAACAGGTCCAAGTCTTCATATTCATCGAACAAAGTGTTTATTCCGAATACAGTACTTATTCGATAAACAAAGAGACGGCTGGCATCAAATATCAATTTGTGGACAACCCAAGCATCTATGAGTTCATCGAGTCTGTCTACAATCTTCCGAGAAACAATCCAGTAGCACCCTCTCAAACCGCTTTTGATATCACTGAGATCCTTAGAAACCAGTGGGCAGGGCTGTTTCAAAGATTTCTACAAGACCAAAAGCGCCTCCAAGAGATGAGAACCCTGGAGCAAATGAAGGAAGTGACAGAAACGCTCGAGCAACTAGTGAAAACTCTCACGGAAGGGCACAAAGATGAAGACCATTCTGAGCAACGGGGAATGCTTGCCAATCATCCAGCGTTCCACCAATTCCAAAAACTGACCAACACCACGTACAGAGTGTTCTTCACTGATGAACGCGAATTAAACCAATGGATGAAGGACTGCAACTGGACTACGGTCCGAGAGACAGCATACGACGAAGGCAGTTATAAAGAGTGGATCGCTGCAGACAAAACACAGTACATTAGATTGACTGAACCGATATTCGATAACGAGGGTAAATTGAAGGTCTACACCGAAGATGAGTGGGAGGACAGTTGGCTCCAACTGATACCCTATGCAGTTGGCGAGTAGTAAGCACTTTGTAGGCGAGCGCTAACGACAACATCGCCTCCACCTGAGTTGTAATCGCTTGAAACGCGCACCCTATCAGGAGGTCAATGGATCCTTCTGCCCGGTCTCATGAACGCCGTCCGATCAGCCTTCACAGCGTGTCAAAACCCTTCCACCCCGGCAGCGCGGCGCCTGTCGCACCCACCCCGTCAGCTGCTCTTCGTCCAGTTGGTCTTCGTAGATATCAACCCAGCGGGAGTCGGGGTCTTTGCCGGAGCCGGGCGGAGCGGGTTGCAGGGATGCGCCGTTGAGGAAGGTTACCTTCACATAGCGGGTGAAGACGTGGTAGCTGACGAACCATCCTTCGCTCTCGATGCCGTACCAGGGCGAGTTCCAGCGCACCGCCTTGCGCACGTCGGGCACGGTGCGGACGATGAGGTTGTCGATGCGGCGGCCGACGTCGCTCTTCCAGCCGGGCATGGCCGCGATGTACGCCTGCACGGGGGCGTCGCCGTCGGCCTTGGCAATCTGGGGGTTGCCGCCGGAGAGGAGGCGCACCTCGCCGGCGGTGTTCTCGGGGGTTTTCGCAGCAGCCGTCGTTGACCTTCTGGACGCCTTGCCTGTCACTACGTTCAATCCAACACTTGCTTCACGCGGCTGTTTTGGTCGGGGAAACCATACGAATGCGGTACTCTGGTGGGCCCGACAGGGTTCGAACCTGTGACCTGCCGATTATGAGTCGGATGCTCTTCCACTGAGCTACGGGCCCGGGAGGCGCGGCGTGAGCGACAGCAATCCGCGCCAATATTCAGGTTAGACCCCGGCGGCCCAATCGTCAAATCCCCAGCCGCTCCCGGTAATCGGGGTCCCATTCGGCCAGCTGGCGGCGTTCCACCAGTTCCTGCGGGTCCAGCGTGGGCGACGGTTCGCCGGTGGTGGGGATGGTGGCGATGACCGTTTCCTCGGCCCACGCCGACACCTGTTCGGCCGGCTTGCCCAGCAGCGCCTCCAGCAGGTCCACGTTGTCCTGTCCGAATTTGGGCGCCGGGCCACGCACGCCCAGGGGCGTCTTGGAGAGCTTGTACGGCCGGCCCATGATGATGCGTGTCCCCATCTCCCGTTCCGGCGGATATTCCACCCGCTCCAGGAAGTTCCTACTCCGGTAGTGCGGATCGAAATGCACTTCCTTGCCGTTCAGCACCGGCCCCGACGCGATGCCCTGGCCCTGCAGCGCGTGCATCAGGTCGTACTTGTCGTGCTGGCAAGTCCACTGCCCGATGGCATCGTCAATCTCGTCGTGGCCCTGCTGCCGTCCCCCCAGCGTGCCGAAACGCGCGTCCGATGCCAGGTCGCCCCGCTCCATCAACCGGCACAGCGCCCGCCACTGCTCGTTGTCCGCCACCGACAGCGTGATCCATTCGTCGTCGCCGGCGGCGGGATAGGCTCCCTGCGGCGCGCGGTTGGGATGGCGGTTGCCGATGCGTTCGCCCTCCCGCCCGTTGGCAATGGCGTCCATCAGGTACTCGGACAGGAACATCACGCCGGCCTGGTACATACCGATGTCCACCCACTGGCCCTTGCCAGTACGGTTGCGGTAGCGCAGGGCCGCGCCGATGGCGAACATCGCGCTCCACGTGGACAGGAAGTCAACGAAGGAACGCCCCGCCTTGGAAGGCTCGTCGCCCGGATAGCCGGTGATCCAGCAGTGGCCGTGCGTCCCCTCCTGCGTGGTGGCCTGCGCCGGATACGACGAATACGGCCCGTCGCCGTGGCCGTAGCCGGTGTTGGACACCATGATGATGTCGGGCCGCAGCTGGCGCAGGTTGGGATAGTCCAGCCCCCAGCGGCGCATGACCCGAGGCGTGAAGTTCTCCATCACGACGTCGCTGACCTTCACCAGCTCGCGGAATATTTCCCTACCGTCCTCCTGGGCCATGTCCAGCACCATTGACCGCTTGCCCCGGTTCAGCAGCTGGTAGGTGGAGGGCCGGTTCCACCAGTCCTCGCCCGGCTCGTTGTCGGGAAACGTCCCGTACAACCCGCCGCCGCGGGTGATGTCGGGCCGGCCCGGCCCCTCAATCTTGATGACCTCGGCGCCCAGGTCCGCCAGCTGCCCGCCGGTGTAGGGCAGGGCAAAAACGTAGGTGGAATCGAGAACCCGTATCCCGTCCAGGGGCAATGCAGCCATAGTTCAGTATCTCCTCAGTATACCGACAACGTCCGTCAGGGCATCTACGACTGATCAGACTGGTGACGACGCAGCTGCTCTTCTAATTGCCGGACGCGCTCTTCCGCGTCCCTGCGGGCTTGTAACTCTTGACCAAATCTTATTTCAGCGGCAGCCAATCTTTGTTCTACCAGCGTCATGTCGCAGAGGTAGCGGCCCGTCTTGCGGTCGTAAAACCGCAGGTTCGTATCGTCGTCAACGTCCCAATCCCACGCCGGATGCCAGCACGGGCACAGGTCCAGCATCGCGCTGTAACCCCAAACCATGCCATCGGCTTCCGTCGTCAGGTCGATTGCCTGATATTCCCCGTCAACCAGTCGGTCGCCAGCCAGCGCATAGCCGTAGAAGTCGCCGCCCGATGGGTCAACCCGCCAGTACTCCGCTATGCCCAGGCCGGCATACAGGTCGCGCTTGAACCCGGTATCCCGCCCGTGGGTGGACTCCGAAGCCACTTCCATCACGAAGTCCGGCGGCTTGCCCACTTCCCAAATTATGTACCCGTTGCGCCGTTCGATTGCTGCTACGTCCACTCCGTAAGCGACCAGCAAGTCCGGTTCAATGCGCCGGTTCATATCGTAGGGGTCGTAGTTGACCACAAACGGTGGGCGTACCAGCGTGTCCCGTTGACCGGAAAAGTGGCGCGCGACGAAGTATCCCATCTTGGCGATGGTCGGACCTTGAGCCATTTCCCACGTCTCCGGATCAGGACACCGGTAGTCGTCGGACAGTGCGATGGGAACGCCCGTAGTCTGCGGTTTCGTAACCATGTAAAACCTCCACCGCCAGCATAGCCTAGATAACGTCCAACTGTCGCATCACCGACAGCGTGGCCCGGTCGTAGCCCAACCCGTCAACGTATATCTCGTCGTTGTGCTGCCCCAACAGCGGCGCGGACATCCGCATCTGGTAGGGGGATGCCGACATCCTGAACAGCTCCGCCGGCACCTTGATCCGCCCGATGACGGGGTGCTCCGTCTCCCGGTAGAAGTTACGGGATTCCAACTGGGGGCAGTCGGCCAGTTCGGTGGGCGTCTGGACCAGGCCGAAGAGCATCCGTTTCTCGGCTGCCTTGGGGAACAGTTCCCACTTCTCCCGGTCCTTGATGGCGTCCAGCACCACCTGGTCCATGGCCGGCCCGTTGCGCACCCGCTGCGCCCGGTCGGCGAAACGCGGCTCCAGCAGCTCGGGAGCCTGGAAGAAGTCGGCGATGTCCTCCCAAGTCGCGCCGCCGCCGGCCTGCACGATGATCCAGCCGTCCTTGCAGGGCATCGGGTTTTCCCACATGGTGCCGTCAACCCGCCGGATTTGCACGCCGCCAACGAACGGGTAGATAGTCTGCGTCGCCATCATCGTGGACGCCACGCACTCGGTGATGGATACGTCCACGTGCTGCCCCACGCCGTGCCGGTCCTGGGCAAACAGCGCCATAGCGGTGGCTCCGGCCCCGAACAGGCCGCCCTGGTACTGGGCCTGAAACCCGCCGTGCTTGAGGGGAGGCCGGCCCTGGACGCCGCTGATGCCCATTACCATGCCCATGGCGTAGGACACGATTTCCTCGCCGGCGTACTGGCTGTAGGGCCCCGTCTGCCCAAAGGGAGTTATGGAAGTCATCACCAGGCTGGGATTGACCGCCGACAGCCCTTCGTACCCGATACCCAGGTCGTCCAGGTAGCCGGGGCAGTAGCTCTCGATCACCAGGTCAACGTGTGGGACCAGTTCCCGGAGCAAACTGCGGCCCGACGCCGATTGCAGGTTGAGGGTTATCCCCTTCTTGTTCAGGTTCAGAATCAGGAAGAACAGGCTCTTCTCGGGGTGCGGATCGTCGTGGTAGTACGGTCCGACCCGCCGCATGGCCGACCCGCCCGGTGGCTCCACCTTCAGCACGTCGGCTCCATAGTCGGCCAACAGCCTGGCGCAAAAAGACCCGGCGATGTCCTCGCTCAGGTCCAGTACCTTCAATCCTTCGAAAACTTCGCTAGTCATGGCGGCGATTTTATCCCAACCGGGCGACGGCGGCAATTTGGCAGGCGGAGCCCGAGTCGACAACATTCAGCGCTCACCTGGCCGACGGTGGACGGCACAAATGAAAATGGATTCGTTATCAGGTATCATTGGCGTGAAGCCGCCCCGTCGGGTGTTGATCCGCCCACCGGACCGCGGTGGCGGCATCCGCCAAACACCAGGAGCCAACAACGATGCTTATCGACCCCAGGAACTTTGATCGCTTCAGTATGATCCTCACCGGAGTGGTCGTGCCCCGGCCCATCGCCTTCGTTTCCACCATGTCAACCGACGGCGTGGTCAACCTGGCGCCCTTCAGCTTCTTCAACGCCATGGCCTACAACCCGCCCACGCTGATTTTCTCTTCGTCCCGGCGCGCCCCCGGGTGGCAGGACAAGCGCAAGGACACGCTGCAGAACATCGAGGAGACCGGCGAGTACGTGGTCAACGTGGTGGTGGACGACATCGCCGCCGCCATGAACGCCACCGCCGCCGAGTACCCGTCCGACGTGTCCGAGTTCGACATTGCCGGCCTCACCGAGGCCCCCAGCGAGATGGTGAAGCCGCCCCGCGTCCTCGAGTCCCCGGTCAACATGGAGTGCCGCCTCGTCCAAGTGGTCAACATTGGCGAGCAGCCCCATTCTCACGGGATCGTCATCGGCGAAATCCTCCGGATGCACCTTCGCGACGACATCCTTTATGAGGGTCCCAACGGCCTGCGCATCGACCACGCCGCCCTGAAGCCCACCGGACGCCTGGCCGGCAATATGTACTGCCACACCGACGACGTGTACGAACTGGTCCGCCCCGTGTACACCCCGCAAGAGCAGCAAGCCGCCGACTGATTGCCTTTGGCCCCGTTGTCATTGCGAGCGTAGCGTGGCAATCTCGACGCCTCAAACAAGGAGCGCAACATGACCACCGCTGACCCTGGGATCCGACTCTACGGCGCCGAATGGTGCCCCGACTGCCACCGCTCCCGCAACTACCTGGACAGCCAGAGCGTGGCCTACGAATACATTAACGTTGACGGCGACGATGACGCGCAGAACTACGTGAAGCAGGTCAACGACAACCGGCTCATCATCCCGACCATCGTGTTCCCCGACGGCTCCGTGCTGGTGGAACCCTCCAACGCTGAGTTGGCCCGCAAGCTGCGGTCGTAAACCCGTTCCGGTGAGCCGTTATCCCTTTTGCCCGCGCACGGAGGCTTGAGATGGTCACGAAACCGCAAACCACGCGCGTTCCGGTCGCGCTGCCCGATGATTACGTGTGCCCCGACCCGGAGCGGCGCGAAATGATACAGGCCCCCACCATTGATAAGGCAGGATATTTCGCCACTCGTCATTTCAAGGATCGGGCGAACACCTACGTGCGCAGCGCCGGGGTCGTGAATTACGACCCTTACGACATGAACCGACGGTTTGAACCGGACCTATGCGTCGCTTTCGATGTGGACATGCCCCCGATCCTTAGGCGTCATGGCTACATCATCTGGGAAGTAGGGAAGCCGCCGGACTTTGTGATGGAGGTGGCGTCGGAGTCCACCCACGACCGGGATACGGGGTTCAAGCGCGACCTGTATGCCAGCCTGGGCATCGCCGAGTACTGGCGGGTTGACCCCACCGGCGGCGACTTATACGACTATCCCATAGCCGGTGACCGGCTGGTGGATGGCGCGTACCAGGAAATTACGCTGGAACGGGAAGCGGACGGTATGGTGTGGGGCTACAGCCCCACGCTGGACCTGTGTCTATGCTGGCATCCGGCGTGGGATTGGGACGTTGACGACGAAAGCCATCTGCGGATTTACGACCGCAAGACGGGCCGCTACCTGTGCGATATGACGCTGGTGGAAGAACGGTTGGCCGCCG
>CBDANN010000005.1:0-470749 GCA_965197635.1 Dehalococcoidia bacterium
GCATCTTGCTCCCTCTTACGGGCAACTTCGTAATAAGCCCACCTGTTTTGCATCCAGTTTGCGTTATTTTCACTTGCCGCATATTCCGCCTGGAAATCCTCGGCAGTCATGTTGCACAGCCGATTCAGTAGTCGCAAACGTTCTGCCCTTCGCTGAGCTGCAGCCTCCGATACCCCGCCACCTCCGTAAGCTGCGCCATGGGCTGCTCTGCGTGCGGCCTCTTTGTCATACTGTTCGTCAGCATAGTCGCCAGATGCTATTGGAGTGGGACCTTTGGCGCTTGGGTGGGCTCCCCCTCGCGTCGTTGGTTGATCGAGGAACGCTCCGACTACGGTTCCCCATCGGCCTGGCATTGTGCGTCAATGCGGCGGGTTTCGGAGTGTGAAATGGTTGAACTCCGAACCAGTGGTTCGGCGCTAATGATATAGCCACGAACACTACTGTGCTCACGGTCCAAAAAATAGTCATGCCCACCCAGACATTCCCTGCTACACATGACCCGATACCCAGCAACATGATGAGCGATGTGGCGATTATTTGAATCTTGACCCGCTTGCCCATGGTCGCCTCATCCTCAACTGTGGACTTGCGACCTTTGAACCAGCGATCGGGTAGGAATAACAGGGACAAATAAACCGCCGGTATCCCCATCCAAAACAGGATCAAACCCAATCCAATCATGCCCGCGCTACCGGACACGCAAGATGCCGTGCTCCACACGATCAAGGCAAATGCGGCCAAGAAGAACAAGATAGTTTTGAAGACTGATGAAACCAATTCGGCATCGTCTTTTGGTGTCGATGGGCCGTGGCCCGATCCTGTACGAGTCGCTGAACGCCAAGCGGCGTTCAGCGCTTTGTAAGCCAGAAATCGCCCTATCATGTCCTTTTCGATTCCGCTGCCGATTGGTTGCCTCGGCTCACGGTCCTATCTTGCTCAATTCGCGATCGAGCCACCACATTGCTATCAAGACGAGGGGGATTTCTACAATGAAAAACCCGATAGCGATGGCAATTCCGCGCACCACCCATTTACCGAATGCGTCTTGATCGTCGGCTGGAACCCGTACAGTAGGCGTGTTGACTCCGATGTCACGCTGACGACTGGAGCTTTGGTCGCGTACTTCAGCGGGACTTGGCTTCTCTGGGATGAACCATCCGTATTCTGCCGCGCATTCCTCGCACGACACGCCGCTTTCCCCCTCAGTCGTTACCCACCTGTATAGACTTTCCATGCGGCCACAGTTGCCGCAGTATCCTACCCCTGCCCTCATCCAATCTGGATACGCCATCGCGGTCTGCTCCTTTTTGGTTATGGGCTGGTCTCCGGGCTAGCGACGGGAAAGCTGCACATCCAGTGGCCGTACCTGTTCCCCTGTGGCCCGGGCAACCTACTCCGCCAAAGCGATGTAGGTCACCCCGTCCGCGTTGGCCCGTTGGCGGTTGGCGTCGGAGATGGCCGTTCCGATGACCGCCGCTTGCGCCGCCACACCGCTGGCGGTTTGCAGGATGCGAGCCCGTTGGGCGGCGCGATCAACGTCGCGCTCGTCGATGGTAACGGAGACTTCGGCGACGATATAGGCCGGTTCGCCGTCGAGGGTTTGGCCCAGCAGGATGAGGTCGGTTCGCGCTAAGTCATCGGCCTGGTCATCAGAGATGATGCCGCTACTGGTGGCCTGTTCCAGTAGATTGGACAAGTGGGGGTTGTCAAAGTTGTTGAGCGAGTGGACTACTTGAGCGTTGCGAATACCCAGGTAACGCCGGACGGTGCGCGGGGAATCTCTGGCGACTCTCCGCTCGTAGTCCGTTCCGGTCAGATTGTTGAGCTGGCCTTGCATTCGCGCTTGCGTGATCTTTATGTCAGTGATGTCGTCTTCCATACGCGCTTGGCCGGCTGTGATTTCTGCGATGTTGTCTTCCATGCGGTCTTGCCGGGCTTCCATACGCGCTTGGCCGGCTGTGATTTCTGTGATGTCGTCTTCCATACGGTCTTGCCGGGCTTCCATGCGGTCTTGCCGGGCTTCCATGCGGTCTTGCCGGGCTTCCATGCGGTCTTGCCGGGCTTCCATGCGCGCCTGGCCGGCTTTGAGATCCACCAGGTCTGACAGGATTTGGCTGGTGAATTCCTCGTCCCTGACGTGCTGGCGCATGGCCTCCCGCAGTACCGGGTTCTCCCGCATGGCGGCGAGGATGTCTTCAAATGTTTGGACGGTAGTCATGGGAGTCGTCCGCCTGGCGACGCGGGCTGTTTCAGGATGGTCGCTGCCGCAATTCTGCTTCCAGCTCCCGAACTCGCTCCTCGGCGGCGTCGCGTTGGGCAATGGCATCATCGCGCTGGGCAATGGCGGCGGCGGTTTGCGCATGAGACTCAATCAAGTCCGGTAGATACTCCCCCGTCGCCGGATCCCAGAAACGCAGTTTACCGTCAACCCAGCGCAACTCCAATCCCAGCGCTGGACTGTATCCCCAAACCACTCCGTCGGCCATGGTATTCACCGGAATTGGTTCGTATCGCCCATCCGGCAACAGCTTATCCCCGGCCAGCGCTGCTTCGTGGAACTGCCCGCCAGTGCGGTCGAAGCGCCAGTATTCCGCGACGCGGTAGCCGGCGTAGATTTCCCGCTTCACCGTGTAATCCCGCCGTCCGGTTGATGCCGAGGCCACCTCCAGCACAAAATCCGGCGGCTTGCCGATTTCGCTGATGGTGTATCCGTTGGACGCCACTATATCCGCCGGCAGCATGGGCATATCGAAGGCTACAATCAGGTCCGGATATGGAGCTCGTCGAACGTCGCTGGCATCCTGGCACAGGTAGCCGTTGCCCATCACCACCACGTTGCCCCTTGCAAAGAAATAATTCTCGAGAGTGTAATGGGCTCGCGAAATATCGGGCAGCTGCGTAGCCATGTCGGTTTGCTGAGGCGGGTCGGGCAATTCGGTGAGGCGACCGGCCGGCTGCGCTTGAGGAAACGAGGATGCAGTTTGGGCGGGCATCGTCATGTTGGGCCTCTGGTCGGTGCGGGCCATGAGCCAGCGCACGGCGGCATGATAGCACAGTGCAAAGGGGCGAATGATTATTCGCCCCAAGCAGTCGGTTGATCGATTTGCAAAATCAGTTGTCCGCGGCCACCGCCGGTTCCGGCTGGGCCAGCGCCGCGCCGAAAACGGCGCTCAGATGAGCGTTGGCCGCGTCCAGCGCTTGGCGTCCCTTGTCGATGACGTGGGGCATCCCGAAGAAGCCGTGGATCACGCCGTCATAGCGAATCAGCGTCGTGGTGACGCCGGCATCGTCCAACGCGGCGGAGTAGGCTTCGCCCTCGTCGCGGAGCGGGTCGAACTCCGCGGTGATCACCAGCGCCGGCGGCAGGTCACTCGAAAGGCGAGCCCGCATGGGCGACACAAAGATGTTGTAGCCCGACAGGTCGGTATTGTCCACGTAATGGTCCCAGAACCAGCGCATACTGGCCGTTTCCAGGAACATACCCTGCCCGTTCACCTGGTAGGAACGGGTGTCGTAGGCGTAATCGGTGGCGGGATAAACGAGCAACTGGAACGCCAAAGGATGTGGTAGGTCGTCTTGGGCCAAGGACACGGCCGCGGCCAGGTTGCCGCCGGCGCTGTCGCCGCCCACTGCAATGGCGTCGGGCCGGCTGCCTAGCGATTCTGCGTTGCCCATAGCCCACATGGTGGCGGTGAGGCAGTCCTCGAAGGGCGTGGGGAACTTGTATTCGGGCGCGAGGCGGTAATCGACGGACACCACCACGCAGTTGCCGCCCACGCACAGCTCGCGGGCGGTGGCGTCGGCGGTTTCCACGTTGCCGATGACCCAGCCGCCGCCGTGGAACCACACCAGCGTACCCCAGGGGCCGGAGGTGGCCGGCGTGTAGATGCGGACGGGCACGTCGCCCGGTTCCTTGCCGTGCTCGTTGCGGATGATGCGGTCTTCCACCCGGCCCACTTCGGGACCCTCCGGCCGGGGCCGGTTGTCCATCACCTCACGACACTCCGCCACGCTCATTTCCTGGAAGGGTTTGATGTCGAGAGACTCGAACAGTTCCAGCACGTGAGCAGCCTGCGGGTCCAGCAGCTTGCGCATCGCCGAGGTATCGCCTTCATGCTGGCGGTGGTACTCCTCAACCATATCGTCCACGGCCCTGCGCAGGAAGGTACAGGCGTCGTCCATAGCGGTACGCGCGGTATCCATGACGCTGGCCATGCCGAAGAAACCGTGGATCATCCCGTCGTAGCGATTGGTTTCCGCCGGGACGCCAAGCTCGTTGAGCAGTCGCCCGTAGGCTTCGCCCTCATCGCGCAACGGGTCGTATTCGGCGGTGATCACCAGCGCCTGCGCCAGGTCGTCTATGCCTTCAAAGTCAGCGGGCAGCCGGAGGGGAGCGGCCAACGGGTCGGATGCCTGGGACTCGTCCGCCAGATAATGGTCCCAGAACCAAATCATGCCCTGCCGTTCGAGGTTATAACCGGTTCCATTGTCGATGTAGGAGCCGGTGTCAAAATCAACGTCCGTAACCGGATAGACCAGCAACTGGTGGCTGACCCGAAAATCGCCGGTTTCCGCCGCCTTGATGCTGACCGCTGCCGCCAGGTTGCCGCCGGCGCTGTCGCCGCCCACCGACACCACGCCGCGCACGCCGCCCAGTTCCTCGGCGTGGTCGCTGGCCCAGACAGTGGTGTAGTAGCAGTCGTCAAAGGGTTCGGGGAATTTGGCCTCCGGGGCCAGCCGGTAGTCCACCGACACCACCACGTTGCGGGAACCGGCGCACAGATGGCGCGCCGTGGCGTCAGCGGATTCCAAATCTCCAATCACCCAGCCGCCGCCGTGATACCAGACCAGTATGGGAAAAGGCCCATCACCTTCCGGCGTGTAGATCCGAACCGGCACATCTCCAGCCGGGCCGGGCACGCTGCGGTCTTCCACCTTCCCGACCTCCGGCCCAACGCCCCGGGGTCGCATGGCCGCGTTGGCTCGGGCCTCCGCCGGCGTAACCGTATAGTTCGGCGGCAAACCCAGGGCGCGGGTTGCCTCAATTACCTCTTGCGCTTGCGGATGCAGTGGCATGGCGGGCCTCCGTTTTTGACGTAGTGTTGAGTTTTAGTGTAACTCTTGGGGGAGTTGCGCCCGGTCAATAAATGGTTGACACTTCTGAGTAGGCTCGTATCAGCCCATCAGAGGTGACCAGCGGACAGTTATTGATCCTGGTGGTGGCGACTATCATCTGGTCAAAAGGGTCCTTGTGAAAATTGCCGGGCAACGATGTCGCTTGGATCGCGATAGCCAAAGTTAGGTCAAGAATTTCAACACCGGTATTGGCAATTGCGTCATCAAACCGCTTCGACAAGTTCCAGCCCGGCGAACCGTCGTTCAAGTCCAAGCGCCCCAGCTCAACGGCTTTGGCAATTTCCCAACAGGAAATGATGCTTACGCCGATGATATCTCCTTTGTTTCTCGCCGAAATAATGGCGGACATTTGGGCTCGTCGTATCCTGTTGATCCCCAAAGCCAGCCACAGCCAGATCTGTGTATCCAGCAATATCAAGGTGACAAGTCCCTTACGTCAATGTACATTGGACCAAACGGGTTGTCGTAATCGTGCGACAAAAGACCAAAGGGATATGAGTCTGGACCCACGTCGTCCTCCCCATACCGCAGGTCTTGGGTGTCATCTGACCGTTTCGGCCTAAACCTCACCCGTGCCGCTCTGGCGCCGGAGATGGCGCGTTGCCGCTCGGTGGCCTGCGTTGCCGCGTCGTCATCCGGGTCAATCACCAGCCGATACCGCCCGTCGCCCAGGCTCCAGGCTTCCGGGCGCAACCCGGACTGCACGAAGTCGCCCACCACCTTTCCATCTTCGCTGATAGAGTGGCGGAACGGCAACGCTTTTATAGCGTTCGGGTATTCCGCTTTCAGCAAAGGTCTCAAGTCGGCGCGTGTCCACACGCGTGGGATTAAACCTTGCTTCCGCAGGCCGTAGACATCGTCCCAGAAGCTCATGATAGTACTCTTGGGATTGACCTAAATTTAGAGTTGGGCCGCCGGAGCGCGTTCACGACGTGTCCCGGCGGCCCTTGAAATGGTGGTTCTTTGGCTATGCGTTCCGGCCGGTGTAGTCCTCCCGCGCCCGGTCCAGCGCCCGCGTCCGCCCGGCCTGGAGCGTCTCGTGACGTTCGTAGGCCCACTTGTTGGACGCTATCGTCGCTTCGGCGCTGCCCTGGAAGTGGGGCATCACGTGGCGGGCCATCAGCTCGTAGCTGTGCAGCATGTGCTCGCGGGCGGCCCAGTCCACCGTCTGCACCATGAAGGAGCCGAACCCGCCGCTGCGCTCTTCCAGCCGCTTGATGCCCTCAATGCAGTCGTCCGGCGTGCCGATGATCCACGCGCCCTGCTCGGCCAGCGCGTCGATGATTTTTTCGGGCGGGCCGTCCACTACCGGGGCGCGGCCCATGGTGTGCTCGAAGTATTCCCGCTGGTAGCGCCCCGCGCCGATGCGGGCCTGCTCGAAGGCGTCCTTCCGGGTGTCGGCCAGATGAACCGGCAGCACCAGCCGCCACTCGAAGCGGTCAACCGTCTGGTTGTGCTCGGCAGCCGATTCCTCGCAGATGTCCCAAAGTTCATTGAGGTCGATGCCCTGCTGCATCTTCGGGTCCCGGGGTGTGGTGATGGTCAGCACCGACGCGCCGTGCTTGCCGGCCAGCGCGACGCCGGACGGCGTTTGCACCGAGGCCACCGAGATGGGCATATGGGGAGTCTGGTAGGGCCGGAGCTGCAGCATGGCCTCGTTCAGCTCAAACCAGTCGCTCTTGTGGGTGATGGGTTCCTTTTCGGTGAACAACCGCATGATGACGCCCAGCGCCTCGTCCATGCGGAGCCGCTGCTTGGTGGGGTCGATGCCCATCATGTAGGCGTCGCCGGGCAGGGCGCCGGGGCCGACGCCCAGCATCACGCGGCCACGGGTCATGTGGTCCAGTTGGGTCATCCAGTTGGCCACCATGAACGGGTGGTGATAGGGCAGGCTGACCACGCCGGTGCCCAGCTTGATGTGCTTGGTGCGGTCGGCAGCCACGCCGATGAAAATCTCCGGCGACGAGATAATCTCCCAGCCGGCGCTGTGGTGCTCGCCAATCCAGGCCTCGTCGAAGCCCAGGTAGTCCAGCCACTGCACCAGTTCCAGGTCGCGCTCCAAGGCCAGAGTGGGGTTCTCGCCGGCACGGTGGAACGGGCCCATAAAGATGCCAAACTTCATTCGATCGGGTAACGCCATTGGGGATCCTCCTCGTCCGCCTGATGCGGATGGGCAGTGGCGGAGTGGATGCGCGCCGTCGGCAACCGCCGTGGCAATGCGTCCGCCGCCGGACGGGTATGGGTGAACACTGTTGGGCGCATTATATGGGCGACGCCTAACGGCGGCAAGCCGGCAGCTTCATCACCGGGTTATAATCATGCCTCCGTCGCCAAGTTGTTCACACCGAGGTGAAGCAGTGTCCAGCATCGTTCAACACGCCGTCGTACTCAACAGCCAGAACCAGCTGCGAAATGCCGACCGTCTCGCCCGAGAATGGGCGATTGCCCACGCCGGCAACTACCGGGGCCAGGCGAGCAAAGACCTGGGCGGTTCCTTGCCCTTCCGGGAATGGAGAAACGAAAACCTTACTATCCGTATCGCCAAACTCACCACTGAATCATTCAAACAAGTGCAACTCTTCTCCATACATTATGACCTTTCGACCAGCTCCGAACCTTATGCCGCCTACGTCATGACGTACACGTCCTCTCAAACAGAGCAGGCGGGCGGATATTGCATTGCTGTCGCCGCGGTGCCCGATACTGTTTCCAACGTTGAATTGCCCTGGGACGATAAGGCCGGGCCGGTTGGCCTCGAAAAGCTGATCCAAACCATCAATGCGGACCATTCGCCTCCGTACCAAGCCGGCGATGCTCCTCCGAATGTAACCACCATCGATGACCTGTTCACTATGTACGATACCGCCCTGGTGTTAACAGAAGAAGGGCAGGCTGCCGGCGAATTCGAGGAACTGGCGGGTATGCACAGTGATTGGGCCGGAGTGGTCAGTATCGGCGCATCGGAACAGTTGACGCTAAGCCGCCACCTGCCCGATCATCAACTCCCCGCCTGGGTGCGGGCAAAAATCGCCCTTTTTTCTCGCTACGCGGACCAGAATGGCCAGCGCTTGCGCATGGCCGAATCGGATTTAGAAAAAGCGATGACGTTCGTGGATGCGGAGCGCGACCGCGCAACGAATGGCATCGCCGGCCGAAATGCCATCGCCGTATTCAAGATATTGGAATCCCTTTCCGCCATGCAGTTGGCTTCAACGTCCACGGACCCGAAAGATGTCGCCGGCGCGTCGGTTGGATCCGCAACGCGATCCCACGCCGAGTCGGATGAGAACTGCACTACGGATAGCGCCGCGATGCAACAGCGCATCTATGTGCTGGAAGACCAACTCAGCGAGGCGGAAAATACCATTGCCGAACTGCGCGAACGCCTTGCACAATACGACAGCTATGAGACCGAAAACCAATTGGACCAGGACGCGAGCGATGAACCAGTAACGACATCCATTGTTGACAGCAACCGGCAAACCACCGTGCTGGACGCGATCACCGATCCTGAGAGATTCGCTCGCTTGCGCTTTCTGACCAATTGCGAAAAGCCGCTGGCCGGCTACGGAAAACCCAGACCCAACGGTGTCGAAATCGTCGCCGCGCTTGACGCCATCAACCAACTCGCCCAAGCCTGGCACAACACGCCAAACCGCAACATCGGGACTTGGGACAATTACTTCCTGCACCTGCCCGGTTGGAAACACGCCGATGCCGAGTCCGCCTCCACCATGTCGCGTTTTGGGGATAAACGCTCATTCAGCGATCAGGAACGTGGACGCCAAGTAACGATCACCCGGCACCTGACCTACCAGGGTTCCGGCGGTGGACTGCAAATCTACTTCGACAAAGACAACATCACCGACACCTTCATCGTTGGCTACATCGGCGAGCACCTTCCTTACGCCACCAATCGTTCCTGACGAGGGGACGCACGGCAACGCCGGGGCTGCCTAGCTACGGACGCCCCGACGTTGATGCAACAATGACAGCGCTTTTCGTGCGGTGGTTTCGGTGAGCGTGATGCCTTTTGAACGTCGAAGTGTGGGCGGGAAGCGTCTTGCAATCCTGCACCGCGCGGGCTTGAGGATAAATTGGCTATCCTGGTTATGCTTGCTCCGGAACAGGATGAGCGAAATTCGCTTCACCTAGTCTTGTTTCTTTGGCGGTGGCGCCGGCGGCGGCGGCGGCCGCTTAACGTTCAGGGGTTTGTTGGATAGCCCTTTGAGGCCCTTGCCCCGTCGGCTGGGCGCCAAGTTTGGTGCTCTAACCATGCCTGTCTCCTGGCTATTCCGAGACCGCCTCGCCTTCCAAAAATTCTATCATCTCCACGTCAATCGCCCGCACCAGCACGGCAATTACTCCCGTTGAGGGGGTGGGCTTTTCCCCATCCAGCCATATTGCCTCGCTAATCCTGAAGTAACCGTTAGGTGGGCGGCTGGGCCATTCCTCTACCCAGCCGTACAAGCGGCGGTCGCCTCGCAAGGGTAACACAACGTAGGAGTCAGGATGCTCCGCGAACGCCGAGTACAGTTCCGAAGGGTACGATGTTTCCCCGGTAACCCCGATGCGCCGCAGTGCGCCGTGTATGATGTCGTGGTTAGAAACATACACTGCCAGCAGCGCCACCGCCACCGCGCTCAACACCGCCACCGTCAGCTCCAATCCTGCCGGCCAGGCGTGTTCCCAACGCAGTCCCGCCAGCGCTTGCGTCAGCCACGCCACCGCCTGGCCCACCGTAGTGAACACCAGCGCCTGCACTACCCGGTCAAACTCCCCCGGTTTGGGATGAGACGTCAGCGAGTAGAAAACCGCCGCCCCCACGAAACCCGGCAGCAGGAACGTGAGGACGGCGACGACTTCGCTGGTGGCCCAACTCATCCGCTCGTCATGTCGCCACCGCCGGCAGGCCCTCGTCGGCGCGGATTTCGTTAATGATTTCCAGGACGCGCTGCTGGAACGGCGGGTAGGACAGCTCGAACTCGGTGAGCAGGCGGCTGTTGTCCACGAGGAAGTTGCCCGAGTGCTCGCGCCCTCCCTCGTTGTCGAAGGAGATTTGCGCGTCAGGCAGGTAGCCCTGCACCATCTCGGCCAGGTCGCCCAGGCTGATGGGCGTGCCGCCGGAGTTGTACACCTCTTGCTCACTCCGGTCCACCAGGGATACGCGAACGAACGCCTCGGCGATGTCCTCAACGTGGATGGGCAGACGCATCATTTCCTTGTACGGGAAACTCACCGGCTCGCCCCGCGCCGGCAGCGTGATGCAACGGACGTGGTCCACCGAGCCGCGTACCTTGTCCGGCCCGGTCACGTTGGCCGGACGGATACCCGTGATATTCATCCCGTAGTTCTCGTTGAACATCTTGGCCTGAAACTCGTTGAAAATCTTGTGCGTCGCGTATTGGCTGGAGCCGAAAGTGCCGTCGTCCTCGTTGGCGTCCCGCTCGCCGAAATTGGACTGCTGGCCGCTTACCGCGACCGAGCTGGCATACACGATGCGGTTGACGCCCAACAGCCGCCCGGCCTCGAAACAGTTGTCCATACCCAGGATGTTGAGGCGCATCTGGTGGTGAGGATTGCCCTCACCGCCACCCAGCAGATAGGCCAGGTTGATGATGCGGTCGGGCTGCGACTCCACGATGGCGTGGGCCACCTGCTCGAACTCAGTGATATCAACCCGGGAGGTTCGGATCGCGTCGCGGTCAACTCCCGGAATATCAGGGATGGGGTTGATGTCGGAGGCGTACACATCCTCGCCCCGTTCCACCAACTTGCGAATAACACGTGGTCCGATAAAACCTGCGCCGCCCAAAACCAGAACCGTCATAATTGCACCTCCAATGAGCAAGTTTTGCATCGATGTACCTGATCTACAGGATAAACAAGCGCAATCCTGTTCATCCTGTGTATCGATGTAACAATAATTACCTGCGGACTGCCACGAAGAACAGCCGCCGGAACGGATAGAGCGTTACTCCGTCCGAACGCTTGGGGTATTCTTTGTTGAGCCGACGCCGGTACTCCTCCACGTACACCTCGCGTTCCTCGTCTTCCAGCTCGTTCAGGATGGGCCGCAGACCGGTCCCGGTAACCCATTCCAGCACCGCGTCGTCACCCATCAAAACGTGCTGGTACTCCGTCGTCCACACGTCCAAGTGGGCCGCGTTCAGGGCGAGCATATCGTAGTAAAAATCCGGATCCTGTACCCAGCGGTTGCCCACCGCCTGCCTGAGTTCGGCGCTGCCGATGGGTTGTCCGTTCGCACCGCCGTTTTCCAGCGTCTCCCGCATTATCAGATGTGATCGCATATCCCAACTCAACGGAGCTTGCACCGCCAGGCAGCCGCCCGACGGCAGCATGTCCCACAGTCGCGGCACCAGCTCATGGTGGTCGGGCACCCACTGGATGACCGCGTTGGAATAGAGGATTGACGGCGTTCGGTCGGGCCGCCAGTCGGCCAGGTCACCCTCCAGCCAACGGACCCGCGAGGGAGTTGACGCGGCCTGCTTCAGCATATCGGGCGAGTTGTCCATCCCGGCGACGTCGGCATCCGGCCAGCGATCAGCCAGCAGACGGGTAACATTGCCGCTCCCGCACCCCACGTCATAGGCGACGTCCGGATGCTCCAGAGGTATCCGTCCCATCAGGTCCAGGGCCGGGCGGAGCCGGTGGTCGGCGAACTTCAAATACTGCCCGGGGTTCCAGGATTCTCCGGCCAGATCGCGCTGGTGCGGTGTTGCTTGCGTCATGGCAAATGTATGCTCTCAACGGTAAAAATGGGTTTCGTTTGGGCGAGTATAGGCACGGCGAAAATCAGCGTCAACCGCGCTGCTGGTAACCATAGCGAGCGGGTGTTGACAAGTCTGTGCCGCAACCACCAAGGCATTGCCAAAGTAACTCGTTATCCGCTCATGGTGAGCTTGTCGAACCATGACCACCGTCCTTCGACAAACTCAGGACGAGCGGACGGCAGCGTTCCGATTTAGGTGGTTTCCGTCCGTAGGGGCGAATGGCCATTCGCCCCTACCCGCACTAGCAACCGTTGGTGCTAGTTAATATCAGAGGACGAATTGGGCAATGGAGCGATGGATGCGTCCGTTTTCGTCCGGTTCCAGTCCATCCCACTGCACCAGTATGTTGAAGGCGGCCATCAGGTAACTCAGATGCGCCTCAAATCCTCGCCAGGTGTTATGACGCATCTCCTTGCTGCCCCACACCGTGGTCATCATGGAGAAGGTGGTTGCCACGATCATCCGCACGTTCCATTGGCCGCGACGACACCGTTTCACGTTGTCTGGGTCGCCTTTGGCGCGGTGCAAGCCGGTGTCGGTCAGGATGATCATCTGGCCGTCGTAGCAGGCCAACAGGGGTAAGAACCGCTGGTCATGGACGTTGGCAGTGGCGCAGTCCCAATCCACAATCAGCCCCAATTTGTTGAGCACGACGCAGAGTTTGCCGCCCACGATCCAGCGATGATTGGACTTGCCGCGCCGGCCCACCTGATGGAGCTGACGCCCCGCCCTTACCGGATGGCCCAGTGCGATGCCATAGCTGTCGGCCACGCCCAGGATGGTGGGCGGAGCCAGGAAACAGCCGGTCCAGCAGGCTTTGGCTTCCAGGCGGCGGAAGCGGCGGGTGCGCTCGGGCAGCTGGGGAAAGAGGTCTCCATAGTTGTGCCGGAGCCAGTCGTAAAAGGCGCGGCGGCTGACGCCCTTGATGGCGTAGCGCGCTCCGATGGTGATCACTTCGCCCAGGGAGCGGACCGCTTGGGGATGATGGGGAAGTTCGGGCAGGGCATCGTCGATCCGGCAATAGAGTTCGGTGATAAAATCGGTGATGTTCACGGGGTTCCTCCGCTGTCGAGCGTATCAACATACAGCATAAGGAACCCTGTGGCGTTTTCAATATCATCTCAAACTAGCACCAACGGTTAGAACTCGCGTCGCAACCAGCAAGGCCAATGGCCATTCTGTTGGAGACGAAATACCGCCCCGGTGCTGAGAAATCAGACACTGGCAGCGCGGGAAACCACCGATGTGTTGCTGCTGGATTTCTCCGGATGCCTTGCCCTCGAGCAACAAGATGACCAAGCCCTAATCACCACGCTAGCTTATGCTCTGCATCGGGCTGCTGCTGAGTTGCTCCAACTCGATGCACGCGAGTTGGGCGTTGACACTATGCCCGCCGGAGAGGCAGGTCGCGGACTAGGTGTTCTACTGTACGACAACGTACCTGGTGGGGCAGGACATGTGCGCGAGTTGCTGACAACGTACCTGGTGGGGCAGGAGCTGGAGCTCGGCAGGGGGTGGTTAGAACGAGCCAAAGAGATCATGTTCGTTGACGAAGCCCATGATCAGCGGTGCCAATCGGCTTGTCTGGACTGCCTACTGTCATTCCAAGCACAGAACGCGATGCTGGAAGGCAATCTGAACCGTCCCCACGCTCTAGTATTACAACGACAGTTGCTGTGGTGGGATTGTTGGCGAGTTAGCGCAGGCTTGGGGCGGTGGGGCAGAGCGATGGATGCGGCAGACCTTGAGCGGGTTTACGAGGCCTTTCAGGACTTTCAGGCCTACTTTGCGCCAATCTTTGGGCGCAAGGAGTCGCGGGAGCACAGCCGTCATTACCTGCCGGGCCTGCTGGTGCAGTCCCAGGAGCGGCGCAACGCCGAAAACCTTGCGGAGACGGTTCCGGCATCGGCCCGAGCGTTGCCGCGGTTTCTGACCGCATCGCCCTGGGATGATGAGGGTGTGATGGGTCGGCTGCGGGAGTATCTGGGTTCCAGATTGGAGGACCCGCCGGCGGTGTGGGTGTTGGACGGCAACGACTTTCCCAAGCCGGGGGTGAAGTCGGTGGGAGTAATCAGACAGTACTGTGGAGCGTTGGGGAAGATCGCCAGCTGCCAGGCTGGGTTGTTTCTGGCCCACGTGGGTCCCAGGGGTCGGGCGCTGGTGGACCAGCGGCTGTATCTGCCCGTCTGTATCTGCCCGGGCAATGGACATCGGATGTGGAGCGTTGTGCGGCGGCAGGGGTGCCGGAAGCGCGGCGGGAGTACCGGAGCAAGACGGAGCTGGCGCTGGAGATGCTGGAGCGGGGCCAGGCTCGGGGACATCTCGAGGCGCAGTGGGTGGCTGGGGATTCCGCCTTCGGGATGTCGCCCACGCTGCGGGAGGGAATTTCGGCGGCGGGAATGCAGTACGTGCTGGACGTGCGGCCGGATCTGACGGTGTGGCCGTTGGAACCCACCTGGACCAACCCGCCCGATCAGGGCAACGGGCGTCCCCGCAAACCCAGGTTGCGGCGGGAGGAGCGGCAGACCATGGCCCAGCGCGGCGCGGCGTTGCCGGCAGAGGCGTGGCGGGAGATAACCATCGCGATGGGCCGCCAGGGGCCGCGCACCTACCGTTACAGCGCCCAGCGGGTGCGGGTAACGCGGCAGCGCAAACCCGGCGAAGTTCTCTGGGCAATCTACCGCCAGA
Organism: Dehalococcoidia bacterium; assembly: GCA_965197635.1. Classification (GTDB taxonomy): domain Bacteria; phylum Chloroflexota; class Dehalococcoidia; order Lucifugimonadales; family UBA3495; genus Bin87. The sequence continues at coordinate 14,619 of CBDANN010000005.1, forward strand.
ACCTGGACGGCAGCGAACCCCGCTACTACCGGTCCAACGCTCCCGAGGACACCCCCTTGGAAACCCTGGCCCACGTGGGCGGCTCCCGGTGGCGCATTGCAACCGAGTTCGAGACGGAGAAGAGCGACGTGGGATTGGATGAGTACGAGACCCGCACCCCGTATCAAGTACGGGGCAGGCTCTGGGCCGGCTGGCATCATCACATCGCCATGTGCCTGCTGGCGGGCGCCTTCCTGCTGACCCGGCAGCAGGATTGGGGGGAAAAAGATGCCCCGGATCACGCGGCCCCAGGTGTACCGAGTGGCGCGTGAGCTGCTGCCGCAGGAGCGGTTCGGGCCGCCGGAGTTGCTGCGATGGCTGGCAGACGTCCAACTGCGCAACCAACGGGCCAGATGCTCCCATGCGAAACGCCGCGCCGCCGGTCGCGCCACCACCAGCATCCCTACCTAAACTGTCGTTGTAATACTAGTACCGTTTCAATCTGATCTTGTCGGATAGATATGTTGGAGCTTACGGCGAGCATCTTTGGTGGTAAACCGCCAGTCTATGGCTAATCTTGCTGCGTTGCGCTCGCGTTCGAGCGCCGCAACCTCTCGCCGCAGCTCCGCCTCATCGCTGATACGGCGGTTCAGACATCCCCTGCTGAAGACGCTCAACTCGATCTCAGCCATGTTCAGCCAGCTGCCGTGCGTGGGAGTGTAATGAAACTCGAGGCGTTGGGCGATGCGCCGAGCTTCGGATGGCTCAAATGCTTCGTAGAGCGCGCCGAGCTGGTGGGTGTTGAGGTTGTCCAGTACCAGCCTGACCACCTCGGCATCAGGATATACCTCGTCCACCAGCCACCGCATCTGGTGCGCGAAGTCTACGGCAGTGCGGCGCTCGGTCACCTCCACATGTCTCCAGCCACCCCTCGGCTCACAGATCATGAACAGGTTCCGGGTCCCGTTACGCTGGTACTCGGTGTCATAGCGTGCCACCCGTCCCGGGGCAGCCTCCAGGGGCGGACGCACCGCTCCAGTCAATTGCCGGGAGGTCTCGTCGAAACACACTACCGGACGCTCCGGATGGTACGCCTGTTGGTACAGGTCCAGCACGTCCTCCAGCCGCGCCACGAACTCCCCGCTCACCTTGGGGATACACCACTCCTTCTTCTGCCACGGCTTGAGTTCGTTTTTTTGAGCATCTGGCGCACCGTCTCCAGGGAGATGCTATCGGCAAACTCCAACTCCACCACCTGGTCGGCCAACAACTGGAGTGTCCAGTGCGTGTGCCCTTCGGGCGCGGCGCGGCACGCAATGGCGATCAGGTGCGCTTCCTGCTTGCCGTCCAGCTTGCGCTCCTGGCCCGGCCGCGGTCGGTCATTGCTGGCGGCCTCAAGTCCTTCCTCCACGTACCGCTTCCGCGCTCTGGCGACCGTGGCCGCGTTGACCAACAGCACAGCGGCTATCTCACGGTCCCGAAGCCCCTGGTCAGCCTTGAGCAGCGACAGCGCACGCTTCACGGTGCGCACTGACGCCTTGCCGCGCTGGGACACCTCATTGAGACGGGAGCGTTCGGCCTCGGTCAGCTCTACTTTATACTTGATGGCAGCCATGGCTGGGCACTTCCTCACACAAAGATCATGCCCAAGTATGGCTGCTTTCTTATATTCTTACAAATCTACCTGGCAACGGTACTAGTACTACAGTCGCGCTTGTGATGAAGGTTTCTGGCGATGGGATGGTCGCGGCGGCGAGAATGGATTCTGCCGACAGGTGCATAATCTCCCAACTCAGTAGGCCATGCGCGCTCCCATGACATTCTGGAGATCGACAATGGATCCGTTCCTGATCGTCATGCCAGACGCGCAGAAGTTTGACGCCAACCGCACGCTGACGAGGGCGCCTCTGTCATTATTCCATGACGGGAATGTAATTAGCTCATGCCGTGGCAGGTGGAATACACGGACCAGTTCAAGGAGTGGTGGGACACCCTGCGCGGCGAACAGCAGGAGGACCTGACGGCTACTGTGGAACTGCCGATGGCGCGTGGATCCACATTGCCGTATCCCTATTCGTCGAGGATAGTCACTTCGCGGCGCAACCACATGAGAGAGCTCAGGACGCAGAGCGGGGGTGAGCCGCTACGCACGTTCTACGCTTTTGATCCCAGGCGGGCGTCCATCCTGTTGATAGGAGGGATCAAGACCGGGAACGACCGGTTCTACGAAGAGTACGTGCCCATTGCCGACCGGCTGTACGACGACCATCTCAACGAGCTGCGCGAGGAGGGCATCATTCCATGAGCGGACGACATCAGTTCCAGGACCTGACCGAGGGTTTCACGCCGGAACGCCGGCGGAAGGTCGAAGCGAAGCAGGCCGAGCTGCTGGCGGAAATGCCCCTGCGAGAACTGCGCCAGGCCATGGCCCTCACCCAGCAGGATCTGGCGGATCGCTTACGGGTGAACCAGCCCGCAGTGGCGAAGCTGGAACAGCGAACCGACATGCACATCTCGAGCCTGCGTTCCTACGTCGAGGCGATCGGCGGGCAATTGCGCATTGTGGCATCGTTCTCCACCGGGGAGGTGGCCATCACCAACTTCTCCAGCGTGTCGGAAGCGGAAACTACTGCCGGGGCCGAGGCCTGATGCACATGCCCACCTACAGCATCAGTGAAACGAAGGCCCGCCTCAGTCAGATACTCAGGGACCTGACTCGTGGCGAGGAGACGATCATCACGCGCCGGGGACAGCCGTGCGGCCGGATCACCGCGGTAGATGCCAGCGCCGACGACAGACCCTCTCTTGCCACGTTGCGGGGCGCTCTTGCTGACTTCCCGACGCTGACTTCCAGGACAGCAGGGCCACGCCCATGGCAAGAGCACGGAGGCCACGATGACCAATGATCAGGCACGCCGTTTCGCCGAATGGCAGGACAGCCTGACCTTTGACATACTGGAGCAGTCGATCCCGGCCATCGCCGACGACCTGGCCGACTGGTACTGCCGCAACCACCAGCCCGCGCTGGACCCGGCGTCATTCCCGGAAGCGTTGCGCGCCGCCCTGCTGCGGTGAATATGCGCTTGGTGCGGCGAACGGATCCCGGCCGGCCACGCCTTCGACACCCGGGCCGGTGAGCTGAAGGCCTACGGGCCGACGTGCTGCGACCGCATCAACGAAGCGCACGGAGTTTGACCCGGCTTTGCCGCCATGGACATTCACGACGAAATCACCATCCCCGGCCAAATGGCCCGCCACGGCGAGACGCCCGCCTGGCTGGCCGACAGCCCGGCGTGGCCCTCAGGGAGGTGCAGAAACCCAGTACAACGTGCGCCGCTTCCTGTCCAACCTGGCGTTCCTCATCCTGGACGAGGCCCACACCTACGACGGCGCGCTGGGCACCCACTGCCTCTACCTGCTGCACCGGCTGCAGCAGAAGCGCAAAGAGCTGATGGCGCAGTTCGAGCCCCTGCGCGTCATCGCGGCCAGCGCCACCATCCACAATCCGGCCCTGCTCCTCGAGACCCTCACCGGTCTGCCCTTCCAGGTGGTGGACGACCGGTACGACGGCAGTCCCCGCGCCGAGCTCACCGTGCAGCACGTCGTCGGGCGAGAGCCCCACGACGAGGGCTGGCGGGACCTGCAGGCGGCAGTTCGGGAAGTGATCAACGACCATCCCGACCAGTCGTACATTGCCTTCGTGGACGACCGGCAGTTGGCGGAACGGTCCGCTGCGGGCATCGAGGCGGCACGCAGCATCACCGAGGACGCCATCATCGTGGAGTCACGGGACGCCATGGCGTATCGTTCGGGGCTGATGCGCCGGGAGCGCATTGAGGAGGCGCTCCCGGCCGGAGATATTCGAGGGCTGGCCAGCACCAGCGCCATGGAGATGGCATCGACATCCCCGATCTGCAGGTGGGCTTCAACCTGGGACTGCTCCACTCGGTGGGGAAGGTCAGGCAGCGCGCCGGACGGGTGGGACGAACCGGCCCGGGCCGGTTCATCATGGTGGCGCCGCGCCACGCCTTCCAATTCCACGAGGACAGCCTCGAAAACTATTGGCAACAGCCGGTGGAGCCGGCCCGGCTCTATCCAGCCAATCCCAACATCAAGAACACCCACGGCCGCTGCCTGGCCAAGGAGACCGACCTCAACGGCATGGAGCGTGCCATCCCGTCGCCCACCGACGCCTGGCTGGAACAACTGCCCCAGACGCTCCAGGAGATCGCCCGCGGCGACCACTACGCGCCGGAGTTCCAGACGGGAGACCCGCAGCAGCCCCACCGCAACGACATCAGGGACGCTGCCGACGGGCGCGCGCATCGTGCAGATCATGTCCGGCGGAGGGACGGAGCTGCTCACCAGCGAGGTGACCCGAAGGGAGGCCGCCCGGGATGCCTATCCCCTGGCCACCTACTTCCACGCCAAGCAGTCCTATACCGTTGAGGGCTGCGGGAGTCCGGCGAGGATACGGTGATCACGGCGCGGCACGCTCCGCCCCGGGAGACCCGGCCCATCATCCGGAGCGGCGCCACCGTCACGCTGCAGCAGCCCAGGGTGTCCACACTGGGCCATTTGGAATACTGCACCCGCTCCCAGGCGGTGGCCTGGGAGCGGATCGTGGGCTGCTCCGTACGCGAGCCGGGCGACGGCGAGTGGCGGGACGTACACTACGGCGTCCAGGGCATTACCGAGGTGGCTTCCAACCTGCGCACCACGGCCACGGTGATCATCATCTGGGAGGACTGGTTCGACGACGCCAGCGCCCGGCGGGACGTGGCCCGCGCCCTGCGGACGGTGATGTGCAGCCGGGAGGCCATCCATGCCGACGACATCCGCACCACCCTCCAGAACGTCCAAGTAGTCCGGGACGGCCGCAGCAGCGAGGTGGACCGCGCGGTGGTCATCTGGGACAAGGTGGGCGGCGGGTTGGGATTGTCGAAAGCCATTGCCGACCACCTGGGCCGGTACACCCAGGCGCTGCTGGAGATTGCCCGCCAGCCGGGACAGCGCTCGGAAAGGGAAAGACTACTCAGAGCCTGTTTACAATCTTTTTAGGATTAGCACCGTGAAGGCGAGCACCACCATTTGCAGGCTGGTATTGAGCTTTCTTTCACAGTTCTTCCAGAGCCGGCGGCACTTTTCCAGCCAGGCGAATGACCGCTCCACCACCCATCGTTTCGGCAGCACCACGAAGGTGTGCAGTTCGTTGCGTTTCACCACTTCCACCGCGGCTCCCAATATGCCTTGCACTGCAGCAGCAAAGGGCTTCCCGGTGTAACCACCGTCCACCAACACATTCTGGACCCGGTTGAGGTCGGACCGGTTTTCGTCAAACATCGCCAAAGCCCCCGCCCGATCGGTAACGTCGGCGGTAGTCACCTGTATCGCATGGGGCAATCCTTGCGTGTCCACCGCGATATGACGCTTGCTTCCGGACACCTTTTTGCCCGCGTCATAGCCCTTCTGCTCGGCGGTGTCCGTGTTCTTGACGCTCTGGGAGTCCACGATGCAGCAGCTGGTCTGCTCTTCCCTCCCATTGCTTTGTCGGGCCTCGCCAACCGATTTTTTTTAGGACTTGTTCCAGAATGGAATCCTGCTCCGGGTCGGGCTGCTCGCTCCATTGCCGGAAATACTGGTAACAAGTGCGCCAATCGGGGAAGTCCGCCGGCAGCATTCGCCACTGGCAGCCGCTTTTCAGGAGATACAGCACGCCGCAGAAAACGTCATACAAGTCCACAATGCGGGGCTTGGTCCGGCGTCGGGCCGACTTCAGCGTGGGCAGAATACGGGCGAATTGCTCCCTACTGATGTCGCTGGGATAGGAATGAGACATGATTACCCCTCCCCTGATAATAGTCTCAGCTTAACCTATTTCAGAGATCGTAGACAGGTTCTTAGCGAAAGATATCGCCAAGGAACAGCAGCGGCAACTTATTTTTGAATCGGCGTTCCCTGTCGGACCGGGACGACATACCAAAGAGCCGTGCCTGGTACGGATAAGGTTGTGATCGACAAGGCCGCTTATGACGCCTGTCGCGACCCGAACGAATATCGTCCTCCCAAGACGTAGCGTCGCCAACTACCTACGCAGGCCAGTGAGGACCGAGTTGGTTCGCTCAACGGTCGTTGCGTAATCCAGGCCAACTCGTCCGCAATCACCCTTCGCTTGCCGGGGCGGAGTTCATTAGCAACTCTGCCATTCCAGGCCCGAACCGGTCTCGCGCTGCGCTTATGTGCAGGAGTGAAGACCAGCACTGCTGCGCGAATAATGGCAGACTTTACCGCAAAGTCGGACTTTCTAACTGATGGCCAACATAACAGCCTGGCCCGTGGGACTTGGGGGCGACCTGTACAGTTGTACGGCGTGTCTGTTCAACGCAGCTTGTAAGCGCCGGCGGGCAGTAAGTGGCCAGTTGGTTCTTTGGGTATTGTGCTGGTAAACGGCAATATGATTGCGTTCGGGAGCTGCAGCGTGAAGGCAGGAAAGTTCCTGAAGGGTGATGTGTTCGCGGGCAGGGCTCACGCTTTCTGGCTCAAGCCCGGTGTCGGGGTCAAAAAACCAAAGTGTCGGCGAAGTTGACCCCACGATTGCTTCGCGGACTTTTCGGAAATAGTCGTCGCGCGATCCATGGGTGAACAGATCGGGCCAGATCTCGATGGCGATACCGGAATCGGTGGCGAGTGATCTCACGCCGTTGATTTTGCGAAAGTGGTCAGCAACCCAAGGGGCGAGGTCGCTGTCCCTTGCCGTTGCTCCGGGCGCCCTGTTCAGGTCTGGGTATCCGTGGTGTGCTTGGTCTGTCCACATGGCGACGTGAACGATACGCTCAACGTCATTGAAGTAAGCGATCTCCAGTAAAATCGCCCATTTGGTGATGTCGGGGTCATCGCCGTACCACTCCATTCGCATACTAAACCAAAGCCAGGGTGAAATGCGCAGACGCGTGGGGTAAATTGGTGAGGCAATTAGGTTAGACGATCGCTGGGGTCGCGAGGGGTGTGATGATGGGAGTTAGAGATATGGACCGGTCTCTGGAACGGTGGGAGATGGGAACCAAGGACCGGCGGCGGCGGATGATCTTGGCGCCCACGCCCCGGGAACGGGAAAGGTGGTACGCAATGCTGCTGCGGGCCCAGGGCCTGACGGCGGCGGCCACGGCGGCGGCACTGGAGCGGGACCCGCACACGATAGGGCGATGGGCGTCGGCCTTTGGGGAGGGCGGGCCAGCGGCACTGCTATTCGAGCCGACCGGCGGTTCCCCCCCGCCCTTGACCAGACGCAGCAGGCGGAGTTGACAGGGGCAGTGCAGCAACCGCCGTCAGCATCGGGCATCGCAATGGCCAACTGGTATTGGAAGGTGGTCAGGCTGTTTGTCTCGGAACGGTTTGGCGTCAGCCTCGGCGGCAGCAGTTGCCTGAATTAGCTGCACCGTCTGGGATGCAGTTTCAAACGTCCCCAGAAGCGGTTGGTCAAGGCCAATGAGTCCAAGCGTGCGGCCGTCGTGGCGGAGTATGCCGTCCTGAAGGAGGAGGCCCAACGGACCGGAGCCAAGGTATTCTTTGCCGACGCGGCCCATTTCCGTGCCGATGCCGAACTGCGTGGCAAGTGGGTGCTGAAAGGGGAACCCGCCCTGGTGGACTCGACCAGCCCGCGGTACGGAGCGCAGGCCAGCTACTACTCGGCAGTGTGTTTGGAGACTGGCGCGGTGGAGTGGATGCAGCTTGCAGGGAACAGCAACAGCGCAACGTCGGCAGCCTTCCTGGAACAGTTGCGGGAGCGGCACGACGGGCGGCTGAATGTGATCTGGGACAACGCGCCAGCGCATCGAGGCGAGGCGGTGAGGGAGTACCTGCGGACGCCGGGCCTGAACCTGAGACTGGTGAACCTGCCGGGATACCGCCCGGACTGCAACGGTGACGAGGCCATCTGGGGCGGGGCGAGAGCGGAGGCCACCGGCAATCTGTGCTTGGGGAGCCGGGCGGCAGTACGGGAGGGGGTCGGCGACTTCCTGAACGGGCTGGCCAGCCGAAAGGCCGAGGTGAGGCGGCGCTGCCGGACGGTGCTGCAATCAAGGGCCGAAGCACTCCTGAGCGACTCCCGGCCCGATTCCCGCCGTCCGGCAAATGCACATCCCGCCTTGGCTTCGGTTTAGTACTGGTCAATTTAGGAATTGCAGGGATAGAGGCGATGGAGTTTGGAGCGGGCATCCTGGGCGCTGAAGCGCCAGTTGATGGTAGCCTGGACGGCGTTACGCCGGATCTCATAGGCGTCGATGGCTCCAGCCAGTGTCACGTCGTCGCCATGGCGTCCTCGGAGGCAGTCTCGGGCCAAGACGCTGAATTCAATCTCGGCCATATTGAGCCAACTGGCGTGTTTGGGAGTGTGGTGAAACTCCAGGCGTTTCACGATGCGGCGGGCTTCGGCGGCGGGAAAGGTCTCGTAGAGAGAAGCCATGCGGTGGGTGTTCAGGTTGTCGAGGACGACGCGGATCACGGGAGCGTGGGGGTAGGCTGTGTCCACCAGCCACTGCATCTGGTGGGCGAAGTCGGCCATGGTGCGCCGCTGGGTGATGGCCACGTGGCGCCAGCCAGCCAGGGGTTCGCAGGTCAGGAAGATGTTGCGGGTGCCAGCGCGGCGGTACTCGTAGTCCTGCCGCCGAGGTCGTCCCGGTTGGGCGGGCAGCGGTTCTCTCACGTCGGCCAGCAGTTGAGTGGAAGTCTCGTCAAAGCACACCACCGGTCGGTCTGGATCGTAGGGCTCAGCGTACAGATCCAGCACGTCCTCCATGGCCGCCACGAATTCACCGCCTACCTTTGCTAGACTTTCCGCATTTCAAGCGGCGTAAGCAAGGGAATCCACAAGTCGATGGTACAGAGCGACGGGAAGTTCCTGCGTGTCGGGGTTGCTGGCCGACAGTGAGAAACCTTCTGACGCCAGCCACAGGTGGCGTCTCACCAGGGCGATGGCGTCCACGAAAGTCGGCGACGGTTTGTCGTACCAGGCGGCGGTGCGCTGGGTGATGGGATGTTGTTTCTGCAAGGCATGGGCGGCCAGAGTGGTCCAGGAGAAGAGACCCAGCAGAGCGGGCGTGGTGCGGGCGATGGACAAATCCGACCACTGGCGCTGGGTCTCCATGCCCAGGTGGGTGCGCACCTCCTGGAAGGTGACCTCCAGTTGCCAGCGCAGGACAAACCATTCCAGGATCTGGGTCGGGTCCGCCGCCGGGTCGGTGCAGAGCAGTGCCTGGGGAACGAAGGTGCCCTGGGGGTCTCGGATCAACACCCAACGGAGGAGGACCGGCGGCTTGCCGGAGCGGTACCAGACTGCGGTTTGGGAGGTGAGTTCCACGATGCGGATGGTTCCGTCATACCAGGCCACCTCGGCGCTGGCCCAAGTCACCTGAGGGTGGTCGAGCAGTGTTTTCAGCGATGGTCGTCGGGGACCTTTCAGCGCCGGCCGACCATTCTGACCCGGCTGACGAGGCGGCGCTGGCGCGTAGCGGGCGGCGTCCAGGCGCAATCTGGCGATCAGGGTAACGGGTTCACGCAGGGACTGGCAGCAGTGGAGCAAGTCCAGCACGGCGCAGCAGCATGACCATCTGCCGGGCCCAGTCGGTGAGCTTCTGGTGCCGGCGTCCCTGTCGCTGGTAGTACCGGGACGAGGGCGCCAGCACGGTGAGCACCGGCAAGGCCCAACGGCGTCCCGCCCAGGGCACCTGTCCCAGCCACATCAGGGAGATCCAGCGCAGGCCACTGGCCTTGACCAGTTGGTGACGACTGGAACGCACCGCGTCCCGGTAGATGCCCCGAGCCTTGATCTTGGGACCGCGACGCCGTTCCAGGGTTTCCCGATTGGTAAAAGGATCGTATGCCGAAGATCAACGGCCCGTCGCTCTGATCCAGGTGCTGGAGCAAAAGTACCAGCAGGACACGTGCCACCCCACGGGACGACCACACCACCCGATTGAGCACCTCGTGGTAGCGGGCGTAGTCGCGCTGGTCGCTGCGTCCCATGACGCGGAGCGCCGCGGCCGCGGTGCGTTGACCAGGGGTCAGGATCGCTCCCACCAGCAGGAGCTGGGCCTTCTGCCAGGTCGGGTTGGTGAACAGCGTGGCGAAGGGAAGCAGAACGGCTACAATGGCATCGGGCAGGGTGAGCATGGCTGGGCCTTCTGTGAGAAGTGGGGTCAGGCCAGCTTACCCTGCCTTTATACTTTTTCTAAATTTTGCGTAAACTCCAGCTTGGGGCTGGCCAAGGAGGGTGCCCGCCGGCACAACTACGCCAGCCAGCGGGGCTATCACCCATTGCTGGCCATCGCCGCTGGCACCGGCGACGTGCTGATGGCGCGGGTTGCGCCAGGGACGGGCCAACACCGCGCGCGGCGCGGCGCACTTCCTGCGTGAAACCATCAGCCGAGTGCGCTACGCCGGAGCCACCGGACCACTCACGGTGCGGGCCGACAGCGGCTTCTACACCCACGCCATCGTCGCCGTCTGCCGGAAGATGAAGGTCCGCTATTCCAGCACCGTCCGCCAGCACCAGAGCGTGCGGAACATCATCGAGGCCATACCCGAGGCGGACTGGACGCCCATCCCGTACTGGATGGAAGGCGCCGCCGACGTGGCCGAGGCTGAATACACTCCCTTCCAGAATGAGCCCGACGCAGCGCCGGCCCGCCTCATTGTGCGACGAGTGAAACCCACGCCCGGGTCCCAGCTGGCCCTTTTCGTCAACTACAGCTATCACGCCTTCATCACCGACCGGGACGGCGATACGCTGGAACTGGAGGCCGACCATCGCCGCCACGCCGAGATCGAGAACGCCATCCGCGACCTCAAGTATGGCGTGGGCTTCAACCACCTGCCGTCGGGACGCCTTCCCGCCAACACCGCCTCGCTGGCGGTGCAGAGCCTGCCCCGTATTCGATACGGGGTGATGGCCCATAACTTGGCCCGCTGGACCACACGCATCGGTTTGGGTGAGCAGGTGATCACCACCAAGACCCTCCGGCTGCGCTTCTTCTCCCTGGCCGGACGGATCACCCGCAAGGCACGCCGCCTCACCTTGCATCTCCCCCAGGGCTGGCCCCTGACAGGGGTAGGTATTTTCGTGCCATGTTTATGACCCTCATTTCAGACGATGGCTCACTCAGTGATTTTCAAACCTGAAAACTCGGCTTTGGTTCGGTTTCAAGGCCCGGAGGATTCCATGCCCGACTCCGGTAAATTCAAGGATTTATACCTAAATTCAGCCCATACCTACCCCTGTCAGAGGGCTGGCCCTGGGAAAACCAGTTCAGCTCCGCCCTGGCACGATTGCGCGCCCTGCCACTCCCTTCCTCACGCCGCCCTCGGCCTTTGACCTGTCCACGATGACGCCCCACGCTTGGCCGATCAGCGCCCAGGCTGGGCTCCTGACGGTCTCCGCCTGCGATCTACGCTGAAAATCGCGCCCAGCCCCGCTATCACAGGCCGTCAACATCCCTCTGGCGTGGCCGCCACACTCCGCATCGTCCATCTCACCGACATCAAGCCCCCGCCAACCCGTTCCCTGACCCCGCATCCGTCGTCTCACCACCGCCGCGGTATCCCTTCGGTGGATTCGGGTTAATATTACAGTTGCACTTGAATTGAAGGCCTCTGAAAGTGTCTCTTGTAATGGATTCCAAGGCTCGGGCTTGGTGCCACCGGCTCCACCATGGCTGCCATATAGGTAGGTCAGCGCCCTCATAAAGTAGTCACAGCAACCTGCATAACAGCCGTCTAACTTCGGGCACGGTCAGCGACATGAGCCCTTCCTTCGATGCGCGGCTGTAATATTAAGCAAAGAGGGCCATTTGCCTCTTGTCCCACACCGGCGTGCCGGAGATTTCCCGTCCTCGCGTAGTACGATTTTGATCAATCTGTCGGGCCGGTAACCGCCAATTCCAACGCGGTGGACAGCTTGCGACCGTCATCAGTGCAAATCGCCCCTTGTTCATTGCAACTTGGAGGTGTCGGCAAGACAACGGTTACATCCGTATTGCCGTTGGGTTCGACGGTAATCTCCCAACGAACGTTGCTGGGTTTGGCCAGGCGTCGTGCTTTGGTCACCTCGCCTCCGCTCACCGTGAACGCATGGTCCCGGAGAGTGACGTAACTAAGGGGAAAATCCTCACTGAAGCGGAGCTCGAACGTGAACCCGGTTGTGCCGTCATGAGCAGCCGGAGCTGCCCGGAACTCGGCGGTCAACGGTGGCGGCAAGACGTACACGGTTGAGCTCGTGAGTGTTTCAGCATTGCCCGCGTCATCAGTGAAACTTGCTCGGACCTTTACGTTTTTCCCGGCCTGCGCATCAGTTAGGGTGTAGGTGGAGCCACCGGCCGCAGAGATGTCCGACTTAGTGTTTCCGTCGACCACGACCCACTGGAAGGTGAAGGTGGCGCTTTCGAGGCCATCATTGTCCGTGATGCCCGACGCAGACGCGGTGAGGGTTTCGCCAACTTGGGCTGTGCCGATGATCAACGGCGCTCCGGCCGCCGGGGTATTCTTCGGTTCGGTTGCCTGGCTGGCATCGGGTGGTCCAGAGATGGTAGCTTCTGGTCGGTTGGTCAACAGCATACCGTCGGCGTTGCACGGCGCTCCCTGAATGTCGCAGGCACGCTCTTTGGTCAGGGAGACAATCACGTCGTCGTCACCCTCGGGTTCCACCGTTATTTCCCAGAGGTCGTTCCGCCGGTCCACTCGCCTGGTGTGGGTGATGTCGCCGTTGGTCACCACGAAAGAATGGTCCCGAAAGTCCCTCCAGCCGATGACAATGCCTTGGTTGAAGTCCACACGCATCACGAAAGAATCCGCGCCGTTGTGCGACGCGGGCACGTTCTGAAATTCGGCGGTGAGCGGCGGCGGCGGCACGTACACGCTCGAACTGGCGAGTGTTGCGGCATTGCCGGCATCGTCGTTGAAACTCACTCGCACTCTGACATTCTCACTGGCCTGTGCGTCGGTCAACGTGTAGGTCGAGGCCGTGGCGCCGGAGATGTCCGCCTCTGTGTTTCCGTTGACCGTGACCCACTGGAAAGCGAAAGTGGCGTTGTCCAGTCCGTCATCGTCGGTTATGTCCGACGTTGACGCGGTCAGGGTTTCGCCGACCTGCGCGGTCCCGGTGATCGACGGCGCCCCGGACGCCGGAGTGTTGGCGGGGTCTTGTTGATCCGCTTCCGGAGCGCCGTCACCAGCCGAAATCAGGAAATCCCGTTCGGCACGGCTCGCCCACGGCAGTGCCGCGATCTTCACCCTCTCCGCCTCAAGTCCGTACAAAGTAAGATTATCGGGAGTGTGCTCGGCGCAGAGCATTCGCAACATGTACATCCGGCAGCTGGCATGCCATCCAGGCCGCTTCCCGAGTTCGGCGGCGGCGTAATCCACGGTGTACCCATCGGCCACCTTTACGATGAGGAAGCGTAGGAGTACGCACACTCCGTTATCGGCGATGACGCGGCCCCAACCCAGGCTTTCGTTGCATACCGGGCTGCGCACGTTCACGGTATAGGTCTTGGCGGTCCCGTCCTGGGCGGTCACGGTGACGGTGATGGGCACGTCGCCGTCATCTATCTCCGCCTGATGACCATCCGCGTCGGCGTCAGCATCAGACGGCTCGATGCCCGTGACAGCGGCCTTGACCTGGCGCGGCTGGGCCGAGACGGTGACCTGCCGCACGGGGTCCGATTTGGTCACCGTGTAGCTTGTCGTGGCCGGATCGAAGCCGGGAACTTCGGCGCCGTCCACGGCGAGGCTACGGAGGTCGGCGTTGCTGGAAAGGGGCATGTTGTATGAGAAGATTCGGGCGATGTGGCCGTGGACCACCCACATCGTGTCGCCGTCCGACCAGATGCCGGACATATAGTTGAAATTGGAGCTTGGCAGCGTATCGAAAACCCTGCCGGGGATGGCGGTCTTGCTATCCAGGTCGAAGGCCTGGATGACCTTGCCTCCGAAAGCCACCCACATCGTAACGCCGTCGGACCACATGCTCTTCGGGCTGCCATGATCGGAGCCGAGGTCGAAATCCCGGGATTGGTCCCGTGACCCTCCGGCCAGCCGGTAGGCGATCAGCTTGCCGACGCGGTGTTCCGCCACCCAAATTGTGTGCCCGTCGGACCAGATACCGGCCGGTTCGCTTTGCCCGTCCAATGCGTCGAGGGTGATGTCGCTGTCCCCCTGTCGAAGGCCGTTCTCCAAAGCATAGGCGTAGAGTTTTTGGTCATCACCGTCCGCCACCCACACGGTCTGTCCGTTGGACCAGATCCCGCTGGCGCTGTGGTTCTGGGCGTACAGGGCGATATGTTTTTCCGCATCCCGCGAGCCGTCGCGGTTGTAGGCGTACAGCTTGTGGTCGAAGTAGTCGGCAATCCAGAAGGTTGTGCCGTTGCCCCAGATGCCCCAGGGCTGCCGGTTCTCCGCGACCCGCAGGCCATCCAGGTCGTCGGTGACCTTCCAGCCGTAGGCTTCAGTGGAGCTCCACCCCATCGTCACTGTGTACGTCCGCATGGTGGTGGTGTCTTCGGCCGCGACGGTGATTGTCAGGCCTTGGGCTCGGCGGCCCAGGTCAACCTGGTAGCCCGTGGTTTCCGTGTCGGCATCGGGCCGGTTGAGCGTGACGGTCGCGCCGCTGTGGGTTGGAGTGGCGTTGACGGTCACCTGTGTCACCGTATCGTCCACCGGAACAGCGTAGTCGGTTTGGCCAGGGGAGAAGTCCGTGATGGTCCCGGGACTCACCGTCAGGGCGCTCAGGGTGGCATCGCTGCTCTGGGCCTCGGCGGGTGTGAATGTGAAAAAGACCAGGGCCACCGGAACTGCCATAGCGAGCGCGCCGGCAACCATGAAGAACAGTCTGGATTTCATAGGATATCTCCTGGTAAATGAAGTTATTCGCGCCGGACCAACGCCCACCCGCACGCAGACAAAGGCCGCATTGGCCAATGGTGCGCAGGGGTTGGTGTTGGGGTTGGAGCCGGAAACCGCCATTCCCGCATCACGCCCGGTTATGTGGGCGCAACAGGATAGTGGGCCGTCCCAGCACGTCCACCGCCTTGTCGAAGGTCAACGTCACCTCGATGGTGTTCCCGAAGCGATAGAGGTTGTCGCTGGGCGGGGTTGAAGTGAGGCCGGAGCTGACGACGTAGGGAAGGACGCCATCTATCGGGTGGGCCGACTGGTGATCCAGGCCGGGGATAAAGGTGTTCGCCAAGCGGTCAGTGTTCGGGATCCGGGCGTCCCCAGAACCGGAGAAACTATCGCGTTGAACGACAGAAATCCCATCGTTGTCCACGTCGTTTTTGGCGACGTTGTAGCTGAAAACCAACGTATTGGTGAGCGACCCGGACTCGTACTTGGCGGTTTCCTGCCTGCCGGCGGTCCCGTCGCCGACCCAGATATCGATGCTGGGCTTGCCCCGCACGATGACCGGCTGGTCGTACTTGGCTGCAATCCGGATCCGATCCCGATAGGCCGAGCGGTCCGGCGGCGTGGAGCTAACGGAAATGCCGGTTACGTAGGGCCGCCCGTCAACGCTGTGACCGGACTGGCTGGACAATCCGGCGTAGGTGGGCAGAATCGAGTGCCCGCCGGAGACGCTTTTGATGGCGTCCCCGGCGGCGATGCCGTGCACCTGGCCGCTGCTGTCGACGAAACCCTCGTACACGCTGATGCCGTCGTAGTCGAACTCGCCCGGCGCGACCAGGTACCGGAACACCAGGGCGTCGGTGCCCGACCCGCTGTGGTACGAGGCCTCGACCCGTGAATCTTCGAAGTCGTCTACCCGCAGGCCCAGCTTGGGGTTCCCATCGACGCGCACGGCCTGGCCGAACCGGACGGTTACGTCGATGGGCTCGTTGGCCCGGTAAAAATTGCGGTAGGCGGGCGCTGAGGTAACCTCGATTCCAGTCACATAGGCTTGTCCCTGCACCTTGTGGCCTGCTGCCTCAGGGATTCCCCAGTATTTGCTGTTCACAGCGGTGTTGTTGGCGGAGGTGATGATCGAGCCGGAGCCGCCGTAGTCGCTGTCGCCCACGCCTATGCCATTGGTATCCCGGTCCCTGGAGGCCACCTGGTACTGAAATGTAAGGATGTCGGTGCCGGAACCGCTGACGTACGCCACGTAACGCCGCGAGTCGGAACCCTTGCCGATATACAGGCCCAGGTTCACCGTCTCGCTCTGGACCGTGACGTTTTCGGTGAACTGCTGCTTGATGGTGATGGTCTCACCTACGAGATACGTGTCGGAAGGCGAGCCGTCCGTGGAGTCCCGGTCTGCACCAGGGCTGGAATCGATCCACGTCCGCCTGGCCCCCGGCCCTTCGTCGTCGTTGATCTCGACGGTGCAGGAGTCGGTACCGCCGGAAGAGTGGGCGTTTTCGATTCTGAGCGTGAACGTCTCAACCGCGGTCTCGGAGTAACCGTCCTCGAGGGTCGTAATCACCCGCGACATGGCACCCAACGTCTGGGCTTCGACGGTGGTGCTCTCTTGCGCGACCCGGTCCAGCGGCTCGAAATCGGTGGCATCTGCGGTGCCGGCGACCGTTTGCCAATACACCTTTATCTGTTTGTTGTTGCCGTCGTTGGTGTGGTCGTTATTGGCCACCGACGCGCGAAAGTCGCTGCCTTCGGTGATGGTCAAACTGGGGCATTCCAAATATACGTTGCTTGCGTAATCGGAATCACTCTGTGCCGACGCTGGCGCCGACGGCAATCCGTCCATCGCAAAAATCCCAATTGCGGCTACCACCAACGGCGCGACCAATAGCGCCCAGCGTTTCTCCCCGGCCATCGGCGACCATTTACTCATAGGAAGCTCCCAACGCAATTTATGAGCCGGAAACGCCATCCGGGCGAGTGTCCCGTCGAGACCACGCCAAGCGGTTAGTTATTTCCCGGCTCGACGAAGGTTCTCTATGACATCAGCGGCCTGGTGAGCGTACCAAAGCAGTGTGAAGACGTCGTGAAAATACCGCCTGGGATCATAAGAACATTGTGAAAAACTTATCGGTGGTAGCGTCGGGATAGACCCTCCACGTCGCCGATGGTCAGCGTGGCGGCGGCGGTTCCCTCGCACGCGCGGGGATAGACCGGGTATTACGCATCGATCTTTGGGGACTATCCAGGTTCCCCCGCACGCGCGGGGATAGACCGTTGGGTCGTCAAGGTACTCCCTTTTGATGACGGGTTCCCCCGCACGCGCGGGGATAGACCGTTCGCCCAGGATCTTATTTGGTTCCGCACCTAAACCAAAGCCAAGGTGAAACCCGCATCAATGGCGGGTAAATTGGAGGCAATTGAGGTAGTCGGTCGGGGGCATCGGAGGGGTTTGTCGTGGGCAAGCAAGAGATGGGGCCACTGCTGGAGCGGTGGCAAATGGACGAGGCTGAGGTGCGACGGCGGATGTACCGAGGGCCGACACCTCGGGAGCGAGAACGCTGGCACGCGGTGTGGCTGTTGGCGCCGGGTTGGACGGCAGCGGCGGTAGGCCGAGCCTTGGATCGGGATGCCCACACCATAGGCCAATGGGCCACGACCTTCGCGGAGGGTGGTCCGAAGGCGCGGTCATTGGAGCAGTCGGGAGGTTCCCCCCCGCGCTGCCTGGGGAGCAGCAGGCGGAGTTGAAGGCGGCGGTGCGGGAAGCGCCCAACCAGGCGGGCATCGAGCTATCCAACTGGAACTGGAGGGCGGTGCGCCGGTTGGTGGAGGAAAGGTTCGGGTTGGCGCTGGGCCGGAGCAGTTGCTTGAACTACCGGCACCGGTTGGGGTTTGTGCTGAAGCGACCCCAGAAGCGGTTGGTCAAGGCGGACCCAGCGCGCCGGGAAGCCTTTGTGGCGGAGTATGCGGCGTTGCTGGAGGCGGCGCGACGGACGGGAGCCAAGATCTGCTTCGCTGACGAGGCGCACTCCCGTGCGGATGCAGAGCTGCGGGGCAAGTGGGTGCTGAAAGGGGAACCGGCCCTGGTGGGCTCCACCAGCCCACGACGGGGTGAGAAGGTCAGCTACTACTCGGCGGTGTGCCTGGAGACCGGGGAGGTGGCGGCGATGGAACTGGAAGGCAACAGCAACTCCGAGACGTCAGCCGCCTTCCTGCGGCAACTGCGGGCGCGACACACCGAACCGCTGACCGTGATCTGGGACAACTCGCCAGCCCATCGGGGCGATGCCATCAGAGCCTACCGGGCCACACCGGGCCTGAACCCGCGCCTGGTCAACTTGCCCAGCTACAGTCCGGACTGCAACTCCGACGAAGCCATTTGGGGCTGGATACGTCAGGAGGCAACAGCCAACCGGTGCCTGGGAACCCGTGCCGCCGTGCGGGAGAAAGTGGGCGACTTTTTCACCGATTTAGCCCACCGTCGGGAAGAAATCAAGCGCCGCTGCCGAACCGTCCTTCAGGCTCGTGCTGCAGGACTGACCGGCAACGCCCGCGCCAATGGTTCCGGCCCAGCAAATGTAGATTTCACTTTGGCTTCGGTTTAGTACTACAGTCGCGCTTGCCTTTGGTAGGATAGGCCCATGATTACTGGTGAGAGTGGAGGGTTGGAAATGGGTCAGACATTACTGGAGCGAGAGGCCGTGCTGGAGGAAACGCTGGACTGGGAGGCTGGGCTCCAGGCGCTGCACGGGCGTATCGCGTCGCGTTTCAGCCGCAGTGAGTCTCGGCAGCGGGCGCTGGCGTACCTGCAAGGATTGCTGGGGTCGGTGGAGCGCAAGAACGGGTGGCAGTTGGCCGAATATGCTGGCGACGCCGCGCCCGACGGTGTGCAGCGTCTGCTGGCGGTGTACCACTGGGACGCGGACCAAGTACGGGACGACCTGCAAGGGTACGTGGTGGAGCATCTGGGCGACCCCGGCGGGGTGCTGGTGGTGGATGAGACGGGGTTTCTGAAGCAAGGCCAGAAGTCGGTGGGGGTGAAGCGTCAGTACAGCGGCACGGCGGGGCAGGTGGAGAACTGTCAGATCGGGGTGTTCCTGGCGTATGGCAGCCGACGGGGCGCGGCCTTTCTGGATCGGGAGCTGTATCTGCCCCAGGAGTGGGCGGAGGATGTGGAGCGGCGGCGGGAAGCCGGTGTCCCGGAAGGGGTGGTCTTTCATACCAAAGCACAACTGGCTCAGGAGATGATCGCCCGCGCGGTGGCGGTTGGGGTGCCCTTTGCCGGGGTAACTGGGGATACGGTGTACGGCAATGCGATTGGTCAAAGATCGTGTCAACTGCGACGGTGGCTGGAGGAACAGAGCCTGTCCTACGTGCTGGCGGTGAAGAACCAGATCTTTGAACAATCGGCCGCTGTGGGCGGATACGGAGGATGGCTCGGCACAGGTGGCAGCCCGTGAACTGGCCCAGCAGATACCCGATAACCGGTGGCAACGTCTGAGCGCTGGGGAGGGCAGCAAGGGGCCGCGCCTCTACGATTGGGGTTGGTTGCCGATAGGACCCTGGTCAGCACTGGATCAGGGGCATTGGCTGCTGGTGCGTGCTTGGTGCGTTCGGGCATTGCCGATCCTGAGGAGCTGGCCTACTACGCCTGTTTTAGTACGGGAGAGGTATCGCTGGCGGAACTGGTGCGCGTGGCGGGCACCCGGTGGATCATCGAAGACGCCTTCAAGGAGGCCAAACAGGAGGTGGGGCTGGATGAGTATGAGGTACGCCTGTGGGTCGGCTGGCACCGGCACATCACCCGGGCGCTGCTGGCCCATGCCTTTCTGGCGGTAATCCGGTCCTATGCCGCCGGTGGCGACGGTAAAAGGGGGATAGGTTCCCGGGAGAACTCATCCCGCTGACCGTGCCCGAGGTCAGACAGTTGCTGTGCCGGCTCCTGTGGCTGCCCCGTGGCAGTCCTGCCCTGACCATCCACTGGTCAGGCTGGAGACGGCGGCACCAGGCCCGGGCCATGCAATGTCACTACCGGAGACACCTTCAGAAACCTGCTCCTCAAGAGCGACTGTAATATTAGGCTGAAAGGCGGCGTTCCCGAAAGACCTGTGCTCGAGGTCCGATTGCAAGACGACGTTCGACCCCCGGCGCATCCCGATGGTAACGATATGGGCGTCTCCGATGTGGAGCGGTCGGTTCTTCTGGTGATGGAAACCGCCGAGGACACGGCTATGGGCTCACGAAGCAGGTTGCGATGGCGCACTGCGCATCGGTTGTCTCCTTTCCGGGGGACCTGGGTTGGAGCGCCTGGCTGCCGTCGCAACGCCTGCCCGATTACGCCCCCTTATTCCCGGGCCTGTCTCACTCGCCGCCAAAGGATCCAGAAGAACAACAACAGGAGCAGCAAGAGGATAATCAGCAACCACCACCAGTTGAACGAGGGGAATGGGATCGTTTGCCCGCCGGGCGCAGTAGCCGGCGCTTTGGTAGCTGTGGGCGGAGGTGAGGGCGTCGGCGGAAGGGTGGATGGTGCCAGCGACGGCACGACTGCCATCGGCGTAACCGTTGGCGTAGCCGACGGTGTAGCTTGCGGTTGAGCGGTTTCGATTGCCGGGAGTATCGCCAGATCTATATGCACCCGGTAGGTGCGCAGCAGCCGTTGGGTTTGATGGTCCAACAAGTGGATGATGGTAGTTCCCTCGTCGCAGCCGGCCATGTGGAAGCGCTGGCCCACGGACGCGATGAAACCCTCCGCTGGTTCCGCAGAGCAGGTGTCCCCGACTGACGCCGGAGAAAATACCGACGTCTGCACCAAACTTCCGGTGCTGCCGGCCGCGTTCAGCGTCACGTCAACATACTGCAGGTTGACGCCCCAGACCTCGAACTCCCGCCACAGCTGACTCAGTGCCTCATCCTCGGGGTTGGGGAACAACCAGGCATCCAGCAGTGGCGGGGCGGGTCGAGCCGGGACCGGCGTGGGGGTTGGCTCCGGAACATGGGTTGGCGCCAGCAGCATTTGCGTTGGTTCCGGGGTCGGAGTAAACCTCGGAGCGGGTGTCGCTGTTGGTTTGGGTGTCCTGGTAGGAACGACTGCCCCACCACCGTCTCCGTCGCCTCGTACGGTCCCGGGAGTTGGACTCAGCGTCGGTGTCGCGGTGGGCGTCGGTGTCCCGTCGGTGTCGCGGTGGGCGTCGGTGTCGCGGTGGGCGTCGGTGTCGCGGTGGGCGTCGGTGTCGCGGTGGGCGTCGGTGTCCCGGTGGGCGTCGGTGTCCCGGTGGGCGTCGGTGTCCCGGTGGGCGTCGGTGTCCCGGTGGGCGTCGGTGTCCCGGTGGGCGTCGTGTCCCGGTGGGCGTCGGTGTCCCGGTGGGCGTCGGTGTCCCGGTGGGCGTCGGTGTCCCGGTGGGCGTCGGTGTCCCGGTGGGCGTCGGTGTCCCGGTGGGCGTCGGTGTCCCGGTGGGCGTCGGTGTCCCGGTGGGCGTCGGTGTCCCGGTGGGCGTCGGTGTCCCGGTAGAGGTCGGCTGGACCGGTTGAGGCCGGGTTTCATCTTCAATGATGACCAGCGTCAACCCATCAGGACCAGTCAGCGCTACCGCGCTGACCGCTACGCATGTAACGACGACTATACGGTCGCCGGCGTAAACCGAGTCGTCCACCGCCGTGATGATTACCGTGCCCCTGCTGTCGAGCTTACCGGCGGTGATGGTCAAGGTGGCGTTCGAACTGAGAGTGGTCGTATCCGTGGGATCCACCGAAACGACGATGGTGATGTCAGCAGTGGCGGGTGTGTCCAGCGTCGCCGTCACCGTGCTCACGTTGTCCGTCCCACTCTCAGATATTGTCGAGGGCGTTAGCTTCAGCATGACAAGAGACGGCAAAACCTGCAACGCTGTCATCATCTCCACCGCGCCGGTCTCGGCCGACGCGCGCTTGCTCCCGCCCTGGTTGTCGGTGTAACTCGCCGTGGCGCGCAGCATCTTGCCCACGTCCGCCGCCACCGGCGTGTGGCCGGCCGACGTCGCCCCGCTGATGTCGTCCCAGATATCCCCGTCCTCCGAATTCGCCCACTGCCAGACGGTCCCCGTTATCCCCCCGTCCGGGTCCGTCAGGCTCGCCGTCACCGCAATCCCCTCCCGGGGCGCCGTGCTGCTCAGCGTAACCGTCCCCGCCTCGTCCACGTTGTTCACGCTGATGGCCACCGCTATCGTGTCGGTGGCCAGGGACGGGTCGGCGGCCGTCACCACCACCGCGTAGCTGGACTTGGTCTCGTAGTTCAGGGTGGTCCCGGTCCCCACGGTGATCTGCCCCGTGGCGGCGCCGATGGCGAACGACGCGCCGTCGGTTCCACCCAGGGTGTAGGTCAGGGCGTCGCCGTCGCCGTCCGTCGCCGTCACCGCCGCTCCCACGTCGGACCCGGCCGCGCTGCCCTCGTCCACCGACCGGGTCGCCGTCTCAGCGGCGAAGGCCGGCGCCGCGTTGTCCCCCACCGCGCCGGTCTTGGCCGACGCGCTCTTGCTCCCGCCCTGGTTGTCGGTGTAACTCGCCGTGGCGCGCAGCATCTTGCCCACGTCCCCCGCCACCGGCGTGTGGCTGGCCGACGTCGCCCCGCTGATGTCGTCCCAGATATCCCCGTCCTCCGAATTCGCCCACTGCCAGGCGGTCCCCGTTACACCCCCGTCCGGGTCCGTCAGGCTGGCCGTCACCGCAATCCCCTTCCGGGGCGCCGTGCTGCTCAGCGTAACCGTCCCCGCCTCGTCCAGGTTGTTCACGTTGACGGCCACCGCGATCGTGTCGGTGGCCAGGGACGGGTCGGCGACCGTCACCACCACCGCGTAGCTGGACTTGGTCTCGTAGTTCAGGGTGGTCCCGGTCCCCACGGTGATCTGCCCCGTGGCGGCGATGGCGAACGACGCGCCGTCGGTTCCACCCAGGGTGTAGGTCAGGGCGTCGCCGTCGCCGTCCGTCGCCGTCACCGCCGCTCCCACGTCGGACCCGGCCGCGCTGCCCTCGTCCACCGACCGGGTCGCCGTCTCAGCGGCGAAGGCCGGCGCCGCGTTGTCCCCCACCGCGCCGGTCTTGGCCGACGCGCTCTTGCTCCCGCCCTGGTTGTCGGTGTAACTCGCCGTGGCGCGCAGCATCTTGCCCACGTCCCCCGCCACCGGCGTGTGGCTGGCCGACGTCGCCCCGCTGATGTCGTCCCAGGCACCCCGTCCTCCGAATTCGCCCACTGCCAGACGGTCCCCGTTATCCCCCCGTCCGGGTCCGTCAGGCTGGCCGTCACCGCAATCCCCTTCCGGGGCGCCGTGCTGCTCAGCGTAACCGTCCCCGCCTCGTCCAGGTTGTTCACGCTGACGGCCACCGCGATCGTGTCGGTGGCCAGGGACGGGTCGGCGACCGTCACCACCACCGCGTAGCTGGACTTGGTCTCGTAGTTCAGGGTGGTCCCGGTCCCCACGGTGATCTGCCCCGTGGCGGCGATGGCGAACGACGCGCCGTCGGTTCCACCCAGGGTGTAGGTCAGGGCGTCGCCGTCGCCGTCCGTCGCCGTCACCGCCGCCCCTACATCGGACCCGGCCGCGCTGCCCTCGTCCACCGACCGGGTCGCCGTCTCAGCGGCGAAGGCCGGCGCCACGTTGTCGTTGAATGCGTACGCCTTGTCGTTGACACCTGACGTCACCCACATGGTCTGACCGTCAGACCACAGACCAATTGGCTTGGTAAGCCCTGTGTCCGTCGGGAAGGCGATGTCTTCATCTTCGTTTCGGTCCTTGTTCATCAGGTTCCAGGCGGGTGCGTTGAGCGAATTATGCGGGAGAACCCACATCGTGGTGCCATCAGACCAGATGTCGGATCCCACGCTAACGACTCCGCCAAGATCCAAATCTTCGGAGTCGTTCCTCTCCCCATCCGACAGAAAATAGGCGTAGATGTCTTTATCGTTGGCATCAAACACCCACATGGTGTCACCATCGGACCAGATTCCCCTTGGACTCAAGTTTTCGACCGAAATGTCCCGGGAATCAAGTCGCGTCCTATTCAACAGCTCATAGGCAAAGATCTTTTCTTTGAGCCGGTCGGCAACCCACATGATTTCTCCGTTAGACCAAATGCCACCTGCATTACTGTTTGAGCTATCCAGTTGGAATTCCTTTGAAGTGTCGGCCGTACCGTCCCTGTTGTAGGCGTAGACCTTGTCGGTAACAAAGTCCACAATCCAGAGAGTGTTGGTATTGCCCCAAATGCCATATGGATACGTGTTCCCGGCTGCGATGAGCCCGTCCAGATCGTCTTCGGCCTTCCAGCCCAGTGGGTCGGCGGAACCCCGTGCGAGGTCTAGGACATATTCCATCGTGGCCGTCCCGTTGCCGGCAGTGACGGTGACAGTCACCCGGTTGAGACCCGATTCAAGGTTGATCTGGTGCCCGTCTGCGCCAACATCAGCATCCGAGACGCTGAAGGCAACCGTGGCCGCGTCGTCGGCGGGGATGGCGCTGATGGTCGCGCTCGAGACCGTACTCGCCATTCCCGCGGCATAGTTGGTTCGTTCCGGATCGAATCCGATGACATCCTCTGGGCTGACGGTCAGGCTGCTCAACGTGGGGTCGTAGCTCGGCAAGTCGAACGCATAAACCTTGCCGTCGGTCAAGGAGCCTACCCACAAAGTGGCGCCATCGGACCAGATGTTCCTCGCCTGAGTCAGCCCTACGTTCGTTGGAAGGGTGATGTCCCTGCTTTCTGCTCGGTCGCCACTCGCCAAGTCCCAGGCGACAATGGACTGACTGACAACCCAGATGGTCGTGCCGTCGCACCAGATGTCCGAGGGCTGAACGGTTTCTGAGCTCACGTTCCGGTCTTGAGAGTTGTTTCGGGTCCCGTCCGACAACGTGTAAGCGTATATCCACTTGCTCCGGGTATCGAGTACCCACATTGTGGTCTCGTCCGACCAAATACCAGCAGGTTTATCGGCAACCGAAGTAACCGAGATGTCCTCGGATTCATCGCGGGTTCCGTTCGACAACGTATATGCGAAAAGTTTGTCGTCTCCGTTGTCTGCAACCCACATTGTGGTGCTGTCCGACCAGATTCCGGTCGGGTTTGTGTTTGCGTTATCAAGTTGGAACGTCTTATCGGTATCTTCGGTGCCGTCCCGGTTGTAGGCGTAGACCTTGGCGTCAATGCTGTCCACCACCCAGATGGTGGTGCTGTTGCCCCAAATGCCTTGAGGGGAATCGTTGCCAGCCGCACTAAGCCCGTCCAAATCGTCTTGCGCCTTCCAACCGGACGGTTCGTCGGAGCCACGCCCGATATGGAGGGTGTATTCTTTCGTTGAGATCCCGTCTTCCGCGGTGACCGTAATCTGAAAGGTGTTGAGGCCGACGCTCAGGTTGACCTGGTACCCATTAGTTTCCGTATCGGCGTCTTGGCCGCTAAAGGCCACGGTGGCATTGCTGTCGGTGGGAGTGGCAATGATGGCCGCACTTGCCGCGGTCGGGGGCACACCGACCGAATACTCGGTTCGGTCCGGCTTAAATCCGATGATGTCCTCGGGGCTGACCGTCAGGGAACCGAGTGTGTCCACGTTGGACGGCGACTGAGCCTGTACCGTAAAAAAGCTCGATACGGCCAATATACCGACGAGAGTTGCGATTATTAACCGCTGGTACAAGGCTGTCTTCATGACACCACGCAAAGTTGCAGAGTCATGAGGATCTTCGGTCCGACAAGCCCAACTTGCCGGTAATGGAGGCCAGGTTCGCTTCGGTTACGTCGGCGCAGTCGCTGACGCTGGCGAGGCTTTCCAGGATGACATCCTGCACCTGCTGAGTGGCGATCACAGATCCCTTCACCCTGGGCTGCCACCGACCACGGCAGCGCCGCAAAGAACAGACCCAGGAGTATGAACAAACAAGATCCCCGGAAGACCTTTGAAACCCAGAGGGGATTTTGACCGGCCTTGCGCGGCAAAAACATGCCGATTGCAGCACCGAGCGCCGTTGGGGTCTGCATCGGTTGACTAAATGGGGACCATTCCGCGTTGTAAGGGCTGTTCTGGCCGGGCTCTGCCACGAAGGTGCCCGGCCCGAGGAAGTTTCTCGCCGTCATCGACCCATTCGCCAGTACGGTTTGCATCGCCTTCCACCACGTCCCAGATCGCGGCCCAGCGACCCTTACTGGTTTAGTGGCACGATCAGCGCGGCGATTTGCCGTTCGCGATTTCGTTGTTTATTACTGATACGTGAATTGATAACTAAACCCCAGCACACCACCGTCATTCCTGCGAAAACGGGAATCCAGAACGTCTTTGTAGCAACGAAATCCGGATTTCTGCTTTCGCAGGAATGACGGAGTAGTTTAGCTAATCGCTCACGCATCAGTAGTAACCAGATGCCCAGTAGTGTGGTAAGGCTTTTTCACTGACGTTCTGAACGTTCGTAACTGCAGTTATGATGTTCCAATCAGCAACCGATCAGTTCACACTTTTGGGCTTTCGCCCACCCGCGCTCGACTTTGTACAATCAGGCGGCGTAAGCGAGGGCGTCGATCATCCTGCGGTATACTCCGCGCGGGAGTTTTATCAGTTCAGGCCCCAGCTCGGAGGGCGAGAAAGTTTCCTGCTGTGCCCAGATGTGTCGTCGGACCAGGGCAATGGCGTCGGCGAAAGTGGGGTTGGTTTTGGCATACCATGCCGTTGCCCGTGGCGCGATGCCACCCCGTTGTTCAACCAAGAGATCCGCCGCCAGCGTCACCACGCTGAACAAACCGAAGAGTGCGGGGGTGGTTCGGGCGATGGCCCGCTCGGACCACTGGCGCTGGGTTTCCATACCCAGGTGAGCCCGCAGTTCCTCAAAGGTCACCTCGACCTGCCAGCGCAGCATATACCACTGCACGATCTGCAGCGGGTCGGCGTCGGTGTCGGTGCATAGCAAAGCTTGGGGACCCAGAGGTTCCTCAAGGTGTCGGACCACGACCCAGCGCATATGGACCGACGGGTAGCCGCCGCGGTACCACAGCGCCACGCCTGAAGTCAGCTCGATCATGAGATCAGCGCCGTCGGATGTGGTGGCGCGGCAGGGGATCCATGTGGTGTTGGGATCGTCCAGCACCTCTGTGGGACTGGGCAGTCGCGCTCCGACCACCCGGGGCCGGCCGATCTGACCCGGCCGGCGCGGCGGCGCGACCTGGTACAGGGACGCGTCCTTGCGCAGTTTGGTTATGACGACAATGGGCTTGGACATGTTCTGGCAGTGAAGCAGGAACTCACGCTTGGCGTAGCCGCCGTCGCACACTACCACCAGGTTCCGATCCGGCAGCCAGCGACGCAGACAGTCCAGCATCTGCTGAGCGTAGTCGGTGAACCGCTTATGGCGACGACCCTTCTGCCAGTCATAGCGGTCCGACGGCACCAGCACGGTCAGGAAGGGCAACGCCCAGTGGCGGCCAGCCCACCTGATGCGGGTCAGCAACATCAGGCTGACCCATTGCAGTCCAGGCGTCATCACCACCTGGTCGTCCGTGGAGCGCACCGGGTCTCGGTACCTCCCTTTGGCCATAATCTTCCGGCCCCAGCGCCGCTCCACCGTCTCGTCGATGCCGAACACCAGCGGTTCGGTGGACGAACTCAGGCGGCCGACCACCAGCAGTAACAGCGCCCGGCTCAGCTGTAGCGGCTGCCATCGGGCCCGGTTGAGCACCTGGTGAAAGATGGCGAAGTCGCCGTGTTGACCAATCCCCAGGATGCTCAGCGCGGAGGACACCGTGCGCTTGCCTGGCGAAAGGATCGCTCCTACCACCAAGAGTTGGGCTTTGCGCCAGGTCCTGCGGTCGAATAGATGCTCAAAGGGCAGTAGCAGGGTTACAATGACGGCGGGCAGGGTAGGCATGATCGACCTTTTGTAGTGATTTGGTCGAGCTTACCCTGTCCTTATAATTTGTCTAAACCAAAGCCAAAGTGAAATCTACATTTGCTTGGCCGGAACCATTGGCGCGGGCGTTGCCGGTCAGTTCTGCAGCACGAGCCTGAAGGACGGTTCGGCAGCGGCGCTTGATTTCTTCCCGACGGTGGGCTAAATCGGTGAAAAAGTCGCCCACTTTCTCCCGCACGGCGGCACGGGTTCCCAGGCACCGGTTGGCGGTTGCCTCCTGACGTATCCAGCCCCAAATGGCTTCGTCGGAGTTGCAGTCCGGACGGTAGCTGGGCAAGTTGACCAGGCGCGGGTTCAGGCCCGGTGTGGCCCGGTAGGCTCTGATGGCATCGCCCCGATGGGCTGGCGAGTTGTCCCAGATCACGGTCAGCGGTTCAGGGTGTCGCGCCCGCAGTTGCCGCAGGAAGGCGGCTGACGTCTCGGAGTTGCTGTTGCCTTCCAGTTCCATCACCGCCACCTCCCCGGTCTCCAGGCACACCGCCGAGTAGTAGCTGACCTTCTCACCCCGTCGTGGGCTGGTGGAGCCCACCAGGGCCGGTTCGCCCTTCGGCACCCACTTGCCCCGCAGATCTGCATCCGCACGGAAGTGCGCCTCGTCAGCGAAGCAGATCTTGGCTCCCGTCCGTCGCGCCGCCTCCAGCAACGCCGCATACTCCGCCACAAAGGCTTCCCGGCGCGCTGGGTCCGCCTTGAGCAACCGCTTCTGGGGTCGCTTCAGCACAAACCCCAACCGGTGCCGGTAGTTCAAGCAACTGCTCCGGCCCAGCGCCAACCCGAACCTTTCCTCCACCAACCGGCGCACCGCCGCCTTCAACTCCGCCTGCTGCTCCCCAGGCAGCGCGGGGGGGAACCTCCCGACTGCTCCAATGACCGCGCCTTCGGACCACCCTCCGCGAAGGTCGTGGCCCATTGGCCTATGGTGTGGGCATCCCGATCCAAGGCTCGGCCTACCGCCGCCGCCGTCCAACCCGGCGCCAACAGCCACACCGCGTGCCAGCGTTCTCGCTCCCCAGGTGTCGGCCCTCGGTACATCCGCCGTCGCACCTCAGCCTCGTCCAGACGCCACCGCTCCAGCAGCGCTCCCATTTCCTGCCTGCCCACGACAACCCCCTCCGATGCCCCCGACCGACTACCTCAATTGCCTCCAATTCTACCCGCCATTGATGCGGGTTTCACCTTGGCTTTGGTTTAGGTTTTGTACAAAGTCGAGGTTTCAACCCCGACAGTGGAATATTCCAGGAAGTCAGTCACAACTGGAAGTGCATCAGGTCAGCACCGAATCTAAACTTTGTACAAAGCAACATTATGCCCGGGTTGGGGCCGTGCCGAGGAGACTAACTGACGAGGCGAGGATATGCGTGTAGGCTTTTGACGAGGCGTGCTGTCCGGACCGAGACCGAGAGGACATTGGTGCTGGTTGCCCGGCGTAAAGCATGGTCCGGGAGTCTTACGGCGGCATCATTGGTGACGTCCCAATCAGGACGATCCCGTTGGGGAGATTGGCTACTGTCCGTGGCTCCCTCCGGCAACGCGTCCACGTTGCGATGCTGGGAGGTTATGATGACAGTGCGTCAGAGGAGCGGCAAACCGGTGGAAAAGGCCAAGGACGAGGGTCGGGAGCGTCTGCCCCCGGAACTGTCCCAGGTAAACCTGAACGCGGCGGGCATTGACGTGGGCGCTGCCCGCCACTTCGTGGCGGTGTCCGCGGACCGGGCAGAGCCGCCGGTGCCGGAGTTTGCCGCCTTCACGGCAGACCTGTACCGGCTGGCGGACTGGCTGGCGGAGTGCGGCGTGGCAACCGTGGTCATGGAGTCCACCGGCGTGTATTGGATACCGTTGTTCAGGGCACTGGAGGAGCGGGGTTTTCAGGTGATGCTGGTGGACCGCCGCCGCATCAAGAACGTGTCAGGGCACAAGACCGACGTGCTGGACTGCCAGTGGCTGCAACAACTGCACACCTACGGCCTGCTCTCTGGAGCCTTCCGTCCCGAGGCGGATATCCGGCGTCTGCGCAGCTACCTGCGGCAGCGGGCCATGCTGGTGGAGTACGCGTCCCATCATATCCAGCATATGCAGAAGGCCTTGACCCAGATGAACGTGAAGCTCCAGCACGTCATCAGCAACATCACCGGCAAGACCGGCATGGCGATTGTCGAGGCCATCGTGAAGGGGGAACGGGACCCCAGAAAGCTGGCCAAACTCCGCGACGGACGGATCAGGGCGGACGAGGAGACCATCGCCAGGTCGCTGCGGGGGCACTGGCGCGACGAGCACATCTTCGAGCTGACCCAGGCCCTGGAACTATACCGGTTCTATCACGACAATATTGCCGAGTACGACCGGGAGATTGCAGCCCAGTTGGAGCGGTTCGAAGACCGCAGCGACGGCGGGTCTCCGCCTGGGAAGGGCCGGCGCAGTCAGGGCAATGCGCCTGGCTTCGACACCAGGACACACCTGTACCGGATGACTGGAGTGGACCTGACCCGCATCGACGGCATCGACGGCTTCACGGCGTTGAAGGTGATCAGCGAGATTGGCACGGACATGACCAAATGGCCCAGCGCCAAGCACTTCGCGTCCTGGCTGGGGCTGAACCCCAACAACCGCATCACCGGCGGCCGGGTCATGAGCTCAAAGACCAAGCCCAACTCCAGCCGCGCCGCAGCGGCATTGCGTCTGGCCGCCCACGGACTGCATCGCTCGGACCGCGCCCTGGGAGCCTTCCTGCGCCGGAAGAAGGCTCAGCTGGGCGCTCCCAAGGCCATCACTGCCACGGCCCACAAGCTGGCCAGGCTCATCTACTCCATGCTGCGCTACGGCCAGGAGTACGTGGACGCTGGGGCCGAGTACTACGAAACTCAGTATCAACGGCGGGCGTTGCGCGCGGCCCAGCGTCGGGCGGCACAACTGGGGTACCGACTGGTACCAATGTCCGATGCCGATGCTCCGGATTACGCCACCCACGCACCACCTGTCGCGCCTATCGCTGCGTGACTACAACAGTTAGTCGGGAGCAAAGTTATGCCCGTGTCCGGGCTGGGCAGAGGCGACTAACTGATAAGTTTGCCCAAGGATGTATGCTCATGGTGAGACGTGTCGTCCGGACCAAGACCGAGTGGACACTGGTGAATATTACCCGATGAGGGAGCATGGTCCGGGAGTCTTACGACGGCATCATTGGTGACGTCCCAAGCAGGGCGATCCCGTTCCATAGATTGTTCGATGTTGGTGACTCCCTCCGGCGTCACGTCTCCGCAGCCACTGTGGAGGGAATGATGAGCAGACGCCAGAACAGCGCGAAACCGGCGGGGTTGTCCCAGCTGAACCTGAACGTGGCGGGCATCGACGTGGGCGCCACCAGCCACTTCGTGGCGGTGTCTGCGGATCGGGCAGAGCCGCCGGTGCGGGAGTTTGCCGCCTTCACGGCGGACCTGTACCGTCTGGCGGATTGGCTCACCGAGTGCGGCGTGGAAACCGTGGTCATGGAGTCCACTGGCGTGTACTGGATACCGCTGTTTGGGGTGCTGGAAGAACGGGGCTTTCAGGTGATGCTGGTGGATCCCAGACGCATCAAGAACGTGCCTGGCCGCAAGACCGACGTGGTGGATTGCCAGTGGCTGCAGCAGCTGCACACCTACGGCCTGCTGTCGGGAGCCTTCCGTCCCGACGGGGACATACGGCGCCTGCGCAGCTACCTGCGGCAGCGAGCCATGCTGGTGGAATACGCCTCCCACCACGTCCAGCATATGCAGAAGGCGCTGACCCAGATGAACGTGAAGTTGCAGCACGTGATCCGGGACATCACCGGCCAGACCGGCATGGTGCATCATGGAGGCCATCGTGGGTGGCGAGCGGAACCCGCGGAAATTGGCGCGGTCTGCGCGCCTCCCCCAGGATCAAGGCCGACGAGAAGACCATCGCCAAGTCCCTGCGGGGGCACTGGCGCGACGAGCACATCGCCAAGTCCCTTCGAGCTGACCCAGGCGCTGGAGTTGTACCGGTTCTATCACGACAAAATTGCCGAGTGCGACCGTGAGATCGAAGCCCAGTTGGAGCGGTTTGATGACCGCAGCGACGGCGGGTCTCCCGCTCCCAACGGCAAGAAGCGGAACCAGAAGAACGCGCCGCGTTTCGACGTCCAGAGCCATCTGTACCGGATGACGGGAGTGGACCTGACCCGCATCGACGGCATTGACGGCTTCACCGCCCTGAAGATGATCAGCGAGGTCGGCACGGACAGGACCAAATGGCCCAGCGCCAAGCACTTCGCGTCGTGGCTGGGGCTGAGCCCCCGCAACCGCATCACCGGCGGTCGGGTCATCAGCTCAAAGACCAAAGCCAGCGCCAACCGGGCCGCGGCGGCATTGCGTCTGGCCGCCAACGCGCTGCACCGCTCCGACCGCGCCCTGGGCGCCTTCCGGCGCCGGAAGAAGGCCCACCTGGGCGCGCCCAAGGCCATTACCGCCACCGCGCATAAGCTGGCCAGGCTCATCTACACCATGCTGCGCTACGGCCAGGACTACGTGGACGCTGGCGCGGAATACTACGAGAGACAGTATCAGCAGCGGGCCTTGCGCGCCGCCAAGCGTCGGGCGGCCCAACTGGGCTACCAACTGGTGCCCATGTCCGACGCTCAGGAGGAACACACCACGCCGGCACCTCCCGGTGTGCCCATCGCCGCGTGACTACCCCGGTTAGTCTATAGCAGAGTTATGCCCGTGTCCGGGCTGGGCAGAGGGGACTAACTGGAGAGTCTGCCCCAGGATGTATGCTCATGGTAAGGCGTGTCGTTCGGACCAAGACCGAGTGGACACTGGTGCATATCGCCCGATCGATAGCATGGTCCGGGAGTCTTACGACGGCATCATTGGTGGCGCCCCAAGCGGGGCGATCCCGTTGGGGAGAATGTCTACTGTCCGTGACTCCCTCCGGCGTCGCGTCTACGCAGCAATCATGGAGGCGATGATGAGCAGACGCCAGAACAGTGCGAAACCGCCGGGGTTGTCCCAGCTGAACCTGAACGCGGCGGGCATCGACGTGGGCGCCACCAGCCACTATGTGGCGGTACCCGCTGACCGGACTGAGCCGCCGGTGCCAGAGTTTGAGGCTTTCACGGCGGGCCTGTATCGCCTGGCGGACTGGCTGGCCGAGTGCGGCGTGGCGACCGTGGTCATGGAGTCCACCGGCGTATATTGGATACCCCGGTTTGGGGTGCTGGAAGAGCGGGGGTTTCAGGTGATGTTGGTGGACCCCAGACGCATCAAGAACGTGCCGGGCCGCAAGACCGACGTGGTGGACTGCCAGTGGCGGCGGCAACCGCACACCTACGGACGGCTCTCCGGAGCGTTCCGTCCCGAGGCGGACCTACGGCGCCTGCGCAGTTACCTGCGGCAGCGGGCCATGCTGGTGGAGTACGCCTCCCACCATATCCAGCATATGCAGAAGGCGCTGACCCAGCTGAACGTGAAGCTCCAGCACGTGATCAGGGACATCACCGGCCAGACCGGCATGGACATCATGGAGGCCATCGTGGGCGGCGAGCGGGACCCGCGGAAGCTGGCGCGACTGCGCGATCCCAGGATCAAGGCCGACGCGGCGACCATCGCCAGGTCGCTGCAGGGGCACTGGCGGGAGGAGCACAGCTTCGAGCTGACCCAGGCCCTGGAGTTGTACCGGGCGTACCAGGGCAGGATTGCCGGGTGCGGCCGGGAGATTGAAGCCCAGCTGGAGCGGTTTGAAGACCGCAGCGACGGCCAATCTCCCGCTCCCAATGGCAAAAAGCGCAACCAGAAGAACGCGCCGCGCTTCGACGTCCAGAGCCATCTGTACCGGATGACGGGGGTGGACCTGACCCGCATCGACGGCGTGGACGCGTACACAGCCCTGAAGGTGATCAGCGAAGTCGGCGCCGACCTGACCAAATGGCCCAGCGCCAAGCATTTCGCGTCATGGCTGGGGCTGAGCCCCAACAACCGTATCACCGGCGGCCGGGTCATGAGCTCAAAGACCCAGGCCAGCGCCAACCGGGCGGCGGCGGCCTTGCGTCTGGCCGCCAACGCGCTGCACCGCTCCGACCGCGCCCTGGGCGCCTTCCGGCGCCGGAAGAAGGCCCACCTGGGCGCGCCCCAGGCCATCACCGCCACCGCCCATAAGCTCGCCAGGCTCTTCTATTCCGTGCTCCGGTACGGTCAGGAGTACGTGGACGCTGGGGCCGAATACTACGAAACTCAGTATCAGCAGCGGGCGTTGCGCACGGCCAAGCGCAGGGCCGCACAACTGGGCTACCAACTGGTGCCCATGGTCGACGCTCCGGACTACGTCACCCACACACCACCTGGCGCGCCCATTGTCGCGTGACAACTTTACTGATGCGTGAGCGATTAGCTAAACTACTCCGTCATTCCTGCGAAAGCAGGAATCCAGAGTTCGCTGCTACAAAGACGTTCTGGATTCCCGCTTTCGCGGGAATTGCGGATGGCCTTGCCAGGCCACGTATGCGGAGTGAAAATCGGGATGCACGGGCCAAGGCAACCACAAGGGTTGCCCCTACGCCATGGTCGCCTATTTTCATGGTAATGACGGTGGTGTGCTGGGGTTTAGTTATCAATTCACGTATCAGTAGTTAGTGAGGAACCCAGCTTGACCCGCACCTCGTGGAATCGTCAGCCAATAACAGTTCGCAATGTCCCGACGATTATACGTGTCGGTATTCTGACGCGGCGTTTGCCGAAATGGTGTTCGGCCAGTACATCGACCAGGGCGAAATTGCCAGATCCGAGGAACTCGGCGAGGACGACGTTGACCCTGCCGGCACCACATTCGACGTCACCAGCGACAGCGGTGCCATGCAGGACGGCCAGGAAATTTACTACGTAGGCTACCGGACCGGGTGGCAGAGGGCGACCATTGAGGACACCTGGGACTACTTTGAAATCAGCGAAGACAGCCAAAGGAGGCTGATCTGCGTTGGCAGGGCCAGGGTCACGGACGACAGCGACGCCCCACGGCATGGGGACAGCGGTGCGCCAGTCTTCCGGATCACCGATGCCGACGACGACGAAGTGGCATTGATAGGGACGTTGTTCGCTCACCACGAGGAAGACGACGACGTTTTCTATTTCTCCACCATTAGCGGCATCTACTTGGACTTGGGCAGTTCGTTGACGTGGGATACCTGCACCAGCGGTTGTTGATCCGCCCAGTCTGACCATCTTTCGCCGCCCGCCCTGTCCTTCCGGCAGGTCGGGCGGTGCCTTGCTTGGATGTTGCCGAAGGATTGACGGGATGGAAGCGGGCGGTCTAGCCTAGTACTGGATCAATTTAGGAATTGCGAGGATAGAGGCGATGGAGTTTGGAGCGGGCATCCTGGGTGCTGAAACCCCAATTGATGGTAGCCTGGGCGGCGTTACGCCGGATCTCATCGGCGTCGATGGCTCCAGCCAGTGTCACGTCGTCGCCATGGCGTCCCCGGAGGCAGTCTCGGGCCAAGACGCTGAATTCAATCTCGGCCATCCCTTCGGCAAGCTCAGGACAGGATTGAGCCAACTGGCGTGTTGGGGCGTGTGGTGAAACTCCAGGCGTTTCACGATGCGGCGGGCTTCGGCGGCGGGAAAGGTCTCGTAAAGGGAGGCCATGCGGTGAGTGTTGAGGTTATCCAGGACCACGCGGATTACTGGGCATGGGGGTAGGCGGTGTCCACCAGCCAGCGCATCTGGCGGGCGAAGTCCGCCA
Source organism: Dehalococcoidia bacterium (assembly GCA_965197635.1). Taxonomy (GTDB): domain Bacteria; phylum Chloroflexota; class Dehalococcoidia; order Lucifugimonadales; family UBA3495; genus Bin87. Next base: position 50,147 of record CBDANN010000005.1, read on the forward strand.
TGGTGCGTCGTTCGGTGATGGCGTGATTGGTCAAGGGGTGCACGCGCCAGCCGGCCAGGGGTTCGCAGGTCAGGAAGATGTTGCGGGTGCCAGCGCGGCGGTACTCATAGTCCTGGCGTCGTGGACGCCCGGGCTGTGGAGGCAGCGGCTCCCGCAGATTGGTCAGAGATCAGGGCCAGCAGTTGGGTGAAAGTCTCGTCAAAGCACACCACCGGTCGGTCTGGATCGTAGGGCTCAGCGTACAGATCCAGCACGTCCTCCATTGCCGCCACGAACTCCCCGCCTACCTTGGGGATGCACCACTGTTGCTTCCGCCAGGGCTTGAGGACGTTTTTTTGAGCTTGAGCCGTACCGTCTCATACGTCAACGACGTGACCAACCCCAACTCCACCATCCGGTCGGCCAGCAACTGCAACGTCCAGTGGTCGTGGCCCTCTGGCGCTGGCGAGCACGCCAGGGCAATCAGGCGGGCCTCCCCTTTGTGGTCCACTTTGCGGAAACGGTTGGCCTGGATCCGGTCGTGCAACACCCCATCGAGACCTTCCTCGGCGTACCGCCGTTTGATGCGATACACCGTGCCTGCGGACACGTCCAGAGCTTCCGCCACCTGCGGCGCCTTCCCGCCCTCAGCCACCTTGAGCAAAATCCGAGCGCGGGTGGCGATGCGCACCGAGTGTTTCCCGCCTCGGATCAGTCGGTCAGCCGTCCCCGTTCCTCCTCCGTCAACTGTACACAGTATCTTTCCTGCGCCATGGCTGCTGCACCTCCCGGCAACTCGATTTCGCAACCATCGTAGGGATTGCCACCATCGAACCCAAAGTACTTCCAATGCTAATTTGATCCAATACTAGCGCCCAGCAATCCGGTCGGGACGGCTCGCCTCGCCTACGAATACTGGTCCCAACATTGAGGAAGCAAGAGACACGCTCCGGCGAGTGATCTGGTCGCTGGCGGTCGGGGCGGCGGTGTTGGCGGTGCTGGTGTTGGTCATCCTGTCATTCCTGATACCAAAGCAGGAAACTGCCCTAACCCGACCCCCCGTCAACATGGCAGACATCAAGGAGACTGCGGCTACAATCCGGGCTCAATTACCCGGCCCGACCCAAACTCCCGTCAATCTGGTCGACATCAAGGAGGACGCGATTCGGGCTCTCCTTGACGACAAAGGCCATTTCATAGGCATGGACGGACGGCTGGCCCGGATTGCACAGGAACATGAAGGCGGCTTCGGTGGCTTCTATTTTGATGAGGACGACCGGAGCCATGCGTATGTCTATATGCTTGATCCCAACAGCGCGGAAGCAGCGAAAGCCGCGGTCACCGAAGCTTACGGAGAGAACTCGCGGTCAATCGCCAAAATAACCCCGGTACAAGGGGAATACTCATTCAACGACCTGGCCCGGTGGTTTTACGTCTTGGATCGGGTGTTGATAAGCGCCGGCATACCCCCATCCACCGGGGCGTTGTCAGAGCGCAAAAACCGCATCAGGTTCGGCATGAGAACCAAAGCCAAGATCAATCTGGCGCGGCAGGTCACCCGCGAAATCGGCATCCCCGAGGGTGAGGTAGTCTTCGTTCTATCGAACCCGCAGTTGCTCCCTTGCCTCCCGAAAGACCCGAATTGCTAAACAAAAAGCCACGGGGGGACGGATGGACCGGCCATCAAAGCCGCACACACCGCGTCCGGGGGTCTAGCGAGCTGGCCGAGGCGTCATCTCCCGACAATACCCCGCCTACGGCGGCCGTTGCCAGCGGCGGCTCGTTTTGCAATCCCGAAGGCGAAACTCGTGTTGTCGCCGCGCCAATAGTCAACCCTCATCTCGTAGTCCGGCACGGCGGCGCGTACTTCGTCGCGGGACGGTTCTTTAGTTGAATTGGTCGTTTATGCCGCATTCTTTGTATTGGCGGTGGGATACCTCGCGGGGGCCCTCAATATCGTATCCTTATCACGACCGTTGTACCGACTACAAAAGCAACCCCTACTATCGCAAGAAACAATAAACGCCCCGGACACCACAGTGAAACTAAGTCAAACGGATAAACGTAGCAATCCCGCCAATTGAGCACCGCCAGCGCGGACATCGCTATAGCAGCGATAGACGCTTAGCATCGCGTCGTTCTCCGCCTGATTCTCGGATTTTCGTTGGTTCGGCGTGTGTCCGGAGTTCAGCCGAAGCTATTTGGGTAAAATCGTCATTTGCTCAATCGATCCGCGTTCGCTGGCACCAGTTCGCTACGGGTAAGATTGGCGCACATTCCCCTTTTTTGCCGGCCTTAATTTACCAAAGCTTAATTTTGCGGCAATACCTTCGCAACACCTGTCGCTTAGCGTAAAAGGCAGTCCCGTCGCCACAGGGGGAATTGCTCGATGAACAAAGTCGAACCACCCGCGCTGAGGCGGTAAATTAGCGGAACGAGAACGTCGGCAAGCGTTTGAGGTGCTATCGTGCACAGGGGCGGTCCAATCGGGTCACAGGTGCCCACCTTGCTGGGGTACCCTTTCAAGCTGGTTCGGGACCGGTTCTGGCGGGTCAGTTGGGCGGGGCTCCACGAGGTACGCTACATCGCCGAGGTCGCGGTCTGGCTGCGCTGGTTCGTGGCCGCGTTGTGCGTGTACGTCATAATCCAGCGTCCCTTCCCCTTTCCGGTCTTCCAGTACGCGTCCTACGGCGTGGCCATTGGCTCGCTGATTGTTCTCAACGGGTTCGTCCACTACCAGTTGTGGTCCGGTCGTCTTTTGAGCTGGCGGTGGGTGCTGGCGCTGCATGTCATGGACATAGCGTTGGTGACGGCGGCGGTGTGGATTTCGGGAGGGCACTCCGCTCGGTTTTCCCACTTGTTGTACTACCCGACGCTGGCGGTTTTCGCCACGCTGTTCTCGTCGCTGAAGCTCAACCTGGCGTGGGTCACGTTGGTCGCCCTGACGTACGCTGTGGTGTCTCTTACGGTGGGAGAGGGAATTGATTGGGCTGCCCGAGAGGACATCACACTGGTCGCAAGGGTGGTGGTGATGTACATATTGGTGCTGGGGGTCAATCTGGTGGCCAGGTTCGAGCGAGCCGGCCGCTTGAGTGCGACCGAGCGGGAGCGCGCCTTGCAACAGGAGCGCATTGACCTCTCCCAATCGATCCACGACACGGCGGCCCAGTCGGTTTACATGATTGGCCTGGGAGTTGACAGCGCCCGGTCGCTGGCGGGGGACTACAACGCGCAACTGTCCGAGACGCTGGCATCCACGTCCCAGTTGTCCAGGTCGGTGATGTGGGAACTGAGACGCTCAATCGACATGGGTGGCATCTTCGAGGGCAGGGATTTGGGCTCCGTCCTGCGGGCGCACGCGGAGACGTTCCAGAGGATCACGATGGTTCCCACCGCAATGTCGCAGTCTGGCGTGGAGCCGGCGCTGGGTTTGGACATCCGATCTCGGCTCTTTTCCGTCGCGCACAACGCTCTGACCAACGCCTTCCGGCATGCCGATGCGCGGCGGGTGGACGTGGCGCTGGATTTCAGCGAAGACTGCATCCGCCTGAGGGTGGCGGACGACGGGGTGGGGCTTCCCGATGACTACGCCGAGCGCGGCCGGGGTTTTGTGGGCATGCGGGCGGAAGCGGAGCGGATGGGCGGTTGGTTGACGGTGACTTCGGGCGGACCCGGTAAGGGAACTTCGGTGAGTTGCGTGGTTCCCATTGATGCGACCAGAGGGCTGGGCCCAACGGGCCCGAACTGACCGGAGGGTGACATGTCTGAAGACGGGCGATTCCAGGTCATGGTGGTGGACGACCATCCCCTGTTGAGAGACGGTCTGCGGCGGGTGCTGGAGAACACCGGCGAGTTTGAGGTGGTGGGGCAGGCTGCCGACGGTGAGGAGGCGGTGACACTGGCCCGGGACCTCCGCCCGGATGTCGTCATAATGGACCTGATCATGCCGGGAAAGGACGGGGTAGCAGCTTGCCGTGAGATCGTGGAGTTGCTGCCTGACGCCCGGGTGCTGATGCTGACGGCATCCACGGATGACGATGCGGTCATCTCGTCGGTGGCCGCCGGGGCGACGGGGTACGTCGTCAAGGACGCCAGTCTGCTGGAACTCCTGGAAGCGGTAAGGGACGTGGCGCAGGGCCGGGTCCGGATACCGCTTTCTGTTCTGAGACGGGCCTGCGCCGTAGCGGATGTCCAGTCCGAGCCCGGTCGCGAGCGGAACTCCCGAATGCTGACAGAGCGGGAGCGGGATGTGCTGGCGATGTTCGCCAGTGGGAGTACCTACGCGGACATCGCGGGCGCGCAGAACGTCAGCTCCTCCACCGCCCGTAACATCATCTACCGCATTCAGGATAAAGTGGGGACGGGCTCCCGGCGTGGCCTGGTGGCTTGGGCGGTGCGCAACGGACTGCTGGATGACGACTAAACCAATACCAAGGTGGGATGTGCATTTCGGGATCTTGAAGCCGTCAGAAAGGACTCCACAGCTCCTCATGCCACCTTCAGCCCCAACTGGGGTCGCCACTGACGGTGCGGTCTAGCAATATGTACATTTCACCTTGGCTTTAGTTTAGCAGCCCGTCTGAGGATTGACGGTGGGTGTGGATGGGACCGTGTGATCGGGACGGTTCACACGGTTAGCGGGCTTGGCGACGTGGGACCGAGGGGCAGGCGGCAGCTGCGGAAGAGCTTGAGCAGGTTGTGGCCGGTGCAGATCAGCGACCATTCGCCCTGAACCTTCTCCAATCCCCACAGCAGGAACTGCCGGAAGCCTCGCCCCTGTTTGATCTGGCCGAATACCGGCTCCACCGTCTCCATGCGTAACGCATAACGCTGACGACCCCGCCTGGTCTGCGGCTTGCGGCGCATCCGGTCCCGGGGAGAGCGATGGTTGGGTATCCGTCCCTTGGGCGCCGGCGGCGGTCTGTGCCCGTGGCGGGTCCGCTCCGGCGCGACGAAGGGGTCCACCACCCAGGGCCGATAGCTCTGCAAGCGCCTTTGCCGAGTAGTAACCGGCGTCGGCGGAAACCTCTCAGGGCACCGCACCGGCGTTGTGGATGGCTTCCTCAATCATCGTTACCGCCTGCTGCTTGTCCGATGCCTGATCGGTGGCTCTGGCCGCCACGATCACCTGGTGCTCATGGTCCACCACCGCCTGGCAGTTGTAGGCCGGCAGGAAGTCCTGGCCGCCGGGCCCAGGCATGATGCGAGACTCCGGATCGGTGAAGTTGCGCTGGGCCTTGTCCTCGGGCACGCCAGGATGCTCTTTGCCTTCGGCCTCGGCCTGTTCAGCAGCAGCCTGCGTCTCGGCTTCCAACGCTGCCAGGGCCTCTCTTATCTTCTCCAACCGCCCCTCCCGAAAGGCCAACTCCTCCGGTAACTCATCACCGCGTTTGTCCCTGCCATACCGGCGGCCTTCTTCCTCATCCACCGCCTGGGCGCGGCGCAGCAACTCCGGGCACCTCCGCCTCCAACCGCTCCCGCTTCTCCTTCATTGGCTGATAGCTCATGGCCTGGTGCTTCGATGCATTGGCCCTGACCTTGGTGCCGTCCAAGGCCACATGGCCCAACTTCACCAGTCCCTCACGCTGGCACAACAACAGCACCTGTAGAAACAGTCCCGACAGCGCACACAGCTGGTCCTTGCGAAAGTCCGAGATGGTGCGGAAATCAGGCGTGTTGTTCGCCGCCAGCACCCGGAAGGCGATGTCCTCATGCAGTCTGGCGGCAATCCGCCTTGATGATGGCACCCCGATGCAATAGGCATACAGTAGCACCTTCACCATCATCTTGGGATGTGTAAAACGCCAAGAACTATATACCGGTAATCTGCGAAATCGCCACGAACTATAGACCAGTTCGCCAAGGTCTATGACCACCGGTGGGCGCCAACGAGGCGACCATGGCCGCACTTCGATTTTGAGGTGCAGCGATGGCGTACAAGGAGGTGCTCAGAGTGGAAATACAGGAAGTGATCCGCCGCTGGCAGGCGGGAAACAGCCAACGGCAAATAGCGGATGGGACGGCCTGTCGCGGGCGACGGTGCGCAAGTATCTGTCGGCGGCGACAGAGGAGGGGATTGCCCAGGAGGGACCGGCTCCCAGCGAAGCGCAGTTGAGCCGTTTGGTTGGGATCAGCCGGGCTGGGCCGCGGCAAGTGGAGACGCCGGTTGAAGACAGCCTGGCTCCCTGGGGTGACCAGATCTACCAGTGGCTCACCGGCGACCGGTTGCAGGTTACGCGCGTCCAGGAGTTGCTGGCGGCGCGGGGCTGTACGGTGTCGTACACGTCGTTACGTCGGTTCATCAGGAAGCGCAACTGGGGACGGCGGAGCGTCCGCACGGTGCGGATGGCCGATACCGAACCGGGAGAGGTGGCGGAGGCGGACTTCGGCCGGCTGGGGATGATCACCGATCCGGCCACGGGCAAGCGCAAGGTGGTGTGGGCGCTGATCATCGTGCTGTCGTACTCGCGGCACTGCTTGGTCTGGCCGACGCACCGCCAGAAGCTGGAAGACGTTATCGCCGGTCTGGAAGCGGCGTGGGCGTTTTTCGGCGGCGTGCCCCGCTACCTGGTCATCGACAATTTCCCCGCCGCTGTAGCAGGACCGGACCCACTGCATCCGCGATTGACCCGGGGCTTTCTGGAATACTCCCAGCACCGGGGTTTCGTCGCCGATCCGGCCCGAGCCCGTCATCCCAAGGACAAGCCCAAGGTCGAGCGGAGCGTTTCCTACGTGAGGGAGCGCCTCTTCAAGGGCGGCGATTTCAACGGGCTGGCCCACCTGCGCACTGAAGCCCAGCGCTGGTGCCTGGAGGTGGCTGGCCAACGGGTCCATGGCACCACGCGCAAGAAGCCGCCGGTGGTATTCCAGGATGCAGAGCGTCACGCCCTGTTGTCTTGGGACGGCGATCCCTACGAGATCACCCACTGGCGCACCGCCAAGGTGCATCCCGACCATCACGTGGCCTGCCAGTACGCGCTGTACTCAGTGCCATCGTCGGTCTGCCCACCGGGTCAGAAGGTGGAGATCAGGCTGGACAGCAAGCTAGTGCGCATCTACCACCGGGGCAAACTGGTCAAGATCCACCAGCGTCAGGCCAAAGGCGGCCGCGCCACCGACCCTGACGATTATCCCGCCGAGCTCACCGCCTACACCATGAAGGCTCCGGACCGGGTCAAGCGCAGCGCGGTGCTGCAGGGACCGGCGGTAGCCCAATTCGCCGAACGGCTCTTCGACGACCAGCATCCCTGGTCCCAGATCAGGCAGGGCCACCAGGCAGGGCCACAAGCTCATCCGTCTGGGCGAGCGCTACACACCCCAGCGTCTCGATGCCGCCCGTCAGCGTGCCCTGGACGTGGACCTCATCGACGTGCGTCGCGTGGAACGCATCCTGGTGCAGGCTCTGGAAGAGGAGGCCACTCCACAACTGCCATTGCCAATACCAGCCGGTCGTTTCGCCAGACCCGGCTCAGTCTTCGCCCATGCCACCGGAAGTCGATCATGACCCGAGTACCCGAACTCACGCCTCTGCTCAAGCGTCTACAACTGGGACCCATGGCCGCCACCCTGCCCGAACGCATCGCCCTGGCCCGCCGTGAACAGCTGGACTACGCATCATTTCTGGAGATCATCCTCAGCGATGAGGTCAACCGCCGCGCCCACCGCCGCACCGAACTGCGATTGAACAACGCCGGTTTCGAGGAAACCTGCCGGCTGGAGGACTTCGACTGGTCGGCGTCGATTACCCTGGACCGTCGGCTCCTGGATGCCGTTTTCTCCCTGGAGTTTCTCGACAAGCACGAGCACGTCCTCCTGGTGGGACCGGCCGGTGTTGGCAAGAGCTTTCTCGCGCAGGCCCTGGGCTATTCCGCCATCCGTGCCGGACACACCGTGCGCTTCGTCCACGCCGACGACTTCTTCAAGGCCATGGCCCAGGCTCGGGTCGACAACTCGCTGGACCGTACCTTACTCCTTCCTCGCGCCCGATCTCCTCATCATCGACGACCTCGGTCTGCACCGGCTCACCCCACAGCAGTCCGCTGATCTCTACGAGCTCATCCTCAATCGCCACCGGTCGTCCAGCTTCATCATCACCAGCAACCGGGCCGTGGACGAATGGCTCAGCCTCTTCAACGATCCTATCCTCGGCAACAGCGCTCTCGACCGCCTGGCCAACGCCAGCTACCAGATCGTCATCGAGGGCGCCAGCTACCGGGAACGGCTGTCGCCACACCGCGCCTTGCTGGGCACGCAAGGAGGTGATTGACCGGGAAACCACAAACTGATATTGATCAAAATCGCCACGCGCCCAAGGTGGTACATAGTCCTTGGCGATCACTGCCTCAATGTCCGCGGCGTTTCACAGGGATGTAGGGTGGACCGCCCCGCCTTTCGCCCTCGTAGCGGGCGGTGATCTCAGAGAGATCCAACTGGTCCACGATGTCGGAGATGGAATAGGCCAGGTGGTCCTCGGGCAGCCACTCCCGCAAGGCTGCCGGCAGCAGCAACTGCTGGTCTGGGTCATAAGGTAAATAGGTCTTGCTCATCGATGCCTTCCCGCGATTGGACTGCCCCCATCATACCCTCCACCACTCACAACCTGTTCCTCGGACAGGCCGCTAGGCCAGAGCATGGTAGCTGACCCGCAGTCCAGTCCCGGCCCGTAACCTGGATGGGACACTTGGGAGGGAGGCAATACGATAGCCGCCCACAACGGTTATTCTGCGAGCGGCCAAACTAAAGGGGGTGTCGAGCGGATGCCACACTACGCGACACGATTATTCTAAATGGGCGGTGAGTACTCCGCAATGCAGGCCGGAGCTGTCTCCGCCGTTTCCGCCGATGACGTGGCATCCCAGCGACGCACGGACCGCTATAATCCGCTGCACCCGGCCAGGCGACACAATCGGTGGGCAAGTCCACTGCAGGCGGCCAGCCGTTGGTCAGCCGCCTCGCCCGCAGTGGTAAGACCATTCTATGTGCCCGCTCCCACTGGCGTAAGGGGCAAGTGTCACCAAAATCCAGTCGGCTGGCTGCAGACTGGGCCAGGGTCTGCGGCGATGGGTTGCAATGCCCCTGCGATTTGAGCGAATGTCAGACGAATCGCTGCTTGGCCCAGCCCTGCTCAAAAGTCGTGTGGAAGATGGGAGCCGACTTCTTGCTCTGATACATCCACTTGCCGTCAACTCGGATGTATTTCTTCTCGTCGCGACCGGCGCGCCACCCGCTCCGTCCGCGTGGACTGCGGCGCCACGAAGTTCCGCATCGGCGTGCTCCCCTGACTGAGCGTTCACCAGGCCATCATTGAGCTGAACCTGGTCATGACCTCCCGTTTGTGGCTGTCCGCAAGGGCCCGGCGCGTTTAGCGCGGAGGCACTATGCTCACCCTCACGGCGACAATTCCTCTTTCCTGCCACGCTCCGGCACGAAAATCAGGGCGGCTCCTCAGGTTGCCGATCACGTTGGATGTCCTGCTCATACCCGCAGCATTCCAATGACGAACCCCACGTCGACCGTCGCGGTAGGACACCTCAATCCAGGCCTCCTTGCTTCGAAACAACTCCTCCAGAAAATCCCCGTGATCCGGAGGATCCAGGTCGATGGGAAGGGTGTCCCCACGGCTTCCGCCGGGCCCCGACGCCTCACTGACCTCGCGTGGCCGCCACAAGATCCTCACCGGATCGCCTTCCAGTGCGGCGCTCAGGTCCAGCCCCGGGTCCTCCACGAAATCCGGACGCTCACAGACGAGACGGGGTTTTGGGAAAAGAAAAGATCCCACGACGCCTGACGGACGGCCCTCTGGAGCTCGACGTAGGGATGCTGGTCTTCCGTCAGCATCCCGGCCCAGAACGGAATGTAGCACAGGTTCCACCCGGCGGTGAACGCCTCCGGATTGTGCGTGTTGCCCCAGATGTGGCGTATTCCGTAACCGGATCCCCGCGCCAATCTGTGGCCAGTGTATCGCTCCCAGGCCATCTGGGCTCGCGAGTTGTCGTCGAGGATTACCTCGCGTCCGTCTCCGGCATCCCAGGTTGCCTGGGCTCCTTTGTCCAGGTTCGGATAGTGCTCGCGACTGCGCCTGGCCCGGTCCGGAAAGAACGGGGTTCTCTCCCGAACCACGTCAGGATGCACGAAGTACGTATGAGTGAACGCCGCCTGAACGATGGACGTTGTAACTGTTCAGACTTGTGGGGCTCCGCGGGCTTTTTGACCCCCGATGCAGCAGTGGCCAAGTACGGAATCGCACCGGTGGGCCGACCAGATCCCCTCAAACGTGAACAGTTACTGGACGTTCCCCCTTTCCGGAAATACTCTTCCAGAGACCTGATCGCGGAGACCGCTCCTTCCGCATGAACCCGCACTCTGATCGTCATTGCTATTCCCTCCGCAACCGGCGCTGCCCCGGGCCATACGATTGGCCCATCGTCATTGACGCGGCGTGAAATACGGCCATGAACATGGCCGAATGCGTTATGAGCAGGGCATCATCATGCTCGCTCGCGCAGCGGATTATTCTAACGTCCCGTAAAGTCCGCCTTCCTCGCTACAGTATGAGTTGGCCAGCGCCGCCCCAGGTGAACATCATGACCTACGCCCGCAATACCACCGTCAGCGCCATCCGCACCCACAACGAGATCGAGGAAGCCCTCGAGCGCTACGGCGCCGACGGCTTCGCCTACGCCACCCAGGGCAACCTGGCCACCGTCATCTTCGCCATGGAGAACCGCCGCATCCGCTTCGTCCTGGCGCTGCCCGATCCCGAGGACTTGCGCCACACCAACCACAGTCCGCCCCGGGAGCGCAGCCAGAGGGCACAGCAGGAGGCCTACGACCAAGCGTGTCGCCAGCGTTGGCGGGCCCTGCTGCTGGTCATCAAGGCCAAGCTGGAGGCGGTCACCGCCGGCATCTCCACCGTCGAGACCGAGTTCTTGGCCAACATCGTTCTGCCCGATAACACCACTGCGGGCGAGTGGATGATCCCCCCAGATCGACCGGGCCTACCGCACCGGCGAGATGCCGCCCCCCGCTGCCCACTGCCGGGCAGACCGGCCAGCGGCCACCCGGCCCCATTCCGTTTCCTCCGGCCTGAATGACGCCCGTCCGTTGGAACCACCACCCCGCTGTGCGACAATGGCCCCGGCGGGACGGTTCACGCCCGTGCGCGAGACGGGCGACTTCACCACAGACCTTCCGCCGGGGAGGACGCCATGCCGGAGCGACAAAAGCCCGTGGTGACCGAGTTGGCCCTGGCTGACGCTCTGGACCGGCTGGTGAACCAGATCGAAGAGCTCAGGGTCGACGCCGACCTGCGCGTGGTGATCACCACCGATGAGACCCAGCTGGTGAAGCTCACCTTCGCCGGCGCTCCCGGCGTGGGTGTCCCCCTGCAGCGGGGGGTCCGGGACATTCCCGGCGAGGTGGTCCGCCGCGTCTGGAACGAGGGCCTCCGCGACTACGAGATCGTCTAGCGCCCCGGGGCCCTTCCTGCAACGCCGGGAGGCGTTTGGCGTCAACAGCCGGCAAGTTGGCAACGCTGCGTTTCAGGTCGACAAACCGCTCCCTTCCCGGTGGTATCGGGCAAGCCGCTTGCCGGTGAGCTCCGCCAGATGCGCGTCCACCATCATAACGGTCGCCGCGTTGTCGGCCCGCAGCTCCACCGTCTTCATCCGGAACCCCTGGCTCCCCCGGGTTGCCTTCGTCCGGTTGCAGTAGGTACACAGCAGCTGCAGGTTGCGGACCTCATCCTCTCCGTTGTCGCTCAGCGCGACGATGTGATCCACCTCGAACCGCAGGTGATGGGGCTGGTGAAAACCGCAGCCCGGGCACACGCCCCGCTGAACCGCATAGAGGCCCATCCGCACCTCATCAGGAACGCTGCTCCGGTCTGAGCCATTCCGGCGGCGTCGAGCCGGCCGTTTCTCGTACACCTCCACCGGCTCCAGGTACTCCTGTAGCAGCGCCACGTCCATGGGCCGGTCCGGCTCCCGGTACACATAATGACCGCGGCGAACCCTGGTTACCAGCCGCGGCGACGGCTTGCTGTGGCCCTGGGTAGTACAACCGGCCAGGTCGCTCAATTCCCGATTGACCAGGTTGCGGTCCCGCTTCGCCCGCGGATCAAAGTCGGCCACACCCAAGTCGGCCACCAATTCGTAAATCTCCTCAGTACTGAAGACGCGCCCCTGGTTGGCCGCCATCACCTGCACGATGTGGGGACGCAGACTGGTTGCTGCTTTGGTCAACTGCCTACCTCCATCGCGGCGTCCGTAGGACGCCAGAACGCCTCCTATCAAAGCCGAATTATAAACATTGTGGCACCCGGAAGGCCCGCAGCAGCACCACAAGCCGGGCCACCGGTCATGCACCCAAGCTTTGCCGCCCCAAAACGCCACCAAATCCGACAGATATACTCACCCGGAAACCTCAAACCGCATTTGCTTCCCAGGGCTATCGCACATGGATTTCGGAGACCGACCGAGGGGTGAATTGCTGTTTTAACTGCCAAATTTAGGCAATTGAGGGCCTCAATTGCTGGATAGTAGGGTGATTCGGCTGGAAAGGGCCGCCGAAAAGCTCAGGAAGTCCAGATTTGAACCCTCGCAATTTTCATATGCGATAGCCCTGATTTGCTTCCGCTTTTTACTTGACAGATTATTAGATTACGACTACCTCTTCCCCATATCAGCAACGGTTGGCAACCGTTGCCCATCATCACCAACCCTCACCCATTGAATCTATCCCATCCTGTTCGTCCGCTGGAGCTACACCATGCCTGCTACTTCACATCGTGCGAGGACAGTGCGCAAGACCGTGGCATTGGATCCGGAGACTTGGGAACGTTTCGATCGGATACTGACCCGCAAAGGCCTCAACGCCGCCGAGATGCTGCGCCTGCTCGTCGCAGACTGTGTTACTAGGGAGGAGCAGGCTATCAACGCTGACGACCATCACCAGCCTCCCCATAGAAACGGAGCCATGGCCGTGGATACCCACCCACCCTAGGCGCATAGAAAAAGGCCAAATTGCTGAAAGGCCGCAAGCCGTCAGACCAGTACGCCCGGCATCCGCCTTTCGCCTAGGCAGTGTTGACATTTCATCGTAGCCAGATGAGGGCGGCAGCGAATTGCAGAAAGCCAAGGTATCGGCTGGCCAATTTGTCAAACCTGGAAAATACCCGGCGGTAGTGCTTCATCTTCCCGATGAAACACTCTACCACTTGGCGTTCTCGGTACAAATGCCGGTCGTAATCCCGCGGCGCCTTGCGGTTGGCCCGGGCGGGGATCACTGCCACCATGCCCGCTTCTGCCAAATGGTCGATGAAGCTCCGTGCGTCATATCCTTTGTCCGCGATTACGTACTCACTCCGGTAGCCGGTGAGCAGCGCCGCCGCCTGGGTGATGTCATGCTGCTGTCCCGGCGTCAACGTGAACCGCAGAGGGTTGCCCAGTCCGTCCACGCTCACGTGAACCTTCGTGCTAAACCCGCCGCGACTGCGGCCCAGGGCTTGCGCTGATTGCCCCCCTTTTGGCGGAGCCTCCCCCAGCGCACTGGTGCGCTCGCACCACCGTACTGTCGATGACCAGGTACTCCAGGTCCGGTTCCGTACTGAAATGCCGGTGCATTCGCTCCCAGACGCCACGGTCGCACCAGCGGGCGAAGCGTTTGTAGACGGTGTTCCAGTTGCCGTACTCGGCCGGCAACAGTCGCCACTGCGCCCCGGAGCGATCCATCCACAGCACGCCCTCGACAAACCGCTGGCATTCCGCCGCGTCGCCAACGTACACGTCAGGGCAATCCCACAGGAATTGCAAAATCTTCTCCCATTGGTCAGAGGGTATGGTTATACTCGACATGCCGCGATTGTACCGCAGTCCAAATGTCAACACTACCTAGTCACGAACCGGTAATTGCTCCGGCTTGACGCCGTACTTGGTCAAGATGGCGTCGACGAAGGGTTTGAGCACTGCCTCGGCCCGGTCAATGCGAATTGCCACCGCGGACGCTGGGGCATGGTCATCGTCTTTGTCATAATGGACGATGACGTCCTCTGCGATTTCCTCACCTGCCTCGCTCCTTTGTCCGTTCTCAATGCGCAGGATTTGGCCTTTCGGGTCATACTCTACCCACGCCGGCGGTGTCGGCTCCCATTCAGGCTGTTTTATTGGTTGTCCCACGGCCGGCCTCCGTATCTTTTTGCCAGATTTTTGTTGTGGTAAGCGGTGAGAAATCTTCCTGTTCCAGGGTCGCCAACGAACACTATCGTTATCCATTGTGTGGAATCCGGCACCCTTCCAGTGAGGACAGTGCGCCGCTCGCCATACGTAGTATGTGTTGCGTAACGCTCGTAAGGTTCGGCAATGGTTTGCATAACCCATTCCGGGCGGATGCTGTCATGCCGTTCTAACGCAGCTGCGCCATGCTCCGCAACCTTCGGCAATCGGTCAAAGGCTTGGCGCAACTGCTCAGTATCATCCGATTGCGCCATGTAGCCAGGGCAATCGCATTTGAAATTACAACCCCGTCACGCCGGCGAAAGACGGAGTCCATAAGGTCATTGCATGAACGAATTGGAAACGTAATTAACGAATTCGGTCACTGGATTCCTACTTTCGCAGGAATAACGGGCATTAAACTGCCCATATGCGATTGCCCTGGCCATGTAGCTCCCTACGTTGACGCTCCCGTCAAATCGGCGACCTCCGGCATGACCTTCTCGGCCAGGAGCCGCGTCGAATGCTCCCACCCGGACTGGTTTTCCGACTGGTCGTACACCAACATCAGGAGACCGCCGAACCCGCCGACATCTCCATACAGCCGTCGGATCTTGCCCGCGACGGTGTCCGGGGAACCGATGAGCCACAGGTGGTCGGCCATGTATTCAATGTTAACGGCGTCGTCGGGAACCTCGTCGTCGTGCTTGAATACCTTCATCAGGTCAAACTCGCGGAACAGCGGCAGCAGGTAATCGTTCCAAACCCGGCCCAGCATTCCGTTGAGCGCCAGGTCGCGCGCTTCCTCGTCGGTGTCGGCCACGTACACGTCCCTTACCAGACGCCAATCGGCCCGCGACGGCGTGCGGCCCGTGCGCTCCGCGCCTTCCTCGATGGCTTCCCAGTGGCTGCGGCAGTAGTCGGCGTTGAGGGCCAGGCTCATGGGAATGAACCCGCGCTCGCCGGCGATCATCAGCGTGGGCGACTTGTAGCTGACCGACGCCACCCCGATGGGCGGATGGGGCTGCTGGTAGGGTCGCAGGAAAAACTCCAAAGTGCCGAACATGGGTTCCGGTATGCTGACGTTCCAGTACTTGCCCTTATATTCAAAGGGGCCGTCGTTCTGCCAGATTTTCAGGATGATGTCCAGCGACTCCCGGGTCATTTCCCGGTGCTCTCCGTTGTTGCCATCGACATCAAACAGCGCCCAATCGCTGGGCAGACCGCTGGCTCCCACGCCGAACAGGAACCGCCCTTGGGACAAGTGATCCAGGTAGGCCACGCGGTGCGCCAACTCGGCCGGATGGTGGAAGGGCAACAGGTGCGCGCCGGAACCTAGCTTGATGCGCTTGGTCTTCATCAGTGCCTGCGCGATCAGCAGGTCAGGGGCCGGAATTGGCTCCCAGGGCGACGTGAAATGTTCGCCTATCCAGGCCTCGTCAAATCCGAGTTCGTCGCACAGGGTCAGGTATTCCAAATCCCACTGGTGGGAGTCATAGATGTTCCGTTCCGGTGGATGGGACGGCATCATAAACAATCCGAACTTCATGGCTCCTCCCGCGACTTGCTCCGTGGCTCCCGGGGCTGGTCGAATATCATGGTCGTTGCCGTACCATAACATAATTGGCGCGCCTTTGGCGTAACTCCGCCCGTGTTATAGTGGCGCATCCATTATTGGCGAGGAGATCAATTTGGCCACAGCACAAATCGGCAACCGAGTACGCGTCCACTATACCGGCCGCCTTGACGATGGCGAAGTGTTTGACTCATCGGAAGGCGGCACTCCAATGGCTTTCACCATTGGCAACGGTCAGGTGATACCGGGGTTTGAGAACGGGGTTGTCGGCATGGCAACTGGGGACACCAAGACCGTTAACATCCCCTGCGCCGACGCCTACGGCGAGCGCCGCGATGACGGGGTGATGCAGGTGCCGAGGGGCGAGTTTCCTCCCGATATGCCGTTGGAAGTGGGAACCTCAGTGCAAGGCCAGCAACAAAGCGGACAGGTGGTCTCCTTCACCATCATGGCCGCCACCGATGAACAAGTGACCCTGGACGCCAACCACCCCTTGGCCGGCAAGGACCTGACTTTTGACCTGACGTTGGTGTCTATCGAAGGGTAGGTGCGAGAAATCTGGGCGGAACTACATGGATAGCGAAACCGACGGGCGGCGATGGTTCGCTACTTTGCTGAGTTATGCGCCAGTTTCAATTCGGAATGTGGTTGTCGGTGCGATGTTATTGCTGATTGTGGTTGTGGCCGGCGTAATAGTAGTCGATTTTGCAGCAGGTGATAACCCAACCACCCGACGACTGGAAACTTGGCTGAGAATGGCACTGATGGTTTTAGCCGTTCTGGTGGTTGCGCTGGCGTCGGGTGGTTCGTCCGTTACATATACCGACCTAACGTCGACCGGGACGGGAGTTGAGCCAGTTGAAGAACGATTTGAATAAACTGAGCCAGGCAATGAGCACCCAAGACAGTGCCATCACGAAGACGCCAAATCCACCAGCGAGCACAACGTAGCGATGTTCGATCCAATAGCCTATCAAAAGGACCAGCAACGCCACCACAGCGCCAAGCAGGAGCGGGACATTGGCACGATCCAGTGCGATCATCTCGTTGGACGGTGCTCTGGTTTTTCGCTGCTGGGCACCTGAATCCGGCAGACTAAGACCATCTGCTGACGGGTTATTGGCATCCATAGGGGCACCTTGCGTCTCAGGCGTAGCCATGGCAACCTCTTCCACGCTTTCACTATACGAGACTACAGCCGCACCTGCTGCCCCAGCGTCTGGTACGTAACCGGCGAGGTTGCCACCAGGCCGGCGTCCACCGGCAGCACCACACCGTTGATCCAGCGGGCCTCGTCGCTGGCCAGGAACAGGGCCGCGTTGCCGATGTCCCACGCTGTGCCTTCCGTACGCAGGGGCGCCGCTCCGCTGCGAACCTGGCGCAGGTCGTCGTCCATGCGCGGGGCGACCATGGGCGTGTACACCAGGCCGGGCGCGATGCAGTTGGTGCGGATGCCGTCCGGCCCGTGGTCGGCAGCCATGGAGATTGTCAGCCCGATGACCGCGGCCTTGGATGCGGTGTAGGGCGTGCTGCTGTGGGCCCGCAGGCCCGCGATGGATGAAATGTTGATGATGGAGCCCCCGCCCGCTTCCATCATGCGCGGAATGGCGAACTTGCTGGCCAGGACGATGCTCTTGACGTTGACGGCCATGATGTGGTCCCAGTCTTCCTCGGATACTTCCACCACGGTGCCGCGCCGGGAGATGCCCACGTTGTTGTCCAGGATGTCGAGGCGGCCGTAACGCTCGATACAGCTTTCGACCATGCGCCGGCAGTCGGCGGCGTTGGTAACGTCGGCCTGAATGGTGGACGCGATGCCGCCCTCGGCCTGGATCATCTCCTGCGTTTCAGCGGCCCGCTCCTCGGTGACGTCAGCCAACAGGACCTTGGCTCCTTCCCTGGCGAACAGCGTCGCCGTGGCCCGTCCGTTGCCGATGCCGGGGCCGCTGGAACCGGCGCCGGTCACGATTGCCACCTTTCCCTCCAGTCGCGGGCTGCGTTCAGGCACGTTAGAACCTCCGTGATTGTTCGTGGGTTTGGGGTTGCCCCGTCATTCGGCGATGGGGCGCGAAATTATCCACAGGCTCGCGCAAGTGTAGCACACCATCAGCGTCAGCATCGGGATTTGACTCAGCAGGGCGGCGCGCTGGCTGGCGTAGATGCGCGTCGCCTGGATGTGGGCCAGGTACACCCCTGCGATGTGTCCGACCACGATGGCGGAGATGGAGAAATACCAGATGAAAACCGGCGACAGGATCCCGATGTTGATGATGGCATCCGCCGTGCCAAACAGGTCCCAACCCCAACCGAAGGGGTCGGACACCAGCACGATGAATTTCTGGCCGTTGACCAGCAGGAATCCCAGGAAGTGGGCGAAGTGATAGGCCAGCGCGATGGGCAACAGCGAGAAGGTGAACCGGCGCAACAACCGGCCGGTGTCGGGCTGCGAATGCCCGGATAGCGCTACCATCACCGCGCAGGTGGCGGTGAAGAGCAGCCCGAAAACCACGGGCAAACCCAGCACCCCAATCAGATTGGCGACGTACCCGCCCACGCGGGGGGACTGCAGCACGAATTGCGTGCTGAATATCAGCCATTCCGGCGTTGCCGACAGGCCATCGAAGGACACCGTGGAGAGCAGCAGGACGACGTAAAAAACGACCGTCAGCGTAACCACGCCGAGGCGGTTCAACCCTACGCAGGGCGGACGCAGGTTGAACTCCCGTTGCTCCCCGAGCCCTTTACCAGGAGATGCTGCGGCGTAGCACTCGTAGCAATCCACGCAATCGTCCTCGCCGGCTGAACAACGGCCGGCGCTGGAGCATCGAGCGCATAGGGATTTCGGCGCCCGCACTTCCGTCATGGAGAACCGCGCCATGAACCCGAACACCACCGTGAACCCCTCGGCGTTGCGCAGCCAGACGTCGCGGCCGTACCGGTACATGCCCACGAAGTTGTACCCGGTGTAGAGAACGAGGATCCACCCCAGCGCCCGGGGGCCGGCGGCCTCGGCGGCGACGGTTTCCAGGATGGCGAACCCGACGAATACCAGCACGGCGGGCCAGGGGCCCCAACGACGCGGGTAGCGCCGAAGTCGCCTGGACCGGAGGCCGGGCGCAATCGATTCGGCAAACCCCCAGGCCACTTTCCACGGATTGACCAGCGCCCACAAGTTGCCGAACAGCGCGGTGAAAAAGCTCAACGCCACCCAGAAGGCAACATACACCGCCGCCGGAGCCGGATTTAGCGCGGCTCGCTCCGTGCCGATCAGGGCGCCCAGAATGACGTACGCCGTGAGTATTACTGACAGCGTTTTCAGCGTTCCGATGAACCCAGGCATCGCCAGCCACCGTATCGGCGCAAGTCTTAGCAGGTTGTAGCGAGGGTAAGCGCCGTGGGCAGTCCCGCCACGCAAGAAGACCGCCGCCACCACGAACGACAGGGCCACCGCCGCCGCGCCGGCGATTACGAACAGGGACAACGGCAGCGGCAAATCGTACCGCTCGCCGAACCCATGAGCCTGGGCAGGGAGCGCGAAGATCGCTCCGAGCAGCAGGGCCAGGCCGGACACGCCGCAAATAAGCAATCCCCGCTGCACCGCCATCACTGGGTAATCCGCCGCCTTTGCAGGGTGAGCCAGGTCCAGACGCCCACGGCGACGATGATCGCCATTACGGCGACGATCCAAATCCATTGGATTTGCGCCCCCGGTTCGCCCACATCCAGGGGAAGTAAGAACACTTCCTCACCACGCTCCGAGGACACGGTCATGGACACGTTCCACGAACCCACCGCATCGAAAGGTACATCCACCTCAAAATAGCGCAGGGTCTGTTCGTTCAGTACCTGCTGAGGGCCGAACTTTGGCGAACCGGGAGGGCCGGACGCCTCAACCATCAACCGCACCTCGGTATCGCGGAGCAGACGCTCATCGGCGTCGTCGAATACCTGAATTGCCAGATGGGTTTGTGGTATTACCGGCCGCGCCGGAATGATACCGACGATAACTCGGTAGGGGCCCTGGGTGTGGTTCATGATGATGGTTGACGCGCCGTTGGCCTCCGCGATGCTTGCCCAAAACGCCACGCATAAAACCGCCGCAGCGGTTCCCATGGCCGCCGCGGCCCGCAATAGCCCCATGACTTGCCCAGATGTCAAACCCAAACGGACCCTGCCGAAATCACGTTCAGAATTTCGCGATGCACGATAGTATAACGCCGCAAACGCCATCGCTCACACGTACCTGCTGCGGGGTTCGTCAGAATCAGGATTTGCGGGATTGAGGGATTTTCAGGATTGAGTTCTGACGACGGGTTCGGGATGAGCGGGTGTGGTGTTGCGGTGGCTTCGCTCCTTTGGGGGTTTTGAGTGGTTGGTCCTTCGGCTGGCTCAGGATGATCGGTGTGAAAGGCAGGACTTCAGATCGCTGTTTTGCCTAGACATATTTGGGATACATGTTCCGGGCCGGTTGGGTCAACGGGAATATTGTCATCGCATACACCGCTTTCGGTATAACCGCCATCGCGGCCAGGTGCGCGGTGCGGGGACTGCGATCTCGTTGCCGGTGGTGTCGCGGCCCACCCGGCGAGATTGCCAGGTGGTTCGACGGGCCCACCATGAGCCGCAAGCATGTGAATTTAGAAACGCCCTGGTTAGGCGCCAGGGCTTGTGCAAAGTCCGAATTACACGGATGTAATGAGTTTCAAGGCTTCGCTCCATTGGGCGGCATAGCGACGGCGTTGCTGTGGCACGTTGTTGACTCCCCGGCGCAGCAATAGGGCTAGGACCAGGTTGTTGATCGCCGCCATCATGCGTTGAGCGTGGCCCAGCCTCAGATGACACCAGTCCTCGCGCAGGGTCTCGTCACGCCGGTAATGCAGCCCGTTTTCGATGTTCCAGTGTCCCCGGACCATGGCCAGCAGCTGTTGCGGGTTGGCTTGCTCCGGCCCCAGGCTGGTTATCCCATAGACCGTATCGTGGGTTAGCTCGCCCCGCTTGACGTGCTCGGTGCGCCGGTCCACGCGGAAAACCTGTTGCAGATAGGGCCAGTCCAAGTACTCATTCAGGCCAGCGCTGGCCCGCAGGTGGCGTTGCTCAATGCGACCGTGCCCTTTTTCCACCGTCCCCGCCTCCGGCACACTTTCCGGTTCGTTGGCAAAAAACGTGGCGATGTCGTCGTGCAGTTGGGGTTGGTTATCTTTCACTGGCCAAAGGTATTCTCCCCCGGCCGCCACCACTTGCGCCGAAAGGTCCCGCTGGGTCAGCATGGCGTCGCCGCTGACCACCTTGCCCCGCAAGTCGATAGCTTCCAGCAGCCGCGGGGCTGCCTTGATCTCATTTTCCTTGCCGTCCACCTCCACCTGGGCCAGCACTACTCCTTCGCCAGGAAGGTAGGCGGCCATCAGATGCGTGCCCCGGGTCTGCCCCGCCGCGATGCTGCCCCGCAAGGTTTTGCCGTCTATGGTTACCTGAACCAACTGTCCATCGGTCCGGTTCTGGGCCAAGAATTCCCCCATCGTCCGCTCCAGCGCCTCAACCGACAGCGTTGCGCCCAGGTGTAAGTCGTGCGATGCGGCGCCTGGGGGCGCGGCAACCCCAAAGCTTGGGCCAGCGCTTCCTTGCGGTGCCACACCCATTCCGCAATGCCCGTCAGCCGGTCTTCCCCAGCCAGTTTGCCCAACAGGACAAATACCAGGATGTGAACCAGGCGGTAACGTACGCCACGTGTCGCGACGGTCTTCCAGGCGCGGTTCGACCCAGATCCACCAGGAACCCCCTTACCCTGATCCTCAGGACAGACAACAGCGGCTGGGCTACAATCCAACGGCCTTCCTCCTTCAGATAGGTGCGTGTAATCCCTATCTATGAGGAAGGCTCGTTTATGTCAATCAACTTTGCACAAGCCCTGGTTAGGCGCCACCAATGTTGACACCCATATCGGTTATTGGTAGCCTGAATTTGCGCGTGATGCGCCGACGGATGGCCCGCTAGCTCAACTGGCAGAGCAGCTGACTCTTAATCAGCAGGTTCTCGGTTCGACCCCGAGGCGGGTCACCATTTCTTTTTAACCAAGTGGTGTTTGTGCCGGCCCGGTTCGACCGGGCCGGTGGTTTCTGGGGAAGTGTCGGAATTGGCAGACGAGCATGACTTAGGATCATGTGCCCTTGGGCGTGCGGGTTCGAGTCCCGCCTTCCCCACCAGCATCGCTAGTCTTAATCAGCAGGTTCTCGGTTCGACCCCGAGGCGGGTCACCATTTCTTTTTAACCAAGTGGTGTTTGTGCCGGCCCGGTTCGACCGGGCCGGTGGTTTCTGGGGAAGTGTCGGAATTGGCAGACGAGCCGACCTATCCGATGCCTCAACCGAGCCGACGCTGGCGCACCATTCCGAGAATACTGTTCTCTGTTGAGCGTTGGCGCAGGCTGCGGTATAGTCTGCGGTGATGCTACGCCGCCTGGCGGCGGGAGGTTTGCAATGATATACGGCGCGATAACCAATTCCTGGCGAAATCAGCTCGGGGGCACTGAACTGGGCGACCTTATTGCCGAAGCGCAATCTCGTGGCGCTCGGCATATTGAGTTGCGACAAACCTGCCTGGCCGCCGCCGAAACCGGCGAGGGCGACGATTGGCGTCCCAACCTGGAAACGTTGGCTGAGGTGGTAGTGCGTTTCCCTGACCTGACCTTCGACTTGGCGGTTGCTCTGCCCTGCATCACCACCGACATCGACCCGCAGGGAGGGTTGTACCAGTCGCAACTGGAAGCGGCCCGCTTGGTGGGCGGCGGCGCGCCGCATCTGCGCACCGTTGACCCCGCTACCGACGCCACCCCCTGGGAAACTCCCACCGACGTTGCGGAGTCGGCGGACCGTATCGTGCCGCTGGTGCGCGAGGCGGCGCGGCAGGGCGTTATCTTCTCCATGGAAAACTCCGGCCAGCCCCTGCGCTCCATGGCCCTGCTGGTGAGCCAGGCGCGGGCGCAGTTGACCGACGAAGAAGGTCTGTACCTGGGTTTGTGTCCCGACCCAACCAACCAGTTGCGGCGGCACCCCGACAGCAACCCTTTGGATGAACTGGCAAACCTGCCGGTCGATTACATCAAAATCGTCCACTTCAAACAGGCGCGCGACGGCGTCGGCATCGGCAGCGTCGACGACGGCGACCTGGACTGTCGGGCCATGCGGCGCATCCTGGAGGGCAAAACCTACGCCGGCGCTGCCGTAATGGAGATTCCGTCGGGCGACGACGTGTTCGACAACCTGGCCGCCAGCTTCGCTTACCTGGACGCCTGACGGCCTTGCGCTGTCATTGCGAGCGGAGCGCGGCAATCTCGTCGGCGTAGCAAGCCTCGATGCAAAACCACAGCGACTACACCGTTTCGATCCATTACGACCGGCGCCTCTACCGGGAGGACATCGCCGGTTCTAAAGCCCACGCCGCCATGTTGGCGAAGCAAGGCATCATTGCGTCCGAAGACGCCGACGCCATCATCGCCGGCCTGGGAAAGGTGCAAGACGAAATCGAGTGCGGCGAGTTTCCCTGGGATCCCGCGCTGGAAGACTTGCACATGAACATCGAACGGCGGCTGACCGATCTCATCGGTGTCGCCGCCGGGCGTCTGCACACCGGGCGTTCCCGCAACGACCAGATTGCGCTGGATATGCGCCTGTACACCCGGCAGGTTATCGTCGATACGGTAGGCGGCTTGCGCGGCGTGCAGCAGGCATTGGTCACTCTGGCGGAACGGTACCGCGACGCCGTGATGCCCGGCTACACCCACCTCCAACGCGCTCAGCCGGTGCTGTTTGCCCATCACATGCTGGCCTACTTTGAGATGCTGGAGCGGGACATCGGCAGGTTCTGCGATTGCGCCTTACGTATGGACGTGCTGCCCCTGGGCAGCGGCGCGCTGGCCGGCGTTCCGTATCCCACTGACCGTCACGCCGTGGCCGAATCGCTGGGGTTCGGCACAATCAGTCCCAACAGCATGGACGCCGTGGCCGACCGGGATTTCCTCGCCGAGTACCACGCCGCCGCCGCCATCGCCATGATGCACCTTTCCCGTCTGTCCGAGGAGATCGTCGTTTGGTCCAGCCGCGAGTTCGACTTCGTGCGTCTGTCCGATGAATTCACCACCGGCAGCAGTATCATGCCCCAGAAGCGAAACCCCGATTTCGCGGAGATAGCGCGGGGCAAAACCGGAAGGGTCTATGGCGGTTTGATGAGCATTCTCACCGTTCTGAAAGGGTTGCCCCTCACCTACAACCGCGATCTGCAAGAGGACAAGGAGGGGTTCTTCGACACGGTGGACACCCTCTTGGCGACGCTGTCGGTGTTTGCCGATATGCTGCCCGGGATGGAACTGAACACCGAGCGCGTTGAGTCGCTGGCCGGGGAGAGCTATATGCTGGCGACCGACCTTGCCGACTACCTGGTGGGCAAGGGCGTTCCCTTCCGCGAGGCCCACGGCGTGATGCGTCGGCTCTGCCGGCATTGTGAAGCCGAAGGCGCCGGGTTGTCCGAATTGCCTCTGGCCCAATACCAGGCGTTCTCGCCCCACTTTGACGACGACGTGTACGCCATCACCGCAGTCGCGTCGGTGGCGGCTCGGGACAATCCCGGCGGCACGGCCCCCAACCGGGTCGCGGAGGGATTGCGACGGGCCAAAGGCATCCTGGCGAAGGCCGACCCACGATGACTGCGACCGACGCCCACGTTCAGATCGCGCCCTCCGTGTTGGCGGCGGACTTTGGCCGGCTGGCTCAACAGGTACGGGACGCGGAGGCGGCCGGCGCCGATTTGATCCATGTGGACGTGATGGACGGCAGGTTCGTGCCTAACATTTCGTTTGGAGAGGTGGTGGTGGATGCCATTCGCAGCGCCACCAGCCTGCCTTTGAACCTGCACCTGATGGTACATGAGCCAGACCGCCTGCTGCCCGGTCTGGTGAAGGGCATTACCGATCAGGTCCTGGTACATGCGGAAGCTTGTACCCATCTGCACCGCACCGTGGGTTACATCAAGGAACAGGGTTGCCAGGTAGGCGTTGCCATCAACCCGGCCACGCCGGTGTCGGCGGTGGAGGAAGTGCTGGCCGACTTGGATATTGTGCTGGTGATGACGGTGAACCCTGGTTTCGGCGGGCAGTCGTTTATCCCGTCGGCCCTGGGAAAGCTGCGCCGGCTTTACCGTACCATCGAGGAAAACGGGTACGACGTACAGTTGGAAGTGGACGGTGGAGTAAAGGCCGACGCCACGGCACAGGATTCAGTTACGGCTGGCGCGGAAATCCTGGTGGCCGGCACCGCCATTTTCAACCGGGAGCAGTCGGTGGCGGAGGCTATGGCCGCGCTGCGGGCCAGCGTGGCGGGATTGAGACCCAGAGACGTTTAGGGGCGAACAATCATTCGCCCCTGCTGTCGTTGCCGTTTCGCAGCTCCTCGCGTATTTCCGCTAGCCCGGCTTTGGGCGCCGCATCTGGATTTTGCGCGAATCTGGCCTCAATTCGGTCCAGCAACTCCCTGTCCCGCCGGGCTCTCATCTTAGCGCTTTCGTTCCATGCCCAGAATACCAATCTCGCACCTCCCTCCAGAGTGAATACGGCCATCCCGTAGAGCGCCATTCCCCAAGCTGGTCATTCCGGCGACGGGAATTCAGTGATGCCAGAATTGCCACGTACTCTGCCCGGTAAAAACGGATAGCAACAACGTTGTTATCGCGGCCCCGAACGGCGCTATGACGGTATGCGTTCTCTGCCAATGTTCCCGGGACGACCTGAACAGTCGCCTCAGGTATTCCATTGCAGCGCGTCCCGCTCCGTAACTATGCTGCGGCCCGCGTCCGTGCCTTGGGACCCCGAGGGGGTTTGTACATCGTGCGTAGGCAACGCGAGCAGATTTTCACTCTCGTGGGTTTGCCGTCGATGGCAAGCGTCTGCTTATGAACGTTGGCCTTCCACCGCGTCTTGGTCCTCCGGTTCGAGTGGCTAACGTTGTTGCCGGTCATGCCGGCTTTTCCGCACACTTGGCACTGCATAATCTCTGTCCTGTTTTGCTAGTCCACGCATTATAGCATAGACGACCGGAAAACTGACCAATGTCGGTTACGGACCCGGTTTGTCATTGCGAGCGTAGCGTTGCAATCTCGTCAGTGTAGAACAGGTGGTTGACTGGGAGCGTCAGCATCGAAACGAGATTGCCACGTCGCTATGCTCCTTACAATGACATCTGAAAGTGGGTGCGAGTGGGGGCAAATGTTTGTTGCGCAGCCCCCGGTCAGTGCGTCATAATGCCGTCGTCTAGGGCTATTCGGGACTCACCCCCACCGGCGGGACACAGGAGGGACACCTTATGCCTCAAGCTGGAATACCATCGGAACAGGAGGTGCTGGGCTGGTTTGACAGCCTGTCCAACTGGGGACGGTGGGGCGATGACGACGAACTGGGCACCCCGAACCTCATCACGTCGGAAAAGACGCGGGCCGCTCTGGCGACGGTTGAGGAAGGACTTTGCGTTTCGCTCTCGCGGGACGTAACCTGGGATCCTGAGGTGGACGTGCCGGCCCCGCCGGTGCATTATATGGTGGAAAGCGGCGAGGGTTGGGCCACCGGCGACAAGGTGTCGTCGCGAGCCTCGGCCGTGGCCATGGACTACATCGGGATGATTTTCCATGGGGTTTCCGTCACCCACGTGGACAGCCTGGCCCATTTCTTCTGGGACGGCAAGACCTACAACGGGAAACCGGCTCACATGGTGTCCACCAGTCTTGGAGCCACGGTATGCTCGGTCGAGCAGGCCAAAAACGGGTTCATCACCCGTGGCGTGCTGGTGGATGTTCCCCTGGTGCGCGGCATCGATTGGGTTGAGCGCGGCGAGGGGGTGATGCCCGACGACATCCTGGCAGCCGAGGAACGGTGCGGCTTCCGCATTGAAGCCGGCGACGTACTGCTGGTGCGGACCGGCCAACTGCGCCGGCGCGGGGTCGAAGGGCCGGTGCCAAGGGAAGCCGGATCAACCGCCTGCCAGGCGGCCTGCCTGCCCTTGTTCAAGGAACGGGACATCGCCGTTCTGGGGTCGGACACCGGAAATGACGTGAACCCGCCCCAGTATCCCGGCCAACTCACCAACCCGGTGCATCAGGTTGCGATCACAGCGATGGGCCTGTGGATCCTGGATAACGCCAACCTGGAAGAAGTCTCCGAAGCCTGCCGGGAACGCAACCGTTGGACGTTTATGGTGAGCATCAACCCGTTGCGTTTGCAGAACACAACAGGGTCCCCGGTTAACCCCGTGGCGGTGTTCTGATGGCTGTCAGATGACGCCGGCCGCAAAAATAACTAAACACGCTCGAGAAGGTCATTGACACTGGCCACCGCATTGCAGTATCAAAGGGCATAGGTTAGGCATAGACCTTGGAGCGCAGGTCAACCGCATAAGGAGGAAACAATAACAATGACCACTCAGGTACAAATTTACTGTGTCAAGTGCAAGGCCAAGACCGATTCTCGCGACGTAGTGGGAGTTACCATGAAAAACGGGCGCCCGGCAACCCAGGCGATATGCGTGGATTGCGGCACCAAGAAATTCCGCATTGGAGCCACCCCTGCGGCGTAGGCGACAAGCGTAGAGCGGGATGGTCCGCTGACGACGGGGCGTTCTGAGAGCGCCCCTTTTTTGACGCCGCCGCGTGGCAGGCCGATGCTATACTTGGCGGCAGCGCAAAGCTCCGAGGCAGGGCGATGGCAGTTTGGACGATAAAGGCCGGCAGTAGAGGCGAACATGAGGATACCTTCCTGAGCGAGGGTGTCGTGGCCCTTGGCTATGACCTTCGGCAAAGCATCGTCGACTTCGCGGACCGGGATGCTTTGCGTAGCCATGTTGCAAACCGCACGGGAGCCGACCAGCTGTGGCGCTTCTACACTGAAGTCAATCCCGGCGACGTGGTGGCGCTGCCCCGCAAACGAACCGGGGAAGTGGCGGTTGGGCGGATTAACGGCCCCTATGCCTATCAGCCGGAGTTGGCAGGAAGTGGCGCGCCGCACACCCGCAGCGTTGAATGGCAGGTTACGAACATCCCACGCTCGAATTTTGACCGGGATTTGCTGAATTCGCTGGGTTCGCAGCTGACCCTTTCGCAACCCGGCGCTCCCAACGCGGAGGCCCGGATCAGGCAAATCGCCAATATTTACCTGGAACTGGAAACCGCCCCGACTGGTGAGCCGGAGACGACGCAAGACGACGCAATGGCAACTGCCCGGGACGACGGCGCCGTTAGTATGGAGCCAACTGCAGAAAATGACCTTGACGACGACCTTGACCAGGTAATCAAGGACCGCATCGTCGCCCGTTTCCGCCGGCAATACGCCGGCGCCCAGTTGGAATATCTCGTATCCGGCATCCTGAAAGCATCCGGCTACCATGTGTTGCAAACCCGCAAGGGTCCAGACGGCGGTATCGACGTCCTGGCCGGCAAAGGTGATATGGGCTTTAGCGAACCTCGTCTGTGCGTACAGGTGAAGGGCCGTACTACTCCCGTGGACTTGCGGGAGTACAGCAGTCTGCCGGGCAATATAAACTCCTTTGGCGCCGACCACGGCCTGCTGGTCAGCCTGGGCGGATTCACCAAGCCGGTTCGCGACCGCAACGAGCAGCAGTCGTTCTTTATGATACGGCTGTGGGGGCCGGATGAACTGGCCCAAAGGCTGTTGGAGAACTACGATTCCCTGCCGGGAGATATTCGCGCCGATTTTCGCGCCGACATTCCACTGGAAACCGCGCGGGTGCTGCGGCAAACGGATTAGATGCCTAGCCGCTGAGCCACCTCAGCAGCCGTCCCCCAATCCCCCGCGTCAGCCCGTTCAGATACCCCTCCCAGGCCAGTTGCTGACTGCCGGTGACCAGCGAAGGGTAGGGATGGAGCGTCGTTGCAACGTCCTTGAGCTTCATCCCGCGCTCGGCGGCCATCGCCCATTCCTGTATCACCTCCGAGGCGCGTGGGCCGACAACCGTAGCGCCCAGGATGGCTCCGTTGGTACGGTGGACGACTTTGATGAATCCGTCGGTCGTCCCGTCGGTGACGGCCCGGTCTATGTGGGACATCGGCAGGGTGGAAACCCGTACGGTGTCGCTAAACCGCAGACGCGCCTGCTCCTCGGTGGATCCGACGTGGGCCACCTCCGGGTCGGTGAAAGTTGCCCACGGCACGAGATCTCGTCGCCCCCTGGCACGTCCGGGCAGCAAGGCGTTGCGGACCGCCATCGCGCCCTGAAAGCCGGCGTAGTGGGTGAACTGGTAACCGCCGACGCAATCGCCGGCGGCGTAAATGTTCTTGGTGGTAGTACGGAGGCAATCATCCACGGTGATGCCGGCAGGCGTATAGGCCACGCCGGCCGCTTCCAACCCCAACCCGTCGAGTTGAGGCCGACGCCCGACGGCTACCAGAACGGCATCGCCCCATTCGGCGATAGCAGCCGCTGATTCGATCCTGGTGGACAGCCGAACATCCACTCCATCAGCCTGTAGAGCCTTGACGACCGCCTGGCTTGCTTCCGGTTCGTCGTTGGGCAATAGCCGGTCCAGAGCCTCCACCAGCGTAACCGGCGACCCCAGCCGTTGCGACGCCTGGGTCATTTCACAGCCTATCGGCCCGCCGCCGATGACGACGAGACGCGGCGGCAGCGTTTCCAGTTGCCAGAAGGATTCATAGGTCAGGTACGGAGTATCGGCCAAGCCGGGGATCGGCGGAATGAAGGGCGATGCTCCCGTGCAGATCAAGAAGTATTTGGCCGAGATTTCACGCCGGCCGGCCTTGACGGTGTTTGAGTCGCTGAACTCCGCGCGAGCCTCGATCACGTCAATGCCCTCGGCACGCAGCTTATCCGGCGATTCCTCGGCGTAAATCCGCTCGATGACCGCGCGAATGCGGGACATCACCGCCGCGAAATCCACGGCGGGTTCACCGGCAATGATCCCGTAGTCGCCGGCCGTCCGCACGCCATGGGCCACCTTGGCTGCCTGCAACAGCGCCTTGCTGGGTACGCAGCCGGTCCAGGTGCAGTCGCCGCCGACCCGGTTGGCCTCAATGAGCGCAACTCGCTTGCCCAGCCGAGCCGCGAAACGCGCCGCCGTGAGGCCGGCGGAGCCGGCGCCGATGATCGCCAAATCGTAGCGGGCCGGCATGGTTCGACGCCGAATTTAGCGCGGCCCCTTGATCTGGTCGGGCAGCCAGAGGGCCAGTTCGGGGAAGGCAATAATCAAGCCGATGACCACGGCCATGCAGGCCATGAAAGGCAGCACGCCGATGTACACGTCGTTGATGGTGCCCGTTTGGGCAATTTGGCCGGTTGCGGCGACCTCTTGTTGGGCCACGTCGTGACGCGCCCCCTGCAGCACGTACAGGCTCAGGCCCTGCGGCGGGCTGATCTGGGCCGCCTCCAGCAGGATGATCATGATGATGCCGAACCACAGCAAGTCGACGTCCGCCGCCCGCAGTACGGGAGAGATGATGGGCAGGGTCGTCAGCATCATGGAGTAGGCTTCCATGAACGTGCCGAGCAAGAGGTAAAAAACCACGAGGAACAGCACCAACTGCACGGTGGTCAGCTGGAAACCGGCCACCCATTCCGCCATGGTGATGGAGATGCGAAGGTAAGCGAAAGCGAATTGCAGCGTGAACGCCGCCATCAGTATGAACAGGATCATGGCCGAGGATCGGGCCGCCGACCCGCAGGCTTCCATGCTCATTTGCACGATGAAACGGCAGTAGTTGCGGAAGCTCTCGCCATCGAAACGGTACTGAGCGCGCCCGTCTTCCAAAGTGGCGCGGACTTCCGGCGACAGCCGGTCCGCGATGCCGGAATTGAGCAGGAAACCGGCGATGTCGCCGGCAAACAGGCGCACGAAGTTGTAGATGATGGCCAATGCGAGCGCGCCGCTGACGCCGAATCCCGCCGCCTCCGATGGTGTCGCCCAACCGAAATAGATGCTGCCCAGCACGATGAATATCAGCGCCAGCACCGGGATCATCAGCACCGTGAACAGCAGCCGCTCCGTCCAGCCCTCCCAGGTCCAGAACCGCGTTTGTGACTGGCGAGGCGCGATGGCCGGCCAGATGACGGAGGCCAGGCCGATCATCATCATGAACACCAGCGCCAGCAGGATGCCGGGGATAAAACCGGCCAGAAACAGCCGCCCGATGGATTCGCCAACGGTGAGTCCGTACAGCACCAGCAGGATGCTCGGCGGGATCAGGATGCCCAGGGTTCCGCCGGCGGCCAGGGAACCCACGACGAGCCGCTCCTGGTAACCCTGGGCGCGGAAGGACGGCAGGGCCACCCGGCTGACCGTGGCCGCGGTGGCGATGCTGGAGCCGGCGCAGGCGGCGAACACCGCGCACGATGCGATATTGGTGTGCATGAGTCCGCCGGGAATGAAATCCACCCACCGGGACAGGGCGCGATACATCAGATCGGCAAAGCCGCCGCGCAGCACGATTTCCCCCATCAGGATGAACAACGGGATGGCCACCAGGTTGACGTTGGTGTTGGTCTCCCAGGCCCGGTTGCCCATGATATTCCAGACCGGGTTGTCGGAGAACAGGTTGAGCAACATCAACGCCAGCGAACCCAGGGCGCCGGCCACGTACATGCCCGCGAAAAACATGACGGCCATCAGGATGAATGCGATTGCGATCAGCATTATTCGATTGGCCGGTCAGTTGGTCGCCAAGGGGAATAAGCACGCGAAAACCCCGTCGTGCGAGCCCTTTACTGATCTGGCACGGAGCCTCCGGCACGGGACGCCGCGGCGACGGGGTAATAGCGAAGGAATGATAGCCGACCGACCGGGCACTGTCCAGCCGAATCCACCAAGCGTCGCGGGTTGTTATAATCGGCTCCGACCGATGAATACGCAGGAGGTTTGATGATGGCTGATGATTTGTCCGGGCTGCTGGCCGAAACCGAATTGACCTTGTTGGATGGAACTCTGGACCGCACCGAAGGCCCCCTGTGGCACCCGGGAGGGTATTTGACCTTCGTGGACCTGGGACGCGAGCATTTGTTGAAGTGGGACCCACCAACCCGCGCGACAACGGTGATCCGCGAGAACACCGGCGAGGGCAACGGCTGCACCCTGGATCGGCAGGGCCACCTGCTGATGTGCGAGGGAGCCGACCATCGCTGCGTGACCCGCATGGGCGCTGATGGCAACGTCGTGACCATCGCCGACCGGTGGGACGGTAAGCGATTCAACAAGCCCAACGACGTTATCTGCCGCAGCGATGGTACGGTTTTCTTCACCGACCCGCACCTGCGGTTTCCCGAAGAGCGGCGAGAAATTCCTTTCGCCGGCGTCTATCGCATTGACACCGCCGGCGACGTGCATCTGGCCACCGACGAGTGTGAGTACGCCAACGGCCTGGCGCTGTCCCCCGATGAGACGGTTCTCTACGTCGCCATCAGTCGGGCCGAGGCGGCGGATTTCGACCGGGAGGAGCGCGGCGAGTTCTGCCCCAACCGGCGCATCCGCGCTTTTGACGTGGCCGCCGATGGAACCCTCAGCGGCAACCGCATCCTGCTAGAGATGGGATCGGACGCGCCCGGCGTGCCCGACGGCATGAAGGTGGACACGGCCGGCCGGGTCTGGTGCACCGGCTCCGGCGGCGTGTGGATTGTGTCGCCGGAAGGCGAACGCCTTGGGGTACTTGAAACTCCGGAGGTGACGCGAAACATCTGCTTCGGCGGCGACGATTACCGAACGCTGTTCCTCACGTCTGGAGCGTCCCTTTACAGCATAGGGGTTACGACGCCGGGGATTGGGGCTTTCTGATTGAGGGGCGGTACTCCGAAAAACTGGTAGGGGCGAATAATTATTGCCCCTACCAGTAGCAGACTATTCCGGGGGCAGCAGGTCATCCAATCTGATGCCTTGTTTCATAAGGCAGCTCTTGATGGTGGCGCGTTCAACAGCGCGGCCGGTGGCTAAACCGGAGACGCGGCCGGCTTTCCAGGCGGCGATTTCAAACTCGGTGCGCTTTTTGGCGGCACGGCGTTCGTTGAAGTAGAGCCAGAGTTCACACATAGCCTCAATGCCCCGGCGTCCCAACGGCGCGGTTAAATCGCTGCTCTCCGGAAAAGGGCGCGGGCGGTAGGGTTGCCCAGATCCAGGGCGTGCCAGCATTTCGTCGGAGTCATGACCTTGCTCAATCAGCTTGGCGCGAACCTTCGCTATCCACTGGGCATCTGACTCTGATGATGCGGGCCGCGAAGTCAGGCATTGCCCGGTTGTGGCTGTTTGGCCTGCTCATTGAACCGGTACCTGTGATTGATTGCGATGGCAACGGGGTACGCTATATTCTTACGCTACATTGCCTGAATCGGGATGTCGCCCGTTGGAACTTAGTAGCTCGTTCAGGTCGTAACCCCGCTGTTGGAGTTGGTCTCGGATCTCGGCGTGGCCCTCCTCTCGGCCCTCCTGACGGCCCTGGCTCAGGGCTTCGGCTATTTCACGGGCACGCCGCGCGCGATTTTCCTGATACTTGTCCCAGGCTTTGATAAACAGCACTATGATCCCTCCTCCTACCAGAATCAGCAGGATGACGAGGATAATCGTTCCGCCGCCGATTTCGCCCAGCCGGTTCAGGTAGTTGGCGATGTCGTGAAAGGTACGCTGCGCCGTCGAGTCTTTGGGCAGCACACTTTCGCCGAGCATTATAATCAGGCTGACTACGGCTGCCGCATACAGCGCAATCGTGGCAATCGTTGCCCACAGCTCCAAACGTCGCCAGTTCATTAGCCTAAGCTTATTGTAGTATTTGGAGCAATGGGAATAACCCATCTGACAGTCGTCAAATCGGCGCAGTGTCGGTAAGGCGAGCCGATTTGTGGTAAAACTAACCTGGACTAAAAACGGATTGCCGAACAAAGTTACAATGACGAGGAGGCTCTGATGACTACCGCCACCAACGTCGTCGGAAACGGCGCGCACACTTACGAGTTCGACCGGAACTGGGCCCAGGCTCCCGATGGCATCCCCATGCCCGCCGCCGCCGTGTTCGGCGACGACGAGGATCGGGTGTATTGTTTCAACCGCAACGCGGAACACCCCATCATGATTTTTGACCGCGAGGGCAAGTTCATCAAGTCGTGGGGAGCCGGAATGTTTGAATTCCCCCACGCCATCATCATCGACCAGTGGGGCTATGTCTGGTTGGTTGACCGCAACATGGGTCAGATTTTCAAGCTGACCAAGGACGGCGAGGTGGTGATGACCATCGGCGAGCGCGGCTATCGCTCCGATACCGGCGCCAACAATAACGCCTTCGACTCAAATTCCTGGCATCAGGTGGAGCGGGGCGCGGAACCCTTCAATATGCCGGCTGGCATCGCGCTGAACGACGCCGGGGAGATTTACATCGCCGACGGCTACGCCAACGCCCGCGTCCACAAATTCACGCCCAACGGTGAGCTCATATTCTCCTGGGGCGAGCCGGGCGCTGGCCCTGGCCAGTTCAACCTGCCGCACGGGGCCTGGATCGACCGGCAGGGGAACCTGCTCATTGCCGACCGGGAAAACGACCGGGTGCAGGTATTCCAGCAGGACGGCACCCACGTTGCCGACTGGCCCAGTAAGCTCATCGGCCCGGCGGTGATCTGCATCGATGACGACGACGTGGCCTACGTCGCCGAGCACAACGGCGGTATGCTGAGCATCCTGGACGCCAACGGCGCGAGGCTGGCGCAGTGGGGCGATTTGACCCACCGGAGCTGCCACGGCGTCTGGGTGGACAGCCAGAAAGACCTCTACGTTGTGGAGCCTTATGAAGGCAGCACCGGGCGTACCGTTGTGAAGTACACGCGCAAAGGCTAACGGCGCGGTTGCGGAGTTCGCAGGGGGTTTGCTAGAATGGAAACGCGCCGCCGGTGTGGATTGGCGGCGCGCCGACCTCGGGGCTGTAGCTCATTTGGGAGAGCGCTTCAATGGCATTGAAGAGGCAGCGGGTTCGATTCCCGCCAGCTCCACCACTCCGTCATCCTGGAGTTTGACGTGCCCAGCTACCGCACCGATGCAGCCCAGCAACGAGGCCAGACCCAGGAGGTGAACCGGCAAAACTCATCGACGACAATTCGGCAAATTTAGTTGACGCGGGACAATATGTAGTAGCCTAAATTGGCACTATACGGTAGTCGTGAAACCATGGACGCATAGGGACCTTAGGCACCAACGGGACGGGTGATGCTGTTCGGCATCGTGTTTTGGGGAGCGCCGCATTGTTGTGCGGGACTTCCCATTTTAGCCCGTAACGGTTCGCCCGGTCACTTCGCGCACCCCACCTCACCCTACCCTCCTCGCTTTCACTGGCACTGACAAAATCCATTTAGGCAATACCTTTCCGGAACCAGCTTCGCTCTGCAAGTCGGGTTGCCCGTCCGCCTGTGCAGCGCCACAGGAGCTATACGTACGCGTTTCAGGGGCTTGGGTCAGTGTTGGCAGCGTTCGGGTAGGTCAGGGCAGCGTGATGACCGCTGCCGCTGGTCGACAATACCGGTCAGGGCAACGACCACCCTGCCGCGCCAAGCGCGGATCTGTTCAACGAAGCACGGGCTCTACTGGGCAAGTACGGCGTCCGCCCGTCGGAACTGGCCTACATCGCCGACGTGGGGACGTACATCAAGTCGGCGGCCGTTGGCTAGTCCCACACGCTGGACAAGCTGGGGCCGCAGGCCACTCTGCTCAACAGACAGCTGGCGCAGGTAGGCGGCATCCCTGCCATCGTGTTGGAGCAGATGGCCAGGTCGGACACCTATGGCAAGGGTAACGCTCCGCGCATCGTCCCGTCTTCTGTCGGTGGGGTGCGGCGCGGTACGACTGGACCGCGCCGTTAGCGTTACAAAAGTGTTGCATCTCTGCGTGGTGGCGACGTAGTTGGGGCTCGCTGCGTGACCGTCGGCCTACTCGGCTAGGGCGTGGTGCGTTCGACGCCGCTGGACATAGCTGCCGTAGCGCGGGCCAAATCAACCCCGGCACCTGCAGTGTCACCGGTTCAGTTCAATTGCCGAAAGCAATGTTATGCCCGCATCCGGGCTGGGCAGAGGCGACTAACTGATGAGTTTGCCCCAGGATGTATGCTCATGGTGAGGCGTGTCGTCCGGACCAAGACCGAGAGGACATTGGTGCGTATTGCCCGATCTATAGCATGGTCTGGGAGCCTTACGACGGCATCATTGGTGACGCCCCGTTGGGGGCGATCCCGTTGGGGAGAGTGGCTACATTCCGCGGCTCTTTCCGGCGTCACGTCTACGCAGCCATCGTGGAGGGAATGATGAGCGGACGCCAGAACAGCGCGAAACCGGCGGGGTTGTCCCAGCTGAACCGGAACGCGGCGGGCATCGACGTGGGCGCCACCAGCCACTATGTGGCGGTGCCCGCTGACCGGGCGGAACCGCCAGTGCAAGAGTTTGAGGCTTTCACGGCGGACCTGTATCGACTGGCCGAGTGGCTGGCGGAGTGCGGCGTGGCAACCGTGGTCATGGAGTCCACCGGCGTGTACTGGATACCCCTGTTCGGGGTGCTGGAAGAGCGTGGGTTTGCGGTGATGCTAGTGGACCCCCGGCGCATCAAGAACGTGCCAGGGCGCAAGACCGACGTGGCGGACTGCCAGTGGCGGCAGCAGTTGCACACCTACGGCCTGCTCTCGGGAGCCTTCCGTCCCGACGGGGACATCCGACGCCGGCGCAGCTACCTGCGGCAGCGGGCCATGCTGGTGGAATACGCCTCCCACCACGTCCAGCACATGCAGAAAGCCTTGACCCAGATGAACGTGAAGTTGCAGCACGTGATCCGGGACATCACCGGCAAGACCGGCATGGACATCATGGAGGCCATCGTGGGTGGCGAGCCGAACCCGCGGAAATTGGCGCGGTCTGCGCGATCCCAGGATCAAGGCCGACGAGAAGACCATCGCCAGGTCGCTGCGGGGGCACTGGCGCGACGAGCACATCTTCGAGCTGACCCAGGCGCTGGAGTTGTACCGGTTCTATCACGACAAAATTGCCGAGTGCGACCGTGAGATCGAAGCCCAGTTGGAGCGGTTTGATGACCGCAGCGACGGCGGGTCTCCCGCTCCCAACGGCAAGAAGCGGAACCAGAAGAACGCGCCGCGTTTCGACGTCCAGAGCCATCTGTACCGGATGACTGGGGTGGACCTGACCTGTATCGACGGCGTGGACGGCTTCACGGCGTTGAAGGTGATCAGCGAAGTCGGCGCCGACCTGACCAAATGGCCCAGCGCCAAGCATTTCGCGTCCTGGCTGGGGCTGAGCCCCCACAACCGCATCACAGGTGGTCGGATCATCAGCTCAAAGACCAAAGCCAGCGCCAACCGTGCGGCGGCGGCATTACGGCTGGCAGCCAACGCCCTTCACCGCTCGGACAGCGCCCAGGGCGCCTTCCTGCGCCGGAAGAAAGCTCAGCTGGGCGCGCCCAAGGCCATTACCGCCACCGCGCACAAGCTGGCCAGGCTCATCTATTCCATGCTGCGCTACGGCCAGGAGTACGTGGACGCTGGAGCCGAGTACTACGAAACTCAGTATCAGCGCCGGGCGTTACGTGCAGCCAAGCGTCGGGCGGCACAGTTGGGCTACCAACTGGTGCCCATGGTCGATGACCATGCTTCCGCACCGCCCCACGGAGTGGAGGTAGCGGCGTGACACTCCCGGTTAGTCTATAGCAGCATTATGGCCGTGGCCGGCCCGTGCAGAGGCGACTAACTGGTCAGTCCGCGTCGGCCGTGTATACTCTGGCGAGGCGTGTCGTACGGACCAAGACCGAGTAGACGTTGGTGCATATTGCCCGATCCATAGCATGGTCCGGGAGTTTTACGACTACAGCATTGGTGACGCCCCGTTGTGGGGCGATCCCGTTGGATAGATTGTGCGTTGCCGATGACTCCCTCCGGCGACACGCCTACGCTGTAAGGAGGGCCAGTCGCCGCGTGAAAACTCCAGTTAGTGGATAGTCCAGCCAAGAACAGAGAGGCAATTATGCCATCAAGCCAATCAGGGAAGATCCAACGCTACTTCGAAATCGACATTGAAGCAGCCCTAGAGGAACTCCAGAGAGCCGCCGAAGAAGAGCCGTTCGCTCCACCGGCGGTCCTAGCCAATGTTGCCAAGCTGTCGGGATGGAACGACCCTCCAGACGTCGTCATCGTGACACCCGTGTCAAACAAGTGGGAATGGCAAGACGGCGGCTTCTTCTTGGGCAACGCCGACGGCACGGGTGCAATAATCTTTGAGCCGGGAACCTACGATATTCCACTCACCGGCATAGTGGTAACTGTTCAGACTTGGTGAGGTGAATTGGCCGAATTGGGTTAGGAGATGGCTGGCGTTGGGGGTGGTGGTTATGTCATATAGCTGGGATGGACGGTGCAATTGATCTCCGGACTGCCGACCGGGATGTGCTCATCGGCATCATCATCATCATCCGACAGCAGGCCATCATTGAACGCCTGGAGAAGCGGGTCGCCCAGTCGGAAGGCAAGGGCAAATCCGGCGGTTCGGGACGGATGCCCGGCCTGAAGCCCAAAGGCGACGGGAAGACGGATCAACCCAAGAAGCCGCGCCAGCCCCGTCGCTCGGGCTTTGCCCGAACCAGAATGACGCCCGACCAGCGGATGGAGCACGCGCTGGAGCGGTGTCCCGATTGTGGGATCCAGTTGTCCGGGGGCTGGACCCAGCGCACTCGGGAGGTCATCGAGTTGCCCCAGGTTCCGGTGCAGGTAACCGAGCACGCCTATATCGCCCGCGCCTGCCCCCAGTGCCAACGGCGGTGGGTTCCCTCGGCGGAGTTGGACGAGGTAGTGATGGGCCAGCAGCGCCTGGGGATCAACCTGGTCAGCCTGATTGCCGCGCTGCGGGAAGAGGCCCGGCTGCCCTTCCGTACCATCCAGTGGTACCTGGCCGCGGTGCATGGTCTGCGTCTCAGCGTGGGCGCCATCGTGGCCGCCACACCAAGGGTGGCCGACCGAGCCCAGGGGATGATGACCGACATCGTGGAACGGATCCGAGGCAGTCCGGTGGTCCACGCCGACGAGACCGGCTGGCGGGAGGACGGACACAACGGTTACGTGTGGACCTTCAGCACCCCCACCCTTACGCTACTTCCTGCACGCTACTCCTGCGGAGGGGACGCGGCAAAACCGTGGTGGATGAGGTCCTGGGCGATGAGTTTGCCGGGGTGCTGGTCAGCGACTTCTATGCCGCCTACCACCACTATGACGGCCCCAAGCAGCGCTGCTGGGCACATCTGTTGCGGGACATCCACGACCGGCGCGTCCTCTACCCCGACGATCTCCCCTTGGTCCAGTGGGCGGACGCCGTCCACCAACTCTACCAACAGGCCAAAGCCTTCACCCATCCGGCAGAGCAGCAGCGACGCGCTGCCCAACTGGCCCTGGAACGACGGCTGCTGGCGCTGTGCCGTCCCTACCGGGATGACCCGGCGTCGGCGCAGGCCAGACTGTGCCGACGCATCAGTAACCACATCAAGGAACTCTTCGTCTTCGTGGCTCATCCGGAGGTGCCGCCGGACAACAACGCCGCCGAGCGCAGCCTGCGACCAGTGGTGATCAGCCGCAAGATCAGCGGCGGCACCCGCTCGGAGCGAGGCACCGAGACCAAGATGGCGCTGGCCTCAATCTTCGGCACCTGGCGCACACAAGACCTCAACCCACTCGCCGCCTGCCAGCAACTCCTCGCTTCCCCTCAACTCTGAACAGTTACCAGTATCTTTCCTGCGCCATGGCTGCTGCACCTCCCGGCAACCGGATTTCGCAGCCATCGTAGGGATTGCCACCACCGAACCCAAAGTACTTCCAATGCTAATTTGATCCAATACTAAATTAAAGCCAAGGTGGGATGTGCATTTGCCGGAAGGCTGGAATTGGGCTGGGAATCTTGTAGGAGCGCCTCGGCCCTCGATTGCAGCACTGTTCGGCAACGCCGTCTCACCTCGTCCTTCCGGCTGGCCAGACCAGCCAGGAAGTTCCCGACGCGTTCCTGCACCGCCGCCCTGGTCCCCAGGCACAAATTGCCGGTGGCCTCTTCTCTCGCCCAACCCCAGATGGCCTCATCGGCGTTGAAGTCCGGGCTGTAGCCCGCAGGTTCACCAGCCTCAGGTTCAGGTCAGGCGTCTGCAGGTATTCCCGCAACGCCTCCCCACGATGGGCCGGGGCATTGTCCCAGATCACGTTCAGACGCCCGCCGTGCCTCCCCCGCAACCGTTCCAGGAAGGCAACCGAGGTCCCGGCGTTGCTGTTGCCCTCCACTTCCATCCACTCCACCTCTCCGGTCTCCAAGCACACCGCCGAGTAGTAGCTGGCCTTCTCCCCGTATTTCGGACTGCTGGAGTCCACCAATGCCGGCTCTCCTCTCAGCACCCACTCGCCCCGCAACTTGGCGTCGGCCCGGAAGTGGGCCTCGTCAACAAAGAATACCTTTCCGCCAGTGCGTCCCGACTGGTCCCAAAAGGCGGCATACTCCGCCACGAAGGCCTCACGCTTCGCCTCATTCGCTTGGACCAACCGCTTCTTGGGCCGCTTGAAGGCGAACCCCAAGCGGCGCAGGTAATTCAAGCAGCTGCTGCGGCACAGGCTGACACCGAACCGTTCCGAAACCAACTGCCGCACCACCTTCCAATACCAGTTGGCCATTTCCATGCCTGACCATGACGGCGGCAGTTGCACCGCCGCTTTCAACTCCTCTTGCTGCGCTTGGTCAAGGGCGGGGGGAACCGCCGGTCGGCTCGAATAGCAGGGCCGCAGGCCCTCCCTCGCTGAAGGCCGAGGCCCAGCGCCCGATGGTGTGGGGGTCGCGCTCCAGTGCCTCCGCCGTGGCCGCCGCCGTCCAGCCTTGGGCCAGGAGCAGCATAGCGTACCAACGCTCCCGCTCCCGGGGCGTGGGCGCCAGGATCATCCGCCGCCTGAGGTCCTTCTCCCTCAGCTGCCATCGTTCCAGCGACCGCCCTATCTCTCTCACCCCCATCAGCAACGCCTCCCAACTTCCGAGGTCAGCTAACCAGTTACGGCCTCAATTTACCCCACTCCTCTGCGCATTTCACCCTGGCTTTGGTTTAGTTCCTCTGACTTGGCGTCGACGTTGTCGGGTTGGCGGGGGATCCGTTTCCACGTAGCGTAGTCGGCCTATGGCCTGCCGTCATTCGACCCGGCTTTGAGGGAAATACGAGATTCTCTGATACGACGATCTCTTTCTGGTGCCGTTCAGCCACATCCCGGGTAGCGGAATCGTCTCGCCATCTGAGGCTACGGACTACTACTGTAAGCAGAACAGGCTGACCGGCTTCGTCCATGCGCCCCATCCGTGGCTTGAGTACCTGCCCCGTACCTGGATGGAAAGGGCGGACCCGCCGCGCACGCTTAGCTTGCCGTACATGGCGTAGTATTGCTCGTCTCCGTACTCGTAGTCGAACTTGCGGGTCACGTTGCCGGCGCCACCCTGGGTCGTTATGTGGGCTTCGTACTCGTCTGCGATGCTGTTTGGTGCGACGTTGGGGTGTTCCTGGGGGCCGGCCCAGAAGATCTTGAAACTCAGGGTGCCGTCGCAGACGTCGTTGAGCAAGTTCCGCAGGCCGTTGGGCTGTGGATCGTCGGACCCGTAGGCGTCCGTCCAGAATGCCGTCAGGGGGCCCAGGTTGAGGGCTGGAACCTCGTCCGTTCCGTCCGGCGGAGGCGGCGGCGGTTCCGGCGTCGGCTGTGGGGTGCCGGTCGCTGATGTGAAGGGGCTGGACCCCAGTCGGTTGACTGCCGCGACCTGCAGCGAGTAGTGGGTGTTGTTGGTCAGCCCGGTGATCTCGACGTTCTGCCCGCGTGCGCCCGGGGGTTTGTTCTGGATCGTGGTCGTGGTCCATGAGCCTGACGATTCCCGCCGGTGTCGGACTTGGTAGGACGTGATGGGTGCCCTTTCGTCCTCGGTGGGCGGCGTCGTCCAGCTGAAGTGGAGACCGCCGTCCAGGGGCACGACGGTGATGCTCACGGGCGGATCTGGCGCGCTGGGCGGCCCCTCGGGCTCCGCAGTCGTATCCCCTGTGGGGCCGTTCTCGTCCGATCTGAGGGCGCGGACCTCGAAGGTGTACGTCACGCGGTTGGTGAGGCCGGTGACCGTGTAGGAATTTGTCGTCCAGCCGCTGCCCGGCATCTTGGTCCAGTCGGGCGTCCAGGTGGTTCCGCCGTCCGGGCTCGCCCGGTACTGGTAGCCGGTGATGGAGTCGTCCGGGGATGCGTCCCAGCTGAGGATGGACCTCCTGTCCTCTCCTGCCGAGGCGCTGAGGTTCGCCGGGGCAGTCATGGGTCCGCGGGGCGTGAACGACATGCTGCTGGCCGTGCTGAAGCTGGTTTCCTCGCGCACCGTTCTTATTTCGAACGTGTAGAGGATGTAGTTGGTGAGCCCTGACAGGGTGACGGATGTCGTGGTGTGGTCGCTGTCGGCGGCGCCGGTCCAGTCCGGGTTCCAACCGGTGTCGTTCGCGTTCATGTGGCGGTACTGGTAGCCGCTGATCGAGGCGTCGGAGGGGTTGGTCCAGGAGAGCGTGACGGCTCCGTCGCCGGCGAGGGAGGAGCTCAGGTTCTGGGGCGCAGTCAGCGGCGCTCTTGGTATGGCGCGGACCTCGGCATGGTTGCCGGTCACTTCCTCGCCGTCTCGGGAGTATACGGCACGCAGCTGGAAGGCGTACTCGGCGCCGTTGGTGAGATCGCCGCTGAACATGGTGAGCGTGGTTGTCGTCGGGCCGCTGTCGGGAACGTCGAACCAATCCGGGGCCATTGACGGTTCGGCGGTGGGGATGATGTTGAGTTGGTATTTGGCGATGGTGGCGTTTGAAGGGTCGTCCCACGTGAGTTTCACCAAGCGGTTGCCGGGTTGTGCTGCAAGGTTGTTGGGGGCTGGCCGGTCCATGTTGTACGAGTAGAGTTTGCCATTGACCGAATCAACCACCCACATGACGGCGTGGTTTGACCAGATGCCCCAAGATGCGGTGAGGCCCGATCCTAGTATTACAACGACGGTTGACGAGTACGGACCTTGACTTTGGCCTATGCTAAACAGGAACGGTACTCAAATGAGGGTGTCTTTGCGACCCGCTGATACGAAGCTTCAAGCGTGGTTCGCCAAATCCGTCGTTGTAATACTAGTAGCGTGTTGAAGTTCTTGTCCGGGTCCGGCGCCTTGGTCTCCATGTCGTAGGCGTATATTTTGTTCTCGCTCCAGTCGGACACCCACATGGTGACCCCGTCTGACCAGAGACCCCGGGGAAACTGGTTTACTGAATCGAAGTCCCTGTCCGAGTCTGGGTCCTTGGTCTCCATGGAATAGGCGTAGAGCTTGTTGTCGAAGGTGTCGGCTACCCACATGGTGACCTCGTCCGACCACAGGGCGTAGGGGGTTTGGTTGCCGGCGGTGTACAGGGTGTCGAAGTCCTTGTCGGAGTCTCGGTCCTTGGTCTCCATGGAATAGGCGTAGATCTTGGAGTCGGTGGCGTCCGAGACCCACATGGTGGCGCCGTCGGACCAGATGCCCCAGGGGGCGGTGTTGCCGGCGTCCTGCAGCCCGGTGAAATCCTTGCCGGGGTCGCGGGTCTTCGATTCCCGGTCGTAGGCGTACAGGCGGGCCGTTGAGCTGTCGCCTACCCAGAAGGTGGTCCTGTTTCCCCACAGAGCGGTGGGCCGGCTGTTACCGGCCACGGTCATGACGCCGTCCAAGTCGTCGACGGCTCTCCAGCCGAAGTCGGCGCCCACGCCCCGGTTGATGGAGAGGGTGTGTCCCTCGCCGTCGTCGTTGGGGGCGTTGACGATGATAGCGAGCGTGTTCTCGCCGGCGGCGAGGTTGACCTGAAAGCCGTCGGTCTCCGCGTCGGCGTCGGTGCCGTCAAACACCAACTCGGCGAACCGGTTGGTGGGCTTGGCCAGTACGGTGGCCTGGGTGACGCTGCTGGCGACGCCGTGCTGGTGGTCGATCTCGTCAGGGTGGAGCCCGGCGACGTCCTCGCCGTTGACCGTCAGGACACCTATGGACGTGTCGCTGGCGGCTGGCATCCGGTAGGCGTAGATTTTGTTGTCGTAGCTGTCGGAGGCCCAGATGGTGGATCCGTCTGACCACAATCCTTTAGCCTCTGTGCCACCTGATTCATCGGTTTGGATGAACCTGGCGGTCTGCTCGGCTCCGTCGTGGATGGTGTAGGCGACGATGGTGCTATAGTTGACCCCTCTGGCCCACATTGTTGTTCCATCGGTCCAGAGGGCTTGTATGAAATCGTCAACGTCGACGTCTTTCTGGGGCTGGCGTTCTAGCGTAAACAGGTTGTACGCGGCGGCAATCCTATGGTCCTTGCTGGTTTGTATCCAAAGCGTCGTTCCGTCGGAGGTGAACACGCTGGAGTTGCTGTCTAGTACTACAGTCGCGCTTGTGATGAAGGTGTCTGAAGGCG
The DNA here is from genome assembly GCA_965197635.1 of Dehalococcoidia bacterium. Lineage (GTDB taxonomy): Bacteria > Chloroflexota > Dehalococcoidia > Lucifugimonadales > UBA3495 > Bin87. The sequence goes on from CBDANN010000005.1 coordinate 94,404, forward strand.
TCTCCGGTAGTGACATTGCATGGCCCGGGCCTGGTGCCGCCGTCTCCATCCCGACCAGTGGATGGTCAGGGCAGGACTGCCCCGTGGCAGCCACAGCAGCCGGCACAGCAACCGTCTGACCTCGGGCACGGTCAGTGGGATGAGTTCTCCCACGAACCTATCCCCCTTTTACCGTCGCCACCGGCGGCATAGTATTACAGTCGCGCTTGAGGAACAGGTGTCTGAAGGTGTCTCCGGTAGTGACATTGCATGGCCCGGGCCTGGTGCCGCCGTCTCCAGCCTGACCAATGGATGGTCAATCTGGGACTGCCCCGTGGCAGCCACAGCAGCCGGCACAGCAACCGTCTGACCTCGGGCACGGTCAGCGGGATGAGTTCTCCCGGGAACCTATCCCCCTTTTACCGTCGCCACCGGCGGCATAGGACCGGATTACCGCCAGAAAGGCATGGGCCAGCATGGCCAGGGTGATGTGCCGGTGCCAGCCGACCCACAGGCGTACCTCATACTCATCCAGCCCCACCTCCTGTTTGGCCTCCTTGAAGGCGTCTTCGATGATCCACCGGGTGCCAGCCACGCGCACCAGTTCCGCCAGCGATACCTCTCCGTACCAAAACAGGCGTAGTAGGCCAGCTCCTCAGGATCGGCGATGCCCGAACCCTTGACCAAGCACGCACCAGCAGCCAATGCCCCTGATCCAGTGCTGACCAGGGTCGTATCGGCAACCAACCCCAATCGTAGAGGCGCGGCCCTTTGCTGCCCTCCCCAGCGCTCAGACGTTGCCACCGGTCATCAGGTATCTGCTGGGCCAGTTCACGGGCTGCCACCTGTGCTGAGCCATCCTCCGTATCCGCCCACAGCGGCTCGTTGTTCTTCACCGCCAGCACGTAGGGCAGGGCCTGCTCCTCCAGCCACCGCCGTAGTTTCCGGTCATTGCCGTACACCGTATCCCCAGTTACCCAGGCAAAGGGCACCCCAGCCACCACCGCGCGGGCGATCATCTCCTGAGCCAGTTGTGCCTTGGTGCGAAAGACCACCCCTTCCGGGACACCCGCTTTCCGCCGTCGCTCCACATCCTCCGCCCACTCCTGGGGCAGATACAGCTCCCGATCCAGAAAGGCCGCGCCCCGTCGGCTGCCATAGGCCAGGAACACTCCGATCTGACAGTTCTCCACCTGCCCCGCCGTGCCGCTGTACTGACGCTTCACCCCCACCGACTTCTGGCCTTGCTTCAGAAACCCCGTCTCATCCACCACCAGCACCCCGCCGGGGTCGCCCAGATGCTCCACCACGTACCCTTGCAGGTCGTCCCGCACCTGGTCCGCGTCCCAGTGGTACACCGCCAGCAACCGCTGCACCCCGTCGGGGATGGCGTCGCCAGCATATTCGGCCAACTGCCACCCGTTCTTGCGCTCCACCGACCCCAGCAATCCTTGCAGGTACGCCAGCGCCCGCTGCCGAGACTCACTGCGGCTGAAACGCGACGCGATACGCCCGTGCAGCGCCTGGAGCCCAACCTCCCACTCCAGCGCTTCCTCTCGCTCCAGTAATGTCTGACCCATTTCCAACTCCTCCGCTCTCAACAGTAATCATGGGCCTATCCTACCAAAAGTAAGCGCGACTGTAGTACTAGGCCGGGTATGTCGATGTCCCTGTTGCTGTCCCTAGCTTTTGACACGAGGTCGTATGCGTAGAGAGGCTTGGTGTCGACGTTACTGACCCACATGGTGGCGCCATCCGACCAGATGTGATGGGGGTCTTGGTCACCTGCGCCGAACATATCGAAGTTTTGGGTCGGCAGATACTCTCCGCTATCCATGTCGTAGGCTTTCACTATTCTGTCGTTGGCGTCCACAACCCACATGGTGGTTCCATCCGACCAGATACTGAACGGGAAATAATTCTTGGACAGCGGCAGGGAGTTGTCGAAGTCCTGCTCGGGCTGCCAGGCGAAGTCGGCGTCCGTTCCACGGTTGACGGAGATGGTGTAGTCCTGGGTGTCCGTCCCGTTCTGGGCGGTGACGGTGATGGTGAGCGCGTTTCGGCCCTCGGACAGCTCCATCTGATGGCCGTCCTCGGTGTCGTCGGCGTCGGCGACGCTGTAGGAGACGGTGGCGAAGTTGTTTATGGGTTCCGGCTCGATGGTCACCTGCTCGGTGTCGTGGACGATGCCGTGCTGGTAGTCGTAGTAGTCTTTCCGGAAGGCCGTTACGCCCCTGCCGCCGATGCTCAGGTTGCGCAGCTCGTCGTTTTCGCTCTGGGGCATGTTGTAGGAGTAGACCTTGCTGTGGGTCTCGTCTATGACCCACATGGTCTCTCCGTCGGACCAGATGCCTGACTGTCCGGTGTTGCCGGCGGCCCTCGGCGTCTTGAAGTCCTTGCTCGGGTCCCGCTGCCGCGTGTCGATGTTGTAGGCTTGGATGTACTGGTTTGTCCCGACGTTCGACATCCACATGGTCTCGCCGTCGGACCAGATCCCCGAGGTGGAGCCGGTGATACCGGGTTCTATGTCCCGGCTCGGCAGGTGGGTGCCGTCCGACAGGTTGAAGGCGCTTATCTTTTGTGGAGTGCTCACTCCCGCGATCCACATGATGGCGCCGTCGGACCAGATTGTTCTGGTCAGGGTGTTTATGGGTGTTCCTGGTCCTCGTATTCCAGTGTGATGTCCTTGTCGGAGTCGCGGGCCTTGGTGGACAGGTTATAGGCGAGGAGGCTCTGGCCGCCCAACTGCATTACCCACATGGTGGCGCCGTCGGACGAGATGCCGCTCGGATTATCGTTGTCGGCGTCCAGGGTTTCGAAATCCTCGGTGGGCTTCCTGGTCTTGTCCGCCATGTCGAATGCGTAGATCTTGGCATCGTCTTTGTCCACCACCCACAGGGTGTCGCCGTAGGCCCACAGGTCGGACATACTGTTGAAGCCGGTGGTGCCGGCGGTTCGGATGTTGTCGAAGTCGTCGGCCGCTTTCCAGCCGTAGTCGGCGTCGGTGCCGCGGTTGATGAAGAGCGTGTAGGCCTCGGTGGACAGGTCCTCGGCCACACCGGAGACCAATATCTCGTTTGAGCCCACGGTGAGGTTGATCTGCAGGCCGTCGAGTTCCGGGTCGGCGTCGGTGAGGCTTCCCAATCTGGTCTGTGCCGCCCAGGTCGCCAGCACGTCGGTTGTGGTGGCGTCCAGGGTGATCTGGTTGGCGGAGTGGTCCACGCCGTGGTGGTAGATTCTCCCGTTGGGGTCGAACCGGGCGACGGCGACACCGTCCACGGTTATGGAGGTGAGGGTGCTGTCGGTCCGGGCTGCCGCTGCGGTGGATGCGGTGAGCACGGCGGCGGCTCCGCCGCCCCTGGGGCTGACGGCCCGCAGTTGGAATGTGTACTCGGTGTCGCCGGTCAGGGAAGCGACCCGGTATTCAGTCGTGTCCGAGTCGCTGTCCCGGATGTCCTTCCAGTCGGGGTCCCATGTGCCGCCGCCGTCGGCGCTCACCCGGTGCTGGTATTTCGTGATCGTGGGCGAGCCCGCATCCCACTCCAGAGTGATGGAATCGTAGCCCAGGAGAGTGGCGGTCAGGTTCTGCGGGGCTGCTGGCGACGGCATGTTGAAGGACAGAATCCGGTTGTTCTCATGGTCCAGCGTCCACATCGTGGCCCCGTCGGAGGTGATTCCCGATATTACTCGCGGATGAGTCCAGCGGGTCGACCGTCCGGAAAGTAACTTCCGGTTACGCCGGAGCCGTCGCTCATCAAGTAGGCGAACAGCTTGCTGCTCTGTGCGTCGGAGACCCACATGGTCTCGCCGTTGGACCAGATGGCATAGGGGTGGTGTTGTCGCTTGCCAGCGAGAATATCTCCTTGCTGGCGTCACGGGTTCTGGTCTCCATGCTGTAGGCGTATATCTCGGCGTCAGCCAGGTCTGCCACCCACATGGTCTCGCCGTCCGACCAGATGCCTGTCGGGCCGGTGTTGGATGCGGCCGCCAGCGTGTCCGACGTGAAGTCCTTGGTGGAGTCCCGGGCCCCGGTGTCCAGGTCGTAGGCGTGTATGGAATCATCGGTATTGTCGGACAGCCACAGTGTCGTGTCGTCCGACCACATACCCCAAGGGCTGGTGGTTTCGTCCTGTTGGCGGTCACCGAGGGTGAAGTCATGTTCGGGAGTGCGTTCTTTGGTGCTGACGCTGTAGGCGTAGAGCGTCGCGTCGGCTGAATTAACCGTCCACAGGGTCGTTCCGTCGGTCCAGATGCCGTAGGAATGCGGTGTGTCGTCGCGGATGCTCGTGCCTTGGTCGGCGATGCTGTAGATGTCGTCAACCGCCTTCCAGGCGTAGTCGGCGTTCGATCCCCTGTTCAGCGTCAGGGTGTAGGTTTCGGTGCTGTCGTCTGCGGCGGTGACCGTGATGGTCACGTCGTTGGTCCCCGTGTCGAGGTCGACTTGGAAACCGTCAGCGGCGTCGTCCGCGTCGGCGCCGCTGATGGAGACGCTGGCGAAATTGTTCCTGGGTACTGCCTCGATGGTGACCTGGCTGGTGGTGTGCGGGAGCGCCTGCATGTAGGAGGCGCTGTCGGAGGGCAGGCTTCGGATGGCCTCCCCGTCCATGGTCAGGCGGCGCAGTGAGGTGTCGTCGGATTCCGGCAGGTTGTAGGAGAACAGTTTTGGGCCTTGAAGGTCCGATGTCCAGATGATGGTTCCGTCGCCTAAGATGGCGAGTTCGTTATCGTCTAGGTCATCTATGTCCTTGTCGGCATCATGTTCTCTGGTCACCATGTCGTAGGCGTATATTTTGGTATCCGCGCTGTCCATAATCCACATGGTCGTGCCGTCGGACCATAGGTCAAATGGGCTGGTGTTGGCGGCGTCTCTGTCGTTGAACTCCTGGTCGGTATCAGGCCTGCCGGTAGCCAGGTTGTATGCGTACACTTTGTTGTTACGCGCGCTGGCGACCCACATGGTCGTGCCGTCGGACCAGATGGCCGAGATGTGATTGTGGCCGTGTGAGTAGCTTAAGATGTCCCTGCTGGGTGTGCGCTGCTTGGTTTCCATGTTGAAGGCGTATAACGCATTGTTGATGAAGTGCGCTATCCAGATTGTCTCGCCGTCGGACCAGAAGTCGGTGAAAAGGTAGCTATTACTCACGGTGATCTCGGATCTGCTCCATTCCTTGTCCCGGTCGCGCGCCATTGTGATCGCGTCATAGGCATAAATCTTCCAATCGGTTGCATCGCCAACCCACATGGTGGTTCCGTTGGACCAGATGCCGGCCGGAGAATCGTTACCAGCCGCATCCAGGGTGTTGAAGTCGGCGGCGGCGTTCCATTCGTAGTCGGCGGTGGAACCCCGGTCGATGTGGACGGTGTAGGTCTTGTCGGTGCTGCCGTCCTCCGCGGTTACGGTGATCTCGACCTCGTTATCATCGCCGGCATCAAGGTCCACCTGGTGACCGGCGGTGTTGGTATCGGCGTCGGTGCTGGGGTCCGTGACCGCCCATGAGGCCGCGCTGTGTTCTGCGGTTGCGGCCACCGTCACTTGGGCGTCGGTCACTCCGAACCGGTAGGTGGTTCGTCTGGCGCTGAAATCGGGGATGGCGGTGCCGTCGATGGTTATGGACGTCAGGTTGGCGTTGGTGGAGGCGTCCTGCCGGGTCTCCTCCTAGCCGGTTGGCGCTGGCTGCTCGTCCTCTTTTGGCGCGGTCTCCTCTTTTTCTTCCGGGGTTGGTTCCGGGGTTGGGGTCGGCGTCGGCGTTGGGGTCGGCGTTGGCTCCGGGTCTGCCGCCAGGGTCGTGACGTTCACGAAGTTGGAACGCGCTGATTGCCCGTCCTTCGAGGCGCGGATGCGGAACGCGTACCTGGTGCTCTTCTTCAGGTCTACGACCGTGTGGGAGCTGGCTCCGCGTCGATGCTCACCCAGGTGAATTGGCCCGGCGCCTGCTCGACTATGTCGCGGATGCCGACGTGTTGCTCCGCGCCCGATGTGCCGGGAGGCGTCCAGCTGAGTGAGACGGTGGTGCTCGTCCGGCCGGTGGACGTGAGGTTTGACGGGGCCTCCAGCGTCGACTGGGCCAGGGCCGTTCCGTCGGATGGCGCCGGCAGGGCAATGGCGATGATGGTGACGAGCACCGGCAGAACGGCCGCCAGACCGCATATCTTCCAGATGTTTATCAAGGGACTGTCTCTTTGAGTGGTGAAGGTCTATTTTACCTCACGGCCTGTAGGTCTGCACGGCCTGTAGGTCTGCCGGTCTTGAACGAAGGTCTATCCTGGCGAGTTCGGAGCGAGCCCCTCAAGCCGTGGGAGAAGAAGCCGTGGTGCAGGTGTATCTCCGCGTGGGCGGTCCGACGGACTCGGTGGTATATGGACCGCTGCGAGTTACCCGGCCGAGGAATCTCATTGTGGAGGCGAGTGAGGTGGGAGCCAGACATTGTAGTGGTGGTGGGCGTTGCGACCCGCCTGTTGGCGTTTCCACTCTGGATGTAAAACGATCCGGATGTCGGTTCGTATATCCGGAACCCGTGTGGACGCCGTGTTGGCAATTTCGTTCAGTTTGGGTTCCAGACTGGTCCTGTGGTGAGAGTCTATCACCACCATGATGACAATGGGGTCTCCGAGGACGAACCCGGCGGCCCTGCCTCCAGACATGGCTACTCGTAACGGGAGCCGCCCTTTCGCGCCTCCAACGCCTCCCGGTGGGCTGCGACATGGCTACTCGTAACGGGAGCCGCCGCTCGAGGGTGTTCAGTGCCCGAACGTAATGCGTTAACCACGCGAGCTCTGATTCGCGCAACACTGGTGCAGGGCGGCGCACACCATCGTCAGGGATTACCACGAGATGTCCCGCGGCCGGGTTGTGGTCCTGCGGGATAGGGTTGGCCGCCACTCTACGCTCGTCGAGTTTCAGGAACCGGTTGGCAGGGTCGTGGTTCACGGCATCCTGGATAGTTCTTCGTTTGGCGTTGGTCGTCCGCTGTACTTGCGCGATTATGTCCTGCATGTCGGCCGGCCCGTGCTGCATCAGAAAAGCGTATATGAGGTCTCCGGTCCTGCCGCGCCGGCCAAGCATGTCCTGGGGCTCCAGCGACGTGTCCCATAGCTTCAGCCCGAAGGTTGAAAGTCCCTGCCAGGAGATTTCATCGGATTAGTACGCTGCTGCGCGGACGGCCTCGCTAATGTTGTAGTGAGGAGGCAGGAAGCGCCCTACCAGGCGTCGTATCTCCTCAGCGAGGTACGCCGTTGTATGTGGCCGATGGTCCCGGTTCAATATGCGCAGCATCGTGTTGGCGACGAGTTTTCTGACGCTGATGTGCTTACCCCAGGGTTGGTCCGGGTGGTAGAACCCGTGCTCGCTTGGGAGAATATCCGCCACGCGATAGATGAAGAGAGGGAGGTCCAGTTGCGGCCAGTTGTTCAGGAGGTCTCTCCGGTGGCCAATGGACTGAATGATACGCGCTGCACTTTGCGGTTCGTGTGATCGTGCCATATGGGCGGCGACGTCGGCGATCATAGAGTCAATCCCATGGCTCCGGGGGACCACGGGAGGCGAAGAGACGTAACCGGCCGCGCGGATAACCGGCAATGATCGCTGTGTCGCCGCACCCAACCTGATAAAGGCTCCCAGCGTGGCCTCCGAGTAGAGTGTTGGTCGGCGATGATGAAGATTGACGATGGCGGCGCGACCCATGATGCTGTTGGCACGCTGCACAGTCTCGGCCAGGGGGTTCCCGTATTGTTGGTCTGTTTGCGAGAGGGCGTCGATGATGCGGGCCAAGCGAGTTCGTACGGCGTTCGACGGTATGGTATGAACCGCGGCAATCGATCTGTCAGACATGGGCTTGTTGTCCTGGTCGCCTAGCTTGGCGTCGAGTAGGTCCGCCCACTGGACGTTGGTCCGCACCTGAGCGATGACGTTCCGGGCGTCTGTGAATAGCCTGGGGGCAACGATGGTATCGGATGTCCCCGATGTGTTTTGCATGGTGATCTCCCATATGTAAGCCGTGGTAACTGCCAAAAAAGCCGTCCATGCGGACGGCCTCCCCCTTTATTCGCGGTATATTTCTTCCAGTGTGCCGGAACCGATGCGCCGTTCTCATCGGCTGTTTGGGCGGCGAATGCCGTAGTCTTCGCGCCGCCGACGTGCTGTGATGCCCTGTAGTCTTATGCGGCGAACCTCGCCTGATGCGGCACTGAAACATGTGGTTTGGTCGCGTCCTTATCGACCAGAGGCAACTGAGTTCAGAAGGTTTCGCGCGGCGGCCTGGGTCTGTGGATGGTAGGCACGCGCAGTTTGGGAAATCGCGTTTGTCTGTGCTGGTTGCAGGAGGCGCACCGTATGAGGGCGTACTCAAACGAGCCTTGATTCACCGTATGCGGTGATTCTGCTTCCAGCACTGCGCTCACTGACGCGTTGGTTACGGCACTTACATCTTGCTGCCACATTAGTCGTTATGCGCCATTAGGGTGCTTGACATGAGCGCGTAGAGTGTGCCTACAATGGCGCCATGAAAAGCGCATGTGCGGTTTTCGAATCAGTGAATGGAAGGGTGTGGCTCACCGTGACGTTGGTCAATACCGCGAGTGCGAGCACGTTTCGGAGGATGATCTGATGGTTGATTTGACATCGTCATTGGAGACGCTGGAGACGGAACTGCTGGAATTGAAGAGGCAGGCGAAAGAGGCAAAGCGCCAGGCGGCCGAAAAGGAACGCCAACTGGGCGAGCAGCTCCGGATCGTTAGGACGGCCAAGCAAGAAGCCAGTGACTTGGTTCCAAGTTCGAACACGCCTAGCGGCTCAGGAACGCCGCGCCGTGCGGTGCCAACTAGAATCACTGACCCATCAGATGAAGACTATGGCTTCTTGTGGGCAGCGCAGGACCCGGAAAACGGGGAGCCGATTTACGATGTCCGCGTCGTGTCGGGATACAACTCGCACCGGGAGCGGGCACACGCCGCGGCCACAGTCTATGGCCATCAACTCCGCGAGCGTTCGCTCGCCGAGGCCATTTTTGCGAGCGGGGAAACCGGCGCCGTCGACGCGTCATCAGCGAGGTCATCGCTGGGCAGCATCGTCAGATACGGAAGCGAATGGACGCGCTTAAACGGCTGGCTGTATTATTCGGGTGAGCTTGCGTGCGATGCGGACATGGTGTGCCTGTTATTGGGCGAAACGGCCGAGGGAGCGTACCTGGGCAATGAGGGTGATGGGGTCTAGATTTGAGTGAAAGTGACGCCAATGAATCGCGGGGTGAATGGGTATGGGTTAGAATAGTTGTGCTAATATAAGCCACATAGGAAAAAAGAGATGGCCGACGCGGGTTTAGGGAACCGCGACGGCCGGACGTAGAGCCCTCGAGCGAGCGGAGGCCTACAATGGCTACTATAACATACGATTTTTGGGCCGGATCCAGGTTGGAGTTGCCGTTCGGCGTGCTGTGCGTCGGACCCACGGCCCGTTCGGATCCTTAGACGATTGCCGCGACGTGCCAGCCGCATGGCTGGTGGCATCGCGGCTTTTCTTTTGGAACTGGAACATACCTGAGAGGGACAACGATGAACGAAAAACGGAACAGGGCTGCGCAGTACTTGCGCAGCAGCGCCCACGATGAAGAGGGTGCGGCCAGTTTGCTTGAGGCGCAGGAACGGTATTGCTTGGAATACGCCGATGAGGCTGGATTCGAGATTGATGCCGAGCACGTGTACCGGGAAGTCGGAAGTGGTTCCGGGTTGGACAGGCCCGCCCTTCAGGGACTACTGCAAGCTGCCGAAGACGGCCGGATCGAGGCTGTGATTGTGTACAACATGAGCCGGCTGTCTGGCGACCGGTCCGAGTTGCGAAGCTTGGTCCGAAAGCTGAATCAGGCTGGGGTGGTGGTCCTGAACGCGCACCTGCGCAGAAACGAAACGCGAGGAGGCAAGTGAGATGGTGATCAGAGCGGGCGCCGCCATGCGGGCCGACGAGTGGGGAGGGGGGCCGCGGGCGAGTGCCCACCCAGCCGCGGCCCCGGAACCGGACGAGCGGAAACTCGGCACGGTTGTTTGCAAGCATACGAAACAAGGGGGTGATTGGCAAATTGGATCGGAAGAGGCCCTGGACCCATCGCCGGGCCAGCGTGTACCTGGTCCACAAAGCGTGGCCGTTGAGGGCTGGATTGCCGGCGTGCCTGTGGTCGGCGGTGTGGCCGACAGCGGTTGGCTGGATTGCCCGGGCGGCCGGTTGAGGTTAGTGGTGACGTTCAAGGACTGTGCTGACCAAAGGGAATGGGTCCGTGCCAGGGCGTACGGCGATGCTTACGCTCGGGAGGTGCTCGGTTAGGGCGGGCGTACCCGCTTGGATACGCCGTCGGCAGCGATGACAAACACGCTGCCGGCGGTGTTGCACAGCAACTGTACGAACATGGAGGTTGAGATGGCCGATAAGGAAGGAGAACGCGGGCCCCAAATCGTGCGCCGGATCTTTGAACTCTACGCCACGGGCATGAGTGTACGCGCGATTCTTGAGCGGATAAACGGGGAAGATCCCGAGCCGGAAAATGGACGAAATTGGGACAGCTTGGATTCAAGGAAAAAGCGGGTTGCGGCGCCTCGGGAGGACTGGACTGAGATAACTGGCTATACCGAGCCTCTTGTCTCAAAGGAGCTATGGCAGAAGGCACAGGAACGCTTGGCGGCGGCGCAAGAGCGTTACGGCGGCAGAAACAAGCGTCGACACCTGCTGACAGGTATCGCGGTGTGCGGGCGTTGCAGCGGTTGGATCAGCTCAAATGGCGGTGAGGGAAGGCACAGGTATTATCGGTGCAACAGCCGGCACTCGAAGTATGTTCGAGGGGACGAGGAGAAGGACTGCCGGGCACCGGGTATCCCTCTGGATTGGTTGGACGACCAGGTGTGGTCGTGTGTGAAGGCGATGGTGAGGGACCCAAGTGGGGTCATCGCGGACTTGGAGTTGAACTTCCGGACCGGCGCCGGGGAAATCGGGACGGAGATCGATCGTCTGAGTGGCGAAGTCACTAAAACGGAGCGGGAGGAGGTCCGGCTGGTCGGTCTTTACCGCCGCGGCACGATCCGGGTGGAATTGCTCGATGCCGAGATGGAGATGCTGACCGCCAAGTTAAAGGACCTGCGGCAGCGATTGGCGGCGTTGGAAGAACAACGTGGCAACGAAGAAAACGTGGTCGCTGCGGGTGATCGCATCCGCGACTATTGCGAGAAGGTGTCCGAGGGTTTGGGGGAACTGGACGCTGATGGGAAGCGGGCGTTGATGTTTCGCCTTGGGATCAAGGTCTCGGCAGTCCAGCGGGACGTGATGGTCACGGCGGAGATCGACTCGGGATTTATGGTAAATGCGGACACTACTTGAACCACCTCAACAAAATGACCGACCAATTGGCGCACTTGCAGGCTGCAATCGCAGGCTGTAGCCAAACCCGTGTCGCTTACACCATCCACGGGGCACCAACGGCGGCAATCGTTATCGACACAGGTAGTGTCCCGTCAATAGGTGTAAAAGCGCGTGATCCCTTTTGATGTTGATTAGGCCGCTGCGTCCCGCATGTTGGGCGTCGGCAGTGCCTCGTTGCCGACGGCGCTGGGGATGGTGAGGTAGCGGCGGGCTTCGGCCCACTCGTCGTGTTGCTCGGCCAGCACCGCGCCCACCAGGTGCCGCGCCGATAGCCGGTTGGGGAAGATGCCCACCACGTCAGTCCGGCGCCTTATCTCCCGGTTCAGCCGTTCCTGCGGGTTGTTGGACCACAGCTTCTGCCAGTGGGCCACTGGGAAGGCCGTGAAGGCCAGGATGTCCGGCGCGGCGTCCGCCAGCAGCTCGGCCACCTGGTGAAAGGGCTCCCGGAGTTGTTCCACCACTCGGTCCAATTGGCCGTGGACCTCGGCGGGAGACAGTTGCTGGTAGATGGTGCGCACCATGCGAGGAAGGTCCTGGGTAGCCACGCCAGGTTGGGCGCGCTGGGGCACTCGGGTGAGCAGGTTGGCCATGAAGTGGGTGCGGCAGCGCTGCCAGCTGGCTCCAGCAAAGACCGCGGCGATGGCGTTCTTCAGCCCCTGGTGGGCATCGGAGGTAACCAGTTCCACCCCGCTGAGCCCCCGAGCGGTCAGCGACCGCAGGAAGGCCAGCCAGAACGCGCCGTCCTCGCTGGTCCCCACGTCCAGGCCCAGAATCTCACGCTGCCCTGCGGCATTGACCCCTGTCGCCACCACCACGCAGACGTTGACGATGCGACCGCCCTCACGCACCTTCTGGGTCAGGCTGTCCCGCCAGACGTAGGGGTAGGGACCACCGTCCAGGGGCCGACCCAGGAAACTCTCCACCACTTCGTCCAGTTGCTCGCAGCTGCGCGACACCTGGCTGCTGGAGATGCCGTCGCAACCCAGGGCCTTGATCAGGTCATCCACCCGACGGGTGGAGACTCCCGCCACGCCTGTCCTGAGCCTGCCGAAGGGTAGGCCTGCTGGATCACCGACAGCAGAGCCTTCTCGCTGCGCCGCCGTGGTTCCAGCAGGCTGGGGAAGTAGCTGCCTTCCCGCAGCTGGGGAATGTGCCACGCCATGGTGCCGACCCGGGTATCCCAGGTGCGGTTGCGGTAGCCGTTGCGGTAGGTGACCCGCTCTGGGCTGCGTTCGCCGTGCTCAGCGCCGATCTGGGCGGAAACCTCAGCGTCCATGATGCCGTCCACCAGGACCCGCAGTGCTTCCCGCAGCAAGTCCACGTCTCCGTCGATGCCGCGCTTGCGTAATAATTCCAAAAGATCCATGCTGTGTTTGACCACCGTCGTTCTCCTTGGTTGGGTTGTTGTGATTCCACAAGGATGACGCGGTGGTCAGCGTTTTGCCAACCGCCTAACTCTTACACCACTTCTTGGGACTCTACTCTTACCGTTCCCGCAAGAATAGCCGGCTCAGCCTCACCATCACCGACAAGCGGCTGTTCCAGATCTCCGAGGACGGCCAGACCATCGCCAGTCGGCAATGCGAATTCAACGCCACGCTGCGCGCCCACCGAAACCTCAAATTCCTAGACATCCGCTCCATTCGCCTCGTACCGGTCAAGCACTACGGACCTCGGGTACCCCTTCGCAACCGGCACTGCTGCCTCCACGTTCAGGTTTACGTGCCAGAGCCAATACCTATCGAAGAACTCGACATCCACATCCCGGAAGACATCCTCGGAGCCGACCGCGGCGCCAAGAACCACCTGGCGGTAAGCTCCGGCCACCGATCCCACCATCAGGGCGGTCGCCGACGCCGCAACCAAAAGCGAAAGCACCAGCGCCACATCGCAGGCAAGCCCCGCAATAGCAAGCGTCGCCGGCACGTCGTCTCGAAGCCGCGAACGAGGCCGTCGCTACGCCCAGCACCGCGACCAAGAAATGCGCCGGCAAATCCGCGACATCTTGCTGGAAAGCCCGCCCAAGATGGTGGCCGTCGAAAGCCTGCATCCCATCAGCATGATGGCCTCCGCTCGCGGCACTGCGGCAAACCCAGGCCGGAACGTCGCCGCCAAGCGAAAACTGAACGAGAGCCTCGCCGAAGCAGCCATCGGCCACACCGGCAAGCTGCTGCGTGAGGAAGCCGCCAAACTCGGCATACCCACCGTCTCCGTTCCGCCGCAGGGCACGTCCCCGACCTGCCCGCGCTGCGGAGACCGCACCGGGACAACCGCGAGAGCCGAGCGGTGTTCCGGTGCCGGCATTGCGGTCTTTACGCCCACGCCGATTGGACTGCCGCCGTCATCATCCGCAACCGGGCCTATGTCCGGCACCGCGAATGGCAGGCAGGACACACGCCGGACGTGTTGACCGCACCCACCGGGTGGCGAGAACAGCCATCCCGCTCCGGCCAGCCAAGGCTTGGCTTGGAGCTAATCGTGTTCAAGCCAGCAGGCACCGCGACGATCCGCTCCGGCGGAAGGGTCCGTGGCCGAAGGCCGGACTACCGTATCCACAGCGGTGGCCCAAGACACCCAACATTAGGTGGATTCAGCACGAAAACCCCATTTCCGGGTTCGCGCTCAATTTGTGCACACGCTCTACACCAGTCCATCCTGCCAACTCTGAACTGTTACGTCGGTCGCGCCGATTGGCGCGCCGGCGGGCCGAGTAGTACAATGGCGTCGCTATGGTTGCATACGCCAGACGAAACGCGGCGATACTCACCTCCGTTGGCGCGATGGTGGTCGCGCTACTTCTGATCATCTTTTTTGGCGCCTGGGCGGTTTCCGCCGGCGGCGAGGCCGACCTGGGGGATTTGGTATCGGGCGCGACTGCCGGATTCAGTGGCAGCATATCTCCCGAGTCCGTCGCGTCCAGTCAAAACTCTGCCGCGACAGACGGCGATAGCGTGCCCCGGCTGGCATCTGCGTCCGCGGCCCCAGGCGGAGCAGTCGACACCTGGTGGGGTAAAGCGTTTCTGGTGGCCTGTCCACTGCATTAGTCCGTCCCTTCATCATTCATTCGGGGCGACGGCCGTCCCGTCCTACACCGGGAGGCATCCCCTCTAATGGCTATCAACTCTTCCATTCGCCAAACCGGCAACGGGTTCCACTATGCGTGGATAATCATTGCCATCCTGGCGGTGGTTCAGATATTCGGCCAGTCGATTTCCATGGCGGCCGGCATCATGGTGCCCGAACTACGAATGCCCCTGGAAGAGGGAGGACGGTTTGGCTGGTCGCCGGCGATCATCGGGTTCGCGCTGGCCGGCTATTACCTGGTGGGGTCGCTCACTTCGCCCTTCAGCGGGAGGTTTGGCGACATCCTGGGCGCGCGCAAATTGCTGATGACCGGGGGCATCCTGTTCGGCGTCAGCATGGTGCTGATCGGTTTCATCACCCACGTCTGGCAGTTCTTCCTGGTGTACAGCGTGATGCTGGCGCTGACTTCTTCCATCGCCATGGTCCCTCTAATGGCGGCGGTCAATCCCTGGTTCAAGCGACGGTTGGGACTGGGCATCGGGCTGATGTGGGCCGCCGGCGGAGTGGGCGCGGCGGCGCTGGCGCCGGTGTATTCCCTGTTGCTGGTGAACTTCGGTTGGACCACCACCTTTGTGGCGATTGGCCTGGTCGGCGGTGGTCTGACGTTGGGCCTGATGCCCTTCTTCCGCAATCAACCATCCGAAAAAGGGTTGATGGCTTACGGGGCGTCGGCCAGCGATCCGCCTCCGGCGAGCTTCAGCACCGAGGCGTCCAGGCTGCGCCTGAAGGTCTTCCAGCGGCAGATGAAACACACTCGCGCCTTCTGGAACCTGCCGGTGATCCACGGCATGGGATGCGCCGGCCATGGCATCGTCCTGATTTTCGTAGTGGACTTCGCCGTAACAAAGGGCATCGAATTCACAACGGCCGCGGTGATCCTGACCCTCATCAACGTGTTCAGCATCGGTGGGCGTTTCCTGGTGCCCATCATCACCGAGCGCATTGGCGGCAAGCTGATTATGGCGACCGCGTTGGCGATACAATCTGGTTCGGTCGTTATTCTGCTGATAGCCGGCGAATACATGGCTGGATACGCGTGGGCCTTCTACCTGTTCGCCTGTGTGTTTGGGATGGGGTTCGGCGGCGAGATGTCAGCATACCCGGTGGTCAACCGGCAGTACTTTGGCACCGGGCCGGTCGCGACGGTGTATGGATTCCAGATTTCCGGAGCGATGATGGGCCACTTCATTTCTACGCTGCTCGCCGGCATAATCATCCAGTTCTGGGGCTACACTCCCGCCTTTATCCTCTCCATGATCTTCAGCAGCCTGGGGGTGGTTATCATCATGACGCTGGAAACCACCAAGCGTCAGCTGATCCCCAACTGGGAAGAACAGTTGCCACCCGAAGCGCGAACGCCATCGGTAGGGAGCATTCCGGCAATCGTTCCTCCGGCCGCTGCCGCTACCGGCGTCGCCTTCGGCAACGTGGGCGGCGACGGGAACTAGGCCGGATGCCGGCGTTCTAGATGAACACCGATCTGGCCTTCCTTTGCGACTCCGCCCTGGAGGACCGCGGCAAACTGCACGCCCTCGGTATCGGCATTGACGGGGTTCAGGGCAATGCGCTCCCGATGACCCACCCGCGTTTCGTGGTGGTGTGCGTCATGCGTTACTCGGTAGTGGAGGCCGGCGACAAACGCATGGAGATCCGCTTGCTCGGGCCTGACGCCCAGGACGTGTTGACTCCCGTTGAACGGGTCATTACCCTGCCGGCGCGAAGCAGCGTGGTGGATGCCAACGCGCGCATCATCGCTGAGGTGAACAGCGTAACTTTCCATCAGTCCGGCCCCCACGCCTTCCACGTCGTGATCGACGGCAACGAGGTGGCGCGGCTGCCCATCAACGTCAGTGTCCGCGCCTCCTGACGGTGTTGGTCCGGTGTCCCGTACCGAAATCCTGCTGGCCACGGGCAACGCCGACAAGCAGCGGATGTTGGCCTGGCTGCTGGAAGACCTGCCGGTCCACCCGGTTACGCCGGCCGAGCTGGGGGTATCTGCGTACCCCGATGAGTCGGGGAAAACCCACGAAGCAATAGCCCGAGCCAAGGCTGAGGAGTGGTCGCAAGCGGCGGGAATCCCAGCCATTGCCAGCGACGGCGGGTTGTTGGTGCCGTCGCTGGGGGCCAATTGGGAGAGCCGCTACACTCGCCGGTTCGCCGGCCCGGCCGCCGACGATGACGAGCGGCAGCGTCGCCTGCTGGAGCTGTTGCGTCCCTATACCGGGGATGGCCGAAGCGCCGCCTTCGTTGAGGGTTTGGCGATTGCCGACGGCGGGCGCACGCTGGCGTCTTGGGAAGTGCGCGGGGCGACGGGGCGGATCGTGGACACGCTGGCCGACCGGGGAGGGCCCACCGGCGGCGACGGATTCTGGGTGTTCCCGCTATGGTATTTCGACCAATTCGGACGGACCTACGACCGGCTGACCGAGAACGAGCGGGCCAGCCTGGGCGACCATTGGGATACATTGCGGAGCCTGGCGCGCGAGTTTGTGACGGCATGGTCGGCAAGCGGCGTCGGTTCCACAAATGGGCTACAATGATTGAGCCACCTATTCCCTGACTGCCGGAGTACGCCGTGACCGCTGTTCACACCAATGACCCTTTCTCTATCCCCGCATCCGTGGAGGATGTGCAAGGGCTGCTCCGCGACCAGGCTTACATCACCGACCGGGGATTGGCCATCGCCATATTCCTGGCGTTGAAATTGCGCCGGCCGCTGTTCCTGGAAGGCGAAGCCGGCGTCGGCAAAACGGAAATCGCCCGCGCCCTGGCCGCCGGACTGAACACGGATTTGATCCGCCTGCAATGCTACGAAGGATTGGACGTCAACCATGCGGTGTACGAGTGGAACCACACTCGGCAGTTGCTGGAAATCCGGCTGATGGAGGCCAGACGCGACGGTATCGACGAAGCAAGCGGCAGCAGCGTTGACCTGTTCGGCTCCCAGTTTCTCATCAAGCGTCCGCTGCTGGAAGCGATTGACGAGGGCCGGGACCGGGCGCCGGTGCTGCTGATTGACGAACTGGATCGGGCCGATGAGGAGTTTGAAGGCTTCCTGCTGGAGCTGCTGGCCGACTATCAAATCACGATACCGGAACTCGGCACCTTTCATGCCGTCCATCCGCCGGTCGTGGTAATCACCTCCAACCGGACGCGGGAGGTGCACGACGCTCTGAAACGTCGTTGCCTGTACTACTGGGTTGACTATCCCGACTACCAGAAGGAACTTCAAATCGTGACCGCGCGGTTGCCCGACGCTCCGCGACAGTTGGCCCAGCAAGTCACGTCGTTCATCCAGGAGTTGCGCGATACGGAGCTGTACAAAATCCCGGGCGTGTCAGAAACGCTGGACTGGACTTCGGCTCTCATGGCGCTGAACATGCGCGAACTGGAGCCGGAAGTCATCGACGATACCCTGGGGATAATGCTGAAGTACCAGGACGACATTGAGGCGGTGCGGGGCGAGCCGGTGCGCGCGCTGCTGGAACGGTCGCGCAATCGTGGCCCGCGGGGGGGCGGGCGGCGGGGCTAGCCTGGTCCAGGTTCGGGGATTGAACCGACACCTCGGTTAGGCAAAAACCGCCGCTGGTTTGGCAGAGGATGCTCATATGAACCAACATTTCGAAATGCCGGACTCCGATGGAATGCAGTCACTGACTGTCGATGCGGTAGAACAAGCTCTGGCCCGGGGGGATGGTACGGCCGCGGATTTGCTGATGCTGTACTTCGCCTGCCTGGTCGCCGACCCATACGAAAAGGGAGAGTTTGGCGGTGTAGCTGACCGGGTGGCTGATACGCTGTTTGAAATGGCGGAAGCGGGCGACGAAGACGCTACGATGGCGATGACCGCCTTGACCACGCTGCTGGAGGACGACGGGTCGGACGACGCCAAAACGGTAGGCGTGGCGATGTTCCGATCCGTGGCTACTCGGCCTATTCTGCTGAACGTCGTCGAGGGGAAGATGGAATTTGAAAGCGCCACCGCTGCGTTGGAGGTCATAGATACGCTGGCGGAGAGTTTGCTGGACGGCGTTTTCGATTCGGATGAAATCGACGACTTGGATATTGACGAGTTGGCCGCCGTGTTGGGTGTTTCCAATTTGGATTTAGACTGGGACGGTGATTTTGATGACCGTTAGCCATATGCGGCGACACGTTGCCGTCGTCGGCGCCGGCATCGTGGGCGCGTCCATAGCATGGCGCATCGCCGCCCGCGGGCTGCGGGTGACTCTCATAGACCAGGCGGAGCCGGGCAGCGGCGCGTCCAGCCACAGCTTTGCGTGGGTCAACGCCGGCGCCAAGGAACCCATCGAATACCACAACCTGAACCGCCGCTCGCTGGAAATGTGGAGCCGGTTCGCCGCCGCGTTGGGCGAAGACGTGGGGTTGCGTTGGGGCGGCAAGGTCGCCTGGGAAACGGAGCCCGAGGCTGCCGAGGCGCTGAAGGCCCGAGTCCGGCAGCTCCAGTCGTGGGGATATCCCAGCCGCTTGGTGTCCAAAGCCCGGCTGGAAGAGCTGGAGCCGGCCCTGGACGTGGGGCCCGTGGCTGCGGCGGAATACAATGAGAACGAAGGGCAGGTAGAGCCGCAGATGGTGGTGGACGCCTGCGTCCGCCGTCTCAGGGAGATGGAAGCCAGTATCCTTACCGGCGTAGCAGTGTTGGGGTTCTCGAAAACCGGCGACGGAACGATTCGCGCAGTCCAGACCACCTCCGGGGACGTTGAAGCCGACGCGGTGGTTCTGGCGGCGGGCACTGAAACCACCAGGCTAGCCGCCTTGGCCGGGACCCACGTGCCCCAGGCGGAGAGCCCCGGTGTGGTGATAAGAACCACGACCATGCCGCCGTTGCTGCATAACGTGCCGGTGGTGTACGCGCCGGCGTTGGGAGACGGCCGTCGAGAGATACACCTGAGGCAATGCCCAGACGGTCGCCTGATGATTGGCGAGGGAGACCAGGAAAGCCTGGCTGAGGACGACAGCCAGGCCCACGCCGACGATCTGCTGACCCGGGCCGGCCGCTACCTGCCGGCTTTGGCCGGAGCGCAGGCGGTCCCGGTTCCGGTGGGTTGGCGACCGATGCCCCTGGACGGATACCCCGTGTTGGGGTTTGCCTCTGAAGCCCCGAACGTGTACGTGGCGCTGACGCACAGTGGGGTCACGCTGGCCCCGGTGGTCAGCCAATTGGCGGCGCTGGAAATCTGCGACGATGTGCGGGCCAACGTCGTATTGGGGTCATACCGCCCGCAACGGTTCGCCGGGCTGACCGCGGCAGCGGCGGCGGCAATGACGCACCCGCGCGCAGGGCATCGCTAACGAGCGGGAAATTGCCGCCGAGCCGGCGGCCGCGTCTCAAGACGACGTGGCGACGCCAACGCGGGGTTGGGCGGTCCTGCTGCTCAACCGACTGCACTACAGCACTGTGGTGCTGTCGTCTTTCGGTTTCGGCCTGTTTTTGCCGTTCATCCAGGCGGACCTCCGCCTGAGCTACCTGCAAATCGGCGTGCTGCAGGCGGTGCCGTGGGGCACCTCGGCAGTTTTGCTGGTTCCTTTCAGCGTACTGTTCGCCAGGTTCAATCCCAACCGTCGGGTACTGATCGGGCTGGCGCTGATGGCGCCGTTCCTGTTCAGCCAGGGCCTCGCCGCCGGCTTCTGGACTCTGCTGGCGTCCCGGTTTCTGATGGTGTTGGTCCACGCGGCCATCTCGCCGACCCGGCCTCTCCTGCTGCGGTGGTGGGCCGCGCCGAGGCATTACTCGGTCGTGACATCCGTTGGCCTGTCGCTGCACTCCACGTTCATGGCGGCGGCGCTGACCTTCAGCCCGCTGATCATCGTTCTCCTGGACAGTTGGCGTCTGGCCTATTATCTGCAGGGCGGGTTGATGGCCGGCCACTTCCTGATTTGGGGATTCTTGACTTGGCGGTCGGGACCGTCGGTGCATAACTACGAAGAGGAAGCCGTATCGAGCTCCAATGGAAGAACAACGGAAAGCGACGCTGGGGAACCCCGAGACAACGACGGCCCGCCGCTGATCAGGGCGCTGGTTAAGTACCCGCACGCTTGGCTGCTCGGCGTGGTGATGCTGTGCCTATCGGCAACGTGGACCACGGTTCTGACCTTTTTGCCAATCATATTTGAAGAGCAGCGGGGCATCGTGATTTCATCCGGCAGCATACTGTTCGGCTTCCTGTACTACGTGCTGATCCCGGGTGGTCTGCTGGGCAGCCGTATTTTCAAGTACATCACCAACCGGCGGCTGATGGTTCTGCTGCCGACGATTATGAACACCGTTTTTACCCTGGGCGCGCTGTTGTCGGGGAGTGAGATTCTGGCAGCCGCCGCCCTCACCGGAATAGGTCTGGTGTGGGTATTCGTTCCGGCCATGGAGATACTTCCCTTCGAGTTCAGGGGCATCAGGACGCGGGAGGTCTCGGTGCTGACGGGCTTGGTGCAGACTTTGGGCGCGGTCGGTTTCGGTGGAGGCCCCGTACTCGCCGGCGCAGTGGCCGGAGCGTCGGGGTCGCTGGTTACCGGAGTGCTGGTTGTGGGCGGACTGACCGCCTTGGCGATACTGGCGGCGGCGGCGCTGCCACGCAGCTTTGGCGGAGAAGCGGGCGCGGCGCGATAGCCAACCCCGACACGTATCTGACACTATGAGATGTAGAGGTGGTGGAATGACTACGCATTTCACAGACGATGAAATCGACGCACTTGGCGAGCGGTTGCGACAGGGCGCGTCATCCGACGTACGCGAGGAGTACGGCGCTTATCTGAGATACCTGAACGGATTCAGGATTGACTTGTTGGCCGAACTCAGGGAGTTGGTGCCGGGTTATGAAGTGAACTCTCGTTTAAAACGCTTGGAAACGGTTGCGGCGAAGTTGCGGCGGCGTCCCGAATTGCCGTTGTCCGAGATGCCAGATGTCGTAGGGTGTCGCATCATTGTTCCGGACAGAGCCGCACAAACCGCTGCTGTAGAACGCTTGGCGAGTGCTCACCACGTGCGCCAGTTGGACGACAAGAGCGATGATCCGAAGTTCGGATACCGCGCTGTCCATCTGGACATCGGATACCGTGAAACACGGGCCGAGATCCAAGTGCAGACACGCAACCAACATCGCTGGCAGATGATCTCCGAACAGGCTGCCGGGTACGATCTTGCCATCAAATACGGCGGTGGTCGCCCGGAAGTAGTTCAAGCGTTGCTGCAACTGTCGGAAATGGCTTGGCAATGTGACATTGCCGGTACGGAACTGCCGGCGGCCGATATTGACCGGGCAAGCGATGTGATACTATCAGCCTACGGTGGATAAGACGGCCGTGGGGAACGCCGGGAGCATCATGGACAAATATTACCTGATCGAGCACGACCGTCATGGGAAAGTTCCCACTCGGATAACCGAGTACAGCAAGTTCGAGGATGCTGAAGAGCGGCTCTACAAGCTGGACGTTGACCAGATGGACGAACTCAACGCTTGCCTCCAGGCGGGCAAGCCGGTTCGTGTGGAGAATGTGGTCATCTGCTCGAAATCGGTGGAGTCAGTGAAGCAGACCCATGGCCGTTATTTTCAGGGTGATTACGAGGTCCTGATACCGAGGGAAATATGTTTCTCGGTCGGCAGAAAGGATAAACACGCCATGGATGCGGCGACGTCTTCGACATCGCCCGTTGCCCCGGCATGACCTCCGGAGTCAACCTTCACACCGCGCCGGCGGACGTCGGCGATCAGGCCATACTGCCCAACCTGCTGATGTTCGGCGAAGTGTTGCGCCGGCTGGGGTTGGACGTGGGTTCCGGGAATATGCTCGACCTGGTGCGGGCCACCGAGTTCGTCCCGATAGGGGGTAGTCGCAACGATTTCCGGCTGGCGGCGCGAGCATTGCTGGTGCATCGCCGCCGCGACCTGGAGCTGTTTGACGAGGCGTTCCAGGTGTTCTGGCGTCGGCCGGCCCACGGGCGGAGCATGCGCGACCTGCGTTCCATGGGAGAGGAACGGCGCTACCGCACGCCACGGGTGATGCCCCACCGGGAGGATACCTCCGACGGGCCGCCCCAATCCGACGATGCTGAGGACGCCGGGGAGCGGCAGCCGGTGGTTGACCTGCAGCGGTCGTTCAGTGCCCGCGAAGTGCTCCGACAGCGCGACTTCGCCGAATACACGCCGGCCGAGGTGTCTGCGGCACGTTCTCTTATGGCCGAATTGGCCTGGGATTTGGGACGCCGGCGTACTCGGCGATTGACGTGGGGCGATGGCAACGACATTGACCTGCGTCGCACCATGCGCCGGAGCCTCTCCTACGGCGGCGAAATGGTTGACCTCGCGCACCGGCAACGGAAGACCAAGCCTCGCCCGTTGGCGCTTATTTGCGACGTCAGCGGGTCCATGGAACGTTACACGCGAATGCTGCTGCATTTCGTCCACACCATGGCGGTGAGCGGTCAGCAGCTGGAGGCGTTTCTGTTTGCTACGCGCCTCACCCGGATCACGCGCCACCTGGAACACCGGGGCGTTGACCACGCGGTGGCCGAGGTGGCGCGAGCCGTCCCGGACTGGGCCGGCGGCACCCGCATCGGCGACGCAATTAAGGCGTTCAACTATCGTTGGGCGCGGCGGGTGTTGTGCGGCGGCGCGGTGGTGCTGGTCATATCCGATGGGTGGGACCGGGGCGAGCCGGAGTTGCTGTCCCGTGAAATGGCTCGTCTGCAACGTAGCTGCCACCGTCTGATTTGGCTCAACCCGCTGCTGGGTTCCCCGGACTACCAACCGCTGACGCGCGGGATGCAGGCGGCGCTGCCCTACATCGACGACTTCCTGCCGGCACACAACCTGCACAGCCTCCAGGAATTGGCCCGGCATCTGAACCATCTCACGGCTCGCCGGGCGCCGCCTTCAGCGCGACGACGGACCGGCTCCAATGAAGGGGACATGGCCACGGACGCAGTGAACGCGCCTCACGATGGCGGCACGGCGGCCCAATCGCGCCGTCAGTTGAACCCCGCGCTCGCGCCGACTTTCCGGCATCCGCTGTGGGGCCATCCCAACATACCCGGCGGCGGCTAGCCGGCCTGGCCGGGGGCGATCTCGTCGTACAGGTTCGCCAGCGTCGTGGCCAGGGCGTGGGGGCGCTCCTCGTACTCCGGCGTGGGGTACCATTCGTAGTCGAAGCTGCGGACGACCGCGCCCTCGATGCTGGTACGCAGGCTGGACACGATGACACGGAATCCCAGGGCGTGGGACGCTTGCTCGGCCAACTGTTCCAGGATGACATTGGGACAGCCGAATATGACCATGAACCCGCCCTGTCGCTGACCGTCGGTTACCCGAGCCCGGAATATCTTGCCGGACAGGTCAAGGTCAACGATGGTATAGCGGCGTTCCTCGGCGCCGTGGTCGGGCCAGCCGATGTAGATGTCGCCGCCGACGGTCCAGTGGTGCATTGGGAAGGCTCCGGGCAGAGAATGGAGCCTATCGTAGCGGGGTGTTGCCAAAACACGCAACCGTCGCAATGTTTTATGCTGGCGTCCCGTATGGTATATTGACCCGGCCGGGAGGAGGGTTCCGACCGGGTCAACTGCCCGAGAAGAGCTGAAGCTGGGGCGCTACCGCCGCTATGGTAGCGCCCCAGCCTTTTGCGGGAGCGCCTGGTTCCGGCCAGGTCAGGTTGGAGCCGCCGCTGGCTGGGTGGCTGGAGAAATTCCGCAAGCGGTCAAGCACGGGACCAGGATTGTCGCGGCTGCGATGGGCAGACACCGCCGGACACGATCCATCTGTTCTAATCGTTTTAGCACGGCGGGTTCTGCTACGACGGTGTTTAGCGATTGTCCGATCCGAAGGAAGCAATTTCTCGGTAAGGAGTGCATTAGGCAATCAATATATCCCTATTGCTCGTGCATATTAGTGCATACGTAGTTTAAAATCAAGAGGCCTGGCGTAACGTTGTCTCGGTCGGTTACTGGACCTCAATTGGCGGCGCTGACGGGCTTCGCGGCTGGTTGCGCGGCCATTTTGCAATATGCTTTCGTTGGGGCAATGCGAATGGCGCCGCCGCTTCACCGCGCGTCGGCGCTGCAGAATGGGGTATTAACGAGCCAAGGGGGAGGATGGAGGCGCCCAAATCGCTTAACAGAGGGTTTCAAAAGTGTTGACAAGCAGAGTTCACACCCATAGACTGACGCCTGTTTTCAATCGGTATTCAGTTGCCGTACCAACGCAGACTGAAAATGCTATTCGGACAAATTAAACATCGCGAGCAGGCGGCAGTCAACGGGCCGGTATCCGGGCACAACTTCCTGCGGTTGTCTGGACTGTACAAAGCGTTTCGGAATACGGAAGCTGTCGCCGACGTCAATCTTGATGTCGCGCGTGGCGAGATCTTTTGTCTGTTGGGGCCCAGCGGGTGCGGCAAGACAACCACCCTGCGCCTGATCGCGGGGTTCGATGTTCCCGACGCCGGAACCGTCCACATCGGCGGACGACTGGTGTTCGGGGTGGGGGTCAACGAGAGCCCGGAAAAACGTCGGGTCGGGATGGTGTTCCAGGATGGGGCGTTATTCCCGCACTTGACGGTGGCACAGAACATCGCCTTTGGCTTGGCTAGGAGAAACAGGCAAAAGGCGAAGGTGCAAGACGCCCTCCAACTGGTGAACCTGGAAGGTTACGAAGATCGCTATCCTCACCAGTTGTCCGGCGGCCAGCAGCAACGGGTGGCGCTGGCTCGGGCCCTGGCGCCGGAGCCGGACCTGATTTTGATGGACGAACCCTTTTCCGGTCTCGATCCCGGCCTTCGCGCCCAGCTCCGACAGGAAGTGCGGGCGATTTTGCGAGAACGGGGGGCCACGGTGGTTTGTGTTACCCACGACCAGGAAGAGGCCATGCAACTGGGCGACCGCGTGGTGGTGATGAACCAGGGACGCATCGAGCAGATGGGATCGCCGGAGGCAGTTTTTCACAACCCGGACACCCGGTTCGCCGCTGAGTTTTTTGGCAAGGCGGATTTCTTGCCCGCCTGGCAGGACGGTGAATACCTCTCCAGCGAGGTGGGACGAACGCCCTGGCCACCCTTCTGGCCCATCCCGTGGCCCGCCAACCGGGAATTGCAGGTAATGGTACGGCCGGACTGCCTGGACGTGGTGGCCGACGCAGCCGGAGACTGCATCGTAGCGCAACGGGATTTCATGGGAGCGTTCAACCTCTATTCCGTAGAGTTGCCCTCCGGACAGCAGGTTCAGGTCATGAAATCCCACATCGCCCACCTCGAGCCCGGGGAAAGGGTAAGCGTTTCCACGCGCCAAGGTCACCGGCTGCTGCCGTTCGTGGATGGTCGGGCTTTCTTCGACGGACCAGCGTACGACGCGGAGTTGGCTGAGTCGCGGGGATAGCGACCGCGGGCCGCGCAAATTCAGGATGCCGCCCGTGGGGCGGCATTTGTAGTTTAGGGACGCCGTTTGCTTCGGTCCCGACCCTCTCGGACTTACACCACTGAGGAGTTCAGGTTGCTTACTAGCCGCGGCGCAATGCGCCGATGGAACTCGTCCGCGGCAGCGTGCAAATCCGTGCGGCAGACGATGAGCAACGCCGTCGTCTGCGCTATTATGTCCGGTACCCGTCCGATCCCTTATAGCGCGGGTGGAGAATGACTGGTTGTGACCCACAACGTACTGAAGACACGGATGGATACGATAACGACGATTACCTTTGACGGCGACGACACCCTTTGGGATTTCCGGTCGGCCATGTGGAACGCCCTGGAGATCACACTGCGGGAGCTGCGGCTGATGGTGGCAAACAAGGCCGCAGACGCGCTTACCGTTCAGCGGATGGCGGCGATTCGGGAAGCCGTCGCGGACGAACTCGACGAAGGCGTGACTACGGTGGAAGCAATCCGCCATGAGGCCCTGGGGCGAACGCTGGCGCAGGTCGGTGATCGGAGCGAAGCAGGTACCCAGAGATTGTTTGAGGTCTATAACGAAGCGCGGTTCGCCGGCACCCGGCCGTATCCGGGCGTTGCCGACGTGCTGACCGACCTCAAGAACCGCTATCAGATCGGCCTGGTGTCCAACGGCAACACCTACCCGGAACGGATCGGTCTCACTGATATTTTCAGTTTCGTGCTACTGGCGCAGGAGTGCGGGTTCGCCAAGCCGGACCGGCGTATTTTCGAGATTGCCCTGTCCAAGTGTGGCTGCGAAGCCGAGCAGGCCATTCATATCGGAGACTCCTTGCAACATGACATCCTGGGCGCGAACCGGTGCGGCATACGGAGTGTGTGGTTGAACCAGCACGGGGCGCTCAACGAGACGGGCGTGGCGCCGGACTACGAGATCAGCGATCTGCGGGAATTGCTTGAGTTCTTATAGGTTTCCTGCGCTACTCGGATTCTTCGCGCCACGCACCATCGTTTGGACAGCGCCGGCATCGACAGTCGCGGGATTGCGGTATAATCACGCCAACCTACGTTTTCCACACGGGGGTTGCTGTGCCGCGTCCACGTAAATCCGCCGCCGCCAACGTGATCGCTCCAGGGGATGGGCATGACGCCGGTGATCGCCTGTCGCCGGTCACCGAGAACTATTTGCTGTCGCTGTACAAGATGTGGGAGGACTCGGAGATCCCGACGTTGACACAGTTGACGGAGGCGTTACGGCAGTTGCCGCCCACGGAGGGCCTGGGAACGTCGGTACCGTCGGTGGCCGGAATGTTGCGGCGGATGCAGAAGCAGGGCCTGGTGGATATTGGCAACGACAAGCGCATCCGGTTGACGACGCGGGGCACGAAGGAAGGCGAGAACATCGCACGACGGCACCGCTTGGCCGAATGGCTGGTGGTGAGCCTGCTGGGCATGGAATTGCATGAAGCTCATATTGAGGCCCACCAGCTGGAGCACGGGATGTCTGATGCAATGGAGATGAAGCTGATGGAGCGGCTGGGCAACCCGACCCACTCGCCCTTCGGCTGGCCCATACCGGGCAGCGGGCCTGCCTCGCCAACGTCCGGCGCGGTCCCACTGGACAACGCCGCCGTTGGCGCTCCTTACGTCGTGGATCGGATCCCCGAAGAAGATGCCGAGCTTCTGAAATTCCTGGGCGGCGCCCAACTGGTGCCGGAGCGTCGAATAACCCTGCTGGAGGGTATGCCCTACCTGGGAGTGATGCAGGTGGAAACCGAAGTGGATCGCGTCTCTATCGGCTACAACGTGGCGCGGCAGATCCTGGTGCGCCCGGACGAGGCCACGCAAGAAGCCGACTGACCGGGACGGAACTGCCGCTTTGCTACGATCCTGGCAATGACGTGGCTATCTACTGCCCGAGGGCGGTCCGGACTTCAGCCCAACCCTGGGCCATCGGGCGCTCGGGGAAGGGCGACGGCTCCGGTTCCGGAAGAACCTTCACGGCCACCAGAACCGGCCCGGGCCGGCGCATGATGTCCTCCAAACCAATGAGGAGTTCCTCCAGGTTGTCGTAGCGGCAGGCGTGGGTGTAGCCGGCGCTGCGGGCCATCCCTTCGAAGTCGATGTGGTCCAGCCCACGGATGGGCGTGCCGTCGGTGGACGTGTGGTCAGCGTCTTCCAGGACAAAGTGGACCAGGTTGGCGGGGGCGCTCTCGCCTATGGTGCCCAGGCTGCCAAGGTCGGTGCGCAGGGTGGCATCGCAGTCCAGTACCAGGATACGGCGGTTGGGCTGGGCAATGGACAGACCCAGTCCGACGGCGGGAGCGCGGTCCATGCAGTCGGTGAGGTCGATGTCCAGGTCACGGCGGTCGGACACCTGGTGCCAGTCGCGAAGGGCGGCGGACGTGGACACCACCAGGGCGTCCTGGCGGTGGTAGTTTATAGCGCGGGCGACTTCGCTGGAGGGGATCATTCTCGGCTATCCATTGGCGTGTCGCCATCGTCGGTCACCTTTGATTCGCGGCGGATTTCGGCGCGACGGGAGGAGACCATCAGGTACAGGCCGGCGGGAATCAGGACGGCGCCGGGAACGGCTTTGAGCGCGTTGCCCTCCACGAAACCCAGCCACAACAGGTAGAAGCCGACCACAACGACGGCCGACGCCAAGAGACGTCCAAAAATGCTGAAGGGACGGAACTTCGGCATGGCTGGCCCGATGGGTCGTCAGGCGCTGACGGTCGCCGGTTGCGGCAGGGCGGCTATCACTTCCGCCAAGTGCCGGGACGCCTGGCGCAAGTCCAAAGCCACCACGTCCCACTCGCTCCCGTCGTCAAACCACTGCCGGTAGCTCACGAAGTCGCCGTTGTCCACCACGCGGTAATCGGCGTCCGGCTTGTCGCCCAGGGTCAGCGTGTCGGTGTCGGCGTCGTAGCCCCGCTCCGCGCCGAGCGGGAGAAAATCGGTAATATTCAACACGCGCACCCTCGCAATGTTCTCGGAACCCTCGCCCTCAAACGTGAAGATGACGCCAAAGTCATCCCGCAAAGTGCCTCCGCTGCATCCTCCCCAGGATGCGGTCATGACCAAAGCATCGTCTTCGGCATAGTACTTAACCTGCATCCCGTACCTCCAAGTCTCTGCAACGTCGCTGAAACCACGGACGACTTTCTTTAATCCGCTTGGCTGCAAGTTTGTCGAAGTGGGTCGTTATGATCTCTTGGTCATCTCGCGAAACCACAACCCGCAACATCTCTTTTCGACCTGGGACAAATCCCCAATAGGTTATCGCTTCGCGGCGACCTCGCTCGTCTTTGCAAATACCCCGTAAACCCAATTTTCCAGAACGTGTTGAATTCTGTCGGCGGTAACGCCAGGGTCAGGATCATCGCGCAAATGTCTGGTCAGCCATCTGGTGACGCCGCCCGCCGTGATGGTCTCCGGCAGTCTGCGCTGGAAGTCCAAAGCGCAGCCGAGACCCGCCGGCGGACGGATTGGCGGCAGCCTAGTTGTCGCCGGCCAGGGTAGCGGTGACTTCCTCGTAGGCCTGCAGCGCGGTGCGGGAGCCGCGGACGCGGAATTGCACCGGCGTGTTCTCGATCTCCGGCTCCACGGCCAGGTGGATGAATACGGGACCTTCAGCGGCAAGAGCCTCGCCGATTCCGGTGGTGAAGTCTTCCAGGTTGTCAAAGGAGAAGACGGCGGCGTAGCCGGCGCCCCGAGCGACTTCTCCCCAGTTCGTTACGCCGTCGGAGCCGGGGATGGGTTGACCGCCGGTGACGGCATAGACGCCGTTGTTGAAGAGGAAGTGATAGAAGTTCTTGGGCGCTTTGGTGGAAGTGGTGACCAACGCGCCGAGGTTCATCAGGAGGCTACCGTCGCCGTCCAGCACCATGACCTTGCGTCCCGGCTGCGCCAGGGCGACGCCGAGGCCGACGTTGCTCGCCTTCCCCATTGCGCCGGAGATGGGAAGGTCCAGGTTCTGGTTGGTTGTAATGGAGGGAAGCCCGAATCGGACATTGCCGGCGTTCATGGTGGGGATGATGACGGCGTCTTCGCGGTTGGAATCAATGACTCGGACTGCATCAGTGTTGCTGATCATGGGGTTCGCTCCTGCGATGGGGTTAGGTTAGCGGTACGGAATCGCCGCGCCGGTCTCGCGATGACAGCGGATTGGCTATGAGCCAAACTCGGTGCCGATCAGGACCGCTACCGGGCGGTTCAGACGCTGGGATTCCTCGAAGGCGACGCTGATGCGGTCGGCGTCGTCATCGGTTTCAACCAGGTAGTAGTTGATACCCCAGGCGTGGAGGATGTGCTCGATGAAACGTCCTGCGGAGTCGGGAGTGGGGCCGCGGCGCGTCCAGCCGCGATAGCCCACCAGCATCACCAGAGGCTGGTGGAGGTCGAGGCACAGGCCGCGAATGGAATCACCAGCCTCGAAGACGCCCGTGTTCTGGATCAGGACCACGGGGTTGGCGCCGCCGACCCATAGTCCGGCAGCGACTGCCATGGTTTCGCCTTCGCGGCACACCGGGATGAGGTCAAGGGTAGGTTCCTCCAGCATCATGTTATAGAGGAAATTGGTTTCGCTGTCGGGCAGCCAGACGACGTGGGAAACGTTGTTCTTTTTCAGCTCGGCGACCAGGGAACCCGGATGCAAAACAGATTCGTAAACTTCGGTGGTCATTATCGCGACTCCTTGTGCGATGCGCCGGAATTGGCGTGGCATTAGTGCGTAGTAATCCAGCGAGAATTATATGGGGTGGCATTTGGAGCGTCAACGGGCGGTCAACGTTGACGGTAGCGTTCCGTATTAACCCCGAATCCACCGAAAGGCATTGTGGGAGTACTGGAACGGAGCACGAGGGTGATGAAGACGCGATGGTTGGGGCGGAATGCGGGTAGCTGGGCCTGGTGGTTGGCAATCGGCCCGCCAAGGTCAGGCGTGCGGAGCCGCTGCTGGATGAGCCGGAGGCAGCAGGGAAAACTCGCTGATCCATCTGGCGCGAGCTGGGGAGACGTTTGACTGACTGACTGGCGGGTGGGATTGGCGGGCCGGTTGCCGGCGCTACCATCAGGAAGGGAGTGGCAGGGCACGCAATCGAGTGAGGGCGCGGCTGAACTGGGTTTCCCAGGGCCAGCGCTGGGGAAGATGCAACGTGAGGCGGCGCGCCGAGCGGGTGAACCGTCCGGCCAGGGAGAAGAAGCGTCGCCGGAGGGTCTTGGTGGTTACCACCTGCTGCTCGCCCAGACCGATGCGGGCGGTCCAGCGGCACGGCGGGGAAAGTGGAGAACTGCCAGATTGGGGTGTTTCTGGCTTACGGCAGTCGGCAGGGCCGGACCTTTTTGGATCGGGAGTTGTATTTGCCCCAAGGGTGGGTGGGGACTGGGAGCGCCGGCGGGAAGCCGGAGTGCCTGTGGAGGTGGTCTTTCGCACCAAGGGCCAACTGGCCCAGGTGATGAAGCCGTGATAGGCGTAGCTGGCGAAGAGGGCCAGTTGGGAACCGGGAGTGGGCTTCACCCTACGGACGATAAGCCGCACCGGCGCGGCGTCGGGATCACCCTGGAAAAGGGTGTAGGTAGTCTCGGCCACGTCGGCGGCGCCGTCCATCCAGTAGGGGATGGGCGTCCAGTCCCTTTCGGGTATGGCCTCGATCAGGTTCCGCAGGCGGGCATGCTGGCGGATGGTGATGGAGAAGCGGACATCCGTCTGGCGGCAGACCGCGCCGATGGCGTGGGTGTAGAAGCCGCGGTCGGCCCGCACCGTGAGTGGTCCGGTGGCCCCGGCATAATGCACCCGGACCACCGTCTCCCGCCGGAAGTGGGCCGCGCCCCGAACCGTGTTGGCCCGGCCCTGGCGCAGCCGAGACATCAGCACGTCGCCGGTTCCGGCGGCAACGGCCAGCAGCGGGTGATAGCCCCGCTGGCCGTTGTAACCGTGACGGCGGGCGCCCTCCTTGGCCGGTCCATAGGTCTCGCAGATGGTGGAGTCCGAGTCGATGGTCAACGGCCCGTGATTGATCAGAGATCGGAGTCCGACCCCAGCGGCCCAGGCCCGAGCCGGCAGCTCCCGGCTCACCCGATCCAACTGGCGGGCGTGGCCCCACCGGAAGCTGCGCAGGAACGTTCCCAGGGTGGATGGAGCCTTGACTACGCAGCCGATGGCGCCAGCGGTCCCGCCGGTGCGCAACACGTCGGCGTCGTCAATGCAGTCGCCCCCAGCCGGGGCAGAAGCCACCAGCGTCATGATCTTGTCGCCAGGATTGGCTCGGCCCAGGGCACGGCCCAGGGCACAAAGCCCGTTCAGATCCCCTCAAACGTGAACAGTTACGTCGAAGGCGGCCCAGGGCACGGCCCAGGTCCAGGTGTCGCTCAACCAGTTGGGGCAGGCCCAGATGCCGGGCCAGAGTGGCCGGCAGGATCAGCCCAGCATGGCTGACCAGGCGGTGGTCGTCGAAGGGTAACTGTTTAGACTTGCGGGGATCTACGGGTCAAACCGGCCCCTCCGGGGTGAAAGTCAAGCACGGGATTTCGGCAAAGCCCGTTCAGATCCCCTCAAACGTGAACAGTTACGTCGAAGGCAGGGCAATCGCATATGGGCAGTTTAATGCCCGTTATTCCTGCGCAAGCAGGAATCCAGTGACCGAATTCGTTAATTACGTTTCCAATTCGTTCATGCAATGACCTTATGGACTCCGTCTTTCGCCGGCGTGACGGGGTTGTAATTTCAAATGCGATTGCCCTGACGTCGAAGGCGGTCTGGATGCGGTCGGGCTGCTCAGGTGGTAGCATCTATTGAGTGCTCCTTGTTTCTGGCTGGTTTTGTGTTTCAAAAACCATTATCCCAGAAGCAAAGGGGCACTTTCTTACCCCTTCGACCCGCCGCGACACTCATCTCTTCGGTGGATTGGGGTACAGCTATCACGGCTTCATCACCGACCGGGACGGAGCGACGCTGGAACTGGAGGCGGACCATCGCCGCCACGCCGAGATCGAGAATGCCATCCGCGACCTCAAGTACGGCGTCGGCCTCAACCATCTCCCCTCGGGTCGCTTCGCCGCCAACGCCGCCTGGCGGGCCGTCCAGGTGATGGCGCATAACCTGGCCCGCTGGGCAGCGAGCATCGGTCTGGGTGAGCAAGTGGTAACCACCAAGACCCTCCGGCGGCGCTGCTGCTCTATCGCCGGACGACTCACCCGCTCGGCGCGCCGCCTCACCTTGCATCTTCCCCAGGGCTGGCCCTGGGGAACCCAGTCCAGCCGCGCCCTCACTCGATTGCGTGCCCTGCCCTTGCCGGCCTGACCGCGCCGTCGGCGCCTGATCCATCCACCAGACCTCCCAACCGCCTCACCGACCCGCGCCAAGCTCGCAGGTCCGAGCCAAGTCGGTCCTCGTGTGTCAATTCTGGCATACCGCCTGGCCGATTTCGCCGACCACCGCCACTGCGGGTCGTTGCTTTCCACTGGCCTGACTGCCACGCAGCACCCTCAACCCTATCTATTGGCATCGTGCCTCGTCCGTTCGCCTTCCCTTACCCATCATTCCTCGTGTCAGCGCCAAGCCCGCACCCCTTCGGTCAATTTCGGCTAAGCGTTACAGGATCCTCTGCATCGGGATGGAATTGGATGCGGCGCAATCCAACATGGCGCGATGATTGGAAAAACGAGCGCCAACGCGAATGCTTCGCCGGATGTCCTACCAGTCCCGTACTAATATTTCGTCAAGCGATCGCCGTTGGTCGGCGGAAATTCATCGTCGTATTCCAGTTGTCGGTCTGAGGCCCCCTGGCACGTCGGTACAGTTTCGAACATCGGGATGAATGCCCGTATTCCGATCCGAGCGTCGTGTTATATTGACCGGCGCGGTCGCTATGGTGGCGGGCAATGTCTCGCGGTAGTGTGAGGTGTATGCCAACGTCGCCCGGGTGGGGGTGCCAAGCCTGACGCGGACGGGCCGTTATCCCTGTTACGCCGGGTCAGTGGCCAGGTCCGGCCTCTCTCGCTGCTGGCGGAACCGGTATCAGTAATGGTACGAAGCGTCCAGTCGCGAGTCAGCGCATGATCATTTCGTGTTCCGCCGCCTTCGTCGTGCAATTGCAAGGGTCTGGCGACGAAAGCCGCTTACGTTCGTGAACGAAAAGCGTAACCAACGGGTGGGAAATCAGGCCGGCGAAAATCGGAATCGCCGGCGCGGGCAGGCGCCCCGAACAAATTGCTCTTCACGGTAGGGTGTCGCCGCCAGCGCCCTGATGATGCACGCCCAAGCATCTGTCTCCCAGGGATCGGATGCGCCGCAAGTTGCAGACCAAACGGAGACGCCAGCGTTACGCCCGGCATATGGAGACGATGGAACCGGTATTCGGCCCAACCAAGCACGGAGGTGGTTTCCGACAGTTCCTGCTGCCAGGATTGGACAAGGGCAACGAAGGTCAACGGCGAATGGTCGCTGAGCTGCATCGGCCACAACCTGCTCAAGCTGTTCCGCAACAGTTGGGCATCGGTCAATCCAGCACCGCTGTTTCGGCGAACGACGCGAGCAATCCCACGGCCCAACTTCAATTGCCCCAAATCGCTAATCCTCAGACGGTCTGCCAGGGCGGAAGATGTTAGTATCTGGGACCAGGATGGGGGATGAAATGGCGAAAAGGAGTAGCACTCGCCGGGCACATCACCTCAGATCGTCCTTGACACACACCAGAGATTTCTGGTTTCGGGCTTCCGTCCCAACGACGGCATGCCGGTACGGACAGTTCATCAACTCTGAACAATAATCTCCCGGAGAGTGGCCTTGACCATCGTTATCGCCAATACAACCATAGTAACCGGCAACCCGGACCGCGCCGTTTTACACGATGCCGGCATCGCCATCTCGGAAGACCGGATTGTCTCCCTGGGGCCAGCAGAGGAAGTCCAGCAAGCGTATCCCGACGCCGAAGTAGTGGACGGGCGGGGCAAGGCGGTCTTCCCCGGCCTGATCAACTGCCACACCCACCTGCTTGCAACGGGAGACCGGGGAATACTGGAAGACTTCGGCTTTCCGACCAGGCTGTCCTTCCCGGTCTCGGCCCGCTCCCTCCTGAGCGGGGAAGAGCGTCAGACACTGGCCCTGCTGGGCGCCCTGGAATCCGTGCGCAGCGGCGTCACCTGCCTGCTGGAAATCTCGGCTGACGTCGCCGGCTATGCCCACGACCTGGCGGCGACCGGGCTGCGGCTGGTACTGGCGGAAAACATAAACGACGTGGACGAAACCCAGGCCCGGGAAGGCGTTTACCGTTTCGACGAGGCCAAGGCGGACGCCGGGCTGCAGCGCAGCGCTGACCTGGTGGAGTCCTGGCATGGCCGCCAACAGGGACGGGTCAACTGCTTCCTGGCCCCGCACGCTCCCGAGACCTGCTCCCCCGGCCTGTTGCGCCGCAGTCGGGAAATGGCCGACCGCTATGGCGTCGGCTACACCATTCACCTGTCCCAGAGCCACCAGGAGATCGAAGCGGTCATGGGAGTCAGAGGAGTATCCCCAACCCATTACCTCTTTGCCAGCGACTTCCTGGGGCCAGACCTGCTGACCGCCCACTGCCGGTACGTCAACTCCGCTGAAATCGCGCTGCTGGGGCAGAACGGGGTAAGGATCGCCAACAACGCTGCCATCGCTGCCCGAAGGGGCGCGGCTGCGCCGGTGAGGGAATTGCAGTCGGCTGGGTGCGTGATCGGCATGGGGTCGGACAACATGGCCGAGGACATGGTGGAAGTGATGCGGGCCGGGCTGTTCCTGGAGCGGGTGCGGCGCAACGATGAGGTCTATCCTCAGCCCGAGGACGTGCTGGAATGGGGAACCTCAGGGGGAGCCAAAGCGTTGGGCATGGAGGACACCACCGGCAGCCTGGAAGCGGGCAAGAAGGCCGACCTGTTCGTGGTGGACCTGTTGCGGCCCCACCTGGTGCCCAGCCTGCGGGTCGTGTCCGCCTTCGTGCACAACGGGCAGCCGGGCGATATAACCTCGGTTATGGTGGATGGCAACTGGGTCATGCGCGACGGCAAGGTGCTGACCATAGATGAGGAGGACGTGGTGCGCCGGGCGGAAGAAGTGGGCCATGCGGTATGGCGCCGGTTACTGGAACACTACCCCAACGTGCCTTTCCCCATCGCCATTCCGCCGCCCGTCGTCTGAACCTGGCTGCTGGGAACGTCCCCTGGATTACTCCCGCCTGTCCGACTATCCCGGAAAACTGCCCGGGCGTAGCCAGGCTAACGCCGCCGGCTGACGCAAGACTATGCGGAGCGGACGGGGACCAACAAAGACCGCCTGAACACACGCGTGCCAGCCTCATGCTCGAAACGGCAAACCCGCCCAAGCTCCCGCGTGCCACCCCTCAGGCGCAGCCCGCCCTCGGGGGAAAGGGCGAGAGGCCCCAACGCTTACCGGCTGCCGACCGCCACCGCGCTCAGGTCACGGATGGCCTCTACGGTTTCGGGGTTGGCCGGCTTGCCCATTTCGACGTCCCGGACCGCTTCCCAAGACTGAAGCACATCCGCCATAACGGCTTCGTCCGACTGGTCAATGTCTATTGGGATGCCTACCTGGGCCCATGACGTGTGACCGGTCAGCCAGAAAACTTCGGTGGGGTTGTTCTCCGGGTCTCGGAAGTAGCAACCGATTGCGCTCGCGTGCGTGACGATGCGGTCCAGCTGGTAACCGCGCGCAAGAATGCGACTCTTGAAATCGCGGAGATCATCGAGGGTTTCGACGCGCATTGAAATCTGTTGGATCCAGTGCGGGTCCTCCAGCGACGACCGTCCGTTGATCAGGGCAATCTCGTGGTCACAGGCTTCCGGATCTGCGCTGAAGAAAGCGCCAAGCGGACCGACCTTGGTCAGCGTCATGCCCATAAAATCCGCATAGAAGTCCATCATTAGTTCGATGTCATGAACGTAGAAACCAATATGACCGAGTCCGGTGACTTTTGCTGACATCTCCAACTCCTTAGATTAGATTCTTCCTGTGAGAGTTCATTATGCCCTTTCCCCGGTTCCCATGTCGAGGTGAGAAGCAGGCGCCGATCTCACCCGTTGCAAACCATGCTCAGGGAATGGGTTCGATGTCGGCGCCGGCGGTGAGCATTGATCACTCGCCGCGGAGAGTACCACGATTGCAAGGGACGAGATTGTCCCAGCCGAAGGTACCCAATAGCCGACGGCACAGCTGCTTCCTCGTTTCTCGCACAACGGCGGCGGCCAAGGCGGGCAGGGGTAGCGTCCATGCAAATGGTGCGCCGGATCAATCGATGCGGCATGCAGCCTGAGCGACCGGGAGCATTGCGTAATGCTCTTTGCCAGTTGCAACGCGGAACGTGATCGGAACGGCCGCGCTTCAGGCCAGTTGTCGGACCCGGCCAAGGGTGACGCAACACACCAACGCCAATGTCAACCCCAGCACGCTGATGATGGCCATGGCCGTTGATGGAGAGGTGACGTCGGAGAGAATGCCGACGCCCACGCTGGCGACAACCAGGAACCCTCGATCAAAGCTTTGCAGGCTGGTGAGGCGGCCCCGAAGGCCGTCGGGGGCCAGCGTCTGCGTCAAAGTGCCGCGAGTAGTGCGGAACAGGGATTGACTGAAGGCCATGGCGGCGATAGCCACGAAGGCCGGCGCCATCCACTTGGAGTAGGAAAACAACAGCAGCGTGAGGGAGCTTGCAATCGCGGCCCCCAGAACCACCCTGCCCTTGGGGAAGACGAAACCGAAGGACGCTACGAACAGCGCCGCCAGCAGGCCGCCCACGCCCGTGACCGACAGCAGGTATCCACCGACGTCGGCGTCGCGTTTCAACACTTCGGTGGTGAACACCGGGAAGAGGAACCAGGCCGGATGGAGGATGATGTTGGGAATCGCCGACAGTAGCATCAACTGGAAGAAAGCGCGCTCCCCGCTCCATATGTAGCGCAAACCCTCCACCATATTGGCCAATGCGGAGCCGCGCTGGCGCGCATTGCCGGGACGGTGGAAGGGAGTGCGCAACGGGAAAATCATTGCCACATTGGCCAGGTACAGGACGGCTTCAATTGTGAAGTTCCAGAAGAACCCCAGGGTGAAAATCAGGATCCCGCCAACGAACGGTCCAACGATGCGGGTACCTGTGATGGTCAGAACGTTGGTGGCCAGGGCGTTGCCCAGCATTTCCCGGGGCACGGTGCCGGCGATCAGGGATTGGCGCATGGGTTGGGTCATGGAACGACAAGCGCCAGCTAAAATTACATACAGGTAGGCGTGCCAGACTTCCACCCGTTTGGACAACACCAGCAGGGCGAAAGACAAGGCCAGAGCCGCCATCAGCAGTTGCAAGGCGATAACCAGCTTGCGGCGGTCGAAGCGGTCGCTGAGGACCCCGCCCCAGGGGCCCACCACTAATCCGGGCAGAGTGTTGATCCCGCCCACCGTGACCACCAGCAGGCCGGCGACGGTGGAACCTTCCGACAAGTCCCGGACCAGCCATCCCACACTCAGCAGTTGCAGCCACTGGGCGTTGTTGGCGAAGAGATTGCCGAACCACAACAGTCGGAAATTGCGGTATGCCAACCACGCGTCCAGCGTATGCAATCGGGGAAGTTTCGCTATTCGAAAAATAGTTCCCCTCGAACTTGGAGCCACGAGGAGGGTCTCGTCGCGTCATCGTGTTTAACCGGCTATTCTGGGACGCTCAATCGTAAGTGTCAATGCTAACCCACTGACATTATTTGAAATGAAAACGTATTGCGGTTCTCCAGGAAGCCAACTTACCCAGTGATTTAGAGGTCCACAAACTTGTCGATACAGATGCTGACGCAGACGAAGGAAGCAGGAAAGACGCACGCCAGCAAAGCCGAGAAAGCACGTGCGGAAAGAGTTGCGCGCCATAGTTTCTTAGATGGCGACTTCGCTCAGCCGTGCCACGTTCATCAGGCAACATTCCGTAGGCCCAGGTTGGCGGTCGGCCCACCGGGTCAGATGATCCGAAGTCGGGCAATCAGCCCATCAGTTTGGCCGACACCAGCTTGGCGCTATCCCGGTCTGGGTTGTTTGATGCATCGACCGCCACGGGCGAAAAGCGGGCCCATGGTGTCAACCACGTAGGAATGCGCAACCACGTAGGAATGCGCAACCACGTAGGAATGCGCAACCACGTAGGAATGCGCAACCACGTAGGAATGCGCAACCACGTAGGAATGCGCAACCACGTAGGAATGCGCAACCACGTAGGAATGCGCAACCACGTAGGAATGCGCAACCACGTAGGAATGCGCAACCACGTAGGAATGCGCAACCACGTAGGAATGCGCAACCACGTAGGAATGCGCAACCACGTAGGAATGCGCAACCACGTAGGAATGCGCAACCACGTAGGAATGCGCAACCACGTAGGAATGCGCAACCACGTAGGAATGCGCAACCACGTAGGAATACGCAACCACGTAGGAGTGCGCAACCACGTAGGAATGCGCAACTCCATGGCGCCCACTCGGGTGTCCTAAGCTCGGTTGCGATAGCCGTTGCGGTGGGTGGGCCGATACTGGTTGCGCTCCCCATGCTGGACGCCAATCCCCGCCGGCACCTGGGCGTCCATGATGTCCTCCGCCATCGCCCGCAAGGCTTCACGAAGGAAATCCACATCACCGTCCATGCTGCTGGCGTACCAGTTCCAAAAGGTGCCTGTTGTTATTGGCCACCGTGGTCTTCCTTGCTCTGGTTTATAGTAGTCCCGATCAGGATGACGCGGTGGCTAACTTCATGCCACCCAGTTCCCGTTACACCACCCACGGGGATTTTACCTCCAAAATCGAGGCCTGATAAACCAGACCACCTAATACGGAACGCTACCCATGGCGCGGCGTTTCCTTGACACTCCAACCTGCCAGCGGGTAGTATGCGGCTATCTGCCGGGGGTTCCCCATACCCGCGCCGATTGGCCTATGGATCAGCGGGAAACCGTCGGAAACAGCCCCCGAAACGGTCGAAACCGTCAGCCCACCACCAGGAGGTACACGTTATGCCCACCAACCAGGAAATTGCCCAGATGGCGCACCTGATGCGTCGGGCCGGCTTCGGCGCCACCTACGCCGAGCTGGAACAGCGCGCCGCCGACGGCTACGAGGCCACGGTCGAAGATCTGCTCAATCCCGAGGCCCAGCCCGACTTGGAAATGGACATCCTCGAGCGCTACTTCGTTGATTGGAAAGAGATGAACGCGCTGGAAATCAACCAGTCTTATCTCACCTACCGCATGATTAACACCAAGCGGCCCTTGCAGGAAAAGGTCGCCCTCTTCTGGCACGGCATCCTCTGCACCGGCAACTCCAAGTGCGAGCATGGCCGCCAGATCCAGCTCCAGCTGGATATGTTCCGCGAGAAGGGGATGGGGAACTTCGATGGAATATTGAAGGGCCTGTCCCGCGACCCGGCCATGGTGTTCTACCTGGACAACTGCATGAGCCACAAGGGTTCCATCAACGAGAACTGGGGCCGCGAATTGCTGGAGCTGTTCTCCCTGGGCGTCGGCATGGATGGCCAGGCCAACTACTCCGAGGACGACGTCAAGGAAGCGGCCCGCGCCTTCACCGGCTGGACCATCACCAACGCCGTCCCACGCTACCCCTACGGTCGCTACGAAGCCGGCTTCATCTACAACCCCTACGACCACGATGAAGACGAAAAGACCTTCCTCGGCGAGACCGGCAACTTCAACGGCGACGACATCGTTGACATCATCGCCCGTCAGCCTGCCGCCGCCCGCTTCGTCTCCCGCCACCTCTACAACTTCTTCGTCGCCGACGAAGTGCAGGTGCCGGCCTGGCAGAACACGCCGCCACGAGACCCGGAAGCCATCGCCCTGCTGGAGCAGACCTACTTCGATTCCGGCTACAACCTCACCGCCATGCTGCGCGTTATGTTCAACTCCGACTTCTTCAAGAACGCGCGCTTCGAGAAGGTGAAGAGCCCCACCGAAGTGGTCATCGGCACGATGCGGCTGGTGCAGGACTTCACGTCGCCCAAGCTGGGCCTCAACCCGCTGGCCAACAACATCCGCTACATGGGGCAAGATCTGATGAACCCACCCACCGTGGAGGGCTGGCACACTGGCGCCGAGTGGATTGACTCCGGCACCCTAGTGGAGCGCATCAACTTCGCCGCCGACCAGGTTGGCAACACCAGCCTGCCTGGCATCCAGGACATCGTATCCCGCCTGGGCA
Source organism: Dehalococcoidia bacterium (assembly GCA_965197635.1). Taxonomy (GTDB): domain Bacteria; phylum Chloroflexota; class Dehalococcoidia; order Lucifugimonadales; family UBA3495; genus Bin87. The sequence continues at coordinate 135,466 of CBDANN010000005.1, forward strand.
GCGAGGAAGTGGCCGGCGCCGAGAACATCGTTGACCGCTGCCTGGAAATGGTCGGCGCCTACGAGTTGGCCCCGGAGACCCGCGCCCAGCTGATTGACTACGCCAGCAGCAACGGCAACCCGGCCATCGGCACGCCGGAATACTCAGAGACCATCGCCCAGACGCTGCAGCTCATTGTCAGCACCCAGGAGTACCAGTTCGCCTAACCGTCGCCTTTCCAAGGCAGCCTGCCATCCGCGTCGCCGAGAGCAAGCGATGACCACGCGACAGGATAAACTGGAGAACAGCCTACGGATCAGTGTTCCCAACGTTTCCGCCAGAGCGCTACCCTGGTATCTGACCGTCTTCACCGCTATCACTGCCTACCTGACCGTGACGAACACACTGTTTGTCGTCGTGACGGAAAAGATTAGTGGATGGCAGGGGTACAGTACATCGCCACCGGCGAAATGCTGAAGGCAGGCGGAGTAGCGCTCATCGCATCGCCCATTATGGTGGAGGCAGGAAGAGTGGTTATCGCAGAAATCTGGCGTGAACGCCGCGAACGTAGAGCCCGCGAGGAAGGTATTGCAGAAGGTGAACAACGCAACCATCTCCGTTGGGAAGAATGGAACCAACGCCGCGAAGAAGCTGAGGCCAAAGGCGAACCTTTTACCGAGCCTCCGCCGCGCCTGGAAAACCCAGAATAATCCGATGCGGGCATCGGGCTGAACCGCCATGCCCCCATCGGATCGAACCGCAAGGAGTTACAAAATGACCGCTACCAAGAAAGACCCGGTGCTGGTGGTGCTCCAGCTTTCCGGCGGCAACGACGCCATTAATACGCTGGTGCCTCACGGCGACCCGCTGTATTACGACAACCGGCCCTCGGTTCGCGTGCCCGAAGGCCAGGCGCTGGACCTGGACGGCTACGCCGGCCTTAACCCCAACATGGGCCCCCTGAAGCGGCTTTACGATGAGGGCAAGGTCGCCGTCATCCAGGGTGTGGGCTATCCCAACCCCAACCGCAGCCACTTCCGCAGCATGGACATCTGGCACACCTGCGAGCCTGACAAGCAGGGCACCGAGGGCTGGCTGGGCCGCGCCATCCGCGAAATCGACCCCCACAAGGAAAACGTGCTGACCGGCGTGAACTTTGGCCGCGGCCTCCCCCGCGCCCTGGCCGCCCCCGGCGTGCCCGTTGCCTCTGTCGGCAACCTGGCCACCTACGGCGTGCTCACCGGCATCGATGCCGATGACCAGCGCACCGAGGCCCTGGACATCTTCTCCAAGATGTACTCCCCGACCATCGGCCGCAGCTCGGTGGTGGACTACCTGTCGCAGACCGGCATGGACGCCCTGAAAGGCGCCGACATCCTGAGCACCGCGCCCGAGATGTACAGCTCCAGCGTGGAGTACGGCGGCGACGTGGTTGCCCAGTACATGAAGAACATCGCCCAGGTGCATCTGGCCGGCTTCGGCACCCGCATCCTGTACACCACCGCTCCTTACAACAGCTTCGACACCCATGCCGGCGAGTTGGCCGCCCACGCCAGCCTGTGGACGAACACCTCCAACGCCATCTCCGACTTCATGGACGACCTGCGCGAGCACGACGCCAGCGACAACGTAACGCTGCTGGTCTTCACCGAGTTCGGCCGCCGGGTGCATGACAACGGCTCCGGCACCGACCACGGTAGTGGCGGCGTGGCCTTCGTCGTGGGCAACAACGTGAAGGGCGGCATGTACGGCGAATATCCCTCGCTGGAGGCCGACAAACTGCTGGAAGGCGACCTGCATTTCAGCAACGACTTCCGCAGCATCTACTCCGACCTGCTGGAAAACTGGATGGGTCTGGACGCCCAGCCGTTGGTCAACGGGACCTTCGAGAAGTTCAACCTCATCTAGACCTCGCGTAGGGGCGAATGATTATTCGCCCCTACTACCACCCAACCCGCCATCCGTGCAAACGGAGGAATGCTTTATGACCACTACCATCCAGCGCACAGGAATGCCGACCATCGACATTTCCCTGCAGTACAGTCATACCATCGGCAGGGCTGAGTTCTCCGGGCCGGGCTTCCGCAACCCTACCGCCATGGCCCGCGGCGAGGATGACGTGATGTACGTCGCCAACCGCTCCTATGACTACCGGCCCGACGGCAAGCGCATCACCATGTGTACTGTCGGCGAGGAGTTCATCAGCGAGTTCGCCAAGGGCGTCTTCGAGCAGGGCGACGGCGAGGCCGTGTCCACCGACGGCGCCCTCATCTGGCCCACCGCCATCACTGTCGGTCCGCACGGCAACGTGTACCTGGCGGACGAGTACCTGAACCGCATCAGCATCTACTCTCCCGACGGCGAGTACCTCACCAAGTGGGAGCGCCCCGGCGACGGCGACGGCCAATGGGACAAGCCCAGCGGCCTCGTTTTCGGCGCCAACGACATCCTCTATCTGGTCGATAGCTCCAACCACCGCGTGCAGATGCTCTCCGCTGACGGCGAGTATCTCGGACAGTGGGGCGAACAAGGCTCGGGCCCCGGCCAGTTCAATATGCCCTTCGGCATTGAGACTGACCAGAGTGGGAACGTGTACGTCGCCGACTGGCGCAACGACCGCATCCAGAAGTTCACCGCCGACGGCAAATTCGTCATGGAGTTCGGTCACACCGGTGACGGCCCCGGCCAGTTCAACCGTCCTACCGACGTGGCGGTTGACAACGATGGAGCCATCTACGTCGCCGACTGGAACAACGACCGGATGCAGGCGTTCCATCCCGACGGCTCCTTCGCCGCCATGACCTACGGCGAGGGCAGCATGTCTACGTGGGGCAAAACCAAGGTTGACGCCAACCCCGAAATGTGGGAAGAGCGCAAAATTGCTCAGGGCGTCGAGCGCGAAAAGTTGTTCTGGGGTCCCATCGCCGTCGAATGCGACGATGAAGGCCGCATCTTCGTCGTGGAAACCGCTCGCTCCCGGATCCAGGTCTTCAACAAGCAGGACTCCGTCTTCTACGGAGTGAACGAGCGCGTCTCGGGAGGCGGTGGTCGGCTGTAGGCCAACTGAACGTCTGGCCGCAACGCGGGGGCGGGTCGATTGATCCGTCCCCTTTGCGTAAACTGCGCCGACTCCACAACCGTTACCAGCAAATACGTCTAATGACGCGATTGTGGCACTCTGACGCCAGCCCGCACATGATGTTATACTGTCTCCCGGATATACTTCGTTGAGGGTTCCATAGTGACCACCCAGGAACATCTGGTCGCCAGGCTGAAGCCTCTGGGCATCCGCCTGACACCCCAACGCCTTGCCATCGCCGAGGTGGTGGTGAACTCTGCTGATCACCCCACCGTCCGAGAGATATTTGAGCGGGTGCGGGATTTCTTCCCGTATGTAACGCTGGCGACAGTGTATTCGACCCTGGGCGTGCTGGAGCAGGCCGGCATCGTCCGCGAATTGCCCTTTCAGAAGCAGTCGCGATACGACGCCAACCTCTCGCCTCACGCCAACCTGGTATGCCTGGGCTGCGGCGCCGTGGTGGACGCCGACGTGGGACAGGAAAGGGTGGCTGAACTCGAGCAGGCCATCGGCCAGAACACCGACTTTCGCATCTCTTCCCAGCGGGTCGATTTCTACGGCTATTGCGAAGGTTGCGCCCGCAATAACTGACCGAACCCGACCAGCACGAGGTGGTTTGCAGTGGCTACGTACTACATCAGTTACGGCGAGCCGGAATCGCGTTTCAACTGGCGGACGTTATTGCTCATCCTGTTGGGCCTGTTGGCACTGGCAATTCTGGCAGGGATCGCTTACGGCATCTTTCTGCTGGTGACCGGCGAGGATGATTCCGGGATCGTGGCTCCCGCCAACGCCTCCGAAGGCGTCCCACTTGCCGAGGCCTTACCTGCTCTCTTTGATGACGACACCAATACCGTCTTTCTCGTAGACAATAGTAAGACCATCAGCGGCAGCCTGTCGGTGGTTCAGCAAGCGTTGCTGGCCGTGGTGTTGCCCTATGCCGACCCGAATGCTGGTCGGCCGGCGAAGAATAGCATGGCGTCGCTGGCCCTCTTTACTGATGTCCCTGAACCGTTCCCGGAACTGGCATCACTGGAGTCACTGGAAATATCCACCAAATGGCTGCATACGGTGGATACTCTGAATACGATAGACCGGCCAGCTTATATTTACGACGCAGTTGGCGCGGCTCACGACGCGCTCGTCTTCCATGGTGACACCGAGCGGGATAACGTGATTGTGCTGTTGACCGACGGCGGCGACGGCGGGTTCGCTATAGTCGATCCGGCCCGGGCTGAGCTCTGCGGGCCGGGCATCGAGCGCGCGCCGGGAGAAGTGTGCAATCCGGTATTCGAAACAATCACCATTAATCCCGCCGGGCTGGTGCCTTGTCCCCAGGATATGGCGGTGCGTCCCGGGGAAGTGTGCGACCCGGTGTCGGTTGCCACTGTCGGCGAGACTATCACTGCCTACCATCCGGTCCACCCTGATGAGGTTGAGCCCTGCCCCGCGGAGCTGGGAGGCCCAAGCAACGCCTGCGTCGACATCATTACCGGCTACCAACCCTTCCATCCCGATGCGGTGCAGACTTGTCCCGCGGCGCTGGATGAGCCGGGCAAGGCATGCGTCGAGTTTACGAGCAAACTTACCCAGGATGAACTGCTGGCAATACTGGTGAGCAGCGAGGTGCATAACCTGAAGGTGCATACCATCGGACTGGGTGAGGAAGCCGATCACGATGTCCTGAAGCTGCTGGCCGAGGCCACCGGAGGCGAGTACGTATATGCGGACGCATCCAGCGTCTCTGCTATGAACCTCTACGGCGTTTTCGCCGGGTCTCGTTTAATGTCCTCACCGTAATGCTGTGGCGGGAACCATCAGCTCTGTCCTGCCAACGCCGGTGACAGGTGAGGGAAACGCCGTCTCTGCCGAGCGCTAAACATTAGGCGCCCCCAATTGGCCTACCTGTTGCGGCTCAGCCTCTCCAACTACCGGAACTTCCGGCAGGCCGAGATTGCGCTGCCCAAGGGCGTGTCCGTGTTCTATGGGGCCAATGCACAAGGCAAGACGGCTCTGCTGGAGGCAGCATATACCCTGGCGGTGGGACGTTCCTTTCGTACCGAACGTGAACGCCAGGTGCTCAACTTCGACGCCGCTCTACACGGCGATGCCGCCTACGTCACCGGAGTCGCCTGCCGGGACGGGCAGCAGATGACTGTGGTGGTGGGCTATCGTCCGTCGGCAGGCCGGCTCGCAACATCGGTGTCCGGCGAGGTCGCCACATCGTCAACACCCGACTTGCCGCCGGTTACTAAAGAGATCCGCGTGAACCGTCAGCACAGCACGGCCTCCGGATTGGTGGGCCGCATCGGAGCAACGCTATTCTCCGTTGACGACCTGGGCCTGGTTTTGGGTTCGCCGTCCGACCGAAGGCGGTTTCTGGACGTTCTGATCTGCCAGGCCAGCCGGCGCTACCTGGACGTTTTGCAGCGTTATCAGGCCGCGCTGCGGAACCGAAACGGCCTGCTGCGCCGGCGCCGGGACGGACACGTCGCGCCGGAGGAGCTGGACTACTGGGACGGCCAGCTGGTTGAGTCGGGAACGACTGTTACCATGGACCGCGCCCACGCCATTGGTCGCCTATCCGAACTTGCGCGGCGCCATCACCGGGAATTGACTGAACCGGAGCAAATTCTGACCCTGGAATACCGGCCCAGCGTGATGCCGGAAGAATCCCCGGAGGACAGCGCGGCAGCCTTCCGGCAGCAGTTGCAACGGCACTCGGCCCGCGAACACGCTACCGCCGCCACCGTCGTAGGTCCACACCGTGACAATTTCGCCGTTTTCGTCAACGGACTGGACGCCAACTCCTTCGCATCTCGCGGAGAGGCCCGCACCATCGCCCTCTCGATGCGCCTGGCCGACGCCGACTATCTGGCTCAGACCCGAGCAGACGACCCCATAATTCTACTGGACGATGTGTTCTCCGAAATGGACGACCTACGCCGTACCAGGGTCTTGCAAAAGGCTGCCGGTTATCGCCAAACTCTCATCACCACCACCGACGTTGATCCGGTGCGCGTTGTCCTGGGCAACGCGGCCACTTACTTCCGGGTGGAGAACGGCACGGTAGTTGCCGAAAACGATCCCCAATGACCACCATGGACGCCGTCAACAACGCCGCTCAAATCCTCGCCGACGCCGACTATGCTATCGCTCTGACCGGCGCCGGCCTCTCGGTCGAAAGCGGCATACCGTCCTTTCGCGGCCCCGATGGCCTGTGGACCAAATACGGCCAGCCGAGCAACCTCTCCTACCGCGTGTTCGCGAGGGATCCCCAAGACTGGTGGGAGCGTCGGCTGAGCGACGAGGCAACGCCGGGCAATCCCACCTACGACCTCAAGGACGCGGTGGACAACGCCGTTCCCAACCCAGGGCACCTCGCCATCGCAGAGCTTGAGGAGGCCGGCATCCTCAAGGCGGTAATCACGCAAAACGTGGACGACCTCCACGGGCGGGCCGGCAGTCGCGCACTGTTGGAAATCCACGGCAACCGCAACTACCTGCGCTGCGTTGGGTGTGGCTGGCGGCGTCCTCGCGCTGAATACGCCATCACCGACCTGCCTCCCATATGCCAGGAGTGCGGCGGCGTTATCAAGCTGGACACGGTCATGTTCGGCGAGCCCATTCCCCGGGCCACGCTGGACGCCTGCTTCGCGGAGACCCAGCGGTGCGACGCCATCCTGTTGGTGGGCACGTCGGGCGCGGTGAATCCTGCCGCCCGACTGCCCGTCCTGGCCCGCGAGCGGGGAGCCAAGATAATCGAAGTCAACCCGGAGCCTACCCAACTGACGGCCGCTGCCCACGTCGTGATTACCGGGACTGCAGCCGAAGTCCTTCCCGCGTTGGTGGATGCACTTCACGCTGGGGTTAATCGGTCTAACTAAAATGGGCGAATTGATTCAAAATTGGTGGGCGTCTCTGCCCGGTTGGGTCGCCGCAAACAACATCGTTTGGACACACATTCTGATCGCCGCCGTGATCATGGCCGCTGTGATTGTGATCGCGTTCCTGTTCAGCAAATTCATTTTCCGGCGATTACTGCGGGCCTTCATCTTATTCGGACCCGATTTTGACGTCCGCATGGCTGGCGCCACCAAAACGCCGGTTACCGTAGCGATAGTGCTGCTGGGGACGTATCTGGCTATAACCGCGCTGGCTTTGCCGTCCACTGTTCAGCATGTGGTGGACAAGATCAGCGCCATCCTCGCCATCCTGGTTGGCTCCGTTTTAATCAACTCCGTGGCCTCCGTAGCGCTGCAGTGGGTGCAAATACGCCTGTCTGAAAGCAACGCCGCCGATACTAGCACTTGGGCGTTGCCCCTGGCGCGGCGCGGCATCCTCATTGCCATCTTTGCCATGGCAGTCATGCTGTCTCTGGACATATTGGGCATCAACGTAACGCCCTTGATCGCGGGTCTCGGCCTCGGCGGCCTGGCGGTGGCACTGGCCTTGCAGCCCACCCTCAGCAATCTCTTTGCCGGCACCTACGTCATCACGGAAGGCGTGGTCAACGTCGGCGACTACATCGAAATGGAGAACGGCATAAACGGCTACGTGGTGGACGTGAACTGGCGCAGCACCCGCCTCCGCACCTGGACCAACAACCTGGTCATCATCCCCAACTCGCGTTTCGCCGAGACCATCATCACCAACTACAGCAAACCCGACGAGCCGGTGAACGTGTACCTACCTTGCGGGGTGGCTTACGAGAGCGACCTGCAACAGGTCGAAGCGGTTGGCCACGAGGTGATGGACAAAGTGCTGCGAGGACACCCGGGAGCAGTGCCGGAGTACGGCGGATATTTCGGTTACGATACTTTCGGCGAGAACAACATAGACTTCTGGCTGTTTGTGCAAGCAAAAGACCGCCTGGCCAGTTTCGAGGTTCGCAGCGAATTGGTCAAGGAACTGCACGCCCGGTTGACCAACGAGGGCATCACCATCAACTATCCGGTGCGGACGCTGCACTTGCCCGACGGATGGACTTCCCAGGACGGAACGGCGCTACCGACCAGCGTGTCGGTATTGCGGCCCCCGGCCACTGCTCAACCTAGCCGGCCATTACCCGATGATGTACCGGGCGGCGGAGATGGGCCGGACGTTTAGCCCGGCCCCGCAGCAAGAATAACCGAAAACGGTCAACACGCGAGCTACCGAGACAGGCCGTAGGCCGTCGCCTGCAACTTGGCGTCGCCGCTCGCGTTCAGCCGCTGGGTGATGCTGTCAATCAGCGCGCCGACGGCAGTCTCTCCCCAGAACCAGCGGTGGATGTCCGCCTCGCCGTCGTTGGGCCGCTGGGCCATCCGCGCTTCGTAGCAGAATGCCTTGAGGTCGTCGGCGCAGTAGCGGACGAACTGAGGAACCGAAACATCGTCCGGACGCTCGTCGATGTCGGCCTCGTCGTTCTCGGCATAAGCCTCCAGGAAACGGATGATGCCCCGGAACCGACGCTGCGGTACGCCGGTGATGCCCACGGCGGTGCGGCCCCGCTGCTCCTGCCAACGCTCGTAGTAGCCGCGCAGGGCCGTGATCTCGCCGGCGGCGTCCAGAGGCGGCTTGGCGGCGTCGCCGTTGGTTGAGGCCGTCTCCACTTCCGACGCCTGGGGCAATCCGATGGGGCCGGCTTCCTCGGGATAGTCGGCGAGCACCGGGCCGGCTTCAGCATCCAGGGTCGCCAGAGCGGCGGCGAGGACCTGGTGCTGGAAGTCGGGATCGTCCGGCTTGCCCATGGAGTAACCGAAGTAGAAAGGCACCCACAGGGCGCGCGGCGGACGCACTCGTTCGGCGTGTTCACGTACCAGCGCGATTGCCACGGTGGTCAGCCCAGCCGCCTCAAACACTCTAGCCAGCACGCTCACGGCGTGCGTGCAGAGAGGTCAAGTGGGGGTCAGCAATACCAGGTCAACGCCTTCCTCTTTGAGACGCTGCGCCACCTCCGGCCCGGTCTGCTCCGCGACGACGGTGCAGTCCCGCAACGCTCCCATGAAGGAATAGTGGTTGGGAGCCACCTTGCCGATGACGCCGCGCTCGGCCAACTCTCGCATCCGGTCCATGGGGAAGGTGATGTTGATGTCGCGGTAGATGGCGGTGCGGTCGAAGCCGATGCTGAAATGGCTCTGCACGATGTCGGCGGAGTCGGAATCGCTGGGGATGACGCGGTAGGTCGACTCGCCGCCCGGATGGTCCCGGTTGAAGGGCTTGTCGTCGCGCAGGTGCAGGCCGGCGGTGGTGACGATGGCGGCGGTGCAATCGGCCAGCGGTTTCGCCAGCGGCGTCCACGGCACGCCGTCGGCCTCCATGCAGGGGAAGAACTGCAACATCTGGCGCTGGACTTCGGATAGGACTGATAGGCGGGGCATGGGAAACTCCTGGTGCTAGTCGGCAACAACGTCCATTTGCGGATGTCTTCTGAAAACGGCCACACCTTCTTCGTCGTGGGTGTGCTCCATGATTGCGTTCTCAAGACGGATGCCCAGATTATGTATCGCCTGCAACACCTTTTCGTTGTTGTCGTCGATTTTCTTATGCAGGCCCGTAACTTCGTCGTCGATCTTCTTATGCAGGCCCGTAACTTCGTCGCCGATCTTCTTATGCAGGCCCGCAACTTCGTCGTCGACCTTCTTTTGGAGACCCGCTATTTCATCGTCGAGCTTCTTTTCCAGCCGGTCGCTGGTTCTATCTAGGTCATCGCGGGTGACGAGTTTGCCGATTTTGATTCCCGCCGCAATCACTACGCTTATCAGGGTGGTGATGCCTACCACTGCGGCAATCAAGATACCGGCCAGTTGCCAGGGGGTGAGCGTAGCTTCCATAGTTTTGCACTCTCTTTTGGTAGGAGGCAAAAGCGATTGCGCCTGCTTTCACATTTACTTAGCCAGTATCAGCATACCAGCACCAGAAGGCAGCGGATGTAGTCGCGGGCCTTGGCGCTGTCGTAGGCCAGGGTCCGGTACTCCATAAAGTCCGCCTCGGCATTGTCGCGAAAGTTTTCGGCGTAGGTGTGCTTCAAGGAGATAAGATCATCCTTGTCTTCTTTGGCCAACCGCTCAACCGCCATTCTCAAGGCTAACTGGACCCTCACAATTCCATCCACGGTGGGCGACCACGGCCAAAACTGCCTGTACCGTCGCTTCCCAAAGCAGCGCTGAGGCTCGCAAGTGGTTACGTTCCGCAAACTTCCGGTCAGACTCTGCGACCAGGTCCCAGGCTTGTTGAACGTGTTCCTGCGCCGACTTCAAGGCAGTTCGGGTGGTCATGTCAAGACCCCAGAAACAGGCGTCGTTGGGGCGGATAATCATCCGCCCCTCAATGGTTGGTTAGTCGAACATTATCGCGCCGCGTCCGATTTCGCCCCGGTCCAGGTCGCCGTAGGCTTCGTTGATCTGGTCGAGGGTGTAGTGGCGCACCACCAGGTCGTCCAGGTTGAGCTTGCCCGACTGGTACAGGTCCACCATCACCGGCATATCGGTGCGGGAGCGGGCGGAGCCGTAGTAGGAACCGCGCAGGGTCTTCTCGTTGCGCACCAGGTCAACCGCGTTGATGGGCGCTTCCTGGCCCCAGGGCGCGATGCCGACGACGGTGACGATGCCGCGCTTGCCGGCCATCTCGTAGGCGGCCTTGGTGGTGTCGGCGCTGCCGAACACCTCAAAGGTGTAGTCGGCGCCCCGGCCGCCGGTCAGTTCCCTTACCTGCCGCACCGGGTCCTGGTCGGCGGCGTTGACGGTGTGCGTCGCGCCGAAGCGCATGGCGAACTCCAGCTGGGCCTCGCGGATGTCCACGGCGATGATCTGGCCGGCGCTGGCGAGAGCCGCGCCCATGATGACGTTGAGGCCCACGCCGCCGCAGCCGATGACGGCCACGGTGCTGCCGGCCTTGATCTCCGCGCTGTAAAGGGCCGCGCCGACGCCGGTGGTAACCGAGCAGCCGATCATTGCGGCCTTGTCCATGGGGATTGAGTCGGAGAGAGGAACCACGCCGGTTTCGGGAATGACGGCGTACTCGGCAAAGCACGCCACCTTGCCCATGTGGTGGATGTCCTTGCCATCGGCGTGCAGGCGGGTGGTGCCGTCCAGCATATTAGCGCCGGTGGCCCCGTGCAGGTCGCAGAGGTTGCTGTGCCCTTCCAGGCAGGAACGGCAGCGTCCGCACGCCGGCACGAAGGACAGGATGACCTGGTCCCCTTCGCTGGCCAGCGTTACGCCGGGGCCGGTCTGCACCACGGTGCCGGCGCCCTCGTGTCCCAAGACCACCGGGATGGCGATGGGAGCGTCGCCATGCATGAAGTGGCGGTCGCTGCGGCAGATGCCGGCAGATCCCACCTTCACCAGAACCTCGCCGGCCTTCGGCTCGTCCAGGTCAACCTCGCGGATGTCCAGGGGCTGACCAACTTCCCACAAAACGGCAGCTTTTACCTTCAAAATGGTTCCCTCCTGACGGGTGACGGCGCCGGGAGTCGCAATGACTCCTCACCGAATAGTTATCGTCAAAACATTGTAGATTACCCGGCGTGATACCGCCACACCCAAACGTGTGACGACGGGGTCTATCCAAAGTCCGCTTGACGTCCGCTCATAGTGAGCTTGTCGAACCATAGCGACCATCCTTCGACAGGCTCAGGACGAGCGGGTAAGAGCAAATCAATCCCACAACTTTGGAACGGCCCTGCCCGGTCATCTTTTGCCAAGCGCGTGTTACGCAACTACTCCGCGACGGTAACGTACTCGGTGTGGGTAAAGCTGGTGTTGATGTTGCCGGGCCAGACGAACTCGCCGACTTCCTGGGGGTTGATGGCAATCTGGCTGGGCAGCCATATGATTGGGACTTCGGCGTACTGGTCGAACTTGATGTCCCCGGCTGAGCGCAGGGCGTTGGATTTCACCTCGGGGTTCACGGCGCCGATAATTTCCAGGTACAACTCGTCCAGTCTGGGGTCTGGAACTATACGCATGAACCCTTCGGGCCCGCTCCGGTTGTAGAAGCGCAGTGTTACTTCCGCCGGCCGTATGGTGCCGCGTATCGGGTTGATTACGCCGTGCGTCTTGCCGGGACGGTAGTAGTCGGCGCGGAAACGGGCCCATTCAATCTCCTCGGCGGTTGTGTCGATGCCGATGTCCTGCAAATACGTAAAAGCGGCTTCGGCCATCGGTATCATTTCCGGCACGCCGGCCAGCTGTGTAATCAGGATCTTGAGGGGGTAGCCTTCATGTCCCGATTCTTTGAGCAGTTCGCGGGCGCGCTCCGGGTCGAAGCTGTATTTCTCGTCAAACTCTTCCGCCCAGCGCGGATTCCATCCCGGCAGGCTGGGGTGGTATCCCCAAACCTGGTGCGGGACGCCCTGGCCGTTGAACAATTGCTCATTGATTTCGTCGCGATTGATGGCCCGGTTGATCGCCTCACGAACCGGACGTCCAAGTGTGGATCCGACGGGTCGTGGAACGGACTGAGCGGCGAGTAGATACCGCCCATGATGAATGCGACCTGAATCGCGGGTAGGGTGCTCTCGTTGATCTGCATCCCGCCGGAGATTGCTTCCGCGTGCAAGTCCCGGTTCACCTCGGCCATCTGCACCTGTCCGGCTAGCAGACTGGCGAGGCGCGTCGCCGCTTCCGGAGTGTTCACGTACTCCAGCTCCGACCAGAAGGGCGTCTGCCGCCAGTGGTCGGCGACCCGGGAATACAGCACGTTGCCGCCGACGCCAAGTTGTCGGCTCTCGAACTGCCACGGACCGTTGCCCGCCGGTTGGTCAACGTAGGACTGTTCTCCGTCTGCATCCCATTGGGCTTTGCTGTATATGAAGAGGTTGCCCTGTTGCGCTGACATCACGAAATCCAGGGTCGCTTCAGTGCGTAGCAGATTGAACCACCAGGTTGCTGTCGGGCAGCCCATAGGGGTAGTCGCTTCAGTGCGTAGCAGATTGAACTCCAGGGTGTAGTCGTCCACGACGCGGATGTTTTCCAGCACCTCGGCTTCCGTTTCGCCGAACAGACCTCGGAACAGGCCGGTGTCGGTGGCTATGGCGTCGTCCCTGACAATCACCGCGGTCGAGTGCGGCACGTCGTGGGCGGTGAACTCGCCCCACCCTCGATGAAACTGAATGCCCTCTCTGAGCCGGACCACCCATTGGGTCCCGTCCGGCTTCGTGAGTTCCCACTCAGTGGCCATGCCCGGCTGCAGCGAACCGTCGAAGCGGTCGGTATGCACCAGCGGCTCTGCGAACGGACGCACCTGGGCGTTAGCCGAGGTGTTGGTACCCAGCCAACTGCGTATCAGTTCTTGGATCGGGGGGATGGTGGCAATCCGCAGGCTACCGCCGATGACTTCGGACTGCTGGGCGGCGGACGGAGTGTTGGTTGGCCGCGGCGTGGCAGTGGCTATCACCGCAGTCGGCTGGGCCGCCGGTTGGGCCGGTTGAGCGGCTTGGGTTGCCGGCGCCGGGGCCGCTGGCTGTTGCTGTTGTGGGGCTTGGGTAGCCGCCGCCGGGGCTGCGGTGGGCGGCGCGGGCGCAGTTTCTTCCGCCGCGCCGCCGCAGGCAATCCCCGCAAACAGCATCATCGCCGCCACCATAGCAGGGAGTAACATCGTTGGTTTCATTGATTTCATCCCTCCTGGCAAGCAAAAGACGCTTTGAGGCAGAACGGGAAACCCGCCACCGGGAAGTTGCGGTGTGCGTCAACCGCGGGAAGGTTATAAACGTAATCAGCAAATAATTCACCGAAATACAACGATATATGGTATTTATACCGTGATACGGGCAGCATAACGTTATTACGGCCATGTGGGCCGTCGATTCGACACACCCAACGCGCCGGGACCTGGCTGGGGTCGGTATCCAAAAAGAAAGCGCAGCGGAACTTTCTCGCTGCGCTCGCACTGGCCACCGGTATTTCGCGGAGCGCTACACCTGCCGCTGCTTGGGGTCCAAACGGTCGCGCAGCCAGTCTCCCAGCAGGTTCACGCCCAACATCGCCAGAACTATCGCCAGCGCAGGAAACAGGAAAACCCACCAAGCTTCCACAATCAGCGCGCGTCCGCCGGCCACCATCAGCCTCAACTCCGCCAAACCACCTAAAACGGAACGCTACCGTGCCGGACCAGTGCCTTTCTATGCTCTCGAATCCTACGTGTTTTTTGCTGTGCTGGGTGTAGGCGCGGCCGATTGCACCGCAGGAGCTTCTGGATTCCCGCTTTCGCGGGAATGACGGTTTTCGGAGAATAGAAAGGCCCTGCGTGCCGGACGGGTAACCTGTCGGGAAGGCATCGGTGGTCTGTAATGGCGGCGCGGCAAGCCCCGCGCCGCCTAAACGGGTGCCATCGACCCCGCGCCGGCCTACGGAGGATTACTATGGTCATGCTGCCACCTGATCACAATCCGGACGAACACCTCATGTACGCCAGAACCCAGCGCAAGCTAGAGGAAGGGAAGAGCAGCCACGGAAGCAGAACATTAAGCACAGGCGACGTGGTACTGCTGTCGGGATTGGCACTCGTGCTCGCGGTGGTCATCGTTTTTTTGGTCCTCGCGTTCTTCTGATCCGCGCCTCCGGACTCGAACCATCCCCATCAGGCTTCCGGTTCCCTCTGCATTCACCAACCCGCTATTTTTGCCGGGCAGCTACATCCACCACTGCATGGGGTCCAGCCTGTCCCGCAGCCGGTTGCCCAGCAGGTTTACGCTGAGCACCACCAGCACAATGGCCAGCGCAGGAAACAGCAACACCCACCATGCTGACACAATCAGGTGCCGCCCTTGGTCCACCATCAGCCCCAACTCCGCACTTGATAGCGGAACCCCCATCCCAAGAAAATTCGTGGTGGTTACCAGTATGATAACGAGTCCGATGCCGGTTGTGGTCGGCACAATGGCGCTCCGCAGCGCGTTGGGCAGCGCTCGCGTCCCCTGCGCCTGCGCCGCCACTGTCGCAACCCGCGCTCGCCCGACGTAGTGGGGATACAGCAGCAGAACTACGGCGATGAACAGGGGCCAGAGGCCGAGGCCAACCGCCGGTATCAGCAGCGTCATAATAAAGGCGGCTGGCAAGTACACGATGACGTTCTCCGACAGTGACAGCGTTGCCGCAACCCAACCGCCCCGGTAGCCGGATATTATGCCAAGGACAACTCCCAGCAGCCCGGCGCAGAGTATGGGGAAAGCGGCGACGCGCAAAGTCCTGCCGACGCCGTGGATGAGGCGGGACAGTATGTCTCTGCCCAGCTCGTCGGTTCCCAACAGGTACTTTGCGGAGCCTCCACCGTATTCTCCGTCAACCCAGAAAGGCGGCAGGCGCTGGTCGGCCAGCCTGAGTTGACTGGGGTCATGCGGCGCAATCAACCCGGCAAACAGCATCGGAATCACCAAGAGCAAAATTAATATGAGAGCCGGTGTCGGTATGGGCCAGCGGTGGACCAGCGCCGTCAAACCGCCCTGGCGCGCGGTGGTGGTAACGGTAGCAGCCGGCAGCTCGGCTGTTCCTGCGGCTCCGTCGGCCTCCGCATCCGGCTTTCCTCGTCGCAAGGCCGCCCAGGCTACGCCGACGTCCAGCAACAGGTGGGCGGCAATATACAGCAGGCCCACCACCAGCGCAGCGGCCGCCGGTACGGCTCCGAAATACCCGGGGCTCCATGCGAAACTGCCGATGTGCGAGTGTCCGAAGATGCTCCCGGATAAGGCCAACCATATCAGCAGGTATCCTACAATCAGCGTGAAATGGGTGTGATGTATCGCGGCTACCCGGCGCGCGGAACGCCGCCAGGCCGTCCGCCAATCCAGGCCGGATGAAAGCGCAGCCGGTCGCCCAACTAACTGCACCAGTACCGTTGCATGGAAGCAAACCGCGATGCCGGGTCCCAGGAGGCGCCACCAGATGCCAGAAGCGTCCGGCTGTATCCACAGGCCCAGACTTACCGCAAGCAAAAACAGCAGCAGACCCGCGACAAATGGCGGCGCTGACCACCCTACCAGGGCGACTATTCTGACCACTCGGGCCCAGGCTCCTCTCCCCATCTGCAACAGCACGCTGTAGAGCATTGCGACGACGGCGGACAACCCCAATATCACCACAATGAACGCCAGAGTGTAAGGCAACCGCTCCAGAATCATCCACATAACCGGTTGTTCGTAAGGCCGGCCGTATCCGACGTGAGGCCTGCCGTATCCGAACCCCCCATCGTTACCAGGCAGCCCGCTGCCCAGGAAAACGAAATACCTGACGAAAACCGGACGGTTCAGTCCCAGCTTTTCACGCAGCCGTTCAATTTCCGCGGGGTTGGCGTTGCCGGGCAACCTGGCCGAGGCGGCATCGCCGCCGTCCAGCTGTACCAGCACAAAAACCACCGTGGCCAGTGCCCACAGCGCCAGTACCGCCAGACCCACCCGACGGAGGATGTACCGTCGCATCGGTCAGCGATGCCTTGATGACGCTATGATTGCGTTACACCTGTCGCTGCTTCGGATCCAGCCGGTCGCGCAGCCAGTCGCCCATGAGGTTCATGCTGAGCACCACCAGCATGATGGCCATGCCGGGCAGCAGGGACACCCACCAGCCCTTTTGCGACGCCACCAGTTCGCGTCCGTCCGCGACCATCAGGCCCCAGGCCGGGTTGGGACGCGGCACGCCGGCCCCGAGGAAGCTCAGGGTGCTCTCCAGGATGATGACGAACCCGACTTGCAAGGTCGCCAATACCACCAGGCTGTTGAAGACGTTGGGCAGGACATGGCGGAACATGATGCGGCTGTGGCTGGAGCCGGCCACCTGGGCCCGGGAGATGAAATCCTGCACGCGCACCGCCAGCGTTTCGCCTCGGGCGAGGCGGGCGTACCGGGACCACAGCAGGACCACGATAACGCCGATGACCGTGCTGGTGCGTGGACCCAACGCCGCCACCAGCACCAACCCCAGCAAGATGATCGGTATGGATAATGAGATGTCAACCAGACGCATGATGAGCGCGTCAACCCAACCACCCCAGTAGCCGGCGATGATGCCCAAAGCCGTGCCGATGACGCCGCTGACCACGATGGCGATCATGGCGATGATTACGGAAATACGGCTGCCGTAGATGATGCGGCTGAGAATGTCTCGCCCCACCTTGTCGGTGCCAAAAATGTGCTCCATGCTCCCGCCCTCTTGCCACGCTGGCGGGGTCAACCGGGTCCCAAGGTTGCCGCGGGTTGGGTCGTGGGGGGCAATCTGGTTGGCGAAGATGGCCGGTATCACCAGCACCACCAGGAAAATCACCATGGGGAACAGGGGCAGCCGCCGAACCTCCGAGAGGTAAATGCGCAGACGCGACTGACTAGCCTCGGGTGCTCCGGTGGCCTGTTCTTCGGAGGCAGGAACTGGACTGGTGCGGTTTTCGGCGGCCATTTCAGCCTTCTCCTCTAGCTAAACCGGATGCGAGGGTCAACGTAGGCGTAGGCGATGTCCACCAGCAGGTTGGCCGTAATGTATACCACGCAGAACACGATGACCACCGCCTGGATCACCGGGAAGTCGCGGGCGATGGTGCTGTCCACCGCCAGCAGGCCCACGCCGGGCCAGGCGAACACGAACTCGATGCTCACGCTGCCCACCATTAGAGAACCCAGTATGAGGGCGAAATAGGTGAAGGGCGCGATGGCGGCGTTGCGCAGGCAGTGTTTCCAGACAACCTTGTTCTCGGACACGCCCTTGATACGGGCGAGCTTGACGTACTCGGTGTCCAGTACGTCCAGCATCGACGAGCGCACCAGCCGCATCAGGGCGGCTACCTGAAACCATCCGATGGACAAGGCCGGCAGAATGTACGAACCGATACCCGATTTGCCGGAGGTGGGCACCAGTCCCAGGTGGACGGCAAATATCCACATCAGGACCAAACCCAGCCAGAAGGCGGGCAGGGACTGGCCGGTCAACGCCAGCAGTTTGCCCACGTAGTCAAAGACGGTGTCCTTCTTGACCGCCGACAGCACGCCCACCGGCACCGCTATCAGCGTGGCTACCACCAGCGCCAGCCCGGCCAGTTGCGCGGTGGCCGGCAAGCGGGTGAGTACCAGGTCTATGGCCTGCTGGTCCCGGTGCTTCAGCGATTCGCCGAAGTCGCCGGTCAAGGCATTGCCCAGGAACTTGAAATACTGGATGTAAATCGGTTTATCCAGCCCCCAGGCGGCTTTGACCCGCTCGGCGTCCGCCACCGTGGCCTCAAGCGGCAACAGGACGTCCAACGGGTCGCCGGCGAAACGGGCCAGGCTGAATACGATTACAGTCAGCACCAACAAGGCCAGGATGGACTGCACAATTCGTATCAAAATGTAGCGTTGCATAGCCCGATGGTCTCCTTGCTTGTAGGGGCGAATGAATATTCGCCCCTACCCGTGGGCCAGAGCGAGGCCGAGGTATGTAGGGGCAGGTTCAAACCCACCCCTACCGT
Source organism: Dehalococcoidia bacterium (assembly GCA_965197635.1). Taxonomy (GTDB): domain Bacteria; phylum Chloroflexota; class Dehalococcoidia; order Lucifugimonadales; family UBA3495; genus Bin87. Next base: position 153,932 of record CBDANN010000005.1, read on the forward strand.
ATGGTGCGGGACTACTGCGCCGTAGTGATGTACTCGGTGTGCGTGATGGCGGTGTTGATGTTGCCGGGCCAGATGAACTCGCCAACCTCGGAGGGGTTGACGCCAATTTGACTGGGCAACCACACGATGGGAACTTCCGCGTACAAGTCAAACTTGAGGTCGCCGATTTGGCGCAGGGCATTGGCCTTGACCTCAGGATTGACGGCAGTAATCGCTTCCACGTACAGTTCATCGATAACAGGATCGGGAACGATGCGCTGGAAACCTTCCGGTCCGCTGCGGTTGTAGAAACGGACGGTGACTTCTGCCGGCCGCATGGTGCCCCGGATGGGAGAGATGGTGCCGTGGGTCTTGCCGGGGCGGTAGAAGTCGGCGCGGAACCGGGCCCATTCCATCTCTTCGGCTTCCACTCCAATTCCGATGTCCGTCAGGTAGGTGAAAGCGGCTTCAGCCATGGGAATCATTTCCGGCACGCCGGAAAGCTGGGTGATAATCAGCTTCAGCGGATACCCCTCGTGCCCGGACTCTGTAATCAGCTCACGGGCGCGGTCGGGGTCAAAGCCATACTTTTCGTCAAACTCTTCTAACCAACGCGGGTTCCAGCCGGGCAGGCTGGGGTGAAAGCCCCAAACGGGATGGGGCGAGCCGAACCCGCTGAACAGGGTCTCGTTAATTTCCTCCCGGTTGATGGCCCGGTTGATGGCCTCCCGCACTCGGACGTCCAGGTGTGGGTCAGAAGGATCATGGAACGGGCTGAGGGGCGAGTAAATTCCCCCCATGACGAAAGCCACCTGAATGGAAGGTAGGGTGCTCTCGTAAATCTGCATCCCGCCGGAGATGGCTTCCGGGTGCAAGTCGCGGTTGACTTCGGCAATTTGAACCTGGTTGGTAAGCAGATTGGCCAGGCGCGTCGCCGCCTCCGGCGTGTTGATCTGCTCGTACTCCGCCCAGAAGGGAGACTGGCGCCAGTGGTCGGCCACCCGGGAGTAGAGGATGTTGCCGCCGACGCCCAGTTGCCGGCTCTCAAACTGCCAGGGGCCGTTGCCGGCGGGCTTGTCGATGTAGCCCCGCTCGCCCTCGGCATCCCATTGGGCTTTGCTGTAGATGAAAAGATTGCCCTGTTGCGCCGACACTACGAAATCCATCGACGCTTCCGGGCGCAGCAAGTTGAACTCCACGGTGTAGTCATCCACAACGCGGATATTTTCAAAAAGTTCATCCGGCGTCTCGCCGAACAGCCCTCGGAACAGGCCGGTATCGGTGGCGATGGCTTCTTCGCCGATAATCAGGGCTGTGGAGTGAGGAACGTCCTTGGCAGTGAACTCGCCCCAATCGCCGTGGAAGGCAACCCCTTCTCGGAGGCGGAACACCCATTGGGTTCCGTCGGGCTTGGAAAGCTCCCATTCGGTGGCCAGCCCGGGCTGCAACGAACCGTCGAAGCGGTCGGTATGCACCAGCGGCTCGGCAAAGGGCCGGACTTGGGCGTTGGCCGAGGTGGTGGTGCCCAGCCAGCCGCGCACCAACTCCTGCACTGGCGGCGTAACCGCCACGCTCAGGCGCCCACCGATAACGTCCGCCTGTTGCGCGGCGGAGGGCGTGTTGGTCGGGCTCGGAGTGGCCGTGGCGATGATGGGGGGAACGGCCGCCGGGGGTTGGGTGGGCTGGCTCTGCTCTTGGTCCGACGCCGCCGGGGCGTCGGTGGCGGCGGCCTGTTGCTGCGATGCGGCGGCGGCCGGTTGCTGGGCGGGCGCGGCCGGAGCGGCCGGTTGCTCGGCGGCCCCGCCGCAGGCTATCCCGACAACCAGGAGCAGCGAGGCGGCGACAGCCAGCGCGATCGTTGGTTTCAGCACTTGATTTCCTCCTGATGAGCGCCTGGCGTCAAGGGACGCCGGATTATCTACAGTGTCCAAAATCGGACGGCGTCAATTAGGGGCGCATTATATGTGAAATTTTCAACAAATGCACCGTCGAGGATAATGACAACTCCAGCCCGGGATCGGGGATATATTATGCCCCGCTGCAGGAACGCATTTCCGCACTTGGAGAAGCCCAAGTCCGAGGCGCCGGGTATCCAAGTGCTGGGCTACCCCCGTTCCAGCCGCGCCAGGTTGACCAGGAGGCGTTTCAGGCCAACTTCCGCGAAGTTCACGGTGGCTTGTTCCGTATCGCCGCTGCCCTCAACCTCTTGCACCACGCCTTCGCCGAAGGTGGGATGGCGCACGATTTCACCCACGGCCAGGGGAATACGGGCGGCCTGGGGTCGCGACGGGGCGGGCCGGTTGGCAGTCCATTCCGTGAGACGCTCGTCAATGTTGCCCCGGAGCCGGCCGCGAGCGGCGTCTCCTCCAGCGCCGTCGCCGTCGCCCAGCCTGGTGCGGGAGGCGCGCCGTTCCTGCCCGTAGGAACCGCCGATAACGGCGTCGGCATTGCGGGATGATCGGGACGGATTTAAGCCGTAGGCGTCGGCCCGAGTTCCCGGCGGGCGGTCCAGCGACGGCGATGCCAGCACCCGGTCTTCCAAGGTATCCGGGGGCAGTTCTTCCAGGAAACGGGAGGGCAGCGACACCCCACCCGACGACGGATACCGACGCCGAAAAGCGCGCAGCAGGTACAACCGCTCTTTGGCCCGCGTCATGCCCACGTAGCACAGCCGTCTTTCTTCTTCGATTTCCGCCAGGGTATCCATGGAACGGCTGTGGGGCAGCAGGCCCTCCTCCATGCCGACCATCATCACTACGGGAAACTCCAGGCCCTTGGCCTGGTGCAGGGTAATCAGGGTCAGCGCGTCCTCGGACTGCTCGTAGCTATCCACGTCGGAAACCAGGGACACCCGTTCCAGGAACGCGCTCAACCCGTCGGCGGAGCCATCGCCGGCTGGGCCGTAGTCCTCGCCCAGGCCGCGCAGCTCAAGAATGTTCTCCCACCGCTCGTCCCCGTCGTCCTGGGCGTTGATGTGCTTCGCCAACCCGGTCATGTCCAGGGTGCGGTCGAGCAGGTCGGCCACGCCCAACTCGCGCGAGGCTTCAGTGAGGCGGTCCAGGGTGACGGACAGGTCGGCGATGGCGCGGGCCGCGCGGGCCGTTACGGAAATGGGACAGGGAAGGCCGTCGGTGCGGGCGGCGGCGACCTCCCGCATGGCAGCTCGTGACGTTAGGCCGCGTTGAGCAGCAAAAGCGGTCAGTTGCTGCACGGACTTGGCTCCCAGGCCCCGGGGCGGGTTGTTGATGACACGTTGCAGGCTGACCTGGTCGTCCGGGTTGAATATCACCCGCAGATAGCAAACGGCGTCCTTGATCTCCTTGCGGTGGTAAAAACGCACGCCGCCCACCAGTCGATACGGTATGCCCTGGCGCATACACTGGTCTTCAAAGGCGCGGCTCTGGGCATTGATGCGGTACATGATGGCGCAGTCGCCGGACTGGTATTCACCGGAGCGCGACAGGCGGGACACTTCGTCCACCGCCCACAGGGCTTCGTCCTCTTCACTGAAAGCCTCGTGCAACGTGACTGGCCGGCCCACGGGGTTGCTGGTGTACAGGGGCCGTTCGATGCGTTCAGTGTTGGACGCGATGACGCTGGTAGCGGCGTTCAGGATGTTCTTGGTGGAGCGGTAGTTCTCCCCGAGGCTGATTACCGTCGCGTCAGGAAAGTCGGTCTGGAAACTGAGAATGTTGCGGATATCGGCGTTGCGCCACGAGTAGATGCTCTGGTCGGGGTCGCCGACGACACACAGGTTCTGGTGCACTCCGGTGAGCAGGCGGGCCAGACGGTACTGCGCCACGTTGGTGTCCTGGAACTCATCAACGAGCAGGTAGCGATAACGGGCGTGGTACTGTTCCTGGACTTCGCGGTCGTTTTCCAGCAGGTGAGCCGTCCGCCCCAGGAGGTCATCAAAGTCCAGGGCATTCTGACGGGTCAGCGCCTCTTCGTAGTATCGATAGACGCGGGCGCAGGTTTCGACCCAGTGGGCGCCGTATTCGTCGTCCGCATTGTAAGCCGCCTGCGCCATCTGTCGTGAATCCTGCAGGACGCTCTTGGCCGCGGAGATGCGGGAGAGGACGGCGCGGGGGTTGTAGCGTTTGCTGTCCACGTCGGCCAGTTGCATGGCGGACTTGATGGCGTCAACCTGGTCGTCCTGGTCGTAGATGGTGAAGTTGCGATCAAGGCCGATGCGCTCGCCATGCCGGCGCAGGATGCGTGCGCAGACGGCGTGGAACGTGCCCATGGTGACGTCGGCGCTCCGGCTCAGCAACAATCGGTCGAGCCGCTCACGCATCTCGCGGGCCGCCTTGTTGGTGAAGGTAACCGCCAGTATCTGCCAGGGCTGGACGTCACGTTCGCCTACCAGGTAGGCGATGCGGTGCGTGATGACGCGGGTCTTGCCGGAACCGGGGCCGGCTACGATGAGCAGAGGCCCTTCGGTGTTGATGACAGCCTGTTGCTGGGCCTCGTTCAGTCCTTGCAATATCGCCGGCGCGCCACCGGAAGCGCCGTCAGGGGTTGCAGTCGAGACGGAACCTTCCAACTCCGGAGCGTCCCAGTAGGGCGAAGAGGCGGGTTCTTCCCAATATGGCGAAGACGCCGGTCCGCTGTTGCTCGGGGCGTGTTCAGAAAAGCGGGGCTCAAGGGACATGGTAGCCGGATTATAGCACGCAAGCCTCCCTGCTCCGGTCCCAGAAAGCAACAGGGTTGATCTGGTACAATGAAATTGCGTCTTCCACGCTCCAATCGACTGGCAAAGGGCACTAATAGTCGACCAGTTCGCAATCGCGGAGAGGTGGCCGAGTGGTTGAAGGCGCCGGTCTCGAAAACCGGTATGCGCCTCTGGTGCATCGCGGGTTCGAATCCCGCCCTCTCCGCCATTTTACATCGCAAATATCCCAGATCACCGGCCGTTTCATACTTGATTTAAGTAGGAAACGGCCACTTTTATGTCCAGTGGCGTCCAGTGAAATCCGACCCAATCCACGTAAACATGGTATATCAATTGGTACACGCACGGTATACTGGAGCGCACCACGACTACCACGAAGCGCAGGCGCGACGCTCTTTCGGCAGCATTCGTCCGGACGGTGAAAGAGGTCGGCGCATATTCGGACGGGAACGGCCTGAATCTCCGGGTTGACGAAACCGGGGCCAAACGGTGGTTCCAACGCGTCACCATCAACGGCAAAAGAAGGAATTAAGAAGGAATTTAGGACTCGGTTCATACCCGTCGGTCTCGTTGGCCGCAGCCCGTAAGGCCACTTGGGGCAATGCGACAATGATCCGGGAAGGCCGCGACCCCATTGCTGAGAAACGGGAGGAAAAGGCGGCTCGACAACGGCCGCCCACTCCCACATTCGCTGTGGCGTCGGAAATCGTGATCAAAATGCGCCGGCCAAGCTGGTCTAACGCCAAACACGCCGCCCAATGGACGAGCACACTCACCACATATGCATATCCCAAAATCGGGTCCAAGCTGGTTACCGAAATCACCAGCGCGGACATGCTAAGCGTCCTGTCGCCGATATGGATGGAAAAGCCCGAGACGGCAAGTCGGGTACGTCAGCGCATGGAAACGGTTTTTGATTGGGTCGTCGCACAGGGTTATCGGACCGACAATCCCGCCAGCTCGTTCGATTACCAAGGTATTGCCGAAGACGTCCAACGAACCAAGCGCCACCATCCGGCGTTGGACTACCGCGAAGTTCCAGCAGCACTGGCAAAAGTCAGGCGGTCCACGGCGGACACGATCACCAGAGTTGGCGTTTGAGTTTCTGGTGTTGACGGCGGCGCGGAGCCGCGAAGTCAGGCTTGCGACCTGGGATGAAATCAACTGGCGGGAACGCAAATGGACGGTACCGGCAGAGCGGATGAAAGCGCGTCGAGAACACCAGGTACCGCTGTCCAGTAGGTCGATTGAGGTGCTGCGGGAGGCAGAAAAGTTGGCCGACGGGTCCTCCGAATTGGTGTTCCCTGGCTTGCGCGGGAATCCGTTGTCCGACATGGTGTTCACAGCCATGTTGCGGAGGCTCGAGATACCGGCCGTAGCACACGGATCCCGGAGCAGTTTCAAAGATTGGTGCATCGAATGCACGGGGGTCAGTTGGGCGGTGAAAGAAGCGGCCTTGGCGCACAACCTGGGTACGTCCACTGAACAGGCATATGCCCGGACCGATTTGTTTGAACAACGTCGCAGGTTGATGGACCAATGGGCAGACTTCGTTATTTACGGAAACAAACAAAGGGAAATACCGGGTATCTGAATCCGTCTGGTTTGCGGGAGTTGTTCGCCCATATCGCTTACGTAGCATTCGTCCTTTTCTTGCTACTGCCCCACTGTTTGGTATTCAGTGGCGATTGAGTGAACCACGCGGACGGCTTGACCGCCAATCTATGGCGGTTGATGACTATACCATTTTGCCGTACCGCCCGAAGGTCCACCGGAGCAAATATCCGAGCAAGAAGCCTGCGCTATCGAACGGCTCGGCAAGGGACCGCTTTACTGCCGGAAGCCATTACTGCGGACCAAGACGTAGCCCCGTCCCGGTTCGATTTAGCGGAAGGCAGCTTTCGTTGAACTAACCGGCGTCTCAGGCGGCCTTCACGGCCGTCTTGTCTGAGGTTCAATTCCCTGATTGTTTGAACCCGGAAGCGCTGCGATCTACGCACCGTCAATGGCAGTATGGGCATTATTACCGGTCCGTCTGCTGAATCGTGGCAACGAGCACGCCATGCACCAAAACCGGCGCGACGCGGTCGTCACCGGCTCCCACGTCCGTGCCCCTGAACTTCCGGTTGGCACTGGGTGTTGACGCGGGTGGGCCGCCTCCGTGCTGATGTTCACGGTGAAGCCGTGCTTTCTCACCAGCTGGAACAGAGTGTACAGCCCACGTAAGGGTAAGGGGAACGTCCCAGGGCAGCCCGAAGTTCCCCCATACTTGGTCAACATCCGGCACGTGCGCATCACCTGGATCTTCGCGATACCGTCACGGCCTTGCAGCTTGACCAGGTATCCGCCCTCCGGGTGGACATCCCCACCACGTGGACCTGCTGGATCACGGCCAGCGAAACCTTTTCGAGCGTCGTCGGGGTTCCGCAATCTGCGGAAGTAGCTGCCCTCTCGGGTCTTGGGGATGCGCAAATTCATGGTAACCACTTGGGTATCCCGGGACCGAGCGCGATGGCCGCTGCGACGGGTAACGCAATTCGGGCTGCGCTCACTGTGCTGGGCACCGACCTGGACAGAACCCGGGCGTCGATGATGACCCCTACAGCATCCTGAGGGAGCTCGTCGCCCTCCAGGCCGCGCTTGCGTAGCAGTTCCAAAAGGTCCAAGCAGCTCTTGGCCACTGTCGCCAGCCTTCGTCGGTTTTGCAGTTATTCCGACGGGGACGGCGCCGCGGCCATCTTATCGCCGCCCAGTTATCGCCGCCCAGTTCGTATGCACCACCCCCTTGGACTCTACCCTTGATTCAGGAGCCGGATACAGGCTTGATCAGGCGCAATTTCCTCCAACTGCCCCGGGCGCGGAATCTCCCCCAACTCTCTCCGGCGAGACGAAAACTCCGGGGGCTGTGAGCACGATTCGGCTCAGTGGGCAAATGAGAGATCATTTGTCAATAGGAGTATCCCGGGCGGCGAAATTCGCGATTTAGGTAGGGAAGACATCCGCGGCGTGGAGCCGGATGCAGCGAGATGCACGGACATCGGTACACTAAGGTACACAGGAACCACCGGAGCAAACGTTGTGAGGAAGCCGTCGCGCCATGAACGGTCACAAGGGAAAACGACAAAATTCGGCTCAGACCGACGATTATCGTCTTCTGCGATTGCCTGAGGTTCTGTATCGGTGTGGGATCTCACGCTACGCACTGTACGAAATGGTCGCACAGGAGCAATTTCTACCACCCGTTCGTATCGGCGTACAGAGTGTTGGATGGCGAGCTACTGACATCATCGAATGGATCGACAGTCGGCCGCCGGCGACGGGATTTTCGGGACTCGACACGGACGGGAACCCGAGTAAGTGATGAGACGGAGGCGTCATATGCATGAGTGTAGAAATGGGCAGTCTATACGTTTACCCCCGAGCAGCAGGACATTCTGCTCCTTCTCCGGAGATGCCGTGCGGCGGTGTGCCAGATTTGGGGGTCAGGCATGAGGCTGCGGGGGTTAGCAAGGCCAGCATCGACCACCATCTCCAATGGCTGTACCAGCGCGACTACGTGGGTAGTGTGGACAGGGGATCGACCCAGAACGTCAAGCGCAGCCGCGCTACTGCTTTTTTCGTTCAAAAGAGATCACCGGGGCGATGGCTATTGCCGACAAACCGTTGGATGGGAAACGACCAAGGACAAACGGGTCCGGCGTCTATTGCTTAGCCCGAATCCACCGATGGGATAGGGCGGTGCGGCATTTGAGAGAGATGAGGGGTCAGGGAACGGGATGGCGAGGACCTGATGCCGATGAAATGGACGATGTGGGGCGTGGATGCCGTGCCAAGGGGATGTTGATGACCCGTGGTAGCGGCATTGGCAGTGATTTTCAGCGCAGACCGATGGCGGAGACCGTCCGGAGCCCAGCCTGGCGCGGTTGGGCCAGGCGTGGTGCGTCATCGTAGACAGGTGAAAGGCCGAGGGCGGCGTCAGGATGGGAGTGGCAGGGCGCGCAGTCTGGCCAGGGCGCTGCTGAATTGGTTTCGCCAAGGCCAATCCTGTGGCAGATGCAGGGTGATGCGACGGGCTTTGCGGGTGATGCGTCCGGCGAGAGAGAAGAAGCGTCGTCGGAGGGTCTTGGTGGTGGTCACCGGCTCGCCCAGGCCGATGCGCGTGGTCCAGCGGGCCAGGTTGTGGGCCATGACTTGCACCGCCAGCCAGGCGGCGTTGGCGGGAAAACGTCCCGATGGCAGGTGGTTGAGCCCCACGCCGTATTTGAGGTCGCGGATGGCGTTCTCGATCTCGGCGTGGCGGCGATGGTCAGCTTCCAGATACAGGGTGTCGCCTTCTCTATCGGTGATGAAAGCGTGATAGCTGTAGGTGGCGAACAGGGCCAGTTGCGAGCCGGGCGTGGGTTTCACCCGTCGGACGATGAGCCGCACCGGTACCGCGTCGGGCTCACTGGCAAAGGGAGTGTAGCTGGTTTCGGCCACATCGGCGCCGCCATCCATCCAATAGGATATGGGCGTCCAGTCATCTTCAGGTATGGCCTCGATGATGTTCCGCAGGCTCGGGTGCTGGCGTACGGTGATGGAGTAGCGTACCTTCTGGTCGCGACAGGCGGCCACCATGTCGTGGGTGTAGAAGCCGCTGTCCGCCCGCACGGTGAGTGGTCCGGTGGCTCCGGCGTAGCGCACTCGGCTCACCGTCTCGCGCAGGAAGTTGGCGGCGCCGCGGGCGGTGTTGGCCCGACCCTTTCGCAATCGACACATCAGCACCTCGCCGGTACCCTCGGCCACGGCCAGGAGCGGGTGATAGCCCCGCTGGCCGGTGTAGCCGTGATGGCGCGCGCCCTCCTTGCCCAGACCATAGGTCTCACAGACGGTAGAGTCCAGATCAATGGTCAGCGGATCATCGCCCGGTCCGGCCCCAGCCGCCCAGGCTCGGGCCAGCGCCTCCCGGCTCACCCGATCCAGCTGCCGCGCGTGGCCCCACCGGAAACTCCGCAGAAACGTGCCCAGCGTGGATGGCGCCTTCACCGTACAGCCCAGCACCTGCTCGGTCTCGCCAGCGCGCAGCGCGTCGGCGTCGTCAATGCAGTCCCCGCCGGCCAACGCCGATGCCACCAGCGTCAGCACCTTGTCTCCCGCGTTGGCACGACCTGGCGCATTTCCCAGGTCAACGTGGCGGTCCACCAGCTCTCCCAGCCCCAGATGATGGGCCAGGGTGATGGGCAAAAGCAGCCCCGCATTGGCCACCAGTCGGTGATCGTCGAAGGCAACGTGGATGCGGTCGGGGCGCTCAGGTGGTAGCATCCGTTGGGTGCTCCTCGTTTCAGGGTGGTTTTCGTTCTCAAAAACCATTATCCCCGAAGCCGGGAGCACTTTCTCATCCCTTCAGCACGCCGACACACTCATCTCCTCGGTGGATTGGGGCTTAGTATTACAGCCGCAGATTATGCGATAGGTTGAGTCCATGACCGTTGACGCGAGGGGAGGGGTTGGTTATGGATCAAATCGTACTGGAGCAGGGCGATGTGCTGGATTGGGTGGAGGGTCTCCAGGCGTTGCACCGGCGTATCGCGGGCCGCTTTGGTCGCCGTGAGCCTCGGCAAAGAGTTTTAGCTTACCTGAAGGGGCTGCTGGGGTCGGTGGAACGCAAGAATGGGTGGCAGTTGGCGGAGTATGCTGGGGATACCACGCCCGACGGGGTGCAGCGTTTGCTGGCGACGTATCGTTGGGACGCCGCCGGAGTGCGGGACGACTTGCGGGAGTACGTGGCGGAGCATCTGGGAGACCCGGAGGCGGTGCTGGTAGTTGATGAGACTGGGTTCCTGAAGCAAGGCAGCAAGTCGGTGGGTGCAGGACGAAAGGGGTGTGGCGTTGGGGTCTTTTGCCGGATGGGAAGAGGTGATTGATTAAGCCTGGCAGCGGGGTGCAAGGGAGCCGCTACATTTGGTGAGCGACGGGGATTAGGCCATTGCGGCGGGCATTGCTCTGGTTTACGGACGCGAGGCGCCCCACCAGCTTGACCACTTTCATCTGCTGAGGGAATATCGGCGGAACCTGGGTCGGGAAGGCTGGCCCGAAGCGCGGCAACCGCTGGCGGCCGAGACTATGGCGGAGGCGCAACGCCACGGGGTAAGAATAGCAGCGTTGACGGAAGGACGGGCGATGTACTGGTGTCGGAAAGCCCTGGGAGCCGGCCTGCGGCATTTGGAGACCGGACCGGGAAAGTTCAAAACCGCATCTCGGTTGGAACGACAGAACCGGGAGTACCGGCGGCAAGAAAGAATGGGCACAGTATGGTCGCCACACAACCTGTTGGCGCTCCTCCAAAATCGAGGACTGATAAACCAAACCACCTAAAACGGCACGCTACCAGGCCGGCCACTGCGCTTGCAGCCCTACCCGGCGTATGGTAATTTGACTCAATTGACCAATTTCCGGTTACTGGCCTTTCGTATCAAGCTAACCATCAACCCATCAAACCGTCCGAGTTGCAATCTAGCCGCTTTCGCGTCGGCGTCGATCCGGCGCGAATCTCAACCGGATAAGGAGCGTTGCCGTGGTATCGCAGCCGCTGCTCGAAGTAAAAAACCTGCAAACTTATTTCTTTACCTACGAAGGCGTCGTCAAAGCCGTTGACGACGTCACCTATGAGGTTATGGCCGGCGAAACCCTGGGCCTGGTCGGGGAAAGCGGTTGCGGCAAGAGCGTCAGCGCCCTGTCCCTGATGCGCCTCATCCCGGATCCTCCCGGCAAAACCGTCGGCGGCGAGGTCCTTTTCGATGGCGAGGACATCCTCCAGATCGACATGGACGATATGCGTCGCATCCGCGGCGCCAAGATGGCCATGGTCTTCCAGGAGCCGATGACGTCGCTCAACCCGGTGCTGACCCTGGATCGCCAGCTCACCGAAACCATCCAGTTACATATGGGCAAGTCCCGCGACGAGGCTCGTCGCGACGCGGTTGACCTGCTGGCTCGCGTGGGTATCCCCGACCCCGATCGCCGGATCCGCCAGTACCCCCACCAGTTCAGCGGAGGAATGCGCCAGCGCGTCATGATCGCCATGGCCCTCAGCTGCAATCCTCGCCTCATCATCGCCGACGAGCCCACCACCGCCCTCGACGTGACCATTCAGGCGCAGATCCTGGAGCTGATGAAATCCCTCACCCAGGACTTGGGCGTGGCCCTCATCATCATCACCCACAACTTGGGCGTGGTCGCCCGCTACGCCGACCGCGTCAACGTGATGTATGCCGGTAAAATCATCGAGCGCGGCTCCGCCTTCGATATCTACACCAATCCGCGCCACCCCTACACCGTCGGCCTGCTGGACTCCGTGCCCCGGCTTGACCAGCGCCTCACCGACGGGGAGGGCAACGCCGCCAAGCTGGTACCCATCGAAGGCCAGCCCCCCGACCTGGTGAACCTGCCCGGCGGATGCTCCTTCCGCGCCCGTTGCCGTTTCGCCATTGACAAGTGCGCCACCGAAGCGCCGCCCCTGATGCCCATCGACAACAACGGCTCCGGCGAGCCTCACGTCTCCGCCTGCTGGCGCACCGACGTACTCGGCCCCGAGGCCCTGAGCTACGCCATGGGAACCGCCGGCTAGCGCAACCGCCGCCGCTGGACTCCGGGACTTTGCCTTCGTCTTTGCGGAAAGCGCGGCGACGCGGCAACCTCATTCTTGTTCTTGAGGGAAAGGGAGTTAGAAAATGACGACTGCTGAGATGCCCCAAACCGCCGCCACCGCGTCCGGGGCGGACAATACGCTGTTGAACGTTCACGGCCTGAAGATGTATTTCCCGGTGACTTCGGGGATTGTGTTCCAGCGGGCAGTGGCCTACATCAAGGCCGTGGACGACGTGAACTTCACCGTGCGTCGCGGCGAAACCCTCGGACTGGTGGGCGAGTCGGGCTGCGGCAAGACCACCACCGGACGCTGCATCCTGCGTTTGTATCACCCCACCGACGGCGAAATCTGGTTCGACGGTGTTGACGTTGCCCAGGCGCGTACCAATCAGATGCGCGCCATGCGCCGCCAGATGCAGATTATCTTTCAGGACCCCTACAGCTCGCTGAACCCCCGCATGACTGCCGGCAACATCATCGGCGAGCCGCTGGCCGTGCATGGGCTGGTCAACAACCGCCGCGAGTACCGCGAGCGGGTGGCCGAACTGCTCAACAACGTGGGGCTAAACCCCTACATGGCCGACCGTTTCCCCCACGAGTTCAGCGGCGGACAGCGTCAGCGCATCGGCGTGGCCCGCGCCCTGTCCGTGGACCCCGCTTTCATCGTGTGTGACGAGCCGGTGTCAGCCTTGGACGTGTCAATTCAGGCCCAGATCATCAACCTGCTGGAAGACCTGCAGGAACGCTACAACCTGACCTACCTCTTCATCGCCCACGACCTGTCCGTGGTGCGCCACATTAGCGACCGCGTGGCGGTGATGTATCTGGGGAAGATCGTCGAGATTGCGGACCGGAACGCCATCTACGAAAACCCCCAGCATCCCTACACCCGCGCCCTGTTGTCGGCGGTGCCCATCCCCGACCCGGTGCTGGACGCGCAGCGCGAACGGATCATCCTGACCGGCGAGGTGCCCAGCCCGCTGAACCCGCCCAGCGGCTGCGTGTTCCACCCCCGCTGTCCCATCGTGACCGAGGACTGCAGCCGCGTCAACCCCGAAGCCCGGGAAGTTATGCCTGACCACATCGCCGCCTGCATCAACGTGCCTGGTTACGGGCCTTACTGAGCTTTTTGAACACCATCTGACAACGGCCCGGAGTGAAATGTTCACTCCGGGCCGTTTAACGCTTAAGATCAAGGCTTCACTATTCAGTGGGAGACACATAACCATGTGGGACAAGATTTTCATTTTGTCGATGGTAGTGTTCTTCGTTGGCATGGTAGTGGTGCTGACGGGCGAATTCGTCATGCCCAACTGGGAACCGTTTACCACGGTACTCGGAGGTTCGGTGGCCGGGCTCTCGGGGATTGCCGGAGCGGTGTCTGGTATCGTTTTGGTATTGACGACCGATTTTCGCGCATGACCGATGGGACTCCTTTCGGTAGCCGCGAAAGCGATACTGGTAACAGTTAGTTTAGTAGTGGCAACGTTGGGGATAGCCGCTTTGGTGGTAATATTCGCGCACCTCGATAGGGATCCCCTTGACGTTCTGTATGTAATGGCGGCGCTCATCACGGTGCCAGGCGCCGTCATTGGGTTGATCAGGTGGGTGTGGCGAAGAAGATAACAAGCTATGTGAACACGCTGAGGAAAACAAATGCGTCTGCAAAACAAAACCGCTCTCATCACCGGCGCCAGCCGTAACATTGGCGCTGAGGTCGCCCGCACCTTCGCCCGCGAAGGCGCCAACCTGATCCTCAACACCCGCCAGTCGGCCGAAGAACTGGAGACGGTGGCCGCCCAGTGCCGCGAATTGGGCGCTCAGACCCACACCGTCATCGGCGACGTTGCCGACCCCGACCGGGTCGCCGATATGGTCGCAGAAGGCATCGATGCCCTCGGCGCCGTGGATGTTCTGGTCAGCAACGTGGCCGTCCGTCCTCATAAGCCCATCCTGGAAGTGTCGGTACAGGAGTGGCAGGAAGTCATGGGAACCAACCTTCATTCCGCGTTCTACATGATCAAGGCCGTCCTGCCCGGCATGATTGAAAAGCGGTCCGGCAGCATTATCGCCATGGGCGGGCAGTCGGCCATCACCGGACGCCCCGATACGGCGATCGTCACCACCGCCAAAACCGGCCTTCTGGGACTCATCCGCGCTGTCGCCGCCGAGTGCGCCCAGTACGGCGTGCGAGCCAACCTGGTCAACCCCGGCTCTACCGACACCTCCCGCGCTCATCCCGAGTGGTACCCCGAGTTTCAGGACGTCCCCCGCGGCTCCGACGAACATGTCAAGTCCATACCCCTGGGCCGCCAGGGAACGGTGCAGGACATCGCCAACGCCTGCCTCTTCTACGCCAGCGACGAGTCCTCCTACATCACCGGCGACCGCATGAACGTGGTCGGCGGCCGCTACATCGTGTAGATTGGGCAAGGACGATACCGTCAGCGAGGACTGCCATGACCGCCAAACCCGCCAAACCCAGGCCCATGCCCGACCCGCCCGGGGTCTGGCAACCCTCCACCACCGAGGCGCCGCACCTCTACGAGAACGGCGTGTACTACCCTGCCGCGGTTGACGGGCCCCTGATCGATCCGCCCTCAGAGGCGGAGGCTCCCCACCTTTACGAAAACGGCGTTTGCTACCCCGCATCGGACGGTGTGCCCTTGCCCGACCCACGTACCCAAGAACGTCAATTTGTCCGAACCGTCAGTACCTTGAGGGCCTACTACGCTGACCAACCCAACACGGAAGTCAGCGGCAACACCTTCATCTACTACGATGAGGGCAACATCCAACGTCGCATCGCACCCGACTGCCACGTCGCCTTCGACGTGGACATCAGCGTGCTCGAGCGCCACGACGCCTACCGGATCTGGGCCGTGGGCAAGCCGCCGGACTTCGCGCTGGAAATCGGGTCCGAAAGCACCGCCGACCGCGACCTCAACGCCAAGCGCGAATTATACGCCATCATCGGCATCGGCGAATACTGGCGTTACGACCCCACGCCGGACAGCGAGTTTTACGGCGAACCGCTGGTGGGTGAGCAGTTGGTGGACGGCCAGTACCAACGGTTGCCCGTTGCCCCAGACGGTGAGGGCCGACCGCGTGGACACAGCCCCACGTTGCAGCTTGACCTGGTGTGGGAAAACGAGGATCTGCGGTTCTATGACCCGGCCACGGGCGAGTGGCTGCGCGATCTTGGCGAAACCAGAGCGGAACTGGCGACCGAAAGAGCGGCCCGCGTTGCCGCCGAAGCCACGCTTGCCGACGAACAAACCGCCCGCGTTGCCGCCGAAGCCCGCGCCGCCGAACTGGAAGCCGAACTGCGCCGGCTCCGTGGCGATACGGGCTAACGCTCCCCCGTCTCTGCCCACACCAGGCTGGCCGCCCCCACCATGCCTTGGCTGTCGCCGAAGGTGGCCGGCGCCAGCCGAAAGGCGCGGTGGCCTGAACTCATCGCCCGTCTCCGCGCCCCTTCCTCGATATGGCCCAGCAGGTTCAGGTCAAGGAGACCCTGCGTCACACCGCCACCCATCACGACCACGTCGGGGTTGAAGATATTCAACACGTTGCCCAGGCCGACGATTATAGCGCCCACTGCGGCCTCAATAACCTCAAGCGCCACCGGATCGCCCTGTGCCGCCGCCGCAAACACTGCCGCGCCGTCCAGCGTGGCGTCGGATTCGTAGGCCAGTTGCAGCGGCGATCCGGGAGTGGCGTCGCCCATTCGAGCCTGCGCTGCCCGTCCGATGGCCGTGCCCGACGCCAATGCCTCCAGACATCCGCTGTTGCCGCAGGCGCACGGCGGCGCGTCGGCGCGACTATCAATGGTCATGTGCCCCACCTCGCCGGCGGCTCCCACCGCTCCGGTGAAAACCGTTCCCCGGTCAACGATGCCCGCTCCGACGCCGGTGCTGAAGGTGATGAACACCAGTGTGCGAGATGCCGTGTCTTCGGGCTTTATCGGGCGACCCGCCCCGTAGTAGTATTCGCCCAACGCCGCCAGGTTGGCGTCGTTGCCTACCCAAACCGGCACGTCCAGCACCGGTTCCCATAGAGTCGGTAGCGACACACCGTTCAGGGCCGGCAGGTTGGGCGAGGACAGCAGCATACTGCTCGCGGCGTCTATCGAACCGGCCAGCGCGATGCCGGCGCCGGCAATTGGCCGGCGTCCGGCCCACTCTCTCGCGGTTAGCAGAACATCGCCCGCGGCCGCTACCAGTTGCTCCTGCGGCGCGCCGGGTCGGTTGGCGACGCGCTCCTGCCACAGGATAATCCCCTGCCGGTCAATCACCGCGGCCCGCGCCCAGGTGCCGCCCCAATCCATCGCCAGCGCGACCGGCGACGGATGAGTATCTGTGTCAGAGCCCAACGTGGTCATGGTTCCTGAATCTCCAATGGCGGGAATTGTAACACCCGGCCCGACTTGCCAGGAGGGGTCTAACCTCCGTGGGCAGCGACTTCCGCCAGCAGTCCGTCCAGCGTGGCCCTCAGGACCTCCTCGGGCATCGGCCCGACGTACTTGTGCCGGATGACCCCGTTGGCGTCGATGAAGAACTTCTCCGGTATCCCTCGCACCCCGTAGTTGATCGCGATGCCGCCGCCGGCATCCAGCCCGGTGGGGTAGGCAACTCCAAATTCCACGAGGAACACCTCTGCCGCATCGGGCGTATCCCAAATGTTGACCCCCACGAATTCCACCTGCGGACCGTCGTATCCCGAATAGATACGGTTCAGCATCGTCGCTTCCTGACGGCACGGCGCGCACCAGGACGCCCAGAAGTCCACCATGACAACCTTGCCGGCGAGATCCGACAGGCGCAGCGTTTCGCCATTGTACGTTTCTAGCATGAAGTCCGCCGCCGCCGTGGCATCTACCGTTACTTCACCGAACTGAGCGTTGATGCCGGCGCCCGCCGGCTGCCCTCGCTGTTGTAGCGCTGCCCAGGCCAGCAGGGCGAACAGCGGGACCAGCGCCACCGCTGTCCCCAGCATAATCCAGCCGCGTCGAGACATCAGTCCACGCTTCCCGCTGGCCGCCGCCAGATTCCCCAAGCCAGCAGGGCCGCCAACGCAATACCTACCAGAACTGGTATCGCGCCGTACCAGAACCTTACTTCCGACAGCGGGTTGCCCAAGCTGGTTAGCCACGATGGTTCCGGCAGGCCCGACAGCGTCAGATTGACTCCCGCTCCGGGCGCCAGGTTCTCTGCGCTCCAGACCCGATACGCCACCGCGCCCACCGTTATGGTTTCGTTAGGAGCCAGCCCGCCAACGCCAATGTCGCCGAACTCTTCGGGGATGAGCAGGCTGAACCTCTCCGCCCCTTGCAGGGTATTATCCCGCCACGTCAGCTCATCGCCCTCGTAGGGAACCGTGAAAGTGAAGCTGACCTGATGTCGCCCCGGCTGCACCGGCGCGGTGATGGCAAATCCTGTGCCGACGGGTATCACTTCGCCCCCCACCAGGTCGGTGGACACGTCCAGATCCGTCGCCCCGGCCGGCAACGAGAACCGGAGAAAGCTGAACTGTCCAATCATCGGCGGAGCCGAGAGGTCGGGCACCAGCGTCGTGTCGCTGCGGTTTTCCAGCGTGAACAGCTGGACAGCGGCCATGCGCCGGGTGGCGGCGTCAATCCCGGCCACTATGATGGACTGCTCCGTGGTTGCCACCACACCCACGTCGCGGGTAAATTCGTACACCGTCAGCGTCAGCGGCCCCGACAATGCTGCCGGCGATAACACCTCGGTGTAACGGGTCTCTCCGTAGTCTGCCGCCAGCGCCGCGCTATCCCCCTCAGCCAAAGCTGGCACGCCGTCAAACCGGAATGCGCCGTCGCCGTCCGTAATGGTCTCGAAGGTATCAACCGACCCGGCTTCCGCCCCGAATCGGTGCAGCAACACCGCGACCCCGCCTGGAACCCCACCGCCAGCCGTCCCGTTCACCAACTTGCCAGAAACTTCAATCGTATCGGACCCCTGCGCGTGCAACGCTACGGGAGCGATGACCAACAACGCGACTGTCGCCAAGACGAACGTGGTTCGTATTATCAGCCGGTTATACATCCCGTTCTTGGTCCATATCCCTCAGGATCAGCGCTGCCTGCCGCCGGTATTCGTCCAGCTGATCTCGATAGTCAGCATCGCTGATCCGACCCAGGCTGTGCTCCATTTGTAGCGTCCGTATCGCCTCGTACACGTCCTCCAGCGCGCTGACGTCCGCCGGCGCCGGGTTATCTGCCGCTCCGACATCCTCGCGGACCCGCCCCCGGCCAAATATCAACGGCCAAGCCACCACCCCAATGATAAGCAGCGCAACGGCAATCGCCAGCCCCAGTTGCACGGCATAAACTCCCGACGGGCTCGCTAGTCAGCCGCGCCAGCCGCCGGCGACACGACGGCCACCGGGCGACGCACCGGCGCACGAGCCGGCCACAGCGCGATCACCGTGCCGAATATCATCACCGGCCCGGCCACCCACATCCACCATACCAGCGGATTCACCAGTATGCGGAACCCAACGGCGCCGTCCTCACGATTCTCGCTGGGCACTACGTAAAAGTCCTCCACCGGCGTGGAGCGGATCGCCGCCCGCGTCGATGCCATGTTGAAGTCCGGATGGAACGTCCGCTGTGGTTGCATCACTTCCAGAAGCTCGCCGTCCCGGTACACCTCAACGGTGGTCCGAAACTCGGTGCGGTCGGCATAAGCCAGTGCGGTGGTGTCCACGTACTCCAACGTGTAATTGCCCACCGTCACCGACTCCCCCGGCATCAGGGCAACGTCTCGTTGCACTCCGTAGAACGACTGGCCGACCACGCCCAGCGCCACCATCACCACCGCCAGGTGCACGACGTAACCGCCGTAGCGGGGCCGGTTCGCCAGGATCAGCCGCGCGAAACCGACGGCCGGGTTATCGCCCACGCTACGCCGCCGCGCCAAGGTTCCCCGCACCCACTCGGCCAGGATGCTGACTAACACCAGCGCGCACAGTCCGAAGCCGATGACCGCGTAGGGCTGCCTTATCCCTACGGCCAGCAATAGCGCTGCCATCCCGATTGCCGCCGCCCCCGGTATCAACAACGCCCGCTGTAGCGATTGCAGGTTGGCGCGACGCCAGGGCAGCAGCGGCCCGACACCCATCAGCAGCACCAGCGCCAGCATCAACGGCCCGTTCACCTGGTCGTAGAAGGGCCGCGCCACCGTGATTTCCTGCTCGGCGAACAGCCGCGACAGCAGCGGATATACCGTCCCCCACAGCGTGGCGAAGGCGATACCCAGCAGCAGCAGGTTGTTCACCAGGAACGCCGCCTCACGCGACAGCATGGAGTCCAGTCGCTGCGCGCTTTGCATCCGGTCGTATCGCCAGAAGAAGATCGCCAGCGGAACCACCACCCCGACGGCCAGGAACAGCAGGAACACCCACCCCAGCGTGGACGCTCCAAAGGAATGCACCGACGGCACCGGCCCGCCCCGGTTCATGAACATCCCGTACAGCGCCAGTCCGAAGGCCACGTCGATCAGCACGATGTTCCACATCCGGAACATCCCCCGTCGCTTCTGCACCATGATGGAGTGGACGAAGGCCGTCAGCGCGATCCACGGCATGAACGCCGCATTCTCCACCGGGTCCCAGAACCAGAATCCGCCCCAGCCCAATATCGTGTACGCCCACCATGAACCCAGCAGCAGGCCCGCCGCCAGCAGCGCCCAGATGCCCACGCCCCAGGCCCGCCCGGCGTCAATCCACTCGTCGCCGCCCTTGCCACCGATCAAACTGCCCAGCGAGAACGCCATCGGGATGCTGATGCCCACCAGCCCGGCCATCAGCGCCGGCGGGTGGAAGAACATCCCGAAGTGGGTCAGCAGCGGGTTGATGCCCTGCCCGTCGGGAACCGGGAAGGGCAGCTTGGCGAAGGGGTTCGCCATGAACCCCATCACTGCCAGGAAGAACAACTCAATCAGCATCAGGATGGCCGTGGTCCACGCCAGCGTGGGCCTCGTGGACGCCGGCGCCAGCCAGATTGCCACCGCCGCCATCACCGACAAGGCGAAGGCGATGTACAGCAGCGACCCTTCGTTGCCCGCGTAGAAGGCCACCCAAGTGTAGATGTTGGGCATCGCCAGGTTGCTGTGCTCCGCCACGTACTTCAGCGAGAAGTCTCGGGTAATGAACGACTGCACCAGCGACAGCGTGGCCACCAGCAGCACCACCACCAGCACGTAGGATGCTTTGCGCCCGCTGTCCACCAGCGCTGGCGCGCCCCGCAGCTGTCCGCCAACTGACGCGAAAAAAGAGTACGCCGCCAGCGCCAACCCCATCCAAAGGCAGGCCGCCCCGAGATCAGCCATCGGCCCGTTCCGTGTCCGTATCTAGCGCCAAATCTCGGTCCACCGCGGCCAGGTAAGGTTGCAATTCATTTGTTTCGCCCGTCGGAACCTCACCGTCCCCAACGCCAGACCGCCGTCGCATCGCCCGCAGGGTGAGCAGACCGCCAGCCAGGCCGGCGATGACCACCACGCCCGGCACTAACCATGCGATCAGGTAGAAACCGGAGCGCGGCGGTTCGGCCAGTACGCTAAGCCCGTACCGCTCCGGCGCAGCGAACCAGGCCAACACTTCCTCGCGGGTCGCGCCTGACGCCAGCAATTCCCGCACCTGAGCGCGCATCTGCTTGGCCAACGGCACCTCGGTCTGGTCGATGGTCTGCGCCGGACACACCGGGCACATCAGCATCCGGTCAATGGCCTGTGCCTCCGCCTCGTCATACGACCCGTTGGCGTCCCCGGATTGGGCCAAAGCGATGCCGTGGAATAGCGCGGCCGTGCAAATGGCAACGACCACCGCAGCGCAGATTCTAATGAGCGTCGGGAAAATACTGCCCTGCCAGCGGAATTGGCGCACGCCTGAACCTGCCAGTGGAGACGATCAGGGTTCCAGATTTTCGGAACCGACAACCGTCAAGAATTCAGCGGGCTGAATAACCGCTATGCCGCGAAATGGGTTCATCACCAAAAGGTCGCTATCCCCGGTTACGATGTAGTCGGCATCGCCGTTGATCGCCAACTCCAGGATCTTGTCGTCCTCCGGGTCGCGACAGGCGCGCACCGTCTCAGTGATCTCTACCGGTTCAGCGCGAAGTATCAAACTCCGCAGAAACTCTTCACGTCTGGCTCGTGTGGTGTAGCGGTCGAAATGTGTCCTGCGGAGCACATTTCGCAATTCTGCAGCTACTGCGTCGGACATCAGGAGCGTGCAAAAATCCAGACTGTGTGTCAGAGCCCGCCCCGGCACGGAGTTGGCGTTCAACACGGCACTAACGACGGTGTTCGTGTCGAATACGCACCGAGGTACCCAGCGGTCATTCATCCAATATGGACTGGAGGATTTCCGGCGTCAGTCCACGCTCCTGAGCTTCGCGGCTCAGTTCCTGCATTATCTCTTCCAGCGGCCTCCGAGGCCCCATCAAATCGCGCAGGTGTAGATTAACTAACAAATCCATCCTGCGACGGTCCATGTCCGACGCCGAACGATATTTTTCGGCTACTTCGGAATCAACTGTGACCGTTATGGTATCCGTTTGATCTATCATTGCCGCGCCTCCTCGACAGAAGTGATTGCAGTAACAATGGTAACACGGCAAAGCGACGCTTCTCAGGCGAAGTGCGCCAGCGCTACTGGCACGCCGCCGCGTTTCCATCCTGGATGCAGCCTTCCACGTAGTCCAGCACCAGCTCGATCTGGTCTTCCGTTAGCAGCTTGGAGAAATTGGGCATAACCGTCACGCCACCCGTTATAACGCCCCGCAGGCCGTCCCGATCCAGGCTTTTGGCCGCTTCGGACGTGAGGTTGGGGTTCTGGATCGGCAGGTCAATCGTCTGGTAGCCGTAGTCCACCAGCATCCGGGCCAGCACCGGGCCGTTGCCCATACCCTCCGCGCCGTGGCACATGACGCAGTTGGTCTCAAAGATGTGCTTGCCGGACCCGGCGAAGGACGTGGGCTGCGGCGGGACCGAGCCATACCACGGCACGGCTGACGCGGGCACGCTCAGCCGGGGCGGTTCGTGGGCCTTGTACGCCGGCTGGTAGTGCATCTCGTAGAAAATATCCAGCGGATACGAACCCTGCGAACAGCCCACCGCCAACAGACCCGCGACCAAGGCCAGTCCGGCCAGCGGCAGCATCCGGCCGCACATCAGATTTATCCGTGTCATCAAAGCTCTCATTGCAACTTTCGGCATTGGGGATTGCGACAATGGCCGCCTGAAGCTAGGCGCGGCCCGACGTAACGTCCACCGCGCCGGCCTCGCTCAGAATTTCCGTAACTCGGGGACCCTGTTCCGCGCCCGCGTTGACCAGCACGCCGATCATGCCCCGGCTGATGCGGTCATCCGAAAGGCCGTTTCGGAAGTTGGGGCGCAATGCCAACGCCAAACCAATCACGGCGAACAGGATCGCTCCCAGTATCGCGCCGGTGTAGCAGATGACGGCCAGCGGCGGCAATGCCAGTATCGGTTTGTCCCCGGTGGTCATGGGAACCGCGAGCGGCGTCATTCCGGTGACGATCAGCGCCACGATGATGCCCACCGCGCCGCCCACCAGCGGCCACCAGAAAAGGCGGTGTTTTTCCATTCGTTCGCCGAAGGCGCCCTCAGGGTAGGGCACGTCGGTCAGGAAGTGGTAATCCGATTCCGCGACGCCAGCCGACTTCAGCGCGTCGCCAGCGTCGGCGGCGGCGTTCGCGTCCTCGAACAATCCCAGAATTGCTTGCGTTGCCATGGCGATAAATCCGGCCCTTCCTACTCGTCCGTCTTGACGTCTACGGCGCCCGCTGCGTTCATTATTTGCACCACGTCCCGGCTCTGCTCTGCCTCGGCGTTCACGCGCAAACCCAGCAGACCTTGCGTAATGCGGTTGTCGTAAATTCCCAACTGGAACTTGGGCAACCGAGACTCAAAGATGATGCCGATGACCGTGAACAGGATCGCCCCCAGCATCGTACCCTCGTAGCAAACGATTGCCATCGGCGGTAGCGACAGCACCGGCTTTCCGCCGGTAACCAGGGGGTAGGCCACCTGGGTCATCGCCGTGATCATGATGCCTGAAGTCAACCCCAACAGCGCGCCGATGAACGGGTACAAATACAGCCGGTGCGGCTCTTCCCGCTCGCCCAGGGATCCTTCAGGATACGGCGCGTCGGTCAGGAAGTCGTAGTCGGTGTCGGGTATCCCGGCGGACTTGAGCGCGTCGCCGGCGGTGGCGGCGGACTCGCCGTCCTGGAACAGCCCCAATATTGCTTGCTTTGCCATGGTCACAAACCTAGTTTTGATTGCTGCCGGCCGCGCAACTTTTCGCCATTGCGAGCGGAGCGTGCCGATCCCGTCCCTGTTGCTAGTCCTCTCTGAAGGTGGCCGGCACCGTCCGGCGCCCGATCTGCATTTCCGTCTTGAGAATGCCCCCTTCCTTGATGTCGTACAGGGGCATCAGCGGGAACACCCTGCTGAACAGCAGCATCAGCATCGATACGAAGGCGAACGTCGCGCCCACGATCAGCGCCTCCGCCGGCTGCGGCAGATAGTCGTTCCACGTGAAGCTCTGGAATTGCTTGTTGGCCTGGCCGGGCACGAACAGCAGATAACGTTCCAGCCACATACCCACGTTCACCGAAATACAGGCCGCCGACATTATCCAAAGGTTGCGACGCCATGCCTTTGGGAGCCACAGGATGACCGGCAGGAAGTAGGTAATGCCGACGAAAATAATCATCCAGATGTTGTACGCCACACCGTGGTGCCCCGGCAGGAACTGCAAAGCGCGTACCGCCAATTCGTCCCCTTCGAGGCCGTAGATACCGAAGATGATCTCCATCACCAGGAAGTAGAACCACCCGGTGGCGACGACGATGAGCAAACGGCCCAGCGCGTCGATGTGCTCGTGCCGGATGTAGTCCTGCCAGCCGTAGGCCCACCGCAGCAGGATCATGGCGAACACCACCGCGGACACGCCGGAGTGGACCGCGCCCACCACGAAGTAGGGCGCGAACACCGTGCTGTGCCACGACTTGATCGCCACCGCCATGCCGAAGTCCCAGGACACGATGGAGTGCACGGACACGAACACCGGCAGGATTAGCGCCGAAAGCAGCACGCCCGCGATGATCTGCAGCTTCCACTGCCGCGGGTTGCCTTCCCAGCCCATTGCCAGCATCGTGTACACCATCTTCGGCCAGCCGGTGGTCCGGTCTCGCAGCACTGCGAAGTCCGGCACCAGCGCGATCAATACGAACAGAGTGGAGGAGGTGAGATAGGTCAAAATCGCGGACGGGTCCCACACCAGCGGTGTGCGGATGTTGGGCCAAACGCCCCGCGCGAAGTCGTAGGGGAACGCCCAGTACAGGATGCGCCAGGGCCGGCCGGTGTGGATGATCGGCATGATCATCGCCGTCATCAGCGAGAAGATGGTCAGCACTTCGGCGGCCCGCGTCGCCGGCCGCCGCCATTCGGCCTTGGCCAAGCGCAGAATGGCGGAAAGCATCACGCCGGCGTGGCTGATACCGATCCAGAACACGAAGTTGGTGATGAAGAAGCCCCATGCCACCTTGTAGTTCAGGCCGGTGATACCCAATCCACGGTCAATCATCACGCCGACGGTGATGCTGGCTGCCAATACCACCAACCCAAGCAACGACACCACCGGCCAGTACCAGCGCGGCGTTTCCAGTATTGACCGCAGCAGGTCCCGGTTGACTTGCGCTGCGGGTAGGACCTTGCCTTCCTGCATTTTGCCTTACTCTTACCTGTAGTCGCCCGGTTGGTGTTCTTCGTTACTTTTGTCGGATGTCATTGCGAGCGTAGCGCGGCAATCTCGTCGCGCGTAAGCGTGCGTCCCTATTCCGGCTTCGCCATCACGAGGTAGCGGCCACGGATGAGCGTATCAACCCGTTGGTACATTGATCCTTCCTTCACCTCCCACATCGACAGCGGGGGAAGCAGCATCGTGCCGACGCGGAACACCAGCATTACGATGCCCACGCCGCCCAGCAGCATGAAGATGTCCCAGAGGTCGGGGAAAGTCGCGGCGGGCACGTCGCACACCTGGGTCGCCGTCGCCTGGCACAGCAGCGCCGGCAGCGCGAACGCCTCGGAAGGCAGGAAGTACAGGCCGTCCAGGTCCGCCGGCGCTGCCGCGAACGCCGCCGCAAAGATCCGCACGTGCCACAGCATCAGGCCGATCAGGATGAACACGCCGGCCAGCGGCGCGCCCCAGCCCAGCCGTCGGGCGTGGTTGGATACCAGTATCGGGAACGGTATGAAGAAGGTGAAGAACAGCTGCGCCCAGAAGATGCCGACGTACGAATCGAACATCAGGTAGTTCAGGATCGCCTGCTCAACCTCAAGGCGCCCGTACCAGTAGGTGATGAAAAACGCGAACAGGTGGTAGGTATGCAGGAGCGTCAGGCCCAGCAGCACCTTGCTCGCCGCCCAGAAGGGCGCCTGCCCGATGTACTCCCGGTAGCCGCCCCATCGCCGGAGCGCGTAGGCAGTTACCAGTATCAACGCCAGACCGCTCTGGAAACTGATCACGGTGTAGAAGGGCGGGAGGATGGAGTCCTTCCATCCCGGTATCATCGCCATCGCGAAGTCGCTGACCACCAGGAACTGGACGAATACCACCAGCATGAAGTAGAACGCGCCCAAAATGGCCAGTCCGGCCTTCTGTATCTGCCATTGCCGCTTGGTTCCGTACCAGCCGCCGGCCAGCCTTTGATACAGCGAAGCCCTGAAACCCGACACCAGCCCGCGGCTCTGCGCCATGTCCGGCATGGACGCCAGCCACAGGATCGACAGGGAGCAGACCGCCAACCCGATCATGGCCGCCATCAGCCAGCCCGCCGGGTTGTTCAGCTCCTGGAACCAGATCGACCGCCGCACCATCTGTTCCATCTCTCCGCTGCTGTTCGTCGTCATCACCCCGATGTCGGGCAACGCGATCAGCGCGGGGATAAACAGCAGGATGTTGACAATGCTTACCAGTGAGAATATTTCCGCGACGCGCGAAAGCGGCCGCCGCCAGTGGCTCTTGGTGAACCGGAAGGCGCAGGCCGCCAGCGGCGCGGAGGCCGTCAGCGTGAACACGAAAGCGAACGCCGCGACGTAAAATCCCCAGGCCCGGTGGTCCGAGAACCCGGCGGTCGCCACCTTGAGTACAAACCCGACGATGCCCAGTATGGTCAGCGCTCCGCCAACGATAAACACCATGCGGAGCAGGCCCGAACCGGCCTGGTTCTTCGCGGTGACCTCGGCCACCAGCCCCGTCCGTTCGGGGATAACCCACATCTCCGGGCCAAAATGCCCGTGCTCATGAGCATCATGCTCGTGAGCGTCGTGCTCGTGCCCCGGTGCCTCGGGCCCCTGTCCAGGGTGGGCCTGCGCTTCGCTTGCCATCAGTGTCCGCCCCTACTCGCCAGCGGGTACTGGTCAACTTTCTTCAGGTAGATGACGCTGGGACGGGTGTTCATCTCTTCCAGCAGTCGGTAGCCTCGCGTCTCCCGGTCGTGCTCGCCGTGCCCGGGGTGCGCGTTCACGTCGTCAAAGTACGGCTTGATGGCGGTACTGTCATCCATCAGGTCGCCGAACATCAGGGCGTTGGTGGGGCAGGCCTGCACGCAGGCCGGGTCGTAATTGCCCCCGGTGATGCGCTCGTCGTTCAGCCTCTGACCGCCGCGAGCTTCAACCTCGATCTCCCCCCGCCGGATGCGCTGCACGCAGAAAGTGCATTTCTCGGTGATACCCCGCGTCCGCACCGTGACGTCCGGGTTCAGCTGGTTCTCCAGCCTGGCCGGCCAGTTGGGATGCCAGAAGTTGAACATCCGCACCTGGTAGGGGCAGTTGTTGATGCAGTACCTGGTGCCCACGCAGCGGTTATAGACCTGGACGTTCAGGCCCTCTTCGTTGTGGTAGGTGGCAAACACCGGGCAGACCGGTTCGCAGGGCGCGTTCTCGCAGTGCTGGCACAACACGGGCATGAACCGCGCCTTCGTGTTGGGGTATTCCCCTTCCCAGTAGCGCTCAATGCGGATCCACTCGTAGGCCCGGTTCTGCAGAAAATAGTCCTTGGTGTTGATGGGGATGTTGTTCTCCGCCTGGCAAGCGACCACACAGGCCTGGCAGCCCGTGCACTTGTCCAGGTCAACGACCATTCCCCATTTGTGGGCAAACTCGGCGTTTGGCATCTTTCAGTCGTCACGAGGGCCGGCCACTGCTGTCGCCGGGCCTAGTGACTCTCCCCCTCGGTAACGCTTTTGAATACCTGTTCGGCGGGATGTTCGCCAACCTCCCGGCTGGTGTAGCCGCCCTCCATCTTGGAAACCGCCATGCTGTCGCCCGTAGGCGTTATCGTGCAGCGGTTCGCGCTCCACGCCAGCCCGCCGCTTCCGTCCACCTCGGCCACCGCCAGGATGGACATCACGTTGCCACTCTCCCGCGGGTCCCGGTCGGTGGCGTAATTCGACCCAATCCGCTGGCCGCCGCCCATGGGCACTGCCGCGATACCCGGCGGTGAGCCTGGGTTCAGGTACACCAACGCTTGTATGCTGCCGGCCGACGTCGTGATGTTCACCACGTCGCCCTCGCGGAGACCCATCTTCTTGCCCTGTGCTTCGTTGATGTCGACCCACGTCTGCCATGCCACCGTGGTCAGCGGGTCCGGCGTGCTCTGCGCCCAGGGCAGGTGGGCGTTCCGCCCATCGAGTATCGTGTGGTGGGCAAAGGGTTGCAGCTGGAAATCCCCTGAACCCTGCATCTGCGGCATTGCCGCCATGCCCGCTATGTCGTTCAGCATCCCGCTGGATGGAGCCGACGCCCTGGCGGTCGCGCTCTCATCCCACCAGCCGCCGTTCTTCAGAGTTTCGGTGAAATCCGCACCCAGTTCGGCAACGTTGGCCCGGATCAAGTCCTCGTAGCTGGCGGCGGGCATGGCGTCGCCGTATCCCAGGTCGGCCGCAGCAGTCAGCAGGATGTCAGCGAAACTGCGCGGGTCCAGATCGGCCAGCGGGTTCACCACCGGTTGCTGCACCGCGTACACCTTGTGGCCTGGCGCGGGGTTTGGCGCGTCGTCGCCCCAGTTTTCCAGTCCCGCCCGGTCGGGGATGATGAGGTCGGCCATGGCGGCCGTATCGTCGAGGAACGGGCTGGCGCTGATGACCACCACGTTCTCGTTGGCCAGCGCCTCACGGACGCCGGCGCCAGCCGGAAGCCCGCGCACCGGGTCGGCGTTATGCACTAGTACCATGCGGGCGCGCCCACCGTTGATTTCGGAAACGGCTTGCCGCCAGTCCTGCAACGTGGCGTGAGGCGCATTGCTCGGCGCGCTGGCAATCGGCGCACCCGCGTCGGGTTGCAACCCGCCGGCCTTGCCCACGTTGCCGAGCAGATGGTTCAGGATCAAAGCCGCCGAAGCGTTGAACTTTCCGTTGCTGTACGCTCCGGCCTCTCCGCCACCGCCGATAACCAACCCGCCGTGCGCCATTTTGCCCGCGAGCTCTTCAAAGAAATGCCCTACGCTGCCGCCGTCCAGCGCCGCCTCGGGTATCTGCAACATTCCGGCAACGGCATCCGGGCGGAAATTGCTCAACGCAGCCGCATCCCCCTCCGCCATGCCATTTTCCACCAACGTGGACGCCAGGGCCATCGCGGCATACCCTTCCGAACCCGGCGCAATCGGCACCCACTTGTCCGCGTTGGCCGCCGTCATGGAGTATCGCGAGCCGAAATGGATGTGCCGTCCACGGTGATCTTTACCTCGGAACTTCCCGTAAGCCACCGAATATGCCGTCGGGTTGCCCCAGGTGGACAGGAAATCCGACCCAAAGCTCACCAATGTTTCTGCGTTTTCGATGTCATGCCACGGCATCCGGGTGGTGCCCAGGATGTCCTGCGCCGCCGCGCCGTAGGCCGAATCGTCCAGCGGGTCATAGCGCAGGTGCCGTCCGCCAAACCCTTCCGCGAAAGCCTTGCAGATGTGGGCGAAGCCGGCGCATTGGGTCTCCGTTATCAACAGCATCCCGTCGCCCCGGTCGTCCACCGCCGCGTTGAAACGGTTCAGCGCTTCTTCCCAACTTATGGAACGATAGCGTCCCGAACCGCGCGGCCCGCTGCGCAGCATGGGGCCGGCAATGCGGTCGGGATGATAGAGCGACTGCAAAATGGCGTCGGCCGCCGGCGACTGCTTGCCGTGGTTGGTCGGGAAACGCGGGTTGCCCCGCACCTTCTTGGCGCGGCCTTCCATGACCCGCACCAGTATTCCTTGTCCACCAGGCGCCGAGGGGTCGTAAGTCGCGTACCAGTTGTCCCGGCCCTTCACCAAGTCTTCGGGGATCAGCGCCGGGCTCTGCACCCGCAGCTCGTCGTCAAACAGGTCACAGGCGATCGCTCCGGTTGCAGCGATGCCAGCCCAGGCGAGGAAGTTGCGGCGCGTTAGTTTCATAGGTCAAAAATCCGGGTACAGAAATCCGGTTGCAGCGTACGTTCTACTTATGGCAGACAGTACAGTCGGTGCTTACGTCGTTTTGCCGGTGGCAGTCCAGGCAGGTGCCCATTTTCAGCGATTGGCCGTCCTGCGGTTGTACTTCTTCCATGTGCGCCACGTCGCCATGGCATACGGAACATGCTTCGGGCAGCGACACCGGCAGGTTCATCGGCTTTTCATCGCCAATCGGTAGAGTTACCGTGCGTTGTTCTCCCTGCGTCAGGAACCGTATGTGCGCTTCATGGACGAACCTCACGTGGTCCGGCACCCGGTGCACTCGCTCCCAGTCAATGGGCCGTTCTTCAGCATGCTTGTCCAACACTCGCTGGATGTTGATGAGCGTCTCCGGCTCAACGGCGTCGCTCACTACATTCCCACCATTGACCTGCTTGTGGCAAATGACGCACACCTCGACCGCCGGCACGGTGGCTGCGGCTCCGGTGGTGACGTTGCGATGGCAGAACTCGCACTGGATGGCGTGGCCGCCGTCCTCAACCGACCCGGCGTGAACCGTGTGCGGGAATGGGATCGGCTGGTCCGGAGCGTCGCCCCAGCCGAAGGGCGGGTTGGTGAACCAGGATATGAACAGCACCACCAAGATAAAAGCGACGATGGCGGTGACTACGAACCCGGCGATTGCCAGGGGTATCAACTGTCGGGGTGGTGGCAGGGGAGGCATTTGGTTTGGATGGGTCGGTAAGCGGCGGGTGTTGGTGGGGGTGATGGCGTCGCCTAGCGGCCGTAGCCTACCTTGCTGGCGTTGCGAGCTTGGCGCGGCAACTGCCGGATGCTACATAAACAGGCGGTCCCAGACGTTCAGCAGGGTGATCGGCGTCTGCGTTATGGTCAGGATCATCATCACCACGGCCCCGGCCAGCGCCGCCACGCCGATTACCGTTATCGGTATCCGCAAACGGGCGAACATCGCCGGGTACGTTCCGGTGCGCACGCCGGACGGAATCAGCCCGTGGGCAATGAGCATACTGAACGCGAAGATGATGATGAGCGGGAAGTAAATCCACAGATAGGTTAGCCAAAGGCTAACATCGCCCCAGAATATCGAGGTCATCGCGTTGGGATCGGTTTGCGGCATTTGGTTAGTGAACCTGCGCTCAAAACGACTGATTTCAGGCCTTTCGCCAATGGCTGTCCGATGCTCGGCAGCCGAGATTGCACGGCCCGTTTTTTGGCTGGTGAAAATTATCACATTCACTAGGACGTGTCAACAATTGAAGCCACCCCCGAGCGACCACTTTCGCCACTCTCCGCAACCAGTGAACCCGGCACAATCCGTTGTCGTTTTCCTACATTGCAGGCGCAGCGCGGCCACGTTGCAAGCGCCGCAATCGACCGCTGACCGGCGACGAAAAGAGCAGTCTTTCGTGAACCCGGCGCGCAACCCGGAGCACGGCTACCCCCGTACCAACTCCCACGCAGACGACGCGGACCGCTGTAACCAATCCCCTTTAAGTTAAGATTTTACAGATTGATTAATATCGACACAGATGATAATTGACACCATAATTAGCGGATGGTAGTGTCTGCCGGTAATCCGAAAGGTAGTGGTTTCAACGCCCTCCTTTCGAAAATCGGACGACAGGAGATGACCGCATGGCAGTTGCCATTTTAGCACGCGTGCCGCGTATTGTTATCGCCCTAACGTTGCTGTTGGCCCTGGCCGCCATCCTGGCCTGTGGCGGCTCCACCGAGCCTCCCGCAGCCCCGGCGGCTCCCGTCGCGGCCACGGAAGCCCCGGCCGCAGCCGCCACTATCGCCGCGCCGGAGCCCACCGCCATGCCGGCCATGGCCGAAAGCGACCTGATGCTCCACCTGGCCGTAACGCCGCTGCCTCAGGACACGTTCTACCCCTGGCTGGCCACCAGCAGCGGCCATCTCCCCTTCCGACCGATGTGGGAGAACCTCACCACCATCTCCCCGGAAACCGGCGTCTCCACCATCCTGCCCCAGTTGGCTAAGGAATGGGACGTCAGCCCCGACGCCAGCGAGTACACCTTCCGACTCCAGGAGGGCGTCGAGCTCCACCACGGCTGGGGTGAGTTCACCGTCAAGGACGTCATCCTGACCATTGACCAGCAGATGTCCGACCCCCTCGCCGGCTGCAAGGCGCCGCTCAAGCGCTTCATGGGCACTGACTCCATGACCGAGATGATCGCCAACGGCGGCATGGAGGTCATCGACGACTACACTTTCAAGATGACGTTGGCCCAGCCCCAGGTGGACGTCGCCGATTGGTGGTTCAACATCCTGGTGGTGCCCTGCGCCGCGGTCCGCAGCGCGGCCCAGTACGAAGCCGAGGGCGACGCCATGTTCGAAACCGGCCCGGCCGGCACGGGCGGTTACCAGTTCGTGGGGCGGGAACTCAAGGAGTTCACCGAGTACGAGGCCGTGCCCTTCGACCACTGGCGGGTGAATCCGGAGTTCAAGCACCTGCGGATCACCACGGCGCCGGAGGACTTGACCCGGCTGGCCATGCTCCTTACCGGGGAAGCCAATATGGTGGACATTCCCAAAGTGTTGCACCAGCAGGCCATCGACGAAGGGATGGAAGTGTTTGAAAGCCCGCTACCCTCCGTGGGGCTAACCATCCTGCCCCTGGGTCAGTACTACGTCAGCGAGGTCAACTGGAACCCTGACACCGAACCCTGGAATGCCCCCGGCGAAACCGGAGTACTGGTACGCGAGGCCTTGAACCGGGCCATCAACCGTGACCAGATCATCAACGAGCTGTTCAAGGGCCGCGGCGAGCCCCTGTACAACACCATCTTCCACGACACTCTGGAAGGTTGGAACCCACGCTGGGCCGACGAATTCGACGAGAAGTACGGCTACGACCCTGAAAAGGCCAAGCAGCTGCTGGATCAGGCCGGCTTCCCCGGCGACAACGGCCAGAACCGTTTCACCATGGAGGTCTGGCAGTCCAGCTTGCCCGGCCTCCCGGAGACCATCGAGGTCTCGCAAACCGTCGCCCAGTCCTTCCAGGACATTGGCATTGACGCCAAGTTGGTGGAAGTGGAATTCGCCCGCGCCATCGACGCGTTCCGCGACCAGCACGACGCTCACTTCATCCTGCCCGTGCGCCAGACCATCCGGCAGATCAACGCCAACGCCCGCATCTACTACTACACCGGCGCCACCAACCCCGACACCGGCCTCCCCAACGGCGGCGTCCTCTACATGGAAGACCCGCTGTACGACTCCACTTACGAGGCCCTGCTGGAAGAGACCGACGCGGACGAACGCCACCGGCTGGTCCAGGCCATGGGCGATGACATCTACGACACCTATCGCACCATCCCCATCGTGAACATCCGCTCCACGCTGGTGGTGAACCCGGACGACGTACACGAGTACAAATTCGGCAGCCTCACCGGCGTCTTCGGCCACCTGGAGTACGCCAAGGCCGCAAAATAGTCGAGCGGCTTTGGCTTGTTCTCTGCGAGTAGGGGCAGGTTTCAAACCTGCCCCTACTCGCGTGTATCAGGCCATACAGCATCACAATCGGGGTCTTTCCAAAGTCACAGGATCCAGGCGTCTCCGCTCGTCCTGAGCCTGTCGAAAGACGGACTCATGGTTCGACAGGCTCACCATGAGCGGAAAGCAAGTGCCTTTGGCAACGCCCTGCATCACAATTGCCAATAATTGACATTGTGCTGCGCCAATGCTATCATTATATGTAATAATCATTATTCTAAATGCACATTGCACGGCGCCGACTTCCGCAACAACGCTCATCAGCACGCCAACGGAGGACCAGATTAACGGAGGACCAGATTTGAAGCTAATCCCCGGATGATGGAGGTGCCCGTATGATTAATTCTCGCATCGCCAACCTGCTCCGTATGTCCATCACCCTATCGACGCTCCCGGCGCTGGCTGCCGTTTTGGCCTGCGGCCCGGCGGAGCCTTTCCCGGATACCGCCGTTACCGCGCCAGCCCCGGTCGGCAGCGTTGCTGCCGTCACTCCCATTCCCGCACCGGAATCCGAAACGACCGTGAACCAGAGCGAGGCGACACTCCACCTGGCAATTACTCCCTTGCCCCAGGATACCTACCTGCCCTGGCTGGCCACCAGCAGCGGCCACCTGATCTTCCGTCCCATGTGGGAGAACCTGACGACCATTGACCCCGCGACCGGCGTTTCGCAGATCTATCCCCAGCTGGCCACCGGGTGGGACATCAGCTCCGACGCCACCGAGTACACCTTTCGCCTCCGCCAGGACGTTCCTCTTCACTTCGGCTTTGGCGAGTTCACCGTGAAGGATTTTGTCCTTACGGTTGACCAGCAGATGTCGGACCCGCTGGCCGGCTGCAAAGCTCCATTCAGCGCGTTTATGGGCGCCGATTCGATGAGCGAAATGATTGCCAGGGGGGATATGGAAGTCATTGACGACCACACCTTCACGATGCGGCTGGCCCGGCCCCAGGTGGACATCGCCGCCCTGTGGTTCAACGTCATGCGGGTGCCCTGCACGGCCATTCGCAGCGCCGCGCAGTTCGAGGCCGAGGGCGAGGCGATGTTCGAAACCGGGCCCGCCGGCACCGGAGCCTACCAGTTCGTCAGTCGGGAGCTCCGGCAGTTCGCCGAGTTCGAGGCCGTTCCCTACAACCACTGGCGAGTGAACCCGGAGTTCAAGCGCCTGCGCATCACCACTGCCCCCGAAGACCTGACCCGCCTGGCCACGCTGCTCACCGGCGAGGCCAACATGGTGGACGTGCCCAAGGTGCTGCACCAGCAGGCCATCGACGCGGGCATGGAGGTGTTGGAAAGCCCCCTGCCTACCGTCGGCCTCACCATAATCCCCAACGGGCAGTACTACCTCAGCCAGGTCAACTGGAACCCGGACACCGAGCCGTGGGCGGCTCCCGGCGAAACCGGGGTTCTGGTGCGCGAGGCGATGAACCGGGCCATTAACCGGGAGCAGATCATTAACGAGCTGTTCAAGGGCCGGGGCGAGCCGATGTACAACACCATCTTCCACCAGTCCCTGGAAGGCTGGAACCCCCGCTGGGCCGAGGAGTTTGACGAGAAGTACGGCTACGACCCCGAAAAGGCCAGGCAACTGTTGGACCAGGCCGGCTTTCCCGGCGATAACGGCCAGAACCGTTTCTACCTGGAAGTGTGGCAAAGCAGCCTGCCCGGTTTGCCGGAAACCGTCGAAGTCTCCCAAACGGTGGCCCAGTCTTTCCGGGACGTCGGTATCGACGTCAAACTGGTTGACGTGGAGTTCGCCCGGGTCATCGACGCGGTGCGGGACCAGCACGATGCCCATTTCATCCTGCCCCTGCGTCAGACCATCCGACCTATCGCCGCCAACATTCGCAGCTACTACTACACCGGCCCGATAAATCCGGAGTTGGGCCGACCCGACCAGGGCGCCCTCTACATGGAGCACCAATTGTATGACGACACCTACCTCCTGCTGCTGGAGGAATCGGACCCGGAGAAGCGGGACCGGGCGGCCCGGGCCATGGGGGACCACATCTACGACAACTACCGCAGCATCCCCATCGTCAACATCCGCCCCACCCTGGTGGTGAACCCGGATGAAGTGGGAGATTACATCTTCGGCAGCCTGACCGGCGTCTTCGGCCACCTGGAGTACGCCAAAGCGGCTAAGTAGGCCACCGAAAACGGGCGTACCACAACCCATGGGGACGAACTTCGTTGGTTCGTCCCCAAATTTATGGCGTTTAGTATCATAGGATTGGATTTAATAACGAATAATGACAACAAATAGTGCAACTGGTAACGTTTTACGGCAACATTGGCAAATTCGCGGTGCGCGATCAGTCAACGACCGGCGGAGGTGTGATCATGTCCGTTCATCGTCCGACCAAACCGACTCGCTCAATTCCACTGCTCCTGTCGTTACTGGCTTTGCTCACCGTGTGGGCGTGCGGCCAACCGGCGGCGCCCGCAGAAGAAACCGCCGCCCCTGTGGCCGCCACCGCAGCGCCCGCCAGCGCCGAACCCACCGCCATGCCGGAACCCACCGCCATGCCGGCCATGGCCGAAAGCGAGGTCATGCTCCATCTGGCCGTAACCCCGCTGCCCCAGGACACCTTCTATCCCTGGCTCGCCACCAGCAGCGGACATCTGGTTTTTCGCCCCATGTGGGAAAACCTCACCACCATGTCCCCCACCACCGGCGTCTCCGAAGTCTTTCCCCAACTGGCCCGCGAGTGGGAAGTCAGCCCCGACGCCAGTCAGTACACCTTCCGTCTGCAGGAGGGCGTGCAGTTCCACTTCGGCCACGGCGAATTCACCGTGGCCGATGTAATCCTGACCGCGGACCAGCAGATGTCCGACCCCCTGGCCGGCTGCAAGGCCACCCTCAGCAGGTTCATGGGCGCCAACTCGATGAGCGAGATGATTGCGAATGGCAACATGGAAGTCATCGACGACTACACCTTCAAGATGAACCTGGCCCGGCCGCAGGTGGACGTAGCATCCTGGTATTTCAACATCCTGCAGATCGGTTGCATGGCCGTCCGCAGCTCGGCGCAGCACGCCGCCGAGGGCGACATCATGTTCGAGAACGGCCCCGCCGGCACCGGCGCTTACCAGTTCGTCGAGCGTGAGCTCAAGGAATACGTCCAGTATGAGGCCGTGCCCTACGACCACTGGCGTGTCAACCCTGAGTTCAAGAATATGCGCATCACCACCACGCCGGAGGACCTGACCCGCCTGGCCCTCTTGCTCACCGGCGAGGCCAACATGGTGGACGTGCCCAAGGTGCTGCACCAGCAGGCCATTGACGAGGGCATGGAAATCCTGGAAAGCCCCCTGCCCACCGTCGGCCTCACCATCATCCCCTTCGGCCAATACTACGTGAGCCAGGTCAACTGGAACCCCGACACCGAACCCTGGAACGCTCCCGGCGAAACCGGCGCGCTGGTACGCCAGGCCATGAACCGCTCCATTGACCGAGAGCAAATCATCAACGAGCTGTTCAAAGGCCGGGGTGAGCCGATGTACAACACCATCTTCCACCAGTCCCTGGAAGGCTGGAATACCCGCTGGGAGGAGGAGTTTGACGAAAAGTACGGTTACGACCCGGAACTAGCCAAGCAGTTGCTGGACCAGGCCGGCTTCCCGGGTGACAACGGCCAGAACCGCTTCAGCCTGGAAGTCTGGCAAAGCAGTCTGCCGGGGTTGCCCGAAACCATCGAGGTCTCTCAGACGGTGGCCCAGTCCTTCGAGGACATCGGCATCGACGTGAAACTGGTGGAAGTGGAATTCGCCCGCGCCATCGACGCCTTCCGCGACCAGCATGACGCCCACTTCATCCTCCCCGTGCGCCAGACCCTAAGGCCCATCACCGCCAATGCCCGCATCTACTACTACACCGGAGAGACCAACCCGGACACGGGCATTCCCGGCGGCGGCGTGGCCTACATGGAAGACCAACTATACGACGACACCTATCACCGCCTCCTGGAGGAAACCGACCTCGACGAGCGCCAGAGCCTGGCCCGGGTGATGGGCGACGACATCTACGATACCTACCGCTCCATCCCCATCGTCAATATCCGCTCCACCCTGGTGGTGGACCCTGACGAGGTGGCCGAGTACGTCTTCGGCAGCATCACCGGCGTTTTCGGCCACATCGAATACGCCAAGGCCGCCAAATAGGCCAACAAAAACAGCTCAATCCATGTCAACGGGGGCGAAGCTACGAACTTCGCCCCCGTTTTATTGTGAATATGTTCGCCATTTGCAATATCATAACGTTTACTGACAATATAAAGAGCTAATTGTAACGTTTTACGGTAACAATATTACAAGCGCGGTGCGCGATCAGGCAACGACCGGCGGAGGTGTGATCAGGTCCGTTCATCGTGCGACCAAACCGACTCGGCCACTACTCCTGTTGTTGCTGGAGGTGTCACCGTGTGGGCGTGCGGTCGCTTCGGCGGCGCCCCCCGAAGAAACCGCTCCCGGCCGCCGCCCCGAAGCGACCTGGTCGAACCCATCATGCCGGAACGCTACGGCGATGCCGGATGGCCGAAAGCGAGGTCATGCTCCACCTGGCCGTAACCCCGCTGCCCCAGGACACCTTCTATCCCTGGCTCGCCACCAGCGGCGGCCAGTTGCCCATGCGTCCATGTGGGAGAATGTCACCACCATAGACCCCAGGAACCGGCGTAACCGAAATCTATCCCCAGCTGGCCCGCGACTGGGAAATCAGCGCCGATGCCAGCGAGTACCACCTTCTATGTGTCAAGGGCGGCCGAAAACTGTACCACTCGGGCTGTCGTTGTCCAGTGATTCGGTCAGTTCAAAAGGACAGCGAATTCGTCAGTCTGAGCGATTGATGGCTGGTTGTGATGATCGCCTGAAACCTCGGTGGTGAGGGCGATTGGTCGGCTGGGTCAGGGAGCGAGCGTACTTCCGGACGGTGTTCCGTGAGATACCCAACTGGCGTGCGATGCCGCGTAGTGAGAGGCCCTGGATCCTGGCCTGCTGCACTGCTTTCCAGAGGGCCAGTTGTCGCGGTGTGAGTTCCCGATGCGACGGAGGTTCACGGTGGTTGTTCTGGACAACAGGTTCTTCGGCGACGGGATCAGGTTCCGGGTTGGCCAGGTGCCGCAACTGGGGTTGGCTGAGGCGGTGGTTGCCCAGGCGCTGCACGATGCGGCCGATTTCAGGACTGGGAGCCAGGGCTCCGTGCGCGGCGCGCCGCGCACCGGGTCTGGGCGGAGCTGTCCGACTGGGGATGATCTCATCCTCATGACGCACTTGCAGGAGGCCGTCGGTGTGTTCCAGGACTTCCACCTGGACGCCAGCGTAGCTGGGACGCTCGGTGCCGGGCAGCAGTTGCAAGGTGCGCCACTGGTACTTGACCGTGTTGTCCCGGGCCACCCTGCGGGTGTGCTTGAAACAGCGGCCCTCGTCCAAAGGCAGCCGGGAGTCCCTGGGACGGTAGACCGACTCCGGCAGTTCAGCTGGGACGGCAAGCTGGGCGCTGTAGCGGGGCAGGAAATCCAGCAGGACGGCGTTGGCCTGGTCGATGGTGCTGGCGCCAGCCAGGCGCAGTTCGGTTACCAGCCGGTCCTGGAAGGTACCCGCCATACGTTCCACTCGGCCTTTGGCCTGGGGTGAGCGGGCGAAGATCTGCTGGATGCCCAGTTCCGCATGGCCCGGCTGAAGTGGGTGGCCGCCACCGG
Source organism: Dehalococcoidia bacterium (assembly GCA_965197635.1). Taxonomy (GTDB): domain Bacteria; phylum Chloroflexota; class Dehalococcoidia; order Lucifugimonadales; family UBA3495; genus Bin87. Next base: position 192,933 of record CBDANN010000005.1, read on the forward strand.
CGGATGAATGTGCTTGGGCTTGCCGGAAAACTTGAACACGCCGTGGCGGTCGCCGTACAGGGCGATGGGTACGCCCCAGCGTTCGATCAGCCCCGGCATCAGGATGCAGTAGCCCCGGGTGTCCTCTTCGGGACAGAACACCGCGTTGGCCACGGCGCTGGTGGCGTCGTCCACCGCCAGGAGCAGGGTGAACTGGGGACCGTCATGGCCCAGCCACTAGTGGAGACTGCCGTCGATCTGCACCAGCATTCCGGCCTGGGGCATTCGCTGTCGCCGCACCCGGTGCTGGGGCGGACGCCGTTTGCCCGGGCTGGGAATGCCCGCCTGGGTCAGGATGCTCCGCACCGTCTGCCGGCTGAGGTCAATGCCCTCCCGGTCCTTGAGCAACTCGGTGAGGTGGGTGTGGTTGGCGCCAGCGTAGATCGTGCTGTCCAACTTGGTCACCGCCGTCTCCTGGTCGTCAGAAACTGCGTTACGTGGCCGGCGGCCCCGGTTCCCGTGAGCCAGTGCGGCGGCGCCTTCCTTGCGATAAGCCGCCAGAATTCGCCAGGCATGGCGTTCATTCTCTCCCAAAAGCTCGGCGGCCTGAGCCACCGGTAGCTGGTGTTCCAAAACGGTGTTGAGCACGTGGAGTCTCGTCTGTCCTAGCTGGTGCAATGTCAAGTCATTCATGGGACTGACATTTTCGCTGGTCAGTTAGCCACTGGCCGAATCGTAGAGCATCGACAGAGCGCGCACTGGACAACTGCCCGGGATGCGCAACCCCGTTGTCCGGCGGCCGGACCCAGCGTACGCGGGTGGAGGCTCGGTTGCCCATGGGCGCCATCCAATGGTATCCGGACACCGTACCTGAGCCACGCCTCAACGACGGAGCCACGCCGCGATGCTGGGTTCACCTGCTCCGGTACATCCACGACCTGCGTGTCCTCTACACTGATGACGCGCCACGGGCCCAGTGGGCCCATGGGGTCCACCAACTCTACCGTCAGGCCAAAGCCTTCACCCATACCCGGTAAAAGCAGCGGCTGCTGGCCCTCTGTCGTCCCTTCCTCGACGACCAGTCGGCCACACCGGCCAGGCTGTTCCGACGTATCGGGCGCCACACCAAGGAACTATTCGTCTTCGTGGCCCAACGGGAGGTACCACCGGACAACGACGCTGCCGAGCGTAACCTGCGACCCGTGGCGACCCACCGCAAGGTCAGCGATGGCACACGCTCCAACCAGGGTGCCGAAACCGAGATGACGCTGGTGTCAATCTCCGGCGCCTGGTGGTAACAAGGCATTAGCCTACTGACCGACTACCGTCAACTACTCGCTTCCCCTCAAGTCTGAAATGTCACTTGGGTTTACGCCGCCGCCAGCGCCGGGATGATGTGTTCGCCGAAAGCGCGTACTTCCGCCTCTGGTGGTGCGAAGGTCAAGCATGGCATCAAATAAAGTTGCTTCACGCCGTGTTGCGCCATTTCCAGAATGCGCTGGGTGCAGTGGTCGGGTGTGCCGACCAGGCCCATTGCATCGCACAGCTGCGTGTTCACATCGTCACTGACGAATTGGGTCAGTGCGATGGCTTCCTCCCAGTGGGGCGCGTGGCCCAGGTCGGGGTACACGTCCCGCACCGCCTGAGGGACCTCGTAGTCGGGTATCTCCAGCCCCGAGTAGGGCAGCCAGTTAGGGCCTCCCCACAGGAGTGCCCAATGCACCGACACCGGGCGGGCCAGGCGTCGCGCTTCTGCATCGGAATCGGCTACGCAGGTGCGAACGGCGAATACGACGTCGAGGTCATCCAGAGTGCGACCGCTCCGTTTCGCGCCGACTTCCAGATGCTCCAGAGCCTTGCCGACGATGCCGGGAGTGTATCCGACCAGGACCAGCGCGCCGTCAGCCACCTCGCCGGCCAACTCCAGCGAGCGCGGTCCCGACGCCGCCATCAGCACCGGAACGCCCTGCCCGCCGTCGCTGCCAGCGAAATCCAGGCGATTGGACATTCCGTCGTAATCGACGGTTTCACCTGCCAGCAGCGCCTTGACCTCCGTAATGCAACGTCGCATCTGCCGCAGGGTGGCCGGCCGCCGTCCGATAGTGCTGGCCGAGGTGTATCCGGTACCGATGATGAACTTGGTCCGGCCGGGCGCTATCTCCGCGACGGTCTGCGCCGCGCCCGCGAGCACCGATGGGATACGCCCGAAGGGGTTGGTCACGGCCGGGAACAGACGCAGGCTACTGGTCGCGCTGGCTGCCAGACCCATGGTGACAAACGTGTCCCGACAAATCATCTGGCTGTCGAGAATCCCGGCCCCGTCGAACCCGGAATCCTCTATCTGCCTTATCATCTTCAGCAGTTCGGGCATCGGCGAAGTTCCCGGAACACGCATGGAAATCTTGATTTGGTCGGACATTGGCTTGCCTCCGCTGGTAGTCCCTCATTTTCCCGCTAGAATGCGGGTACAGGTCGTTAGTATAGCAACGTCGGCAGGCACATCCTTGCTATTTTCCGCAGTCGCCGAGTAGACTTCCGTCATCAAGCCAATAATAGAGGAGAAGACGCATGGTGGCCGTTAAATACACTCTGGGCGACTTCGTTCACGAGATGGAAGAATTGCTCACCAGCCAGCCGAACCAAGAGAAGATTTTCGATAAAGGTTCCGACTCCCTGTCCCGGCTCATCGCCAATCCCGATGCTATTCCGGAGCGTTTCCGGCAGCCCGTAGGCGCCGGCCGGCGCGCCAATCACGGCTCGTGGCTGCTGCACCACAGCCCGGACAGCGGCTTGCTGGTGACCGCGGTTGTCTGGGGACCGGGCGACCACGCTGCGCCCCACGACCACCGTACCTGGGGCATGATCGGCGTCATGGATAACGCCCTCACGGAGACTCGTTTCCGTCGCGTCGATGACCGCAAACATGACGAATGGGCGCAACTGGAACGAGCTCGATCTGCCGTCGTCAAGCCCGGCGAAATCAGCCTCCTCATTCCTGAAGTGGACGAAATCCACCAAATGGACAACTTCACCGACCGGCCCACCGTGGAAATTCACGTTTACGGCCAGGACCTTCGGGGACTTGAGCGTGTCCGCTACGAACTGGAGACCGGCGCCATTCGTCAGATGATGACCGAAAAATACGACAACTGCTGATTTGCTCGTAGGCATGGGGTGAATGGCTCCGCTCCATGCCACGCATTCCTATGGGCCATTCACCGGTGTAGACTCCATTGCCTGGCGTTCCGTTCCGTGCCCGGTGAGTGTTCAGACCTCTCTGCACATTGGTGGTTTGGTTTTTGTTTTGCCTCTTGTCATCGCGTTAGACGTCCAGTATGACGCGGCGTAGCACCACCGGCTGGTCGCTCAGTAACTCGTTGGCGTTGCTGAAAGGGATCTCTACCACAGTGGGCATCCTCACGTTCGTAGTTTCATGCATTGAATAACACAGTATCACCTGCCGCTCTTTTGTTTATAATGGCTCCAATCCGTTGGTACAATTATTCTATTCGGTATTCTTTAGTATTCCGCGCCGTGGAGAAACATCATGAGCGAAGCGTTAACCCCTGCCCAGCTGGCGGACTTGTTCAACGGAACAACCCAGTTTGCCCTGGTCGATGTACGGGAATCCGGTGAGTACAACACCAGCCATATCCCGGGCAGCAGCTTGATCCCGCGCCGGATGCTGGAGTTCAACCTTCCGGCAGCCGTACCGCATCCACGCACTTTGCTGGTGCTCTGCGACGACGATGGCCGCCGCGTGTCCCGCGCCGTGGACACGGCCGAGGCCATGGGCTTCTCTAACGTGGCGTGGCTGGACGGCGGCGTCAACCGATGGATGAGCCTGGATTATCCCACCGAGTGGGGCGTCAACGTGCCCAGCAAGGACTTCGGCGAAAAGGTCGAAGTCGTCCACCATGTACCGGAAATCGACGCCATTGAGCTGCGCGCCCGGATGGACCGCGGCGACAAAATGGTCATCCTCGACACCCGGACGCCGGAGGAGTACCGACGCTTTTGCATCCCCGGCGGACGCAGCCTCCCGGGCGGGGAACTGGCGCTTCGCGTCACCGACATCACCGCTGACCTGGATCCTGACACCACCGTGGTGGTCAACTGCGCCGGGCGCACGCGCAGCATCATCGGGACCAGGGTGCTGCAACGCATGGGACTGGACCGGCCGGTGGTCGGCCTGAAAAACGGCACTTCCGGGTGGGTATTGGCCGGGTTTGAGTTGGAATCCGGCGCCGACCGCGACCAGTTGCCCCGAGTCAGTCCCGAAGGCCGCGCCGCTGCCGAAGCGTATGCTGACCGGTGCGCCGTTGAGGACGGCGTTCGTTTCCTGGACATTGAAGGCCTGGACAAGCTCGCGGACCGGAGCATCACCGAGAGCGTTTATTTCATAGACGTCCGAACGTCTGAAGAGTACGACCTTGGGCGAATCCCGGGATTCCGGTGGTTCCCCGGCGGACAGTGCGTTCAGCGCAGCGACGACGTAGCTGTGGTGAAGAATGCGCCTATTGTGTTTTGCTGCGACGGCAAGGCGCGAGCTATCTTGACCGCATCCTGGTACCGGCAATTGGGACACGAGGAAGTGTATGCCTTGGATGGCGGCACCGCCGCCTGGGTCGCCAACGGGCGTCCGCTGGAATCCGGTTTCAGCCTGAGCGCCCTCAGCGACGGGTCAATCAGTGGCGACGCCGAATCGGAGCTGCTTCTGGATGCCCGCGAGCAGGTACCCACCGTAACGGCGCAGGAACTGAGCGACGACCCACCCGACGTCATCATCTTCGTGGACACCAGTCAGGATTTTGCTCGAGGCCACGTGCCCGGCGCCCGCTGGGTCCCTCGCGGCTGGCTCGAATGGCAGGTAGGCGATCACGTGTCGTCCACGGACGCCAAGGTAGCGGTAACCTGCGGGGACGGGCGACAATCTCTATTGGCGGCGGCAACCCTGCGCCAGATGGGATATGGCAATGTGGTAGCCCTGGCCGGCGGTATGTCGGCATGGCGCGCGGCCCGCTTGCCGATTGAAGAAGGTCTGACCGGGGTGATGCGTACCCCCGCCGACATAGTGTTCAGCGGACCCGACCGCACCTACGCCGATATGCAGCACTACCTACGCTGGGAAACGGAGCTGGGCGAGAAATATGCCCCAGGCTCTTGATGGCCGGCGCCCCTCACGGTAGGGAGGTGGCATTATGACGACACAGGCCCCAAAACCACCCGCTGCCACCCCTGCGACGGACGACGCCGACTACTCTCCGCCCTTCCCGCTGGTTGGCCCGTTGCGTCTGAATCTGGCCGCGCTGGGGGTTGACTACCTGGCACCGGACTTCAGTGAGCGTTTCTTCCGATTTGCCAACGACAACTGCCCGTACAAGCTCGAGTGCTCGGCCCAGGGAGAATTGATTGTAATGCCGCCAACCGGGCCCGAAGGCAATCAAGGTGAACAGGGAATTAACTACGTCCTTTTCGGATGGGGCCTGGACAATCCGGGCGAGACCTATTCCCAAACAGTAATGTTCAGCCTGCCCAGCGGAGCGCAATATATGCCCGACGCTTCCTGGATTAGCCAGGAACGTTACGATGCCCTCACTGACGCCGAGAGGCGCCGAACCATCAACGGCGCTCCCGACTTTGTTGTTGAGGTTCACTCACGGTCGGACAGCCTACGGGCCGGCCTCGCCAAAATGCAGGAATGGATGGACGCCGGAACCAAACTGGGCTGGTACATTCACCCCTACCAGCGGCGCGTTTACGTGTACCGCGCCGGCCAGGACGTGGCGATACTGGAAAACCCGGACACCCTTTCCGGAGAGGATATGCTCCCCGGATTCGTCTTTGAGGTAAAACGGCTCGTCTTCGACCGCTACGCCTGACCGCCGTCGTCGCGGGGCGTCTCCACCAAGTCGCTTTCCTCCGGGTTAGGCTCAATTCGGAGGGTCTGTACGACCCGGTTGTAGGTAGACTCAGTGGTGTGGGCGTCGCCCACATGACGGGTGGCGGCCTCCTCCGCCCGTTGGCGGTCGTCAAAAATATCGTACCAGTCGCATTCGGCGCAGTCCACGCGCCACTCGGTGCGCCCGGTGGGAACCTGCTCGACGATCTCGACAATGATGTGCAGGGTGGTCATCGGCATCTCCTGGTGAGTTGGTCAACACGGGGTGTCCGATTGTTGCCCCCGCGCGGGTCGGTGTCAAACGGTGGTCGGGCCGGGTCTTGCCGACGCGCCGTTGGCGTGGGAAACTGGCAGAGCGTCGGCGCCCAGGCCGGCCAGCAATATCCAGGAGGCGCTTACGCGATGACCACCCCACAGAACCCGTCAGAAACGCCGGCCCCGAGCACTTTACAAAGCGACGCCGCGCGGCCTGACTTCCTGCAGATGGACGGCTCCCAGTCGTCCGACGCCGGCGACCACTCGGATAGCTGGTACGGCTGGCCGCACAAGAAGATCGAGCCGGTCACCCTGCAGCGCCCGGATGGCAAAACCGAGCGCGTCCGCACTCCGGTGATGGAACTGGAGGGCCTGATTACGCCCACCGAACTGCACTACGTAGTGCAGCACTTTGGCGTGCCGGAGACGGTTTCGGCGCAAAACTGGTCCCTGTCGGTGGACGGCGAGGTCAAGAAACCCTTGCGGTTGACCTACGACGACGTGCGGCGGTTCCCTTCGCGCTCCGTGCGCACCGTGATGGAGTGCTCCGGTAGCGACGCCACCTATTTCGAGTACTTTAAGGATGAGGGGCCACGCCCGTCGCGTACCCAGGAACGGATGATTCTCTCCGGCAGTGAGTGGACCGGCGTCCCGCTGGCGGCAATCCTCAACGAAGCCGGCCTGACCGGACGGGCCACCCACATTCGAGCCGAAGGTTGGGACGAGGGCGTCCCGGCCACCGCCGCCGAAGGCACGGAGCCGTTCTTATACGACAAGGGCCTTCCCCTGCAGAAAGCCCTGCACCCCGACACCATCCTGGCCTATGCCCAGAACGGGCAGGTTCTGGAGCACCTGCACGGCGCGCCTATCCGAATGCTGGTGCCGGGTTGGTCGGGCAACTGGTCGGTCAAGTGGCTCCGCCGGTTGGAGGTGCTGGACCACGAGCCGGACTGCTGGTATCACTACAACTTCTATTACTACGGCGACTCGCCGGATGATCCCAACAAGGAACTGATTACCACCATTGGGGTCAAATCCCTGGTCTCCCGGCCCAACGACGACACCTCAACACTCTCCGCCGGCCAGCACGTGGTGCGTGGGTACGCCTGGAGCGGGAGCGGAGCCATTACCCAGGTGGATGTGAGCGTGGACGGCGGCAAGACCTGGCAACCGGCTCGGCTGGAAGAGCCGTCGGAACGCTGGATGTGGCGTCGCTGGTCGTGGGTTTGGAACGCTATTCCCGGTCAGTACAACGTGATGTCCCGCGCCACCGACAGCGTCGGGCAGATCCAGTCCCACGAGCCGCGCTACAACAACATGCGGAAGAACTTCAGCGCCATCGTAGGGTACGACATCACCGTCGAGTAATGCCCATGACAACCACCGCGAAACCCGCTGCCCGGCTGGCGGCTCCATCAGAAAGCGGGGACGTGCCGGCCCCGCCGTTGGTGGGCCAACTGCGCCTGAACCTGTCAGCATTGGGCATCGACGCCGGCGCGCCTGATTTCGCCGAGCGCCTGTTCCGCATGGCCAATGACAACGAAGGCTACCGGATTGAATTCTCGGCAAAGGGAGAACTGATCGTAATGCCGCCAACCGGCCACGATGGCAACGACGGGGAGCAGGGTGTCAACGCTCCACTGTTCTTTTGGGGTTTGGACAACCCTGGACACACGTACTCTCAAACGGTGATGTTCCGCCTCCCCAGTGGGGCAGTCTATATCCCTGATGCCGCCTGGATTACCCAGGAACGGTACGACGACCTCTGGGGAGGAGAGTACACTAGCGCCATACCCGGCGCTCCTGACTTCGTGGTCGAAGTTCGTTCCCGAACCGATGGCGTAGCCGCTGGCCTGGACAAGATGCAGGAATGGATGGATGGCGGCGCCCGGTTGGGCTGGTACATTGACCCCTACGAAAGGCGTGTGTACATCTACCGGCCCACGCAGGACGTTGAAATACTGGACGACCCGGAAACGCTATCCGGCGAGGACGTGCTGCCCGGTTTCGCGTTTGAGGTGAAGCGGCTGGTGTTTGACCGCTACCGCAGTTAGGCAATTTACCTCCTGGATTTCGGTAAGAATCTGTTTATGGTAACCGCCAAACCCACATTGCCGGTCAGCGTTGACGCCGAGTCGCCGGGTGCGCCCCAGGGTTTGCCGCTCGTGGCTCCGTTGCGGTTGAACCTGTCGGCGTTGGGGGTTAACGCTGGCGCGCCGGACTTTGGCGAGCGCCTGTTCCGTATGGCTAATGACAACGAGGGCTATACGTTTGAATACTCGGCGCAAGGAGAACTGATCGTAATGCCGCCAACGGGCTGGGAAAGCAACATCGGGGAAAATGAAACCAACATAGATTTGGGGATTTGGCGCCGGGAAAATGGCGGGTATGCTTCATCTCAAACGGTGCAGTTCCAGCTCCCAAGCGGAGCCGTCTATATTCCCGACGCTGCCTGGATTACTCAGGAGCGCTACGACGCCCTCCACGAGGGCGAGTACACCGGCACGATACCCGGCGCGCCTGACTTTGTGGTTGAAGTGCGCTCCCGAACCGACAACGTTGCCACCGGTCTCGCCAAGATGCAGGAATGGATGGACGGCGGAGCCCGGTTGGGTTGGTACATCGATCCCTACGAAAGGCGTGTGTACATCTACCGGCCCACCCAGGACGTTGAAATACTGGACGGCCCGGAAACGCTTTCAGGCGAGGATGTGCTGCCCGGTTTCGCGTTTGAGGTGAGGCGGCTGGTGTTTGACCGCTACCGCAGCTAGGCAAATTACCTCCTGGATCTCGGTAAGCATCTGTCTATGGTAACCACTAAACCCACATCACCCCCCAGCGTTGACGCTGAGTCGCCGGGTGCGACCCAGGATTTGCCGCTCGTGGCCCCGTTGCGCCTGAGCCTGTCGGCGCTGGGCATTGATGCTGGCACACCGGATTTCGGAGAGCGTCTTTGCCGTCTTTCTGCTGACAATGAACCCTATGACTTCGAGGTTTCGGCCAAGGGGGAGCTGATCGTAATGCCACCATCCGGTTGGGAAAGCGGCGCTAACGAACAAGCCGCGAGTTCCAGAGTGGCAATTTGGCAGGATGACAATGGCGGCCTCAGTTTCCCACCCACTGTGATGTTTAACCTCCCCAACGGAGCGCGCTATATCCCCGATGCTTCTTGGATTACCCAAGAACGGTACGAACGCTTGCTCTCCCAAGAATATCAAAGCACCATCGACGGGGCGCCCGATTTCGTTGTTGAAGTCCGTTCGCGCACTGACAATCTTGCCGACGGCTTGGCCAAAATGCCGGAGTGGCTGGACGGCGGAGCCCGTCTCGGTTGGTATCTTGACCCTTACCAAACGAGGGCATACGTATTTCGCCAGGGTCAGCCAACTGAAGTGTTGGAAAATCCAGAAACGCTGTCTGGCGAAGACGTTTTGCCCGGCTTCATTTTTGAAGTCAGGCGGCTCATATTCGCCCGCCACCGGGAGTTATCCAGCAACGGAGAATAGAAGCATGACGACAATCGCATCCATCCTGGAGCAAGCCCCGGTAGTGGCCGCCGAGTGGGCCGAAACGCGGGCCGACCGTCAGCAGCGCACCAAGGCAGACCCGGCCGACTACGGCCGACTCGCGCAGATTGGCGTCCCGCTGATGGCGGTGCCGACGGATTTGGGCGGAACCTGGGAGACTTTGGAACAGTCCGCCCGGCCCATTTGCTCCATGCTCCGCAAACTGGCTACCGGCGACCCGTCGATCACCCTGGCCAGCGCGATGCACCATCTGGTGCTGTCCTCCTGGCGTTTGCCCAGCGTGCCGGAACCCTTCACCGAAGGCTGGACCAAGCAGCGCAACGAGGTTTTCGACAGCGTGCATAGCGGCTGCTGGTGGGGCACCATCGTCAGCGAACCGGGTTCCGGCGGCGACACCGCCCGCACCGCCAGCGTATGCGAACCGGACGGCGACAGCGATTTCGGCTATCGCATATCCGGCCAAAAGCACTTCGGCAGCGGCTCCGGCCTCACGTCGTTCATGACCACGCGCGCGCTGGCCGCCGGCGAGGCCGCGCCCGACCTGTTCTTTATGGAAGTGCGCGACCACCCGTGGGACGGCTCCACCGGCCTGAAACTCACCGCAGAGTGGCGCGGCCACGGGATGAAGTCCACCAACAGCCACGCTTTCGAGTTTTCCAGCTTCCCGGCCACTCGGGTCGCCTGGCCCAACCATCAGGCCGAACTGATGGGAGCCAACGGCGGGCTTGGCGCGGCGGCGTTCACGTCGGTCGTCGTTGGCGTGGTGGACGCGGCCATGGATTACGTGCGCCCACGCATCAAGAACGGCCTGGCGTCAGACCCCGGACTCCGAGCCTTCCAGCAAGTGGAATGGGCACACGCCGAACAGGAAGCCTGGCTCATCGGGCAGGCTTGGGAAGGTGCGATCCGCTGTTTGGAAACCAACACCGGCCGGCGGGAACTCTTGTTGGCCAAAGAAAGCGTCGCCCGTCTGTCCGAGGACTGCCTGAGCCGGCTGTGCAAGCTGACCGGCGGGAGCGCCTACACCCGTTATTCGCCCCTGTCGGCGTGGTACGACGACGTGCGCGCCCTCGGGTACCTGCGGCCGCCGTGGGCTTTGGCCTGGGACCAGGTGTTCCAGCAAAGCCTGGCGGAATGACCGTATAGGCCATCGGTGGGTAACACTTCAGACTTGAAGGTAAGCGAGTAGTTGACGGTAGGCGGTCAGTGGGTTGAGGCCTGGTACCCGCCAGGAGCCGAATAGGAAAGCCGGCGTCATCTTGGTTGGGGACCCAGGTTGCAGTATTTACCACCGCTGATGGCCGGCTGTCGGACGATGATGGCGATGAGGACCTGGCGGTCAGCGTTGGCCAGGCCATTTTCGGCATCCATGCCCGGCATACGACCTAACCGCCGCCACCAGCGCCAGCGTCCCACAACCCTCTTTCCACCGGTTCATCCCACCAACTCTGAACTGTTACAGGCACAATGCCGACTTTCGGCCCCTTATGCGGTATGATATGCTCCCTGACGGCTCAAACTGAAATTCCCTTGAGCTCAAACGACGACCGTTTGAGACTATATTGCCGGAGGTCCTGCCTTGTATCAAACCGTGAGCGATGCCATTCTGAAAGCCCTGTCCCAGATCGACTCTCCCAGCATCTGCAATGCTATCGAGGGGTTCAACGTGCGGCCCAAGAACGCCGGCTTCATGCTGCCGGAAATCAAGACGGTTTTCCAGGATTTTCCCCCTATCGTCGGTTACGCGGTCACCGGCGTCATATCCGCCAACCGGCCTGAAGGCCACAGCATCGCTCGCGAAGATTGGTGGGACCTGATAGTTTCGGTGCCGGAACCGCGATTCATCGTGTTGCACGACATTGACAACCCGCCCCTCGGGGCCTACTGGGGCGAGGTGCAGTCCAACATCCACAAGGCGCTGGGAGCCGCGGCAGTCGCCACCGACGGTACCGTGCGGGACCTTGACGAAGTTCGAGACCTGGGGTTCCAGTTCTTTGCCAAAGAAGTCTCGGTCTCCCACGCCTACGTTCACATGGTGGACATGGGAATACCCATCGCGGTCGGCGGTCTGACGGTCAGCACCGGCGACCTGCTGCATGGCGACAAGCACGGCGTGACCAACATTCCCTTCGACATCGCTGACCGCATCCCCGACATGGTGAGCACCATCGCCGACTACGAGCGGAAAACCATCAGCCTGTGCCAGTCCCCAGATTTTTCACTGGACGCGCTGAAGGAAGTTGCCAAGATCACCCGACCATACTAGACAACCGCTCCGGCGGCATTCCATGCCGCCGGCGGAATAACCAGGTGAAAAACCCGGCATGATGACGCCATTCAAAGTACTGACCGCCTTGCTCCTGGCGGGAGCCACGATGTTGAGCTTCGCGGCCTGCAACTTCATAACCACGCCTCAGTTGGGCGGACCCGAACCCACCGCCGCCGCGGCGCCCGCGGCCGCGTCGAACCAAGCCGCCGCACCGCCAGCCGCGATGCCCGCCACGGCGATCTCGCCGTCATCCGGCTCCTCGGTATCCGGCGGATCGTCGGCGCCAACCGTTGTGGTGCATGGAGGTCGCTCCATTAAACAATGGGCATCCCCGCCGCCGGTATCCATCGACCCTTCGGCGTCCTATACCGCGGTCCTCAATACCTCGGCCGGCGCAATTACCGTGGAGTTGTTTGCCGCCGACGCGCCGAACACGGTGAACAACTTCGTCTTTCTGGCGCGGGAGGGTTTCTACGACAACGTGATATTTCACCGCACCATTCCGGGGTTCATGATCCAGGGCGGCGATCCCACCGGCACCGGCGGCGGAGGCCCCGGCTATCGCTTCGCCGACGAGTCGGTGCGTCGAGCCTACTCCCGCGGCGTGATGGCCATGGCTAATGCCGGCCGCAACACGAACGGCAGCCAGTTTTTCCTGATGCACGCCGACTACCCGACGCTACCGCCCAACTACACCATCTTCGGCCAGGCGGTCGCCGGATTGGAAACCATCGACGCCATCGCCACTGCCCCCACCAACCCCGAAGGGGAAGGTTCCTCCCCGGTGACCCCGGTGGTCATCCAGTCGGTGGAAATCGTCGGGCCGTGATGCCATCATAAACGGGCGCTTGCCTGCTGGTCGCTGACCGACTTACGAGGGTATGCCGACGAGTAGCTGTCGACATTGGGGAGCGGCAACCATTATGGGTACTTTCAGAGTTGAAGTGACGTTGGGCAACCCGGATTCTGATGCCAGGGAAACGGTGGAAGCGCTGGTGGATACCGGTTCCACTTTTTCGGTAATGCCGGCCAGTCTGCTCCGACGGCTGGGGATCGAGCCGACCCGGACCCGAAGGCTCCGGCTCGCCAATGGCCAGGTTGAGGAACGTCAAACTGGCATGGCCTTTTTTGAAGTTGCCGGTATGGACGGCGAGGCCAGGGTCGTCTTTGGCCCTGAAAATATTCATCTGTTGGGAGCCACGACGCTGGAAGACCTGTCTTTCGTCGTTGATCCGATAAACAAGCGGCTGATAATTGAAGACGCTTTACTAATGTGGGCCGGCGACGATGATGTTTGCTGAGGGTAGTCAGTATGATGAGGCCCTGGCCCTGGCGTACGAGGCCGGCTGGACCGACGGCCTGCCCATAGTCCCGCCCACTGCCGAGCGGGTGCGGGCACTTGTGGACGCCTCCGGCAGATCGGCTCTGGAACTGGTGGGGGAGATACCACCGCGCGGGGGACGAGCTACGGTGGAGAAGCTGGCGGCCAACGCGGTGATGGCTGGGTGTCAGCCCGAGTACATCCCGGTCGTAATCGCTGCCATTGAGGCGCTTTTGATGCTCCGGTTCAACCTGGCGTCGGTGCAGTGTTCCACGCACATCGCGACCCCGCTGGTCGTGGTGAATGGGCCGGTTGCTCAGCAGTTGGGCATGAACGGCGCGGGCAACTGTTTCGGCCAGGGCAACCGGGCCAACGCCACCATCGGCAGGGCGGTTAAGCTCGCTCTGACCAACCTGGGCGGCGCGCTGCCCGGCGACGAAGACCGGGCGACCTTCGGGCATCCGGGGAAGTACACCTACTGCATTGCCGAGAACGAGGCGGAGAATCCCTGGCAGCCGTATCACGTGGAGCGCGGATTCCGAGCCGACGAATCGGTGGTCACGGTGCATCCGGCGGAAGCGCCCCACAACCTGAACAACCACGGAGCGGACAACCCGCGGGATCTGTTGACCACTTTTGCCATGTCTATGGCGATCCCCGGCTGCAACAACATCCATGTGATGGGCGACGTCCTGCTGGTGTTGGGACCGGAGCACGCCGAAATCATCGCCAGCGCGGGGTGGAGCAAGAACGACGTCCGGTCGTACCTGTACGAGTTAGCCCGGCAGCCGCTGTCAGTGCTGAAGTTGGGCGGCATCCACGGCCGGCAGGCTCATCGCAACACCCTCTGGCCCCGCTGGATCGACCGGGACGACGACGACGCGATGGTGCCGGTGGTGCGGCGGCCCGAGGATATCCATATAATGGTGGCCGGCGGTCCCGGTCGGCATTCGGTGTACATACCCGGTTGGGGTTCGCGCATCACCTCCGCGCCGGTAATCTAATCTGCATGGATGAACAGGATTGACAGGATGAAAGCCATGATTGATTTGCAGGCTCGGATCGCCGCGTTGGGTCTGGTGGATCCCACTGATCGGCAGGAAGAACCTGAGCGTCGGGCAGCCACCGCTCTGGAAACGCTGGATGGTCTCACCGGCGGCTTTCTGGACAACCGCAAGGGCAATGCCGACGTGATACTTGAGGCCATCCGGGAACGGCTGGCGGATCAATATGGCATGACCGACTCGATGGTGCGCTCCAAGTGGGTGTTTTCGGCTCCCGCCGCGCCCGAAATCATCGACGAGCTGGCGGAATGCGACTTTGTGGTCACGGCGGTGGGGGATTGAGGGAGCTGCGTGGCGCGCAGTTTGCGCGACGCAGTAGAGCTGGAAGACCGCGGCGTCCGGACGGTGGTGGTGCATACGCAGGCGTTCCGCTCGGCGGCCGAGCAGCACATCCGGTCGCTGGGTCGGTCCGATTATGCCGGCTCGGTGTACCTGCAGCATCCGGTTGCGGCGCTTGATGCCAAGGCCATCGAGGCGCGTGTGGATGCCGTTGCGCCGGAGATCGTAGCCGCGCTGCTGGGGCGCGACCAGGATCAGGGCTGAATCCGTTTCGTTTACGCTCCCCGCTCGGCAATCCAGCGGTGTTTCTGCGCCTGCCGTCGGGTTTCGTCGGTGGGCCGGTAGGCAACCAGGAAGTCGGAGCGAAAGCTGTCGAAGCGCCCCTCGGATATTGCCGTGCGCATTTCTGACATCAGCCGCAGTATGAACCGCAGGTTGTGAATTGATGCCAGGCGCGGGCCGAGCATCTCCCCGGCCTTGAACAGATGGCGCAGATACGCGGCGCTGTAGTTGCCGCAGGCGTAGCAGTCGCAGTCGTCGTCAAGAGGGGTGTCCTGCTCGGCATAACGGCGGTTTGAGATATTTATTCGTCCTGTGGGCGTGAAAAGCGCGCCGTTGCGGGCGACGCGAGTGGGCAGCACACAGTCGAACATATCGACACCCAGCGCCACCGAGTTCACCAGGTCCTCCGGCGAGCCGACGCCCATCAGGTAGCGGGGTCGGTCGGTCGGAAGACCCCTGCACACCTGCTCGGTCACCGCGTGCATCTCCGCTTTGGTTTCGCCGACCGCCAGGCCGCCGATGGCGTAGCCGTCAAATGGTATGGCGGTGATGCAACGGGTGGACTCCTCCCGCATTTCCGGTGAGGTTCCTCCTTGGACGATGCCGAACAACGCCTGACGGCCGGCGTTGGAACTGTTCGCGTGGGTCTCGTAGCACACCTCCGCCCAGCGATGGGTGCGCTCCATAGCGTCTCTGACCGCGGTTGGCTCTCCGGCGGAAAAGACGCACTGGTCGAAGCACATGATGATGTCCGCGCCGATGCCGTGCTGGTTCAGGGTGGCCGATTGCGGAGTGAAGAGGTGCTCGCTGCCGTCGATGTGGGAGCGGAATCGGATGCCGTCGTCGCTTACCCTGCGCAGTGTTCCCATGCTGAACGCCTGATAGCCGCCGCTGTCGGTCAGGATCGGACCGGGCCAGCCCATAAAACGGTGCAGGCCCCCGGCATCGCGGACCCGTTCGACGCCGGGCCGCAGGTAGAGGTGGTAGGCGTTGCTGAGAACGGCCTCCGCCCCCAGGGATTCCACCTCGTGGAAGGACAATCCTTTTACGGTGGCCTGGGTGGCCACGGGCATGAAAAGAGGCGTTTGCGCCACTCCGTGGGGCGTGGTAATCTGCCCGCGCCGGGCGGCGCCGTCGGTGGTCAGCAGTTGGAAACTGAACTTGTCGGCGGTCATGGTCGCCAATTTACCCGTATCTCGTCGGCTAACGCAATCGCTGACGCCAGAGGACGGTGATGTACGAGGCATTTTCCGAGTTTCTGGTGCGCTTGAGCGGTAACACGGTGTTGTGGGCCGTGTGCGTAATCGCGGCGATGGCGGTTACGGCAGTGGCGCTGTACGTGTTCTGGGATCTTGTCGGTCGCGTTGTTTCGCTGGTTCGCCCGGGCGCCCGGGCGCGGAGTGTTCGCAGCGGCGGACGCCCTTCCCGGGGTGGCTGACGTGCATTTCCCGATTGCCGATGCCACGGTATCACCGCTGCTGCTGGCGCTGTTGGGGATGATTGTCGGCACGATGACCGGCTTCTTCGGGGTGGGCGGCGGCTTCCTCATCACCGGCGGGCTGCTGGTGCTGGGCGTACCCACCATATACGCGGTGGGAACCGGGTTGCTGATGGTGATGGGCACCGCTATTACCAGCACGCTGCGACACCGGCGTTTGGGCAACGTGGACATCCGGTTGGCGGTATTGATCGTCTGCGGAACGATACCCGGCGTTTTTGTTGGAGAGCGCGTGAACAGCGCGTTGGCGGAAGCGGGCATTGTCGGGCCGGTGGTGGGAGCGGTTTATTTCGTGCTGCTGCTCAGCCTGGGCTCGCTGATGGTCGGCAACTGGTTGAGGGGGCTGCGCTACCGCCCGCGGCGGACGGTTGGCGAAGGTCTGCCCGGCTGGTTTCGCCGGGTGCGGGTGGGCCCCGAGCGGTTACGGTTGCCGGCCATCGCGGGCCTGCCGAGAGAAATCAACATGCGTCCGGCCTTTCCCCACGCGGGGATCGAGGAAATGTCCGCGCTGGTGCCGGCTTGCGCTGGTTTCGTCATCGGGTTCATCGCGGCGTTGCTGGGAGCCGGCGGGGGCTTCCTGCTGATGCCCTTCCTGGTGTACGGGTTGGGATTGCCCCCGGCGGTAGCCATCGGAACGGATCTGTTCCAGATAATCATCACCGGCACGCTGGGGGCATTTCTGTATTCGCTCAGCGGCAACGTGGATCCGATGATCGCAGTGATAATGTTCGCCTCGGCGTCCGTTGGCACACAGTTGGGAGCGCTGGCGACGCGATTCGTTAACGCGACGCGTATCCTGGGTCTCTTTGGGGTCACCGTCCTCAACGCCGGCGTGGCCGTGGGCCTGGGCCAGTTGGCACGATTTCTCAGTGCTGAACTGCTGGAGCAGGTGAGTCAAGTACTGCTGTTGGGCGTCTCCGGAGCGGTGGCGGTTACGATACTGGTACTGTTGGCCTTGGCGGTGGCGACACAAGCGCGCCGGGGCCGTCGGCTGGCCCGGTTGCGGCAGGTGCGGTCGGCGAGGCCGCGTTTGTCGTGAACGCAGCGGTGCGTGACTATCGGTCCGCCTGGTTCACAGTTCCACCACCATTTGCAGCTCCGTGGTAGGGCGGCACAGCGCTTCAAAAGCCCCTTGTATTCCTTCCAACGGCACGAAGTTGGTGGCGGACAACATATTATCCACCGACACCCGGCCGGTCCGCATCAGCTCTAGCGCGATGCGCCAGTCCTCCGGCAGCGTGCCGAAGGACGACTGCATGCGCACCTCGCGGGCCATCCAGTTGGGCGGCGCCACCGGCGTTGGCTCCCAGGCGATTGCAATCATCACGACCTGGCCACCGCGGGCGCACAGGTCCAGTCCCTGTTCCAACGTGGAGGGAGCAGCGGCGCATTCGAACACTACCTGCGGGCCGGTTCCCCCGGTCAGCTCTACCACACTGGTTTCAAAGTCCGCGTCGCCGGGGTTGAGGACGGCGTCCGCCCCCAGCAGCCGGGCCGCCTCAGCCCTTCCCGGCGCCGGCTCCGATACGATGACGGTGGTCGCGCCCGCCGCCCGGGCGGTCTGCATACACAGCAGGCCGATTGGTCCCGCGCCCAGCACCAGCGCGGCGTCGCCCAGCTTGATGTCGGAGAGGCGCACGGCGTGGACGGTGACGGCGCAGGGTTCGCACAACGCGGCCTGCTCGTCGGTAACGTGGTCGGGCACTGCCGTGGGTTCCCACTCGTCCAGCAACACGTACTCGGCGTAACCCCGGGGCCGGGTGTTGTGCTGGAATCCCATGGTGCGGTAGTTGAAACGCGGATTCGTGCGCGTCGCCGACCCGGCACCCGGCGGGGGATGCCCACCGCCGCCCACAACCCGGTCGCCAACCTGCCATCGGCTCACGCCGGATCCGACGTCCACGATGGTTCCAGTATATTCGTGGCCCATCACCGCGCCCGGTTGGGCCAGATCGTACATGAAGGCGTGGACGTCCGTGCCGCAGATTGCGGAGTACTTCACCCGCATGACCACCTGCCCGGCAGACGGGGTCGGGTCGGGCAGTTCCTCGACCTGCAAAACCTGTTCACCCTTATAAACGGCGGCGCGCATGACCAATCCCTCCTGTCCCGTATCGTGGCGCAAGCATAGCACACGAAGACTGTGCGCCATCCAACTCGGACGACATCGTCGGCCTGGGCGGGAAGGTAGGAATCAAGCGCTCTTTGATGGCAGCCGCCAACGTTTCAAATCAGGTCCCCCGACGTATTGGTGAGTTTGCCTACGGCGTAACCCCGAACTCCACTTCGGCCACCTTGCGCCCGCTTTCGTACACGTACACCCAATAGCGACCCGGCGCCCAACTTCGTGGGGGCGTTGGCCCTACCGACAGCCACTGCGTTCCCCCGGATGACAGTAATCGCACTGGCAGGGCCACATTGCGGCGCCCGGTGGTGAAACCGTCCTCAAAATACTCCACCACTTCCAAGGTTACATCCTGCGCGGAGTTAGCGGGTGGATAGGAATACTCCAGCGTCAGGTACACCCAACCGGGCGAACTGCCCGCCGAGAAACCGTGAACTGACGAACCGCCCTGGCTCAACGCGATATAGGCCTGATCGATCCGTCCGTTGATGGTGGGCAGGGTTGGGTCCGCCGGCGCTGGGTCGGGGGTCCCACTTATCTTCCGGCTGGCCTGCCCACGGTACCATTGGTCCCAGATATGCTCCAGCTCCGGTTGCATTGGCATACCCCCGGAGCGCAACCAGGCGACGCGAATATTAACCTCGGCGAACTCGCGCTGGGACGGATAGGAGGGATCCGCGGCCAACGCGCCGTAAAGTTCCCGCCAACCCTGCAGGAACCGGTCCTCGCCCAACTTAAGGTATAACGCCAGCATCAGGCGTTCGCCGAGGGCATAATTGCACTGCCACAGATCTGTGGGCGCCTGCCCAACTTGGGCATCTGATGGCAGCCGCTTTTCCAGGGCGGTCAAAGACGGCGCCGCCGCACAGGGAGGGTTGGTCGTTTCTATCGGCGTGCCCTCGGCAATGTGTTGGGCGTAAGACGCCGCGAAGTCGGCCCCGCCTTCCGCGTACCAGGCCGGTTTGGCGTACAGGTAGTAGTGAGCAATCTCGTGAAAGATGGCGTGGGAAGCGAAGCCCGGCGTTTCGTTAGCGTCTATCGCAGTCTTCAAGGTTACGTGGGTCTGGTAATTGGTGCCGGCGGCCACACCGGCCACATAGTCGGTGACGTGTATGACGATAGCGGGTGTGGGGAACGGGGCGCCGAACATCTCCTCAAAGATCGGTACTGCCGATTGGGCAACGCTCATTACCCGCGAACCGGCAGGAGCGTTCCCCGGCCTGATGATGGCAATAGGTACTGCGGCCCCGGCGGCGTTGGTCGTTCCGCCCAACTCCACGCTGAGCGCGTATGGGTTACGCACGATGTCGTCGAACTCAGGCGACAGAAAACTGGAGCGTTCGTAGAGCGCGGCCACGATAGCGGCCTCCGCGCCGGTCAACCCGTCGCGGAACCAGTCAGCGCGGGTCAGTTCCGCCAGGCGTTGCGGGCGATCCTGCGACATTCGTTCCAGAGACAACAGCGCGGGCAGGTCCAACGGCGTTAGTCGTTTCGCCAGGTGGTGCGAAGCCAGTAGTACCTCCAAAGTATCGGGTGCGTTGATGGCGATGTTGACCAAACGCTCCGCGCCGTTGAATTCGCCGGTGTTTTGCAACCCGTCGGAGATCCAGGCGACGCTGCTGATACGCGCCACGGAGACCGGATTGGTCTGCTTGGCGTATTCCCAATTGCGTACCTGGTCCAGGTTATACGCAGCTGTTGTGGATGCAACGGCGGACGCCGTTACCCCGGTCGGTGGGGGCGCGGGCGTGTCCGTTGGCGGCGGCGCAGTCGTGCGGGCCGACGCGCGTGTGGGCGACGGCGTTCCGGTTGCTTGAGCGACGGTTACCCGGGCCAGAGCGGCGTCAATCGTAGCCTGCAGGTCCGGCGCGAGATCCTCCGGCTCTTCTGGGTCTTTAAACAAGCAACCGACGATCGTCGTAGCCACCAACAGTATGAGAAAAAGAATTGAAAACATGTATCGCATATACGTCTAGTATAGGGGCAAAGGCAACCGTGCGCTATAATACCGCGTACAAACTCGTCGCATTTATGACACCTTGGTAGAGAGGAGCAGGACAATGGGCAAGCTGGATGGCAGAGTGGCGCTGATTACCGGGTCGGGACGCAACATAGGTCGGGCTACCGCTCTGATGATGGCTGCTGAGGGCGCCAACATCGTGGTCAACGCCCGCAGCAATCGAGACGAAGCTGAGGCGACCGCTGCTGCCGTGGAGGAACTGGGCGTGAAGGCGCTACCCGTCCTGGCCGACGTGTCTCAAAAAGACCAGGTGGACGCCATGATCGACGCCGCCATGTCCGCTTTCGGCCACGTTGACATCCTGGTGAACAATGCCGCCATACGTCCCCATAAGCCCTTTACCGAGCTGACGCTGGAGGATTGGGAATACGTGCGGGGCGTGATCCTGGACGGCTCCTTCTACACCGTCAAAGGCGTCATCCAGCAGATGGTGGACAACAACTTCGGGCGCATCGTGTTCCTCACCGGCGACGGCGCCTTTCGGGGCAGCGCGCTTCGGGCCCACGTATCGGCGGCCAAGATGGGCATGGTGGGCATGGCCCGCAGCCTGGCGTCCGAGTTCGCCCCCCACAACATCCGGGTCAACGTGGTATCACCCGGCAGCATCGACACCAGCCGCGCCAACCCGGAGTGGTACGCCGGCCGCGTCCCAGACCAAAGCGGCATCCCCCTGGGGCGTCAGGGCAAGCCCGATGAGATTGCGGCCACGGTCACCTTCCTCTGCACCGACGATGGAGGGTTCATCACCGGCCAAACGCTGCACGTGAACGGTGGGCAGGGGTATTTTGGGTGAGGGAGTATCGCTAACTCACGGCGTCCAGCATATCCAGGAATTGGTGGACGTCGGCGAACGCCGGGCTGTCCCAAGGGATGATGCCGGCCATTATCGCCTGCCCTGGCATCAGAGTAGGATCTTCCTGATGCGATGCAAGGAAGGCTCTGAGTCGAAATTTTCGTTCAAACTTAGGAGACAGTCCGATCGACTTCAGGCAGTCTAGGTACACGTCAGCGCAAGGCAGTGCGTGCGCTCCACAAACCGCCTCTAAACACAAAGTCTCGAGATCTCCGTTCGAGCAATTGTTCGGCATCACGTAGGTCACTACGCTGATAGTTTCACCTCCCGCAAAACTTCCTTCCACATTTTCAGCCGGGGTGCCGGGAACCGGCAATCCGGCGTGTTGTAGCGCCCCTCGTAAGCTCTGAAATGCGGAGCCGTAGCTATCGTCGGCATCCCTTACGATGCCGATTGCCTGCACGGACGATTGGGCCCTAACCAGAGCGGGCACAATGACATCGGATAAGAACGTGCTCAATTTGTCTGATTGAGCGAACGGTACGATCTGCACGTCGCAATCTGCTATGTCATGGATCCTGCGACGCCGCTCGATCAATCGCCGGAAAAACCAATAATCATCACCACCTTCGACGAGCAAAAGTCGCGGTTTTTCGATGCGGAAATTGCGTCGGTTTTGTCCGGTGGAAACCATCAGCGCAGTTCCCACAAGTATTCGATGTTAGTCTCTATTGCATCTTTGTTGTACGTTTGAGATTTCACCTGCTCATCGCGTTTGTACAGATGATGTAGATGCAACTCGTCAGATTCCAATGCATTGAAGGCATTGTTTGCCGCCACTATGCACTCGTAGCTGTGCGTCGTGGCGAAAATTTGCACATTGAATTGCTGTGAAAATCGAATGATGGCCTCCCAAACGTTTTGCATCACGGAATAATGGATGCCATTTTCGATTTCATCAATGCATATGGTACCGTTCCTTGGTTCAAGAAAAGACAGAGCCAAGTTTAGCAACCTTCGAAATCCGTCGCCCATTAGCGAAACTGGGATGATTCGTCCAACGCCCATGTCACCGTAGATGTGGACAGTACCATCTGACCTTGGAACTGCCGTTAACCTACGCAACCGCGGTTCCATGAGTCGGAGAACCTCTTGCACACTTTCAGTCTGGCCCGAGATTTCTACTTGACCGAACATCACGGATAATTCGCGATTAGTCGGCGAGCGTCCGGCCGGGATCAAAACGCATGGACCAAGATATGGACTGGGCAATTCTCCCTTGGTCCGCAAGCGATAGCGGGATCTATTGCGCTCGTCATCTAAGTCTTCATCTCTCCATACACGTACCTTGAAAGTCGTGGCAGTTTCTGAACCTCCATACGCGAACTCTACTTCACCGTCGGGTTTGTCGCTGTGTATGTTCAAAGATGTTTCAAAAGTAGATGGCAACGGTAGTGGAAGTTGACCTCCCATGCCAGTTGACCAAGCGCCCTTGGCGAAAGTTTTGATAGTCAAACCAGTTTGGTATCCTCGAAATAGGTCGGCAAAGAGTTCATCAGAATCCGCATTAGAAATCCCTCGCCAAAATCCTAACCTTTGGGCCAATCGTGGATTGGTCAAATTGTGCAGCCAAAGTGCCTCCAGCAGCGCTGTCTTGCCGGCGTTGTTTTGGCCCGCGATCAAGTTGACGCGGGCCAAGGGTTCCACCGTCAGTTGGTCGAACAGACGGAAGTTTTCGATGCTGAACGAAGTGTACATAATTGCACCTCACGGCTACGCCGGCCGCACCCGCATCTCCCGCAGGTCGTCGGCGATAATCAGCTCCGCCTCCGTCTGCTCCTGAATATCCTCGGGCGACCAGCCGGGGGCGTACTCCCGTAGCACGAACCCCGCCTCGGTAATCTCGAACAGGCCCAAATCCGTCGCCAGCAGCTTGACCACGCCCGGCGCGGTGATGGGCAAAGTGCAGTGCTGGAGCACCCTTGTCGCGCCGTTCCGCTGGTTGTGCTCCATGGCGATGAACACCCGCTTGGCGCAGGCCGCCAGGTCCATGGCTCCGCCGATGCCGCCGCCTTTGCGCACCGGGATGCGCCAGTTGGCGAAGTCGCCATTCTCGGATACCTCGTAGGCGCCCATCACGGTCACGTCCACCATACCCTTGCGGATGAGGCCGAAGGAGTCGGCGTGATGCACGATGGCCATGCCGGGCAGCGCCACCACATTCTGGCCGCCGGCGTTGACCAGATGCCGGTCTTCCTCACCGGCCGGCGCCAGGGGGCCGTAACCAATTACGCCGTTCTCCGAGTGGAAGATAATCTCCTTGTCCGGCTCGCACTCCAGGTAGTTGGAGCACAGCGTGGGCATCCCAACGCCCAAGTTCACAATCCAGCCGTCCTGAAACTCCATCGCCAGGCGGTCGCACATAGTCTGTCGGGAAAGGCGGGGCTTGTCAGCGGTAGTCATATCTACTCTCCTGTCAATCAGTGTCAGTCCCAGTCCCCATCCGGCGGAATTTTCACCAGACGGTCAACGTAAACGCCCGGCACGTGGACGGAGTCGGGGTCAATCTCTCCCGGTTCCACGATACTGTCTTCAACCTCGACGACGGTGATGTCGGCGGCCATGGCCATGATGGGATTGAAGTTGCGCTGGGTCAGGCGAAACTGCAGGTTACCAAAGGTATCGGCGCGGTAGGCCCGTATCAGGGCGAAATCGGCCGGCAGGGGGTACTCCAGCACGTAGGTGCGCCCGTTGATTTCCCGATGCTCTTTGCCCTCGGCAAGCTCCGTTCCCACGCTGGCCGGAGTGTAGAACGCCCCGATGCCGGCGGCGGCGGCGCGCATCCGCTCGGCCAGCGTGCCCTGAGGCACCAGCTCGGCGTCCAGCTCCCCGTCGTTGTACATCTGCACGAAGGGCGTGATCTGCGACGGATGCGTGGGCGCGGTGAAGGCGCAAATCATCTTCTTGACCTGGCCGGCCTCAATGAGGGTGCCCACGTCCACCTTTTCGTCCATACTGCCGGCGTTGTTGGAGATGCCGGTAAGGTCCTTCACGCCCAGCCGATGAACGGCGGCCAGCAGGTTGCGAGCCAACCCGACGTTGCCGAAGCCGGGCGACATGAACGTCATTCCATCCTTCATGTCGGCCACGGCGGAATCGAAATCCGAATAAACTTTGTTTTTCATGTGGGATTGACTCCCAGTTGGGTTTCGCCGACGTTGCAGCCGGCTGCGCTCATTATACAAGCAACCGTGACGCTGACAATCCGTCGCAATACGCGAGCCTGTGTCCCACGTTAAAGTGCGCGGTTACGTTGCAGCGCTACGATTGCGAGCATGGTCCAGTTTATCGGGACTACTGTCCGTAGAAGCATCGCGTTGGCGCTCCTACAGGGGCTTTCGGTTGTCATTGCGAGGAGCGTAGCGACGTGGCAATCTCGTAGCAATGCAGGAGTATTCGCCCAACCAGACCAACCGAACCAACCAGATTGCCACGCTGCGCTCGCAATGACAGCGGGAAAACCGAAAGACCCTGGACGCTCATAAAGGTTGAGATTCCTCACGCTGCGTCCTGATACAATGGTGAATACCAGTACTACTCATAAAACAACGCTTACGTCCCCATTTGCCGGTTTCAGGTTCTTGAAATTGCCCCTTCGTATATCGGGCGGACGCGTGGTAACAGACGCAAAACGGTTCCTTCTCGTCGCGGCCTTAGCCATGCTGGTGAGCTCGGCGACGGCGGGTTGCGGTCCGGCCGCTGCCCCGACCAACGAAACCATACCCATACCTGCGGCGGACGCTCCGGAAATCTTGACGAACTCGGGCTCCCCATCCGGTTCAACACCGTTTCCGGTGGTCACCCCGAACCCGAGCCCTACTCCCTACCACGCCGATGAACCCCTGGAGATCGTGCCGGGGAGTGATGCCCAGCAAGCCAAGCCCTTTTCCGGGTCTGTGAAGCCAGCGGTCCAGCCGGCCCGTACCGGTAATGAAAAGGTTTTCAGGAGCAGCAAACCTTCGGACGGGCTCACCGTGGGCGCGCCGGGGCAGGAGGGCGTGGTCATTTCCGGCGGCCAAACCGTTTCGCATCAAGAGCGGCGTTACACCTGGCAGGACGGCGACCGCACCCTGACCGTACTGCTCCAACCGGACCTGACGGTAGAGGATACGGTCGACGTCCGCTCCTCTCAAGGCGTCCTGGCCGAAACCCCCGGGGGGAGCATTGTGGAGCGAGGCAGCAGCGCCGCCATCGCTCCAGACGGCGGGCCTCCCGTGTTCCGTTCTCCCTCCGGTACGCTGATGACGCTGCCGGGCGGCGTCCTGCTAGTGCTGGATGAAGCTTGGGACCAATCACAGACCACATCCTTCTTCGCGGGTAACAGAATAGACCCCGACCGGGTATCCGAATTGGAGTATGCCACCAACGGGTATTTTGTGGAAACGCAGCCCGGTTTCCCTTCCCTGGAGCTGGCCAACTCCCTGGCAGCCCAGGAGGGTGTGGAGGTATCCAGCCCCAACTGGTGGCGGGAGGTTATCGCCAAGTAGGGCGCTGCCGGCGGTTGGATGGCACCACGGCCGCCGGGGGACAGGCGCCACGCGGCGGGTTCGGTTGGCCCATGAGCAGAAATTGGTCTTCTTCGGTCCGTGTCCTGGCGGCAGGAATTTGTGCCCTGCTGTGCCTGCTGGCGGCCCCTATGGACGTGGGGGCTCAGGATGTCCCCGGCGCTCCCACCATCGACGACGTGATTTCCAGGGCCGGCTGGCTATTGGTGTTATGGGACGCGCCGACTGACGACGGAGGATCGGATGTTACGGCTTACGACCTGCGCTATATCGAAACCGACGCCGCCGATAAAGCCGACGCCAATTGGGAGGAGAAGGAGGATATCTGGACCACCGGCGACGGTGGATTCCGCTACGCTCTGAGGGACCTCATCAACGACACGGAGTACGACGTGCAGGTGCGTGCGGTCAACGCCGACGGCGACGGCGACTGGTCGGCAACGG
Organism: Dehalococcoidia bacterium; assembly: GCA_965197635.1. Classification (GTDB taxonomy): domain Bacteria; phylum Chloroflexota; class Dehalococcoidia; order Lucifugimonadales; family UBA3495; genus Bin87. Next base: position 219,256 of record CBDANN010000005.1, read on the forward strand.
TTACCGGAAAACCTGAGAGGTCTGAAAAAACCACCGCCACCATAATATCCGTGCGTGGGGACGACGGCGCCCTCGCCGTGTTCTGGCAAACGCCCACCACACTGGTAAGCCTGCCTACAACCCTGGGTTTCGATATCCAGTACAGGCCCAGCGGCGGTAGCTGGAGTATGCTGGAAGACATCTGGAAATATGGAACCAGACGGCAACACGGTATCACCGGCCTGACCAACGGCACCCAGTATGACGTGCAGGTGCGCGCGGTGGACTCCTATGGCGACGGCGCCTGGTCCGACACCCTCAGCGCGACGCCTGCTGAAGTGGGTGGCAGCCTAGCCGACGCCACGGTCCTGACCTTGGAAACTGAGTCCGGCCAGATCCATCCCCTCGGCAGCAACTATTTTTGGGGGAAGATCGAATCCGCCGGCGACGAAGATTACTTCAAGATCGAGCTGACCGAAACTCACATACCGTCCAGCGTGTCCATTGGCTTCTGGTTTTACACCCTCGGCGAACTCGATACCGTCGGCCGATTGCTTGACAGCAACGGCGAGATTATTGAAATCGATGACTACGGCGCCGTGTTGCCAGATCCGGAGAACTTCTTCATGTGGGAGTCCCTGGAGGCCGGCGCCTACTACCTCAAAGTTACGGGTTACGGTTCCAATATGGGCGATTACGTGCTGCGAGTGCGTACATTCCAAGATACGCGATGCATTTCCAGTTCAGTCGTTTTACCGTTGGATGGGTTCGCCAGCGGTATGCTGGATCCCGAAGACGACACCGATTGCTTCAAGTTGGAACTGTCTGAGCAAACCGACGTTGTCCTCCGTGGTTCCGGATTTCCCGACACGGTGGGGGAACTGTTGAACAGCGGCGGTGGGCGGATTGCCGAGAACGACGACGGCCTCCTCGTGCCCGGCGCGAGGAATTTCCTGATTCGCCGTGACCTGTCCGCCGGCAGCTACTTTCTCAAGGTCAGGAGTTGGCGGGGACTTAGCGACGGGCCGTTTTCCGTGTATGCCTCCGAGGCCGGCGAGCCCGGCAGTACCAGGACCGACGCGCTCCCCTTGACCCTCGGCATGGCGGCTGGTGGAAACATAACCTCCGCGACAGACCAAGACTACTTCAGCATCACCGTAGACCGAGATACCTACGTGCGAATATGGTCGGCTCGGAACGATGGCAGCGTCGATACGGACGCAGAGTTGCTGGACAACAACGGCAATGCAGTCACCGACCTCGATTTCGCTGGAGATTTTTCCGGCGCCATAGGCTTCGGCATCGAACACGAACTCATGGCCGGCACGTACTTCGTCAAAGTGACTGGGGACTCTGGCGCGGGGAAGTACACCATCCGGGCCACTGAAGATGTCATCTACCAGGACTTCGTTGATGATTGCTCCGGCATCACCTCCACCATTGGGGACGAATTTGCCGGCTGCCAGTGGAACCTGAAAAATACCGGTCAGTTCCCCGCCGGAGCCGGGCGAGACATCAATGTCGAGGCTGTCTGGAATGACTACGATGGCACAGGCGTCAACGTCGTGGTGGTCGACGACGGGATGCACCACCAGCACGAGGATCTGACGGAAAACGTCGATACGAGCAAGAACCACAACTACGATCCTGATCTGACTGACATCTACAGCCCCGGCGACACCCACGGCACGGCAGTTGCCGGCATCATCGCCGCCCGGGACAACGACATTGGAACTCGGGGCGTGGCCCCCCGGGCTACCATCTACGGCTACAACTACCTGGTGGAACAATCGAACGCCAACGAAGCCAACGCCATGTCCCGAAACGCCGAAACCACGGCCGTATCCAACAACAGCTGGGGTCCCGATGATAGCGCGGGCCCCGAACCAGTGACCGACTTGTGGGAAAGGGCGGTGCGCGACGGAGTAACCTCGGGTTACGGAGGCAAGGGAGTTGTCTATGTTTGGGCCGCCGGCAACGGCGCCCAGGAAGGCGACTACTCCAACCTGGACGAGTACAACAGCTTCTACGCCATAACCTCCGTCTGCGCCGTGAACCACGACGACGAAAGGACGTCATATTCGGAACCGGGAGCAAACCTCTGGGTATGCGCCCCTTCCAGCGACCGCGCCAGCAAGGCGCCTGGCATCACCACCACCGCCAACGGCAACCGGTACCGAGACGATTTCGGAGGCACCAGCGCCGCCGCTCCCACCGTCGCCGGCGTGGTCGCTCTGATGCGCGACGCTAACGAGAACCTCACCTGGCGGGACGTGAAGCTAATCCTGGCGGCCTCGGCCCGCCAGAACGATAGCAGCAACACCGGCTGGGAACCGGGCGCCCTCAAATACGGCGCCTCCGGCAGCTACAAGTTCAACCACGAATACGGCTTCGGCGTGGTGGATGCCCAGGCGGCGGTGAACTTGGCAAAGGCTTGGACGAACGTTCCCGTCCTCCGCGAAATCTCCGCCAGCTCGGGGAACATCAACCTGTCGATTCCCGATGCAGTACCCATGGAACCACTGTCCACGGCCACGAGCAATCTCACGCTCGATTCCCGTGTGGATTTCATCGAGTACATTCAGGTCGAAGCGCACTTCGACCACACCTCGTTCCGAGACCTGAACATTGAACTGGTTTCTCCGTCCGGCAAGGTCTCCACGTTATCCCCTTATTTCGGCGCTTACGGCACCAGGGGCGACACGCGGATACCGGTTATACCGTGGGATGCGTCATTCCGATTCGGTTCAGCGAAACACCTGGGCGAGGACGCCGCGGGCGAGTGGACGCTGCGAATAACCGACCACTACGCAGCGGATACGGGATCGCTGAGGTCGTGGAAGCTGACTGCCTACGGCCACCGCCTGAAACCGGAGGCTCCGGACATAGACGAGCTGTACCCAGCTCCAGGGGGCTTCACCGCCACGTGGAAGGAGCCCTCCGACGCCGGTCAAGGGAGCATATCGGCCTACGACGTGCGCTACATCAAGACCAGCGAGGACGAGACCGACGACGACAACTGGACCGTCGTGGACGATGCCTGGACTTCCGGCCCGCTGCAATACACCGCCAGCGGATTGACCGTTGGGACGCAGTACGACGTACAGGTGCGCGCCGTCAACTCCCACGGGGACGGCCCCTGGTCCGAAACGGTAGCGGTAACCCCGTCCACTGACGAAGCGCCGAACGTGCTCTCCGTAATGCCCGGCGACCGGCGGCTCACGGTCGCATGGACTGCGCCAACCAACGCGAGCCTGGGGACTATAACGTCCTACGACCTCCGCTATAAACGCACCAGCTCCGGCAACACCTGGACGGTGGTCGACGAGATTTGGGACTCCACTAACGGCGGCGTCCTGGAATACGCGCTCAACTCGACCGACACCTCCCTGGTGAACGGCACGTCTTACGACGTCCAGGTGCGGGCTGTCGTCGGTGACAGCGAACACCCTTGGTCCGAGACCCGTTACGCCACACCCCGCGGCGTGCCCGGCGCACCGACCATCCGCTCCGTGGACAGCGACGACGGAAAGCTCGCGGTGGAGTGGAACGTGCCGTCCAATAACGGCGGTGCGGACATCACGTCCTACGACCTCCGCTACATCCGCAGCCACGCGACCGACAAGGCGGACGGCAACTGGACGGAGGCGCTCGGAGTTTGGACCAGTGCGTCGGATCCCCTGAAATACGACCTTTCGGGACTGGACAACTGGGTCAAGTACGATGTGCAGGCGCGCGCCGAAAACCCAGCCGGCGCCGGCGACTGGTCCGCCACCGCAACGGGTACGCCTACCAACACCGATGTTCGCGTGACCCTGGAATGGGCTCGGACATCCGTAACAGCGGACGAGAACGCGGGCTCAGCCATCCTCCAGGCCACCGCCACCACCGACCGGGATAAAGCCCTGCCGTCCGATTTCTTCTTCGACGTAACCGTTGAAACCGCCACCGGAACTGCCATTGCAGGCGACGACTACGTCCAACTTTTGGACAGCGCGACCTTCGACGAAGGTGACTTCAGTCAGATGGAGGTCGGTGGCCAGCAGCGCTACCGCGCGACAAAGGGTTTCACGGTTTCCATCATCAACGACGACGAGGACGAATCCAACGAGACTTTCACCGCTACCCTGGCATACGTGAACCCCGACATTCCCAATCTGCGGGAGGGCAACACCGGGGCCACGGTAACCATTGCTGACGACGAGCACGTGCCCGTCACGCTGGGCTGGGCTCAGGACGCCGTGTCAGTGCATGAAAGCGCCGGCGCGGTTACATTGAATGCCACTGCCACGACCACGGTGGACAAGCGCCCTGAACCCGGCTTTTCCTTCGACGCGACGGTCTCTACATCGTCCGTCAGCGCGGACAGAGTACGGATTGACTATACCCACGTGTCCACAACGGTAACTTCAACCGGCACAGCGATTCCTGGCGGGCGACCGGCGGCGCATATCAAGCCACCAAGTCCACCACCATCCCGATCATTGACGACACCCGGACGAACGTAACGAAACCTTCGAGGCTACGGTCGAGTACGCCACCACGCCCAGGCCCATACATCTGACCGGCGGCCCGGCAACTGCGACGGTGACCATCACGGACAACGATCTCCCCACGGTGACAATCGACGCGTACTCCGGCAGCGCCACTGAGGGAGATACGTTGTCCTTCACGCTGCGTCGCGATGGCATCACGGACGACGGGCTGACAGTCAACGTGCGCGCGAGCGAAACGGGCAGTATGTTGGCAACAAACCAGCCAACCACCGCCACATTCACCGCGGGCTCCAGTTCCGCCGATCTGGAAGTTGGACTGGCCGACGACACTGAAGACGAGGACGACAGCACGGTGACGGTGGCGGTCCGGTCCGGTTCCGGCTATGCGCTGGGTTTGGCAACCTCAACGCAGGCCACGGTCGCCGACAACGATCACGTGCCGGTGACGCTGAGCTGGGACCGGACGTCGGTGACCGTAGCCGAGCGAGCGGGCACGGTGACGCTGCGCGCCGTGGCCGCCACCACGAAGGACAAACAACCGGAAAGCGGCTTCTCCTTCGACGCGACGCTGACCACCGCCGACGGCACCGCGGATTCTGCCGACTACTCCCCGGGCACCACCTCGCAACCGTTCAGTCGGAGCGATTTCACGCGCACCACCGTCAACGGCCAGCAACGCTATCGGGCGACGCAGGAGTTCACCATCTCTATCGTCAGCGACGGGGTGGATGAACCGGATGAGACTTTCACCGCAACCGTGGACTACGCGAACGCACTGCCCCACCTCCAGGGCGGCGACGACACCATGACGGTGACCATATCCGACAACGACGACCCGCTGGTGTCCATCACAGCGGAATCCCAGACTGCTTCCGAAGCAGACGGTAGCATCAGCTTCACGCTTACGCGCGACGGCCAGACTGAGGCCTCCCTGCGGGTCAACGTCCGCGTCACTGAAAGCGGCAATATGCTCAGGCGAGGGGCGCGCCGAGCGGAGTTACCATTGGAGCCGGATCAAGTGAAGCCAGTCTCCAGGTCAACCTCGTCGATGACACCGAGGACGAGGACAACAGCGTGATCACCGCGGAGGTGCTGGCCGGCACGGCCTACCTCCCCGGTTCCGACCGGACCGCTCAAACCACCGTATCCGACGACGACCACGTTCCGGTCACCATCGCTTGGGGGGACACAGAGTTGACGGTGGACGAAGGCGACGGGAGCGCAACCCTGAACGCCGTGGCCACCACCACCACGAACAAGATGCCCGAAACCGGGTCCTCCTTTGATGTAATCGCGACCACGTCCGACGGCAGCGCCAGGCAGCCGGGCGACTATGAATCCTTGTCCCAAACGTCCGGAACGGCGACGTTCAACCGGAGCGATTTCAGCAGGATCACCGTGGGTAGCCAGAGCTACTATCAAGCTGCCAAGGGCATCACGGTAATCATCGAAAACGACATCCTCGACGAAGATGAAGAGAAATTCACCGTCGCCCTGGCTTATGCCGACTCCTCGCCGCCGCACCTGCAGGGCCGCGGCAACACCGCCACCGTGACGATCACCGACGACGACTACGTGCCCGTGGTCCTTGGCTGGGGGCAGGCGGAGTGGTCGGTTCGGGAACGGGATGGCGCGGTCACCCTTCGCGCCGCTGCCACCACAACCCAAGACAGACAGCCGGAACAAGGTTTCAGCGTGGAAGTCAGGGTGAACAGCCGGGACGGTACCGCGACACAGCCGGGCGATTACGAAAGCATTTCAGCCACGGTGACCTTCACCAGAGACGATTTCAGCCGGACCACGGTTGACGGACAGCGACGCTATCGGGCGACGCAGGATTTCACCGTGTCCATCGAGAACGATGGCGGCGGCGAAGACAACGAGAAATTCAGCGTGAACCTGACCATCAACAGCAGCCGCCGCTCCGATGTTGCGGTGGGCGATGGGACGGCTACCGTCTGGATCATAGAAGACGAGACGAACACGGCGGACCTGCGGCTCACGCGGAACAACCCGCCGAGCAACGTTATGCAGGGCAATACGCTGACCTACGAATACACTGTAGCGAATCGCGGGCCTACCGACGCGACCGGTGTCGAATTGGTGAGCACGCTGGATCCGAGCGTAGGCTTTGACACCACCGATCAAACGTCGAACTGCTTTCACTCAGGCGGTTCAGGCGGGGGTGAAGTCGAGTGCGATTGGAGCGACCTGCCGTCCGGCGAGAGTGAAACCGTTTCCGTCGAGGTGACCGTCCGGTCCGTGCCGGAAAGCGGTATCGTCAACCGCGCCCGCGTGACCAGCTCCTCCGCCGATCCGTCCCCGGGAGACAATGTGTACCCATCCGCCGGTAGGACGACGCCGCCCTCACGGCCACCTCCATCCACGGGCGGTGGCGGTGGCGGTGGCGGAGGCGGACCTGTCAACAGCGCGCCCGAATTCCAGGATGCTGACGGCAATGAAATCACTGAGACCACCAGGGTGATCGCCGAGGACGCGGCGCCCGGCACCAACATAGGCGCGCCCGTCTCCGCCACGGACGCTGACGAAGACGCGCTCACCTACACTTTGAGCGGTGACGACACGGCCTCCTTCGAGATCGACGCGTCTACCGGCCAGTTGACGACCGCAACCATGCTGGACTACGAGACCCAAGACAGCTACACCGTTACCGTTACCGTTACCGCCGCCGACCCGTCCGGTCAGACCGCGGAAATCCGGGTGAATATAACCGTCGTCAGGGTGCAGTTTGACTGCTCATTGGGGAATGCGGTGGCCGACGCCGCCGGTAACCCGGCTTTGGTGACCGACTGCGAGGCACTGCTGGGGTCCCGGGACCAGCTGGCGGGAACCGCCGCGTTGAACTGGTCGGATGATATTCCCATCACCGCATGGGACGGCGTGAGACTGGGCGGAACGCCGAAGCGGGTAGTGTGGGTGTACCTTCCACGCCGCGACTTAGACGGAGCTATACCGTCCGACCTGGGCAGTCTCTCGGAATTGAAGGGGTTGTACCTCCACCACAACGAGTTGACCGGCCCGATCCCACCCCAATTGGGACAGCTTTCGAGCCTCGTCCACCTGACCTTGCACCGCAACCGGCTGGTCGGCGAGATACCCGCTGAACTGGGCGACTTGAACCACCTGGTGTTCCTGTCCCTCTACGGAAATGAATTGACCGGTGAGCTGCCGGAGGAGTTGGGGGGTCTCTCCAACCTGAGATGGCTGTATCTCCACAGCAACAAGACCGCGGACGGCGATGGCCTGCGCGGGGTAATACCGTCCACCTTCCGCAACCTGGACAACCTCGAGCGCCTGATGCTCTATGGCAACAGCCTGAGCGGCGCGATGCCGACCGGGCTGGGGGAACTATCCAACCTGAAATCTTTGCTCCTCCATGACAACGAACTGACCGGCCAGATACCCAGTGCGTTGGGCAATATGTCCAGCCTCCGTTATCTGTGGCTGGATGACAACCACCTGAGCGGAGAGATACCGGCCCGGTTGGGCAACCTGACCAACCTGAGGTGGTTAAGCCTTTACGGCAACGAACTGACCGGCGAGATACCCGGCGAGTTGGGCGACCTCTCCACCCTCAGGTTGCTGATACTGGACCGGAACAATCTGAGCGGCGCCATACCGGCCCGTCTGGGAGAGCTGTCCGAACTGACGTGGCTGGACCTCAATGACAACGACCTCACTGGTCCGATACCCGGTGAGTTGGGCGACCTGTCCAACCTGGAGCATCTGTACCTGCACGGGAACGGTTTGACAGGCACGGTGCCGCCCGATTTGGCCAGGCTGACGAACCTGACCAACTTGTGGCTCCGAGATAACCTGCTGTTGGGACAAATACCGCCAGCGCTGGGTGATCTGCCCAACCTGCAAAGAGTGCGCATTGGCGGCAACTCCTTCACCGGATGCATACCCGACGGGCTCCTGGGCGGGCCAAGGTGGTACAGCGACGCCGAAGAACTCGGGCTACCGGCGTGCGGCGACGGCAACGGTTCCTAAACCAAAGCCAAGGTGGGATGTGCATTTGGCGGGTGTTGGGAATCAAACCGGGAGTTTCGCAAGAGTGTTGCGCTCCTTGACTGCAGTACGGTCCGGCAGCGCCGTTTCACCTCGTCTTTGCGGGCAGTCAGATCCGACAGGAATTTGCCGACCCGCTCCTGCACTGCCGCCTTGCTTCCCAGGCACAGATTGCCCGTAGTTTCCTCTCTCGCCCAGCCCCAGATGGCCTCAGCGGCGTTGCAGTCCGGGCGGTAGCCCGGCAGAGCCTGCCCCGTACTTGATACGGGGTTCGCCAGCCTCAGGTTCAGTCCGGGAACTCTCAGAAGTTTCCGCACCGCCTCGCCAGATTTTTGACCAATCGCGCGCTGGGGTGTTGTCCCAGATCACGTTCAGCCAGCCGCCGCGTCTCTCCCGCAACTGTTCCAGGAAGGCCGCAGCTGTTCGCTATTGCTTGTTGCCCTCCAGTTCCATCCATTCCACCTCCACCGTCTCCAGGCACACCGCCGAACAATAGCTGGCCTTCTCCCCGTACTGCGGGCTGGGAGAACCCACCAGTGCAGGTTCTCCTCTCAGCGCCCACTTGCCCCGCAGTTCGGCGTCCGCCCGGAAGTGGGCCTCGTCAGCAAAGAATACCTTGGCTCCGCTACGTTGGGCCTCTCCCCTTTGCTCAGCGATTTGGTCAGTCAGCATAGTTGTCGCCGGCCTCCTCAGGCGGCGTGTTCAGTTGCTGGTGCGACGGGAATAGCCCCGCCTGGCGTTTTTCTCTGAGCCGGTAGCTCTCGCTGCGGATGTTCAGCACGTGGCTGTGGTGAAGAAGGCGGTGGCCGACGCTCGGTCGTAGGGCCAGATGCCGAATTCGTCCACGACGAGGATCTTGGGACACGACGAGGACCTTGGGAGCCAGGTAGACCCGCATCCGGCGGTCCAGGTTTGTTGAGCTCTGGCCTTGCGCAGATCCTCCATCAGGTCGTAGGTACGGACGAAGTAGGCGCCGTGGCCGTTCTCGATGGCCCGCAGCGCCAGGGCCGATGCCAGGTGGGTCTTGCCCACGCCGGGAGGACCCAGCAGGAGTACGTTGGTGGCCTCGGCGACGAAGACCAGGTTGGCCAACTCCTTGACCAGACGCTCGTCGATGGAGGGCTGGAAGTCGAAGTCGAATTGCTCCAGGGTGCGCCGGAAGGGCAGGTGGGACATCCTCATCTTGACGGCAAGGTTGCGCTCCCGACGGGCGGCGACTTCCACGCCCAGCAGTTGGGCCAGCATATCCGGATAGGGCAGCTGCTTGTTGGCCGTAGTGTCCAGAGTGTGGTTCAGGACTTCCACGGCCTGCTTGAGACCCAGGGTTTCCAGATGCTGACGAGGCTGTTCCAGGGCGATCATGCCACACCTCCCGCTACCAGTTCGTACACGTCCAGGGAGCGGCGTTTCACGTCGCCCGCAGGTATCCGCACCGCCACGGCTTCCTGACGAGGCCGGTTGTCTCCCTTGGGCAGACCCGCCCACTGACCGGGCAGGGTGAAGCGTTGCCCCGGCCGCTGGGCGCGAGGATGCACCGCGACCCGCTATCACCCGACCGGATCTCCACCGTCCCCTGGCGCTCACCAAACTGCACCATGGCGCCCACCCACTTCCGGTTGACCCCGTACCGGGAGCCCTCCCAACTGACGAAGCCGTCCCGAGACACTTTGCATTCCTCTCGCAGGTACGGCGCCAGCGTAGCCCGATCAGGCAGATTCCCCAGATGAGGTCGTTCCTCGTCCAGCATCTCCCAGGGCACCCGGTGCGTCGTGCCATGCACCCGGGCGTTGGCCACGCTGTCGCGCCACTCGAGACTTTGCCGGTTCAGGTCGGCGCCGTCGGTGAAGCGGATGCTGGGCCACGTGTCGCCCCGCACGTACTGCACCCCGTTCTCCACCTTCCCCTTGGTGGGCCCCGTAGGGCTGGCACAGCCGCGCGTCAAAGCCCACCCGGAGCGCGAAGTCCAGCATCCGCTGGTTCCAGATCGGACGCTTCTACTCGTCCCGGCCCAACACGTATCCCTTCAGGATCGAATAACCACCGTCATAGCCCAACCCACGCAACTCCCGATGCAGCACTACGCAGTTTTCCAACCCCTCCGATATGCGCTGGTCGATGTACTCCGTGTACGGGTCCAGCTTCGACCCCCGCCGGCGCCGCAGCTTGGGACGCATCGCCTCCGGCGACTTCAAGTACCGCCGCACTGTGTTGCGCGGTACCTCCAATTCCCGGGCGATCTCCCGGATCGAACGTCCCGCACCGTTCATCTCGTAAATCTCTTTCACTTGACCCACCTCCAACACTTTGTCTGACCCACCTCCGCAGAATGTCCGCGAATGGTGCCACTACTCTCGTGTGGATCAATTCCATTTCGGCGATTTTGCACATTTTAATATCGCCGGTCACAGCCCTGCCCAGACAACTGCGCAAGCTGGACAACTTCGACTTCTCGCTCCTGGGCGACCGGGGCTACCTGCCCCAGGGCAACGAGGAGTCGGAGGTCCTATTCACCCTCATCGCCGAACGCTACGAACGCAAGTCTTGGGGCATCACGTCCAACCTGGTCTTCTCGGAGTGGGAACGCATCTTCGCCAACCCCATGACCACCGCCGCCGCGATTGACCGGGTGGTGCACCACTCCGTCATCCTAGAGTTTGACGTGCCCAGCTACCGCACCGATGCAACCCAGCAACGAGGCCAGGCACAGGAGGTGAACCGGCAAAACTAATCGACGACAATTCGGCAAATTTAGTTGACGCGGGACCCCGCTGAGACCAGGAGCGTTCAGCGAACGCAGGAAGGCCAGCCTGAGGCCCCGTCCTCGCTGGTGCCCACGCCCATGCCCGGCACTTCCCGCTGACCTTCACGATACGTCCGTCTTCGCCGACCTTCTGGGTGAGTGCGTCCCACACACAGCGGTAAGGGCCGCCGTCCAGGGGTCGGCTAAGGCAGTTCCCCACCACTTCGTCCAAGTCCTGACAGATGCGCGACACCCGGCTTATGGAGATCCCATCGCAGCCCAGAGCCTTGATCAGATCATCCACCCTTCTGGTGGACACCCCTTCTACGTAGCCTTGCTGGACTACGCTCAGCAAGGCTTTCTCGCTGCGCCGCCCGGGTTCCAGCAGGCTGGGAAAATAGCTCCCCTCCCTGATCTTGGGGATACGTAGCTCCATCGTCCCGACCCGGGTGTCCCAGGCACGGTTGCGATAACCGTTGCGGCGAGTAACACGCTCCGGGTCGCGCTCGCCATGCTGGGCGCCGATCTGCGCTGACACCTCAGCGTCCATGATGCCTACCACCAGCACGTGCGGGGCTGCCCGCAGAAAGTCCGCGTCGCCTTCCATGCCGCGCTGGTGCAGTAGTTCCAAAAGGTCCACCTTTTTCTTGGCCGCCGTCGTCCTCCTTGTTGGGTTGGTCACTTCCATCAAGGATGACGCGGTGGCCATTTTCATGCCACACAGTTCCCGTTACACCACCTCCCGGGACTTTACTAATATGCGCAACTCACTGACCATAGGGTAGATTGTCGCGCGGGCATATCCATTGCGATGCTTTCCTTTGACCGGAGCATCAGTGAGCAGATAGCGCAGATACTCGTCGATAATCTTATGGTTTATGGGCTGCATCCATAGACACGCTCCTCACCAAGTGCCAGGTGTGTACGAAGGTCGCGCGAGTGGGCGCAGCGAGTGGCGTCAGCTAACCCACAGCGCGCCGTGAAGGACACTGGCGAACCGCGCCGCTCGACAAAGCACATCACGTACCGTGCAATCAAATCCACGAGGATCTCGCCGCTATGGGCGTAGTCGGTTTCCGGCCAACCCGAGATTTTCAGCACCTCAAAACTGGCGCGCCGCTCGCCATCCTGGTTTATAGTATTGCTATTGTGTCCACGGGGACTACCGACTACCCAGCGGACCCCTTCGAGCCGCATATGGGCATCCAGGGTTCGCGCCGGGTCGATACCGAAGGGCGCGGATGGGGCATGAACCGGCGCATTTCAGTGGACGACGCCCTGCGCAGCTACAATCAGAACGGGGTTTACGCCGGGTTCGAGGAGAACCTGAAAAGCAGCAGCGAGATTGGCAAACTGGCCGGTCCGGTGGTCCTGAGTAAGGATCACGCCGCGGTCGACCCGTTTAGCATCAAGGACATTCCCGTGGAGCGGACCATCGTTGGCTGGAAGACGGTGTACGAGGCTTGATTTGATCGCAAAGCCCCCCGTGGACAGTTTCCCAAGGCCATGGGGAGAATGAGCAATGGACGAAGCCGCCTCTGTCACCGCCCTTGGAAGGCTCAACCGCTCCTGGAACCAGCGTAAACGGCGCCGCCCAAAATCCCAGCGACGCCGAACGCGCCGATGATCAGCAGAATGATGCGTCCTGTTGATGCGGCTTGGCCGGAACCCGCCACCGCCGCATCAGAGGCCTGTTGGATCTCCACTGCCAGGCCGTCGACGGTGATCAGTAGTTGGTGCAGGATCTGCGCATTGGCGTCTATCAGGTTTTTTTCATTGACGGTTAGCTCCAACCGTTGTCCCAGAGCGTCGAACAAGTTCTGTTCGCCTCGACCGGCTTCAAGCATCCGCTCGGTCATGGGGATGACATTGGGTTCCAGCTGTGGCCCTCCGTTGTCAGATAGGTAGGCGATATTCCTTTCCATGCGTTCCGCCGTGGAGTCATAGGTTTCATGAACGTGCTCGACAAACGTGGGATGTTGCGTGAGGGACGCCGCCGATAGGATAGTGTGTCCCAACACCACATCGGCCGACAATGCGGCCAGGTGCGAATACCGCAGTATGTCATCCTCGGTGAAGACAGCCATGGGGGCGCCGGTGGTTTCGGGAGCATTGAACTTGGACATCAGGTGGTAAAACTGGTTGTCCATGCTGGTGTCGACAGCCGGGAAGAGAGCGGTAGAAGCAACGGCGCTCAGCATCCGTCGCGTGCTCCCCTCTTCGGAAATCGTTTGCAATAGCTCCGGCCGGCCGCGCTCGATCAACTCGATGTTGGATGCCAACTGGTCAACTTGCCGTCGGATTGCTTCCACCGTGGCATCATGGCCGGAGCCTTCCAGTATCTCCAGTTGTGCGTTCAGCTTGCCCCTTTCGGTGGCGACGGCCTCTTTCAGTTCGCCGAGGTCGTCAGGGGTCATTCCCCGCTGGGTTGGGATGGACCCAGTAGTTGTCAAGGCGTCAGAATGCCTGACTACGGCCAACGACGCTGCCAGCAGGTCCGCGTCATTGTATGCGGCAATCGCCGAATTGGCCTTTCCTATCGAAACCCATCCCGCGGCTACCACGGCAATGATGACCGCCAACGCCCCAATTGTGATCAGGGCCAGGGGAGACGTGATACGGAACGTACCCATCAGTACTCACCTCCTAGCTTATCGACCTGGTGGTATATCCCATCCTGACCGATGGTGGTCAGGAACACGGTGTCGGATCCCTGGTTGTCCTGTGGCCCGTACCGGAGCGGAATCCCGTCTATATTTATCGTTTCCGCCTCCCGAACCGCGTCCAGGAAGCACTCCCGGCTGAGATCAGGACCACAGGCTCCAAGCCCTGCGATTGCCAGCCGGCCGGCCAAGTACCCCTCCAGCGAAACGAAACCGGGTCGCGCGCTGGGGTCATAGTCGGACCGGGCGGCACTGTACCGGGCGACCAGCGGAACCGTGGCGTCGTCGGGCGGAGGCACCACCTGCGTCACGTAAACGCCTTCTACGTCGTCGCCAAGCTCATCCGCCAGCGCGTAGCTGCCTACGAATGACACCGCCATGAACACCGGGTCGACGTCGCGCCGGATCAGTTCGATGGCCTTTGCGACCGGCTCATACGCGCCGATCATGATGACGGCTTCCGGGTCGGCGTCGGTAATTCGGAGCACTGCACCTTTCACGGCGCTGGTGTTCCGCCGGTAATACCAGGATGCCACCGGCTCCAGTCCGCGGCGCTCCAGGGCAATGCGTGTGCCCTCAAGCCCATTCTTGCTGAAGGAGTCATTCTGGTACAGCACGGCCACCCGGGTGATACCCATATCCGCTGTAAGGCGAGCTACCATCTCCTCGGTTTCCTGGTAGTAGGACGCGCGCACGTTGAGAACATTGTCCAATGACGGATCGCGCAAAAACTCGGCGCCAGTGAACGGAGCCAAGAAGGGCACTCCCGCGTCTTTCGCCAATGGGAACGCGGCCCGCGAGGTGGGAGTCCCCACTTCCCCGATCAGCGCAAACACATGATGCTCCTGGATCAACCGCTGGGTGTTGGTAACCGAGAAACTGGTCTCGTACGCGTCGTTCAAGGCGTGTAGTTCCAGCGTGCGATCATGAATGCCACCGGCCTGGTTTGCCTCATGGAACGCCGCCTGTATGCCGGTGTGCATTTGGGTTCCCAGTGCCTCGGCGGGCCCCGTGAAAGCGGCCGATTGACCGAACAGGATGTGATCGTTGGCTACGCCAGGGTCCCGCTGGTTGTGATCCGGTGTCATCGAGGAGGCCGGTACGCTGGCACGCGTATCGTCGTCGACCGACATACCGTCATCACTCGGGGAGCACGCGACGCTCAGGGTAACGCTAACCAACGTCAAGACAACTGCCAATGGTACGCTTCGGAAAACCAATATCTGGGTTATTAGCATTGTATTCCTCCAGCACACAAACTTTGGCGACTTTGGCAGACCTCATATATGGATGTCTATATATAAATGGCAGTTATATCGTGAATATTTTATGAAAAATCAGTTATTAGAGCACGATTGCGCACGGCCCATATCCACAACCGTGCGTATTCGGGCGCAAGCCCACACCGCTAACGCTCTGAATAGGACCGGCTCAACGGCTACAGTCAGAGCCGGGCGCAGACGCATCGGCCCGCTCATCATGCTGGCCATCATTGAGGCAATGGGTCAGAGCCGGGCGCAGACGCATCGGCCCATTGCTGGCAGCCGGTACGAGAAACACGACGGCGAGGCGTTAGGGGTAAGATGGAGGGAGCCGCAAACCAAGAGAGCGGCGGATGAGCAAGACCTGTCCTTACCTACGATCCGGACCAGCAGTTGCTGTTGCCCGCTGCCCTACAGGAATGGCTGCCTGAGGATCATCTGTCGTGTTTCATGTCCGATGTCGTTGACCAGTTGGACTTCCCAGAGATCACAGTCAGCTACGAGGGTGAAAGGCGCGGCGGTCCACCCCACAATTCCCAAATGATGGTGAATGTGCTGCTCAATAGCAGAGTTATGCCCGTGTCCGGGCTGGGCAGAGGCGACTAACTGGTAAGTCTGCCCCAGGATGTATGCTCATGGTAGGGCGTGTCGTTCGGACCAAGACCGAGTGGACACTGGTGCATATCGCCCGATCGATAGCATGGTCGATCCCGTTGGGGAGCCAAATGCGATCCCTAGAATGTCTACTGTCCGTGACTCCCTCCGGCGTCGCGTCTACGCAGCAATCATGGAGGCGATGATGAGCAGACGCCAGAACAGTGCGAAACCGCCGGGGTTGTCCCAGCTGAACCTGAACGCGGCGGGCATCGACGTGGGCGCCACCAGCCACTATGTGGCGGTGCCCGCCGACCGTGCGGAGCCGCCGGTGCGGGAGTTTGAGGCCGTCACGGCGGACCTGTACCGTTTGGCGGACTGGCTGGCCGAGTGCGGTGTGGAGACCGTGGTCATGGAGTCCACCGGCGTGTACTGGATACCCCGGTTTGGGGTGCTGGAAGAGCGGGGGTTTGAGGTGATGTTGGTGGACCCCAGACGCATCAAGGACGTGCCGGGTCGCAAGACCGACGTGGTGGACTGCCAGTGGCGGCAGCAACTGCACACCTACGGGCTGCTGTCGGGAGCCTTCCGGCCCGACGGGGAGATCCGACGTCTGCGCAGTTACCTGCGGCAGTGGGCCATGCTGGTGGAGTACGCATCTCATCACATCCAGCACATGCAGCAGGCGTTGACCCAGATGAACGTGAAGCTCCAGCATGTGATCAGAGACATCACCGGCCAGACCGGCAGGGACATCATGGAGGCCATCGTGGGCGGCGAGCGGGATCAGCGTAAGCTGGCGCAACGGCGCGATCCCAGGATCAAGGCCGACGCGGCGACCATCGCCAAGTCGTTGCAGGGCCACTGGCGGGAGGAACACAGCTTCGAGCTGACCCAGGCCCTGGAACTGTACCGGTTCTATCAGGATAAGATTACCGAGTGCGACCGGGAGATTGAAGCCCAGCTGGAGCGGTTTGAAGACCGCAGCGACGGCGAGCCTCCGGCTCCCAACGGCAAAAAGCGCCATAAGGGGAACGCGCCGCGCTTCGATGTCCGGACCCACCTGTATCAGATGACGGGGGTGGACCTGACCCGGATTGACGGCGTGGACGCCTACACGGCCCTGAAGGTGGTGAGCGAGATTGGCACGGACCTGACCAGGTGGGAGAGCGCCGGCCACTTCGCATCCTGGCTGGGGCTGAGCCCCGACAACCGGGTCACCGGTGGCAAGGTCAAGAGCTCAAAGACCAAGCCCAGCGCCAACCGGGCCGCGGCGGCATTGCGTCTGGCCGCCCACGGGCTGCACCGCTCCGACAGCGCCTTGGGCGCCTTCCTGCGCCGGAAGAAGGCCCAGCTGGGCGCGCCCAAGGCCATCACCGCCACCGCACACAAGCTGGCCAGGCTCATCTACTCCATGCTGCGCTACGGCCGGGAGTACTTGGACGCTGGAGCCGAATACTACGAAACCTAGTATCGGCAGCGGGCATTGCGCACGGCCAAGCGTCGGGCGGCACAACTGGGCTACCAGTTGGTGCCCATGCCCGATGCTTTGGAACACGCCACGCACGCCCATCCCGGCGCTCCCATCGCCGCGTGAACACTCTGGTTAGTGAGGAGGCCGGGCAAAGTAGGCTGTGGCACTTTGCTGCGGCGTGGCCTCACACCGCGCCGCACCGGCGCGAGGCCACGCCGCAGGGTGGGTATCAGGCGGGATGCTCAGTCTGCTTCAAGTTCTCTCGGGTCGAACTGAAGCCAGTGGATGGTTCCGGCCCCGACCAGTTCCTGCACGTCGCGGTCGTTGACTACGCTGGCCACCAAGGGGTGTGCAACATGGCCGGTCATCCTGGTGAGGAAGCCGGCGTTGCGGATGGCCCGGTTGGTGTCGCGCAGGTCTGCGGTGAAGGACGCTTCGGCGGCAACGTAATGAGTATTGCCGTGATCGTCAATTCCCTGGAGGACCATGTCGGCCCGGTAGAAGCTCTGGCGCTGTCCCAACTCCACTTCGTTGGAAAGACCGGACTGTCGCGCCATCCGGACGAGGTCGTCGCGAACCAGGAAGCCCACGAAGTCGAGCTGGAAGGATTCCAGAATGGTTTCAAAACTATCGTTGAGCAGACGGCGAGCAGCGTTGCCCTTCAGGACACCGAGGGTGTCCTCAATGCGCTGGTTGAAGGCTTGCTGACGTTCGATGAACGTTGTGACGTACGACGTGAATTGCGCGAAGCGTTCGGGCAGTTCGAGGAGTTCCTGGGACAGCAGGAGGCTGCGGACGCCGTGGCGGAACTGGGCGTCGTCCTCGAGGGTTTGAAGGAAGCGGGCGCGTTCTTGTTGGTTCATGGTGGTCATGGGTGCAGTGAATATCCTCTCATTTTAGCAGTATGGAAGGGCGTGTGGCAGATGCGCTCTGTAACTGGAGGAAATTTCGCTACTCGGGTAATGGCGCAACTTGGTTCGAGTGGTTGCCGAAACAGGGCAACTGCGTGACGAATCTCGTTTCGGCATTTTGCCCAAAATCATAAGACTACTATTCGATCAAACTTGTCTTGGCATATAGAGATAAAGATGGGCCATGGTTGCTACGCTGATGGTAAACAATGGTGCGGGAGGTGCGGCATCCATGGTTGCGGAGAAATATGCGGTACGGTTGTCGGCGGAGGATCGGGACCAACTGGAACGGTTGATCCGCAGCGGGCAGCATTCGGCGCGGGTCATCAATCGGGCGCGCATCCTGCTCAAGACTGATGAGGGCTGGAGCGCGTCCCAGGTGGCGGCGGCCCCCGTATCCAGTACGGGGCAGGCTCTGGACACCTCGCCGCGCACGGTGTTCCGCAGCAAACGGCGGTACGCCGAGGAGGGATTGGACGGTGTGCTCCACGACCATCCCCAGGCCAACCGGTACCGCAAGTTGGATGATCGGGGTGAGGCCCACCTGATTGCCCTGGCGTGCCGCGACGCCCCGGAGGGCCATGACCACTGGACCTTGCAGCTGTTGGCCGACCGGATGGTCGAGTTGGGGTTGGTGGCGTCGCTGACCGACGAGACGGTGCGGCTCAAGCTCAAAAAACGTCCTCAAGCCCTGGCGGAAACAGCAGTGGTGCATCCCTAAGGTGAACGGGGAGTTCGTGGCGGCGATGGAGGACGTGCTGGGCCGTGCTGGACCGGTACGCCGAACCCTACGATCCCCAACGGCCGGTGGTGTGCTTTGACGAGACCTCCACCCAACTGCTGGCCCCGATCTTTGACCAATCGCGGGAGCCGTTGCCCGTCCAACCGGGACGACTGCGGCGGCAGGACTACGAGTATCGACGCGGCGGCACCCGCAACATCTTCCTGACCTGTGAGCCCTTGGCGGGCTGGCGCCACCTGGCCATCACGGAAAGGCGCACCATGGTGGACTTCGCCCACCAGATGCGGTGGCTGGTGGATGTGGCTTACCCCCACGCCCCAGTGGTGCGTGTGGTCCTCGACAATCTGAACACCCACCGCATGGCCTCCCTATACGAGACCTTCCCAGCTGGTGAGGCCCGACGCATCGTGAAGCGGCTCGAGTTCCACCACACGCCCAAGCACGCCAGTTGGCTGAATCCTGTCCTGAGCTTGCCGAAGGGATGGCGGAGATCGAATTCAGCGTGTTGAGCCGGGCCTGTCTCAAGGGGAGAAATCCCGACGCCGTCGCCTTGGAGCGTCAAATCACGGCTTACGAGACCTACCGCAATGCAGCGGGCGCCACCATCAACTGGCGCTGCAGCACCCACGACGCCAGAACCAAACTCCATCGGTTTTACCCCTGCCTTTTCAACGTTGACTGAGTACTAAACCGAAGCCAAAGTGGGATGTGCATTTGTCGGGTGTTGGGAATCGAACCGGGAGTTTCGCAAGAGTGTTTCGTTCCTTGACTGCAGTACGGTCCGGCAGCGCCGTTTCACCTCCTCTTTGCGGGCAGTCAGACCCGACAGGAATTTGCCGACCCGCTCCTGCACCGCCGCCTTGCTGCGCAGGCACAGATTGCCCGTGGCTTCCTCTCTCGCCCAGCCCCAGATGGCCTCAGCGGCGTTGAAGTCCGGACTGTACCCCGGCAAGTTTGCCAGCCGCAACTCAAGGCCGGGCGTCCTGAGATACTCCCGCATCGCCTCCCCAGATTTTTGACCAATCGCGCGCCGGCGCGTTGTCCCAGATGATCTGCAACGGCTCAGGGTGCTTTCCCCTCAGTTGCCTCAGCAAGGCAACCGAGGTTCCAGAGTTGCTGTTGACCTCCAGTTCCATCCATGCCACCTCCCACGTCTCCAGGCACACCGCCGAATAATAGCTGACCTTCTCCCCGTACTGCGGGCTAGTCGAACCCACCAGAGCAGGTTCTCCTCTCAGCGCCCACTTGCCCCGCAGTTCGGCGTCCGCCCAGAAGTGGGCCTCGTCAGCGCAGAATATCTTGGCTCCGCTCGAATATCAGGGCGGCAGGTCCCCCTTCACCGAAGGCCGACACCCACCGACCAATGGTGTGTGGGTCTCGCTCCAGGGCCTCCGCCGTGGCCGCTGCCGTCAAGCCCTGGGCCAGCAGCAGCATGGCGTACCATCGCTCCCGCTCCCGGGGCATGGGCGCCAGAATCATCCTCCGGCGCAAGTCCTGCTCTGCCATCTGCCATTGTTCCAGAGACCGGCCTAGCTCTCTCACGCCCATCACTAACCCCTTGCAACTCCCGAAACTATGCAACCCAACTGGCCCCAATTTACCCCTATCACCCTGCACATTTCACCTTGGCTTCGGTTTAGTCTCGGCTCGGTACGAGCGCGGCAGCATCATCCTCACCTCCAACAAGGGCTTCGGTGAGTGGGGAGAACTGCTGGGCGACAGCGTGATTGCCTCGGCGGTGCTGGACCGTCTTCTGCACCACAGCCACGTGCTGAACATCCGCGGCGAGAGCTACCGGCTCAGAGAGAAACGCCAGGCGGGGCTATTCCCGTCGCACCAGCAACTGAACGCGCCGCCGGAGGAGGCCGGCGACAACTATGCCGACTGACCAAATCGCTGAGCAAAGTGTGGCGGGTCAATTTTGGCTTGTTACAAACAATGTGGCGAGGCGAATCCGCCGGGTGGGTCAATTCCAACTCGGCGGTTGGCGATCGCAATTAGGGAAGCGGGTCAATTCCAACTCGGCGACTACACACAACAGCGGAGAGTGGGTCAACTCCGGATCGGCGATCATGGGTCAGATCTCGGTCGGCGTTGACAAGGGGCATCCGTTGGTGTTCGAAGGTCTCCCAGGTCTTGCCCGCGGGGAGTTTGGATCCCTGACGCAGGCGGTTGATGCGCCGGTGGCGGCGGTCCTCGGCCTCCTGTTCCAGCACCTCAAGGAAGGTGGGCAGGGCGTCGCCGTGGCCAGCCTCGGTGAAACGGGCTACCGGCTGGGCGCCCATGGTGATCATCTTGAATTGGCGGCACAGCTGGCCGATCCGTTCCTGCATGACACTGGTGTCGGTGTTCATCATGCACACCCCGCCCCCACCGCCGCCAGGCTGCCCGTGAGCAGACCATCGTAGATCTTCAGGTCCGGCTTTCCAGACAGGACCAGCGCCGGAGCCTCCGGCGGTTTGGACTCGGCCAGGTCCCTCACCTCAGCGTAGGCGAAGGGCTAGCCGGTTTCCAGCAGCAGCGACAGGACGCTGCCCACCGTGGCCTCCATGGTGGTCGCCGCCAGGTGCAGGATGCGCACGTACTCCACGTCGGCACGCTCCCCACGCCACTCCTTGAGGGCGTCGTAGGCCAGCCGGAAGTGCATCGTGGGAAACAGCTGCTCTCTGAAGCGGTACCGGGCAAAGGCCCCGGGCTTGCGCACCAGCGAGCCGATGACGTAGCGGTAGTTGACGTTGACTTCCCCCGCACCGTGCACCCGCTCCATGCGCTCCACCAAGTGGCCCTTGTAGCACACTTCCACCCAGTCGGCGTATTCCGGCACGGGGGCTGGCGGTAGGGGCCGTAGGCAAGCCAATTCCTGCTCCAGCTTTCCCTTCACCAGGCGATTGCGTTTGTCCACCATCTCCTGTACGAAGTGGGCGTAGTCGTCAGCGATGTGGAAATCACGGCTGCCGCGCAGGAATGAGGGCTTGGTCAACGGCGTCCTTCAAACGGTGGTGTCCCGGCTCGGCGACGCCGTTTTCGTGACTCTGGCCGCGATTGATGCGGGTGGAGCGCGGGCCGTAGTGGTCCAGCAGGGCGGCGTAATTGTCGTTGAGTGCCCTACCGCGGCTGCGTTTCATCTCGTGGGTGGCGGCAGACGTATTGTCGGAGCGCGCCACCTCGGGGACGCTGCCCAGGGTCCAGAGGGCGGCCTGCAATCCCTGATGCAGGGCCAGGAAGGTCTCGCCGGTGGCCACCTCGGCGTAGCGCCAGCCCGAGTGACTGAGGATCAACTGGAACAGCAGGTGGGGATGGGGCTGGCCGGCGACAGTCACCCCCAGGGAATTGCCGTGGGTGAAATCAAACTGGACCTCCCGTCCCGGGGGATGCTCCTGAGGAAAGTACACCTCCTGATCGGGACCGTTTAGCGCCCGCCTCCTGAGCTTGTCGAAGGGCCTGTAATCGTCGTTGCAGCGTCTTGAGTTGGGGGAGGCCGCTGAACCGGCCGGGATGCTGCTCCTCTCATCCTGAGCTTGCCGAAGGGCATTCGATAATTGTCGTTGCTTTCAGCTTGCCCACCGGATCGCCACACAGCAGGGGATCAATCTCCGCTGCCCACACCCCGTCGAAGGGGTCGGGCCGGGTCCGCCACTGGCGCTCCTGCGTAGTCTCCGACGGCAACAGGCCGCCCTGCCACTGGCGCGCCGAACGCGCGCACATCCCCCGGTCAGGGCGGCCGCTGTTTCCTGGGTCTTTCCTTCCATGAGTCTCTGCCTCAGTAGTCTGACTTGTCGGTCCTTGATCAATCCGGCACCTCCGTACCGGAGGGTTTTACCCAATCCAGACCGGCAAAAATAGCCGACACCAGAGGCATTCCTTACTGTCGTTTATCACCAACTCCGGCCAGCGTTGTAAGCGTCCCAGGCTGCGTCCAGATCCACCTAGCGAACGCTGTAGCCGGACGCGCCGGGCACTGCGTCCCAGGACACCACCACCTCGCTTGAATTGTCGCCATCGACCACCTGGACGTTGGTGGGGGCGGCCAGGGACGTCTGGGCGGGCAGTGCTATTCAAAGCCAGCCATCCGACGGCGGCGAGGATTGCCGCAGCAATGATCGTGGTGGCCGGAAGTAAAATACGACACACTTTCATGGTCTTTTCTCTGTCCATTGGCGAAAGTCTGATAGGATGCGGTACGTGTAATGGCCGATCATGTCGGCCTTTGTTTCTAGTGAGGCAAGGTATGCTCACCAACAGACCCCAATTGGGACTTCCCTGTTCAATACATAACCTCCAGCTTATCGACACGGCGGTAGGTTCCGTCCTCGTCAATAACCGTGACCCAAACCGTGTCTGACCCCTGGTTGTCGCTTGGACCGAATTGCAACTGCATGCCGTCAATGTCTAGGGTCGCAGCATCGTGCAAGGCTTTGATGAAACAGTCCCGACTAAGCTTTCGGCCACAGGCTTCGAGCCCAGCAATGGCCAGGCGTCCGGCCAGATAACCCTCCAGTGAAACGAACCCGGGTTCCGCGTTGGGGTCATAAGCGGCAAGGGCAGCGTGGTAACTCGCCACCACGGGGACGCTGTTGTCGTGGGGTAAAGGCACCACCTGAGTCACGTAAACTCCTTGCCCTTCGTCGCCAAGCTCATTCGCGAGCGCGTTGCTCCCAACGAAAGAGACCGTGAGGAACACCGGATCAGCGTCGCGGCGGACCAACTCGACCGTCCTGGCGACCGGTTCGTAAGAACCAATCATGATGACGGCTTCGGGATCGGCTTCGATGATTCTCGAAACCGCAGACTTTACCGCGCTGGTATTCCGTGGGTAATACCAGGACGCAACGGGCTCCAGACCACGACGTTCCAGCGCTATCTTCGTGCCTTCCAAACCAGTTCTGCCGTAGGAATCGTTCTGATATAGGACAGCTACGCGGGTGATGCCCAGATCATCGGCGAGACGGGCTACCATTTCTTCAGTTTCCTGGTAGTACGAGGCACGGAGGTTCAACACGTTATCCAATTCGGGATCACGCAGGAACTCGGCGCCGGTGAATGGAGCGATGAAGGGTACCCCTGCGGCATGAGCCAACGGAGATGCCGCCCGCGCGGTCGGCGTGCCTACCGCCCCAATCAGCGCGAAGACCTGAGTGTTCTCGATGAGACGCTGGGTGTTGCTAAATGCGAAGTCGGTTTCGTAAGCGTCGTCCACCGCTTCAAGTTTCAATTGCCGGCCATGGATGCCTCCCGATTGGTTTGCCTCGTGAAAGGCTACCTGGATCCCGAGACGCATCTCCTTCCCAAGTTGCTGGGCGGGCCCGGTGAAAGCCGCCGACTGCCCGAATAGGATTTCATCGTCGGACACGCCAGGATCGCCCTCGTGTTCCTGATGCAGCATTGCCGGCGGTGGCGTTGCGCTTTCCTTCGCGCTGTCGTTCGGGATTCCAGCGTTCGGTGAATCGGTGCAACCGAAACTCAACGCAGCGGTTGCAAATGTAGCTGCAACAATCAATGGTAAAAGGCGGAAACCTAATCCCTGAGCGAACTTCATTATCCTGCTCACCAGCACTGAATATCTGGGCGATACTATCAAATGTTATGTATGGAGCTATAGGCCGTGATTGTACGATTTGTGGCGTACTGTAAAGAACGCACACGGTGCTGTGATAGGACGTTAACGTGCTATCTATCGTGCAGTGCGCGATCATAGCGGGTAGTGGAGGATGATGCTTGCAGCCATGCAACCGTGGTGGCCGGTCTCAAAGTCACTCCGCCGTACTGCTTGACCGGAGGCAGAGGGATAGATTCCCCGTCATCAATGCCTACAGAGAAAATTAAAACACCCGCGCGATAAACACACCAACAGCGTGCGCGGCACATCGCAGATCCGGCTAGCGCCAATGCCGGACCGGTCCGTCAGGGCATAGCATTGAGTTTATCGACCTTACGGTATTGCCCGTCGGGGCCGATGACGGTCAAGAACACTGCGTCTGATCCCTGGTTGTCGTTGGGTCCGTATTGCAGAGGGAAACCATCGATGTCGATTGTATCGGCGCTACGGATGGCGTCGAGGAAGCAATGACGACTGACGTCCTGGCCGCAGCTTTCCAATCCAAATATAGCCAGCCAGCCAGCCAGGTAACCTTCCAATGAAACGAAACCGGGGGTGGCGTTCGGGTCGTGCTCTGCCAGCGCGGTCCGGTATCCTGTGGCTATCGGCAAGTCGGGGTCTTCAGGGAATGGCACCACTTGGGTAACATAAACACCTTCGCTGATGGGACCGAGTTCATCCGCCAGGGCTTTGCTACCCACGAATGAGACTGCTATGAATACCGGGTCTTTGTCCTGACGCACTTCAGCGATGGTTTTCGCGACCGGGGCGTAAGCGCCGATCATGATGACTGCTTCGGGATCGGCTTCGACGATGTGAAACACGGCGGCGTGGACCGCTCCGGTATTGCGTTCGTAATGGCCCGAAGTCACCATCTCCAATCCGCGACGCTCCAAGGCCAACCGCGTCCCCTCGAGTCCGGCTTGCCCGTAGGAATCGTTCTGGTAGAACACGGCTATGCGGGTGATTCCCAGATCTTCGGTAAGGCGGGCGACCATTTCCTCGGTTTCCTGATAGTAGGATGCCCGCAGGTTCAATATGTTATCTAGTTCCGGGTCTCGCAAAAACTCGGCGCCGGTGAATGGAGCCACAAAGGGCACCCCGGCGACGTTCGTCGAAAGAAACGCGGCCCGGGATGTCGGAGTGCCAACCGCCCCAATGAGGCCGAACACCTTGCGCTCGTAAATCAGCTCCTGCGTGTTGGCGAGCGCAGCTTCGGACTCGTATGCGTCGTCCAGCGATTCGAGCTCAAGGCGGCGGCCATGCACGCCGCCGGCCTGGTTAACTTCGTTGAACGCCGCCAGAATGCCCAACCGCATATCCTGTCCCAGTCGCTGGGCCGGGCCGCTGAAAGCCGCCGACTGTCCAAACAGGATGCGGTCGTTGTATATGCCTGGGTCAAAAGCATCGGCAGACGGCGCCGCGTTTGTCCCGGTGTTTTTACCGTCTGCTCCTGTGGGTGCGGCGCTATCTGGCGTCCCCTGGCATGAGATTCCCAGGACTGACCCTGCTATGGTCGCAACGCACGCAACAACGAAGAGGCGAAATAGCGACGTGATGTTGGCTCTCATCATCCTGCCTCGCGTAGCTCCCGACCATAACGTACTGCACCGAGGGGTTAAGACGCCCGAATGGTTGAAATGCGAATCGCAGGAAATGTTGTTGAGGCGACTAGCACCCTGCTTCACAGCGCCGGGGGACGCCGGTCATGCCAGGTTGTTGCCTGTTCGTAAGCGTAGGCGGCCCGAAATATGTTTGCTTCGCCCAAATGCGGCCCACCAATTTGCAAGGCGAGAGGCAACGCGCCTTCCCCGTCGCCCGTAAAACCGCAAGGGATGCTCAACGCCGGGCATCCGCTCAGGCTGTACAGACCGCGGAAACTGCCCTCGCGCAACGCGGCGGCGGCCATTTCCTTGCTGCTGACAACGGGCGGCTCGTTCGACAGCAGACCGGCCGGCCCGGTTGAGGTCGGTTGCAGCAGCAGGTCAACCTCGCGAAACGCCGCTATGACCTGGCGGCGCACCAACGCCCGGAGTTTTACCGCTTTGTAATAGGCTTGGCCGGGTATCAGGTTGCCGACGGCGAAGGCGACTCGGGTGTTGGGGTGGTAATCCTCAAACCGTTCGCGGAGCCATTCGGGATTCAGGCTGACCCGTTCGGTGCTGGTGATGGTGCGCACGACGGGGCCGGTCATCGGAGCCATCGGCAGGCTCACGGGCACGACCTCGGCTCCCAATTCACGGAATACCTCAGCGGCGGCGGCCACCGCGTCCCGGCTCCGTTCGTCCAGCCGGAGGCCGTGTCCGCCCATGAGTTCCTGGACCACGCCGATGCGCATACCGCGTACGCCGGAGTCCAGTCCGTCGAGGTAGTCGGGCGCCGGTTCGGTGCGGCTGTAGCGGTCTTTGGGGTCGTGGCCGGCGATCGCGCCCAGGGTGAGGGCACAGTCGGTTACGGTACGCGAGATGGGGCCGATGGTGTCCGTGGACCAACTGGCGCCGTCCACGCCGGCCCGGCTGACCCGTCCCCAAGTGGGACGGATGCCGACCAACCCGCAGTTGGCGGCGGGGCCACGAATGGAGCCGCCGGTGTCCTCACCCAGAGAGGTGGCGCACAGGAACCCTGCCGTGGCGGAACCGCTGCCCGTGCTGGAAGTACCGGGATTGCGGTTAGTATCCCAGGGGTTGCGGGCCGGCCCGAACCAACTGCTGATGGGGTCACCCAGGGCGAATTCGCTCATGTTGGTCTTGCCGATGATGACGGCGCCGGCTTCTTTCAGCTTGGCCACCACGGTGGCGTCGGCATCGGGCACGAAATCGGCGCGGATCTTGGAGGCGTCAGTAGTGCGGATGCCCGCCGTATGGATCTGGTCCTTCACACCCACTGGGACGCCGTGGAGAGGACCGCGAAAGTTGCCGGCGGCGGCTTCGTCTTCCAGCCGTTTGGCGTCGGCGCGAGCATCATCAGCGCAGACGGTGATGTAGGCGTTCAACTTGCCGCCCACTGCGTCAATGCGTGACAGGTAGGCATCAACCGCCTCAACGGGCGACACATCGCGGGCGCGGATGGCGGCGGCCAGTTCGGACGCGGACAGGAATGGGATGTCTGCGGAGTTCATGCTGAGTCCTCCATGTCGGCCGGCAGGGTCACGGCCACGTACTCTTCCAGGTTGAAGCCGGGCGGATTGATGGCGGCCATCTCTTCCAGCATGGCGTTCAGGCTGTGAGCGACCTGGGATAGTTCGGGTTCTTGCAGGGAGAGGCCGACGGCTTTAGCGAGGGCCTGGATTTCGTTGTTGGTAAGGTCGGTCATGACAAAACTCTCTCATTCAACGCGTTGGGCGCGGTTCGATCAGGCGGATCAAACGGTTTGCCCGGTGAAACGCCAACTGTTGAGCAGGGCGGCCGGCACGTGTATCGCCACGCCGGCCTCGTTGAGGTTCAGGTGGGCCGTGCTGGAAAGGGCTTCGCAGCCGGCGAGGGCTTCCACGTAGCTTTGGGTGAAACGCAGGTTTTTGATGGGGGTGGTGATTTCGCCGTTCTCGATGAGGAAGGTGCCGTCGCGGGTCATGCCGGTCATCACGCAGCCACGGTTATGCGCGAGTCGGGTGTAATAGAAACGTGTGACGTACAACCCTCGGTCAACCGATGCTATCAATTGCTCGATGCTACGGTCGCCGGGGCGCATGAACAGGTTGGTTGCCGTGGGTCCGCCGGTGGCCCCGCGCTGGTGTCCGGTAGAGGCAACGCCGGCCTTGGCGGCGGTATAGCTGTTGTACACTGGGCCTTGGACTACGCCATCGGAGACGATGTTAACGGGTTGCCTGGCCACGCCCTCCGCGTCGAAGGGCACGGGCCAACCGGCCGGGTCCAACCCATCGTCGCGGACGGACACCAGCGGACTCATTGCCGGCTCCCCCAGAGCGTCGTTCATCCAACTGCGTCCGTCCTGCACCATCTGGGCGCCCATGCCGTAGAAGCTCAAGGCCTCCAGCATATCGTCCACGGCGTAGTGTTCCAGCACAACCGGGTACTCTCCCGGTTCCAGATCCTGTGGGTTGCTGCCGCGGATCGCCTTGCCGATGGCTTCGTCAGCCAGGGATTCGGGATCGATCTCGGCCAACCGCCAGCCGCCGCCCTTGGACCAACCCGCAGAATCGTTGCTCCGGGCGGTGATGAGCAAGCCGGCGAATGACCCGACATGCCAAGCGTCGGCGCCGCGCGTGCTGACGACGGCAAACTCAGTAGCTCCGGTGCGGCAGAATCCGGCGGCTTCAAGGGTAAGCTCAGCGGCTTTGCGGCAGGTCATCCCCGCTACCTCGGCGCGCTGGTCGGCGTCACATGAAGCCGTAGCCTCATCGTATGAGGCCACCGACTGAACGGGGGACGGTTCGGGAAGACCGGGGAAATCAGGGTCTTCCGGCATGAGGCGGGCGTATTCGGCGGCCTGGCGCACGGAATTAGCCAAGCTGCTGGCGGAGAGGTTGTTGGTAACGGCGCGGCCCTGGCGTTTTCCCACGGCCACCCGAATGTGAGCCACGGCGTCCTGATGCGCGACGTTTTGGTGAATGCGATTGTTGGCGAACCGGGTGAGCGCCTGATCGGTGGCGGTCAGGTAAATGTCGGCTTCGGCGCCAGGGGGGCAATGACGCAAGGCCTCCCGCAGCAGCGAACGTATGTGATCCTGGCCCAACATGACGTGGAGCGTTTGCGTCAGCGCATTACGCCGACGCGGACGTTGCGAAAGCGTGATGGGCTGGCGCCGTGGCTGGTATGGGCGATTTGACCGGGCTGACCCTTTCCGCAGCGGGGTGTTCCCCAGAGTTGCCAGTGCTGGGGACCGCATACGGCGTCGCAGCCGCGCCAGAATTCGGGGGTTATGCCGGTGTAGGTGCAGTTACGGAGCAGCCGGCCCAGCTTGCCGTTTTTAATTTCACGGCCAACCTCCGTACCGAACTGGAAGTTGTAGCGGCGGTCGTCAATGGACCAGGAGCGGTTGGTCTCCAGGTAAATGCCCTCGTCGGTGTCGGCTACCAGGTCGTCCAGCGTCCACCCGCCCGGCTGCAGGCTCACGTTGGTCATGCGGATCAGCGGGATGCGGTTCCAGGAAGCGGCTCGCATACAGCCGTTGGACGGCAGGCCCAACCGTGTAGCGGATTCACGGGACATCAGGTAACCCACGAACTGCCCGTCGCGTATGATGTCAGTGGCCTGGGCTGGCAATCCCTCGTCGTCCCATCCGAAAGTGCCCAAGCCGGCGGCGCTGGCGCTGTCGGCGGTGATGTTCACGTGTTCGGAGCCGTACCGGAAATCGTGCAGCAGGTCGGGAGTGAGGAATGAGGTGCCGGCAAAAGCGGCTTCATCGCCCAGGGCTCGGTCGAGTTCCACGGCGTGGCCGCAGGATTCGTGGATTTGCAAAGCCAGTTGGCTGCTGTCGATTATCAGGTCGGTGGTGATGTCTGAAGGACAAGGGTCGGCGGTGAGGAGTTCGGCGGCTTCTTCGGCGGTGCGCCGGGCGTTTCCCGGCAAGTCCATGGCGGCGACGTACTCCCAACCGGCGCAGCCCTGCTGACGGCCGTGGGATTGGGGATAGGAACGGCGCTGGGTTTCGCCGTTTCCCACCGCCGTGGCCTGAACGCCGCCGCCGGCTTCGTAGATGGTCTGGCGCACCAGCGCGCCCTCGGTGTTGGCGAAGGTGCGTTCCTCGCGGATGAAAACCAGGTTGGCCATGCGTGCGCTCACCTGGGGTACGGAGGCCATCTCCCGGTCGGCGGCCAGCAGGAGGCTCAGTTTGTCATCCAGCGATATGGTGAAGGGGTCGATGCCGATGGGTGTGGAATAACTGCCCGTACTGGCGACCGGCATCCCCAGCAGCTGGGCCGCTGTCATGCCGGAACCGTTATGGCGCGCGGATGCCCGCGCGATCTGGACGGCTTGCCCGGCCGCCTGGTCGGCGGCAATGTTGGTCAGTTCGCGGGTGGAGGCGAATCCCCACGCTCCCTGGTACACGGCGCGAATTCCGAAACCCACCGATTCGTCGCCGGTCATGGTCTCCACGACCCCGTTGCGGACCACGATGCGTTGCTCCCGGTTGGAAACCAAACGTATGTCGGCGTACTCCGCTCCTTGCTGGCGGGCGGTGTCCAATGCGGTGGCTATGATAGGGTCCATAACAGGGTTTCCTGCTTTGGCGCTTCCCGGTAATTCAGTGGGTTTGCCTGTCCGTTAGAGGTCCGACCACGAGATTGCCACGTTGAACTCGCGATGGCAAGACCCGGTTGCATCGACTTCGCGTCAGATGCCAAGACGCTTGGTGTCCACCGGCGGGTATCCGGGATCGGCAGACAGGTTGTTTTGGCGGGCGGCAGCGCCGGCCAACTCGTCGCAACGCTCGTTGTCTGGGTTCCCGCTGTGGCCGCGCACCCAGCGGAACTCGGTGGGGTGGCGTTCGAGCAGGGCCAGCAAGCGCTGCCAGAGGTCGGGGTTGACCGCGGCCTCGCGCTTGTTGCGCATCCAGCCGTTCCTTTGCCATTTGACAGCCCAGCCCTTGGTGACCGCGTCAACCAGGTAGCGGGAGTCGGAGTAGAGAGTGACCTGGCAGGGGCGGTTCAGCGCTTCCAGGCCCAGAATGGCGGCCAGCAACTCCATCCGGTTATTGGTGGTCAGCGCGTATCCGCCGGACAATTCCTTACGCTTGCCATCGTAGTCCAGTATCACTCCGTAGCCGCCAGGCCCAGGGTTGCCCAGGCATGCCCCGTCGGTGTGAATGGTGACGGTGGTTTCGGAGGTCATGCGACAGTTTCCGGCGGCCCGATGCCCTGCTGACTGAGTTGGGCTTCCAGTTCGCGGATGCGAGCGGCCTGGGCTTCGTTTTGCTGGTGGATTTCGGCCAGCGCGTCCTGGGTTTCGGCCAGTGTGTCCTGGGTTTCGGCCAGTGTGTCCTCGGATTCGTCCAGGTTGCGCAGCCAGGTTTCAGTCGCCGGGTCGTACAGCCGCAACTGCAACTCCGGGCGGACGCAGATGTCCAGTTCCAGAACGGCGCTACGGCCACGCAGGATGCCTGCCTCGTCCGCGGCGACGGCAATGGCTTCGTACTCGTCGTTGGCCAGCCGTTCACCCTCCAGTGCCGGGCTGAACAGCTTGCCCGTCGGGTCGAAACGCCAGTATTCCGTAACGCCCAGCGCAGCGTAAATGTGCCGCTTCTCCGACAAGTCCCGGGTATAAGTGCTCGGCGAAGCAATTTCCATCACGAAATCGGGAATTTTGCCGTCCTCGCGCCAGACAATGTACGAGTCCCGTGGATAATCTTCCACCCCGAACACGACTAAAACGTCAGGGGCAACCCGCACCTCATTGTCATTCATCCGATAATATAGTAGCAAGTTGCCGGCCACGAACACGTCGGCACGATCCCGGTAACGACGGTCCACCCAATAGTAGCAAGTTGCCGGGACGTGAACCGTTTCGGTTAACGGCGTAAATTGCAATTTGGATTCTGCCAAAGGTTCACCGTCCGAACTGGGATAGAAGATGTCGGGGTCATCTTCCGAGAGGGGCCGGTTCAGCCCCGCCTGGATGAACTCGGCTACCCTTTTGGCAATCAATTGACGCTGGTCAACTTGGGGCGTTGTGCCGGTTGTCATACGCTCTGCTCCGTTGGCGTTCAGTCGGCGGGGTGCCGAGCCACCTGCCGCATGATGGTGCGGGTGAGGCCGACGCACTTCTGGCCGACCTTTGCCGCCCATTCATCCTGTGCGGCCGCCTTCCACGGTTCGGAGTCGATGACCGAGGGGCTGGCAATGTGATACACCGCTACGTACCTTGGGAAGCCGTCGGCGTTGGTGGTCTCCACGCGGTAACGCCGGGCTCCGAGTACACCTTCCACCTGACAAAGTCCGGGCAGATGCACCGTGTCATAGAGGTGGTTGAACTCTTCTTCCGCCTCGGCGGGAATGTCGGTCTGCACCACGAAGATGTACCCGGCGTCAGCGGAGGCGTCGCCGGCGTCGGCAATGCGCTTCAGCATGGTGTGGGTGCGGTTGCTGGCGTGAGGGCGGATCTTGGTAGCCCAATCGCCCTTTTCGCTTTCGGTCTGCCAGCCCTGGGAACTGGGCACGCCCGGGTCGTCCACGCCGTACAAGGCGGCGTAGCGGGCGAACTTCGCCGCGTCGGTGGACTCCAGGATGTAACGGTCGCAGGAATGGACGCCCGGAGCGTTGCAGATGTACTTGGCGTGCTCGGTGTCATACACGCGGTTGAAGTCGGCTTCGTGTTCGGCGGGAATGTCCATCTGGACAAGATAGGCGTAGTCGGGCATTTTGAGACCTCCATTCTCGTCGATGAAATCGCAGCAGCAATACTGCCATCAACCAGGGTCAGTAAGTCAGCGCGTCCGCGGTGCCTTCAGGCAATTCAACCTGGAGGGCCTGCAAGGCATGGGCCAATCCGTAGTAGTAAGAAACGACCACCAGCAGGTCAACAATGCCGGCGTCGCCGATGATAGCGCGGACTGCTTCAAAACTGGCATCGGACACGCGGTGCTGACGTAACAACTCAATCACAAAGCCCGACACGGCGGCATCTTCGCCGGACAGCCCGTTCGGGGATCGGTACTCGTGGATGGCGGCGATGTCGGCGTCGGTCAGGCCGGCGTTACGGGCGGCCGGCTGGTTGACCGTCCAGACGTAGTGTCCGCAGGCTTCACGAGCCGCAGTCAACACCGCTACGGCTTTAACGCGGGCCGGCAGCGGCGTCTCGAAGCGGACGTAGCCTCCCAGGTGGGCGAAATTGCTTGCGGCCTGGGGGTTGTTGAGGATAGCGGCGTAGTTGCGCTGCACGCCGCCGCGAGAGGTTTCAATCTCATCCCACACCGCCTGTCCGGCGGCGTCCATGTTGTCTCTGGTAGCGAAGGGTACGCGGGCCATAGTGTGGTTGCCTCCTGCGTGGCAATAGCCTGGTCAGCCAAGCACCCTCAGGATGATGGCGCCGACTACGATGGTGCCCATAAGGCCTATTATGGTGACGTACACACGGGTGAGGTTGGTCTCCACTCGGCCCAATCGGGCGTTGTTCTCCTGGCGGAACTCGCGCTGTTCAGCGCGCAATTGCTCGCGGAACTCCTGCTGTTCGGCGCGCAATTCCGCACGAAACTCGCGCTGCTCGGCGCGCAATTCCTCGCGGAACTGCCGTTGGTCTTCTTCCAGTTTGTCGAACCGGGAGTTGATTTCCCGACGGTACTCTCTCTGTTCCTCGAGGAACCGAGCCATCTCGGATTCAAGGCCAGCCAAACGGGATTCAATACCCGCCAGCCGTTCCTCTACGCTTGGGGTGGCTGCCTGTGTTGTCATGGCAACTTCGATTCACCCAGGCCAGCGGCGACACATCAGCGCCGCTGGCCTGCGCATTGCTAAGGTCACCGTTTCCCGAGTTAGCCGCCGTCCCGCTCCCAGAGCTCCTCCAGGATGGCGCCGGGGGACATCGGCAGGTTGTCCATGCGCACCCCGATGGCGTCATGGATGGCGTTGGCGACGGCGGCCATGGGAGGAACGATGGGCACTTCGCCTACGCCGCGCACGCCGTAGGGATGGCCGGGGTTTGCCTTCTCGACGATTACCGTGTCGATCATGGGCAGGTCCAGGCTGGTGGGCATCCGGTAGTCCAGGAAGCTGGAGTTCACCATGTCGCCGGAGTCGTTCATGAAGTACTCTTCATTCAACGCCCAGCCGATGCCCTGCACGGCGCCGCCCTGCATCTGCCCTTCCACGTAACTGGGGTGGATGGCCTTGCCGGCGTCCTGTACGACGGTGTATCGCAGGACGTCCACCTTGCCGGTGTCGGGGTCCACTTCGACGTCCACCAGGTGGGTGCCGAAGGCGCCGCCCTCGCCGCCGGGGCTCACGCTTACCTGCGCGGAAATGGGCCCACCCGTCCGCGCCAACTGCGAGGCCAGTTCCTTGAAGGACATCTGCAGGTCCTCATCGGAGTTGTGCTTGAAGACGCCGTCCGCTAGTTCGATTTCCGACGAGTCCTTTTCCCAGATCTGCCCGGCGCGGTCGATCATCTTACGCTTGATCTCCTCCGCGCACTCGTAGGCAGCCCAACCGGTCGCGAACGTGGTGCGGCTGCCGCCGGTCAGGAAGGTATAGCCCACCGAGTCGGTGTCGCCGACGTTGGGGCGCACGTCCTCGGCGGGTATGCCGAGCACCTCGGCAGCCTGCATGGCGATGGATGCGCGAGAGCCGCCGATGTCCGTGGATCCTTCCACCAAACCGATGGTGCCGTCGGCATTGACGCTGATGCTGGCGCTGGACGCCAATCCGATATTCATCCAGTAGCCACTGGCCACCCCGCGGCCACGGTTGGGGCCGGTCAACTGGGACTTATAGTGGTCGGTGTCCTTGGCTGCCTCAAGGGTTTCAACGTTGCCAATCACGCGGAACTGGGGCCCGTCAACCCTCCGGTTGCCCTCCGCGCTGGCGTTCTTCAGGCGGAACTCGAGCGGGTCCATGCCGCACTTGGCGGCAAGTTCGTCCACGATCTGCTCGCCGCCGAAAGCGGAAATCGGGGCTCCCGGAGCGCGGTAGGCAAAGGATCGTGGCTTGTTGGTGACTACGTCGTAGCCCTCCACCCGCTGATTCTCGAGGTTGTAGGGCGCGAACATGCACTGCGCTCCGGCGGTTACGGGCGAAGAACCGGGATATGCGCCCGCCTCGTAACAAAGCACCGCGTCGGCTGCGACTAGCGTGCCGTCTTTGTTGGCGCCCATCTTGACCTTGAACCACGCGCCCGCAGTGGGGCCGGTGGCCTCGAAGGTCTCGGTGCGGCTCATCTGCATCTTGATCGGACGGCCGGTCTTCTTCGAAAGGAGCGCGGCCACCGGCTCAAGGTACAGCGGGATCTTGCCGCCGAACCCGCCGCCGATCTCCATGGGCACAACCTTGATCTGCGATACCGGTAGTTCGAGCACGCCGGCCAGCGCGTCGCGGGCGACGAACGCGCCCTGCGTGCTGGTCCATACCGTCAGGTACCCGTCCGCATTCCAGAAAGCGGAGGCGTTCTGCGGCTCGATGTAACCCTGGTGTACGGTGCGGGTGTTGAATTCGCGTTCGATGACGAAGTCAGCATTGGCTAACGCCGCCTCCACGTCGCCCTGCTCGTACACGAACCGGTTGGAGATGTTGCTGTGCTGGTCGGTCTGTTCGCCGAACTCGGTGGTCGTCAGGTCATCATGAAGGAGCTCGGCGTCGTCCTTCATGGCCTCCAGCACGTTGGTGCTGGCACGCAAAACTTCGTAGTCAACCTTGATGAGGCCGACAGCTTCCTCGGCGACGTGCGCGGAGTCGGCAGCCACGCCGGCGATAGGGTGGCCGCGGAAAAGAACCTTGGCGCCGGCGAGGATGTTGTCGCTGGCGGCGCGGGCCGACATCGGCGGGTTGTCCTTGCCGGCGATGGGCAGGTCGGCTCCGGTCACCACGGCCCGAACGCCGGGCAGAGCTTCCGCCGCGGAGGTGTCTATCGATTTGATGCGGGCGTGAGCGTGGGGGCTCCGCATCACCTTACCGTAAAGCATTCCGGACATTTCAAAGTCGGCGCCATACTTGGCGCGGCCCGTAACCTTGTCGGCGCCGTCGTGGCGGATGGGGCGCGTGCCGACGACATTGTAGTTGGTGTTGGAGAGCACGATGTTAGTCATAAGTTGCCTCTCTACAGGTAATGCTAGCGGCCCGATTTTAGCACAACCGCCGGGTCCGTCCCAACCCTGTGGGTTGGTATAATTCGCGGCCACGCTCGATTCAATGTTCACCGCGACCTTTGACTATTTCCGACAACGCACAGCTTTTCCGGGCTGGGCGGTCGAGTTGTTGGTCTTCTTTGCGGCTTTCACACTAGTGTCCTGTATTCGTAGTTCGCCGGATTACTTCGAGGCTTTCCGAGCGGATTGGAAAAGAGTTTTCTACTCGATACTGAGCGGCGCAAAGGCGGCGGTCGGCACTTTATATCCGGCGAACTACGAATACACCACACTAGCGAGATTCGCCGCCGCCGTGTGGAATGGTACTATCTTGGAAGGAGAGCCGCTGTGGGTCGCCTTTTGGGCAGCTTACGACAACTTGAGAGTTTATGCGGAAGATTCCGTAATCCCGGCGTTGATTTTCACGATTATCACGGAGGTGATTATCATGGTGCTTGCCAGAAAGCGTATGCGCATTGAGCGCGAGGAGGGCCGCAAAGAAGGCCGTGAAGAGCAGGGCAATCGCATATGGGCAGTTTAATGCCCGTTATTCCTGCGAAAGCAGGAATCCAGTGACCGAATTCGTTAATTACGTTTCCAATTCGTTCATGCAATGACCTTATGGACTCCGTCTTTCGCCGGCGTGACGGGGTTGTAATTTCAAATGCGATTGCCCTGCCGTGAAGATGGCAAGGCAGAAGCTCGCGCCGAATACGAGGCTATCATAAAGGACTTGCAAGAACGCATCCGGCAGCTCGAGAATGGCCGCGCCGCATCAGAATCCACGCCAGCGCCATCGTCATAATTCATCAGGGTAATTCACGTTAGCGGCAGCGGCGATTGCCAGAGTTTGCCGGTGTCGTTGACGGTGATGGAGTCGACCCACTTGACCCAATCATAGCCGCGCTTGTGTGGCTCCACCATGCGGGCTGGGAAGCCGTGGCCCGATGAAAGCAGCGCGCCATCCACACGGTTGGCCAGCAAAGCGCGATTGGCTTCGTCCAGCGAGTACCGGCGCAAATAGCCGGTACGGGAGCGTATGGTGATGCTGCCGGCGCCGAGTTCGGGCTTCGCCCGGGCAAGCAAATCTTTCACTGGGATGCCGGCCCATTCTCGGGTCGTGTGCCAGCCGCCCGTGCAATCCAGGGTAGCAGTAAGGGTACGTTGCCATGCTTGGAACTCTATCATGTCGATCTCAAACGGGTTTGTCACATGACCATCCACACGCAGTTTCCAACTGGCAGCATCGACGTGGGGCGTTCGGTCGTTGAGCCACATGGTGACGGGAAAGTCAGCGCCGTTTTCGGGGTATGACCCGGTGTAGCGTCGGGTTGCCCCTGGCCCGGCCGCCATAATGTTGGTCAGTTCCGCCGTGCGCCAAAGCATAAATCCAGCCAGCGCCAGAGCAATGGCCCGGAGTGCATGACGGCGGTCAGCCAGGTAACGGGTTCGGAGGCTGATCCGGTGTCGGAACGAGTGCCATAGCAGCAGAGGTATCAGCATCCAGGCCAGATTCATATGGATGGTGGTCCCCGAAAATCCCATCCAGTCGTAGCGCCCCAGATGGCTCCAGGCCAGGCCCAACGCCATGACCGTGAGCAGGCCCAGCAATAGCGCCAGGGACCACACCATCGTCGTGGGCGTAGCCCGCCAGTTGCGTCGCGTCCGCAGCGAACCGAGGACGTTTCGTGATTTCCAGAGAAACAGCGCCAGGATGGTGAATCCGAAAATACGGTGCAGGTGCATCGCCCCGATCCACTCCGGGTTGGAGTGCGTCAGGCCCAGGTACCCGGTCACCAGTTCGGCGGCGAATAGCGCGATGAGCGCGATGTTGGCCCAGGGAAAACGCATCGATGGTCTCGGTCAGATTGCACCGCGTATGAACGGTTTTCGTGCTGACAGGGTTTTCCGACGGGTACGATGGGCCGATGCCCGGCGGATTGGTCGGCCTGGTTATCCTCCTTCCCCGGCGCGCAAAACACGTTGCACTTCCAGACGGTTGGTCACGAACGCCAGCCAGACCACGGTGACGAGGCTAACCACTGCCAGCACCGCGTAGGCCAGCGCCAACATTCGCCAATCGGTCTCGAAGGTCAGCGGCGGGGTGGCGCGGACCCCGCCCTCAGCCACCTCCAGCACCGGCAGCAGCGCGGCCCCAATTTGAGCGCCAGCCCAGGTGCCTACTGCCACGCCGGCGATTACCACAATGGCTAGGTTAAACCACACCACGGCGTTGAGCTGTCCGCGGGAGCTGCCCAGCGTCCGCAAAAGGGCGAACTCGGTCTGTCTCTCGCGGGTGTCCAACCAGCAGTACAGCGCGATGCCGGTGGCGCTGGCCAGGGCCAGGGCCAGGAACATGATGACCAACAGTCCGCCCCAACCAGCGTTGGCCAACGGTTGCTGACCACGCAAAGCGGCCTCCTCCTCGGCGACGATAACCTGCCCGCTGGTCAGTCCCAGGTCGGAAATTTGGCTGGTGGCGGTGTCCGCCGCCGACAACGCCGCATCCAAGTCGCCCGGCACGATGCCCCGGTCGAGCCAAACCTCGCTGGCCCCGCCGAAAATCCGGCGACTATGCCGGTTGGCGTAATCCACGAACTCGCCCAGGTCGGCAATAACAAAGGGTTGCTGCCTCGGGTCCACGGTGGGGAAGAACTCGGCGACCCCGGTGATGGCCAAGGGCAGCGCGAAAGTGGACATTCCCAGGCTAATGCGGTCGCCGACCTCCGCCCCGGTGGCGTCGAGGATGCCCGGACTGACCACCGCCCGAAGTGGTGGCGACGTGTTTCCGGGCCGCAAGCCCGGAACGCCGATGCCTCCGGGAGCCCAGCTGAACACCACGGAGCCGGCGGTTCCCTCGCGCGCCACGTTGCGGCTGGTTTCCAGAGAATACAGCCCGGGTCGGACGTAATCCTCGATCACGGTCCACCCTTCCGAGGAGGTCAACTCTGAAATGACCACATCGCCTCGTGGCGTCTGGGCCGTCAGGCTGTCCATGAAGAGGACGCCGGGCCGATCGCTGCTGGTGCGTCCCACTATTTGCAGGTTGATCAACGTGTGGGGCGGCAAATCGAGCCGTGGGCGCTCCTCGTCCTCGGTGCGGCGCCCGGTTCGCCCGAGGCGGAGGGCGATGTCTCTCTCCAACTTTATCCATTGGTGACCGCTGACGTCCCCCAGGGGAACGTCGTAATGGCGGCCCGCGCCGTCGCGCAGCCGCGCCGTCACGCTGACCAGCCGCTCCTGAAGACCGCCCGTGCGCGCCCACAACGATAGGCCGGTGGTGTCTTCGGGGAGCGGTATTCCCTCGGGAGCAGCCGGGTTAGGGGCGATATCGGTCATCAATTCGGGCAAAGTGTTGCCGCCGCCGAAATCCTCACGCCACCAGGCAACGTCGGCCAGGCGGTGGGACTCCACGGCCAGCACCGACACCCGCTGCGAGCCGAACCCTTCGGTCAGCAAGCTGCCCTCCGTCCGCATCACCTCGGCCCCGGCGGGCAGGACATCCGAAGCGCCGGCGTAAGCCCGGGGGATGCGCCCGCCATCGTGCTGGATTCGGATGTCCGCTCCGGTGTCGTAGCGCACCCGGTCATCCTGGCTGTGGGTTAGGGTCGCGGAAAACGCGCTGCCGACCACGCCGAGGGCGGTCGCCAGCATTAACAACGCCACCAGGCTTCCCGGCGCGATGGGGTCGCGGGCGATGCGGCGCAGACCCTGAACCAGCCAACCCGGTCCGACCGGGCCGACGACACGGGCCGACAAACCCATGGCCAGCGGGAAAACGCGCATGACCAGCAATCCCAACGCAATCAGGCCAAGCGCCGGGCCCAACAGCAGGGCAAAGTCCACTTCCAACTCACGCCCGCCCAGGCTGCGGGTCAACACGGTGCCCCGATTCGAGATCTGCCACCACAGGAATGCGATCACCACCAGCGCCAACAGGTCCAGATAGTAGCGATGAATGAACGGAGTACGGGCCGGCCGCGCGCCGGCCTGCCGGAACTCCACGATGCCCTTGCTGGCCGCCGCCAACGTGGCCAAGGAAAGCACTACCACCGCCAACGTGGCGCCGGCCGCGCCCATGCCAAACGCCTGCCAGGACAGGGACACCGGCGCGCCGGTGGACGCGGCGTCGAACACGAGGCCGCCCAGGACTTTCGCCAACAGGGGCGACAGCAGCGCTCCGGCAATCAGCGCCGGCCCGGCCAGCAGCAGTCCTTCCACCAGGGTGAGAATGCCGATCTGCACCGTGGTCGCGCCCCGGCTCTTCAGCATGGCGATTTCGCCGGCGCGGGCCCGTATCACCATGCCGGCAGTGATGGTCAGATAGTAGGCGAGGATGCCCGTAACCAGGAATACCATCAGGAACAGCGGGATGCGGGCCAGGAGGAGCTGTTCCTCGTGGTCTTCCAGGATCCGCGCCAGGCCGGTTGACGTGCTGCCGTTGGGCAGGTGGTTGGCCACGTCGCGCCTAACCTGTCGCAGCGACAGTTGCAGCTCGTCCACCTTTTTTGCCGGGATGCCCTCCCGGTCAACCTGCAAAAACCAGGCGGAGCTGGTGTAGATGCCCGGGTAGCGACGGCTAACCTGCTGGCGAAGGGCGGCCTCCGAAACGAAAAGCGGCACCAACGTCCAGTCGTCATCGTGGTAGGACAGCAGCTTCTGCCGGCGGTACCAGTATTCTTCGTCCGGGTCGGTTGGTTCAATCACCCCCACGACCACCACATTGGTGACGGGTTGTCCCTCGCCACCGGTTGCCGGGATGATGCCAAAGCCCTCACCAAGCGGGATGTCCAGGAACTCGAACCCGGTGGAGTCAACGGCCACTTCAATCACGACCGCATCGGTTTCGCCGGTGTCATCGTTGTAGCCGCCGTCGCCGAACACGCCCGGCCAGCGGCCCTGCACCAATCTGCCCTTGCCATCTTGCAAACCGGAGAGGTACTGAACGCGGCCTCTGGGACGCACATCGTTGGGCCGGTCCAGATTGGGCCGGCCGCTGAAATAAAAGGTCGCCGTTTCAATCTGGAAAGACAGCGCCCCCACGGCATCGCCCAAGGGTGGCAATACGCGCTGCGCTACGAACTGGTGGCTGGTGAGGTAGCGGTCGCTGGCGAGTGTGGCGGTACGCGGGTCGTCCAGGTCATTGAACACACGGACCCAGATGTTGACATCTCCGGGTTCGGCGTCGGCCAGGGCGCGGCGCAAGGCCGTTTCCGCAAGGAGGTCGTTGAACACCACGGCGCTGGACAGGAGCACTACCGCCAGGGCGACTCCCAGCAGCACCGTCAATTCGATGCGGAACGACGACATCAGCCGCCGCCGCGCCAGCACGTAGCCAAGATTGAGGATGGCGGTCATGGTTGGCTAGGTTATGGCGCGCGTTTCGTTTACGAATTCATGCAGGGTCATCAATCCACCCCTGACTGATTGAGGATATCGCATATGCAATGGACGAGGTACTACAAGGTGGACATTGGCCTCACTCATTTGAGCAAACTGCCGCTCGGATACGCCTTCCTGCAGGGTAAAAAGGTGCTTCGTAGGAATTCGATCGGCTTCGTTGAGAATTTGCCGCCAGCGTTCTTTGACTGTCGTTTTAGCAGCCAACATCTTGAGCTGATTGGCTGGATAATCGGGGTTGTCGTAAGCTGCTTGCGACGGGAATATGAAATCAGGGCGGTTGCCCGATTCGGTCGTTGGTTGGAAAACGTAGGTGATGTCTTCCTCGGTGAAGATGGTATGCAACTGCAGTTCCAGCGACCGCCCCGACCTTGATTTGCCCCGCTGCAATATCGTCTGGGCCCTCGTTAGGAACGCATCAACGGAATTGAACCCTTGCTCAATTACCTTGGATTCGACCGCATGCTCAATGCTCTGGAAAACGGAATATTCGCAATCTCTGCGTCGTACCATACGTTCGTCCGATGATAAGTCACGGTGGGGCTGCAAAGCCAATGCTGTCTCAAGCAATTCCCGCGGCGTTGGGAAACGTTCAAGCCACTGCTCCGGTATTTGGTCAATTTCTAGCCAGCAACTGACGTCTTCGCGCCCGACTGCTGTGATGGGGAAGACAAACATATCGGTAACTGTTCACGTTTGAGGGGGCGGAGGTGGTTTGCGGTGGACATTCTGTGCTGGACTGGCCGCTGAGAACGGGCTGAATGGGCCTCAGATCCCCTCAACTCTGAACAGTTACACATATCGGTCGCCTGTACACAAAATGCGCAAATTGATATATGATATTTTCATTATTGAAAGACATATTCTCTGTGATAAGCGAGAAACTTTTGGTCAGGGCCAAATTTTTCAGGACTATATATCGGTTGTCCATCATACTGTGAGATAGACGTTGCATAGAATTTATCGTTGCCCTCGGAATATCTGCGGGATACGCGGACTGCCATATCGTCGTTGACCGTGATTAGGCCGGCGTCGAAAGCCCTTTCGTGCAGGACAGATAAGAGCAGGCCGTTTCTGGGGTTCACTCGGTTAGATTTATCAACGTGCCAGGGGATGATATGGCCTGCTCTCAGCAAAGTGGGTAACGACAATCCGGTGATGCAGCATCGCCCATTGTAAGCGCTCAATACCGTGGTGCGAAAGAAACTTTGACCTATGCGCGTCGTGGCCTGCACGGCGCGGTCCTCTCCAATACGGTCCAGATTCGCCTCCTCTACGACTTCGTCGTCAGGCTCTGCCTCATCGGTCACTTCACTAATGGCGCGCTGGGACTCTACGGCGAAACGTTCCCAGTCACTATGCATTTCCTCCCACATGGCGCGGTCGTTGGCTGATGCGCCACGCAAACCCGTGCGGCCTGTGCTGGTGATTGCCGGATCTAGGCTGGCAATATTGGTGAGCTTCATCGCTAACGCTGATGGAGTCCGCCCAATGGCATCCGCAAACTGGGCGATTTCTGGGTTCCGGTAATGTAACCTACCGAAGGGCAAGCGGCAGTACAACCCAAAGGCCACCAATAATTGCTGCCGTGTCCAGCCGGATGCCGCAGGCATGATCAGGAATCTCCATACCAGAATGTGCAATGCTCATAGTCATCCGGGTCTGCCCACCATGGAGCATCAGGACACCAGGTGGCGAGATTGTTTTCCCAATGGCAGATGTATCTGTCATTTAGCTCGGCATAGCCATGAGGCTCGGTTAGCGGTGGCCCCCATCCGGCCGCGTTAGTGAGGATTAAAGTGTTGTCCGGGCCAATGTGCATCAGTGCCGTATAGTCATAGCGATTGCGATTCACCGCTATGCGACTCTCCTCTAAGATTGCCTGTAAGCGGTTGTTGGAGCCCGGCAAAGAAACATCCGGTGTGACGAACTCGCCGAGTTTGGGGTTGCGGGAAAAGCAGTCACAATCCATGGCATGAGGTGCTTTGACTAGCGGCAGTCCTATATCCAGTATGCCCGTTTCGTCAAAACCGAATTTGGCGCGGTAGTAGGTCTGCTTAGCCCAGGTCAATTCGCTCCACCGGCGTATGACCGACCTGACAGCGACTGCATCGTCGGAGTCTTCATCGTAGATGATGATCCAGCCACGGCTAGCCAATTCATCGATAGACGGTAGGTAGTGAGTGAAAGTAGCCATGTTCTGCCTCGTGGTTTCGCAGTTCGTGCGGTATGGTAATGCCCACTCGCCTAGTTACGCAACGGCCTCCCGTCATGAGG
Source organism: Dehalococcoidia bacterium (assembly GCA_965197635.1). Taxonomy (GTDB): domain Bacteria; phylum Chloroflexota; class Dehalococcoidia; order Lucifugimonadales; family UBA3495; genus Bin87. Next base: position 263,152 of record CBDANN010000005.1, read on the forward strand.
TTTCCTGCCCAGCGCAGAGCATGACGGCTGATTTACTCAGCTTCCCGCAGCGCTTCCGGCGGGCGCAGCCTTCCGGCTACCGCGCCGGCCAGTGCGATGGCCGCTGTCGCCGCTACGGCAAGGCACACAAACGTCGCGGCCAGCCAGGGCCCTTGCGCCACGAAGATGATGGGCGGCGTTACGGTTCCGCCGGCGGCGTTGCCGGCCAATTCGCCCAGCGTCCAACGGGCCAGCGCCCAACCGGATAGTCCGCCCACCACAATGCCCAGCACCGCGATGATGGCCCGCTCCAACGCCAGGCCGGCGAACCGCTGCCATCGAGGCACGCCCAGAGCAGCCCCCACTGACATATCAACCCGCTGTTCGCGGACGGCGACCGCCGCGTGGGCACACAAAGCCAACCCAACCGCGAGCGCCAGGGCCGCCAAGCCAATGCCGGTCAGGGCGTCCCAGGCGCCGCCGGCCAGAGGGTTGCGCGTGGCCAGATCAACCGCCTCGGCCCGGTCGCGTAGGAAGGAGAGGCGGTAACCCACGTCCAGAATGGCGGCCGCCGTTGCATCGCGGTCCACGCCCTCAGCAATGTCGAACCACCACTCGCTGGGAGTGATGGACTGAGCTCCCGGGGCTTGCGCCAACCACGCCCGCAATTCGTGGACGGACACCACCACGAAGGAGCGGCCGGCGTCGAGGGTCGGAAAGTGGTTCACCGTGCTGGTTACCTGGGCGGGCACGATGTATCCGTCCACCGTGAACCGCACCGTTTGTCCCGGCGTGAATCCCGGTCCGGTCACGGCAGGCAGGGGCAGCGGGCCCGGCGGGATGACGATGCCACGCGGCGAACGACCCAGCGGCTCTTCCCACCGAATGGATAGACCGGCGGATCCAGTGTGGGCGGCATCCGAACCGCGTTCGGTGCGGTCGGCCACGGTGCCGCCCTGGGGCAGCGCGACCCATGGTCCCACCTCCTCGAAACCTTCGACTAACTGTCCTCCCGGCGGGATACTGGAGCCAAACGCCGTGATGTCGTCAAAGGACAGGCCGCCCGGCGGCGTCCGCGAGAAGGAATCGCCGGACAGGAATACGGACACCACTCGCCACCGGTCCTCGGAGGAGGATGTCGCGCTGACCTCGGGCATGGGAGCCACCAGCTTTTGCCACTGACCTGCTCCCAGCCCGCTGGAGGTGAATGGCGCCAAGGTGCCCAATTCCAGGTTCCTATAAAAACCCCGGTCATTACCGATACGCATCCAGAGACGATAAGTTGGCAATGGAACCGCGGAGCCGACGTTCTGCTCATCGTCCCGTCGCGCCCAGATGCCGACCCGCTCCGCCCCTTGAGGCACGGCAACGCCGGCTGCCTCCGGCGCGAGTGTACGGCGGAGTGGGGCCATGAGCTCATCCAATGTCGCCGGCTCGCCGTCGGCAAAATCGTTGCGCCACCATGAAACTTGGTGGATGGTGATAGGATCAGCTCCCAACACCCAGCCGCGTTGGGTCGGCCCGTCGATGAAACCGACGCCTTCCCGGATGACGGGCGAGACCGCCTCCACCCCATCGATGGCGTTCAACCGGTCCACCCGTTGCTTCTCGGTGCGCCCGGTGAAGCTGGCTCCACCGAGGGTAATGTCCCCACCGATGCTATGCTTGGCTTGGTCCGCTTCGCTGAGGGCCAGCGTCGTCTGGAAAGAGCCGGCGAACACGCCCAGCGCGGCTGCCAAGGTCACCACCACCGTCAGCGAAGCGTAGGGCAGCGGGTGGCGCGCCATACGACGCAGCGACAGGGCAACCCACGCCGGAGCCGTTCGCTGCGCGGCCCAGGCAGTACCGGCCATGGTCCAGGGCAAGGCGCGCAGCAACAGGAAAGCCAGGGTCAAGAGCGCCGCGGAGGGAGCCAACAACAAAGACGGGTCCAGCGCCGGGCCCCGGCCGGTTAACTCGGCTTCCACAAACCCGCCCCGCTGCCTGATCTGCCAAATGAGGATGCCCAACGCCACCACCGCCAGCACGTCGATGTAGTACCGTTGGAGCCACGGGGTGGAAGGGGGGCGAGCGCGGGCGCGGAGAAAGTCCAGTATCCCCAGTCGGGCCAGGCTGCCGCCGGCCACTGCGAGTACGCCTAGGCTCAACAAACCTCCGATCGCTCCCATGGCGTACATCTGCCAGGACAGGGACACGTCCAGAGGGGTTTCGCCAGCTCCCACGCGCGCCGCGGGATTGATGGTGCCTACCAACAGCAAGCTGCCGATGGCCCATGCGATCAGCGGCCCCACGACGGTTGCCGCCAACACTATGAGGCCCTCGCCCACGGCCAGCAGACCGCCCACTTGACCGATGCTGGCGCCGCGGCTGCGCAGCATCGATGATTCGGCGGAACGCGCTCCCGCCAGCAGGCTGACCGCCAGCGCCAGGAAGTACAGAATCACCACCACTACCAACGAGACGAACAGGAACAGCGGGGCGCGCGCCAACGTGAGTTCCCGCTGAAAGGTTGCCAGCAGGCCGGTATTGCGGCTGTTCTCCAGCCCGGTGAGTATGTAGGAGCGGGGGAAACGGCTGTTGATATCGGTTTCCAGCGCGGTCAAGTCGTCCCGGGTGTCCTGTACCGTGCCCGCCGTAATGACGTCGGGGTTGATGTACACGAACCAGCCGTAATCACCAACCAGGGTTGGATAGTCTTGGCCGATGCCGTTGAAGTAGGCGTTTTCGGTGACGTAGATGGGCGCCACCGGGCGGCCCTCCCAGTCGCTAATTCGGAAGTAGTCGGCGGAACCCATCCAATATTCCGCGCGTGGGTCGATTGGCTCGACGATGCCCACTATGCTTACGGCGATGTACTGCGGCGCTTGCTCGTCGTCCGCCGGGAAAACCACTAGCCAGGCTTCTTTGCCGACGCCCCAACCCATGAGGCGGGAGGTGTCCACGCCCAGCACCCCCTCCAGGCGAGGGCAGCCACCCTCCAAGTTGGTGCATCCGGTCGGGTCCCTGGTCACCGCGTCGGAAGGCCAGCGTCCTTTGACCAGTTGGGAATTTTCGGTGAACCCGGTGAGGAAAAAGGGGCGGCCCAAAGGAACGTCGTTGATGCCGAAAGGCGATCCCACCTGCGTGAACGGCAGTGTGGGCAGCATTTTGGCGTAGCGGTTCTGGCCACGCCGCAGGTAGCCCACCTGGTCGTCGATGATGCCCTCGATATCGGTGCGCAGCGCTGCGTAGTCCTCCGGGCCCAGGGGGCGGTTGCGCACTACGATCTGGGTGTTGATAACGGTGGGCGACGTAACCGCCAGGGAGTGCCTCAGGCCGGCTTCGGCCAGAGCTTGTGAGTACATCGCGCCCAGCGCCATGATAGAGACGGCCGCCAGGACGCCGAAGGCAGTCACCGCCAGCAGACCCCACGCAGAGCGAATACGGCGCGGCAATAGCCAGAGGAGCAGGTGGATACTCCGCATCATGAGCGTGCAATTGGGGTTTCGGCTCTGCCGAACCTATGCGCCGTTCTCCGCGGCGATGCGTTCTCTCAGGCGCGGCAGCAGTTCATCGGAAGCGCGGTGGCACTCCTCCACATGGGGGAAGCCGCTGAGAATGAACTCGTCGATACCCAACCGCCAGTAACCAAGGAGTTCATCCGCCACCTGATCAGGGGTGCCGACCAGGGCGCTGCCGCAATTGACCCGTACCTCCGACAGGCCGTTCCACAGATGGCGGCCCAGGCGATGGTCTTCTGCTTCCCGTGCCTGCGCCTGCTGTCCCACCATTGGCGTTCCCGAGATGGCGGACTGGCGTTGAGCCTTCACCTCCGGCGCCGCGTCGGCGATGAGGCGGCGCGCCGCATCCCATGCGTCTGCCTCGTCATCGCGGATGACCAGATGGGTGCGCAAACCCAACTTGACCGGCCGTCCGGTGGCGTCGCACTGATGGCGCAGGTCTGCGATGCGTTGGGCGGTATCCTCCAGAGGTTCGATCCAGCCCAGATGCACGTCGGCTTGACGCGACGAGAGGCCGAGCGCGCGCGGCGACGCGCCTCCCAGGTAGAAACGGGGCGGATCGTCGCCGGGTGCAGGGGCGCAGTAGGCTCCATTCAGGCGGTAGAAATCGCCGGCGTAGCTCACCGGCTGGGGCCGTTGCCACAGGGCTCGGCAGGCTTCAATGAATTCCTCGGCGCGCTCGTAGCGCGTGGCGTGGTCGCTGACTTCGCCGACGCGCTCGAAATCGTTCTGGATACCTCCCGGGACGATGTTGATGTCCAGCCGGCCATTGGAAATTTGGTGGAACGCCGCCGCCATCTGCGCGAACAGTCCCAGGGTGATAAATCCGGGACGCACGGCGACCAGAAAACGTATGCGCGACGTCACCGCCGCTAGTGCGGTGGCGGTAGTCCAGGTTTCAGCCAGCGGGGCGTCTTCGGCGAAAAGGCCGTTGGCGAACCGGGTGGGTATGAGCATGGAGTAGAATCCGCAATCTTCGGCGGTTTCGGCCACCTGCTTCAGATAGTCGAACGTGGGCGGTCGTTGCGCCCGAAGCGTGCCGGCCCGGTCGCCGTCGCCGTCAATGGGAATGAACCAATCAAAGCGCGGTTCGGGTCGGCGCCCGTTGCCATTTGTCATAAATCACCGCACACGCGAGTTAGTTTGAGATAGAAAGCGGGCAACATCCTACAATCTAAACGAGAGGGCGGTCAATTTCGCCGTCCCCGTCTCCCACTGGCGGAGTGGGGCGACTGCGAGAGTCATTTGATCGAATCTTCCAAACTTTCGTCTTCCCCCGAGGATTCGGCAGGAACGGGCCAGGGCGGGTTCGGATTCTCCTCCATCTCGCGCTGGTACCACATGAACATCACGATCCCGGCGGCGATTATGCTCATCATATCGCCCGGCACCCAAAGCAACAGGCCCCCGAAGCGTTGGTCGGAGAGATGCGAAAAGCCTTCCCACGGACGGGGCAGTTCCTGGTAAGCCGTGTAGATCAGGTCTTCCTGGAATGTGATCCCGGCGCCGAGCAGGGTGTTGGGTAGGACGATGAGGCCCAAATACAGGACACGAAGCCCATAATGCAGCCGCGAATGGTGCGGCTTGGGATCGATGACAATCCACCAGAACAGGAACCCACTGGTGAGCATGGTACCGTGCATCAGTTCGTGTACCCAGTCATTATGCACCGCGAGATCATGGGGGCCGGGCGCCTGCCAGAAAAAGAGCAGGCCGAGGAAGGTTACGGTGGTGAAAATAGGATTGGTGATCTTGATGTAAATCCAGCGCGCCACCGGCGTCCGCACCACACGGCGCACCACATTCTGCCGCAACCAGGGCGGCATCCCCCTGAGGATTGGGGTCAGCGGCGCGCCCAGCAATATCAACAGCGGCCCAACCATGCGGACCATCAGGTGTTGCATTTGGTGGATGGAAAAATAATGCTCGGCGAGCGGTTCTATGGGGGATTGGAGGGCGGCAAAGAGCACCAGAATTCCGGCGAAGAAACTGGCTTTCTGCCAAATGTTGATGGGGTGTGTCTTGTTGGGCCAGTTGTTGAGGCCGTTGATGTAGAAATACACCGTCGCCAACAGGAACAGGCTGGGCACCGGATTGGTGACAAACCCCCAAGCCGTGGCCGGGGTTTGCCCTGGTGGGATACCTTGATGCGCGGACGCCACGCCGGCGCCTACAACCAGGAACGCAACGGCTCCTGCCGACACGCCAAAGGCCCAGCGGGTTGTTGGCACTGGCAGCGGCCGGTTCATACCGTGTTTTCCCCGGATGCCGCGTTCCTTTCCCGTTGTGTTTGGCGAATGCGCCACACGAGATAGCCGGCGCCGCCGATCAATATCACCGAAACCCCGAGGAAAACCAGCCCGGCCTCAAGGTTGCTGGAGGGTTCAGGGACCATAAAAACGAAGCCATCCGCGCCGTAAGAACCCCCGTCCGGCGGCTCTACCAACAAAGTCGTTTCCCAGCGGCCGGGGTCAAAAGTCAACGTAGCAACGTACAGGCCGGGAATATTGGGACTGAGGGCGATGTTCTCGCCCGTCTCATCACCGCCGCTCCAGGTCGTCAGGATGGTTACCGTAACGTCGTCCGCCGGATGCCCGGTAGCCGTTTCGCTGACGCGGATGAAAAACTGAACCGATTGCAAAGAAGGCAGCGATTGGGCTTCGACGACGACAGTGTATGGGCCCGTTACGGATTCGGCGCGCCGCGATTCCTGGCCCACGATGTCCTGCGCCAGCGCCGGCGAGTTCGCTGTAACGCCAATGAACGCCACGAGCGCCACTCCGATCAGCCTGATGACGAAAACGGACACTTTCCACCGACCTCAACAGCGAGTAGGGGCGAATGTTCATTCGCCCCTACATTGTACGCTATCGGTTGTCCGGCAACGGGTTACGGTTGGAAAGTCTTGCGCCAGATGCCCGGCGAGCCCGGGGCGTGGGTCATGACGTCCCGCATACGGCCGTTGTCCGGGTGGGCTTCCCGCTGTTCCAGCCAGGCCGGCGTGGAAGACACCTGGGGGTCTGCCAACTCGTACACCGTGGCATACGAAGGCTCGCCCCGCACTGACTTCCAGCGGCGGCCCCTGATGCAGCCGTCCACCTTTTCGTAATTGGGAACGTACACGGTGGAGTACCAGTTGTTCCACTCATCGTCACGCTCCGCGGGCACGTCCATCCGGCCAATCTGCAAGGCCGGCGACATATCGGCGTTGGCCAGCGCGTCGTCCAGCGAGGCGGGGTGGATCATCGTGTACACGTTGTTGATGAGAGAGGTAGCCACCGCCCGCGGGCCTGCTTTCTGGCCCCACGGGGTGGGCGGGCGGTTCTTGAAGGCGTCGGTGTTGATCACGTCGGGGGATTCCAGTTCGTACATCGCCAGATGCTTGGGGCCGCTGCTGGTCGCTTCGTAGCGGGCGGCGTTGAGGACGCCAGGTACCGAGAGGAGTTCCTGCAGGTGCTCGGTGTTGTACCACTTGTTGAACTCTTCCTCAACTTCGGCAGGTACTTCGCACCAGACCATCATCAAGCCGGTGCCGCGCTTCTTGGGCATAGTGGGTCTCCTACGTGGGGGGTGGTGAATGCGGATTTATGGCAGTGGGCACAGTGTAACATAATAGGGGCTGCTAAACGGCGGTTGATGGTATGATTGCGGGGCAATACCTGTGCCGGAATCACTTTATGCCAACTACCGCTACCTCCGCTGCCGCTCCGCCGCCCGTGTCAATCTCGACCATACCAGCGGTGAATGTGGCCACCGTCCCACAGCGCAGCCCGCTCCGCTATCCAGGCGGCAAGACATGGCTGATTCCCCATATCCGGGCTTGGCTGGGGGCGATCGAGCCGGCGCCGGAGTTGTTGGTAGAGCCTTTTGCCGGCGGCGGTATCGTGTCTCTTACCGCCGTGATGGAGGGGTTGGTGGAGCGGAGTCTGATGGCCGAGATTGACCAAGAAGTGGCGGCTTTCTGGCAAGCAGCCTTGCAGCACAGCGACGAACTCATCGCACAGGTAGCGCAGTTTACCCCTACCCACGACAGCATAGCAGAACTGGCACGCCAAGTCCCTGGCAGCGTGGCGGCGCATGGATTTCGCACCCTCGTCCTCAACCGCACCCGTCGGGGCGGGATCCTGGCTGACGGGGCATCGCTCAACCGCTCCGGCGAAAATGGCAAGGGAGTCGCCTCTCGCTGGTACCCGGATACTATCATGCGGCGACTCAAAGCGGTCGCCGAGTACGCCGGTCAAATCGATTTTCACGAAACCGACGGGATGTGCCTGCTGGAACAGGTGCTGGCCGCTCCCACATCCCGGACGGCGATATTCGCGGACCCGCCTTATACCGCTGGCGGCAAGCGGGCCGGCCGACGGTTATACAATCACAATGCCGTTGACCACTCCCGCCTTTTTGCCATCCTTGCCGACAGCGGGGCGGAGTTTCTGATGACCTACGATGAGACTGCGGAGATACTGGAACTCATCGCAAAGTACGAGTTCTACGCCGTGCGGGTAATGATGAAAAACACTCATCATTCCCACCGGGGAGAGTTGGCAATCACGCCGTGGCCGCTGCTACCGCTATTAGCTGGCACGGGATTGGAGAGGTCATCCTGATGAATGCCAACGAAATCACAACCATGAAAGTCTCGGACTTGGTGTTCGATGTTAGGAACCCCAGGCTGATTGAATTTGACCTAGCTGCGAATGCCACGGAATCGGAAATCATAGCGGTTCTGTGGGAAGCGATGGACGTAAGGGAACTGGCGCTGTCTATCGCCGCCAGCGGTTTCTTTCAGCACGAACCCCTGATTGTGGCGTCGGAGCGAGGGCGGAACGTCGTCATTGAGGGCAATCGCCGCCTGGCTGCGGTTAAAATCCTGCTTGATGCGACGCTCGCAAAGGAGCTGAACGCAAACGTTCCCGCCGTTACCGAAGCGGACAAAGCGGCTCTGAAAACGTTGCCATGCCTGCCCAGTACGCGGGAAGCAGCCTGGCGTTACCTGGGTTTCAAGCATGTGAATGGGCCGGTAAAGTGGAGCAGCTACGCCAAGTCCCAATACATTGCCGATGTGCATCGTAACTTCGGGGTGCCGTTGGAAGACATCGCGCAACAGATTGGTGACACGCACCGCACGGTTCAGCGTTTGTTCCGCGGGTTAATGGTGATTGAACAGGCTGAGCGGCTAAAAGTTTTCAACAGGGAAAACCGTTGGTATCGGCATTTCTCATTCTCCCATCTATACACCGGACTTGACTATCCAGGGATTAGCTCCTACATCAGTTTGCGCCCGGAAAGAGATGAAGACCCTGAGCCGGTGCCACCGGAGAAGAAAGAAGAACTGCGGCAGCTTTGCCTCTGGCTGTACGGTAGCCGGCGAGAAGAAATACGTCCTGTTATCCAGTCTCAGAATCCGCACTTGCGGCAGCTCGATGCCGTCTTGAGCAATCGGGGTGCGACGACCGACCTGCGCCGCAACGGCGACTTGAGCTATGCCTTTGAGTCAAGCCGACCTTCATCTAATCGCTTTGAGGAGTCGCTGCTGGCCGCGAGGGAGCATCTGCAAAAGGCACACAGTATGCTCTCAGAAGGATATGAAGATTCTGAAGAATTGCTCAGAATTGCCGGCACGGTCGCGAACCTGGCCGACGACCTGTATAACGCAATGTATCGCAAGCGTAGCCCGGTTCGGGAATCCCGCATTGCCGAGGATGTCTGATGTTCAAATGGCCAGGGATTCCGTCGCCCAAAGCATCCGCCCACGAACTTGCGGACTTCGCCGAGTTGCAAGCATGGCAAAGAGACAGTGTTTCGGCAACTGACTTGTACAGACTGCTCGGCAGGATTGACGAAAATGACTACTCCTATGGTGTCGCTGAAGAGGAAGAATTGCCAAAGGACATAGCAGCGGCTTTCCACGAAATAGAACGACGCTCAGCGTCCTGCAGCAACGGCTATCCCTTCACAATGGACGAGCGTGGCTACGTCCTTCGGGCAAGGCGAGATGTTGGATATGTCAAGCACATCACTTACAAGTACCTGCTTCTGGCTACTCGGCTGAATATGAGCAACAACCGGGTCCACTCCGGTGTAGATGGCACGGTCATTTTTGAAAAACTGTCTGCGGAAATCAGTCGTAACTACCTCGGCCACAGGGCCCGAAGCTTCGTATTTAGTACCGCTGGCAACATCGGAGATTTCACCGCCAGAGTTAACAGTCTATGCCAACAGTTGGGAGAAGGCGGTGAATTCGTTAACCGGAACAACGCGCTGACTACTGAACAGGATGGCAAGTTGGATGTTGTAGTGTGGAAACCTTTCTCCGACATCCTGCCTGGAAAACTTATAATTTTCGGTCAGTGCAAAACCGGTACCGATTACAGAGACACGCTTACACAACTCCAGCCCGATGCATTCGGGCGCAAGTGGTTGCGTGACCAACCTGCTGTTACTCCAGTACGCGCTTTCTTTGTAACGGAGGCTTTATTGAGAAGTCGCTGGCATAATGCCGCTGTCGACTCCGGATTGCTGTTCGACCGTTGCAGAATCGTCGATTTCTGCGACGGCATCAGTGGGAACATATTGGACAATGTGGCAACTTGGACCGCGGCGGCAGCCACTGCAACTGGATTGCCTAACCCCAACGCACGCCCGTAAACCGATTTCATCATAGTCTGATAGGCAAAACCATGACCTACTCTCTGCTCACCGGCCTGCGAGTGCTCGAAATCGGTTCCATGATCTCCGCACCCTACTGCGGAAAGCTGCTGGCGGACGCGGGAGCGCGAGTGGTCAAGCTGGAACCACCGACCGTGGGAGAGGCAGCGCGCCGCTACGGGCCATGGCCCGATGACATTCCTCACCCGGAACGCAGCGGCCTATTTCTTTACCTCAACGCCAATAAGCAGGGCGTCACCGCCAACCTGGAGACGCCAACCGGGCGCAGCATAATGCAGAGGCTGGCAGCATCGTCCGACGTGGTGGTGCACAACGCGCCGCCGGCGGATATGGAGCGGTTGGGGTTGGACTATGATGCGTTGGCAGCGGACCATCCCGGCTTGGTGATGGCCAGCATCAGCCCGTGGGGGCTTTCCGGTCCGTGGCGCGACTACAAGGCTTATGACATCAACCTGGCGGCGGCCGGCGGCATCTCCGAGGGTTTGGGCGAAGAAGACCGGGAGCCTCTGAGCTTCGGCACGCCCGCAGTGGGCTATTTCGCCGGCATGGCGGCGGCATCTTCCGTCGTGATGGCGTTGCTGGGCAGGGATACTCACGGTGGGCAGCATATCGACATCGCCGAGGCGGAGACGATGGCCGGCCTCTACAACGGGCCGGAGGCGTTGATGGCGGTGTACGAGTGGCGGGTCACCCGCCGCACCGGGCATCACGCGCTGGACTTCCCGTACCCCAATTGCATCCTTAGGTGCAAGGACGGCCACATCTTCGTCGGCTCCCCTGAGGGTCGCCAATGGGGTCGTTTGCTACAGATAATGGGCAATCCGGAGTGGTCGCAAGAGCAGCGTTTTCGCAATCGCACTGCAATGAATAATCTCTACGCCGACGAGGTGGACGGCTACGTCGAAGGGTGGCTGGCCGACTACACCAAGGCCGAATTGCTGGAAATCGCCCTGGAGCACCGCATCCCTTTGGCTCCGGTGCGAACCTATGACGAAGTACGCGCCGACCCTTCACTCGCCGATCTTTTCGTGGTAATCGAACGTGCGGACACTGGAACCGTGGCATATCCGGGCCCTCCCTATCGTCTGGCGGACGGCGACGTTGCGCCATCCACGCCGGCTCCGACCCTGGGTCAGCACAACAAAGAGATCATTTGTGGAGAACTTGGCTACTCCGCAGAGGAGTTGGTCAAGCTTTACCAGACCGGCATCATTTAACCCTTGTTGTCCCCTAACCCTTGTTGTCCCCAATCCCGACGTTTACTCCAATGGCCAACTCAATCAATCGGGTCCGGTAGCGTCATGCTCATCCGCATCGCCATCGTGTGCGTGGTTGTGTTCATGGGAAGCTGCCTCATCGCCCGTCAAATCGCCCTGCGCAAGAACCACCGACCCGACGTCATCATCATTGCCGGCATCATCGTCGGGGCCATCGCCTTTGGGTTATTATGGACGTTGAGCCTGGTTTACGGCGGCAATTACACCAAGATAGCGGCGGCGGCGGTGCTGGCGGTGATGCCGGCGCTGGCCGCATGGATAGTCCCTCCGCGACAAACCTAGAGAAGCAGGACTATGGCCTCAACAGAAAACACTACCGCAAACGCTCCACCGATTATCGACGGCATCCTGGCCGGATACCGGGTGTTGGACTTCGGCTGGGTATTGGCCGGCGCTTTGCCCGGCATGATCCTGGCCGATATGGGAGCGGAGGTGATCAAGGTAGAAACGCGCCAGCGGCTGGACTATATGCGCATGGGCCGGCCCATCGTGGGAGATCAGCCCGATCCCGAGCAGAACCCGATGTTCCACAACGTAAACCGGGGCAAGCTCAGCGTTACTCTGAATATCAGCGAACCCGACGCGGTGGAACTGGCGAAACGACTGGCCGCCCGCTGCGACGTGGTTATCGAGAACTTCTCGCCCGGTGTGATGGAACGGCTGGGGTTGGGCTACGAAACCCTCCGCAGCATCAAATCCGACATCATCATGGCGTCCATTTCCTCCACCGGACAGGAGGGGCCGTTGCGTGACTTGCGCGCCTACGCGCCGTCCATTGGATCGCTGTCGGGCCTGGACAGCACCATGGGATACGAGGGGGGCGGCCCCCTGGGGCTAAAGCACGCTTTCGGCGATATTTGCGGCGCGCTTCATTCCGTGTTTGCTATCGTGTCCGCGTTGTACCACCGTAACCGTACCGGCCAGGGGCAGTACATCGACGTGTCGATGCTGCGGGCCACAGTGGTGACGCAGGGGATCGGTTTGATGGAACACGCCCTGACCGGGCGCTCATTGCAACCTCGGGGTAACTACGACCCGACTATGGTTCCTTACGGTAACTACCCGTGCGCCGGCGAGGACAGTTGGGTGTCCATCGCCGTGGGTTCAGAGGATGAGTGGCGTGGCCTAGTGGAGGCTATGTGCAACCCAGAGTGGGCAGACGACCACCGGTTCCGCAGCCAGTACCGCCGTCAGCGCCACCGCCGCGAGTTGGATTCTCTGCTGTCGCAATGGACGGCGCAACAAGATGCGGATGCTGCTACCGACTTGCTCCAACGGCATGGTGTGGCCGCATCTCCGGTACTGAGTGCTGAAGAACGCCTTTTCCACCCGCATTTCATGGAGCGGGGTCTCTACAACGATATCGATCACCCGTCCCTGGGTGCTGAACCCATTTTTAACCTGATGTGGGGCCTGAACAAAACTCCGTCGGCGGTGCGTCGACACGCGCCACTCATGGGCGAACACAACCGTGAGGTGCTGTGTGGTATTCTGGGGCTGAACGATGGAGAACTGGCCGAGCTGGAGGCGCGGCAGGTGGTGTACTAGCAACCGTCCCGGCTCCGTTCGCGAGTTTCTCGTTGGTGCAGGGAGGCGGCAAAGATGATGAAAATCCGCAAAGACAGCTACCTTCGGGCTTTGGGACTGCAAGCCACGCTGGCCATCGTGCTACCCATTGCCCCCATCGTTCTGCTGATACTGATACTGGCTGAAATTCCCTATGCCGGGAACCTCTGGCTGGGTCTGGCCCTTATGGTCGCACTGCTGTTTTTTGGTCTGGGACTGCTCACCTACTGCATACGTCACGACCTGCGCGGGGACCGTTGGCAATGGTGAGGCCGGTAAATCAGCAGTCGCAGCATTTTCAGTCACTGTCGCTCACCATTCTCGCTATTGCTACGGCGGCAATTGGATTCGGGCTTTTCGGCGTCGATTTCCCTACTATCGCCGGCCTGCCGGATTTAGAGGGACCGGCCCGGTTTTGGGCTGCTCTGAAGCTGATTTGCGGAGCAGGCGGCATGATTAGCTATGCATCGGTTCTGGTCGCGGTTGGCAAAATTCTAACGCAGGATTCGCCGGTTACGGGCCGTCAAGCAACCTTAGGCCCTTTATTGCTAATGGGCGTGGTGATGGTATTCGTAGCGTTGATATTCATCATCGGCGTATTTGAGGAACCGTCCAAAGTTACCCAAGAGGCAGCAGGAAAATGACTCAACAGCAACCCCAACAACAGGTAGTCGAAACACTCCCCGAAGTCGAGGGCGGCATCTCCGACGAAGCCCTGGACGCCGCTCGCGCCATGATTGGCGTGCGAATGCGAACCGAGCAGTACGTGCGCCAGGCAAACCTGGACACCATGCTCAACTTCGTCAACGGCATCGGCGACGCCAACCCGCTCTTCCGCGACCAGGAGTACGCTGTCTACTCCAAATATGGCAGCGTCGTCGGCCATCCTTGCGCACCTTATATGCGCCACTGGTCGGGACGCACCCGGTGGGGTTTGCCCGGCGTGCATGGGTTCTTCGCCGGCAACGACTGGGAGTTTTTCCGTGTCCTGCGGCCCGGCGATGCCGTCAACTGCGTGGAACGGGTGCTTGACGTGCAGGAAAAGCAGAGCGCCTATTCCGGCCGGCTGGTCATCCAGTACGTGGAAACCACCTATTCCAACCAGCGCGACGAGGTGGTAGCCCGCGTGGTGGGCTGGTGTACCCGCCACCAGCGGCGCGCATCACGGGAGCGCGGCAAGTACGCCGACGTGCCCAAGCGCCACGAGTACACCGAAGACGAACTGGCTGCCATTGACGAGCAGGTGCTGAACGAAACGGCTCGGGGCGGCCAGCCCCGCTATTGGGAGGACACCGAAGTCGGCGAGGACCTGCCGACGGTGGTGCGCGGGCCGCTGTCGTTGCAGGACGTCAGCGCGTTCCTGGTGGGCACCGGGCGCTCCAGCGCCCACGGCGTTTTGCTCCGTGAGGCCATGCGACACCCCAATCATTTCTTCCGCAACCCCGAATCGGGCGGTGGCCTGGAGTATACGGGCATCGGCCACCTGCGTGATTCCGTCGCCGAGGCTGTCGGTGTTCCCGGCGCTTACGACTACGGCCCGCAACGGGTGTCGTGGCTGGGAACCCTGATGACCAACTGGATGGGCGACGATGCCTTTCTGAAGCGTTTGCGCGTGGAAACCCGCCGGTTCAACATTTATGGCGACACCCAGTTCTGCAAAGGTCGCGTGGCGCGCAAGTACATCCACAACGGAAATGCCCTGGTGGACGTGGACATCTGGGCCGAAAACCAACGGGGCGAAGTGACCGCCCCCGGCATGGCCACCGTGCAGTTGCCCTCCCGCAATCCCCGCAATCCCTGGTTCACCGACGGGAGTCACCTGTCTTTGCGCGACGTAACGCTGCCGGAGGAGGCTCCGCCCATACTGCCGGTGTGAGAACGACGCCGGCGTTGGTCAGCGTCCCGGGCCGGATTGCCGCGCCCATTGTTTGGGACGAGAGGCGTCAGTAGGTGAAAATATCGGCCACCGGGCAGGCAAAGCCGGGCAATATCGGTTCGCAGATCAGCGTGTCATTCACCCCCAACCGCTGCACCGCGCCGTCAGCGTGGTGGGCCACTATCTCCTGCACGCCGGGACAGATCACTAGCGCCAAGCGCACACCAGCGTCCAGCCACAGCCGTACTATACGTTCTACAGGCGGTTGCCGGTCGTTTGGCGAAAAAACTTCCACCACCAGGTCGGGAACAACCTCAGCATAGCCGCGACCGCGCGGGCGGATTGCCGTTCGTAAGAACCTGTCTACGATCTCTGAAATAGGTTAAGCTGAGACTATTATCAGGGGAGGGGTAATCATGTCTCATTCCTATCCCAGCGACATCAGTAGGGAGCAATTCGCCCGTATTCTGCCCACGCTGAAGTCGGCCCGACGCCGGACCAAGCCCCGCATTGTGGACTTGTATGACGTTTTCTGCGGCGTGCTGTATCTCCTGAAAAGCGGCTGCCAGTGGCGAATGCTGCCGGCGGACTTCCCCGATTGGCGCACTTGTTACCAGTATTTCCGGCAATGGAGCGAGCAGCCCGACCCGGAGCAGGATTCCATTCTGGAACAAGTCCTAAAAAAATCGGTTGGCGAGGCCCGACCAAGCAATGGGAGGGAAGAGCAGACCAGCTGCTGCATCGTGGACTCCCAGAGCGTCAAGAACACGGACACCGCCGAGCAGAAGGGCTATGACGCGGGCAAAAAGGTGTCCGGAATCAAGCGTCATATCGCGGTGGACACGCAAGGATTGCCCCATGCGATACAGGTGACTACCGCCGACGTTACCGATCGGGCGGGGGCTTTGGCGATGTTTGACGAAAACCGGTCCGACCTCAACCGGGTCCAGAATGTGTTGGTGGACGGTGGTTACACCGGGAAGCCCTTTGCTGCTGCAGTGCAAGGCATATTGGGAGCCGCGGTGGAAGTGGTGAAACGCAACGAACTGCACACCTTCGTGGTGCTGCCGAAACGATGGGTGGTGGAGCGGTCATTCGCCTGGCTGGAAAAGTGCCGCCGGCTCTGGAAGAACTGTGAAAGAAAGCTCAATACCAGCCTGCAAATGGTGGTGCTCGCCTTCACGGTGCTAATCCTAAAAAGATTGTAAACAGGCTCTTACTGCTGGTTTCGATGCTCCGAGGACGCGTTGCGTCATTATTGCCCGACCTACCACTTCTTTAGTTCTTTATTGTCAAATGGTAGGAAGGGCTTTGCGGGGTCCGCGGGCTGGCGGGAATCCGACAGCTGAGGTATTCACTGTGGCAGATACGAATCTACCTGGTTTCGGCTCTGTGGCCGATGCCTTCACCAATTGGGAGGAATTATGGTCGGACACGCGGATGTCCTCAGCGACGTAGACCGCAGTCTCTTTCCCAGCAGCTTTACGATCAGAGCGCTGAGGGATAGTCGGTATCACAATTCTGCGTACGCAATCGCCGAATTGATCGACAATGCAATCGAAGCTGGTGCTCCGCTGATTGAGCTGCTCTGCATGGAGGAGCCGCAACCGGGTCCCATGCGGACCAGACGTCGGGTCTCCGAGATCGCGGTTCTGGATAACGGGACAGGGATGGATGTCAGGACTCTGTTGGAGGCTCTCAAGTTCGGCGGAGGGACTCGGCATCATGCAGTCCGGGGGATCGGCAAATACGGCATGGGTTTACCCACGTCTTCCATGTCTCAGTGCAAGAAGGTTGAAGTTTGGACATGGCAAGATGGACTGAATTCGGTTTGGCACTCCAGTATCGATGCCGACGCCATCGAGCGGGGAGATCACTTGGTTCCTCTTCCCGACCAAGAAACGCCCATCCCGGACGTTTGGCGACGTGCTGGCAGTGATGAGATTTTCCAGAATCGGTCCGGTACGCTCGTTGTCTGGAGCAACTTGGATAAAATCCAATGGAAGACCAGCCGCGGGATCATCGACAATACCTCCCGTGAAGTCGGGCGGATCCACCGTCATTACATTGATGCAGGCATACACAAGATAAGCGCCGCCTCTTTTCTCAGAGCCTGTCTACGATCTTTTTAGGATTAGCACCATGAAGGCAAGCACCACCATTTGCAGGCTGGTATTGAGCTTCCTTTCACAGTTCTTCCAGAGTCGGCGGCACTTTTCCAGCCCGGCGAAAGATCGCTCCACCACCCATCGCTTTGGCAGCACCACGAAGGTGTGCAGTTTGTTGCGTTTCACCACTTCCACCGCGGCTCCCAACAAGCTTTGCACCGCAGTGGCAAAGGGCTTCCCGGTGTAACCCCCGTCCACCAGCACCTTCTGGACCTGATTGAGGCCGGACCGGTTTGCGTCAAACATCGCCAAAGCCCCAGCCCGGTCGGTAACGTCGGCGGTAGTCAGGTGTAGCGCATGGGGCAATCCTTGCGTGTCCACCGCGATGTGACGCTTGATTCCGGACACCTTCTTACCCGCGTCATAGCCCTGGTGCCCGGCGGTGTCCGTGTTCTGGACGCTCTGGGAGTCCACGATGCAGAAGCTGGTCTGCTCTTTCCGTCCATTGCTTTGTCGGACCGCGCCAACCGATTTTTTTAGGACACGCTCCAGAATGGAATCCTGACCCGGGCCCGGCCGCTCGCTCCATTGCCGGAAATACTGGTAGCAAGTGCGCCAATTGGAGAAGTCCGCCGGCAGCATTCGCCACTGGCACCCGCTCTTCAAGAGGTACAGCACGCCGCAGAAAACGTCATACAAGTCCGCGGTGCGGGGCTTGGTCCGGCGGCGAGCCGTCTCCAACACGGGCAGAATACGGGCGAATTGCTCCCGGCTGATGTCGCTGGGATAGGAATGAGACATGATTACCCCTCCCCTGATAATAGTCTCAACTTAACCTATTTCAGAGATCGTAGACAGGTTCTTATCGAGGCCATACCCGAAAGGGAGTGGACGCCCCTACCCTACTGGATGGACAGCGCCGCTGACGTGGCCGAGACTACCTACGTCCCCTTCCGGAGTGAGCCCGACGCCGCCCCAGTGCGGCTCATCGTCCGTAGGGTGAAGCCCACTCCCGGCTCCCAACTGGCCCGCTTCGCCACCTACCGCTACCACGGCTTCATCACCAGCCGGGAGGGCGAGACCCGGGAACTGGAGGCCGACCATCGCCGCCACGCCGAGATCGAGAATGCCATCCGCGACCTCAAGTACGGCGTGGGCCTCAACCATCTCCCCTCGGGCCGCTTCGCCGCCAACGCCGCCTGGCGGGCCGTACAAGGTCATCGCCCACAACCTGGCTCGCTGGACCGCCCGCATCGAGCTGGGAGAGCCAGAGGTGGTAACCACCAGGACCCTCCGGCGGCGCTTCTTCGCCATGGCCGGACGCCTCACTTTGCATCTTCCCCTGCACTGGCCTTGGGAAAACCAGTTCAGCCGCGCCCTCACTCGATTGCGTGCCCTGCCACTCCCTTCCTGACGGTGGCGCCGGCAACCGGCCCGCCAATCCCACCCGCCAGTCAGTCAAACGTCTCCCCAGCTCGCGCCAGATGGCTCACCGAGTGTTCCCTGCTGCCTCCGGCTCAGCCATCAAAGGCTCCTCACGCTTGACACTGGCGGGCCGATTGCCAACCACCAGGCCCAGCTACCCGCATTCCGCCCGAACCATCGCCTCTTCATCACCCTCGTGTCCCGTTCCAGTGCTCCCACAATGCCTTTCGGTGGATTCGGGTTAAAGGAAATCGCCTATCACTCGGCTTGGACCGAAATGTGGTGGTGGTCCCGTCTGTTGCAATTGCAGCGATAGGACTGACGCGCTTGGCATCAAGCGATTCCGCACGCTACTCGCGCATCCATATGATCTTTTGGCCGGCGTAGTCAGGATGTTCTGTGTTGACCCGCTGCGCACATGTGCTCTTCCCGCAGAGTGTGGCATTGGTGCATACCGGTGGTCGGCTGAAATTGCGACTTTCGAATTGGCCTGACGACGCTCGGGACAGACCGCCACCTCAGTCTAGTCGGCCTTCAACCGTTGTGCGCACCGCAGCAACCTGCAGCCTATGATTGTCTGACACGTTGATACGCCGCTGCCGGCGACACCACAATAGCGCATCTTCGTTTCACAGCCAATGACGACGCGAACCACACTCATTTCCGCCTCAAGTGTCGCCGACGCCCCGGCTGGTTTTGGGGCACCGTCAGTAGATTTCTGACGCGAGACAACTCCCAAACCCTCCCAATTTCCCGTCGTCGTGTGCTCACGAAAGCACGACCTCTCCAGCATCCTACCACCCATTGGCCTCACTGCGATGTCCAACGTTCCTTGAACCTTCACCACCTCGTAACCGGCATGATCGCGCCCAACCCGTCCCTCCCCCGCATCGGGCTATGGAATCGTGGCCCTCGACGATCATTTCACCAGTTCGCCGGCTACAGTTACGTATTGTCAACCTGCCTACACTTCACCAATGTGTGGCGCCACGGTACAGAACATGACCTGCATCGCTGGCCAGACCATCTAGCCCCTAACCGCATTGACGCCGCCCTCGGTTGCTTGGCCGACACCGTTGCCGACGATCTCCGGGCGCGCCTCATTTTACGTCGCCGCGAAAAAGCCGAGCCTCAATAGGGGGACGGCGACACGTCAAGAGAGGCGTGTCGAGACCTCAAAAACGGCGGTCGACTCGCCAAAGACACTCCATCGAGAATCTGATTTTGGGCCCTTTTTTGCCACATCATCGCCGGCCAGACTGACATCCAGTAGCCTTGACTCGGCAGCAATCATCCCCGGGCAGCCCGACCGTCGCATCATCTTTGGCCCACCTATGTACCCCAGGGTCTTCGGCATCCGGAGCTGGCCGGCTAGAATCGCCTATCCAAGACTGTTACGATTATCGTCCACCGTGAACCGAAACCGGTCACACCCCCAGTTCGGATGAATATATCCGGTACTTCCCTTGCCCGCCCCTCCGCGTCTGTGCCCAGGAGTGAAACCCCATGACAAATCGCCTGATCAACGAGACTAGCCCCTACCTGTTGCAGCACGCCGAAAACCCGGTGGACTGGTATCCCTGGGGCGAGGATGCCTTGGGCCGCGCGCGGGATGAGGACCGTCCCATTTTGTTGAGCATTGGCTACTCGGCCTGCCACTGGTGCCATGTGATGGAGCGCGAGTCCTTCGAGAATGAGGACATTGCTGTTCTGATGAACGATAATTTCGTCAACATCAAGGTGGACCGGGAGGAGCGGCCCGACCTGGACGCCGTGTACATGGAAGCGGTGCAGATGATGACCGGGAGCGGTGGTTGGCCCATGACCGTGTTCCTGACGCCCGATGGACGGCCCTACTACGGCGGCACCTACTTCCCCCCCGAGGACCGCCAGGGTATGCCCGGGTTCCCCCGATTGCTTGCCGCCGCCAGCCAGGCCTACCACACCAACAAGGGCGAGATTGAACGGGTTACCCGCCAGCTCGCCGAGCAAATGGGGCGGACGGGACAGATGCCCCGGGGCTTCACTCCCTTGACCACCGAGGCGATGCACAACGCGTACTCCCAGTTGGCGACCCAGTTCGACCACCTCAACGGCGGTTTCGGCAACGCTCCCAAGTTCCCTCAACCAATGACCCCCGAGTTCTTGTTGCGATATCACCGGCATGGGTTCAACGAACGCGCTCTGGAGATGGTGGAACTGACCCTCCAAAAAATGGCCTTCGGCGGCATGTACGATCAGGTTGGCGGCGGATTCCATCGGTATTCCACCGACGCCTACTGGCTGGTTCCGCATTTCGAAAAAATGCTCTACGACAATGCTCTCTTGGCGCGACTGTACCTGCACGCTTGGCAAATCACTGGCAACCCCCTGTACCGCCGCATCACCGAAGAGACGCTGGATTACGTGGTGCGAGAAATGACCGACTCATCCGGTGGGTTTTACTCTGCCCAGGACGCCGACAGCGAGGGGGTGGAGGGCAAATTTTTCGTCTGGACGCCCGACGAATTACGTCCGCTCCTCGGCGCGGATGGCGATCTGGTGATGGGCTATTACGGCGTGACCGAACGGGGCAATTTCGAGGGCGCAAACATCCTCAACGTGGCGACCCCGCCGGACGCGTACGCCAGGCAACGTGGAGTCTCCGAAGGAGAACTGACAGATGCCGTAGAACGCGCCAAAGCCGTCCTCCTTGAAGTCCGCGAACGGCGCGTCCACCCGTTGCTCGATGACAAGGTGTTGATCTCCTGGAACGGGCTCATGCTGCGAGCCTTTGCCGAAGCCGGCGCGGCCCTGGGTCGGACGGACTACCTGGACGCCGCCCGCCGGAATGCCGCCTTCCTGCTGGACAACATGCGCGGCACCGACGGCCGGCTCCTCCGCACCTGGCGCATCGGACAGGCAAAACTGCTGGGCTACCTCGAGGATTACGCCTGCCTCGCGGACGGTCTGCTGACGCTCCACGAATCCACCCTGGAACCCCGTTGGCTTCAGGAAGCGGTGACGATTTCCGACAACATGATCGCGTTGTTCTGGGACGACTCGGTCGGCGGATTCTACGACACGGGCAACGACCACGAGTCGCTGATGATCCGGCCGCGGGACGTGTTCGACAACGCCCAACCCTGCGGCGGCTCAGTGGCCACCGACGTGCTGTTGCGGCTGGCCGTCGTCACCGGCAACGACGATTACTCGGCCAAAGGGGCCACCCCGTTGCGGGCGTTGCAGCAACTGCTGGGACGGGCGCCCGGCGCCACCGGCCATTGGCTGGGCGCGTTGGACTTCTACGTGTCCCTGCCGAAAGAAATCGTCATTGTCGGGCCATTAGAGGATGCGCGAACCGACGCCTTGCTGCACGAAGTGGGAGGCCGCTACCTGCCCAACCGCGTGGTGGCGGGAATGTCTGACCCCGCAAATCCGCCGGTGAAAGACTCGCCGCTGCTGGAACAGCGCATCATGCAGGATGGCCTACCCACTGCCTACGTGTGCGAGCACTATGCTTGCCAACTACCTGTGACGAATCCCGACGACCTCGCCAACCAACTGAATGCCTGATCCCGCCAGGCCGTCACTGACGCGCGGGAAGAAGACCGGCCGCCCCAACGGTCTCCCGGTTCACGGTGTCGGGCAGCTTGTAGCGCGGCCACAGGCTGAAGCCTATCAGCACCAACACTCCGGCCATGACCGGGGCCAACCGGATGCCCAGAGGGTTTTCGGGCGAATCGCCCAGCTGCAGCACCAGGCTCAACAGCAGGGGCGGGAGCGCGTAGGTGAGCTTCTCGAAGAAGTTCTGCGTCGAGTAAAACAGTGCTTCTCTCCGTTCATCACGAAGCAGGGCGTCGTAGTCCGCGATATCGGCGGTCAGGCCCTTCGGCAACAGAAAAACAGCTGCCATGGGCATCCCCGCGATGAACACCAGTACCAAACCCTGCAGCACCAGGTCGCCCGGCATGACCACGCCGACCAATCCCAACAATGGGAACATTAACCCGCTGGCAACCAGGCAGATCCCGTAGATGCGCCGTTTGCTGACGCTGCCGGTGGAGAAAAGTATCCAAATCACGACGCCGAACAACACCGCGCCGCCGATGACGCTGGTTGACAGCCAACTGGAAGCGACCCCGTCCCGTTCCTGAAGCAGCACCCCGACGGCGAAAAACGGAATCCAGCCCTGCAATACTCCGACGCCGGTGGTGAACATGACGAAAGTCGGCAGGAAAGCCACGAATTGCGAATTGCGCAACGTGTCCCGCAGCCCCTGCCAGAACGGGACCTGCGCCGGTGTGATGTCCCGAGGAGCGTATCGCCACACGGCGGACAACGAAATATAGCGGAATACCAGGGCAACCGCTGCGAAAATCGAGCCGGTAACCTGAAACCCGAACGCATCCTTGATGAACCCACCCATGACGAGCCCCAAGCCGGCTCCACCGACCGCAAACAGGAAAATGAAGCTCACCACCTGCATCCGGTCGTTGGCGGTCCTGGTCAGCTCCGGCACCAGGGCTTCTAGCGCTCCGCTGGACATGGTTGCGGCGGTGAAGAAAAGCTCCAGCATGAGGACGAAGTACAGGACGTTCCACCAACTGCTCCCTTCATCGGGCAGGAACCAAATCAAAGCGCCAAACACCGCATAGAAGGGCGTGCTGAACAGTATGAAGGGGATGCGTCTACCCCACCTGCTCCGGGTACGGTCGCTCCACCAGCCGATTAGAGGATCGGTGAAAGCGTCGATGAACCGTCCGGCGAAGATCAGGAACCCGCCCAACACGCGGGCGTCGATTTCCAAGCCAACCAGCACAACATCGGGCACCCGGTTGACACCTTCAAAAGCCGGCGGCGCGAGGAAGAAGAGCACCCACTGTTGCCGAAAATAACCGATGGCCTGCCAACCAATGTGGTCGGCCGAATACAGCAGCTTATTGAGCAGCGGCAGACGCACCGCAGCCTGTTCGGGACTGATCATTCCATCTCAAAGCGGGCCAAATATTGTGCCGCAATGTATCACACTGAGACTACACCGGGAGATCGCATGACGTCGCACGAAGTGATCGCATCTGGATCAAAATGCAATTGTCACGCCGGCCAAATCGCGAATGAGGGAGGGGATTTTCTAGTGCGCCAGCGCTGGCTAACCCCCAATCCACCGAGGAGATGAGTGTGTCGGCGTGCTGAAGGGATGAGAAAGTGCTCCCGGCTTCGGGGATAATGGTTTTTGAGAACGAAAACCACCCTGAAACGAGGAGCACCCAACGGATGCTACCACCTGAGCGCCCCGACCGCATCCACGTTGCCTTCGACGATCACCGACTGGTGGCCAATGCGGGGCTGCTTTTGCCCATCACCCTGGCCCATCATCTGGGGCTGGGAGAGCTGGTGGACCGCCACGTTGACCTGGGAAATGCGCCAGGTCGTGCCAACGCGGGAGACAAGGTGCTGACGCTGGTGGCATCGGCGTTGGCCGGCGGGGACTGCATTGACGACGCCGACGCGCTGCGCGCTGGCGAGACCGAGCAGGTGCTGGGCTGTACGGTGAAGGCGCCATCCACGCTGGGCACGTTTCTGCGGAGTTTCCGGTGGGGCCACGCGCGGCAGCTGGATCGGGTGAGCCGGGAGGCGCTGGCCCGAGCCTGGGCGGCTAGGGCCGGACCGGGCGATGATCCGCTGACCATTGATCTGGACTCTACCGTCTGTGAGACCTATGGTCTGGGCAAGGAGGGCGCGCGCCATCACGGCTACACCGGCCAGCGGGGCTATCACCCGCTCCTGGCCGTGGCCGAGGGTACCGGCGAGGTGCTGATGTGTCGATTGCGAAAGGGTCGGGCCAACACCGCCCGCGGCGCCGCCAACTTCCTGCGCGAGACGGTGAGCCGAGTGCGCTACGCCGGAGCCACCGGACCACTCACCGTGCGGGCGGACAGCGGCTTCTACACCCACGACATGGTGGCCGCCTGTCGCGACCAGAAGGTACGCTACTCCATCACCGTACGCCAGCACCCGAGCCTGCGGAACATCATCGAGGCCATACCTGAAGATGGCTGGACGCCCATATCCTATTGGATGGATGGCGGCGCCGATGTGGCCGAAACCAGCTACACTCCCTTTGCCAGTGAGCCCGACGCGGTACCGGTGCGGCTCATCGTCCGACGGGTGAAACCCACGCCCGGCTCGCAACTGGCCCTGTTCGCCACCTACAGCTATCACGCTTTCATCACCGATAGAGAAGGCGACACCCTGTATCTGGAAGCTGACCATCGCCGCCACGCCGAGATCGAGAACGCCATCCGCGACCTCAAATACGGCGTGGGGCTCAACCACCTGCCATCGGGACGTTTTCCCGCCAACGCCGCCTGGCTGGCGGTGCAAGTCATGGCCCACAACCTGGCCCGCTGGACCACGCGCATCGGCCTGGGCGAGCCGGTGACCACCACCAAGACCCTCCGACGACGCTTCTTCTCTCTCGCCGGACGCATCACCCGCAAAGCCCGTCGCATCACCCTGCATCTGCCACAGGATTGGCCTTGGCGAAACCAATTCAGCAGCGCCCTGGCCAGACTGCGCGCCCTGCCACTCCCATCCTGACGCCGCCCTCGGCCTTTCACCTGTCTACGATGACGCACCACGCCTGGCCCAACCGCGCCAGGCTGGGCTCCTGACGGTCTCCGCCATCGGTCTGCGCTGAAAATCACTGCCAATGCCGCTACCACGGGTCATCAACATCCCCTTGGCACGGCATCCACGCCCCACATCGTCCATTTCATCGGCATCAGGTCCTCGCCATCCCGTTCCCTGACCCCTCATCTCTCTCAAATGCCGCACCGCCCTATCCCATCGGTGGATTCGGGCTTAGTAAGCACGTGCGCCATGGTGACCAAACTGGACACCAAGATCGTCTACCAGAGCCACATTTACAAAATCCGCTCAACGGACCACGACACCATAGACCCTCATTTGCTTTTAGCAGTGCTTACGTCTCCAGTGGTGCAGGACCAGATCTACTCGAAGCGTTTCACGCAGGACATCTTTGACACATTGGGCGCTCGGATTCATGAACTCGTTATCCCAATCCCGAAGGACAAATCGACACGTTCCCAATTGATCCGCGAGGTAAACCGCATCATGAGGGCCAAAGTCAGGAATAGACAACAAATGTCGTCCATCATATTCAACGTCGCGCCGTGCGACGGGGCGGATCAAGAATCCGAATACAGCTTCTTTTTGCGGAACATCACCTAACGAGTAAGGCCACGCCTTGTCAGCCAATGCTCAGTGCCAACGACGCCTCTTGGTTGAGCGATGAACACGCGGTGTTTGACGATTTTCGTCGTGCCGTAAAACGCAAAATGTCAGCCTTATTCGGCGCATTCTGTAGCTGCCGGTGTCCCTTCTTACAACGCGGTTGATTTTTGCACGAGCCTATGTCAGTGGTGGTGGCTTTGGCATGGATGGACAGGATTTGTCTGATGCCGCGCTCTGCCGTGACGGCCGCTTACTGCTCGTCACCCGGCGGTCTTTGCCGGAACATCCGGCGGGGCGAGGCCCAGTTCGGCATAGTATTCCTGGCAGTCGGACAATCCGTCCTCGCGGGCGGCCTCATCTTCCGCGGCAGCTTCGTCTTCCGTTTGGGACTCGTAGTGCCGGATGACGGCTTGGACGCGCTCCTCGTCCCACCCGGGTGGAAATTCGTTGGCGCTGGTCATCTTCTTCCTCTCCTTCTCAGGTAACGACGGTAGGCGGCCAAAGGTTTGCCGCGCAAGTCGTAAGCCCGAATCCACCGAAGGGAAACCGTGGCGGCGGTCAGAGGAGGGATGAGGGACCAGGGATCGGGCAGGCGGGGACCTGATGCCGATGAAATGGACGATGTGGGGCGTGGATGCCGGTCCAAAGAGATGTTGACGACCCGTAGTAGCGGCGCGGGAAGCGATTTTCAGCGCCGATCGCCGGCGGAGGCCATCAGGAGCCGAGCCTGGCGCGGCTGGGCCAGACAGTTAGGTAATCTGGGGGACAGGTCAGACGCCGCGGGCGTGGTCAAGAAGGGAGTGGCAGTGCGCGCAGTCTGGCCAGGGCGCTGCTGAACTGGTTTCGCCAGGGCCAGCCCTGGGGGAGATGCAAAGTGAGGCGGCGTGCCTTGCGGGTGAGGCGTCCGGCCAGGGAGAAGAAGCGCCTGCGCAGGGTCTTGGTGGTCGCCACCGGCTCGCCCAGCCCGAGGCGCGTGGTCCAGCGGGCCAGGTTGTGGGCCATCGTCTGGACGGCCAGCCAGGCGGCGTTGGCGGGGAAGCGGCCCGAGGGCAGGTGGTTGAGACCCACCCCGTACTTGAGGTCGCGGATGGCGTTCTCGATCTCGGCGTGGCGGCGATGATCGGCCTCCAGTTCCAGGGTGTCGCCGTCTCTATCGGTGATGAAGCCGTGATAGCTGTAGTCGACCAAGAGGGCCAGCTGGGAGTTGGGCGTGGGCTGCACCCTTCGGACGATGAGACGCACCGGCACAGCATCGGGCTCACTGGCGAAGGGAGTGTAGCTGGTTTCGGCCACGTCGGCGGCGCCCTCCATCCAGTAAGGGATGGGCGTCCAGTCCTCTTCAGGTATGGCTGCGATGAGATTGCGCAACTGGGCGTGCTGGCGGACGGTGATGGAGAAGCGGACCTTCATCTTGCGGCAGACGGCGACGATGTCGTGGTTGTAGAAGCCGCTGTCGGCCCGCATGGTGAGCGGTCCGGTGGCTCCGGCGTAGCGCACTCGCCTTACCGTCTCTCGCAGGAAGTGGGCCGCGCCGCGAGCGGTGTTGGCGCGTCCCTGGCGCAGCCGAGCCATCAGCACGTCGCCGGCGCCAGCGGCGACGGCGAACAGCGGGTGATAGCCCCGCTGGCCGGTGTAGGTGTGGCGGCGCGCCCCTTCCTTGGCCGGACCGTAGGTCTCACAGATGGTGGAGTCCAGGTCGATGGTCAACGGATCATCGCCCGGTCCGGCCCCGGCGCCCCAGGCTCGGGCCAGCGCCTCACGGCTCACCCGATCCAGCTGCCGCGCGTGGCCCCAACGGAAACTCCGCAGGAACGTACCCAACGTGGACGGCGCCTTGACCACACAGCCCAGCACCTGCTCGGTCCCGCCAGCGCGCAGCGCGTCGGCGTCGTCGATGCAGTCGCCACCGGCCAGGGCCGACGCCACCAGGGTCAGCATCTTGTCCCCAGCATTCGCACGACCCGGTGCATCTCCCAAGTCAACGTGGCGGTCCACCAGTTCGCCCAGACCCAGGTGATGGGCCAGCGTGACCGGCAGGATCAGTCCGGCGTTGGCCACCAGGCGGTGATCGTCGAAGGCGACCTGGATGCGCTCAAGGCGCTCAGGTGGTAGCATCCGTTGGGTGCTCCTTGTTCCGGGTTGGTTTGGTGTCTCACAAACCATTATCCCCGAAGCCGGGAGCACTTTTTCAACCCTTCAGCACGACACCAACCTCATCCTTTCGGTGGATTGGGGCTAACGCAGGCGCCGGGTACCATTGGTTAGGATTCGTGTGTATAATCAGCACGGCTTAGCCTCTGCTGGATGCGCAGCATCCGGTTCCCATGTCCGGGCCTGTAGTCAAACAATCCTTGGCAACCCGTAGCGGCCCGTGGAACTTACTTGCTAAGGAGGAAATCATGCCAGAAGCCGCCAAGATCATTTACACCGAAACTGATGAGGCGCCGTACCTCGCCACCCATTCGTTGCTGCCGATACTCCAGGCCTTTACCAAGGAAGCCGGCATCGAGTTGGAAACTTGGGACATCTCGTTGTCGGGCCGCATCATCGCCAATTTCCCCGATAATCTGACGGATGAGCAAAAAATCCCGGATTATCTGCGTATGTGTGGGGAGTTGTGTTTGGAGCCGTCGGCGAACCTCGTCAAGCTGCCCAATATCAGCGCCTCGATCCCCCAGCTAAAAGGCGCGATCGTGGAATTGCAGGGCAAGGGGTACGACATCCCCGACTACCCAGACCAACCCGCGAACGATGCGGACCGCCAAACCCAGGCACGCTATTCCAGGGTTGTGGGTAGTGCGGTCAACCCGGTGATACGGGAAGGGAACTCCGATCGCCGGTCGTCAACCGCGGTCAAGGAGCACGGCAAGCGCAACCCGCATCGGATGATGCAGGACTGGCCTGAAGTGTCGAAGACTCGCGTTGGCCACATGAGCCAGGGAGATTTCTTCAGCAGTGAGACGGCCGTTACCACCACGGCAGCCGGGTCAGCCACCATCGAATTCGTCGCCGGCGACGGGAGCGTAACCGAGCTCAAATCAGGCATTCCCCTGCAATCCGGCGAAATCATCGACTGCGCGGTGATGAACGTTCGGGAATTGCGCGCGTTTTACGCTGAAGAAATAGCAAAGGCCAAAGCCGACGACATGCTGCTCTCACTCCACGTGAAGACCACCATGATGCGCGTGTCGGATCCGATTATTTTCGGCCACTGCGTTTCGGTTTACTACCAGGACGTGTTTGAAAAGCACGCCGCCGAAATGACGCAGGTGGGCGTGGACCCGGACAACGGAGTTGCCGAACTCCTGACCAAGATCCAAGCTCTGCCGGAAGCCAAAAGAGCGGAAATCGAGGCGGACATCCAGGCGGTCTATGAGAGCCGCCCGGACCTGGCGATGGTGAACTCCTATCGGGGTATCACCAACCTGCATGTGCCAAGCGACACGATCATTGACGCCTCCATGCCGGTCATTATTCGCGATGGCGGACGCACGTGGGGTCCCGACAACGAGTTGCACGACACCGTCGCGATGATCCCCGACCGCTCCTATGCGACCATATATCAAGCGGCCATCGAGGACTGTCAGGAGCATGGCGCGCTTGATCCGTCCGCCGTCGGCAGTGTCGCCAACGTGGGGCTGATGGCGCAGGCGGCCGAAGAGTACGGGTCCCACGACAAGACCTTCAAAGCTCCGGGCAATGGGACGATCCGGGTCGTTGACGCCTCGGGCGCGACTCTGATGGAACAAAACGTCGAGAAAGACGATATCTTCCGGATGTGTCAAACGAAAGACGCTCCCATCCAGGACTGGGTCAGGCTTGGCGTCACCCGGTCCAGGCTGACCGGCCAGGCGTCCATCTTCTGGTTGGACGCAACCCGCGCCCATGATGCTGAGTTGATCAAGAAAGTGGACCAGTACCTGCCCAACCATGACACCAGCGGGCTGGACATCAGCACCATGGCTCCCCTTGATGCCATGAAGGCCACGATTGCGCGTAGCCGAGCCGGCCAGGACACGATTGCCGTGACCGGCAACGTGTTGCGAGACTATCTGACCGACCTGTTCCCTATCCTGGAATTGGGTACCAGCGCGAAGATGCTTTCGGTCGTTCCCCTGCTCAATGGCGGTGGCCTGTTCGAGACCGGCGCCGGCGGTTCGGCCCCCCGGCACGTGCAGCAATTCGTCGAGGAAGGGCATCTCCGATGGGATTCGCTGGGCGAGTTCTGCGCTCTGGTCGCCTCCTTCGAGCATTTCGGCCAGGTGTTCGACAACGACCGGGCCAACCTCTTGGCGGAGACCCTCGATCGGGCAATCGGGGAGCATCTGGAACACCAGAGGGCGCCGTCACGCCGGGTGAACGAGCTGGACACCCGAGGCAGCCATTTTTATCTCGCCCTTTACTGGGCGCAAGCACTGGCAGAGCAGACCCAGGATCCGGAGCTGCGGTCCCGCTTCAGCGATGTAGCCCGGCAAATGGCCGACAACGAAGAAAAGATCGTCCAGGAGCTGGTAGAAGCCCAAGGACAGCCGATGGATTTCGGCGGCTATTACCGCCCCGATACCGAGATGGCCGCCAATGCCATGCGCCCCAGCGCCACTTTCAACGCCATTGTGGATGCAATCTAGCAACGCACGGATTAATCGAGGAGCACTCACTAGATGCGAAGCAAAGTTACCGTAGTTGGCGCCGGCAACGTTGGCGCCACCACCGCCCAGCGCATCCACCAGCTTGGTTATGCCGACGTTGTCCTGGTGGACGTGGTTGAAGACCTGCCCCAGGGCAAGGGTCTGGATATGCTGGAATCCGGCCCGGTGATCGGCTCCGACGCTCTCATCACGGGAGCCAACGGATACGAGGAAACCGCCGGTTCGGACGTGGTGGTTATCACAGCCGGCATCGCCCGCCGTCCGGGCATGAGCCGTGACGACCTGCTGCTCACCAATATGCGGATTACCACCGCTGTCACCGAGGAAGTCGTTCGCCACTCGCCCGACTGCATCATTCTGGCCGTCACTAACCCGTTGGATGCCATGGTGCAGAACGTGTACCAGACCGCCGGTTTCCCGCGCAATCGCGTTTTCGGCATGGCCGGTGTGCTGGACACGGCGCGCTACCGCACGTTCATCGCCCAGGAACTCAACGTTTCGGTGGATGACGTGCAGGCGATGGTACTGGGCGGCCACGGCGACGATATGGTGCCGCTGGTGCGGTACACCACCGTTGGCTGCATACCAGTGACCGAGCTGTTGTCGCAAGACCGCATTGACTCCATCGTGCAGCGCACTCGGGACGGCGGCGGTGAAATCGTAGCGCTGTTGAAGCAGGGTTCGGCGTTCTACGCGCCGTCGGCGGCGATCACGCAGATGGTGGAATCGATGCTGCTGGACCGCAAACGTATCCTGCCCGGCTGCGTTTACCTGGAAGGAGAATACGGCATCAACGGCCTGTGTGTCGGGGTGCCGGTCAAAATCGGTGCCGGCGGGATGGAACAGGTCATCGAAATCAGCCTGACCGGCGATGAACAGGCCGCGCTAAAATCCTCCGCCGCTTCGGTGCAAGAACTCGTAGACGTCATGGCGAAGGCGAAAGCGGAAGCTGAATAGCGCCACCACGTACGGCCACGGCTATCAGTATTGGTAGGGGCGGGTTTGGAACCCGCCCCTACTTTTTGGGGCACTCTGTATAATGATTACAAACCCATCCATCAGACTGGAGGCCAGCATGACCCAGCGCACGCCACTGGAACGGGAACTACTGGATAAAGCGGCCCGATACCTTCCCGGCAGCAGCACCGGCAACACCAAATACCCGGAAGAGCTGGATTTCCTGGTGAAAGAAGGTAGGGGAGGTCGCATCTGGGACGTGTCAGGCAACGAATACGTTGACTGGCTGATGGGTTCAGGGCCGATGATTCTGGGGCACGCACATCCCGCGGTGACTGAGGCTGTGCTATCGGCGGTCAGTCGCGGCTCCACATTTTTCGCCAACAACGACCAGGCTGTGCTGCTGGCCGAAGAGCTGGTCAAGGCGGTCCCATGCGCTGAGCAGGTGCGTTTCACCACCAGCGGCACGGACGCCTGTTTCCAGGCGATGCGTGCCGCTCGCGCCTACACCGGAAAGGAAAAAATCCTCAAGTTTGAGGGCGGCTATCACGGCACCAGTGATTACGCCATGATGTCCGTGTTCGCATCCGCAGCGGTCGAGTTTCCCCAGGCTGAGGCCAATACCGCCGGCATCCCCAACGCGCTCAGCGATCTCATGCTGATTTCACAGTTTAACGACCTGGACACCACCGCGGCGATTGTCGCCGCCCACAAGGACGAAATCGCGGCGATCATAACCGAGCCACTGCAGCGCACGATTGCCCCCGACCCCGGTTTCCTGGCAGGTCTGCGGAAGATCACCGCCGATGCCGGAATTTTGTTGATATTCGACGAGATTGTCACCGGGTTCCGGTTGGCCTACGGCGGCGCGCAGGAATACTACGGCGTCACCCCCGACCTGTGCACTGTTGGCAAGATAATGGGAGGCGGCTACCCGCTCGCGGCGCTGATGGGAAGCGCCGAAGTGATGTCCGTATATGACCGTGGGGCCGTCGCGTCAGACAGTTATGTTGACCAAATCGGCACCCTGAACGGCAATCCCATAGCGTGCGCCGCCGGGTTGGCGACTCTGGAAGTACTGCGGCAGGACGGGGTGTACGAGCGGCTGCATGAGGTGGGCGGTAGCATCCGTCGAGCCTTGGCCGGCGCCTGCTCAGAGCAGGGGTTCACTGTGCAGAGCGTGGGCGAGGACAGCATCTTTGACATCTTCTTTGCCGAGCACCCGGTTAGGAACTTCCGCGACGGACTGGCGGCGGATGGTGAGCCCCTGGGCAAACTGAATGCCGGTCTGCTGGAACGGGGCGTGCTCAAATCCTGGCCCCAGAAGTTCTACACGTCGGTCGTCCACACCGATGAGGACATCGACCGGACCATCACGGCGATTCGGGCAGTTGCGCCGACGCTACGCGCCTGACCCGCATACTAAAACACCGACAGTGAATCAATCGAGGGCGGGTACAACCCGCCCTCATTCTTTTGCCGATTGCGGGAATGTTAGCGTCGCGCTCCCGCCTTCACTTCCAGCGGCCCGGTGCTGACGATGTGCTTGCGCATACCCAGCTCAGCAGGTGTCATTCCCATGGCCAAACCTATGAGCTGAGGCATATGCAGTATGGGGAGATCGATGGAGCGACGTGCCTGCGAGGCCGCTTTGGGCTGGAAGCCATCGAGGTTGAGATGGCACAAGGGGCACGGAGTAACCATGGCATCAGCGCCCAGGTCTTTCACCTCGGAAGTATGTTTGCCGACCATTGCCATGGAGTTGCGCTCGTTAATCGTGAGGATGGGAAAGCCGCAACAACGGGTTTTGCCTTCAAAGTCCACCAGCGTGGCGCCCAGCGTTCGGATGAGCATTTCCAGCGATTGCTGCCGTTCGGGGTGGTCGGCGATGTCCAGCGCCTCGGTGGGACGGACGATGTAGCAACCGTAAAACGGAGCAATTTTGAGGTCGGTCAATTGTCGGGTGATGTATCCTCCCAGCCGGTCCAGTCCGTAGTCCTCGATCAGTATCCACAGCAGATGTTTGGGCTCGCTGTTGCCACTGTATTCAAGGCCCTCTTCCGCCAGGTAGGAATTGATTTCCGCCAGGTACTCAGGGTCGTGCATCCGGTGGTTGGCCTGGGACATCACGCCCTGACAGGTGCTGCAGATGGTCAGGATGGGCAAACCCATTTGCTCTGCCTTGGCGAAGTTCCGGGCGTTAAGCGTATCGCCAAACACCTGGTTCTTTTCCTGGATAACGCCGGCGCCGGTGCACGTCCAACCGGGGATTTCTTCCAGTTCGATGCCCAGCCGTTGACAGACCATGCGCGCGGCCGGGTAGAGTTCGGGCGCGCCACCTTGGGACACGCAGCCCGGAAAGAAAGCGTACTTCACTGGTTGCTCCTTACTGGATCCCTGCTCCCGCCGGGATCAACTAGGCGATGGTTTAGCCGAAGGGGGAGTTTTCGCTGACCTGCGGCGCGCGCGGTTCCGGTTGTAATCGCTCGAACAACCGCCGCACGGCCTCAACGTTCTCCACGTTCTTGTGGGCGATGGGAGGCATTTTGCCTCGCCGCATGGCGCGGAACGCAACGGGCATATAGTTCATCAACGCCGGCAGGTTCATCATGCCCACCGTCTTGATGGGGAGCCTCAACTCGTCCAGACGCCCGCTGTGTCCCACTGATTCAGTAAAGGCATCCGCATGGCGCGCTCCGTTGTTGTTTTCGTAGCCTTGCTGGATCGCCTGCTCACGGATCGCCATGATCCGATCCATCGGCGCAACGCCCTTCGGGCACACCTGGACACATTCGTTGCAACGGGTGCAGTCCCAAATGCCCGTGGGTTCACTGAGCGCCCACAGCCGTTCCATGGACACGCCATCGCCATCGCCGTCGCGCGGGTCTGCCGTAAAGCGGTACGCTTTGGCGAGGGCAGCGGGACCCAGGAAGGTCGGGTCAACTTCCAGCACAGTGCAATCAGAGACGCAGGCGCCGCACATGATGCAACCGGTTACTCCGGACAAATGCAGCATCGCGTCGTTGGAGACGATGTACTCGCCTTCCGGTTCCCGACCCATGTGCTTCAGGAACGGGTCAACCGCTTCGATCTTTTCCCAGAACATATCGAAATTGACGAACAGATCCTTGACCACGGGCATCACGCCGGCCGGTTCCACCGTGATGACGCCGTCCTGTACCACCGTGTTGGCGATGGTCTTGCAGGCCAGACCGGCGTGGCCGTTGATGCGCATGGCGCAGGAACCGCAGATAGAACTGCGGCACGAGCAACGCAGGGACAGCGTGCCGTCGTCGTCTTCCCGGATCTGAATCAGCGCGTCGAGGACGGTAGCATTGTCTGCGATGGTAACCGGGTATTCTTGCCAGTAGGGCCGGCGGCGCTCGTCCTGCGCCTCCGGATCCTGTCGCTTAACCCTGATGGTGACGTCCATAGCCTAGTACTTCCTCTCCTCCGGCGTCCACTGAGTGATGGTTACGGGCAACTCCGACTTGACGGGTCCAGCATCACCTTGGGTCAAAACAATATGATGAAGCCACTCCTCGTCGTTGCGATCCGGGTAGTCGGTGCGGAACTGGGCGCCCCGGCTTTCCTTGCGCTCCAAAGCGCCGACCGCGATGGTGTCGGCGCAGTCCAGCATATAGCCCAACTCCAGGGCGAACACCAAGTCGGTGTTGAAGGTCCTGCCCTTATTGTGAACCGGGACATTCTCGTAGCGGCGACGCAGACCATGCAGGTCGCTGATGGTTTCCTCGATACCTTCCTCGTTGCGGAACACCGCGACGTTGCGGTTCATGGACTCGCCCATTTCGCGGCGTATCGCCGACCAGCGATCCCCATTTTCGGGACGGTCAAGCATCTCCTGGATTCGGCGCCGTTCCCGGGCCAACGTGGCGTTCACGTCGAATTCCAGGTAGTCCATGCCGCGCGTGGCGTCGGAGGCGTGATTGCCAGCCCGCTCGCCGAACACGATGGTGTCCAACAGCGAGTTGGCGCCCAGGCGGTTGCCGCCGTGGACACTGACGTTGGCGCACTCTCCGGCGGCGTACACCCCATCGACATTGGTCAAGCCGTCAATGTTGGTCTTGATGCCGCCCATCATGTAATGCATACCGGGTCGGATTGGAATTGGCTCCCGAATCATGTCGGTTCCAGCCAGGTCGATGCCGATTTCCCTGATCTGGCTGAGCTTCTCCATAATCAGGGCTTCGCTGAGGTGGGTGCAGTCCAGCAGGACGCAGCCGTCAATCCCGTTGCCCCCGTTGATCTCGGTTTGTTCGGCGCGGGACACCACATCCCGGGAGGCCAACTCCATCATGCTGGGAGCGTATTTCTCCATGAACCGGTTGCCGTCTTTGTCGCGAAGATAAGCCCCTTCGCCGCGGGCCGCTTCAGAAATCAGCACACCACTGCCGGCAAGTGTGGTGGGATGGTACTGGACCATCTCCATGTCCATCAGTTGCCCGCCGGCGTTGTACACCAGTCCCATGCCATCGCCCGTAACGATAAGGGCGTTGGTGCTGGGTTCAAACAGCCTGCCGCAGCCGCCGGTACAAAAGATCACCGTTTTAGCGCGGATGACCTGGAGTTCGCCGGTCCGCATCTCGAGGGCGATTACGCCGGCAGCCTGCCCACCCTCCATGATCAACGACGTTACGAACCATTCTTCGTAACGTCGCACTCCCGATTTGATGAGCTGCTCGAACATCACGTGCAGCAGGGCCTGTCCCGTGAAGTCGCCGACGAAGAAGGTACGCGCGCGACGCTGGCCGCCAAATGCTCGGGTACCCAAGCGGCCGTCGTCGTCGCGATTAAAGGTCACCCCCATGTGCTCCATGTCGATGAGCGACGCGCCGGCCTGGCGACACATGACTTCAATAGCGTCCTGGTCGCCCAGGAAATCGCTGCCCTTGATGGTATCGTAGGCATGGTCTTCCCAGTCGTCTCCGCGGTCCAGCAGAGCGGCGTTTATGCCGCCCTGAGCGGCGTTGGAGTGGCTGCGCACGGGATGAACTTTGCTGATGATGGCAGTATTGGCTCCGCTGGCGCGAGCCGCGATGGCGGCACGCATCCCGGCCAACCCAGCGCCAACCACCAGAACGTCGTGTTGCAAATCCTCTGGCATTTGTGTCTTCCTCCAGCCGGGCAGCCCGGCGCCCGGCTATTTATGGCGCACCGACGGCGCGCCATATAGCGGCGGCTAATTATGGCCCAAAACCCGCATCGCAAGCAACAGCGACGCGATGCTCTTCGCGTCCCGGATGCAGCCTTTAGCAATCAGCGAGCCGACATCGGACCACGGGACGCGCCGCAACTCAATAAACTCGTCATCATCAGCATCCAGGTCGGACAGTTTCAGGTCTGTGGCCAGGTAGGCGTGCGTGTACTGGGGAGAAAGGCTTGGGTTCAGGAAGAAGGCGCCCAGCAACTGCCACCTTCCGGCAGCGTGTCCGATTTCTTCCTGCAATTCCCGTGTCGCGGCTTCTTCCGGGTTTTCCCCGGGTTCCATCTTGCCGGCCGGAACTTCCATCAAGAATCTGCCCGCCGGTTTCCGGAACTGGCGCACCAGTATCACGTTTTGTTGCGCGTCAACGGGCACTACGCATACCGACGACGGATAATTGACGATTTCGCGATCGGTTTCCCTCCCGTTTGGCAGCCGAACGGTATCCACCTTTACGTTAATCACATCGCCGTCATAGACCAGCCTGGTGCCGACCGTAGGCTCGTTTTTGGGAAAACCCGACATAGGCGCAGCCGCTAGCCTCGTCCCAAAACGCGCATGGCGAGCAACAGCGACGCTACGCTCTTGGCATCCTGTATTTCGCCTTTCGTTATCAAATCAACGACGCTGGCGAGCGGAGCTCGCACCATTTCGATGAATTCGTCCTCGTCGGAGTCCAGATTGGCCGGCGCCAGTTCGGTTGCCAGGAAAGCGTACATATACTCGGAACACCAGCCGGGGGCCAACCAGAACGCCGTCAATGGGGCCAGGCTGTCGGCAGTGTGGCCTATTTCTTCCTGCAACTCCCGTCGGGCCGCGTCCTCCGGCGCCTCGCCGGCTTCGATCCCTCCGGCGGGCACTTCCAGCAGAAAACTGCCGGCGGGTTTGCGGTACTGTCGCACCAACAGCACGTTGCCGTCATCATCCACCGGAACTACACAGATGGAAGGGGCGTGGTCAACGATCTCCCTGGTGGTTTCCCGACCGTTTTGCAGGCGAACGGTGTCCACGCGAACGTCGATGATGCGTCCTTGGAAAATGGACCTGGTGGATATGGTGGGTTCGTTGTCGGGGAAGTTAGTCATGAGTTGGTACATTCGTGGCGCCGTATTTTCGCAGCATTGCGTCCACAAACGGCTTGAGCACGGCTTCCGCTGCCAGGACGTGCATTGCTACTGCAGAAGCGCCCGCTTCATCGGGGTCGCGGTCGTAGAACATCACGACGCCGTTGGCGATTGTATCGCCAAACGGGGCCAGGCTACCAGCGCTGATGTAAAGCAGATCGGCTTTTTCGTCGTAACTTACTACCGCTTTGGGTATAACTTTACTCTCCGTCGCTTTCACTGGCTTTGTGGCCATGGTCGTCCTCCAAACTCTCGCGCTAATCTGCGGTCAGGAAAGGCAGTTACAAGTTCGCCTTCCAAGTTCAATACCACTTTTACCCACTGAGAGACGCCTTCTATTCTACCTATGTAAGCATCGGAAAAACGACCTAGTTCATCCATCTCAAACCGTTGGAAATGGGGATGTTCTATTATGTGCATAACCCATTCTGGACGTATCCCGTGGCTTCTTACTGCTGCATCTCCATGTTCTGTTTTCGGCAATTGTGCATAGTCCCACCTCAAGCGGGCTTTTTCGCTGGTCGGTGGCGGATTGGGCATTCGGGGAGCCGTCCTTCTTAACAATGATAAACGGCGCTTGACTCTGTCATCACCAATAATCAGCGGCCTTGCAGTCCGAAACCGAGGCGACGGGTCAGCGTGGCCCAAAAGTAATTGTGCTCGTTGGCACGCAGGAAACGGGCGCGGTATGGGCTGCGGGTGATCCGTACCCAGTCGCCGGGTTCAATGGGGTGGTTCTCAAACCCGTCCACGCTGATGATCGCTTCCTGTGAACCCTCCAGGTGAAAATCCACGCTGCTGGTAGGTCGCAACACTAACGTTGTGGTCAAACCGACGTGGGATGCCAGAGGCGTAAGCACCACATCATCGGACAACGGGTCAAGTATCGGACCGCCGGCGGCGAAGCTATATCCGGTGCTGCCGGTGGCCGTAGCAAGGATGACGCCATCAGCGCGGAATGTGGACACATCCGCACCGTCGATGGAGGCCCGCACGGTGATCACGCGGGACACCCGGCTGCGAGACAGGACGACGTCGTTGAGGGCGTGATACGGGCCTTGCGGCACGGATTCGCCGTCATGGTTTCGCCGATAGACCTCGGCCATCAGCATACTGTGTTCTGAAACCCTCATACCGCCCTCAAGATAGCGGGGCAGCTGCTCCATGACGCCGGGCACCGTTAGTTCAGTCATGAAACCGAGCCGGCCCATGTTGATGCCCACCAGGGGAATACCGCGTGGGGCAATGGCCCGGTTAACCCTCAGGATGGTGCCGTCGCCGCCGATGGTAATCACCAGGTCGGTGTACTGGGCCCGTTGGCTCAGGTCCTCGGCGTCTTCAGCGCGCAGGATCCAACTGTTGGCGCCCAGGTTGAGTTCGCCCACAATGGCATGGGCCAGGTCCAGCGCCTCGGGTATGAGATCGTTGTAGGCGATGCCGACGGTCTTCATGGTTAAAAGCTCTTTGGATTCGTCAGCCGCCGGCCATGAGGACTACCACGGCGCGCTCGGCGGCGTCGAGTATGGTGGTCGGCGCTACGCCCAGCCACAGCATACAGAGCGCAGCCACCCCAAGAGCTACGTTCACCGGCCACGACGCACCCAATCGTTCGGTGTGGATGGCCGGCTGCAGGAACATCACCTTGATGACGCGCAGGTAGTAATAGGCGGAAACGACGCTGTTGACCACGCCAATGATGACCAGCCAGGTCATCAACGATTCGCCGGTGTTGATGGCAGCGGCGAAGATGTGGATCTTCGCGATGAATATGCTGGTGGGCGGTAATCCGATGAGGCCGACCAGCGCCAGCGCGAGGGCGACGGCCAGGAAGGGGGCTCGCCGCAACATTCCCGCGTAGTCTTCAATTTCGTCGCTGTTGATGCGGTTGCCGATGCACACGATGGCGAAGAAGGCGGTCAAGTTCGCCGCCGTGTACGCCGCCAGGTAGAACAACACGCTGCTGGGTCCGAACGAGGCCGTCCCGCCCACGGTGGCGACGGCGGCCACGCCCACCAGAATGTAGCCGGCATGGGCGATGGTGCTGTAACCGAACAGGCGTTTGATGTTTCGCTGGGCGATGGCGACCAGGTTGCCGATTGTCATTGACAATGCGGCCAGTCCGGCCAGAAGCACCCACCAGTCGCCGCCCACGGCGTCAAATCCGATGTAGAACACGCGCAGCACCAGCGCAAAGGCGGCGGCTTTGCTCGCCACGGACAAAAACGCGACTATCGGTGTCGGCGCGCCCTCGTATACGTCAGGCACCCACATCTGGAAGGGAGCCGCCGACATTTTGAAACCAAATCCAATGAGCAGCAGCACCACAGCCATCAAAACGGCCAGGCTCCCGAAGGGCAGGATTCCTGACGACGAACTGGCAGCCAACGCCACCGCTATTTCCTCCAATCGTGTGCTGCCGGTAAACCCGTAAATCAAGGCCATTCCGTAGAGCATCACCGCGCTGCTGATCGCGCCGATAATCAGGAACTTCATCCCAGCCTCGCTGGAGCGTCCATTGGGCAGGAAGGCCGCCAATGCCGCCAACGGCAGGGTGATAAGTTCCAATCCGATGTACATCGTGATCAACTCGTCTGCCGCCACCAACAGCATCATTCCGGTGGCCGACAGCAGCATCAGGCCAAAATACTCCCCTTGTAATCGCTCCATCCTGCGGACGTAATCGTTGGATACCAGCACGACCAATCCGACGGCAGCCAAGATCAGGAAGTTGAAAAACAGGGCGAACCGGTCGATGGACAGGGTATAGAGAACCACCGAGCCCTCGGCCATGAGTTCGCTATCACCGGATGCGGATAGTTCCACCAGCTGCCACGCGCTCAACGCTGCCGGCGCCGCCAGCCCGACGAATGACAAACCGACCAATAGCCCGGTTCGACGGGTCAGCAAATCCGCCACGATCACCAACATGGCCAACGCAGCCAGGGCCAGGTGGGGCGAAATCAGGAACAGGTCGTAAGCGGTCATGGTGTTTCAGTCTCGGCGCTAGCGGCCGACTCCGGCGATTCCAGCGTTGTAAACGCCCACGATTGGTTCAAGCCCATCGCGGAAAACGTCCGTCAACCAGGCAGGATAAACTCCCACGGCGACGATACTCACCAACAATAAGGCGACTGGGACCATTTCGACCGGTGAGGCGTCGGTCAGGTCATCCCAGCGGGTTGGGCGCGGGCCGAACAAAGTGCGTTGGAGCATCCACAGGATATACCCGGCGGCAAGAATGATGCCCAGCACGGCCAGGATAGTAAGAGCGGGGAAGGCCCGGAAACCGCCGAAGAAGACCAGCAGTTCCGACACGAAACCGCTCAAGGTCGGAAGCCCCAGGGAAGCGGCGCCGGCCACCAGGAAAGCAGTCGCTACCAGCGGCATCCGATTGGCGAGGCCGCCCAGGTCGGGTATGTGGCGGGTATGCGTTTTTTCATAGAGGATACCCACGGCTACGAACAGCAGGCCGGTGATGGTGCCGTGGGTGAAGAGCTGCATCGCCGCGCCGGTCAATCCGGCATCGGTGAGCGCCCCGCCTACGACGGCAACCGAACCGAGACCCAGCAGTACTAGCCCCATGTGACTCACGCTGGAATAGGCGATCAGCCGTTTGAGGTCAGTTTGCCGCAGCGTGACCACAGCGCCGTACAGCACGCTGATGACACCCAAGGCGACGACCGGGAGAGCATAGGCTTGCAACTGCTCGGGGAACATCCCGGCATTGATACGCAGCAGGCCATAGCCACCCATCTTTAGCATCACGCCCGCCAGCATGACGCTGCCCGCCGTGGGCGCGTCGGTGTGGGCGTCGGGGAGCCAGGTATGCACGGGCCAGGTTGGCAGCTTGACGGCAAAGGCGATGAAGAAAAGCCAGAAGATCACGCCCATGGGCAGCGCGGCGCGGGATGCGTCCAGCGCTCCGCCCGGTTCCAGCAGGCGGGTCATGTCGAAAC
Organism: Dehalococcoidia bacterium; assembly: GCA_965197635.1. Classification (GTDB taxonomy): domain Bacteria; phylum Chloroflexota; class Dehalococcoidia; order Lucifugimonadales; family UBA3495; genus Bin87. The sequence continues at coordinate 304,701 of CBDANN010000005.1, forward strand.
TGCCTACGCCGGCGCTGACGAACACCCCCACGATGGCGACCAGCATGAAAGCCGAGCCGAGGATGGTGAAAATCAGGAACTTCATTGCCGAGTACTCGCGCCGCCCGGTGCCCCAGGTGGAAATGAGCAGATACATCGGCACGAGCTCAACTTCCCAGAACAGGAAGAACAGCAGGAAGTCCAGAGCGGTGAACACGCCCAGAACCGCAGTCTGCAACACGAACAACCAAATGAAGTATTCCCGAACCCGGTTGGTGATGTGGAAGGACACGAAAACGGCGCACAAACCCAGCAGGCCCGTCAGCATCACTAACGGCGCGCTGATGCCGTCCACCCCAAGGAGGTAGCTGGCTTGGACGGTGCCAGTATTGATCCAGTCGAACCGGTCAACCAGTTGGAATGTTTCGCCGCCCCGTTTGAATAGGGCAAACACCAACACCGACAAAACCAGGTCGGCAGCGGCGATTGCGGCGGCGAACCAACGTATGTTGCGGTCGCCACGCACTACTCCCACCGCCAGCAGCAGTGAGGCCACTGCCGGCAGGAAGACGGTTGCGGTGAGTAGTCCCGTAAACCCGGTAGGCATGGTGCGTTATCCGAGCGCCAGATAAAGGATGATGATGACCACGCCGCCAACGGCGGCAACCAACGGATAGGTCTGCACCTGCCCGTTCTGCGCCAGCGCAATCAGGCTGCCGACGTTGCGTGAAATCCAGCCGATCAATCCGATGATGCCGTCAACCACGTTCCGGTCAATCCAATCGGTGATCGCGACAACAATGTCGTAGAAGAACCGCCCGACGATCAGGCCCTCGTACAAGTGGTCCATGAAGTACCGCTGTTCCAGCAGCGTGTGAACTGGCCCGGCTCGGTTCAGAGGGTCGCGACCGACGAACGGGCGCGGCCAGGCATACGCCAGCACCGCCAGGCCAATCCCGGCAAGGGCGACGACGTTGGAAATGACCGCGATGCCGATGCTGAACGGAGGCGCGTGATGGCCGTGTTCCAAACCGGAAGCGAAGTACTCGGTGAGCCAATGAGAAGGTATCAAACCGAAGAGGTTATGTACTCCAATGGGGTTAGCCAGCCATCCGGCGATTACCGCGCACACTCCCAAAAGGGCCATTGGCGCGACCATCACCCAGGGGGATTCGCCCAGGTGGACGTGATGCTCGACCCCGGTTGGCGCGGGCAAGCCCTGCTCTGCGGTGTCGTGTAACTCGCGCTCTCCGCCGCCGCGAAACTCCCCGTGGAACGTGAGATGCACCATGCGGTAAGAGTAAAACGCCGTGAGCAGCACACCCACCAACAGCATCACGAACACCAACAGGCTAATCGATGCGGGCACCGGACCGCCGGCCAACCACGACTCCAGCAGTATCTCGTCTTTGCTCCAGAAACCGGCCAACGGGAATATTCCGACCAAGCTCAACGCTCCGATTACGGTGAGCCAATAGGTCCACGGCATCGCTTTGCGCAGACCACCCATGTACATCATGTTGAAGGTTCCGGCTGCGTGGTTGACGCTGCCGGCGCCCAGGAACAGCAGGGCTTTGAAGAAGGCATGGGTGAACAGATGAAACAGCGCGGCATTGTAGGCTCCCACGCCGAGCGCGGCCATCATGTAGCCCAGTTGGCTGACCGTGGAATAGGCCATCACCCGCTTGATGTCATTGGCAACAAGGCCCATAGTCGCCGCAAACACGGCGGTGAAAGCCCCGATGAGCGCTACGACCATCATTGCGGTTTCGGATTCAGCGAAGACGGGAAAGAACCGACCCACCAGGAACACACCGGCAGCTACCATCGTGGCCGCGTGGATGAGCGCGCTCACGGGTGTCGGGCCTTCCATAGCGTCGGGCAACCAGGTGTGCAGGGGGAACTGGCCGCTCTTGCCGGCCGCGCCGGCGAACAGGCCCAGGCATAGCCAAACCAACGCGCCGCCAGCTACGACTCCGGCTCCGCCGGCGGCTATCGGCGCAGCCGCCTCCCAGATGTGCGGGATGTGGAGGGCGTTCAGCCCGTGGGCGGCAAACTCATCGGCCTGGAAGAAAAGATAGATTATGGCCAGCAGGAAGCCCACGTCGCCGATACGGGTGATTATGAACGCCTTTTTCGCCGCCGCCGCCGCCGAGGGACGGTTGTGCCAGAACCCAATGAGCAGGTACGACGAGAGGCCCACCAACTCCCAGAACACGTACATCTGCACGATGTTCGACGCCAGCACCAGCCCGATCATCGACGCGCTGAACAGCGACATAAAGGCGTAGTATCTTGCGAAGCTTTCGTCGCCGTCCATGTAACCCAACGAGTAAATCTGCACCATCAGGCTGACGCCGGTGACGACCACCAGCATTACGTTGGTCAATGGGTCGATCAGCAAACCGACGCTTATCGTCGCCGGCCCGAGGTCCAGCCACAAATGAGGCGCGAAATCGTACACCTGGTGGTGGGCGTGCGACCGCAAGAGCCAAATCGAAAGGATGAACCCGACGCCCAAAGCCGCGATAGTCAGGTAGCCGGCCAGCCTGGCGTAGCTGGGTCCCAGCGGCCTGATCACCAGCCCGATCAACAGGAAAGAGGCCACCGGCAAAAGGAAGATGGCCCACACCAACTGTTCGGTCAGCATATCGCGCCCATCCTCACAGCTTCCGCACTATCTCTTCCGCTACGTGCTCCCGACCTTTGGGCACGTAAATGCGGAAGGGTACTCGCTCACTCCAATCCCGGATATCGCCTTCGGGAAGGATGCGGCTGGGCAGTCCCTCCGCCTCCAAGACTTCCTTCCAGATTTCGGCCGCCATCAGGTTGGGGGCGCGTTTGAATTCTACCCACATGAAAATCAGGTCAAAACACAGGTTGAGCGGGATTATCGGTTCTAAAACGATGCCGATCAGTGGCGTAGGGTGGCTGCGTCGGTCAGGTCCACACTTTCGTTGGAGCGGAAAACGGCGAACACGATGCCTAATCCCAGCGCGATTTCGGCGGCGGCCACGGTTATGATGAAAACCGCGAACACCTGGCCGGTCAGCACCGCGGACAACTGTTCCTGCACTGCGTAGGGGACCAGCCACCGGCCCATCGCGACCAGGGTCAGGTTGACGCCGTTGAACATCAACTCGATGGACATCAACACGGCGATGAAGTTGCGCCGGGCCAGCGCCCCGTACAGGCCAATGCAAAAGATCGCCGCCGCGACGATGAGCATGGATTCCAGGCTCAAGGCTCTATCCCCCTCGCCCACGGGCCAGCGCGAGGCCGCCGATTGCGGCGGCCAACAACAGCAACGACACCGCCTCAAACGGCAGCACGAAATCGCCAATCAACAGGTCGGCCAAACCGCCGCTGCTGACGCTTTCCACCTCGGCTGCGGTAAGCCCGGCGCCGGTCAGTTCCGTTGCGTCCGGGATGCCGACGGCTTGGGTCTGCGCGATCTGAGACTTGTTCTCCAGGCCGGCAGCGGCCAACGTGGTCCAATCGGTGGTAACTGCGGTCGTGATCATGGCGGCCAGCAGCAATGCCGAGACTACCGCGGCTGGGATCTGCAGGCGATTGGGCGCATTGCCGCGCTGCACGTCCCGGGTCAGCATTACCGCGAAAATGAACAGGACGGCGATGGCTCCGACGTAGATGAGGACTTGCACCACCGCCAGGAACTCGGCGTTCATCATCACGAAGAAACCACCCACCGCCACGAACACCAGCGCCAGCAGCAAAGACGCGCGGAACAGGTCTCGCACCAGCACCACGCCGAGGGCTCCCCCGACGGCAACCACCGACAACACCCAGAAAATCAGCTGCTCAAACCACATCTAGGCTTCGCCCTCGGTGTCGTCGCGACCACCGTTCAGACGCATTCCGGCCTTCTCGTGCTGGTGCCAACGCCAGTTCTCCCGGCCAACCTCACGCCAGCCCAGGGGCCGGCTGGCTCCGGGTCGGTAATCCATTCCTTCCAACTGGGGGCGGAACCAGGTACTCGGGTTCTTTTCCGCATGACGCAGCCGGTCAATCGGGATGATCAGATCGGTTCTCCGGTATTGGCCTTCCTCGAAACCGCTGCCCATAAATAGGGCGTCGTAAGGACAGGCTTCCACGCACAGGCCGCAAAACATGCACCGCTGCAACTCGATGTCAAAAGTCTCCAGCAGGTACTTGTCCCCTTGTAGGGGTGCGGTTTCACTGGGCGAAGTTACGATCTTGATGATCCCCAAAGGGCAGTATTTGGCGCAAGATGCGCAGCCCGTGCAACGCTCCTCATACCAGACAAACTCTTCACCGCGAAAACGAGGATGCTGACTAATCCGCTGCTCGGGATAAGAAGTAGTGAAGGGCTTCTTCACCAAGTTCGAAAGGGTAACCAGCAACCCCTTCACCATTTCCATTCCGTACACGGCATTCCTCCCTGGCGTTAGCTCACTTCGATGGTCGGCACGCCGCGCACCAGAGGTCGTGCGGCAACGGTGGTCTGCGAACTGGGGCGAACTTTCTGCCGAATCAAGCGACCGAAAAACGCGATGGACGCCGCGGCCAGCACGATGTTGATACCAGCCATAATCCACAAATCGGCAGTACTCAGCACACCATTAGCGTCCCTCAGGAAGAACACTTCCAGCACGACCGCCGCCAGGTTGATGATACTCAGCGGCATCAGGAATTTCCAGCAGACGGCCATGATCTGATCCAGACGCAGGCGCGGATAGGTCGAACGAATCCAGACGAACAGGAAGATGCCGATAAACGTCTTGATGAGGAACCACAGCCAACCCAGCCAATCGGCTACAGGACCAGCCCAACCGGCCAGGAACAGCGTGGCAATCAACCCGGAAACCACCAGCGCCCCGCCGAACTCCGCCGCCTGTATCAGCGCGAATTTGATGCCGCTGTACTCGGTGTGATAACCGGCGATTATCTCAGATTCCGCCTCGGCAACGTCGAACGGCGTCCGGTTCAGTTCGGCCGACATCCCGGCTATAAACACGAAGAACGCCAGCGGCTGCACCAGGAAGAACGGGACCGCCTGTGCGACTACGATGTCGCCGAGCGACATCGACCCCGCCACGAGCACCACGCCCAACAGCGACAGCACCACCGGGACCTCGTAGCTCAACAGGACGGCCACGGCACGGCCAGCTCCAAAGAGAGCGTACCGATTGTTCGACGCCCATCCCGCGGTGAAGATGGCGATGGAAGTCAGCGAACTGACCGCCAGGACGAAAAGGACGCCGACGTTCAGGTCAGCCAGCGCCACGTCTTTGGCGAAGGGTATTACCGCTGTCGCCACTAACAACGACGCCACCATGATGACCGGCACCGCGGTGAAGGCCAGCCGGTCGGCGCCGTAGGGGATGATGTCCTCTTTGGTGATCAGCTTGGCCAGATCGGCGATCGGTTGCAGCGCTCCGAAGGGACCCCAGCGATTCGGCCCAACGCGGTTCTGGAATCGACCTATCAGCCGCCTTTCGCCCCAACTTACGATGGCTGCGCCCAGAAGCACGGCGTTGATCAGGATGAGCATGATGACGAGGCCGGCCACCAGGTAGCTGATCCAGCAAGGCAGGATGTGGGCTGCCGCGCTGTAAATGAAGTAGAACAGCGGATTGCCGCCCAGCAAGCCATCCGGGCTCAACATACCGTCGGGATTGGTAATACAGCGCATTACCGGTCGACCTCGCCCATGTTGATGTCAACGCTGCCCAGCGAGACGATCATGTCGGCCAACTTCCACCCGAGGAGAAGGTGTTCGGTAATGGTGAGGTTTATCAAGGAGGGCGAGCGGATTTTGCAACGATAGGGCGAAACGCCGCCGTCGCTCACCAGGAAGAACCCGAGTTCGCCCTTCGAGGCTTCCACACGACCGTAGGCTTCGGCGCCGGGTTCGGCCCGGAGCACCAGGGGCAGTTCCAACCGCACCGGCCCCGGTTCAATCTGGGCCACGCATTGGCGGACGATGCGCAAGCTCTGATGCACCTCTTGCATCCTAACCCAGAAACGGTCGTAGTTGTCGCCGTTGTGGCCCACCGGGATGTCAAACTCAACCTGGTCATAGGCGTCGTAGGGCGCCATTTTGCGCCAGTCCCAGTTGACGCCGCTGGCTCGCAGCACTGGCCCGCTCACCGAGCAGTTGATGGCGACGTCCGCCGGCAGGGGGCTCACCCCGCGAGTACGTACCATCAGGATTTCGTTGTTTAGCAGAAGGTTTTCAATTTCCTCGAGCTCACCCTCGAAATCGTCCAGGAACTGGTCCAACGCCGGCCAGAAATCGGGTGGAGTGTCGGCGAACACGCCACCGGGGCGCATGTAGCTGACCGTGATGCGCGCGCCACACAACATCTCGAACAGATCAAGGATGCGCTCGCGGCTGCGGAAAGTGTACATCAGCGGCGTGCCGAGAGCGCCCAGTTCCTGCACGAAGAACCCGACGGCAATGAGGTGGCTAGCGATTCGCTGCAATTCTGCGGTAAGCGTCCGGAGGTACTTTCCTCGCGGCGGCGGCTCGATGCCAAGCAACTGCTCCACGGCCAGACAATAGGCCTGGTTGTTGATCATGGACGATGTGTAATCCAGGCGGTCGGTCAGGGTCACCACCTGGACGTAGTTGCGTTCTTCCGCCAGCTTTTCGCTGCCACGATGCAGGTAGCCCAGCACCGGCTCAACCTCAACGATGTCCTCGCCGTCGAAGGTGATGCGCACCCGAAACACTCCGTGCGTGCTGGGGTGCTGCGGCCCCACGTTGACCGTCATTGGCTCGGTGCGAATCGTCATCAGGCAAATGGCTCGGGCTACGGCGTGGCGACGCGCCTACAGAAAGTCCTTACGAAGGGGATGGCCGTCGAAGCCTTCCCATAACATTATGCGCTTCATGTTGGGGTGACCAGTGAAGCGGACACCCATCAGATCCCAGATCTCGCGCTCCTGGAAATCGGCGCCCTTCCAAACCCCCACCACCGACGCAGCGGCCGGTTCCTCGCGCCCATAGACCCTGCTGCGGACCACTCCGGTATGTTGCTTGCTCATCGAGGTCAGGTGATACACCAGCTCAAAATGCTCGATGAAGTCGATCGCGCTGATGGCGTTGAGATACCTGAAGTCCAGTTCCGGGTCGTCGTGCAGCGCGTTTGCGACGGATGCCAAAGATAACGGCTCCACCCACACGGCGGCATCGTCCCAGCTAACGACGGCTCCCGGCGCGGCTTGCTGCAAGCGCTGCGCCAAGGTTTCGCCGGACAAGGCTGCGAGCATCACGGCTTGAAGCTCTCCTTGCCCAAATTGCGGTATTTCTTGATTTTCTCGTGCAACTGCATGATGCCGTAGAGCAGCGCATCCGGACGCGGAGGGCAGCCCGGCACGTACACGTCCACCGGCACAATGTGATCCACGCCGGGAACGACGCTGTACGAACCGAAATAGGGGCCGCCGCTGGTGGCACAAACGCCCATGGCTATCACCCAACGCGGTTCCGCCATCTGTTCGTAGATACGCTTGATGGGCGGCGCCATCTTCCAAGTCACGGTTCCCGCTACGATCATCAGGTCGGCTTGCCGGGGCGAAGCACGGAAGACTTCCATACCAAAACGGGAAATGTCGAACCGCCCCATGGCCGTCGCCATCATCTCGAAAGCGCAGCAGGCCAGCCCGAAGGACACCGGCCATAGCGCCGATTTGCGGCTCCAATTGACCAAAGCGTCCACGGACGTGACCATCAGGTTGCGCTTCAGGTCGTCCGGCACCTCAATGGCCGGTATCTCGATGGGCGATTGAGACGCCGCGATCAGGTCGTTGACCACCTGACCTTCCGAACGGTCTATGTCCCACGTCCGGTTGTGCAGCGGCCCGCCGGTGGACGGGAGGGTAAAATGGGTAGGTTCCACCATATCGACTATCCTTGCCACTCCAGATCCCGCTTGCGCCAGGCGTACGCCCACGCCAAAAGCAGGATCCCGACGAACACCGCCATCTCAATCAACGCGAACAGCTCCAAGGTCAGGAACTTGGTCGCCCACGGGTACAGGAAGACCACCTCCACGTCGAAGACCACGAACAGGATGGCGAACATATAGTAACGGAACTGAAAGCGGTTCCAAGTCCCGCCGATGGTCTGCACACCGCACTCGTAGGTATCGTGCTTCACCGGGTCGGGTCGCGCCGGCCGAATGCCGAATTTTGACAGTCCGTAGGAGGCCAGCAGCATGCTGCAGGGCACCACGACGGACACCGCAAGAAAGATCGCAATCAGGCCGTATTGACCGAAGTAGTCTTCAAGCATGGTACCGGCTCACCCAGTCAATGTTCTGGAAACATCTGGCTATTTGGGCGGCGGCATTATAGCACAACCGCTATTCAGCCGCTCACCAACTCATAGCCAAAGAGGTTGTCGGTGAACATCCTGGTGGCTCTTCCCCGTTTGGCTTGTTCAGCCTGCGTCCTTGTCTCGATGGCCGACTGAAGAACCTCGCGCTGCCGCTGGGTCTGCCAAAGCGGAGTGTCAATTTCTAACGACCGGGAGCCATTGTTGTCAACACCGATACGCCCAAGGGTGTCAATGAAAAGTCGCGGAGAGCGTATGGTGGCGGAATTGGCAAGATCAACACGCTTGGTTTGGACGACCACACCGTCCGGGTTGGCAATGATCAGTTCGAACCTTGCGCGAGCGTCCGCCTGCTGCAAAGGGGCCGATACGAAGGAGCGAGCCGGGCTGAAGTTACGCACAAAATGCTGGTACGGTTCGTATGCCACGCTGTCCCCGGTCCGAGTGTTGCGCAGGGTTATCCGGGCTGGCAAACGCCGGATGTACAATGGAGCGCGACTTTCGGAGAAAGCGTAGCAAGCGCCCATGCTCAGGCCGGTCAGTTCCGGGTCGGGGATTTCGGCGGGTATCAGGCTTTCGGCGGCAATAATCTTTTCAGCCCCGAACATCTCCGCCAACCCGTCGCGGAAGAACGGCGATTTGGTGGGGCCTCCGAACAGGATGATTCCATCCAGATCTCCAGCGAAAGCGGCAGCCATGTCCCCTAATCTCAGCGAGGGGATACTACTGCCTCCGAGAGTAGGCGCCTGCTCATCCCATTTCCAGATCACCTTTGCGCTGATATACGCTTCGCGCATCGCCGCCCGTGTCCGGTCAATGAACTGAGATTGTTTCAGCACGCCTTCCAGGTCTGACCAGGTGAGCAGGATGTCTTCCACCGCCTGTTCCGGTCGGGACGGGGCGAGTTGCTCTTTGGACAGACGCAGCAGGCGCGGCGACCCATGGTAATCCAGCCGCTCCGTCAGCAGTTGGTCTATGGTAGAACCTCCCAACAGCGGGTCGCCGCTGGAAGCGTAAACCGTCATATGCCCGTCGGTTTCCACCTCAGCCAGGGCGCAGTCACACGACCCGCCGCCCAAGTCATAGACCAGGTACGAACCGGGCTGGAGCCTCCCCAGCTGGTGAGCCAGCGCCAGGAATAGGATCGGCTCCTCAACAACCGCAGAAACCTTGTTTTCGCCGCCAAACTCAGCCAGCGCCGCCGCCAGCTCGGAGCGATATTCCAAATCGGCTTGCACCGGGCAGCCGGCCCGCCATTCGAACTCACCTTGTAACCCGGCGCGCTGAAATGCCTCAGCCAGAATCTGTCGTATCACTTGCCACACCAAGAACTCTTCCCCAAACGCTTTGACACAGCGGGTATCCGGGTTCCACCATTCGGGATATGGAGTTTGATATGTGTCCAGATGCCATTTGACGAAGGGATCGCTGGCCAACGCCCACCGCTTGATGTTGCGCACCACAACGGTATCATCGTCATCCGCCAAGTCGTCGGCAGCTTCACCTACAATCGAGTTAACTCCGCCGGCTTGCCGCTGGAAGGCGATTACCGCCGGCATTGTCGATTCGCCACCCTGTCCAATCACCAGCGGCCGGGGCGTTAGCGCCCCATCAGGGTCCCAAGTGGCGATACGCACGTTGGTAGTGCCAAAATCCACGCCGACTACTTGCATCATTTAACCCCCGCAGGGAATACCACGCCGGCCTTGAGCAACACGCGGTCGCCGGCCAGTTTGCCGGGGAGCAGGGCTCCTGGGACGACAATCCGCACCGATGAGCCGCTCGGAACATATTGCTCGGCCTGATGCTGTATGGGGTCATAAGGCACGGTGTCGTCAATCGTGCCGAACTCCTCGGCTCCGCCGGAGCGCAGCGCCAGGGTAAGGTTTGCTTCAACCCGGCGCAGCATTTGCTCCGGACTCTCCTGACGGTGGCGCAGGGATTGCAGGGTTTCGGTAATCACCGTCAGGATATCCTGGAGTATATCCATTCGGGCGACCTCGCGCCCGGCTGCGATTTCGGCGCGGAGTCTCTGCACTGTATCATTCAGACGCTCTTCTTCGCGGCGAAGTTCTTCGAGCTTGCTCTCATAGGACAGTCGTTGTCTCTCCAATTCCGTCGCTTGTTGTTCGCGCAAGTCGGCAATGCGTTGCCACCCCCCGGCCATTAGTCCGGACCAGACCGAAGTGCCAGCAAGTGATGAACCTTCAAGGGCCTCACCAATTTGTTGCGACGCCCGGTCAACTACCGCCCCCTGGCCGTCGGTCAGCAGTAGGGTTGCGAGTACCAAAGGGCTCAGCCTTTCGACGGGACCCGGGGGGATTATCGACTGGCTCTTGCGGTCAACGTAATCCAGTACGCTCTGTTTGGGCGCTTTGCCAGATGCCGACCGGACGATGAGCTCATGGATAAATTCAGACTCATCCTTGATTGACAGGAAATCCAGGAGACGGTCCACCTGAACGTGCTGGATGGCTGAACAGGACGAGACGAAAGCGGCCAGGGAAATCTCCCGCGCGATGGCAACGCGGTCTTCGTAAGCCGACCGATGGAAAGATGACCGGAACCAGTCCCTGGCGCCGTCGCTGGAACTGCCCACTGCTTTCCATATCCCGGCTGCGAATGCGTTCCGCCAAGGTTCCGGTTGACCATCGGGCAGCCCACCGGCCTGGCGGAGCCAGCGTCCTGCATCTTGCGGAAAATTGGCGACTTCAACCAAGCGCGCCAAAGCATGACCCGTCGACTCGGCCAAATCATCGTCAGCGTAGGCTTCCACATCGGCGCGCCAGCGTGTAGCTGCCTGACTAACCAACTTTGCCCAAGCCCCGGCCGCCTGCTTGGTACTGTCCAATACATAGCGACTTTCCGTCATCCGATGCAGGGCCCGACCCACAGCTCCAGCATCGCATTTATCCAGGGCGTTGACTGCCTCCTTGGTCCGTCCGCGAGTTGGCGGCAGTCCCGCTGCCTCGCTTTGGAACCACTCCAACCATTCCAGTTCCAACTTTGAGGGTGCTTTTTCCTTTCTAGCACGTTCTTTTTTTGGCGTCTTCGCTTTTTCGCTACCGCAGACCGCCTGTAGCGGTTCAGCCGGAACGTCCTCAACATCACGGAGCAGGATGAAAGAGTTGTTTTTGCCGGCCTTGAAGTGCTCAGAATCAATCAGCGCCGGGCGTACCCGCTTTGTCCACCATGTGTCCCACTTGGGATTAAGCACTACTTGGGCTTCCAATGCCTCCCTGATGTCACGAACTTTGCCCGTACGGTCCGGCATGGTGTCCAGTACAGACGCCACCAGTTTGAGAGGAGCTTCGCTTGCCCATGCGGGATTGATTCCCGCTCCATCCTGATGTAAATCTCCGAGACCATCGCCCGGGTGAGAACTTTGTGCAACCATATCTCTGCCCTCAGATTCACCGAGTTGCGCTATTATAGCCATATGCTTCGCTGTTGACACACCGCCGCAAGTTTCATTCCGGGCGGTTGTTGTCCATTCTGCAAAACACCAACTGAAGGCGCCTATGTCCCCCCAGGCTAATCACAAATGCGACGATTGGACCAGCCGTTATATCCGCGCCAACGGCATTCGCCACCGCTACCTGGAGTGGGGAGATCCCGCAAACCCACCGTTGTTGATGCTGCGCGCCACCGGCCTTTGCGCCTGGCCGTGGAAACCGATCGCCCGCTGTTTGGCGCTCCAATATCGGGTGCTGGTTTTCGACCAACGCGGGCACGGGGACACTGATAAATCAGACAAGGGATACCGATTCGAATATGCCGGGGCAGACCTGGCAGCCATAGTCGACGCCATGGACCTGGACCGGCCCCGGGTGATCGGGCATTCCTCGGGAGGATTGGCCACCATCATCGCCGCCGACCTGATGCCGGACCGTTTCGGACCGGTGGTTCTGGTGGAAACCCGCGTGAGCAACGACGCGCCAACCGCTCCTACCCAGGACCTCAACCGCCGCGCCGAACGCACCCGCATGAAACGACCGGTGTGGGAAACCCGCGAAGCCATGTTCGACGCGTATCGAACTCGCGCCGCCTTCAAAGATTGGCATGACGAACCGTTCCGAGAGTTCATCAACTGCGGGACCCGGCTGCTGCCCGACGGACGGGCTGAGCTGAAATGCCACCCGGAAACGGAAGCGACGTTTTACGGGATGCGCGATGACCTGCGGGTGAAGGATTATTTGACCGGGCTGGCCGGCGACTGGCTTTTGCTGCTGGCCGATTACCCGGGCTGCCAACGGCCCGACGACGAAGGAGTACGGAATTTTCGCAAGCTGGTCGCGGGTTCGGAGGTCAGACCCATGGGCAAAGGCAGCCATTTCCTGCCGATGGAACACCCTAGTGACGTATTAGACGCTGCGCTCAGCTTGTTTGACCGTTGCGGGCGCGGGTCGTAATATCCCATCACGAACCCAAATACTTGATTGACGCAAGGGGACACTCTTGGTTAATAGCGCTAACGACAGCTCCGGCCCGTTGGCCGGCCTGCGAGTCCTCGACCTATCGATCATCGTGGCCGGAGGGACGGCATCGTCGCTCATGGCGGATTTCGGTGCCGAGGTGGTGAAGGTAGAAAGGCCGGGTTCCGGCGACCCGCTGCGGAACTGGGGCCCTTTCTACAACGGCGTTTCGCTGTGGTGGAAAGTCCACTCGCGCAACAAGCAGTCCATTACACTGAACATGGCCGACGGGCGAGGCCAGACGTTGCTCAAGGACCTGGCCCGCCAAGCCGACGTTTTGATCGAGGGATTCCGTCCGGGTACCTTGGAACGCTGGGGATTGGGGCCCGCCGACCTGCACGATGCTGACGTTAACCCGGGGTTGGTGATGTTGCGGTTCTCCGGCTTTGGGCAGACCGGGCCGTATAAAGACCGCCCCGGTTTCGGCACTATCGCAGAGTGCATGAGCGGGTACATCGGGATGACAGGATTTCCCGATACTCCCCCAAACCTGCCTCCGGTTCCGTTGGCCGACGAGATCGCCGGCGTGTTCGGAGCCATGGCCGGGATGATGGCGATTTACCGGAGAGACGCCGACCGTCGCGACGGCCGGCCGGGAAACGGACAAGTGGTTGACCTGAGCCTCTTTGAACCGCTGTTCCGGCTGTGCATCCCGCACCTCACCATCTACGACCGGCTGGGGGAAATCCGCGAGCGTGTGGGCAACGACTTTCCCGACGCCGCGCCGCGCAGCCTTTTCCGCACCGGCGATGAACGTTGGCTGGGCCTTTCCGCCACGTCCCAGAACACCTGGGAGGGATTGGCGCGGGCGATGGGCTTGGATGAACTGCTGGGCGACCCGCGTTTCGCCAACAATGCCGCTAGACTGGAACACAAGGACGCCCTGAACGAGGTTCTTCAGGAATGGCTGTCGAGGCGTGGAACCGACGCGATTATGGACGAACTGATCCCAGCCGGCGGTGTGGTCGGACCGGTGTACAACAGCGCCGATATCGTGGCCGACCCGCACTACCAAGCCCGCGATGACATCGTGGAGATCGAAGACCCTGAGCTGGGCAGCACGAAAATGATCGGCTTAGTGCCCAAATTCAGCGACACACCCGGCGAACTCCGGCACATGGGACCGACGGTAGGCGAGCACAACGGCCCCGTCTATGGCAGTTGGCTTGGCTTGGACGACCGAGAACTCGGCGATTTGGCCGCCAACGGGGTGATTTAGCTTATGCCGGCCCCGACCCTCCTGGTGGCCACTCGCAATCCTGGCAAAATGCGCGAGTATCGGCAACTCCTGGCCGGATGGCCCGGAATGTTGATTTCGCTCGACGACGCCGGCGTGGCTGAGGAAGTGGAGGAAACCGGGGACACCTTCCGAGCCAACGCAATGCTGAAGGCCAGTGAATACGCCCGGTCATCGGGTTGCCTGACCATTTCGGACGATTCCGGATTGGAAGTACACGCGCTGGGCGGCGCGCCGGGCGTCTATTCCGCGCGTTACGGTGGCGATGCGTGTGGGTCGGACGAGGAACGGGTCGCGTTGTTGCTGCAAAATTTGGACGGAATTCCCTGGGCACGGCGCATCGCCCGGTTTAGATGTTTCACTGCCATCGCGGCTCCGGATGGCGAAATCGCCGCCACGGTCGTCGGCTCGATTGCCGGAGTGATACAATACGAGCCGGCGGGAGAACATGGCTTCGGGTATGACCCGGTTTTTCATCTGCCCTCTTACGGCAAAACCATCGCGGAATTGCCCCTGGAGGCGAAAAACAGCGTCAGTCACCGGGCCGACGCGGCTCGCAAAGCGCAGGCCGTTCTGCGGAATCTCATCCATGATCCAGCCGCCCCAGCGTTGCCATTATGATTACGGATTTATTTGGTCGCCCGTTACGGGACTTGCGCATCTCGGTCACTGACCGCTGCAATTTTCGCTGTCCTTACTGTATGCCGGCAGAGATATTCGGCGAGGCGTACCAGTTCCTGCCGAAAGACGAGCTACTGACGTTTGAGGAAATCACCAGTCTGGCCGGGCTCTTCGTGGCCCAAGGCGTGAACAAACTGCGCATCACCGGCGGCGAGCCGCTGCTGCGCGTTGACCTGCCCACCCTGATAGGCCAGTTGGCCGGTATTGCCGGCGCTGAAGACATCACGTTGACGACCAACGGTTATTTGCTCAGCCAACAGGCGCAGCAACTGGCCGATGCCGGATTGCAGCGCATCACGGTCAGCCTCGATTCGCTGGATGACGAGGTGTTCAAGCGCATGAACGGGCGGGGGTTCGGCACTCGGAGGGTACTAGACGGCATCAAGCGCGCCGCCGAAGCCGGCCTGTCTCCCATCAAAATCAACGCCGTGGTGCAGAAAGGCGTCAACGATCACACCATCGTTGACCTCGCACGCCAGTTCAAGGGAACCGGCCACATCGTCCGTTTCATTGAATACATGGACGTGGGCAATCGCAACGGCTGGAAGCTGGACGAGGTGGTGTCCGCCTCTGAAATCGTGGCCCTGATTGGCGCGGAACTGCCCCTTGAACCGGCGGAAGCCAATTACGTCGGCGAAGTGGCGTCCCGCTGGCGTTACCAAGACGGAGACGGCGAAATCGGGGTCATTGCCTCCGTAACGCAGCCCTTCTGCGCCGACTGCACCCGTGCGCGCCTCTCAACCGACGGCAAGCTCTACACCTGTCTGTTCGCCACGGATGGAGTGGATCTGCGCGGACCCATGCGCGACGGCGCGACCGCCGACGAGTTGAACGCTATCATCTCCGGCGTGTGGAAAGTTCGGCGAGACCGGTATTCGGAAGAGCGCACCGAGATCACCGCCGCCGAAACCGCTGGCCGCCGCAAGGTGGAAATGTACCAAATCGGCGGATAGGGAAAATTGATGACCACCGAAAACGCAAGCAAACCCTCTGATCGCCTGACCCATTTGGCCGAAGACGGCAGCGCCCGTATGGTTGACGTGGGCTGGAAGCCCGTAACCGACCGCATGGCCCAGGCCGGCGGCTATGTGGTGATGCAGCCGGAAACCTTGGAACTGATTCGCGACGGACTGATGAAAAAGGGCGACGTGCTGACCATAGCCCAACTGGCGGGCATCATGGGAGCCAAGCGCACCGCCGAGTTGATCCCTCTCTGCCACCCGCTGCCTCTGAACAAGGTTGACGTGGAGTTGACGTTGGAGGAAGCGGAAAGCCGGGTGTGCGTTACCGCCACCGCCACCACTTCGGGGAAAACCGGAGTGGAGATGGAGGCGCTGACCGCGGTGACCGTGGCCGCTCTCACGGTGTACGACATGTGCAAGGCCGTTGACCGGGCGGTACGGATTGACGGGGTCCGCCTACTCCGCAAAACCGGCGGCCAATCCGGCGACGTTGACCTGACCGACGCTTAGTTTGTCCGCCGGCTTAGTTCGGCAAACAGGGCCCGGATCGCTTCCGTCAGGTACACCAGATATTCCTCGGTGGTCGCGTCCAGCGGCTTGAATTCCTCCACCTGGTCCACCTCCAACACGCCGACCACTCCGGGGATCGCCGCGATGTCCAGCTCGGCGATGGTTCCATCCGGCGTCACCACCACGCAACCCAGGTCCTGCCTGGGCGCCGGCGCGGGCTCCAACTCAATCGCCTGGATCGTTACCATTCCCAGAAAAGCCGGGAACGGTTCAAGTTGCCGGCACAAATCGGCGACGATGGCCTCCAGCCTAGCTACGGCCGCGGCAAGCGTCGCCTCAGCGTTCGGCCCGTTCCTCGGTGTCACGGTACGATTGACAACCCGGATGACCGGGCCTTACCATGTTTGTGGGCGCGGCAACTGCGACGTCTGGTCGTGGTCGCGCGGTGGGCGACGTAGCTCAGTGGCAGAGCGGGCGCTTCATAAGCGCTAGGTCGTTGGTTCGAATCCATCCGTCGCCACCATTTGGGTATCGGGTGTTAAGCGAAAGCCGGGTCAACCGACCCGGCTTTTCATTGCCTATTGCGCGCGCAACCTAGTCCTCGCGCTGCCCGAACTCCTCGCCAAGTTCACTCAAGAATTGCTCGATTTCGGGCGACAGGGAGACGGCTTCCACGTCTTCCTCGCTCTCATCGGCAGCGCCGGCCTCGGATTCGTTGGAGTCGTAATAGTCCTCCATCTGCTTGATGAGATTCTGCAAATCCGAGTTGCGTTCCACGGCCGAGTTCAGTTCCCGATATTGTCGTTGGCCGCGACGGGTTGGAGCCAAGTCCGCCGGAATCTCCGAATACACGGACGAGAGCACTTCAATCATCCGGGCGGTGCCGTTGTAGTCTTCATCCAACTGCACGTACTGGGGCAGGTGGACCATGAAATTTATCGCCTCAATCTCCATCCGTTCGATGCCGTCGGAGACCAAATTCATGATCGTCGTCGGACCTTGGTAAGTGCTGCCTCGAAGTTTCAGGTTGGGCACGGATCTGAGTTGGGTCACGGAACCCAACGAGCCGGTAACCAGCAAGGGCCGCGTGTGCGGCACCGCGTCGTACATCGCGCCAAGGCGGCAATAACGCTTGACCTTGAATTCCTCGACCACCTGTAGGATGGATTCGGTGTAGGTCTCGCTGTTGGCATGGGGTTCGCGCAGATGGAAAAAGAGGTAATCCGGCCCGTTCTCCGTGGTGGCGTACCGGATGATGCTGTTGGGGATACGGACCCGCCGTTCGTTGTCCACCAGCCTCATGCTGGGCCGATAGCGGGTGAAGTCAAAAAACTCTCCGGGCCGATTGAGACGGCCCAGTTCCTTGGAACCAAGATACCGTTCCAGCCGGTTCAGCGTCAGGGTTCCAACGCTGCCCACATCCACCCACGGCCGGATCATGGCGAATACGTGGGGGTCGCGCAGCTCGGGGAGTGGTTCCTGTAGTTCAAAAGCGCCGATTTTCATGGTAGCACTATCTTGCCAGACCTCGGTCGGAGTTTCAAGGTGTTCGGCGGTTGAGTTGAATGGTCGCCTTGGTTATCCTACAATGACGGTATCGTGCGGTTCCCGATACTGGCGAACCTGCTTCGGCGCAATTCCCGCCATAACCACCGGAGGCCTTTGATGATTACTACCTTTGACAGCCTGTACGCCGGCCACGTGGACATGGAAGACGTTGGCTACGCCGGCACCGCAGTCAACGACCGTTCCTTCTCGGACGAATACCTGGCCACCGCCTTTGACAAGGGTGTCGCCATCGCGCAAACCCTGGATAAGCATGGCTACGATACATTCTGGATGGCCGAGCACCACTTCCAGCCGGAAGGATACGAGTGCATCCCCAACCTGTTGATGTTCATCGTGCATCTGGCCCACGTGACCGAGCGACTCCGGTTCGGCTGCGGGTTCAACATCGCTCCAATGTGGCATCCCCTCCGGCTCGCCGAGGACTTCGCCATGGCGGACTGGCTCACCAACGGGCGGGTGATTTTCGGCGTTGGCCGGGGCTACCATACCCGCGAGGTTGAGTCCTTCGGCTCCCCGCTGATGGACCAGCCGTCCAACCGGGAGCTTTTCGAGGAGCAGGTGGAAGTCATCTTCAAAGCCTTCCACGAGCGTTCCTTCGCTCACCACGGCAAGCATTACGATTTCCCGCCGCAGGTACCCTATCGCGGCTATGAACTGGAAGACATCACGCTGGTGCCGCGCCCCAAGACCCTTCCGGTCGAATGCTGGCAGCCAATCCAGGGTGGCACTGGCCGGGCGCTGGAGTTCATGGCGAAAATGGGCATTAAGGGCGTCATCGGCGGCGGCTCTTCCGAGGGCGGCGCCATGGACGGGATCATGCACGGCTACCGGGACGCTTTAAGGCGCAACGGCAAAGCTGACGCTGAACTGGGAGAGGACCTGGCGGTGGGCTTCCACTTCCAGATTGCGCCGACCGTGGAAGACGCCGCCCGCATCGCCGGAAAGTACTACGAGGAAAACCTCAAGATGTTCGGCCCGCTCCGCCTGACCCGGGGACTCACCGAGCAGCAGATACTCGACATCAGCAACCCGCGCGTTGCGCCCAACGCCGGTCTTCCCATCATTCAGGACGCCATTGAGAATGGCAGCGTGCTGGCCGGCCCGCCGGAACGCATCATCGAGCAGTTGAAGGGCGTCGAAGAGAGGTATCCGGGCTTGCGGCGCATCCAGGTTGGGCAGCCCGTCGGCACTCCGCAGGGAATGATCCTGGAACAACTGCAGTGGTTCGCCGAAGAGGTAATGCCTGCATTCAAGGATGTTAAGGTGGAAGCTGCGGTGCCGGCGGACGATTGATGTCGGAGCTTGCCAATACCCAAAATCGGCAGGGGCGAACATCGTTCGCCCCGGTTCTTTTACGCTTCCACAGTAGGGTCGCAACGGAGCTCGTCGATCCGGGCAATAGGTGACGGTTCGACGGGGACGGTGGCGCTGGCCGCCTGCTATGCTGGTAGCGAATATCAAATCGCGGAGGCTTCAATATGCCCGAGATAACCGACTATCCTTCCGGCTCTCCCTCGTGGGCTGACCTGCTGTGCAAAGACGGACAGGTCGCCAAAGATTTCTACGCCAAGCTGTTCGGTTGGACCTGCGACGATCACCCGGCCGGGCCTGGTGTGGTTTACACAATGTTTTCCCACCAGGGTGTTCCCGTCTGCGCCTCCGCAGAGCCGGGGCCGGGACAGGAAAACCTGCCTCCCCATTGGAGCGTTTACGTTACGGTTGATGACCTTGCGGCCGCGGTGGCACGGGCACGCGCCGCCGGCGGGACCATCGTTATGGAACCGTTCGACGTAATGGACGTGGGCCGGATGGCCATCATCCAGGACAAAGAGGGGGCGTTCCTCAGGCTGTGGTACCCCTTGAAACACCCCGGAGCCGGAAAGATGCACGAGCCGGGAGCGCTATGCTGGTTCGAGCTAGCCACCACCGACGCGGCATCGGCCGCAGCGTTTTACTCCCATGTGCTGCAGGCGGAAGCCGGACCAGACCCAAACACCGATTTCCCCTACACTTTGGTCAAAGTTGACGGTGTACAGACCGCGGGCATCATCCAGATTGGTGAAGACTGGGGGCCGGTTCCGCCCAACTGGGGCGTGTATTTCGGTGTCAACGACGTCGACGCCACGGCGGCCCAAACCAGCGAACTGGGCGGTGGCGTGATGGTAGAACCTCGCGACATCGCCGATTTCGCCCGTTTCGCAGTCCTGCGAGACGCCGAGGGAGCGGTGTTCAATGTCCTTCGGCTGAACGAGTGGTGACCCGCCTTTCGGCAAAGCGGAACCCATCACGCCTGGGGCGGGCGCTAAACCCGCCCCTTTTGGCTATTGCAAGGACCCGGGTGGATATTGTTCCAACCACCAACGGGCGATTTCGTCGCGGCGGGCAAACCACACCCCGGGGTGGCTGCGGGCGTACCGCAGGAAACGGTCCAACGCCCGCGAACGCGCCGGCCGGCCGGCGATGCGGCAGTGGAGGCCAACGGACATCATCTTGGGGTGCGTTCGGCCTTCTTCGTACAGCACGTCGAAGGTATCTTTCATATATTCGTAGAAATCGCCCACGCTGTTCAGGCCACCCCGCCAGAACCGGGCGTCGTTGGTCTCGAAACTGTACGGCAGCACCAGCCAGGGCTGCCCTCCGACAGCGGTGTAATAGGGCAGGTCGTCGTTGAAAACGCCGCTGTCGTAGATGAAGCCGCCTTCGTTCACCACCAGTTCCCGCGTGTTGACGCTGGGGCCGTAGCGAGTGAACCAGCCGAGGGGCCGGATCCCGGTGGTAGCGGTCAGAGATTCCACCGTCATCCGGATGGCCTCAGCCTCCTCTTCCCGCGTCTTGTTGTGGTATTCCTCCCAGCGATAGCCGTGGCCGCAAACTTCGTGCCCGCGCTCCACCACGGCGCGAGCGACTTCCTGATTGCGCTCCATGGCCACCGCGCAGCAGAAAAACGTGCTTTTCACGCTGTGCTGATCCAGCAGGTTCAAGATGCGCCAGACGCCGACGCGGCTGCCGTACTCAAAGAACGACTCGTTGAACAAATCCCGCTGCCCGGCCGGCACCGGCGACGGCACTTCATTGTTGGATTCGTGGTAGGCGTCGCCGTCCAGCAGGGACGCCTCGCTGCCCTCCTCGTAGTTCACCACCACGGAGATGGCGATGCGGGCGTTGTTGGGCCATTGGACGGCCGGCGGGTTGGGGCCATAGCCGATGAAATCGCGGGGTTGTTGGGTCATTTGTCGTCCTCCGCGAAGATGAGGTTTCTGATTCGCCTCAAGCGTTGAACGATCTCGTCAACAGCAGGGTCGAATTCTCGACCAACAGGCACGTCTATTGGAATGTACCAGTGGCCGTCATCGTAACCGTCGTTCGCCTCATACAGTCCAGCGGTAGAATCCCCGCGTTTGAGCGGTTTCAAACGGCGGCGCAGTTCTGCATCTCCGATCCCTGATACGCTGTTTATTTCAAGCCATAACGGAGTATCCCTGCGTTTGGCCCAGGGTTGCCAATACATCCCAAACCATACACCTATGTTTTCACTGAAAGATAGCCAACGACCGTAAATTCCTCTCCGACCGCTGATACCACGCCTATTTTGCTCGATGAAAACTTCCTCTTCCGCCGCTTTTTCGATTACCGCGTCGACTAGACGACCTATATCGTATATCCGTCGGGCCAAGTTTGGGCCTAATTCTCCGTTCCCGAAAGGGACGAATTCATGAGTGTCCTGCTGGTTGACAAGGCTCATTAGTTGCCGAAGATCCTCATGCAACGAGGGCTGTTCCAGGTCAGACCCTATACGGTTGAGCAGGTTTCTCCAGCTTGTGATCATCAACCGACTCGGCCCTTGATCGACTAGAGCCGTCCGGATATCGCTGGTGGATCTCACGCGCTTAACGTTATGTTTCTTGTCTGCGAGACGGAGAATTTCTGGCCAAAGTGTTTCCACGCGCGCTTCAGGCGCGACAAAGATCAGCACCGACGGGAGGTCTTTGTGTAGCCGCTCAAGATACGTGTTGGGTTGATTGTTGGTAAGGCCAGCCCAAAATTTTGCCTCAATAAGAACGCGTTCCGTGTCGTCCTGATCGTAACCAACCAAGTCAACGCGTTCTCTATAGTCGCCGACTGGCTCAGATTGGAACCGGGCGATCTCGCCAACCTCCACTCCAGCGGCGAGCAGCGCGTTTTCAAGGGATCGTCGAGCAGGTTGAGACCGCTCCAAGATGTATTTGAGCGCTTCGGTGGCCGCGCGTTCGGATTGTCCGAACATCGGAATGACTTGCGCAAATAAACTCGTTTCGCTTGCGGTCATCATTTGCACCTCTAATTTAAAACCACACGAGATTAATCTGGCCACCTAACAGGTTTGGACACGGGACGGTTGTAGGGCCGCGGCGGGCAGTAGGCGGAGCGGGAGCGGGCCGGGTCGCCGGCGACGACGATCATTATGTTGTCGGGATCGCGGACTACCGGCAGCATGGTTTCGGGGCCTTCCGTGTCCAGCCATTTGGGCCAGAAATAGAGGTCGCCGGCCTCTACGTTGCGGCCGTAGCGCAATTCCTTGTACCGACGCACCCGCTCGACGGGGATGCGGGCGCGTTCGTACAGATAGAGTTGCACGTCCCGTTTGGTCCAACCCTCAGAGTGCAAACCGTGGGCGATGAGGGGGCTGACCACCGCCAGCAGATGCCCGCCGTGGATCATGTTGTGGTTCAGGTTGCACAGCGAGTCGGCCAGGATCCAGAGGGCGAACTCCATGCTGCCTGAGCCGGCCGGACTGTTGCCGCGGGGCGCGTCTGCGGCGAACACAGTAACGCAGCTTTCGCCGGCAGCGTAGCCAAAATCGGTGTGAATGGGCGTCCAGGGCGTCTCGACGTCGGCTCCGATACAGTAGGAATATTTGGCCGGCGAACCCAGCGTTGACTTGTCTCCGGTGTCCGGCCGGCCGTCGCCCAGGTTGATCATCAGCAGGCGCAGCGCGCGCCCTATGGTGGCGTTGGCCCGACTGCCGTGGCCGAATAGCCCGATGCCATGGTTGACGCCGACCTGTTCCACAACTGGCCCGCTGACGATTATCAGGGGCGCTGCCGGGTCGCTGGTGGCCTGCAGGCCCCGCATATCAAACCGCTCGTCCAGCGCCGCTTCCACCGCCGCCAGCACGACCGGCATATATTCCGGCCGGCACCCGGCCATCACCGCATTGACCGCGACCGTTTCTACGGCAACCATCCCCATGCGGGGTGGCATCAACCCCAGCGTTTCGCCGGCATCCCGGCCGGACGCGGCCACGAAATCGGCGACCGCAGCCTCCGTGGGCGGCACGATGGGCAACCCGTCGGTCCAGCCGTTTTCAAAGTAGGTCTCAATGGTGTCCAGCGCGCCCTGGACCGTATCCAGGCCGGTCAGGCGGCGAGTTCGTTCGTGGGTCAGCATGGGCGATTAAGATAATCCGTGTTGGCTGCCTCTGGTTCGCGTGACTGCCGCCACTATCTGGGCGGCCACTGCCCGGGCGCGCTCGCCCGCCTGCTCGCGATTGCCCAGAGGATGAGGTAAGGTCACCAGCGGCAGATCGGCCAATTTGTTCGCGCCCGCTATGGAACCGGCCAACCGGAGGAAACTGGTGGTGGCGACTACCGCAGCCGGCTTGTTCACCTCCTCGAAGTTCACAGCGTCGAGCACACTGCCCGACGTGCAGGAGCCTCAAAGCGCCACGCCGGATATGAGGAAATCAGCCTCCGAGCTCATCTCGGCGATGATGTCAGATTCAGCCGGTCGAGTTGAGGTGAACTTGGTACGCAGCACGACTCGCTCCACTCCGAACTCGTTCTCCAACACTTCGGCCAAGTTGGCGAAAAAGAAGCTGGAGGTGTCGTTGCCATTGTCCAACAGCCCGGCCACTCTGCCTGCTACACCGTCCAGCCGCGCCGCCAGCCGCTACGGGAGCCACTGGCTTCTTGCCGTACAATCCCGGTTGGGTCGAGGTAGGTTACCCGACCAACTACGGGAGCCACTGAAACCGCCGTCTGCATGATCACTGCCTCAAGGTGGATTGGGCCAATCATACCATGCCATCCGTCGCGGTTCTGGACAATCTTCCCGGCTAGCGTTCAGAATGGCGGCAGGCATTGGGACGTATTGCCGCGTCGTTCAGCGGCGACGCCATGGAGTAGCCATTATGACAACTGCCACTGCCTCGGTGCAGAACCTCAGCCCGCTGCTGTTCCTGGAGCGCAGCGCCGTCGCCGCGCGGTTTATCCCCGCCGCGCCGCGCATCCGGGGACACTACAAGTGACGAGACGAGGACTGGTGTCATCTGAGGCTGGGCCACGCTCAACGCATGATGGCGGCGATCAACAACCTGGTCCTAGCCCTATTGCTGCGCCGGGGAGTCAACAACGTGCCACAGCAACGCCGTCGCTATGCCGCCCAATGGAGCGAAGCCTTGCCGTGTAATTCGGACTTTGCACAAGCCCTGATGCATCCGTCGCGGTTCTGGACAATTTCCCGGCTAGCGTTCAGAATGGCAGCAGGCATTGGGACGTATTGCCGCGTCGTTCGGAGTAGGTGACCGCAGTCAGCCCGCCTTCCTGTTGCCCAACCTTCCAGCCAGTTCCATGCTGGATCGGTGTCGGCCCCGGCGACCGGGTGGCTGTTGCCCAAACTTTGGGGCCAACTTCGGCCCCATGGGCATTGGCGCGGTTCTGGTGGCACTGAACATCCGTCTGTCGCCCCGCGAGATTGCGTACATCCTCAACCATTCCGGTTCCAAGGTGCTGGTGTTTGACTCCGAACTGGCCGATACCGTCCGGCAACTCCGTAACGACTGTCCTGGCGTTGAGACCTACGTGCAGGTGCGGGACACCACTGCCCTGGCCGAAGACATCCCCGGCCCGGAATACGAGCAATGGCTCGCCGGCGTTGACCCGTTGGACACGCTTCCCGGCCCGGCGACAGAGAATGACACGCTGACCATCAACTACACCTCCGGCACCACCGGTATGCCCAAGGGCGTCGAATATACGCCACGGGGAGCGTATCTGAACGCTCTTGGCGAGGCCATGGAAATGGGCATGAACTGGCGCAGCATCTACCTATGGACGCTGCCCATGTTCCACGCCAACGGCTGGTGCTTCCCCTGGGCGGTGACCGCGGTGGGTGGAGCCCACGTCTGCCTGCGTCGGGTTGACCCCGCCGAAGTCTATCGGCTCATCAGGGAGGAGACGGTGACGCACCTTTGCGCCGCCCCGACCGTGCTGACCGGCCTCTACGCCGCGCCCGAGGCCGCCTCCGCCGACCTCTCGGGCCTGACCATTATGACCGCGGGCGCGCCGCCGGCTCCACAGGTCATACGCACCATAGAAGGCATGGGCGCGCACATCATCCACGTGTACGGCCTCACCGAGACCTACGGCCCCTGCACCGTCGCGGCCGGCCAACCCGAATGGGATGCGATGAACCCGGAAGACCTGGCCCGCGTGAAGGCCAGGCAGGGCGTCCCTTTCACAGTGTACGGCTCCGGCCTGCGGGTGGTGGATGAGGACATGACCGACGTGCCTCGCGACGCCGAGACTATGGGTGAAGTCGTGATGCAGGGCGATGCCGTGATGAAACGCTACTACAAGGACCCCGAGGCCACCGCTGAGGCGTTTCGCGGCGGTTGGTTCCACTCAGGCGACCTGGCCGTATGGCATCCCGACGGTTACATCGAGTTGCAAGACCGTTCCAAGGACATCATCATTTCCGGCGGCGAAAACATCTCCAGCCAGGAAGTGGAAAAGGTGATCATGGAACACCCCGGCGTCCTGGAGGTTTGCGTCGTGGGCGTGCCCGACCAACGATGGGGCGAGGTCCCCAAGGCTTTCGTTGTTCCCCGGGCCGGTGGCGAGATCTCCGAAGACGAGATCATCAATTTCACCCGCGACCGCATCGCACACTTCAAAGCGCCCAAGAGCGTGGAGTTCGGAGAGTTGCCCAAAACGGCCACCGGCAAAATCCAAAAATACATCCTGAGGGACAAGGAATGGCAGGGCCAGGAGCGCCGGATACAAGGGTCACAGGTGTAGTACACTGCGCTCGCCACCCCACCGGTTGAGAGAGGAGGTCAGGTATGGAGTTCGGATTGTTCCTGGAGTTTCCCAGGCCCTTGGACGGCGACCATCACGACGCCTTTACCCAGTCTTTCCGCCTGGTGCAAGAGGCGGAAGACCTTGGCGTCGCGTCGGTCTGGCTCGCCGAGTACCACTTCAACATGGAGCGGGTGCTGGCCTCTCCGGTGATGATCGCTACGGCCATTGCCGCGAAGACCAACCATATGCGTATCGGTACCGCCGTTTATTGCCTGCCCCTGGGACACCCCATCCGCGTCGCCGAGGAGATGGCTACCCTGGACCACATCAGCGACGGGCGCATCGAACTGGGCGTCGGCCGCGGCACATTTCCCAATGTCCACGAGGGGTTCAACGTAACCTTCGAAGAAAGTCGCAGTCGCTTTGACGAATTCCTCGAAGTGGTCGTCGCGGCGTGGACGCAGGAGACCTTTTCCTTCGACGGTGAACACTATTCCTGCGACGAGCTGACGGTTACCCCGCGGCCCTACCAACAGCCTCATCCTCCCATTACCGTGGGCGTAACGTCCGCCGAGAGCTTCCCGATCATCGGCGCGATGGGCTATCCGCTCATCGTTAACCCTTCAAGGGTGTTTACGCTGGCCGAACTGGAGGGCGCCATGGCCGAATACCGCGCAGCCTGGAAGGCAGCGGGACATCCCGGCGATGGCAAGGTAGGTCTGCGGGTGCCCATTTACGTCAATGAGGACGCCGAACTGGCGTACCGCAATCCCAAGGAATCAGCCATCAACTCGATATCGAGGTTGGGCGAGCGTGTCGGATCTTACGCTGGACACGTCGGCACCCTGGGCGACTGGGCGGAGCAAAGCCGCCGCATCCTGGGGATGGACTACGACGACTGGTTGCGGGACAAGGTAGTGTACGGCACCCCTGATATCGTAACGGAACGCCTGGCGGAGTTGGAAGAGACCCTGGGCCTGGACCAGCTCATCTACGAAATCAACTACGGCAACCTGATGCCCGACGAAATGCAGACGGCCTCTCTGCGCCTATTCAACAAAAAGGTGCTGCCGAGGTTGACCTAGGGGCGATGTACTCGCCGTCTGCTAATGGCGAAAGGCCGCTCTGGGCAGTCCGGATTGCCGGATGATTGAACTGAGGGTGCCCGGCTTAACTTCCTCACCTAACTGGCTAAAGGACAGGATGACTGACCAGCGTTGCCCACTGTGATGCGCCTGATATACGCGATGCGACCCCTTACCGTAGCGCTCGAAAGCGAAGCCATTCTGTTCAAGAATGGTGAGGACCTGCCTATAAGTCACGATGAAGGTGTCATAATGAACGCAGTTACATTGCGCTCATTATCATTAGTCTGGCGTCTTAACAACGTCCAAATCGTATAAGCCCGGCTCAGAAGCTCCAGTCGTATCCGCAGCACTGCTGGAGCTTTGCGGTTTAGAAACATAGCCTGCTCATTTTCCGGTAGGTCAGCTACATAATCGAGGTAGGTTTCGACCGCGTCGGCGAGTTCACGGCGGACTTCCTTGAGACTCGTTCCCTGAGCCGGGATGTCGTAGTCAACGCAGAGGGCTTCCCAATCACCCGGCCGGCCCCAGGCGTAGCAGGTCAATTCGCGCATCTGCGTTCCTCCTTCTGATTGGGGTCAGGCTGGTTTGCGCTAATCCCAAGTGAAGCAAACCTTGCCGGTCCCGCCGGCGTCAAACAGTCTGTAGGCGGCGTCGGCATCGTCCAGCGTGAACCGGTGGGTGAACAACTCTTTGAGCGGAACCTGACGGTCCACGACGAACCGGGCCACTTCGGCCAGCCCGTTCAGGCTAAACGTCCACGAGCCTACTATGGTCAACTGCTTGTGAATGATCTGGGGACTCACGTCGAAAGTCGTGGTGTTGCCCTCGCCAACGAAGCAGACCCGGCCCCACAGCATCGCCGAATCCACTGCGTTGATGCGGGCTTCCGGTCGCCCGGTGCAATCCAGTGTGGCTGGCGAACCTTCGCCGTGCGTCAGTTCGCGGATGGCTTCCACGGGATTCTGGGTGGCCGCGTCTATACACACGTCGGCTCCGAGCCGTTGGGCCAGTTGCAACCGCTCGGCATCCACGTCCACCGCGATTACCCGCGCGCCCATGGCCTTGGCGAACATCGTCCCGCTGGCGCCCACCGGCCCTTGGCCGAAAATAGCCAGGGTATCGTCGCCGGCGAGGTTCAGACGCTTCAGGGCATGGAACGCGGTACCCGTGCCACACGCGCAGGCCGCTCCTTCGTCGAAGTCCAGTCCGTCGGGCATCTTGACGCAGGTGTAGGCCGGACAGATCAGGTAATCCTCGTGCCCGCCGTTGGCGCCGGTGCCATACACCACCGAACCATTCAAGCACATCTGTGTGTACCCGATCCGACACATGGTGCAGGCTCGGCATCCGGTGTAGTGGTGCATCATCACCCGGTCGCCGACGGCGACTTCGGTAACGCTGGAACCGACTTCGGCGATAACGCCGCACGGTTCGTGCCCGGCGACTTTCAAGTTGGCCGGCTCGCCGCGTTCCGCCTTCGGCGCCCGGTAGTGGCGGAGGTCGCTGCCGCACAACCCGGACGCCTTCATCGAGATGACAACTTCGCCCGGTCCGGGGTGGGGATCCGGCAAAGTGCGAATTTCAACTTCACGGTCTCCGGTGAATACTACGCCGCGCATTTTGTGTCCCTCCGGTTGAAGACCAATGGCCGATGCTATTCAGGGTCTGAGGAAATGCCATGCTCTCGCAGCAGGGCCTCCAGGAGCCGGTTGCGGTCTGCAGCGGCCTGCATTGCCGCTTCCGCGTCTGCCCGTGCCGCTTCCGCGTCTGCCCGTGCCGCTTCCGCCTGCCATCGCGCCGCTTCCGCTTCAGGCAAGTTGAGCAGCCAACTGTGTTTGATTGGGTCGTAAAACCGCAGCTGACCATCTCGGACACAAATGTCCAGTCCCAAGAGCGCGCTGTACCCTCGGAGTATCCCATCGGCATCTTCGGAAACGGGAATTGGTTCGTAGACTCCGTCCACCAGCCGCTCACCGGCCAGTGGAGGGTTGAAGCACTCCCGGAGTGGGTCGAACCGCCAATATTCCGTCACGCCAATCTCCCGGTATATGTCGCGCTTCTGGCCGATGTCACGGTGATACGTGCCGGCAGATGCGATTTCCATTACGAAGTCAGGCGCTTTGCCTTCCCGCCACACCATGTAAGAGCGGCGCGTGTGTTTGTCCACGCCAAAAACCACGAATACGTCGGGCGCGACATTGGCTTCGACGACGTTCATCCGGTAATAGACAAACATATCCCCAATCACGTACACATCCGGGCGGTCTTCATAGTGCACCCGGAGAGCGTGAACCATTTCCGTGAGCGGGTTGAACTGAAATTCAGTTTCTGCCAATGGTTCACCGTCCGTATCCGGGTAGTGGATGTTGGGATCCTCGATTTCCGAAGGTGGATCCGAACCGGTTGCGACGGGTTTGCTTACCATAGTTTGCTCACTCCACAGGCGCGATGGTCCAATACCGATGCCGGCCCGGCCAGGCGTCACTTCTGGATGGGGTCGATCAAAACGCCCGGGTTCAAGATACCATGCGGGTCCACCACGCGTTTCACCGCTCGCAACGCTTCGGCGAACGGGTCCGGCCGCTGTTCGTCATACCAGGGTCGATGGGAGCGCCCCACGGCATGGTGGTGGGTGATTGTACCGCCGGCGGCCATCACCGCGTCCGACGCGGCCTGCTTGATTTCGGCATGGGCTTCCAGCTCGCTGCCGACCCGGCCCAACCCTTCAAATGTGTAATAAGGCGCCGGCCCGTCGGGGTACACATGGGTGAACCGGCAAGAAACCCGCCCGCCTCCGCAGGTGCGTTGCAAAGCGTCTTCCAGGGCGGAGCGCACCATCTCGTCCATAGCCGGCCACCGGTCCCAAGTAATGGAGGTCTCCAAGGTCTCGGCTACGACGCCAAAGCCAATGGTCGCGTTTCGCTCGTAAGGCGCGTTGATGAACGAATTTCGCCAGCTGCCCACCGCACCCTGTCGCCCGGCTGCGCCGTCCGACCTCTCAACGGCGTCGGCGATCACGATGTCATCCTCATTTATCGTTCCTCCGGCATCCCGGGCTATTGCCGCAGCTTGCCGAATGTTGTCTCCCTGCGGCAGCTCAGCAGATTCAAACCCGACAATCAGTAACGCCTGCGTGCCGTTCAGCCCTGCGAAGTCTTCCGCTTCCGCCGGATCCAACATTCTTAAGTTGGCCGGCCATTGTTTAGCCTGGGCTATTAGCCGCGCCCCCTCGGACGCCCCGCCCATATCGTCGAACACCACGCCGGCCGACGCCCGATAACGGGGCCGCGCCTGTATGCGCATCCAGGCTTCGGTGATGATGCCCAGGATACCCTCGCTGCCGATGACCATGCGGTCCGGCGACGGGCCGGCCCCGCTTCCCGGCAGGCGGCGGGACTCCCAAACGCCGGCCGGCGTTACCATCCGCACCGATTCCACAAAGTCGTCAATGTGGGTATGGTTGGTGGCGTAGTGCCCGCCGCTGCGAGTGGCGATCCATCCGCCCAGGGAGGAAAACTCAAAGCTCTGCGGAAAGTGCCGCAGGGTGAAGCCGTGGGGCCGCAGCTGCGCTTCCAGCGCCGGCCCCAACACGCCGGCTTGTATTCTTGCCGCCCGCGAGGTCTTGTCGATTTCCAGGATCTGATCCAGGCGGCTCAGGTCTATCGTGCAGACTTTGTCCACGTCCGGCGGCTCCACGCCGGCTACGACGGTACTGCCGCCGCCGTAGGGTATCGCCACGATGTTGGAGTTGGCGCACCAGTCCAGGACCCGGATGACTTCCTCTTCGGTTCGCGGATACGCGATAACGTCGGGTGGGTTTGGGAACTGGCAGTTGAAGCCGCGAATGCGGTCGCGAAAGCTGCGGCCGTAGGTGTGCGCCGCTCTCTCATGGTCGTCCGTGGTGCAGAACTCGGCAACCAGCGGGTGCGGCGTGAACCGAGGCTTGCGGAGGTTCAGGTCGGCGTCGGTAGGTGGCGTGGGCACGGCCACCGTGGCCCCGTAGCGGCGGTGGATCCGCTCCGCCGTCGCGGTGTAGTCGGCCGGCGACGGCTCCCGATCTTCCATCCCCCAGGCCCAGAAACTGCGGCGGGGCATCGCATCCCTCCTGTTCGGGCAAAAATAATGGTCGGGGTGAGTGGATTCGAACCACCGACCTCCACGTCCCGAACGTGGCGCGCTAGCCACTGCGCTACACCCCGACTATATTACGATTGTAGCACAACATCGTCAGCCCCTTACAATCCGTTTGGGCGGCAAATCCGTAAAATGGGCAATCAAGAATCGGAGCGCTACCATGAACATCCTACATTTGCGACGGACACTACTGGGCATCGCGTTGATTGCCGGTATGATGGCAATGATATTGAGCTGTGGAGGCTCTTTAGAATCTCCCGCCCCGCAGCAGCTTCCTGCTCCGGCTTCTGCCCCGGCTGCTGCCGTAGGGAGCGCGGCGGCCCAACCGGCAGTCCCTACGGCAGTACCCAGTGCCGCGGCACTGGCGCAACCAACGCCGGCACCTGCTACCGAGTCATTACGCTCTGCACAAGCTCAACAAGGCGGACGGCAGTTGATTGTGGAAGCCTGGATGACTTTGGAAGTCGCCGACGTTGACCCGGTGGCGAGGCAGGTCGAGGCGGTAGCCGCCCAACGCGGCGGCTGGGTGGAATCATCCGAGATTTTCGGAGAGGGAGGCTACCGTTCCGCCTCCATTAGCATCCGGGTGCCGGCGGACAATTTCGACACCGCAATGGCCTCCCTCCGTTCCCTGGGCCGGGTGACCGACGAAGGGGTAGGGTCCACCGACGTCACCGCTCGCCTCATTGACAACGAAGCGCGTCTAGTCTCCTGGCGTTCCCAGGAGGAGCGCCTCATCCACTTGCTGGATAAGGCGGAAACCCTGGAGCACGTTATTGACCTGGAAAAACGCCTGTCTGAAGTGCGCACCGACATTGAACTGGTCGCCGCCACCCAGCGCAACCTGGAGAACCGGGTGGCGGCCTCGTTAATTAAGGTAAACGTGCACCTACCCCAACGGTTCGCTGCGGATCCACCCAACGGGACTTTGACCTTGGCGGTAGTGGATCCGCCGGCGGCAGCCGACGCAGTCGTCGCGCGCGTCGAGACCTTGAACGGCTACATCGGACGGAAACGCGAGTTTCAGCAGGACCGGGGCCAAGTGGTGGAAATGACGGCTTTCGTGCCGTCGGTTGACTTGGCCGGCCTGATGGACTATGCCGCCACCTTGGGCGAAATTTCCGACCGACGACTGGATTCCGTCGGCCCGGCTCCGGTGAGTGAAATCCCTGACGCTCGCCTGTCGTTGGTCATTCGTTCCAACGTCGCCAACGCCGCGTCTACCGCCACCCTGTCGCTGTCCGCTAGTGCCCCCCTCGACGCGGCCGGGCAAATCCGCGACCGCGCAGAATCCCTTGGCGGGTATGTGGAAAGCTGGAGGGAGACGCGCCAAAACGAGGCGGACATCATCAACCTGGAGTTGGCAGTCAAGCCCAAGGACTTGCGGGACATCATGGATTACGGCGCCAGCCTGGGCAAAACAGAAAACTGGGAGTTCTCCTCAGTAGGCCAGGGTACTGGTGAAGACGCCCCCAATGCCCGGCTCAGCGTATCGGTGTTCACCGGAGAGGCTTACGCAGTGCCCTGGACGGCCATCGAGTGGGCCCTTGGCGTCATTGCGGTAGTCGGAGCGGTTGTTATCGTTGCCGTTATCCTGCTCCGCCGCCGGGGCAGGGACGGCGGGGACGACCCCGGAGCGGACGTCAGTCAGCGACAACCCCTTGTGGCTGACGACGACGCCGGCGCGGGCGACTAGCTCCGTTGGCGGCAGCAGGCGGCGCGTCCACCAGGACACCTTCCTGCGCCTCCCCCATCGCCTCGCGCATCTCCTCAACGAAGGACACCACCCGGCGCAGCGCACGGCCCAACCTGGTGACGCCGTAGTCGGCGTCGCCCGTCGTTCGAACTTCCATGTCCCGCCGGCCCACCTTGACGCCGGGTCCCATCTGGTTCTGCAAAGCTTGTCGGGCATCCCCCACCGGATGTCGGAACACCACGGTGATGATGCCGTCCCCGGCGCCGGTGATTGACTCTGCGCCGGCCGCCGCTCCCAGGCAACGCAGGTCGGTAACCGCGAATAAGTTCTCGACCGGTTCCGGCAACGGCCCGAATCGGTCCTGCATATCGGCTCGCACCGCCGCGATCTGCGCCCGGTCGGTGATGTTGGAAAGGCGTTGGTAAAACGCCAGCCGGGCCGGCAGGTGTTCAATGTATTCCGCAGGGATCACCGCCGGCGCTGGCAGGTCAATACGCGGCGGCGGCAAAGTTTCCGCCGATGATTCGTTGGGATCCTGATTGCTGAGTTCCTGGACTGCCTGGTTCAACAATTCGGAATACAGGTTTAGGCCCACCGCGTGAATCTGGCCGCTTTGATCCGCGCCCAGCAAGTTGCCGGCCCCGCGTATCTCGAGGTCGCGCATAGCGATGCGGAAACCGGCCCCCAGTTGGTTTGCTTCCAGGATGGCGTGGATGCGCTGGCTGGCGGCCTCAGTGATTTCATGGTTTTCGGGCAGCAACAGGTAGGCGTAGGCGCGATGGTCGCCGCGTCCGACGCGGCCCCTCAGTTGGTACAGTTGGGCCAACCCGAAGCGGTCGGCACGGTCTATGATGATGGTGTTCACGTTGGGCATATCCAGGCCGGACTCGATGATCGTAGTACACACCAGAACGTCGGCCTCGCGATTGGCGAACGCCACCATCACGTCCTCCAGCTCCGCCTCAGGCATCTGGCCGTGGCCCACGAGGATGCGCGCTTCCGGCACCAGCTTGCCCAGTTCTTCAGCGACGTTGTGAATCGTCCGCACCCGGTTGTGCAGGAAAAACACCTGGCCGTCGCGTTCCAGCTCTCGAAGGATCGCCTCCCGCACCAGCTCGCCGCTGTCCTCCGAAACGAACGTCTTCACCGGCAGTCGGGCTTCGGGCGGCGTGTGGATCACGCTCATGTCGCGGACGCCGGCGAGCGCCATGTGCAGCGTCCGCGGGATGGGCGTCGCGCTCAGCGTCATCACGTCCACTTCCGCCCTCATCTGCTTCAACCGTTCCTTGTGCGCCACGCCGAACCGGTGCTCCTCGTCGATGATGACCAGGCCCAAATTCTTGAACCCGACATCCTTCTGCAGGATCCGGTGCGTCCCAATGACGACATCCACCGTTCCCGCTTTAGCGGCCGCAACTACCTCTTCCTGTTCCTTGTGGGTTCGGAACCGGCTCAGTACCTCAACTTTCACTGGATATGGCGCCAGCCTTTCCGCAAAGGTGGCGTAGTGTTGCTGGGCCAGCACCGTCGTCGGCACCAGCACGGCGACCTGCATTCCTTCGTTAACCGTCTTGAACGCCGCCCGCAGGGCAACTTCGGTCTTGCCGTAACCCACGTCTCCACAGATCAGGCGGTCCATGGGCTTGGCAACTTCCATGTCGTTCTTGACTTCCTCGATGGCTTGCAACTGGTCGGGCGTCTCCTGATACGGGAAGGAATCTTCCAGATCTCGCTGCCATGCCGCGTCCGGGCCGAACCGATGTCCGTCCACGGTTTCCCGGACGGCGTATAGCCGCAGCAATTCCGCTGCTATCTCCCGCGCCGCGCCCGAAGCCCGTTCCTTGATGCGCTGCCACTCGTTCCCGCCCAACCGCGTCAGGGACGGCGGCTGATCCGTGGCTGCCAAGTACGCCCCCAGCCGGTCCAGCTGCTCCGTAGGCACGTAGAGCCGGTCGTCCTCCGCGTACTCCAGCACCAGGTATTCACGTTCGTCCCCGGTGGCCTCAAGTTGCGTGGTTCCGACGAACCTCGCCACCCCGTGATCGATGTGAACGACGAAGCTGCCGGGCGTGAGGTCGGCCAGCGAAATCGCTTCGCCCAGGTCCTTCCTGGTCTGGGATGGACGGTAGCTCCGCTGTTTCACCGTGCCGAACAACTCGGCGTCACTGTACACCGCCACTGCCGGCCGGCCGTCGCCGCTCTCCGTTTGCCACCCTTTCCGCAATGCCCCGGTCAAAAGGTAGACTCGCCCAGGTCGCGGACGCGCCGGCAGGTCGTCAACCTGTTGAGCCGCGACCCCAAATTCTTCCAACACTTCAACCAACCGCGCCGCATGCTGGCTCACCGCTACT
Organism: Dehalococcoidia bacterium; assembly: GCA_965197635.1. Lineage (GTDB taxonomy): Bacteria > Chloroflexota > Dehalococcoidia > Lucifugimonadales > UBA3495 > Bin87. The sequence continues at coordinate 339,769 of CBDANN010000005.1, forward strand.
ACTGCACCGTCGGCTGAAACTCGCGCGGCAACATCGTCCGTAAAATGGCTCAGCCCGGCAATCCTATCGGGCAGGACCTCGACCAGTTTGGGACTGTCATCGTCTCCCCAACGGCCCATTTCCACCGTCGCCACTCCGGCTTCGGCCATTTTGCCCCGCAGGTTGTCCCAATCCGTCGCCGGCGACGGAAAGCCGTGGGGTAGTTCACCCCGCTCCTGCCGGTTCGCTCGTTGTTGCCCATACTTGTCATTCTGTTCCTCGGCTTCTCCGGCCAGGCGGTTCGGCCGGTCCAGCACCACCACGCAGTCGGAAGGCAAATAATCGGCCAAGGTGTGAAAGTTCAACAACCCGTTGTAAAAGGAAAGATTTTCGGTGTTGGGATTGGTCAAGAGTTCGCCCAATTCTTCCTGGAACCGCGCGATGGCGGCGGCGTTGCAAGACGATAGATCAATCCGGCTGCGCCTTTCGTCAAAGCGCCTTGAGTCGCACAACTCGGGCAGCTGCTCCCGGGCTGCTATGACCGGCACGGATGTTGCGTCCTCCACTGAGCGTTGGGTCTCCGGATCAAACACCCTGATGGTATCGACTTCGTCGTCCCAAAGTTCCACCCGATACGGCAGTTCCGCGTTGGGGGGAAACACGTCCAAAATGCCGCCCCGGAGGCTGAAACTGCCGGCCGCCTCCACCTGGAGCTCCCGCCGGTAACCCAACTGCACCCACGCTTCCAGGAGCGCGTCCATCGCGGGTATCCGGCCTCCCTTCTCCAGCCGATGGACACCCGGCGTCGTCGGATGGCGTCCCAACAGCAATTGGGGCGGGAGGGTCAGCCGCAGCGCCGAGGCCACCGACGCCACCACCAACGGAGGACTTTCGGCTTCAGGTTCGCACCACGACGCCAAAGCCGCTAGCGCGGAGATCCGCAGGTTTCCGGTACGGGCGTCGACGGCCAGACGTTCAAACGGCAGAACCTCCGGCTCGGGTAGCAGCCAAACCGGGGCTTCACCCCCCAGGTAGGTCAGCAATTGGTCGTGCAAGCGTCGCGCGTCTTCCAGGCGGGGCGTTATCACCAACACGGGGCGCTGTTGCAGGTGCCACAACGCTCCCGCGTACAGCGGCTGATACTCTGCGTCTATCGTCGCCGTTGCCCGAGCCTTGGGCCCCTCCAGGTTCCGCAAATGCTGGCGCATCCACGGATGCGCACCCATCAATGAAAGAAGTCCAGTTAGAGCCATATTCTCCCTTACGCCTTCACTAAACTGAATCCACGCGCGCATAAGGGGCTGACCGACGGTCAACCCCGTGCGATGATTTTACGCTCCGGGTAGGTTCTCTTTCAAGGCGATGCCGCTGGCGGATCCCAATCCCATAGCTGCGACGCTGGGGGCACCGGGGATTTGGCGGGTTGCGTGATATAATTCACTAAGCTCCTAGCGCGATTAATCTCCAAGTAAAACGCTTTATCGGTATCGACCTAGCCAGGCCGCCATGTCAACCGATTGCAATGACGCCCGTTGGCATTCCTTGTACCGCCGCATCGTGGTCAAAGCCGGCACCAGCGTGCTCACCGGCGGCAAATCCAGCACGGACTTAGACAACGGAGTGATGACCGACTTGGTGTCGCAAATCGCCCGGTTGGCCCAAACGCACCAAGCCCAAGTTTTGCTGGTAACCTCCGGCGCCATCGCCGCCGGGCGTAGTGTCCTTGCCGAGACCGCAAACGTCCCTGCCATCCCCGATATTCCCACCCGCCAGGTGCTTGCCGCGCTGGGACAGGGCCGACTGATGAGCGCGTACGCCGAACTATTCGCGTGTCACGGTGTCGCGGTTTCTCAGGTTTTGCTAACCCTCAATGACTTGGCCGAACGCCAATCCTACCTCAACATTCGGAACACGCTGCTATCGTTGCTGGAGTTGGGCGTCGTCCCGGTGGTGAATGAGAACGACGTGGTCGCGGCGGACGAAATCGGCGAGATATTCGGCGACAACGACCGCCTTTCCTCGCTCATCGCCGCCCTCATTGACGCCGACCTGCTGGTGATACTTTCCGACGTGGACGGACTGTACACCTCCGACCCAGGGTCGGACCCAACGGCGACCCGCCTGGAGACCGTGGATTTCGTGGATGATGGGGTATTCGCCATGGCCGGAGACCACCGAAACGCCTGGGCCAGAGGCGGAATGCCCACCAAACTGCACGCCGCACAACTGGTGACCACTTCCGGCATCGCCATGTCGATCTGCCGGGGACGCGATCCCGACGTGGTGCTCCGCGTCGCCCGCGGTGAACCTGTCGGTACGTTCTTCCGGCCCGCCGCGAGCAAGCTGGAGGCTCGCAAACGCTGGATGCTGAGCCGGTTGGGCGACAGCGGTTGGGGACAGGTCGTGGTGGATGACGGGGCCGTATGCGCGTTGCGAGGAAGCGGCGTCAGCCTGCTGCCCGCCGGCGTTCGCAGCGTGGTGGGCGATTTTCAGCGCGGTGACATCATTTACGTATCCGACCTGGGTCACCAGCATGTCGCCTGCGGCATCGCTAATTACTCCGCCGCCGACGTGCAGCGCATCCGGGGGATGCGTTCCGACCGCATTGTCGATGCCCTCGGCTATCATTATGGCCAGGAAGTGGTTCACCGCAACAACCTGGTCCTCCTGTGACCAACCCATTACACCCCGCCGGAGACATATCCCATGACCGCCGCCGAACGACTGATAAAGCAGGGCGCCGCAGCCCAGTTGGCCTCCGCCACGTTGGCCCGCCTGTCCACCGAGACTCGCAACCACGCATTGGCCAACATCGCCGAGGCGTTGGAAACCGAGCCGGCCCCGATCATCGCCGCCAACGAAGCCGACTACGGCGACGCGAAAACCGGCGGCATGGACGACGCCTTCCTCGACCGGCTGCTACTCACGCCGGACCGGCTGAACGGCATGGCGGCCGACGTGCGCAGGGTCGCTTCTCTCCCGGATCCAGTGGGCGAACTGATAGAGAACTTCTCGTTGGAAAACGGCCTTGACGTGGAAAAACGACGTATCCCGCTGGGCGTCATCGCGAGCATCTACGAAAGTCGCCCCAACGTTACCACCGACATCGTTGCTTTGGCCTTGAAATCCGGCAACGCCTGCATCCTGCGGGGCGGCAAGGAAACCCTGCGCTCCAACAGCGCATTGGTGGAGTTGGTCCACCGCGCTATCGGCGAGGCAGGGCTACCCACCGACGCGGTGCAGTTCGTGGAAGACACCGACCGCGCGCTGGTTGACGTCATGCTGGGGATGAAACAGCAAATCAACCTGTTGGTGCCGCGCGGCGGCGCTGGCCTGATCAACTTCGTCGCGGAACATGCGACCATGCCCGTGCTGACCGGGGGCGTTGGGGTTTGCCACACCTATGTTGACCGGGACGCCGACCGCGATATGGCCGCTAATATTGTGTACAACGCCAAGGTCCAACGCCCCACCGTCTGCAACGCGCTTGATACCGTGTTGGTGCATTCTGAAGCGGCGGCCCGCTGTTTGCCCGAAATAGCATCGCAACTTAACGGCGCCGGCGTGCAAATGCGTTGCGACCATCGCGCCCTGACCATACTCGGCCCCGGCGACGGGTTGAACACGGTGCCGGCCCGGGAAGACGATTGGGGCCGTGAGTTCCTGGACCTCATCGCCGCCGTCAAAGTGGTGGACAGCCTGGATGACGCCCTCGATCACATTCAGACATACGGTTCGGGCCATTCGGAAGCTATCGTTACCGAGGACGAACAGTCGGCCGAGCGTTTCCTGAACGAAGTTGACGCCGCTGCCGTGTATCACAACACCAGCACCCGTTTCACCGATGGGTCTCAGTTCGGCCTGGGAGCGGAAGTCGGCATCAGCACACAGAAATTCCACGCCCGGGGCCCGTTGGGTCTGCGCGAACTGACCTCCTACAAATGGGTGGTGCGTGGGAACGGCCAAATCCGCCAGTGAGGCAATATTCGATGCCTTTCGACTACGAACGCGAAATTCGAACGCCACAGTCAGAGGCGTACCTTATCCTGAACGGCGACAACCCGGTAGGTCGTATCGACACCCACTTCATGCCGGGTATAGCGCACGTTTCCATCGCCGTTAACCAAAACCTGACCCAAGAGCAAATCGAGGAGATAATCTCCGATATCGACGCCGATATGCTTAACACCGTGGGCACCGAGCACGACACTCACCACTTCCACATCTTTCAGGGCGCGGAAACGCGCGTTTTCAGCAACGCCGGGTACGACGAATACGGGGGCGGCAACGGCAACGGTCGGGGACACGGCCCGCTCCCTCCGCCTGGCACGAATTGACCATGTTCGGGGTTGCCTGACACCAGATTAGCCGGCGTTCGTCTTCGGTGGATATCGACAGTGAGAACAACGGAGCGACCCGCTGAGACCGCTCCACTGCTGTTGGTGATGCCAATTGCTCAGTTTGGCGGTCAGGGCTTGCGTTTCAGCACGCGGTGAACTGCTTGCTCTACCCCATCGGGCGTCAACCCGTTCTTCTCCATCAACTCGTTGGCCGGCCCGGAACTGGTGTAACCGTGCAACGCCACCATCTCCACGGGCACCGGGCAATTCCTGGTCACCACGCCGGCAACGACACTCCCCAGCCCACCATGGATGTAGTGTTCCTCGGCGGTAACGATCGCTCCAGTTTCCTGAGCCGCGGCAACGATGTTCGCCCCGTCGGCCGGCGCCAGGGTGTGCAGGTTGATTACGCGGGCGTCAATTCCTTGCCGGCTCAGACTCTCCGCGGCGTCCAGCGCCGGAGCCACCAACGACCCGGCGGCGATTATGCTGACGTCGCCTCCGGAGCGTATCACGTCTGCCGCACCAATTTGAAACTTGTACCCGTTTTCGTGGACGATCTGCGTTGCCGCTCGCGGCAATCGGACGTACACCGGCCCGTCGGTGGTCGCGATGGTCCGCACCGCCTGCTCTGTCTCCGGGGCGTCGCAAGGCATGATTACACTGAACGACGGCAGCGCGCACATCAGAGCCAGGTCCTCAATACCGTGAGCCGACATCCCGTCCTCGCCGGTCAGGATGCCGGCGTGCGTGCAAACCAGTTTCACGTTCAGGGACGGCTGTGAGATCAACACCCGAAGCTGGTCGTAGGGGCGTCCCGTGCCAAATACGCTGAACGTGCTGACGAACGGTATTTTGCCAGCCGCGGCCAACCCCGCTGCCACGCCTACAATATTCTGCTCCGCCGGTCCGAAATCGAAGAACCTTTCCGGATATTGGTCTCGCCACAGATGCACGAAAGTGGAAACGTTCAAATCGCCCCCCAACACCACAATGTCAGGGAACTCGTCCGCCATCGTGAGGAGGGTGCGCCCGTAGGTTTCGCGGGTGGCCGCCGTGGCTCGCTGCATGGTCATTAGGCCAACTCCTTGAGGGCCGCTTCGTATTCTTCCGCGTTCGGGGCCCGCCCGTGGAAAGCCGGATTATTCTCCATGAAACTTACACCCTTGCCTTTCACCGTCTCAGCGATGATAGCCGTTGGTCCACCGACTTCGGCATCGGCTAGCGCACGCAGCAGGTCAGCGTGTTCGTGCCCATTGCATGTGATGACGCTCCAGCCAAAATCTCGCCAGCGGTCAGCCAGCGGCTCCAGGGTCATTACTTCGTCGGTGAAGCGGTCGTTCTGGATCCGGTTTCGGTCAATGATGGCGGTCAGGTTGCCGGCTTTGTGATGGGCCGCGGACATTGCGGCTTCCCATACTTCGCCTTCCTGACATTCTCCGTCACCCAGCAGAGCGAACACTCGGTAGTCCCGCCCATCCAGCCGCGCCGCCAAAGCGTGCCCCAACGCGAAGGACAATCCCATACCCAGCGAACCGGAGTTCATCTCAACCCCAGGGGTCATGGGATGAGCGTGGCCCTGCAACAACCCGTCGGTCTTGCGATATGACGACAGCTGATCGCGCCCGAAGTATCCGGCCCGCGCCAATGTAACGTAAAGCCCGGGTGACGCATGGCCTTTGCTCAATATGAAGCGATCCCGCTCGAGCCATCCGGGTTCGGCGGCGTCGTACCGCATCACCCCGAAATAAAGCGCCACCAAAATGTCTATCTCCGATAACGACCCGCCGGGGTGTCCGCTGCCGGCGCCGAAAATCATCTCCAAACTGTCGCGCCGCAGCTGCAGGGAAGTGTCGCGCATTTCCTCAACTGTCTGTAGCGGTTGGTTAACAGCGGCCAAAACGTCACCTGCAACATAAGAAAGAATGGTAATGAGAGCCGGCAAGATTATATTCCGGCCCCGGCGACACTGTCCATAAGCAAACGGCTTGGGCAATGGTCTATACTTGGCTCTCCGCACACCGCCGGCGTGAAGCGCCATTGTCCCATGACTATCGACTTCCATTGCCACGTCCTGCCACCCAGTTTTGCCGCTCGGCATCGTGAACTGGCTGCCCAGGATGCCACTTATGCGGCGCTTTTCCCCAACCCTGGCGGGCGCATCGTTGACGCGGAAACCCTGCTACGCGACATGGACGTCGCCGATATTGAACGGGCCGTTGTCATGGGTTTCGGCTGGACCGACCCGGCCATAGCCAGCGAAGCCAACGACTACTTGCTGGCAGCCTCCGCAGCTCATCCGGACCGCATCACCGCGTTCGCGTCAGTGAACCCAGCTTGGGGACACGCAGCCACCGAAGAAGCCCGGCGGTGTCTTGAAGCGGGAGCAGCCGGCATAGGCGAACTCCACGCCGATACCCAGCAGTTCGACATCACCGACCTCGACACGATGGCGCCGTTGCTGGACCTTCTCCGCGACCGAGAACTGCCCATGACCTTGCACGCCTCGGAACCCGTGGGCCACCAATATCCCGGCAAAGGCTCCTCCACGCCGGAGCGCCTTTTGCGGTTCGCTTCCAACTTCCCGGACAACCGGATTGTATTCGCCCATCTCGGTGGCGGCCTGCCCTTCTACGCCGCCATGCCCGAGCTAGCAAAAACCCTGCGAAACGTGTACTACGACACCGCAGCGCTGCCGCTCCTTTACGAACCCACCGCCGTCACCGCCGCCGCCGTCACCGCCGGTTCAGACCGCATTTTGTTCGGCTCCGATTACCCTTTGCTCAGTCATCGTCGCGTAGCCAACTGCGTCCAGAATGCCGGCCTCGAATCCGAGCAATTGGACGCCGTCATGAGCGGCAATGCCCGCGCTTTGTTGTCTTCTAAAAACTCGCGCCTCGAAACTCTTCCCGATTATCTGCGTCGCGGATTGGACGTGGTGTTGATCGGCCTGAACCCATCCGCATATTCAGTCCGAGCCGGCCATTACTTCGCCAATCCCCGCAACCGTTTTTGGCGGGCTATATCCGCCGCCAACCTGGCCGGCAAGCCCGTCGGCCCGGAGAACGACGCCGAACTGCTGGAAGCCGGAATCGGGTTCACTGACGTGGTGAAGCGCCCGACGCCGCAAGCATCGGGTTTGTCCGCCGCCGACTACCGCCGAGACGCCCCGTCGCTGCGGGAAAAACTGCTTAGTTACTCACCGTCCATCGCCTGCTTTCACGGCCTCACCGCATACCGCGCCTACCTCCGTTACGCTGAAGGCATCGCAAAACCGGCGTCAATTTCCCTCGGCCGGCAGGATTTCACCATCGGAAGCAGTAGGGTCTTCGTGCTGCCCAATCCCAGCCCGGCCAACGCCCGCTATTCTTTGGACTGCCTGACCCGGTGGTACGTCAAGCTCGGCCAATTGCGGAATCAATTGCGACCATGAACCAAGGGCCAAACACCATTCGCGCCTTCATCGCCCTCCCGCTCCCCGAGGACTGGGTACAGGCGTTGACCCACACCATATCGGAGCTGCGGCGTTCTCTGCCAGCGGGCGTCCGCTGGGTTGACCCATACGGCATCCATTTGACTCTCAAGTTCCTGGGCCCGACCGATGCGAGCCTCGCTCCTCGGATCATGGACGGACTGGCCAGACGCCTGGCGCAATCAACATCACCGCGATTGACCCTCTCCGGTTTGGGAACTTTTCCGACCGGCCGCAATCCTCGGGTAATCTGGGCTGGGGTGTCCGGTGATAGCACCGCGTTGGGCACGCTGCACGACAGCGCTGACGACACGGCAGCCAGCCTTGGGTGGCCCCAGGAGAACCGCCCTTTTCGCCCTCATCTTACGCTGGGCCGCGTCCGCGATCGTGTGCCTCCCCGAGAGCGCCAAACCATTGCCGACGCGATTGCTCGCGCTCGGCTTCCCGCCGCCTCGTTGTGGACGCCGGATACCGTCCGCCTCTATCGCAGCGAGCTGACCCCGCGTGGGGCCATTTACTCCAGCCTTGGCGAGGTTCCGATCTAATGGAAACAACCATAACCACCTCCATATCTCCGGTCGCTCCCTATGATTTTGAGCTGACGGCCGGCCAGCCCAGCTACTCCCGCGACCAGGAGTTCAAGACGGAAGAGTACGTTGAAGGAACCTACATCCGTTTGCTGGATTTGGGCGACAAGGTTGCCCTGGCTTCGGTTAGCTCCCACGGCGCCGTGGATCGCCCCCAATTGTCCGTCACTCTTACCGGCGAAGACGTGACGGACGAGGACGGCCAACAAGCCTCAAAACAGCTTGCCTGGCTCCTGGGCTGTGACCAGGACCTGGGCCCGTTCTACGACTCGGTGTTTGACGATCCAGTGTTATCCGACGTGGTGCGCCATTTTTACGGTTATCACAACACGCGCACCGCGTCCGTGTACGAGGCCCTCGTGCAAGCGGTCATGGGCCAGCAAATCGCCACCAATGTCGCTAGAATTATCCGCAACCTTCTCATCCAGCAATACGGTGTCCGAGCCACCGTTTCCGACCGGGAGTGGTACGCCTTCCCCCGCCCGGCCACCCTGGCCGCGGCCGATGTCGCCGACCTGCGCCAGCTCAAGCTCAGCATGAGAAAGGCAGAGTACATCCAGGGCATTGCCCGGGCCGCCTTGGACGCGCCCCATGGTTTCGAGGAAATGCACGACCTTTCCGACGACGAAGTGGTCAAGAGCATGGTGGCCCTGCGCGGCGTCGGCAATTGGACGGCTCAGTGGGTACTGGTTCGCGCCCTGGCGCGTCCTGACGGTTTCCCGGTGGGAGACCTCGCTCTGCGGCGCACCGTGGCCGCGCTGTACTTCGACGGGGCGGAAATTGACGACGACCAGCTTTTGGAATTCTCCCAACGCTGGTCGCCCTGGCGTTCTTACGCCACTTCGTATCTTTTCGCAGCCCTTCGCTCCGGGCGCGTCGCCGTTTCTTAGCAACCCACTACCCGGCGACGGTTATGGTGAGGCCACCTTATCGCAGCATCCGCAGCAGTCCCTTGGGGTTGTTGGAAAACTGGCGCATCAGTCGCTGGGTCTGCTTGAACTGATTCAGCACCCGGTTCACGTCCGAAGGGTTGGTACCGCTGCCCAAGGCGATGCGCCGTCGCCGGCTGCCCTTGATAATCTCCGGGTGTTCCCGTTCCTGAAAAGTCATCGAGCGGATGATTGCCTCGGTTTTGCGCAATTCCGACTCGTCCAGTTGTTCCTGCATCTTCTTGGTCTGTCGGCCCATCCCCGGCATCATCTCTAAAACCGACGCCAGGCCTCCCATCTTCTTGACGCCCTGAATCTGTTCCAGGAAGTCGTCGAGGGTGAAGGTCGCCGTCCGCATCTTGCGTTCCAGTTCCCGCGCTTTATCCTCGTCGACCGCCTCCTGCGCCCGTTCTATCAGCGTCAGCACGTCGCCCATAGCGAGAATGCGGGACGCCATGCGCTCAGGATGGAACTGCTCCAGGGCGTCGCTGCGCTCTCCCGTTCCCACGAACTTGATGGGCACGCCCGTGACTCGCGTTATGGAAAGAGCCGCGCCTCCCCGCGCGTCGCCGTCCATCTTGGACATGACCAAACCGTCCAATCCGACCCTCTGGTGAAACTCCTGGGCCGCGTTCACCGCGTCCTGACCGGTCATGGCGTCCACCACCAGCAGCGTTTGGTGGGGTGAAACCGCCCGTTTCACCTCTTCCAGTTCCGACATCAACTCATCGTCGATGTGGAGCCGGCCGCCGGTATCAACGATCGCCCAAGTGTGGGCCAGCTCCGTGGCGCGGCGCACGCCGGCGGCGGCGACTTTGGCCGGCGTGGACGACTGGGGGTCTTCCGAGTACACCGGTATGTCCAGTTGGTTGCCCAGCGTTTGCAATTGCGATATGGCGGCAGGCCGTCGGAGATCCGCCGCAATCAACATGGCGCTGTGTTGCTGCCGTTTCATTTGCATGGCTAACTTGGCGGCAGTGGTGGTTTTGCCGGATCCCTGCAAGCCCACCAGCATGAGCACCGAAGGCAGCTGGCTGGCCGGCGTAAGACGATGATCCCCGGCGCTCAAAATGGATGTCAGCTCCTCGTGAACGATTTTCACCACCTGCTGACCCGGCGAAAGGCTTTCCATTACGTCGCCGCCCAGGGTGCGCTCCTTCACCGTCGCGACGAAATCCCGTGCCACGCGGAAGTTGACGTCCGCTTCCAGGAGTGACCGCCGCACCTGGCCCAGGGCATCGTCGATGTCCTTTTCGGTCAACCGCCCCTTTCCCTGAAGACGGTTGAATATCCCGGTCAGCCGATCCGTTAAATTGTCAAACATAGTTGTCCTGTCCCTTCGTCGTGGCGACCGCGATGTGCGGGTCGGCTTCTATTCCCACCGGAAAGTTCGGTTAGCGATTATGAAGGCTATCACAAGCCACACCGCCAGGCCTAGGAAATTGGGCCACTGCATCAACACCGTGTCCCCCTGAACCGTCATTCCGCGTATCGCCTCCACCAGGTAGGTCAGAGGCAGGTAGTCCGTAATCCGTTGGAGGACTACCGGGAGAACGTCCCTGGAGAAGAAAACCCCCGATAGGAACATCATCGGCAGCGACACGATGTTGGCCAGCGGCGCCGCCTGTTGTTCCGTGCGCGCCCAACCCGAAACGGCAAAACCCAGAGCCAGGAACACCGCGCCCCCAAGTCCCGCCGCCAGCAGAACCGCAAAGAAGTTGCCCGCGAACTCTGCCCCAAACAGGAACACCGCGACCGCCGCGAGTATTACAGTTTGGATCATCACAACCATCAGGCGCGTGACCACCTGGGACAACAGCAGCGTGTTCGGGTTCAATGGAGTCGCCAGCAGTCTCCGCAGCACGCCCTCCCGTTTCATCGTGACGAAACTGAATGCCACGCTAAACAGGCCCAACTGCATTATCGACATTCCTATCACCCCTGGCATAAGGAAATCGATATAGCCCAAATCCCGAGCCTCTACCGCTTCGCTCTCTAATGTAACCAGACGTTCCGTTTCGCTGATGGCGAAGTTCATGTGGTCGATGCCGGATTGCAAAATGCTCAGCCCAACTTGCGACTCGCTCGTCCGGCTGCCGTGATACAGGGCTTGGATCGCGACCGGATGCCATACCGGTCTCTGCTCAACTAATGTAGGACCGAAATTTGCCGGAAGGATGACCACCAGATCTCGTTGTCCATCCGACAGCGCAGCCTTCTCTTCTTCAACGTTTCCCGTACTGACCCGCAACGCCTCTATCGCCTCGGTTTCGGCGATGAATCGTTCCGACGCCTCATTCTGGGCATTGTCAACTATCCCCAAATCGACCTTGCCCAGTTCACCGAAATTCAGCAAGCCGAAGATGATCATGATCACCAACGGCAGAAAGAACGTCCAGAACAAAGCCGCCCGGTCGCGAGACCACATCTTGATTGATGTCCAGGTCAGATATATTGTCGGCCGGGTCAACAACCTAAAACTCCCGCAGGGACCGTCCGGTCAAGTCCAGGAAAACGTCTTCCAGTGTGGCCAAACGCACCTCATGCTCGCGGCGAAATCCCCGGCCGATCAGATCGTCGATGAGGGCGCCCGGCGGGTCCATGGCAATAATCCTGCCGCTGTCCATCACGGCCACCCGGTCGCACAGTTCCTCCGCTTCTTCCATGTAGTGTGTGGTGAGCACGACCGTGCGGCGTTCCGCCTTCCAGGTTAACACCAGGTCCCACATACGCCGGCGCGCCTGGGGGTCAAGCCCGGTGGTCGGTTCGTCCAGGAAGATCACGTCGGGATTGTTGACCAGGGAAGCCGCGATGGCAAACCGCTGTTTCTGCCCGCCCGACAATGTGCGGAAGGACGCGGACCGCCGTTGTTCCAAATCAACTGCTTTCAACAGCGGTTCAGGATCCACTGAAACTCCGTAGATGCTACCCAACATCTTGAGCACTTCGGCCAGGCGCAGATGCTCAAAAAAGGCGCTGCTTTGCAACTGTACGCCGATGAGTTGCTTCACCGCCTTCGGATTTTTGCCGACGTCAATGCCGCCGACCGTCGCCCGGCCGCTGTCGGCGCTCCTCATTCCCTCGATGATCTCTACGGTAGTTGTCTTGCCCGATCCGTTCGGCCCCAACAGGGCAAACACCTCGCCACGGGCCACCTGGAATGAGACACCATCCACCGCTTGCACGTCGCCATACCGCTTGCGCAAGTCCTCCACCACAATGATGGGGGCGCTCCCATCTTCCCCTGTCATACTCGGCGCGTTGGTCATTTCATCGATACCGTCGAAAAATTATACCACCAGCAGTCATTCATCTATCGCCGCAGCATTGAGACTGCCCATATCTCTTGCCCAAGAAAACGCCTGCCGCCGGCGGCCAGTGATAAAATCGCTCGTGACATGATCCCGCTGAAACTCTCCGTCCGAAATTTTCTGTGCTACCGGGACAACGTGCCACCACTGGACTTGCGCGGCATCCACGTCGCATGTTTGTGCGGAGCCAACGGCCACGGCAAGTCCGCACTGCTGGATGCGATGACCTGGTGCCTGTGGGGACAGGCCAGGACCGGCAGCCAGAACTACAACGCCCTGATAGCTTACGGGGAAACGGAGTGCCGGGTCGAACTGGATTTTTTGGCCGGAGGCCAGATTTACCGCGCCATACGCCGCCGGCGTAGCTCCGGGCAAGGGCGCACCGAAGTTGACCTTTTCGTGCTGGACGATGGGGGCGAACCGCGCCCCATCACGGGGAACTCTGTGAGTGAAACCAACCGCACGATACTGCGTTTGGTGGGCATGGACTACGCCACGTTCGTCAACACCGCGTTTCTCCGGCAGGGCCACGCCGACGAATTCACTAGCAAGGCTCCCAGCCAGCGGAAAGAAGTCCTGTCTTCCGTCCTGGGCCTCGGCCTTTACGACATTCTCCAGTCGGAGTCCCGCGGCCATCGGGACAATTGGAGGGATTCCGCTACCCGTGCTGAAGGCGCGGTCGAACGAAGCCAGGCGGCTTTGGAAGCATTGCCCGATCCGGTCAACGATCTGGCGGACATCGCCCAACGCCTAACCAATTTGGCGACGCACATTGCCGCAGCTACAGCCGATGCGTCCCGACATCGCGCCACCGTAGAGGAACTGCGGAGGAAACGGGAGGGATTGGACACCACTGCTCAACGCATTGCCACTCTCCAGAAGGACCTACAGCAGGCTGACCTCGCCGCAGATACCCTCCAGCAGCGCATAAATGCAACCCGCACCCTGGTCGAACGCTCTGATGAGATTGAAGACGGGGCTAAACAGTTTGCATCAGCGCGCGCCGAATTGAACCGGTTGGAGGCCGTCCGCCGCGAATACGACCGCCTCAGCAGCCACCGCAACGAGTTGCAGGCCGCCACCGACCGGGAACAGGCCCGACTGTCTGCTGAAATTGGCCAACTGGAGCGACGCATCAGATTGGAGCTGGAACCCCAGGCCGACCGTTCGGATGAGATCGCACGGCAAACATCCGGCCTGGCGGAGTTGGAACGAACTTTGTCGGGGGAACAAGACGAACTCGTCCGACAAGAGGCCGCCGTTGGAGACGTCCACCGTGAAATCGCTTTACGGCAGGCGGAACTCGACCGGTGCGTCGCCGAAGGTAAAGAGCTTCGGGCCAAACAGAACGAGATGCAGTCCGTCGACGCCCTCTGCCCTTTGTGTCGCACACCGCTCAGCGAGGACGCCTGCGGCAACATCACATCGTGGTACGAATCGGAAATCCAGGACAAGCTGCGCTTGCACCGTGAACTCAATCAAACCGTTTCCGACCTCGCTGCCAAACATGCCCGGCTGCTATCGGATACGGAGACAGGTCGCAAATCTCTGACCCGCCGGCAGCGCGAGATCGAGCGCGACAAGGCTCGTTTGGAGCAGGAACAGAAGCAGAGCGAGTACGCTGCCCGGGAGTTGCAAGACGTTGGTCCCCGGGTTCAGGCACTGTTGAAGTCGCTGGAAACGGGAGACTTCGCTCATCAGGAACGAGCTGAGTTGAGCGGGACAAATGATGAAATCCGTTCCCTGAAATACGATGAGGCGGTGTGGGAAACGACCTACGCGCTGGTTCAATCATTACAGCACTGGGATCCTGAAGAGCGCGAATTGCGGGTTGCGCTGGAGCGCCTCCCCCTGGACGAAAGCGAATTGGCGCATAACCGCGAACAGGCCGCTCGCTGGAGCGACGAACTCCGGGAGGCCGAAGCAGCAGCAGCAGCTGACCGAGCCGCAATTCAAGGCCTCCCATCCCTTGAGAAAGACTTGGAAACAGCCGGGGCCGTCGTCGCCCGGCTATCCGCAGAACGTGACGATTTGCTGGCCCGGCAGGGACGGCTGCAAAGGGACGAGGAGCGGCGCCAAGAATATCTGGAAGAATTGAGAACTCTGAGACAAAGCCGTTCCAAAGCCCAGACTGAACAGAGCATTTATGCTGACCTCTTCGACGCCTTCGGGCGCGGCGGCGTACCTGCCATGCTCATCGACGCCGCCGTCCCCCGGATTGAGGCCGAGGCAAACTATCTGCTGGGACGCATGACCGACAACCGATTGGCAATTAAGCTGGAGACCCAGCGCGTGCGGCAGGGCGGCAATGTCGCAGAAACCCTGGACATATTCGTCAGCGACGAACTGGGTTCTCGTAGCTACGAGATGTTCAGCGGCGGAGAGGCTTTCCGCATCAACCTGGCGCTCAGAATTGCACTATCAAAAATCCTGGCTCAGCGCATGGGGTTGCCGCTGCCCACGCTCTTCATCGATGAGGGTTTTGGCACCCAAGACGCTGCCGGCCGCGAGCGCATCGTCGATGCCATATCCGCCATCCAAAACGATTTCGAGAAGATCATCGTCATCACCCATCTGGAAGAACTCAAAGACCTCTTCCCCGTCCGCATCGAAGTCCTCAAAACCGACAACGGTTCCCAATTTTGGCTAAGTTGAACCAAGATCCTTGGTTTCGAGCCTTCCGCACCAGAGAACAGGAGACCAACCATGTTGACCGACGCCCAGCGGCAATTCCTTTCGCAAAACCACAACGGCGCTTTGACCACCTTCCGCCGGAACGGCGCCGCCCAAATGAGCATCGTCACCTGCGGCCTCTATGGCGACGGCGTGGCGTTCACCACCACCGCTGACCGGGCCAAGCTGCGAAACCTGCGCCGCAACCCGCGTTGCACCATCCTGGTCGGCACCGACGACTGGCGCAACTTCCTCGTCTTGGAGGGTGAGGCCCGGTTGGTAGACGTGGAAAGTTCCACCCCGGACGAATACCGCGATACCTTGCGTGACGTATTCCGCACCGCTGCCGGCCAGGAACACCCCAACTGGCCCGAATACGATCAAGCGATGCGGGATGACCGCCGGCTGGGCGTCATCGTGACACCCGCGCATATTTATGGGCGGGCTGATTAAACGTTCAACATGTAACTGTTCAGACTTGCGGGGATCTACGGGTCAAACCGGCCCCTCCGGGGTGAAAGTCAAGCACGGGATTTCGGCAAAGCCTGTTCAGATCCCCTCAAACGTGAGCAGTTACTTCAACATGAATGGATTGACAATAGCCAAGGGAACCGCTACTATTAACCTAACGCCAGACTGTGATGCTTCGCGAGCGTCACTTTTGGCGTTCTGGTGTTTAACTTCCACAGAGATCCCCATCCCGGGAATAATCCTCTTCCCTCTCGGTTTCGGAGTAGTAATGGAAATGCTCTGACATTTGATGGATTCCGTGCCAAGTGCGGTTCTCCAACGGGTCCAAGACGTCAGGAGATTTTTCCCGGACAATCCGATAGTACCGCGCAATGGCGGAAAGGTACGTATCCGGCGGAGACTGGCGAAAGAGCTCAGCCTCGTAGTACTGCCGTAGCACTCCGGCGACTAAATCCGCCAATTGGATGCCGACCGTAAATCGGGAATCCACGAAATAGGGGGAATCGACAACTTTGCTGAGTGCCCGACCTTCACCATGTCGGTGAAGGTATTGCTCCATCTTTGCCGACAGGCCACCGTACTGGCTCCCGTCGCCATCGATTAAGACAACGGAGAGGGAGTACGGATTATCCTGCAACAGCATATTGACCTGCCTGAGCAGGTAGCGATACTGCCGTGGTAATCTGCCATCTGACCTGGGCAACGGTTGGTCAGGGCGCTCCATCACCACACCGAAAACCGTGATCGGCAACTCGCGCAACTGTTCGAATACCGATTCCACCAGCTCGTGCAGCTCCGGCTTACGCCTGAACGTCCTGGAATTGAGCAGGCTGTGGGCTTTCAGTTCTTTGTTAGCCTGCTCAATGCCCAGGAGATTCCTCTTGATGCCGTATATCTTGGCGCTGATGTCGCGGGAGTCGCGTTGAGCGAACGAGACAGAAGCCAAAACCGGGCGAGTGGCTGGATCGCTGGGGTGCGGGTGTCCGCTTTCATCAATGAAGGTCAGCATATCAGTCCCCAGTAATCCCTTCCACCTAACGCAACGCCGCTACGTCAAAAGAGATATCCGCGGTCTCGCCGTTCAGCGCTGCTAGCATCCGCTCGCCCCACAACCGCAGTTCCTTGGCCAATGTGTACGGGCGGACGAATTTAAACGTTCGGTAAAGGAGGAGTCGTATGCAATCCATCATTCAAACCATCATGTCGTTTGCAACTAGGTGGTGGATAATCTCAGTGGGATTAATCGCGGTGGCCGCTTTCGCACAAGCCGTCATTGAAGGTGAAGTAACCTTCCAGGATGCTCTCATAGCCCTTTGCGTAACGACTGTGGCAATGGTGGAGACCATCAAGGAACATCGTTGGCTGGGAGCCGCTGGAGCAGCCGGCGGCGTCGCAGGCTCATACCTGTGGTTGGCGAATGGAGCAGAAACATCACCTGTGGAGGGCAAGTTTGTAGCGTTGGTAGTGCTGACGTTTCTCGTGGCTCTCCTAGCCGGTCTGGGGCCTAGTGTAGTGCTCAGCCGGTCCTCCAATACCGTACAGACGGTGGCAATGGCACTCACATCATTCCTAGCGGTATCGGGGGCCATCTGGCTGGTGCTTCGCTTTTTATTGCGGTGAGTCAGCCGAGACCGCGAACACCACGAACAGTAGTGGCTGGCCCTTGCTAACTTGGGACATCACCATTAGACGAGGGACTGGTTCCGTATCTCTTCGGCGGAACCAGCCCCATAGGTCACGTTGTACGCTGCTCATTTGAAGAAACTAGCACCGCCGGTGGGGGCTTTGAGGACTAGCGCTTCACACGGCGAAACGTTTCACTCAGATGCTGGTCTCCATGGTTGCCATTGAACTCGCTGTAAAGGTACTGATATTTCTTGCCGTTGACCGAGTACACGACGCCTTCGTCGTTGGCGAGATCAGGAGCTTCTGTCAAGACGTTCCAGACCCACTCGGGCAACCCTTTCTCTATGTTTCCCATTCCTTTGGGATCATGATAGTAGTTGCCGTATGAAGCGCTGTAGCCTGTACGTTCCCAAGCTGAATGAGAATTTGGCAAATATCCCCATGCTTTTGTACCCTCACATTTGTGCGTGTAGCAGTGGGTTTGACTTTGGTTTAGTCCCCGGTAATCCCCTCCGCCCGACGCAGCGCCTCCACGTCAAAGGGAATGTCCGCAGCCTCGCCGTTCAAAGCGGCCAAAACCCGCTCACCGGAAAGCGGCAGCTCCTTGACCCGCACTCCCACGGCGTCATAGACCGCGTTGGCGATAGCGGCCGGCGGCCCGAACCCAGGCGGTTCGGCCACGGCCCGAGCGCCGAACGGGCCATCCGGGGCCGGCACGTTCACCAGCACGATTTCCATTTCCGGCAGATCAATCGCCAACGGCATCAGGTAAGACGCTAAGGACGGGTTCCTTACCGCCCCGGTGTCAGGGTCAAACTGTTGGTCTTCCGTCAGGGCGCGCCCGATTCCCTGCACCACACCGCCGTCCAACTGGCCCTCAACCGCCATAGGGTTGATCGCAGTACCCACGTCCTGAGCCTGTACGTAACGCAGCACCCTGACCTGCCCGGTGTCGCGATCGACCTTCACCTCCGCCGCCTGCGCCGCGAACACCGGAGTGTACGGCATACTGGACAATGCAGCGGTCCCGATGATCGGCCCACCTCGCGACGTGATGCTGGCTGCCGCCAGTTGCGCGAAGGTCAACCCTTGCGGCTCGTTGTCCAGCACATAGACGCGCCCGTCTTCGGAACCCAGCGCGTCCTCCGGCACACCCAGCCGCTCAGCGGCCAGCGCCGTCAGCTTTTGCAGCGTGTCTTGCGCCGCCCGCAGCACGGCAGTTCCCTGGCTGTAAACTACTCTGCTGCCGCCCGACTGCCCGGTATAGGGCGCCATGTCGGTGTCGCGCTTGGCAACGATGACACTATCCATGGGGATGCCCAGCGCCTCGGCCGCTATGGCTGCCAGCGAAGTGTCGCTGCCGGAAATGTCGGTTGAGCCGGTCAGCAGGCTCACCGTACCGTCGTCGTTGACGCTGATTGCTGCCGTAGAAGGCCCGCTGCCGCTGCGCCACTCGCACAAAGCCAGGCCCATGCCGTGCCCATCCTCCAGCTCCCGGGGCCAGTCCATCTTCTCCTTGATGGCCTCCAGGGTTTCCAGCAGTCCGTTGGTCGGCACCACCGCCCCGTTCACGGATACGTCGCCCTCGCGCAGGGCGTTTTGCACCCGCAGGTCGAAGGGGTCGATCCCCAATTCGTGGGCGATGTGGTCCATATGAGATTCCACGGCGAAAGTCATGTCCGCCACGCCGGAGGCCCGATACGATCCCACATAGATCTTGTTGGTATAGACGCCGTACGACCGGAGTCGGAAGTTGGGCACCCGGTAAGCGCCGATGCCATGGCCGATGCCCGAGTTGGGCCCGGCGCCCAGATACGCGCCCACGTCAAAGATGGTGTACGCCTCGCGGGCGATGATGGTGCCGTCCCGCATCACCCCGGAGCGGATGTAGTTTGACACCGGCAGGCGCGGCCCGTTCATGGTGAAAACTTCTTCCCGGGTGTTGACCAGTTTCACCGGCCGCCCGGTCTTCATGGCCAGCAGGGCCGGAAAGGCTTCAAGGGTAGAGCGCAGCTTGGCGCCGAACCCGCCGCCCAGTTCCATTGCCACCACGCGGATGCGCGAGACGGGCAGCTCCAGCACGGAGGCCAGCCCGGCCCGTAGCTGATACGGCCCTTGGGTGGAGGCGTAAATCACCAGGCGACCGTTGGGTTCCACGTCGGCAACGCAGGCCATGGGTTCCAGGAAGCCCTGGTTGATGCCCTGGGAGCGATAAACGTCCTCGACTACCACGTCGGCGTCCTTGAACGCCTGCTCCACGTCGCCCCGGTCCGCGTCCAGCAGCGTGCTGACGTTGTGCCCCAGGGTGAACCCATAGCCTTCGTAGCTCTCCAGCTCCGGGTGCACTGTGGCCGCGCCCGATGCCATGGAAGCCAGCGGATTCACCACCGACGGCAAATCCTCGTATTCCACCTCAATGAGTTCGATAGCCTCCTGTGCCGTCGCCTCGTCATCCGCCGCCACCGCCGCAATGGGTTCGCCCAGGAAATTCACCACCTCCCGCGGCATAATGTAGCGGTCACGCAGTGCGCCGGAGCCAAAGCGGATTTCGGGGAAATCCGTTCCCGTGATTACGCACCGCACGCCGGGCAGAGCCTCGGCCTTGCTTGTGTCAAGTCTGGTGATACGGGCATGGCTGCGCGCACCGGGCAGTAGCTTGCAAGCCAGCGTTCCCGGCAAGTACACGTCGGACGCATAGGTCGCCCGCCCAGTCACCTTGTCATAGGCGTCAACTCGCGGATGGTTTCGTTCCAGAACTTTGAACTGCTGTGTCATTGTCATTTCAAGTGCCTCCGTTGCCGCCGAGATTGCCCAACTAGCCGGCGTTTCGAATGTCCTCAGCGGCGGCCATGATCGCCTCCACCACCCGGGCGTACCCAGTGCAGCGGCAAAGGTTGCCCCCGATGGCGAACCGGACCTCTTCTTCAGTGGGATCGGAATTCTCCTGCAAAAACCCGGTGGCCGACACGATCAGCCCGGGTATGCAAAAACCACACTGCAAGCCGCCATGTTCTACGAATGCCTGCTGCACCGAGCTTAGTCCATCAACGCCGGCCAGCCCCTCGATTGTGGTTATCGCAGAGTCGTGGGCGCTGTGGGCCAAGACCAGGCAGGACGTTACGGGCTTGCCGTCCATCAGGACCGTGCATGCTCCACAGTCGCCTTCGTCGCATCCCTTTTTGGTGCCGGTCAGCTGCGCCTCATCGCGCAGGCAATCCAGCAGAGAATAGAATGGCTCCACCAGCATTAACCGGTTTTCACCATTGATAGACAGAGTCAGGGGTTGTTTCATTGCGTCAACCTCAATCCATGCTCACCAAGTTGTTTGCACGGCCATGCGTCGGATGTCCTCAAACGTCGGCGCGCCATCCCCGGCAGTAGTTGCCGCGTGGCGCAGCGTTCGCTCAGTCAGCACCTGGACCATTTCCCGGCGATAATCGGCGCCGCTCCTAACGTCAGCAATCGGACTGGACGCTTGGGCGGCAATTCGTCCGGCCTCGGCGATGGTCTCCACATTAGGCTGCTGACCCACCAGATAACCCTCAGCTCCATAGGCGCGCATGGGAGTCGGCGCCACGGAGCCCAACGCAATCCTCACCCGGGCACAGGTTCCATCGCCGGCGAGGCTCACTACTGACGCCACTCCGATCGCTGAGATGTCCATTGCTCCCCGCGGGCTATGCTTGATGTACAGGCCGCCTGTGTCGGGACCTGGAGCAGGCAACCGGATTTCGGTCATGATCTCGCCAGATTCCAATGCGGTCCGCCCTGGCCCCAGGAAAACTTCGTCAAGCGGCAGCCAGCGCTCTCCGCCTGGTCCGACCACGCGGCATTGAGCGTCGTAAGCCAACAGCGCCGGCAGGGTGTCGCCGGCCGGAGAAGCGTTGCAGATGTTGCCGGCCACTGTGGCAAGGTTACGCACCTGAACGCCCGCGAAAGCGGCCGCGCCGGCCACGAGGGCAGGGTAGCGAGTGCGCACGATGTCGCTCTGCTCAATGTCCTGCACCGTAACCATCGCCCCAATGGAGAGGCCATCGTCGTCATTGAAATCGATACCGTCCAGCCCCGGCACATGCTGCATACACACCACGGTCTCGGGTCGCCATGCACCGGTGCGGAACCTCACCAGGAAGTCCGTACTCCCGGCCACCAGGCGCGCCCGCTCGCCATGCTCGGCCAGCATTCCCAACGCCTCGTCCAGAGAATGCGGCTCCAAATAGTCAAAACGAGCCATTCAAACCCTCCCCGCGCCGGCGGAGATGGAGTATGGGGCAGCAGCGGCAACCCCGGTCATACGCCGGCCTGTGGCGATTATATGGGCCACCGGATAGACGGTCAACGAAACTCGGAAGGCCATGCCGGGCAATCGCATTTTGATTGCATCACATTCGTCATCCCCGGGAAAGGGCTGACAGGGGTAGGTAACGGCTCAAACTGGCTTTCGCCGTAACTTGGGAAGGCGCATCAGCCTCCGGCATCTTGGTTGTGACACCACCAGATGCAGGAGACCCGCGATGCGCCTTCCCAAGGAATGCTATCAGATGCAAAAAACGATTGAAACGCATTTGCCTCACCTCTCCCAGCCACAATTGACTGGCCTGGCGCTGTGGGTTTGTGGGGCCATCCTGGCGGGCAGCGCCTGTCAGAACGCCGTGGCCTCGGCCCTCTCGCCCTGGGGCAGATGGAACAGCCTCCGGCAGTATCTCCGGGAGTGGCTCTACGACGGCAGCGACCGGAAAAGCCCCTGCCAAACCCAACTGGATGTCACTCTCTGCTTCGCGCCACTGCTGAAATGGGTTCTCTCCTGGTGGAGTTCCGAACGTCTCGCGCTGGCCATCGACCCCACGCTCAAGGGAGACCAGACCACCGCCATTGTCATCAGCGTCCTCTACCGTAGTTGCGCCATCCCCGTTGCCTGGCGCATCCACCACGCCACTCAGAAAGGCTCCTGGATGGACCCCACGGCGGAACTGCTCCAAGCCCTGGCCCCAGCGGTTCCCGAGGAAATGACCGTAATCGTGCTCTGCGACCGGGGCATCGCCAGTCCCAAGCTCTGGACACAGATACGCGCCCAGGGCTGGCATCCCGGTATGCGCTACCGGAAGAACATCACCTTCTGCGCCGACGGCGGCCAACGATTGCCCGCCTTGCGCTTCGTTTCCCGTCCCGATACCGCCTGGATTGGCCGTGGCACCGCCTTCGGTGCGCCAACCGCCCAGCGCCGTTGCACCCTGCTGGTGGTCTGGTACGCCGAGCAGGAGGAACCCTGGGTCATCCTCACCGACCTGCCGCCGGAGGAGGTCGGGGTCAGTTGGTACGCCCTGCGCTTCTGGATCGAGCTGGGCTTCAAGGCCCTCAAGAGCTTGGGCTGGAAGTGGGACAAGACCCGCCGCACCGACCCAACTCGTGTCTCCCGCCACTGGCTGGTATTGTCGGTGGCCACCCTGCTGGCCCTGGCCTACGGCACCCGGGTGGAAGACGCCCAGGACCGCCGGATTGATCCAGGTAATCTGCGGGCGCCGCCCAAGGCGCTGGCTCCCAATCATCGAGACCCTCGGACCCGTCCGGCGCGCACCGTCAGCGTGATCCGCCACGGCATCGACTGGCTCAGGCGGTTGCTGCTCAAGGGCCGCCTGTGGAGCCGTGTCTGGCTGTTGCCTGAACCCTGGCCTCAGCCCAAGCCCAACTTGGAGATTACCCACCATGTGCCACCGTAAAAACGCGTTACCTACCCCTGTCAGCCGGGAAAGGGGGGATCCAATGGCCTGTGGCGGCGGTTTCGTTCGCCGGTTGAGAACGCCGGCGAAACCCCATACAATCAGCCCACACCGCGCGACCACCCAATTCCGGAGGGCCCTACCGTGGCAGCCACCAGAATCATCACCAACGCCTGGAAAGTGCGAACCATGCCCGACGTCTTCTACGAAGACCCGGAGCCGGTTGAGGACGGTATGCGTCAAGACCCCTTCATCCACCGTATCGCGCATTTGCTGCGGGAACGTTACGAAGACCGCACGGATGTGTTCGTCTCCACCGGCGGCTACGTCTCCTACGACCGAACCAACGGCAACCGGCGGGTCGCCCCCGACTGCTACATCGCCTTTGACGTGGACGTGGCGGGCATCTACGAGAACCTGCCGAACTTCTGGATTTGGGAGACGGGCAAGGCGCCGGACTTTGTGATGGAAGTGGCGTCGCCGAGCACGGCGGAGCACGATTTGGGCTGGAAGCGGGAGCTGTACCAGCGGCTGGAGATAATGGAGTACTGGCGGTTCGACCCGACGGGGGGACGGCTCTATGGCCGGCCCATTGCGGGAGAGCGGCTGGTTGACGGCCGGTACGAAGATTACCCGTTGGAGTACGGCGGTGACGGTTCGGCGCGGGGTCACAGCGAGTTGCTGGGCGTGGCGTTCTACTGGGACGGCCGGCAGGATTTTGACGTGCTGGATCCGGTCACGGGCCTGACGATAGACAAACGCGTTGCCGCCGAAGCCGAACTCGCCCACCTCAGGGCGCAACTCCGCCGACAGCGGCCGTAACCTGACACCACCCAGTACCCCGATCTAACCAGCAAGGGCGGGTGTACAACCCGCCCCCATCGAGTCAGAGCAGCGACGCTGCTAATGGCTGCCATTCCCGTAGGGCTGGATCAGCACCCGCAGCGTCCCATCGTCCTCTTTGCGCTGAGTCAGCAGGCGATGTCCGGCTTGCTCCGCCCAGTAGATGACGTCGTAGATGTTGAGCGCGTCGTGCAGGATGGCCTCAATGAACGAAGTCCGGTCATACTCCATCTGCCGGCTGAGCGCCGCAATGACGCCGGCGCAGTTCTTGCCCCGCCCGTCGATCACCGTCCACCCGTTGCTGCCGTTCCCGTTGCTGTGCCCATTGCCGTATCCGTTGCCGCCTGGGACGGCGCCGACCGGAGCGCGAACATCGATAACGCCGCTCTTGCGCAGATCCAACTGCTCCTTGAAGTAGGCCACCGCTTCCCAGGCCACTGCCCGGTCCCGTTCGCCACTGGAACAAACTGCGCCCCGCACACCCACGATGTCCGGGTTGATGCGGGTCAGTTCGTCCAGGTTTTCCAGCTTCAGGTGTCCGCTCAGGGCAGTGCTGAGACCGGCCTGCTTGGCCTCCATCACCATATCCCGCAATATCGTCTCGGGCATGAAGTCAAACAGGTTGCGCCCATCCTTGGTCAGGGTGTCGATCAGGAACCCGTCGCACTCGCCTTCCTTCGCCAACTGCACCATCAGATTCGGGTCCAATCCACCCTCAAACAACAGGTTGTCAGCGAAAAGCGACCCGATGAGCTTGGTGTCTGCATTTCCGATAGCCGCACGGGATTCGCGCAGCACTTGCACTGCGGTTTGATAATCGGCGACCCGGAACCCCACCTTGACCGACGTGGCATCCAGCAACGCAGCCGCGTGAACCGCCATGGCTACCGTGCCGGGTTGGTTGGGGACCACTCCGAGCGTGACGCTGACGTGCTTATGCTCCGGAATGCGCTCCCGCACTTCCCGCACCAGGTTGGGATGTCCCGAACCTACCAACGCCTCCTGGAGGTTCTTCACATCAATGATATCCGCGCCTCCCCGGTCAGCCTCCAGCGCTTCGGGCATATCCTGGACGCTGACCAGCAACATCATCCCGGATTCGCTCAAACCGCTGCGACCGTCGCGGACTCCGGCGCCATTCAGCCACGGGGCATGGGGCCTTCCGTGGATGACCTCGCGGGCAGGTTGGGCCGGCGCGGCGGCACGCGGGAGCAGGGGCTCCAACTCACTCCACAACTCGGCCTTTTCATCTGCGGTCAGGTCCACCAGCGGCGCGCGGACACTGCCGCCGGCCATCCCCATCATCTCGCCCCAAGCCTTGCACATCGCCACCGGGAGGGCGCCGCCCATCTTCTTCATCGTGCCGCCCCACCACTTGTCGGACAGCGCCTTGATGTCCTTCAGGTGGCGGTTGTAGAATTCCATGTCGTGGTCGCCGGCGGTGGCGCGGTCAATGAACTGGGTGTAGTAGTTTTGACGTGGGGTGTCGAACCGCCAATCGGAGGTGTTGGCGAACATCACCTGCTGGTGGAAGCCCAACTCTTTCGCCTTGTGGAATATCCACTCGTCCGGCGTGCTGATGATGGCGTCGCGTCCCACCAGCAGATGGGTTTCGATGGAAATCTGTTGGTTGAAGCTGGCTTCTTTCACGCCTACCACGTTGGGAATAGCGCACAGCCGCTTCAATCCCTGGGGACTGATGGTGATCCCGAACTGGGGCGAGTTGTAGAACATCATCGCCAGGTCGGTGGTTTCGGCCACTTGCCGCACGAAATCCACCACCTGGTCCTCAGTCTTGGTAACCATGTAGGACGGGGCGATGATGAGCAGATCAAAACCGCGTTGCTGGGCGTGTCGCGCCAGGGCGACGCTTTCCCCCAACGAGGTGTCGGTTACGTGAGCGCCAATAAGCCAGTGACCCGTGGCCTCATCGGCCACGGTGTCCATCACCAGCCGGCGTTCCGCCTCGGTCAAACTCCAAAATTCGCCCATGTTCCAAGTGCAGCCACCGCCGCGCACGCCCAAGCTCCGCACATGTCGGACGTTGCGCCGCAATCCCTCTGTATCCACCTGGTTGTCAGGCGTGAAAGGCGTAACCAGGGTTGTCCATTGCCCCTTCAGCGTTTGCCAGGCCCATTCCTGCGCCTCATGCTTGCGGTAATCGGCCATGATAGAAAGCCTCCAACGAAAATCGTCAAAACTTCTGCGCCAATTCCACGGTGGGCCGGCTATGTGCGATCGGCGGAATCAACCGCTTGGCGGGTTCCCAGTGTAAGGGCCGGCGCGCGCCGCCGTCAACAAACCGTGTCAACCCAACACGATCCGCCGCGCCCAAATTACCGTACTTCCCAGGGGCCGATGGCGCTTTGCCTTGCCTTCCCGCGGCCCTTTACCCCCAATCCACCGAAAGGATGAGGTTGGTGTCGTGCTGAAGGGTTGAAAAAGTGCTCCCGGCTTCGGGGATAATGGTTTGTGAGACACCAAACCAACCCGGAACAAGGAGCACCCAACGGATGCTACCACCTGAGCGCCTTGAGCGCATCCAGGTCGCCTTCGACGATCACCGCCTGGTGGCCAACGCCGGACTGATCCTGCCGGTCACGCTGGCCCATCACCTGGGTCTGGGCGAACTGGTGGACCGCCACGTTGACTTGGGAGATGCACCGGGTCGTGCGAATGCTGGGGACAAGATGCTGACCCTGGTGGCGTCGGCCCTGGCCGGTGGCGACTGCATCGACGACGCCGACGCGCTGCGCGCTGGCGGGACCGAGCAGGTGCTGGGCTGTGTGGTCAAGGCGCCGTCCACGTTGGGTACGTTCCTGCGGAGTTTCCGTTGGGGCCACGCGCGGCAGCTGGATCGGGTGAGCCGTGAGGCGCTGGCCCGAGCCTGGGGCGCCGGGGCCGGACCGGGCGATGATCCGTTGACCATCGACCTGGACTCCACCATCTGTGAGACCTACGGTCCGGCCAAGGAAGGGGCGCGCCGCCACACCTACACCGGCCAGCGGGGCTATCACCCGCTGTTCGCCGTCGCCGCTGGCACCGGCGACGTGCTGATGGCTCGGC
Source organism: Dehalococcoidia bacterium (assembly GCA_965197635.1). Classification (GTDB taxonomy): domain Bacteria; phylum Chloroflexota; class Dehalococcoidia; order Lucifugimonadales; family UBA3495; genus Bin87. The sequence goes on from CBDANN010000005.1 coordinate 366,783, forward strand.
TGCGCCAGGGACGCGCCAACACCGCTCGCGGCGCGGCCCACTTCCTGCGAGAGACGGTAAGGCGAGTGCGCTGCGCCGGAGCCACCGGACCGCTCACCATGCGGGCCGACAGCGGCTTCTACAACCACGACATCGTCGCCGTCTGCCGCAAGATGAAGGTCCGCTTCTCCATCACCGTCCGCCAGCACGCCCAGTTGCGCAATCTCATCGCAGCCATACCTGAAGAGGACTGGACGCCCATCCCTTACTGGATGGAGGGCGCCGCCGACGTGGCCGAAACCAGCTACACTCCCTTCGCCAGTGAGCCCGATGCTGTGCCGGTGCGTCTCATCGTCCGAAGGGTGCAGCCCACGCCCAACTCCCAGCTGGCCCTCTTGGTCGACTACAGCTATCACGGCTTCATCACCGATAGAGACGGCGACACCCTGGAACTGGAGGCCGATCATCGCCGCCACGCCGAGATCGAGAACGCCATCCGCGACCTCAAGTACGGGGTGGGTCTCAACCACCTGCCCTCGGGCCGCTTCCCCGCCAACGCCGCCTGGCTGGCCGTCCAGACGATGGCCCACAACCTGGCCCGCTGGACCACGCGCCTCGGGCTGGGCGAGCCGGTGGCGACCACCAAGACCCTGCGCAGGCGCTTCTTCTCCCTGGCCGGACGCCTCACCCGCAAGGCACGCCGCCTCACTTTGCATCTCCCCCAGGGCTGGCCCTGGCGAAACCAGTTCAGCAGCGCCCTGGCCAGACTGCGCGCACTGCCACTCCCTTCTTGACCACGCCCGCGGCGTCTGACCTGTCCCCCAGATTACCTAACTGTCTGGCCCAGCCGCGCCAGGCTCGGCTCCTGATGGCCTCCGCCGGCGATCGGCGCTGAAAATCGCTTCCCGCGCCGCTACTACGGGTCGTCAACATCTCTTTGGACCGGCATCCACGCCCCACATCGTCCATTTCATCGGCATCAGGTCCCCGCCAGCCCGATCCCTGGTCCCTCATCCCTCCTCTGACCGCCGCCACGGTTTCCCTTCGGTGGATTCGGGTTTACAATGCCCGCCAGCAACTGGGGCATTCATCGGCCGAAAATTCCACGCCCGCACAGGTGAGCGTTTTGCAGGAACCCCAAACCGCAACCCGAATTGACCGTGCGCACCTCGCTTTGGGGGGTCGCACCATCATGCCGGGCCTGGCCGCCGGCCATGTCATGTTCCATTGGATAATCCAGAGCTTTGTCGTGGTCTTCCCCGAGATCCAAGCGGCTTTCGGTATCACGGCAGTTGGTGTTGGCGGCCTGGTATCGGCGCGGGAGGTGGCCGCAGGAGTGGTCGCCCTGCCCGGAGGAGTGGCGGTGGACATCGTCCGCCGATACTGGAGCCTGCTGCTTGCAGTGTGCCTGGGGGCATCCGCTTTGGGTTCTTTCGTGATTGGGGTGTCGCCGCTCTACGTTCTGTTATTGTTCGGCATCGCCGTAGTGGCCGCGTCCCATTCCATTTGGCACCTGCCCGCGTCGTCGTCACTTTCCTATCACTATGCCCAAAAGCGCGGCATGGCGCTGTCGATTCATGGTGTGGGCGGGAGCATCGGAGACGTGGTGGGTCCGGTAGCCACCGGGGCATTGTTGCTGTTCCTCACCTGGCGAGAATTGTTCAGCGTGTACGCCGCCGTCCCATTGTTCCTGGCCGCCATCGCGCTCTGGGCGTTTCGCGACATCGGGCGGGTTACGGAACAAGAGCATTCCGACGTGGACATGGCAAGCCGGGTGGAGGCGACCAAGCAACTGCTGCGAAGCCCGGTGCTTTGGGGGTTGATGGCGGTGCGCGGATTCCGGTCTATGGCGCTGGTGGCGTTGGTCACCATATTGCCGCTTTACCTGAACAACGACATCGGGCTGAACGAGTGGAACCGCGGGTTTCACATCGGATTGCTGATTGCCGTCGGCCTGGTGGCAAAAACCGGGGCGGGTTACCTGTCCGACCGGTTCGGCCGAAAGCAGGTGCTGGTTCCAGGGTTGGTTTGGTCCTGCGTTGTGGCGTTGGCCATGGTCGTATTTGACGCCGGGATAATGCTCACCATTACGATCGCGTTGCTGGGATTGTTCCTGTATCCCGACCAACCCATCCTGACGGCCACCATATTCGATTTCGTGGGCCGGGAATTCGCATCCACCGGCCTGGGTGTGGTTGCCTTCGCCGCCTTCCTGATGGCGGCAGTTTCATCTGTGATCGCTGGGGCCCTGTACGAAACGTTGGGCTTCGCGGCGACGATGTACTACGTTGCCACATTGTTTGCCGTGTCAGCCGTGGTTTTTCTGATGTTGCCGGTGTCTGGAAGAGGGGATGGCCAAGCGGTCACGTAACCGGCCTCGGTTGACACTCTGGGCAATGCCAGGAACTCCGACCCCGCACTCTAATCATCTCCACCGGTGCGCCGCATTGCGGACACGCTTCACCGGCGGCCCTGGGTATCGTCCACGGCGAAAGGGCCGTTGGAGGATCGGGCCACTCCGCGTCCCGCGCGGCGGCATAGGCGGCCACTGAGCGGGTGAGGGCGGTCACAATGCCTTTGTGAAGGCGCCCAAATTCGTCGTCCGTGAGGCCCGGGGCCGTCCGCTCGGGATGTATGCCCGACAGGTACAGGGCTTCATCGGCGTAAAGGTTGCCCAATCCGGCAATTACCGATTGCTCCAGCAGCAGAGCTTTCACTGGGGCTTTCCTTCCTGCCAATGCCGCCTCGAGTGCGGCGACGCAAAAAGACGGTTCGAGCGGCTCCGGACCCATTTTGGTCATTGCCTCGGCGGGGTCCCCCAACAGCCAGAGATGACCGAACTTGCGGGGGTCGATGAACCGCAGTTCTTGGCCGTCGTCCAGAGGAAAAGTGTGCCGCAGCATGGATGGAGGTTCCCGGTCAGCGCCGTGGATGCGCAGGCTGCCAGTCATGCCCAAGTGCATCACCAAGTATTGACCGTCGTCCAGCGGGCTGATGAGATATTTGCCCCGGCGCTGCACGTCGGTGACTCGCCGTCCGGCGACACCCTCAATGAACTCTCCCACCGACGGCGATCTCACCGTCTTAGCCCAGGTGATCTCGGGCGCCCCGAAACGGCAACCCGCCAGACCCGAACGTAGCAGGTACTGGCGGGTGTTCTCGACCTCGGGCAGTTCGGGCATGGCCGGCTAACCCGTCGTCACCCGGCGCACCCCCAGGGTGATTTCTATACCTTCGATTTTCGCTGTTTCCGATTTGGCGGCGTCGTCGGGGACAATGGGGAGCAGGTCTTCGCTCAGCGTTTCCTGCTTGATGTAGTCGCCATGGGCGTTCATGACGCGGGCCACGTCCTCCGGCCCTTCATAATAGGAGTAAATTCGGTCAGTGATCTCGAACCCGGCGCCCTTGCGCAGGTTCTGGATCCGGTGCGCCAACTCACGCGCCAGTCCCTCGTCGGCCAGCTCCGGCGTCAGTCGGGCGTCCACCGCCACCATGTAACCGGCTTCCAAGGTCGCAGAGTATCCGTCCACCGAAACCACGGTATCCCCATCGTCGCCTGCAATAGCTCGAGCTTGCTCGTACAGGTCCAGGCCGCCGTCCACCGAGCGGAGCCTTTTGATGTTCAGCTCTTCAAGGATTTGCGGCTCCACTTGTGACAGATAATCCCGTTCGGCGTCAGACCGGGTCTTGACCACTACCTCGGCCAGCGGCTGCCGCACCTTCAGGCCGGCCTTGCTTCGCGCCGCCCGTCCCATGCTGGATACGCGGATTGCCAACCGGGTGGCGTCCAAGACGCTTTGATCTATCAACGAATTATCAGCCGCCGGGTAGTTGGCGAGGTGAACGCTGTCGGGGCCGTCTGCGTTGTACCGTAGTTCGAGGTTCCGGTACATCTGCTCCGACACGAATGGAGCCAACGGAGCCATCAGCCGGGCCACCGTGGTCAGGCACCGGTAAAGCGTCGCATAAGCGCCGATTTTGTCCGCATCCGTTTCCGACTTCCAGAACCGCCGGCGGGAACGACGCACGTACCAGTTGGAAAGCACGTCGATGAACTCGGCGATCCGTCGGCCGGCGTCGGTCGGATTGTAGTTGTCGAGGTAGTCGTCAACGACCTGAACCAGCTGATTCAGTTCCGCCAGCACCCAACGATCCAATTCGGCTTCGGGCCGCCAGCCTTCGGGGATTTGCCCCGGCTCAAACTCGTCGATGTTGGCGTAGTTGGTGAAGAATGAGTACACGTTCCACAGGGTTAGCAGCACCTGGCGCAGGGTCTGCTGCACCAGCCGGTCCGAGAACCGGCGCGGCTCACCCGGATGGGAAGCGGTGAACAGATACCAGCGCAGCGCGTCGGCGCCGTGGGAATCCAGGATGGTGTCGGGTTCAACGATATTGCCCAACCGTTTGCTCATCTTGCGGCCGCGGTCGTCCAGGATCAGGCCCAGGCAAATGACGTTGCGGTAAGCCACGTCATCCCGCAGCAGCGTGGACAGGGCGTGCAGGCTGTAGAACCAGCCGCGCGTCTGGTCCACGGCCTCGCAGATGTAGTCGGCCGGCAGGCGGCCATCGGTTTCGATTTCCCGGTTTTCAAAAGGAAAATGCCACTGAGCGTAGGGCATCATCCCGGAGTCAAACCAGCAATCCATCACCTCCGGGATACGCCGCATGACGCCGCGGCAAGTTGGGGTGTCCTCGCGTGTGCGGGGGAGATGATCGTTCCCGGGAAATGGCCTAGTCCACGTCTGGCCTATCCCCACGTTTGTGAGAGAAGAATCGTGCTGGTCGCAGGTCCAAGTCAGATCGTCCACATAGGGACGGTGCAGGTCCAAGTCGCTGACATCAACCCCGGAGCGTTTCTCCAGCTCGGCCACGCTGCCGATGCAATCTGTGAAACCGCAAACGTCGCACCGCCAAATCGGCATGGGCGTTCCCCAATACCGCTCGCGCGAGAGGGCCCAGTCCTGATTATTCCGCAGCCACTCGCCGAAACGGCCCTCACGAATATGCTCCGGGTACCAGTTGATGCCGCTGTTGATGTCCACCAAACGATCTTTGACCGCCGTGGTGCGGATGTACCAGGACGTCTTGGCGTAATACAGCAACGGGGTGTCGCACCGCCAGCAGAAGGGGTACGTATGCCGGTACACCCCCTGGTGGTAGAGGAGACCACGAGAGTCCAGGTCAGCGGCGATTTCCGGGTCAGCGTCCTTTACGAATTTGCCGGCAAAAGGATAGTTGCCGGTAATGACCCCCTGCAAATCCACTGGCTGGACGAATGCCAACTCCTTTTCCCGCCCCAGCGCCAAGTCCTCGTCGCCAAAGGCCGGCGCGATGTGGACGATGCCGCTGCCGTCATCCATGCTAACGAAATCGGCCGCCACGACGCGGGGGGCATAGCCGTCGGCGTCTTCCAGTTGCGCTGTGCCGTTTCGCCGGACGAACTGACGAATCGGCGAGCCATATTCCGTGGCGTCGTACAACGGTCGGTAAGGTAAGCCAACCAGTTCGCCGCCCGGCAATGTCTTGATTACGGTGTATTCCTCTTGCAACACGCTGAGCAGGGCGGTGGCAAGAACCAGTTGACAGTCGGCGGTTGCTACTACCGAGTATTCGGCTTCGGAGTCCACCGCCAGGGCGGTGTTGCCGGGCAGCGTCCACGGAGTGGTGGTCCACGCCAGCGCGTATGTGGCGGCGTAATCTTTCCCCGCACACGCGGGGAAACGCGAATTTGATGAAGACGCACGGGTCGGGCGTAGGTCTATCCCCACGTCTGCGGGAGAGTCCGGGAGCGACGCAGTAAGCTCGAATTTGACGAAAGTTGACGGATCGGGCGTATTTTCCCGGTAGCCCAGCGCCACCTCGTGGGACGACAGGCTGGACACGCAGCGTGGGCAATGCGGCGTTCCCCGACGGTCCTGGTAGAGGAGACCCCGGTCCCACAACTGCTTTAGGATCCACCAGCCGGTTTCGATGTAATCGGTTTCCAGAGTCACGTAGGGATCGTCCATATCGACCCAGTAGCCGATACGGTCGGTCATCACCTCCCAGTCTTTCACGTAGCGGAAGACGCTTTCGCGGCAGCGTCTGTTGAACTCAGCGATGCCGTATTCCTCGATGTCGAGCTTGGAAGACAGGCCCAGCTCTTGCTCAACCGCCATTTCCACCGGCAGGCCGTGGGTGTCCCAGCCGCCCTTGCGTATCACGCGGCATCCCTTCATGGTGCGGTAGCGGGAGATTACGTCCTTGAACACCCGCGCCAGCACGTGATGGATGCCCGGGCTGCCGTTGGCAGTGGGCGGCCCCTCGTACATCATAAACAGCGGGGCGTCCGGCCTTTCGTCCACCGAGCGGCGGAACACCTCGCGTTCCTTCCAATATTCAAGAACCTCGGCGTCCAGGTCGGGGAAGCTGACCCGACTGGAAACCACGTCAAAACCTGCCATAGCCGGAAATACCTCTGTCCCTTGTCTCGCCCGGATGTGGGATCAACGTCCGGACGCACCGATTACCTCAGTATAGGTGGCGATTATAGCCCAGCAGGCTTATCACCAAAAAGCGTGAAAATGGTGCAGGGGGCCGTGTCCCTGCCCAATTGGATAAGCCGCTCGTATCGCGGCAGTGACGTACTCCTTGGCGCGTGCCACTGCCTGCGGCGTCTCCAATCCATGCGCCAGTCCGGCGGCAACTGCGGACGCGAAAGTACAACCCGTGCCATGGGTGTTGGTGGATGGGATGCGTTCCGTCGTGAACTCTCTGAACTGCTCCCCGTCATACAGCAGGTCGGTGGGCGCCCCATCCCGGTGTCCCCCTTTGATAACCACCGCGCGAGGCCCCATTGCCGAGATGGTCACCGCCGCCCGGCGGACGTCGTCTTCAGATCTGATCGCGCGGCCGGTCAAATCCTCCGCCTCGGGAATGTTTGGGGTAACCACCGCTGCCAGCGGCAACAAGGTGTCGCAAATTGATGCAATGGCTTCCGTGCGCAGCAACCGGTCGCCACTTTTGGCGACCATGACGGGGTCAACCACGAGATTCTCGATGCCGTGGCGGCGGATCGCCTCCGCAACGGTTTCCACGATGGCGCTGGACGATAGCATCCCCGTCTTAACCGCATCCGCTCCGATATCCATCATTACAGCGTCGATCTGAGCGGAGACCACGTCGGTGGGCACCTCATGCACGGCAGTTACACCAATCGTGTTCTGCGCCGTGATCGCGGTGAGCGTCGAGGTGCCAAATACGCCCAGCGCCGAGAATGTTTTCAGGTCTGCCTGGATACCGGCGCCTCCTCCCGAGTCGGAACCGGCGATGGTCATCACGGTTGGCGGTCTCGATCTGGTCATGGCATATTCCCTGAACTCGACGCGGTATGCTTACTCTGGCTCATCGGGCAGGCGCCACTCATCGCCGCTATTTGGTTCGTCTGGGCCGTTGGGTAGGCCCAGCGCAACCGCGGCGTCCCGGAGGATGCTGATATGCTCCTCGTCGGAAAGCACCCCTACCGGCATCGCAGGTAATGTTTCGATGTTGAGACCGGCACGGACACCCAGTTCCAACGACAAACGGGCTGCGGCATGGTTGTCGACCGCCTCGGTTATGATGACGAAATCGTGTTGGCCCAACACTGCGTACTGCGTCAGCACCTTGCCGGTTGACGTTTCCACTTCCTCGGCAGCCTCGCTCAACAGGTTGGGGTTGGCCTGGCTCATTCGTCGGCCCCGGCCGGTGAGATTGGCGAGCATTATGTAGAGTGGCATTCCAAGCACCTCAATCGTATGAACAACGGGTGAGTATCCGACGTCAAGTATAACATCCGATTGGATGACCGCCGCATAGACCCCCCTTTCCCGTCAGGGCAATCGCATTTGAAATTGCAACCCCGTCACGCCGGCGAAAGACGGAGTCCATAAGGTCATTGCATGAACGAATTGGAAACGTAATTAACGAATTCGGTCACTGAATTCCTGCTTGCGCAGGAATAACGGGCATTAAACTGCCCATATGCGATTGCCCTGCCTTTCCCGTCCCGCCGTGCTATTATCCCGACAGAAAACGTCCGAATATCCTTAGCGTAGCGGAGGCTCAAATGGACATCGGTTTGAATATGTCAATTTCCACCAACTCCATTGACGTGGCGGACATCGCAGCCAAAGCGGAAGCCATGGGTTTCGAGTCGATCTGGCTGCCGGAACATCCGGTGATGCCCGTGAATACTGCGTCGAAATATCCGGGCTCCCCTGACGGGTCCATCCCCAACTATATGAGCGACATGGCGGACCCGTACATCGGCCTGGCCCGCGCCTCCGCGGTAACGAACACGATCAAACTCGGCACCGGCATCACACTGATCCCCGAGCGCAACCCCTTGGTGCTGGCCGGAGCCATCTCCACGTTGGACCGTTTTTCAGGCGGACGTTTCATCCTTGGCATCGGCACCGGTTGGTTGCGCGAGGAAACGGAAATTATGGGAGGCGACTTCGACCATCGCTGGACACAAGCCAGGGAGGCCATCGAAGTGATGCGTGCGCTGTGGACCCAAGATGCTGCCGAGTATCACGGACGCCACTACGATTTCCCGCCCGTCCAATGCAATCCGAAGCCAGTCCAGGAAGGGGGCCCGCCGGTGATCCTGGGCGGCAACGCCCGCAACGTGTTCCGCCGGGTGGCTCGTTGGGGCGACGGCTGGATGCCCACGGCGTCCAGTCCGGACCAAATAGCCGCTGGCCGCGCCGCAATCGACGAGTTGGCCGAGGCGTCGGGCCGCGACCCTTCCGGCATCAACATCACCGTGTTCGGCCAGCCGGCGGACCGTGAGTTGATCTCTCGCTTTGAGGAAGCCGGCGCCAACCGCGTGATCATCCGTCTTCCCGACACCACCAGCGCCGCTGCTCTTGACGAGGTCGAGCGAATAGCGGAGGCAGCCTTGTGATCACTTGACCCACACCACCATTCCGTGCGTGATGCGCCGGTTGCCTCCGCCTTTGGGGACGCGCGACCGGCGTTTCGTTATGACTATCAATACGCGAGATATATTCATATGCATGATATTGCATATTTGCTTCAGGAATAAACCGCTGGTTTCCTTTCGTCACGATGATGGCCCAACAATAAAGAATAGACTATAAAAAAACGTTTAACGTCGTTTTATTTTGATTATTATTCAGTTTCCGTAATAATTAGTCAAAAAATAGAGGTTTGACTCCAATATAGCATTTTTATATATTGATAACGTCAACCTCGCTGAAAAAGAGGCGGCCTGCGCCGTCTCTCGGAGTCGACAGTCGCACCGTATCGTGGGAGGGTCCAAATGCTTATCCGACGGTTCATGACTTTTCCGGCTATCGCTCTTCTGGCTGCCCTAACCGCTACCGTGGTTATCGTGGGGTGCGGCGGCGCCGCCGAAGAGGCAACGGTCACTCGGACGCAAGCCGCTGATACCGGCTCTGCCCCGGCAGCTGCCCCCACCGACACGCCTTTGGCGGTCCGCGCCACCAATACTCCGGCGCCAGTGGCGGCCCAGCCCACTCCCACCCAACGCATTTCGGTGCAGCAGGTTGCTGCACGACCCACCCTGCCGCCGGAAGCCCTGCAAGGGGAACTGACCACCGACCGCCTCATTGTCGTGATCGACTCCCCGGTCCTGTCCTCCATGCTGGACTGTGAGGTAACGGGCTCCGGAGTGCTCGTTTACCGGATGTCTGCTGAGTACATGGTGGAAGCCGGCCGTTTCGACGGTTCATACGAGCCGATGCTGGCCACCGAGTGGAGTATCACACCGGATGGGCGGACCTGGAACTTCAAGCTGCGCCAGGGTGTTCCCTGGCAACATGGGTGGGGTGAATACACTGCTCAGGACGTGTCTCATTCCATGGACTACTACACCAATCCCGAGTGCCGGGCCACCTACTCCGACTATTTCCGCACCGACCCGGGAACCGAAGTGGAAATCGTCAATGACTATGAAGTCAATATGCATATGCAGCTGCGCCCGGCGGTGGACTTCCTCTATTGGCTATTCCAGTTATCGTGGCATCCCCCAAAGCAGCAGCGACCAGTGGCACCAGGACTGTCCCAACGGGGAGGCCGACTACGGAACTACTGAGACTGGCGTCCCAACGGGATATTGCAAAGCCAGTCGCGACAAGGTGTATGAGCAGTCGGCCCGCACCGGCCCTTACCAATTCGTCAGTTTCGAGGAAAACGTAGGTTGGGAGTGGGAAGTCGTTCCCTACGACCACTGGCGGGTCGATCCCGATTTCGCCGAGCTTGAAATCAAGGACGTCAAGGAAGCGGCTACGCGCCTGGCCATCATGTTGGCCCGGGAGGGGCATGTCGCGGCCATCAATCGCGCCCTGCTGAGCGATGCCATCAACGGTGGGCTGGAGGTCTTTGACAGCTCGGTGACAGCGAACACGACCTTTGCCCTGTTCGGCGGCCTGTATTACACCACCGGTGAAACGGGCGTTAATCCCAACTTGCCCCCGGAAAAGCAGGCAGAACTTCGGGAGCAATACAACATCGTGGCGGCCCGCGACGAGGAAAACCCCTGGAACATTCCTGGGGAGACTGGTCGGATGGTCCGCCAGGCCATCAACAAAGCCATCAACCGCGACGAGATCAACGCGGCCATCTTCAGGGGAGCGGGAGGTCGTCAGTGGGTCTCCACGCTGGCGCCTGAACTTCCCGCAGGTTACAACCCGGCCTGGGAGGAAAAGTGGGACGAGCTCTACGGATACGATCCGGAACGGGCGAAAGAACTCCTGGCCGAGGCCGGTTTCCCCGAAGGGTTCTCGTTCCGGGTGCCAACGTACACGTTGTCCGGAGTGCCTGAGATGCCGGACATGATGGAAGCCATGGCCAAGTATTGGCGGGAAATTGGTCTGGACCCGCAACTCGACCCCTTAGAAGTTTGCCACGTGGCGCAACCACTACCGCGGCCTGGACACCGACTGCTGCGTGTTACCCGCTCCGTGGCCCCGCGTCTCCGGTAGATACCCGAGTTCACTTCTACTACAGCGCGGAGCGCTTCATCCGCGCTTACACCAGCGACGCCATCCAGGAAACCAAGAACAGAGCATTGCGCGCGCTGAACGAAGCCGACGCCACCGAAGACTGGCAAAAAGTCACCGACGAGATTTACTACCAATCTGGATCCATCCCTGGTTGGACCCTACCTGTGAGCGCAGTGGTTAACCCCGATGTAATTGCCGAGTACATCTTCCTGGGACCGAACAACGGAAACTACGTCTACCTGGAATACGTCAAAGGCGTTCGGGAATAGATGGAGCAGGGATTGTCGTGCTGCTACCCGGTGTCGACGCGTTTTCGCCTGCGTCGGGTAGCGCCTGTCGAACCAAACGACCAAGGTCTTGCGACAGACGCATCAGACGGTAGTTTGGCAGTCATCCTCCAAGAGGACCAGCATCATGCAGCGATTTATCGTATTGCGCCTCCTTCAAGGGTTGTTGGCGGTGTTCGTAATCAGCCTGGTAGTGTTCGCTTTGTCCAGAGTTGCCGGGGACCCCCTGGCGGCCATCCTGGATGACGAGACCGGCAAGGAGCAAATCGAATTGCTCCGAAGAGAATGGGGGCTGGACAAGCCGCTTCACGTCCAGTACCTGACTTACATGAAGAGGCTGCTGACGGGTGATCTGGGCACGTCCTTCAAGTGGGACCGGCCAGTTTTGGAGCTGATCGCCGAAAAATTGCCCGCTACCATCCAGCTGTCCGCTTTCGCGCTCATCATCACTGGATTGATCGCTTTTCCGGTGGGGGTTTTGTCCGCAGTCAAAAAAGACTCCTTATTCGATACCGGCGGGAAGATGTTCGCGATTCTGGGGCAATCCGCTCCAACCTTCGCCGTCGGCCTGATACTGATGTGGGTGTTCGCCGTTCAGTTCGACGTGTTCCCCACCTCCGGCAAGGGCGGCGTCCTGCACATGATATTGCCCGGTTTCGCCTTGGGTTACTACAACGTCGCGGCGATTATGCGCCTCACCCGCTCGTCCATGTTGGAAGTGCTGGACACCGAATACGTGAAACTGGCCCGCATCAAGGGCATTGCGGAATGGAAGATCATCTGGAAGCACTGCTTCCGCAATGCCTTGATTGTCCCCATCACCTTCTTCAGCCTGATCGGAGCGGTCCTCATCACCGGTTCGGTGGTTATCGAGACCGTGTTCGCATGGCCGGGAGTGGGCCAACTGGTAATTCAAGCCATCGTCGCGAAGGACCACATCACGGTACAGGCGGTCGTCATGATGTTTGCTCTGCTGTACATCGGCATCAACATCGTGACGGACATCGCTTACGCCTACGTTGATCCCCGGATCCGGTACTGACCGGTTCCTGACCCCATCTCGAGAGGAACTGAATATGGCTGTGCAAGCGAGCGCCCCGGGATCCGCGGGCGAAGTCCAACAAGCGGCGCCGGCCATTGGCGGCTTTTCCATTGGACGGACAATCCGTCAAGCTCGCCGCTTTCCGGTGGTCGCTTTGTTGGTCCTGGTGGTCGTGCTGGTTGTCCCCGCCATTTTCGCGAACTTGATCGCGCCTCACGACCAAATTAATGGAGACTTGGATCGTGCGCTCGAACCGCCCGGATGGGTTCGAGAGCGCCATACCGAGTTGGTAATCGTCAACCGCGTCAGGGATAGTAGCAGCGAAATGAGCGTGCGCAACGCCGCGCGCACGGTGGCGGACGGTTCGACCACGCTGATAGACGCCAACGGAAACGGTCAGGCTGACCTCGGTGAAGCGGTGGTGCGCCTCGACCGTGGCGGGAGTTGGGAATACCCGTTGGGTACCGACAAACAGGGACGCGACGTCCTGAGCCGCATCATCTATGGATCACGAGTTTCTCTTATGGTGTCCATGCTGGCAATTTTGCTGGGCGGTATTTTGGGTACGGCCCTGGGCATGATTGCCGCATTCCGCGGCGGCCTGACCGATGCCATCGTTATGCGCATCGTTGACATCAAACTGGCTTTCCCGTCAATCCTGCTGGCGCTGACTTTGGTGTCTGCCATCGGCTCCGGGTTCAGCACCGTGATTATCGTAATCGCCTTGCTGCTTTGGGCGAGGTACGCTCGCGTCGTGCGAGGTGACGCCCTGGCGATCAAGCAACGCGATTTTATCGACCGGGCCCGCGTTTCGGGCGCGTCCAACCTTCGCATAATGCTGTGGCACATCTTCCCCAACGTGGTGAACACCGTGGTTGTGCTGGCCACGTTGGAGGTCGGACACGTCATCATATTGGAATCGACCCTCAGCTTCCTGGGCGCCGGCATCCCGGCGCCGACCCCGGCTTGGGGCGTAATGGCCGCCGACGGGCGGGAGCTCATCACCAGCAGTTGGTGGATCTTCCTGTTCCCCTGCCTGGCCATCGTCCTCACCGTGCTGTCCATGAACCTCTTGGGCGACTGGCTCCGCGATCGACTCGACCCCAAACTGAGGAACGTCTAGCCTTCTCACCGAGAGGGCCGACCTTACGAATCAAACATACTCCTATCCGCGGGGGCTTTCGGTTCTCCACTACCGCCGCGATCTCGTCACTCTGGCGAAAGCCGGAATCCAGAACGTCTTTGCTGCAAGAGACGCCGGATTCCGGCTCTCGCCAGAGTGACGGCAGGGCGCGCGGGAGTGACGGGTAGGGTATTTTCATGGCAATTCGGAGCAACTCGTTACGGTGATGCGGGGGGCGCTGTGGATGCAATGGTCGGCATAACCCGATCCCTTACGAATTCCGTATATCTCTGTCAACAATGGCGGATTTGACTACATCGCCAATGTTGCCTATATAATGTTGCCTATATTGCGTGCGCTGACACTATGACCAGACTGGCTGTGACCCGCCAGCGGTCGCGCTTGACAACCTGAACCACATCGCGGAGAGGACCATGGTTTATCGACGGTTTTTGAAGTTCCCGGTCGTTGCCCTGTCGGTGGCGTTAGCCGCCACGGTGGTTATTGTAGGATGCGGCGGCGCAGCTGAGCAGGGAGCGGCTGCTCCCACTCAGGCCGCCGCTACTGGCGGTGGCGCGGCGGCTCCGGCCCCACCCACCGACATGCCGGCTGCAGTCCGAGCCACGAATACCCCGGTTCCTGGGGGGGCAGCGGTAGAACCCACTCCCACGCAGCGTATTTCGGTGCTGCCAGCCCGGCCCACTCCTACTGCAACTCCGGTTGGGCAAGAGCCCGAAGGAGAGTTGGCAACTACCCGGCTAATCGCGGTCGTTGACCCGCCTTCCCTGGAGTCGATGCTGGACTGCGAAGTAACCGGGTCAGGGGTGCTCAATTACCGTATGTCCGCTGAGTGGATGGTGGACGCCAGCCGGTTTGACGGCTCCTATGAGCCGATGCTGGCTACTGAATGGAGCGTTTCCGAAGATGCCCGCACCTGGAACTTCAAGCTGCGGCAGGGCGTGCGCTGGCATGACGATTGGGGCGAGTTCACTGCCCGGGACGTCAAGCACTCCATGGCTTACTACACCAATCCCGAATGCCGAGCATCGTATTCGGACTATTTCCGCAACGACCCCGGCGCTGAGGTTGAAATAGTCAACGACTACGAGGTTAACCTTCATATGAAGCGACGCCCTGCCGTTGACTTCGTATACTGGTACTCCGGTTATCGCGGCATCCCGCATAGCAGTAGCGCCCAGTGGAACCAGGATTGCCCCAACGGCGAAGCCGACTACGGCACTAACGAGGCCGGCGAGCCGCTGAACTACTGCAAGGCCAGCCGGGATGCCACCGCTGAAAAACCGGCCCGCACCGGCCCTTACGAATTCGTCAGCTTTGAGGAAGGCGTCGGCTGGCAATGGGAGCGAGTCGATTACGACCACTGGCGGATCAATCCTGATTTTGCCGAGATTGAACTGAAGGACGTGCGCGAATCCGCCACCCGCCTGGCGATTATGCAGGCCCGCGAAGGCCATATCGCCACCATCAACCGGGCGCTGTTGCAGGACGCTATCGATGACGGCCTGGAAGTCGTTGACAGCTCGGTCACCTCAATAACCGCCTTCGCCCTCTTTGGCGGCATGTATTTCGCCACCGGCGCCAAAGGCGTTCCCACCGACCTTCCGGCAGAGCAGCAGGCTGACATCCGGGCAAGCTATGATATCGTCGCCGCTCGCGACGAGAAGATGCCTTGGAGCGAGGCCGACGAAAGCGGTCGCCTGGTTCGCATGGCGATGAACAAAGCCATTGACCGGGACCAGATCAACAATGCCATCTTCCAAGGCGTCGGTGGGAAGCAATGGGTCGCCACCCTGACTCCCGACTTCCCCGGCGGCTACAGCGCGGAGTGGGAAGACCGCTGGGAAGAACTGTATGGTTATGATCCGGACAAAGCCCGCGAACTGCTCGTCGAAGCCGGATACCCCGAAGGATTCTCCTTCCGTGTTCCTGTATTCGTTCTGGGCGGCGTGCCCGAACTCCCCGATATGATGGAGGCCATGGCCAAGTTCTGGACCGAAATCGGCCTGGAGCCCCAGCTGGACCCCATCGAATTCTCCAACTGGCGCAACAACTACCGCGGCCTGGATACCGACTGCTGTGTCTATGGTTTCCGCGGACCGGCCGCGCCCATCGACACCCGCGTTCACTTCTACTTTAGCGCCGAACGGTTCTTCCGGGCCCACACCAGCGACGAAATCCAAGAATGGAAAAACCAGGCCTTGCGCGCCCTTAACGAGGCCGACGCAGAGGGGCAGTGGCAAAACGTATCCGACCAACTCTTCTACGATGTGGGCACCATCCCCGGCTGGACCATGCCCATCAGCGCAACCATCGACCCCGAAGTGGTGGCCGAGTACGTGTTCCTGGGGCCCAATCAGGGCAGCTTCATCTACCTGGAGTACGTCAAAGGCGTGCGCGAGTAATTCACATCCGCGCAAAGGACGCTAACCCTTGACGCTGACGGCTCAAACCGCAGCGTTGGGGGTCTGTCGCCAACTACATCAGGCGCAACGAACCATACTGCCATTCCCGGTTCACTCAACAACCGGCAAGTGGGGCGAACTATCATGCAGAGATTCATCGTACTGAGAATTTTACAGGGGCTACTGGCAGTGTTCGTCATCAGCCTGATTGTCTTTGCCCTCTCCCGAGTGGCCGGTGATCCGCTGGCTGCCATTCTGGATGACGAAGCCGGCAAGGAGCAGATTGAACTGCTTCGCAAAAGCTGGGGACTCGACCAACCGCTCCATGTCCAATATTTCACTTATACGCGCCGTCTGTTGACCGGAGACTTGGGGGTATCATTTCGATGGGACCGCCCGGTTGCCGAACTGATCGCAGAAAGGCTCCCCGCCACCGTGCAGCTTTCCTCGTTCGCGTTGGTCATTACCGGCCTGATTGCCTTTCCCATCGGCGTGCTGTCGGCAGTGAGAAAAGACTCCCTGTTTGACACCGGCGGAAAAATGTTCGCCATATTGGGACAGTCGGCTCCGACTTTTGCGGTTGGCCTGATTCTGATGTGGCTTTTCGCGGTTCAGCTGGGATGGCTGCCCACGTCCGGCAAAGGCGGCTTGAGACATATGCTGCTGCCGGGCTTTGCGCTGGGTTACTACAACGTGGCGGCAATCATGCGCCTAACCCGCTCCTCAATGCTGGACGTGCTGGATACCGAGTACGTGAAACTGGCCCGTATCAAAGGCATACCGGAATGGAAAATTGTCTGGAAACATTGCTTCCGCAACGCACTGATCGGACCGCTGACTTATTTCAGCCTGATTTTCGCGGTGATCATCACCGGCTCGGTGGTCATTGAAACCGTTTTCGCCTGGCCGGGCCTGGGGCTGATGGTCATTGAAGCCATCAACTCCAAAGACCACATCGTTGTTCAAGCCGTGGTGATGCTGTTCGCGTTGCTGTATGTCGGGATTAACATCGTCACCGACATCACCTACGCTTATGTTGACCCGCGCATCCGTTACGGCTAGAACGCCCTTGGACTGTGTCACCGGTTCGATAAGACCGATCGCATTGTCCTGAACATCGGAGGAAAAGGATAATGGCCGTACAAACGACTGCGCCGGGCGGGCCAGTTGACGCTTTGGCAGGGGCCGCTCCCGCCGCCCGGGGGTTTTCCCTGGGCCGGGCTTGGCGCGAATTTCGCCGCTTTCCGGTGGTGCCGCTTTGCGTGTTGATTTTCCTGCTGATTATCCCGGCGATTTTCGCCGACCTGCTGTCCCCCCATAGCCATATCATCGGAGACCTGGACCATGCGCTGGAACCGCCGGGCTGGGTTCCCGACCGAGAGAAAAGCCAGGTTGTAGTTCAGCGTGTTAAAGACAAGAACCCCAACGAAGTCAGTATCAGAAACGCTCAACGTAACCTGGACAACGGTGTTGCCACTCTGAGGGACGCCAACGGCAACGGCGCGGTTGACCTGGGCGAAACGATGGTGAGGGCTGAACCGGGCGGGAGCTGGGAGTATCCCTTCGGCACTGACAAGCAGGGGCGGGATTTGCTGAGCCGAATGATGCACGGCGCCCGCATCTCCCTGGCCGTCTCCTGCCTAGCCATTTTGGTCGGGGGAGTATTGGGCACCGGCCTGGGGATGCTGGCGGCTTTCCGGGGTGGCTTCCTCGACGCCTTGGTAATGCGTATTGTGGACATCAAACTGGCTTTCCCGTCAATACTGCTGGCGCTCACGCTCGTCGTCGCCATCGGCTCCGGGTTCAGCACCGTTATCATAGTCATCGCGCTGCTGCTCTGGGCCCGCTATGCCCGGGTAGTGCGCGGCGAAGCTTTGGCCATCCGCGAACGCGACTTCATCGACCGGGCCAGAGTCGCCGGCGCGTCCAACTTGCGGATTATGGGGCGGCATATTTTCCCCAACGTGTTCAATACGGTGATTGTGCTGGCGACGCTGGAGGTGGGCCACGTCATCATCCTGGAAGCCACTCTGAGCTTCCTGGGGGCCGGCATTCCTCGGCCCAACCCCGCATGGGGTTTGATGGCCGCCGACGGCAGGGAGGTCATCACCAGTTCTTGGTGGATTTTCATGTTCCCTTGTTTGGCAATTGTGCTCACCGTGCTGTCCATGAATCTGCTGGGCGACTGGCTGCGCGACCGACTCGACCCTAAGCTCAGAAACGTATAAGATGCGCGGGCCGAGAGGCTTGGTTCCTCTGACGAGGGACCACACCAAACATTCTCGTTTTCGGAGGACTGAATGACCCGCAGTAGTTTGTTCCGGTTGCCGGTGCTTTTGATTGCCCTGACGCTGGTGGCAGCGCTATTCATTGTGGGGTGCGGCGGAGCTGAAGAAGCCCCCGCTCCACAGGCCGCCCCAGCCACTCAAGCTGCGGCCGCCGCACCTCAGCAGGCCGCTTCTACTGCGGCGCCGGCCGCAGCAGCGCCCGCGCCGGCCCAGCCCCCGGCGACATCGGCGCCCACCAGGCCATCCTTCGTTGCCTCAACCCCGGTTGCCGAAGCCACTCCAACGCCCGAAACGGCAGCACGCACCGGTGAACTCCAAACCAAGGACCTCATCTTCCTGTTCTCGCAACAAACCCGCCAGGGCATTATGGATTGTGATGTCACCGGCAGCGCGACCAGTCAACACCGGCCATCCCATGAATTCATGCTGGACGCCGACCGCTACACCGGCGCGCTGGTTCCCCAACTCTCCACCGACTGGAGCGTCAGCGATGACGGACGAACCTGGAACTTCAAGCTACGCGAGGAGGTCAACTTTCACTTCGGGTACGGCGAGTTCACCGCGCACGATATCGTGAATTCGCTGAACTATTACACCAACCCGGCGTGCGGGGCCTCTTACTCCGACTACTTCCGCACCAACCCCCAGGCGTTGCCCGAAGTCGTGAGCGACCACGAAATCAACATCGCCATGGGCGCCAGGCCCGAGTTGATTTTCGACTATTGGATTTCCGGTTATCGTGGCTTGCCCATGTCCAGCAAGGCCCAATGGGATACGGGATGCCCCAATGGAGAAGCCGATTACGAGACCTTTGACGTAACGGCTCATCTCGAAGGTTACTGTTCCGCCGGAGAAGATACCCTGCTCGAGCAAGGTCCGGCTCGGTTGGGACCGTACCAATTCGCCAATTTTGAAAAGGGCATCGGTTGGCTGTGGGAACGTGCGCCCGGAGATCATTATCGGGTCGACCCGGACTGGGACTCCATTGAAATCAAGATCATTGAGGAAGCCTCCACCCGGCTCGCGGCTATGCTGGCTCGCGAGGCTCACCTCGCCACCATTGACCGCGCCCTGGTAGGGCAAGCATTGGACTCCGGCTTGGACGTTGCCGAAAGCCAGGTGGTCGCCGTGAACAGCATGATGGTCTTCGGCGGGCTCTACTATTCGACCAAAGAGGGAGCGGCGTTCGACCCATATTCGGCCGCCTCGTACGATGCCACGGTTCCCTGGGCCGCCCCCGGCGAAACCGGCAAAATGGTTCGCCAAGCCATGAACAAAGCCATCGACCGCGACTCCATCCGGGAGAACATCTTTGACGGACAGGGCGCGGAGGGCCGCGTCGCCGGCCTTATTCCCAGCGCCGAGGCCTTCGGCGGCGAATACGCCGGTTACAACCCCGATTGGGAAAGCAATTGGGCAGACCTGTACGGCTACGACCCGGAGGCCGCCAGAGAGTTGTTGGCAGAGGCCGGCTATCCCAACGGGTTCCACGTGCCCATTATCAGCTACACCATGAGCGGCCTGCCCGAAATGAAAGACTACGTGGTGGCCATCGCCGCAATGTGGGAGAACATCGGACTGGAAACCGAAATCCTCGAGATGGAGTTCTCCGCCTGGCGGTCGGAGTATCGCGGCGCCACCACCAACTGCTGCGTCTATCCCTTCCGCGGCTACGCTGAGCCGCCGCACCCGACCATCCACTTTGCCTACAGTCCGGAAAGGTTCATGCGGTTCTACGTCAGCGACACTGCCTGGGAAAATACCTACAAGGCCCTGAACTCCCTCAATTTTGAGGAGCAGTTGGGCTATTGGCACGCCGTCACCGACGAGTTGTTCTACGAGGTGGCCTCCATCCCGCTGCATACGCTGTCGGTGCAGGTGGTCATTGACCCCGAAGTGGTGGAAGAGTACATCTACCTTGGCCCCTACGGCGGTCAGTTCACCGACTTGGAGCACATCAAAGGAGTACGCTACTGACGCCATCAACCTGACGCGGTTGTTTGCTCAGTCCTTGTCATCTTCCGGCATCGTTCACTCTCGGGTTGAACGATGCCGGAGCAATCTCGTTCCTGTCGTAATAAAGTCGGAGCGCACCGATGCAACGTTACATCCTACGGCGGATAGCCCAGGGCATCCTGGCCATATTCGTCATCAGCACTATCACCTTCGCGCTGGCCCGCGTGTCCGGCGACCCGCTCAACGTGCTGCTGCCCGAAGAAGCCTCCGAAGAGCAGATTGAGCTGACCAAGAAGGAGTGGGGCCTGGACAAGCCGCTCCATATGCAGTACCTGCTGTACTTGGGCAAACTGTTCCAGGGCGACATGGGCGAAGCCTTGGCCTGGCCCAACTCGACGGCCGGCGAACTGATTGTGGAGCGGCTGCCCAATACCATCAAACTGTCGGCGCTGGCTCTGGTAGTGAGCGGCATCATCGCGTTTCCCATCGGCGTGCTGGTGGCCGTCAAGAAGGACACGCCCTTTGACTACGGCGGCAAGCTGTTCGCCATCCTGGGCCAATCCGCCCCGTCTTTCGCGGTGGGGTTGATTCTGATGTGGATTTTTGCAGTCCAGCTCAATATCTTCCCCACATCTGGCAGCGGGGGTATCGAGTACATGATTCTGCCGGCGCTGGCCTTGGGCTACTACAACGTAGCAGCATTGATGCGCCTCACCAGATCCTCGATGCTGGAAGTATTAGACACCGAGTACGTGAAACTGGCCAGAATCAAGGGCGTGGCCGAATGGAAAGTGATTTGGAAACATTGTTTTCGCAACGCCCTGATCGTTCCCCTGACTTACTTTGGTCTGATTGGAGCCGTCCTGATCACCGGTTCGGTGGTCATCGAAACAGTTTTCGCATGGCCTGGGCTGGGAGCGCTGGTGATTGACGCCATCCTCTTCCGCGACTACGTGGTTGTGCAAGCCGTCGTGTTGTTGTTCGCCACGGCGTTTGTAATCATCAACATCATGGTTGACGTGCTCTACGCCTACATTGACCCACGCATCAGGTATTCCTGAGGCCGGTGTGGGAATATACTCGCGAAAAGACGCAGACCATCGATTGAGGTATTAAATGGCAGCGGTAATCACTCCCGACCTCGCAACTCCGGCAACTCCCCAACCCACCAGCCGAGCAGTAGCCGGACTCAAGGCGGTACGCCAATTGCCGCTTATTCCGTTGGTGATGCTGCTAATACTGCTGGTGATACCGGCCATTTTCGCGAACCAGTTGGCTCCCCACAGCCATCGCATCGGCGTTTTGGACGACGCCAAACTGCCTCCCTTCTGGATATCAGAGAGCTATGAAGAACGCGCGGTGATCCAGCGCGCCGACCGCAACCGATTGGACCTGGAAATCGGCCTGTCCAACGCGCGGCGGAAGATTGAACGCGGAGAAGCGACTTTCCTGACCGGCGGCGAGGACGGTCAGGTTAATCCTGGCGACACCATCCGATTCCAGGCCCGAGAAGGCGGCTCCATGGAATACCCACTGGGCACCGACAAGCAAGGGCGCGACATCCTTAGCCGGATCATGCACGGGGCGCGGGTTTCCTTGATGGTGTCATGTCTTGCCATCCTGTTAGGAGGTGGGCTGGGCACCTTGTTGGGTATGCTCGCGGCCTATCGGGGCGGCAAAATCGACTCGATAATCATGCGCGTCGTGGACATCAAACTGGCCTTCCCGTCCATCCTGCTCGCCCTGGTGCTTGTCGCCGCCATCGGCGCCGGCTTCGCAACCGTCATCATCGTCATCGCCGTGTTGCTTTGGGCCAGATACGCTCGCGTGGTCCGTGGTGAGGCGCTCGCCATCAAGCAGCAGGATTTCATCGATCGCGCCCGCGTTTCGGGCGCCTCAAACTCCCGGATTATGATGCGCCACATTTTCCCCAATTTGGTCAATACGGTGGTAGTATTAGCCACGTTGGAGGTAGGACACGTTATAATACTGGAGTCAACACTGAGTTTCCTCGGCGCCGGCATTCCTGCGCCGACCCCGGCCTGGGGAGTAATGGTGGCCGATGGCAGAGATCTGATTACCACCGCTTGGTGGATTTTCCTTTTCCCCTGCTTGGCTATCGTGCTCACCGTGCTGTCCATGAACCTGCTGGGCGACTGGCTAAGAGACAAACTAGACCCCAAATTGAGGAACATTTAGGCCATGACAGCTGTACAGACCGCTACCGACACCATCCTTGAGGTAAGCGACCTCAGAACCTATATCTTCACCCGCGCCGCCGTGGTGAAAGCAGTCGACGGGATCTCTTTCAACCTGAAGAAGGGCGAGACGCTCGGTATCGTGGGCGAGTCCGGATGCGGCAAGACCATGACCGCCCTGTCGCTGCTGCGCTTGGTGCCCAAACCGGCCGGCCGCATCGTCGAAGGAAAGATCGTCCTCAACGGCGAAGACATCCTGCAAAAAAGCGAAGACGAGATGCGCGATGTGCGCGGCCGTCAAATTTCCATGATACTGCAGGACCCGCAAACTTCTCTTAATCCGGTGTTCACCATCGGGAACCAGTTGCGGGAAGCCCTGGGGATCGCCCACAAAGAAAACAAAAGCTCCATGCTGTCCCGCGCGGTTGACGCCCTGCGCAAAGTCAACGTAGCGGCTCCGGAGCGTCGGTTGGACGACTACCCACATCAGATGTCCGGCGGCATGAAGCAGCGCGTCGTCGGCGCCATCGCCATGTCCTGCGAGCCTGGCATCATCATCGCCGACGAGCCCACGACCGCTCTGGACGTCACCATCCAGTTGCAGTACCTGCGCCTCCTAAAGGAGATCCAGGCAGAAACCGGGTTGGCCATCATTTTCATTACCCACGACTTCGGCGTCGTCGCCCGTATGTGCGACCGGGTGGCCGTGATGTATGCGGGGCGCATTATTGAGCAGGGAGAAGTACGCGACATCTTCAGCCGCCCGGCTCATCCCTACACCCAGGCGCTAATTAACTCGGTGCCCAAGCTCGAGGAGCGGGTTGATCGGCTGTTTTCGATCGAGGGACAGCCGCCGCTGTTGTCCAACTTGCCGGAAGGCTGTCGCTTTGCGCCCCGGTGCGAGTACGCCAACGAGCAATGCATCACGACTTATCCGTCTTCTATCCAGCTAAATGATGGCCACCACGCCGATTGCTGGGCTTTGGGCCCGGACTGGCAGGGTACTCCCATAGCCGAGTTCGTCGCGCCCACCGGCACTACCGGGTAGGAAGACGCGAGCTAGCAACCTTTTGAAATCCGATTGAGGAGGTCACGTCCATCATGGCAGTAGCCACCAACGATACGCTGCTTGAGGTCAACGGTCTCAAAAAGTATTTCCCAGTAACCAAAGGTCTCATCATGATGAAGACCATCGGCTATGTGCAAGCGGTGGACGGAATTTCCTTCATCATCAAACAGGGAGAGACCCTGGGGTTGGTGGGAGAATCAGGCTGCGGCAAAACCACCACCAGCAAACTGCTGTTGCGCTTGGAGCAGCCGACCGAAGGGGAGATTTTGCTCGAGGGAGCGGATATAAGTACGTTCCGTGGGGCTCAATTGCAAGAGTATCGCACTACCGTACAAGCGGTATTCCAAGATCCGTGGTCTTCCCTCAGCCCACGTATGAGGGTCAAGGACATCGTTTCCGAGCCTCTGGTTGTGAACCGGAACGTTAACACCCAGGAGAAAAACGAACGGGTCGCCGAAGTATTGGCGCAGGTCGGCCTACACTCCCAGCAGGCGAACAACTATCCCCACGAGTTCAGCGGCGGCCAACGCCAGCGCATCGCGGTAGCGTCGGCGTTGGTGTCGTATCCCAAACTCATCGTCCTGGACGAGCCGGTTTCCGCCCTTGATGTGTCAATCCGAGCTCAGGTGATGAACCTGCTGAAAGACCTGCAGGAACAATACAACGTCAGTTATCTGCTCATCGCCCATAACTTGGCGACCGTGCGTTACATGGCGCACCAGACCGCGGTTATGTACTTGGGCCAGATTGTGGAGTTCGCAGAGACCGAGGAGTTGTACGACAACGCGCTGCACCCTTATACCAAAGCGTTGTTCTCGGCTGCCTTGCCGTCCCACCCCGACCTGATTCGGGAAGACATCGTACTCCAGGGCGAGGTGCCGTCGCCGATCAATCCGCCCAGCGGTTGCAGATTCCACCCCCGATGCCCGTTCGCCATGCCCCAGTGCTCGGAAGAAGCGCCTGTGGACAAGGAAGTTGCGCCGGGGCACAGGGTTGCCTGCCATTTGTACTGACCCCTCTGATTTGGCACCGCCGCCAAACAAATCGCGCCGCGACCAGATTGGTTGCGGCGCTCTCGATTCTAATTTGCGTTGGCTGGTTATTCGATGCCAAATACGGTCCCATCAGACGTTCGGACGATCAGCAAGCCATTGCTAACCACCGGCGGGATCCTGATCCTCGAACCCAAGTTGAGGGTCCAACTCGCCGCTCCAGTTTCCCGATCCAACGAATACAAATTGCCGTCATCGTCACCAAAAATGAGTTGGTCTTTCACAATCAACGGCGACGCCCAAATCTCATCGCTCGCCGCAAATGTCCACAGCGGGGAACCATCCGTGGCATCAAGGGCATACATGTTGTGGTCATGGCCACCGACGTACAACACGTCTCCGCTTTCGTCATTGGCCAACGCTGGGCTGCTTTTCACTCCCTGCAAGGGATTTTCCGGCGTGAATCTCCACAAACCGCCCTGTTGACCCTTGGGACGTGGCACGCCCGGGACCTGCCAAAGCCACAGTTGCGCCCAAAGCTGCTTGAACTGATAAAGGCCGGGGATTTCGCGTATCTTGGCATCCACCGCGAATAACTGTCCGCCCGAAGGGAAGTAGGCTCGCTCGCCATCTGCGGATATCACCGGGGAGCCGGTGATGGCCCGCGGCGTCCGATAGCGGAACCATTCTTGACCGGTACGGGCAGACAGGATGTAAAAAATCCCCTTCTCGTCGCCGACGAACAATCGCCCGTCATGAATAGCGACGGCGTCGCCGGCATTGCTCTCCAGCTGGGTTCTCCAGATCAGCGTCCCGGCCAGCGCGTCCAGCGCGTACACCCAACCTTCGCCGGAACTGATGAACACCAAGCCATCGACGACCACGGGCGAAGTTTCTACCGTATCTTCAGCCGGGAAACTCCAGCGGACGTGACCATCGTAGGCGTCCCAGGAACTGACGGTATGGTCGGTACTGCCAAAAAACAGATGCAAACCTACCACCGCGGCCGCACCGGTAATCCGCCCTGGGGTATCTCCTTCCCATCTTTCGACGAGGGACATGTCTTGGTGAGAGAGCGCATACATACCGTTGGACGATCCAACATACACGTGAGTGTCTTGTGCCACGGGCTCTGATTCGAGCGGCTCTCCGGGGACATCGCCATTCCAGAAACTGACTTTTCCAGCCGGCGGAGGCGGACCAATCTCTACTTGTCGGCTGTGGCGCAGGTCGCGCCCGGCGGCCGACCATGAACCAGGCCCGGCGTCGATGGTCATTTGGGTTTGGGTTTTTTTGAACAAGACCACGGGATTCGGGGCGAACGGGTAATTTATCCAGATTACAAAGACCATGAACAGCGCAATGGCACAGGCCATAATGATGCGCCTCCAAGACAAACGCCGCATCAGCCAGTTCTGTCGGCGATGCTGTGCCCATGGCGGAAGCCGCACAATTACCTGGTTACACCTTTGGTTGCCGCACCGAGAACCAACCCGTTGGTCTTCCAAGCCGCAGTACGGGCAGGTGACCAATAGATGGTCTTCGTGCAGAACATCGTCGTCCCGTGAGATCGCGGGCACATCGGTTACCCCGACATTCGCTGCGGAGAACCCCGGTCCCAACGTACCGGTTTGCGATGGGCCGACCGGAACAGAAAACGGCGCCTCGGCTTGACGCGGGCTTTCGGACGTAATGTCTACTCGCCGTCGTGGCTCTTGGACGTTGTTCTCCAGTCGCGAAGCGTTGTCCAAGGTCCCGGAGGGCCCTGTATCGTCAAAGAGCGGGTGTTCGCTCGTCGCGGGATCAGACCGGGGAGGACCAAAAACCGGTCCGGTCTCTTCACCTCTGGGTGAACGACCTGAAATTCTGCGAAATAGGTCTCCTATACCTGCCATACGGTTGAAATCCCCAGTCTCGTTATCAGTGGCCGTCCAACGTGCCGTGGACGAGCAGGTTCCTTACCGAAGGAGTCAGCGTCCGGGCGCGTTCCAGAAGCGCATCATCGCTTGCGTTCGTAATGGGGTGAGGACACATCAGGTAAGGAAAGTTGGGAACTCCCATCAGCCTGGTGTACGCTCGGGCCGTGTTCTCGAAAACCGTTGTGATAATGGTCGCCGCGGGGATGCCCTGCCGTTCCAGAGTAATTCCGTCGTGCAAACTGCCCGACGAGCAACCCCCTCAATCGCCAACACCTGCGACGACGAAATCCGCGTTGCGGTGCAGGTCGGCCAACACTTCCGGGTATGGCGGCAGGGAAGCGCTGTGCTTGCGAGCATAAAAGATGTCGGCGAACTCAAACTCATCGTTTAGGGCATTGGCAATAGCCCAAAGGATACGGTCTGAGTTGTTTTTGGAATTGTCCAGGAGACCCAGGCGCCCGCCGCGCATATCAACTGGCCGCGCCGCCATCACCAGAGGGCTTTCTCCAGGGTCGAAACCGGTGGGGTCTATCAGTTGTACGGTGGTCGCGTTTCCGATTGTCATTTCCAAACTCCTGTTATACCCGGGCGCTACAGCGCATCAATGGTCGTGGTAACCGCTGGTACCCCATAGTAATTCATTATCAGCTCACTGTAGATGCCGCTGTCTCCACCTGCCTTGATGATCAGGATTTCGTCAGGGTTGTTAATTGTCATGTGGCGGTGTTCGTCATCTCCTTCCTCCACCGACCCACTCACCATGCCCAGCCGTTTAAGCTGACCGGTGGACCGCCAAGCCCGTTCGTACAGATATTCCTGCATATCTCGGCGGCTCCAGCCCAGCCGACCCAGTAGCTCCGAGTGCCAGTGGCCCACGACCCAAACCCACTTGATATCACGCCCGAAGTAGACGCCCAATCCATGGGACGCCATTCCGTCAGCAATGGAATCCAGGAGACTCTCCGCAGTCCTTCCGTACCTGTTGCCGTGCATTGAAGGATCCTGGATCGTCGCCACTGTGACCGTGGACTGGTCGGCCGAATAGCCTTCGCTGACATGGAACGGTTCCCAAGGGCTGTTCTCTTCGTCCTCGCCGATGACAACTCCGAACTTGGTCAAACTACCCATGCAACCACGATCGAGGAGGCCGGGCCGCTGTTCGAAAACGTTGATCAATATCAACCGCAACGCCCGACCGATGGTGGAGTTGGCCCGGTTACCCGGGCTGAACAAATTGTCCGTACAGTTCAGACCGATTTCGCGTCGGATCGGCCCATTCACAATAGTAAGCAAACCCGTCGAATTGGTGACCGCCGAGACTTCGTGGATGCAGTTAGGATCGTGTTCAAACAGAACCCGCATAGTGGCCAGCACTATAGGGAAATAAGCCGGCAGACAACCCGCCATAACCGCGTTGGCCGCCGCCTGCTCCGCCGTCAGGACGCGCCGGCGCACCGGCACCTCGCCGAGCACGAAATCGGGCGCCAATCCCACGGCATCCAACATCGCTTGCACCCGGTCGGAGGTAGGCGGGACTACCGGGAGGCCGTCCGTCCAGCCCCGCCGATAGCATTCCTCAATGGCATCCAGAGTGTCAGGGTACTGATGTACCGTGGCTCTCAGCACAGGCTCAACCAAGCTTCGGCCTCCCCGATAAGGTGTTGTTCTGCTGTTCCCTACGCCGTTGGCATTTTACCAACGGCGTCGCCACATTCTCAACCCGCACGACCAACCGCAGCGACGGTCTGACGCTCGGTGTTTTGACTGGATAATACGGCGCAGGGCAATTTTTGGATTGCCCAATCATCAACGACCGGGCGGAACGGCGACATTTTGTCCTAAGGATCCTAAGCAGAGATGACTGACCCGGAAGAACTGAATAGGCTTCAACGCTGGAGTTCGGACAGGCGTTGCTCCAGCCGGCGTTGTTGCAACGAGATAGTTAAATCGCCCCGGGTGCGTTCCAGCACGCCGCGCATTGCGTCCGTGCTGTGTCGCAGGCCTCCGGTCACAGCTTCCGGGAAGTCCACCGTCACCAATATGCCGTAAATCTCGTCCATCAGGTCCATCAACTCTTCGCAACGACCGGTTTCATCGCGGCGCAAAGCATCGAGAATATAACGCCGCAACTCCCCTATCACCTCCGCCATTCCGTTCAGGTAAGCCGGCGGATCCATGTTCAGCGTCTCCGCGTCCGGGATGTCGCCTCCCGAGATTACGGCCAACGTTATGTTGGCCTCCGTGAACTCCTTGCGGGCGTCGGACAGGAATCCGGCGTAATAAATTTCAGGGTTATGCGTCCGTATGCTGCGCGTTTCCGACAACCGCTCTGCCGCCTCTGCGATAAGCCGCCGCGCCTCGTCAAAGTCGTTGCGATGGACCGCGCGTATGGCGTTAGCCGAGTGGCGAATGACCTGCCGGGATACCGCCAACGCCTGCTCGCGAGCGAGGTGCCGCCCCGCCAGTTCTTCGACCGCTTGCGCGGACAACGCCGACAAGTGTGGCCCGTAGCGGGTAGGCATTCGGAAACTCGCCCTAAACCCGGCCGCCGGCGGACCGGATTGCTTTGGTCAACGCGGCAGCGGCGGCCTCCGGCTCGGGAGCGTTTCCCACTGCCGCTGTCACGCATATGGCGTCGGCTCCCGCTTCGACCACCGGCGCAACATTCGCCGCAGTGATGCCGCCTATCGCTACCAACGGCACCTGGGCGGCGGCACGAGCCTGCTTCAACCGCTCCGGCCCTTGAGGCGCTCTGGTCACCTGCTTGGTAGTCGTGGTGTACATCGCTCCAAACGCCACGTGGTCCGCTCCCATCTGTTGGGACTCGACAATCAAATCAATCTCCCGGTTGGAGCGGCCCAACACCTGTCCGGGAGCCAGGATTTTCCGGGCCTCGGATACCGGCAGGTCGGTCTGGCCCACGTGCAGCCCGACATCATCCCCACCCAAGGCGGCAGCCAGATCGGCGTGGTCGTTGATAATCAGCAACGCACCATTGGCCGCGCACAAATCCCGTAAGGCCTCGCCCAACGGCAATTGTTCGCCCTTATCCCGCAACTTGTCGCGCAGTTGCAGCATCCGGGCGCCGCCGTTGATAGCGGCTCGCGCGATATCCAAAGGTTCGCGCCCCCCCGTGACTTCTGGATCTATGATCACGTACAGGCCACGAATGCGGTCAGCCTGCTCCTTACGCATCACTCCGCCGATACGGGCCGTCGCGTCATCCAGGGCTCTCCGCAGTTGCAGCGCCGAGTCCGCGCCGATTTGTCCTGCGTTCAGCATCACTTCCAATAGATTACGGGCCGCGCCGGCCAACGCGAGCGCTTCGCGCCGGTTTCCTGGCCGCCCGGCGTTGGCCGGCGTGGGGCGTGGCGCCTCAATCCCGGTGTCCAGCCAGCCGATTTCACCGCGCATCAGACCTTCCGGGATACCATCCGACGCCAACAGTCCCTCCAGGCAACCCACCAGGGCCGGCGTCAGATCAGGGGCGTTTTGTTCCGTCGTCACAGATCAAGTCCTTTTGGAGCTTCGCCACTTCGGGCGGCGTCAATCGATTGGCGCACCGAGTCAGGCATATCCACTCCATGTCGAGAGAAGGATTCCTCCACGTGCCGGCCGATGTTTCTCGGGTCGCTATAGTAGTCCCGATTATTGCCGACCATGGAATTAGCCTCGTGGACTCCGGCGGTGGTTTTGCCCATGGCGAAGGTGGACATTCGCCGTTCCATCTGTTCGCTGCCGCAACCCTTGCACATGGCGGGGAACGGGGTACTAATGGAGCGCACGAAAAAAGACGAAACTTCCGCGCACTGCTGGCACCGATATTCGTAGATGGGCATTGCACTTAACCGGTTCGCCTGTCATTGCCAGCACATCGGACCTGTTCCGCAACGAG
The DNA here is from genome assembly GCA_965197635.1 of Dehalococcoidia bacterium. Classification (GTDB taxonomy): domain Bacteria; phylum Chloroflexota; class Dehalococcoidia; order Lucifugimonadales; family UBA3495; genus Bin87. Next base: position 396,966 of record CBDANN010000005.1, read on the forward strand.
GTCGAATTAATTGTCCGAGTGGCTGATTTCATGGCGATGTTCGTGGAAGTCTGGAGTCACCACCCCGCCCATACCGTCGCTCATCCGTCCCATATGGGCATCAATGCTCCCAACGTGGCTATTGTCCAAGTCGGCTGCCGCGTTGTCCGGCATCCAATTTAAGCTGCCTCCCCACGAGCGGTGGAACGAAAAACCGGACACCAACCGCGTCAAATCGGCCCCGGCGCAGTTGTTGCAGGCCAAAGCACCAGCGGGCGTCCAACTGTACACCAGCCGAGATTGGAGCCGGTCGCACTGGTTGCATCGATATTCAAAGAGTGGCATAACGTGCGCATTGTAGCATAGGGTCTCCGCGCCTGCCGCCAGTGGGCCTGATGTATAATGCGGCACCATCGATGGCCGTTTCGGAGCGCAACAGTCTAGATAGATTCATGCGGGAGAGCGTTCATGGCAACTTCAAACCAAATTTCAATGCCGATGACGATAACGTCTCCCGGACGGGCGGCTCCAATGTTGCTGATAATTGACGGCCACGCCATGGTTCACCGCTCGTATCGGGCGATCAGCGTCAACCGTAACCTCACCGTGTCCACGACCGGCGAGGATGTTACGGGAGTGTACGGTTTTGCCAGCGTTTTCATGCGCGCTTTGAACGAATGGCAACCCACCCACGTCACGGTAGCTTTTGATACACCCTCCCCAACCTTCCGACACGAGCGGTTTCCGGCATACAAAGCCCAACGACCACCAACGCCTCCCGAATTGCGCGGTCAGTTTGACCGGGTAAAGGAATTGATGGCCTCCTTTGCGGTCCCGATTTACGAACTGCCCGGGTTTGAAGCCGACGACCTGATCGGCACGTTGTCCCGGCAGGCGGAAGCGGCCGGGGTCGAAACCGTAATCCTCACCGGCGACCGGGACACCTTCCAACTGATTACTCCTATGGTGCGCGTTGACCTGGCCAGCAGCGAGCGAGACCGACGTATCGTGGACGAAACCGAACTGGCGGAACGATACGGCGGATTGACCGCTGCCCAACAACCCGATTACAAAGCCCTGGTCGGCGACAAGTCCGACAACATCCCCGGCGTACCCGGAGTGGGCGACAAGACCGCCACTACGTTGCTGACCGAGTACCAAACCCTTGAGGGCATCTACGAGCATATCGAGCAGATAACTCAAAAGCGCGTCCACAACAACTTGGCAGACAATCGGGACGCTGCTTTTGAGTACCGCTTCCTCACCACCATCAACTGCGACGCTCCAGTAGCGCTCGACTTGGATGCCTGCCTATTCGGACACTACGAGCGGGCCGAAGTCGTCTCTTTGATGACTGCCCTTGAGTTCCACACCATCGTTGGCCGGGTACCGTCTCCGGACGCGCCATGGGCTACCGCCTCCGCGTTCCCGGGAGGCGCCAACCAGGCGGAGGCCAAGGCAATCCCTGCGGCGACCGAAAGCGATTACCACGTCGTTGCCAATCGGGACGACCTGGAGGCCATGATCGCCGCCATTCGCGAAGCCGGTTCCTTCGCCTTTGACACTGAATCCAGCAGCACCGATCCGATGCACGCTGACCTCGCCGGCCTCAGCTTCAGCATTCAAGGAGGTCGCGCCTGGTACGTTCCGGTGGGGCACCACAACGGAGACCAGCTCCCGTTGGACGAAGTTATGGCCGCCGTGCGCCCCCTCTTCATCGCAGACGACCTGCAACGTTGCGCCCACAATGCCAACTACGACCTGACGCTCCTCAGCAACTACGGAATAGATCCATACGGCGTGATCGACCACGACACCATGATCGCCGCGCACCTGTTGGGCAACGCCCGCCTGGGCCTCAAGCCCCTGGCTCTCACGGTGCTGGGCCGAGAAATGACCGAGATCACCGAACTGATCGGCAAGGGCGCCCGTCAGAAGACCTTCAACGAGGTTGACATTGCCGACGGCGCGCCCTACGCGGCTGCCGACGCCGATTGCACGTTGCAACTCCGCCAGCACTTCGAGCCGCCCATCAAAGCCCAGGGTCTTTCTGACCTCCTGGCGAATGTGGAACTGCCACTGGTCCCCGTCCTAGTGGAAATGCAACAGGCGGGTGTCAGGTTGGACGCTGGCATCCTTCACGAAATGTCCAGAGACCTGAACGAGCAGCTGGAACAAATCCAAACAGCCCTGTACGCTGACATCGGCCATGCGGTCAACATCAACTCGCCCAAGCAGCTGAGCGACCTGCTTTTCGGCGAGTTGGGCCTGCCCAAAACACGCCGCACCCGGTCTGGTTACTCCACTGACGCCAACGCTTTGGAAGGTCTCAAAGGGCTCCATCCGGTGGTGGACAAAATTCTCGATTACCGCCAGGTGTCCAAGCTCAAGTCAACCTACGTTGACGCTTTGCCGCAGATGGTCAACCCCCGCACCGGGCGCATCCACACGTCTTACCACCAGACCGGGTCCGCCACCGGACGTGTCAGCAGCAGCGATCCCAATTTGCAGAACATTCCGGTCCGGACCGAGTTGGGTCGCCAGGTCCGCCGCGCCTTCGTTGCCGCCTCAGATTGTCAGCTCTTGTCCGCCGACTACTCCCAGATCGAGCTTCGCGTTTTGGCGCATATGTCGCAGGACCCGTCGCTCCTGGACGCCTTCCGTCGCGGTGAAGATATTCATGCCGCCACCGCCAGCCAGATGTTCAACGTTCCGATCAACGACGTTGACGGCGAGCAGCGGCGCATCGCCAAGGTGCTCAACTTTGGCGTTATCTACGGTTTGGGGCCTTTTGGCATTTCCCAACAAACCGGTTTCAGCCGTGAGGAAGGTCGCCATTTCATAGACACCTATCTGTCTCGATATCCCGGTATCAACGGCTACCTGGAGTCGGTGAAGGATCAAACACGCGGCACCATGTACGCCGCGACATTATTGGGCCGACGCCGCTACCTGCCGGATATCCAGTCGACCAACCACAACACTCGCGCCGCCGCCGAACGCATGGCGATCAACATGCCCATCCAGGGCACCGCCGCCGACATTATGAAAATCGCCATGATCAACGTCCGCGCACGCATGGTCAACGAGCAAATGCGCTCCAAAATGATCCTCCAGGTTCACGACGAACTGGTGTTTGAAGTGCTCGACGATGAGATGGACGCAATGACCGCGTTGGCGCTGGACGAAATGCCGGCTGCAATGGACCTGGACGTCACGCTCAAAGTTGACGTGAAATCCGGCTATTCCTGGGGCGATTTCTAACCACGCAACCGAACCCCACTCTAGCCGCTCAGGAGGTCAAATCGCTGTGGAACTGCTCCGTAGCCTCGTATTTGTCCCGGGCAACCGGCCGAACATGCTGGAAAGGGCGCTGGATTTTGGCGCCGACATCGTGATGGTCGATCTGGAAGACTCGGTCCCGCCCGGAGAAAAGTCCGCCGCCCGCGAGCTGGCGGTGGAATGGGCTCCTCGACTGACCGCCGCCGGCCGTCGGGTCATGGTGCGAGTCAACTCACTGGACACCGGGCTGACCGCAGACGAGCTTGCCGCCGTAGTATCTCCGGAATTGGCGGGTATCAGCATCGGGAAAGGCAACACCTCATGGGACTTGCAACAAGTTGACCGCCTGCTCGCCCCCCTTGAGTCCAGCGCTGGAATAGCAGTAGGGAGCATCAAAGTCATCCCGTGGATCGAGACCGCCATGGCCATAGTTCACGTCTATGAGATGGCCCAAGCTTCGCCGCGCGTCGTCGGTATCGCTTTCGGTGCGGAGGATTACACCAACGACATGGGAGTCATCCGCAGCGACTTCGGCGAGGAGTGCTATTATGCGCGCTCCGTCGTGGCAGTAGCGGCGCGCGCCGCCGGCGTCGCCGCCCTGGACGGCCCCTTCGTCGGTTTCCGCGACCCTGATGGTTTGAGAAAGGACGCTGGGGCCGCCCGTCAAATGGGGTACACCGGCAAGTTTGCCATTCATCCCGCTCAAATCGACATCATCAATGAGACTTTCTCCCCGCATCCGGACGACGTGGCATACGCCCGCCGTGTGGTGGAAGCCTGGGCAGAAGCCGAAGCCGCCGGCCGTGGTTCACTGTCCATTGACGGCCGTATGGTGGACGTGCCTGTGGTGAAGCGGGCGCAGAACCTGTTGGACCAGGTCGCCGCAATTGCGTCGCAGGCCGGCGCTTGACGCGGAGCCAATTTACATGGCTGCTGACACCCGCATCACGTGTGTTACCGCGGACGCCGTGCCGGGCCGTGAGGTTTCGGATGTATTGGACACCGTTATGGGCACGGCATATTTCGAACATTCCAATAGCGGCGGCCTGATACCAAATCCCTTCAACAAGGGACGACCCAAGCCATCTTCAATAGTAGGGACCTGCAAGTCAGCGATCGAAGAAATGCGAATGGCCGCTCGCAAGATTGGCGCGAATGCTGTCGTTGGTGTGCGGTTTGATAGCGCGGTGGCGGGCATTTCAAAAGCCTCCTTCAAATCGTGGCATCCAACTAGGGTTGAACACACCGCCTACGGCACGGCCGTCGCGCTGAACTGAGCGTTGTCGATGCCAAGCGACCGCATCATTCTCACCGGGATGCAGTTCTATGGTTTCCACGGGGTCAACCCGGAGGAACGCAGTCTGGGCCAACCCTTTGTCCTTGACCTCGAGGTGGAACTCGACCTTCGACCGGCTGCCGCCTCCGACCGCTTGGCCGACACCGTGAGTTACACGGAACTGTACCGGGCGGCCAAAGACGTGATGGAGGGTAAACCCCGGAATTTATTGGAAGCTGCCGCCGGGTCAATTGCCAGCCGGGTTCTTGAACAACACCCTGAAGTTTGCTCGGTTAGCGTTCGAGTGCAGAAACCCCGGCCACCCATCCGTGGCTCGGTGATCGAGTCAGCCGCTGTCGAAATCTGCCGCCGCCGTGGAGAATAATCCCGCCGTGGTCATGAAAAAAGTTTTTCTCGAACGGCGCCAACCCCACAGTAGGCCCTCAGGTGACATCTCTCCAGGAAAGGAACCGCCACTATGACCACATCCCAAAGCATTGACGCCGGTATCGCCCAGCAGTTTAACGATGCTACCAAGCTGCAGTACATCAATCTCTCGAACAAACCCCCACTATACAAAACCTATCCTGGCCTCCGCGCGATCCCCCTGCCGGACGTTGCCGCTACGTCGGGCCTGGAGATGCCCACCCTTGAGGCCATCGGGCACAGCCCCGGCTCAATCGGCTCCGGGCCTCTGTCGTTGGAGACCCTCGCCAATCTGTTGTATCACGCGGCGGCGGTAATCCGCCGACGGAACCTTCGTGATGGCGAAGTTCATTACCGTGCGGCCGCCTCCGCCGGCGCATTGTATCCCACGGAGGTGTATGTTGTTTGCGGCAATTTGGACGGGTTGCGGGCCGGCGTCTATCACTTCAACCCACGCGACTTTACTCTAGCCCGCCTGCGCAACGGCGACTTGCGACGTTGGCTGGGAGCGGCGGCGGGCGACCACGCGGCCTATTCCGCCACCTTGGTGTTCACCACTCTCTTCTGGCGCAGCGCCTGGAAATATCGTGAACGCGGTTACCGCTACTGTTATTGGGATCTGGGCACCATAGCCGCCAATCTACTGGCCGCTGGCAATGCTGCCGCCACATCCGTCAACCTGCGGTTTGGTTTCGTTGACCGCCTTATCAGTGGGTTCCTGGGCCTTGACGGACACGATGAAGCCCCGGCGTTGCTGGCCACGATAGGCACGCCCGATGGGACGCTTCCTGCCGGTTCTGGGGACGTGCCCGGTCCGTTGCCGGAGGAGAGTAACGACCTGTTTTCGGGCGCCGTCGAATACCCGTTGTCCCGGGAATTGCATCGGGCTTCGCTGCTCCGGACACGCGAAGAGGTTCCCGCCTGGAATGACGCCTCCTCCAATCAGGCAAGCCTGGATCGTGAGGAACTTGACGGGACCGGGGAAAACTTCCGGCCGCTCAAATCGGGGACCGATGGGGCATACGACGGAGCCACGGATCTTTCCGGCAATGCTTCGACTTCCCTGGGCGACTGCATACGCTTCCGAGGCTCCACGCGTCGCTTCGCCGCCGAACCCATCACTTGGGAAGCTTTTCGGGCCATCGTCAACGCCGCCGGCAGCGGCATCAACTCGCCGCACTTCGCGTCGGGCTTTTCGCCGTACCTGAGCGTTTATTTCATCGTCAACGCGGTCGATGGCCTGGCACCCGGCGCTTACTACTACAACGGTTTCTACAACGGGCTGCGGGCGCTCCAAACGGGTGATTTTCGTGAAACCGCCGGTCACCTGGGGTTCGAGCAAGCTCTGCCGGCGGACGCATCCGCGGTGGCTTTCATCACCGCCGACCTGGCATTGATCGAGCAAGCATTCGGACCACGCGGCTACCGTATGGCTCAGACCATCGCCGGGATCATTGGGGGTCGCATCTATCTCGCTGCCCATTCCGTCGGCCTGGGGGCCACCGGCCTCACGTTTTTTGACGACGCCGTGGCCGACTTCTTTGCCCCTCACGCCAACGGGCAGGAAGCTGTGTTCGTGGTGCCCATCGGCGTACCACACTCCGACAACCGGGTGAGGCCTTTCCGCTCTCGTCTGGCGGTCAGCCTGGACGCCCGCGCTCGGGGCGCCGGGCAGGCGGAATAACTTCGGCGGCCGGCAGACCTTATTCCCTGTCTTGTTCCGTTTCGGCCATTGTTGTGATGGCCGGCCAAGCGTCGGATTCAGCGTCCACGTCCAAAGTCGGCACGTCGTCGTTGGCGTCGGGGTCAACCACGACTTCTTCGACTATTGCCAACGCCGCGCCTTCGTCCTCAGATTCCGGATCGCCGGTGACCACATGGTCCAAGTCTTCCACTGCCGTGTCAGCGTAATCGTCGTGGGCTTCCATGACTACGGGTTCGGCGCTCGCTAAAGGATTTCGTTGCGGCCTGTTCTGAGTGGACGGAAAAGACGCCACGCGCCGCAACGCCGGGTGCTGTTTGGTTTCTCGAATCAGGATCGACAAGCCATCAGGGCCGGATCCCACCACCGCTGCCGCGTACTCGTTTCCACCCGACATGAGTCTGCTTAGTCGACGAGCCAATCGCCGCTCTATGGTGCCCAGGAAATTCCCATCCAGAGAAATGACCGCTATCCCTGCGTTATGAACGCTCAGAGACACTGCATCCCCCGAGCTGACAGACGTTATTGGGGGCGCCCCGCCCTGACGACGCAATGGCGTGATGCAGGATTTCCCACTGTCCGCGATGAACATGCGTGGCAGCCGGTCATCGCCGGGAGCGGCACGGCGACCGTCTCCACCACAAGCCTGCAATTGGTCCAGGCGCGCCAGGTTTTTGCGGGCAATGTTGTTGCCAGGAACACGGAGTTGCAGACTTTCCAAAATCCGGCGAGCTTCGGCGTAGTCTCCCAGTTCCATCAGGGCTTTGGCCAAGCGGTTAGTCGCTTCACAGTCGTTGGGGTTCATATCCAGGATGGACTGGTTCATCTCGACGGCCCGTTCCCATTCACCTTTTAGAGCGGCTTTGACGGCTGCCTTGCCCAAATTTGCCTTTTTGCGGCTGGCCGTTGACCCGCAAACCTGGGAAGCGCCAGGCTGATAAGCAGCATTCTTCAACATGATTGTCACTCCCTGCACAGTCCGGGATTGCAAACGTCATCGCCTCGTGCGCTGAGGCCATAGCCCAACGGTATGCAAGATCATCGGACTAAAGTGGCGTATTTCAGATATGCCAGTTCGCGATTCAAGACTGCGTTATATGCCTGAGTTGTATGCCGGGACACGCTGTAGTCGCGTGGAGTTTGTATTGGACTTTTGGTGCGGATTTGGAAATTATCGACAGACGTGAACGGATCGAAACGGTCAAGATCTGGCCGCTGGCCACGTTGGTTCTCGATCCCCGCCTGATTCGGGTTGGCGAAGAGTTATCATGGCAACTGCATACCAGCCTAGCATTATTGGGGCATTCACAGAAACAACCTTGTCTTCGTTTTTCGACCAAAATTCGTCGACCGAATTCCGAGCGCAGCGCTGACATTATCGAGCCTGCCAGCGGTAGGCAGATATGATTTGGTTAGATCACCCACCAAAGGGTGGGCGCAGAACCCTGTTTTTGCCGACGACCGCAGACTATTGAGCGGGCGTGTACGATGAGTTGATGCGATACACTACGGGGCAGACACATTCGCACCGGCCCGGTGCCGTCGCTTGGATCGTGGCCCAAAAGGAGAGTTTGCGATGACGGAACCCATTGGCCCGGACTTGTTCCGCCACCTAACGACAGTGGGAGACATTTCCGTGGCGCCGGACGGAAGCCGGTGCGCCTACGTGCTCTCCTGGGTTGACCGCGATACTTCCGAAGCTCGGTCGCGCGTGTACCAGGTTGAACTTTCAGATGGCGACGATACGACTGAACCGCAAGCTTTCACCCGCGGCGACGCAGACGGGCATCCTCGCTACTCGCCGAACGGGAAATTCCTGGCGTTTCTGCGACCCTCCCAAACCGCTGAATCGACTCCGACCGGTCGCCAGGTGTGGATGATGGCGTCGGGCGGGGGTGAAGCGTGGCAACTTACTGAACTCCCCAATGGGGTTCGGGAATTCGCGTGGTCTCCCGACTCTACCAAGCTGGCGGCCGTTGTCGATATTTGCCCCGTAGATGGAGCCAGCGGCAAGTCCGCTGATGAGCCCAGTGTGCGCGAGGTGAATCGGATTCGCTATCGTCACGATGCAATTGGATGGCGAGGCGATTGCCACTTCCACTTGTTTGTAGTGGATGCCCAAAGCGGTCAAAGCAAACAGGTGACCGATGGTGACTGGGACGATATGGCCCCGGTCTGGTCGGCAAACGGGAAGAGGATTGCGTTCATATCAGGGCGATCTGATGAACGCGACGTTACGGCGGGCAACGAAATCTACGTGATAGACGTACCGGAAACTGCGAAGACTGGTGCGATTCAGCCGGAAGCGAAGTGTTGGTCGCGGGGTTTGACCGATGTTGCCGGGGTTGCGTGGTCGCCGGAAGGCGAGCGTCTGCTGGCTATAGGAGCCGTCGCAGACGGGCTAACGGTGTTGTGGCAGGCGTACCTGTACGTGCTGGAGCCGGGGAATGATCCGAGGCGATTGACCGACGACCGGATACGCCCCTGCCTTGGTTACCCGGGCATATACCCGCCTTTGGAGCTTCGCTGGATGGCAGGGGATGGGGACTGCGACGGACGAATTATTTTCCTGGGAGACGCTGCCGGACAGACGCGGGTATATTCGCTGGACGTGTGCGGCGAGAAGATTGGCAGCGAACCGTTGGAACTCACCGGGGGAAACGAATTGCTGTCAGGCATCAGCTCTGACGCGGATGGCAAAGTCATCGCCGTTGCGGCTTCGGGGGTGGATGCGCCGTCGGACCTCCATATCGTCATGCCAGCCAATAAATCCGGTGGGGGAACAAAGCGGCGCGCGACGTCCCACAACGACAGTTGGCTCGAAGACCATCCAGCTGTGCAAATGGAGAAATTCCTCGTTGAACGGGAAGACTGGGATATTGAGTGCCGGCTTTACCATCCGCCGGGGTTTGATCCGGCTCAGCGGTACCCGTTGGTGTTGGAAATCCACGGTGGACCGAACGGCGCATTTTACGATTCCTTCGTACCGTGGCATCAGGTGCTGGCGGGAGCGGGCTACCTCACCCTGGCGGTGAACCCGCGAGGGTCGTCCACGTACGGCGAGGATTTTGTCAACGCGGTCCTGGGAGATTGGGGAGGCGACGACTACCGGGATTTGACGGCAGCGTTGGACTGGGTGTGCGAACGGGATTACGTGGATACGGAACGGTTGGGAGTACACGGGTACAGTTACGGCGGGTACATGACGACCTGGATGATCGGGCAGACGGGCAGATTTCGCGCGGCCGTTGCCGGCGCGCCCTGCATAGACCTTTGGAGCATGTACGGCACGTCGGACATCGCCACCAGTTTCGGGGAAGCGCAATGGGCCATCCGGTTGGCGGGCGGTATGCCGATCAGCCGGCCGATGATCAGCGAGTTGTCGGAAGGGGTAGATACCCTGGCGTTCAGATTGCTGCAAAGGTCGCCGATCAAATACGCTCCCGAAGTGCAAACACCAGTGTTGTTGCTGCACGGGGAAGCCGACGCGAGATGCCCCATCGGTCAGAGCGAGCAGTATTTTCAGGTGCTGAAGCGGCTGGGCAAGGAAGTGGAGATGGTACGGTTCCCTGGGTGTGGGCACGGGTTCCTGCGGACAGGACACGTGGCGCTGCGGGAAGCATATTTGCACCGGATGGTTGACTGGTTCAAGAGGTGGCTGTAGCGTCTTGCCGAGCGGCGGCAGTTTGACAGGGCCGGCGGGGTTTCGTATCGTACCGAGGCGATGGGATATTCGAGCATGGGAGTGAGATCGTGATGACCGACGCGGATATGAGCCTGGAGCAAGTCAAGGGGTTGGCGGATTTGGTGGGCGTTCCGATTGACGCTGAGGATTTGCCGGAAGTGGCGAACCGCTTTGCCAGCCTCATAAGGGAATTGGACCGGCTGCGGGACATGGACCTGGAAGGGGTGGAGCCGGTTACGATATTTCCCGATACCGACGGCGGCTGACCGCATGGGCCCAGACTGTCTCTTCCGGAGAGTTCGATGCCGCTTGAACTCCAAAGTTTACGCAACGCAACCACCAGCTTGGGACAAGCCTTGCAGCGCAGCGAGGATCCCACGTTGATGGGAGGAATGGACGAAACGTTGCGTACCGTGGTGCAATCGGGGGTCATCAAGCACTTTGAGTTCACGTACGAGCTGTGTTGGAAGTTCATCAAACGATGGTTGGAAGAAAATGTAAATCGCACCGTTGCGGATGGGGTGACGCGGCGGGAATTGTTCCGGCTGGGAGCGGAGCAAAGGCTGATTGACGACGTGGACAGATGGATGGATCACCACGAGGCGCGCAACCAGACGTCTCACACCTACCGAAAAGCCACGGCCGACCGAGTGTATGCGGCGATACCCGCGTTCCTGGATGATGCTCGACTGTTGCTCGCTGCGTTGGAGGCCCGGAATGATTGACGTGCAGGAACGCCACCTCACTGAGACCAAGAAAATACTGGCCGAGCACGTTCCAGACTGCGAAGTCCGCGCGTTCGGGTCGCGAATAGCGGGCCGCGCCAAACCCTGGTCGGACCTGGATCTGGCGGTGGTGGGCGCGGAGGCACTGACACTGCGGCGATTGGGGTTGCTGGTCGAGGCGTTCCAGGAATCAACTTTGCCGTTCCGCGTTGACGTGCTGGACTGGCACGAGGTTTCACCTTCATTCCAAAAGATCATCGACCGACAGTACGAAGTCATCCAGAAGGGACACGCCGCCGGAGTTAGCCAATGACTGCATCCAGCAACCACGACGAGATTGTTTTTCTCTCCGCCGAAGCAACGTCCGCGGGCATTCGGAACGGGGATTTCACGGCGACCGACGCGGTGAATGCTTACCTGCGCCGGATTGACGCTATCGATGGCGACATCAAGTCGTACATCACCGTATGCCGGGAGGAGGCGTTGGGGGACGCTGCTGAGATTGACGAAGCGTTGCGCAGGGGCGACGAGGGGGTGGTCAACGCGCCGCTGTTCGGGGCGCCGGTGGCGATCAAGGACCAGTTCAATACGGCCGGGATACTTACCAGCAACGGGTCGCGGGCGTACGCTGACAACGTGCCCGTTGCGGACGCCACAGTGGTAGCGCGGCTGAAGGCGGCCGGGGCGATCCTGCTGGGGAAGCTGAACCTGAGTGAGCTGGCGATGGGCGGTACAGCGGACCCACCATACGGGACGCCGCAGAATCCGTGGCGGCGGGAGCATACTCCCGGGGAGTCGAGCAGCGGGTCGGGCGCGGCGCTGGCGGCGCACCTGTGCGCGGCGTCGGTGGGCGAGGATACCGGAGGAAGCGGGCGCGGGCCGGCGTCGTACTGCAACGCGGTTGGATTGCGTCCGACGTTCACTCGCATCAGCCGGCATGGCATCACGCCGATGTGCTGGTTTATGGACGCGGCTTCGCCGATGACCAAGACGATAGAAGACTGCGCGTTGGTGCTGGAGGCGGTGGCGGGATACGACCCGCTGGATCCAACGACGAGCCGCCGTCCGGTGCCGAACTACCGAGGGATGCTGGACGGGGACATTCGCGGGATGCGGGTGGGACGAATGAAGGAGCTGTGCGACGCGCCGGACATGCACGCGGACGTGCGACGGGCTACAGACGAAGCGCTGGATACGCTGGCCGGGTTGGGTGCTGAGATCGTCGAGGTTTCGCTGCCGCTGACTGAAATCGCCGGAGCGATATTCGTGGGTATTGCGGATACGGAGGGGGCCGGAGCGCGGGACGGGTTGATGCGCCGAAACCCGGAGTTGCTGGACCGGGCATCGCGGACGCGGTTGCAATCGGCGGCATTGGTGCCGGCCAAGGTGCAGAACCGGGCGATGAAGGCGCGGGTACTGTTGCGGAGGCAGTTCGAGGAGGCGTTCGCGCGAGTGGACGTGCTGGTGTCGCCGACGGCGCCGTATCCCGCGCCACGGCACGACGCGCTGACCGCGCCGTTCGAGTCGGCGGACGACGTGCGGCAGAGGTTCTTCTTCCGGCGGTCGTACACAGGATGCTACCCATTGGCGGGGATGCCGGCGGTGTCGATCCCGGGCGGGTTTACGGAGGACGGACTGCCCATCGGGTTGCAGCTGGGCGGCGGGCCGTTTGCCGAGGGCACGATCTTGCAGGCGGCTTACGCGTACCAGGAAGCGACGGATTGGCATACGCGACGGGCGTCGGTGTAGCAACATTTTTCGCATATATGGGCAGCGTTCCGTATCAGGTGGTTATTCACATTGTTGGACCGGATGAACGGGATGGTACGGTTTGCAGGGCCTGGCGCGGCCACGTTTGTGGATTGAAAATCAGGATGTCCCCGCCAGGGCAACCACAAGGGTTGCCCCTACGCCATGACCGCCTATTTTCATGGTAGTGACGCATTTCGCACGGATGGGCAGCGTTCCGTATCAGGTGGTTATTCACATTGATGGATAGGATGAACGGGATGGTACGGTTTGCAGGGCCTGGCGCGGCCACGTTTGTGGATTGAAAATCAGGATGTCCCCGCCAGGGCAACCACAAGGGTTGCCCCTACGCCATGACCGCCTATTTTCATGGTAGTGACGCAACGGCTGACCCGATAGATCGGGGGAACGGCTAGGCGGGAAGGGTTTGGGGGATGGGGATGCCGAAGGCGTGTTCCAAGGCGCGACGCCACAGGGGCGAGAGGGTGATGGTGGTTTCATCTTGGGACGGCATAGCACGGGTTTCAGGGTGGCACGAACAGGGCCGGGGCGTGCGCCCGTGCTCATACATGCCGTGGGGGTCGGGACGCTTGGCGAAGGGAGCCCCGATGAGGTCGTATGCGGCGACGATGTCCCGGTAGTTGGGAAGGTCGAGGATGTCCTGGACGCTGAGGATGGTTGGGGGCGTCGGCTGGGATTCCCGGGGAGGCAGGCCGCGCAACCAACGTTTGGGTACGCGGACGGTTTTCGGCTGGCCGGCGATGATGGCGGCGGCAGCGTTGACCAGGGCGGCGACGCGACGGCGCATCCGGCGTAAGGTGATGATGGGGTCGGGGTTTGGGTGACGGGTGAGTCGGGCCGGGTATGACTGGTGGGAGCGACGGCGGCTACCGGATCGAGATTGCCACGTCGCTTCGCTCCTCGCAATGACAAGGGGTTCAGGATGGACGCTCAGATTGTTGATGCCGTTGCGGATTTGCCACGTCGCTTCGGTCTTCGCAATGACGGTGGGTGCGGGATTGGGGCGTGGCTCGGCCGGCTTGCCATGATCCTTCGACGGGCTCAGGATGGGCGGGTTATGAGATGGTGATGACAGGTGGGCGGGCAGGCTGTAAGCCTGGCGGAAGGTTTTTAGGTGGGAGCGGCTCAGTTGTCCGCCGGCGATGAGGTTGTGGAGGGCGATTTCCAGCCGGCGAGTGGTGTTGTGGCGCAGTCCGGTGTGGACGGCCAAGGCGGTGACGGCGTGGGATACGGCCCGGCGCAAGGCGTGGGCGGCCTCGGTGGCGTCGCCGGCGGCTATGGCGTCGCGGGCGCGATTGAGGAAGGCTTCGCTCCTGGCCTGGTGGTGGGGGACGGTTCCCATTGGTCTCCTTTTTCTTTACAGGGATTCACAAGATGGACAGGATTTTGCTTTTGATTTGATGGTGTCTTCGGTTGCGGCGGGATTGGAGCATCGGGGTTCGGGTTTTGGGGTTCAGGGTGTCGGCGCTACGGCCCGAGAGCGTTTTTGCGTTGATTTAGTGCCAAGCTTCCATGACCCGGCGTCTGCTGTGTCTGGTGTGCAAGCTCGCCATCCCGTATCAAGTACGAGGCGGCGTTGCTGCGCTCGCAACGACAGGTTGGCCGGCATGGGGCGGAGGTCACACCCGCTGTGTCGTCCACGCCCGTTCCGGTGACTATGACGGAGTGGGGGCGCGATCCGACGGTCGCAGAATTCCGACAGATAGGCCGTGTTGCCTGAACCCGATTTACCCGAATATTCCCGATTTCAACTGAGGGGGCGGGCAATCCACCGTGGCCTTTGGCTGGGGTCTCGGGCGTGCGCACGCGGGAGACCGGACCGGATTGGTTTGCCCCTGTGGAATCCATGTTAGCGGCCGGAGAGGGGCGGGCGTAAGTAGCGGGGTGTCAGTAGTTTTTGGCATGGATTTCTTTACATGGATGCACAGGATGGACAGGATAGAGATGGCGGCGCTGCGGGTGATTGTCCGAAGGGGGATTTTCGGCATTGGGGGATACAGGAGACGAGCGCTATACTCTGCTTGAAGTGAGTGGGCGCGTTGAGGATAATTGCCAAAAGAACGCTGCTGGTGTTCTGGGCACAGGACCCTGATGCTCTGGGCCTTTTCAACGCCGCCACCGTCATTGCGGGTGCAACGTGGCAATTTCGTTCCCACGGTATCGATTGGGCCTAAAAAACTCGCTGACGGGACGAGATTGCCAGGTCGCTGCGCTCCTCGCAATGACTTGAAAAGGCGCTGCCTGATGCCAAGAAGCCATTGCTTTACTGGCATCAGGTATCGGTACTCATGCAGAGCAGGATGCCTCAACGCCGCGGAGGTGTAAGGATGCCCGAAATCATGCAGGTCAGTACGGAAATGGAATATGGTGCGGCCCTGGCCCGAATTTCCCAGCTATTGGGGTCTGAACCCTACAGTCCGGAAGACGCCGAACTGGACCGTATATCCAACTTGGTTATACAGTACGAAGACACGCATTATCCAATGGAAGAACCTGAGCCGGCATCGATTGTCGAGTTTCTGCTGGATCAGAGGATGGTAACGCGCGAGCAGTTAATTCCTCTGGCAGGCAGTAACGTCGACTTGGACGCCATACTGGCCGGGAACAACGAGATTACGCTGGAAATGGCGCAATTGCTACACGAGCGTTCTGGCGTTCCGGTCGAAACTTTGGTCAAAACCTCGGCGTATCCGGCGTCCGCCGCAGCATCGGATTGACACGGCCTAGCAATTACTGGGTGGCTGCCAACCTTGAAAATGGGCCGGCAGCCGTTTTCATATATGGCGGCGCGAATCGATTTCGAGGTAGCAGGGAGTCCCAGCAAGTGACACAGGAAAGCTTGCGCAGAGGATTGCGTTAGCTCAATAATGCCCGTGTCATGGTGGATGGGGGACGTCGTATGCAGAGCATCAAGTCGCCGTGGTCGGCAACGTTTGACCAATTTGCCGGTTCGATACAGGAGACGGCAATCATCGCCGTGCCGTACATCACCCGGCAACCAATCGAGCGATTGGCCGGGAAGCTGCGGTCTCGGCTTAAGTCGGTGCGGCTTGACGTGATGACCAACCTTTACGCGGATAGTCTGATTGACGGTTCGCTGGACATAGGGGCGTTAGCGTGGCTCTGTGAGCAAGTTCCCGGCACGACGGTCAGGCATTTGCGCCATTTGCACGCCAAAACCTACGTTGCCGATGAACATACCGCAATCGTGACCTCTGCGAACCTCACTAACGGCGGTCTGTTTAGGAACCACGAATTAGGGGTTGCCATCACCGACCCTATGGGGGTGAAGGACATAGCGGACGACTTGCGGGAGTATGGCAATCTCGGGGTTCTGGTGCCTTCGGATGCGTTGTTGGACCTAGTTGATATGGCACAACAAGCCAAGGCCAGCAAAGCGACTGGGGATAGGGCCGTCCCCGCCGGCTTGAAGATGGATCATGACGCTATTCGGGATAACATGAACGAGCGCCTGGTAGAACTGCGAACCGCTGGCGAAGCGTTCACCACGGACCCGAAAGCGTCAATCACCGCGCAATTTTGCGATGCAATCAAGTACGTGTTGCGCCAGCGCGGGCCAATGAGCACTCGCGACATGAACCCTTTGATACAAAGTTTGAAGCCGGAACTTTGCGATGACGAGGTGGACCGCATAATCAACGGCGTCACTTTCGGTCGGAAATGGAAGCACCAGGTGCGGAATGCCCAAGTTCAACTGCGGCGCGAAGGCACTATCGTGCAAGAGGGTAGTCGCAATAGTCCTTGGCGACTAACCAATCAATAGGGGAAAAGCAATGACACAGCGGAACATTACCAGGGTATTGGTCGATATCATCAGGTACGACTATTTCTGGCCGGCTCCGAGCAACGAGGACGCCGTATATGGCTTCACGCACAGTTTGGAGGTCAACGCGATCTGCGCGGATATGCTGCCGCCGCACGTTGTGACACCGGTTGAAAAAGATGCGCTTGAAGACGCCCTGGCTGAATATGTCAGCAGGAAGGGGATCAGCGCAGAGGATGAAGAGGAGATCCGCACGTGGTTGGCTCAGATGCCGGATCAGGTTGCCATCATCGAGCGTGAGCCGTACCCTTTCGGGTAGTCTGTGCTGGCGGCAACACGGGGTCGGTTGACCATTGCTGCTGTGCTGACGAGATTGCCACGCTTCGCTCGCAATGACAGAAAGGATTCCCCCGATTAGCCAGGGCTTTTCCAAAGTCGTTGCCGTTGGGGACGTTATTTTACCGGGATGAACAGGATAAACGGGATGGACAGGATTCTTCTGATTAAGGATTCTTGGATTCCGGCTTCCGCCGGAACGGCGGATTAACTTTGGAAAGGCCCTGCCGATTAGCGTTGGCCACTGCCCGGGCCAGCGTAGTGCGGGTAAAATACTGGCGACGTCTTTTGTGGGGAGGAGACCATGACCAGCAGCAACGATAACGGCCACCGCACCCTCTCCGGCATCCCGATTGACGGGCTTTATTCGCCGGAGGGGTTGACCGCCAGCGGGTTTGACGCGGCGGCGGATTTGGCGGCGCCTGGGGAGTTTCCCTTTACGCGGGGGGCTTATCCGACGATGTACCGGGGGCGGCTTTGGACGCGGCGGCAGATTGCCGGGTTTGGGACGGCGCGGGCTACCAACGAGCGGTACCGGTTTCTGCTGGCGCACGGGCAGACTGGGCTGAGCACGGATTTTGACCATCCGACGTTGACGGGGTATGACTCGGACCATGAGCTGGCCGAGGGCGAGGTGGGACGGCTGGGCGTTGCCATCGACACCGCCGCCGACATGGGGGAACTGTTCGACGGGATCCCGCTGGAGCAGGCCAGCGTGTCGCTGACCATCAACCATCCAGCCATCGTGCTGCTGGCGATGTTCCTGCATACCGCCGAGCGGCGGGGGACGCCGTGGGCGGCGCTGCGGGGGACGGTTCAAAATGACTCGCTGAAGGAGTTTCACGGGCAGAAAACCTTTGCCTTGCCGCCGGCGCCGGCGCTGAAACTGACGACGGACGTGGTGGAGTTCTGCACGAAGCACGTGCCCAACTGGTACACCATATCCATCAGCGGGTACCACACGCGGGAGGCCGGGTCGGACGCGGTGCAGGAGTTGGCGTTCACCATCGCGCAGGGGATGGCCTACGTGGAATCGGCCATGCGGCGGGGGCTGCCGGTGGACGCCTTTGCGGCGCGACTGTCGCACTTCTTCGGGGTGCATAACGACTTTTTCGAGGAGATCGCCAAGTTCCGGGCGGCGCGGCGGATGTGGGCGCGGTTGATGCGGGACCGCTACGGGGCGACACGGGCGGAGTCGATGCGGATGCGGTTCCACACGCAGACTTTGGGGTCCACGCTGGTGCGGCAGGACCCGCTGAACAACATCCTGCGGGGCGGGTTGCAGGCGCTGGCCGCCGTGCTGGGTGGCACGCAGTCGCTGCACGTGAGCGGGTACGACGAAGCCTACGACATACCGTCGGAGGAGGCGATGCGGATCTCGCTGGCGACGCAGATGATACTGGCGAACGAGTCGGGAGTGGCGGCGACGCCGGACCCGCTGGGCGGGTCGGCGTACCTGGAGACGCTGACGAACCGGCTGGAAGAGGCGGCGATGGCCTACATCGAGCGGATCGACGGGATGGGCAACGGGAGTATGCTGGACGGGATGTTGGAGGCCATCGGGAACGGGTACATCGAGAGCGAGATCGCGCAGGCGTCGTATCGTTACCAGCAGCGGGTGGAGTCGGGGGACTATACCATCGTTGGGGTGAACGATGAGTACGGCGGGGACGCGACCAACGCGGGAGGGCTGGAGCTTTTCGAGTTCGACTACGCGGAGGAGGAACGGCAGATTGAGCGGTTGACGACGGTTCGGCAGGGACGGAGCGAGGGGGACGCGGCGAAGGGTCTGCGAGACATCGTGAAGACGGCGCGGGCAGACGGCAACCTGATGCCGGCGATCTTGACGGCGGTGGGAGCGGGCGTTACGGAGGGGGAGATAATGGGGGCGTTGCGAGAGGAATGGGGAGAGTACGTGGACCCGGGGGTGTTTTAGACGGGTAGCAAAGATGTGGGGTATATTGTGGGCAAGAACACGTAGCCGCGCTGCCCAAAGGGAAAAGAGCCAATGAACAGCCCGCTGGTGCCGATTCTAATAGTAATTCTCACCGCCTTTTTCGGGTTCAGCTGGGTAATGCTAGTTGGGAATTGGCTGGGGTTGAGCGCTTTCAGCGGCGAGCGTTACATCGCCGGTGAGTTTCTTCCGCTGGCGTATGGCGGCGCGGTTCTGTCAGTGATATTCCTCACGGCCTTTGTCGCGGTCAAGCTCCACTACCGATGACAAAAATCTACGGGGATTTGGGCACGATGTGCCTTGGAATTGCAGCGATACTAATCGCTAGCGTGATCATCAGCATTGGGACAGATGAAGGCCCGCAACTGGTACCGATTGTAGGTTCTTTGGTGTAGGAGTAATGGGAGTTATTCTTCGGATGCTAAGCAGCGAAACCGGCGCGTAGGTGGGCTTCCAGGACAGTATGAGCATGTTAGTTGGATCGGGACCAGGAAATCCGCCGCGGGTACTCTTGGCGAAGCTGGGGTTGGACGGGCATGACCGGGGGGTGAAGGTTATTGCGCGGGCGCTGCGGGATGCCGGGATGGAGGTGGTGTACCTGGGGATGCGGGTTACAGCGGAGCAGGTGGCCGCGGCAGCGGCGCAGGAGGATGTGGACGTGGTTGGGATCAGCATCCTTTCGGGGGCGCATATGCGGTTGATGCCGAGGATGGTGGAGGCTTTGGAGCGGCACGGGGTCCGGGCCGGTGATGATGGGGAAGGCGCGATGTTGCTGGTTGGCGGGACGATCCCTGACGGGGACGTGGAGAGGCTAAGAGAGATGGGAGTGGACGGGGTTTTTCCGGTGGGGAGTTTTACCGGGGAGATGGTGGAGTTTATCCGGGAGCGGCTGGCCGGATAAGTTTTTCCAGGGATGGATGAGAATTTTCGAACGGTACGATGATGCAACGCCGGCACCCAACCGCCGAGATTGCCACGCTGCGCTCGCAACGACGAACCGCGGTGGCGGCGGAGTTGGTACGTCGCTACAATCCGCGCAATGACAGAGGCGTTTTGCTTATGACCTGGCCTCCTAATTATGACTTGGGGTATGTTCCGCAGGTTGATGCGGAGCATTGGGACGCGCGGTTGGAGACAATGCCGGCGGCGGAGCGGGACGAGGTTATCCTGGAGAAGGTGCGTGGGCAGGTGCGGTACGCTTGGGAGCGTTCCGGGTTTTACCGGGAGTTCTGGCGCGACGCGCTGGTGGATCCGGGGAATCTGCACAGCCTGGAGGAGTTTGCGCAGCTGCCGATGCTGACCAAGGAGGAAGTGCGGCTGGAGCAGGAGGCGCATCCGCCTTATGGTCGGTTTCTGTGCGTTCCGCTGGAACAGGTTTATCGGATACACGGGACTTCGGGAACCACGGGGCGACCGACGGTTTTCGGCATCAGCCGGGGGGACTGGGAGCGCATTGGTGAGGCACACGCGCGGATTTTGTGGGCGGCGGGAGTGCGGCCCGGCGATACGGTGATGGTGGCGGCGGTGTTCAGCCTGTACGTGGGAAGTTGGGGGGCGCTGGTGGGAGCGGAACGGCTGGGGGCGACGTGCTTTCCCTTCGGGGCGGGTGCGCCGGGCCAGACGGAGCGCGCGGTGGAATGGGCGCAGATGGTGCGGCCGGCGGCGCTGTACGCCACGCCGTCATATGCGCTGTACCTGGCGGAGACGGCGCGGGAGATGGGGGTTGATCCCAGGACGGATTTTGCCTTCCGGCTGATGTTCTTCAGCGGGGAGCCGGGGGCCAGCGTGCCGGCGACGCGGCAGGCGATTGAGGATGCTTTCGGCTGCTATGTAGTGGATCAGGGAAGCATGGCGGAGATGACACCGTGGATGACCAACGGGGGATGCCGGCACCTGGAGCGGGGGATGCACCTGTGGCAGGACATCGTCTATACGGAGTTGGTGGACGCCGAGACGCGTGAACCCGTGCCCATGGGCGGCGAGGGCGTGCCGGTTTACACCCATCTGGAGCGGGAATCGCAGCCGATGATCCGGTACTGGTCGGGGGACATCGCGCGGTGGGACATGGTGGACTGTCCCTGCGGGCGCACCTATCCGACACTGCCGCTGGGCATCTACGGGCGAGCGGACGATATGCTCATCATCCGGGGGCAGAACGTGTTTCCCTCACGGATTGAAGACGTGCTGCGCGGGTTGGATGAGTTTGGCGGGGAGTTCCGGCTGGTGGTGGAACGGGAACGGGGTTACCTGGACCGGCTGACGGTGCAGACGGAGGTGGCTGCCGGGGTTTGGGCTGCGGCCGGCGAGGGTGGACCGAAGAGCCTGGAGGCGCTGCGGGATCATGTTGGCGATGCGCTGCGAAGGGCGCTGGGCGTGGGGGTGTCCGTGGAGCTGAAACCGGAGGGGGAGTTCGAGCGTACTCAGTTCAAGGCGCGGCGGGTGATTGACCTGCGGGCTTAACTTGCATCGATGAGCAGGATGTACATGATGTATGGATTGGCCGCCTCCTGACGTTTCCATATACCGGCGACCGAGCATACCGGGGCCGCGGGCGCGGGTGGGTGAGGTGATTCCGGGTTTGCACCAGCGATCCCTGGTCACCACCAGCGCGTTCCTGGTGATTACGCCCGATGACGCTACCGGCGAGGATTCAGTAACGGTCATCGACTCGGGGTGGCGACACTTCCACAATCGTCCGGTCTTGAGTTATCTGCGGAAGCTCGGGTATGAACCGGGGTCGGTGTCCGGGTTGATTTCCACGCACTATCATCCCGACCACGCGGGTGGGATGGCCGCCTTGCGACGGGCAACCGGGGCGCCGGTAGCGGCGCATAGGATAGAGGCTCCTCACCTTTCCGGCGAACCGGGAAAGGCGATACCGAATCCGGTGAAACCGCGGTGGCTGCGCCCATTGATGTGGCCGTTGATCGCCCCAATGACGCCTCCCACATTTCCGGTGGCGACGACGCTTGACGACGGCGACACGCTGCCGTTGCTGGGCGGGGCGCACGTGATACATACGCCGGGGCATACGCCGGGCAGCATCAGCCTGCACTTTCCGAACGAAGGAGTATTGCTGGTGGCCGACGCGGTGCAGCGTTATCAGGATCGGTTGACGCTGCCGTCGCGGTGGTTTTCCAGCGATATGGAGGCGGCGAAAGGGTCGGTGCGGAAGCTGGCGGAGCTGGACTTTGAGATAATCTGCTTCAGCCACTTCGAGCCGATGCGGCACGGGGCGAGGGCGGCGCTGCGGTCGCTGGCGGAGTACGTGTCATAGCGGAGTACGTGTCATAATGGACGACAATCACAAAGGGGGTTGCTGCTATGGAATTCGGCGAATTGAAGGATGTGGATTTGCGTGACGTGTGGCCGCGCGAGGATCACGACTTCACGCCGTGGCTGGCCGATAACCTGGAGCGGCTTTCGCAAGTGATTGGGATTCCGTTGGAATTGGAAGGCACAGAGGTTGCGGTGGAGCAATTCTCCGCTGACATTCTCGCCACCAATCCAAGGGATGGCAGCCGGGTATTGATTGAGAATCAATACGGGTGGACGGACCACGACCACCTGGGCAAGGTACTTACCTACCTCGCCGGCCTGGAAACCCAAACCATCGTCTGGATTTCCCAGCATTTTACCGAAGCCCACCTCTCCGCCATTCGCTGGCTAAACGAGCACACCACGGACCCGTTCTCATTTTTCGCCGTGCGGGTGCGTGTCCTGCAAATTGCAGACTCGCCAATGGTGCCTGTCTTCGAGGTGTTGGAACGGCCCAGCGATTGGGACACGCAAGTCCGCGAATCCGCGCGACAACCCAGAGAACGCACAGTCCGACTTCGCCAATTACGACAGGGATTCTGGCAGTTTTACGCCCAGCGTCACCCTGACGACGTACACTTGCGCCCGAACCACATCAACAGCAATGTCTTCCATCAGGTAGATACCGACGTGGTGGTCTCACAGTACATAGCCCAAAGCGGAGTTGGCATATATCTGCAGCATGGTCGGCCAGAAGATTGCGACTCAGCGTTGGGCAATGACCCCGATGTCGAGTGTTGGTTGCCGGTGGAGAATGTCTATGACCAGGACAATTGGCCACAGATGGCGGACTGGCTGCACGAGCAGTTATCCAATTTTCTCCGTGTCATCAGGCGGGTTTTGGCAGAACGCGAAACGGCTGATGATTAAGGCTACCAAACTCATCGGGGCATACGATGGGGATATTTTATGAAAGGGTTGGGGTGGGCAACCCGGCGGGTGGCGGGCTGGTTTTGGTATCGGCCCTGGTGGACACCGGGGCGAGCTATACGATGCTGCCGGCATCGCTGTTATGAAGGCTGGGGATTGCGGCGCGCCGGAGGGCGGGGTTTGCGCTTGCCGACGGACGGCGGGTTGAATACGATATGGGGGAGGCATTCATCAGCGTCGGCGACCGGGGCCAACTTTGCCTGGTCGTATTCGCATCAGAACGCACTTATCTGCTGGGAGCGGATACGCTGGCGAATTTCAGGTTGCTGGTCAACCCGTATAGAGAACGGCTTGAGCCGGAAGAGCCAGAGGGGATGACGGTGCAATAATCTCAACAGGGTCGCGGACACCCGCCGGCCGAAGGTGAATTATGGCGACTTTTCAGGTGCCGATCAAAGTTGGCAAATACGCGCCGGTCATCAACGGCGCCAGAGACTGTGGTGAGCTGGAGCCGGTATCAGCGTTGGTGGATCGCGACGCAGGGTTTTCAATATTCCCGGAGTCGTTCCTGATGTCCTTGGGCGTTGAACCACGGGAGCGAACAAAGTTCAAGCGGCGCGACGGCAGCATTGCAGAATACAATGAAGGGACGGCGCTGCTGGAAATCGGGGACGAGCAGTGGCCTTGCCCAGTCATCTTCGGGCCGGAGGGTCGCTATGTGCTGGGCCGGACGGCGCTGTCGGCTTTTGGGCTACAGGTTTCTCCAGACGGCAAGAGGCTGGAACCGGCAGTTGTACATCTGCCCTCGGTGATAGCGCTGGAGATGCCGGCAGAGGTTGAACACGATGAGCGATAATCCCACCGAACCGTCCAACAAGCCCGAGGGGTTGCCGCTGCCGCTGGAAGGGGTGCGGGTACTGGATGCCACGCACATTGTGGCGGGGCCGTTTTGTTCGCTGATCCTGGCGGATATGG
Organism: Dehalococcoidia bacterium; assembly: GCA_965197635.1. Classification (GTDB taxonomy): domain Bacteria; phylum Chloroflexota; class Dehalococcoidia; order Lucifugimonadales; family UBA3495; genus Bin87. Next base: position 421,048 of record CBDANN010000005.1, read on the forward strand.
GGGCGGAGGTTATTAAGATTGAGCGGCCACGGACCGGGGATGCGGCGCGTGGTAGGCAGCCGTTCATCGGGAACGACGAAACGGGGCGGGTGAGCAGCCGATTTCTCGGGGTGAATCGCAACAAGAAATCGGTGACGCTGGATTTGCGGAATGCTGTCTGCAAGACGGCGTTTGAGAACCTGGTGGCCTGCTCGGACGTGCTATTGGACAACTGGGGGCCAGGAGCTTTCCAACGGCTGGGTTTTGGGTATGACCGGCTGAGCGAGATCAACCCGAGACTGATCTACGCGGAGATTACCGGCTACGGCGACGGGGCGCGCGGGCCTTATTCCGACTGGCCGGCGAACAACCTGGCGATACAAGCGATGTCAGGCTGGATGGAGGTCACCGGGGTGCCGGGCGGGCCGCCGCAGGCCGTGGGAGACAACATCGGAGATTCCGTGCCCGGTGTCTGGGCGGCGTTGGGAATCGTGTTGGCGCTGGAGACGCGGCGTCAGACGGGGGCGGGGCAGCACGTTGACGTTGCGATGTACGAGTGCATGGTGTCCCATTTGATCAGCAACATGAATGCCTACCAGGTTACGGGTCAGGAGTCGGGTCGGCTGGCCGGGCGCACTCGCCAGGCGTCTTTGGGGCCGGGGTTGGTGTTTCAGGCCGAGGACGGTTACGTGTGCATGGCCGGCGTGCGCAGCCCGCAACGACTGGCGGCGCTGTGGGAATTGGTGGGCCTTCCCCATCTGTCCGAGCAGGACGAACGCTATCTGCAACAGTTTCCCAATGCGGATTTCGTGTTTGACGAGGTGATTCCGGCCATCGAAACCTGGTCGTCCCAGTTGCCGAAGTGGGAGGTCGCTGGTCGGCTCACGGAGCTTGGGTTTTCGATGGGAGTGGCGCAGAGCATTGCGGACCTGGCGGACTGCCCGCAACTGGAAGCACGAGGGATGTACGTGGAAACCGGAGACTCGCTGGGCGGGATGTTCCGGTCGCTGGCGACGCCGATACAGCTGACGGCGTGCCGGCCGGCGGCTACCGGGACGCCACCGAAGTTGGGGGAGCATAACGCCGAGATATTGTGCTCACTGGGCGGATTGACGGCGGAGGAACTGGCGGGGCTGGAGGCGGAGGGGGCGGTGTGACGATGGTTCGCAGGGTGTTGGGACCGGGCTGGTTTCCATTCCAGCAGCAAGAATCCCCTCACCCCAATCATTTCCTGCCGGGCGAAAGGCGCAATCGGCTCTGGCGGGGTTATGACATGGCGCGTCCGGCTAGGACACCGAGGTAAGCGGCGGCGAGCCCTATGACGAGATTGGCGGCTACGGAAAGGCCGGCGCGGGCGTATTCGCCGTTGGAGAGGAGCCTGACGCCATCGTAAGCGAGGGTGGAAAAGGTGGTGAAACCGCCGAGGAGACCGACGGTTGCCATGGCGCGGAGCTCGAGGGGCCAGTCGGTGCGGGATATGAACAGGGTGGCGAGGAATCCCAGAGCGAAGGAACCGGCGACGTTGACGGCAAATGTGCCGACAACTGTGTCGGCTCCGAGATACTGAGCGGCCAGCCGTCCGACGGCATAGCGCAGCACGGATCCTACCGCGCCGCCGACAGCGACCAGTAACCAGACCACGTTAGGCCCAGACGCCGCGTCGTTCCAGCGTCCGTTCGTCCAGTTCGATGCCCCGGCCGGGGCGGTCCGACAGAGTTATCTTGCCGGCGACGATGTCGGGTCGGACGGTGAAGAGTTCTTCCCAGATAGGATCGCGGTCGGCGGACGGGAAAGTCTCGCAGATTTCTCCGACCGACAAGCCAGCGACGAGATGGCCGTGCACCTGCGGGTCGTGATGGGGAGCGAGGCCGATGTTCTCAGCGGCGCACAGTCCGGCGATGCGGAGGCATTCGGTAACACCGCCGTTGCGGGTGCTGTCGTACTGCATGACCCGGACGCCGCCGCGACGGATCAGGTCGCGGGCGTCCCAGCGGGTTACGGCGTTCTCGCCGGAGGCGATGGGGATGGTGGTAGCCGCCGCCACTTTTCCGAGACCTTCAACGCGGTCGTACCAGTGTACAGGTTCCTCCAACCAGCGGATGTTGAGAGGTTCCAGCATACGGGCGCCGCGAATAGCAGTGTCCACGTCCCAGCCCTCGTTGACGGCCACCATGATGTCAACGCCTTCGCCCAGGGCGCTGCGGACGGAGCTAACGCGCTCGTAGTCTTCGGCCAGGCTGACGTGGCCGATTTTGAGTTTGATGGCCTCATAGCCCATATCGACGTAGGTCTCGCATTCCTGCACGAGGTCGGCGGTTGACTTGCCGTCCTGGTAGTAGCCGCCGGTAACGTAGCAGGGGGCGGTGTTGCTGTGTCCGCCGAGGAGCTTGTACACGGGCATATCGGCGGCCTTGCCCTTGATGTCCCAGAGGGCGATGTCCACGGCGGCGAGTGCGGTGAGGATCTGGGGGCGTCCGAAACCGGACGCGGCCCAACCGATTTGATGGCAAAGGCCGAACATCTCGTCCCAGAGCTGCTCGTGGTCAACGGGGTCGCGGCCCAGCAGCATCGGTTTGAGGAGGTCAACGACGGCACGGGAAGCTCCGTCGGCGTGGATTGCGCCATCGGCATCCTGGCGGTAGATGCCGGCGAAACCCTGGCCGGCGCCGTGGGCCTCACCGATGCCGTAGAAGCCGGCGTCGGTGTGGACGCGGACGAGGAGTTCGCTGACGCGGCCGATGGGTCGGAGGGCGGTCCAGTATTCGCGGTCGGGAGCCGGCCAGACCAGGGCGATGGCTTCAACGTCGGTGATTTTCATGAAACGGAGCCTCCCGTTAGATCTCCCCGAATTTACGCTCTGAGGCTCTTGCTTCTCAACAACTGGTCGAGCCACTCTCTATCATCGGATGAGATTGGACCGTGTGGCTCCAAGCTGTAGTCCAGTCCTCTGGCGTAGTAGCTGCGCTGGTAAATGTCGTCGAGAATGTAACCGAGATCCAGGACGGGTTCGTCGTCTTTATGCGACAGAGGGACTGCGAATTGGGGGATGCTTGACTGGAGGTCAAAAACGTACAAATCCACTGATGGCCGAAGTTCATGCCGGCTTAACATGATGCGATACGGAGCATCGCCTTCGTAACCCTTTATGGGCATCGGGTCTCCGCCGCGTAACAAGTCAATTTCCAACAGATGAGTGCTACTGTTCAAGATGCGTTCTCTCTTGCTGATGTAATCATCCCGGTCGCGTCCCCGGTTCTTGTTCGAAGGCGAAAGGATTTCGATGATTGTTACCGCCGCATTGCGATTTTGCATCCTGATTTCAATGAACCGTTCGCGGGCCGGATATACGTCGGGCAGAACGGCGGTAATAGCCTGTCCATTGGGGCGCTTGTCAACATCGGACGAAGAGAAATCGCGGCCCGAGATAGTAATGTCGGGGATGGCGTATCTCCGGCGTGTTTCTTCCGGAGGATTCCTAACGATAACCACACGTTCTTCCATTGAGACCGAATACTCTATGGGCAGCGAATCCAGGAGAAAGAAGCGGATTTCGCTGATCAGGGTATTATGCACTTCCCGCCACCAGGGCACGGCTTCCAGATACGGATTCATTCCCGGAAACGGGTTGGCGAAAGGATTTCCCATAGGAGCGGCTCCTTACGGCGAAAGGTAGGAATCCAGTTTAACAAACCGGCCCAGCCGGAACAGCCCGATGTCGTGGTCGGTTTTGCCGTGCTCCGCCAGGTCGGCCATTATCTCGCCGATGACGCTGCAGAACTTGAAGCCGTGGCCGGAGAAGCCGGCGGCGACTGAGACCTGCGGATTGTCGGGGAGGGTGTCGATGATGAAGTGCTCGTCGGGGGTGTTCGTGAACATGCAGGTTTTGAGGGCCAACGTGGGGCCGGCGGCCTCCGGGAAATAGCGCTCGGTGAACCGGCGGAGGGCGGCCTCGTCGCGGGCGTTGGGTTCGCGATCCATAGTGTCGGGGTCAACCTGCTCGCGGAAGTGGTTGAACATGCCCAGCTTGAAGCCGGGTATGCCGTAGGACGGGAAGCCGTAGAAACGGCCTTCCTCGACCTCCATGCCGAAGACCGGGAAGGTTTCAGGCTTGAACAACTCAGGGCGATAGGGGGCGAACCAGCCGAGCACCTGACGCTCCGGGACAGCGTGCTCGGCGACTTCCGGCGCGACCTTGCCGGCCCACGCGCCGGCGGTTACGATCAGGCGGCGGGCCGAATAGGTGTCCTTGTCGGTATTCACTATGACGCCACCAGCCGCCGTGGATTCCCAATCCAGCGCAGCCTCTCGGCCGTGAACCTCGGCTCCCATTTCCAGCGCGCCGGAGACGTGGGCGACGATGCAGCGTTCGGAGAGAACGAAGCCGCCCTGCTGCTCGTAGAGCATCTCGGCGTCTTCGGGTAACTGGTAGCCGGGCCATTCCCGGTTGACCTCGGGGCCACTCAAAAGGCGGTAGGGCAGGTGGTGCTGCCGGACGGTTTCCAGAGAGCCTTCCAGCAGCTTGTTTGCGCCGACGCCACCGCGCACGCATCCGGTGGTGACCAGCAACTTCTCTCCGGCCAGGTTCTCGAGCTGATGCCATAGCTCGTAGGCGCGGTAGAGCAGCGGGACGTAGGACGGGTCTTCGTGGTAGGCCAGCCGGATCATGCGGCTGACGCCGTGGGAGGAACCCATCTCGTTGGGGATGTCGTACTGCTCCAAACCGAGCACACGCCAGCCACGGCGGGCAAGATGATAGACGGCGGCGCTGCCCATGCCGCCGACACCGATGACTATGGCATCAAATTCGCGCATCATTACTCCCTGGCGGCTAGGCGCGTGGCAGCGGGGCGCCGGCGGTCGTCATACGGAGGGAATACACCGACGTGCGGGCGGTGAACAGCATGGTCTTGAAGTCGGGGCCGCCGAAGGCGCAGTTGGCGGGTATTTCGGGAACTCGGATGATGCCGATATGGTCGCCGTCGGGGGCGAAGACCCAGACGCCGCCGGAGCCGGTGCAATAGACGCGACCCTCGGCGTCCACCTTCATGCCGTCGGGCACGCCGTCCTCGGCGGAGGCCATGCTGCCGAAGACGCGGCTGTTGCTGAGGGAGCCGGCGGCGGCAACGTCGTAAGCCTGAATGAACTGGTTTTGCTTGATCTCCCCGTCCCAATACTGGTCGGGGCGCTCGCCGAGTTTTCGAGTGTTGGACACGTAGAGGACCGATTCATCGGGGGAGAAGGCGATGCCGTTGGGGAAATCGATGTCGTGGGCGGACATTTCCACCGAGCCGTCGGGGGCGATCCGGTGGATGGTGCCGGGGAACGCAATCTCCTGCTCCTCCTCCGGGACGCGGCCGCTGGGGTTGGTGATGTAGATGCTGCCGTCGCTGCGGCACACGATGTCGTTGGGGCGGTGGAAACGCTTGCCGTCCCAGCGGTCGGCGACGACGTTGATGGTGCCGTCGGGTTCCATGCGGGTGATGCGGCGGTGGTCGCCCTCGCACATCAGGAGGCGTCCCTGGAGGTCGAGGGTCATGCCGTTGGTGCCGCCGCTGGGTTCGCGGATGATTTCGGGGGCGCCGCCGGCTGGGGACAACCGATGGATCACGGGCGGCTCGCGGCGGAGGTCAACGAATAGCCAGTAGCCATCGGGATGCCACAATGGACCTTCGGTGAACGCGAAGTCGGTGGCGAGTAGCTGGGCTTCCTGGTTGGGTTCGACGATGCCGGGCAGGTATTCGGTCATGGTGTGCCTCCTTTGAAGAGGAGATTGTGGAATTGTGGAGCATGGCTAAGAAGGAAGGTGGGCAAGGTATTGCTCGGCGAAGTCCATGCCGACCAGGTCGCTGAAGGCGGTCATCAGGCGGTGGGTGACCGGGCCGGGGACGTTGCCATCAGCGACGGGGGCGCCGTTGACTGCCGAGACGGGGCAGATGCAGAGGCTGGTGGAGGTGAGGAATACTTCGTCGGCGGTGTAGGCGTCGTAGAGGTCGATGTCGCATTCGGCGGTTGGGATGCCGAGGCCGCCGGCGAGTTCCAGGGTCTGGTTGCGGGTGATGCCCTCCAGGACGTACTGGGACTTGGGGGTCATGGCGACGCCGTCCTTAACCACGAAGACGTTGCTGCCCCGGCCCTCAGTGAGGTTGCCGAATTCGTCCAGCAGGATGGCCCACGCATCCGGGTCTTCGCCGTGGGCTTCAAGTTCGCCCATGATGAGGTTCAGGTAGTTGTGGGTCTTGGCGCGGGGACTGAGAAAACGGGGCGGGATGCGCGGCACCGACGGCGTGCTGATGCGCGCGCCGTCCCGGTACAGCGGGGCGCGAGCGGCGAAGGGTATGGCGTGGCTCTCGATGATGATGGTGGGGGTCAAGCCGCCGGAACGGTTGGGCGCTTCCACGCCACGGCTGATGCGCTGCATGACCCACATGTCCTGGCCAGCGGGCAGCAGCGGGTGGTTGTGGGCAACGACCGCCTCCGTGGCTTCGGTCATCTCCACTTTGCTCATGCTCACTGCTATGCGCAAGTAGCGCAGAGAGTTGTACAGCCGGTCGATGTGCCGGTCCAAGCGGAAGGTCTGACCTCCGAAGGTTCGGGTGGCGTCGAACACGGCATCACCATAGAGGAAGCCGCGGTCGTAGATGGACAGGCCCACCTGGCTTTCCGGCAGAAACTCCCCGTTGAAATAGACGATTTTTTCATCGGCCATCGTTTAAGACCCCCAAAGCAATTCCGAATATTCTGTTGATTGGAGCGAGTTAGTCGGAGCCAACACGCTGTATCTGGAAACCGGCCTGCTCCTCCATGGGGAGGACGATAGCCGCGCTGTCCAGGTCGCCCAAACCCTGCTCGACCGCTTCTCCGAGGAGACGATACGCAAGGTCGCCGCCGGGAATCGGAGTGTCCAGGTCGCGGGCCATTTCCTGAATGAGGCCCAGGTCTTTGAGGAATACGCGGAGCTGAGTGCGTACCCCATCAAAATCGCGGTCGAGCATGGCCGGAGCGTTCCGGCCCAGGACGAAGCTCTGCCCCCAGCCGGAGTTGACCAGTTCAAACACCAGGGCGGGATCGGCGCCGGACTTGGCCCCCAGCAATATTGCCTCAGCGGAAGCTACCATATGGATACCCACAAGGAGTTGGTTGACCAGCTTGGCAGCGGTGCCGGAGCCGGTTGGCCCGACGTGTCTGACCACTGCCCCCATCACGTCGAAAGCCGGCAGCGCCTTCGCGTAGGCTTCTGCCGGGCCGCCTACCATGATGGTGAGCGTGCCGTCGGTGGCGCGTTCGGTGCCGCCGCTGATGGGGGCGTCGAGGAACATTGCCCCGCGGGCTTCGGCGGCGGCGGCGCAAGCTTTGGAGGTTGAGGCTCCGACGGTGCTGTGGTCAACGATGATTTGGCCGGGGCGGGCGTTGGTTAGCGCTCCGTTTTCGCCCAATAGCACCGCCTCGCAGGTTGCCACGTCGGGCAGGCAGGCCAGGACAATGTCGCAGTTGGCGACGACCTCGGCGGTGGATGCGGCCGCGGTGGCGCCGGCGTCGGCGATCTGCCGCACCTTTTCCTGGCTGCGGTTGTGTACCGTGAGGTCATATCCGGCCCGCAGCAAGTTGTAGGACATGGGGAGACCCATGCGGCCCAGGCCGATAAAGCCGATTTTTTCGGTCACGTTGCTAACTCCTCATGCGGGTTCGTTGGCTACGGCAAGCAAACGGTGGACGAAACGGCTTACCCGGGGCCGGTAATCCGCCACGTCCAGATCGCTCAACTGGCCGTGATAAAAGTTGATATGCAGTTCCTCTGCCACTATGTATTCGCCGCGCCATCCGGGTTGTCCGGGGACTTGGGGCAATTGGTTCGCAACATTCCGCAAAGCTCCGTGGCTGTTATAGGGTTGTCCCCGATGTAGGGCAACGGCTATCAACGCATGGGCGGCTGCACCCCACAGCATTTCCGACCCTTTCAGGATTTTGCTGGCGGCGAATTCTGCCTCAGCTTCATCCAGCAATTCCTGCGCGGTCACAACGTGTTCCGACAACGGCAACGTTGCGGTAGTCATTGTACCCATCCCGCCAGTTCCCGGACTGAAGTTATGAATTCGTGGGTGACCCGGCGCATCCAGTGGCTATCGCCATCCTCCCAAACGAAATAGCCATAGTGAACCTTGTTCGGGAAACTTTTCGCCGAGAGGTACGAGCTTTGCAGAATATCGTCGTCTTGGCCAGTTATATTGGCGAGCTTCTCGACCACTGGAAATAGGTGGTTCGTATCGTACTCCCAGCCTTTCTGGGCAGCCACGGCCATGAGGGTATGCGTAATTGCCGCCCACAGGTTTTCGGTTGCCGCCAAAGCGTCGGCGTTCTCAAACTCTCGGTCTGCGGCGTCCAGGTAATCCTGGGCGGTTTTCAGTTGGTTTTGCGTCTGCATGATGCCCTCGTGGAACGTAGTGACACTCTTGGATTCTGAAGCCAGTTTCAGAACGGTGTCAATGAACTCTCGCGCCAGACGCCGTGCCCAGTGGGTGTCACCGTACTCGAACCGGAAATACTCGGCGCGCACCGAGTCGGGATGGCCATTTGCCGCGATGTAGATGCCTTCCAAGATGTCGCTGACTTGCGCATCTCCCTTGGCCAGTTTCTTCACAACCGGATACAGATCATCCTCGTCATACGCCCAGCCGTTCGCGTCGGCAACGGTCGTTAGCGTATGCGTTATCGCAACCCACAGCCGTTCCGTGCCGGCCAGCGCGTCGCCATTCTCAAACTCCCGGTCGGCGGCCGCTAACGAATCCTCTGCCACCCGCAATTGCTCCGGAGTCATCGTCGCCCTTACCAGATCAGCCCCTCCGCCAACGCTGCTGCCTCCACCAGTTCCCAACCGTCCTGGATGCCGGGCAGGAGGCGGTCGCAGGCTTCGGCCTTGAGGACGGCGCGTCCGGCTTCGTCGGCGTCGTCCACCGAGACCAGGGCGGAGGTTACCTGGGCGGCTTCGGCCGGGTCCACCTCGGGGCGGGCGGTGAAACAGCAGTGGCTATAGCCGGGGCTGCTCCAGAAGGTGCGGAGAGCGGCGGTGTCGATGCCGTGGCGGTCGGCAAGGGTTTCCATGGAACGGGCACTGATGGCGCCGGCATCGTAAGCACCGTTCAAGATTTGAAGGGCGACGTCCACCTGGTCGGAGGAATGCTGCGATTCGCGCTGGTCGTAGAAGTCCGCGGCGGCCAGGGAACGGGACGGGTTGACGCCCATCTGCTTGAGGAAATAGACGGGAAGGAGTCCGGCTTCCACGGAATCGCGGGCGGCGAAGGCGAAGCGCTTGCCGGGCAAATCCTCGACAGTGTCGATGTCGGAATCGGCCCGCGTAATGAAGCGGGTGGTGAAACCGACGTCAACGTCCCGCACCGCCAGCACCGGAGCGCCGTCGGCCAGGGCGCGGCGCATCTTGACGTGGGAAAGCGGGCCATTCCAGGCCAGATTGATTTCGCCGCGGACGAACGCATCCACCATTTCGTCGTAGCCGGAGTAGAGGACCCAATCGAACTCGACGCCGCTTCTGCGGAAGACCGTTTCCAGGGCGCGGCAGAGGTCGAGATGGGCTGGGGAGCCAGTTGCGCCTAACCGTATCATTGTCGTCACCTCCCGCAGGATTGAGTGCAATACAGCCGCTGCGTAACGCCGGCGGTTCGATTGGGCGCAAGTCTAACAGCCGGCCCCAACGCTGCCAACACGGATGCTTCGTCATTGAGAGCGAAGCGAGGGAATCCCGTAGGCAGAGGGATCGTTTGGGCGGGCGATCACGAGCGGTGCGACAAGATTGCCACGCTGTGCTCGCAATGACCAAACTGAAGAACCGAACGGCCCTGCTAATCCGTGAGGGTAGCGTTCCGATTTAGGTGGTTGAACTTCCGTAATGGTGGACGCACCCGCCCGCCAGGGCAACCACAAGGGTTGCCCCTACGCCCTGACCACCTGAAACCTGCTCTCGCCGCTGCATCATCGGATGGCGCCGGTTGCGCCTACGCCCTGACCACCTGAACCGTAACGCTACCATCCGTAGGATTCAAGTTGCCGGTTGTGGTGTGGTGCGCTAACCTGTTGGCCGCTGACCGCTCATATCAGAGGAGGCACCCGCGATGGCGACGGTAATGGAAAGGAGAATCCGCGGCAGGGAACGGCAGGAGATCGCGGATGAATTGCGCCGGCGCGTTTCTGGGGAGGTGCGCTTCGACCCTCATTCGCGGCTGCTGTACAGCACGGACGCCAGCATCTACCAGATGGAGCCGGTGGGCGTGGTGATTCCGCGCTCCGTTGCCGACGTGCAGGCGGTGGTGGAATTCGCGGCGCGGGAGGGCATCCCGGTGCTGCCGCGTTCCGGCGGGACGAGCCTGGCGGGACAGACGGTGAACCACGCCATTGTGCTGGACTTCAGCAAGTACTTGAACAACGTGCTGGAAGTGAACGCCGAAGAGCAGTGGGCGCGGGTGCAGCCGGGGATCATACTGGACCAACTCACCCGACAGATGGGGCCGCATGGCTTGCAGTACGCCCCTGACCCGACCACCGCGAACCGGGCCTGCGTGGGCGGGAGCATCGGCAATAACACCTGCGGGGCGCACTCGGTGATTTACGGGAAGACGCTGGACCACATCCAGGAGTTGGAAGTGGTGCTGTCGGACGGATCCACCGCGCATTTCGGGCAACTCACGGCGTCGGAACTGGAGGCGCGGGTGAGCGCCGGAGGGCTGGAAGGCGAGATCTATCGCGGAGTGCTGCGCATCGCCCGTGAGCAGAAGGATGAGATTGACCGCACCTACGCCAAAATCCAGCGGCGGGTGAGCGGGTACAACCTTGACGAGTTCATCCTGGACGACATGGGCCGGGGCGGGCCGGTGAACCTGGCGCGCATGGTGGTTGGCTCCGAAGGGACGCTTTGTGTGGTTACCGAGGCCAAGGTTAACCTGGTGCCGCGACCGACGATGACCTCGCTTTCGGTGCTGCACTTCCGTTCAATTTACGACGCCAGCGAGGCTACAACCCGGGTTTTGCGGCACGATCCTTCCTCCATAGAACTCATCGACAAGATGGTGATCGACCGCTCTCGGGAAGCATTGGGCGCATCTCGCCTCCTCTCATTCATTGAAGGCGATCCCGGGGCCATGCTGGTGGTCGAATTCTACGGCGAGTCGGAGGACGGGCTAACTGCACGAATGGACGCGCTCAAGGCCGACATCGGGCTGGCCTACGCCTGCGTGAACATTCTCGACCGCGCCGGACAGGCCGCCGTCTGGAACGTCCGGAAAGGCGGCCTGGGCCTGCTGATGAGCACGCGGGGAGACGCCAAGCCGATACCTTTCGTGGAAGACCCGGCGGTTGACCCCTCGGTGATGGGCGAGTTCGTCAAGCGGTTTGACGAGATTGTAACCGAGCACGGGACCACCGCAGGTTACTACGGCCACGCCTCCGTGGGATGCCTGCACATCCGACCGCTAATCAGCCTGAAGAGCCAGGACGGCATTGACAAGATGGTGTCCATCGGCGAGGCGGTGTCTGATTTGATCAAGGAATTCGGCGGGTCGATGAGCGGTGAGCACGGCGACGGGATCGTACGCGGGGTCTGGACGCGGAAGATGTTCGGCGACCAGATTTACAACGCTTTCCGGCAGCTGAAGCAAACCTGGGACCCGCAGGGGATCATGAACCCAGGGAAGATCATTGACACGCCGCCGATGACGGAGAACCTGCGCTATGGGGCAGCGTACCAGCCGGACTCGTTGGAAACCACACTGGACTTCTCGGCCGATTCTGGGTTTTCCGGCGCGGTGGAGATGTGCAACGGGATGGGCGCGTGCCGCAAGCTGGACGGGACGATGTGCCCGTCGTTCATGGCGACGCGGGACGAGGAGCATTCCACGAGGGGACGAGCGAATCTGCTCAGGGCGGCGCTGTCGGGCCGGATGCCGGAGGGGGCGGAAAGTTCCATCACCGACCACCGGCTGCACCAGGCCCTGGACCTTTGCCTGGAGTGCAAGGCTTGCAAGGCGGAGTGCGAGTCGGGCGTGGACATGGCGAAGCTGAAGTACGAGTTCCTGAACCACTACCAGAAGGAACATGGCGTGCCGCTGCGCTCGCGGCTGTTCGCCAACATCAACGGACTGAACAAGCTGGGGAGCCGTTACGCCCCGCTCACCAACTGGCTGGCCGGTTCGGGCATCGGTCGGTCATTGGCGTCAACGTTTTTGGGTCTCAGCCCACAACGGCAGCAGCCGGCCTTCGCGTCCCTTTCGCTGCCGGACTGGTTTGCCCGCAGGGGTCAGAACGGTCGTGGTCGAGCGAAATATGGGACGGTGGCGCTGTACAACGACACCTTCATGAACTACAACTACCCCGAAATCGGGATTGCCGCGGTGGAGTTGCTGGAGGCCGGCGGGTATCACGTGGAGCTGGTGAACGGGGGCTGCTGCGGCCGGCCGATGATCTCGAAAGGTCTGCTGGATCAGGCGCGGGATCAGGCCCGTGCCAACATTGATACGCTGAATACCTACGCCTCCCAGGGCATTCCCATCGTGGGTTGTGAACCGAGCTGTCTGCTGACGTTGCGGGACGAATATCCCGAGTTCGTGGGGGACGACCGGGCCAGGACGGTGGCGGAAAACTCGTTCCTGATCGATGAGTTCCTGGCCAACGCGCACGACCAGGGCAGGCTGGATCTGGAATTTTCAGATGTGGCCAAGCAGGTGCTTTTCCATGGGCACTGTCATCAGAAAGCATTGGTGGGCACGGGCAGCGCCATGTCCCTTCTCGGGATGCCGCCGGGCTACCAGGCGGAGCTAATCAACGCGGGGTGCTGCGGGATGGCGGGTTCCTTCGGGTTTGAGAAGGAGCACTACGACATTTCGATGCAGATTGGCGGGCTGTCGCTGTTCCCGGCCATCGAGGCGAAACCGGACGCGGAGGTGGCGGTGATGGGGGTGTCGTGCCGACAGCAGGTGGAGCACGGAACCGGACGGCGGGCGCGTCACCTGGTGGAAGTCCTGCGTGATGCGGTGGTGACGGCCTACGAACAGACAATCAGCGAATAAAGTAGGGAGCCTTCGGGCAGAGCACCGCGCGGGGTTGGGTCTCGCCGACTCGCACTTGGTACTGGGCGCAATGACCGGCCGAGGTCTGGGCTGACTGACCCGACCGATAAGCTGTTGCGGTTTCGTGTGTTCCTTCGTAAGGCCTGGTCTCCGCGCTGAATTGTCGAGGCGGGATAGCCCTCGCCGATCCGGTTGCTCGTGGCGCGTCGGGTTAACCACGAGGATTTCTTCGGGGTATTGGGCAGCAGTGCGGACGGAGGGTTTGGCGGTCACATCAGTGATGCTGTCGGGAGTGAGACTTCGCCCAAACACCAAAGTGATGTCCCGGTCGGTCAGTATGTTAACGGTCGCTGAGTCGGAACGGTCGTTGTCGCGGTTCGTGTCATAGCGTCCATCGGCTTCGATTACGATCCGATGCTCTCCAACCTCGTAGCGAAGGGTTTTCCAGGTGAATTCGACGACCCTGGATTCGCCTGGGTCCAAACTGACGCTTTTGCTGTACATCGTCTTGTGTTGGGTTTCGTTGTACAGGTCGATGGTAGCGCGTCCCGGATGAGGTCCGAGATTGCGAACGAATGCCGCGACTTCCATCCAATCGCCTTTCACGATGGGACGCGAAGAAGAAGGAGGGTAGATGTCCAAGACGGCGAAGTCGGTCGTGGGCGGTTGAAGTTCGACGGTGAAGAGATGAGAGGTCAGCGGTTCTGCGCCGACGTCAACGCGGAACTGATGCGTCCCTGGCTGGTAACGGGTCGTGCGCCAGGTGAACTCAGCCGTTCCAGTCGCACCGGCAGCAACTCGGGGCCGGCGGGTTTCGGGTTGCTTGTCTGGCGATGGGAAATGCAGCGTCACCGGGATGCTGGCGGTTGCAGGGCCGTGGTTGCGTACTTCGATAGCTATCGTGACCGCGTCGCCGACGACGGGCGACTCTGGTTTTACGGTTACGGCCGATACGCTGGCGGTGATCACGGGTGCGGTGAGGAGGAAATGCAACTGTGCGGAGGTGTGTCCAGTGGTGGCATTGTTGGCAGACACCAAGGTGGCCACCAATGTATGAACGCCTGGTTCGTAATTGCCGGTTTTCCATACGAATGATGCGGTTGCGGTTTCGCCCGGTGGAACGTGAGGGGATTTGCGTTCCGGCTGTTTGTCCCTGGATGGGAAGGTGAGCTCAACCGGGATGCGTGCGGCAACCGGAGCGTCATTGCGCACAACCACTCGGATCGCGACCGGCTCACCCTGCGTTGCAGTATTTGAAGGAGTGGAGCTAATTGAGACGATTGAGGCGTCGATGAAGGTTGGGAGGAGTTCGACGGTGAACCGGTGGTCAGACGGCAAGACGGTAGGCGTTTCCACTCGGAACGTATGGACGCCGGCGGTGTAGTTGCCCGTGCGCCAGGTGAACACGACATCGGCTGTTTCTCCCGGGGCCACGCGAGGCCGGCGGGTCTCCGGCTGCTTGTCTGGCGATGGGAAATGCAGAGTTACCGGAATGCTGGCGGTAGTGGTTGTACCGTTGTGGACGGAGACGGTGATCTTGACCGGTTGGCCGACAACGGGAGCTTCAGGGTTGGAGGCGATGCTGGATACAGAAAGGTGTCCAGCAGGGGGAAGCGTAAGCTGTGGTGCGCCGACGGTGTGGAAATCGGGCTTTGACATATCACCGAAGACGTGGGGCGGCTTTTTGCCATCAGCCAGATTGCCCCAATAAATCGAGATGTCGTCTATCGGGTATGGCTGAAGATCGGAAATCTCAGGCGGGGTCATCGTACCGGAAGTTAGGAGCGGTTGGTTGATGTTGGCGAACCCGACGGTGATCTCCCGGTCGGTTAGGACTGCGACCGGCGCGATGTCTGACGCGTCGTTGTCCTGATTGGCGTCGTATTCGGACTTGGTTATGGCCCGCACCTGATAATCGCCGGGCGGGTAGCGCAGGGTTTTCCAGGTAAAGTCGACGGCACTGGAATCTCCCGGCTCCAAACTGACCCGTTCACGGTACATCGACTCCTGAAGCGCCGTGTCCTGCAAAGATACTTCGGAGCTTCCTGCGTGCGGCCCGAGGTTGTGGACTAACGCTGAAACTTCTACCCAATCCCCTTTGACAATCGGAACCATCTGGGCAGGTACCGACAATTCGGATACGGTGAAGTCGGCATTAGGTGGGAGCAATTCAATAGCAAAATCGCTGGATACAGCGCCGACCTCTACCGTGAACGTGTGGGTGCCCGGCTCGTAGTTGCTGGTGCGCCAGGTGAAGGAAGCAGAGCCGTTCTCGCCAGGCTTGATGAGAGGCCGGCGGGTCTCGGGTTGCTTGGTTGGAGACGGGAAGTGCAGCGTTATGGGGATGCTGGTCGCGATGGGGCCTTCGTTGCGAACGGTTACGGTAATCGCAACCGGTTGGCCCACCACCGGGGCTTCGGGATCTGTCGAGATGGTCAGGATGTTCGCGTTTATGGCTGGAGCGGTGAGCAGGATTTGGAGTTCCGCCGAGGTTGCACCGGCGGTCAGGTTATTGTCGAGCAACAATTCAGCTCGTAAGGTATGTGAGCCCACGTCGTAGTTGCGGGTTTTCCAGGTGAAGGTGGCGACGCCAGTTTCGCCAGGACGGACGCGAGGCGACTTGCGTTCGGGTTTTTTGTCGTCGGAGGGAAAGGTCAGTTGGACCGGGACGTTAAGGTTTTTGTCGCTGTTGTTTCGGACGGTGACGCTGATCTCGACCCACTGGCCCTGTGCCGCCTCGGCGGGCGGAAGGCTTTCGATGCTGACGATCTCGACGTCGTTGAGCACGGGAGGGACCGGAGGCGCGAGCCTGGTCACGTCGAAGTCAAATTTGGGGTTTGATGGAGCAATGTTATTGACCGCCGATAGACCGACTTGAACCGTTTGCGTCCCGATACGTAGGCCGTAGGTAGGCATTTCCAGGTCCACCTTCTTGGTGATGCCGCCCGGCGGGATCATTATGGTGTGGGCGTAGAGTAATTCGGGTTCCGAGCCGTTCGACGACGCGCGACTCGCTTCAACTGCGGCTGGCTCGGTTTGCAGGCCGTTGTTGGCGGCTTCTACCGTTAGCGACATGGTGGCGACGGAATGGGGCAGTGTGGTCGGTTCGACAGCGGCAGACAGCAGGCGCAAATCTACGAAGCCGAATTGCGGTTCTGCCAATTCGGCCCCGATATGCCCTTTGTTGGCCTCCGCAGCACCGATGCCCAAGGTAATGTCATCCGGATGCGCAATGTTGACGCTCTCTGATGACGTGGCGGTGTCGTTGCCGGCATTCGTGTCGTCGAAATCCTCCGGAGACGACACCGCTATGGCGACTGCCACAGCCCCCTGATTGATTGGCGGAACGCCGGACAGCGGCCATACCACCACCGCCTCGGCCATGCCACCGGCAGGGATGCGGCAGGCCGATACGCAAAATTCGTCGTTGTTTTCGATGACGACCTCAGTTTCGGCAATTGTCAAATCGACATCTACGGTGGCGTCGGTATGGCAAGAGTAGTTGTAGATTTGGTAGTAGATGTACAGGGTCTCGGTGGGCAAATAGTAGGGAGGTTCTCGCAATGGGTTGCTAATCTCACGGATGCCCACGATCGAAACAGCGATGTCGTTGATGCATCCGCCGGGAGCCCCAGCGAGTGAGAACGCCGATTTATACAGACGCACGGGGGACTCGACAGCGTTATCGGTGATGTCCGCATCATCGGGAACCTCCGCTACCAATCGCAATTGGCGGTTGCCAACTAGATCATCGAGACCGATAGTATCCCATTCCAAGCTGACCTCTTCAGTTGATGCTGGCGGAATGGCCTGGGTTGTCAACGCATGGACGGGTTCAGTTGCCGTGTCAACGTACAGGCCGACTGCGGCCGCCGCCGGCGCATTGCCCTGGTTGGTCAGGGTTGCTGAAACTGTAGCCGTATGGCCGATGACGACCGCCTCCGGGGCGGTCATATTGCCAACGAAACCCAAATCTACCACCGGTTCGTCAAGGGTCACCACCACATCTGCCCGGTCGTCGGTGTCCTGTGAGTAACTGGGCAAGGTGGCTACCACCTGCAGCGAGTGTTCGCCGGGCTCAACGCCAGCGGTTGTCCAGACGAGACGCGCGGTGGCGGTCTCCCCGGCGGCAATGCTCCCAATCGTTTCGGTGGCAGCCGCGTCGGACGAGCCGTTGACATACGCACTAACGGCCACCCCGCTGACGGCGGCGGTGCTCCCGTTAGTGACCTTTGCCTCGATAACAACGGAACTTCCCGCCGCAATGGATGTGGTTGCGGGTGTCGTCGCGGTCAGAGCGATGGGGTTTCTGAGGTGGATCGTCACCCACTGCCAGTCATCGTTGTCTGCCGTTTGCCCATCGGCTCTGGCGGCGACAACGAGGGAACGGTTGTCAACGTCCTGGCCGGTGGTATCCCATCTCAACTTGATAGAGGCGGTGTCGCCTTTGGCGATGGCGCCGATTGACGCCTCGGTCAGCGCCTCCGTTGCGTTCAGTCCGTAGAGGCCAACGGAGGCGTTTTGCAGGTTGGAACTACCGATATTTTCGACCTGGACGGCGAACTCGACGGCTTCACCGACGACGGCGACGGCTGTCCTGGGCGAAACGTCGGTGAGGGTGAGTGCGTTGACCAGTTCGAGGTCAGCGGTGAGGGAGTTGTCGCTGTCGTCGACATCGCCCACAGTGGTCGCCGTAACGCGAAGGTCGTAACCGCCGGGAGTGAGGCCGTCGGTGTTCCAATCAAGCTGAGCAATCACCGACGTTCCGCCAGCGATGGGGTCAATCGTGGTGGCAACCGGCGCGGCGCTTTCACCGGTTCCATCGTGGGTGGCATCGAGAGTGAGCGAAACGGAACCGGTATCGTCCTCGCTTTGATTGGCCACCGTTACTTTGAAGCTGACCGTTTCGCCAGCGATGATCGGAGAATCCGGAACGGTGAAGGCGGTCAGGGCAATGTCCACTTCGGGGCGGGGCGTAGGGGTCGGGGTCGGGGTCGGGGTTGGGGTCGGAGTGGGTGTGGCCGTTGGCGTAGGTGTAGCGGTTGGTGTTGGGGCCGGGGTCGGTGCTGCCGTGGGTGCGGGTGTTGGGGTTGGCGTCGGCGTCGCCGTCGGGGTGGGCGTCACCGTGGGCGTCGCAGTGGCCGTCGCGGTCGGTGTGGGCGTCGCTGTGGGTTTCGGTGTTGGGGTTGGCGTCGGCGTTGGCGTCGCCGTCGCAGTTGGGGTGGGTGTCACCGTGGGCGTCGGAGTGGCCGTCGCGGTCGGCGTCGGCGTCGCCGTCGCCGTCGCAGTTGGGGTGGGTGTCACCGTGGGCGTCGGCGTCGCAGTCGGGGTGGGCGTCACCGTGGGCGTCGGAGTGACCGTCGCGGTCGGTGTGGGCGTCGCAGTCGCGGTGGGCGTCACCGTGGGCGTCGGAGTGACCGTCGCGGTCGGCGTCGGTGTTGCCGTGGGTCGCGCCGTTGGGGTCGGCGTGGGCGTCGCAGTCGGGGTTGGCGTGGGCGCGTCGTCGTTGATGATCGTGCCGGTTACGATGAACCATCCTCCCGCCGCGTTCATGTTATCGGCAGGAATAACGTCGTGGAAATCGGAGATTCTCACCAGCACCGTCTCGTCACGTTCCTGCTGGGTTTCGCCCATCACCGATATATCAATAGTCTTTGTGGTCTCCCCGGGGCCGAAAGTGATTATGTCGCTGACCTTGCCCAAGAAGTAATCGTTGCCCCAATCCGCGGTGCCGTCTCCGGTTTCTATTCTGTACTCCACGCTCGGCGTGAGCGCGCTGAGCGCGCTGAGCGTGAGTACGAATTGCAGCGTCGTTGTCCCGTTATCTCCCTCAACCACGCTGGGCGAGTTGACGGACAGAGCCGGCGTGGGGTCATCGTCGTAAATATAGATGCGGGCCAGATCAGGGTCGGCCGGCGCAACGCCGGCCGGCAGCATACCGAATCGTAGGGCAACACTGGGATACCGTTCGTCGATGTCATTGTCCGCCACGGTGAAGGTGATGGACTTCCTGAGCTTGTCGCCAACGTCGCCGGGGTTGAAAGTGACGCTGTCGCCTGAGAGGGCGTACCCGTTGGTCAGGACGGGGCTGGCCACAACTGGAACGGTGACCATGCGCTGGGGGTCGGCGCTGAGCGTCACCGTAACGGCTGCGAACTCGCCTTCCGTGACCCGGTATTCAGCGGACGAGAACGACGCAGTTACGTCGGGAGGCGTTGGGGTCGGAGTGGACGTAGGCGTGGGAGTTGGAGTGGTTGTCGCGGTGGGTGCCGGCGTATTCGTTGGTCGCGCCGTTGGAGTTGGCGTGGGCGTCAGTGTCGGCGTGGATGTAACCGTGGGCGTCGGAGTGACCGTCGCGGTCGGCGTGGGCGTCGCCGTCGGGGTTGGGGTCGCCGTAGGGGTTGGCGTCGGCGTCGGAGTGACCGTCGCAGTTGGAGTAGGAGTAGCGGTCGAGGTTGGTGTCGGCGTGGCCGTCGGGGTAGGCGCGGGCGCCGCAGTTGCGACGGGCTCAGTGTTGACGATGTTGATCGACTCGGTTGAAGTACTGCTGTCGTTGCCTGGGTTGGTATCAGTGAAATCGGTTGGGGAGTCTATCCTGATGGTGGCGACGGCCTTCTCGCCGGTTGTATTGGGATGCCGGCCGAGGTCCCACATGGCGTTCCCGGGGTGTGTTTTCTGAGCACCGATGGTGCAGCCGGTGGGACACGGGTCGTTGCCAGGATCGTCGTTATAGATGGTTGCGCCGCTTATGGAGCCGGTCAACAGCACCGTAATGGTAAGGTCCTGGCAGCTGAAATTTGTAACGTCGTAGTAGATTCTGATCTCGTCGCCGTCGGCATAGTCGGGCGGATCTTTGAGCACATAGCCGTTTTGGATGTCCGCCAATCCCAACACAGAAATGCTCACGTCGTCCACGCAGTCTTGCTGCTGCGCGCCGACGTTTGGCGACGGGTTGGGCGGGACGTTGGTGCCGCTGGCGGCATTGGGTACGATGTTTGCGACGGCGAGCCAAAGGGCAATGGCCACGATTGCCAGGACGAGCAGGAAGGCGCGTGGCAGCAGGTGAAACACCGCTTATCTTGCGGGAGAACGGCAGCGCCGGGGGGCCTATGACCCCGGCTTGTTGTACAGCAGCATCACCACTCCGGTGGCCGTATCGCCTTCCGACACGGTTACGGACATCTTGTGCAAGCCGGTCTGGGGTTTGCCGTTTTCATCCGTGGGCCGGGGTATATCGAACGCAGCCACGTTCAGGAGGGCGGGTGGACCGGCGGTGACGATAGATTCTCTATCGAGCGTGACACTGGCGCTTATGTCGTCGGCTGAGATTGAATCAGGGCTGGTGATCAGCACGGCGGCCGAGGCGTGTATATCGTCGATCTTGGGTGGGATGACGAAGTTGACGGGATCGGACTGGCCGCCGCTGGATTGGTTGCTGAACAGAACGAAGGCATTGCAATCGGGGTTCTGCCAATCGTAGTAACCATCGGGTTTTACGGTCGTCGGTTTCGACCCATCCGACGCCGCGACATTCAAAACTTCGTTGATTGCCAGCACCAACAGATTCTGTTCCAGGTGCTCCGTGGCTTTGCGGTCGTCTTGGGTTTCTCCCTCGGCGGAGTCGTGCCGCCAGATTGCCGCTGCCGGTTCATCGGCGGGTAGGTAGGCCACCACCCATCCGCGGTCGTCGTAATAAACGGTGACGTTTCTAGTCAAGAGGCCGGCGCCCACGGCGGCAAACATCGGAAGTTCGACTATGCCGAAGTTGCTGCCCAAGTCTATTGGGATGCCGGGCCCGGAGCGGGCTGTATTTGATTCGTCAGGATCGTCCAGCAGTTTTGCAGTCATGGCGGCAATGTTGAGCCGAGGTTGGTTTTCATCCCCGGCATTAACCCGGTGATACGCAGAGAAACCAGCCTCCTCTTCGCGAAATGCCGTTTCGTCAGTGCTTTGCGACGACACCGAAAAATGATGCGGAGTTTCCAGGGCCAATGGCGTAACCCTAGCGTGGTCCAGGCGGGCGCCTTCAGCCGCACCGGCACACAGCCACAACGCCAATATCCCCGCGACGATCCCGGCAAAAGCGAACCGGAAGCAAAGCCCAGTGGTCAATGCTCTCATTTCCAACCTCGTTTCACTGTCATGACACGAATATGCTAATAACGATTTGTAAGATTTTAGTAAAAATTTTATAAAAGTCAAATGTATGCGCGCCGTTATGTAGGGCAATCGAATCTGGGCAGTTTAATACCATGGTTGCTGCGAAAGCAGGAATCCAGTGACCGCATTCGTCAATTACGTTCCCGGTTCGTTCGTGCTGTGGCCTCAAGGACTCCGGCTTTCGTCGGGGTGACGGATTATCAATCGAACAACTCAAAACGGAACGCTACCAAAAATGCAGACAAACCGACGGTAAACGGCAGCAGAAGGATGTTCCGGGTTTGGGTCGAAGCAGGATCGGCGCCGTTCAGTTATGGAGTTCCCGCAATCCTGCTCACCACGCCAATCCGATAAATCCCGATTTCTGCCGATTTCCAGAACGGGTGCGCGTGCCGGCCGGGGTCCTTTCAAAGTCCTTTGTCATTGCGTGGGCAGTGTGGCAATTGCTATCCCGACCGCCCCGGCCGGTGGGGTATAATGCGGCGCAACGTAGCTTCTGGCTGGGCGCCGGCCGCCCAGGCTATGCCCACAGAGGTTCACCATGACCACCGCCAACACTACCGACGCTGCCCCGCAACCCCCAGGGAGTTTCGAGTTTCCGGACCCGCCGGATCGCGAGCCTGACGACATGACCAGCTTCGACCAATTGGCCACTACCGGCAACGTTCACCACCTGATCCAGCACTTGGGCAACCCGGCAACCACCCTTGTCGCCGGCGAGCACTACCTCAGCCTGGCGCCAACCCGGGACATGACCGGACTGCGGTATCCCGACCTGCTGATCGCCTTTGACGTGGACCCGGCCGCCTACTACCGGCGCAACGCCTACGTTATCTCGGAGCACGGCAAGCCGCCCGACTTCGTGCTGGAGATAGCCTCGCGACGGACGGGGCGCGAGGACGTGACAAACAAGCGGGACGACTACGCCGCGTTGGGCATCCTGGAATACTGGCGGTTTGACGAGAGCGGACGTTATCATGGGGCGCGACTGGCTGGCGACCGGCTGGTCGACGGAAGATACGAAGCCATTGACATATTTGAGTTGGACGACGCGGTTTTGCAGGGATACAGCACGGTACTGAACCTGCATCTGCGCTGGGAAAGCGGGGTGTTAGGATGGCACGACCCGGCCACCGGCCGGCACATCCTGACCTACGATGACCTTCGCCTCAGCTCTGCCATCGCCGAAACCCGCGCCAGTCAAGAGCGAGCGGCTCGTATCCAGGCCGAAGCACAGGTTCGAGAACTGGAAGAACAACTCCGACGGCTGCGCGACAACTGATCCCAGCCTCCAACCCAGCGCGCCCATTCAATTGAAACCGCAGAATTGACCAAACACCTTCATCTTGCGCTTCGTATGATTGAGCAATGAGATCGGACGAGAGGTGAAAGACGCCATGAAAGTAGCCGTCCTTGATGATTACCAGAGCGTGGCCGAAAGCATGGCCGACTGGGCCAGCCTGCCGTCCGGCATAGAAGTCTCATTTTTCGCCGACCATCTGGCGGACGAGGACGCCCTGGCGGCGCGGCTGGCCGACTTTGATATCGTGATGGGGATGCGGGAGCGCACGGCTTTTTCGCGTGCGCTGCTGGAACGCCTGCCGGCGCTGCGGTGCCTCATCACCACCGGGGCGCGGAACGCTTCCTTTGACGTTAACGCGGCCACCGATTTGGGGATCACCGTTTGCGGTACACCCGGAGCCGGCGAAGGACCAACGGAGTTGACCTGGGGTCTTATCCTGGGGATGCTGCGTCAAATCCCCCAAGAGGACCGGGCCACCCGAGAACAGGCCAGGTGGGGTATCCACGTCGGGACCAGCCTGCAGGGGAAGACGCTGGCGCTGCTGGGCCTGGGGCATATCGGCTCGCTGGTGGCGCGGGTGGGCAATGCCTTTGATATGCGCGTCATCGCGTGGAGCCAGAATCTGACGGCGGAGCGGGCGGCCGAATGCAGCGCGACGCTGGTGGACAAGGACACACTATTCGCCGAGGGCGACGTGGTATCGGTTCACGTCCGGCTCAGCGACCGCACCCGCGGGTTGGTGGGCGCGCATGAGATCGGGCTGATGAAACCGACGGCCATATTGGTCAACATCTCGCGCGGGCCGATAGTTGACGAGGCGGCGTTGGTCGATGCTTTGCAACGCGAGGCCATCGGCGGCGCGGCGCTGGATACGTTTGACGTGGAACCATTGCCGGAAGGGCATCCGTTCCTGACCCTGAACAACACGCTTATCACGCCCCATGTTGGCTATGTCACCGATGATGGGTACCGGGCTTTTTATGCCGGAGTGGTGGAGAATATCCGCGCTTTCGCTGCCGGTGAAGCCGTCCGCGTCATCAATACCGATGTCCTGCAAGCCGCAAATCTGCGCGGGCCGGCCTGATTTGGCCGCTCGCTCAACCGGAGAAGTTATCAGCATGAAAGCTCTGCGAATCGAAGAATACGGCAGCGTCGAGGTTTTGGAGTGGAAGGACGCTCCGGAGCCGACGCCCAGCCCGCATCAAGTTTTGATACGAGTGGACGCGGCTGGCGTCAATTATGCAGACATCATGCGGCGACAGGGCAACTACCCCGGGCCGGATCTGCCGGCCACGCTGGGGCTGGAGGCGGCGGGAACCATCGCCGCGCTGGGATCGGATGTTACGGACGGACGGCTCTCCGTAGGGCAGAAGGTGATGGCGATGGGGCCGCAGGGCCAGGCGGAGTATGTGGCGGTCAACCACAATTTCGTGTTCCCGTATCCTGACGGCATCGACCCGGTGCAGGCCGGCGGTATGCCCATCACATTCTTGACCTCCTACCACCTGCTGAAAACGCGCGGGGCGATGCAGCCGGGCGACACCGTGTTGATCCAGGCCGGCGCTTCCGGCGTGGGGACGGTGGCGATTCAGTTGGCGAAGGAATGGGGCGCCCGCGTGGTGGTCACGGCCTCGACCGCCGACAAGCTGGAGCTGTGTCGATCGCTGGGGGCGGACGTCGCCATCAACTACACGGAAGTCGATTTTGAGGAAGAGGTGAAGGAACTCACGGACGGGCGCGGCGTGGCGCTGGTGCTGGAATGCGTGGGCGGGCCGGTGCTGGAGAAGTCGGTGCGCTGCGTGGGGTCTTACGGGCGACTCGTGAGTTATGGAAACGCCAGCGGCCAGCCGGCAAATTTGGCGGCGGCGGACATCACCACTTTGAACCGCACGGTCATTGGGTTCAGCATGGGGCGGTCGCCCATTGGGTCGCTGGACCACCAAGGGGCGATGAATGACCTCATGCCAATGATTATGGACGGACGGCTCAAGCTGATCGTGGACCGGGTGATACCGATGTCTGAAGCGGGCAGCGCGCACCTGCACCTCGCTGCTCGGGGCACTCGCGGCAAGGTGATACTGACACCGTGAAGACTGCCGCAGAGCGCTACGCCGCCATCCATGATGCCGCCGTAGCGGCGGACCGTTTCGCTGACCACCGGATGCCAGGTGATCATTGGTCGGACATCGCTGAAATGTTTCGGCTGGATCCGCGCCGGCCGTGGGATCAAAACCTGACCACGGTCGCCGGCTTCCTGGAACCCTCCGACCGTTTGCTGGACGTCGGCGGGGGCGCGGGACGCGTATCGTTGGCTTTGGCGAACCAGGTTAAAGAGATCGTCCTGGTAGAGCCTTCGGACAGCATGAGGGAGCAGTTCATCGCGTCGCGGGACGAGGCGGGCCTCACCAACGCCCGAGTAACGCCGGACTGGTGGATGGAGTCCGCGGAAATCGGAGAAGTCGTTCACATCTCTGACGTCACCTATTTCGTGCGGGACATCGTGCCCTTCGTCGCCAAGTTGCACGACGCCGCGTCTCGCCGCGTGATCATATCGGTCTGGCGGCCCACGCCTGGCGATATGGATAATGAACTGAGGCGGATACTGTTTGGAGCAGAACCCGTATGCTGGCCCGGCCTGCCGGAATTGGCCGCCGTGCTTTGGGAAATGAGGCTGCTTCCGGAGATACTGCCATTGCCGGAACCGCCGTGGTGGATACCCGAAATGTTGGGTGGATTGACGGAAGTGGAGGCCATAGACTTCGCCCTGTACCGCTTGGACCAGGACGACGCGGCAACGCGCGAACGGATCTCTGACAATCTTGACCGTATTTTCCAAAAAACCGCAGATGGTTTGAAGCCGGTATGGTTTGGGGAGCCCCGGGCGATGCTGCTCACTTGGGAAACGGGCGGCAGGCCACTCGCATAACTGGCGGAGGTTGCATGGAAAGGATAGGCGTGGCGTTCGCGGGCGGCGGGATGTCGCCGACGGAAGTTGTGCGGTGCGTCCAACTGGCTGAGGAACTGGGTTACGAATCAGCGTGGGTCGCCGAGGGGCACGGGGGCGACCAGTTTTCGATTCTCACGGCGTGCGCGGTGGCCACTTCGCGGATTCTGCTTGGCACCAGCATCAGCAGCGTGTTTGTGCGTAGTGCGCCGACCATCGCCATGGCGGCGGCTTGCGTGGACTACTATTCGAGCGGACGGTTCATCCTGGGGCTGGGCAGTAGCCACAAGGTGCAGGTGGAGCCGGAGCACGGGTTGGAGTTTTCGGGGCCGATCCCGCGGGTGCGGGACACGGTGGAGATCGTGCGTCGGCTACTAAAGAACGGAAGGCTAGACGACTATCAGGGTGAAGCGATCAACATCGGTTCGTTCGATCTGCATTTTCCGGTCTTCCGGCCAGAGTTGCCGATTTATTTGGCGGCGGTGAACCCCAGGATGCTGGAAATAGCCGGGGAAATCAGCCAGGGTATTTTGTTGACCTGGTGCACGCCGGAACATGCGCGGATGGCGGCGCGCCAGGTGGCACTGGGGGCAGACCGCGCCGGCGTGAATCCCGCAGAGGTGGAAGTGGCTACGTTGGTGGGCGTGGCCGCGCCCGGGGCGGGCGACGGAGGGATGCGCCGGGTGGCGGCCACCTACGCCGGGCGGTTCCCGCGCTATCGCCGGCTGATGGCCGAGGCGGGGTTTGCCGACGAAGTTGAGATGGTGCGGCGGGCCTGGCGGGCGGGCAACATGGCGGAAGCCGAGGGGATGGTGCCCCAAGGGTTGATCGACCAGATGTCGTTGCCGGCCGACGCGGGAGCCAGGAAGGAACGGCTGGCCGAATACCGGGAAGCTGGCATTACGCTGCCGATCATCGCGCCCCGAATATCCGGCCAAAACGCCTTTGCGTCGGCGCAGGAGATTATCCGCGCCAACGCGCCGGCGTAACGAAGACTGTGGCGGCTATTCGTCAGCCGGGAGCCAGGGGGACCACAGCGTCAGCGGGATGGTGACGGAGACGCGGGGCTGGTCGCCGACGACGGCGGTGGTATGCCCCTGGCCGGTGAGGTCATCCGCCATCAAGACGTCTCCGGCGCCGAAGCGGCGCGTGGTGCCGTCGCCGATACCGACTTCCATTTCGCCAGCCAGGGTGATCACGTACTGCCGGCGGGGAGCGGTGTGCCAATCGGAGAAGTAGCCGGGTTCAAAGCGCCGGAAATTGACGCCGGGCGTGACCTGCATACCACTGTGGATGGCACGCGCTCCGGGCAGGTCAAGGTCTTGAAAATGGGTCTGGCCGTCGTCTCCGGTATAAATACGAACGAACACCGTCATGATGCCTCCTGTTGTCAAAGCTAGTGTATCGGCGGCGGCGTGCCTTGGGTTGAGAACGGTTCGCCGTGTCGCCGCCGACATTCTAGCGCATTGTGCGGCGCACGGGGCAACACGGTTGCATATTGCCGTCAGTAGGCGACGACTCGCGGGCGTGCCGCGGGCGGCAGGTCGCCACCATCAAACCGTTTGGACGCCGGCGGGCGGACTTGATCCCCGACGCCGCCGCGCCGCCAATGAGATTGGCGCGTGGTTCGACCGGCTCACCATGAACAGCACTCCTCGGAATGCCAGAGAAGAAAGTTTCGGATGAAAGGGGCGCCCGCAACAAAATGACGGACGCCCGTCCATGCCGTTGGAGCGCCGCAGTGGCGGGATCGGCAGGCCGGCGACAATCCCAGTGAGCGGCGGCGGAGCTAGGACACGGGTAGCACAGTTTCGGTGCGGTCGTCGGGAAGCTCCACCTCGAAAGCGTTGAGGAAGAACGCGGTCTGGGCGTAGTTGCCCATGAGAGCGGTGATTTCTACCAAGTGCTGGGCGCCGAACTGTTCCAGGGCGATCTGGAAAGTCGAGGCGGACACGCGGTGGTTG
The DNA here is from genome assembly GCA_965197635.1 of Dehalococcoidia bacterium. Classification (GTDB taxonomy): domain Bacteria; phylum Chloroflexota; class Dehalococcoidia; order Lucifugimonadales; family UBA3495; genus Bin87. The sequence continues at coordinate 448,465 of CBDANN010000005.1, forward strand.
GCGTAGAACTCTTTGCAGTAGTTGACGATGGCCTGCTCGTCGGCAGCCATGGACGGCAGGGGCTGGCGGTCACGGATGGCGTCCACCAGGGCGTCGCTGACGCCCTCGCGGCGTGCGGCCGGGGCGTGGGCGTTCCAGATGTAGGGGCAATCGAAGGCGCGGGCGGTGGCCAGGATGGCCAATTCCTGTATGCGCTTGGTGAAGGTGCTTTCAAAGCGCAGGTAGGCGGTGAGATCACTACGCCTGCGCGCCATCTCAGGACTGTTGATTGCAATTGAGTAGGGACCGCCGGTGATGGTTCCCCCGGTGTCTTTGGTCAATCCGTCGAATGCTTCGCGGAACTCTTCGGGCACCATATCTCGCGTGACTACGGGAAGCCTGGCCATGATTCACCTCTGTCATTTGTCGTGTATTGGGGTGCGACGCAAATGCTCGCCGGGGCGATTGTAGCATCGTCTGACAGCAAGGGTCGCAATTTAGCGCTGACGAACCGGGTCATTCGATTTTCCGGTATTGTCATTGCGAGGCGCGAAGCGACGTGGCAATCTCGGCGCGTCAGACGGTCCATCCTGCCAGTACACATGCATCGTTACGAGATTGACACGCTACGCTCGTAATGACATAGGACTCAAGCAGTTGAGCGCTGAGCATCATCGGAAGGCACGCTCACGCTGCTGCGAATCCCTCTTTGCGTCTCTGCGCCTTTGCGTTAAATCCCCAGGCAGTAATCCAAGTGCGTAAGTCCTATGACAAACGAAAGACCTTGACTGACGAACCGGATATGCGGGATGAATGACATATCGCGGGTTTGAGACTAAAATCGGAGGCCAAGCTACCAAGTATTCGACGCGAGGAGGCATCGGGATGGCAATACCGGACACGATACGCACCGAAGATGAGCGCCAGTATTATGAAGTCACGGACCGCATACAGCTGAAGCCGGGTTGGCTGCAGGGAGAAGGCCAGCCGCTGCCCCACATGGAGCCGTATCTTTGGCGCTGGGCCGAGGTGGAGCCACTGGTGCTGAAGAGCGGCGAACTGGTTACGCCGGACCGGGACGTGGAACGGCGGACCCTGCGTCTGGCCACCCCTGGCCTGGACCGGGGCACCACGCACACCATCACGGCGGCGCTGCAACTGCTGCTCCCGGGGGAGAACGCGCCAGCGCACCGGCATACCCCGACGGCGATCCGGTGGGTGCTGAAGGGCCAGGGAGCCTACACCACGGTGGAAGGCGACAAGTGCTACATGGAACCGGGCGATCTGGTGCTCACTCCGTCGTGGACGTGGCACGACCACAACAACGAAGGCGACGATCCGATGATCTGGCTGGACGGTCTCGACGTTCCGCTGGTTCGGTATCTGAGGGCCAACTTTTACGAGGCGTATCCCGAAGACCAGCAGCCCATCGTGGGCGTGGCCGAGTCGGAGCGGAAGTTCGCGTCGGGGTCGTTGCGGCCGGCGTGGGAAGAAACCAGAGCGCCGTATTCCGCGCTATGGCACTACAAATGGGACAAGACCTATGAGGCGTTGCAACGCTTGGCGGAGGTTGACGCCAGCCCCTTTGACGACGTGGCGATGGAGTTCAGCGATCCGGCGACGGGCGGGCCGGTGCTGCGCACGATGACCTGCTGGGTTCAGATGATCCGCCCGGGCATCTGCACGCGGGCGCACCGACAGACCAGCTGCGCCGTGTATCAGGTGTACCAGGGCGAGGGCTACAGCATCATTGACGGGCAGCGGTTCGACTGGAGCGAAGGCGACTTCTTCGTGGTGCCGCCCTGGGTCTGGCACGAGCACGCCAACGACACGGCGGATGAGGCAATCCTGTTCTCAATTCAGGACATCCCGGTGCTGAAGGACATGGCCCTTTACCGGGAGGAGCCCTACGAAGAGAACGCGGGACACCAACCGGTGACGGGACGGTTCAAGGGATAGAGATTACCGTATCGACGGAGGCCGCTGTTTCGCTAACAGCGGCCTCTTTTTCATTACGGTGAGCGGAGCGCCCTAGTGTGGTGTAACTGAAGTTCATTGTAATAGTATTCGCGATGAGGTATCCTCCGGGTTAGCAGCCCAGAGGAGGATGACCATGGCAATCGGACGACCAATGCCGCCGCTAATTTTGGATGACGTGGAGCGTGAAACCTTGGAACGGTGGGTTCGTCGTCCGAAAACGGCGCAAGCTTTGGCGCTGCGGGCCAGAATGATTTTGGGCTGTGCCGAAGGCCGCAGCAATACCACGGTGAGCGCCGACCTGGGAGTGTCCGATGCGACGGTGGGGAAATGGCGTTCCCGGTTCCTGGAACGGAGGCTGGACGGACTGTCGGACGAACCGCGCAGCGGACGGCCTCGAGCGGTTACCGATGACGACGTGGAGCGTGTGATTACGCTGACGCTGGAGACCGCGCCCCGGGACGCGACCCATTGGAGCACCCGGTCCATGGCCCAGCGCAGCGGGCTGAGCCACAACACGGTCAGCCGCATCTGGCGGGCCTTCGGATTGCAGCCACACCGCACGGAGACCTTCAAGTTGTCGTCGGACCCCTTCTTCATCGAGAAGGTCAGGGACGTTGTGGGGCTATACCTGAATCCACCGGATCGGGCGTTGGTCCTGTGCGTGGACGAGAAGTCCCAGATCCAGGCGTTGGATCGCACCCGTCCGCTATTGCCCATGCGCCCGGGACAAGTGGAACGGCGCACCCATGATTACCTGCGTCACGGCACCACTTCGCTGTTCGCCGCCTTAGAGGGTGTCTAAAAAGAGGGAAGCCATCGGCCAGGCCGTCATGGAGATGTAGATCCAGGTTTCCGTGGTTTCGCACAATGCCTCGTAGTCCTTGCTATTCAGCAACCGAAGGTGCGTTCCACTACCCAACGCCGGGGGACCAAGGTGTGTTGCTGTGCTGCACCAGTTCCAATCTCCAACCGGCCACCGTCTGGGCACGCCACCAGTTTGCCACGCGCCGTCGGCCCAGACCAGTGCGTAGCCGAGGGAAGCGGCCCATGCCGTAATACCACCGCGCGCCGTCTCGAGGGCAGCCGGATGCACCGCCACCGCCAGCAGCAGTCCCGCTGGCGTTTGCCCTTGCGCTCGTAGCCTCTGGGCCCCCTTTTTCCGTGGACCACTGGCCGATGATGGCCGCGCTGGGGCTGGTCTCCCGGGAGCCGCCGCAGCATGGCGTGATTGGGCCCGCTGCCAAGTTGCCGACGCCAGGTGCGGAAGTAATGGAACACGGCACCGGCAGGTCATGGGGCAGCATCCTCCAGGAGAGCCGGTTAGCCGACATCTCCCGTCTCGGGTAGGTGATCGGCCGCCCGCCCGGCTTGGGCGGAGGTAACAGGGGTTCCCACAGTTGCCATTGCTGAAACCTGGGATAAGCTGGTCGTTCCATACCCCCACACTACGACCAACTCCTCCTCTCTGCCTTCATGCGTCCAGACCAATTGGACCCTTTTTAGACACCCTCTTAGACACCAGGACCGGCAAGGTGATTGGTCGTTGCCACCAACGGCACCGGGCCGTGGAGTTCCGCAAATTCCTCGATACCATCGAGGCCGAGGTGCCCGCCGACCTCGACGTCCACCTGATCGCGGACAACTACGCCACCCACCAGACGGCGCTGATCCGGAACTGGTTTGCCAAGCGGCCCCGCTTCCATATGCACTTCACACCCACCAGCGCCTCGTGGCTGAACCTGGTGGAGCGCTGGTTCGGTCTGCTCACCGAAAAGCAGTTGCGCCGCGGCGTGCATCAGAGCAGCGCCGAACTGGAGACTGCCATCTACCGCTACCTGGACGTCACCAACGAAGACCCCAAACCTTTTGTCTGGACCAAGACCGCCGACCAAATCCTGGCCAACGTCGCCCACTTTTGCCAGCGAACTTTGAATACAGGACACTAGTGTCCTGTATTCGTAGTTCGCCGTATTACTTCGAGGCTTTCCGAGCGGATTAGAAAAGAGTTTTCTACTCGATACTGAGCGGCGCAAAGGCGGCGGTCGGCACTTTATATCCGGCGAACTACGAATACACCACACTAGGCAATGACGGCGTGGGCGTAGGCGACGCAGGCGCGGATATCTTCCGGTTCCAAACGAGGGTAGTCGTCCAGCCGAACTGGCTCAGGAGGATCAGGATGAGCTGATATTCTCATGTCTCGGAACGTTTCCCTCTGAACACATCAGGGCAGGCCGTTGCGTTTCAGCAATTCCTGGTTATGTCCTGTATTCGTAGTTCGCCGTATTACTTCGAGGCTTTCCGAGCGGATTAGAAAAGAGTTTTCTACTCGATACTGAGCGGCGCAAAGGCGGCGGTCGGCACTTTATATCCGGCGAACTACGAATACACCACACTAGGTCATAGAGGTTTTGCCAGTTGGGTAAGGAACGTTTTCGTATTGCCGCCCACGCTGAAACCGCGCTGAGTGTGGCGTCCCGTTCATCGTCCGGTCCAGGGGCGGACGATAATCCCATGGTCAGGCGCTGTACCATTCGATTTTGCTTCGTCTTAGCCAGCAGGTGTTCCAGTACCTTGGGATGAGACTCCGTGATTTTCAGATCCCAGGTTTCACCGAGATGCCTGACCAACAACACGCCTTGTACGATTTGTGCACCTCGTAGACTGTTGGTAGCCAGAACCCTACCCACCGGTCCATGGGCCCCTGCTAACTCTCTGCGAAGTACGCAATCAACTTTTCTCCAGCCATTATTTTTGCCCTCCTATTCCAAAGCAACGGGACGTCAATCCCAGCCGCGAGGACACGGGAGTTGCCTTGAGGGTATTGGGACCGAATCTCGTCTTTCACCGTGTTGATGGCAGCCCAGGCGTCATCTACTAATCCGGGTTTGACGAGCTCCAAGCCGCCAGTGATCTCCTTGCATATACTCCATCCGAACTTGTTGTCACCGGCCGGGTCGAAGCCCAAGAATAGGTTGACGGTTTCGGATGTACTCATGTGCCCTCCTTATCGACGAAATGTGTCAATAGTTGGGCGGCGCCTCACTCAGACCGGCAAGCCGCTCGCACCACTGAGCTGCGCCCAGGACCCTGCCCTCCTGCGCCCACGGGCCACCGAACTGCACGGCCATGGGCATGCCCAGCTCGCTGAGACCCGTCGACACCACCACCGTGGGCAACCCCGCGGCCGTCCACGGCACCTGGAACGCCGCATCGCCGGTGGTGTTCAAGTCTCGGGGAGCCGGTGCGGGGATGGCCGGCGTCATCACGACATCAACCTTGGCAGCCATCTCGCTGAAATCGGCGCGGAATTGCCGCCGCAGCCGCTGTGCTTTCAGGTACGCCGACGTCGGCATGATCATGCCCATCTCCATGCCGGCGCGGATGCGCGGGCCGTAGTCGGCGGCGCGAACGCGGTGATTGATCTCGTGGAACCCGGCGCACTCGACGTTCGACACGATGCGCTGGAAGCTATGCACCACGGCGAAGCTGTCGGGCAACGGTATTTCCTCGACTTCAGCCCCAGCTTCCGCCAGTTGATTGGCCACGGCCTCGGTGTGCGCCCACATCTCCGGCGTGGCGTAGTCCTGGTAGTACTGCCGCACCAGCCCGATGCGCGGGGGTCGGTCATGCTCGGCCATCTGCGCGCTGAAGTCGGGCACGGGTTCGCGCAGGCTGCCGGGGTCATTGTGGTCCGCGCCGCTCAGCACGGTCAGCATCAGCGCGCCATCGGCCACGGTTCGGGTCAGGATGCCCACGTGGTCCAGCGACCAGCTTAACGGGGCCACGCCGTACCGTGAGATGCGCCCGTAGGTGGGCTTCACGCCGACGATGCCGTTGTAGGCCGCTGGACGGCACGTGGACCCGCCGGTCTGCGAGCCGAGAGCGGCCGGAACCATCCGCGCCGCCACCGCCGCAGACGACCCGCTGCTGGAGCCGCCGGGGGTGTGCTCCAGGTTCCACGGGTTGCGCGTCGGCGAAGGGTCGGAGGAGGCGAACTCAGTGGTCACCGCCTTGCCCAGGATGATCCCGCCGGCCGCCTTGATATTGGCTACCGAGGTCGCGTCGAATTCCGGCACGAAGTCGCCGTACACCTTCGAACCGCAGGCGGTGAGCATTCCGGCGGTGTAGAAAATGTCCTTCAGGCCCACCGGGACGCCGTGGATCGGTCCCAGCTGGTCTCCCCGCTGGACCTCCGCCTCCCGTTGCTGGGCCGCCGATATCACCGCGTCCCGGTCGATGGTGACCCAGGCCTGCAGGTCGCCGTCCAGCGCGTCGATGCGCGCCAGCAGCGACTCCGCCAGCGCCACCGGCGACAGGGTTCCTTCGCGAATCTGCGCGGCGGCTTCTGCCACCGAAAGCTCGTGGAGTTCAGGCATTATTCAACCTCGTAGACGGTGGCACGGGTGCCGAGGATGGTGAGCCGGTGCCGGCCCTGGTCATTCCTGGTTCAGTGGCTCCAAGTCCGGGTGGACCTCGGCACTATCAACGTCGAATATCTGCTCGGCCGCGGTTCGCAGGTACGATTCCAGCTCCACCGCGCGATCCTCCCCAAACTGGGCGACCGCTCTCCGGCGCAACTCCTGGTAAATCCGCTGTAAGTCGTTGCTCTGCCTCATGTTGCTCACGCCTCAGCACGGGTGAGGGTACCAAGCTGCAAGATACTCCGCTGGCGCGTGGCCGTCCAGAGCCGGTCACGTCTCACGCGTACTCGCTTTCCGTCAAACTGTCATTGCGAACGAAGCGCGGCAATCTCGTTGCTGGTGGGGGCTGTCAAGGGCGTCGACAAGACGTACCACTGCGGCGGAGGAATGTTGTACCACCTGGGTGATGCCTGACGGCCACGGCTTGGCTGGTGGTTGGGGGTCCCGGATGGACAGTGGGACCGGCGTTGGCGCGGCGCTAATCGGCGACGGACTGGTCCGGCTCCGGCGCGACGGCGTTTTGCCGGCTACCTTTGAGGCGGTAGCTCTCGCCGTTCATCTCGATGATGTGGACGTGGTGGTTGAGGCGATCCAGCAGTGCCCCGGTGAGCCGTTCTGATCCAAACACGCCGGTCCACTCGTCGAATGGCAGGTTGGTGGTGACCAGGACCGACCCGCGTTCGTAGCGTTGGCTGAAGACCTCGAAGAGTAGTTCCGCGCCGGTGGTGGACAGTGGGACGAAGCCCAACTCGTCGATGATGAGCAGCTTGAAGCGGGCGAGTTGTCGCTGCAGGTTGAGCAGTCTGCGGTCATCCCTGGCCTCCATGAGTTCATGTACCAGGGCGGCGGCGGTGGTGAAACCCACGGACATTCCCTTCTGGCAGGCGGCCAGTCCCAATCCCAAGGCGACGTGGGTCTTGCCGGTGCCGCTGTTGCCGATGGCGATGACGTTCTCACGGCGCTCGATGTACTCACACCGGGCCAGTTGCATGACAAGTGGTTTGTTCACCGAGGGGATGGACAGGAAGTCGAAGGTGTCCAGGCTCTTGGTGGCGGGGAATCGTGCCGCCTTGATACGGCGCTCAACCATGCGCTGGTGTCGGTCGATGAGTTCCAGTTCAGCGAGACGAAGCAGGTAGTCGGGATGGCCTACGCCTTCAGCCGCGCACTGGGCAACCAGCTTGCCGTACTCTCTCAGGAAGGTGGGTAGCTTGAGCTCCTTGAGATGGTGCTCCAGCAGCGGCGTGGACTTGTTGCTCATGCCGCCTTCCCCGACAGCGGGGTCATGTAGTCGTGAGCGCGGGTGGTTTTCACGCTGACCCGGGTCAAGTAGGGATAGAGCTCCAGGTCCAGCCTGGGCGGACGGCCTTCCAGTCGGCACAGCAGCAGATGCTTTACCGCGTCGAAGCTCAGCGCCCCCAACCGGAGAGCATCCTTGACGGCGTGGTGGACCTCTTGGTGGGAGAAGTGTTCCAGCAGCCGCAATACCTGCACGAATTCCCGTTTGCCCCGACGGCCCATGCGAGCTTCCAGCAGACGGCGCAGCGTGCCGTACTCTTCGGGCAACTCCCACCCTTGCAGGGGCGCCGCCTGATCCAAGGCCGCGGTCTTCCGCTCCAGCAGCGGTAGGTAGTGGATGGGATCGAAGACGAAGTCGTCCCGCTCGTAGGAGCGGGGATAGCGTGCGATGACCTCGGTACCGCAGCTGATCACCACTCATTCACGTAACCGCGCACCAGCACCTCCCGGTGTCCGTAGGCCACCGGCGCCGAGTAGTCGTTGGTGCGGTATCTGACCAATGACAGTGAGCTCACTCGGCTGGCCTGCTTGTCGCAGGCGTCGTAGGGCGCTGTAGGCAAGGGCAGCAACGGGCGTCCAGGTCCCGCTCCATGCGCTGGCCGATGGTCTCGGTGTGTCCCCGCAATCTGGCATCCATACGGTCCAGGCACCGTGCTTCCAGGTGCGCATTCAGCGCCGCGAAACTCTCCGCCCGGGGTATCGGCACCAGGAAGTTGCGCCGCACGTACCCCACCATGCCCTCGACCTTTCCCTTGTCGTTGCCCTTGCCGGGACGTCCGAACCTGTCCTCGAACAGGTAGTGGGACTGCAACTCCGTGAACGCACGGGTACGCTGCCTTCGACCATCGCCCAGTATCCTCGCCACCGCCAGTTTCGTATTGTCGTACCGGATGCTCTGGGGCACTCCGCCCAGAAAGGCAAACGCAGCAACGTGGCCGCCCAAGAACGCCTCGGTGGTCTCCGCGGGATACGCCTTCACGAAGCACCCGTCGCTGTGGGGCAGGTCCATCACCAGGTAGTGCACCTTCCGCTCCACGCCGCCGACCACCGCCAGAGCCTCCCCGAAATCACACTGGGCGTGGCCCGGCGCATGGGACAACGGCACGAACATCTCCTGCGTCCGCCGCCGATGCTCCCGGACGTAGTCCTTGACTATGGTGTACTGACCGTCGAACCCGTACTCGTCCCGCAGCCGCTCAAAGATGCGCTTGGCCGTGTGCCGCTGCTTCCTGGGTACCCGCGTGTCGGCTTCCAGTATCGCGTCAATCACGCCGGTGAAAGCCTCCAGCTTGGGTTTGCGCGGTGGACTTTCTCGCCGATAGCCTGGCGGCACCGAGTAGGCCAGCATCTTGCGCACCGTGTCCCGGTGCAAACCGAACACCCGGGAGGCTTCCCGAACGCTCACTCCCTCCACCAAGCAAGCCCGGCGTACCCGCAAGTACACATCCACTTCGTACATCCATGACACCTTCCAAAGGCTGATGATCAACCTTATAGAAGGCGCCGGACGGTACAGTATCTGAACGCCGCAAACCGACGATCGAGCCGCCCACCTGGCCCAATTTACCGCCGCCGTTTACACTCATATCCGAACCCGGTGCTGATCCCTTATTTCCCTAACCTCATCGGCACATATAAAATCATAGTAACCTTCAAGAATCAGCCATCGAACTGATTCCGGTTGCAACCACGGAGGTACAGTCAAATGTCCACCAGCATTGACCGAGTGCGGGCGGAATTGGAGGGCCTAGGCTACTCCACTACAGTATTCGATACGCCCCGAATGCCAGTTGTTTCCTTCGACTACGTGATCGAGGCGGGATCAAACAAGGGCACGCAGGTCACGGTGGCCCTTGGCTTTCAGGAAGATGCTACCCCGAATATCCCCCCATTGGGTGTGCGTAACACCGCCGCTTAACGACGGCAAGGGTGGTGCGGTGGAGCAATTTCAAGATGGACAAGGCCGTACATGGATTGCAATGAGCAGACCACCCAGTGATATCTGGGACCGCCTACCCACCAAGCATATGGCGGCTTACATAAAAGAACACCGGAGACGAATCTGGCTTGACTCTTGACACGTTCCCCAGGAATGACGCCGCAAACGACGGCTGCAACAGTAACAGTTCAGAGTTGAGGGGAAGCGAGCAGTTGTTGGCAAGCGGAGAGAGGATTGAGACCTTGGGCTCGCCAGGTGCCGAAGATCGAGGCTAGGGTCATCTTGGTCTCGGTCCCCCGCTCCGAGCGGGTGCCACCACTGACCTTCCGGCTGATCACCACTGGGCGCAGGCTGCGCTCGGCGGCATTGTTGTCCGGTGGCACCTCCGGATGAGCCACGAAGACGAAGAGTTCCTTGATGTGGTTCTCCATGCGTCGGCACGGTTTGGCTTGTGCCGCCGACGGGTCATCCAAGAAGGGACGGCAGAGGGCCAAGAGGCGTCTTTCCAGGACCAGTTGGGCAGCGCGCCGCTGCTGCTCTGCCGGGTGGGTGAAGGCTTTGGCCTGGCAATAGAGTTGATGTATGGCATCGGCCCACTGGGACAATCGGTGATCGTCAGGGTAGAGGACGCGGAGGTCGTGGATGTCCCGTAGCAGGTGGGCCCAGCAGCGTTGTTTGGGGCCGTCATAGTGGTGGTAGGCGGCGTAGAAGTCGCTGACCAGCACGCCAGCAAACTCATCGCCCAGCACTTCATCCACCACCGCCTTACCACGGTTCCGTCGCAGGAAGTACCGCAGGTCAGGGGTGCTGAAAGTCCACACGTAGCCGTTGTGTCCGTCCTCCCGCCAGCCGGTCTCGTCGGCAGTGGACCACCGGACTGCCGCGGATCCGTTCCAGAATGCCCGCCAGTTCCCGCTGCGCTTGGCCCGCCACTTTGCGCGTGGCGTCCACGATGGCCCCCAGGCTGAGGTGCAGCCCAACCGTGTCCAGGTACCATTGGATGGTGCGGCAAGGCAGCCGAGCCTCCTCCCGGAGCGCGGCAATCAGGCTGACAACGTTCACCCCCAGACGCTGCTGGCCCAGCGCCGCGCCCTCCAGTTGCGCTGTGGGAGTACAGCCCCGTTGGCACCGGGGACAGGTGCGGGTGATGTAAACGTGCTCGGTAACCTGCACCGGCACCTGGGGCAGATCGATCACTTCCCGAGTACGCTGGGTCCAGCCGCCGGACAACTGGGTCCCGCAGTCGGGACACTGCTCCACCACATGCTCCACCCGCTGGGTGGGCGTCATGCGGGTCCGGGCGAAACCGTGGGGCCGCGGCTTGCGGGGCTGCTTGGGCTCGGCCGGTTTCCGGTCGGCTTTGGGCTTCAGGCCCGGCATCCGTCCGGAGCCTTTGGCTTTGGCCCGCCCTTCCGGCTGGGCGATCCGCTTCTCCAGCCGTTCGATGATGGCTTGCTGCCGGAGGACGATCAGCACATCCCGGTCGGCTGAGGTCGATTTCATGCTTCATGGACCCAACTTGACATAAACAGGCCAAAGGCCGCCAGCCATCGACAAACAACTTTTCAGCAATTCACCTCACCAACTCTGAACAGTTACCTGCAACAGATTGTTTTTACTTACGAGTTGCGATAGCGTATCTTCGACTCCTCAATCTGGAAATTGAGCAAGTCAGGACCAACTCTCTGCGCTTGGCGCCTCAGGTCTTCAAGATATAGTCGCACACTGTACCGGTCGTTGACACACGGACCAAGGATCAGATTGCTTCGGCTGGTGAGTATCCTCCTCAATTCGAAGTCACCAATCTCCCGGTAATGCCTCACCTGCATCGGTAAGCCGTTGGCTTCGTAAGGCTCGAAACGTATACGGTCTTTTTCACCATTTGTCGATTCAGCCGGTATCACGGCGCGGTGTTCTTTCTCGTGATGGTAAGCCGCATCTTTGTACAGGTACGTCACGCCTTCCAAGCCTTTCCAGATGGTTTCCGCGATAGCTTTGGCGAAATTCTCTCGAGCACGAGCTAGAGGCGTGACCGCATTGAGAATCGGCAGCAAAGCCGTTTTAGTATTTCCCACGGCATCGGGGCCGTACAGTACCCTGCGCAAGAGTTTCTCGGGTACGTTTGCCGTCAATGAGCACCCTGTTCCCTCTTTGCCATAGGTACGCCAAAATACCAGGTCATCGCTCATATCTCCCGCGCTCTCTACCACATTTTCCGCGCTTTCGTCGTAGACAAACGACGTAATGTACGCGTGGCTTGCAGTGCTCCCATATCTTAACCATCGGTGTTCGAAATGAGAGCTCAACGCATCCATCAAGTAGTTCCCTTCGCCGGTGTCGTTGCAGTGCAAGGAGTCGTAGAGTCGCAGTGAGGATCCCTGGCCGTTGGCGAGAGATCGGAGCATCGACACGGCCGCCGACAGACTGGTGTAGTGTGTGACGAGTATCGTAGTATCGCTGACTTGGCTAGAGCGTGTTTACATTCAGAATGTCTCTGATTTGTTAACAACCGTTGGTGCTAGTTTGAGATGATATTGAAAACGCCACAGGGTTCCTTATGCTGTATGTTGATACGCTCGACAGCGGAGGAACCCCGTGAACATCACCGATTTTATCACCGAACTCTATTGCCGGATCGACGATGCCCTGCCCGAACTTCCCCATCATCCCCAAGCGGTCCTCTCCCTGGGCGAGGTGATCACCATCGGAGCGCGCTACGCCATCAAGGGCGTCAGCCGCCGCGCCTTTTACGACTGGCTCCGGCACAACTATGGAGACCTCTTTCCCCAGCTGCCCGAGCGCACCCGCCGCTTCCGCCGCCTGGAAGCCAAAGCCTGCTGGACCGGCTGTTTCCTGGCTCCGCCCACCATCCTGGGCGTGGCCGACAGCTATGGCATCGCACTGGGCCATCCGGTAAGGGCGGGGCGTCAGCTCCATCAGGTGGGCCGGCGCGGCAAGTCCAATCATCGCTGGATCGTGGGCGGCAAACTCTGCGTCGTGCTCAACAAATTGGGGCTGATTGTGGATTGGGACTGCGCCACTGCCAACGTCCATGACCAGCGGTTCTTACCCCTGTTGGCCTGCTACGACGGCCAGATGATCATCCTGACCGACACCGGCTTTCACCGCGCCAAAGGCGACCCAGACAACGTGAAACTGTGTCGTCGCGGCCAATGGAACGTGCGGATGATCGTGGCAACCACCTTCTCCATGATGACCACGGTGTGGGGCAGCAAGGAGATGCGTCATAACACCTGGCGAGGATTTGAGGCGCATCTGAGTTACCTGATGGCCGCCTTCAACATACTGGTGCAGTGGGATGGACTGGAACCGGACGAAAACGGACGCATCCATCGCTCCATTGCCCAATTCGTCCTCTGATATTAACTAGCACCAACGGTTAACAGAAAAGCAATGCGATGCAATTATTCTGGAAGTGACCGCAGGATGAATCTCAGTACCCAATGACGGGATTCACGAATTACCTGATTGAGCCTAATGTCATAAGAGCAATCCAACCTATGCAACGGAAAGCCGAATTCTAACGCGATTGCCGCCGCTCGGAAACCAATCTCATCATCGTCGCCGCGAACCACCAAAAGGGGTTGTGGCAACAGTGGGTTACCGCCGTCAAGCACTTGCGTAACGCGAATGCCGTCTTGCCGCAGTATCTCAGCAAGCGCGGCCATAGATTTATCGGTTTTAGTTGTCGTCATTCAGACGTTCTGGGGTCGGTTGGTGTGGTGGATTTTGGCCGATGTACACAGGTATGTAATTGCCTATCAAAAGGTAACGAAAGCGCAACCACTGCGTAACCGAAAGGCAACTGCTCCGTAAAATATCCACCCTAAGATGGGCCGTGCTTACCTGATTGGAGGCACGGTCGCAGTGTGTACAGACCCGACAACGGAACAGGACTCGCCGGGCGACACCGCCACCCACTGCCCCTATTGCGCGTTCCAGTGCGGGATGAACCTGGGCGGTATGCCCGATGACCCGCTCATTACCGGGAACGCCTCTTTCCCCGTGAACAAGGGTGCGCTGTGCATCAAGGGTTGGACCGCGGGCGCGGCCCTGGCCCATCCCGACCGGCGGCTGACGCCCCTGGCTCGTGGCGCCGATGGCGAACTCCATCCGGTTAGCTGGGACGAGGCGCTGGAGCGCGTAGCCAACGCATTCCGTCAAACGCGGGACTCCTACGGTGCAGACGCGGTTGGAATATTCGGCGGCGGGTCGCTGACCAACGAAAAGAGCTACCTGCTGGGCAAGTTCTCCAGGGTCGCCCTGCAAACGCCGAACATCGACTACAACGGCCGGTTTTGCATGTCCTCGGCGGCGGCGAGCATCCGCGCGTTGGGCATCGACTGGGGCCTGCCCTTCCCGCTGGAGGACATCGCCGGAGCGGAAGCGATATTGGCGCTGGGCAGCACTCAGCGGAAACGATGCCGCCCATCATGCAGTACTTTGAAGCGCAGCGGGCCAACGGCGGCAAGCTGATCGTCGCTGACCCGCGCCTCACTCCGACGGCGCGGCGAGCCGACCTGCACCTGAGACTCATACCGGGCACCGACGCCGCCCTGGCCAACGGCCTGCTGCACATCCTGGTGCGCGACGGCCCGATCGACAATGACTACATCGCGGAGAGCACCGAAGGATTTGAAACGGTCCGGAATCTGGTCGCCACCTACTGGCCCGAGCGGGTGGAGCGCATCACCGGAGTACCCGAAGCCCAACTCATAATCTGGACTCCCCACTAACCGGGGCTCTCACGCTGCGGTGGACGCCGCGGCTGGGGGAAAGCCTGAGGTCCGGTCCTCACCATCGGGTATAGGCACCAGCTGGTAGCCCAGTTGGGCCGCCCGCCGTTTGGCAGCGCGCAAGGCTCTGTGTTGATACTGACTTTCGTAATATTCGGCGCCAGCATCCACGTACTCCTGGCCGTACCGCAGCATGGTGTAGATGAGCCGGGCCAGCTTGTGCGCCGTGGCGGTGATGGCCTTGGGCGCGCCCATCTGCGCTTTCTTCCGGCGTAGGAACGCGCCTAGGGCGCTGTCGGAGCGGTGCAGCGCGTTGGCCGCCAGACGCAATGCCGCCGCGGCCCGATTGGCGCTGGGCTTGGTCTTTGAGCTCATGACCCTGCCGCCGGTGATACGGTGGTCGGGGCTCAGTCCCAGCCAGGATGCGAAGTGCTTGGCGCTCGGCCATTTCGTCAGGTCCGTGCCAATCTCGCTAACCACCTTCAACGCCGTGAAGCCGTCGATGCCGTCGATCCGGGTCAGATCCACTCCCGTCATCCGAAACAGGTGCGTTCGAATGTCGAAGCGGGGTGCGTTCCCCTGGCCGCGCTTTTTGCCATCGGGAGCCGAAGACTCGCCATCGCTGCGGTCCTCGAACCGTTCCAGCTGGGCTTCAATCTCCCAGTCGCACTCGGCAATCTTCTCGTGATAGAACCGGTACAGTTCCAGGGCCTGGGTCAGCTCGAAGATGTGCTCCTCCCGCCAGTGCCCCTGCAACGACTTGGCAATCGTGGCTTCGTCTGCTTTCATGCCAGGACGACGAAACTGCGCCAGCTTTCGGGGGTCCCGTTCGCCGTCCACGATGGCCTCGATAATGTCCATCCCGGTCCTGCCAGTGATGTTGCTGATGACGTGCTGGAGCTTCACGTTCATCTGGGTCAGCGCCTTCTGCATATGCTGGATATGATGGGACGCATACTGCACCAGCATGGCCCGCTGCCGCAGGTAGCTGCGCAGACGCCGGATCTCCGCCTCCGGCCGAAAGGCTCCCGACAGCAGGCCGTAGGTGTGCAGCTGCTGCAGCCATTGGCAGTCCAGCACGTCGGTCTTGCGGCCGGACACGTTCTTGATGCGCCGCGGGTCCACCAGCATCACCTGGAACCCGCGCTCTTCGAGCACCCCGAACAGCGGTATCCAGTACACGCCGGTGGACTCCATGACCACGGTCGCCACGCCGCACTCCGCAAGCCAGTCCGCCAGGCGATAGAGGTCCGCCGTAAAGCCGGCGAACTCTCGCACCGGCGGCTCGGCGCGGTCCGCGGGCACCGCCACGAAATGGCTGGTGGCGCCCACGTCAATGCCCCCAGCGTTCAGGTTCAACTGGGACCGCTCCGCTGGCAGACGCGGCCGCTCCCTTGCGGTCTTTCCCACCGGTTTCGCGCTCCTCTGGCGTGTAGTCATCATATCCCCTCTACCATTACAGCGTAGGCGCATCGCCGGAGGAAGTCACTGACAACGTACGCTCTCCCCAACGGGATCGCCCCGAATTGGGGGCGTCACCAATGATGCCGCCGTAAGACTCCCGGACCATGCTTTGCGCCGGGCAACAAGCGCCAATGTCCTCTCGGTCTTGGTCCGGACAACACGCCTCGTCATGAGATTACACGCCCGCCTCGGTCTCGTCAGTTAGTCTCCTCTGCACGGCCCGCAACGCGGACATAGTGATGCTTTGCGCAATTCAAGCGACGTAAGCGAGGGAATCGACAAGTCGGTGGTACAGAGCGACCGGGAGTTCCTGAGCATCGGGGTCGGCTCCGGACAGTGAAAAACCTTCCGACGCCAGCCACAAGTGGCGTCGCACCAGTGCAATGGCGTCCACGAAAGTTGGCGACGGCTTGTCGTACCAGGCGGCGGTGCGCGGGGTCATGGGGCTGTTTTGTTGCAATGCGTGAGCGGCCAGGGTCGTCCAGGAAAAGAGACCCAGCAGGTTGGGCGTGGTGCGGGCGATGGCCCGGTCGGACCACTGGCGCTGGGTCTCCATGCCCAGGTGGGTCCGCACCTCCTGAAAGGTGACTTCAAGCTGCCAGCGCAGCACAAACCATTCCAGGATCTGGGTCGGGTCCGCCGACGGAACCGCTCCTCATCGCGGGCGTGGTGGTGCTGATTGCGTCGGCCCTCGTATTCCTTATCCGGTTCTCGCCTGAAACGGAACGTGCGGAGCGGACGGCGTTGAACAATGCGCTGGCGGCCCGCACCGGGGCGATGCCCGCTCCGGGCGCGGCGGACTAGCGTCGGATGTTCAGGTTATCGTCAGAATCAGGATTTACAGGATTTTAAGATTTTCTGGATTACGCTCCTCACAATATCCTGTCAATCCTGTAATCCCCAAAATCCTGATTCTGATAATTTCCCGGAAGCGGCTGAGCTCTCTAAAGCGCCAGCGCGTAGCAGGCGCGGCGAGGGTCGGCGCCGGTGCTGAGTGATCCTGCCTCCGGGTCTCGCACTGAGACGGTTGCACCCAGTCCGCAGTTGGCCGTTCGGTGGATCTTGTGACCGAACACGCGCAGGGCGTCGGCGGCGGACTCCGGTATGCCGGGTTCCAAATCCAATTGTCCGGGATAATATACGTGAGGATAGAAGGAGTTGACGTTGCTGGCCGTGGCAAACCGGGGCGCTTCCACCGCCTGCTGCGGGTCCATGCCAAAGACCAGCGAGTTGAGCATCAACTGCACGTTGGCCTGCACCTGGTTGTCGCCGCCGGGGCACCCGAAGGTCATCACGGGTTGGTCGTCCTTGATTGCGATGTAATTCACCAGGGTGGTCCGGGGACGCTTGCCAGGTTCGACCACGTTGGGATGCCCGGGTTCGCAGTTGAACATCTCGATGCGGGTGCTGAGGCAGGCGCCCAGTTCGGGGAAGAACACCGACTTGGAGAATGACCCGCCGCTGATGGTGCCGCAGACCAGGTTCCCCTGCTTGTCCAACACCGACACGTGGGTGGTTCCGTCATCGGCGGACGAGTCGGGGCCGATAGTGGGCGCAGCCATCACGGGAGCGGAGGTTCGGCCATTCAACCGGGAGTATTTCCAGGGATCGCCCGGTTCCCGCTGGGCCGGATACGCGCCTTCGGGGTCAATCAGTTGCGCCCGTTCGGCGGCGTATTCCTTGGACAGCAGGCCGTCCAACGGGACTTCGGCGAAGTCAGGGTCACCGTAGAAGGCTTCCCGGTCGCCGAAGGACAGCTTCAACGCTTCGGCCACGGTATGTATGTAGGCCGGGCTATTGTGTCCCATCGACTTCAGGTCGAAGTTCTCCAGGATATTCAGCGTCTGCGCCAGCATCGGCCCCTGGGTCCAGGTGTTCTGTCCCCGGATTTCGTGACCGTTGAACTTTGTGCCAACCGGCTCCGCGAACTGGCTGCGGTAGTCGGCGAGGTCGTCTTTGGAAAGTATGCCGCCCGCTTTCTTCACGCCCGCAACGATGGTTTCGGCGACGGGGCCGCAGTAGAAAGCATCACGGCCGGCTTGCAGGCTCGCCTTCCTGGAGCTGCCGGCGAGAGATGCGTCGCGCATGATCTTCAGCGTGTTCGCCAGGCCACGCTGCACCATCAAAGCGCCCGGCTGCGGAACCTGCCGGTCGTCGTAGAACACGTCCCAGCCGCCCGGCGGAAAGTTGTCGAACTGCTCCTGGCCGGAGGGAGATTTCAGGCGCTCCAGCATATATTCGTAGTGCGGAATGCCATCCTCCGCATAGCTGATCGCCGGCGCCAGAACCTCAGCCAAAGATAGCCTCCCATAGCGTTCCAGCATGGCGATAAAAGCGTCCACAATCCCCGGCTGGGTGAAGGAAAGGGGGGCGTCCATGCCCGGACCGGTGGGGATGCGTTCGTGTCCGCGAGAGCGGTAGAACTCGGCGGTGGCCGCGCCCGGCGCGCCGCCCTGGCCGCTCAGGGACAGCAGGTCTCCGCTGACCGAGTCGTAAAGCATGAACACGCCCTCGGCGGCCAGGGAGTATGACGCGATGGGTTCCACCACGGCGGCGGCGAAACCGGCCGCCACCAGGGCATCGAAAGCGTTGCCCCCGGCCAACAGCATCCGCATCCCGGCCATAGAGGTCAGGTAGTGCCCGGACGAGATAACGCCCTCAGTGGAGCGGACGACCGGACGACCGGTATCGGGCGGGGTAATATCGCCTTGTTCAAGATTGTGGATCGTCTGCTGGATAACCATATAAACTCCTTGGTTGACGGGCTATACCGCTAATAAGCCGGACCCGCCGTTGAATCGCTAAATCGGCCCGTCCGGGTCCAGCCCTAGCGCTACCCGCCCGTATTGCTGTCCGCCCAGATCCATGATCAGGGTATCGCGATGCGCCGCGGCCTGCGCGTCCCGGTGGAAGCGCTGCAGGGACACCGTATCGAACAAGGCGTGGCCGCCGCTCAGGTCGAAAAGCCGGTTGACGGACTGGAGGCAAAGCTGGGTCACAAAAGCTTTGTCGCGCCGGTATCTAGCTCTTTCCAAAGTGGTGAACGTTTTACCGGCTGCGCCTTTGTCCAGTATCTCGCGAACGTCTCGTTCCATCAGGGCCTGCGCCGCGTCAACCTCGGCGGAAGCGTGGGAGAGACGCAGGTGTATCGCCGTAGAGTCGGCGGTTCGGCCCGGGCCCGACGTCCCGGCCAGTCGCGCCACGAACTCATCTAGCATTCCCCTGGCGATTCCCAGCATGGGCGCCACCAGGTCCCATCCCAACAGCACCGGAATCGGCACGCGATACCTTTCCTGACGGTGCAGTTCCCAACCGCTCCAATCGCCGTCGCCGGCGATGGTCACGTCCAGGATTCGGTGTGCGGGCACGAAGGCGTCGCTGACTACGATGTCCTTGCTCCCGCTGCCGCGCAGCCCGGACACGAACCAGGTGTCAACGATTTCAAAGTCGCCGCGCGGAACTAACGCCCAATTTCGCTCTCCGATGCCGGGCACCCCCAGCATCAGCCAACTGGCGGCGTCGCACCCGCTGGAGAATTCCCAACGACCGGACAGACGGTAACCGCCGGCAACGGGTTCGCAGGTGGACTTGCCAGTGTTCAAAGAGCTGGAGCAAAGCGCGTCCGGATTCGACCCGAACACCTCCTCCTGAGCCGGCTGCGGCCAGTAGCCCACCAACCAGGCGTGGGCCGCCCATAGGCCGTAGCACCACGCGGTGGACGGACAGCCTCGGCCCAGTTCCACGGCCACGTCCAGAGCGAGGGCATAGTCCACGTCCCAACCGCCGAATTTCGACGGCACGCCAATACGATAAAGTCCAGAGACCAAGAGGTCGTTGACCGATTCTTCCGGTATCCGCCGCAGTTCCTCGGTATGCGACGCCCGGGTCCTCAAAACGGGAACCAGACCCGAAGCCCGCTCCCGCAATTCTGTTGCGGTCTTGGTCTTTTTCCCGATGTCAGATGCGGTGGCCAACGGCTTGCCTCAGTCGGTTAACATTCCGGGGATGCAAAGCGGGTTTTGCGTTTACGGGGACCAACATGACCCTACAACTGTTGTCGCCCGCTGAACCCGGTGTCGGTGGGGTGCCACCAGTCGATGAACGGCTCCCCGCGTTGCCAGCACAGGTACACGATGTCGCCATTGCGGTGGGACGGGAAGTCCACCAAACCTCGGCCGATGTCCCGCACCAGGATGCCCCGGGCGGTTATCTCGGCCACCGCTTCCTGCAGTCGGCGAGTGAGCTCGGACACAACGCGTTCCGTCTCAGAGATCTCCTCCTCGCTGCTGGAGTGGCCGTTGCTCCGGCGACGACGCAACAGCGACAGCAATTCATCTTGCTGACGCACCAACTCGGTCCGCAGCGGCGACATCGCTTCAAACCGCTCCTCGAGCCAGGGCACCAGTTCGTTGGCATCTTCCAGGGTGAACGTCCGCTCTTGCATAACGGCTGTATAATACACCAATGAATTCGCCTAACGATGATACTGGTGTGGATGCCGTGGACTGGCCCAACGACGGGGACGACGACCGAAGCAGGTTCGGCGCCGGCGAGTTGGCGCTTTTCCTGGACCGCAAGGGCCGCACCTACCAGGCGACCTTGGCTCCGGGCGGCGAGTTCCACTGCCATCTCGGATGGCTGCCTCACGACGACGTCATAGGACAGCCGGTGGGCGGGTGGTACACCACCAGTCGCGGCCACGTCATGCTGGGCATCCGGCCGACCCTGGGCGACTACGTGCGCCTCATGCCGCGTGGGCCGCAGGTCATCTACGCTAAAGACCTGGGCAACATCATCTCCATGGCCGACATCTTTCCCGGCGCGACCGTGGTTGAGGCCGGGTTCGGATCCGGCGCGCTGACCACCGCGCTGCTCCGCGCCGTCGGTCCCGCCGGGCGCGTCCATTCCTACGAAATCAACGAGGCGGTGGTGTCCAAGGCCATGTCCAACGTGCGGTCCGTCATACCGGACACTTCGCGGTTGGAAGTAACCGTCGGCGACATCTTCGACGGCATCGCGGACCCGGACGTTGACCGGGTGATACTGGACCTGCCCGAACCCTGGCGCGCCGTGGATGCCGCTGCCAACGCGCTGATCACCGGCGGCATACTGCTGTCCTTCCTGCCCACCGTCCTCCAGGTGCAACAGTTGGTGCTCGCCCTCCACGACGACGGACGCTTCGCCAGGGTTGAAACCGCCGAAACCCTGCTGCGCGGCTGGAACGTGTCCCGCCGCAGCGTCCGACCGGCTCACCGCATGGTGGCCCACAGCGGGTTCATCACCACGGCAGTGCGGTGCGTACCGCCCAGCCGGCAGGGCTATGCGGCCAGTCCGTGAACCGGGAACACTGCGTCCCTGATAGCTGCCACGCTCTCTGCCGCTAACGCCCGGGCGTCGGCGCGGATGTGGTCGGGTATTTCGGGAACCTCGGTATCCCGCAACGTGGTCCGGCCCAACCGTTCGATTGCCGGCGTCGGGATACGATCCGGCCAATCCGCGCCGCACATCACCCCGTAGGCCAGCGTCCAGCAGCGGGCCACCGCGCCGATGTCGTACCCGCCGCCGCCGGTAGCGAGCCACGGATATCCCAGCCCGCCCAATCGGGTCACCGCCGCGATAAATCCCCGGCTGGTGACCTGCAAATGAGTCAGCGGGTCGGTGTGGTATGAGTCGATGCCCAATTGGGTCAGCAGTACGTCGGGCGCGAATGCCTGCAATAGCGGGGGCACGATGGCCTCAAATGCCTCCAGGTAGATTTCGTCGTCGGTATAGGGATACAAAGGCAGGTTGACGGCATAGCCGACACCTTCGCCGGCGCCCGTTTCGCCGGCGAAGCCGGTGCCGGGGAACAGGTAACGTCCCGACTCGTGCACCGAGATGGTCAGTACCCGAGGATCATCGTAGAAGGCGTCCTGAACGCCGTCGCCGTGATGGGCGTCAATGTCCACGTAGGCCACCCGTAATCCTCGTCCGAGCAGGTACTTGATGGCGACCACGGGATCATTGAACACGCAGAATCCGCTGGCCTGTCGCGCCGCCGCATGATGCAGGCCGCCGCTGATGTTGAACGCCGCAGTTACCTCGCCGTCGGCTACCATGCGGGCGGCGGCGAGGGTAGCGCCGGTGCTGAGCATCGCAGCTTCGTACATGCCGGGATAGGTCGGATTGTCGCCGCCTTGGGCAAAGCCAAAGCGTTGCGGTTGATAGCCGGTCAGGCTCAAACTGAACGTGCGGACGGCAGCCATGTAGTTCCGTGAGTGGAATTCACCCACACTGGACTCGTCGGCCAGGGTCGGTGTGACCAGCACTGAATCCGTACCGTCAAACGCGCCGTAAGCGTCCAGAAGTTCATAGGTGTGACGCAGGCGGATGGGCCGCATAGGGTGGTCGGCCCGGAGCACGTGCTGGCTCATGGCGTCGTCGTAGATGAAGGCGGCGCGGGG
>CBDANN010000006.1:0-485762 GCA_965197635.1 Dehalococcoidia bacterium
ATTGCTAGACCGCACCGTCAGTGGCGACCCCAGTTGGGGCTGAAGGTGACATGAGGAGCTGTGGAGTCCTTTCGGACGGCTTCAAGATCCCGAAATGCACATCCCACCTTGGTATTGGTTTAGTCGTGCCCGACCCGTCGCCCATAGCCAGGCTGGCGGGCTGAAATCGCATTACCCCGCGAAAGGGGTACGTTGATTTGCTGAACCAAACCGTGCGTGGTGTGGCGACCACCTGCTGGCCTTGCGATTACAAACCAGCGGGTTCCCGCCTTCGGCCATTTGCCTCCACCTTGGACCCGCCTAATCCTGTTCGTCCATGAAATGCTCAAGGGTAGCGATGATCAGCGCGGTCATCGGGAGCCAGAACGTGCCCCTGTTCCTGGCCGGCGCTACGACCGCTCGCCCTGGCAGGTCAGCAAGGTGCCTCTTACTGATACCCAGTTTGCTTCGCACAACGCCTGTTACGTAAATCTCGCCCTTCGGGGACGTCGTCTGCGCCGGCAATTCCGATTTTCGCCGCCCGATTTTCAGGCCCTCCGGCTACGTTATTCGTCAGCCCGGGCTACGCATTCCCGCCACCCGACCATCTGGACCAGGGCTGACCATGCCAGTTTTCGTAGCGCGGCCGATCTGGCGCGGGCCAAGTGCCATGAACCACTTTCTGATACCGCACGTGAGGGAAACCTGCGCCACTTGCGGGAGAACTGCAATCACCTCTTGGGACGCGTCGGACCGGTGAAAATAGCCGTCAGGCGTTGCATCTGGCGGCCGCAGTTCGCGTTTCCAGCCCAAAAGGTACCCCCTCTCGGCCCTTTGGCCTTCCGAAATCGCCTCTCCGGGCTTTATTCGACACGCCACTTCCCGGGAAATGGCCCGATTGAGGGAATTTCCTAACTTCAGGCCCAGTCATCATCCGAGTCATGAAGACCTGTGGCCACCGCCAGCTGAAGCGCCGCGAGGCATACTTGGGCCCGCAGGTCCAACATGTCGTACTCGGGGGCTTCCTCGATCAGCCCTTCCCGGTATTCCAAGATACGGCCGGCCAATTCCCCGAACCGGCGGGTCACCTCGTCAACGTGCTCCTCTTCGCCTGGGAACCACCCCTCCAGATGATCCCAGAAACTTCTGATACGATTTGCCATGTTCGTAACCTCCTATCTAGGTTGCGAGCAAGCGCCGCCGCGCGGTGCCGTCTGCAGTTTCGCATATTCGTGCTCTCCTTTCTTTCTAATGCCAGTTCAGACGTTGGCCGGCGGATCTAAGAGGGTGTGTGGCAATGGTCTAAAGTGGCGTCAAGGGTTCTTGAGGTGAGGGCAGGAAGGGCATTAGGCTGGGAGCATGAGCAGAAAACCTTATCCCAGCGATTACCCGAGACGGGAGATGACCGATGCCGCCATCCGCTATGGGAAGTGCTAGCGCCCCTGCTCCTGGAGGATGCTGCCCCATGACCCGACTCGTCCCTGGGGCATCCCCGAACCGTGGACCTCGGGAAGTGGTCAGAGGCTACGACGCGGGCAAGAAGGTGAAGGGACGGCATATCTACCCTGGGACTGCTGCTGGCGGTGGCGGTGCGGGACATTCAGGATCGCGGCACGGCGTTTACCCTGGCTACAACTGGCGACGGCGCGTGATGCCCAGACGGTGGCCGGTTGGACGACCTGCCACCTTGGGGCACGGTCCGTGGTACCAGCACGGCAAGGAAGTGGCGGAGATGGGATGGGACTTGGGAGCGGGTAGAGCAAGGACTACGAGGCATTGTGCGAAACCCTTGCTACGCCGTTCCCTAAAGTGGGTCAAGGGTTCTTGAGGTTAGGCGCATGAGCAGAAAACCTTATCCCAGCGATTTGACCGATGCCCAATGGGAAGTGCTAGCGCCCCGCTGCCACCCGACCGTCCCTGGGGCATCCCCGAACCGTGGACCTGCGGGAAGTGGTCAACGGCATCCTGTACGTGTTGCGGGGCGGCATACCCTGGCGGCTGATGCCCCACGACCTGCCACCTTGGGGCACGGTCTGGTGGTACTTTCGGAAGTGGCGAGATGATGGGACTTGGGAGCGGGTAGAGGAGGCCTTGCGTTCCCGGGTTCGGGAAGCCGCCGGACGCGATGCCACGCCCAGCGCGGCCATCATCGACAGCCAATCGGTGAAGACCACGGAAAAAGGGGGCCCAGAGGCTATGACGCCGGTAAACGGGTTGCTGGACGCAAGCGCCACATCGTAGTGGACACATCGTAGTGGACACCATGGGGTTGCTCTTGGCCGTGGTGGTTCACGCTGCCAATATTCAAGACCGGGATGGGGCCAAGCTGGTGTTGGCCAAACTGCTGGGCCAGTTTCCTCGGTTGCAGGTGATTTGGGCGGATGCTGGCTACGCCGGCCGGTTGGTGTCGTGGGCCTGGGCCACTGGGGGTTGGCTGCTCACCGTGGTGCGACGGCAACCGGACAGCCACCGATTTGAGGTGTTGCCCCGACGCTGGGTGCTCGAGCGCACCCTGGCGTGGTTGAGCCGTTGCCGTCGGTTGAGCAAAGACTATGCAGAGCGGACCGAAAGCAGCGAAGCCTGGGTCCACATTGCCATGGTTCATCTCATGCTCAAAAGGCTCCGGCCTGCTTGAAACCCTTTGTCACACACCCTCTAAGAGGCCTCACCGCCTCACCAGATCGGCGGCGGTGAGGTTGGTCAGCTCGTCGCCCCTGATTCCAGTGTCCAGAATCACCTGGACCATGGTCTTGTCCCTTTCGCCCAGCAGTTGATTACTCGGTGTTAACGACTGCCCAACGGGAAACACAGCATCCAGGAGCCGTCGGCTCTCCGACCGGGACAGTATTTTCGGCGCCGTCCGCCGCCGGCGCTCCGGACGGATCTGGGCTATGGGGTTGGCGGTAGCTACCTCGGCGACGTCGATGCACCAGGCGTAGAACCGTCGAAGGTGTTTCACCATCTGGCGGCGACTCTCCACGTCCAAGTCGTTGGTGAGCACCGGCGCTAGCTCACGACAGGACTGGAGCAGGATGGCACAGTTCCAGATCAGCAGATCTGGGGCCCAGCGGTATTGGCGCTGTGTGTTGGGCCGCGATCGGATGACCTCCGGATCCGCCAGGAATTCCGCCACTAGTACCGTTTCAATCTGATCTTGTCGGATAGATATGTTGGAGCTTACGGCGAGCATCTTTGGTGGTAAACCGCCAGTCTATGGCTAATCTTGCTGCGTTGCGCTCGCGTTCGAGCGCCGCAACCTCTCGCCGCAGCTCCGCCTCATCGCTGATACGGCGGTTCAGACATCCCCTGCTGAAGACGCTCAACTCGATCTCAGCCATGTTCAGCCAGCTGCCGTGCGTGGGAGTGTAATGAAACTCGAGGCGTTGGGCGATGCGCCGAGCTTCGGATGGCTCAAATGCTTCGTAGAGCGAGCCGAGCTGGTGGGTGTTGAGGTTGTCCAGTACCAGCCTGACCACCTCGGCATCAGGATATACCTCGTCCACCAGCCACCGCATCTGGTGCGCGAAGTCTACGGCAGTGCGGCGCTCGGTCACCGCCACATGTCTCCAGCCACCCCTCGGCTCACAGATCATGAACAGGTTCCGGGTCCCGTTACGCTGGTACTCGGTGTCATAGCGTGCCACCCGTCCCGGGGCAGCCTCCAGGGGCGGACGCACCGCTCCAGTCAATTGCCGGGAGGTCTCGTCGAAACACACTACCGGACGCTCCGGATGGTACGCCTGTTGGTACAGGTCCAGCACGTCCTCCAGCCGCGCCACGAACTCCCCGCTCACCTTGGGGATACACCACTCCTTCTTCTGCCACGGCTTGAGTTCGTTTTTTTGAGCATCTGGCGCACCGTCTCCAGGGAGATGCTATCGGCAAACTCCAACTCCACCACCTGGTCGGCCAACAACTGGAGTGTCCAGTGCGTGTGCCCTTCGGGCGCGGCGCGGCACGCAATGGCGATCAGGTGCGCTTCCTGCTTGCCGTCCAGCTTGCGCTCCTGGCCCGGCCGCGGTCGGTCATTGCTGGCGGCCTCAAGTCCTTCCTCCACGTACCGCTTCCGCGCTCTGGCGACCGTGGCCGCGTTGACCAACAGCACATCGGCTATCTCACGGTCCCGAAGCCCCTGGTCAGCCTTGAGCAGCGACAGCGCACGCTTCACGGTGCGCACTGACGCCTTGCCGCGCTGGGACACCTCATTGAGACGGGAGCGTTCGGCCTCGGTCAGCTCTACTTTATACTT
Source organism: Dehalococcoidia bacterium (assembly GCA_965197635.1). Lineage (GTDB taxonomy): Bacteria > Chloroflexota > Dehalococcoidia > Lucifugimonadales > UBA3495 > Bin87. The sequence goes on from CBDANN010000006.1 coordinate 4,229, forward strand.
GATGGCAGCCATGGCTGGGCACTTCCTCACACAAAGATCATGCCCAAGTATGGCTGCTTTCTTATATTCTTACAAATCTACCTGGCAACGGTACTAGGATGTCCGTCAGCAACGGATCGGCGGTTAATTTGCGCTGCAACACGGCTATGCCTCAGGGGGGCAGCGTCGGCCATGGTGCGACAGTAGGCACAAACACCACAGTCGCAACCGTCCCACGTGGGAACGTGCCGCCGGCCGGCCGGCGTTACGTGCGTTCCTTCGTTTACGTTTTCCGTAGAGACGTTAACTAGGGACGTTATAAACGTACGTACGTTAACGGGGGTATTTGGACTCCAATCGCAGTACCCTCTGGGATGCTGCTTATCAACAGGTACGCGGGCACGACAACGTACCTCTCCCGAACGGGGAAGGGCGCCAACCAAGTTCGGGCCGTGGTCAGGACAAGAGGGTGAGTTCCTGCTAGATTCCCGGTGAGTTACTGCTAGGTTACTGCTCGGTTCCCGGTGAGTTCCTGGGCCTTTGGGCAGTTATCCCGTGCTCAAATTTGCCTTGGTAGCTAGGCAGTGTTGACATTTCATCGTAGCCAGATGAGGACGGCAGCGAATTGCAGAAAGCCCAGGTATCGGCTGGCCAATTTGTCAAACCTGGAAAATACCCGGCGGTAGTGCTTCATCTTCCCGATGAAACACTCTACCACGTGGCGTTCTCGGTACAAATGCCGGTCGTAATCCCGCGGCGCCTTGCGGTTGGCCCGGGCGGGGATCACTGCCACCATGCCCGCTTCCGCCAAATGGTCGACGAAGTCCTGCGCGTCATACCCTTTGTCCGCGATTACGTACTCACTCCGGTAGCCGGAGATCAGCGCCGCCGCCTGGGTGATGTCATGCTGCTGTCCCGGCGTCAACGTGAACCGCAGAGGGTTGCCCAGTCCGTCCACGCTCACGTGAACCTTCGTGCTGAACCCCCCGCGACTGCGGCCCAGGGCTTGCGCTGATTGCCCCCCTTTTGGCGGGGGCTCCCCCAGCGCACTGGTGCGCTCGCACCACCGTACTGTCGATGACCAGGTACTCCAGGTCCGGTTCCGTACTGAAATGCCGGTGCATTTGCTCCCAGACGCCACGGTCGCACCAGCGGGCGAAGCGTTTGTAGACGGTGTTCCAGTTGCCGTACTCGGCCGGCAGCAGTCGCCACTGCGCCCCGGAGCGATCCATCCACAGCACGCCCTCGACAAACCGCTGGCATCCAGCCGCGTCGCCAACGTACACGTCAGGGCAATCCCACAGGAATTGCAAAATCTTCTCCCACTGTTCGGTGGGTATGGTTATACTCGACATGCCGCGATTGTACCGCAGTCCATGTCAACACTACCTAGCAACGGCATCTAAATCAAACCACCTAATACGGAACGCTACCATGAGCGCCAGGGCTATCGCATATGGAAAATTGGGGTGTTGGGTTTGATGTTGGCAAATCCGTGGAGGAAGTGAGGGCGCCATGACCGAGTTAGCCGACGTATTTGCCGAACTGGAGGATCCCCGGGCCGTCAACGCCCGACGCCATTCCCTGCACGACATCCTGTTCATTGCCTTATGCACCGTGATCAGCGGCGGCCAGACCTGCACCGATATGGAACTTTTCGGCCACGCCAAACGGGATTTGCTGCAATCCTTTCTGGAACTGGAAAACGGCATTCCCAGCCACGACACCTTCTCCCGGGTGCTAGGGATGCTGGACCCGGCGGCTTTCCAACAGTGGTTTCTGGGGTTTATGGGGCAGTTTGCGGAAGGCATTGCGGGTGTGGTGGCCTTGGCTGGCAAGACCTTGCGCCGTTCTTACGACCGGGCCGAAGGGCGTTCGCCGCTGCATTTGGTCAGCGCCTGGGCGGAAGAGCAGCGCTTGGTGTTGGGACAAGTGGCCGTGGCCGACAAATCCAACGAGATTACCGCAGTGCCCAAACTGCTGGAAATGCTGAGTTTGCGAGGCAAGGTGGTTACTCCGATCTTTGACCAATCGCGCCATGCACTGCCAACGGCAGGTGGCCCAGCAGGTGGTGGAGCAGGGCGGCGACTACGCCCTGGCGCTGAAAGGCAATCAGGGTACGCTCCACGATGCCGTGAAACTGTTCTTGGACGACCCGGGCACGCCGGTGGCGCAGGCCGCCCAAGTTGGCAAGGGACACGGACGCATTGAAACCCGAGTTGCCAGCGTCAGCGCCGACGTTGACTGGCTGCAAGAGCAGCATGACTGGCCGGGCTTGCAAGCCGTTGGCAAGGTAACGGCTACCCGTCAGAAGGATGGCAAGGCCAGTGAGGAAACCCGTTACTACTTGCTGAGCCGGGACTGGTCACCACAGCGTTGCAACGACATCGTGCGGAGCCATTGGGGGATTGAGAACCGACTGCATTGGGTTTTGGACGTAACCTGCAACGAAGACCAGGCGCGGAACCGGAAGGGGCATTGTGCGGAAAACCTGGCCTTGATGCGCAAATTGGCGCTGAACCTGGCGCGGCTGGAACCCAGCAAAGGGTCCATGCGGGGCAAACTGAAACGGGCTGGCTGGGATGACAACTTCCTCTTCAACATCCTGTCCCAATTCGCCAAAATCCATATGCGATAGCCCTGCCATGAGCGCTCTCCGACGTTGCCCACTCCGCCGCCACAAGTTACACTTACCAACCGTTGCGCATGGTTCGCATCATCAGCTTCGGGTTGGAGATATGCAGTTGGAGCGCACAATGGATAGGCGCAGTGGCTAGAGCAAATGAGCCCGTTACCACAGCGTCCGCCGGACGGTCAAACCCCGGCGGGCGCATTTATTATGGTTGGTGGATGGTCGCAATCACCTCGGTGATGAGCTTTTTCGCCAGCGGCGTTTTCTTCCGCGGTTTTGGCGTACTGGTGTTGCCTATCCGCGGGCAGTTGGGCATTACTCAGGCCCAGACCAACCTGGTGTTTTCCATCGCCCGGGCTGAGGGTGGGCTGGAGGGGCCGGCCGCCGGTTGGCTGATTGACAAGTTCGGCAACCGCAAGGTGCTGGTGCCCTCGCTGGTCGTTGCCGTGGTCGGCTACGTGATTATGGCCTTCTGGATGCCGACCTTATGGGCGTTTGCGCTGGTATATCTGGGTCTGGTGTCCCTGGGGAACAGCATGGCCTTCCAGCACGCCTGCTTTGCCGGACTGAACCAGTGGTTCCACCGTCGGCGCGCCCTGGCAATATCGGTGCTGGCCGCCGTGTCGTCCCTGGGCGGGCTGGCGCTGATTCCCACGATGAACCTGCTCATCGACAGAGCCGGCCTGCAGTGGGGCCTCATCGCCTCGGGCGCGTTCTACACGGTCATCCTGCTGCCGATATGCTACTGGTTCCGCAACCGCCCCGAAGACATGGGTCTGCTGCCCGATGGCGCGACCCGCCCGCCCGTGGCACGCGGTGGTGGGGCGGCCGCGCCCCGGGAAACTCGAGACTACACCGTGCGGGAGGCGCTGCGGACGCAAGCCTACTGGTTTCTGTTGGTGGGGGCCGGTCTCCGGCAGATGGCGACGCTGGGGATACTGGTCAGCCTGTTCCCCATCCTGGTTGATGACAAGGGTATGAGCACCCAAATGGCGGCGAACCTGGTGGGCGCGATGTCGGCCATCAACTTCGTGTCCCGGCTGGCGATGGGCTATCTAGGCGACCGGGTCTCCAAGAAAGCGATTATGTTCCTGAGCCTGTCGGTGGAGGGCCTTGGTTATCTATTCCTGTGGTTGGGCGACTGGCAAACTGCCGTCGGCATAACGCTGGTGCTGGGTTTCATCCTGTGTGAGGGGATGATGGACGGAGCCGGCGTCATCGTATGGGCCGCGCTGGGGGAGTATTACGGGCGTACCCGATTCGCCACCCTTCGTGGTTACATAACCTTCGCTTATGCCTGGGCCTTGGTGGCTTCACCCGTGTATGCCGGCTGGGTGGGGGACCACTTTGGCCACTACGACTACGCCATCATCCCCGGCGCAATCTGCGCCTTTGCGGCGGGGGTGTGTTTCCTGTTCATAAAGCAGCCGCCGGAGCTGACAGCGGGCACGCCCGGAGGCGGGGATTAGAGAGGGCAAGGGAGGTCTGTGCTAGAATGGCGCTGCGGCGTTCATGGCAAGCGTACCCCGATAACCTTCCACCTCTCGGGGCGATTATGCTTCCATTGAATTTCACATGGTCGGCCGACAAAACCACTTGCTAAAACGACAGCGCGAGGTAGCCTTTGAGGATGTGTTTATCGGTGTACGCAGAGGCGATACATTTCGTATTACATTCGGCCACAGCCCGGAACAGTATCCGGGCCAGGATTTATTGTTGATTATGATTCGTGATTACCTCTACATTGTTCCTCATGAGATAGTTGGCAATACAGTTCGCCTGATAACAATTTACCCGGACGGCAGGCGGATGACCAGCTACGGGCTGAGAAGGAGGTCATAAATATGTGCCAAGTGCATATTGATTACGAATACATCGACGACGAGGAACGCGAAATCATTGAATCGTACAAGCGTGGTGAATGGACTCCCTTGAGCCCGGAAAAATCTGCGCACCACATAGCTATGTTGTAGGCGGCGGCGCAACGGCCCCCGATCATAGTGAAGGATTCCACGCCACGCAGTATGTCTCCACCTTCTCCGACACCCGCAAACGGGAGCATCAAAATGCCCACCATCCTGGAACAGTATATCGCCAACCACCCCGGCTCCGCCGAACGCTATCGGGAGGCCGTGGGCATCTTCCCCGGCGGCGTGACCCACGACAACCGCTATGCCGAGCCGTTCCCGCTGTACATCACCCACGGGCAGGGGCCGCGCAAGTGGGACGTGGATGGTAATGAGTACATCGACTATGTTTCCGGCCACGGCGCGCTCATTTTGGGCCACTCCCACCCGGCGATTGCCGACGCGGTCGCGGAGCAGATACGCCGGGGCACCCACCTTGGCGCGTGCACGGACGAGGAGGTGCGGTGGGCCAGGGCCATCATGAACCTGATGCCGGCGGTGGAACGGGTGAGATTCCACAGCAGCGGGACTGAGGCCACGCTGATGGCCATGCGGTTGGCTCGGGCCTACACCGGCCGCAACAAGGTTATCAAGTTGCAGGACCATTTCCATGGGTGGCACGACTACGCCATGGCCGGCTCCGACCGGCCCGCGCCCGGCATACCCGCCGAATCCTGGGGCAGCATGGTGATTGTTCCCGCTGGCGACCTGAACGCCGTGCAACGAGCCATGGAGCGCGATGCTGACATTGCGGCCATCATCCTGGAGCCGACCGGCGCGCACTACGGCCAACTGCCCTTCGACGTGCCGACGTACCTGGCCGGACTGCGCTCGCTTTGCGACCAGCATGACGTGGTATTGATCTTCGACGAGGTGGTGACGGGGTTCCGCGCTTCATCCGGTGGGGCGCAGGAGCGTTACGGAATCACGCCCGACCTGACCACAATGGCCAAGATCGTGGCCGGCGCGCTGCCCGGCGGCGCGGTGGGCGGCAAGGCCGACATCGTGGACATGATCGCCCAGCGGGGCGACCCCGAGTGGGACAACACCGAGCGGGTCTATCATCCCGGCACCTTCAACGGCAACCCGCTGTCCGCCGTAGCCGGCGCGACTTGCCTGGAAATGATCGCCGCCGAGCCCATCAACCATCAGGCCGACGCCATGGCCGCGCGTTTGAAGGCCGGCTTGAACGGGGTTTTTACCCGCATGGAGGTCGGAGGCCACGCCTACGGCGTCGCTTCGATGATCCACTTCACGCTGGCCGACGGCGACTTCGACCACGAGTTCGGCCCCGAAGTGAACCGCCAGATCAAGGCGGCGGCGGCCACGCCGGCCGTCACCGGCATCAAGCGTGGCTTGCAAAACCACGGCGTTGACATCATGGGCCGCGACGCTTTCCTGGTCTCTGCGACGCATTCTGAAGCGGACATCGACGCCACGCTGGCGGCCTTTGAGGCGACGCTGGCGGAGGTGCGGGCGGAGGGGCTGGTGTAACGCCGAGGACTGTTCGCTACCTACGCAGGGATGCCAATCATGAAGCCCTTGACGTTGATCGCCGCCATCTTTGTGGGCCTCGCCGTTTTTGGCGCGACTTTCGGCGCGGTTTGGGAAGACGGAGTTGACCGAGCTCTGTTGGTGTCCAGCTTTGGCGCCTTGCTGGGTTTTGGGACAACGTTCTGGATAATAGGCGTTTTTTCGGACTGATCCGATGAGAAATTTGCGATTTGCCTGGTTGGCGCTGCTGTTCGCCGGGGCATGGCTGTGGTTCGCAGACCTGATGCTCCAAGTTGTTTTGGAAATAAAGGGAGTCCCCGCATTATCTGTGGTGGGAGCAGCCTTAATCCTCTTAGTGCTGACGTCGATCCTGAATTGGCTGTTCAAAGTGGCGTGAGGGGAGCGCAACCGGGCGAATACCGAGCATCAGCAAAACAACACCGCTATGTAAATTCTCGCCATCAAAAGAGGTAAACCATGGCAAGTTTTTGGGAAAAGATTACCGTTGACGGCGGCGAAATGGACCTGTACGCCAGCGTGCCCAGCGGCAGCGCCGGCTTCAGCGCGCCTTATCCGGCCGTCCTCGTCGCCCAGCACGCCACCGGCGTGGACGCCTTTATCCAGGACATCTGCGACCGGCTGGCGGCGGATGGCTACGCCGCCGTTGCACCCAACCTGTACCACCGCCACACGGAGGCCGTCATCTCGGAATCCGCTGCCGGCGGCCCGCGCCCCAGTCCGTCAGCGCTGCTCAGCGACCCCGACATCGTCGCCGACATCAACGCCACGGTTGACTGGCTCCTCAGCCACGACGCGGTGCGGAGCGACCGCATCGGCGTGACCGGCTTCTGCATGGGCGGCCGCGTAGCCTGGCTGGCCGCTGCCACCAACTCCAACTTCCAGGCGGTGGCGCCCTACTACGGCGGCAACCTGATGACCACCTGGGGAGCCGGGAAAACTCCGCCCTACGACCTGGCGAACGAAATCGATTGCCCGATGCTGTTCCACTTCGGCGAAATCGACGCCAATCCGTCGCAAGCGGACATGCAAAAGCTGGACGCCGAGTTGACCCGGCTGGGCAAGGCGCACACCTTCTACACCTATCCGGGCGCCGACCACGCCTTCATGAATCCGACCGGCGGACGTTACAACGAAAATGCTGCGGTGGCGTCCTGGCCTCGCACGCTGGAGTTTTTCGCCCAGCGCCTCAAAGCGTAACATCGCGTATGGGCGACCCATGAAGAGCCCGTACATTCTTGACCCAAACATCCGGCACCACAAAAAGGAGGTATCGCAATGGCCAGTTTCTGGGAAAAACTTACCGTTGACGGCAGCGAGATGGATATGTACGCCAGCGTGCCGAGCAGCAGCGCCGGCTTCACCGCGCCCTATCCGGCGGTGGTGGTGGCGCAGCACGGCGGCGGCGTGGACGAGTTCATCCGCACCATCTGCGACCGTCTCGCTGCGGAGGGTTTCGCCGCAGTTTCGCCCAACCTGTACCACCGCATTCCCGACGAGGTGATGAACGCCGCCGAGCGTCCTCGCCCCTGGGACGTGCTCAGCGACCCCAGCATCGTCGCCGACATCGGCGCTACGGTTGATTGGCTGCGCAACCACGACGCGATCACTGACCGCATCGGCGTAACCGGGTTCTGCATGGGTGGGCGAGTGGCCTGGCTAGCCGCCGTCAGCAACCCCCATTTCTCGGCGGTTGCCCCCTACTACGGCGGGAACCTGCTGGTGACCTGGGGCGAGGGCGAAACGCCGCCCTTCGAGTTGGCCGCCAACATCAACTGCCCCATGCTGTTCCACTTCGGCGAGGTTGACGAAAACCCCTCCCAGGACGATATGCGCCGCTTTGACGAGGAGTTGAACCGCCTGGGCAAGGACCATCAGTTCTACGTATATCGGGAAGCCGACCACGCCTTCATGGATTTCACCGGCCCGCGGTACCAGAAGGAAGCCGCCGACCGCTCCTGGCCCCGAACGCTGGAGTTCTTCGGCCAGCATCTGAAGGCATAGCCGCACGCCGTGTAGGGGCGAATAATTATTCGCCCCTACGCCCGTTGTCATTGCCAATACCGACAAAGGAGATTACCAATGCCCAGAGTAGCCCTGGATTTAGAGCAGAAAGAAGACCTGGCCGTCATCAAGTCCGACGGCTGGCGCGTGGCGCAAGGACTGGAACCCGGCGAACCCAATCAGGGATTGGTCGCCGAGAAGCTGGGCAGCAACGCCCGCCTTCCCGACTACGACGATTCCGGTTGGGAGAGCGGCGCCGACTTCCAAAAACGGTACTCCGTCGGTTTCACCTTCGCCTGGTATCGGCTGCGTTTCACCATGCCGGAGACGGTGAAAGGACAGGATGTGTCCACCTGCCGCGTGTGGCTTGAGACCAACGTGGACAACTACGGCGAGGTGTTCATCGACGGCCAGATTGACCGCAACATCGGCGTGGTGACGGGCAACAACACGCCCAAGCGAGTGCTGGTGGAAGAACCGGGCCAGCCGGGCGGCGAACACGTCATCGCCGTGCTGGTGGCTAACGCCCCCCTGGGCGAGCCGGTGGGTTCCATCTTCATGCGCTACGCCACATTGGCCTTCGAACCTCAGCCGCCGCGTTAGCTGCCAGCCGTCACAACCGATAGGTCGTCCCCGCTATGGGGCCGACAAGCCCATCAAAACCGGAGGCGTCCTCATGGCCACCCGTTCGTTCGCCGGCACCGTTAACGCGCCGGAATTCCCAGACAAAGTTGAATGGATCAACACGGACCGACCGCTGACCATGGGCGATCTTCGCGGGAAGCTCGTCGTGCTGGACTTCTGGACGTACTGTTGAGTGAACTGCATGCACGTGTTTCCGCAGTTGCGGAAAATGGAAGAGAAGTACGCCGACGAACTGGTGGTCATAGGGGTCCATTCCGCCAAGTTCCCCAATGAGAAGTACGCCGACAACGTGTTGTTGGCGGCGCAACGCTACGAGCTGAAGCATCCCATCGTCAATGATGCCGAGTTTGAGGTGTGGCGGCAGTACGCCTGTCGGGCCTGGCCGACCCTGATGTTCGTTGACCCGGAGGGCAAGGTCATTGGCAAGCACGAGGGTGAACTGCCCTACGAAGCCTTTGACGACCTGCTGGGCCGGATGATCGCGGAGTTCGACGAGCAGGGTATGATCGACCGCCGCAGCCTGGGTCTGAAACCCGACGCCGTGGAGCAGTCCGCTTTGGCTTTCCCCGGCAAGGTGCTGGCCGATGGCCCCGGCAACCGCCTGTTTGTCGCCGACACGAACCACAACCGCATCGTCGTCTCCGATTTGGACGGACGGGTGCAGGCCGTGGTCGGTTCGGGCGCCGAGGCGTTCGCCGACGGCGACTACTCCAACGCCGCGTTCAACCACCCCCAGGGCATGGAGTTGGTGGGAGATTCCCTCTATGTGGCCGACACCGAAAACCATGCCATCCGCCGGGTCAACCTTGCCGCCGGCATAGTGGACACCATCGCCGGCACGGGGGAGCAAGGGCACGACCGGCGGGCCTCCGGGCCCGGACGGCAGATCGCCCTCAGCAGCCCGTGGGATTTGGCGCATCACGATGGGACGCTGTACATTGCCATGGCCGGCATTCACCAGTTGTGGCGGCTGTCGCTGTCTGATGGTACGGTTTCTCCTCACGCCGGCACCGGTGGGGAGAGCATCGATAATGGCCCGCTGGCTACTGCAACGCTGGCCCAGCCCAGCGGCATCGTGGTCGGCAAAGATCGTCGGGAAGACGCAACGTTGTACTTCGCCGATTCGGAGACCAGCAGCGTCCGGAGCGCCGGAATTGATCCGGCAACGGGACGGGTGGCGACGTTGGTCGGCATTGACCTGTTCGCGTTCGGTGACCGGGACGGCGTGGAGCATCACGTTCGGTTGCAGCACCCCATCGGCATCGAGTGGCATGAGGGCGAGCTGTTCATCGCCGACACCTACAATCACAAAATCAAGAAAATTCTCCCGCTGACCCGTTCAGTGCAGACCGTGCTCGGGTCCGGCGCGGTAGGGTTGCACGACGGAGCCGGCAAACTCGCGACCTTCAGCGAACCCAGCGGGCTCAGTTTCGCGTTGTTCGACGATGGGCGGCTCCCGCTTCTTTACATCGCCGACACCAACAACCACGCCATCCGCGTTGCGGATTTGCCGGCGGATGAGGTCCGCACACTGGACTTGAAAGGTCTGTAATCATTCTGCTTCCACAGGTGAACAAATGGTAGTTCCCGAGGTATCCGACTCCACCCTTGAACCGGCGGCCATTGGCTCTGATTCCGACTATCCTGTCGGGCTGGACGACAACATAACGCTGCTGGCCAGCAAGATAATCCGTGACGTGTTGGTCACTCGCGGCGAACCCATCAGGCGCGCGCAGTTGTGGCAGGCCGTTGAATTGGCAATGGGCGGCCGTTCACCTGACGTGGACGGTGTGCTCAAAAGAGACTGGTTCAGCAACCAGGAAACCGGTCCGGGCCGCTGGCGTCTCACGGATCTCGTCGAAGCTGGCGCGTCGCCATTTACAAATGCGGCGGGCGCAGTGGACCTGGTCGCCGTCGTAGAGTACATTCGCGTGTGTCGGCACGGGGAAGCGCCCTACATAGGCGATATCGGAGATTTCATCAAAATCTGCCGCCCGGGCCTCGAATTGGACGCGGGCTGGTTGCTGGGGAGCGGACGGGCAATCGAATAGCTCCAGCGTCTCTCCAATCCACGCAGACCGGTGGCTGAATTTCACCAGACTACTGGCGCGCCGCACGTTTTGGTGACCGTCAGCGTCCGGGTGAGTCTGGTATACTGCCCGTCGCCGTTGTTTGGCTCATTGGCGCTTTGGAGGCTCGTGGGCTGCGGCGTCATCATCACAGAGGAGAACTTTCCCAATATGCCTGAACCCACTACCCGTATCGTTGAATGCGACGTTCTAGTTATAGGCGGAGGCATGGCCGGCTGTGGCGCGGCCATTGAAGCCCGTTACTGGGGAGGCGAAAACCTGCGAGTCGTCATGGTGGACAAGGCAGCCACGGATCGCAGCGGGGCCGTTGGGGAGGGTCTGTCCGCTATCAATATGTACATGGGCGGGCGGTGGGGTTGGAACCAACCTGAAGATTACGTGGAGTATGTCCGCAACGACATGATGGGCATCTCCCGCGAGGACTTGGTGTACGACGTGGCCCGACACGTGGACAGTAGCGTTCACATGTTTGAGGAATGGGGCCTGCCGTTCTGGTACGACGCAGAGGGTTTCTACGTCCGAGAGGGTCGTTGGCAGGTGATGATCCACGGCGAGGCTTATAAACCCATCGTGGCCGAGGCGGCAAAAAAGGTCCTGGGCCCCGAAAACCACTACGAGCGGGTGTTCATCTCTCACCTTTTCACCGATGCTGACGACCCCAACCGCATCGCGGGCGCCGTTGGGTTCGGCGTGCGCGAGGATGTCATCTACGTTTTCAAGGCCAGGTCCGTCATCAGCGCGGCCGGTGGAGCGACTGCTCTGTTCCGGCCCCGCAGCGTCGGCGAGGGCATGGGCCGCACCTGGTACTCCATCTTCGACACCGGGTCAGTGTACGGCTTGATTATTCCCATCGGCGGGGAAATGACCCAGATGGAGCATCGGTTCGTCCCCAGTCGTTTCAAAGACTCCTACGGGCCGGTTGGAGCGTGGTCCCAACTGTTCCGCGCCGACTTGACCAACGCTGCCGGCGAAAACTACTTCATCAACCGCCTGCCCGAACTCAAAAAGTACGACCCCTATGGCTCGGCGTTCCCCACGCCTACCCCCTTGCGGAACCATCTGCTCTGGACGGAAATCCAGGCCGGCAACGGTCCCATCCAACTGAAAACGCCCGAAGCCATCGATGCCCTGGCCGCCGGAGACCAGGAACGCAAGCGCGAAATCATCGCCGAAGCCTGGGAGGACTTCCTGGATATGACCATATCCCAGGCTATTCTCTGGGCGGCTCATAACATCGCCCCGGAGGAACGGCCTTCGGAAGTGGTGTTGGCCGAACCCTATATCATGGGAAGCCACAGCGGTGAATCCGGCGCCTGGGTTAGCGGCCCGGAGGACGTCTCGCCAGACGGGTATCACTGGGGCTACAACAAGATGACCACCGTGCAGGGCCTCTTCGCCGCCGGCGATGGCGTCGGCGCTTGTCCGCACAAGTTCTCCTCCGGTTCGTTCACCGAGGGACGGCTGGCTGGCAAGTCAGCCGTAATCTATGCCCAGGACCACACCACCCCACCCAAGACCGACGACCGTCAGATCGACCGCCTCAAGCAGCAGGTGTGGGCGCCCATGGTCACCTTCGAGGAAAACCAATACGCCTCCACCAACCCGGAGGTAAATCCCAACTATCTGCTGCCCCGTCAGGGCCTCTTCCGCTTGCAAAAGCTGATGGACGAATACGTGGCCGGCGTTTCGGCCGGGTTCACCACCAACGAAGCTACTATGTTGCGCGGACTTGAACTGCTGGGAATGTTGCGCGAGGACCTGGAGAAACTGGGCGCCCGCAGCCGCCACGAGTTGCTGCGCTGCCATGAGCTCATCCATCGGGCCTGGGTTGGAGAAGCCCACCTGCGGCATATGCTGCACCGTAAGGAAACCCGCTGGCCGGGGTTCTATTACCGCAGCGACTATCCAGATATGGATGAGGCGAATTGGAAGGTCTTCGTCAACTCTCGCTTTGACCCGGAGAAAGGCGAGTGGAGTGTATTCACCCGCCCCTGCCCGCAGGTCTTCTAGCAAAGAACAATCGGCGCCGACCGCGCCGGTCGAATTCAGGAAGTTGATGTGAGCTCCGGACGAGACGATTCAAACCCGGTTCATTTGCTTGGCATGGCCGTAGAGCGCGTGGGCGAGTTGATGTCCAGTGTCGAACGATCTCAACTCGACCATCCAACGCCCTGCTCCGAGTGGGACGTTTGCGGCCTGTTGAATCACCTGTTGGGCGGCCTGGAGTTCACCGCCGGTTGTATGGCGGGCAATCCTCCAAACCTGCGTCCCACTGAGGCAGACAGCAGTCTGGTAGGCCAGCGCAACGCCGCCGCACTGGGCTACGGCCTACCAGGACCAGGCGGAGCGGCTGCTGCGACTCGCCGCCGAACCGGGCGCGCTGAATAAGGTTGTTTCGTCCCCTTTGGTGAGATGCCGGTCGCTCGTTTCCTGGTCGGCACTGTGCTCGACCAAGTCATTCACGGTTGGGATTTGGCCAAAGCCACCGGGCAAGATACCGCCGTCCCGCCGGAACTCGTGGAGTACGCCTTTCCCGTGTTGTCTTCCGGTTTCGCCGACCAGGGGCGTTCCATGGGTTTTATCGGCCCGGAGGTGCCCGTGGCTGATGGCGCGAGCCAACAAGGCCGTTTGATGGCCTACATGGGGCGTCAGCCGTAAAAACGCGGCGACATGGCTTATGGCGGGAGCCTGGCCGCCCGCGTCAGGCCACAGATTCCCAGCCGTGCCAACGTTGCCGAGCGCGAAATGTTCGGCGGCAGGGCGTTCTCGCCGTCCGGCCGATGCGCGGATGGGCACTCAGGGTGTGTTTAGTTTAGTCGCAGGCGGGCGCCGGTTCTGCCGCAGCCGACCCGGGTCACGGGCTGCCAATCATCCTTTACCCATTTTTGCTAAAATGCCCCACCTGACCCACCCTTGTCCCGATACAACAAGGAGGCGACATGACCACCACGATTTACGATGCCGAACGCCGCGATATTTCCATTGCCGTGGGCGGCGACGCCATGATTACCCGCCGGATGCGGGCCTTCCAGGAGCCCCGTTTCCTCAAGCTGGTGGACATCCTCCGGGGAGCCGACGTGTCCCTGGTCAACCTGGAGATGCTGTTCCACGACTACGAGAGCAGTTGGCAGTGGAGCAGCGCCACCTATACCCGGTCCGACCCCCACAATCTGGATGAGCTGAAGTGGATGGGCATCAACGCCGTGACCACTGCTAACAACCACTCGTTCGATTTTTCCGAGGGCGGTTTCCTGACTACGCTGGAGCACTGCCGGGAGATTGACCTGCCCCACGCCGGTGGGGGCCGCAACCTGGACGAAGCCCGTTCCCCGACCTACGTAGACTCGGCCCGGGGCCGGGTGGCAGTGATGGGCGCCACCAGCACCTTCAGCGAGCAGTCTCGGGCCGGCGCCGGCCGCCCCGATTTCGCCGGTCGCCCGGGGGTCAACGCCCTCCGCCACGACATCGCCCACCACGTGCAGCAGGACGTGTTCGACGCCCTGAACCGAGCTAACCTGGAACTGGGGTATGAGGAGGAGCACGCCTTCTACCGGCACTTCGGCTTCCGTGGCGACGATGACGCGCTGGATCAGGGAACCGAAATAGATTTCCTGGACCACAAGTTCATCCTGGACGAGGAGTTCGCCGTCCGCACCGCTCTGAACGAGGAAGACCGGCTGGGCATCGGCAACTGGATCCGGGGAGCGCAGAAGCAGTCGGACTGGCAGGTCTATGGGGTCCACTGCCATGAGAGCGGTCCCGAAGGTGACTTCCACGGCCATTCCCGCCTGTCGCCGCCCGACTTCCTGAAGGACTTTGCCCGCTGGACCATCGACCAGGGCTGCGCCGCCTTCGTCGGCCACGGCCCCCACTTCCTGCGGGGCATCGAGATCTACAATAACCGGCCCATTTTCTACAGCCTGGGCAACTTCATCTTCCAGAATGAAAGCGTCCTGTGGCTACCCCACGAGGCCTACCGGCGTTTCGGGCTGGACTTCAACAGCACCCCCGGCGATTACCTGGACACCCGCTCCGGCGGCGGCACTCGCGCCTTCGCCGCCGACCCGGCGTTCTGGCAGAGCGTGGTGGCGGTGTGCAACTACGCCGGTGGCGACCTGAAAGAGGTTATCCTGTACCCCATAGACATGGGCTTTGGCCGTCCCATTCCCCAACGAGGCCGCCCAGTGCTGGCGGAAGAACCCTTGGCCCGTCAAACCCTGCAGTGGCTGCAGGAGGTTTCCCGTCCCTTCGGCACTGAAATTGCCATCGAGGAAGCCGGCGGGGATTTGGTGGGTGTGATACGAGTTTAGGGTGACGGATTTGCGCTTCACGCGCCCGGGAAACATTTCCCGGGCGTTTCGCTTTTGGCTTGATATAAAATGCGATAGCCCGTTTGTTCAGGAACCCAACCACTCAGCAACGTCGATCCACCCACACGGGGAGCACACCGTTATGCAAGCCATCGATATGCGCATACACGTCCCGCGGGAGCCGGGCTACCGAAGATCGAGCAGGACACGTCGGCGTCAGTTGTCGGCGGGGGTTGGTGCGGCCGGCGCCGTGGCCGGGTCAATATCGGGCAGCGGGACGATGGCGGGGCTGCCGTCGGCGTGAACGTGCCGGTAAAGCGCGCCGATAGCTTTCAACAACTCTTGATGCCGACGGTCGTTGGCCTCTTCCATCTCTCTGAACCGACGGTCAGTATTGCTTTCTATTTCTCGGAACCGGCGCTCGTTGGCCTCTTCCATTTCTCTGAACCGGCGGTCAGTATTGCTTTCTATTTCTCGGAACCGACGGTCGTTATCCTGGTCTCGGCGGTTGGTGTCGCGTATATACCAGCCGACAAGTAACGAGATGACCAGCGAAAAATAGGCAAACCAGATCCCGGCGAGGATCCCCAGCACTTGCCACAGCTCCGAGTACGAGACCGCATTGGCGGTTTCCAATGTTCACTCCTCGCCGCCAGCGACGGAGTTATCGGCACAACTGACTTGCGCTATCCTATCATCGCCACACTTGCCGGGCAATTGTTGCCCTGATGGAGAACCCTCTAATGCAAGCCATCGATATGCACATCCACGTCCCGCGGGAGCCGGGACTACCCGAGATTGAGATTGAGGCCGAGTTGCTCCGCTACTTCCGCGCGCCGCCCCCGCCCAAGGATCCGGCGGAAATGGCGGACAAGTTCCGTGAGTTGGACCTGTTCGGCGTCATCTTCTCGGTGGATACCACTACCAACACCGGCGAAAAACCCGACAGCAACGATTGGGTGGCCAGCATCGTCAATGCCCATCCTGATCAGTTCATGGGGTTCGCCTCGGTGGACCCGTGGTTGGGCAAAGCCGCCTGCTACGAACTGGAACGCGCGGTGCAAGGAGCTGGGATTGAAGGGCCTGAAGCTGCATCCGATCCACCAGGCGTTCTTCCCCAACGACACCCGGTTCTATCCGTTGTACGAAGTGGCCGACGGGCTGGGCATCCCCGTGTTGTTCCACTCCGGTTTCGCCGGCGCCGGTTCGGGTACGCCCGGCGGCAGCGGCCTCAAGCTCAAGTACAGCCAGCCCATACCCGGCTTTGACGACGTGGCCGCCGATTTCCCCAATCTCACCGTGATCATGGCTCATCCGGCGTGGCCCTGGATCGACCAGCAGATTGCCGTGGCGTTGCACAAGTCGAACGTATTCCTGGACCTCTCCGGCTGGATGCCCCGGTTCATACCGGAGACGCTCATCCGCGAAACCAACACCCGCCTGCAGGACAAGGTGATGTTCGGTTCCGATTACCCGTTCATCCAGCCCGATAACTGGCTGGCCGACTTCCAGAACCTCCAGATGCGTGACCACGTGATCCCAAAAGTCCTATTGGAGAACGCCCGGCGCGCTCTGAACATCACTGCCTGACCGGGCGAGCGCGTCAAAACCTTCAATGGGGCGGCGGCAATGTTATCATGCCGCCGTGTTTTATCTATCCGGCGTTTCCCCAGGAGGTTGATCATGGTTCTCGTGGGACAAGATTTGGAAACAGGAACAATCCAGTACACCAGCCGCGACGGAACGTCTGTCAGCGCCTTTTACAGCCGACCCGCCGCGGCCGGCTCCTACCCCGGCGTCATCGTCACCATGGAAGGCATGGGATTGATGGATCATCACAAGGACATTGCTGTCCGCTTCGCCGGACAGGGCTATCTCGCCATCGCGCCTGACCTCTACACCCGGGAGGGCACGCCGGAACCGGAGAACGTCCTGGCGACGCTTTTCGCCTCCCCGGACTCCCGCGCCATGGACGACCTGGAAGGCGCGGCGTTGTTTCTCAAGTCCCAGGCCCATTCCAACGGCAAGGTGGGCATCATCGGCTTTTGCTCCGGCGGCCGTTACACACTCATGATGGCTTGCCAGAGCGGGAATATCGACGCGGCGGTGGACTCAGCGGGAGGACATATCGTCCATGAGCCAACGGAATTGCGTCCGGTCCAGCCCATGGACATGGTGCCGAACCTGTCCTGCCCCCTGCTGGCGTTATTCGGAGTGGAGGACGAAAACCCCACGGCCGAGCAGGCGGAGCAGATGAAAGCGCTGCTGGATCAGCACGGCAAGACCTACGAGTGGGCGATGTACAACAACGCCGGCCATGCCTTCTTCGCGGACTACCGGCCCAGCTACCGCGCCGCTCCGGCCCAGGACATGTGGCACCGGGTGTTGCTGTTCTACGACCGCCATCTCAAAAACTGACCGTAACGCCAATCACGGGCGCCGCGTCAAGCGATCTCCGGCCCGAAGATGAGATCTTGGGGCGTGGGGTAGGCGGCGTACAGCTTTTCTCGAGCCTCGGCGAACGCTTCCGTCGTCCAGGGCGCGACGCCCCGCATCACCCGCCGCATCTCAGCCATCTCTCCGGCCAGCGGGTTGGAGATTTGAACCGTGCGTTCGGGATCCAGCGACGTCCCGTCGTAGATCAGGAACACAATACGGTCTTGCGCGGCCAGGATCTCCAATTCTTCGAATCCCCGCCCGTCGTCGGCATAGGGATTGATCCACGATTCGTACCACGTATCCCCCACCTGACCCACCAGAGGCACGAGGTGCACATCGCCGATCTTGAACAAACGCGCCCGCACGGTGATGCTGGGACTCGGCGGTAGCCGGCGCACGGCTTCGGGCGCATTTTGCACCAGGAAGCACACCTCGGGCGGCGCCCCAGGCTCCTGCACGATGGTCGTCAACATGCCGCCGCCAGCGGAGAACAGTATTTCCAGCGGACTGCCCAGATTCTGGAAACGAATCGCGTATCCTCGGGTCTCGAGCCACGTCCAACTGATGCACTTCTCCAGATCGGCGAGTTCATAGGCGATCCGATCCGCGTCGGGTCGGAGACCCAGAGAGCCGGCGTTGACCGCGTGCAGCCACCCGCCGATGCTGGTCATCAGAATCGCTGGGTCGTCCTCAGCCGCGGGAGGCTGTAGCGTCATCTCCACGATGGGCTCTGAGCCGGCGGACACCGTACCGAACGCAACGCGGAGCGCATCGTTTGACGCCCCGCCGGACACTTCGGTCGCCTTGAACCAGTAGTCCGTCGGGGGTATGCGGACTTCCGAGCCTTCCGCCAACGCGCGTTCCAGCAACGGAGCCAGGATTTCAACGGTGCCGCCGGCCACCTCGCTCTGCGCGATGTCTTCCTGATCGCCCGACTCCAGCGTCAGCCGGCGGAGGGTTTTGGTTTTGGCTTGCTCAGGCATATTGCTCCTGACCTTCCGTGGTGGTGTGTTGTGCCGGCGGGTGGACCAACATACGGGAACGCGCTGCGTTCACTCCAGCCTCCTGATGCGCGGCATCCCCAGGCCGGTGATGACGCTGATTGCCGCCAGGGCGGCGCCGTTGATGAGCAGGGCCGTTGGAGCTCCCACGACCCCGGCCAACGCGCCGATGCCCACGTGCCCCACCGGAGCAAATCCCACGCTGAGCACCCATGAGCCGGTGGCCCGTCCGCGCTCCTCGTCGGGCACCAGGTCCTGCATCAAGGTTTTGTACAGGGTATCGACGGCCATTGCGCAGGCGTTGACGAACAACAACACTCCGATGAAGGAATAGATGTTGCCAGATAACGAGAATGCCATCAATCCCCCGCCGAAACCGCCGGCGGTCGCGAACATCAACAGGCCCTTCTTACGGGTGGTTCCCAGCCCGGCAAGCACCCACAGTCCCAGCAGTCCCCCGGCTTGACGGGCTGCGGTCATGACGCCCAGGCCCGTCGGTCCAACGTAAAGCACCGTTTTGGCAAACACGGGCAGCAGGGTCATGTGGGTGAATCCCAGCACCTCGGTGATAGCCGTCAGAAACATGAGAATCAGAAGGGAGCGGTGCTCGCGGACCAGCCTGACGTAGCCCGTCAGGTTCTGCAGCACCGATTCGGAGGATGCCCGCACGGAGCGACCCGGGTTTTTGATTGTCAGAATCGTGACCGCGGAGCATAAATAACAGCCTGCCGACGCGACGAACTGCCAGCCGGGTCCCATCAAATCCAGTAGCGCGCCGCCGATAAGGGAGCCGGCGATGCCGCCGCCCTGCATCGCCATCGCGCCCAGGGCCAAGCCGTTCAGGGCATGGCTGCGCCCTACGATGTCGTAGGTGAACGTCTGTCGGACCGTGATGGTGAACGCCATCGCACTGCCGAGTGCGGTAACCAGCGCAATGATGATCCACACGTTTGCAACGCCGCTGAGCAGCAGAAGACCCATCACCAGCGCGGCGCCAGACGCTCCCAAAGTGCCAAGGCGGAGCAAGACACGTCGCTCCCACCGGTCGGCTATGGCGCCGGACAACATACCCAGCACGAAGAAAGGCAACATTCGGGCGCCCGCGCCCACGCCTACCATGAATTCCGACCCGGTGAGCTCGAAAATGAGCCATCCCACCGACACCTGCTCCATCCCCGTAGCCAGAGAATAGAGTAGGGTAGACCCCCAAAGCAGGCGGAAATCACCGGCACGGAGAGAAACGGCCCAGTTCCCGATAACATTCACGATGCCGGATGATACACCTACGCCGCTCCGCTTGGCCCTACGCTAAACGCGCCGCATTGAGTGGTATGATTGGCCCACGCCTACCTGGCCCGGGAGGGACCCACGTGCCTTTTGGAAATGAAGACTGGCTGGCTCTGACCCAGGAACCCGCCATCGAACCTGAAATTCCCCTCTGCGACCCGCACCACCATTTCTGGGACCGGCGGCTGCAGAGCGTTCCCTACCAACGGTATTTGCTCGATGAATTGATGGCGGACCTGGACTCCGGGCACAACGTGCGGTCCACGGTGTTCGTGGAAGCGCGATCAATGTACCGAGCATCGGGACCGGCTGAAATGCAGCCTGTCGGCGAGGTCGAGTTCGTGCAGGGGTTGGCCGCCGCCAGCGCCAGCGGAGTTTACGGGGAGTCCCGAGCGGCCGCCGCCATCGTCGGCCATGCTGACCTAAAGTTGGGAGACAGGGTGGCCCCAGTGCTGGAAGTCCTCCAGGCAGCTAGTCCTAACCGCTTCAAGGGCATCCGCCATAACGTAACCTGGAGCCCGGACCCGTTGATCGAAGACCGGGAAACCCAAGGCATCATGTCCAGCGAGACGTTCCGGACCGGCGCCCGCGCTTTAGCGCAAATGGGGCTGTCTTTGGACGTCATGCTCTCGTTTCCGCAACTGCACGAGTTGGCCGAGTTCGCTCGGGCGGTGCCGGAAGTTTCCATCATCCTCAACCACGTTGGCGGCGTCAGCCGCACCGGGATCTACGCCGGCAAGGACGACGAGGTGATACCCACGTGGCGCGAGGGCATCCGTGCGGTGGCTGAATGCCCCAACGTCGTGTGCAAACTGGGCGGCTTGGGGATGCCACGCTGGGGGTTTGGCTGGCACGCCCGTAGCGTCCCTATTGGCTCCGAGGAGCTGGCCGAAGCCATGGCTCCGTGGATGAACTATTGCATCGAGCAGTTCGGGCCGGAGCGGTGCATGTTTGAAAGCAACTTCCCGCCCGACAAGGTCTCTTTCTCCTACAATGTCATGTACAACGGGTTCAAACGGTTTTCGCGGGGCTACAGTCCATCAGAACGCGCCAACCTCTTTCACGACGCTGCCGTGCGCGCCTACCGCATCCAAACCTAGACAGGAGCGCCAGGTCTCATGAAATACGACGTCATCATCGTGGGGGCCGGTTCCGCCGGCTGCGTACTCGCCAACCGCCTGTCGGAAGACCCCGACCGCTCCGTGCTGCTACTGGAGGCCGGCCCGGATTACCCATCCTTCGATCAACTGCCGGCCGAGTTGAAATACGACATGCATCAGGCTGCTTCGGAGGAGGGCGCGTCCCACAACTGGTCCCTGGTCGGGCAGTCCACTCCCGAACAGCCGCGTCCACTCCACGTTGCCCGAGGCCGGGTGACCGGCGGCAGCAGCGCCATCAACCATCAGATCCTGCTGCGCGGCGTTCCAGAGGATTTCGATGCCTGGGCCGCCGCCGGCAATGACGCATGGAGCTATCAGGAAACACTGCCCTATTTCCGCAAGCTAGAGAGCGACGCCGACATCAGGGACGACTTCCACGGTTCCGACGGGCCCATCCCGGTATGGCGACACTCCAGGGAGACGTGGTTACCTTTCCAGGCGGCTTTCTATCAGGCGTGCCGCGACGCGGGTTTTCCCGACGACCCGGATATGAACCACCCGGAGGCCACCGGCGTCGGAGCCATGCCGTTGAACAACCCTGGCGGAGTCCGGATGAGCACGGCTATAACCTACCTGGATGCCGGCCGCCATCGACTTAACCTGACTGTCCGCGCCAGCGTATTGGCCCACCGCGTCCGCTTCGAGGGGAAGCGGGCTACCGGCCTGGAAGTGTCGAGCAACGGGGAATCGTTCGTAGTCGAAGCCGAAGAAATCATACTGGCCGCCGGCTCCATCGCTTCTCCTCAATTATTGCTGCTTTCCGGTGTCGGCCCGGCCGGGGAGTTGCGTTCGCTGGGTATCGACCCGGTGCATGAACTGCCCGGAGTTGGGTGCGGCATGAAGAACCATCCCTCAGTTTCCATCGTGTTCCGCTCGCATCCCGAACACCATCTGTCACCCGACGCGCCTCGGAATCAGGTCGGGTTACGGTTCACCGCCAACGGCTCATTAGCGCGAAACGACATTCAGGTCCAACCAACGACATCGTACCCCGAAAGCCCGGACGCCCCCAATATTCGCATCGGTTGCCGGCTGGAATACCCTTACAGCGAGGGTGTCCTGAACTTGACCTCTTCCGACGTATCCGTGCAACCTCAATTGGACTTTCGTTCTCTTACCGACCATCGGGACACTGCCAGGTTCCGTGATGCGGTACGACGCACGGTGCGAATATTTGAGCACCCGGCCTTCGAGGATCTGCTGGCCGAACGTTTGTCTCCCACCGACGACGACTTGGCGGATGATGAAGCCTTGGACGCCTGGCTCAGGCAGAACGCCGGCATCGCCGGTCACACTTCAGTCACCTGCAAGATGGGGCCATCCTCCGAACCGTCGGCGGTGGTGGACCAATTCTGCAAGGTACACGGCCTCGCCGGCCTGCGGGTCATCGACGCATCGGTTATGCCCGACATAGTTCGCGCCAACACCAACGCAACGATCATAATGATGGCCGAGCGCGCGGCCGATTTCATTCGTGAAGGGCGATAATGGCCCGCCCTCCGCACGATCATCGACTCGGCATCCTTCTGCGCAGTTGCGCTGTAGCTGGCGGGTCGCGGTTGACACTCCGGCAGGGGTGTTCATATACTTCTTTGGGCCTGCCCCGCTAGCGTGTGCTAAAGCACCTTCCGGCGAACTTAACAGCGTCCGGTCCTTCAATGAGCAGAAAAAACATCGTCGTGGTCGGCGGCGGCACCGGCAACCATACAACCCTTACGGGCCTGCGTTCCTGTGATTGCAACTTGACTGCTGTCGTTGCCATGACTGACAGCGGCGGTAGCAGCGGGCGATTGCGCGATGAGTTGGGCCACTTGCCGCCCGGCGATTTGCGCCGTTGCCTGATGGCATTGGCAGATGATTCCGCAGAGTCGAACCTCATGCGTCGGCTATTCGACTACCGTTTTTCCGCCGGTCACGGTTTGAGTGGGCACAGTTTCGGCAACCTGCTGCTAGCCGCGCTCACGGAAGTCACCGGTGACACCATCACCGCCATTG
This sequence comes from Dehalococcoidia bacterium, assembly GCA_965197635.1. Lineage (GTDB taxonomy): Bacteria > Chloroflexota > Dehalococcoidia > Lucifugimonadales > UBA3495 > Bin87. The sequence continues at coordinate 27,190 of CBDANN010000006.1, forward strand.
ACGAAGCGGCGCGGATCCTGGGCATCAATGGCGAGGTGCTCCCGGTAACGCTCACGAGGTCAACCCTGTGCGCCCGCCTGGTGGACGGGACTGAACTCGCCGGAGAGTCCGTGATTGACCGTCGTAGCGACAATCTTGAGGTCGCCATCGATTACATCTATCTTGATCCTAAGGCGTACGTTTATCCACCGGTGCTAGAGGCCATCGCCCGCGCCGACGCCATCGTCCTGGGTCCAGGCGACATATACACCAGTGTGCTGCCTAACTTGTTGGTGGAAGACGTGGCTCAGGCGATCAACGAGTCGGATGCAGTGAAAATCCACGTTTGCAATCTGATGACCAAACCCAACGAAAGCGCCGGTTTTCGCACTTCAGATTTTCTCGCCCTGCTTACCGAATACCTGGGTACGCGGCAACCCTTGGACTTCCTCCTCGTCAACAATACCCCGATCTCGCCGCGCCTGCTGGCTCGCTACGCGGCGGAGGGCCAATATCCCGTGGAATTGGACGCGGCAGCGTCCTTGACCATGGCGGGCCGCATTCTGGAACGGCCACTGCTGGCCCCGGGTGTTTTCATCAGGCACGATCCGGAGGCTTTAGCATCAGCCATCATGGAGGTCGTGAGGGCACAAGAAACCGACCGTTCAGATGCCGGGGTCGTGCCGCTGGTGTTTGACTGCGACGATTTCACGTTACCTATGTTGTCCGGCGCGACTCTGACGGTGGACAGCGCCGTCGCCGACGGCGATTAGAACCGAAATGTGTGGGATCGTCGGTTACGTCGGTGATCGGCCGGCTTGGCCAATCGTGGTCGAGGGTCTGCGTCGCCTGGAGTATCGGGGGTATGACAGCGCCGGGGTCGCCGTACTAGAACCGGACGGCGGTCTGCAGGTCCGAAAAACCGTCGGGCGTGTCTTGGGGCTGCTGCATGACGCCTCTTGCCCGGACCCCGAGGGTTCGGCTGGTCTGGGCCACACCCGTTGGGCTACGCACGGTCGGCCTTCAGAAGCCAATGCTCACCCCCACACCGACTGCACGGGCCGCATCGCGGTGGCGCACAACGGAATCGTTGAGAACTACCTCACGCTCAAAAGTGAATTGCAGCAGCAGGGCCACCAGTTCAAGTCTGAAACCGACACCGAGGTTATCTCTCACCTAATCGAAGACGGCATGAGCAGCGGACTAAGTCTGCCGCGGGCTGTCCTGCGCATGGGCGAGCGGGTGCAGGGTCCCCAGGCCGTCGTGGCGGTTTTGGAGGGAGAAGACGACAGTTTATGCGCCCTGCGGTTGGGCCACGCCGGTGGGGTGGCGGTGGCTCACCATGAAGGGCAAGGCATCGTGTCCAGCGACCTGCCGGCTCTGTTGCCTATTATCGGCCCCGGTGGCCATCTGCCGGTGGGCTTCCTCGACGACGGCGAAGTGGCTGTGGTGACCCGGCAGGGGATTACTTTCCTGGACCGGAACGGGCGTCAGGTTGATAAAACATTGCGTTCGGTCTCCCTCGATGACGTACTTGTGGACCGGGCCGGATACCGCCACTTCATGCTCAAGGAAATCATGGAGCAGCCCCAGGCGGTCGTGTCGGCGTTGCGAGACCGGGTGGACTTTGCCGCCGGACGGGTGATGCTGCCGGAGTTGGCTGTCAGCGACTCGGATCTGTCCAGGGTACGGCGCGTGGTCCTGATCGGTTGCGGAACCAGCCTGAATGCGGCGTTGGTTGGCCGGTACTTGGTCGAGCGTTTGGCCGGCATTCCCGCGGAAGCTGAGTCCGCCTCCGAGTTTCGCTACCGAGACCCTTTCCTGGATGATGGAACGCTGGTGGTGGCCGTCGGCCAGTCCGGTGAAACTGCGGACACCGTAGCTGCCATGGCAGAAGCACAGCGCAGCGATGCCCGGCTGGTCACAATCTGTAACGCGCCCGATAGCCAAGCCACCCGTTTGGCCGACCACACGCTGCTGATGCGCTGCGGGGTCGAGGTCGGCGTCGCCAGCACCAAAACCTTTTTGTCTTCTTTGACGATACTGAATCTGCTCGCGATGCGGTTGGCGGCGGCGCGCGGCCGCGTCGATACGACGACCCAGCGCAACTGGACGGAAGGGTTGGCGCGCCTGCCCGGGCACATAGCGGAATTGCTCGGACAGGCTGCCTCGGTGGAAGTTCTGGCCCGGCGGTATTACGATCGACGTAATTTCCTTTACCTCGGGCGAGGAATAAACGCGCCTATCGCCACGGAAGGGGCGTTAAAGCTGAAAGAAATCAGCTATATCCACGCTGAGGCTTACCCGGCCGGCGAGATGAAACACGGACCAATTGCCCTGATTGACCACGCGATGCCTACGCTGGCCATCGCCCCTCACGATACTCTGTACGACAAGATGGTGAACAACGTGCAGGAAGTGAAAGCCAGGGACGGGGACGTAATCGCTGTGCTTACCAAAGGTGACAACCAGCTGGCTGGCCTGGTGGATGACGCCGTTTTCGTTCCGGACGCGCCGCCGCATCTTACTCCGTTGCTGGCCACCGTGCCACTGCAATTGTTTGCGTATAACATCGCGGTTCGACGTGGTTGCGACGTTGACCAACCGCGCAACCTGGCCAAGTCGGTCACTGTCGAATAACGCCCGGCGTTTATGTTCCTGACGACCCTGCTCCTGGCCATGGTGCAGGGCGCTACCGAGTTTCTGCCGGTGTCCAGCACTGGGCACTTGGTTGTGCTGACACAGAACTTCGGATTGGACAGCGACCCGCTGCGATTGGCCGCTGAGTTGCACACGGCTACGGCGCTGGCGGCAGTGATCCATTACCGGCGCGAATATCGCCACGCGCTGCGAGGATTTAGGGCGCCGGGCCCCGAGCGGGAATTCGTCCGGCGGTACATTGGAGCGCAGGTCGTTACCGTTTTGGTGGCGATGTGTTTGGCGTGGTTGCTTACGCAAACCGGGGCCGCGCAGTGGCGGGATTCTCTCTGGCTGACGGGCGCGATGATGCTGTGCAACGGCGCTGTTTTGCTGGTGGCTCCACGACGAAAAGACGAGCCAGCGAAAGGCGTACTGCCCGGCCTGACCTGGCGCATGGCGGTTTGGGTAGGAATGGCCCAGGGGATCGCCGCCCTTCCGGGGCTGTCCCGCTCCGGATTAACCATCGTGGCCGGCCTGCGGTCCGGGTTGGCTCCCCGTCACGCCGCGTCATTGTCGTTTCTGCTGGCTCCGCCGGTGATTCTCGCCAGTGCGTTGTTCTGGTCGGCGCAGTTTTCGCCGGATAGCGCAGGGTGGTTCACGTCGTGGCGGTCTGTTTTCGCCATGCTGATTGTTGCGTTGGTTGGGTTCCTGCTGGCATCGGCGGGGCTTCGGTGGGTTGCGTCGTGGGCCCGCGCTGGTCGCTTGTGGTGGTTTGCTCCCTGGAGCTTAGTGGCCGGGGTCGCAGCGCTGACGGCTGCGGCTTGGTAGCGCACCACCACAACCACGGTAAAAAACGCAAACAATGCCGATGTACATAATAGTTGATTGCCATTACTATTTGTTGCTGACGCAACGTTCTCGTGGACATCAACGGAGGCTCGACAGGGTTGATAGCGACGATAGATTATCCCGAAACCGACGCCCGCCAATACCTGGATTTGATGCCGGCCGATGCGGCGGGGAGTTTAACCGAGTTGGCGGCGCGCATGAGCAATCTTCGGGTGGTGCACATCAACAGCACTGCCAACGGCGGCGGCGTCGCAGAAATCTTGCACTCGCTGATTCCCCTCAGCAACGCGCTGGGGATTCCAACCCGCAGGCTGGTGATAACGCCCAAGGATCCCGCCTTCTTTGACGTTACCAAGCGCATACACAATATGCTCCAAGGCGCCCAGGGAAAGCTGTCTCCCGACGAACTTGCCGTGTACTACGGTTGCCTGGACGATGTGGCGGAAGAGATCGACCGCACCGGGTTGGATGCCGACGTATGGTTCCTACATGATCCACAACTGTTGCCATTGGGACGTTTGCTCGACCGACGCAACGGCTCTACTCGCATTTGGACTGTCCATATCGACTTGACGCAACCCAACCAGTGGCTCATGGACGAGTTGCTGCCGTTGACCGCTGCCTACGACGCCCTCATCTGCTCGGTGGACGACTATGTGCCGAGCCGGTTGCCGGATAGTTTGGAGATCCGCATTGCTCCACCGGCAATTGACCCGCTGACCGTCAAGAATTCCGCTATGTCTTCGGACCGAGTCCACGAAATTGTCGGATCGTTGGGGATCGACGTTTGCCGGCCCTTGATCACCCAGGTGTCCCGGTTCGACGTCTGGAAAGACCCATGGGGAGTGATTGACGCTTATCGGTTGGCGCGACAGTCGCATCCTGGCCTGCAACTGGCTCTTTTGGGCTTGAGCCAAGCTAACGACGATCCGGAAGGGGCTCAGGTCCTGGCGTCGGTACGAGATTACGCCAACGACGACGGCGACGTTCATCTTTTCTTTTCTCCCGAGGGTCTGCCGGCCAGCAATGACGAAATCGTCAACGCGCTGCAAACCCACTCCGCAGTTTTGCTGCAAAAGTCCACGCGCGAGGGATTTGGCCTCACGGTGTCCGAGGGAATGTGGAAGGGCAAAGCCATCATCGGCGGCAACGTGGGCGGCATCCGCCTGCAAATTGAGGACGGCCAATCGGGTTACCTGGTCAACTCGGCGCAAGAGGCCGGGGAGCGCATCGCCCAACTCCTTTCCGACCCGGCCCTGCGTGAGACGATGGGCCGCAACGCCAAAGAAAAAGTGCGAAGGTGTTTCCTGATGCCTCGGCTATTGTATGATTACATGAGGGTCGCGCACCAGGCCCACTGCACCGCATAGAAGACCGGGGGTTCTACCGACATCATGGCACAGACCACCATACTGGTAATGATAGACGGGCTTGACCCGGAATATCTGGATGCTTGCCCGGCTCCCAATTTGCAGCGGTTCGCTGAGCAGGGGTTCCGCGTCATCGGCGGCGGTATGATGCCCAGCGTCACCAACGTGAACAACACGTCCATGGCGACCGGCCATTACCCGGCCCAGCACGGCATCGTTTCCAATTATTGGCTGGATAAACAGGCCGGTATCGAGCAGTACGTCGAATCCGGCGAGTTCATTTGCTCCGAAACTATTTTTTCCGAATGCCGACGGCGCGGTGGGCGTTCCCTGCTCGCGGCATCCAAGGACAAGCTGCGACGCCTCCTGGGCGCCGACACCAATCTGGCATTCTCGTCTGAGCAGCCGACGCCGGACACAGTGGCCGCGGCCGGAGAACCGCCCCACATTTATTCCCTGGAAGTGAATGGCTGGACCCTCGAGGCGGCCCGGGCCGCCCTGGCGGCTGACCACTACGATCTTGCGTTCATCGCCACGACTGACTATGCGATGCACGCCTACGGCCCAGGGCATCCTGAATCGGCCCGCCATATCGCAATCCTGGACGACGCGCTGGGCCGGTTGGTAGCCGACGTACCGGACGCGCAAATGCTCATCACTGCGGATCACGGTATGTCGGACAAGCGGCGGATGCTGCATTTGCCGGCCATCCTCGCGGGCCACGGGATTGGCGCCCAGGCGGTGCCGATCATCAAGGACCAATATGTCGTGCATCATTCCAATTTGGGCGGGTGCATCTATGTTCACCTTGATGACCCAGCGTCGATGGAGGATGCCCTGAGTGTGCTGCGTGAGTCCGATGGGGTGGAGGAGGCGTTGCCTCGCGATGAGGCGGCGGAGCGGTTCCAGCTGATGGGCGAACGCATTGGAGACATCCTGGTTACGGGAACGGCTGATGTGGTGTTTGGAGACCCGGCGGAGGTATCGTTGCCGCCCGGCCTGCGTTCCCACGGTTCCATGCACGAGCGACGGGTGCCGATAATCGGTTACGGCGGAGACTTCGGCGGGTTCGAATTCCGGGAGAATCGGGACTTGGGACGCTACGTCAGCCAACGCATATTGAACTAATCATGGGTTCGGTGGATCGGAGATTGAATTGGCTACAGTAGAAGTTCGCGCGCCGGCTACCACGGCCAACCTCGGCCCGGGGTACGATTGTCTCGGCATGGCGCTGGACCTGTGGAATCACCTAACGGTTGCCACCTTGCCCGAAGGGGCCGGGTCTTCCGTAGTGGTGTCCGGCGAAGGAGAGGGCGAGCTTGAAGCGGATACCAACAACCTGACCTACCGGGCCATGGAGTTCCTGTTCGCGGAGGCGGACCAGCCGATGGTCCCGGTCGCGATGGAGTGCAACAACAGCATCCCCCTGAGCCGGGGCTTGGGAAGTAGCGCTGCGGCCATATCCGGCGGACTGGTGGCGGCGAACACTCTGTTGTCCGATCCATTTTCACAGAGCGACCTGCTGGAAATGGCGGCCACCATCGAGGGACACCCGGACAATGTGGCGGCCGCGGTTCACGGCGGCCTGCAACTGGTGGTGATGGAAAACAACCAGTTGTACACCGCTCCGATCCGCGTTCCTCCAGACCTGCAAGCAGTGCTGTTCATTCCGGATCGCCGCATCGCCACTGTGGACGCGCGCCGGGTACTCCCCACCGAAGTGTCCATGGCGGACGCCGTGTACAATATGAGCCGAGCTGCGCTGTTGGTCGCCGGTATGCAATCCGACCACCCGGAATACCTGAGTATCGCCACACAGGATAAGCTGCATCAACCTTATCGCCAAACCATATTCCCGCCAATGAAAGTCATTTTTTCTGCGGCACGAGACGCCGGCGCGTTGGGTGTGTTCCTGTCGGGCAGCGGCAGCACCATCCTGGCGTTCGCTCGCGACCGGGCGATGACGGTGGCCTACGAGATGTTTGACGCAGCGCGTCTCGCCGGTGTGGAGGGCCGAGTTGAGGTCACGCAACCCACCGAACGAGGCACGCACGTCCTGTCCTCCGACCCCAACGACTAAGTGAAGTTCCGGATCTGGGTTTATGTCATTATTCGTGCACAAATACGGCGGCAGTTCAGTAGCGGACGCCGATAAAATCGTGAACGTAGCGCGGCGTATCGCCGGCGTCCACGATGCCGGCAACCAGATAGTGACGGTGGTCTCAGCCATGGGCGATACCACCGACGAGCTGATAGACCTCGCCCGCACCGTGTCCACTGAACCCGACCCTCGTGAACTGGACTTGCTGCTTTCCACCGGCGAACTAGTGTCCATCACTCTGTTGTCCATGGCCCTTCGCAACTTGGGCTACGACGCGATTAGTTTGAGTGGTCCGCAGGCCGGCATTCGCACGGACCGCACTTACGGCCGGGCGCGCATCAGTCAGGTGGACCCGGAACGAGTGCGCAGTGAGTTGGACCGGGGCCGTTTGGTGATTGTCGCCGGTTTCCAGGGACTGACGCCCGACGAGGACGTCACCACTCTAGGGCGGGGTGGTTCTGACACCACTGCGGTAGCCTTGGCGGCCGCGTTGGAAGCCGACCGTTGCGACATCTACACCGATGTTGAGGGCATTTACACCGCCGACCCGCGCGTGGTTCGCAAAGCCACCAAACTGACCGAGGTCGGTTACGAGGAGATGCTGGAATTGGCCGCCGCCGGCGCCAAAATGCACCCGCGTTCAATCGAACTTGGCGCGGTGTACCAGGTGCCCATTTACGTGGCCTCCAGTTTTACCGACGTCCCGGGCACGCTGATTCATAACACATCGGATGATCGAGAAATGGAAGACCAAATCAAAGTAACGGGGATCGCCTACCAGACCAACGTCGCGAAAGTGACCGTGTGCGGAGTTCAGGACAAGCCTGGGGTTGCGGCGGCCCTGTTCGAGCCGCTGTCGGCTGCCGGCATCAACGTCGACACCATCGTGCAGAACACCAGCGCGGACCGTACCACTACCGACATCAGCTTCACGGTAACTAAGGATGACCTGCCGCAGGCGCTGAGGGAGATGTCCGCTCTCCAATCTACGTTGGGCGCTGGACAGGTCATCAGCGACCAAATGTTGGCCTCGGTGAGTGTGGTCGGATCCGGTATGCAAAATACACCTGGTTACGCCTCCCGGATGTTCCGCATCCTGGCTGACGGTGGGATCAACATCGATATGATTACCACGTCGGAGATCCGGATCTCCTGCATCATCAACCGGGACCAGGCTCATGAAGCGGTTCGCTTGCTCCACACCGGTTTCGAATTGGACGAAGCCGGATAGCCTGCGAATGGTCGGACGGCAATGTCCGCCTGTTACCTGTCAGTCGTAATCCCCGCATACAACGAGGAACGGCGCCTGCCCGATACACTGGCGGCCGTTGAAGATTATCTTGGCCGTCAACCGTACACGTGGGAAATCATTGTGGCGGACGACGGCAGCGAAGACGGCACGGCCGGGGTCGTGCAGCGTGCCGCGCAAGGACGAGACCGCATCCAGCTGCTGACTCTGCCGCACCGGGGTAAAGGATCGGCGGTAAAGCACGGGATGCTTGCCGGTCGGGGACGGTTCCGTTTCCTCTGCGACGCCGACCTCTCCATGCCCATAGAGCATTTGGCAAGGTTGCTGCCCGAGAATGCGCCGGTGGCAGACATCGTGGTCGGTTCACGGGAAGCTTCTGGGGCGAATCGCATTGGAGAACCGCGTCGCCGGTGGGTGATGGGCCGGATTTTCAACGGCATGACGCGGTTATTGGCGGTGCCGGGTATTGCCGACACTCAATGCGGCTTCAAGATTTTCGGGGCGGATGCAGCGGAGGAACTGTTCTCCCAACAAACTCTGGATGGGTTCGCCTTTGACGCCGAAATTTTGTTTCTGGCCCGCCGTAGGGGTTTCACCATCGCCGAAGTTGGGATAGATTGGCACTACCGGTCCGAGAGCAAAGTTCGTCCACTACGCGACGGTTGGCGGACGCTGCGCGACCTGCTCATTATTCGCTGGAGATGGCTGACTGGGCGGTATCAACCCGCCGCATAACTGGCCGCAAAGGAGCGTTCGAGAGTGTCTGACCAAATACTATCCACCCTGTCTTCAATCCCGGGTGTGGATGTCCAAAAGGCAAAGTCTGTCCAGTTTTCCGGTGGCGCCGACCCGATCCTGCCTACACCCTTCCGCATCGGTGAAACCGCTGCTGCCAGCCTGGCTGCGGTGGGCATCGCGGTATCCGATCTCTGGGAACTTCGAAACGGTCGTAGCCAAGATGTCGGCGTAGATGCCCGAAAGGCTGCCGCATCGCTTCGCAGCAGTCGTTACATGACCCTGGACGGAGCGCCGGCGGCGGGCGAACGCCCCTCCGTGATGGGGGTGTATCCGGCAAAAAACGGGCGTTGGAGCTACCTGCACTGCAACTTCCCCAATCATCGCGCCGCGGCCCTTAGTGTGCTGGGCGTGGAAGAAGACCGCGAAGCGGTCCGCCAAGCCGTATCCCATTGGGATGCTCTGGAGTTGGAAGAGGCCATCATAGCCGCCAACGGGGCCGGGGGTATGGTCCGGTCTATGGCGGAATGGGCTCAGCATCCGCAGTCTTCTGCCGTAGCCTCGTTGCCGTTGCTGGAGATCGAGAAGATCGGCGACAGCCGGCCCGAGCCACTCCCGGCCGGGTCCCGTCCTCTGTCCGGGATTCGAGTGTTGGACCTGACCCGCGTGCTGGCAGGACCGACCTGCGCTCGAACTCTGGCTGAACACGGAGCAGACGTGATGAAAATCACGGCCAGCCACCTACCCAGTAGCGCGGCCCAGGAATTTGACACCGGACACGGCAAATTGTCCGCATTCCTGGACCTGCGCGAGCCGGGCGATGTTGAAACCTTGCGGGGGCTGGTAAAAGAAGGCGATGTTTTTTCTCAAGGCTACCGGCCCGGGACCCTTGCCAGCCGGGGTTTGGCGCCTGAAGACCTGGCTAAACTGCGCCCCGGCATAGTGTATGTCTCGTTGTCGGCTTTTGGCCGGGCTGGTCCGTGGGCCACGCGGCGCGGATTTGACACCGTGGTACAGACGGTAAGCGGCATCACCGACCGGCAGGGCGACCTGTTCCCAGGAGCCGAACCGGGGCCGCAGTTCTATCCGGTTTCCGCCATTGATTACCTGACTGGTTACTTGATGGCTTACGGCGTCTTGACCGCGCTGGCTCGGCGGGTCCGGGAAGGCGGGAGTTGGCTGGTTCGCATTTCGTTAGCGCAGACCGGCAAGTGGCTGGTAGACCGGGGACAGGTGCCCGAAGGGGAACTCAAAAGCGTACCTGCCGAGTTTACGGCGGAAGAAATTGAACGGTGGTCCATCACCAGCGAGGTTCCGGCAGGTACGCTCAGTCACCTCGGGCCCACTTTGGAACTCTCGGAGACCAAGCCGTATTGGGCAAGGCCAACCGTTCCCCTGGGATCCCACGATCCCGTGTGGCCGGAACGCCCCGCCTGACCCGGCTGAACCACTCCCGACCGCTAATTTGGCCTGAACTGAATTTTGCAGACGACGGTTCAAGTGTATTCGGGCAGTTGTCCCCAGCGGGTCATAGGATTGGTCGAATCGTCACCCTCCAAGGTTGCTTGGGCAAAACCACTGTCTAGGGTGACGCGCCGGTCTCGGGTGCTGAGCAACGTTACAGCTGCGGTGTCGGCGTTGCGCCGCAACGCGGCAGAAATAGATCGCCGGGCGCCGATCAGCCCGTACCGGTCCAATTCTAGTTGGGTGTAGATGTCGTCGATATGCAGTTGGTGGCCCGGGGCGCTGACCAGGACGTCCAAAAGGCGCTGGGCGTCAGTCGACACGTTGTTTCGCGTGTCCCTGGCCGCGGCGGCGGTCCACCTATGTTCGGGAGTGATGGGCTCTGACGACACTTCAGATTCGTGGGTGACTTCTGTTGCTGGTTCGGTGCGTGCAGTCCGATTCCCAAATGTTTCCCGGCGGTTCGCCAACGAGCGAATTACCGCAATAACCTCCTGGCTATCGCCAGAGATGCTGAGGGTTACGTTTGCCATCGTGATACTTCCTCTGGTTCGGGTTTAGAGTTTCGCTTTCTTTCAGTCTTACTATGCCGGCAAATGGAAATGATGTCCGCATGAGAAATTCAATATTCGATGGCTGGACTGTGGTTTTATCGTCACGGGTGACGTAAACCGACTATGCCAATTTGCTGCCATTGGTTTTGAGCCCCTACCAGCGTGCTGGAGCGTGGCCAGCGGATGCGGCTTGGAACTAAGCGACCGGCATACGTGATAAAGGGCTGTCATTGCGGGCTGCACAGTCCGTTGCAATAATGCCGCAAACTTAGACAACACGGATTTTGGGAGAGAAATCCCAGATATTTCGTACGCGCGATTTTGTGCCGCTTACCCCCGGCGTTCTCGGTGGATGCGCCGGACGTCATTGTGCTTTAGGTGTGACGATTGGCTGCGACAAGTATAAATGAAAATATCCGCTACGAACCGAATGAACATCCGCCAAAATTTTTGGTGGCGGGCGCCGGCATACAGGCCGCGACGGTCATCATCGGGGGGATCGTCTTGTCGGTGGTCCTGGTTTTTCGAATCGCGGGGCAGCCGGAATCCTATCTAGCATGGGGTGTGTTCGCGGCGCTGTTGATCAGCGGGGTTACCACCATTCTGCAAGCGGCTCGGGTCTGGCGCGTCGGAGCCGGCCACATACTGATCATGGGCACATCCGGGGCATTTATCGCCGTTTGTGTGGCCGCGTTGGTGGAGGGTGGCCCGGCGGTGATGGCCAGCCTGATCATCGTGTCATCCCTGTTTCAGTTTGCCTTGGCGGCGCGGTTGTCCTGGCTCAGGCGGATATTCACACCAGTGGTGTCCGGAACCGTGATCATGCTGATCGCCGGAACCATCATGCCAATCATATTCGATATGCTGACCGATGTTCCTGACTCGACTCCGGCTATGGCCCCGCCCTTGGTCGCCGTGGTGACCATCGCAACCGTCGTGGTTTTCGTGCTTCGAGCTCCCGCGACGTGGCGGTTGTGGTCTCCGGTAATCGGCATAGTGGTCGGATGCGCAGTGGCCGCGCCATTTGGGTTGTACGACATCCAATACGTCAAAGACGCCCCTTGGGTGGGAGTTCCAATCGGCGCCTGGCCTGGGGTGGACGTTACGCCCGGCGTGGAGTTCTGGGCGCTTTTGCCGGCGTTCATTGTAGTAACGTTCGTGGGAGCCATCGAGACCATAGGCGACGGCGTGGCCATCCAACGAGTTTCACGACGTCGCCCCCAGGCGACCGATTTTAGGGTGGTTCAGGGAGCCCTGAGCGCTGACGGCGTCGGCAATTTGTTGTCAGGAATAGCGGGAACAGTGCCGAACACCACGTATTCCACCAGTATTTCCCTCGCCGAGGTAACGGGAATCGCGGCTCGGCGCGTTGGAATCGTGGTTGGGATCATCTTCGTCGCGTTGGCCTTTTTTCCCAAAGCGACCGCGCTGTTAATCGCCATTCCTGCGCCCGTGGCGGCCGCCTACGTGGGGGTCCTGATTGCCCTTCTCTTTGTGCAGGGCATGAGGATCATCATCCAGGACGGGCTCGACCACCGTAAAGCCACCGTTGCCGGGGTGTCATTCTGGATAGGCGTCGGTTTTCAGAACGGCGTCATTTTCCCCGAGTTGCTGGGCGACAACTTCGTGGGAGTGCTGTTGGGCAACGGAATGACCTCGGGCGCGATTGTAGCCGTGCTCATGGTGGCTTTCATGGAGTTCACGAAAACCAGGCCCGGCGGCTCAGGGTAGCGCTGGACGATGAAACTCCGCAAAAAGTGGACGATTTCTTGCGCGGCTTCGCGTCTCGTATCCGGTGGGACCGCTCGGGCGCAGACCGGTTGGCGGCTGCCGGCGAGGAAACGCTGGCGATACTCGCCCAGAAGGACCAGGAGGAAACCGATGCCGCGCCGCGGCGGTTGACGATTGCCGCCCGCCGGGAAGGCCATGCGGTGGAGTTGGAATTTGTGGCGGCGCTGGAAAGCGACAATGTGGAGGACCGCCTGAGCTATCTCAGCGCGTTGCCGCCGGTGCCGGACGACGGGGAAGTCTCAATCCGCCTGCTCCGCCACTACGCGTCGCAGGTGCGCCACCAGCAATATCACGGTTTGGACGTAATCACCGTACAGGTAGCTGGCGGCGATTGAAACTATATCTGGGCACGGGCTATGATACCCCGAACCCTCTCCTATTGGTGTGAGCGATGACCGCCCAACAACCACGACACAGCGAACCCAGCGTCAACAACGAACTCGGCGACCTGCTGCGGGGAATGTTGTATGGATGCCAGGTGCGTTCTGAGAACACCCAGCTTATCTCCGGACAGCCGGGCCTGCAGCTGGACAACCTGATTACGGCTCCCGACCGTGCTCCGGTGGTCATTGAGGCGGAATACGAAGCGGTGGGCACCGCCGAAGCCGACGCCGCCGGACGCCTCGGCCTGCCGGTGGTGGACGACGCCAATCCTATCGAGGCCGCCATCGCCCTCCGCTATCCCGATGCCGTCCGCTTTGCCGACGACTTGACCTCCGCTCTGAGCGACGCCCGCCTGTCCTACGCCGTGTTGTATCAGGACGGCAACCGCTTCCCTGAGGCGGGTTGGTTGCAAGGCGGCGTTGCTGACTTGGCCGACCTTATCAGCCTGGTATCCGTTCCGCAGCACGCCGTTGACCGGGCCACCGCGGCCCTGGAAGAGGGTATTGAGCGAGCCGTCGCCGTCCTGAACAATATGCACCAACTCCGCCCTGATGTTATGCCGGCCATCGCCCGACTGCTGGGAATGCCGGACGTACCCCAAACCCGCCGCATGGCCTGCGCCATCGTCGCCAACGCTATGGTGTTTCACGAGCGGCTGTCCGGCACCCACGACATTAAACCTTTACGTATTGTCAGCGACCCAAATTCCGCCAATCCTTTCGGCGACACGCTGGACACTTGGGGCGAAATACTGCAGGTCAACTATTGGGCCATCTTCTCCGTCGCTAAAGACATCATGGAGCGCATCCCCTCCGGCTACGGGTCAAACCTGCTGCGCATTCTGCGCGATACCGCCCTGGAGGTTACCCACACCGGGGCCAGCATCGCCCATGACCTCACCGGGCGCATCTTCCAGCGCCTCATCGCCGACCGCAAGTATCTGGCGACGTTCTACACGCTGCCGACTTCGGCCTTGCTGTTGGCCCGGCTGGCCGTCGGCAAGATGAGCGGCGTTGACTGGGCGGACGCCGGCGACGTCGGCAAACTGCGGGTCGGCGATTTCGCCTGCGGCACCGGAGCCCTGCTGTCGGCGGTGTACCAGCAAATCGCCGGGAAGCACGAACGCGCTGGCGGCGACCCGGCAGCCCTGCATCCAGCCATGCTGGAAGACGTGCTCTACGGCTGCGACGTGATGCCGTCGGCCATTCACATCACCGGCTCTACCTTATCCGGCATCGCGCCCACGGTTCGCTTCGACAACTCCCGCCTGTACACGCTGGCCTACGGTCGGCAGCAGGATGGCAGCGTGGCCATCGGCTCGCTGGAACTGTTGCGATCCTCGGCGGCGCTAACGCTGTTCAACACCAGCGACCCGGCCCAACGCACGGGCAGCGTGGGCGAGGAGACCGCCGCGCAGATTGTCGCCGACATCCCCGACGGCGGCTTTGACCTGGTGATAATGAACCCGCCCTTCACCAGCAACACCAAGCACCGGGACGCGGAAGGTAACGTCCAGAATGCCGCCTTTGCCGCTTTCGGCGCGTCGGTGGATGACCAGGACGACATGGCGACGAGATTGGTGAGATTGGCCCGGAACTCCCACTATCACGGCCATGCCGGGCTGGGCTCCGCCTTCGCGTCCATTGCCCATAAGAAGATCCGTCCGGGCGGCGTACTGGCGCTGGTGCTGCCTTTTACCGCCGTCAATGGAGCTTCCTGGGCCAAATTTCGACAAGTGATGGCCACTGAATACACTGACATAACTGTTGTTAGCAGTACCGCTGAAAGCGCTGATATGTCCTTTTCGTCGGACACCGGCATGGCCGAGTGCCTGGTGATAGGGCGAAGGCGGTCCAAAGATGACAAACCTGCGGGCCGGGCGTGGTTCATTTCGCTGCGCCGCCGGCCCCGCAGTTTTGTTGAAGCGCAAGAAATCGCCGATGCGATCCGGGGCGGCGACGGGTCGCGCCGCTTGGAAGACGGACCTTACGGCGGCATACCAATTTACTGCGGGGATGCCCTGATGGGAGAGATTCTTGACGCTCCGGTAAGTCAATATGAAAGTGGATGGGGCGCGGCCCGCATTATCGATGCGTCAGTGGCCCAAACCGCGTTTGCGCTAGCCGCTGGTCAGTTATGGCCACCGGCAGAACCGCAGCCTCTTCAATTGCCAATGACTCGGCTGGGGGAAATCGGGCAACTGGGTGTTCACGACTCAATGCTCACGATGGCAACGCACAACGGCCCGTTTGTAAAAGAGCCGCCAAGTCCCACCGCTACCTACCCATCCCTGTACAACCACGACGCGGCGCGGGAAACGCGGCTGATTTGCGAACCCGATTCCCAACTGCGCGTGCAGCCGGGCATGGAGGTCAGGGCCGCCGAACTTTGGGCCACCGCCAGCCGTACCCACATCAATCGGGATTTTCGTCTGAACTCCCAACCGCTAGCGGTTGCCTATACCGGCCGGGTATCCATCGGCGGAAGGGCATGGCCTAACGTAACCTTTGCTGAGACACGGTTTGATTATGCTTTTGCTATCTGGGGCAATAGCTCACTGGGATTGTTGAGTTACTGGTGGAACTCCAGCCGACAGCAAAGTGGGCGCGGTGTAATGACCCGCCAACTGATACCGTTCCTCCCCGTCCTCGACTTCCGCGCCCTCACCGACGCCCAGCTGGCCGACGCCCAGGCGATCTTTGAGGAGTTCCGCGACAAGGAATTGCAGCCAGCCTACGTGGCCGACGCCGACCCCAACCGCGCCCTGCTGGACCGCCGCGTGGTCTGCGACCTGCTGGGTTTTGATGAGGACACCTACCGGGCCGTGCGCCGCCTCGCCGCCAAGTGGTGCGCGGAGCCGTCGGTGCACGGGGGCAAGCGGCGGCCGCGGGGTGCGAAGCTGGTGACGTAGCTCGTCATTCACTGCCGGGGACAGCCACCGGGGTTGTCCGCGAGCTGGATAGGTGAGTTTTCCAGGACGGCCAGCCCCGGCACGAAACGGCGCTATCCGTATGAAGGAGGTAGCGCGGTCTTTATTACCGGGCAAATCATTGAAGACGCGATTGCCCAGTGTCCCATGCAATGACGTGAAAAACCGTCCCGCAGAATGTTATATTTACGCTGTAACCTATCCAATGACGGCGGCGCTATGGCAACTCAATCCGGTTCCGAAGAACAATCAGCCGGCCAACGCATGGGGATGCATATTGACCAGGTTCTGGTTGGCCCGCCACACGAAGGCGATGTGGGCGAGGGCCTGCTGATCCGAACCAACCGGGGTGACATCCCGGGCATACTCCACGCAGCCCCCAAATCCTCGCGGGCGGTCGTTTGGGTTTGTGGGGCCAGGGGTGGCTTCGGCGGCCCTGGCAGTGGCTTGTACGCCCAACTGGCCCAGGAATTTACCGAAGCAGGGATCACGTCTTTGCGCATGGACTACCGCTATCCCAACAACATCCAGGAGTGTGCGCTGGATCTGGTCGCGGGCGCCGGTTTCTTGCGCGCCACCGGTTACGGGCCGGCGGTGGTGGTAGGGCATTCCTTTGGTGGAGCGGTCGTCATCGCCGCGGGCTCGGTAAGCGACAATATAGGAGCCGTGGTTTCCCTGTCGCCCCAGACCTACGGCGCGCAGGGCGCCGGTCTCCTGTCACCCAAGCCGCTGTTGGTGGTTCATGGCAAAGCCGACACGCGGCTCCCCTTCTCATGCGCGGTAGCAATTCACGACTGGGCCAAGGAACCTCGGCAGTTGGTGTTGTACGAAGGCGCGGAACACCGCCTGGACGAGTGCCGCGAAGAACTGGCCGACCTGCTCCGACGTTGGATACCGGATAATTTGCCGGAAACTGCCACCGCTGGATGAATAGTATGCGCCATCGGCGATTTTGTGAATCTGGTATGATTCAGATACCGCTGTGGTGAACGCAATCAAGTCATTTTGGCGTTGGTTAACCGATGACAACTGGCAGCGACGCCATTTTGTCCTTTCACCTTTTGGCATAGCTGCGACAACCCTACTGGTGACATATTTCCGCGATGAGGCAAATCGTCCGGCCATTGGGCATTTTGACGAGATGGCGGCGTTGGTGAGCATCAGCGCAGTGCTGTACGGCATGGTTGCCGTGCTTGCCGAATCATTAGGAGGCAAGGCTGTGTTTTACACGCTTTCGCAAATAGGAAAAGCGATGCGGGCGGTCAAAGAATATCACAGGGCCGCAGTCATCGAGCAAATCCGCACCGACCCGGAGTTCCGCGCCGAGGTTCTGGCTGGCGTGGAACCGGATGAGCGACGCCGGCATCGCCGGCGTCGTCGTCTTGCCAAACCCGTTAACGGTGCGGCGCCGTAACTGATTAACATCGGCACAGCGTATAACCGAGTCGCCCCTATGAACTTTATCGAACGCATTGGCTACGACGGCGGCGCTACCCGGCTGGAAGATTCTCTGGCCTTCGCCACCGAGCACGGGTTTCGCTACCTCGATTTCTCCGCCGATACCGGACCCAACCGCGTGGACAACTGGTCGGATGACCGCCTGCGGGCCGTGCGAACCTCGATGGACCGGCACGAAATCGCCGTGACCGTTCACACCGCCTCGTCCGTTAACGTTGCCGAGTTCGCTCCCCACGTCGGCGACGCGGTTGACGCTTACCTTCGGGGCAACATCGATCTGGCCCGACGCATCACCGCGCACGGCGTGGTCGTTCACGGCGGGATGCACTTCAGCTCCGCAATAGACGAGCGCATGGATGCCGCTCGACAGCGCCTGCTTCGCGCCACCGACTACGCTGAGAACAGCGGAGTGTCGCTGTTCTTTGAAAATCTGAACTGGGAGCCGGACAACGCCGAAGTGCACTATTTGGGGCACACGGTGGACGAGTGTCGGTACTTCTTTGACGCCATCCCTTCGGAACGGTTCGGCTGGGCATTCACCGTCAACCACGCCAACCTCGTTTCTGAAGGAATTGACGGATTCATCGACGCATTCGGAATCGACCGAATCGGCGAGGTGCGATTGGCCGACAACACCGGCGACGTCGAGGTGCATTTGCCTCCAGGACAGGGCAACATCGACTTCCCAGCCATGTTCGGCAGGCTGGAAAACGCCGGATACGCCGGTTATTACACGATGGCGTTCGGCTCGTTGGACGACAAATTAGCCGCCCGCGAGCGCTTCCGCGGATACGATCTCTGATCGCGTCGCTGAAGCAAGCGCCCCATGGCCGCCGCCGCCGATGTGACCGCTTCCGGTGTTACAGACTGGAACATGGCTTCGTTCACACCGCGCCGGTTCCATTAGCGAATGGCTTCAATGCCGCGTATATCACGTCGTTAATGGGTGTGGGGACGCCGACCGCTTCGCCGGCCCGCGCCACTGCTCCGTTCAGGGCCTCCAGTTCCATAGGTCGCCCTGCCACCAGGTCGGCGTGCATGGATGCGCTCATGGCCCCTTTGGCCGACTCCATGTAATCGAGGGTGTCGGCAACGATGTTGGTCGCCAAATCCACACCGGAGGCCCGGCCGGCGCGTTCGATCTCGTCCATGCAGCCCACGATGATCTTGTGCCACTCCGGGCGGGGTAGCAAATCCCGGAGGTACTCCCGGGCCAGAGATGTCACGCCGGCCATCGTGGCGATGAAAAGGAATTTGGTCCACAGCGCGACGGCAATGTCGTCCGATGCTTCGGCGTCCACTCCGGCGTCACGAAACGCGGCGCAGATTTCCGCTGCCCGTGCCTGGTGAGAAGGGTCGCTACCCCGCACGCCGCCGGTAACGATGCGTACTATGTCCCCGGCCTGGCTTACCGCTCCGGGCCCCAAACGCCCGGCTTCGATGTATGCCGCGCCGGGCAGGACAACGGCGCTGGGGAACGCTTCAACCAGCGGCACGAAAGAATCTATCCCGTTTTGCAAACATAGGGCCGCAGTGTCCGGCCCTACCATTGGACTCATCGCGGGCACCGCGTTCCGATTGTGGTACGTCTTGGTGGTCAGGAGTACCAAATCGACCGGCTCAACATCTTCGGGCCGGTCTGTCGCGGAGCAACGGACCGTGAAAGTGCCGCCCTGGGTTTGCATCGTCAAGCCTTCTCTGCGAATGACATCCAGATGTTCGCCCCTGGCGATTAGCGTTACGTCGTGTCCGGCCCGGGCTAGCATCCCGCCGAAGTACCCGCCGATGCTGCCGGCGCCCATGACTCCTACTTTCATCGGTCAGATCTCCTTGTGCGAAGCCTCACGGCGCCGGACGAGGGTTCCGCGCCCTGTTGAAACCCCGTGCGCATAGGGTCGGCAGTATGCCACAGTTTTTATCGAACCCGTATCAAATATGGCTCCGGTTGGCCTTACGATCTGGTGTGCGATGGGTTTTCCCCAACTGTAGTTGACCGTCTTGCTGGGCAAGCGTGAGGGCAATCCGGGATGGTTTACCGCGGAACAGCAAAGCTGCGGGCAACGCTGAAGTTCGCCAAATATCGTGATTTGACGCTTTTGCCCGTACCTGCTAACCTGAACGCGTTAACAAAAGAATCTGCGTCAACACCTGCCGGTGGCCCGTACATCCACGCGAAGAAAGCGATGGACTACGGGCTGAAAAGGAAATCCGGTGCAAATCCGGTGCGGTCCCGCCACTGTAATTGGCGAGACGCCCTCCCGTCAGCATTTTCGAATGCGAAACGAAAGCCACTGTTCGCCCTCGGCGAGTGGGAAGGCGGAGAAGCGTCGATATCAGCCATTAGCCAGGAGGCCTGCCAGCAGGTGCATTCTAGCTGCACTTCGCGGAACGAGTGGGCAGACCTCCGGGTAAACGAGCGGATCCGCCGTTACCCCACCAGCGAGTTTCCACCCGACTGCCAATGTGCGGTCGGGTTTTTTGTTTTGAATGATTGGCCATTTACCCCGCGCTGCTCCGACGGGCCGGTACCCTCCTCCTCCGGCTCGCCGGGGCGCGCTTCGCAAATTTGCCTTGTTGTGGTCGCTGGTTCATAATCGGAGCCGCGCATCTCGTGGTTAAGTGAGGTGCTTCTGGAAACCAGCCCCGGGTGTTGATCGAGAGGTGAAACGATGAGTGAAGCAACCGACGTTATGCTCCGCGCGATTCTCGAAGAGTGCAAAGACGGCACCGACGGCATCGGATTCAACGAAGTGGTGGTGATGCTGGAAAGCACCGCCGCATCCGCCGAGGTTTATATGGACTTCGACGATCTGCGTTTCACGCCCGACGGTCGGATCGTAACGCTGATGGTGCCGGGCGGTACGCATATGCATTTGGACATGTCCAAAATTCGCGAGGCGGAATTCATCCACACCACCAACGATCAAGGCCTGCCGTCTTACCAGTTGTGGATGCGCGACGGCGATGGCAGCCCAGCCATGCGCGTCTATCTCCGCAAGTCGGACAACGACGCCACCAACCCGCCGCGCCATAATTTCTTTATGGGCCTGCTGGACAAATATCCCGGCAAAATCGAGCTTCCGGCCGAGCCCTACGGGGCGGCCGGCGACCACCCGTAGGGGCAACCCTTGTCGTTGCCCTGACCTGATGGGATGAATACCGACTATGACCTCGGCAATCGTAATCGCCGGCGTCCGCTCCGGCGTCGGCAAGACCACCATCGCCAGCGGCATCATGGGTGCACTGGCCCGTAGGGGTCTGCGGGTCCAGCCGTTTAAAGCCGGCCCTGATTACATCGACCCGACCTACCACACCATTGCATGCGGCGTACCCTCTCGCAACCTGGATACCTGGATGTTGCCTCATCCAGTGGTGACCGAACTGTTCCATCGAGCGGCTGGCGCGGCTGACATCGCGGTAGTCGAAGGGGTAATGGGAGTGTTCGACGGTCATTCGTCCCTGGACGAAGACGGCTCAACCGCAGAACTTGCCAAGCTGCTGGGCGCCCCGGTGATTTTGATTGCCGACGCCAGCAAAGTGGCGCGCAGCGTAGCCGCCGAGATCCTCGGCTATCAGCAGTTCGACCCTGATCTGCGCGTAGCCGGCGTGATCCTCAACGGGGTCGGCAGCGAACGACATCTGGAGTTCTGCCAGCCCCAGATTGAAGCGACCACCGGGCTGCCCGTAGTGGGCTGGCTTCCGCGGCGCGACGACCTGGTTCAACCTGAGCGACACCTGGGGCTCATTCCGACCGTCGAAGGAACCGTGGTCAACGAATGGTACGACGCTCTGAACGCGCAAATCGAACAGACCATCGACCTTGATGCCATCGGTCGGATCGCCACCACCGCCGCCAGTCCAGCCCACAACTCGCCGCAGATATTTCCAACCGAACCTCAACCTCCGCGCACGGCCATCGCCGTCGCCCAGGACCGGGCGTTTTCCTTCTACTACCAGGACTCGCTGGACCTGTTGGCTGCTTGGGGCGCGGAGATTGTGCCCTTCTCGCCGTTGGACGACGCAGCGTTGCCGGAAGGCGTAGGTGGCGTGTACCTGGGTGGCGGCTTCCCCGAATTGTTTGCGCCGGAGCTGTCTGGCAACGTGGGGATGTTGAATTCGGTGCGGCAGGCCATCTCAAGGCAAACACCCGTGTATGCCGAATGCGGCGGGCTGATGTACCTCGGTCAAAGCCTTTCTGATCTGGACGGCCGGCAGTTTCCTATGGTGGACGCAATACCCGTAGTTTCGTCCATGGAGGGCCGGCGCCTGCACTTGGGCTACCGGGAGGTGGCGGCCTGTGGAGATGGGCCGCTGCTCACGGCCGGGCAGCAGGTTCGCGGCCACGAGTTCCACTGGTCGGTGCTCCAGGAACCGCCGGACGCTGATAGCGCCGCCTACCAGGTGGTCAACCAGGACGGCCGGCCCGAGGGCTTTCGCGTAGGCAGCGTGTGGGCTTCCTACATTCACGTGCATCTGGGTAGCCGTCCCGGATTGGCGAAACGGTTTGTGGATACCTGCGCGGCGGCAATGGGAGAGAACGCAAGATGACCACGGCACAGAAACCCGCGCCGCCGTCCGCCCTGGACGACACGCAACTTACGCCCGGCTTCCGCGGCTATATCCTGATACCACTGGCCGAGTTCGGGCAATCGCTCGACAGCCCGGACCTTGACACTTGGTTCGAGGCTTTTGCGGGACGGCATAAGGACGAGGTTGGCGATTTTGAAATTACTGCGCGAGGAGAATTGAAGATTATGCCTCCTACGGGATTCCCCGGAGAATGGCAAGAAGCCACGTTTGCGGCACACTTGGTAATATGGTCGGAAGGATACGGAGGACGCGCCGGCGGCCCCACTGCCCGCTTCTGGCTCGCCGACGGTTCTCTACGCGGACCGGACGCCTACTGGTTCTCTTGGGAACGTTGGAACGCCCTGCCAGCGGAGTCGCGCACGCCACCTTTTGCCAGGTTCACGCCCGATTTTGTCGTCGAAATCGTGTCGCCGTCCAACCGGGGGCCGGAGCTTGAGGACAAAGTTCAGCGCTATCTCCAGGGTAGGGCGCAGCTGATTTGGGTCATCAATGCCCGTCGCCGCCTGGTAACCGTCTATCGCCCCGGTGCGGAGCCGGAAGTCCTGAACGACCCGGAGCGGTTGGAGGGCGACGACGTTCTGCCCGGCTTCGTGTTCCACGTCCGGGAACGGATATTTGACAACGTTCCGTGAAATCGGCGCAAGACACTCTGGATTCCCGCTTTCGCGGGAATGACAAGATAATGGCCGGGAGGAAAAACTGATATGACAACACAGGAAAGAAGCCACGGCCCGCAGTCGGTGCGTGGCCCACGCATCAACAAGGGCCTGGTCATCGTCAACACCGGCAACGGGAAGGGCAAAAC
This sequence comes from Dehalococcoidia bacterium, assembly GCA_965197635.1. Lineage (GTDB taxonomy): Bacteria > Chloroflexota > Dehalococcoidia > Lucifugimonadales > UBA3495 > Bin87. Next base: position 50,088 of record CBDANN010000006.1, read on the forward strand.
CACCGCCGCCATGGGCGTGCTGATGCGGGCCTGGGGCCGCGACATGAAGGTCGTGATGCTCCAGTTCATCAAGCACACCACCGCCAACTTCGGCGAACAGCGTGCCGCGGAGAAAATGGGCGTAACCGTCCGCGCCATGGGCGACGGGTTCACCTGGCGCTCCCAGGACCTCGACGCCAGCGCCGATTTGGCCCGCGCCCTTTGGGACGACGCAAAGGAGGTCATCGCCGCCGGCGAGTACGACCTGGTCATCCTCGACGAATTCACCTATCCCATGCACTACGGCTGGCTGCCTGTCGAAGAGGTGATCGACGCGCTGAAAGCCCGCCCCGAGATGCAGCACGTCATAATCACCGGCCGCCACGCCCCCGAGGCTCTGGTGGAATACGCCGACCTGGTGACCGAAATGAACGTGGTCAAGCATCCTTACGACGCCGGAATCAAAGCCCAGCCGGGCATCGAGTTCTGAAGCGATAACGTTGTTTCGAGCATAATGTGAAATTCCCGTCGGGTTCGGAGCCAATATGACCATATCATCGCTGGTTGACCAGACCATCGCCGCCATCGGCCCGCTGGACGCTGCCGCCGTTGCCGCCGCCGAAGCCCGGCAGGGTGTGCTCACCAAGCCTCCGGGGAGCCTGGGTCGGCTGGAAACTCTGTCCGTTCAACTAGCCGGCATATTTGGTCAGCCCATCCCACACGTCACCGGCAAGGCCGTCATCGTGGTAGCCGGCGACCACGGCGTTGCCGCGGAGGGAGTTTCGGCCTATCCCGCCGAGGTCACCCCGCAGATGGTGTTCAACTTCCTGGCCGGCGGCGCGGCCATAAACGCGCTGGCCGGCCACGCCGGCGCCGAGATCGCGGTAATCGACGCCGGTGTAGCCGTTGACCTGGACCCACAACCAGGTCTTACCATCGCCAAGGTAGGCTACGGCGCCGGCAACATCGCCGCAGGCCCGGCCATGAGCCGTGAAGATGCCGTCCGCTGCCTGGAAATCGGCATCAACGCCGCCAACGAACGGGCCGATGCCGCGGCCAACCTTATCGCCGGCGGCGACATGGGTATCGGCAACACCACCCCTTCGGCGGCCATCACGGCGGCCATCACCGGCGCCGACGTCGCAACGGTCACCGGGCGCGGCACCGGCGTCGACGATGCCGGCCTGGAGGCCAAGATCGCTACCATACGCCGCGCGCTGGAAGTCAACCAACCGGACGGGGACGACGGCTTGGACGTGCTCACCAAGGTGGGCGGCTACGAAATCGGCGTGCTGGCCGGCGTAATGCTGGGCGCGGCGGCGCGCAACTGCGCCGTGATCGTAGATGGGTTCATCAGCGGGGCAGCGGCTTTAATCGCCTGGCGGCTCTGCCCGGACATTGCCCGACGCTATATTGCGGCTCACCGGTCCGTGGAGCCGGGCCACAACGTTGGTCTGCAGGCCATGGGACTGACGCCGCTGCTGGACATGGAGATGCGCCTGGGCGAAGGCACCGGGGCAGCTCTGGCGATGCACCTCGTGGAGGCCGCGGCCAAATGCCTGGCGGAGATGGCAACCTTCGCCGAGGCCGGCGTCTCCGACCGCGACGACTAGCCTGCCACTGCCATCGTGATACGGGCCATCTACGCCCCACCGCTGGTGGCGTTGTCTTTTCTGACCCTGCTGCCTGTGGGTTTAGCGTCGGCCACCGACCGCGAGATTTCTCGCTCGCGGGGTTGGTATCCCGTCATCGGCCTGCTATACGGTCTCATACTCGCGGTTTTGGTAGTGGCTCTTGACGGCTTCGGGATTTTCCCGTGGTCGTTATTGACAGCCGCGCTGTCGGTAACCGCGCTAGCCCTGCTCAACCGCTTTCTGCATCTGGATGGCCTTATGGATTTCTGCGACGCCATGTGGGGCGGGCGCACGGTGGAACGCCGGCTGGAGATAATGCGCGATTCCCGCGTGGGTTCCTTCGCCGTGGCGGGGGCAGCCTGCGTGCTCCTGGTCAAAGTCGGGGCAATCAGTTCGCAATTGCTCTGGAGCAGCGCAGGGTTGAGCGCTCTGCTGCTGTTCCCCATGGTATCCCGTTGGACCATGACCCTGTTGTTGACGGTGTTTCCTTATGGCCGCCAGCAGGGTATCGGGACGGCCTTTTTTGCTGGAGGCCGTCCTTGGTTGGCGACCTTGCTGGCCTTCCTTTCCGTTGTCGCGGTGGCTTGGCTGATGCTGGGCGTGTCCGGTCTCATAGTCCTGTCCGCGGCGACCGCGTTGGCCTTGTTACTGGGATTTTGGTCAACGCGTGCGCTGGGCGGTGGCCTCACCGGCGACTGTTACGGCGCTGCCAACGAAATCATAGAGGCGTTTTCTCTGGCTCTGCTAACGCTCCTGGTGAATTCGCCATTGACGAGTATCGCTTACGGAGGGGGGATAGCCAGCGGCTTTCCTTGGCTAATCGGTTGGACGCATTGACATCTGGGCTGAATGCCACACCCGTCCCGCTGGACGTGCTGGTCCTGCTACTGGCGTTGCTGCTGGACCTGACGTTTGGCGAGCCTCCCAACCGGCTGCATCCCACGGTGTGGATAGGCAACACAGTCGCGATGGTCGAGCGCATGGCGCCAGGCCCGCACGGGGCGCCTCTGGCGCAAATGATGTTTGGCACAGGCATGGCGCTGCTGATCCCGGCCGCCTGGGGCGCCGCAGCGTGGGCGATCACCTTCGGATTGCTGCAACTGCATCCGCTGGCCTACCTGTTGGTGGTCGCCGTACTGCTGAAAACCACTTTCTCAGTGCGGATGCTGCAAGTTGTCGCCGCCGGCATCGGACGAATACTGACGGCCGGCGACATCGTTGAGGCTCGTCGGCAGATGTCGGCCCTGGTGAGCCGGGACACTTCGCAACTGACGGTGGGACAAATGGCCGCCGGCGCAATCGAATCGGTTGCCGAGAACATCACCGACAGCGTCGTCGGCCCGCTGCTGGCTTTCGCGCTGTTCGGGCTTCCCGGCGCGGTGGCCTACCGGGCTGTGAACACCCTGGACAGCATGGTGGGTTATCGCGGGCGATACGAATACCTGGGCAAGGCGTCGGCCCGGTTGGACGACCTGATTAACCTCATACCGGCGCGGTTGGCGGCGGCCCTGCTGTGGCTGGCCATCGCGGCGCTGCCGGGAACGTCCGGCGGCCGGGCTGGGCGGATCATGCTGGCCCACCGGGGCCGGACGGATTCCCCCAACGCCGGCTGGACCATGGCCGCCATGGCCGGTGGCTTGGGCGTGACGCTGGAAAAGGTCGGACATTATCGCCTGGGCGACCCGGCGCCCGAACCCGAAGCCCACCACATCGGGCGGGCCACCCGCGTGTTGTACGCCACCACCGGGCTGGCCGTTGCGGTTGCCGCAGGGATCCTCTGGCTGCGGTGGGCGTTATGGCCGTAGTGTAGAATGGCGACATTGCAGCAAATGCAAAGGAGAGCCGGCAATGACCACCATAAAACCTGGAACACGCATGACGCTGGCTGAGTACCGCGCCCTGCCTGAAACGGATGGGGGAGTGTGGGAATTGATCGATGGAGAGTTGTATCAAATGCCGGCTGCCACTGCTGAACACCAGTTTCTCATGGACTTTCTGGTCACGATGATTAACAATCTGATGCGGGCGGTACAACCCACGCCGGGCCTGGCATTCAGCAACATCGGTTTGGCGTTGTCCGATTTGTATGCCCCGACACCGGACATCATCTACCTTCGGTACGAGAACCTGCGCCTGATAAACAGTGGCTACGTTGAGGGTATCCCGGATCTGGTGGTCGAGATATTGTCCTCCGAGCGCAACCGGGACCTGGTAATGAAGAGGAATTTATACGCCGGGGCCGGCATACCCGAATACTGGACTTTGGACCCAGCCAACGACGTGCTGACCGTCCTGGAATTGTCCGGCAACGAATATGTTGAGCGGACGCTGGGTCGTGATGACACTCTCACCACGGCGACTATACCGGGGTTCGCTCTGCCGCTGGAGCAGCTTTTCGGTGATCCCATTCGCGCATTGGTCCGCGCCAATCGCTAACCCGGTGCCAAATGGGCCATCAATCTGACAACACCAGTACGCCGGCCCGCCCCGTCCACGGCGGCATCAAGCCGGCCGAGCTGCGCGCCCTGGGACTGCGACCCGAGGATTGCCTGGACTTCTCCGCCAGCGTCAGCCCTCTGGGCCCGCCGGCGGGAGTGGCTGAAGCCATCGTCGCCGTTGACCTGGCCGCTTATCCCGACCCCCGTTGCCTTACTCTTACCGAGGCCATCGCGGAGTGCCACTCCAACGATGGAGCGGTCATTGACAACATAATTGTGGGAAACGGCTCCACTGAGATTATCCACCTGCTGACCCGTGCGTACATGGGAAGTCCGCCGGGAGGATCCACCAACACCGCCTTGCTCCTCACGCCGACCTACGGCGAGTATGACGGCGCGGTGCGCATCTCTGGCGGGAACACAACCACGCTACCCGCAACTCAAAGTTGCGACGGCTTCTACTGGGACACGGACGCTGTCCTCGCGGCAATCTCGACAGAACGGCCGGCGCTGACCTTCGTGTGCAATCCCAACAACCCGACCGGCGCGTTAGTGTCCCTCGGTGCAGTCAGGGTGATCGCCGATGCAGTTGCCGAAACAGGCGGCCTGCTGGTGGTTGACGAGGCGTACATCAACTTATCGGAGCGACGCGCCGAGGCGGACGCAGTATCGTTGGCGGCACGTCATGGCTCGGTGATAGTTTTGCGGTCCATGACGAAAGACTACGCTCTTACTGCCCTCCGATTGGGCTATGCCGTAGCAAGCGCTCCGGTGATCGCTCGCTTGGCCGCCCTGCAGCCGGACTGGAGCGTGAACGGACTCGCGCAGGCCGCCGGTGTGATCGCCCTGGCCGATGACGGATACCTGGACCGGGCGCGGGAGGCCGTGGCGGCATCCCGGAATTGCGTGGTGGAACGCTTGACCAGTCTGGGCATCCGCTGCTACCCCGCCTCCGCCAATTTCGTGCTGGCGCAGGTGGGCGATGCGGGGAAATTGAGGGACCACTTAGCTCAACGAGGTCTGTTCGTCCGTGATTGCACGTCCTTTGGCCTGCCCGACTGCATACGCATCGGTCTGCGGCGGGTGCCGGACTGCATCAGGTTGACCGACGCGATCGCCGAAGTTTGGGGCGATCTACCCAAGCCTTAAGGGAGCGACATGGGAATAATCTATATTACCAGGCACGGCGAAACCGAGTGGAACGCTGAAGGCCGGATCCAGGGGCATACCGACGTGCCGTTGTCCGAGAGGGGCCGCGAGCAGGCGCAGATGCTGGCCCGTCGATTGTCAAGGGTGCGCATCGATGCGGCCTATTCGTCGGATTTGTCCCGTGCTGCCGAAACCGCCCGCGTCGCTCTGGTCGAGCGCGACATCTCGATTGATTTCACTGAAGAATTGCGTGAGTACAACAAGGGCGTATTCGAAGGGTTGACGGAAACGGAGTACCGGGATAAATACCCGGAACTTTACGAACCGTCGATGGCCAACGACCTGGATTTCGCTCCCCCTAACGGCGAGACTATCCGCGAAACTAGCGCCCGGCTCGACGGTATAGTGCAGCGTGTCAAATGGACACACATGGACGAAAATGTCCTCATCGTCGGCCACGGCGGCAGTTTGCGGGCCGGCATCGTTTCGCTTCTTGACCTTCCTCTGGAAGCCAACTGGAAATTCGCCATGCACAACTGCTCCCTCACCGTCATCTACACCTATCCGGACAACGCGGTCATGCACCTCTACAACGACACGTCCCACATCAGCGGCGTGGTGCGGGCCTGGGACCGGTAACCGAAGGGCACGTGCTCACCTACGAAACCGACGCGAGCGATGGCGCCTGATGAACGCTGGCGTGGTCCAGGATGTCCGCCGCCAGATCCATTTGGTCCTCCGTGGTCGTGAACGGAGGAACGAAACGCAGCACCGACCCGCGCCGGCGGATGCTGACAATCAGCCCGTTTTCCAGCAACGACCGCCCAATCTGTTGACCCTGTGCGTAAGCCGGCTCCCTGGTCTCCCGGTCGGTGACGAACTCGATCCCCTGGAGCAACCCCCTTCCGCGCACGTCGCCCACCAGTTCGTGCCGTTCCTGCAACTGCCGCAGATGCCCCTGCCAGTACCGTCCGATGCGGTCGGCCACGTCAACCAGGCTCTCTTCCAGGATAATGTCCAGGCTGGCAATAGCGGCGTTGCAGGTCAGCGGGTCGTTGGAGTGGGAATGGGCCACCACCAGGCCGGTTTCTACAGCCTTCTCTTCAATCTCATCGGTGGTGATCGTCGCGCTGATGGCGATGCCGCCGCCGAAATGTTTCGAGATGGTGAAAATGTCAGGGACAACGTTCTCCTGCTCAAAGGCCCACATCGTTCCCAGCTTGGCCAGTCCGGTTTGCGCTTCGTCCAGAATCAGCAACATTCCGCGACGTTCGCAGCGCAGTTTCAACTCCTGTAGCCAGCCTGGTGGAGGCTCGATGACACCGCCGGCGCTGAACAGCGGTTCGGTGATCACACCAGCCATGCGGCCGTCGGCCTGTGCGTCAAGTAACTCAAAGCTGGTATCCAGGCAGGTGTAATCGCACGCCGACTGATCCTTGCAGAAGGAGCACCGATAGCGGTAGGGCGCAATGATAGGGTAGTTGCCCGGCGCGAATGGACCGTATCCCTGGCGCCAACCGGAAAACGTGACGGCGCGAGCGGCGTCGCTCATGCCGTGGAAACTGACCACCGGGCTGGCGACTTCGTATCCTCCGGTGTAACGTTTCGCAATCGCCATGGCGGCCTCGTTGGAATCGCTGCCGGAGCCGAGGAACATGCTGCGATTGAGGCCATCAGGCGTGATCTCAGCCAGGCGGGCGGCCAGGATAATCTCCCGGTCATTGAACATCGTCATGTGGCTGTGAATCAACGACTCGCAACTTTCCTGGAGCGCCTGCACGATGCGGGGGTGGTTGTGCCCCAGCGCAGCGCACATTTGCCCGGAATTGAAATCCAGGTATTCCTTGCCGTTGATGTCGCGCACCACCGAACCCCGACCCCATACGAAAATCGGGCCGTTCACGCCGCTGCGGTCCATCCTGCTGCGGAAGCTGTACTTGCGCGCCAGTTCCAGCAGTTCTTCTTCGGAATAGTGGTCAGCCACGGCCGGCCTCCAAGGGTTCTCAGTTACGCGCCATTCTAGTGCGGCAAGTGCGGGTGTCAATAACCGCACCTTCCATCCCTTGACGCACTCTCCTTACTTCATTCAGAATGTTGGTAAGGAGATACCATGATTGTCAAGATTACCTCCAAGCGGCAGGTCACTTTCCCGGCTCGCGTGCTGGACGCGATGGGCGTGAAGCCCGGTGACCAATTGGAACTAACCGAAGGCCCCGACGGTTTCATCCTGCGCCCCAGGCGGATCAACTACTCACGCTTGGGCACCCTGAAGGACAAGATCGCGCCCGGGACTCCCCCCTTCGACATCCGCACGTTCCGTGAACAACCCTATGATCCCGCGCTACGGGATTGATACCTCGGTCCTGGTCCGGCTGGCGGTAGGAGAGCCGGAAAGGGACTTTCAGCACTGCGCGGAAGCCCTCCGCGTCCTGGTCGAGGATCAAGGGCGCGAAATTTTTGCGTCGAACCAGGTGATCGGCGAAGCCTATATTTCCATTCAGCACCACTACGGAGTGTCCGACGCCGATGCCCGCGCCGCGCTGGTCGATGTGCTGACCAGCGGCCTGATCGCGCCATTAAACGGGCAGTCAGTCATCGACGCGCTGCGGTCTCGAGAACGACCCGGGCTGTTCGACCGGCTCATCACTGACGACTATTCTCGTGTTGGCTTGAAAACCCTTACGCTGGATCGCCGGATGGCGACGCTGCCTGCCGTGCGCAGGCTGTGACCACTATCCAAGGAGACTTACCTTGAACCGAATCAATCGTCCTTGGGACGATACTCACGCTTTGCGTGACAGCCTGATGCAGGAAACGCAGAAAACCTCATACCAACGATGCTTGGTCAACAATCGGTGCCACACTGGCAAACCAGTTATTGGCGGACATCTGATACCTCAAAATTATTTGCGTAGGCTCCCGGGTGAGCACAATATGGCTGTGTTCGCAACACGTAGGTTTGGCAGACCACTAACTGAGCGTCCTATTCGACAAGGCATCGGCGATACCACTGTCGGATATTTCACGTGCAAACCACACGACGATATGTTCCAGGAAGTTGATAGGTTGTCCGATATTTACGTCATGCCAGACCAACGCGTTTTGGACCTGATGTGCTATCGCAATGTCCTTTACACCCGATGGTGGATGCATTTGTGGGCCCAAGCTTCGCAACGCGCCAGAGACCAACACGGAGCGGAGCACCAGTACAAAATCGCTGAGATCCTACAAACTGACGACAAAGTATTGCTCGATTCTCAACGATTGCTGGAACGATGCATGGGCACGGATGCGGTTGAGCGACCGTCATATTCACACCTGATGCTTACATCTGAAGGTAAACCGATGCTTGCCGCCGCAGTGTTTGGCGTTTTGCAGGTCCAACTAGACAGCGCGGGCAAAGAACAGGGCGCCAAATTTGGGCAGTGTGGACTAACCTTGATACCAGGCCATTGCACAAATTCTTTGTTCGTACACTTTCCGTCCGCGACGGGGACGGAGATCATCGATATGGTATTGCCTGGCCTCGCAGGACGTTCGAGAGTTACCGGCCGGGAGGTCACCCGGGCAATTTTCGCGTCTTGCTACGATGTGGTGTTCAGCCAAGCCTCTTGGGCCATGCTGGCAGCGGACGAACAACATCAGATCAAGATGGCGATGACTGGTCAGTCACGGATCGGCCATTGGACCATCGACGCGTTTAAAGGGTCCGATTGGACGGTTGTTTGAATACACAAGAGGTGGAAAGACTGCGAGCGGTGATGATATCGCTCCGATTGGTATACTGCCCTCCACCTGCTCGATCATCCGAACCAAGGAGCACCACCACCATGTCCACCGCACCCGTCTACACCTACGCCTACGATCACATCCACGTCCGCACCAAGGATCCGGAAGGCATGGCTACATTCTTCGAGACCATGTTCAACGCCAAGGTGCTGCGCCTCACCCAGAGCGACGGCGCGCCTCGCGTCGATTTAGACGTGAACGGCCTCGCCATCTTCATCGCCACCGCACCACCCGAGGAGCACATTGACGCCAGCCCCCGCGACCCGCACCTGGGACTGGACCACTTCGGCCTCCGCGTCGACGACATCGACGGCGCGGTCGAGGACCTGCGCAGCAAAGGCGCGGAGATCTACACCGAGCCGCGCACCATCCGTCCCGGCGTCCGCATAGCCTTCGTGCGCGGCCCTGACGACGTGCGGATAGAACTGCTGCAACGGGATGGGTCGGGGCTCATGGAGCAGTAAGCAGGTTAGCCCAGGCGCTGGAACTGTGGCTGGCCCATATAGCAACGCCTTTCGCACGGTACGCCGCGGTTTCTTCTGGATGTTACCGGAACGTAACTGTAAGGAAACATAACGACGGTAGCATGACGTCATTCACCACCACCGAATCGAGGGACGCTGATGAAAACCGGCGCTAAAGCAGCAGGAAATGAAGCGAACGAGGCCCAACCCCTGGCATTGATGCTGGGCCGCGGCCTCGGTGACGATTTCACGCCAGAGGTAGCAGTGGCCCTGACCGCCGCTCGTAACGCTGCCGATAAGGAGTTGGGAGCAGCGAGCATTGTGCCGGGACAGCGCCACCTGGGGACGGTGGCCGCGACGACGGGAAACTAAACCCTCGGGGTAAATGTCTTTGGCGCTCGAGGCCACGGCAGCCACGCAACGGCCATGCTGTTCGCTCCGGCCAACATCTCGGCGATTTGGTCGGTCTCAACGCGAGACTTGCCTTTACTGTGATGCGAGTCCGACCAGAACTCATGCTCGCGCCAACCATGGCCATGGGGAGTCATATAAAGGGACTCCCGGAACTGGCCCGAGAGGACGCAATCAACCAGCTCACGGAACCGGGAAAATTCCACGTCTGCGACTTCATCGCACGCATCGCAGCCGCAACTGGGAAACCAATCGACGCGCCAGCGGCCAAAGCGCACCGCCAGGGCCGGAAAGGTAGTGAAAGCCACGATGATGGGCGCCCGATTATCTCCCGGCGGCGCCAGTTTCAGCAGCGGGCGCGCCAACGTCACGCGCTCTAACTCCGCATCCGGACCATGCCATTCGGCGCACTCTACCTCAAACTCCGCTTGAATTTCCCTAATTAATTCAAGCGTCCAGTCGTGCAGCGGCCGAAACCGCTCCGGGCCAGTTACGCGGGAATAAGCGTCGTCGGGCGGCCCGTCGGGCCCCCAATTGAATCTGCCCATTTCGTATTCCTTCTCGATAAAATTGCTCATTGGCGATCACAACGCCTGCCGCCTCGGCAGGATAACATCCCTTGCCACGAGTTACGCCCGATGGTGCCCGGATGCTATACTCAACACCGCCAGCCGCTACAAACTCCAGCGCAACCGGGACTTTGTGATGCCGACCGTTCCAATCTATGGCGACGCTCATACCCACCTGGACCAGTACCCTCCGGAAGAGATCCCGGGCATATTGCAACGCTCCCAAGAAGCCGGGGTGGGCTACATCCTGCTCGCCGGCACCACCGTCGAATCCACCGAGCGTTGCATCGCCCTCGCCGACGAGCATCCCATGTTCTACGCCGGCGTGGGCATCCACCCCATGCAGGCCGACCACCCGGTGGACGACGACACGTACGGCCGTTTGGAATCCTTGGCCCGCGATAACCCGCGCGTTGTCTGCATCTCGGAGGTGGGCTTGGACTACCTGCCTACGTCGCCCGATCACGAGGTGCAGGACCAGGTGTTCCGCGAGCACATCCATCTCGCCAAGAGCCTGGGATTGCCTATCATCTTCCACTCCAGGGAATCCCATCCGGCAGTTTTCAAGGTGCTGCGGGAGGAGAACGCCGGGCTGGTGGGCGGCGCGATGCACTATTTCCAGGGCGACGCGGAAACGGCACGGGAGGCCATCGACTGCGGTTTTTTCATTTCGCTGGCTCGGCCCCTGACCCGCCTGCCCGAACTCCGGGAGGTCGCGCGCCACATCCCCCTGGAGAACATCGTCTTGGAAACCGACGCCTACCCGCAACCCTTCAAAAAGTACCGCCACAACTGGACGGAGCCGCGCCATCTCGCCGATGTCGCCCAGTGCCTTGCCACGGTTAAGGGCATTTCCGTTGAGGAAGTGGCGGAAGTCACTACCGCCAACCTGAGCCGCCTGCTCCGTCTCGACGCGCCCACTGCGCCCGGCTCAACCAACCCGTAGGGGCGATGCGCGAGTCGCCCCTGCCAGCGAGGAGACCAACGCAATGACCACGCAACAGGAACGACAGCATCCGGATGCCCCGCCGCAAATCGTGCCCCAGGGCCTGAACGACTATCTGGAAGTGATGACCAAGGCTGTGTTCCAAAGTGGCATGTCGTGGAAGGTGGTGACCACCAAGTGGTCCGGCTTTCAGGCCGGCTTCCAGGGGTTCGACGTTGTCAAAGTCGCCGCTATGGACGAATCGGCAATCGACACGTTGGCCGCTGACACCCGCATCATCCGCAACCGTCGGAAGATTGTCGCCACCGTCCACAACGCCCAACGCCTCATCGAGCTGGAGGAAGAATACGGCGGGGACATCCGCAACTACCTTCGCGCTCACGGCGACTTTTACGGCGTGCTCAAAGACGTGCGCAAGCAGTTCAAGTACATGGGCGACACTGGCACCTACTACTGGCTGTACGTCCTGGGCGAAGACGTGCCCGACTACGGCGAGTTCTGCAACCGCAGTAAGTAAATCCCGGTCCATCCTGTGCATCCATGCCAAACGAACCCCCGGAGGTTGACGCCATGACCACTCCCGCAACCTGCCAGCTGGCCCTGAAAGAATGGGCCATCACCGTCAAAGCGCTGGCCGACGGCGACCAGATTATGATGCTGCGCAAGGGCGGCATCCACGAGGAGAGCAAGGACTTCCGCGTGGTGCATCCCGAGTTCCTGCTCTACCCCACGTACCTGCACCAGAAGGAAGACCTGCTGAAGGACAGCCACCAGTCCGCGCTGCGGCAGCTGCTGGCCCATGACCCGGACGATAAAGACGCCGTGACCTTCACCCACTGGGCCCGCGTCCACGAGCTGATTGAAATCGACCAGCAGGGCAAGGTGGAAGACCTGGCTCCGCACCACATCTGGACCGACACCTACGCCCAGTCCCGCCTGCACTGGAAGCCCATGGTGCCGCTGACCATCATGCTGCTCCGGGTGTATGAGATGGAGAATCCCACCACGGTTGCCTTCATCCCCGAGTACGGCGGCTGCAAGTCCTGGGTGGACGTTATCCCCACCGTGCGCCTGGGCGACGCCAGGCCAGTGGTGGACGACGCCCGCTTCAACGAACTGGTGGAAGCCGTCCGCGGCAGCCTGGGCCTGGTGCCGGCGTGATTACCCACGTCATCCCGGCGAAAGCTGGAATCCAGAATTGATGACAGCAGGCCGTTGACGGGCAGCGTCCGGGTCCGATAAACCATAGCTATCCCGATTTTCGGATGGTGAACGCAATGGGCTTGGATGTTGGGGTGGTCAGTATCGAGTACCTAGAGCGGCCCGGACAGCCGGTGTACGGGTTCTTGCAAGACCTGATGGCTGACCCGGACGTGGGAACCGAGTCCGACCCATTCGACTATGAACCCGGCTGGGGTGATGGTTGGGAAGGCAATGCGTTTTACGAATTCGAGCGTGACGTGTTGCTAAGACGCGCCGACGGCTGGGCGGTCAACAACCGATTGGGCGCAACAGAGCGAGCAGCACTATTGCAATGGATTGATCAATTACCCTACCGGGGCGATGTGATCATGTTGCATTTGGGAAACTAAATATGGTTTCTACGCTACCGAAGCGGATCTCCGTATCGGAGACCGCCGTTTTTGAGGGCGATTGCCTGGAGCTAATCCCGAGACTGCCGGACGCCAGCATTGATGTCGTGGTAACCAGTCCGCCCTATTGGGGACAGCGAGAGTCCTTGCTCAACGGGACGGAAGAAGACCCCAGGGACTACATCGCTTTCCTGGGAACGGTGTTCGACGCTCTGCTGCCCAAGCTGAAGATGCACGGTATCGTTTGGCTCAACTTGGGGGATGCCTACAACACCCCGGTGAATTGGGGCGCCAAAGATTACAAGTACAGCTCCCTCGGGGCAGATCGCAACGGGTTCAAGCCGGATAACGCGGCCTACACCAAGCCTCGTTTCAAGCGCAAGGCGTTTGTTGACAAAACTACCGGCTGGTTGCAGTACGGAAACCTATTAATGCTGCCCCAACGCTTGCTAATCGCCCTCGCCGAATCGGGGTATCTGTATCGCGGCGAAGTAATCTGGGCCAAGAAGAACCCCATGCCGGAAGGACGCTGCCGTCGACCACACCGCAAACATGAGTCCATCTACCTGCTGGCCCGTCACGAACGTCATTTATTCCGCACCAGTCCGCCGGTGTCCAGCGTCTGGGAGTTCGCAAATGAAAATATCCCCGGCCTGCAGCATCGCTCACGGTTCCCAGTAGAATTGCCCAGGCGTTGCATCGAAGCCTATGGACAACAGGGCAGCGAAGTGGTTGTGCTGGATCCCTTCTCCGGTTCCGGGTCAACGGGGCTGGCGGCGTTGCAATTGGGATGCACTTACATCGGGTTTGAGATTGATCCGGAACAGGTGGCGGAGTCGAGACGCCGCCTGTCTGATGCCAGCCTCCAAGCAGACTTGCTGCACCCTATGGGTCCAATCGTAACCGCAAGGCATCGATCAGAAACCGCGAAAATAGGTCATCTGGATTTGTGAAATCGCAAGCGAATATCCTGGCCGCCGCGTTGCCATCCGTTGATGTTGGCACGGTATTCCTGTTGTATGAAAAGCAGGCGGAAAAATGCCCGTGCTCCTCAAAATCTCGCCGTTTTTCGCTTACCTGCTCCTCTGTAACCTCGCCAAATTCACCGCGATTGACGGGGCGTTCTGAAGGGAAGCTCTTAACATCCATCGTCCAGAATACTGAGAGATATCCTGCATCAATCAAAGCCTGACTCATTGGAACGTCGTCGGTACGCCTTTCCGCGATGCTAGCCCTCACGTGTATTACACCCAGCAGTTGTTTCTCACCATGGGCATCATACGAAATCAAAACGTCTGCTTTATCCGGGACAATGCGCGGGTCATGAATGCCACCCAACAGCGCGGACTTTTCCGCTCTATTGCTTATCGTAATGGCAACTCCGTTCTGCATAAGGAATGCCGCATAATGCGCTACCAAGACCCGTTCTAACGCCCAGCCGCTAGTCCGTTTCCAACTCTGTTCCAAGTTGAGGCGCCTATTAGCCTCGGGGTGGTTTGAATGGTCGCAGTATGTACGATTGACCAAGAATGTCCACAAATCAGAAGGGTTGGCATCAGGCCAAATTTGGATCGCGTTGAGGAACGTAGATCCTACCGTATCCGCCCGGCTGTTAACAGACGCAAGACCACCTTTGAGCACGTTTAACACTCTGTTGAACTCTACCACCGTTGCTTGCGGTAGAAAATATTTTGCATCGTGCCTATCATACCGAAATCTGATTTCCAGCCCGCCCGATATATTAATTGCGGTCACCCTGGCCGGAGTATCCGAAGGACTAGCATCCTCTCCAATACCTTCGAATAACCTCGCGGGCGCGGTCATCAAAGCCCTAGCCAACTGCAAAATCGCTATCAGAGTAGGGTTGCGCTCGCCGCGTTCAACGCCGCCGATGTATGACCTGTCCAACCCCGCGGCCTCAGCGAGATTTTCTTGCGTCATACCAAGAACTTCGCGGAATCGCCGAACATTGCTACCGAATATGTGTTTGCCATTGTTACCCATGTAGGATATTCTGTTGACCGATACATCTGATGTCTAGCGACTAATCGTACCATCCGCTGGGAAGTGCTCACTATGCAACGCCCCCTCCCCCCGGACGCCCTCGCCGGCCTCGGCTCCGTCGCCGAGGTGTGCGGTGTACTGCGCGGCTGGGGCCAGCCTGACCTGGCCGACCGTCTGGTCTACTTTGCCTCCGACGAGGACCTGGATGACGGCGACGTTCCGCTGACCCTGGAAAGCGCCCGGGGTTTCCTAGCCTTCTTCGGCGCGGTGGAAACCGAAGGAGAGATTGACCTGACTTGTTCGCAGGAGGGCTGGCTTTGCGCCGGGTTGCGGTTTGAAGACAAAAGGAACGCCGCTTTATGGTTTATGGATAGCGACAAAGTTATGTTCACCGCTACCAGCCGCGATGGTAAATTTGTCAACATCCACCGCAGTAGAAGAACTACGACCAATAAAACGATTGTGAGAAAACTGGCCGCAGAAGGACTGCTTAAATGCCGCTAGCTCCTGCTCAACAAGGACGGCTATTAGGGCATCACCATGTAGCCCGCTACTGCCGGGCACGTGATTTGGCCAACGGGGTGCCACAAGAAAATGCCTTCCGGCTCCGACCTGGAGAAGAGTCTTTATCTACCAACTGGCTGGAGTATTTTCACGATTCCGACCGCCAATGCCAAATCGCCGGAGTTCACCAGGCTCTGACCGATAAAGGCTTTCGCGTCAGGCACACCGCAGCATTCGCAGTCTTCAACGTCGGTGTTGCCACTGCCGCGTGCAAAACCGATTTGAACTTGGACATTCAAATTATTACCTTGGGTGAGAGCCACGACCCATCCCACACTGGCATATTCGGCTACACTGCTGAGGACACCGACACTGCGGCAGTGCTTGCAAGGCAAGTTCGCGAGGTCTTTCCCGTCGCCGCATCCGCCATCTAATTGGTCTAACCATGCCCTCCCTCCTCACTCTGCTGGAACAACAAAGCCGCCGGCGCAATCTCATCGCCGCGGATGAACCGCTCACGGCGGCGACTGCATTCGCCCTGGTCAGGGATACGCCCTACCAGCGCGCCAGTCCGGCGGCCCGAGGCCATCATCAACGAATGGCGCGGCACCTGCTCCGGGAAACATTACGTGCTGGATCGGGTCTTCCGCGAGCTGGGCATGGATTCCCGCGTTTTTATGTGTACCCACCGCTTTACGCAAGACAACACCGGGCACTTCCCGCCGGAACTGCGGGCGCTGGTGTCCGCAGAGCCGGTGCCGGACGTTCACACCTACATCAGGTTGGAAACTGGTAAGGGTTGGATGACCGTGGATGCTACCTGGCCCAGCAGCGCCGAACCGCTGGGGATGCCGGTCAACCGCCGGTTCAGCGCCGGCCGGGATATGACCGTCGCCTGCGACGCCATCGACACTTATGAAGTTCCATCAGGCCGCGATCCGCAAGCCTTTAAGAACAGTTGATTGAAGAGTTTTGCGGCGCGTCCAGCCAGGTAAGGGATGATTTCATCGAAGGTATGAGCCGCTGGCTCAGCGACGCCACACAAGGATGAGGACACCATGAAGTACCGCCAACTCCCCCGCACCGACCTTTTGCTCTCCGAAGTGGGCTTCGGCGTCTGGACCGTGGCCACCAACTGGTGGGGCCGCATCCCCGAGGAAACCCGACGCCAGCTGCTGGAGGAAGCCCTGGAATTGGGCATCAACTTCTTCGATACCGCAGACACCTACGGCGACGGCTACGGCGAGGAGGTTCTCGCCAAGTTCATGGGACACCGACGCCATGAAATGATCATTGCCACCAAGTTCGGCTACGACATCTACGACCAGACCACGCCGCGCGTCGGCCACCAGGAACGCCCGCAGAAATTTGAACCGGACTTCATCCGATTCGCCTGCGAGCAGTCCCTGCGTCGACTCAATACCGACTACATCGACCTGTACCAGCTCCACAACCCCCGCATTGAGGCCATTGAAAATGACGACGTGTTTGAGGCGCTGGAAGCCCTGAAGCACGATGGCAAAATTCGCTATTACGGCTCCGCCCTTGGCCCGGACATCGGCTGGTTTGAAGAGGGCGAGGCCAGCATGAAAGAGCGCCACGTTGACAGTTGCCAAGTCATCTACAGCATCCTGGAGCAGGACCCGGCTAAAGACTTCTTCCCTATTGCCGAAAAACAGCAGGTTGGGTTGCTGTCCCGCGTTCCCACGCCT
Organism: Dehalococcoidia bacterium; assembly: GCA_965197635.1. Taxonomy (GTDB): domain Bacteria; phylum Chloroflexota; class Dehalococcoidia; order Lucifugimonadales; family UBA3495; genus Bin87. The sequence goes on from CBDANN010000006.1 coordinate 67,279, forward strand.
CCGAAGCGCTGACCGGACGCTACGACGCGCCGCCCGAATTCGACGAAAACGATCATCGCTCCTACCGCCGCCACCAGTGGCTCAGCGAAGCGCTGGTCAAGGTAGAGCAGGTCAAGTTCCTGGCCGGCGAGGAGGTCGGGCGCACCATGAGCCAGGCCGCCATTCAGTTCGTACTGCACCAGCCGACCATCACCGCCGTCCTGCCCAATTTCACCACACTCGAAGAGCTGAAAGAGTACTCCGACGCCGTGGAAACACCCCCCATCACCGAGGGCGACCAGGCCATCATCGACGATCTCTGGGCCAACAACTTCTACATCGAAGAGCCGGAGCCGGTTTTCCGCGAAATCTGACGCAATCTCTCACCTGTTATTGCGAGGAGCGCAGCGACGTGGCAATCTCGAGCCGAATCCAGTCCACGGAAAGAGATTGCCACGCTGCGCTCGCAATGACGACTTGGCTTCGTTTGACACTGCCATAGGCTAGTGATAACTTTCACATGGCCTCATCCCCCTTTGCAACATGGGAGTAAATTCCTGATGCCCGTGAACATTTGCGTGCTGGCCAAGCAGGTCGTTGACCCCGAAATGCCCGCCGCCGCTTTCCGCATCGACCCCGATGCCCAACGGGTGGTGCCGCCGCCCAATATCCCCCCCGTGGTCAACGGGTTCGACGAGAACGCCGTGGAGGCCGCCCTGCAAATCAAGGACGCCCAGGGCGCCAATATCACCGTCATCTCCTCCGGCACCACTTTTGCCCTGGACGTGATGAAAAAGCCCCTGTCCATGGGCGCCGACGAGCTGGTCCTGCTGCAGGACGACGCCTTTGCCAACTCGGTGGATTCCTTCTTCACCGTCCAGTTGCTCACCGCCGCCATCAACAAACTGGGCGGCTTCGACCTCATCATCTGTGGCCGCCAGGCTTCCGATTGGGACAACGCGCAGGTGCCCCTGGGCGTCGCCGAGACGCTGGGCATGGCCTGCATCACCCTGGGCAAAAAGGTGGACGTGCAGGACAGCAAGGTGGTCGTGGAGCGGTTGGCGCCGGACGGCTACGAAGTCGTCGAGGCTGACCTGCCTGCCCTGGTAACTGTGAGCAACGAGTTGGGCCAGCCCCGCTATCCCACGTTGCGGGGCATCATGGCGGCCACTCGCAAGCGCCCCACCGTCTGGACCACCGGCGACCTGGATTTGGACGAAGGCCAAATGGCCCCGCGCGTGACCCTTCACGATCTGTTCGTCCCTCAGCGCGAACAGGATTGCGAGATTATTGAAGGCGACGACGCCGCTGACGCCGCCCGCAAACTCGCCTTGAAACTGCGCGAGGACCGCCTTATCTAGCCTCTGTTGACGTTCCGAAGTTCATCCGGGTTTTGCGTCTCTGCGGCTTTGCGTCAGAATAAACTGGCAGTCCTAACCTATCCTCACACCACCCACGGAGACAAACTGCAATGGCAGACGCAACTGGCATCCTAGTTTTCGGCGACGCTCCGGACGGCCAACTCGCCTCCACCGCCCATGAACTACTCGCGGCCGGCCGCACCCTGGCTGACACCCTGGGCCAGGAACTGGCCATCGGCATCATCGGGGCAGACGCTGGCGACGCTCCGCAACAGGCCATCGCTCACGGCGCGGATCGAGCCTATGCCGTCACCAATCCGGCCCTGGCCGACTATCACCCCGACCTCTATCTGTTTGCGATGCAGGCCCTGGCCGCCGATGCCAACCCCGGCATCATCCTCATCGCCCGCAACAACGAGGGCCGCGAATTGGCGCCCCGGTTGGCCTTCCGCCTCGGTGTGGGCCTGGCCCAGGACTGCCTGGAAGTGTCCGCCGACGCTGGTACCGGCCGGCTGCTGGCCAACCGTCCGGTGTACGGCGGTAGCGCCATCGCTGTGGTCAGCTGCACGCAGACCCCGCAGATTGCCGCCGTCCGACCCAAGACCTACGAACCGCTGGACGCCGACGCCTCCCGCAGCGGGCAGGTGGTGGCCTTCCCGGTGGACATTGATGCGTCCATGGCCAAGACCCGCGTGGTGGACGTGGTGAAGGAAGAGGCCGAGGGGATCAAGCTGGAGGACGCCCGTATCGTGGTGTCCGGTGGGCGCGGACTGGGCGGCCCCGAACCCTTCTCCCAATTGGAAGAACTGGCCGGCCTGCTGGGTGGCGCAGTGGGCGCATCTCGGGCCGCCGTGGACTCGGGATGGGTGCCGGCCAACTACCAGGTGGGCCTCACCGGCAAGACCATCACCCCTGACCTGTACATCACCGTAGCCATCTCCGGAGCCAGCCAGCACATGGCCGGCTGCAGCGGTTCCAAGGCTATCGTAGCCATCAATCGCGACGCCGACGCCAACATTTTCAAAGAAGCCCGCTACGGCGTAGTCGGCAACTGGGAGACCATCATACCGGCGCTCACTGAAACGGTGCGGGAGTTGACGCGGTCGTAGGGCGGTGATATGCGGTTTGTGAGGACTACACCGGCGCACGTTAGCGCCCCGGTATAAAGCCTGGTGCCAATGTAGCCGACTATTCTCTCACCGCTGGTTTTATTTATGCGAGCCGCCATTCCTCCTTCAGTTTACCAATCAAATCGATCTGCCGTCTCTCCAAAACTGTCGGCGTCCATTTCTCTTCTGCCACGACTTGCGTAGTTAGGGCAAAAGGTACAGCTCCGTCGCGCTGAAAATACTCGCTCTTCTTACGGTCGAATTCCCAATTTGACGCTCTAGTGTTTTTGCGAAAGGACAAGAGGACCAGATTAGCCAACCTGTGCGTCCAATATTCCCTTTGATCGTCAGAGAACCACTTGCGCCATTGGGAGCACTCCGTCGGGCTTTGCGGTAAAACGTGCTCGATTGATATCGTCGGGGCTTGAATATTCACCCTCGTATCAGGGTCGGTCACCAAACCATTTAGCCGCCATAGCAAAGGCAACGGAACGCGCGGTAACGAATATATTGGACCGCCCAGTATCCGCAGGATTTCGGCCTTTTCTTCGGTCCGTAGTTGAAGCGGCCCTTCACCTTCCCAGGTTGGGCCTGCCTGCTCAACCGCTCTGAGTATCTCCGCATAGCGGTTGATTCGTTCGTTAATGTTGGCCCGCCGAATGAACAACCCATAGGCCAAGCGTTCCAAGTCCTTGGCAAATCTGGCCAGTGATTCCGAGCTGTGCGCATTGCGATGGAAAAACGCCATCGCTGGAGGTATCCAATCGACATTGTCCAAACGACGCAAGTGCCGAAGATGGTCATCGATCTCCTGTTGGACGATCTCACTCCCACCGCTGGTTACCCCGAGCACTCGTTGATATACGTCGTCGTACTGATCCAGCACATCATCAATGAATTCCATGGGAGGATGACGGCTGAACACGTGCTGTCTGAATACCTCCTCTAAACCACGGCGCTGCTTGGCTTTGGCGTAAATCGACCTCAAATGGGCAAAAAGCGTGCCAAAGCGCTCTCGCCCCAGTTCCTGTTCGATGTCTTCCCATTTGGAACCATATGTCTCCTGCTGTTCGGCACCGACGATGTTGTCTATGATTTCCGCTTTCAAAGTGTCCGTAGGCGATAGGTCGAGACCCCGAGTATTCATAACCGAGAAAATTCGGGAAGCAGAGGTCATGTCCGACGTTGACACGACAACCAAGTAGCAATGGTTGATGATGAACGCGGCCAAACGTTGGCGTTCTTGCGCATCAAGCCTCAACAGTTCTTCGTGTACACGCTCGACGTTCTCGATAATACGCTCTTGGCTATCTATCGCATGGCGTGGCGTGTTCGCTATCAGGTTGGAGACGCCCCCGTTTGTCTGAACATTGTCGTAAAAGAAAACCTGATCCTGTCGCCGTAACTCAAGACGCCCTACTTCCGCCCTCCCAGCAAGAATACCCCCGGTTGGCGAATGTACGCATCCAGCTCGGATTTCACATTGCCGTCTTCTTCTAATTCACGCAGCACACAGAGCAGCATCGTCAGCGTGGTTAAGCGCTGTTGGCCATCAACCACCTTGCTATTCGGATCATTACTCTTGATTAGCACGATGTTGCCCAAGAAGTAAGGTTCATCCTCGTCCCTGCGCATTGCAAACAGCAAGTCGTCCAGCAGATCGTCGACCTGGTCCTTAGTCCAAGCATAGGGACGTTGGAAAACGGGTATTTCAAACAGGTGGTCGTTACAAAAGACGCTGTCGATGTTCCGCTCACTAGCTTTGATTATTTCCGGCATTGTGTCCTCCCTTGGAAGAAGTCGAGTGCGCCTAGTGGTCGTAAGTGGATATTATCACGTTGTCGATCAGCCGCACCGAACCCAGCCGCACCGCCGTCGCAATCATCACTCGTCTGCCGCGTTGCACGGCCTCGATTGGTCTCATGCTATCGGCATCAACGAGGCTGACGTAATCCACTGCATCCACCAGGGTCTCTCGTTCCAGGATGTTGAGGGCGGTTCTCCGGATCCGTCCCGCGTCTCTTTCGCCCCGACGCCAGACGTCCTCTGCGGCGCATAGCGCACGGTACACCACCGGCGCCGCCTGCCGTTCCTCTTCCGTCAAGTAAGCGTTACGACTGCTGAGCGCCAGGCCGTCGGGCTCACGGATGGTGGGCATTGTGACCACTTCCACTCCCAGGTTCAGGTCGTCGTTCATCTTGCGGATTACCGCCACCTGTTGACCGTCCTTCTGGCCGAAATAGCCCCGGTCAGGTCTGATGATGGTGAACAACTTGGCGACCACAGTGGCCACGCCCCGAAAGTGGCCAGGACGAGCCGCGCCCTCCATCCCTTCGGCCACCGCGCCCGGTTCAATCCAAGTATCAAATCCTTCGGGATACACCTCCGACGGCGGCGGCGCGAATACCAAGTCGGTTCCCTGCGCCGCCAGCAATTCCAAATCCCTTTCGAAGCTGCGGGGATATCGAGCGAAATCCTCATTGGGTCCGAACTGCGTCGGATTAACGAATATGGACGCCGCCATCGTCACATTGTCCGCGCGCGCCTGCCGCGCCAGCGACAGATGACCTTCGTGCAGCGCTCCCATGGTCGGCACCAAACCCAACGGACGCTCCACCGCCCGGCACAACGCCGCCATCTCCGCGCAAGTCTCAACGACTTTCATGCAAGCACTCTCCCCAGTCATTGCCAGCGCAGCGCGATAGCCTCGATCCCTCACTCTGGCGGGAACAGTTCGTCAATCTCGCGTTGCATCCGTTCAGTTTCGGTTTCGGTCAGCACGGTGGCGTTCACCGCGCCGGCAGGAATCGTCATGTCAGCGTAGAACGTTTCGTCGTAGTCCCGCGGCCGCACCACCACTGGCATGGGCACGGCGTGGCCGAAAACCAGCGCCTGCTGCTTGCTGTCCAACCGGGATAACACGTTGCGAAGCTGACCGGCGTCCCTTGCTCCCATCAACACGGCGTTAATGTCCCGGTCGTCGTTCAGCGCGCACGACAGCCGCGTTCCCAGTTGGCTCATCACCTCGGAATCGATGCCGCTGGGGCGCTGGTCAACAATCATGAGCGTGACGTTGTACTTCCGCAGTTCCCTGGCAATGGAGCCGAAGATGGTCCGCGAAGCGATCTCGGGGGTGAGGAACTTGTGCGCTTCTTCTACGAATATCACTAACGGGCGCGGTTCCTCCCCCTGGCCGCCGTCGGCCGCTTCCTTGCGTCGCACCCATGTCTCGTGAATTCTCCGGGTGAGCAGATTGCTCACCAACACGTAGGCGGACGTGTCGCGTCCGTACTGCCCGAACTCCAGCACCACGTGGTTGCCCCGCTGTAAATGCTCGATGATCCCGCCGGCGCTGCCGCTGCCCTCGCCCTGCTCGGCCAGGAACCCGAAGCGACTCCAACGGGACAGACGGTTGTGCAACGCCCCCAACGCGGCCTGATTCACCCCGATCTCGACGGCCAAATCTCTCAGGTCGGCTCCACTTTGGCCCGTGAACTCCTTCAGCCAACCGTTGCCAAAACGCTGCTTGAGGTTCCACGCCGCCGACGCGGCGACCTCGGACAACTGCAATGAATCCCGCAGGACCTCGATGTCGGTCGGCTCCACTTCGTCGAAGCCAATCCGCACCACGCCATCGGGGCTGGCGCCCCGTCGCCGGCTGCTGTCTTCGTCCAGCGTGAAGGTCACCACCCGGCTGGGGAAGAGCTGCTTCAACCCCTTGACCTGCCGCCTTCGGTCGTTGTCCTGGCCCTGCCATCCGTATTCGCTCTCCATGTCGAAAACGAGTGACACGGTCTGCCCCTGCTTTACCAACCCGGCCAGCAACATCCGGGCCAGGAAGGTTTTACCCGACCCTGAGGCGCCGAACACGCCCACCGACCGGCTGGCCAGCGTCCTCAGGTCCATTCGTACCGATGCCGTTTCCATTCCTTGTGGTGAACCCAGCGCGAAGGCGTGGTTTTGCACATTGAACACCGCGTCGATGTCCGCCTGCGACGCTGCGAACACCGGCGCGAAATGCTCTGGGATGGTCTTCGTCTGTTCCGCCGTGTTGACGCCGTTGCTATCCAGGTTGGACGTCATGGTGGGCATGACCGACAATTGTCCATAGGCCACTGTGCCGGCCATCACCTCGGCAACGAAGGAGTTTGCGGGAGTCTCCGCCGGATCCGGCGGGAAATGGCGCACGCTGTCGTCCACGGCACGCAACTCCAGATCGGTCACCACTGCAAAATAACGCTGCCTTCGGCCCTGTATCGTGACGAACGAACCCACGGCCACATCCTCTAGAGACGCCCCTCCGACACCGTCCAAACGCACGTCCAACCCCCCGGACAGGGAGCCTCCGACCACCATTCCAAGCCGGCGCCCGTGTCCGGCGAAGTATGCGCCGCCTGTTCCGCCGTTGAGCGTCATCAGGCCAACTCGCGCAACAATGCTTGCAGGCGCAGAGGCTCGCCGGACAATTCGGTGGCCAGGTAACGGCCGGCCCGAAGCAGAAACCCCCGACGGTCTCCGACTGCGCTGGCCGCCTGGATCAAAAACGCGATCACTGTAGCGTCGGCGGCGGGCGAGCGGTCGGCAAGCAATAACCGCAGCCAACTCATATGGGCCGCAAAAGCAGCCAGGTCGTTTTCGTCGCACCGGAACACGAAAGCGTGCAGGTTCGGCGGCTGGTCTGGCAACCCGTACCGCATGTTTGAACCGTCCCGGCAGCCCACTACCATAGCCGCGAACCGCGTGGTCAGCATGGCGCTCAACTGGGGGTTAGCAGCATAGATCTCGTCTTCAGACTCCAAACCTGCGCCACGAGGAGCCAGCGGGCGCGTGGGGTCCAATGGCTCGTGCCAAATTTCTCGGACAACAGCATAAACCGGCGGCGCGCCGACTCGCACCAGTGTTCCCAACGGCGGCGCGGCGTGCAGCCGGTAACACTGTGCCTCGATCCTTTGGGTGTGCGAAACCATCACTTCGCCGACCCGCTGACCAACCTGGGTAGCAATCATGCCCGGATTTTAGCACGGCACGTGCAATCGCGAACTATCCGTCACTCCGGCGAAAGCCGGAGTCAATAAAGCCAAAGCATGAACGAACGGCGTTGCACGGCAATGCGATGTGGTTTTCCCGACGTTCAGTGCCCACGTAGGCTGGTCCGAAATGGCTTGCACGGCTGGTTCCGCACGTGAACTTTGGCGCAGCCGCTCGAACGCCGTCTTTCACCTGGAAAACAAAAATGGAGACGGGGATTGATGTGCAATAATGGCGCCCCAGCCAGCTAACCTGTCGCCAAGAGGTGATGCCATGGTCTCACACGATTTGCCCGCCGAGGACGGCTCTGCTCCGCTGTCGGTATCCGAACGGCAACAACGCACTTTGCGCCGTCTGGATGACGGCCATGCCGCGCTCCTGGATGCCCTCGCCGGTTTGGGAGAGGCGGAAGCGTTCTTGGGCTCCCGCTGGTCGATCTGGGAGGTGATGCAACACCTGCTCACCGAAAACTTCGTTGAAGCGTTGGAGCAAATCGCCTCCGGCGAACGGGAGATGCTGCCGGCGTTTGACGGGCGCGACGACCGCATCGCCAATGACATAGCCCGACTTGAGGCCAATTACCAGCGGTTTAGATCTTTGATTGGGGCTCTGTCCGAGGCGCAGTTGAACCTGCCGGCGACACCGTACAACCCGGAAAATGACTTCCCGGCATTGTCTTTGCTCGACTTGATTGAACGGGTGTCGGGACACGAGGGCAATCATGCCCGGCAGGTGGTGGAAACCCGAAAGTACGTCGCGGCGTTCCGGTCGGCGGAACGGGCGGTAACGGTGGCCGGGTTGGGCCCAGGCCAACGGGAGACCGTGCCGCTTCGCACGCGAGAATTGCTCGGCAACGCCGATTACGTCATCGGCTCGCCCGCGGCGCTCGCTGTCGCCCGCCCCTGGATTCGTGCGGTCGAATTGCCGTTGAGAGCGGACAACAGAGAGGAACTTATCAATCGACTGGTGCGGGATATTCGAGCCGGGCTTTGGTCGATGGTGGTCACCTTGGGCGACCCTCCAGAATCTGCGGCTGGCTTGCTGAGCATGTTGGACAAAGCCGTCCCGGCGGTATCGGTCATCCCGGCCCCGGGCTTTTACCGGCTCGCGCTGGAGCAAGCGTGTGTTCCACCATTGGAAGCGGTGTGTGCCTCGGTAGCGCACATTCGCAAGGTGTCGCAGACCGTGGCGGCGGGACGCGCCACAGTCGTACTGGGTTCGGACGATGCCGGAACATGGCGGGACGCCGCCGGCGTGTTGCTCGATTCCGGCGTGGCAGCTGACACTGAAATCCGACTGTTGACCGGCCTGTCGCGAAACCCATCGGTAACTACCACCATACTGCGTAACGTTTCGGAGACGGGGATTGGCGACGAGTTCGCAGCAGTCGACTCGGCGCTGATACTACGGTGAATTTCACGGCCTCAGTTGGCGGGGCGTAGCGGGTATAATGCTCGGCAGCACGTAAACACCGGCAAGCCCGCGACCACGCGGGCGGGCCAGGGAGGAAATATCATGGCAGAGCGGATTGGCTTCGTTGGATTGGGCATCATGGGCAAGCCCATGGCGCGCAATCTGATGACAGCGGGTTACGAGTTGACCGTCTATGACATCGTGGGCGAACCGGTGGAGGAACTTGCTACCGAGGGAGCTACAGCAGCATCTTCGTCGGCGGGTGCCGCGGACGGCAATGGTCGCACCATTACCATGCTGCCCGACTCGGCCGATTCGGAACGGGCAATCCTGGGGCCGGACGGCGTGTTGGAAGGAGCGCAATCCGGTTCGGTCATCATTGACATGAGCAGCATTGCACCATCAATGTCCCAGAAGATCGGCGCAGCCTGCGCCGACAAGGGCGTGGAATTCCTGGACGCGCCAGTGAGTGGCGGCGAACCGGGAGCAATCGCGGGAACTTTGGCCATTATGGTGGGCGGTGAACAGTCCGTTTTCGACCAGTGCGAGGAATTGCTTCAGGTGATGGGCGGCAACGTCGTCCTCACCGGCGATGTCGGCGCGGGCAACATAACCAAGTTGGCGAACCAGATTATCGTTGCCGCCAACATCGAGGCGCTCAGCGAGGCTTTGGTCCTGGCGCAAAAGGCCGGCGTTGACCCCGAGCGAGTGTTCAACGCCATTCGCGGCGGCCTGGCCGGCAGCGCGGTGATGGAAGCCAAAGGCCCGATGATGCTGGACCGCAACTTCCGTGCCGGCTTCCGCATCCGCCTGCATCAAAAAGACCTGCGCAACGTGTTGCAGACTGCCGGCGAGCTGAACGTACCCCTGCCGGTAACGGCCCTGGTGCAGCAGATGTTGGGGTCGCTGATCAACGATGGCGAACAGGAAGCCGACCACTCAGCGATTCTCCACTTTGTTGAGAAATTGGCCGGTGTCGAAGTTAACCGGGGCGGCTGATGCGCTGTCGAGCAAACAGGTGGTAGAAATTGCGATCGGGCTTACCATATCCATGCTTCGGTTTATCCAGTCGCAACCGACATTGAAGGAGTAACCATGAAATTCGGCCTTGCTTATGAAATGCAGCGCCCCGAACTGGACGACCACGCCGTCATCGAGGAAACCATTGAGCAGGTCTGCCTGGCTGACGAGATGGGCTTCGATTACGTCTGGTTCGTCGAGCACCACTTTCTCACCACGTTCAGTATGTCACCGTGTCCTGAGGTCATTTTTGGCGCGTTGAGCCGCCTGACCAAGCGGATCCGCCTCGGGTTCGGCGTCGTCATACTGCCCTACCACCACCCGGTCCGCGTGGCAGAGCGGGTGGCAATGGTTGACCACCTCACCAACGGACGAGTGGACATGGGCACTGGCCGTAGCGCCGCCTACGAGCAGACCGGCATGGGCATCGACCCCCGGAATACCCGTGAGATGTGGGAAGAATCTTTGAAGATGATCCCCCAAATTTGGAATTCCGACTACTTCGAGTGGGAAGGCAAGTTCTGGAACGTGCCGCCGCGCCAGGTGTTGCCCAAGCCTTACCAAAAACCGCACCCTCCAATCTGGGTGGCGGCTCTGCAACCCGCCACCTACGAGCTGGCGGCGCAGCGCGGCATCGGCGTGATGGCCCTGGGCATCAGCGCCCCGTCAGTCCTGGAACCGCACATTGCGGCCTACCGGGAGAACGTCAAAAAGGCACAGCCGGTAGGCCAGTTCGTGAACGACCAATGGCTCAGCTCCGTATTCGGCCTGTGCGGGCCCGACAACTCAGCCACCCGTCAACTCTGCACTGATTCCCTAAAAACCTTCTTCGGCCCCGGACGTCCCTACGTCCAGGACCAGAAGGACGTGTATGCTCGCCTGCTGGACCAGTGGGGCGGCATACCGGATCACCTGGAGCAGAACTTCTCGCGATACGTCGACGTGCCGGCTGATGGCGACGGTGGCGGCGATGGCTCCGTAGATCTATCCGGCGGTACCGCCCTGGCCCAGAAGATCTGGGAAGAATTTGACGCCGACACACTGGCCGAGCGTGGGGTGATCGTGGCTGGCGACCCGGATAGCTGCATCAAAGCCGCCAAACTGCACGAAGCCACCGGCGTGGACCAACTCCAGTTCTTGATGGCCACCGAGACGGTAGCCCACGACAAGGTGATGGAATCCATCGAGATGTTCGGAAAGCACGTGTTTCCGGCCTTCAAGTAGATTCAGGCCAACGCTAACGGAAGGGAAAACCAGGGGCGGGTTCAATACCCGCCCCTACTGACAACGTTGAAACCCGGTGAGTTTACGCCTACTCTCCGGTCAGATCGCTTACGCGAGGGGCCACTTCTTCGGCAATTAGGCGCAGGCAATCCATCTCCCATTGGTGATCATCCGGATCCTGGGTGATGCACAGCATGTGCCCGAAACCGCCCACTTCGTCGTAGAGTTTTCGGATGCGCTGGGCGCACTCGTCCGGGTCGCCCACGATCCAGATGTTCTCCATCATGTATTCAACGGTCAACTCGTCGTCGCTCATGTTCGGGTCAATCTTGGTGGCCTGGATCAACCCCGATCCCAGACGATTGGGCAACTGGTGTTGCAGGTAGTTGCGACCCAGGACGGCGTAAGCCCGCTCCCTGGCCTCCTCGCGGGTTTCCCCTACGAACACGTCTCGGCCGATGCGCCAATCGGAACGGTGCGCCTCTCGCCCAGCCTCGGCGGCCGCGTCTTCCACCGTCGTCCAGTGGTCGCTGAGGTATTGGGGCGCCAGGTTGCTGCTGCTCATGGGAATATATCCCTCACGACCAGCGACACGAATGCTGCTGCTGCCGATGGACGTGGCAGCCACGCCGATGGGCGGATGGGGCTGTTGCAGCGGTTTCATGTGCAGGCCGCGCTCCAGCACCGGATCCAACTCTGGAGCGTCAATGTTGAAAAACTCCCCGTGGTAAGTGAACTTTCCTTCCGACGCCCAGATGCTCAACACGATGTCTAAAACCTCGGCGGCCCGCCGGCGCACGTCATCGCCCTGGCTGGGATCCATTCCGAACAATTGCAGGTCGGTAGGGATGGCCCGATGGCCGATCCCCCAATACAGCCGGCCCCGGGTCAAATGGTCCAGCATGGCGATGCGGTGAGCCAGTTCCACCGGGTTGTGGATCGGCAATAGCGTGACACCGGTGGCCAGGCGGATGTTCTCGGTTAGCGCCGAGGCTTTGGCTATGAGCAAGTCGGGGAAGGGTGCGTTCTCCCAGCGTTCGGTGAGGTGCTCGCCAATCCAGGCTTCGTGAAACCCCAGCCGGTCGGCCTCTTGCAGCAGGTCTAGGTCGCGGTCGTAGGAATCGGCGTAAGAACGGTGCGGCGGATGCAGGGGCATCATGAAAAGGCCGAATTGCATGGCAGTGCTCCTTGGGACAGTTCGTGTGCGCCCAGCATAGCGCAGGGATACCACCGGCGGCAACGGGCACTACGGCAGTCGCCTGACCGGGTAATCGGGAAAGTTCCGGTTCCATGAAGCTATATTGAAGACGCCGCAACTTCTGACTATGGGACGAGGCCATGTTTGAGATCCTGGTCCGCGCAGCGGCAGGTTACGCTGCAGCATATCGCTTACCGTGGATAGTTGTGGTTCCGCCAATTGCTCCAAGGCAATCAGCACCATATAGTCCACTGGTTTGCCCGCTCGCCCCGACGCCCACTCGTAAAGAAATGAGTCTCGGTATTTGTACTTGAGCTCCTCAGTTATACCGCCGCTGAGAAGACTTTGGGAATATCGTGTGTCAGTTCCAGTTGGAGCGCTAGGATTTTGCGGGTCCTTGATTTCAATGAACTGGTAGCAGTCATCCAGTTCAATCACGAAATCGACCGACCTCATGCAGTGGCTCAACCCGTGGCTTGGGTCATCGAACTTCCGCGCGTTCATCTCGTGATTGATGGTGATCTGCAAGTTACCTTCCGTAAAAACGATCATCGTAGTTTCTCCCCGAAACTACGCTCTATCTCACGGTCGTACAGCTCGGTGAATGCTTCGTCAATGGCGTTGGGGTGGATGTCTAGATAGCGTCCGGTTGTATGGCAAGCGATTTCGCCGGTCTCGTCCCGATATAGCGAATGGAACGCCACGCGGTCCTTGTCCGTCATCTGCAGGTCCAACTCTTTCAGGATGACGTAATCGTGCGTCGCGAAGAAGACCTGCACGCCAGCCCGCTGCAACTCCAGCAGCACATCGATAACCACCCGGAACATCTTGGGATTCAGGTTGGCTTCCGGCTCGTCCCAGAAGAACACCGAGCCTTTTTGTAAAATACCGTTCCGTATCAGCAACCAAAGCAAACCGAGCTTGCGCCATCCTTCTGCGAGCAGGCTGAATTCCAGATCGCCCTGCTCGTTGCTCAGAAAGAACTCCTCGCCGCTAACCGTAACTTTGCCGCCAATCACGCTTTCCAAGCTATCAAGCATCCGACGGTGAGCCGCATCGATGGGCTGACGCAGTGCGGGAAGGTACACATTGAGCAAAATATCTTCATAGACTTCTTCGAAATGAATTTCCCGGGCCCTGTACAAGGACAGAAAACCGGGTGCATTGGCCAGCACCTCTTTTACTGGAATGTACGCCGATTCGATCGCGCGGTCCTCCAGTTCGGCCGGCACCATTGTCGAGCGTAGTCCCAAAATCCCGAAGGAGGCATCCAATTTTATCGTTTCAATGTGGACTTCGAGCTTACTACCGCTTCCCCCATACCCTCGGTGAAGCAATCGGTAGGCATCGCGCCCCGAAGGGAGAAATACTCGAATTAGCTTTTCCGCAAAGCTATCGCCGGTTTTGGAAACGTCACACGCCGCATAGCAAGCTTTCATCAGGTGCGTTTTCCCCGTCCCGTTCGCACCGATCAGCGCGTTGATCCCGGGCGAAAACTCCACCTCCAAGTCCGCGAACGCCGTGAACCACTCGAACTTTGCCTTTGTAACCACCATGATGCTTCCCCGTCTGATTGGGTGCCAATTCGATGCTAGACCCGCTGGCCGAACACTGTCAAACCCGAGAGTGGCGTCATCGGGTGCCCGTGTATAATTGATTTATCGCACAAGTGGATGTTATAGGTACTCAATCATGCCCCTCTTCAAACGTCGCCCCGGCATCGCCGTCATCGAAATGCACGGCGTCATCGGCACAGCCATCCGCGAACCGGAGTATTCCCGGCTCCTGGAACGTATCGAGAACAACCGAAAGGTTGGAGCGCTGGTGCTGGACATTGACTCGCCGGGTGGGTCGGCGACCGCCAGCGACTTGCTCTACGAGAACGTCCGCCGCGTAGCCCGCAGAAAGCCGGTGGTGGCCTACGTGCGCGGGCTGGGCGCCTCGGGCGGCTTCTACATTGCGTGCGGCGCCGGCACCATCATGGCATCGCGAGCCGCGCTGGTAGGTTCCATCGGCGTCATCTACCTGCGCCCCATCCTGCAGCAGTTATTCGGCAAGATCGGCGTTGAGTTTTCGGTGTTCAAGGCCGGCCGCCTCAAAGACATGACCGGTTTTTGGCGGACGCCCACTGACGAGGAAGGCGAAAAGTTCCAGGGACTCATCGGTCGGATGTACGACCTGTTCGTGTCAGTGGTAACGGACAGCCGTCGCTTAACCGACGAACAAGTGCGCGAACTGGCGACCGGAGAGGTGTACACCGCGGGCGAGGCCCAGGAGTTGGGGCTTATCGACCGGCAGGGCGGATTTGAGGACGCGATTGCTGAGGCGATGCGGCAAAGCGGAGCCCGCCGCAAGATCAAGCGCTACCGTCCTCGACGGCCCTTCATGAGCCGGCTGCCCATCGGAGGGGCGCACGCCGATTGGAACAGCGTCCGCGCCATCACCGGCTTGTTGGCCGGAGGTATCTACTTCATAGAGCCGGGACTACTGGGCGTGGGATTGTTCGCTGACGACCGATAACCCACTGGGTTACTTGACCCGCTTGGCTTCCTGCCACAAGGCTTCTTTGTCGTCCAGCGTCAGCGCTGCGAAATCCTGACCTCGTTCCGCCGCCAACTTTTCCATCGCCCGGTAGCGGTTGCGGAACTTGGAGTTGGCCTGCCGGAGTGCGTCCTCCGCTTGTATCCCCGACCAGCGGGCCAGATTCACAATGGCAAAGAGGACATCGCCGAACTCGTCAGCCCGCTCCTCGGGCGTGGCGGCGGCGCGAAACTCTCCGATTTCCTCAACTAACTTATCCAATACGCCGCCGACATCATCCCAGTCGAAACCGAACCGCGCCGCCCTGTCTTGGATCAATTGGGCTGCGGTAAGGGCCGGCAAAGCCGCCGGCACGCTGTCCATGGGCGACGGTTCCGGTTTGCCGGCCTGCCGCCGTTCCTCAGCTTTCAACTGCTCCCAGTTTCGTTCCACTTGTCGAGCGCCAATCCCTCCTTGGACTCCGGAGGTTGCGCCGTCGGCGAACACGTGGGGATGCCGACGGATCAGCTTGCGGTTGATGGCAGTCAGCACATCGGCGATGTCGAAGTCGCCGGCTACCCGTGCGATGTCGGCGTGAAACGCAACCTGCACCAGTATGTCGCCCAGTTCTTCCGCCAACTCCATCGGTTGCCCCGCGTCGATGGCCTCCAGGGTTTCATAACATTCTTCCAGCAGGTTCCGCTTCAACGATTCGTGGGTTTGCTCAGCATCCCACGGACAGCCTCCCGGGCCCCGCAGGCGCGCCACGATGTCCAACAATGATTGGAACTCGCCGATGCGTTCTTCGGGTACGGGTGAATTGGTGTAGGCAGTATTTTCGATAGTCATGGCGCCAGCAATATAGCACAGAGAATTGCCGTCGATTTGGTTGGATGTTACGTTGGTTAGCATGAGCCGACCGACTTGGTTGACAAACGCAACGCCACGGATCCACAAAACGGCTATCATTTTGGCAGTTCCTGCCGTCGTCCTGTTCCTGGTGGCCGGTTCCGTCGCGTGGGCGGTGAACGACCCCGGCCTCTACCGAAACGGGTTTCATCGTTATCAAGTATCCACGCGGTCCGGAATTGCTGACGCCGACCTTCTGGTCGTTGGCGTTCAACTGCGACGCTACTTTAACACCGGGGCTGAACCCCTGGCCGTGAGAACGCGCATATACGGCTCCGAGCAGGACTTGTTCAACCAACGGGAAATCCATCACATGTACGATGTCAAGCGGCTGGTCCGGGGAACGTATTGGGTGGCTGTGGGATCTGCGCTTTGGATCCTGTGGACGTTAGCGTTGGGCATCAGTGTGAATGGAGGGCGGCGCTTCCCGACGGCATGTCGGCTGGCGGTTTGGGGTGGCGGGGCGACGTTGGTCGCCGTGTTGGGTGTTGGGCTAGCCGCGATGGTCAGCTTTCAGCAACTCTTCCTGCTGTTCCACCGCCTGAGTTTCGCCAACGATTTGTGGATGCTGGATCCTCGTACCGATTACCTGCTCATTTTGTTCCCCACCGGTTTCTGGTTCGACGCGACAATGCGCGTCGCCCTCACCTCCGTGTTGGGCGCTTTGCTGCTACTGTCGATGGGCGGCGCTACGCTGGCTTACCTACGCTGGCGGTCTTACCGGCGCGCGCCATCGAACGATGGACCCGTAAGCGCCCAGCCAACTCGAGATTAAATACTGAGGGGCAGGTCCGCACCCGCCCCCGGATTCCTTAGCCGGAAACTCTGCTGCTTCAGTGGCCGCAGCCGCAAGCCCCACCGCAACCGCCACCCATTGGCATCGGCATGGGACTGCCGCCCAGATCGGCCATGCCGCTGGCAAAGCCGTCGCCCTTGCTGACTGCGGCGAATACCGAGATCGCGCGCTTGGCGGGCTGCTCGCAGTGTGGACAGTCGGCGCCGGTGGCCGACATCGACTGAAGTTTCTCAAACTTGTGACCGCAAGTCGGACAAGCATACTCGTAAATAGGCATGGTTAACTCCCCGCGCTGGTGATGGGCAAACTATATCCTGCCCACGGCACAGCGTCAAGATTCGTTGCCTACAGGCAGTGATACAGCAGCCTTTTCCCAACCCTGGCCTTCCAATTCTATGAGTTATCATAAGCCATCATGGAACCAAAGACGAAAATGCTCCCCGGTTTGCGCGCCGGACAAACTCTGTCGCCACGCAGTGTCGAGCAGCTATTGGCCGAACTTCACGGCCTGGCCGAGTCCGCAACACGGGTGGAGACGCTGTATCTTCCAGCTACTCCTGACGGCCATGCGCCCAGCGGATCAGCTCTGACCCGAGGACGCCGCGATTCCGACTGGCGCGCTGCCCTGGAGCGTGGCAGTGACCGCGCACTGCGCTCGTCCACCGGAATAGCGGCGTTCCGTGTGGACGATGTCGGGCTGGCGTTGGTTCCTCCGTTCCCCATAGATACTGCCCAGGCAAGCGACGGCATCGTGGACCGACCGCTGCTGGCTTTTCTGGAACGGCAGTTCACCGTCGGCGTCGCTTTGGTGCGCCTGGGACGCTACGCCGTCGCCATCTACGAAGGGCAACGGCTGGCCGTTTCCAAGACCGACACTCGGTACGTGAAAGGCAAACACCACGCCGGCGGCACTTCCCAACGACGGTTTCAACGGGTCCGCGAAAATCAAATCCACCGCCTGTATGTCGAAGCAGCAACGGTGCTGGAACGGCAATGGCTCCCCTGGGTTGACCGGCTGGACTACGTGATCCTGGGCGGCGAGGCTGCGACCGTCAATGGCTTCCTGGGCGAATGCCGCTTGCTCGCCCGTCTGTCCGGCATAACGTTGGATCGCCGATTGGACGTGCGGGAACCCAACCGCGCCGGGCTGGACCAGGTGGGGGCGATGCTGTACCAGTGTCGGGCGTATCCGTTGCGATGGGATGGCTGACATTGGATATACTGCAACCACACGATGACCATGGAGTTGAAGGTATGAGCGCCATCAAAATCAGCGCCAGCGCAAGCATTGACCAGCAGACGTGGCATGAAGTGGAGGCTGTGCTGAAATGCCACGCCTTTACCATTTCCGACGCCTTTCGTTTGATGCTGATGCACACCGCTATCAATAAAGAGCTGCCCTTCGACTGCATCATCCCCGGCCCGAATACGATAGCGGCGATGGAAGAGTTGGAACGCGGCGACTTCCGTACCTTCAACAGCGTTGCCGAACTTATGGCGGACTTGAATAGCGATGAGGAGGATTAGACGATCTGCCTCGTTCAGGCGTGATTACCGGCGCGAAATGAGAGGCCGGCATCGCGCAACGCTGGAATCAGAAATCGAAAAGGTCGTTGACCTGCTGGCAGCAGATGAAATGCTGCCCTCGCACTACAACGACCATGCCTTGACCGGCAATTGGGTGGGTTACCGGGATTGCCATATCCGGTTCGACTTGGTTCTGATTTACCGCAAGCCAGACGGCGAAACGCTAGAGTTGGCGCACCTTGGCTCTCATAGCGAACTGGACCTGTAAAGTCGCCCATCGCCCACCGGTGCTATAATTTCGACTATGACCACAACGGGCGTACCGCCCACCCCCAACGAAGACAATTTCCAGCGGGCGCTGAATCTGCTGGAGTTTGACCAGATCCGGCTCCGCCTGGCGGAGGCGGCCCGCACTGCCATCGGCGCTGAGGCCGCCCAGCAACTTTCGCCGTCGTCGGACGCTTGGGACGTTGCGGTTCGGCAGCAGGAAACCGCCGAAGCCCGCCGCCTTCTGGATACCACCGGAGCATTGGAATTGGGCCCCGGTGAGGACTTGCGTCCTCCCGTACAGCGCGCCGTGTTGGGTGGTGTGCTGCGTGGCGAGGAACTCAGGAACATCGGGGCGTTAGCGGCGGCAGCGCGTTGGAACCGCGCCTCGCTCGCCCGCCGGGAAGATTTGCCCCTGTTGTCCGCGATCGCTCAGAACCTGCCCGAATTGCCCGACCTGGAAAGCGCAGTCAACCGCGCGATCAGCCCCACCGGCGAACTGCTGGACGACGCTTCGCCCGAGCTGGGACGGCTGCGCCGTGAAGCTCGCTCGGCCTATTCCGCGCTCAACGAAGTCATGCAGCGCGCGCTGCGACGTTACCAGCGCTCCGGCGTCGCTCAAGAGGACATCGTCACTGAGCGAAATGGGCGGATGGTGCTGCTCATCAAGACCGATTTCAAAGGCCAGGCCCCCGGCATCGTCCACGACGTATCGGACAGCGGCGCTACCGTTTTTATCGAGCCCATGCCGGCGATCGACCTCGGCAACCGCTGGCGCGAAACCCGCCTGGCGGAACAGCGTGAAGAGGAACGAGTGCTGCGTCAGTTGTCGACGCTGGTGGGCCAATACGCCGAGGATATCACCCTGATGATGACCCTGTTGGGTCGGCTCGACCTGGCGGCTGCCAAGGGTCGATGGGCTGCTACCATGCGCGCGGTGCAGCCGAACCTGCTGGAACCCGGAGACCCCCGCAGCTTGCAATTGGTGGGAGCGCGTCATCCTCTGCTCACTGGGGAAGTGGTGCCCACCACCATTGCCATTGGGGTGGGTAATCCCGTGCTTCTGGTAACCGGCCCCAACGCCGGCGGCAAAACCGTCGCTCTCAAGACTGTGGGTCTCCTGGCGATGATGGCCCACGCCGGCCTCCAGGTTCCGGCGGACGATGCCACCATGCCGTTGCTGGACGGGATATACGCGGACATCGGCGACCAGCAAAGCATCTTCGAGTCCCTCTCGACTTTCAGCAGCCACGTTCGAAACCTGCAACGCATCATGGATGTGGCGACGCCCCACTCGCTTATCCTGATTGACGAGCTCGGCTCGGCCACCGATCCTGAAGAGGGATCGGCCCTGGCCATCGCCTTGTTGTCCTATCTACGTGATCTGGGAGCCATGGTCGTGGCCACCACCCATCACCGCAACGTGGCGCGCCTGGCCCAGGAGGAGATCGGCATGGTCAACGCCAGCGTTGACCTGAACCCGCGCACCCTGGAACCCACCTACCGGCTGACTCACGGCGTGCCGGGCCGCAGCTACGCCCTGACCATCGCCGCCCGTTTGGGCTTGCCGGAATCCGTTATCGCCGGCGCCCAATCCCATTTGGAGCCCAGCCACGTGCAGACCGACCGTCTGCTTCAGGAACTCCAGGAGGAGCGCTTGACCGTATCGGAACTTCGGTTGCAGGCCGAGCAGGCCCTCGCCGGAGCCCGCGCCCGGGAGCAGGAAATCGCCCGGCAGCTGGACGACGTGGAAGACACCAAGGCTCAGCTGGTAGAGGAAGCCCGCCGCGAACTGGCCGAGCAAATCGTAGATGTGGCCAACCAGATCCGGCGCGCCGAGCGGTCATTGGAGCGCTCCACAGCTAGCGAAAGGGCTGTTCCCTCCGACATTGACCTGCGTGCGGAAAGGGAGCGTCTCGCCGAAACCCAACGGGAAGTAGTTTCGCCGGATTGGACTCCCATTCCTCTGGAACGTCCACCTTGGTACCACGATTTGCACTCCGGTGATCGGGTGTATATTCGCGGCGTATCCCGTCCGGTCGAAGTAATGACCCCTCCCAACGAACAGCAGGAAATTGAGGTAGTCATCGGCAATATGCGGGCGCGGCTCCCCGTGTACCAATTAGACCGGCCCGCCGACCGGGTCCATCCGGCAGCGGAGCAAGCCGGTGTGGTTTATCGCCGCCCGGAAAGCAAGCGCACCCTCAGCCCTGAAGTCAACCTGCATGGCTACCGTGTGGACGAGGCGCTTTCGGTGATAGATTCCCTGTTGGACGACGCTGCGTTGGAAGGAATGTCATCGTTGAAAATCGTCCACGGCAGAGGTACCGGCGCCTTGCGCCGCGCCATCCGCGAGTACCTGGCCGGCCATCCCCTGGTAGCCGCCACGGAGCCGGGCGAGGGTGGGGCGGCGGCGGGCGTAACCGTGGTGCAACTGCGATAGTTACCCTTCCGGTGTTGATTCGGTGACCGTCTCGCAACTGTTCAGAGTTGCGGTGTACCGTTGGGGATCCAAACCCGTCATACCGGCGAAAGCCGGTATACGGGAATCTTTTTCTCGACGAAGTTGGCCTGTGCCGTAAATCTCTGGATTCCCGCTTTCGCGGGAATGACGGTTTTCCGACCGGGAATCCCATCAACTCTGAACAGTTACACCGTCTCGCTTCCGGTTGACACTTCCCGGCGCGAAACGCAAAATGGCGGCATCAAAATAGCCTGCATCACATTCATTACGGACGGTGTCGCAATGGCAGAGATTCTGGGCCTTGGCCTTACTCATTACCCACCCCTGATTGGCCCCGACGAGGACAAAAACATCCCCTTGAAGCGGACGCTGCGGGGCAACAAAAACGTGCCCGAGGAGATGAAGAACCCCAGCAGCTGGCCCGAACCGATGCGGATCGAGTACGGTGAGGATGAGGGATACGCCTCGTCGTTGGAACACCGGGCCCGCCTGGTCGCCGGTTTCCGCCGCATCCGCGAGGAACTGGACGCCTTCAACCCGGACTTCGTAGTCATCTGGGGCGACGACCAGTATGAGAACTTCCGGGAGGACATTATCCCTCCGTTCTGCGTATTGGCCTACGACGACTTCGAGGCCCAGCCGTTTGCCCACCGTCAGCGAAACGTGTGGAACGAGCCAAAGGACACCACGTTCAAGTATCGGGGACATAAGGCAGGCGCCCGGGCGCTGGTGTCAGGCATGATCGACCGTGGCGTCGATATGGCCTACGCCTACCAGCCGCTACACGAGCCAGGCTTGGGCCACGCGATCCTGAACACCTTGTTGTACCTGGACTACGACCGCAAGGGGTTCGACTATCCAGTGGTGCCCATGCTGGTGAACTGCTACGGCAGCCGCGTCATCCGCAACCGGGGCGGCGCCGTCGAGTATTTGCCGGACCCGGACCCGCCCGGCCCGTCGCCTAAGCGCTGCCTGGAAGTCGGCGCCGCCACCGCGCAGGCGCTGCAGGAATCACCGTGGCGCGTGGCGCTGATCGCGTCCTCGTCATGGTCTCATGCCTTCCTGGTGGAGAAGAACCACTGGCTGTGGCCCGACATTGAATCCGATCGCGCCCGCTTTGAGGAACTGAAGGCCGGCGATTACCAGGCGTGGGCGCGCATATCCACCGATCAAGTGGAGGACGCCGGACAGCAGGAACTGCTCAACTGGATGTGCCTCGCCGGCGCCATGGACACGCTGGACTACAAGCCCGAGATCCTGGACTACGTGGAAACCTACGTGTTCAACTCCAACAAGTGCCTGGCAATTTTCAAGTAGGGGCAACCCTCGTGGTTGCCCACGTAGGGGCGGGTCTGAAAACCGCCCTCATCCCCTGGATTCCAATTTTCGCCGGAATGACGGTTGTTTAGAAGGAGCAGAATCATGGCTGAACTGTTGGGCTTGGGACTGACACACTCCCCATCGTTGATTCGGCCCGACGAGGACGGGGAATCATCCCTCAAGCGCACGCTGCGAACCAATGACCGGGTACCGGCCGAAATGAAAAACCCGTCCAACTGGCCCGAACCCATGCGCGTGGAGTACGGTGAGGACGAGGGTTATGCCTCTGCCGTCCGCCTGCGGGAGCGTTTGGTGGCCGGCTTCCGCAAACTTAGGAAGGAATTGGACGCCTTCAACCCCGATTTCGTGGTCATCTGGGGCGACGACCAGTACGAAAACTTCAAAGAGGACATCATCCCTCCCTTCTGCGTGCTGGCTTACGACGATTTCCACTGCGAGCCTTTTGCCAACGGCGACGGACCGGCTCGCCGCAACGTGTGGGACGAGGGCGCCGACACGGTGTTCCAGTATCAAGGGCACAAGGACGGCGCGCGGGCGCTGGTGTCCGGCATGATCGACCGGGGCGTTGACATGGCATACGCCTACCAACCGTTGCACGAGCCGGGACTGGGACACGCCATCCTCAACACCCTGCTGTACCTGGACTATGACCGCGAAGGGTTTGACTACCCCGTAGTGCCGATGCTGGTCAACTGCTACGGCAGCCGGGTAATACGCAACCGGGGCGGCAGCTCTGAATTCTCTCCAGATCCTGACCCGCCGGGCCCATCGCCCAAGCGATGTATGCAGGTCGGAGCCGCTGCGGCGCAGGCGCTGAAGGAATCCCCGTGGCGGGTGGCCTTGATCGCGTCGTCATCCTGGTCCCACGCGTTTCTTACGGAAAAACACTGGTGGCTGTACCCCGACATCGAGTCGGATCGGGCGCGGTTTGAGGAAATGAAATCGGGCGATTACCAGGCGTGGGCCCGCATTTCCACGGATCAAATCGAAGACGCCGGCCAGCAGGAATTGCTCAACTGGGCTTGCCTCGTCGGAGCGGTGGACGAACTGGGCTACCGCGCGGATATTGTGGACTGGTACGAAACGTACATCTTCAACTCCACCAAGTGCCTGGCGGTTTTCAAGTAGCGCCTCGCCAACGGCAGCTAGAAAGGGAGCGGATCCGGTCAAGACCCGCTCCCTTTTTGGCCTACTGCTCCGACGAGGCAAAAGCCACCGGCTGACCCGCCTGGTCGTGCGGGTACATCGGGAACTCGCCGCGATACTTCCGAACCGCAGACGAGGTTGGCGCGGTTGCGCCTCCTGAACCGTTACACCGGCAAAAATGGTTCGTCCGACGCCGGCGGCAACTGTTCAAAAGCGTTGATGTTGAATGCCAACACCGAGTAGTAACCCATCAGGTTCGTCAATTCGATGAGGCCGCGCTCCCCAAACTCCGCGAGGGCCGCGTCGAAGGTGGCCTGAGACACCCGGCGGGTGCGGAAGAATTCCCGACCGTAATTGATCACGGCGGCTTCGGCGGACGACAGTTCCGGCAGGTCCGTCTTGTCGCGCAGTCCGTCCACCAGCGCGTCGCTGAGGCCGGAACGGCGCCCGGCTGCGGCGTGGGCGTGCCAGATGAACTGGCAGTCCAACTCGCGGGCGGTGGTGAGCATCGCCAGTTCCGCCACGTTGTCGAGCAGGGAAGAACCGTCGGCACGGAGGTAGGCCCGCAGGACCTCGCCGCGCTGGGCGATTTCGGGCACGTGGAGCTGGACGGCAATCGGCCCCTGCTCCGGCACTACGTTGTTGCGGGCGGATACGATGGCGTCAAAGGCGGCCACCTGGTCTTGGGGCACGGAATCTCGGTTGGCGGCGGGGAAACGAGGCATGGTGAATTCTCCTGAAATGTGATGCGGCGCGATTTGCCGTTGGCGAAACCAGGCGGTGAAAGTAGCAATGGCGCCAAGCTCATCTCGTCAACGGCTACGAGCCGTCCTGTATTGGGTTTCCCTGATCTCTTTCCGCAGTTCGTTCACTTCTTTGCGCAGTTCGTTGAACTCCCCGCGTCTGGGCAAACTTCCCAGCCAGTAGGCTACGCCAGCAAAAAGGAGGTAAGCGGCAGGCACCAGCACAATAATTGCAACTGCTGTGAGAATGGACATAGCAGACTCTCGTCAGTGTTGGCTCAATGGGCTCAGATTACCTTACTGGCAGTGCGGAATCACCTCCTCACCAAAGAGCTGGATGGCCTCCATGATGCGCTCGTGGGGCGGCCCACCAGAATGGGCGTGCCGCAAGCGGAGCAGGAAATAGTCGGCCCCGGTGGCCTCCTGCCAGCGGTGGAACTCGTCCACTACCTGCTGCGGTTCACCGAGAATCAGCCGGTCCGGGCCGAGATTGGCTATGTTGATTTGCGATTCCTCAGTGTACCGGCGGAACTCGTTGAGGCCGTTTCGCCAGTAGTATTTGTAGGCGTCGATGACCTCCGGCCCGTACACCCTTTCTGCTTCGGCGCGGGACGGAGCAACCCAAGCGTCTCGCATCAGGCATGTTACCGGCTTTTTCCCAGCTTCTTCCGCAGACCGTTGATAGGCGCTCGTCAGCGCCACGGTGCTATCCAGATCGGTGCTGGGGCCGGCAACGAACCCGTCGGCGATGCGTCCGGCTCGCCGCGCCCCGGGTACGCGACTGGCCCCAATCCAGAGGGGTGGCGATGGGTCGGCATAGGGTTTGGGGCGGATGGTGATGTCGTCCAGGTTGAAATGCTCGCCGGAAAAGGAGAACTGCTCTCCGCTCCAGCATTGGCGAATAATCTCAATCTCCTCCTCAAACCTGCTCACCCGTTGCTGAATGGGTATATCGAAAGTGCGGAAATCCACCGGCTGATAACCCAACCCGACGCCCAGAATGAAACGTCCTCGAGAAACGATGTCCAGGGTTATCACATCCTCGGCAAGGTGGACCGGGTGATGCAGGGGCAGCAGGATAACCGAGGTGCCCAGGTTGAGGGTCGTCGTCTGCGCGGCGACCGCGGCGGAAACGATTAGAGGAGACGGCAAAAACCCGTCCCGGTCCTGGTGGTGCTCCCCAAAAAAGCAGGAGTCGAAACCCACCGATTCTGCCAGCTTCGCTTCGGATACCACCTCGTCCACCCGCAGGGCGAGGTTTTCTCCCGCCGGCGGGTCGGCGATGGAACTGTAAATGCCGAATTTCATAAGCGCACCTCTGGATTTGCGGGATCCACCAGTTAGCCGCGTTCGTGCCCGTTCCGGTTGATGGCATCGGTCAGCCGGTTCAATGCATCTAGAAACGCTTGGCGTTCCGCCGAGGAACGCTCCTCAGCCTGGCGCCGTTCTTCAGCGGACTGCCGGCGTTCTTCAGTGGCCTGCCGGCGTTCTTCAGCGGCCTGGTCAATCGTTTCTTTCATGAGCTCCATCATCTGGTCATTGCGCCGCCGCTCTTCGTTGTTGCGTTGTCGTTCGCGTAAGAACAGCATCAGGTCGGAACCTCCGGTGATGGTAATGGCAATGCTGGCGTGGATGATGCAGTGGTGTAAGACTGTGGTGGACATATAGCGGGCCAGCGGCCCGGGCTGGCACATCAATTTGACGGCGTTTTCCGGAGTGCAGGGCAAGGCAGTGTAACGCCAGACCAGCCAGGTGCCGGCCGCCGTCAGTGTTCCGGCGAGCAACGGCGCCCACAAGGCGAGGGCCAACGTCTTGATGCCTGACCACATTATAGCCACAGCCGCCGACGGTAGCGCAGGGTCACTTGAAATGGGTCAACACTCGGATGGAGAACAACTCCATCTGGCGGAAATAGTCGTCCGGTTCCCCGGCGAGGAACCCAAACACGAAATCCCTCACCCCGGCGTCGATCCGCTCCTGGACCGCGCCGATGCAGTCTTCGGCGTTTCCGGTGACGCAGAGCGCCCGAGCGATGTCCTCCGCGCTGCGTTCCGGTGTCACATATCGTTGGCCGATGTGGGTAATAGCGATTTCCAGAGCTTTGTCGGGGTTTTCATCAATTGCCGTAGGCTGATTGAGGCCCCAATGGAAGCCGCTCATATCACGCCCGGTGTGTTCCGCCATCTCCCTCACGCTGGTGTTGGACCGGCGGATGCGGTTGACGGTGAACAGGTAAGGATACCAGCCGTCGCCAGCGACGGCGGCCCGCCTAATGGCAGCATCGCTGCGGCCGGCCACCCAGATCGGCGGGTAAGGTTTTTGGAACGGCTTGGGCAGGAGGGTTACGTCATCGAAATTGAAAAACCGACCGTGATGAGAAACGCGGTCGTCCGTCCACAATTGCTTCATTACTTGCAGCATCTCGTCGGTACGACGTCCCCGGGTGTTGACTGGAATCTCCAGGGCGTCGAACTCTGCGACCGTATCCCGTTGACCGCTGATGCCGATGCCGAAATCCAGCCGTCCGCCCGAAATTTGGTCCACCGTGGACACCAGTTTTGCCAGCATCACGGGATGGTACAACGGCGCGATCACGATGCCCGTAAGAACCCGCAGGCGAGTCGTGGCTCCGGCGGCGGCCGCCATCGCCGGCAGGCCCAACACGGTGGGCCGCGGCGGATTGCCGTCCATTATGTGCTCACCCACTGTAACCCGGTCGAACCCCAGGTCCTCGGCCCGTCGGGCGAACTCGGCTATGTCCCAATAGTCGTCAACGCTCAGGTTGCAACCGAAGGTGATGGTATCTCCAGCCATATCCAGTCCCTGTCCCTTTCTATGCTACTGTGCCAGCATCTCGTCGGTGATCTCGGCCAATTTTTTCCCATTCAGCACGCCCTGCCATTTCCGGTGCAGGCTGCCGTCCGCGGAGACGAAAAAAGTCGCCGGTAATCCCAGGACTCCCAACTCACGCACCACGTTGGCGTCGTTAGTGTACCCGGCCGGGTAAGATACGGACAGTTCGTTGAGCAACTTGACGGCGTCTTCCTGGCTTCCCAGGCTGAAAAACTGGCCCAAATCTACACCCAGCACCAGGGCGCGACCTTGGTATTCCTCGGCAAAATCCTGGAACTCCGGCATCTCAGCCCGGCAGGGCGGGCACAGTCCGGCCCAGAAATTCAGCACCACCGGTTGACCCTGCAGGTCGGAAAGCTGCACGTTGTTCGCGCCGACCACTTCGCTGCCCTGATACAAAGATATTCCGAAATCGTAGATGGCGCCGGGCTGCTGGCCGGAGCAACCGACCAGCAGGACAACCGACATCGCCAAAACGGGAATCTGCAAACGGCGGACGATGCGTCCAACGGGTAACTGGAAGAGCAGCGGTCCAATCATGCTACGAGGTTAGCACACTTGCTTTTGCCTTGTTAAGCAATGACGGCTGGGTTATCATCGTTGCGTCTCCCCACCCCCTTGAGGAGTAAATTAGTGCCGTTTTCGATGCCGCATTTAACTCCCACCGCCGGCCGGAGGCTCCGATTGCTGGCCGCGCTTGCCCTCGCCGTGCTCGCGCTGGTGGTCATTTGGAAACTGTTGGCAGTGCTGTTGCCTTTTCTGCTTAGCGCAGTTGTCGCTTATCTGCTGGCGCCAGTCGTCAACGTTGTGGAACGGCGTACCCCTTTGGGCCGCCGCTGGCCCCGAATCACCAGGATGGGCGCCACCGGTTTGTTGCTGCTGTTGTTGCTGTTGGCGATTCTTGGTGCCGTAGGCTTGGGCTTGTTGCGGGTAATCGACGAATCCACAGCCCTCGTTGAGCGCGCGCCCGACTTGGTGGCTCAGGGGCAAAAAATCTACCAGGACATAATCGTTACATACGAGAGCCGGGTTCCGCCCAACATACGGGAGATGATTGACCCGCGCTTGGACGAACTGCAGCAAGCTCTCATGGACGGCTTGAACCAAGCGCTGTTGGGGCTGTTTCGCATCCTGCAAACCGGTGTCGGTCTGGTCGTGTCCCTCGCCACGGTGCCCATCATTCTGTTTTATTTGCTGTACGACCCGGAGGGTTTGGGCCGGGGGGTGCGCCGGCTGCTGCCCCGGCTCGTGCGAGACGACTTCTCTGCAATCGCCCGGCTAACTGGCGAATCCATTGGCGTTTACCTGCGCGTGCAACTGCTGCTGGCCGCCACGACCGGCGTGGTGATTGGCCTGGGTCTCTGGGCGATGGGCGTCTCGGTGGCCCCGATCCTGGCCATAATCGCCGCCTTTGCGGAGTTGGTGCCCATCGTGGGGGCAACTATTTCGCTGGTCATAGCCGTCGTGGTGGTCCTGCTGACGGACCTGGCGAAAACGCCGCTGGTGGTAGCCTTGTACCTGGTTTGGCAGGTGCTGCAAAACACACTCATCGCGCCCAGGTTCCAGAGTCAGGCATTGGGTCTGCACCCGCTGGCGATAGTCCTGGCCCTGGCCATATTCGGGCTGTTCCTGGGGTTCTGGGGCGTCCTAGTGGCGGCGCCTTTCACCGCCGCCGGTTATCAAGTTTTGCGCTACGTGGTGCGGGAATGGGAAGCCGCCGACGGCGTAGAAGCCGCCCTCGCCGCCGGAGCAGACGGCCAGCTCGACAGCGGAAGCATTGATGAACCCGAATAGCGCAGTTCGGCGGGCTGGTGTACAATCGGGGCAATTATCGCCGCCTGTCCTGCTGCCATGAGAGGGAATCGAGATGCGTATCCTTTTGATTGCTACCAACCGACACAACCGCGTGATGAGCCGGATGCGAGCGCAACCCATCCCAATTGGATTGGCCTATGTCGCTGGTCATCTCGACCGCTCCCGGCACACGGTCAAACTGGTGGATTTGATGTTCGCCGAAGAGAACTATTTGGATGAAGTCGAACGCGCCGTGCGAGACTTCAATCCCGATATGGTGGGCATATCCATCCGCAACCTCAGCAATCACAGCTACGTCGACCCCCAGTGGCAATTGCCAATTACCAAGAGCGTTATTGAGCGCATCCGTTCGATCTCCAACGCCACTATAGTCTGTGGTGGGCCCGCCTTCAGCATCATGCCTCAGCAGGTGTTCGACTTCGTGCAGCCCGACATCGGCATCGCCGGCGACGCCGGAGAAACCTTCGCCGAACTGGCGAACCGTGTCGAGATAGGGGAGCCGGACTACCGGGGAATGACCGGTGTTCTGTACCGAGAAAACGGACAGATCGTGTACAACGGGATGCGTTGCTCTTCCGACTTCGGCAGCCGCCCGAGCCTGGACGACCTGGACATGCCCAAGTATGCGCAGGCCGGCTTCGGCGTCAGTGTGCTAACCAAACTGGGTGGGTTCTACTACCCCACTTCCGCTGACGATATGCGGACCCCCGAGGGCGCATGGCGGGTGATCCGCCCCATCGACGAGGTCGTTGAGGAAGTGTCCGAAGTCACCAGTCGGTACGGCTTGAAGAAAATCTTCTTCGTGGACAACTGTTTCAATGTGCCCCTCGAACACGCCAAGGATCTGTGCAATGCGCTGATGGAGGCGGAGGTGAAGGTACGCTGGAACACTTGCCTGGCTCCCTACGCCTGCGACACCGAGCTGATCGGTCTGATGAAGCAGGCGGGCTGTGGCCTGGTGATGATGGGCGGGACTCGGGGAGGCGACCCCCATGAAGGCGACAACGACACGTCTCGCTACACCGCGTTGAAAGAGACCACCGAAATGTGCGAAGCGGGCGATCTGCACTACACGATTTCCCAACAGTTCGGCGAACCCGGAGAAACTCGTGAGTCGGTGGAGAACAAGCTGGAATTCCTGCGCGGCCTGAAGCCGTCGCTAGCGAACCTGCGCGTCGGCGTCAGCGTCATGCCCGGAACCGATGTTGCGGCGCGCTGCGTTGAAGAGGGCTTAATCAAGGACGAAACCGAGCTGATTGCCCCGACCTTCTACATGGCCGAGGAAGTGCGCCCCTGGCTGGTGGAGTACCTCCGAGAGCAGGTGGAGGCCAACCCGCGCTGGGGCCTGATGTAGTGGAATGCCGCTGCTGACCGGCACCCGGTGAATCGCAAAGGAAAACGACGATGACGTTGACCGCTCAACCGCAACTCGGAACCGGTAGAATAGCCCTCGCGGATCCCGAAACCATCCGCGCCGCTCACCTGTTGCGCCGCGCCGGATTCACGCCCACTCGCGCCGAGATCGATCGGGCTGTAGAGCGGGGTTACGAATCAACCGTGGAGGAACTGCTGCATCCCGAAGACCGGCCGGATTTGGAGATCGAAGACCTGATCCGCCGGTACCACGTCGATCAGAACAGCCTCATGCTCCTGGAAAGCAGCCAGGGTTACTGGATGTACCGGATCATCAACACTCAGCGGCCTTTGGAAGAAAAAATAGCGCTGTTCTGGCACGGCCTGTTTGCCACGGCCTACGGCAAGCTCAACCATGCCAAGGCGGTGGTCAACCAGACCCACACCTTTCGACGGCATGGCCTCGGCAAGTTTGCCGGTATCCTGGTGGAACTATCCCGCGACCCGGCGATGATCTTCTGGTTGGACAACAAGGACAATCACCGGGACGCGCCGAATGAGAACTATGGTCGGGAGCTCCTGGAACTTTTCTCCATGGGCATCGGCAACTACACCGAGGACGACGTCAAAGCCGCTGCCCGCGCCTTCACCGGCTGGACCATTGACAACACCAAGTACATGAGCATCCGCGCCAGCCGCGATTCGTTCTGGCCCTACGGACGCATTGATTGGCAGTTCCGTTATCGGGATGACGACCACGACGGTAGCGAAAAGACTTTCCTGGGGCGCACGGGAACCTTCGGCGGCCAGGACATCATCGACATCATCGTGCAGCAACCGGCAACCGCCCACTACGTCGCTGGCAAGCTCTACGCTTTCTTTGTGTCGGACCGACCCGACGAAGACGCCATTGGCACCTTGGCTGACGAATTCACTCGCACCGGCGGGGACATCCGTGCGGTGATGCGGCTCTTGTTCCTCTCCGACTTCTTCTCTGCCGAGGCAGTTCGGCTGGCCCGTGTGAAAAGCCCCGCCGAGTTGGTGGGTGGCACGGCCCGATTGGCCGGCAGCCACCGCGTTCCCGAATGGACCATTGCCAACCTGGCCATGGATGTCAACTTCATGGGCCAGGAGATTTTGAACCCGCCCACCGTGGAGGGTTGGCATACCGGCATGGAATGGATCGACACCGGCAACTTGGTGGAACGCATCAACGCCGCCGGCGCCGAGATGTGCGACACCGGCCGGCCCGGTGTTCGCGCCATCATCGACCGGGTGAAGGCCACCAGGGGCAAGCTTGCGCCCCGCGAATTGGCCGCAGCCTGTCTGGACGCTCTCGGAATGTTTGAGGTCTCTGAGGCCACCATGAACAGTCTGGTGGCGCTGGCGGCGCCGTGGGGCGAGGTGCGCTTTGACCGGCCCGATGGTATAGCCTGTGCCGAAGAACGGGTCGTCGAAATGCTGCAACTCATCGTTGCGTCCCGAGAGTATCAGCTGGCATGACTTCCACTATCGGCGCCACGTTCGCATACAGCCACACCGTGGGCTTCCTCGCCTACCGTGGCCGTGGCTTCATCCACCCGGTTGATTTGGCTCTGGCTGATGATGGAGTCATGTACGTCCTCAACCGGGGCGGTCCCGAGTCCGTGGGACGATTGGAACTCAAGCGTGTGTGCGTATGCACCGTGGACGAGGGATACGTCGGCGAGTGGGGAACCGGGGGTACCCAGGACGGGCAGTTCTGGTGGCCCAGCGGGATCGCCCGTGGGCAGGATGGCAGGCTGTACATCACCGACGAAGCCTTGCAACGTGTCAACGTGTTCGACGCGGACGGCGTGTTCCTCAGTTATTGGGGGGACACTGGCGAGGGGCCAGCCCAGCTGAACCGCCCCGCCGCCATCGTTTTCGCGCCCGACGGCACTCTACTCATCAGCGACGGGATGAATCACCGGGTCCAACGGTTTACGGTAGATGGCGAGTATCTCGCCGGATGGGGAAGTTACGGCGCCCAGGCCGGGCAGTTCAATACTCCTTGGGGAGTGTCCTGCGACGCCGAAGGAAACGTGTTCGTTGCCGACTGGCGGAATGATCGGGTGCAGGCATTCACACCCGACGGACGCTTCGTCGGTCAATGGGGCGTGTCCGGAGACGGCAAAGGGCAGTTGAGCCGGCCGTCATCGGTGGCGGTGGACGACGACGGTTATATCTACGTCGCGGACTGGGGGAACGAGCGGGTGCAGATATTCGATCCCGACGGTGAGGTGGCCGCCATTCTCCGCGGCGACGCTACCACGTCATCATGGGCGGAGGACTATCTGGCTGCCAACCCGGACGAGGGAGCCGCCCGGCGAGCGGCCAATCTTTCCCCCGCGGTCAACCCCTGGCGCGACCGGCATCGGGAGACATCCGCCGGAGTGGAAAAGTTCTTCTGGGGACCCACGTCCATTACTGTGGACATGGAAGGACGCATCTTCGTAGTGGACTCCTGCCGCCACCGGGTGCAGGTGTACCAAAAAGCACAGGCCTAACCGGGCAAACCACAATGTTAAATGCGGAAGGGGCAGGTTCTGAACCTGCCCCTAAACGTTGAGTTATCCCGGAATCCGCTGCAGCAGCGGTTCCGTCCGCTCGGGCAGCAGGTCGGTCTCGAACGTGTTGATGAGCATGGCCAGCATGGTGTAGTTGCCCAGGATGAGGGTGAGTTCTATGGTGCCCTGCTGACCGAAGATCTCCAGCGCGCTCTGGTAACCGCCCCGGCTGACTTGGTGGTTCTGGAGAATCTCGCGGCCCAGGTTGATGACGGCGGATTCGTCGGCAGACAACTCCGGCAGGCGTTTCTTGTCGCGTAGCGCGTCCACCACGGCGTCCGGCACGCCGGCATCGCGAGCGGATGTGGCATGGGCGTTCCAGATATGCTGGCAATCCATTTCGCGAGCCGCCACCAGCATCGCCAGCTCGGCGGACTTCAAAGGTACGCTGGAGTGGTTGCGCAGGTACTGGTTCAAGCCCGTGGCGTGCTTACTGGCCTCGGGCACGTGTGTCATCACAGATCCGGGACCATAAGGGGGGACTGCCGTACCATTCTGCGTGATTTCGTCAAACGTGGCCTCCTGGCCGGCCGGTGTGGTTTCGCGGGATGCTCGGGGTAGTCGGGCCATTATTTTCCTCCTGAGTTAGGCAACATCTTGGGTAGGGGCAACCCTTGTGGTTGCCCTTACGTGGCCGATTGGGCTAGCGATAAGGCTTTTTGCCCGTTTTCTCCTCAAATAGTTTCCAGGTGTTGTCGTTGAACGGATAGTACTTCCCGGGCGAGCACTGCTCGATTTCCAGTTGGGCCTTGATCACCGCCTCCACTTCTTCACGCTGGTGAGCGATCTGGATCACCTCGTCGGCGGCGGCCGACGGCACCACCACCACGCCGTCATCGTCGCCCACTATGGCATCGCCCGGTCGCACCAACACGCCCCCGCACTGGATACAGTCGTTCACCTGCCAGGGCCAGAACTCCGCCGGTCCCTGCTTCGCGGTCGCATTGGCGGAATAGACCGGGAACCCGTACTCCTTCAGCGTGTTGGTATCCCGAACGGCTCCGTCGGTAACCAGACCGCCAACGCCACGCTGGTAGAGACGGAAGAATTTGATGTCGCCCCCAATGCTGCTGTAAGGCCAACGCATCGCGTCGATAACCAGAACCTCTCCGGGTCCGCACAATTCGAAGGCCACGTACTCGGCGGATTCAGCCGCTTTTGGTTTGTCCGCGGCCAGGTCCGGTCGATGGGGAACGAATCGTAAAGTCACCGCCCGCCCGGCCATGTGCTGACTCGGCTGCAGGGGCTTGGCGCCCTCAATCATGCTCATCGGCCAACCCATCACCCACAGGCCGTCGATCAACGTCTGCGTGGGGATTGCCTTGAGGGTCGCCAGGGTTTCGTCGGAAACTGTGGTGGCGGATGAGGCGATAGTCATTTAAAAGGGTTTCCTGGTGCATCGGGATTGCGGCTCGAAAGCGGCTGCATTGTAGCAGAAAAAGAGGCGGCCTCCGGTTGAGAGGCCGCCCTATAGACGTGGGTTCGTTTCGTTTGCGTCGCTTACTCGGCGGGCCAACCGTCGGGGGTCTCGCCCGCGCTGAGCGCAGCCTGGATAGAGGCTCCGGCCTCGTCGGTCACCCATCCGCCCCAGACGTCAGCGTTGCTGTTGAGCCACCAAAGGGCCGCGTCGTTGGTGCTGGCGTCCGGATTCTCGCTGCTCCAAGCAGCCACGGCTTTGTATACGCCTATGTTGAAGTCCCACTGCCGGAGCATATTAACCACGCCAGGCGCACGCACTGGCAGGTCGGGATGTACCGCAATCAAGATTGTTGCGTCTTCGTAAGCACAAGCTTTGGTTGTGAACCAGCACTCGTCGCTGTACGCCGGTTCTTCCAGGCGAACCAGGTCCAGCAGCAGCGCCGGATCGTTGGTGCCCCACTGGTAGCCTAGCCATGGCTCTTCCTTTTCGTAGGCGCCATACAAGTCAGCATTGGCAGCCGCTCCGTCGCCGGGATTGACGATGTACACGTCCTCGCCGAGCCCATAACCTTCAATCTGCTTGGCGTTAACTGTCTCACAAGCCCAGCCAATGACGCATGACACCAAGCGAGCCTTTCCACCGGTTTCGGCAGTCGTGAACAGCTCCTTGTATTGGGGGTCTTTCAGGTCCTCTACGCTGTCCAACTCCGGATATTGGTCCTGCAGATAGGCGGGGATAACAAAAGCGGATTGCCAGTCCTTGCCCAAGCTTTCGCCCACAGGGACCACCTCGCCGGCGGACTGCGCTTCCATCCACGCTTCATCTTGATTTGGCAGCCAAATTTCAAGGGTGACGTGGGTATCCCCATTCCGAAGGCCTTGGAACAAAGGCAATGTGCTGCCAAATATGGCCTCCGTCGGATATCCGTAGCCCTTCTCAACGATGTACTGGGCAACGCGGTTCTGTACCTGTGCGCTCGACCAGTTCAGGTCGCTGAAGACGATGGTCTCTTTCGGCCCTTCAGGAGCCATGACCTCTACTTCCTTGATGACCTCGACCTCTTTAATGACCTCTTTCTCGACTTCCTTGACGACCTCAACTTCTTTGACGACCTCAACTTCTTTGACGACCTCAACCGGCTTCTCGACGACCTTTTCTACCTCGCGGGTTACTTCAACCCGGATGGTCTCCGGTTCCGCCGGCGAGCAGGCCGCAATGGCGATGGCCGCCACCAGCGCCATTACCGCCGCGAGAGCGACTAATTTGTACTTGGCTAACAAGGTGTTTCCCTCCATGTGTAGGCGTAATCGGCCGGCAACCGTTCCAGCCCGTGAACTGAGTGGCGCCAATTATCACAGTGCGGATTATCGTTGTCAAATTGACGATACCCGTAGCGAATAGATTACATAATGACAATTTTCGTACCTTTCGCGGGAGACTTGAGCCAAGCGCGCGGTATGCCGGCCGCGTTGGGTCGGCTCAGCCTTGCGGTTGCCCGCTCCGTGGGCCCGAGCTATGCGCGATGGGCACTACGCCCCGGATACCAGACCTATCGTGGTATCATCTTGACCAACGTGAAACATCGGAACCTTCGTCTGGAGGCGCAAATATGGCAACGAGACCGGCACTTGGCAACGAACAGGTTATGGCGGCAATGCGGGCGATGATTGAAAAGGCCCACGAGCTCCCGGACGAGCCGGTGGCCATGGCGATTGTGGACGCCGGCGGCGAGTTGGTGGCCTATTACACCATGGAGAATCTGCGGATTTTCAGCCGCCGCCATGCCCTCCGCAAGGCCTACACCTCCGCCGCGATGGGGCGAGACTCCGGCGAACACGCCGCCGGCCTGGCCGCTCAGGGCCGCAATATCGCCGACCTCGGCGACCCTCGTTTTACCCACGGCCAGGGCGGGCTGGTCATCATGCAGGATGGCGTGATTCTGGGCGGCATCGGCGTGGGCGGCTATCCCAGCGGGCAGCGCGACGAGGATTTGTCGCGGGTTGGGTTGGAGGCGATGGGTTTGTGACCGGGTACGCGCTAACCACAGCGTAGGGGCGACCGGCCGGTCGCCCCTGCCGACACAGGCGTGTATTGAGAATATGGAGGTGACAATCATGGCGGATTGGGATTTCACACACCGCACCGCCCGAGTGAACGGGGTCAATATCCATTACGTGATTGAGGGCGACGGGTATCCGGTGGTCTTGTTGCACGGGTGGCCGGAAATGTGGTTTTCGTGGCGCAAGCAGATCCCGGCGCTTTCACAAGACTACCAGGTGATCGTGCCCGACATGCGCGGGTTCGGTTCGTCGGAGAAGCCGCTGCAGGATTACCGGACGCGGACGGCGGCCACCGACATCTACGAGCTGGTGCGCCATCTGGGCCACGACAAGATTGCCATCGTGGGGCACGACATCGGCGTGCGGGTGTCATTCCGGTACTGCCTGGACCACGAGGCGGAGGTGGACCGGCTAGCCGTGCTGGACGGTGGGCATCCGCTGGAGCAACTGGGGCCGCAGACGCCCGAAGGCGTCCGGGAGCGGTGGCATTCCTTTTTCCACCAGATTCCCGACCTGGCGGAACACCTCGTGCGCGGAAACGAAGAAGCCTACCTGCGTCATTTCTACCGCAACTGGTCGGTGAATCAGGCGATGATGTCGGACGAGGAGGTAGCCGTGTATGCGCGGGCTTATGAGCAGCCGGGCGCACTGCGGGGCGGGTTCTCTTACTACCGCGCCGCCGCCTACGAAGACCCGGCCGACTGGCGCGCCGACGCGAATCGGGTGTTGGATATTCCGGTGCTCTACCTGTGGGGTGAACGGCGCAAGCGCACGGCAGCAGCCAGTGGCCTTGACCCCGAAGCTTCCTGGCAGAACGCGGCGTCCAACCTGCGCACCCAGTTCATTCCCGGCGGAGGTCACTTCCTGCATGAGGAAAAACCGGAGGAGGTCAACGCCGCCCTATTGGCGTTTTTGGGCGAAATTGGGAGCTAATCTGATGGGATAAAGACCATGACGGCGCCTAAATCCAAACCCCTGCTGTCTCGCGATGACCTGCCGCTGGGCGCCATCGCCGAAATCTGCCGGCGCTGGGTTGTGCGGGAAATGGCGATTCGAAACACGTCCTCCACCGTCCCCTGATTACGCGCTTGAGGAAAAATCCGTTTGCCGAGATCGACCTGTACATTGCGGACGGCAGGCCAGTTGGGGCTTCAAGAAGCATCACTTCGCTGTAGTCGATGACCTGTACAAACTGCTGGGTTTCACGTTTGGATCATGGACAAAGGCGTGCTAAAGATGAACGCCGAGGAGGGGGCGGAGGGGGCGGAGGGGGCGGAGCAACGGCTAAACGGACGTGATGTTATCTACACCGCAGGATGAGCGGGGGAAACCAGACAACAGGTTTCGGCCTGTGGAGTTTTGGTGTGAGGCAGTCGGTTGGCTGTGTCAGGAATATCCAACTGCATACGATGGCGAGCTCAGGACTCGCTGGGCCACCTACCACGTCATGGGTTTGATTGCGGACACCGCCAAAGACCTGCCGGATGAAGTCCGTGCTGCGCTGACCGGTATTAACTGGCGAGAGCTATCCGGTATGCGAACTTTCTTGGTTCATCGTCCCTGGGACGTAAATACTCAGGTTGTGTGGGAATCAGCCACCGAGGACATACCCGTGCTGTTGACGGAATTGCGCCGCGTCATGACCAAACAGACACCCTTACTCAAAGAGACAGGCCCCGCTCACCGGCGGGGCCCTTGGCTTTTCGGATCAGTAGTTGATCATTCCCGCACGGCCGGCCCAACCTCTTCTGCGTAGAGACGGATGGACTTTTGGACCCGCTGGGCGGAGACGGTGCCGCCCAGGTTGGGTTCCATGATGAAGCCCGTCAAGCCAAGTTCGTCGCGTAGTTTGATGAGCCGCTCCGCGACCTGGTCCGGCGTGCCGTATGCCACCCGGTCCGCCAACAAATCGTCGTAGGTGGTGTTGAGCAGCTGTTCGGCGCGTTGCCTGCGCTCCTCGGTCGCGTTTGCGCCTTCGGCCTCTACGGTCCGGATGTAGGTATCGGCGGTGCGCCGGAAGGCGCGCATGGTGCTCTCTTCGGTGTCGGCCCGCACCTGCTCCATGGAATCACCCACGTAGATGGGCATTCGTACATAGGCATCATCAACGTCGTGGCCGTTTTCGGCCGCTGCCGCACGGTAAAGCTTCAGGTTGCTGGCGACCTGCGAGATGCCCTGCCCGCGCACGCCGGTGACCAGCGGGAAGCCCAGCTCACCCACTATGCTAAAGGTATCGATGGAGTTGGCGGCGATGCGGATGGGCGGATGGGGCTGCTGGTAGGGTCGCGGCGTGACCACCACGTCGTCCATGTCGTAGTAGCGGCCGTGATGGTCGAAGCGGTAGTTGTTCCACGCCTTCAGGATGATTTCCAGCGCCTCGGCGAACCGTTGCCGGCTCTCGCCGAAGGGCACGCCGTAACCCTGATACGAGCGGGGAAAGCTGCTGCGCCCGATTCCAAAGTCCAAGCGGCCCTTGGAAATGTTGTCCACGGTAGCGGCTTCCTCGGCCAGCCGGATCGGGTGGGCCAAGGGCAGTACGCTTACCCCGGTTCCTACTCGGACCCGTTCGGTGCGGGCCGCGACGATTCCGGCCATCATCAGTGGCACTGACGAAACCGACGGTATTCCTGCGCCCCCCGGGTCGGTGGGAGTGCGCGGGGCCGCAAAGTGCCGCTCCGCCAGCCAGACGCCGTCAATCCCGGTTTCGTCGGCCAATTGGGCGACGGTGAAGGCTTCGTCGAAGGCTTCGTCCTGGGTGCGGCCTTCGCGGTAATCACATTCCATTACCAGACCGACGTGCATAATCTTCCTCCTGCTGGTTCAAGAGCGAACCGGAGCTCACCGGATCGCTCGCTTTAGTTTTCGATGAAGGTGTTGGGCGCCGTCAGAAACTTGGTGCGGCACTCCAGGCTGCAGAAATAGTACCACTCGCCGTTGTAGAAGCTGCGGGTGCCGGCGGTGGGGTCGACTTCATTGGCGCCGTGCATGGTCTGACCGGTGGTGGCACGGGCGCTGGACTCGTTGATTTCGGTTTTGCAGACGGGATCGACGGGCATTGTCGGGCTCCTGTTTTCTTTGGTTTGCAGCAGTGTTTTGGATCAGGCGACGGCTTCGATGTTCATGCCTAGTCGCACGCGGCCGGGCTGGTCGAGCAGGGAGCGAGCGACGCGGGCGCGATGCTCAAAGCTGGTGCCCAGGCGCATGGTCCAGGCGGTGACGCGGCGGTACCAGAGGTGCAGGTCGAACTCCATCATGAAGCCGATGCCGCCGTGGATCTGCTGGGAAGAGCGCACCGTGGCCTGACACTTGTCGTTGGTAAAGGCCTTTGCCTGGGAGACCTCCACGCTGTAGGGCAGGCCGGCGTCCAACTTCCACAGGGCTTCGTAGGTCAGCAGTTGTGCGCCGTC
This sequence comes from Dehalococcoidia bacterium, assembly GCA_965197635.1. Classification (GTDB taxonomy): domain Bacteria; phylum Chloroflexota; class Dehalococcoidia; order Lucifugimonadales; family UBA3495; genus Bin87. Next base: position 106,820 of record CBDANN010000006.1, read on the forward strand.
CACCGCGACGATCATGTCCGCGCAGAGGTGCTGGATGGACTGGAAGCCGGCGAGGGGCCGACCGAAGGCAACGCGGTTCTTGGCGTATTCGATGGCCATCTCGGCGTCCTTACGGGCCGCGCCGACGATCTGGGCGCACAGCAGGGCGGTGCCGATGTCCAGCATTTCCGACGTGGCCGGCCAGCCGCTGCTGACTTCACCAATGACATTGCTCAGGGGGATGCGGACCCCGTCCAGGGCGATCTTGCTCTGGGAGTCCTTGGCCAGCGTGGTGAGCCGGGTTTCGGTGATGCCCACTGCGTTGGTCGGCACAATGGCCAAGGTGATGCCGGCGCTGTCGGCGTTAGGAGCGGCGGTACGCACGGCCATGACCACGAGTTCGGCGGCCGAGAAGTTGTCCACGAAGTGCTTGATGCCATTGATGACCAGGCTGTCGCCGTCAACTTCGCCTCGGCACTGGAGGGCGTCGGCGCGGAGGCGCGGGTCCTGCTCCTGGACCGCCCAGGTCATGATGAGGTCGCCGCGGGCCACCCGGGGCAGGATGGACTCTTTCTGCTCGTCTGAGCCGTGGTTGGCGACCGCAAGAGCGGCGGTGGCGGTGCTGTGGAAAGGCACCGGAGCGATGGCCCTACCGCATTCCTCCAGGATCAAACCGAGGTAGGTAACGGGCAGGCCGCCGCCGCCGTAGGACTCGGGCAGGGAGATGCCGAACCAGCCAAGGCCGGCCATCTGTTCCCAGAGTTCTACGGAGTAGCCGCGCTCGTCCTGCTCGATGGCGCGGGCGAGGCTGGGCGAGGATTCCGCGTCCAGGAACTCCCGGGCGGCGTTTTTGACCATCAGCTCTTCTTCGGAGGGTAGTATGTTCATCGTGCCTCGGTCGTGGTGGATAAGTGTAGGTAAATTGCGTGTCGGAGAGGGAGGCGAAAAGGATCAGCTTTCAGCGGGCGTGAGGCCGGTCAACTCTCTTACGAGATTGACGAAGTTTGCTACGTCGTCTAAGTATGCAGCAATTGTGTCGGCGTCGAAGTCATCATCGCAAAAATTGCGATGCAGGTGGTTCGCGCTTCTGGCCCACCAACTTATTTGCCGGTGGTTGTTAGTGGCAATCCCCATTTCCGTTACCACCTCGTCAAGTCGCTCATGTCGTTCATATTCCAGCCCATCGCAAGATTCAGCAAATAACTTGGCGGCGTGCGCGACGGCTCCCCAACCTTTCTCTGAAGCCTGCAAAAGCATCCCATTGGCCAAGTATTCCCGACTGCGACGCAAGAACTCTACGCTAATCTGGCCATGGTCGGCTCCAAATTCAGACATTTCATCAGCTCGATGATTTAGCGCCGTTTTTAACCGTCGCATTAACCAGGGCAACTAATTTTCCTACATCGTCCAAGTCATTGCCAACCATTTCGGCGTCCAACCGGTCTGGCTTAGCCCGAAGGTTGTCGAGAAGCGTCTTCGCGCTCATCGACCAATTACCCGCTTTACTACCGTCTGGCACTTGCTTCAGCAGCCGTGTGACCTGGCTGAGGTAGTTGCTGCGAATATGGTCGTGTCCCATGGCTTCGGCGTAGGTTTTGGCGGCGCGGGTAGCCGCTTCCCAGCCTTTTTCCGAGGCTACCGCCAGCGCGCCATTGGCTAGGCACTCCCGGGCGCGGCGCAGCAAATCTTCGGCGGTTTGCGGCGGGGCTGCTATGTCCTCAATCAGGGTAACCAGCCGCTGCACATCGTCCAACCGCCTGGCGACGCCGTCCACGTCCAGCCAGTCGTACTTCGCGTTGTCCGACAGGGCCATCGCACTGACAATCCATTCGGTTGCATTGTCATTGCCGCGACGGTCTTTGACCAACTGCCGGGCGGCATCGGTAAAATCGGCATCCGGGCCGGCGTATGCCTCCATGCCCCAAAGCGCTGCCTTCCAGCCGGCGGCGGCGGCAACGTTCTTCATGCCCGTGTTCAGCAGGAGCCGCGCCTGCCTCAACAGCGTGCCGCAGTCGGCGGCGGGCATGGATTGCAGTTGCGTCATACTGACAAATCCAGCCGGCTACACCCGCGGCATTCCCAACCCGCGACGGGCCACCTGGTCCCGCATGACTTGGACGCTGCCGTGATTGATGCCGCTCTGGAAGGCGCCCATGAGGTTGTGGGCGAAGACGCCGTTTTCGATAGCGTCCTCGGAGCCGTTGAGGAGCTGGCCGTAGGGGCCCAGCATCTGGGCGATGGTCTCGGTGGTGCGAACGCCGTGCTCTGGGGCGAAGACTTTCTCGGCGGAACCCTCGTAGGTGAAGTTGCCGTCATTCTCGACGATGGACATGCTGCGCATGGTCATGAGGCGGCAGACCTGGCCTTCGATCCACATATCGGCGATGCGATCGCGGACAGTGGGGTCTTCGCGCATGGCGTAGCCCTCGATGCCGTTATCTTTGACCCAGTTGACGATGTCCTCGTCGCGCTGGATGGAGATGAGGTAGCGGGACGCGCCGACGCGGTCGAGGTTGAGGCCCATGGCGCCGACATACCAGCCCTGGTTCTCCTCGCCGAGCATGCAGGAGGCAGGTACGCGGACGTTCTCGAAGAAGGTCTCGTTGGTTCGGCCGTCTCCGTAGGTGGTTCCCAAGGGAGCCGGTGGGTTGTTCTGGATGGTCCACAGGGGGCGCACGGTGATACCGGGGGTATCCATGGGGATGAGGAAGATGCTGATGCCGCGATGACGTGGAGCGTCGGGATCGGTGCGCGCCATCAGATAGATGTGGGTGGCGTAGTGGGCAGCGGTGGTGTACATCTTCTGGCCGTTGATGACGAATTCGTCACCGTCGCGGACGGCGCGGCACTGCAGGCCGGCCAGGTCGGCGCCAGCCTGGGGCTCGGTGAAGCCGAGGGCAAAGGAGACTTCGCCGCGAATGATGCCGGGCAGGAATTCCTGCTTCTGTTCCTCAGTGCCAGCGGCTAGGATCGCCGGCGCGCCGGAGCCGGCGCCACCAACGGTGATGCCAACGCGGGCGAATTCTTCCTCCACGATGTACTGGTCGATGCGACTGCCATCCTGACCGCCGTATTCCTTGGGCCAGGACATACCGATCCAACCCCGTTCGGTAATCCCCTTGTACATTTCGCGGGTCTTGGGACCACGCCGGCGGATGCCGGTATCCTCGAGCTCTGCTACGATCTCGGGAGTCACATTTTCGGCAATAAATTGTTGGACTTCGGAGCGCAGGGCTTCCTGTTTGGGGGTGAATGCGAATTCCATAGCGACGCTGCCTCACACGATTGAGTTGATCATGCTTTTACGCCGCACAATTATAACGGGTTCCGCCTACAGTGTCATTCCGCCTTGACCGCAGCGGGGTGATACAATCGCGGCACGGAGGCCCTAAATGACTACCGCCAAAGCCGCGTTCAAAATGCTGCCTTACCGTCGGCAGGGCGAGATTGACTATGCCAGCCTGGAATTTAACCCCGACGAAAAAGAACTGCCGCCGGATCATATGGAACAGAACCAGGAAATCCGCGAAATTATCGGCCTCATCGCCGCCCGGCACACTGAATTTGATACCCGGCCCGATGTGTTCCTGGACAATGAAACCTACATCTGCTATGACCCGCGCAACCTGAACCTGCGGATATCGCCGGACATTTACCTGGCATTCGGCGTGGACGCCCAAGCCATCCGCCCGCGCAAACTGTACCTGCCCTGGGAGGTGGGCAAACCGCCGGATTTGGCAATAGAGGTGGCATCGGAAAGCACCGGGACCGAAGACGTGAATCGGAAGCCGGCTATCTATGCGGCCATCGGCATCGCTGAATACTGGCGATTTGACCCCACCGGGGGGCGCTACCATGATGCGGCTCTGTCCGGCTACCGGCTGGTGAACGGTATTTACCAGGCCATCGAGCTGACCACCGAACCCGACGGCATACTGAAAGGGTACAGCCCGATACTGGAAATGAGCCTGTGCTGGGATGAAGGTTGGCCGAGATTATACGACCTGACCACCGGAACCTACCAGCGCAACTGGCAGCAGGAGTGGTACGCTCGGGTGGCGTCCGAGGAGCGAGCGGAGGCCGCTGAGGAGCGAGCGGAGACCGCTGAGGAGCGGGCCGAGGCCGCCGAGGCCGAAGTCGAGCGGCTGCGGACCGCATTGCGTCGGCTCCGGGAGGACGGTTAGCCGCCGGACCGGAGCAGCCCGCACAAAGCGACAATATCCCCAGTTTCCGCCTGCTCCAAATTTTCAACCTGGTCGGTTAGGGAGCCACTCCGTCATCTCACGGCGCCCGTCCGGCGCACGCCCTTGTCTGCTTTGCCAGGCACTCTTCGCGGCTCAACGGGTTGCCCCAGATACCTCGAGAGCGCGCACAGATTTATCGCGGGGTGGCGGTCGTCCAAAGCCACCGACACCGTGGCCCACATATCGGCGGAAGCCACGAGTTGCGAGAGTGCGGCAGTTACGTTGGCTCGGGTGGCAATCCGATGCGCGCCCCTTCTACAGTCCGGCTACCGTTTGCGCACCAGCGCGATTCGTTGGGTCGCAATCGATTCAGGCCAACCCGTGCTCCGCCAGGACTGGTTTGATCGCCTCTACCAGCGGGGGCAGGTATTCGTTCCAGTCCCCCACGATGCCAAAGTCGGACGCGCGGAAAATCGCGGCTCGATGGTTGCGATTGATGGCCAGTATGACGCCAGCTTTTTGAATTCCCACCGTGTGGTTGAACGCTCCACGAATTCCCACGGCCAGATAGACCTGGGGCGCAATGGTCCGCCCACTAATGCCAACCTGGATGTGATGGGGTAGCCAACCGGAATGCACCACGTTTCGCGTGGTAGCGATGGACGCACCCATGCTGGACGCCAGTTGTTGCGCCGTGTCCACCTGGTCCTCACCCACTCCCATCCCTAAACCGACCACTACTTCAGCTGATGTCAGCTCCAACGCCCCATGCTCCTCGGAAATATGCGCACTCACCAGAGTTGCGTCGGCGCCGTCCACGGTTGATGGAGGGATGGCTGCAACGGAAGCGCTCGCCCCCGGTTCAGGCGCGGCAGCAGTCAAAACTCCGGGGCGCAATGTCACCAAGTTGGGCAGGGTTTTGGACAGAATCGGCGCGACCACATTGCCGCCCAGTGCCGGCTTCAACTGCACCAGCTGGCCGGCGTCGTTGATTTCCAGGTCGATGGCGTCGCCCGTCAACCCCAGGCGCTGGCGGGCGGCGATGCGAGCCGCCAGATCTCGCCCGTCGGCGGTGGCGGCGAACAGCACTGCATAAGGAGGCTGTTCGGCGATGGCATTGGATAGGGTGTCGGCAACGGCTCTCCCGCTCAGCATCCCCAGCCCGTTGGTATCCAGGGTGAGAATGCGGTCGGCGCCAGCTTCGGCTAATTGCCCGGTGATGCCGCCATTCGGTTCGCCTTCGCCGATGAGCACGGCAACGACTTCGCTCTGGGTGATTGGCGTAAGCGCGCGCGCCTTGCCCAGCATCTCCAGTGTGACCTGGCGTACTCCGCCTCCGGCAAGTTCCGCCACCACCCAGATTTTGCGGTCGCCGCCGTTATACCGGGGCAGCGTCGTTTCGCTGGCGTCCGGCCCGTCTTCGGCGGCCAGGGTGGCCAGCCGTTCCCGGAGCATATCGGCAACCTGCCTCGCCGCATCGTCCGGCGTCTCGTCGCGAATGACCACTCCCAACCGGTCCGGTTCGACCAGGCGAATGTCTTCTACCCAAGTCGGTGAGCCGTCCAACCCGAAAAGCGACAGGTCGTCGGTCAGGTCGGCGCAGGTCAGTTGCTCGATTTCCTTGCCCTCGGCCTCGGCCATTTCGTCCCGCCCAGGATAGCGTTCCTGGCCCGCGCCTTCGGTGACGCACACCACGGCCGGCAGCGGGCACTCCAAAACCTGATAGCCCTCGTCGGTAACCCGTTCCGCGGTTATGCGATTGCCGGAGCGGTCAACGTCCAGCTTACGGACGTTGCTGATGTGGGGCAGCCCCATCAACTCGGCTACTTCAGGGCCCACTTGGCCGGTTTCAGCGTCGCTGCTGTTGCGTCCGCATACGATGAGATCGGGGGCTTCGCGTTGCAGAGCAAGAGCGAGCGCTTGGGCCGTCGCCAGGGTATCGCTGCCGGCCAACGCCCGGTCCGACAGCAATACCGCCCGGTCGGCTCCCAAAGCGTAGCATTGCGTGAGACCCTCGGCGGCGTTCGGCGGTCCCATGGACAAAGCCACGACGGAGTCGTCTGCGGCTGTTTTCAGATCGACCGCCATATTGATGCCCAGCAGGTCGAAGGGGTTGATCTCCGACGGCACCCCTTCGCGCTGTATCACCTTGTTCTCGTAGTCAAACTGAATACGGGAAACGACGGGAACGAATTTCACGCAGACGGCGATTTTCATTGGGCTGCGGCTCCTTGGGTGGTGGCGATAATTTAGGTGGTAAGTCTCGCCATCAAATCTTGGCGAATCTGCCGCTCCAGTCGCTCCAGTCCTGCGCTGACGCACACCGGATAACGAGCCGGCCGGCGCAGCATTTTGACTTCATCCGGCAGCGTGGCCAACTCGTCGGCCACCTTTTGCCGGATTTCGCCGATGTCATTTGGCGCAACGATCCGTTGCCCGCCCCGCATGACCGTGGCAAGCAGCGGTTGGGCGTCGGGCATAACCTCATCGTCAAGGCAGATCACGTCACTTGTCATCGTGCCTCGGTCGTTGCGGGCGCGGAACACTTGCTTACCGCCGGGCAGCGACGCCTTGCCTTCGCTCAACTTCATCACCGGCCGGCCGTCGTACTCCACCATTTTGTACACCATGTCGCATGAGGGCGCGTCCGCTGACACCCCGACCCGTGTGCCCACGCCAAACATATCGATGGGAGCGCCGCTCTGAACCAGCCGTTCCAGTTCGTATTCATCCAACCCGCCGCTGGCGACAATGCGAACGTAGTCCAGATCGGCGGCGTCGAGTATGCGGCGCACCTCCCGGCTCAGCGCGTCGAAATCGCCCGAGTCCAGGCGTACCCCGGTCAGCCGGTGACCCTGGACTTCCATCTCCCTGGCGATTGTCACCGCGCAGTGCGCGGCGTTGATGGTGTCATAAGTATCCAGCAGCAGGATGCTCCGGTCCGGGAAAGCCCGAGCGTAGGCTCGAAAAGCTTCGACTTCGTTGCCGAAACTCGTGATGTATGAATGCGCCATGGTGCCGGTGGGTGATATGCCGTAACGCCGCGCGGCCAGCACGTTGCTGGTGGCCCCGAAGCCCGCGATGTACGAGGCGCGAGCCATCTTCAGGGCGGCTTCCGTTCCGTGGGTGCGGCGCGCCGCGAAATCAGCGATGGGCCGGCCCTCGGCCGCCTGGACGCAGCGAGCCGACTTGGTGGCCAGCAACGTCTGGTACTGCACTTGGTTGATGACGATGGTTTCAGCCAGCTGTGCGGCGATTATCGGGCCGCTCACTTCCAGCGCCGGTTCATCCGTAAAAAAGACGCTGCCCTCGGCCATGGCGCGCACGTTCCCATCGAATCGAAAGTCGTGCAGGTATCCCAGGAAGTCCTCAGTGAAGATCCCAGTGTCGCGCAGGTAACCGACGCTCTCACTGCTGAAAGACAGCGCTTCTAGGCAATCCAGGGCATCATCGATCCCCGCCGCTAACAAATATCCCCGGTCCGGCGGATACTCGCGGACGTAGAGGCTGAAGGTTGCCTGCCCGTCCATGCCCTCCGAGAAGTACGATTGCGCCATGGTCAATTCGTACAGGTCGGTGAGCAGCCCCAACTCGCCGGCCGGGGTTGGCAGATACGGCTTTTCGCTTGGCTTGCTCATCGGATCCGAACAGGAGTCAACCATTGCCCTGGCTCGGCAACCAGTTGGGGATGCCACATTATCCGGCGGCCTGACGGCAGTGTCAAACGAGTTCGGCGATGCGGAGCTGTGACGCCAAGCCGAGCTTCACTTTCCGAGCGCATCAACACGCGAAATACGCAACAAGATCGCTTCGCCGACGCGAAAACAGGAGCGAAGTTCCAAAAGTTGATACGGTGGGTCAACCCCACCATATCATCAATGACGTCATTCCCTTGACCCCGTACAACGTTGGTGCCAGAATTGACGCGAAACACACCGTAACTACTCTGAACGACGGGACTACTCTAAAAGAAAGGAGGCGAGGGCCATGCTGGTTTGCAGGTTTCGCACCGGAGACCGAGAGGCTTATGGCATCGTAGATGGCGACACCGTGCAGGAGGTGCAGGGCGGCCTCTTCGACGGCCTGAAGGCGAGCGACAACAAATACGCACTGAATTCGGTGAAACTGTTGCCGCCGGTGGTTCCCCCCACGTTTTATGCGGCGGGCATAAATTTCCCGGAACACGTGACCTGGGCCGCTCAAATGAGGGGCGAGGAACCCAACTTGCCCAAGAAAGCGGACGTGGGCTACCGCGCCGTCAACGCCCTGACCGGCCAGGGTGACCCCATCGTTGTGCCCGCTGACGCCACCGACGAGCTGCAGTACGAGGGAGAGGTCGTGGTAGTGATCGGGAAGGAGTGCCGCAACGTCAGCCAGGACGAAGCGCTGGACTACGTCCTCGGCTACACCATCGGCAACGACGTCAGCGAACGCTATTGGCAACGCAACGACCGCACCATGTGGCGGGCCAAGAACACCGACACCTTCAAGCCCATGGGCCCGTGGATCGCCACCGGTCTTGACCCGGACGAACTCCACGTGACCATCCAGGTGAATGAACGTGTCGTGGGTGAATACGACCTCAAAACAGCCATATTTGGCGTCCGCGAATACATCAGCGACATGAGCAAGTACCTCACGCTGGTGCCCGGCGACGTGTTGTGGATGGGTACCGACGGCGCCACCGAGAATATGAAAGATGGCGACGTATGCGACATAACCGTCAACGGCATCGGGACGCTGAGCAACCCCGTGGTTTGGCAGAAAGCCTGATTGGAAGCGCCGCACTCTCGGCAGGGGCGCATCCGCCACAAACGGGTTCGCCCCTTTGGACTGCGCGGCTAACTCTACTAAGCCTATGACCACATTGGGCGACAATCCGGTATGCCGGCGCTGCGGTTCCGCGTTTTCTCCTGAGCACCGTTATTGCGGGGTTTGCGGTGCAGAATTGCCGGCGCCCGATTCGACCGGAGCCTCAGCTGACGAGATCAATCGATTGGCGGGAGCGCCCTACAGTCCGGAAAGAAGGGCCGGAACTCCCCAGAGCGGCCCTGCACGGATGGATCCGTCATTCGCGGGCCCCGTTGACGACGCCTTTCCTTACTACATCTCGCCAGGCCGCGTCGTCGCGCTGACCCTGTTGAGTTCGGGACTGTACATCTTCTACTGGATGTACGTCACTTGGCGGCAGTATCGTGATCACACCGGCGAGGTTGCTTACCCCGTGATGCACGCTCTGACGCTGATGGTCCCGGTGTACCAGTTTTTCCGCCTGCACGCTCACATTCGGGTTTACCAGGAGTTGATGGAAACCCGAGGCGTTCCGACTACTCTCAACCCCTTGCGGGCGGTCCTGGTCTACTTCGGTGTCGTCCTGCTGGGGATGGCGTCCATCATGATGCCTACCGAAGCCCCGATAACGCTGGCGCGGCAGGCGGCATACGTAGTGGTCACCCTCGGGCAGGCATCGCTGCTGGCCTGGATCATGTGGCAAGCGCAAACCAATATCAATCGGCTTTGGCAGCATCGCTTAGGAATGCGGCTCGGCTGGATGCGCCTGGGTCTAGCGGAATTGGCGTTGGTGGCGGTCGGATTTCTGCTGGGATGGGGGATGCTGCTGGTCATATTTGTTGACCCGTCGCTGCTGACACCGGACGGGGCGTCGCTTCCAACCACCGCCCCCTAGCTCAACACTGCCGCTTTGGCATCGCCGCCAAGCCGCCCAGTCAGGGCTGTCGCATATGAAATGACAACCCCGTCACTCCGGCGAAAGGACAGCCTGCCCCGTACCTGAAACGGGGTGACGCTCACGCGTACCCAGTTTGGGGCGGTAGCAGGTCAGCATCAGGATTTGCCTTGATTTGGGGATTAGTCGGATTAGGCGCTCTCTACTGATGGCCTGCTGCAATCCTGCTAAATCATAAAATCCGGTGAATCCTGATTCTGACGATACACGAAAATGGGTACGCGTGAGCGGGATGACGTTCCTTCGCCGGAATGACGGGCATTAAACTGCCCATATGCGATTGCCCCTGATGACCCAATAACCTGTGCTGGCGGTGGAAGAGCGGTGACCTGATTGCCGCCTAACGTCCGCCCAGGGCAACCTGCACTATCCGCTTTTCCAGCGCAAGCGCCATCGCCGTAGCCAACTCCGTGCGGTCATGCTCGCCAACGGAGCCTATAAAAGCCACTCCCAGCAGACGGCCCACCCGGAAGTCAATCACCGTGGATGAGAGCAGCCCGGCCGGACCTCCTTGCAGCACGTAAAGACCCACCGCATCGTCGTAGAAACCGCCGGGATCCACGCGCTCCACGGAGACTATTTGCTGTCCGGAACCCACGCTTTCGCCGATATTATCCTCGAAGTCTTTGACGAAGATGTCCGACATCCATCCGGCGACTTGATCCGGATTTTCGAAAAGATGCACCACTGTTGCGCCCACGAAGTTGACTCCGCTTGCCGGCGTCACATCCGAGGTGGGCACAAACTCCCGCATGAACCCGCCGATGCGGCCGGCGCTGCGGAAGCGGTCGGCAGTGCTCCCTTTGAAGCCGTTCTCCGCCATCTCCTGGTTATCCAACGGGCCTTCGCGAGCCAACTGGTAGCCGCGCAGGTCGTCGGGCAAATCGCCGGCTTCCAGCGCCATGTACTCCAGGTCGGCTTCCCCGATCCTCAATGTGGCGCTCCAAAGCGGGTTGGATGACACGGTATTTTCCTCCGGGGTTGACAAGGGGAATCTCGTAGGGGCGAGGCATGCCTCGCCCCTACAGGTCCAAGCGATCAGGCGGCGACCATGGGGTACACGTGGCGACCGCGAGACATTTCCACCGGAACGTCGGTGCGGGTCCACTCGTTGCCTCCGTCGTTGCTGCAATAGACGTGACCGTCGCGGTCGCAGCAATAGACGTTGCGCGGGGCGTTGCGGTCAATGGCAATCTGGAACATCCGCGCCGGGGCAACTTCGCCGACGTCGACCCGCTCCCAGGTCTCGCCGGCATCCGTGGAGCGTACCAGCACTCCGGCGTCGGTCGTGCCGGCCGGGGCGCTGCCGCCGCCGGCTCCCGCGGCCAGGTACATCCGGCTGGGGTCGGTGGGGTCAACCACCAGGTCCCGGCAGTAGCTCCCGCCTTCGAACATTTCTTCAATCGGCACGAATTCCCAGTCCGCGCCCCGCTCGCGGCTGCGGAACATCGCCAACTGCGTGATGATGTACACCAGGCCGGGCGAGGACGGATTGACCTGGACCCCGTGCAGGTCCACCGGGCCGAGCCGCGTATAGTGGCCGTCCGTGATGCAGGACCACGTTTCGCCGCCGTCGCGGGAGGCAATCAGGCCGCCGACTTCAATGGCGCCGTACACGTCGTCAGGATGGGCGGGATCGATGCTGATGCCGATGACGCGCTTGCAAATCTCGTTGGGGTTCATGGTGATGTGGGGATGCACCAGTCCCGCGGTGTTCAGCTGCCGCCAGGTGTCGCCCCCGTCGTCGGAGCGGCACACTCGCCCGGCGTCATAGCCGGCGAACATGATGCTGGCATCGTTGGGATGAGCGGCCAACGACCAAACGTCGCCGCTGAGGGTATCGGTGCGCTGCCAGTTTTCGCCCCGGTCGTCGGTGCGATACACGCCGTCCTGGGTGCCGGCGAAAATCGTGGCCGGCTGGCCGGGGTGGGCGAGCAGGGCGCGAACCTGGGGGTTTTCGGGCAGGCCGCTCTCGATGGCGTCCCACCGGGATTCTCCCTCGGCCAGGCGGTACATGCCACCTTCGCCCAGTGGAGTGCCTTCGGCCCCGATGATGAGAGCGCTCTCGCCGGCCAGGCCGACATATACGTTGGTGTTGTGCGCTGTAACGGTGGTCATTGCCAAATCTCCTGCTTTGCGTGGCGCGATTAGGTTTTGCAGATTGTTGGGGGAATGGATTGCCTTGTCAAGGGCTGAACGGGGCGCTACGGCCACATTATCCAGCCAGTGCGGTCAGTACGCGCTCGGAACAGATGCCCTCCACCGGTGGTCACGTACAGTGTCTTCATATCGGCATCGCCAAAACAGCAGTTGGTGGGACGGTCAACTCGCATCGGATGGGTTTCCAGCACCCGGCCCTCCGGCGAGAACACGTAAATCATCGGTCCCGGTCCGGCCGCTTCCCACCCGGCGCAGACGATGATGTTCCCGGCGTCGTCCAGCGTCATGCCGTCCACGCCGCGTTGCACCCCCTGGCTGCCCTGTCCACGCATATCGCCGTCCGATCCGCCGCCGTCGATGCCGAAAGTATGCAGCGTTTTGTATTCTCCCAACGACCCGTCGGCGGCGATTGGATAGGCCCTCAGCTCCCGGCGGCGGTCCGCGCCGTAGTCGCTTTGCGCAATGTAAAGAGTACGCTGATCGCGGCTGATGAGAATGCCGTTCGGCCGGCTGATATCCGTGGTCGCCCGCACCAGTTCCCACTGGTCGTTGCCCTTTGGATCCAAACGCAGCACCGACATATGGTCCAGTTCCTGCGGCCCGCTGTCGCCGATGCCTGAGTAAGGATCCGTGAACCAGATCCGTCCCGACTTGTCCACCACCAGGTCATTGGGGTTGTTGTGCCGCTTCCCGTCCAGCAGGTGCGGCATCGACGTCGCCGTGTTGCTGGCGGCGTCAAACCTGGCGATGCGTCGCCGCCCTTGCTGGCACCCGTACAGGTTGCCGGCCGCGTCGAAGCACAGCCCGTTGGTGTTGAAGGCTTCGGTGAAATACTCCGAAACTTCGCCGGTCTTGGGGTCGTAACGGAGAATTTGCGACGCCGGAATGTGCGTGAACAGCAACGTTTCGCCGTCCCAAACCGGCCCTTCCGTAGTGCCGCCGTAAGGTCCGGCGACCAGTTCAAAGCTCCAGGACATGGGGAACCTCCTGTAGGTTGTGCGTGCAGTTTAGCACGGCCCGCGACCACATTAACCCGATTGACTGGTGTGTGTGCAGCGAATAGCATTGGGATGTCAATCAATTTCAGGTTCGGTGGAGTTTTAGAATTGGGCATTTTCCGGGTAGAAATCGGCGTTGGTCATCCCCTCGGTGGAGACTTCACTCCAGTATCCGCAATGGTGGACACTGGAGCAACCCACTCCATGATGCCGGAATCCTTGCTGAAAGCTCTGCGCTTGACGCCGGATGATCGCATCTGGTTTAGGATCGCTGACGGCAACCGGGCCGAGTATGATACCGGGGAGGCCCGCTTCCAGATTGGAGCCAAACGCAGGTCTTGCACGGTTATATTCGGTCCCGAAGACAAATATCTGCTCGGAGCTACCACGTTGGAGGTGTTTGACCTGATGGTCGACCTTTCCGCTCCGAACCCACACCTGGTGCCGTTGGAAGAACTGGACTTATGACCAAAGCCAGTTAAGCGCCGGGCGCCCGAATCAGGAAGGGGCGAGTATGGTAACCGCCCCTTCTGGATAATAGTTCACTACGGTAGCGTCCTACCGCCCCCGCAACCGCGGATCCAGTGTGTCCCGTAGCGCGTCGCCCAGAAAGTTGATGGCAAACACCACCACCGATATGGCGATCCCGGGGAACACCGCCAACCACCACGCGATGCGGATTTCTTCGGCGCCCCTGGTTAGCATCCCGCCCCAGGTGGGAATGTCCGGCGATACGCCCACGCCCAGGAAGGACAGCGAAGCCTCTATGATGATGATGGCAAAACCCAAAGTAATGGTTCCCAACACGATGTAGCTCGCCAACACGTTGGGCAGGATGTGCCGCAGCATGATGCGGATGGAACCCGCCCCGATAGCGGTAGCCGCCAACGTGTAGTCCAGCTCCTTGATGCTCAATAACTGGGAGCGGATGACTCTGATGGTGCCCGGCAGGAGGATTACCAACAGGGCAATGATGACATTGTTGGCGGAACCACCCAAAACGGCTACCAATCCCAGCGCGAGGATAATGGGCGGAAACGCCATCATCGCATCCACCAATCGCTGGATGGCCAAGTCAACCACTCCGCCCACGTAAGCGCTCAGAACGCCGATGAGGGCGCCCAGCGTCACGCCGATGCCCACGCTGAGCAGGCCGACGTAGATGGAAATTTGCGAGCCGGCGATAATCCGGCTGAGTTCGTCGCGTCCCAGGTGGTCGCTCCCGAATCACGCGCCGGGCTGGGGCGGCAGATATTTCTCTCATGGGCGCGCACGTCAAGCGGATCGTGGGGCAGCACCGCCGGAACGGTGTAGGAAACCGCTGCGGCTAGAATGGTGAGCAGAATGATAACGGCGCTCACCGCCCCCAGGGGTTTGGAGCGGGCAAAACTCACGAGCTTTTGCATCCGCGTTTGCCGGGTGCGCAGCTCCAGCAGCGGGGCGTCGGAGTCGGCGATTGCCAGCCCTCGTCCGGTGTCGGTAGTAGTCATTCCGGTAATTCTCCGTGCTCGCTCCGGGCGTCCGGTTTAGGCGTAGCGGATGCGCGGGTCCAACAGACCGTACAGTAGGTCAACCAGCAGGTTGATGATTACGATGGACACCGCGATAACGATGATGATGGCCCGAATGGTGGGAAAGTGTCCCGCTGAAACACAGTTTCAATCAGCAGGGTTCCGATGCCGGGTACCTTGAAGATGCTTTCGATAATCACCGTGCCGCCGAACAGTCGGCCAAATTGCCAGCCGGATATGGTCAGGATGGGCAATACGGCGTTCTTCGATCCATGCCGGGCCAGCACGATCCGCTCGGCCAGTCCCTTGGCCCGCGCGGTTCGCATATAGTCTTCCCGCATTATCTCCATCATGGACGACCGGGGCACCCTCGCGATGAAGGCCATATCGTAAAATCCCAGGGCGAGCGAAGGAAGAAACATCTGCAGAATGTTTTTCCAGGGATCATCCCACAGGTCGGCGTAGCCCAGGGGTGACAGCCAGCCGAATCCTCGAGACAATACTAGAACCACCAACAAACCGGCGAAAAAGGTCGGTATTGAAATACCCACCAACGAGACAATCCGCGCGAGGTAGTCAATCACGCTGTCGGGTTTGATGGCGGACACTACCCCCAGGGGTACGGCGAAGACTACGGCAATGAGGATCGCCAGCACCGCCAGTTCCAGCGTGCGGAATATCCGGTCGCCGACCAGCTTGCTGACCCGGCTGGCCCGACCGCCAAATTGAAGTGCCCAAATCCCCCCGAACCAGCCCGCCGATCCAATCTACGTACTGCACGACGATAGGACGGTCGGTACCCAATTGGCAGCGCAGATCTTCCAACTCTTCCTGGGTGAATGAGGCGTCGCCCTCACTCAGGATCACCAACGCCGGGTCGCCGGGCAGCAGCCGCATCACCGCGAACACGATGATGGACACCAGCGGCACGGTTGGGATGATTAGCGCAATGCGTTTTAAGGCGTACTGTCGCATGGAATCAGCCCTTCTTTCGTGATAAGGGCGCCGCATTCGTCGCCCCTACCTTATGTGGTCAAGCCTTACCGCCTAGCGGTCCAGCCACAGGTCTTCGTGTTTGAACTGGTACTGTACGGTGGACGGAGCGTTGAAGCCCTTGATGTCCCGATGCACGAGCCAGAAGAGCTGGCCCAACTGCATGGTCACCCAGTGGTTGTCCTCGAAGGTGTGTAGCCAGAGCTCGGCTTCCTTGTTGATCTCGCGGCGGGCCGCGGGGTCAAGCTCCACTTTTTGGCGCTCGAACCAATCGTCTGCCAACGGGATCGACCAGTCGGTGTCGTTGCGGGTGCCGCCCTTGCGGTACACGCCGCCATATACGGCGTCGGCGTCAAACACCACCATACCCTCGCCCTGGCAGCTGATTTCCCAATCGCCGGCGGAATCGACGGCGCGGGAAGTGCCGTACTTGGCGTAGCCGGCCGCGCTGGGCAGAGTTTCAATGTCGCCGGTGATGCCCAGGGCATCCTGCAACTGCTGTTTCACGATCTGGCACTGGTCGGGATAGTTGCGGACCTGCCGGACGGTGTACTGTACTTCAAAACCGTCGGGTACGCCGGCCTCGGCCATCGGGGCTTTTGCTTGCGCCAGGTCCTGCTGCCCTTCCGGCGTGTCCTTGGCGCGGATGCCCGGCCAGTCGAGACATTCCTCGTTGGGGTGGGCCAGGCCCATCAGCGGGCAGTAGTGCCGCCGGAATTGTCGAACACGCGCTCGTCAATCTCCTGGCGGTCAACGGCCAGGTTGATGGCTTGCCGTACTTTGTGATCCTGAACTGGGGCTTCTTAATGTTCAGCATCAGTCCCCAGTTGGTCCTGGCGGGGATGGGGTGCGCGACGTACTCGCCGTCGGTGCTCTTTTCCAAGTCGAAGTACTGGGTAGGCGACAGGTTGGTGAACCCGCCGTTCGCCATGTGCAGACCGCCGGCTTCAAACTGAGCGATCAGGCGGTCTTTGGCCGTACCGGGGAAGATGTAATGCTCAATCCGGTCCACGAAGGGGCGGCCGTCTTTGAAATAGTCCTCATTCTTGTTGACCTTGTAAAAGTCGCCAACCTGGTATTCTTCCAGGATGAACGGGCCGGAGGTGGTGCCCCGGTCAAGGTAGATGGCTTCATATCTGGTGTGAACCTCGCGCCGTCTATGCGACAAATGTGTTTGATGCGGACGGCCCGGCTTGCGGCCCCATCCGCTTGAGAGAATGGAAATCTCCCGGAGATGGCTGATTGTGAAATTGACCACAATCCACGAATTACAGCGCGCAATGTGCGCTTAGCTATGACAGCCCGTCAATGGCCCAGCAACGGCATCGCCGTACTGCTTCACGAAAAACGCAAAACAAAAGCCCCTCCCGACGGGAAGGGGCTTAACCTAGCGATGCTATTCGCTGCTAACGGCCGCGCAGCCGGGGATCCATCGTGTCTCTCAGGGCGTCGCCCAGGAAGTTGATCGAAAAGACGATGACGGAAATCGCCAGGCCGGGGAACACGGCCAACCAGGGAGCGTTGCGGATGTATTGCGAGGCGCCTTCAGTGAGCATCCCTCCCCAAGTCGGAACATCTGGCGGCACCCCAACCCCCAGGAAACTCAACGACGCTTCGATAACGATCGCCAGTCCCAGTGTAATTGTGCTCAGCACAATGTAGCTGGCGAGCACGTTGGGCAGGATGTGGCGCATCATGATCCGCCAGGGTCGCGCCCCGATAGCCTGGGCCGCCAGCGTGTAATCAAGTTCCTTGATGCTCAACACTTGGGAACGGATTACCCGTATCGCCCCCGGCACCAGAATCACCACCAGCGCGGCTACGATGTTGTTAACCGACGCTCCCAACGCCGCCATCAATCCAAGCGCCAGGATAATCGCCGGAAACGCCATCAGCGCGTCAACGATCCGTTGAATCACCAAGTCCACCACGCCGCCCACGTAGGCGCTGAGGATGCCGACGGCGGTCCCAATCGTAATGCCAATCACAACGCTCATAATACCCACGTACATGGATATGCGCGCCCCAGCGATCACCCGGCTGAAAACGTCCCGGCCCAGATCGTCAGAGCCCAGCCACGCGATTGATGACGGAGCCACGAAGGGAGCGTGAACCAGGTCCAGCGGGTCGTGTGGCACAATGAGCGGTGCAAAAACGGCAGCCAGGATGGTAAGGATGACGATGCCTGCGCTGATCCCGCCCAAGGGTTTGGTGCGGCAGAACCGCATGATGTTGCCGTACCACGTAGGTCGCGACCGCATATAGGTAAGGGTCGTCTCTTCGACGGCCGCGGCGTTGCGGACGGTCAGAGCGTCGTTGGGCGTCTGGGTAGTCATCGCTGTTTCTCCAATGGCCTGATGCTGCTATCGTTCACCTAAACGCTCGGATCAGGCATAGCGAATTCGGGGATCCAGCCACCCGTACAGCAGGTCCACCAGCAGGTTGATTACCACGATGGACACCGCAACTATCACGATGATGGCCTGAATCGTGGGAAAGTCCCGTTGGAAAACCGCGTCAATGAGCAGTTGGCCTATGCCCGGTATCAGGAAGATCCGCTCGATAATCACGGTGCCGCCGAAGAGACGCCCGAACTGCCAACCTGAGATGGTCAAAATGGGTAGCACGGCGTTTTTGAGGCCGTGCCGGGAGAGCACGATACGTTCCCGCAAACCTTTGGAGCGCGCCGTGCGCATGTAGTCCTCGCGCAGGATTTCCATCATGGACGATCGCGTGACCCTGGCGATGAAGGCCATGTCGTAAAACCCCAAGGCCAGCGCCGGCAGCATCATCTGCTTAACATTCGCCCAAGGGTCTTCCCAGACGTTCTCATAACCCAGTGGAGGCAACCAACCAAAGGCGCGGATGAGGATCAGAGTCAGCAGAATCCCGCTGAAAAACGTCGGTATGGATATCCCGACCAGCGTGAATATCCGAGATACGTAGTCGATTGGACTGTCCGGCTTGATGGCCGAAATGACCCCAAGGGGAACCGCGCACACCACGGCCAGGGCAATGCCCAGAATGGCCAGTTCAATCGTGACCGGGATCCGTTCGCCCAGCCGGTCCATGACCGGGCCGTTCCACCAGAATGAAGTGCCGAAATCTCCCCTCAGCAGCCCGCTCATCCAGTCGAAATACTGGACGACAATCGGACGGTCGGTGCCAAGTTCGGCACGGAGTTCCGATAGTTCCTGCTCGGTATAGGCGGCATCGTCAGCGCTGAGGATGGCCAGCGCCGGGTCGCCGGGGATCAACCGCATCACCACGAAGACGATGACGGTTACCAGCAGCACCGTGGGTATGAACAGCCCAATGCGTTTGGCAGCGTACTGTCTCATCTCAGCCCCCTAACCTCCGGTACATGGCTTGCCTAGGCGGGTTTTACCTTCTTGTCTATCGGTCGAGCCAGTAATCTTCATATTTGAAGAAATATTGAACAGTGGTGGGTGGATGGAAGCCCTTGATGTCCCGGTGGACTATCCAGAAGAAGCGGTTCCAACCCAAGTTCACCCAGTGGTTGTCGGAGAATTCCATCAGCCACAGCTCGGCTTCCTTGTTGATCTCTATGCGCCGCTCCGGATCCTGTTCCACCTTCTGGGCTTCGAACCACTGCTCCACCAACGGGTTGGTCCAGTCGGTGTAATTGCGGGTGCCGCCCTTGTTGTAGATCCCGCCGTAGAGCGCGTCAGGGTCAAGCACCACCATACCCTCGCCTTGGCACGCTACATCCCAATCGCCCGCCGCGTCCGGCGAGCGCGAGGTTCCGTACTTGGCGTATCCTGCCGCGCTGGGGAGGGTTTCTATGTTGCCGGTGATACCCAGAGCGGCTTCCAGTTGTTGCTTAATCACTTGGCATTGTTTGGGATAACCGGCCACTTGTCGGGCGGTGTATTCCACCTTAAACCCATCGGCGTATCCGGCTTCCGCCATGAGCCGCTTGGCCTCAGCCAGGTCTTCCTGGCCGCCGGCGCTGCTCTTGGGGCGTATGCCGGGCCAGGTGTAACACTCGTCAAACGAGTGTCCCATTCCGCCCAACGGACAGGCGATGCCGGCCGTGCTGTCCCATATTTTCAGGTTGATTTCGTCGCGGTCGATGGTCAAGTGAATCGCTTTCCGCACCCGTGGGTCGTTGAAGGGCTCGCGCTTCACGTTCATCATGAAGCCCCAGTTGCCCGAGGGTGGGAACTCGTGCATCACGTACTCGCCTTCCATACGCTGTTCCAGTTCCAGGTATTCCCGAGGCGTCAGATTGGAGAACCCGCCGTTCATCATGTCGATGTTGCGGCCCTCGATCTGTGCGGTCAAGGTTGCCGTGTCCACGATGATGAAGTGCTCAATGCGGTCGAAGTAAGGCTTGCCGGGTTTGAAGTAGTTTTCGTTCCGGTTCACGATATAGGAGTTGCCCGACGAGTACTGTTCCAGCACGAACGGCCCGGAACCGGAGTTATGCTTGATGATGTTCTCCGACAGGTTGAGGTCAACCCCCGCTTCCAGCAGGTGCTTGGGTAGAACCTTGGCGTAGTCCACCGCCATGAACTTGATGAACGCGCCTGACGGGAACCGCAGCGAAAATTCAACGGTCCGGTCATCGACGGCTCTGATCACGTCGTCGGCATTGGTGGGTGTGCAGTCGCCGCCGTCCCGGTCGGCCACTTCCAGCGGCACGGCGTACTGACGCCACAGGCCGGAGCGTCCGGCGGCGTTACAAGGGTTGGCGTAACGCAGGAAGCTGTGCGCTACGTCCGCGGAAGTCAGTGGTTCCCCGTCGTTCCACTGGACGTTGTCGTGCAGGTTGAACGTGTAGGTCAGTCCATCGGGGCTCACCTGCCAGTCCGCCGCCAAGTCGCCTTCAACCTGGTCGGTTTCGATGCTGTTGTAATGCACGAGTTGGTTGTACAGCTGCGAGTAAGAAATCACGCTCGACAGCGAAGCTGAACCCAGCGGATCCCAGTCCTTCGTATCGGCGTAGGCCGACATCCTGACCGTTCCGCCTTGTTGCGGGGGGCCACTGGGTGTGGGCGTGGGTGCGATGCGAGCTTCATATTCGGCAACCGGCGTGTTGGTGGGCCGGATGGTCGCCTCCGGCGGAGGCGTGAATGTGGGCGTCGGGTCTGCCGACGGCGCAGCCGACCCTGAAGGCGGCGCGGCCAGAGCGGTCGTAGCCGCGGCGGCCGGTGCCGCCGCGGCCGGAGCGTCGGTCGCCGCCGGGGCGGCCGGAGCGGATTCTTCCGCGCCTCCGCAGGCTACCGCCACCAGCAGGGTTGCGCTGACGACGATGCCCAAGATGAGTGTGGGTTTCAGTTCCAATCGCATATGGTCAATCAATCCAGTGCAGTGTTGCGGTGATGCGAGCAATACAAACCGGCTAGCTAGCGATCCAGCCACAGGTCTTCATGCTTGAACCCGTACTGCACCGTCTGCGGAGCAACGAAGCCTTTGACGTCCCGGTGTACGACCCAGAAGTTTTGGCCCAGGGTCAGGCTCACCCAGTGATTGTCGGAGAATTCATGCAGCCAGCGTTCGGCTTCCTTGTTGATTTCGCGACGCTTCTCCGGATCCAGCTCGACTTTTTGCGCCTCGAACCAGTCATTCAGTTTCGGATGTTCCCAGTCGGTGTAGTTGCGCGTGCCGCCCTTGAGGAAAATGCCGCCGTAAATGGCATCCGGGTCCAGCACGGTCATGCCGTCGGCCTGGCAACTCAGTTCCCAATCTCCCTTCGCGTCGGCCGGCCGGGAAGTCCCATACTTGGCGTAGCCGGCGGCGCTGGGCAGCACCTCAATCGCCCCACGAATGTTTAGGTAGTCCTCCAGGTCCTGCTTGATCACGGAGCACTCGTCAACGTAGGTACCCACCTGCCTAACGTTGTACGTTACTTCGAACCCATCGGGGTAGCCCGCTTCAGCCAGCAGTTCACGGGCGCGGGCGATGTCTTCCTGGCCGCCGGGGGTATCCTTGGGACGCATCCCGGGCCAGGTGGCGCATTCTTCCAGCGAGTTAGCCATCCCCACCAACGGGCAGTGGCCCCGGCCAGCGTTGTGCAAGCCGCGCGCGTTGTGCTTCTGGCGGTCAACGGCCAGGTTGAGGGCCTGGCGCACCCGGTGGTCGGTGAACGGCTCCCGCTTGACGTTAATCATGAAACCGCGAGTCGCGCCGCCAAATATATCGTGGGCGACGTACTCGCTGTTGGTGCGCTGCTCCAGGGCATAGTACTCTGGAGCGGTCAGGTTTAGGGTGGCGGCGTTCGACATGTCGATCTGCCGCGCTTCGACTTGGGCCTGCGCCGTGGCCGGCGTGGTGATGATGTAGTGCTCAATCCGGTCCAGGTACGGACGTCCTTCCTTGAAGTATTTGGGGTTCCTGTTGACGAAGTACGAGTTGCCAGACTGGTAGGACTCTAGGATAAACGGCCCGGAACCGGAGTTGTGCTTGATGATGTTCTCGGCCAGGTTCAGGTCAATGTCCTGTTCCAGCAAATGCTTGGGCAGAATCTTCACGTAGTCGATGGCCAGGAACTTGATGAACGCGCCCGACGCAAACGCCAGGTGGAACTCGATGGTCTGGTCGTCAATGACGCGCAGCGCGTCGTCCGGGTTGGTGATGGTGCAGTCGCCACCCTCCCGGTCGGCCACTTCCAGCGGATTGGCGTAGCGCCGCCACAGGCCGGAACGTCCGGTGCTGTTGCACGGGTTGCCGTACCGCAAAAAGGTGTATAGCACGTCGTCGATGGTGAACGGCGTACCATCATTCCAGGTGACGTCATCCCGAATGCGGAAAGTGTAAATTGTGCCGTCGTCGTTGAGGCTCCAGCTCTCGACCAGGTCCGCCACCACTTCACTGGGCTCGGCGGTGTCAAACTGCACCAACTGGTTGTACAGTTGCGAGTAAGAAATCACGCTGGACGTTGACGCCGACCCCAACGGGTCCCAGTCTTTGGTGTCGGCGTAGGCCGCCATCCGAACCAAACCGCCGGCCCTGGGGCCGGTGCTGGGCAACGGCGTGGGCGCCGTGCGGGCAATGGCCGTGGGAGCCGGTGTGTTAGTAGGACGCTGTGTCGCCAGCGGAGGAGGGGTATTCGTGGGTGCCCCGGTCGCCGCTGCGGGTTGGGCTGCAGCCGGGGCTGCAACCGTCGCGCCGGGTCCGGGCGCACTCGCTCCGGTCGCCGGACCGGCGGCGGTTGGCGCTGCGCCTCCGGTGTCTGCCGGTGCGCTGGGCGCCGGCGCTTCCGCACCACCGCAAGCCACTCCGATCACCAAAACTGCCGCAACCATGGCGGCGATCAACATTGATTTGACTATCGACAACATTGAAGTTGCAACCTCCAGGCGGGGTCAAAAACCGACCGAATATCGATAATTTGAATTGCGCCGCCCTACAAATCTAGCCATCGTTGAACGGCCCACCTATCCTATTCCCGCCAAAACACGGTGTCAAGAAATGTGGCGTGCTCCGTTAGTATGCGGATACATGATGTAAGAAAGCAAATGATATTATCAAATATGATGTACATGTATCGCTATCGTAAATAATTAGGGGCAACAATTTGTGCTGCCCCTATTGGATTGCGGAATTCGCCGTTATCGGCCGGTGCTTCCAAGTCCTTAGCGATCCAGCCAAAGATCCTCGTGCTTGAACCCGTACTGCACGGTGACCGGCGCGTTGAAGCCTTTGATGTCCTTGTGGACGAGCCAGAAAAGTTGCCCGAGGAGCAGGTTCACCCAGTGATTGTCCTCGAAACTCGCCAGCCACAATTCGGCTTCCTTGTTGATTTCACGCCGCTTGTCCGGGTCCAGTTCGATCTTTTGCGCCTCAAACCATTCCGTCACCTTGGGGTGTTCCCAGTCGGTGTAGTTCCTTGTAGCGCCGGGCAGGTAAACGCCGCCGTAAATCGCATCGGCGTCGAATACCACCATTCCCTCGCCCTGGCAGCTGAGTTCCCAGTCTCCTTTTGCGTCGGCCGGCCTGGAGGTGCCGTACTTGGCGTAGCCGGCGGCGCTGGGCAAAGTTTCAATGTTTCCGGTGATGCCCAGGTATTCCTCCAAGTCTTGCTTGATAACCGAGCACTGTTGAGGGTAGGAACCCACCTGCCGCGTCGTGTATTGCACTTCAAACCCGTCCGGATAGCCAGCTTCCACCATCAAGCGCCGCGCTTCGGCGATGTCTTCCTGCCCGCCGGGGGTGTCCTTGGGGCGCAGCCCGGGCCAGGTAGTGCACTCATCGTTGGTGTGGGCCAGGTCCATCAGCGGGCAGTGGGTGACGCCGGCGCCGCCGAACGCGCGCTCGTCCACCTTCTGCCGGTCCACTGCCAGGTAAATGGCCCGGCGCACCAGGTGATTGTCAAATGGTTCGCGTTTGACGTTGAGCATCAGGGCGAAGTTGCCGCCGGCCTTGATGTCATGGGCAACGTAGTCGCCGTCGGTGACGCGTTCCAGTTCGTAATACTCGGGAGCCTCCAGGTTGGTGGAGCCAGCATTTGCCATGTCAATCTGCCGAGCCTCAACCTGGGCCATCAGTGTGGCCGGTTGCGTGATGATGAAATGCTCGATACGGTCGAAATACGGGCGTCCTTCCTTGAAATAGTTGGGGTTCTTGTTGACGAAGTAGGAGTTGCCGGAGCGGTATTCCTCCAGGATAAACGGGCCGGAGCCGGCGTTGCTGGCCACCACGTGCTCACCCTGGTTGAGGTCCACGGAATCATCCTCAAGCAGATGGCGTGGCAAAATCTTGACGTAGTCCACCGAAAGGAACTTGACGAACGCGCCCGACGCGAACGCCAGGTTGAACTCCACGGTGCGGTCATCCAAGGCACGCACCACGTCGTCGGCGTTGGTGGGCGTGCAGTCGGCCTTGTCCACCGGATTCACCACTTCCATTCTAATGGCGTAGTTCCGCCACAGCCCCGACCTGCCCGTGCCATTGCACGGGTTGGCGTACCGCTGCATGGTGAAAACGATGTCGTCCACGGTCAGTGGCTTCCCGTCGTGCCAGTTGATGCCTTGCCGGATCCGGAAGGTGTACACCTTGCCGTCAGAGCTGACCTCCCAGCTTTCTGCCAAGTCGCCCACCACCTCCTGCGTGTTCGTGGTGTCGAACTGGGTTATCTGGTTGTACAGCTGGGAGTAGGAAATCACGCTGGACAGCGACGCCGAACCCAGCGGGTCCCAGTCTTTCGTATCGGCATAGGCCGACATCCGCACGGTGCCGCCATATTTTGGCGCAGCGGCGCTCGGCGTCGGCGTGGCCGCCACGCGGGCTACGGCAGTAGGCACCGGGGTATTGGTGGGCCGCAGCGTTGCCTCCGGTGGAGGCGTGAACGTAGGGGTCGCGTCCGCCGCCGGCGCTGGAGCTGCTGGCGCGGTCGTGGCGGCCGGCGCCGCGGCTCGTTGCTGAGCAGCGGGAGCCTCCGTGGGTGGTGGCGCCTCAGCCCCCCCGCAAGCGACGCTGAGCAAAAGCAGGGCGGCGGCGCCGATGCTGGCAATCAGGGTCGGTTTCAAGTACCTCGGCATCGTGATCACTCCTTTCCGCCCACCGCCAAAGCGGGTGGCAGACGCCAACACGGTATACTAGTGCTGCGATAGCCCCGTTTCGGATTTTGCCCGCAAAATAATAATGGCAAATATCTACAGCGTCAATGATTTTGTCAGATTCTGTTGATATAACGTTAATAAATAGAGTTTTCCGAACTCTATCACCAATTGTGATGAAATATCGCCGCGTCCAAGCATTTGTTTGAGTATCAGTTTGTTGTTGACTAAGCGCGACCTCGCCGATAGTCTTGCTTTGCCGCCTGATCCGGTGCAGCAAAAAACAGGAGCCTTCCCCATGCCCGAATCTTCCTCAGCCCCCGTGGCAGTCGCCGACAACCCCGTGGACCCCGACGGCTATATTCTGCTGCGCCGCGAGACGTCAGTTGCTACGGTTACGATTAACCGGCCAGCCCAGCGCAACGCCATCTCGTTCACCATGTGGACGCGACTGACTGATTTGCTCCGGCAACTGGACGCGGACCGAGACGTGCGGTGCGTGGTGATGACCGGAGCCGGCGATACGGCATTCTCCGCGGGCGCCGACATCAGTGATTTTGAGGAATACCGCAGCGATTCAGTCAAAGGCCGCCGCTACAACGCTGCCGTGGATGCCCTGTTGGAATCCGTCGCCGAAATCGGGACGCCGGTCATATCCATGATCCGCGGGTTCGCCGCCGGCGGCGGCTGCGAACTCGCCGTTGCCACCGACCTGCGCATCGCCGCCGAAGGCAGCCGCCTGGGTATTCCGGTGGCCCGGTTAGGCATCACCATCGGACACCGGGAAATGTACGGCCTGGTCAACCTCGTGGGCAAGGGCAATGCCCTTTACATCCTGCTCTCCGGCCGGCTGCTGGATGCCGATGAAGCCCTGCGCATCGGGTTGGTGAACCAGGTGGTTCCCGATGGCGATTTGGAAGCGGTGACCTACAGACTGGCTGCCGACATTGCCGCTCTCGCGCCGTTGTCCCACGCGGTCAACAAGAAGACGATGAACCAAGTCCTGGCGAAACCGTCGTTGGACCTCACGACGGAAGAAGCCGACCTGCCTCTCACCCAGTTTGACACCCGCGACTACCACGAAGGTTTCCGCGCCTTCCTGGAAAAGCGCCGGCCCGAATTCATCGGCGAATAACGGCGGGTCTATGTCTTCCCCGGGTCGACGAAAATCCCGCCAACGTGCCGACCTGCTGCTGGTGGAGCGCGGTTTGGTGGAAAGTCGGGAGCAGGCCCAGGCCCTGATTATGGCCGGCGCGGTAGTCTCTCCCAGCGGCCCGGTGCAAAAGGCTGGCGCCTTTCTCCTCCCCGACACGCCCTTGGAAGTCCGGGAGCGGTTGCCCTACGTCAGCCGGGGCGGCCTGAAACTGGCCCGCGCCCTGGACAGGTGGGGACCGGAGTACACGATTACCTTGGATGGCATCACCGCGCTGGATGTGGGCGCGTCCACCGGCGGCTTTACCGACTGCCTGCTGCAGCGCGGCGTCAGTCGCGTGTACGCCTTGGACGTCGGCCGCGGCCAGCTGCATTACCGGCTCCGCCAGGACCCCCGCGTCGTCTGCATGGAGAAAGTGAACGCCCGCTATCCCTTTGAACTGCCGCAGCCGGTGGACTTGCTGGTGGCGGACGTTTCCTTCATCTCTCTCACGATGGCTTTGCCTGAACCCCTGTCTCACTTGCTTACCAACGGGTACGCGGTCGCTCTGGTCAAACCGCAGTTCGAGGCCCGCCGAGGTGAGGTTGGCCGTGGCGGCGTCATACGCGACGACGCCCTGCGCGATGAAATTTTGGGCCGAGTACAGGGTTGGCTGGCGGCACGCGACGATGTGGAGTTGTTGGACACGATCCCGTCTCCCATCACCGGCGATGCCGGCAATCGGGAGTTCCTGGTTTTGCTGCGAAAGCTAACCCCGGCGCCCGTCATTGCGCCATTGGGAAATTCCTAATACCATACCGGCGGGTTCCCCCACTGGAGAAGAGGAGCCGACATGAGCGGGACTAAACGATGACTGCGCCCGAAGAAAAGACAGTCACCGAATACGTTGCCCAGGCGCTGGTATTTCTGCGGCAGTCTGACGCCGAATTTGGCGCCGGCGACCCCATACAGGGTTCGGAAAAACTCTACGGGGCTGCCACCCAGATAGTTATCGCCGCCGCCAAGCAGCGCGGCTGGCAGTACCGAACCCATCGCGCCACCAAAAATGCGGTCGTTCGATTGGAAGCGGAGTACAATGACCCATTGCTGGCCGCCGGATTTCTCGCCGCCGAAAAGTTCCACAAGAATTTCTTTCATGACGAGATGGAAGACTACGAAATCGTGGCCGACCGACCGATCGTCCACCGTTTTGTCAACCATCTGGTTGCGCTAATCAATGACTACGCGCCGTAGGCGTACCCCGACAGTCTCTGCTTTGACCGAAGTGACCGCGCCGCCGGCCCAATCTGTTCGTTAATGGCCATCATCAAAAGGGACGCTACAAAAAGGAGCATTCCATGTACGTACTGCGTAGAATCTTCAAGACCAAGCCCGGCGAGGCCCGGCGAGTTGCCAGCCTGCTGCAGAAGCAGGGCCAGATTTTCCACGACGCCGGCCAACGCAGCGAAATCCGGGTATATTTCAACGGGGCGACCACTCCGGCAGAACAGAACGTTGTCATTCTCGAATGGACTGACGAGGCCTTGATGTCGCCCATGCGGGGTGAGAATCAGCTGCCCCCGGCGGCCCTTGAAGTCGGCGCGCAGATCGGGCCGCTGGTTGAGAGCAACCACATCGAATTCTGGGAGCTGATGTCGCCGGACAAGATGATGGACGTTTAGATGCTGACGCTTTTCAGGAGGCAGAATCGTGGAAGTGCAACAGGTGGCAGAGATCCTTTTGGAGCGCGGGCAAACGGTGTCGGTTGCCGAAGCCTGCACCAACGGTCTGCTGGGATACACGCTGGGAACCATACCGGGAGCGTCCCGCTTTTTCCCCGGTGGCGTCGTCGCCTACACCGGCGGCCTGAAGGAGAAAATCCTTGGCGTGCCTGACGAACTCTACGAGACCGCCGGCAGCGTGAGCCGCGAGATGGCCGTCGCCATGGCCCGGGGCGCTCTGGAGCTCACCGGCACCGACTACGCGCTGTCCACCACCGGAGTGACCGGGCCGGCGGCCGGTCGCAGCGGGCTGCCCATCGGCACCTTCTGGATTGGGTTGGCCGTGAAAGGCGGCGAGGACGCGGCCATTGAAATCCGTGTCGGAGGCGACCGGGACGCCACCAAGCATGGCGCGGTCCAAGCCGCCATCGACTTGCTGGGCAACCAATTGACCGCCTAATCTGCGGTCACCAAAATTTCTGCCAAGAGGTTTCTCGATGAAGTTCGGAGTTTCCCTTTCCGCCATCGCCCAGCAGCCGGCCGGCGCTGATATGCAGCAGGCCTTTGCCGACATCTGCTCTTACGTCGGCGCCGCGCGCGATTTGGGTTTTGACATGGTCTATCAAGGCCAGCACTACCTGACTGACCCCTACCAGCAATTGCAGACCATGCCCTTGTTGGCCCGTATTTCAGCGGAGGCCCAGGGCATGGGCTTGGTGGCGACGCTGCTGGTGCCCCTGCACCACCCGGTCGATTTGGCGGAACGGGTTGCGACCATGGACATCATCACGGGTGGGAACTTCACCCTGAGCGCCGCATTGGGCTACCGGGATGAGGAATACGACAACTTCGGCGTTCCGCGCCGCACTCGGGTAAGCCGCTACCTCGAATGCCTGGAGGCCATGCGTCTCCTGTGGTCGGGCGAAAAGGTGAATTACGAGGGACAGTATTTCCGCCTCCGGGACGCCCAGCTCATGTTGCGCCCCGTGCAGCAACCCCACCCGCCCGTTTGGGTGGCCGCCAACAGCGACGCTGCCATCACCCGGGCGGCCCGGCTGGGCTACACCTGGTACGTGAACCCCCACGCCAGGTTCGACACCATCAGCCAACAGGTCGAGATGTATCACGAGGCCGCCGGAGCCGCCAATTCCGGCGCGCCGGAACGTCTGCCCCTGGGCCGGGAGGTATTCGTCGGACGCACCCACGAGGAAGCCTTCGCCAGCGCCGCGCCATACCTGGGTGGCAAGTACGAAGCCTACGCCCAGTGGGGCCAGGACAAGGCTCTACCAGGCGACGAAAACTTCCGAGAACCCTTCGACGATCTGGCCCGCGACCGCTTCGTGATCGGCAGTCCCGACGAGGTTGTGGAGGAACTCAGCCGCTACCGTGAGCTGGGCATGTCCCACGGCTGCTTCCGCATGATGTGGCCCGGTATGCCGCTGCAGGATGGCATCGCCAACCTGGAATTGTTCGCCGAGCGGGTGGCCCCGCATCTGCGGGAAGGACAAACTAACTGAGAATTAGCGTCGCAATCTGGCAAAGATGATCCGGATAAGCCGGACAACCCCAACAAGAGCAAAGGCTATCAACGCGAGATAGAACGTATATGCAACTACGATTGCCAGCAGAATGGAGTTTTCACCCGAAAGGATAATTAGGGTTCCGGCATACCCGAACATAGCAGTCAGCACACTGGCCAAAGATACCAACTGATCATCGTTCGTCCCCAAAGTTGGAAAGACAGCTGCGAACAAAATGCTTGCAGCAATCAACAGTAGGGCAGTCCCTTGACCGCGTTGAAGGTCGGCTGCCATGGTAGAGCTAATCTGTGGAGCGACCAACACACCTATGCCCAATACGGTTAACCCGGCAACCCAAATCCACCCTAACAGAACCCAGTCGCTCGCGGTCACCCCGGGTTGCTCCGGCTCTCATCATCCCGATTAGAATTTTGTGGCTCACTTGCGTTCCACAAAATTCTAGTTGCCAATACCGTAGTTACTATGGCCATTACAGATGCCGGCAAAAGCACCAGCAACTTGAACGCCGCTCCACCTTCCCTAATTGCCAGCTTCAATGCGTCATTGACCGCCGGGACAGCCAAAAATACTGCGACAGTTATGCCCATGGCCAAGCAAATCGGAATCGCGGTTGCCACCACACGCAGAGCAGTATATTTGCCACCGGATATTGGTCCCACCGCCATATCGCTAGACCTCCACAAACACCCGGACTCATCCTACCATATCCCCCGCTTTAGACCGGCCTCAGACGTTGTGCCGTCTTCGCGGCTGCCTCGACCCGCTCCCAGTCATACACCATCGGCGCCATCCGAACATGGCTCCACATCTCCGACTGGTCGGCAAAGTTCGGGCTGCCCGGATGCCCCGACGCTCCCAGCGGCACGGCCCACAGCGACCGTTCCCAGTTCGCCGGGTCGTAGGCGTACCGAAACACGGACAGCCCGCCCACCGTAGCCAAATCTCCCGGAGCGTATGAGCCGGCCCAGGGCGTGTCGCCGTCGCCGCCGGTAGGAATCTCCGGCGGGTCCAGCAGAGCGCCGAGTTCGGGCATAGCCATGGAGAGCGGGTGCTGAGGCCGTGCCCGATGTACCCGGTTCCAACGCCACCCGTTGACATCCGGGCCGAGCTTGGCCTTCAACGTGCGTACTCCTTCTTCCAGCGCGGATGCCAAAACCTCCGGCCAGTCTATGCCGTCCGGCAGCAGGTCGGTATCACCCGCGCTCATCCCGTCGGTCAGTAGATTCTTGAAACGGTTGAGGAAAACGCCCCGTCCCCGGTCAACGGGCTGCCACGCCAGCGCCGCCACATCCTCGCCGAAGTTATGCTTCAGCAGCCGCCAAAGCAAAGCGTCACGCATCGCGCTGTAGATGGTCGGTTCCACGGCCTCCGGATCCATGCTGCCTGACCATTTCTGCAACCGTCGCAAGGCGTCCGCAGCCGTGGGTTCCTGGGGCGGAGCAACACCGGCAAGGGCCACAACGTATGCTTGGGCGGGTATCGACAGCCGCTCGGAGTGGATACGGCTCATGTCCACGGCGGCCGGATTGGCGATCCTCTGCACTCCGTCGGCCACGCGCATGGCGCGATAGCCGGGCGCAAAGTCCATCGAGATGTAATAGGGATAGTCCGCCCCCACTGGTCGATTGTTCGCAGTCACGACGTAGCCCTGGGGCGGGTTGATGTTGCGGGGCATCTCTTTGAAAGGAATGCTGCCCTGCCATTCGTGCTGACCGTCCCAACCGGGCACCGGCAAGGGTGCGGGAACGTCGCCCGGCCGGCGGGGAATTTCACCACGACACTGGTAGCCAAAATTGCCGTGAACGTCGGCCATGACAAAGTTGTTCACCGGATCTACCCAACCATCCATGGCGTCGGCGAGTTCATTGACACTGGTGGCTTCAAGCATCATCGGCAGGATGTCAGTCCACGGGTCGCCGCCGTCACCGGCGGTGTAGCGAAGCGCCAGGCCGTAGCCGGACATCGGATCGCCACCCACCACCGGCCCATGATGGGTGGCCCAGGTACGCATATGGACGTCGTCGCCATCCCGAACCTTGATTACCTCGTCGCGCACGTCGGCGTTGAACCATACATCCTGATTCTGGTAGAGCGACGGATCGGCGTCGTTAAACCGCTCGATGTAAAGATCCTGGTAGTCAGCGGCGGTGTGGGTGACACACCAGGCCACCCATGCGTTGTGCCCGAAGTGCGGGAAACCGGGTACGCCGGCGAAAGAATTGCCAATCACGTCGAATGTGTCGCAGGACAAGTGGTTCTGATAATAGACGCTGGGCGTATCCAACCCCCGGTGGCTGTCCCCGGCAACCAGCGGTCCGCCCGTAGCGGTTCGTTGCGGGCCGATGGCCCACGAGTTTGAACCGCTGTCCATCTCCCCGATCAGGTTCAGATTGGCCGCGTGTTCCAGCAATTGCGCCAGCCCCACGTCCACCGCGCCGTCGTAGTCCGCGCCGGTAGGAATGATGACGGGTTGCCCCGGCGGGTAGGACGGAAACAGCGCGGCGGCGCGCTCCGGTCCCAGCGCTTTGACCAGTCGGGCGCGCCACGCTTTGGTCTCGAACACGCCCATGAATATGTGCCGAACCTTGTAGATAGCGAGGCTGTGCCACGGTTCCCACCGTTCGGGTTCGATGCCGGCAATCGCATACTCCGCGGGCCAGGGTGCGTCGCTATCCATAAACGCGTTGACGCCGGCGGCGTAAGCGTCCAACATCGATTTAGCCCTCGGCCCCGCTGCTGCGTAATCGGCTCTGGCGGCGTCTTCCAGCCGGTGCCGACGCATCTGCATATCCTGGCCCACCGTGGATTTGCCCGCAGCCTCAGCCCAGCGACCCACCGCGCGCCTCCGGTCGTATTCCATCGCCCACAATCGGTCCTGAGCCGTGACGAAACCTTGGGCAAACCATGCGTCATGCTCGTTGGCGGCGCGGACATGGGGTATTCCCCACTCGTCCCGCCAGACGCGGACGGTTGCCCGGAGGCCCGCTAGCGTGATCTCACCATCCAGAGGCGGGACCGCCGCTTTCAGATCGGCTGCGGTGAGATTGGCTTGATTGGCTACGGCGGTGGTCATGATTGATAACTCCGTATCCGGTTGGTGTCGAAACTTTGCCGGGGACATTCGCATTATAGTGGCGCCGACCCCGGCCCGGACAGTTGTCCGTCCCATTGCGGCCCCGATGTTATACTTGCGCCGTCCAATATGTGCCAACCACAACCTGCGATGAGGTATCACCGTGCAAACCATTGACGCAATCGCGGAAATATTGAAACGGGAAGGTGTGAAGTACCTTTCCTGTTTCCCCACCACCCCCGTCATTGAAGCCTGCGCCGCCGCCGGCATCCGGCCCATCATCTGCCGCCAGGAGCGCGTCGGCGTCGGAATTGCCGACGGATACAGCCGCGTCACCAACGGCCGGCCCCCCGGCGTGTTCGCCATGCAGTACGGCCCCGGAGCCGAAAACGCCTACTCCGGCGTGGCCACGTCTTTTTCCGACTCGGTGCCCATCCTGCTGTTGCCCCTGGGCCATCCCCGCGAGCGTCAGGGCGTGTTCCCAATGTTCGACTCCATCGAAAGCTTCGCCAGCGTTACCAAGCACCTGGAGCGCCTGAACCTGTCCGGCAGCACCAGCCAGGTGATGCGCCGCGCCGTCAACGCCCTGTACACCGGCCGCCCCGGCCCGTCTATGGTTGAGATTCCCGCCGACGTGGCCCTGGAAGAAGTCTCTGAGGAGGCTTTCTACTGGGGTGGCAACGTCCGGCGCTCCGCATCGCAGGCCGACCCCGACGATGTTGAGGCCGCCGCCCGCGCCCTTTGCGGCGCGACCTATCCCGTCATCCACGCGGGCCAGGGCGTCATGTACGCCGAGGCCACCGACGAACTGGTCGAACTGGCTGAACTGCTGTCCGCTCCCGTGATGACCACCCTGCTGGGCAAGAGCGGGTTCCCCGAACTGCATCCCCTTGCCTTGGGCAGCGGCTCCGGCGTCATGTCCGGCACCGTGTACCATTTCATGCGTCGCTCCGACGTGATTTTCGGTGTGGGATCCAGCTTCACCAAGCACGGCATGTCCATGAACTTGCCGGCGGGCAAAACCCTGATCCAGAACACCAACGATCCACGGGACCTCAATAAGGACTACGACGTGCAGTTCCCGGTCATCGGCGATGCCAAGTTGGCCCTCCGTCAAATGATCGACGCTTGTCGCGAAATCGTCGGCGACACCCGTCGCGACAACGCTGAGATCACTGGCGAGATCGAGACTGTCCGGTCGGCATGGCTGGCCCAATGGGAGCACAAGACCACCGCCGGCGGGCCGCTGGTCAACCCCTACCGGGTCATCACCGATTTCCAGCAGGCTGTCCCGTCCGCCGAAGCCATCATCACCCATGATTCCGGTAGCCCCCGTGACCAGATCACTCCGTTCTATCGCTCCGGCGGCCCCCGCACTTACCTTGGTTGGGGCAAGTCCCACGGCCTCGGCACCGGACTGGGTTTGGTAATTGGAGCCAAGCTGGCCGACCCCGATAAGATGTGCGTCAACTTCATGGGCGACGCCGCCTTCGGCATGGTGGGCTTGGACTTCGAGACCGCCGTCAGGAGCGGCGTTCCGATTACCACCGTCGTCCTGAACAACTCCACCATGGCCGTCGAAACGAACGCGATGCAACGCTCCCACGATCTCTACAACACCCGCGACCTCGGCGGCAACTACGCCGACTTGGGCCGCGCCATGGGCGGCTATGCTGAGCGCATCACCGATCCGGACGACATAATCCCCGCCTTCCAGCGCGCCCGCCAGCAGAATGAGAACGGCAACGCCGTGCTCCTGGAGTTCATCACCAACGCGGAGATCGACTACTCCCACCGGCGAGCTTTCTAACCGTCATTCGCGGTTAGGGGCGATCACTCGGTGGTCGCCCCGATTTCGTTTCACCCGGATGCCGCTCCAATCCATGACTACTTACAGCCGTCCAATAGACAGCGCCGCCGACCCGCACCTGCTCAGCGCGATCGCGCATTTGGAACAGGGCAGCCCGAGCGCGGCTCTGTCGGACCTGGATCTCGCTTATCTCAGCGATCCTCAAATCGGCGCCGTCCGCCATCTGAGAGGTCATGCGCTGGTGATGCTGGGCAAGTGGGAAGCTGCCATCCTGGAACTGGACGCGGCCCTCGATCTCGATCCGGGCGTCCCCGATGCGTGGCTTCAGCGAGGCATCGCGCGCCTGCAACTGTCCGACTGGCCCGCAGCCGCAGCCGACTGCACCCGTGCCTTGGAGCTGGACCCCGAACTGGCCGAGGCTTGGCGGGTCCGGGGGCGGGCGCATTACAAACTCGGATCATACGGCGCCGCCTGCGCCGATTTGACCGAAGCGCTGCGCCGTGGCCCGCACGATCCGGCGTCGTTCTACTGGCGAGGTCTGGCCCTCCGCGATAACGGCGACGACCGACCGGCGGTTTCAGATTTCACCGCTGCCATCGCCCTCAACGACCGTTACACCGAAACTTACGTCGCACGAGGCAAGGCTTATGCCAACCTGGGCGATATGCCGGCAGCCCGTTCTGACTGGGCATTCGCGGCCCAGCTGTTGCACCAATCCCATTGACGGTCGTACATTTCTGCCCATTCCGTATCGGTTACGGTTCCGTTTCATCATTCCGGCGCAAGCCGGTTTTTCATTGGAGGTTTCAAAATGGCCGAGCTCAAATCCCAATACCTGTTCATTGCCAGCATGGACATCGACCCGCAACACGAAGCCCTGTTCAACGACGTGTACAACACCGAGCATTGCCCGTTGCTCAACCAAACTCCCGGAGTCCTGGGCGTCACCCGTTACGAAACCCAACGGCTCGTCATGGCCATGGGCGGCCAGATTCAGGAAATCGAGATACCCGGTATGCAAAAGCACCACGCCGTGTACCACCTGGAAAGCCCCGAGGTCCTCACCAGCCCAGATTGGGCCGAGGCAGTGGACGCCGGCCGCTGGCCGGAACACGTTCGTCCCTACACCCAAAACCGGCGCCACGTCCTCATGAAGCTGACCTATCCAGATTCGTAGAGACTACCACCCTACCGTGGTTCGTAGTAGGGGCGACGCATGCGTCGCCCCTACTGTCTGCATGGCCCCTACCGTCTGCGTCGGCCCTACGGTGGTTGAGATAGCCAGGGTTAGTTGGCCCCCCGCATCCGCGGGTCCAAAACGTCGCGCAGCGCGTCGCCCAGCAAGTTCACCGCGAACACCGTGATGGCGATGGCCAACCCGGGGAACACTCCCAGCCACGGCGCCACGTCCAGCGAGTTCTGCGCCACGCCGTTGAGCATCCCGCCCCACGACGGCACGTCCGGCGGAATGCCCACGCCCAGGAAGCTCAGCGACGCCTCCACCACAATAGCCCAACCCAGCGAAATACTCGCCAACACGATGAAGGTGGCGGCGCAGTTGGGCGCCATGTGCCGCAGGATGATGCGCCAGTCCCCGGCTCCCACGGCCCTGGCGGCCAGCACGTAGTCCACTTCTTTGATGCTGAGGGCCTGCGAACGAATGGTCCGCGCCGCCCCCGGAATGAACACCGCGCTCAACGCGATCACCACGTTAGTGACCGACGCGCCCAAAATCGCCATGATCGCTAAAGCCAGGATTAGCGCGGGGAACGACATCATGGCATCCATGATGCGTTGGATCACCAGGTCTGTGATGCCGCCAAAATAACCGCTGACGATGCCAATGAACGCGCCAATGGTTACGCCAAAGAAAACGCTGAGCAGGCCGACTACCAAAGAGATTCGGGTACCGTACACCAGGCGGCTGTATACGTCTCGACCAATTTGGTCGCCGCCCAGCCACGTGTCGCCGTTGGGAGGGTTGAAGCGATACGCCGCGTTAGTCAGCTTGGGGTCTTGGGTAGCCACCAGGGGCGCCAGAGCCGCGATGATCACCAGCAGGATCACCACCGCCGCGCCGAATGCGCCCAAAGGTTTGCGCTGGGCAAAGTTGACGATGTTCTCCCAGAAAGTCCGTTTGGGACGCATCCCTGCGCCGACTGGTTCGGTGGGAGCCAGGGCGCCAGTCGCTTGTTGTGCCATGTTCCTTATCCTTTCGGGGGACGTCGATACGAACGCGGACGTCGTGCGGCATTATTCGTAGCGAATGCGCGGGTCCAGCCAGGCGTAGAGGAGGTCAACGACGAGATTCAGGGCCAGCACCATGAAAGCAATCACCATAACGATGCTTTGGATCATCGTGTAGTCCCGGTGCAGGATGCTGTCCACCAGCAGTCGCCCCATTCCGGGCACCAGGAAGATGGTCTCAATGACTACGGTGCCGGCGATGAGCCGTCCCACCTGCCAACCCGAAATGGTGATAATGGGCAGGAAAGCGTTTTTCAGCGCGTGCCGGACGATGATGGCCCGCTCGTGCAAGCCTTTTGACCGCGCCGTGCGGATGTAGTCCTCTCGGAACACTTCCAGCATCGACGAACGGGTTACTCGTGCGACGAGCGCCATGTTGTACACGCCCAGCGCCACTGCTGGGAAGAACATCTGTTGTATGTTGCGCCACGGGTCCTGCCAGAGGTTGACGTAGCCCAATGGTGGTAACCAGTCGAACCACGTCACCAGGAAATAAACCACCAGTATGCCAATCCAGAAGGTCGGCATGGCCACCCCGGCGATAGCGATAATGCGCGACGCGTAGTCGGCGATCGTGTCCTGCCGCACCGCCGATAACACCCCTAACGGCACGGCGACCGCGAACGCCAGCAATAGCGCGAACGCCGACAGTTCCAGCGTGATTGGCAATTTGGCGCTGATGTCTTCGGAAATCGGCGTGTCGAAGTACATCGACGTCCCGAAATCCCAGCGAACCATACCCCAGACCCAGTCCAGGTACTGGATCGCCAGCGGCCGGTCCGTTCCCAGCTTGGCCTGCAGTTCAGCCAGTTGCTGCTCCGAGAACTGGCCGTCACCCTCGAAGCCCGCCAGCAGCAGGAACGCGGGGTCCCCCGGCACCAGCCTCATCAGGGCGAACACCATAAGGGTAACCAGCAGCAGCGTGGGTATGAACAACATGAATCGTTTGATAACGTAGGCGTTCATGGCATCTCCTCAACTGCTGCTGGTTGCGTTTGGTGGCTGGTTAATCATCAGGCCCGAAAGATTTCGGCAATGACTGCGGGGTTCCGTCAGCATTCGGGGTCGCACCAGATCCGATCATGCTTGAGTTGCGTCCAGAGGCTGGCCGGCATGTGGAAGTTTTTGATCTGTTTGTTGATAACTTGGTCCCGGAAGCTCCAGTAATACACGAGCAGCGGGCCCGGATCTTCGGTAAGGACCCAATCC
This sequence comes from Dehalococcoidia bacterium, assembly GCA_965197635.1. Classification (GTDB taxonomy): domain Bacteria; phylum Chloroflexota; class Dehalococcoidia; order Lucifugimonadales; family UBA3495; genus Bin87. The sequence continues at coordinate 144,648 of CBDANN010000006.1, forward strand.
TCCATCTCCCGAAGTATCTCAGCGCGCTTGGTACGGTCCAGTTCCCGGCTCTGCGCCGCGAACAAGTCCTTGAACTCTTGCGGCGCTTCCCAACCCGACCACTGGATCCACAGGCCGCCGGGCATGAAAATCTTGCCGATGATCGGATCCGGTTCTCCGACCAGCAACGCCGTGCCTTGTGCGGCAATTTGGTAGTCCTGTTCCTTGTAACGAGTGATGCCGGTGGCGCTGTCTATGGGTTGCACCGTGGCTTCCCACCCGAGATGCCGGCGGAGCTGGTCGGAAAGCAACTGGGCCAAGTCAACGTATTCCACTGCGGTGCGGGCCATCACGTTGACTTGGAACCCCTCGGGAACCCCGGCCTCAGCCAGCAGTCGCCGGGCTTCGGCTAGGTCGTCGGGATGTTTCTTACCATCTGGTCCGGCGCGGAAACCGGGCAGCTGGAGCGCCTCTTCCTCAGTCCGACCGAACCAAGTTTCGGGCGGGAAGGGAGTGCCCACCGGAGCGATGCCCCCGCCGAAAATGGAACGAAACTCGGAGCGGTCAACTGCGAGATGCAGCGCCCGTCGGACTCGCACGTCGTTGAAGGGCTCAATAGTCGTGTTGATCAGAGTCCCGAGCAAACTGGTGTTGGGAATGAGATAGACATCCACCGTGTCCGCTTCGGATTCTTTCAGTTCCAGGATCTCGGTGTTGCTCAGATTGGTCACCGGCCACGTCGCCATCAGCACCTGTCCCGTCCGGTACGCCCCAATAGCCGTACCCTTATCGGCGATGTAGTAGTGAATGCTGCCGTCAATATAGGGTATTCCTTCTTTCCAGTAGTCTTCGTTTTTCTCCAGCTCTATGGAAACATCCTTGGCCAATGTGGTGGGTTTGAACGGGCCGGAACCCATGCCGTTTTCCCACTTCGCGGTGTCAACGTCCGACTCGCCCCATGCTTTTGACATCATTTTGAAAGCGTCAGAGGCGATCATCGCGATAAAGTCAGGCGCAGGGTTTGAGGTGACTATCTCAACCGTATGATCGTCGATGGCCCGAGCGTTGCCGGGGGAAAAGTAGGGAGCGATGATGAGCGTTTGGGGACGGTTTTCTTCCGTGTTCACCAGGCTGTCCATGCTATACACCACGTCTTCCGCCGTAACCGGCGTGCCGTCCTGCCACATGGCATCTTGGTAAAGGTGGAACACGTGCGTGACGCCATCCGGTTGCAATTCCCAGCTTTCGGCTAGGTCGCCCACTATGTCATAGGGGTCGTCGGTCTCAGAATCGTACTCGAGCAACCCGTTGTAGATACCCGAGATGTTCTTTATCTGGTTAGTAAATTCGTGGGGATGGAAAATCAGATTGGGGAAAGCGTAATCCTGCATCGCCACGATGCCGCCGTATTTCCCCTGGTCTGCGGTCTGCGGGGCGACGCCGGCTTGTGCCGGGACCGCGGTGGGCGCCGGACTGTCGCCGGAAGTCGACGCGGCCTGTTGTGGGACTGGCGACGCCTCCCCAGCCGACGGTGCGCCGTCGGACGGAGCGGTGGAACCGCAAGCTATGGCTATTGTCAAAGCCACGATCAAAAACGTTACGACGATAAACCTGGGCGTTAGGGCAATCAGTTGGTGAATCAGCATCATTTACCTCGGTATCAGACGGTATGAGCATCCATTAGCAACCAATCGGTTGCGAACCGTCCAGAGGCTAGCAAGGCGAATAACAGTTGTCAATAGTTATTATTATGGCGTGGGGTTAACTCATCATTCGGATTGTCTTACGAATTACGTAGTCTGGCAGTTGTGTCCTCGCCATCTGCACGAAACAGAGGTTCAGACGTTTGAATTGGCCGACCAATTTCCGGATTTGATTACCTCGCGCATTGTGGGATCCGAAAAAATAGAAGCTGCTGATACGTGATTCAAGCGCGCAATTTGTCGTCATCACGCGGCTAACGGATGGATCACGTCGCACCGGAACGCCCGGATACAGTGTCGAGCGCTTCCGCTTTTCATGTCAGCACGCCGGGTCGCACCAGATACGATCATGCTTGAGTTGCGTCCACAAGCTGGCCGGTATGTGGAAGTTCTTGATGCGCTTGTTCACCACCTGGTCGCGGAAGTTCCAGTAGTACACCAGCAGCGGCCCCGGGTCCTCCTTCAAAATCCAGTCTTCCATTTGCCTGAGAATCGCAGCCCGCCTGGTGCGGTCCAGTTCTTGGCTTTGCGCCGCGAACCAGTCCTTGAACTGCTGCGGAGCTTCCCAGCCCGACCACTGGATCCAAAGGCCGCCCGGCATGAATATCTTGCCGATGATGGGGTCAGGCTCCCCGACCAATACCGCCGTGCCCTGCGCGGCGATTTGGAAGTCTCGTTCCTTGTACCTGGTGATGCCCGTCGCGCTGTCGATAGTTTGCACCGTGGTGTTCCAACCCAGGTTCCGGTGCAATTGGTCAGCTAGCAATTGGGCCAGGTCAACGAACTCGACCACCGTGCGCGCCATGATGGTGACTTCGAGATCTTCCGGCACTCCGGCCTCAGCGAGCAGGCGCTTGGCCTCTGCCAGGTCATCCGGGTGTTTTCCGCCGTTTGCTCCCAAGCGAATGCCTTCCACTTGCATGGCTTCTTCTTCTGTCCGACCGAACCAGGTGTCGGGTGGGAAAGGAGTGCCCACCGGGGCGATTCCGCCACCGAAGATGGTTCGAAACTCGTTGCGATCCACTGCCAGATGAATGGCCCGCCTTACCCGGACATCGTTGAACGGTTCAACGGTGGTGTTGATGAGAGTGCCATTCAAGCTCGTATTGGGTATCAAATAGACATCCAGAACGTCTCTGGCCGATTCTCGCAGCTCCAGAACTTCTGTATTGCTGAGATTCGTTGCTGGCCATGTGGCCAACAAAACCTGCCCAGTACGGTACGACCCGATGGCTGTGCCTTTGTCCACGATGTAGTAATGGATCATTCCATCCGTATAGGGCAACCCTTCTTTCCAGTAATTGGGGTTCTTCTCCAACTCAACGGACACGTCTTTGGTGAGGTTGGTTGGAATGTACGGCCCCGACCCCATTCCGTTTTCCCATTTGGAGGTATCAACGCCCGACTCACCCCACGTCTTCGACATCATCTTGAACGCGTCGGTGGCGAGCATCGGAATGAAATCCGGCGCCGGATTGGTGGTTTTAATTTCAACCGTGTGGGTGTCGATGACACGGGAACTGCCCGGAGAATAATACGGAGCGATGATCAGCGTTTGCGGACGGCTTTCTTCGGTATTGACCAGGCTGTTCATGCTGTAGACGACGTCCTCGGCGGTGACCGGCGTGCCGTCATGCCACTTGGCGTTTTCGTAGAGGCGGAACACGTAGGTAACGCCGTCGGGCAACAGTTCCCAACTTTCCGCCAAGTCGCCCGTAATATCCAACGGATCTTCGGTCTCAGGATCGTACTCCAGCAGGCCGTTGTAGATGCCTGATATGTTCTTTATCTGGTTGGTGAATGCGTGGGGATGGAAGATGAGGTTGGGAAAAGCATAGTCCTGCATCGGCACGATGCCGCCGTAGATGCCCCGGTCGGCGGTCTGGGGCGCCACGCCGGCCTGGGCGGGAACCGCTGTTGGCGCCGGGCTGTCTCCCGAGGACGATGCGGCAGGCTGCGCGACGGGAGCGGTGTTCCCGGCCGGCGCAGTGCTGTCGGCGGGAGCCGTGGAACCACACGCTATAACAGTCGTTAACGTCGCTATTAGGGCGATTGCTACGACAAGACGCGGAGAAAGGGAGATTAAAGAACGAATCATCATCATTTACCCTCTCTTTGGGCGGATTACGCGCAATATTGCCTGAAACTCAACGGGAATCTGCGACAGGCTAGCAATGCAGATTGTAAATGTCAATAGTTAGTATTGTGACGTTCGGGTTCCAGCAACCGTCGTTTCCCATTTCGGTTCTTGCGGCGAAAGGACATAGCACGGGAGCGCTTGGTCGTGGAGCCAAGCGCTCCCGCTTTTCGTGTCAGCACGTCGGGTCGCACCAGATGTGCTCGTGCTTGAGCTGCACCCAAAGGCTGACGGGCATATGGTAGTTCTTGATCTGCTTGTTGACGATTTGGTCGCGGAAGCTCCAGTAGTACACCAGCAACGGGCCAGGGTCTTCGGTGAGTATCCAGTCTTCCATTTCACGCAGGATGGCGGCGCGCTTGGTGCGGTCGAGTTCCCGGCTCTGTGCGTTGAACCATTCTTTGAACTGCTCGGGAGCCTCCCAGCCCGACCACTGAATCCAGAGTCCGCCGGGCATGAAAATCTTGCCGATGATGGGGTCGGGCTCGCCCAGCAGCAAGGCGGTGCCCTGGGCGCCAATCTGGTAGTCGTGCTCCTTGTACCTGGTGAGGCCGGTGGCGCTGTCGATGGTCTGCACGGTGGCGTCCCAATCGAGGTAGCGGCGGAACTGGTCGGCCAGCAACTGCGCCAGGTCCACGTACTCTACGGCGGTGCGGGCCATAATATCGACCTTGAACCCTTCGGGAACGCCGGCCTCGGCGAGCAGTCGCCGGGCCTCAGCGATGTCGTCGGGATGTTTTGCGCCGTCCGCGCTGCTGCGGAACCCGGGCAGTTGCAACGCTTCTGCTTCCGTCCGTCCGAACCAGGTATCGGGCGGGAACGGCGTGCCGACCGGAGCGATGCCGCCGCCGAAGATGGTGCGAAACTCGGTACGGTCAACGGCCAAATGCATGGCGCGCCGCACCCGCACGTCGTTGAACGGTTCAATGGTGGTGTTGATGAGTGTCCCCAGCAGGCTGGTGTTGGGGATGAGGTACACGTCCAGTATGTCCGCCTCGGCTTCCTGCAATTCGAGAATTTCAGTATTGCTGAGGTTGGTGACTGGGAAGGTGGTCATCAACACCTGGCCAGTGCGATACGAGCCGATGGCGGTGCCCTTGTCGGCAATGTAGTAGTGGATGATGCCGTCGATATACGGCAGGCCCTCTTTCCAATAATTGGGGTTCTTTTCGAGCTCCATGGACACGTCTTTGGCAAGGTTAGTCGGGACGAACGGACCGGAACCCATGCCGTTCTCCCACTTGGACGTGTCGACTCCGGATTCGTCCCAGGCTTTGGACATCATTTTGAACGCGTCGGCCGCCAGCATGGGAATGAAGTCCGGCGCTGGGTTGTTGGTCTTGACCTCCGCCGTGTGATCGTCAATCACCCTGGCGTTGCCCGCGGTGTAGTACGGGGCGATAATCAGGGTTTGCGGTCGGCTTTCCTCGGCATTCACCAGGCTGTCCATACTATGAACGACGTCCGCGGCCGTAACTGGCGTGCCGTCCTGCCACGTCGCGTTGTCGTGGAGGCGGAAAACGTAGGTAACGCCGTCGGGTTGAAGTTCCCAACTTTCGGCCAAATCGCCGCGGATGTCGTAAGGATCGTCCGTTTCCGCGTTGTACTCGATGAGACCATTGTAGATGGCCGAGTTGTTTTTGAATTGGTTGGAAAATTCGTGCGGATGCCAGATCAGGTTGGGGAAGGCGTAATCGTGCATCGGCACGATGCCTCCGTACATCCCCCGGTCAGCCGTCTGTGGTACCGCCGTGGCTGCGGCGGGGACCGCGGTAGGAGCAGGGTTGTCGCCGGTAGTGGACGCCGCAGATTCAGATTGCGGTGAAGGGTCACCAGAGGGCGTGACCGTGTCCTCGGGAGCACTGGAGCCGCACGCGACTGCAACTGCCAGCGCCGTCGAAACGATTAAAAGTACGATAAGGCGACGGGTCAAGAAATTCGACACGGGTATCAGCACGGCTTACCTCCCAATGCGATCGATCACATCGCGATAATCTTTTCCGATTTCCATCTCCTAAGAGAGTAATTGCGATATAAAACGCTGTCAATACGCTGATTATAGATGTTTATTTGTGATAATAATCACTTATTTACGGAAAACGTATTACGTTTGCCATGAGAGCGCGCTTGGGTGAAGCAAAGCGCCGGTTTCCAGACCGGCGCTTTTTTGCCCTCATCCCGGTGACCCGCACTGCGGGCCGTGTTACACCGTTCTATGTCAACCGCGCCCCAGCTCACCTTCGATCCGGTTGGCCCGCGGCTTCAGCACGGCGTAGAGCGCGTCGTTCACCGGGGTTTCCACTCCATAATCACGTCCCATCCGGATGACCACTCCCGTCAAACCTTCCAATTCCACTGGCCGCCCTTCTGCGAAATCCTTCGCTAACGATGCCATCCCGGTGGCGGGAAAGTTGTCCAGCGCGTTCATCGACCATGCCAGCGAATCCGGTTCCAACGGCGCCCCGGCCGCCTCTCCCACCGCCAGCGCTTCCGCGATGGCCGCCCGGATGGCCTCCCTGGTTTCGGGAACGGTACGCAGTTCTCCGTAGGCGCATCCGCTGGCCGCGCACACCCCCGCAGAGCCCGACAGGTACGCGAACTTCTTCCACAACATGCCGGTCATGTTCTCCAGCAAATCCACCCGCCAGCCGGCGCCTTGGAAGACTTCAAACAACCGCTCGCCGCGTTCCGTGATGCCGGTCGTGCGCTCCCCGAACGACGCTGACCCCGGCCCTCCCTGCGTCACCACGCCCGGCTCGCTGATGCGTCCTTCCAGATAAGCCGACCCAATCATGACCCGCTCCGCTCCGTAGGTCTCTACCAGCTGTTCGCCGTTATCAATCCCGTTCTGCAACGTCAGTATGATGGTTTCCGGCCCCACCATGGGTTCAATCACCCGAATGGCGGCGTCGTTGTCATACATCTTGACCGTGAACAGCACCAGCTCCTGGTGCCCGGCATCGCCCGGGTTGGCCGTGGCATTTCCGGGAACAGTGAAAACGCCGTCGTTGCCGCTTTCCACCCGCAGGCCACTGCGCCGTATGGCGTCCAGGTGCGGGCCACGAGCAATGAAAGTTACATCATGCCCCGCCCGCGCCAGCAACCCGCCAAAATATCCGCCCACGCCGCCGGTTCCCATTACCCCGATGTCCATAGTTCTACCCCCATTCGTTTCCGACCGCCATCTCTCCCTCTTTGACCGTCAATCCCGCGAAAGCGGGTACCCGGCATCTATGCTGACCCAGAGGGTGTCACAGGATACCCGTAGTCCTCCCGCAGGTCCCGTTTCAGTACCTTGCCCATCACGTTGCGCGGCAAAGCGTCAACGAACACCACCGACCGGGGCCGCTTGAACCCGGCCAACCGCGCCCTGCAAAACTCAATCAACTCCGGTTCCGACACCGATGGCGTCGCGGCAACCACCACCGCGCGCACCTCTTCGCCCCACTCCAGGTCGGGCACGCCGATGACCGCGGCCTCCTCGACCCCAGGATGTTCCGCCAGCGTTTGCTCCACTTCCTCCGGCGAAATCATTTCGCCGCCCCGTTTGATGAAATCCCGGGCCCGCCCCGCCAGATAGATGTACCCATCCTCGTCCTGCCACGCCAAATCGCCGGTGTAGAGCCAACCGCTGCGCAGCGTATCCCCGGTGGCGTCGGCCTGTTGCCAGTACCCCGTCATCATCCGCGCGCCCCGGGCGACGATCTCACCAACTTCGCCGTCGGGCGCCGGCTCACCGTCTTCGGACACAATCATCACCTCAACGTCCTCCAGCGGCTTCCCGATGGACGTGAGCCGGCGCAGCTTGGTTTCCACCTCTTCCGGCGGCCCGGTGAGATCGTGGTCGTCCGGCGGCAGCATGGTGATCGTGGAAGCCGTCTCCGTTTGTCCGAAGGCGTTGATGAACCGGGTGTCCGGGAACTTGGCGATAGCGTCGCGGATCACGGGCAGCGGCATCGGCGCTGCTCCGTAGGTGATGACGCCCAGCGAAGACAGGTCGTATTCCCCGAACCGGGGGTGGTCCATCACTCGCTTCAGCATGGTCGGCACCAGCATCGCCCGATTGGCCTGGTGTTCGGCCGCCAGGGCCATCCATTCCTCGGGGTCGAACTGCGGCATCACGACCAGGGTTCGCCCGCCGAAAACCGCCGCCAACGCCGCTTGCAGGCCGGCCACGTGGTACATCGGGACCGTCAGCAGGTTGGTTTCTTCAACGTCGGGATCCGCTGGAGCGACGCTGGTCAGGAGGAACGTGCTGAAGCTGTCGTGGGTCAGCTGTGCTCCTTTGGGCACGCTGGTGGTGCCCGAAGTGAACATAATCACCGTGGTGGCGTCTTCGTCGTCTTCCGGAAAATGGAGCTGCTCCGGGTCGGCATTGGCCAGTAGGTCGTCGTAGTTGTGGCGCCCGTCCAATCCCGCCGCGTCTATCATCACGACGCGCTCGGATGGCAGCGAACCGTTCGCCGGCGCCAGGGGCAGGTAGCGCTCGCCCAGGAACAACAGGCTCGGCTCCACGATGCCCAGCATTATCGCCAGCTCGTCCTCCTTCGCCCGAAAGTTGATGGGCACGTAGATGGCATCCAACTGCGCCGCCGCAAAGTAGATTTCCAGCAACTGGTGGCAGTTGGTCTGCATCGCGGACACCCGGTCGCCGGGTTCTATCCCCAGCTCCGACATCGCATTCGCCAATCGGTTGACCCTTTCCTGCAGCAGCTCAAAGCTGATGCGCTGGCCGTCAAAAACAACGGCAACGCGGTCCGGCACGATTGCCGCCGCGATCATCAGAAATTCCGTCGTGTTCATCCTCGCTCAGTTTCTCCCGTTCTGTCGGCCCGTCGTCTCTGTCAGTTCCGTCGTCATCGCCACCGTCGCCGACAGCCGCTGTTCCAACCTTAGCGCTTCGTCCAGCGCCAATTCCCGGCCTTCCCTCAGCGCCGTCCGCATCGCCGACGCGAAACTCGGTGGGATCTCCGCCAGTCGCTCCGCGATCTCCCACGCGGACTTTGTTAAACATTCCTGCTCCACCAATCGGGTTACCAAGCCGTAGCGTCGCGCCTCGTGCGCCCCGAACCGCCGGCCCGTAAGCAACAGGTCCAGAGCCACCGAAGGTCCTCCGTTGGCCGGCATGGTCTGGCTGCCGCCGGCCGCCGGTATCATTCCCAGGTGAAGCTCCGGCATTGCGAAAACCGTGTCCAATGCCGCTATCCGAACGTCCGCCAGCAGCGTGATCTCCAACCCGGAACCAATGCAAAATCCGTGTACCGCCGCAACCACCGGCTTGGCGAGGTCAATCAGTTGCCCCCAGACATCCCGTTGCCAGCGCACGTTCCGGGCAATGACTTGCGAAGGGGCCGTCCCAAACTCGCTCAAGTCCGCGCCGGCGCAGAACGCCCGCCCCTGTCCGGTGATCAGCAACGCACGCACTTCGTCATCCTCGGCAACTGCCCATAACGCCTCCGCAAAGTCGTCCCGCATCGCCACCGAGTAGGCGTTGAGCCGCTCCGGGCGGTTCAACGACAGGTGAGCCACGCTGCCGACTTTCTCGTAGATGATAGTGGGAAACGGTGCCGCCATGCCAGTGCGTCCCTAGTCCAGCGGGATGGCCCGTCGAATCATCTCGTCCAGGTCAACCTCGGTGCTGCCTGCCCCGATTTCGCCCAGGAGGTTGGCGTCGCTCACCGAAAACGTCAGCAAACCGTGGGCTTCGGCCACCCTCTCCACTGCCGGACGTCGGATGTGCCAGTCGTGATGATGGTTGGCGACTTCAATGCCGTGGATGTTCTCCTCGATAACGATGTTGGGCGTGTAGTATCCGGGATGGCAATAGGTCCGAAACAGGCGACCTTCCGGCAGGTAAAGCTCAGTGCAGTGGTACTCGTCAAATGGACTGCTGGCCGGACGGACGTCGATTTCATGCCCGGGTATGATGATGACCTCTCCGGGGAAATGTCGCTCCACTACCCGGTGCAACGCCATTCCCCAGTCGCGTCGCCAGTGGTCGGTTACGGCGATGCCGTCCAATCTGGCCTCGTGGATCCGCGCTATCACGGTTTCAGCGATCTCCGGGGTGGGGTCCTGGAATCCGAACATCTCGCCGACGTGAGTGTGTATGTCCAGCCGTACTGTCATGGAAGCCAATTTATCAGTGCCCGGTGAAATGTGGCGCTCGCTTTTCCGCGAAGGAACGTAGGCCCTCGCTGCGGTCGGCGGTGCTTTGCAGGATGACGCTCAGGTCGGCCTCCAGCCGCAAGCCTTGCGCGAGGGTGCAATCGCCGGCGGCTTGTACCGCTTCTTTAGCGTACCGCGCTGCAATCGGGGCCGCCCCGGCGATATTGTCCGCCAATTCCTTCGCGGCAGCCGCCAATTCCTTTGCCGGCGCCACTCTGTTGACCAGACCGGCCTCCAGCGCCTCCGCCGCCGTCAGGGTTCGCCCGGTGAGCAACATATCCCGAGCCAACGCCGGACCCACCAGCCGGGGCAACCGTTGCGTGGCTCCGTCGTACGGGAATCCGTCGCTCATCAGGTTCCCAACCCCAAGCCGGGCAGCCTCGCTCGCGACCCGAAGGTCGGCGGCCAGGGCCAACTCTAGGCCGTGCGCCATCGCATCCCCATTCAGCACTGCTATCACCGGCATCGGAAGCTCAGCGATTGCCGAAGCCGCGCCCATTGCCGATTGCCACGCCAGCCGCTCGGTCATCGGTGCTTCGCAAGTCTCCGGCGGCGGTGTCGCGCGGCCCACCGCAAATCGTTCACCGGAACCGGACAGCATGACCACGCGGATTTCGTCGCTCAACGTCAACTCTTGGCAACAGGCGCGGATCTCCTCAGCCATGTCCTCGCCGATGGTCGGCTCGTCGCCGTGAGCCAGCAATTTGATGGTGGCAGTATGTTCCGCGCTGCTGTAACTGATCTTGCGATACCGCATGGACAGAAATGGTACGGCGATGCGCCCCAGGGCGCAAGGCCCCGCCTGCCTGGTCAGGGCAATCGCGTCTTCAACTAGATCAATAATGACGCGAGATCTTCATTCTTCGGTTAGATAATGCGATTTTGTTCGTGCTTCCGAGATCTCTGGGATAACTGCCAACCGGCTCAAATCGGTCATACGTCGGTCATACGTCGGTCATACGTAGGGGCAACCAGGTTGACTGCCTATCTGACGTGATTGCATAGCATACGTCGGTCATACGTAGGGGCAACCCTTGTGGTTGCCCCGGTGGTGAAACGCTCTAGAATCCTGATAATCCTCTAATCCGGCAAATCCTGATTCAGACGATTACGCCAACCAATTTAGACGCGATTGCCGTGCCCGCCTGGTCAGGGCCTTGCTATTCTCTGTCAGAATCAGGATTTACCGGATTTTAGGATTTCCAAGATTCGCTCTAATCCTGCTAATCTCCTGATCCTCAAAATCCTGATTCTGACAATTGCGGTGAGAATGGAAAGGCCCTGAACTGACCACAGGACAATTGCAAAGTCACAGAAACCCCGTCATCGCACGTAGGGACGCCCACCAACGGGGCAACCACGAGGGTTGCCCCTACCAAAACGGGACTTTGCAATCGTCCTGTGAACTGACCAATCGAGGAAATTTCGCTACTCATAACCAAGGAACCTCACCAAGGCCGCCTCTGCTCCATTGCCCGACCAGCTTTGAGACGCTAACATTCAAGAACAATAGGAGAATCCACCAGTGACCACTCAGCATTATCAGCAAGCCAGCGAGCATTTCCTGGCACAGGCCAGACGGGAACTGGCCGACGGCGATCTGCCACAGGCGTCCGAGAAGGGTTGGGGCGCTGCTGCCCAGATCCTCAAAGCGGTCGCTGACCACCGCGGCTGGGAACACAGCCGACACCGGCACCACCTCGTTACAGTCAGCCGCCTCCGGGCTGAGACCGGCGACGGCGACATACGCCGCTTGTTCAACACGGCCAGCGCCCTTCACGAGAACTTCTACGAGAACACGATGCCAGCTTTCGAGGTGGCGGAAAGCCTCGACGACGTGGAGGCCCTGCTGAACAAGGTTCTACCCTTACTGAACCAGACGTAGTCTCAGCCACTCTGACCCGTTGAGTAGCGAAATCGCCTAGACCAATCGCCCCTTGACCTCATAGAACATCAGTTCCTATAATGTACTTATCACGTGAAAAATCCGTTCCCGCCAGAGGTATCCAGGTCGTTCACGGCCAACCCGTCAGCATTCCAAATCGCAAACCCTGTTCCGCCAATTACCGCCGTCCGGCCAATATCTAACCGGCGTGGTCTCAGCGGGGCACAGCGACCGCCCACGCGCTGCGTGTCTGGTGGTGATGGCCGCAAAGCCGCCACTGTCGTCCACGAACTCAGTGGGTCAAAAACTTGCGTAAACCCCCGGCCGTGGGGGCTGACACCGACCAAAATCCTCTGGCAGACACCCAAAACCACCGAGAGACAATCCGAAACCACAACCAGGAGGCATCGTCCACGAACCCAGACAAAATTCGTTGAAAAGAATCCTCGCCCAATGACCGGCGGTCATTTTGTACCGACCAGGCTTTGCGTTAGAATGGCGTCCGTTTCATGGACATCATTATGGCGCACCGCAAACTGTACGAAAGCCCAGCCGCCTGCGTGGCCGACGTGCCTGATGGCGCTACGGTGCTGATCGGCGGCACATCCTTATCCGGCGAACCTACCGCGTTGCTGACCGCGTTGGCTTCAGGCAAAGCTCGCAACCTCATGTGCGTTTGCGATTTTTCCAACTGGAACGGCGCAGCCGGACTGCTGGGGCTGATCGAATCCGGGCGTGTCGACAGGCTGATCTCCCCTTGCCCGTTTCCGGCATCAGATGGCGGCAAAATCTCAGATCTGGTCCAGTCAGGTTCCTTGACCCTCGAGATGGTGCCCCAAGGCACGCTGGCCGAGCGATTGCGTGCCGGCGGAGCCGGGATCGGCGGGGTGTTCGTACCCGTGGGAATAGGCACACGTTTTGCCGAAGGCGAGGAAGTCAGAAATATCAACGGCGTCGAGTGCGTTCTGGAATCGCCGTTGCGTGCCGACTTTGCCCTGCTCCGTGCCCACCGGGCCGACGCCGTGGGCAACCTGGTTTATCGAGGAACACAACGGGGTTGGAACCCGGCAATGGCAACGGCAGCCCGCGTCGCCATTGCCGAGGTGGACCAGGTTGGCGAACCCGGAAGCATCGATCCCGAGCTGGTGATCACGCCCGGCATCTTTGTGAACCGCCTCGTGCTCGCCGCCCAACCGGAGGCAGATTAGCGACCACCATGTCTGCCAGCCGCTTGACCGAATTGAACGTCGCACGGCGCGCTCTGCGTGAAGTGTTGCCGGGCGACGTGGTTGCCTTGGACTCCGGCTGGGCTGCACTAGTTCCCGAATTTTCGCCACCTGAGTTGGGCGCGTGGTTCCTGGGACCCGAAGGGTCTCTAAACGACCTTCCACTCAGCACGTCGGACGCCGGCGCCGTGGTTCGCGGCGGCCACGTTGACGTGGCAATCGTCAGCCTCGGTCAGGTGGATGCACGGGGGCAGGCCGTCGGTCGACTGTCCGCGATTCACCCTGACTCCGCTCCGCCGGGCAACGCGGTTGACCTGGCTGCCAATGCCCGCCGCGTCATCGGCGTGATGCCCATCGCATCTGACGACGGGACTCCCAATATCGTGGATCAGCTCACGTTGCCGGCCGATATCGTAGGACGTTTGGACGCCGTCATTACCGATGTCGGCGTGTTCCTTGTTGAGGACGGCAATCTGATATTGGCTGAGCTCGCTCCGGGCTGGTCGGCCGGCGATATCGAAGCCCTAACCGGGGTGCAAGTCCCGGTCGCGGCAGCATTGCGGGAGATGGAGTTTGCGCCATCCACCGCCCGCCCGCCCAGCAAGGTGTACGCGGACGGGCCGTCCGCTATCGCCGATCTACCCGACGGCGCGACCGTGTTCATCGATGGGTTCGGTGGGCCGGGCGGGATGGCCCATTATCTTCTGATTTCCCTGCGCGACCGGGGCAGCCGGCGTCTGACCATCGTCAGCAACACTGCTGGTATCGCCCGCGTCGTCAGCTTTGGCACACCTCCCGGCCGCACCGCTATCGACCACAGCGTTCTGATTGAGAACGGACAGGTGGCCAAGGCCATCGCGTCATTCCCGGTGTCGCCGTCAGTATCCCGTCCTTCCGAGTTCGAGATCGCCTACCGGCGGGGCGAAGTTGACTTGGAGCTGGTTCCACAAGGAACGCTGGCAGAGCGTCTGCGGGCCGGCGGTGCTGGCGTGCAGGCCTTCTACACGCCCACCGGCGCAGGAACCCTGATCGCCGAAGGTAAAGAATCCCGGGTCATCGACGGCCGGGAGTACATCTTGGAGCATGGGCTGCGGGCCGACTTCGCGCTCATCCGGGCCCACCGGGCCGATCCCAGGGGCAACCTGGTGTACCGGGGCACTTCCCGTAACTTCAACGCCGTCATGGCCCCGGCAGCCCGTATCACCGTTGTAGAAGTTGACGAGATCGTGGAACCCGGCCAATTGGACCCCGAAGCGGTGGTGACGCCCGGCGTTTTCGTCCAGCGCATTGTGCGTAGGCCCGACGGTTTCACCGGCTACGAGTAGCGGAGGGTGCGCCCATGACAGAGGACAAGGAACGATTGGATCGCGCCATCATCGCCATGCGCGTCGCGAAAGAGCTTCCGCCGGGCGCTTGCGTCAACCTGGGCATCGGAATCCCTACGCTGGTTTCCATGTTCGTCGATGACGAGAGCGTGGTTTTCTACCACAGCGAAAGCGGCGTCCTGAATTGTGGCCCTCTGGCCGAGGAGGGTTCCGAGGACATTGACCTCATCAACGCCGGCGGCCAGTTCCTCCAACCGGTGCCTGGAATGGCCTATTTCTCGTCGGTGGACGCTTTCGCCATGATACGTGGCGGCCACGTGGACGTTACTGTACTTGGAGCGCACCAGGTTTCAGCCACCGGAGACCTGGCCAACTGGATGCTCCCGGATCGGGGCGTCGGCAACATCGGCGGCGCGATGGATCTGGCGGCGGGCGCCGACAAGGTTATCGTAGCCATGGAGCACAATGACCGGTACGGCAACCCCAAGGTTGTGGATGAATGCAATTTCCCCCTCACGGGCCGCGGTTGCGTTTCACTCGTGGTGACCGACGTGGCGGTCTTGGAACCCACCGCGGAGGGAATGGTACTCCGTGAGGCGGCGCCGGGCTGGACGGCGGATGACGTGCAGGCGATCACGGGCGCCCGGTTGATTGTGCCGGACGAGGTGGGCGAGTACGAGGTATAATCGAGCGCGAAATATAATGTTGGCCTCGAACAGAGGAGCAATCAGCATGGGCATATTCGCAACTGCCGTTCGTATTGGCAACCCCGACGGCGGCGACCGGGTTGATGTAGAGGCGCTGGTTGACACCGGAGCGTCGGATTCAATGTTCCCAGCTTCATTGCTGGAGCACCTGCATCTGTATCCCCGCTCTCAGGTTGATTACGTCCTTGCCGACGGCAGCGAGGTGACCTACGGGCGCGGTCGGGCCGTTATCAGCATCGGCGACCGTGAAGAAATTTGCCCGGTGGCTTTTGGACCCGAAGGCGACGGCAACTGCCTTATCGGCGCAACCGCCCTGCAGATCTTGATGTTTGCAGTGGACCCGACCAACGAAGTTCTGATACCCACCAGCCGGGCTAGGCTTGGCTACGGCGGCAGTCTGTAGCCGAGTCTTTGCCGGAGGCAATTATCTAAATCAGGATTGCCGGGATTACAGGATGACCAGGATTGAGAACATCCTGAAAATCCCCGAATCCCGCAAATCCTGATTCAAACGATTATTTTGCGAAGGCTCTGCCTTGCCTCAAGCGCCACGATTGACTTGCTCCGTCCGTAGTGCTAAATTCAAACTACAACTGAACGCCTCACGCGATACTGGCGGGAGCTTGGGCAAACCAGGCTGAGAGGGTGGCCGATTTCGTCGCCGACCGCTGTACCTGACTCGGGTAATGCCGACGTAGGGACAGCAGGCAGCGCTTGTATTTCGCCGCCGGGCTTGCGCCTGGCGGTTTCGTGTTTGGCACACTCCGGGTTGTGTCTCACAGACATCCCCGGTAAAACACAGGAGAGTGGCAACGATGGCCGATGAACTGGTGATAGGGGGCGTGTCGTTTAACTCCCGGCTTATTGTGGGAACCGGCCGGCATCGCAGTATGCAGGAGATGGTCGATTCCCTGGAAGCGTCCGGAACCGAGATGGTCACCGTGGCCATCCGGCGCTTGGACTTGGACAACCCTGAGCAGAACATCCTTGAGCACATCAACTTGGACAAGTATTGGATACTCCCCAACACCGCCGGTTGCCGGACGGTTGAGGAGGCCCTGTTCGTAGCTCGTTTGGGCCGCGAAGTCGCCCAAACCGATTTCGTCAAACTTGAGGTTATCCCGGACGCCAAGTACTTGTTTCCCGACCCCAACGGCACGTTGGAAGCGGCTAGACAACTGGTCGAAGATGGTTTCAAGGTCTTGCCCTACATCCATGCCGACCCGGTGCTCGCCAAGAACTTGGAAGAAGCGGGTTGCGTGACGGTGATGCCCCTCGGTTCCGCTATCGGCTCCGGCCAAGGCATCCATACCAGCGAGGAAATCAGGATCATCCTGGAGAACGCGACGGTTCCCGTGGTGGTGGACGCCGGCTTGGCCGTACCGTCCGACGCCTCCAAAGCGTTGGAGATGGGCGCCGATGCCGTGCTCGTGAACACGGCAATTGCCCAGGCAGTAAACCCGTCGATGATGGCTGACGCTTTCCGCAAGGGAGTGGAGGCCGGCCGGCAGGCGTACCTTGCCGGACGCATTCCGGTCCGTACCGAGGCCATCGCCAGCAGCCCGCCAGCGGATGTGCCGGAACCGGTGCTCGCCGACTGAACGCGCGCCGTGGCTCTGACCCTGCCGCATCCCTGCCTCTGCTTGGTAACCGACCCGGCCGTGTGCCCGCCGGCTGAGCTGCCGGATCGAGTCGCTGCCGCAGTTGCCGGCGGGGTCGATATGGTGCAGCTGCGGGACAAAGAACGATCGGGCGGTTCCTTGTTCCAGCAGGCAGCAGAGCTGCGCGACATCACCCAGGGTCGCGCGCTGCTGTTGGTTAACGAAAGAGCCGACGTCGCGTCGGCCACCGGAGCCGACGGCGTGCAACTGGGAGAAACCGCCATGGCGACCGGCCTGGTGCGGCCTATTGTGGGAAATGAAGCGGTCATTGGCCGCTCGATTCACTCTGTGGCGGGAGCCTTGGACGCCGCCGGTTCGGGGGCTGATTTTCTGCTGGTGGGCACCATGTTCGCCACCCGTTCCCATCCCGGCGAGGAGCCGTCCGGCCCGGGCTTACTGGAGCGCATCAGGGCCGCCAGCGTGCGCATCCCTCTTGTCGCAATCGGCGGCATCACGCCGCATAACGTGGCGGAGGTGGTGGCGGCAGGATCTGACGGTGCAGCCGTCATCACCAACATATTGGCTAGCGATGACCCAGAAGGCGCCGCGCGTGGATTGAAGTCAGCGATGCTGGATGCCTGGCATCTGCGCCGACGCGCCGACCGGGGAAGCGATACTGACGACCGTTACGCAGTCAACAGGAGGTAAAAGCCGAGATGATTACCCTGAAGGTCAACGGCAAACCTCGCGACATTGAAGAAGGGTTGAACTTGGAATCCTACCTCGCCACCATCGACGTGAACATGAAGTTCATCGCGGTGGGATACAACGGTCAAGTCGTCCGCAAAGAGGACTTTGGCGCCGTCAAGCTGCATCCTGGAGATGCGTTGGAGATAGTCCGGCCGGTGGGAGGGGGCTGACCGGATGGCATCCGGTCAGGACTCGGGAGACGTCGCCCTGGACAAGGTGCTGGCGGAGGTGGCGGACGCGCATCCCGACCGGGTGGCGGGATGGCTTCGCAACGAGCCGGGGCATTGGGGATTTTTTGCCGGGCAGGGGGTGCTGGCGGTCCGCCGGCTGGTTGGGCGGCGGCTGGAGGAACCGGAACGGCGGTTCGTGTGGCATCGGATGTGGCTGGTGCTCCAAGAACGGCGGCGGAAGTCCGAGGGTTAGTAAGGGCACCAAGCTGCGCTCAAGCAGTCGGTACCGTTGTCTCTCCTACCGCTTCGCCCAGCCATTCATTCAGAGTTTTACCCTCCGGCTCGGCGGCAGCGTCAGCGGCTTGATAAACATCGGCGACGACGCGAGCCTCCATCGCCCCGGTAAAGGATTCATCCGGCGTTCCCCCGCGTTCAACGCAGAAATTTAGGTATTCGTCGAACGAGATCCGGAATTCCTCTTTCACCTTGGCAGGTGTGCTGCCTAGTATTACAACGACACCTTCACGGAATCGTGCTTGACACTGCGCCATCGACGGCGTGCGTTGGCTCTTTGCCAAGCACTTCTCATGCTCACCACCAGGCACCATTACTCGGCGGTTCTGGGAATCGTCATTGTAATACTAAACTAAAGCCAAGGTGAAATGTACATATTGCTAGACCGCACCGTCGGTGGCGACCCAGTTGGGGCTGAAGGTGGCATGAGGAGCTCTGGAGTCCTTTCGGACGGCTTCAAGATCCCGAAATGCACATCCCACCTTGGTATTGGTTTAGAAACCGGGCCGGAAAGCCCTGATTGGGTAGAAGGATTTCGGCGGTAAAGCCGACGTGAGCAAAATCAGGGACCATAGTTGTCCGAGCCGGGCAGCGCTGAAGTTGGCCGCCGCATTGGCGACCACAGCGCGGACATCATTGCGGACGACGCGGTGGCCTGCTGCGCCGCCGCCGGTACTGCCCGACAGCCCGATTTTGCCCGACACCAGGGTCAGGTTGGCTACCGTGGCCGCCAGATACAGCTGGAATTGCGTCTTGACCCTACCGAAGTAGCGGGACTGCCGGATGCCCAACTGGACCAGCCGGGCCAATCTGTGCTCCACTACCACCCGTCGCGCTCGATACGCGTCGTAGGCAGCGCTTTGCCGCAAGGCCCGGGCCTGTTGCAACACGCCTTCCTGGGGATGGATTTGCACCCGCCGTCCCGGCCGGCCTTGGGCCGCGATGCACTGGGAGCGCAGTGGACATACCCCACATACCGCCCCGTCGAACTGGAAAGCCTGCAAGCGGTAGACACGACCGGTGCGATCCGTCCGTTTTCCCGCCAGCACGATGGTGCGGGTAACCTGTCCCGCCGGACCGGCGCCACGGCCCGCGGCCGGGTCAAGGTGAAAGTCATTCTTGGGAAAGTGTTTCCGGTCGGGCCGGCCCGGCACTTTGGCCACCAACCGGCGTCCCGCGTCGGCGAAGGTCTGGCGGGTCCCGCCGTCCCCATAGGCGGCGTCGCCCATGGCTTCCGCCACCGGCGCTCCGGTACTCGCTTCGCTCTGCTCCACCAGTTCCAATGCCCCCAGATTGTCGGGAGCGTTGCCCGGCAACACGTCCACGGCGGTGATCAGCTGGCTGTCGGTGTCCACCACAATCGCCGCCTGGTGCCCGTGGCAGCGCCGCCGGCTGCTCTTGTGCCCGTGGCGCAGCTCCGGGTCAGGCACCGACAGCATCCGGTCCTTGCTCACCCCATCCCTGAGGCTCACCCCATCATCAGCATCAGCATGAGCATCAACATCGCCGCTCTTGCGCTCTAAGTCCTGGAGCAGCAACTGTCCCAGCAACTCCGCCCCATCCACTATGCTCGGCCGCTGGCCGCTGGTCTCCGGCAATTCCACCCACGCCTGCCGCGCCAGTTCCAGCAGCCGGTCCGCGTCAGCCACTAGCTCAGCCAGCAACGCCGCCCGCGCTTTGCGGTCCGACCAGTCAATCGTCGCCTCGCCCTTGATGCTGGACCCGAAGTACCGCTCGTACCCCTGGGCTTCGGCCCATTCCCCGACAGTGATGTTCGCCACGGCCGCCAGGACCCGCAACAGTTTGACGATCCCGTCCGCCAGCAGATTGTAGGTGTCCTGCACCGCGCCCCGTCCCAGGATGTAGGTGGTGTCCAGCGCCACCCGCATCCCACGCCTTTTCAGGTAGCCCGACTGCCGCGCCAGGCGCAGGCTGCGCTCAAATACTTCCCGCACCTTCTCGTGCAGTATCAGCCGCGCCCGGAACATCCGCCGCGTACTCTTGGCAAAGGGTCTATCCTCAATCTCAATCCCCAACGCCACCTTCCACCGGATGTCGAAGTCAGCCCTCGCCTGGGCCGCGGCGTCGCTCACCTTGTCGTAGGTCTGCAGCAACAGCGCCGTGGCCAGCAGGCGGGGCGGCACGCTGTCCCGGCCATTGTCCGGACCGTAGATCTCGGCGAAATCGTCATCGCGGAACGGCTGGCCCCGCAGTGAGGCCAGCAAGCCGTAGAAGGTGTCCTTGCCCACGTAGTCCAGATACAACCGGTCCGCTTCCCAAAGGCCCTTTTGGTCCGAACGCTTTCCCAGCATTGCCCTGCTCCGCTAGCCTTGATTGCCCGGAGTATAACCCCTCGCCATAATCCGGTCGGTTTCCGGCCAGAGTTCTAGTGTCCTGTATTCAAAGTTCGCTGGCAAAAGTGGGCGACGTTGGCCAGGATTTGGTCGGCGGTCTTGGTCCAGACAAAAGGTTTGGGGTCTTCGTTGGTGACGTCCAGGTAGCGGTAGATGGCAGTCTCCAGTTCGGCGCTGCTCTGATGCACGCCGCGGCGCAACTGCTTTTCGGTGAGCAGACCGAACCAGCGCTCCACCAGGTTCAGCCACGAGGCGCTGGTGGGTGTGAAGTGCATATGGAAGCGGGGCCGCTTGGCAAACCAGTTCCGGATCAGCGCCGTCTTGTGGGTGGCGTAGTTGTCCGCGATCAGGTGGACGTCGAGGTCGGCGGGCACCTCGGCCTCGATGGTATCGAGGAATTTGCGGAACTCCACGGCCCGGTGCCGTTGGTGGCAACGACCAATCACCTTGCCGGTCCTGGTGTCTAAGGCGGCGAACAGCGAAGTGGTGCCGTGACGCAGGTAATCATGGGTGCGCCGTTCCACTTGTCCCGGGCGCATGGGCAATAGCGGACGGGTGCGATCCAACGCCTGGATCTGGGACTTCTCGTCCACGCACAGGACCAACGCCCGATCCGGTGGATTCAGGTATAGCCCCACAACGTCCCTGACCTTCTCGATGAAGAAGGGGTCCGACGACAACTTGAAGGTCTCCGTGCGGTGTGGCTGCAATCCGAAGGCCCGCCAGATGCGGCTGACCGTGTTGTGGCTCAGCCCGCTGCGCTGGGCCATGGACCGGGTGCTCCAATGGGTCGCGTCCCGGGGCGCGGTCTCCAGCGTCAGCGTAATCACACGCTCCACGTCGTCATCGGTAACCGCTCGAGGCCGTCCGCTGCGCGGTTCGTCCGACAGTCCGTCCAGCCTCCGTTCCAGGAACCGGGAACGCCATTTCCCCACCGTCGCATCGGACACTCCCAGGTCGGCGCTCACCGTGGTATTGCTGCGGCCTTCGGCACAGCCCAAAATCATTCTGGCCCGCAGCGCCAAAGCTTGCGCCGTTTTCGGACGACGAACCCACCGTTCCAAGGTTTCACGCTCCACGTCATCCAAAATTAGCGGCGGCATTGGTCGTCCGATTGCCATGGTCATCCTCCTCTGGGCTGCTAACCCGGAGGATACCTCATCGCGAATACTATTACAATGAACTTCAGTTACACCACACTAGTGTCCTGTATTCGTAGTTCGCCGTATTACTTCGAGGCTTTCCGAGCGGATTGGAAAAGAGTTTTCTACTCGATACTGAGCGGCGCAAAGGCGGCGGTCGGCACTTTATATCCGGCGAACTACGAATACACCACACTAGTGTACTGTATCCATAGTTCGTCGCATTAGAATGAAGCTTTCTAAAGGGACAGGAAACCAGTTTCCTGCTTGAAGCAGAGTGGCACAAAGACACAAGCCGCCATTTTATTTCCGATGAACTACGGATACACCACACTAGTGTCATGTATCCAAAGTTCGTTGGCAAAAGCGGGCCACGTTGGCCAGGATCTGGTCGGCGGTCTTGGTCCAGACAAAGGGCTTGGGGTTTTCGTTGGTAACATCCAGAAACCCGTAGATGGCGGCTTCCAGTTCTCCGCTGCTCTGATGCACGCCGCGCCGCAACTGCTTTTCGGTCAGCAGCCCGAACCACCGCTCCACCAGGTTCAGCCAGGACGCGCTGGTGGGAGTGAAGTGCAGGTGGAACCGAGGCCGCTTGGCTAACCAGTTCCGGATCAGCGCCGTCTTGTGGGTGGCGTAGTTGTCCACAATCAGGTGGACATCTAGGTCAAGGGGCACTTCGGCCTCGATGGTATCGAGGAACTTGCGGAACTCCACGGCCCGGTGGCGTCGGTGGCAGCGGCCAATCACCTTGCCGGTTTTGGTATCCAACGCGGCGAACAACGACGTGGTGCCGTGGCGCAGGTAATCATGGGTGCGCCGTTCCACCGGTCCGGGGCGCATGGGCAACAGCGGCCTGGTCCGGTCCAGCGCCTGAATCTGGGACTTCTCATCCACGCACAAAACCAACGCCCGATCGGGTGGGTCCAGGTAGAGACCCACAACATCCCGCACCTTCTCGATGAAGAAAGGGTCCGACGACAGCTTGAATGTCTCGGTGCGGTGGGGCTGCAGCCCGAAGGCACGCCAGATGCGGCTGACCGTGTTGTGGCTCAGGCCGGACCGCTGGGCCATGGACCGAGTGCTCCAGTGGGTGGCGTCCTTGGGCGTGGTCTCCAGCGTCAGCGTAATCACCTGTTCCACGTCGTCATCGGTAACCGACCGCGGCCGACCGCCGCGGGGTTCATCCGACAACCCGTCCAGCCTCCGTTCCAGAAACCGGGAACGCCACTTGCCCACCGTTTCGTCGGACACCCCCAGATCGGCGCCCACGGCGGTGTTGCTCCGGCCCTCGGCGCAGGCCAGGATCATCCTGGCCCGCAGTGCCAGCGCTTGCGCTGTCTTCGGACGTCGCACCCACCGCTCCAGTGTTTCCCGCTCCACCTCGTCCAGAATTAGCGGTGGCATTGGTCGTCCGATGGCCATGGTCAATCCTCCCTCGGAACTGCTCACCCGGAGGATACCTCATAACCCATACTTTTACTACTTACTTCAGTTACACCACACTAGTATTACAACGACGATTCCCGGAACCGCCGAGTAATGGTGCCTGGTGGTGAGCATGAGAAGTGCTTGGCAAAGAGCCAACGCACGCCGTCGATGGCGCAGTGTCAAGCACGATTCCGTAAAGGTGTCGTTGTAATACTAGGAAGGTGAATCCGTCGCGCTCGCCGGTCACGCTGCCATGAAAATCAGCGTTTTCTAGGTCATAAACCACAACCGCTACGTATCCAATATCGCCCAAAGGTGTCGCCCCCTATCGTTCTTCCGGCATGATTCCAGCTTTCGTTAGCTCGAATCCACCGAAGGGATGCGGTCCTGGCGTTGACATGAGGGATGATGGGTAAGGAAGGCAAACGAGCCAGGCCCGATCGCCAATAGATGGGGTTCAGGGCGGTCGGCGGTGGCCACGCCATGGGGAAGGCGCTGGCCCACAGTGGCGGCGACGGGCGAAAACGGCCCGGCGGCATGCCGGAAGTGGCACTGGCGGGCTGGGCTGGCATGAGTTTGCGGGACAGTCCCAGGGGCTGTCCGGTGGACGGGTCGGGCGCCGACGGCGCGCCGTCAGGCTGGCCGGGGAATGGCGCGCACTCGGGCCCGGGCGCAACTGAACTGGGTTTCCCAGGGCCAGCGCTGGGGAAGATGCCGGGTGAGGCGGCGGGCCGAGCGGGTGAGCCGTCCGGCGATGGAGCAGAAGCTCCGCCGGAGGGTCTTGGTGGTTACCAGTTGCTCGCCCAGACCGATGCGCGCGGCCCAGCGGGTCAGGTTGTGAGCCATCACCTGGACCGCCAACCAGGCGGCGTTGGCGGCGAAACGGCCTGACGGGAGATGGTTGAGCCCCACGCCGTACTTGAGGTCGCGGATGGCATTCTCAATCTCGGCGTGGCGACGATGATCGGCCTCCAGTTCCAGAGTGTCCCCGTCCCGATCGGTGATGCAGCCGTGATAGCTGTAGTCGGCCAAGAGGGCCAGCTGGGAGTTGGGCGTGGGCTTCACCCTGCGGACGATGAGCCGCACCGGCGCGGCGTCGGGCTCACCTTGGAAAGGTGTGTGGGTGGTCTCGGCCACGTCGGCGGCGCCGTCCATCCAGTAGGGGATGGGCGTCCAGTCCGCCTCCGGTATCGCCTCGATGAGATTGCGCAGGCTCTGGTGTTGGCGGATGGTGATGGAGTAGCGGACATCCATATCTCGGCAGACCCCGACCATGGCGTGGGTGTAGCAGCCGCGGTCGGCCCGCACCGTGAGTGGTCCGCTGGCCCCAGCGTAGCGTACCCGTCCCACCGTCTCCCGCCGGAAGTGGGCGGCGCCCCGAACGGTGTTGGCGCGACCCTCACGGAGCCGAGCCATCAGCACGTCGCCGGTTCCAGCCCCAGTCGTCCAGGCCCGGGCCAGCAGCGGGTGATAGCCCCGTTGGCCGGTGTAGCCGTGGTGGCGCGCCCCCTCCTTGGCCGGACCGTAGGTTTCACAGATGGTGGAATCCAGGTCGATGGTCAACGGCCCGTGATTGTTCGAAGATCGGGGTCCGGCTCCCGCGGCCCAGGCCCGTGCCAGCAGCTCCCGGCTCACCCGATCCAGCTGGCGAGCGTGGCCCCAACGGAAGCTCCGCAGAAAGGTCCCCAACGTGGACGGCGCCTTCACCACGCAGCCCAGCACCCGCGCGGTCCGGCCAGCACGCAACACGTCGGCGTCGTCAATGCAGTCGCCACCGGCCAGAGCGGATGCCACCAGCGTCATGATCTGGTCGCCCGTGTTGGCTCCGCCTGGGGCACGGCCCAGGTCCAGGCGCCGGTCAACCAGTTGGGGCCGGCCCAGATGCCAAGCCAGGGTGGACGGCAGGATCAGCCCAGCATTGCTGACCAGGCGGTGGTCGTCGCAGGCGATCTGGATGCGGTCGGGGTCGTTGCGTGGTAGCGTCTATTTGGTGCTCCTTCTTTTGGGTTGGTTTGGTCTTTCACAAACCATTATCCCAGAAGCAAAAGGGCACTT
This sequence comes from Dehalococcoidia bacterium, assembly GCA_965197635.1. Lineage (GTDB taxonomy): Bacteria > Chloroflexota > Dehalococcoidia > Lucifugimonadales > UBA3495 > Bin87. Next base: position 169,572 of record CBDANN010000006.1, read on the forward strand.
TCTTACACCTTCAACCCGCCCCGACACTCATCTCTTCGGTGGATTGGGGATTAGGAATATCCGCACCGTGGCTACCGTCCCCTTGTCCATGTCGTTTCCCGGATGGGGACGATGCAGCACTACAAATGAAACGTTGAGACGTACCCCTACTCGCGAACCGGATCGTTGCTCAAAATCAGCGCCGCACGCCAGTAACAGCTACTCAACATCATCCCAGCGAATGTTGGCCTGGGTGGGCCGACTGAATATCGCTGCTAAGATGGCCCGATGCCGACGCCTCAAGGGTACCATTGCTGCGGGAAAACCCGGTCCTGCCCCTACCGTTGGGACGTATAGGGGCAGGACCGGGTTTAGGCTACGACCGCGATGGACTCAATTTCCACCACGTAGGCCGGGTTGGCCAGTTCACTAACCACCAGCAAAGTGCTGGTCGGCGGATTGCTGGCGAAAAGCTCGCCGCGGACGGCCCGCACGGCGGCCGCGTGTTCGATGCCGGTGACGTAGGTAGTCGTCTTCACGATGTCGGCCAGGCTGCCGCCAGCGGCCTTGACTGCCACCTCGATGTTGCGCCAAATCTGGCGGGTTTGTGCCTCGGCGTCGCCTTCTCCCACCACTTGCCCGTTTTCGTTTTGGGCCACCATGCCAGCGATGTACACGGTATTGCCGGCCTTCACCACGGCGGTGAAGCCGGAGGGAGACGGGTCGGCGATGCCGCTGGGGTTCATATAGGTGCTGTTGGCCATTTTGTTGCCTCCATTGGTTGGATGGGGTGGATTATACTGCCGGTGCAGGGCCTTCGGCGTCGGGTGAGGTTGCCATTGCCCGTGGCGGCAAACGGGGCGCTTTCGCCAGGAAGATCAGCATCCCCGCCCCGGCGTACATCGCCATTAAAACGGCGAAGACCACGGAGTAACTGTGGGTGAAAGTGAGCAGATAGCTCCCGAACAGCGGTCCCACCCCCAGGGCCGTGGTCTGTAACGGCCCCAGGGAACCCATGATCGCCCCGAAGGAACCCCGTCCGAAGTATTGGGCCAGCAGCATATGCTCTAGCGTGCCGACCGTGTTGGAGAAGAACCCCCACAGGATAGCGAACAGGTAGGCCGTCAACACCGAGTTGACTCCGGTAATCAGGAAAATCCCCGACGCCACAGCCCCTGTGATGGTAATTACCATACAGTGTCGGGGGCCCAGTTTGTCGGCCATGTATCCCCACACCAGGGTCGTCATCGCCAGCACTGCGCCCAGGCTGCCCACGGCCACCGCCTGAGGATTGGCCAGGCCGGGGCCGGACTGGCTCACCAGGTACGGCACCAGAATATAGCCCAACCCTGCTGACGCGATGACCGCAAAAACCGCAGTGGCGGCAATGCACCAGTAAGCGCGGGTCCGCATGGCCTCTCGAGCTGTCCAGCTGAACTCCGCTTCTAACCCCGGGGCAGTTCTTCTCCGACCGGCGCCGGCTCGCGCCGCAGTTGCCGCCGCCTGCTGGGGACGAGCTCCGTCGGCCAGCAGGCCGATTTCCTCCGGAGTGCGGCGCATGGTCACGAACACCGGCACCGCCATCAACAGCAGGAACACGCCAATGTAGCCATAAGCCGCTCGCCAACCCTGGCTCAGCGCAATCAGTGAAATTATCTGTATGTTGATGGCGCCGCCCACCGGCCGGGCCATCCCGGAGATGGAAATGGTGATGTTGCGCCACCGGCGAAAGAAATTTACCGTAGCAACCCGTGGAACCACCCCTATCAAAAAGGGATTGCTGATGGAACGCGCGATCACGTAGGGAATGATGAACTGCCACAGCGAGTTGTTGCTGGTGGTGGATATGACCAGTAAGCAGCAGCCGACGATAATCAGGCCCAGGGGGGTGAGCAGGCGTGGGCCGTACCGGTCGGCCATATATCCTGCCATAGGAGCGAGCAGTCCGGAAATCCACGTCCCGGCCGTCACCGCAATGGCAATCCTTCCAATACTCCAACCAGTGTCTTCGGAAATATAGACCTGGACGGTCCCCATAACCACCTGGGAGACGCTGGAGCCGCCCGCGCTGGAAAGGCAACCCATCGTGAGCACCAGCCAACCGTAAAAGAACGGCGTAGGCGGATGCCAGGCGAGGATCCGGCGAGCTAAGGACGAATTCAGCGGTGGCCTCGCGTCGTGGTTTGAACCTTGTGCGAGGGACGGCGCAAAGCCGTGCGTTCTGGTTGGGTCATATCGGTGGTAACTATACTCCCAATCGCCAGCCTAATAAAGTCGCCTTGTCAACATCAAAAACCGGGGCGGTTACGTAAACCGCCCCGGCTCGTTATCTCCAGAGGGATCTGGGCGCGAGACCTAGAAGTCCATGGGTGGGGCGGCGGGGGCCGCCGGCATGGGCTCAGGGATCTCGGTGATCATGGACTCGGTGGTGAGCACCATGGCGGCCACGGAGGCGGCGTTCTGCAGCGCGGAGCGGGTGACCTTCACCGGGTCGATGATGCCGCGCTCGAGCATCGGGCCGAACTCGCTGACCTCGGCGTCGTAACCGTAGTCATCGGACTGGTCCTTGACGTCGTGCAGGACGACGGCGCCTTCACCGCCGGCGTTCTCAACGATGATCTTCAGGGGCTGCTCGAGGGAGTGGCGGATGATGTTGAGGCCGACCACTTCGTCGCCGGTCAGGCCAGTCACACCTTCCAGGGCGCGCTGGGCGCGAACCAGGGCAACTCCGCCGCCGGGGACGATGCCTTCCTCAACCGCGGAACGGGTGGCGGACAGAGCGTCTTCCACGCGGGCCTTGCGCTCCTTGAGCTCGATCTCGGTGGCGGCGCCAACCTTGATGACGGCAACGCCGCCGGACAGCTTGGCCATGCGCTCTTGCAGCTTCTCGCGGTCGTACTCTGAGGTGGTGTCTTCGATCTGGGCCTTGATCTGATTGATGCGGGCCTGGATACCCTCTTCCGAACCGTGGCCTTCCACGATGGTAGTGTCGTCCTTGGTGGAGGCGACGCGGCGGGCACGGCCGAAGTCCTCGAGGGTGGCGGAGTCCAGCCGGCGGCCGGTCTCTTCGCTGATGACGGTGCCACCGGACAGGATGGCGATGTCTTCCAGCATGGCCTTGCGGCGGTCGCCGAAACCGGGGGCCTTGACGGCGAGCACGTTCATGATGCCGCGCAGCTTGTTCACGACCAGGGTGGCGAGGGCCTCTCCGTCCACGTCCTCAGCGACGATGACGGCGTTCTTCTGCCCGACCTGCAGCAGCTTTTCGAGGGCGGGGACCAGATCGGCGACGGCGGAGATCTTCTTGTCGGTGATGATCAGGTAGGCGTCGTCGATGCCGGCTTCCATGCGCTCGCTGTTGGTGATGAAGTAAGGAGAGATGTAGCCGCGGTCAACCTGCATGCCTTCCACGTACTCAATCTCGTCGGTCAGGCCGCGGGACTCTTCGACGGTGATGACGCCGTCCTTGCCGACCTTTTCCATGGCCTCAGCGATGGTCTCGCCGATGGCGTCTTCGTGGGCGGACAAGGAAGCAACCTGTCCGATGCGCTCTCGCGTTTCCACGGGCTGGGACATTGACTGGAGCTCGGTTACGATCTGGCCGACGGCGCGCTCGATGCCGCGCTTGATGGCCATGGGGTTGGCGCCGGCGGTGACGTTCTTGAAGCCTTCGGTGATGATGGCCTGGGACAGCACGATGCTGGTGGTGGTGCCGTCGCCGGCCGCGTCGTTGGTCTTGGTGGCGGCTTCTTTCAGCAACTGGGCGCCCATGTTCTCAAAGGCGTCGGGGAGCTCGATCTCCTTGGCGATGGTCACGCCGTCGGAGCAAACTTGGGGCGGGCCGAACTTCTTGTCCAGGACCACGTTGCGGCCGCGGGGGCCCAGGGTAATCTTTACCGAGTCGGCCAGGGTGTCGATGCCGGTTCGCAGCGACTTGCGGGCGTCTTCGGAGTATGCCAACTTCTTTGCGGGCATTGCGCTTCTCCTAGTTGTGGTGTGTACGGTAGCAGTTGAAGGGTAGAGTTAGCCGATTTTGGCGAGAACGTCGGACTCGCGCATGATCAGGTACTCTTCATCGCCGTCTTCGTATTCGGTTCCGGCGTACTTGGAGTAGATGACCTTGTCGCCCACGGACAGTTCCATGGGGATGCGGCTGCCGTCGTCAGAAGCGCGGCCCGGCCCAACGGCGACAACTTCGCCTTCCTGGGGCTTCTCTTTGGCAGTGTCCGGCAAGAGGATGCCGCCCCGGGTCTGGGCTTCCTGCTCCGTGGGCTTGATGACGATTCGCTCGCCAAGTGGTGTGAAAGTGGCCACTGAATGCCTCCTTACAGTGAGTTTTTGTTGGGCCTGGTTGATGTCGCAGCCTCGAACGCATCGGGCTTACTTCTTGCGGGCGTAGTCTGTAGTGTAGAAACCGGAACCCTTGTAGATCACCGGCACAGCGTGGAAAACCCGTCGCGTCGCACTGGAGCACTCCGGACACTCTCCTTCGGACGATGCGCTGAAGCTCTGCCGCTGGTCGTACTCATGGTCGCAGACAGTGCATCGGTACAAGTACCTGGGCATTGCCACCTCCTTTCGTCGGCCGGCACGGCGTGGGCCGGCTGGTTACGCACTCTATTTTCAACGCCTTTCAACCGTTTTCCAATGGCCTTAATGTTAAAATTGCATTGGAAATCATCTGACGCCAATCCGCGAAAACCAACTGCCATGATAAATCGCAATTCTGAAGCTCACGCCGCGGGCTGGGTCGGCGACGATGTCGTCGAGCTGCAGCCCGAGTTGGAAAGCATCCTGCGCAACGCGGTACGCGCTCTGGGTGGCAGCGCAGCCGTGGTTGCCACCTGGGATGATGCGGTCCGCCGGTTCGTCGTAACCGGAGCCTACGGCCTTGACCGACAGCAGATCGCCCGCATCCGCCCGCTGCTGAACGAGGCCATTCCCGACCTCGCGCTCAGCCGCGAGCAGTTCGCCTTGCTGTCGGCTTTGTTCCCCCAATCGGCCTTGCCCGTTTCCACCACCGGCGAACTACAGAACCCGGTGATGGCAGTACCCCTGTACACCAGCGATGAAACAGTGGGCCTGATTTTCGTCCTGCGGTCATCCGACGCCGCGAACTTCTCCCAACTGGACCCGCCCGTGCTGTCGGCATTTGCGGAGCAGGCGGCCATCGCCGTCCAGTCGGCCCGGTTGGCGCACCTCCTGGCCCAGGAGAAGCGGAGAGTGGATTCGATCCTGGAGGGCAGCGCCGACGGCATCTACACCGTGGACGCGGCGCGACGCATCGTCAGTGTCAACCCGGCCATGGAGCGGTTGCTGGGCCGGCCGGGCGAGGAACTGTTGGGTCTGCCGTGCGCGGTGGCGCTCAACTGGCGCGATCGGGAAGGTCGGCCGATATGTCCGGGTCGTTGCCCCATGCTCCACGCCCGGCAGTCCGTGGCCGGCGCCTCCGATAACGTGACCGAGCTGGCGGCGACTGCTCGTTCCCTGAGCGGCCAGCGTACGGACGTGGCGCTGGTGTACTCAGTAGTGCGCTCTCCTGAAATGGCGCCGTTGAACGCGGTCATCAACGTGCGCGACATGACGCGGGTGCGGGAAACCGAGGAAATGCGCTCCACGTTCTTGTCCATGCTCGAACACCAGCTGCAAACGCCGCTCGCGATCATCAAGGGCTATACCAATACCCTCTCCCGGTCCGACGCCAGATGGGACGACGAAACGCTGCGGCGGAGTTTCGAAGCCATCGAAGAAGAGACCGACCACATGAGCCAGCTGATGACCCGGCTGCTGCTGGCCTCCCGGTTGGAGGCCGGCGCGTTGCCGATCAACCGGGACCAGGTGCAAATGGCTGCGGTGGCCCAAAAGGTCATCGGGCGCATGCAACCTACGTCCCGGCGGCACCAGCTTTCGGTCTGCTTCCCTGACGACCTGCCGGCGATCACCGGCGATCCGGAACTGTTGGAAGAGGTCCTGGTGAACCTCGTGGACAACGCGGTCAAATACTCGCCGGAGGGAGGGCCGGTGCAGGTGTCCGGGGCCTGCGATCAGCGGAGAGGCGTGGAAGTTACCGTGACCGATACTGGCGTGGGGGTGCCGCGCTGGGAAACCCGACGCATCTTCGAACGGTTCCACCGTTCCCAAAACCCGGTGTCGTCTCGTTCCCGAGGCATGGGTTTGGGCTTGTATATCTGCGATGCGATTATGCGAGCCCACGGTGGCGACATCACGGTAACGAGCGCGCCGGGGGAGGGTGCCGCCTTTACCCTGTCGTTTCCCGGCAGCGGGGGAGAGCCGGAATGACCAGTGCGGACCGGCGGACGATCCTGGTGGTTGACGACGAGCCGCACATCGTGCGGTTCACGGCCATGAACCTGGAGGTTGAGGGGTTCAACGTCGCCACCGCCGGCAATGGGTCGGAGGCTCTGGCGACGCTCGATGCCGGCGATCCGATAGACCTCGTGGTGTTGGACGTGATGATGCCGGAAATGGACGGGTTCGAAACCCTCCGGCGGATCCGCGCGGTGTCGTCGGTGCCGGTAATTTTCGTCACCGTGCGCGGCGACGAGGTTGACCGTGTGGCGGGGCTGGATTTGGGCGGCGACGACTACCTCACCAAGCCGTTCAGCCCCCGAGAATTGGTGTCGCGCATCCGTGCGCTTTTCCGACGTATCGAAGCAACCGAGCCGCCCAGATTGCAGGAAGTTGTGGTGGACAACTGGCTAACCATCGACTTCGACCAAAGCCGGGTCCTGGCGGACGGCAAAGAGATGCACCTGCGGCCGACCGAGTATCGCCTGCTGTATCAACTCGTCAGCAATCCCGGACAACTGCTGAGCCACGACACGCTATTGGAGCGCGTATGGGGACCGGAATATCGCGGCGAACACCAATACGTGCGTACCTACGTGACCTACCTGCGCCAGAAACTGGAGAAGGACCCGCGCAATCCCGAGTACATCATGAGCGAGCGGGGCCTGGGCTATCGTTTCAAGGAGCTGGAGAATTGACTCCGGCGTTGCGAGCCATTGCGATGTCCCGGGCGGTCTCAACCGGCATTTCATCTGTGAGACTGATGGTGTCCACCCACTTCACGCTGGCGTAACACGCTTGGCCGGCGCTCACCAGCCGGCAGGGACCGCCGTGCTCGGGTGGAAGAGCGGCGCCGTTGAGCCGCGTTGCCACCAAGGCAACGCTTGCGTCGTCCAGCGGAATAGCCACGGTAAAATCCATAGCGGAGACCGCGGCGTAGCGAGCGGATCCCAGAGCGCCCGCGATTTCCAGCAACTTCGACAGTGGTACCCCTTCCCATTCCTGGTCCGGAACCGACCAGCCTTCGGTACATCGGAAATCGTCGACCAGGGTTTGACGGGTCAATTCTTCCAATTCCGCGGCGGTGAACGTGATGGCTCTGCGAACCAATCCTCCGATCCGCAGCCCGGGCCAGGTCTCCGGGCGCCCGTGGTGATTCTCAAACACTGGCAGGGCATCGTAGGCTGGCCCCGAATCGTTCATGGACATAACTTGCCTCCGGTTCAGACGGGGGTGCCCCGCGTCATGGTAACGGCCACGACAACAATCAAGATCGTCAGCAGGACGTTGATTCTGGCAATCCAGACGACGGTCCGACGCAGCGCCGGCAGGTAACTCGGAGGTACGGCGCCGGCTTGCAGCTCTTCAATGAGGCGGTTGGTATAGGGACCGATCACGAAATCGTGGACCGCGCTGAGCCAAATCACTATGGCCACCAGTGCGACCTTCACCTGCAGCGTCGCCACGAAGTGCCCGCCCAGACTGAAAAATTCTCCAAACCCGATGCCGTATCTCGTGGGTAGGATGTACAGCCCCGTGGCGACCAGCAAAACGATGCAAACCCAGGATATGACCCGGAACCTCCGGACCATCATCCCCAACATGCCCGGCGGCAGTACGGGAGGCTGACCGGGGCCGGGGGCGAAGCGGCGCATTACTGGAATAAGCACCAGGGCCAGAAAAAGACTGCCGCCGATCCAAACTATAGCGGACGCCAGGTGGATGAAAACCGCTGCTTGGTACATTGTGCTGTCGGAATCCTCGTAAGCTCGCTATTTTGGCTCCAGTGAATTTGGCTACACCAGCATACACCCGGTCGAAGGCAGTTGAACGCAGGTCGTCCGGGGGTTATGCTGGTGCCGCTGTATGCGCCGAAAGGATTCGATTGATCCTTGAACGGCGACGTGCCGGAGATGGAAAATGAGATTGGAAGGAAAAGTTGCCATTGTCAGCGGCGGCGCTCACGGCATGGGCTCGGTCGAATCAAGGCTCTTTGCCCGTGAAGGCGCGAAAGTAGTTATCGCGGACATCCGCGATGACGACGGGCGGCGAGTCGAAGCCGAGATCAACGAAGCCGGCGGCGAGAGCGTTTTCGTACATACCGACGTAACCAGTGAGGACGCCTGGTCCAACGTGGTCTCTGAAGCCGTGTCGCGGTTCGGTCGCCTGGATGTCATGGTCAACAACGCCGGCATCAGCAGCCGGGCGGTGCCCGACGACGACAGCCTGGAAGCTTGGTCGCGCATCATGGACATCAACTCCACGGGAGTTTTCCTGGGCACCAAACACGCCATCCAGCAGATGAGGCAAAACGGCGGCGGCTCGATAGTCAACATTTCCTCTATCGCCGGGTTGGTTGGTATGCTGAGCGGGCATCCGGCCTACAACGCCTCCAAAGGATCCGTGCGGATTTTCACCAAGGCGATGGCGGTGCGGTACGGCAAGGAAAACATCCGGGTGAATTCAGTCCATCCCGGCTACATGCCGCCCATGATGGGGAGCATTTCCACCGAACAGGTGCGGGATGGCCGGCGTGAGATGATTGAGGGAGAGGTGCCCATGGGTCGGGAGGGCCGCCAGGAAGAGGTCGCCAACGCCGTCTTGTTCCTGGCTAGCGACGACGCCTCCTACATCACGGGCGCTGAACTCGTAGTGGACGGTGGTTTCACCGCTCGATAACCCCATGACCCGGACGTTGCGAAAACCGAGAGAGATGCCATCATGCCCATAACCGACGTGACCATCGTTCGCCGATGCTCCCAGTGCCGGCACGAGATCGGGACTATGACGGTGAAAAAAGACAATATGCGGTTGATGACCGACGAATTGGCCTGGTGCGAATCCTGTGGCGCGGAAGTGCGCGAGGTCCGAGACATCGCGGAGCGCCAATCGACCGTGGCGGCAGAACAGGCTAGTTACCCGGGCAACCCGGCGGTAGCCGATGTGAGCTCGGCTGAGTTCCGGCGCCGGCGCGATGCCGGAATCGCCGTTTAATTCACACAAATTAAAGGTTCGGCATATGTTTGCGGCGGATGCGATATTGGAATTGGGGAGACTGATGGAAGCTGCCGGGTCAGACGATGCCGGCGGAGATTTCGACTTGGGCTTGGGCGCATTGTTGATCGCCGCTACGGACGATTCCGACATTGACATCGAGGGTTCTGCCGCCAACCTTGACCGAATGGCCGAGGCGGCTCGTTCGCGTGCTCCGGAAGGCGCCGGGGCTTTGGAGGAACTCAACGCGATTACCGACCTGCTGTTCGGTGTTATCGGTTTCTCCGGCAACCGCGATGACTACTATGACCCGCGGAACTCGTACCTGCATCACGTGTTGGAACGTCGCCTGGGCATACCCATCACTTTGTCGCTCCTGTGCATGGAGGTGGGCCGACGGGCCGGAATACCTGTGTTGGGAATAGGTATGCCGGGGCACTTCCTGATCAGGCACCGGGACGAGGAAAATTTCTTTGTCGACGCCTTCAACGGGGGACTGCTGCTCAACCGCGACGAATGCGGATCCCTCCTGAGGCAAGCGGCCGGTGACGCGGTCCAACTGGAAGCGCAACATCTGAACCCGGTAACTCCCCGGGAAATCCTGGCCCGCATTTTGCGCAATCTTAAAGCCATCTATTGGGACCGCGAGGATTACGACCATTGCATCACTGCCATCGGAGCGTTGATGGCGGTGCTGCCCGACCGGCCCGAAGAGCAACGCGACCGAGGGGTAGTGCATCTGAAAGCCGGAAACCACCAACAATCCGCGGATGACTTCGCCGCGTATCTAGAAGCAGCACCCGATGCTGCGGACGTGGAAACTGTGCGAAACGCGCTGTCGCGGCTGCGGGGCAACTTGTCCTGATACACGAAGGTTTCCAGATTGGTTGGTGCGGCGATGATACGTTACGTGATAATTGGTGTGGTCATTCTCGCAATCGTGCCGTTGGCTTGGTTCGCCTGGTGGTTGTTAGGCCCTCTGGTGACGTCAACGGAAGTCAACGAAGAATTCCCGCTCGCTACCAGAGCAGCCATACCCGGCAACATGACGATGGTCGAGGTCGAAGCAGTAATGGCAGCGGCGTCCAAGTTGGAACGCGAAGTTTCTGAAGAAATGCCGGACGCGCCCGCCGCTGGTTCCGGCGAAGATACAGCCCAATCTGAGTTGACCGGCGGGTTCCAGGACGCCGACTCGTTCCACAAAGGTTCCGGCACCGCCACGATATACAAATTGGGAACGGACGGGCAGCGTGTCCTTCGCCTGGAAGATTTCAGGGTAACGAATGGGCCGGATTTGAGGGTGCTGCTGGCTAACACATCAGATCCCGAAAGCCATTCGGACCTCGCCGACGCTGGATACGTCGAGCTGGGCAAGCTCAAGGGTAACGTCGGGTCTCAGAATTACGAAATACCCGAAGAAGTTTCTCTGACTGATGTTCAAAGCGTGGTGATTTACTGCAATCCCTTCCGGGTGGTGTTCAGTGTGGCGTCTCTCGTGGCCTCGGAAAGTTAGTAGGGCAGGTTGACCAATGGCCTATTTGCCGATAGAGGAATACGGCATCGTCGGCAATATGCGGACGTGCGCGCTGATTGGCGTGAACGGATCGGTGGACTGGTTCTGCTGTCCCGACTTTGACTCGCCCAGCGTTTTCGGCGCCATCCTGGACGACCAGAAGGGCGGATATTTCAAAATAGCGCCGCTCCTCGACTCCCAGCCAGTGTACAAACAGGTGTATTGGCCGGCGACCAACGTATTGGTGACGCGATTTCTGGCGGGAAACGGCGTGGCTGAGGTGATCGACTTCATGCCCATAGCCACTGCCGAGCATCCCCACGAACATACGGAGTTGATACGCCGGGTCAACTGCGTCCGCGGAGTGGTGCCGTTCATCCTGGAGTGCTACCCAGCCTTTAACTATGCGCGGGACCGCCACCGCACCGAATTGAACAGCAACGGCGCGGCGTTTATATCCGACGATTTCGGGTTGCAGCTCTCCACCAGCATGCTCCTGGAACAGCATGAAACCGGGGTGTTGGGCGCTTTCGTGCTTAACGAGGGCCAGTCAACCACCATTTCCATCGGTGTCATGGGAGACGAACACGCCGATTATCACCCTCCGTCGGAGCAGGAGAGCGATGCCCTCTTCGAGGAGACGGTGGCCTATTGGCGCAACTGGCTTTCGCAATGCACGTACACCGGGCGCTGGCGGGAAATGGTCGAACGGTCAGCGTTGGTGCTGAAGCTGCTTACCTATGAACCAACGGGTGCAATCATCGCTGCGCCGACCTGCAGCTTGCCCGAAGAGTTGGGCGGAGTGCGCAATTGGGATTATCGATATACCTGGATTCGCGATGCTGCCTTTACCCTCTACGCATTGCTGCGGATCGGCTTCACTCACGAAGCCAGCCAGTTCATGCACTGGTTAGAGTCCCAGATTGACCCCTTCGATGACGATTGGCGTAACATCCAGATTCTGTACGGCATAGACGGTCGACGCCAACTTGACGAGTTCACCCTCGACCATTTGGACGGCTATCGCGGATCCAAGCCGGTACGCATCGGCAACGGGGCCTTCGACCAACTGCAGTTGGATATCTACGGCGAATTGATGGATTCGGTGTACCTGTTCAACCGCTACGGCGAACCCATCTCCTATGATTTTTGGACCAAGCTCCGGCAGATGACCAACTGGGTGTGCGACAACTGGCGCCTGGCCGACGAGGGTATCTGGGAGACCCGGGGCGGGCGACAGCAGTTCGTGTATTCCAAGCTCATGTGTTGGGTGATGCTGGATCGCGCTATCAAGTTGGCCGAGTCCCGTTCATTCCCTTCCGAGCGAGAAAAATGGATGGCGACGCGCGACGAAATCTACGAAGAGATCCAGGCTTACGGCTGGAATGAAGAGCGCAAAGCGTTCGTGCAGCACTATGGCAGCGATTCGCTGGACGCCTCCAACCTGATCATGCCGCTGGTGTTCTTCATGTCGCCAACCGACCCGCGGATGTTGAGCACGATCGACGCCATCAATCGCAGCCCCCAACAGGGAGGGTTGGTATCCGACAGCCTGGTGTACCGTTATAACCATGAGCAGTCGCCGGACGGTCTGACCGGTCACGAAGGCACGTTCAATATGTGCACCTTCTGGCTCGTGGAGGCGCAGACGCGGGCCGGCTGGGGCGATCCGCGCCGGCTTGACCAGGCGCGCCTGATGTTTGAAAAGATGCTGGGTTACGCGAACCACTTGGGTTTGTATGCTGAAGAAACCGGACCCAGCGGCGAAGGATTGGGGAATTTCCCCCAGGCGTTCACGCACCTCGCATTAATCAGTTGCGCGTTTAATTTGGATAGAGCCCTGTCGGGGGTGCGCTAAGCGAAGAGGAGTAAAAATGCCCATCGAACAAGTTGCGCCCGGATTGGAACGGATCCTGGACCTGGAGCAAGAAGTAGAGTGGCTCGCCAGCGGATTTGGCGCTGACGGATCGGCGTTGGGTGTGCCCTGGTGGCCGGCCGAGGGCCCGGTGTGGTGGCAGGAGGGCGGTTATCTTTTGTTCAGCGACATCGGGCAAAACCGCCGGATGCGCTACAACGACGCCGACGGCCTGTCCGTGTTCCAGGCGGAAACCAACGAAGCCAACGGGCTGACCAGGGACCCACAGGGTCGGCTGCTGGCTTGCGAACACGCCGCCCGCCGCGTGACCCGCCAGGAAGCCGACGGCAGCGTCACCGTGGTGGCGGATAGCTATGACGGCAAGCGCCTGAACCGTCCCAACGACTTGGTGGTCAAGTCAGATGGCGCCATCTACTTTACCGATCCCTACCGGGACACCTACCCCGGAATGGAATTGGGCTTCGCCGGTGTGTACCGCGTATCGCCTGACCTCAATGGCATCTCGTTATTGATAAACGAGGGCGACTACGTGGGCCCCAACGGTTTGTGCTTCTCGCCGGGAGAGAGCATTCTGTACATCAACGATTCCCGCGTCGGCCTTATCAAGGCCTGGGACGTGCGGGCCGACGGCGGCATTGAGAACGGCCGGCTTTGGTGCGTCGTGAACGACGAGCGCGGCGGAGTGCCCGACGGTATGAAGTGCGACCTGGAGGGCAACGTTTACAGCACCGGGCCCGGCGGCGTGTGGATTATCGCTCCCGACGGGCGGCACCTGGGCACGATTGCGCTGGGCGAAGGGAGGCGGGCCACCAACGTCGGCTTTGGCGGTGGGGACTGGCGGACGCTATACATCACCACCTTTCACGAGCTGTGCCGGGTGCGGGTGAACATTCCGGGGGCGCCGGTGCCACGGGGCATTTGACGGCGTTGGCGTGGGTAGGGGCGACGCACGCGTCGTCCCTACGATGATTGCCAAGCGCGGGTAGGGACGAATCATCATTCGCCCCTACGTTCGTTATCTCCCGCTCCGGATGTAGTCGGCGATTTTCTCGCCGATCATTATAGTGGTGGCGTTCGTGTTGGCGCGGATGCAGTCCGGCATGACGGAGGCGTCGGCCACACGGATGTTATCCAGGCCGTGGATTTTGCCCTGCTGGTCCACCACAGCCAACTCATCGCTGGCCGGCCCCATCTTGCAGGTACCTGAGACATGGTGGGAAGTGCCGGAGTTACCCATCAACCAGTTGTCCAGCGCCGCATCGGATTCTAGGTCCGCGTCCACTGGGTTGACCCGCTCCAGCAGGATTCCTCGGTAGGATGGGTGCTCACCAAGCTCGATGCAGGTGCGGATGCCCTTGCGCATCCGTTCCAGGTCGAAAGGTTCCTGGTAGTAGTTGTAGTCCAGGAAGGGGTATTCCAGCGGGTCGTTGGACTTGAGGCGCAGTTCGCCTTTGCCCAGGGCGAGCTGGAGGCTGGCGCTGATGCCAATGTAGTTTTCGTCGTCTTCAATGACTACCTGCGCCGGGCGGTGCTCGGAAGTCATCAGCAGGGGAGAGATTTGCATATCGTTGCGGAGGTATGAATCCTCCACGGTGTAGCGAAGTCCCACCTGAATGGCGGCAGCCTGCACGTCGGGCCGGTCGCCGGCCGCGCGGAACAGAACGCAGGCGGAGGGATGGTCCCGAAGGTTCTGACCCACCCCGGGCAGTTCGTGAACCACCGGGATACCCACTTCACGCAGGTGCTCGGCAGGACCTATCCCGGAGAGCAGCAGCAGCTGCGGGGAGGCGATCGCGCCGCTGCTGACGACTACCTGGCCGCCCTCAGCTATGAAGCGCTCACCGCCGCTTTCCACCTCGACGCCGACGGCGCGCTTGCCGTCGAAGACGACGCGGCAGGCTTGGACGTTGGCTCGGATGGTGATGTTCAAGCGGTGCCGGGCAAGGTTGAGGTAGGCGAGCGCCGTGCTGATGCGGACTCCATCCAGCGTGTTGCGGGCGCGGGGCGACAGTCCGGTCGATTCGGGATGATTCTGGTCCGGGTCGTCATTGAATCCCAGGGCGAGGGCGGCGTCCTTGAATGCGACGGAGTGGGGCAGCCATTCGTCGGGGCGGTAGCGGCGCACCGGGATGGGGCCTTCCGTGCCGTGCCAGTCGTCCTGAAAGTCGTGGTCGTTCTCCATGCGCCGGAAGAAGGGCAGGACGCTGGTGTAGCCCCACTCGTCGTTGCCCCACTCGGCCCATCGGTCGTAGTCCTCCGGGATGCCGCGGTAGAGTACCTGCCCGTTGATGGCGGAAGAGCCGCCCGTAGCCTTGCCGCGTGGGATGACCAAATCAGTCTGCTGCGCCGTTACGCGCGCGCTGTAGGCCCAGCTGTGCGGACCATAGGCTGAGAAAAAGACGTTGTTGCCTAACTTCAAATCGTCCGGTAGATGGTTGAAATCGGGGTAGTCGGGTCCGGCCTCCAGCAGCAGAAC
The DNA here is from genome assembly GCA_965197635.1 of Dehalococcoidia bacterium. GTDB lineage: Bacteria > Chloroflexota > Dehalococcoidia > Lucifugimonadales > UBA3495 > Bin87. The sequence continues at coordinate 184,719 of CBDANN010000006.1, forward strand.
GCTCTTGTCCGGGTCTTCCGACAAACGGGTAGCTATGGTGGAACCGGCCGAACCGGCGCCGACCACGATGTAGTCATATCGCATCAGAGCCTCCGTTGGTGATAGGGATTGCGTTTGCCGCCATACTATCCGGCGGTCGTGCGGACGGCAAGGCGCGTTGGGCATGACAGACCGCCACATGATGACGTTTGGTCGTTGTTTGAAAAATCATGCCTATGATAGAATCGCGCTCGTGAATACCGTAGCGATCAACACCCTGGGCCATTGGGTTGCGTTGAGCCAGGTTCCACGCTTGGGCGCGGCGCGGTTTCGCCTATTGGAATCGCATTTTGCCGGCGACATGGCACGAGCCTGGGATGCGTCACTACGTGAGTTGCGCGCCGCCGGAGTGGGCGGTTCAGTAGCGCAGGCCATAGTGAAGGCCCGCGATACGGTTGTTCCAGAACGGGAATTGGAGATTTTGGAAAGGGCGGGCGTTGCTGCCCTGTCCTGGAACGACCAACGGTATCCCGCACGACTGAAGGAAACCGTTGACGCGCCGCCTGTCCTGTACTTTCGCGGCACGCTGTCGGAGGACGACGAAGCCGCGTTGGCCGTCGTGGGCACCAGACGTCCCACAGACTATGGATACCGAGTTACCGGTGATTTGTGTGCAGCGCTGGCTCACCGGGGTCTGACCATAGTTAGTGGTCTGGCTTTAGGAATAGACACACGTGCGCATCGGGCGACGCTGGACGCCGGGGGCAGAACGGTAGCCGTATTAGGAAACGGGTTGGATACGGTCTATCCCAGGGAAAACGCGCGGCTGGCTGATCGCATCATCTCAGAAGGCGGAGCCGTAATCAGTGAATTTGCTCTGGGCGCCAGGCCCGAGGCATCCAATTTCCCCCGACGCAATCGCATCATCAGCGGCATCACGTTGGGTACATTGATCACCGAAGCCGGCGAAACTAGCGGCACCCGATGGACGGTGTATCATGCCTTGGAACAAAACCGGGAGATCTTCTGCGTACCGGGCAGCATTTATTCTGAAACCAGCAAACTTACCAACCGCCTCATCCGGGAAGGCGCCAAGCTCGTCAACAGTGTCAACGACATTTTGGTAGAGATCGGATTGGATGCCCCGGAGCGGCAAATTGCGTTTGAATTGGATAATGCCGGCCCACTTACTGAAGAAACAAGCGTTATACTTGAAAACGAAAATGCCGAGCTGCCAACCGCGCCGGTCGTTCGTGTGGGCCAACAGGCGCCGGTGAGACCAAAAACCGATGATCCGCAAGAGGCCAACATCCTCCAGCACATCAGTGAAGCGCCGTTGCACATAGATGACTTGGCCCGGGTTAGCGACCGACCCGTTGCGGAAGTGAGTGGCTTGCTTACGATGCTGGAATTGAAGGGGCTGGTCCGGCAGGTGGGCAGCATGCACTACCAACTGGCGAATTAATTTGGAGACTGACTTACCCCATGCCACCCAAGACCAGCGCAAGACAGAGCGCCGCGAAATCACCGGCCAAAACGCGTCGGAATGGCGCGACCAGCAATGCAAGCGGCGCAAAAAACGCCTCAAAGACTGGGACCCGTAGGACGCCCGCGACGGGCGGAGCTCGCGGGGGGAAGATGCCCTCAACCAGGGGTAAACGCCTGGTGGTCGTAGAGTCGCCCGCCAAAGCGCGCACGGTGGGGCAAATCCTGGGCAACAAGTATGTCGTGACCGCTTCGATGGGACACGTGCGGGATTTGCCCAAGTCAACCTTGGGGGTGGACACCGAAGGAGAATTTTCGCCAAAGTACCTTACGTTGAAAGACAAGCGCGAATTGGTGAAGGAACTCAAAGAAGCCGGTACCAAAGCATCGGAAATCTTTTTGGCCACCGACCCAGACCGGGAAGGCGAGGCGATTTCATGGCACCTGCAGGCGGCGGCCGGCTGGGACAAATTCGAGCGACCGCCCAAGCGCGTGGTGTTTCACGAAATCACCAAGCAAGCGGTGGAAGAGGCTTTTGAGCACCCCCGCGAAATCGATATGCAGTTGGTGAACGCCCAACAGGCCCGCCGCATATTGGATCGGTTGGTCGGGTACGAGATCAGCCCGTTGCTGTGGCTGCGCGTGAAATTGGGTTTGTCGGCAGGAAGGGTGCAATCCGTTGCCCTCCGGATGATAGTTGAGCGGGAAAGGGCAGTCGCCGCGTTTGTGCCCCAGGAATGGTGGTCATTGGAGGCAGAGTTACACAAAAACGCCGACCCACCGACACAACCAAACCTTTTCACCGCGACCCTGCACTCGCGCAAAGGCTCAAGAAAACTCGCCATCGGGGACGAGGACACCGCCCATAGGCTGGAAACCGAGCTACAAGGCGCCGCATATTCAGTTGACAGCGTGGAGAAGAAACCGCGCCGACAACGTCCCGCTCCGCCTTTCATCACCAGCACGTTGCAGCAGGATGCGGGCCGAAAGCTCAGGTTCACCGCCCAGCGGACAATGGCTGTGGCGCAACAGTTGTACGAAGGGTTGAATGTCGGTAGCGACGGTTCGGTCGGATTGATCACGTACATGAGGACCGACAGCGTCAACGTGGCGGAGTCAGCGGTGCGTGAAACGCGAGATTATATTCGTCAGCGGTTTGGCAAGGAGTACGCGCCGGACAAGCCCCGGGTCTACCGCACGCGCAGCAAGAATGCTCAGGAAGCCCACGAGGCCATCAGGCCCACTGCCATCGGCCGCACCCCTCAGGACGTCGCCCCTCACTTGGACCGCGACCAACTGCGGTTGTATTCCCTGATTTGGGAGCGCATGGTAGCCAGTCAGATGGCGGATGCGGTATTGGAAGCTACGACGGTGCAAATTGATGCAAATTGCGAGGTTCCGTCGGATAGCGTATTCCGGTTCAGGGCGACCGGCTCAGTCCTGAAGTTCGCCGGTTTTCGGGCGGTATACCTGGAAGGCCGAGACGATGCGACTGGCGGCGAAGAGAATGCCCTGCCTGACCTGGCTTCGGGCGATGGTCTGATTAACCGAAAGTTACAGGCCAATCAGCACTTCACCCAACCGCCGCCTCGTTTCACCGAAGCGACCCTCATCAAAGAGATGGAGGATAAAGGCATTGGTCGTCCTAGCACCTATGCACCGACCATCGCGACTTTGATTGAGCGGGAATACGTGCAGCGCGAGCAACGTCGCCTGCTGCCCACGGAACTTGGTTGCACTGTTACCGATTTGCTCACCGCACGGTTCACCGAGGTTATGGATTTGGAGTTTACCGCCAAGATGGAGCAAGATCTTGACGGCGTGGCTCAAGGTGAGCAGGAGTGGGTCCCCATGCTACGGGATTTCTACGAGCCGTTTCACAAGATAGTGGCAGATACGAAAGAAGAGTTCACTCCGGCCTGCGAAAAATGCGGCCGGCAGATGGAAATGAAAATGAACCGCTTCGGCAGGTTCTTGGGTTGTTCGGGTTACCCGGATTGCCAGAACACCAGAAACCTGCGCGACAATAGCCCCCGCCCGGCGGACGAGGAAACTGATGAGATTTGCGAGAGGTGCGAACGCCCCATGGTTATCAAGACCGGGCGGTACGGTAGATTCCTCGCCTGCACCGGTTACAACGCGCCGGACAACCCATGCGACAACCGGCGCAATATCGTGAAAAAGAGCGAGGTGCCCTGCCCCAAATGTGGCGGTGACCTGGTGGAACGCCGGGCCAGGAAATCGGGTCGCCCGTTTTGGGGTTGCGCCAACTACCCTAACTGCGAATTTCTGGTCAACACTGAGCCTTTGTCAACTCCCTGTCCTCAGTGTGAGGGGATGCTCGTGGCCGCGGCGCGCGGTCGGGCCTCTTGCACCGTCTGCAAGTGGAAGGGAGATCCTCCGGAACTCCCGGCCGGCGGTGCGCAGAGTGAAACGGAACTGGCAACCGTTGGCGACTAGCCGAACAGCCGCACCGGCGCGGGACTGCGCGCCGGCGACGGCCGCCTTGCTGGAGCGTTACGGCCTCTATCTGACCGGTCAACGGGCGCTGTCTGCCAACACCAAGCGGATTTACCTGGATGACTTACATACCTTCCTGGCCTTTTGTCGAAAGGGAGGGCACGGGTTGCGCGATATGGACCGGCAACTGCTGCGGAAGTACGTAGCGCACCTGGCTACCGAGGGCAAAACGAACCGGCCCCGGCCTACGGGGTATGCGCGGGTCAGCGTTGTCCGAAAGCTGACCGCTCTTCGCGCCTTCTACAACTTCCTGGTGAAGGACGGATGGTTCAAATCAACGCCTGTACCGTCGTCCAGATCATTCCCCGTGAAGGTCGAGCACCCGTTGCCAAGCTTTCTGGGCAAACAGGAAACGGTCAGGTTGCTCGGCGCGCCAGACGAGGATACTCCGACCGGCCTTCGGGATCGGGCCATCCTCGAGGTGCTGTACGCCAGTGGTGTTAGACTCGCCGAGTTGGAAGGAATGAATTTGGGCGACGTTCACCGGGAACGCAGAGAGATTTTGGTCCGCGGAAAAGGAAACAAAGAAAGATGGACCCTGTACGGCGAGCCGGCCGGGAACGCTTTGGACATTTACCTCGCGGAAGGTAGGCCTCATTTTACCGGCGACATTGGTGGTGACCAGCCGGTTTTTGTAAACCGCTACGGCAACAGGCTCTCACGACGCAGCATTGAAAAAATCGTGCGAGCAAATGCCGCTCGGGTTGGGCTAAAAGACGGTATTCACACCCACACCTTGCGGCATAGTTTCGCCAGCCATATGCTGGAAGGCGAAGCCGACTTGCGCGTGATTCAGGAACTGCTTGGGCACAGCAACGTGTCAACCACCCAAGTCTATACGCATATCACCAAACAGGAAGCGCGGCGGGCTTACATGGACTTTCACCCGCTGGCAGCAGCGAGCGAAACCGACACCCATAGTGACGGTCCCGAAGGATCATGACCGCAATCCTAGTCCTGCATGGCCCCAACCTCAACGCTTTGGGTCGCCGCGACCGGCACCATTACGGGGTCGTCACTCTGGATGAGATAAACCGGCGCATTTCTGAGCGGGCTGAGGCCTTGGGAATCGATGTTGATTTTCTTCAGTCCAACCACGAAGGCGCCCTCGTCGACCGGCTGCAGGAAAGCGTTGATCGTATTGACGGTGTGGTCATCAATGCTGGCGCGCTGACCCACTACGGCCTTTCATTGAAAGACGCTCTTACGGACGCTGGGGTCCCATTCGTTGAAGTACATCTCAGCAACATCCACGCCAGGGAAGAGTGGCGGCGGCGTTCGGTCCTGGCCGATACCGCCAGGGGTCAAATTGCCGGGTTGGGTTGGAGGGGCTATACTGCGGCATTGGAAGCATTGGTGGGTATCATAGCCGACGAAGCTATCTGACGTTTTATCGCTGCGGTTGGAGAACCGCATAGAGGATCGAGCACATGAGCATCAACTTTGGCGATTTGAATAAAGGCATGGTCATCGAGTTGGAAAACCAACCGTGGCAGGTGATGGATTACGAGCGGCACAAGATGCAGCAGCGTGCTCCCGTAACGCGTATCAAGATGCGCAATCTGATCAGCGGCACGGTCATTGAGCGGACTTTCCAGCGCTACGATACCGCGTTTAGCCTGGCCGAAGTGGACACCCGGGAAACCCAATACCTGTATACGGACGGCTCCCATTACTACTTCATGGACCAGGAAACGTTTGACCAGCATGAGTTGACCCAGGAACAGTTGGGAGACGCCTTGGGATATCTCAAAGAAAACATGATGCTGGAGGTCGTGTTCTATAAAGGCTCGGCCATCAACATCAACCTCCCCATCCATGTCGAGCTAGAAGTGGTGGATACGCCGCCCGCCTTCAAGGGAGACACCGCGCAGGGCGGGAACAAGCCGGCCACCCTGGAAACGGGGCTGCGCATTACCGTGCCAATGTTCATCACACCGGGCACGCGGGTTCGGGTGGACACTCGAAACGGCACGTACTCGGAACGGGTCTCCTAGTCTAGCCAGTGGCGGTGGAACGCCATGCTTTCGCCGGTAGTTCACTCGGTCAGCCAGGTGGCCACCTACCTCAAGGACAAGCTTGAGTCGGACGGCCTTTTGTCGAGCCTCACGGTACAAGGCGAGATCGCCAACCTGAGGACGGTGGCTTCGGGACATTCCTATTTCAGTCTGAGGGAAGATGGCAGCAGCATTCGCTGCGTGATGTTTCGGGGACGCTCCGGGCAGGAGTTCCTTGAGGAAGGTCAGGAAGTGCTGGCCGGCGGCAACTTCACGTTTTACCCACCGTCCGGCGAAGCCAATATGCAGGTGGCTGCGGTGCTGCCCGTTGGGGCCGGGGCCTTGGCCTTGGAATTAGCGCGCCTGCGCCAGCAGTTGGAATCGGAAGGGCTGTTCGACCCGTCGCGCAAACGTCCCCTGCCACAGTTTCCTCGCGTGATTGGCGTGGTTACCTCCCCCAGCGGCGCCGTGTGGCAGGACATACAAAACGTGGTCCGCCGCCGTTATCCGTTGGCGGAACTTCTGTTGTCGCCGACGGCCGTCCAGGGCGAGGCGGCGGCTGGTCAAATTGCTCGCGCAATCGAGGCGATTAACAGCGAAGGGCTCGCGGACGTAATTGTCGTGGCGCGAGGTGGCGGCTCACTGGAAGATTTGTGGTGCTTCAACTCGGAAGACGTTGCACGTGCGATATTCGCGAGCAGCATCCCGGTCGTGGCCGGCGTGGGGCACGAAACCGACCGCACCATAGCCGACGACGTGGCGGACAGCCGCGCTCCTACGCCGTCGGCAGCCGCCGAGCTGGCCACACCGGATCGCAATCAACTGTTGGCTAACGTGTTCGGCGCGCGCCAGCAGATGACGTCGATGATGGTCGCGCGCGTTGACCGGCAGCGAAGCAAAATAGCGTCCTTGGAGCAAAGCCTGATCCGACGCGCTCCAGACCTCGGATCGATGCGACGTAAGATCGACGAATTGACCGAACGGGCATCTACATTTCTCCATTGGAGGCGAGACGGCCTCAAACGGGACGTAGCAACATTGGAGGCCAAACTGACCGCATTGAATCCGGCCGATACCTTGCGGCGGGGCTACGCGGTAGTGCGACGCGCCAGCGATGGTACAGTGCTAACCACCCCAAACCAGGTTGACGACGGGACAAGTCTGGACATCACCCTGTCTGGCGGAGCCATTGGCGCGGTGGTCGGAAGTCAAAGCATTGACAAAAATCAGACTGACAACCGACCGTCTGCTCCCTTGGGCCCAGTTGGAAAGGGAGACGCCGCGGGCAATGGGTCTCGCCGAACCGACCGGCGCAAACCGGCTTCGCCGCCGGCAATGCGTCCCCTTCTATAGCGGATCGCCGCGATAGGTCCATCATGACGGAACCGACCGAGGAGTGGCGCGACGAGTTGGCAAAACTTCCATTCGAGGAAGCCTATCGTCGTTTGGAAGACACCGTTGGACGTTTGGAGCAAGGCGAGTTGTCGTTAGCCGATTCCGAAATGCTTTACCGGCAAGGCATGGAGCTGGCGAACCGATGCCAACAGTTGCTGACCGAAACGGAGTTACGTATTACCCAAATCGGACACGACCGGGGGCGCGCCATACTGCCGTCTGTATCGCCGGATGGTGACGATAGTGAATGGGACTTGCCGCCTCCCGTTGACCCCGATGATCCCTCGTTGTTTGAAGATGATGATACCCCGTTCTGAACGCCCGGCGATGGTGGGAGCATATCCTTGTTGCGAATAGGCTGGTTTTCAACGGGACGGGGCGAAGGCTCGCGAGGACTGCTCCGCTTCTTTAACAATGCTATAATCGATGGTCGCTTGGATGCGAGCATGGAGTTCGTGTTCAGTAATCGTGAACCGGGCGAGGCGCAAGGCTCCGACGAGTTCTTCGGGCTGGTCCATAGCTATGGGTTACCGTTGGTGACCCTATCGTCAAGTAGATATCGCCAGGAACATGGCGGGGGCCCGACGGCCAGACACCGGTTAGGCTATGATCGAGCAGCAATGCGCCTCTTGCAGGAATTCAAACCGGATGTGTGCGTCCTGGCCGGTTACATGTTGATTTGCAGCAGCGAAATGTGCCAGCGTTATCCGTTGCTAAACCTCCACGGAGCTTTGCCTGACGGCCCTACTGGAGCTTGGCAATCAGTCATTTGGCAACTGATAGAATCGGGAGCGACCCAGACCGGGGCCATGATTCACCTCGCTACCGAGGAAGTTGATCGGGGTCCGGTACTCTCGCACTGCGTGGTACCTATCGTGGGCGGCGAGTTTGATACCTATTGGCGAGAACTGGCTGGGCGCGACCTGGCTCAAGTGCGGCGTACTGAAGGCGACGCCAATGCCTTGTTCCAGCGCATTCGCGTGGAGGGTTATCGAAGGGAACCCCACCTGATGTTGGCGACTTTGAAAGCGGTATCAGAAGGCCGCCTTAACGTGAAGCCCGGGCTGGCCTTCAACGAACGCTTGGAATCTTTATCGGTAAGTTGTCCCCGGGGTCTGGCGCTGACCGACCAGATTGAGGCTGCGATCCAGTGGGAAGGGCGCGGTTAAGCCGACTTTTTCCGCTGTCTGGCGTTCGCTTGATTCAATGCCAATGTGAGAGTCAGATAACGGCCCCCGCTGCGACGGTAAAGCCGTGGTGATGCGTTTCCATGAATAGCATCCCCATGCACGACGCAACGACCGATCTCGCTCAACGATGGCAACTCGTACATCACCTCAAGCAAGGTGTCTTCCACGATGTGCCGGAGAACGCGGGCCCCGGTTTGATATGTCAGAGCGCGCTCGGCCGCGGCTTCCAGGGCGTCCTCGGTAAATTCCAGCCGAACGTCGTCGAGGCGGAACAATTGTTGGTATTGCTTGACGATGGCGTTTTGGGGTTCGATGAGTACCCGTATCAAATCGTCCCGGTCCAAAGTTTGCAACGCGGCGACCACTGGCAACCTGCCCACTAATTCGGGTATGAATCCAAATTGGAGCAGGTCCTCGGGTGTTACCTGCTCCAGCGTGGATGTTGAATTGCCGTTTTTGTCGGCCCGTTCCTGATTCTGGGCCAGGAAGCCCATCGACGAGCCGGACGAAATACGTTTGGATATGATTTCCTGAAGGCCGTCGAACGCGCCGCCACAGATGAACAGAATATTCCGCGTATTGATTTGCAGCATCTCTTGGTGAGGATGCTTTCGGCCCCCTTGCGGCGGGACGTTGGCGACGCATCCTTCAATGATTTTCAGGAGTTCCTGCTGCACCCCTTCCCCTGCCACGTCCCTCGTTATGGAGCGGTTGACGCCTTCCTTGCGGGCGATCTTGTCCAGCTCGTCTATGTAAATTATCCCCTGCTCGGCCCGCGTGATGTCCCAGTCCGCCGCCTGAATAAGGCGTAGCAGAATATTTTCCACGTCCTCGCCTACGTAACCCGATTCGGTTAGCGAGGTCGCGTCGCAGATGGCGAAAGGCACTTCCAAAGTGCGCGCCAAGGTTTCGGCCAGCAGAGTTTTCCCGGACCCCGTGGGGCCGATAAGCAGAATGTTGGATTTTTGAACTTCAATATCCTGGGAGGTTGATCCACTTCGAATCCGCTTGAAGTGGTTGTAAACGGCGACAGCCAGGGTCTTTTTCGCTTTTTCCTGACCGATGACATAGGAATCCAAGTTGGCGTTTATTTCGCGAGGCACCAAGGTTTGCCGAGAGTTATCCTCGCCCACGGCAGCATTCTCGGAAAGTTCTCCTCGCCCGGTGCTGCGGTTGGAATTTCCGTCTGAACTGTCTTGCCGTTTCTTGCCCCCGCGGTCGGCCACGTAGTTCGCCAGTTCGCGAATGCAATCGAAGCAGATACCTCCCCGGGTTTGGCCCGGCGGCCGCATGAGTCGGCCTTGAGGAAACAGACTGCCGCAAAAGGCGCAACGATGGGAGTTGCGGTTGGCGCTGCGTCCGCTGGTGGTCATGATGCTCCGGTAGGTCAGGCCAAGCGTTCGGTGCGGGCCTAGGCGGCTTCGGCAGTGGGTTCTTCCTCGGCGGCGCCGAGGATCTCGTCCACGATGCCGTACTCTATCGCTTCGTCCGCGGTGAGGAAAAAATCTCGATCTGTATCGTCCGCGATTTTTTCGATTGATTGGCCGGTCGCTTCCGAAAGAATTTTGGTGAGGCGTTCCTTCAACCGGACGATCTCTTTGGCTTGAATTTCGATGTCGGCGGCCTGACCCTGGAAACTGCCCACGTTGGGTTGGTGCATATGAACCGTGGAGTTGGTCAAGCAGTACCGCTTACCTTTTTCTCCGTTCGCCAGGAGAACGGTGGCCATGCTGGCGGCGGTGCCTACGCAAATCGTGGACACCGGGGAGTTAATCAGGCGCATCGTGTCCAGGATCGCCAGGCCCGACGCAATGTAGCCACCCGGGCTGTTGATGTACAGGCTAATGTCCCGGTCTCGGTCTTCTCGTTCCAGGTACAGCAGTTGGGCGATGATCACGTTAGCTACCTGGTCGGTAATTGGAGTGCCCAGGTAGATGATGCGCTCCCGCAACAACAGGGAATAAATGTCGAAAGCCCGCTCTCCCCGGGGACTGGTCTCAATGACCATGGGGACAATGTTGGTCGGTTGCACAAGTGGTGAGTCTTGAAAAGGAACGGCCATTAGGGTCTCCTGGTGATGAACAAAGAGGATCCGTTCGGAAAATTCGTGGGATGCTTTCAGGCGACGGCCCGGTTGAAAGCGTCGGGCAGTTCGTTAAGCACGTGGTCGACGATGCCGTATTCCACCGCAGTTTCAGCATCCATCCAGTAATCGCGGTCCGAGTCTCGAGATACCTTTTCGAACGGCTGGCTGCAGTTTTCTGACAGGATGGTATTGAGTCGCTCCCGTAGCCGGAGGATTTCTTGGGCGGTAATCTCGATGTCGGAAGCTGTACCCTGGATTCCGCCCATCACTTGGTGAATGAGCACCGTTGAGTTCCGCGTGCAGTAGCGTTTACCGCGAGTGCCTCCCGACAGGAGGACGGCGCCCATGCTGGCGGCTTTGCCTAGGCAAATGGTCGAGACGTCCGGTTTGATCAGCTGCATGGTGTCATAAATGGCCATCCCATCGAGCACCGATCCACCGGGGGAGTTGATGTACAGGCTGATGTCCTCATCCGAATTATCCCAACTGAGATACAGCAGTTGGGACACAATCGCGTTCGAAACTTCGTCGTCCACTGGGGTGCCCAAGTAGATGATGCGAGCCTGGAGGAGAAGTGAGTAAGGGTTGAAAGCGCGCTCGCCTTCTGTGGTCGGTCGGATAATCCCCGGGATGACGTTGGCCGGCATCATGAGTTGCGGGGCGTATGGGGCGTGCGACATTTGGAGAGTCTCCTGGGGTTGGTGGCGAAGAGTTTATGACTGGGATTCGGTGTCGTTCTCGGCGGCGACAGTAGCATCGGATTCGTCCTCGGGATCCGCCAGTGATGCGGCAACCTCATCGGTGTCTGCTGAATCGTTGCTGTCGTCGCCTCCCTCGTCATCGGCGTCAATCTTGCCCTGCGTGATGTCTGTCAGGCGTTCCAAAACACGACGGCTGTGGAGGGTAGAACGGATGTTGTCGCGGGTGGATTGGGAGTCAAGGAATTCACGAAGAGAATCTAAATTGGTCTGCTCTTCCTCTTCTTCGCCGGCAGATAATCCGAGTAACCGATCCGCTTCAGACTGGACATCTTCGTCGGATACTTCGATTTCCTCCACCTCCGCCAGTTTCCTGAGCACCAGACCGCTTACCAGCCGCCTTTCGGCATTGGGCCTCATCTCTTCCATGAATTCTTCGTCGGTTTTGCCCATGAACCGCAGGTAGGTCGGCAGGTCCAGTCCCTGTTGACGCAGCAGACGTTCCCGGTCGGCCATCATCACTTCCAACTCCCGTTCATAAAGGATGGGCGATGCGTTGATCACGGCGGCGTCGCAAAGAGCTTCGAGGCTTTTTTGCTCTAACTCGTTTTGGGCGGAGGCCTCGGCTTGAGCGGTCAGCGATTGTTGGATGTTGGAGCGCAAAGCCTCCAGATCGTCAAACCCCTGACCGACTGATTTGGCGAGTTCGTCGTCCAGCTCCGGTACGATCTTTTCTTTCACGGACAAAACGGACACTTTGAACTGAACGTCGTTACCCGCGTACTGTTCACGAGGATAATCTTCCGGAACCGTGACCACGAATTCCGCCTCTGCTTCCTCGGACATACCGACGAGATTTGGGGCGAAACCGGGGAAAGGCAAGACGTTTTCCTCGTTGGGGACGTATTCCACATCGTGGTCGTCGACTACGATTTCGTCGCCCATCGTCCCGTGCACGTCGATGTTCAGGCGGTCCCCGTATTGAGCGGCCCTTTCGACGGGTTCCCAAACGGCTTGTTCTTCCTTGATCCGCTCCAGAACGTTGTCAACCTCTTCGTCAGATACTTCGGCAGGTTCGGTTTCCACACGGATGGAGCGGTAATCTCCGAGGTCGATAGTGGGTTCCAGAGGCACCTTTGCCGTGAACGACACCGGTTCCAAATCTGTGACTTCAATGCTGGGTTCGGCAAACGCGGAAACTGCCTCGTCCTGCAGGACTTTGTCCAGGGTTTCCGGCACCATGAACTCCAGGGCTTCCTGCAAAAGAGCGGTACGTCCCACCATATTCTCCACGATGTGGCGGGGGGCGCGGCCGCGACGGAACCCGGGGATATTGATGCGCGAAACGGTCCGTCGATATGACCGCTCGATGAACGGATTCTCATCCTCGGCGGCCAGTTCCACCGTCAGCGTGATTTCGATGGGTGTTGAGTTGTCCCTGGTGACCTTCACCGCCGATACACTCCTGTTGGTTACCGGTTGCACATAAATAAAGGCAGGGCGGTCGCCGCCGGCCTGCCCATTGATGATCGGGAGTATAGCACACCAAACTTCGGTGCGAAAGGCGAGCCCAGTGCGGCGCAGGGTCTTTCGTTTGTCATTGCGAGCGTAGCGTGGCAATCTCGTAGCGATGCAAGCGTACTGGCAGGGTAGACGGTCTGGTGCGCCGAGATTGCCATGTCGCTTCGCTCCTCGCAATGACAAAACCGAATAATCGAAAGGCCCTGAGTGCGGCGACCGACGCTGTCCTTGTCGCCGTTGATGTTCAAAAATTTCTATATTTTCAAAATTCAAAGAATTTTGCACATCTTGCAACAGGCGCGCGGGGCCTGGCCTTTGCTAAATTACAATCTACGTCCGGCTCGAACCAACCGGGCCAACAATCCTGCGAATCTTTTTTGGTTTTCGTTCGGGGAAGCGATGACACTGGCTGGGGCTATCAGAGGCGGTCCGTTTGTCGATGCGGCGGGAACTATGCTGTTCGGTCAGGCCGGAAGGCTGGTGCCTTTTGCCCAGGGCGCAGCTTCGAATCCTTCGCACTTGCCTGTCCTTCTTTCTGAGACCTTGGGATACCTGGAGGTCAGACCTGGCAGAACATACGTAGACGGGACGCTGGGTGAGGGCGGGCACACGCTGGCGATATTGAAGGAATCGGGACCGGATGGTTTGGTGCTGGGCATTGACCTGGACCCGCGCTCTTTGCAGGCGGCAAGGAAACGACTACGTGATTACGAAAACCGCACGAGATTGGTGCACGGCGATTACGCTGATATGAACCGCATCGCCCCCCAAAACGGTATCTCGGCCGCCGACGGTATCTTGCTGGATTTAGGGTTCTCTTCGCGCCAGGTTGATTCTGAAGGATACGGACTCTCATTCCAAAAAGATGAACCGTTGGATATGCGATACGATCCGTCCGGGGATACGGCAGCCGACATCGTCAACTCGATCAGCGAACGCGACCTCGCCGACGTGATTTTCCAATACGGTGAAGAGCGGCGCAGCCGCGCCATCGCGCGGGCTATCGTGAATAACCGTCCCATTTCCACCACCGGACAGTTGGCGGAAACGGTGGTGCGGGCGGTGGGCGGACGACGCGGCGCCAGGCACCCGGCGACGCGGACCTTTCAGGCGCTTCGCATCGCGGTCAACCGCGAGCTGGAAAAACTGCAAACAGGACTCGACGCGGCCCTTGACTTGCTCGCTCCGGGCGGCAGATTGGTCGTCATCAGCTACCACAGTTTGGAAGACCGCGTGGTCAAAAGGTGGGTTGACCGTGAAACTGCCGCCTGCGTTTGTCCTCCGGACATCCCGGTGTGCGTTTGCGACCATGAGCCCTCTTTGCGAACGGTGCGCCGCAGGGTGGTGCTGCCATCATCCGCCGAGGCGACTTCAAACCCGCGCAGCCGGAGTGCCCGTCTCAGGGTTGTCGAACGCATATGACGCGCGGCCATCAAACCAACCAAGACTTGATACAGCCAGGTCCTGAACAGTAAGGAATTTAGCAATGCCTAGTGAACCGATCTACGCCGCGATCGACATCGGCACCAGTAAAGTCGTCTCCATCGTGGCTCGTCTGGGTCCGGAAGGGGACCTTAAACCGTTGGGCATGGGATCTGTGCCGTCCCAAGGCGTCCGCCACGGGATAATCGACGATTTTGACCAAGCCAAGGATGCCGTCAGGGAGAGCCTCAGTGAATGTTTGCGATACGTAGGACGCAACCCTGTCGATGAGTTCCTTACCGTCGTCAACGGAGACCATTTGACGAGCGAGAACTCGCAACAGATGTTACGGAATGGCGAACAGTTGGGAACGGTGACCGAAAATCATCTCCGTTCGTTGATAAACGACGCATCTGGAATCTTGCAAGAGCAGTCCAGCGGCCGCAGCGAACAGGTCCTCCACATCATACCGATGCGTTATCGGTTGGACGGAGTGGCCGGCGTGAGGAATCCCACTGGCCTGCAAACCAACGAATTGCAACTGGAAGCCCACGTGGTCCGCGGGATGTCGGTGCCTTTGGGGAACACGGTGAGAGCGTTGCAGACATGCAAGGTTAAGGTTGAGGGTTTGGTTTCGCACCCACTGGCGTCGGGCGAGGGGGTGCTTACAGCGGACGAACGCGAAATGGGCGTGGCCATAGTGGATGTCGGCGCCGGTACCATCAAGACTGCGGTTTATCGCGAAGGCACGCCTTTTCACTCTTCGATAGTACCCATGGGCGGCAATCAGTTGACTCGAGACCTGGCGGTCGCCCTGCGGATACCGTACCCGATGGCTGAAGACCTGAAGGTGCAACACGGACATGCGTTGCCCGACGCTCTGGGTTCCGATGAAGAAGTGGTCATGCCCGCTACTCAGGTTCAACCCAAACGGTTGGTGAGACGCAGAGAACTGTGTGAACCTCTGTACCTGCGTTCACTGCAAATGCTGAAATTGATCAACGAGGAATTATCTCAGGCTGCAATGGAATCGGCGCCACCGGGCGGGGTTGTGCTGACGGGTGGTGGCGCCCGTATGCCCGGGTTTGCGGAAATGGCATCCCGGGGTCTGAGGACCCAGGTGCGCCTGGGCGTCCCATTGTGGTACGCCGGACTCCCGGATTCCCTGCGCCAGCCCGAGTACTCAGCGGTGCTGGGCGCGCTGCAGTGGGCCGTTAAGCACAGGAACCTACCTGATCCAGGCAGGGTGCGGGGCAGCGGCGACCGCAACCGGTCGGCTGCGGCATTCCTTCGTCGCCCGTTTGCGCGATCGGGCGCGCGCCAGTCAGAAAGTGGATGACCCGATTGCCGGTTCCGAACGCCGTTTTTCGGTTTGACCCGCGCACTGTGCAACACCAATAACAGGAGGAAAACCAAACATGATATTTCCCGATAACTCTGCATCATGGGAACCCGCTGGAGGCTTTGAAGATCCCGACGGCCTGATGCCCGAGATTGGCCGAGGTGTCCCGCTTATCAAGGTCCTGGGTGTTGGTGGTGGCGGCTCCAACGCGGTAAGCCGGATGTATAAGGAAAAGCTGCCGGTGGTCGAATACTACGCGCTGAATACCGATGCGCAGCATCTGGCTCGGTGCGACGTGCACTATCGCATTCCTCTGGGACGTAACTTGACCCGTGGTTTGGGAGCAGGTGCGCAGCCCGAACTGGGCCGACAGGCGGCAGAGGAGTCTCGCTCCGAGATCGAACAAGCCGTGCGCGGCGCTGATATGGTGTTTCTGGCTGTAGGAATGGGGGGTGGGACGGGAACCGGAGCCGCCCCCACCGTGGCCCAAATCGCCAAGGAAACCGGCGCCCTGACCATAGCTGTGGTGAGCCGGCCTTTCGGTTTTGAAGCTCAGATGCGGCGCCGGAACGCTGAGGATGGCCTGGAACGCCTCAAGGATCACGTGGATACGATGATCGTCATTCCCAATGACCGTTTGTTGGCGCTCAACGAGGAACAGTCGGATTCGTATTCGTGGGAGGAGGCCCTGAAACTGGCGGATTCTGTGCTGCATCAGGGCATCAGCGCAATCGCCGAAGTTGTGACTGTCCCCGGGGAGATCAACGTCGACTTCGCCGACGTCAAGACCATACTTACCGGCGCCGGGCAGGCTTGGTTATCGATCGGCCGCGGCCGCGGCGAAGGCAGGGCCCGAGAGGCTGCCCGACAGTGCACGTCGAGTCCGCTGTTGGACATTTCCCTGGAAGGATCGCGCCGTATCCTGTTCGTGCTTACGGGAGGCAATAACTTGTCCCTGCAAGAGGTCCAGGAAGCCGCGGCCGTCGTGGAAGAACTGGCTGACCCCAATGCCAATATCATCTTCGGAACCAACCGGGACGCCCGGTTGGACGACGAGGTGAAGATGACCATGGTGGCGGCTGACTTTCCTGCCGTTATGGAGGAAACGGAAGACGAAATCGCCAAGCTGCTGGGAGAAATGGAAGTGCCGGACCGCCGGGACTACGAACTGCCCACTTTCCTGCAACACAGGCAAAATCGCCGGGGTTTTTATCGCTGACGCCAGGAAGCGAGCGAGTCGCACGCCCCTTTCCTTGATGGGAGGGGGCGTTTTTTTGGCTTCCATATTGCGTAAGCCGGCAATGCCACCGAAATTCGGGGAAATCCGTTAGCCCTACTGGTTTGAAACGGCGAATGGCTCGGATATAATCCAAGCCTACCAGAAGTTGTGGTTATGTCCCACAAAGCCACAATATGTGCCATTTTCAAAAATAGTTTGAGAATCCAACCAAAAGGTTTTCTACGCGATGAAATGTCCATACTGCGAAGCCTCGCAGAGCAAAGTTACCGATTCGCGGGATGCCGAGAACGGCATTCGCCGCCGACGGGAATGCTTGTCCTGCGGGCGAAGGTTCACCACGCACGAACAGGTCAAGTTGCCGGTGCTGCTGGTTGAAAAGCGCGATAGCCGGCGGCAGGAATTCAACCGCGACAAATTGGTGTCCGGGATCGCTATGGCTTGCACGCGCCGGCCCATTCCCCACCGGGACATCGATCGTCTGGTTGACGACATCGAAACGGAACTGCAACGACTGGGTAGCGGTATGGTCAAGTCTCGGGACCTGGGGTTGATGGTTCTTGAACGGCTGCGCGCCTTGGATGAAGTCGCGTATATGCGGTACGCCTCCGTGTACTACGATTTCCAGGGCGCTGATGATTTCGAAGGACAAGCCCGGAGTCTGCGGCAAGGCAATCCCGAACCTCTGCTCAGTGTGGCTGCCGTAACTACCCGGCGTACCCGCGCCCAACGGGCCACCGGTCGCGCCGGTTCAGGCCGACCGCCAACCGTTTAACGGTATCCCCATCGCAGCTGCCACCGTTGTCATGAGGATGCCTTACACTAATTTTGGGACTTCAAGCGTCCTGGCGTCGCCACCATCGCCAGACGCTTTCAGTCAAGCCGATTTGGCTAATTTGCTTACTGCTCGCCAACCACAACTCAAACTGGAGGTGTTCAACACCATTATGAGCAGCAGCGTTCAGTACTCCGCCTTTACAAGGCTGTTGACCCACAACATCAGGGTCCACGATATGGAGGAGATGCTGCGGAAGATGTGGGTCCCGTCCGACTGGAAAGTCGAGGACGCGGACATTGGCGACTCGTGGATCCCCAATCCTTTTGCCGAATTACAAGACGACTTGGACCGAGAGGCTCGGGCGTGTCTGGTCAGTTGTTGGGCTGCCCTGCCGGCGCCGCGGGAGGAAGATGACCTCTTTGCGTGAAAGCGACGATTAGCGAATGGCGATGGTCCACAGCCATCGTTCTGAAGCAAACGAAGAACAGTCATCAACATCCCACTGGAGCGTGGCGCTCCGGAGCTTGACCAAATGCAACAAACAATTCAGTACAACGTGGAAATCAATTGCGGTCCGTGCCCTGATGGTTACGAGGCCCAAATTGCCCGGCGGTTGCAAACCGCATTCCCGGTTACCGGGTGCCGCAACACGCGGAATGGTCTGTCGATGCGCCTCATCGCAACCCATCCCATAGCTGAAGGCGCCCTAAAGGATTTTGCCGACTTGGTTTGTGACACGCTGACCAAGCTCGGCATCAGAATCACTGCGGGAGTGGTGCGCCTGGTGACGAAACAAAGGTCGTACTCGGACGGGATTTTCCACCGTATCCAGGATGTAGCCGCGGCGTTCACCGGTTTCGATGTGCGGCCGGTGCGTGAGATCCCGGTGCTCTATTTCTACAAGGGATTGAGATTTGACCTGGATCTGTCCGCACGGTTGCATGGGACGCAAGGAAAAGGTGAAGTAAGCTCATTATAGATTTCTGGACGGAACGCCGGAGGGCCGGCGTTCCGTCATCCAGTGATCTACCCCATCCTATGGTCGCCGGGAAAGTCTGCGAGACTGGAGTACAAAATGATTTAGAAGATTCGGAATTATTCGGTATTATTTTGTATTGTTTCGAAACAGATATTCAGGGAGGATAACTGTGGTCGTAACTGTAACAAACACTAGTGACACGCACCCAGACGAATCTGCCGATGCAGCAAGACGGCGGATCCGGGATGCCATGGTTGAGTGTGGTCTTGCCCAGACCATCAATGGCCGGAATGGCGTGCTGACCGATAACGCCGAGGTGGTTCTGAAACGGCGATATTTGTCCAAGGACCGTGAGGGGAATGTGCTGGAAGATCCGGACGGGATGTTCCGCCGGGTGGCGCACAATCTGTCTCAATCGGATTTGCAATATGGCGCCAACGATTCAGAACGCAAGGAAACGGAAAAGCGCTTCTATGACGTGATGCGCCGGTTGGAATTTCTGCCTAACTCGCCAACCTTGATGAACGCGGGGCGAGAGTTGCAGCAATTGTCGGCCTGCTTCGTGCTGCCAGTGGAAGATTCTCTCGATGCGATTTTTACGAAGGTCAAAGAAACCGCGCTCATCCACAAAAGTGGGGGAGGTACCGGGTTCGCTTTCTCACGGCTGCGGCCCGAAGGCGACGTGGTCGGTTCCACCGGCGGGGTCGCCTCCGGTCCGGTGAGTTTCATCAACGCCTTCGACGCGGCAACCGACGTGGTGAAGCAGGGCGGCACCCGCCGGGGTGCCAACATGGGCATCCTGCACGTTACCCACCCGGACATTATGGCCTTCATCAAGTCCAAAGAAGACGGCCAGCGCCTGAGCAACTTCAACATCTCGGTGGCCGTCACCGAAGATTTCATGGCGAAGGTGGAGCACGGCGAAGACTACGACCTCGTGAACCCTCGTACTGGACAGGTGTGTAGCCGTCTCAATGCCAGGGACGTTTTCCAGCGTATGACCGAGTTGGCCTGGCGCACCGGCGACCCCGGCATCGTGTTCCTGGACCGGATCAACCGGGACAACCCGAACCCGCAATTAGGGGACATCGAGTCCACGAATCCGTGTGTAACGGCGGACACCTGGGTACAGACTACGGACGGGCCGCGGCAGGTTGGCGAATTGGTGGGTGTTCCATTCGTGGCGGTGGTGGACGGCACGGCTCACGATTCGGACGGGCGCGGATTTTTCCGCACCGGCCATAAGCCCGTACTGCGCCTTACTACAAACGAAGGTTACAGCCTGCGCCTGACTGCCGACCATCCAGTGCGAAAGGTAGAGAGACGAACCCGGTATCGGACCGAATGGGTCTGGGCGGCGGCCGGCGACTTGCAGCCCGACGACATGATCCAGTTGCACGACCACCGGCAGCCCGGGGAATGGAATGGCAAATACCGCGAATCCGAAGGCTATCTCATCGGTTTACTACTCGGAGATGGCACACTGAAGACAGACAAGGCGGTACTCAGCGCCTGGCCGGGAGGTGAACTTGCCGACGGGAGCGTGGAACGACCCGGCGTCGCCAGCGTGATGGAAACCGCGTTGACGGCAACACGGATTTTGCCAAGGCGAAGTGATTTCGCCGGCTGGACCGAGGTGCAAGGCCGAGGCGAATATCGGCTGAGCTTGGGCGCAGTGCGGAAACTGGCTATTGAGTTGGGTATGACCCCGGGCGAGAAGGCCGTAACACCAGCGATCGAGCAAGCATCCAGCGACTTTTATCGGGGATTCCTGCGCGGGCTTTTTGACGCTGACGGCACGGTTGTCGGCAACCAGGAGAAGGGAGTAAGCGTCCGCCTGGCTCAGAGTGACGTCGACCGGCTGGAAGGGGTGCAGAGGATGCTGCTTCGGATGGGCATCGCGGCGCGCATCTATCGGGAACGGCGGCCCTTTGGTCATCGGATGCTGCCGGATGGGAAAGGCGGGAGCCGTCAGTATCCGGTCCAGAGCCAGCACGAACTGGTCATCGCCAATGAGAACATTGCCCGGTTTGCAGAGCTGATCGGTTTTGCCGATACTGAAAAGCAGGCCAGACTCGTCGGTATGCTCGGCGATTACAAGCGCGAGATGAATCGGGAGCGGTTCGTTGCCACGGTCGCCAACGTGGTGGATGACGGGTATGAGGACGTATTTGATACCTCGATCCCCGGAGTTAACGCTTTTGACGCCAACGGGTTCTACGTGCACAATTGCGGCGAACAACCACTCCTCCCCTACGAATCCTGCAACCTCGGTTCGCTCAACCTGGCTCGTATGGTACGCTACGCCGGCGATGACGTGGCGATTGACTGGCAGCGGATGGCCGAGGTCATCACCACCGCCGTCCACATGCTCGACTGCGTCATAGATATGAACGAGTACCCCATCCAGGAAATCGCCGAAATGAGTCGCCGCACCCGGCGCATCGGATTGGGCGTAATGGGGTGGTCGGATCTGCTGATCCAATTGGGTATTCGGTACGACAGCGCAGGCGCACTTGAGGTAGCCCGCCAAGTGATGCGGTTCATCAAAGAGGAGGCTCACCGGGCGTCCATCGAATTGGCGAGAGTTCGCGGCCCGTTCCCGGAATGGGAGCGCAGCGCGTACAACACTGGCGACAATGCCCGCCCCATGCGGAATTCCGCGCCGGTTACCATCGCGCCCACCGGCACCATCAGCATCATCGCCGGCGCCTCCAGCGGGATTGAACCGCTGTTTGCCCTGTCTTACGTGCGGAACGTGATGGACAACACCCGGCTGGTTGAGGGCAATGCGTACTTTGAGGCCGTGGCCCGCCACGAAGGATTTTATTCCACGGAGTTGATGGAGCAGTTGGCTGCGGTGGGTTCCCTGGAAGAATTGGACGTTCCGGAGTGGGTCAAAGATGTCTTCCGGGTTTCCCATGACATCGATCCCAAGTGGCATGTGCGAATGCAAGCCGCGTTCCAGGAATACACGGACAATGCGGTGTCCAAGACCATCAACTTCTCACACGACGCCACGGTTGCCGACGTAGCTGAGGCGTACCAATCGGCGTACACCCTCGGTTGCAAGGGAATTACGGTCTACCGCGACGGTAGCAAGGCGGAACAGGTGTTGAGCACCGGAGCAACCGGTGAAGCCGCTACCACGGTTGCAGATAGCGACACATCAGAGGCCGAGACCTTCAAATCCCGGGTGCCGCGCGGTAGGCCCCGTCAAATTCACGGGATTACGGAACGGGTCCGAACCGGACACGGCAACATGTACGTGACGGTCAACGTCGACCCCGACGGTCTGCCCTTCGAGGTGTTCGGCACTATGGGCAAAGCCGGCGGTTGTGACGCCGCGTTGTTGGAGGCGGTATCGCGTCTGGTTTCCCTGGCGCTGCGGGCCGGCATCGAAACCGACGAGGTGACCCGTCAGCTCCGGGGCATCACTTGCTGCCCGGCTTGGGACGATGGCGTTCTGGTTGGTTCCGGGCCCGACGCGGTGGCCTTGGTGCTGGACAACATAATGAACGGCATCAACAGCGGCGGCAACCCGCCCGCGGGAGTGCAGCTTAGGCTGGCAGACGACACCGAAACGCACGGTTCAAACGGCCAGCTCCCAACCGGAACCAACCCGGCCGGGTTCGCCCAGCGTTGCCCGGAGTGCAACGGAGCGGTGGTGAACCAGGAGGGTTGTACTACCTGCTACTCGTGCGGGTGGAACAAGTGCGAATGAGATCTAGGGCAGGTGGCGGATGGTCATCCGCCACCTGCCACATGGTTCTGGCAAGTCGGCGCACAGGGTTATCTTGGTACTGATAACGCACGGACTCGGTTTGACTGAAAAGCAGCGAGTACGGTACGCTACAAAAAATAATGGAGGCGTATCATGGCAACAAACATGAGAGTTCCACTGTCTAAAATCCTGACGCCTGAAGAATTGAAGGAACGTGAACGATTGGAGAAGGAGACCTACGAAGCCGCTATGGAAGTCAAACGAATTATGATCAAGCGAGGTATGCCATTCGATGAGAACATTAAATGAAGACGCGATTGAACGAATAATAAGAAGCCAGCAGCTCTGTGAATCGTTGACTGTCAGATATTTGGCAGATTTAACGGCCTTTGATGACCAGAATCGGACCGTTATGGCTATGCAATTTCGTAGTGACGTACTGATGGAAGTTCAAAACGAAGAATACCAGCGCGCTATTGCAGGATTAGACAAATTTATCACAGATTATCTGAATGATGATCCCTTGTTGCGCATAGATTTTCGTGGCTTGGCGGCGATTTTGCGTCCCGTTTTGGTGGTCTTGACTAATGCGCAACAACACGGACTGGATACAAGAGATTGACGGACCGCATATAACGTAACGGAAGGCCGTCCGCTAAACATCCTGAAGTGCCCGCGCGCTGAGCGGCGGCGACAAGACTCCTGACAAAGCGTATGGGATTGGCTGACCGTCCTCGGTGGAAAGCCAACCGATTTCTTGGTGCGAATACCGTTCAATGCCGGCGGCGTTGAAACCGGCAAATCGCTGCACCTGCGCCTCGAGGCACTGGCGCTCGGCAGGGCTGAGCCGTTCCACGTCAGCGGCGCGGCAGCAGTCGATACTTCTGATAGCCGGGGACGGCAGTCTCATACAGTATCTCAGCGTCGCCGTTTCGCTCCATGTCTTCACGAACCTGATGCCAGTTTTCCGGGTAGGGACCGTGCGGGAAATGGAGGTAAGTAGCGCCAGTGATGGGCCTGCCGCGCTGCAAATAGGATTCGCAGTCGGCGTAATAGAGGAGCCTGACTAATTTTGGCATTCCAAAATTGAGGTCATCAATGGACAGCTCGCTCAGGTAAATCATCGCCTCAATCAGCTTACCGCGGTCTTGCTCAAAATTTTCTGGCGAGATCATAGCCCCCTCCCGACGACGCCATACAAAAGTCGATTTGCGGCGTAAGTTTAAGGCGGTTGCTGGGCAAGCGCCGCTTTGGAACAGCATCACCTTTCAAGCGAGGCCGGCCTGCTATAATCGACCGCGAATCCAGACACTGTTTTGGGTCGAGGGAAAGAAACGATGGCTTTTCAGACGTTGCTTTACGAGGAACGGGACGGCATCGGCTATCTCACGTTGAACCGACCTGAGAAGTTGAACGCGCTCAGCCAAACGCTGATGGCGGAGTTCCGTGAGGCGCTGGAAGGCATAGAAGCGAACCCCGACGTTCGGGTAGTGATTCTCACCGGGGCCGGCCGCGCGTTTTCAGCCGGCTTTGACATTGAATCGGAAGCGGGTGGGGCCGATGGCGGGTCGCTGTCGGTGGATGGTCGCCGGTCTCGTTTGAAGGCCAACATCGACACCTTCCTCATGGTATGGAACCTGAGCAAGCCGGTCATCGCCGCCGTCAACGGATATGCTCTGGGCGGAGCCTGCGAGTTGGTCCAAATCTGTGACGTCAAAATTGCCTCTGAGCAAGCCGTGTTGGGGGAACCTGAGATCCGCCTGGGGTACGGCGCCCCTTTGTTGATGACTCCTTACTCCGTGAACTTGGCCACGGCCAAGGAGATGATGCTCACCGGCGATACGGTCGACGCTTACGAGGCTGCGCGCATCGGTATGGTCAACCGGGTGGTGCCGCACGAAAAC
Organism: Dehalococcoidia bacterium; assembly: GCA_965197635.1. GTDB lineage: Bacteria > Chloroflexota > Dehalococcoidia > Lucifugimonadales > UBA3495 > Bin87. The sequence goes on from CBDANN010000006.1 coordinate 208,976, forward strand.
CTGATGGCCGAGTGCGAACGTGTCGCCACCAAGATCAAGAATATTCCTGCCATTGGCATCAAGACCACCAAATTGGCCGTCAATCGCGCCCTGGAGTCAGCTGGATTCCTCTCGGCTTTGAACCACAATCTGGAGCTGATGACGCAGTTCGACACCGCTGAAACTCCTGAACAGGCCGAATTTTCCCGGGTCCGCGCCGAAGGTGGCCTACGTGCGGCGTTGGAGTGGAGCAGGAGCCGGTTTCCTGATTAGCTGCATCCTAATCCGTCACCCTGAGTCGTAAGAGGCGGTACTGTGGCCCTATCCTCGTCGGGGTGCTAGTATCTGCTGGCAAAGCATCCATCAGGAGGGCCAACATGGCCGTCATTGCGGTTGACATCAAGAGTAGGAAGCCCTACAGCGACGGCAAACCCTTCGGCGACGCCGGCGCTTACGAACGCATAGAAGGGGTGTTGACCTACGCCGTTGATCCCGCGAACGCTGCCAATCAGGCGATAGTTGATCTGCAGTATGCGCCCGTTGACGATGCCGGCCGGGTGCGGTTCCAATCCGACTTCACCTTGGTAGCTCCGAAGGACCCATCTCTAGGTAACGGGCGCCTGATCGTGGAAGTGGTGAACCGGGGCCGACGGCGCACCGTTGCGTTCTTCAACCGGGCTCCTACTCCGCCAATCGATTCGGACGCTATCCCAGAGGGCGACGGGTTTCTGCTCCGACATGGCTACTCAGTGTTGTCGGTTGGCTGGCAATGGGACGTTTATCGCAGCAACGCCTTGTTGGGATTGGATGCGCCGGAAATCAGTATCGACGGCGCTCCGGTGACCGGGCAGGCTTGTGTTGAGTTGCGTCCCAACACGGTGGAAACCACCGTCCTGTTGGCCAACCGGAGCCACCGGCCATATCCCGTCGCCAACCTTGAAGAACCCGGCGCCATGCTGATGGTTCGCGATTGGGAAGATGGCCCCGACACTGTGGTTCCCCGGTCGCAATGGCATTTCCCCGACGCCGAGCACATCTGTCTGGAAGGCGGGTTTCAGCCGGGAAAGATTTACTACGTGATCTACACCGCTGCCAACCCAGTGGTCGTGGGGTGTGGGATGCTGGCGGTGCGTGAAGCAGCAACCTGGTTGCGCCAACCTTCCGCCATGAACGTGATTCCCGGCGGCTACGAACGTGTTTATGGACACGGGGTGTCCCAATGCGGCCGCCTGCTGCGGAACATGATCTATTTGGGCCTCAATCTTGATGAGGGCGGCGGCATAGTGTTCGATGGCTTGTTGCCCCATGTCGCCGGCGGGCGCATGGGTGAGTTCAATCACCGGTTTGCGCAGCCTTCCTGCCAGTCCAACCCCGGCTTCGGCCACCAATTCCCATTCGGCGACAATGATCGCACGGATCCTCTGACGGAGCAGAACGACGGTTTGCTGCGCCGCCTGCGGGCCTTGAACGCCGTCCCCAAGATCATGTACACCAACTCGGCCGCCGAGTATTGGCGCGGCGACGGCTGCCTGTCCCACATCGACAGTACCCAGGACATCGATCTGGAGCCGGCGGTAGAGTCTCGGCATTACCTGTTCGCCGGAACTCAGCACCTGCCCGGCGACCCCAGCTTGATGGTAGGGCAGGGACCCGACGGCTCCACGGGCCGGCATCCCTACAATTCCGTGGACTACATCCCGCTACTGCGCGCAGCCTTGGTCAACTTGGACCGGTGGGTAACCGACGGCATCAGTCCTCCGCACAGCCAACATCCCAGGCTGGATGACGCCACCGCCGTGTCCCGAGGCGCCTACCTGAACGCGACGCCTGCTGTCCCGGGCCGGAGCGTTCCAGACCCGGCTCGGCTTTGGCGGGTACGGGAAATTGACCTGGGACCCAACGGCGAACACGGGATCGCCGCATATCCGGTGAAAGAAGGGCGTGAATACCCTTGTCTGGTTCCTGCTGCTGACTCAGACGGCAACGACCTGGCCGGCATACGTCTCCCTGACCTGACGGTGCCGGTCGGAACCCATACCGGTTGGAACCTGCGCCATCCCGACATCGGAGCCTCGGAACAGCTCATGTCCATGCAGGGTTCCACCCACTGGTTCGCGGCCAACGAAGCACAACGCGTCGCCGCCGGCGATCCCAGGCCGTCCATCGCTGAACGATACTCCAGCCGGGACGATTATGCCCGACAGGTCAAAGCCGCCGCCGGACAGTTGGCAGCAAGCGGCTACCTGCTTGACGAGGACGTTGACCTGGTGGTGGATTCCTGCCTGGCACGCTACGACCATGCTATCGACCCAACGTGATTCGGCGGCTCTGCGGCGAAAGTGACGCTGGCCTGAAGAAGACACACCACGCTGACTCGCGCAGCCGCCGCGCGGGTCACGGAAGATTCACCCGGTCCTGCCCCCAGCCAAAGGGCGCGTCGCTGGCAACCGGCATAACCTCAAAGGACGGATGCCTGAGCAGAGCCTGAATGCACTCCTCAGAACCGGCGACGTAGGTGGAATCCAAATCGTAATGTGACATGACGAACCAGGCCCGGTCCGCCGGCCACCAGATATTCGGCGCGTGGTACCAGATGGGAAAGGTATAAAAACCGTTCAACCCATCAAGGGCTCCTCGGTAGAGGAAATACTCCCACTCGTTGCAAATGAACCGTTCCGCACTCAGCGCTTCTCGCGGCGGGGAAAGGGGAATGCCGCCATCGACTGACAAAATAAACATACCGCCGAATTGCCCATATCCCTCCCAGATCCCGAAAAAACACCGCTCCGGCGTGTCCGTGTAGCCGGCCAGAAAATCGGCCAATGCTATCCCATCATCATATAATTCTTCACCGGGGTCAGAGCTCCAGGGCTCCGGCCCAACGCCAAAACCGGCAACAGGAACTTTGATGCGCGCAAAATCCATCAGTGGATGTACCGCCCGTCCCGCCCATTCCGCCACCTTCGACCAGCGAACCCGCGAGTCCGGAGTACTGTCGGAAATATTATCAGCCGGGTGAAAAAGACGCGCGTGCGCCGCGAAGCCGGCTGGAATCAAGGCGTCAATCCCATTGGAACGGTGATTTGTTCCCTGTTCAACCCACCTGGCCTCTGCGACATCGGTGAGGAAAGTCATCCCCGGTGGGTGAAAGTTTTCCTGATGATGCCGGTTCAACGGATATCCCCGTCGGATAGCCCAATCTTTGGCAGGTTGGTCCGTTGGTCTAAAGGTCGAAAATATCCCGTACCGGACAGGTAAAGCCGGGAAGCACGTCGCCCAAATCCAGCGTGTCGGCGTCAGTGAGCGTTTGCGGAGGGCCGTTGCCGGACAAGACCACAACGGTCCGCGCATCCGGGTCAATCAGTAGTGCCAGGCGCACGCCGTAGCGCAGCCACATCTGGGCCTTGTCGTTCACCGCAACCGGGCGGTCATTGGGCGAGATTATCTCAACCACCAGGTCGGGGACGACCTCGGAGTAGCCGCGGACCCGGGTGTTCAGGGGCAGCTTTGCGGCGGAGATAAAAGCCAGGTCGGGTTCGCGGACGGTATCGGGGTTGCTTTCCAGCCGGATGCCGGCATCCGATCCGACAACCCAACCCAACCCAAGCGGGCGGGACGGACGAAATTTCTGAGGATGCTGCCGAAGTTGATTGCGATTGCGCCGTGCTCAATTCCTGTTCCCACCGTCTTATGCAGCACCCCCCTGATCAGTTCGCCGCGGACGCCCTCACTGTACAGACGCAGCAGGTCGTCGGCGGTAAGCAGTTTCGCTTCGGTTTTTGCAGCCGCGGTAGTCATGGCCGGAGAACCGCCTTGTCGTTGAATGATAGCCGTCATTATACATTGCGGCGCCGTGTTACACTGCGGCTCCACAACTGCCATTCCGGCTTTCGCCGGGCTCCATACTGGGAGATTGCTATGCAGCCCCTTTCGGATTTGCGCGTCCTGGCCGTAACCGTCTTTCTGGCCGGCCCCTTTTTAAGCATGACGCTGGCCCGGCTGGGCGCCGAGGTGATCAAGGTTGAAATACCCGGCCGGGGCGATCCGGTCCGGGGCAACGGGCCATTCGCCGGCCCTGATGGCATTCATTCGGAGCAGCGGTCCGAGAAGCATATCGCCACTCGGTTTCTCAAGCGGAGCCAGGGCGTGAAAAGCGTCACATTGGACCTGAAACATCCGCGCGGACGGGAGTTGTTCCTGGAAATGGCGCGCCAGTCCGATGTGGTGCTGGAGAACCTGGCTCCCGGCTCGATGACTCGCCTGGGCCTGGGCTACGATGACGTGGCGGCGGTCAACCCGGGCGTCATCTACGCCAGCATTTCAGGGTATGGGCAGACCGGCCCTTACGCTCATCAACCGGCCCACGATCCGCAGATCCAGGGCATGAGCGGTTTGATGGACATTAACGGCGAACCCGACGGGCCACCGACCCGTGTGGGTTTCTACATCGGCGATCTGGTTACTCCCATGTTCGCCGCCACCAGCATTTTGGCGGCTTTGCGGGACAAAGAACGGACAGGCAAAGGTTGCTATTTGGACGTGTCGATGATGGATACCCTGGCATCGATGATGTTGATGGAAAACCTGGAAGAGGACGTCGCAGCCGGTATACCTCTGCGCACGGGCAACAACAGCCGCAGCGGGCCCACCGGCCAGTACCATGCCAGCGACGGCGCCGTCATCATCACCGCAGCCAGCGACGACCAATGGCGTCGCCTGTGCAACGCCATTGGCACACCGGAGCTCATCGAAGATGAGCGGTTCGCCCGCTATCAGGTTAGGTCAGAGAACGCCACCGCGGCTCGGAGCGAGGTTCAGAAGCGCATCGGGAAAATGACGAGAGCGGAAGCCCTGGAATGCCTGTCGGCGGGAGACGTACCATGCGCTCCCGTGCGGACGGTGCCCGAAATTCTGGCCGACCCACACTTCCGGGACCGGGGAGCGCTTCGCCCGATGCGGAACGCTGCCTTCGGCGGCGAAGTGGATGAGGTGGTGGCCGGCTTCCCGGTGCTGTTTGACGGCGAAGCGCTACCCGACGTGCCGGGCGCTCCTGGCCTCGGTCAGCACAACGCCGAGGTGCTGGCCGGACTCTGTGGCATTGATGCTATGACATTGGAAAGCCTGAAGGCTGACAACGTGATCTAGCCTATGTTTCGTTAATCGTACTGACGACACTTCGCGGGATAGTGTTCCGCAGGTTCGTTATCCTCCGCGTCTTGCCCATCACTTTCCGATTTCCAACTGTTCCAGGAGGAACCTGCCCATGCCCCGCATCACCACCAAACCCCTGCGCTCCGTGATGTTCGTACCCGGAAACAAGGAAGACTGGATGCGCAAGGCCCCGCAATACGGGCCTGACGCTCTCATCTTGGATCTTGAGGATTCGGTGCCCGAATATGACAAGGATGCCGCCCGACCGTTGGTAGCCAAGATGATCGACGAATTATCGGAGCGAGGGCAGACCCTCTTCGTGCGCGTCAACCGCTTGGAAACCGGACTTACGGGGTTCGACCTGGAGGCTGTCACACGCCCGGGTCTTTACGGCATTCTGTTGCCCAAGGTGGAAACGCCGGCCGATGTAGTTGAGGCCGACGTGTTGCTGCGCTTCTTCGAGCGTAAAGCTGGCATGGAGTTGAATACCGTCTGCATCGACCCCGGACTGGAAACCGCTTCGGGCATACGCATGGCATACGATATCGCGATGGCGTCGGACCGTGTAGCCCACATGGGAGGCAGCGGCGGCAAGGGTGGCGACACCGCCCGCAGCGTCGGGTACCGCTGGACCCTGGAAGGGGCGGAGACCCTGTACCTTCGCAGCAAGGTGCTGATGGACAGCCGGGCCGCCGGCATCCAGTGGCCGATCAGCGGCGGTTGGTTCGACATCCGCGACTTGGAGGGGCTACGGTACTGGGCCAACAACCTGAAAGCGTTGGGCTACACGGGGATGAACTTGATCCACCCGTCTCACGTGCCCATCGTCAACGAAATCTTTACCCCCACCGCCGAGGAAATCGGTTTCTGGCAGGGCCTCCTGGACGCGATGGCGGAGAGCCGGCGACAGGGCACCGCTGCCGTCACATACGCCGGAGACATGGTGGACGTGGCCCATGAGGAAACGGCCAAAGCCATGCTGGAAATGTGCCGCAGCCTCGGTCTGGTGTAGCGCCACACCCGCGGCGCGGACGGCGGCCTACTCCGTTTCAAGCTCCTTCTGCAAAATCTGTGCCCAGTGCACTTCGCCTCGTTCGATCAGCCGCTCAATACCTGGTCTGATCCGTTGGGCCGCAACCACCGCGTGGGCCGGCCGCTCGGTGAATCGGGTCAGATAGCCGGCGTTGCGAGTGGCGCGGTCAACGTCCCGCCAGCTGCCCGTATAGGAAGCTTCTACGGCGATATAATGACTTTCGCCAGTATCGCGATGCTTCGCCTCAATGATGAGGTCAGCGTTTTCAAAGCTGGTCAATTCGTTTGGCGGAATGCCGCTGGTGTCGGCTTGGTCAATCATATCCAGCACGTCACCCAGATCCAGAATCCGGTGTTCCCGACATCCGACCACCCGGGCAATACGCGCAACAATCCGCATTGCGCCATTGCGGGCGTGGGCCGCTCTAATGGGGGACAGGCTATTCTCAATGCGGGTCTGCCCTTCTTCCAAAGCCATAAGCCGGCGTTCCGTGCTCGCTATAAACTCGGCCAGCGAGGTCTCCAGGGTGGCCAGCGAGGTCTCCAGGGCGGCCAGTCGGCGTTCCGTGCTTTCGGCAAATTCGGCAAACGCCTGCGGCAGGTTCAACAACTCCCGCGATAACATCCTGGCGCGGAGCGCTTCATTCCACTCCGGGCGCTCGTCCAGGATTCTGATTAGATCCTCTATGGTATTGACGGTGGTCATGCGGAATGCCGTCCCTAGTCTCAATTATAGCACCGGGCGCATCCTCTACAAATCGGCTTCCCGATGATACGATAGGCCCGTATCAGCACAATCCCAACGCGAGGTAACTCCCATGCCCACGAAACGCATCGGCCTTCATGCCGGCGCTCCCAACGCCGAGGCGTCCTTGGACCTCATGAGCCGCGCCGAAGCGGCCGGAGTCCAAGCAACCTGGCTCACCACCGGCGGAACCGGTTTGGACGCCCTGACCCTGTTCGCTGCGTCCGCCGTCCAGACCGATAGCATACTGTTCGGCACTTCCATCGTCCCCACTTATCCGCGCCATCCCATAGTCGCCGCCCAGCAGGTTCAGGTTCTGGATCAATTGGCGCCCGGGAGATTGCGCTTGGGGGTCGGCCCCAGCCACCGGCCCACGATGCGCTCCATGTTCGGCTTCAATCTTCAATCTCCCCTAACCAACCTGCGTGAATACCTGGAAATCCTGCGGGCGCTGTTGCACGAAGGCTCAGTTGATTTCGACGGGCAGGAATACGTCGCCCACGCCAGCATACCGCGGCCGGTGAACGTTCCGGTCATGGCTTCAGCTTTGCAGGAAGGTTCCTATGAACTGTGCGGCGAAATCGCCGACGGCGCCATCAGCTGGGTGAGCCCCGCCGTGTACCTGCGCGACAAGGCTCTGCCCGCCATGCGCCGGGGTTCCGACCAGGCCGAGCGAGAGACACCGCCGCTAATCGCCCATGCCCCGGTATGCATCAGTGACAACCCCGATGCGACCCGTTTGGCCGTCCAGCAGCAGCTCTCCAACTACCCCCGCCTGCCTTTCTATCAGCGCATGTGGGCCGCAGCCGGTTATCCCGAAGCGGCGGAGGAAACCTGGAGCGACGCCATGATTGAAGCCACAGTGCTCACCGGAGACGCGGATACTGTCGGCGAGCGCATGGTGGCGATGCTCGATATGGGAATTTCCGAGTTGCTGGTAACGCCAGTTACTGCCAGCGATGATCCCGCGGCCGATATGGAGCAGACCATTAACCTGTTGGGCAAAGTTGCTCAATCCCTCTAACCCGGAGGCTCGCCATGAAACTCGGTCTGTTCAATATGCCCTTGCACCCGCCGGGCCGGCTGCACGCCGATACTTATGACGAGGATTTGGAGTTGATGGCGTATGCCGACGAGCTCGGCTACGCCGAAGCGTGGATAGGCGAGCACTTCACCACCGAGTGGGAGAATATGCCGGCTCCCGACCTGTTCATAGCCAGAGCATTGGGAGCGACCAAGAACCTGGTAATGGGCACCGGAGTATCTTTGTTGGCCTTCCACGACCCGATAATGATCGCCCACCGGATGGCGATGTTGGACCACCTGGCCCGCGGGCGGTTCTTTTTCGGCATTGGCTCCGGCGGTGTGCCTACCGATTCCGAAATGTTTGGCATGGATCGCCAATCCGGTCTGCAACGGGACCGAATGCGGGAAGCCGCTGATGTCATCGTCAAGATGTGGACTACGGAGAACCCCGCAGATTTCCGGCACCAGGGCGAGCATTACACCATCCGGTTGCCGGAATCGCGTCCCGAAATGGGTTTGGCGTATCACATGCGTCCCTACCAGAAACCGCATCCGCCCATCGCGGTAGCCGGCAGCAGCCCATCGTCGCCGACGTTGGAAGTCGCCGGCGAAATGGGCTGGTGGCCGATGAGCACCCTGTTCCTGCATACGTCCCATCTGCCGCGCCACTGGGAAGCGTACTCCAAAGGGGCGGACGCCGCCGGACGAGCCGTTTCACGCCGCCAGTGGCGGATCGCACGGGAAATTTACGTGGCGGACACCACGGAGCAGGCGGTGGCCGATATCATGAACGGGCCGCCGGCGGGGACGCTGAACACCTACTTCATTCCGCTGCTGGGGCAGGGGCAGCGCGGGCTAGACGCCATAAAAACCAGCCCGGATCTTCCCGATTCGGCCATTACCCCCGAGTATATGTTGGAGAACTTCTGGATTGTGGGTAACCCTGACGAGTGCGCTCGCCAGATCCATCGGCTTTACGACGACACCGGCGGGTTCGGCACGCTGCTGATGCTGTGCCACGACTGGGGCGACGACCGCGCCAAGGGCCTGCGGTCGCTGGAGTTGCTGGCCACCGAGACATTGCCGCAACTGGCCGACCTGACACCGGACGAATAAACGAACGCTACTGCCGACGCTGCCACAAGGAGGCATCATGTTCATCGCAACCAACCGCATCAAAGTCAAGACCGGCTACGGCGAAACGCTGGAGCATATGTTCAAAGCCAGGGGCGCTGTGCAGGATCACCCTGGCTTCATCAGCTTCGAATTGTGGAAGATGCACAAAACACCTGACCATGAAGATTTCCTGGTGGTGACCCATTGGGAGACCGAAGAGCATCACCACACCTGGACCCGTAGCGACGCCTTCCGCTCTGCCCACGCTGGAGTCCACCGGATTTCCTGCTCGGCCCCGGCGAGTTCCACACCTACGACGTGGTACACCGCCTGGAGGCTTCCGGCGCGGCGGCGGCGGCTGATTAGCCCGCGGTTGCTCCGGGCTGGAGTTCATGATGACTACCGCTCCGAAAGCGCGCATCGCCCCGGACGACGCGCTCGTCATCGACTTGCGTGATCTGGACATCTTTGCAACCGGGCTGGAACTGGAAAAACTGTTCCTCAAGTTTTGCAGACGGAACAGCCGGAGCGTCTGGCAGTATGAGCTTACACCGGACGGAGAGATAATCGCGATGCCGCCGGTAAATCATCCCGGTGGATTCCACGAGAACGACTCTTCCACTGATTTGCGGATTTGGTCACGCGAGTTCGGCGGCGAATCCACCGGCTCAAATGCCTTTTATCGTATGCCAGTCACCGGCGGCGTTCTGGTGCCCGACGCGGCTTGGATCTCCCCGGAACGGTTGACAGAACATCCGCCCGTTGCAGGAAAGCCCATCCCTCTCTGCCCCGATTTCGTTATCGAAATCCGGTCGGGCACGGACAATCTGGCTCCGCTCCACGCCAAGATGCGCCTTTACATGCAAAATGGCACCCGGCTCGGCTGGCTCATCGATGCGCGCAACCGACGAGTCTATATCTATCGGGCCGGGCAGTCAGAGCCGGAATTGTTGGAGAATCCCGCCAGCTTGTCTGGCGAGGGGGTGTTGCCAGGCTTCACCTTCGAGGTAGCGCGTTGGATATTCGACCGCACCTGACCGGGTTGGTGGTCCAACTGCATTGGCCTCGGCAAGGCTCCGGTACTGCCGGGGCCTTTCTGATTAGGTAGCGGAAGTTGGACTCGAATCAACGATCTTCGAGTTATTGCCGCAGCCTGATGTGAACGGTCGGTCAATTGAAAACGTGACATGAGCCGGCGCCAACCTCGTATTCGGTTTGGGGTGCATCGCCCGATACCACTGGCCGAGGCTCATCGGGGTCAAGGCGTCGGCAAACTGATATATTAAGCCCGCTTGCTGCCATACATTCGTCAAGGAGGCCGTAAATGGGGCCGCCGGAACCTACGTTATTGTCTGATCAGTTTGGTCCCCTGCAGGGGGTACGAATATTGTCCACCGGTACCATCGTGGCCGAGCCGGTAGCAGCCGGCATGGCGGCGGAGATGGGCGCAGAGGTGATCCATATCGAGCGACCGGGCAAGGGCGAGGACTGGAGGGTCGCCAGTTCCCCATTGAAGCTCCCGACGGGGATTTGGTGGCCAGTTCCTGGCTACAGGCCCCAAATCACCGCAACACCTACCACACGACCCTGGATTTGGCCAGCACAACTGGAAGGTCGGGAACACCTTGAACGACCCTGGTAAAGCGGGCCGACATTTGTATGGAGAGTTCAAAAGCTCGCACCTACGACAAGTGAAGCTGGTAAAGCGGGCCGACATACTGGAGTTCAAAAGCTCGCACCTACGACAAGTGAGGGACGCCACGGTTTTGGCGGTCAATCCAAGCATCGTAATCTGCCATGTGTCCGGTTACGGACAAGATGGCGACCCGGAATACGTGGACCGGGCCTCTTACGATTTCACGGCCCAAGCCTTCGGCGGCATGATGAATCTGATGGGCAACCCCGAGCCCGAACCGCCGACGCGGGCCGTGCCTTGGACGGCGGACTACATCACCGCCTTATTTTGCCTGTGGTCGTCATTGGCCGCATACATTCACGCGCAACGCACCGGCCAAGGCCAGGTCATCGACCTCGCTCAATTGGAGGCGATACACCGTATTTTGTTCGGCACCATGGTGGCGTACCATGAATTGGGCCTGGTCCGGGAAAGCGCCGGCAACAAGGCAGGAAATGCGCAGCCCTGGGACACGTTTCAGGCCGAGGATAGTTGGGTCGTTATCGCCGCCGTCGGGCGGTGGTTTACTCCAGGGTCTGCCGCGTCCTGGATTTGGACCCGGACGACGAGAAATGGGTCTCGGCCCGCCGCGAGGTCAACTCCGCCGAGGGCATCGAGTTCGAGGCCATCTTTCGCGGCTGGGTGGAAGACCGAATGGTGGACGAGGTGGTCAGGATTTTCAACGCAGCGCAGGTTGGCTGCAACCGGATCATGAATGCTCGGGAGATGGCCGAATACCCCCACTATTGCGCCCGGGGAGTGTATGTGGAATGGGAGTACCAGCAACTGGGAAAGACGGTAAAAGGCGTAGGTATAGTTCCCAAGTTTTCCAAGACGCCAGGCAAGATTTGGCGTGGTTCCGTCCCCGTGGGTTACGACAATGAGTTGGTCTATCGCGAACTGCTGGGGATAGCACCGCAAACGCTCCAAGAACGAAACTGAAGCCAAGGTGAAATCTACATTGGCAGGGCGGAGAAAGTCGGCTGGGGTGTTGCTGATGAATTCGTCCGCTTTCACTTGCAGCACGGTCCGGCAGCGGCGTTCGACCTCTTCCTGACGGCTGGGCAGGCGGGCGAAAAAGCCACCCACCTTCTGCCGCACCGCGGCACGGGTTCCCAGACACAGGTTGGCGGTCACCTCCTCACGCGCCGAGGCCCAGATGGCCTCGGCGGAGTTGAAGTCTGGACTGTAACTGGGCAGAGCCTGCCCCGTACTTGATACGGGGTTAACCAAGCGCAGCCGCAATCCGGGCGTGGTCAGATACGTCCGTAGCGCGTCGCCCCGATGTGCTGCCGCATTGTCCCAGATCACCGTCAGCGGTTCGGCAGGCTTGGTGCGCAGTTGACGCAGGAATGCAGCCGAAGTGGCGGAGTCGCTGTTACCCTCCAGTTCCATCACCTCTACCTCGCCGGTCTCCAGACACACCGCCGAGTAGTAGCTGGCCTTCTCGCCACGACGCGGGCTGGTGGAGTCCACCAGGGCCGGTTCGCCTTTCAGCGCCCACTTGCCTCGCAGATCAGCATCCGCCGGAAAGTGAGCCTCGTCAGCGAAGAATATCTTGGCCCCCGTCCGTCGTGCTGCTGCTGCCAGAGCAGCATACTCTCCCACAAAATCCGCCCGCCGCACCGGGTCCGCTTTGCGTAAGCGTTTCTTGGGCCGCTTCAGCACAAACCCCAAACGGTGCAGGTAGTAACGTCACCCCGTACTTGATACGGGGTCAGGCAACTGCTCCGGCTCAGCGACAACCCGAAGTGTTCCTGCACAAACCGGCATACCACCTGCCAGTTCCAGTTGGACCGGTCGATGCCCGCTTGCGACGGCAATTCCCGCACCGCTGCCTTCAACTCGGCCTGCTGATCCCGGCTCAGCGCGGGGGAACCTCCCGACGGCTCAAAAGACCGCGCCTTCGGACCTCGCTCCGCGAACTCCCCGGTCCATTGGCCGATGGTGTGGGCATCCCGTTCCAACGCCCCAGCTACCGCCGCCGCGGTCCCACCCTGCGCCAGTAGCCGTACCACGTGCCACCTTTCCCGTTCCCGCGGCGTCGGCGCTCGGTATATCCGCCGCCGCACCTCCGCTTTGTCCATGCGCCACCGCTCCAGTAGGACTCCCGTCTCCATCATGCCCAACAGCAACCCCCACTCCGATTTCCTGATCCTTTCCGACCAACTCAACTACTGCCTATTCTACCCGACACCATTGCGGGTTTCATTTTGGCTTCGGTTTAGGATGAACCCAATCAAACAAAATGGGAGGAAGGTCTATCCCCGCGCGTGCGGCCCGCTGGTTCCCGTGCTGGGGTGGCACTGCTGGATGGAACCGGTTGGTTCCGGAATTGCTTGGGCGTGTTGTAGCGCTCGCTTCTGCGTGGAACGCTCTCGTTGCCGCCGTAGACGGCTTCGGGCGCGTTCTGCGGTTTCTCGGCTATCGAAGTGCCGCTCGACGCTGGGAGCGTCTCTGGGGGCGTGTATTGACCACCGGCCGTGTTGACGGCCTGTCGGCGTTTCCGACGACCGTGGTTCGCCCTGGACCGAACCCTCGCTTCGAGAGGCCAGGCATCACAGGGCACGCCCAACAGCGAGAGTAAAGCCGGTCAGTATTTCCGCTTGAACATCGCCAACGCAGTCTGGGGTCAGCATGGTTATCAATTCCTGAAGGACTTCACTCGGTGGTTTCGCTTGTGTTCGCAATCGCTGCGCTCGGCCCGGCGTACCGGGCCATGAAGCCCCTGATGGCGTTGAAGTACTGTTGGAAGCCCACGTACATCAGGTCGTTGTGGCCCGCGCCCGGTATGATTTCCAGGTGCTTGTGGACGGTCTCCAGCTTGTTGAACATGTCCACCGCGTCGGCCAGCGGCGCCGATTCGTCCCACTGGCCGTGAATCACCAGCGCGGGGATGTTGATGGAATAGAACTTGGCCTGGTAGTCGTCTTCCAACGCCTGTATCACCTCCGGCTCCAGCCCCTGGGCGATCCGTCCCAGATTGGGTCGCCCGCTCTCGATGATGACGCCGTTGATCCGGTCGCCGGCGGTTATGGCAAGTTCTCCGGCGGAGTGACGGCCCATGGAGCGCCCCATGACATACAGCGGGCCCGTGAACCGTAGTGCCCGCATCGTCTCCTGCAGCCAGTCCAGCACCTCGCGCGCGTCGGACAGTATGTTGTTGAAACTCGGCGACCCGCTCGACGCGCCGAAGCCCCGGTAGTCGGCGACGAAAAAATTCGCCCCGATGCTGTTGTAGTGCGGTGCGATGTCGTCGTAACGGGCCACATTCTCGCCGCCGCCGTAGAAAAACAGCACGGTGGGGTTTTCACGCCCCACCACGAAAAATCGGCACGACAGGGTGGCGCCGTCGGCGACGGTCACCCCGTAATCCACCGCGCCATCGGGCTGGTCGGTCCAGCCTCGCAATGGGCGAAAAGACTGGCCTGTCGTATCTGGGTTGTCCAGCACGGAGTAATCAACGGCAGTCATGGCGGTTCCCCCCAGCGGTAATGGGCCGCATTATACTATGGCCGAGGGACCCGCTCGGGGATACCGTTGGATCCAGAGGTGAACGAAAGTGGCCACGATGGAGGAAGGATGAACGGTTATCGTTGGACAATAAGGATTGGTTTGGGCGGCTTGGGGTTCCTGGCCCTTTTGGCTGCGTTCGTCGCGGTTACAAGGATCTTCGGCGTGGCCATCGCCGGCGTGCGGCCAGAGGCGTGGGCGTTGACGGCCATGATGACCGCCCCATTCACGGTGGGCGCGGTGTCGCTGTCCACCTCGGTGGCAGCCCTTACCGAGACTTTGTTGCGCCGTCGCCGGTTGGTCGAGATCTGAACCACTCCGACGCTGTCCGCGGCATGAAGTCCCTGCTGAAATCTATAACGCTTGGTTTGGCAGTAACAGTTCAGACTGGGGCGAGTAGGGGTTGGGAGCGGATGGAGTTTAGTGCTTGGTAGGGGTTGCGGCCGCGCAAGCGCCAGGTGCCGAACAGGGCAGCCAGAACGCTCTTGGTGTTGCTCCCCTCCGGTGAACGGGTCCCGCCGCTGATCTTCCGGCTTACCACCGTTGGCCGCCGGCTGCGCTCCGCCGCGTTGTTGTCCGCCTTAGCCCGGGGTTCGGCGACGAAGGTGAACAACTTCGGGAGGAAGCGTTCCACCCGCTGGCACCGCACGCTCCTGGGCGCATCGCTGCCCAGGGAAGGCTGGCAGATGGACCATAGCCGCTGCTGGCACTGCTGTTGCAGCTTTACCCGCTGGGCCCGCTGCACCGTTGCCGGCAGTTCCGGGTCCGGGCCGGGATAGGCCTGGGCCTGGTCATACACCTCCCGCACCTGTTGGGCCCATTCGGCCACTCCCTGGTGTTGGGGGTATGGTTCCTTCAGCCGGTGGATATCCCGCAGCAGATGGGTCCAGCAGCTCTGATGCAGCCCTTGCTGCACGTTGTAAGCGCCGTAGCAGCGCTGACCAGCACGCCCTCAAACTCAGCTCCCAACACCTCCGCAACCACCTCCCGGCCCCGGCTGGGCCGGCGGAGGCAGCAGCGCGCCTCCGGAGCGCTGAAGCTCCAGAGATACCCGTTGTGGCCATCTTCCCGCCAGCCCGTCTCGTCCCCGTACACCACCGGACTGGCTCGAAGCTCTTCTTGCAGCCGGTGGCGCTCCCCCGGGCCGGGCCCGGCCGCTCCACGCACCATGGCCACCAGTTCCCCCACGCTAAGCCCAGTCTGTAGCGCCACTTCAGGTAGCGTTGCATCACTCCATAGGGCAGCCGGCACTCCTCCCGGAGCACGCATACTTCCTGCTGAACTGAGATGCCCACCCGTTGCCGCCCCACCACCAGGGCGCCCCAATCCGGTGCGGGGGACCACCGCTGCCCGCACTTCCGGCAAGTGCGCTCCAGCACCACGTGCTCAGTCACCCGCGCTCGCACCCGGGGTATGGATATCACCTGGCGGCTTCCGCGTACTCTCCCGCCCAACAGCAGTGTTCCGCAGTCCGGACAACTGGCCGTGGCGTGCTCCTCCCAGTGGGCGGGCTCCTCCCGCCGCCGGGCAAAGCCGTGGGCGCGCTTCTGGCGTTCCTGCTGAGGGCGGTCCGGCCGGTTGGCCTTGACCCAGGAGGGCGGCTTCCGCTCCTTACCTCCCTCCGTTGGAGCCTTCTGCTGGCCTTCCAACTCAGAGATTCGTGTTTCCAGAACCTCAACATGGTCGAGAAGTTGACTAACCAACTGGACCAACCCCTCACGGGAGGCCCTGCCTATATTCACATCCCGGTCCATGCTTTTAGTCTACCCCTGATTTAGCCAGTCTGAACAGTTACGAATGACAGGGCTTGTGCAAAGTCCGAATTACACGGATGTAATGAGTTTCAAGGCTTCGCTCCATTGGGCGGCATAGCGACGGCGTTGCTGTGGCACGTTGTTGACTCCCCGGCGCAGCAATAGGGCTAGGACCAGGTTGTTGATCGCCGCCATCATGCGTTGAGCGTGGCCCAGCCTCAGATGACACCAGTCCTCGCGCAGGGTCTCGTCACGCCGGTAATGCAGCCCGTTTTCGATGTTCCAGTGTCCCCGGACCATGGCCAGCAGCTGTTGCGGGTTGGCTTGCTCCGGCCCCAGGCTGGTTATCCCATAGACCGTATCGTGGGTTAGCTGTAACAGTTCAGACTTGGGGGGAAGTGAGCAGCTGACGACAGGCGGCGAGAGGATTTAAACCTTGGGCGCGCCAGGTGCCGAAGATGGATGCCAGCGTCATCTTGCTCTCCGTGCCCTGCTCCGAGCGGGTGCCGCCGCTGACCTTGCGGCTGATGACCAGATGACGCAGGCTGCGCTCGGCGGGGTTGTTGTCCGATGGCACGTCTGGTTCGGCCACGAAGACGAAGAGTTCCTTGATGTGGCGCTCAATGCGCCGGCACAGCTTGCCCTGGACGGCCGACGGCTCAGACAGGAAAGGGCGGCAGATGGCCAGCAGCTTCCGCTCCAAGGCCAGTTGAGCAGTGCGCCGTCGTCGTGCCTGAGGATGAGAGAAGGCTTTGGCTTCCTCGTAGAGTCGATGGACTGCCGCCGCCCAGCGGGCCAGCGGGGCATCTTTGAGGTAGCGGGCCCGCAGGTCGTGGATGTCCCGCAGCAGGTGCGCCCAGCACCGTTGCTTGGGGCCATCGTAATGGTGGTAGGCGGCGTAGAAATCGCTGACCAGTACTCCGGAGAATGCCTCGCCCAGCGCTTCATCCACCACCGCCTTGCCCCGACCCCGCCGCAGGAAGTAGCGCTCGGTGGGAGTGCTGAAAGTCCAGACGTAACCGTTGTTCCCATTTTGACGCCAGCCGGTTTCGTCGGCGTGGACCACTGGGCTGGCGCGGATGCGGTCCACCATTCCAGCCACCGCTGGTGTAACAGTTCAGAGTTGAGGGGAAGCGAGCAGTTGTTGGCAAGCGGAGAGAGGATTGAGACCTTGGGCTCGCCAGGTGCCGAAGATCGAGGCTAGGGTCATCTTGGTCTCGGTCCCC
Organism: Dehalococcoidia bacterium; assembly: GCA_965197635.1. Classification (GTDB taxonomy): domain Bacteria; phylum Chloroflexota; class Dehalococcoidia; order Lucifugimonadales; family UBA3495; genus Bin87. The sequence goes on from CBDANN010000006.1 coordinate 226,193, forward strand.
CGCTCCGAGCGGGTGCCACCACTGACCTTCCGGCTGATCACCACTGGGCGCAGGCTGCGCTCGGCGGCATTGTTGTCCGGTGGCACCTCCGGATGAGCCACGAAGACGAAGAGTTCCTTGATGTGGTTCTCCATGCGTCGGCACAGTTTGGCTTGTGCCGCCGACGGGTCATCCAAGAAGGGACGGCAGAGGGCCAAGAGGCGTCTTTCCAGGACCAGTTGGGCAGCGCGCCGCTGCTGCTCTGCCGGGTGGGTGAAGGCTTTGGCCTGGCAATAGAGTTGATGTATGGCATCGGCCCACTGGGACAATCGGTGATCGTCAGGGTAGAGGACGCGGAGGTCGTGGATGTCCCGTAGCAGGTGGGCCCAGCAGCGTTGTTTGGGGCCGTCATAGTGGTGGTAGGCGGCGTAGAAGTCGCTGACCAGCACGCCAGCAAACTCATCGCCCAGCACTTCATCCACCACCGCCTTACCACGGTTCCGTCGCAGGAAGTACCGCAGGTCAGGGGTGCTGAAAGTCCACACGTAGCCGTTGTGTCCGTCCTCCCGCCAGCCGGTCTCGTCGGCGTGGACCACCGGACTGCCGCGGATCCGTTCCAGAATGCCCGCCAGTTCCCGCTGCGCTTGGCCCGCCACTTTGCGCGTGGCGTCCACGATGGCCCCCAGGCTGAGGTGCAGCCCATGTACCGTGTCCAGGTACCATTGGATGGTGCGGCAAGGCAGCCGAGCCTCCTCCCGGAGCGCGGCAATCAGGCTGACAACGTTCACCCCCAGACGCTGCTGGCCCAGCGCCGCGCCCTCCAGTTGCGCTGTGGGAGTACAGCCCCGTTGGCACCGGGGACAGGTGCGGGTGATGTAAACGTGCTCGGTAACCTGCACCGGCACCTGGGGCAGATCGATCACTTCCCGAGTACGCTGGGTCCAGCCGCCGGACAACTGGGTCCCGCAGTCGGGACACTGCTCCACCACATGCTCCACCCGCTGGGTGGGCGTCATGCGGGTCCGGGCGAAACCGTGGGGCCGCGGCTTGCGGGGCTGCTTGGGCTCGGCCGGTTTCCGGTCGGCTTTGGGCTTCAGGCCCGGCATCCGTCCGGAGCCTTTGGCTTTGGCCCGCCCTTCCGGCTGGGCGATCCGCTTCTCCAGCCGTTCGATGATGGCTTGCTGCCGGAGGATGATGTCGATCAGCACATCCCGGTCGGCGGTGGTGAGGTCGATTTCATGCTTCATGGACCCAACTTGACATAAACAGGCCAAAGGCCGCCAGCCATCGACAAACAACTTTTCAGCAATTCACCTCACCAACTCTGAACAGTTACCCGCTGGTTGGGCCTGTTGCGCGGTCTGATGAATGGCGCTCACAATGGCCCCCACGCTGAGGCGCAGCTGATGGACGGTGCCCAGATACCACTGGATGCTGCGGATCGGCAGGCGCCCTTCTTCCCGTAGCGTGGCGATGCGGCTGATCAGGTTGACGCCCAGGCGTTGGCGCCCCAGTGCCACGCCGTCCAGTTGCGCGGTGGGCACTCGGCGCCGCCGACACACTGGGCAGGTCCTGGCGATGAAGACATGCTCGGTGACTTGCACCGGAACCACCGGCAACTCGATGACTTCCCGAGTGCGCTGGGTCCAGCCGCCGGACAGGTGGGCGCCGCAATCGGGACAGTTCTCCACCACGTGCTCCACCCGATGGGTCGGTGTCATGCGCGGGCGGGCGAAGCCGTGGCGTCGCTGCTTTCGGGGCTGCTGCTGCGCTGGGGGCTGGCGGCCCGATTTCGCCTTGAGGCCGGGCATTCGGGGCGGGCCGTCCGGTTTTCGCCTGGCCCTCCAGTTCGGCAATCCGCCGCTCCAACCGCTCAATCACCCGCTGCTGTTCCAAAACGGTGGCCTGCAGTTGGGCAATGATGGCGATCAGGAAATCGCGGTCGGCGGTGGTCAGGTCACTCTCAGTATCCACTCCCTCTATATGACATAACGACTGCCACCCACGCCAGCGTTCGGAAACCCGGATCCGGCCAATTCACCTCACCAAGTCTGAACAGTTACGGTTAGCTCGCCCCGCTTGACGTGCTCGGTGCGCCGGTCCACGCGGAAAACCTGTTGCAGATAGGGCCAGTCCAAGTACTCATTCAGGCCAGCGCTGGCCCGCAGGTGGCGTTGCTCAATGCGACCGTGCCCTTTTTCCACCGTCCCCGCCTCCGGCACACTTTCCGGTTCGTTGGCAAAAAACGTGGCGATGTCGTCGTGCAGTTGGGGTTGGTTATCTTTCACTGGCCAAAGGTATTCTCCCCCGGCCGCCACCACTTGCGCCGAAAGGTCCCGCTGGGTCAGCATGGCGTCGCCGCTGACCACCTTGCCCCGCAAGTCGATAGCTTCCAGCAGCCGCGGGGCTGCCTTGATCTCATTTTCCTTGCCGTCCACCTCCACCTGGGCCAGCACTACTCCTTCGCCAGGGAGGTAGGCGGCCAGCAGATGCGTGCCCCGGGTCTGCCCCGCCGCGATGCTGCCCCGCAAGGTTTTGCCGTCTATGGTTACCTGAACCAACTGTCCATCGGTCCGGTTCTGGGCCAAGAATTCCCCCATCGTCCGCTCCAGCGCCTCAACCGACAGCGTTGCGCCCAGGACCCGGCTGTAAGTCGTGCGATGCGGCGCCTGGGGGCGCGGCAACCCCAAAGCTTGGGCCAGCGCTTCCTTGCGGTGCCACACCCATTCCGCAATGCCCGTCAGCCGGTCTTCCCCAGCCAGTTTGCCCAACAGGACAAATACCAGGATGTGAACCAGGCGGTAACGTACGCCACGTGGGTCGCGACGGTCTTCCAGGCGCGCCAGATAATCATACAGGCTACCCAGATCCACCAGGAACCCTGGAACCTTACCCTGATCCTCAGGACAGACAACATTGACATCAAACTCGGCTGGGCTACAATCCATGACGGCCTTCCTCCTTCAGATAGGTGCGTGTAATCCCTATGTCTATGAGAATGAGCAGGGCCTGTGCAAAGTCACCTCCGCTTGTCGAAGGATGTCAGGCTCACCATGAGCGGATCAAAAACTTTGCACAAGCCCTGTTACGAATGAGGCCCAACCTTGACATATTCAGACCCGGCGCGTAGCATCATTAGCAGTTAAAAACTGGATACGCTGCTGGAACCCTTATCCAGACAGGCAGAGGGAACGGCCCTGTGAAGCCTGGCAACCTGTCTCGCTCACCCAGCGGGATGAGGTGCCAAATCCGGCGTCCCCACGGTTAGGCGCACCGCATGCGCTGGCCGTCGGCGCGACGCAAAGATGAGGGGAGGATTGTGTTTGATGGCTCTCCCGGTACGGGTGAGCCTTTGTTTTTGCCTCATCTTGGTCCGTACCAAAGATCCCACGCAGCGTTATCCCGACCATCCGCGCCAGCGGACTGCACAACTGCGACTCATTTATGACCGAAATTCGTCCAATTAACTGGACCGGCGCCCGGCTGGAGCTACTTGACCAAACGCTCCTGCCCCACGAACACACCACCGTCAGCATCACCGACTACCGCGTCGCCGCCGCCGCCATTACCGAGATGCGCGTGCGGGGCGCTCCCGCCATCGGTGTCGCCGCCGGCTATGCCATGGTGCTGGCTGCCGCCGAACTGCAATCCCGCGAGCGCGATCACTTCATCGGGGCGTTGAGACAGGCCGGGGCGCATATCGCCGCCGCCCGTCCCACGGCAGTCAACTTGGGCTGGGCCGTGCGCCGGATGCTCCGCGTCGCCGAGGCGGAGCCGGACCCGGGCAGCATCCTGCCCCGGTTGGAGGCGGAAGCCCGCCGCATCCAGGAGGAAGACGAGGCCATCAACCGCCGCATCGGCGAGCACGGCCGCGTCCTGATGCCGCCCGACGGCCAGGGCGTTCTGACCCACTGCAACACGGGCGCGCTGGCGACCTCCGCCTATGGCACCGCCTTGGGCGTTATCCGCGCCGGCTGGGAGGCCGGCGGGCGGTTCAACGTCTATAACACCGAGACGCGGCCCTGGTTGCAGGGCGCGCGGCTAACCTCATGGGAGTTCCAGCAATTGGGCATTCCGGCCACGCTCATCGCCGATTCCGCCGCCGGCGTGCTCATGCGCCAAGGCGCAGTGTCTTGCGTCATTACCGGCGCTGACCGTATCGCCGCCAACGGAGACACGGCCAACAAGATTGGCACCTACACACTGGCCGTGCTGGCCCACGAAAACGGCATCCCCTTCTACATCGCTGCTCCCACCAGCACCGTTGACCTTGCCATCGCCCACGGCGACGACATCGCCATCGAGGAACGGCCCCAGCACGAAGTGACGGGCTACGGCGGCACGCCCACCGCGCCCGAAGGCACTACCGCCTACAACCCTGCCTTCGACGTAACACCCCATCGCTACATCGCCGGCATCGTCACCGAAACGATGGTGTGCCGCCCGCCATATACCGAATCGCTGCAACAGGCGATGGACGCCGCCTGACCTTTTGGGGTGTCATCGCGAGCGTAGCGCGACAATCCCGAAATCCTATTCATCGATGTGAAACCATGACCATTGACCCTCAAACTCGCCGCCGCATGGCCCGCACCGGCCTGACCGCCTGCGACCCGGAACGCGCTTGCCCCGGCTACACCCTGTACGCTCCCATGTCCGGCGACGGCGAGGTCTATCTGCTGGACATCAACGGCGAAGTAGCCCACCAATGGCAAATGCCCTATCCGCCGGGGCTGTACGGCTACCTGTTGCCCAACGGCAACCTGTTCTACGGCGGCAAGGTGCGGGACGACGGCGGCTGGGACGTCTTTGAGGCGATGAAGCGGTTCAAAGGCGGCATAATGCTGGAGGTTGATTGGGAAGGCAACATCGTCTGGGAGCACCGGGATCCGTACCACCACCACGACGCCCGGCGCACCGAATCGGGCGGCTGCCTGTATATGACGGTGGAACGGATGGACGATGCCCAAGCCGCCCGGATCGAAGGTGGACAGCCCGGCACCGATTCCCACGGCATGTGGTCAGACGTGCTGGTGGAAGTGGACGCCACCGGCAACCGCGTCTGGGAATGGCACGCCGCCGAGCATCTGGACCCGGAGCGGCACGTCATCACCTTCAACGACCTGCGGGATGAATGGAGCCACGGCAACACCGTCGCGCCGTTGCCGGATAACCGGGTGATGTTCAGCTTCCGCAACATCTCCACCGTCGGGATCATCGACAAGGCCAGCGGCGCGATTGCGTGGCAAATCGGCGACGACGTGCTGGCCCAGCAGCACGACCCGTCGCTGCTGGACAACGGCAACGTGCTCATCTACGACAACGGTTCCCACAGCCGGCGCGACCCGCTGCCGGCGTCCCGTGTTATCGAGGTGAACCCGGCGACCAACGAAATAGTCTGGCAATACCGGGACAACCCGCCGTTCAACTTCTTCAGCGCCTACATCTCCGGCGCGCGCCGCCTGCCCAACGGCAACACGCTGATCACCGAGGGCCAGGTCGGGCGCATCTTCCAGGTTACGCCTGAAGGTGATGTGGTCTGGGAGTACATCAACCCCCACTTCGCGCCCAACGAGCTGGGTTTTGAGGTCAACAGCGTCTTCCGCTCCACTCACTACCTGCCCGACCAGATACCGCAACTGCGGTGACGAGGAGGACACCCCGATGGCGACCTGGCAACTTGACGACACTGGTAGTGAAAACCCGCACACTGGCGATCTGGCGGGCGGGGCCTACATATCCGCGGGACGCATCATCGTGTTGTCCATTATCAGCTTCGGCGTCTATTGGATATATTGGATGTACCGCACCTGGAAGCAGTACCGTGACCACACCATCGAGATGGCGGCGGAAAGCGGCTCGACTCACCATCCCGTGTGGCACGGGCTGACCCAGCTGGTGCCGGTTTACGGTTTCTTTCGCTTCCACGCCCACTGCCGGGAGTTCAAGGCCCTGATGCAAGAGCGTGGCATACCGGACTCTCTGAATTTGGGAGCGTTGACCACCATTGTCGTCGTCAGCACCGTCGTGGAGGTGATTGCCAGTACGGCAAGCAGCAGCGCTGCGGTCAGTCTAACCATGCGCCTGGTTGCATTCTTCGTCAACCTGGTTGTCCTCGCGGTTACCATCTATGTTATTTCCCATGTTCGGTCCAACCTCAATCGGTACTGGGCCGAGGTGGACAATCGCCTTGCTCAATCGGCCCGTTTCGGCAAGGGCGAGGTCCTGGTCATCGTGCTCGGCATTCTGCTTTGGGTAGGCACTATCGCCGGCATCGTTTGGCCCAGCTAATTATCCCTGGATCCCGTCTTGCCCATCCCGTCCATAGGCGCAATGCAACAGGAAACTAACCGCAATGCCCAACCAACCCCAAGCGGAAATCGCCATCATCGGCGGCAGCGGCCTATATGAGATACAGGGCTTCGCCGAAACCGCCGTGGTGGATATTGACACGCCGTACGGCAAGCCCAGCGACCTGATTACCGTCGGAGAATTGCTGGACGTGCCGGTGGCCTTCCTCCCCCGCCACGGTCGCGGTCACCGGGTCAACCCCACCGAGCTGCCGTTCCGCGCCAACATCTACGCCCTGAAGACCTTGGGGGTCAAGCGCGTTGTCTCCGTCAGCGCCGTGGGCAGCCTGCAGGCGGATTACGAACCCCAACACCTAGTCGTCCCCGACCAGCTCATCGATCGCACCCGCCGCCGCGACAGCACCTTTTTTGAGGACGGCGTGGTGGCACACATATCCTTTGCCGATCCCTTCTGCCCCCACGTCAGCGCGGTACTCGCCGACGGCGGCGCCGGCCAGGGCATACCGACGCACCAAGGCAGTACGCTGGTAGTGATGGAGGGACCCGCGTTCTCCACCCGCGCGGAGTCAAATATGTATCGAGCCTGGGGCGGCGACATCATCGGCATGACCACCCTGCCAGAGGCCAAGCTGGCCCGCGAGGCTGAGATGTGCTACGCCGTCATGGCCTGGGTCACCGACTACGACTGCTGGCACCCTGACCACGACGACGTCAGCGTTGACATGGTGGTGGAAAACCTGGTCGCCAACGTGGCCAACAGCCGCATCATCCTGCGCCACATCATGCCGATGCTGGCCGCCCTGGAACCCTGCGAGTGCCAGACTGCCCTAACCAACGCCATCATCACCGACCGTAAACGGATTTCCGAAGCGGCCTACCGCCGGCTCCACCCCATCGCCGGCGTCCACCTTGACCCGCCGCCGAACCCGTAGGCCTCTGCCTGCCTAAGAACTAGCTTTGAAAACCGCCCGAATGGCGCCGAACTGTCGAGAGTGACGTCGAACACCCCAGGAGGTAACAAAATGCCACGCCAGAACCCCGGAGAACCCTACTACCGAGTCGATTCCCCGGAGGCCCTGCAGATCCTGCAGGCCGACCCGGAAAACACCGTCGTGATCGACGTGCGCCGCGATGACGAATGGGTCACCGGCCACGCCAGCGGCGCCATCCACATCAACGTTGACGACCTTGCCGGGCGCATGGACGAAGTGCCCGACGACAAGAAATTGCTCTTCATCTGCGCCGCCGGCGTCCGCAGCGGTTTGGCCTGCGAACTGGCCGCCGCCATGGGCTACGACTCGGAGATGCTCTACAACGTTGCCGACGGCACCCCTTCCTGGATCGCCGCCGGCAACCCCACGTCCTACGGCAACGAACCGTAACTCGCCCGTGCGCCTCCTGCCACTGCGAGCGCAGCGCGGCAATCCCGTGGGGATAAGCAGCATCACTGCGGCAACGAGATTGCCAGGTCGCTCCGCTCCTCGCAATGACGCCATGGCCTGACTTCACAATTGAACCAGACACTCAAACAACGAGAGGTACAACAATTTGACTGTTCAAAAAACCAAAGGCGACGTGAAAGACCTTTCCCTGGCCGCGGCCGGCGTTGACCGCATCCGCTGGGCCGGGCGGGAGATGCCGGTCGTCAATATGATCACCGAGCGGTTCCGCAACGAGAAACCCTTTGAGGGCGTGCGGATGGCCGCCTGTCTGCACGTAACCACCGAGACGGCCAACCTGGCCATCGCCCTCCAAGCCGGCGGCGCCGACCTGGTGCTCTGCGCCAGCAACCCGCTCAGCACCCAGGACGAAACCGCGGCCGCGCTGGTGCAGGAGTTCGGCATCCCCACCTACGCCATTAAGGGCGAGGACAACGAAACCTACTACCGGCACATCAACGCCGCGCTGGACCATGCCCCCATGGTCACCATGGACGACGGGGCCGACCTGGTGGGCGTCCTGCACCGGGAGCGCACCGATTTGCTCTCCAACGTGCTGGCCGGCACCGAGGAAACCACCACCGGCGTGGTGCGTCTCACCGCCATGGCCGCCGACGGGCAGCTGAAATACCCCATTATCGCCGTCAACGAGGCCGAGACCAAGCACTTCTTCGACAACCGCTACGGCACCGGCCAGAGCACCCTGGACGGCATCACCCGCGCCACCAACATCCTGTGGGCCGGCCGGCGCGTCGTGGTCGGCGGCTACGGCTGGTGCGGCCGGGGCGTGGCTTCCCGCGCCCGCGGCATGGGCGCCCACGTCATCGTCACCGAGATCAACCCGGTGCGCGCCCTGGAGGCCGTAATGGACGGTTTCCAGGTGATGACCGGCCTGGAAGCGGCCCGGCAGGGCGAGGTGTTCATCACCGTGTCCGGCGGCTGGCATATCATCGGCAAGGAACACCTGGCAGTAATGTCAGACGGCGCAATCGTTGCCAACAGCGGCCACTTCAACGTGGAGATTGACATTCCCGCGCTGGAAGCCATGTCCGTCAGTCACCGGGAAGTCCGCCCCTTCGTCGAAGAGTTCCAGACGGCCGACGGACGGCGCATCTACCTGCTCGGTGAGGGTAGGCTCATCAACCTGGCCGCCGCCGAGGGGCACCCCTCCGCCGTCATGGACATGAGCTTCGCCAACCAGGCCCTCAGCGCCGAGTACCTGGTCAAAAACCATACTAACCTCGGCAACGGCGTTCACGTGGTCCCGCGGGAAATCGACGCTGAGGTGGGACGCCTCAAGCTGGAAACCATGGGCATCCAAATTGATACCCTAACCGCGGAACAGACCGCCTACAACGAAAGCTGGGAGGAAGGCACCTAATTCGTGTACCCAGCCGTTCCCAGCCATCAAAACATTCGGAGGATTCGAGCCAATGCCAATTCAATTTATGACTTCGCCCAAGTACCTGCTCACTTCAGAGTCGGTTACAGAAGGGCATCCCGACAAGGTGTGCGACCAGATTTCCGACGCCGTGCTGGACGCCGCTTTCAGCGTTGACCCCATGAGCCGCGTGGCCTGCGAAACCGTCGCCGGCAAGAACCTGGTCATGGTCACCGGGGAAATAACCACCCAAGCCGAGCTGGACTTTGACGCCATCACGCGCCAGACCCTGCTGGAAATCGGCTATACCGACATCAAGTACGGCATCGACGGCCATTCCTGCGGCATCATCGCCAACGCCAGCCAACAGTCGCCCGACATCAACGCCGGTGTCAGCACCGCCCTGGAAGCCCGCAGCAACGGAGCCGCCCCGGAGTCCCAGGAAAACAATGCCCGCCGCGCCACCGGCGCCGGCGACCAGGGCATGATGGTCGGCTTCGCCTGCAACGAAACCGACGACCTCATGCCCCTGACCGTTGACCTGTCCCACCGGCTAGTGGAACGCCTCGCCGCCGTCCGCAAAGACGGTACGCTTCCCTACCTCGGTCCCGACGGCAAGTCCCAGGTCACGGTGGAATACCGCTACGGCAAGCCCCACCGCGTGGACGCTATTGTAGTCAGCAGCCAGCATGATGACACCGAAGATCGCGACGCTTTTCGGGCGAAAATCCGCGAAGACATCATCGAGCACGTTATCAAGCCCATCGTCCCCGCCCACCTGCTGGACGCCGATACCAAGTACTACGTCAACCCCAGCGGCTGGTTCGTGGTCGGCGGCCCCCAGGGCGACACCGGCCTTACCGGCCGCAAGATCCTGGTGGACACCTACGGCGGCATCGCCCGGCACGGCGGCGGCGCCTTCTCCGGCAAGGACCCGACCAAGGTTGACCGCTCCGGCGCTTACGCCGCTCGCTACGTCGCCAAGAACCTGGTCGCCGCCGGGCTTGCCGACCGCGTTGAGGTGCTGGTCTCCTACGCCATCGGCGTGGCCGACCCGATTTCGGTTGCGGTGGAAACCTTCGACACCAACCGCATTGACAACGAGAAAATCGAGGAACTGGTGCGCGAGCACTTCGACCTGCGACCCGGCGCAATCATTGAAGACCTGGACCTGCGCCGTCCCATCTACCGCCAGACCGCTGCCTATGGTCACTTTGGCCGCAGCGACCTTGACCTCCCCTGGGAGCGCACCGACAAGGCCGAGACTCTGCAACAGGCTGCCGGCGCGCTGGCTGCCGCCGGCGACTAATCGTCCACTTGCCTAGCGCCGGCACCCATGCGCTCCTCGTCCTACCGGCGAGGGGCGCGTTTGGTTGACAACTCACGAAACAGCGTAAACCGGCGTATTCTTGTTATTCGAGGCATCTCGCTAAAATGCACCCGACATCGAGCATCCCAAACCGCACACGGATGTTTCAATCGGATACATGAACAAAATCGTTCCCCTGCGACGGTTCATCTCCTGGCTTATCGACCGCCTGCTATTTTTGGCCGCGGCAACCGGCGTTCTCTTCATCATCGGCAAGCTCGGTTCTCCTGGTCCCGAGTCGATAAACTTTGACGTGTACGATTTTTTCGCGATACACGTGTCGCTGACGCTGCTCATCACCTACATCCTGTGGTTTGCCGTCATCGCCAAGTTCGGGCCGCCAGGTCGTCGGCTCACGGGAACCGATGTCCGCCGGCGACGCGGGGGCACGGCCAGCTTGCGGATGAAAGCCACCCGCGCTGTCGCTAAATTCGTGCTGCATCACACGCTTATCGGTTTCATCATCGACGCCGCCTTTATTTGCCGCGACCGCGCCGAACGGCGCTCAATCCCTGACCGCATCGCCGGCACCGTGATCGCTCGTCACCACTGGCGTTAGCGCGCTCACGCGGCCGGCGCAGCGTAATCAGATGCGCCGGACGATGGTCACGCCTGAGCGGGTGGCAGCCGCAGCGACCCTTTCCGGCCAGGCGTTGCGGGTTATCAGAAAGGCCTCAGTGGGAATGCCGGTTATCCGGGCGAGGGTGGCAGCGCGCCCGGCGGCGTTTTCCAGGTCATCCTCGTTGAAAGTTACTGATACTTCAATGGCGGCGAGTCGGCTGGGAGTCTCGCCCTCAGCTTGTTCCTGGACGATGATGTCAACGTTGCGCCCGCCCTCATATTCCTCTCTGGTGATGAGCGCGTTGCGGCGAGCCTGTATCAACTGACGGTTGATAGGAATTCGGTCGGCCAATACGGCATAATCAAAGTGGTCAATCATCACGGCGTCAATCCGCTCGGCGCAGCGCCTTTCGTACGCTTCGCCGCGCAGCTCGCCCACTTGGCCCATAAGGGTCCCGATGGAGCGTGTGTTCGCGTCAATGCGCTCGTTGACAGCCTGGAACTGTTCGCGCATGGTCTCGTTGGTTTCGTCAATGCGCTCGTTGACAGCCTGGAACTGTTCGCGCATGGTCTCGTTGGTTTCGTCAATGCGCTCGTTGACGACGTGAAATGCCTCGCGCGTTTCCTCCCGTAGTTCCTTGACCTCTGCGGGAAGGTTCAGGAACTCATCGGTGAGCAGCACGCGCAGCAGCGGTTCACGAACTTCGGGGTGCGCCGAAACCGCAGTCACAATGCGCCGGAGCAATTCGTCGTCCGGCAGGTCAAGTTCAGAGATGGGGGGTATCTCCACAACGGTCTCTGGTCTCTTTTCTTTCGCCGGTATGCCGGGCTAGGTCGTTTCTAATTCGATGACCCGGAACAGCAGAGCGATAATATTGTAACACTAACGACACAACCGCCATGCTAGAATTGACGTATGGACACCCCAATCAAGTTCGGCACCGACGGCTGGCGCGGCGTCATCGCCGACGACTTCACCTTTTCCAACGTGGCCCGTTGCTCCCAGGGTCTCGCCGATTATCTGCGCGCGGAGGGTTCGGCCGGCCGTGGTCTGGTGGTAGGGTATGACACCCGATTCGCTTCCCGCGAGTTTGCCGAAACGGTGGCTTCCGTCATGTCCGGCAACGGCATCGCGGTTCACCTTTGTCGGGAACCGGCTCCTACGCCCGTGGTCAGCCACCAAGTCGTGCAGCAGGGCGCGGCCGGCGGCGTGGTTATCACTTCCAGCCATAATCCCGCTGCCTGGAGCGGCTTCAAGTTCAAATCTGCCCAGGGGGGCAGCGCCAGCCAGGCCGTCACCGACACGCTGGAATTGTGCATTGAGTCCGCCCGCCCGCCCAGAACCCTGCCTCTGGCCGAGGGCCGTGCCACCGGACTGATCTGCGAAATCGACCCCACTTCGGCGTACCGAGAATCCATCGCTCGCCTGGTCAACCTGAACGCGATACGCGCCGCCGGACTGAATGTAATGGTGGACGCGATGCACGGGGCAGGAGCCGGCTACATACCGGGCCTTCTGAAGGGCGGAACCACGAAGGTGACCGAACTGCGAACCGAGCTCAACCCCTCCTTCCCTGGCATGGCCCAGCCCGAGCCCATAGCTCACAACCTTACCGAACTTTGCCGTCGCGTCCCGGAAGAAGGCGCGGCGGCGGGTCTGGCCCTGGACGGCGACGCCGACCGCATCGGCCTCGTCGACGAGACCGGCCGCTTCGTAAGTACGTTGGAAGTATTCTCGCTGCTTGCCCTTTACCTGCTGGAACGCGGCGACCGGGGCGCGCTGGTCAAGGGCGTCACCGCGTCGCTGATGCTGAACAAACTGGCCCAACGCTACAGCGTGGGTATCGCAGAACTGCCCGTAGGGTTCAAGAACATCGGGCCTCGCTTCGTGGCTGAGGACGCCCTGCTGGGCGGCGAGGAGAGCGGGGGCTACGCCTTTCGCGGCCACATACCCGAGCGGGACGGCATCCTCAGCGGCTTGTACCTGCTGGAATACATGGCCGTGGCCGGACTGACTGCATCGGGACTGGTAAACCGCCTGTTTGAAGTGGTAGGCGAACATCATTACCAGCGCCGCGACGTCGCGTTTGATCCGGCGCAACGCGCAGCGATTATGGAGAGGCTGGTTGGCTCGTCGCTGTGGGAGTTGGCGGGAATGCCGGTCCGAAATATGGACGCGATTGACGGACGACGCTGGATGTTTGACGCCGGATGGGTCGCCGCCCGTTTTTCCGGCACTGAACCCCTCCTCCGCATCTACTGCGAGTCCGACAGCGAAGCCAACGTAACTCGGCTGCTGGACGCCATGCAGATTCACCTGGGCGTGTAAAACGGAACCGAACGCGATATCCTGCCGTATAACTTAAGTGAGGCGTCAACATGGAACCCGCCAGCCCGATACGCCGGCTGTTCGCCAATCTGCTGGACGGCGTTTTGTTTTTCCTCACCCTCATCATCGGTTACATCATCTGGTGGCTGATTGTTCTGGGGCGGGGACAAACGCCGGGCAAACAGTTGCTGGGGATTCGCGCCATCAAGCGAAATGGGGACGGCGCCGGCTGGGGAACCACTTTCGTTCGTGAAATCGTCAAAGCGGTGGCGCACAGTTTTATAATCGGATTCTTCGCAGACGCGATCCTGCTGCTGACGGATGAAGAGGAGCACCGCTCACTGTCCGACCGGGTGGCCAACACCGTGGTGGTTCGCAACGAAGCCAACGTCGTATAACTGCTTCCACTCCTCTGGGTCCAGAATGATCGCGTGATCATAGCAATCCGGCCGATAATGATTGTTCAATCGATTTACACATGAGGTGGCGATGATGACTACTCCCGCTCCCGCTGATTCCCAAACCACCACCGCCAGCTTGATTGATCGCCTCCCGGTCAGTCGCAACGTTCTGTTGGCGGCGGCTATCGCCGCAGTTGCTTACGCTATCGCCGTTGCCGGAGCCTTGCTGCTGCGCAGCGCCGACGGTATTGACGGCGTGAACAGATTTGTTGAATTGCTGTCAGGTTCATCAGGCACCGGCATCAGCAACGTCGGCATCAAGCTCGGTTTCGCGTATGCCGTGGGCGCGGCTTCCGCCGTCAACCCCTGTGGCTTCGCAATGCTGCCGGCCTACCTGGGGCTGTATGTAAGCGGCGGCAACCGGGAGCAGGACAGTCGCCAGCCGGTGCTGCTGGTGGCACGTGCCATCATGGTCGGGTTGTCCGTGTCCGCGGGGTTCGTGGTACTGTTTGGGTTGGTCGGGCTGGTGCTGGGGTTAGGCTCACAAGCAATCGTAGTGGCGGCGCTGCCTTACGTGGGCCTGGCCATAGGCGTGCTGCTCATCGGAGCTGGCGCCTTCATGGCCAGCGGCGGCAAAATCTACACCAGCCTGGCCCAGAGGGCCGCGTCGCGCATCGGCGACCCGGCGCAGATGAACCTGCCCGGATACGTGCTGTTCGGGATCAGTTACGGCCTGGCATCGTTGAGCTGCACGCTGCCGTTGTTCCTGGCCGTGCTGGGCGTTGGCGCCGGCCTGTCGTCGGGTTGGCTGGACACGCTGAGCCAGTTCGTGCTCTACGCCGCCGGAATGGGCAGCGTGATCCTGGTCCTGACCCTCGGAATGGCGGTAGCGCGTTCCGTGATGGTGCGCTGGCTGCGGACGGTGTTGCCTTACGTGGGCATAGTGGGTGCGTGGTTGATGGTGGTGGCCGGCGTGTACATCATGTTCTACTGGTTGACGATAGGCCGGGACCTGTTCTGACAAAAAGACGCCCCTCAGCCCCTGGCTGAGGGGCGTCACCCAGTTCCACTATGACGGGATGGTGAAGACGGTTCGTCCAGCCGCGTCATCGGTGTGGTTCGCCAGCCCGACCAGTATTTTGTTGGTGTGCTGGACTTCTGCCCGCAACTCGTTGACGACGGTAGCTAAAGCATCAATCTTAGCATCCACCCTATCAATCTTAGTATCCAGCCTGTCAATTTTGGCTTCCTGGTTATCAACCTTGTTGACCAATTTGCCCAGCTGATAACTGCCCCTGACCAGCAGCACAACCACAGTGACGCCGAGGGTGATGCCGGCAATAACGGCGATAATGACGGGAGGGCTCATAAGCGTCCTGCTGACAACCTTCGGGGCTGGGCTTCAGCGTTTGGTGTACTGCGGGGCGCGGCGGGCGCGCTTGAGGCCGTACTTCTTGCTTTCCTTGACGCGAGCGTCGCGAGTGATGAATCCGGCCCGGCGCAGGCTGGATTTGAGGTTGGGATCAAAGACCACCAAGGCGCGAGAAATGCCATGGCGGATGGCTTCGGCCTGGGCGTTGACACCGCCGCCCGTGACTTTAGCCATGACCCGGAACCGGCCGACAGTCCCTGAGGTGGAGAAGGGTTCGCGCACCGTGGACTGCCAGGGCAGCCAATTGAAGTAGTCTTCCATGGGTTTGTCGTTGACGATGATCGCCGTTCCGTCGTCGGGGTAGAGGCGCACCTTTGCGATGGCCCGCTTGCGGCGGCCGGTTCCATAGAAGTACTGCTGTTGCGGTTCTGCTTGCGTCACCATATTTGGATACCTGCTTTCCGGACCGGCGGGCTAGAGTCCCGCCGCGGTGGATGGCTGATAGTTTGGGGCGTTTATTCGGCGTTGCCGACCTGGGCCTCGTGGGGGTGCTGGTCACCCGCGTAGACTCGCAGCCGGCGCAGCAGGTGCCGGCCCTGCTTGTTTGACGGCAACATACCTTTGACCGCCAGTTGCACCACCCGGTCGGGCCGTTCCTCCATCATGTCGCGCAACATGAAGGTTTTCAGGTTGCCGACGTAACCGCTGTGGCGATAATACATCTTCTGCGTGAGCTTACGGCCCGTGATTCGGACCTTGTCGGCATTGATCACCACCACATGACACCCGGTGATGACGTGAGGAGTGAACGTCGGTTGATCCTTGCCCTGCAGTGCCACGGCGACCTGGCGGGCCAGCCGGCCCAAGCTGATGCCGGTGGCGTCAATGACGCGCCACTGGTCCGGCACGTCGCCGGCCTTTGCGAAGTAGGTGCTGGTGCGTTTCATGTCAGTCAGAAACCTTTTGCAATTGGTTGTGTCCGGGATAGTGTACGTGCTGCAAGCACAAACCCTTTGCCGGCAGCGTTGGAATTTGTCGTTGTCGTTGGATCCGTCCGGCTAGCGTGTCCGCCATAGCGTGAGTGGGTAAGTTTCCTTTGCCTATCTCCACTAAAACGGCATTTGCTCGTCTGATCTGGTGACGCAAAAATCCGTTGGCGGAGCAATCGATTGTGATGACATCTGTTTCCGAGGGATGGTAATTAACTTCCCAACTGTACACTCGTCTCACTGCGCTCTGCTCGGCCGGGTGTCCCGTCGCAATCTGCCGGAAATCCCTGATGCCCAACAAGCTATGTGCGGCCTGTTGCATCGCACGGATGTTTAGCGAGGTCGGCTCCAAATGGTGGGTGTGACGAAGGAGAGGCGAGGGTATCCGTCGATTGAGGATATGGTATCTATATCGACGTTCTGTTGCGCTCCGTCTGGCGTTGAACCCTGCTGGCATGTCACAAACCAGCGT
Source organism: Dehalococcoidia bacterium (assembly GCA_965197635.1). Classification (GTDB taxonomy): domain Bacteria; phylum Chloroflexota; class Dehalococcoidia; order Lucifugimonadales; family UBA3495; genus Bin87. Next base: position 242,796 of record CBDANN010000006.1, read on the forward strand.
TACCCGGATAGTAGCGGGCAGGTAGTGATTCATCGCCGCCCGGATTACCTCCACGCTGTGCGCGCTGCCAGTAGCAACGTCTACCACCTGTCCCAGCGCGTGGGTTCCCGAGTCGGTGCGACTTGCGCCCCTAACCCTGCGGTTTTCCCCGGTGAGTTTCGAGAAGGCTTTTTCCAACTCCCCCTGTATGGTGGGAGCGCTGGCTTGCAACTGGAAGCCAGCGTATTCGGTGCCTTCGTACGCCACCACGAGGGCGATGCGACGCCCCGCTATATCGGTAGTGCTTTGGGATGTCATGCGGTCATTCAGACGATGGCAAATCCTTTTTGGGTTGAGGTCCGAGATTTACCTTAGACCAATTCGATGACGGCCATCAAGGCTCCGTCGCCCTGGCGCGGGCCAAGCTTGATGATCCGGGTATAGCCACCGGGGCGCTCCGCGTATCGGGGGCCAAGTTCGTCAAATACCTTGGACACGACCGTTTTGTTGGGTACCTGGCTCAACGCGACGCGGCGATTGTGCAGCGATCCCTTCTTGCCATGGGTAATGAGCTTTTCGGCCATCACGCGGGTTTCTTTCGCCTTGGCTAAGGTGGTCGTGATGCGTTCGTGTTGAATCAGGTCCGCTGTCAAACCGCGGAGAAGCGATTTTCGCTGGTCCTTATACCGGCTGAGTTTGCGGCCGGCCACGCGATGGGAGGGCATTGTTATTCTCCGTCATCTTCATAATCGAGGTCGTAGTCATCGCCGGGATCCGGATCGAACACCAGATTAGAGCCGGGCTGCGCCAGGTAATCCTCCGCGTAATCCACATCGCCGGCACGCGGCGCGCTGACACCCAACTCGGCCAGCTTGCCCTGAAGCTCTTCCAGCGACTTCTGACCGAAATTCCGAATGTTGAGCAGATCGTCCGCACTCAAGTCCAACACCTGACCAACCCGGTCCAGCTTGGCGCGTTTGAGGCAGTTCAGCGTCCTGGACGACAGATCCAGCCGCTCGATGGGCATAAGGTACACCTCGGACGCCACGGGGAGGTTTGTCGTGTCCAGAGGTGAATCGGCCGGGCGGCTCAGCTGGTTGAACATGAAGAAATGCTGAACCAAGTTCTCGGACGCTTCCTGAATAGCGGAGAGCGGCGTTACGGCGCCATCGGTCCACACCTGGAGGATAAGACGTTCCCAGTCGGTTTGTTGTCCGACCATCATCCGTTCCACCGAGTATTCGACCTTGCGCACCGGGTTGTAAATTGCATCCACCGGCAGCACACCAACAGGCAGTCCCGCCATGCTTTCGCCCTGGGCCACCTGCTGGTAGCCTTTGCCCGCCTCAACGTTAAACTCGATGGACAGGTTGACGCCAGGGTTGTCCAAAGTAGCCAGGTGAAGTTCCGGGTTTACGATCTGATAATCGCTGGCCGTGGAAATGTCACCGGCGCAAACGCGACCTTCTCCGCTGACGTCGAGGCGCATCTTGCCAGTCCGTTTGGTGATCGCGTGGATACGGATGCGTTTGATGCTGAGGAGGAGATCCATGACCTCTTCCTTCACGCCGGGGATCACCGTGTATTCGTGGGGTATGCCGTCTATTTTGACCCAGGTAACCGCGGTCCCCTGGATTGAACTCAGGAGGAGGCGACGCAGAGGATTTCCGACGGTGGTCGCAAAGCCCCGTTCCAGCGGCTCCAACGCCACGCAGGCGAAGGTATCGGTGCTTTCGATCACCCGGATAGCGGGGGAAGGGACTTCCGGTTCGGGATCCCGCATGGGCGGGAGAATTTGAGGTTCTAACATTCCGGTACTTACCTTGAGTAGTACTCAACGATGAGGCGGGAGTTTATGGTGTCCGGCAGTTCATTGTCGGGCGGCATGGAGATTATCTGGCCCGCCATCTGCGTCAAGTCCAGGGTGAGCCAACTGGGCAGCGTGCGCTTGGGCAGGCCGTCGGTGCGGTCGGCGAAAAAGTCCCGGCGTCGCGATGTTTCGGTCCAGCCGATGGTCTGGCCAGCCTTGACCAGGAACGAAGGTATGTCGGTCTTGCGCCCGTTGACGGTGAAGTGGCCGTGCTGAACCATCTGGCGGGCCTGCTTGCGGGAGTCAGCGAAGCCCAGCAGGTAGATGACGTTATCCATTCGCCGCTCGAGGGTGCGCAGCAGGTTGTTGCCGGAGATTCCGGGCGTGTTGAAAGCGTCGGTCATGTACTTGCGGAACTGGTTTTCCATCACGCCATACATCTGCCGAGCCTTTTGTTTTTCCCGCAGGTGCACGCCGTAATCGGAAACTCGGCGACGACGTTGCCCGCCGCCTCCGGGCGGTATGTGGCGGCGCTCGATGGCGCAACGGGGCGAAAAGCAGCGGTCGCCTTTCAGGAAGAGCTTTTCCCCGGCGCGTCGGCACAGGCGGCAAGAGGGTCCGGTGTATCTACCCATGTTGTTCTTTCCGTTGTTGGTGTGAAGAATGAAGGCGACGAGATTTACACCCGCCGGCGTTTGGGAGGCCGCACGCCGTTGTGGGGGATGGGCGTCACGTCTCGAATGCTGCCGACGTTGAGGCCGGCGGCTTGCAGCGCCCTTATGGCCGGCTCCCGACCTGAGCCGGGGCCCTTGATGTACACGTCGATGTTGCGCATCCCCATGTCCACGCCGCGCCGCGCCGCCTGCTCGGCGGCCCGCTGGGCGGCGAAGGCCGTGCCTTTGCGGGAACCGCGGAACCCGACAGTGCCGGCGCTGGTGGAAGCCACCACGTTCCCGTCGGGGTCAGTGATGCTTACCAGCGTGTTGTTGAACGTGGAGTAGATGTAGGCGCGCCCCTGTGGTATGGAGCGACGTTCGCGACGGCGGGTCCGTGGTCTGGGCATCGGTCAATACCTCTTTCCGTTTCCTGCAATTTCTGATCCCGCTACCAACGCTAATGGATAGCGTCGGTATCAGGCGGCGGTTACTTCTTCCCGCCGGTGCGCCGGCCACGACCGGCAACCGTGCGCCGCGCGCCCTTTCGGGAGCGGGCGTTGGTCCGGGTCCGCTGACCGTGGACCGGCAGGTTGCGGCGGTGACGAAGGCCCCGATAACTACCGATATCAATGAGCCGCCGAATATTCTCGTTGTTCTCGCGGCGCAGGTCTCCCTCGGTGATGTAGTCCTGGTCAACGATGACGCGGATGCGGTCAACCTGCTCTTCGGACAGCTCGTTCATGCGCGGCGGCATATCCGGGTCCAGATTAGCCTTGCCCACGATTTCCAAAGCTTTGGCGGGTCCAATCCCATAGATGCCGCGCAGAGCGATGTGGGCGCGCTTGCGGTCAGGTACGTCAACTCCGGCGATACGAACCATGATAATGCTCCTGATTTTGCTTTCGTCGTTCCGGCGGGCCTTGGCGGTACTCCGCGAACGCGGGCATACCGAACTGTTGGCAGACCGGATAAATTATCCCTGACGTTGGGCGTGTTTGCTGTTAACGCAGATGATACGAACCACGCGCTTTCGCCGGATTACACGACAGCGGTCGCAACGCGGTTTTACGGATGCGGAGACTTTCATCGGATCCTCCCTGGCGGCCGCTACTTGAAGCGATAGGTAATGCGGCCCCGGCTCAGGTCATAAGGGGACAGCTCGACCAACACACGGTCGCCGGGCAGCACGCGGATGAAGTGCATCCGAATCTTGCCGGAGATATGCGCCAACACCTGGTGGTCGTTGGGCAGTTCCACGCGGAACATTCCGTTGGGCAGGGCTTGGGTCACCTGAGCCTCAACTTCGATTGCTTCTTTTTTAGCCATAAATCAGCCTACTTTAGTCGCGCTGGTCCGGATCTCAATGTCCGGCAGAGCGGCCACGGTTCAGTCGTGAGGGGTGAGAATTTTCGGGCCTTCTTGGGTTATTGCCAGAGTGTGCTCAAAATGGGCTGAGAGGGCGCCGTCGGCAGTCACCACTGTCCAGTCGTCGTCCAGTATGGTGGTGTCCTCGGTTCCCAAGTTGAGCATGGGTTCAATACAGATGCACATTCCGGGCCGGAGCAATATCCCCTTGCCAGGTTCGCCGTAATTGGGAACCTGGGGGTCTTCGTGCAGGTAGCGACCAACGCCGTGGCCAACAAACTGCCGAACGACACCATAGCCGCGGGCCAGAGCGTACTCCTCAACGGCCGCGCCAATGTCGCCAATTCGATTGCCCGGTTTGGCGGCCCCGATGCCGGCGTACAGGCTGGCTTCGGTATCAACCATCAACTGTTGGGCGGCATCGCTCACCTGTCCCACGGCAACGGAGATGGCGGCGTCGCCAATGAAACCGTCTATGGTCGCTCCGACGTCCATCTTGATGATGTCGCCTTCTTTGAGCACCCGTTTGCCGGGGATACCGTGAACAATCTCTTCGTTCACTGAGGCGCATATCGCGGCGGGGAATCCATGGTAGCCGATAAAGGTGGGCACCGCGCCCATGCTACGGATATTCTTGTCCGCAATTCGATTGAGGTCTGCCGTCGTGATGCCCGGCTCAACCGAATTCTTGAGCAAAGTCAAAGTGGCGCCCACAATGGCGCCGGCACGCCCCATCGCCTCCATCTCGCGACGGGACTTGATAGTGATGCCCCCAGTGTAAGAAGACGGAGAATTGGAGGCGGTTTTTCGCTTGGGATTACGTTCCACCGTTGCTATTATACCTCAAAGCGAACGTGTTTACTACGACGCAGCGGAAGTGATGACACACCGGCTCCAATCACCGGGCGTTGGACCCCAGAGCTTGCAGCACCGATTCACTAACTGCTTCTATGACGCCTTCGCCAGCGATGTCGGCCAGCAACCCCCGTTCCCGGTAAAAGTCGAGCACCGGGGCTGTCTCCTGATGATAAACACCGAGACGGTTGGCAACGGCGTCCGGCGTGTCGTCGTCCCGTTGGTAGATGTCGCCGCCGTCAGGGCAATCTCCACATCGTTCCGGCGGGTCGCCGGTGACGGAGTCTCGAGTGTAGGGACGCTGGCAGGCCCGGCAGATATAACGATTGCTGAGCCTTCGAATCAGCTCGTCGTCAGCCACCTGGATATGGATTACGCAGTCTATCCGCTGGCCCCGTTCCAGCAACGCGGTTTCCAGGGCCTGCGCCTGGTTGGTGTTGCGGGGAAAACCGTCCAGCATGAAACCGTCGTTGAGGCCGATCTGGCCGATGCGATCAATAACCATGCCAATGGTGACCTCGTCGGGCACCAGGGCGCCCTGGTTCATGTAGCCTCGCGCCAACTCGCCCAGCTTGGTACCGTTGGACAGGTGATGCCTGAACAGGTCGCCCGAACTCACGTGTTCAATGCCCAACCGTTCCTTGAGCAGCTGGGCCTGCGTACCCTTCCCCGCTCCGGGCGGGCCGAAAAGCACGAGCTTGAGACCAACAGATTTTTGACCGCCGGATCTTTGACCGGGAAACGTGGTCATCGCAAGAATCCCTCGTAATTGCGCATCATCAACTGCGCTTCCAGTTGGCGCAACGTGTCCAGCCCCACGCCCACCATGATGAGCAGGCTCGTGCTGCTGAGCGCGATGGCCTCGACGTTGGTGACTAGTGAGGCCAGGTAGGGCACGATGGCGATGAACCCCAGGAACAGCGCGCCTCCCATGGTGAGGCGGATGATGACCCGGTTCAGGTAGTCCTGGGTCGGACGACCAGGCCGAATGCCCAACACGAACCCGCCGTTGCGTTGCAGGTTTTCCGCAATGCTCTGCTGTTGGAACACCACCAGCGTATAGAAAAAGGTGAATGCCACCACCAGGAAGAACGCGAGGATCCAGTAAATCGGTCCGCTGGGGCTGAGCGCCACCTGGAGATTGCCGGCCAGGTTGCCGATGAAGCCGCCTGCCGAACTCAGATACTGGGCCACCGTACCCGGCAAAATCACGATGGAGAAGGCGAAAATCAGCGGAATCATGCCAGCCGAGTTGATACGCAGCGGTATGTACGTTGAACCGGACTGCCGGTACATCTGCCCGCCGCGAAAGATGCTGCGCCCATACTGCACCGGGATCCGCCGATGGGCTTCGTTGAACACCACGATGAGCGCAATAATCAGCAGGCCAATCAGCGCGAAGAAGAACACGCCGATTATGTTGTCCCGATCCAAAAACCCGGTCGCCAGCAGGCCGGGGAAACCGACTACGATACCGGCGAAGATAATCAGCGAGATGCCGTTGCCAATGCCCCGCTCCGTGATCAACTCGCCCAGCCACACCAGGAACATGGTTCCGGCGGTCAGGGACAGAATGATGGCTATGGTGGGCAGCAGAGCGTCCCCGGTGAAGCCCACGTTGGTCAGCACGTTGGCCTGCTGGAGCAGCACCAACTGGGCGAAGGCTTGCGCGATGGCGATGGGCACCGTACCCCAGTGGGTGATGCGGTTCATCTTGATGCGGCCGGCTTCGCCTTCACGGGACAGGTTCTGCAACTGCGGTATCACCGGCGTCAGCAGTTGCATGATGATGGATGCCGTGATGTAGGGAAACACGCCCAGCGCGACGATGCTCATGCGACTGAGTGCGCCGCCGGAGAAAAGGTCGAGAAAGCCCAGTATCTGGTTATTCCTGAACAAGTCTTCCAGATTCGCCAGGTCCAGTCCGGGAATGGGGATGTGGGCGACCAGCCGGTAGAGGGCCAGCATACCCAACGTGAACAGTATCTTGGCCCGCAGGTCGGGCAGGCTGAACGCGTCAATGGCCGCCTGCAACAGCCGGGGCCACCTGCCGGCTCCCTGTACCTCGGACTGAATCATGACTTGCCGCGCCCCACCCGTATCGACCGAATCCTGATGCTAAAGCTCTTCAATTGAGCCGCCGGCTGCCTCAATTTTAGCGCGGGCCGCTGCGGTAAATTTGTGCGCGGCCACGGTGAGCGCGCGGTTCAGTTCACCATCGCCAACCACTTTCACCGGCAATTTGGTGCGGCGGACGATGCCCAGTTGATGCAGCATTTCCGGCGTCACTCGCGTACCGGCTTCAAACCGTTCCTGCAGCGTGTCCAAGTCCACCAGCGCGTAGTAGGTCTTGTAGCGGTTGTTGAATCCCCGTTTCATGGGGAGACCTTTGATCAGCGGCATTTGACCGCCCTCAAACCCGGGTCGGAGACCCGGACCGGAGCGCGATTTCTGGCCTTTCAAGCCGCGTCCCGCGTAGCTGCCGCCGCCGGCGGCGTCGCCACGGCCCACTCGCTTGCGCGCTCGCCGTGCTCCTTTGGGCGGGACGACTTCATGCTCCATCATGGTTATCGATTGCTCCGTGTATTGCGTACGCCCGTCGATTCCGGTGATCGCCGGAACCCGGGGGTGTTGGTATCTTTCTTGATTCAGCGGTGGAAATTACTCGACGGGTTCGACCACCACCAGGTGCTGAACCTTGTTGACCATACCGAGTATGGTCGGGCTGTCTTCGTGGACCACCGAGTGGTGCAGCCTCTTCAGCCCCAGCGACTCAACGATGCGTCGCTGGTAACCGGGCCTCCCGATGCAGCTTTTCTTCCACGTAATTTTGATTTGAGCCATTTTGTTTCGTTCCCGCAGTCCGTGGTTGTTGCTTCAACAGACCGCTGACATGTGATCAGGCCGGTTCGCCAGCATCCTCTGCACCAGGGGCGGTCTCTGGCGGACCGCTCTCCGACGGATCAGCAGGGGCAGTGGTTTCGGTTTCAGGTTTCGCGGGAGGTTCTCCGGCAGCGGCCGGGATGTCGCCGGCCTCAGCGGAAGCGGAGGGAACCTCTATTCGCTCCGCAGCAGGTTCAGGGGTGACGGCTTCAGCAGCGGCGGTTTCGGCCGGCGCGGGAGCGGTCTCGGTTGCCGGGGGCGTTTCCGATGCACCGTTGGTCGCCGGCGTGGACAGGCCGAGGCGCGCGGCTCGCTCCGTTGCTGGATCGCGCAACAGGCTCAGCGCTTCCAGGGTGGCCTGAACAATGTTGATAGGATTGCGAGACCCCAATGATTTGCCCACCACATCCTGGACGCCGCCCAGTTCCAGCATGGCCCGCATCGCTCCAGCAGCAATGATGCCCGTGCCCAATGGGGCCGGCTTGATGATCACGATGGACGCGCCCTTCCGGACGGAAATCTCGTGGGGAATAGTGCTGCCCTTGATGGGGATATTGATGGTGCTGCGCCGGGCCACCGCAGTTCCTTTGCGGACCGCGTCGGGAATGGCCAGTGCCTTTCCCATGCCGACCCCCACGCGGCCCTGGCCGTCTCCGACCACCACCAGCGCGTTGAACCGCAAGCGACGGCCACCCTTCACAACTTTGGCGATGCGGCGAGTGTGGACCACCCGCTCGTTCATGCCGCCGCTGTCGTCCTCGCGTGGCCGTTGTTCGCGGTCTCGGCCTCGGCCGCCGCGTCCGCCGCGTCCGGGGCCGCCTTCACCACCGCCCCGGTTGCCCGGGCCGCCACCTCGATTGCCTGGGCCGCTTCTTGGCCCTCTGCGTGATGCGGGAGATACCATCAGAATACAAGCCCTCCTTCGCGGGCAGCATCAGCCAGAGCTTTGACCCGACCGTGGAACTGATAGCCGCCCCGGTCGAATACAACGGTGGTTACGCCGGCTGACATGGCACGTTCTGCCACCAGTTTGCCGACGGCTGCTGACGCCGCCGTCTTGGGCGCGGCGTCGTTGGTATTGAGTTCCTGGCTGGATGCATAGGCCAGTGTGTGGCCTTGAACGTCGTCAATCACCTGGGCGTAGATGCCCTTGTGGCTGCGAAATACACAAAGGCGGGGCCGCTGCGGCGTGCCGTTGACCTTGTTTCGTACCCGGCGGTGCCGGACGACGCGCAATTTACGTGAATTTTTGTCGCGTGGCATTTTTGGTTTGCTCTCGTGGTTGTACTGGGTGGCGGCGGTTTCATCTCGTATGGGCCGGAAATTAGGCGGCGCGACGGGCGGCGGCCTTGCCGGGCTTCAAGCGCAGCACTTCTCCCTGGTAACGGATGCCCTTCTCTTTGTAGCGGTTGGGGGGACGTACCTTCCGCACCTTGGCTGCCAGTTGGCCAACCTTCTGCTTGTCCACGCCGCTGATGTGTACCCGGTTGTTACCTTCGACCTGCATCGTCAACCCTGCTTCGGGGAACAGCTCCACGGTGTGGCTGTATCCGACGCTGAGCGTGATGCCATCGCCGTTCTGTTGGACGCGGTAGCCGACGCCCATCAGTTCAAGGGTACGGGTGTAACCCTCGGTCACGCCGACCATAGCATTGGCAATCAGAGAGCGGGTCAACCCGTGCAGGGAATGATGGAACTTGCGTTCAGTCAACCTTTCGACGATCACCGCTCCGTCCTCAACACTCACGTTGACTTCAGGGTGGTATTTCTGGGTGATCTCGCCCTGCGGTCCCTTGACTACGATGCCGCCGTAGATCACCTCTACCTGAACGCCGGCGGGGATTGGTATAGGCTGTCGGCCGATGCGTGACAGCGGTCGTTCGGTAGGCGGAACCCGTTGAGCCACGCCTTCGCTGATGAGTGCTTCTTTACCAGACATAGCAGACCAACTCTCCTCCGATACCCTTGCGCCATGCCTCATAACCCGTCATCATCCCCTGCGAAGTGGAGATAATGGCGACGCCCAAACCGCCGTACACCCGGGGGATTTCACCCCGTCCCACATGTACCCTCAGCCCGGGTTTGCTGATGCGCCGCAACCCGCGGATGGCGTTCTGATCGTCGTCCTTGTACATCAGGTGCAGGCGCATCGTTGGGAATTTTTGGTTCCTGGCCTGGTCCCAATCCCGGATGTAGCCCTGGGTTTTGAGGATGTCGGCAATGGCGACTTTAATTTTGGACTGGGGCACCAGCACCGTTTGGTGCCGCGCCTGAATGGCGTTGCGAATGCGGGTTAGCATATCGGCAACGGGGTCGTTAATCGGCATTGGGGTAACGCTCCTTGTTACCTGATGTCATTGCGTGCGCGGTCGCGGCTACTTCGGAGCAACCGTCACAGGCTCGCCTTGCGAACGCCCGGCAGCAAGCCATCCAGCGCCATCTCGCGGAAGGAGATCCGGGACAATCCGAAGTGGCGAATATATCCCCGGGGGCGTCCCGTTGCGCCGTCGCGGTTGCGGATGCGATTGGGGTTGGCGTCATGCGGCAGGAGCGCAAGCTTCTGACGCGCTTCAAAACGCTGGCGCGCGGTCAGCGACAAGTCCCGAGCTTCCGCCAGCAGCGCATTGCGCTGGGCTGCAAATTCGGCGACGGTCCGCTTACGGCGCTCGTTTTTGACGATGGAAGATTTCTTGGCCAAGTTCCTTTCTCCATGGGATGTCAGCAGGGATACACTTACTGTCGAATGAAGGGCATCCCGAAGTGTTCGAGCAGTCGGGTCGCCTCGGCATCGTTTGGAGCGCTGGTGGTGATCGTCACTTGCATCCCGCGCAACCGGTCTATGCTGTTGTAATCGATCTCCGGGAACACGATCTGTTCCCGCAGGCCCAGCGAAAAGTTCCCGCGTCCGTCGAATCCGTTTCGTGAAATTCCGCGGAAGTCGCGGATACGCGGCAGAGCAGTGAGGATCAGCCGCTCCAGGAAGTAATACATACGGTCGCCCCGCAGGGTTACGGCGGTGCCGATCGGGTTGCCCTGCCGTACCTTGAATCCGGCGATAGACCGCCGGGCCCGGGTTATTACCGGCTTTTGCCCCGATATGGTGGTCAGGTCGCGGACCGCGCTTTCCATGGCGCGCCCGTTGGTCAACGCTTCGCCCAGACCGATATTCAGGTTGATTTTGGTGATGCGAGGCACCTGCATCGGGCTGGTGTACCCGAACTCGGATACCATTGCTGGGACTATCTCATCACGGAAGCGCGTCTTGAAGGTCGGCGGCGGAAGTTGGGTCGGTTCAGAGCCGTTGGTTTCGGCTTCTTCCTGCCGTCGCCGCTGGCGCCGGCCACCACCTTCGTTCGTCCTTTCTTGCTGGTCAGTAGCCATCGTTATCACTCGCTAGACTGATCCGCATCACGATTGCGGAACTGGGAGCCGGGTTCGGTGTAGTTGCTCTGAATTAGCTTGACGTTGGAGATGTGAATTGATGCTTCCTGCTGGACGCGGCCCCCTTGCCTGATGCCGGGCCGTGGCTTGTAATGCTTGGTGACGATGTTCACGCCTTCTACCACCACTCGGTTTTTCTCTGGGACCATGCCGAGGACACGGCCGGTTTTGCGTCTGTCCTTGCCGGCAATGACCAGCACGTCGTCTCCCCGGCGGATTTTAGGCTTCGCCATCACACCACCTCCGGAGCTAGCGACACAATCCGCATAAAGCCCTTGTCTCGCAGTTCCCGCGCTACCGGGCCGAAGATCCGCGTGCCTCGGGGCAGCTGGTTGTCGTTAATGAGCACGGCGGCGTTATCGTCGAACTTGATGTGAGTGCCGTCGGGCCGGAGCAGAGGGGCCGCTTGCCGCACCACCACCGCTTTGACCACCGTACCCTTCCTTACCGGGGAGTTGGGCACGGCTTCGCGGACGGTGCAGACGATAATGTCGCCTACAGAAGCGTACTTCCGACGGCTGGAGCCCGGGATATTGATGAGGCGGATACGTCGCGCGCCGCTGTTGTCGGCCACGTGCAGCCTGGTGTAACTCTGAATCATTTATCCATCCTCGCCGTCATCAGTATTGAAGTAATCATCCGGCTCCGCAATGAAACCCTGAGTGTCAATCTCAACGGGTTCAATCACGGCGTCACCTTCCAGATCAATGGCACGCACCTCAGCGACCTGACGCCGGGCCAGAATATCCAGCAGCCGCCAGTGCTTGGTTCGGGAGATGGGCCGGGTTTCTTGGATACGAACCGTATCCCCAATCCGGCACTGGCTCTCCGGGTCGTGGACGTAGAACCGGGTCACGCGACGCATCTGCTTGCGGTAGACGCGGTGGCGCTGTTTCCACACCAACTCCACTACGGCTGTCTTGTCCATCCGGGTGCTCACTACGGAGCCAACCCGAATTTTTCGCATTGTTTTGGCCATTGGTATTCCTAGTTGATTGTCATGGCATTTGCAGTATCCGGTACCGTTTCGCGGTACTGAGCTATTGCTCTTGCCGTTCCCGGAGGCACGTCAGCATCCGGGCTATGTCCTTGCGGGTTTTGCGGGGCTGGTTGGTGTCGGTGAGCTGGTTAGTGGCGTCGCGGAATCGCAGGTTCATCAGTTCCTTGCGAGACTTCTCCAGTTCATCCAGGATTTGGTCGTCGGTCAGCGCCCGAATCTCGTACATCTCCATGGATGCTAACCTCCGCTCGAGCCGGTGAGCAAGGAGTTGACCCGATCGCGGTACACCACCTTGGTGGGAATCGGCAGCTTGTGTGCCGCTTTTTGCAGCGCTTCTTCGGCCTGATTGATGGGCACGCCGCCCACCTCAAACATAACCCGGCCCGGTTTCACCACCGCCACCCAGTGGTCGTTGGCCGCTTTTCCGCCGCCCATGCGCACTTCGGCCGGCTTTTTGGATACGGGCTTGTCGGGGAAGACACGGATCCAGGTGCGGCCGCCGCGTTGCAGGTGGCGGGAAATCGCAACACGAGCCGATTCGATCTGCCGGGCGGTGATCCAATCGGGGCTCATCGCCTTCAAGCCGATTTCCCCAAACTCCACCTGGTTCCCGGTGGTGGCCACTCCACGGCGTTTGCCCCGGCCCATCTTGCGGTATTTTGTCCTTTTCGGCTGCAGCATGGTAATAAACTCCGTATTTTCCGTGGTTGTAAGCCGGGATTGGCAAAGCGGTGACGGTACGCCACTCCGCTAGATGCCCAACTCCGCCGCCGCCAGTTCTGCCTCGGCATCCTGGCTGGTCACGCGGAATTCTATGCTGTCCAACTCACCGTCTTCTTCAGCCGGAGGCGGCATGATCTGGCCTTTGTAGATCCAAACCTTGATGCCGATGCGTCCCATAGCGGTGTGCGCCTCGGCCAGCGCGTAGTCGATGTCAGCCCGCAGAGTGTGCAGGGGCACCTGGCCCATCATCAGCTTTTCGGTGCGGGCGATCTCGGCGCCGGAGATGCGGCCCTTGGTGATGATCTTGATGCCATCCGCTCCGGCCTGCATGGTGCGCAATGCCGCCTGTCGCATGGCTCGGCGATAGGCCACCCGGCGGCTCAACTGGTCGGCGATGTTGCGCCCCACCAGGAACGGGTCCATTTCGGGCTGTTCGATCTCGATGATGTTGAGCCGCAGCAACCCGCTGTTCATTTTTTCCAAGCGGGCCCGCAATCCCTTCACCCGATCTCCGTCCCGGCCAATGAGTATGCCAGGGCGCGCGGAGTGAATGTTGACGATGGTCTCTTGGGCCGTGCGGTCGATTTCGATTTTGGCAATGCCGGCGTCGGAAAAGGCCGCATACTCATCATGGATAGTGCGGCGCAAGGACAAGTCCTGCTGCACGCCGCCCCGGTACTGGGCGCCGTTGTTGGCGTACCAGTGGGTTTTCCAATCCTTGATGATGCCAAGTCGGAAGCCGAAGGGGTGGGTTTTGTGTCCCATGGGCTAGCCCTCCTGTATGTCGTCCACTTCGATGATGATGTGGCTGGAGCGGCGGGTAACCCGCCCAATCCGGCCTCTGGCGCGCGCTCGGAAACGTTTGAGCGGTGTCGCCTGGTCCGCAGAAATACGCGTTATGCGCAGCGTATTCCGGTTCATGAATTCGTTGTTTTCGGCGTTGGACGCCGCGGACTGCACCACCTTGGCCACAGAACGCGCCCAGGGTGAGGTCATCAAGCCGAGGTGATCCAGGGCATCGTTCACCATCATGCCCCGCACGGCGTCCATGATCGGTTTCAGCCGCTTCGGCGACGCGCCCACCTGCTTCGCCTTTGCCCTTACTGCTGGCATGGCGTCACCTCACCCTGCTGGAGCGTTCCGAGCGCGCCACGTGACCTCGGTATGTCCGGGTGGGGGCGAACTCGCCGAGGCGATGGCCCACCATATTCTCCGTGATGAATACCGGCACATGCCGCCGCCCGTCGTGGACGCCGAAGTTCAACCCGACCATTTCGGGCATGATCATCGAGTCCCGCGACCAGGTACGGATGACGGTGGCCTCACCGGATTCGCGAACCCGGTTGACCTTTTTGAGCAGTTTGGGATGGACGTACGGTCCTTTCTTAATTGACCTTGACATGGTAACTACGACTGCCTGCTGTACCGCAAAACGGTACGGTGAGATGATGATTTCTAACGTCGCCGACGTCGTCCGCGGACGATGAAACGACTGGAAGTCTTCTTCTTGTTGCGTGTTTTGTGTCCCAACGTGGGCTTGCCGGTGGGCGACTTGGGTCCGGGCATTCCAATGGGCGAGCGGCCTTCGCCGCCACCATGCGGGTGGTCCACCGGATTCTTGGCTACGCCACGAACGTGGGGGCGACGACCCAGATGCCGCTTGGCGCCGGCCTTGCCGAGGCTTTCGTTTTTGTGGTCGGGGTTGGACAACTGGCCGACGCTGGCGCGGCAGTTCAGCAGTATGCGCCGCATCTCACCGGAGGGCAGGCGTACCAACACGTATTCGCCCTCCCTGGACAGCACCTGCGCTCCGGTTCCCGCGCCCCTGACCAACTGGCCTCCGCGCCCTGGAGTAAGCTCCAGATTGTGTACTACCGTACCCGTGGGGATGTTGCGGAGGGGCAGGGTATTGCCGGGGCTGATTTCGGCGTCGGCGCCGGATTGCACTTTGTCCCCAACGGACAGATTCACCGGCGCCAAGATATAGGCCTTCTCACCGTCGGCGTAGTGCAACAGGGCAATCCGAGTGGTGCGGTTCGGGTCATACTCGATGGACTTGACCGTAGCCGGCACACCATCCTTTCGCCGCTTGAAATCGATGCGGCGATACATCCGACGGGGACCGCCCCCGCGATGATAGGCGGTGATACGGCCCTTGTTATTCCGACCGGCCCGCTTCTGCAGCGGTTCCAGCAGCGACTTTTCCGGCTTCTTGGTAGTGATCTCCTCAAAAGAGGGACGCACCGCGTTGCGCGTGCCGGGTGTGATGGGGCGCAGGTTTTTCAGAGGCATGATGTTCGCCCTCGGTGCAATAGGCTCGCGACGGTCTTTACAGACCCTCGATCAGATCGATCCGATCGCCAGGTTGCAGGGTCACCACAGCCTTTTTGACGTCCGGTTGCTTTTTGAACCGGGGGCCGTACCGCTTGCGCTTGCCCCGGTTGAAGGTGATGTTGACGCTGAGTACCTTCACGTTGAAGTTTTCTTCCACCGCTTGTTTGACCAGCGTTTTGTTGGCCTTTGCTGCAATCTCGAAAGTGTATTGCCCGTCTTCCTGCAGCAGGGTGCTCTTTTCGGTGATGGTAGGACGGAGCAGCACGTCGCTGATGTTCATTATTCCGCTACCTCATTCGTCGCCCGGCGGGCCCGGAATCGGGGCGCCGTACAAAGTTCTGCGATACGCTGGATGGCGTCAGCGGTAATTAGCACGGTCTGCCGCTTGAGCACATCGTTGGCGTTCACCAAATCAGAAGGCAATGTCCAGACCTGCTTCAGATTGCCGCCAGCGCGGGCCACCTTCTGCTCAGCTTCCAACGTGACGACCAGTACCGACTTGTCGATGTTCAGGTTCTCAAGCACACGCTTCATAGACTTGGTGCGCCCGTCCAGGGCGTCTAGCGAATCAACGCAGATGAGGCGGTCATTTCGGATCTTTTCGGAAAGCACGCACTGTAAAGCCTTGCGACGCATCGCGCGAGGCAAGGCTTTGCGATAGTCTCGCGGCTTGGGGCCAAAGGCAATGCCGCCGTGCCGCCACTGCGGGGAGCGTATGCTGCCCTGGCGGGCACGGCCGGTGTGTTTCTGGATCCAGGGTTTCCTGCCGCCACCGGACACTTCCGCCCTGGTGCGGGTGGAGTGGGTGCCCTGCCGCTGGTTCAATTGGTAGATGACCATGGCTTGGTGAACCAGCGTTGGGTTCATCGGCAAGTCGAACACGCCGTCGTCAATCTCGACGGCGCCAACGGTGTTGCCTTCAGTGTTCAATACGGAGAGTTCCATTTTCGGAAAGTTTCCTTGCTGGCGACTGTCATTGCGAAGCGACGTGGCGATTCGAAAGACGCCACCTACGCCCTGCTCTTGCCCGTTTTGCGTATGGTAATGGGGCTGTTGGGGGCCCCGGGTATGCCCCCCTTGACCATGAGCAAATTCCGCTCCGCGTCCACCCGCACGACCTCCAGGCCCTTGCTGGTCACGCGGCGGTTACCCATGTGTCCCGACATTTTCAGGCCTTTGAACACCCTGCCGGGCGTGGTGCCGCCGCCGATGGATCCCGGAGCGCGCTGCCGGTCGGACTGGCCGTGCGTCCTGGGGCCACCGGCAAACCCGTGGCGTTTCATGGTGCCGGCGAACCCGCGACCCTTGGATTTCCCAACCACGTCGACGATTTCGCCGGGCTCAAAGATTGCCACTGAAACCAGTTGGCCCACTACATATTCGCCGATGTCCTCAGCGCTTACTTCCTGCAACCGTCGTCCGATCTGGCTGCCCTTGAGGTGGCCGGCATCCGGCTTGTTGGGTTTGCGCACGCGGCCAAAACCCAACTGGACCGATTCATAACCGTCTTTTGCCATGGTGCGGATCTGGGTCACGGCGCAGGGGCCGGCTTCGATCACGGTTACCGGCACAACCTGCCCAGCGTCGTTGAACACCTGGGTCATGCCGATCTTCTTGCCGAGAAACGCCTTGAGCATTTTGGTTTGCCTGCCAGTGGTTGCTGTTTGAACCGGAAAGTAAATAATCGGCGGCGGTGGCTTTGAGGCCTGCCGCCAGCCGGAGCAGTGATTTTACGACGCTATCGCTGTTGTTTCAAGCCTGATTGTGCCGAGTGTCCCGCGATTCCGGTTTCAGTCGGTCGGGACACGGCCAAATCAGAGCTTGATAGAAATGTCCACTCCTGCCGGCATGTTGAGCCGGGTCAGCGCATCAATGGTCTTGCTGGTGGGTTCCATGATGTCCAGCAGCCGCTTGTGCGTGCGGATTTCGAAGTGTTCCCGGGAGTCCTTGTCAACATGGGGACCACGAATGACGCAGAAGCGCCGAATTTGCGTGGGTAGTGGTACCGGTCCGGCGACACGCGCCCCGGTAAGTTCGGCCGTTTCCACAATCTGCGCGCTGGACTGGTCCAGCATCTTGTGGTCAAACGCCTTGAGGATGATCCGCATCTGTTGCCTGGCGACCATAGTCTAAATCCGTTAACGCTCCCGTGTGTTGCGATTGCCTTGTTGGCAATCCCTTTACCTGATGTTCGCGATATTCCGAAGCATGTTCTCCGGCACCGGTTCGTAGTGGCGGAATTCCATCGTGTACGAGGCCCTCCCTCGGGTCAACGAACGCAACGCCGTGGTGTAAGCGAAAGTCTCGCCAAGGGGGATCATGACGCTCACGGTCTGGAGGTCTTCCAGACCTTCAATGCTCCTGACCTGCGCCCGGCGTCCGCCCAAGTCGCTGAGCACCTCGCTGAGGAACTCGCCCGGAGTCGCTATCTCCATCGCGAAGATGGGTTCCTGCAACACCGGCGCGGCTTTTCGGGTTCCTTCCCGCATTGCGATCATGGCTGCGGAACGGAAAGCCATTTCCGACGAGTCTACCGTATGGTAACTGCCATCTACCAGTGTGACCTTCAAGTCCACCAGAGGATACCCGGCCAGTGGTCCATTGTCCAGCGCTTGCTTTACTCCGGCTTCAACGGCCGGGATGTACTGGCGTGGGATGACGGCGCCGGTGATGCCGTCAACGAAGCTGGCGCCAGCCCCACGTTCCTCCGGTTCCAATTGCAGCCATACGTGTCCGTACTGGCCGTGCCCGCCGGTCTGCCGCACGAAACGGCCCTCGACGCGCACCGGTTTGGTGATGGCCTCACGGTACGCCACCCTGGGTTGGCCAACGCGGGCCTCAACGTCGAACTCCCTACGCATCCGGTCCACCAGCACCTCCAGGTGCAGTTCTCCCATTCCGGAGATGATGGTTTGACCGGTTTCATCGTTGTATCGAACCACGAAGGTAGGGTCTTCCTCAGACAGTTTGCGCATCGCCTCGCCCAGTTTGTCCTGGTCAGCGCGGGTGGCGGGTTCAATGGCGACCGATACCACCGGTTCGGGGAAGTGAGGCGGCTCCAGGATGACGGGTTTGTGGTCACTGCATATCGTGTCGCCGGTGAAGGTGTCTTTTAGCCCCACCGCCGCGCAGATGTTGCCGGCGGTGATTTCAGGCAGCTCTTCCCGGTGGTTGGCGTGCATCCGCAACAGCCGGCCCATGCGCTCCCGATTGCCCCGGGTAACATTGCGCACGGCCGCGCCCGATTCAACCTTGCCGGAATAAATGCGCAGGAACACCAGCCGGCCTACGTAGGGGTCAACCAAGACCTTGAACGCCAGGGCGGAAAGTGGTTCGGTGTCCAATGGTTCCCGGATTTCGATCTCGTCCGTGCCCGGCACGGCGCCCTCCACTGCCGGCACGTCCAGGGGAGACGGCAGGTAACGGATGATGGCGTCCAGCAGCGGGTCAATGCCCTTTCCTCGCATGGCGCTGCCGCACAACACCGGCACCAACTGCCGGTTGATGGTGGCGTTACGCAGGGCCGAGCGCAGGTCGTGGGCGCCTATGTCCTCCCCCTCCAGGTACCTGATGAGCAGGGTCTCATCGGTTTCGACGATTTTCTCGATCATCTCCTGCCGATAGTCCTGGTACGCCTTTTCGTACTCGGCCGGCACCGGCATGAGCTCCGGAGGTTCGGCCACGTCGTCGCGTCCATCGGAATACATAACGGCCTGGCCTTCAATCAGATCGACCACGCCGCGAAATTCGTCCTCTTCCCCAATCGGTACTTGCACCGCTACGGGGTTTCCTTTCAGGCGACGTCGTATGGACTCGATGGTGCGTTCGTAGGACGCGCCGACGCGGTCCATTTTGTTGACGAAACAGATGCGCGGAACGTCGTAGGTGTCAGCCTGCCGCCAGACGGTTTCCGACTGCGGTTGCACGCCGGCCACGGCGTCGAGCACCACGATGCCGCCGTCCAGTACGCGGAGGCTGCGTTCCACTTCGGCTGTAAAGTCCACGTGGCCCGGCGTATCGATGATGTTGACCTGGTGGTCGCGCCAGTAGGCCGTGGTGGCAGCAGCCGTGATGGTGATGCCTCGTTCCTTTTCCTGGGGCATCCAGTCCATAGCGGTAGTGCCCTCATCCACGCCGCCGACTTTGCGAATGCGTCCGGTCAAATAAAGGACCCGTTCCGTAACGGTGGTCTTGCCGGCGTCGATGTGAGCGATGAATCCGATGTTGCGGATATGCTGGGCGGGAGTTTGTAGGGCAGTCATACCTGTACCTGGGAAGTGTTAGCGGGAGTAGACAGTACAGACAAAAGCGCCGGCTCAAGACCGGCGCTCGGGAGTTACGGGGTTATCGGCGGTAATGTACGAAGGCGCGGTTGGCCTCCGCCATACGGTGCAGCTCGTCCTTACGGCGAACCGCAGAACCCTCGCCTCGTGCAGCGTCCATGAACTCGTTGGCGAGGCCACGCGCCATGCGCATACCATTGCGGCCGCGGGCGCCTCGGATTATCCAACGCATCGCCAGGGCTTCACTCCGGCTGGTGCGCAGTTCCACCGGCACTTGATAGGTCGCGCCGCCCACACGGCGGGGACGCACCTCCACCAGCGGGGTAGCATTTCGCAACGCAGTGGAGAACACGCCCATCGGATCCTGGTTCATGTCCTGGCGAACCAGTTCCAGCGCATCGTACACCACCCGTTGGGCGGTGGACTTTTTGCCCTTCAGCATCACACGATTAATGAATTTGGACAGTTCCAGATTGTTGTACCGAGGGTCAGGTCTGATGATCCTGGGCTCGGCTCGTCGCCTGCGTGACATGGTAGTTGCTGCCTTGCTTTATGAGAGTAAGCCACCCCCGAAACGGGGGTGACGTTTGGGTATATTTCGGGAGGTCGATTGCCGTTAGCCTTTACGAGCTCCGTACTTGCTACGGCCCTGGCGACGTCCTGAGACGCCTTCGGTGTCCAGGTTGCTGCGCACTACGTGGTAGCGGACGCCGGGGAGGTCCTTCACGCGCCCGCCCCGGATGAGCACAACCGAGTGTTCCTGTAGGTTGTGTCCTTCGCCGCCGATGTAGGCGGTAACTTCGACGCCGTTGGTCAGCCGTACCCGGCAGATTTTACGCAACGCCGAGTTCGGCTTCTTGGGGGTCATGGTGCGAACCTGGATGCACACGCCACGACGCTGTGGGCAACCCGGACCCCAGCGAGTGCGGTTCCGTAACGAGTTCTGCACCCAGTGCAGCGCGGGGGCCTTGGTCCCCTTGCGTACCGGTTTGCGCCCCTTGCGTACCAATTGGTTGACTGTCGGCATACTAAATCCTTTCCTGCGTTGCCGTTTGAAATCCGAAACAACGGTGAGGTATATTACCGCCCTCACCGCAATGGTGTCAACCGGATTTTCCGCAGCAAGCTCACACTTCGACGAACCCAGGGTACTCCGTGTGATTATCGTTGAAACGTCGGTATGCGGTCCGGCTACCCGCGACGGGAGTGGTCTGGCCACCCGTTTGTCATAGGATACTGAACAGGCGTCGGCTTGCTGAGGTAGGTACACGAGGTTATACTGCGGCATCATGGCCATTAACCCCGACGATTTCCCTCCGGGCACCTATCACGAACTGTCGTTGTTCCCACTGAACAACGTGGTGCTGTTCCCCGGTATGCCGTTGCCCTTGCATATTTTCGAAGAGCGATATAAGGCGATGATCGGTTCCTGCGTCGATCGCGACGAACCGTTTGGCGTGCTGCTAATCAAAGAGGGCAACGAAGTCGGCGACCCGGCGGCGCCTCATTCCGTGGGCACGACGGCGCGCGTCGCTCAGGTCCAGCGCTTGCAGGAAGGCCGCTTGAACATCCTTACCCGCGGCGAGACCAAATTCGAACTTCTCGAAACGGTGCGGACGGTGCCGCACCTCGTGGGATATGTTCGCTACCTCGAGGACACCGAGGGGGATGTTTCGTCAACCACGGTTGCGGGGGTCAGAGAACAATACATCCAGCTGCAGCGGTATCTCACGACTATGGCCGGCGGATGGGACCGAGAGGTATCGGTGCCCGATGAACCTATCGCGCTGGCCCGCGCCGCGTCCGCGACGTTGGCGGTGAGCCTTCCCCTTCCTCCAGACGTACGGCAGTCATTGTTGGAAACACACACCGCAGGCGGTCAGTTGGAGAAACTTCTGACGCTGATGCGGCAGGCCAACCGCATCGTGGCCGAGCAGGTGGAACAGAACACCCCGTTCAAGGGGCCGCGCCTGAACTAGAAAGGCGGCGTCGCTCATTCCCCAGATCGCAGTTGACGCAACTGCTCACGGAGTTGGCGCGCTTCTTCCTCGGCAGCGGTGGCGCGAGTTTCGGCGGCAGCGGCGCGGACCTGGGCGGTTGAACGCGCCGCGATAACTTCCCGGTGAGTTTCCAGGTAACCATTGCCTACCGGGTCCCACCAGCGCAAGTCGTGATTCTCCCAGCAGAGATCCAAACCCAACGCCGGGCTACGCCCCCACCAATTGCCGTCCCTGGTTCGATTGACGACCATAGGGCGATACCGGCCGGCTACCAGCAGGTCCCCGGCGAGCCCCGTGACGTACCATTGCCCGCCCGTGGGATCAAAACGCCAGTATTCGCGCACACCTATAGCCGCGTAGTAATCTCGTTTGTCCGTTTCGTCATAGCGGGCGTTGCTCTCGGACGCCACTTCCAGCACGAAGTCCGGCGGCTTGCCCTGTTCAGTGACGATATAGCCGTTGTTGGCTTTGCGAGCGTCCGGGTTCACGTTGAAGGCGATGAGGAGGTCTGGGAAGCGGACATCGGCGTAGCGTGTAGTGGGCCGCAGGCTGGCGCCGATTTCGCTGGTGATGATGGTAGTCTCCGGATTGCCCAAATGCTCGGCCAAGGCCACCGGGTAGCCGGGTATCAGAACATGATCATGCGTAGTCATATCCAGGTCGAACGGCTCCGGGTCGGGCAACCGGATGGAGCCTGGGGTTTTCGGCGACTTGGCAAAGCGGTTCGCGGTGGTCATAGCGACCCTCTCTAGCCGGAGTCGTAGATGCGCCGGGCGCCGGCTTCGGGAACCATCCCGGAGAACAACTCGGGGTGGATCATTTCCGCCAGGATCTCCAAGCCGGTAACCAGCCTCGGCCCGGACCGGCTGGTGTAGTTGCTGGCGTCAATGACGAAAACGCGATCGTTTTGCACGGCCGGCAGGGACTTCCAACCATCCTTTTCCGTCAACAACGGCACGTCCTCCATAGCCCGTGGCACTTCAAACCCGCATGGCATGAGGACGATGACCTCCGGCTGGCTCTCCACCACCGCGTCCCACTCCAACGGGAACGATCCCATCTCCTTGTCTCCGAAACAGTTGGCCCCGCCGGCGAGCTCCACCATTTCCGGCACCCAATGGCCACCGCACATCAGGGGATCGGTCCACTCCAGATGCAGTACGCTGGGACGAGTATCGACCAAAGCTGCCCGTTCCGTAACCGCGTCAATTCGCTGCTGCATCCTTGCAGTAACTTGTTCGGCGGTGTCTTCGGCTCCGGTGGCGCGTCCCACGCGCCGGACGTCTTCCAGGACGTCTCCCAAGTACTGGGGATCCAACGAGAGTACCTGTGGCTCTTTGTCCATGTTGGCGGTTGACTCGGCGACCTGCCGAGACGACACCGCTCAAACCTCGCAGATGGCCTGCGTGAGCAAAAGATCAGGGTTGGCCGCATCCAGAATATCCTGGTCGATGTGGTAGATGCCCAGCCCTTCGGCCAGGCGTTCCGATATGACGCGGCTGATCTCGCCGCTGGAGGGCTGTGTTCCCTCAAAAACGCTGCGCACTACCCATGGTTTTTCCTTGGCCTGAGTCGGGTAGTCACATTCGTGGGTTACGCCGTAAAGCTGGTCTTCCAGCCCCAGGGCGTACACAATTTCGGTGGCGGAGGGCAAAAAAGAGCAAATGCGCATCGTGCAGCCTACCTTTTGGAAACTGCGGGTATTGTAGCACTGTGCGCCAGCAAGTTACGTCAATCCCGTTCAGACCGGGCGGTGTTGTCCGAGTCGGCGTTGGCGCCGGCAGTTGTCGGGCTGAATCTCTCGATCCGCTCTTCCAGGAATCGCCACAGGTCTTCCGTGGAGTCGTCCGCGACCGTCGAAGAAGATTGCGCTCCCGTCTGACCAGCGGGCTGGAGTTCCGGTTCGGCGCGGTGGTGTGGCGCCGGGGTCTCTGCGTCGATGGGTTCAACCGACTCCGGAGCCGGAGGTTCAGAGCGTGCAGCGGCCGCCGGGGCTATGAACGTATTCCGGAATACGGGCTCCAACACCCTGTGGACATGAAACCCGGCGAAAACCAAAGCTCCCGCCGAGGCCACCAGCAAGAAGATCGAAAGGGGAGCGGACAAACTGCCCAACGCAAAAAGTCGAACTATCAACGGCAGCAGAAGGAGTATGCCCGCCAACAGGAAAGCAGTAGCCATGCCGTCCCGCACCAGGGTACGCAGGGTGTAGCGGGCGGGTTCGCCGGCAGTATCGCGTACGGAGGCTCCCACGGTAAGACTGGCCAACCCGCGCAGCCCGCGCCAAATGGCGAAGGCCGGGGGTATGTTGATGCCCACGGTCGCGCCGCCCAGGATGAGTCCCAGCAGAGCGTGCGAAGGAGATTCTTCGGTGGTCAACAGGTCGGGCAGGGTGTACACGGCCGCGGTCCCGATCGCCGTGAGCACGGCAATGATGCACGCGTTGACCATGATCCGGCGCACCGAGTTTTTCAGCGCCCGGCCTGACTCCCCGGGCAGGGAAAACGCCGACCAAAAGGACTGCACGCCGAGGTGTATCACCAGATTAATGGCGAGCACCGGCGGCGGCGAATGGCGCTCAACCCAGTCGTACATCGGAGCCGCTATCCGGGAGGTCAGCGGGGCCAGCACCGATGTGATGGCCGTGGCAATGGCCAGGATCGGCCCTACCACCGCTCCCGCCACTGCGTCAGCGGCGCTGACTCTGCCGATAGCCAAGGAAAATTCACCCATTTGCGGCATCGTCATGCCCACTTGTACCGCCGTCCGGGAACGCCGGCCGGCCAGTATGGAGCTAACGGTGTTGGCCACGATCTTTCCGCCCATGAACACGCCCACCACCACCAGGGCCGGCAGAATGAAGTCGTCCAGGGTCCGGTAGTCGATGAGCATCCCGATGGACAGGAAGAACAGGGCGCCGAACATATCGCGCACCGGGCTGACCAACCGGGTTACCCGACCCGCGGCATCGGTGTCGCCGATGACGACGCCAATCAGGAATGCGCCGGCCGCGGCGGACAATCCCAGGAACTCGGCGCCCAACGCCAGGCCGAAACAGCAACCCAACGACGCCACCAACAAAGTTTCGTCGGACTGCATTCGGGACAGGAAACGCATCAGGCGCGGAGCCAGCAGCGCCCCGAATGCCAGCGCCGCGATGCAGAAGATCCCCAGTTTCGCCACCAGCCAACCCGCGTCCGCCAAGTTTGCCGACCCGGTGGTGGCTACTCCGGACAGCACGGTAAGCAGGATTACGGCGGCGAAGTCCTCCACCAAAAGAATACCGACGATGGTTTGGCCCCAGCCGGATCTCAGGTTCCCTCCGTCGCGCAAACCCTTCAAGAGGATGGCCGAGCTGCTGATGGCCATCGCGCCGCCCAGGTATAGGCCGCTTATGCCGGACATCCCCAGCACTTTGTTAGCGACCAGCATTCCCAAGAACGTCAATCCGGTGATTTCTATGACGCCGATTACCAGCACTCGTAGCCCGATGTCCCGAATGCGTCGCCAACCCAGCTCCAGCCCGATACCGAAGAGAAGCAGGACCAGCCCCAGTTCCGCCAGCAATTCAATGGTATCCAGATTGCTGATGACCGGATGGGGCAGGGTGTAAGGACCGATGATCAGCCCGGCGATCAGATAGCCCAACACCGGAGGCTGCCACACCAGCCGGGCCAGGGCCAGACCGCCGGCGGCGATAGCCATGGCGATGGCAAAGTCCTTTAGCAACCCAGCGCTGCCGTCGGAGAGACCGGCAGCGAATATGGCCAGCGGAAACTCGATGGTGTATCTCCCCTGACGCTATCCGTCGTTATCTGCTATGCGCGGGCGTCTTCGCTTTGATCCTTGCCGCGCCATCCCACAATGTTTGGGGCGAATAGCCATTCGCCCCATTTTGCCGGGAAACCCCTGGGCCCCATAGCTCCGGCGCATTCGCATTGGACCACCCGAGGACCGGGGCAACTCTGCGGTACGCAGAGCATTTGTAGAGCGCGGTTATGCGCCGCCGTGTTTCTGGTGCGGCTCAGCGATGAATTCGGCGGTGACCGACGTATTGGGGGTCGCCACGGCGACCGAACCGTACAAGGGTCAACGCTTTTTCCACGTGTCCACCAAATGATTGCCCTGGTCGTCGTCCACACCCCAGATCTTGAAGTGGATGCGCACGTCGGCGTAGAGCGAGATGTCAGCGGGCGCGGCGTCAGCGTCACGGTAGGCCTCCGCCGAAACTTCCATGAAGTCAACCGGAGCGTCATCGGTGACCGCGATGCGTTCCACCATGTTGACCGCGCACGCGGTGATACCGGAAAGGAACAATTCCCCGGCCCCAACCGCATCTCCACCGCCGTCATCGGCGACCCAGTGGTGCGTGCGGGCGTTGCAGATCGCTCTCCCGTGAGTCCCCGAACTGTACGTTTCCACGCGATAGGCCAAATCCAATGTAGCCATGATGCCTCCTTACACTAGTGTGACGTCGTGTCGGCGCTTCCTGACGATATCGAACGCTGAAGTGCGCAAATCATAAACTATGCAAGACACTATCGCCAACTGCCGTATTATATTATACGAGGGAGAGCATCATGCCTGATTTTGACCAACCCACCACGGAAGAATCCAGCGAACTGCTTGGCGTCGTTGTGGTTGCGGCCGGTCGCAGCACTCGCATGGGCGGAACCGACAAGACCTTCGCCGAGATCCAGGGAGCCCCGCTTATCGTTCATACGCTGCGTCGGCTGGCGGCGTCTGACGCGGTGGGCAGCATCATGCTGGTAGTTGCCGTGGAGGCGGTGGAGGACGCCAGGGAAATGTTGCGCCAATTCCACATCCATAAGATAGCCGGAGTTTGCGCGGGCGGCGCGCGACGGCAGGACTCAGTGTATGCCGGCCTGCTGGCCTTGGGACGGCGTCGCTGGGTTGCCGTCCACGACGGCGCGCGACCTTGCGTGCCTGCCGAAGTGTTGAGCCGAGCGCTGGACTCGGTTCGCCGCTCCGGCGCCGCGATCGCCGCCGTGCCGGTTAAAGACACCATCAAGGTGGTCGGAGACGAGCAGGTGATCACTGGCACACCGGAACGGTCCACCCTGTGGGCAGCACAAACGCCCCAGGTGTTCGACTATGATCTGCTGCTTGAAGCGTACCGGAACGCCAATGGCGAATTCACGGATGACGCATCTGTGGTGGAAGCTGCCGGCCACCCGGTTCGTGTATTCTGGGGCAGCTACGATAACCTTAAAGTAACGACGCCCGAAGACCTCGTGATGGTGGATCAGATTATCGGCGCCTCGGCGGTTTGAAATTCGGATAACCGGCATCACGCATTGCTTGCAACCGAATTGCGCGCGCGGATACTATGTACATTGCTGCCTGTCGTCCCGCCAGTGCGGGCTTTACGAGATGCCCGCCTGGCATTAGGGGATACTGGCGGGTGGAGGGATCACATGGCTGCCACCAGTGTCAACCGTGCGCGGTATCGGGAATACACCCAATACCTGCGCGTGCGGGCCGACCAGCTGGACATGGCAGTGGCTCCGGCCCGTTTGGAGCAATTGCGCGCCAAGGTGAATTCGGAACGCAACGCGTTTGTGGCCTGGGTGGCAGTCTGGCTATTGATTGCGCTCGCGTGCCTGCTGCCCTTTCTGATGGTGTTGGCTTTCCATTTTTCCTGGCCCATCCCTCAATTAGTGGCAGGGCAGGCCGATATGTTGTACTCCCAACTGGATGCCCTGAACAGCGCCGCCGCCAATATGGTGGTCATAGTGTTAGGAGCCATGTTTGTCGGGGCCGTTGTCATCGGGTACACCCCGGTCATCGCCCACAGTGCCGCCCTCAACGACCTCGAATACGCTCATCGGGCGTTGAGAGAAGTCGAAAGAGGGTAGCGTCGGGGGCCATTTCGTGGTGCAAAGACCTTCGGTGGAATATAGGGTAGGAACCGGGTCAGACGCCCATGCCCTCGCTGAAGGCCGCCTCCTCATCCTGGGTGGCGTGTCGATTCCCCATCCCACCGGATTGGCGGGACACAGCGACGGCGACGTTCTGAGCCACGCCATCATCGATGCCCTTCTGGGAGCTGCCGGCGCCGGCGACATTGGTGTGCATTTCCCGCCGGGCGCGCCGGCGTTGGCCGGCATCAGCAGCCTGGTGTTGCTGGAGCGCACCGCCGGCATAATATCCGCCGCCGATTGGTGCATCGTCAACGTTGATGCTACAATGCTGGCGCAACAGCCTCGGTTGTCCCCCCATGTCGCGTTGATGCGGAAAAACATTGCTGTGGCTCTTTCCATTGAGGAACAGCAAGTGGGCGTCAAAGCGACCACCACCGACCACCTCGGGTTCACCGGGCGGGAGGAGGGTATCGCGGCAACTGCGGTTGCAATGCTCTCCCGGTCATGAAGTCGCATCAAATCATGAAGTCGCATCAAACGAAACCTGCGGCGGTCCCGCCGCGCATCCGGTCCATATGAAGCTCTATAACACTTTGAGCGGGCACGTCGAAGAGTTCGTACCCGCTGACGGCAACCAGGTCAAAATGTATGTGTGCGGCGTGACGCCGTATTCGTCCACCCACGTCGGACATGCGCTGAGCTACGTGGTCTTTGATACCTTGCGCCGGTATCTGGAGCACAAAGGGTATGAAGTCCGCCATGTCCAGAATTTTACGGATATCGACGACAAAATCATTCTGCGGGCGCAGGAAACCGGCGTATCTGAAGACAATCTGGTTGAGGAGTTCATAACCGACTACTTCAGCACCATGGACGCCCTCAACATCCAGCGCGCCAGCGAGTACCCCCGAGCGACACGGGAAATTCCCCGGATCATTGACGCCATCTCTGGGCTGATCGACCGCGGACACGCGTATCCCACCGCCGGCGACGTCTATTTCCGCGTCACCAGCAAGGACGATTACGGCAAATTGAGCCATCGTACCCTGGACAGCATGATTGCCGGCGCCCGCATCCAGGTGGACGAAAACAAAGAGCACCCCATGGACTTCGTGCTGTGGAAGGGAGCCAAGCCCGGCGAACCGTCGTGGGAAAGCCCCTGGGGTCCGGGCCGGCCAGGCTGGCACATCGAATGCACCGCCATGTCCTTGGAATACCTGGGCGAGCAGTTGGACATCCACGGCGGCGGGCAGGATCTGGTGTTTCCCCACCACGAAAACGAGATCGCCCAGAGCGAGTGTTACACCGGGGCCAAGCCGTTTTCCCGTTACTGGATGCACAATGGCTTGCTGCAGCTGGGTTCCGACAAGATGAGCAAGTCGCTGGGCAACCTGGTATCGGTCGTGGAAGCGCTAGAACGCTACAGCCCCGACGCCATACGCCTGTACTTCCTCAGCAGCCACTACCGAAGCCCACTGGCTTACAGCGACGAAGGGGCGGCGGCAGTGGACCGCAGCCTGGAACGGGTACGGCACGCGTTGACGCCGGCTAATGGTTCAGGCCCGCAGGTCGATCCGACTCCCCATCGCGCTCGCTTCGGCACCGCCATGGACGACGACCTGAACACTCCTCAGGCGGTGGCGGCTCTCTTCGATTTGGCGCGCGACATCAACCGGGGGCGCGACGCCGGGCAAAGCATCAATGACGGGCAGGCAACATTGCGCGAATTGGGCGCCGTCCTGGGCCTAACCTTCGCCGAACGAGCCGGCAGCGCAGCGGATCTGGCGGCGGCCCCGTTTATCGATATGTTGGTTTCGGTGCGCGCCGAGCTCCGCTCCGCCCGGCAGTTCGCCCTGGCCGACCAAATCCGCGACAACCTCGCGGCACAGGGCGTGGCGCTGGAAGACGGGCCACAGGGCACCCAATGGCAGCGGCAAAGCGGGGGATAACCGTGAACCGCGTACTCGGAGCCAAAACCCTACAACGGTAGTGGAAACGATGTCCGGTGCAGCCATCACAGCAGCCGTTGCAGCCATCGGCGCCTTGCTGCTATCCATTCTCTTGGCGGTTGGAAGCGGTCTGTTTCGCCTGGGCCGGCTCCTCTCCCAAGTTGACCAACTCGACAAACGGGTCGAGCGGCTTGAAGTGCGTGTTGACCAGGTTGCCCAAGAGGTAAGCAACGTTCGGGAAGAGGTACACAGCGTTCGGGAAGAATTGCGCGTTGAAATGCACGAGATGCGCGAGGAATTGCGTAGCGAAATACTCCAGACGCGCGAGGAACTGCGTACCGAAATACACCTGACACGCGATGAACTGCGTATCGAGATGCGCGAAATGCGCGAGGAAATGCGGGAAGAGATGCGCGAAATGCGCGAGGAAATGCGGCGTAATAACGAGCGGTTGCTGATGGCTTTGGCTAACCACGGTCATGACGAAACCGGCCAGGCCACGTTCCGCAACCCGTTGTAAGTGCCTCCCGTCTGCTTACTCTGATAACGTTTCCCCCGGTGCCCTTCGTGTCCGAACTGCCCCATTTACTTCCGCCGGTGGATTGGCCTTCCATTGCCGCCAGCCTGTCCAAAATTGTCGGCTCCGAACATGTGCTGACCGATCCGGCGTCCCTAGACCGCTATTCCGCCGACGCGCTGACACCTTACCGGGCTTATTACGCCGAAGCTGCGTTTGACCGCCTCGCCGACGTGATCGTTCGTCCGGCTGACGCATCGCAGGTTTCCCGCGTCGTCGGCCTGGCCCAACAGCGCCACATCCCGGTAATCCCCTACGGCGGCGGCACCGGTGTAATGGGCGGCATCCTGCCCGTGAAGGGCGGCATCATCCTGGACGTTGGGCGGCTGAACCGTTTGCTCCGAGTTGATGTGGTCTCTCAGACCGCCGAAGTTGAGGCCGGGATGGTGCTGGAAGACCTTTACCAAGCCCTGGAACCTCATGGCCTGATGCCGGGACATGATCCGTATAGCGTTCCCATCGCAACCGTGGCCGGCACCATCTCCACCAACGGCGTCGGTTACCGGGCTGCCGCCTTCGGTCCCATGGGCGACCAGGTGGTGGCGCTGGAAGTGGTGCTGCCCGATGGGCGCATCATCGAGACTCGCCCGGTGCCCAAGCAGTCCAGCGGCCCCAACCTGAACCACCTGTTTATCGGCAGCGAAGGCGTGTTCGGCATCATCACGAAAGCCACGATCAGGGTGTTCCGCCAGCCTGAAGCGGCCGCCTACGCCACCATGGAGTTCGCTGACTTTGAAGACGGCTTCGCGGCGGTATCCGAGATGTCGGCCCTGGGCATACGTCCGGCGCTGCTGGATTTGACGGAAGACAGCGAAGGCGTGCTCCTTCACCTTTTGTTCGAAGGTTACCGGGAAGGGGTGGACGCGGCGCTGGAACGGACGATGGCGGTTTGCGCCGACGCCGGAGGATGGGACGTGGGGCCGAAGCCGACACTGGACTATTGGCGGCACCGTCACGATTCGGCGATCAACTACCGCAAGACTGCGCTGGGCCGCCCCCGCACCGAACGCTGGCAGCGGCAGTGGGGTCGTACCTTTGACTATCTGCACATGAGTCTGCCTGCCGACTGTGTGCTGGAATACCGCCGTCGCGCGGACGAATTATTGGCGGCGCGGAAGATCAAGGTCGTGGAGTACTGTTTGTGGAGCCGCCCGGAGTTCTTTTCCATGCTGGTGGTTCCCGACGGCGACCGGCGGGTGGAAGGGCGGGACGGCTACGACACCGACGTGCGGGCCAATCTGGCCGCCGGCGTGGACGAAGTGCTGACGCTAGCCCAGGATATGGGAGGCATCATGGAGTATTGCCAC
Source organism: Dehalococcoidia bacterium (assembly GCA_965197635.1). Classification (GTDB taxonomy): domain Bacteria; phylum Chloroflexota; class Dehalococcoidia; order Lucifugimonadales; family UBA3495; genus Bin87. The sequence continues at coordinate 273,843 of CBDANN010000006.1, forward strand.
GGCGTCGGCATCAAGCTGCATCACCTACTGGCCAGAGAATTAGGGCCCAATCGGGATGCCGTGCTCAGTATCAAGCAGGCGTTGGACCCGGCCGGCATTATGAACCCGGGCAAACTGGCTTTGTAGCAAGCCGTTCCCGACAGCAGCTGTCAATGCGATGGGCGGGTTTTCGACCCGCCCATCGCATGGCATATAACGATAATGAATATAGTGCAATATCTATTGACGGAATATCATGCGTGCGGTATTATAGTTATAAATAAACGCGGGCTGTCATTATCGCCCAAAGGAGCAACCACAATGGTCACCGCACTGAGAACTGAAAACGAAGCCCCTACTACCGTTGCCGAAAACGCCGCTCCCACCAAGCCGGTGGCCGACGTTGACGTTTCCGCCGTCCCGGAAACGCCCGCCGAGCTGCTGAAGCAGTGGGACATTACCCGCCGTCCGTTGATCCACACGGTCGTTGCTGCGACCTGCGTGCGGCTGTGGAATGCTCTCGCTGGCCCCGGCATGACCGAGCGGCAACGCTTGACCCGGGACATCGCCGAGGCGAAAGGCAACTCCAACGGGTTCATCAAATTGGCCTAAATTGCCGTATCTCCGACGGTCGATGCGTCTCCCAGCGTCGGCCGTCCGCCAGATGCTCATGGGTCGCCGCAACAATGCGGCGGCCTTTTTGTTTTGGCCCGGTCTATTTGGCAAACTGACCCGGAAGCTGCAAAAACCCGCCCACATCCTCCAATCCGTCCGTCTCCTGATCCATCGAAGTTCAAATCTACGTGGAAGGATGTGATGATCGCGCCATGTCCGACCGTCTCAACGGCCTTTGCAGCTCCATCGTGGCAATCTCAACGCCGTCATACTACAATCCTTAATAATTGATTCCTTTCCCACCCCAACGGTGAATTGACATGCCCGTTCCCAAAGCACTGGTAACCCGCGCCCTCTTGCCGGAGGCGTTGGACATTATCCGAGAAACCGCCGACGTAACGGTTTGGCCCGACGAAGCGCCGCCATCCGTGAGCGAGTTGCACAACTTGGTTTCAGATGCCGACGGCATCCTGACCACCATCATGGACCGGGTGGATGCCGCGCTGATGGACACTGCCCCCAACCTGCGGGCAATCAGCCAGCTAGCAGTAGGCTTGGACAATGTGGACGTAGCCGAGGCTTCTCGTCGCGGCATCCCGGTGGGTTACACCCCCGGCGTCCTGGCGAAATCCACCGCCGACCTGGCTTTCGCCCTGCTGCTGGGCGCGGCCCGGCGGACATCGGAAAGCGAACGGTGGCTGCGCGCCGGCGGCTGGGAGATACAATTCCATCCCACCCACTGGCTGGGCCAGGACGTGCATGAGGCTTGCCTTGGAATCGTCGGGCTGGGGCAGATTGGGCAGGAGATTGCCCGCCGGGCCAGTGGTTTCGACATGGACGTCATCTACCACTCCCGGACCCGCTACCCGGATGTCGAGGCAAAGTACGGCGTGCGCTATGTGGAGTTCCCCGACCTTTTGGCCCAAGCCGATTTCGTAGTGCTCAGCGTCCCGCTGACTCCTCAGACCCAGCACTTGATCAGCGCGCCTCAACTGGAAATGATGAAACCATCGGGCATCCTGATCAACGTTTCCCGCGGACCGGTGGTGGATCCGGTGGCCCTCTACGAGGCCTTGCGCGACGGTCAGATTGCCCGCGCCGCGCTGGACGTGACTGCACCGGAACCTATTGATCCCAACGACCCCCTGCTGACGCTGGAAAACCTGGTCATCACGCCCCACATCGGCAGCGCAGCCCTGCCCACTCGCCTGAACACCATGAAACTCGCCGCCCGCAACCTGGTGGCGGGGTTGCGCGGTGAAGCTATGGAGGCGTGCGCCAACCCGGAGGCGTTGGGGTAAATGGAACGTTGCGGACGAGAGTCCTCCGGGTGGACAACGATGTGGCGTAACGGGGCCTAAGATGTTGTTGGCGCCACTATGAAATTGCGAACGTTTTGTAGCAAATACTGCCGACCTTCACGGTGAATATCACCATCAAGACTTATTTCTACGCCGTCCCGAAACGCTCGCAACACTTCATCGCGATCAGCAATATCAAATTGAACTTGCAGTGCAACTGGGCGTCCGTCGAGTTCGTAAAGTACCACGGCTTTGCCGTCAAACTCTTCCTGCGATTGGCGGTCCAAACGTACGATTTCGCCAGTCACGTGCGCGTCCGGAAATGGGCTGTTTTGACGCAGCAACTCTGCTCCTTCGGTGAACACGTCGGCCGTGCTTTCTACAAATACAAACTCGTTGTCGGAGGCATCAGCTGGCCTTACGGCTGCCCAAGACAAGCTGACGCCAATTCCGTGGCCGCGCCTGGCGAGTGCCGCCACCGCGTCGCAAAAATTGGCGCTTACTCCCCGTGGTGGCGCCTCCTCGAAAGTGGAAATACCCGCTCCGCCGAGCACCGATTCGGCTATCGCGCCGGCCTCCCTTAATCCTGCGTTCAGGGCAATGGTGACACGTCTCGGGAAAGGCGCTCTGAAGGCGTCCCCCAAGTCTTCTTGGACCCCGTATCCAGCGGGAACCTGCGAATGTAAAGTCAACTCAGGTCCGGTTTCATATCCCGGCAGGGTCTGACGCCGCGTACATAGTGGGTGACCTCACCACTGGCTCGCCCTCGGTAAACCGACTGACCAGGACGTTCAGCCGCGCGTGCCGCCGAGGTCACCAAGTCCCGGGCGCGAGTAAGAAAGTCAACGCTGTCGCCAAGTGTCCAACCGGATTGGCCGGCGCCGTTCAAAGAACGGAGCCGGATAACATCCGCCCCAGCGCCAATGAGATCGTAATAAACATCGAGCTGGGAACGTTCCTCGATTTCCGCTAAAAGCGCCAACGCCTCGGAAACCCGGATAGCGTAGGCGTCTGACTGCTCGCGTAAAGGTACCAGGATCTCTCTGGCCTGCCCGTTTTGAGTGTTCGACCACACTAAAATACGATTGCGCCAGGTTTCTCCTTGCACCCATCCTCTGGAGTCAAGGTAAGCCCGCAATATAGTCGGCGATACCCGGCGTAAAGCCTCTGAGTCCCTGATTTGCACGTACATCGTTGGCCTCAGTGGGTCACAGCAGTTGTCGGAATACGTCCCGCAATCCGTTTTGGTCAAACACGTTGGCGACCGGTACAGAAACTCGTACGGTGGATGAGTTGCCCGAGCTGCTCATCCCCATCAAAGAAACCCAACGCGCACACTGCCGCAAACACGGCTCATCCTCGCTTTGGATTAGCCATTGAGTATCATCATTTGGCATGATAAATAATATCAAAATGCGCGGCACATCATCTTCGATCGTTAGACGGTTATAGTCCTCAACCCTTAAGTCATACGCAATTTCGGCGTTCCGGATCTGGTAAACAGTGGTGGCTTTGAGTTGAAAATCCACGCGGTTGACACCGCGACGACCGGGATCAACCACCGTTCCGTCAATGCCGTGGTCATCGACTTCAGGATTGGACAGGCGAAAACCGGCGCGGAATATCACCGCCCGCACGTAAGCGCGGGACAATTGCTCCTGTATGAAATTGGGCGACATCCCGTGGTCTCCCCGTCGAGATTGTGGGACTCGTTAACACAATTCAGCCAATTTTATCAAATCGTACATCGGTTCTGCCTGCTGTCAACCCCTCCGTATGCTATGATATGCGCCCATTTAGCCGGTCATGCCCGTCACTCGTTGCCAGGAGTTTCGTACCACTATGACTACGCCGACGGTTTCCGTTGAACTTGAAGCTCGCTCCACGTTGGGCAAGAAGGTTAAGGCATTGCGCCGCTCCGGCGTAGTCCCGGTGCATCTCTACGGGCGGGGCATCGAATCCCGCGCTCTCCAGTGCGAGGCCCGTTCCCTACTCCAGGCGATCAGCCGCGCCGGTGGCGAATACGGCCAGCCGATGCGCGTCGCCATCGTGGGCGAATCCAACGAGTACACGGCGGTGGCTTCCGAAATCCAATGGGATCCTCGCACCGGCGGGGTCCTGCACGTGGACTTCCGAACCACCTGAGAGGGCCGTTAAAGCCCGCGCCGTCCGCCATCAGCCCGGGCCGCCAAGGCCCCAGGAGGCTACGATGTATCTGGTTTTCCTCAGCGAGTCTGGTTTAACCGGCCTCAGCGCCGACGACCCCAACCAGCCGCACCATGTCCACACGGGTTTGTTGGTCCAAGAAAACCAATACATTTCGATGGCTGGAGAGTATGACGCTCTGGTGCGCCGCCACTTCGGGGCTCCGGCGGGTTCCAACGGTGTGCCGACTTCTCTCCGTCCCGCTGACGTTTACCAGGGTCGCGGCCATTTCCGTTCCTGGCGTCCGGAACGGCGCGCCGAGCTCATCCAGGACTGCCTGAGTATCTTGATCCGTCGCGAGACCCCTCTACTCGTCTCCTATATAAATATGACTGAATACCAACAGGCAAGGTCCACCGAGGGCAATTCCCTTCACGGAGATGGCGACCCGTCGCGGCTCGCGTTCAGCCGTTTGCTGCTGGCGCTAACCATGTTCCTGGACGAGAACGTGATGTCGCAGATGAACCCCGACGACATCATGCAGTCAGCGTGGGACGTCAACGACTACGCCATGCTCATGGCCGGCTCCGACACCCCTTCAATAGCCCTGGCGCTGGCCGAGTTCCTCAGCGAGGCGAACGACTCGGTCAATCCAAACATATACGACGACTTGTTGATTGCCCCCGCAGCAACCAGCGTCGGCGGCCAGCTGGGGTCGATGTGCGCCTATTTCATCCGCCGCTGGCTGCAGCAGCCGGGCGCGCCCCACGGCTACTTCGATGCCCTCCGCGACGGGCGGGTCATACAGGTCATCTACCCCTACCAGTTCGACTAGCATTCTGCCTCAAGCCCTGGGAGTACGACACCGGCGGTGCGGCGGCGGGCCGGGTCGACGCGTGGCACGGGTAGCGGGATCGGTTACCGTTGGCAGCAATCCGCCGGCCGCTCGCCGGCGTACCACTGACATCCTTGTTATACTGATTGGGTGTCGTCCCCACCGGAAAATTGGGACAGGGTGAGGGATTGTTATGGTCTCTTTTCTGAAGAAAATCGTCGGCGATACCCCGGAACGGGCCGCCGAAAAACTCCGCAACCAATTGGTTCCACAGGTCAATCGCCTGGAAGATTCCGTCCGCGGCTTGAGCGATGACGGCCTCCGGGAGAAGACCGACGAGTTCCGCAGGCGCCTGGACGACGGCGCGTCTCTTGACGACCTGCTACCCGAAGCATTTGCCGTGGTTCGGGAGGCGGCCCGCCGAACCCTGGGCCAGCGGCATTACGACGTGCAGCTCATCGGCGGCGCGGTGCTCCACCAGGGCAAGATCGCCGAAATGAAAACCGGCGAGGGCAAGACGCTCGTCGCAACCCTGCCCGCCTACCTCAACGCGCTGACCGGAAACGGAGTGCATATCGTTACCGTCAACGACTACTTGGCTCGCCGCGACCCGGTTTGGATGGGGCCGATCTATCACCTGCTGGGGCTGACTGTGGGCTGCTTGCAGCACGACGCGGCCTTCATCTACGACCCCGAGTTTACCGATGCCGGTCGTGGTGGTTTTCAATATCTGGTTCCGGTTACCCGGGCCGACGCGTACCGCGCAAACGTACTCTACGGCACCAACAACGAGTTCGGGTTCGATTACCTGCGCGACAACATGGCTGTTACCGCCGACCTGCAAGTGCAGGCTAGCGAGGCCGGCCGGCTTTCCCACAACTTCGGCATCGTGGACGAAGTGGACAACATCCTCATTGACGAGGCGCGCACACCGCTCATCATCAGTGGACCGGCCCAGCAGCCGGTGGAACACTACGCCAACTGCGCCCGCCTGGCTCCCCGGCTGCGGGAGTACGAAGACTACACTATCGATGAGCGCACCCAGGCGATTTCCCTCACCGAGGAGGGCATCAGCAAGGCCGAAAGGCATCTGCGGGTGGACAACCTCTACGAACCCGAAAACTTCCACCTGGTGCAGTACGTTGAAAACGCCGTCGTAGCCCAGGTGCAGAAGGACAAGGACAAGGACTACGTGGTGAACAACGGCGAGGTCATTATCGTCGACGAGTTCACCGGTCGTCTCCAGTTCGGCCGGCGTTGGGCTGATGGCCTGCACCAGGCGGTGGAGGCTAAAGAGGGGATGAGGATCCAACGCGAGAGCGTGACCTACGCCACCATCACACTGCAAAACTACTTCCGCATGTATGCCAAGCTGGCCGGCATGACCGGAACCGCCGTCACCGAGGCCGATGAGTTCTACAAGATTTACGGCCTGGAGGTCGTCGCGGTGCCCACCAACCTGCCGATGGTGCGGGATGACAGCAGCGACCTGATATTTCCCACCGCCGAGGGCAAGTGGCACGCCGTGGTGGAAGAGATCTTCGACCGATCATCATCCGGCCAGCCGGTACTGGTGGGCACCACCTCTATCGAGACATCCGAAGAGTTGAGCGACCGGCTCCGCAAGCGCGGGGTCGCGCACCAAGTGTTGAACGCTCGCAACCACGAACAGGAAGCGTCCATCGTGGCGCAGGCCGGACGCTCCAGCGCCGTCACCGTATCCACCAACATGGCCGGACGCGGCACCGACATCGTGCTGGGCGGCGCGGACACCGACCGGGAAGACTGGCAAGGGGAGCATAGCCGCGTCATCTCCCTGGGTGGCCTTCACGTATTGGGCACCGAGCATCACGAAGCCCGCCGAGTGGACAACCAGTTGCGCGGTCGGGCGGGACGCCAGGGCGACCCGGGCAGCAGTCAGTTCTTCGTGGCCCTGGAGGACGAACTGATGCAGCGCTTCGGCGGCGACCGCATCAAAAACGTGATGAACTGGACCGGCCTCAACGACGACGAGCCGCTGGAAAACAAGCTCATCACCAAGTCCATCACCAGCGCGCAGGTCAAGGTCGAAGGACACCACTTCGATATGCGCAAGCATCTGCTCAACTTCGACGACGTGCTGAACCAGCAGCGCTCGGTCATCTACGAGCAACGCTCACGCATCCTGGCCGGCCACGGCCTGCGCGAACGGGCGTTGGACATGCTGCAGGGCGAGTTCGACCGTTTGACCACGACCCATTTGCAGGCTCGGCACGCGGACGACTGGGACGTGGACGGCTTTTTGGCCGGACTGCGCCAGATTTGCCCCCTGCCATTGGACCTGGACGCGGAGGAGAAAGTACTCCAACTGCGCCGGGAACCGATAGAGGACATCCTGGAGGAGCACGCGGAAAAGCTTTTTGATGCCAAAGAGCAGTCCATGGGTTCCGACAATATGGAAACCCTGGTGCGACTGCTGCTGCTCAAATCGATTGACACCCATTGGGTCAACCATCTGACTCACATGGAAAACCTGCGCACCGGTGTTGGTCTGCAGGCGGTGGGGCAGCGCGACCCGCTCACCGTGTATCGCTCCGAGGGCCAACGGGCCTTCGCGGAGCTGACGCGCCAGATGCAGCGCGAGGTTACGCACACCGTGTTCCACGTTACCCTGGCTCCGGAGGCCCCGACGCCTCCGCCATCGGTCAACGCCGAAAACGGCGGCGGTCCGGGAAGGCGCGACTCCCGGGCGCCAGTCAGCCCCATGGCCGCCATGTCGTCGGGCCGAACCGCGCCGCCACGGGCTGGCCGCAAGATCGGCCGCAACTCCAAGTGTCCCTGCGGCAGCGGAAAAAAATACAAGCGCTGCTGCGGCGCGGCTGCCTGACAGCCATTGCCGAGATTCCCCAAAACCAAAGGGGCGGATATTCAATCCGCCCCCCGATTTTTGCCGATGCAGGCGCGATCTACTGTCCCCGTCGGAACAGCCGCCGCACGATGGTGAGCGGCTGCGGTTTGGGTTCCTCCATCACGATTGGTTTGTTGCGGCCCGACGCCCATCCCTCGGGGTCCCGCTCAAAAGCGATGCGGCAACCGGGGGCGCAGAAGTAGTAGGTCTGCCCCTCGTATTCGCTGGTACCCCCATTGGGATTGTCAGTATCCATCTGCATCAGGCAGATGGGGTCTATTGCCGTTGCCATGACGGTAAGTTTCCTTCGGTAGCTAGTTGTCGGCAGGGGCCGGCACAAGTTCCAAATCGGGCGGCATCGTGAAAACGGCTTCGCCGCCTTCCCGGTGGGTGTGGCTGACCAATGCCAGCATTATTTGCTGATGGCTGCGCCGAATTTCCTGCAAAACCTCGTTCTTGGCCTCGGCGATTTCCCGCTGCAGTTCCTGCTTGGCCTCGGCGATTTCCTGCCGCAGTTCCTGCTTGGTCTTCACAAGTTCCAGTTTGAGGTCGGCGATGTCCTGCTTCAGCTCCACCTTGTTATCGGCTACCTCATTGTGGAGAGCGTTGAATTCTTCACGCGACGGTTGCCGGCCAACTCGGAACGCCATGAGGGCGAGGGCCGCTACGATGAGGCCCTGGCTGCCAATAATGGCCACAATTATTGGCATCAGATTACTAGTGTTTGCCGTTTCCATGCTTACGCGCACCCCAGGCCCGGAATACAAGCCCGCACACTGATTGTATCAGCATCTCGGCGGTCGGGGATACCCGTCAGATAAACCTCCCCCGCAGCCGCAGCGAGTTGCTGACGACGCTGACCGAACTGAACGCCATTGCCAGCGCCGCCAGCATCGGATTCAAAAAGCCCACCTCCCCGAAGAAAAACGTCAGGCCTCCGGGCACTCCGCCCAGAGCAGCAAACACCGGATACAACACTCCCGCCGCCACGGGTATCAGCAAAGTGTTGTAGAAGAAGGCCCAGAACAGGTTCTGCCGTATCGTCCGCATGGTGGCTCGCGACAAGCCAAGCGCAGCCGATACCCCCATCAGGTCGTCCCGCATCAAGGTGATGTCTGCCGTTTCCCGGGCGATGTCCGACCCACCACCCATCGCGATGCCCACGTTGGCCCTGGCCAATGCTGGGGCGTCGTTGATGCCGTCGCCCACCATCGCCACGATGTGGCCGTCGGCCTGCCGGCTGGCGATAGTTTCCTCTTTGTCGCCCGGAAGCATTTCGGTATGATATTCGTCGATGCCGCAAGCGGAGGCGACCGCGGCGGCCACCTCGGGACGGTCACCGGAAAGCATCACGGTGTGGACGCCCATGGTATGCAGCGCTGCCACCGCCGCCGGCGCGCCCGGTTTGACGGTATCAGCGACCGCAATAACGCCCAGAACCTCGCTGCCGTGGGCCACGAACATGGTCGTGTTCCCTTGTTCGGCCAGGCGCATTGCCGCGTCCGACACACATTCGCCCACGGCGATCCCGGCGTCATCCATCAAAGCGGCGTTGCCCACCACTATGGGTTCGCCGTCGAGCATGGCGGTTACGCCGGTGCCCCGGTGGGCGACAAAATCGGTAGAAGGGGTTAGGGTGAGACCATCCTCCTCCGCCCGGCGCCGCACCGCTTCGCCTATGGGATGCTCGGACAGCTGCTCAACGGACGCGGCACAACGCAACACATCCTCCGTTGCCACGCCGGCTGCTGGAACTACATCGGCGACTTCGGGCCGACCAGTGGTGAGGGTGCCGGTTTTGTCCACCGCAACCACGCTCACGCGATGAGCGGTTTCCAGCGCAGCCGCGCTGCGAATGAGTATGCCCCGCTCGGCGGCGCGGCCCACGCCGACTATGATGGCGGTCGGCGTGGCCAATCCCAGGGCGCACGGGCAGGCGATAATGAACACGGCGACCAGGGTCAGCATGGCGTAACGGATCGACGGGTCCGGGCCCAGGAACAGCCAGATTACCGCCGCCGCCAGCGCAATCAGCCCGACGGAGGGCACGAACCACGCGGCCACCCGGTCGGCGAGACGCTGCACCGGAGCCGCCGAACCCTGAGCCTCTTCCACCAGCCTGATGATCTGGGCCAATGTGGTGTCAGCGCCAACCCGGGTGGCCCGCATCAATACCGCTCCCGTCCCGTTCATGGTTCCGGCAAATACCGGGTCGCCGGAGGACTTCTCCGCCGGCATACTCTCGCCCGTCAGCGCCGATTGGTCCACCGACGTCATTCCGCTGGTCACTTCTCCGTCCACCGGAATTTGCTCGCCGGGCCGTACCGCCAGCGTATTGCCCACGTCAACGCTGTCCACGGGGACGTCAACCACCGATCCGCCGTCGGTCATCAGGTGCGCGGTTTGAGGCCGCAAATCCAGCAGTCGTCCGATGGCGTCGGAAGTCCGAGACAACGCTCGCGCTTCCAGCCAACGGCCCAACAGGATCAGGGCGATAATGATGGTCGCCATGTCAAAATGCAATTGGTGTCCCGCCGTCGCCAGGACGCCGGGAGCGAACAGCGTTAACAACGTCGCAACCACGCTGTACCCGTAGGCCACCGAGGTACCCAAGGCAATCAGCGTGTGCATGTTGGGCTGGAGGCGTTTCAGGCCGGCCCAGCCCGCGACATAAAACGGCCACCCCGCCCAGAACTGCACCGGGGTTGCCACCACCCAAAGCAGCAACGGGTACCACCAGCCCATAGCGAACAGGCCGGCCACCCAGGGCAGAGCCGGGAAACTGCCCAGCAGCAAACACGCGCCGCCCACCGCGGCCACGGCCAAACGCACTCGCAACCGCCGCTCTTCCTGAGCACGCGGCGAATCGGCGCCCGACGCGGAAGCCCCTCCTGCGTCGGACGCGGTGTCCAGACGATAGCCGGCGTCGGATACGGCTTTGGCTAACGCCTCCAAATCGGGGGACGCGACGTCGGCGACGGCGCCCAGGCTGATGGTGGCCCGCTCCGTAGCCAGATTGACGCTGACGTCGGCCACGCCATCAACCGAACGCAGGGCCTCGCTGACGTGGTAAACACATGCGGCGCACGTCATCCCGGCCACGGGAAATACCAGCGTATTGGTACGTTGCTGCGACATATTTGCCGGGTTCCCGGCGCTCCGGTTGGCTTGAGTACGAATCGTAGCTGTATTATAGCAGTTGATGATAGTAAGGCAGCGATTTCCTTGACATGCCGTTGACATCGGGAGCATACTGCGGCATTCGCGGAGGGTGCCATGGCCTCAGTCAACTTTAAGCCCGCGGAGTTTGCGCTCGCCGGGTATCGCATCCATTACGCTTGGGTAATTGTCTTTATCACGGCGTTGATGCGACTGGTATCGTCGTCGTTCCGTATGTCTTTTCCGGCGCTGGTTCCCATTATCGCCGAGGTCTTCGGCTGGAGCCAGGGTCTTATCCTGTTCGCATTCTCGCTGCAATGGGTGGTATCCGGTATGTTCGGCCCGCTGTCCGGATGGCTGGGTGATCGATACGGAGCCCGCTTTACCCTGACGTTGGGCGCATCTCTGTACATCGTCAGCATGATCCTCGCTGGCTTCATGACCGAGCTCTGGCATCTCTATCTGTTCTTCGGAGTCATGCTCAGTGCCTCCATGGGAATATTCCAGGTGCCTCTCACCGTGTCTGTAACATCCTGGTTCCGCCGCCACTTGGGATTGGGCATGGGGTTGCTCCAGTCTTCCCAAGGGGTTGGGCCGGTGATTGTACCGGCCATCATGGTGGGTTTGGTAGCCTTCTTCTCCCTGGGACAAGGGCAGCAATGGGCCGAAGCTTTCCCAATTTTCAGCGCCGACAGCATCGGGATCAGGATGTCCTTTTGGATCTCCGGCATCGTTGGCGGCGTGGTTCTTCTGTTGCTCACCCGCCTGTTCTACAACTCTCCGGAAGACGTGGGAATGCGGCAGTTGGGCGCCGACCCCAACGAGCCGCTACGTGCCGCTCCTACAACGGGAAGGGGAGCCAAGGAGCGGGCCCGGGTATTCCTGCGCCAGGCGCGCAAAACTCCCACCTTCTGGAACCTGGTCGGCATCCACTATTGGGGATGCGCCGGCCATGCCATCATCATCATGTTCCTTCAGGTTATGGTGGTGGACCTATTGCGCCCGGAGGGCGGGTACCAAGGGGTGGACAAAGCCCTGGTCGGGGCCTCGGCCATCGGCATCAGCATCGCGGGCACCATGCACCTGACCAGCACCATAACCCGATTTGCCGCTCCTATCGCAGCCGACCTGTTCGGCAGCAAGTGGGTGATGGCCGCTTGCTTCACCCTACAATTCGTCCCCGTGCTGATCCTGCTGTTCGCCAACGAACTTTGGATGTTCTACCTCTTCGCCGTATTGTTCGGCATCGGCTTCGGCGGCGAGATGTCCGCCTTCCCCATCATCAACCGCCAGTACTACGGCAGGGCTCCCATTGGCAGCGCCTACGGTTTCCAGATGATGGGAGCCGGCGCGGGCATGGCCAGCGGGGCGCTGTTGGGCAGTGGGCTGTTCATCGGTGTAACCGAGCTGGGGTTCCCGGTGATTTTCGACAACCCCTACTGCTGGACTATTCTGTTGTCCTTCGTGATGAGCCTGGGCGGCGTCATCGCCATCCTGTGCCTGCCCACCACCCACCAACACCAAGTGCCCGACTGGGAGGAGCAGTTGCCACCCGAGTTCCGCACCGGCGGGGCTCCGGCGGCTCCCGCGTCCGCCACACCCACTGCCCCAGGCGGTTCCCCCGCTCCCGCTCCCGCTCCCGGTTCGGGCGACGGCGACTGACCTAGCGGAGCCAATTCGCGGCTTGGGCATACTGCTGCCACGCATTGCGGTGTGGTAGCATACGTATCGTTGCACACCCTAGAGATTCACGTATGCCAAGCCGTAAAGGTCAACCCAACGATCCAAAACGCAGAGTGGCCCCTTCGGGAACCATCAGCAGGGAAACCCTGTCAAATCTGGATAAAGCGAGCTATGTCGGTAGTCCTCACCACAAAAGGAGGCCAGGCGATTATGGCTTCAGTCCGCCCGTGAATCCACGCCCTCACAAATCAGTCTGCGACGACTTGCGCACGATAGGTTTGCGAGAAGCCAATGAACTATTTCGCGCTAGCGTGCAATCTGGGATGGTGAGTGGCTATCTCGAGAACGGACACCTGCCCAAGTTTGTCTAGGCTGTTGACCACGCTGGCGAGGCCTACGAGGCAAAACTCGGTGATGACGGCTCCAGCTATCATGGATACCGGTTGTACCGGGACCAACGGATACGCAGGTACATCATCCGAGAGTGGAGAGAACGGAATCAATGACCACAACCAACCTGCAGATTGGCTTGACTCCGGAATTGCTGGGCGAAGGTCCAGATTACGAGAGGGCCGCTTTTGGTCGGCTGGAAATTGCAGCCGGTGACCAAATGCTAGCTGCCTTGGTCGATGCCTATGACGGCAGGCGCAATTACCAGCCCGGCCCATACGTATCCGGTTACCATTTTGCGGAGTGGTTGGTCTGGAACTGGTGGCGGTTGCGCTGGGAACCGCGTTCGTCGGTCGACAAGCCTTCCTCTTTTGAGTGGGACCTGGCTCACCGTATGGCTGACATCGGTGAGGGTTATCTGTGGCCAAACATCACGATTTCTTGCGACGGGTTCCAGTGCGATTTGATCTCAGAGCGTTCGCACGAGCAGGACACCCCGCTTTTTGCATATATCGGGGCGCCACCGATCACTGTACCGGCAATGGAGCTGGAGAACGCTGTTGACCAATTCGTTGACTTAGTTCTGCGACGGCTGGCTGACGCCGGTATCACCATGACCAACTTGCAAACGTTGTGGAACGACCTAAGCACCGAGCGCAATGACCGGGAGGTTGCCCGCTTCAGACGAATTGAAGCCCTGATGGGCTTTGAACCGGACGAAACGGATGAAGCACTTATCGAAAGTTGGATTAAAGACGTCCAGCGGTTGGGCGAGAACGCATTGGATGAACTGGCTACCGGTGCCACTGAAAGTATGCTGTCCGCCCAGCACATTACCGATACCACCGCATTAGTAGGTTTCGATATGAACACCAACGATGCCTTACGTCTGGACTACCCACTGGGAATACAGTGGGGTCAGGCAGCAGCTTGGCGCATGGGTGTCACCGCAGCGAATGCCGTTCGTCAACAAGCCGGCCTGTCTGACCAACCTGTCACCGACTCCCGTCTAGCCGACCTGGCCGGCATGTCTGCCAGCGCTCTAACATCAGGCCAATGCTCCAACAGCTTGTCGTGGGTGTTTCGCCCGACGCAAAACTCTCCTCGAATTGCACTCAGGCCACGGCGAAACACCGGCCGGCGCTTTGACGTAGCGCGGTTAATTGGCGATCGGCTGTTCAGTGACAGTGCGTTCACTCCTGCCGAACCGCTGTCTCCCGCAACCCGATCGTACAGCTACCGCCAGAAAGCCCAACGCGCCTTCGCCGCAGAACTGCTTAGCCCCTGGGAGACGGTGCGCGCTATGCTGGAGGACGACTACTCCCCGGAAAATCAGGAGCAGGTCGCCGAACACTTTGCCGTTTCGCCACTGACTATCAGCACATTGCTGGTCAACAACGAGGGTCACGGCCGCGACCATCACGGAGAATTGGCGTTCAACTAAACATACCAGGAGGCTTTACCATGGCAGACGGAATCACTATTTTGGTCGGCACCGCCGGGCAGGGCGTGATGCGCAGCACCGACAGCGGCCAGTCCTGGCGGCGCGTGGGCATAACCCAGGGCATCCACTCCGATGCCGTGGTGCGCTGCCTCACCCCCATCCCCGGCAGCGAGTCCGGCGTCCTCGCCGGCTGTGACCGGGGCATCATCCGAAGCGATGACAACGGCGACAGTTGGCATAGCATCGACACGCCTATGAACGGCGCCGCGGTCTGGGCCATCGCCTTCGACCCGTCCAACCCGCAGGTCGGCTTCGCGGGCACGGGCACACCCCACCCCTGCCGGATCTATCGCACACGAGACGGCGGCGCGACTTGGGAACTGCGCCCGGTGGAGGTCGCCGCCGAGTGCCCCGCCGTGGGCGTGCCCCGGGTGACCGGCATCGCCATTGACCCCACCAACGGCAACAGCGTGTGGGTTGGCATTGAGGTGGACGGCCTGCGCCACAGCTCTGACGGCGGCGACACCTGGGAGACCGTGCCGCACCAGGACATCCCCAACATGGACATCCACAACGTTACCGTAACCTCCGGCCCGCCCCACCGGGTGGTGGTGATGGTCAACGACGACGTGTTCCTCAGCGACGACGACGGGGACTCCTGGCGGAACCTCGATGTCCGGCAGAACTTCCCGCTGGGCTATCCCCGCGGCATCAAGGTGAAGGCCGACGACCCTCAGACCATTTTCACCACCTTCGGCGACACCACTCCCGGATCCAGGGGAGTCGTGATGCGCTCCACCGACGCCGGGGCAACCTGGAATAGCCTGCCTCTTCCGGTTGAACCAAACACCGCGATGTGGGTGGTCAACTCACAGCCCCAGAATCCGGACTTCCTGCTGGCCGGCAGCCGCTACGGCTACCTCTACCAGTCGGATGATGCCGGCGCGTCGTGGGACAAATTCGACCGGGAGTTCAGCGAAATCTCCTCGGTGATGTGGTTCCCGAACTAACACCCAGTCATTGACCCAACGGTCGAGCGCCTTCGCCCCATGTGGACGAAGGCGCTTGAAGTTTTGGTGCGCTCGGGTCAGAACCAGTTGGTCTTATCCACCACGTTGCGCAAATCTCGGCCCTCGTTGAACCGTTTGCAGTTGTCGATGAAGAGCTCGGTGCGTCGGTCATCGAGATACGGTCCGTTGCCGGCAACGTGAGGCGTGATGAGCACGTTGGACATGCTCCACAGCGGATGACCGGCCGGCAACGGCTCAATCTGGAACACGTCCAGGCCCGCGCCGCCGATCTCTCCAGACCGCAGCGCTTCCACCAGGTCGTCCAGGATGACGGTCGCTCCCCGGCCGATGTTGATGAAAAAACCGCTGGGCTTCATCGCCTGAAACTGCTCGGCGCGGAACATGCCCTGAGTCTCAGGAGTCTCGGGCACGGTTACGATCACGAAGTCTCCCCGCGGCAGCACGTTCAACAAATCATCGGGCCGGTGCAGCTCGGCGACTCCTTGTGTAAGCTCCGGCAGTCTCGGGTCCACTGCCAGCACGGTCATCCCGAACTCGGCGCACAGCCGGGCTGTTTCGCCGCCGATGCCTCCCACGCCAACGACTACTGCAGTGGCTTCTGGTAGATAGATGGTCGGGTAACCCTGCTGCCAGACGCCGGCCACTTGTTGCGGGATGTACACCTGCAACCCTCGGGCAAAGCCCAGCAGCAGCGACATGATGTGCGCGCTGATGTGGTCGTTGTAAATCTCCCGGGTGTTGGTGACCACCACGTCGCTTTCGATCAGCGACCGGTGGTAATATCCGGCGCGTGGCCCGGCCTGCGGACAGGCAATCCACTTGAGGTTGCGCCCCCGTTCCAGCAGTTCCGGCACAATGTCGCCGAAGGCCGCGTCGGCGTCTCCGATCACCTCCATAGCCTCGCCCACCGTGGGGCACACCTGAACGTCAATGTCGGGTATTTCCTCGCGCAACCGCTCCGGCCAATGATCCTGGTAGTTTGGTGGGCAGATTACCAGCTTGAATCCCATGGACTATACCTCCCGTCGGTGACCCTGCTTTTTCATCAAGCATTGTAATCCGTTATTGAGTGCATCATTACCCCCAATCTCACACGTTGGAGACACTGGCGGCATTTGCCGGAATCCAGCGGATTTACGCTATACTGCGCCCATCCAACCGGCGACGCTGTCGTGCGCACCAGCGTACCGGCCGACGCCGAATTCGGAGGAACCTTCAATATGCTGGACTTGATTATTCGCGGCGGACAGGTCGTCACGCCCTGGGGCGTCGGCGATTGGGACGTTTGCATCCAGGGCGAAAAGATCGTCGCCATTACCTCGCCTAATGCCATGACCGACGACGTTGGGCGGGTCATTGACGCCACGGGCAAGATCGTCGTGCCCGGAGGCATCGAACCCCACGCCCATATCGACGCGCCAATTATGGGGCCGGGCAACCTGCGCACTGCTCCGCCGGAGCAGGTCAGCCGCGCCGCCCTCTTCGGCGGCACCACCACCCTGCTGGATTTCGCCATCCACCATCCGGGCAACACCATCGACGAGGCCATCCAGGAACGCAACAACTCCTGGCGCGGCAACTCCTACGCCGACTACGCCCACCACCTGATGTTGCTGGGCGAGATCCCTCAGCGCACCCTGGAATCGCTGCACGAGTACATCGAGGGCGGCTGGTCCAGCGTCAAGATTTTCACCACCAACATCCGACCGCCCGAGATGTCCGGCGAACCGCGCAAGGTCGGCATGGGCCATCTCCACGACCTGATGGAGGTCATCCAGCGCAACGACGCCATGCTCCTCGTCCATTCCGAGGACGACGACATGGTGCAGTATATGTACGAAAAGCTCCAGCGCGAGGAGCGCAACGAGTGGTGGAATATGCCCCTCGTCCACAGCAACGAGTCCGAAGACGTGTCCTTCCGGCGCGTGCTGCGGGTTGCCGAATGGACCGGCGCACCGGTTTATTTCGTCCACGTCAGCGCCCGCGAGGGCATCAACGCCATCGGCGAGGCTCGCAACCGGGGCGTGCCGGCTTACGGCGAAACCCTGCACAACTACGCCTGCTTCAACGCCAACAACTACAAAGAAGAGAACGGGATGAAGTATCACACCTACCCGTCTCTCAAGTCGCCGGAAGACGCCGCCATGCTGTGGAAGGGCATCGCCTGGGGCGGCCTGCACACCATGGCCACCGACGAGTACTGCACCGACTGGAACCTGAAGATTGCCGGCAAGACGATCCGCGACGTTACCGGCGGCCACAACGGGGCCGAAACCCGCGTGGGGATCACCTACAGCGAGGGCGTTTCCAAGCGTGGAATGTCCCTGCAACGCTTCGTGGACGTGACCTCCGCCAACGCTGCCCGCATCTTTGGCCTTTATCCGCGCAAGGGCGTCCTGGCCCCCGGCAGTGACGCCGACATCACCCTCATCGACCCGTCCATCAAGAAGCGGCTCACCATGGACGACTTCCACATCAGCGACTACAGCATTTGGGAAGACTTCGAGATTGAGGGTTGGCCCGTAATGACTATCATGCGCGGCGCTGTAGCCGTGGAGAACGGCCAACTCACCGCCCCCGTCGGCGGCGGACAGTGGATCGCCCGCAAGGTGGACCGGGAGGTGACCAGCCGGCCGATTGGCTAACGGAAACAGTCTCCTACAGAGGTGAGATCATGCCCCGGTCGTCCGATTGCCGGGGCATGATGGTGTCACGGTAAGACAAAAACAGGCCGGCGCTGGGCCCGAACGAACTCTTAGCGCCCGAAGGGCCACCACCACTTCCGGCCCCCGGCTGGCCTGGCTCCCGACTGAGCGGCCGCGGGGGTTCTCATCACCAGGGGCCGTTCGCTGAGGACGTCAAGCTGCGAGACCACGGAGTCAAACCGAGGCACGTCGATCGGTTTTCGACAGAACCTCGATGGCGGAATGTTGTATGAATAGAGCAGGCTCTGCTCCGCCTCGGTTCCGGTCAGAATCATTACCGGGATGTTTCGCAAATTGGAGTCCTCGTTTATCTCGGCAAGGACTTCCTGGCCGCTCTTTATTGGCAAGTTCAGGTCCAGCAGCACCAAATCGGGCCGGGGAGTATATGCGTACTCACCCTGACGGCGGAGGTACGTCATGGCTGCCTCTCCATCTTCCACAACCGAGAGGTTCATGGCGTAGTCTGAGTCTTTCAGGATCTCTTCGGTCAGCCTGACGTCTGCAGGGTTATCCTCGACAAGGAGTACCTCGATGGGGCTTTCCGGGGAGCGTGTAGTCATGGCACTCTACCTCCTTCATTGTAGTTCGGGCATGGTAGTTCGGGGCCGGCGTGGTAAATACGCTGACTTGCGCGTCACTGGTCGAACTGAACGGATACTCCAGAGGGAAATCAGTCCGGCGGAAGCTTTACGATGGTGAGCCAGAACCCTTCAATCTTGCTGACCACGTCGATAAAACAATCCAGGTCCACCGGCTTGGTAACATAAGCGTTGGCGTGGTGGTAGTACGAATTGAGGATATCCCCCTCGGCCTCCGACGTGGTCATTACCACGATCGGGATTGAAAGCAGTTTCGGATCGGTCTTCACCTCTTCCAGCACTTCTCGCCCACTTTTGCGAGGCAGATTCAGATCCAGCAGGATGATGTCGGGGCGCGGGGCGGCAGAGTAAGCGCCCTCCCGTCTGAGGAAGGCCATGGCTTCTTCTCCGTCTCCAACTACTGACAAGTGGTTGCCGATTCCGGTGTCTGCGAAGGCTTCCCGCGTAAGCCTCACGTCGCCCGGGTTATCCTCCACCAGGAGAATCTCTACCGGCCGGCGTCGTGGGGGTGTTGCCGTCATTTGTGTCACCTCCTGCTCGGCGCTTCTGGGCTTTGATTAGAGACGTGATTTGACTCTGAGGCGTTAGGGTAACTCGCCCCCGGTGCGCCATGGCCTGTTGCTACCCCGAAAGCGAGGCGAGATGATCTGGAATCGTGAAGTAAAAAGTCGAACCGGCGCCCTCCTGAGACTCCACCCAGATCGCTCCCTGGTGTCGTTCCACAATTTTTTTGCAGACTGCCAGGCCAATGCCGGTTCCTCGGTACTGTCCGATACCGTGGAGCCGTTGGAACACCTGGAAAATGCGCTCCCCATGCCGGGGGTCAATTCCGATGCCGTTGTCGCGAACCGAGAATAACCAATCCTCTTCCCGTCGTTCGGCTTCGACACGGATGCGCGGGGGATCGTCCCCCCTGAACTTGATCGCGTTCCCAATCAGATTTTGCAGCAATTGAGACAACTGGGAAGCGTCAACTGCTATGTTGGGCAGCTCCCCCTGGTTTATCTCCGTCCCGCTTTCCTCGATCGCCACCTCCAGGTTCGCCAAGACCCGACCCAGCACCTCGTCGCAATCCGTGGGGTCAAAGGCGACCCCCCGGGTGCCCACGCGAGAATAGGTCAACAAGTCTTGGATCAGCGTCTGCATCCGGGATGCGCCGTCCACCGCGAACCCGATGAACTCTTCCGCATCTTGATCCAACTTCGCCTTGTAGCGGCGTTCCAGCAACTGCAGATAGCTGGTGACCATCCGCAGAGGTTCCTGCAGGTCGTGGGACGCCACGTACGCGAATTGTTCCAGTTCGGCGTTGGAACGCTGCAGTTCCAGCGTGGCTTGCCTCAGTGAGGCGGCTTGCCGTTGCAGATCATCGTTGACGTATTGAAGCTCAAAGATCGGCCCGTACAAAGTGGCCAGCTTTACCAGTTGCTCTTGATCATCTTCGGTGAATTCTCCTTCAAACTTATCGCTCAGCTGGAGCACCCCGATGAGCCCTCCGCCCTTACGTAGAACGGGTACCGCGAGCCACCCCGGCATGGGAGGGTGTTCGAGGCCCTGCGTGGTTTTGAGGTCGCTGAAATTCCTGAACTGTGGGTGCGAATAGAGTTCCTGCTCGGCCATTCGCACCGGCGCGCGATCCTTCACAATAAGCCCCCAGATCCCCTCACCCGTGGGCATCACATCGTAGGCCCGATAGTGCGCGTACTTATCAGATAAAGATGCGATATGAACGGCCGCCCTGAAATCGCCATCAGGGACGTAACTGATGGCCGACTGATGGGCCCCCAGCATTTGGCGCGCTCGAAAGCCCATGACACGCAAGGTCTCTTCGAACGACTCCGCTGCATACGCATTAAACACTTCCTGATTTTCGAGGCGGACAATGGGCGCTCGGTCGGCGATCATGTCCAAGTGAGCCCCGTCTCGCAGCGCGGCCAACTCCCTATCGCGCTCTGCCAACTCTGCGGCGAGATGGTCAACTTCCTGTTGCAGGTCTTGTTGTGTGCTCATCACCTTCGTCTCCGACTGGGCAATTTCAATGGCAATCTTGCCCATCTCAGCCAATAGGACAATTGATGATACAAAATATTGCCGAAACGTATAATTGTCAATGATAAGACCGCGTTATACTCGCCCCACGCTCAATCAAATCGCCATCGCAAGTGCAAGAACGTTACCAGTCACTCGTAGGCAGCGGGAATCCCGACGGCGCAGCCACCGTCCTTGCGCCCCTGTCAATACCGGACCTATACTGCTGCCGACCCACGCCTTGCAATTGCATTGCCAGAAGATGCTCGCTCCATGCCGCAGCCAGAGACGTCGACTCCGTCCCGCAATGCCATGCCCTCCGCCCCCTTGGAGGGCGTCCGCGTCGTTGAGTGGGGTGAGATGGTTTCCGGGCCCTTCTGCGCCAAGTTGCTGGCCGAACTGGGCGCGGAGGTCATCAAGGTAGAACCACCTAACGGTGACCACGCCCGTCGTCTGGGCCCGTTCCCCGGCGGGGAACCGCATCCCGAACGCAGTGGGCTGTTCCTGTTCGCTAACTTGGGCAAACGCGGCATAACTTTGGATACTTCCCGCGCTTCCGGCATTGATCAACTCCACGCATTGCTGGACACTGCCGACATCTTCGTCGAGAACCAGCCCTACGCCGCCCTCGGCGACGCCGGCATTGTCGCCGAGCAATTGCGGCAGCGGCACCCCAACCTGATTACCATTTCAATCTCGCCTTACGGACGCACCGGAGACTACCGCGAATTTGCCGGCTATGACCTGCAGGTCAACGCGCTCAGCGGCATGAGCTTCGGCACCGGCCACACCCACCGGGAGCCGCTGACTACCCCCGGCCAACAGGCGTCCTACCTGGCCGGTTTGGGAGGAGCCTTCGCCGCCGTGGTCGCCCTGTTGGCCCGCGAATCCGCCAACGCATCCGGGGAAGGACAATACATCGACGTGTCTGATTCGGGCGTCATCGCGACCCTGCTCACCGGCTACCACCTGCCCACCTTTATCTACCGGGGCATCGCCGGCTCCCGTTCCGGCAACCGGATGCGCCTCGGTCTCTTCCCCAACTGCGTGCTGCCCTGCCGCGATGGGTACGTCTGCATCGACGCTCCGCAGATGGAACAGTACCAGCGGTTCCTGAACTTGCTGGGCGATCCCGACTGGATAGATAATCCCCGCTACCGTGACCGCCGGGCGATGAGCGACCAGTATCCCGAAGAGGCAGAAAACCTGATCGCCCCCTGGTTCATGGAACACGATAAGGCGGAAATCCTGCAGCTATGCCTGGAAAACCGCATCCCCTGCGCCCCGGTGCTCACCATCGACGAGATGCTGGAATCTTCCCACCTCCAGCAACGCCAATGGTTCCGCGACGCCGACCACCCACAGGCCGGCGGCTTCCGCTATCCAGGTGCGCCCGTCAGGCTCCACAGCGCACCCTGCCGCATCGTGCGCCCGGCGCCGCTGCTGGGACAGCACAACGACGAGTTGCTTGATGCGGCTTCCCGCGTTTCCGCCTCTGGCAAATGACCCAACCACCCCTCCACAACGTTCGGGTCGTTGACCTGGGCAGCGCCTGGGCCGGTCCGATGGCCGGCCAGTTGCTGGCCGATATGGGCGCAGAGGTGATCAAGGTGGAGAGCCACGCTCGCATGGACGGAATGCGTCTGGGCCGGCCCATGGTCGGAGAGGACCTGGCCGGCGGGGACCGTGGGCTGTGGCCGGAGTTGCAACCGGTCTTTCACGGACTCAACCGCAACAAGCTGAGCGTAACCCTCAATCTGCGCACCGACGCCGGTCGAGCCATGCTGCGACGTTTGGCAGCCGTCAGCGACGTGGTACTGGCGAATTTCTCCCCCGGCGTGCTGGAACGCCTGGGTATGGATTTCGCCAGCCTGCGCCGGGTCAAGCCGGACATCATCGTGGCCGCCATGCCCGCTTTTGGAGACACCGGGGCCCTCCGTGATATGGTTGCCTATGCCCCCATCATCCAGGCTATGTCCGGCATGATGAGCCTGGTGGGTTATCCGCCGGATGACGGCGAACCTCTGGTAGGTGAGCTGCAAGCCGCGTGGAGCGATACGGTCGCCGCCTTGTGCGCTGCCCTGGGTGTGGTGGCTGCCTTGCGCCACCGGAACCGCACCGGCCGGGGGCAGTACGTGGAGGCCGCTCACCTGGAAGGCACCACCGCGCTGCTGGGAACGCCAATGCTGGAGTACCAGATGACTGGCGTTAACCCCGAGCCGCCCGGCAACGACGACCCCGACTTTGCGCCCCACAACAACTACCCATGCGCCGGAGAAGATTCCTGGGTCGCCATCGCGGTCCGCACCGAAACCGAATGGGAGGCTCTCACCAGAGTCATCGACGACGCGGCCCTATCAGCAGACCCCAGTTTCGCCGACAAACCATCCCGATGGCGGAACCGCCGCGCCCTTGACGAAATCGTCTCCGCCTGGACGCTCGCCTTGACGCCCGAGCAGGTCATGGAGCGGTTGCAAGCAGCCGGCGTGGCCGCTATGCCGGTGATGAACATCGCCGACCAGTTTGCAGATCCTCACCTGAACGCCCGCGAAACCTACGTGGAGATCGATCATCCCCACGTCGGGGCTGAAATGCTCTACGGAGTACCCTGGCATTTCAGCGACACCCCGGGAGGTGTGCGCACACCCGCCCCGACGCTGGGTCAGCATAACGACTACGTGCTGCGCGAATTGCTGGGCATTGACGAAGCCAGCCTGGTCCAATTGGTAGGCGAGCAAGTGGTTTACTGATGGTGGTCGCATCGCTGGATGCCTGTACCTGCCATCAGGAAGGCAGCACGACCACCTAGTGTGGTGTATCCGTAGTTCATCGGAAATAAAATGGCGGCTTGTGTCTTTGTGCCACTCTGCTTCAAGCAGGAAACTGGTTTCCTGTCCCTTTAGAAAGCTTCATTCTAATGCGACGAACTATGGATACAGTACACTAGTTGCGCCAAACCCAGGTGTCCCGGACACCGCGGGGTCACCGCGTCGCTACGCACCCCGCGATGACAGACTGTGCATACCACGGGTTATGCGGGATAGGGTCTCGTCGAAGGTGGCTAACTGCTGCTTTTGCAACAGACCCGGTAGAGTGCAAGTGCGCTAGTACCCGCGCTTCCCCTTCCTTTCGGGACTGCTCTCCCATCCGAGCCGTCCCGCCCTGTGTTCTGTGTCGTTGCAGGAGTGGGAGCGCAGATCCAAAATGCTATCATGAGCACGCATCACATCATCGGAGCGCAATACCCATGGCCACCATCAAACCTTTTCGCGGCTGCCGCTTCAATCCCGACGCGGTGGGCAGTCTGTCCTCAGTAATCTGTCCACCCTACGATATGATCGGCCCGGACCTTAAGTCGCAACTCCAGCAGCGCAGTTCCTACAACGCTGTCCATCTTGAGGGCGGCGAACAACCCGATCCGGTTGATCCCCAGGCCGGCTACCGGCAGGCCGCGGGTTTATTTGAACGCTGGCTAGCCGACGGCGTTCTCGACCGCGACGAAACACCCTGCTTCTATCTGATGCGGCATACCTACAACCTCGCCGGCCGGCGTTACCGGCATCTGGGCCTCTTCACCGACGTACTGGTGGAGGACTACGACGCCGGCGCAGTATTGCCCCACGAGTTTACCCGGGAGCCAGCCGTCCTAGATCGCGTGGCCTTGCTGGACGCCTGCCAGGCCCAGTTCAGCCCGATAATGTCACTGTACCGGGACGCTGAGGGTGTCCTGCACCGAATTTTTGACAGCATTGTCGCCAACTCCCCGGACGTTTCCGCCGTGACGCCGGCCGGCGGCGACGCGCAACTGTGGCGCATCGCCGATGCTGCAACGCAATCCGCCATCACGGAAGCCTTCGCTGACCGGGCGGTGTTTCTGGCGGATGGGCACCACCGTTATGAAGCCGCCCTGCGTTACCGCCGCAACCAGCCTGACAGCCGGCAGGCGGACAACCAGGCCGCCAGCAACTACGTGATGATGACGCTCATTGAATTCGACGACCCTGGGCTGTTGCTGCTGCCCTACCACCGCGTGATGGGTGGATTGTCTATGGAACAACTTGCAGACGTGCGTTCCAAAATGGACGAGGTGTTCGACTCTCGCGCCCTCAACCCCGACATCACCCCGCAGGCGGCGGCGGATGAGGTCGCCCGTGCCGGCGAAAGCGCCCATTGCTTCGCCGTTTTTTGGTCGGATTCGCCGCCGACAATTCACACGTTGAAATCGGGAGTAGATTGGGCCGCCTGGGGTCCACTCGCCGTATCTGAAGCGTGGGTGTTGCAGGAGCGGGTGTTGGCGCCGGTCCTGGGGGACGGGATGGCTCAGCACGTTGACTACAGCCCCGATCACGATGTCATCACCCAGCAGGTCAACTTGGGGGCACAGCAGGCGGCCATCCTGCTAAAACCTTTCCCGCTGGAACCATTCCGTCAAATCGTCAGCGCCGGCAATCGGCTGCCGCCCAAGTCCACCTTCTTCTATCCCAAGCTGCCCACCGGGTTGGTAATCAACCAGTTAGCCGGGAACCTGTAGATTTAGCCAGGAGGCTGCGCCATGACGACGACTGCCCTGCCCACCCAGACGGCTGCACCGGCCAGGCGCCGGTTCACGGTGGAGGAATACTGCGCCATGGCCGAGGCCGGAATCTTGGCGGAAGACGAGCGAATCGAGCTGCTGGACGGAGAGATAATCGTCATGCCACCCATTGGAGCTCCCCACGAAGACGGCACGGACAGACTGGGCGGAGACCTGAATTACCGACTGCGTGGTCGTGCCAGAGTACGGGTGCAGAACTCGGTACGGCTGAATGACTACGGTTTGCCCGAACCGGACATCGCCATCGTGAGACTGCGCGATGATTATCACCGGGAACGGCCCACACCAGCCGACGTGCTCCTGCTGGTAGAAGTGTCCGACACTTCCCTAGTATTACAACGACAGTTGCTATGGTAGGATTGTTGGCGAGTTAGCGCAGGCTTAGGGAGGTGGGGCAGAGCGATGGATGCGGCAGACCTTGAGCGGGTGTACGAGGCCTTTCAGGACTTTCAGGCCTACTTTGCGCCGGTCTTTGGGCGCAAGGAGTCGCGGGAGCACAGCCGTCATTACCTGCCGGGCCTGCTGGTGCAGTCCCAGGAGCGGTGCAACGCCGAAAACCTGGCGGAGACGGTTCCGGCATCGGCCCGGGCGCTGCCGCGCTTCCTCACCGCATCGCCCTGGGATGATGAGAGTGTGATGGGTCGGCTGCAGGAGTATCTGGGTTCCAGATTGGAGGACCCGCCGGCGGTGTGGGTGTTGGACGGCAGCGACTTTCCCAAGCCGGGGGTGAAGTCGGTGGGAGTAATCAGACAGTACTGTGGAGCGTTGGGGAAGATCGCCAGCTGCCAGGCTGGGTTGTTTCTGGCCCATGTGGTGCCCAGGGGTCGGGCGCTGGTGGACCAGCGCCTGTATCTGCCCCAGGAATGGACATCGGATGTGGAGCGTTGTGCGGCGGCGGGGGTGCCGGAAGCGCGGCGGGAGTACCGGAGCAAGACGGAGCTGGCGCTGGAGATGCTGGAGCGGGCCCAGGCCCGTGGCTACCTCAAGGCGCAGTGGGTGGCTGGGGACTCGGCTTTCGGGATATCGCCCACGCTGCGGGAGGGAATTTCGGCGGCGGGAATGCAGTAGGTGCTGGACGTGCGGCCGGATCTGACGGTGTGGCCGTTGGAACCCACCTGGACCAACCCGCCCAATCAGGGCAACGGGCGTCCCCGCAAACCCAGGTTGCGGCGGGCGGATCGGCAGACCATGGCGGAGCGCGGCGCGGCGTTGCCAGCAGCAGCCTGGCGGGAGATAACCATCGCGATGGGCCGCCAGGGGCCGCGCACCTACCGTTACAGCGCCAAGCGGGTGCGGGTAACGCGGCAGCGCAAACCCGGCGAAGTCCTCTGGGCAATCTACCGCCAGAACCTGGACGGCGGCGAACCCCGCTACTACCGGTCCAACGCTCCCGAGGACACCCCCTTGGAAACCCTGGCCCATGTGGGCGGCTCCGGGTGGCGCATTGCAACCGAGTTCGAGACCGAGCAGAGCGACGTGGGATTGGATGAGTACGAGACCCGCACTTGGGCCGGCTGGCATCATCACATTGCCATGTGCCTGCTGGCGGGCGCCTTCCTGCTGACCCGGCAGCAGGATTGGGGGGAAAAGATGCCCCGGATCACGCGGCCCCAGGTGTACCGAGTAGTGCGTGAGCTGCTGCCGCGGGAGCGGTTTGGGCCGCCGGAGTTGCTGCGATGGCTGGCAGACGTCCAACTGCGCAACGAACGGGCCAGATGCTCCCATGCGAAACGCCGCGCCGCCGGTCGCGCCACCACCAGTATCCCTACCTAAACTGTCGTTGTAATACTAGGCAGTGTTGACATTTCATCGTAGCCAGATGAGGACGGCAGCGAATTGCAGAAAGCCCAGGTATCGGCTGGCCAATTTGTCAAACCTGGAAAATACCCGGCGGTAGTGCTTCATCTTCGCGATGAAACACTCTACCACGTGGCGTTCTCGGTACAAATGCCGGTCGTAATCCCGCGGCGCCTTGCGGTTGGCCCGGGCGGGGATCACTGCCACCATGCCCGCTTCCGCCAAATGGTCGATGAAGCTCCGTGCGTCATATCCTTGGTCCGCGATTACGTACTCGCTCCGGTAGCCGGTGGGCAGGGCCGCCGCCTAGGTGATGTCATGCTGCTGTCCCGGCGTCAACGTGAACCGCAGGGGGTTGCCCAGTCCGTCCACGGCCACGTGAACCTTCGTGCTGAACCCGCCGCGACTGCGGCCCAGGGCTTGCGCTGATTGCCCCCCTTTTGGCGGGGACTCCCCCAGCGCACTGGTGCGCTCGCACCACCGTACTGTCGATGACCAGGTACTCCAGGTCCGGTTCCGTACTGAAATGCTGGTGCATTTGCTCCCAGACGCCACGGTCGCACCAGCGGGCGAAGCGTTTGTAGACGGTGTTCCAGTTGCCATACTCGGCCGGCAGCAGTCGCCACTGCGCCCCGGAGCGATCCATCCACAGCACGCCCTCGACAAACCGCTGGCATCCAGCCGCGTCGCCAACGTACACGTCAGGGCAATCCCGCAGGAATTGCAAAATCTTCTCCCATTGGTCAGAGGGTATGGTTATACTCGGCATAGGGCGATTGTACCGCAGTCCAAATGTCAACACTACCTAGTGTAGTGTAACTGAAGTTAGTAGTAATAGTATCAGCGATGAGGTATCCTCCGGGTGAGCAGTCCCGAGGGAGGATGATCATGGCCATCGGACGACCCATGCCACCGCTGATTTTGGACGACGCGGAACGGGAAGCCCTGGAGCGGTGGGTGCGACGCCCGAAGACAGCGCAAGCGCTGGCCCTGCGGGCCAAGATGGTCTTGGGTTGCGCCGAGGGCCGGAGCAACATTGCCGTGGGCGCCGATTTGGGGGTGTCCGATGAAACGGTGGGCAAATGGCGGTCTCGTTTCTTGGAACAGAGGCTGGACGGGTTGTCGGACGAACCCCGCAGCGGCCGGCCCCGAGCGGTTACCGATGACGATGTGGAGCGGGTGATTACGCTGACGCTGGAGACTACGCCCAAGGACGCCACTCATTGGAGCACTCGGTCCATGGCCCAGCGGTCCGGCCTGAGCCACAACACCGTCAGCCGCATCTGGCGGGCCTTTGGATTGCAGCTGCACCGCACCGCAGCGTTCAAGCTGTCGTCGGACCCTTTCTTCATCGAGAAGGTGCGCGATGAGAAGGTGCGCGATATTGTGGATCTCTACCTGGACCCGCCGGACCGGGCGTTGGTACTGTGCGTGGACGAGAAGTCCCAGCTACAGGCGCTGGACCGGACCAGGCCGCTGTTGCCCATGCGCCCCGGACCGGCGGAGCGGCGCACTCATGATTACCTGCGTCACGGCACCACGTCGTTGTTCGCCGCGCTGGACGCCAGAACGGTAAGGTGATTGGCCAATGCCACCGGCGCCACCGGGCCGTGGAGTTCCGCAAGTTCCTCGATACCATCGCGGCGGAGGTACCCGCCGACCTGGACGTCCACTTGATTGTGGACAACTACGCCACCCCCAAGACGGCGTTGATCCGGAACTGGTTGGCCCAGCGGCCTCGGTTCCACCTGCACTTCACGCCGACCAGTGCATCCTGGCTGAACCTGGTGGAGCGATGGTTTGCGCTGCTTACGGAGAAGCAACTGCGCCGAGGGGTGCATCAGAGCAGCGGGGAACTGGAAGCCGCCATCTACCGGTTTCTGGATGTTACCAACGAAAACCCCAAGCCCTTTCTGTGGGCCAAGACCGCCGATCAGATCCTGGCCAACGTGGCCCGCTTTTGCCAACTAACTTTGGATGCATAACACTAGGATACGACCGGGAGGTGAAGCTGCCCCGTTACGCCGCCGCCGGCATCCCCGAAGTGTGGATTGTTAACCTGAGGACGCGGCAGGTGGAAGCCTACGACGACCCGGCGGATGGCGCGTACCGGAGCCGACGGGTGATTGGAGCCGACGGCAGCATCAGTCCGCGTGCGTTTCCCGACGTGGCGCTGACGGTGGCCGATTTCCTGCTCGCATGAGGTGACGCCATGACCACGATTGCTACGACCGCTGCTACCGTCACGCCCACCCAGACGGCTGCGCCGGCCCGGCGCCAGTTCACGGTGGAGGAATACTGCGCCATGGCCGAGGCCGGCATTCTGGCCGAAGAGGAACGCATTGAGCTGTTGGACGGAGAGATAATCGTAATGCCGCCCATTGGAGAACCCCATGAACATAGCACCGACTGGCTGAACCGCCGGCTGACCTACCGATTGTACGACCACGCCCTGGTTCGGGTGCAAGGTTCCATACGGCTCAATGACGACAGCTTGCCCCAGCCGGATATCGCGGTTTTGCGACTGCGCCCGGAACATTATCGGGAACGGCCTTCGCCAGCCGACGTGTTTTTGCTGGTAGAAGTGGCCGACAGTTCCCTGGAATACGACCGAGAGATAAAACTGGCCCGCTATGCTGCCGCCAGCATCCCCGAAGTGTGGATTGTCAACCTGCGGACGCGCCAGGTGGAAGCCTACGACGACCCGGCGGATGGCGCGTACCGGAGCCGACGGGTGATTGGAGCCGACGGCGGCATCAATCCCAAGGCGTTCCCCCACGTGGCGTTGACGGTGTCCGATTTCCTGCTCGACTAACCTATTTGCAGAACGTATGCGGTGTATGAAGGTTGATGAACGCGACCGGGCCGGCTGGATGGAACGTTGCCGGATTTCGGTGACTGACGACAGATTTCGTAAATCGCTGGTATAATAACCGCCGTTGTTTCAGCGCTGATTATTCTGATTTGTCTGGCCCAGGAGCTTTCCCGATGACCTTGACCAAGATTGACCCGCAGAACCTACGCACCCCCGGCCCTACCCCTATCCCCGACGACATCGTAGAAGAGATGTCACTGCCCATGATCAACCACCGGGGACCCGAGTTCAAGGAACTGATCGAGGCCACCACCGACGGGTTGAAACAGGTCTTCATGACCACCGACGACCTCTACATCCTCACCGCCAGCGGCACCGGCGCGCTGGAAGCCGCCGTGGTCAACACCCTGTCCCCCGGCGACAAGGTTATCGCCGCCACCGCCGGTTCCTTCGGAGACCGTTTCGTGCAGATAGCCGAGGGCTATGGCGCCGACGTCATCCGCCTAGATTTCGAGTGGGGAGACGCCATCGACCCCGACGCCATCCGCGCCGAACTGCAAAAGGACGCCTCCATCAAGGCGGTGCTGGTGACGCACAACGAAACTTCCACCGGCGTCACCCACGACCTGGAATCCATCGCCCGACTGGTCAAGGGCGATTTCGACAAGCTGTTGTTGGTGGACGCAGTGAGCAGCCTCGGCTGTCTGCCGCTGCCCGTGGACGGGTGGAACTGCGACCTGGTTGCCACCGGCTCCCAGAAAGGCTTTATGATCCCGCCGGGCTTGGCCTTCATTAGTATCAGCCAGCGCGGTTGGGAAGCATACCAGAACGCCAAGATGCCCCGGTTCTACTTCGACCTTATGGCGGCCGAGCGCTCCCTGGTGCGCGGGCAGACGCCGTGGACGCCCAACTTGGCCCTGCTATATGGCCTACGCCTAGGGCTGGACCGCATCTTGGGCGAGGGCCTGGAATCGGTGTACGACCGCCATGCCGAGATCGCCGAATACTGCCGCGCTGGCGTCAAGGCATTGGGCCTACAGCTCCTCGCCAACGATGAATCCCGCGCCTCCAACACCGTCACGGCAATCAAGATGCCTGAGGAGATCGACGGCGGCAGGTTCATGGCGATGATGCGCGAGGACGAAGGCATCGTGCTGGCTGGCGGACAGGGCAAGCTCACCGGACACTGCTTCCGCATCGGGCACCTGGGCTGGGTTGTCAAAGAAGACATCACCGAGGTCTTGGAAGCCCTGGAGCGTGTGCTGCCCAAAGTCGGTTTCAAGGGTTAACAATGTCATCCCCGCCCAACTCGCAACTGCGGCAGGCGATGGCGGCGCTGCGGATGTCACTGGCGGAAATCCGGCATAAAGAGGAAACGCTGGACGCCACCATCACCCAGTTCCGCACCCAGCTGCGTCGGCTACCCCGGCAGACCATCTACGGGCGCGCGACCTTGGACATGGCGCTGTCCGCCATGGGCGAGGTCGAGGAACGGCTGCAGGACGCCGAGGAGAGCCGCCGGCGTCTGCTCACTATCAAGAAAGCGGCCACTGACGAACTGGCCGCACTGGAATCGGTGCAGCAGGTTGACGAGGCACGAAAGGCCCTCGCGCAGCTCAGGCAACAGTTCGGGCGCCAGCCAACATCCGCAGACGCCGCCGCGGAGATCCGCCGTTTGGAGCAGTTCATCGCGCAGCACAGCCGGCGCGCCGAGCAGACCATCACCGCCGCCTTCGAGGAACGCCGCAACCAGGGTTAGCGTAGGTGCTACACTGACCCCATGGACAGCATCACCTTCCAGAACTACCGCTGCTTCGGCGGCGAAGAGCAGACGGCGCGACTGGCGCCGCTAACCCTGCTGGTCGGCCCCAACAGCACGGGGAAGACGTCGTTCCTGGCCCTGATACGGGCGCTGTGGGACGTGGCGTTTCGGGAGGTGGTGCCCAACTTCCGCGAGGAACCCTACGATTTGGGTTCATTTGAAGATATCGTTCATCGACCGGGTGGGCGGGCAGCGTCGGCTGGTTGTTTTGCCGGCGGTTTCGAGTACCGTCCTCCGCTGCCGGGGCCTGATGACTTCATACGGTTCGGTACTATTTTTGAAAACCGGCATACGGCACCGTTTCCTACTGTGCGCACTTATGCTGATACACGCGTCACTGTGCAGATGCCCACAGCTGAGACAATTGAGGGGCAGCGTGCGCAATACCGCATTGGACAGGGCTCCTGGCATGATTTGGGTAAAAGCGCGGCTGTGAGCTTCAGCGGCGGTCTGGCACCGTTGGAAGTGCTGAGGCTATCGGGACGTCCGGCATCTGACCCTGATAATGACGCGTTCCAGCGTTTTTTCTCCCTTGTAAGAGCCCAGAGGGTCCAAGCCCCGCGGCCTTTCGCCAGTTCGCCGGTTCGGTCCCGCCCGCGGCGCACGTATGATCCGACTTTACTGACCCACGACGCCGAAGGCGATTACATCCCCAGCTATCTGGCAATCCTGTCACGTCGTAATCCAGACGGATGGCAGTGGCTAAAAAGTCGGCTGGAAGATTTTGGAAAAACATCTGAACTGTTTGATGAAATTGCGGTCAGGTCATTCGGCAAATCGGACGGCGACCCGTTTCGGATACACATCCGCAAATACGGCAAGAGGCGCAAAGGACCGTGGCGGAATCTTACAGACATGGGTTATGGAGTTAGCCAAGTATTGCCCACTTTAACCGAGTTACTCCGAATTGATAGCGCCTGGGAGTTCCTCCTCCAGCAACCGGAAGTCCACCTCCACCCCCAGGCCCAGGCCGCGCTGGGCACGTTGTTCTGCCAGGTGGCTGCCGGGGGCCGGCAGTTGGTGATTGAGACCCACAGCGACTACATCATCGACCGCGTCCGCATGGACGTCCGCGACGGAACCACTGGTCTCAAGCCGGAGGACATTTCCATCCTCTACTTCGAGCCGGGGGATTTGGCCGTGAAGATCCACTCTATTCGAATAGACGAGGCTGGCAACGTGAAAGACGCTCCTCCCGGTTACCGGCAGTTTTTCACGGACGAAATGATGAGGTCTCTCTGGCTGTAGATGTGCGCAATCATTGACAACGACGTCAATCATCAGGTGTTTGGGGGTAATCCTACAGCGCCAGGGTTATATTTCCGGGAATGGTTGAGCAGGCAAAACGGCGGGATTATTGTTGCGGGCGGCCGGCTTTTTCGAGAACTGGTCCAGAATCCAAACTTCCAACGATTTTTTGAGGCGAGGCAACAAGCGGGCCGTGCGATAAGAGTCCCTGATACGATCGTTGATGCCGCGGAGGTAGAGTTGCAATCTTTGGAGACCAGATCCAATGACAAGCACGTCCTCGCACTGGCGAGAGTAAGCGGCGCTCGTCTCCTTTTCACCAACGATGGCGCTCTGAAACAGGATTTCACGAATCCCGACATAATGGGAGGTGTTTCAGGTCGTATTTACACCACCGATCGTGGCAGGCGTACTCGTAGGTACGCCACGCCAGAAATCACATCGGTCACCTCTACTCACCGCGACCTGTTGCGGCGAACCGACCTTTGCGCCGCATGATGTGACCACAGAGTGTTGTGGTATATTTATGCGGCATTTTCAGCCTACCCACGGTCAGCAGGAGTGCTCACACTATGGCTGCCAGCGCAGATATTTCCCCTATCCCCGACGGCACGATCACATCCCCGCAGGGCTTTTCGGCCGGCGGCGTTTTCATCGGTTTGAAGACCCGAGGCGAGGACAAGCTGGACCTGGCGATGCTGGTGTCCAATACGCCATGCTCCATCGGCGGGGTGTTCACCACCTCGGCGATCCGTTCGGCGACAGTTGATCTGGACCGGGAGCGTGTCGCCAGGGGGCGAGCCTCCGCGCTCATCGTCAACGCCGGCATCGCCAACACCTGCGTCGGCCCGCAGGGCTACAAGGACGCCGTGGAGATGACCCGCCTGGCGGCCGAGCAGTTGGGTTTGACCGCCGAGGCCGTACTGGTATGCAGCACCGGCGTCATCGGCGTGGAGCTGCCCATGTCGCTGATCCGGTCCGGCGTAACCCAGATTGCCCTGGACGCCGACGGGGGCCATGAGCTGGCCCGCGCCATGA
Organism: Dehalococcoidia bacterium; assembly: GCA_965197635.1. Lineage (GTDB taxonomy): Bacteria > Chloroflexota > Dehalococcoidia > Lucifugimonadales > UBA3495 > Bin87. Next base: position 307,955 of record CBDANN010000006.1, read on the forward strand.
TGACCACCGACACTCACCCCAAGGAAACAGGGGTTTCGTTCACGGCGTCAACCGGCCAGACCATCACCGTCGGCGGCGTGGCCAAAGGCTCGGGCATGATCCATCCCAATATGGCGACCATGCTGTCCTTCGCGGCGACCGACGCCGCGGTAGATCCCGGTTTCCTGCAAACCACCGTGAAAACCGTGGCTGACGAGACCTACAATATGCTGACGGTGGACGGCGACAGCAGCACCAACGACACCTTCCTGGCGTTTGCCAACGGACAGGCCGGCAACCCGGTTATTGACGACCGCTCGCCGGATGCCGACAATTTCCGCGCTGCGCTGCAGCAGGTCGCCGCCAACCTCACCCGTATGCTGGCGCGTGACGGCGAGGGCGCAACCAAGCTCATCACGGTGCAGGTGGACGGCGCGCGGGATGACGCCGACGCCCGAAAAGCAGCCCTCACCATCGCCGGCAGTAACCTGGTCAAGTCGGCGGTGTACGGCGCTGATCCCAACTGGGGCCGTCTGATGATGGCCCTGGGCCGCAGCGGAGCCGAAGCGGTGGAAGAGCACGTTGATCTCTTCGTCAACGGCGTCTGCATCATGGAGGCCGGCAGTCCCATACCTTTCCACCGCGACGCCGTGGTTGCCCTGATGTCCAGCGAGCAAGTGGACTTCCGGGTGAGCCTGAACCTGGCCGGCGGCGCGGCCACCGCCTATGGCTGCGACCTCACCGAGCAGTACGTCATCATCAACAGCGCCTACACGACGTAGCGGGATACTGGGCGCACAAGATGAGTTGTTGAACGGACACCGGCCAGAACGCAATGCCGAATATCCCGCAAGATGGCCCATATCGCTTCTTCTACTCCGGAGACCGTGGACAGCCGCCTCATGTACACGTGAACGTGATAGCCGGATCGCCAAGTTCTGGCTAGACCCGTTGGAACTAGCCCGGAGTGGAGGATTAAGGCAAAGAGACATCAATGACATTCAAAGGATAATCGCAAGCCAACGACAAAATTTTCTGGAGCGATGGAATGAGAACTTCGGGGGAAGTTGCAACACGGGGGGTCGGTCGATTGGCGTTGAAGTTTCAGAGGACTTTTTGACCGTGACACTGCACGATGGGCGGGTCTTAAGTGTTCCGCTGTGGTGGTATCCTAGGCTGCACGAGTCGGCGTCGCCGGAATGGAAAAACTGGCGGTTGCTCGATGATGGCCGGGGCATACGTTGGGATGATATTGACGAGGACATCAGCGTGACGGGTTTGCTAGCCGGTCGCGCATCCGGCGAAAGCGAAAAGTCCCTCGCTAGTTGGCGGGCGGCCCGGCAGCGGGTCAGCGCATAAAGCTGACGCTCCAACCGTTCAGAAACCCGTCAAATCAAGTGCAGAGTACCGTGTCCCAACTCCTCTCCGAACCACCTATCGTAGTCAAAATCGGCGGCAGTACGCTGGGCGGCAACGATACCTCGCTGCAGGACCTGGTCGCACTGCACGCCGCCGGCAGGCCGGTGGTGATCGTCCATGGCGGCGGCAACGTCATCAGCGAGTGGATGCGGCGGCAGAACCTCGCGCCCAACTTCGTCAACGGGCTTCGCGTGACCGATGCGCCATCGTTGGAAATAGTCGTGGCCGTGCTGGGCGGGCTGGTGAACAAGGAATTGACGGCCCAGATGCAGCAACTTGGCGCGCCCACCATCGGCATCAGCGGTATGGACGGATGCCTGCTGCAGGCACGGGTCGCCAACCCCGAACTTGGCTACGTGGGCGAAGTTGCCGCCGTTGACCCAGCGCCGGTCAATGCCATCGTCGCCGCCGGTTTCATCCCGATGGTGTCACCGATAGCAGTGGACGTAAGCCCGGGCAGCGACCACGCCGGTCAGCCCCTGAACGTGAACGGCGATACCGCCGCCGGCGCGTTGGCCCACGCGCTGCGCGCGGAGCGCATCATCTTCCTGACCGACGTGGCCGGTGTTATGGACAACGGCGGGAGGGTAATCCCACGTCTGGACGCTCGGAGCGCGGATGCTTTGCGTAGTTCCGGCGTGGCTCGCGGCGGGATGCTCCCCAAGCTGGCCGCTTGCCTGGACGCTCTGGCCGACCACGCGGTGCCCAGCGCACATATCATTGACGGCAGGGAACCCGGCGCCCTAATGGACTGCGTCAATGGGCGGCCCATCGGCACGCGCATTACGGCGTGAAATAGCCACAGAAAGAGATACGCTATTACGCCCGATTTGTACACTCGCAAGCGGAAAGCGACTGGCACATCAGTTAGTTCGTTCAGTGCGCGTTGGCAGACACCATCCTCAACCAATTCCTCAAGCCCGGGCGCACCCCTGAAGATTGCTAACTGGCCGACGAATGGTTGAGGGAAATGGTAAACAGAACCTAGCAAAGTGGCTTCTCCGGTGGCCGCAAGGGAGGTACCAGGATGGACGGGAAAGGGTGCGCCTGCTGGCCCTTATCGTCATCAGCATTGCGTTGCTCTTTGGCATTTGCGCCACATTGTTGGTCTCTGATGAGCCGAATCAAAGACGCGCGACGCCCCTGCCCAAGTTGGCAACAAGAGCGTCGCCAATAAAAGCACCGCCAACCAAGGCCAGGCCGAGTATGGTCGATTCCTGTAAGACCACATGGGGATACATCCTCTACGTGGCCGAGGGGTATGAGATTGACGGGTTCAAGCCTGATGCCGCGCTGGACACCGCAACCATAATGGTGTCTGAAACTTACAACATTCCGATGATATCGCTGGCCGATTGCTAGGAGGTGTTGAAGCAGGCCGGCTACGACGCGAGTGACTTGGAACCGCGCAATCGGTGAATGGGCTATAATTCGGCAACCTATACTCGAGGCGAACCATGAAACGCGATATGGCACTGATCAGAAGTATTCTCAAATACGTGGAACACGAGGGCAGGCCCGATAGGGAATTGGAGCCACCTGAATTGCCGAACGATTCCTACCAGGAAATCAGTTACCACATTTCCTTTTGCGTTCAAGCAGGGTATCTTGGGCAAGCGGCTCATATCCTCGTACATTCAATTGGGCAGGACATGAGGCCCTGGACGCAATGCGCTACGATAACCCCTGATCGGCCATCAGCTCGGCATAGGGCAGACGCCTGTCCATCCCAGGTGTGACCATCGCCGCCATCTGGTAGGCGGTATCCAACGGTCGCCGATTGTGCCGGCCGCTAGATTCGTCCACATAGCGGCGCAAGTGCTTGGGACTCATCTGGTGATGGACGCCTTCATAGCCCCGTTTCAACATTGCCCAGTGGGGTTCCATCCCGTTGGTGTGGGCCTCGCCGCGCACGTATTCGCCTACGCTGTGGCGCACTGATTCGTGGGGCTTGGGCAGGGTCTGATAAGAATTAGCATAGTCGGTGTACACCACACGGCTTGCATCGTCAAGGCTTTCAGTGTACACAAGTATGTAATTCCCATATTTTAATATTAAAATATGGGGACGAGTCAGTCTGGTTCCAAGTGCTTGCGTTCAATTTCGTACCAGCGTACCCGGCCGCTGTCAAAGGTTTGCTCGATGTCAGGGTCAACAAACAGAGAGGCAACTACGGCATGGGCCGGCTGCCCGGTGAACCTGGTGAGATAGCCAGCGTTACGGATGGCGCGCTGGGTGGCTTCCTCGTGGGCCGTGAAGGAGGCTTCTACGGCTATGTAGTGAGTTTCGCTGGTATCGCGGTGTTCCGCTACGATAACGATGTCGGCGTCTTCAAAGCTATCTCGTTCGCTCCGTGGTAGGTCGTCGGCGTCACCGGCGTTGAGCATGCGATAGAGATCATCGCTGTTGAGCAGGCCGACCTGGAAACAATTCATAATGCGAGCGATGCGCCGGGTAGCGCGCTCCGCGCCGTTGCGGGCGTGAGCGCCTTTCAGAGGACGCAGGTCGCTGCGAATGGCGGATACGTCGGCCCTTATTTCTTGCTGGCCGCCCGCCAGCTCTGCATACCTAACTTCCAGTCTTGCCTGGCCATCCTGCAATACTGTTTGTCCGGCCTCCAGCGCTTCGAGACGCTGGTTAGTAGATTCCACGAAGTTAGCCAGCGCGGTTTCAAGCCGTTCCAGCCGGCGGTCGGTGGCCGCGACGTAGTCGGCGAGCCGTTGTGGCAACTCGAGCAACTCCCGGCTCAGCAGAATGCCGCGAATAGTCTCGGCCCACTCCGGCTGTTCCCTGATGATGCGGACGAAGTCGGTAATGTCATTTACGGTGGACATGGCGCTTATTATAGCAATTCTAGCGGCATTGACTCAGGGGCGGGTTCGACACCCGCCCCTACTGCTACGGAAACGTCGTTGGCTGAATGATCAGGCAGCGATCAGGTCCTTCGCCTTGGCTTCGGATATCAGGTCGCCTTCGCCCGCCAGGTGCGCCACAATCGCCTCGGTAGCGGCGCGCAGCAGTTCCGGGTCCACTCCGACGGCTTCGTCAGCGTAGCCGGCTTCGGTCAGCAGGTCGGCGGTCTGCTCGCGCAGGTGCTCCAGCGACCACTCGATCTGCGGCATGCTCTCCTTGATTTCCTCCGGAAAGTCCACGTGGGAACCGCCGGCTCCGAGCTTGTCATAGCCGCCCTTGTGCCAGTGCCCGCGCGCTCCGTGGGGGTCGAAGCGGATGATCTCCACGCCGTTCACGTCCACGCCGAAAGTGGGGCCACCAAACTTGGCCTTCAGGCAGCGCAGCGGCCACAGGTACATGGTAACGTCGCCCGTCTTGCTCAGCGGGCGCACCATCACACGGCCCAGATAGGACTCACCGTCGATCATAGTAGCCATTTAGATTTCCTCCAACGTCCGCCACTGGCGGATATGTTTCAGGGTATAGTAGCACAAAAGCCGATAATGCCAAAAACCCGTGCCGCGGCAACGGTTATACTGTGGCTCAGACCGAGATCAATCCATTCCTGTTTGTTGAACGTAAAACCTTTAAATACATCTTTGTGTGAGTGAAATTATGCCTTCTAAAATGCGCCGTATCATGCCTGGCGTTGTCGTCTTGACGGCGCTATTCCTCACCGCGGCGATGGCCTGCGGACAGAGCGCCGCGCCGTCCTCAGGGTCGGAAAGTTCCTCACCCACGATGCCTCCGCCAGCAACTGCCGCTCCTTCGGTGGATGCGACAGACGCCGGCCCCACGAACTCCGCCCCTGAGCCCGCCACCGCCGGGACCGAGCCCACCACGCCGCCGACCGAGCCGGCCGCATCGACCGAACCCACGGCTACGTCTGCCGCAACGACAACGGAATCTGCTGAAAATCCGACGGCGGCGACCCCGGCCCGGGCAATGGTTGATTTGGATGACATCCCGGAGGTCGACGGCATCGACGCCTGGCTGAACACGGACATGGCCCTCTCTGTTGGGGAACTGGTCACCGAAGGGAACGTCGTGCTGGTCGATTTCTGGACCTACACCTGCGTCAACTGTATCCGAACCCTGCCGTTCCTGCGCGACTGGTGGTCGCAATACGAGGACGACGGGCTGGTCATCCTGGGTATCCATACCCCTGAGTTTGAGTTTGAGAAGGACTACGATAACGTAGCCGATGCGCTCAATACCCACGACATCGGCTGGCCGGTGGCCCAGGACAACCGCATGGTGACGTGGCGCAACTTTGAAAACCGCTTCTGGCCGGCCAAGTACCTCTACAACAGCCGCGGCGAGCTGATTTACTCCCATTTCGGGGAAGGCAAATATGGGGAAACGGAGCAGCAAATCCGCAACGCCCTGGTGGAGGCTGGAGCTGACCTTTCCGACGATCCGCTGAAGCTGCCGGAAGACCAGGTACGGGACGCTGCCTTCCAGTCCGCGCGCGTCGGCGGCCGCGCTCCGATAACGCCGGAACTGTACGCCGGCTGGGAGCGCAACCTGGGCGTGCTACGAGCCGGACGCCACCCCTACGTGGCCCAATATGAGGAGTATTTCAACGCACTCCCGTTGGGCACTGAGCATGCCACCGGCATCATTGACGTTTCGCCACCCCAGGACCTTCAACAACACCTCCTGTACTTCCAGGGCCAGTGGTCGGTGGAACCGGAACGCATCCGGCACGCCCGCGCCACCGAGAACCTGGAGGACTACCTCGCCCTCAACTACGCCGCCAAGAGCGTCAACGCCGTCCTGACCTCCGACTCGGGAGAGCCGTATCGCGTGATAGTCACCCTGGACGGCGCGATGATGACGGCGGACAACGCCGGAGCGGACATCCAATGGGACGAAGATGGCGTCTCCTACATCCTGGTGGATGAACCTCGCATGTACGGCATCGTGGACAACCCTCAATACTTGCCCCAGTCTATCCTGACCATGAGGTCCAACTCGGATGACTTCGGCCTGTTCGCCTTCACCTTCGGCGTGTACACGGAGGGACCGTGATGCTACGGGCATTGATCCTAACACTGGCGGCTGGCCTGTTGCTGATGGCAACTGCCTGCGGTGGAGCGCCGGAACCGGCTCCGCCGACGCCAACCGTCGCTCCCGTCGTGCTGGTGCCCACCGTTGACCCGACCGACACCGTCATTCAGTCGCATCTGGCAACCAAGGTGTTGGAAGTGGGGACGCAGCGGGTGGCCTTTCTCCTGAATACCCAAAAGGCGCTCATTGATGCCCCGCAAGTCAACATCTCGGTGGCCCGCGCCGACGACACTGCGCCCATTTCGCAGGTCACTGCCGCCTACAACGCCTGGCCCTACGGGGTACGTGGTTCATACGCCGCGCCCATAGAGTTCCCCACCTCCGGGAACTACCGGTTGGCGGTAACGCCCGTCGGCGGTGAGGTTTCTGGCGAAGCCCTGATTGAGGTGGAGGTGTTGTCGGAATCGCCTGTCCCGTCAATCGGGGACACGCCGCCGGCCAGCAACACCAAAACGTTGGGCGACGGCATCGCCGTATTCGACCTGACCACCGACTTTGAGCCGGACGAGGAGCTTTACCGGTTGTCAGTGGCCGACGCCATCGCGTCTCCGAAGCCCACGGTCATCGTGTTCGCCACGCCGGCCTTCTGCACCAGCCCAACCTGCGGGCCGCAGGTGGACACGGTGTCGGAGTTGCGCGCCGCACATCCCGACGCGGCCAACTACATCCACGTCGAACTGTACGACAACCCAGAGGAGATACAGGGAGACTTGAGCCGCGCCCAGCTGGTTCCCGCCGCCGACGAGTGGGGGTTCACCCAGATACCCGACTGGACCAACGAGTCCTGGGTGTTCGTGCTGGACGGAGATGGCATCGTGAGACAGCGGTTCGAGGGGTTCGCCACGCTGACCGAACTGGAAGCGGCGCTCAAGAAAACAACCGGGGGCGGATGATTGTCCGCCCCCAATTTGCGTGCCGTATTCCGCTTCGGAATTACAGGACGTGATACATCATCCGGTGGTCGCGCAGGACGTCCTGGGCGAAGTCGTTCTCGACCTCGCGCCAGACGGAATGGATGTGGTTGGCCTCGTTCTGGATGTTGTCGAATTCGACGATGAACTGTCCGCCGTGGATGCGATAATAGTGGTCGCGCCCGCGGTCCAGGCCACCGGCCCACACCAGGCGGAAGTTGTCGAGGCCCGACTCGCGGATGGTCGCCAGCCGCTGCTCGGCGACGGGCGCCGGCGCGCCGTTGACGTACTCGGCAATGAGCGTCATCAGGATTTCCTGCTGGGTGCCGTTCATGTCGCGGGCGGCCAGGCCCTCGTCGTTGTGGATGGCCTGCTTGCTGCTGTTGTAGCCCAGGATGTCCCACGGAGCCTTGTCGTGGATCACGGCCTTGCTCCGCTGGCCGGCATCCAGCGTGCCGATCAGCTCGATGGCGAGATCCTCGCGACGGCCCAGGATACGCAGGCCCTCTTTGGAACCTTTGCGTACCTCGGCAGGGTTGGCGCCGAGGAAGAACGGTGTCACGGCGAGGACCTGGTCGCCCCAGACGCTGTAATGTACGGACAGGTGATGTCCCTCCACGCGCCAGCCCCAGGGTTCAGCGCGGCCGGGATCGCCGAAGACGGTCCAGTAGTACAGCTCCGGATCGCGGACGAATGTGATCTGCCCCCATTCCGCTTCCAGTGGGCCAAGGACATTCTCGTGCTCGATGATCAGGCGGGCCTGGCGGTTGGTCTCTTCGGTGAGCCCCGTCGCCATCAGATCCATGGCCAGGTTCCGCTGCTGTTCGGTCATGTCGCGCAGGGGCAGCCCGTGCCGGTTCAGCGGCGGGTAGTACCAGAAGATGCGCTCGCCGTCCAGGTAATGATAAGTAGCTTTCCCCCGCTGCTCATTGTCCAGGCTCGCCAGCCAACGGCGCGATGCGTCCACCATGGCGGCGGACACGTGGGCGTGAGGATGCGTGTACCGACCCGTTGTCATCTCGGATGACCTCCTGCAAAACCGGAAAGTGAGTTGGCCGCAGTGTAGGCAAGGCGGGCGAAGGGTGTCAAGAACGACACCAGCTGCTCTACAATTGTGCTGCGATGAGATTCGCGGCTCACCGCTTCTGCGCACAATGGCAGTCCCATTGGGACACGCTATAATAGCGCCACCTTTAATACTTGAGGCACGGCGTCGTATTATGACAAGCTTTGTTGACCTGCTTCGTGCTGCTTGTGATGAAACCGCCCAAAGCTTGGTTTGTGTCGGCCTGGACGTTTAGATACCCGACCCAAAGCAGATGCCGGTCGCCGATCCTGTAGATTTTAACCGCGCTATCGTCAACGCTACAGCCGATTTGGTGTGCGCTTACAAGCCCAACCTGGCTTTTTACGAGGCGCTGAAGGCATACCGGGGCTGCGCATTCTGGAAACGACGGAGCGCACATCCGCGCCGCCGCCCCCCACGCATATCATCATTGGCGACTGCAAACGAGGCGACATTGGACAGCTCCGCCAGCGCCTACGCGACCGCCATGTTCGACGTTTGGGGATTCGACGCGGTCACCGTCAATCCATGGGGAGGGATGGATACGGTGGAGCCGTGGTTGAAATACCCCGAACGGGGCGCGTTCATCTGGTGTCGCGGTTCCAACCGAGGCGCGGCTGACCTGCAGGACCTGCCGGTCAGCGGCATGGGCAACCTGACCCAGCCGGTCTATTTGCGCCTGGCCCGTCGGGCCCAACAGCGTGCGTCCCAGGGCAACCTCGGTCTGGTGGCCGGCGCGACTGCTCCCGAACAACTGGCGGCGGTACGCCAGGTTTGCCCCGAATTGCCGCTCCTCATTCCCGGCGTGGGAACCCAGGGCGGGGATTTGCAGGATTCGGTTCGGCACGGCGTGGACGCACAAGGGCGAGGGGCCGTCATCAACTCCTCCCGGGGGATCATTTACGCGTCGTCGGGCGCCGATTACGCCGCGGCGGCCCGCGCACGCGCCCAGGAATTGCGAGACGGCATCAACGCCACACTGGACGAGATGGGTTTAGGATGGCATCGGATATCAAACCGGACGACCTGAAACCCGGCGATATAGTCCGCCTCAAAAAAGCCCACCCCTGCGGCGGGTACCTCTGGCACGTGAACCGGGTGGGCGGCGACATCGGCCTGCGCTGCCAGACCTGCGACCACCACGTAATGGCGCCGCGTTTCCGAATACTACGGCGCATCCGCGAGATCACCCGCCCGTCGCCGGACGCCGGGAAGCGGTCCAAATAGTGCCGGCGCTTCCGCTTGGCTGAAACTCGTATGCGGTCTGTCCTGGGCCGGCAGGGCCGCTACCGGGGTGTATTTCTGCTGTGCGTCATCGTGGCGCTCAACAGTTTCGGCATGGGCGCCATCTCGCCGGTGCTGCCGCTCTTCCTGGAGCAGGAGTACGGCGTGAGCGCAGCCGAGGTTGGCATCGCCGTGGGCCTCTTTTTTGGTGTGGGGCGGCTCGTCACCAGCTTGCCCGCCGGCTACCTCACCCAACGCTACGGGCGGCGACCCATTATGGCCCTGGGGACGGCCATCAACGTAGTGGGCGCGGCCATGGTGTCGTTGTCGTTCAGCTACTTCTGGCTGACCGGATGGCGGTTCGTATCGGGTTTCGGCGGCAGCATTTTCCTCACCGTAGCCACGATTTACCTGCGCGACGAGGCCACGCCGGAAACGCGCGGACGCCTCCTCAGCCTACAGGAGCTTAGCATTCTGGCCGGCCAGATACTCGGCCCGCTGTTGGGTGGCTATCTGGGCAGCGTATTCGGCTTGCGGGTACCCCTGTTCGGGCAGACGATTCTGATGGCGATTTCTCTGGCCGTAATCGTCCTGGCCTTGCCCGAATCCCGCTGGCGCGAACAGCTATCTACCGAACGAGCACCCCGGGGCCGTCCGACATCGGCGGCGCCCGACCGGGCGGCCGCGGCCGATTCGGACGCTCCGCCAACTGACGGTAGGCGCGGAGCGATTTGGCGGCTAATTTTGAGCCCCGCCTTCATCTTCGTCGGAATGTTTGCGCTGATGATTGTCGCTAACCGACAGGGAGCGCGGTTCAGCGTCATGCCCCTGTTCGGGCGGGAAAAAGGATTCGGGCCGGACGAACTGGGATTGTGGATCAGCATCACCCACTTCCCGCAGTTCTTCACCACCCTGGCTTCCGGCTATCTTTCCGACCGCTTTGGGCGCAAAACACCGATTCTTCCGTCCATTATCCTGCTCTGCCTGGGCATCGCGGCCTTTGTGTGGGCGGGCAACCTGTGGCAACTGCTGCTGTCCGGCGTCCTTTTGGGCATGGGGGAAGGTTTAGGCAGCCCGGCCGGCACCGTGTTCTTCGCCGACATCGCTCCCCCGGGTCTGGAAGGGGTGACCATCGGGCTCCTGCGCACCTTCGGAGGAATCGGCACCATGATCGGCGCGCTGGCCCTGGGCGCCATCGCCGACGCATCCAGTTTCCCGTGGGCCCTGTGGGTGGACGCCATCATCCTGGCGGCATCGGGCATCGGACTGCTGCTCTTCGTGCGCGAGACCCACCGCCGGCGCGCCTCTTAAAGGCGACCATTTTGTTTGCACCGCTCGGCAGCCAATCACCAGTGTGGCGCTACGAATCACCAACTGCGCCGGCTGGCTCAACGAGGGTCGCCGGGTGCGGAACGCGCACTTTGAGCATCAAGAAGCCGCCTATCATAAACAGCAGCGCGCTGGCCCCCAACAGCGCCGTGTAGCCGAAACCGGGACCAAACCACACCGCAACCAGGTCGGGCAGCGGACCGATGGCCTTGGCGCCCGCCGCTCCGAACAACGTCCCCAGGTTCACCACGCCCATGTGCTGCGCCTCGCGTCCGGGAGTGCCGAGGTCGTTGGCAATGGCCCAGTGTGTGGTGAGAACAATGCCCACCGCGCCTCCGATGACGCTGGCAACCACCACCGCCAACAGGTAGGTGCTGACCCACATCATGGCGATGGTGGACAACATCGCGGCCACCGTGCCGAAGGCCAGTACCGGCTTGCGTCCGACACGGTCCGAGAGCCAACCTGAAGGGTAAGTGGTCAACACCAGCATCCCCCCAATGCCGATGATGGCCACCCCCAGGGCCTGGGCGGGGTTATCAACCTGCACCTTATCCCGCAGAAAGAACAGGCCGTAGGTAGTGAAGATTACGATGGCCGCCATAAACGCGCCGCGAGAAGCCACGAACCAGGGCAAATCGCCATGCAGACGAGCCATATTGGTCGTCTCGGGGAAGGCCATGGCGGCACGGTGGAAAGCGGCGGCCGTTGCCCCGCCGGTGTCGTGCATCCGCTGGTAGATGGTCGTGGAGCTGACTACGACGGTAACGATCAGCGCCCCGCCAAACAAAGCCAGGGAGATCCAGAGCCAGTGGGCGCCGTCCGGCCAGGAGTAGTGCCCAATCATCAGGGCTGTCAGGCAGAGTATGGCAGCCCCTCCCAGCGCTTCCAGGAGAGTTTTGATGGATGCTGAAACGCCCATCCGGTTGGCCGGCACCAGTTCCCGGACGCTGGCCAGATACGGAGAGTAGGCAATACCGGAATTCGTCTGGATGAATAGCCAGACCACCAGCAGGCTGGTGTAGGTCAGGGGCATTGCGAGGGCCCCCAGGGAGACAGTGATACAGACGCAGCCCCAAAGCATATAGGGCAGCCGTCGCCCCAGGCGCGAGCGCGTGCGGTCGCTGGCCCAGCCGACGGGTACCTGCACCAGCGCCGCCGCCACTAAGCCGGCCAACCCCACGACGCCCAGCAGTGTGTTCTTGGCGGCCTCCGGCGCCACTTCCAGCACCAAAATTGGGAGAATGGCAGTGTCCATCGCCAGGACGAAACCGGCCAGCCCGAAGCTGTACGCGTTGAGCCGCACCAGCGCCCACTTTCCCCAGATATATCCGGGCGCCGACTGCCTTGTGTAACTATAGGCGTTCATAGTAGCCGGTATGAACCCTCATGAGTCGGATTGGGTTACGGACATATGCTACAATGCCGCCGCTAGACTATCAATCCGACGCGGGACATTGGGTAGCGTTCCGTATTAGGTGCTTTGATTCTATAGATGCCGTTGCTAGTGCTGGTAGGGGCGAATGGCCATTCGCCCCTACGGACGGAACCCACCTAAATCGGAACGCTGCCGGATAGTGTCCTACAAGGGGCAACCACGACGTGCGCATTTGTTCACTGCTCCCTAGCGGCACCGAGATACTGTTCGCCTTGGGTTTGGGCGAAGAGGTCATCGGCATAACCGACCTTTGCGACTACCCGCCGGCCGCCGCCAAAATACGGGTAGTCTGCCGGAGCCGCATCGATCCGTCGGTAATGTCGAGCGAGGAAGTCGAGGCCGAGATGCACCGCATCCTGGCGGCCGGCGAAAGTCCCTACGATCTGGACGTGGACTGGCTCCGGCAGGCGACGCCCGACGTGGTGTTGACCCAGGACTTATGTTACTTCTGCGAGGTCGATGCCGAAACAGTTCACAAAGCCGTTGATCCCATTCCGATACCGCCTAACGTGCTGAACCTGAACCCGCGCACTTTGGACGAGATACTGGAGAGTTTCACGGAGGTGGGCCAAACTTGTGGCGTACCGGAACGTGCCGCCGAGATGGTGTCCAGCTTACGTGGGCGCATCGACGCGGTGGAGCGCAAGGTCGCCGCCGCCGGTTATCGGCCGTCCGTGTTTTCGCTGGAGGGGGTCAACCCGTTGGTGATCGGCGGGCACTGGGTAACCGACCTGCTGACCCGAGCGGGCGGGCGCCTGCCGGAACGATTCGTACCGGGCTGTCCCGCCGAGCGGATCCATTGGGATGAGGTTCTGGCGGGAGCGCCGGACAAGCTGTTCATCGACCTTTGTTCCTCTGACCTGGCTCGCAGCGTCCGCGAGATGCCGTGGCTGGCGGCCCAACCGGGTTGGCGCGATCTGCCGGCCGTTCGCTCCGGAGAGGTGTATCTTATTGACCACAGCACGCTGAGCCGGCCGGGACCGCGCGTGGTGGACGGGTTGGAACTGTTGGCGCAGCTCACCCATCCCGACCTGTTCACTGGACACATCCCGGCCGGAACCGTGCTCAAGCTGGACACGACGCTCGCGTTGGACACGTCGGTGACAGGAATCGGCGCGGCCTTCCGGCCCTGGCCGCCGGCCGAGACCGACAATCAATTCGAGCGGCCCGCGGCGGTCCCGGTGGCATCTGGCATTAGTGATACTGGCCGGGTATAATCATCACCAATCTATCGGGGGTAAGCGCACAGTGGTCAGTCAAGATGATTTTCGTCACGCAATGGCAAAGTTTGCAACTGGCGTTACGGTGGTTACCACGCTGGATGCGTCGGGAAATCCCCACGCGATGACTGCCAACGCTTTCACGTCGGTCTGCCTCGACCCGCCCACGCTGCTGGTCTGCGTGGCCCACAATACGATCACTTACGGGTACGTGGAGGAGCAGAAACGGATTGGCGTCAACGTGCTGCGCGAAGAGCAAGAAGAATTGGGCATGTATTTCGCCCGCCGTCCGGAGCAACGGGTAGGCAACCCGGAGTATTCCTATACCATGGGCGAACACAACGTGCCGGAGTTGGACGGGTCTATGGTCTTCTTCAACTGCGACATTGTGGGGTCTCACGTCTATGGCGACCACACCATCTACGTGGGCGAGGTTCGGGAGATGAAGCAGGGAGGCGATGACGCCAACCCGCTGATGTTCTACGACAGCCATTGGTATCACCCGGGGCACGAATAACCCATTCGACCCTGTTCTCAACTGTGTCGTAAGGTAAGGGCAGGTCGGTTTCCTGCCCTTACGCACCAGATATAAACGGCGCGCGTTGCTGCATCAAACCCTACCTGGCGAATGAGGCGCGCGTAACGCTGCTGTTGTCAGTACTGCCGGGCTCTGGCACAATTGTCTAGTTGCAACGCGAACCCCTAACCAACGGAGGTATCATCCGGTGGCTTTTGTTAAAGGATTGAAGTGTCGGGAATGCAGCCGGGAATATCCGGGCGAACCCCTGAACGTGTGCGACTTCTGCTTTGGCCCGCTGGAGGCCATTTACGACTACGTGACCATTTCCGAAGTCATTAGCCATCAGCGGATCGCGGACGGGCCACTGAGCATTTGGCGGTACCAGGACTTGTTGCCGGCCAACGCCGACGACCCAGTGGACATCATGGCCGGGTACACTCCCTTATTGAAGGCCAGAAACCTGGGGAAACGGTTGGGTCTCAACAACCTGTACATCAAGAACGACAGCGTAAACCCGTCGTTCTCTTTCAAGGACCGGGTCGTATCGGTGGCGGCGACGAAAGCCGTCGAGTTCGGGTACGAAACCCTGGCTTGCGCCAGCACCGGCAACCTGGCGTGCAGCGTGGCCGCCCATGCGGCCCGCGCTGGCATCGACGCGGTGGTGTTCATACCCGCCGATCTGGAGCGCGGCAAAGTCATCGGAGCCGCCGTGTACAACCCGACCCTAGTGGCCGTGGAAGGCACCTACGATGAGGTCAACCGCCTGTGCAGCGAGATTAGCGACAACTACAACTGGGCCTTCGTCAACATCAACATGCGGCCATACTACGCCGAGGGGAGCAAGACCCTGGGCTACGAGGTCGCCGAGCAGTTGGGCTGGCGCGTTCCCGATCATGTAGTAGTGCCCTCGGCGTCGGGGGCGATGTTCACGAAGATCTGGAAGGGGTTCAACGAACTGGCGTGTCTGGGCCTCCTTGACGGCGTGGACCCCATACCCTTTGGCGCCGATCAGAATACCGTGCATCATCCCGCCGTGACCACCCGGATGCACATGGCCCAGGCTTCCGGCTGCTGTCCCATCGTCACCGCGTGGGAGAACCACCAGAACCAGATCCGACCGGTGCGCCCCAACAGCATCGCCAAGTCGTTGGCCATCGGCAACCCCGCCGACGGCATCTACGCCCTTCGGGTCATCAGGGAGTCCGACGGCAGCGGGTACGCGGTGCCCGAGAACCAGGTAGTGGCAGGCATCAAGCTGCTGGCGGAAACCGAGGGCATCTTTACCGAAACGGCCGGGGGTGTCACCGTTTCCACACTGAAATATCTGGCCGAGACGGGCGCCATCGGAGCCGACGAGCTGACCGTGGCCTACATCACGGGCAACGGCCTGAAAACCCAGGAAGCGGTGGAAGAAGTCGTGGACCCGCTGTTTATAAAGCCCATGATGGGTTCTTTCGAAGCTGCCCTGGAAAATCGCATGGCTGCGCGGGCCTAGGGCGCAATGGCGAAGCAACGGGTGCGGTTCACTTTCTCCAGCGAGATGGTGCGCGAGCCGATCATTTACCGGTTGGGGCGGGACTTTGACGTCGTCACCAACATCCGACGGGCTGACGTGCGCGCGGATGTTGGTTGGGTGGTCCTGGAACTCGAAGGTTCCGAGGAAGACATCCAGCGAGGATTGGACTGGGTAGGCGACACTGGCGTCAGGGTGGACCCTATCGCCGGTGACGTTATAGAAGGCTGACGCCGGCAAAAATTGGCCGGTGGCCAGTATTTCAACACGTGGTGTCATTGCGAGCGCGGCGTGCGCGGCAAACTTGTAACCTGGAAGAGGAGTTTCCCAATGGGCGTTATGGTACGCATTCCCACCCCGCTGCGGCGCATGACCGGCGGAGCCGACAAAGTCGAACTGGAAGTCGCCGACCTGTCCCAGATGATTGACCAGTTGGAGAGCGACTATCCCGGCTTCAAAGAACGTCTGCTGGACGAAGAGGGCGAACTGCGCTACTTCGTCAATATCTACGTGAACGGCGAAGACATCCGCTTTGACCAGGGGCTGCGTACCGGTATAAAGTCCGGAGACGAGGTCAGCATAGTGCCGGCCGTGGCCGGCGGCTAACGCCCATGGCGACGCCGCCAACCGCCGGGCCGTCCCGGCGGCAGATTGACCGACTTGGAGAGCGGTTGCGGGAAAACAGGTCGGCTGAGGACGAGGAACTGCTTGCCGATTACAGGGATTCGTTCTTTGAAACGTTGCTGCTGGTTACGTTCGACTTGGGACGGTTGGGGCTAGGCCGGTCTGATGGAGGCCGGCTAAAGCGCCCCGAATCGATAGTTGCCAAGCTGCTGCGAGATTCGAGGATCAGGCTGTCCCGAATGCAGGACATCGCAGGTTGTCGCCTGGTAGCGGATGATAAAGTCGAACAAGATGCGATATAGGCCCGATTACAAACGGACTTTGACATTTATCGAGCTTACGATATTCGCGAATCGCCGCACAGCGGCTACCGGGCAGTCCATGTAATCGTCCGTCGCGGCGACAAATTCGTCGAGGTGCAGGTGAGAACGGAAAACCAGCGGGAATGGGCCCGCCTGTCTGAGCAGGCGACCGCTCACGATGCGTCGGTCAAGTATGGCGGCGGCGATGCCACCATCCGACAGGCCCTTGATGATTTGTCCGCCGCCTACTGGGCTCATGACCAAGCCGGCGAAGTACCGCCGCCCGATTTGTCCCATGAGGTCGAACGGCTGATTGCCCGGATGCGCCGTTGAGGCTAAAGGCCGTTGGGCTGTTGTATAATGATACTGAGCAGCGTTGCACTGCCTAAAGGGAGGCAAGTATGGACCGGAAATTGAAGTGGTTCTTGGTCGAATACGATAGGCACGAACACGCGCTCCTCAAGCTGACCGGGTATGCGGAGCCGGAACAGCGGGAAAAAGCGTGGCATGAACTGAGGCGTTTGGAGAAAGACCAGTTCCCGGAACTGCAACGTTTCGCCGAGACCGGCATACCGCTCCGTATGGAATACGTCCTGCTGATAGCGGAATCGGAAGAGGCCATCCGGGTCACCCACGGCAACTATTTCAACGGTTCCCACCTGTCGGTCGCCGAATACCGGGACATAATGGAAGGCAAGCAGGAGAAGCCTACACCCTTTGCCGTCGCCGGCTGAACCTGCCCCGGCTTTCGTCCATCTGATGCGCCCGGCAACCCACCTGCCGGGCTTTTTTGTTCAGTACAGGTGGCAGGCCACTTGGTGCACCGGAGTCAGCTGGCGGGTCTCAGGATCATCCACCGAGCACTGGTCCATGACCATGAGACAACGAGGGTGGAAGTGGCAGCCGCTAGTATTGGTTCAAGTCAGTAATAGAGGTTCTGTGGGTTCCGTGGTGGAAGTCAGTATGCTGGCTGCAACATCAGGTTGCGGGGAGGTGCAGCCGCCATGGCTCGGCAACGATACCCAGTACAGTTGACGGAAGAAGAACGGGAACGACTCAACCGGACTGATCCGCAGCGGGAAACACTCGGTGCGGATCGCCACTCGGGCTCGCATCCTGCTCAAGGTGGCTGAGGGTTGGAGCGCTCCGCAGATGGCATCGGCTCTGGATGTGTCCGAAGGCACGGTGTTCCGCATCAAACGGCGGTACGCCGAGGCAGGGTTGGACGGCGTGCTCCACGACCATCCCCAAGCCAACCGTTTTCGCAAGTTGGACGACAAAGCAGAAGCCCACCTGATTGCCCTGGCGTGCAGCGACGCTCCGGAGGGCCGCGACCACTGGACCTTGCAGTTGCTGGCCGACCGGATGGTGGAGTTGGGGTTGGTTGCGTCGCTGACCTACGAGACGGTGCGGCTCAAGCTCAAAGAACGTCCGCAAGCCGTGGCGCAAGCAGCAGTGGCGCATCCCGAAGGTAGGTGGGGAGTTCGTGGCGGCGATGGAGGACGTGCTGGATCACTATGCCGAACCCTACGATCCCCAGCGTCCGGTGGTGTGTTTCGACGAGACCTCCACCCATTTGCTGGCCCCGATCTTTGACCAATCTGCGAACGCCGTTGCCCGTCCAACCGGGACGGCCCCGACGGGAAGACTATGAATATCGACGCGGCGGCACCCGCAACATCTTCCTGACCTGTGAACCCCGGGTGGGCTGGCGCCACCTGTCCATCACCCAGCGGCGCACCATGGTGGACTTCGCCCACCAGATGCGGTGGTTGGTGGATGTGGCCTACCCAGACCCGACCGTGGTGCGTGAGGTCCTCGACAACCCCGTATCGAGTACGGGGCAGGCTCTGAACACCCACCGCATGGCTTCCCTATACGAGACCTTCCCAGCTGGCGAGGCCAGACGCATCGTGAAACGCCTCGAGTTCCACCACACGCCCAAGCACGCCAGTTGGCTCAATCCTGTCCTGAGCTTGCCGAAGGGATGGCGGAAATTGAGTTCAGCATCATGACCGAGCCGGCTTGCGGATGCGCCACGGCGACGACGTGGCGCTGGCTCGCGCCATTGTCGCCTATGCAACCCAGCGCAATGCCACCCAAGCCACCATCAACTGGCGGTTCACCACCCAGGATGCCCGCACCAAACTCCAGCGCCTCTATCCCTGCCATTTCAAGGTTGATTGAGTACTAGTACCGTTGCCAGGTAGATTTGTAAGAATATAAGAAAGCAGCCATACTTGGGCATGATCTTTGTGTGAGGAAGTGCCCAGCCATGGCTGCCATCAAGTATAAAGTAGAGCTGACCGAGGCCGAACGCTCCCGTCTCAATGGTAACTGTTCAGAGTTGGTGAGGTGAATTGCTGAAAAGTTGTTTGTCGATGGCTGGCGGCCTTTGGCCTGTTTATGTCAAGTTGGGTCCATGAAGCATGAAATCGACCTCACCACCGCCGACCGGGATGTGCTGATCGACATCATCCTCCGGCAGCAAGCCATCATCGAACGGCTGGAGAAGCGGATCGCCCAGCCGGAAGGGCGGGCCAAAGCCAAAGGCTCCGGACGGATGCCGGGCCTGAAGCCCAAAGCCGACCGGAAACCGGCCGAGCCCAAGCAGCCCCGCAAGCCGCGGCCCCACGGTTTCGCCCGGACCCGCATGACGCCCACCCAGCGGGTGGAGCATGTGGTGGAGCAGTGTCCCGACTGCGGGACCCAGTTGTCCGGCGGCTGGACCCAGCGTACTCGGGAAGTGATCGATCTGCCCCAGGTGCCGGTGCAGGTTACCGAGCACGTTTACATCACCCGCACCTGTCCCCGGTGCCAACGGGGCTGTACTCCCACAGCGCAACTGGAGGGCGCGGCGCTGGGCCAGCAGCGTCTGGGGGTGAACGTTGTCAGCCTGATTGCCGCGCTCCGGGAGGAGGCTCGGCTGCCTTGCCGCACCATCCAATGGTACCTGGACACGGTACATGGGCTGCACCTCAGCCTGGGGGCCATCGTGGACGCCACGCGCAAAGTGGCGGGCCAAGCGCAGCGGGAACTGGCGGGCATTCTGGAACGGATCCGCGGCAGTCCGGTGGTCCACGCCGACGAGACCGGCTGGCGGGAGGACGGACACAACGGCTACGTGTGGACTTTCAGCACCCCTGACCTGCGGTACTTCCTGCGACGGAACCGTGGTAAGGCGGTGGTGGATGAAGTGCTGGGCGATGAGTTTGCTGGCGTGCTGGTCAGCGACTTCTACGCCGCCTACCACCACTATGACGGCCCCAAACAACGCTGCTGGGCCCACCTGCTACGGGACATCCACGACCTCCGCGTCCTCTACCCTGACGATCACCGATTGTCCCAGTGGGCCGATGCCATACATCAACTCTATTGCCAGGCCAAAGCCTTCACCCACCCGGCAGAGCAGCAGCGGCGCGCTGCCCAACTGGTCCTGGAAAGACGCCTCTTGGCCCTCTGCCGTCCCTTCTTGGATGACCCGTCGGCGGCACAAGCCAAACTGTGCCGACGCATGGAGAACCACATCAAGGAACTCTTCGTCTTCGTGGCTCATCCGGAGGTGCCACCGGACAACAATGCCGCCGAGCGCAGCCTGCGCCCAGTGGTGATCAGCCGGAAGGTCAGTGGTGGCACCCGCTCGGAGCGGGGGACCGAGACCAAGATGACCCTAGCCTCGATCTTCGGCACCTGGCGAGCCCAAGGTCTCAATCCTCTCTCCGCTTGCCAACAACTGCTCGCTTCCCCTCAACTCTGAACTGTTACTCTCAATGAGGTGTCCCAGCGAGGCAAGGCGTCAGTGCGCACCGTGAAGCGTGCGCTGTCGCTGCTCCAGGCTGACCAGGGGCTTCGGGACCGTGAGATAGCCGATGTGCTGTTGGTCAACGCGGCCACGGTCGCCAGAGCGCGGAAGCGGTACGTGGAGGAAGGACTTGAGGCCGCGCCATCAATGACCGACCGCGGCCGGGCCAGGAGCGCAAGCTGGACGGCAAGCAGGAAGCGCACCTGATCGCCTTTGCGTGCAGCGCCGCGCCCGAAGGGCACACGCACTGGACACTCCAGTTGTTGGCCGACCAGGTGGTGGAGTTGGAGTTTGCCGATAGCATCTCCCTGGAGACGGTGCGCCAGATGCTCAAAAAAACGAACTCAAGCCGTGGCAGAAGCAGGAGTGGTGTATCCCCAAGGTGAGCGGGGAGTTCGTGGCGCGGCTGGAGGACGTGCTGGACCTGTACCAACCGGAGTACCATCCGGAGCGTCCGGTAGTGTGTTTCGACGAGACCTCCCGGCAATTGACTGGAGCGGTGCGTCCGCCCCTGGAGGCTGCCCCGGGACGGGTGGCACGCTATGACACCGAGTACCAGCGTAACGGGACCCGGAACCTGTTCATGATCTGTGAGCCGAGGGGTGGCTGGAGACAGGTGGCGGTGACCGAGCGCCGCACTGCCGTAGACTTCGCGCACCAGATGCGGTGGCTGGTGGACGAGGCCTACCCTGATGCCGAGGTGGTCAGGCTGGTACTGGACAACCTCAACACCCACCAGCTCGGCGCGCTCTACGAAGCATTTGAGCCATCCGAAGCTCGGCGCATCGCCCAACGCCTCGAGTTTCATTACACTCCCACGCACGGCAGCTGGCTGAACATGGCTGAGATCGAGTTGAGCGTCTTCAGCAGGGGATGTCTGAACCGCCGTATCAGCGATGAGGCGGAGCTGCGGCGAGAGGTTGCGGCGCTCGAACGCGAGCGCAACGCAGCAAGATTAGCCATCGACTGGCGGTTTACCACCAAAGATGCTCGCCGTAAGCTCCAACATATCTATCCGACAAGATCAGATTGAAACGGTACTAGTGTGGGTAGGGGCGAATGGCCATTCGCCCCTACGGACGGAAACCACCTAAATCGGAACGCCACCGTGCCTAACGTCAGGGCAATCGCGTTTCTATTGCCGCTTTCAGGCTGCGCCCACTCCTCGCTTTCGTGATTCCCGCGAAAGCCGGAGTGGCCGGACTGTAAATTCCAAATGCGATTGCTCTGCCGCAATACGGGTGTACATTCAAGCATCCCCGGCTGATGCTACAATGCTCACCAAATGACAGTTCCTGGTGAACAAACTAATTCCGGGCCGCCCCGACCGCTGAGCGGTTACCGGGTGCTGGACCTGGCCGGCCCCATGGGCGTTTACTGCGGAAAGCTGATGGCCGACATGGGCGCCGACGTCATCAAAGTCGAGCCGCCCAGCGGCGATCCCATGCGCGACATTGGTCCCTTCATCGACGGGCAGTCCGGCCCCGGCCGCAGCCTGTATTGGCTGCACTTCAACACCAACAAGCGCAGCGTGACCCTGGACATCCACTCGTCCGAAGGCGCGGCGCTGCTGCGCAAACTCGCCCTCGCCTCCGACGTGCTGCTGGAGACCGGCCCGCCCGGGTACCTGGACTCCCTGGGATTGGGATACGAGAGCCTGTCGGCGGACTCGCCCGGACTGGTGTACGCATCCATCACCCCCTTCGGGCAGACGGGACCCTATCGCGATTTCAAGGCGTCCGACCTGGTGGGCTTTGCCATGGGCGGGTACATGTACGTCACCGGCTGGCCCGATACTCCGCCGACCCGATTGTGGGGGTCGCAGGCATACCACACCGCCTCGAACCGCGCTTACATCGCTATACTGCTGGCCCTGTATCACCGCACGATGACCGGCCTCGGACAGTACATCGACGTTTCCATGCAGGAGGCGGTGGCCGCCACCACCGAGCACGTCAACACGACCTACAACTACACCGGCGAGTCGGCGGTGCGCTGCGGGTTCCGCCACGGCGGCCAGTTCATCGCCACCTGGCCGTGTCGGGACGGCTACGCCAGCATCACCACCAACACCCGCAAGGCGTGGGACGACCTCCGGGCCTGGATGGACCGGGACGGCATGGCCGGTGACCTGATGGACGAACAATACAACGACCACTTCGTCCTGCGCGGCGAGCATTCGGCCCACATCGAGGGCCTTATCCAGCAGTGGGCCCGGCTCCACACCAGGCAGGAGATCACCGAGTTCGGACAGTCCAGCCACCATCCGTGGGGACCCGCCGCCACGCCCGATGAAATCCTCGAGAACGAGCAGCTATGGGGCCGGGGATACCTTACGACCGCCGAGTCTGCGGACGGCGGCTCCTTGATGGTGTACCCGGGCGATCCGTACCGCCTGGCCGAGTTTCCGCGCCCGATACGCCGCACGGCTCCCGTTCCCGGGGAACACAACCGCGAAGTGCTTTCCGGCATACTGGGTCCCTCCCCGGAAGATCTGGAACTTCTGCCTGACTGAGGTTGAATAAACTTGAGCAGCGACCCGCAGCAGACCTCTCTCGCCCTACAGGGCATCCGTGTGCTGGACTTCACCTGGATTCACGCCGGGCCTTCCGCCACCCGGATTCTCTCCGACCAGGGCGCGGAGGTCATCAAGGTCGAGTCCAACAACGCCCTGTCGGTCGTCGGCGGCCCGGCGTCCGCCACCGCCCGGGGCTTGGGCCAACGCCACAACTGGAACGCCGGCAAGCTGTCCATTTCCCTGAACATGAAGACACCCCAAGGCATCGACATCGCCAGGCGGCTCGTGGCGGTTTCCGACGTGGTGGCGGAAAACTTCAGCGGGCGGGTGATGCCCTCCTGGGGCCTTGATTACGACTCCATAAGACCCATCAATCCCAGCATAATCATGCTCAGTATGTCCGGATTTGGGCGCACCGGACCGTGGAAAGACCGGGTCAGCTACGGCCAGACGCTTCAGGCTTGGTCGGGGTTCACCCAGTTGACCGGGTTCCCTGATAGCGACCCCAGCGGCCCGGCCAGCGCGTACAGCGACGCCGTGGGTGGTATGGCCGGAGCGCAGGCGGTGCTGCTCGCCCTGCTCCACCGTGCCAGGACCGGGCGCGGACAGTGGCTTGACGTTTCCCAGTTCGAGTCGCTTTCATCCCTGCTGGAAACTCTGATGTTGGACATGAGCGTCAATGGGTCCGCCGCGGCCGCAACTCGCGCCGGCAATCGCCTGCCGTATGGCGGCGGCGCTCCCCACGGCGCGTACCGCTGTTCGGGAGAAGACCGGTGGGTGGCTATCTCCGTCTGCACCGACGAAGAATGGCGCGCCTTCGTGAGCGTCATGGGCAACCCCCAATGGACTGAAGACCAGCGGTTCGCTACCGGCGATGCCCGTTGCCGCAACGCCGACGCCCTGGACTCCTTCGTGGAATCCTGGACCATCCAACACACTGCGGAAGACGTGATGGCTGTGCTTCAAGCCGCAGGTGTCGCCGCCGGAGTGGTCCAGACCGGGGCCGATCTGTCCCGCGACCCACAGCTGAAGGAGCGGGGTTTCTTCTGCCGCGTCCCAGGCCACCAGGGAGAGTATCGGACCATAGAAAGCGCCCCCTACAAGTTGTCCCGCACTCCCAGCAGCGTTAACCGGGGGGCGCCGGCCTTCGCAGCGGACATGACCTACGTGCTGCGCGAATTGCTGGGTATGTCCGACGACGAGGTGGAAGATTGCGCCATCGCCGGCGCGTTCGACTGAGCGGGAAACCTGTAATCGGCGGCGGTAAAGTGGGGCAGGCGGGCGGCTCGTTCATCGGTTTGCGGCTGTGCAGGTCGGGGAAAAGCAATCGTCTTCACGGGTAGTAAAGTTCTATTCAATTTGCTTCGTTGACATTGGGCGCTCGCGTGTCTAAAGTCGCTGCTACCTCAAGCCTAAGGCTTCGTAGAGGTTCTGTCCATGTTGCTGCAAAGCCATCACCCGTTTACGGATGATGTTTCTGTCCAATTGACGGCTGCGAGCATTCTCGACCGACTGGATTTGGAAAGGTTGGAGGTGTCCAAGCGTCTTGAGATTGACCAGCGCCGTAGGGCTGAGCTTGGCCAGTTCATGACACCTGCCAGAGTGGCTGCGTTCATGGCTTCCATGCTCGAAATTTCGTCCGGGTCCCAAGAGTTGCAGCTCCTTGATGCAGGTTGTGGGACGGGTATGTTGACCGCCGCTGTCGTCGCAGAGTTATCCGCCCGCCCGTCATATCGCCGGCCCATCGCAATCAACGTCGTCGCGTGGGAAATCGACGGTTCTTTTCGACATCGGTTGGAGCGTACCTTCGAATATTGCCGGCAGGTCTCTTTGCGTTCGGGCATTGAGTTCACGTCGGATGTCCGGTTTGGGGACTTCATACGTGAAGCGGCTGAGTTGGTGGGTAGCAGTGCCCTTTTCGGATATGGCGGAAACCGGCCCTTTGACGTGGCCATACTGAACCCGCCTTATCGCAAACTCAACGGAGGTAGTACCGAGCGAGCTTACCTGGATGGATTAAGCATGGGGACCAGCAACCTGTACTCGGCGTTCGTCTGGCTAGCCTTGGAACTACTTCGGGACGGTGGGGAACTGGTCGCGATAACCCCTCGCAGCTTCATGAATGGGACCTATTTCCGGGCATTTCGGGAAGCATTGCTTCAGCGCATCGCCTTCAGGAAGATTCACGTCTACAACGCCCGCGACGAGGCTTTCTCCACTGACGGCGTGCTGCAAGAGAACGTGGTGTTCCACGGCGTGCGGGGTGGCGAACGAGGCCAAGTTAGGGTTACGACATCCTATGGGCCGTCTGACAGTGGCCTGACCGAACGGATCGTAGATCCGTCAGAGATGATCCTGCCCGACGATACTCAATCAGTGATCCGGCTGGTTTCTGACGAGAACGAAGCCCGGATCGCCCAAGGGATGCTAGGTCTGTCCTACCGTATGTCCGACCTTGAGGTTTCCGTTTCCACCGGGCGCGTGGTCGGTTTTCGGGCGAGGGACCGGCTGCACGACGATATCGAGCATGGCGATGTGCCGATGGTTTTTCCCCGGCATTGCCGAGGTGGATTCGTGACGTGGCCCACGGCATCTCCAAGCATTCCCAACGGACTGTCCATCTCTGGACCAAGCGACGAGCTTATTCTGCCTTCCGGCTGGTACGTGTTGGTCAATCGGTTTAGCGCTAAGGAAGACCGGCGCCGCGTCGTAGCTTCCCTGTTTGATCCCAATCGACTGGATGCGGATTACGTTGCCTTCGACAACAAACTAAACGTTTTGCATCGCCGGAACGCAGGACTCCCTGAGGGTCTGGCTAAGGGGTTGGCGATGTTCCTGAACAGTTCGGTGGTTGACTCCTATTTTCGCCAATTCAGTGGCCATACCCAAGTTAACGCCGGAGACCTGCGTTCGCTGAAGTATCCCGACGCCGCGGCATTAGCACGGCTCGGCGGAAATCTCGGCGATGTGATGCCAAGCACAGACGAGATTGATCTTCTCTTGAGCAATGAGGTTCCCGCAATGACAGATGGCGTCGCGGCCGCCGCGGCCACGAAGAAGATGGATGAGGCGCTGGCGATACTGAGAAGTATTGGCGTACCGAGAGGTCAAGAGAACGAAAGGTCGGCGTTGACGCTGCTGGCCCTGCTCGATTTGGGTCCGAATGACCCTTGGTCTGCTTCGATGCATCCTTTGCGTGGTGTGAACGAAATGATGGGTTGGATGCGGTCCAGCTACGGGAAGTCGTATGCGGCTAATACCCGCGAAACGATTAGGCGGTTTACCCTGCACCAGTTCATCGCGATGGGATTGGTCGATCACAATCCGGATGACCCAGCGCGTACGGTTAACAGCCCGAACAACGTCTATCAGGTACACCAGTCATTGTTGGATCTGGTCCGCGCCTATGGTTCGGAGGTGTGGGAAACTCAGTTAGGAGCGTTTCTGGAAGAGATGGAGGAGCGCAATCAACTGAGGGAAGCCGAACGGCCGATGGAGACCATTCCGGTGACCTTACCGGATGGCACTGAGCTATCTCTCACGGCGGGGGGCCAGAACGATTTGGTGAAGGAAGTGATCGAAGAGTTCGCCTCGCGGTTCGTGCCGGGTGGTCGCGTAATTTACGTTGGGGATGCGGGGGCCAGCGGAGGCCACTTCGATGCAGAGTACCTAGCTGACCTAGGCGTGGTTTTAAATGAGGCCGGCCGTATGCCAGACGTCGTGATTCATAACATTGAAAAGGACTGGTTGGTAATGGTCGAAGCTGGTACCTCACACGGTCCAGTAAGCACGTTGCGGCGTGGGCAGCTTAGGGATCTGTTCGCGGATTGCCGTTGCGGCGTAGTGTATGTCACTGCTTTTTTGGATCGGATAGCGATGCGGCAGTATTTGTCGGAAATCGCTTGGGAGACCGAGGTATGGGTAGCCGATGCACCGACGCATCTGATCCACTTCGACGGAGAGAAATTCCTGGGGCCTTACGATGAGGCTGGTTCATGAGCATCGTTTCGACACCGACGCAACCACTTGGAGCCTTCGGACGAGGTGATGAATGAGGCGCTATTTCGCTGTATCTCCGCCTCAGGGTAAACTGCGCCTGGGCCCACTAGGCGAAACTGACGGAGGAACACACCAATGCACTGTGGAGTGATGGTCACTGGCTACAATCAGGGTGACTGGGACCGTCTGATGGCGGAAGACTATGACCGCCCGCCGACGATCCCGGACGCCAGCAATATGGATGACACTCTCTATATGGGTGAGCTGGTCGAGCCGCTGGGGTTCGATTCGATCTGGGCAACCGAGCATTACGGTTCCGCCTATTCGATGCAGCCTAACCCGTTGCAGTACCTGGCGTATTGGGCGGGCCGCACCAGTCGGGTGGACGTGGGCACCGCGGTCGTCGTCGCCCCGTGGTGGAATCCGGTCCGGTTGGCCTCTGAGATTTCCATGCTCGACATCCTGCTGAAAGGCCGGCGCCTCCACCTGGGGATCGGCCGTGGCATCGCGCCCCACGAGTACGCATCGCTGGGCTACCCGATTGGACAATCGCACAAGTATTTCTATGATGTAATCAACGCCATCAAGGCCGCCGACGGCGCGGAGCGGTTCGAGTTCCAGGGCGAGGTCTACGACATCCCGCCGACCACCATCCGGCCCCAGGCGCGCCACAAGGGTGAGCTGACCAAGGACATCAAGGTGGCGTTCACCACCGAGGCGTCCGCAAGAATGGCCGCCGAAAACGGTCTCGGGCAGATGTTCGTCGCCGGTGACGATGTCGATGAGATGACCGACAAAGTGCGCAGGTTCAACCGGATCCGGAAAGAACTGGGCCTGCCACCCGACCAGCCCACCACCCTATTGTGGATGTACTGCGCCGAGAGCACCGAGGAAGCGGAAGAGGGCTGGATCTATTTCCACAACCAGCTCACCGCAGCCCAACACCACTACTTCGAGTGGAACAACCCTGGCTACGAAGGCATACACGGCTATGAGGAATACCTCTTACGCCAGAATGCCGACGTGGGTACCGCCGATGCCGGTTTCGCCGCTCGGCGCGCGACCCAACCGATAGGCACGCCGGGCGAGATCATCGAAAAGATCAGGGAACTACAGTGGACCATCAGCCTGGAAAAGGTCGTGATCCATATGTTTTACGGCGGGATGCCAAGAGATAAGGCCGAAAAAAGCCTCAGACTCTTCGCCGAAAAAGTCCTTCCGGCGGTGCAGGCCATGCCTACGCCGATCAATCCCGCGTCCCTGGACTAAACCCACCCGTGGAGAAACCGAACCCGGTGGTTGGATAACTGCATCGAGTAATCAAGATCCCACGCCGCGCTCGCCGCTACAGCAAAAGGCTATAGTGCGTCGATCACAACTCAGGAGCCCGCGTTATGACAAACAAGATTCGCCTGGGGTTCGTCGGAGCCAATATCAACTCGACCTGGTCAGGCCAGTCGCATTTCCCGGCGCTGATGGCCAGCCCGGACGTCGAGTTCACCGCGGTCTGCACCACCAGGCCCGAGAGCGCGGAAGAGGCTCGACAAGCGTTTGGAGCGAAGCTGGCCTTCCACGATTTCCGCACCATGGTGTCGTCGCCGGAGATTGACGCGGTGGCCGTGGTGGTGCGGGTGCCATCTCACTACGATCCAACCAGGGCTGCCATCGAAGCCGGCAAGCACGTCTTGACCGAGTGGCCGTTGGGCCGGACCACCGCCGAAGCCGAAGAACTGGCGGACTTGGCTCGGGCCAGGGGCGTGCAAACGGCGGTGGGTCTGCAATCCCGCGTCAGCCCCGCCTTGCTGTACGTGAAGGAGCTGATCGACTCCGGCTACGTGGGCGAGGTGCTGTCCTGCCACGTCACCACGATGCGCGACGGCCCGTTGCAGCGTCAATCCGGCGGCACCTGGCAGCGCGATATCAGCATGGGCGCGAACACCCTGACCATCGCCACCGGGCACGTTATTGACGCCCTGCGGTTCGTGGTGGGTGACTTCAAGCGGGTGGCTTGTCTGGTCACCAACCAGGCGGGGCAGTGGTACGAGACCGATACCCAGCGGTTCGTGGATGTCTCCTCCCCGGACAACGTGCGGGTGTCAGGACAGCTGGCGCGCGGCGCGGCGGCATCGGTCCACGTTGGGGCCGTCCCGTGGGCCGGCAGCGGTTATCGCATGGAGATATACGGTCGCGAAGGCACGCTGATCACCACCGGCAGCGTCTCATCCCAACGCGGCGAGATGCTGCGCGTGCAGGGCGCACAGGGAAGCCACGAGCTGCAGGACCTGACCATACCCCAGCGTTTCGTGTACGTCCCGGACGACTTCCCCCGGGGCGATCCGTTCAACGTCGGGCAGTTGTATGCCCTGTTCGCCGAGGCGATCAACACCGGGCAAAACCGCCTGCCGACGTTCGATACCGCGGTTGACCTCCATCGTTTCCTTGATACGATCAAGCAGGCGTCCGATACCGGCCAGGAGTTGCCTGTCGACTGAGCCCGCAATTCTGAACGATGTCGGTGCCGGTTTGGCAATCCTTGATCCGCCTTCTTTGACCACTGGCCGGAGATGGCGGCGCTGGGGAGCCTGACCAACGACGGTCGGATATTCCTTGCGCATGATCTCAAACGAGCGCCGCCTACACTTGGGTAGATTTTGAGAATGCTAGTCAACGGGCCTTCTACACCGGCTCAGGGACAACTACGGCCGCCTCTTTCCCCAAACTGCCCCATCGGACCCGTCTCAACCCCCGCCTGCGGGTCCAACAGCGCTGAACCAGCTATTTCCTGGCCCAACCCACCGTGCTGGGGATGGCCGACAACTACGGCTTTGAACCGGGGCGTCCGGTGCGGGAAGGCCGACGGCCCGGCCAAATCGGGAAGAAGGGCAAGTCCAACCATCGCTGGCCGCGCATCGGGGTGCGGGGTGACGCTATCCTGGGCGGCAAACTCTACGTGGTACTCAACAGGTTGGACCTGTTTGCCGATTGGGACTGCGCCACGACCAACGCCCATGACCAGATCTTTCGACCTCTGCTCGTCCCTCACGCGTAGCCACTTTGTCAGATCAGGGCGCGTGGCGCGCTGTCATAGGACTTACGCAGTTGGGTGAGTTTATATCTCGTCATTCCTGCTTTTGCAGGAATCCAGTATACGAATTCGTCAACAGGGGTTCTGAGTCTCCCGCCACAGGGCTTCTGGACTCCGGCTTTCGCCGGAGCGACGGGACTGTAACTTCAAGAGCGTAACTCCTACGTCATTGCGGGCGCGGCGTAGCAAGGTCGTTTGGGCATGGTTGGCAAATACCGAAACGGGATTGCCACGTCGCTGCGCTCCTCGGAATGACACAGTGGCTATGCATGAGCCGGGATCGCTTATTGATCCGACGGTCGCGATGACGACGACATCGGACCGATTGACCAGCTCCTGGATGGTGGTGGGATCCAGAAAGATGGTTAGCGCCGGCGCCCGGGATTTACAGAACGTGATACATCAGCAGGTGGTCGCGCATGGCGTCGGCGGCGAAGTCGTTGATCACGTCCCACAGTACCGAGTGGATGTGGTTGGCCCCGTCCTGGCGGTTGTCGTATTCAACCACGAAGTCGCCGCCGTGCAGCCGGTAGTAATGCGGATGAGTTCGGTCAACCGCCCCGCTCCAGGCCAGGTGTATTTTCTCCAACCCCCTCCCGCGGGGCATTCAGTTTCTCTTCGGCCAGGTCGGAGCGGATCCGAGACACGTACTCGCTGGCCAGCGACATCAGCATCTCCCGCTGGGTGCCGGACATGGCTGTCGCCGGCAGTCCTTCTTCCTTGGGGAGCGACGCGCGTGAAGAGTTGAACGTGATGATGTCCGCTGGAGCCTCATCGTATATCATCGCTCGGCTCTTTTGGCCGGTGTCCAGGCTGTCCATCAGGTCCAGCGCGATTTCCTGGCTGGCGCCCAGGATGCGCAAGCCTTGCTTCGGCCCCTTCCGAACCACCGCGGGGTTCGCAACGAAGAAGAACGGTGTGACCGACAATACCCGGTCGCCCCACACGCTGTAGTGCAGCGAGACGTGGTGTCCTTCCACTCGCCATCCCCACGGCTCGGCGTCGCTGCCGGGATCGCCAAAAATCGTCCACGAGTAAAGCAGCGGGTCGCGGCGGAACGTCACGCGCCCTGGTTCCTCTTCCAGTGGCCCCAGCACCGTCTCGTGCTCGATGATCAGCTGGGCCTTCCGGTTGGAGTCCTCGATGAGACCAGTCGCCATCAGCACGTAGGCCAGCCCACGCTATTCCTCGCTCATGTCCCGCAGCGACAGTCCGTGCCGGTTCAGCGGCGGGCAGTACCAGAAAATCCGCTCACCGTCATAGTAGCTGTAGCTGATAGCCGCCTTCTGGGTCGCGTCCAAACTCGCCAGCAGCGCCAGCGCTGCCGCACGCATTTCTGAAGCCGCCTGCGGGTGCGTGTGGGGACGGTCATGAGTATGTGCGGTCGTCATTCGATCAATATCCTCCGTGCTTCATCGCAGCCGGCGTCGTCCCGACTGCATGGCCGAAGTGTATGCGGCCCCATCTCGGGGTGTCAAAACTAGGCGCCGCTTTGCGCGGCCGCCCGCACCGACGCCAGAATCCGCCCGTAGGCGTTGCACCGACACAGATTCCCCGACAGGGCTTCCCGGATCTCATCGTCCGTCGGGTTCGGGTTAGAGTTGAGCAAGGCGCGAGTTGCCATCACGAAGCCGGGGGTGCAGAAACCGCACTGGCCACCGTCTTCGTCCAAAAATGCCCGTTGCAACGGCGACAACTCCCCCGCCGGAGCGAGTCCTTCGACCGTCAACACCTCGCACCCGCCCACCCGAACGGCCAGCACCTGGCAAGCGTTTACCGGCTTTCCGTCAAGTAGCACGGTGCATGAGCCACACTCACCGCGGTCACACCCTCGCTTGGATCCGGTCAGGCCAAGCCCGTCGCGGAGCACGTTCAGCAACGACCAATGATGCTGAACGGAAAGGGTCTGATCGATGCCGTTAATCGTGATAGTGACGTCGGCGGTATGCAAGTTGGTCATGGCGTCGATATGCTAACCCCAGAGGCGCCGCACAAGCAAGTCAGCCAACACCAACGGTCGTTGACGATGCGTGGGCCCATTGCTACCATCGCGCCATGACCGCCACACTCTCGTCCTCCCTATCTACCGTCGGCCGCAGCGTGCCCCGCTACGAGCTTGCCGACAAGCTTACCGGCGCCGCCCAATACTCAGCCGACATCGCCCTGCCGGGGATGCTCCACGGCGTAATCGTGCGCAGTCCGCACCCCCATGCTGACATCCTGGCCGTGGACGCCAGCGCCGCCCTTGCTCTCCCCGGCGTCCGCGCCGCGGTCACTCCCGCCGACGTTCCCAATGCCCGCCTCGCTCCCGATATGCCGGTGCTGGACACCCGCGTCCGCTTTGCTGGCGACGAGGTGGCCGCCATTGCCGCCGACGACCTCGACATCGCACGGCGCGCCGCCGCCCTGGTTCGTGTGGAGTATCATCCTCTGCCTTTCGTGATTGACCCGGTGGCCGCCCTGGAACCCGACGCGCCGCAGATCCATCCCCACGGCAACCTGGCCATCCCCGAACCGCTGGCCCTCGAGCGCGGAGACATCGACGCCGGTTTCGCCAACGCGGACATCATCCTTGAAGAGACCTACCACTTACCCACCCACTCGGCCACGCCGCTGGAACCTCGAACAGCTTTAGCATCGTGGGATGGCGACCGCCTCACCGTGTGGAAATCCACCCGGGGAGTCCACGTTGACCGGGCGGACCTTGCTCAGGTGCTCGACCTGGACGCCGAGAATGTCAGGGTCATCGGCCCCAACATGGGCGGCGGTTACGGCAACAAGGACGAATCGCGAATGGCGACCCTGGCCGCTCTGCTGTCGTTGCGATCCGGACGACCCGTTCGCATCGAGTA
Source organism: Dehalococcoidia bacterium (assembly GCA_965197635.1). Taxonomy (GTDB): domain Bacteria; phylum Chloroflexota; class Dehalococcoidia; order Lucifugimonadales; family UBA3495; genus Bin87. The sequence goes on from CBDANN010000006.1 coordinate 340,781, forward strand.
CAGCCGCGAGGAGGAGTTTGTCGCCGGCCGCACCCGACACGGCGGTCGCATCAACCTGCGCATCGGAGTGAAATACAACGGCGACATCACCGCCATCCATGGCGACGCCGTACTGGACTCCGGAGCCTACCAAGCCACCGCCCCAAACGTTGCCCGCCGCACCGGGCAGGGGATGCTCTACCTGTACCGTTGCCCCAACGTCCGTTTCGACGCACGCCCGGCCACCACCAATAAACCCGTCTCCGGCAGTTACCGTGCCCTGGGGGCGCCCCAGGGCCACTTCGCCCTGGAGACGCTGACGGACCGCGCCGCCGAAGCCATCGGCATGGACCCCCTGGCCTTCCGTCTCCGCAACCACGTGCCGCTGGAAGGCCAAGCCGGACCGCGCCTCACGCCGACCAACCAGATCGTGGACCCCCAGCCGGTCGAGGGCGGCATCCCGTTCTCCAGCAACGGACTGAAGGAATGCCTGCGTCGCGGCGCCGCCGAGTTCGGCTGGGACCAACCCTTTGACCGCTCTGACCCATCCGACCCGTTCCTGCGTCGCGGACGGGGCATCAGCACAATGATTTACCGGGGCGGCGTCGGGTCAGATTCGGCGGCCGGCCTGACCATTGGGGAAGACGGCAAGGTACATCTGGTCAGCGGCCTCATTGACGTGGGCGAGGGTGCAGTCACTGTTCTGTGCCAGATCGCAGCCGAGGCCCTATCTGTGAACTACGAGGACGTGCTCCCCCGGTTCGCTGATACCGAAGGCACCCCCGACGCGCCCATCACCGCCGGCTCCTCCGCCACCTTTTCCACTGGAACCGCCGTGATCAAAGCGGCGGAACGATTACGTGAACTGCTGCTGGAAGCCGCCTCCGTCCGGTTGGAAGCCGACGCCTCCGCCCTGTCCATCGCCGCCGGCGCGGTGTTCGTCAGCAAAGATCCGGCCCGCCGCATCACCTACTCCGAGTTAGCTCAGGCAGTGGGCTCGGATGCCCTATCCGCCGAGTCCACTATTACACCCGGCAGCCCTGATTACATCGTCAACTCATTCGGCGCGCACTTCTGCGAAATCGAGGTGGACACCGCCACCGGCCGCGTCCGTGTCAAACGCTACGTCGCGGCCCACGATTCCGGCCGCATCATCAATCCCCGCACCGCGCTGAACCAGGTCGAGGGCGCCATCTCCCAGATGCTTGGCTTCGCTCTCAGTGAGGAACTTGTCACCGACTACCCCACCGGCGTAACCCTCAACGGCAGCTATCTGGAACACAAAAGCCCCACCATCCAGGACTATCCCGACATCACCACCATCTTCGCCGACGTGGTTGATCCGGTCGGCCCCATGGGCGCCAAGGCCCTGGGTGAAGTTCCCTCCGTAGGCGTGGCCCCAGCCATCGCTAACGCCCTTTACGATGCAATCGGCATACGTTTCACCCGCCTGCCCATCACGCCAGACCGCGTGCTGGATGCCCTCGCTCAACGGCAATAGCCCACCGCATTAGCATTGCCAGGAGCGTAATATTGGCTATATGCTGCCGCCCCAACCCAGCCGCAGCCCGCGCACGGGTATAAGCTCTCGTCCCACCGGGTCAACCGCCAGCTTGAAAAATTCCAGCGTCGTCGCTCCCAGCAAGTAATGACCGTCCGGCCCGAAAATTACCGGGCAGATTTTGGTACGCTCGCCGATGCGGATGGCGGCCTCGCCGTAATTACGCATCTCGGTTTCGCCGTTGGCATAAAAGCAGGGGTATTCCCCTTCCGGTTCAATATGCAATCGCTCAAACAACGACGCCGGGAACATGGAATCGGACGCTCCTGTGTCAACTACCGCGTCCACCGGAAGCATATCGCCCCCAAAGTCGTAAGGATGCCCAACGGAAACTTGGACGCTGAAGTATCCCATGTCGTTCTCCTTGCCGCCTCTTGCTGAGTGCTACTGTAGCATACGCAACGTCAATTTGAGGAAACCACCAATGACCTTCCAACTCCTCCAACCCACCTCCCTGGCGGAAGCCTGCGCCCTACTGGCCGCGTCGCCCGATGACGCCCTTCCTGTCGCCGGCGGCACCGACCTGCTGTCGGAAGTCCGGGACGGCACGGCCTCTCCTGCCACGCTGGTGGCCCTGGATTCCATAGCCGACGCCGAGTTTGCCGGCATCACCGACACCGATGACGACGGCATCCGCATCGGGGCGCTCACTACCATCGCCGACGTTGCCGCCCACGAAAACATACGCGAACGATACGCCGCCCTCGCCCAGGCCGCCGCCGGTCTGGCCACGCCGCAAGTTCGCAACCTGGGGACTCTTGGCGGCAATCTGAACCAACGGCCCCGATGCTGGTACTACCGCCATCCGCTGACGGTATGCCTGAAGCGCGGCGGCGACCGCTGCTACGCCGTGCCAGGGGTGGGCAAGTATCTGTGCGTCACCGGTGGCGACCGCTGCTTCATCGTCCATCCATCTGATACCGCCGTCGCGCTCACCGCCCTGGGTGCATCCGTGACCATCGCCTCACCGGATGGACAACGCACCATCCCCATCGCGGACTATTTCATAGGCCCGGATGTTGACCTGATGCGGGAGAACATACTGCGACCCGGGGAACTGTGTACAGCTGTGAACTTGCCTCCCCGGCCCGAAGGCCGGCGCAGCATCTATCTCAAAGCTCGGGAGCGAGAATCGGGAGACTTCGCCCTGGTGAGCGTCGCCGCGGCATTGACAGTGGTTGACGATGTAGTCATCGACGCATCCGTCGTTCTGGGTGGCGTAGCCCCCACGCCATACCGAGCGGCCAGTACGGAACAGTACCTGAGCGACCGGCCGGTGGCGGACATCATACCGGCGGACGCCGGCGTATCGGCAATCGCCAACCCGCGCCCCTTGCCGGACAACGCTTACAAAATCCCGATGGCGTCGAACCTGACCGCCCGAGCCGTCGCCGTTTTGTCAACGGCCGAATGAGTCTTACATTTAAGGCGGAAATCAGCGCGGTAGCCGGTTACGCCCCGCGCGAACGCGCCATCCTTGACATCCCGTTAACCCTGTAACAGAATGTCGCTATCCTTACCCCGCACAGGAACGAGAGTATGACAACAGTACAGAACGGTTCCCGCACTACCGTAAATGTCAACGGTACTGCCGTCGAAATGTACTCCGGCGGCAATGGCCGGCCATTGGTATTCTTTCACGGCGCTGGCGGGTCCAACGGCTGGCAACCCTACCACGATGACCTGGCCTCCGACTACACGGTGTTGGTACCCAGCCAACCCGGTTTCAACGGCACCGAAACCCCCAGTTGGGTCAAGACCATTGGCGACGTCGCCCATTTCAATCATATGTTCATCGATGCGCTTGGCCTCCAGGACATCGTGCTGATGGGCTCGTCCATGGGCGGTTGGGTTTCCGCTGAGATGGCGGCTATGGACGACCACAACATTGACGCTCTCATCCTGGTGGACGCCGCCGGCATCAAGCCACGGCAGGGCGAGATCGCGGAAATCTTCATGGTCTCCGCCGACACCCGCCTCAAGCAGCGCTTCTACGACCCCAGTCAGGTGGAGAACTACGAGAACTATTCCCGTGAGTTGTCCCCCGAAGAGCAGTTGGTGGTTCACTCCAACGCCATAACGGCGTCTCAACTGTGCTGGAAACCCTATCTGCACAACCCCAGCCTGCCGTACACCCTCTCCCGCGTGGACACGCCCACCCTGGTTGTCTGGGGCAACGAGGATGCCATCATCCCCGTGGAGTGCGGCCACCTGTTCCAGCAGGCCATCCAGGGCAGCCAGTTGCGCATCATCGACAACTGCGGACATTCACCGGCCGTGGAAAAGCGCGGCGAATTCGTGGCCTCCGTCACCGGGTTCCTGAACAGCGTGTAAGACGGCCGCCGAAACCGTTCCGCCCCCGGCGGACCAGCGCACCACCGAGAAGGAGCAAGCACCATGGCGCACAATCTCGAAGTATTCTGGTTCTCAGAACAACCTTACGGTCACGTCACCGAAGATGACCTGGCCCCCTACGAATCGGGTCGGATGCACTTCCCCAACACCTATTTCGACCCCGAAAAGGCCCATGTCCTCTACACCAACTACCACGACCAGTACGAGCTGGCCGACCAAGTGGGCTTCGACGGCATCATGTCCAACGAGCACCACAGTTCCTACTGGTGCATGAAGCCCTCCGTCAACGTGGACGCCGCCGTAATCACCCAGCGCACCAAGAACGCCAAGATCGCCATGCTGGGCAATGTCATCGCCGTCAACGACCCGGTGAAGATGGCCGAAGAAATCGCCATGCTGGACTGCATCAGCAACGGTCGCATCATCTCCGGTTTCGTGCGCGGCACCGCCGTTGAGACGCTGCACGCCGGCTACTCGCCCACCGAGAACCGCCCCCGGTTTGAGGAAGCTCACGACCTCATCATCAAGTGCTGGACCGACCCCGGCCCCTTCCGCTGGGAGGGCGAGTACTGGCCCCACCGCATGGTCAACCCCTGGGTGGTTCCCATCCAGAAGCCACACCCGCCGGTCTGGTTCCCCGGCACCGGCAGCCCCGAGTCCGTAATCTGGGCCGCCAAGCACCGCTACCCCTACATGAACCTGGGTTCCCTGCTTGACCTGACCAAGCAGCTCAAGGGCATCTACCACGAGACCGCCGCCGAGGAAGGCTACGAGGCCGGCCCGGAGCACTTCGGCTACCTTATCCGCTGCCTGGTCGCCGACACCGACGAGAAGGCGCAGGAGATTGGCCGCACTTTCCTGTGGACCGAGAACCACCGCAACCGCGGGCCCATGGAGTTCAACGACCCGCCCGGCTACCAGTCCCGCGAGGCCCTGCGCATCAAGATGTCGCGCCCCCTCATCGGCACCGGCACCATGGGTCGCCGCATGAGCTACGAAGACCTGCAGGACGCCTACAACATCATCGTCGGCAGCCCCGAAACCGTAACCGAGAAGCTGCGCCACATCCGCCAGGATCTGGAGCCCGGCTACATCCTCATCTACGGCAACGAAGGCCACATGCCCCACGAGGACGTAATGCGCTCCGTCGAACTGCTGGGAACCAGGGTGATACCGGCTCTGAAGGAAGGCTAAACACAATACCTGAGTCAGCGAATGTCCGGGGCCGCTAACGCGAGCCCCGGACATTTTTCATATAATTGGGAATTGCAGAAATGAACGACGACCAGTTAGAAAGAAGCCTACAGAGTATTGGGAAGGGTTGCGTTGTTGAGTATTTCTGCGAGTTTGCTGACAAAAGCATATCGGACCGTCTCATAATCGAGATGCTGATGCGGCACAAGAGGTACACTGAAAGCGGCAGCCGAACTCGTGTCAGCCAAGCGCGTAGGATCATACGCGCCGGAAGGGCGGAAGATGCGCTGCGGAACATAATCCGGTCGGAACGCATCACGAACTACGGACAGGTTTCCGCGAAAGCCAGAGCATTACTGAGCAGGGCCGCGAGTTGAAACGCAAAGGATTTTTCTTGAACGACAGCATGGGAACACGAAATGACAACTACGATTGACCTTACGCCCGAAGCCGAGGAACGGCTTGATTTCTTGGCGTCGCGGACCGGGCGCTCCAAGGCGTCCTTTTTGCACGAGATTATTGACCGAGGGCTTGACGACATCGAGGATTACTACCTTGCGGTCGAGGTACTGGAACGCATCCGCGATGGCCAGGAAAAGGTATATTCCGCCGCTGAAGTGAGGCGGGACCTTGCCTTGGACAATTGAGTACTCCAACACGGCAAGGTCTCAGTTGCGTCGGCTGGACAGGCAGATGGCCCGGCGCGTGGTGGATTATATGGACGAGCGGGTCGCCATAAGGGGGAACCCGCGCAGTATTGGTCGCGCCCTAACTGGCCAGATGGGTGGACTGTGGCGTTACCGAATAGGAGATTGCCGCGTCGTCTGCGACATTCAGGACGACGTTTTGCGCGTGCTGGTGGTTCGTGTCGGCAGGCGGGATAGCGTGTATTGCTAATATCAATCAAGTCCACCAGAGCGTAGGGGCGAATGATTATTCGCCCCTACATTGTTCCCGTATGTTTGATGTCCCTACTTCCCGTTCCTCTCCTGCGACCCGTCCGGATAGAGCTCGTCCCACAGCGCGTCGCGCCAGTCCACGCCCACGGGCAGGATGGCCTGCGCGGGACGCAGCATGTAGTAGTTGTCGCCCGCGCCGGGAGGCGCTCCTCCCTCCGCAACCGTCCGCGTCGCCTGCAAAAGTTGTCGGCGGGCGTAGATGATAGCCATATCGGTGCGGCTCAGATTCTCCCTGGAGCGGTCAACGACGTAGCCCATGCTCTCCTGCACCGCCACGTCCTGGGCGTTCACGCCTTCGATGCCGCTGAACGTTTCGGTCTTCTGCACCGACCGGTCAATCATCCAGTTGTTGTCCCGGTTGACCCTGGTGTGGAAGCTGCCCAGCATATGCTCCGGCCCGCGCCCGTAGCTGCGGTCCATGTCAACGCGTTCCTGCGCCTCAATCGGGTCGTCGTAGGACAGGTCCCAGTTCCAAACCATCACGCTGTGGTCATCCATGGGCACCCACATATGGCCGGAGGCCAGAAAGCCCACCGGGCCAGGCTTACCCCGATACCCGCGCTGGCTGGCACGTATCTGGTGGAAGGGCATGATGAAGTGATACGCCCGCACGTGGTTGCCCTCGTCCCCCAGTGACCGGATGCCGGCGTAACGATAGCCGTAGTCGGTGAGGTCCACCTCCAATTCGGGCGGCTTGGCCTGAACGTGGGCCGAGTCGACGCGCAGGCCGGCGTGGGTGGTATCGGGCCGCAGGGTGCGGTGCAGGATGGTGGCGTGGGCTGAATCGATGCCCCCTTCCAGCGCCTGCAGCCAGTTGCATTCCTGGAGGTTCTTGGTGACGTGGCGGTGCGTCTCCGGCACCGCGGCCCATTCGAACTTGGGCGGCGGCGGCATTTGCTCTTTCGGCCCCATGTAAGCCCAGATGACCCCGCCCATTTCAATCGTGGGATAAGCCGTCGTAGTCATCTTGGACGGAAAATCGCTGTCCGCCGGCTCGTTCATCATGTCCATGCACTGGCCGTTGACGTCAAACTTCCAGCCGTGGTACACGCAGCGCAGCCCGCACTCTTCATTGCGCCCCAACCACAGCGACACCAGGCGGTGAGGACACAACTCCTCCAGCAGACCGATTCGCCCGTCCGTGTCACGGAAAGCCACCAGCTGCTCACCCAATAGCTTCACCCGCACCGGCTCGCCATCCGGTTCGGCCAGCTCCCAGGACAACAGGGCTGGCATCCAGTAACGGCGCATCAGCTCGCCCATCGGCGTGTCCCGCCCCACTTGGGTCAAAGCGACATTTTCAGCCTGTGAAATCATAGGGCATACCTCCTCTTGCAGGGTGCCAGAGTAGCAGTTATTAAGCGGATTTGCTATGCTGGCGCCGTTGATACGGATGACAGCCGGCAGAGCGCCCGACTAGGATACAAATATGACCACGATGTCGACGCTAAACGATGTTCGGGCGGCCCTGATAGCCAGAGGCTATTCGGAAGAGCAGGTTGACGCCATGCTCGACCTGGCCGGGCGCATGGTCCTGGAGGGTTCCCTGGCGTCGAAGGATGACCTCAACCAATTGCGGGATGAGTTCGCGCTGTTCAAAATTGACGTTGCCGAACAGTTCGCTGAACTGCGCACGGAGATGAACACCAAGTTTGCCGAACTGCGCACGGAGATGAACACCAAGTTTGCCGAACTGCGCACGGAGATGAACACCAAGTTTGCCGAACTGCGCACTGAGATGAACGCCAAATTCGCTGAGACGGACGTCAAATTCGCCGAACTGCGCGCAGATATGAACACCAAGTTCGCTGAACAGCGCACTGAGATAAGCGCCATGTTCGACGGTATGCGGGTCGAAAACGCCAGGTCCGAAACGCGGATAATCAAGTGGGTGTTCGGCGCGATTTTCGCCGGCGTCGTCCTCAACACCGGCATCACCAGCCTGTTGCTGATAATACTGCCAAACCTTATTGACTGACCCACGGGAAGGATATGCCGATGTCCATCGTAGATACCCACGTCCACATCGGCCGCGACCACTACGAGCCTGTGGAGATACTTCTGGCTCAGATGGAGCTGAACGCCGTCGCGAAAACGGTGCTGGTACAGTCAACCGCAACGTTGGACAACTCCTACGTGTTGGAATGCCGGCAGCGATTCCCCAATCGCCTTGCCGTCGTGTGTCGTGTGGACGTGGACGACCCCACCGCCCCCGACACCCTGGCAAGCCTCCACGCTGCCGGGGCTGAAACCCTGCGCATCCGCAACTTCCACCGTTCGCCCGGCAACGACCCCCTGGCCGTCTGGCGCGCCTGCGCCAAGTTGGGTATGTCCGTCAGCGTGGGCGGCCCCGCCGAGGGCTTCGCCTCCGCCGACTTCGCCGCCCTGGTGCGGGAACTGCCCAACCTCACCGTCATCATCGAACACCTGGCCGGCATGGGCATTCACGCCATCGGCGCGCCGGCGATGCCCCCGGATGACGTGTTCCGCCAGGCCCTGGGCCTCGCCCGCTTCCCCAATACGGTCATGAAGATTCACGGCATGGGCGAGATCAGCGATCCGCCTTTCCCGTATCGGAATATTCCGCCCTACGTCCGGATGGCCTACGACGCTTTCGGGCCGGACCGCATGATATGGGGATCCGACTGGCCGCGGGTCACCAACCGCGAGGGATACCGGAACTCACTGCGTTATACGTGGGAGCAGATGGAAAGTTGGTGCCCAGAGACCGACTTGGCGAAAATTTTCGGTGAGACGGCGCTGACCCTGTGGCCCTTCGCCTGAAAGTGCCGGGGAATCCGGCAATCCGGTAATCCAATGTAATTGTCCAAACGGCGCGGGCTGCTTTATCATTACAGCGTATTTTGCGCCGGCCAAAGAGCGCATAGCATGGAATAGACAGGAGGAAAAATACGATGACCAGGTACTTCAAATATGTCGCCGGTATGGTGATGCTGGTTGCCCTGGCGGCATTGCTCGCCTGTGGAGGCGAAGAAACCCCCGCTCCGGCTCCCGCCAGTACCGAGCCGACCGCTCCCGCCGCTCCTACCGCCATGATGGAGCAACCCACCGAAGCCGTGCCCGCTACTCCGCCCGCCGAAGCCGTGCCGGTGCAGTCCGGCAGCCGCCTGGCCAATGTGAAAAGCCGGGGCAACGTAGTGTGCGCTAATAACACCCAGCTGGCCGGGTTCGGCTTTATTGACGCGAGCGGCAATACCGTAGGCTTTGACGTTGACCTTTGCCGGGCGGTGGCCGCCGCCGTGCTGGGCGATGCCGACGCTGTGGAATATCAGCCCACCACCGCGGCCGAGCGCGGCCCCACCATGCAGTCCGGCCAGGTGGACATGATGTCCCGCAACACTACCTGGACCTCCTCCCGCGACGCCACCTGGGGCAACTTCGCCCAGACCATGTTCTATGATGGGCAGGGCTTTATGGTGCCGGCCAGCTTGGGAGTGAACAGTGGGCTGGAGTTGCAGGACGCCAAGGTCTGCGTGCAACAGGGCACCACCACGGAACTGAACCTGCAGGACTTCAGCAACCAGAACAACCTCAACTTCGACATCGTTACCTTCCCCGACGCGACGACGACAAACGAAGCCTACCAGGCGGGTCAATGTGACTCCCTGACCACCGACCGCTCCGGATTGGTGGCTACCCGCGTCGGTTACGACAATCCTGATGACCATGTCATCCTGCCCGACACTATCTCCGAAGAACCTCTGGGCCCGGTGGTCCCTCATGGCGATGACCAATGGTACGACGTCGTCAAGTCCACGATGGCTATACTGATCTACGCCGAGGCCTTCGGCGTTACCTCCAGCAACGTTCCCACCGCCCCCACCGGGGATACCGCGGTGGACCGGCTCTTTGGCTTGGAAGGCGCTTGGGGGCAGGAAGAGCTTGGCTTGGACCCCATGGCTGCTCAGGAGGTGATCCGCCAGGTAGGTAACTACGGCGAGATTTATGATAAGCACCTCACCCCGTTGGGGGTGACCCGTGAAGGAAGCCGCAACGATCTGTGGATCGACGGAGGCGAGATCTACGCTGCGCCTTTGCGGTAAAGATTTCACGCGTTTTAGTGCGTGCGATTTCACCACACTGAACCTAGAGGAGGGTACGACCGGCGTTCCGCTGGTTGTCCCTCCTCAAACCATGTAAGGGAACCTCGCGCTGCGGCAAAAAGTCGCCAAATACGCTAGAATCCCCAATATACGTCGCGAACCGGTTATCACTACGCTGAACGGCATGGCAACTCGACAAATACCAAGGGTTCTGATTTACCAGGACATCCCGGTCTGGCGCCACGCGGTCATCATCCAGTGGGCGCTGCAGATCGCGTCCGCAGTCGTTGTCGTAGCCCTGGTCGTCTGGTTCTTCGCCAATATCGCCAATGCCATCCAGGAACGCAGTATCTCCTATAGCTTCACCTTTCTCTCCCGTGAATATCAGACGCCCATCAGCGACTATTTCATCGACTACGAATCGTCCGATACATTCCTCTACGCTCTATGGGTAGCCATCACCAACACCCTCATCGTCGCCGTGTCCGGCGTCGTCCTCGCCACCCTGCTGGGCATTTTCGTCGGCGTTGCCCGGTTGTCCACCAACTGGATCGTCGCCCAGATGGCGATGGTGTATATCGAATTCTTTCGCAACGTGCCTCTGCTGGTTCAACTCTATTTCTGGCTGTATATCGTCCAGGCACTGCCCTCGGTGCGAGATGCCGACGGGCGCGAAGCAGGCACGATCATTCCCGGGGCGCTTTACATTTACAACGACGGCATCTCCCTGCCGTGGCCCTCCGCCACCGATTGGACGGTGGCTTCGGTGTGGTTGGTAGCGGCCATTGCCGCGTTGGCCGTGGGTTGGGTTTTGCAACAGCGTCTGGTTAGCCGTGAAACGGAAACCGGGCGGCCGTCCTATCCGGTTATCGCCGGTTGCATCGCTGTCATCATCGTCGCCGCCGCCGCCTGGCTCGTATTGAGTTTCATAGCCGGCGACGCGCCCTTCGCCATCTCATCACCGGAACCCCAGGGACGCTTCGGACGCATCGCCAACGGTCTGACCGTCAAGGCCGGTTTGATGGCGCTGTTGGTTGGCCTGGTCATATACACCTCGTCCTTTATCGCCGAAATCGTGCGCGCCGGCATCCAGTCCGTCGGGCGGGGGCAGATTGAGGCGGCCCGCGCCCTCGGCCTTTCCCAAGTGGATACCCTGCGCCGGGTGACCTTCCCCCAAGCGCTGCGGGTCATCATCCCGCCGCTCATCAGCCAGTCCCTGAACCTGACCAAAAACAGCAGCCTGGGCGGCGCCATCGGCTACGCCGAGTTGACCAGCGTGGCGGTCACCATGACCCAAACGGCGCCGGCGATTCCCATCTTCATTTTGGTGATGGCGTCTTATCTGGCGATGAGCCTCACCTGGTCGCTGCTGGGCAACTTGTACAACCGCCGTATCCGGTTCGTCGGCAGCTAAACACCCATTCATAGCATCATCTATGTCAGCGCATACTCCAGTTCGTCCCGGCACTGCACTCCCGCCGCCCCGTATGGAGGCCGGCGCGGCCGGCTGGGTTCGAGAGAATCTGTTCAGCAACAAATTCAACAGCCTGCTCTCAGTCAGCGCCGGCATTCTAACCTTGCTGGCGCTGTGGTACGGATTGAAATGGGTATTGCTGGTTGCCGAATGGGAGGTCATCGTCCAGTTGGGCGGCCGCTTCATCATCGGCCAGTACAACACGGAGTCGGCCTGTCCGGGGCAGAACTGCTTCTGGCGGCCTCAGATTGCCGTGCTGCTGGCAACTCTGCTGCTGGGAATGGCCTGGGGTATGATCGGTGGGGGCGTCACCAAGCGAATCGCCATCTTGACGGCGACCGTTCTGGCGTTGTTCGCCTTTCTCCCTTACCGCCTGGACACCATGGGGCTTGACGTGCGTCTGCTGCTACTGGCCAACCTGCCCGCGCTGGTGGCCGGCTGGGCGCTGGGGCGCTATACCCCGCTGGGCCAGGCCCGCTGGATTGCTCTGCTGGCTGTGGCGTCGTTCCTGGCGTCACTGGTACTGATTAGAGGACTGCCGGGGGTGCCCGGCCTCCAACCCGTATCGGTCAACCAGTGGGGCGGATTGATGCTGAACCTAATCCTTGCCATCGGTGGCATCACGCTCAGTCTACCCATTGGCATTGCCCTGGCATTGGGACGACGCAGCCAACTGCCCGTAGTGAAAATGCTGTGCGTCACGTTTATCGAAGTGCTTCGGGGGGTGCCGCTGATTACCTTGCTGTTTATGTCGAGACATCTGGTGCCGCTGGCTTTCCCGGAGGACTTTCCGCAGAACGCGCTGCTCAACGCCGGCATCGTTATAACCCTGTTCAGCTCGGCATATATGGCCGAGAATATTCGGGGCGGTCTGCAGGCGCTGCATCCCGGCCAGGCCGAAGCGGCGCGAGCGTTGGGACTGCCCGGCTGGCAAACCACGCTGTTCATCTCTCTGCCCCAGGCCATTCGCCACGTCATCCCGGCTATTGTCGGTCAGTTCATCGGCCTCTTCAAGGACACCAGCCTGGTCTATATCATCGGGATGCTGGACATACTTCGCATCGGCTTGGACTTCGTCAATGGCAATATCGAATACCGGGACAACAAAGCGGAAGTCATCATCTTCGTCGCCCTGGTCTTTTGGGTTTTCTGCTACGGGATGGCCTACGTCAGTGGCCGCATCGAGCGCCATCTGGGGGTTGGCGAGCGATAGCGTCCGTTGACCTGCGGTTCACTATTTTCAATAATCAACGAAGCACAGGTAGCAACGCCTTTATCACACTATCAATAATCGGCTGCAATTGCCACGATCGGGAACGGAGTTAACCATGACTACCAACGGAAACACGGCCCCCGCCGAAGACATCATCGTATGCCGAGACGTGCACAAGTGGTACGGCAACTTCCACGCGCTGCGTGGGGTCACCACCACCGTCAAGAAGGGCGAGGTTGTGGTAATCATCGGCCCGTCCGGGTCGGGCAAGTCCACCTTCATCCGCACTATCAACCGCCTGGAGCAGCACCAGCGCGGCGACATCATGGTGGATGGGATCGAACTCACCAATGACGTGCGGAACATCGACGCCATCCGCCGCGACGTGGGCATGGTGTTTCAATCCTTCAACCTGTTCCCCCACCTCACTGTGATGCGGAACATAACCCTCGCGCCCACCAAGGTGCGTAAGCTCCCCGCGCATGAAGCCGACGCGGTCGCCATGGAACTCCTCGAAAGGGTGGGCATCCCCGAACAGGCCGACAAATACCCAGCCCAACTCTCCGGCGGTCAGCAGCAGCGCGTCGCCATCGCCCGCGCCCTCGCCATGCAGCCCAACATCATGCTCTTTGACGAACCAACCTCAGCGCTGGACCCGGAGATGATTAAGGAAGTGCTGGAAGTAATGCGTGAGCTGGCGGAATCTCAAATGACCATCCTGGCCGTATCCCACGAATTGGGCTTTGCCCGGGAGGTAGCCGACCGCATCATGATGTTCGACGAAGGCCAAATCGTCGAAGACCAACCGCCGGACGAGTTTTTCAACAACCCCCGCCACGAACGGGTCAAACACTTCCTGTCGCAGATCCTGTAAGCGCCGCAATGGCTCTGGCACGGAAAATCGGACGTTGGATCTGGGCCGGCGGCAGCGCCGAAACCCATTGGGCCCGCGAACGTCGCCTGCCTTTCTGGGAACACCCCTGGTTCACCCGGATCTACCGCATTGCGCTGCTGTTGGGCTGGGCGACCGTCATCGTCTTTTTTCTGATCTGGAACCTGGTGTGGGCGACGCCGTAGTACGACCGCGGAAAGCGCATATTCATTCCGTCTTGACCTCTCGGCGATTTGCCCCTTAACTGCGGGCAGGGTAAAATCGCCACGACTTCCCTCATCCCAATTTGATTAGGAGCGTAGCCATGCCGAGCCAGCAGATGCAGATTGGCGCAGTCTTCCCCCAAACCGAGATCGGCTCCGACCCCATCGCCGTGCGCGACTACGTGCAAGCGGCGGAAGAGTTGGGCTATGCTCACATCATCGCCTACGACCACGTGCTGGGCGCCGATACTACCTACCACCAACCGTGGACCGGCAGCTATACCACAGAGAGCATGTTCCACGAGATATTCGTCGCGTTCGGCTACATGGCCGCGTTGACCACCAACGTGGAACTGGTGTCCGCCATAGTAATCCTTGGTCAACGGCAAACCGCGCTAGTGGCCAAGCAGGCCGCCGAGGTGGACGTACTCAGCAACGGCCGGTTGCGTCTTGGCGTCGGCATCGGCTGGAACCCGGTGGAGTACGAGGCCCTTGGCGAGGATTTCACCACCCGGGGCCGCCGCGCCGAGGAACAGATGGAGCTCCTTCGCCGCCTTTGGACCGAAGAGGTCGTTGACTTCCACGGCCGCTACCACAACGTGACCAACGCCGGCATCAATCCCCTGCCCGTGCAGCGACCGATACCCCTGTGGATGGGCGCCGGCAGCCGGGCCCGTGGGCCGATCCCCACCGACCGGGTGCTGAGCCGCGTCGGACGCTGCGCCGATGGTTGGTTCCCGCAGTTCCAGTCCGACGACCCCCAGGCTGCCACCGCCATCGCCAAAGTTCGCGCGGCTGCCGAGGCCGCCGGCCGCGACCCCGACGCCATCGGCATGGAACCTCGGGTCAACTACTCCGACGGCAACCCCGAGTTCTGGCAGGCGCGAGCGGAAGAATGGCGCGGCATGGGCGCGTCGCACTTCTCGGTCAACACCATGTCGGCCAATCTGACCACCGCCGACGCCCACATCAACGCCATTCGCGAGTTCAAGGAAGTCATCACCGGCTAACCGACGGAATGGTGAGGTTTGAACATGGTTACCACTGCGCCGACAGAGTCAGCCGCCGACGCTCCCCATTACGAGCCCGATATGCCCATGGCCTTTGGCAGCGAGCTGCGCCTGAACCTGAAGGCCCTGGGCGTGGACGGCAGGGCGCCCAATTTCGGTGAACAGCTTTGCCGATTGTCCCGGGACAACGAGCCTTATGACTTCCAATTTTCCGCCCAGGGAGAGCTTATTGTAATGGCCCCATCCGGTCCACTGAGCAATCGCGACGAAAACCCAATCAACGTTGATCTAGGTATGTGGGACCGGCGCAACCCCGGAGCGAACTTTTCTCAAACCATCATGTTCCGGCTGCCCAGCGGCGCGCAGTTGATGCCCGATGCCGCGTGGATTACCCAGGAACGGTTCGACAATCTTACTGAACTGGAGCTGCGCAGCACCATCAACGGCGCGCCCGATTTCGTGGTGGAAGTCCGTTCACGCAGTGACCGGCTGCCCCCGTTGCTGGCCAAAATGGCGGAGTGGATGGACGGCGGCGCCAGCTTGGGCTGGCTGCTGGACTCTATCGACCGCCGCGTCTATATCTTTCGTCCCAGTCGTGAGATCGAAATATTGGAAAACCCAGCGACGTTGTACGGGGAGGACGTTGTGCCGGGTTTCGTTTTTGACGTGGGGCGGCTGATGTTCGGGCACGAGTGATCCTGCTCTCTCAATGAGCAGGAATTTAAACAAGGAGGCAACAACATGGGCAGGTTGGACGGCAAGGTGGCGTTGATTAGCGGCGGAGCCCGCGGCCAGGGTGCGGTCGAGGCGCGAATGTTCGCCGCCGAGGGCGCGTGCGTCGTGTTCGGCGACATTCTGGACGATGAAGGCCGCCGCGTTGAGGCCGAAATTCGCGAGTTGGGCGGCCAAGCCACCTACATCCATCTGGACGTCACCAAGGAGGCCGATTGGCAAGATGCGGTGAACACCGCGGTCTCCGCATACGGGAAGCTGAACGTCCTGGTCAACAACGCGGGCATCGTCCTGGGACGCAGCATCGAAGAGATGACCGTGGAGGAATGGGACCGTATTTTCGACGTGAACGCCAAGGGGGTGTTCCTCGGCACCAAGGCATCCCTGCCCGCCTTGCGAGCGGCCGGCGGAGGGAGCATCGTCAACATATCCTCCACCGCCGGGTTGGTGGGCAACGACTACAACCTGGCCGGATACAGCAGCACCAAGGGCGCCGTGCGGTTGTTCACCAAGTCCACCGCCATTCAGCACGCCAACGAGGGTATCCGCTGCAACTCCGTGCATCCCGGCCCTATCGACACCCCAATGTTGAGAGAATCCCGAGCCAACCGGGGCAGCGGACTCAGCGACGAGGAGCAGCTCCGCCGCGTTCCCCTTGGACGCATCGGGCGTCCCGAGGACATCGCCTACGCGGTCGTCTACCTCGCTTCTGACGAAGCATCCTTCGTAACAGGCAGCGAGGTAGTGGTGGACGGCGGGCGTACTGCCATGTAATGCATCGGGGGCGTCTCCAGGAGACGCCCCCGACTTTTGATTGACAATGGTCGGGGCGGCCAGATTCGAACTGGCGACCCCCTGCACCCCATGCAGGTACGCTACCGGGCTGCGCTACGCCCCGTCCCGACATATACATATTATCACCCACAACGGTAATTGGCAAATGCGGTAACACTATGAACGGAGACTGTTACAGCACACTGGGCGTTCCGGCTGCCGCCACCGCGGAGGAAATTCGCGCCGCCTACCGTCGCCTCGCCCGTTTGTACCATCCCGACCTCAACGCCGGCCCTGAGGCCGAAGCCCGGATGAAGGAAATCAACGAAGCTTACGCTACGTTGTCCGACCCCCAGCGCCGGCGCCACTACGACATCTACGGCACTACGGATCCAACCCAGGTTGATCTTACCCGCCCCGGCCGGCAGCGTTCCCGCCGTGCTTCGCCCCCCGGCCCACCCCGCTCCCGTCCCTTCGCTCCTCAACGCGGCGAAGACCTACCGGCTGCTGTGCTCATCACCCGGCGGGAGGCCCGACAGGGCGCCCGCAAGACTTTCGCCGTGGTTCGTTTCGAGACGTGTCCCCGCTGTCGCGGCACCGGCCTGGAACCCGAGGAAACCCTTGAGGTCGGAAGATGCTGGCGTTGCTCCGGCGAGCAGCGACTTCGCCACAACCTGATGCTCAACGCCACCCTGCCCGCCGGTATTTCCGATGGCCGGCGTCTCCGCCTCCGCGGCCAGGGCAACGCCGGCCTCGACGGTGGACCCAACGGCCATATCTACGTAACTGTCCGCCTGGTGGGAAACGCCGGACTGTGGCGGACGTTTGGCTTCATCTGGCGTCATCTGTTTTCCTGAACGACGTGGAAGCCACATTGCAATTCGCACCCTTGAACGAATACCTGCGGGCCTGGCTCGCCGCAGCGCCGTCGGCAGGACTGGCGATCTCGGTGACCGACCGTCGCGAGACGCTGTACGCGACCGGCCTGGGCTACGCTGATATTTCCGCCCGCCAGCCGGTGCTCGCCACCACCACCTTCCAGATCGGCAGCATCGGCAAATCCATGACGGCCCTGGCCATCATGCAGCTGGCGCAGTCCGGCCGCCTCGATCTCAATGCGCCCTTGAACAGCCACCTGCGCTGGTTCGCCCTGCCGTCCCGCTACGGCCCCATCACCCTCAAACACGTGCTCAGCCACACCGCCGGCCTGCCCGCGGGTTCCGATTTCACCCCGGCCGCCCGCTACGAGGGATACGCGCTGCGAGAATCCGAAGCCGCCTGGGAACCGGGCTCCCGCTTCCACTACTCCAACACCGGCTACAAGTTATTGGGATGGTTGTTGGAAGACCTCACCGGCCGGCCCTATGGCGAAATCATCCGGCAGCGAGTGCTGGAACCCCTGGCAATGAACTCGACGACACCAGTGATCACTCACCGGAGTCGCCACGACATGGCTACCGGATACGCCCCTCTGCACGACGACCGACCCTATCGCCGAGGGGACACGATCATTCCGGCCACCTGGATGGAATACGCGGTCGGCGACGGCAGCCCCGCGGCCACCGCAGAGGATATGGCCCGTTATGCCCGGCTTTGGCTCAACCGGGGCCGTAGCGGCATCCGCGCCATAGTAGCGCCGGCCTCGTACGACCTCATGACCGCGCCGGCAATTAATATGCGTCGTGGCACGAACAACGAGCAGGATTACGGCTACGGTTTCGGCATCATGAGCCATCACGCCGATGGCCATAACTTCGTCGGACACGGCGGCAGCACCGTGGGCTTCCGGGCCATCATGCTCACCGATCAGACCGACGGCCTGGGCGTAACCGTCCTTTGCAACGGTTTCGATGTCGATACCTATGCGCCCGCCCGTTACGCCCTCCAGGTGGCCGCGGCCCTGCGCGACGGCCATCCCGTACCGGAACCTCCTCTGGTCGCAGATCAAACCCAAATTACCGACGCCCACCGTTACGCCGGGGAGTACGTGAACATCGCGGACGGTCGCCGCCTGTTGGTGCGAGCCAACGGCCAGAGCCTGAAAGTATCCGCCGCCGAACACGCCGGCCGCTTGGAGCACATCTCAGGCAACGTCTTCTGCGCCCCGCACGACGCCTTCGACCCGTTTCCCTTGCGTTTCCGCGCTTCAGCCAACGGTGGCGACGGCGCTATGGTGGAAATTCACCACGGCCCCGATGTGTACGTGCGGGAGGGTAGCGCGCCCCTGGGTAACGCCCGATCGCATCCTGATGCGTGGCAGGCGTTTCCCGGACATTACCGCAGCCACGCTCCTTACGTCTCCAATTTCCGCGTTGTGCTGCGCCGTGGCCGCCTCTTTCTGGCGTGGCCCGGAGGGGGCGAAGAGGCGCTTACACCTCAAACCCCCAGCGCCAACTCGTCCGGCTGGTTCAACATCGGGCCGCCCGGCGAACCGACCGCCGAACTGCTGCGATTCGACACAGTTGTCGGCAAACGGGCGCTACGTATTCAGTGGACCGGAGGCGGAAGTTTCTACCGGATGGATTAGCGCCCTGAACAACTACTCGGACTACAACTGCCCCAGGTATTCCTCGTAAGCAGCAGAATCCAGCAAACCGTCCAATTCACCCGGATCGGTCATCCTGACGCGCAGCATCCACCCGTCGCCGAACGGGTCGTTGTTCACCAATTCCGGTTCATGGGCCAGACGAGGGTTCACTTCGGTAACGGCTCCGCTCACCGGAGAGAACAGGTCGGACACGGCTTTCACTGATTCGATCTCGCCCATTTTTCCAAGGTAACCGACGTCGTCGCCAACCGCGGGCAACTCCACGTACACCACGTCGCCCAACTGGTCCTGCGCGTAGTGGGTTATGCCCACCAGCGCCGCGCCGGACCCGCCGTCCTCCAGCATTGCCCACTCGTGTTCCCGGGTATATTTGCGGTCGTCAGGATTCACCTTGTCTGATACCTCCGAATGATTCCGGTCAACGGAAAGTTTGCCTGCCCTATCCGGGCCGCTGATAGAAAGGCAGTTCCACCGTGGTCACTTCCGCCGACCGACCACGAATATCCACGGTCAGCGTCGTTCCGGGCGCGGCGTGGGCAGAGTCCACAAAGGCCATGGCGATGCAGCACTCCAGCGTCGGTGAGTAACTGCCACTGCTCACCGTTCCGACCACCGTCCCGTCGGCCAATATGTCGTAACCGGCCCGTGGCGCGCTCCGCCCCGGCAGGGTCAATCCCACCAGGCTGCGACCTGTGCCGTACACCCTCTGGTAGTCCAGCACGTCGGCGCCGTTGTACCCGCCGTCCCGCCGCACGAACCGGCCCAAGCCGGCCTCGATGGGCGATATAGTGTCCGTCAGTTCGTGCCCGTGCAGAGGCAAACCGGCCTCCAACCGCAACACGTCCCGCGCTCCCAGTCCACAAGGGACAGCGCCGGCGTCGGTCAGCTTTCGCCAGATGGCCACCGCGTCGGACGACCCCACCGCCAACTCGAACCCGTCTTCGCCGGTGTAACCGGTGCGTCCGATGAACGCCCGCCGTCCGTCGATATGTCCACGCCCCCAGGTGAAGGGACGCAACAGGGAAGGCACCGGTGTTCGCCCCGGGTTTCGAGCCAGCCGGACCCCGGGAGCAAAATCTTCGCACCAACGGTCAACGATGTCGGCTGCGGATGGGCCTTGCACCGCAATGAGGCCGGTAAGCATGGTCCGATCGGTAATCTGTACTCCCCTGCCGTCATAGTGGAGAGCCAACTGCCGGTCAAACCAGAGCGCCACCTCGTCACGGTTGCCAGCGTTGGGGATCAGCAGAAATTCGTCCTCGGACAGGCGATAGAAAATGGTGTCGTCAATCACGCCGCCCCGTTCGTTGCAGATGAAGCAGTAACGCGCCCGGCCGACTCGCAAGGAAGATGCGGACCCGGTGAGCAGGGTATCCAGCAGCCCGGCCGCGTTGGGGCCGCCGATGTGCAAACGGCCCATATGGGACACGTCGAACAACCCTGCGGAGTTGCGGACAGCCTCCACCTCGCCTATGGTGCCGTGATACTGCACCGGCATATCCCATCCGCCGAACGGCACCATACGAGCGCCAAGATCGACGTGGGTTTGGTAGAGGGCGGTCCGAAGATTTTCGGCGGTAGTATCAGTGGTCATGATATATGCGGATATCCGTGTGCAATCGGTAAAACTCTGTGAATCATCATACCGTCAACCCTCCTCACGCGCAACGACGAAATCGCCTTCCGGGCTGCCGAATGCGCCACTGCGAGGAGCGTGGCGGCGTAGCCGTGACACTCTCGGCACGCATCGGCCATCATCCGTCCGGGACTGGCGGTATGATATGATAATTCCCAAATTGATTTACGAACCCCGGCGAGCCAGCGGATTGCGGCCAGGGTGCTGAGGTTACCATGCCGCGACTAACCCCGCAGGAGATAGACGCCTACCTTGCCGGCCCCCACGTGGCCCACTTCGCGTCGATACGGGAGGATGGTACCCCCCACATCTCGCCCGTGTGGTATCAGTGGGCCGACGGCAAGGTTACCGTGGTCTCCGGCGATTCCGCCGTTAAGACTCGCAATGTTCGCCGCAATCCCAAAGTAGCCATATCCGTCGCCACCGACGAATGGCCTTACCAGTACGTCATCCTGGAAGGCAACGCTGTCGTCCGTGGCGACAACCTTAAGGATGCAGTCCGAAGCATATTCTCTCGCTACGAGGGAGACGAGCGAGGCGAACAGGACGCCAACGAGTTGACCGAGGGTGACCAGAAGCTGGTGGCCATCGAGATCGACGTGAACCGCGTTCTGTCGTGGAAGGGCATTGACCAGTAATTCCCTACCCAGCGACCCGATACCTGCCACTGCCGACGCCGTAATCGTCGGCGGCGGCGTGATGGGCTGCGCCATCCAGTACCATCTGGCGCAACTTGGCATCAGCAATACCGTCCTCCTTGAACGCGCCGTGATCGGTTCCGGCAGCACCGGCCGTTCCCAGGCCATCTGTCGAATGCACTATTCCAACCGGGTCACGGCGCAACTGGCGTGGCAGAGCCTCCAGGTTTTCGCCGACTTCGACGCCCGGGTGGGCGGAAGTTCCGGCTTCGTCCGCACCGGCTACCTCGTGGTCGTGAACGAGGAAGACCAGGGCGGATTGGAACGCAACGTTGCCATGCAGCAGGAGCTAGGCGTACCCACTTCGGTAGTGTCGCGGGATGACCTGGCACGCCTGGCCCCGATGGTAACGTTGTACGATGACGAGCGGGCCGCCTGGGAACCCGATTCAGGCTATGCCGACCCTTATCAAGTCACCGTTGCCTACGCTGCCCGCGCCCGCGAGGCCGGCGCTCGTATCGCCACCCGTTGTACGGCAGCCGGAGTTGATGCCGACGCCGGCCGCGTGAATGGCGTCATCACCGCCAATGGCGACCGCATCGCTACCGACACCGTGATCGTCGCGGCCGGCCCCTGGTCCAGGCAAGTTCTGGCCGCCGTTGGAGTGGACGTACCCCTGTTGGCCGTGCGACACCAGGTCGCCACCGTGGCCCGTCCCGTCGAAATCGTACCGCACCATCCCACCGTCGGCGACATCAGCCAGTCATTTTCGTTCCGTCCGGACGGCTCCAATTTCACCACCATGGGTTTCGGAGATGACGAGGAGCAGCCTGACCCGGAAGTGTATCCCCAGGGGGTGGACCTGGCGGACGCGGCTTCCGCCAGGGCTAGATTGGCCCGCCGTATCCCCGGCATGTCAGATTCGTACTATCGCGGCGGTTGGTCTGGACTCTTTACCACCACGCCGGATTGGCATCCCATTTTGGACGCGGTACCCGGCACGGACGGGCTGTTCTGCGCGGTCGGTTTCAGCGGCCACGGGTTCAAGCTGTCCCCCGCCATTGGCAAGGCCGTGGCCGAACTGGTCGCCGACGGTAGCCCCCGAGACGTCGATCTTTCGCCCCTCCGTTTCACCCGCTTCGCCGAGGGCGACCTCCTGGAATCCAGCTACCGCTACCGGGTGCTGGCATGAGCGCATCCCCACACCAGTTTGATCGTTGTGATAAGATGCCGCCATCTGCTGTCAATGCTTGCAGACCGCTAAACCCAATAAGAATTGCGTATGCCGCGCCGCAAGCGCCAAGTACAGCTCCCCAATCGCCGGATTGCCCCTCTGGGGTCCGTCAGTGGCGAGGCCCTAGCCAACTTGCATCAGGCTCGTTACGTGGGCAGCGCTCACCACAAAACTCGTTCAGCCGACTACGATTTCAACCCACCGGTCAATCCTCGGCCCGCCAAATCGCTCTGCGACGAACTGCGCACCATTACCCTGCGTGAGGCGATCAGTCTGTTTCGTTCCGGCATAAAGTTGGGCATGGTGAGCAATCATCAAGAACGAGGCTTGCCCAAGTTTGTCTGGGCAGTTGACCACGAAGGCGAACCCTATGAGGCAATACTAGGCAGTGACGGCCCTAACTACCATGGCTATCGCTTGAATCGAAAAGCACCGAACCGAGAGTATGTCATCGCGGAGTGGAACAACAGGAAACGGCTGTTATGAACGAACTCCAAATTGACTTGACGCCGGAGGTTCTCGACGAAGGTCCAGATTATGAGAGGGTTGCCTTTGGTTTGCTTGAAATCAAAGTCGCTGGCCATTTGTTGACTGCTGGAATCGGCATCAAGGGTGAGGGGCGTCATTATTACGGCGGTCCATACGTTTCCGGTTACCATCTGGTGGAATGGCTCGTTTGGAACTGGTGGCGATTGCGCTGGGAACCCCGTTTCCCATCAGGCGTATCCTCCTTCGATTGGAAAATGGCCCATTGTATGCCTGCCGTCGGCGAAGGCTATTTTTGGCCGAACATCACGATATCCTCGGACGGGTTCCAATGCGATCTGATCTCGGAACGGTCAGACCCATCCGACACCCCGTTTTTCCACTACATCGGGGCTCCGCCGGTTACCGTCACGGCCGCCGACTTCGAGAGCGCCGTTGACAGGTTTATCCTTGAAGTCCTGCAACGACTGGACCACCAGCGTATCGCCGGCACCAACCTGCAAAAGCTTTGGGACGATTTGCGCGCTGAACGAAATGACCCGGAAGCCGCTCGCTACCGGCGGGTTGAGGCGTTGTTGGGCTTTGACCCTGACCAAGCGGCCGATGTGTTGATCGAGAAAACCCTCAAAGATGCGGAGGTGTTGGGCGAAAACGCCTTGGAGGAATTGGCCACGGGCGCTGCCGACCACATGGTATCCGCTCGCCAAATCACGGATACGATGCGATGGTCCGGATACGATATGAACCTTGACGACGCCTTCCGGCTGCACCGCCCGGCGCCCGTGCCATGGGGGCGGTCGCCGGCGTGGCACATAGGTGTAGCCGCTGCAAACGCCGTCCGTCAACAGGCCGGTCAGGCCGGTCAGCCGCTCAGCGACTCTCGCTTGGCAGAGTTGGCCGGAATGCCTTCCGAGATCATCACATCGGATCTGTGCACCAACAGCTTGTCTTGGATATTCCGCTCGTCCCGCGATTCGGCTCACGTTGCCCTCAGGTCGCGTTGGAATACTGGACGACGATTCGACGTGGCGCGTTTGATCGGCGACCGGTTGTTCAGTGAATGCAAATTCACCCCAATCGAGCCGCTGGCTCCGGCCACACGCTCGTACAGTTACCGCCAAAAAGCACAGCGTGCATTCGCCGCAGAATTGCTGAGCCCTTGGGAAATGGTAAAAGCGATGTTGGGCAATGACTACTCCACCGAAAATCAGGAAATGGTCGCTGAACACTTCGCCGTATCACCGATGACTATCAGCGCTTCGCTGGCCAACAATGCAGGAATTGGCCGCGAGTACCTGATTGAATGGGCATCCGGTTAGTATCGCGTCCGACGCCGAATGCAGAATTCATCCGGCGCCAAACGGAGCAACCCTGAATGGTAACCAACTTCCAATCCCACTACATCCCCAACACTGTTGCCGAGCAGGACGCGCTGCTGGCCGCCATCGGCTTGCGCACGGTCGATGACCTGTTCGACGACATCCCCGACGGGTATCGCAACCCGCCCCTGGAGCTGCCGGATCCCATGTCGGAGCTAGAAATCCAGCGGGAGTTGGGCGGTCTCGCCGGACGCAATCGGTCTCTAGCCAGCGGCCCATCATTCCTGGGAGCCGGCTGCTACCACCACTTCATTCCCGCCATCGTCAAAGCGGTTATGACCCGGGGCGAGTTCCTGACGGCCTACACCCCTTATCAGCCCGAGGTTTCCCAAGGCACCTTGCAGGTCATCTTCGAGTTCCAGACCATGATCAGCGCCCTCTACGGCATGGAGGTCGCCAATGCCGGTATGTACGACGGCGCCACCAGTCTGGCCGAAGCCGTGCTCATGGCCTGCCGCGTCACCCGCCGTCAGCAGGTAATCGTCAGCGACACCGTATCCCCCGCCTACCGACAAGTGATCGCTACATATTGCCAGGCTCAAGGCATCACCATTGATGTAGTCCCGACCGCCGACGCCCCCGGCGCCGTTACCGAAGCGACCGCTGGCGTTGTGGCCCAGTACCCCAACTTCTACGGTGAACTGGACGATTTGGCCGGCTTATCCGCCGCCGCCCACGACGACGGCGCGCTGCTGGTGGTGTCCGCCGACCCGCTGGCCATGGGGATGCTCCGGCCTCCCGGCGAATTCGGAGCCGACATCGTGACCGGAGAAGGACAGCCCATCGGCATCCCGCCTTCCTACGGCGGCCCCTACCTTGGCCTGTTCAGTTGCAAACAGCAGTACATCCGCCAGATGCCCAGCCGCCTCGTCGGGCGCACCACCGACACGGAAGGCCGCACCGGATACGTGCTCACCCTGCAAACCCGTGAACAGCACATCCGGCGCGAACGGGCCACATCCAACATCTGCACCAACGAAGCCCTGTACGCCCTGGCGTCGGCCATCTATCTGGCCGCCATGGGCCGGAAGGGTCTGCGCCAGGTCGCGGAACTGTGCTATCACAAGGCCCATTACGCCGCCTCTGGCATCGCCAACCTGGACGGCTATTCACTCCCGCAATCCGGCGAGTTTTTCCAGGAGTTCGTCGTATCATGCCCGCAGCTTCCTGCGGAGGTGAATCGGAAGTTGATGGAACGCAACATCCTGGGCGGCCTGGACGTGAGCGACCGCTTTGACAACGGGATGCTCATCTGCGTGACCGAAATGAATTCCCGCCCCGATATCGACGCCCTAATCGCCGGGTTGGCGGCGGCGAAGTAATCATCCTGGGCATCCTCACCCACTGGGATAGTGCCATGATCAACCGCAACAAAATCGAGTTGGAGCGCCTCCGCCGGTATCCCGACCGGGCTGACCTCGCGGAGACGGAAACCCCGAAGGGTTACGTGAAGTGGTTCGGTATCTGGCTCAAAGAGGGTCACATCTTCCGCATCGGCTTCGGGTTGTGTTTCCTGATGGTGGCCCTTCTCGTCGCCAAGACCCAACTCGCCGACCGGGTCGCTTGGCTGCCCAACGGCGCGATTTGGTTTGAACTGACTTTTCTCGGTGTCATCATGCTGATGAGTTTCGTGGCCCTCAGCATGTTTTACTGCGGCTCCATGACTTTCAAGCGTCAGATCCGAGAAATCAACGCCCGCATGGCGCGCAGCGACAACGCCACTCCTGAAGAGGTCGAAGCAGTCCTGCGGGAGACTGACAAGCGTCTCAACCGGCAGGCCCTTTATCGCGCCCTGTTCTGCGTTGCCACGATTGCCATCCTTTATCCCACCTTCGGAACGACGCTAATCTTCCCGTGGGGGGGTGTCTTGGCCTTTTTCGGAATACTCATAGTCGTCGTGGGTGGAGCCTCAACCTTCTGGTACTTTCGGACTGAGATCGCCCAACGGCTGCGCGGGTGGCTGGGGCGCGAGCGCCAGCCCGGGGCATGACCGGCCGATCCGGCAATGACCATGGCCAGGACAACTTCAGCGAAGAGGCGTCTCCATGGACCCCCGCAAGTTGGTATCCGCGCTGCACATACCGACAATGCTGCTGGGTCTGTGGTTCCTGTTCATCCAACCCCACGTGTCGGACGCCGTCGCCACCGAGAAATCCCAGGGCATCGGCATCCTGCTCGTTCTGGGCGGTCTGGCCCTGGAACCCGTCAGTATCCTCGTCAACGCCATCCGACCCGAAACCATCACTCCCGCCGTCCGTTTCTGCACCGACTGCGTAATCGTAGCCGCGCTGGGCACGTGGGTAGTGCTGACCACCTGGTGAGCGTCGCCACCTAGCCAACAGGAGAACCCCGAACAATGCTGAACAAAGGCGGAAACCGAGACACCACCCGGCTGCTGATGGACCGCAGCGTAACCGGTCGCGTCGGCGTCATCACCCCTGATCTGGACGTGCCGCCGGCTCCGCTCCCCAGCGCGGCATACCTGCGCGACGACCTACCGCTGCCCGAAGTTTCGGAACCTGAGGTAGTGCAGTACTTCACCGCCCTCAGCCAACTGAACTTCAGCATCGACACCCACTTCTACCCCCTGGGGTCGTGCACCATGAAGTACAACCCCAAGATCAATGACGAGGTGGCGTTCCTGCCCGGTTTCGCCGGCATCCATCCCCAGCAGCCCGCTGCCCAGTCCCAGGGAGCGCTGGAATTGTTATATCGGCTCCAGGGTTTCCTCACCGAGGTGACCGGAATGGCGTCAACCAGCCTGGCCACGCTGGCCGGCGCCCACGGCGAGCTGGCCGGCGTCCTGATGATGCGCGCCTACCACCTGGCGCGAGGCGATAATGGCCGCACCAAGATGGGCATTCCCGACAGCGCCCACGGCACCAATCCAGCGTCCGCGGCCATGGCCGGCTTCGACGTGGTGACCATCCCGTCCGACGCCGACGGCAATACAGACCTCGCCGCCCTCCGCGAGTTGGCCGGAGACGACCTGGCCGGCGTCATGATCACCCTGCCCAGCACGTTGGGCCTCTTCGACACCAATATCCTCGAAGTGTGTCAGATCGTCCATGAGGCCGGCGGCCTGGTGTACGGCGACGGCGCCAACATGAACGCCTTGTTGGGCCGGGCCAAGCTGGGACCCCTGGGGTTCGACGTCTGCCACCTCAACCTGCACAAGACCTTCAGCACCCCCCACGGTGGCGGCGGTCCCGGAGCCGGCCCGGTATGCTGCGGCGAAAACCTGGCCCCCTACCTGGCCGCTCCGATAGTGGAACTCAACGACGCCGGCGAATACACGCTGACCGAACCCGAGCAGAGCATCGGCAAAATCAGCGGGTTCCACGGCAACTTTGGCGTCCTGGTGCGGGCCTACACTTACATCCGCACCCTGGGCGCGGCTGGACTTCATTCCATCAGCGGCAACGCCGTCCTCAACGCCAACTACATCATGCACGCCCTCAAGGGCATCTACGCCCTGCCCTACGACCGCACCTGTATGCACGAGGTGGTCTTCTCCGCCGACTGGCAGCGGGAGCGCGGCGTAAGCGGGCTGGAAGTAGCCAAGCGCCTACTGGATTACGGCTTCCACGCGCCGACGATGTACTTCCCTCTCATCGTCCACGAAGCCCTGATGATCGAGCCCACCGAGTCAGAAACCAAAGAAACCCTGGACGCCTTCATTGACGCCCTGCGCGCCATCGACGCCGAGGCCACCAGCGAACCCGAACTGGTGCAACGCGCCCCGCATACGACTCCCGTATCGCGCCTCGACGAGGCCACCGCGGCCCGCCGGCCGGTGCTCCGGTGGGAGGCGGCGGCGGATTAGTACTACAGTCGCGCTTGTGATGAAGGTTTCTGAAGGCGTCTCCGGTAATGACACTGCATGGCCCGGGCCTGGTGCCGCCGTCTCCATCCCGACCAGTGGATGGTCAGGGCAGGACTGCCACGGGGCAGCCACAGGAGCCGGCATAGCAGTCGTCTGACCTCGGGTACGGTCAGTGGGATGAGTTCTCCCGGGAACATATCCCCCTTTTACCGTCGCCACCGGCGGCATAGGACCGGATTACCGCCAGAAAGGCATGGGCCAGCAGCGCCCGGGTGATGTGCCGGTGCCAGCCGACCCACAGGCGTACCTCATACTCGTCCAGCCCCACCTCCTGTTTGGCCTCCTTGAAGGCGTCTTCGATGATCCACCGGGTGCCAGCCACGCGCACCAGTTCCGCCAGCGATACCTCTCCCGTACTAAAACAGGCGTAGTAGGCCAGCTCCTCAGGATCGGCAATGCCCGAACCCTTGACCAAGCACGCACCAGCAGCCAATGCCCCTGATCCAGTGCTGACCAGGGTCCTATCGGCAACCAACCCCAATCGTAGAGGCGCGGCCCCTTGCTGCCCTCCCCAGCGCTCAGACGTTGCCACCGGTCATCGGGTATCTGCTGGGCCAGTTCACGGGCTGCCACCTGTGCCGAGCCATCCTCCGTATCCGCCCACAGCGGCTCGTTGTTCTTCACCGCCAGCACGTAGGACAGGCTCTGTTCCTCCAGCCACCGTCGCAGTTGACACGATCTTTGACCAATCGCATTGCCGTACACCGTATCCCCAGTTACCCAGGCAAAGGGCACCCCAACCGCCACCGCGCGGGCGATCATCTCCTGAGCCAGTTGTGCTTTGGTATGAAAGACCACCCCTTCCGGGACACCGGCTTCCCGCCGCCGCTCCACATCCTCCGCCCACTCCTGGGGCAGATACAGCTCCCGATCCAGAAAGGCCGCGCCGTGGCGGCTGCCATAGGCCAGGAACACCCCGATCTGACAGTTCTCCACCTTCCCCGCCGTGCCGCTGTACTGACGCTTCACCCCCACCGACTTCTGGCCTTGCTTCAGAAACCCCGTCTCATCCACCACCAGCACCCCGCCGGGGTCGCCCAGATGCTCCACCACGTACCCTTGCAGGTCGTCCCGTACTTGGTCCGCGTCCCAGTGGTACACCGCCAGCAACCGCTGCACCCCGTCGGGCGTGGCGTCGCCAGCATATTCGGCCAACTGCCACCCGTTCTTGCGCTCCACCGACCCCAGCAATCCTTGCAGGTACGCCAGCGCCCGCTGCCGAGACTCACTGCGGCTGAAACGCGACGCGATACGCCCGTGCAGCGCCTGGAGCCCAGCCTCCCAGTCCAGCGTTTCCTCCAGCACGGCCTCTCGCTCCAGTAATGTCTGACCCATTTCCAACCCCTCCACTCTCACCAGTAATCATGGGCCTATCCTACCAAAGGCAAGCGCGACTGTAGTAGTAGGCGCATCGCCGGAGGAAGTCACTGACAACGTACGCTCTCCCCAAGGGGATCGCCCCGAATTGGGGGCGTCACCAATGATGCCGCCGTAAGACTCCCGGACCATGCTTTGCGCCGGGCAACAAGCGCCAATGTCCTCTCGGTCTTGGTCCGGACGACACCCCTCGTCATGAGATTACACGCCCGCCTCGGTCTCGTCAGTTAGTCTCCTCTGCACGGCCCGCAACGCGGACATAGTGATGCTTTGCGCAAAATCGAGGAAAGTAATGGATGCCCTCGCTCGAGCGTGGTCCCAACCGTGGCTGACGTGGGAAGGTTTCTCACTGTCCGCAGCAAACCCAGACATTCAGGAACTCCTGGTCTCCTGTACCATCCGCTCGGAGAAGCCTTGGCTCATGCCGCTTAAAATGCGCAGAGTATAACTATGCCCGGTCGCGGGCCGTACAGAGGAGACTAACTGAAGGCGGGGACGCACGTGTAGGCTGTTGGCGGGGCGCGTCGTCCGGACCAAGACCGAGAGGACATTGGCGCTCGTTGCCCGGCGTAAAGCATGGTCCGGGAGTCCTACGGCGGCATCATTGGTGACGCCCCCACGGGGGCGATCCCGTTGGGGAGAATGGCTACAGTCCGTGGCTCCCTCCGGCGACGCGCTTACGCTGCGATGCTGGAGGGGGTACGATGACGACAAGTCAGAGGAGCGTGAAACCAGTGGCAAAGGCCACACCGGGGCGGGAGCGTCTGCCGGCAGAACTGTCCCAGGTGAACCTGAACGCGGCGGGCATCGACGTGGGAGCCACCAGCCATTTCGTGGCAGTGTCCGCCGACCGGGCGGAGCCGCCGGTGCGAGAGTTTGCTGCCTTCACGGCGGACTTGTATCGCTTGGCGGACTGGCTGGCGGAGTGCGGTGTGGAGACCGTGGTCATGGAGTCCACCGGCGTGTACTGGATACCCAGGTTCGGGGTGCTGGAAGAGCGCGGGTTTGAGGTGATGCTGGTGGACCCGCGGCGCATCAAGAACGTGTCCGGCCGTAAGACCGACGTGCGGGACTGCCAATGGCGGCAGCAACTTCACACCTACGGACTGCTCTCCGGAGCCTTCCGACCCGAGGCGGACATCCGGCGCCTGCGCAGCTACCTGCGCCAGCGGGCCATGCTGGTGCAGTACGCTTCTCATCACATCCAGCACATGCAGAAGGCGCTGACCCAGATGAACGTCAAGCTGCAGCACGTCATCAGCAACATCACCGGCCAGACCGGCATGGCCATTATCGAAGCCATTGTGGGGGGCGAGCGGGATCCGAGACAACTGGCCAAACTGCGCGACGGCCGGATCAGGGCCGACGAGGAGACCATCGCCAGGTCGCTGCGTGGGCACTGGCGGGAGGAGCACATCTTCGAGCTGACCCAGGCCCTGGAACTGTACCGCTTCTATCACGACAAGATTGCCGAGTGCGATCGGGAGATCGAAGCCCAGCTGGAGCGGTTCGAGGACCGCAGCAACGGCGGGTCTCCAGGTGACAACGGCCGACAGCGCAGTCAGGGCAACGCGCCCCGCTTCGACGTCCGGACACATCTGTACCGGATGACGGGAGTGGACCTGACCCGCATCAACGGCATTGACGGTTTCACCGCCCTGAAGGTGATCAGTGAGATTGGCGCCGACATGACCAAATGGCCCAGTGCCAAGCACTTCGCATCCTGGCTGGGGCTGAGCCCCGACAACCGTATCACCGGTGGCCGGGTCATGAGCTCAAAGACCAAGCCCAGCGCCAACCGGGCCGCGGCGGCATTGCGCATGGCCGCCCACGGGCGGCATCGCTCCGACAGCGCTTTGGGGGCTTTCCGGCGCCGGAAGAAGGCCCAACTGGGTGCTCCCAAGGCCATCACCGCCACGGCCCACAAGCTGGCCAGGCTCATCTATTCCATGCTGCGCCACGGCCAGGACTACGTGGACGTGGGCGCAGACTACTACGAATGTCAGTATCAGCAGCGCGCGCTACGCGCAGCCAAACGCCGAGCCGCCCAACTGGGCTATCAGTTGGTGCCCCTCTCCGATGCAGAGGACCATCCTACGGGCGTGTCCCTCAACCCACGGGCCGCGACCGCTGCCTGAAAAACCCAGTTAGTGGGGAGCCCAGCGGCGCTACCGGGCTTGGCGTTCAGCTCGCCGTTGTCAGCGCGTCAATGGTTAAAATCGAACAAATCGCTCATGGACACCTCCAAGGCGGCGGCAATGCGGCGGATGCTCGTCAACGATGGGTTGCGCACACCGCGTTCGATGCCTGACACGTACGTGACGTGGATGCCGGCGCGGTCGGCGACCTCCTCTTGCATGTCGCCCCGCCGATGCTGCAACCGCCGTATGCGCTTCCCAAAAGCGGTTTGATAGGCAACAATGATCACGGGACGGTAATTGCGCACAGACGATAAGTCCATAGCAAGTAACGGTTCACGTTTGAGGGGATCTGAACAGGCTTTGCCGAAATCCCGTGCTTGACTTTCACCCCGGAGGGGCCGGTTTGACCCGTAGATCCCCGCAAGTCTGAACGGTTACCATAGCAAATTGTCTATGGACTGGGCGATGCCGCATGACTATAATGATGCGCTACACTGCGCATCGTTATACATGGCGCGACCGGGTGTTGGGGAGAGGGACATCATGCCGTACTCCGGCGCCGTACGGTGGCTGGCTGATCCCAGCGGAGGTAGAAACGATGAGTTTTCTGATCCGGATCAACCGATTTCTGGCTGGGACCATCGCCACGTTGAATGCGATCCTGGCCATTGTCATCGTCATCTTTTCAGCATTTGGAACGTCGATTGCAATGTCCAGCCTGGACGACGACCCGGGGGGCAAAATCGGCCTTGGCGTTATAGGATTTTTGTTGGGCATCATAGTCGGCGTCATCTTCGCACTCATTGTATGTGGCATCATCGCGTTGCTCGTTGACATTAGACAGGTCCTGATCGAAACGCGAGACCGGACAAGATAGCCCAATTAAGCAGTGGCCAGGACATCCTGGAGCTAACTGGCTCGTTGCTCTACCCGGCCGGTTTTACGGCAACAGTAGCAACCCACTCCGCGCCGGCCGTCCTGCCAAGGGACCAATCCACACCAAACCAGGAGGCCGCACCAGACATGGCGACCAACGGCAATGGAACCCATGAGCCGCAGGAAGCATCGGAGCCTCAAGGTGGGCAGCCTTCGGGCGGGTTGTTTGGCTTACCGAACCGATGGCTTCTCATCGGCGGCGGCGTCGGTGGAGGCGTCCTCGTAGTCGTCATAGCCGTGGTGGTCGTGGCGTTGGTATTGAGTGGTGGGTCCAGGATCCCATCAAACTATTTGGGGTTCGTACCCGAGGATTCCACCTTCATAACAATTTGGGACGTCGAAGTTGTCATAGATGGAGACGTGCCCAGAAACCTGGAAAGGTCATTCGAAAACTTTTACGAATACCGTCTTGACGAGGTTGGAGTTTCGACTGACGAACTGGAGACCCTGGTATACGTAGAGGATTCACGTGGTGAGGACAGTTTGGTCATAGCCAAAGGGGATTTCGACTTCGAAGATATCAGGGACGAGTTGGATGACCTGGACTACGAGGACGACAAATATCGGGATTACGAAATTTGGGAAGACGGGGATGGGAACGCCTATTCCATCTCACTGTTGGGGGATGACGAATACGTCCTCATAGGATACACGCGAGACAGTGTCCAGGACGTTCTGAAGGCCGTAAGCCGCGAGCGAGGGCTGGTAGCCGGCCGACCTGACCACAACGTAAACCGCGTCATGGACAAGGTGGGAACCGGTTGGTTGATTGCGATCAATAGCGACTGTCAGACCGAAAGACTCATCGAAATTCGTGGATGCGAAGCGATAGGCGCGGCGTTCACCGATGGAGACCGAGATTCGGCGTCTGTACGGATGGTCGTGCTGCTCCGGAGCGAATCTGCAGCCAACCGTGCACTGGACGATGTTGAAGACCATATCGATGACCACGGTCTCCTTTTCTGGAATTTGGATTCTGATCTAGAAGACATAGACACCGACCGAGAGTTCATAGTTGTCGAAACTATCTCCTACTTCGACGACTTTTAGTCGGCTGGTGTCGCCGCTACCCGGGAACTTAAACAGGCGGGCGTATCAATGACTCTCAAAATAGCCATAGCTTCCCTGGCCGTTCTCGTGGTAATTATCGTAGCAGTCGGCTTGATGGCTTACCTGCGCGTGATTCCCTTGCCGGGTCCCATCTTGAGATTGGTGGCCGGCGGCCAACCGCCGGAGCATTCCGCTCGTTATTTCCCGGATGACACACTGGCGTACGCATGGTTTAGCATTGCTCCCAGCGGTAGCCAACTCAACGACATGATGGACCTCTGGGAACGCTTGAATGAGTTCCGCGCCTTTGAGGACGCCATCGACGAATTACTTGAGGAACTGGAAGACGAAACTGGCTTTGATTTGGAAAACGACGTGTTGCCATGGATGGGACCGGACGCGTCCCTGGGCATCATATCCATCGATAACTACCTCGACGCTCCTGAGGCCGCCATAGTCTTTGGCGTTCGCGACCGGGACGAAGCGGAACAATTTCTCGAGGACTGGACCGACTATCTCGATGACCAGGGAGCGGAATTTGACGATGATTCATACGGGGACGCCGCCATCTGGGTGGACAGGCCCGTAGGAGGAGAGAACGGCTTCGGCGCTTATGCCCTTAGCAAATCGCTACTGGTCTGGGCCACCGACGAAGATACCCTCGAAGATATGATTGACCGCATTGACGGCGACGACGACCACTCTCTGGCCAACGACGACAATTTCCAGTCGGCTCAAGAAGCGTTCCCGGACCGGCGGTTCGCTTCAATCTATATTGACACCGGCCAGGCGGTCGAAGTGCTTGAGCCTCTGTCCGATTTTTTCTACTTGGATAACACCTATGGCAATCTCGCCCGGCAGAGCGGCGAGCTACCTGACTGGATAGCCGTTTCCGCAACATGGATTGAACGGGGTATCGTGATTAACGCGACGTCACCCTCCGTCACCGAGACCGAGTTGGAAACACCTGACCTGGACGATCCCGGTCGGATTCTCCCCGACGACACCCTGGGTTATGTTGCCGTTGCTTTCGACTCCGATCTGGACCGTTGGCGTGATGAACTCGGACAATACGATCTGGCGGATTTTTTGCCGGGACCCTGGATGATCGACGAATTCAATAACGAACTGAGCGATTTCGCAGTTTATGAATTGGGGTTGGATGAACCACCTCGGTTGGACTACGACGGCGATCTGGCGGATGCTCTGGACCTGGCGCTGTGGTACGGAGAGGAGTTGACTGGCATCGATTTGGAAGAGGAATTCTTTGATTATCTGACCGGCACCATGGTGATGGCGGTCAGAAACTTCGACTTCGAAGACATTGAAGACGATCCTGAAAACAACCCGATCCACGCTGTCGCGATGCTCTCGTACGACTCGGATGGAGAAGAGGATTTGCGGGAAACCATGGAGGATCTGACCGACCTGATCGTGGACTACCTGCCCTTCGTTCAGTCCGACGATGTTGACGTGGGCGCCGACGAAGACGCGATAGTCTTCCCCATTGAGTACACGGAGTACGCGCCGGGATACGTGCTGCACGAAGACTATCTCATCATGGGCAGCACGGAAGACGCACTGGAAACCAGCGTGGAACAACGCGACGGAAATGGAACGGACCTGTCATCGGTGTCGGAATACCAGCGCGCCGTTGGCAACCTGTCAAGTGAGCGGCAGTTCCTAGCCTACATCGACCTGCAGAGTATCATCGGACAGCTGGACTCCGACGACATGGACCTGGAGCCTGACGAGTTCAGGATTTTGGAAGAGGCAACCGGAGCGATAAGCATCAGCATTTCCACCGATGACGATTACACTCGAGCCGCCATAGCGCTGACCCTGTTCCCCGAATAGCAAGGCGAGCAGCGCATCGTCTGTCCCAACGTGCCGCCAGCGGTGCGGCCCGGCCCGGCTGGATGGACAACTGGCGCCTCGGGGAACCTCGGTTGTCACGGTGCAGGGGACCTCTAAACTGGCCCGCAGTGTAGTAGGGTCCAGTGGTGTGTCCGGGTTCCTCCACATTCCAAAGACGCCGGTTGGCAACACCGTACACTTCATGGTGGGCAACGCCCGTGCGATCTACGAACCTGCCTGGCGAAGCGTGGACCGGTTGATCGTTGACTTGCGGGCCAATACCTGGGGGGAGGCCGCGCCCCACTGCCGTTCAGATTCAGGGCCCGCGAGGTGAACGCGGTCCGGCCTGGCCCGCCGGGGGCAGCGAAGGACCGCGTGGCCGAGCTGGCGATTCTGACGATTACAGACTGTTCACGCGGGGCGCGGCTGTCGTTGCGGTCTTGCTCCCGCTGGCTGCTCTAGTGGCGCCCGCAATCTCCCTCGTTGGACACAGTAGGCCCCGAGCCGGCTGACAAAGGTGGGCAAAATTCAACCCAGCCCCGGTCGCTCATGCCGCGAAACGGGGTCGGCGTATGCGATGGCTTGACCGCTCCAGCATGAGCGTAACTCGGTCGTCGGGTAGACCCACTCTCGTTACCTTCAGCGCACCGGCGTGCCGCCAGAGTGGCCGGTATGCTACATTACGTGCGCTAAACCTAACCCCACGGAGCTTCCACCATGCTGCCCCAGCACCTGACCCACGTTTTTCCCGACACCGCCGATACCAACGACGCCGGCCACCTTACATTGGGCGGATGCGACGCCGTGGATTTGGCCGAGCAGTACGGCACGCCGCTCTACGTGCTTGACGAGGCCACGCTGCGCTCCCGCTGCCGGCAGTTTGCCGGGGCTTTTGCCGGGCGGTACCCCGACTCCCAGGCGGTGTATGCCTCCAAGGCCTATATCAATCCGGCGCTGGCGCGGATTTTCGCCGAGGAGGGTCTGGGGCTGGACGTGGTATCCGGCGGCGAGTTGGCGGTGGCCGTCGCTGGTGATATGCCGTTGGGCAGGGTGTATTTCCACGGCAACAACAAGACGCCGGGCGAACTGGAGGAAGCCGTGACCGCCGGCATCGGGCGCATCGTCGTGGACAGCTTCCACGAGCTGGACCTGCTGGAGCGCATCTGCGCCGACGCCGGCAAGACGCAGGACATCCTGGTCCGCGTGTCCCCCGGCATCGACCCGCACACCCACGCCTACACCACCACCGGCATCATCGACTCCAAGTTCGGGTTTTCCATCCAGACCGGCGACGCCGAGCGGGCCATCCTGCAGGCCATCGCCGCGCCGCACCTGAACCTGCTGGGCCTGCATTTCCATCTGGGTTCGCCCATCTTCGAGCTGGAGCCCTACCAGGCGGCCACCGACCTGGTACTCCGCTTCGCCGCCGGATTGCGCGAGCAGGGTCTCAATCTGCAGGAGTTCAGCCCCGGCGGCGGATTTGCCATCGCCTACACCCGCAACGACCAGCCGCCGGCCGCCGGCGACTACGCGGAGGCCATCGTCGGCGCGCTGACCGCCGCCTGCGATGAGCTGGGCATGGAACAGCCCAATCTGGTCATCGAGCCGGGACGGTCGATCATCGGGCCGGCCGGCGTGGCGCTATATCGCATCGGGGCGATCAAGGACATCCCGGGCATCCGCACCTACGTCAGCGTGGACGGCGGCATGGGCGACAACATCCGCCCGGCCCTTTACCAGGCATCTTACGAGGTTCTGTCGGCCAACCGACCGGGCGCCGACCCGGACGCCACCGTAACCATCGCGGGCAAGTACTGCGAATCGGGCGACGTGCTGGCCTCGGACATCCTGCTGTCCGCGCCGGCGGCTGGCGATGTCATCGCCATACCGGCGGCGGGCGCCTACTGCCCGTCCATGGCGAGCAACTACAACCTCAACCCGCGCCCGCCCATCGTGCTGGTGAAAAACGGGGAGAGCCGGCTGATACGGCGGCGCGAATCCTACGCCGACATGATGCTGTGCGACCTTTAGCCGCAGCTGTGTCATTAGGCGGACGCCGCCGGCGTCCGTGGCAATCACGTCAAGAATGCGACGCCCGTTGCCATGTGGTCAATAGTCGGCCAGGACCACCTGCTGCGTCAGCTTGACGCCAGCCTGCAAGCCGGGCGTGTTGGTCATGCCTACCTGCTGACCGGGCCGCCCCACGTGGGCAAGATGACGCTTGCGGTTGACTTGGCCGCAGCAGTCAACTGCCAGCATCCCGACGGGTCCTGCGGCGGGCCTTGCGGTCAGTGCGAACCCTGCGGTCGTATCCGGCGGGGCGTTTACGCCGACCTGAACGTCGTGGCCGTGGGCGGCGATTCTCGCGTCGCCACCCGCATCAGCATCGAACAGGTGCGGGAAGCCGAAAACTTCCTGTCGGTGACGCCAGTTGAGGGCGGCTGGAAGGTTGTCATTTTTGACGGAGCGGAAACCCTGTCCGCCGGGCAGAGCGAGTCGGCCAACGCTCTCCTCAAGACGCTGGAAGAACCCCCGGAGCACGTCCTGATACTGCTCCTTACCACCAACGAGGACGCTATTCTCCCTACCATCCGCTCCCGGTGCCGTGTCCTGTCCCTGCGACCAATGCCCGGCGCAGCGTTGGCAGAGTATCTGGCCGCTAGACACGACGCGCCTCCGGACACCGCCCACCGGCTGGCCCGCCTGGCCCGGGGCTGTCCCGGCTGGGCAATAAACGCGCTGGCCGACTCCGCCGTGCTGCAAGAACGGACTGCCGAACTGGACCGGATCGCTGCCACCGCCGTCGCTCCGCTGGACCAGCGGTTCGCCTATGCCAACAGCCTGGCCGGTTCATTCTCCGGCGACCGCGAATCAGTCCGCCAGACCCTGTACCTCTGGCAACGGTGGTGGCAGGACGTGCTGCTGGTCAAAGAAGGCATTGATAGCCACGTTCACAACGCCGACCGACAGGAGGAACTGGCAGAGCAGGCCAATGGGGCAGCAACTGCCGCCATCGTCGCCTTTTTGCGGCGCGTCCAAGAAACGCTGGCGGCTTTGGATGCCAACGCCAACCCGCGCCTGGCGTTGGAGTGCATGATGCTGGCCGTGCCGACGACCTGAATAGGGGGCTACTGCTCTCGCCGGCTACACTGCCTCGTACACCTTCAACCGCCCCCGGCTCACCGCCCGCAGCCGGCCCTGTTTTTCCAGGGAGCGGATGGCCTGTAACACCTGTGGGTCGCCGTGGCGGCGGAACCGGCCGGTGATTTTGCTTTGGGCCCGTGGAGTCTCGCAGTATTCCCAGACCTGCTCGGCGAGCATATCACCGATGGCTGGCAGGGGCTGGACCGGGAGGACCATCGTGTGGCCCCGATTGCCGTCCACCGACTCGCCCGGCATATAGTTCAGGTGTTGGGGGTATCTGTCGAGAAAAGAACGGATACGAACGCGCATAGCGCCGCCCGTTCCGGTGGAACCGTAGCCGTGGACCACGTCCAGCGTAGCCGTCGCCCCGTTGCCCGACCGAAGCGTTCGGTTATACAGGTCAACGAATTCGGCCAGAGCCTCCGACCAGGTTTTTCCGTGGAAATCGACGCTGGCCATGCGGGATCAATCGGCAACCGCCATCGCCGCCAGTTCCCCGCTGGGCGCGCCGTTGTCGCCGTTGCGGTTGCGGCCCGCGGACTGCCACGGAATGTACTGCCGCCACTCTTCCAGAATGGTGCGGTTTTCCAGGATGCGGTAGGGATTGGGCTGGGGAGCGGTGGGGACGCGCCGCAGCTTCATGTTGGCCTCTTCCGGCGTACGGCCCGCCTTGTCCAGATTGCAGCGCCCGCAGGCCGCGACCACGTTGTCCCAGGTATGCGGCCCGTGCTGGCGTCGGGGCACCACGTGGTCCAGGGTGAGGTGCTGGGAGCGCTGGCCGCAATACTGGCAGGTGTAGTGGTCCCGCAGGAAAACTTCCTTTTTGGACAGCCGGCGCGGAGCAAAGGGGCGCTTGACCAGATAGACCAGCCGGATGATGGAAGGGGCATCGAGGGTGTTATTGTAGGTGCGGATGCGTGCTGATTCGGAGCGCTGTTCCAACAATTCGGCCTTGCCTTTGGCAACCAGAACGATGGCCCGTCGCACGGTGCAAACGTTCACCGGCACGTAATTGAGGTTGAGCACCAGCACCGGAGCGGTCAATCGACCCGGCACCGGCGCTTTCTTGCCCGGTTTCTCATCCTCCGCCGGAGCGATGTCGGCGACATTGCCAGCCGCGCCACGCGCAGCCCTTGCCTGGCGGCCCGCGCCTTTCGCCCGGGCCGCGCCTTTTCTTCGACTCGTTCGTCCCCGGCTTGCCATCTGCCAACCTCAACGCAGGTAGCGCGCTCGCTGCCGTGTGATGTCGAATATCGTCGCTATTACGGTGTCACCGGAAATTATTATACCCCAGACCCGTGATACATAATACAACAACGATTGGAAGTAACTGTTCAGACTTGGGGAGGTGAATTGTCGGAAAGAGGTTCCGCGGAGCGCTGGCGCTGGTGGAGGTGGTTATGTCATATATATGGGATGGATAACGAAGTTGACCTGAGGACCGCCGACCGGGATGTCCTGATTGCCATCATCGTCCGGCAACAGGAGATCATCGAGCGGCTGGAGAAGGGGATGGCCCAATTGGAAGGGCCGGCCAAAACCAGCGGTTCCCGGCGGATGCCCGGTCTGAAGCCCAAAGCCGACCGGAAACCGTCCCTGCCCAAGAAACCACGACAGCCGCGCCGACACGGCCTTTGCTCGCACCCGGATGACGCCCACCCAGCGGGTGGAGCATGTGGTGGCCGCGTGTCCCGACTGTGGAACTCGGCTGTCCGGTGGTTGGACCCGGGGTCGGGTGCCCCAGGTCATCAAGCAAGAGTTTGACGTGTCCTACGACCCGTCCCAGGTGCGACGGATACGGAAGGGTGGCGGCTGGAGCTTGCAAAAACCGGCGCTACGGTCTACCCAGCGGGACGAGGATGCCATCCGAGACTGGTGGGAGCGACGCTTTGCCGAACTCAAAAAAGGCCCTAGCAGCCCGTCTGAGGAATGCCCAAGTGGCGCAGATTTAGCCAAGAGCTGACCGGCAACATCTAACTATGATTGCCGATCACCAGCGCGGCTGCCGCCAGTATTTGGCCAACGGTGTGCCGATGATGGCAGAAACCGGCTTCGCCAACGATGCGACGAGCCCTTGGGCCGGCAACTTGGCACCGAACCGGAACAGCTGGAGCAGGTTGTGCCCGGTGCAGATCAGCAGCCACTCCCCTTTCACCTGCTCCAGCCCCCGCAGCAGGAACTGCCGGAACCCTCGACCCTGCTTGATCTGGCCGAAGACCGGCTCCACCGTCGCCATCCGCAGCGCGTAACTTTGCCGACCCTTTTTCGTCAGCAACTTCCGCCGCATTCGATCCCGGGGCGACAGCTGCTTGGGGATGCGACCCCTGGGCGCTGGCGGCAATACTCTCCCGTGGCGGGTTTTCTCCGGCGCGACGTAGGGGTCTGTGCCCAGCGCGTAGAGTTCGTCAACCACCCTGGCTGAGTAGTAACCGGCGTCAGCGGACACTTCCTTTGGGATCACGCCGGTGTTGCCGATGGTCTCCTCGACCATGCCCGTCGCCTGCTGCTGGTCCGATGTCTGGTTCGTGGCCGGCGCCGCCACAATCACCTGGCGCTCGCTGTCCACCACCGCCTGACAATGGTACGCCGGCACGAAATCCCGCCCGCCCGGCGCGGGCATGATCCGGGACTCCGCATCAGTAAAGTTGCGCGGGGCCTGGTCGTCGGGCACCCCCGGATGCTCCCGGCTTTCGGCCGCGGCCGGTTCTGCCGCCGCCGGCGCTTCCGCTTCCAACGCCGCCAGGGCCTCCCGTAGCTGCTCCAACCGACCTTCCCGAAAGGCCAACTCCTCCGGCAACTCATCACCACGCCTGTCCTGACCGTACCGACGGTCTGCCGCGTCATCCGCTTCCGGCGCCTTCCGCAGCAACTCCGCCACCTCCGCCGCCAACTGCGCCGACTGCTCCTGCATCCGCCCGTAACTCATCGCCTGGCGCTGCGATGCCTTGGCCTTCACCTTGGTCCCGTCCAACGCCACCTGCCCCAACTTCACCAACCCCGCCAACTGGCACCATGCCAGCACCGGCAAGAACCGGTCCGACAACTCCGCCCGGTGGTCCTTGCGAAAGTCCGAGATGGTGCGGAAATCCGGCGTGTTGTTGGCCGCCAACACCCGAAACGCGATGTCCTCGTGGAGCCGCTGGGCGATCCTCCGTGATGACGCCACTCCAACGCAGTAGCCGTAGAGCAGCGCCTTGACCATCATCTGAGGATGGTAGGGTGGTCCGCCCCGCCGCTCTGGCTCGTAGCGCGCGGTGATGTCCGACCGGTCCAACTGCTCAACAACGTCGGAGATGAAGTAGGCCAGGTGGTCGTCCGGCAGCCATTCCCGCAGGGCCGCCGGCAACAGTAGCTGCTGGTCGGGGTTATCGGCGCGGTACGTCTTGCTCATCAGCGGCTCCCCGTAACTTGACTGCGCTCATCATACCCCCAATGGCTCGTCAAGCATGTTTCTCGGACGGGCTGCTAGCCGAAGGCCGGACCATCCCCGCATCAAGTGCGGGGCCGGCGCTGTGGGCCGACGCAGCGGGGTTTTACCTGCTGCCGGCGCTGTTGCGCACCTGGGCGCCGGTGGCCCAGACCCCGGTAATCCGACGCAAGCTGAGCTACGACCATCTGAGCGCCATCAGTATGACCGGAGACCTTTACCTGGCGGTGCAAGACCACGCCTACCAGAGTTCTGACGTGATCGAGTTCTTGAAACAACTGCTCGCCGCGCTACCGGGCAAATTGCTGGTGATTTGGGACGGTGTGCCGATCCACCGTAGCCGGGCGGTCAAGGAGTACCTGTCCCAAAGGAGTACCTGTCCCAAGAGGGGGCGCGACGGCTCCGGCTGGAGCAGTTGCCTGGCTATGCACCGGAGTTGAACCCAGACGAGGGGGTCTGGCATTACCTGAAACGAGTGGAATTGAAGAACGTGGTTTGCGCTGACCTGGGGCAGTTGCGCCTGGAGTTTTGGGCAGCGGTAGA
Source organism: Dehalococcoidia bacterium (assembly GCA_965197635.1). Lineage (GTDB taxonomy): Bacteria > Chloroflexota > Dehalococcoidia > Lucifugimonadales > UBA3495 > Bin87. The sequence continues at coordinate 383,473 of CBDANN010000006.1, forward strand.
ACGGCTATTAGCCAGGCCCGATGTACTGCGCTCCTGCGTCAGGGAAGTGGGTTATGTTTAGCGAATCGTTCACGCATCAGCAATATGTGCTCCGACGGCTCCCCGTCGCTTGAGAATGGATTGCTACAACGTCAACAGACGCGGATTTCAGCCTATCTGGGGGTTTCATGCAACGACCAACACCCTGGCATAGGCAAACAATATCAGTACTAAACCAAAGCCAAGGTGGGATGTGCATTTGGCGGGTGTTGGGAATCGGACCGGGAGTTTCGCAAGAGTGTTTCGCTCCTTGACTGCAGTACGGTCCGGCAGCGTCGTTTCACCTCCTCTTTGCGGGCAGTCAGACTCGACAGGAATTTGCCGACCCGCTCCTGCACCGCCGTCTTGCTTCCCAAGCACAGATTGCCCGTGGCTTCCTCTCTCGCCCAGCCCCAGATGGCCTCATCAGCGTTGCAGTCCGGGCTGTACCCCGGCAAGTTTGCCAGCCGCAACTCAAGGCCGGGCGTCCTGAGATACTCCCGCATCGCCTCCCCAGATTTTTGACCAATCGCGCGCCGGCGCGTTGTCCCAGATGATCTGCAGCGGCTCAGGGTGCTTTCCCCTCAGTTGCCTCAGCAAGGCAACCGAGGTTCCAGAGTTGCTGTTCCCCTCCAGTTCCATCCATGCCACCTCGCCCGTCTCCAGGCACACCGCCGAACAATAGCTGGCCCTTTCGCCGTAGCTCGGGCTGCTCGAGGCCACCAGGGCCGGTTCACCTTGCAGCACCCACTTGCCCCGCAGTTCGGCGTCCGCCTTGACCAAGCGCTTCTTGGGCTTCTGGGAGGCAAATCCCAACCGATGCAGGTAGTAACGTCACCCCGTACTTGATACGGGGTCAGACAACTGTTGCGGCTCAAACTGACCCCGAAGCGTTCCAAAACATACTGCCGAACCGCCTTCCAATACCAGTTGGCCAATTCGATACCCGACGTGGCGGGCGGTTGCTGCACCGCCCCTTTCAACTCCTCCCTGCTGCGCTTGGTCAAGGGCGGGGGAGCTGACAGGGGTATGTACGGGCTGAAACTGGTCAGGTGAGGAGCTTGGGAAAGCGCACAGGGATCCAGCATCTTGGTTGTGACAAAACCGGATGCCGGAGGTCTCCTATGCGCCTTCCCAGGGAATGCTACCAGATGCAACAGGTCATTGAAACGCATCTACCGCACCTCAGACAGTCCCCATTGACGGGGCTGGCCTGGTGGGTGTGTGGGACCATCCTGGCCGGGAGCGCCTGCCAGAACGCCGTGGCCTCCGCCCTCTCTCCCGAGGGCAACTGGAACAGCCGGCGCCAGTATCTCAGGGAGTGGCGGTACGACGGCAGCGACCGATCGCGTCCCTGCCAGTCCGAGCTGGACGTAAGTCTCTGCTTCGCTGCGTTGCTCAGCTGGGTTCTGACCTGGTGGCATTCCGGCCGGCTGGCGCTGGCCGTGGACCTCACGCTCAAAGGGGACGATACCGCCGCCATCGTCATCAGCGTGGTCTACCGGGGTTGCGCCATTCCCGTGGCCTGACGCATCCGGCGCGCCAACCGGCGCGGGGCCTGGATGGACCCCATCGTGGAACTGCTGCGGGCTCTGGCGCCGGCCGTTCCCAGGGAAATGACCGTGGTGGTGCTGTGCGACCGCGGCCTCACCAGTCCGAAATTGTGGCAACAGATACTGGCTCAGGGCGGGCATCCCTACCTGAGGTATCCCAAAAACATCACCTTCTGCGCCGAGAACGGCCAGCGGCGGCCCGCCCGCGCCTTCGTTCCCCGTCCGGACACCGCGTGGATCGGCAGCGGGACCGCCTTCGGCAACACCGCCGCCAAACGCCGTTGCACCCTGCTGGCGGTCTGGTGCGCCCAGCGGGAGGAGCCGATCAGTTTGCTGGCGTCCTCACCGATCTTCCGCCGGAAGCAGTGGGGGTGAGTTGGTACGCCCGGCGCTTCTGGATCGAATTGGGCTGCAAGGCCATCAAGAGCCTGGGTTGGCAATGGCAGAAGACCCGCCACACCGACCCGGCGCGTATTTCCCGGCATTGGTTCGTGCGGTCGGTGGCGACGCTCCTGACCCTGGCCTATGGAACCAAGGGTGGAGGACGCTTACGCTTATGACCGGAGGATTGCCCCAGCCAACCTGCGAACGCCGCCCCGGCCACTGGCGCCCACTCACCGCAATGGCAGGGAGAAGCCGGCACGCACCGTCAGCGTAATCCGCCACGGCATCACCTGGCGGCGGCGGTTGCTGCGCCGAGGCCGGCTCTGGCGTCGCGTCTGGTTGCTGCCCGAACCCTGGCCTGAACCCAAGTCCAACTGGGAGGTCACCTACCATGCTCCTCCGTGAAAACTTCCTACATACCCCTGTCGGGGGGTGCCGGAGGCAAAGCGCGAGTACCAGAGCAAAACGGAGTTGGCGTTGGAGATGTTGAAAGGGGTTCAGGCTCTGGGACACCTCCAGGCCCAGTGGATTGCTGGGGATTCCGCCTTCGGGATGTCGCCCACGCTGCGGGAAGGACTATCGGCGCATGGAATGCACTACGTGCTGGGCGCCCGGCCGGATTTGACGGTGTGGGCGGTGGAACCCACCTGGACTAAACTGGCCTACCAAGGGCGGGGACAGCCTCGCAAACCCCAACCGTTACGCGAAGCGCGCCAGACCATGGCCCAGCGCAGCGCGGCGTTGCCGGCGGAGGCCTGGCGGGAGATAACCATCGCGGCGCGGACAGCCCGGGGCCGCGCACCTGCCTCTTCAGCGCCCAGCGGGTGCGGGTAACGCGTGAACGAAAGCCCGCCCAAATCCTCTGGGTGATCTATCGCCGGAACTTGGACGACGGCGAACCCCGTTACTACCTCTCCAACGCTCCTGAGGACACTCCATTGGAAACCCTGGCCCACGTGGGCGGCTCCCGATGGCGAATTGAAACTGAGTTCGAGACCGAGCAGAGCGACGTGGGCTTGGACGAATACGAAACCCGCACCCTGTATCAAGTACGGGGCAGGCTCTGGACTGGCTGGCATCACCACATCGCATGTGCCTGATCGCCGGGGCGTTCCTGCTGAACCTGCAACAGGATGGGGGAAAAAGATGCCCTGGATCACCCGACCCCAGGTGTACCGAGTAGTCCGTGAGCTGTTGCCCCGGGAACGGTTCGGGCCAGCGGATTTGCTGCGATGGCTGGAGGAGGTCCAACTGCGCAACGAACGAGCCAGGACCTCCCATGAGAAACGGTGCGCCGCCGGTCGCGCCACCACCAGCATCCCTCCCTAAACTGTCGTTGTAATACTAGGAGATCGACGTCCCGGCAAGCATCATATGGCTACGTTGCGCTGGCAACGACGACCGGTTAGAACCTGTCTACGATCTCTGAAATAGGTTAAGCTGAGACTATTATCAGGGGAGGGGTAATCATGTCTCATTCCTATCCCAGCGACATCAGTAGGGAGCAATTCGCCCGTATTCTGCCCACGCTGAAGTCGGCCCGACGCCGGACCAAGCCCCGCATTGTGGACTTGTATGACGTTTTCTGCGGCGTGCTGTATCTCCTGAAAAGCGGCTGCCAGTGGCGAATGCTGCCGGCGGACTTCCCCGATTGGCGCACTTGTTACCAGTATTTCCGGCAATGGAGCGAGCAGCCCGACCCGGAGCAGGATTCCATTCTGGAACAAGTCCTAAAAAAATCGGTTGGCGAGGCCCGACAAAGCAATGGGAGGGAAGAGCAGACCAGCTGCTGCATCGTGGACTCCCAGAGCGTCAAGAACACGGACACCGCCGAGCAGAAGGGCTATGACGCGGGCAAAAAGGTGTCCGGAAGCAAGCGTAATATCGCGGTGGACACGCAAGGATTGCCCCATGCGATACAGGTGACTACCGCCGACGTTACCGATCGGGCGGGGGCTTTGGCGATGTTTGACGAAAACCGGTCCGACCTCAACCGGGTCCAGAAGGTGTTGGTGGACGGTGGTTACACCGGGAAGCCCTTTGCTGCTGCAGTGCAAGGCATATTGGGAGCCGCGGTGGAAGTGGTGAAACGCAACGAACTGCACACCTTCGTGGTGCTGCCGAAACGATGGGTGGTGGAGCGGTCATTCGCCTGGCTGGAAAAGTGCCGCCGGCTCTGGAAGAACTGTGAAAGAAAGCTCAATACCAGCCTGCAAATGGTGGTGCTCGCCTTCACGGTGCTAATCCTAAAAAGATTGTAAACAGGCTCTTAGAGGAATGCGCCGACCAACTCGGCAGGGTCGTTCGATTGTCTCGACACACCGGCAGCGGCCTTGATCCGGGCGTTTCCGCAATCGCCGTCGGCACATCATAGAAAGGGGATGGACCGACTCGAGCCGCTGATTGACAGGACATACGGTCGGGCGCAGAATGGCCGCAAATTCAGGGGCGGCTCCTCGCCCCGTCCGTTGCCACTTGTACAGGAATGCACCGGTTGCATTCGCGTACTGGAGGAGGACCTGATATGGCGTTTCCCGAGCGAATGAAGTTTGGCATCTTCCTCGGCCCGTTCCACCGCGTCGGCGAGAATCCCACCCTGGCCATGGAACGAGACCTGGAACTGGTGGAATGGCTGGACAAGCTGGGGTTTGATGAAGCTTGGGTCGGCGAGCACCACAGCGCCGGCTGGGAGATCATCTCTTCCCCGGAGGTATTCATCGCCGCCGCCGCCCAGCGCACCAATCGCATCAAGCTGGGCACCGGCGTAGTCAGCCTGCCCTACCACCACCCGCTGATGGTCGCCAACCGCATGGTGCAGCTGGACCACATGACCTACGGGCGGGTGCTCTTCGGCGTCGGTCCCGGCGCGCTGCCCGGCGACGCCTATATGATGGGCATCCCCCATGAGTTGCAGCGGGAGCGCATGGACGAGTCCCTGGGCATCATCCTGCGGCTCTTCACCGAGACCGAGCCGATCAGCTACCAGAGCGACTGGTTCGAGTTGAAAGAGGGCCTGCTCCAGCTGCGGCCCTACCAGCGGCCCTACATGCACACTGCCGTGGCCTCGGTGCAGTCCCCCGCCGGCGTGACCCTGGCCGGCAAACACGGCTGCTCGGTGCTGACCATCACCGTGCCGCGGGATCCTTCCGCCGGCCCCTCCGACCTGCAGGGACTGTGGAGCATCGCCGAAGAGTCCGCCGCCGAGCATGGAAATACCATGAACCGCGACGACTGGCGGCTGGTGCTGCCCTGCCACCTGGCCGAGTCCCGGAAGGAGGCCCTGGACGACGCCCGCATGGGCGCCGGCCGCTACCTGCGGGAATACAGCGAGGAAACCAACGGTCGCAAAGCGGTGTACGACGGCCCGCTGGACAAGGTGATTGACCACATGGCCGACACCGGAAGCTGGATCATCGGCACTCCCGACGACTGCATCGAAGCCATCGAACGGTTGGGCGAGCAAAGCGGCGGCTTCGGCGCGTTCCTGGTGCAGACCATCGACTGGGCGCCCCGGGAGAAGATGCTGAAGAGCTACGAACTGATGGCCCGCTACGTCATGCCGCATTTCCAGGGCAGCGTCCTCAGCACCCAGGCATCCAACCAGTGGGCCAAGGAGCGTCAGGATGACCTGGTGAGCGGCCGGGTTCGCGCCATCGACCGGGCCCGGCAGGCTTACGCGGAACGGACCGGATAAGGGGCCGATATCGTGACCACCACTTCAACGCATGGTCGTGTTGACGAGCTCTTCGCTGACGCCCGCCAGGTACACGCACAAGCCATCGAACGGCTTGAACATAGCGACATCCGCGACGCGGCGGAGAAGGCTTGGTGCGCCACCAAACGCGCAACCGACGCACTCATCTTGGCCCGGACCGGTGAGGAGCCACCGACCACGGCGGCCACCAGCGACCACCTCGACAACGTCTGCCGTCTCGCCGCGGAAGTTCAAACGCTACAGGGCCGCTACTACAGCCGCATACACCACCTGCACGGTATGTGCTTCTACTCCGGATATTGCAACGACCAAACTGAGCGCCGCATCCGGGAGACCGCGGCGTATATCGATGATGCTGAGGCCATCACCTACGGATAAGCGATATGCAACTGCGGCGGCGGTTTCCCGCAATCGGCCCGCTCCCGAAATTGGGAGCGGGCTTTTTGCTGTGCTTCCGGGCTAGGCGGGCACTTTGGCAGCAGACCATTCCACGCCGTTGAGCACCAACTGCTGGAACTCGGGCGTCTCGAAGCTCCGGCCGTCGTGGCCCAGCAGCAGCACATAGACGTTGCCGTCGCCGTACTGACGGGTCCAGCCCAGGGGATAGGTACCGCCGGGCATTAACGTGGGGTTCCGGTCGGGGCCCCAGGGCCAGGTGCCGTCTTCGGCGGCGCCGGTGATGAAGACGTCGTTACCGTCCTTGATCGCCAGGTTCATGTACAGTTCGTCGTTGGTGGAGAAGTCCGCTACACCCTGGACCCCAGCATGGCCGGCGTCGCTGACGTTGACCGTGAACTGGCCGTAGGGGGGATGGTAGCTGGTGCCGGAGATCCAGCCGCCGCCGGTGATTTCGTGGTACTCCGGCCACGCCGCCGCCACGCAGGTGGCGATGTGGATGCAGACGAACCCCTTGCCGCCGCTGACGAAGTCGCGCAGGCCATCCATTTCCGACGCGGACAGGGTCCAGTCGCCGAAGTCGGGCACATTCTCGCGGCGGGTGTTGAACACCAGGACGTCGTACCCGCTCATGGCAGATGCGTCGGCCAGTACCGCCGCGTCTTCGGTTACGGCGACGTCGTGGCCCGCTCCCTTGAGGAAAGTCTCCAATATCGGCGTCGACTCCTCGTAGGGATGACGCCCTCCTGAAATTACCAACAGCCTCATAATTCGTTACCTCCAAACTGGTTGGGGAATTGTAGATTGACCGGCCCTCGGTGGCAAATCGGGCGATGGCCGTCTCACCCATTTAGGGGCAACATGGCCTCGTACCGAACCACGCACTCCCGCGCCCTTTGCTAAAATGATTTGGGGTGCGGAATTGACCACGATGAATCAGACCAACTGGCTGCGCGAACTGTTTGAGGCCGCCCTGATCGGCGTGTTCGTTTTCATCGCCATCCAGGTGGCGGTGGCGAACTTTCGCGTTGAGGGTTCGAGCATGAGGCCCACCCTGCTGCCCGGCCACTACCTGATGGTCAACAAGGTGGTGTATTACCAGATGGATACCGAGCGGCTGGGCAAGATCATTCCGTTCTGGCAGCCCGAGGAGCCGCAGATGGTTCACGCCATCCGGCCGCCGCAACGGGGCGACGTGATCGTTTTTGACTACCCGCTGGAGCCGGACCGCCAGTTTGTGAAACGCATCATCGGGGAGCCCGGCGACCTGGTCGCCATCGCCGACGGGAAGGTGAGGGTCAACGACCGGCTGCTGGACGAGCCGTACCTGGACTTCCTCGGCCACACCCACATGCACGCGGTGCAGCTGGCCGGCGACGAGTATTTCGTGCTGGGAGACAATCGCACCGGCAGCCGGGATTCCCGCCACTGGGGGACCCTGCCGGCTGATCACATCATCGGCAAGGTGTGGGCCATCTACTGGCCCCGGTCCGCCTGGGGGTTCCCCAAGTAAGACCGTTGCGGCGGACCGACGGTCTCGCGACAGGGCCGCTAATGGGCCTCGATGACCGGCCCGACCAGGACGTCGTCGCCCTCAACCCGGATGGCGAACTTGCGCAATCCCTCGGTGGCCGGTGGAGTAATGGGCCGGCCGCTGGCCACGTCGAAGACGGCCCCGTGCAGCGGGCATACCAACTCGTCCTCCTCCAGGTCTCCCTCGGACAGGTTAGCGTAGGCGTGGGTGCAGATGTCATCGCACGCGTGCAGGGCGCCGCCCACGTTGACCAGCAGGATTTCCTCCGTGCCAACCTTCACGGACATCATGTCGCCCGGCGGGATGTCGCTGACAGAGGCAACTTTGACAAATTCGTCGGCCATTGGGATGCTCCTTAATTTCGCCGTCCGGTAACTGCGGCTGGCAATACAACGACGGCTGCGGCCGCCATCGCTGCTCGTCGTCAGCGTCCCATTATATGACAAATGCCGGATTTCGGGGCGTGGGATTGGCCGTGGCACAGGGCAATCCCACTGATGCGTGCCCAGTTTGTCATAGTACTTACGCAGTTGGATTTCCGCCGGGGGATTTAACGCAGAGGCGCAGAGGCGCAGAGGCGCAGAGGCGCAGAGGCGCAGAGACGCAAAGCGTAACTTTGTAGCGGCGCGAACGTGCCTTCCAATGATATTCCACGCTCAACTGCGTAACTCCTATGTCATGGCGATGAGCGGAGCGACATGGCAATCCCGCTGACGGCAGGACGGTTCCTCCGTTGGCGAGATTGCCACGCTACGCTCGCAACGACAGGACTACTCATGCCACGTTTGCGACGCTGACGGTGACTACATCCAGGCCGTGGTACTTCTGGTGGCGCACCTCGGAGGCGTAGTGCCGCAACAGGCGGTATGAAACCTCGCCTTCGTCGGGCACGGGAGGGAGGGCGCTGAGATAAGTCAGTCGATCCTCGACGTTTTCGCAGTGCAGCGCCGACGCGAACTCCACCTCGACCTTGCCGGAATCATGGCGCACTCTAACGGTGAGATGCCTCGGCGCGCCGTCGTCGCGGGGGCCTCCTGGGACACTATGAACAGGGTTTCCTCGGCGGCGGCCAGCCGGTCGGTGGCGCCGGCGTTCCACCCCAATCGCCCGGCAAAACCGCGCAGGAAACCATCCACCTGCTCCGGCGCCTGGTCGTCCAGCGCGAGCCTGATGCGCCGACGCCTCCCGCCGGTCAGCTCGATAAAAGCCGACAGGGCGACCGCGACCAGCCCGCCGGCGGTCATACCGTTGCCAAACAGGATACTCCAGAAGCCGTCTCCCAGCAGGTGTGGGAAGATGACCTCGTTCTGGAAACCCACGCCGATCCAGAAGGACGCGCCAACCACCAGGGCTTTTCGGTGATCCAGGCCATCGCGGACGACGATACGCATCCCCTGCACGAAGAGCAACGCTATGGATACGGTTGCATAGGCCGCCACCACCGGACTCGGAATGGCTATCAGCAGGGCGGTCGCCTTGGGAGAAAACGCCAGCGCCAGGAAAACCACTCCGATTACGATTCCCACCCGCTTCGCCGCCATTCCGGTGATTTCGACCATTGATATGGTACTGGAGTAGGTGGTGTTGGGCAGGGTTCCAGCCAGTCCGGAAAGCAGGTTGCCCAGCCCGTCCGCGTTGAGCGCTCCCGGCACCACTCGAAAGTCGGTTGCCTTGGGGCGACGGCGGGAGACGCGCTGGATGGCCACACCGTCGCCGATGGTCTCGATTGCGCCCACGATGGTAACGGCGATGAATGCCGGCAGGAGCGCCCAGAACTCATGGCCCGGGGTGAAGTCCAAACCCGGCCACGACCGGAAGGGTACGCCGATCCAGGGCGCGTCGAGCACGTAACGCACGTCGTACAAGCCGAAGGGAGCAGCCACCGCGCATCCGACGATGATGCCGAATATGGGCGACCAGATCGCCACTTCCTGGGTCCGCGCAACACCAAGGCCAGCAACACTACCAGGGTAGTCACCGCCGCCACCGGAGCGGCAACATCGGGGCTGCCCTCGGGAACGTCCGTCAGCATATCGAACAATATGGGCATGACGGTGGCTGCTATCAGCATGATGACCGTACCGGAAACTACGGGAGTGAAAATCCGGCGGAGGACCAACAGCCGGGCGGCCAGGGCGAACTGGAACAGCGAGGTCACGACGATCAGGCTCGCCATGACCGCCGGACCAGCCTCCACCAGCGCGGCCACGCAGACCCCGCTGAACGTTCCCGAAGTGCCCATCACCAGCAGGTGGCCGGAACCCAACCGCCAGAACTGCGCTCCCTGCAAAATGGTGGTCAACCCGCTGACGACCAGCGCGGCGAACACGCCCCAGGCCACATAGTCAACGGGCTGATCGGCGATTCGGAACCCGATGACGACGGTCAGGACGATGCCGCCGATCATCACCAAGGCACCCTGGATGCCGGCGCCGACGGCTAGCTTATTGGGCGGAACTTCCTGTGGTTCGTAGCGAACGTTTTCGTTGGTTATCGCCTCGGAGGACATGGGCTGTACCTCGATGATCGACGTCGGTATCAGGGGTTTCGGGAGTATGGAATCCAGCTTCGGGACACGGGGTTGGCATAGTTCGACAAGCTCACCACGAGCGGGCGACCGGCTCACCACGAGCGGGCGGGCAGCCGGCCGCGGCCGGCGCGAAGACTCCTGGAAGAGATTGCCGGTCAGACGGGGCTCAATGCGAGCTCTGGGGCGCTGTGTTCCGTCGTGTGGGTTGCTTCCTGCATCACGCCGGACAGCAGGCCGTAGGTCTCGGCCCACGCCTCCGCCACCTCGGGCGTGAAGTCGTCGCCCAGGCCCTGCTCCAAGGTCCACAGCAGCGCCTCGCCCACAGTGTCGTAATGGGATGGCTCGACGCCGTAGATCTTGTGGCGGACGCCGAGTTGGCGAACCACCGGGACCAGGGCGTCCAGGTCATCGAGGCGGTGGATCGCGGTGGCGACCATGTGCATCAGCCGCCGCCCCTGTTCTGTTATGTCGGACTGGAACAAATGCCTCAGCTTGGGGTCCAGTTCGAAGAGCCGATGGTAGAAAAGCTCGGCGGCGGTCTCGGCGATGGGCGCGACTTTGGCGAAAGATTCCTGAACCACCTTGATCTTATTGGCGTTCATTCTGTATCTCCTTTTGATGATTTTTATTGCAAGCGTTTGTGAGTATTACATCCAGCGTAACATAGGGCTGCGATTTGGTGGGGGTCGTGCCGGGACGATTTGGGCGGTTGTGGGCGGCGGGTCGTCGGGAGAGTCGCAGGGCAATCGCATTTGGATTGAATCACATTCGTCATTCCGGCGAAAGCCGGAATCCAGTAGTCCAGGGCGCCGGTTTCGTTGCCGATTGTCGTGCTTTTCGGCCTCTGGACTCCTGCTTTCGCAGGAGTGACGGATGAGATCATCTGAAATGCGATTGCCCGGTCGGGGGAGTCGAGTATGTGCGCATCGCATAGCAGATATCGGTTATACTCGCCCACCCTCGATAGACTTCTCCAGCAGCCGGTTGAGAACAGCATCGTTTCCAACTGCGTGCGGAACCTGGTAGCCACGCGTGCGCGCAACATGAACCTGCGGTTTTACATGGACCCTGAAACGGGCTATCCTCACATCCACCGACACGGAGTCGAAGAGTACGAGGTTGAGGATGTTCTGGTCGATCCGGGCGAAGATACGCGGAGTCGCGGGGACTCGCGCATTTTGATTGGACAAACGCGAAGTGGTCGCTACTTGCTGGTCGTTTATAGGCGCGGTGCTATAGCTGGTCAGGTTTTCGCAATCACAGCCTACGAGCTGAGAGGAAACGCGCTCGCCGCCTATCGGCGCCGCCGGAGAGGAAGTTGATGATGGAAGACCCCAATGTTTACCCGCCCGGGCTTGACGCCGAAAAGGTGCGGGAAATCATTGAGTACTACGATTCCCTCACCGAAGAGGGCTGGGTAGCCGAACTCGAAGCAGCATATGAAGACCCGAACAATACGGTGATGATAGTTCCCACCGAGTTGGTGCCGGCTATCAGAGAATTGCTGTTCCGCCACGAAAGGAGCGCGCCGGCCGAAACGGCGGCTAACGATTGATCTGCGGACCCGCCGGCTAACGTTTATGACTAGTGCTCCCACACGCATTCTCATTACCGATTTTGTCTGGCCTTCCACCGCGCCGGAGCGGGAGGTTCTGGCGGCGGGATTGGGGGATGACGTTGCGGTGGTGGAGGCGCCGGACGGGTCGGAGGAGACGCTGGCGGCGCTGGCGGTGGACTGCGACGGGATAATGACGTGCTTCGCGCAGGTTACGCCGGCGGTGGTGCGGGCGGCGGAGCGCTGTCGGGTCATCAGCCGGTACGGGGTGGGAGTGGACAACATCGCCGTGGACGTGGCGACGGAGTTGGGGATTCCGGTTACCTATGTGCCGGACTACTGCGTGGACGAGGTCAGCGACCACGTGATGGCGCTGCTGCTGACGTGGAACCGGCAGGTGGGGTTCTACGACGGCATGGCGAAGGCGGGACGCTGGGAGGGAATGCCGTCGCCGCACCCGTTGACGCGGCTGCGGGGGCAGACCATCGGCATCGTCGGGTTCGGGCGCATCGGGCGAGCAGTAGCGGACAAGGCGCGGGCCTTCGGGCTGGCAGTTTTGGCCTACGACCCCTATCTGCCGGCAGACGCGGCGTTACCCGACGGCGTGAGCGCGTCGTCAATGGACGACCTGCTGGCGTCCGCCGACTACGTTACGGTGCATACGCCGCTGAACGAGGAGACGCGGGGGCTGTTTGGCGCGCCAGCTTTCGAGCGAATGAAGACGTCGGCGTACATCATCAACTGCGCGCGGGGGCCGATTGTGGACGAACCGGCGTTGTGCAACGCGCTGCGGGACGGGCAGATCGCCGGCGCCGGGCTGGACGTGATGGAGTCGTCGGCGCCGCCGGCGGACCATCCGCTGTTCGGGATGGACAACGTTATCGTCACGCCGCACGTGGCGTTTCTATCGCGGCAGTCGCTGCTGGAGCTGGAGGTGCGGACGGCACAGGCTACGGTGGACGTGCTGCAAGGAAAGATGCCGGAGTTCCTGGTGAACCCGGCGGCGCTGCCGCACTCGCGGGTGGAGTTACAGTAGGGTTCGGGCTGTCATTGCGAGATTGCCGCGTAGTTCGACAGGCTCACCATGCGCGGGATTGATCGCTATGACGGCAAGGAAAGGAGAGGATAAATTGGCATCAGCAGATTTTACCATCAGTTACCTGGGCACCGGGGCCGGGGTCTCCATCATGCGGAACCACACGGCCATCGTGGTGGAGTGTCCCGGCGGAGAGCGGATACTGCTGGACGCCGCTTCGGGCAATACGGTCCTGCGCCACGGGCAGCAGTTGGGGATGTCGCCCACGGAGTTTGATCACTGCCTGCTGAGCCACAGTCACCCCGACCACTGCGAGGGGCTGCCCCACATCGAAATGCAGCGGAGCAGCCGCAACCCTGAAGAGCGGCCGATGCAGGTGTACGGCTCGGAGCGGGCGATGGAGGACATTGCCGTCCTGTTGGCCTACCCAACCCGCGGGCTTGCGGTGGACGCCGAGGGGGCGTTGCGACGGGACGGACGACGGTGCATCATGTTCCGCCCGACGGAGCCGGGCGACTGGATACAGCTGACGCCGGAGGTTCGGGCCAAGTGCGCCCCGGTGAACCACATCGGCGGGGCGATAGCGTGGCGGGTGGAATCGGGCGGACACTCCATCGTCTTTTCCGGCGATACGCGGTGGTGCCCTTCGTTGGCTGAGTTGGCGGAGGGAGCGACGCTCTTGATCCACGAGGCCATTTGCACCGAGGAGGACCGGCGGCGGGCGGATGGCACAGCCCATTCTACGGCGGCGGAGGCGGCGCGCATCGCGCAGATGGCGGGGGTGGCATCGCTGACCCTGACGCACATCGACAATGCTTTTCACGCCGACACCGAGCCGCTGGCGGCGGAGGCGCGTTCGGTGTACGACGGGCCGGTGTCGGTGGCGGCGGACTGTTGGCAGCAGCGGGTTTAGCGGCGGCGACCGCAGGATTTGCTACGCTTGGGTATCGGGTTCTTCCGGAGGCAGTATGTCGTCCGGGTTGAGCCCTTGCGCTTCCAGCCAAGCGCGTATCGCAGCGCGTTCGGCGGCGCGGCCCTCAGCGCGGCCTTCAGCGCGACCAGCGGCGATGCCCTCGTCCAAAACGGCGGCTCTCACTTCTGCCTTCAGTTGCGCATTCTTGCGCTTCCACTCGCGATAACGGTCAACGCCTTCGAAAATAGATACCATGATCCTGTTTCCTCCCAGAATGAGCAGGATGATTACGATGAGCAGCCCTTCGCTTATGCCACCCAGTTCGGTCAGGAGATCGGCAGCACCGACGGCCAGTCGCTGCGATACTGTACCATCCGGCAACAGCCTTTTGGCCAGCATGACGACGAAGCCGCACCTCCAGCGATGTAAAGCGCAGTAGTTACCCACCGCTCCAACCGCCGCAGATCCATAGCATCATTGTAGCATTTACGTGTGTGATCTATAAAACCACCCAGCGCCGGTAGGTGGTAAAATTGCCGCCGGTAAAAACTCCTACTGAGCTATAGAGCACCGACGTCCATGCACGCCTTACAGGCCAATTACGTACACCCGGTGATGCGGGTGATCAACCTGCTGCAGGAGTTCTCGCTTCCGCTTATTCTGGGCGTGATACTGGGTCTGGTGGCGGCCAACGTGGACCAGCACTGGTACGAGGCACTGGTCGAGTTCAATCCTTTCGGCCACCATGCTTCGGTTCTCGGACATGAACTGACCCTCCACTTCATCAGCAACGGGATGTTCATGTGCCTCTTCTTTGGCGTCGCCGCCAAGGAAATCACCGAGTCAACGCTGCCGGGCGGAGTGCTGAACCCGCTGCGCCGCGCGATCAATCCTCTGGCCGGCACCTTGGGCGGAGTGTTCGGTCCCGTTGGATTGTACTTCGCGTTGGCGTGGGTTTTTTACGGGGGCACGGCGGATTTCGGAGCGGTGGCCAACGGATGGGCCGTCCCGACGGCTACGGACATTGCCCTGGCCTGGCTGGTGGCGCGGGTGGTGTTCGGGCCGCTGCACGCGGCGGTGAACTTCCTGCTGCTGCTGGCCGTGGCGGACGACGCCATCGGACTGGTCATCATCGCCGTTTTTTACCCGGACCCACACCATCCGGTGGAACCAATCTGGCTGCTGCTGGTGGTTGGCGGAATGGCAGTTGCATACATCATGCGGCGGTTCCGCGTCCCCTGGTGGCCGGCATACATCCTGTCCGGCGGAGCGCTTTCCTGGGTGGGACTGGCCGGCGCTGGGGTGGAGCCGGCGTTGGCGCTGGCTCCCATAGTGCCATTCATGCCGCATTCGAGCCACCACGCCGAACCGTCCTCCGAAGCAACGCACGCTCTCGACATGGGGGGACCTCCACATTCCCACGCCGCCGCTGTCGAAGAGCACTCCGGCCATAGCGCACTGGAACAGTTCGAGCATCAGTTGAAATTGTTCGTGGACTTTGGGTTGTTCTTCTTCGCCTTTGCCAACGCCGGCGTGGCATTTTCCAGCATTGGTTGGGTCACCATGATGGTGCTGGTATCTTTGATTGTCGGGAAGGCCATTGGCGTAACATTGTTTTCGTGGCTGGCGTCGCGGATGGGATTTCCGCTGCCTCCGGGCATGAGCGTGCGGCACCTGGTGGTTACGGGCGTTATCGCCGGCCTGGGCCTGACGGTAGCTCTGTTCGTGGCTGGCAAAGCCTTCCCGGGCGACTCGCCTTTCCAGGAGCCAGGGAAGATGGGGGCCGTGTTCAGCATCGGCGCGGCATTGGTGGCGTACGTCCTGGGGAAGGCGCTGCACGTCCGCCAGGAGGGGCTCCGGCCCCGGCTTGAATTCCCGTGGAGCCGGCACGACCGCGAGGTTACGACCACCACAGACGACTAATCACGACAGCATGAGGAGAACACGGGCATGGCATTGATTGGGGTACTAACGCACCACTGGGCCAAAGCGGACAAGGTGGACGAGGCGAAGGCGCTGCTGGACCGTAACGGCGAGGCGCAAAGCCGGGCGCCCGGGTTCGGCGCGCGCCATACTTTCGTCTCACTGTCCGACCCGACGAAGATATCTACGTTGGTGACCTGGGACAACAACGAAATCTACGACGCCTGGCGCGCCAGCCCCGAGCGGGCAGTGGCGATGGCAGGAGCGGAGGAGCTTTGGGCGCAGCCGCCGGAATCGGAGCGGTTTGAGATGCAGGACTGAGCGAAAGGTCAGTCAGAATCAGGATTTGCCGGATTTCCTGATTTTCAGGATGGGAATCTTCATCCGGTGGATCCTCCGACCCCGATTCTGACAACCGGGTCTCAGGCCACTCCAGCGGCAGGGGCAGCTTTGAACCTGCCGTTACGACAACAGCGCTGAAAGGTCCACGCGCCCATCCAGCAGGTCGGCCATTCGCTCTGCCTTGTGTGCCTGGTGGGGGACGGAAGCCTCCAGCAGGCCGCCCACGGCATCGGCGGTGGCGACGGTGCCACCGTCAACCAGAAGGACCGGCACGTTGCGTTTGCCAGCCTCCACGCGGATGTATTCGGTGGGGCGCGCGCCGCCGGTGAGGACCAGACAGCGAGTGTCCTGCATCAACGAGGCCATCTGGATGTCGGGACGCTCGGCGCGGGTGATCACGGCCTGGTGGGAATAACGCCCGAAGTAACCGGCGCCGGAGTCCATGATATTGCCGCCGATGAGGAAGCGGTCAATCCATGCGTCGCCGTCGTCGGGCGCCAGTTCCCACCGTCCGCCCAGTTCCCGGGCCAGCTGCGCCATCGTGAGCGAGAGCATAGGACGGTCTTCGGGCAAAGCCGCGATGGTGGGGAGGCCGACAGTGGCGATCTCGGACAGGATGCTTTCCACCCGCTGCACCCGGTAGCGGGGGGTCTGGTTGACTATCACGCCGGCCAGGCGGTCGCCCAACGTAGCCACGCTGCTCGAGATTGACACCGCCGACAGCAGAGCGTCGTATCCGAAAACGGCCACCACTCGGGCGGACAGCCGCTCCGCCAATCCGACGGTCAACGGCGACGATACGCCGGAACCGTCGCGGGGAGTAGGGATCTCCACGACCACGTGCTCGCTAATGCCGGTGAGGGAACGCACGGCGTTGGCCGCGGCGTCCAGCCCGGCGGCATCCTCGACGGAAGCAACGGCAACGCCGCCACGGAGGTTACGCGCGAAATAGGCGGCGTCGGGGTCGGTGCGCCCCGCCGGTGAGAGGGGTTTGCACGCGGACACGGCAACTCCGGCGCGACCAATAAGGGTCGCCAGACCCGCCGCGATGGCGGTTTTGCCGGCGCCGGGTTGATGGGATGCTACGAGGAGGATTGCCATAGGATACCGGGAGAAGATTATGGCTCGCGGTTATTCGGGGCTGATCGGCATGCGGAAGATGGGTTGGCCGTCCGCGTCGTGGGAATGGTTGGCCAGGGCAAGCAGAAGCTGTTGGTTGCCGCGACGCATCTCTTCGAGCAACTCGTTCCGCTGCTGGCGTATCTCTTCACGCATCTCGTTCCCCTGCTGGCGCATCTCTTCACGCATCTCGCGCATCTCGTCGGCCAATTGGTCAACCCGGTGTTCCAGATGGCCGACCCGGTTGCTGAGCTTGCCCAGCCAGAAAAACCCGCCTCCGATGAGCGTGAGCAGGGTGACGAAGCTGATTGTTGCCGCAGCGACGGCCGGGTCAATGCTTATCATGGTTAATGCGCACCTGCTCCGGTGTGCTGCGAAGACTTAGTAGTCATCCACCCGGTTCTCAATGAAGGTGGGGTCGAAGCCGGGCGGGAAGTTGGTGGTGTCGTCCCATTTGCCCATGGTCATGTCGCAACGGTGGAGGCTGGCCTTGTCGAAATTGGCTCCCCTCATGTCGGTCATAATCCACATGGAGTCGCGGATTTTGGCGTTGGTGAAGTCGGCGCCCTGCATGACGGCGCGGCTCACGTCGGCGCCGTTCAGGTTCGCGCCCTGCCAGTTGGAACCAGTGAGGATTGCGGAGCGCAGGTCGATCTCGATGGCGGTGGTCTGGCTGCAATCGGCGCCGGTGAGGTCGGTGTTGAGGAAGGAGGCGCGATTGAGGCGGGACCACTGCAGGATTGCTTCCTGCATATTGGACTGCTTGAGGTCGGCCCAGAAGAGGTTGGTGTTGCGCAGGATGGTGGTCGCCAACTTGGCGGAGGCCAGGGTCGCTCCGTAAAGGTCCGATCCGGTGAAGTCGGCGGAGCGCAGATCGGCGCGGGAAAAGTTCGCTCTGGTGAGCCGGCAGTCGCACAGCGCCGCGCCGCGCAGGTCAGAGCCGCGCAGATCAATGCCGGCGAGATCCAGTCCCTGCAGGTCGGCGATGCGCAGGTCGAGCTGGGTTTCGGGATTTTCGGCGCGCCAGGCATCCAGGGCGACTTTGCCGTCCTTGACGATGGCGACGTGTTCGGAATTAGCCATTTAGCCCCTGGCAGCCATCATCTCGTCCTCAACGTCAAAGACGCGTTCGGCGATGACCATTTTGAGTTCGTTGACCTTGCTGTAGCCGGGATATTCGTCGCCCTCTTCGTCGAAGCGGTCGAAGATTTTTTCGCCGTCCAGGTAAATCTCGAGGCGGCCCTTGCCGGCGGGGGTCATCTTGATGGCAATATCGCCGGCGTTTTGGGAACGCCAGAATTCGGTCGCCAGCCACGTGGCGAGGCCGTGGTAGCCTCAAGGCACGCAGTAGACGATGTCCACTTCAACTTTGCCGAACTCGGACCTGGTCATTGTCATAAGAACTGCTCCAATTCTTTATCGTTCTTGTGGGATTACGATGCTAAGCCGGGCAGATACCCGCTAAGCCTCACAGACTTTCCAACAGGTAGATGAAGTTAGCCATTTCCCCTTTGCCGTGGCGGATTTGGTTGGAGTTGGGCGGCCCGCCGTAGAACCGCGAGTGGAACCAACTTGCCAACGCGTAGTAGGTGTACAGAACTGGCGGGGCACCCTCATCATCAACCAGACGCAACACAGTTTCCTCTAGATCTCTGTGCGCTCCGTGCTGCCAACCTCTGCGCTCGGCGACGGCTTTGATAGCGTGGGCAGCCGCTCCCCACAGCTTGTTGCCGGCCTCTTCCAACTCGCCGCGCTCGACTTCCCCGTCCACCAGATCGAGGAAATGCCAGCTACGTTCGGAGTGGTAATCGACAACTGTGGTCATCATGCACTGTCGCGCTTCACAGCCGCACTTACACGCGGGCGCTGGCCTGTCCGACGGCGGTCTTGTCGCCGTTCTGGTTCTCGCAGTAGACGTCAACGGTGACCAGCGTGGTGCCGTCGTCCTGCGGATCGCGGCTGTTGACCTGGCCGTGGACGGAGACGGTATCGCCGTGCTTGACCGGGCGCAGGAATTTCAGGTTGACGTTGCCACTGCGATGGAAGGCGTCGGCGCCGATGAACTTGCGCATAGCCTCGGTGCAGAAGGCGATGCTCATGCGGCCGGAGGCGATGGCGTAGGTGGTGCCGAGGCGCTTGGAGGCCAGTTCCGGGTCGTTGTGGATGTTGGCCCGGTTCAGGATGCCGCAAGCTTCAAACTGGTTGATTACGTCCTGGGTGATGTGCTTGGTGACGACGGGCAGCGTTTCGCTGTCTAACCTTGCGGATGCCATTTTTTGCCCAACTCCTCGGGTTTCTTGATCTGATAGGTGCGCATTTTCTCGATGAGGCGCCCGTCCTCGTCGGTTGCGGTGGCCTCGATGACCAGGTAAGGCTTTTCGCGGCGGACGAACTTGTCGTGGATCCGGCCGGTGACGCGGATCTTCCGGCCGGGAACGGGCGCGTTGAACAGATCGATCTCGTTGCCGGCATTGATGCTGCCGGTCTGGTCGTCGTAGGCAAGGGACAGGGAGGTGGCGTCGTGCTTCACGGCGATGGTGGGGAAAACGGCGTCGGGATCGTCCACAGCGCGGCGGTAGAGGTCCACCATCTCCTGGGTGAGCAGGTACTCGTAAGAACCCAACTCCTCACCAATCTGAACCTCGTCGTAATCGAAGAGGGGAAGTTCCTGTTCTGCCATAATGGGACACTCCCAATATCAGTGAAGTAAGTGGCACTAACGATACCGCAGCGGTGGGCGGGCGTCAATTGGATGGCGCGCCCCCGATGAGGCGCGCTGCTTCATCCGCTTGAGGCGATGCCCTCCCAACATCGAGAAGTCGAAAACGCTTTTAGCACACATAGCCGTTTCCCGGTACACTGTAGGCGCCGACTTCGCAAAGCGATCCGCTATGAGCACCCCTTACCACATTACTGAACTCCTGGCAGCTCTGGAGCATGATCCGGAGCTTGAAGCCGCCCTGCGCGAGCGCATCATGGGCGAAGAATTGGGCCGACTGCCAGCGGCCGTTCAGCGTAACCAGGGGATGATCGCGGAGCTCATGGAGCGACAGATCGAGCTTTCCGACGCCAGCAAAATGGCGATGGAAGCTCTGACTTCAGCCGTTGAACAACTCTTTGCCATGGTAGCCAACCTGACGGAGACCGTTGGAGATCACGAGCAACGCCTGGGTCGAGTGGAAACCGATATCAGCGAACTCAAAGAAGGGCAGGCGGCGCTCCTCAGCACGGTCAACGACATCCGGAGGCAACAGCAGGAAATGGCCGAGCGCCAGGACCGCATGGAAGCCGACCTCAAAGAGATGAAGGAAGGCATCGCCGCGATAGCCGCGAGACAGGACGTTATGGATGGCCGGCTCGACGGCACCGATGGCCGGCTCGACGGCATCGATGGCCGGCTCGACGGCATCGATGGCCGGCTCGACGGCATCGATGGCCGGCTCGACGGCATCGATGGCCGGCTCGACGGCATCGATGGCCGGCTCGACGGCATCGGTGGCCGGCTCGACGGCATCGACACCTGGCAAGAAGCCGCGGACGCACGCTTCGACTCCATCGACCAGCGTCTCGACAATATGCAGGGCCAGCTCAACAACCTGACTGGCACGGACTACGAGCGCAAGGCCGTTCGAAGAGCCGCTCGATTGGTTAGGCGACATCTCAACGTGCAGAGCGGGGAAGTCGTGCTTGCCATCAGCAAACCGGACAGCAACGCCATAGCCGAACTGGTGAACAACGCAGCCGACCGGGGCGCCATCACGGACGACGACGCCGATGATCTGGACCGGGCCGACATCATCCTGAAAGGGTATTCACCGGAAGGCTCGGATGTCTACGTGGTGGGCGAGGTTTCCATTACCATCGGAGACAGGGACATCGACCGAGCCTACGCACGTGCCCGCATCCTGCAGAACGCCAGCGGCACAACGACCAATGCGGTTGTCATAGGAATTGAAATCTCGTATGCCAACCAGGAACGTGCCCGAAGCAACAACGTTATGGTGATCAACCTGGAAGACTGAAGCCGCATGGTGAAAGGAACCCGTCGCCGCAAGCCGAGGCCCCGGAGCGGTAACGCGCCACCCGGTTTGACGAGACCGTTCGCCGGGGCAAGAGGGCATAAGCGCGCCAAAAAGCGTTGACAATTTGGGGGTTTTTGCGTAATCTATCCAAGGACTGGCGAAAACCGGAAGGCCCCGGAAGATGCCGGGGCTTTTTTAGCGTGTGGCGGGCCTTCCACCCACGCGGTTGATGGTGGTTCACCCTGGCCCCGGTGGCGCAATTGGCAGCGCAGCCGATTTGTAATCGGCAGGTTAGGGGTTCGAGTCCCCTCTGGGGCTCCAGAATAGTTTCGTTAGCCGACGAAACGAGAGGCAACACAACCGCACATGGAGGGGTGGGTGAGTGGTTAAAACCACCAGACTGTAAATCTGGCGCTCTGACGGGCTTCGCAGGTTCGAATCCTGCCCCCTCCACCATCTTGACAACCATCATCAATCTGCCCAAGTAGCTCAGCGGTAGAGCACGTTCTTGGTAAGAACGGGGTCGGCGGTTCGATTCCGCCCTTGGGCTCCATTCGGCGTCAATAGCCCGCCGGGTCAGCCCGCGGGAAGACACGAAAACCAAACAAGGAGCAAGGAGTTACTCCCCACCATGGCTAAGCAAGTCTTCGACCGTACCAAGCCCCACGTAAACGTGGGCACCATCGGTCACGTTGACCACGGCAAGACCACCCTCACCGCGGCGATCACTCGCGTGCTGGCCGAGGAGGGCAACGCCAACTTCCGGGGCCTGGACGAAATCGACAACGCGCCGGAAGAAAAGGCCCGTGGCGTTACCATCGCCATCGCCCACGTCGAGTACGAGACCGAAAACCGGCACTATGCCCACGTTGACTGCCCCGGCCACGCCGACTACATCAAGAACATGATTACCGGCGCGGCCCAGATGGATGGCGCCGTCCTCGTGGTGTCGGCCCCCGACGGCCCCATGCCCCAGACCAGGGAGCACATCCTCCTGGCTCGTCAGGTGGAAGTTCCCTCCATCGTTGTCGCCCTCAACAAGGTCGATATGATGGACGACGAAGAGCTGCTGGAACTGGTGGAGTTGGAAGTGAGCGAGTTGCTCGGCACTTATGACTTCCCCGCCGACAGTCCCATCGTGCGCGTCAGCGGTCTCAAGGCGCTGGACGGCGACACTGAAGCAATGAAGCAGGTGCGCGAACTGATTCGCACCATGGACGAGTACATCCCCCAGCCCCAGCGCGTTACCGACCAGCCCTTCCTGATGCCCATTGAGGACGTATTCGGCATCAAGGGTCGTGGCACCGTCGTTACCGGTCGGGTGGAACGCGGTCAGCTCAACGTCGGCCAGGAAGTGGAAATCATCCGCTCCGGCGACGTGCGCAAGACCGTGGCGACCGGACTGGAAATGTTCCACAAGCTGCTGAGCACCACCGAGGCCGGCGACGCCGTGGGCGTGCTGCTGCGCGGCGTGGACCGGGACGAAGTGGAACGCGGCCAGGTCCTGGTAGCCCCCGGCTCCATGCGACCGTACCGCAAGGCCGAGGCTGAGGTGTACGTGTTGAGCCAGGCGGAAGGCGGGCGGCATACTCCCTTCTTCACCGGCTACAAGCCCCAGTTCTACATCCGCACCAGCGACATCACCGGCGAAATCGCCCTGCCCGACGGGGTGGAGATGGTGATGCCCGGCGACAACATCACCATGACCGTGAATCTGATCACGCCCATTGCCGTTGAGGAAGGGCTGCGCTTCGCCATTCGCGAGGGCGGCCGCACCGTCGGCGCCGGCGTTTTCACCAGGCTGCTGGAGTGACCTCATGGCCCGCAAGTCAACCGACGCCCGGCAAGTCATCACGCTGCAATGCACTGACTGCCGCGAGCGCAACTACGCAACAATCAAGAACCGCCGCAGCCACACCACTCGCATGGAACTGCGGAAGTACTGCAGTCGCTGTCGTGGGCACCAGGTCCACCGGGAAGTGAGGTAGCCGGCCTTGGCCAGAGCATCTAGCGGTCAAAGATCCGGCAGGCGACCGGCGCCGATTTCTCCCCGCGCAGTGGGGAGGATCGGCCCGGCAGGGTTCCTGAGAGAGACCATCTCGGAGCTGCGGAAGTCGGTTTGGCCCACTAGGGAAGAGACCGCCCGACTGACGGCCGTCGTGATCGTGCTGTCCATCGTGATGGGCTTCTTCCTCGGATTGCTGGACCGGATCTTCGACTACGTCATGGGCTTTGTCATCGGCCTGAGGCAACTGCCTTTCTGAACGCAGGCGTCCCAGGTCTCAACCAGCGAGGGCGGAACTCCCGGTTCCGCTCTGCACTGGTCGGGTCGCCCGTGCACAACGGATGCCGCCGTCGGTCGTGAGACCGACGATGGCCGCTTCAGCAGCCCACTCACGTCACGAACCACCTACCAACCGGATGCAAGACAATGATCACAATGGAACCCTTCGCCGACCTGCGCTGGTACATCGTCCATACCTACACCGGGCAGGAGGATATGGTGAAGCGCAACCTCGACCTGCGCCGGCACAGCCTGGGGATGGACGACCGGATCCGGCGGGTTGAAGTGCCCGCCGAGGAAGAGATCATCCGCAACAAGGGCGAGCGCAGTTCCCAACGGCGCAAGCTGTTTCCGGGGTACATCCTCGTCCAGATGGTGATGGACGACGAGGCCTGGTTCGTGGTGCGGAACACCACCGGAGTGACCGGGTTTATCTCCGCGGAGGAGGAAGGCGGCGACCGGCCGCGACCGGTGCCATTGGACGACCGGGAGGTTGACGATATCCTGGAACGGGTGGCCTCCGGCGAACCCCGCGCCGTAATCGGCCTCACCTCGGGCGACACCGTACGCATCTCCGAGGGACCCTTCGCCGATATGCTGGGCCGCGTGGAAGAAGTGGACGAGCACCGGGGACAGGTCACAGTCCTCATATCAGTCTTCGGCCGGGAAACTCCCGTGGCTCTGGACTTTATACAGGTGGAAAAGGTTTAATTTCCGCTCTCAACACTGCATCACCCCAACCCTCTCCCTTGCTTCATGATGGGAGAGGAAGCATTTAACGGAGGCCATCAGTGGCAAAGAAGGTACTGGCCGTCATCAAGCTTCAACTGGAAGCGGGGAAGGCCACCCCGGCCCCGCCGGTAGGCCCGGCGCTGGGTCAGCACGGCGTCAACATCATGGCCTTCGTCAAGGACTACAACGAGCGCACCGGCAGTCAGGCCGGAACCGTCGTGCCGGTGCATCTGACGGTGTACCAGGACCGCTCGTTCACCTTCGTTACCCGGACTCCGCCGGCGTCGGACCTGCTGCGTCGCGCCGCCGGCATTGAGAGAGGGCAAGGCGACGCGCGCGCTCCCATCGGGGTGTCCGTTTCCAGCGCCGTCCTGCGGGGTATCGCCGAGGAGAAGCTGAAAGACCTGAACGCCAACACGGTGGAACAGGCCATGAACATCATCGCGGGAACGGCCCGCAGCATGGGCATCACGGTCGAAGACGACTAATGACGCCGCAAACCCGACGCTGAGAACGCCGCAAGGGAGATTGGAAAATGCCCAAACACAGCCGCCGATACAACTCCGTCGCCGAGCGTGTCCCGGAGGACAGCGTTTACCAACCGCGTGAGGCCATTGACCTGGTGAAGGAGCTGTCCACCGTCAAGTTCGATGAGACTATCGAGGTGCACCTGCGCACCAACGCCGACGTGCGCCACGCCGAGCAGCAGGTGCGCGGCGTGACCGTGTTGCCCCACGGGTTGGGCAAGCAGGTGCGCGTGCTGGTGTTCGCCAACGGCGAGGCCGCCGACATCGCCCGTCAGGCCGGCGCCGACTACGTGGGCGACGACGACCTGATAGCCCAGATTGAAGGGGGCTGGATGGAGTTCGACGTGGGTCTGGCGATCCCCGAAGTGATGTCCAAGATCGGCCGGCTGGGCCGTTACCTGGGTCGGCGTGGTCTGATGCCCAACCCGCGAACCGGCACACTGGTACAGGCGCGGGACCTGCCGCGCGTGATCCAGGAATCCAAGGCGGGCCGCCTGGAGTTCCGCACCGACCGCACGGCCATCATTCACGGGCAGTTCGGCAAGTCGTCCTTCGAGACTGACGCGCTGATGGATAACCTGTCCGTGTTCATGGACTCGGTGATGCGCGAGCGGCCGGAGGCGGTGAAAGGCTCGTTCATCAAGTCGGCGTACATCACGTCGTCCATGGGGCCGGGCCTCTCGGTGGACATTGGGACGCTGCAGGCGCTGCAGCCGGAGTAGTGATTGCGGGTTCACAAAGCGGTAACGGCGACTTCAAGGTAGTTTCTACATTGATCGGCAGGATCTTGCCCATCCGGTGAATACGGAGGGAGGCCATATCATGCAGGTTTTGAAGTACCAAACCGCCGCCGCCACATTTCTGCTGCAAGCCTTCGAAGAGATTGAAGCCGGCGACCTGCGCCAAGCCTCAGAGAAGGGGTGGGGCGCTGCTGCTGAAATCGTTAAGGCCATCGCCGAACATCGTGGTTGGGAACATGGCAGTCATGACAGTTTGTTCGAGGTCGCGAGCCGTTTGGCTCAAGAATCGGGTGATTTCAACATCAGCTATGACTTCTCCGGGGCGTCAACGTTGCACACAAATTTTTACGAGGGCTGGCTGCGAGAAGAAATGGTGCACAATGGGCTCCATCAAGTCCAGCGTTTGGTAGAAACCTTGTCTCCGCTGCTTCGCAGGTGAAAGTTATCGGCTCCTTCCAGGTCGCGTAAATCGACTTTGCTTGACGAAATCCGCATCACCTTTCTACGAGCACCAGGGAACGGAGGAGAACGTAGCTAAGCAACTGAAGCATGGGGCAGTAACTCGACCAGCTGCAACCGCTGGTTTGACGTGGGGTAGCGTTCCGATTGAGGTGGTTTCCGTCCGTAGGGGCGAATGGCCATTCGCCCCTACCCTCACTAGCAACGGCATGTATGGAATCAAAACACCTAATACGGAACGCTGCCGCATAAGGGGCGCACATTGTGTTTTCGTGGAGAGAGTGGTAGGCTGGTCAGCACAATCGAATAGCGACCACAAGTGCCTGAGACAGTGGGTTCCGACTTCGGGATAATGGCGATCACTCGCCGCCCGCCGAGGCGAAATCCGCCGGATACATCCGGCGGCAGCAAGGTTAGTTGACGCAGGCGGCGCCTTTGCCGTGACTGTGTCGTCCAACCCGCGCCCTGTGTCTCGAGGCGCGGGTCGTTTTTTTGCCTCATGGCAACTCAGGAGTAAAACCTTGCCAACACAGGAAAAAGTGGACCGGGTGGCCGAACTGAAGGAGAAACTGGAACGCAGTTCCATCGTCATCTCCACCGGCTACACCGGCATGAACGCCAACCAGATGGTGGACTTGCGCCGGCGGATGCTTGATGGCGGCGTTGAGTTCGTCGTCGTCAAGAACAACCTGCTCAGCCTGGCCGCCGACGCCGCCGAGGTCCCTCAGCTCAAGGAGGTCATCGCCGGGCAGACGGCCATAGCGTTGGGTTACGATGACGCGGCCCTCGTCGCCAAGGCGGTGAACGACGCATCCAACGCCAGTGCTGGGGCGCTGTCCATTCACGGCGCGGTCGTGGGCCAGAACCCCGCGATGCCACCCGACGAAGTTTCACGCCTGGCAACCCTGCCGCCGCGTCCGGTGCTGGTGGCGCAACTGCTGGGCAATATGCAGTCGCCGCTGTACGGCCTGATGAACGTGCTGAACGGCACCATCCGCAGCCTGGCCTACGTTCTGCAAGCCCGTATGGATCAGATGCAACCGGCAGAGGCGGCGGAATAGAAACTCCCGACCATTACCAACCCTCACCCACAAAGGGCGAGGGGGCGAAAATTGTAAAGAAAGGGCAAACGCAAGGAAGAAACAGGAGGTTTCAACCATGGCAGTGAATCAGGAAGTTCTGGATGCAATCAAGGGCATGAGCGTGATGGACCTGGCCGACCTGGTCAAGGCCATTGAGGAAGAGTTCGGCATCTCCGCGGCCGCTCCCATGGCGGTTGCGGCGGTCCCGGCGGCCGGCGTGGTTACCGACGACGCCCCGTCGGCGGGCGACGAGCAGACCGAGTTCACCGTAACCCTGGCCGACTTCGGCGCCAACAAGATCAACGTCATCAAGGCGGTGCGCGAAGTGACCGACCTGGGTCTGCGCGAAGCCAAGGAATTGGTGGAAGCGGCTCCGACCCGCGTCCGCGAGGGCGTGAACAAGGAAGAAGCCGACAGCATCAAGGGCAAGTTGGAAGAGGCTGGCGCTACGGTGCAGGTGGGCTAGTTCCCCTTCGCAGGTGCGTACCGTAGGGGCGACCGGCCGGTCGCCCCTACCCATTTGTTGATAAGGCGGAACGCTAGCGGGCAAGGCATGGTGTACAATGCCGTCAGTTTGAGCGGGAGGCTTTCCGCGTATGGATTTTCAACTTGAGGGCAAGACCGCAATCGTAACCGGCGGCAGCCGGGGCATCGGCAAGGCGGTGGCAAGGGTGCTGGCGGCGGACGGATGCCGCGTCGTGATCACGGGGCGTTATGCCGACACACTGTCGGAATCGGCGGAGGACGTCGCCGGGGCGACCGGCGGGTCGGTCACGCCCATCGTCTGCGACATGACCAGCACGGAGCAGGTGAACGGCATGGTCGCCGCCGCTGTGGAAGCGCTGGGCGGACGCATCGACATCCTGGTGAACAACGCCGCCGCGCCGGGCGGGCTGGCTCGCGGCTCGCTGGGCGAGATCCGCGACGAGGACGTGATGCTGGACCTGGACACCAAGGTGATGGGCTACCTGCGCTGCGCCCGGGCCGTTGCGCCCTACATGCAAGAGCAGGGTTGGGGCCGCATCGTCAACGTGGGCGGCCTGTCGGCGCGGCGGGCGGCAGGGAACCTCAGCGCCGGCGTGCGCAACTCCGGCCTGTCCAACCTGACCAAGTACCTGGCCGAAGAGTTGGGCGGAGACGGCGTGTGCGTCAACCTGGTGCATCCCGGCACCACTCGCACCGAGCGCAGCGGCCCGATGTACGCCGAGCAAGCCGAGCGCGAGGGCGTAACGGTGGAGGAAATCGAGCGTCGCGCCGCGGCCGGCAACTCCACCAAGCGTATCGTGGACGCCGAAGAGCTGGCCTGGGTGGTGGCCTTTTTGGCCTCGCCGCGCAGCATCGCCATCAGCGGCGAGACCATCGCGGCCGGCGGCGGCGCCGGGGCCAACGTTTACCATTAATTCCCCCTCACCTCAACCCCCTCCCACCGGGGGTGATGGAGGTGCGATTCAGGAGCTTTACAGATGATCAAGGTAACCGTTTTCTACGACAATGAGGAAGGAAAATCCTTTGACTTCGACTACTACGTGAACACGCACATGCCCATGGTGCAGGAGCGGCTGACCACCTTCGGGATGCGCTACTACAACGTGGAGAAGGGCATTTCCGACACCGACCCCAACGCGCCGCCGCTGTACACCTGCGTCGGCTACCTGTTCTTCAACGACGTGGACGGGGTGCACGAGGGCTTCAAGACCCACGGGCGCGAACTGGTGGGCGACGTGAAGAACTTTACGGATATCAACCCGAAGTTCCTGATCAGCGAGCTGATTGCGTAACGCCGATAGGGAGAAGAGGCCAACCGCAAGCAAGGGGGAGTTGCGATATGCACGGCGCTGTTGCCGACGTGTTTCTCCAATGCGATGAAGCAGTCCGCCGGGGCCGGCTTATCCATCGAACCAACCGGGTGGACAAGGAGTTCCACTTCCAAGACTGGTTCCAGACCCGTTTGGACGAGATTCAGGCAACATACGACCCGCCGGCCCGCAACTCCTATCCCGATTTTAGGCTGGTACATAGCAGCATTATGGCCGTGGCCGGCCCGTGCAGAGGCGACTAACTGGTCAGTCCGCGTCGGCCGTGTATACTCTGGCGAGGCGTGTCGTACGGACCAAGACCGAGTAGACGTTGGTGCATATTGCCCGATCCATAGCATGGTCCGGGAGTTTTACGACTACAGCATTGGTGACGCCCCGTTGTGGGGCGATCCCGTTGGATAGATTGTGCGTTGCCGATGACTCCCTCCGGCGACACGCCTACGCTGTAAGGAGGGCCAGTCGCCGCGTGAAAACTCCAGTTAGTGGATAGTCCAGTGGGATACGAGGTAAAGGCGCTAGCATACCCCGGCCGGGAAGCCACCTATGACGCCAACAGCCAGATGCCCACGGGGTTCCACAACGGCAGAACCGTGTACTACGTTTTTGGTCGGTACCCCAAAGACCCTGATGGTGACGACTACCCGGTAATCGACTTGGTGCTGTTCCACGGCGACTTTCTCAATGCCAACCACGAGTATGTCCATGAGAACAAGCACATCACCGGCTTCGGAAGTTACGGCGACGTTATGATAAGGGACCGGAAAATGTACGTGGCTCCTACTCCATTCGCGCTAACGGACGGCACGGTGGGTCAACGTACCCTGATCCTGCCCAGTAACATCGAAGTGGATGAGCGGTTGGAGTCGTGTGGGGAACTGGTGCGGGTAGAAACCGAGCGCCTTCTCGTGGGATACAACGCCGATTTGAGGGCAAATACCCTCACCCCTGAATACATGGAGAACACCTCGGCCGGCTTGGAGCACCGTTTCGTCGCGTACCGCGCTGCCGGGACAGACGGTCCAATGGTCACGATGAAGGACGCGGCCTGACTACTTGCCCCGGCAGGGAATGGCCCCATGGCAAACTGCGGTCAGCCTGATGCAACTCCACCTTGAGCAAGTGCCAAAGGCGGCAAATCCGCCTGTAGCGGGCTCGGCGGCGCCGCGCGCTATCGAAAGCGACGATTTCCCTTTTGAGCAGCTCAGCCGTATCGCCGAACGCGAAAGCTGGCGTAAGGAAATCTACCGCCCCATATACCACGTTCACAAATGGTGGGCACAACGCTTGGGGTCGGTATTCCGGGGGATCCTGCTGGGTGCCTTAACGCCGGAAGGAACGGACGTACTTGACCTGTTTTACTCCTCAGTACGATTCCCTGATGCGGTGGTATTCGACCCTTTCATGGGGAGCGGCACGACCATCGGGGAAACCTTGAAACTTGGCGGACGAGCCATCGGCCGCGACATCAACCCAGTATCATACCTCCAAGTTCGGACCGCTCTAACACTCAGAAACTCTGAGGAGTTGAAAAGGACTTATCGAGACATTGAGAAGGATGTCGCCGACACGATTTCCAGCTATTACACCGCTCGCCGGCCGGACGGCACGTTGGGCCGAGTCCTGTATTACTTTTGGGTGATGCAGGCGCCCTGCCCGATTTGCCGCGTTCCGGTTGACCTGTTCTCCAACTATGTCTTCGCCAGGCACGCTTCTCCTAGACTCAACCCCACGGTGTACGTCGTATGCACGAAATGCGGCGCCCTCTCGCCTGAGAACTATCGGGTCAGGCAGACCGCGTGTTCCGAGTGCGGCCATCGTTACGACGCGACTGCCGGCCCGGCCAGCGGCAAGGCGGCGACGTGCCCCCATTGCCGGTGCAAGTTTGCCATTGGCCGCACGTTACGAGAAACCGGCTCGCCTCCCTCATACCGGATGTACGCAAAACTCGTCCTGACTGCTGACGGGGAAAAAGAGTATCAACCGGTCACCGAGTACGACGAAGCTCTGTACCGGAAGGCGGTCACCGACTTGGCTGAGTCATCTGATGGCATCCCGCAGGGGACCATAGAGCCTGGCTACAACACGAACCAGATACTGAACTATGGATTCCGGTGCTGGAACCAAATGTTTAATGCCCGTCAGTTGCTCTGTATTGCCACGCTGGCCAATCGTATCAAAGAGATTGAAGATAACCGGCTACGGGACGCTTTCACCTGCCTTTTTTCTGGTGTGCTTGAGTTCAACAATATGTTCGCGTCCTACAAGGGCGAGGGGACCGGCGCCGTCCGGCATATGTTCTACCATCACATCCTGAAACCGGAACGCACGCCGTTAGAGGCGAACATCTGGGGAACGCCCAAGAGTTCAGGGGCTTTTTCCACGCTGTTCCGCAGCCGATTGTTGCGAGCGGCCCAATATGCTCAGCAGCCCTTTGAGTTGGCGTTGTCGCCAGAGGATCAAGGCAGGCGGTCCATGAAGGTGGACAACATCAGTGAACCACTCGTAGGGATAACTAATAGCGTTTCCTATGACCAATTCAACAAGGGCGCCAGGCTCTACGTTTCCTGCGGAGACTCGGCAGCAACCGACTTGCCGGATGGATGTGTGGACGCTGTGATCACGGATCCGCCGTTCTTCGACAACGTACATTACTCGCAACTAGCCGACTTCTTTTACGCTTGGCAGAAACCAATTATTGGAGATTCTCCCAGCCACCAGGCGAGCACCACACGCTCGGAATCTGAGGTCCAGAATTCGGATGCGGCAATGTTCACTGAGCGATTGACGCTGGTGTTGCGAGAATCCGGCAGGGTTCTTAAAAATGATGGCATTCTGGTGTTCACTTACCACCATTCCAGATGGGAAGGATGGCGAAGCGTTCTGTACGCATTAGTGGCGGCCGGGTTCTGCATCGCAGCGTGTCATCCAGTGAAGGCGGAGATGTCTGTCGCCACGCCCAAGCGCCAGGCAAAAGCTCCCATCAACTTCGACATCATCATGGCTTGTCGTAAGAAGCGACCTGGAACAGCAGAGACAAAAGCAACGGCGGAGTTGAAGCCGGACTCGGCATTCAAACGCGCGGAGGCCCAAATAGAGAGGCTACGAACTAACGGTTGGAATTTGAGCCGGAACGACATAGCTGTGGTCGTAATGGCACAAACGGTCGCTGAAATCTCCAGGCATTCAGAGCATGGAGCGACCAAACTGGCATTTGAAGAGGTAGAGCATTCCATAGCTCAAGCCATTGATCGAATCAACGGTTGGAACGCCCCGGCTAGTCAGGTAGAGGTGTAGGTACGAAAATGAACCAAGCTGTTGACGCCCTCGCGGAACGGGCGATACGCGAACATTGGGATTTTCTGCCCACATCGGGCAGCCGCATCGGGCGGCACGAGTACGACGGGCAGTTGCCTGATTTCTCTGCCGGGCGGGTTCGGCGTCGGGTTGAGGAGTTGCACCAGTCGTTGGCCCAGCTGTCAGCGTTGGCGGCGGATGACGGGGTCGGCGCGGGCGTGAATGATGATGACGCTCGTATGAGCCGCCTGTCGCGCCGGCTGCTGGAGATGTTCCTCCGGCGGGAGTTGTTCAACCTGGAGGAGATGCGGACGCTGCACAATAACCCGCAGCGGCAGGTGGGCTACCTGGGCGTGGGCGGCTACGTACAGCGGGACTACGCGCCCCTGCCGGAACGGTTGCGGGCGGCAACAGCGGCGTTGCGCCAGGTTCCCGACTTCCTGGCGACGCTGGACGGGCTGACCGAGCCGGAGCTGGGCGAGCCGATACGGGATATGGCGGTGGAAGCCTACCGGGGCATGGCGTCCTTCTACCGCACCGGGCTGGCGGCGGCGTCCGCAGAGTGCGCCGGGAGCGCTCCCGACCTGGCTGCCGAGTTCGACGCGGCGCGGGAGACTGCCGCCGTTGCCGTGGGCGAGTTCGTCGAAAAGCTACAGGCTCGGCAGACCCGGCCGGACTTCGCCATTGGGTCGGAGCTGTATCGCCGGATGCTGGAAGTGGGCGAAGGGGTGAACACGCCGCTGCTGGATATATTGTCCATTGGGCAGGCCAACCTGGAGCAGAACCTGCGGCGGCTGGACGAGGCCGCGGCTCGAATCGCGCCGGGAAAATCAGTGCGAGAAGCGGTAGCGCAGGTGGCCGCCAACCATCCCACCGCCGAAGGGCTGATACCGGACACGCAGGATATGCTGGAGGACATCCGGCAGGCGCTGATCGACCATGACATCATCGGGCTGCCCTCGGAGGAACGCTGCCAGGTGACGGAAACGCCATCGTATATGCGCTACGCCTTCGCCGCCATGGACTCGCCCGGCGGGCTGGAAGAGGTGGCCACTGAAGCGTTCTACTACGTGACGCCGGTGGAACCGGACTGGACGCCGCGACAGCAGGAAGAATGGCTGACCAACTTCAACTATCATACGCTGAAGATCGTGAGCATACACGAGGTCTACCCGGGGCATTACGTTCACAACCTGCACAACCGGTACGGGCGGGCGGGCCACGAGGCAGGGCTGCCGCTGATCAACCGGGTGGCGACGTCCTATGCCTTCTCCGAGGGCTGGGCGCACTACACCGAGGAGATGATGCTGGAAACGGAGTACGGGCGCGACGAGCCGGCGCTGTGGCTGACGCAACTGCTGGAAGCCTTGGTGCGCAACTGCCGCTACCTGTGCTCGCTGGGGATGCACACCCAGGGGATGACGGTTGACGAGGCGACGCAGTTCTTCCAGGCTCATGCCTACATGGAGGAGCACCCGGCGCGTCGGGAGGCCCTGCGCGGCACTTTTGATCCCGGCTATCTTAACTACACGCTGGGCAAGCTGATGCTGCTGAAACTGCGGCAGGACTGGCGACGGCAGGAAGGGTCGGCCTACAGCCTACGGCGGTTTCACGACGCCGCGCTATCCTGGGGCGCGCCGCCGGTGCCGCTGCTGCGGGGGGCGATGCTGGCGGACGGGGGCGGGGAGATTTTGTAAGCGCATCCGTGGAGGCCAGGATATGACTACGGCGAGAAAACTGATTACAGCCGACGAGTTGCTGGGGTTGCCGGACGACGGCAAGCGTTACGAACTCGTCCGGGGAGAGCTTATTGAGATGCCGCCGCCGGGTATCATGCACACCGTTGTCACAGACCGGATCGGCCGAAGGCTGGGAAATTTTGTCGAAGAACACGGTCTTGGTTTTATCAGCGGACCAGAGGCTGCGGCTTACTTCGAACGGGAACCTGATACGGTCCGCGCCGCCGACTATGCTCTGATCTCCCGCGAGCGCATCCCGGACCCTCTGCCGGACCGCGGCTACGTGTTCGGAGTCGTTCCCGATTTGGTGGTGGAGGTGATTTCACCAGACCATCGGGAGACTGCGGTTGCGAACAGGGTTCGGATGTGGCTGGATGCCGGCGTGCGGCTGGTGCTGGTGGCGTATATCGCCACGCAGGAGGTGGTCGCTCATCTTGACGACGGTACGACGCACCGTTTCGGAATGGGGGATACGCTGACCTGTGAACCACTTTTGCCCGGGTTTGCCTGCCCGGTGGCCGATATTTTTGGCTGACAAACGTTGAGCTGAAACTGTGGCAAGGAGGGCGCGGATGAGTCAGGGTTTGGTGTCGTACTCAATCTTGCCGTCGCGCCAAGTGGCAACATAGCCGTCGGGGGCGATGGCGCGGCGACGGGCCTTTATTGCGGCGAGACGCAGGGCGGATAAGGCACCGTCTGAGCAGGAACTACTCGGGTGTAGCGCCGGCCGTTTGTCTTCTCCAGTTGGAGGTATTGGGTCGCCGGCATTGCCGCTCTCCAGCCATCCATCTCCCAATGCAGTAACCAGCGCGGTTACCGACATCGCCGCCTGTATCATCCGGTGCAAAGCATCGCCGACGGAATCCGTTCCGCTACAGCAACAAGAGCATCGCCATACAAACCGACGTCGTAGCTTTCGGCGATTCGCTCAATGTTGTCCAGCGCCGGCCGGGAGAATGGCAGGCCGTTGACGTAGATATACCCGAAGCTGCCGTCCTTATCGCTGACACGCACGCGGCCATCCGGCAATGACAGTGCGTCCATTCCGATGGGTTTGCCATCGGGCCGAGTGAATGGCGTCATGACAAGGCAACCGCTCTCGGACGGCGTGATAACCAAATCTTCGGACAGTCGGCCCAAGTACTCGCCGAGCAGCACATCACCTGTTGTCCCGCGCCAACTAAATTTGCCGAATTGTCGTCGATTAGTTTTGCCGGTTCACCTCCTGTGCCTGGCCTCGTTGCTGGGCTGTATCGGTGCGGTAGCTGGGCACGTCAAACTCCAGGATGACGGAGTGGTGGACCACCCGGTCGATAGCCACGGCGGTGGCCATGGGGTTGGCGAAGATACGCTCCCCCTCCGAGAAGACCCAGGTTGGACGTGATGCCCAAAGACCTGCGTTCGTAGCGTTCGGCGATCAGGGTGAATAGGACCTCGGATTCCTCGTTGCCCTGGGGCAGGTAGCCTAAACCAAAGCCAAGGTGGGATGTGCATTCGGCGGGTGTTGGGAATCGAACCGGCAGTTTCGCAAGAGTGTTTCGCTCCTTGACTGCAGTACGGTCCGACAGTGCCGTTTCACCTCCTCTTTGCGGGCAGTCAGACTCGACAGGAATTTGCCGACCCGCTCCTGCACCGCCGTCTTGCTTCCCAAGCACAGATTGCCCGTGGCTTCCTCTCTCGCCCAGCCCCAGATGGCCTCAGCGGCGTTGCAGTCCGGGCTGTACCCCGGCAAGTTTGCCAGCCGCAACTCAAGGCCGGGCGTCCTGAGATACTCCCGTATCGCCTCCCCAGATTTTTGACCAATCGCGCGCCGGAGCGTTGTCCCAGATGATCCGCAGCGGCTCAGGGCGCTTTCCCCTCAGTTGCCTCAGCAAGGCAACCGAGGTTCCAGAGTTGCTGTTGCCCTCCAGTTCCATCCATTCCGCCTCCCTCGTCTCCAGGCACACCGCCGAATAATAGCTGGCCCTTTCGCCGTAGCTCGGGCTGCTCGAGGCCACCAGGGCTGGTTCACCTTGCAGCACCCACTTGCCCCGCAGTTCGGCGTCCGCCTTGACCAAGCGCTTCTTGGGCCTCTGGAAGGCAAATCCCAACCGATGCAGGTAGTAACGTCACCCCGTACTTGATACGGGGTCAGACAACTGCGGCGGCTCAAGCTGACCCCGAAGCGTTCCAAAACATACTGCCGAACCACCTTCCAATACCAGTTGGCCAATTCGATACCCGACGTGGCGGGCGGTTGCTGCACCGCCCCTTTCAACTCCTCCCTGCTGCGCTTGGTCAAGGGCGGGGGGAACCTCCGGTCTGCTCGAATATCAGGGCGGCAAGTCCTCCCTCACCGAAGGCCGACGCCCACCGCCCGATGGTGTGTGGGTCTCGCTCCAGGGCCTCCGCCGTGGCCGCTGCCGTCAAGCCCTGGGCCAGCAGCAGCATGGCGTACCATCGCTCCCGCTCCCGGGGCGTCGGCGCCAGAATCATCCGCCGCCGCAGGTCCTGCTCTCCCATCTGCCATTGTTCCAGAGACCGGTCTAGCTCTCTCACGCCCATCACTAACCTCTGGCAACTCCCGAAACTATGCAACCCAACTGGCCCCAATTTACCCTGTCACCCTGCACATTTCACCTTGGCTTTGGTTTAGTACTCAATCAACCTTGAAATGGCAGGGATAGAGGCGATGGAGTTTGGTGCGGGCATCCTGGGTGGTGAACCGCCAGTTGGTGGTGGCTTGGGCGGCATTGCGCTGGGTTTCATAGCCCCAATCCACCGAAGAGATGAGTGTCGCGGCGGGTCGAAGGGGTAAGAAAGTGCCCATTTGCTTCTGGGATAATGGTTTTTGAAACACAAAACCGACCAGAAACAAGGAGCACCCAATAGATTGCTACCACGTAACCACCCTGACCGCATCGGGATCGCCTTCGACGTAACTGTTCACGTTTGAGGGAACAGAGGTGGTTTGCGGTGGACATTCTGTACTGGACTGGCTGCTGGGAACGGGCCGAATGGGCCGGAGATCCCCGCAAGTCTGAACAGTTACCCACGCCGTTGTGCGCGGAGCCATGGCGCCTTGCTGCCTTGCTGCTCAATCAGGACATCCGCCGCCAACGTCACCACGCTAAACAAGCCAAAGAGTGCGGGGGTGGTCCGGGCGATGGCTCGGTCGGACCACTGGCGCTGGGTTTCCATGCCCAGGCGCGCCCGCAATTCCTCATCGGACCACTGGCGCTGGGTTTCCATGCCCAGGCGCGCCCGCAATTCCTCATCGGACCACTGGCGCTGGGTTTCCATGCCCAGGCGCGCCCGCAATTCCTCATCGGACCACTGGCGCTGGGTTTCCATGCCCAGGCGCGCCCGCAATTCCTCAAAGGTAACTTCGGCCTGCCAGTGCAGCGCATACCACTGCAGCGGCGACCATCGGGCGCGGTTCAGCGCCTGGTGATAAACGGCGCAGTCGCCGTGCTGGCCAATCCCCAGGATGTTGAGGGCGGAAGACACCGTGCGCTTGCCGGGAGACCGGATCGCTCCCACCACCAAGAGTTGGGCCTTGCGCCAGGTCCTGGGGTCGAACACGTGCTCAAAGGGCAGCAGCAAGGTTACAGTGACTTCCGGCAGGGTAGGCATATTCGACCTTTTGTAGTGATTTGGTCGAGCTTACCCTGTCCTTATAATTTGTCTGGATTTTGTACAAAGCCGAGTTACGAGTGCAAGCTATTTGAAGCGAAAGAGTTTGACATAGAGAGGCGTTGAAAATAGAGTTGAAACGACGGCCGACGTTACGCTTGCGTCTGTCGAGGTCAACAACGGACTATTGATACACACGAGGAAGTTTATTCATGCCATTGCAGTTTGGGGTATTCGACCACATTGAGCCCATTCCCGGCGTACCGCTGGATCAAGTTTACCGGCAACGACTGGAGCAGATCGAGCGGTTGGATTCCGTCGGGTTTTACTCCTACCACCTTGCGGAGCACCACACGCCGGCCGTCCACAGTCTTGCGCCGTCTCAGAATGTGTTCCTGGCGGCAGCGGCCGAGAGGACACAAACCATGCGGTTGGGACCGTGCGTGTACGTGCTGCCGCTGCACCACCCGGTGCGCCTTATCGAGGAAATCTGTATGTTGGACAACATCAGCGGTGGCAGGATGGACATCGGGGTCGGCCGTGGCGGGGTGATCGAGGCATACTTCTGGGGGCAGGACTCGGATGTAGAGGCGAACTATGCCCGGTACCTTGAGACGCTGGCAGTGGTCAAGGAAGGTCTGGAGCACGATTCCCTGACTTACCGGGGTGAGTTCTACAATTTTGACGACCTGCCGATGCGCCTGCGGCCCAAACAGGACCCCTACCCGCCTTTGTGGTATATGCGGAACGTGGAGACCGCAGCAGTCAACGGGATGCACACCATCATTGTGGGGAACTTGGATTCATTCCAGGCAAACGTGGAACGCTATTTCCAGCTTTGGGATGAGCACCAGGGGCCGGGCGCGTTGAACGTCCAGGGCGAAAAGCCCAAAATCGGGTTGGTCAACCACCTGTACCTGGCCGAGACGGACGCTGAAGCCGCAACCATAGCCCAGCCGGCGTGGGACCAATACAAATGGAACCTGGGCACGCCGCGCCGACTGGAAGTGGAGAGGCGGGGTCTGACCCAGTTCTACGGGGGTAACGCCAACGCCAGGCCGTCCAACCTGCCTGATAGAGATTCAGAGGCCAGCAGGGCAGTCGCGGAGCAAAGACCCGGTTCCAGAGGGTTTGAGGAGCACGCTGCGCCGGGAGGAGGCGGGTTCAATGTTGTAGCCGGCTCCCCGGACACTATCCGGGACTACATGGACGCATACCTAGAAACCGGCGCCAACTACTTCCTATCTGCCTTTCAGTGGGGCCACTTGTCCCATGAGGAGACCATGCGCTCGTTGGAACTGTTTGTGTCTGAAGTTATGCCCCACTATAACGAGTAGTCTGAGGCGCGGGCCAGTGGTTAGACAGGTTCTTGGAAACAGGGCAAAGGCGCTCGGGACAGCCGCGTCTACGGAATCCCCATCGGGAGGCCCCAGTTCGGCGACAGCCGCAGCAGCGAGATGAGCAGAGCCGTCATCATCTGGGATCGTGTTCGGAGATGGAGAGACTGCCCGGGGAGTAACTCGCCGATGCATCGCCTTCCAGTTCCAGTTAAATAGGTCGATACCCGTCTGGACCGGTAACTCCCGCACCGCCGCTTTCAACTGGGTTTGATGCTTTACGTCCAGGGCGGGGGGAACCACCACTTGGCTCAAAAACCAACGCCTTAGGACCGTCCACGGAGGACGCCGCCGCCCATCGGCCAATGGTATGGGCAATCCCTCCCCAAGGCCTCGGCCACCGCCGCCGCAGTTCAACCCTGCGTCAATAGCCACAACGCATGCCACCACTCCCGCTCCCGTGGCGTCGGATTTATCGGGGACCGACGCCGTACCTCAGCTTAATCCAATTGCCACCGCTCCAGCAGTTCCTGCATCGCCTTCATGCCCAACAGCAATCCCACTCGGTTCTCCTGACGGATCAACTCAACTGGCCTCCATTCTACCCAACTCTGACTCGGGTTTCACCTTGGCTTTGGTTTAGCCCGAATCCACCGAAAGGATGAGTCTATCGGCGCACTGAGGGGGGTTAAAAAGTGTACCTGCGCTTCGGGGATAATGGTTTTTGAGATACCAAACCAACCCGCAGTCAGGAGCACCCAATAGATGCTACCAGCTGAGCAGCCCGACCGCATCCATGTCGCCTTTGACGATCACCGACTGGTGACCAACGCTGGGCTGCTGCTTCCGGTCACGCGGGCTGGGCGTTCGGGACTGGGTGAACTGGTGGACCGGCATGTTGACCTGGGAGATGCGCCGGGTCGGGCGAATGTGGGAGACCAGATGCTGACGTTGGTGGCCTCGGCGTTGATCGGTGGCGACTGCATTGACGACGCCACTGTGTTGCGCACCGGCGGGACGGCTGGGGCCATCGGCGGCGTGGTCAAGGCGCCGTCCACCCTGGGGACGTTCCTGCGGAGTTTCCAGTGAGGCCACACCCGCCAGCTGGATCGGGTGAGCCGTGAGTTGTTGGCTCGGGCCTGGGCCGCCGGTGCGGGTCCGGGCGACGGGCCGTTGACCATCGACCTGGACTCCACCATCTGCGAGACCTATGGATTGACGAAGGAAGGTGCCCGCCATCACGGCAACGCCAGCAGCGGGTGATAGCCCCGCTGCTGGCGTTGCCGCCGGAACCGGCGATGTGCTGATGTCTCGGCTGCGGGAGGGCCGGGCCAACACGGTTCGGGGCGCCGCTCACTTCCTGCGGGAGACGGTGGGCCGGGTGCGCCATACCGGGGCCACTGGGCAACTCACGGTGCGCGCCGACCGCGGCTTCTACACCCACGCCTTGGTCGCGGTCTGCCGCCAGACGGATGTCCGCTTCTCCATCACCATCCGCCAGCACGCCCGGTTGCGGAACCTGATCGAGACCATACCCGAAAGGGAGTGGACGCCCCTACCCTACTGGATGGACGGCGCCGCCGACGTGGCCGAAACCAGCTACACTCCCTTCGCGGGCGAGCCCGACGCCGCGCCGGTGCGCCTCATCGTGCGGCGGGTGATACCCACCCCCGGCTATGGACTAACTGAAACTATCAAGCTGCCGCGGCCTCTGATCCGTGGTGCAGGCCCGAAGCTGGAGCATCGGGGAGAGGCACCAGCTGATAGCCCAGTTGCGCCGCCCGGCGCTTGGCCGCGCGCAGCGCCCGGTCCTGATATTGCTTCTCGTAGTACTCCGCGCCGGCATCCACGTACTCCTGGCCGTCGCGCAGCATGGTGTAGATGAGCCTGGCCAGCTTGTGAGCGGTGGCGGTGATGGCCTTGGGCGCACCCAGCTGCGCCTTCTTCCGACGCAGAAATGCGCCCAAGGCGCTATCGGAGCGGTGCAGCGCGTTGGCCGCCAGACGCAATGCTGCCGCCGCGCGGCTGGCGCTGGGCTTGGTCTTTGAGCTGATCACCTTGCCGCCGGTGATGCGGTTGTTGGGGCTCAAGCCTAGCCAGGATGCGAAGTGCTTGGCGCTGGGCCATTTGGTCATGTCCGTGCCAATCTCGCTGATCACTTTCAGGGCCGTGAAGCCGTCCACGCCGTCGATGCGGGTCAGGTCCACTCCCGTCATCCGGTACAGGTGCGTCCAAACGTCGAAGCGTGGCGCGTTTCCTTTGCTGCGTCTCCGGCCGGACTTCGCCGCTGGAGGATCACCATCGCTGCGGTCCTCAAACCGCTCCAGCTGGGCTTCAATTTCACGGTCGCATTCGGTAATCTTGCCCTGATAAAACCGGTACAGTTCCAGGGCCTGGGTCAGCTCGAAGATG
Organism: Dehalococcoidia bacterium; assembly: GCA_965197635.1. Classification (GTDB taxonomy): domain Bacteria; phylum Chloroflexota; class Dehalococcoidia; order Lucifugimonadales; family UBA3495; genus Bin87. The sequence goes on from CBDANN010000006.1 coordinate 424,551, forward strand.
TGCTCCTCCCTCCAATGGCCTTGTAACGACTTGGCGATGGTCTTCTCGTCGGCCTTGATCCTGGGGTCGCGCAGTCGCGCCAGCTTTCGGGCGTCCCGCTCGCCGCCCACGATGGCCTCCATGATGTCCATGCCGGTCTTGCCCGTGATGTCCCGGATCACGTGCTGGAGCTTCACGTTCATCTGGGTCAGGGCCTTCTGCATGTGCTGGATATGCTGTGACGCGTATTCCACCAGCATGGCCCGCTGCCGCAGGTAGCTGCGCAGACGCCGCACCTCCCCGTCGGGTCGGAAGGCTCCGGAGAGCAGGCCATAGGTGTGCAACTGCTGCAGCCACTGGCAGTCCCGCACGTCGGTCTTACGACCCGGCACGTTCTTGATGCGCCTGGGGTCCACCAGCATCACCTGAAAACCCCGTTCTTCCAGCACCCCGAACAGCGGTATCCAGTACACCCCGGTGGACTCCATGACCACGGTCTCCACGTCGCACTCGGTAAGCCAGTCCGCCAGACGGTACAGGTCCGTAGTGAAAGCCTCAAACTCACGCACCGGCTGTTCGGACCGATCGGCGGGAACTGCCACATAGTGGCTGGTGGCCCCCACGTCGATGCCCGCCGCGTTCAGGTTCAGCTGGGACAACCCTTCCGATTTCGTACCGCTCTTGCCGCTGCTCATCATCGCCTCCGCGCCTGCAAGGTAGCGGTGTCGCCGGAGGGAGATGCTAATATCGAACAATCTATGGAACGGGATCGCTCCGCTTGGAGCGTCACCAATGATGCAGTCGCAAGTCTCCCAGACCATGCTCCCAAACGGGCAATAAGCGCCAATGCCAGCTCGGTCTTGATCCGGACGGCACCCCTTACCATCAGCATACATCCTTGGGGCGGACTCACCAGTTAGTCACCTCTGCACGGCCCGGACACGGGCATAATGTTGCTCCCAACTGGCCCTCTTCGCCACCTACCGCTACCACGGCTTCATCACCGACCGGGACGGGGACACCCAGGCACTGGAGGCCGACCATCGCCGCCACGCCGAGATCGAGAATGCCATCCGCGACCTCAAGTACGGCGTGGGTCTCAACCATCTCCCCTCGGGCCGCTTCGCCGCCAACGCCGCCTGGCGGACCGTACAGATCATCGCCCACAACCTGGCTCGCTGGACCGCCCGCATCGGTCTGGGCGAGCCAGAGGTGGTAACCACCAGGACCCTCCGGCGACGCTTCTTCGCCATGGCCGGACGCCTCACCCGCAAGACGCGCCGCCTCACTTTGCATCTTCCCCAGCATTGGCACTGGGAAAACCAGTTCACTCGCGCCCTGGCTCGGTTGCGTGCCCTGCCACTCCCTTCCTGATGGTGGCGCCGGCAACCGGCCCGCCAATCCCACCCGCCAGTCAGTCAAACGTCTCCCCGGCTCGCGCCAGATGGATCAGCGAGTGTTCCCTGTTGCCTCCGGCTCAGCCAGCAGCGGCTCCCCACGCCTGACACTGGCGGGCCGATTGCCAACCACCAGGCCCATCTACCCGATTTCCGCCCCAACGGTCGCGTCTTCATCACCCTCGTGTCCCATTCCAGTGCTCCCACAATGCCCTTCGGTGGATTCAGCCTAAAACGACACCAGCGCCCGCCCACCACCAATCTACACCAGACACCATGAGATGCCTCCGACCAATGCAGAGCGTCCGCCGTGATGAAGTTCATCACAAGCAACCCAAGCCAAGCGACCGAACATAACCAAAATGCCCAACACACGCACTCCCCCCGCGAGAATTCACCAAAGGAGACTGACAGCATGCGCAAACGAGCGTCACGCCAACCCCACCTCGAATAGGTCGCAACAGCGCCCACCATCAGATATCACACCAGCAAACAGAGAAAGTTATCCATGGCAATATTCACGAAAAACAAGCCGGTACTAATGCTGACTGCCGTCTTCGCCGTCATCGGGGCACTGGGCGTCACGATGCCGATCAACAACCAGGCAGCCGCCTCGGCAGGGTCGGTGTCCGAGGACGTCTTCATCGTCCGTGAACTCGGCGCCGAAAGCGTCACGCTGAGCGACATCCCCATACCCCACCAAGACTGCAACGAAAACTACCGGTATAAGGTGCGGGTTGCCAAATACATGAACGCCAACGACGTGTATCAGTACTGGCGGTTCAACAGCGGCGACAACCCGGCCAACGACCTCACCATTGAAGGCCTGGACACCGAGGGCTACTACGACTTTGCCGTCAAGGCCAAGTGCGACGCCGACAACGGCGGCGGCACCCTGAAGACCACGAAGACCTACGGCCCCATCGCAACCAGCGAGGTAGTGCGCGGCTACTGGCCCTTCTAACCCTCGGCCAATGAGGACGAAGTCAATTTTCACATGCTCCAACACTCGCTGTGCAACGAGGGGTACCGATTCCACTACCGCAAGGGGCCGACCGGATGGCAGTACACCGACTTCGATTTCGACGACTACGTCGTTTCGGACAAGTGGGACGGTTGCGCCATGTACACGATGCCCAACTCTGAGAACATTCGGCACAAGGCCAAGGTAGAATGCGCCTTCGGCAATGAAGACAGGAACGGAGCGGTCTGGTACCGCAATGTCATGGGCAACCTGAACATCGACTACGACGAATAAAGCCCCCGCCTGACCGACAAGGCACGACAGAACCACATTACGCGGCTCCAGACGCCAAACGGACGTCCCAGACCTCCAGCATAACCCGCGTCTGGAACCGCGCAGACGAGCCCTCCATGAGTACAGCACCGACACGAGTAGACACCACGCACGCGCCCGAAACCAAACCGCGTGACCACCCCAAGTGTCCACGTTGCAACGGTAATCTGCAGACGGTTCAAGACCCAAGAGATAAAGAGGTCTACCACCAATGTAGAGTGTGCAGTCACATTCCCAACCCGCAAGCGCAAACCACTCCACCCCCCAGCAGGCCGAAGATGGGATAGACGCCGCGCAGCAATGCAAGCTCCACACGGCGCCAGCAGCCGCAGAAACCGGAGCTGCCGCAAACGCAACGACCGGTCAGCAAGCACCAGCAACGCCACGTGCAGCGCCTATCATGCCGACGGCCACCCAGGTATCGAGGCTCTCCACAGTGTAGGCCATAAACCTGCTGATACTCCTCCGCTGGCCGGATGGCGCCACATGCACCGCCGGCGGCAGCAAGCGTGCCCCCACCAACAATCGAGCGGCATTACCTATGCGCCGCCGCGACTTTCAGCGGTACATCTTCGCAATACAAGGCATCTCCTTCGGCAACAGCCTCAATACCCGGGCCTGGCTCGCCATCATCGCCGAGACCGTCCAAGAAGGCAGAGTGCCGTCGCTACCGAGGTTCGCCCAGATCGGCCAAATCAAGACCAGGCACGCTGACGAAAAAGCCCATGCCCTGATCACAGCAGCCATAGAGCGCGCCGGCATCAAACCGGACGACGAGCCGTTCCCCACCGCTACCAGGATCCTCAACATTCCACGCGACGACACGCAACGGGCCGAACCCGAACACCAGCCGCCACGAACCACCATCCAAAAGTTGCTCGGTACCGTACGTCGACCTTCACGATAGCGTCCCGACTACACGGGCAGGGACTACCGCCGGCGTTGCCGGCGAATACAGCAACGAAGCCGTCCTATAACGGCGACGTCACGACAGACTCACGTCAATAACATTGCATAACCGTACCAACATGACTTTTGCTTGGTAGAATAAGACCACCCCACAGACCAGCACGCCATCAGCGTCCACCCACGCCCTCGGACGGCCAACCGGCCACAATTGAGCGCAGAGTCCGTTAAGCACGCGACCAAGCTGCCGAGGGACGTCCACCCCCAAGAAGACACCATGAGACCCAGTGGAATAGGGGATACCGACCTGCAGGGAGCGGCAACATGTTCAAACGTCCCAATACCAAGGTAATGACCTCGGTCGGAATAGCGTTGGCCATCGCCTTCATAGCCGCGGTAGCCACTTCCACCGCACCGGCAACGACCGAATCACAGGGTCTACCCACGCTCGGGTTCCACAACATCAACCTGAGCTTAAACGAGCCCAGCGGGATAAATGCAGAAACCCGGACATCCACAGTGATACTGTCCACAACGAGCTCCCAAACCGTCACCGTCAATTACACCTTCATTCCAATCACCACCGAGGTAGACGACTACATCGGGGCCGACGGCACACTCACGTTCCCAGCTGGCAGCACTTCCGAAAACATTGAGTCATCCTCCTGGACGACGAGTACGCAGAAAACATCGAGCGATTCAGCATCGACCTCAGCTCCCCAACCAACGCCACATTGGGCTCTCACCGCAGCGGCCAAGTCACCATCGTTGACACCGACCCCCGACCGCCACCAAGTCACCATCGTTGACACCGACCCCCGACCGGTCGTGAGAATGAAACACCTATTTGGTTCCGTACGCGAGGGCGACGAACACGAGATGGTCCTGGCATCAGACCGGCAAGCCCAGTACGATTACACCGTAATCGTCCAGACCCAGACCAGCGGAAACGCCAGCACCAACACCGACTATCACTGGTTCAGTCAAACCGTGATGATGCCGGCGTACGAGACACGCGTCGCCAGAAACCTAATCACCAAGGATGACAACATACCCGAACCCGGTGAAGTGTTATACGCCGACATACTGAAGAACGGCGACGGCAAAGAGTTGGACCAAGACAATCGTTTACTCGCCATCTTAATCATCGACGACGACAACCGCGATGGGTTCTACGTCTCCAACCTCAGCGACCGCCCCGACATTAACGAGCGATACGACATTGCCGACGGCGCCGACGTCAGGAAACGCCAGATGTTCGTCAATGAGGGCAGCCAGGCCCACTACGAAATCTGGATGTCCCAGGGCTCCAACCTAGCCCGTCACCGTCAGCGTAGAGCCGCGTCAGGGCAGCCCAACACTCCAATCGAACTCCCCCAGCCACACCTTCACCCCCCAGAACTGGCGGCACCCCTACACCATCACCGTCACGTCAGACCAGGACGCCGATTCATTCGACGACACCCGCCAGGTCGCGCACACCGTGACCACCGAGGACCAGTTCTACAAGCGGAAGACCGTCGGAAACCTGACCTGGGTGCAGCGAGACGACACCCGAGACGACACGGGACATGTGACCCACAGCAAGAACCACCCCGACGTCTCCAACCCGGTTACCGTCTCGATACTCAGCCACCCCAAGCGGCACGACGGAACCAAGTTCTACGTGCGCCTCCCATTCTCCGAGAACATCTCCATTGCCTACCCGGACATGAGAGATTACGCCTTCCGGTTGACCGGCGCCTACGTCCACCAAGCCCGCCGGGTCAACCGGACCAGCACCCTGTGGGACCTCGTGGTCCTGCCCAACACCGACCACAGCAACGTGTCAATCGTACTGCGGAGCAACCGTGCCTGCGACCAAGACGGCGCGATCTGCTCCAACAGCAACAGCAGGCTGGGCAACACCCTCACGCTGGCCGTGGCCGGCGCCGACGGCGCGGCAGCACAGCTGCCGCCGGGCACCGCCGGCGAACCAGTGCTGGACATCTCGGGCAGCGCCACCACCGAGGGAGACCCGCTTCCATTTACCATCACGCTGAATAAGCCGGCGGACGACACCGTAACCGTCCGGTTCACGACCGTCGACGATACCGCCGAGAAGGGCAGCGACTACACCGAAACCGAGTCGACCCTCACTTTTCAGGCCGGCGAGACCGAGAAAGTCGTGAACGTCCCGACCCTGACTGACACTACGAACGAGGGAGACGAGCACGTCACCGGATTCATCTATTCATCCACCGGCGCCGAGATCAGCCGCCCACGGCTCAGGCATCATCCAGAACGCGCAGTGACCCAACGCCAGACGAGGAAACCGCCCCAAGGGGCACCCACCTAACCCAAGTCAGGATAGACCCTAAAAAGCAACCGCGGAAGACCGGCACATGCCTAATATGAAACAATTTTCCCGCAACCAGGGCCTTGGATGGCTTACCTTGCTCGTGGTCGGTGCAGCAGTGGCCATCGCACTTCTGGCATAGAACAATTCGGTCTCGGCCCATGATCACAGGGGCCCGATCCAAGGCTTGACGGTCACGGCCGGCGATGCAGCAGGGGAGATGTATGCCACCTGGGACGCGCCCGACGCTCGGACTCCGGTGGAATACCGGATTGCCTGGACGCCAGACGGCGAGAACTTCAAGAGACACACCAACACCGACTGGAACGCCTTTCCAACCGGCACCGGCTACACAATAACGGGACTGGAACCAGGCGAGACCTACCAGGTGAAGGTCCGGGCCAGGTTCACATCTCGACGGTCACGGTCGAGCGAAGTCGTCACAGGAGAGGGGGCGGCAACCGCGCCGCAACCCACGCCGGAGCCGACGCCAACCACACCGGGTGCACCTGGGAACATTGGCGCTACTCCGAATGGGCAGACCCGGATTGACCTGTCGTGGCACACACCCTCTGACGATGGCGGGGCCGAGGTAACCGGCTACCAAATCCAGGTGTCCGTGGACGGAACGGCCTGGAGCAACCTCGCTGCCAACACCGGCTCCACAGACACCCGTTACTCCCAAACCGGCCTGGAGGCGGAGCACCCGGCACTACCGGACCGCTGCCATCAACACCGCCACCACGGAACAGGCGCAATCATCGGCAGCAGGAGACAGGGCTGCCCTGGTCGCACTCTACAACGCCACGGACGGAGAAAACTGGCCGAACAACACCAACTGGCTGAGCGACGATCCCATCGGAGATCGGCATGGCGTAACCGCCAACTCCAGAGGCCGCGTCACCAAGTTGGTCCTCCAACGGTAACAGTTCAGAGTTGAGGGGAGGCGAGCAGTTGTTGGCAGGCGGTGAGGGTGTTCAAACCTTTCGCCCGCCAGGCGCCGAAGACGGAGGCCAGGGTCATCCTGGTGTCAGTGCCCTGGTCGGAGCGCGTGCCCCCGCTGATCCTCCGGCTGATCACCACCGGGCGCAGGCTGCGCTCGGCGGCGTTGTTGTCCGGCGGCGCCTCGGGTTCGGCCACGAAGACGAAGAGTTCCCCGTATCCAGTACGGGGCAGGCTCTTGATGTGGTTTGCCACCCGTCGGCACAGCCTGGCCTGAAGAGCCGACGGATCATCCTGGAAAGGCTGACCGAGGGCCAGCAGACGGCGTTCCAAGGCCAGTTGGGCGGTGCGACGCTGTTTCCCTGACGGATGGGTGAAGGCCGTGGCCTGGCAGTAGAGTTGATGTACCGCGTCAGCCCACCGTGCCAGCCGGTCGTCCTTGGGGTAGCGGACGTGCAGGTCGTGGATGTCCCGCAACAGAGCCTGCCCCTGGCTTGAACAGGGGTGGGCCCAGCAGCGTTGTTTGGGACGCGATTGGTCAAGGGCTCGGGTGATGGTAGGCGGCGTAGAAGTCGCTGACCAGCACACCAGCGAACTGATCGCCCAGGACTTTATCCACCACCGCCTTGCCCCGTCCCCGTCTCAGGAAGTACCGCTGGGTGGGTGTGCTGAAGGCGATTGGTCAAAGATCGCACACGTAGCCGTTGTGTCCATCCTCACGCCAGCCGGTCTCGTCGGCATGGACTACTGGACTGCCTCGGATGCGTCCTGCTATGGCGGCCAGTTCAGCGTGGGCTTTGCGGGCCACCCTTTGCGTGGCATCCACGATGGCTCCCAGGCTGAGGTGCAACCCATGCACGGTGTCCAGGTACCACTGGATGGTGCGGAAAGGCAGCCTGGCCTCCTCCCGCAGGGCGGCAATCAGGCTCATTACGTTGATACCCAGACGCTGCTGGCCCAGCGCCACGCCCTCCAGTTGCGCGGTGGGAGTACAACAGCGTTGGCACTGTGGGCAGGTGCGGGCGATGTAAGCGTGCTCGGTGACCTGCACCGGAACCTGGGGCAGGTCAATGACTTCCCGAGTGCGCTGGGTCCAACCACCGGACAGCTGAGTTCCGCAGTCGGGACACTGCTCCACCGCGTGCTCCACCCGCTGGGTGGGCGTCATCCTGGCCCGGGCAAAGCCGTGGCGGCGCGGCTGGCGTGGTTTCTTGGGCGAGGACGGTTTCCGGTCGGCTTTGGGCTTCAGACCAGGCATCCGCCGGGAACCGCTGGGTTTGGCCGGCTCTTCCAATTGGGCAATCCCCTTCTCCAGCCGTTCGATAATGCCTGTTGCCGGACGATGATGCCAATCAGGACATCCCGGTCGGCGATCCTCAGGTCAACTTCGTTATCCATCCCATATATATGACATAACCACCTCCACCAACGTCAGCGCTCCGCGGAACCCCTTTCCGCCATTTCACCCCACCAAGTCTGAACAGTTACCTCCAACATAGATAATTGACATCGCAGATTCCCGATGCTAATGTTGGGCGGCACATGGCTACCCGATGATTTACGCGGAGGTATCTATATGGTGATTCGCGGTTTTGGGCGAGTTGTCCTTTCATTACTCTTAGTTGTGTCGCTGGCCATCGTGGTGGCCTGTGGCGGCTCTACCTCTGAACCCGAATCATCGGCGGCCCCCGCCGCCACCTCCCCGCCAGCGGCCTCCGGCCAAGCCGCTACCACCACAGCGCCCGAACCCACTCCCATGCCGGCAATGGCCGAGGGCGAAACCAGGCTCCACCTGGCGGTTACCCCACTGCCCCAGGATACCTTCTATCCCTGGCTGGCAACTAGCAGCGGTCACCTGGTGTTCCGCCCCATGTTGGAAAACCTGAGCACCATTGACCCCAAGACGGGCGTGTCGGAGGTTTATCCCCAGTTGGCCCGCGAATGGGACATCAGCCCCGACGCCAGTGAATACACTTTCCATCTTCAGGAAGGCGTCCAATTTCACTACGGACACGGCGAGTTCACCGTCAAGGATGTGATCCTCACCGTGGACCAGCAGATGTCCGACCCCCTGGCCGGCTGCAAGGCGCCCCTGAAGCGCTTCATGGGCGCCGACTCCATGACCGAGATGATCAACAACGGTAATATGGAAGTCATCGACGACTACACCTTCAAGATGAACCTGGCCCAGCCCCAGGTGGACGTCATCTCCTGGTGGTTCAACATACTGGTCATCCCCTGCGTCGCCGTGCGCAGCTCTGCTCAGCACGCCGCCGAGGGCGACGCCATGTTCGAGAGCGGCCCCGCCGGCACCGGCGCCTACCAGTTCGTAGAACGCGAACTCAAGGAGTTCACCGAGTACGAAGCGGTGCCATACGACCACTGGCGGGTCAACCCCGAGTTCCAGCGTCTGCGGATTACCACCGCTCCCGAGGACCTGACCCGGTTGGCTATGCTCCTGACCGGCGAGGCCAACATGGTGGACGTGCCCAAGGTGCTGCACCAGCAGGCCATCGACGAGGGCATGGAGATATTCGAAAGCCCGCTGCCTACCGTCGGGCTGACCATCCTCCCCTTTGGCCAGTACTACGTTACGGAAGTGAACTGGAACCCGGAAACCGAACCCTGGGCCGCGCCCGGCGAGACCGGCAACCTGGTCCGTGAGGCGATGAACCGGGCCATCAACCGCGAGCAGATCATCAACGAACTGTTCAAGGGTCGTGGCGAGCCCATGTACAACACGACGTACCACGACTCCCTGGAGGGTTGGAACCCCAGTTGGGCCGAGGAGTTTGACCAGAAATACGGCTACGATCCCGAGATGGCCAAGCAGTTGCTGGACCAGGCCGGCTTCCCCGGCGACAACGGCCAGAACCGCTTCAGCCTGGAAGTCTGGCAATCCAGCCTACCCGGCCTGCCGGAGACCATCGAAGTCGCCCAGACGGTGGCGCAGTCCTTTGAAGACATCGGCATTGACGTAAACCTGGTGGAGGTGGAATTCGCCCGAGCCCTGGACGCTTTCCGCGACGAGCACGACGCCCACTTCGTCCTGCCGGTGCGCCAGACGTTGCGTCCAATTACGGCCAACGCTCGTATCTACTACTACGCCGGCGGCGGTCAAATCAGCGAAACCTCTGGGTTGCCTACCGGCGGGGTCGCTTACATCGAAAGCCCCCTGTACGACGAGGTCTATCACATACTGCTGGAAGAGACCGACCCGGAGGAGCGTAATCGCCAGGCGCGGCGGATGGGAGACGACATCTACGATACCTATCGCACCATTCCGGTGGTGAACATCCGCTCCACGCTGGTGGTGAACCCGGACGAAGTGGCCGAGTACACCTTCGGCAGCCTCACCGGCGTCTTCGGACACCTGGAGTACGCCAAAGCAGCGAAGTAGGCGGCGGAGGTCAAGTGCAGAACCTTCCAGCTTAACATCGTGGACGAAAACTCTCGGTTGCTCCGGGACTACGACCGCTTGCCGAAAGTTCCCATACACGGCCAGGAGATTATCAGCAGGCACCCGGGGATCCGTCCAGAATGGGTAGTACGTATCATCAACGAACCCTATGACCAATGGGAGGAGACAGACCATCGTACCGGGGAATTGCGTACCGTTCTCGTTGGGCGCGTGAGGACGTTCCAGCAATGGATTAAAGTTGTATTCGCCGGGGTAGGCGATTCACGCCAGTTGCTCACAGCTTACCCGGACCGGAGACTGGCCCAGAATTATGGGGGAAGACCGTGGGAAATCCAGCAGTAAATCGGCGCGGCTTGCAAATTCTGCCGGAGGCTGCCGTTGGATATGCCGCTGAAGGCGATACCATATTCATACAAACCGGCAAACGGGTTCGCGACGGCGAAGAAATTGCGGAAGGCATAGTCGTCCTGTACGACGAAGAAGACGGGAACGACGTTGTTGGGATAACGATAGTGGGAGCCGAGGGAGTGCTGAAACCCTTTGTGGACGCAATCCTGATCAAGTACGGACTATCAGAAAAGAGTTCTGCGCACCATGACCACCGTTTCGGCAATTTGATGGGGAGGCGACCATGCAGCGGTTCATAATATTCCGCGTTGGGCAGGCGATTATCGCGGTGCTGCTCGTGAGCATCATCGTGTTCATGTTGTCCAACCTTACCGGCGACCCCACGTCGGTGATGCTGCCCATGGGCGAAGCCACTCCTGAGGACATTGCCGCCCTCAAGGAAAAGTGGGGCCTGGACAAGCCGCTCCATATGCGTTACTTGGTCTTCCTGGGCAACGCCATTCAGGGCGACTTCGGGGAGTCCTACGCCTTTGGCGGCCAGACCGCCATGGGAATGGTGATGGACCGTTTCCCGGCGACACTCCAGTTGGGCGGCCTGGCTATGTTGATCGCCGTGGTCCTCGGGGTGCCGCTGGGAGTGATTACGGCGGCCCGCAAGGATGGCTGGCTGGACTACCAGGGCAAAGCGGTAGCCTTCCTGGGCCAGTCGGTGCCCAGCTTCTGGCTGGGCATCATGCTGCTCTGGCTCTTCGCGGTGAAACTGGGCTGGCTGCCGTCATCCGGCAAGGGCGGCATTTCCCACATGATCATGCCGGCGTTCACGTTGGGCTTCTTTCAGGTGGCGGCTCTCCTCCGGCTGATCCGTTCTTCCATGCTGGACGTGCTGGACACCGAATTCGTGAAACTGGCTCGCATCAAGGGCGTGCCGGAATGGAAAGTGGTCTGGAAACACTGTCTGCGCAACGCTTTCATCGCGCCGCTGACCTACTTCGCCATCATCATCGGCGGCCTGTTCACGGGCACCGTGATTGTGGAAACGGTATTTTCCTGGCCGGGCGTAGGACAGTTGGCGGTAGGCGCGGTGCGCGGTCGCGACTTCCAGGTGCTCCAGGCGGTGGTCATCATCGGTTCGTCCATCTACATCTTCGCAAACTTGGTTGTGGACATACTGTACGCCTACCTGGATCCGCGTATCCGGTATAACTGACCGGCCTTTTAGCCACGGCAGATCCCCAGGGCAATCGGCGGAGGACTAACTATGGCGATTAGCACGGCCCCATCCCCAGCGGCTCCCGCTTCCGAAGAAGCCGCCGCCCCGTTGGGAACCTTTGCCAGGATCAGGCATTGGGTACAGGAAATACGGCGGCTGCCGCTCTTTCCCGTCACGATGCTCCTGGTTTTCCTGATTTTGCCGGCCGCTTTCGCTGAGTTGATCGCGCCGCATAACCCGCGCCGTGGCGACCTGGACGACCGGCTGGTGCCGCCGGCTTGGTCCAGCGACGTGTTATCCGTCCGCACGGTGGTGGAGCGGGTGAACCGCGACAACCGTCATAACGAAATCAAGCTGAGCGACGCCGAGCGAACGGTCCGCATCGGCGATGCCACGGTGCTAGGAAAGGCCGAGGGTGAAGTTCCCGTGCCGGGCGACCAGATCCAAATCGTCGTCAAACCAGGTGGCCAAGCCAAGTACATCTTGGGCACTGACAAAAACGGAATGGACATATTCAGCCGCATCGTTCACGGCGCGCGCCTGGCGCTGGTGGTGTCGATGATGGCGATCTTCGTGTCCGGGCTGATCGGCACCGTTTTGGGCATCCTGGCCGGCTATTTTGGCGGCTGGGTGGACACCCTGGTCATGCGCCTGGTCGATATGTCTCTGTCGATTTCGCTGATCCTGGTCGCGCTGGTTCTGGCGGCGACCCTGGGGCCCCGCATCGAAAACGTTCTGATCGTAGTGTGCCTGTTCCTCTGGTCACGCTACGCCCGGTTGATTCGCGGTGAAACGCTGGCGCTCAAGACCCAGGACTTCATCGCCAGATCACGCGTCGCCGGGTCGTCGCAAATCAGGATAATGTTGCGGCACATCTTTCCCAACCTGGTCAACACCATCATCGTTCTGGCCACCCTGCAACTCGGCTTCGTCATCCTGCTGGAGGCCGGACTGAGCTTCCTGGGCGCCGGCATCCCCAGGCCCAACCCGGCATGGGGCGTGATGGTGGCGGACGGACGCGAGCTCATCATCGACTCCTGGTGGGTGTCCTTCTTCCCTGGGCTGGGCATCCTGTTCACCGTGCTGTCGGTGAACTTGCTGGGCGACTGGCTGCGTGACCGTCTCGACCCCAAGCAGCGCAACGTCTAACAGCTCTGCGCCATACACCCGCCGGTTCAAACAGCGTGATAAAGTAGGGGCGAATGGTCATTCGCCCCTACCAGCGTGCTAACTGCTATGGAAAACCCGGACCCGGCGACGCAACTCCCCGAGACCCAACTCCCCGACTGGATCGAAAGGAGCCAGCGCACCGCACTGCGACGCTACCGAATGGGGTTGGTGAAGCCCCTGGCCACGGTCGGAATTCTCGCGCTGGCGGCATTGCTGGGGTGGCTGTTCTGGTTCAGCCTGCCCAACCCGGTTCGGTGGTTTGCGGGCAGCCCTTCCGCGGTGGCGTCGTCGGCATCCCGCGCCGGCCAGTGGTCTATGCTGGGTCATGGCCCGAATCTCAACGGATACGTCGCAGAGCCTGAGCGACAACCTATAGGTCGGCTGGTCTGGACGCAGGACTTGGGTCCTTACACTCGCTCCGCGCCCTTGGTTGCGGACGGCGCCTTGTACGTGGGCGGTTACTTCAAGGCAATGGCGCTGGACGCGGCAACTGGCGAAACCATATGGGAAGTGGAAACGCCCGGGCCAATGGACCACGCTCTCACTGTAGCCAATAACAATCTCGTGTACGTGGGGCTGACCAATCACAAGATGCTGGCTCTCAACAAGGACAGCGGTGAGCAGGCTTGGGAATTCAAGGCGCATTTGCCCATATCGGCGTCCGCGCTGGTGCAGGACGGCATCGCCTACGTAACATCGTCAGGCAACATCATCTACGCCCTGGACGCCCAGACGGGCGAACAGCTGTGGAAACACCGGATAAAAGGCAACGTCAAAACCACCCCAGCGCTTCGGAACGGACGACTCTACGCAGCCGACGACGAGGGCAACCTTTACTTTATCGACGCTGACAAGGGACGCCGCCGGTTCCGGTTTATCACGGCAGGGTCGGCGTCGGGCCCGCCGGTGATTGGGAACGATGCGGCGTACTTCCCGTCAGGCGGCTCTCTTTACGCCATCAGCACCGGCGTGAAGGGCCTGCCCGGTCTGTACTGGATCAAGCGCACCTGGTTCCAGTTATGGATTTGGCAGGTACCGCTGGTGCCCGCGCCGCCGGCTCAAAGAGGAGAGCAATGGCGGTTCGAGCCGGAGGAACGAGCGTCCCAAGGGGTGATCGCCTCACCTGCGCTGGCTGATGGCGTCTATTATCTGGGCGACGGCGATGGACTGTTCTACGCGCGGGATACCGCCACGGACGCCGAGCTGTGGCGTTTCGAGGCTGGTGATGGAATCGTAAGCTCCCCGGTCATCCTGGGCGAGCGGGTCTATTTCGGCGCACGGGACGGGATGCTGTACGCGCTGAACCGTGCGGACGGGGCGCCGATCTGGACGCTGGACCTGGGAGCGCCAATCGAGTTGCCGCCGGCCTACTCCGGAGGCCGCCTCTTTGTGCGCACGGCGGACGGGCAGGCACACGCGGTGGAGTGAACTGCCATCGGGCGGCGTATAGGGAGCGTTCCCGTTTTACAGGCCGGGGGGCAGCGGGTATCATACCCGCACGTTTCGACGCCCGATCACGCCGCCCCGAACCGGCGGCCAACAGCAACAAGGAGCATCGTCATGAGAGGAGTAGCCATTGTTTCCCCGGTTCGCACCGCTGTCGGCAATTTCGGCGGGGCACTGCGGGACGTGCCGGCCGCCGAGCTGGCGTCCACCGTCATTCAGGCCGCGCTGGAACGCAGCGGAGTTGACCCGGCCAAGGTGGACGACGTGATCCTGGGCCACGGGTATCCGTCGGGCGAAAATCCCGCCATCGGACGGTTGGCAGGGCTGAAAGCCGGGCTGCCCATCGAGGTGCCGGGCTACCAGCTGGACCGCCGGTGCTCATCGGGCCTCCAGGCCATCCTCAACGCCTCCATGCTGATCCAGACCGAGAACGCCGACGTGGTTATCGCCGGCGGCGCGGAGAGCATGAGCAGCGCCGAGTTCTACTCCAACGAATCCCGCTGGGGCGCCCGTTTCGGCTCGGTCACATTCCACGACCGGCTGGCCCGCGCCCGCGTCACCATCACGCCGGACGAGCGGTTCGGCCCCATTCCCGGCGGCATGGTGGAGACGGCGGAGAACCTGGCCCGCGAGTACGAAATCGCCCGCGAGGAACAGGACGAATACGCCCTGCGCAGTCACCAGCGCGCCGTGGCCGCCCGCGACTCCGGCAAGTTTGATACCGAGATAGTCCCGGTGAGCATCCCCCAACGTCGCGGCGACCCCAAGATTTTCGATGCCGACGAAGGCCCCCGTGCCGACACCACCATGGAAGCGCTGGGTCGCCTGCGCCCAGTGATGCGCGACGGCGTAGTCACCGCCGGCAACGCCAGCAGCCAGAACGACGCCGCCTCGGTGTGCCTGGTGGTGGCCGAGGACAAGCTGGAGGAGCTGGGCTTGACCCCAATGGCCTACCTGCGCGGCTGGGCCGTGACCGGCTGCCATCCCGCCACCATGGGCATCGGCCCGGTGCCAGCCGTCAACAAGGTGATGGGCAAGATCGGCATGACGCTTGCCGACATGGACATCATCGAGCTGAACGAAGCCTTCGCCGCCCAGGTGCTGGCCGTGCTGCGTGAGTGGCAGCTTCCCCACGAAGACAACCTGAACGTCAACGGTTCCGGCATCTCGCTGGGCCATCCCATCGCGGCCACCGGCGCCCGCATCCTCACCACCATGCTCCACGAGATGGAGCGCCAGGACGCCCAATGGGGCCTCGAAACCATGTGCGTCGGCGGCGGCCAGGGCGTGGCGGCGGTGTTCGAGCGGCAGTAGGATTGCCGGTTGCTACATCAATGTGCCGGGGCGAATGTCTATTCGTCCCGGCCACAGCAGGATTATCTCCGCTGCGAGGTCAACATGACTACTGCCAAGCCCGCCGCCCCGCCGCGCGCGACCGGCAAACTGGACCCTCCGGTGGAATTGCCTGACCCACCGAGAGCGCCCGATATGCAACAGCATACCCACATCGCCAATGCAACGCTGATCCTTCTCGCGCATTTCGCATCGCGGCCGGGCACGCTAGTGAACGGCGCGGGCTTTCTGTGTTACGACACGCGTAGTCACGACGGTTGGCTGGTACCCGATTACGTAGTGGCCTTTGACGTTGATCCGGACGCCATAACCGAGCGCAACGGTTACGTAATCAGCGAAGTGGGCAAACCTCCCGATTTCGTGCTGGAGGTGGCTTCCCGGCGGACTGGACAGGCCGACTACACTCGCAAGCGATTTGGGTACGCCAGTTATGGGGTCGGCGAGTACTGGCGGTTCGACCACACCGGAGGCCAGTATCACGACGTGCCGCTGGCCGGCGACCGGCTGGTCGACGGAGAGTACGAACCGATCCCACTGGCCGACGACCGGCCGGGCAAGATGTTCGGGATGCTTTCGGGCTACAGCGAAACGCTGGATCTGTACCTGTGCTGGGACGATGGGAACCTGCGTTTCTACGACCCGAAAACCGACGAGTTTTTGATGAACCGGGAGGAGCTGCAATCGGCGCTGACCGAGGCGCAGGAGCGCATCCGTCAACTCGAGGCGGAGTTGGGTCGGTAGTTATCAATAGACAGGAGCAAAATCTATGGGCAGCAGACACGACATTGCCGACGTTCTCGTCATCGGGGCCGGCGCTTCCGGTGGAGCATTCACCTGGAGCCTGACCCAGGCTGGGGTCAAGGTGGTTTGCCTGGAGCAGGGCGGCTGGGTGCCGCCGAACGCCTTTCCGGTCAGCGAACCGCAGGCGCAATTGCACTGGCAGACCGACTTCCATCCCAATCCCAACTTCCGCGGGCTGCCGGAGGACTATCCGGTCAACGAGGAGGACACGCCCATCGCTCCCTATATGTACAACGCCGTGGGCGGCAGCACCATCCACTGGGGTTCCCACTTTCCCCGGTTACATCCGTCGGACTTTCGCCTCAAGTCGCTGGACGGCGTGGCCGACGACTGGCCCATGGACTACTTCGAGCTGGAACCCTACTACGACCAGAACGACCGGATGCACGGCGTCAGCGGGTTGCAGGGCGACCCGGCCTACCCGCCGAAACCTGTCCGTCCCACGCCGCCGCTGCCCATCGGACTGGGCGGCGAACTGCTGGCGCGGGCCTATAACAAGCTCGGCTGGCACTGGTGGTCGTCGGACAATGCCGTCAACTCAACCGTGTACGACGGGCGGCCGGCCGACGTGGGCGAATACCTGCGCTCGCCGTCGGGCAGCGACATCATCTTCTGGCCGGGCGCGCTGAAACAGGGCGCACGCCTCATCACCCACGCCCGGGTCCGCGAGATCTTGGTGGACGAGACGGGCCGCGCCACCGGCGTCGCCTACTACGACCGCAACGGCGATCTCCAGGCGCAGTACGCCAAAGTCGTGGTGCTGGCCTGCAACGGCATCGGCACTTCCCGGCTGTTGCTCAACTCAAAGAGCGCCCGGTTCCCCGACGGCCTCGCCAACAGCAGCGGACAGGTGGGACGCAACCTGATGCACCATCCCTGCGGCTACGTCATGGGCCTGTTTGAGGAAGACCTGGGTCCGGACGACGGCCCGCGCGGTTCGGCAATGCTGAGCCAGGAGTTCTACGAAACGGACCTGCGCCGGGGCTTCGCGCGCGGCTATGATATGCAGATTTCCAACGTGGGCGGCGCCCCGCTGCAGGTCGCGCTGGGCGGCCTGGTTGGTGAGACCGTAACCTGGGGCGAGGGACACCACCGCGATTTCGCGGAGCGGTTCCGCCACCAGATGGGCATTGTCATAATGACCGAAGACCTGCCCGAAGAGCACAACCGGGTCACTCTGGACCCAACACTTACCGACGCTCATGGCATCCCCGCGCCCAAGATCGACTACACCGTCAGCGACAACACCTGGGCCATTTTGGATCACGGCATCGCTCGGGCCACCGAAGTGCTGGAGGCCGCCGGAGCCAGGAAAATTGTCTCCTCGCGGTTGCGGCGCAACGCGGGCTGGCACCTGCTGGGCACCGCTCGTATGGGCGCCGACCCCGACCGCTCGGTAGTGGACCGCTGGGGCCGCGCCCACGACGTGCCCAACCTGTTCATCATCGACGGCAGCATCTTCACCACCGGAGCCTGCATCAACCCCACCACCACGATACAGGCCCTGGCCTTGCGCACTGCCGATTACCTGAAAGGGGAGGGCTCCTCAGCCATTGCCTAGCAGGTAGGCGGATGCAAATCTCCACCGAACGATTGCTGCTGCGAGAATTCGCAGCGGGCGACTGGAGGGCCGTGCTGGATTACCAGCGCGACCCTCGTTATCTTCGTTACTATCCGTGGCATGACCGCACCGAGGCCGACGTTCGGGCGTTCGTGGCAATGTTCCGGGAATGGCAAACGGAGCAGCCCCGGCACCGCTTTCAGCTTGCCATAGTCCGGCGTGAGGATGGCCGTCTCATCGGCAACTGCGGCATACGACGCAAACCGGATAACGACTGGGAGGCGGACATCGGCTATGAGTTGTCGCCCGATTGTTGGGGCCAGCGGTACGCTACGGAGGCGGCCCGCGCCGTCGTCGACTTCGGGTTCCGGGAACTGCGTGTGCAGCGCATCTCGTCCTGGTGCATTGCCGACAACGTCGCTTCGGCCCGGGTGCTGGAACGGTTGGGGTTTCAGCGCGAAGGGCGGTTGCGACGGAACGAATACTTCAAAGGCCGTTGGTGGGATACACTGTTGTATGCGTTGCTGGCGGAGGAATGGCAACCTGCCCCGAAATCCGCCTAAACTGGAACACTACAGTACGCCTACGGAATACGGAGGAACAATGCCCAAGATTGTGCATTTCGAGCTGCCCTTTGACGACGCTGACCGCGCCAACAAGTTCTACGGCGACGTGTTCGGTTGGAAATCCAGCAACTGGGACGGGCCGGAGGAATACTACCTGCAGGATACCGGTGGGAACGATGAACCCTACGGCATCGGCGGGGCGCTTATCGCCCGAGGGTCGGCGGTCAATGCCGGCGGGACGCTGGTGGTGATCGGAGTGGACGATCTGGATGCCTACGTAGCCAAGGTGTCGGCGGCGGGCTGCGAAATCGTCACGCCACGGACGGCGGTGCCCGGCGTGGGTTGGTTCGCCAACTTCCGCGACACCGAGGGGAACGTGGTCGGCATGTTCATGGACGACAACAACGCGGCGTAGGATCAGTTGTCGGCGGGAGTAGGTTCCGGCTCACGAGCTGTCGGATCGGTCGGAGCTACTGGAGGTGGGGCGGTGAACACGGGTGGCTCGCCATCGCCGGGATGGCTGTGGTTCACCAGGGCAGCCACGATTTCGACCTTCATCTGTTCCATTTGCCGGATTAAGTCTTGGCGCATCCGTTCCATTCTCTCAACGAGTTCGTTGTGGGACTGGTTGATTTTGGACGACAACAACGCGGCGTAGGATCAGTTGTCGGCGGGAGTAGGTTCCGGCTCACGAGCTGTCGGATCGGTCGGAGCTACTGGAGGTGGGGCGGTGTTGGCTGTGGTTCACCAGGGCAGCCACGATTTCGACCTTCATCTGTTCCATTTGCCGGATTAAGTCTTGGCGCATCCGTTCCATTCTCTCAACGAGTTCGTTGTGGGACTGGTTGATTTTCGCAACGAGTTCGTTGGGGGACTGGTTGATTTTCGCAACGAGTTCGTTGTGGGACTGGTTGATTTTCTCGGTGAGGGATGCGTCAGTTTCAGCCAGCTTCTCGGCAAGCCGGTCAACTTTACTGCCCAAACGGAAGACGGCTATGCTGCCAATGGTGATGAAGGCTACTATAATGGCGATCAGGCCGCCGATAATAGCGATTTCAAGTGTGTTACCAGCCAGTGCGCTTTCCATGCCCGCTACCTCCGCCAAGGTGATTATCTGGCGATAGTTCGTCTGCTGTCAACGCTGCCGAGGCTGTTGCAGGTTTTCAACAAAGCGTCACGATAACAGCATTTACAACAGGGTCCAGGATGAGCGCGCGCATCGACATACCCCGAGCAAAGATCGCCGAGTTCTGCCGGCGCAACCGGGTGCGCCGCATGGCACTGTTCGGCTCGGTCATCCGCGACGACTTCAGGCCCGAGAGCGACGTGGATATTCTGGTAGAGTTTGAGCCGGGCTACGCGGCGGGGTTCGTCTTCTTCCAGATGCGGCGGGAGTTGACGGCAATGCTGGGCCGGGAGGTGGACATGCACACCGCGGCATCCCTCAGCCCGTACTTCCGGCAGGAAGTGCTGGACGAGGCGGAGGAAATCTATGTCGCGCCGTGACCCCATGGTGGCCGTGCAGCAGATGTGCGACCACGGCAGAGAAGCCATGGAACTGGCAGAAGGGCGAGGCCGGGTGGATTTGGACCTGGACCGGATGCTTGAACTGGCGCTGACCAGGCTAATGGAAGTCCTGGGAGAGGCCGCCAGACGGGTTCCTAACGAGTTTCGAGAACGCTACCCGCACGTTCCCTGGCAGGACACGACCGACCTCCGCAACGTACTCATTCACAACTATGACACCGTGGACTTCGATGAGTTGTGGCGCGTCATCCAAGAGCACCTTCCGCCGTTGGTTGGTCAATTGCAAGCCATCATCGACGAAAACCTGCCGGCGACGTAACCCGCCGGTTCGCAAAGGGGGAAATCATGGGCCGAATGGACGGCAAGGTAGCCATCATCAGCGGCGGCGCCCGCGGCATGGGCGCCGAGGAAGTCAACCTCTTCGCCAAAGAAGGAGCGAAAGTCGTCTTCGGAGACATCCTGGATGACCTGGGGCAACAAGTTGAGGACGATTGCCGGGCCGCCGGACTGGACTGCGCCTACGCCCACCTGGACGTCACCAGTGGGTTCGACTGGCAGGCCATCGTCGCCCTGGCCGGGGAGCGCTATGGCCGGCTGGACGCTCTGGTGAACAACGCTGGCATCAGCATCTCTGTTGAAGGCGGCGCGCGCAACATATCGCTGGAAGATACCAGTGAAGAGCAATGGGACCGGGTGATGGAAGTCAATTCCAAGGGCGTCTTCCTGGGCACCAAGGCGGCCATACCGGCCATGCGGCGCGCCGGCGGAGGTTCCATCATCAACATATCGTCCATCGCCGGCCTGTCGGGAGCCTGGTCGCGCTCGCACCCCTACAATGCTTCCAAGGGCGCAGTGCGCCTGTTCACCAAAGCCACGGCGATCCAGTACGCTCGGGAGGGTATCCGCTGCAACTCGGTGCATCCCGGCCCGATAATGACACCGATGTCGGCGTCTACCTACGACGACCCCGAAGTGGCGGCGCAGCGCTTGGCGCTGGTTCCGCTGGGCCGGCGGGCGCATCCCATCGAGGTGGCCTACGGCGTCCTCTACCTGGCCTCTGACGAGGCGTCCTTTGTAACGGGAGCCGAGTTGGTCATCGACGGCGGATGTATTGCCCAGTAGTGCAGGGGCAAGTAAGATACCCCCGACACATCAACCCACAATGCACATCCGCAAGGAGAAGCAATCATGCCTGAAGTTTACGGTGAAGGCGATTTTCAGTACACGTTCGTGGCAGACTGGATTAAGCTGCCGGAAGGGATGCGCCTGCTGGAATGCCCCGGCGTGGCCGTTGACGGCGACGACCGGGTGTTCATTCTGACCCGCGGCGAGCATCCCATCATGGTCTTCGACAAGGACGGCAACTTTGAGCGGTCCTTCGGCCAGGGCCATTTCAGCGAGAACCGCACCCACGGCCTGTATTACAGCGCGGCGGACGACACCCTGCTGGCCGCCGACGACGGCATCCATACCATCCAGAAGTTCAGCGTCACCGGCGAAAAGCTGATGGAAATCGGCGAGAAGAACCACCCATCCCCCCGTTGGAGCGGCCAGCCCTTCAACCGGCCCACCTCGGCGGCCATCCGCCCCAGCAACGGCGATATCTACATCTCCGACGGCTACGGCAACTCGCGCATCCACGTGTACAGCCCGGAGGGGCAGCACAAGTTCTCCTGGGGCGAGCCGGGCATTGACGCCGGCCAGTTCATCCGACCCCACAACATCGCCTTCGACGAGGATGAGCGCGTGTTCGTAGTGGACCGGGAATGCCACCGCATCCAGCTGTTCGACACCGACGGCAACTTCCTGGAAATGTGGAGCAACATCCATCGTCCCGACTCCATGGTGTACTGGCAGGGCCACATCTACGTGGGCGAGCTGAACGGCATGGGCGGCGTGGACGACGCGCCGGGCCTGGGCCACCGCGTCACCATCTACGACCGCGACGGCAACCGGGTCTGCATGTTCGGTTCCTCTGAGGAAGGCGAAGGCCCCGGCCAGTTCATCGCGCCCCACGGCATCGCCGTGGACAGCACCGGCGCCGTGTACGTGTCCGAGGTTTCCTACACCATCCGGGGCAGCCATATGGACCCGCCGCGGGAGCTCCGCAGCTTCTCCAAGTACGCGCGGGCGTAGTTCCCGGCGCAGTTACAGCAACCGAGGCAACGGGGGCGGTCTGCGACGGCGGGCCGCCCTTGTCGTTAACGCTACTCGCGCGCAGGGATAATTTGCGATACCGGGACGCTCAATTCGGCTAACGCGGCCGGAGCAATGAAGTCGCCCGGGCGGTAACGCCGCACGGTGCGATAGCGGTCGAGCGCCGGGTCGGTGTGGGACTCGATTACGTCGTTTCGCAGGTCCATCAGCCAGGACTCGGGGATGCCGGCGGCGGCATAGAGCGGGAGTTTGACCCGTCGGTCGTAGGCAAGGGTAGAATCCGCCACTTCCACCAACAGGAGAACATCCTCCGGGCGTGGGTGGGCCCGGGCGTAGCCATCGTCGCGGGGACGCAGCAGCGCCAAGTCCGGTTCGGGTTCGGAAAAGTCGGGTATGACCAGTGGGCATTGCACCCACACTATAGCGCGACCGGTCAGCCGTTCCGATGCGTAGAACGCTCCGGTGGTCCAGTTGACGGCGGCGGCGTGGCGGCTTCCCATGGGCGACATTGTGACTATCTCCCCCGCTATCAACTGGACTCGCTCGTCGGGGGCGAAAACGCCGGCATCGTCCATGGCGTGGTACTCGGCGTTGGTGAACCGCCGCCATTTTACGTCCCAAAGTTCCGCCAACTCGTCAGCGGTGACAATGCCGGCGTCCACCATGGCTTGATATTCTCGGTCAGAGAACAGCCTGGGTCTGGGGTCGCCGTCGACCAGGACAGACGGCGGACTGATGTGGAGTCGGGGCCTAGCAGTGGTCATGGATGGCCTCACTTCACGAACTGCGTCATCGCCGCTATTATACACGGGCCGCCGAGACGACTCGGCAGCCTGTACCTGTAGAGGAATGATAATGGCGGACAATTCGATTGCTAAATTTGCCATCGCCTTCAGCATTGCTCTATTGGCCCTCGGCTGCACCACGGAAACCATACCTACCGCAACGCCAACGCAGGCTGCTTCTTCGGCACAGGCAGTCGTAGTCTCTACCCCAACGGCCACAAGGCCGGTTCCCACGGATACGCCGGCGCCGACCGCTACTGCAACCCCGCTGCCCACCTACACGCCGTTGCCTACGTACACACCGCTTCCCACCTACACACCGTACCCAACGTTCACCCCGACGCCGGCGCCGACCAACACCCCAAAGCCTACGACTACGCCGCGTCCCACCAACACGCCTCGACCCACGCCGACGCCCAATCCCTTTGGAAAGTGGCGACAGGATGAGTGGGATAGCCGTTCCGGCGAAACCTTTTACGAAGTTTTCGTACGTAGCAACGGGTCTTACAGCGTCCGTCTCCGCTTATATTGTCGTCCC
This sequence comes from Dehalococcoidia bacterium, assembly GCA_965197635.1. Classification (GTDB taxonomy): domain Bacteria; phylum Chloroflexota; class Dehalococcoidia; order Lucifugimonadales; family UBA3495; genus Bin87. The sequence continues at coordinate 448,293 of CBDANN010000006.1, forward strand.
GATGGTTACGCTTGGGCGGGCGTTAATTGGGGCAGCAACAGAATTTCCGCGAGCGGTAAAGAATTGAAAGAAGAATCGGGAGAAATATACGTCACTGGTCACTCGGTTGATGTTCGCTTTGACGACGGTGAGACACAACAGGAAACTTGGTGGTGGTCAACTAACAATTACTCCCGCATTAGACAGGCATATGCTAGGGGTGCTCATCCGGGTTTTATCGAGGAATTGCGTCAAGCGGATACGCTGATTGTTTGGGCTAACACGGCGACAAGTACGTTGAAAGCGGAATTCGACGTCCGCAATCTCGACTATGCGCTGTCAGAAAACCCGGAACACTGTCGGGAACAGGTTACCAGGCGCGCACGGTAAGTGGTACTACGATGAATGGGAAAGTCGCTCGGGCAAACCTGGATACAGCATCATACTATATGCTGAAGGTGCGGAGGACGTTTACGTCCAAATCTGGTGTCGCGCCAACAAAGAAAAAGCAGTGACGTTCGATTGGGGGAAACGCCGTCCGACAGTTGCGGACGACGCTTTCAAAGTCAAGCAATCCGACGGGTCATTGCATAGTACTAGCCACCCAGTCCAAGTGCGTTATGGCGACGGCACAGTACAGTTCGAAAACTGGCAGATTTTCTCTCAGGAGATGACTCACCGCAATCGGTCTCTGCCGAGCGCTTACGTAGGAGACGACGCAGGATACATAAACCGCTACCAACGGGTAGACACTCTGACTGTCTGGACAGATACAGATTCGGAAACCATCAAAGCAGAATTCGACGTCCGCCGATTGGACAAGGCTTTGGCCCGATTAAACCATCACTGTGACTGAACTTGTTCTGGTTCGTGTACACTGGCGACAGCGAACCCGTGAGAGGTTTCGTCAATTCTGAATCAAACCCTTCGAGGCAATCAAACGTGACCACCACTCTCACCGACATTACCACCACCACCTGGGACGACGCCCTCTCCGCCATTGAACGCGGTTACGAGCTGGGCTGGAGCGATGGCTTGCCCGTAGTTCCACCCACCACGGCGCGGGTGGCCGAGTTCATCGGCTACTCCGGCCGGTCTCCCGACGATGTTATCGGCGAGCTGCCGGAACGCCGCCGTGTCATCAACGTGGAAAAGGCGGCGGCCAACGCGGTCATGGCCGGATGCCTGCCCGAGTATTTCCCGGTCGTGCTGGCCGCCACGGAGGCCATGCTGGACCCGGTGTTCAACCTGGTCGGGCCATCCTCCAGCATGGGCGGCGCGGCGGTGCTGTGCATCGTCAATGGACCGATCCGCGAGCAAATCGGGCTGAACAGCCGCAACAACCTGTTCGGCCCCGGCAACCGGGCCAACGGCACTATCGGGCGGGCCATACGGCTCATCCTGATGAACGCCTGCGCGGCCATTCCTGGCCTGTTCGACCGAAGCGTCATCGGCCATCCCGGCAAGTACACCTACTGCATCGCCGAAGCCGAGGGTGAAACCCACTGGACACCGCTGCACGTGGAGCGTGGCTTTGCCGCATCGGACAACACCGTCACGGTATTCGCCGGCGAGAGCCCGCGCCAGATTCGCGCCGTGGGCCGTCCCGAGGCCATCCTGTACGCCATGGCCGACGTCGCATCATCATTGGGTACGTCCATGTCCACCTCCGGCTCCGTCGGCGACGTTTCCGTGGGCATCCGCCAGGGGCAGATAGTGGTCACTTTCGCCGGCAACAGCAACCTGTGGCGCGACTGGACCAAGGCCGGCGTCCGGGAGTATCTGCACGCCAACATCCAGCGCTCCGTGGCCGATCTGAAGCGCGGCCTGGTGCTGCGCGGCGACGTGGAACCGGGCGACGAGGCCACGATGGTGCCGCTGATTCCCGAACCGGAGGATATTCTGGTAGTATTCGCCGGCGGCGAGGAGTCCAACATGGCCTCGGTGATACCCAGCTGGGGGCCGAAAATTGGCTCCACCGCTGTTACCAAGAAAGTGGTGTTACCCTAACGACAAACAACGGGAGGGAAAACGTGACTACCCAGGAATACCGGCTGGTCAATCCAGTCACCGAACCGATCATCGCGCCTTTTGACGGCGCTCCGCGCCTGCCCTCGCTGGCCGGCACCCGCGTCGGTCTGATTGACGACAGCAAGCGCAACGCCGACGTGCTGCTGGAAGAGTTGGCCGAGGTGCTGCGCAACCGCTACGAAATCCGCGAGGTGCGCTGGCTTCGCAAGCCCAGCGCGTCGCGGCCGGCCGACCCTCAGGAATTGCAGGAATTGGTTGCAAACGTGGACTCGGTGGTGGTCGCCATCGGCGATTGAGGGAGCTGCAGCGCGTGCAGTGTGCACGACGGAATCCACGTTGAAAAGGCTGGCCTCCCCTCCGCCACCATTTGCACCGACCGCTTCATCCCCACCGCCAACGCCATGGCGAAGATGTGGGGCGCAGAAGACTACCCGACCATTTTCACGGCGCATCCCATCGAGAACCTGGACCGTCCGGCCTTGCGGGAGCGGGCCGAGGGCCTGGCTACTGAAGTGGTGGCTACCCTGACCGGCGGCTGATCAACAGCCCAACGCCGGACGATGCAGGGGCGGGTGTGAAACCCGCCCCTGGCCATATTAAGATCCCTGCTTGGGAGGACACCATGACCGAGCGACCGGCTATCCAATCGCCGCCGGATACCGATAGGACCATCCGGCGAGTCAGAAACATCGCCGCTATTGCCGCGCTGGCGACGACGACTGCCGCCGCCGTTGTCTTTATCGTTTTAATGGTGTCCCTTTATCCTTCGCTACGGAGGACGGTGGAAAACCTCGAAAAGGCCAGCGCAGCGGCAGCGACGGTCGCCGTGGACTTTGCGGAAGTCTCAAACGCTGCCGCTGACAATCTCGCCGATACTTCCATGAACCTCAACGAAGCAGCCGTCAATTTCAAGGCAGCGTCCGAAAACTTCAGGCAAAACTCGCTGGACGACAGCATCGCGGAATCTATACTCCGCCTGCTGAATGCGGAAACCCAGCCGGTTGGGCGTTAGCGTGCTGACCCCCCTCATCGCCACGCACGATGCGCTGTAGGTTCAACATATCGTGGGCATAGGTTGGCGTTGCCCATCCAAGCTCAGACCACATGACCAACGGTTAGCATCCGAAGCCGCGTCTCGTTCGTAAAAATTTAACCAGGCCCATGATGACCCACGAAACGAGGTGCAAACATGACCGAAACCCACAATCGCTACGTCCGCGTGTACCAGTTGGGAAGGAGTGAGGGGTACTCCGAAGGATACGCCAAAGGCTATCAACACGGGATGACCGCCGCGTCAGACGCCGGCCAGACCAAACCAAGCCCACAATCTGAACGCGATTTCATGCTGGAGATGCAGAACCTGCGCCCACATGCAGAAGAATGGACGGAATAGCGCTCGCGGGCCGCGGCGCACTAATTGTCAACCAAATCGATATGATCCCCGAAACGGCGAAAGTCCGCCGTGTTGAAGATCAGCAGCCGGCGCTCACCGTGGGCCAACATGGTGGCGACGATGTTGGCGTCGTGAATCTGCCGCCCGCCCGCCGGTATTTCCTGGAGCAGCGCGAGCAGCCAGGTGGTTACTTCCGGCCCATCCTCGAGTACCTCATAAGTGGTGAGCATCCGGTCCACGTCATACAGCGCCTGGTCGCGAGTTAAGGGAACCGACCAAGTTTGAGGGCGAGTAACCGTGGCGAGGTACTCACGTATAATCTGCCGACTGATTCGCAACGGTTCGTCGTCAAGTGATGCACGCTCCAGTCTGCCCCGGGCGCGGAGGTGGTGCGCAGCTTCAGCAAATCGTGCATTTACCAGGACGTTGGTGTCGACAAACATCAGCGAGTCAGATTTCATCCCGGTAAAGGTCTTCGCGCCGGAGGCTCAAACCTTCCGGCCAAGGCCCGACAGAGCGAGCCGGCCAAATTTCATCGAGAGTGCGCCGGCGGGCGGCCGGTGAATCCTTCCGCCAGAACCGGGCGGTCTCGGCGTCGATATCAACCTCCGCCGTTTTCCATCCGGCGGCGAGCCAGGCCCTGACGTGCCCAAACCCACTGTCCAACCACCACGGTTGGTACTTGCGCGCCTCTGGGGGCAATTTGAACCCGATGATGGCTTCGATCTCGGCGAAAGAGGCACTCCACTCGGATTCCGCCAGGCCACACAGGTATTCGTACAGTTTGCGGTACTTGCCGTTGACCGCTTGGTCACGGTACTGCTCTTCCAAATCTATGGTCATAGGGCACCTCCAAAACCGGCGCCATCGTAGCATATCAGCGTCTCGCCGCGGCCTCGGCGTCCCGCAAATCGGGCGGCAGCAGGTTGGGTATGCCGTCGGTGATCGGATAGACCTCAGCGCAGGGAGCGCAGGTCAAGGTGCCAGTGAGAACCTCGCCGGCGTCAAGGGCGTCGTCAAGCGCGACGGTGTCCGCGTGCAGGGTCAGAGGACCCCTGCAGACGGGACACGCGATGATGTCCATGAGGTCGGTATTCATCAGCCAATCAGTCCTCGTTCGAATAGCCAGGCCAGCACGTCGGCCAGCCCGATTACAACAACTCCGACGACGGTCAACGCCGCCGGGCCACTGAGTACCCCGCTGACGCTGCCCGCTCGATGACCCCGGCGCCGGGGCAGCAGCCAAGCGATGCCGAAAGCGTACACCGCCAGCAGGATTTTGGCGACCAGTACGATGGTGTAGGCGATGCCGGCGGCGTCGGACGTGAGCCGGTCCACGGTCAGTATCACGCCGCTTACGATCAAAACGGCAATGGCGGTGGCTACTATGGGGCGAAACTCGACCGCCATGGCCCGCCCTACCAATCCAGCACTGTCGGCGGAGCGCAGGGCCGGCCGGGCCGCCAGCAGCATGAATAGGCTGCCGCCGATCCAGGTGACGGCGGCCAGTGCGTGCGCCCACCGGATGATGAGCAGGATGACGTCCAGTACCGGCATATCAGGGGTTGCTTGTCACAACAGATCGTCCAGAATATCGGTCAGGCGGTCGTAGTCCATGCGGCTGATTTCCATGATGTGAACGTGGCCGGCCTGGTCGATGAAGTACGTGGTCGGGAAATACTGCACCGCGTATTCCCGGGCCACCCGCGCACGTACGTCGGTGGCGAAATCGAAGGTCAGCCCCAGCTCGTCAACAAACTGCCGCGCCTCAACCTCGGTATCAAAACCCTGAGGCACGAAAAGACCAATAAAGCGCACGTTGCGTCCCCGGTATTCCTCCCAGACCTCCTGGAAGGCCGGCATCTCATCCCGGCAGGGCGGGCAGGAGGGATACCAGAAGTTGATGACAACCACCTGGCCGCGCTGCTCCGAAAGGTGAAACTTCTCCCCTCCAAAGGTGGTCAGCGTGAAGTCCGACGCGGGCTCGCCGGACCCGCATGCGGCCAATGAGACCAGCAACGTCAGCAGACCCAACAACCACATGACATTGCTTCGCGCAATTGAAAGCGTTGGGTACGACACGCCGGGCACGCGCAGCATCGTGAGCATAGCCTATTTTACAGCAGCGCGGCTCGTGGACGCTTCCGGTGAGTGGGCCGCGACGCCCCCCTTCCGCCGGGCGTATAACCGCCGCGTGGGACATCCAGGACCGCTGCCGCCTGTCTACCCCTTGCTTTGACCTGCGGTCTCCCTGAACTGCCGGCCGAAGAGGCCGGTCATCAGCGTGCTGACTATCGTAACGCCGAGGCACATATAGCCTATTCCCACATAACCGGTGCTCGCCAGCAACGCTCTGGCGATCCCAGCGCCCAGTGCTCCACCGGCCTGGTTGCTGAAACCCATAAGACCGACTCCCGTGGCCTTGGATTCTCCCGAATACTCAGTGCTGGCGGAGACCAGAATCGGAAACGTCGTGCTTAGCAAGCCCGTTCCAACCGCCGCCACGCCCACCGACGCCCAGAGTCCGAGGTCCACGGTGAAGAACAGGAAACCGCAGACTCCCCCGGCCGCCGTGGTGGCAGCGATGAACGCCGCCCGGTACCTCCGGTTTGCCACGAACGAAGCCGAATAGCTTCCGACCATCTGCCCAATAGCAGAGATCGCCAGGGGCAGAGCCACAAAACCTATACTCAAGTCGTAGGTATGTATCAGGTAGGCGGCGAAAAAGCTGATCGTCCCCCAGAATGCGATGCGTTGTATCAGATTGACCGCCACCGCCACGCGGAAAAATCGCATTGACACCAGCGAGCGGTACCTGGAGAAAAATTCCCAATTGCGAACTCGCTCCCCCTGGTCCTTGGGCAGCCAGAGCCAGTTTGCCAGAAGCCCGATGACCAGCATCAAGCCGTTGACGGTGAAGGCGAGTTGCCACCCATCCAGGTTCGCAAGCACGGCTACAAACGGCACTGTGATGGCTGAAGCCAGACCCTGGATTGCGAGTCGGGAGCCCACCGCCTGGGCCCGCTTGGCGGGGGGAGATGACGTCGGATACCGCCTCAACAATATTTGGTGGTAGCGCGCGCCCTCCCAGGCCGGTCAAAGCCCGCAACGCCAGCATAATTTCCAGATTGGGCGCGAACGCAGACGCCAGGACCGATATCGAAAGAACGCCCAAACACACCAGGGCCACCGGCCGGCGGCCAAACGAGTCAGACCGGGGACCGCCGCAGATCCCCATAATTGCCCAACCCACAAACGTAGCGGTAGCCAACTGCCCCGCGACGGCCACCGAGATTTCCAGGTCGGTCGCTATTTCGACCAGCAGCGGCAGGACGATCAGGATCGCGCTGATGGTGGCATACACGGTGAGCGCGAGCACGGCCATGAACCATGCTTTGTTTACCTCGCTGCGGCCGGTTGATGTTGCGGGCGTTGCTATCTTGTCCGTTCCTCTTTCAGGCAGTTGCCGCAATAGTGGCCGGCAGGTTTGGGTTGGTTCAGGCCGGCCGGTCGCGTTTTGCACATCACGCATCCGACCGGGTGGGCCATTGGCGAGGCTATGCCCAGTGAACCCGGCGCCAGTCCGGCGCCCACATCATGACGACAGCGGAGCCGGATCGCGCCGCGCTTGACTGCCGATAATGCTCGGCTACAATCGTACCGAACCGTAGATATCCTATCATGTAGCCAACGTTCGCCGCCGACGGAGCGGCCACATTCGAGGTGTTTGCCATGCGTTTGGAAAACAAGGTTGCCCTAATCAGCGGCGGGTCCCGAGGCCAGGGCGCCGCCGAAGCCCGGCTCTTCGCCGGGGAGGGTTGCAAGGTCGTCATCGCCGACGTGCTGGAGGATGAGGGCCGGCAACTGGAAGCCGAAATCAACGAGACCGGCGGCGAGTGCGTCTTCGTCCGCCTGGACGTCACCAGCGAGGACGACTGGAACGCCGCCGTCAACACCGTCGTGGAGCGGTTCGGCAAACTGGACATCCTGGTGAACAACGCCGGCATCTACCGGCAGGTGGGCATTGAGGACACCACCGAAGAGTTGTGGGACAACATCTTCGACATCAACGCCAAGGGCGTGTTCCTCGGAACCAAGGCCGCCATCCCAGAAATGCGGAAGGCCGGCGGCGGCTCCATAATCAATATCTCCAGCGTGGCCGGGCTGGTCGGTAGCTGGCGCGCGCCGGCCTACGGGGCCACCAAGGGCGCCGTGCGGCTGTTCACCAAGTCCACCGCCATCCAGTACGCCACTGAGGGCATCCGCTGCAACTCGGTCCATCCCGGCATCATCGAGACACCGATGACCACACCGACGCTGCTGCGGGACGACGCGGCGCGGCAGGCGTCGCTGGACCGGACGCCCATCGGCCGGGTCGGGCAGGCGGAGGACGTGGCCTGGGGCGTGCTGTTCCTCGCCTCCGACGAGTCATCGTTCATGACGGGCAGCGAACTGGTGATTGACGGCGGGCTGTTCGCGCAGTAAGGAGCGTTCCCATGCGGTGCTTCGTCCTGGCCGCGTTAGTCGCGGCGGGACTGGCGTTGTCTCTGCTGGCGCTGCAGGCGCCGGCCGAGCCAGTTCGCGCCTGTTCGTGCGTGCGGTTCACTCAAGCTGAACGCTTTGACCGAGCCGATTCGGTGTTTGCTGGAGAGGCGACCTCGGTGAAAGGGCGCCGCAAAATCCCGTTCTTGTGGTCCGGGCTCGACCCAGTCACCGTCGAGTTCGAAGTCAGCCAGGTTTGGAAGGGGTCGCGGCAGAATACCCTTACCGTCAAAACGGCGCGCATGGGAGCGTCATGCGGGTACGAATTCAAGGAAGGCAGCAAGTACATTGTGTACGTCCGCAACGGAGAAACCGGCCTCTGCGCCGGCACAGCGCCGACATGGCGAGCCTTTCACGATATCGTCGCGTTGGGCGCCGGTTGGGAACCGGAACCAATGCTCGAAACGGAAACGCCCAGGGGCGGCGGTTGCAGCCTGTTTCGCGCCGCTCAGGTGAATGACGCGGATGTTGGCGTGCTAGCCTTACTGGCGGGCGCTATCGCCTTGGGCACACGCTGCCGACCTCGCCTATAATGTCGGTGCGAATTGGTCATCGCCGGCAGCCCGTTCTCTCATTCCGCCGGGGACATTGGGAGCAAAGTCTATGGTAAGCAATACCGCGAGGCCACAGGTCCCATACGAGGATGAGGTCGATGATCTCACCATCGACTACCCATCCTCCGACGGCGAACCCATGGCCGAATCCGAATGGCAGTACACTCCCCTGACTGATACCGTCTCCACGCTGCGCGTCCGCTACCGCGAGCGCGACGACGTTTATGTCGCCGGCGATATGCTGATCTACTATCGGATGAACCGGAACGACATTCGCGTGGCGCCGGATGTTTTCGTCGTATTTGGGGCAACGGGAACCCATCCCCGGGATTCGTGGCTGGTCTGGCGCGAAGGCAGAGCGCCGGACTTCGTCATGGAGATCGCTTCTTCCTCCACCTGGCGAAGGGATGCCACCGAAAAGCGGGACATTTATGCCGCGATGGGCGTCAAGGAATACGTGCGCTTCGACCCTACTGGAAACTACTTTACGCCGGCCCTGGTCACGGAAACGCTGGACGGGACGACTTACCATGAACAATCCCTCACCACCGACAACGCCGGAATCCTGCGCTGCTACAGCGCCGTACTGGATTTGGAAATCTGTGTAACCCCGGCACTGGAACTGCGGCTCTACGACTTGACTACCGGGGAATACCTACGCACCCATCAGGAGAGCGAGGCAGCCCGCCGCGAGAGCGAGGCAGCCCGATTAGCAGCCGAAGCCGAAATCACGCGGCTGAGGGCCGAACTCAGCCGTCTGCAACAACCATAAGAGGTAATTACAAAATGCGACTGGAAAACAAGGTGGCTTTCATCAGCGGCGGCGCCCGGGGTATGGGCGCAACCGAGGCGAGGATGTTCTCCCAAGAGGGCTGCAAGGTGGTCATCGGCGACCTGCGGGATGAGCTGGGCCGCCAGGTGGAGGCCGAAATCAATGAGCTGGGCGGCGCGTGCCTGTACGTCCACCTGGACGTGACTGACGAGCAGTCCTGGAAGGATGCCATCGCCGCCACGGTGGAACGGTTCGGCAAGCTGGACATCCTGGTGAACAACGCCGGCATCTACCGGCCGGAGAGAGTGGAAAACACCACCATTGAGAACTGGGACACCACGCTGTCGGTGAACGCCAAGGGCGTGTTCCTGGGCACCAAGACCGCCATACCGGAACTGCGGCGCAACGGCGGCGGCTCCATCGTGAACATCTCCAGCGTGGCCGGCCTGGTGGGCAACCACATCTCATCGGCCTACACCGCCTCCAAGGGCGCGGTGCGGCTGTTCACCAAGTCCACCGCCATCCAGCACGCCGCCGACGGCATCCGCTGCAACAGCGTCCATCCGGGCACCATCGAAACCGACATGACCGCCGACTTGCTAGCCGCCGGCGGCCGCGAGGACCGGCTGAACCGAACCCCGATTGGTCGCCTGGGCCAGGCTGAGGACATCGCCTACGGCGTACTGTTCCTGGCCTCCGATGAGGCCTCTTTTATGACGGGCAGCGAGTTGGTGATCGACGGTGGGCGAACGGCGATGTAACGGTATTGCTCAAGGGAACCCTCCCGTCATTGCGAGGAGCGCAGCGACGTGGCAATCCCGCCACCGTGGCGACGGTCCTGGTTGCGACGAGCTTGCCGCCAATGCCTTCAGTCATTCTCGCCACGACAAACTGACACCTGAAACCGGCGCGCGATAACCCATGGGAATACTCTCCGGCAGCGGAACCCTGCTCCAATGTCGGCTGCCCGAAACCCATCCTTACATCCGCCTCCAGCACGCGGTGTTCCACGTGTTGGAGGCGGACAGCGGCGGCGCGGCGCGAGTGGTGGATTTCACCATCTTCGGGCTGGTGCTGTTCAGCGCAGTGAACCTGGCCATTGGCAACACGAAGCTGGAGTTTCTCTTCATCAGCGTGTTCGCCGCCGAATATTTGATACGGTTGTGGTGCATCGTCTGGCACCGCAACTACCGGCAAGGCGGTTTGAAAAGCCGGCTGCGCTACGCTACCACCAACGCAGCGGCCATCATTGACTTCATTGCGATCTGGCCGACGCTGGTGGTGATGATCATCTTCGGCGAGGTCGAGGTGCTGCCCATCTTCCGCCTCATCTCCCGGCTCATAATGACCGGCCGGCGGTTCCCGGCGATGCGCCTGATGGGGCGCGTCATGCTGCGTTCGGCCAGCCAGCTGGTCAGCGTGCTGGTGACTCTCAGCGTGTTCTGGCTGGCGGCGGGCTACCTGATGCACTCGGCGGAAACCAACCTGCCCAACGGGAACCACGAACAGTTCGGCGACATCGGCGAGTCGCTGTGGGCATCGGTGGTGATCCTGACCACCCTGCCGTCGCTGGAGGTGGTGCCGGGCACGCTGGTGGGGCGGGTCATTGCCGGCTTTATCGCCTTGTTGGGCATCGGCCTCTTCGCCCTGCCCGCCGGCATCCTAACGTCCAACTTCATGGAGGCGATCCAACAGGTGCGGGACAGCGCCGGCGAGGTGGAACTGAGCGCCTGCCGGGTGCAGAGCGCAAAGCAGCAGCGGCGGCGTTCCCGGTGGCCGCTGGCGCAGGGCTAGGCCAAGACGACAGGATGGATACTGTGACGAACCGCATCATCCATTCAAGGTCTATGCTCGATCAATTCAACTTCTAGTGCATCGCTTCTCAACTGGTCAGTAAATGCCAAGGCGTCTCTGGCACTTTCCAACGATATGTGCGGCTTCAGTTCGTTGATCCTGCTAGACAACTGGGATCCGGGATGCCCATTGGTTTCGAGGTTGACGTATAGGGCGGTTGCATACCGCTCCATGTCGCGCACGTCAGCGTTACACAACCGCGTTGCCAAAAATCGCACCGCATCGACGTATTTTTGAATGGTGTTGTGATATCGCTTGCTCAGCAAATCGGCCATATGGCCGAGCGTAAATGAAGGACCATATGGCGGACGGGACTCCAACGTCAAGAAGTTATGCGCTCTCATGTCTCCAACATCATGATGGAGATCGAACGAGTAAGGCCCATGCTTGTACAGCACATACTGGTAGGTCAGAGGCACCTCCAGAATATGCTTGAGAAAGTACACTGTTTTTTGGACGTGAGTTTCTCCAGCCCATGATCCCCTATCTCGCAGTTCTTTGACGGTCTGCACAACGAGAGCTTGTTGTTCCAACGCACTTAGCATCGCTTCAACTCCTTATCCGACATCGCTAACTGGCACCTTCGGTCAAAATAGTGTCCCTATTGACCCGCAACCATTCGCTAGCGCTGTTCCGTATTTCAGGATGAACTAATACAGAGTCTATGGATGCAACAGGGATGTTTTTCAGCACTGCTGACGCATCGATAGAGGAAACTACTCGGCCACCTTGTAATACTGGGAAGTCAAATGATGTTCCTCTGGGTACATAATGGTCGTGAATTACATTTTCGTCACCAAATTGTTCGGATAACGCTTCGCTGATGACCCGACCCGGTTCCAAATTTAGGGCTTCGTCCACAGGGTTTTTTGAATATACCTGTCTATAATGATTCCTATCTGCGATACGCTTGGCCCATTTACCCGAATCCACCGATGGGATAGGGCGGTGCGGCATTTGAGAGAGATGAGGGGTCAGGGAACGGGATGGCGAGGACCTGATGCCGATGAAATGGACGATGTGGGGCGTGGATGCCGTGCCAAGGGGATGTTGATGACCCGTGGTAGCGGCATTGGCAGTGATTTTCAGCGCAGACCGATGGCGGAGACCGTCAGGAGCCCAGCCTGGCGCGGTTGGGCCAGGCGTGGTGCGTCATCGTAGACAGGTGAAAGGCCGAGGGCGGCGTCAGGATGGGAGTGGCAGGGCGCGCAGTCTGGCCAGGGCGCTGCTGAATTGGTTTCGCCAAGGCCAATCCTGTGGCAGATGCAGGGTGATGCGACGGGCTTTGCGGGTGATGCGTCCGGCGAGAGAGAAGAAGCGTCGTCGGAGGGTCTTGGTGGTGGTCACCGGCTCGCCCAGGCCGATGCGCGTGGTCCAGCGGGCCAGGTTGTGGGCCATGACTTGCACCGCCAGCCAGGCGGCGTTGGCGGGAAAACGTCCCGATGGCAGGTGGTTGAGCCCCACGCCGTATTTGAGGTCGCGGATGGCGTTCTCGATCTCGGCGTGGCGGCGATGGTCAGCTTCCAGATACAGGGTGTCGCCTTCTCTATCGGTGATGAAAGCGTGATAGCTGTAGGTGGCGAACAGGGCCAGTTGCGAGCCGGGCGTGGGTTTCACCCGTCGGACGATGAGCCGCACCGGTACCGCGTCGGGCTCACTGGCAAAGGGAGTGTAGCTGGTTTCGGCCACATCGGCGCCGCCATCCATCCAATAGGATATGGGCGTCCAGTCATCTTCAGGTATGGCCTCGATGATGTTCCGCAGGCTCGGGTGCTGGCGTACGGTGATGGAGTAGCGTACCTTCTGGTCGCGACAGGCGGCCACCATGTCGTGGGTGTAGAAGCCGCTGTCCGCCCGCACGGTGAGTGGTCCGGTGGCTCCGGCGTAGCGCACTCGGCTCACCGTCTCGCGCAGGAAGTTGGCGGCGCCGCGGGCGGTGTTGGCCCGACCCTTTCGCAATCGACACATCAGCACCTCGCCGGTACCCTCGGCCACGGCCAGGAGCGGGTGATAGCCCCGCTGGCCGGTGTAGCCGTGATGGCGCGCGCCCTCCTTGCCCAGACCATAGGTCTCACAGACGGTAGAGTCCAGATCAATGGTCAGCGGATCATCGCCCGGTCCGGCCCCAGCCGCCCAGGCTCGGGCCAGCGCCTCCCGGCTCACCCGATCCAGCTGCCGCGCGTGGCCCCACCGGAAACTCCGCAGAAACGTGCCCAGCGTGGATGGCGCCTTCACCGTACAGCCCAGCACCTGCTCGGTCTCGCCAGCGCGCAGCGCGTCGGCGTCGTCAATGCAGTCACCGCCGGCCAACGCCGATGCCACCAGCGTCAGCACCTTGTCTCCCGCGTTGGCACGACCTGGCGCATTTCCCAGGTCAACGTGGCGGTCCACCAGCTCTCCCAGCCCCAGATGATGGGCCAGGGTGATGGGCAAAAGCAGCCCCGCATTGGCCACCAGTCGGTGATCGTCGAAGGCAACGTGGATGCGGTCGGGGCGCTCAGGTGGTAGCATCCGTTGGGTGCTCCTCGTTTCAGGGTGGTTTTCGTTCTCAAAAACCATTATCCCCGAAGCCGGGAGCACTTTCTCATCCCTTCAGCACGCCGACACACTCATCTCCTCGGTGGATTGGGGATTTAGCTCCACCTGTTTCATCATTTGCTCTTGATTCGCTCGCGATAGCAGCAAGAATTTCGATGTCCGTATATTCGAGGAACTCTGCAAGGTCAGTAGGAAACTTGCCCCCGGGAAGCCATTCTTTCAGAAATTCGATCAAATGGAAATCATAAGCACGCCGAACCGGATGCAAGTATAATTGTGCGAACATGGAGTAGCGTGCCATCAGCATGGCTTCTGCCGAATGTAATCCCCCCATCTCTAGACCTAAAGCAGGTTCGGCAGAATGTTCGCTTTTGGGGAGGATCCTCAACGTATCAACCAAGCGGTGATGGTCAAATTTTCCATACTGCACTCCGGCGTGCAGAGAATCACGCAGCAAATAGTCCATGCGATCCACCCCAAATGCGTCACCGACGGTGATTTCAGACAATATGGCTTCCCAATCGGAAAAATGCACGGTTGGGTCGGGGAATTTCTCTCTCCCCACGGCAAGTTTGGCGATATGTTCGGCATTGGGGCTAGGCGTCATTCGTCCCCAGATCGACGACATCTCGCCACTCATGACCAAGGAATACGTGATGGTCTCGTGCGTCATATTCTCTGGCAGGACTTCGTGCTCTGCCGCGTGCGAGAATGGTAAATGTCCAATGTCATGACAAAGGGCAGCCATCCTAAGCACCTTGCGCCAATACATCCGACTGTCTTGACGATATACGTTTTCAATAAACAGATCCTGAACCGACGGATGAACTAAATCAGTCCGAGTGATCACGTCATAGACTTGGGACGCCAGCTCCATCACGCCCAATGCGTGTTCGAACCGTTTGTGTGTTGCACCTGGATATACCAAATACTCCATCGCTAGTTGATGGATATGCCTCAACCGTTGTACGGGGCGGGAATCGATCACGTCACGTTCATCCGTATCCACGGTTATGAAAACGTGGATCGGATCCCGTATCTCGTGATAAACTTTTTGAAAGCTTATTTAGCCCACCTGTTCGTATTTGCTAGGGCGCAGAAAATACCATAATGTCCGAGCAAACTCAACTTGGCCAGTGCCATCGGGCAAATCAATTGAAGCGGTTGCGCCGCCGGTGGAAAACGTAGGCTGTTCCCACCACGTAGCCTTGGGTCACCCAATCCCGTATCAACCGTTCCTTTTCGTCGGTCGCATTCACCGGCAGACGCCCAACGGCTTCCAGAAAAAGTTCGATGGTGCCTTGGGCCATGTACAGGGCTTCATCCCAATCATCGCCTTCGGTGGCGCAGCCGGGCAGGGCGGGTACAAAGACACTGTAGCCGGGTTCGTCTGGGCCAGACACTAGCAGCACCTCGAACTCCTCGGCTTGGGGCATCGCGCCGTCTTTCGGCAACTCCGACTGGTCAGCTCTCGTCACCATAACGGCAACCTCCATAGCTGCGGAGCATAGGGGCGAATAATCATTCGCCCCGGCATCGTTTCCACCGAAAATCAACCTCTGGTCACCGCCCCATGGCATACCCGTCCCGCCGCAGGTCCGCGCCGCCGAAGAGCGCTCCGCGCTCCCGGTCGATCTCGATGGCGCAGAGGGAGCCCATGCGCGGCGTCCACTCGTTCCACACGTCCACGTCGTGGCCGCGCTTGCGGAGGTCGTCCACCACCGACGGGTCAATACGGGACTCGACGCCCACCAGGCCGGGCCGGTAGGCGTGGGGCCAGAAGGAGTTGGGGAAGCTCCAGGTGGAGGCGCGGGGCTGTTCGATGGCCTGCTGCACGTTCATGCCGAACTCGGCCACGTTGAGGAACAGCTGCACCATGGACTGGGGCTGCACGTCGCCGCCCGGCGTGCCGAAGGGCAGCCAGGGCTTGCCGCCCTTGAAGGCCATGGCCGGGTTGGGCGTGAGGCGCGGCCGCTTGCCGGGAGCGAGGCAGCTGGGATGATCCTCGTCCAGCCAGTTCTGCGAGCCGCGGGCGGACGCCATGAACCCCAGGCCGGGCACAATGGGCGCGCCGCCGAACCCGTCGCTGGGCGTGGCGGAGAAGGCGTTGCCCCAGCGATCCACCGCGCAGATGTACGAGGTGTCGGCGGACAGCGGGCCAGCCACCGCCTCCGGCTTGCGGGCGGCGCGGCCGCTGCCGGCCTGATGGGCCCAAGGGTCGCCGGCGTCGGGCATCTCGGGGTTGGCGCGGTAGGCATCGATCTCGCGGCGGCGAATGTCGGCGTATTCCCGGGAGAGCAGGCCGGCCATGGGCACGTCCACAAAGTCGGGGTCGCCGTAGTAGGCGTGGCGGTCGGCGAAGGCGAGTTTGAGCGCCTCCAGCACGGTGTGGATGTAGTCGGCTGAATTGTGCCCCATGCCATGCAGGTCACAGCCTTCCAGGATGCGCAGCGCGTGGAGGTTCATCGGCCCCTGGCACCAGGGGCCGCAGGCGTATACGTCGATACCCTTGTAGTCAATCATGGGCGGAGTGTCCACGCCCACCGAGAAGTCGGCCAGGTCCTGCATCGATAGCCATCCGCCCTGGCTGCGGTGGAATGCGACCATCTCCTTGGCAATGTCGCCCTTGTAGAACAGGTCTCGCGCCGACTTGATGGCGGACTCCCGGCCCTGTCCACCGGCGGCGCGCTCGGCGTCAATCATGCGCTGGAAGGTACGGGCCAGATCGGTCTGCACCAGCAGGTCGCCCACGCCCAGGGCCTTGCCCTTGGGATAGAAAATCTGCATGGTGCTGGTCCATTGGCTGGTGTCTCCCTCGTCCAGGATGATGTTGTCGCCGCTGCTCGATCTTTGACCAGCCACCAGGGCGCGGTGCAGGGTGGCCGGAATGGGGAAGCCGCCGCCGGCCAGTTCCAGGGCCGGCGTGACCACCTGTTCGAAGGTCATGGTTCCGTAGCGGCTCAGCGCGGTGAGCCAGGCGTCGGGTGCGGCGGGGGTCACGGTGCGCATCACGCCGTGGGGCATATCGCCGTCCAACTCCCGGTGGAAGTAGTCGGTGGACGCCTCGCCCGGCCAACGACCCAGCCCACTGATCTCCTTGGTGTCTCCGCTGGCGGCATGGTGGATGATAATGGGAGCGACGCCGCCGAAACTGGTGTACTGTGGCAACGTCACGTTGATGACGATGCCCGCTGCCACGCCGGCGTCAATGGCGTTCCCGCCCTGCTCCAGGATGCGATAGCCGGCCGCGGTGGCGAGATAGTGGCCGGTGCTGACCATGTGAGAGACGCCGCCGACCAGGGGGCGATAGCTATTGAGTCCCAATGCCATATTGACCTCCGCAGCAGGGCTGCGTGCAAGATGTGCCAACGCTGCCACGCAATCGGCAACGCGATGATTGTAGGCGGCAGTATAGGCTATCGGGCCGGCGGTTGCCAATTTGAACGCGCTGGCGCCGTGCTCGCGGCCGTCGTCATCGGATGCGGGCAGGCCCTGATATAATCGCCGCCATGAGTTCATCAGGCGACAAAACGCAACGGCGCGGACGCAGGGATAATGCGGATCCGGCCAGCGACGGCACTGCCGATTCGGAACGTCGGGAACGGCAGTCCGGGCTGCGGCGAACCCTGCGCGAGAGGTTCCCCGACCGCGCCAGAAATAATCTGTTGCCGGCTCTGCACCTGTTGCAACACGAGCACGGCCACCTGCCGGAATGGGCTTTACAGGTAGTGGGCTGGCATCTGCGGGTACCCGCATCTGAGGTGTACGGCGCGGCCACCTCGTACTCTGAGCTTAGACTCGACCCGACGCCAGCGTTGTCGGTTACCGTTTGCACCGGGTTGGCCTGCTGGCTGGCCGGCAGCGATGAGTTGTGTGAGGTTGCCCAAGCCCAGGCGGGCAGTCACGACGTGAACACTACCGCCTGCGCCTTCCTTTGCGGACTCGCGCCGGCCGTCAGCATAAACGGGCGCTGGCTGGGACGCATGGACTCGGGCCGTCTGACGGAAGCCATCGGGGAGGCCAGGGAATGACGGGGGTTGACTGCCAGACTGCCTGGGAAGCGTTGGCTACAAAAGCCCGCGACCGCATCGCCGGATTGGGCAACCCAACCAGGGTGACAGTCCAATGGGGTCATTGCACCCAGGCGGTGGGCGCGGATGTGGTGTACCGGCGTCTGGCTGAATTGTTATCCGGGCGGTCCGACGTCGCGGTGATTGCGGCCGGCTGCGATGGAGCCTGCTTTGCCGCCACCCAGGTGACGGTTGAGCGGCCCGACGGAACTATGCAGTTCTTTGATCGGATTGGCGGCGACGGCGACCTGTCCGACATCGTTGACGCAGCGGCCGATGGCAATGGCAGCAGCGACCGGGCGCGTCCGTCGTCCGATCTTGAGGCTTTTTTCACTTCCCAGCACATCGCGTTGATGGAAGGAATCGGGAGCGTTAATCCCGGCTCGCTGGACGAATGCCTGGCAGGGGGCGGCTACCAAGGCTTGGCGACGGCTCTGTCCATGACGCCGGACGCGGTCATCCAACTGGTTTTGGACGCCGGGCTGCTGGGACGGGGCGGCGCGTATTTCCCGGCGGCGAGGAAGTGGCAAGCGGCCCGACGGGTCGACGCGGCTCGCCGCCACCTGGTGGTCAACGCCGAGGAAGGTGAGCCAGGAGTTTTCAAGGACCGGCACCTGATGGAGGGCAACCCACACCGCATCATTGAGGGAGCGTTAATTGCCGCCTACGCCGCCGGCGCCGGCAACGTGGTGGTTTACGTCAACGCGGGGGCCGACCTGTCGGCGGAACGATTGGGCGCAGCGGTGGCTGACGCGCAAGATGCCGGTCTCTTCGGCCCGAACGTCCTGGGCAGCAAGTTCGAATGCGCGGTCGAGGTACGCCGGGGCGCCGGCGGCTACGTGTGTGGCGAGGAAACCACCCTGCTGAATACTATCGAGGGACGGCGGCGGGAACCGCGACTGCGCCCGCCGTTTCCCACGGACGCCGGTCTGTACGGCGAGCCGACGGTAATCAACAACGCTGAAACGCTGTGCAACGTGCCCGCGATACTGACCGGAGGCGTGCGACGATTCGCATCCATCGGACTGAACGAGGCGCGGGGCACGCGGCTGGTATCGCTTAGCGGCGCGGTGCGGCGGCCCGGGTTGGCGGAAGTTCCCATCGGAACGACGGTGCGGCAGGCCATTGAACAGGTGGGCGGCGGGGTAGCGGATGGCCGGCAAATGAGTTTTGCGGTGGTGGGCGGACCGTCCAGCGGAATACTCCCAGCGGCGGAACTGGATGTCCCCCTACGCCCTGGGATGTTGCACGCCAGTGGCGTGGTGATGGGAGCCGGCGGCATTACGGTGTTCGACGACGGGGCGTCACCGGTGGCGGTGGCGCTGCGGCTGGCCGAGTACAACGCCGCCGAGTCCTGCGGCAAATGCACCCCGTGTCGTGAGGGAACGCCGCGCATCGCCGAAGCCCTGGCGCGGATAGCCGCCGGCGACGGGCAGGCGTCGGACGTTCAGGATCTGCGAGACTTGTCAGAGATTGTAGGCGTGGCGTCGCTGTGCGGTTTGGGCCAGATGGCGGGCAACCCAGTGAACAGCCTGCTGCACTTCTATGGAGTTGAGCTGGGGATTGACAACGGTTGACCACCGATTGCCCGGGGTTTAGACTCATTGCATTATGAATTGCTGTGGCGACACTGCTCCCGGATGGGCGACGCGCGAGGGCGGATTTTCCGCCCTTTTTGTTTGTCCCAAGCGTATCGGGACGGCGGCAGGCTGGGGATGCACTCGCTAGCGCAGCGGTTGGTTGCGGAGGTGGTGGGCACCGCCTTCCTGCTGATGGCGGTGGTGGGCAGCGGCATTGCAGCGCAGCGGCTCAGCCCTGGCGACGTTGGACTGCAACTGTTCGAAAACGCGGTGGCCACGGCCTTTGCGCTGATGGCGCTGATCTGGGCTTTCGGGCCGGTGTCGGGCGCCCATTTCAATCCAGCGGTAACGCTGGCCGACGTGGTGTTGCAGAAACGCCGCGTCGTTGAGGGGGTCGCCTACGTCGGGGCACAGGTAGTCGGCGGCATCGCCGGAACAATACTCGCCAACCTGATGTTCGCCCTCCCGCCGGTCAACTGGTCAACCAAGGTTCGCGGCGGCCCCGATCAGTGGCTGGCAGAGGTCATCGCCACCCTGGGCTTGCTGGCAGTGATATTCCTGATGCCGCGCAGCCGTGGCGCGTTGACCGCGGTGTCGGTGGGAGCGTATATCGGGGCGGCCTATTTCTTCACATCGTCAACCAGCTTCGCCAACCCGGCGGTTACGGTAGGCCGAATGTTCTCGGACACCTTCGCCGGGATATATCCCGGCTCGGCACCGCTATTTGTCGTGATGCAACTGGTGGGTGCCGGTTTGGCTATCGGACTGGTGTGGTTCCTTCGGGAACGTAAATCCAGCCCTCCAGTTGAGCGTCGGCAAGCTCGTCGTCAGTAGGGTGGCGAAAACGGGAGCAATCCAGCGCCCATTCCGCCGCGCCCACCGCCGCCGCCACGGCATCCAGGCAGTCGTGGTTACCGCGGCAGTCGTCTTGTACGTCCGACAGGTTGGCGATGCACACGCCTGAGTTGGCAGCCAGTGAGCCGAGGATTTCGTCGCGCAACTGCATGGCGCGCTGGCCGTTCTTGTACCTTTTGTAGGGTAAACCAACAGACTTGAGGAATGCGCCGGGCATCAGCTCCAAAAGAGTGACTGTCTCAGACGGAGCGCCGCCGGGCCGTAAGGGTGGGACGTACCAACGGCGAGGTTGCTCCATGTGCCAACGATGCAGCAACCGGATGCCGTGGTAGGTCATGGGCAGCATGTTGGGGTTCACGCTGTGGAGCGGCGAGTAGCTTTCGCGGTGATACTTCAGGTCGCCGGCACGCTTGGGTTCCCCATGCTCGGCGACAAATTGGTTGCGCTGGGCGATAAAGTCGTCGATGCCCATGACGGTCACGACGTCCCAGAGGTCGGGCATGGCAGCGTGAGAGGAAAACGCCCCCAGCCGCTCGGCGAATTGTCGTGGCACGCCGAAGGGGAAGTCCAGGGCAGCGACAGCGGGAGTGGGGATTACCGGAAACAAGCCGCCAAGTTCAGCCCGGCGGATTCGCTGGACGCTATTGAGGGTAAGTGTCTTGTTTCCATCCAGCCACCCCCGCGCGACCCAGGTATTGGTGTCGGCGCGCGCGCCGCTGAAGTCAACGCCGATGATTGTGGTCAGGATACTCATACGGGTGCGAACGGCGGATTGGGGTTTTAGGGCTCACAGAAGGGGAGGTTCAATCGGTACCGGTCGCTTATGTGCATACCTCTACAACTCCCGGGCATACAGCCGCTCAATGGGTTGCCGCCGAGGAAGACTGTTGTCAAGTTGGTCAAGTTGTCTAACTCCGGCGGTATGGCGCCGGTCAAATGGTTGTCGCTGAGCCCCAGTGATCCCAGGTTGGTCAGGGATCCCAGCTCAGACGGTATTTCGCCGCTCAATTGATTGTCGCTGAGCTGCAATGATACCAGGTTGGTCAGGTTGCCCAGACCAGGCGGCAGGGAGCCGCTGAAATGGTTTCCACTGAGATCCAGAGCGCGCAGGCCGGTCATGCCGAACAGTTCCGAGGGTATGGCGCCGCGCAACTGGTTATCCCTGAGCTTCAGGATTGTCAAGTTGGTCAGTTCGCCCAATGCCGGAGGTATTGAACCGCTCAGCTGATTATCCTCCAGGTACAAATAGGCCAAGTTGGCGAGATTGCCCAACTCAGACGGTATCGCGCCGCTGAGTTGATTGCCATCGAGTGACAATTCGACCAAATCGGCAAGATTTCCCAATCCCGGCGGTATCTCCCCGTACAACCTATTGTAGGTGAGCGACAACTGGGTGAGATTAGTCAAGTAGCTCAACTCCGGGGGTATCTCCCCGTACAACCTATTGCCGTCGAGCGACAACTGGGTGAGATTGGTCAAGTTGCCCAACTCCGGGGGTATCTCTCCGCCGAGCCAATTGCTAACCAGCAACACTTGCTGCAAGTTGGACAGGTGGCCCAGCTCCGGCGGTATCTCCCCACTCAACTGGTTGCTCTCGAGGTTCAGCCGTACTACACGACCGTCGCCATCCGCAGTTACGCCATACCACTCGTCGATGGGAGCTTCGGTCAACCAATTGCTGTTGTCTTTCCAGTTGGGTCCGTCGGTGGCATTGTAGAATGCGACCAGCGCGGCGCCATCGGCGGTCAGCCCCGGTGGTCCCTCGGCCGGCGTTGCGTCCAGTTGATCGCAGAACGGCAGACCGAGTAGGGCCAAGTCCTGAGTTCTCGCATCCCGCAACCGTTCCGGTATGCATCCGTGCAGCGAATTCTCCCCCAGCCTAATATTACAGTCGCTCTTGAGGAGCAGGTTTCTGAAGGTGTCTCCGGTAGTGACATTGCATGGCCCGGGCTTGGTGCCACCGTCTCCATCCCGACCAGTGGATGGTCAGGGCAGGACTGCCACGGGGCAGCCACAGCAGCCGGCACAGCAACCGTCTGACCTCGGGCACGGTCAGTGGGATGAGTTCTCCCGGGAACATATCCCCTTTTTACCATCGCCACCGGCGGCATAGGACCGGATTACCGCCAGAAAGGCATGGGCCAGCAGCGCCAGGGTGATGTGCCGGTGCCAGCCGACCCACCGGCGCACCTCATACTCATCCAGCCCCACCTCCTGTTTGGCCTCCTTGAAGGCGTCTTCGATGATCCACCGGGTGCCCGCCACGCGCACCAGTTCCGCCAGCGGCGTTTCCGCTGCGCCAAAACAGGCGTAGTAGGCCAGGTCATCAGGATCGGCAATGCTGCGACGCACCAGCAGCCAACGCCCCTGATCCAGTGCTGACCAGGGTCCTATCGGCAACCAACCCCAATCGTAGAGGCGCGGCCCCTTGCTGCCCTCACCAGCGCTCAGGCGTTGCCACCGGTCATCGGGTATCTGCTGGGCCAGTTCACGGGCCGCCACCTGTGCCGAGCCATCCTCCGTATCCGCCCACAGCGGCTCGTTGTTCTTCACCGCCAGCACGTAGGGCAGGGCCTGCTCCTCCAGCCACCGCCGCAGTTTCCGGTCATTGCCGTACACCGTATCCCCCGTTACCCAGGCAAAGGGCACCCCAACCGCCACCGCGCGGGCGATCATCTCCTGAGCCAGTTGTGCCTTGGTATGAAAGACCACCCCTTCCGGGACACCGGCTTCCCGCCGCCGCTCCACATCCTCCGCCCATTCCTGGGGCAGATACAGCTCCCGATCCAGAAAGGCCGCGCCCCGTCGGCTGCCATAGGCCAGGAACACTCCGATCTGACAGTTCTCCACCTTCCCCGCCGTGCCGCTGTACTGACGCTTCACCCCCACCGACTTCCGGCCTTGCTTCAGAAACCCCGTCTCATCCACCACCAGCACCCCGCCGGGATCGCCCAAATGCTCCACCACGTACCCTTGCAGGTCGTCCCGCACCTGGTCCGCGTCCCAGTGGTACACCGCCAGCAGACGCTGCACACCGTCGGGCGTGGCGTCGCCAGCATATTCGGCCAACTGCCACCCGTTCTTGCGCTCCACCGACCCCAGCAATCCTTTCAGGTACGCCAGCACCCGCTGACGAGACTCACTACGGCTGAAACGCGACGCGATACGCCCGTGCAGCTCCTGGAGCCCAGCCTCCCACTCCAGCGCTTCCTCTCGCTCCAGTAATGTCTGACCCATTTCCAACTCCTCCGCTCTCACCAGTAATCATGGGCCTATCCTACCAAAGGCAAGCGCGACTGTAGTACTAAGCCATCTCAGACTGGATAGGCCGTTCAGCTCCGGAGGTATCTTTCCGCACAACCGATTGTTATCGAGTTCCAGCCGCCAAACGTTGCTGAGGTTGCCCAGTTCCAAGGGTATCGCACCGCTCAGCCCGTTATCGTCGAGGCGCAACTTTTCCAGAGTGGTGAGGTTGCCCATTTCCGGGGGTATCGGACCGCTCAGTCGGTTTCCGCTCAGGGAAAGTTCTCTGAGATTGGCGAGCTTGCCCAACTCCGGCGGCACTGGACCGCTCAACAGGTTGTGGCCGAGGCCCAGCTCGGTCAGGTTGGCAAGGTCGCCCAGCTCCGGCGGTACCGGGCCGGTCAACTGATTGTTCCAGATTTCCAACTTTGTCAGCCTGGTGAGACCGCCCAGTTCCGGCGGTATCGGGCCGCTCAATTGGTTATCATGGAGGGACAGCCTTTCCAAGTTGGCAAGGTTGCCCAGTTCCAGCGGTATCGTGCCGGTCAACTGATTACCCCAGATTGCCAATTCCGTCAGCCTGGTTAGGTTACCCAATTCCGACGGGAGCGGGCCGCTGAGCCAATTATTGTGGAGATGAAGCCAGTAGATACTGGTCAGATTGCCCAGCTCCGGCGGGATTGCGCCGTGCAGTTTGTTATTGGCGAGCCACAATGCGGTCAGATTGGCAAGGTTGCCCAACTCCGGCGGTATCTCCCCGCTCAAACAGGTAGCACCGAGATACAAATAGGTCAGATTGGTCAGGTTGCCCAACTCCGGCGGTATGGCGCCATGTAACTTGGTGCCGTTGAGCCATAGTTCGGTAAGGTTGGCAAGGTTGCCCAATTCCGGCGGTATCGTACCGCTCAAATCGTAGTTCCAAGCGAGGCTCAGCGTGGTCAGATTGGAAAGGTTGCCCAACTCGGGAGGTATAGCGCCGCTCAACTCATTGCCTTCGAGGATCAGCCTCTCCAAATTGGCGAGGCTGCCCAGCTCCGGGGGTATCGTACCGTCCAACCGGTTGCTTCCGAGTTTCAGCTCAACGACATCGCCTTCCTCGTTGGTGGTCACGCCGTACCATTCGCCAATTGGCGCGTCGGTCAGCCAGTTGGTGCTGTCGCTCCAGTACCAACCAGTGGTGGCATTGTAGAGCGCGACCAACACAGCGGCCTCCCCTTCCAGGGACGGGGGTTCCGACGTTGTTGCAGCGGAAGCGTCCGATGCTGGCCCAGCGTAGCCGGCCAAGGTTACGGCTACCCAGAGCAGCGCTGCCAAGCATAGGGTTCGGCAGCGTAGTTTGCCGGATCGCCGCGTGGCTTCGATGGGAAACGTTGGCGCTTTGGTGAACATTATGGGCATATCCTGAAGAAGGAACGTCGTTGGTTAGTCTATCGCCTTGCCGTGTTGAATGCCGCCACAATCCCGCAGGTTGCGCGTGGAAACAAAACGGTTAGAATACCAACGGGCGGATGTTAGCACACTGCCAATGCCCAGTTGTTTTCAATAAAGGAGCCAAGCGAATATGGATTACACCAAGCGACGGGAGCGGTATCGCGCCGTTCTGGCCGGCAATGTCTGCGTGCATCCCGGCTCTGTTTTTGACCCGATATCGGCGCGGGCCGCCGAGGATGTAGGGTTCGAGGTCGGTATGTTCGCCGGCTCCATCGCCAGCGGCACGGTGCTGGGCGCGCCGGACTACGTGGTGCTGACCCTCAGCGAGTTTGCCGAGCAGATCTACCGTATCTGCCGGGCCGGCCAACTGCCCCTGATGGTTGACGCTGACCACGGCTACGGCAACGCACTGAGCGTCAAGCGCACCGTGGAGGAGCTGGAAGCCTCCGGCGTCGCGGCCTTGACCATCGAGGACACCGTGCTGCCGATGCAGTTCGGAGGCGGCGCCAGGTTCATATCGCTGGAAGAGGGCGTGGGCAAGATGAAGGCGGCGCTGTCGGGTCGCACTGATCCCAACCTGGTGGTCGCCGGACGCACCAGCAGCCTGGCCGAAGGCTTGGACGAGTGCATCCGTCGCGTTAAGGCATACGAGGCCGCCGGCGTGGACGCCATCTTCCTGGCCGGCGCCAGCACCAAGGCCGAAGTTGAGGCCGTGAACGCCGAGCTGAACATCCCGCTGCTGCTGGGCGGCGCCGGCGGCGAGTTGTCGGACAAGGCATGGCTGGGCCAGAACGGCGTGCGGGTGGCTCTGCAGGGGCATTTGCCCTTCCAGGCCGCCATCAAGGCGGTGTACGACACCCTGAAGGCGCTGCGGGATGGGGTTGCGCCGGCCGACCTGCGGGACACCTTGGCCTCGCCGGACCTCATCGCCCAGGTCACCCGCAAGGACGATTACGACCAGCAGATTGCCGACTACCTGCGGTAGTCACACTGAGAAGCAATCGCAATTAAAACGGAGGAATCATCATGGCATTCGTTTGCAACCACCTGCACCTGCGCAGCGAAGATCCGGACAACGCGGCCAAGTTCTACGTTGACAACTTCGGCGCGGAGATCATATCCACGCGGCCGTTGGCCAACACCGTGTCGCACCAGCTGGAACTCAACGGCCAGCCGCTGCTGACGGTATCCGGCGAGGCCGCGGGCGAGAACGCCGTCCCCGGGTCAACCCACCCGCGTTTTGGTTTGGACCACTTCGGTTTCCAGACCGATGACATCCAGGCGGCTTTTGAGAATTTCAAGGCCCACGGGGCCAACATCATCTGCGATCCGTGGACCATGCCCTCCGGCTCCCAGGTGATGTTCGTGGAAGCCCCGGACAAGGTCAGCCTGGAGATAATCCAGCGGCCTGACTAGGGGCGCCTCAACCACTCCAGCATATTTGGGGCGTCCGTAGCGGACGCCCCAATTTTTGCCGATGCTATAATCGGGCCCTACCCTGTCACGCGGCAACTCGGATGGTGACAACAATGTCAACCGACGCGACAACTGCACTGCCCGCCCGTCGGCTGTTCAACGTGGATGAATATTTCGCCATGGGGGAAGCCGGCATCCTCACTCGGGGTGACGGCATCGAACTGCTGGACGGGCAGTTGTTCTGCAAGTACGACGGCTCCCGGCGACGCTTCTCCGTGGAGGAATATTACAAGCTGGCCGAGGTGGGCATACTGGCGCCGGACGAGCGGGTTGAACTGTTGGCGGGAGAGGTAATAAAAATGGCGGCAGTTGGCGATCGGCACGCATTTTGTGTCCGTTGGCTCATTAGGGTACTGACGTTTGCGCTGGGTGACACGGCTCTTCTGGACGCACAAAATCCGGTTCGGCTTGATGCCAGGAACCAGCCACAGCCGGATTTGATGGTTCTGCGCTGGAGAGACGATGGGTATCGGGAGTTGCCCGGCTCCGAAGATGTGTTGCTGGTAATCGAAGTTTCTGACACTACCGCCGGGTTTGACCGCCGCCACAAAACGCCCATGTATGCCACGTATGGGATTCCTGAAGTGTGGCTGTGGGATATTAACGCACGGCAAGTCGAGGTTTATGACGAACCGATAGCGGGCGGATACGCGAGGATGCGGGTGGTCGGGCCCGACGAAACCCTTTCGCCCGCCGCGCTGCCTGACGTTGTTATTTCAGTTGGCAAAGTAATGCCACAATGACCGGAGGACGACGATGGTTACACAGACCAATGCCGTTGAGCGTCGGCGGTTCACGGCGAAAGAATATTCCGCTATGGTGGAGGCGGGTATCCTGGCGCCGGGTGACGGGATAGAGCTATTGGACGGGGACCTGTTCTGCAAGTACGACGGCCGGCGCCGGCGGTTCACGGTGGGCGAATACTACAAGATGGCCGAGGTCGGAATACTCGGCCCCGACGAGCGGGTTGAGTTACAAGACGGGGAGATCGTGATAATGCCGCCGATGGGCGATTGGCACGCGGCTTGCACTGCCGATTTTGCAGAGCTGTTGGAGGAAACAGTGGGGCGGCGGGCGAGTAAGCGCGTGCAAACCCCGTTGCGTCTGAATGACACATACGCGCCAGAGCCTGATCTGATGCTGTTGCGCCGTAGGGCTGATTCCTATCGTTCCGGCACGCCACGACCGGAAGACGTACTGTTGCTTATTGAGGTGGCCGATACCACGATTGGGCCTGACCGCCGCTGCAAGATTACGGCTTATGCCCGCGCCGGTATTCCCGAACTGTGGCTTGCAGTCCGGGCGGCGCAGAACGTTGAGGTGCACTCGGAACCAGTGGAAGGGGTTTATACCCGTGTGGAAATAGTAGGCATGGACAGCAGTCTGACGCCGGCAGCGTTCCCCGACATAACGATCCCGGTCATAGCGGTAATGTACGAATAGTCACAGGCCGGCGAAAAAGTCGCTGGGCACCGTTTCGCCGTCCGCCACCGGAGGGATGGCGCGGATGAAGTGCTCAATGCCGATGACGGACGCGGCGACTTCCCGGGGTACGCGCTCGTAGGGCCAGTCGGGCTGCAGCTGAGTGAAATGCCGCTTGATGCAGGCCATCTTGGCGTCCAGGCCGTCTGATGCGTCAACGGTGAGGTCGATGGTGTCCGGGTCGGCGCCGTCGTTGACGCGGTCCGGCGGCGGCATGGGAAAGTCCACGCCGGCGGCTTGAAGGGTCTCGGCCATGTGGACCCGAAAGCCGCGGGGTCGCACGCTGTAAAAGAGGCGGTCGGTCTGGTGGGGCTGGATGCCGATGGCCATGTGGTGCGGGAAAGCCGTATCGTCGGCGGCCAGTCCGAAGGCGGTGGTGGCGTGCTGGCAGATGGCAATGTGATCCGGGTGGCCGTAGAGTCCGTCCATCCCGAAGGTGAGGATCACCTGGGGTCGGAACCGGCGAATTTCAAACACCAGCCGGGCGACCACCTCGTGCTCATCGGCCTGGACGAAAGCCTTGGGATGGTGGTTGTCGTCCCAGCCGGCCATGCCGGAATCGCGGTACTGGAGGACTTCGTGGGACTCGATGCCCAGCTCTTTGATCGCTTCCGCCAGTTCGGCGCGGCGCACCTCGCCAATCGTTTCGCGGGTGGCGGAACCGGGTTGTCGTATTTCCCCAAGTTCGCCGGAGGTGGTGGTGATCAACCGCGCGGTCACCCCCCGGGCGGTGTGCATGGCGATGGTCCCGCCGACGGGAAACGCCTCGTCGTCAGGATGGGCAAACAGAATGAGCAGGCGGTGGTCGGGCATAGCGATTTACTCTTCAATATGAGGGGAGCGAGTTACAGGCCAATCTTTTTTGCAGGACGAGCGGAGGATCGACGGAGCTGCGCTTTCACTATCCCATCACCGTTCGTCATGGGCAAGGGTTTGGCGGACGCGGTTGGGGAAAAGATCGATAGCCACCATTTCTGCCAGTCGCTTGGTAAGTTTATACGTCACCGCTTGACCTTCTGCCATGCGTACCAACCTGCCTGCTCTACCCTCAGCTACCGCACCTTTCCTCCACATATTGAAAACCACTTGATCCGGGCAAATTCCCAAGCACAGCAAATGATCGTATTCTCGGTCCAATCGAACGTGGTTGAACTGGAATGTGCCGTTTGCTCCAAGCGAAGCCGTTTTCACCTCAAATCTTACATCCTCAATCCGGAGATCTGTGGGTGAAACCCGACCTCCATTGCCAACCTCAATCTCATTCTGGCCCAAGTAACGTCGAATGAATTCCTCACCAATAGCGCCGCGATTGGTATTGCCGAGTCTACGGTAGCCGGCCAGAGGTGAGTCGCGCCAAATGTCCTCGGGAGCGTGTTCGCGGATGATGTCAACCAACAACTCGACAGCGTTTATACCGGCGGTTCCCATATGCCGCTCCCAGCGCCACCCTTCCAAAAAACAAGGAAGTATGAATGGTTCTTCCTGGCGTGGACCTGGCGTACCGCTCGGCTCACCCCGGGACGGTTTTGACGCACAACCACAAACAAATCTTCAGCGACGAATCCGAGTTTTTCGTATGATTGAACGATTTCCAAATGTGTGAAGCGCTGTCGATTAGAGCACACTTCATCTTGACACTTCACGATTAACACGCCACGGTCGCGCAACACCCGATACGCTTCTTTGCCAGCCTCATCGTACAACTCGATTACGGCTTGGTGGTATTTCTTCTTGGTCCGGTTCCCGGTGCCATTATTGCGGTAATGCTGCTCGAATGCCGTATGAACCGTGTGCGCAGTCCCGCCCGGTGAGTGCATGTAAGGCGGGTCGAGTATCACGCAATCGATCGTCGCGTCTTCGTAAGGAAGCTCACGGCAATCAACCCCGGTTTGGATGTCGGTGGGGAGCAACTGGTACCGCCCCGGAGGGACATTTCGCCAGAAAACCCCCTTGCCGAAGGTGACGTCGGCAACCAGGCTTCCTGGTGCGACATAGAGATCCAGAATATGCGGGAACGTGTCCTCGTTTCCGCCCACGTAGGCGCTGAAGACCAGTTGGTTGGTGGGCTGCCCGTTTTGCACTCGGCGACGTTCTGACACCGATTCTTCAACGGCCGCATATTCCCATAATTCCATCATCTATTACCGTCCGCAGGGGTCTGAACTATTCGGCTTGGTGAGTTCATAGTCTGGAGGCTATTGGCGTAGGGGCCAATAACCATCAGCCCCTACGTTAGTGCGGTACGGCAACGGCAGGAGTCAGTTGTCCAGCACTTCAAGGACTTCGAGGATGATCCCCTGCGGCCCCTCGAAGAACATCACCCGACGCCCGCCGCCCACGGTGGTCTCTTCCAGCACGGTTGAGCCGCTGTTCTTCAGGTCGGCCATCGTGCCTTCGATGTCGGTGGTGTCGATGGCGATGTGCTCGAAGCCGTAGTTCTGCGGGTGGGTCTGCGTAGCGATGTGGTCGGTTACGTTGAGCGGCAGACCATGCAGGTCCAGGCGGAAGCCTCCGTTGGCGGCTTCCGAGGTGACGGTGGCGCCCAGGTTCTGCACGTACCAGTCGGCGGTGGCTTTGGGGTCCGGAGTCTTGAGGTGAACATGGTTGAGCGAGAATGCCATGATGATGAATCCTCCTGCTGAAAATGGTTCGGTAATTGATGCCTGTAACCGGCCCGATTGTAACATAACGCCCTGGTGTACTCGGCGGTGATATACTTTCGCGGCAACCCGACTACGGACTACGGAGGCGATATTGATGCTGGCATTTCTGGGAGGCACCGGGCCGGAAGGCAAAGGATTGGCGTTGCGGCTGGCCATGGCCGGTGAAGCCGTGGTTATCGGCTCGCGGGACGCGGCGCGCGCTCAGGAAGCGGCGGATGAGCTCCTGGCCCTGGCCCCGGGAACGACCATCTCGGGCGCGGTGAACCCCGACGCGGCGGCGCAATCCGACGTGGTGTTCCTCACCATGCCCTACAACGGAATGTCGCCCACCATCGCCGGCGTGGGCGATGCGCTGAATGGCAAGACGGTGGTGACGGTAATCGCCCCGATGCGGTTCGAGCGGGGCGTCGGAGCAATCGCCGAGGAGGTGGAGGCCGGCTCGGCGGCGCAAGAGGCCCAGGCCGCCGCTCCTCAATCCCGCGTGGTGGCCGCGTTCCAAAACGTGTCAGCGGAAGAATTGCTGAAGCCCGGCGTCACGCTGGATGAGGACGTGGTCATTTGCGCCGACGACGCGGACGCCAAACAGGCGGTTATCGACCTGACGCGCCAGATCCCGAACCTCCGCCCGGTGGACGCCGGCGCGCTGTACAACGCCAAGTACGTGGAGCAGATAACCCCGCTCCTGGTGAACATCAACCGCATCCACCGGGTGCATTCGGGGGTGCGGATAACGGGTGTTTAGCGGCAGGCCGCGACTTTGGCATACCCAGGGTCCTATGATCCAAAAGACTATTGGCCATGGGCCGGCAGAGAGAGGGAGTTGGCGTACTCAGGATTGCGCTGGATAGCATTTCGCACCGATGGGCCGGTTGGGGTCTTACGGTTCACGCCGCGCTGACTTTGGGAGGAACGATATGGGCGATCCAGCAGGCCATCACCGGCGGCGAACATGAGACGGCTTACGCGCTTTATGTGGCAGTCGGCATTGGATTGATAAAGGCGTTTGGAATTTCTACAGCCACGGTCGTTACGGCAGCGGAGGTCACTGATGCCACCATGGTAATCGCTCATTTTGTCGGCCAAAGAATGAAGGCCGAAGGTATTGCTGAGGGCCGAGAACAAGGTCGGATGGAAGGTCGGGCGGAAGTCAAGGCGCAGGTGAACGAAAAGATCAATCAACTGGTGGAAGCCCACCCGGAGTTACGGGAAGAGCTAGAGGCCCTTTTGATCCGCGAGGATAAGGCCGACGACGGCTAACCGTCGTGGTCCTTTCGCAAACTCATTGCAAGGGGTGCGGATACAGAGGATGCGGATAACGTGGGGTCTGATGCAAACCTTGCGGCTGGTGCGGCAACCTACGCCACGGAATCGTTGACATTGCGTCTCTTATAAGCGACAATCCCTGAGTGGAGGTCGTCTATACCAGAGTCTTTGAAAGATGGCTGAAAGGTTTGCGCGACATCCGAGCAAAAGCTTCGATTGTGTCCCGCGTCGAACGCATTGAGGATGGCAGCTTCGGGGACCACGCATCGGTCAGCGGCAGCGAGTTGCGGGTCGATGCCGGCCCCGGCCATCGGGTGTACTACCCGATAAGGCGGCACACGATGGTGATCCTGCTTTGCGGAGGCGACAAGTCCAGCCCGGCTCGAGACATAAGGCGAGCTCAGCAAATGGCTGCGGAATTGTAGGGATATGCCATGGAACTCAAGCAATTTGACGTGGTTGACTTCCTCGACAGCGACGAGGCGTTGATCGAGTACCTCAATGTGGCGCTGGAAGAGAAAGACCCGACCTACTTCACCAAGGCCCTGGGTAACGTTGCACGCGCCAAGGGCATGACTTCCATTTCGGAAGCCAGCGGATTGGGACGGCAGTCGCTGTACCGAGCACTTTCCAGCGAAGGCAACCCACGCATAGACACTTTGTTCAAAGTTCTGGACAGCCTCAATCTCAAACTGGCAATCACCCAATAGTCTGATTCAGAGCATTAGTTTTGGATAACTGTCCGATCTCCCAGTTAGGATAAGGACAGTACGCGTCTCTCTGCCCGCGCCGAACCGCGAGTTCCGGCAGGGCCGACAGGAGGAACAACCATGCCACGAGCTACACTTGACTTGCAGAACGACGCCGACCTGGCTGCCGTGGTCGGACAGTGGAAATGCGCCTATGGCTTTGTGCCCGGGCAGCCCAACGAGGGCGTGGAAAGCGAGATGGAGGGTTCGCCTTGCCGGCTGCCCGACTTTGATGATTCAGGCTGGGATGCCTGCGCAGACCTGGGCGCCTGGCGCCGCACCGGCGTATCGTTCGTATGGTATCGCCTCAAGGCCACGCTGCCGGAAACGGTGGGCGGACGGTCGCTGGAAGGCGCACGATGCCTGTTTGAATCCTGCATCGACGACTACGGGGAAATCTGGATTAACGGGGAGTGCGACCGGGAGCGGGCGACGGTGCAGGGGTTCAACGTGCCG
Source organism: Dehalococcoidia bacterium (assembly GCA_965197635.1). Classification (GTDB taxonomy): domain Bacteria; phylum Chloroflexota; class Dehalococcoidia; order Lucifugimonadales; family UBA3495; genus Bin87. The sequence continues at coordinate 481,224 of CBDANN010000006.1, forward strand.
CAGCGGGTGGTGGTGTCCACCGAGCCCAGCGCCGGCGACGAGGTCACCATCGCGATACTGGCGATGAACGGGCCGTTGGCGGCCCCGGGGGGCGCGGTGTTCGTGCGCTATGCCACGCTGGCCTTCGAGTGGCGAGAGGCCGGGCGGTAGCTTTTCAGCGGTAGCCGTGCCGGGGTAGGGGCGACGCATGCGTCGCCCCTACGTTCGCATCACCCCAGCCAGTCGTCTGCGTCCTCTTCTGCGCTGCCGTCGTCGCCTTCATTGGAAACAACCTGGCCCGGATTATGGGAATAGCCGCGCGCCTCGAGCTCGGTTCGGATGGCGGCGGCAAAGTCGGCGGGAGTCTGGCTGGCCGGCAGGGTGATTTCGACCTTGCCGCCGCTGACACTGATCTCCCCCGGGTCTTCCCGCGCCAGTTCCACGCTGACCGACTCCCGGTGAATGCCGAAGTCATCGGTGATCGCAAAGACGACGGCCATGTCGTCCATGGTGATGATGGTTATGCTGTCGTTGTCGTCGGGCATTGACGTTCCTCTGGGGTGCGCCTGGATCCCTGCTTTCGCAGGGATTGCGGATTTTAGTCCTGCGGGGGCCATTCGGTGCCGCCCTCGGCGGGCCGGTCGGCGTCGGGCCGGGCGAACCCGTCGGCCACCACCTGCTGAAACTCGTTGAGGATAACCGCGCCCCACTCGGCGGCCTTGCTGACCCGGTGGGCGGTGCGGCGGCCCCGGGCGTGCTGGCGACTCTCCCCTTCGTCGCTGATGGCAGCGGCGGCCTGGGCTACCATCTCGTCCATGGCGTCGATGGCGGGCACCAGCGAGCGGGCGGTTTCGATGAAGCGAGCGATTTCGCCCATGTCCCCGTCAAACACCACGAATACTGGCACCGTGCCGGCCCGGTGTTCGGGCAGGTAACTGTTGGTCAGTTCCAACTCGTCATCGCGGTTGAAGACGCTGAGGCGGATGTTGTCGGAGGCGTCCGCCAGGCGGAGGATGACCGGCGTGGTGGACATCGCGTCGCCGCACCAGTCCGAGGTGAACACCGCCAAGTTGACAGGCTGCTCCAATCCGTTGAAGTAGTCCAGCACATTGTCTGGGATGGCGACCCCGTCGTGGATCTGGCGGAAGGGGTCCTTGTTGACCTTGATGCTGTCGATGTACTGGGCGGTGGTCATTCCCTGGGTGAACTTTTCGGCTGACAGTGCCATTGTGCGCCTCCTCGATTTGTTGAAGGTCTTGCCGAAGGTCGTCTTTTGCCGCCGTGGGCGGCCAATGCTACAATCGTGCCGATATATTACCAGCCCTGCGCGGGTTTGCCGGCGCGGGTTTGTTTGAATGGAGCCGCTGTTGACTACCGAACGAGGCGGAGTGTACCTGAAATATGCCCTGTTCTGCCGGGAAACCGAGGATGGAGACGGGGACGACCTGAGTTTCAAGGGAGTGATCGACCTGGTGGACATTGTTCTGCCCGACGAGCCGCCCGGCGGGGGCGGCCCGCGGGTGTTGACCGAGGTTGACGCTCAGTTGGCCTTCTGCATCGCCGGAGCGAACGCCGGCGACCATACGCTGGAAGTGACCATCCGCGCGCCGGGGGCCAGCCTGTCCAGCCCGCCGCCCCAGGCCGTCACCTGGGACGAAGGCATCTTCTTCCAGCGCTGGATCAAGCCCTTCCGCATCCCGGTCACCCGCCTGGGCCGCCACGTCGCCGCCATCGCCTTCGACGGAATGCCCCTAGGGGAGGCCAGCTTCCTCGTGCGGCTGAAGCCGTGAGCGCAACGCCGCAGGGCAGCGATAAAGGCAATTCCGGGACAGGACGCATCCTCCTGTTGACCTGTTCGGGGAGAAGCTGCTCCCTCGTTCGTATCCCACAGTGCTTCCAGCACCGCGCCCGGGTTGATGGGCAGATTTTCCAGGCACGCCCCGGTGGCGGGGTTGATAGCGTTTACCCTATGGCCTCACGCGTACCCACTTTTGTCATTGCCAGCGCAGCGTGGCAATCTCGTCGGCGTAGGAAACGGGCTTGGGCGAGATTGTCCTGTACCGCAACGAGATTACCACGAATGCTTGGGACCATTCTCGCAATGACAGCTATGGAAAGTGGGTACGCGTGAGACCCCACGGCTCATTGACGGACTGCGAGCTATAGTTGGCAATGTTTCCGTGTTCGATGTCGTCGAAAGCGCAAACTTCGCACGGTGGGTTGAAGGATTGCGTGATAGGCGTGCCGTGGCTCGTATACAGGCGCGCTTGCGAAACGTCAGTATGGGCAATTTCGGAGATGTTCGGTCAGTGGGGGACGGTGTGTCCGAGATGCGAATCCACTACGGGCCAGGTTATCGCCTTTACTTCACACGTCGGGACAATACAGTGGTGACTTTGCTCTATGGCGGTGACCAAGACGGCCTGCAACGCGACATTGCCCTGGCCAAACGCATTGCTACGCAATGGAGGTGATGGATGACGGAAACGTTCACACGATGGGACCCGCTGAAATACCTGACAACCGACGAGGATTTGCGGCTTTACCTGGAAGCCTGCGCCGAAGAAGACCCTGGTGCCGGGAGCCTCATTCGGGCCACCCTCAACGATATTGCCCGCTCCGGAAACTTCAGCGCGTTGGCGCGAGACGTCGGGATAACCCGCGAGGGGCTGTACAAAGCGTTGTCTGAAAACGGCAACCCGTCTTTCGCTACGGTCGCCAAGATTACCCGCGCCTTGGGAATGCGCCTGCACGTCTCGCCAATAGCGTGATGACGAACCATACTTCTCCCCTATCCATCCCGGTAGCCGGATACCCATGCCAGCATCGGTGCTATGATATGCCGACGCGAACAATGCCTCGGGAGGTATGAGCAGATGCAGGTAGTCAGGATCTACACGGGCGAGGACGGCGAGTCCCACATTGAGGACATGGACCTGCCCTTCGAGCAGATGGGCCACGCCATGCGCACCGCAATGCAAGAGGCCATCGGCGTCCAGTTCAGTAGCCTGAAGCCCACCCAGCTGGTGGACTTCCACACCGCGCCCCGGCGTCAGTACGTCATCACCCTCCAGGGCCAGGTCGAAATTGGCTTGGGCGACGGCGCCAAGCGCATCTTCAACGTGGGCGACATTGAGCTGTGCGAGGATCTGACCGGGCGCGGCCATACCACCCGCAGCGTCGGCGATGTTGACCGTGTAGCGTCCAGATACCCCTGGTGGATCAGACGCCAGGCGGCGGACTGGGCGTTTAATCGTTCTACTGCGTAGGGGCGCCCCTCGTGGGCGCCCCGTTTCGGCCAAATGCCGGGGCAACCACAAGGGTTGCCCCTACACAAAGGCATAATTGGATATTGGGAGGTTGCTATGCCCATCGCACCGCTTGCCGACAACCTTGAAATGTACTATGACGACGACAACTTCACCGACCCGTGGCGCGACCCCGCGACAGTGGAAACCATCGTGCTGCATCACGGCAACGCCAAGAACGGCCGCCTATGGTACGCCTGGGCGCCGCTGCTGTCGCGACAGTATCGGGTGATCCGGGTGGACGCTCGCGGCTTTGGACGCTCCACCGTGCCGGCTGCGGGCAGCTACGACTGGTCCCTGGAGGGCTTCACCGGCGACCTGCGGAACCTGCTGGACTACCTGGAGATTGAGAAGGCCCACCTGATCGGCGAGACCATCGGCGGCACCATCGCCCTGCAGTTCGCCTACCAGTACCCCGAGCGGCTGCACACCGTCACCACCTGCACGTCGCCGTACAACTTTACCGGCGTGGACACCTATCAGAACTACTACCGGCTGGTGACGGAGGAAGGTGTTGAAGGATGGGCGCGAGCTACCGGCGGCCGGCGGGTCAGCGCCGACGACGCGCCGCAGCATCACGAGTGGTACATCCAGCAGATGGGCCAAACCGCCCGCCACGTGGTGCTGGAAACGCTGGCCTACCTGGGCACGCAGAACCTCTCCGACAAGCTGCCCACCATCCAAACGCCGGCGTTGGCGATGGTCGGCGAGCTGAGCGAGGGCGACATTCCCGACCGGGCGCAGGGTCAAGCCGACCTGATGCCCAACTGCACGCTGGCGCGGGTTCCAGGCGCGAGCGGCTACGTGCAGCACTCAGCGCCGGAGCAGTGCGTACTGGCGTGGCAGGAGTTTGTGGGTACGGTCCACCGACCCGGTTGATTGTCTGAAGCAGGATTTGCCGGATTGGACGGATGGTCAGGATCGAGTCGATACCGGGCGCCAACGTTTCCAAATCCTGCCAAATCCCATAATCCTGAAAATCCTGCTTCTGACAATATCCCTAGAACAGCGATTTCGATTGCCCGCCGTCCACGTTGATGCACGCGCCGGTAATCAGGCTCGCCCGGTCCGAGGCCAGGAAGGCCACCGTTTCGCCGATAGGTTCGGGCCAGCCGAATTTGCCCATGGGCAGGTTGCGGTCGATGAACTCGGACACCACCTCCGGCGTGTTGTTCTGCTGGAAGCGGTCCCAGGTGCTGCCGGGGAAGTCGATGCTGCCGGGCGCGACGCAGTTGACCAGCACGCCGGTCTG
>CBDANN010000007.1:0-593100 GCA_965197635.1 Dehalococcoidia bacterium
GTCTGGGCGTCAAAATGTTCCTGGGTAAGCCACGCGGCATCCGGCCCCCTGATGTCTCCGGAAGGCAGGTGGAATCGGCTGGAAGCGGAAGCCATAATCCCTCCATTCGCCAACTCCCAAATGCCCAGGAAAACGGTCATATACCCTTCTTGTCGGTTGCCACGGAATCCGGTCATAGGCAGTATCAGCAACTCTCCGGCGGCGTTGACTTCCATCTCGTACAGGTCGTTCTGCTCGCAGAATTCGATGAATCGGGTCGGGAAATCGGGCGCTCGGTGGTCAATGCCCAGCGGGGCCAACTTCAGGCGGATGGTACCATCCGGTTCCGCCATTTCCATACCATCGGGTGTGGGCGCCGCAGCTGAAGTAGTCGGTTTCGGTTTAGTAGTCATGGCAACCGCCTTACGCTCACGGGAGGTCGAAAATGTACTGCCGCACCGGAAAGATAAAGCCGGGCAGCACGTCCTCGCCATCAAGCGTTTCGGGGTCTTCCAAAAGTTGCGGCTCCGGCTGGCCGACCCGATAGACATACACCCGGCGGTTGCGAGTGTCGATCAGCCAGCCGAGGCGGGAGCCGCCGGCCATCCACAGTTGCATCTTGTTCTGCATTGGGCGGAGGTTGTCGGTACGAGATCGAATTTCCACCACGAAAGCCGGCGCGCCTTCGATGACGCTTTCCTGCTGGAGGGAAGTCTGGGCGTCAAAATGTTCCTGGGTAAGCCACGCGGCATCCGGCCCCCTGATGTCTCCGGAAGGCAGGTGGAAGCGGCTGGAAGCGGAAGCCATAATCCCTCCATTCGCCAACTCCCAAATGCCCAGGAAAACGGTCATATACCCTTCTTGTCGGTTGCCACGGAATCCGGTCATAGGCAGTATTAGCAGCTCCCCAGCAGCGTTGACTTCCATTTCGTACAGGTCATTCTGCTCGCAGAATTCGATGAATCGGGTCGGGAAATCGGGCGCCCGGTGGTCAATGCCCAGCGGGGCCAACTTCAGGCGGATGGTACCATCCGGTTCCGCCATTTCCATACCATCGGGTGTGGGCGCCGCAGCTGAAGTAGTCGGTTTCGGTTTAGTAGTCATGGCAACCGCTTTACGCTCACGGGAGGTCGAAAATGTACTGCCGGACCGGAAAGACAAAGCCGGGCAGCACGTCTTCGCCGTCAAGGGTTTCGGGGTCTTCCAAAAGTTGCGGCTCCGGTTGTCCGGCTCGATAGACGTACACCCGGCGGTTGCGAGTATCAATCAGCCAGCCGAGGCGGGAGCCGCCGGCCATCCACAGCATCATCTTGTTTAGGAGCGGACGAAGATCGTCGGTGCGCGAACGGATTTCTACTACGAAGTCGGGGGCGCCTTCCACGACCCGGTTCCATTCCGCGTCGCCCAGGGCGTCGAACCGTTCCTGTGTTATCCACGCCGCGTCCGGGCCCCGGATCTCTCCGGACGGTAAACGAAAACGCACGGTTTGAGACGACGCGCTGCCGCCGTTGGCCAGCTCCCAACCGACCAAAAAGTGGGTCATGTAAGATTCTTGCTTGTTTCCGCGGTATCCGGCCATGGGTAGTATCAACAAGTCTCCGTTAGTGCTGACCTCCATTTCGTACAGGTCGTTCTGTTCACAGAACTCGATAAACCTCTCCGGGAAGTTATCCGCTCGGTGGTCGATGCCCAAAGCCGCCAGCTTCAGCCGGACGGTTCCGGTCCGCTCAGCCGCCTCGCCGCCATCGGCGCGCACGGTGTTGACGGTGGAAATAGGTTTCGGTGTGGTGGTCATGTAGGGCTGCGGCCATCGCCAACTTTGGAGGGTTCCATCATACCATCAGGTTTGTCCAGTCGGCGTTTGCCAACGGCAGGGAATGTCCCTACAATGCCGGCCATGCGTATCGTGTCTCTGCTGCCCAGCGCCACCGAAATCGTCTTCGCCCTCGGACTCGGCGACTCCCTGGTGGGCGTGTCTCATATGTGTGACTATCCGGCAGCGGCCAGAGGGTTACCCATCGTCAGCCGCAGCATACGCAGCAAGTCCCACCTTTCCAGCGCGGCAATCGACGCCATCATTCAGCAGGCGCGGGCTACGGGCAATCCGCTGTACATCATCGACGGCGATCTAATGCGACGGTTGCAACCCGACCTGATTCTAACCCAGGAGCTTTGCGAGGTTTGCGCTATCGGAGCCGGCTCAGTATTTGAGACCGCAGCCCGAGTACTGGACTATTCGCCGGACATATTGAGCATACGACCAGCCGGCCTTGACGATATTTTCGACAACGTACGACGTATCGGCGAGGCTGCCGGCGTGCCGGACAGATCCGCACAGTTGGTGGCCCAACTACGGCAACGCACTGAATACGTCGCCCAACACTCCTCCCCACCGTCCTCCAGCAAGGAGCGGCGCCCCAAAGTGTTCTGCATCGACTGGCTGGAACCGTTGCGCAACACCGGACAGTGGACACCGGAATTAGTAGAACTGGCGGGCGGCGAAGAAGGTCTGGCGGAAAAATGGGGCAAATCGCGAGAAGTGGGTTGGGACGAAGTGTTGGACTACCAACCCGACTACGTGATGGTGATGCCCTGTGCATTCAACATGGATCGCACCATCGCCGAAACGGCCCGCTTGTTTGACCGACCCGAATGGAACGCCCTGGAAGCCGTGCGGGAAGAACGGGTGTACCTCTTCGACGGCCAGATACCCAGTAGGCACGGCCCGCGGGTGATTGACGTCCTGGAAGGACTGGCCGAAGCGATGCGCCCGGAGCGGTTCGCCGGACTCACGCAGCCGGGTATTTTCCGACCGGCGACGATGCCTGTACCAGCCCTGGCCCGATAACCGTCGGCCTGTCCACGTCTTTTGCGTCTGTCCACGTCTCTTGCGGAGGAATACGCCGATGGCCTTGTATATGGTATCGCTGGAACACGCGCCGGAACGCTGCCCAGGAGTTGACTTGGGTGTGCGCAACCGGGTGTTGCGGATGTCGGCCGAGTTGACTGAAACACTGGCCAGTCGAGGTTGCGAGTATCGGGGCGGCTGGGTCGGCAAATCGTCGCATCAGACCTGGCTGATTCTGGACGGCCCTGACGCCCATGCCATCGACGACGCCGTGATTGACATGGGGCTGGCCACCTGGAACCGCACCGCCATTTTCCCCATCATCACCATGGAAGACGCCTTCGGCGGACTCCCCACCGACTGACTGAACAATAACGGACCTGACGCGCGACAGGAGTAGGGCCATGAGCGAGAACATTTACCACCGCCGGCGACGGATGTACACCGATCCCGTGGATATTGGTAACAACAAGATGGCTCCCGCACGTCGGGTAGATATCGGTGCGGTTGGCGACTTCAAGGAATTGCCGGCCCGGGTACGGTTGGAAAACGGCGAAGAGCACTGGCTGGCGAAGGCCCGGGACGGGGAGTATCGTCTGCTGTCCATGGTTTGCCCGCACGCCTGGGGCCGCGTGGTGAAGTGGGACAAAAGTTTCCTGTGCCCCGACCACGGTTGGCGGTTCGAGGAAGGCATGGGCGTCTGCGTCAACGGCCCACGGGCACAGTTGTTCTACCACGACGTCAAGGTGGAAAACGGCCGCCTGATCGCCCAAATCCCCGCCGATAACGACGCGTCGGTGGTCCACGCGCCCCCACCGGCTTGGGCGATACCGAAGTAGCTACCGACGAAATACTGAGCGACCGAACCGGGACAGTACGTTGGGAGGCAATCCAGTGCAACAGTACAAACTGTCTTACGTAATGTACGAACCCGGCGATAGTACTGAGGATGATAAGTACATGGCGGAAATACCGGCGCTGCCGGGATGCCGGGCTTGGGGCGACACTCCTGCCGAAACGCTCTATATCTTGGAAGGCGTGGCGAAAGCTTTTATCCAGTCTTACCTGGAACATGGGGAGGAATTGCCGACCGGAGTGGTAGCCACTCCGGTGGAAGTTGGCGAGGTGACGGTGACGGCGTGACCCACCGAGAACTCACTCGCAAGCTGCGGCGGCTGGGTTGCCGATTTGAACGGCAAGGGCGCGGCGACCACGAGATTTGGATAAACGTTGAGAACCGAAAAGGGTCGCAATCCCCAACTGGGGTAGCCGTGATTTGAAACTAGGGACGGTGTGGGGAATTTTGCGGGGGCTGGGCATATCCCGGGACGGTTTCGAGCGGGCGTAGGCGGCGCTGACAGGATTATCCAACTGGTCGACCTCACAGTATATCTGGGAATGCGTAGGAGACGTCATCATGAAATACAGCATCATGCTGGTCCTTTGCTGATTGTCACGGTTGTCGCCTTTGTTGGCGCGCGGGAGGGTGGAGTTTTTATCGCCCCAGCGCAGGGGGACAATCCGCCAGCCCCGGCCGATCTTGTCGCTGCCAACGGCCCCAACTCCGGAGAAGTGAACCTGACCTGGCCAGCGACCCCCGGGGTGTCCTCCTACCGCGTTGGATGGTTGGCTGACGAAGATTACCAAGCCTATCCGGACAAATGACGGAAGAAATTTGCCTACTCCGAGTCACTGCTGCCTCCTCGTACAACCTGACCCGCCTGACACCGGGCATCAAGTATTATCTTATCGTTGGCCGCAAACACGACGATGGCATAGCGTGGTCACAGTGGGCTATGCTGACGTTGAACGATGGACACACGTCTTGTCCGACCAAGGCGGCCTCTACGCCGACCCCTCAACCCGCACCCGCACCGATACCATCCGAGCATTGCAAGCCCATCGAAATTAGCGGCGCTGGAAACGATGCTACTAAAATCATCACATTAGAGGCTGGTACCTATCGCGTTGCCACGACACGCTCCAACAATTCGGCTACGATGTAAACGTGCGGCTGTTGTCATTGGACGATAACGGTGCATTGTACGACGAAGAACTTGACTGGCTTTTCGACGCTTTGCAAGAAGCGAACATAGTGCGCGTCAATCAGTTAGGCCGTTATCTGTTGTCTGTGCCAGTGGACCCTCGAGGCGCAGATGGTGTGGCAAGAAATCTCGAGTGTACAGTTTCTATCACGCGCCTCCAGGCACCTTGACCAAGTTCCGAGCTAACGGCGGGACAGTGATATGAAAACTATTTCCATCTCCGAGGATGGAGAAACCTATCGCCTCTACCAAAGCAGACCGGTGGCGGCTGGATTACGGGGCAGCAAAATGGGTAGCCATGCCAATGTCTGAAGCAGCGCAACGATAGCGTCAGCGCACGGGGTCGTCCAAATCGCCTGGGCCGGTGCCGGTGCCGGTGGTGAGGTGGATCTGCGCCACAATGGTGGTAACGGCCCGGTTAATTCGCGTTTTCATATCCTGGTAGCCGGCCGGGTCCAGGCGATGTTCGGCGCCGCCGTAGCGGTAATCTACTGCGCATTCGGTTAGCCAGTCCCGGGGTTCGTGGGGGCGGCGCAATGCCAACAATTCCGGTGGCAGCATGACATACGCCATCAGGTCATCCAGCGCGTCCCGGGCCGGCGATGAGTTCTCCGGCACGTTGTCAAAGAGGACGTCGGCCAGCGTTGCGATGTCGTGGATGTTCCAGTATTCGCAGTCAATGGCGGCAATCCAGCCTTTCAGGACGTTTTCCACCGCCTGCTGCGCGATGAAGCCAATCAGCTCCTGGTTGTCGTGGCCAGCGTCAATGGAAAAGTTCACGCTGCCCAGCCAGCGGTTGGCATTGAGGACGCGCTGGCGGACGTCGGCCCAATTGAGCGGCGCGTTTTCGTCCGGGGCCAGTGGCGGGAAGTCGGTTTCATCACCTCGCATAATCACTCCGTCTCTGAGGGCCTGGGCGGCGACGTGGGTTTTGGCGGTGCGGAAGTAGTCAAACTTGCGGCGAGACATACCGATTACGTCAATCCCGACTTTACAGGGCGGCTCATTCCGCAGCCGGTGGTGGGCGGCGCGGCTGACGCGGGTTCGGATGGCCAGCACGTCCGATTCGGCATCGTCGTCGACGACCACCAGCAGGTCAACGTCGGAATTTGCCCGGTGGTCGCCCGAGCCCGGGAGCCGAACAGGATGACGGTGGCGTCGGGCGCGGCGTCCTGCCCGGCTTGGGCTATGGCAAGCCCGAGGGGGTCGGCGGCTCGATGGTCCATTCCCATACCCTCCTGCCGTTTAGGGGCGAATAACCATTCGCCCCTACGTGTTATGTAAGCGGTCAGGGGAGATACGCTAACCGCCGTTCTCCTCCCACAGCGCTTCCAGCACCGCGCTGGGGTTCATGGGCAGGTTCTCCAGCCGCGCGCCGGTAGCGCGGGCGATGGCGTTGCCGATGGCGGCCATCGGGGGCACCAACGATACCTCGCCCACACCGCGAACGCCCAGCGGATGGCCGGGGTTGGGCACTTCCACGATGACGGTGTCGATCATGGGCAGGTCCAGCGCGGTGGGCATACGGTAGTCCAGGAAGGACGAGTTGAGCATCTGGCCTTCGCGGTCGAAGAAGTACTCCTCGTTCAGCGCCCAGCCGATACCCTGCACCGCGCCGCCCTGGATCTGGCCTTCCACATAGCTGGGATGGATGGCCTTGCCGCAGTCCTGGATGGCGGTGAAGCGCAGCACGTCAACCTTGCCGGTATCAGGGTCAACCTCCACGTCGGCGACGTTGATAGCGAAGGCGTTGCCGACCCCGGCCGGGTTGGCCGCGCCGTGGCCGACGATGGGTCCGCCGGTGCCGTTGAGGCGACGGGCCAACTGATCGAAGGTCATACGCAGGGCGTCGTCCGACTTATGGGCCAGGGTGCCGTCTTCCTGGTACTCCACGTCCTCAACGGGAACGTCCCAGATGCGGGCGGCGCGCTCGATCATCTGCCGGCGCACATCCTCGCCGGCCTGATAGACGGCGGTGCCCATCTTGAAGGTCACACCGCTGCCGCCGGCGCCGCTGCTGTAACCGATGCTGTCGGTGTCCACGATGGACGGCTTGATGCGCTCAGCTGGCAGCCCGAGCACTTCGGCCACGTGCATCGCCATGGCCGCACGAGATCCGCCGATGTCAGGCGAACCCTCGATGAGACTTACCGTGCCGTCGGGCATCACGCTGGCGACGGCGGTGGCCGGGCCGGTGCCGTTGAACCACGCGCCGGCGGCGATTCCGCGTCCGGTCACCCGACCTGGGGCCGACGGTTCCGGCACGGGAGCCGCCAGATGCGGATGCTCCTGGGTAACCTGCAGGATTTCCACCATCCCAATGCGGCGGAAGGTGGGGCCACCAATCTGGCGACTGCCCTCCTTGGCGGCATTATTGAGGCGGAACTCCACCGGGTCAACTCCCAGCTTTTCGCATAGCTCGTCAATGGCCTGCTCGGCGGCAAAGGACGCCACCGGCGAGCCGGGAGCGCGGTAGGCGGCGGCCTTGGGCACATTGGTCACCACGTCGTAGCCTTCAACGAAGCCGTTGGGGACTTCGTAGGGCGCGAACATGGTGCGGCAGCCGCTGGGAACCGGCGACCCTGGGAACGCGCCGGCTTCGTAGATCAGGCTGGCCTGGGCCGCCGTGAAACGGCCGTCGCGGGTGCCGCCGACCTTCACCTTGATATGGCTGCTGGAGGTCGGGCCGGTACCGGTGAAGACCTCGGTGCGGGTCATGGCTATTTTGACGGGGCGGCCGGTCTTGCGAGCGAGGGCAGCGACCACGGGTTCCAAGTAGCAACCGCCCTGCCCCTTGCCTCCGAAGCCCCCGCCGATTTCCATGGGAACCACGTTGACCTGGCCAACGGACACGCCAATGATGCGGCTGGTGTGGTCGCGCAGGGCGAAGTGCCCCTGGCTGCTGGCCCAGATGGTGACGGTGTCATCATTGTTCCAGCGGGCGGTGGCCGAGTGGGGTTCGATGTAGCCCTGGTGGACCTGACGGGTGTGATACTCCCGCTCCACAATGGCATCCGCTTCGGCGAAGCCGACCTCAAGATCGCCGGAAGCAAACTGGAAGTGGTTGGATATATTGGAACCGTCGCCGGTTTCGCCCTCTGCCCAGCCGCCGGAACGTTGCGCCGGGTTGGCGAGGGTTACGAGGCGCTCATGGACGATGGGCGCTCCCGGAGCCATGGCCTCGTCGGCGGTGAGAGCCGCGGGCAACACCTCCCAGTCCACGTCAATCAGCGCCAACGCTTCCTCGGCCAGGTGGGGCGAATCGGCGACAATCGCAGCGACGGCATGACCCTTGTACAGAGCCTTCTCGCGGGCCATGACGTTGCGGCTGTAAAAGCCGTAGTTGACCGTGGCGCCTTCTTCCTGGTCCTTGATTTCTGCGGACGCCTCGGGGAAGTCTGCCGATGTAACTACGGCGTGGACGCCCGGCAGTGCGAGGGCGCGACTGGCGTCGATGCTACGGATGCGGGCGTGAGCGTGGGGGCTGCGCAGGATCTTCCCGTGGAGCATACCCGGCAGGTGGATGTCGGCGGCGTAACGGGCGCGGCCCATGACCTTGTCGGGGCCATCGTGGCGCACCGGCCGAGTGCCCACGACGCGGTAGTTTTCGTCAGGGTTCGACAGGACGATATTCGGTTTGTAGTCAAGCATGAGCGGCAATCTCCCTATGGATGTGCGAGGAAATGCAATGCGACGGGCGTAATTTACCACAAACGAGTGTCACCGGCGGGAACCGGCGTCTTCTGCTGGATTTGCTAGAATTAGGGAAAGGGTCCCGCCCAGGAAGGATACCGCACATCTCATCAATCCCATCTTGGTCATCCGGTGTTTCCATGCAGACTTTCCCCTGGATCAGGTGGCGCAGCGCCGCAATCGGGCCGACGAACGGTCAGAGCAGGACCGGTCCACAGTGACCCCCCAAGAGTTCATCGCCAAGTGGCGGCGCAGCCGTGGGCAGGAATCGTCCGGCGCGCAGGAATGGTTCCTCGACCTGTGCCGGGTGGTGGAGCATCCCACGCCGGGCGAGTTGGACCCACGCCAGGAGTGGTACACCTTCGAGCGTTCCGTGCGGGAAGCGTCCGGCCGCCTGGGCCGGGCTGACGTGTACAAGCGCGGCTACTTCGCCTGGGAGTTCAAGGGACTGCACCGGGATCTGGACGATGCCTATCGCCAACTGCTCCGCTACCGGGAGGCGCTGAACAATCCTCCCCTGCTGGTGGTGTCCGATTTTCAGACCATCCGGGTACATACCAACTTCACCAACAAGGTGCCCGTCGTCCACACCGTCCTGCTGGACGACTTGGGCGAACCGGAATCGCTGGTCATTCTCCGCAGCGTCTTTCATACCCCGGATTCGCTGGAGCCGGAAATCAGCCCGGATGACGTTACCAAAGCGACAGCCGGCATCTTCGCTGCCATCGCTCAGTCAATGCGCCAGCGCGGCGTCGACTCCTTAGAGCCTGTTTACAATCTTTTTAGGATTAGCACCGTGAAGGCGAGCACCACCATTTGCAGGCTGGTATTGAGCTTTCTTTCACAGTTCTTCCAGAGCCGGCGGCACTTTTCCAGCCAGGCGAATGACCGCTCCACCACCCATCGTTTCGGCAGCACCACGAAGGTGTGCAGTTCGTTGCGTTTCACCACTTCCACCGCGGCTCCCAATATGCCTTGCACTGCAGCAGCAAAGGGCTTCCCGGTGTAACCACCGTCCACCAACACCTTCTGGACCCGGTTGAGGTCGGACCGGTTTTCGTCAAACATCGCCAAAGCCCCAGCCCGATCGGTAACGTCGGCGGTAGTCACCTGTATCGCATGGGGCAATCCTTGCGTGTCCACCGCGATATGACGCTTGCTTCCGGACACCTTTTTGCCCGCGTCATAGCCCTTCTGCTCGGCGGTGTCCGTGTTCTTGACGCTCTGGGAGTCCACGATGCAGCAGCTGGTCTGCTCTTCCCTCCCATTGCTTTGTCGGGCCTCGCCAACCGATTTTTTTTAGGACTTGTTCCAGAATGGAATCCTGCTCCGGGTCGGGCTGCTCGCTCCATTGCCGGAAATACTGGTAACAAGTGCGCCAATCGGGGAAGTCCGCCGGCAGCATTCGCCACTGGCAGCCGCTTTTCAGGAGATACAGCACGCCGCAGAAAACGTCATACAAGTCCACAATGCGGGGCTTGGTCCGGCGTCGGGCCGACTTCAGCGTGGGCAGAATACGGGCGAATTGCTCCCTACTGATGTCGCTGGGATAGGAATGAGACATGATTACCCCTCCCCTGATAATAGTCTCAGCTTAACCTATTTCAGAGATCGTAGACAGGTTCTTAAGCAGCTGCGCCCGGATGGCCTGAAAGAACGCGACCTCGTTTCGGATGAGAACCGTCTCCTCGTGCGGCACAGCTAGTGCGAAGGCTTGGCTGAGTTCCCGAACCGCCTGCAAGCAGCGGTCCTTCCCGTTCTCCTGGGCCAAAATGTGCTCCAAGGCTGCCGGAAGCAAACTCAGCTGCTGCACTGGACTGCCGGTCATCCAGTCGGAATAGTCGAAGCCGTAGAACAACCCACGGCAGACCTCGTACTTTTCCTGCATGACGGCCACTGCTTTCTCTTGATCAATCGCCGTTTCGCCGGTACCGCCGCTCTCGGTGTACGTGGTCAAGGCCTGCTTCAGCTCTTGGGCAACGCCCAGGTAATCCACAACAAGGCCGCCCGGTTTGTCCTTGAACACGCGATTGACGCGGGTGATGGTCTGCATCAGGCCGTGGCCTCGCATCGGCTTGTCCACGTACATCGTGTGCAGGTTGGGCGCGTCAAACCCCGTCAGCCACATGTCCCTCACGATCACCACCTGAAACGGATCCTCAGGGTCGCGGAAACGATTGGCCAGCACTTCACGACGCGACTTGTTGCGGATGTGCTGTTGCCAGCCAGACGGGTCGGAGGCCGCTCCAGTCATGACCACCTTTACTTTGCCCGCACTGTCTTTGTCGCCATGCCAGTCCGGTCGTAGACGGACCAGTTCCTCGTACAGTTCAACGCAGATGCGACGGCTCATGCAGACGATCATGGCCTTGCCGTCCAGCATTTCCAGCCGCTGCTCGAAGTGCTCCACGATGTCCTTAGCCACCTGCTTGAGGCGTGGTTCCGCTCCGACCAAAGCCTCCTGTTGTGCCCATCTGGTTTTCAACCGTTCCTTGCGCTCGATTTCCTCGCCCTCAGTGGCTTCCTCGAAGTCCGGGTCAATCGAAGGCCTTGCTGACTCGTCCAGAGTAAGTTTCGCCAGCCGGCTCTCATAATAGATGGGTACGGTGGCACCGTCGTCCACCGAACGCCGGATGTCGTAGATGCTGATGTAGTCACCGAAGACCGTTCGGGTGCTGGCGTCTGCCAGCTCGATAGGCGTTCCCGTGAAGCCGATGAACGAAGCGTTCGGCAAGGCGTCCCGAATGTGCCGGGCGTAGCCGTCAATGAAGTCGTACTGGCTATGATGAGCTTCATCAGCAATGACCACTATGTTCCGACGTTCGGAGAGAGTGGGGTGCGTGTCTCCCCGTTCCTCAGGAAAGAACTTCTGAATGGTGGTGAACACCACGCCGCCGGACTGCACCGACAGCTTCCGGCGCAGATCGGCCCGGGTTTCCGCCTGAGTAGGTTCCTGTCCCAACAGGTCTGGGCAGCGAGCGAAGGTGCCGAACAACTGGTCGTCCAAGTCGTTGCGGTCCGTAAGCACCACGACTGTCGGGTTTTCCATGGCTGGATGGCGAGCGATGGCACCGGCGTAACAGGCCATGCTCAAACTCTTGCCCGCCCCCTGGGTGTGCCACACAACGCCAATGCGCCGGTCGCCCGGCTCACCACCGGGGCGTTGACCCGACCCACCGCGGTTTTGCCCCTCCACCTTGTGATGCCCGGATAGATGGATCTCGGCAGCTCGCAGAGTTTCCTGAACCGCCACCTGCACGGCGTGAAACTGGTGGTAGCCGGCCATCTTCTTGACCAGCGACCCGCCCCCGTCGTCTTCAAACACGATGAAATCAAGGAGCAGGGCAGGAAGCCGGTCAGGAGAGCAAACCCCTTCCAGCATCACCTGCAACTCCGGCGCGCTCGACTCGGCCAAACTTTCGCCTGTGGTGGTGCGCCAAGGCTGGAACCATTCCTTGCCAGCCGTCAGCGTGCTGACCCGAGCCTGCGTACCGTCCGAAACCATTAGCAGATCGTTCATGGCAAACCGCGTCGGCAATTCATCCTTGTAAGTTTGCAACTGGCTCCAAGCGTCCCAGACGTCGACGTCCGGATCGGCGGGATTCTTGAGCTCAATGACGCCCAAGGGTAGGCCGTTGACGAAAAGCACGATGTCGGCCCGCCGGTGTTCCGGTTCTCTGTAACGGTGAACTGGTTGACTGCCAGCAGGTCGTTGGTGGTGGTGTCGTCAAAATTGACGAACCGTACATGCGGGCGTTGAATCGCGCCGTCCTCGGTACGGTATTCCACGGTGACGCCGTTCACCAGCATACGGTGAAAATCCCGGTTGCGGATGACCAAGTTTGATCCCGTTGGACGGGTCAGCTTGGTGAAGGCATCGTCCCAAGCTTTGGCCGGCAGTTGGGGGTTCAGGTGAGCGATGGCGTCTCGGAGGCGGCCGGCAAGTATGACGTTGCCGTAGTCGGCTCGCTCGTTGGGCATCAGGTCAGGCCCGTGCGCGGTTTGCCAGCCAACGCTTTCCAGCCAGGCCAGGGCGGCCTGCTCTACGTCAGATTCGGTGAGCGCGGGCGTCGTCACGCCTACTATTCATCCTCAGCATCGTCGTCAGTTATCACTGTCACGATGCGCGGATTCAGCAAATGCCACCGCTGTCCGAATCTGTCTAGGTCCCCTTCGGCGATGACCGGGGCTTTTTCTTTATGCGCCTGAATAGCGAGGTTGTAGTCAGGCTGGCTCAGAACAGCTGTGACGGACCGGATTTTGCCCTCGACGGACGCTCGCAAAGTTACAGTCCCGTCTGTCTCGCTGTCATCGCGCTTCAGCCGCCACACTGAACCAAACAAGCTGACGTCAAACCTGGGCTCGCGATTGCGGAACGACCGTGCCGCTTCACGAAGGATTGACACATCGTCATTAGCGAAACTGACTAACTGCCGGGCGGTTGGCATCGGGCGCGTCCGCGCCCAAGTCATGCTGATGTCCAGCGTAGAAAACGGTTCAACCATTTGAACTAGTGCTTCGCATAAATTAGCACTGGCTCCGGACGGTACGGCATCTGAGAATGCTTCTGCGTCACCGCTGGCCGCCCTTTCGGCAGCTTGTCGGATGGACGTCAAGGCTACACCCAACCGCCGCGTAACTTGCCGCGCCACGGGCGCGTCGTCGTTTTCTGGGTCTGGCAGGAGAAGCGTTTGCAGCGGCGGCGGTATTATCGGCGGCATCAGCGTAACCACAAAACTGCCTTGCTCCGTTTGTCCCAAACGCACTTGTTTCAAATAGTCTCTTGCTTCACGGTTTGCGCCCGCCCGGTAAAGCGGCCTGGGGTCATGTAGCGAACAGGCCGTCGCCAGCAGCATACTGCGCGCCCCGGCAAGGAGGTCTGCTCCCTCGTCGAGGTCAACTGTGCCGTCCCCTTCGGCGATCCGCACTCGCACTATGTCCCGGTCTGCCGTAATTAGATCACGATAAAGCGTGAGTTCGTCAACCTCGGCAACCCGCGCGAAAATCTCAATCAACCGCGCTATGACACTGTGATAGTCGCCCAACTGCTTGGTACGCGGCAGGATGATCTCCGGCAGCCGCTCGCCAACATACACGTCAGAATGGTCGCCGTAAGTTTCAACCCGATCCCAGCCTTCGGTGCGGGCGTAAGCCGACAACGCGGTCGGCGAAATCTCCATCAGGGCGGCCCGGTCGCTTATGTTGGCTCTCATTGGATTCTCCCGCTCTTTGACTGTTCCATCAACGCCCGCAAGCCGTCAACGTCGAGTATGTTGCGCTTCGGAATCCGGACGGTGACGTTGTCCTTATTGGAGGTCTCATCCCACCCTAGTAGATTCAGCCAGTAGGCCCGGTGCCTTATCTTCAGTTCGTTCGGGGTAATGGTCATCCATTGTTCCGGGTCATTCGGCAAATCAAGTACTACCAGCAGGCGGGGCGTTTGGGTTCTAATGCGCAAAAGGTCGTAGTTGCGGCGCCGCAAAGGAAAGCGGACTCATTCGTCGCCGGCATCACTCAAATTAATTGTCGCCTTCAACTGGAGCTCCAAAGCCGGGCGCATATCGCCGCCGGCCTGGATACGCATACCAATGCCGTCCCGATCCCTCTCGTACACGGCGGTAATGTAGCCTGCTTTCGCTGCTACCGCGTGGGCGTAGGCTATTGAAAGTAACGCCTCCTGGTCGCGCTCGGTTAGCAGGTTGTCAGTTGTCATACGGTATCTACCTGCAATCTGTCGCCAATCGCCGCCGGCCGCAGATTATCACGCCAACCCGACGCCGGGCAAACTCCGCGCAGTCACCCCACCCGCAACTTGCCCGACACCAGCCGCGGCAACAGTGCATCGCGCAAGTAGGCAACCCGGCGGGAATCCCGAAGACTGGCAAGTATCCGGCTCATATACGGGTCAACCATCGTTTCAAAAGCATCAGCCACAGCGGGTGGAGGAACGACGGCGTCAACCAATTCGAAAGTTTGGCGCGTTATGGTGTCGAAAATCGTCCCGTGCGTTCGCATTTGCAACCCACTAATATTACAACGACGGATTTGGCGAACCACGCTTGAAGCTTCGTATCAGCGGGTCGCAAAGACACCCTCATTTGAGTACCGTTCCTGTTTAGCATAGGCCAAAGTCAAGGTCCGTACTCGTCAACCGTCGTTGTAATACTAATGGCCTGCCTAACATTCCAGTAAGTGAACCAATCAGGGTACTTTTCGATACCGCGAATTCCGTAACAAGTTTGGTTCATGGCCATTGATTCGCTGAGACAAGCTAAACGACCTACCGTACCGCGTGCGCTGATTACTGTAGTTTTGGCCGGAAGGACTTGCGTGGCGCTGTTATCGACGCCAGATTGAGACACGTACCGCTGAGTGTCGATCGCAAACACGTTGGAAAGAGTAGGTGCGTCCTTCGGCGTGTACCAAGGTATGCTGCCGTTCCAGTACTCCCCAACCGATGTTTTCGGAGTGCCCCCGCTGAATAGTTGCACCATATCTGCCAATACACCAACCGTCCATCCATCTGGTATCTCACCCAATATCGACGGCACCAGCCAGTCCGAAAACAGGTGGTATAGCTCGGCTGGCAGTCCGGCCAGCGACTCTCCACGCTGCCACCGCCCGTCCATTTTGGCACACACTGGCGTGAAGTCCACGAACCACGATTTGAACAAAGTATGAGCCATCTGCTCCAGTGTCTCGTTCATCCGGCGGTTCAACTCAATCTTGTCGTCCAGCGTACCAAGGATTTGGGCGATGGAGCGTTGTTCAGACAATGAGGGTAGCGCTACTTCCAGGTTTTCAAGGTCACGGCGAGTTACGTGTCCCAACCCTGTAGTTTACTTGTTCCGGGCAATGGCGACGAACGTCGGATGAAGATATTTGAGCAGGTAGTAAAAGAACACATCGTCAACCTCGGTTGAAGGGGTCACCCTGAATATATGCTGATTCAGCCAACCCTCGGGGCCGTTCCAGCGGTAAGCGTCGATTGAAGTTTCTGGTTGACCGGACCAAGCAAACAGCAAATCTCCGTTCTCGACGTGGACAGAATGGTCAAAGGACTGTTCGGTGAAATTGGTTTGTGACGAGATGCCTCCTTTGATCTCAGAGATTCTTATAACCGGTTTACCAGACGGGTTGAATTGTATGTTTTTGAAAGCCAGACCATTTACCCATGTCGCCAACGGGTACAAATTCAATCGGTGCCAATGGTTGGCGAATGAAGGATAGTAAAGGCCTTCGCCCGCTTCGCCGGTGGTTGCACCCATCTTGTTGTTACCTGTCGCCGGCAATTTTATGCCTCCGTTCGAAACCCCAGCCAGTGCAAATTGGAAGCAATGGCGACGTCTAATTTTCCCCTTCCGCCTGCTGTTCTCTCCATTGGACGGCGAGGCGTTCCATCTTCTCCTCAAAAGGCTCACCGTCGTCCTCAGGCAACTCTGAGCCAACATACCGACCAGGCGTGAGCATGTCCATGCTGGCGGACTTCATCCGGCGTGGTGCCTTTACAGAAACCAAGCTCATCGGCGTAACCGTCGACAGCATCATTTCCACGCCAAGCGTGGTACGCATCAGCGATGCGGGCGATGTCAGCGTCGCTTAATTCCCGGTGGGTGCGGTCCACCAAGTCAGCCTCGATGAGGTTCTTGCGGATCTCGCCCTCTCCAGACGTGTTGGTGGACATGGAGCCGTTGGCAAGCACGAAACCGGCGACGCCGCCAGGCACGAGGTGACGCACCATGTGCTGCACCCAAGCGAAGTTGGCATTGCCGGCCGGCGGAACACCGTACTTCCAACGCTGATCTTCACGCAGCCGGTCGCCGCCCCAGTCGGACACGTTGAAGGGCGGATTGGCCAAGATGTAGTCGGCTCGAACGTCGGGGTGGCGGTCATTGTGGAAGGTGTCGCCATGCTCAATCTGACCATCAATCCCGCGGATGGCCAAGTTCATCTTGGACAAGCGCCACGTGGTGTGGTTGGATTCTTGACCGTAGATCGACAGGTCCCCTGTGGCTTTCCCACCGTTGCCGTTCCCGCTGGCGTGCGCTCTGATGAACTCCGCGGACTGCACGAACATCCCGGAGGAACCGCAGCACGGGTCGTAAACCCGCCCGCGGTAAGGTTCCAACATTTCCACCAGGAGCCGTACGACGCATCGGGGCGTGTAGAATTCGCCGCCGTTCTTGCCCTCGGCGCTGGCGAACCTAGCAGCCCGTCTGAGGAATGCCCGACTGTGGTGGATTCAGCTGGGAACTAACCGGCGACAACTATGATTGCCGGTTGCCGGCGTTGATGCCGCAGATATTTGGCCAACGGTGTGCCGATGATGGCAGAAACCGGCTTCGCCAACGATGCGACGAGCCCTTGGGCCGGCATCTTGGCGCCGAACCGGAACAGCTGGAGCAGGTTGTGCCCGGTGCAGATCAGCAGCCACTCCCCTTTCACCTTCTCTAGCCCCCGCAGCAGGAACTGCCGGAACCCCCGACCCTGCTTGATCTGGCCGAAGACCGGCTCCACCGTCGCCATCCGCAGCGCATAACTTTGCCGACCCTTTTTCGTCAGCAACTTCCGCCGCATCCGATCCCGGGGCGACAGCTGCTTGGGGATGCGACCCCTGGGCGCTGGCGGCAATACTCTCCCGTGGCGGGTTTTCTCCGGCGCGACGTAGGGGTCTGTGCCCAGCGCGTAGAGTTCGTCAACCACCCTGGCTGAGTAGTACCCGGCGTCAGCGGACACTTCCTTTGGGATCACGCCGGTGTTGCCGATGGTCTCCTCGACCAGGCCCGTCGCCTGCTGCTGGTCCGATGCCTGGTTGGTGGCCGGCGCCGCCACAATCACCTGGCGCTCGCTGTCCACCACCGCCTGACAATGGTACGCCGGCACGAAATCCCGCCCGCCCGGCGCGGGCATGATCCGGGACTCCGCATCAGTAAAGTTGCGCTGGGCCTGGTCGTCGGGCACCCCCGGATGCTCCCGGCTTTCGGCCGCGGCCTGTTCTGCCGCCGGCGCTTCCGCTTCCAACGCCGCCAGGGCCTCCCGTAGCTGCTCCCACCGACCTTCCCGAAAGGCCAACTCCTCCGGCAACTCATCACCACGCCTGTCCTGACCGTACCGACGGTCTGCCGCGTCATCCGCTTCCGGCGGCTTCCGCAGCAACTCCGCCACCTCCGCCGCCAACTGCGCCGACTGCTCCTGCATCCGCCCGTAACTCATCGCCTGGCGCTGCGATGCGTTGGCCTTCACCTTGGTCCCGTCCAACGCCACCTGCCCCAACTTCACCAACCCCGCCAACTGGCACCATGCCAGCACCGGCAAGAACCGGTCCGACAACTCCGCCCGGTGGTCCTTGCGAAAGTCCGAGATGGTGCGGAAATCCGGCGTGTTGTTCGCCGCCAACACCCGAAACGCGATGTCCTCGTGGCGCCGCTGGGCGATCCTCCGTGATGACGCCACTCCAACGCAGTAGCCGTAGAGCAGCGCCTTGACCATCATCTGAGGATGCTAGGGTGGTCCGCCCCGCCGCTCTGGCTCGTAGCGCGCGGTGATGTCCGACCGGTCCAACTGCTCAACAACGTCGGAGATGCAGTAGGCCAGGTGGTCGTCCGGCAGCCACTCCTGCAGGGCCGCCGGCAACAGCAACTGCTGGTCGGGGTCATAGGCGCGGTACGTCTTGCTCATCAGCGGCTCCCCTCTCTCGATGCTTGTGCCATCATACCCCCAATGGCTCACCAGCCGTGTTACTCGGACAGGCTGCTAGGGGGTTTTTTTGAGTTCGGTGCAGCGCCGATCCCGCCAGTCTTGGATTGCGTCATCATCCCGTTGGGTGCAACGCAGCGCCGGCTTTTGCCGGCTCCGGCCGCAGCCCCGCAGTATCCGTCCCACCTGGGAAGGGTCGTAGGACACGCCAAACTCCCGCTCAATTACCTGGGCCACCCTCGCTCGAGTCCAGACTTCCCCGCTGAACCCGAAGGCGGCCGGCCCTCGGGTCAACAACTCAGGGATTTGTCCCCGTTGCTGGTCGTTCAGCTTGGGCCGCCCGCCAGGATGCTGGCGGCGGCCCAAGGCTGGAACACCTCCCTGGCGGGCTTTGCTGACCCACTGGCTCACCGCGCCCCCAGTCACGCCCAAGGCCGCAGCCGCGTATTTCTGTTTCCAGCCCTCCTGCACCAACTCCCAAGCCCGGAGCCGGCGGGCTTCCTTCCAATCGGTGGGCGGTTCATCAGTCGTACTGTTCACGACGTCGATTATCTCACAGGCCCAACTCTTTCTTTAGTTAACCGTTCACGTATCAGTTGTTGGCCAAGCGGCCCCGTTTCCACCTGCACTTCGCGCCCACCAGCGCATCCTGGCTGAACCTGGTGGAGCGCTGGTTTGCGCTGCTCACCGAGCAGCACTGCGTCGGGGAGTGCATCAGAGCAGCGGTGAACTGGCAGCCGCCATCTACCGCTATTTGGACGTTGCCAACGAAGACCCAAAGCCCTTTGTGTGAACGAAAACCGCCGAACAGATACTGGCCAACGTGGCCCGCTTCTGCCAACGAACTTTGAATACATGACACTAGTATTACAACGACACCTTTACGGAATCGTGCCTGACACTGCGCCATCGACGGCGTGCGTTGGCTCTTTGCCAAGCACTCCTCATGCTCACCACCAGGCACCGTTACTCGGCAGTTCCGCGAATAGTCGTTGTAATACTAGTCGCGGCGACTGGCCCTCCTTACAGCGTAGGCGTGTCGCCGGAGGGAGTCATCGGCAACGCACAATCTATCCAACGGGATCGCCCCACAACGGGGCGTCACCAATGCTGTAGTCGTAAAACTCCCGGACCATGCTATGGATCGGGCAATATGCACCAACGTCTACTCGGTCTTGGTCCGTACGACACGCCTCGCCAGAGTATACACGGCCGACGCGGACTGACCAGTTAGTCGCCTCTGCACTGGCCGGCCACGGCCATAATGCTGCTATCCACTAACTGGAGTTTTCACGCGGCGACTGGCCCTCCTTACAGCGTAGGCGTGTCGCCGGAGGGAGTCATCGGCAACGCACAATCTATCCAACGGGATCGCCCCACAACAGGGCGTCACCAATGCTGTAGTCGTAAAACTCCCGGACCATGCTATGGATCGGGCAATATGCACCAACGTCTACTCGGTCTTGGTCCGTACGACACGCCTCGCCAGAGTATACACGGCCGACGCGGACTGACCAGTTAGTCGCCTCTGCACGGGCCGGCCACGGCCATAATGCTGCTATGTACCATACGCCCATCGAAAAACTGATGCTGTCTCCCCGGACTTACAACTGCCTCAAGCGAGCCCAGATTCACACGGTAGACGAGGTGCTGCGGAAGTCAGACGAGGATCTCCTGAAGATACGAAACCTAAGCCCGAATCCACCGAAGGGAAACCGTGGCGGCGGTCAGAGGAGGGATGAGGGACCAGGGATCGGGCTGGCGGGGACCTGATGCCGATGAAATGGACGATGTGGGGCGTGGATGCCGGTCCAAAGAGATGTTGACGACCCGTAGTAGCGGCGCGGGAAGCGATTTTCAGCGCCGATCGCCGGCGGAGGCCATCAGGAGCCGAGCCTGGCGCGGCTGGGCCAGACAGTTAGGTAATCTGGTGGACAGGTCAGACGCCGAGGGCGTGGTCAAGAAGGGAGTGGCAGTGCGCGCAGTCTGGCCAGGGCGCTGCTGAACTGGTTTCGCCAGGGCCAGCCCTGGGGGAGATGCAAAGTGAGGCGGCGTGCCTTGCGGGTGAGGCGTCCGGCCAGGGAGAAGAAGCGCCTGCGCAGGGTCTTGGTGGTCGCCACCGGCTCGCCCAGCCCGAGGCGCGTGGTCCAGCGGGCCAGGTTGTGGGCCATCGTCTGGACGGCCAGCCAGGCGGCGTTGGCGGGGAAGCGGCCCGAGGGCAGGTGGTTGAGACCCACCCCGTACTTGAGGTCGCGGATGGCGTTCTCGATCTCGGCGTGGCGGCGATGATCGGCCTCCAGTTCCAGGGTGTCGCCGTCTCTATCGGTGATGAAGCCGTGATAGCTGTAGTCGACCAAGAGGGCCAGCTGGGAGTTGGGCGTGGGCTGCACCCTTCGGACGATGAGACGCACCGGCACAGCATCGGGCTCACTGGCGAAGGGAGTGTAGCTGGTTTCGGCCACGTCGGCGGCGCCCTCCATCCAGTAAGGGATGGGCGTCCAGTCCTCTTCAGGTATGGCTTCGATGAGATTGCGCAACTGGGCGTGCTGGCGGACGGTGATGGAGAAGCGGACCTTCATCTTGCGGCAGACGGCGACGATGTCGTGGTTGTAGAAGCCGCGGTCGGCCCGCATGGTGAGCGGTCCGGTGGCTCCGGCGTAGCGCACTCGCCTTACCGTCTCTCGCAGGAAGTGGGCCGCGCCGCGAGCGGTGTTGGCGCGTCCCTGGCGCAGCCGAGCCATCAGCACGTCGCCGGTGCCAGCGGCGACGGCGAACAGCGGGTGATAGCCCCGCTGGCCGGTGTAGGTGTGGCGGCGCGCCCCTTCCTTGGCCGGACCGTAGGTCTCACAGATGGTGGAGTCCAGGTCGATGGTCAACGGATCATCGCCCGGTCCGGCCCCGGCGCCCCAGGCTCGGGCCAGCGCCTCACGGCTCACCCGATCCAGCTGCCGCGCGTGGCCCCAACGGAAACTCCGCAGGAACGTACCCAACGTGGACGGCGCCTTGACCACACAGCCCAGCACCTGCTCGGTCCCGCCAGCGCGCAGCGCGTCGGCGTCGTCGATGCAGTCGCCACCGGCCAGGGCCGACGCCACCAGGGTCAGCATCTTGTCCCCAGCATTCGCACGACCCGGTGCATCTCCCAAGTCAACGTGGCGGTCCACCAGTTCGCCCAGACCCAGGTGATGGGCCAGCGTGACCGGCAGGATCAGTCCGGCGTTGGCCACCAGGCGGTGATCGTCGAAGGCGACCTGGATGCGCTCAAGGCGCTCAGGTGGTAGCATCCGTTGGGTGCTCCTTGTTCCGGGTTGGTTTGGTGTCTCACAAACCATTATCCCCGAAGCCGGGAGCACTTTTTCAACCCTTCAGCACGACACCAACCTCATCCTTTCGGTGGATTGGGGCTTATGCACCGTGATCAGCGGCGGCCAGACCTGCACCGATATGGAACTTTTCGGCCACGCCAAACGGGATTTGCTGCAATCCTTTCTGGAACTGGAAAACGGCATTCCCAGCCACGACACCTTCTCCCGGGTGCTAGGGATGCTGGACCCGGCGGCTTTCCAACAGTGGTTTCTGGGGTTTATGGGGCAGTTTGCGGAAGGCATTGCGGGTGTGGTGGCCTTGGCTGGCAAGACCTTGCGCCGTTCTTACGACCGGGCCGAAGGGCGTTCGCCGCTGCATTTGGTCAGCGCCTGGGCGGAAGAGCAGCGCTTGGTGTTGGGACAAGTGGCCGTGGCCGACAAATCCAACGAGATTACCGCAGTGCCCAAACTGCTGGAAATGCTGAGTTTGCGAGGCAAGGTGGTTACTCCGATCTTTGACCAATCGCGCCATGCCCTGCCAACGGCAGGTGGCCCAGCAGGTGGTGGAGCAGGGCGGCGACTACGCCCTGGCGCTGAAAGGCAATCAGGGTACGCTCCACGATGCCGTGAAACTGTTCTTGGACGACCCGGGCACGCCGGTGGCGCAGGCCGCCCAAGTTGGCAAGGGACACGGACGCATTGAAACCCGAGTTGCCAGCGTCAGCGCCGACGTTGACTGGCTGCAAGAGCAGCATGACTGGCCGGGCTTGCAAGCCGTTGGCAAGGTAACGGCTACCCGTCAGAAGGATGGCAAGGCCAGTGAGGAAACCCGTTACTACTTGCTGAGCCGGGACTGGTCACCACAGCGTTGCAACGACATCGTGCGGAGCCATTGGGGGATTGAGAACCGACTGCATTGGGTTTTGGACGTAACCTGCAACGAAGACCAGGCGCGGAACCGGAAGGGGCATTGTGCGGAAAACCTGGCCTTGATGCGCAAATTGGCGCTGAACCTGGCGCGGCTGGAACCCAGCAAAGGGTCCATGCGGGGCAAACTGAAACGGGCTGGCTGGGATGACAACTTCCTCTTCAACATCCTGTCCCAATTCGCCAAAATCCATATGCGATAGCCCTGGTATGATCCCCACCCGATGTTGACAGGCTTACCCGCGATGCGTAGTCTTTGTGACCAAATCCTGCCCACGCGCCCGTTCGACTGGCGTCGAACCCACAAGTTGAGACCATACCCGCATCTGCCGTCGCCATAGCGTCCAGGCGTGCTGACCGTCCAAACAAATGTCGCTGATTGCATCCTTTGCCTTCGCTATCACTT
Organism: Dehalococcoidia bacterium; assembly: GCA_965197635.1. GTDB lineage: Bacteria > Chloroflexota > Dehalococcoidia > Lucifugimonadales > UBA3495 > Bin87. Next base: position 22,900 of record CBDANN010000007.1, read on the forward strand.
TAGAGGTGATAACAAGCGATACCCGGTGAAACGTCAAGGAATATAAATCAGGTCAGGGCGATCGCGTCTTTAACATATGCAATAAGAAGTGAAACATTGAATTCTAAATGCTGATAATATCGCCCTATGCCAGTGTGTTGGTTGTTACATGAAACCCCCAGATAGGCTGAAATCCGCGTCTGTTGACGTTGAAGCAGTCCATTTTCAAGCGACGGGGAGCCGTCTGATCTCGTATTAGCATGGGTTCCGCATTTCACCAAATTTAGACGCGATTGCCCTGTAAATCAGGCCAATCCCCGCACAAAACCGATCAGGCGCGCTATTTTATGCGATGTTATAGGCAACCGTGGAACGCTAAAACAGCACCTGCCGGGGAAGCCAGTTCTATTTCGGCTCGGGTTCGTTTTGGCGCTACCCAACTGGGCCGGTTGCACAAGCCGCCGGTACTGACCGGTATGGCGCACATGGGCGCTCGCGTAGCATGTTTATTTACTTGTTGGCCTATTCTGGCAGGTGATACAAATGCCTTGCCGCGCTGAAAAAGCATTCAGCCATAGGAGGAATCATGCGCGTCATATCAAGGAAATGGATAACTTTGGTCGGGTTCACGGCGATTGTGGCGTTGTTCGCCATCGCCTGCGGGGGAGGGAATGATGCTCCCCCGGCACCTCCACCTCAACCCACAGCCGCCATGTCTGAACAACCTACGGCGGCGATGGCGGAGCAACCTACCTCGGTGATGGCCGCTACCGACGAGCCCTTTCGCGTTGGAGTCATGGAATCTCTGACGGGTCCCGGTGAAACCTATGGCACCGTTTCCGTCCAGGCCAAGCAGCTGGCGGTTGACGAAATCAACGCCGCGGGCGGCATCAACGGCCGTATGCTGGAAATCATCGTAGAGGATTCCAAATGTGCCGCCCAGGACGCCATCACTGCGTACAACAAGCTGACTGACGTGGACGGTGTCAAGATTATCCTCGGCACCTCCTGCAGCGGAGCGATGCTGGGGGCGGCTCCCCTGGCCGAGGCGGACGGCGTCGTCCTCTTCTCCGGACTGGCCACCAACCCGGACATTGCCCAGGCCGGCGACTATATCTTCCGCACGGCGATGAGCGACCTCCAGGTGGGTGTCGACACGGCCAACGTCATCCTGGCCGATGGTCACCGCAATCTGGCTACGATTACCGAGACCACCGACTACGCCGAAGGCGTGCGCCGCGTCACCGCGGAACACTTCCAGCAGTTCGGTGGTTCCATAGTTGCTGAGGAGCGTTATGCCTCCGACGTCACCGACTTCCGCAGCCAGTTGACCAAAATCCTTAACGCCAACCCCGACGCCATCCACATCGCGTCCCAGTCCGAATTCGCAGGCGGCACCATCGTTAAGCAAGTCCGGGAACTTGGTTACGAAGGCCCGCTCTACTCCGAAATCGTTCCGGTAGGAGCGACTGCGCTGGAGGTAGCGGGCGATGCCGCGACCGGTCTGACGGCTGTAACTGCTGAACTCGACCCCGCGAATCCCAAGAGCCAGGAAGTTCTGAACAACTTCAGGGCCCGGTACGACTACGTGACCCTTCCTTGGTATTTGGCTTCGAGCTATGACGATGTTTATATCACTGCCGAGTGCCTCCGCCAGACCAACGATGACCAGGACGCCGACGGTTTCCGCGATTGCCTCTATAACCTCACGTGGAGCGGGGCCATCGGCGAAAACTACAGTTTCGACGCCAATGGCGAAGTGGTCGGCTTGGCTAACGCCGTGGTCCAGGTCCTCCCGGTGGCGGACCGCACTGACGACAACAACGGCTACGTTATCCTGGGACCCGCTCCGGGCGCGGAAGCAGCCGCCGCTATGCCGGCGCCGTCCGCATCCCAGGAACCCTTCCGCATCGGCGCGATGGACGCCCTGACCGGTGTCGCCGAGTCCTACGGAAACCCGATCCTCAACGCGAAGCTGCTGGCAGTTGAAGAGATCAACGCCGCCGGCGGCGTCAACGGCCGTATGCTGGAACTCATCCCTGAAGACTCCAAGTGCGCGGCCCAGGACGCTATCACGGCATACAACAAGCTGACCGACGTTGACGGGGTGAGGGTCATCCTTGGCACCACCTGCAGTGGCGCCATGCTGGGTGCGGCTCCGTTGGCCGAAAGGGAGGGCGTGATTATGCTCTCCGCCTCCGCCACCAGCCCCGACATCGCTGGGGCCGGAGACTACATCTTCCGCACCGCCATTAACGACCTCCAACTCGGCGTTGACACCGGAAACACGCTGATGGCCGACGACATCCACCATTTGGCGACGATCACCGAAGCCACCGACTACGCTGAGGGAGCGCGGCGGACCACGGTTGCCCGTCTCGAGGAACTGGGAGGCCACGTGGTCGCTGCGGAAAGCTACGCTTCCGACGTTACCGATTTTAGGTCCCAGTTGACCAAGCTGATCAACGCCAACCCTGATGGCATTTTCCTGGCCGCCCAGGGCGAATTCTCCGGTGGCACCATCATTAAACAATTACGCGATCTGGGTTTCGAAGGCCCCATCTATTCCGAGGTTGTGCCGACCCAACCGGAGGCCCTTGGCATCGCCGGCGACGCGGCAACGGGATTGAAGGCCATCGTCCCCAATCCGGATCTTGATACGCAGACCGGCAGGGACTTTCTGGCCAACTACGAAGCTCGTTTCGGATCGGTCGCCACCCTGCCCTGGTTCCAGGGTTCGGCTTACGACGACGTGTACATTGTTGCCGAGTGTCTGAGCCAAACCGGCGATGATCAGGACTCCGCAGGGATCCGCGACTGTCTGTACGACCTGTCATGGAGTGGGGCCATCGGCGATGGCTATTCCTTCGACTCCAACGGGGACGTCGCAGGCCTGTCAAACGTGGTCATCGAGATTCTGCCTGAGGACCAGCGGAACGATGGCAACCAGGGCCACCGCATCCTTGGGCCCGCTCCTACGCCTTAGGGTTATCGGAAACGCTCAATCTTCGGGGCTGGTCGCGCCGCATCGCGGCCGGCCCGTTGTGTTATGATTCGCGACGCCATAACGGATAGGTACATCTCTTTTCACTATATTCAAGGTGCTTTGTGGCCAGAAATCAAGAAAGTGCGCGCGGCTTGGCCCAGTTGCTGAATATCCCCGGCACTCGGTTCCTTGCCGCATTATTGGCCGCAGCGGCCCTCGGCTACATCGCATGGAAGATCGGCCAGTCGCCGCCCCAGGCATTGCAGTTCGCCTTCAACGGCCTTGCCGTCGGCGCGGTGTACGCCCTGCTGGCCATGGGCTTCACGCTGGTCTACAGCACCGTTTGGTTCTTTGACCTCTACTACGGCGCAGCGGCGGCCCTGGGTGCTTACGGGGTCTTCTACCTGCGGACCGCCACCGCCCTCGGCTCCCGCTCCGACATCAACAGCGTTTTTGTCAACGTGTTCTTCGGGATGGTCGTCGCCGGCGCATGCGCCTGGGTCCTGCACGCTGCCTTCGCCGCTCGTTTCCGTTCCTCGCTCGGCCGTTCCGGTTTTAACGCGGCAGTAGCCGTTCTGGCCGCCGGCATCGGGGCATACGTCGGGGTCGTGCTTTCCTATCCCCATTTGCTCCACTTGACCGTCAGCCCGGCGGTGGGCGCCGCGACTGCCGTTGTCGTTGGAGCCGCATGCTACCGCGTTTGCCACAGCCGGTTCGCGTCCGTCCGCCCTCTGCCCTTCGCCGCCGCCGTAGCCATTCCGGCCGGCATTCTGGGCGCCTGGTGCGGCTATTTGCTATCCGGCGCTCCCGGCGCTGGCCTTTACCTGAGCTGGGCGGTATCTTGCCTGCTGGCCGGCACTGTGGGATTGGCCCTATACCGCGGTTTGTACGCGTACATGCGTCAGCGGGCCCGCTCGCCGTTGATCATGCTGGTGGCCTCCCTCGGCATCCTCTTGGCTATCGCGGCGTTCATAGTCATCGTCTTTGAAAGCGCGCCCCGCCCCTTGCCCGAGGCTTTCGGCAGCGCCCCATGGAAAATTGCCGGTGCTCGCATCAAGGGCTTCAACGTCTTCGCCATCGGCGTTGCGTTGGTCGGGTTCGTCGGGATGTGGCTTCTCCTCAAGCAGACCTCCTTTGGCCGCGCTGTCCGCGCCATCGGCGACGATGAAGAAGTCTCCAAGGTTGTGGGTATCAACACCACCGTCATCATCGCCGCTGTTTTCTTCATCGGCGCGGTGTACGCCGCCATGGCTGGCATTCTCACCGGACACGACACCGCGCTGCAACCGCGCATGGGATTGCTGTTGCTGCTGAAGGGCTGGATCGCCTCGGTGGTTGGCGGCATCGGCAATATATACGGAGCCATAGTGGGCGGTTTCGTCCTGGGCCTGGTGGAGCAGTTTGGCATCTGGGACTTGGCAGGTGAGTGGAAGGACGCGATTTCTTTCATCCTTCTCATCCTGTTCCTGTCCTTCTGGCCACAGGGCCTGCTCCCGAGGAAATAACGCTGCAATGACAAACTGGCAAGCCATCGTCAATGCTGCAGGGTACCCGCGTCAGTTGGGCAACTATTTCCGGGGAAACATCCAGCTGTGGGCCAATCTGCTCATCATCGGCTGCGCGGTGGCGTTTATGCTGTGGCAGGGCGTCGGCTTCGCGGTAATCGTAGCTACAGTGTTCGCGATCTGGGCCGTTCTGGCCGTTAGCCTGAACCTTGTCGTCGGTTTCACCGGCCTGCTGTCCGTGGGCCACATCGGTTTCTTCGGTATCGGCGCCTACACCATGGCCATACTGACTTCCAACGCTCCATATGAACAACTACGTACCGGCGTAATTCCCACCTTCGGCTGGTCGTTCTTCGCCGCTCTCCCGGTGTGCATCGCTCTGGCTGGCCTGGCGGCGGTGTTGGTAGGCGTGGTTTTCAACCGCTTCCGCGACGACATTTTCGTCCTGGTATCTTTCGGCTTCGCCATCATTGCTTACAGCGTGTTTCTCAACCTCCGCAGCGTCACTCGAGGCGCTTTTGGCATCCACGAGATAGCGCGCCCGAAGATCGGCGACTGGGTATTTGACGGAGACCTGGAGTTTCTGTTGCTGTGCTTCGCGTTCCTCGCACTCGTGATGTTGCTGTCGTGGTTCATCACCACTTCATCCTTTGGGCGTGTGCTGACTGCCATTCGCGAAGACGAACAGGCCATTGAGGTATTCGGTTATCAGGCTACGCATTACAAGCTGGCCGTATGGGTGATCTCAGCGATGATGGCGGGTCTTGCCGGCGGGTTGTTCGCCAGTTGGTCCATGTTCGTCGGTCCCAATTCCTTCATCCTCCTGGAGTCGGTGTTGCTGGTGTCCATCGTTATCATGGGTGGTCTGGCAACTATCTGGGGGTCGTTGTTGGGCGCCATGGTCTTCGTACTTCTTGAGGTGGGAATGAGTTTCATACCGTTCCTGCCCACCGAGTATGTCGGTCAGGCTCGGCAAGTCATCCTCGGTATCCTGCTGGTGCTGCTGATGCTGTTCCGGCCGCAAGGCCTCGTCGGGAGGTATCGACTATGACCACTGCCCGCAATATTCCCAACCAAGACGACTTGGCCCTGCAGACCGAGGCAATCTCCAAGCATTTTGGCGCGGTGCGAGCTGTTGACCAGTTGAGCCTGTCCATACCGAAACGGGGCACCACCAGCATTGTGGGGCCCAACGGCTCCGGAAAATCTACGCTGGTCAACCTGCTCAGCGGAGTGCTGCCCCTGGACGGTGGAATGGTCATCATCGACGGCGCTGGCCTGCGCGTAGTGAAGGCCCACGAGACACCCGTCCACGGCCTCACTCGCACGTTTCAAGAGGTGCGCCTCTTTGACCAGATCACCGTGTGGGATAACATTATGGTGGTGCTCACCGAACGGCGCCTCTTCCCATCTTTGCTTGAACGCGTCAAGCCGGCGAACCGCCGAAAGACCCAGACCATCCTGGAGCAGGTGGGCATGTGGGACAAGCGGGATGCGCTGGCGATGAACTTGTCTTATGGTCAACGGAAGCTTCTGGAAATTGGCCGCGCGATGGCGATGGACGTACAGACTTACCTGTTCGATGAACCCTTCGCCGGGCTTTTCCCCCAAATGTTGGAGCAGGTCAAGGCCATATTGAAGCAGATGCGCGCCGACGGTTACACCATTGTCTTTGTCTCTCACAACATGGACATCGTTCGGGAACTGTCGGACCGCATCATCGTTCTCGATAGCGGAACGCTGCTGGCCGCCGGAGACGTGGAAGAGGTGCTCTCCAGCGATGAGGTCATTGAGGCGTATCTGGGCGCGTAACCTGGATTGTGGTGGCGTGGAACATGACAACTGTGAACGGTAACGATACCGACGCCAATCTCCTGGAGTTGGTCGGCATCTCAGTCGAGTACGGAGTTGTGCGGGCCCTGGACGACATCAACATGGGCGTCCGCAAGGGCGAGGTGGTGGCGGTGATGGGACCCAACGGCGCTGGCAAGTCCACCGTCCTGAAGGCCATCATGGGCCTGGCGCCGGTCGTGGCCGGCCAAGTGTACTGGCGGCAGGAACGGCTGGCTGCCGAAACCCACGAGATAGTCAAGGAGGGTATCGCTTTCGTCCCGCAGGGCCGCCGCGTTTTTACCCACCTCACCATCGCCGAGAATCTGGAGATGGGTTGCATCTATCTGAACGATCGAGCCGAGAAGTCCCGCCGCCTGGATTCAGTGATGGAACTGTTTCCCGTCCTTCACGAAAAGAGGAAGGATATGGCCAGCGCGATGTCCGGCGGTCAGCAGCAGATGCTTGCCCTGGGCCGCGGGTTGATGGCCTCGCCTGAACTCCTGCTGTTGGATGAGCCTACGCTGGGCCTGGCTCCCATAATCGTGAGAGAGGTTTTCGAGAAGGTGGCTGAAATCAGCGAACGCCTGAATACCACCATCATGGTAGTGGAGCACAACATCAAAGGCGTGCTGGACATCGTTGACCGGGCATACGTGCTGGACCAGGGAGAGGTGGTCCACAACGGCACTCCGGAGTCGATCCGGGAAACGGATATACTTACGCAGGTATTTTTGGGGAGCGCGTAGCCCGAGCCGACGGTGGTTACTGGTTTCTCAAGCGCCCTATTTCCGCTTCCAATTCCCGAATATGTGCTTCTGCAGCAATTCGCGCATCGGCTTCGTCGTCAAAGGTGGGCAAGTAACGCCGCGCGACTGGGTCGTACCAGCGCAGTTCGCCGTACTCCCAGCACACGTCCAGGTTCAACACTTCGCTATGGCCCCAATACCGGTCGTCGTCTATTTGGTGAATGAGGATGGGTTGGTACACGCCGTTGACCAGACGGCCGCCGGCCAATGCCCGCTCGTATAGCCGACCCCCCGGTGCGTCGAAGCGCCAGTATTCCGCCACCCCAAATCGCGCATAGTCATTCCGCTTGCCGGTTTCGTCGTTCCGCGCCGTATTCGGCGACGCGATTTCCAAGGCGAAATCCGGCGCCTTCCCGTGTTCATCAATGGAATAGCCCATTTCGGCAACCACCAGCGCCCGGTCAACGTCGAAGGCAATCAACAGGTCGGGAACCCGAATCACCTCGCGGCGGGTGTGGATGTTCCAGCCTATGGGAACTTCTCCGATGACCACGGTGGTTTGTGGCGCGCCAAGGTGGCGGCGCAGGGCCGGCTGGTGCCCTTGATCGTCAAGGTGAAGGGCATTTTGCATATCATCCCTGGGCGTAAACTCCGGGAAACGGCCGGTGGGCGTGGCATCGGATGACACTATGGGTTTGCTAGTCATGGCAAGCCTCACCGGGCGTGATTAGCATGGTCAGCATAAAGATTACAAGCCCGGGCATCAGATAATCAAGAAGGAGCCACGGCTAAATAGCCGCAACTCCCTCACCGATACCGTTCGGTCGCTAGTGGTCAGAGTTCGCCGGCGAACATAGCGGTCTGCTTGGTGAAGACCTGCACCCGGTGGCGCGGAGCCTCCAGCACGAAGACCCGCCCATCGTCGCCAACTTCGACGGCGATAGGACCCTGGAAAGACCCTTCCCGTTCCGACAGGTTCAGGGCGCGTTCTCGGGCCCTAACGATGGTGGGGTCAAGGTACACGCGTTCGGCGCCCCACTTGGAGAGACCGGCCTGGCCGCGCATCGTGGTGATGTAGCTGCCGTCGGAGCGGAACACCTGGACCCGGTCGTTCTTGTAGTCGGTGACGAAGATATGCCCGTCCTGGTCCACCGCCACTCCGGTGGGTCGGTTGAACTGGCCTTCACCGTCGCCCGCTTCGCCGAATTTCATCAGGAAGGTGCCGTCGGGAGCGAACTTCTGGATGCGGTCGTTGCGCCAGTCGGCCACGTACACGTCGCCGTGCTGGTCTATCTCGATGCCCCAGGGATGGTCGAACTCGCCGTTTCCGGTGCCTTGGCGACCCCAATTGAACTTGAACTGTCCGTCCTTGGTGAACACCTGGACCCGGTGGTTACGGCTCTCCACCACGTACAGATTGTCATTCTTGTCAAAGGCCAGGCCCGCGGGCCGGTTGATTTCGCCGTCGCCGGAGCCGGGGATCCCCCACATGCCGATCCAGTTGCCGCGTTCCTGGTCGTAAACGGAAATTCGGTTCAGCCATTCGTCGGCAACGTAGGCGAGGCCCTGGCTGTCCAAGGCCACTGATGTCGGCCACATAAACGAACCGTTGGGTGTCGTTTCGTCCGCATCCTCCGGCGGAATCTTCTGGCCGAACTCGGCAACGATTTCCTCTTCGTCGGGGTTGAACACCGTCACCCGCTTGCAGGGAAAGAACGCCGGCGTCTCCGTTCCTCGGCTCAGGACGTACAGCAGGTCGTTCTCGTCGCGGGTAATCGCTACCGGGTTGAAGAACCCGTTACCGCTGCGCACTTCCTGCCGTCCGATGGTGTGGCTGTATTGGAAGGTTACCGGCGCGATTTCAGTCTGAGTAACCATTTTTCTCACCTGTATAAATGTTCGCCCGCCAAATGCGAACCGCGCTGCACCGCAAAACGGGATAACAGGAGCGAGGCCGCGATGACGGGCGTGGTAGCAGTTGGCTACTTGATGAAGTCGAACTGCTCGAACGAACCCTTCAGAATGGCCTGGTCGTCAAGGCCCAGCCACTTGTCCAGGATGGTGGCGTAGGTGCTGCGGAAGTCGTTGTTCCACTTCAGGTCGCCCTCGTCCAGCTTGTCCGGCTCCAGGGAGGGATACTCGCCGTACAGGCCGCCCTTCACGGCATCGCCCATGACGAACGCAACGCTGCCCGAACCGTGGTCGGTGCCGGAGCCGTTCTCCTGCACGCGGCGGCCGAACTCGGTGAACAGGACCATCACGACCTCTTCGTTCGCGTTGTGGTCTTTCAGATCCTGGTAGAGGTCGTTTACAGCGTTGGACACCTCGCCCCACAGCTTCGCAAAGGAGGTGGGCTGGTTGGCGTGGGTGTCGAAGGCGCCGGGATTCAGTCCGGTGTAGAGGACGCGAGTGCCGAACCCGGCGGTATGCACCTGCGCGACGTTCTTCACCCACTGGGAGAACATGTCTCCGCCGTACTCAACGTTGGACGAGTAGATCTCCGGGGCGGTGCGCAGGATGTCGGCGCCCTTCAGGGCGTCCAGGCCGGTCTGCGACAGGTAGTCGTTGATGGGGCCGGAGCCGACCATGGGGGAGTACATGCGCGAGAAGATATCAAGCGCCTCGGCCCGTTGGCTCTCGCCGTCGATGCCGGTCAGCACGCCGTAGGTCTCCAAGCTGCCGACGGAGGCTACAGACACGCCCGAAGCGGCCAGAGCCCGGGGAAGTCCGCGACCGAAGTTCACCGCGGTCAGCACGTTTTCCTTGTTGGGGTCCAGGTCCTGAATGGCCCGGCCCAACCAGCCCTCGGTGGACATCTTCGCTGGCTCGGCGGTATGCCAGATGTCCATGGAGCGGAAGTGCGAGCGGATGGGGTTCGGGTAGCCAATGCCCTGGATAACCGCCACCTTCCCCTCGTCATAAAGGTCCTTGATGGGGGCCATGGCCGGGTGGAACCCAACCTTGCCATCAATCGCCAGGACTTCTTCCGGCTCCACCTTCAGGTGCGGGCGATAGTCCTTATACAGTGGGTCGCTGTAGGGGATGATGGTGTTCACGGCGTCAAAGGCGCCGGACATCTGCAGAACTACCAGCACCGGATCTTTTTTCGTAGCGGTCACGATTTATTCCTCCCGTGGGGATTCGTTTCTCGGTTTCTTGACGGATTGACGCCGGCCGTGCGGAGCGATGGCTAGGCGTAGATGTATTCCTTGGTGGCGACGATCATTTGCAGCAGTTCACTGACGTGGTTGGCGAAATCGGCGGTATCGGTGTTCAGGGTGCCGTGCTTGGCCATCCCGGCCGCCAGCATTTGCCGGGTTTCATCAGCCAGTTCGTAGTGCCCCAGCAACCGACAAGTGGTGTCCACCATCTCCTCGGGTGAGATGACCGGGCCCATGTCGGCCAGCTGGTCGATGATACCCTTCACGCCGGGCTGTTTCACGTCGCCAACGTAGTCGGCCGTGAAGTTGATGCGGTGCACCAAGGTACCGCCGTCGATCCATTCGCGGCCGGTGTGCCAGCCTTCCACGGAAGGCGGATTGAAGATCTCCTGGCCCATGTGCTTCATCTCGTCGAATATGAACTCAAAGCCGGGTTTGGGTTCTGTCCAATCGCCCACCAGTCGCAGGGTGCCGATGACGGTCTCGATGGGGCTCTTGACACGCTGGAACCGGGCGTTCTTGAAGGCATCGGAATGGAACAGAACCTGGAGCATGGACCGGATGTTGTAGCCGGAGCGGTAGTACTCGTCCTCCAGCATCTTGATGGTTTCCATGTCTCTGGGCGGAATGTCCATCCACGCCGGCACCTGGGCCTCGTCGGATACGAAGTAACTGTACAGGTGTCGGGAGAGGAACCGGGCCGTGGCCGGCTGCTTGACGATGATATCAATGACGTCCTCGCCATTGAAGTTGCCGGTCTCACCGAGGAAGGTCTTGTTTCCCTCGTCGTGGTCGTCCGGGTTGAACACGAACTTGCCGGCGTAGCGGCCGTAGGGCTGGCCCGGAATATTGTTGGCAATGGTCCAGCCGGTGAAGGCGCGGGCGCACTCCTTCACGTCGTCCTCGGTGTAGTTGAACTCGCCGTCCATGCCCACGCCCATGGAGAACAGTTCCAGGAGCTCCCGGCCGTAGTTCTCGTTGATGGCGCCCTTGTGGCTGAGGCAGTTGTCCAAGAAGAAAATCATCGCCGGGTCTTTGGAGATCTCCAACAACAGATCCCGGAAGCTGCCCATTCCGTGCTTCCTGAACATCTCGATTTCGTCAAAGGAAGTCGGATAACTCTGCGTTTTGCTGTCGGCCGTGCAGAGGATACCGTGCCAGAACAGACACATCTTTTCTTCCAGCTGGCGCTTGGAGTTGATCATCCGGAACGCAACATACTCGGGCAGCCCCCGCGTGTGGTGGCTCCACTCTATGAAGCAGCGTTCGGCAATGTCCAAGTCCATGCCGTGGGGGTTGTCTTCCGGGTGCAGCAACTCTTCAACGGTTGCTGTATAGCCCTTGGCCGCGCGGGCTTCCAGTTCAGCGTACTGAGCGCCGAAGCCGGCACGCCGCATCAGATGGGCCATCAATGCGATGTCGTGGTCATAGTCTGCCATTGGTTCAAGCCTCCTCGATCTGAACTAACAAATCGTCAGCGTCATCCTATCATTAAGCGTTGCGACTCTCAACCTCAATATTACGAATCCCGTGCCGGCAAAATATCGCGGCGACGGTAGTGCGCCTCCTGCCACATGGTCCAGTATGCCCTGATATTCTAGCCCAATTACCGGGCAGGTATGACCCTCGGATCGGTTCACGGAAGACATCCCCAGTCTATAATGATTCTCATCATCTATCCCCGGAGTCGTCCTATGGCCGATGACCTAATCCGCGCCGCCAAAACCCTGGTTCCTGAGATTCTGTGCAATCTCGACCGGATTGACGCCGAGTGCCAACTGCCCCCGGAACTCGCGGCGCGTATGGCTGAACATCGCCTCTTCTGTCTCTACGCGCCCCGCGCCCTGGGAGGCCCGGAGCTTGATCCGCTTACCGCATTCCGCGTCGTAGAGACCATCTCCCAGGCCGATGGCTCCGCGGGGTGGTGTGTGTTCAACGGCAGCGCGATCACTGCCGCTATCGCCCGACTCACCCCCAACGCTGCCAAGGAAATTTTCGGCGACCCGCCGGATATGCTCGGCTCGGGTTCGGCCCGACCCGAGGGCACGGCGACCCTGACGGAAGGCGGCTACATCATCAACGGGCGCTGGAACTACCTCAGCGGCATCGACCACTCCACCGCCCTGTTTCTCAACTGCCGCCTGCTCAAACATGACGGCAGCACGATCCTCAACGACGACGGCAGCCCGGCCACTCGCGTTGCGGTCGTTCCGGTGGCGGCCGGAACCGTGTTGAATACCTGGACCACGCTGGGTATGCGCGGTACCGCCAGCAACGACTGCGAGTTCAACCAAGTTTTTGTGCCCGCCCATCATACCTATATGCGTGGCGACCCGTCCCACCATCCCGGCTCGCTGTACCACCCGCCTCAGACGGCCATCCTGATCAGCTGGACGCTGGCGGCGGCCAACGCCCTTGGCATGGCGCGCGGCGCGATGACCGCCTTCACCGACCTTGCCACCGGCTCCGGCACCACCAACTCCCCGATGCTCCTGCGCAACCGTTCCTACGTCCAGGTCGCCGTCGGCGAGTGCGAGGCCACGCTGGACAGCGCACGCACCTACGTCCTCGACGCCGTAGGCAGTATGTGGGACTCCCAGGTCCATGGCCGGCCTGACCTGACGGAAAAAGCGGTCCGCGCTCGCCTCGCCATCACCCACGCCATCCGGCGCTCGGTGGAGGTGGTGGACCAGCTGTTCAACGTGGCCGGCACCAACGCCATCCACCGCTCGGTGGGTCTGGAGCGGTTCTTCCGCGACCTCCACGTCAGCGGCCAGCATATCTCGGGCCTCCCCGTCAACTACGAGTACGGGGGCCAGGCGCTGATGGGCGCCGAAACCAGCGCCTCTCTGTACGCCTGACCCACCCTTAAGATGGTTCAGGGGCGACCGAGTGATCGCCCCCCAAATCCGCGGCACTCTGCCGGCGCGTAGACCCCGTCGTCAACTATTCCGGGAATATCCTGCGGTAAACTCCCGGTGACCCTGAGCCGTGAACCATGTGCGGCCGTACTTCATTGGTCCAGACCGGCGTCACGATCGTGCTCCAATTCTTCCAGGCCTCGCTCTCCGCCACCGCCAGCGATTCCATTTCGTGCACGGTCGCGTACTTGGGCTCGCCCATCACCGCCTGGAACCGCCGCGCGCGGATGTAGCCGGGTATGTCCATGCACATCGGCAGCCGCTCGTTGTTGTAAGCATCGTTCCACCGTTCCTCCAGGTGGTCCGGGATCGACATCCGGCCCACCAGGATCAATGGGGACATTTCTGCTTCGGCGGTGTCCGCCGACAGTTCTGCCGGATGCACCCGCTGGTAGAGGTTGCGTACGTACTCAGTTCCGATCACGCTGGGCGACATACGGCGCGACCACTCCGTCGGTTCCTTCAGCCACTTCTGCCACTCGTCTGAATGCCAAGCTTCGTGGCTATCCAGCTCGTAGCAGGCGAGGTACTTGGGGCCACCCTGCACTGCCTCATAGCGCGCCGCGTCCAGCACCCCCGGGATCGACAGCCGTTCCGGGATGTGCTCCTCGTTGTACCAGCGGTTGTACTCTTCGTCGTGCTCCGGCGCCACGTCGCTGTACACCAGCAGCAGGCCGTCGCCCTTTCTTTTCGTAGCCATCGTTTCTCTCCCTTGTGTGATTACGACTGTGTGAATGCGACCGGGGAACGGAATTAGCGTTTGGGTTGCGCGGCAGTATATCACCGGGCAACTCTGGGGCCCGTCCCACAAACCCTCTCCCACGGTGTATAATCGGCCCACCGTTTTCATTTTTGGCCGACGCGTGTCTCCAAGTTGATAGGAGGGTTTTATGGCTACATCATTGCAGCAAACTTCCGCCAGCGGACAATCCGCCGGTGGTGCGGAAGAATTCGACGTTGTCGTCATCGGCGCCGGCGTAACCGGCTTGTATTCGCTCTACCGGCTGCGCAATCTCGGTTTCTCGGTGCGGTCTCTAGAGGAAGGCGACGGCGTGGGCGGCACCTGGTACTGGAACCGCTACCCGGGCGCCCGCTTCGACTCCGAGAGTTACACCTACGGCTTTTCCTTCTCTGATGAGCTGCTGCAGGAGTGGGAGTGGAAGGAACACTATTCCAGCCAGCCGGAGAACGAGCGCTACCTGAACTACGTGGCCGACAAGTTCGACCTGCGCCCCAACATCCGGTTCAACTCCCGGGTCGCTTCCCTGATTTACGACGAAGCCGCCAACCGTTGGAACGTCACCACGGACGACGGTTACCAGGCCCGGGCCCAGTTCGTCATTACCGCCATCGGCATCCTCTCGGCCCGCTACGTTCCGGAGTTCGAGGGCCTTGAGGACTTCGAGGGCGCCTGGTGCCACACCAACCGCTGGCCCAAGGAGGGCATGGATCTGGCCGGGAAGCGCGTGGGCGTCATCGGCACCGGCGCCACCGCCGTCCAGCTCATCCCCGAAATTGCGGACCAAGTGGCCCATCTCACTGTTTTCCAGCGAACCGCCAACTACTGCGTCCCCCTGCGCAATTCCCTCATCGACCGGGAAACCCAGGACTACATCAAGGCCCACTACCCAGAAATCATCGAGCAGTGCCTGTCAACCCCCGGTTCCTTCATGCACGAGTTCGACACTCGCTCCGCTCTGGCGGTGTCCGAAGAGGAGAAGCTGGAGCAGTACGAGCGGCTTTGGGCCGAGCCTGGCTTCAAGAAGTGGCTTTCCAACTTCTACGACATCATGATGCCCGGCGAGGCCAACGAGGATTACGCCGAGTTCGTCCGCAACAAGATTCGCGAGCGCGTCCACGACCCCGAGGTGGCCGAAAAGCTAACCCCCAAGAACCATATGTTCGGCTCCAAGCGGCTGCCCTGCGAAAGCGGCTACTACGAGGTGTATAACCGCGACAACGTGCTGCTGGTTGACGTGCGCGAAGCCCCCATCACCCGACTCACTCCCCGGGGCCTCCAGACGGACGACGGCAACGAGTATGACTTGGACGTCATCATCTTCGCCACCGGCTACGATGCCGTCACCGGCTCCCTCAACAAGATCCACATCGAGGGCATCGGCGGCGAGGTCCTCAAGGACAAGTACGCCAATGGCCCCCGCGCTTACATGGGTATGTCCACATCCGGCTATCCCAACCTCTTCACCGTCAACGCCGCTTCCGTAGGCAACTTCGTCCGCGCCTGTGAACCGCTGGTGGAGTGGGTAACCGACGCCGTCGCCTACGTCCGCGACAGCGGTTACAACCGCATCACGGCAACCCCGGAGGCCGAGGAAGACTGGGTACGGCACATGAGGGAGGACAGCGAAAACATCCTCCGCACGCAGGCCGACTCCTGGTTCGTCGGCGCAAACATCCCCGGCAAGGCCCGCGTCCTGCTGACCGCGCCGGACACCGCTCCCGCCATGCGGGCCAAACGCGCCGACGTGGTAGCCAACGGGTACGAGGGTTATACCCTGGACTAGCGGCGGAACGTTTCCAAGGCTGTCAGAGGGCAACCGTTTTGGTTGCCCTCATATCGTTTCAAACGACATGGATAAATCCGTGGTCTTGGTCGTACCACAGGTCGCCTCGGGTTCCACCGGCCTCCAGGAATTCGCCTACAGTCATTCCTTCCCGGTACAGGTTAAAACGCTTATAGGCATCGCTCTGTGGTTGCTTAGGGTTGATCCCAATCCGTTGGGCGATGTTCGTCTTTTCTCTACTTGAACCAGCAGTTTGATCAATCGGTTTTTTGCTATGGGCATGCGTCGAATCATGTCCAGACCATCCTGTTTATCCGTGTGAAGTTTCTGCCGCCGGCCGCCGCGCCAGCAGGTAGCACAGTCCCGACGCCAACTGCAGCGGAGCCGCCACCAGCAATGGCGTGACGTAGTTGCCCGTCTGATCGAAATGCCAGCCCGCCGCCGCCGAAGCGACCAGCGACCCGATGCCGAAACACACCGTCATCACGCCAACCAGTGAGCCGAAACTGCGTCGCCCGAAGTATTCTCCCACCGCCAGCCAACCCAGCGTCGCGATGCCTTCGGTGGCGGCAATGGACACCACGAACATTGCGGCGGCGGCAGATCCGGAACCCAACAGGAGCGCCGCCGTGCCGACTGCTCCCACGCTCATGCCTCCGAAAAGCAACCATCTTGACGGAACGACTGTGGCCGCTATCCCCATCGCAAACCGCGGCGGGATGATCGCCAGAAAGGTGGACGAGAGGTAAAACGCCGCTTGTTCTTCCGGTATCCCCTTCCATACCAACATGGATATCTGGTTGATCACCAGAGCGTCCGCCGAGGAAATGCGCAGGGTCACGGCGATGGTCATCAACCAGAAAGCGGGTGTGGCGACCGCCTGCCGGAAAGTGAAGTCGGATGCCGAGTAGGATGGGTCAATCCGCCGGCCGCGTCCCGCTCCGTCTTTGCTGGATTGCGATCCCGGAAGTGGGCGCACTCCGTCGGGGAGCAGTCCGATATCCTCCGGCCGGCTCCGTATCACCGCTGCCGCGCCAACGGTCAACAATCCCGCCATCAACCCGGCCCCCAGGATCGTTGTCCTCCAGCCGAACTCACCCTGGCTCCAGGCGAGCAACGGCACCATCACGGCGGCTCCGCCGGCGAAGGCGGTATTCAGCAGCGTCATCGTCAACGCCTTCCGACGCACGAACCACTGGTTGGCAATCGTCATGAGATTCGGCACGATGCCGATGCCACGTCCGATGGCGGATATGCCGGAATACATCAGCACCAGTTGCCAATAGGAGTTCACGCCGGCCACTGCCCCAAAACCCAGGCAACTGACCAGCCCCCCGATGAACACCAACCGCCTTCCGCCATACTGATCTGCCAGCCACCCTGCCCCCAACGACGCCACGTTGCCCACGGCCCAGGCCGCGCCGACCACGAATGCGAACTGCGCCGATTCAATATTCAGCTCCCGCTGTATCGGCAGGGCAAATACCAGGAAACCCGGAATCACGGCGCCGAATCCCAGGAACCCCATCACGCCACCGGCCAGGATCACCCACCATCCGTAGTAAATTCCATTCTCCGAAGCGGCGCCCCGTTCCGTTCTCCTATTTCTCACGTGGTCCTCGGACTTTACGCGGGGACTGCGGGAGCGTGGGCAGTTGGCCTACGCACTATCAAAAACGAAACTGCGGATATGGCCTGCAAAACTGCGACCGCCATCAGCACGAGAAAGAAACTGCCGGTGCGGTCAAATATCGTGCCGGCCACGGCCGGGACTATCAGGCCGCTCACGCCGTAGAACACGGTCATCACCCCGACCAGGGTACCGAAGCTGCGCCGCCCGAAGTATTCGCCCACGGTGATCCAGGCTATCGAACTCACTCCCTGCCCGGTGGCCGACGCAATGATCAATAACCATGCCACCGGTTCGCCTCTTACAAATATTGCGGCGACCGTGCATAGCGCTACGACCGCCATGCCTCCGCTCAACATCCAACGCGGCGTTACCCACGTGGCAGCCAACCCCATGCCGAACCGGGCCGGAATGGTGGCGAAGTAAGTAAGCGACAAGTAGAACGCCGTCCTTTCCGCTGGCACTCCTTTCCAAATCAGCATGGGAATCTGGTTGATCACCAAGACGTCCGACGGGACGGTTCGGAGCACCGCTCCCACGGATAGCGCGCAAAAGGACAGAGTGGCGAGAGCCTGAGACACCGAGTATTCGCGTCGATGAGCGCCCGGGTCGATGGATGCCGTTCGAGCGGTCGCCCCTGGGTTGACTTCGTTTGCCCCGTAAGGCTGCAAACCCATGTCCTCCGGTCGACTGCGGATGACCAAGGCCGCCGGCAGCGCCAGGGCACCAACCACGGCGCCGGAGATGAACGCCCCGGTACGCCAACCAACTCGGCTGGCGATGAAACTCAGCGCCGGCAACAATGCGGCCGCGCCGGCGGTGACGGAGGTGTTGACGCTGGCCAGCGCAAATGGCTTGCGGCGTTCAAACCATTGGTTTGCGACTGTCATCAAGGTAGGAAATATGCCCAATCCCCGTCCCAACGACGCCGCGAAAGAATAGGCCAGCACAATGGCCCAAAAAGAATGAGCCAGTCCCAGGGCGGCGAACCCAATGCCGCAGAGCAGGCCGCCCAACAGAATAAACCGACGCGCTCCGTAGCGGTCCGCCAGCCATCCCGCCGCCAGTGATGTAATGTCACCGATGCCCCACGCGGCGCCCACGACGAACGCCGATTGACCCGATGACAACCCCAACTCGGTGCGTATGGGAACGGAAAACGCCAGATAGCCGGGGATCACGACGCCGAAGGCGAAAAAACCCAGACCGGCGGCAGCGGCCAGTACCCACCATCCGTAAAAGACTCCGCCCTCGGGTCGGGCAACCGGGGCGGAGTTCACATTGCTCTCACGATGCTGGGTGGCGTGCGCCTAATCCTCCAGCGGGATTACCAGGTACACCCGTTCGTCGCCACCCACCACGCGGGTGGTGTGTCCCTGGCCCGTAAGGTCTTCCGCCAACAGAACGTCGCCCGCGCCCAAACGGTAGGTGGACCCGTCGCCCAAACCGATTTCCGCCTGGCCGGCCAGCGTAACGGTGTACTGTCGTCGGGGAGCGCAGTGGAAGTCCAGGAAATAATCCGGGGGAGAAATCCGGATCGTCATGCCGGCGGTGGGCTGCAACGGCGTGCCGCGCCCGTAAGCGCCCTCGGTGTCGAGGAAATCCTCGAAGGGTGGCTCGTAGTGTTCAAGACGGGATTGTCCGTCCGGGCCAGTGAAAACGCGCACGAATTGAGGCATGGGATCACTCCTTGCTGATGCAGTTCGCCAGGAATTATACCGCGCCTACTCCGGGGGGCGGTCGTCCGTGGCCGGCCGGGTGGTAACCCATGAAGTATTGTCGCGTTCGTCCCCGGAGCCGCCGGCACGACGTACATAGTCGGTTACGCGATTTACCAGAATGCCGAACAACAAACCCGCCGCCGCTCCCAAAGGAAACGCCAGCATTCCTCCGGCGATGCAAAGCACAACCAGCACGTGCGGCTCCACGATTGCCCGGTCATTCAGCTCTGCGATGCGGGCGAACCGGGAGGCGATGGCCCATGCGACGTACCCCGCGGCGACGCTGCCGCCGATGGCCGCGCATATGATGTAAAACAGTTTCGTAGGTGTGAACATAACGTGTCCGGAGTTCTGATCAGTTGGGGATTGGACGCCAAGTGTCAACGCAATCCTAACACGTCCGGTCCTGCAATCCACAATGTACGTGCATTCCTATCGTAATTTAGTGTTGGCAAGACGGAAATACCACTCATCTAATCCGGCAGTATGATGTCTTTTCGTAAATCAGGCTTGACAGCGCGGCGATACCGCCTTTTTAATCCTACTGCATGTATTACGGTTCGACGAGCGCCTGATTTGTGCGCTGTCGGCGTGAGGCTTGACTTCAGGAGGTCCGGCTAATGGGATTGCAACGGTTTCTCAACGTCAATCTGCTGGTGGTCTTGGGATTGGCAATCGGCCTGTTTGCCACGGTGGCGTGTGGCGGGAGCTCCGAGCCGCCGGCAAGTCCCGCCGCGACCGAAACAACGTCGGGCGCTGTCGCCCCCACTGCCGTGCCGGCGGCCACCGAACCCGCTACCATGGTCGAGAAGACCGGCGGCCACGTCAACCTGTTGGTGACCAACATCGGCAACGGCAAGTTTGACCCCCTGCTGACGGAGGGCGAAGACCTGAAGTTCCAGCGCATATTCCAGGTTGCCATGGTCGGCGGCGGCGGTGGCAGCGAACTGGTTCCGGCGGTGGCCAAGGACTGGTCGGTCAGCGCGGACGGCAAGATTTGGACCTTCACCGTCAACGACGGGTTTATCAAAGCCCACGACGGCAATGTCATCACCCGCGACGACGTATTCTTTAACCTTGATTCTCGCCTGGGGACGGAGGCGCAGGAATTGCTGGCGTCCGGCTACTATGAACCTCGCGACGTGGCGTTGACCAAGCTGATTGACGGCGTATCCAAGGGGCCGGCCGATGACCAGGTGCAGGTAACCTTCAACACGGTGCGCCTGGACTTCTCTTTCAACTGGTCCGAAAACGCCCAGGGCGCCAGCCCAATGATCGTGCCCGAAGCCACCATGCGCGAGCGCGCCGGAGCCGACGGGTTTGAAGGCTACGAAACCGACCCCATCGGCATCGGCTCCATGAGGGTGACCGATTTCGTCCTCGAGCAGAAATACTCTTTCGAGAAGTTTGACGATTTCTTCTGGACTACGGAAAACGGCTTCTCGGAAGACCGCAGCGTCACCTTCGACACCCTGACCATTGAGGTGGTGCCCGAGCCGGCGGGCCGTCTCGCCGCCCTGCGCAGCGGCGACGCTCAACTCATCGAAGCCAACATCAACATGATTGGCGACATTGAGGGCATCGACGGGGCATCCGTCGCGTGGCAACGGGAATCGTCCTATAACCTGGTCGCGTACGTGGACTGCTGGCAAGAGTCACAGTGGTGTTACCCTACTGAGGTTCGACAGGCTGCCGAGCATGCTATTGATAAGGACGCCATCGTCAACGGCCTCTACTCACCGGAGGCGGTAAGCGCCGACGGTTGGTCTCACGTTACCCCCAACTCGCTGGGTTGGGGCGAGAACCTGCGCGCGCGCGCTTATGACCTGGCAACGGCTCACAGCCTGTTGAAATCCGTAGGTTTCGGTGGCCCCAATGGAGACGACGGTACCGACGCCAACGGTGAGCAGGTTTCTTTCACCGTGTACACCTGGGAGGCCGGCGACCTTCCCGGTCTGCCCGACCTGGCTCAACTCTACAAAGATTTCTGGACCGAGGGATTGGGCTGGGACGTGGACGTTGTGGTGGGCGACGCCTCATCCACTCGTCAGCAGTGGAACAACCGGGAACTGCCCGGCGACGTGCTGGTTCGAACCAATGAATGTCGCTACGACGGCACTTCCATTGCCCAGGGAGCATACCTGAATGAGGCCATCGCCTGGCGTGCCGTGTCCGACTGGCGTGAGGAACCCTGGGCCAGCACCACCACGCCGGCGGTGCAAAAGGGGATTTCCGACCTGAACCTGGCGACCCGCCCGGCAACCTACAACGCCATGTGGGACTACCTCCAGGACCAGGCCCACTGGGGCGATGGATTCAACACCAACTTGCCTTGGGGTCTGGGCGCCGATGTCGCCGGCTATGAACCCTGGACGCTGGTGCCTTACGTCACCGCCATCTGGACGTTGAAACTGAAGTAAGGCGGCTGCCCGTTTGGGCAACACTGCAACTGTAATTTTGGGGCGGGTTTGAAACCCGCCCCAATTTCGACCTGGCGCCGGCGAGGGTAGTGATGCGAATGCCATCGGGGAAATTCGCCACTGGATTGCGTGTGATGTTTGAGTTGATTTCGTAATCCACCCTTGACAGAACCGCGTTATCGCCGTTTAATCGGTCGGCATTCGTAACCGGCGCGGATGTGTGTTGGCGTCGGTTACCACAGTACATCAGAGGAGTGAGCAAGTAATGGGATTGAAACGGTTTATAAACGTCCGGTTGCTGGCGGCCTTCGGGCTGGCGGCCGGTCTGACCGCCGCAGTGGCCTGCGGCGGCGCATCCGAGGCCCCAGCAGCGCCGACTGCCCCCACCGCGGTTCCGGCCGCTTCCGACAGCAGCAGCGTGTCGGCCGCCCCCACGGCGATGCCCGAAGCGGCTGAACCCGCTGCCATGGCCGAATCGACCGGCGGCCACGTCAATTTGCTGGTAACCAATATCGGCAACGGCAAATTTGACCCACTGCTGACTGAAGGTGAAGACCTCAAGTTCCAGCGGATTTTCCAAGTCGCGATGGTCGGCGGCGCCGGCGGCAGTGAGCTGGTTCCGGCGGTGGCCAAAGATTGGTCCGTCAGCGAGGATGGCAAGGTTTGGACCTTCACCGTCAACGATGGCTTCATCCAGGCCCATGACGGTAACACCATCATCCGCGACGACGTGTTTTTCAACCTGGATTCCCGTCTCGGAGCAGAGGCGCAGGAATTGTTGGCATCCACCTACTACGAGCCCCGCGACGTGGCGCTTACCAAGCTGATTGACGGCGTCTCGAAAGGCCCAGCCGATGACCAGGTGCAGGTTACTTTCAACACCGTCCGCCTGGACTTCTCCTTCAACTGGTCTGAAAACTCCCAGGGCGCCGGTCCTATGATCGTGCCCGAAGCGACCATGCGCGAACGTGCGGGAGCCACTGGGTTCGAAGGTTACGAAACCGACCCCATCGGCATCGGCCCGATGCGCGTAACCGATTTCGTCCTCGAGCAGAAGTACTCTTTTGAAAAATTTGACGACTTCTTCTGGACCACGGAAAACGGTTTCTCCGAAGATCGCAGCGTCACTTTCGACACCCTGACCATTGAGGTGGTACCCGAGCCGGCGGGTCGTCTCGCCGCCCTGCGCAGTGGCGATGCTCAGCTTATTGAAGCCAACATCAACATGATTGGCGACATTGAGGGCATTGACGGCGCTGCCATCGCCTGGCAGCGCGAGTCCTCCTACAACTGGGTCGTGTACGTGGACTGCTGGACGGAAGACCTCTGGTGCTTCCCGGTGGAAGCTCGCCAGGCCGCCGAACACGCCATCGACAAGAACGCCATCGTCAATGGCCTTTACTCACCGGAGTCGGTTAACGCCGACAGCTGGTCCCATGTGACCCCCAACTCCCTGGGCTGGGGCGAGAACCTACGGCCCCGGGCGTATGACGTCGATAAGGCCCGCGAATTGCTCATGTCCATCGGCTACGGCGGCGCTGACGGCAGCGACGGTACCGACGCCAACGGCAACCAGATCGCTTTCACCATCTACACTTGGGAAGCCGGCGACCTGCCGCTGCTGCCTGACCTGGCCCAGTTGTACAAGGACTTCTGGACCGAAGGCTTGGGGTGGGACGTAAAGGTCTCAGTCGGCGACGCCGCCGCCACCCGCCAGCAGTGGAACAACCGCGAGTTCCCCGGCAACGTCCTGGTTCGCACCAACGAGGCTCGCTTCGACGGCACCTCCATCACCCAGGGCGGTTTCCTCAACGAAGCGATTGCCTGGCGCGCCGTGGATAACTGGCAGAGCGAACCTTGGGCCAGCACCACCACGCCCGTCGTGCAGAAGGGTCTCTCCGACCTCAACGCTGACACCCGCGCTTCGTCGTACAATGCCATGTACGAATACCTGCAGGATCAGGCCCATTGGGGCGACGGTTTCAACACCAACGTGCCTTGGGGCCTGGGCTCGGACGTGGCATCCTACGAGCCGTGGAGCCTGGTGCCTTACGTCACCGCCATCTGGACGCTGAAGCTCAAGTAAGCGAACGTCTAATGAACGCTGGACGGCCGGCGGCAATCCACTGATCTGGACTGCCCTCGGCCGCCCCAGCGGGTTATTATTGCTTTTAGGTTAATCAGTTATGACCACATACATCGTACGTCGAATCGGCGAGGGCCTGGTTACTCTCATCGCCCTCAGCTTTGTCGTGTTTGGCAGCGTTCACCTGACCGGTGATCCGGCCCGGTTCCTGCTGCCGATTTCCGCCGAGCACGATGAATCAGTGTACGAGGCGCAGAAAGCCGCCTACGGGCTAGACAAGCCGTTCATCGTCCAATACTGGAACTTCCTGATCAAGGCAGTCCGGTTGGACTTCGGCGACTCTTTCACCGCCCGTCGTCCGGTGCAGGAGATCCTTTTGGAACGTATCCCGGCGACGGTGCATCTCGCCATCGCCGGGACCATTCTGGCCATCGGGGTCGGTGTGCCGTTGGGCATTATTTCGGCGGTCAAGCGGGATACGATCCTGGACAAAATTTGTAAGGCGTTCGCGATTTTCGGTATGGCGGCCCCCCAGTTTTGGGTGGCGATAATGCTCATCATAGTGTTCGCCGGATATTGGGGCTGGCTCCCTGCTTTCGGCAGGGGCGATATGACCGGTTGGTTTCCTACCTGGTCGCAGATCCCTGATATGATCGCCCACCTGATCTTGCCGGCCTTCGTTCTTGCTCTGGCCATCATCGCCGCCATAATGCGCCTCGCCCGCTCCGCGATGCTCGAAGTGCTGGACAGTGATTACGTCAAATTCGCCCAGGTCAAGGGCATGAGCGACCGGGTGGTCATCTGGAAACACGCCGCCCGCAACGCCCTCATACCGGTGATCACTTTCGGGGGAATCAGCCTGGCCGGCTTGCTCAACGGTTCGGTGGTGGTTGAGGTGGTGTTCGCCTGGCCTGGAGTGGGTCTCATGCTGCTGGAAGGCGTGCTTTCCAACAACTTCCCGCAGGTTGAAGGCGCGATCATGGTCTCCGGCGCCGCCTACATCCTGACCGCGCTGGTGGTGGACATACTGTACGGTTACGCCGACCCACGGGTTCGGATGAACTAGATTGGTCCGGCCGGAGGACGATTTTGGCTAGCGAAACCCCCGCACTGGTGATTAACGGCCGCGCTCCGGTCGGATTGAGGCAGCGCATCAAGGATGCGCGGTTGCCGTGGCTTCCCATAGCCATCCTGCTAATCATCGTTTTCTGCGCAATCTTCGCCAATCTGATTTCGCCCCATAACCCGCGCCAAAACAACGTTCACAATAAGCTGCAGGCCCCATTCGCGAGTTCGGAGCACATCCTGGGCACGGACCGGCTGGGCAAGGATATGCTGAGCCGGCTGATTTACGGCTCGCGCACGATGCTTCAAGTCACCGCTCCGTCTATGGTGGTGGCAATCCTGGTGGGAACGGTTGTTGGATTGGTGTCCGGTTATTCTGGCCGCTGGGTCGACTCCATCCTCATGCGCATCACGGACGCGGTGCTGGGTTTCCCGTCAATCCTTGTCGCGCTTCTGATAGTGACTTATTTGGGCACCGGCGTGTGGAACGTCATGATCGCCATTGCGGCAACCCAGTGGGCGCGCTTTGCCAGAATGATACGGGGCGAAGTGCTGGCGATTCGTGACCGCGATTTCGTAGTGCTGGCCCAAATCTACGGCGTCTCGCCCGGCATGATCATTTGGCGGCATCTCTTCCCCAACGTGATCAACACACTCATGGTTCTGACCAGCGTGAGCGTCGGGCAGGTCATTTTGCTGGAGGCGTCGCTGAGCTTCCTCGGCCTGGGCCTGGCGCCCGGAGACCCGGCGTGGGGCATCCTGGTGGCGGAAGGCCGCGAATTTCTCACCCAGGCCTGGTGGATCGCGGTGTTCCCCGGCTTGGTGATAACCGTCGTGGTAATGGCGTTCAATTTCTTTGGCGACTGGCTGCGCGATTACCTGGACCCCAGGCTGCGGCGCGCCGGCTGATCCCTGACACCCCCCGTCCGTTCCTGTTCCACTAACGAATCCGCCCCAGGGCCGCACGCCCTCGGGCGGATTTTTTTTGCTGGTTAAAACCTGCCGGGTACCGTTGTTGACGGGAAATAGGCCGTGTGCTCATGTCGCGTCTACGCCGCACAAGGGGTGATTTGTTGGCATAAAACCGCCGACGAATCCTGCCGGTTTGGAGGAATGCGCGATGCTGGTTCGCCAAAAGATTGCGAAGTTGCTGCTGGTTGGAACTGCCATTTTGCTGGTGGTGGCGCTGGCGGCTGGCGGCTCTCCCGCAGAAGAAGCGAGCACGGCGGCCCCCGCTGACACGGCCGCTGCCCAAGCGACAGTTGCGCCCACCGCTCCGGCTCAAGCCACCGAGGCTCCCGCACCGGCGATGACAACAGACACCGGCGGTAAGGTCACACTGATGAACGCCGTGTGGGGGACCGAACTTTTTACTCCCCGCGATGGCGTCGGCGAGGCAGCCACCTACGGCCGGCAGATGAATGCCTTCTGGATAAATGGCAACGAAAACGTCGAGATGTTGCCCGGCGTGCTGACCGATTGGGCGGTATCGGATGATGGGTTGTCTTGGGATCTGACGATCCGGGAGGGCATTACGTTCCATAACGGTGATCCTTTGACCATCGACGATGCCTTGTTCACCATGCAGTTCACCTTTGGGCCGGAAGCAGTCACCGAATCAATCAGCCCGAGCATCCAGGCTGAAGCCGCCGAAACCGCAAGTATCGAAGCCACCGGGCCGAATTCCTTGAGAGTGACACACACCACGCCGAAAGCGTTCTTCCCCTTCTTTATTTCTGAACTGAGTTTCGGCATCGCTGGCATCCTGTTGCCCAAGAATTACTTTGAGAGCATTGGGCAGGATGCTTATAACGACGCCCCTATTGGCGCCGGGCCGTTCCGGCTGGAGAAACACGTTATCGCCGAGCAGATGCTGCTCGAACGGGTCGATGATTACTTCATGCCGGAACGCAGTCCATCATTCCAAACCTTGGATTTGCGACTGGTGCCCGAGGTCGCAACCAGGGTGGCTGCCCTGCGGGCCGGTGATGCTGACGTCGTAGAGGCTAACTTGGCGGTGAAAGACCAGGTTGAAGATGGCGGTGGACGCTTCATCTGGGCACAAGAGTCCTCTTATATGTGGATACTGATGCCCGGTTGCTGGGAAGTTCAATTCCCTTGCAACAAGAAAGAGGTGCGCCAGGCGTTGGACTACGCCATCGACAAAGACCTGATCATCAACTCGTTGTATGGGCCGGAAGCCGCCGCTTCAAAAGGCTGGAACTAGGCTACGCCCAACGCTTTGGGCTATAGCGCCGACTTGGATCCCTTCCCCTATGACCCGGATCTGGCGAAGCAATTGATGGCCGATGCCGGATACGCTGACGGCGAAGGGTTCGGCACCCTGGAAATCCACACCTGGAAAGCCGGCGATGTCCCATTCCTTCCTGAACAGGCTCAATTGATCGCCGATATGTGGGAAAAGAACCTGGGCATCGACGTTGACGTTATCGTCGGGGAGGCGTCAACTGTTCGGGAGCGCTGGTTCGGGCGCCAATTGGATGGCAAGGTTATCGTGCGCGCCAACGAGACCCGTTGGGACGGCGGCAGCATCACCAATGGCATCTACGGTGACCCAGAGGGGAGCGCCCATCTCGGCGGCAAGCGTGACGACTTGATAGCCGTGGCGAAGGAAGCTCTTGCGGTGGTGGCTCCGACCCTGCGTCAAGAAGCGTTCAACAAAGCCTACCAGGTGCTTCGCGACGAACACTACGAGTTCGGCACCGGGTATGTGAACTTGCCATGGGGCGTTGGCCCTAGGATCACCGCATGGGAGCCGTGGCCGGTGGTGGCCTACCAGACCGCGATCTGGACCATGCAACTCAACTGACTGATGAGCGGTCGTTATGTGGCAATTCGTTGCAGTGCGAGTGTTGCAGGGTCTGATCACCCTGCTGGTGATCAGCCTGCTGGTTTTTATGGCTACTCGGCTGACCGGCGATCCCGCGTTGGTGCTGCTGCCCCCGGAGGCGTCGGGTAAAGAGGACTATGAACGACTGCGTCGAGACCTGGGCTTGGACAAGCCGATGGCGGAGCAGTACTTTATCTTCCTGAAGGGGGCCGTCCAAGGCGATTTCGGGGTGTCCATCCGCGACCGCCGGCCTACCCGTGATCTGCTCCTGGAACGGCTGCCCGCCACCCTGCAGCTGGCCGCTGCCGGTATGGTGGCGATAGTGATCGGCGTGCCGCTTGGCATCCTGTCGGCGGTGAAACGCGACTCGATATTTGATAAATCCGGCAAACTGTTCGCGGTGCTCGGCATGGCGGCGCCCCAGTTTTGGGTCGCTATCATGCTGATTTTGCTGTTCGGCGCAATCCTCAAGGTGCTGCCCACCTACGGACGGGAAGGGCCGGAGAACTTCATCCTGCCGGCTTTCGTGCTGGCGTGGTCGATCATGGCCGGCATCATGCGTCTGGGACGCTCCAGTATGCTGGAGGTGCTGGACAGCGATTACGTGCGTTTCGCCCGCATCAAGGGGTTGCAAGACGGAATGGTGGTGTGGAAACACGCCCTGCGCAACGCTCTGATCCCCATCCTTACCTTCAGCGGCATCAGCCTGGCGGGCCTGCTGAACGGCGCCATCGTGGTGGAGCAGGTTTTCGCCTGGCCTGGTCTGGGCCGCCTCTTGCTGGACGCGGTTTTGCAGCGAAATTTTCCGGTAGTGCAGGCGGCGGTGATGGCCTCCGCCTTCTTCTACATCCTCACTGCCCTCATCGTTGACATTCTGTACGTGTACGCCGATCCCAGGATCAGGCATTAGCGTTGTACGAGAGGACGGGTCATGGCTACTTCCGATTTGGTCCTGGAAACCGCGCAGCCGCAATTGAATTGGAGGCAGCGTGTTGCCGAAAAACGGCTGCCCTGGCTGCCCATAGCCATTCTGCTGATTCTATTGATATGCGCCGCTTTTGCCAACTGGCTCGCGCCCCATGATCCAACCAGTCTGAATGTCATCAACAGCAAGCTCGCTCCGTTTGAGAGTAGTGAGCACCCGCTGGGCACCGACGTGCTGGGACGGGATGTGCTGAGCCGCCTGGTTTATGGAGCCCGCACCACGGTTCAAATCAGCGTTACCGCGTTGGCGTTGGGAGCCATCATTGGAACAGTCATTGGCCTGGTTTCCGGTTATTGGGGCGGTTGGGCCGATGCCTTCCTGATGCGGATAACCGACGCTGCTCTCGGTTTCCCCACCATACTGCTGGCTCTGGTCGTCGTGGTGATAATGAATCCCGGCCCGGTTGCCATCATTCTGGCCGTGCTGCTGACGGTGTGGGCGCGTTTTGCCCGCATGATTAGGGGCGATGTGTTGACGGTGAAAGGCTACGACTTCGTCCCCCTTGCCCGTATTACCGGAGTAAAGGCGCCGGTAATCCTGTGGCGGCACATTTTCCCCAACGTCGCCAACACCCTAATGGTAATCACCAGCCTGATGGTCGGCCAGATTATCTTGCTGGAAGCAGCGTTGAGTTTTTTGGGATTGGGGTTGTCTCCCGGAGCGCCGGCGTGGGGTATAATGGTCTCCGAAGGACATGAAGTAATACTCGATGTGTGGTGGCTGTCCCTGTTTCCTGGGGTCGCCATTACGGTTGTAGTGCTGGCCTTCAACTTCTTTGGCGATTGGCTACGCGACTACCTTGACCCCAAGCTGCGACGAGCGGGATAACATCGGCCAACGAGTTTTTCTTGCCGCCCGCTCGAGCGCTACGGCCGGCGTCCTCCGGCCTAAGGTTTTGCCATGACTACGAAACTGCGGCGTTACGTCGTCCTCGACGACGCCCTGCTCGACGCCTACCCTGAAATTTGGGAGCCCCTGCCCGATACCGCGATGCAAGAAAGGCCCCAGCAAGACATCAAGGAAGCCATCCGTAGCCTCTATGGAGGCCGGCCCGACGTGTTTGTCTCCGGCAACACCGGCGTGTACTACGAGGAAGGCAACCGGGACGCGGTGTTCCTGCCGGACTGCTACGTGGTGTTTGGCGAGGGCGCCGAGCGTCTCTGGAATCCCTACGCATATCGCGTCTGGGATTTTGGCAAGCCGCCGGACTTCGCGTTGGAGATAGGATCCAAAAGCACTTGGCAGAACGACTTGGGCTATAAGCGCGATTTGTACGCTCGCGTTGGCATCCGCGAATACTGGCGCTACGACCCGACGGGCGGGGATTATTATGGCGAACCGCTGGTGGGGGAGTACCTCGCCGGTGGGCAATACCAGCGGTTTGATATACAGCCTGGGCCGGACGGGATGATATGGGCATACAGTCGTGTGTTGCGGCTGGAACTGCGCTATCGGGACCGGCAACTGGAACTGCGCGACCCGGCGACCGGGGATATCTTGGGGAATGCGATAGTGCAGCGTGAAGGCCGGCTGGCCGCCGAAGCCGCGGCCCAGGCCGAACGTGAAGGCCGGCTGGCCGCCGAAGCCGCGGCCCAGGCCGAACGTGAAGGCCGGTTGGCTGCCGAAGCCGATGTAGCTCGCTTGCAGAGGGAACTGCGCCGGTTGCGTGAGGGATAAGCGAAAGGATCGCCGGCGTTCGAGAGAGCTGGTAACGGCAGGTGAATGAATGACTAACGACGTGATCCTACAGGTACAAGACCTTCAAACCCATTTCTTTACGAGGACCGGGGTGGTCAAAGCGGTGGATGGCATCAACTTTCAGTTGCGGAAGGGTGAAACCCTGGGCATCGTTGGCGAATCCGGTTCCGGCAAAAGCATGACCGCGTGGTCGATCCTGGGCATGGTTCCGCATCCCGGTCGCATCGTCGGCGGCGCTATTAACTATTTGGGCGAGAACCTGTTGGAGAAAAGTCGGGGCGAGATGCGCGAAATACGCGGCTCCGGGATTTGCATGGTGATGCAGGACCCTTTGACGTCGCTAAATCCCGTTTTCACGGTGGGCGACCAGTTGATGGAAACGCTGCGGCTGGAATACAACGAACCCAGGCGGTCCCTGAGACAAAGGGCCATGCAATTGTTGGAGAACGTGCGGATCCCCGCCGCCGAGGAACGGTTGACCAACTTCCCCCACCAGATGAGCGGCGGTATGCGCCAACGCGTGGTCGGAGCCATTTCCATCGCCCGCGCTCCCAACCTGCTTATCGCCGACGAACCTACCACGTCGCTGGATGCCACGATCCAGTTGCAGTATCTTCGACTGTTGAAGGACATTCAGGCGCAGACCGGGGCCGCCATCATCTTTATCACGCACGACTTCGGCATTGTGGCAAGGATGTGTGATCGGGTGGCCGTGATGTACGCCGGGCGCATCGTCGAACAGTCGAACGTGGAAGAGATGTTCGACCATCCGGCCCATCCGTACACCGAAGCTTTGTTGGAGTCCGTACCGGACCTTGACACTGACGTCGATTTTCTGCCGTCAATCGAGGGGCAACCGCCCTCCCTGGACGCTTTGCCCGTCGGGTGCGCGTTTGCGCCGCGTTGCCCTCATGCCTGGGAAAAATGCCAGGAGTATCCACAGGAGTTCACCATATCCACTGGCCATACTTCTCGATGCTGGAGGTCGGAATAATGGCAACCATGACAACTGTGGCTCCAGAAACCGTGATGGGAAACGGCGACCGGGCTCTGGTGCGGCTGGAGGGTATCCGGCGGCACTTCCCCGTTTATCGCGGCAATGTTCTGAGACGCCAGACCGGAACCGTCAAAGCGGTTGATGGTATCTCCATCAACATCATGCCCGGCCAAACCTACAGCCTGGTCGGCGAATCGGGCTGCGGCAAGACCACCACCAGTCGAATGCTGCTCATGGCCGATCAGCCTACGGACGGCAACATCTATTTCGATAATCGACCGATGAGCCGGTTTTCCGGCGCGGAACGACGCAACTTCCGCGCCTCGGTACAGGCCGTATTTCAGGACCCCTGGAGTTCGCTCAATCCCAGGATGCGAGTGGATCAGATCATCGCCGAGCCACTCATCACGCACCAGCGATTGAGCCGTTCGGCGGTTCGCTCGCAGGTCCAGGAATTGTTGCATGTGGTGGGGTTGCATCCCTTCCACGCGGAGCGTTATCCCCACGAATTCAGCGGCGGGCAGCGACAGCGCATAGCCATTGCGCGGGCGCTCTCCACTCGCCCCAAACTGATCGTGCTGGACGAACCGGTGTCGGCGCTTGACGTGTCCATTCGCGCCCAGATCCTGAATCTGCTGAAAGAACTGCAAACCACCTACGAGCTGAGCTACCTGCTGATAGCGCACAATCTGGCCACGGTGCGGTACATGAGCCATGTGGTAGGGGTGATGTATCTGGGCAAAATTGTGGAAGAAGCGCCCCCAATCGAGTTGTTCACCAACGCCCAGCATCCCTACACTCGGGCGCTGATCTCAGCGTCCCTGCCGGCTCATCCCCGCCGTCAGCGCGAGGAGATAGTCCTCTCCGGAGAAGTGCCCTCGCCGTTGAACCCGCCCAGCGGTTGCGCTTTCCATCCCCGTTGCCCGTTTGTCATGGAGCGGTGCTCGGTGGACGTGCCTGTTCTAACGGAATACGATGCGGGCCACGCCACTGCGTGCCACCTGTACGATGAGAGCGTTCCTGCCGCGTCGTGACGTGACGGCGAGGAACCCAAAGTTGCGACCACGTTCAGCGCCGGTCCTTATTGGAAGTGGGCCGGCGCTGAACGTTGCGATGGTTTCGCCACCGGCTACCGGTTAGTGTTGCCTTACTTAATGGGCGTTCGTGGTCCAGTTTCAACCGATAAGAACAAGTTTTACATATTTGAAATACGGATAATCCAGCGGGTTGGGGTATAATAGCCGGCGTTGTCTGGCCGTTATTGGCCTTTATATTTGCGATTATCGTCATTCGAAGGGAGCCGTTACTTGTTACAAGTTGGGGAACTTGCCCACCCGGTGCGTCTCGCACGCGGGGTATTTTATGGCTGGTGGCTGGCCGTTATTGGCGCCGTCATCATGGTGATCGGCACGGTGCCGCTGTTTCAGGCGCTGTCCCTGTGGCTGCCGGTGTTGTCGCAGAGTTTCGGGTGGACGCCTTTCCAGTTGTCCTGGGCGTTCACGCTGACCCGGGTGGAAGGCACCGTGATGGGGCCAATTGCCGGCTGGGGCGTGGACAAGCTGGGGCCGCGCAAGATGGTGGTCATTGGTCTGGTGGTCTTCGCCCTCGGATTCTTTCTGTTCAGCCGGACGGACAACCTTTGGATGTTTTATTTGTCATTCGTGGTGGTCAGTTTGGGGGCCGGATTGGGCTCCTGGCTGCCGGCCAATACGGCGCTGAACAACTGGTTCCGCCAACGGCGTTCCACCGCAATGTCCATACCCATGCTCGGCTTCGGCCTGGGTGGTGTCGTAATCGTGCCGCTGATGGCATGGACGATGGGTTGGGACGTCCAGACTGCCACGGAGATACCGGGCAGCCTGGGATGGCGGAATACGGCGTTGATAGTGGGCGCCATCGGCCTGGTGGCGTCGGTGCCCCTGAGCTTGCTGGTGCGAAACCGCCCCGAGGACTACGGACAACACCCGGATGGTATCGACCCCGACTCAGTTGCCGGCGCCGGGTCGCGTCAATCGGCCATTGGTGGGGCTGTGGCGCCGGATTACACTTGGCCAGAGGCCATACGGACGCGGGCTTTCTGGCTCATCACTATGGGCCACGCCAGCTCATCCATCATCATCATCAGCGTGATGTTCTATCTGGGCCTGTTGATGGTGGAGCGCGGCTTTTTGCTGGGGCAAATAGCGACGGTGATTTCGGTGCAGACTGCCGTATCGACGGCCTTTATCCTGGTGGGAGGCTTAATTGGAGACCGCATACCTATTCGCCTGGCCATCTTCGCTTTTTCCTTCCTGCAATCTATCGCCATGGTCGTTTTGCTGTTAGCCGAAACGCTGCCGATGTTCTACCTGTTCACTATCCTGATGGGTATTGGGTTTGGAGGCAGAACGCCGTTGACCACCGCCATTCGCGGCGTCTATTTCGGGCGCAGCAACTTTGCCCGGATAACGGGGATTTCAATGATACCGATGAACATCATGTTCATTGTGGTGGTGCCATATATTGCGTGGATGCAGGAGTACGTCACCGGCAGCTACACGCTGCCCCTGGCCTCCATCGCTGCGGTGAGCGCTGCGGGGTCGATAATGTTCCTGATGCTGGGCAACCCGCGCCCGTCTCCGTCTCAACGCCGGCGGGCGGACGTGCAGCGGCTGGTTACACAGGGAGCCAGTACCCCGGCGGATGACTGACACCGACCTGGCGCCAGACGCTCCGCCGGCACAAACTGAACGCCGCCGGTTCTACGGCTGACCTGTCCATACTGATGGCGAAAATCATCCCCGGTGTGGTGACGGGGGTAGTAGCGAGGATGATGCCCGATTTGGACAGCATCCTTATGCCCGTGGCATCCGGGGTGATTTGAGCCTCGTTGGTGCTGGGCTTACGCTTACCTGCCGGCCACCCGCGTCCGTCTGTCGCAACTTGCCGGTGGATAGCAGAGCGGCACTTTATCGAGGCGGGATGCAGCGTTGGGACAGAACGGCCATTTATCGCCGGAATTCGTTACGGATGTCTGGGATGTTTATGTTGCCCCAGCACGCTTGGGTTAGCTCCGACGCACTGGGCGGGAAAGCGCCATGCACAACTTTGATACCCCTTTTGCCCAGGAACTCTACGACGGGAACAAAATCTCGGTCCGAGGATACCAGCACGGCAGCATCATAATTGCCATCCCATGCCAAGCTGATCAAGTCGGTTGCAATGCGAGCGTCAACCCCTTTTTCCTCGGTGCCGCGCATATCGGCACCGCATTCCGGCCTCGGACATCGCTGTACCTCCCCGTGATACGACGGGCACGTGGGGCCTTCCTGCTTACGCCGCCTTGGCATCATAATGGCATCTACCCCGGGGAACCTGCTTATCGTGTTCGACATCCAGCGACGCAACCCGTCATCCCTAGGGCTATCAGGGTCATACGAGCCATAGACATTCATCCCCTGGTACGTGGCAAGAGCGGTATCATCAACGACGAGTTGAGCGGGACGCGCCAAGCAAGGGCCCAGCTCACGCCAATCAACTCTGTAATCATCACTATAAAAACCGCGCTGCCGCATTGAAATGTCAAAATTCCAGAAATCGGCGAAAACACGTACACGCACACGATAAGCGGCGTTGGGGTCTGATAAGGTAACCACTTTGGCGCACCGCATTATTAAAAATACAGGGGTGCATTCAGGCACCCCCGGGGTAATGATAAACAGGTTGCCCGTTGCCCCACATTGTTGGGTGGCCCCCTGATGGGTTGTTCTGTAACCTATTTAAGTGCTGATGCACCCGGTGTCAACGGCAATTCCCGTCGCCGAGACGGGAATGCTATCGAACCGGCTCATGACCTCTGCGGCGAACAGGGCCAGCGTCTCCGACGGCGCGGGATCAGGAAACACGATGAAGAAATACCGGATACCGTATTCAACGTACTCGGCAACCCGTTCAACCACCTGCTCCGGCGTTCCGGACAGGGTGTTGTCAAGACGTTCGTCCTGATATGTCCTGGCGTTCATGCCGGCCTGCCCCGCCAACTGAGCGACCAGCAGGTCGTATTCTCGCTGCGTCGGCGCAATGACGCAATCGGCGTTGTGGGTCAGCTCAATGCTGGCCGGGTCGCGGCCGGCGGCCTCGGCGGCCTGAAAAATGATGTTGGCATACCCCCGGTGCTCGTCCACCGTGTCATTCGAACCCACGTTGCAAATGTCGGCGGTGCGTCCGATCATTGGCAGCACGTAACGCGGGCCGTGGCCACCCACCAGAATGGGTAGCATGGGCTGCTGCGTCGGTTTGGGTTGGATGGACGCGCTCGAAACGCTGTAATGCCGACCGTGGAAGTCCACCGATGGCTCTGCCCAGAGCCGGCGCATCAGCGCCACCGATTCCTCCAGCATCTCGCACCGTTCTCTTGTTGAAGGAAAGGACAAACCGCTGGCCACCGTGTCGCTGCGGCTGCCGCCGGCGCCGATGCCCAGGGTTATCCGTCCGCCACTGATGACGTCCAGCGTGGCCGTCATTTTCGCCGTCAGCATCGGATGCCGGTACGGGTTCGCCAGCACCATCGGCACCGCGCGGATGCGCTCGGTCTGCGCCAGCAGCGCGGTGAGCGTTGTCCAGCATTCGAGGGCGTCGGTGGTCAGCAAATCGAACAGGCTGGCCGAGTAATATCCCAGCCGGTCGGCCTCTTGCCAGATGCGGAGCAGGTCGTCGTACCCGTAGCGGTATTGGTTGATGCGGACGTTGAATTTGACGGCAGAGCTGTTGCTTTGGCCAGTCATCGGAATTATTCCAAATGGGTAGGGGCGACGCATGCGTCGCCCCTACCTACGGCTGATGACAGCGTTTGCGCTGCGGTTACTTGGAGCCGTTGCCGTTCCGGAATGCCGGGATAACTTCCTTGCCGAACTTCTCGATGGACTGCATCACCTTTTCGTGGGGGATGGTTTCCGTCTGCATGATGAGCATGACCTGGTCCACGCCGATGTCCTCGTACATTTGGCAGGTCTTGATGCAGGATTCGGGGTTGCCGGCGATAATGACGCCCCGGTCGGACAGGGTCTTGCCGTCCAGTTGGGCAATGGCGGCGCGAGCGGCTCCCGGGCCGGCATCGAGGGACAGTCCCACGTCCTCGGCCAACTGCTGGTGCTCTTCGTCGGACTGACGTAGCCAACGGCTGAAATCGGCGGACAGGTGATCCGGCACGCCGCCCCAGGCTTCCAGCAACTCTTCGTAGGCCCCGATGCGGCCGGCGATGTAGGGCTTGTCCGGTCCGAAGAAGGTCTTCATGGACTCGGCGGCCAACTCTTTGGCGTAATCGTCATCGTCGTCGCAGAAGCCGTGAACGTTGTTGCCCCAGAACTCGGTGATGAACTCGCCGACGGGTTCGCAGTCCTTGAGGGCGTCGCGGTAAATCTGCACTTTCTCCTTCAGAACCTCGACGGCGTAGGAGGCGGAAGACAGTACGCCGATGCCCTTCTGGGCGGCGAGACGGAAGCTGTCCTCGGAGGTGCAGGCCAGGTACAGGCGGGGGTGGGGTTGCTGGAAGGGCTTGGGCAGGACGCGGCGCTTGGGCACGCTCCAGTTCTCGCCCTCATATTCGTACTCGTCCGAGGTCCAGATCTTGGGCAGCATGTTGATGGATTCGTTCCACAGATCGCGAGTGTCGCGAGGGTCAACACCCAGGCCGGTCTGCTCGTAGGCGTTGGAGCGGCCGGTGCCAACCTCGATGCGCCCGTCGGTCAATTGGTCCAGCAGGGCGACGCGCTCGGCCACGCGCACGGGATGGTGGTAGGGCAGGATGCAGACGCCGTAGCCGATGCGAATCTGCTTGGTGATTCGGCTCAGAGCGCCAAAGATGGCGTCCTGCGCCGGAGAGCCGGAGAAGCCGGTGAGGAAGTGGTGTTCCACGAACCAGAGGTTATCGAATCCAACCTGGTCGGCCAGTTCACACTGCTCCAGTGTTTCTTTATAAAGAGCGTTCCAGTCAATTTCAGTGCCCTGGAAGGGGCGCTGGCATTCGTAAAGCAGTCCGAACTGCATGGCAAATCTCCTGTGCGACGGGTTTGCGGCGGCGGGCGTTTTTGTGCAGACTGAGCCGATTATGCGA
This sequence comes from Dehalococcoidia bacterium, assembly GCA_965197635.1. Classification (GTDB taxonomy): domain Bacteria; phylum Chloroflexota; class Dehalococcoidia; order Lucifugimonadales; family UBA3495; genus Bin87. The sequence goes on from CBDANN010000007.1 coordinate 60,100, forward strand.
CGAAAAGCTACGCCATTCGCCGGGGGATATGTTGGCAGCAGTATAGCGCAAACGGGCGGGATTGGGAAATTGAGGTACGGGCCTTGCCGGGTATGTGATACATTACGCTTATGCCAGCCTACGATTGGGATGATGCGAAGGACGAACTACTACGGCGGACCCGAGGAATTTCGTTTGCCGACGTGGTTTATCAAATGGAGCACGGCGGCTTACTGGACACAATTGACCACCCGAACCAAGAACGCTATCCCGGCCAGTTAATTTACATAGTTCGTATCAAGGAGTATGCGTACCAAGTTCCATTTGAACGGAGGGGATCAGTTATCTTTTTGAGAACTGTGTATCCAAGTCGCAAAGCTGTCAGAGACTATTTGCAACCAACCGGAGAGGACATTGGACAACTTGGATAACAAAGAACAAGGGGAACAAGGCATGTTCATTGAAGGAGTGGGCTGGTGGCAATTTGATGATGATGACCACGGGGTTGAAGATGCAGAAGAATTGGAGATGTTGCGCGAGGCCGAGCGCGGTGAATGGCGTTCAGTTCCTAACCTTGAGGAGGAAATGGAACGCGCCCGCGCGACAGCCCGCGCCACCATGGCCACCTGGAGCATGGAGCAGTTGGCTGAAGTCGAGCGCCGAGCCGCCGCAAGAGCGGCCAATGGACGCGGTGGGGAAAAATCGCTCTCCGGTCTTGCCGGCGACGGCGTAACGGGAGATAATCCGCCTCAGAGTGAAACCCGTGAGCGTCCACCAGGAGGAGCAGCGGAATGAAGTACGACGTAATCATCATCGGCGCCGGTTCGGCTGGTTGCACCATGGCGGCCCGGCTTACTGAGGACCCGGACCGGTCGGTATTATTGCTGGAAGCCGGCCCGGACTATCCCGATTTTGAGCTGTATCCGGACGATCTGAAATACGGCTACGACCAGACGGCCTCGGCGGTTGACGCCCCCCACAACTGGACTTTTTGGGCGCAAAACCCCGGCCAGGCCAACCCCATGCCCGTACCGCGAGGAAGAGTAGTGGGTGGTTCGTCGGCCATCAACGGGCAGGTGTTGCTGCGCGGTGTGCCTGAAGACTACGACGCTTGGGCTGCCCTGGGCAACGATGAATGGAAGTTCACCGACTGTCTGCCGTACTTCCGCAAGATGGAAACGGACATGGACATCTCCGATGACTTCCACGGCAACACCGGCCCCATACCGGTGCGCCGCCATCGTCAGGAAGACTGGCTGCCGGCCCAGGTCGCTTTCTGGAATGCTTGTCGTGACGCCGGCCATCCCCACGACCCCGACATGAACCATCCCGAGTCGGGCGGCGTGGGTCCGGTTCCCATGAACAATCCCAACGGCGTCCGCATGAGCACTTCCATAACCTTTCTGCGCGAGGCACGCCACCGGCTCAACCTGACCATCCGCCCCAACGTTACTTGCCGACGTATCCTATTTGAGGGCAAGCGGGCGGTGGGTGTGGAGGTCGAAAGCGGCGGGGAGGTGTTTACCGCAGAAGGCGACGACATCATCCTCAGCTCAGGCGCAATCGCGTCGCCCCAGCTGCTGTTGCTGTCCGGTGTGGGGCCGGCGGACCATCTGCGGGCCATGGGCATCCCCGTGGTGCATGAATTGCCGGGCGTAGGCCAGAATCTCCGCGACCACCCCAACATTCGCGTTCCGGTGAAGGTCAAGGATGACTTCCCACTGGACGCGTCGGCTCCGCGTACCCAGGTATGTCTGCGCTACACGGCCACGGGCAGCCACCTGCGCAACGACATCCAGGTCATGCAGTCGTCTTTCTCGTCGCCAATTGCCGGCGATCCGCTGGAGGCGGAGGGCATCCGGTTCACGTGCATCCTGGAATTGGCCGTCGGCTCCGGCCGCCTGCAGTTGGCCAGCACCGACCCGCACGATCAGCCCGCGCTCAACTACAACTACTTCCAGGAGGAGTTCGACCTTTCGCGGATGCGCGAAGCGGTGCGGGTGTGCGTCAACCTGCTGGACAGCGACCATTACCGGGACGTCGCCGACGAACTGTTGGACCCCCTGCCAGCGGATCTGGAAAGCGATGAGGCGCTGAACGACTGGCTGAAACGCACTGTCAGCACCTCGCAACACATTTCCGGCACCTGCAAGATCGGCTCGGCAGACGACCCGATGGCCGTGGTTGACCAGCATTGCCGGGTGCATGGCATGGAAAACCTTCACGTGGCGGACGCATCGGTGATGCCCGACTGCATCCGCGCCAACACCAACTGCACCACGATCATGATCGCAGAGCGGAAATCCGACTGGTTCCGCGCCGGCGAATAATCCCGCAAGGGAAAAGAGGTAAGCGACAATGACCACTACCACGAGAGAAGTACACGTCTATACCAACCCTGGTTGATTCAGCTGCCGGACGCTGGAAGAATTCCTGGCGTCCAACGGTGTTCAGTATGAACACCACGACCTGCTGACCGACGACGCGGCCCGCGAGGATCTGAAGTCCAGAGGTGTGCTATCCGCGCCCGTTACCATCATTGACGGTACCGAGGTCATCATCGGCTACTATCCCAAGAAGCTCATCCCGGCGTTGGGTCTGGAAGACGCGCCCATCGACCTGTCCGGCCGTACCGCCTGGCTGGCCGACAAATACCGGCGGATTCTGAATGCAGCGGCCCGAGCCATTTGCGAACTGAGCGAGGAACAGTTGGCCCAGCCCGTCCAGTGGCGGCCGGAGCTTTTGCGGGACACCCTGGTGCACATTGTGTCCTTCCCGGAACTGGCCTACACCAGCCGCACCCGCGGCTCCATGAGCAGCGACGATATGCGGGCGTGCAAAGAAAGTCTGGTTCACCTGAACAAACCCGACGATATTGCCGCTTACACTGCCCAGGTGGTGGAAGGCATCACGACCTTCCTGAACAGCGGCGACACCGAAGGCTTTGACCGGGTGGTGCCCGCGCACTACGGCGGAGAAGTCACCGTACTGGAACTGCTCAACATCATCCTGAGCCACAGTACCCACCACCTGAAGCAGGTGTACTGGTTCATGGACGACCAGCTGGGTCAGCCGGCAAAGAACCCGGCGACGGAAGAAGACATGGAAGGCATCTTCACGCCGGCCCAGCTGATCTAGGGACGCTGTGAGGAGGGAATCATGGCCGAGTCGCTGATTGCGCTGGACGAAACACCGCAGGCCAGGGTGCTGATCGCCGGATGGCGGCGGCAATGGTCGGATGGCGGGAATATATCCAGCGGGATGCCGCGCTGGCTGATCGACAAGCTGTCGGCGCGGCGCATCGGTCGTATGACCGAAGAGATCTCCCGGATGTGTTTCCCCTTCCAGGTCGCGGGCACCCACGATCTCTACCGCCCTCGGGCCGCCTTCGAAGACGGCCTGCCCAGCCGGCCGATGCAATGGGACAACGGTTTCTGGGATGCGGGCGACGGCGTCGTCGTCTTTCTGGGCGTCGAGCCCTGGTATCGGATTGACCTGTACGGCGACGCGTTCTTTGAGGCGGCGGAGGCCCTGGGCAATCCGCAGATCGCCGCGGTGGAGGGCTACAATGGCCCGGCGCCACCGGAACTGGAACGGCGCGTGTCGTGCGTGTACAGCAAGGCTTCCATGGCCGACGACCTGCGCCGGCACGGAATGCTGTTCTCCAGCTACGGCTCCCAGCAACGACAGGGGCCGACGGTGGGAATGGCGCTGGTCAGCCTCGCACACTACCGTCATCCGGACGTGGAGATGTTGCGGGTTGGCGCGATGGCGCCGATGTTCCCGTTCAGCGGGAGCGGCGGCGGGCAGTTGGGAATCACCACCGATCACCGGGCTTTCTATGACATCATGCGGAGGCTGCGGGCGCTGTATTCGCTGGACATCGACCTGGCGGATTTGAGGCCACGTTACGAGGAAGAGGCCAACCGGCTCCTTGAGTCCCTGGATCGGGTGTCCCAACGCAACGACGAAGCGCGGCGTTACATCGAAAGGGTGCGAAACGATTACCAGTTTCAGCCTTTTGAGGAACCCGTCGAGTTGGACCCGAGCATCGAGGGCACCCTCGCCGACATCCTGGGACAGTTCGACTTGCCTGGATCCGACGACGACCCAGCGCCGTCCCGCTGAAACCAGCTCTGGCAGAACACGAAAAGGGGCGGATCACCATCCGCCCCTTTCGTTTGCCATCGGCAGTCTGGCGCTAGTCGAGTACCAGAACGGTGTTCTCCCGTCCCTCGCGACGCATTTCGGCGAGACCCTCCTCCGGCGTATCGAATTTGTCGTAGTAGAACTCGATACCGTTGCCGTCGGGGTCCTCGAGATAGACGCTGCCGGTCATGCCGTGGTCGGTGGTGCGATCCACTTTGACGTCGTGTTCCAACAGGGTGTGGTACAAGTCACGCAGGGAATCGAAGTCCTCCACCTGCACGGCAAAGTGGTTCAGGCCGATGTTGCCTTTGCGGGTGGTCGGAGAGTCATCGGACGCCTGAAACAGGGCCAGGTCATGGTGGATCTCACCGCAGGTCAAGAAGGTTGCGCCAGGGCGCGAGACTGCGATCTCGAATCCCAGGATTTCAGTGTAAAACTTGGTGGAAGCCGCGACGTCGGAGACGTTGATCACGAGGTGTCCAACTTGCTTGGGTTTAACCATGTCCGTGCTCCTTATTTGATAAAGATGGGCGCCTGTTGGGCGGTACTATACGACAGTTGCTGCCGGCGGGCAAGGAGTCTGCAACGCACACCGGACTAATCGGCGGCGACTTCCTCGGGCGTGAGGATTACCTGCCCGCTTTCCGGCTCGTGGCGGTGGCGCATCACCAGGTTCACCCGTTCGTGAAGGGCAAGGAGCAACCCTTTGGTTTCGCCGATCTCTCGCGCCAGGCTCGCGACGGTTTCTTCGAGCCTTCCCACCCGCTCCTCCAACCTTCCCACCCGCTCCTCTAGCCTTCCGACTCCCTCGGCAAGCCTTCCAACCCGCTCGGCAAGCTCGTCGATGCGGCGGTTGACGCCCCGGAGTTCGGCCTTCATCTCGCCAATATCGCGGGATTGCCGCCACATACCGATAATTATGGCGACCAACAGTAAGGACATGAAAGCCATGAAGCCGTACTGAACGTAATCTGCTGTAGTAATCGTGTCCATATCGGCGCTGCTGAGGGAACGATGTGGCTGGCAGTATGGCACGCGCCGGCGGCGTCGGCAACCGGGCTGCTTCCGGCGGGGGCGGTCAGATCTCGTTCATCCGCCGCACCATGGGCCGGTAGGCCCAACCGGCCAACGATATGGCGAGCAGCACTGCCGCCCCGCTGGTAATGGCCGCCGACCACCCGTAGATCTGGGCTAACCAGGTCAACGGCCAGGCCCCGAGGAAGTGAAACACCGGCGCCAGCTGCATCATCGCCATCATGCGCCCGCGCATATCGGGAGCGGTGGTTAGCTGCATCAACGAGCTGGAAACCGGCCAGAAGCCGCCGATGCTGGTTGAACCCACCAGCGCCACCAGGGCGCACGCCGCCCAGAACCACTGAGCCCACGCCATCGCGACCAACGCCACGCAGCACAGGGAGACTTCCAGGTACATCAGCAAACCCTTGTTTTTGTTGTCCCCCCAACTCGCCACCACCATGGAACCCATGAATGAACCGGCCCCGCGGAACAGCATGAAGATGCCGGTCTGGAACGGGCTTAGTTTCAGGAATTCGGTGGTAAAAGCGGGGACTACCTGCATGTAGGCCATGCCAAAAAAGCCGAAAGAGGCTGACATTATGATCAGCACCGCCGCCATGGGCGTGCGGATGGCGTGGGAGAACCCGCCGATCAGGTCGGTGATGGGCGACGAGTTGCGGCGGGTGGCGTTCCGAGGCCGCGACATCATCAGCAGGAAAACGATGCCCAGCAGGTAGCTGACACCGTTGATCATGATCCCGGCCCAGGTGTCGATGTACTGAATGGCCCAACCGCCGACCAGGGGGCCCAGCATATTGCCGATCTGGCCAATGGAAGTGTGCAGAGCGATCGCGTTCATCATGTCTTCCCGGGGTACCAGGTCGGCGGCCAGGGCAAATCGGGCCGGCATCTGCACTGCCATCAGGCCACCCAGGATGAATACGATGGTGTACACGTGCCACATTTGGGCCAGTCCGGTCATAGCCAGCAGGGCCAGGGCAATGGTTATGGCCGCGTTGCCCAGGACGCAGCACACCAGGAACAGCTTACGGTCCACCCGGTCGGCGAGGACCCCGCCGACGAAGGTGAAAAATAGGTTGGAAACCCCGAACATACTGACCGCCAGCCCCAGCGCGGTCTTGTCGCCGGTGAGGTCGAGGATCAGGAAACCGATGCCGAGGAACTGGATGCCCTGCCCAAAGGACTGGACCCCGATGTTCAGAAAGAACAGCCGGAAATCCCGGTGGCGCAGGGCAGAGAAAGCGCGAAACCGGCCGGCAGCGGCCACGGCGGCCATAAGTTAACCGGCGTCCATCCCGGTGTTGTCGGGTGTGTTCAGCAAGCGGTCGGCCAGTTGGTGGAAGTCCGCCACCTCGAAATCGGGAAGGTAGGGCGACTCCTCGTTGGGCAGACCGTAGCGGTTGACGTATGCGGCGCGGAAACCGCAGGCGCGGGCTCCGGTGATGTCAAAGGAGTGGGCGGCCACCATCATGATCTCGGCCGGAGCTTTGTCCAGGATGCGAGCGGCGGTGCGATAGACGGCAGGATGGGGCTTGAAGACTCCGGCCTGTTCAACTGAGATGACGTCGTCGAAGGGGATACGGATGTTGTCCCGGGCCAGTTGTTCCAGGTACTCTTGCTCCCCGTTGGACAGGGCCACCAGGCGGAAACGACCGCTATCGACCAGTCGCTGCAAACCGGCCACCGAGTCTGCGTAGGGGCAAAGGTGTTCGTACACCTCCATGAAATCGGCCACCGCTACATAGTCAAAGTCCACGTTGTGGAGGCGCAGGCAGTAGATGAAAGAGCGCCGGCAGGTTTCCCGGTATCCGCTGTGGCCCAGCATGAACAGGTTGTCCTGATACTGTTCGATGCGCTGGCGGCCTCGCCAATCGGCCCAGAACTCGGCGGCGGACACTGGTGAACCGTGGTCGGCGAGGAAGCGGCCGGCGGGTTCGGACAGACTTCCGCCCAGATCAAGCACCGTACCAAAGACGTCAAAGGCCAGGGTGTTGACCTGGGCGATGGGGTCAGGGGTCATGGGGTGGCGTTCTCACTTATTCAACGGGCTTGATGTTTACGACGTTGGTCTGGTCCACGTTAATCTGGCGTTTCACGCTGTCGAAGTACACGATGAGCCAGGTGGCGGGGCCGATGGTGCGCTTCTCCCGAACCTCACCAACGTCGCCGGTCGATATGCTGCGGACGGAGGACCCCACCGGGGATGCCATCACTTCGCGGACTTCAAAGTCGGCGATCGCTTCTACTTTCGTGCCTTTTTCATACAGGTCAAAGCTCATTTTGATTGCCTCCTCGCGGCGGAGCGGAGTGGCGATCGGCCACGGTAAGGGGATACTACTGGCCCAAGAGTGTACGGGCCGTGTGTGGCACTGTCAACGAAAGCAGAAGTGTCGATAGCGTTCCGTATCAGGTGGTTTGATTCCATAGATGCCGTTGCTAGTGCGGGTAGGGGCGAATGGCCATTCGCCCCTACGGACGGAAACCACCCAAGCTCGAATCCACCGAAGGGATACGGCGCTGGCGTTGACACGTGGGATGATGGGTACGGGAAGGCGAACGGGCCAGGCCCGGTCCCGATAGATGGGGTTGAAGGTAGTGGGCGGTGGCCACGCCAGTGGCAAGGTGGCGGCCCGGAGTGGCGGGGGCCGGCGAAAACGGCCAGGCGGCATGCCGGAAGTGGCACTGGCGGACTGGGCTGGCATGAGTTTGCGGGACAGCAGGGGCTGTCCGGTGGACGGGTCGGGCGCCGACGGCGCGCCGTCAGGCTGGTAGGGGAATGGCGCGCAATCGGGCCAGGGCGCAACTGAACTGGGTTTCCCAGGGCCAGCGCTGGGAAAGATGCAAGGTGAGGTGGCGGGCCGAGCGGGTGAGGCGTCCGGCCATGGCGAAGAAACGTCGCCGGAGGGTCTTGGTGGTTACCACGTCTTGCTCACCCAGGCCGATGCGGGCGGTCCAGCGGGCCAGCAACTGTGTTGGCTGTCAAGAAGGATAGGCAATTTCTGCGGGACACGAACCACGCCATGGAGAGCTATCTTTGACCATTGCGTTCAGGATGGTGAGCAGTTTACGCATGCAAGCGACCAAGGCCACTTTCTTCGCCTTGCCAGCCAACAGCAGTCTCTGGTAGAAGTCGCTGATGACGGGATTGAAACGGGTCGCGGTCAGCGTCCCCATGTAGAGAACACCCCGAACCCGGGAGCGTCCGCCCCAGACGGTGCGTCGGCCGCGCAAGGTACCGCGGTCCCGGTTGAAAGGCGCCACGCCCACCAAGGCCGCGATCTGCCGTCGGTCCAGAGTGCCCAACTCGGGCAGGTCGGCCAGCAGGGTGAGAGAGCGTTGCTCCCCCACGCCGGGAACGGTGCGCAGCAGGTTGTCCTTTTCGCGCCATACTGGACTTCGACGCAGAGACTGCCTTAGCTCCTGGTCCAAGTCGCTCAACTCCTGTTCCAACCAGGCGATGTGGGCTTCGATGCGGGGACGAACGGCGCTGATGGCAGTACCCAGCCGGTTCTGCTCGGAGACCAGCATGGTCAACACCTGGCGCCGGCGGGCCGTCAGCGAGTTGAGGACCTGGCTCTCCGCGTCTCTGAGAGGGCGCACCGAGGGACGAACGGCGTCGGCGAAGTGGGCCAGCACCGCCGCATCGAGAGAGGTCGGTCTTGGCTAGGGTACCGGTGGCCCTGGCGAAGTCGCGAACCTGGCGAGGGTTGACCACCACCACCGGCAGCGCCGCAGCAGCGAGAGCGGCCACCAGCGGCAATTCCAGACCACCCGTTGCCTCCAGCAACACCATGGCCGGACCTAGATCCACCATCTGGGAGACCAATTCCTTGATTCCGGTCTCGTCGTAGGACACGACCCATCTCTGTCCCGTCGGCCGGACGGCCACGTCCACCTGCGCCTTTGCGACATCAATGCCTACGAATCTCGGTTCTCCTTCCATCGGTACCTCCTGTGTGAACGTCGGCCCTTCCTGGTCGGCCCTTCCTTGCATGATGCGGGCGCAATTGGCCCGGGCAACTGTTCGGGCTCGATCAGGACAGGATGCGACGACCCGGCTGGCCCACGGTTTTCTTCAACCCAGGTTGGATCGGTCTGTCGCATCCCTACGTACCATACAAGGTTGTGGGCGATGACCTGGACGGCCCGCCAGGCGGCGTTGGCGGCGAAACGGCCTGAGGGGAGGTGGTTGAGGCCCACGACGTACTTGAGGTCGCGGATGGCGTTTTCGACCTCGGCGTGGCGACGATGATCGGCCTCCGGTTCCCGCGCTCGCCCTCCCGGTCGGTGATGAAGGCGTGATAGCTGTAGTCGGCCAAGAGGGCCAGTTGGGAGTTGGGCGCGGGCTTCACCCGCCGGACGATGAGCCGCACCGGCGCGGCGTCGGGCGCACTCTCGAAGGGGATGTAGGTGGTTTCGGCCACGTCGGCGGCGGCGTCCATCCAGTAGGGGATGGGCGTCCAGTCCGCCTCGGGTATCGCCTCAATGAGATTGCGCAGGGTGGCGTGTTGGCGGATGGTGATGGAGTAGCGGACGTTGGTCTCGCGGCAGGTGGACACCATGGCGTGGGTATAGCAGCCGCGGTCGGCCCGCATCGTGAGTTGTCCTCCGGCCCCACCGTAGCGTACCCGTCCCACCGTCTCACGCCGGAAGTGGGCGGCGCCCCGAGCGGTGTTGGCGCGGCGCCCTCACGCAGCCGAGCCATCAGCACGTCCCCGGTGCCCGCAGCAATGGCCAGCAGCGGGTGATAGCCCCGCTGGCCGATGTAGCCGTGGTGGCGCGCCCCCTCCTTGAACGGACCGTGGTCTCGCAGATGGTGGAGTCCAAGTCGATGGTCAACGGCCCATGATTGTTCAAAGATCGGGGTCCGGCCCCAACCGCCCAGGCCCGTGCCAGCAGCTCCCGACCCACCCGGTCCAGCTGGCGGACGTGGCCCCACCGGAAGCTCCGCAGGAATGTCCCCAGGGTGGATGGCGCCGTGACCACGCCGCCGAGGACGCGGGCCGTCCCGCCGGTGCGCAACACGTCGGCGTCGTCGATGCAGTCGCCACCGGCCAGGGCGGAAGCCACCAGCGTCATCATCTTATCGCCGGTGTTGGCTCCACCTGGGGCACGGCCCAGGTCCAGGTGTCGGTCAACCAGTTGGGGCCGGCCCAGATGCAGAGCTAGCGTGGACGGCAGGATCAGCCCAGCATTGCTGACCAGGCGGTGGTCGTCGCAGGCGATCTGGATGCGGTCGGGGTCGTTACGTGGTAGCATCCGTTTGGTGCTCCTTCGCTGGGGGCGGTTTGGTGTTTCACAAACCATTATCCCCGAAGCCGGGAGCACTTTCTCATCCCTTTACCACGACGCCACACTCATCCTTTCGGTGGATTGGGGATAAGGAATGATTGAAGGGAGTGCAATACACCGCTCTCGGCACTGAGGCCGCCATACGCTATAAACCGTTGGTGCTAGTTTGAGATGATATTGAAAACGCCACAGGGTTCCTTATGCTGTAAGTTGATACGCTCGACAGCAGAGGAACCCCGTGAACGTCACTGATTCTATCACCGACGGTAGTGTTCCGTCAATAGGTATAAAAGCGCGTCATCCCTTTTGATGTTGATTAGGCTGCTGCGTCCAGCATGTTGGGCTCCGGCAGTGCCTCGTTGCCGGCGGCGTTGGGGATGGTGAGGTAGCGGCGGCTTCGGCCCACTCGTCATGCTGCTCGGCCAGCACCGCACCCACCAGGCGCCGCGCCGATAGCCGGTTGGGGAAGATGCCCACCACGTCAGTGCGGCGCCTTATCTCCCGGTTCAGCCGTTCCTGCGGGTTGTTGGACCACAGCTTCTGCCAGTGGGCCACTGGGAAGGCCGTGAAGGCCAGGATGTCCGGCGCGGCGTCCGCCAGCAGCTCGGCCACCTGGGCCAAGGGCTCCCGAAGTTGTTCCACTACTCGGTCCAGTTGGCCGTGGACCTCGGCGGGAGACAGTTGCTGGTAGATGGTGCGCACCATGCGAGGAAGGTCCTGGGTGGCCACGCCGGGTTGGGCACGCTTGGGCACTCGGGTGAGCAGGTTGGCCATGAAGTGGGTGCGGCAGCGCTGCCAGCTGGCTCCAGCAAAGACCGCGGCGATGGCGTTCTTCAGCCCCTGGTGGGCATCGGAGGTAACCAGTTCCACCCCGCTGAGCCCCCGAGCGGTCAGCGACCGCAGGAAGGCCAGCCAGAACGCGCCGTCCTCGCTGGTCCCCACGTCCAGGCCCAGGATCTCACGCTGCCCTTCGGCATTGACCCCTGTCGCCACCACCACGCAGACGTTGACGATGCGGCCGCCCTCACGCACCTTCTGGGTCAGGCCGTCCCGCCAGACGTAGGGGTAGGGACCGCCGTCCAGAGGCCGACCCAGGAAACTCTCCACCACTTCATCCAGTTGCTCGCAGATGCGCGACACCTGGCTGCTGGAGATGCCGTCGCAACCTAGGGCCTTGATCAGGTCGTCCACCCTTCGGGTGGAGACTCCTTCCACGCCTGTCCTGAGCCTGCCGAAGGGTAGGCCTGCTGGATCACCGACAGCAGAGCCTGCTCGCTGCGCCGCCGTGGTTCCAGCAGGCTGGGGAAGTAGCTGCCTTCGCGCAGCTTGGGAATGTGCCACGCCATGGTGCCGACCCGGGTATCCCAGGTGCGGTTGCGGTAGCCGTTGCGGTAGGTGACCCGCTCTGGGCTGCGTTCGCTGTGCTCAGCGCCGATCTGGGCGGAAACCTCGGCGTCCATGATGCCGTCCACCAGGACCTGCAGTGCTTCCCGCAGCAAGTCCACGTCTCCGTCGATGCCACGCTTGCGTAATAATTCCAAAAGATCCATGCTGTGTTTGACCACCGTCGTTCTCCTTGTTCTGGGTTGTGACTTCCGATCAAGGATGACGCGGTGGTTAGCTTTAGGCTACACCGATTCTTTTACACCACCTCCCGGTACTCTACTTCACCGAACTCTATTGCCGGATCGACGATGCCCTGCCCGAACTTCCCCATCATCCCCAAGCGGTCCGCTCCCTGGGCGAGGTGATCACCATCGGAGCGCGCTACGCCATCAAGGGCGTCAGCCGCCGCGCCTTTTACGACTGGCTCCGGCACAACTATGGAGACCTCTTTCCCCAGCTGCCCGAGCGCACCCGCCGCTTCCGCCGCCTGGAAGCCAAAGCCTGCTGGACCGGCTGTGTTTCCTGGCTCCGCCCACCATCCTGGGCGTGGCCGACAGCTATGGCATCGCACTGGGCCATCCGGTAAGGGCGGGGCGTCAGCTCCATCAGGTGGGCCGGCGCGGCAAGTCCAATCATCGCTGGATCGTGGGCGGCAAACTCTGCGTCGTGCTCAACAAATTGGGGCTGATTGTGGATTGGGACTGCGCCACTGCCAACGTCCATGACCAGCGGTTCTTACCCCTGTTGGCCTGCTACGACGGCCAGATGATCATCCTGACCGACACCGGCTTGCACCGCGCCAAAGGCGACCCAGACAACGTGAAACGGTGTCGTCGCGGCCAATGGAACGTGCGGATGATCGTGGCAACCACCTTCTCCATGATGACCACGGTGTGGGGAAGCAAAGAGATGCGCCATATCACATGGTCGAGGATTTGAGGCGCATCTGAGTTACCTGATGGCCGCCTTCAACATACTGGTGCAGTGGGATGGACTGGAACCGGACGAAAACGGACGCATCCATCGCTCCATTGCCCAATTCGTCCTCTGATATTAACTAGCACCAACGGTTAGAGAGTGTAGCCTTAGCCCAACATCATGGGATTCCCACGAGGCTGCTTGACTTCACGGAAGATCCGCTGGTCGGTGCTTTTTTGCAGCCTTTTCGGCTTGGGATCCCAAAAGGGGACAGAGAGTAAGGGGAAACGATAGAAGTCACCTGGCAGTCTGGGTAATAGATTTGAGATTTATACGAGCTCTAAATAGGATTCGTGGTCGTTATCCAGAACGGATCGGTGAGGTTCGCGTTCCGAGAGCGAACAATGCGTACTTGAACGCCCAAGCGGGCTTTTTCCTGATCGACCGCGGTGCTAACGATGTAATGACAAGAGGAGGATCACTTTCAATAGACGAGATAACGGTACAACGCGCGGAGTTTTGGCGTATCGGCGACCGGCTTAGCAGCCGCCGTATCCAGCGAACTTGGTTTGACGAGATTCCCGTCAGACAGGTGCGCCTTCCAACAAATCAAACCCCAGCCCTCTTAGGAGAACTAGAAAAGCGCGGCGTCACAAAGAGTACCCTAATGCCAAGTCTCGACCGCGTAGTAGATTCTCTAGAATTTCGTGACTCTTACACGAATCCAATGCCGGTGATTTGGCCATTCCTCGGCTTACGGCGCCAGTCAAGGTGAGGGAACGTGTCGTCTGGGCGTTTGACCCGCTGATCCTTCAGAAAACCCTCGTAGGGAAATCTACAAGTTAACATGGGCTAGTGGTCGGGCAACGGAACAACTTCACCTTTCCCAACGAGAATCTATCAAAACCTTTAGGCTAGCCAAACGCCGGGATTTAACCCTATATCCTCATATCCTCGGTTTTCCACCCCCAGAAAACACCCGATCGAGCCTCCAATATCACCCATCACCACCCCGGAAACGGGCGGTGAGACTCGCCGAGATCCGTCGCTTCACGGCACCCGCCCGAGCGCACAAAACGAGAGCCGAGGGTGGCCACAACCCCCGGCCCTCGCAGTGGGGAGAGGAAATGTCTCGTTTGGTTGAGCGTTGGCCTTAGCTCCGGGCCGTGGCCTCGGGGTAGGTCTGGATACCGTGCTCGGAGATGTCCAACCCCTGCATCTCTTCGGCCTCGCTGACCCGCACGCCCATGGTGAACTTCAGCAGGTAGAACAGGGCGAACCCCGTTACCAGCGACCAGACGGCCACCGCAACGATGCTGACGATTTGCGGCACTATGAGGGACGCGCTTCCTCCCACGAGTCCGCCGTCGTTTGCAAAAATCGCCACGGCCAGCAGGCCCCACAGGCCGGTGAACCCATGCACGCTGATGGCGCCCACGGGATCGTCAACCTTCAGCACGCGCTCCACGAACATCACGGCGAAATACATCACCGGCGCTGCAATCGCGCCAATCACCACGGCGGCCCAGGGATCCACGAAGTTCACGGGCGCGGTGATGCCCACCAGTCCCGCCAGCGCGCCGTTGCAGGCCATCAGGATGTCGGCCTTGCCCTTGACGATCAGGGTGATGTACATGGCAACCACCGCGCCGGTGGCGCCGGACAACAGCGTGTTGACGGCGTTCAGGCCGATGTCGTCGCCCCAGCCGATGTTGAAGCCGAACCAGCCGAAGAACAGGATGAACGTGCCCGCCACCACGAAGGGAGTGCTGTGGGCGTGCATTTCTTGGGGCTGTCCGTTGACGAACTTGCCGATGCGAGGGCCGACCACCGCGGCCCCGGCCAGCGCGACGAATCCGCCCACCGCGTGCACCACGCCGGAACCGGCATAGTCCAGCGCGCCCATGTTGGCCAGCCAGCCGCCGCCCCAGGCCCAGTGGCCGTAGATGGGGTAGATCAGCGCGGAGACGATGAAGCTGTAGGCCAGGTAGGTCTGCAGCCTGGTGCGCTCGGCCATGGCGCCGGCCACGATGGTGGCGGCGGTGGCGGCGAACACCATCTGGAAGATCCAGCCCACGTAATCGCCGCTGGTCAGGAACCATCCGGTCAGGCCGATGAAGCCGCCGGCGGTGTCGCCCAGCATGAACGCGAAGCCGAAGGCCCAGAAGCCCAGGGACGCGATGGCGAAGTCCATGAAGGATTTCGTAAGGTAGTTGGTCGTATTCTTGGAACGGATGAGACCCGCGCCCAGGAACGCGAAACCGGCCTGCATGAAGAAGACCAGCGCGGCGGCGACGACCGTAACGATATTGTCAGAGTAGCCGTTGAGCCACTCGGTGGTCGGGCCGTCATCCTGTGCGAAGGCGATGTTGAAGGACGCCAGCAGCCCGATCGCCAGCAGGCCCACCGCCAACGCCAGCAGCGTCCGCCGTAGGGAGAAAGGGTACTCCTTCACCGCGGCAACGCCGTGGCTGAATACATCCCGATTGATAAATGATCTTGTGGCCGCAAGCATTTTTGCCTCCTGTTCAATGTTGAGGCGTCGTCTCGCAGCGTGCGATATTGGCGCTGTGGCCGGCGTCCCTTTTGAATGTGACCACCAAAATCGTAGGTTCCGTGTGTTAACCGGCGGTTGCAAGCCGATTAAATAACTATTGCGGAAACGTTACTTTTATGTTTCGTGTTTATGCGCAATGTCAGTGGAGCCGCCGCACAATGATCTCTCGAAGGTACGTCCACAGGAACGGTGCGCTTTCCGGCCTGTGCTATCCTTGGATTGATGGTTCCCGACGTTGATTTGCAAACTTTCCGAGACGCGCTGTGCCGTTTGGAGGAGGCTATCCACTAACTGGAGTTTTCACGCGGCGACTGGCCCTCCTTACAGCGTAGGCGTGTCGCCGGAGGGAGTCATCGGCAACGCACAATCTATCCAACGGGATCGCCCCACAACGGGGCGTCACCAATGCTGTAGTCGTAAAACTCCCGGACCATGCTATGGATCGGGCAATATGCACCAACGTCTACTCGGTCTTGGTCCGTACGACACGCCTCGCCAGAGTATACACGGCCGACGCGGACTGACCAGTTAGTCGCCTCTGCACGGGCCGGCCACGGCCATAATGCTGCTCTGCATGAACACGCCAGAGATCCTGCGAATACTTTTCTGCGCGACTCCGTGATCTTGAGGTTCACCATCACCTTTGAGGCCACCGTGCCCATGCTCGGCTGTTACCTTCATTTTGTAGCCGGCATCCGCGACCCCAACCGAATGTCGCCCCGTCGTAGGCTGCGGGAGGCTGCCGATCTGGGGCTGATTGCGGAGTGTGCGGATTGGATGCGGCACGTTGAAAACCGCAACCGGACCGTTCATGCTTACAGCGAACCAATGGCGGACGCAATTGCCACACACGCCGTAACCTTCGCCGCCGACGCCAGGGCGTTGCTCAACGCCATGGCGCGAGGTATCGCCGATGGCGGATGAAGCGACCCGCAGCATCGACCTGACGGGGGAACACCGGGCGCAGGTGATTGGCATAATTCGCAATTGCTTGCCCGATGCGCAGGTTTGGGTTTACGGCTCCCGGGCTAAGGGACACGCCCGCCGCTACTCCGACCTGGACCTCATGCTGGACGACCACGGAAAACCCATTCCCGCCTTGGTTATGGGTAACCTCGACGAGGACTTCGACGAGTCGAACCTGCCCATCATCGTGGAGTTGCACGACATGGCGCAGACGGACGCCAGGTTCCTGGCTCGAGTGCGAAAAGACTTCCTGCTGCTGGAGTAAGCCCAAATATTCAAGCGCCGCCGTAGGGCGCGTCACCTGCGGGGATTGTCTCTCATGCGCTGCAGAGAGATACGGAGCCGAAGCAATATCTGGACGATAGCTCTGGCCGGCGCGAGGGGTTGAAATCGGAACCGAGCCCTTCGCGGAGATGCCTCATTCGGGACCGGCGGAGCGCCGATGGATCCCCGGTCTCCGCTCGCACGAATGAACAGCGCGGCCAGGAGGCACAGGGCCACCGCCGCCGCGGTGATGATGAACACATCCTTCAAAGCCCCGACCAACGCATCATGAAGCGCGGTATGCAGCATCTCCTCTATGTACCCGCTGTCACTACCCACGCTCAACGTCTCTACAGCGGCAGGGTCGATCAGGGCATGAGGGTTGTTTTTTACAGCATCTAATTGTGAGGAAGGCACCGCGGCTGTCACCGGATCGGGAATGATCTTGTCCAATCTGGAGGAAAATCGCTGGGTCAACAATGCGCCCAGCACGGCGAGCCCCAGCACACCGCCCATCTGACGGTAGAAATGCAGGGTGGCAGTGGCCGCGCCCAGCACCCGATGGGGGACCGTATTCTGCACGGCCACCGTCATGGCGGCCAGCATACCGCCCGCCCCAATTCCGAACAGCGCGACGAAAACGGACACCAGAGCCAATGCCGTATCGTCGCGCATGGTGGAAATCAGGTAAAGGCCGGCGACCATGAAACCGGCGCTGATTACGGCGTGAGCTCGGTAGCGCTCGCCAGTCCTTGACAGCGTTTGGCTCGACAGAACCGCCCCCAGGATGACGCCCAGCAACATGGGGGTCAATAGGCCCCCGCTGCCCACCGGGGACACGTGCAGGATCGCCTGGAGGGCCAGGGGCGTGAACAGTATGGTGGCGTAGAGGCCAAAACCCGTGATCAGGGACACCACAGCGCCCGCCGCCACCGTGCTGATGCGGTACATCCCCAGCGGCATTATGGGCGCGTCGGAACTGATCTCAGTCACCGCGAAAGCCAGGGTCATCGCCACGCCAAACACCAGCAGAGCGATGATCAGCGGCGAACCCCAGGCGTGATAAGCCCCTCCCAGCGATAACCCGAGAATCAGCAGCCCGATAGCCGCGGTGAAGGTAAGCATTCCAGGGTAGTCCATTCGACGATTTTCAACTGCTGACGTAATGCGGGGGAACGTGCTTATTATCAACGCGAAAATTGCGACGCCGACGGGAACGTTCAACCAGAATACCCACCTCCAGGACATTCCCTCTGAGATCGCACCACCTACGGGCGGACCAATCACCCAGGCCACCGCCAATACGGCGCTCATCAGACCCTGTGGCCGGGCGCGCCGGTTCGGGGGAAGAAGGACGGCGATGGCTACGAAACAACTGATCATGATGATCCCGCCGCCGATCCCCTGGAGGCCGCGGAAAATGATGAGCTGCGTCATAGACTGGCTGAAACCCGCAGGTATCGCCCCGAGAATAAAGATAGTTCCCCCCACCAGGAAAAAAATCTTGGGGCCGTAGATGTCGGTCAGACGTCCCGTGATAGGCGTTACGGTGATGGCAGCCAACAAGTAAGCGGTGGAACCCCACGTGTATCGGTCGAAGCCTCCGAGATCGAGGATGACCTGCGGCATCGCGGTGACTATGACGGTTTGGCCCAGGACGCTTACGAACATGGCCAGCATGATGCCGGCGAGGGCCAGCAACAGCTGCTTCCTGGGCAGAGACGGGAATTCGTGGTCTGCCGATTGACCGTTGGCGGACCCGTTGCCGCAGGCGGATGCAGCTTCCATGCCCGGTTATCGCCTGAACGAACGGTACACCCGGTAGGCGCCGCCCGATAAAGTGGAGAACATACTGGCGCGGCTGAAACGGGGGCGACGCGCCGGCATAAACTCGTCGGCCTCCAGGTCCTCGATGGCGGCCATGCTCCGCCGGGCGCTGGTTTCGAACATACGACGGGAACGTTCTTGGGTCAGGTTCATCGCGCCACCGACAAAAACGGTTATGGGGAGCCGGCCCAGCACATTCTGCCGGTACAGACGCCAGCAATCCTCAAAGCTGAAATCCTGGGTTCCCATGCTGCGCACGATGTCGTGATACTCCTGCAGCGTTTCCCTTTCGATCTGTCGGCGGACCTCGGTGGGAACGCTGCTACACAGGAGATTGGCCACGTCGAAGATGCCGCTGCCGATCCCACACACCTGCCAGTCCACCACGGCAAAATCCCGTTCATCGCTTGCACCAGTCCCAAAGAACATATTGGCGGCCCGAAAATCGCCGTGAATGAATGTTCTGGGACCGACTGCCACGTCGCCGACGTAATCGGCAACCCTGGGCCCCAACGTTTCGGCCAGCCGTCGCATTCGGTCCGAAAAAAGATGGCCGAAATCTGCCAGCGTCGGTGGCAGGTAGGCCAGATAGGCCAACTGCATCAGCGGTCTCAACTTGGTACTGGTGCTATCGTAACAGCCGGACCGACGCAGTCGTTCCATCTTATTCCAATAGTGTCCGTGCAGCCTGGCGACCGCCCGGACGGCCGACCTTGCCTGCGGGGCGGCGATGCCATGGATCTGGTCCGCCGTTACCATGTCGCCCAGGTCTTCCAGCACCAGTACGAAGCGCTGGCTGCGTTCTTGGAAATCGCCGTACAGCATAGCCGCCGTCCGTATGGGTGCATCATTCGCAAGCCGGCTGTAGAACCCATATTCGCGACGGTACAAAGACTGCCAGCGATTCATTCTCGAACTCTTGGGGTCCGTGCTGGGAAGCTTGATGACGACACTTTTCGGGCCAGCGTCGGCATTATCGTGATAGGCCAGGCGGCAACGCATCAGCGTACCCATAAGGCCGGCGCCGCATTCGATGGGTTCCAGGGCAATGCCCTGGATCGTCGGGAGGTCGGGCGCGCCCCCCGCAGTCAGCGCCATTCGCATCCACTCTGCGGTTATGGCGTGAGCACTTTCAGGTATAGGCGGGTTAATCATCGAACTGGATAGGGTAAGTATTTTCCGTATCGCACAGTTTACACCATGGTGGTTCCCAGGTAAGGCACATCAGCAACCGTGCCGGGGAATGAAGGAGGCTTCCTGGGCATGGATTGGGCCAGGACCGGCGGCGGGACAAGCACGGATCAACCATGCGAAGCCGACGTGTTGTAGCCGTGTATAATGTTGCCGCCGGCCGTGCGGCGGACGGAAGATACTCGCGCCGGCCCACTGAGCGTTGAACTAGAACACCGTCCCGAACAGACGTATTTACAAGAGGTGAAAGCATGGCTGAATACGCGCATCCCGAATCGCTGGTATCTACCGAATGGGTGGCCGAGCACGGCGGCGACGCCAGCGTGCGGCTGGTGGAGGTTGACGTGGACACTTCCGCCTACGAGCAAGGCCACGTCGCCGGCGCCGTTACGTGGAACTGGCAGAGCCAGTTGCAGCAGAACGTGGCGCGGGACATCGTTTCTCGCAGCGAAATGGAATCACTGCTCGGCGGCAGCGGCATCTCCCCCGACACCACCATCGTCCTCTATGGAGACAACAACAACTGGTTCGCTGCCTGGGCCTTCTGGCAGCTGCGCTACTACGGACACCGGGACGTGCGCTTGATGAACGGTGGACGTGTCCTGTGGCTGGCCGAAAACCGTTCCACCACCACCGACGTGCCGTCGTATCCGGCCACCGACTACAGCATCTCCACCGAGAACACCGACCTGCGCGCCCTGCGCGATTACGTGTTGCAGGCCGTCAACAGCAGCAGCCACGCCCTGGTGGACGTGCGCTCCCCCGACGAGTTCTCCGGTGCGCTGAATGCTCCGCCCAACCTGCCGCAGGAAGGCTCCCAGCGCAACGGCCACATCCCCGGCGCGGCCAACATCCCCTGGGGGCAGGCGGTCAACGAGGACGGCACGTTCAAATCGGCTGATGAGTTGAGCGCGCTCTACGGCGGCCGTGGCGTGGACGGCTCCCGCGAAACCATCGCTTACTGTCGCATTGGAGAACGTTCCTCCCACACCTGGTTCGTGCTCAGCCAGCTGTTGGGCTACAACGACGTCCGCAACTACGACGGTTCCTGGACCGAATGGGGCAGCATCGTGGGCGCGCCGATTGAGCGGGACGTGTAGCCAGCATTCCGACTGCGATTCCATGTAGGGGCGAATGATTATTCGCCCCTACCCGCGATGTCTTATCTGTATCGTCCAGATCCCAGGAGGCCAGTCGTCCCGGATGGTTACGCTGTTGACGATGAACCGGATCTCGGCCTCTTGCGGCAAATCGTCGTAGATACGAAACAGGATTACCCCGAATGGAGCTGCTGCTCCAAATCGGTGTACCAATTCGCCATAATCCTTATCGTATGTTATCAGCAGCCGCCCATCCGCGGTGGCTATATCCAATAAGTTGGTGTCGGGCGCTCCACTGTAAATCTCGTTCGCCCAATCTACGTCATGGCCGTCGTCTCGCAGCCCAACAACCGTTTCCGGCATCATATTTTCGTCGGCGAGAATCCTCATGTTCGGGGTTGATACGTTCCATCCATAATGGCGTCAATGTCTGCCCAGGTGACGTTGGACAGCTTTGCGCCAGTCGTCTTGTACCGCGCACAGGCGTCAACGTCTTCCTCCCTGATGTGCGGATACCGGCGGACGATATCGGATGCGGTACGTCCGCCCTCCAAAAGGTCGGTAACCAACTCCACGGATATTCTGGTCCCCTTGATGGTTGGTTTGCCGACCAGTATCGCTGGGTCGCACACAATTCGGTCTCGCCAGTCGGCAACCCTTTCCGGCGTCCGTTTTTCGATCTTCACAACGTCGGTTTTTTCGCCGTGATGCGGTCCCCTTGCTTCCTCATGCCGCCGGCACGCCGCAACATCCTCCGCCGTGATGGCCAGGTAGTCCCGGATAATGATGGCCGGCGTGAGACCGTCAGAAAGCAACTTTTTTACCAGTGCCACCGAAATGGCGGTACCCTTGATGGTCGGCTTGCCGGACAATATCTCCGGATCGCACACGATCCGGTTCTGCCAGTCGGCGGCTTGGTCACGTTTCGGCGCAGTCATTGTGAAGGCCCCCGTCGGTGCGCGTTGAGTCTGTTTGCATTGTAACCCAATGCAATAGACATCCCGTCGTCGCCCGGCTAGACTGCTGCCCATACCTGACGACACTTAAAAAGGGGCGCAAACATGGCCGAATACAATCTGGCCGTTATCGCCGGCGACGGCATCGGGCCGGAGGTTATATCCGAGGGACGCAAGGTGCTGGACGCGGTGGCCGCACAAACCGGCGGCCTCTCCTTCCGCGCCACCGACTTCCCCTGGGGCAGCGATTACTACCGCGAAACCGGGCGCATGATGCCGGAAGATGGGCTGGAGCAACTGTCGGCCTACGACGCGGTGCTGTTCGGCGCGGTGGGCGACCCAAACATCCCCGACCACGTCACCCTGCAGGGCCTCCTGCTGCCCATGCGCCGCGCCTTCGACCAGGCCATCTGCGTGCGCCCGGCGGTGCTGTATCCCGGCGTGGAGTCGCCCATAGCGGGGAAAGCCGCCGGCGACGTGGACATGGTAATCTTCCGGGAAAACACCGAAGGGGAGTACGCGCCCGTCGGCGGTCGACTCTATCCTGGCACGGCCCACGAAACCGTGATCCAGAGCGGTGTCTTCACCCGGCGGGGCACCGAGCGCATCATCCGCGCTGCCTTCGAGCACAGCGTCCGGCGCGGCGGCAAGAACAAGGTCACGTCGGTCACCAAGTCCAACGCCCAAGCCTTCAGCATGGTGTTCTGGGACGAGGTGTTCGAGGACGTGGCCGCCGAGTATCCCCAGGTTCAGACCGAGTCGCTGCTGGTGGACCGGGCGGCCATGGACCTGGTGCGCTGGCCGGAGGACTTCGACGTCATCGTAGCCTCCAACCTCTTCGCGGACATTCTCTCCGACATCGCCGCCGTGGTGACGGGCAGCATGGGCCTGGCCCCCAGCGCCAACATCAATCCGGGAGGACAATTCCCGTCGATGTTCGAGCCGGTGCATGGCGCCGCTTTTGACATAACCGGCAAGAACCTGGCCAACCCGCTGGCCACCATCTTCGCCGTCGCCATGATGCTGGAGCATTGGGGTGAAGCCGACGCTGCCCGCCGCGTCAACGACGCTGTGCTCCATGTGCTCAACGAACGCAGCGTCCTCACTGGCGACCTGGGCGGCAACGCCAGCACCCAGCAGGTGGGCGACGAAGTGGTGCGGTTGCTGAACGCCTGAACGCAACAGGTGCGAGGCGCCTGCGCCTTCGTGGCGACCGTCTGGATTGCCGCAATAATGCCGGTCGTGTTACCCTGCGCGCCGTCAACCTGCTAACCGCGAAAAGGGCGATGATTACCTTCAACTGCACCATCCAGGAGGGGATAGTCCCCCACGAAATCCGTCCACGACTGGCGTCGGAGTTGGCACGCATCAGCACGTCATTCGTGGGAGGCAACCCTGATGACGTGTCGGTGAACTGGATTGAGATACCCCACGGCTTCGGCTTCCGCGGCGGCAGGCTTTCCACTACCTCCGCCGTTCGTGGCGAGATACCGCCCGGCCTGCAGCAGGAGACCCGCGTGGAGTTGATGAAGGCCATCCAAGACATGTGGATGGACCACACCGGCTGCGCCACCGACGAACTGGTGGTATCGGCCCGTGACCGGCGCGCTTAACCCTCTCACCGAGCAAACGGCAGAGGATCGCCTCTTCACTCGCCCGCAAGATCGCACAAGGAGGGAACCATGCCCCACTATCGTTGCATCATCCCCAAGGATTCCCTGACCTTTGACCAGCGCCAGGAGATTGCCCTTGCTTTCACCGACATCCACTGCGGCTCCACCGGCGCGCCCCGTAGCTTCGTGTCCGTGACCTTCATCGAGACGCCCGAAGGTGATCAGCCCGAAATGGGCGACGGCTACTATCTCGACGGCGGCAATCGCGCCGGCCGCTCCGAGGAGGTGAAGCAACAGCTCCTCTCCGACCTCACCCACGCCTTTGCGGACGTTGCCAACGTATCGCCCGACATCATCGGTGGCCGCATCACCGAGAACCCGGCGTCCTGGACCATGGAAGGCGGCTTCGTGCTGCCGGAACCTGGCCAGGAAGGCGCCGAATGGTACGCTGCGGCTGCCGCTGATTAGCAACCGCTCGTCGACATCGGCTCAATTGGCAGGGGCAGGTTTTCAAACCTGCCCCTGCTCATGATGTCGGCGCCAAAGAGACAAGTTTGACTGGCACTGAGAAACCCGTGCGTCATTTGGCCGTCGCACATTTAACGAAGGAGGACAACGGTGCCGCTGCCACGTAGGATGCACCTGCTTATTGTTGTCCTGGTTGTGGTGGTAGCGCTTCCGTTGGTGATCCCACCCGTTGAAAACGAGGTATCTCCCGTTGTCTGTCCTACCCTTCCCGAGGGCGATGCTTTGACCCGCGATGCCCAGCGCTATGCGAAAGACTTTGGTGTGGACGTTGAAGAGGCGATGTGCCGATTGAGCCTCCAGGGTGAGATTGGGAAGTTGGGCGCGAAATTGGCTGCGAACGAGGGCGACACCTTCGCCGGGTTGAGGATTCAGCACCGGCCCGACTACCGGGTGATCGTAGAATTCACCAGTGGCGGCGAGGCGACGATGGCTCGCTACCTGGAAAATAGCCGGTTGTCCACCCTCGTCGAGGTGCGAAATGCCGATGTTTCGCTGGAAAATCTTGAAGCCACGCAGCGGGAAGCAATGCGTATCGCGGACGCGACGGGTATACGAGTGGAATCGGGCATTATGGTGCAGGACAACAGGGTGGAGCTGTACGTTACAGTCTCGAAACAGTTCTGGACTGCTTTGCGAGATATGAATTTGCGTCTGCCACAAAACGTCATCGTGGTAGAAGTAAAACGCCTGAGCCAGCCGGCTTCCAAACCATTAGGCACAGCGTCAACGTACACCACATGAGCTTGTCTAATTACCGCGAGCCTCCCAGTGTTTTCGTCGCATAAACTGTTTCTGCTGCTACTGTCGCTCATCGGCTTGCTCACGTTGGCCTGCTCCGGCGCGTCGCCTCAAGCTGACGACCTTCCGGCGCTGACGGAGCCGCCGCCGGCTACTGCCGCTCCAACTCGGGAGCTGACCGCCCAGGAAGTCTCGCCCTCGCCCACATCAGAACCCGATGACGAGCCCTACGACTCCAACCGCACCATGTACCGCATCTGGCACGGGATCGGCCATCCCCACGCCAGCACGCTGGCGGCGCTCCGGGATGCAGAGACTCATGACGACAAATCCCAGGTGGTGGTCATCCTGGAGGCCTTGAAATTCTTCCGGCTGGACACCGCCCGCAGCGCCGTTGAGAGTCTGACCGCCCTCACCGGCCAGACCTTCGACTTCGACCGCCGCCGCTGGCGGGAGTGGGTCGGCCCCCGGCACGAGGAGTATGCACCGCCGTCCGATTATCCCCGCTGGAAAGTGGACTCGTTGGCCGTAATTGACCCGGCCATCGGAGCCATAGTGGAGCCGGGCATCACCCGCTCCCGCGTTGACCTGACCGAAGTCGTCTGGGGCGGCGTCCGGCTGGATGGCATCCCGCCACTGGAGCAGCCGCCTTACATCCTGGCCGAGCAGGCTACTTGGCTCTGGCCTGACGACCGGGTGTTCGGCGTGTCAATTAACGGCGAGCATCGGGCCTACCCCCTGCGGGTGATGAATGCTCACGAGCTGGCCAACGACGTGCTGGGCGGCGAACCGATCTCCCTGGTCTATTGAACCCTCTGCGGCACCGGAATCGTGTATTCCGGCATGGTCAACGGAGAGGCCACCACCTTCGGCACTTCCGGTATGCTCTACCGCAGCAACAAGGTGATGTACGACCGGGCGACCCGCTCCCTCTGGAACCAGTTCATCGGTGAGCCCATCATCGGCCCACTGGCCGATTCCGGTATCCGCCAGCCCTTCTTTCCGTCCGTGGTTACGACTTGGGAGGAATGGGTGGCCGAGCACCCTGACACCACGGTGCTGTCCCGGGAGACCGGCGTCTATCCTGCCGAGTTCTACCTGCCTGAGAACGATCCCCAGGCCATCTACTACAATTACTTCACCTCCGACGAGGTGATGTTCCCGGTCTGGCAGCGCGACCCGACCTTTGAGCCGAAGGATGTGGTCGTCGGCCTGTCCGTCGGCGACAGCGCCAAAGCCTACGGCGTATCCGACTTGAGAGATGCGCGCCTGGTCAACGACACCGTGGGTGGTCTGGACGTGGTCATCGTAGCCTCGCCGACCTCCCGCGCTGGTCGCATCTACGAGCGGGGTGACACCACCTTCACGCTGCCCGAGTCCGACGGTGCCGACGCGCCGGCGGCTGTGCTGCTGGATACTGACGGAACGCGGTGGCAAGTAACCGAGGGGGCGCTGATCAGCGAGAACGACCCATCGCAGAGTCTTTCGCGCGTCCCCAGCCTGACCTCCTTCTGGTTTGGCTGGTTTCAATACCATCCCGAAACGGACGCTTATCGGCCGTGCAAAGCCTGTTCGCAATAGCCCTCATCGCGTGTAACTGTTCAGACTGGCTAAATCAGGGGTAGACTAAAAGCATGGACCGGGATGTGAATATAGGCAGGGCCTCCCGTGAGGGGTTGGTCCAGTTGGTTAGTCAACTTCTCGACCATGTTGAGGTTCTGGAAACACGAATCTCTGAGTTGGAAGGCCAGCAGAAGGCTCCAACGGAGGGAGGTAAGGAGCGGAAGCCGCCCTCCTGGGTCAAGGCCAACCGGCCGGACCGCCCCCAGCAGGAACGCCAGAAGCGCGCCCACGGCTTTGCCCGGCGGCGGGAGGAGCCCACCCACTGGGAGGAGCACGCCACGGCCAGTTGTCCGGACTGCGGGACACTGCTGTTGGGCGGGAGAGTACGCGGAAGCCGCCAGGTGATATCCATACCCCGGGTGCGAGCACGGGTGGCTGAGCATGTGGTGCTGGAGCGCACTTGCCGGAAGTGCGGGCAGCGGTGGTCCCCCGAACCGGATTGGGGCGCCCTGGTGGTGGGGCGGCAACGGGTGGGCATCTCAGTTCAGCAGGAAGTATGCGTGCTCCGGGAGGAGTGCCGGCTGCCCTATGGAGTGATGCAACGCTACCTGAAGTGGCGCTGCGGACTGTGCCGCAGCGTGGGGGAACTGGTGGCCTTGGCGCGTGGAGCGACCGGGCGCGGCCCGGGGGAGCGCCACCGGCTGCAAGAAGAGCTTCGAGCCAGTCCGGTGGTGTACGGGGACGAGACGGGCTGGCGGGAAGATGGCCACAACGGGTATCTCGGGAGCTTCAGCGCTCCGGAGGCGCGTTACTTCCTCCGCCGGGCCAGCCGGGGCCGGGAGGTGGTTGCGGAGGTGTTGGGAGCTGAGTTTGAGGGCGTGCTGGTCAGCGACTGCTACGGCGCTTACAACGTGCAGCAAGGGCTGCATCAGAGCTGCTGGACCCATCTGCTGCGGGATATCCACCGGCTGAAGGAACCATACCCCCAACACCAGGGAGTGGCCGGATGGGCCCAACGGGTGCGGGAGGTGTATGACCAGGCCCAAGCCTATCCCGGTCCCGGACCCGGAACTGCCGGCAACGGTGCAGCAGTCCCAGCGGGTGAAAGCTGCAACAGCAGTGCCAAGAGCGGCTATGGTCCATCTGCCAGCCTTACCTGGGCAGCGATGCGCCCAGGAGCGTGCGGTGCCAGCGGGTGGAACGCTTCCTCCCGGAGTTGGGTAGTGTCCCGTCAATAGGTGTAAAAGCGCGTCATCCCTTTTGATGTTGATTAGGCTGCTGCGTCCAGCATGTTGGGCTCCGGCAGTGCCTCGTTGCCGGCGGCGTTGGGGATGGTGAGGTAGCGGCGGGCTTCGGCCCACTCGTCATGCTGCTCGGCCAGCACCGCACCCACCAGGCGCCGCGCCGATAGCCGGTTGGGGAAGATGCCCACCACGTCAGTGCGGCGCCTTATCTCCCGGTTCAGCCGTTCCTGCGGGTTGTTGGACCACAGCTTCTGCCAGTGGGCCACTGGGAAGGCCGTGAAGGCCAGGATGTCCGGCGCGGCGTCCGCCAGCAGCTCGGCCACCTGGGCCAAGGGCTCCCGGAGTTGTTCCACCACTCGGTCCAGTTGGCCGTGGACCTCGGCGGGAGACAGTTGCTGGTAGATGGTGCGCACCATGCGAGGAAGGTCCTGGGTGGCCACGCCGGGTTGGGCACGCTTGGGCACTCGGGTGAGCAGGTTGGCCATGAAGTGGGTGCGGCAGCGCTGCCAGCTGGCTCCAGCAAAGACCGCGGCGATGGCGTTCTTCAGCCCCTGGTGGGCATCGGAGGTAACCAGTTCCACCCCGCTGAGCCCCCGAGCGGTCAGCGACCGCAGGAAGGCCAGCCAGAACGCGCCGTCCTCGCTGGTCCCCACGTCCAGGCCCAGGATCTCACGCTGCCCTTCGGCATTGACCCCTGTCGCCACCACCACGCAGACGTTGACGATGCGGCCGCCCTCACGCACCTTCTGGGTCAGGCCGTCCCGCCAGACGTAGGGGTAGGGACCGCCGTCCAGAGGCCGACCCAGGAAACTCTCCACCACTTCATCCAGTTGCTCGCAGATGCGCGACACCCGGCTGCTGGAGATGCCGTCGCAACCTAATACTACAGTCGCGCTTACTTTTGGTAGGATAGGCCCATGATTACTGTTGAGAGCGGAGGGGTTGGAAATGGGTCAGACATTACTGGAGCGAGAGGATGTGCTGGAGGAAACGCTGGACTGGGAGGTTGGGCTCCAGGCGCTGCACGGGCGTATCGCGTCGCGTTTCAGCCGCAGTGAGTCTCGGCAGCGGGCGCTGGCGTACCTGCAAGGATTGCTGGGGTCGGTGGAGCGCAAGAACGGGTGGCAGTTGGCGGAATATGCTGGAGATGCCACCCCCGACGGGGTGCAGCGGTTGCTGGCGGTGTACCACTGGGACGCGGACCAGGTGCGGGACGACCTGCAAGGGTACGTGGTGGAGCATCTGGGCGACCCCGGCGGGGTGCTGGTGGTGGATGAGACGGGGTTTCTGAAGCAAGGCCAGAAGTCGGTGGGGGTGAAGCGTCAGTACAGCGGCACGGCGGGGAAGGTGGAGAACTGTCAGATCGGAGTGTTCCTGGCCTATGGCAGCCGACGGGGCGCGGCCTTTCTGGATCGGGAGCTCTACCTGCCCCAGGAGTGGGCGGAGGATGTGGAGCGACGGCGGGAAGCGGGAGTGCCCCAGGACGTGGTCTTTCATACCAAAGCACAACTGGCTCAGGAGATGATCGCCCGCGCGGTGGTGGCTGGGGTGCCCTTTGCCTGGGTAACGGGGGATACGGTGTACGGCAATGCGATTGGTCAAAGATCGTGTCAACTGCGGCGGTGGCTGGAGGAGCAGGCCCTGCCCTACGTGCTGGCGGTGAAGAACAACGAGCCGCTGTGGGCGGA
Organism: Dehalococcoidia bacterium; assembly: GCA_965197635.1. Lineage (GTDB taxonomy): Bacteria > Chloroflexota > Dehalococcoidia > Lucifugimonadales > UBA3495 > Bin87. The sequence continues at coordinate 89,097 of CBDANN010000007.1, forward strand.
TACGGAGGATGGCTCAGCACAGGTGGCAGCCCGTGAACTGGCCCAGCAGATACCTGATGACCGGTGGCAACGTCTGAGCGCTGGTGAGGGCAGCAAAGGGCCGCGCCTCTACGATTGGGGTTGGTTGCCGATACGACCCTGGTCAGAGCCAGGTCAGGGGCATTGGCTGCTGGTGCGTGCTTGGTCAAGGGTTCGGGCATCGCCGATCCTGAGGAGCTGGCCTACTACGCCTGTTTTGGCGCAGCGGAAACGCCGCTGGCGGAACTGGTGCGCGTGGCTGGCACCCGGTGGATCATCGAAGACGCCTTCAAGGAGGCCAAACAGGAGGTGGGGCTGGATGAGTATGAGGTGCGCCGGTGGGTCGGCTGGCACCGGCACATCACCCTGGCCATGCTGGCCCATGCCTTTCTGGCGGTAATCCGGTCCTATGCCGCCGGTGGCGACGGTAAAAGGGGGATAGGTTCCCGGGAGAACTCATCCCGCTGACCGTGCCCGAGGTCAGACGGTTGCTGTGCCGGCTGCGGTGGCTGCCACGGGGCAGTCCTGCCCTGACCATCCATTGGTCAGGCTGGAGACGGCGGCACCAGGCCCGGGCCATGCAATGTCACTACCGGAGACACCTTCAGACACCTGTTCCTCAAGCGCGACTGTAATACTAGACCGTAGGTCTCGCAGATGGTGGAGTCCAGGTCGATGGTCAACGGCCCGTGATTGATCGGAGATCGGGGTCCGGCACCGGCAGCCCAGGCCCGGGCCAACAACTCCCGGCTCACCCGATCCAACTGGCGGGCGTGGCCCCACCGGAAACTCCGCAGGAACGTCCCCAGGGTGGACGGCGCCTTGACCACGCCGCCGATGGCCCCAGCCGTCCCGCCGGTGCGCAACACGTCGGCGTCGTCAATGCAGTCGCCACCGATCAGCGCCGAGGCCACCAACGTCAGCATCTGGTCTCCCACATTCGCCCGTCCTGGCGCGTCTCCCAGGTCAACGTGGTTGTCCACCAGTTCACCCAGTCCCAAACGCCCAGCCAGCGTGACCGGAAGCAGCATCCCGGCATCGGCCACCAGACGGTGATCGTCACAGGCAACCTGGATGCGGTCGGGCTGCTCAGATGGTGGCAACTATTGGGTGCTCCTGGCTGCGGGTTGGTTTGGTATCTCGAAAACCATTATCCCCGAACGCAGGAGCACTTTCTAACCCCCTCAGCGCGCCGATAGACTCATCCTTTCGGTGGATTCGGGCTAAGGAGTTGGACCCGTCCCAGAACCGAGTGGAGGAGTTCTTCGTGCGCCGACTGCTGGGCCACTGGCCCGCCACCATCCGGCCCCTCCTGCTGGCTGACCGTGGCTTTCGGAGAGCCAGCCTCATCCGCTTCCTGCAAGAGATGCCCAATCACACCGGCTACCCAGTGGACTACGTGATCCGTCTCCGGGGCGACGTGATGGTCCAGAGCGCCGACTACCGTGGTCGGTTGCGCAACTATCCCCTGCGCCAAGGCCGTATCCAGTTCTGGCCCCAAACCCGCTATCGCTCTGACGGCGCGGCAGTGATCAACCTGGTGCTCTACTGGGCCAGCGGGCATCGGGAGCCTTGGTATCTGGCCACGTCGCTGGCCGATCCCCGCCAAGCGGTGCGGATGTATCGGCGCCGGATGCAGCCAGAACAGTACTTCAAGGACGGCAAGCAGCGCTTTGGACTGGACCGAAGCAACGTAACCACCACGGACCGGCTGCAACGGCTGCTGGTGGGACTGCTGCTGGCTTGTTGCCTGCTGATACTGGTGGGAATGCGGATTTCGCCGTCGTTCAGACGTGGGATCTGCTCTCGAAGAAAGTTGGGCATCCTGAACCTGGGTTACGAATACTATCTCGCTACTCCCGACCCGCCACCCCTAATCTTCACCCCCCCACCTCACCAAACCGGGTACGCGTGAGCAATCACCCAACTTGACAGTTTTTACTTCGTGGGTCCGTGAACTACAGAGAATTGCAGATTTTTGCACCCGGTAGTTAGAGGCCGACAGGACCTGACCTAATCTGTGTATCTACACGTGCGACCGCAAAGGCGCGTCATCACGATGGGGGCAGACCGGCAGCGTCAGTCGGCGCGGCCGCCGGCTTCGGCTCTGCCGCCTGGCTCCGGGGCGAAGGTGGCGTCTTCGAGGGCGATCTCGCGGTCGCGCTGGGCCTGGAGACGCTGGGGGAGGCGCTGGGCAGACCGGCAGCGTCAGTCGGCGCGGCCGCCGGCTTCGGCTCTGCCGCCTGGCTCCGGGGCGAAGGTGGCGTCTTCGAGGGCGATCTCGCGGTCGCGCTGGGCCTGGAGACGCTGGGGGAGGCGCGGGAAAGGCAGGAACCAGTAACCGACGGCGGCGGCCAGGTATAGCGCGACCAGGGGGAACAATGCCCAATAGAAGCTGCCGGTGTGGTCGTAGATGGCGCCCATCCACATGGCGGTCCACATTGAGGCCAACTGGTCGGGCAGGTGTTGCCAGCCGCGCAGGGTAGCGTAGGCGCGGCGTCCGAAGAAATCGCCCATGATGGCCCAGTTGAGGGGGTTGGCGCTTTCGGCGAAGGCCATCACGCCCACGAACAGGACCAGCTGCCAGACGTGGCCGCTTTGGGTGAGCAGCGAAGCTAGAGCGGCGGCGCCGGCAACCATGCAGATGGCGCTGAGTTTGCGGCGGTCAACCTTGTCTCCAAGCCACCCCATGCCGGGGTTGAAGACCATGTTGGCAAAGGAGAACGCGCCCACCAGGGTGGCGGCAATAATGGGGTACCTGCCGTCCAGGTCCGGGCCTCCGCCTTCCAGGAACCAGACCATCAAGGGCGCCAGCAGGAAGGAAGCGCCGGCGTGGACGATGTTGCGGAAGGCGGTGGACATAACCAGCAGCCAGTAGGACGGGGTACGCATGGCCTCGCGCACCGTGAAGTCCATCTCGCCGAATTGCATCCGGCGGCGCTGCTGGGGTGTAATCTCGCCGGCTCGCGCGGTGGCGGCAGCAGTTGCGGTTTCGGGGGTGTCGCCGTCGGGGAGTTGCCCCATTTCTTCCGGGGAGCGGCGCAGGAACCAGGACAGGGGTATCACCACGGCGATGATGGCAAACCCCAGCACCATACAGGCGTCGCGCCAACCCACCGTGTAAATCAGCAGGCCGACGAGGGGGGCAGTGGCGCCGCCCAGTCCGTTGCCCATGCTGACGACGGACATGGCCAGACCGCGGCGGCGGCGGAACCAGTTGTTGACCGCCATAATGGAGGCATTGTTGTAGCCGGAGCGAAACCCTACCGACATGAAACCGACGAAAACCACCAGAAAGAACCAGAAGCTGCCGGTGCGCGCCAGCAGGATAAAGCCCAACCCGGACATCAGCCCGCCGAAGGCCAGCATTACCCGGGGGCCGAAGCGGTCGGTGCAGTAACCCATCACGGGGCCCTGGATGCCGCCCATCATGCGGCCCAGGCCCTCGGCCAACCCCAGCATGGTTCTGGTGAATCCCAGGTCCTGCTCGATGGGGATGTACATGATGGTGAAGCCCCGGTTGAAACTGCCGTGCTTCATACCGTCGGCGAGCAGGCTGACTATGACAATCCACCAGCCGTAGAAGATATTGGGCCGCCGCATTATGGGATGGCCCTTCGGTGGAGAGGTTGGCAGGCGGCCGGCCGGCTTGAAATGATGTTGGTCAGCATCGGCAGCGTCCGGTGGACGAGGATGGGCAATTTACGGGCGCGGAGGGTCGTCCCCGCGCCCGGCGCATACCGGCGGATTGTACCACAGGCGACCGATGTTGTTTTAGCGTAGCTCCTTTCCGCCGGGCCATTCACGAGTCGATGGACTCGCGCGCGTAATGAGTTTTTCGGACCATAGCGACCGTCCTTCGACAGGCTCAGGACGAGCTGGTGAGGTCAAATCTCATACCTTTAGAGTCCTGCCTCCCCCTCGCCGTGGAGGGGCGGCGGTGGCTGCCACGGTCTGGATTTTGGTGTCAGGCGCTACGGTTTCGGGGCGGTGCCGGAGCATGGCCAACACAATTTTTGCGTGCAGAGCATTTTGTTTACCTTTTTCCGTGTCCCGTGCCCACCCGCTATGAGACCGGCACTCCCGGCATGGAGCACAAGCGCTAACGCCGCCCTCCGATGGCCCACCCCGGTTAACTCGACCGGTGCGGCCGGAAGGGTGCCACCGTGAGGAGTTCTGCAAAGAAACCGACTGGAGCCGTTGTCGACTCTCTACCCTTTCGCCTTGCAATCAATTTATTCAGATGCAAGTCGTTCAGACAACTACTGTGGCTGAGCGCCGACCCAAAACCCCTTGCGCAAACCGGCGTACCGCGTTCCAGTCCCGATTGGGCAGGTCTATACCCGGCGGGACACGCAACTCTTGCGCCGCCGCCGTCAACTCGGCGTACCGCTCGCTATTCAGCACCAGAGCGAACCACCGCTCTTCCCAAAAGCAGCCCCCATCGGCTGATGGTATGGGCATTCCTTCCCAAAGCATCAGTCACCGCCGCTGCGGTCCGGCACCGCGACGACAAGCCCAATGCGTGACGCAGTTCTCGTTCCCAGGGCGTCGGCGCCAGGTAGACCCCTCGCGCCACCTCAGCATCGTCCAATCGCCACCCCTCCAACAGTGCTCCCATCTCCGGCATACCCAACAGCAACCCCCACTCCAATTTGCTCACCGACTTACTCTGGCGCCCAGTTCGTCTACTGATCCTCGAACACCTGCTTCACGATGGGCCCGGTATTGGCGGTCGTAGGGCAGCCGACATAAAAGGCGACGTGCGAAATACGCTCGCCGACCTCTTACTTGCTCAATCCGGCGTTCCACGCCCGGTTGATATTGCCTTGCTACTGGCCGGTGCGGTACAGGTCAGTCACAAATCTACGCTGGGATAAGGCTGAGTTGTCGCTTCGACGACACCTGCCTCACCTAGTACTACAGTCGCGCTTGCCTTTGGTAGGATAGGCCCATGATTACTGGTGAGAGTGGAGGGGTTGGAAATGGGTCAGACATTACTGGAGCGAGAGGCCGTGCTGGAGGAAACGCTGGACTGGGAGGCTGGGCTCCAGGCGCTGCACGGGCGTATCGCGTCGCGTTTCAGCCGCAGTGAGTCTCGGCAGCGGGCGCTGGCGTACCTGAAAGGATTGCTGGGGTCGGTGGAGCGCAAGAACGGGTGGCAGTTGGCCGAATATGCTGGCGACGCCACGCCCGACGGTGTGCAGCGTCTGCTGGCGGTGTACCACTGGGACGCGGACCAAGTACGGGACGACCTGCAAGGGTACGTGGTGGAGCATCTGGGCGACCCCGGCGGGGTGCTGGTGGTGGATGAGACGGGGTTTCTGAAGCAAGGCCAGAAGTCGGTGGGGGTGAAGCGTCAGTACAGCGGCACGGCGGGGAAGGTGGAGAACTGTCAGATCGGGGTGTTCCTGGCGTATGGCAGCCGACGGGGCGCGGCCTTTCTGGATCGGGAGCTGTATCTGCCCCAGGAGTGGGCGGAGGATGTGGAGCGGCGGCGGGAAGCCGGTGTCCCGGAAGGGGTGGTCTTTCATACCAAAGCACAACTGGCTCAGGAGATGATCGCCCGCGCGGTGGCGGTTGGGGTGCCCTTTGCCTGGGTAACTGGGGATACGGTGTACGGCAATGCGATTGGTCAAAGATCGTGTCAACTGCGACGGTGGCTGGAGGAACAGAGCCTGTCCTACGTGCTGGCGGTGAAGAACAACGAGCCGCTGTGGGCGGATACGGAGGATGGCTCGGCACAGGTGGCAGCCCGTGAACTGGCCCAGCAGATACCTGATGACTGGTGGCAACGTCTGAGCGCTGGGGAGGGCAGCAAAGGGCCGCGCCTCTACGATTGGGGTTGGTTGCCGATAGGACCCTGGTCAGCGCTGGATCAGGGGCATTGGCTGCTGGTGCGTGCTTGGTCAAGGGTTCGGGCATTGCCGATCCTGAGGAGCTGGCCTACTACGCCTGTTTTAGTACGGGAGAGGTATCGCTGGCGGAACTGGTGCGCGTGGCTGGCACCCGGTGGATCATCGAAGACGCCTTCAAGGAGGCCAAACAGGAGGTGGGGCTGGACGAGTATGAGGTACGCCTGTGGGTCGGCTGGCACCGGCACATCACCCGGGCGCTGCTGGCCCATGCCTTTCTGGCGGTAATCCGGTCCTATGCCGCCGGTGGCGACGGTAAAAGGGGGATATGTTCCCGGGAGAACTCATCCCCCTGACCGTACCCGAGGTCAGACGACTGCTATGCCGGCTCCTGTGGCTGCCCCGTGGCAGTCCTGCCCTGACCATCCACTGGTCGGGATGGAGACGGCGGCACCAGGCCCGGGCCATGCAGTGTCATTACCGGAGACGCCTTCAGAAACCTTCATCACAAGCGCGACTGTAGTACTAAGCCCCAATCCACCGAAGAGATGAGTGTGGCGGCGGGTTGAAGGGATAAGAAAGTGCCCCTGTGTTCGGGGATAATGGTTTGTGAAACGGCAAACCCACCCCGAAACAGGAGCACCAAATAGATGCTACCACGTAACGACCCCGACCGCATCCAGATCGCCTGCGACGACCACCGCCTGGTCAGCAATGCTGGGTTGATCCTGCCGTCCACGCTGGCTCGGCATCTGGGCCGGCCCCAACTGGTTGACCGGCGCCTGGACCTGGGCCGGGCCCCAGGCGGAGCCAACACGGGCGACCAGATCATGACGCTGGTGGCATCCGCTCTGGCCGGTGGCGACTGCATTGACGATGCCGACGTGTTGCGTGCTGGCCGGACCGCGCGGGTGCTGGGCTGCGTGGTCAAGGCGCCATCCACCCTGGGGACCTTCCTGCGGAGCTTCCGTTGGGGCCATGCTCGCCAGCTGGATCGGGTGAGCCGGGAGCTGCTGGCACGGGCCTGGGCCGCTGGAGCCGGACCCCGATCTTCGAACAATCACGGGCCGTTGACCATCGACCTGGATTCCACCATCTGTGAGACCTACGGTCCGGCCAAGGAGGGGGCGCGCCACCACGGCTACACCGGCCAGCGGGGCTATCACCCGCTGCTGGCCCGGGCCTGGACGACTGGGGCTGGCACCGGCGACGTGCTGAGGCTCGGCTGCATGAGGGCCGCGCCAATACCGTTCGGGGCGCCGCCCACTTCCGGCGGGAGGCGGTGGGACGGGTACGCTACGCTGGGGCCAGCGGACCACTCACGGTGCGGGCCGACCGCGGCTTCTACACCCACGCCATGGTGTCCACCTGCCGAGAGACCAACGTCCGCTACTCCATCACCATCCGCCAACACCAGAGCCTGCGCAATCTCATCGAGGCGATACCGGAGGCGGACTGGACGCCCATCCCCTACTGGATGGACGGCGCTGCCGACGTGGCCGAAACCACCCACACACCTTTCCAAGGTGAGCCCGACGCCGCGCCGGCGCGGCTCATCGTCCGCAGGGTGAAGCCCACGCCCAACTCCCAGTTGGCCCTCTTGGCCGACTACAGCTATCACGGCTGCATCACCGATCGGGACGGGGACACCCTGGAACTGGACACTCTGGAACTGGAGGCCGATCATCGTCGCCACGCCGAGATTGAGAATGCCATCCGAGACCTCAAGTATGGTGTCGGACTGAACCATCTCCCGTCAGGCCGTTTCGCCGCCAACGCCGCCTGGTTGGCGGTCCAGCTGGGCTTTGTACACTCAAGCGGCGTAAGCCAGTGAGTCGAGCAACCTGTGGTACAGATTGGCTGGAAGTTTTTGAACGTCAAGTTCGGTGGCTCGACTTTGTACAACTAAGCGGCGTAGGCGAGAGAGTCGAGCATCAGGTGATATAAGGAGCTGGGGACTTTAATCAGTTCCGGCTCGGGCTCGGACGTCGCAAAAGTCCCGTGCCGCACCCAGATGTAACGTCTGACCATGGCGATGGCGTCGGCGCAGGAAGGACTGGTCTTTTCATACCAGGCGGTCGTGCGGGGTGTCATTTCAATCTGCTGCTGTCCGATGAGGACGTCGGCCATCAGCGTGACCACACTGAACAGGCCCAGCAGCGCGGGCGTGGTGCGCGCGCTGGCCAGTTCCGACCACTGGCGCTGGGTTTCCATGCCCAGATGGGCCCGTGCCTCGGCAAAGGTGACCTCGACCTGCGAGCGCAGCAGATACCACTGGAGTAGGTGCCGGGGTTCCGCCGCGGTGTCGGTGCCTAGCAACGCGCCTGGTTTGAGGTTTCTCCCGAGTCTTTGACCACGACCCAGCGCATGGCAAGGGGCGGCGGCCCGCCGTGGTACCACACCGCCAGTCCCGAGGTCAGTTCGACCGTGGTGGTATTGCCGTCGGATCCGGTGGCAAGGTAGGTGGTCCATTGGGTAGCGGGGTCGTCCAGCACCGCCCTGGGGCTGGGCAGACGCGCTCCGACGATCCGTGGTCGCCCGATCTGGCCGGGACGCCGCGGTGGCGCTGGCTGGTACCGGGCCGCGTCCTTGCGCAGTTTGGCGACGACCACAATGGGTTTTGACATATTCTGGAAATAGCGCAGGAACTCGCGTTTGGCGTAGCCGCCATCACACACCAGCACCAGGTCCTGCTCCGGGAGCCACCGGCGCAGACAGGTCAGCATCTGCCGAGCATAGTCGGTGACCATCTGGCGCCGTCGGCCTTTGCGCCGGTCGTAGCGGGCCGACGGCGCCAACGCGGTCATCAAGGGCAGCGCCCAATGCCGACCCACCCCACCGATATGGGTCAACAACATCAGGCTCACCCATTGCAGTCCGGGGGTCATTACCGTCTGGTCGTCGGTGGAACGTACGGGATCACGGTACCGTCCCTTGGCCGCAATCTTCCGCCCCCAGCGCCGTTCCAGGGTTTCGTCAATGCCGAAAACCAGCGGCCCGTCGGACGAACCAAGACGCCCGACCACCAGCAGCAACAGCGCCCGGCTCAGCTGCAACGACGACCACCTGGCACGGTTGAGCACCTGATGGTAGATGGCGAAATCTCCGTGCTGCCCAACTCCCAGGATGTTCAGGGCGGAGGACACGGTGCGTTTGCCGGGAGACAAGATCGCGCCAATCGCCAGGAGTCGGGCTTTACGCCAGGTCCGGGGGTCAAACAGGCGCTCAAAGGGCAGCAGCCGGGTTACAATGACGGCGGGCAGGGTAGGCATATTCGACCTTTTGTGATGATTTGGTCGAGCTTTCCCTGTCCTTATAATTTGTCTAGGTTTTGTACAAAGTCGAGGTTCGGTGGCCGACAGTGGAAAACCCTCCGACGCCAGCCACCGGTGGCGACGGACCAAGGCGATGGCATCTATGAAGGTTGGCGACGGTTTGGCGTACCATGCCGCCGTGCGCGGGGATAGCGGCCGTTGTTGCTGCAACCGGTGAGCCGTCAGGACAATCCAGGAAAAGATCCCCATCAGGACCGGGGTGGTGCGGGCAATGGCGCGGTCAGACCACTGGCGCTGGGTCGCCACGCCCAGGTGAGACCTGGTTTCCATGAAGGTGACCTCCAGTTGCCAGCGCAGCACAAACCATTCCAGGATCTGCGCTGGGTCAACGGCTGGGTTGGTGCAGAGCAGGGCTTGGGGGTCGAACTCGCCATTGGGGTCTCGCACCAGGACCCAGCGCAGTGGTACGGGCGGTTGGCCGGTGTGATACCAGAGTGCGGTTTGCGAAGTGATTGCCACCGCGCGGGTCGTGTGGTCGTATCAGGCCACTGCCGTCCGGTCCCAAGAGGTGTCGTCATGGTCCAGGAGCGCTTGCAGTGTGGGCAAGCGAGCGCCCTTCACGGGTGGACGCCCGTTCTGGCCGGGCCGACGGATTGGCGCCGGTTCGTCGAGGCCAGCATCCAACCGCAATCGGGTGATGCAGGTAACGGGTTGGGGCAGCGATTGGCCGCAGTGGAGCCGGTCCAGAGCCTGCCCCGTGCGACGCTACGGGGACGGCGTAACTACTATCGCCCACCAGTACCAGGGAACGGTGGGGCAACCAGCGTGGTTCGGCAGGCTCACCATGAGCGGGATTGCCTGATCATCTGCTGGGCCCGATCGGTGAGCTTTTGGTGCGGGCGTCCGCGCGGGCGATAATATCCGGCCGAAGGCGCCAAAGCGGTCAGCACCGGCCAAGCCCAATAGCGTCCGGCCCAGGGGACGTGGCCCCGCCACCTCAGGCTGATCCAGCGCCAGCCGCTGACCTTGACCAGATAGCGGCGGCTGGAGCGCACCGCATCGCGGTAGCTGCCCCGGGCTTTGATTTTAGGGCCGCCGCGTCGCTCCACGGTTTCCCGATTGGTAAATGGCTCGTATGCCGAACACCAGGGGACCAGCACCCGGGTCCAGCTGCTGGATTAGCAGCGTCAGCAGGACCTGGGATACCGGCAGTGGCGACCACACGGCACGGTTGAGCGCGTGATGATAGCGGGCATAGTTGCGGTCGTCGCGGTGGCCCATGACGCGGAGCGCCGCGGCTACGGTGCGCGGGCCGGGAGCCAGTATCGCGCCGACCAGCCGAACCTGGACTTTGCTCCAGGTTCGGCTTTGGAACCGAGTTGCCAAGGGAGTGAGCACGGGTAAAATAACATCCGGCAGGGTAAGCATGGTTGGGCCTTATTGTGGAAATCGGGTCAGGCCAGCTTGCCCTGGTTTTATAATGTGCCTAACTTTTGTACAAAGTCCAGATTAGTGAATCTTTGGGTTAACCGAACCGGTACCGGAGGCGCCCAAGCGTCGTTGAGCATGGCCCAGCACGGATCTCGTGCTGGAAACCGCAGCCGTGGCTACTTTCTTGGACGATGTTGTTGCAGTCCGGGGTGGTTTCAAAATCAAGTAAGTGCTACACCTGCCGTGGTTGGCAATCTTTATGGCTGCGCACTTCCTCAGCGACTTGACCCCTCGGTTCACCGTAGTACGGTCAATGCCCATGTGTGTCGCGATGTCTGATTTGTCGATCGGCGTGGCTTGCCAACCGTTGTTGGTCACCGCGTCATCGATGTAATGAAAAACAGCTCGGGTACTGCCGCGGGCGGGAATGTCGGCGTAGTTGAATCCCTGATGCTCCTTGAGAGGCATCGGCGATGTGCCGTTGCTGGATCCGTAGCGGCAATACGTTCCCTGGCTATTTCGCAGTACCGCGGACTCTTCTCGATGCCGATGTAGGACCTGCCCTCGTGGATCGCGGCAACCGCGGTGGTTCACTGCCCATGAAGGGATCTAACACCGCCCTGGCCGACGTTGCGCGGACCGCACGGCGCGGTAGGCCTTGCGGAAACGACGGTAAGTTCTCGATCCACGGCCTCTTTTCCTGGTCAATGCGCCAGACGTCATCGTCCTCGTATCCGGACGCCAGTCGGAACTTCGGCTTGGCAATGAGGTAGATGACCTCGTAGGTGGGCAAAAAAATATCCGGGGTTAAAATTTGTTCCCCCGGACCGATGCCAGCTGACTGCCTGCCGAAGGGGAAACCCCTCCATGATGTCCATTCGGGATTGGAGGAGGCCGCCTTGCACCCGAGGCTTGTGGTTGTAGAAGATAGCGCCGTCCGGTTTCAGGACGCGCGGCATCTCGGAAATACACTGCTGCTGCCACGCCACGTACTCATCATGCGGCGTATCGTCGCTGTGGCAGTCGTAGCCATCCCAGCGGCGGATTCCTTTGCCGCAACTGTCGCGTAGGTTGTAGGGCGGAGAAGTGACTACCAGATCGACAGACTCAGCGGGCAACCGCGGGAGTAGTTCCAGGATGTCGCCCTGGTGGACCTGGTCAAGCCATTGGGTTAGGGATACTGAAAACCCCCGTATGTGGCGGTACGGGGGTGATTAGGGTGAACATGATATAATAATTTGTGCTTTTTCTTCCGGGGCCCGGACTTTTGCCGCGGTCCTTTGATGCAAGATTACAAGTCGGCGACCCTGATCACTTTGTAATCACCACCCGCGGTCGGCCCTTTCAATCTAGCGACCATTTCGACGTGCCCCTGGTAAACCCAATGACGAGGGGTGTCGTTCTTGACCCCCGTACTTCCTGCTTGCGGTAGGCAGGTCAATCAGCCCGTCAGTCAGTTCGCTAGGTCCATAGATAACGACCCCCTGGTCTTTGGGGGCGTCTCGGCGCTGGGTAGCAGTCCCGCTAGGTCGGTCACGGTTTCGGCCTGGGGCGCGGCGATTCGTTCGGCAGCCATCTCCGCGATCTTGGCGCCGTCCGCTCCATCTGCCGGGAGCCGGTCCAGGGCGCTCATCAGGTCCTCCGTCGGCGTGCTTTTGGCTGATTTCGCCACTTGACCGGAGTTTCAGTTGATTACCCTAACTGCGCCCGGGCTTGTTTGTAGGCTTCCAGGATCTCGTCCAGCGTATGGGGCGAGCTGCCGGAGGCGATAAATGTCCCTACTTGTCTGGAATGCACCCAACTGCATGGGCCCGAGTCGCCCACGCAGTAGAAAACCTCGTCTCCAACTGGTTCAGCGATCCGGAGAAGCGAACGGAGTTTGGTCCGGCGACGCAGGCGGTCTTCTGGGTGGTCAGGACAACGCTCAAGGTCCGCCACCTCCGCTTCCAAATCGCCGACGTATTCCGCCGCCTGGTTTCGCGACCTGTGTATCGTGGCCGCCATGAGCTCTATGTCCGACGGGGTCATGCCGGCGTCTAACGCACCCTCGATGGCTCCGTGCAGCACGTCCATAGCCTGGTCTCGTGATTGCGCCATTTGTGTTTGATTACTCCGGGCGGATGGCTGCGGTTGATGCGCGATTAGGCTCGCGGGTTCGGGCCTTACGCTATGACGTTGACCAAGGCAACTAAACCGTTTGAGGCTTTTTCTGTACGATCTTGGGCCGTTCAGTTGACGCTTCTAATCGATCCTGGATGGCCTAGTAAAATTTCGTGCGATCCTGTGGGACGAAACGAATTTCTCGCCATCGGGCGGGATTGCAGGCCGGGAATCTCTTTAGATCACCCTCTTACGAGGTCAATTCCTATTCAAATGTTCGTTGCCAACAAAGATTGGAGCGGGCGATGGGATTCGAACCCACGACTTTTTGCTTGGGAAGCAAACACTCTACCACTGAGTTACGCCCGCTCAACGGAGGGCGATGGCTAGCAGGCCGTTCGAGGATGAGGGAAGCGTGACGAACGACGCTGGTAATATTATCATTGTGGACTAAACCGTTCATTAAGTTGTTTCGTTTGCAAAGCGAAACCCTGGTCAGGCGACCAAATTGGGATAGAACCTTGTTTCTCAGACAGCCTGCTGGGCATCGCGACATATCCGCAGTTTGCCACAGGGCGGCGGAGAGGGCAAGACTTGGTGATTGTTTGTCAGGGCTTGTGCAAAGTCCGAATTACACGGATGTAATGAGTTTCAAGGCTTCGCTCCATTGGGCGGCATAGCGACGGCGTTGCTGTGGCACGTTGTTGACTCCCCGGCGCAGCAATAGGGCTAGGACCAGGTTGTTGATCGCCGCCATCATGCGTTGAGCGTGGCCCAGCCTCAGATGACACCAGTCCTCGCGCAGGGTCTCGTCACGCCGGTAATGCAGCCCGTTTTCGATGTTCCAGTGTCCCCGGACCATGGCCAGCAGCTGTTGCGGGTTGGCTTGCTCCGGCCCCAGGCTGGTTATCCCATAGACCGTATCGTGGGTTAGCTCGCCCCGCTTGACGTGCTCGGTGCGCCGGTCCACGCGGAAAACCTGTTGCAGATAGGGCCAGTCCAAGTACTCATTCAGGCCAGCGCTGGCCCGCAGGTGGCGTTGCTCAATGCGACCGTGCCCTTTTTCCACCGTCCCCGCCTCCGGCACACTTTCCGGTTCGTTGGCAAAAAACGTGGCGATGTCGTCGTGCAGTTGGGGTTGGTTATCTTTCACTGGCCAAAGGTATTCTCCCCCGGCCGCCACCACTTGCGCCGAAAGGTCCCGCTGGGTCAGCATGGCGTCGCCGCTGACCACCTTGCCCCGCAAGTCGATAGCTTCCAGCAGCCGCGGGGCTGCCTTGATCTCATTTTCCTTGCCGTCCACCTCCACCTGGGCCAGCACTACTCCTTCGCCAGGAAGGTAGGCGGCCATCAGATGCGTGCCCCGGGTCTGCCCCGCCGCGATGCTGCCCCGCAAGGTTTTGCCGTCTATGGTTACCTGAACCAACTGTCCATCGGTCCGGTTCTGGGCCAAGAATTCCCCCATCGTCCGCTCCAGCGCCTCAACCGACAGCGTTGCGCCCAGGACCCGGCTGTAAGTCGTGCGATGCGGCGCCTGGGGGCGCGGCAACCCCAAAGCTTGGGCCAGCGCTTCCTTGCGGTGCCACACCCATTCCGCAATGCCCGTCAGCCGGTCTTCCCCAGCCAGTTTGCCCAACAGGACAAATACCAGGATGTGAACCAGGCGGTAACGTACGCCACGTGGGTCGCGACGGTCTTCCAGGCGCGCCAGATAATCATACAGGCTACCCAGATCCACCAGGAACCCTGGAACCTTACCCTGATCCTCAGGACAGACAACATTGACATCAAACTCGCCTGGGCTACAATCCATGACGGCCTTCCTCCTTCAGATAGGTGCGTGTAATCCCTATCTATGAGGAAGGCTCGTTTATGTCAATCAACTTTGCACAAGCCCTGGATTGTTTGTCAGGGCCTTTCCAAAGTCAGGTGGAGTTTAGCTCCAATCCACCGAAGAGATGAGTGTCGCGGCGGGTCGAAGGGGTAAGCAAGCGATCCTTTGCTTCTGGGATAATGGTTTTGAAACAGGAAACCAGCCAGAAACAGTGAGCACTCAATAGATGCTACCACGTAACCACCCCTACCGCATCCAGATCGCCTTCGACGATCACCGCCTGGTCAGCCATGCTGGGCTGATCCTTCGCCCGTCCTGGCGCGTCTCCCAGGTCAACGTAGTTGTCCACCAATTCACCCAGTCCCAAACGCCCAGCCCGCATGGTCGGAAGCAGCATCCCAAATGGCGACCGGGATGCGGTCGGGCGGCTCAGGCGGTAGCATCTATTGGGTGCTACTGGTCTGGGGTTGTTTGGTGTCTCATCAACCATTATCCCCGAACGCAGGGGCACTTTCTAACCCCCTCAGCGCGCCGACAATCTCATCCTTTCGGTGGATTCGGGTTTAGCATACGGTCCGATCAGAATACCTCAGGTTCGCAATGCTCGCCGTCATCATCTCGGGGGCCGGCGCATCTTTAAGTCCGGCACGCGCGGTCCGTTGGCGTATGTCCGGAGTGCTCTCCAGCGGCCCTGGGCGTAACCACTTTGACGACCTGTTCATCATGGAACCCTTCGACGACCAGGCCGACGGGACCCACCAAACGGAATGGTCGGCAGGGCCGAAGTCTGAACCCAAGACCGACCGACCGACCAGATTGCAACCAAGAGAGAGTAATAGCGCATGATCGCAACCACGACCATCAAGCACCCACGCCGAGTCGCCTTCCTGGCCGTCGCTGCGGTAGCAATCACCGCGATGGCGTTGTTCACATTCGTCATATCGGCGTCGGCGCAGACCGAACCACAGAAAGCTGCAGTGACGGGTCTTGCGGCAACTCCAGGCTCCGACCCGGGGGAGCTGGACATCACGTGGGACATTCATCCCGACGGGCCCGACGAATACCGGGTCAGGTGGGCGCCCAACGGCGAGGGGTTTAAGCGCAACAGCAATACCAACTGGAACGCGTATCCCACAGTCAACAGCTACACGGTGACCGGACTTACCCCTGGGGCAACATACAAGGTCGCGGTGGCCGCCAGGTTCTACGGCGAGAGGAGGTCGGCCTGGAGCGAAGTGGTTACCGGTGTCGCCACACCCAGGACGACGTCGGATTACGCCGCGGAACGAGCGGACGCCATGTCTCTGGGAGACATCGCCGACACGGAGCCGACCAACCGGGACGATTTCGTAGATGATAATGATGCCATCAAGTACTACAGGTTCAGTCTGTCGGAGCGGCGCATGGTCAGGGTCCGCATCAGGGGGATGGACTACAACGCCAACCTCTATGTCGAAAGCACCGAAGGCGCGGTGATCGTCTCCGGTGAGAAGGAAGGCGGCAGCAAAGAGGTGCTCAACGTCACCCTCGAGGCCACCGGCGCGGATGAGTATTACTACGTCAGAGTAGAGGCCCAGGAGGCTGGCCGGATCGACTACACGTTCCGGTACCTCACGGAACCCATTGGCAGCGCCCCCACCTTCTCGGTAAACGGCGAAACGCGCGCCATGAACGAAAGCATCGGCGTCGTTGCCGTTGCAACGGCATCCAACATAGGCGCCGCGCTGCCCGCTGCAGCGGACACCGACGGCGATACCCTGACCTACAGGATGACCGGCACCGATGCCAAAACATTCGGCTTCAACGCCGGCAATCGTCAGTTGCTAACCAAAGTTGGCTCCACCTACGACCATGAGGCCAGGTCCAGTTACTCCGTCGCCATCTTGGCGGATGACGGCAATGGCGGGAGGGCGACGCTCGACGTCACCATCAGCATCGCCGATCAGGATGAGCCGCCGTTGGCACCGGCTACGAGGTTCAGGTGCGGGCAACCAATGATGAGGGAGACGGAGCCTGGTCAGATGCCGGAAACGTCACGGACTCGACCCAGGACGAAGCCCCCGTATTCACCGCTCTCAGTTCGGGTTTCTACCACCTGGAACGTTCAAGGCTTTTGAGCGCCAGTTTCGTTCACACCTGTGCCATTGCCACCGATGGAGCCGTCCACTGTTGGGGGTATGACTTTTACGGGCAGATCGAACCTCCCGCGGGCGCATACACGAGCATCGCGTCCGGCTACCACCACAACTGCGCCGTAGCCTCCGATGGTACACTAGCATGTTGGGGCCGGAACCAAACTGGGGCTGCCGGCCCGCCGGCGGGGACGTACAAGTCAATCTTCGCAGAACTGGGCGGGGGCCATTCCTGCGCTATCTCGACCGATGACACCGTTGCTTGCTGGGGATCAAACTCCGAAGGCGAAGCGACCTCACCGGAAGGAACGTACACATCCGTCGTGGTTGGCGCCAAGTATACGTGCGCCGTTGCCAGCGATGGAACGGTCGACTGTTGGGGATACAACGAGAATATGCAGTCGGAGGCGCCGGCCGGCGCCTACCAGGCAATCAGTTTTGGAGGCTATCATGCCGGCGCAATCGACAGCGACGATGCCATCGCCTGCTGGGGCATCGATGACTTTGGTGAGTCCACAGCGCCGACCGGCGCCTTCAAGTCCCTTGACGCAGGCGCTTTCCACACCTGCGCTATCGCCAGCGATGATTCCGTGGCCTGCTGGGGATACAACGAAGATGGTCAAGCTGACGGTCCAACCGGCGCTTTCGAGTCGCTCAGCGTGGGCGCCGACCATACCTGCGCTATCGCCAGCGATGATTCCGTGGCCTGCTGGGGATACAACGAAGATGGTCAAGCTGACGGTCCAACCGGCGCCTTCGAATCCCTGAGCGTGGGCGCCGACCATACCTGCGCTATCGCCAGCGATGATTCCATCGCCTGCTGGGGCAAAAACCACGCTGGCCAAAGCGACGCCCCGACCGGGACCTACCAGAGTGTCGCTCTCGGCAGGTACCACACCTGCGCCATCGCCAACGACGATTCGATTGCGTGCTGGGGGACCGACTACGCCGGCAGATCCGGTATCCCCGCAGGTTCTTATCAGGAGATCGTATCGACTGACATTGTTACGTGCGCCATCAGGACTGATGGGGCCCTCATCTGTTGGCCACGGCCCCCTGAGGACGTGCGCTGGGTGAGATGACAATCCACCGAATTGGCAACCATGCAGGCCGCGCGGCCGCAACGGTCGCGAAGGGAACTGGCTCGCCTGAGGTCCGCCTCTTGGCGACGCACTCGTGCTTTTGGTGGACGGCGACGCCGCGGACTGCTCTATCCAGCCTTCAGCAGGATGCGCCGCCGGGTGGTCCGGCCGGTGTCGATGCCTTCCCGTGCCGCGAGCAGCTTACTGAGATGGGCGTGGTTGCCGCCAGCATGACGAGTGCGGGCCAGGTGCGCCACGTCGGCCATCACCGCTTTGGGCGTGGCGTTGACTGCTTTATCGATAATACATGCGTAAATGAACGTGGCGTACGAACCCACACGCGCCATCCTCAGGAGCCCGCCCAGCATAGGTGAGCGCCCACAAACCCCACTGATGAGCCGGGAGGCCACCCCATTCGCGATCATCAAATACGCGACTTGACGAGGAGCTTCGCCAGGCGCTGGAACAGATACCGGGTGAAGGCGGGTGTCCCGCGTCAACTAGGTTTGCCGAATTGTCGTCCACTATTTTTGCCGGTTCACCTCCTCTGACTGGCCCCGTTGCTGGGCGGCGTCAGTCCGGTAACTGGGGACGTCAAACTCCAGGATGACGGAGTGGTGCACCACCCGGTCAATCGCCGCGGCGGTTGCCACGGGGTTGGCGAAAATGCGTTCCCACTCCGAGAAGACCAGGTTGGACGTGATGCCCAACGACCGGCGCTCGTAGCGTTCGGCGATGAGAGTGAAGAGGTCCTCGGACTCCTCGCTGCCCTGGGGCAGGTAGCCCAGATCGTCCAGGAGCAGGAAGTCGAAGTTGTCCAGCTTGCGCAGTTGCCGTGGCACTGCGAAGTCGCGCTTGGCGGCCAGCAGGTCCTGCACCAGGCGGTAGGCTGGGGCGAATAGGACGGAGTGGCCGGTTTCCACCAGGCGGTGTCCCAGGGCGCACAGCGCGTGGGTCTTGCCGGTACCGGGCAGTCCGAAGGCCAGCACGTTGACGCCGTGTTCCACGAAGCTGCCCTGGGCCAGTTGGTCCAGCTGCTGCCTGAGCGCCAAGGGCATCCGGTGGTGTTCGAAGGTCTCCCAGGTTTTGCCCGCAGGGAGCCGGGATGCCTGACGCAGCCGGTTGATGCGCCGGTGGCGGCGATCCTCAGCTTCCTGTTCCAGCACTTCGAGGAAGGTGGACCGGGCGTCGCCGTGGCCGGCGTCGGTGAAGCGTGCCACCGACTGGGCACCCATGGTGGGCATCTTGAATTGGTATCAGAGCTGGCCGATGCGCTCCCGCATGACGCTGGTGTCGGTGTCCATCATGCGCACACCCCCACCACTGCCATGCTGCCCGTGAGCAGGCGGTCGTAGATCTTCAGGTCCGGCCGACCCGCCAGAGTAAGCACTGGGGCTTCTGGCGGCTTGGGCTCGGCCAGGTCTTTCACCGCGGCGTAGTCGAAGGGCTGACCGGTCTCCAGCAGCAGCGACAGCGCGCTGTCCACCGTGGCCTCCATGGTGATCGCCGCCAGGTGCAGGATCCGCACGTACTCCACGTCGGCACGTTCACCACGCCATTCCCTGAGGGCGTCGTAGGTGAAGCGGAAATTACTGGTAGGAAACATCTGCTCCCGGAACCGGTAGCGGGCGAAGGCGCCAGGCTTGCGCACCAGCGAGCCGATCACGTGGCGGTAATTGACGTTACTTTCCCCGTCACCGTGCACCCTGGCCATGCGTTCCACCAAGTGGCCCTTGTAGTAGACTTCCACCCAGTCGGCGTACCGACGGACCTGCACTTCCTTGCCGATGAGCCGGGAGGGCACGCTGTAGCTTCGTCCCGCTACCTGGATGGTGCTCCACCGGCGCACCGTGGACCGGTAGTTGGCGTATTCCGGCATTGGAGCTGGCGGCAAGGAGCGCAGGCAAAGCATCTCCTGCTCCAGCTTCCCCCTCACCAGACGGTTTCGTTTCTCGACCATCTCCTGTACGAAGCTGGCGTAGTCGTCAGCGGTGTGGAAATCACGGCTGCCCCGCAGGATCAGTGCTTGGTCAACGGCGTCCTTCAAGCGGTAGTGGGCGTGCTCGGCGACGCCGTTTTCGTGGCTCTGGCCGCGATTGATGCGGGTGGAGCGGAGACCGTAGTGGTCCAGCAGCGCGGCGTAATTGTCGTTCAGAGCGCGCCCGCGGCTGCGCTTCACCTCGTGGGTGGCGGCGGAGGTATTGTCTGAGCGCACCACCTCTGGGACGCCGCCCAGGGCCCAGAGGGCAGATTGCAGTCCCTGCTTGAGGGCCAGGAAGGTCTCGCCGGTGGCGACCTCGGCGTAGCGCCAGCCCGAGTGACTGAGGATCAGTTGGAACAGCAGGTGGGGATAGGGCTGGCCAGCGATGGTCACCTCCAGGGAGTCGCCGTGGGTGAAATCAAACTGGGCTTCCCGTCCCGGTGGATGCTCCTGGGGGAAATACACCTCCTGATCGGGACCGTACAGCGCCCGCCTCCTGAGCTTGTCGAAGGGCCTGTAATCGTCGTTGCAGCGTCCTGAGTTGCGAAGCGCTGAACCGACCAGGATGCTGCTCCTCTCATCCTGAGCTTGCCGAAGGGCAATCGATAATTGTTGTTGCTTTCAGCTTGCCCTTGGGATCGCCGCGTAGCAGGGGCTCAATCTCCTCTTCCCACACCCCGTCAAATGGGTCGGGCCGGGTGCGCCACCAACGCTCCGGTTTCGTCTCCGATGGCAACGGGCCATGCTGCCACTTGTGCGCCGAGCGCACGCACATCCCGGCCACCGCGGCCGCCGTTTCCTGGTTCTTGCCTTCCATAAGTTTCTGCCTCAACAGTCTGACTTGTCGGTCTTTGATCAATCCGGCACCTCCGTGCCGGAGGTTTTACCCCACCTCAACCGGCAAAAATAGTCAGCGCAAGAAGCATTCCTTATTGTCGTTAATCACCAGTGTGACTGGCCAGATCAAAACTTTCGTATCGTCGTTCGGACTGTGAGGGCGTGTAGTGCGTACGACTGACGCAGGGCGCGTCGCCGGAAGCGCCGCTGTCAGCGTTCTGCTGGGTGGCGCGTTCTCCGGCGGCACAGTGGTTGACCGGGTCGTGGCGGGCGCGGGGAAGCTTTCAGCGAGCGGATCATTTGGAGACGGTGTTGGTCGACGCGGCCAACCCGGGATTACTTGTAGGGGATGGTCTCTCCGGCAGGGTACGCATCCACCCCAATGACTTCTCCGGTGCGGGCGTCCAGCGCGAAAGTGATGTTGTCGTACGTCTTGCCGCCGGAACTGGGCAACGTCAACTTCACCTTGCCTCGGAACGCGACAACCCACACCTCCTGGTCCGCGTCCCCACTCAGGGGGCTCGCTGGAGAGCAACACTGCCCCGTCCCTTTTGATGAAGTGAATACATATTGCTCTCGGGTCGTCAGCTGGGCAAACGTGCTGGTCGGCTCGCCCACCAGACCGGCGATCCTGGCTTGAGCCAGACCCTCGGCCTTCGCCTCCTCAGTTGTTAGTAAGCCTCCCCGTGATTGATAACGATTTTGTAGCGCATCGGCCACGGTGGTTGCCGCGTCGGGATCTGTCATGATGCCACGAGAGATCTCTCCTGTCTCCGGCCTGAATACCCGGACAACCGAGGTTCCGTCGCCGAGGCGGAAGCGGAGAAAATAGCGCGGTCCGCGTCGGTCGCGGCCGTTCTGATTGACGGGCGCCTCGAGCACCATATCAATAAACCGTGTGATGGTAGGATGATCATCGATCGTGACTAAACCAATACCAAGGTGGGATGTGCATTTCGGGATCTCGAAGCCGTCCGAAAGGACTCCACAGCTCCTCATGCCACCTTCAGCCCCAACTGGGTCGCCACCGACGGTGCGGTCTAGCAATATGTACATTTCACCTTGGCTTTAGTTTAGTAGCTTGTTTTCGTTATCATCTTCAAGGATGTCGATGGCCGCAACCTTGCCCCGAATGTCCAGCAGATCCTCACCGGTCTTCGCGAACGGGTTGGTGTCGGCTTCATATAACGTTGGTCTGCCTTGCTCCAAGGTGGCCAACCGGAACTTAGGTGAGTAGCCTTTGACCTCATAGACCGGCGTGCCCGGGTTCAGGAAAGTGGCGTCGCCATCCTGGTAGCGATACCACGGGCCCACATACCCGTCGCCTCTGAAGGCGATGCGGTAGAGCTCTGCACCCAGATGCTCCCTCGTAAGGTCGCTGATGTCTGCGCGAGTTAATTTCCCGACCAGGTTCCACCGCCTCAGGTAATGGATGCCGTCGAATTTCACCATGGGAACCCAACTGATGGTGTGCGGCTGGGGTCTGGCGTCCTCGCCGTTCGTGAGACCCTCGAGGATACGGGCCATGGCCTCCTCTTCGTTAAGGATTGCGTCCAAGCGGCTGGGGCTGTTTGCCGGCCCGTCGTGTCGATGCACGATTGCGCCGTCGCCGTCCAGAATCACTTGAGAGCCGGAAGGGACGTGAGTCACGTAGGCAACCTTCTCCGCCATCTCCGGCGTCAACCCTTCCACGAAGGCGACCACCACACCCGAGGGCAGATCCAGTCTGTAGGTTTCCGAGGGCGGCTCCGGGGTACCCCAGCCGGTGGGCGCTGGAGCTGGAACTGTCGTAGGAATACCGTCAGATGGCATCCCCGCGCAGGCGGTCAATACGACGGCTGCCAATCCAAGCCCTACGGCTCTCAGAACCGACTTCATGCCGTGAACCGTGCCTGATGGGATCCAGATCCCGACCGGCGGCGCGACCAGGTCGCCATCAGGGCCGCCGCCAAGGTGAACAGGCACGCCGTCCCGACCGTGGAGCGACTCGTCATCATGGCGGTCAACGTCCAAGCTTCCGGCCGCACGCCGGCGATAATCAGATCGAATATCCAAGTGACGGCGACCAACACAGCCGGAAAGGCCAGTAAACCCAGGCTGCCGTTGCTGATCCGTGTCGTCCAACTATAACCGTTCATCGTTAGCACCGCCCGCAGAGTAGGTGATGGGCAACTTCAGCGGGAAAGTAGTTTAGCAGTCACGCTCCACTGGGTACGACACGGCAATGGGCGCTGTTCTCTTCAGCGTTGTCATCTTCTCCTCGATGAGTCGGCCGGGTCGGCACTCCACCCGCTTGATGGCGTGGATGACGATGGTCGGATCCACCAGCCAAGCCTGCGTCGGCCCAGGGCTGGTACGACGATATGGCACACGTCGGGTCACGCCTGCAGGGGTCCGTCCCGCACCGGAGTAGTCGCTCCTCGGGACAGGGCAGCGACGGAGCCGGCTCCGGGCTTGATCTCGGTTATTACGCCGGCGGCCACCGCGGCCCCGATCATGTGGCGCCGGCAGTAATCCTGGCCGCCGATCCGGTAGAGGGCCTTTACGTAGACGGTGTCGGGAATGGTCCCGCCCTGGTGTTATTCTCTCGGCCGGTGGCGCTCGCCGCGCATGCTGAGCACGTGGCTGTGGCGCAGCAACCGGCATCGTCCATCCCCGGAGCAAGGGCGCGAAACACGCCTCCTGTGACGGCTACAATGATAGGCATGTCGCCGTTCAGCCTGCGTCACGACGTCAGACTCGGCCTCCTTCTGCTGGTGGCCGCGCTACTCCTGGATATGGGGTCCTCGGGCGGTTCCTGGTTTTCGCTCGTTTTCGGCCAACTCGACCGTACGGCCAGGGCGCTCGGTTTGCTCGGACTCGTGGGTGGTCTCGGGAGTTTGTTCGTGGTGTTGGCAGCCATCTGGGTGGACCGCCGCCCTCCACACGGAATGATGGCGGCCGGCGCCGTCATCCTGGCCCTTGGCCTCGTCCTGGTAACTCTCGCCCGCAGTTTCGGGCCTGCCCTCGCCGGTTTGTTCTTGGTCGGAGCCGGAGGGTCCGCCTTCAGTTCCCTGGTCTTCTACGCGATTGTCGTGAAGGGCTACGCCCGGTTCAAGGGAACGCTCATCGGCGCCCTCGGCCTGGTGTTCGCGGCCAATCCGGGAGCCGGAGCGATTCGCAACTGGGATTTTGGTATCCCCGTCGGGTGGTTCGCGCTTGTGCTGGTCCTTATCGGCGGGATGGTCCTCTACATATTTCTCCCCAGATGGTTCAGGGGTACCTACGGGCCCGGCCCGGCTCTCCGGGAGACCATCGCTCTTCCCGGTGTCAAAGCCCGCTCGGCTTCGGCCGCTGCCGTCTACCTGGCGGCAACCACGATCTTCGCCGCGGGCTCGACCCATCTTCTGTGGGTTGCGGCGGCGTCCGTTGGCGCCGCCTATGATGCCCGGTACCAGGCCCTGGCCTTGGCTGTAGGAATCGGCGCCCTGGTTTGGGGCGTAGCAGCCGATTTCTTTTCGGTACGCTGGCTGCTCATCGCTCTGGCGGTGCTTTCTCTGCCGGCAGCGGCATGCGTTTGGTTGCTTGATGACCCGTTCGGAGGCGCGCTTCTCCTGTCGTTGGTCCGGGGCGGCCTAGTCAGCCTCCCCTGGGTGCTGATGGCGAATCTTCTACCGGAGCGGCATTTCGCGAAGCTCGCTCTGGCCATAGCCCTGCTGGGTGTGTTGGGCAGATCGTTGGGGCCACTCTACCAGGGTGCGACAATGGGGTTTTGGGGAACGGGATCGTTCATCTGGATCGCCCTCATTGAAAGCGTTGTGCTGGCGGGGGCGGTCGCCTGGCGGCCGACTGATGGAGGGATTGGCAGCTGGACACGGTGGTGGAACAAGCGAGCTCCGTGCGAAGAACGGAGACTACAATGAAACGGTCGAGAGTAAGATCAGCATCCGGCTTTACGGGCGATAGGCAAGACCGGCGGCCAAGCCCGACCTCGAGCGTATCTCCGGCGCCAACGCGCGGTATCCCGACCGGTCGTATCACCATGAAGCGCCTCTGGCAGATCCGTGTCCTCGGCCTGACTGCTGCTCCTACCGAGGCAACGGGGTGGTTGCGGCGATGATGCCCTCTTTGTGTCCGGTCAATGAGATCAAGCTACTGGCGTTTCTCTCCTTTTTCGCCATCGCATTCCTCACCGGCCTGGCGACTGGATTGACCTCGAGTTGGCAGCATAACTGGATTGGGAAACTGATCGGACTGACAATCGGTTGCGGCGTGGGGGTGCTGGCAGTGGTGGTACTGAATAATATGGTTAACGCCACGGGCACGGACTTGGCGCCAGTGCCCGGTGAACCCAACCGGTATACATTTCCCTGCGGTCCACCGGACCTGTCCGGAAGGGTCACCCTGGGTTGGACAGTGCTGTATGCGGTGCAAGTGGCGGGAATAATTCTGACCACGAAATTCGCCACGACCTCCCTGTGGTCGATCGGCTCGACCGTTATGCGGTTAGCAACACGGTTGGAACGGGAGCTGCGCCAGCGCAGAGCGAGGCATGAATGATCTCTCGTTACACCGGCCAGAACGGTTCGCGTCGACTCCGGCGATATGGTCAAAACTCTGAATTTTCAGGCGACATCAGCGGGTCGGTCCGGGTCTGGCCGGTGCTCGCAGCCTTCCTCCTGTTGATGTGGCTTTCCGGCTGTGGCGAGGGACCGCCGGAGGCCGTTCCGACCGCGACGCAGGCGCCCACTGCGGCTGACTTCACGACCCGCGTTCTTCCAACTCCAACGGCAGTGGAGGAACTGCGTTCGGACAAAGACCGGTCTCCCTCACCCCGGGACGCAGCCGACCTGGCCGAACTGGTGCGGGGAAACAACGCCTTCGCCTTCGACCTGTACCGCGCTCTCAGCGATGGCGAAGGCAACCTGTTCTACTCCCCCTTCAGCATCTCACAAGCCCTGGCCATGACTTCCGCCGGAGCCCGGGGCGAAACACTGCGCCAGATGGAAACCACGCTTCACCACGGGCTCCCGCAAAGCGGCCTTCATCCCGCGTTCAACGCCCTGGACCGGACCCTTGCTTCGAGAGGCCAGGCGCCGGGGGGCACGCCCAACGACGCCGGTGAGGCCGGTCAGTATTTCCGCTTGAACATCGCCAACGCGGTCTGGGGTCAGCATGGTTATCAATTCCGGCCCGAATTTCTCGATGTGCTGGCCGAAAACTACGGGGCAGGCATGATGGTTTCGGACTTCGTGGGGGCGCCTGAGGAGTCTCGTATCAGGATCAACGACTGGGTCGCCGAAGAAACCTCGGGCGAGGTCAAGGACCTGCTGCCACCGGAAGCAATAGAGCGCTCCACCCGATTGGTGCTCACCAACGCCATCTATTTCAACGCCTCGTGGCTCTGGCCGTTCAACCAGAGGGATACCGAAGTGCGTCCCTTTCATCTGGACGGAGGCGGCACGGTGAGGGTTCCGATGATGACGGAGACCTCCAAGGAATTCTACGGCTACGCCAGGGGTGATGGGTACCAGGCGGTCGATGTGCCGTACTCCCGGGGGGAGATGTCCATGACGATCCTGCTGCCCGACGAGGGTACGCTGGGAGAGTTCCAAGACTCGCTGGACTCGGATCTGTTCCACCAAATCATTGATGGCATCGAGATTGACTATGTCACCCTTACGATGCCGCTGTTCGAGTTCGAGTCGAAGTTCAGTCTCGGCGATACCCTGGCAGAAATGGGGATGCCCGACGCCATTGACGACACGGCGTCTGATTTTTCGGGCATGACCGGCTCCAGGGACCTGTGGATCTCACGAGTAGACCACAAGGCGTTCGTATCGGTGGACGAAAAAGGGACCGAGGCGGCCGCCGCCACGGGGGTGGTCATGAATGACTCAGGACTCGGCAAAAAACCCATTTCGGTGACGGTAACCGGCCCTTCATATTCCTGATCCGGGACACCGGCACCGGCACAGTTCTGTTCTTGGGCCGCGTGTCTAATCCCAACCCGGAATGAAGCAACTGAGAGACGCGGACCACGATCCGAACGCCCGCCCCGAGCGCTCTGTGCGGTCCGCTTGAGGGTTCGTTCGCCTACGTCGCTTAAAGTGGCCCGGGATCGATTCCTTTCCCATCTGCCGCGCGATCTCCCGCCGTCGATGACCCCTCAGACCGACGTTGTACCACCAGCTTGCCGGCATGAATGGCGACGGTCCGACCCACCAGATTGACCGGCGATGGCTAGCACCTGATCTCGATGGTATTCACCACCGGGATGATCAGCGACACGCAAGGCTGGCGCGGTGTGACAACGCACATCGGCTCAGCGCTGGCGGGGCGGACCATACTCGGCGGTGGGCGCTCCTCGGGACATGGCCGCCACTGGGTTTGATCTCGATGATGACGCCGGCGACCACCGACTCCGATCATTTCTACCTCCTGGAGGATGACGCGCCGGCCAGGTGAGCGTACAAGACTGCGATGGGGCTTGAGGCCACGCTCCTATGAGGGCACTGCTCGCCCAGACGGTGGGCACCGTCTGGGCCATCTCACCATCGAGCCGACAGATCATTTTGAGGGCAAATCCGCCAGTCACATTAAGGGTCAGGCCCGAGACGAGATGACCGGGGATATCATCGCAGTCACACTATGGAGAATGTGACATTGAACCCAAAAGAACAGAGCAGACTTCAGGTTCTCAACAGCCTGGCAGCAGAGCACATGACCCTGGACCAGGCGGCGGAGTTGATGGGCGTGAGTACACGCCACGCACGACGCATTCTGGGGAACTACCGTGAGTGCGGGTCGAAAGCTTTGGCCCATGGCCATCGCGGTCGCCGACCGTCAAACGCCACGCCTGAAACGGTCGTCGCCAACGTGGTGCACCTGGTTCGCGCCAGGTGCCCTGGCGTCAACCACATCCATCTGGCGGAGCTGCTCGCGGAACGGGAAGGCATCCACATGGGCAGGACGACCCTGCGACGGATTTTGCTGGACGCTGGACTGAGCAGTCCCCGGCGACGGCGGCCACCGAAACACCGGGTTCGTCGCCAACGTATGCCTCGAGAGGGGATGTTGATCCAGATGGACGGCAGCTATCACCCGTGGTTGGGTGACCTGGCCCCGCCGTTCACCTTGCTGATCGCGGTGGACGACGCCACGGGCACGGTAGTGGACGCCCGGTTCTGCGAGCGGGAAGACGCTCACAGTTATTTCCTGCTGATCTGCGGGCTGGTTCAGCATCGTGGCGTGCCCGTGGCCCTCTACACCGACCGCCACGCAGTGTTCAAGCACACGCCGGGCTTCGGTCAAGCCGCCGGGTCTACACAGTTTAGGCGCGCCATGGAGGAATTGGAGATACAGATCATTTTCGCCCATTCGCCCCAGGCCAAGGGGCGTGTAGAACGAACGGCGGGCACCTTTCAGGACCGGCTGGTCGCCGAACTGCGGCTAGCTGGCGCAACCACCCTGGAGCAGGCACAGGCTGTGCTCAAGGAGTTTATGCCCAGGTTCAACCGGCGCTTCGGCGTTCCCCCGCAATGCCCCGAGCCAGCGTTCCGGCCTCTGGAGCAGGAGTTGTCCTTGGAGCAGGTCCTGTACTTCAAGCACCGCAGGAAGGTGGCCAAGGACAATACGGTGCGGTTTCAGTTGCGCACACTCCAGTTGCTGCCAGCGACGGATCACCCCAGCTACGCCGGGGCGGCGGTGGAAGTTCTGGAAGGACTGGACGGCCAGCTCAACGTGTGCCACGAGGGACATATCGTCGCTGCACAGGAAGCCCCGCCGGGTCCGGTATTCCTCCGCAACGGCCAAGGGCCTTGCGCAGTCCCTCCGGTTGCGTCCATCGGAGTGAACCACTGGGATGAACGCTGGACAGCGCACCTCATGCCGCTGACCTCAAGCCAGGAACGCGACGCGGATCAAGAGGGCGTCGTTGATGGTGAGGCCGCTGCCGCGCCACCGCCGACTGTTGCTCCGCACAAGGCAACCTTCCTTCAGAAGGAGCGATGGAAAGCGGTGCAGAAAGCCCGACGCAAGGGTATGTCGCTGCGCGCAATCGAGCGCGAACTGGGGATTCACAGGTCAACCATCGGGAGATATCTCGAGGCCGGACGCCCTCCAGCACGGCAGACGCAGACGGTTCCCATTTCGTCAACATTGGATGCCATGGCAACATGAACGAGTGACGTTTTCGCCGAACACTTGGCCGGACATTTTCCCTGACCTTCGACACCCTTGACACTCTGGTACAACAAGCCCCTGTAACGACTGAACAAAGAGATCCGCCGGCGTAGAGTCTGTCCCTGTAGGGAATGTGGTGGGCATCTTTCCCGACCGGGCCGCGACCCGGCGTCTGGTGGGCACAGTGCTGGCTGATCAGCATGATGAATGGGCCAAAGCCCTTCGCTACCTCACCAATAACAACGACATCAATATCGAGGCTCTGACAGCCGCCAACATCCTGGAGACGGCAGCCTGAGCCACATCAACAAGGATGACGTCAATTACACCACTTCACGGGACGTTACCGCGGACCGTGCTGCAGAAAGCGCCAAGGTGGCCGCAGTCTCGGGGACGAAATCCTTAGGCGCGCCCCTTGGCGTCGATGCATTCAACGCCTCCGCCGAATCATTGGCTCGGCGAACAACCCTTGTTGCGTTACGGGAATCACTTCGTCTGAGGCCGGCTGTCGATCCACTCTCGGATTTCGCGCGACCGCCATCCCACAGAGCGGGGCCCGATCCGCACGGGTCTCGGGAAGCTGCCGCAAGAGATCATTTCGTAAAGCGCCGACCGCGAAACCGCGCATAGGTGCAGTACCTCGGGTAGGCGGACCAGTCGATAGTCTTCAAGCTCGGTCGGGTTTGTTGGGATCAAGTCGTGATTGTTCATGACGCGGCTGGTTCTAGTGTGGTGTAACTGAAGTTCATTGTAATAGTATTCGCGATGAGGTATCCTCCGGGTTAGCAGCCCAGAGGAGGATGACCATGGCAATCGGACGACCAATGCCGCCGCTAATTTTGGATGACGTGGAGCGTGAAACCTTGGAACGGTGGGTTCGTCGTCCGAAAACGGCGCAAGCTTTGGCGCTGCGGGCCAGAATGATTTTGGGCTGTGCCGAAGGCCGCAGCAATACCACGGTGAGCGCCGACCTGGGAGTGTCCGATGCGACGGTGGGGAAATGGCGTTCCCGGTTCCTGGAACGGAGGCTGGACGGACTGTCGGACGAACCGCGCAGCGGACGGCCTCGAGCGGTTACCGATGACGACGTGGAGCGTGTGATTACGCTGACGCTGGAGACCGCGCCCCGGGACGCGACCCATTGGAGCACCCGGTCCATGGCCCAGCGCAGCGGGCTGAGCCACAACACGGTCAGCCGCATCTGGCGGGCCTTCGGATTGCAGCCACACCGCACGGAGACCTTCAAGTTGTCGTCGGACCCCTTCTTCATCGAGAAGGTCAGGGACGTTGTGGGGCTATACCTGAATCCACCGGATCGGGCGTTGGTCCTGTGCGTGGACGAGAAGTCCCAGATCCAGGCGTTGGATCGCACCCGTCCGCTATTGCCCATGCGCCCGGGACAAGTGGAACGGCGCACCCATGATTACCTGCGTCACGGCACCACTTCGCTGTTCGCCGCCTTAGACACCAGGACCGGCAAGGTGATTGGTCGTTGCCACCAACGGCACCGGGCCGTGGAGTTCCGCAAATTCCTCGATACCATCGAGGCCGAGGTGCCCGCCGACCTCGACGTCCACCTGATCGCGGACAACTACGCCACCCACCAGACGGCGCTGATCCGGAACTGGTTTGCCAAGCGGCCCCGCTTCCATATGCACTTCACACCCACCAGCGCCTCGTGGCTGAACCTGGTGGAGCGCTGGTTCGGTCTGCTCACCGAAAAGCAGTTGCGCCGCGGCGTGCATCAGAGCAGCGCCGAACTGGAGACTGCCATCTACCGCTACCTGGACGTCACCAACGAAGACCCCAAACCTTTTGTCTGGACCAAGACCGCCGACCAAATCCTGGC
This sequence comes from Dehalococcoidia bacterium, assembly GCA_965197635.1. Taxonomy (GTDB): domain Bacteria; phylum Chloroflexota; class Dehalococcoidia; order Lucifugimonadales; family UBA3495; genus Bin87. The sequence goes on from CBDANN010000007.1 coordinate 119,654, forward strand.
CAACGTCGCCCACTTTTGCCAGCGAACTTTGAATACAGGACACTAGCGATTCCAGGTGACACCGTCGTTTGCGCCGAGGGCGGTGGCTTCACCGACGAGATCGCCACGCTGCGCTCGCAATGACAGGTTTGGAAATTTAGCCGGCCAGCGAACCCATCGGGTCCCAGGGAGGGAGGACGATGGGCTCCAGGTCGAGGGCGTCCTGGAGGTCCTGGGGCAGGTAACTCTTGGGAGCGGCGATTTCGAACATGTACTCGGCGAACCAGGAGTCGTTCATCAGGAAGAACCCCTTTTGGCCCACCTTGTCGTCCCAGCTGTTCTCGACGCGCCAGCGGCGGGGCTTGCCGTCCACCACGTCAACGCCGGTGAAGAGCATGGCATGGGTCATAGCGGTCTGGTGATATTCAAGACGTTCCGCCTTGTCCATATTGAAATCGGCGTTATAGACGCTGCCGTAGTCGAATAGCTCGGCGTCCCACAGGCCCTTGTCGCGGTGCATCTGCTTGCCGGTGTCGCAGCCCATCCACACGGGCGTCCCGTCCTGGAGCATCCGCATGGCGATGTCTTTCATCAGATCGATGTCCACGTTGAGATACTTGATGCGGGCGCCGTCCACCACGTTGCCCAGGAATTGAACGGTGTAGGTGCGGCCCGGAGGGTTGGACTGGCGGGGGTCATTGACCAGGCAGACGTACTCTGCCATGGGGGTGGCGATGTACTTTTCCGCGAACGCCAGCGGGGTCATCTGACCGTCGCGGCGGAACTCGCCGTCCTTGTCCTTCCACTGCCAATCGAAATTGTCCGGCGGGTTGCCCAAGTGGATGCAGAGGATCTGATAAATGGAGGCCAGAGTTTCCTGTTTGGCCTCGCGCATGGAGTCCAGACCAGCCTCGTCGGAGTACCGGCTACGGATGTTGCGCGCTCCCTGGCGCACCTGGTAGTTGAGGCCGGCGTTCATGCGCATGGAGTTGCCGGAACTTTCCGTCTCGGGCATGACGGTCTTGGGAACCACACCATGCTTGCGGACGAGGCTGACGAACATGTCCCACTGGCCGCCGTCGCCCAAGGGCTGGTTCAGCAACCAGGCCACCACGCGGTCATCGATGGGGCGGTCGGCGGTCTCGATGACGGCTTCGAGGATGTAGTTGGCGCGCTCCATCTTGTCCCAGAACATGACGTAGCTCTGGCTGAACTCGAACTCCTTGACGTTGAGCAGGTTCCTGGTTTCGGCGCGGAACAGATTGAGGCCGGCGAACATCCAGCAACGGCCGGAGCGGGCCTGGTTGGTGACGCCCCATTCGTCAAGGACGGTGGAGAAGCTGTGGGTGGCCTCGGTAACGATATTGCGGTTCAGGGCCACGTCGTTGACGTCGTGTTGGGTGACGACGTTCTGCATCAGTTGGTGGTTGGGGTGCGACGCGAAGGCCTCCTGGAATTCGGCCATGGCAGCGTCATCCAACGCTCCCGGATTGGTCTGGGTTGTCATGGTGTATCTCCCTTGACTGGGTTGGTTAGTTGGCGGCAGTGGAAATCGGGGACAGACTGCCTACGACTTCCCTTATTTCGGCGAGCGCGCGGTCGATTTCGGCTTCGGTGGTGAAACGACCGACCGACAGGCGGAGGGTGCCCATAGCGTATTCGGTGGGCAGGTTCATGGCTTCCAGCACGTGGGATACTTCGACCTGGTCGCTGTGGCAGGCGGCGCCGGCGGACGCGGCGACGGTGGGCAGGCTCGCCAGAATTCGGTCAGCCTCCAGGCCGCGAAAGCTGATGCTGGAGGTGTTGGGCAAGCGCAGTTGGGGATGTCCGTTGACGCGCACGTCGGTCCCGGTATCCAACAAACCCTGCTCCAAGCGGTCGCGCATGGTCGTCATGTGGGTGGTGTATTGGGTCAGGTTTTGTTCAATCAACTCGCAGGCCCGGCCCAGTCCGACCATCTGAATGACGTTCTCGGTGCCAGCCCGGCGGTTCTGCTCGTGGTTTGCGCCGTGCATCAGTTTTTCGAGTTGGACGCCGGGGCGGACGTACAGCGCGCCGATGCCCTTGGGAGCGTATAACTTGTGGCCGGCTACAGAGAGGAGGTCAACACCCAGATCGTCCACCCGAACCGGAATCTTGCCGATGGATTGGGCGCAATCGCTGTGCATCAACGCGCCGTGGCGATGGGCGATTTCGGCAATCTCAGCGATGGGCTGTATGGAACCAACCTCGTTGTTGGCGTGCATGATGGTTACCAACAGGGTTTCGGGCGTGATTGCGGCCTCAACCTGCTGAGGATCAACGATGCCGTATCCGTCCACCGGCAGATACGTGATACGGCAACCCTGGCTTTCCAGGTAACCGCACACTTCGGTCACCGCGGGATGCTCCACCGCCGAAGTGATAATGTGGTTACCCCGGTGGCGATACGCGGCGGCCACGCCCTTGATGGCGTGGTTGTTGGCCTCGGTGCCGCCGCTGGTGAATATGAGGTCGTCGTCGGAGCAACCCAGCAGGCTGGCTACCTGATGGCGGGCAAGATCAACGCCCTGCCGGGCAGCGACGCCGAAAGAATGGCCGCTGGATGGGTTGCCGAACAGCCCGTGGACGTAGGGCAGCATGGCCTCCGCGACTTGGGAGTCGATAGGCGTGGTGGCGTTGTAATCCAGGTAAATGTCGCTCATGCCGGCTCCGGCGGCACAGGTGCCGTCAATTGGGCGCATTATAGCCGAGGGGGATACACGGGGCCAGAACAAGCGACATCGACCAAAAATGCGGGGCGACACGGCATTCCCCAGCTGGATCGATGCCAGCAATATTTTAGCGGCGGGTGACTCTTCGGCGAAAGCGCGGGAGGGTCGATGCAATGTGAACGGCCCGACGGGTTTCTCAACCTGTCGGGCCGTATTGCGGCAGAGGTTTGCGGGTTTGATGCGTCATCGCGCGGGCCGAATGCTACAGCCACCGTCCGTCATGAACACGGTACCTCGCGTTGTGTTGAATCGGCGACGAGTCACCCTCAACCAACGCGGTGGCGGTTGGCGTCATCTGCAACGAAACATAGGTCGATTGGTCCCTGGCGATGAACATCAATATCAAAACCGTCGCGAGGAGAATCGAGATCAAAACCAACAACCACAACCCCTTGTTTTCACGAGATGCGCCATCTTCCCACATATATGTTCTTGTTTTACGGGGAAACATGGTTGCCTCCTTCGCTCGATATGCGCTCGGTCTCGTTACGGTGTAGATGCGCCGCAATCTGTCGGCGGATATTTCGGATGGGCCGCCGCCGGTTGCCGGTCGGCGCGGGAATGTTGTGGAAATGCCAGTGACCGGATGGTTTGAATTTGCAGTGGCTAACCGCGCGTCCAGAGTGCTTCAGGTAAATTGAGACGGGGAGCGACGATCTTTCTCCGCACAGCCACTCCACGCAGCCGCTCCCCCGCCCTTGGCAAGATATTACCCGCAAGTTATGAAAACCACATGAGAATAGAACTCATATTTGTGAAGAAATTCTGAAAATTAAAAATAGTGAGGGTGCGTAACTGCAAACCACCGTCCTGGTCACCCAGGGCCTTTCGGTTTTCCCGCTGTCATTGCGAGAATCCCGTTAGGCATTTTTGGCAATTTCGTTGCGGCATTGATGGCTACCCAGAAGCACCGCTGCTTCCTTTACGAGAGGGCGCGATTGCCACGTCGCTACGCTCCTCGCAATGACAAACTGAGACGGCGGCCTGGTCACCGGCGTTAATTCGCGCGGGTGGTTGGGCGGCGCCAGCCATGCGATTCTCGAACGGTCAGCCAGAGGCATATTGATGATTGGGAGCAAACTCACGGTCTGCAATCGGCGACACTATTGTGGTAATCTGCGGTCACGTATCCTTGCATAACTCGCCTTACCGTCTCTCGCAGGAGGCCATACCCAACGTGGACGGCGCCGCGATGTGCATCTCCCAAGTCAACGTGGCGGCTATGTTGAAGGCGCTCAGGTGGTAGCATCCGTTGGGTGCTCCTTGTTCCGGGTTGGTTTGGTGTCTCACAAACCAATCGCAGCGCTACGCTCCTCGCAATGATTGACTGCAATCGGCGACACTATTGTGGTAATCTGCGGTCACGTATCCTTGCATATGTTGAAAAATCGCAGCGGATTGACTATCACCACTTCGTCACCGGCGGCGGCGGATTTATACCAGGAAGGCTTGGACCTGGTGCTTTCCCAGAATTATGGGCCAGACGCGAAGGTAGAGGCGGCTATAGAGAAGGATGAGGGGTTTGCCATGGCCCAGGTCGTCCTGGCCTACATTCTGCACCTGCAGACGAACGTGCCGGCAGCGCGGGCAGCGGCGGAAAAAGGAGTTGAACTTGCGGCGGGGTGCTCGCAAGAAGAACGGCAGATGGCCCGCATCATGCACTGCTTCACGCACGGCAAGGGCACGGAGGCCATCGGCCTGGTCCACGAGCACCTGAACGACTATCCCACCGACACGCTGGCGATGCGGGTGGCACAGCGACTTTATATGCTGGGCTGCTTCGGCGCCGGAGTTCCTGACTTCCCCAACCACCTGATGGCGATGATGTCGAAGGTCGCTCCGGCAAACGGCAACGACTGGGCCTTCCTGGGGCAGTACGCCTTCGCGCATCACGAGACGAACCAACCGAAGAAAGCGATGGACCTGGCCACCCGTTCGCTGGAGGGCAATCCTCTGAACGCGGTGGCGTGCCACTCGGTGACGCATTCGTACTTCGAGCAAGGCGATGCCCTCAACGGCGGGCGATGGCTGGGCGACTGGCTGGACGGCTTTGACCGGCGGGCGTCATACAACACCCATCTTTCCTGGCACCTGGCGCTGTTTGAACTGGCGCAGGGGAAGTACAGCCAAGCGCTGGACCTGTACGAAACGCACATCCGCCCCGGGGTGCAGGCGCGTAACCTGGCGAACCTGCAGGATGCGGCGTCGCTAATGTGGCGGTTGCAGATTTATTCGGGTGAACAACCGGGCAAGCCGTGGGACGAGGTTCGGGACATGGCGCTGCCCGCTGCGGGCGGACCGGGACCGGCGTTCCGCGATTGCCACGCGGCTCTGGCCTTCGCCGGAGCCGGCGATGCCGAGGCCACGCAGCGGCTGGCGGACCGGCTCACCGCACAGGGCGAAAAGGGCGACGACCTTTCACGGGAGATGACGCTGCCCATCGCGCTGGGAGCGGCGGCTTTCGCGGCTGGCGACTACAACGAGGCCGCCGACCTGATGGGGCCAACCTATCCGATGATGGCGCGCATCGGCGGGAGCCACGCCCAGCGCGAGGTGTTCGAGGACACGCTGCTGGAGACCTACATCCGCGCCGGCCGTTACGACGAAGCCAAGGCCATGCTGGATGAACGGCTGTCTCGGCGTTCTTCGGTACGGGATACCTACTGGATGGGCCGGCTGGAAGCCGAAGCGGTGCAAGGGAATCCGGAGGCGTCGCAACTGTTGCTGGCGCGGGCGAGGGCGGCCTGGGCGCCGACAGCTGAAGCGGGCGCGGCCGAGCTGCAACGGCTCGCGGCGTCGGTGGACTGCGGCTAGAGAGTTTTCGGTTCCGGCAGCCGATTGAAGAGGGACTCCAGCCCAAGAGATAGGCAGAGTTTCTCGAAATCGGACTGCTGGATGCCCTCCCAGCACAATTGGTTGGGATCGGTTTCCGGCAAGGGTACGTCCACGCGCAGGGTCGCCAGGCGGCGGTAGAGCAGGACGTCGTCCATCTGCTCCGACAAGGCTTTCGCCAAGTTGCCCATTCCGCGCACGTTTACCTCCCAATCAGCGCCATCCTCAGGGATGGCGTCAATGTGTAAGTAACGGGTGAGCACAGTGGCGGTAGATCGAGCGCCCCAGCCGCGAATGCCGGGGATGCCGTCGGCGGAGTCGCCGACCAGAGCGAGGTAGTCGGGGATAGACCGGGGAGCGACGCCGAACTTTGCCACCACGCCGGCTTCCTCGATCACCTCACGCCTGCGTCGGTCCAGCATCACGACGTGATTTCCCGCCACAACCTGGGCCATGTCTTTGTCTGGGGAGCAGATGACGACCTGATCGACCGCCGTTGACTGGGCGAAGCGGACGGCAGCGGTGGCAATGGCGTCGTCTGCCTCGAATTCTGCCATGGGCCACACCGTGAGGCCCAGGGCGGCGGTGATTTGTTCGGCGAGTGGAAATTGGGCGAGCAACGCGGGGTCAACCCCTTCGCCGGTTTTGTAGCCGTCAAAGAGGTCGTTGCGGAAGGATCGAATTACCGTGTCAAAAGCGACGGCGACGTGGGTCACGTCGGGCTGGGCCAATAATGCGATCAGGGATTGGGCCAAACCGTGGGTGGCTTTGACGTCCTGCCCTTCGGGGGAGGAGCGGCCTGGACGGGGCGAATAGTGGGCGCGGAACAGCTCGTAGGTGCCGTCAACTAGGTGGATCTTCATGGCCGGCGGCTGCGTTCACTCCGCAGAGGTTTCGTGCAGGGAGAAGATACGACGACGCGACTCGAACACGAACCCCGGCATAACGGGTTCGCCGCTGATTGTCTCCGGGTCCTCGAGCACTTCCACAGCGGCATCAGGACGATAGACGTACACCCGCCGGCGGTAAGGGTCAATCAGCCAACCCAGCAGCGCCCCGTTGGCGATGTAGAGTTCCATCTTGCGCTGCAACGGCGGCAACGTATCGGTACCCGACATAATTTCAGCGACGAAGGTCGGGCAAAGGTCGATGGCTCTGGAGGTAATTGGCATCAGCAGCTCCATCTGCTCCGGCGAAAGCCAGGCGGCGTCCGGCTGGACCCGAGTACCGTCGGGCAACCTGATAATTCCGCCCGCTCCTGCGGCACGTCCACCGTATCCTCTGGACCAGAAAACCAAATCGCTACCGAAATCCGCTTCGGCAAAATAGCCGTCCATGTTCACCATAGGATTGATTACCAACTCACCTTCGGCGGTTAGTTCCAAGTAAAAACCGCGCCCCTCATTTGCTTTGGCACAACCAACCAGCCACTGGTCAATCTCGTGCTCGGTGAGCTTCCCGGCCACCGATTCCAGTATAGGCCGGATGTTGACCCACAGGGGATGCGGCAGGTCGAGGTAAAACTCGTCCGCATCTGCAACGGCGAAAATCTCTTTGAGAGCGACATCGGTTGCCATAGGGCTTATCCCTCGGGGGTGTCATGCAAGGCGAAAATCCGCCGCCGCACCTCAAACACAAAACCCGGCAGCACCGGCTCGCCGCTGACCGTCTCTGGGTCTTCCAATATCTCAACGTCCACATCAGGGCGATAGACGTACACCCGCCGTCGGTAAGGATCAATGAGCCAGCCCAGCAACGCGCCATTGGCGATGTAGCGTTCCATCTTGCGCTGCAAAGGAGGCAAGCGGTCGGTGCCCGACATTATTTCCGCGACAAATGCCGGGCAAACGGTGATGGCCCTATCGTCGGCAATGGGTGGCAGCGAAGCCACTTGTTCCGGTGACAGCCACAGCGCATCGGGGCGTATCCGCGAGCCGTCGGGCAGGCGCATATTGGCGTTTGACCCATGAGCCTCGCCACCATACTCCCTGTTCCAGATGCGAAGGTCGGTCCCTAGCTCAACCTCGGCGAACGAGCCTTTTCGATTTACCATAGGATTGATTACCAACTCCCCCTCTGCGGTCAGTTCCAGATAGAAACCGCGTCCCTCGTTGGCTTGCTCGAATCCGACGAACCACTGGTCAATTTCGTCCTCGGTAAGCTTGCCGGCCACCGATTCCAGGATGGGCCGGATGTTCACCGACAGCGGATGGGGCAGGTCAAAATCGTCAGGGTCGTCAACGGCGGCAATATCTTTGAGAGCGACATCGGTTGCCATGGCGTCTATCCCTCAGCAGTATCATGTAACGCGAAAATCCGCCGCCGCACCTCAAACACAAAACCCGGCAGCGCCGGCTCGCCGCTGGCCGTCTCTGGGTCTTCCAATATCTCAACGTCCACATCAGGGCGATAGACGTACACCCGCCGTCGGTAAGGATCAATGAGCCAGCCGAGTTGGGCGCCGTTGGCAAGGTAGCGTTCCATCTTGCGCTGCAAGGGAGGCAAGCGGTCGGTGCCCGACATTATTTCCGCGACAAATGCCGGGCAAACGGTGATGGCTCTATCGTCGGCAATGGGTGGCATCTCGGCCACCTGCTCCGGCGACAGCCACAGGGCATCGGGGCGTATCCGCGAACCGTCGGGCAGGCGCATATTGGCGTTGGAGCCATGCGCTTCGCCCCCACTCGATTCAGTCCACAAGAGCAACCTGGTGAAAAGCTGGCCTTCGGAGTACGAGCCTTTTCGATTTACCATGGGATTGATTACCAACTCCCCCTCTGCGGTCAATTCCAGATAGAAACCGCGTCCCTCGTTGGCTTGCTCGAATCCGACGAACCACTGGTCAATTTCGTCCTCGGTAAGCTTGCCGGCCACCGATTCCAGGATGGGCCGGATATTCACCGATAGCGGATGGGGCAGGTCAAAATCGTCAGGGTCGTCAACGGCGGCAATATCTTTGAGAGCGACATTGGTTGCCATGGCGTCTATCCCTCAGCAGTATCATGTAACGCGAAAATCCGCCGCCGCACCTCAAACACAAAACCCGGCAGCGCCGGCTCGCCGCTGGCCGTCTCTGGGTCTTCCAATATCTCAACGTCCACATCAGGGCGATAGACGTACACCCGCCGTCGGTAAGGATCAATGAGCCAGCCGAGTTGGGCGCCGTTGGCAAGGTAGCGTTCCATCTTGCGCTGCAAGGGAGGCAAGCGGTCGGTGCCCGACATTATTTCCGCGACAAATGCCGGGCAAACGGTGATGGCTCTATCGTCGGCAATGGGTGGCATCTCGGCCACCTGCTCCGGCGACAGCCACAGGGCATCGGGGCGTATCCGCGAACCGTCGGGCAGGCGCATATTGGCGTTGGAGCCATGCGCTTCGCCCCCACTCGATTCAGTCCACAAGAGCAACCTGGTGAAAAGCTGGCCTTCGGAGTACGAGCCTTTTCGATTTACCATGGGATTGATTACCAACTCCCCCTCTGCGGTCAATTCCAGATAGAAACCGCGTCCCTCGTTGGCTTGCTCGAATCCGACGAACCACTGGTCAATTTCGTCCTCGGTAAGCTTGCCGGCCACCGATTCCAGGATGGGCCGGATATTCACCGATAGCGGATGGGGCAGGTCAAAATCGTCAGGGTCGTCAACGGCGGCAATATCTTTGAGAGCGACATTGGTTGCCATGGCGTCTATCCCTCAGCAGTATCATGTAACGCGAAAATCCGCCGCCGCACCTCAAACACAAAACCCGGCAGCACCGTCTCGCCGCTGACCGTCTCTGGGTCTTCCAATATCTCAACATCCACATCAGGGCGATAGACGTACACCCGCCGGCGGTAGGGATCAATGAGCCAGCCGAGTTGGGCGCCATTGGCAAGGTAGCGTTCCATCTTGCGCTGCAAGGGAGGCAAGCGGTCGGTACCCGACATAATTTCGGCAACAAACGCTGGGCAAACTGTGATGGCCTTATCGTCGGACACGGGAGGGAGCGCGGCCACCTGCTCCGGCGACAGCCACAGCGCATCGGGCCGTATCCGGGAGCCGTCGGGCAGGCGCATATTGGCATCGGATCCGTAGGCTTCGCCGCCGAATTCGTCTTCCCAATTCCCGAGAGCGTTTGCCAGTCTGAATTCGGCCCTTCCGCCGCCACGATTCACCATAGGACTTATCACCAATTCCCCTTCTGCGGTCAATTCCAGAGTAAAGCCGCGCCCCTCGTTGAGCTCGTGGAACTCGACGAACCACTGGTCAATCTCTTCGTCAGTGAGCTTCCCAGCCACCGATTCCAAGATGGGCCGGATATTGACCCACAGCGGATGCGGCAGGTCAAAGTAGAACTCGTCCGCGTCTGCGATGGCGGCGGCATCTTTGAGGGTGGTGGCAATAGCCATATCGGTCATCATCGCCTAGTCCAGGTAGCGGTAACCGGGCAGAGTCAGGAATTCTATGAAGTCGTCGGACAGGACGATTTCGTCGAGAAGCTCTACGGCTTTGTCCAGCGCTCCGGCGTTCTGCTGTCCACGCTGTCCCACCAGGGCCGCCGCTTCTTGCGCCCGCACCTGACGATAGAGCTCAGCAGTGATGGGACGGCCATCCTCCAGGCTGGCACCGTGATTCAGCCACTGCCAGAGTTGGGAGCGGGAGATCTCGGCGGTGGCGGCATCTTCCATTAGGCCGTAGATGGCGACGGCGCCGTTGCCTCGCGTCCAGGCGTCGATGTACTGGAGAGCCACGCTGACGTTGTTGCGGAGGCCGGCTTCGGTGATCTGGCCCTCAGGGACGGCGAGCAAATCGTCAGGGGCGATGCGGACTTCAGGTATTACGGAGAGTTGGTTGTCGGTGGAAAATGCGGACTGGAACACGTCCTGGACGGGTTCAACCAAGCCTGGATGGGCGATCCATGCGCCGTCGAAGCCCTGGTCGGCCTCGCGCTGCTTGTCGGACCGGACCTGGGCGAAGGCGGCTTCGTTGGCTGTCGCGTCGTCGCGGCGGGGGATGAAGGCGGACATGCCTCCCAATGCGTGAGCGCCGCGTCGGTGGCAGGTGTTGACCAGCAGCTGGGCCGCCGAGGTCAGGAAGTGGGTGGCCATGGTGACCTGCGCACGGTCGGGGAAGACCATATCGGCGCGCCTGTTGAACACCTTGATAACGCTGAAGATGTAGTCCCAGCGACCCAGGTTCAAACCGGCGGGCCGTTCCCGCAGTTCGTACAGGATCTCCTCCATCTCGAAGGCGGCCAGGATGTGCTCGACGAGGACGGTGGGGCTGATGGTTCCCTGGGGGATACCCAAGCGTTCCTCGGCGTATTTGAAAACGTCGTTCCAGAGGCGGGCTTCCAAGTGCGACTGCAACTTGGGCAGGTAGTAGTATGGCCCGGTTCCGTGGCTCTGCTGAGCAATATGGTTGTGGAAGGCGGTGAGACCGAAATCGAAGAAGCTTCCGGCAACGGGTTCGCCGTCGACCAGGACGTGGCGCTCCATCAGGTGCAGTCCACGGGGCCGGACACACAGGGTGGCCAGTTCGTCATTAAGGCGATATTGCCGCCCGTCGGCGGCTTCATCGCTGATGGTGCGACGGTAGGCATCGCGGACGTTGAGCTGGCCGTCCAGCGTGGGCACCCAGGCTGGGGAATGGGCGTCCTCGAAATCGGTCATATAGACCTGCGCCCCGCAGTTCAGGGCGTTGATGACCATGCGGCGGTTGGAAGACGGGCCGGTTATCTCCACGCGGCGATTGGTCAGGTCAGCCGGAGCCGGATGGACGCGCCAGTCGCCCTCCCGCACGCTGCGGGTTTCGATCAGGAAGTCCGGTGTCGCGCCGGCGTTGATTTCGGCCTGCCGGCGGGCGCGAGCCTGCATCAACCGCCGTCGGGTAGTATCGAAATTGCGATGCAGTTCAGCAACGAATTCCAACGCGTCATCGGTGAGGATTTCAGCGTATTGAGCGGGTACTGCACCGAGGATTTGAATGTTGTTGTCCGGCATTTTCACTCGTCCGAATTGGGCTGTTATCGTTATCCCGGTATTAATCGTGCTTCAAAGTGATGACCAATTCCGTCTCGACCATTCCGCTGATCACCCAGGTTACAATCCCAACTCCGCGAGGCTCCGCCGGCCATCGGTGCCGATGGACAATCCGAATTCCACACCCTTTTGGTACTTGCGCTGGAGTTCGCGGAGTTGGTAGGCCACCGGTCGCATACCCTCCGAGCGGCGGGCGGCCGTTTCCGCCAGCGTTTCGTAGGCTTGGTCCAAAGACCAGTAGAACGACAGGAGCCACGACAGTTCCCGCTCGTTGGTGGGCGAAGGTATGTCGCTGATGTCCAGGATGGCGCTGACAACCTTGGTGTAGCGCAGAATACCGGCTTTGTCCTGCTGGTCGCGGCCGTAGTATCGCCGGCGCATCAGGTCGATGACGCGATTGGCGTAGTCTGCTTCGCCGTAGATGTTGACGGGCAGCCACTTCTCACGCAGGTCAACCACCTCGTCGCTGTTGGCGTCCAGGATGGCGACGGCCACTTCGGAACGGAGCAACCCGTCGTACTCGAATTTGACGGCGTTGCGCAGCAGGGCCTCCTGGAGCATCATCGTAAGCTCCCGGGGAATCTTCAGGTACCGGGAGCCGGACGCTTCTTCGTTGCTGTCAGCGCCGACGCCGCCCGTGTTGAAGGCGTAATACTCCTGGGGCATCCCGCCCCAGGCCAGTTGCTGCAGGACGTGGTAGAGCAGGTTGGCGTTTTCGTCTTCCAGGCCGATGATGAAGGGGTCGGAGAAGTACTCCACGTAGGGACGGCCGATTGCGCCGATGGCGGCGCCCATCTGCACGGCTTCGCCGTACATGAGGACGCGGATGTACTGTTCCAAGCTGAGGCGACGCAGCGGGGGTATCACCGTATTCTGGCGCATCACCTCCTGCCAGAAGACGCGGTCGGTGCTCTCCATGGGGACGTGGACTGAATCGTTGAGGCGGCCACCGGTGATCTTGGAGATCAGGCCGGCCGCGCCTTTGCGCTGCAGAAGGCCATGACGGGAGAGGATCATCCTCATGTTGCGGACGGGGTTTTCGAGGTAGTTGGGTTCCTGGCTAACCACGTGGACGGGGACATTTTCCAGCGTTTCATCGGGCGACGTCACGCCGGGCGCGCCGCGCAGCACGTCGTAGGTGATGGGGTCGTCGTCGCGGGTCAAGCCGAAGGGCACGGCGTAGAAGTTGTTTTCGGTGCCGTCGATAGCGTGGGATATCATGGCACCCCGTCCGCCGCGGTTGCTGGGGATCGGGTCGTCCAGCGGTTGCAGCAGCACGATGTCGTCGTTCATGGGATAGACCCCTTCCTCGGGGTCGGTAGGCAGGTTGAGGACGCCGGCCAGCTCGCTGTTGGCAAGCTCCACCATGATGGTGAGGGTGCTCTTGCCGTGGAGGGACGGGCCGACGGTGACCAGGGCAGTGTTGGCGACGTCGCCGTCCAGCTTGCGGGCGCGGGCCATGCTGAGGGCGGCCTGCACGGCCAGGCCGTTCTTCTGCTTGACCTGGTGCATGGCGATGGACAGCGGGCCCATCTTGTGCTCACCAACGTAGTCAAAGCCGAAGTGGAGGGAGAGGCCACGGGTGGGAGCCTTGAAAACCAACTGGGTGATGCCGACGTCGCGCAACTGGGTCTTCAGGTCGTCTTCCAGTTCCAGGTCGTCCATCCAATGGGGGACCGACACCTCCAGAATATCGGGCGGTTCCTGCCATTGGTCCTGGGGCAGGTCGAAGGTGAGGCGCCGCCACATATAGGGGGCCTGCATATAGCGGGTGCCAAACAACAACTGCCGCGCATGAAAAGACCGACCGGGAGCGTCGCATATCTGCCGGTCGGTCTGCACGATGCCTTTGTCCATATCGGGATCCAGGCTGGCGAAGTGGGCCTCCATCTTATCGCAGACTCGATGGAATATCTGGGTAAAGAGACGCTGGTTGTCCTCGGAGAAGGCCAGGGCATCGCGGTTGCGGGTGAAACCTTCCACGAAGTACTGCGTCAGGTCGGGCCGGCGGACCACGCCCAACTGGCTGAAGAAAGCCAGGCCGCCGTTGTCCAGGCGGAACACGGTTTCGGGCCATACCTTGCTGGCAGCGCGACCGGCGGCGTTGGCTTCGGTGGCCTCCGACTCCAAGGCTTGGGCTTGCTCCAATAGCGCGGACTGCTGATCGGCCGGCAGGTCCTGAAAGATGGGCATCCTGCCGACGATCCACTCTTCGGAAGGGTTGTACAGAGGACTGTCGGCGCGCAGACCCTTTCGCGCTATGGCGCACAGGCGGGTTAGCGCGGCTTCGAAATCAGGGACGATGGCGGGGCCGGACAGCGTGGGCTGGGCAGTCGGGCTAGTCAAGATATTTCTCCCGAAGGGCTGGGTACAATGGGCGACGGTTTTGGTCGCCTGCCGTCGCTAAGCAGGTCGAATGATACGCAGCGTAGTGGCCAATTGCGCGCCGGATAGAAACGCGAGCAATCCGGTTGCAGAGGCAGGGTTGGGCCACGGTGAGACTAAGCGAAAACGCTGTGGAAATATGCTACCGCTAACGGGCTTGAGTGTCAAAAAACGCGGTTGCGGTTTTGGGCGTGTTCCCCGAATACGACCGATGCCACAGACCCCGGGATCGTCACGCGACGAACCGAATGGAACCATTTGGGATAGAGGGCCGGCGAACCCTCGGAGTCGGATGGGTGCGCGCCGCTGAAATCGCTGGTATCGGTTCGGGTGCGTCTAGCCACCCCAACCGAGTGACAACCACTCGGCGGGAAGCAATTGTTCGCCAACTGGATCCACCACCAAGTTATATGCTTCCAACGTTGACGCGCCCAGGAGGTAGTGCCCTTCCGGCCCGAATATGACTGGGCAAGGGCGTTCGTCTCCATCTATGCTGAAGCGAGCGAAGCCGAAGCCGTATCGCACACGGCTACTGTCCGCCAGCACGAAGCCCAGCTCTTGGCGGGGTTCGACGCTATGTTGCGTCATCAACGATGCCGGCAGCATGGAATGCGCCGCGCCGGTGTCGACAACGGGCTGCACCGGCGCCAAATCTCCACCGTCCAGATTTCCTACGGCGACATCTACTTTGAACATTGACATGTTAAGCCTCTCGGTCGCGTTTGCCGTGTCGATTGTACCATTGGCCCGCCTCAACCCGCTGTCCGTTGCAGTCAATTCGATGCCAATGGAGTTGTGACGGGTCGTTGGCAACGAAATCGGTCACCCTACGGAGCAGGTCCCGGTTGCCGCCGCTCCGAGCGGTTGCTAAACTTGCGGCGTGTTTACGGTTTTATACCCAACCGGACGGGGTTCTCGCCCCGGGAGAGGATGATGATTTACGAAGTTCGCACCTATGATTTGAAGCCTGGGGCGGTTCCACAGGCGGAAGAAGCCTTTGCGGAGGCGCTGCCACACCGGGAGAAGTATTCGCCCATCGCCGCTTTCTGGCATACCGAGATCGGGCCGTTGAACCAGATTATCCACGTTTGGGGTTACGAGAGCGTGGAGGAGCGGAACCGCATCCGTGGCGAGGCATCCCAAGACCCCAACTGGCCGCCGAAGATTACGCCCGGCAACATCCTGAACATGAACGCGGAAATCTGGAACCCGGCGCCCTTCATGCGGCCCATGGGCGGCGACCAGGCTCTGGGCAACATCTACGAGATGCGCGTCTATACCTACGAGAACGGTTCCATGCCCGAACTGCTGCGCCGCTGGGAAGATTCGCTGCCCTACCGCGAAGAGTTCTCCCCCTTGGCCGCCGGCATGTTCACCGAGTTCGGCGACCTGAATAAGTGGATGCACGTCTGGCCCTACCAGGACCTGAACCACCGGGCCGAAGTCCGCGCCGCCGCCAGCAAGATCCCGCAGTGGCCGTCGGGAGCGCCGGGTCGGGTGAGCCAGGAAAACAAGATCATGGTGCCGGCCAGTTTTTCGCCGATGCACTGATCCTCTTGGAAAGGGAGAGAGGCCCCCTATGAGTGACCAGCGCGTATATCACCTGAGGCAGTTTTACGAACTGCTAGCCCAATTGGAACGCAATCTCGGTGGCGCGCGCCGGTTGTCGGAGTGCTCCGGGCGCATGAGCTGGCCTCGGAGTGGTGTCTATTTCTTCCAAGAGGCAGGCCAAGTTCGCACCGATACCGGAAACGGCTCCCGCATCGTGCGGGTGGGAACCCATGCGCTGAAAGCCGGCGCTAAAGCCACGCTTTGGAACCGGCTTTCGCAGCATCGAGGCAATGCCAATGGCAGCGGAGGCAATCATCGGGGATCCATATTCCGGTTGATTGTCGGGGCGGCTCTCATTCAGCGAGATGGCTGGGTTTTTCCACGCTGGGGACAAGGCAACAATGCTCCCAGCGTGGTTAGAGAAAGCGAGCGGCCTATGGAGAGGGCAGTATGCGCCACCATCTGCAATATGCCCTTCCTGTGGCTGGCAGTTGAGGACGAACCGGGTCCAAACAGCCTGCGGGGGTACATCGAACGCAACTCCATAGGACTGCTCAGCAACTATGGAAAAACTCCGATTGACTCGCCATCGCCGGGCTGGCTGGGTCAATACAGTGACCGGGAGCGCGTCAGGCTGTCCGGACTTTGGAACTCCAACCACGTTGATGACGACTATGACGCGGCATTTTTGGATACTATGCAAAAGTTGATTGAGCGAATGGAGGTCGTAGGTTATGGACGATAGCATTGTGGTCATACAGTGCGCCGCCAGCAAGCGACCGGACGCCGGCCATCTCCGATGCGGTGACGGGCGCAAGGTGATGTTCGTCGCCGAGCCTGATCTGGCCCCGGCTACTCCCGGCTACGTCTATACCCGCCCTGACGACCGGGCGGACAACGGCCTTTCATGGCGGAAAGATCTGCTGCGGTACAACCAGGAACAGGTGGCGGACAACCCGTTGGGATTGTTGCCGGCCTGGCGGCTCTACCAAAACCCGACCTACGAACTGCTTTACCGTAAGTACGGGCCGGATGGCCTTTACATCCTTTCGGCGGGCTGGGGCTTGCTGCGGGCGGATTTTTTGACTCCGGCCTATGACATTACGTTCAGCACTGCCGAAAATGTTGACAAGCACAAGCGCCGCGGCAAGCAAGACTCCTATGATGATTTTCGTATGTTGCCATCCGACACCACCCAGCCGGTGGTGTTCTTCGGCGGCAAGGACTACGTGAGCCTGTTCTGCGCACTGACCAATCAGGTGAAAAGCTCTCGGCACGTGATTTACAATGCAATCAAGCCGCCCAATGCGCCAGGCTGCCAGCTCCGCAAGTTTGAGACCACGACCAAAATCAACTGGCACTACGGAGCCGCCAGCGTGTTCGCACAAGGGCGCATGGATCAGTAAAACTACGTGGTCACTACCGACCGAGTTTCCGCCATCTTCGCCGACGCCCGCAACCTCCACGCTGACGCCCTGCGGCTACTGGATGCCGGCGACATCCGCGACGCTGCTGAAAAGGCGTGGTGCGCCACCAAGCGAGCCACCGACGCCCTGATCCTAGCGCGGACGGGCCAGGAAGTTCAATTTTCCCCAGATACCTCACGTGGCCTGCTCAGGCTGGCCGCAGCCGATAGCGCTGTCAACACGCTGGTTGGCCGCTTCTATTCCAGGCAAGGTCATCTGCACGGTGCCTGCTTTTACCTGGGAGTCTGCGAACCAATGGACGAGGTGGAACGCCGCATACGCCAGACTGCCGACTACATCAGCGACGCCGCGAGGCTGGCCGGCTATTCCGACGTTGCCTGACCAAAGCGACGCTACCTAACAGGAGCAGCGAACCCCATGGTAACTACTGATCGCGTTCCCGCCATCTTCGCCGACGCTCGCGCCGTTCATGTTGAGGCGCTGCGGCTGCTGGAAGCCGGCGACATCCGCGACGCTGCGGAAAAGGCGTGGTGCGCCACCAAGCGCGCCACCGACGCGCTGATTCTGGCGCGAACGGGAACTGAGCCGGAAATATCCTCCGATACCGCCAGCGGGCTGGTGAGGCTGGCCACGGAAGACCAGGTATTCCGCGCCCTACGCAGACGCTTTCACTCCAGGCAGAGCACACTGCATGGCGATTGCTTCTATTTGGGGCTCTGCGAGCCATTCGACGAAGTGGAGCGGCGCATCCGCCGGACGGCCGATTACATCAGCGACGCCGCCAGGCTGGCGGGCTATCCCGACTCCACCTGAACCAAAAGACGCAACAGAAGAGGAACTACGACGATGAAACTTCTCACCTACGACAACGGAACCGGCCCCCGCTGCGGAGTACTGCAAGATGACGCCGTGGTGGACGTGGCCGCGCTCATCGGCTCCGACCGCCCGCTGGCCGACGTGCGCGCCCTGCTGGATACCGGCGATGCCGCCATCGACCGCGTGGGCGACGCGCTGGCCAGCAATGTGGCCGCTCCCGCCGTGGCGCTGGCCGACGTCCGACTGCGTTCCCCGATTCTGCAGCCGCCGACGGTGCGGGACTGCATCGCCTACGAAGAACACGCCACTTCCCAGGGCACGCGGGAAATCGATCCGGTCTGGTATCGAATGCCGGTTTTCTACTTCTCCAATCCGCTGGTCATCTACGGACCGGATGAAGTTGTGCCCTATCCCGCGGCATCGGAACAGCTGGACTATGAGCTGGAGATCGGCTGCATCATCGGGCGCGCCGGGACCAACGTGCCGGCGTCCGAGGCGCTGCAATACGTGGCGGGGTTCTGCATCTTCAACGACTGGAGCGCCCGCGACTTGCAGTTCGACGAGATGACCTTCGGCCTCGGGCCGGCCAAGGGCAAGGACTCGGCGTCATCCATCGGGCCGTGGGTGGTGACCACCGACGAGATGATGCCACACATCAAAGACGGCCGGCTGGACCTCAAGTGTCACGCGCGGGTGAACGGGGACGACTGGCTGCGGAACGGCGAAGCGGTCAACGCCTGGTACAGCTGGGGCGAGATCATCGAGCGGGCCGCCAAGGACAGCCGCATTGCCCCCGGCGACGTTATCGGCAGCGGCACCGTGGGCGGCGGCTCGGTAAGGGAATCCATTCGCAAGGGCTACGAAACCTCCCGCTGGCTGGAACCTGGCGACACGGTGGAGCTGGAGGTGGAGAACATCGGGGTGCTACGCAACACGCTGGCTCCGAAGGTCGGTGTGGATCCCAACTACGCATACCTGCCTAACAATCCGACCGCGACGCCGGAGCGCGGATCGGCCAGCGATTATCGCTACCAAAGGACGCGGTAGAGGACTCGGCATAAGCGTCAAAAAGGGGCGGGTTTTGCAGCCCGCCCCATTCATTGGCGTTGATGTGCCGGTCTAGTCCGGTGGCGCGCCCCAGCGGTCGTAGGAGCACACTTCGTTCAGGGGTTTGCGGGTCACCGGCCCGAAATTGCCCCGGGGATAGCCGAGGGGCATACAGTAAACCACCTGCGCGTCGTCGGGTATGTCAAACAGGGTGTGTACGCGTTCCTCCACCACCGCGTGCAGGGTGGCGATGGTGCCGCCGATGCCGAAAGCGCGGGCGGCCAACAGCATATTCTGGGCCGCGGGGATCACCGAACCGGCGGCCTGGGCTCCTTTGGACGTGGCGCACACCAGCACCATCACCGGCGCGTCGCCGATTTCGTTGGCAAGGCGCATCGCCGAGCGCATGGAACCGGGGCCGGGCGGAATGTCCTGGGGGCCCATGATGCCGGCGTCGGCGCGCTTGGCCCACCAAGCCTCGTGATACAGGTCTCCCAGCTTTTGGCGCATCTCTTCGTTCTGCACGACGATGAAGTGCCATCCCTGGTTGTTGCCGCCGTTGGGGGCGCGGATGGTGGCCTGCATGATGTCTTCCATCACGTTGGCGGGGATCGGGTCTTTCCGGAAACGGCGAATGGCCCTTTGGGTGAACATGGCTTCGCCCAGTGGGATGACGTTGAGACGGTCGGCTGTGGTCCCGCTGGTACCTCCAAGTTTGTTTTCTACGGTGCGAGAATGTTACCACAGCCCACCCCGCAACCCTCCCGCCAACCAACCGTCATCCCCGCCAGCCCGCCGACACTCCCGCCAACCCACCGTCATTCCTGCGAAAGCGGGAATCCAGAAAGCCAAAAATCCCGTCCATCCTGTCCATTGATGTAAAACCAACCGTCATCCCCTATCCTGCAACCCATTCACACCACGAACCCCGCATCCCTGGGCCGGGCTTTCCCGCCGTGGACCGACGGCTCGGCGCACCACTTCTGCGCCAGACGCCGCATGCCTCGGTACACCTCTTCGTCGAAACCCAGCAGGTCGCAGACCACCCGCCGGTCCAACAACGCCCGGTTGGGATCGGCGTCCGCCAGGTACGCCGGCATCAACTCCAGCTCCCGGAACTCCTCAAAAATGCCCTCGGCTGTAGCAAGCTGCCCATCGCTCAGCGCGCGAAAGTCCAGCACGGGCAGAGTTTCAGCCTGGCGTATGGTGATTATGCCCCGGCCCGGTTGCTGTCGGCTGGCGTGCCACCAAAATGCTAACAAACCCAAAGTGGAATTTCCCCACACTGCAAAGGCATGGTCAAATATCGGGTTTATGAATACGACGTTAGGCCAAGCCCGGCCGCCTATGCTTTCGCTATCTGTAAATGCCACAGCAAGCGGCTGGGAATTGAACCTGAAATCACGATTCAAGTGTGTGCGACTGGCGGTTGCCCAGACCACAGCAGCCTTTTCTTCCATTCCTGGTCTAACCGCTAACTGGGAATCAGGGGCGCAAATTATTCGCGTCTCACTCTTTGCATCGTGGCTCCACAAACAGGGATAGGTTGCTGTCGGGCTAGCCACAGTCTTGGTGAAAGGCGCTTTTGATCCCGCGATGTTGATGTCGTGCCAACCGTGTTTGCCGATCCCGTCCAACGGCAACACGAGCAAAACTAGAGGATCAGGGCTCCCTGGCAGCCGCAACTGGGATTGGACCAGGGCGTAGGCAGTTTGGGCTAGCGAAGCGTCCAGTAAGCGAACGGAACCCCATTTGTCGTCATCGTCGCGTTGTGGCGTGTCTAGCATCTCCCCAATTTTGTCACTCCCTACCAGCAAACCGGTGCCACCATAAGGGCCATCCTCAATATGGCGCATATGCACTTTCCCAGACATAACGTTAGCCATAGCAGCAGCTTGATTGAATCCTTGCGGGCGATGACTTAGCGAGGTGAATCGAGCGCGAGAAGCATGAACTTCGCTCACCAGGCGTTTGCGGGCGATGACAAGACATTCGGCCATGCCGGTGTCAGAAGAAAAAGACATACCGTAGCCATTGGCAGCAATGCTCAAGACCTCTGCGTCCATATAGTTTTGCGCCATCATTTCTCTTACGCCTTGCCAGGAAACGCCGGCAGCCGCAGAGAGTGGCAGGACCAGGGCCAGAACGCCGCCTGGTTTAAGTTTCTTATCAGCCAGCGCCACAAAGGCCGACGCTATACCTGCGTATCCGTGATAGCAGGTGCCCCTGGTAAATCGGCTCAGTTGTTTAGCCATTTCTTTCTGTGTGTCGAGGTTGGTGGCCAATCCTCGAAACTGTTTAACGTAATCCTCATCACGACTGCTTCCTTCCCAATCCGAACCGGCCCGCGTAAACGGCGGGTTCATTATCACCAGGTCAAAGCCGGCGTCTGGTATCTCCGCGTTGACCTGTGCCGTCGTTTCCTCGCCGGCGCTCCCCGTGCGCAGGGCCGGGTCGCTCGTGTTGAACAGCGTTATCACCGACGACGATTGCAGCAGCTCCAGCGACCCGATGCTCACACTGCCGTCGTCCTGCCGGCCGTAGGGCATCGTGTAGAGGCGTGAGTTGCCAAACCCGATGTTGGGCTGCATCCCCGAAAGCGTGGAGCCCGTGATGTGAATCGCCGAGGGCATCACGTCGCAGCCGTACAGCGCTTCCTCCATCATCGCCGTATGGATGGCCTCCGGGTCGCCGCCGGCCCGCTCGTGGCGGGCGGCTACCTGCTCGTACACCGCCGACAGCAGCGCGCCGGTGCCGCACGCGAAGTCCCCAATCCGCAGCCTGCCGATAGCCTCAGCGTCGCCCCAGTCAACGCCTGCCATCTTGGCCACCGCCAGGCGGGCCAGCAGCGCCGCGGAGGCCGGCAGGGTGTAAAAGGTGGCCAGATACTTGCGGTCGGAAATCAGCCGTTGAAACACGCGCCCGGTCAGGTCATGGGCATTGTCCACGCCCGTCCCGTTGACGCTGACGGCGGTGTGCCGCAACCGGCGCAGCACGTTAAGAGCGTACTCCGCCGGAAGCTGCGACAGCATGTCCCGGCCGATGGCGAAAATCGGGTAGTAGTTAATCTCCAGGATGGCGGTCCACGCCGCCAGAGTTTCGTCCTGCGGGTTGGGAACATCGTCACCGCACACTAGGTTCAGCGGCTTGATGCCGTCGTGCATTCCGGCGATACGCTCGTGAAACACCAGGGCGTTGGCGATGATTGCACCGGCCATCCGCCGGGTCTGGGGCACGTTGTCCATACCCAGCAGGCCGGCTATCTCGCGGGTGACGGCGGGGCGCAGCGTATCCAGTTCCTCTAGGATATCGGCTGCGTCGTTGATGCCCTCCTGCAGGAAGTTGGTGGCGTCGTCAACGGCGTTCTGGGGAACTGACACCAGCCGGGCCAGGTCGGCCAGGTCGGCAATGGAGCCGTGGAGCCAGCCAGATTGAGGGAAGCGTGCCACAGCGTCGCGTTCCTTGGTGAATACGCAGTAGTCCACCGCAGCGGCGGCAACGGCCGTATGCAGGTCGTCGGCGTCACCGACGTCGGCAGGATAACGCAGGGCGATAGCGGCTTCGATGACGCCGCCGCCGGTGGTCACTTTCAGCCCCAGGCGGCTGCGGGCCTCATCCTCTACCGTTGCCGGCGGCAAGTATTCCGATTCAACCACCACCGGCGAGCGGCCCGGGGCAGTTATCACGATGTCCGGACGCAGGCCGGGGTGATCCTCGATCATTTGGGTGTTCTCGGAGCGCACCGTTGCTTTACCCAGCATCGTTTGCAGCAGGCTGCCCAGGGCATTGTTGGCGCTGGGTTCGGTATGGCGCGGCATCGGTTCCCTCCGGTGGCGGTGATCGGGAGCGGGAATTCCCGGAATCCTAGCGCGTGGCGAGTTGTGGCGCAACGGCCATTCAACCCACTCGCAACCCAATATCCCGTCCATCCTGTAAATCGATGTCAAACCAAAGCCACTGACAACACGTCGTTGACCATAACCATGCGCCGTGTCGAGTGCCCATCAGCAAACCATACCCTTGCTATAATGCACCGCAACCGCCGTTGGTCGCCTGAAGGAGGCTCCCTTGAATCAGCAGAGCATTACGGACGCCGAATACGCCTATCGCAGCCTGGGCGTTACCCCCATCATCAACGCATCCGGCTCGGTCACCCGGTTGGGCGGATCCCGAACGAGGCCTGAAGTGCTGGAGCAGATGGCCGGCACGGCCCGGGTGATGGTGAACATCGACGAGCTGAACCGCAAGGCGGGCGAGGAGATCGCCCGTTTGGTCGGGTCGGAGGCGGCGATGGTCAGCAGTGGCGCAGCCGGCGGATTGCTGCTCCAGGCGGCAGCGTGCATCGCCGGCAACGATCCGATTAAGATGCAACGATTGCCCGATACCGAGGGGATGAAGAACGAAATCGTCATGCAGACCATGCACCGCTTCCCCTACGATCATGCTTACCGCGCCGCCGGAGCAAAGATCGTCGAGATCGGCAACTATCTGTTCAACCATCCCTGGGAACTGGAAGGAGCCATCAACGAGCGCACCGCCGCCGTAGCGTATCTGTGCGCGCCCTTCACCAGCAAACGGGTGATGCCGTTGGCGCAGGTATGCGAGGTCGCCCACGCCCACGACGTGCCGGTTATCGTGGACGCGGCGTCCATGCTGCCACCGCGATCCAACCTGCAGCGATACCTGCGGGACGGGGCGGACATGGTGATATTCAGCGGTGGCAAAGGTGTCCGTGGACCGCAGGGAACCGGCATCTTGGCAGGGCGAGCGGACTTGATCGAGGCGGCCGTCGCCAACGCCAGCCCGGCCCAGTTCATCGGCCGTTCGGCGAAAGTCGCCAAGGAGGAGATCGTCGGTCTGGTGACCGCCCTGTCCATGTTCGTCGAAGAGGACGAAGCGGCTGAGATGGCGCGGTATCACTCGCTGGCCCAACGGGTGGTGGATAGCCTCATCGAGGTGCCCGGGCTCCACATTACGCTGGAGCACGACGGCATCGACTACCTGATTCCCAACGCGGTGCTGCACCTGGGCGGGGACTGGTCGGGGCCTTCCGCGCCCCAGGTGGCCGCTGCGCTGCAGCAGGGCGACCCTCCCATCTACCTCCAGCAACTGCGCGCGCCAGACGAGCTCATGGTTGACCCTCTTAACGTGACTGAGGACGAAATTGACATCGTCATCCGCCGGCTGCGGGAAGCGCTAACCTAGAACGGGCAAAGAGAGACGCTCCCGGCGTTGGGGTGTCGGGAGCGCCTGTATCGGCACCGAGGTTCTCGGGTCCGTCACGCGACCGCGACTTCCTGGAAGTGGGGCATCACCTCGGTTGCGAAGAGCTCGATGGACCGCATGACCTTGTGGTGGGGCAGGCCGGCGAAGCCGAAGTTGCCGAAGACATGGTTGATGCCGGCTTCCTGCGTCTGCTTCAGTCGCTCGACGACCACCTCGGGAGTGCCCCGCAGCGGCGGCAGGCCGGCGTGGCCCACGTCGTCGCGACGGTCCCGGTCGGACTGGCGGTTGGCCCAGTGCTCGTAACCCTTGGCGATGTTGCCGTTTTTGTCCATGGGCATCCCGATGGGCGCGCCACTGCTGCCAATGGACCGCAACACGCGGGATGAGAAGTCCTCCAGCCCGACGGGGTCGCGCTCGGCTTCCTCCATGGTGGGCGCAACGTAGATGGACTTGGACATCGGCGGGTCCAGGTGGGCGTGGGGATGACCGTATTCGTCCATCTTGTCGCGCCACAGTTGGATGACCTGGGGGGCCTGGCCGAGGATGTCGGTGGGGCCGCCAGTGATGACCTGGATATTGCGGCTGGCGGCGAAGTCAACGCTGGCGGGGCTGGTGCTGACGGCCTGGAACAAGGGAGGATGCGGCGACTGGACCGGCTTGGGCAGGACCCACACGTCGTCAACGTTGGTGAACTTGCCGCGATAGGTCAGCCGCTCCTCGGTCCAGGCTTTGATGATAACGTCCACGGCTTCCTGGAACCGCTCGCGGCTGGTGTCGATGTCCACGCCAACGCCGTTGAACTCCTGCTGCTGGTAGCCGGCGCCGATGCCGAAGTTGAAACGGCCGCCGCTGATGACATCCAGCATGGCAACTTCCTCGGCGACCAGCACGGGGTTGTGCAGAGGCAGGACGATGACGGCGGTGCCGATACGGATATTCTGAGTGCGGCCGGCCACCGCGCCAAGGAACGACCAGATGCCGGAAAGCAGGCCGTGGCGAGAGAAACGGTGTTCGCCCAGCCAGGCTTCGTCGAGGCCGGCCTGGTCGGCAAACGCTATCTGCTCCAGGGCGTCATTGAGCGCCTGCGGGGGTGTAAAGTCTTCGTGATAGGGAACGATGGTGAAGATTCCGAACTTCATGGCGCCTCCTTCATTCAATCGGCGGCACGATCCGCCAATGCAAAGATTCCGGGCAACGAGAAACGACCGCCGCAAATGGACGGCGTTGGCTGCACTATACTCCCAAAAGTTCGGTTCGTCCCCGTCCTGCGCAGTTAAAACCTTCCGCGTGCCAAATTTCACTGACGGCTGGCTCGCGCACGGCGGTCGTACCGAGCCATTGGCCGGGCGCCGGCCAGCGCCATAACCCTGCGCCGCGCCGTGATGGGCGGTTCGCAAGAGGGATTGCCCCGGGCCGGGCGGATGCTCAGCGATTGCCGTGGGCAGCTCAGTCCTCCCGCTCGCAGAAGACCTGCCGTGCGCTAGGGTACACGCCGTCAATCAGCGCTCGGTGAACGTGGTTGACAACGCACTGGTTGCCGGGATAGACGCCGTGCTTGAAGTGGTCGGTCTCCACCAGATAGCCGTTGCTGAGCGTCTCGGTTGCGAGCTCTTCGGATTCACTGAACGGCGTAGCCGGGTCGGAGCGGTTGCCGACTACCAGTATCGGTACGCCGCCGCCATCGAACGGCCCCTCGAGAGGTTCGGGGGCGAACTGGTCGTAAAACGGGCAGAGTTCCGAAAACAATTCGTCATTAGCCACGTTCGTGGCGCCCACTAATGCCAGCAAGGGCAACCATTTCTCGATGGCGGCGGCAAAGACTCCGAAGTCATCCAGTCGAGCGCTGCGGGCCAACTCAGGATGCAGGCTCCAGTTGTCCAGGCAATTGACGTGGTGGAAGAATCTCGGAGCGGTGGGGCCCCCGCTAAGTAACTGGAACTCGGCGGACTTGACCAGGATAGACGGGTCGTCGTTCTCGTTGAGCTCGAACAGGCCCTGCCACAGGTCGGGCCATTTCTCTCCAGAGTACAGGGTAGAGAGCACCCCATAGTAGCCCCCCAGGGGATAATCATCCATGGCAGCGTTGACCAGGTAACTGTTCAGAGTTGGTGAGGTGAATTGCTGAAAAGTTGTTTGTCGATGGCTGGCGGCCTTTGGCCTGTTTATGTCAAGTTGGGTCCATGAAGCATGAAATCGACCTCACCACCGCCGACCGGGATGTGCTGATCGACATCATCCTCCGGCAGCAAGCCATCATCGAACGGCTGGAGAAGCGGATCGCCCAGCCGGAAGGGCGGGCCAAAGCCAAAGGCTCCGGACGGATGCCGGGCCTGAAGCCCAAAGCCGACCGGAAACCGGCCGAGCCCAAGCAGCCCCGCAAGCCGCGGCCCCACGGTTTCGCCCGGACCCGCATGACGCCCACCCAGCGGGTGGAGCATGTGGTGGAGCAGTGTCCCGACTGCGGGACCCAGTTGTCCGGCGGCTGGACCCAGCGTACTCGGGAAGTGATCGATCTGCCCCAGGTGCCGGTGCAGGTTACCGAGCACGTTTACATCACCCGCACCTGTCCCCGGTGCCAACGGGGCTGTACTCCCACAGCGCAACTGGAGGGCGCGGCGCTGGGCCAGCAGCGTCTGGGGGTGAACGTTGTCAGCCTGATTGCCGCGCTCCGGGAGGAGGGAGGCTCGGCTGCCTTGCCGCACCATCCAATGGTACCTGGACACGGTACATGGGCTGCACCTCAGCCTGGGGGCCATCGTGGACGCCACGCGCAAAG
The DNA here is from genome assembly GCA_965197635.1 of Dehalococcoidia bacterium. GTDB lineage: Bacteria > Chloroflexota > Dehalococcoidia > Lucifugimonadales > UBA3495 > Bin87. Next base: position 146,465 of record CBDANN010000007.1, read on the forward strand.
TGGCGGGCCAAGCGCAGCGGGAACTGGCGGGCATTCTGGAACGGATCCGCGGCAGTCCGGTGGTCCACGCCGACGAGACCGGCTGGCGGGAGGACGGACACAACGGCTACGTGTGGACTTTCAGCACCCCTGACCTGCGGTACTTCCTGCGACGGAACCGTGGTAAGGCGGTGGTGGATGAAGTGCTGGGCGATGAGTTTGCTGGCGTGCTGGTCAGCGACTTCTACGCCGCCTACCACCACTATGACGGCCCCAAACAACGCTGCTGGGCCCACCTGCTACGGGACATCCACGACCTCCGCGTCCTCTACCCTGACGATCACCGATTGTCCCAGTGGGCCGATGCCATACATCAACTCTATTGCCAGGCCAAAGCCTTCACCCACCCGGCAGAGCAGCAGCGGCGCGCTGCCCAACTGGTCCTGGAAAGACGCCTCTTGGCCCTCTGCCGTCCCTTCTTGGATGACCCGTCGGCGGCACAAGCCAAACTGTGCCGACGCATGGAGAACCACATCAAGGAACTCTTCGTCTTCGTGGCTCATCCGGAGGTGCCACCGGACAACAATGCCGCCGAGCGCAGCCTGCGCCCAGTGGTGATCAGCCGGAAGGTCAGTGGTGGCACCCGCTCGGAGCGGGGGACCGAGACCAAGATGACCCTAGCCTCGATCTTCGGCACCTGGCGAGCCCAAGGTCTCAATCCTCTCTCCGCTTGCCAACAACTGCTCGCTTCCCCTCAACTCTGAACTGTTACTTGACCAGGCCCAGTTTCGTGGCGGCCTGGCGGTAGTAGCCCACCGGGTCGCCGTCGTTGTAGATCGGGCATTCCGGGTCGGCGCACGCCGTCAGCGCCTTTTCGAGCAGGGCAGCAGCCGCTGATATTGCCTCCCCTTTCCCGGCGATGCGTTCCTGTTGGGTGGCGGCTGGTTCAACCGGGTTTCTGGCGCCGTCAACGACCATTGCCCTGACCTGTTCGGGGAAGAGGGTGGCGTACCAGACCCCCAACGCCGAGCCATAGGAGACCCCGAGGTAAGAGATTTGCTCCGCGCCCAGGGCCTTGCGGATTTCGTCCATGTCGCGGGCGACATACTCGCTGCCCAGCAGGGCGCCGACCGGCCCCATGGACTCGATGCACAGTTTGGCCGCCGCTTCGCCGGCCGCCATTTCCTAAGAGGGTGTCTAAAAAGGGTCCAATTGGTCTGGACGCATGAAGGCAGAGAGGGAGGAGTTGGTCGTAGTGTGGGGGTATGGAACGACCAGCTTATCCCAGCGACCTCAGCGACCGAGAATGGCAACTGTGGGAACCCCTGTTACCTCCGCCCAAGCCGGGCGGGCGGGCGATCACCTACCCGAGACGGGAGATCGTCAACGCCATCCGCTACGTGCTGCGCACCGGCTGCTCCTGGAGGATGCTGCCCCATGACCTGCCGCCGTGGCGCATTGTGTTCCATTACTTCCGCACCTGGCGTCGGGACGGAACTTGGCAGCGGGCCCACGACACGCTGCACGCCATGCTGCGGCCGGCTCAGGGCCGGGAGACCAGCCCCAGCGCGGCCATCATCGACAGCCAGTCGGTAAAGACCACGGAAAAAGGGGGCCCAGAGGCTACGACGCGGGCAAGAAGGTGAAGGGACGCAAACGCCATATCGTAGTAGATACCCTGGGACTGCTGCTGGCGGTGGCGGTGCATCCGGCTGACATTCAGGATCGAGACGGCGCGCGGTTGGTATTACGGCGTTTGATGGGCCGCTTCCCTCGGCTACAACTGATCTGGGCCGACGGCGCGTACGGCGGCAAACTGGTGGCGTGGGCCCAGACGGTGGCCGGTTGGAGATTGGAACTGGTGCGCCGTCCAGCACAGCAACACACCTTCCAGGTGCTGCCCCGGCGTTGGGTAGTGGAACGCACCTTCGGTTGGCTGAACCGGCAGCGGCGATTGAGCAAGGACTACGAGGCATTGTGCGAAACCACGGAAACCTGGATCTACATCTCCATGACCGGCCTCATGCTACGCCGACTGGCCCGCCTTCCCTCTTTTTAGACACCCTCTCAGCGGTGTCGATGGTCCCGTCGATGCTGGTCAGCAGCGCAAACTGCTCGCCAGGGCCGCCGCAGGCGAATTCGGGCCCGGAGCCGCCCCCCACTACGCTGGGGTCGATTCCTTTCCCGTCGAAGGCTGCAACCAGTTTATCGGAGAGATTGACGCCGCGGGGATCGAATCCTACGATGTCGAAGCGCTCAACGATTTCGTCGCTGAAGCTTCCCAATACAGCACCGAAGGCCAACTCTAGACCGCTCCCGCCCGGCCCTCCGGGATTCACCAATAGATAGCCGATCCGTTTTTCCGGCGCCGTGGCCCGGTGCACGTTGACCGCGATGCGGATGCTGCCGGCCTCCGGGTCCCGGTAGTCCGCCGGAACTTGTATCGACCCGCACTCCAAAGGACCGCACGGGCTCCAGTCTATCCGCTCTCCGGTAGCGGTTGGCGTCGGCTCGGGCGCGAAGGTACGGTCCTCCTCGCAGAAGACCCGCCGCGCGCTGGGGAGCGCCAGGTCAATCAGCGCCCGGTGGATGTGGTCGTTAACGCACTGGTTCTGAGGATAGGCAATGTGTTTGTAGTGAGAGGTCTCCACCAGATAGCCGTTGCTGAGGACCACCGTTGCCACCTCTTCGGAGTCACTGAACGAAGTACGTGGGTCGTCGCGGTTGCCGACTACCAGTATCGGCAGTCCGCCTCCATCGAAGGGTCCCGCCAGCGGTTCGGGGGCGAACTGGTCGTAGAACGTGCAGACTTTGGGTAACGTGGCGGAAATTGGCCCCAGTAAGGGGTATTTTTCGCTATCCTTGGACGCATCGGCAAATGCTTCGGCTTCCTTCTCCAGTCGAGCAGCGCGGTCGTTCTCCGGATCCACGACCCATTGGTCCAGGCAATTGACGTGGCTGTTGAAGCTTGCGCCGAGTTCCGTGATCTTCGACCGTTTCCTGGCGTACTTCACTAGAATGGCCGGGTCGTCTCTCTCATAGAGATCGAATAGACCCCGCCACAGGCCAGGCCAATCCTTCTCGTTGAGCGTGGCCGAGATCACCCCAAACAAGCCTGCTTCGGGATGATTCGCCGCAGCGTTGACCAGGTCTATTTTTGAAACCGCCTGCTTGAAGTAGCCCACCGGGTCGCCGTCGTTGTAGATCGGGCACGCCGGGTCAGCGCAGGCGGCCAGGGCTGCTGCGAGCCTGGCTTCGTACGCTGCCGCTCCGTCTATCTCGGGCTCGGGAGCACGTTCCGCTTGGTTGGGGTCGGATGGGAACGGGTTTCTGGCGCCGTCAACCGCCATTGCTCGGACCGAATCCGGGAAGAGGGTGGCATACCAGACTCCCAACTCCGAGCCATAGGAGAATCCCAGATAGGAGATTTGCTCCGCGCCCAGGGCCTTGCGTATTTCATCCATGTCGTTGGCGACATATTCGCTGTGCACCAGGCCGCCGACCGGCCCGATTGACTCGATGCACAGGTTGGCCGCCGCTTCGCCGATGGCTATTTCCTCGGGGGTGTCGATGGGCATATCGATGCTGGCCAGCAGGGCGAGCTGCTCACCGGGTTCGCCACAGGCGAATTCGATCTCGGAGCCCCAACCAACCGTGCTGGGATCTCTGCCTCGCTTTTTTAAGGCTGCTACCATTTTAGGGGCGGTTTCGACTCCGCGGGGGTCGAATCCTATGATGTCGAAGCGCTCAAGGATTTCATCGCTGAACCCTCCCTTTCTGGCCACGGCGACCAAGTCTACACCGCTGCCGCCCGGGCCGCCGGGATTCACGAATAGATACCCGATCCGCTTGTCCGGTGAAGTGGCCCAGTGGACACTAAGCGCGATTCTGATGCTGCCGGCCTCCGGGTCCCGGTAGTCCGCGGGCACTGCTATGGACCCGCACTCTCTCCCGGTCCCGCACTTGATCCAGTCTATCCGCTCGCCGGCCGCAGCCGGCTCCGGCTCGGCCGTCGGCACAGGAATGGGTGTGAGTGTAGGTGCGGGAGTTGGCGCCGTGGCGCTGGGAGTCGTGGGCGCTTGGGTTGGCGTTGGAGCCGCGACAGTTGGGGTGGGCAAGGGCGTTGGGGCCAAAGCCGGCGTCGTCGCCGGCGCTGCGGCCGGCTCCGGCGTGGGCGCCGGTTCTTCACAGGCCGCCCAGGCCATAACGGCCAGAGCCAGAATGCTGACGACGAATAGCTGTTTCATTGTCTTACCGGAGGCTTTTGGCATTTCGTCTCCTTGTTGCAGCGATGGAAGGCATCCTGAAATCGGGTGCGCGCGGCGGGCAATTTGTTATTTGATGGTGATGTCGCCGTTGCCAGTTCGGATTGTTAGCGAACTGCTTCCGTCGCCGATGTCGCCGATCAATTGATCATCGCTGGAGCGGCCGGTGATGGTGATTGGCAGTGCGCTGCTGATTTTGCCGTGGCTGGTTTCGGCGTCCAACTTTACTCCCGGAGTATTCACCAGGGTTACATCGACATCGCCGTTGGAAGTCCTCAGACTGTTTTGGGACTCCGGCTCCAGACTTCCGGCGAACGTGATGGTGCCGTTGGAAGTCTTGGCGCTCACGCTGCCGTCTATATCGCTCAGGGTTATTCTGCCATTTGACGTTTCCAACTCCAGTTGGGCTTTTTCCGGCACCTCCACTTCTACATCGACTTGGGCATTGATGATGCCGCTGGAAAAGTCGGCTGACACAGACACCGTATCGCCATTCTGTCCGGTCTGGTATTCCACCTGGTCCGGGTCCTTGATGGTTGCGGTTACTCGAACTTCTCCCGCGCCGCCCGAGGAGCGCACCGTAATGTCGCCGTTCTCAATCTCTACCACTAACCGGGGAGAGCCGCTCACTTGGAAAGAATCCTCCCGTACCACGGTCTCCGGGGCCTCCGGGTTGCCCTCCGGGTCCCCCAGGTTGCCAATTGAGACTGTGCAGCCGCCCGTTGGGTCTGTGCAGCCGGCCAGAAGCAAACTGACCAGTCCGCCAATCCAAAGCCAGCGCCATGACCTCAAGACTCGGACCATCCTCTCACCTCCAATGAATCCAGATGCTCCGGAAATAGCGGCCGTATCCCTCACGGGACTTATCGCAACCATGTCGCTTGTCATTGCAACCTCTGATCTACAATTCACGCTCCCAGCCGGCTGAATTCCGGAGGGTTAACTGTCTTGTAGCTCCCTGTAGTCCGGCGCATCCTATGCCCGCGGGTCGGGGCCGAAACGGTTTTGACCCGCTTCACCCTGCCGCGCCATCCAGATTATCGCCCAGACAATGACCGCCAACGTGATGAGCAACGCCGCTATGAACGTGATAGCAGCCGGCAGGAAGGCAAAGGCTTCTCCAACAGACTCCCAGGGAACATCATCCGCGTCAAAACTCCGACCGCCCGAAGCTTTGGGGACGCTGTAGGTGACGACTACGGCGATGAGGAACATGATGCCGGCGGCGAGCCAGGCAATGGCCGGGATTGCATACCAAGACAACTGCCACCAGCCGTTCTTTCCGATGTCATGCAGACGGCGGGCGGTAACGGCCAGGCCGGGCAGCAGGGTTGCCAGGCTGAACAAGGTCCCAAAGGGGCCGTAGCCCCCCAATGCATCAATGATGTTGTCAACGACGCTCAAAATGGCGCTGGCAATGGCGATGAACAGCGCCCACCACCAATATTCGGCGCGGGTGGCCCGCCCGCCGAATACGGCATATTTGCGGAACCCCTGTATGACGGCTGCAATCGGGTTTGTCATTTTCGACCTCCGGCCTTTGGGAACGCTTGCCTGATTCGGAGCTTCGGCGCAGCCCCGTTGTTAGCGCAACCGGGCTACGTTATATGGGTTTTCGCCGCTACTTTGCCGCCGGCATTTTGCTATCGCCCCCCCCCCCCCCTGACAGGGGTAGGTAACGCGTTTTTACGGTGGCACATGGTGGGTAATCTCCAAGTTGGGCTTGGGCTGAGGCCAGGGTTCAGGCAACAGCCAGACACGGCTCCACAGGCGGCCCTTGAGCAGCAACCGCCTGAGCCAGTCGATGCCGTGGCGGATCACGCTGACGGTGCGCGCCGGACGGGTCCGAGGGTCTCGATGATTGGGAGCCAGCGCCTTGGGCGGCGCCCGCAGATTACCTGGATCAATCCGGCGGTCCTGGGCGTCTTCCACCCGGGTGCCGTAGGCCAGGGCCAGCAGGGTGGCCACCGACAATACCAGCCAGTGGCGGGAGACACGAGTTGGGTCGGTGCGGCGGGTCTTGTCCCACTTCCAGCCCAAGCTCTTGAGGGCCTTGAAGCCCAGCTCGATCCAGAAGCGCAGGGCGTACCAACTGACCCCGACCTCCTCCGGCGGCAGGTCGGTGAGGATGACCCAGGGTTCCTCCTGCTCGGCGTACCAGACCACCAGCAGGGTGCAACGGCGCTGGGCGGTTGGCGCACCGAAGGCGGTGCCACGGCCAATCCAGGCGGTATCGGGACGGGAAACGAAGCGCAAGGCGGGCAATCGTTGGCCGCCGTCGGCGCAGAAGGTGATGTTCTTCCGGTAGCGCATACAGGGATGCCAGCCCTGGGCGCGTATCTGTGTCCAGAGCTTGGGACTGGCGATGCCCCGGTCGCAGAGCACGATTACGGTCATTTCCTCGGGAACCGCTGGGGCCAGGGCTTGGAGCAGTTCCACCGTGGGGTCCATCCAGGAGCCTTTCTGAGTGGCGTGGTGGATGCGCCAGGCAACGGGGATGGCGCAACTACGGTAGAGGACGCTGATGACAATGGCGGTGGTCTGGTCTCCCTTGAGCGTGGGGTCGATGGCCAGCGCGAGACGTTCGGAACTCCACCAGGAGAGAACCCATTTCAGCAGTGGCGCGAAGCAGAGAGTGACATCCAGTTGGGTTTGGCAGGGGCTTTTCCGGTCGCTGCCGTCGTAGAGCCACTCCCGGAGATACTGCCGGAGGCTGTTCCATCTGCCCCAGGGCGAGAGGGCCGAGGCCACGGCGTTCTGACAGGCGCTGCCCGCCAGGATGGCCCCACAAACCCACAGCGCCAGGCCAGTCAATTGTGGCTGGGAGAGGTGAGGCAAATGCGTTTCAATCGTTTTTTGCATCTGATAGCATTCCTTGGGAAGGCGCATCGCGGGTCTCCTGCATCTGGTGGTGTCACAACCAAGATGCCGGAGGCTGATGCGCCTTCCCAAGTTACGGCGAAAGCCAGTTTGAGCCGTTACCTACCCCTGTCAGCCCCCCCCCCCGCGCAACCCTGCTATGCGGAAAGTTTCTCATAGACGAGGCGCAATCATGGCGTGAGCCGATTTATGGTATGGTATTAGATGGCTTATCGTCAGCGTTGGGGTAGGCAGCCGCAAGGCCTACTTTCAATTTCGTTATCAAACCGAGGTGGTTCCCCAATGGTTGCACACAGTGAGCGGATGATTCCCGTCCGCGGCGGTATGTTCAACGTCCAGGTTGCCGAGGGCGGTTCGGGCGACCCGCTGATTTACCTGCACGGCGCGGGCGGGTACGTTGGTTGGCCGGATTTTCTTGACCGGCTGGCCCAGGACTACCACGTTTACGCGCCGGCCCATCCCGGCGTAGGACAGTCCACGGGCCTGAACCATCTGGACGATCTGTGGGATCTGGTGCAGTTTTTTGAGGAATTTCTGGACGCGCTGGGCATCGAACGTTGCCATCTCATCGGCCATTCCTACGGGGGTTTCTGCGCGGCGGAGTTGGCGGCGCACCGCCCCGACCGCATTTCGCGGCTGGTGCTGGTGAATTCGCTGGGGCTGTGGCTGGAGGAGAAGCCGGTGGCGGACTTCTTCATCCTGACGCCGGACGAACGCCGGGAAATGCTGTGGCACGACTCGGAGGGCGAACTGGCCCACGCCTCCGTGGCCCAACCGACGGATCCAGAGGAGCGGTTGGATTACACGCTGGACCGCATACAGACGCTGCAATCGGTGGCCAAGTTCACCTGGCCCATACCGGAACGGGGGCTGACGAAGCGGATTCACCGTATCGTCATGCCGACGCTGGTGGTATGGGGCGATTCGGACCAGGTGATCCCTCCGGAATACGGAGAGGCTTTCCGCGACCTGCTGCCCAACGCAACATTGACGGTGATACCGGAGTGCGGACACATCCCGCAACTGGAGCGCCCTGACGCTTTCTTCGACAGCGTGCTGGGTTTTCTGCACGACTGACCAATCGCGATCGTGGTCTCGCATCGCGACCCAGCTGCTTTTACCAGAGTTCAATTACCAGAGTTCAACCAGAGCGAAAACCGGAGAAACAACATGGCCGTCAGCGCCAGCGTACAGGAAGCGTTCAATAGCCACATCAACGCCGAGTTCTATTCGTCGTATTTATATCTGTCGATGTCCACCTACTGCGATTCCATGGACCTGCCCGGGTTTGCTCACTGGATGCGGATTCAAAGCCAAGAGGAGTATGACCACGCCATGCGGCTGCTGACCTACATCGAAGACCGGGATGGCCGCGTTACGCTGCTGCCCATCGAGCAACCGCCCAACGAGTTTGCCTCGGTGGAGGACGTGATGCGGCAGACCCTCAGCCACGAGCAGCACGTTTCGGTGTTGATCAACCAGTTGTACGCGGCGGCGGCCGACGCCGGCGATTTCGCCAGCCAGGTGATGTTGCAATGGTTCGTCAACGAGCAGGTGGAAGAAGAGAAGGCGGCTCGGGACGTGATTGCCTCCCTGGACAAGGTGGCCGGCCGGAGCGACGCCCTGTTGTTGCTGGATCGGGAGATGGGAGCGCGCACTGTCACACCGGCGGGCAACGCATAGGTTTGGAGTTGTAGCCATGACCCTCAACGAGTTCATCACCGACGCGCTGGACAAGGAAACGGGGTTTTTAATGGAGGCCCTGGACGGCCTGTCGCCCGACGAGTTGGCCTGGCAGCCGGCTCCTGGCTCAAACTCCATCGGCTGGATTCTCTGGCACATGGTGCGGGTTGAGGATATGTGGATCCAGTTCTTTGCCCAGTTCCAAACGGAACTGTGGGAAAGCGAGGGTTGGCACGAAAAGTTCGGCTTGCCGACCCGTGACAACGGGTTTGGGCACACCGCCGAGCAGGTCAACAACTTTCGCAGACTAGACCTGGCGGAATTCCTACGGTACCGGTCTGCGGTGCGAGATGCGACGTTGGCTTATCTGAACACTCTAACGCCGGAGGACATGGCAACCGTACCACGGGAACGGCGACCCGATATGTCGTTGGGCGGGATGTTCCGACAGATCATCGGCGAGATGTACCAGCACGTGGGGCACATCGCGTATCTGCGAGGTTTGCAAGGGAAATAGACCACCGGTACCGCGCAAACGGGTCGCCTTGACGCCGGCTGAGCAACCTCCGCCAGCGAACTAGACGAGAACCGGCTCAGCCTTGGTTCAGGCGACGCAAACCTTCTTCCAGCGCCACCCAAGGCAATAGGGCGCACTTAATGCGCACCGGATATTGCCGCACCACTTCCAACGCCTCCAGATCACCCAGCTCGGCGAGGGCTATCGGCGGGAGTGGTTTGCCCTGCATCAGGTCGCGGAAAAGCTGGGAAAGGTCGGCGGCCTGCTCCACGGTGCGGCCCCGCAGACTGTCGGCCAGCAGGGAGGCGGATGCCTGGATAATGCTGCAACCCTCGGCCAGGGCGCTGACGTCTGCGATTGGAGCATCATCGGCGCCTGGAGCCGCGAGGCGCAGTTGCAGGTTGGCTCGGTCGCCGCAGAACGGATTGAACTCCTCGGTTTCCACGTCCGCGACGGGCAGGCGGGCCCGGTGGCGCGGGCTGCGATAGTGGTCCATGATGACGTCGCCGTACAGCGCGTCCGGATTATCGGGCAGGGAAGCCATGGTTGCCCATAGTTGGGCCGGATTACTCGGTGGTGGCGACGGTCTCGCCGCCCATGGCGGCTTTCAGGGTGTGCCACGCCAGGATGGCGCATTTGATCCGCGTGGGGTAGGCGATGACGCCGGCCAGCATCTCCAAATCGCCCAGCACGTCATAGTCCAACTCGGCGTCCGGTTGGGTGAGCATCCGGTGGAACTCGTCAAACATTGCCATGGCGTCGGTGGACGAGGCTCCCTTGACGGCCTGGGTCAACAGGGAAGCCGAGGCCCGACTGATGGCGCAGCCGTGGCCCTGAAAGCCCACGTCGTTTACCGTTCCTTCACCGACTCTGAGCTGGAGCGAGATCTGGTCGCCGCAGAGGGGATTGAACCCGTCGGCCTGGTGGGTGGGGTCGTCCAGCGTGCGAAAGTTTCGGGGACGCCGGTTGTGTTCCAGAAGGATTTCCTGGTAAAGGTCGCTCAGGTCGGAAGCCATCAGCCGAATACCTCAATCACTCGGTCAATGCCCTTGACGAGGGTATCGATTTCGTCGGTGGTGTTGTAGAAGGACAGGGATGCCCGCACGGTGGCGGGTATCTGGTAGCGGGCCATGACCGGCTGCGCGCAGTGGTGGCCGGTGCGAACCGCGATGCCCTCGGCGTCCAGGATGGTGCCGATGTCGTGGGCGTGGGCGCACTCCATGTAGAAGGACAGGACGCCGCCCCGTTCCGGCGCGGTGCCGATGAGGCGCACGCCTTCAATGTCAGTGAGCCGCTCCGCACCGTACTGCATGAGCGCGCGCTCGTAGGCGGAGATCCGGTTCATTCCTATCGTTTCCAGATACTCGACCGCGGCGCCGAGTCCGATGGCGCCGGCGATGTCGGGAGTGCCGGCTTCAAATTTATGGGGCAGGACGTTGTAGATTGTCTCCTCATAAGTGACGGATCTGATCATCTCTCCGCCCGACTGGTAGGGAGGCATATCGTTGAGCAGGTCGGCGCGGCCCCACAGAACGCCGATGCCGGTCGGGCCGTACATCTTGTGGCCGGAGAAGGTCAGGAAGTCTGCGCCCAAGGCCTGCACGTCGATGGGCATATGCGGCACGGACTGAGCGGCGTCCAGCATGACCGGGATGCCCCGGGCGTGGGCCAATTCGGCAATCGAGGCAACCGGGTTGATGGTGCCCAGGGCGTTGGATTGATGCACCACCGAAACCAGGCGGGTACGGTCGTTCAGCATATTTTCGTACTCGTCCATCAGCAGTTCTCCGTCGTCGGTGAAGGGTATGACGCGGAGGCGAATGCCGATTTCCTTACCCAAGATCTGCCAGGGAACAATGTTGGAGTGGTGCTCCATACCCGTGATGATAACCTCGTCGCCGGACTTGAAGAACTTGCGACCGAAACTGTGGGCGACCAGGTTCAGCCCTTCAGTGGCACCGCGGACGTAGATTACCTCGTCGGCGCTGGGGGCGTTGATGAACCGGCGCACGGCTTCACGGCCGGCCTCGTAGTCATCGGTGGCGCGCTGGCTGAGGGTGTGGACGCCACGGTGAACGTTGGAGTTATTATTCAGGTAGTAGTTGCTGATGGCGTCGATGACTGCCCGCGGTTTCTGCGTGGTGGCCGCGTTGTCGAGATAGACCAACGGCTTGCCGTTGACCAGTTGGTCCAGCAAGGGAAAATCCTGCCGGATGCGCTTCGCGTCGATGGCGTTCAGCGCGTCCTGACCGGAACTTGGGGAGTGTCCCGGAGTGGTGGTCACGAGCGGCCTCCGATGGGCAGGGAGATGTTGGCGTCGGGGATGGAGTCCCGGAACTGGGCATCGAGGTACTCGCGCAGGGGTTCCAGGGCTACGGTGTCGATGATCTCGCGGGCAAAGGCGTGGATGAGGATGCGGCTGGCGGTCGGCAGATCGAGGCCGCGACTGCGCATGTAGAACACGGTGTCGGCATCGATATGACCAGCGGTTGCGCCGTGTCCACATTTCACGTCGTCGGCGTAGATGAGCAGACTGGGCTTGCTGTCCACCTCGGCTTGCTCGGAAAGGAGCAGGTTTTTGTCGGTTTGTTGGGCGTCGGTTTTTTGAGCGTGCTTGCGGACGGTAACGTTCCCGCCGAACACGGCGCGGGAGCGGCCATCCAGGATGCCCTTGTAGAACAGGCGGCTGGTGCCGTAGGGCTCGGCGTGGTCGATGTTGATGTAGTTATCGATGTGCTGGTTGCCGGTGGTGAGGTACAGGCCGTTGAGGGTACACGCTGCCCCGGTTCCCGCCAGGGTTACGCTGAAGTCGTTGCGGCCCAAAGCCGCACCGCGGGCAATGGAGACCGAAGAAAAGGCGGAATCTTTGCTTTGATGCACCCGACTCGTTCCGACATGGTAGGCGTCCATGCCTTCCAGGAGCAGGCGGTAGTGTTCTACGCTGGCGCCCTCGCCGACTGATGATTCCATCACCGCGTTGGTCAGGTAACGGGTGGTTTCAGGGCCAACGAATGTTTCAATTACCGTGACCCGGGAGTTTGCCGCGGCGAAAATGACGGTGCGGGGATGCGTGACACGCGGCTGCTCGCGTCCGGTGGAGAGGTACACAACGTTGACCACGCCGGCATCTGCGCCAGGCGGCACGATGATCGCTGCGCCGTCGCGGATGAATGCGGTGTTGAGAGCGACGAAACCGTCTTCATCGGGGTCGGCCAGGCTGGCCAGCGTTTCCGCCACGGTCCCATTGGCTCCGACGGCATCGGGCAACGCGGCGACGGTCACGCGGCTGGGAGCGCCGGCAGAGGAACCGTCGGACAGGGCCGGCGCGAAGGCGCCATCCACGAATGTCAGTGTGCGCCAATCCGCCTGCCACGGAGCAGCGGACTGGACGTCGGCCCGGACCAGACCAGCATGGTCAACGGACAACAACGCCGGATGGGAGAACGCTTCGCGGGCGATGGGGGCGACGTTGGTGTATTTCCAGGGCTCGTTGCCGCGCCGCGCCGTGGGCAGGCCGAGCTGAGCGAATGCGTCCCAGCCGCGCCGGCGCAAGGCCAGCAGGGCATCGGGGCTGTCCGACGGCTGGGCCGCGTAGTCGGCGGCGTAGTGCGGGTAGGTATCCGCGATGGACGCGGGCGCGGTAGTGGTCATTCTGTTTGCTCTGGTATGGTAGTCTCCGACCGCTGTCAACGAGATTAGATCACGCCGACTGCCGAAATCCTTGGGGAGGACGTGAACGGCGCAGCTGGGGCACGATTCTATCGATGAAGCCCGCAGTTTGTTCCACGTTTAGATTCACTATGTATTCCGGCACATTGTTCTCATAGAAATTTTCGTGCAGGTCTTGCGCGGCGGTGAACATCAAGAAAAGGTCCGGTTCACGATCCGCGGCGGACAAACCGCCAACTAGCGCTCTTAGGTCTTGGTGGCGGCCATGGGTAACGTCGTGATCCCGCCAGTTCTCTGCAATGGCCTTTACTATCTGGGCGGCGGCGCCCCAGCCTTTTTCCGAAGCCTGACGCAAATCACCCTCTTGCAAATAGCCTCTCGCTTTATCCATGAGTTCGTAGCTGGCAGCGGCGTATTTTTGCGTTTGTGGGGACAGCCGCGTCCAATCCGTGTCAGTCAAGACGGGGCCGGCAGGATTAGGGAGAGATGCCATGACGCAACTCGCACACGGATTCTACAAGCCAAAACAGTACAGGGAGATCAGCATCATTTTCCCGCTGCTTCCACCCCTTCCCTTACCCAGTCGTAGCCCTGGGCTTCGAGCTGCTCCGCCAGCTCCGGCCCGCCGCTGCGGACGATGCGACCGTCCAGCAGCACATGCACCTGGTCAGGCGTGATGTAGCTCAGGATACGTTGGTAGTGGGTCACCACCACGGTGGCGTTGTAGGGACGGCGCAGGCGGTTCACGCCGTCGGCGACGATGCGCAGGGCGTCGATGTCGAGACCGGAGTCGGTTTCGTCCAGCAGGGAGAGTGTCGGTTCCAGCAGGGTCATTTGCAGAACTTCGTTGCGCTTCTTCTCGCCGCCGGAGAAACCCTCATTCACGGAGCGACGAACCAGTTCCGGGTCAATTTCGACTTCCGCGACTTTGGAGCGGAGAAGGCGGTCAAACTCGCGGGCGCCCATTTCCTCTTCGCCCAGATGGACGCGCTTGGCGTCCACGGCTGCTTTAAGAAACTGCCACGCTCGCACGCCGGGCAACTCCACGGGGTACTGGAAGGCCAGGAAAACACCTTCCCGCGCGCGATCCTCCGGTTCCATGCCCAGCAGGTCCCTGCCTCTGTAAACGGCCTGGCCTCCGGTCACAGTGTATTCGGGGCGGCCGGCCAGGGTGTTGGCCAGAGTGCTCTTGCCGGAGCCGTTGGGCCCCATGATGGCGTGTACTTCGCCTGGGTTAACCGTGAGGTTGACGCCGCGCAGGATTTGCTGTTCGTCAATGGAAACGTGGAGGTCTTTGACCTCGAGGATAGGTGAAGCGGCTTCAGTGGTCATTACGCTGTTCTTTTTCCTTGGAGTGGGTGGCGGATGGGCGCAGGTGTTCTGGCGAGAACCTAGCCGACGGTTCCTTCCAGGCTGACCTTGAGCAGCTGGGACGCCTCCATGGCGAACTCGAAGGGGAGTTCCTGGAATATGCCCCGGCAGAACCCGTTGATGATCATGAAGTGGGCGTCCTCGACGCCGATACCGCGCTGCTGGAGGTAGAAGAGCTGGTCATCCGACACTTTGGAGGTGGTAGCCTCGTGCTCCATCTGTGCAGTGGGGTTTTTGACCTCGATGTAGGGGACGGTGTGGGCACCGCACTGGTCGCCGACCAGCAGGGAGTCGCATTGGGTAAAGTTGCGCGCGCCGTTGGCGGAAGGGTTGATCTTCACCAGCCCGCGATAGGTCTGCTGTCCCTGGCCGGCGGAGATGCCCTTGGCGACGATGGTGCTGCGGGTGTTCTTGCCGACGTGGATCATCTTGGTGCCGGTGTCGGCCTGCTGCCAGTTGTTCACCAGGGCCACGGAGTAAAACTCGCCGACCGAGTTGTCGCCCTGGAGGATGACGCTGGGATACTTCCAGGTGATGGCCGAGCCGGTTTCCACCTGGGTCCAGGAAATCTTGGAGTCGGCGCCGGCGCACTTGCCCCGCTTGGTGACGAAGTTGTACACGCCGCCCTCGCCGTTGCGGTCGCCGGGATACCAATTCTGAAGGGTGCTGTACTTGATTTCCGCGCCTTCCATGGCCACCAACTCAACCACGGCGGCGTGAAGTTGGGTGGACTTGCGCATGGGGGCCGTGCAGCCCTCCAGGTAGCTGACGTAAGCGCCCTCGTCGGCCACGATGAGCGTGCGCTCGAACTGGCCGCTGTCGGCCTGGTTGATGCGGAAGTAGGTCATCAGCTCGATGGGGCAGCGCACGCCGGGCGGGATGTAGGCGAAAGAGCCGTCCGAGAACACCGCCGAGTTCAGCGTGGCGTAGAAGTTGTCGGCGTAAGGAACCACCGAGCCGAGATACTTCTGCACCAAATCGGGGTGATTCTGGACGGCCTCGCTCATGGAGCAGAAGATGACGCCGGCTTTTTCGAGCTGTTCCTGGTAGGTGGTGGCTACCGAAACGCTGTCCAGCACGGCATCGACGGCTACGCCGGCCAGGCGGGCCTGTTCCTCCAGCGGGATGCCCAGCTTGCTGAAAGCTTCGAGGACCTCGGGATCAACATCCTCCAGGTTCTTGGGCCCGTCCTCGGCGGACTTGGGAGCGGCGTAGTAGTGGATGTCCTGGAAGTCGATGGGCGGGTGCTCGATGTTGGCCCAAGTCGGTTCGGCGTAGGTCTGGCGGGACCAGAAGCGAAAAGCCTTGAGGCGCCAATCCAGCATCCATTCCGGCTCTCTCTTTTTGGCAGAGATAAGGCGTACCACATCCTCGCCGAGGCCCTTGGGAAAGGCCTCTTCTTCGATGTCGATGGTGAAGCCCCACTGGTAGTCCGAGTCGAGTTCCTCAGACGTGGTATCCCGGGAAATTACGCGCTGGGCCGGTGTGGTCATCGGGCGCCCGTCCTCCTCCGCTGGCGATTGGTAAGCGGCCTGCCGGCGGATAGTTTTAATAATTCCCGACCATTAAGGTCAACAATTATCGTAGACCAGCGATGGGGTTCTGTCAACGGGAAGAATGGCCGAGACGGTAGCGTTCCAATTTAGGTGGTTTGATTCCATAGATGCCGTTGCTAGTGCGGGTAGGGGCGAATGGCCATTCGCCCCTACGGACGGAAACCACCTAATACGGAACGCGACCAATGGCCGAAACTCCCCCCAAGCGTAACGGCGATCCGAACTTCATACCACCTCCGGCAGTGGCAGACGTTTTGGTTTGGTTTTTGAAGCCGCAGGGTTGCTATAATCACGATAGTACCCATGGGTCACGCGAAGCGTTTTGGTGAACCGGTTCGAGTGCAAAGGGAGGCGTCGGAGGATGAGCAACAGGATAGGCAAACGCAGCGCCATCGGCGATGTTTTGGACGTACAGGCCAATCGGTACGCTGACCTGGATGCGCTGGTCAAAACCGACACGGGAGAACGATACACCTACCGGGAGTTTCACGCGGCAGTCGAGCGGGTGGGGCGGGGTCTAATGTCCATCGGATTACGGAAAGGTGACCACGTCGGGATCTGGGCAACCAACTACACCGAATGGGTCCTGACACAATTCGCCACCGCTAAAATCGGTGTCGTACTGGTCAACGTCAACCCGGCCTACCGCACCCATGAGCTGGCGTACCTTCTGGAGCAGTCGGAAGCCAACGCGCTGGTACTTATCGGACAGTTCCGAAGTTCCGATTACGTGGCGATGGTGAATGAGCAAGTCCCGGAACTGAAGGATTGCGCGCCGGGGCAACTGCGCAGCGAGCGCTTCCCGCACCTGCGAAACGTGGTATTCATCCCGCCGCACGATGGCACCGAATCCTCAACTCCGGCTGGGATGTGGCGCTGGGATGACCTCCTGGTGAAGGCCGATGTGGTCAGCGAGCAAGAGTTGCATGACCGCCAATCGCAATGCGACCCGGACGACGTGATCAACATCCAGTACACCTCGGGGACCACCGGCAACCCCAAAGGGGCCATGCTCACCCACGACAATATAGTGACCAACGCCATCCATACCGGCGATGCCATGGAACTCACGGAAACCGACCGGCTGTGCATTCCTGTACCCTTCTATCACTGTTTCGGATGCGTGCTGGGGATCCTGGCGTGCGTCACCCACGGTTCCGCCATGATCGTGCCGTCCGAGTATTTTGACCCTCTGAAAACCCTGGAGGCGGTGGAACGGGAACGATGCACGGCGCTGCACGGCGTGCCGACCATGTTCATCGCCCAGTTGGGGCACCCGGAGTTCGAGAGGTTTGACCTGAGTTCACTGCGCACGGGCATCATGGCCGGCTCGCCCTGTCCCATAGAGATCATGCGCCAGGTGATCGACCAAATGGGCGCGGAAAGGATTACCATCGCCTACGGTCTGACGGAAGCGTCTCCGGTGATTACCCAGACGCTGGCCGACGACGAGATTGAGCGGCGGGTGTCCACGGTGGGGAAGGTGCTGCCAGACGTGGCGGTCCGGCTGATCGACCCGGATGACGGCAGGGAAGTCGCGCCGGGCGAACCGGGAGAACTGCAAACCCGCAGCTCGATGGTGATGCGGGGTTACTACAATATGCCGGAGGAGACCGCCGAGGCCATTGACGCCGACGGTTGGCTGCACACGGGCGACCTGGCGACAGTGGACGAATCCGGGTATTACCGGATAACAGGCCGTCTGAAAGATATGATCATCCGGGGCGGCGAAAACATCTACCCCAGGGAAATCGAGGAGTTCCTGTACACGCATCCCAAAGTTGCCGACGTGCAGGTCATCGGAGTGCCGGACGAACGGTACGGAGAGGAGGTCATGGCGTGGGTGTTGGCAAAACCGGACACGTCGATTGACCCTGAAGAAATTCGCGAGTTCTGTCGGGGCCGGATCGCCCACTACAAGGTACCTCGTTACGTCAAGTTGACGGACGAGTTCCCCATGACCGTTACCGGCAAGGTTCAAAAGTTCCGAATGCGAGAAGTGGCAGTGGCCGAACTTGGCTTGCAAGCGGCCGACAAGATTGAGACAGCCTGACCGGTCGTGTCGATTTGTGGCAAGCGACTGAAGACGTTCTGGAGTCCATCGCCATCGGAGCCGGCATTCTCGGCACCGGAGGCGGCGGCAATCCCTACATCGGGCAGCTGCGGGCGCGGCAGGCCATTAAGGAATACGGCC
Organism: Dehalococcoidia bacterium; assembly: GCA_965197635.1. Taxonomy (GTDB): domain Bacteria; phylum Chloroflexota; class Dehalococcoidia; order Lucifugimonadales; family UBA3495; genus Bin87. Next base: position 164,579 of record CBDANN010000007.1, read on the forward strand.
CGGTCACCGTGCTGGCCCCGGAGGAAGTGCCGGAGGACGCCCGGGTGGTGTGCGTCGGGGGCATTGGCGCGCCCACGGTGGGTATCGAAAAGGTGCGGGATTTGCAGTCCTATTATGCGCTGCGCGCCATCGAGGAGTACACCGGCGAAAAGGCGACGGCGCTCATATCCAACGAAATCGGCGGCAGCAACTCGGTGGAGCCGCTGATTCCGGCGGCGCTGGCCGGCTTGCCGGTGGTGGATGCCGACGGGATGGGTCGGGCTTTTCCCGAATTCCAGATGAAGACCTTTTTCGTCTATGGGGTGCCGTGCTGCCCCATGGCTATCGCCGATGAAAAAGGCAATTCCGTCATCGTCAGAGACACGATAAATCCGGCGTGGGCGGAGCGGCTGGCGCGCTCCATCACCGTGCAGATGGGGTGCGTGGCCTGTTACGCGGTGGCTCCGATGACGGCGGAGCAGGTGCGCCGTACCGCGGTGCCCAACACGTTGTCGTTGGCGCGTGGTTTGGGGGATGCCGTTATACAGGCAAGAAATCAGGGGCACGATCCGCTGCACGCTATTTTGGAGACCTGCCCCGGCAAGGTGTTGTTTAGCGGAAAGGTGGTTGACCTGGACCGGCGCACCACGGCGGGATTCGCGCGCGGCACGGTGACCATCGACGGAATGGAGGCTTACGCCGGGGAGCGCATGGTCATCGAGTTCCAGAACGAAAACCTTGTGGCCAGACGGGACGGGGAAATCGTCTGCACCGTGCCCGACCTGATCTGCGCGGTGGCCACTGACCTGGGGGAACCCGTCACGACCGAGTTGATGCGATACGGGCTGCGGGTCACCATCCTGGGGTTTCCGGCGCCGGCGCTTTGGGCTACACCGGAAGGGTTGGCCGTTGCGGGTCCGCGGGCGTTTGGCTATGACACCGAATATGTGCCGCTGGTGGTGTAAGGGTTCGTTGCGTGTTTATCGGTGTTGATGTAGGCGGCACCAATACGGACGCCGTTTTGATGGACGGCGTAAATTTGATTGGCGCGGTCAAACTGCCGACGACTGCGGACGTCACGTCCGGCATTATCCACACGCTCACCGAATTGCTCGCAGAACTTCCGGCAAGCGGGCGCGTGGACGCGGTAATGGTGGGAACCACGCACTTCACCAACGCCCTGTTGGAACGGCGCAACCTCGCGCCCACGGCCGTCGTGCGGCTGGCCCTGCCGGCCACCCAATTGCTGCCGCCATTGGTGGACTGGCCCGACGGGCTTCGGGATGCCATGGGTGGGTTCACATACATGATCGGCGGGGGCCATGAGTTCGACGGCCGGGAGATTGCGCCACTGGACCGTGATGAACTGAGGCGGGCCGTGGGTGATATGCGGCGGCATGGCGTTCAGGGGGTGGCGATTTCCGGCGTGTTCTCCCCGGTGAACACCGCCCACGAGGTGGAGGCGGCGGCGATAATAAAAGAAGAAGCGCCTGATATGCGGGTGTGCATCTCGCATGAGAATGGGCGCATGGGGCTGCTGGAACGGGAGAACGCGGCGACGTTGAACGCGAGCCTGGGGGACCTGGCCGCACTCACCATACAGGGCATCGAGCAGGCTTTGGCTTCCCTGGACATCAGAGCGCCTCTCTACATGAGCCAAAACGATGGCACACTCATGGACGCGGAGTTCGCCGGGCGTTTTCCGGTGCTCACCATATCGTCAGGGCCCACCAACAGCATGAGGGGCGCAGCCTGGTTATCGGGAGTGCGCGACGGCATCGTGGTGGACGTTGGAGGGACTTCGACCGACGTGGGAGCGTTGGTCAACGGGTTTCCTCGCGAAGCGGCCGTCGCGATACAACTGGCGGGCGTCCGCACCAATTTTCGGATGCCGGATATGGTGTCGATACCTCTAGGCGGCGGAACAGTGGTAGAGCCAGAGCCGTTGCGGATCGGACCCGAAAGCGTTGGTTACCGGCTCACGGAAGAGGCCCTGGTATTCGGAGGGGAGACGCTCACCACGACGGACCTTGCCGTGGCGGCCGGTCGCGCCGCGGTGGGCGACCGGGGCTTGACCGACAGGCTGGAACCGGCGCTGGTTCGACGGGGCATGACAGAGATACAAAACCGGGTTGAAACCGCCATTGACCGGGTGAAGCTCAGCTACGAAGGCTTGCCCGTGGTGCTGGTGGGCGGCGGCAGCATTCTCGTGGGCCACGAATTGAGCGGGGCGTCGGAGGTGCTGCGACCGGAGCACGCGGGCGTGGCCAATGCCATTGGAGCGGCGATTGCGCAGGTTGGCGGTCAGGTGGAGCGGGTTTATTCGCTGGAGAGCGTCGGGCGAGAAGAGGCGATAGCCGACTGCTCCGCAGCGGCGATAGAACGGGCCGTAGCCGCAGGGGCGGAGCGATCATCGGTAGCAATAGTTGAGATTGACGAAGTGCCGCTGACTTACGTTCCGAGCAGCGCCACACGGGTCAGGGTGAAAGCGGTGGGAAATTTGCCTGGGTTGAGCGGCTAGACCCACGCCACACGCTGGACGGCGCGGCACTAGAGGCCAGATCGTCGCGCCCGGCGCTCCATTCGCGCTCAGACCTGCCGCTGTTTCGGGTCCAACCGGTCCCGCAGCCAGTCGCCGAGCAGGTTCATCGAAAGAACCGTCAGCATTATCGCCAGACCGGGGAACAGCGATACCCACCAGCCGCTCTCCGACGTTACCAACTCGCGCCCGTCGGCAACCATCAGACCCCAAGCCGGCGTAGGCCGGGGTATGCCCGCTCCCAGGAAGCTTAGCGTGCTCTCCAGGATGATGACGAAACCCACCTGAAGCGTTGCCAACACCACCAGGCTGTTGAACACGTTGGGGAAAATGTGCCGCGCCATAATGCGGGGATGCGACGAGCCGGCCACCCTCGACCGGGCCACGAAGTCCTGCACCCGCACCGACAGGGACTCGCCCCGCGACATCCGCGCGTAATGCGCCCACAGCAGCAGCACCAGGACGGTGATCAGGGTGCCGAAGCTTGCCCCCAGCGCCGTGACCAACACCAGAGCAAGCAGGATCACCGGAATGGACAGCGAAATGTCCACCGCCCGCATCACCAGGATGTCCAGCCAATGGCCGAAGTATCCGGCCGTAACCCCAAGGGCGGTTCCGATCAACCCGCCGAAGAGAATCGATATCAGCGCGACGATTACCGAAATTCGCGAGCCATATATGATGCGGCTCAGGATGTCGCGCCCCACCTTGTCCGTACCGAGAGGATATAGCCAGTCGCCACCGGGCTTGGACACCGCGGCAATGCGGGTTCCCGGAACCGCCTCCGTCGCGCCGTCCAACAGGGTGGCCTGTCCGTTACGCACCATACGCGCGGCATTGCTCGCCATCACCTCGGTGACGCTCCGCGAAGGGTCAACCTGGGCTACGACGCTCCTGACTTCCGATTCTCCTTCCACCCAGGCCGGCGGCAGAAGCCTGACCCTCAGATCCCCGTCCAACGGATCGTGCGGCGCTATCAATTCCGCGAAAATCGAGGGTATCACCAGCATTATCATCACCACCGCAATGGGCAGCAATGGATAACGCCTCGCCTCCTGCCAAAATCTCCGTGCCCGCGAAGGCTCTACCGCCTGTGGAGTCAAGACTCCAACGGCTGACGGATCTCCAACGTCGGCTGGCCTGGTAGCTGCCACCGGCTATTCCCTCCCCGGTATGTTTCGGGATCTCCCGCAAACAACCACGAACATGCGCTCCTGCTCGATAGCCTAATACCCTCTATAGCTTTATACCATGGGCGGTTTGGCCGCTACGTCAATAGCACCAGTCCGCTGATCGGCAGGCCCGGATCAGGTCGAAGTGCCCGTAGTTGGAACCGTCCGAACCGGGAAACTCCCAAGTGTCGATGACGTTGGGATTGGCCACGAACTCGATGAAGATGTAGAAGAGCGGCAGGTATGCGTATTTCTCAAAGATAATATCGCCCATCTGATTTTGAATGTCCGCGCGGTCATCCGGCGGCACTGTGCGGTCCAGCTCCTGGAACAACTTATCCAATTCTTCCGTTTCGAACAAATGGATGGCTCCGTTGGAGCGGTTGAACAGGCTCAGCTGAGCATATACCGTCTTGTACGATGGCGGCGCGACCCAGAACCCCAGAGACTCCGGTTCCTTCTTGGTCCAGGAAGCGTAGTAGTTGCCGAACTCCCATTCCTCGTAGGTGACGTTGATGCCCACATCGGAAAACATGACGCCAATCGCCTGCATCAAGTCCGCGGATTCCGAAAACCCGAAGATGTTCATCACCTTCATACTGATTTCGGCCGGGTTATCCGGTCCATAACCGGCCTCGGCCAGCAGCTCACGCGCCCGGCCCGGGTCGTAGCCATAGAGGTCGTCAAAGCGCTCGTTCCAGGATTCGTCCCAGCCGGGCAAGTTGGGGTAGAAGCCCCCCACCGGGCTGACCGTAACCCTTCCACTGAACAACGTGTCGATAAGCAGGTCTTTGTCCACCGCCCGGTTCAACGCCTCGCGCACCCGCCTGTCGTTGGGCGCATAATCAGGAAACATCCACGGCTGTTCCCAGGTGCTCCATTTTCCCGGGGCTGGCGTCTCCGGATACAGACCCTGGAAAACGCCCCACAGTTGGTTGCCGGGGAAATTGCTTTGGATAACCTTCATGCCGTGGTCAGCCACGGCGTTGTCGGCCAGTTCGCGAGTCAGCTCGGTAAGGTGTATATCGCCAGCCAACAAGCCGGCGTTGCGCGTGGCGGGCTCGGAAATCCAGCGCAAGTTGACCATTGACCAGTCCACCGGGGCCGGGTTCCCGCCTTCGCCATTGAGCCGCCAGTTTTCCGGCAGTCTCTCAAAATCAACGTCAACGCCCAGTTCCCGGCCGGCGAATCGGTAGGGACCGGTGCCAATCATGTCTTCCTTGTAGCCTTCAAGCGCTTCGGCGTCCCAGAAAGCCTTGCTCATCATCAGCCCGCCACCACTGGGAGCGATATAAAACAGGAAGTCCGGGTTAGGCGATTTCAATTGCAGCACCAGTTCGTAGTCGCTGACGATTTCCGACGCAGCCAAGGCAATGCTGCGCCAGTCCGTGGCGTAGGCGAGGAGCGTGTCTTCCCGGGTCAGCATACGTGCGCTGTGCAGCACGTCATTGGCCGTGAACTCGCCCCAGTTGTTGTGGAACTGCACGCCTTCCTTGAGTTGGAAAGACCAACGGGTTCCGTCCTCCGATAGCTCCCAACTGGTCGCCAGCTGCGGCACCCAAATATTCCGCTCCGGGTCAATGTCCACCAGGACTTCCATCACCAAGTCCATTTGCTGGTGGTGGTCAACGGTACCGCCCCAAGGGAGGTTGGTTTCGCCGGCGGACGGATCAACTGCGATGACCAGGGTGTCCACCTTGACATCGCCCGATTGCTCCATGACGGGGCCAGGAGTGGCCGAGGGCGCGGCGGTGGCCCCGGCGGCCCGGAACGCAGGAGCCGTAGGCGAGGCGGCCGGCGCTTGCGTGGCCGCCGCTATCGTGAACATGATCCGCGCAAGGCTTTTCAATCCGTTCATCGCTGGCGTTCCCCCTTCTCGCAAAGGTTACCGTTGCCGGTGCCAATATTCGCATTTTGTCATTGCATGGAGCGTAGCAAGGCGGCAACCCCCGTCAGTGACACGGCTCCGCCGACCGACACGCCCGGATCAGGTCGAAGTGGCCGTAGTTCGCGCCGTCCGATCCTGGGAACTCCCAGGTGTCGATAATGTCGGGGTTCGCCACGAACTCGATGAAGATGTAGAACAGCGGAATGTAGGCGTACTCCTCAAACAGGATGTCGCCCATGGCGTTCTGTATCTCCGTCCGCTCAGCCACGTCGGCGGAATTGCTGAGGCGGAAAAACAGCTCGTCCAATTCCTCCGTCTCGTAGAAGTGGCCGGCGCTGCCGGAGCGGTTGAACAGGCTCAACTGGGCATACACCGTCTTGTAGGATGGCGGCACCACCCACAGTCCGAGGGTTTTTTCCTTCTTGGTGCGTCGCTCGGCGACGAATGTATTGAACTGCCATTCCTCGTAGGTAACATCAAACCCCACCTCGTCCAGCATGACGCCCATGGCCTGCATCAGGTCCGGCGATTCGGGGAACCCGAAGATGTTCATTACCATCAACTTCTGGTCCGGCCCGTCATCCTCGGTGTAACCGGCCTCCGCCAGCAACTCCCGCGCCCGTTCGGGATCATATCCGTACTTTTCGTCATAGCGTTCTAGCCAGGCGGGATCCCAGCCGGGCAGGTTGGGGTAGAATCCACCCACCGGGCTGATGGTCACCCGACCGCTGAAAAGCGTATCGACGAGCAGGTCCTTGTCAATCGCCCGGTTCGCCGCCTCCCGAACCCGGATGTCGGTGGCCGGGAGATCGGGGTACATCCACGGCATTTCCCACGTGCTGGGCTTGCTGTGGTCTTCCGTGAACGAGTACGTACCCTCAAAGACGCCCCATAGCTGGTTGCCGGGGAAGTTGCTCTGTATGACCTTCATCCCGTGATTGGACACGGCTACGTCGGCCAGTTCCCGGGTCAACTCGGTGAGGTGAATTTCGCCGCCCAGCAGTCCGGCGTTGCGGGTAGCCGGCTCGGAAATCCAGCGCAGGTCAACCATGGGCCAGTCCACTTCCAGCGGATTATTGCCTTCGCCGTTGAGCCGCCAATGCTCGGGCAGCTTCTCGAAGAGCACGTTTACGCCCAGTTTCCGGTCGGCGTAGCGGTATGGACCGGTTCCGATCATGTCTTCCATGTAGCCGTCCAGACCTTCGGCATCCCAAAAGGCCTTGCTCATCATCAGTCCGCCGCCGCTGGGAGCGACGTAGAACAGAAAGTCCGGGTTGGGGTTTTTCAACTGCACGACCAACTCGGTGTCGCTGATGATCTCTGATCCGTCCAGGTCAATGGTGCGCCAGTCGTTGGCGTAGGCCAGTATTGAGTCGTCGTGCGCCATCATCCGGGCGCTGTGGAGCACGTCCTGAGCGGTGAACGCACCCCAGCCGTCGTGAAACTGCACGCCGTCCACCAGTTGGAACGACCACTGCGTGCCATCTTCCGACAGTTCCCAGCTGGTGGCCAACTGAGGCACCCAGATATTTTGTTCAGCGTCAATGTCCACGAGCACTTCCATCACCAGGTCCATCTGCTGGTGATGGTCAACTGTGCCAGCCCAAGGCAGGTTCGTCTCGCCGGCAGAGGGGTCAACTGCGATGACCAGAGTGTCGACTTTGAGTTGGCCCATTTGCTCGGCGGCCGCAGTAGGCCGAGCGGTGGGCGCCACGGTGGCCGCCGCCCGGAATGCTGGGGCGGTCGGCGAAGCCTCGGGTTGGGCAGCCGGTTGCGCTGACGTTGGGGCGGTAGTCACTGCTGCTGCTGCTGCAGGAGCCGGTTGCGTCGCGGACACTGGAACGACTTCCTCAGGAGCGGCAGTCTGACAGGCTACAACCGCAGCCAGCAACAAAGGCACCATGATTACGATCAGAATGCGCGGTGTGCTTATCATGCTAAACATTGCAGACAAACCTCCGAATTAGCGTCATATGAACGTGAAAAACACCTAGTTCAGGGCAATAAATGCGCCAGTCCGGGTGTTTATCGCAAGTTTATTAGCACGGTACGCCGGTAGTCAACATCGTAATTCAGCAATTTTATACCTCAAAGGATCAGAATCCGTAAGTAATCCACGGCTTTTATAATCTTCTGCTTCATCATCTTCACCGTGTTTCGGAACCGCGCCGGCCCGCTTGACACTAGGTCTGGCCGGGCTATCATGGTGCCACTCTCGCCGCCTGCGATGGCGCTACGGAGCGAAACCGTGCAGCGTTACATCTTCATCAGAGTACTGCAGACGATTGTCGCCCTGTGGGCCGTGAGCATCATCGTATTCGCCTTGGCACGGATCACGGGCAATCCCCTGGATACCCTGCTCTCTTTTGAATCAACGGAAGAAGATCGGATAAGGGTAGCCAAGGCCTGGGGTCTCGACCGCCCCTTGTACGTCCAGTACTTCACCTTCATCGGCAATGCTTTTCGAGGTGAGTTTGGCGAGTCGTTCAAGTGGCGCCGCTCGGCTCGCAGCTTGGTGGTGAACCGGCTGCCGGCAACCTTGGCCCTGGCAGGATTGGCCATTGCCATCGCCACCATCATCGCCGTGCCCATCGGGGTTTTGACGGCAGTAAAGCGCGATACCATTTTCGATTACGGCGGCAAAGCGTTGGCGCTGGTCGGACAAGCCGCGCCCCCCTTCTGGGTAGGTCTGGTGCTGATCTGGGTGTTCGGGGTGGCGTTGGACGTGGTTCCCACGTCGGGCCGCAGCGGCGGGACGTCCTACATATTGCCCGCGATTTCCCTGGGGCTGTTCTGGGTGGCGGCGCTAATGCGCCTCATACGCTCCTCGATGCTGGATGCCCTGGACAGCGAATACGTCAAGCTGGCGCGGGTCAAGGGCCTGCCCGAATGGAAAGTGATCTGGAAACATACTTTGCGTAACGCCGCCATAGCGCCCATCACTTATTTCGGGATCATCCTGGGTTCGCTGATGGTGGGCTCCGTGTCCATTGAAACGGTTTTCGCCTGGCCAGGGGTGGGGTTCCTAGCCTTCCAATCTGTCCTGGCCCGAGATTTTCCCGTCATTCAGACCGTGGTCCTCCTCTTCAGCGTCATTTACATTGTGACCAATCTGGTGATCGACATCCTTTATGCTTACCTGGATCCCCGCATCCGGTACAGTTAGATTGGCCCAAGCACACCCTGTCCATTCTGTTCGCCGTTGTAAGACGGCCTAACTGGAGCTAGCGTAATGACGGCCTCAACTCAAAACGGATCTATCTCGGTTGTAGTGCATGGCGCTACCGGGCGAATGGGTGCGGAAACTGTCCGTGCGGTCGCTGGCGCGGATGATATGGCGCTGGTGGGAGCAACTTGCCGCACTCCGCGCGGAGACACGTTGCAGACTCCCGCCGGAGAGGTGCCGTTGTCCACCGATTTACCGTCTCTCCTTGACGCAGTGCAGCCACAGGTGATGGTCGAGTTCACCCACGCGGAAGCCTGTATGGCCGCCGCGCCGTTGGCCGCAGACCGCGGCATCCACATGGTGCTGGGGGCAAGTGGGCTGAACGCCGGCCAATTGCAGGAACTGGACACCATGAGCCGGGAACACGGCATCGGGATTGTCGTCGCGCCCAACTTCGCCCTGGGCGCGGTGGTGCTGAAAAAGCTGGCGGAGCAGGCCGCCGCATTTTTCGACTACGTTGACGTGGTGGAAGCCCATCACGAAATGAAGATCGATTCTCCCTCAGGCTTCTCACTGGCCATTGCGCGCGGTATGAGAGAGGAGCGCGGCAGCGATTTTCAGCGTAACGAGACCACCGTACACCACCTGCCGGAAACTCGCGGCGGCGACACGAGCGGAGTCGGAATACACAGCCTGAGGCTCCCCGGGCGCAGCGCGCACCACGAGGTTATTTTCGGCGCGGCAGGGCAGACGCTGAGCATCCGCCACGACACGTTGGGCCGCGATTGCTACATGCCGGGCGTGCTGCGTTGCGTGCGAGAGGTGGTTCGCCGCCCCGGCTTGACCGTGGGGTTGGAAACAGTGCTCGGCCTGTAACTGCGCGACTACGCGTTCGGTTGTCTGGACGGTAATAAGCGCCGGGTGTAACCTAATTCAGCCGATTCAGGCGCTTGGGCAGCATCCGCGGTGGGACCGCAACACGTATTAGTAATATGTCGGGGGTGAACCACCTCGAACAAAGGCGCCGACTTAGACCAAACCCCAGAATCGAAGGCATTTGGCTGGTTCAACGCCGTATCTGCCTTGACATCGCGGCGTCATGATCGAACCATTTGAACGACAGGAGCGAAATGGACCTGCAAGGATTAAAACTCGCCATCGTTGGCGCCACCGGGGCTGTGGGTCAGGAGACCATTCGCCTCATCGAGGCTCGTTGCCCTCAGCACACCAACCTGAAGCTGCTGGCCTCCAAGCGCTCGGCCGGCCGCAAGATGGAGGTGAACGGCAAGACGTTCACCGTGGCCGAGACCACCGCTGACAGTTTCGATGACGCGGACCTGGTGTTCATCTCGGCCCGCACCGAGGACTCCCGCCGGTTCGGCCCAGTGGCGGCGGCGGCGGGCGCCATGGTGATCGACGACTCCAGCGCCTTTCGCATGGATCCGGCGGTACCTCTGGTGGTGCCGGAGGTCAACGGCGACGACCTGGATTGGCATGACGGCATCGTGTCCATTCCCAACTGCTCAACCACGCCGTTGGTCATGGCGGTGCATCCCCTGCGGCAGGCCAGCGCCATCCGCCGCATCGTAGCGGATACCTACCAATCAGTGTCAGGCGCGGGCGGTGCGGCCATGAACGAACTGCGCGATCAGACCCGCGCCGTGATGCACGGCGGTCCAGCGGAACCGGACGCGCAGCCGCAACAAATCGCCTTCAACGTCATTCCTCAAATCGACAGCTTCAACGCATCGGGTTACACCCGCGAAGAGCAGAAGATGATTGACGAGAGCCGCAAGATACTCCACGAGCCCGAGATGGCAGTATCGGCAACCTGCGTGCGGGTGCCGGTGTATATCTCGCACTGTGTCGCAGCCCATTTGGAATTTGCGGAACCGGTGTCTCCCGGAGAGGCCCGGGAGTTGCTGAGCCAGATGCCGGGCGTTGTCGTACAGGACGATCCCACGGTTTCCGTCTATCCCATGCCGGTGGACGCTGCGGGATGTGACGACGTTTTCATAGGGCGCATTCGGAAGGATGCATCGCATCCCAACGGACTGGCGATGTGGGTGGTGACCGACAACCTGGTGAAAGGCGCGGCCCTCAACGCCTTGCAAATAGCCGAACAGGCAGTGGCACGAGCAGTAGTACACGGCAAACGCAGGTGAATCCGATGTAGGAATGTGCGTTCCCAGGGCAATCGCATTTGAAATTACAACCCCGTCACGCCGGCGAAAGACGGAGTCCATAAGGTCATTGCATGAACGAATTGGAAACGTAATTAACGAATTCGGTCACTGGATTCCTGCTTGCGCAGGAATAACGGGCATTAAACTGCCCATATGCGATTGCCCTGTGTGCGTTCCGCTTGGTATCGCATAGCGTTGCGCCGATGTGTATAATGCCTAGAATATGCTGGAAAAGCGCACATCGTGTGGCGAAAGCGCCCTTATCGGCGCTGTGCAACCACACACGAGGAGGGATGCTTTATGCCTACTGAAATTGGTCGGCTGATCACTGCCATGGTAACGCCGTTTGACGAAGGCGGGCAAGTTGACTACGAACAGGCCAAGCGTCTCGCCAAAGGCCTTTTGGATTCCGGTTCAGATGGGCTGGTCGTCACTGGCACCACCGGCGAAGGTCCGGCGCTGTCCATGGAAGAAAAGGCCCGCCTGTACGGCGAGGTCAAGGACGCGATTGGTACCCGAGGAGCGGTGATTGCCGGCACCAGCGACAATAACACCACTGCCTCCATTGAGTTGAGTCGGGAAGCTGAGCAAGTCGGAGCGGATGCCCTGTTGCTCACCGTACCGGCGTACAACAAGCCGCCTCAGGAAGGACTGTACCAGCATTTTCGAGCATTGGCCGAATGCACCAATCTGCCGGGAATGCTATACAACGTGCCCAGCCGCACCAGTCTTAATATGACCAACGACACCACGGTACGGCTTTCCGAGATAGCAAACATCATCGGCATCAAAGAAGCCAGCAGCGACCCAGTTCAGATAGCCAAAGTGATTCGCGATACCCCGGATAATTTCCGGGTCTGGTCAGGCAATGACGACGAAACGTTCGGCATCATGTCCATGGGTGGTTACGGCGTGGTCAGCGTTGCCGCTCACCTGGTGGGAAATCAGATCAAGCAGATGATGGGTTTGACCCTGGAAGGCGACGTCGAAGCCGCTGGCGCGGAGCACCTGAGGTTGCTGGATATGTTCAAGGGCCTCTTCATCGTGTCCAATCCCATTCCGGTGAAATACGGCCTAAATCGGTCCGGTTTCAACGTCGGAGACCCCAGGCTGCCTCTCGTGCCACCAGACGAACGGACCGCGGCCCAGCTTGATGAACTGCTGGGTCGGTATGACATAGACATCGCAGCGCCGGCCGATTAAACAGGCCGGCGTTGGCAATTTTACGCATCGGTGAAGACCGCACCAACCGCAGGCGCACCTCCCAATACCCATTTCCCTTTCCTGCGGTCGGACCCCATTTTGCTAGAGTGTACTTTGCCCTTGTGATGACAAGGAGTACAGAAATGTCGCTACGTACAGTTATTTTTGTTGATGGTCAGAACTTCCGGCACAATTTGCGGGACTTCCATTTCCGTTCTGACCCACCCCACCCCAACAATCCCGAGTACCGGCTTGACGAAAAACACTTCCGTTGGCAGGAGTTCTTCCAAGACGCCTTGGGGAAGTTTGACGATGTAACGGGCTGGGACCATCAATTGATCCGGGTCTACTGGTACTACGCGGAGAACATCACGCCGTGGTCGCCGAATTTGTGGCGGGCCCAGCGCATCGTCGACGATTACGGCATGAGGATCCCCGAGTTGACCACTGATTTGGTGATCCAAAAAGCCCAGGACTGGTACGAGCACGAGTTTCGTCGTTTCCACCAACTTCGCAAGTCAGTGTTCGAGGAGATCCAGCAAAACACCAACTTCCTGGAGTTCAAATACGTCGGCCAATACGTGGTGCAACCCTTCCGGCCGTACCGCCTGGAGTATGATTACGACGGCAACATCAACTTCCAGGGCACCCAAGTAGGGGAAAAGGGGGTGGACATCGGTATCGCCGTGGACATGATTTCCAAAATGGAGAGCTTCGACGTTGCAGTTTTGGTGTCCGGGGATAGCGACTTTTTCCCGGTGGTGCGATACCTGAAGGACAACCTGAAGTACGTGTACCACTTCTCAGTGGGTCGAGGAGTGGGACAAGAAACGCAGTACTTTGCGCCGGCGCTGCGGAGCGTGGTGGACTGTTTCCAGGGCTTCGACGAATTGGAACTGCTCAGCAATTACGTCAACGAACACGCGGGCATCCCGCCGGCGATCATGGATACCATAAATATGCGGGCCGCCGAATTGGAACGCATTTTGGATGCGGAGGAATTGCAATTCCGCCGGCCGGTGGACCACGATGAAGCCCTTGCGCCGCGTCGATGACGGGCGGGTTTCCACACCCGCCCTTCCGCACATTCCGTCAGCCCGGGCGCCGCGAGCTATTGGCTGGAAGCCGCAACGCGTCTGCATAAGCGCCTCGATAAGATTCGGGCAATAAGGCCGCGATACGTTCCATCACCATGTCAGTTACTGAGTTCAGCACCGACTTGGTTATGGGGCCTTCAATGTGGGGCGGAGTGAACGGCGTCCCGATATTCACTTGCCAACTGGCCAAAGGCACGGGCATATGCCATGACGCGAACTTCTCTGTGCCGGCAATCCCGACGGGCAGGATGGGCGCCTGGGTTTTGAGGGCCAACCAGGCCAAACCGGTGCGCGCGCGTTGCAATTCGGACGTGGGGCTGATGCGGCCCTCCGGGAACATCAGGATCGCTTTATCCTGTTCCAGCGCGGCCAAAGCGTACCTCAGGGCCTCGCCACCACCTCGTTCCCGGTCAAGCGGGACCGCGCCAACCGCATTACAGTAAAATCGGCCAACAGGCTTTTCCCAAAGCTCCTTTTTGGCCAGGAACACTACCTGCCTGGGCAGCGCGACCACCAGAGTTCCAGCGTCGTTCAACGACAGGTGATTGCTGGCCACCAAGAGCGGTCCGTATGGAGGCATGGCCTCCTGGCCGGTAACGGTAAAACGACCGGTCATCCTCCACATTATCTTCCCGAAGTAGCGGCTGGGCTGATACAACCACGCCATCGTGTCACTCCTACCAGACGTATTACAGGTGGTTGGCAGCGGCGCGGATTGCTGCCACCACTGCCCCCACCGACTGAGCCATGTCAATGCCATCGGTATTGATCACGACAGCTCCGTTTGCTATCACTAACGGAGAATCGGAACGTTCGGAGTCCAACTTGTCCCGGCGCAGGGTGTCGGACAGCACCTGCTGGTAATCCGCCGACCCGCCCGACTCCCGTTGCTGCTCGAATCGCCGCCGTGCGCGCTCTTCGGGGAAAGCGTCGATGTAGATTTTCACGTCGGCGTCCGGCAGAACGACTGAACCGATGTCCCGTCCTACCATGACGATACCGCCTCCTGAGGCGATGGTCCGCTGTTGTTCAACCAATGCGGCACGCACTTTCGACATCGCGGACACCGCCGAGACGTTCCGGTCAACGGCCGCGGTGGACAATTCGCTTTCCAACCATTGGCCGTCAATGTTGATGGCGCCGTCCTGGCGCTCGGCGTCTCCCACGTTCATACTGCATTCTTGGGCCAGCCGGCCAATGGTTGCATGGTCAGTAACGGGTACGCCGGTATGCAAAACCAACCAAGTCACGGCCCGATACATTATTCCGGTATCCAGGAACCGCAGGCCCAACTCAATGGCCGCCGCTTTCCCGACCGAACTCTTGCCCGACGCCACGGGCCCGTCAATTGCCACCACCGGGCATAAATCCTGGGTTGTACGGGAGGGGTATCCCATGACCAAAATTATAGCATTACCGTCTGGTTGACCATGACATCAGAAGCAACGTCTAATCCGTCTCATGGTCCGACGTGTTGGCCCACAAGCCCATACCGTCGCTGATGTATTCGATAGTGCCGTCGCGAGAGGTGACAAAAACATGCTCCTCTCCGATAACAGATTCCAACATAGACAATACATCGGGATGCGGATGGCCGTAGCGGTTTTCGCGCCCTGCCGAAATCGCGGCGCTGCGGGGGTTTACGGCGCGGAGGAAGGACGGAGAGGTCGAAGACTTGCTCCCGTGGTGGCCTACCTTGAGAACATCGGACCGTAAACTCGGCCCGGCGGTGGCGACCAGGTAGGTTTCGGCGTCTTGTTCCATATCGCCAGTGAGCAGAAACGATACCGAACCATAGGATACGCGCATGACGGCGCTGAGGTTGTTGGCGGTACGCTCCACGGTGGCGGGAGGCCCCCCAGCTGGCGGATACAGTATCTCCAACATCACGTCGTCGCCCAACGCGATCAGGTGTCCTGCCGACACGGTGGCTGTGGGATGCGCGTGGGCCTCCAACACCGACCGCCATTGCGGATACAGGACGGAATCAGAGGCATGGATGCTTTGAAGAACGATGCCAGGATCGTATCGATCCAGTACTTCGATGAGACCTCCGACATGGTCGCTATCAAAATGCGTCGCCATCACGACATCCAAGGCGCGGTCGCCGGCCGGCAACAACGCGCCCAACGCGGTGAGGGTTTTGGAGGGGTCCGGGCCGCCATCCACCAGCATTTGGTGACCGTCGGGAGTAACGAGCAAAATGGCGTCGCCCTGGCCCACGTCCAGTAGGTACAAATGCAGTTGTCCATCCGGGCGTGCGCTTGATAGTTGCCCGAGCAGCATGAGGACGGTGATCGCTGAAACCGGCGCGGCAGCGGCCAGCAATGCCGCAGCGCCGGCCGGCCTCCAGCGGCGGCGGCGCCAACCGGACGCGGCTCGCCTGACCCAGCGAGAAGACATCAACAACGTCAAGATCCCCAGTGCAGCGTACCAAACGGCGACAACCACGGTAGTCAACCAGTGGGCGGGCCACAATAAAGGCGGCATGGCGTCGGCTACCCAAATCAACCAGGCGAGCGGCGCCCAGGTCAATGTTCCCAACACCATGCCGACCGGCGGCGCGATTAAGGCGGCCAGCGAGGTCGCCGCCCCGCCCAGCAGTGCGGCAGGCAGCGCGGGCATCGCCAGCACCGTAGCCGGCACACTCATGACCGGTATTTCGCCAAAGTGCAGCGCCACCAATGGCACGGTCGCCAGGGTTGTCGTGGTCGAAATCACAATGGATGCGATCAATAGGGCCATCCCGTATTGACCCCATCGAGCCGGCCAGGAGCCAGATCCAGCAAGTGGAGCAGTCAAGGCCGCTGTCAACATTGTGATTACCGGCAACGCCACGACAACGCCAGCCATCGCGGTGAAACTGAGCTGGAAGGAAAGGCTATGCAACAACGCCGGGCTCACGCACACCATTATCCCGGCAGCCAGCAGCAGGGCTGTAAGGCCGCGCATTCCTCTCCCGGCCAAGGTTTGCACGACCACGAGGCTGCCCATTATGGCTGCCCGAACTACGGGAGGGTCGAAGCCGGACAGCGTGGCGTAAGACCAGACCACCAGCATAGTCAACATGACCGCCACCGGATTGCCCCGGCCTACAGTGGCCGATGCGGCGGCCAGAGTCAGTGCCATCACAATGCCGACGTGCAGGCCGGAAATTGCCAACAGATGCGACATTCCCGCCGTGCGGAAGGCGTCTTTCAGAGATTGGGGCAATTCGGAGCGGATGCCCAGCAGCAGGGCTTGCGCCAGTCCTGATTGAGGAGCCGGGATGCTCCGCTGCAATCCCGACGCGAGCCGGCTTCGGATTCGATGGAGAACGGAACTTATTTGATTGCCCCCGCCAACGCCCACCAAATCCGCTTGCCGCGACCACAAAATCGCCGAAATTTGCTGCGACTCCAACCAGGCCGCGTAGTCGAAATCGCCGATGGGCTCCGGGCGTTCCAGTTGGCCGGAAATCAGCAGGGTGTCTCCATATCGGAGGAATGGCCACCCACGTTCAGCGACCAATTCGTCGGGCGGCAAGGCGTACACCAACAGGTTCGTTCCACTCGGGACGCTCCCGCCTGAATCGGCGGCGGTTACCACCCGGCCGCGGAACCGGAACCTGCTGCCGGACCCCGTGGGAGCGTCGGTTATCTCAACCTGTAGATTCTCAACCGGGCCAGTGGGTACGATTGGTAGGGATGGCGGAGACGCCGAGACACCGCGCCACACGCCAAGCAATAGCACCGCCGTTATAATCACCGGGCCGACCGGGAGACGCAAAGAACGCAACGCTATGCCAACCGCCAACGCCGCCAAACCCAGCATCAGCAACGGTAAAGCGGAGGGAAGGGAAGGGTTCAACCACAACCCCAACCCTACTCCGGCCACCAGGGCCGCCATCGTCAGCTCCGGGAACAACCGCATGATGCTCCGGTGTTCCGTCGCGACGCTATCTAGCGGGGGTTACGGTAATCATTTCAGAAATGCGCCGGTATATGCCGTCGCCGATGCCGGACACGGCGGTGATGTCCTGCTTGGTAGCAAAAGGACCGGTTTGTTCCCGGTGCGCGACTATGGCTTCGGCCCGCACGCTGCCGATGCCGGGAAGGGTTTCCAAACATTCAGCAGTGGCTGTGTTGATGTCGACGGGAGCCAGGCAGGAGTTGGCTACCGAACCTCCCTGGCTTGCGGCAGTTCCAGAGCCGGCGGATTGATCGCCACCCGGGTTCGAATCATTGACCGACGGGATCTTGTAATGGGAGGCGTCGGTCACGTAGGCGGCCAGGTTGATGCGGCTCAGGTCGGCGTCGTCAGTGGGGCCGCCAGCCAGCGCCAGCACGGTATCCAGACGCTGTTCGGTGGTGGCAGTGTAAACCCCGGGGTTGACCACAGCTCCCGTGATGTACACCGCTATTTCCTGAGGAAGGGAAACCTGTTCCGGCGGTGCGGTCGAAGCCGAGGGGTCATGGGTTTGGGGACCGGCATTCGCGGTTATTTCCGTTGGCGGGATAATCTGTACCGCAGAGTCAGCAGGGTGTGAGTTGCCTCGGTCCAGCAGCATCCAAGCGGCTACAGCCAGTAGCGCCACGGCAACCGAGCAGGAAATCGCCAGCGCCAACCACCGCTTCGCGCCCATGGAGGACACTACTTCGCCCCCACCGCGCGGGATATGCGAAGGGCCGACCACGAAGCACACAACCGCACCACCCACTCTATCATCGGAACCTCGTAGTCGGCCAAACGTGATTAAACCAAGTTATGGAAAACATCCCCAAGAACGTCGAACGCAGACTTTTTCGAATTTTATTGATCTTATGATCATTTTACAGCCACCACCATCTCAATGCTCGCCCTCGCTTCTGGCAACGGATAACCCTTCGAGCAGAGCAGACGCATATGCCGGGCCAAAACGCCCAGAGACTACTGACGCACCCTCATCGGCGATGCGCCAATCCCGTTCCAGGATTTCCACTGCAGAAAGGCGGGCCAGGCGTCGCCCGTAATCGGCGACAAACCTAGCCAAGGACTCACCATCACCGTCCGGCGTCATCTGGCGAAACAGGCGGAACATCGGATCGGTGCGAGCCGCATTGTAAGCATCGTGGAAGGTCAAGCCGGCCGGATGGTCCCGGAGCAGCAGCGCGACGCCGAAGTCGATCAGGCGAATACCGCCATCGGGTTGCACAATGATATGCGAACGTCCCTCCGGGTCGGAAATCGTCGCGTCGTTATAGCACACCCCGGCATCGTGGAGGTGGTTCAACGCGGTTCCCAGCGCCCTTCCGACATCCCTCATCCGTTCCGGGGCGGCATCGTCGGGCGTCAAATCGGTGAGGAATTTACCCGGCACGAACTCTTCGCTGATGAACCCGGCGATGGTCGGCAGTTGAACCGGGCCAACGCCGATCTCGCCGGAGACGTGAGCAATCTGCGCTTCGGCTGGGCTTTGACACGGTTTGATGACGACACCGATGGTCTCATCGCCGCGGCGACCGCTGATGATCGCGACCCTGCCCCTCGTGCGTCCGTCGTAACGCACCGTCGGGGCCTCAACGTCACCACCGTAAAGCATGCCATAAGCGGCGGGAAACAAGCCGTACACCGAGAACTGCGGTATTCTCGGGTCATCGGCCAGAATCTTCCAGAGGGCAGGGTCCCTTTTGGACAGCGGCCAAAGGGGCCACAAATGCTCCGGGCAACGGCCGTCCGCAACCGCCGCATCCCGACAGGCCGCCTCGTCGGGGGAAAGAGACGGCAGTTCGCCAATGGCCTGGCGGATGACAGATAACTGATCTTCGGAGTACGGAATGGCGACCCCGCTCACGCGCCGTCGTTCAGCGTGAACGCACCAGAGTTTGCGGGATCCGGAGTCAACGTCCGCACGCGGGCGACCGCATCGGGGCTGATGGGGCCATAGATGTGCGGGTAAACCTCCCCGGAACGGGCCGGCTCCCGGATCACGGGCGCGTCACCGGACAGGCGCTCGGTGTCCACGTCGAGGACGATGAGATCGCTCCGGCCGGCGAACAAACGGGACGCGACTCGGAGCATCTGGCCTTCGTCGCTGCTGGCATGGATGAAACCTTCCTCAGCGAGAGACGGCGCGCGGTATTCCCCTGCGGCCTGTCCGGCCTCCCAATCGGCGCGGAACGCGAGATGGTAGATGACGGTGGGCATCGGGGGAGTCCGATACTACTTGCAGGCGGCGCGCACGGCTCGCGAAACGGCGGAGAGGCGTGGGTTGTTGGTGGCGCTGGCCCGGAAACCGTTGGTTATGTAGGCTACCGCCAGGCCCAACGACGGGTCGGCCCAGCCCACGGATGTACCGGCTCCGCCGTGGCCGAAGGTGCCCAGTCCGTCGCCAGCGGTGGTGCTGGCCCCCATGCGGCTGTCGTCCAGCACCAGGCCGAGGGAACGGCGCATCCGCGTGCCCAGGGAGAAGTCGTTGGCCTCCAGTTGCAGGCCGGTTGCCTCGGCGACCGTTTCGGGTTTGAAAATACGGACGCCGTCCAACTCGCCGGCGTTGCACATCATGGCGTAGAAGCGAGCGAGGTCGCGGGCGGTGAAGATGCCTCCGCCGGCGGGATGTACTGCCTGATGCACCTCGGGGCGATTGTAGGGACGTATCATGCCGGGTCGGTCGCAGTCTTCCATGGCGTGAATGCGAGAGACCCGGTGTTCCAATTCGGGCGGCAGACCGACGTAGCCGTCGTTCAACGCGAGGGGGTCTAATATCTCTTCCCGCAGGAAAACTCCAATGTGGCGACCGTCGATGCGGCGCACCAACTCACCGATGACCCAGCCAAAGTTGCGTGGATGGTAGGCCATGATCTGCCCGGCCGGGTAGTCGGGGATGATGTCCTCCATGCACTCGACGACGTAGTCCCAGTCCTGCCAGCGGTCCCAGGACAACTCGGGCGGCGTTTCGGGGAAACCGCCCCGGTGGGTCAAGACGTGGCGGATGCTGACGGCGTCTTTGCCGTGCTTGGCGAACTCAGGCCAGTAATCTACGATCTTATCGTCCCACGCCAGCTGTCCCCGTTCCCAGAGAATGTGCAGGCACGCGGCGGCCAACGGCTTGGTGGAGGAGTAGAGGATGAACATGGTATCGGCGGCCACGGGGGTGCCGGCGGCATCGTCGGCCAACCCACCGCACAGGTCCACCACCAACCGCCCGTGTCGATACACGGCCAAGCAGGATCCGGGATGGAGACCCCGTTCGATTTGCTGACGGAACAAGGCTTCCAGTTCCCGGGCTGCCGCGGGGTTCATTCCTACTTCGTCGAGTGTGGCGGTGATGGTCATCGATAATCCTCAGTGATTGGGAAGCGGCGCGCAAAGTTGGGGCGGAGCGGCCCCACCCTGATCAGGGCGCAAACACGGTGTCCAAGTTTGCGGAAAGGTCGAAGAAGTGCTGCAGGCTCTGGTTGTAGCGGAAGAACATATCCGCTCGGAGTTGGTCGCCGGTCGCGTTGTTGGAAATCTCGTTGAGCATATCCAGGCTGACCAGGGTTTGACCGGCTTCGGCCCCGCCGTTGTCCTTGATGTTCTCGAGCATGGTACGCCAGGCGTCCGGCTGCATCTCGATGAAGAAATCCACGTTGATGAGGTCGTAATCGTTGCCGGCGCGCACGGAACGGCACTCGAAAGCTACAAAGGTTACGACAAATACTTCGTCGGCGACTTTGACGCCCATCGCGGCGTCAACGGTGCCGAATTGCCGGTAGGCGGAATCGTCATTGACCAGTTGCTGCAACGCCTCGAACCAGGCCAACGAGGGAAATGCGATGGGGTCAGCAGTCATTCCGGTTATGCCTCCTGGCATGTTTGATGTGGAAAAGTCCTAGCGTGAGATCGGCTTATTCGTGGAAGTAGGGGTCGCCGGTTTTCTCTGCGGCGGAAAACGGGGCCATCTTGCCCAGATAATGGTCGGGAGTGGTGGTGGACGGCGACTTTGCCAACGTGTCGTCCACCATCTTGTAATAGCGGGGGTCCAGGTCGCGGAGCTGGTCGGCCTCCGTGCGTCCCTGAGAGAAGGACGACATGATGCGCTCCATACCGTAATCGCCGCAGTGCTCACAGTTGACGTCGACAGCCGCCGAAGCCACTTTGAAGAAATAACTGCTGACTTGTTGGCAGGACTGGCAACGATATTCGTAAATGGGCATATCAATACACCGTAAAGGGCGGAGCATGGCACAAGTGCCTGATCGCTTTCCGAGAGCCTCGAAAGACCGCAGACGATGGTATAGGAACGGCCCGGCGGTGTCAAAACCGGGGCCAGCTCGGTAGCGTTCCGATTTAGGTGGTTTCCGTCCGTAGGGGCGAATGGCCATTCGCCCCTACCCGCACTAGCAACGGCATCTATGGAATCAAACCACCTAATACGGAATGCTACCGGCCAGCTCTACGCCAGGGTCCCGTGGCCATTCGCCCCTACCCGCAAAGCGGCATCTATGGAATCAAACCACCTAATACGGAATGTGCCAGCTCTACGCCAGGGTTCGAAAGCGGCGGCGTGCCGTCGATAACCGGGGAACCGTCCTGGGCGTCCAATTCGGTCACGGTGAGGACGGTCTCTCCGGTGTTCGCGTCCGGGCTGATGGTCTCAATCAAAGCCACGGTAGCGGCGATGAAATTGGGGCGGTACTGGCTGCGGGTGGCGAAAACGCCGCGTATCGGGTTGGCCGGATTGTGGCCGGGATGCAGTTGCAGTTCGTAGCCGGCATCCGCCGCACGGTGCAACACGAAGAGCGTCAGGATATGGTCCCCGGGTTCCAACCCCATGAGGCCATCGGCGAATTGTGGATGCACCACTATCTCCGACGGATGCTCGCGCATTTCGTTGGAAGGGGCGTAACCGGTGAATCGGCTCCGCACGTAACCAATGGGCATTATGTTGATGCCATCGCCCAAGTTCACCATCAGTTTGCGGCGGCGGCGGTTTGCCCGACGGAGGAGGACAGGGAAGCCAACCAGTTGACGACAGCCTCACCGGCGGCGGGCATCATGTTGGTCAGCGAGTGATTGCCGCCCTCCAGCACCAGGTATTCGGCGCGGGGGCTGTTGACGGCGGCCGTGATCATGTCCTGGGGCAGGTCCAGCAGGCGAGTGTGGGTTTCCAGGGAACCGGCCAAGACGAACAAAGGTATCCGGATCTTGGGAGCGTGCTGGATGATGTTGTACCGTTCCAACGGGCCATGCTTGTCAATATAGGCCATGGCCGAGAACATTTCCTTGATGGGGAAGTCCACGTAGAACAGATCCATTGCCCGGCCCTCAGCTTCCATGCGGTCGGCAGTCTCCAAGTTGGCACGGAATTCATCGGCATCAGAGGATTCCAGGTAGTAAGAACAGGACAAACGCACCGGCGAAATCGGGACCACGGCGGCAACACGCGGGTCGTTCTCCACAGAGGCGTAGTAAGCGACCTTCACGGCGCCCATGCTCTGGCCCAGAATGGCGATGCGTTCGTACCCGAGGGACGCGAGATAGTCGATACCGACGCGAAGGTCCTGGCGGCTGTTGTCCATTATCTCGTAGGCGTTGCCTTCGGCCACCCCGGTTTGGCGATCCACCCACACCGTATCGTGGCCGCGAGTGTTGAGGGTCAGCGCGGCGTAGCCGGCGCGGCGCAGGTCGTCCGCCATGGCGGCAGTCGCCGGCGTGTAGAAGCTGCGGCCCGACCCGTGGATGACCATGGCGGCGTCGATAGGGCCGGGGGGAGCCACGCCGGGAGTCGGGTCGAAATAAGCGCCGTCGAGTTCCATGCCGTCGGCGGCGGTGAGGCGGATCAGGTCAACCAGCATGGCAACATCCTCCTGGGGGCGGGATTGCCGCCGTGAGTCGGGCGGCCGGTTCGCGACAGTGTACACGCTCCCGCCGGCATAGCAAAAGGGGCAACCGCTTCGGTCGCCCCCCTCGCGCTAATACGTGGCGCGCTAATTCTGTTCCAGCAGATACATCACCAACGAATCAACATCATCATCGGTCAATTGTATCCCGGCCATCGTAGCCTGCATCAAGCCTGCCTGGAAACCTTCGACCGTGAAGGCGTCGGGCGTCACAATGGACTCTTTTAGGTAGTCCTCGGCGGATTGCCCAGCCACTCGGCTACCAGCGACGGCGGCGACATTGGTCAATTCAGGCCCGAGCGCGCCCTGCGTTTCGCCGGCTATAGTGTGGCAAGCGGCGCACCCACCTGCTCCTGTGAAAAGCTCCTTTCCCAATGCGGCAGAAGCCGGTGGGGCCGGTTCGTCAGGGTCTCTGGTAGGGCGCGGGGTAGGCGGCGCAACCGGCCCAGGCACCACTTCGGGCAACGGTCGGGCGACCGGATCATGCGCTTCCACCGGATGGTGCTCAAAAGGCGCTTGCCGACCGTCGGAAAACTCGCGCGCGTCGATCCGGAACACACCGAAGAGAAGCACCAGGGCTAGAGCCACCACCAGTCCCAACGCCAGACCAGCCACGAATACCTGCCACAGCAGCCGGTTCTCAAACTTCAAGTGCATGAAGAAGGCGACGACGCAGAAGAACTTGATGACCGACAGGATGACCAGCGGCGCGATGACGGCGCTGGCGCCCCTAAATCCTTGGGGCACGATGATGAGGAACTCAACCAGAGTAATAATCCCCAGGAATATGGCCAGCAGGCCGTACTGCTTGAGCCCGCCGTGCACGCCCTCAGGCACGTGGCCCCAGAAGAACCTCGCTATCCCGGCATCTTCGTGGGCAGAGTGCTCTTCGTGGGCCATGACGGCCTCTTGGCCGGGGTTAGCGCTCATCTGGTGGTTGCCTCCTCGAAACCTAGCTGAAGAGTCCCGTGACCCAATTCCATCCCTGGACGGCGGCGTGGCCGGCTTCCGGGGGACCGTCAAATCCGCCAATCAGGTAGAGCAGCGTGAAGATCACGATCCAGACGATGTCGACGAAGTGCCAGTACAGACCCGCGATGTCCACGTCGAGACCGGACGGTCGGCCGGCGGGATTGCGCGCGGCGATTATGGTCAGGCACAGCAACCAGAACAGGCCCAGGGTTACGTGGGCCCCGTGGAACCCAGTCAGCGTGAAGAAAGTGCTGCTGAACAAATTGGTCTCGTAACGCAACCCTTCGACGCGGAAGAGATTGAATTCGTACACCTGGAAGCCGATGAATGTGCCGCCCAACAGGATGGTCAACAACAACCACTGGATCAACCGCTTTTGGTTCCCGTTACGGGCTGCGGCGACGCCCATCACCATCGCGAAGGAGCTCATCAGGAGGACGAAGGTGCTGATGGTGGTTACCGGGACGTCGATAATGTCGACGGGGTATGGGCCAACGATGCTCTGTCCCCGGTACACCATGTAGGTGGCGATGAGGGAGCCGAAGAACAGGCAATCGGAACCGAGAAACACCCACATCAGGAGTTTCCGGTGATTTATGCCGGTGGTGGTCTCTTCCTCGTGAGCCGGCGGATGCGCCGGTGGAGCGTGGGTGGTGTCTGCGTGAGCCAACGCGCTACTCCTGCCTGATGCTGGTGAGAACTTGGCGTGGACGTGGGGTTGCCGTCAGTAGTGGCCGGCCGCTTCCTGATGCTCTTCCGCGGGCGGTTCGTTGGACCAGCCGATCACGCCAATGACCGTGATGATGCCGCCTACAATGGCGACCGGGAACCGGATGTAGTCCCAGCCGACGTCGATCAGGAACCCGCCGGCGAGCCAGGCCACCCCGAAGGACGTTATCAGCGGCCAGTAGGACGGGCTGGGCAAATGGATGGTGCTGGGGTCAACGTGGGGTTCGCCCTGGATGGTCTCGCCGCGGGCGGCGGCCTCACGCTTGATAATCCAGTAGGCGTCCTGGCCCCGCACCGGGGGAATTTCGGCGAAGTTGTACACCGGCGGCGGCGAAGAGATGCTCCACTCCAGCGTGGGCGCGTCCCAGGGGTCGTGGCCGGCCGGTTCGCCCTTCTTGATGCTGCGGAAGAAGTTGTGGATGAACACCGACACGCTGATGACGATGACGAAGTAACCGATGGTGGCCAACAGGTTCATGGCTTCCCAACCGAACCCCTCAGCATAGGTGTAGATGCGGCGGGGCATTCCGTTCATGCCGGCGTAGTGCATGGGGAAGAAGGTCAGGTTCATGCCGATGAACATCAGCCAGAAATGCACCTTGCCCAGCGTCTCGTGGTACATCCGGCCCGTAATTTTGGGATACCAGTAGTAGATGCCGGCGAAAATGCCGAAGATCGCGCCCCCGAATAGCACGTAGTGGATATGGGCAACGATGTAGTAAGTGTCCTGTTGTTGGAAGTCGGAGGGCGAAACGGCGTGGGACACGCCGGAAAGGCCACCCACAATGAACAGCGCGACAAACCCGATGGCCATCAACATTGGCGTTTTCAGGTCGATGGACCCGTTCCACATCGTGCCGATCCAGTTGAAGATCTTCACTCCGGTGGGCACAGCGATGAGCATGGTAGTGATGGTAAACACCGAGTTGGCGATGGGACCCAAGCCCACCGTGAACATATGGTGGCTCCAAACCGCCCAACTCATGATGGCGATTACGATACCGGAGAAGACAATCACCGGATAGCCGAACAGAGGTTTGCGGCTGAAGGTGGGTATGATCTCCGAGACGACACCCATGGCCGGCAGGATGAGGATGTACACCTCAGGGTGTCCAAAGAGCCAGAACAGGTGCTGCCAGAGGATGGGGTCGCCGCCGGCGGCGGTGTTGAAGAAATTGGCGCCGAATTGCCGGTCGGCGGTGAGTTCGATGAGCGCCACCGTGATGATCGGGAAGGCCAACACCAGCAGGATACTGGTAACCAGCGTCATCCAAACGAACACCGGCATCCGCATCAGCGACATTCCCGGCGCGCGCATGTTGATGATGGTAACGACGAAGTTGAAACCGGCGGCCAGGGAGGCTATTCCCAACATCTGCAGGCTTAATGCCCAGAAGTCCAGGCCCTTGGTGTCGCTAAACGGGGCTGCGGTGAGGTTGGCGTAGGAGAACCAGCCGGCATCGGGGACCTGTCCAATAAGGAACCCGGCGTGCATCAGCAAGGCGCCGAACAGGAAAGTCCAATAGGAAAAAGCGTTCAAGCGCGGAAAGGCCACGTCGCGGGCCCCGATCATCAACGGTATCAGGAAGTTGAAAAAAGTCGCGCCGAAGGGCATGATCACCATGAAAATCATGGTGGTGCCGTGCATGGTGAACATCGCGTTGAACCAGTCGGCTGACACCATGGAGCTATCGGACGTCGCCAACTGCACCCGCATGATGCCGGCTTCAATGCCGCCCACGATGAAGAAGAAGAACGCGGAAACACCATAGAGAGCGCCGATCCGTTTGTGGTCAACCGTGGTCAACCAACTCCACAGGCCGGTATAGGTGGTCGGGCGGGGAATGACGCCGGTTATGGTTACCATGGTTCAGGTCCTCCGCTGCGCTCGGTCAATGCGGGTGATGCGATGCGTTAGCGGCTATGGTTTTTCAATTTGAAATACGGGGGTCTTTCGCGGGTACGCCATATGCTGGGTTTGTACCAGTATAGCGCACGCGATAGACCTCACTTCTGTTCCAGCAGGTAGTCGACCAAATCGCTCAACTGGTCCTCGGTGAGGTCAGCGCGGTGGTCGAGACGGGTTTGATAAACGGCGGCCAGTTCGGACATCCGGTTGCCTTGCTTGATGGAGTCCGGATTCCGAACCCATTGGCGCAGGTTTTCGCGGTTGAGGTCAATCAGGCCGGCTCCGATGGTGGTACGGAGCCCCAGATCAGTGAGGTTCGGCGCGGCGAAGGCGGTTGGCGGTTCGCTTCCGGTGCGAACGTCTGCCAGGCGTTCCGCGGCCGGTTTTTTCAACCACTGGGTGTAGGCGATATAGGTCTGCATACGCCCGTGTTGCACACCCGCGCCGGTCTCCGGGTCAACGACATCAGGTGCGCCAACCGTGTGGCACGTAACGCACTGGCCGTCGCCGAGGAATACCAGCTGACCGCGCGACGCTGAAGCGGACAATTGATTGGGTTCCGCGAAGCCGGCCACCCAGGCTTGATACTCCGCGTCCTCGAGCACATGTACCCGGAACCGCATCTGGGCGTGGGCCGTGCCGCAGAATTCCGCGCACTGGCCATAGTACATGCCGGTATCTTCGGCCAGAAACCACATACCGTTGGTGCGGGTCGGCACCACGTCCTGCTTGCCGGCGAGTTTGGGTATCCAGAAGCTATGGATTACGTCATCGCTTTTGAGCTCCATGATGATGGGCGTGTTGACCGGAACACGCATCTCGTTGGCCGTGGTGACCAACCTGCTGCCATCCTGGCCTGGGAGAGGGTCCTCGTAGCGGAATTCCCACCACCACTGGTGGCCCACCGCCTGCACGGTGATTGGCTCTTTGCCCTCGGCTCGGGCCAACGCCACCGCTTCACCGGGCTCGAGTTTGAACAACACGATCACTGACCAGACGCCCAAACCCAAGATCAGGATGGTCGGTATTACGGTCCAGGCGATTTCCAACGGGGTGTGGCCGTGGGTTTGAGGAGGGAGAGGGTCACCGGGCTTGCGTCGGAAGCGAACGGCAGCATAGAGCAGCGCGCCTTCCACCAACACGAACACCACGACCATGGTCCACAGCAGGACGTTGAAGAGGAGCAATTGCTCGCGGGCTACGGGGCCGTTGGCTGCGTCCAGAGTCCAAGGGTTGGAGCTCATGATCGACTGGTGGCCGTCGGCATCGCAGCCCAAGGCTGCCAGCAAAAGGACGCCACCAAGGAGGGCGAGGGCTACCAACGAGCGACGACCGTGTCGCCGAACGGAAGACTCGGATGAAGGGGTCACGGGAATACCACTGCTTGCTCTGGGTTCGAGGCCCGTTCGGGAATTGGTTGGTGAGTCTTCCTCAGAGAAGGGCAGCAGCCCCATCGTGAACCCCCGGATACGGCGAATCGGGTGCAATCGCCGTATGTGCAAAATTTCACTAGCGGCGGTAACCATAGCACAAGCACCTATGGCTGTCAATTTGCCGGATGTGTTCGGTTGCGCCTTTTGGGTTGAATTGAAGGGGGCGCCGGCGCGCCGTAGTCGCGGGAATGGTGTAGCCCATGGGTCTGCTTCGAGCGGCAACCATCACTGCCATCGCGCTGCTGACAATGACCAAAAATGGACGCAATTGGGGCCGGCATTGGCGCTAAACGAAAGCGGTGACGCTGTCCACCATCACGGCCACAAACAGCAATGCCAGATAGGCCAAAGAGTACAGATAAGTCGCTTTCGCCCGGCCACGCTCGTCTCGTCGCCACAGCCGCCAGGCCAGCCAGATGAACGGCGCTCCCAATCCGGCAGCCGACGCCAGGTAAATCAAGCCCACCTGAGGCAACAACCCGAACATGAGGGTCAACCCAACCAGGGCAATCGAATACAGGAAAATGTGCAACGCGGTCTGTTGGCGGGAGGAAACCACCGGCAACATTGGCACTCCGGCCCTTTCGTAGTCCGTCTGAATCAGCAACGACAACGCCCAGAAGTGCGGCGGCGTCCAGAAAAAGACGATAACAAACAAATAAACCGCCGGCAGGTCGAGACCGCCCGTTACCGCGGCCCAGCCCACCATTGGGGGTATGGCGCCGGCCGCTCCGCCGATGACGATGTTGTTGGGCGTGGTGCGCTTGAGCCAGAGCGTGTACACGAACACGTAGAACAGGCTCGCGAGGATAGTCAGGCCGGCGGCCAGCAGGTTCACGGTGGCCGCCAACAGGGCAAAGGCAGCGACGTTTAAGAGAACGCCGAAGGCCAACGCGTTACGTGGGGCTACCCGCTGTCCCGCCACCGGCCGGCCCTGGGTTCTCCGCATATCCCGGTCAATGTCTCGATCCAGGCAATGATTGACCGCATTGGCTCCGCCTGACGCCAGAGCTCCGCCGGCCCACACCAGAGCGAGGAGAGACAGCGAAGGAATTCCCTGTTCCGCCAGGAACATCCCGCCGGCCGCCGTGACCAGCAACAGCGAGATGATCTTGGGCTTGGTTAGAGCAAGAAAATCGCGAGCAACGGCGACCGGAGACATCCGCCCATCCTGGGCATTCGCGCCGGCCCCCGGATCAGAATCGGCGGGGTTGGCATCCGGCCTCAGTTGCGGCGCGCTACTGGCCATTCTGATCCGCCGCGCCCGCCGAAAGGGCGTCGCCCCAACGGGTCCGTGCGTTCATGTAAGCAACGATGGCCATGCCGGCCGCCGCCGTCCATGCCGCCGTGGCCGCGGTCAGGTGCAACGCCCGCCAGTGTGCCTGGAAGTCCAGCCAGATCGTGGCGGCTCCCACCAGCACCTGGCCTACGAAGGCGGCAAGGGAGAGAATCGAAAGCCACCATAACGCGCTGCCGCGGTCGCTCGCGGCGGCGCAGCGCCACACGGCGTACAACAGGAGCGCGCCCAAAACGAGGACAACATAACGGTGGAACATGTGCATGGCGGTCAGGTGGTGCATCGGAAACGCCTGGCCCTGGCACAGCGGCCAGGTGACGCAGGCGCCGGTGGCTCCCATAGCGGTTACCAAAGAGCCGGTTATGATTACGGCATAGACGCTGACCGCCCCGTAGATCGCCCAGCGATGATAGCCACCTGCGGAGCCGTTCCCGCTTCTATTGCGGGCGAGAGCAATGGGAGTGCGGAAGGCGGCTATCACTATAAACAAACACGTGGCCAACAAGGCTTCTGCGGTTCCCAAATGGAGGGCAACGATGCCTCCCGGCAGGTGGGTCAATACGGTGATGCCGCCCAGCAGGGCCTGTACAATCAAAAGGGGCACGGATACCGCAGCGGGTATCCATACCCAACGATCACTGCGATAGCCGGCCAATGCGATTACGGCAGTGGCTACAACCAACGGACCGACGACTACTGAGGCTACGAAGCGATGCGTGTATTCGATGACGGCGGTGTATTCCAGCGGGGGCAGTACCTTTCCGTAGCACAAAGGCCAATCGGGGCAACCCAAACCGGATCCGGTTACCCGCACCACTCCGCCAATTATGACAAGCATAAACACTGAAACTACGGCCGCAGTGGACACACCTCGCAACCAGGTGAGGTGTCGGCGACGAGCGTCGGCTGGCGTGGTGATGCCGATGGCAGCCATGTGAAGGTATAAAAGACGGCCGGGCTCAGGTGTTCAAACCAACATAACGGGGCCACTCAATCATCATAAAGCACTACCGCCTGATTTGCTACAATCGCCCTTCCTTTACTTGGCGCATGTCTTGGCTAGACTACGTGGAAACGATTTCTTCGGGTGAATTTCTGGGCGAGATTACGAGACACCGCCTTCTACGGCTCGCTACGATCGTTGCGACGGTTCTCATGGCGGGCTTATGGGCGTGCGGAGACGGACCCGCGACCGACGTCGGGGGCCACGGGGACGGGGACTCGCTGTATCCGAAATTGCCCAAGGTAACGGGACACATTGATGGGGTCGTAGCCAATCCGGAAAACCCTCGGCACTTCCTTGTGCTGGAAATAACCGACGTCGCGGGGAAGCGATGGCGATTTAGCTCTGACGGCTGGGTCGGCGTGTCGGTGGGGCATCTGAAGGACCATCAGATTCAGGGAACGACGGTGACCGTTTGGTACGAAGAACTGTCCGGAGACGATAAGGTGGCCAGGTTTGTGGGAGACTGACCTTTTTGCAGATCGTTCCGAGTAGCGGTCCCGTATCCACGAGGGCAGTACGGCGGCGGCGGTCGAGGTTGCCCGCCTGCCCCATGTTGCCCTAAACTGGCACCCAGTTAGCCCAGTTAACGGATTAACTCTACTACTCTCGCCACAGGAGGCCCAGCAATGCCCCTGCCAACACCGTTGCAAGGTATCCGCGTCGTAGATTTCACCTGGGTGCGCGCCGGGCCTTGGGCTGCCCGGTGGCTGGGCACCCTGGGCGCTGAGGTCATCAAGGTGGAATGGCCGCTGAACCTGGACACCCTGCGTCAGAACCGCTTCACCGTCCCGCCGGGGGTGGAACCAGGCCCGAACTCCACAGGCCAGTTCGCCGACACTAACGCAAACAAGCGCGGCATCAGTGTCAACACCCGCACCGAGGAAGGCCTGGAGCTGGTCAAGCGGCTCATTTCCGTCTCGGATGTCGTGATTGAGAACTTCAGCAGCCGCATCATGCAGCGCTGGGGTTTGGGATACGAACAGTTGAAGAAAATTCGGCCCGACATCATCTACGTGTCCATGGCCGGCTTTGGCCACACCGGGCGTTACCACTGGTACGGCACCATGGGGCCGGCGGCGCAGGCATTGAGCGGACTGACCCACCTGTCCGGTCTTCCCGGCGCGCCTCCGGCGGGTTGGGGGTGGTCGTATCTGGACGACACCGGGGGGATGTACGGCGCGATCAGCGCGTTGACCGCGCTGCGGCATCGTTCCGCCACCGGCAAGGGCCAGCACGTTGACCTGTCCCAGATGATCACCGGCATCACGTTGACCGGGCCGGCCCTGCTGGACAAAACGGTGAACGGGCGCCAGGCGCGACGCGAGGGCTTCCCGCCCGGCAACCGAACCGTGTGGCCCGGCGCCGAAGTGGTCAACAACTACCGTGGCCCCATCGCCGCGCCGCACAACGCCTATCGCACCGCGCCCGGAGGCTACAACGACTGGGCGACCATCGCCTGCCTGTCCGACGATGAATGGCAGAAGCTGGCGAAATTGATGGGCAATCCGGACTGGGCAGACGACCGCTTTGACACCATCAACGGGCGGTTGGAGCATCAAGAGGAGATGGACGGCCACATCGAGAAGTGGACCGAGACGATGGGCAAGTACGAGCTCACCGAAAAGTGCCAAACTGCCGGCATCCGCGCCATGGCGGTGCAGAGCAGCCAAGATCGGGTGGACAACGACCCGCAGCTGCGGCACCGGGACATGTACGTGCCCATGGAACATCCCATGCTCGGCCCGTGGAAGTTCCAGAACGCTCCATTCAAGTTGTCCAAGTCACCCGCCCGCATCGCCAACCCGCCGCCGATGATTGGGCAGCACAACCGTGAAGTGCTGGAAAACCTGTTGGGCATGACCCACGACGACCTGCTGGACGGCTACGAAAACGGCGTCTTCTGGCCCTCCACCATGGACCGCTATCCCTACATTGAGGAGGCCCTGCGATGACTACCCCAAACGACGGCGATCCATTGGACGGGAGCCACGGGCAGGACGGGGTTGACATCGGCGGCGCGCGTCCCGCCGACCTCAGCCTGCCCGGGGCCCTCAACGGTCTGCGGGTGTTGGAAATCTGCGACGAGAAAGGCCAGTTCTGCGGCAAACTGATGGCCGACAACGGCGCCGATCTCGTCAAGATCGAGCCGCCCGGCGGGGAAGCCTGCCGCAGTTTCGGCCCCTTCATGGATGACATACCGCATCGGGAGCGTAGCCTGTCTTTCTGGCACTACAACACCTCCAAACGCGGGATCACGCTGAACCTGGAGACTCGGCAGGGACAGGACCTCCTCAAGCAGTTAGCGGCGTCCGCCGACATCGTGCTGGAGAGCCGCAAGCCCGGCTACCTGGAATCCCTGGGGCTGGGCTACGACACACTGTCCGCCGGCAACCCCGGGCTGATTATGTGCTCGCTGACTCCTTACGGGCAGACCGGGCCGTGGCGGGACTACGTCACCAGCGACATCACGCAGCTGGCCGGCGGCGGACAGATGGCCTCGTCAGGCTACGACGAGATTGACGTGCCCAACCCGCCGCCCATCGCGCCCGGCGGTGGAAACTCCTGGCACATCGGGGCACACTACGCCTACATTGGCCTGATGGCCGCGCTGTACTATCGTTTCCTGACCGGGGAAGGGCAGTACATCGACGCCTCCATCCACGAGGCCTGCGCGTTGACCACCGAGGGCGCCATCGCCATCTACCTGTCCACCGGCGATGTGGTGCAGCGTCACACTGGACGCCACGCCGCGCCGGATATGTCGCCGGCCATCCAGTTCCCCACCGGTGACGGCGGCTGGTTGAACACCACCCGCTCCGGCACCAACCTGACGCCGCAACGCCTGAAGCTGCTGGCCGAATGGTTCGACCAGGCGGGCATGGCGGAGGATCTGGCTGAGGAACGGTATCAGGACCCTGAAGTGATTGCGGCGGAGAACGACCACATCGTTCAGGTGATGAAGAACTTCTTCATGAACTCCACGCTGATGGACGCTTTCCACGGGGGCCAGCAGCGGGACTTCCCCTGGGGCGCCATCCGCAGCATGGATGAACTAGTCGGGGACGATCACCTCACGGACCGGGAGTTCTTCAAAGAGGTTGAACACCCCGAACTGGGCCGCACCTTCACCTACCCCGGCCCGGCCGCCCTCCTCAACGGGTCTCCCTGGCGTATTAGCCGGAGAGCGCCGCTGACCGGGGAGCACAATGTCGAGATACTGCAGGGCGAGTTGGGGCTGACCAACAGCCAAATGCTGCTGCTGGCGGAGGGCGGTGTTATTTGAAAATGACACTGGGTACGGAAAATCCGCGGGATGTACCGATCTACTCAGCGTCAGAGTGCGCTCGGTGTCTGGGGTTGCCGGCCTCAACAGTGCGAGGTTGGGTTACGGTCGCGAAGAATGGGGCGATTGGCGGCGCTGGGCCGTGCGCAGGGTCTTGGTGGTCGCCACCGGCTCGCCCAGCCCGAGGCGCGTGGTCCAGCGGGCCAGGTTGTGGGCCATCGTCTGGACGGCCAGCCAGGCGGCGTTGCTGCGGGGCACAAGCGGCCAGGGCGAGGGATACAACCGGCGGATCCCGACCCCCTTACCCTCTCATTCATCAACCTGGTGGAGGTACACGTGCTTTCCGCCATGCGCGAAAGCCCCAAAGTTGCCGATTCGGAGAATGGGGCCGGCAATCGTGTGGCTCCGGCATGAACTGAGCGACGGCCACCCATTGGCGCTGGATGGTCTGCGGACGGACTCGTTGGAGTCTTTCGTCGAGCAGGTAGGTAAATCGCCGGCTGTATCGGAGGGTGGACAGCTAGAGTAGCGAAAAAGTCTCAAGCTGCGGCTGTCGAGATATAGAGTATGACGAGTCAGGATTAGCTCGGCGCCTTTTCCCGTTTCAGAAGCACGGATCATCGATCCGCAACGCTCCAAAGTTGATCGCTATCGATCCGACCATCTCCTTCGGTAGGCCCGTCATAGCGGGATCGGGTGCCCGTACCTCGGTGGCGGCTGCTCGGATACAGGGTGGGGAAATGGTGGAAAAAGTCGCGGATGACTATTTGATGAAATCGGAGTTGATTGAAGAGGTGGTGCGTTACGAACTGGCCGCCTGACCTTACACTCTTCACAGATGAGAATCTAGGACACCGGATATTTCCGGGACTCTTGATAGCGGCCGGAATCCCTGTGGAAATTTGCATTGAGCACTTCCCAACCGGAACTCGTGACATAGACCGGATACCAGCCGTTGCCAGACAGGGATGGATAGCGCTCACGACAGACGCCAGATTACGCCGCAATCGGCTAGTATTACAACGACGGTTGGCGTGATAGGATGATTGGCCAGTCAGGTAAGGCATGGACGGATGGGAGGGCAGATGGATGCGGCGGCCTTCGACCAGGTGTACGGGGCCTTTCAGGATTTTCACGCTTACTTCAGTCCGCGGTTTGTGCG
The DNA here is from genome assembly GCA_965197635.1 of Dehalococcoidia bacterium. Taxonomy (GTDB): domain Bacteria; phylum Chloroflexota; class Dehalococcoidia; order Lucifugimonadales; family UBA3495; genus Bin87. The sequence continues at coordinate 199,442 of CBDANN010000007.1, forward strand.
CAGAGAATCCAGGGACCTGAGCCGTCAATATCTCCAGGCCCTGCTGGCGCAGTCTGGAGAACGGCGCAACGCCGAGAACCTGTCGGAGGCGGTTCCGGCATCAGCCAGGTCGATGCAGCGATTTCTCACCGAATCCCCGTGGGACGACGATGCGGTGATGGGACGTCTCCAAGAGTACCTGGGCCCCCGGCTGGGGCACTCGGCAGGCATTTGGGCGCTGGACGGCAGTGATTTCCCCAAGCAGGAGCGAAAGTCGGTGGGGGTAGCCCGCCAGTAATGCGGGAGACTGGGGAAGGTGGCCAACTGCCAGGCGGGGATGTTCCTGGCCGATGTCAGTCCCCTGGGGCGTGCCCTGGTGGACCAGCGGCTGTATCTGCCGCAGGTTTGGACTTCGGATGCTGCTCGGTGCGCGGCGGCGGGGGTGCCTGAGGGGAGGCGGAAGTACCGAAGCAAGACAGAATTGGCGTTGGCAATGGTGGAGCGGGTCTTGGCGCGGGGTCGTCTGAAGGCCGAATGGGTTGCTGGGGATGACGCCTTCGGGGTGTCGCCGTCCTTCCGGGACGCCTTGGCGGCCTTGGGGATGCACTATGTTTTGGACGTTCCGGCGGGCTTTACGGTGTGGCCGCCGGAACCGGAATGGGATAGTCCGGCCTACCAGGGCCGAGGAGCGCCCCGCCAGCCCAGGCTGGCGCGTGGGCAACGGCGCACCATGGCGGCAGGCAGCGATGAGTTGCCGGAGAATGCCTGGCCGGAAATAGCAGTGGCCCCGGGGAGCCAGGGTTCTCGCCGCTACCGGTTCAGCGCCCAGCGGGTGCGACCGACCAGCCGGCGTAAGCCCGGCGCAATCCACTGGGCCGTCTACCGCCGGAACCGGGACGGCAGTGAACCCCGCTACTATCTGTCCAACGCTCCGGAGGACACGCCTTTGGAGACCCTGGCCCGAGTGGGCGGGTCCCGGTGGCGCATTGAGACGGAGTTTGAGACGGCGAAGCGCGGCGTGGGGATGGACGAGTACGAGACCCGCACCCCGTATCAAGTACGGGGCAGGCTCTGGGCGGGCTGGCATCATCACATCGCCTTGTGCCTGCTGGCGGGGGCTTTCCTCTTGAGCCTGCCACAGGATTAGGGGGAAAAAGATGCCCGGGATCACCAGACCCCAGGTGTACCGAGTGGCGCGTGAGGTGCTGCCCCAGGAACGGTTCGGACCGGAGGAACTACTGCGATGGCTGCTGGATGTGCAAATGCGCAATGAGCGGGCGAGACGTTCCCACGAGAAACCGCGGCCCGCCCTTCCGGCATTCTCAAGCATCCCTCCCTGAACCGTCGTTGCAATACGGGCAACCCGTCCGAGAAACACGGTGGCGAGTTGATAAGGGTATGATGTGAGCAGTTCAGTTACGGGAGAGCCGTTGATGAGCAAGACCTGCCTGCCCTATGACCTGACCAACAGTTGCTGCTGCCGGCGGCGTTGCGGGAATGGCTGCCTGATGATCACCTGGCCTACTTCATCTCCGACATCGTGGATTAGTTGGATCTGTCGGAGGTCACGGCCCGCTATGAGCAGGAACGGCGTGGGGGACCACCCTACAACCCCAGGATGATGGTGAAGGTACTGCTCTATGGGTACTGCACTGGGGTGGTCTCATCGAGGCGGATCACCACCAGGCTCCACGAGGACATCGCCTTCCGGGTGTTCGCGGCCAACAACACGCCGGACTTCCGCACCATCTCGGACTTTCGGAAGGACCATCTGGCGGCGTTGTCGGGGCTGTTCTTGCAGGTGTTGGCGTTGTGCCAACGGGCAGGCCTGGTGAAGCTGGGCCATGTGGCGTTGGACGGCGCCAAGGTGAAAGCCAACGCATCCCGGAACAAGGCAATGAGCTATCAGCGGATGAAGCAGAAGGAAGTGCAGTTGGAAGTGGAGGTGTCGGAGTTGCTGCGTCGGGCCCAGGAGGTGGAGGAGGAGGATCGCCGGTACGGTAGGGACAAACGCGGTGACGAGTTGCCGGAGGAGATGGCCTTTCGGGAGAGACGGTTGGAGAAGATCCGTGAGGCATGGCGGCGTTGGAAGCCCAGGCTGAGGCCGCTGCAGAACAGGCAGAGGCGGAGGGCAAGGGGCATCCTGGGGTGCCCAATGACAAAACCCAGCGCAAATTCACCGACCCAGAAGCTCACATCATGCCCGCGCCCGGTGGCAGGGACTTCCTACAGGCCTACAACTATCAAGCGGTGGTGGACAGTGCGCACCAGGTGATTGTGGCGGCTCGGGCCACCAATCAGGCATCTGACAAACAGCAGGCCGTAACCATGGAGGAAGCCATCGACAACACTGGGGCCGTGCCCCGGGAAGTATCCGCCGACTCTGGCTACTACTCGGCAACGGTGGTTGATGATTTACAGGCTTTGGGCGTAGAACCCTTCATCGCGCCGGACCAGACCCGCCACGGCAAAATGCCGCCGCCCGCGCCCCGAGGACGCATTCCCAATCACCTGTCCCCCAGGGATCGAATGCGCCGCAAGTTGCAGACCAAGCGGGGTCATCAGCGTTACACCCTCCGGATGGCGACGGTGGAACCGGTATTCGGCCAGATCAAACAAGGCCGCGGCTTCCGGCAGTTCCTGCCGCGGGGTTTGGACAAGGTCAACGGCGAATGGTCGCTGATCTGCACCGGACACAACCTGCTCAAGCTGTTCCGCAACGGTTGGGCATCGATCCGTCCGCGATCCTCCATCACCGGCACAGCGTGAACCGTCCCCACACCAAACTTCATCCGCTACAAACCGCTAATCCTCAGACGGGCTGCTAGAAGGCGCGTCCAACGCCAAATCGTACCATCTACCGCAGGGATAGCAGCGTCATTCATGAAGTTTAGTAGGACCATAAGTGGTCAACTGCGGGGGGCGTGGCGACCGGTAATATGAGCGGCAAGGTAGATGCATTGCTGATGCGGGTCTGCGACGGTGTGATGGGTTTCCCGACCATCCCCTGCTGGCGCCCATCATCGTGGCTATCCAGGGCGGCGCATGCATCCAGAACGTGGTCATCGCCATCATGTCCACCGTTTGGGCACGTTTCGCCCGCCAAGTGCGGGGCGAAGTGCTCAGCATGAAAGAGCGGGCCTTCATAACGCTGGCGGTGGTCGCCGGCGTGCCCAGCCAGGTCATCATGTGGCGCCATATCTTCCCCAACGTGGCAAACACGGCTCATGCGCACCAACTTTGCCATTGCAAGGAGCGCAGCGACGTGGCAATCCCGGAGAGGTAAAGGACCCGTCCGGGACACATCGACCGCACCGGAACGAGATTGCCACGCTGCGCTCGCAATGACAGTGGGCCACGCGCCCTGGTCTGACAAAGTGGGTACGCGTGAGGTAAACACGGTGCTGGTCATCATCAGCCTGCTGGTGGGCCAGACGATACTGCTGGAAGCGTCGCTTAGCTTTCTGGGCGTTGGCGTGCCGACCGGCGAACCGGCTTGGGGCATCATGGAGTCTGAAGGCCGCAACAACCTGCTGGACCTGTGGTGGCTGTCCCTGCGGCCCGGCCTGGCGATCACCATTGTCGTAATGGCGCTGATTTTCTCCGGCGACTGGCTGCGAGATACGCTGGACCCACGGCTGCGGCGGACGCGGTAGCGCATCTATCCCGTCCACGTGTTTTAACCTTTCGTCGATGCTCGATCCGGTTGAGTCTGGCAGTTGGTTTGGCCTTCCCCGCTTGCCCATTGCAGCGTCCCGGCGTAGAATGGCGAAACTGGATTCGCAGAACCATCCCATTGCGACGCAACCCATTGCATTTAGGAGAATCGGTCATGGCAGAAGCGAAAGGCCCCCTGGACGGGATACGCGTAATTGACCTGGGCAGGCACCAGGCCGGTCCCCGCTGCGCCCAAGTGCTGGCCCGTTTGGGCGCCGAAGTTATCAAGGTCGAGCGCCTTGGCGGCGAGGAAACCCGCTACCATGCCCCCTGGGTCCGCAAGCAGTCGGCCTACTGGGTGCAGTACAACAGCGGCAAGAAAAGCCTCAGCATCGACCTGCGCAAAGAGGAAGGCAAGGAAGTCCTCAGCAGGCTGGTCAAGGTCTCGGACGTGCTCCTGCAGAACTTCCGTCCCGGCACCATTGACGTCATGGGTTTCGGCTACGATGTGCTGTACGAGTTGAATCCTCGCATCATCATGGTCAACGTATCGGCCTACGGCCAGTTCGGCCCCTACCGCGAGCAGATTGGCTATGACCCCATTGGGCAGACCATGTCCGGCATCGCCATGGTCACCGGCGAAGAAGGGATGCCGCCGATCCGCGCCGGCGTGCCGATCATCGACCGCACCACCGCGCTGCACGCCGCCATCGGGACCCTGGCCGCGCTGCACGAGCGTGAGACCTCCGGCGTGGGGCAGACCATTGACGCCTGTCTCGCCGACACCGGCTACAGCTACACCGAAATCCCCATCACCGCCTACCACGGCGCCGGCATCGAACCCCGTCGGGGCGAGTCCGCCGCGCCGCCATCCGGGACCTATCCTTGCAAGGACGGCTGGGTACTCATCTCCGCCGGCGACCAGCACCACTGGCATCGCGTCTGCAACGCCCTGGGCAGGCCCGAGTGGCTGGAGGACCCCCGGTTCACCACCCGCCACGAGCGCGGCAACAACGGTGAGCTCGTCAACCAGGCCATGCGCGACCTGATGGCCGACATGACCATGCAGGAAGCCATCGCCCACTTCACCCGCCACGACGTGGTGGCCGCTCCGGTCAACACCATCGCTCAGGCCGCCGCCGACCCGCATCCGTGGGAGCGTCGCGCGATGGTTGAAGTTGACGACTTCCTGGCCGGCACCATCGCAGTGTCCGGCGACTTCTGGCACTTCAGCCGCACCCCCGCCGTGGTGGGCACAACCCCCCAGGTTGGTGAGCACAACGAAGACGTGCTGACCGGCATGCTCGACTACACCGAGGATGAAGTCCAGGCAATGTACGAAGCCAACGTCATCGGCACGTTCCACCACTACGACGAGGTGCCCGGTTAATTCGAACCGCAGGGACAAACAACATTGTAGGGGCGGGTTTGAAACCCGCCCCTACGCGTTGGCAGTTTGCCAAACTGGCCTTTTCATCCGGCGGCGGGTTCGCAGTTCAGCATCCAGTTGACACCGAACCGGTCGGTACACATCCCGAAGTAAGCGCCCCAGAACATATCCCGCGGCGGCATGGCGACGTTGCCGCCTTCCGACAGCAGGCTGAACAGGCGGTCAGTTTCCGCGCGACTGTCGGCGCTGATGCTGATGGAGAAATTGTTGCCCATAGTCGGCGGTGGCCCAAAGACCGAGGTTGTATCGCTGCCCATCAGCATACCCGAACCGATGGGCAGCGACACGTGCATGATGCGGCCTTTCTCATGGTCCGGCACCGGCGGCAAATCGGCGGGGCCGTCGGCAAAAGTGCTGACGATGGCGAACTCGCCGCCGAACACCGAGCGATAGAACTCGAACGCCTCGCGGCAGTTGTCGTCGAAGTGGAGGTAGGCGTTGAGGTTCATGCAATGCTCCTGGCGCGATGGAGAAGGGTACTGAAAAAGCGCCCCAGCATTCTACGCTGCATCGCTCAGCAGTGCCAGCAACTGATTGACAAGATGATGCACGACCGGCCGGTTGGCCTCAATTTGGTAATCTTCCAGGTAATCGTGGAAGAAATTCTCGTGGAATCGTTCGGCGGTCGCGAAGCCGGATTGTATCGACAGATCATCGTACTCCCGGGTGAGGTTCGACACAGCTTGTTGCATTGCCCGGTGGCTCTTATAACGCCAGCCGCGCTGCTGACAGATGGCGATCACAACCTGCGTAGCCGCGCCATAGAGCTTTTCGGAGCCTTGCAGGTGGTCTCCAGCAGCGAACTCTCGGTCCGAAGCAGCGAGGAAATCACGCGCGGTTTGAGCGTGTTCCTGGGCAGTCATCTCTTTGGTTGTCATGGTAATCCTTGCTCGGTTGGCCTTGTAACACTATTGTGCCACACATTCCAGCTGAGTGTCTGATTCACTTGGCGCTGGAGCTGTACGTGTCCGGCGGCGTAACGCCATGGAATATGGAATATTGTGAGATGACCAAATCTTCGCCGCCGAGTTTGCCCCACAGCATCAGGGAATAGACACCGTCGCCGTGGCGGTCCAAAATTCGTTCGATGTTGGCGGCCAGCGAGAATGATGTGCCGCTGGCGGTCCATTGACTGGCTGTTACCCAGGGCACGGTAATGGGTTGGGGTTGGAGGAGTTTGCTGTCGTGGTACGCCTTTTCCCAAGTTTGATGGGCTTCGGCGGACGAACGTGGCGGAGGGGTGTCGGCGGGCACGTCGAAAGGATTCGGGCATGGGTGGTGGGTCGTGGCGAACTCGTGGGTGGTCCAGTGGTAACCTCCCGTCAAAGGCTCACGCAACGCGGCGACGCGCCGGCCGCTGTCGTAGCAATAAGTACGCGCAACCTGGCCGGGCATCAGGTTGTGGGGCGGCGGATCGTAGTAAATCTGCACGCCGAGGTCCCGGTTGCCGTTGAACCTCAAACCGTTTTTGGTGCGGCCCGACAACGACAGGACGCCGCCGGAGATGGATGGCAGACTATCGTATGCGACGTAACTACCCTCGAAATGCTGGTACATCGCCGTGTTGTAGCGATCCCAGGCGATGCCGATGCTGACGCTCCGGTGGTGTGGGTCGAGGATGTTGCGACGGTGGCCGGGACTCGCCATCCACCCTTCCATCGTCTTCTGGATCCTTGCTTCGATGCCCGTGGCGGCACGGTAACCGTCAGACGCTTTGATGCAGTAGTCCAGGCCGCTGCCGTTTTCGCCGTTGGACTGGTAGCCCCCGGCCAGGCTGTAGCGCATGTAGGGCTTCAGACCGTCCAGACCCCAATGGGAAGAGAAACAGCCGTCCAGGGAGGCGTCCGCGTGTACCTGGGGGGCAATGTTGTTTCCCATAGCAACCGCATTCAATCCCACCTTCTGGCGCTCGGTGTTGATGAGCTCCAGCATGTACCGCTTTTCCTCGGTGTGCCGCTGACTTGGCGACGGCGAAGCGGCGGTCACCGTGGATGGAGTCGGAGTTGCAGTCGGACGGGCTGTTGCGGTTGGACGGGGCGTGTTGGTGGGCCTTGGTGGTTGCGCGACGGTGGGCAACATCGTTGGCGTCAAGGTGGGCTGTGCCTCCACTACTGGCAAGCCAGGGAACACGCCTCCGCAGTAGCGCATCACCAGCGCCCGGATGTCGGCCACGGTTTGTCGCCCTTCTTCTATGGCTGACCTTGCTCCCCAGGCGCGGTGGTTCTTGTGCCATCCCGAGTATTGTCCATTGCATTCAGCGAATGCGTTGACCACCATCTGCTGTTCCAGCGGTGGCGGTGATGACAGTGTCGGCGCGATGGTAGCCGTCGGTGTTGGCGCCAACGGCAACGCAATGGCGGGTGTCGGCGTCGGTAAGGGGGTGTCAGTGGGCAATGGCGCCGGCGTTGGGGTCGGAGGCGGCGCGGGCGCCGGAGTAGCCGTTGCGGAACGAACCTGCACGTCCACCTGCACCGGGTTTCGTTCCAAGTACAGCATCATGCCGTACACGATGGCCCCACCGATAACGGCAGCCACCAGCGCGATGACCACTATCCGACCCATGGGATCCTACACTTGTCTCGCTGTCGGGCATACCGCTGGGACGGCGACGTATCGGTTACTGCCGTCTTACCACTTCTGTATGACGGGCAGGATCTCCTTGCCGAAAAGCCCGATGTTCTTCATGGTGGCCTCATGGCCCATGCGCGATTCCTGGCCGTAGAACACCAGGTGCTCCATGCCCAGGCGCTGGTGCAGGTACTCCAGCTTTTCCAGCACGGTGTCGGGAGTGCCGCAGACGATGTGGTAGTTTTCCTTGAGTTCCTCGAAAGTTTGTAGGTTGAGGGGCTTGAGGCCCGAGCGCCGAGCGGCGATGGCGGCGCCGGCCGCGGAACGATATCCAACGGGCGCCATGTACTCGCGAGGACCACGGACGGTGGGACCCATGCGCCAGATGAAGTGCTTGGCCTGCTCGTCGGCTTCCTCCTGGGTGTCGCCGACGTAGCAGCAAAGCAGGTAACCAAAGTTATCGGGCACAACCTCGCGGCCGGCCTCCTCGGCGGCCACACGGTACATCCCGAACAGCTCCTCGGTGACGTCCAGGTCGGTGAGGAACGCGACGTAGGTGTACCCGTGCTGCCCCGACCATTCGGCGGTTTCGGGGGATGACGTGCCCGGCACCCAGATGGGCGGATGGGGCTGCTGGATCGGCACCATCCAGGGATTCACCACGCGGAAGTTGTAGTGTTTGCCCTCCCAGCGGAAGGGGCCGGGAGTGGTCCAGGTCTTGATTACCAGGTCGTGGCATTCTTCAAAGCGTTCGCGGTTTTCCACGGGATTGTTATTAGTGGAGACAGTCTCAACGCCGGTGCCACGGACGAAGCCGGAAATCAGCCGGCCGCCAGAGATGACGTCGATCATCGCCAGCTCTTCAGCCAACCGAATCGGGTTGTCGTGAATGGGCAAGATGTTGCCCAGGAGCAGGATCTTGGCCTGGTGGGTGATACGGGCCAGCACCGCCGCCGACAGGTTGGTGGCAGCGTTCATGCACGACGGCGTGTTGTGATGCTCGTTGAGCATGATGCCGTCGAAGCCCAGTTCGTCGGCATAGACGCACTCGTCAAAGTAACGCTTGAAGAGGCCGTTGGCGGTGTTCGGGTTGAACCAGGTATTCGGGAAGGTGAGGCGAAGGGACGGATACTTATCGCCCTCTTCGTCGGGATATTCGTGGTAGGGAAATTCGGAGAAGTAGTAGCTCTTCACGGGGTAACGGCCTCCGGTTGGTGTCGGTGCGGAACTGGCGGTTATGATAGCATAGGGTTGTTGTGGACCAGCGCTAATGCGAAGTTGAGCGTGCCCATGACCACCATAAATACCATAGACGATTTGGTTCGGATTCTGGACGAGCATCCAGAGTGGCTGGAGGCGGTGCGGGCGCGTCTGCTGACGAGGGAGTTGCTGGAACTGCCGCAAACCGTGGCCCAACTAGATGAGCGCTTGGCTCGTATAGAAGAAAACCAGGCTGAGCTCGCCAGGAGCCAAGCTGCGTTGGTCAGGGGGCATGCACAGCTTGCCGAGGCTCTGGCCCGGTTGGAAACTAGGCAAGATCGGATGCAGGACGACCTGGGTTGGATAAAAGGCCGCATAATTTACGACATCGTTCGCAACGACGCCGGCCAGATCGCTCGCGAGATGGGTTTTGAGCTGGAGCAAACGTTGGTGCGGGCTGACCTTATGGAACTCACTCGCAGACAAGACGTTTCCGACCTGCCTCGCGGGACATTGCAGAGTTTCCATCGGGCCGACTTGATGATGCGGGTTGTCGATGAGGACGGAGAGCAACATTACATCGCCGTGGAAGCATCGTTCACGGTGAACGGTCGGGATTCCCGCCGCGCTCTGCGCAACGCCGAGTTGATGACTCGGTTCACCGGGTTGCCGGCAACGGCAGCAGTCGCCGGCGTGCGGTACGACTGGGAGTTGAAAAACCGGATCGAATTCGACCGACTGCACTGGTACGAGATACTATCGGAGGATTTGGGGGCGGAATAAATGGCTTTCTCAACATCTACCGATGTTGAGTGTTTCTTCCTGTCGCCAGCAAACCAACTCCAGGGAGTACGCCAGCATATCCACACTCTTGGTGTACACCTTGGTCCGCCGTATCAGTCAGTTCAACTCCCCCCGCCACACCAAATGCAGCCCTTCGGTCCAGTTCACCACCCCACCTTTGCCTACCACGCGCCGGTCCGGCGGAAACCACCCCAAGTACACCGAGTAATGGGGAAAATTTCAGGAGATATGATGGTCAATCCACAGAACATCACAATGACTCAGGCCCTCAACGAGCATTGGGGGTTCGCTCCCAACGGTGAGTGCTATGGGGGGTGTGGAACCGAGGTAGGTATTGGCCATTGGCATCATCGTGAAGGGCATGACCTTCGGTTCACTCATCGATTGCTGGTCAGGCTGTTGGTGGAGTTGGCTGGTGACCCGCGAGTTGCTCAAGCCATCCAGGATGTTGTTCAACTGGAATGTGCTCCGCGAGAATAGCAAGGAGCAAGGGGTTGGTCTGGTAGTTGAGTGAGTACAATCAGCATTGGCCCGGCGTCAGAATGAAGTTGGGGAGTGGTTGCTTCGGCAAGCTGTCTCCTTTTGGGTGCTGGGTTTTCACGCGAATTTGTAAATACCCCTAGGCAGTGTCGTCAAATTACACGTCATTACCATGAAAATAGACGTCATGGCGTAGGGGCAACCCTTGTGGTTGCCCTGGCCGGCGCATCCTAATTTTCATTCGACATACGTGGCCTGGGCAAGGCCATCCGCAATTCCTGCGAAAGCAGGGATCCAGCCGTTTCTTCAACCAAATCACTCTGCGACAGAGGGCGATCCTGGATTCCCGCTTTCGCGGGAACGACGGAAATGGGGCTATCAGATGCTTGGCAACTCAATTTGACGACACTCCCTAGTGTACTGTATCCATAGTTCGTCGCATTAGAATGAAGCTTTCTAAAGGGACAGGAAACCAGTTTCCTGCTTGAAGCAGAGTGGCACAAAGACACAAGCCGCCATTTTATTTCCGATGAACTACGGATACACCACACTAGGGTCTCGCAGTCTTCTACTCGTCTGAGACCGGATTCACCGGACACCCCACGCACATCGCCCCCTTGCTCCCGGGGACGCAGGCGTGGTCGGTGGTGTAGCCCGCCGGAGTTTCCATTACGGCGGACAGCGCCGGCGACTTTGGCGGCGACAGGTTGACGCCGTCCGCTTCGGCGGCGCGGCGGTCCTGGGCTTCGCCGAATAGGTCCATGCGGAGCTGCCGACCCGAGGGTGGGCGTTGGCCGGGAAACACCACGTAGGGCCAGGCGCGCTTGTGCGCCACTCCCATGCTCTGCAGGTCCCGCCAGTTGTCGATGCTGTGGTGGTGGCGGTTTTCCAGGATGCGGCCGGCCGATACCGGGCCGATGCCGGGGATGCGCAGGAGCTCGTCACGGGTGGCGGCGTTCAGGTCAATGGGGAAGGCATCCAGGTTCTCCATGGCGATGACCGTCTTGGGGTCCTGCTCCAGGGAGAGAAAACCCCCGTGGTCAAAGGCCAAGTCTATCTCGCCGCTGGAAAAGCGATAAACGCGGCGAAGCCAGTCCATCTGGTACAGGCGATGCTCCCGGCCGGCGTGCACCGGCGGTTTTTCTTCCATCGGCGTGTGCATGGCGGGACGGAAGGGTGGGTAATAGACACGCTTCAGGTTCCAGTCGGTGTACATCTGGTCAACGCGGCGATAGATCTGCCGGTCGGACTCGTCGGCCGCCCCCACTACGAACTGGGTGGCCTGGCCGACGGCGCCGCCGGTTCGCGCCGTGGTCAGCTCGTTGATCCACGCCATGGGGTCGAGGATGTCTTTCTGCAAGTCTTTGTTGGGGCTAATGCGACGGAGCAGGTCAGCGTCGGGCGTTTCGATATTGACGGAGAGGCGACTGCCCAGGCTGTGGGCTCGTTCCACCAGTTCACGGCTGGCCCCGGGCATCACCTTCATATGGATGTATCCTCGGAAACCGTGCTTTTTGCGGATGATTTCCACGGTTTCCACCAGCCGCTGGGTGGTCTTGGAACCGTCGCCGGCGATGCCGGAGCTGAGGAATAGCCCGTCCACGGCGAGGCGATTGTGCAACTCCATGAAGGTGTCGGCCAGTTCCTCGCGCTTGAAAGCGTAGCGTTTGCGGGGCACGTAGATGCTGTTGGGGCAGTAGGCGCAGTCCATCTTGCAGAAGTCGGTGAACATCACCCGCATCAGGTTGATCTTCTTGCCGTTGGGCAGGCTCGACTGGTAGATACCCGGAGCCGGGTTCTTGCGCGGGTCGGAGTAGGCAACCCGATTGGGGCCGCTGGTGGCGTATCCGCTGGCGAATTTGGCGCCGGCCCTACTGTCTCCGGTCGGCCTGCCGGCGGTCAGGATGTCGTCGGAGGCGACCATGCCGCCGAGGATTCGGAGCTTGTCGTATCGGTCGGGGGTGCTTTTGATGAGCATAAGTTCGTCGTCCCTGCCCGACGCAGTGTGATGATGGCGCGCCGGATGTAACGAACTTATGTTCTTACATTGCTACCCGAGTTGTCAACGGGCTGGTGTCAGTAATTGGTCGCCAATCACACCAAAGAGGTGAGGCGGTGGCGGGCGTCCGGCGTCATCTCGTAAAGGCGGGGTTTTTCCTTGGCTATGGCGACGCCATGCTTTTCCATCACGGGCCAGAGTTGCTTGGCGAACCAGGTACCGAACTGCGCTGCCGTGTACGATGCGGACGGATGCCGGGGCTGGCGCGCTTGCAGGGCTTTCTGAGCCTCTGAAGCCTTGAATATGTCGTCGGTGATGCCGGCGGCTACGGTGGCGGCCAAGTCGTCCAGTGTGGCTTCGGCGTCGGGTTGGTCGGGCGGGGACTGAGCAGGTTGGGTCAACGCGCCTTCGCCTATAGTCTCTTTGGCTGCCGGCGTTATTTCGTAGGTTCGGGGCGAGCTTTTGCGGGTCATCACGACGCCGCGTTTTTGGAGAATGGGCCAGATCTCCTTGCCCAGGAACTGGCCAAACCGCGCGGTGTCGCCGGCGGCAGGATGCTCGGGCCAACGCCTGCTGATGACTTCCTGGGCGTCGGACGCCCTGAAACGACCCAAAGGCAACTGAAGTAGCAGTTCCTCCGCCATGGTCTGGTTGCTCACCGTGCTCTCGCTTGTGGCGGCTGCGAGGGCGGCCCGGGCCGCTTGGGGCAACGGCTGAGGGGCCCGCTTGCTAACCACCGAAGCGGGAGCGGGCACAACGGTCTCCGATGCGTTCAGGGCGGTGGACAGGTCCCAGCGGAACGTTGCAGGGATGAACTCCGCGATTTCAGCGGATAGAGTGCCGCCATCAGGAGCGGTGATCCAGAGGAACGGAACGATGTCTGCATTCGCCTCGTGGGCCAATTCGCGGACCTTGACGAAGAGCGCGCCGAAATCGCTGTCGTTGCTGACCACGGCCACCGCTACAGCATGACCGGTCACCAGATCGGCCACCGCGTCGGCGGTGATGGCGAGGTCCGCAGAGTTCTTGGCTTTGGTATTGCTGAAGTGCTGCACACCACGGACGCGGAGGCGCAACCCGGGGAAGGTGCCCTCGGCCCACAGCCGCCAAAGCTCCGCCTTGTCGGCGCGCACGTAGAGGGAAACGCTGCCCAGGGGCGGACGATCACCGGGCCAGTTGGCAATAACCGAAGCCACCACCTGCCGGGCGTGGTCAGACTCGCGCAGGTTTTCGGTGTCCACATACAGGGCGGCGCCGGCGGATACGCCCAATTGAGCGCCGTTGGCGCGGGTATTCATGTGAGCCCGCCTTCGGAGAATGCATCCACGATTTCCGCCAGTGCCGGGTCCGCACCGACCAACTGGCAGACCAGAGCGCGGAGCGAGGCCACATCCATTTCGGCGACCAGGTCGGCCACCGGGGGCTTGACTGCAATGGTTACATGGGTATCGTCGTCAACGGCGTACAGCACGGTGGCGACCACGTGCTTGCAGTAACCTCCCCAATCGTAGGGGCAAGTGCAGGATGCAGTGAAGTCGTTGTCGGTGAACGTGACACCGACCTGATACGGGTCCCATTCGCTACCTTGCACGGCGGAGAACAACCGGCTGCCCCGGAGCATGGCCCGCTCGACGGTTCCGGAACGGTAATACTCGACGTTCCGGTCGTAGGACTGCTCCGTGACTTTGGAGCGGATGGCGGCATCGGTGATGTGCGGTGTGTCGGTCATGATTCATCCTATTGGTCCAACAACACTATGCGATCAACGGGAAGCAGACGTTGATTCACCAAGTCAACGGCTAGACGAAGCTCTACCAGAGCTTCCGCTCCTAATGAGGATTTTGCGATTGTCGCTGCCAAAGACGACCGTTACCGTATTGGAATAACCTTGCAACTCCATTTCTGCGTAGCCGACACAAAGTTCCTGCAAAGATCCATCGGCCAGGCTGAACACGAACCGCTCACCGCGCTCGATACCGAGCTTATCCAGTATTGCTTCCGGTATGATGGTAAACGAGGCGCCAGTGTCAACTACACCGTTCAGAGTGCGGAAATTGGTGGAATCGGGGCTGTACAACGTGAATGGTACGGATAAGATTTCCATGGTGCGGAGATTGCTATAGGTGCAGCAGCACGTTGACGAACCCTTTATTTTCAGGATCGGCGGCCAAGGCCAAGCCGCTCAGAGTACTCAGGCCGATATAGATTTGCCGGTCGCTTTCGCCAAAGAGGATTACCTGTCGACCTGATTTGCCGTTCAGCGATACCAGAGGCCGAGCGCTGGGCAATTCTGAAAGGTGACCGCAAGAGAAACTGCAAGGGTGCTTGCCTTGCGGCACAATTCCCAACTCCCGCAGGATGGTGGCGGGAACCACGGAGTATCGGAAGCGGGTATCTACCAGGCCAGTAACGGTTCGGCAAGCCTTCCCAGCCTCACTGTAAAGGGTGAGCGCGGCTTCAAAAACTGCCGACTGGTCACCCCCGATAACGGAGCCGGCCAGGATGGTCGGGTCGGGATTGATTGGCAGTAGCTCCAATGACATCGTAACTTCCTATACAAACTCCGGCTGCTCGAAGGCTCCGCCTACGACGGGCTTGGCGTCCAGGCCAAGCCAGTGCTCGACCAGCGTCCCGTACACGCCGCGGAAGTCGGTGTTGAAGGCCAGGTCGCCCTCCACCAGGTCGCCTTCGGCCAGGGACGGGTAGGCGCCGTACATACCGCCACGCACCGGGTCGCCGATGGCGAAGGCCACCCCGCCGCTGCCGTGGTCGGTTCCGCTGCCGTTGTCCTTGACCCGACGGCCGAACTCGGTAAAGGCGAACATCACTACTCGATTGGACAGGGGCTCGCCGTCGGCGTCATGCTCGCGCAGGTCGGCGTAGAAGTCGCTGACGGCGCGGCTGAGGTCGCCCAGCAGCTTGGGATGCACGTCGGCCTCGCTGGCATGGGTGTCGTAGCCGCCCTGCTGGGTGTAGAAGATGCGGGTACCAAGATCCGCCGTCAGCACCTTGGCGATGCCCTGCAGGTTGCGGGCGATGCCGGTGTCGGCGTATTCCACGGTGGAGGTGTACATATCGGGGGCAGCCTTCAGGATGTCCGCGCCTTTCAGCGCGTCCAGGCCGGTCTGCCCCAGGTAGTCCATCGTCGCGCCCAGGCCGACGGTGGGGGAATACATCCGGGCAAAGATGTCCAGGGCCTGAGAGCGTTCCGGCTCGTTGGCGATGCCGGTGAGCACGCCGTAGGTCTCCAGCACGGCCACGGAGGCCACGGGCACGCCGGTCAGCGCCATGGCCCGGGGGAGGCCACGCCCGAAGTTGACGCCGGTGAGCACGTTCTCTGCGTTGGGGTCGATGTCGCGGATGACGCGGCCCAGCCAGCCCTCGGTGCCCACCTTCTCCGGCTCGCAGGTGTGCCAGATGTCCATGCTGCGGAAGTGGGAGCGGTTGGGTGTGGGATAGCCGATGCCGTTGATGACGGCCACCTTGCCGGCGTCGTACAGCGCCTTGATTTCGGGCAGGGCCGGATTGAAACCGAAGTGGTCGTCAATCGGCAGCGCCCGGTCGGCGGGGATGCCCACGGTGGGCCGGTTGTCGTGATAGCGCCCGTCGCCGTAGGGGATGACGGTGTTCAGGTAGTCGTTGCCGCCGGTGAGCTGGATGACGACGAGGATGGGGTCTTTGGAGGTGGAGGTCATGGCGATGCGGCTCCGTGGGGAGGTTGGGTGATGGGCGTAGTTTAGCACAGTGGGGGCCACGGTATGGGTGGTACAATGGGCTGACCCCCATTGACGATTGAGCATTGCGAGGACTGCGATGACAACTACGCGCGCCAACGCAATTCGCCGTTTCACTGTCGCTGAAACGGACGCTATGGTCGCCGCGGGCATCGTGCCGGCCACCGAACGGGGAGGCGTGAGCGCGGGTCATCGTTTTACCGTGGCCGAGTATCTTGCACTGGGCGCAGTCGGCATACTGGCGAAAGACGAACGCATTGAACTGCTGGACGGGGAGATTAAATACATGGCGCCCATCGGCAACCGGCATCTGAACAGCGTTGACTGGATAGGACACTTGCTTCGTGAGACCATCGGGCGCCGGGCCATGGTACGTGTGCAGGGGTCAATACAACTGGACGACGCCAGCGCTCCCCAGCCGGACATCGCCGTCATCCAGCTGCGTTCCATCAACGACATTGCGCCGGTACTGCCGCCCGACGTGTACTTCCTGGTTGAAGTTGCCGACAGTTCTCTGGAGTTTGACCTTGGGGAGAAGCTGGCCCGGTACGCCGCCGCCGGGATACCGGAAGTGTGGGTTGCCAATTTGCGCGCCGGGGAACTGGTGGTCAACAGGGAACCCCAGGGAGCGACCTATACCAACGTCCGCGTCATTCCGCCGGGTGGCCGGGTCAACCCACAGGCATTCCCTGACGTGGCGCTGGATCTGGCGGATTTCATCCCCGCCGTCGGTTGTTGATGGAAGGCGCCCCGGGAAGACCTGCTGCTATCAATCGTGTTGGTGCCCCCATACACAGCGCATAACAGCGTCCATGCGCTCTGACGATTCCCATCCGCGCGGTGGCGTGGTCGCATAGCTTTTGGCAATAGTGGATGCAAACGACCGTATGACAAGACGGGACGGCGGCGGGAGCGGTTTGACGCGCTATCGGGGCAACGACGTGTGCTTTGTCGTTGTCCGCGTTCGCGTTTTGCACCCCCGTTTAGCTCGGTTTCATGGTGATGGCCGAATCTGAAGAACGCACCCCCATCCGCCTAATTGTCGGCCTGGGCAACCCCGGGCCGCGCTATCGGGATACGCGGCACAACGTGGGGTTTGGATGCGTTGATCTGCTGGCGGAGCGGTGGGGGATTGCCGTCAGGGACCGGCGGCGGACCACGGTGCTGGGGCAGGGGTATCGTGAGGGGACGCCGGTGGTCCTAGCCAAGCCCCGAACTTTTATGAACCGGTCCGGCGAGTCGGTGGAGTATCTGCTGGCGCGTTTCGGCGGGAGGCCGGCCGACCTGGTGATCGTTTACGACGAGATGGCCTTGTCTTTGGGCCGCATCCGCCTGCGGGCGCGGGGTTCCGACGCGGGGCACAACGGTATGAAGGACATCATCCGCACCGTGCATACGATTGACTTTCCACGGCTGCGCATCGGCATCGGCGGGCCGGGTATGTCGGGCAGCGTTGACCACGTGCTGGGGCGGTTCTCGGATGAAGAAAAGCCGGCGGTGGACGCTGCCATCGCTCGCGCCGCCGACGCGGTGGAATGCCTGGTGATGGAGGGCATCAACATCGCCATGAACCGGTACAACACAGAACCGTCGGGGAATGCGCCAGCGTAGAGTCAGCAACGGCGGATGCCGGACGGCGGGATTGGAGGTTGGCAAGGCCGCCAGCTGAACGATATGGCAGCTGCAAAAACGATATTGGCGGTTGGTGTGGGCCTGGTCGCGCTCATGTTGGCCGGCCTGTCATGCGCGTCGGACGAACCGGCTCTGGAGCCGCCGACACCGGTTGCACAACCCGCCGCAAGTACACCGACGGCCACGCCAGTACCCGAGGCAGGGCCGACCGGGACCCAGGAGCCGGCGCCGTCCTCGGGAAAAACCGCGGCCATCGTACCTCAGTCGTCTGCCCCAAATCCGGCGCCGGACCAAATTGGTCCCGTAACGCCTCCAGACGCTCCCATGACTGCCGCCGATTTCCCGACGCCACCGGACCGGGATCTGCTGCTCCTGGCGCGGCAACTGCGCTGGGACGGAGTGGAACCGGCAGCGCAGCCCGCGCGATTCTCCGACCGCCCGCCAACGGTGGGCGACACGACGGAGTTCTGGACGCTGGACTATCCGAAACGGAAAATGGTGAGCAAGGAGTTTCGGCTGGCGGCGGTGTCCGATCATGCCTACTGGTGGGTTGAGGATGGGTTGAAGGTGGACGACGATGACCTGCAGCGCACGGTGACGGTCGTTGAGACGCAGGTGTACCCACGGGTCGCGGCGGTGTTTGGCGAGCCGCCCGAGTTGGCCGGGGCCGCTGGGCGCAACCACATCATCAATGGACACATACCGGGAGTCGGAGGTTATGTATCCGGCGCAGACCCGTATCCGGCAACCGTGCAGCCTTTCAGCAACGAGGCGCCGGCCATCTACATCAACTCGCGAGCCGTGCCTTTGGGCAGTCCCGAGTATCTGGATGTACTGGCCCATGAACTGCAGCACGCCATCCACTGGTACGGGGATGCGTCCGAGGCAACCTGGCTGAACGAAGGGCTGTCGGAATTGGCCGTTACCGAAGCGGGCTTCACGCCGGGCAGCATGGCCTATTACCTGCGCCGACCCAACGCCTCGCTGGTCAACTGGCCCGCCGAGTTGGGCGGAGACGTTGGCCGCAACTACGGCGCAGCGGCGTTGTTCGCCCACTACCTGCGGGAGCGATACGCGCCGGAGGGTGATTTGCTGGATCTGCTGGCTGGCCCACTCAACGGCATCGCCGCCGTGGACGCCTTCCTGGACGGTCGGGGAGTCACGACAGCAATGGGAGAGCCAGCCGATTTCCACGCCGTATTCGCCGACTGGATGGTGGCCAACCTGCTGGATTCGGACGACGATCTTTACGGTTACGCCAATTTGGACGTCGAAGCCAACATCACGCGGACGATGCGACTGGGCGATTCTGAAACGATGGTGTCGCTGGCTCAGTACGGCATCGACTACATCGAGCTGAAAGGCAATGAGGATGGCGCGGTCATTTTTTTCGAAGGGGCCGGCGTTACTCCCCTGCTGCCGGCAGATGTACCAGAGAACGGATGCTGGTGGAGCAACCGGGGCGACGATATTTCGTCAACCCTGACCAGGAGTTTCAGCATTCCAGGCGAGGGGGAGCCTACCCTGACTTTCAACCATTGGTATGACATTGAGGAAGACTGGGACTACCTGTATCTGGAAGTGTCCACCAGCGACGGCGCAACCTGGGATGTGCTGCCGGCCGAGGGCACGACGGACGCCAACCCATTGGGCAACAGCTACGGCCACGGGTACACCGGTTCGAGCGGCTGGGATGAAGTGTCGGTATCACTGGCAACCTATGCGGGTCAGGATGCCCTGGTGCGGTTCCACTACGTAACGGACGACGCAATCCACAGCGCCGGAGCGTGCGTCAGCGATATGGTGGTGTCGTGGGACGATGCCCGCCCAGGAGATTGGCAGGCCGAAGGATTCGTGCTGGTCAACAATCAGGTACGGCAGGACTGGATCGTGTGGCTGATCATAGACGGAGAGTACCCGACGCCGTCGCGCCTCCCTTTGATCTGGGACGCTGAGGAGCAGCGTTATACCGCCACGGTGCCGAAGCGGGTACCATCATTCGCCACCCGGTTCGTCATCGCGGTCTCGCCGACCGCGCCGGCTACGCTGCAACCGGCCCGTTACCGGGTGTGGGCGGTTGAGGGCGTATCGGGACCGGGATAGTCTTCCAGGACTTTTGCGAGCAGGCATTCGGCGAATTCAAGCAACGCGCCACTGCGGCTACAGGACAGGCATTGCCAGCTCACCGTTGGCAGGGATACCTGGAAAGACGATGCGGCGGCGCAGAATGGGCAAGCGCCCACCAGATTGTGACGTTGCCGGGGCGATGTGCCCGGCGTCGCCAACTTGGTGAAGGTTCCGACGAGCTGCAACAGGCGCCCCCGGCGCACCGGTCCCACCGGGTCGGCGCCGATGCCTCGCCCGTTGCGCCGGCGTAGTTCGGTAAGCAGACTCGGGACAACGTTCTTTGCATCGCTGGGGACGGGCGAGCCGGCGTCTTCTGAACCGGAGCGCGCCAATGCGACCGCCAGGGCATATAGACCGGGCTCGCTGAGCCTCGGCAGGGTGTCCGCAGGGTTGCCGGCGGATAGCCCCGACAGATGGTTCAAGAATTCGCGCAAATGTTGATCGGTGTAGGCTGGAAATTCGACGGCGGGGCACTGGGTCAGGTCAGCGTCGGGCTCGGCGGAAAACAGGACGCTGTCGGTGGGAAACGGTGGGGAGAACACGGGTTTGTGGGCCTCCTGGCGCGGGTTATACATTCAGGATAGGCAACCGCGAGCGACTCACGCAATGGGCAGATGTCAGTGGGGGCAGGTTTGAAGCCGGCCCCCACCAGTGATTGCGTGGGTGTTTACGTCTTCACGGGGTTTCCCCGGTGGCCCAGGCCTTGATTAGGTGGTGAGCGATGGCGATGGGGCCGGGAACAGTGAGTTCCTCGCTGCGACCCTCCAGGGCCAGCAGGACCTCGGATCGGTCGAACCAGCGCACGTCGGTCATCTCCTCGGCGTCCATGTTGATGTCAGTGGTGTCGGCTTCCGCCAGGCAGCCGATCATCAGCGATGACGGGAAGGGCCAGGGCTGGGACGAATGGTAGCGGACGTTTTTTACCCGGATGCCGGCTTCCTCCATCACCTCGCGGGCCACCGCTTCCTCGATGGCCTCGCCCTGGTCCATGAAGCCGGCCAGGGCCGAGTAAGCGCGCATCCGTTGCAGGCGGCCGCGGGACTGCCCGAGGAGGCAGCGGTCGCGTTCAACGTCGGCAACCACGGTGATTACCACCGGGTCGGTACGAGGGAAGTGCTGGGCGTTGCATGAACCGCAACGACGCATCTGTCCGCCCCGTTGTTTGTCCGTGGGGTGCCCGCAGACGGAGCAGAACCCGTGGCGCAAATTCCAGTCCAACTGGGCGCGGGCGTGGGAGAGCAAGCCGGTATTAGGGCCGGACATGGTTTCGCCGGCGGTGCGGCAGTCCTCGAAATGCCAGCCGGTATCCTGCTGGACACGATCCGCAATGGCCTGGGCTTTGGACAGGTCAACGGAGAAATGGGCTACGTCATCGAGCAGGCCCAGGAAGATCCACTCCGCATCGGGCGGCAGAGGGTGGATCAGCGCCGGGTTGAGCCAACCCGGTTCCGGTGGGTTTTGGTCGGTGAGGAGGACGTTCAGGTTGTAAAACGGCAGAAACCGGCTGCGGTCGTCCGCGGCCTGGCCGGCTATCCAATCCTCATCGCGGCGTTCGGCCTCGCCACGGTTGATGGGGTTATTGGCGAAGATGTGGGGTGATGGCATGGGTTGGTTCACCTGATTAGCTGGCTGCAGATTCGGATTGATGACCATTTTGATGATTGTCGGACCACCCGCCCGGCGGCGGTTCGTTGCACGGCTGTCCTTGCGATTCGGCGGCATTGCGTCGGCGATTCCATGGTTACCAATCGGCGCGTTCCTCAGCTCGGCCCTCGGCGCAGCGCGCCTCAATGACCGGGGTGACCAAGCGGTTCACCAGGGCCTGGTACAGCGACATCAGCAACCTTCATCGTCGTCGTGCGAATCGCCGGGGGGTGGTTCGTTGAAAGGTTGCCCCTGAGCCTCGGCATCCATACGCCGGCGGTTCCACGCCCGCCATTCGGCATTGCTCTGGGCACGCCCTTCGGCACGGCCCTCGGCGCGGCGCGCTTCAATCACCGGGATGACCAAACGGTTCACCATGGCCTGATATAGAGACATCAGCAGCTCTCCTGCAAGGTTCAGCGGGCGGGTCAGCAGCATTGCCAGTATAGCAATTCCGATGCCGACGCCGCTGAAGTCCGACAGGACGGCGAGGGCGAAATCGCCGGCGTACTGCCACCACTGTCCGACTGGCGCGGTACTCGCGGCGTTCTATTTTGCCGTCGGTTCGTTGAGCGTTTTATAACTGATGTAGGCCAGGGCGACAAGCCACAGCAGGCTGACCAGTCGGAAGAAGGTGCGGGCATCCCGCCGGTTGATGCTCCAGATGGATTCGCGGTCCTCCGGCTGCGGCGTGGCCGGAGGTAGGAGTTTGGCGGCTAAACGGCGGAGCCAGGTGAGCGGTAGCAATGGCATAATTGTTGCGCCAGCATCCGGGAGCGCAGAGTATAATCGAGCCGGAGCGGATTATAACGGGAGGCGCAAACATCTTATGAACACCGAAAATCCCAACGACCACAAAGAGGCCACGAGCGCGGAACCCGACGACCTGGACCGGCGTATCGCCGAACTGCGTCAACAAGGCATCCTGATCGGCGGCGAGGGACCGCGTGAATCCCTGCGAGCCATCGCCTATATCCCCGGAGGCTTGAAGCGATTCTTGGAACGGAGAGACAGAAGTTAGTCATCCATGACAACGCCGCTCCTTTCCGCAGCCTATATTGATACCACTGCGCTCCTCCCGGTTACTTACGGGGAGGAGCCGGTCGCCGAATCCATACGCCGGAAGCTGGAAAGTTTCCGGTACTTGCTGTCTGCCAACATACTGGAAGCTGAGATGCGTGGCGCATTCGCATTGGAAGGACGGGAGTTTGACGATAACGTGCTGGCCAGCATCAACTGGATCATGCCCAACCGCCGCCTGGACGCCGAAATGGCGGCGGTATTGCGAACCGCGCAACTGCAACCCATTCGCCTATGGCATCTGGTGACCGCTCTCTTCTTCAACGAACTGGTGCCCGGACTGGTTTTCGTAACGCTGGACGAACAGCAGGAAACGGCCGCGCGGGATCTGGGGCTGGCGATTGCGTGAAGGAGCGCACGCTAGGCAGTTGCTCCATTGGGTTCTTTTGTCACGCCGCCTCGGCCAGTATATCCCTCTCAATATGGCGC
Source organism: Dehalococcoidia bacterium (assembly GCA_965197635.1). Classification (GTDB taxonomy): domain Bacteria; phylum Chloroflexota; class Dehalococcoidia; order Lucifugimonadales; family UBA3495; genus Bin87. The sequence goes on from CBDANN010000007.1 coordinate 222,225, forward strand.
CGGAACCCGGCCAGCGTGGTGAATACCCTGAACCCGTAATCGCTGGCCGACTGTCGTACCCTGTCATCCTCGTCAATGAGCAGCGCCACTGGCTGGCTGTATCCAACCTGCAAACCGTCAGGCCAAGCAAAATCCAGAGTAATCAGCTCACCTGTGTCCTCGTCGATAATGTCGTAGGCCATTTCGCCGGCCGGCAACCCGTGTTCCAACACCAAACGATTGGCGCTTTCCAGGATTACGGCCTCATTGTCGAGGTCAATGTCGCCCAGGCCAATGGTGTCCACTGCTGACTGTTGCCGTACCGCAGACGGTGGCGCCTCTGTCGGCGGTATCACTCCGGCCCGCAGTGTTGCCAGCATCTCGTTGGCTGCGCCAGCCAGCAGACGGCGCCGCGCTTCAAGGAAACGGTGGTAGTTTTCAACCTTCCACAGCTCCGGGTTCGTAGGTATCCATTGGGACTCCAAGGCATCTGGCCAGTTGGTGGCGACTTCCGGCATATACTCGGCGGGTGCCCGGTCGCTGAAGGCGCGGTTAGTTTCCCGCGTTTGAAAGGCTATGTTGCCCAAATTGTTGGTATCGTTGGCAGATATTCCATGTCGGCGCAAGTAAGCCCGCGGGAATATATGATGCATCTCCAGATTGGTGTGGTCGCCCAGACTGTGATGCCGCAGTCGGTTGCCGGTTCCCCAATCCCGCGCGTCCCGGATACGGGACATGATGTACAGCAGCGGGTAGAACCGCGCTCTGGTGTAGTTCAGGTCAAAGTTTTCGTGTGAGACGTCGCGTTCACCCTGACTTTGTCGCAGATTTCGCAACAGGGCGTCTATTGGGTCCGCAGTCTTTAGTGCGGCCAGATCCTGGTTGATGGTAGTCTCCACCGGCCCTGAGAAACGGCCCCAGATGGCAATGCTGACGTACCAGTGCAGCAGGCGCGCCAAGTCACCCTGGTCAGTGAGCCGCCCACCGTTATCCACCAGGTACTTTACCATCACCGGGAATGACGCTTTGCTGTTGTACACCCGGTCCGTATCCATGTATAGATGGCTGCGCATCGCCTCGAGCAGATAATCAACCGCTTTTTCCGTTTGCTGCAGCGCATCTTGGATGCGCTCGATCCCATTCTCTTCCGGCACTAGCCGTTCAAACTCGGAATTTTCGTTGACAATTGCGTTCATGCAGCGTAGCAGCCAGTCCAGATTTGCCCCATTGGGGCCAAACCCAACGCTTTTCCATTTGCTCAACCGCTGTTGCATCTCCGCGCGCACTTCGGGCCAGTGCGCTCCGATGCGGGCCAGCGCTAAATCGCCTTTGGACAACTTGGTGCCGCCGGAGTTGACCTGGTTGAATATGTCCACCACTATATCGGTGGTTTTGTCCTCTCCAGTAATCGGCTCGATGTGCAAGTCTTTGTCCTTGATTTGCTGTACTCTTCCGCCCCTTTGCAGATAGAGCCCCAAGTTTTCAGAGTAAGCCGGATTGTTTGCCAGTTGGTTCAGCCAGTCTATACCAGACTCGAAAAGCAGGGTGACGCTAACCCAGAGCGGATTATCTCGCATCTTCACCGGGGCGAAGAAATCAAACTCTTCGTTTTCCAGATTAAAGTATAAATCGGCAAAAGCTTTGGCGTCGCCTTCAAAGAAGTTCGGCGGCTTCCCGCGAACCAAGCCGTAAAGGCTGGTCACGCGCTGCTGACCGTCCAACAGCAGCTCTATCGCGCCAGATGCTCGGGTTCGGTCGTTGCCGCGCACTTCCACCCTTTCCGCGCGGGTCGTCCAAGTCAGCAATGAACCTATGGGGTACCCGTAGTACAGCGAGTTCATCATGGCTTTGACCTGTCTGCGCTTCCACACGTAGCCGCGCTGAAACACGGGAAGAGCCAAGGATGCGTTGTCGATATTGTTGAGAATGTCAGCGATTTTCATTATCCGCTCCTGTGTTGGTTGGTACCCGCCGCACTATACACGGCCTCGCATGGCCATACCGCAGCGCGTGAGTGGGCGCCAACCGCTGCCGCACCGGGTCAACCACCAGCAGCGCGCCCTCCAGGGTGTACGCGCCGAGCAGGGGCGGGGCGCCTTCGCCAACGAAAACTACTATGGTGCTCCGTTCAATCCCTTCCACGCGGACGCGCGCCTCGCCGATGGGGTCCTCTACAATGCTGCCATCCGCCAGCTCTGACTGTATGCTCCAGCGGGGTTCTATCCCCAACTCGCGCAGCAAATCCGCCGGCAGGCAGGTGTAGGTGGAGCCGGTGTCAACCGTTGCATACACCGTTTCGGTGCGGCTGCCGTCCGCCGAAATGACCTCCATCGGATAGGTGAACGTTCCCATCATCAAGCCTCTTTCGCCGATGGATACTCGGGCCGGCGGCGCTCCCGCTGGGCGGCCGGGCCCTCTTGTGTGAAACCTGCCGTATTATGCATAGTTCGTATGACCATACCGCAGCGCGTGGGTTGGCGCCAACCGCCGCCGCACCGGTAACTGTTCAGAGTTGGTGAGGTGAATTGCTGAAAAGTTGTTTGTCGATGGCTGGCGGCCTTTGGCCTGTTTATGTCAAGTTGGGTCCATGAAGCATGAAATCGACCTCACCACCGCCGACCGGGATGTGCTGATCGACATCATCCTCCGGCAGCAAGCCATCATCGAACGGCTGGAGAAGCGGATCGCCCAGCCGGAAGGGCGGGCCAAAGCCAAAGGCTCCGGACGGATGCCGGGCCTGAAGCCCAAAGCCGACCGGAAACCGGCCGAGCCCAAGCAGCCCCGCAAGCCGCGGCCCCACGGTTTCGCCCGGACCCGCATGACGCCCACCCAGCGGGTGGAGCATGTGGTGGAGCAGTGTCCCGACTGCGGGACCCAGTTGTCCGGCGGCTGGACCCAGCGTACTCGGGAAGTGATCGATCTGCCCCAGGTGCCGGTGCAGGTTACCGAGCACGTTTACATCACCCGCACCTGTCCCCGGTGCCAACGGGGCTGTACTCCCACAGCGCAACTGGAGGGCGCGGCGCTGGGCCAGCAGCGTCTGGGGGTGAACGTTGTCAGCCTGATTGCCGCGCTCCGGGAGGAGGCTCGGCTGCCTTGCCGCACCATCCAATGGTACCTGGACACGGTACATGGGCTGCACCTCAGCCTGGGGGCCATCGTGGACGCCACGCGCAAAGTGGCGGGCCAAGCGCAGCGGGAACTGGCGGGCATTCTGGAACGGATCCGCGGCAGTCCGGTGGTCCACGCCGACGAGACCGGCTGGCGGGAGGACGGACACAACGGCTACGTGTGGACTTTCAGCACCCCTGACCTGCGGTACTTCCTGCGACGGAACCGTGGTAAGGCGGTGGTGGATGAAGTGCTGGGCGATGAGTTTGCTGGCGTGCTGGTCAGCGACTTCTACGCCGCCTACCACCACTATGACGGCCCCAAACAACGCTGCTGGGCCCACCTGCTACGGGACATCCACGACCTCCGCGTCCTCTACCCTGACGATCACCGATTGTCCCAGTGGGCCGATGCCATACATCAACTCTATTGCCAGGCCAAAGCCTTCACCCACCCGGCAGAGCAGCAGCGGCGCGCTGCCCAACTGGTCCTGGAAAGACGCCTCTTGGCCCTCTGCCGTCCCTTCTTGGATGACCCGTCGGCGGCACAAGCCAAACTGTGCCGACGCATGGAGAACCACATCAAGGAACTCTTCGTCTTCGTGGCTCATCCGGAGGTGCCACCGGACAACAATGCCGCCGAGCGCAGCCTGCGCCCAGTGGTGATCAGCCGGAAGGTCAGTGGTGGCACCCGCTCGGAGCGGGGGACCGAGACCAAGATGACCCTAGCCTCGATCTTCGGCACCTGGCGAGCCCAAGGTCTCAATCCTCTCTCCGCTTGCCAACAACTGCTCGCTTCCCCTCAACTCTGAACTGTTACCCGCACCGGGTAACTGTTCAGACTTGGTGAGGTGAATTGGCCGGATCCGGGTTTCCGAACGCTGGCGTGGGTGGCAGTCGTTATGTCATATAGAGGGAGTGGATACTGAGAGTGACCTGACCACCGCCGACCGCGATTTCCTGATCGCCATCATTGCCCAACTGCAGGCCACCGTTTTGGAACAGCAGCGGGTGATTGAGCGGTTGGAGCGGCGGATTGCCGAACTGGAGGGCCAGGCGAAACCGGACGGCCCGCCCCGAATGCCCGGCCTCAAGGCGAAATCGGGCCGCCAGCCCCCAGCGCAGCAGCAGCCCCGAAAGCAGCGACGCCACGGCTTCGCCCGCCCGCGCATGACACCGACCCATCGGGTGGAGCACGTGGTGGAGAACTGTCCCGATTGCGGCGCCCACCTGTCCGGCGGCTGGACCCAGCGCACTCGGGAAGTCATCGAGTTGCCGGTGGTTCCGGTGCAAGTCACCGAGCATGTCTTCATCGCCAGGACCTGCCCAGTGTGTCGGCGGCGCCGAGTGCCCACCGCGCAACTGGACGGCGTGGCACTGGGGCGCCAACGCCTGGGCGTCAACCTGATCAGCCGCATCGCCACGCTACGGGAAGAAGGGCGCCTGCCGATCCGCAGCATCCAGTGGTATCTGGGCACCGTCCATCAGCTGCGCCTCAGCGTGGGGGCCATTGTGAGCGCCATTCATCAGACCGCGCAACAGGCCCAACCAGCGGTGGCTGGAATGGTGGACCGCATCCGCGCCAGCCCAGTGGTCCACGCCGACGAAACCGGCTGGCGTCAAAATGGGAACAACGGTTACGTCTGGACTTTCAGCACTCCCACCGAGCGCTACTTCCTGCGGCGGGGTCGGGGCAAGGCGGTGGTGGATGAAGCGCTGGGCGAGGCATTCTCCGGAGTACTGGTCAGCGATTTCTACGCCGCCTACCACCATTACGATGGCCCCAAGCAACGGTGCTGGGCGCACCTGCTGCGGGACATCCACGACCTGCGGGCCCGCTACCTCAAAGATGCCCCGCTGGCCCGCTGGGCGGCGGCAGTCCATCGACTCTACGAGGAAGCCAAAGCCTTCTCTCATCCTCAGGCACGACGACGGCGCACTGCTCAACTGGCCTTGGAGCGGAAGCTGCTGGCCATCTGCCGCCCTTTCCTGTCTGAGCCGTCGGCCGTCCAGGGCAAGCTGTGCCGGCGCATTGAGCGCCACATCAAGGAACTCTTCGTCTTCGTGGCCGAACCAGACGTGCCATCGGACAACAACCCCGCCGAGCGCAGCCTGCGTCATCTGGTCATCAGCCGCAAGGTCAGCGGCGGCACCCGCTCGGAGCAGGGCACGGAGAGCAAGATGACGCTGGCATCCATCTTCGGCACCTGGCGCGCCCAAGGTTTAAATCCTCTCGCCGCCTGTCGTCAGCTGCTCACTTCCCCCCAAGTCTGAACTGTTACGAACAGCGAGGCCGGGGCTGGCGCCGGGTGACGACTTACACACGCGCACCGGGCGAGGCGTCAGGCATGTTCCCGAATTTCATTCCCGGGAAACGCTCACCGCCGGTCCGGCCCCGGGCTTGACCTCGGCATGGAGGTTGGGCGAACCGAATTAGCGTCGATTGATGAACATGCGGAGGGATGTCTTTTTGGGGCGGTGCGAGCGTACCGGCAAGTCTGCCATAGACAGAGAATGCCGAGGCTGGTAGGGTTTGGCTTGGGCGAACGCAGTGCTCCTAACGTCGAACGGAGTAGTCCGAGAGGTCCGCATGAGTAACGCCAAGCATCAAGGTTCCCGGCAGCGCATTTGCTCACGCTGTGCCAAAACAAAAACAACTCCGCTGAAAACCGCGTTCCTAGATGGGAAGGAGTCTCCTTATTGTTGGCGTTGTATTGTCGCACTGTTGAAAGAAGGCAGGATCAGAGAATACGATACGATTCAGGTATCGGCGGGTATGCTTGCGGCAGTCATGCAGAGAGCAGGAAGAGCTAAACCTTGATGAACTGCCCCACGCGTCGATACGGAACGGATTTTCCATGTTCCAAATCGTTCTACTGTCGTGGCCGCCTGTCACCTCGACCCTTTGGTTTCGTAACCGATATCACACCTGCTCTTAAGGAGTCTAGGGGCCCCGCATCAGGGGAATCCATTTTGTAGGTTATCCCGGCAATCTCGGATTCTAAGGACCCTGAATCGCGTACCGCCCCTGGAAAGTACAAATGCTCGCCAGAGTGTTGTGACATCTAGTGCGATCTCTGTTCCTTTTCCAGCCCGAGGTCCTTACCTTATCCGGTCAACGCAAAACAGGACGTTAAAGGAGACGCTCCAGATGACCCCTCAATCACCCGTCTCCCCATCACGAGTCTTGATTACCGAATCCCGCGAAGCTGCTGAACGCGAGGACCCGCGCACCGCCTCCGAACTCGCATGGCAGGCGTCCTTGGAGGTATTGAAAGACTATATCCAAACCAATGGCCGTAGTTTCTTGGCTAGAGAATCCATGACCCGGGTCGCACAACACGCTGCGGAGACAGCCGGAGACCCGCGTATTGCCACTTGGTACGCTGCATCTCACCTACTTCGCGAAAACATCGCCGAGCAGGAACTCGACTCACATTTCCTCAATCACTACATCAACCAAGTCAGCCTGTTAATCGGCGCTGTTGAGCCTCTGACTTTCTCGGCTGATCTCAATCAGGCTATCCGTGCCGAGCACGCCGTCTTCCGCGCACGCGACCAGCTTCAATCCGGTGACACCACCGAACCATTCCGCACTGGTGCCCAAGTCGTTGACGAAATATTGGATTTTTTCGCCAGTATCCACGAATGGCCACACTCCAACGATGACGACCGTCGACACGTGGTTCAGCAACTAGCTGAAGATCACAATCTTCCGGAAGTTCTTGCTCGCTACGACACCGTAATCAGCGACAGTTATTTCGTCCACACGCAGGGTCCGCACATCACCCGTGCAAGGACCTACGTCGAAGACCTTTCCAGCCTAATCGACATCTTAACTTCGCTAATTCCGCGGTGACCCCATGAGCACATTGGACTACATAATGGCCAGCGAACATTTCATGCAACAGGCAACCGACGAACTCAATGCCGGTGACCTCCGGCAAGCTGCTGAAAAAGCGTGGGGTGCTGCGGCACAACTCGTTAAAGCCCTTGCCAATCGTGCGTCTCTCCCCCACAGAAGCAATGAGCATCTCGACACCGCGATGCTCAATTTTTGCGACGAAGTCCGTGTGCCCCATCTTCACCAACAATGGGAAAGTGCCAGAAGACTGCACCAACACTTCTACGACGGTAACCTGAATCTCCCTCAGGTAAGCGGTCACATCGACAACGTGCGCACTCTTTGCGAAACCATAAAACGGCACCTGACCTGAATGGGTTGCTCCGCTTTGGGACACTACCCGTCGTTCCCGGCAGGCCCCCGAGTGTACTAAACCAAAGCCAAGGTGGGATGTGCATTTGCCGGACGGCGTGAATCGGGTCGGGAGTCTGGCAAGAGCGCCTCGGCCTTCGATTGCAGCACTGTCCGGCAACGCCGTCTCACCTCGTCCTTCCGGTTAGCCAGACCAGCCAGGAAGTTCCCGACACGTTCCTGCACCGCCGCCCTGGTCCCCAGGCACAGATTGCCGGTGGCCTCTTCTCTCGCCCAACCCCAGATGGCCTCATCGGCGTTGAAGTCCGGGCTGTAGCCCGGCAGGTTCACCAGCCTCAGGTTCAGGTCAGGCGTCTGCAGGTATTCCCGCAACGCCTCCCCACGATGGGCCGGGGCATTGTCCCAGATCACGTTCAGACGCCCGCCGTGCCTCCCCCGCAACCGTTCCAGGAAGGCAACCGAGGTCACGGCGTTGCTGTTGCCCTCCACTTCCATCCACTCCACCTCGCCGGTCTCCAAGCACACCGCGAGTAGTAGCTGGCCTTCTCCCCGTATTTCGGACTGCTGGAGTCCACCAGTGCCGGCTCTCCTCTCAGCACCCACTTGCCCCGCAACTTGGCGTCGGCTCGGAAGTGGGCCTCGTCAACAAAGAATACCTTTCCGCCAGTGCGTCTTGACTGGTCCCACAAGGCGGCATACTCCGCCACGAAGGCCTCACGCTTCGCCTCATTCGCTTGGACCAACCGCTTCTTGGGCCGCTTGAAGGCGAACCCCAAGCGGCGCAGGTAATTCAAGCTGCTGCTGCGACATAGGCTGACACCGAACCGTTCCGAAACAAACTGCCGCACCACTTTCCAATACCAGTTGGCCATTCCCATGCCTGACCATGACGGCGCCAGTTGCACCGCCGCTTTCAACTCCTCTTGCTGCCCTTGGTCAAGGGCGGGGGGAACCACCGGTCTGCTCGAATAGCAGGGCCGCAGGCCCTCCCTGGCCGAAGTCCGAGGCCCAGCGTCCGATGGTGTGGGGGTCCCCGCTCCAGCGCCTCCGCCGTGGCCGCCGCCGTCCAACCCTGGGCCAAAAGCAACATGGCGTACCAACGCTCCCGCTCCCGGGGCGTAGGCGCCAGGATCATCCGCCGCCTGAGGTCCTTCTCTACCATCTGCCATCGTTCCAGTGACCGCCCTATCTCTCTCACCCCCATCAGCAACGCCTCCCAACTCTCGAGGTCAGCTAACCAGTTACGGCATCAATTTACCCCACTCCTCTGCGCATTTCACCCTGGCTTTGGTTTAGTCGGACCCGCCGGCGTCGGCAAGAGCTTCCTCGCTCAGGCCCTGGGCTACTCCGCCATCCGCGCCGGACACACCGTGCGCTTCAGCCACGCCGACGACTTCTTCAAGGCGATGGCCCAGGCCCGGGTCGACAACTCGACAGATCGCACTTTCCGGTCCTTCATTTCGCCCGACCGGCTCATCCTCGACGACCTCGGCCTCCACCGGCTTACCGCCCAGCAGTCGGCGGATCTCTACGAGCTCATCATCAATCGCCATCGGGCGTCCAGCTTCGTCATCACCAACAACCGGGCCGTCGACGAGTGGCTCAACCTCTTCGACGATCCCATCCTGGGCAACAGCGCCCTCGACCGGCTGGCCATCGCCAGCTACCAGATCGTCATCGAAGGCATCAGCTACCGGGAACGGCTGTCGCCGCACCGCGCCCTGCTGGGCGCTCAAGGAGGTGATTGACCAAACAACTGCAACCTGATATTTGTCAGATCGCCACGCGCCCCAGGTGGTACATAGCAGCATTATGGCCGTGGCCGGCCCGTGCAGAGGCGACTAACTGGTCAGTCCGCGTCGGCCGTGTATACTCTGGCGAGGCGTGTCGTACGGACCAAGACCGAGTAGACGTTGGTGCATATTGCCCGATCCATAGCATGGTCCGGGAGTTTTACGACTACAGCATTGGTGACGCCCCGTTGTGGGGCGATCCCGTTGGATAGATTGTGCGTTGCCGATGACTCCCTCCGGCGACACGCCTACGCTGTAAGGAGGGCCAGTCGCCGCGTGAAAACTCCAGTTAGTGGATAGTCCTTGGCGATCACTGGCTCAATGTCCGCGGCGTTTCACAAAACACACTCACACACGACGAAGGGATACATTCTTTCATGGCTAAAGTTGGCACCGAGACCTCGTATGAACCGTGGCTGCGCCGCTGTTTGAGCACAGGCTATCGATCATCCAAATCCCCTCCGGCCCTGTGATAGATGCGTATGCACCAATTGGCCCTTTCCCTTTTCTCCCTTATTGGCCGCCAATATTCCCAGTATCATTTGGTGGATTTTGCGCTAGTATCCGCCGGCCATTAGCCTTAAGTTGGCGTCGTTGCGCATCGCGCGAATGGCACGGCCGTGGGCCGCGGACAGAGGCAACCAACGTGAGCTTTCAGATCGGAACCAAGCAGGAAACTCCGGAACGGGAGCCCGAAATCGCTGAAGGCTGGCATGACCACCTTACGGATGACAGCGAGCCTGAGGATGACCCGGTTCGCGATGCGACCGAGGTGATGACGTCGCTGCGTGGGCGGCTGTGTTGCCGGCCTTTGCCCAAGCGTCGTGCGGCACGGGCGTTGGAGGCAACAAAGGAAGGGTGATGATCGTCGCCTGCCAGACGCACATTTCTGGATATGCTGGTGCGGGTCGAGCGGCCGGGGACGCGGCGCTGTACGCGTACGGCGAGCTGTACTGCCGTGTGGAGCCGCAGCGGTTTGCCGGCGTGGCGGCGGGCAGTGCCGCGGCGTCGCTGAAGCGCGAGCACCTGAAGCGTTATCGGATGCCGGCATGGTTGTTCAACGCCGTTCGGGTTTCGCCGGAGGGCAAGCCAGCTTCGGTGCGAGAGCAACGGAGGTCATACGCGCCCGGCCTGCGCCTGCGCATCGCCCGCGCTGAACAGCAGGTCGGAGAAGCTGAGCAGCTAATACGGCGGGACCAGGTCCACCAGAAACGTCGTCGGCTGACCAACCTGGAGCGCCGACCGGCCTCGCTGGATACAGATGTGGAGGCCGCGAAGCCAAGGTTGAGTTTCGGCTCGAAGTGGTCGTGGGGGAAGCAACACCACCTGGGAGCCGACGGCTACTCAAGCCATGGGGAGTGGCTCGCGGACTGGCGGGACGCCCGCAGCGACGGGTTCTTTGTGCTGGGCAGCCGGGATGAGACGTCCGGTTGCCAGCTGTGTGTGGGCGCTGTCGCCGCTGACGGGACGCTGACGCTGCGGCTCCGCATACCGGATTGCCTGGCTGCCCAACACGGCAAGGACCTGACGATTCAGGGGGCACGGTTCGCCTGCGGGCGCCAGCAAGTCCTGGCGGCGCCAGCCAGTAGTGCCGAGTACGCGGCCCATCGTCGGCAGCGCGGAGAGCCGGCGGCTCGGTCCACCGGACTGGACCAAACCATCGGCTACCGGTTCAAGCGGGACGCCAAAAGCTGGCCGGTGTTCGCCACCACGGAGATGACCGATGTTCCGTTGGTTATCGACGAACGTCACGGCGCCGTCGGCGCAGAGTCTTGAGGAGACGAACAATGAGGCGGCAGATCAGAGACCTTTTGATGATCTCGGCGGCCATACTGCTGGTGGCGGCCGCGGTCGCGATCCCGTTCGTCCGTCCGTCCGCCGAGGCCCAGGGGACACTCGCGCCCACACCGACCGCCCGGGTCGAACCCTGCGATGCCGACTATCTGCTGGTGGGTTCGCAGCTTGACAATATGGACTCGTTGGGCGGGACGGTCTTCCCGGGCGACAAACCGGTCATCATCTGGGCTCATGATGGCCTTCGCGACGTCCACGTGTCTAACGGTCATTATGGCGAGAGTCTGCATGAGCCGATCGGCCTGAAGGAGCTTTCCCAGGTGGTCTACAAGGACAGCACCTATCGGCTCATTGGGTATCTGGAGGGAACGAGCGACTGCGAAGTTGAGCAGGAACTCCGGGTAGACGTTTACGAATACCCTTACGTGCACCACTTTGAAGTGTGGCATGTCGGCCCGGGTTCTGGCGACTACGTGGTTTCGTGGGACGTCATTCACGCGGATTACGTGCTGGTTGACTACCAAGCGTCCGGATCCGACGAGTGGACGTCCGTTCCCGAACAGGTTCATTTGAGTGCAGCTGCCTCCGTTACGATCACCGGCTTGACGACTTTCCGTCTACGGGTGTTTCTGTCCGATGAGGTCGTAATCCATTTCCACACGGACCGGGACCTTTCAGAGGGCGTGTGACAATGGGGTTCAGGCGGGGTGGAGCCGTTTGAGCATCAGGTGGACCATGGCGATATGCACCCAGGCTTCGCTGCTTTCCGTGCGCTCCTCGTAGTCCTTGCTCAACCGGCGACATCGGCTCAGCCAGGCCAGGGTACGCTCTACCACCCACCGGCGCGGCAACACCTCAAAGTGGTGGCGATCCGGTTTGCGCCGCACCACGGTGAGCAACCAGCCGCCGGTGGCCCAGGCCCAAGCCACCAGCCGACCCGCGTAGCCAGCGTCGGCCCAGATGACCTGCAATCGGGGAAATCGACCCAACAGTTTGGCCAACACCAACCGGGCGCCGTCCCGGTCCTGGATGCTGGCGGCATGAACCACCACGGCCAGCAACAATCCCATGGTGTCCACTACGATATGGCGCTTGCGTCTAGCCACCTTTGTACCGGCGTCGTAGCCCCGAGGCCCCCTTTTTCCGTGGTCTTCACCGACTGGCTGTCGATCCTTGAACAATCCGGGATGGCGGCGCTGGGCGTAGCCGCTCGGCCCGCCGCTTCCCGAACCCGGGAGCGCAAGGCGTCCTCCACCCGTTCCCAGGTGCCGTCATCCCGCCACTTCCGAAAGTACCACCACACCGTGCCCCAGGGCGGCAGGTCATGAGGCATTAGGCGCCAGGGTATGCCGCCCCGCAGCACGTAGAGGATGCCCTTGACCACCTCCCGCAGATCCGTAGTTCTGGGAGGGCCTCTGGTGGTGTCCGGCGGCAGCAGTGGGACCAACTCCTCCCACTGGGCAGCGGTCAAATCGCTGGGATATGCTTTTCTATCCATCCGCCCAGCATAACCACCATCTGGTTCTCACCCCAAGAACCGACCGGACGAGTTTAGCCCATTGTCACACACCCTCTAAGTTTCGTTGATGCGGTCGCAGCACGTCGGCCCGCAGGCTTTCAGATCACCGGCGCGAGTATCGAAGGCTTGGCTGGCCGGAATACGCTCGCCGCACCAGGCGCAGATCCGCCGGAGCAGAGCGGCCCGCAACACCTCCGGGAATGACGCGGGGTCCAGCGCCGCTCTGTGGTTGCGGCAGTACCAGTCGGCCAGATCGTCGGCGATGGCCGGAATCGATTTCTCCAGTATGTCCAGCGTGAGACCGTCCTGCCATTGGGCGAAGCGGCGCATCTGGTCATCGGTCATCGTGGCCTCCATCTTGCGGCCGTGGCCCTGACATTCCGGAAGTCCTGGTAGCCGGCGTCGGGGGATTCGGACAAGGCACCCCATTCTACCGCGTGAGTTTCACCGGTCCGTTGGTGCGTTGGACTGGTTGGGCGCGAAGTACGTCTGGATCAGGACGTGGGTGGACCGGTTGCGATCGATCCGCCCGTGCCGGATTTCGCGGCCTTCACCGGTGGCCATGGTTGGCCAGCGTTCGTGTCGGATATATTCTCTGCCGGTTCAACTTGCCACATTACATAATGGCGACGAAAACATGGCCATCGAAACCAGCTGGGAGAACAAGATCCTCATCGTCAAGGCCGAGGAGCGGCTGGATAGCGTCAATGGCCAGGCATTCATTGACCGTTTGGGCAGTGCTGTTGACGGCGCGGCGCAGGGCGTGGTCATAGACATGAAGCGACTGGCCTACATCAGCCATGCTGGCCTGCGGGTGATCCTGCAGGTGCTCCGCAGCATGGAGCAGGCGGACGCTCGGCTGGCGCTCTGCGCCCTTTCTCCCGATGTTCGCGGCGCATTCCAGGCCAGCGGCTTGGTTGCCCTGGTCGACATTTACTCCTCGCGTACGGATGCCGTCGCGGCCATCGGGCGTTGACGGCGGTAAATCGAGACTGTTGCTCACGTTGTCGTCCCGCCGCCAGAAGGACCCACGGCCATGGCGTGGGTCGGCCGGGATGGGATCAGTTCGCCGCACCAGGCACAGATCCGCCGGAGCAGCGCGTCCGCCTCCGCGCAGAGTCCGCAGATGATGCCACCACCACCCGGTGGGTCAGTTCCATTTTGTTGCTTTTGCGCATTTCAAAGTCGCCAGTGACAAGGAGCGCGGACGCACCCAGAAGCCGGCCCGACTTCGCCGACAGGTAGTAGAACTCGGCGACCACGATGGCGGGAACCACCGCCGTGGCTTTCCCCGCTTCAATCAGTCGGAATAGGACGCTGACGGCGACGCTGAGACGCTCCGGTGACCGGAAGTGCCACCAGAGAGCGGGGTGTCGGCGACGAACCGGGTCCGGCTGGCCGCCGGCGTTGTTGGTTGACCCGCCGGTCAGCTTCTCACCGGTCTCCCAGATGCCCTTGATGTCCTGGTATTCGGCGTCGGGCAATTGGGAGAGAGCACCGCGCAGCGTGGCCAAGGAGGGCTTGTCGGCGGTCACAATCAATATCCAAAACGAAGTCCCCGCGCCGTCCGGCGCGACGTAAAGGAGCAGACCCCATGCAACCGGAACATCTATCTTCCCACCACCACGATAACGGAAATGCCGGCGAGGACCGGGCCACCGCGGTCCTGCTGACCGGCGGCTGCAACGACGGCGTGCCCGCCTTCTTCCTGCGCCACTGGCGTCCCGGGGCCAACCCGCCGGAGCCGGTGTTCGTCACCTGGCTGCTGGACGTCGGCCGTTTCTGCCTGACGGTGAAGTACGGCCGCTACTCCCTGAAAGGTGGGCAGTGGCAGGTCGACACCGGGTCGGGCCCGCGGATCACGCCGTCGCCCTTGGAACAGGCCCGGGTCGAGGCGCTGTCGATCAGGGGGATCCTGCAGGAGCGTCTGAACCGTCCGCTGCCGGTCGCGCCGGCCCTGGCTTTATTCGCTACGGACCCCGACCAGCGCATCGAGCGCCTGGCCCGCCGAAGCCGTATTCCCCTGCTCTGGGACCTGGAGGGCTGCGCTGGGAAACTGGCCGATGCCGCCCGGAGGCCGGCTCCGCCAGCCGCTGGAGCGGTGGCAGGCCCTGGCGGAGGTATCGGCGCTCATGGAGGGTGCCGCTGCGGTCGGCGCAGTCCCATCCCGAAAGCCCCAGATCGGCTTCCGGTCCGCATCGGCGCCATAGGAGGCGCTGAACTGCGTCGAAGCTGGTCATCACGGCCACCTGCTACGCTTCCGGCGGTTGGATCATGGATATGAGCCGGCTGATGACGGCTCCCGCGCTCTCCGGCCGTAACTGTTCAGACTTGTGGGGCTCCGCGGGCTTTTTGACCCCCGATGCAGCAGTGGCCAAGTACGGAATCGCACCGGTGGGCCGACCAGATCCCCTCAAACGTGAACAGTTACCTCCGGCCGTGTCCGGCCCGCGACGGTCAGGTCGCGCTCGCCGACGTCGATCGTCCGCAAACGCTGGACCAATGCCGTCGCCACGACGTTCGAGTCCAGCATGTTTACAGGCACATCTCCCGGGGAGCCGAGTCTGAGTTCCCGCTCCTCGACCTCCACCGTGATGGCCAGGTTGTTGCCGGCGTTGTAATCGATGACCAGAACGGTGGCGAAAAACGTCCCGCCGCCCGGTCCAATCAACGGAAGCCGCCAGAGGGTGCCAGCCTCGATCGGCATAATCCCCTCGGCTGTGGCCACCTCGCTCGGGCGGTGGGTCGCGGTAAACCGGCGGGCCAGCGATTCAATGATGTCGTCCAGCTCATCCACCGATGCCCTACCCATGACGGCGCCCAACCAACGCTGGTGTACCGCTCTCACTTGCCTGGTCGATGCCCATGAACCGGCGCCGGCTATGTACACATGCTGTCGGGTGCGGTAGCGTTCGGCCGGCATGGCGCTCGACATCGGCAGCGCCAACGCCGTGCCGAACCTCTCGTTGAACTCGTTGTTGCTGATGATCAGGGCCGGCCGCCGCCCCGAAAGTTCGGCCCCGATGACGGGGCCGAAGTCATAGTCGTGAATGTCGCCTTGACGGGCGCTCGGCATGGTTCGTTCCCGATCACACCGCGTCGACGAAGCGCAGGTCCCCTTCTATCTCATCGGGCGTCTGGCTGAAGTTGCTGAAATCAGGCTGCGGCAACTTCCGGTGCTGCGCCAGCAGGTAGGCCGCCTGGGCCAACTCGTGAACCTCCAGCCACGCGTAGCAGGCCACCAGGAGTCGGTCCGGCACTTCCGTAGCGTCCAGCAGATCGCGGAGCTCGTCGAACCTCTCTTCCGTGAACCACCGGCCGGCTATGCCGTGCGGCGGGCCGCCCGCTTCCAGACACCGGGCAGCAAGCTGCCTCACCTCCCGCCGCGTGGTCACGTCAAGGAACTTGTCCATCACACCGTTCACCTGCCTCAGGTGGTCGGCGTTGAAACCCCACTCCGACGACTCCATGTGCGCCAGGCGTTCATCCGCGTCGGTGTGGAAGAGCGCCTCGGCTCGATGCCGGGCGGCGGCCAGCGCCGCCTCCTTTGTGGCCGGCACTTCAAGCGTCGGGTAAAACTTCTCGGCCCACGAAGGAGTAACGCTCCGCTCGAGCATGGTTGCGGGTAAGGTCATGCTGGCTTGCTTCGGGGTCGTTTCTTGTGAAGCGCGGTGATAGATGTCACGGTGACCATTATGATGATCCGGTCGAACCGTGTCTATTCCTGGGCTCCCCTGATAACTGTTCACGTTTGAGGGGACGGAGGCGGTCTGCAGCGGACATTTTGTGCTGGACTAACCTCTCGGAACAGGCCAAAGTCGCTGCGGATCCCAACAAGTCTGAACAGTTACCGCACCGGGTCAACCACCAGCAGCGTGCCCTCCAGGGTGTAGGCGCCGAGTAGGGCCGGAGCGCCTTCGTCGGTGAAGATGACGGTGGTGGTGGTCACAACGCCTTCCACGCGAAAGCGAACCTCCCCAACAGGATCCTCTACCACGCTGCCGTCGGCGAGTTCTGACTGAATGCGGCGGTAAGGGACTATGCCCAACTCCCCCAACAGGGACGCGGGCAGGCAGGTGTAGGTGGAGCCGGTGTCAACCGTTGCATACACCGTTTCGGTGCGGCTGCCGTCCGCCGAAATGACCTCCATCGGATAGGTAAACGTTCCCATCATCAAGCCTCTTTTGCCGACGGGTACTCCGGGCGGCGGCGTTCCCGCAGGGCGGCCAGGCCCTCCTTCACGTCGTCGCCGAAGAAGCCCAGGGCCTCGGCCAGCAGGGAGTAGTCGAAGGACGTATGGCCGGCCTGGCGGAGCCACTGGTTGAGGGCGCGTTTGGTAAAGCGGATGGCCGGCTGGGGGCCGTCGGCCAGGCGGCGGGCGACGCGCATGGCGGTTTCCATCAGCTCGGCGCGGGGAACGGCCATGCTGACCAGGCCGATGCGCTCGGCCTCCTTGCCGTCCAGGAAGTCGCAAGTGAGCAGGTAATACTTGGCCTTGGCCATGCCGCAGAGCAGGGGCCAGATGATGGCGGCGTGGTCGCCGGCGGCGACGCCGAGGCGGATGTGCCCGTCGGTGATGCGGGCATCCTCGGCGGCAATGGAGATGTCGGCCATCAGGGCCACGGCCAGGCCGGCGCCCACGGCCACGCCGTTGATGGCGGAGATGACCGGCTTGTCCAGGTTCAGGATGTTATAGACGATGTCGCCAGCCTCTTTGGTGTTCTGGGCGACGATGGCCGGGTTGTCGATGGCCTGCTCGATCATCTCGAAGTCGCCGCCGGCGGAAAAGGCTTCGCCGGATCCGGTGACGACGGCGACGCGCACCTCCGGGTCGGCGGCGATGTCCAGCCAGACGCGGCTGAGCTCGTTGTGCAGGCGGAAGTTGGTGGAGTTCAGAGTCTCCGGCCGGTTCATCGTCAGGGTGATGATCCCGTCGGATTTCTCAATGAGCAGGTGTTGGTATGAGGAGTAGTCGGTCATCGTGTACTCACTTCGCGGGATTGCGGCGTTAGTTGTCGGATGGAGTTGGCTCAAAATCTGGCGGCAGGTCAAAGGTGGGACGGCCATCGGGACGGTGGCTGTGAGCCAGAATGGCCCGCATCAATTGGCTGTGGTTGCGTTCCATCTGTTCTTGCAGTGCGTGGTGCCTCTGCTCCATCTGCTCTTGCAGTGCGTGGTGCCTCTGCTCCATCTGTTCTTGCAGTGCGTTGCACCTCCGGTCAATCTGTTCTTGCAGTGCGTGGTGCCTCTGCTCCATCTGTTCTTGCAGTGCGTTGTACCTCCGGTCAATCTGCTCCTGCAGCAAGTCGATGCTTTTTTGCACGTAGGCTATTTCGACGCGCAAGCCGGCTATACCCTCTCGCGCAACGACTACTTCCTCGCGCAGGCCGGACATTTCCCCTCTGATGTTGCCAAGTTCCGTTCTGAAAGCGTCCATTGCCCCTTTCAGTTCGCCGAATTCCTGCTGAACGTTGCCCATACGGAGCCAAAGCGCGCTCAGTATTCCCAGTATGCCGGCCAGCAAGGCCGCATAGAGACCCAGCACGACTGAGACCAGCACAACTATCAAGTTGGGATCGATTGGGGCCATTTTTGTTAGCTCCTGAGATTGACACCACTGACCGCTTGCGGACTGACTTTACCAGACGACTTGTGCCCCTTGCAGCGTCGCCAGTTCCGCTTCGTCCATGCCCAGCAGGCCGCAGAATACCTCGCGGTTGTTCTCGCCCAGCTCGGGCGTCCAGCGGAGGGCATCGGCGGGGGTTTCGGAGAAGCGCCAGGGCGGGGCCACGGCGCGCTGCTCGCCCTTGTCGGCGTGGGTTATCAGCGGGAAGGCGGCGCGTTCGGCAAGGTGCGGGTCTTCCAGCAACTGGTTGGCGGATAGGGACGGGAAGGCAGCCACGCCGGCGGTTTGCAGCAGGTCGGTAATCTCAGCAGCAGTATGGCTGGCCGTCCATTCCGACAGATGCCACTCCAGCGAATCCTGGTTCTGCCAGCGCAAGAAGGCGTCGCCGTACTCGTCGGCGTCGGCCCACTTGGGGTTTCCCATAGCATTTTTGAGCGCGTGCCATTCGTCATCGCTAGCCACCGCCATGGTCACCCACTGGTCCTCGCCCCGGCAGGGGAACACACCGTGAGGAGCCATGGCGTCGTCCCGGTTGCCCAAACGCTGGGCGTCGCGGCCGTTCATGGCAGTGTCCATCAGGGCGTGGCCCATAAAGGCGGTGGCGATGTCGCGGACGGCTACGTCGGCCCGCTGGCCGGTCTGATGGCTGCGGTGGGCGCACAGGGCGGCCACGGCGGAGAAGGCGGCCATCATGCCGCCGGTGTGATCCATGGCGTGGCGCAACTCCACCGGCGGCCCGTCGGGATAGCCCGTGAGGTAGCCGAGGCCACCCAGCGCGGCGAACATGGGCGCGTATCCGGCGTAGCGGGCCTCCGGGCCGGTCTGCCCGTTAGACGACAGGGACACCATGATGATGTCGGGCTTGATCTCCCGCAATTGGGGATAGCCCAGGCCCAGCCGGTCCATCACGCCGGGGCGGAAGTTCTCCAGCACCACGTCGGAGATGCGCACCAGATCATAGGCCAGCTCCAGGGCGCGGGGTTCCTTGAGGTTGAGGGTAACGGAGCGCTTGCTGGCGTTGACCTGCTCAAACGACGAGGGCGGCTTGCCATACATGGCATGGGGGCGGCGGGTGATGTCCAGACGGGCCGCCGATTCGACCTTGATGACGTCGGCGCCCAACGACGCAAGGATCATGCCGGCGAAGGGGCCGGCGGCGTGGACGGAGAAGTCGGCGATGCGGACGCCGGAGAGGGGAGCGGATGAGTTGGTCATAGTTGTCTCCAGGCCAGCGAATGGCCCGTCGCTCGCAGTGCCGATATATCAACGAGCAGGGACGCGGAGAATAACCGGATGCGCGTGGCGCCGGCGACGCCGGATAGCGCCGCCGGCCAGATTGCCCCTGCGGTGCGACTAATAATAGACGGCGTTGCCGGTGCCCCCACCAGCCGCGATCAGCTCGCCGGTGATGGCCCAGGCCTTGTCAGAGGCCAGGAAAGCGGTCAGGAAGCCGATCTCGGAGGCGTCCACCATGCGGCAGATGTGGTTGCCGCGGCCCGAGCCAGGGGAGAAGTCCTGGGCCTCCGCCTCCTCCGGCGAAACGCCCAACTGCTCCGCGCGGCTGGCCAGCAGGCTCGGCGTGCGCTCGGTGCGGGTGGTGCCGGGATGGATGCAGTTGACGGTGATGCCGAACTGCCCCAGCTGGGATGCCAGAGTCTTGGTCATGTGCACCAGCGAGGTATTGCGCGCGCCGCCGCTGAGGTTGCCGGCGTTGCGGGCGTTGAGGCCGCTGATGTTGATGATGCGCCCGAAACCCTGGGCCTTGAGCAGTGGGATGGCCGCCCGCGAGCAACGCAGCGCGCCGACGAACTTCACGTCGAAGTCGCTGATGAGTTCCTCGTCAATCAGGTCTTCGATAGGGCCGGTGGCCGACGGGGAGCCGCCGGGGAGGGATGCGCTGTTGACGAGAATGTGCAGGCCGCCCAGGGCATCGGCGGCAGCGTTCACCACGCGGTCCACCTGATCGCGCTGGGTGGCGTCGAAAGACATGGGAATGGCGCGGCGGCCGGTGGTCTCGGCGATCTCGGCGGCGGCCTTCTCCAGGTCGGGCATGGAGCGCGATGCCACCACCACGTCCGCGCCCTCGCGAGCGAGTTCCAGGGCGATGGCCTTGCCGATGCCGCGGCTGGCCCCGCCCACAAACGCCAGTTTACCTTCCAGTCCAAAATCCATAGGGGATAGCCTCCGTTGTCAATTGCGAACGCGCCATGAGTGGCGGGTTCGTTGGGATGGGGGGATTATACATCGGAGGCAGGCAGGTAGTTAGGAGCAACATTATGCCCGTGTCCGGGCCGTGCAGAGGTGACTAACTGGTGAGTCCGCCCCAAGGATGTATGCTGATGGTAAGGGGTGCCGTCCGGATCAAGACCGAGCTGGCATTGGCGCTTATTGCCCGTTTGGGAGCATGGTCTGGGAGACTTGCGACTGCATCATTGGTGACGCTCCAAGCGGAGCGATCCCGTTCCATAGATTGTTCGATATTAGCATCTCCCTCCGGCGACACCGCTACCTTGCAGGCGCGGAGGCGATGATGAGCAGCGGCAAGAGCGGTACGAAATCGGAAGGGTTGTCCCAGCTGAACCTGAACGCGGCGGGCATCGACGTGGGGGCCACCAGCCACTATGTGGCAGTTCCCGCCGATCGGTCCGAACAGCCGGTGCGTGAGTTTGAGGCTTTCACTACGGACCTGTACCGTCTGGCGGACTGGCTTACCGAGTGCGACGTGGAGACCGTGGTCATGGAGTCCACCGGGGTGTACTGGATACCGCTGTTCGGGGTGCTGGAAGAACGGGGTTTTCAGGTGATGCTGGTGGACCCCAGGCGCATCAAGAACGTGCCGGGTCGTAAGACCGACGTGCGGGACTGCCAGTGGCTGCAGCAGTTGCACACCTATGGCCTGCTCTCCGGAGCCTTCCGACCCGACGGGGAGGTGCGGCGTCTGCGCAGCTACCTGCGGCAGCGGGCCATGCTGGTGGAATACGCGTCACAGCATATCCAGCACATGCAGAAGGCCCTGACCCAGATGAACGTGAAGCTCCAGCACGTGATCCGGGACATCACGGGCAAGACCGGCATGGACATCATGGAGGCCATCGTGGGCGGCGAGCGGGACGCCCGAAAGCTGGCGCGACTGCGCGACCCCAGGATCAAGGCCGACGAGAAGACCATCGCCAAGTCGTTACAAGGCCATTGGAGGGAGGAGCACATCTTCGAGCTGACCCAGGCCCTGGAACTGTACCGGTTTTATCAGGGCAAGATTACCGAATGCGACCGTGAAATTGAAGCCCAGCTGGAGCGGTTTGAGGACCGCAGCGATGGTGATCCTCCAGCGGCGAAGTCCGGCCGGAGACGCAGCAAAGGAAACGCGCCACGCTTCGACGTTTGGACGCACCTGTACCGGATGACGGGAGTGGACCTGACCCGCATCGACGGCGTGGACGGCTTCACGGCCCTGAAAGTGATCAGCGAGATTGGCACGGACATGACCAAATGGCCCAGCGCCAAGCACTTCGCATCCTGGCTAGGCTTGAGCCCCAACAACCGCATCACCGGCGGCAAGGTGATCAGCTCAAAGACCAAGCCCAGCGCCAGCCGCGCGGCGGCAGCATTGCGTCTGGCGGCCAACGCGCTGCACCGCTCCGATAGCGCCCTGGGCGCATTTCTGCGTCGGAAGAAGGCGCAGCTGGGTGCGCCCAAGGCCATCACCGCCACCGCTCACAAGCTGGCCAGGCTCATCTACACCATGCTGCGCGACGGCCAGGAGTACGTGGATGCCGGCGCGGAGTACTACGAGAAGCAATATCAGGACCGGGCGCTGCGCGCGGCCAAGCGCCGGGCGGCGCAACTGGGCTATCAGCTGGTGCCTCTCCCCGATGCTCCAGCTTCGGGCCTGCACCACGGATCAGAGGCCGCGGCAGCTTGATAGTTTCAGTTAGTCCATAGACCAGCCGGCAGAGTGATATGATGAGGTCCAGAGAGTTGAAGCCATGGGAACTTTCCGCATCGAAATCAGCGTAGCCGGGCTCGATGGTGAAAATCCGGTGACGGTATCGGCTCTGGTGGATACCGGAGCTACCCATTCGATGATGCCGACGTCATTGCTGAATCGACTGGGCGTCACACCGGCCCGGCAGCGAACGTTTACGATGGCCGACGGCAGGACGGAGACCTACGACATCGGCGCGGCCATGTTTTCAGTCGGCGCAGAAGTGATGCCATGCCCCGTTATTTTCGGCAGAGAAGGGCGATATCTGCTGGGCGCGACCACATTGGAAAACTTTGACCTGGCGGTTGACCCGGTGAACCAGCAGCTGACGCCGGTGGCGGAACTCACTCTCTGAAACTGCTACGACCGAACTCGGTGCGGGTTGAAGCGTGCCCATTCTGGTCTGTCATATGGCCACGGGTTCGCAATGAACCACTCCACGATACCTGACGGGAGTGAACGAGCTTACGCACCATCGTATTGAGGAGACCCGACAATCACGGCAGGCTATCGCTGAGCTGACGCCATAAACGAAACAGGGAGGACCAGCCGTGGAGCCTTCTTTTAACGATAAGTCGAAGTGCGATGAGATAGCGAAAGTAGGCGATTGGTTGATGGATTCATTGCCGGAGGTTACCAAGAGGCCGGAAGACTTTTGGGACACCAAGAACCTGTGGCGGTGTTGCGTTTGTGTTGACGGGAAATACACCATCGGCAGATATAGGGCGATGGTGCTGTTGGATGATCATGGTTTGGGTGACCCGGCCAGCGACTTTGCACGTCCCATCGTCGAGGCTGCATTCCGCTTGGATTATCTCTCAGACGACGAGAAGCGGTTGACCGATTACGCACGGTGGCAGTTGCTTGACATCTATCATCGGGTTTTGGGTTCCATAGAGCAGTTCGAAGGCATTGGTCCGGAGGCAAAGAAAAAGTGCGCTGATGAAATGGCTGAAATCAAGGCGATCCTCAGCGATAATTTTACCCACAAGCCGCCTCGTGCTACTTGGAAACCCCTTGATCAGCTAATCACCTTCAAAAACGCCACTCAAAATCAAGACCGCTTGCGTAAACAACTTTACACTGTAACGGGGATAACGCTTTCACGAGGGTTACACAACGCGTGGTTGTCGCCGGCTTCTGCACATTACGGATTTGACGCTGGTAGGTTAGGATTCGTCATGGCGATGGACCTTATCGGGAAGATTTGCCTCGATAAGGAGCTAGTTGGCTCCCAAGGAACGTATCACGCCAAAAGAATTGTGAAACTGTGTGCCGTCGACAGTTGGGAAGTTTGACTCAACAGCGATAACGTATCCGAAATTGAGTTGTGGAGAACGGATTGGCGACCAATCCCTATTCGCCAATTGTCTCGCGAGGACGATCGACACACAACACTAAATCGCCCCCGCCCGCGCCAGCGCTGCCAACTCCCTCGCCGCATAGCCCAGCAGGCCGCCGTACACGTCCGCGTTGTGTTCGCCCAGCATGGGCGCTCGCGCTAGGGTGGTGGGGGTTTCGCTGAGCTGGAAGGGGGCGCCGGTGTATTCCAGTGAGCCGGCTTCGGGGTGGTCCACCTGGGAGTAGAAGCCGCGTTGGCGTTGCTGGGGGCTTTGGAACACCTCGGCGGGAGTGTAGTAGGGCGCGATGGGGACGCCGTGGGCCTGGCCTTCGGCGTAGAGCCACTCGCGGGTATGCTGGGAGAACCACTCGCGCAGGTGGCGGTTCAGCTCGGGGCCGTGGGTGGCCGGGTCGCGGAACATCTCCGGCGATGCCCACTCCGGGTTGCCTATGAAGGCCAGCAGGCCGTCGAACTGGCGCGACTCCAGCGTCAGCAACTCCACGTAGCCGTCAGACGCCGGCAGCACGCCGCCCACGCGGAAGTAGCGGGAGAAACGATCCTCGGTGATGCCCTCCGACTCGTGCCTCTGGATGGGCATATAGCCTACCGACAGCTGCGCCTCCTGGGCCGAGGCGTCCACCGTCTGCCTCGGGCGGTCGCCCGCACTGCCCAGGCGATGATACACGGCGGCCACCGCGCCCACGGCGGCGGTCAGGCCGGCCTGGTAGTCGCCCATGTTGCCGCCGGCCACGATGGGCGGACGGTCGGGAAAGGTGTCCAGCGCCAGGCCGTTGGGCAGCAGCCAACCCTCGCCGCCGGCGTGGAAAGTGGCCAGGTGTCCGGCCCGGTAGTCAGCGTAAGGGCCGCTGCTGCCGAAGGGCGTGACAGCGGTGATGATCACATCGGAGTTGGCGGTCAGCAGCGATTCGCTGTCCAATCCGACAGTGGCTGCGCTGGCGGGGGTGTAGTCGTGCACCACCATGTCAACCTTCGCCACCAGTTGCCGCAGCAGGTCCTGGCCGGCGGGGTCGTGCAGATTCAGGGTGATGCTCTTCTTGCCGGTGTTCAGGTAGAGGAACAGGCCACTGCGCTCGGAATGGGGGATGTCGTCAGGAAAAGGCCCGCGCCGCCGTGAAGGATCGCCGCCGCCCGGCGGCTCCGCCTTGATGACCTCCGCGCCCAGCGACGCCAACAGCTTGCCGCAATAGGGGCCGGGGATGAG
This sequence comes from Dehalococcoidia bacterium, assembly GCA_965197635.1. Taxonomy (GTDB): domain Bacteria; phylum Chloroflexota; class Dehalococcoidia; order Lucifugimonadales; family UBA3495; genus Bin87. Next base: position 246,811 of record CBDANN010000007.1, read on the forward strand.
CGACGCCACCTCCAGCACGCGGAGGTTGGGGAGGGCAACGGGAAATGGCGATGGATTAGTAGTGGTCATATATCAAAGATATACCGCCGCACCGGAAAGTCAAATCCGGGCAGGACGTCTTCTCCGTCCAAAGTTTCAGGATCTTCCAGCAGCTGCGGCTCCGGCTGTCCGGCGCGATACACGTGAACCTGACGGTTGTTTGCGTCAATCAGCCAGCCCAAGCGAACTCCGGCAGCCATCCACGCAGCCATCTTGTTTTGCAGGGGGCGCAGGCTATCGGTACGGGAGCGAATTTCCACCACGAAGTCGGGAGCGCCTTCAATAATGGTATCCCTCTCGCCTTCGGGCAGCGCGGCGAATCGTTCCTGCGTAATCCAGGCGGCATCCGGCCCCAGCACCGCGCCGGAAGGTAGGCGGAAGCGAACCGTTTGCGATGATGCGCTGCCTCCGTTGGCGATTTCCCAATTGCCGAGAAATACCGCAAAGTAGAATTCTTGCTTGTTGCCCCGGTATCCGGTCATAGGCAGTATCAGCAGCTCCCCTTCGGCATTGACCTCCATCTCATACAGGTCGTTCTGCTCGCAGAACGCGATGAAGCGGTCCGGAAAATCCTCCGCTCGGTGGTCGATGCCCAAGGGCGCCAGACGCAGCACGACAGCGCCGTCCGGCGCGAGGTCGGAGGGGTCGGTGGTGGGTTTGCGGGTGGTGGTCATGGGATGTACTTGGGTTGGTCACAGCTTGAACTGCGATCCAATCTCGTCGTTAGGGCGTTTTTTGGCGGGGTGATTTATACCCATCATGGTCGGCATAATGCCCCTGTAGATTTTCAATGGTTGGGCCGGATTGGCGATGTGTCCATTCTCCAAATCCACCTCAAACCCCAGGTCACGCAACATCGTATCTCCAACTGTGGGTATCGGCTCAGGCCGCACATCCAACTCAATGTAGCACTTTTCAAAATGAGCTGCGGCTTCGTAGGCCGGCTTGGGACCACTATCAGGGCGCCCGGCGGTGAACAAGGACCGTTTCAAGCCCAAAGCTTCAATATCGGATTGAGGTAAGCCGATATGCGGGGCATTTTTGACCACCAGAAATTTGAACTCCTTGGTGACTGACGCGACGACGACTCCAATACTGCCATCGATGTAGGTATCAACCATGGTGAAACCTCTTCTCGATACGAGTGTCGGCGAATAATCTCAGGAGGCGTTGCTATGATTACATCCTCATCCGTTAGCTGCTGCAATTCCAACTCGGAGATGTCCGCCATCGGCAAAGTCATCCATGTTGATCCGGTATCTACTAGAAATTCGTACTCACGGTTTTCCGATTTACCGGTGATGCTGCCCCTGGCGTAGGTGACGCCCATGATTCCGCTTCCTGTGGGATGGGTGTCGGGTCGATATCGCCGGCGTTGGATACCCCACGCTTGATCCGACGCCCCAATTATACCGTGATAGACCTGTCTTCATGGCAGAATGGCTGATATATTCGCTCAAAGATTGGGTCTGGCGACCCCGATCCCCGCACAGCGTGATCCATCATCGCAAACCCTCGAAAGGGAAGGAGACTCAACATGGCCCGTTTGGAAGGAAAAGTGGCCCTGATTACCGGCGCTACCGGCGGTATTGGGCAGGCTGCGTCAAAGCTGTTCGCTGACGAAGGGGCGCACGTCGCGCTGGTTGATCTCGACGAAGCCGCGCTCCAGGAGGTGGTGCAAGCCATCGGCGCAGACCGGGCCAGCTACACCGTGGCGGACGTGACGCAACCCGACCAGACCCAGGCCTACGTCAACGCGGCCGTGGACCGTTGGGGCGGCATCGACGTGTACCTCGCCAACGCGGGCATCGAGGGCACCCTATCGACCATACCGGACTATCCCATCGACGTGTTCGACCGGGTGATGGCGGTGAACGTGCGCGGAGTGTGGCTGGGCATCAAGTACGTGGTGCCCGTCATGCAACAGCGGGGCGGCGGCAGCATCGTCATCACGTCTTCCACCGCCGGCATCGGCGCGGGACCGGAGATGTCGGCGTACACGACCAGCAAGCACGCGGTGATCGGCCTGATGCGCACCGCCGCCATGGAAGGCGCGCCGCTGGGCATCCGCGTGAATACAGTCAACCCGGCGCCCATTGAAACGCGCATGATGCGCTCGATTGAGGAGATGCGCGTGGCGGCGCTGGACGACGCCGACATCACCGTGGAGCAGACGTATCGAGCGGCCTCGGCAAGGATCCCACTGGGGCGCTACGGGCACCCGGAAGAGGTGGCGCGGCTGATGCTGTTCCTCTCCAGCGACGACAGCAGCTTCTGCACCGGCGGCGTCTATATGGTGGACGGCGGCCGGTCGGCGGGCGGCCGGTGAGGTTGTTGAGCAGAGCGACGGGGAACTGCGTCAATAGCGACGATTGTGCGAACCTGATCGAGTATCAAAAACACTACGGCAACCCGGAGCTGCGGTGGTTTGCTGGGCCTATGGTCGCTGCTGGGCCGGGTCGAGTTGGTCGTATTTCAATGCCGGATATTGTCTGGACGTGCCAAAGTCCCACTGGTCGTCGCCGCCGGTCACGGGGTCGCCGTCCCCGTCCGCATCATCCAGGTCCACGTTCCAGTTGGCGTAGATGCCGGTGTACCCGGTTGGGGACTGCAACTCGCTGGTCGTCTTCCCCTGGCCGCCGTCGCTGTGGGATTGCCCGCTGGCAACGGTATCCCAATAGTTATCTGTGACAGTTCCGGTATTCTCCCCGATCAGACCGCCAACGAAGCCGGTACCGGACACCTCACCGAAGGAGAGGCTGTGCGCTATCTGCCCGTCAGTGCTTCCCGCTAAACCTCCGACTCGCAAGCCGCCATTCGCCACGCCCGTGGCGTAGCTCCAGGTGATAGTGCCGCTGGCGGAGCCCACCAAGCCGCCAACGTGGTCGCCGGTGCCGTTCGCCGTGCCCGTGGCGTAGCTCCAGGTGATATCTACGCCGCCGCCGGCGTATCCGACCAAGCCGCCGACGTGATTGCTGCCCGACACTTCGCTCGTGGCATAGCTCCCGGTGATATCTACGGCACCGTCGGCGTATCCGACCAAGCCGCCGACATGATTGCCGCCCGACACTTTACCGGTAGCATTGCTCCCGGTGATATCAACGTTGCCGCCGTATCCGACCAAGCCCCCCACATGGTCGCCGTTGGCGGTCACCATGCCCGTGGCGTAGCTCCCGGTGATGGTGCCGCTGCCGCCGCCGTCGAAGCCGACCAAGCCGCCGACATGGTCGCCGCTGCCGGTCACCGCGCCCGTGGCGTAGCTCCCGGTGATAGTGTGGCTGCCTGTGCCGGCCAAGCCGCCGACATGGTCGCCGCTGCCGGTCACCGCGCCCGTGGCGTGGCTCCCGGTGATAGTGTGGCTGCCTGTGCCGACCAAGCCGCCGACATGGTCGCCGCTGCCGGTCACCGCGCCCGTGGCGTGGCTCCCGGTGATAGTGCCGCCGCCGCGGCCGACCAAGCCGCCGACGTAGTCCCCGCTGCCGGTCACCGTGCCCGTGGCGTAGCTCCCGGTGATGGTGCCGTGGAACCTGCTGCCGCCGACCAAGCCGCCAACGTTGTCGTCGCCGGTCACCGCGCCCGTGGCGTGGCTCTCGGTGATATCGGACCTGTCGCCATCGCCTACCAAGCCGCCAACGTAGTCCCCGCTGCCCGTAACCGCGCCCGTGGCGTAGCTCCCGGTGATGGTGCCGTGGAACCTGCTGCTGCCGACCAAGCCTCCGACGTTGTCGCCGCTGCCGGCCACAGTACCCGTGGCGTGGCTCTCGGTGATATCAATATTGATGCCGTTACCGACCAAGCCGCCGACGTGATTTGCGCCCGACACTTCGCTCGTGGCGTAACTCCCGGTGATATTGATGTGGTCGCCGAAGCCGACCAAGCCGCCGACATAGGCGACGCTGCCGGTCACCGCGCCCGCGGCGTGGCTCCCGGTGATAGTGCCGCCGCCGCGGCCGACCAAGCCGCCGACAAAACTGACGCCCGACACCGCACCAGTGACGCAACTTCCCGCGATATCACCGACGCGGCCAGCCAAGCCGCCAACATCGTAGCCGCCGGTCACATCGATTGAGGTTAGAGCTACGTTGCGGAACTCCCCTCCCCACGAAGATCCGAACAGCCCAACGCCACGATCATCTTCGGGGTCGTATTCACGATTTATGAAGAGATTGGAGATGGTATAGTTGCCACCGTCAAAAACCGTGCTGTATCCATCGATAGGCGCCCAGCCAGCCCCGTTGTTCCAGTAGGTGTCGCCGGCATCCGCCTGGCCATTGCCGTTGGTGTCGAAGTCCAGGTCAGCCACCAGTTCGTATCCGGTGCAAACTCCCTCGGGACAGCCCATGCCCGCCACCGCGTTGGGAAATGCCTCAAGGTAGGCGACCAGGTTCCCGGGAGAACCGCGCCCGCCTGTGTCATATCGGATAGCGTGCAGCTGGGCCAGATTGGATATCTCAATCAGGCCGTCGTCGTCGGCATCGTAATCGCCCGGGACCGTGGCTACCGGCCTGGGCGCCGTCCGCGTCCCGGAAGGCGGGCACGCCATCGGCGCGGTGGTGTCCGCCGTTGCGGTCGGCTCCATCACCGACGGCGGAGATCCACCAGGAGCAGGAGTCGGCACAGGAGGAATCTGCGCAATGCGTGTTCCCAACAACGGCACATCTCGGGAGAGAAGAGCTTCAGCAGACTCAGCTATGCGCGCCTCCTCACAAAGCTTAATGGGATCGTCATCTTTATTATCTTTTGGGTCGTGCAGCGTTTCGCACACGGCGGCGTGGGCATTCAGTGACTTCCAGCCGGGACAATCAGAGGCAGGCGTGCAACCACTGACCGGGGCGGCTGTGCGGATCAATATTCTTTTGACTTCCTCGGCCGTAAGGTTAGGATCAATCGCGAACAGCAACGCTGCGGTCCCGCTGACTAAGGGTGCAGAAAACGATGTGCCTTCAGCCACACCGTAGTCGGAACGGCCGGTGCTTATGGTGTATACGCAATAAGGTGCAGCGATTGTAATGTCTGCACCGTAGCTCGACATCTCATGTCGTTGACCAGGGGAGGGTGTGGGTGTCGGTGTGGGGGTTGGCGTGAGTGTCGAGGAAGGTCCCACGGAGAAAGAAATATACTCGCAAGCGGCGCTATGCGTGCCTCCAACAACCATGACATTGCCCGGCATGGTATCCCAATTCCCTCTATCCATGCCGTCGTTTCCGGCAGCTAATACTATTAATGTGAGTGGGCTCTTTAATGCAAATGTCTCTACCATCGTGCGGAATTCTCTTAGCCCCAATCCACCGAAAGGATGAGGTTGGTGTCGTGCTGAAGGGTTGAAAAAGTGCTCCCGGCTTCGGGGATAATGGTTTGTGAGACACCAAACCAACCCGGAACAAGGAGCACCCAACGGATGCTACCACCTGAGCGCCTTGAGCGCATCCAGGTCGCCTTCGACGATCACCGCCTGGTGGCCAACGCCGGACTGATCCTGCCGGTCACGCTGGCCCATCACCTGGGTCTGGGCGAACTGGTGGACCGCCACGTTGACTTGGGAGATGCACCGGGTCGTGCGAATGCTGGGGACAAGATGCTGACCCTGGTGGCGTCGGCCCTGGCCGGTGGCGACTGCATCGACGACGCCGACGCGCTGCGCGCTGGCGGGACCGAGCAGGTGCTGGGCTGTGTGGTCAAGGCGCCGTCCACGTTGGGTACGTTCCTGCGGAGTTTCCGTTGGGGCCACGCGCGGCAGCTGGATCGGGTGAGCCGTGAGGCGCTGGCCCGAGCCTGGGGCGCCGGGGCCGGACCGGGCGATGATCCGTTGACCATCGACCTGGACTCCACCATCTGTGAGACCTACGGTCCGGCCAAGGAAGGGGCGCGCCGCCACACCTACACCGGCCAGCGGGGCTATCACCCGCTGTTCGCCGTCGCCGCTGGCGCCGGCGACGTGCTGATGGCTCGGCTGCGCCAGGGACGCGCCAACACCGCTCGCGGCGCGGCCCACTTCCTGCGAGAGACGGTAAGGCGAGTGCGCTGCGCCGGAGCCACCGGACCGCTCACCATGCGGGCCGACAGCGGCTTCTACAACCACGACATCGTCGCCGTCTGCCGCAAGATGAAGGTCCGCTTCTCCATCACCGTCCGCCAGCACGCCCAGTTGCGCAATCTCATCGCAGCCATACCTGAAGAGGACTGGACGCCCATCCCTTACTGGATGGAGGGCGCCGCCGACGTGGCCGAAACCAGCTACACTCCCTTCGCCAGTGAGCCCGATGCTGTGCCGGTGCGTCTCATCGTCCGAAGGGTGCAGCCCACGCCCAACTCCCAGCTGGCCCTCTTGGTCGACTACAGCTATCACGGCTTCATCACCGATAGAGACGGCGACACCCTGGAACTGGAGGCCGATCATCGCCGCCACGCCGAGATCGAGAACGCCATCCGCGACCTCAAGTACGGGGTGGGTCTCAACCACCTGCCCTCGGGCCGCTTCCCCGCCAACGCCGCCTGGCTGGCCGTCCAGACGATGGCCCACAACCTGGCCCGCTGGACCACGCGCCTCGGGCTGGGCGAGCCGGTGGCGACCACCAAGACCCTGCGCAGGCGCTTCTTCTCCCTGGCCGGACGCCTCACCCGCAAGGCACGCCGCCTCACTTTGCATCTCCCCCAGGGCTGGCCCTGGCGAAACCAGTTCAGCAGCGCCCTGGCCAGACTGCGCGCACTGCCACTCCCTTCTTGACCACGCCCTCGGCGTCTGACCTGTCCACCAGATTACCTAACTGTCTGGCCCAGCCGCGCCAGGCTCGGCTCCTGATGGCCTCCGCCGGCGATCGGCGCTGAAAATCGCTTCCCGCGCCGCTACTACGGGTCGTCAACATCTCTTTGGACCGGCATCCACGCCCCACATCGTCCATTTCATCGGCATCAGGTCCCCGCCAGCCCGATCCCTGGTCCCTCATCCCTCCTCTGACCGCCGCCACGGTTTCCCTTCGGTGGATTCGGGCTTATACAATCTCCAGTAATCGGATCACATCCAGCGCTGATATTGAGAACTTTAATCCTCGATTTTGTGATTTTGTTCAAAGCGCTGTACAATTTTGCTTTTTGGAGTTGATCCCGCACATTTCCAGGCAGGAGTTCCTTCTCAAATCTGTCTTCCATAACCTCTAGCAATTTTTTCCATTCATATTCTTTTCCAAACAAGTAGAATACCACGGGTCTAATATCGTAGACGAGTACATGATACTGCAAATCAAAAATACTCGCCAATATCCCGCTGAAGCGCTCATCACCTCCACGTCTCGGGCCGGAATTATTGGCAGCAGCTAGTATGCTCACGACTGATATACCATGCGCAATATCGTCAAGCTTGTTAGAGCATGACTGCTTATGAATAAGTACAGGGCTCAGAGAATCCCCTAAAGCCTCGGTGTGTGGAAATTCATGCTCCAAGATGTCCTGCATGTTTGTGGCATTGATAAAGTCAAGCCCGCACTGGTCACCGTACATTCCGGCATCAAGTACGGCTACATTGACATGGGTATAAATGTCTTCTGTCTGGCCGTTCAAAACCTCCCACGCTTCTGGCAAACGGACTTCAGCATACGCGTCAGCATCATTCTGGTTGTTGTTGTTCAGGGCAATTATCATTTGAGCGGTTTCTGGCGTGGGGTCCTGGGTTGTAGTAATAAAACCATCTGGAAATGCTGCATCCACGTCAGGATCGTTACTGAGTTGGTCAAGGGTTGCTTCCAAAGCTTCTATGGTGCCAGTGGTAGTTTCTATCAGGAAAGCGTCCATATTCGGAAATTCAGCAACGATTGTTGCATCATGGCGAGCGGCTATCCGGTCGCTGACTGTGCGATGATACGCCTCTTTAGTGTGCACAATAATGCGGTTGAGAATCACGGGGGGAACCATTATCACCGGGGAAATGGACGAATGCCAGATCGAAGGGCGGAATGTCCTGCGACGGCAAGAAAACCACCGCTGGCGCATAGGCGGAGAACTCTCCGTAGGTTGCGGTGATGTCTGCGCCGCCGTCGCCGGTGGCGGTCATCATTCCGCTGGCGTCGATGGCAACGAACTCCGGCGCGGAGGAACTGAAAACGATTTGGGCGTCCTTGGCCAACGGTCGGGAGGTGCCATCAGAATAGATGCCGACCACTTTCAGCTTCATGCTTTCGCCCAGCTCGGTGAACACCGGACCGCGCGGTTCGGTTATCAGCGCCACCAGATTGGCGTCGGGGTCAAGGGCCGGATTGCCGGGCTGGGGAGGATCACCCTGACGCTGGGAGGCAACCGCGGCGGCGACTATCCCGGGAATGTCCGGCGTTGGTTCCTCCGCGCGGTCTCGCCGGTCGGTTGACGAGCGTTCCGTCTCGCCATCCAGGATGCCGAGTCCCATCGCGGCCAGCACGCTGGCGGCAATCACCACGACGATCAGCGCGACAGTTGTCGCAATCAGTGCGATACGCATGATGTCCCATCCTCACGACAGACTCGGAGTCTGACCTGACCGACGTGGGTCGGTAGGGCACATGGCAAATCAGGTCAGTACAATCTCTTCTGGTTGGCCTCGGCCTCGTCGTCGTCAATCTCCCGGGCATCCGCGCCGGCGATTTGGTCCGCCAGCACCTGCCCGTAAGTGGGATACGACGAACGGGCGATCTGAGCGTCGGCGTCCCATAAACGGCCCCGGATCAGCGCGCGTCCACAGTGCAGGAACGCCTCTTCCACCGTAACCTTCAATCCGGAAAGCGGCGGCCGGCCCGATACCTCCGCTGGCTGCAGCAGTTCGGGGTCGGTGGTGATCTCCGCCTTGCCCTTCACCCGCAGCGTTTCGTTCATGCCAGGGACGAAGAACAGCAACCCTACACCCTGGTTCTGCACGATATTTTGCAACGAGTCCACCTGGTTGTTGCCCGGACGGTCGGGAAGCAGCAGTGTCTTGTCGTCCAGCACCTTGACGAATCCTGGCGGGTCACCGCGCGGCGATGCGTCCGCCTGGCCGCTGGCATCGCTGGAACTCAGCACGCAGAACGGCGACAGGGCAATGAAGTTCCGGCAGTGAACGTCCAGGTGGTTCAACACCTTCTGGGCGGCCCGTGGCGCCGGCGGCGGATACACAGTGCGGAGTTCCGAGTCGTTGGAGACAACCATGATGTACGCCTCCCTATGAATTGGGAACGGGATGGATGGATGGATGGATGGATGGATGGAGCCCATGGTTCATGGTAAACGTTCAGCACGAGGGGGCGCAAGGCGTGACGATATTTGGTCAGGGCCTTTTCAAAGTCAGTTCAATATGCGGTCATGGTGAGGTTGTCGAACCATAACATCCGTCCTTCGACATACTCAGGACGAGCGGTCCAAGGTAGTGTCCACAACTTTGAAAAGGCCCTGACTGACTGAGCGAGCGTAACAGTTCAGAGTTGCGGGGAAATGAGCAGTTGACGGCAAGCGGCGAGAGGATTTAGACCCTGGGCGCGCCAGGTGCCGAAGAGAGAGGCCAAGGTCATCTTGCTCTGTGTGCCTTGCTCCGAGCGGGTGCCGCCGCTGATCTTGCGACTGATGACCAGGTGGCGCAGGCTGCGCTCGGCGGCGTTGTTGTCCGCTGGCACGTCCGGTTCGGCCACAAAGACAAAGAGTTCCTTGAGGTGGCGCTCGATGCGTCGGCACAGCTTGGCCTGGGTTGCCGACGGGTCGTGCCGGAAGGGTTGGCAGAGGGCCAGCAGTTGTCGTTCCAGGGCCAGTTGGGCGGTGCGCCGCCGCTTGGCCCGGGGATGAGTGCAGGTTTTGGCCCGGTCGTAAATCCCGTGGACAGCGTCGGCCCACCTGGCCAGTGGCGTATCATCGGGGTAGAGGGTGCGCAGGTCATGGATGTCCCGCAGCAGGTGAGCCCAGCAGCGTTGCTTGGGGCCATCGTAATGGTGGTAGGCAGCGTAGAAATCGCTGACCAATACTCCGGAGAAAGCATCGCTCAGGGCTTCATCCACCACCGTCTTGCCCCGGCCCCGCCGCAGAAAATACCGCTCGGTGGGGGTGCTGAAGGTGATTGGTCAAGGGCTCGCACACGTAGCCGTTGTGGCCGTCCTCCCGCCAGCCGGTGTGATTGGTCAAAGATCGTGTGGCGTGGACCACCGGACTGCCCCGGATGCGTTCCACAATGCCCGCCACCACAGCCTGGGCTTTTCGTGCCACCTGGTGCGTCGCAGCTACGATGGCCCCCAGGCTGAGGCGTAACCCGTGCACGGCGTCCAGATACCACCTGATGGTGCGGACGGGCAGCCGGGCCTCCTCCCGCAAGGCGGCAATCAGGCTGATGATGTTGACCCCCAGACGCTGCTTGCCCAGTGCCACGTCGTCCGTTGCCGCTCGGGGCGTCCAGTGGCGTCGGCACCGGGGACAGGTGCGGGCGATATAGACGTGCTCAGTAACCTGCACCGGAACCTGGGGCAGGTCAATGACTTCCCGAGTGCGCTGGGCCCAACCGCCGGACAACCGGGTCCCGCAGTCGGGGCACTGATCCACCGTGTGTTCTACCCGCTGGGTGGGCGTCATACGGGCCCGGGCAAAGCCGTGGGGCCGCGGCTCGCGTGGCAATTTGGGCTGGGCAGGCTTCCGGTCGGCTTTGGGTTTCAGACCGGGCATCCGTCGGGGACCGCTGGGTTTGGCCGGCCCTTCCAGCTGGGCAATCCGTTTCTCCAGGCGCTCGATGATGGCCTGCTGCCGGACGATGATGGCGATGAGGACATCCCGGTCGGCAGTGGCGAGGTCGATTTCCCGATCCATATCCGTTATATGACATAACCACCGCCGGTAGCGCCAGTGCCCCGCAACCCTCTTTCGACCAATTTACCTCACCAACTCTGAACTGTTATGAGCGAGCACACCAGTTGACTGCGTATTGGGCCGTCGGTAAAATGGAGCAACAGCTATTGGTCGCCGATTCGCTGAGTCGCATCGGCGACTTTGACAAAACGTAGAGAGGAGGTGGCGCCATCGCCAGGCAATATAGGGTCAACGAGCAAATACGTGTCCCACGGGTACGAGTAATCGGGGAGGATGGTGAACAACTTGGCGTCATGACGGTGTCCGACGCTCTCTCCAGGGCGCGGACGAATGACCTTGACCTGGTGGAGGTGGCCCCCAACGCCGATCCTCCGGTTGCCCGGCTGCTGGATTACGGAAAACTCCGTTACCTGTCATCCAAAAAGGAACGCGAGACCCGTAAATCCCAGAAGAGCAATGAACTGAAGGAAGTGCGTTTCCGGCCCAACATTGGCACCCACGACTTTGACGCCAAACTCCGCAAGGTGCGCCAGTTCATCGGCAACGGCGACAAGGTAAAATTGACAGTGCGGTTCCGCGGCCGCGAAGCGGTGCATCAGGACCACGGACTCTCGCTGCTGAAGCGGGTGGCGGAAGAACTGAAGGACGACATCCGACTGGAACAGCAGCCCTCAATGGAAGGTCGCGCCATGTCCATGGTGCTCATCCCCAGCGCTACGGCAGCTGCGCGCAACGAACGCAAGGAAGCAGTAACAACGGAATAACGGTGATATGCCCAAACTTAAAACCCACAAGGGCGCCAAAGCCCGCATCCATGTGACCGGCTCCGGCAAGCTTTTGCGCCGCAAGCGTATGAGCAGCCACCTGCGTCGCAAGAAACCCAAGAAGGTGACGCGCAAGTACGCGCAGAAAGTCAGCTTCGACGCCGCCGACGTGAAGCGCCTCAGCCGGCTGGTGCCCTACGACATTTAGACGGAGAACCCCAAACCGTGCCAAGAGTCAAAAGGGGCGTGACCAAACACGCCCGCCACAAGAAAATCCTCAAAGCCGCCAAGGGCTACCGAGCGTCATCCAGCCGCAACTACAAGTGGGCCAAGGAAGCGGTGATGCACGCGTGGACTCACGCGTATCGACACCGCCGCCAGCGGAAGGGTGATTTCCGCCGCCTGTGGATCATACGCATCGGCGCCGCCTGCCGCCAGCACGGCACTACCTACAGCCAGTTCATGCACGGCTTGAGCGTCGCTGGCATCGAAATCGACCGGAAGATGCTGGCCGACCTGGCAGTGCGTGATCCCGACGCCTTCGAGCGGCTGGTCGCAATCGCCAACGGAGCGGTGGCAGCCTGACGCTGAGGAAGGTCAGACCGGCATTTTAGTTGTAACCCGAATGCAGACTTTCAAAATCCCGCCACGCCGGTCTATGAGCGGTTGGACGAGATTGTCGTCATGGCGCGAGATTGGGAACCGATTGAATACGCTTGGCCGGCGCTGGAAGACATAAACTGGCTACGCGCCGTGCTCTCCCGCTACTGGAACATGGCGTACCCACAACCGTACATCGGGGTTGGCCCGGATGATGCTACGATTTCCTTGTACTGGAAAACGGTTGAGGAGACCGTGACGCTGGAAATCGACACAGTCGGCAAGACGGGCGACCTGTACCGGTCGCCGAACCAGGCCGTTGGCGAAGTAGAACTCGCGCTGGACATGGATTTGACCAGCGCAGATGTTTGGCGGCAAATCGCATCGGCTCTGGGGGTAGAAGTTGGCCGACATGGCCGTCCGCGACCCCGATGCGTTCGAGCGGCCGGTGGGAATCGCCAGTGCGGACACTTTCGCTGACGCTGATGCGGCGATTTAATCCATACTTTACCCTGCTTGAACCTGCATTGCCCCGCTGGGTGGGCGCGTCAAGCAAGTGAATGAGGCACAGGAGAAAAATGGTATTACGAAATTCCTTGGAATCTCTTTCGGAAAGGGTTGCACTACAGCGGGATAACTTGGCAACTGAAGAAGCCGCTAAGCACGCGCTAGTCCTGCCTTTCATCAGTGCTCTCGGTTACGACATCTTTGACCCTACCGAGGTGATTCCCGAGTTCACCGCCGATTTTGGCTTGAGACACGGTGAAAAGGTTGACTACGCCATAATGCGCGAGGGAAAGCCGGCCCTTTTGGTTGAATGCAAGAAGGTGTCTGACCCGCTACACGTATCCGGCGCTTCCCAACTTGCCCGCTACTTCAGCGTAACTGAAGCTCGTATCGGCGTGCTAACGAACGGAATTGTATATAGATTTTTTAGCGACCTTGAAGCCGACAACGTAATGGACAGCGAGCCGTTCCTTGAAATCGACTTAACGTCCGCGACATAGCCGCGCTGAACTATTTCGCCAAGCCGACTTTCGACGCAGATGAAGCTTGCGCTGCTGCTGCGAATATGAAGTATATTCGCGGCATGAAAGAATACTTGGCTCAGGTGTACAGCCAGCCGGATGCGTCGCTGATCGAACTGCTGGCCCGCAAAGTCTATACGGGCCGAATGACCCAATCTCGATACGAGCAGTTTGCCAGCCTAGTGAAACTCGCTTTTCAGGGCTTCGTAAACGACCGAATTAACGACACGTTGCAGAGGGCCACCGACATCGCCCATACCTCTTACGACGGCGGGATAGCAACTCCTACGGAGGATTCTGACTTTGACGACGAACCAGCAGAGTCGGAAGAAATGCAGGTCACCAAAGACATCGTTACCACCGTCGAAGAGGTCGAAGGTTACGAAATAGTGCGAACTATCGTAGCCTCGGTGGTGGATCCGGACCGTGTCATGATCAGAGACACTAAATCATACTGCGGCGTGCTCCTGGATGACAACCGCCAACAGCCGATATGCCGGTTGTGGTTTAACGCCAAAACCGTCAAAAACCTGGAATTGATAGAAGAAGGCCGGAATCATCTGGGTAGCCGCAACACTTCCCGCCATCGGATTAATTCGCTGGACGACATTTTCAGTTACGCTGATCACTTGAGGACAACGGTAACTGGTTATCTATCGGGGCAGGAGAACCAATAGCGCTTCTTTTCGCTTCGCTGCAAATCAAGGGAGAGGTCCCGCCGCCGACACGTACCATCGCATCACCCATGGAAACGCAGCAGCAGCCGGTAAAGCGCCTCGGCTCCGAACTCCAGCGCCGACACCGGCACCCGCTCGTTGGCGGCGTGTATCGTCTTGAGGAAGTCGAAATCCGCCGGCAGGTTCATGGGCATCCAGCCGTAGGTTTGAATACCCAGCCCAGCGAAGTGTCGGCCGTCGGTCCCGGCCGGCATCAGCATGGGCACTGATACGCCTTCGTGGTCCTGCTCGCTGATGATATCGGACAGGGTATCGAACAGGCCCATGTTGAGGATCCACGGCTTCGGCTGAAAGTTTATTGCCTGAAACTCGATGTCCGGGCCGGCGATGTCTTGCAGTTCCCCAAGGAGTTCCTCCGAATCGTAGCCGGGCAGCATCCGGCAATCGAGATTGACGACCACCTCGCTGGGGATGACGTTGGTTTTCTCGCCGCCGGCGATCACGGTCGCGTTGGCGGTGTGGCGGAACAGCGGCTCCATCTCCTGTCCCACCGGTCCCATCCGCCGCAATATCCGGCCGGCGAACGCGGGATTGAGCAGCAGGTTCAGGAACGTTCCGTCGATGCGCGGCAGGCTCCCGCTCATGGCCTCAATCATCATCCGGGTCACCGGGTGGATGTGGAACGGCAACGGCGTCTTATCCAGCTGGACCAGGAACTCGGCCATGCGGGTGGGCGCGGTGTCGTGATGCACTAACGAGCCGTGCCCCCCGGGGCCGCGGGCGATGGCCTGCACTCGGCAGCCCTGCTTCTCGGCCACCTGCACCATGTAGAACTTGCGCCCCCGGTAGGTCTTGCTGAACCCGCCAAACTCGCCGACGGCGTAGCGGACGCCATCGAACAGATCGGGCCGCTCTCGAACCAGCCAGGCCGCGCCGGTGTTGCCGCCGGCCTCTTCGTCGCTCACCAACGCCAGTATCACGTCGCCGGGGAGGTCGGCGCCTTCGAGGTGGGCGCGCATGAAGGCGTCCATCATCATGGCCACGCCGCCCTTCATGTCCAGCGCGCCCCGACCCCACACGTAATCGTCCTCGCGGCGGCCTTCAAAGGGTGGAACGTCCCAGGGCTGGGCCGCCGTCGGCACTACGTCAAGGTGGCCATACAGCAGCAGGGGCGGAGCGTCGCCACGACCGGGCAGCCGGCTCACCATGTTGACGCGGTCCGGGTCATCGCCCAGCAACTCGGCGGCGATGCCGACACTGTCAAGCACGTCGCGGCAATAGGCGGCGCACTCCCGCTCGTTGCCGGGCGGGTTGGTGGTATCGAAGCGGATCAGCCGCTGCAGTAAATCGGCTACGTGGGGATTGACACCGACCTGCTGGCTTGTGGCGACCATCTATTGAACCGGGAACGAGCCGAGGGCGATCACCGGTCGTCCTCGTTGTCCTCGCCCAGGTCCACGCTCAGGCCCTCCAGGAATTCCTCAATGCTGGAAGGCAGCGGCGTCGCCGGAGGCTCCGGCTCGCTGTTCGCGCCGTACTCGTTGTCGTACATCTCTTCGATGCGCCCCAGCACGTCGCCGTCCGGGATCTGCCCGTCGCGGTCGGTGAGTTCGTCGTACTGTTTCTGACCCCGTTCCGTCTGGGCAATATACGCCGGGAGGTCATAAAGGCTGCACAGCAGGGACATCATGCGCGCCGCGCCCTGGTAGTCGTCGTCCATGTTGAGGTATTGGGGGAGATGCACCACGAAAGCCCGCGTTTCCAGCCCCATCTGGGTCGCTGTCTCGGTGATGGTGTAAGTGATGGTGGTGGGCCCTTCGTAGCTGCTGGGGCGGGCGTCGGCGATGCGATAATCGCGCTCGACGTTCTCGCCGGTTCCCAGCCCGGACACCACCAGCGGACGGGTGTGGGGCACCATGTCGTACATTCCGCCGATCAGCGCATACTGTTTCACGCCGAAATACTTGATGATCTCCAGCAGCGCGTCCGAGTAGTCCTCACCGTAAAGGTGCGGTTCCAGCAGGTGGGCGGTGATGAGGTGCGGCCCATCCTCGGGGTTGGAGTAGCGCACGATGGTGTTGGGGGTGGTGACCTCTCGGCGGCCGTTCACCAAGTATGAGCGCGGGCGGTAACGGGTGAAGTCGTAAAAACGTCCCGGACGATGGAGGCGGCCCAACTCTTTGCTTCGGAGGTGCCGTTCAATCCGGCCCAGGGACAGGCTGCCCACGTTGCCCACGTCGATCCACGGCCGCAACACGGCGAGCATATGGGGATCCCGCAACTCAGGGATGGGTTCAGCGATGTCGAACTCGCCAATGCGCATAAGTGGGGTTCACGGTAACACTGCGGTCAAACACCGTCAAGGCAGGACCTCTCGTAGGAGGAAATTTCGCTACTCGGGTTCTGCAAAGAGGATTACCTGCTAAAAGTACTCCGCAGTTAAGACGCGATTGCCCTGCTTCGACGACCACCGCCTGGTCAACAATGCTGGGCTGATCCTTCCGGTGACCCTCGCCGAGCGCCTGGGACTGGGTGAACTGGTGGACGACCACGTTGACCTGGGAGAAGCGCCGGGTCGGGCGAATGTGGGAGACCAGATGCTGACGTTGGTGGCCTCGGCGCTGGTCGGCGGCGACTGCATTGACGACGCCGCTGCGTTGCGCGCTGGGGAAACTGGGCGGGTGCTGGGTGGTGTGGTCAAGGCGCCGTCCACCCTGGGAACGTTCCTGCGGAGTTTCCGGTGGGGCCACGTCCGCCGGCTGGATCGGGTGAGCCGGGAGTTGTTGGCCCGGGCCTGGGCCGCTGGGGGCCGGTCCGGGCGACGTGCCGTTGACCATCGACCTGGACTCCACCATCTGCGAGACTTACGGACCGGCCAAGGAGGGTGCCCGCCAGCACGGCGGCAATGGCCAGCAGCGGGGCTATCACCCCCTGCTGGCCATTGCCGCCGGAACCGGCGACGTGCTGATGGCACGGCTACGGGAGGGCCGGGCCAACACGGCTCGGGGCGCGGCCCACTTCCTGCGGGAGACGGTGGGTCGGGTGCGCCATGCCGGGGCCACTGGACAACTCACGGTGCGGGCCGACCGCGGCTTCTACACCCACGCCATCGTCGCCGTCTGCCGCCAGACGGATGTCCGCTTCTCCATCACCGTCCGCCAGCACCAGAGCCTGAGAGAGCGGATCGAGGCCATACCCGAGACGGACTGGACGCCCATCCTCTACTGGATGGACGGCGCCGTCGACGTGGCGGAAACCACCTGCGTCCCCTTCCGGAGGGAGGCCGACGCCGCACCGGGGCGGCTCATCGTCCGTAGGGTGAAGCCCACGCTTGGTTCCCAACTGGCCCTCTTTGCCAGCTACAGCTACCACGGCTTCATCACCGACCGGGAGGGCGAGACCCTGGATTTGTGCAAGACGCTGCGGCAGCAGGCCATACCGACATCCAGCCTTACAGCGACTAATTCACGGCCGTCGTCTCGACTACCGCTGTTGACGGCCGCAACAACACCAGCACTACGGGCACCGGCGTGCCCATCTACTGGCTGAACGGGGCGCCAATCGCAGACGACTACGCCGACTTCTATGACGGGGTCTGGTCCAACGAGAACCGTGGGAAGGACGAGTCAGGCGGAACTACCGGCAACAACCAGCCATGGACCGGGAGTGATGACGACGGCACGGAATACATTGACTCTGATGATGAGTCGCACGCTGTGGGTACCGACTACCCCAGATCCGGAGGACTCAACGATTATACTGCAACCCCTCTGAGCCGCAAAAACGACTATGCGGCACATATTTTCACGCAACACCTTTATGCCATTTCGCCCGTATTCGTACCGACAGAAGACCTTCAATACCTCGACGACTCAACCGACAACTCAAACCTTGGCGCAATCCGGGTGTCCGAGAATTGGCCATTCGTCCCATCAGAAATAGAAATCGGTGTACCATTCCGATTAATTTTCCTAACCTCCGACCGAACAGCCGGCAGTAGCCAAAACGATTCCGATTACAACCGTTTTGTGCAGGATGCAGCAGCAGGCCATACTGCCATCCACCCATACAGCGACCAATTCACGGCCGTCGTCTCGACTAACGCTGATAACGCCCGCGACAACACCAGCACCACCGGCACCGGCGTGCCCATCTACTGGCTGAACGGGGCGAAGGCCGCCTACAACTACGGCGACTTCTATAACGGTACCTGGACCGACGAAGCCCACCGCAAGGACGAGACAGGCAACCCTAACACCCGGACTCAGGCCTGGACCGGGAGTGATGACGACGGCACGGAATTCGTTGACCCCAACACGAGCGATTCGCACGCTGTGGGTACCGCGAACCCCAGAGTCGGAAAGTTCAACGTCGCTGACCCTGAAGGCCCTCTAATATTACAGTCGCGCTTGTGATGAAGGTTTCTGAAGGCGTCTCCGGTAATGACACTGCATGGCCCGGGCCTGGTGCCGCCGTCTCCATCCCGACCAGTGGATGGTCAGGGCAGGACTGCCACGGGGCAGCCACAGGAGCCGGCATAGCAGTCGTCTGACCTCGGGTACGGTCAGTGGGATGAGTTCTCCCGGGAACATATCCCCCTTTTACCGTCGCCACCGGCGGCATAGGACCGGATTACCGCCAGAAAGGCATGGGCCAGCAGCGCCCGGGTGATGTGCCGGTGCCAGCCGACCCACAGGCGCACCTCATACTCATCCAGCCCCACCTCCTGTTTGGCCTCCTTGAAGGCGTCTTCGATGATCCACCGGGTGCCAGCCACGCGCACCAGTTCCGCCAGCGATACCTCTCCCGTACTAAAACAGGCGTAGTAGGCCAGCTCCTCAGGATCGGCAATGCCCGAACCCTTGACCAAGCACGCACCAGCAGCCAATGCCCCTGATCCAGTGCTGACCAGGGTCCTATCGGCAACCAACCCCAATCGTAGCGGCGCGGCCCCTTGCTGCCCTCCCCAGCGCTCAGACGTTGCCACCGGTCATCGGGTATCTGCTGGGCCAGTTCACGGGCTGCCACCTGTGCCGAGCCATCCTCCGTATCCGCCCACAGCGGCTCGTTGTTCTTCACCGCCAGCACGTAGGACAGGCTCTGTTCCTCCAGCCACCGTCGCAGTTGACACGATCTTTGACCAATCGCATTGCCGTACACCGTATCCCCAGTTACCCCGGCAAAGGGCACCCCAACCGCCACCGCGCGGGCGATCATCTCCTGAGCCAGTTGTGCTTTGGTATGAAAGACCACCCCTTCCGGGACACCGGCTTCCCGCCGCCGCTCCACATCCTCCGCCCACTCCTGGGGCAGATACAGCTCCCGATCCAGAAAGGCCGCGCCGTGGCGGCTGCCATACGCCAGGAACACCCCGATCTGACAGTTCTCCACCTGCCCCGCCGTGCCGCTGTACTGACGCTTCACCCCCACCGACTTCTGGCCTTGCTTCAGAAACCCCGTCTCATCCACCACCAGCACCCCGCCGGGGTCGCCCAGATGCTCCACCACGTACCCTTGCAGGTCGTCCCGTACTTGGTCCGCGTCCCAGTGGTACACCGCCAGCAGACGCTGCACACCGTCGGGCGTGGCGTCGCCAGCATATTCGGCCAACTGCCACCCGTTCTTGCGCTCCACCGACCCCAGCAATCCTTGCAGGTACGCCAGCGCCCGCTGCCGAGACTCACTGCGGCTGAAACGCGACGCGATACGCCCGTGCAGCGCCTGGAGCCCAGCCTCCCAGTCCAGCGTTTCCTCCAGCACGGCCTCTCGCTCCAGTAATGTCTGACCCATTTCCAACCCCTCCACTCTCACCAGTAATCATGGGCCTATCCTACCAAAGGCAAGCGCGACTGTAGTACTAAGCGCCGTAACCCTTGCGAATATGAGCGAACGCTCCTTGATTGGCATCTCGCCCAAATTCGCAACATTCGCCGACTTGGGCAACCTGACCAATACAAAAGGCGATAGGAGGAATAACGAGACCCTCGCCGTGCCTAACCCCGAATCCACCGAAGGGAAACCGTGGCGGCGGTCAGAGGAGGGATGAGGGACCAGGGATCGGGCTGGCGGGGACCTGATGCCGATGAAATGGACGATGTGGGGCGTGGATGCCGGTCCAAAGAGATGTTGACGACCCGTAGTAGCGGCGCGGGAAGCGATTTTCAGCGCCGATCGCCGGCGGAGGCCATCAGGAGCCGAGCCTGGCGCGGCTGGGCCAGACAGTTAGGTAATCTGGTGGACAGGTCAGACGCCGCGGGCGTGGTCAAGAAGGGAGTGGCAGTGCGCGCAGTCTGGCCAGGGCGCTGCTGAACTGGTTTCGCCAGGGCCAGCCCTGGGGGAGATGCAAAGTGAGGCGGCGTGCCTTGCGGGTGAGGCGTCCGGCCAGGGAGAAGAAGCGCCTGCGCAGGGTCTTGGTGGTCGCCACCGGCTCGCCCAGCCCGAGGCGCGTGGTCCAGCGGGCCAGGTTGTGGGCCATCGTCTGGACGGCCAGCCAGGCGGCGTTGGCGGGGAAGCGGCCCGAGGGCAGGTGGTTGAGACCCACCCCGTACTTGAGGTCGCGGATGGCGTTCTCGATCTCGGCGTGGCGGCGATGATCGGCCTCCAGTTCCAGGGTGTCGCCGTCTCTATCGGTGATGAAGCCGTGATAGCTGTAGTCGACCAAGAGGGCCAGCTGGGAGTTGGGCGTGGGCTGCACCCTTCGGACGATGAGACGCACCGGCACAGCATCGGGCTCACTGGCGAAGGGAGTGTAGCTGGTTTCGGCCACGTCGGCGGCGCCCTCCATCCAGTAAGGGATGGGCGTCCAGTCCTCTTCAGGTATGGCTGCGATGAGATTGCGCAACTGGGCGTGCTGGCGGACGGTGATGGAGAAGCGGACCTTCATCTTGCGGCAGACGGCGACGATGTCGTGGTTGTAGAAGCCGCTGTCGGCCCGCATGGTGAGCGGTCCGGTGGCTCCGGCGTAGCGCACTCGCCTTACCGTCTCTCGCAGGAAGTGGGCCGCGCCGCGAGCGGTGTTGGCGCGTCCCTGGCGCAGCCGAGCCATCAGCACGTCGCCGGCGCCAGCGGCGACGGCGAACAGCGGGTGATAGCCCCGCTGGCCGGTGTAGGTGTGGCGGCGCGCCCCTTCCTTGGCCGGACCGTAGGTCTCACAGATGGTGGAGTCCAGGTCGATGGTCAACGGATCATCGCCCGGTCCGGCCCCGGCGCCCCAGGCTCGGGCCAGCGCCTCACGGCTCACCCGATCCAGCTGCCGCGCGTGGCCCCAACGGAAACTCCGCAGGAACGTACCCAACGTGGACGGCGCCTTGACCACACAGCCCAGCACCTGCTCGGTCCCGCCAGCGCGCAGCGCGTCGGCGTCGTCGATGCAGTCGCCACCGGCCAGGGCCGACGCCACCAGGGTCAGCATCTTGTCCCCAGCATTCGCACGACCCGGTGCATCTCCCAAGTCAACGTGGCGGTCCACCAGTTCGCCCAGACCCAGGTGATGGGCCAGCGTGACCGGCAGGATCAGTCCGGCGTTGGCCACCAGGCGGTGATCGTCGAAGGCGACCTGGATGCGCTCAAGGCGCTCAGGTGGTAGCATCCGTTGGGTGCTCCTTGTTCCGGGTTGGTTTGGTGTCTCACAAACCATTATCCCCGAAGCCGGGAGCACTTTTTCAACCCTTCAGCACGACACCAACCTCATCCTTTCGGTGGATTGGGGCTAACACTGACACCGTGAACCACTACAGGTTCACCCTCGATCGTGAAAAATCTGTCCGCATCGTGGCGGAAAGGCAGGAAACCGACAACGCCAGACTCACTGTCGTCGACGAGGATGACAACGTCGTCTTCAAAGCGGACAGCAGAGGCTGGCACGGAACCGGCTCCGACTCCGACCCCTACAGGGACTATTATGACCAAGTGGGGATACGAGTGATTGGACCAGGAACCTGGAACATCAGAATGAAGCAGACGGGCCCAACAGACAACACATTCAACCTGAAATGGGACGTCGAAGACGCTCCAGTATTCCCCAACGACGACTACGCAGCGGGTATCTGGACGACCGGCACGGTGGACATCGGTAGTTCCGCCGACGGCACCATAGAACACATTGTCGAGCATCCCGGGCAGGATCTGAATAAGCGGGACAACGATTGGTTCGCCGTCGTACTAGAGCTGGGTTCCAAGTACAAGTTTGTCGCCGTACCCAGTGGAATGAACACCGATATCCCATTGATTATGCTACACAACGCCTACGGGAAGAACCTACAATTAGGCCGAGGTGGCGATATTCGGTACCAATACAACAAACAGAACCAACCGGACAAACACTACATCGAGGTACGCGGAGCCGGCGGCGACTACACTTTGAGTACCACCAGACTCACCTGGTCCGAGCCGCCAGGCGAGGACTTCCAATTCAATGCAGCAACCACCAGATACATACAACCCAACGGAGATCCGGCAACCGGGTACATGGAGGGCACAGGCTCCGCATCGCAGGACCACTTCACAGTGCCGCTAGTCGCCGGCGAGCGGTACCGCATCGAACTGAAGGGCAAGGAGCCATCCGACCGCGGCGGAACACTGAAAGACCCCGCAGTATCGGTACAGGACCTCAAAGGAGACCTTCTGACGGAGAGCAGTTCAGATATCGCAAGCGTAAGCGGCGACCAAGGAATACAGGCCCGGGACCAGGACTCGGGAAACGGCAACGATGCCAAGCTGGAAATCGCAGTAAACACCACCGGCACCTACCTCATCGCGGCGGAGTCCGAAGAAGGCACAGGCACCTACACGCTGGTCGTCACCACATACTGAACGGGCTGATAGACGCAACTGCTTGGCGGCCACCGTGGCCAATCCGACCCCTGCCGGCCAACCAAATTCCTGTGGTGGGTGGTATTGGAGCCGTGAGCTCCAGTACCACCGCTGGCGAAGTCGGCGAGAACCCGGGCGTGGGTCAGCACCGCCCGTCGCCACAAGGTCCCGACGAAGGCATCAAGACCAAACCACGAGACCAGTCGGAGTACACCTCCACCATGCCGCGAAAGTCCTGGGAGATATACTCCACCAAGCCCGGCACCGGCGCCAGCTGGACGCCGGCTTCGTGAAGGGCGCGCCGCAACTCTGAGTAACGCGCGCGTTTCCAGCTCAACCTGTTGAACGACCAGATCAGCAGGCAGTCGAAGTCCCGGCCCACGGAAGCCGCATCTTCCATCAGTGAAGCAAGCACCGGAGCCGTGCCGTCAGGGTCGTCCTCCTCGACGTACCAATGCACCACCCTGGTGCCCGCTGACACAGGGCCTTGCCAAAGTCGCCATTGTCATAGGAGTTACGGACTTGAAGTTACGGTCCCGTCGCTCCGGCGAAAGCCGGAGTCCAAAAGGCTTGTGGCAAAAGAATCTGAACCCGTGTTGACGAATTCGTACACTGGATTCCTGCTTTCGCAGGAATGATGAGGTATAAACATACCCAACTGCGTAAGTCCTATGTCATTGCGAGCGCAGCGCCGCAATCTCGTTAACGTAGCAACGCGGTTGCAACCCGGTTCTTACGCCGCCGACCTGAACCACCTGAAACGAAGCGCCACCCGCTGACAGCAGGGCCTTTCCTAAGTCGCAGAATCCAGAGGTCTCCGCTCGTCCTGAGCCTGTCGAAGGACGGACGCCCGGGACGACCGCTGCCTACCAGGATTTCAACACCGGCAGCACCTCTTCGGCAAATAGCTTCAGGCTGCGCTCCGCAACGTCGGGTGGAGTGCCACCGAAGCGGAACCCGACGTTCAGCTCGAAATCGCCCAGCAGCGCCCGGCGATCCTCCAACCCCCGCAGAATCTTGTCCGGGGTGCCCCAACTGGCCGCCTTCATGAAGCCTTCAACCGCTCCTTCCATGCCGGCGGAGCGGGCGATCTCGGCCTTCTGCTGGTAGGCGTCGTAACCTTTCACCGTTCGGAAGTGGTCGCCCAGGAACTCGTAGTGGTAGAAGTTGCTTTCGACAAACTTGCCCTGGTACTGGCGCGCTTCTTCTTCGCATTGCTCCAGATCAGTGCCACAGATGACGAATTCCGTGAGCATCAGGTTCGGCGGTTCGGTGCCGTGAAACTCCCGGTGCAGCGCCCGCCCCCGCTCGATCCCCGGCATCCGCATTTCCCAGGGTCGGTCGGCGAACATGATGATGTGCGCTCCCAGCTTGGCCGCTGACAGAACGGATTCGTCGCTGGCGGCCACGGCGTAGATGCGCCCGTCGAAAGAATGCTGCGGCCGGGGCCGGATCTCCGTCCTCGGCTGCTGGTAATATGGCCCGTCGCCCTCGATGAACCCTGTCTTCAGGGCTTCCACTATCATCGGGGCCGCTTCGTCGAAACGGTCCCGCGACTCGTCCATGCTGATGCCGAACGTCTCGAATTCCCGCCGCGCCAGGCCACGCCCGAACCCCAGCCGGAGCCGGCCGTTGCTCAGCAGATCCAGCACGGCAGCGTTCTCCGCCACCCGCAGCGGGTCATGCCAGGGCAGTATCACGGCGGCCGTCCCCACATCGACGTTGGGGTGCTTGGCCGCGATGTGGGTCATCACCTGGAGATTGTCGGGCACGAAGGAGTAATCGTTGAAATGGTGCTCCGCGGTCCAAAGGGAAACGAACCCCGAGTCGGCGGCGATTTCCGCCAGCCGCAACTCTTCCTCCCACATCTGGCCGTCCGAGCCTTCTTCCCAGCCGTAGCTGGAGAAGATCATCATCATTCCGACATCCATCCGAATACTCCTTCAGTTTGGTTTGAGTGCGTGGCCGCCGCGAGTGTTGGGCCTAGAAGCTCGGTTTGACGGGATAGGGCGTCAACTGGAGCTCGTGGGTCCAGCAGGACTTGTCCTGCGTGTACAGGTAGTAGAACGCCTCGGCGATCTTGACCGGGTTGATGAGCAGGTCCGGGTTCTGCTGCGCCCGGTCCGTGGCCCGCGTCCCCGGCGAGTCGATGGTGCCGTCGATTATCACGTTGGCGACGTGGACTCCATGCTCGGAATATTCCTCGGTCAGCGCTTGGGCAAACGTCCGCATCATCACCCTGGGATAGTAGAGGGACTGCCCCGTGAATCGCTTGTGGCCCCGCATCCCCGCTGCGTTGTTGGAAAACAGGATCGCGCCCTCGCCCCGCTCCCGCATGGCCGGCAGGACTTCCTGGGCGACCAGGAACGGCCCGCTGCTGGAGATGTGCTGGGCCGTCTCAAATATCTCGTAGGGCACGTGCTCCAGCAGTTCCATTTCCGGCGGAAGGTCGCGCCCGTCGATGTACCCGGCGTTGTACACCAGCACGTCCGGGTCCCCCGCCTTCTCCCGTATCTCGGCAAAGGCGTTCGATATGGAGTCGCGTAAAGACAGGTCCAACTCCACGATGATGCTGTCGCCGCCCTGTTCATTGATCGCGGCCTGTAGCGGGGCCGCGTTGGCGGCGTTGCGCGTGGTCAGTACAGTGCGGAAACCCTCTTGCGCAAACTTCTGCGCGATGGCCCCACCCACGCCCCAGCGCACGCCAACGGGCAGATCGCTGTCGTCCAGCTCCCGGCCGTGGACCAGTTGAGTGTTGCGGCCGTCGGACTGCCACTTGGATGTCGCCCCGATGACGACGGCGACCGGTTTTTGGTTTGTGCTCATGTCGAATTCCTTTCGCAGATTTGTCAACCGCCCACGGATATCGGGCATTAGGGTACTGTACTACAAACTTTTGAATTGGTGGTAATGTCGCGTGGTTGACCGGGTCGCGCCGGCCGGAGCTCCACGAGTAGCGATCGTCCGGTTGCCCATGAGCAACGTTCGCCCAATGTCTTCCCGTCTGGGTTACTATATGGGTGTTCCGGCAACCAACAACTCGACAGCCGCTTACCGCAGGCGAACTCCGCCGAGGAGATGACTGAAATGGCCGATAAACAGATCTTGTGCGCGTTCGGCGTCGATTTGGACGCCGTCGGTGGTTGGCTGGGATCCTACGGCGGCGAGGACTCTCCCGACGACATTTCCCGCGGCCTGTTCGCCGGCGAGGTGGGAACGCCCCGGCTGCTCAAACTCTTCGACCGCCTGGGCATCAGGACCAGCTGGTTCATCCCGGGCCACTCCATCGAGACCTTCCCCGAAGAGTGCCGGATGATCGTGGAACAGGGCCACGAGGTGGGTATGCACGGCTATTCCCATGAGAATCCCATCTCCATGTTGCCCGAACAGGAAGAGGCGGTGCTGCTGCGCTGCATCGATCTCATCACCGACCTGTCCGGCCGACGGCCCCGCGGCTACGTCGCGCCGTGGTGGGAGTTCAGCCACGTCACCAACGAATTGCTGCTCAAGCACGGCATCAAGTACGACCACAGCCTGATGCACCGGGACTTCGAGTGCTACTACGTCCGCGTCGGTGACCACTGGACCAAGATCGACTACGCCATGCCCGCCGATTACTGGATGCACGCGCTGGAGCGGGGCCGGGAGACCGACCTGGTGGAGATCCCCGCCAACTGGTACCTGGACGACTTGCCGCCGATGATGTTCATCAAGAAGTCGCCCAACAGCCACGGCTTCGTCAACCCCCGCGACATCGAGCAAATGTGGATGCGACCAGTTCGATTGGGTGTACCGGGAGTACGACGAAGCCGTCTTCCCGATAACCATCCACCCCGACGTCAGCGGTCGCCCCCAGGTGCTGCTGATGCTGGAGCGGATTGCGGAGTACATCCGCTCCCATGACGGCGTGCGCTTCGTAACCCTGGAAGAAATGGCCGACGACTTCCTGGCCAAGCATCCCCGGCGAAGGGCATAGAAGCAGCGGACTGATGCGGACTCGCTTGGTCATTGCGAGGAGCGAAGCGACGTGGCAATCCCGTTGACGGAGAGATGGTTTCTCCGGTGTCGAGATTGCCACGCTTCGCCCGCAATGACAGGTTGCGAAAAATTAACTGTGGGGGCGAAGAAACTCTCCGCCCCCATCAAAAGACCACATCGTCGTTCGTGGCCCCTGATTCTGTCGTAACCGTAGGTTAGTTGGGAACCCACGCCAGGGCGCCCACTTCGGTGAACTCTCGCTTCACCTTGGTCCAGGAATCGCCGGCGTCGCTGGTCGAGTACAGTTCACCCATCAGGCTGGAAGCCACCACGAAATCGGGATCCGCGGGATGAGTGGCGAAAGCCCAGATGTTGGAGTTGGGCTCCACCGGCAGCGGGCGCACCTCCCAGGTCTGGCCGGCGTCCCGGGAACGCTGGATCGCGCCAACCCCTCCAATGGCCGTGTCGCCCACGGCGGAGAAAATCACGTTGGGATCGTCCGTCTTGACCGCGATGCCACGGCTGTAGGGCAGGACGAACCGGTCGGTGGTGACCACTGATTGCCAGCTTTCGCCCATGTCCGTGGTGGCGTAGATTTCCCGGGGCGTGCTGGCCAATACCTTGTTCGGCTCGCCCGGACTGATGGCCATGCCGTGAATGTCCGGGTGTACCCCGCCTTCAACATGGGTCCAGGTGTCGCCGCCGTCCAGGCTGCGGTACACCCCGTCCACCTCAACCCCGGCCCAGACCGTGCGGTGGTCCTTCGGGTCCACCATCAGCATGGTCACCATCGGGGGACCGATGTGGCATTCCTGCGCCATCTGCACGGATAGCTTGGTCCAGCTCTGTCCGCCGTCCCGGGACCGGAACAGCGCTGCCGGCTTGATGCCCACGAAGATGGTCTGGGTGTCCTGCGGGTCGATGGCTATCGACCAGATCGGCACGCCGTCCATGGGCGACCACAACTTTTCCCACGAGGCCCCGCTATCTTCGCTGCGATAGATGCCGTTGTCGGCTCCGGCGAGGATGCGGCTCGGGTCATCGGGATACACCGCCAACGCCCTGACCTGGCTCCCCAACGGGAACGGGTCTCTGATACGGCTCCAGTTCTCGCCTCCGTCCGGGCTGTGCCAAATTCCGCCGCCGAAACCCGTCGCGCCTACGCAGATACTATAGTCCTTGTTCATAGCAGCAACCCCCTCTCAGATTGATGTTCCGTACCCCCATGGGGCATGAGCATACGATTTCCGTGATTGTACTGGATTTCACGTCCCAATCCCATTATCAGGCAACAAATTGCCAGCCAACAAAAGGAAGGTTGAGGTTTGGTAGGTTTGGTAGGCCGAGACTTGGTTCGCTACCGATGGCAACCGGTGAGATCAAACGTTGATGTTGTACACACGGGCCGCCGTGTCGTGGAACAGCGCGGCACGCTCCGCTGCTGAATAACCAGCGGAAAGCCGCTTGAAGGCGTTGTACAGCACGTTGTAGGAATAGGACGGCTTGTCCACCGGGAAGTTGCTTTCGAACATGCAGCGGTCGGGGCCGAACTGTTCGATACAGTAGTTCATGAGCGGCCCCAGCGTGGCGGCGAGCTCTTCGGACCCGATGGGAGTTTCGCGGTCGTCCCAGTGGTAGCCGTACCGGAGTTGCCCAACGCCGCCCAGCTTCATGACAATGTTGGGACACTGGGCGGCCTCGGCCACTCCCTGCCGCCACGCGGGCAGCACCTCGTCGTCCCGGTCGGCGTAGGAACCGACGCGCACCAGCCCGCCGATATGGTTCAGCACTATGGTCAGGTCGGGAACAGCGCGGGCAAAATCCGCCAATTCGGACAGCTGCGGGTAATAGAGCGAGTTCTCCAGCACCAACCCCATTTCGGCCATGACCCTGGCCCCGGACCGATAGCCGGGAGTGGACAACGCTCCCCGGATGTCGCGGTTGTTCAGTTCCGGGCTTTCGTCCCATCCGGTGGCGTGCCGGATACCCCGAAAACGGGTCGGGCTGGCGGCCCGCATGGCTTCCAGCACCGGACGCACCGCATCTCCCAGTTTCAGGTCCGCGTATCCGATGATGGCTGCGGCGGCCCTCGTGGGCCCATGGCTGCCGGTGGCGCTTTCAGCGGCGATGGTCTCGATATATTCCACCTCGCCCACCGGCCGCATCTCTTCCGGCCCGCTCTGGCGGTACTCGCAACGCACCTCTATGAACACCGTGGAACGCACGTTGTGCCCGCTGTTCACGTCCGCCGTCAGTTCCGGCAGCAGGTATCGCTGGTAGGCGGCTGGTTCGGGACGGGAAACCCAAAAATGGTGGTGTGGATCACAGATCGGGAGGTCGGGCGCCAGCGTCTCTTCGGTGGTTTGAGCCAGCCAATCTTCGCCTTTGATAACCATGTTGCGCTCCTCGGCAGTGTTGCGTGATCGGATACTACCACGACCACCAGCAATCGCTCAGCGAAACAGTCCAGGGTCTTTCGGTTGTCATTGTGAGGAGCGTAGCGACGTGGCAATCTCGTAGCAATGCAGGAGTATTCGCCAACCGGACCAACCGGACCAACAAGATCGCCACGCTGCGCTCGCAATGACCGCGGGAAAACCGAAAGACCCTGCGAAACAGTCCGTAACAGTTCAGAGTTGAGGGGAAGCGAGCAGTTGTTGGCAAGCGGAGAGAGGATTGAGACCTTGGGCTCGCCAGGTGCCGAAGATCGAGGCTAGGGTCATCTTGGTCTCGGTCCCCCGCTCCGAGCGGGTGCCACCACTGACCTTCCGGCTGATCACCACTGGGCGCAGGCTGCGCTCGGCGGCATTGTTGTCCGGTGGCACCTCCGGATGAGCCACGAAGACGAAGAGTTCCTTGATGTGGTTCTCCATGCGTCGGCACAGTTTGGCTTGTGCCGCCGACGGGTCATCCAAGAAGGGACGGCAGAGGGCCAAGAGGCGTCTTTCCAGGACCAGTTGGGCAGCGCGCCGCTGCTGCTCTGCCGGGTGGGTGAAGGCTTTGGCCTGGCAATAGAGTTGATGTATGGCATCGGCCCACTGGGACAATCGGTGATCGTCAGGGTAGAGGACGCGGAGGTCGTGGATGTCCCGTAGCAGGTGGGCCCAGCAGCGTTGTTTGGGGCCGTCATAGTGGTGGTAGGCGGCGTAGAAGTCGCTGACCAGCACGCCAGCAAACTCATCGCCCAGCACTTCATCCACCACCGCCTTACCACGGTTCCGTCGCAGGAAGTACCGCAGGTCAGGGGTGCTGAAAGTCCACACGTAGCCGTTGTGTCCGTCCTCCCGCCAGCCGGTCTCGTCGGCGTGGACCACCGGACTGCCGCGGATCCGTTCCAGAATGCCCGCCAGTTCCCGCTGCGCTTGGCCCGCCACTTTGCGCGTGGCGTCCACGATGGCCCCCAGGCTGAGGTGCAGCCCATGTACCGTGTCCAGGTACCATTGGATGGTGCGGCAAGGCAGCCGAGCCTCCTCCCGGAGCGCGGCAATCAGGCTGACAACGTTCACCCCCAGACGCTGCTGGCCCAGCGCCGCGCCCTCCAGTTGCGCTGTGGGAGTACAGCCCCGTTGGCACCGGGGACAGGTGCGGGTGATGTAAACGTGCTCGGTAACCTGCACCGGCACCTGGGGCAGATCGATCACTTCCCGAGTACGCTGGGTCCAGCCGCCGGACAACTGGGTCCCGCAGTCGGGACACTGCTCCACCACATGCTCCACCCGCTGGGTGGGCGTCATGCGGGTCCGGGCGAAACCGTGGGGCCGCGGCTTGCGGGGCTGCTTGGGCTCGGCCGGTTTCCTCGGCTTTGGGCTTCAGGCCCGGCATCCGTCCGGAGCCTTTGGCTTTGGCCCGCCCTTCCGGCTGGGCGATCCGCTTCTCCAGCCGTTCGATGATGGCTTGCTGCCGGAGGATGATGTCGATCAGCACATCCCGGTCGGCGGTGGTGAGGTCGATTTCATGCTTCATGGACCCAACTTGACATAAACAGGCCAAAGGCCGCCAGCCATCGACAAACAACTTTTCAGCAATTCACCTCACCAACTCTGAACAGTTACAACAGTCCGCCAGGAAGGACATAGAGCCGCGGTTCTGGTAGTCTTGGCGGACGCCGACCTGCGATCTTCGGTCTTCAGGAGACCCCAAATGCGAAGCATCGACATTCACGCTCACCTGACCCCGCAGTGTTTCTGGCGCGCCACCGACGGCGGCGGCGATTGGCACACGCTCCGGCGTGAAACGAACGCTGACGGACGCCCGATCCTGGTGTCGGGCGGTGGCCGGGGACAGTTGCCGCCCAAGGCAAGTTGGACGCCGGAGCAGCGTCTGGCCGACATGGACTCGCTCGGCGTGGATGTTCACGTTGTCTCGCCCTTCGGCGGGTTCTACAACTACGACATGGATGTTGACGTGACCGCGGCTACCTCCAGGGAGTGCAACGACGAGATCAGCCAGATGATGCACTCCTGGCCCGACCGTTTCTCCGGTCTTGCCACCCTGCCCATGCAGGATGTGCCCTCGGCAATAGCCGAGCTGGAGCGGGTCATGGTGAACCTGGGATTCAAGGGCGCGATGATCGACGACAAGATCAACGGCAAGCTGCTGGACGAGCCGGAGTTCATGCCTTTCTGGAAAGCCGCCGAACAGTTGGGCGCGGTTATCCTGTTTCACCAGTCCGGCGACACCATTGTGGACCAACGGATCAAGCGCTACCACCTTCCCAACTCGGTGGGCAACCTGGCCGACCGGACGCTGACCTTCGCGTCCCTGGTCATGGGCGGCGTGATGGATGCCTGCCCCGACCTCCGCATCTGCCTGTCCCACGGCGGCGGTTTCGCCTGCTACGGCGCGGGTCGCATGGATCGTGGGTGGCAGAGGATACCGGCGCCCGAACGGCTGGCCGCCCAACCGCCCAGCGCGTATCTGAACCGGTTTTACTACGATTGCATCGTGTACACCGAACAATCGCTGCGGTTCCTCATCGATTCCGTAGGCATCGACCGGGTGGTGTTCGGCACCGACTGGCCCTACGATATGGCGCAGGACTGGCCCGTTTCCTGGATATTGGCTATGGACGGCCTTACCCAGGACGAAAAGGACGCCATCCTGTGGAAGAACCTGGAAAACCTGCTGGGTATCTAGTGTCCTGTATTCGTAGTTCGTCGTATTACTCTGAGGCATTCCACCAAGACAGGAAAACGGTTTTCTTCTTGGAGCGGAGTGGCACAAAGGCACAAGTCAGCACTTTATTTCCGACGAACTACGGATACACTACACTAGCCGCCGCTACTTGAAGACCCGTGTTCGGGAGGACAACTCGTGAGACACATCGACGTTCACGCCCACTTGGCGCCGCAGATCCTTTGGCAGGCTTTTGATAACGGCGAGGATTGGCACGGGATGGGCCACGAGATTCAGGGCGACCTGGAGTTCATCGTGGGCCACGGCAAGCGGATTTTGATCAACTCTCCGAAGATACGCTATACGCCCGAGCAGCGGTTGGCCGATATGGACGCCGAGGGCACCGACGTCCAGGTGGTCTCCATTCACACTCCCCTGTTCCCCTACCACTGGGATACCGCAGAGGCGATAAAGGCATCACAAGAGGTCAACGATGAGATAGCCGGCATGGCCCGGCAGTGGCCCGACCGGTTCGCCGGGCTTGCCACACTTCCCTTGCAGGACGTGGACGCCGCCATCGCCGAACTGGAAAG
Organism: Dehalococcoidia bacterium; assembly: GCA_965197635.1. GTDB lineage: Bacteria > Chloroflexota > Dehalococcoidia > Lucifugimonadales > UBA3495 > Bin87. The sequence continues at coordinate 279,195 of CBDANN010000007.1, forward strand.
GGCGGTGAAAGATCTCGGTCTCAAGGGTGCGGAACTGGACATGGTGGTCAACGGCCTCAATTGGGACGAACCCCAATTCCTGCCCCTGTTCAAGGCCGCCGAATCATTGGATGCCCTGCTCTTCTTCCATCCCCAGCCCCAGGACAACATCGTGGCGGCGGAGCGGACGCTGAAATATGGCCTGCCCAACAGCGTCGGCGTCGTCCTTGAGGATGCCCTGGTGGTGGCGACCCTGATCTGCGGCGGCATTCTGGACGAGTGTCCCAATCTCCGTGTCTGCATTGCCCACGGCGGCGGCGGAGCCTGCTTCGGCATGGGCCGCCTGGATCACGGGTGGCGGGTACGCTCGGAGGCCCGCGTCAACATTCGCAAGCCGCCCAGCGCCTACCAGAACCAGATCTACTACGACTTCCTGACCAGCAGCGAGGTCGGTCTGCGTTTCCTCATCGACTCCGTCGGCGCCGACCGCGTCGTCATCGGCAGCGACTGGCCCTTTGTGGGTTGGGACCCCTCTCCCGGCGGCTGGCTGGAAAGCCTGGAAAGCTTGTCTCAGGAAGAGAAGGAAAAGATTTCGTGGAAAAACCTGGAAGCGCTGCTGGGGATTTAATCTATCTAAAGGGTTAACCGGATGAGCCAACTAGACGGAACCAACGCTATTTCCTGGCGCGACTGGAACGAAGATGCTTTCGAGGCGGCCAGGTCGGAGGACAAGCCGGTCCTGCTGACGCTGGGCGCCACCTGGTGCCACTGGTGCCACGTCATGGACGAGACTTCCTATTCCGACGAGCGTGTTATCGAACTGGTCAATTCCCGGTTCATTCCGGTGCGCATCGATGTTGACCAGCGGCCCGACATCTCGCTGCGTTACAACCAAGGCACGTTTCCCTCGGTGGCTTTGTTAACCGGCGGCGGTGAGTTTCTCGCCGGCCGGCCTTACACGCCGCCCGACGAGATGGCCGCCCTGCTGGAGCGAGTTTCCAGCGGCGAGTTCGTGCCCGAAGATGGTCGCGACGGAGGCCGTCCTGAATCGCCCAATTTTCCGGCCTCCAACGCCTCCGTCGAAGCAGTGCTGGCCCAACTTGCGGAACTCTACGACGAGGAGTTCGGTGGTTTTGGGGTGGAACCCAAGCAGCCCCCGTGGGAGGCACTCCAGTTTCTCGCCGCTCGCTACGGCCTCACCGGCGACCGGGCGATTCTGGAAACGGTCGAGAACACCCTGCAAGGGATGTGGCATGGAATCTATGATCGAAAGGATCAGGGGTTCTTCCGATACTCAGTGAGCCGCGACTGGAAGGTGCCGCATTACGAAAAGATGCTGGTCAGCAACGCCAACCTGTTGATGGCCTACGTGGAGGCATACCAGATCACCCGAAAGGCGGCCTACAAGATCGCCGCGGAGGGCATCCTGGCCTACCTGCTGACCACCCTATTCAGCGCGGACGATGGGTTGTTCTTCGCCAGCCAGGATGCTGACGAACCCTTCTACCAGGGGTCTTGGAAAGACCGGGACGCATCCACGCCGCCACCCGTTGACCGCACTTTCTACGCCGGATGGAATGCCCTGGCCGCTCACGCCCTGATCCAGGCGGGCAACGTACTGGGCAGGACGGACTGTCATCGGCTAGGTTCCGAAATCCTGGAAAAACTTTGGGCTGAAATCCGGACCACCGCCGGAGGCTTGCGTCGCCGTGTCGGTGAGTTCAGCGACGCCACGCCGGTCCTCATCGACCAGGTATATTTCCTGCGGGCGTGGCTGGCCCTGTACCAGTCCACGGGCTTGCCGGACTACCTGGCGCAGGCCGTTGAAATCACCGGAACCATCGAGCGGCTGTTCGGCGCGCCCAACGGCGGCTGCTATGACACCACCGCGCCCCAGTCCTTCGAGGCCGGTTTCCTGCGCCGCGAGCAGCCCGTGCTGGACAACAGCCACTGGGCCGAGGCGTTGCTGGTCTTGTCTCAACTGACCGGTGATACCGCTTACTCGGACCGGGCCGCCGCCGCGCTGGAGATTTTCGGTCCCGTGGTACCCGGCAAGAGCTATTTGGGCGACCACGCCTCGCGTCGCATGGAGGAGGATGAGGAAGCCCTGTTCCTCCCGGCCGGCGCTGCCTGGGGACGGGCTCAGGATCTGCTGACCCACGGGCCGGTGAGTTTCGTGCTCGTGGGTGACTCGTCCGACGCTGCCTACCGAAGACTGCACCGAGCGGCTTTGCGGGTCCATGCGCCCCACCGCGTCGTGCAACCGCTGGACTCGCGGCGAGATAGCGAGCAAATCCGAGCATTGGGGTTCCCGCTTCGCGAGGAGGCAGCGCTGTACGCCTGCATGGGTGACCGCTGCCTGGCCCCCATTATGACACCCGCCGGCGTTCGGCAAATGGCCCGGTCACGCCCGTGGGCCAACGGGTGACCTGTCCCTTGGAATAGATTGCCCGGACCGGACGGTTCGTGTCCATCCAATAGTTTGGCTGCCGGATCGTTTCAGACGGGACCAATGAAACTCGGCATAACCTTGGTGGCGAAATCCTCCAGGTTACGCAGGGTTTTGCGGAGCGGCATCCCAGCGTGGGCGAACTCGACTAACAGGTAATCCAGGTTGCACGTTTCCCGCAACTCGTGGATCTTCTCGGCGACATTCTCGGGCGAGCCTACCAGCAGGGTGCGTGGCTCCAGGAAATCCCAATCCAGTTTCACGTCGGGATCCAATTCTTCGCCCGGGTTGGTGAACACCTGCCGGCCACGAAAGGGGTCGTTGAATATGAACGCCGACATGATCCCCGCTTCGGCATCTCTGCGCGCCTCCTCCATTGATGACGTCACGTAGGTCGAGCGCATCACTGCCTGGTCTTCGCCCAGGCCAAAAGGCCGGCCTTCCAGATTTGACCGGGTTGCCGCGTAGAGTTCCATGCGCTGGCGGATCCGCAACGGCGGCGGCTGCCAGTAGCAGGCTTTCAGGCCCATTTCGGCAGCCGTCGTGACCGACCGGTCGGTGGAAACGGTCATCCATAGCGGCGGATGAGGTTTCTGGTACGGGCGCGGCGTGACCCGCAATTTCGTCACCGTCTCACCGTCTTGCCAGGCCGGGTCAGGAGCATGGGATGGGTGCGAAAAAACGGTGTCCGGTGCTGGGAAGGTGTAGTTGGTTCCCTGGTGCGAAAAGTATTCCTCCGACCAAATCTTGCGGACTATCTCGACCGTCTCCGCGAACAGTTCCCGGTTCTCCAGGTCCTTGCGCGGGTCCGCGTTGGTGTGGAATTGGGGACCCTCGTAGGGCCAGATCCCCCTGCCAAACCCAACTTCCAGCCGGCCCCTGGTCAGGTTGTCCAGGATCGCCAGATCCTCAGCCAACCGGATCGGGTGCCACCAGGGAGTGATGTTTGCCATCTGGCCGATGCGGATCCTGGTCGTCCGTGCCGCCAGGTCGGCGCCCAGCAGGATCGGATTGGGAATGTCCCCCAGGCCGTGCGGGGTGAAATGGTGCTCTCCCAGCCACATGGCCTCGAACCCCAGTTCCTCGGCCAGGATGGTCTGCTGTCTGAGATTGTCCAGGAATTCCGCCGAGTCGACGGCCTCGCCGGCCGACGCTGCTACAGTGGTAAATGCCGCGAATCTCATGATGATCCAGGCCAGTGCGTCGACGGTCTCAACCGCCGACGAAACGGTCTCCAAAGGTGGCGGCCAGGAACACCTCCCCGCCAGCCACGGAAAGTTTGCGAGCGGCCACTGCATCATCCGGCGTCAGGCGGCCGTACATCACCAGCACGCAGGTCTCCCCGTCGCATTGGAAGGTGACGTCAGGTGTCCCCGTTGACGGTCCGGACGGATCCTCAACGATCTGGGCCACGTCGTCGCTGAGGACCAGATCCAATATGCGTGTCTCCGGGCGGGCGATCAGGAACCGGTAGCGGAGCGGACGGGCTTCCAGCAACGGATCGGGGCGGAAGGCGCGGCGGGCGGCCCGGTCCACGGTATCCAGCAGGGCGGTGACGCTGCCGTCGGAAAGGTGGTAGTCGTGCTCCAGCCGGGATCGGATGTCCCAGCCGTGCATGGTCAACTCGGCGATACGCTGGGTCAGCAAGGTGCCCACGGAAAGCGGCCCCGGCGGCCAATAGACCAGGTTGTCCCATTGATCCGGCCCCACCTGCCGGAACCGGGCCACGGTTTCCGTGATGCGTTGCGTGAAGTCGTCGAGCAATCTCTCCCCCAACCGGCCGCTGGCGTCGATGGCCCGTTGGTAGATGCTTTGCGCGAAGGTGTCTTCGTCGTGCTGCTCCGGCGCCGGCGAACCCTCCGGCGGGGAATGGTCGCCGTCAAGTCCCCGCCGCAGCCGGTTGGACAAATCCACGCTGGTGAGATGTCCGACGACGTCTCCGATGGTCCAACCCTCGCACGCGCTGGGCGTTTGCCAGGCTTCGCCGGGCAGGGATCGAAGGAAAACCAGAAGCTGTTGGGCTTCGTGTTTCAGCAGGTCGATGCGTTCGGAAGTGGATGTCATATCGGACCGCGAGATTGGCGGGAGCGCCGGTTGGCGTGCTTGGCCCCAAGCTTGTTGGTAGCTAGATAGCTCTATTCATAGGAAGTGGTCGGCATTATAACTGCGCCGGCCGGTGGTTCGGCAACAAGGCGTAATCGAGCGCCGCCGGGCTGGCAGATCTCATGACCTCGGGCCCACCGGACAACGGCAGTTCAAATTGCCGAATCACCAACCCCGCAGGAAGTTGAGCACGTGGGACGTGTACTCATCAGGCTTTTCAAAGGGAACCCAATGGCCGCAGTTGTTCAGGAGCACCAGGCGGGAGTCGGCCAGGTTATTGAGGGCGGCAATCCCTATCTCGAAGACGCACATCCGGTCATACCGCCCCCAAATTATCAGGCTCGGTGCGGCTATGTTGTCCAGGTCCACGCCGTGATCGTAGGGCACGCTAACGGACTTGGCGTCGGCCTCGATGTGATCCGGATTGCCGGTGTAGTTGTCGTAAATGTAGTCCACCAACTGGTCGGTGACCAGCGCGTCGTCGTCGATGTGCGTCCTCAAGTAACGACGCACGTTGTCCCGGGTGGGGTTGTCGCGCACCTCGCGGGTTATCAAGCTGCCCTCCGAGGGTCGGTTGCCCATCAGGTACAGGTCGCCGCCGGTGCGGATGTGGCAGGCGCCGAACACCAACTTGTTCACCCGATGCGGCTCCTCCATCGCGAGTACCATTGCCGACTGGCCGCCTTGGGAGTTGCCAACCAGGTGGGCCTTCTCGATCCCCAGCGCGTCCATCAGTCCCAGCGTAGTGCGAGCCTGGAGGTTGTGCAGCGGCTCGTTGTACACCACCGGACCGGTGCGGCCGAAGTTGGGCAGATCCATGACCAGACAGCGGTAATGCTCGGCAAATGCGGGCAGCACCTTGTGGAAGGTTATCCACCCGGTGGTCCCCAGACCGTAGGAGTGCAGCATGACCACCGGCTCGCCGGCACCAACATCGTGGTAATGCACGGGCATGTCGGCCACCATGATGGTCCGGCTGGTTGATGCTTCGGTGAAAGCGGCGGTGGACATTTTTGCTCTGCTCCTACGGTGTTCAATTTGCCTCGGATGCTCGCTTGAAACGCCCCTGTTCAAGATCCGCGACGGGTCTCTTCGTCTAGTCCAAATGCAACAGTGCTAGCAAGGCGTAATCCTCCGCCGCATCGCTGTCCCGACAGGTCCTTCGATTACAGCATCGACGGGATTCCGGCATCCAGAGACGACTGCGCAACTGTCCTAACATCGCCGAGTCGGAGGTCTAACCCCCAATCCACCGAAAGGATGAGGTTGGTGTCGTGCTGAAGGGTTGAAAAAGTGCTCCCGGCTTCGGGGATAATGGTTTGTGAGACACCAAACCAACCCGGAACAAGGAGCACCCAACGGATGCTACCACCTGAGCGCCTTGAGCGCATCCAGGTCGCCTTCGACGATCACCGCCTGGTGGCCAACGCCGGACTGATCCTGCCGGTCACGCTGGCCCATCACCTGGGTCTGGGCGAACTGGTGGACCGCCACGTTGACTTGGGAGATGCACCGGGTCGTGCGAATGCTGGGGACAAGATGCTGACCCTGGTGGCGTCGGCCCTGGCCGGTGGCGACTGCATCGACGACGCCGACGCGCTGCGCGCTGGCGGGACCGAGCAGGTGCTGGGCTGTGTGGTCAAGGCGCCGTCCACGTTGGGTACGTTCCTGCGGAGTTTCCGTTGGGGCCACGCGCGGCAGCTGGATCGGGTGAGCCGTGAGGCGCTGGCCCGAGCCTGGGGCGCCGGGGCCGGACCGGGCGATGATCCGTTGACCATCGACCTGGACTCCACCATCTGTGAGACCTACGGTCCGGCCAAGGAAGGGGCGCGCCGCCACACCTACACCGGCCAGCGGGGCTATCACCCGCTGTTCGCCGTCGCCGCTGGCGCCGGCGACGTGCTGATGGCTCGGCTGCGCCAGGGACGCGCCAACACCGCTCGCGGCGCGGCCCACTTCCTGCGAGAGACGGTAAGGCGAGTGCGCTGCGCCGGAGCCACCGGACCGCTCACCATGCGGGCCGACAGCGGCTTCTACAACCACGACATCGTCGCCGTCTGCCGCAAGATGAAGGTCCGCTTCTCCATCACCGTCCGCCAGCACGCCCAGTTGCGCAATCTCATCGCAGCCATACCTGAAGAGGACTGGACGCCCATCCCTTACTGGATGGAGGGCGCCGCCGACGTGGCCGAAACCAGCTACACTCCCTTCGCCAGTGAGCCCGATGCTGTGCCGGTGCGTCTCATCGTCCGAAGGGTGCAGCCCACGCCCAACTCCCAGCTGGCCCTCTTGGTCGACTACAGCTATCACGGCTTCATCACCGATAGAGACGGCGACACCCTGGAACTGGAGGCCGATCATCGCCGCCACGCCGAGATCGAGAACGCCATCCGCGACCTCAAGTACGGGGTGGGTCTCAACCACCTGCCCTCGGGCCGCTTCCCCGCCAACGCCGCCTGGCTGGCCGTCCAGACGATGGCCCACAACCTGGCCCGCTGGACCACGCGCCTCGGGCTGGGCGAGCCGGTGGCGACCACCAAGACCCTGCGCAGGCGCTTCTTCTCCCTGGCCGGACGCCTCACCCGCAAGGCACGCCGCCTCACTTTGCATCTCCCCCAGGGCTGGCCCTGGCGAAACCAGTTCAGCAGCGCCCTGGCCAGACTGCGCGCACTGCCACTCCCTTCTTGACCACGCCCGCGGCGTCTGACCTGTCCACCAGATTACCTAACTGTCTGGCCCAGCCGCGCCAGGCTCGGCTCCTGATGGCCTCCGCCGGCGATCGGCGCTGAAAATCGCTTCCCGCGCCGCTACTACGGGTCGTCAACATCTCTTTGGACCGGCATCCACGCCCCACATCGTCCATTTCATCGGCATCAGGTCCCCGCCAGCCCGATCCCTGGTCCCTCATCCCTCCTCTGACCGCCGCCACGGTTTCCCTTCGGTGGATTCGGGCTAACACGGTTCACCGTCAGCGTCCTCGGCTTGGAGCAGATTCTTGCACTTTGCCGCGACTTTTCTAGCCGTTTCGCTCATCTCATGGGAAACCATTCCCTTGTCTTGGCACAGTTCCATCGCTGTCTGCATGGCTACTAATACGGAGGTTTCGGTCCATCTGACAGTCCATTGTACTGAGGGCGCCTCACTTACGCGGATGTGGACGAATGTTGAGGGATACTCGATAAGCAACCGTCGCAACCTTTTGTCGATCCCGTCATGACTGCCACTCGCCAAGTTGCTGAGTATCACGCTGGTTGATTTCCACGGGTAGGGGGGCTTCGGTGGCGGTCCGCCTAGTAAGTCTTCGAACGTCCTTATCCTGTTGGCTATGGCGCATCGGGTTTCAGCACTCAACGTCGTATCATATTGGAGGGTGTCTTTTGACGCGTGGTAGTCGCGGCTAATCTGCCACTCCGTCCAATCCTGTAACTCATTCTCGTTACTGGCCAGATATTCGAAACGGAAGGCAGCCTCGTGAATACTCCTCGAAAGGGCTGCGGCAGGTCGAGGGAGCCTTTGATTGGTGAGCAACAAAACGCTTTGGTAGTGATCCAGGATCTGACCACATGTACTCGGTATCTCTATCCGCCAAAGGTTGTGCATTACTAAGAGCTCTTGGCGGGACTTTATTGCAGTTCTTGGCAACTCGTTCAGCACCTTTTCTACATCCGCACAAACCTCGATCGTCTCTAATTGTCGATCCATGTGGAACATCTCCTATGACCACGCGTGACTGCCTAACCGTTAGCTAGTGTCCTGTATTCGTAGTTCGTCGTATTACTCTGAGGCATTCCACCAAGACAGGAAAACGGTTTTCTTCTTGGAGCGGAGTGGCACAAAGGCACAAGTCAGCACTTTATTTCCGACGAACTACGGATACACCACACTAGTTTCTGAGCAGCTAATTCACCCATACTCTACCGCATCGATGGACAGGACGCACGGGATGATTGATACTATTGTCCAGAGCATTTATCCCGCCTCTACCGGAGGTGCATAGTGGTTGCCATTGGCCGCAAACACCAGATAATTGACCTTGAGACCGGACAACTCGACCGGCGGATATTCGTTGACCCGGACATCTACGCCGAAGAGCAGGAAAAGGTGTTCGGGCGGGCGTGGCTGATGATAGGCCACGAGTCGCTGGTGCCCAAGCCCAACGACTACTTCCACACCTACATGGGCGAGGAGCCGGTCATCCTTTGCCGCGATGGCCGAGGCAACCTGCGGGCCTTCCTGAACATGTGCCGCCACCGGGGCAACCGCATTGTCCGCACCGACACCGGCAACTCCCGCAATTTTGCCTGCGCCTACCACGGCTGGACGTTCTCCAACGAGGGCGAACTGGAATACGTGCCAGGGGACGAGGAAGCATACTACGGGGCGCTGGACCGCGAGTGCCTGGGCCTGGTGGAAGCGCGGCTGGACACCTACGCCGGCATCGTTTTCGCCACCTGGGACCGGAGCGCCCCCGGCTTGGACGATTACCTGGGAGATGCCCGGTGGCTGCTGGATGTCAGCTTCAACCGGCTGGACAACGGCACCGAGGCGCTCGGCCCCATCAAGTGGATTGAGCCTCTCAATTGGAAAACGGCGGTGGACAACTGCTCCGACAACTACCATGTCCCGACGACCCACCTGTCCACCATCATCGTGCAGGGACGACATCGGGGCATTCCCCGGTTGACCCACGAGCAGCAGTTCCAGTCCGAGAACAAACACCTGTTTGTCAACGGACACTCCCTGACCATGCGGTTCCTGGAGCGTGCCGACCAGGCGCGGCAGACCCACGGGGTAACCGCCGAGAACCGCGAAGCCTTCGAAGAATACTACCGGCAGACCCTGGCCGAGGCAGAGCGACGGCTGGGCAACCTGCGAGCGCGTCGGCTGCACTTGGGCAATCACAGCCTGTTCCCTAACGGCGTGCTGGGGCTGCGGTTGGCGCACCCCCGCGGCCCGCTGCAAACCGAATTCTGGCACTTCGTCGTGCTGGAAAAGGATATGCCCGCAGATCTGAAAACGGCTCTGCGTCGCGGCAGCGCCAACTACAACGGGGTCAACGGCATTTTCGAGCAGGACGACATGGATAACTGGCGCGGCGTCACGAACTCGGCCCTCACGTCCATGGGACGCAAGTACACTCAAGACCTTTCGATGGGCGTCGGCCATGACCGACGCCATCCCCACTACCCGGGCGTCGTGGCGGAACGGTACACTTCAGAAAGCAACCAGCGCCTCTTCTACCGCCGCTGGGAGCAGTTCATGAACGCCGAAAATTGGGAGGACATCCCTCTGGAACCGAAGGTCATGGAATACGAGGGCACGGCCAAGTTGCGCGGTTAGGAGGGTCATGGCTACCGACACGCGGACCACAACTGCCTCGCGGATGGAACTCTGGCATGAGCTGATGGAGTTCTACATTCGTGAAGCGTGGATGTTGGACGAAAGGCGCTTCCGTGAGTGGCTGGATCTGTTCACGGATGATGTGTTCTATTTTATGCCCCGCCGACTGAACGTGCATCGCCACGAGACCGAGCGCGAACTCACGCCCGTCGGCGATCTCGCGATTTTCGAGGACGACAAGACCTATCTGACCATGCGCGTTGAACGATTGGAGACAGGCATGGCCTGGGGCGAAGACCCGCCGTCGCGCACCCGACATCTGGTCGGCAACCTCGTGGCGGAACCGCAGCCCGATGGTGAGGTTAGGGCCAGGACTGCCTTCATCCTCTATCGATCGCACCACGAAACCGAGGAAAACATCTTCGCCGGCTACCGTGAAGACCTGCTGCGTCCGGCGAACGCAAGCTGGCAGATAGCCCGTCGCACCATCGTGTTGGACTCCAATGTCATCCTCGCCAAGAACCTGAGCGTGTTTTTCTAGGACGCGTACCGTCCGGCCCATCAATGCTGCCCAAACTCCACATCGTGGACGAATTTGTCATAATGCCTCAAGTCAGGGATTCTGCCACCGCACGCTTCAACCTGGTGTCGGTTTGCTGCAAGCAGGACAGTGTCAGTCTCACTTCCAACAATGACCTGGGCAGTGGGGCGAACTGCTGAGCGATATTGTGCTCGACATAGTCCTATTGAAACTGCTCCCGCACCGCAGTCGCGTACCCAACGCCCTCAGGAACCTCTACCGGCTCAAAGAAAAGGGCCGGGCCGGGATATTCTAACGTTGCGCAGAATGACGCGGGACAGCGGCTCAGGGAGGCCGCAATGACACTATCACTGGTGCGCGGGAAGCATGTCGTCTGCAAGGTTGCCGGCCCCCACTCGGCGGAGGTGGTCGCCGACGGGGCAGTGCTCCAGTGGGACGGAATAATCGAAGCGGTGGGAGACTACCGGGAACTCAGCCGCCGGCATCCCGACGCCGAGGTCATTGGTTCCGGCAACCACATCGTCATGCCGGGGCTGGTCAACGACCACTTCCACGTCGGCCTCACTCCCTTCCAAATGGGAGCGCCCGACCTGCCGCTCGAAAGGTCATCGGCACGAGTTGCGCGGCGGTTCAATCGGCGCTGAGCCATTTCTGGTCAATAGCGAGGCGGGAATTGCTGGGGGTCCCAGCGCCTTTCTTGCGGGAATATTGACCGGTTGATCTCGCCGCCCGTGGGATTGCCGAAAACGCGTTCCCGGCCGCCGAGGTATTCAGGCAATAGTCTGGAATTCCTGACAAATAGGAACGCAGTGTCCGGCCAGGATGGCGGTAGCAGACAATTCCGTCACACGCCGTTGGTAGGGATGAGGGCGCCTGTCAAGGGAGGCGGGATATTGGTAACAGTTCAGAGTTGAGGGGAAGCGAGTATTTGTTGGCAGGCGGTGAGGGTGTTCAAGCCTTGCGACCGCCAGGTGCCGAAGACGGAGGCCCGGGTCATCTTGGTGTCAGTGCCCTGGTCGGGGCGCGTGCCCCCGCTGATCCTCCGGCTGATCACCACGGGGCGCAGACTGCGCTCGGCGGCGTTGTTGTCCGGCAGCGCCTCGGGTTCGGCGACGAAGACGAAGAGGTCCCCGTATCCAGTACGGGGCAGGCTCTTGATGTGCTTCGCTACCCGTCGGCACAACTTGGCCTGAAGAGCCGACGGGTCATCCTGGAAAGGCTGACCGAGGGCCAGCAGGCGGCGTTCCAGGGTCAGTTGGGCGGTGCGACGCTGTTTCCCTGACGGCTGGGTGAAGGCCGTGGCCTGGCGGTAGAGTTGTGGACCGCGTCAACCCACCGTGCCAGCCGGTCAGCCGGTCGTCCTTGGGGTAGAGGACGTGCAGATCGTGGATGTACCGCAACAGGTGGGCCCAGGCGTTTTTGGGGCCGTCGTAGTTGATGGTAGGCGGCGTAGAAGTCGCTGACCAGCACGCCAGCGAACTGATCGCCCAGGACTTCGTCCACCACCGCCTTGCCCCGTCCCCGTCTCAGGAAGTACCGCTGGGTGGGTGTGCTGAAGGCGATTGGTCAAAGATCGCACACGTAGCCGTTGTGTCCATCCTCAGGCCAGCCGGTCTCGTCGGCATGGGCCACCGGACTGCCTCGGATGCGTTCTACTATGGCGGCCAGTTCCGCTGCGCGGTGGGCGTACAACAGCGTTGGCACTGTGGGCAGGTGCGGGCGATGTAAGCGTGCGAGGACATCGTGTTTCGGGTGCTGGCGGCGAACAACACGCCGGACTTCCGCACCATCTCGGACTCTCGCAAGGACAACCTAGTGTGGTGTAACTGAAGTAAGTAGTAAAAGTATGGGTTATGAGGTATCCTCCGGGTGAGCAGTTCCGAGGGAGGATTGACCATGGCCATCGGACGACCAATGCCACCGCTAATTCTGGACGAGGTGGAGCGGGAAACACTGGAGCGGTGGGTGCGACGTCCGAAGACAGCGCAAGCGCTGGCACTGCGGGCCAGGATGATCCTGGCCTGCGCCGAGGGCCGGAGCAACACCGCCGTGGGCGCCGATCTGGGGGTGTCCGACGAAACGGTGGGCAAGTGGCGTTCCCGGTTTCTGGAACGGAGGCTGGACGGGTTGTCGGATGAACCCCGCGGCGGTCGGCCGCGGTCGGTTACCGATGACGACGTGGAACAGGTGATTACGCTGACGCTGGAGACCACGCCCAAGGACGCCACCCACTGGAGCACTCGGTCCATGGCCCAGCGGTCCGGCCTGAGCCACAACACGGTCAGCCGCATCTGGCGTGCCTTCGGGCTGCAGCCCCACCGCACCGAGACATTCAAGCTGTCGTCGGACCCTTTCTTCATCGAGAAGGTGCGGGATGTTGTGGGTCTCTACCTGGACCCACCCGATCGGGCGTTGGTTTTGTGCGTGGATGAGAAGTCCCAGATTCAGGCGCTGGACCGGACCAGGCCGCTGTTGCCCATGCGCCCCGGACCGGTGGAACGGCGCACCCATGATTACCTGCGCCACGGCACCACGTCGTTGTTCGCCGCGTTGGATACCAAAACCGGCAAGGTGATTGGCCGCTGCCACCGACGCCACCGGGCCGTGGAGTTCCGCAAGTTCCTCGATACCATCGAGGCCGAAGTGCCCCTTGACCTAGATGTCCACCTGATTGTGGACAACTACGCCACCCACAAGACGGCGCTGATCCGGAACTGGTTAGCCAAGCGGCCTCGGTTCCACCTGCACTTCACTCCCACCAGCGCGTCCTGGCTGAACCTGGTGGAGCGGTGGTTCGGGCTGCTGACCGAAAAGCAGTTGCGGCGCGGCGTGCATCAGAGCAGCGGAGAACTGGAAGCCGCCATCTACGGGTTTCTGGATGTTACCAACGAAAACCCCAAGCCCTTTGTCTGGACCAAGACCGCCGACCAGATCCTGGCCAACGTGGCCCGCTTTTGCCAACGAACTTTGGATACATGACACTAGCAGAGTTGTCGGACCTGTTCCTGCAGGTGCTGGCATGGTGCCAGTTGGCTGGACTGGTGAAGTTGGGGCAGGTGGCGTTGGACGGGACCAAGGTGAAGGCCAACGCATCGCAGCATCAGGCGATGAGTTACGGGCGGATGCAGGAGCAGTCGGCGCAGTTGGCGACGGAGGTGGCGGAGTTGTTGCGGAAGGCGCCGGAAGCGGATGACGCGGCAGACCGGCGGTACGGTCAGGACCAGCGTGGTGATGAGTTGCCAGCAGAGTTGGCCTTTCGGCAAGGCCGGTTGGAGAAGATGCGGGAGGCCATGGCGGCAATGGAAGCCGAAGCGCCGGCGGCGGCAGAGCAGGCCGAAGGGGAGGCAAGGCACTTTCAGGAGTCCCCGACGATAAAGCCCAGCACAACTTTACTGATGCTGAGTCCCGGATCATGCCCGCGCCGGGCGGGCGGGACTTCGTCCAGGCGTACAACTGCCCGGCGGTGGTGGACAGCGAACACCAGGTGATTGTGGCGGCGCAGGCCACGAACCAGGCATCGGACCAGCAGCAGGCGACGGGCATGGTCGAGGAGACCATCGGCAACACCGGCGTGATCCCCAGGGAAGTGTCCGCTGACGCCGGTTACTACTCAGCCAAGGTGGTTGACGAACTCTACGCGCTGGGCACAGACCCCTACGTCGCGCCGGAGCAAACCCGCCACGGGAGAGTATTGCCGCCAGCGCCCAGGGGCCGCATTCCCAATCATCTGTCCCCCCGGGACCGGATGCGGCGGAAGTTGCTGACGAAAAAGGGTCGTGAGCGTTACGCGCTGCGGATGGCGACGGTGGAGCCGGTCTTCGGCCAGATCAAGCAGGGTCGAGGGTTCCGGCAGTTCCTGCTGCGGGGTCTGGAGCAGGTGAAAGGAGAATGGCTGCTGATCTGCACCGGCCACCACCTGCTCCAGCTGTTCCGGTTCGGCTCCAAGATGCCGGCCCAAGGGCTCGTCGCATCGTTGACGAAGCCGGTTTCTGCCGTCATCGGCACACCGTTGGCCAAATACTGGCGGCAGCCGCGCCCGCGACCGGCAATCATAGTTAGTTGTTGCCGGTTAGTTCCCAGCTGAATCCACGACCGTCAGGCATTCCTCAGATGGGCTGCCAGGCGACGAAACTTCGACTAGGCAAACAACCTGAACTGCTCCCAAACTGCGGCCCCATGGTTCGCGCAACATCCATTACGTACTTCTGCGAGCATGATCGCCCCCAGCAGCCCGTTCCCGCAGGCCCCGAATCGCGTCTCGATGATACGATGGCAGACATAGAGTCGCTCTCATCGACGGGTTTTCCAGAGGAGTGTTACCAAGGCATGCTCGTGGATGTGGGTACAGCGATGCGGCGACCCAGCGCCGCCACGGAGCGGGCATCATCGTGAAGATTGGCATTGAAGTTGAGGGTGACGTGGACGAGGTGATCAACGTCCTGCGCCTTATCACCGGCGCGCCGGCCAGCGTGGTCCCGTACCAGGCTCCTTTCGAGTCGCCGGAGCCGGCCGCGCGGAACCGGTCGCCCGGTCCCAGGAGCCGCCCCCAGGTCGCTGGAGTGACCGGCTGGCCAACGACTTCACGGCCGGGTTAGATCGGGAAGCCCGAGGGGTGGTGGGTTTGGCCTGGTGAGCCGGTGGCGCCGGCATCCACCGCGACACTCTGCGTCAACGTGCCGGTCTGGGTCAGGACCAACTGCGGGCGCTGATGATGCGCATGGGGCACACCCTGAGGAGGTTCTGCCGGGAGCAGAACGTTGCGCTATCCCGGCCGGTGGTGGCCCAAAGCCCGCTGCAGAGCTACTTCGTAGATCCGGACTTTGCCGCCGCCGTGAAATGTTCGCAGGTGCCGAATAGCCACCCTGCTCCAGCGATCTCTGAGCACGTGTGGTCTGGCCGCCAGTGGCGGCGGCAGCTCCGGGGGTGCAGCCCGCCCCTGGTTCAGATTCGACACTGGCGCACGGGGTGCAGGCCGACGGGTGCGCGCACCGGCCGGAGCTTCCGGCATTCGCCAATCGGGCTGGCTACGACGGCGACCGACGGGCTGAAGGGCAGGAACGCGCGCATGGGATAATGGCCGCCGGACGCTGGGGGCGGGGTGGGAAAGCCGGGGAGTAGCGCCCGTATTGAGGCCACCGCATGCTCACGGAAGGCTCGTACGAAGCTCGGATTGCAGGGGTCGTCCGCCGGCATCTGGAGAAGAGGTTCGGGAACTGGATCTCCTTCGACGCCGTCATGGTGGTCCTCCGGACCGATCAGTAGGCGACCATAGCGTTCACGCATACGTGGTCTATGACGACAACGTGGAACCGCTGGATCTCCGCTGGCTGAGCGGCATCCGCAAGCGGATGCGGCAGGAACTGCGGGACCTGAGGGCGGACGTCATGGTGACCACCTCGTACATCAACCGGTCGGAGCTGGAACCCCTGCTGGACCTGGTGGAGTCGCCGGAAGCGGCGGACGAGAGCCGGGAGTTGCTGACGCTCCCGATCGATGGCCCGCTGAGCCAGGGGATCTGCAACCTCTGCCAGGCCATGGTGAACGATCTCACGGCGAGCGGTCATCTGATCGAGTGCATTGCCCGGCAGGATCTCCCACAGGCGCTCGGACCGGAACCTGCCCAGCACCGGCAGTCGCTGCACCTGTCGGTGCATGACGGCAGCGGTCTCTACTGGCTGGAGCTGGCGGTTCGGGCCGACACCACGTTGCGGCAGCTGGACGAGTTCCTGCGTGGGAGAGGACTATTATTCAGTCAATCTTGTAATGGCGGATCAAGCACGCAACGGGCCATGGTCGTTATGCTGGTGGCAAACAGCAGTGCGGGAGGTAGGACATCCATGGTTGCGGAGAAATATGCGGTACAGTTGTCGGCGGAAGATCGGGACCAACTGGAACGGTTGATCCGCAGCGGTCAGCGCTCGGCGCGGGTCATCAATCGGGCGCGCATCCTGCTCAAGACTGATGAGGGTTGGAGCGCTTCCCAAGCGGCGGCGGCCTTGGACACATCGCCGCGCACGGTGTTCCGCATCAAACGGCGGTACGCCGAGGAGGGATTGGACGGCGTGCTCCACGACCATCCCCAGGCCAGCCGTTTTCGCAAGTTGGACGACAAAGCAGGAGCCCACCTGATTGCCCTGGCGTGCTCGCCGGCCCGGGAGGGCCGCGACCACTGGACCTTGCAGCTGTTGGCCGACCGGATGGTCGAGTTGGGGTTGGTGGCGTCGCTGTCCCATGAGGCGGTAAGGCTCCGGCTCAAAAAAACTCCCTCAAGCCGTGGCGCAAGCAGCAGTGGCGCATCCCGAAGGTAGGTGGGGAGTTCGTGGCGGCGATGGAGGACGTGCTGGATCTCTATGCCGAACCCTACGATCCCCAGCGTCCGGTGGTGTGCTTTGACGAGACCTCCATCCATTTGCTGGCCCCGATCTTTGACCAATCTGCGAACGCCGTTGCCCGTCCAACCGGGACGGCCCCGACGGGAAGACTATGAATATCGCCGTGCTGGTGTCCGCAACATCTTTCTGACCTGTGAACCCTTGGCGGGCTGGCGCCACTTGGCCATCACCCAGCGGCGCACCATGGTGGACTTCGCCCACCAGATGCAGTGGCTGGTGGACGTGGCTCACCCCCACGCCCCCGTGGTGCGTGGGGTCCTCGACAACCCCGTATCGAGTACGGGGCAGGCTCTGAACACCCACCGCATGGCTTCCCTATACGAGACCTTCCCAGCTGGCGAGGCCAGACGCATCGTGAAGCGGTTGGAGTTCCACCACACGCCCAAGCACACCAGTTGGCTCAATCCTGTCCTGAGCTTGCCGAAGGGATGGCGGAGATTGAGTTCAGCATCATGACCCGCGCCGGCTTGCGGACGCGCCACGGCGACGACGTGGCGCTGACTCGCGCCGTTGCCGCCTATGAAAACCGGCGCAATGCCACCCAAGCCACCATCAACTGGCGGTTCACCACCCAGGATGCCCGCACCAAACTCCATCGCCTCTATCCCTGCCATTCCAAGGTTGATTGAGTACTCCGGACTATTCCGGCGGCGCGGCGCTGGCCCACTGTTCTTCTGACCGGCATGGTTCGGGTGGAGTACGTGGATCCGATAACCCGCCATGCGGTGCATGACGAACGTACCGAGATCGGCTGCGCTGCGCAAAGCGGCCGGACCTTGATTGATCCCTGGGGCGATTTCAGCCCGGCCGTTGGCCGCCGGGTTTCTGGCGATGGGACGGTCGCGGCGGCGAGAATGGATTCTGCCGACAGGTGCATAATCTCCCAACTCAGTAGGCCATGCGCGCTCCCATGACATTCTGGAGATCGACAATGGATCCGTTCCTGATCGTCATGCCAGACGCGCAGAAGTTTGACGCCAACCGCACACTGACGAGGTCGCCTCTGTCATTATTCCAAGACGGGAATATAATTAGCTCATGCCGTGGCAGGTGGAATACACGGACCAGTTCAAGGAGTGGTGGGACACCCTGCGCGGCGAACAGCAGGAGGACCTGGCAGCCACTGTGGAACTGCCGATGGCGCGTGGATCCACATTGCCGTATCCCTATTCGTCGGGGATTGCCACTTCGCGGCGCAACCACATGAGAGAGCTCAGGACGCAGAGCGGGGGTGAGCCGCTACGCACGTTCTACGCTTTTGATCCCAGGCGGGCGTCCATCCTGTTGATAGGAGGGATCAAGACCGGGAACGACCGGTTCTACGAGGAGTACGTGCCCATTGCCGACCGGCTGTACGACGACCATCTCAACGAGCTGCGCGAGGAGGGCATCATTCCATGAGCGGACGACATCAGTTCCAGGACCTGACCGAGGGTTTCACGCCGGAACGCCGGCGGAAGGTCGAAGCGAAGCAGGCCGAGCTGCTGGCGGAAATGCCCCTGCGAGAACTGCGCCAGACCATGGCCCTCACCCAGCAGGATCTGGCGGATCGCTTACGGGTGAACCAGCCCGCAGTGGCGAAGCTGGAACAGCGAACCGACATGCACATCTCGAGCCTGCGTTCCTACGTCGAGGCGATCGGCGGGCAGCTGCGCATTGTAGCGTCGTTCCCCACCGGGGAGGTGGCCATCACCAACTTCTCCAGCGTGTCGGAAGCGGAAACTACTGCCGGGGCCGAGGCCTGATGCACATGCCCACCTACAGCATCAAGGTCAGGCAGCGCGCCGGACGGGTGGGACGAACCGGCCCGGGCCGGTTCATCATGGTGGCGCCGCGCCACGCCTTCCAATTCCACGAGGACAGCCTCGAAAACTATTGGCAACAGCCGGTGGAGCCGGCCCGGCTCTATCCAGCCAATCTCAACATCAAGAACACCCACGGCCGCTGCCTGGCCAAGGAGACCGACCTCAACGGCATGGAGCGCGGCTTCCCATGGCACAGCATATTTTCTATGCTAATCGTAGATATACTAAACCAAAGCCAAGGTGGGATGTGCATTTAGGAGGGGTTGGCAATGGGGCTGGGAGTCTTGCAGCAGCCTTTCAGCCCTTGATTGCAGGACGGTTCGGCAGCGGCGCTTGACCTCCTCCCTCCGGCTGGACAGCCCGTGGAGGAAGCTTCCGACCCTCTCGGGCACTCGAGTCTTGGTCCCCCAGCACAGGTTTCCGGTGGCGTCCTCCCTCGCCCAGCCCCAGACCGCCTCAGCGGCGTTGCAATCCGGACTGTAGCCCGGCAGGTTCATCAGCCGCCGGCCCAGGTCCGGCGTCCGGAGCTACTCCCTTACCGCCGCGCCCCGGTGCGCCGGAGCGTTGTCCCAAATCACGTTCAACGGCCCGACGTGTCTCTCCCGCAGTTGTCTCAGGAAGGCCGGCCGATGTTGCTGAGTTGCCGTTGCCTGCCAGCTCCATCCACTCCACCGCGCCGGTCTCCAGGCATACCGCCGAGTAGTAGCTGGCCTTTTCACCATGGCGCGGGCTGCTGGAGTCCACCAAGGCTGGCTCTCCCGGCAGCGCCCACTGGCCCCGCAGTGCAGCGTCCGCCCGGAAGCGCGCCGCGTCGGCGAAGCATATCTGGGCTCCAGACCGCCCGGCCTCGTCCCACCGGGCGGCGTATTCCGCCACGAAGGATTCCCGCTTGGCATGGTCCGCCTGGACCAGACGCTTCTGGGGGCGTTTCAGGACAAACCCCAAACGGTGGCGGTAGTTCACGCCACCGCTGCGGCTCAGGCTGATACCGAAGCGCTCCCGGACAAACTGCCGCACCGCCCGCCAGTTCCAGTTGGCCAGTTCGATGTCCGACTCGGTGGGCAACTCCGGCACCGCCGCCCTCAACTCCGCCTGCTGCCCCTCGCCGAGGGCGGGTGGAACCACCCGACTGCTCGAAAATCAAGGCTGTGGGCCCGCCCTCGCCGTAGGCGGCGGCCCATCTGCCGATGGTGTGGGGGTCCCGCTCCAGCGCCTCCGCCGTCGCTGCTGCTGCTGTCCAGCCCTCTGCCAGCAGCAAAATGCGGAACCATTGGTTGTCTTCGCATCACCATCCTTCCAGGATGGTGGTGCGAAGCGGCCGACCTCCTCGAAGAAAGCGACGCAGTTGGGCGCGGGCTGGCCGGCGGCCACCTGGGGTTGGAACAGGACCTGGCCGTCCCGGCTGCTGGCCTCGAACTGCCGGCAGGCCTCCATCTCGGTCAGGATCAGGGGTGCGTTGTGGTCGTTGTTTACGACTTTCATCTTGGTAATACCTCTTTTGTGGTTTGGTGTTGACGAACGCGCCGGTTCCACAGACCTGCCGACGGGCCGACCCGGGATCTCTCCCAGGACGGCCCGTCACAGCTGGGTCCGCGGCGCGGCGAGTTTGTTTCTGGGCAGGGATCGCCCACGCGAGTTTGCAGCTGCAACCGCCTCGCCGGTTTGACGACTGGCTCAGGCCGTTACATCACACGTCATAGAGCAGGCGGAGCCCGGGCTCTCGCATTGTCGACGTTCTCGGTACGCACGGTAGTAATTACCTCCTGGTGATCGGATTGCGGCAACGCCCCGTCGCCGCTCATTTCATTCTCAGTGTCAATGGCACGCCAAAAGTGACCTGCGACCGGTCAGGTCGCCTCCGGCCCGTGCGGTCCGGCGCTGGGCGCCGCCGCCGCGGCGCACCCCACCCATACGTCCAGGCGCTTCAGGTATGGAATGACCCGCGCCGGTCCGTGGACCTGCTCCACACCCCCGGTCGGCTCCGGCGGTCGCAAACGCTGGCGACCCAAAGCCCTCCGGTCCATGCGATTCCAACGGGGCAGGCGGTCCCAGGCGTCGGCGAAGCGGGGATGCACCGGTCCGGCGGCAGCGCCAACAGACCCCGCGCCGGGAGAAGGCCACGTAGTGCTGGCGGGCGTGTTCAAAGGCGGCGATGCGGCCGGCCGGTTCAAAAGCCGGCCGTTTGCAGTAGGGCCCCAGCTCCCGGCCCACCGGGTCCACGTCGGCGTTGTCGAAACCCAGCGAACCCACGATCACCACGTCCCACTCCCGGCCCTTGGCCTGGTGGATGGTCGTAACGGTGAGCGCGCGGGGGGAGCCAATGCGCCAGTGACGCCGGGACCCAGACGACACACGGTTCACGGGTACGCCGGCCCGCTCCAGGGCGTCCAGGTAACCGACGGCCGCCGCTCCCGTGATCGAGCGCAACAGCAGGACCCACCTGACCGTACTCGGCAATGACCCCCTGGCGCTTCAGGAACAGCACCAGCTCCACCAGTTGCCTACTCTCAGCTCCGGCATCACCCCCACCGTCCACCGCACTTACCGCCGCATAGCTCCGGTATGCGGCGGGATCATGGGGCGTGATGGACTTGGGGTAACGGAAGGGCCAGCTCTGCGGGTCGGGATTGGACCAGTCGGCGGCGGCGGCCATCCACCGGTCGTAGAAATCCACGATTGAAGGATGGCTGCGATAGTTGACGCTGAGTTACACGGTATGACCGTCGAAGGTGCACTCAGGAAACTGCACGAGGTTCCTCACGCTGGCTGCCCGAAAACGGTAGATGCTCTGGTCGTCGTTTCCCAGCACGCACAGGTTGCCGTGGCTGCGGGACAATCGCAGCAGCAGGGAGCTCCTCGACGGCGCTGGTGTCCTGGTACTCGTCGCAGAGCCGCTCAAAGTATTTGCGGCCATGGCGGACCACCAGGCAGCTCCCGCCAGCGCCAGCCCTCCCGCTCCAGCACATCCCGGTCTGGGCTGAAGACATCATCGTAGCGCCGCAGCAGAAGTCGCCACTGGTCGCCCTCGTTCAGCACCGCGAAGTAAGCGGGAGACCGGTGCGGCTGGCGTGGGAGCACAGGATCTGGCGACACAGGCCGTGGATGATGCCGATGCGCACCCCCGAGAGGTCTCCCGCGCAGCCGGCGGCGCTGGCCAGGCCAATGAAACGTTCCCGCAGCTCCCGGGCCGCGGCCCGGGAGTAGGTGCACAGCAACAGCTCTTCCGGCTAGGCCAGCCCGAGCAGCAGAATGTTCGTGCCGCGTAGCGCCACCGCCAGGGTCTTGCCAGCGCCCGGTCCGGCGATGCCCAGAGTAGGGCCATTCCAGATGCCCGATGAGTTCCAGTTGGCCCGGGTCCAGTCTCGGGTGCCGGCGCAGTATGGCAGGCGCTACGCCCATGGTGTCGTTCATGTCGGTTCTCTCCTGATTTGATCTATCGATTGCGTTGGGATTTAGGCGGCGCCGGCGGCAGACCCGCCGTTGCCCGAAAACAGAGCCGCCGGGGACACGGATGGCCACCGCGTTCCAAACCTGGTCGGCCACGGGGTAGTGACTCCCACCGTCAGCGTTCATCACTCTCCTTTCGGGACGGCCCAGCGCCGATGAAGGTCCCGAACCGCAGGTGCATCTCCTTCGCCCTGATCTGCGCGACGTTGCGACCGCCCACCGACAGGGACAGGACCTCCGGACGCGCCGGCTCTTTGCCGGTCTCCTCCCCTGCAGCCGCACCCATCCGGATCAGGCCGTCCGTTACGGCCTCCACCTCATGGGCGATGCGCCCCATCGTCAGCGCCTCCAACGCGCTCCTGCTACGGACAACGGCTTCCAGATCCGCCAGCAACTTCGCCGCGCCCCAGACCAGATACACGCCCTTGCGTTTGGCCAAGCTTTCGATGGCCGCGTCGGGTTCCATGTCGGGAAACGCCAGCACGGGAATGACGAATGGGTTGTACGCGGTCTGCGCACGTTCCACGATGTCGTCGTGCAGGTCCAGCGCCGCCAGCCAAGCCTCGTCCAATGGGGAGGCGGCGATGGGCCGTGCCCTCCCTGGTCTTCAGGTGCCACTCGCCGTCGATCAGCAGATAACGCCCACCCTTCACCTGCAGGGCGAAGCGGCCCAAGCCAGCCAGCCAGATGGCGAAATCCAACTCCGGGCGGTCGTAACCACGGCGCCACTCGTAATAGACGAAGCCCCGGCGGTCGCTGCCAGCCAGGGCTTCGTAGACGCGCCTCTCCACCTGCCGCTTGCGCTTCTTGAGGCGGGTTGATGGAAACTCTCTCGGGTACATTCTCATGGTCTTTGATCTCCTTTGCTTAATTTCACGAGGCTGGGACACCATGGCGGCGCCTCCGCAGATCGCACCTGCCTAACCAGGGGGCCTTGTTCGTCCGAAAAGGCCGAGCACGCTCAAATGGCCAGGCCGGTCCAGTTTCGCTACAATCGCTGACCGGGTGATAGCCTTGACAACCTATTACCTGGCTGAGGACGGTGCGGCAATATGCGTCGTCTACTCTTTCCTTACTGAGGAATTCGACGAGTTCAAGGAGTTGGCCAACTACTCCTTCAGCACTCTCCGGGTCAATTGAACCTAGTGGGCCCGGATAATTGTGGGGCGCGGCCATGGTATCGGCCACGTCCTGGTCGGAGGGGATGGGGGTGGTTGCCAGGAACGGAAATGAGCACGATGGTCACAGGCGGAACTCCGGCGTCATATCGGACAACTCGCGCGCAACTTCAGGGGCCCCAGCCGGTGCGGGCAGAACGTGCGCCACCGTGATGTCCATCGTCTCCTGGGACGCGGAACGGTCGGAGCCGGAATTCCGATCCGGCCTGCGCAGCAAAGCCTGGGAGGTGGTCGTGCCGGAATTGGTGTTTGAGCCGGAACGTTGATGGCGCGGTGGGCTGCCTTCATGCCACTCGATCTCCGTTACGCCACCTCCAGGGACTCTACTCCACGGGTTTATCCCCACGCGTGCGGGGCAGTCCATACACCGGCTACTTAACGCGACGACCAGCCCGCCGCGGACCCATGAACTCCAGGATCAGTCCGTCCATGCTATCAAAGACGCCGCAGTCGCACTCGTGATACCCCAGTTGGTTGTCCTCCATGACGCCGCAAACGTTGTTGAGAGCATCGGCCGCAAGGATCCGGTGGCCAGACGGAACGGTATAGCTTTACCGGCGCGGCCTGACCCGCACCGCGCTGCCCTCAACTCCGAGCTCCGCCTCGGCCTTTTGGCGACGGTCTGCCGACCGCAGCTCCCCGATCCACGATTTTCGTGTGAACTGCCGGCCCAGGCCCCGTTGAATCTCGCGCCACTTCCGATCTTCGTCGGGCGTGATGAACGTGATCGCCTCGCCAGCGCGCCCCATCCGGCCGGTACGACCCACCCGGTGCGTGAACAGCTGCTCCGAGTCGGGGAGATCGTAATTGATCACCTGCCCGATGCCCTCCACATCCAAGCCTCGCGCAGCCACGTTGGTGGCAACCAGAATCGGCGCCACTCCAGAGCGGAAATCCTTCATCACCCGCTCGCGGGCAACCTGGCTGAGATTGCCCTGCAACGCGCCCACCGGGTAACCCAACGCATCCAATTGCCCAGCCAGTCGTTTGACCCCGTGCTTGGTCTTGCCAAACACTAGGACCGGCGCCCCGTCCCGGCGGTCCAGCAACGCCCGTAGCGCCTCCATCTTGTCTGTCTTCTGGATGCTGTAAACCAGATGCTCCACGGTGGGAAGACCCTCCAAATCGGCGTCCACTTCCACCCTTACCGGATCATGTAGGTGTTTCTTGGCAGTCTGCACCACCCAATCCGGCAGGGTGGCCGAAAACAGCGCCGTCTGTCGCTGCGTTGGGGTCCGGCTCAAAATAGCGTCAACGTCGCGGGCGAATCCCCGGTCGAGCATTTCGTCAGCCTCGTCCAACACCAGGAACCGCACCGATTGCAAGTTCAAACTGCCCTGACGAACGTGATCCAGCGTTCGACCTGGCGTGCCGATTATGATTTGCGCACCCTGTTTCAACGCCTTGTGGTCACGTCCCACCGACCGTCCACCGTACAACAGGGTGACGTGCAAACCCTGTGATCTGGCCAGATCCTCCGTTACGCCGCCCACCTGGATTGCCAGCTCGCGCGTCGGCGCCAGGACCAACGCCTGTACCTGACGGGCCGTGGCGTCGCACTGCTCCACCAGCGGCGTCGCAAACGCCAGCGTCTTGCCTGATCCGGTGCGCGCCTGCCCGATCAGGTCTCGTCCTTCCAGCAGATGAGGTATCGACTGTTCCTGGATCGGGGTGGGGTCGAATATGTTCATTCGCGCAATGGCGGTCCTGGTACCGCGATTCAGCACCATACCGGGAAACACGGTTTCCCAGGCCACCGCGTCAGTCTGGTTTCCATCGGTGGAATCGAGCGGTTTCGGAAAATGGGAAGGAGAGGCGGCGCCATGGCGACGCAAGTATAAACAGGGTCGGCAGTACACCGGCCGGTCTTCGACGGGTTTGAACGGAACGGTGGTTGCCTCTCGGCAGTCCGCGCAAATAGCCTGGTGACGCTGCGGGCGGTTGATCTGTGCGCTATCGGGTTGTTTGAGATTGCCGGAGCGTGCACGGGAACGGCGCGGTTGAGATGACATGCAGAAAGAGACTCCCTAGTTTCGAGAAGCGGAAGGGATTCGGCGCGACGCGCCAAGCGCAACTACGCGGAACGATGACATTCGTTGCTACGAAAAACATCGGCGCCGTTCATCGGCGCACGTTTATTGTAACAGCCTTCTTGCCGCTACCTACGGGAAGAGGGCCACGGCGGCAGAGCAATCGCGTCTAATTTTGGTAACACACGAAACCCCATCTGATACGAGCTCAGACGGCTCCCCGTCGCTTGAGAATGGATTGCTTCAACGTCAACAGACGCGGGTTTCAACAGCCTATCTGCGGGTTTCAGCCTATCTGCGGGTTTCATGTAACAACCAACACACTGGCATAGGGCGACATTATCAGCAATTGTCAATGTCTCGTTTCTTATTGTATATGTTGAAGACGCGATTGCCCTGGCCACGGCGGCGTCCGCATCCAACAGGCTCTGGGCCGCCTGGAGCTTCCTCGCGATGTTCCAGCTCAACACCCTGACCATGACGCCTGCCTCCCATGGGCCCGCCACCGGCCCACAACCCGCTGGTTCACAAAAGTCCGATAAATCGCCCTTATCAAACTTTTATGACGGCCTCGCCTTTCCCGCTCCGGCGGACGGTCTCAGAATCATTCCGTCAATCCAGAACGTAATCCGAGCAACCCAACCACCTCATCCGGCACCGGGTCGTGGGGAGCGAACGGATCCAGCGTCGCCGCGCCCACCCGCTGAAAGTCCCGTACATTCCTGGTAACCACCGTCAGGCGATGCACTACGGCCACCGCGGCAATCATGGCGTCCTGCAGCAGCGTGCCCGACGCCGGTGCATCAACCGGGCCCATTCTCGAAACGCGGCCGCATCCACGGCCAACACCTGATACGTGTCCAGCACCCGGCTGAGCGACAGTTCGAGTTCCTCCGCCTTCACCCTGTCCTGTTCCCGCGTTATCTCGATCCCAGCCTGGATCTCACCGATGGTCACAGCGCACAGGTGTAGGTCTTCCTTGGTCACATTATCAATCCAGGCCAGCACCGCCGGGTGCGGACGGAGACGACGCAATTCCGAATCCACGTTGGTATCCATCCGGCCCTGGCCTGAGCCGGACCAAAGGCATTGGCTGCCGGTGCGTGCTTGGTCAAGGGCTCGGGCATCGCCGACCCCGCTGAAGTGGCCTACTACGCCGGCTTCAGTCCGGCGGACGCGCCCCTGGCGGAACTGGTGCGCGTGGCGGGCACTCGGTGGATCGCGATTGGTCTAAAATCGGGATGCCTGCAAGGAGGCGAAGCAGGAGGTGGGCTTGGACCAATACGAGGTGCGCCGCTGGACTGGATGGTATCGACACGTCACCCCCGTGTCGTAGCACGGGGCAGGCTCTGGCGCTGCTGGTCCAGGCCTTCTTGGCGGTAACCAAGTGCTACGCCGCCGCTGGCGACGCAAAAAGGGGGCGGTGATTATGGCCGAGTTGATCCCCATGACGGTGCCCGAGGTACGACGGCTGTGATGCCGCTTGTTGTGGCAACGCTCCCAGAGCGCTGAATTTACGGTACGGTGGTCACGGTGGAGACGGCGGCATCAGGCCCGGGCCTGGCAATCCCATCACGAGCGACGACTACTGGATCGCGGTTACGTTCTGTGCGCCGGCGCTTGGCACGCGATCGGGCCGACCGCCTTCCGGCGGCCACGAAATAGGAATGCCGAATAGGGCGCATGGGAGGGGTCTCCTCTTGAGGCATTCCAACCTCCTGGTACATACGCCGGAACTCCCGGTCGGTTTTAGAACCCTTCCTCGTGTTGCACGTGCGACACAACAGTTGGAGATTATCTCGGTGGTTGGAGCCCCCACGGGCGAGGGGATCTTTGTGGTCGATGTCCATCAGGTCCGGCCGCTGCCTGCCTCCGCAATACATGCAGCGACCTCCCTGCTGTCGGAATAGCTCTTTTCTGACCGCATCCGGGAACCGCACCCGTTGCCGGCGGGGCTCCATCGTCCATTCGAGCATTGGCGATACTCCCTATACTATATATCATTACACTGTAATACATACCAATGAGGAACTGAACGGCCAAAGATGTCGCGATCCGGAATGTGGCTGTGTCACGGCCTCCATGAAAAGCGGGATGCTCGCGACGCGAGCAAGGACTTGCAGGGTGGTTACTCCCGCAGGGGCTCATTTGCAGGAATATCGGCAGGCAAAGAGTCGAATAGGTTAAACGTAGAAGGCACTAATAGGATATAGCATCTTTAGACGGCGACTGCCGCACCACCCGGAAGAAATCTGATTGGAAGAAGGCCGTCCGGAGAGCTTGAAAACACGGCGTCCGAGGCTCGCGAATCGAATCCTCACGGAAGTCGGATAAGGGCGATTTATCAGACATCTAATCCCGAATCCACCGCAAGGCATTGTGGGAGCACTGGAACGGGACATGAGGGTGATGAAGACGCGACCGTTCGGGCGGAATGCGGGTAGATGGGCCTGGTGGTGGGCAATCGGCCCGCCAGTGTCAGGCGTGAGCAGCCCTGCTGGCTGAGCCGGAGGCAGCAGGGAACACTCGCTGAGCCATCTGGCGCGAGCTGGGGAGACGTTTGACTGACTGGCGGGTGGGATTGGCGGGCCGGTTGCCGGCGCCACTATCAAGAAGGGAGTGGCAGGGCACGCAATCAAGCCTGGGCGCGAGTGAACTGGTTTTCCCAGGGCCAGCGCTGGGGAAGATGCAGGGTGAGCCGGCGGGCCTTGCGGGTGAGCCGTCCGGCCAGGGAGAAGAAGCGTCGTCGGAGGGTCTTGGTGGTTACCACGTCTTGCTCACCCAGGCCGATGCGGGCGGTCCAGCGGGCCAGGTTGTGGGCGATGACCTGGACGGTAGCCAGGCGGCGTTGGCGGCGAAGCGGCCCGAGGGGAGATGGTTCAACCCCACGCCGCACTTGAGGTCGCGGATGGCATTCTCGATCTCGGCGTGGCGGCGATGGTCGGCCTCCAGTTTCAGGGTGTCCCCCCTCCCGGTCGGTGATGAAGCTGTGGTAGCTGTAGGTGGCGAAGAGGGCCAGTTGGGAACCGGGCGTGGGTTGCACCCGGCGCACGATGAGCCGCACTGGGGCGGTGTCGGGCGCACTGTGGAAGGGGACGTAGGTGGTTTCGGCCACGCCGGCGGCGCCGTCCATACAATAGGGTAGGGGCGTCCACTCCCTTTCGGGTATGGCCTCGATCAGGTTCCGCGACCGGGCGTGCTGGCGGATGGTGATGGAGAAGCGGACATCCATGTCGCGGCAGACGGAGACCAGGGCGTGGGCGTCGAAGCCGCGGTCGGCCCGCACCGTGAGTGGTCCGCTGGCCCCGGCTTGGCTCGATGGCGAAAACCTGGCCAGTGAGGTGGGGCGGGTTCCGTGCCAGGACGGGTGGATCACGTCATTGCCGGAAAACGGTGAGCTGCAGATAATGGTTCGCCCGGACTGCTTGGATATGGATACTGACCAGGAGGGCAACGGAGTGGTAGCCCGGCGGGAGTTCCTGGTGGCCTTCAACCTCTATGCGGTGGTCCTGGACTCGGGACACCAAGTGCAGGTGATGCAGTCGCACGTGGCGCGTTTCAAGCTTGGGACTCGGGTGAGGGTCTTCCTGCGCGAAGGCCACAGCCCGTTGCCCTTCCTCGACGGGCGTGCTCTCGGCAACGAGGCGCACAACGTTTCATAACTTAAGCTTGTTGAGACTTGATGACAACCAAAGGGAGTTGTTCACTGCCCCTTTCGATTTCGCGGCGCCACCGGTGACATTGGAGTGAGGGAGCTGGGGTATAATCTTGGCATATCTTTGCATCTTCTCCAGGATACGCTGTGCCACGCCCTCGCAAATCCACGACTGCATCCACCACCCGAAATCGGAGGACCATCGTTTCCGATCGGCTGTCGCCGGTAACGGAGAATTACCTCCTGTCGCTGTACAAGATGTGGGAAGGCTCTGAATCGCCCACACTGACCCAGCTTACCGAAGCGCTGCGGCAGTTGCCGCCTACCGAAGGATTGGGGACCTCTGTGCCCTCTGTTGCCGGTATGCTGCGTCGCATGCAGCAGCAGGGGCTGGTTGACGTTGGTGGGGACAAGCGGATCCGGCTGACCGACCGTGGCAGGATGGAGGGGGAAAACATCGCCCAGCGCCACCGGTTAGCCGAGTGGATGGTGGTTCGCCTGCTGGGAATGGAACTGCACGAGGCCCACATTGAAGCTCACCAGCTGGAGCACGGCATGTCGGAAGCCCTGGTGTCGAAGCTGAAGGAGCGGTTGGGCAACCCCAGCCATTCGCCCTTCGGGTGGCCGATACCCGGAAGCGGAGCGACCGGATCAACACCGGGGGCCGTCGCGTTGGACAGCGCGGTCGCGGGAACGGAATATGTGGTCGACCGGGTGCCGGAAGAGAACACTGAATTGCTCAAGTTTCTGGATGGAGCGAGATTGGTGCCGGGGCGAAGGATGACGCTGCTGGAGGGAATGCCCTATCTCGGCGTCATGCAAGTGGAGACGGAGGTGGACCGGGTGTCCATCGGCTACGACGTGGCCCGGCAGATCGTGGTGCGGCCCGCTGAAACTGAATGACGCAACGGTAGCGCGTCCAACCGATACAGGCTGACGATGCGGGCCGTTTTACCGGGGTGGGTTAACGCCAGCAAGGCTAAAGCAAATCGCCCCGTTGACGGCGCATCGGCAGCAGCGTTCCGAGTTATCTTTGGCCTGCTGGGTTTGGCCGTGGTCGTCCGTTACTTCGTCCACGGTTGGATCGGCCCGCATTACCTCGAGCCGGATTACCACCTCACCTACCTGGGCTTCGGCTGGCTGCAACCCTGGCCGGACTGGGGAATGTACGTCCACTTGGGCGTCCTGGGCTTGTTCAGCCTGGGAATCGCCGTCGGTTACCGCTTGCGGATATGCGCGGCGCTGTTCTTCGTCGGCTTCACCTACGTCGAACTGCTGGACCGAACCACGTACCTGAACCATCACTATCTGATTGGCTTGATCAGCCTGCTGCTGGCTATTCTGCCGCTTCAACGCAGCGTAGTTCCCATCTGGACGCTCTGGGTTCTGCGGGCACAGGTCGGTATCGTGTACGTTTTCGCCGGCATTGCCAAGTTGAACCCCGACTGGCTGCTGGAAGCGCTACCCCTGCGTATCTGGATGTACCAGCATGGTGGTCTGCCATTGGTAGGGCCATTGCTGCAAGAGACTTGGGCCGCCTACGCAATGAGTTGGTGCGGCGCCCTTTTTGATGTGGCGATCGTCCCTGCGTTGTTGTGGGGGCGCACCCGTCTTCCGGCCTACTTTACGTTGGTCGCGTTCCGCCTGGCTACGTGGGTACTGTTCCCCCAACTGGGGATCTTCCCGTGGCTGATGATCGGGCTGGCATTGGTCTTCTTTGCTCCCGACTGGCCGCGCCACCTGCTCCGACCATTCCGGTTGCCGACGCGCCAACATGGCGGAGAGACACGCCCTTCAGAAATCAAACCCTCGCTCACCAGGGTCGCGGTGGTAGGCGTAGCGCTGTTCGCCGCTGTGCAGTTGGCCCTGCCGCTGCGGCACTACGCCTATCCCGGGAACGTGCGCTGGACTGAGGAGGGCTACCTGTTCGCATGGCGCGTGATGCTCACCGAAAAGGTCGGTTTCGTGCAATATCGCGTGCGCGACCCGGCCAATGGACATTCCTGGCTCGTCGCACCGGATGAATATCTGACACCGCCGCAAGCCGAGCGGATGGCGTTCCAACCGGACATGATCTTGCAGACCGCCCAAATCATCTCGGACGACTTTGCAGCAAGAGGCCATACCAATGTTGTCGTAAACGCCGACGCGTTCGTTGCCTTCAATGGGCGGCCAAACGCCCGACTGATTGATCCCGACGTCGATCTGGCTTCAGTTCGGGCCGGACTCACCCCCAGGCGCTGGGTGATTCCCTACGATGTCCAGCGATCGACAGCCGCGGAGTCTTTGCGAACCAACTCACCTTAGTACTACAGTCGCGCTTGTGATGAAGGTTTCTGAAGGCGTCTCCGGTAATGACACTGCATGGCCCGGGCCTGGTGCCGCCGTCTCCATCCCGACCAGTGGATGGTCAGGGCAGGACTGCCACGGGGCAGCCACAGGAGCCGGCATAGCAGTCGTCTGACCTCGGGTACGGTCAGTGGGATGAGTTCTCCCGGGAACATATCCCCCTTTTACCGTCGCCACCGGCGGCATAGGACCGGATTACCGCCAGAAAGGCATGGGCCAGCAGCGCCCGGGTGATGTGCCGGTGCCAGCCGACCCACAGGCGTACCTCATACTCATCCAGCCCCACCTCCTGTTTGGCCTCCTTGAAGGCGTCTTCGATGATCCACCGGGTGCCAGCCACGCGCACCAGTTCCGCCAGCGATACCTCTCCCGTACTAAAACAGGCGTAGTAGGCCAGCTCCTCAGGATCGGCAATGCCCGAACCCTTGACCAAGCACGCACCAGCAGCCAATGCCCCTGATCCAGTGCTGACCAGGGTCCTATCGGCAACCAACCCCAATCGTAGAGGCGCGGCCCCTTGCTGCCCTCCCCAGCGCTCAGACGTTGCCACCGGTCATCGGGTATCTGCTGGGCCAGTTCACGGGCTGCCACCTGTGCCGAGCCATCCTCCGTATCCGCCCACAGCGGCTCGTTGTTCTTCACCGCCAGCACGTAGGACAGGCTCTGTTCCTCCAGCCACCGTCGCAGTTGACACGATCTTTGACCAATCGCATTGCCGTACACCGTATCCCCAGTTACCCAGGCAAAGGGCACCCCAACCGCCACCGCGCGGGCGATCATCTCCTGAGCCAGTTGTGCTTTGGTATGAAAGACCACCCCTTCCGGGACACCGGCTTCCCGCCGCCGCTCCACATCCTCCGCCCACTCCTGGGGCAGATACAGCTCCCGATCCAGAAAGGCCGCGCCCCGTCGGCTGCCATACGCCAGGAACACCCCGATCTGACAGTTCTCCACCTTCCCCGCCGTGCCGCTGTACTGACGCTTCACCCCCACCGACTTCTGGCCTTGCTTCAGAAACCCCGTCTCATCCACCACCAGCACCCCGCCGGGGTCGCCCAGATGCTCCACCACGTACCCTTGCAGGTCGTCCCGTACTTGGTCCGCGTCCCAGTGGTACACCGCCAGCAGACGCTGCACACCGTCGGGCGTGGCGTCGCCAGCATATTCCGCCAACTGCCACCCGTTCTTGCGCTCCACCGACCCCAGCAATCCTTGCAGGTACGCCAGCGCCCGCTGCCGAGACTCACTGCGGCTGAAACGCGACGCGATACGCCCGTGCAGCGCCTGGAGCCCAGCCTCCCAGTCCAGCGTTTCCTCCAGCACGGCCTCTCGCTCCAGTAATGTCTGACCCATTTCCAACCCCTCCACTCTCACCAGTAATCATGGGCCTATCCTACCAAAGGCAAGCGCGACTGTAGTACTAATACGTTACCAGATGCATGTAAGATAGCTGTTAGAATTATCGTCATTTACGGGTAACTTCTTGTGAATTTTGTAACGAACACCATAATCGCCCCTGCTTAGCCCCGCATCCAGGCCATGTCAAACGGGGGCTGGAGCGTGAATCGAGAAGGCGGCCTGTTGCACAAGAATAGGTCCCGGGGGAACGGTTGTCAAAACTGGGAGTAGCCAGCGTACGTATCAACGACAGGCACGTGAAGAGCGGCCAAGCGCCCGTGATGGCAACTGTTGAGTGCGTCCGGCACCGGCAGAACGGAGGTCCGCTGGGCGCTTTGGGGCCGTTCTACCAGTCCCCTATAAGAGCCTGTTTACAATCTTTTGAGGATTAGCACCATGAAGGCAAGCACCACCATCTGCAGGCTGGTATTGAGCTTCCTTTCACAGTTCTTCCAGAGCCGGCGGCACTTTTCCAGCCCGGCGAATGACCGCTCCACCACCCATCGTTTCGGCAGCACCACGAAGGTGTGCAGTTCGTTGCGTTTCACCACTTCCACCGCGGCTCCCAATATGCCTTGCACTGCAGCAGCAAAGGGCTTCCCGGTGTAACCACCGTCCACCAACACATTCTGGACCCGGTTGAGGTCGGACCGGTTTTCGTCAAACATCGCCAAAGCCCCCGCCCGATCGGTAACGTCGGCGGTAGTCACCTGTATCGCATGGGGCAATCCTTGCGTGTCCACCGCGATATGACGCTTGCTTCCGGACACCTTTTTGCCCGCGTCATAGCCCTTCTGCTCGGCGGTGTCCGTGTTCTTGACGCTCTGGGAGTCCACGATGCAGCAGCTGGTCTGCTCTTCCCTCCCATTGCTTTGTCGGGCCTCGCCAACCGATTTTTTTAGGACTTGTTCCAGAATGGAATCCTGCTCCGGGTCGGGCTGCTCGCTCCATTGCCGGAAATACTGGTAACAAGTGCGCCAATCGGGGAAGTCCGCCGGCAGCATTCGCCACTGGCAGCCGCTTTTCAGGAGATACAGCACGCCGCAGAAAACGTCATACAAGTCCACAATGCGGGGCTTGGTCCGGCGTCGGGCCGACTTCAGCGTGGGCAGAATACGGGCGAATTGCTCCCTACTGATGTCGCTGGGATAGGAATGAGACATGATTACCCCTCCCCTGATAATAGTCTCAGCTTAATACTACAGTCGCGCTTGCCTTTGGTAGGATAGGCCCATGATTACTGGTGAGAGTGGAGGGGTTGGAAATGGGTCAGACATTACTGGAGCGAGAGGCCGTGCTGGAGGAAACGCTGGACTGGGAGGCTGGGCTCCAGGCGCTGCACGGGCGTATCGCGTCGCGTTTCAGCCGCAGTGAGTCTCGGCAGCGGGCGCTGGCGTACCTGCAAGGATTGCTGGGGTCGGTGGAGCGCAAGAACGGGTGGCAGTTGGCCGAATATGCTGGCGACGCCACGCCCGACGGTGTGCAGCGTCTGCTGGCGGTGTACCACTGGGACGCGGACCAAGTACGGGACGACCTGCAAGGGTACGTGGTGGAGCATCTGGGCGACCCCGGCGGGGTGCTGGTGGTGGATGAGACGGGGTTTCTGAAGCAAGGCCAGAAGTCGGTGGGGGTGAAGCGTCAGTACAGCGGCACGGCGGGGAAGGTGGAGAACTGTCAGATCGGGGTGTTCCTGGCGTATGGCAGCCGACGGGGCGCGGCCTTTCTGGATCGGGAGCTGTATCTGCCCCAGGAGTGGGCGGAGGATGTGGAGCGGCGGCGGGAAGCCGGTGTCCCGGAAGGGGTGGTCTTTCATACCAAAGCACAACTGGCTCAGGAGATGATCGCCCGCGCGGTGGCGGTTGGGGTGCCCTTTGCCGGGGTAACTGGGGATACGGTGTACGGCAATGCGATTGGTCAAAGATCGTGTCAACTGCGACGGTGGCTGGAGGAACAGAGCCTGTCCTACGTGCTGGCGGTGAAGAACAACGAGCCGCTGTGGGCGGATACGGAGGATGGCTCGGCACAGGTGGCAGCCCGTGAACTGGCCCAGCAGATACCCGATGACCGGTGGCAACGTCTGAGCGCTGGGGAGGGCAGCAAAGGGCCGCGCCTCTACGATTGGGGTTGGTTGCCGATAGGACCCTGGTCAGCACTGGATCAGGGGCATTGGCTGCTGGTGCGTGCTTGGTCAAGGGTTCGGGCATTGCCGATCCTGAGGAGCTGGCCTACTACGCCTGTTTTAGTACGGGAGAGGTATCGCTGGCGGAACTGGTGCGCGTGGCTGGCACCCGGTGGATCATCGAAGACGCCTTCAAGGAGGCCAAACAGGAGGTGGGGCTGGATGAGTATGAGGTACGCCTGTGGGTCGGCTGGCACCGGCACATCACCCGGGCGCTGCTGGCCCATGCCTTTCTGGCGGTAATCCGGTCCTATGCCGCCGGTGGCGACGGTAAAAGGGGGATATGTTCCCGGGAGAACTCATCCCACTGACCGTACCCGAGGTCAGACGACTGCTATGCCGGCTCCTGTGGCTGCCCCGTGGCAGTCCTGCCCTGACCATCCACTGGTCGGGATGGAGACGGCGGCACCAGGCCCGGGCCATGCAGTGTCATTACCGGAGACGCCTTCAGAAACCTTCATCACAAGCGCGACTGTAGTATTAACCTATTTCAGAGATCGTAGACAGGTTCTAATATTACAGCCGCGCTTTGTGGGAAGGACTCATGTCGCTGACCGTGCCCGAAGTTAGACGGCTGTTATGCACGCTGCTGTGACTACTTTATGAGAGCACTGACCTGCCTATGTGGTAGCCGTGGTGGAGCCGGTGGCACCAAGCCCGAGCCTTGGAATCCCTTACAAGAGACTCTTTCAGAGGCCCTCAATTCAAGTGCAACTGTAATATTAGAGGGCGTGTGACAATGGGGTTCAGGCGGGGTGGAGCCGTTTGAGCATCAGGTGGACCATGGCGATATGCACCCAGGCTTCGCTGCTTTCCGTGCGCTCCTCGTAGTCCTTGCTCAACCGGCGACATCGGCTCAGCCAGGCCAGGGTACGCTCTACCACCCACCGGCGCGGCAACACCTCAAAGTGGTGGCGATCCGGTTTGCGCCGCACCACGGTGAGCAACCAGCCGCCGGTGGCCCAGGCCCAAGCCACCAGCCGACCCGCGTAGCCAGCGTCGGCCCAGATGACCTGCAATCGGGGAAATCGACCCAACAGTTTGGCCAACACCAACCGGGCGCCGTCCCGGTCCTGGATGCTGGCGGCATGAACCACCACGGCCAGCAACAATCCCATGGTGTCCACTACGATATGGCGCTTGCGTCCAGCCACCTTGTTACCGGCGTCGTAGCCCCGAGGCCCCCTTTTTCCGTGGTTTTCACCGATTGGCTGTCGATCCTTGAACAATCCGGGATGGCGGCGCTGGGCGTAGCCGCTCGGCCCGCAGCTTCCCGAACCCGGGAGCGCAAGGCGTCCTCCACCCGTTCCCAGGTTCCGTCATCCCGCCACTTCCGAAAGTACCACCACACCGTGCCCCAGGGCGGCAGGTCATGAGGCATTAGGCGCCAGGGTATCCCGCCCCGCAGCACGTAGAGGATGCCCTTGACCACCTCCCGCAGATCCGTAGTTCTGGGAGGGCCTCTGGTGGTGTCCGGCGGCAGCAGTGGGACCAACTCCTCCCACTGGGCAGCGGTCAAATCGCTGGGATATGCTTTTCTATTCATCCGCCCAGCATAACCACCATCTGGTTCTCACCTCAAGAACCGACCGGACGAGTCTAGCCCATTGTCACACACCCTCTTAGCCGCCGTCTCCATCGGTGTCGGCGAAACCGACGGTAACCCCCAGCAGGCTGACTACCTCGGTGTTGAGGGCGCGTTGCAACTCCTGGACTTGCTGGAGAGCCGCACGTGCCGGTCCGGGATTGTCCATCACTGTTGATTGCGAGGGCTCTTTCAAATCGTCGATTGCGGCCAACGTGCCGGCAAAATGACTTCGCATCCGCCCGTCGGCCTCTTCTGATACTCCGCTCACCAGAGCGCTGACACCCAGTGCGCCGCCGGTCTCAGCGCCCAGGTACACGTCCTGCATTCCCAACACCTGGTTACGCAGATCGGCAACGGCGTTATTGCTCGCGCCGCCGGGTATCGCCGACGGATCAGGCTGACCGCCATCGGCGCCCAACGCCTTGCCCAGCCGCATATCGGCGATGCTGCGGGTCAGGAACACCGACGTGCGCACGAGTTCGTCAACCGCCTGTTGGTCCAGCAGCGAGATGCTGCCGGTCCCGTTGAGGTAGGCCGCGTAACCGCCACCGGAGGAATCTGTCCCAGCCCAGTCGCGTAGGACAGCGGCCGTCTCCTCGGCTGCTACGTCGCCGAGAGCGGTCAGATACTGGCAGCGTATTCCCCGGGTGTTCGCGAATGAGGCCAACGCCGCAGCGTCCTCGGCAAAGACGATGTACTCGATCGCTCCCAGCCCGCGCTGGGTTGACGCGAGGAATTCCCGGACCTCGCTTGCCGAAATAGACTCCCGCTCGGCCAGCATTGTTTCGATCCGTTCCTTGTCGATGGGCGACCAGTCCACCAGGATGCGCGAACGCCGATCCATGACCGGGCCGAACCACGCCGCTTGCGAACGCATCCAAGGGGCTCGGGCCTCCCGCCACGCCGTTCGTGCGGTGGCCAGCGCCTCCGCACTGGGATTGGCGCACAGGTTGTGCAGGGCCAGGTTGAGGTCGTCCATCTCGCTGGCCACGGACTGAAACCGAGGCACGATCAACTCGTCGGTCAGGCTGGTGAGCACATCCTGCCGGGAAGGCGGAGGATCACCCGAACAGGCTGCTACTGCCAACAGGGCAAGTATGGTTGCAACGAGCCGGCCATTTCGTAGGATGCTCATCATAGAGACTCGAGAAAACGCAGCAACGCCTCGCGCTCTTCGCGCGACATCTTGCGAAATTCCTCGCGCGCCGCCAACCCCTCGCCGTCGTGCCAAAGGATGGCCTCCGCGATGCCTCGAGCGCGGCCGTCATGCAACAGGCGCGTGTGGTTGTTGACGTTTTCGATCAATCCAATTCCCCAAAGCGGCGGCGTGCGCCATTCCTGGCCATCGGCGAGGAAGTCAGGCCGACGGTCGGCCAATCCCTCACCCATGTCGTGCAGCAGCAAATCGGTGTATGGAAATATGGCCTGCCCGGTGAGTGCTGGAACCGGATGCTCGCCCGTCGTGTGGCTGGGAGTGTGGCAGGCCGCGCAGCCCGCTTTCAGGAATAGACGGGCGCCGTCGTGAACCTGCGGATCGTCAACGTCCCGCATTGCCGGCACCGCGAGGGTCTGGTTGTAAAACACAACCTTGCCCAGACGCTCCTCTCCGATTTCAGGTGTGCCACCATTGGGTACCGATTGGCATTCCGTCTGCCCCACAGGACAGTTTTCGTCGGCGAACAGCACTGACGTGATCCCGATGTCACCGTGGAAAGCGCCGGCAATCTGTTGCTCCAACGTAGGCACGTTGGCCTTCCAGCCGAA
Organism: Dehalococcoidia bacterium; assembly: GCA_965197635.1. Taxonomy (GTDB): domain Bacteria; phylum Chloroflexota; class Dehalococcoidia; order Lucifugimonadales; family UBA3495; genus Bin87. The sequence goes on from CBDANN010000007.1 coordinate 317,392, forward strand.
CCTCCCCAGTTGGGCAGACCCTTTGCGCAGACCCCACACCATGTTGGCCCGCCCGGAAATTCCATCCCCGTCGGCGTCCTCCGGGTCGGCCTGCGCGAGGATGCCTGACTCCGGTATCGCTTCCAGCAAACCAACGCCGAAAACAGCCGGCGCGATCCGGGGCGAAACCAGAACCTCGGGGTGCATTGGGCCGAAGGCGAGGTCCGCGAAGGCATACTCCGGTTGCACCAGCGTGTACGGAGTCCCGTCATCGTACGTCCCGGAGATCTGGCGATAGTTGAATAGGAAGCGGCCCTCCGGGGGTACGGTCGATATTCCCCGATCCTGTAGTTGGCCACCATAAGCGGGATCGGGCAACGCCCCTCCCGTAACCGGGTCGACGCCAGGGACGCTCAACCGGAACAGCAGGCCACGCTCCGGGTCGTCGGCGTTGGCCGGCGGTTGGGCCCGCCCATCCAGAGTGTGGCACGACGAGCATGACTGTGCGTTGAACGTTGGTCCCAGGCCGTCCCGCGCTTCGGTGGAGGCTGGCGCGGTCACCCAGTTCTGGGTGAAAAAGCTGTCGCCCACCTCGAAGATACGCCGCTCAGCATTGTTCAGGTTCGCCGCCGCCAGTCCGAACGAGTTACGGTTGGTGCTGATGACGGTAGTGTCGCCGCCAAGCTGGGTTTGCAGAATGGCGGCGACGTCGGCGTCGGACCGGCCCGACCGCGCGTCTAGCATCAGGAACCACGCCAGCGCCGCCAACGCCGCGGCGCCCAGCGCTATGGCCAGACCATAGCGCTGGAAGCTGGCGCTGTGTGCGGTAAGGATTCGCTCTTCGTTCATCGGGGCACTGAACTCGACCCTTGGCCGGCGTCCTGACGCCAGGGCCATCAATCTAAAACGGATTACCCGAAAATGCGGGACGACCGCATCGCGACACCCCAGAGGGCGCTGACGATACGGTCTCCGCCGGGGGTAACCGGTCTGCCTAAACGGAAGTGTTGATGGTGAAGCCGAAGGCAGCCGCGCCTTCCACGATGGTATCCGCCTGCTTCTCCAGGGCTTCGATGGTGCTCAGCACCTGTGAACGCCCGTGCGCGCTGTCGGACGCCGTGTCGGTAAGATGCTGGTCGAAGGGCGCTGGTATCTGCCGTGCCATGCTGACGGCCATCGCGGATTCCCCGGCCAACCGCTCGGCCAACGCCTCGTTTTCAGCGGCAAACAGATCGACGATTCCAGGCCCGGAAATCACGCCGTAGTCTCCGGTAATTACCATCCGCACGCCGATGGCGTTGCCGACGATGTCAGCGGTGGTGTTGTCGGCAAAGCAGGAATGCTCGTCCTCCTGGGACCGTTCCGAGTAGGCCACAAACATCCGCTCACCGGCCAACTCCCCCTTGCTCAGGGCGCCAGCCCCGGTGATCATGTTGACCAGGGCATCATCGGTGGGCAGCGCCATGAACTCGGCGCGATAGTTGCCGCCGCCGGGCGCCCAAGCGTCAACCATATCTTGCAGGTGACCAATCAAAGAGTCGGACGCGACCGCCAGATACTGGCCGCGCCGGTCGGCGTTAGCATTGGTAGTGTAGTCTTCCACCGGGCGTGCTCCCGGACCGTTATCGTTCAGGTCCTGTCCCCAGAGCAGGAACTCGATAGCGTGCCAGCCGGTAGATACGTTTTCCTCGCCGCCCTCTTCGTTCAGGGAGATGATCAGGTCGGCGTCGATATCAGGATATGCGTCGGGCATATTGATGATTCCCGCGGTGGGGTTGCCCTCCACGTAGTCCAGATACGACTCGTCCATGGGCCAGGCGTTGATCAGACCCTCGGGCCCGTCCTCTTCGTTGTCAATGGGGCCGCCGTAGAACCGGAACACCTCGGTTGGGCCATAGTCGTCCCGCGCTCGCAACCACGCCCGCTTGGCGGCTTCCAGGCTGGCCGGATTGGGATCGGCCAAGAATGAGTCGATGGCGACGTCCATTTCCCGAGCCGACGCGAGGCTCTGTGAGTACAGGGCGTGAACGCCCGCCGCGTAGTGGGCCACCACTTCGCCTTTCAGCGCTTCCACATCAACTTCCGGCTCGGCCATGGCCGCGGGTGGCGCCGGCGGGGGTTCGCTGGCGCAGGCCAAGGCCAGCAGCAATAGGCAAGCAGCCCCTGATACAGCCGCAAGCGAAATCCGTCGCGAAATGATTGCCATTCGATTGCCTCCAATCCGGTAAGAATGATGGACTGTTCGCGTCATCCTGTTTAGACGCAGTATATCCATGATTCAACAAATCACCAATATTTTGTTTGCATTGATTAGGATTGTCAAGGGCACTATCATGCCGCCATAAGGTCAGTCGACATTAGCGGCGTTTGCATACGCGATATAGTTGACATCAACGATTGACCGCTCTTCCAAAGCCGTTGCGTTCGTATCGAGACTCAGGACGCATCACGTCGTTATGTGGGCCGGATCCTGTCGCAGTAATTGGCATGTATATCCAAGATTAGATCTGTGCCCAGCATCAGGAGAGGGCTGAGAGGTCCGCCTTTGATGACGTACGGTTGGTGCACTCGTCGCTTACTCACATCGTGCTCAGCATCAGCGAAACGTACAGTTCGGTAACAGGTACCAAAAATCAAATTTTCGTAGGGTATTGACAAAAGTTTATGTGGACATTAAATTATGGTCTGCGTATCAACGCTTATCGTGGAATTGGCAAGACGACATCTTGAAAAACGTCGAGGAGTTGCTATAGCGGCGGTGACTCCTCGTTAATCGCCCCATCCCGGGCAACCGGCCTTGTCGGAACCCCTCCTCCCGGCAAGGCCGAACCATTGAGACGGCGCGCAAAATCAACCGCGTCCGGAAAGTCGGAGAACGCACAACGGGCATCATGCGTCAGGCAAACGAATCAGAAACGAACCCAGGGGGCGGCGCTCGGATAAGCGCAAATTGGGGTACCGCGCTGGTAATACGCGGTCGCCATCAGTCAGTGCGGCTTGTCATTGGATCGGCATCCACCTTGGTAGTAGGAATTATGGTGTGGTGGTTGGCCGATTGGAGCCAGTTGTTCGCAGCCGTGCGGGTCTTGGTACAGCGGCCAGAGCTGCTCGTCGCTCTACTGGTCAGTTATACCGGCGCGTTTGCACTTCGGGCCGCAGCCTGGCGACAGCTCATCGCCAACGGCGCTGGAATCTTCTCGCTTTTCACCTGCCTGCAGGCAGCGCTCCTGGCCAACCACCTGCTGCCCTTCAAACTGGGCGAAGCAGCGCGGCCGTTGTTGGCCGCACGCAACGGGGTTCCCCTGGGCGAGGCGGCGGCTACTACGGCCGTGGCTCGCCTGCTCGATTTCGCCAGTCTGATACTGATTGCCGCGGTATGCGGAACCCTGCTGACGTCATTGGAAGGCAGGACCGACTGGCTGAGAAGCCTGACCATTCCGGGTGCCGTGGTGATAGGCGCGACGACCGGTCTCGCGCTGCTGAGGTTCCGTTCGCTTGATCGCTACGTCCCCGGACCAATGCGCAATCGGCTGGACTTCCTGCGAACCCAGCTCGCATCGTTGTCATTGGCGCGCGTGGTCAGGGCGACGGTCTTTACGTTACCGAGTTGGATCCTGGAGGCCGGCGTCCTCCTGGTGGCGGCGCAGGCGCTGGGAACCGAAATCTCCCTTTCGGCAGCGATCGCGGTTACCGCCTTCACCATCCTCTTTCAGGTGTTCCACGTGACTCCGGGCGGAATCGGCGTCTATGAGGCTAGCATGACGGGGGCCCTGTACGCCCTGGGCATCCCCTGGGAGGAAGGTCTGGCGCTGGCGGTACTCACCCACGGCCTGAAGTTCGCCTATTCGTACACCGTGGCGACGGCGTTCACTCTCATTGCGTTGCGCGACGTGCTGCCAATCAAGGGGCTGGGCGCGCTCAGAGGTTCCGCTGAGGGCGACAAGCACGCTTCACGTTTCGAAATCTTCGCGGCCCGCGCCTGGAACGTGCTCAACGAGGGCAAGCCCTTCACACCGGTGTTCACCCTGGGGATCCTGGCGCTGCTGAGCATCCCACACATCACTGACGGAAGTTACTGGCCGCGCGCCGGTCTGGCGCTATTGGCGCTGGCTCCGATGTTTGTCCTCTTCTACCGCTTCGACTTTCCGCTCAAGTTGCGCATCGCCTTGTGGGTGTACCTGGGAGTGTTCCTGGCGGCGTTTCGGTTTTTCGACGTCATTGCGATTGCCCTCATTCTGGGCATCTACCTCACTTTCACCATCGTCCTGTGGGGGACAATTTATTACCACCTGCGCATCGGCACTTCGTGGTTCAACTTCACCCGGTTCTGGCGACTGGTCCTGGAAAACCCGGACCCCACCAGCGGGAACTTCCTGGAACAGATTCCAAAGCTGGCAATTCTGGTTTTAGCTTTCCAAATGTTGGCGGAGCAACCAACGATCTGGTCGTTCGCAGCGCTGGAAGGCTTCACCTTGGCTGTTGGCGTCGCCGCCCTGCTCCTGCACCAGTGGTTCTTCACCTGGCCGCCGGCTCCGTCGCTGGTGCCCACCCGTTTGCGGGCAGCCCCCGGAAAGCGCATCTCCCGGCGGTTCATCACCATCGTCATCGACGGTTGCCGAGCCGACCGTTTGCTGGAGGCCAACACGCCGTTTATCGACCGTATCCGCAGAGAAGGCGTTGATTACACCGACACCTCCACCGTGTATCCGGCCCGCACCGTAACCGGGTTCAGCTCCATGTTCACCGGCGCGCCGCCCAGGACGCATGGCATGTCCAGCAACTTCGTGCCCAGCCTGGGCGTCAAGTGCGAGTCGATATTCGATGCCCTGCGGGCCGGTGGTTTGACCGGCAAGCTGGTGGGCATCGCTCACCTGGTGGACGCCTTCGGCGAGGCCGACGTGGAAACCGTGACCGCCGTAACCAACAACGACGAGATCGACGACGCGCTGACCGCTCGCGCCCGCGCCGTCGTTGAACGCGATGATCCCGACCTACTCATCCTGCAGCTGCTCAGCGTTGACCAGACCGGCCACGCCCGGGGCAGCTACAACTCCGAGTACCTGGCAAAGATCGAGGAAAGCGACCGCCACGTTCAGCATTTTCTGGAATGGTGCGACTCCATCGGATACCTGGACGGCGCGACCGTGCTTATCACCGCCGACCACGGGCAGGGTATCGGCATCGGCGGGCACGGCCACATGAGCCCGTCGGAGCGGTATGTGCCCTGCATCATGTGGGGCGAGGGCGTCAAGGTGAGCGGTCCCGTCGACGAGCCGCGTTCGATCATGGACGTGGCCGCCACCATCGCCTACTACCTGGGGGTGGAACCGCCGGCCCAGTCGGTGGGACAGGTGCTCGGCGTGCGCTGCAACGATGAGGCATCCCGCCCGGTGGCGGTGATAGTGCCCGCGTACAACGAGGCGGAGAACCTGGCCCAGACGCTGGCGCGCATTCCCAAACAGCAACGGCCGGACCTGCGCGTCGTCGTCGTGGACGACGGTTCCACCGACGGCACCGCACAGGTTGCCCACCGACACGGCGCGGATGTGGTCGTATCCCACGCGCGCAACCGAGGCCTTGGGGCCGCCCTACGCACTGGCCTCGCCACCGCCAACGAACTGGATGCCCGGGCTGCGGTTTACATCGACGCCGACGGCGAGTACCCGCCCGAGCAGATCCCCGACCTGCTGGCGCCCATCGAAGCGGGCGAAGCCGACTACGTCCTTGGTTCACGTTACCTGCACCAACGCCCGAAGCAGCGCGCATTCCGTCGCATCGGCAATCTCGTATTTACCGGCGCGCTCTGCCTGGCCTCCGGGAAGCGCATCACCGACGGTCAGACCGGCTTCCGAGCCTTCTCGCGCCGGGCCTTGGAGTCCGCCGAGATCATCCACGATTACAACTACGCCCAAGTACTGACCCTCGACCTGTTGCAGAAGGGTATGAGGCTGCAGGAAGTTCCTGTGGACTATGCCCGGCGTACCAAAGGGCGGTCATTCATTGGTCCCAAATATCTCTGGCACGTTCCTACCGGAATGTTGCGCGAGATGCTGAGCAAGTGATCGGCAAACTCATCAAGGAGGATTGGCAAAGTGCTTCATCACATGACGAGGAAGGGAAGCTATCCCCGACGGCGATATTGGATCGTAGGCCTGGCAATGGCAATGCTCCTGGCCCTGGTAATAGCCTGCCAGCAGGAGCCACCACCTGCCGCGCCAGCTACGGCGCCCGATTCGGGGGCGGCGGCAGCGGCGGCAGCTTCAGCCCAAGCGGCGGCGGCGGCCGCCCAGGACGCGGCGGCGGCAGCACGGGATGCGGCAGCGGCCGCCCAGGCGGCGGCGGAAGCGCCGCGCCAGGGTGAGGATCGTCCCACCATCTCGGTGATTGGCAGCGAGTCGGCGTCCGTTTCCGCCTCCGCCTCCGGCACCGGTACGGGCACGGGATCAGTTTCAGGCACCGGGACCGGTACGGGGTCGGCGTCCGGTACAGGCACTGGTACCGGCTCGGGTTCAGGCACTGGGACTGGTTCAGCCTCCGCCTCCGCCTCGGGCACCACTACGGGCGCAATGACGACCCAGGCGGAAACCGCCGGCCTGATGATCCCCACCGGCCTCGCTTACGAGACCACCGCCCCCACCAAGTCCGACGGTTACTACACCCCCACGACCCACCGGGAGATTTACCAGAAGATCTCCACGGACTACCAGGAGATAGCCAAGCTCACCAACGTCATCAAGGAAGGCCAGCCCCTGCCCGCGGCGGAGATCTGGCTCCTTTATGAAGCTGGTTCGCACACCCGTCTCGGTCCGCAGAGCCGCACGCTTCGGAGTTTCGCTACCGGCTCCACTCCATCCACGTATTTCCCCGAATCGGCCGAGTTCTACGGGTCAGACACTTTCCTCGACGATCCGATTGAGAACGTCATACGCGGGCGCAGGGAAGCGGAGAATTACTCCGCTGCGCAGCGGCGCCAGGCGATAAACAAAGGCATGCTGAGGATCATCTACCACTGGACGAAGTTCTACATGATCATCGGCGCCGACCGGATGAGTTCCCGTCTGATCGATGAGTCTTGGGCAGTTTACGTCGGCGAGGAAGTCGACGGGGCCTACCCCAACTCCCTGGCGGCAACGGCCCTGGGACGCGAAGGCAACTTCGGCCGGCAAGGCGCCATTGACATCCCCCTCCGCGAGGCCATGGACCGCGCCCGGCAGGCGGCCGACGACGGCGATGCCGCGGCCCTGGAGGCTGCCTCCGAGGACGTCTTTTCGCGGTTCAACGCCATCTTCTACCTCAGCACCGTCAGGTACGTTGGTCGGGTGGCGGATGACGCACAAGCCGGCGACCGCGACGCTTTGGCAACTCACCAGGTCGAAGCTTTGGCGTTCTACCAGTCCATTCAACCTGACGTTGCCAAGGCCGATCCGGCTGCTGACGAGACGATCATGGCCTACTTGACGGCTGAAGGAAGCGAGATTACGACCGCGTCGCGCGACCGGGTCCTGGCCGCCCTCAACGGGACAGCATCGGCGCTCCTCCTCGATCAGAGCGACCTGGTTACCAGGTACGATGCCGACACCGGCGGCGGGACCAGCGGCGCGCCATCTCCCTATACCGGCGAATTGGACCGATCATCCGGCCTGTTCATCCCGGTAAACCTCCCGCTCGAGACCAGCGGCCCATCCGTGTCCGACGGCTACTATCACGCCACCACCAACCGGGAGCATTATCAGAAGATATCCTCCGATTACCAGGAGATCGCCGCATTGACCAACGTGATCAAGGAGGGTAACCCTCTCCCTGCGGCGGAAATCTTCCTGTTGTACGAGGTTGGGATGCACACCCGCATCGGCCCTCGCAGCAAGACCTTACGGGGCTTTGCCCGTGATCCCAAGCGGGCCGAGGAATATCCCATCGCGGCCGAGTTCTACGAATCCGGCAACTTCCTGGACTCTCCCATCAACGACGCCATCCGCGGGCGCAACGAGGCGGAGAATTGGACCGATTCCCAGAAGCGCCAGGCCATCAACAAAGGCATCCTCAGAATCCTCTATCACTGGTCCAAGCACTATGTGATCGGAGGCTGCGCTGACCTGGACTCAGGCGACGTAGATGAGGGCTGGGCCATTTACGTTGGCGTACCAGTCGATGGGGAATATCCCAACTCACTGTCCGCCCTGGCGCGCAGCCGTGAAGGCAACTTCGGACGGGAGGGCACCATCGACATCCCCCTGCGCGAAGCCTTCGAACGAGTGCGCCAGGCAGCCGAAAACGGCGATTCCGCCGCTTGCGATGCTGCCGCCCAGGAAGTCTTCTCGCGCTTCAACGCCATCTTCTACCTCGCCACCGTGAGGTACATAGGCCGGGTTGCGGATGACGCACAAGCCGGCGACCCCGACGCTTTGGCGACTCACCAGGTTGAAGCTTTGGCGTTCTACCAGTCCATTCAGCCTGAGGTTGCCAAGGCCAACCCGGCAGCCAACGACACGATTGTTGCCTACCTCACGGCCGATCCGAGCGGGATCACTGCTGCGTCGCGCGACCGGGCCCTGGCCACCCTCAACCGGGCCGCGTCGGGGCTGCTGTTGACGCCGGCTGACCTCGTCACCAGCTACCAGTGATAGACTCGTCAAGCCAATATAGGAGAAGCCAGGAATGAAGAGTCTATCCAACCGGGGTCTTCGGGCCTTTCTGCTGCCGGTCGCCATGTTGGTCGCGGTCGCAGCAGTGGCCGGTTGCGGAGGGGGTGGTTCGCCACCTCCTTCGGCCTCTACCGCCGCCCCGGCAGCATCCACAGCCTCAGCCGGGGCTCAAATCCCGGCCAATACCCCAGTGCCTCCCACCCCTACGGAGGACCGTGATCGTACACTGACGGTGTATTCCGGTCGCTCGCAGACGCTGGTGCATCCCCTGCTGGAAGCCTTCGGCGAGCAAACCGGCGTTGACATCCGCGTGAAGTACGCCGGGAGTTCGTCCACCGCGGCCACGCTGCTGGAAGAGGGCGACAACACGCCGGCCGACGTGGTGTTCATGCAGGACCCAGGATCCCTGGGCATACTGGCCGACGCCGGAATGTTTACCCAGATTCCACAGGAAACGCTGGACAAGGTGGACACGAGGTTCCGTTCTCCCGCCGGCCTGTGGATCGGCACGTCAGGCCGGGCGCGCACCATCATCTACAACACCGATGCCATTGACCCGGAAACCGATCTCCCGCCGTCAATCCTGGACTTCACGTCCCCCGAGTGGAAAGGGCGGGTCGGCTGGGCGCCCCGCAACGGCTCTTTCCAGGCTTTTGTGACCTCCCTACGGTTGCAATTAGGCGAGGACGCGGCCCGGTCCTGGCTGGAAGGGATGCGGGACAACGACGCCGTGGACTACCCCAACAACGTCACCACGGTGTCAGCCGCGGCCGCCGGCGAGGTGGATGTGGGCTTCGTTAACCACTACTACCTGGAACGGTTCCTTGAGGAACACGGACCGGGGTTCGAGGCACGTAACCACTACATTGGCAACGGCGACCCGGGCGCGCTGGTTCTGGTTGCTGGCGTGGGCATTCTGGCAGCGTCCGAGAACAAGGACACCGCCGAGGAGTTCGTCGATTTCCTCCTCTCCGGCCCAGCCCAGACCTATTTCGCCCAGGAGATCAAGGAATACCCGGTGTCCGCGGGGATTGAGCCGGAGGGCGATCTGCCTCCCCTGGAATCCCTGGATCCGCCCGACGTTGACCTTGGCAACCTCAGCGACTTGGAGGGTACTCTCAAACTGCTGCGGGAGACCGACGTCCTGCCGTGATGACCGGAAAACCCGCGCGTACCCTGCGACAATTCACCAAGGAAAGAGGGCTACCGTTGGCAGCGGTGGCTCTCTTCCTATTCCTGTCGGTGGCCTACGCCTATTCGGTAGACATTCGCGCGACGCGAGGCGCCTCCATCACCGGAGACGAGCCTTTCTACCTGCTGACAACCCAGAGTCTTCTGGTGGACGGCGACTTCGACCTGCAGAATCAATACGAAACCAAGTCGTACCAGGCATTCTTCGACCATCCCAACGACCTGTGGTACCAGTCGGCGCCCACGCCGGACGGCCGTCTGCTCAGTCCGCACAACCCTGGGCTCTCGGTGCTGGTGATCCCCGGTTTCGTGCTGGGCGGCCTGAGAGGGGTGCAAATACAGTTGATGCTCATGGGGGCGGCAACCATGGCGTTGGCTTTTGTGCTCGCCGACCGCCTGACGGGGCACCGGGCTATCTGTTGGCTCGTTGCGCTCGCCGTCGGGTTGACGGCGACGGCGTTCATTTACTCCACCGAGATCTACCCTGAGTTCCCCGCAGCCCTGGCCCTGGTCGTCGCGCTGCTGGTCGCCACTCGGCGGGACCGGCCGGGGTTGTACGATGCGCTGTACCTGGCGGGCGCGTTGACCGCGATGTGCTGGCTGGGGACGAAGTACGCGGCGCTGGCGCTGCCAGTTGCCGGCTACTTCCTGCTCAAATCTGACCGTCCCGGGCGCATCGTACTGCTGGCGACGGGAAGCGTTTCGGCGGCGTTGTTCGCCTGGTTCCACCTGCACGTCTTCGGTAGCCTGACGCCCTACGGGGTCAACGTGGTCTATTCCGAGTGGAACACCTCCGAAATCCTCGGCGGCCACGTCGAGTTCACCGAGCGTTACTACCGGCTGTGGGCCCTGTTTGTTGACCGGCGCTTCGGCATCGGGCGTTGGGCGCCGATGCTCCTCGCGGTCGTGCCGGCGCTGGCGCTGTTAGCAATGAGGACATGGGAACAACGGCTGATGCTGACCTTGATCCTGGTCCAACTGCTCGTTGCGACCTTTGTGGCCATCACCATGATGGGTTGGTGGTTCCCCGGCCGGACCATGCTCACGGTGCTACCGCTGTTTGTGATCCCCCTGGCGCTGCTGGTCGGCCGAGGCGGGGTCTTTGGCCGGGTTTTTATTGCGATACTGGGCGCCCTCACCATCACCATTACGGCTGGTCTGGCTCATGCGGGACACATGGGTGAAATCACCATCGGGGTGGACCCCTTCGACATGGGATTCGTGCCTTTTCAGGCTATTGTCGGACTGTTCCCGCTCTACACCTGGTGGACTGTGGAAACGTGGCAGTTGACCTACCTGTGGTGGGCGCTGTTCGCCAGCGCAACCGGAGCGGTCATTTGGCCGGAGATCTACTGCGGCGCCCAACTGTTGTCACAAAAGGCCCGCGATGCCCTCAAAAAACGGAACCCGCGGCTCCCAGCCGATCAGTAATCGTGCCTTGGAGCAGTCTGCCGCTTTGCGCGCTTCTTCGAATTCACGCCTGGGATTTGGGATGATGTGCTGCACCGGCCCGCCGATAGCCGCGGCGATCTCGTTCACCGAGGTCTCCTGTCCGGTGCCAATGTTAAGCGCCGTGTGCCCCCCAGCCGGCAGTTCTGCGGAACCCGCCTGGATGCCTCAACCACATCCGAAACGTGGGTGTAGGAGCGCGTCTGGCTGCCGTCGCCGTACACGGTGAGAGGCGAGCCTTCCTCCCGCATTCTCAGGAAACGTGGGATCACCAGCGAGTAAGCTCCCTGCGAAGGTTGGCCGGGGCCGTACACGTTGAAGTATCGCAGGGAGACTACACCCATTCCGAAGAGGCGCGCGAACAAGTCGGCATACTGCTCTCCCATCAGCTTCTGGAGCGCGTAGGGAGATTTCGGGTGCGGAGCCATATCCTCCCGCATCAGGTGAGTGGGTTGGTCGCCGTACACGCTGGATGACGACGAGTTGATGACCCGGCCGACGCCGTTGACCTGTGCCGCCCGCAGCACGTTCAGCGTTCCCGTCACGTTCACATCGTGGGTGCCGATGGGGTCCGCGACGGATCGTTCGATTCGCGCCCAGGCCGCCGTATGGAAAACCACATCCGCAGATCCCGTCGCGGAAATCAGAGCCGGCAGATCCGTCACCGATCCGATGATAAGCTCGGCTTCTCCACTGCACGTGGATAGATCCCCGGTGGACAGATCGTCAAAGATCGCCACGTCTTTCCCCAGTTCAACCAGTCGGTGCACCAGGTGGCGACCGATGAAACCACAGCCTCCGGTAACAACGCACCTCATTCGCACCTTCTCTCTTTTCCTGTTACGTCACAACGCATGGTTTCGGAATGGCAGTCCATCATTCCGTTTCGTCCCACGCCGCGATACTCGAATACCAACCGCACCATCGCGGCCTGGTCAAGCGCATTCCTGCCGTCAAAGAGGAAGCAAGGCTGGCGCATCTGCCGGGCGATGGCGGGCCAGTCGGCATTGATGATCTGGTCCCATTCGGTCATCAGCGCCACTGCCTGCGCGTCCTTCGTGGGGCTGCCACCGGACTGTCGGCCAGCGCCACCGACGCCGGCAAATGGCGACGCGCGGCTGCGTTGGCCTGTGGGTCATAAGCGGACACCAACGCGCCATCGTCCAACAATGCCCGAATGAGGTCCAACGCCGGCGCTTCGCGCAGGTCGTCAGTGTCCGGTTTGAATGCCAGCCCCAACACCGCCACCTGAAGGCCGGCGATTCCTCCGTTGAACCGTTCACGCAACGCCTCGAGCGGCCGTAGCCTCTGCCGGTTGTTCACCTTGATCACCGAGCGCAGGAGCTCCACGTTGGCGCCGCTGGTCAGGGCCAAATGATCCAACGCACGCACGTCCTTGGGGAAACAGGAACCGCCGTAGCCTACCCCCGCGTATATTCTGCTGCCGGTCCTGGGATCCATCGCCAAGCCCTGACTCACAATATCGATCGACGCTCCCACCCGCTCGCACCAGGAGGCCATCTCGGTGATGAACGAGATCCGCGTTGCCAGAAAGGCGTTGCTGGCGTACTTGATCATCTCGGCGCTGGTGATGTCTGTGGCGATACAGGGAATGTCGCTTCCACCATTCATAGCTTTCACTACGCCCAATGACTGAGTGTCCCCGGGTTCCACTCCGACCACAATTCGGTCCGGATGGCGCCAGTCGTGGATTGCCTGACCCTCGCGCAGGAACTCCGGATTGGACACGTAACGGAGCCCCGAACCGGAGAGATCACATTCCACCAATCGCTGCCCAGTGCCCGGGGGAACGGTGCTCTTCATCACCAACGTGGTTCCACGGGAACGCTGCTCAAGGACCCATTTGACCGCCGAGCGCACCTGGCGCAAGTCAACAGCGCCATCGCACAACTGTGGCGTGCCCACGGCCACCAACACCGCTTCGCCCAACGGTTCATGGAAATCGGAGGCGTGGGTGAACCGTACCATTTCCCTGGCAAGGGCACATTTCGTCATCTCTGCAAGGCCAGGTTCGTAGATGGGCATCTGCCCTGATTGGAGCGTTTGCGCCCGTTCCGCATCGAGGTCCACTCCCGTGACTTCGTGTCCCAGGTCGGCCAGGCACGAGGCGGCTACAGTGCCAACGTATCCCAAACCTATCACTGTAATTCTCAAGACGACCTCTCCAACGTGCGGCGGCAAAGTTGGCCCGACAACCGCCGGTCATTCCAGGTAATCACGCAGACTGGCGAACCGGGCGTCGTGGCGCAGCTTACCGATGGCTCTCGCTTCAATCTGGCGGGCTCGTTCGCGGGTCACCCCGAACGCATTGCCAACTTCTTCCAGAGTGCGGGGCTGACCGTCATCCAAACCAAACCGCATACGTAGCACCGTTCCTTCACGACCGTCTAACGTGTCCAGCGCCTTCAGGAGGTGCTCCCTCATCAGGTTTGCCATTACCGTCTCTTCCGGAGGCGGTTCGTGGGTGTCCACGACGAACTGGCCCAGCCGAGCGTCAGCGTCGTCGCCCACGGGCGTTTCCAGCGACACCGTTTCCTGGGCCACTTTGCGCGTGTACCGGATTTGTTCCACGCTCATTTCCAGAGCCTGGGCCAGTTCCACCTCGGTGGGATCACGTCCAAATTCTTGCAGCAAGCGTCGTTCCTGACGGATCAGCCTGTTGATAGTCTCTACCATATGCACCGGCACCCGAATGGTGCGAGCCTGATCGGCGATTCCCCTGGTGACCGCCTGGCGGATCCACCAGGTCGCGTAGGTGCTGAACTTGTATCCCCGGCGGTGGTCGAACTTTTCCACACCACGGATCAGGCCCAGGTTGCCCTCCTGCACCATGTCTAGCAGAGACATTCCCCGACCGATGTACTTGCGGGCCACGCTGACCACCAGGCGCAGGTTGGCCAAGGCCAGGTGGTCATGGGCATCCTCCCCTTGTTCCTTGACCCAACTGAACCGGCGTGCAACAGCGTCGTTCGCAGCCTCAACCCGGTCGCTCAACCCGGGATCCTGCAGCATGCGGGACAACATCGGCAGTGTGCAACGATCTGGGTCAACGCAATCGTCGGGATGAAGCTCTGCCCAGGTCTCGATGTGGCGCACCGCCGCTGCTATGGCCTCGGGCGGCAACAGCCGGGTATCCAGCGACAGACGGACGATGCCCCAGTACGCCTCTTCTGAGCTGAGGCCCACCTGCTGGGCCACCCGCTCCAGCAACTCCTGATCGATCGGCCCGTCTATCGCCATTCTCAACGCGGTGTTGGAATTGATGAGGGCCAGCGTCGGGGCGCTCGCCAGATGGAGACAACGGGTTACCGCGGTGGCTAACAAGCCGTCGCTGGCGATGCGCGCCAGCAAAGCCATGGCGACCTCCCAGGCCGCGACGGGCCGGGCGTCCGCGAAGTTATTCTCAGGAGCTTCGTCCTCAAACCCTCGCGCCAAGTCCCTTTCCAGCTGGCCCAGGTGGGCGGCCAGTTCCATTTGCCTGGCCAGCAGGCGTTCCTCGCCGGCAGTCAACAGGTCGAACTGCCCCAGCTCCTGCAGGTACGTCGCCACCGGATCATCGGCTGCTTTGAGATTGTCCGGGTCAGGGTTCCGGCTGCTCCTGCTCCACTCCCTTTCCGAGCTCTTTTGCCGGATGCCCTCATCAGGTAAGGTCCCTGGGCGGGCGGGATCATTATTGCGCCCGTTTTTGCTGGTAGCTGCGACAATCCGGCCCGCCGCATCGACGACCCGGGTTTTCTCCGCCCCCCCGCCAGCGGCTACCCCGGTCATTCGGAACCCCTGGTACCGGGATGGCTCTCCGCCAGTCGGCAGCGAGGTTGTGAACGCCGGTTCGGCAACAGGGTGGCGGACTGTTTCATTATTCAACTCCGTCCAGGGTTTGCCGGTTAGGATGCTGGCCCATGTCCCCTGATAGCGAAGGGACTGCCGCAGTACACCTCCCGATGGTCATTGTGTGACCGGGTGTAGAATTTCTGGCGGCATTGCCGGCAGAAGCGCTCCCTTATCACCGTGGCGCCCCGCCGGCGGTGGCGTCTCACTGTGTTGTTCGTCCCCTCGCACATGGGGCACGCTTGCAACTTGGCTCCGGGCATCGGCGATCAACCTTTTCTGAAGATCCTGAAATCTCGCGGCTGGAAGCGTCAGCACGCTTCAGCGCCGTACCTGGCAACGAAGTGACGCTCCACCCGGCCCGTAGCCAGCATCGTCCCGATGACCAGCAGCCAAAGGAAGAAGATGCCGCCCACGATCGGATGAATGACCGTCGCCGCGCCCCACCAGATGAGCTGCATGGCGATCCCCAAGACCGCCGACGCCGGCGCAACCTTGCGGAGGGTACCGCCAACCTGCCGCTGGAACCAGGCGGCCAGGATCAACGCCAATCCGGCCAGGGTGAAACCGACCTTGCCGGCGATCACGGTCAAGTTGACCACCGCCCGTATCCCACCCAAATCGGCGGCGGGCGCGATCTGCAAATCAGCCTGGGTCATGACCACAAGCGCCGATGCCCCCGAAATGCCGGTACAGACGCCCGACGCAATGAACAGATAGGGTACCCAGGGCGTGGCCCACCGGTCCCGGATAATCCAGGTTCGGAGCAGGAGCCAACCCGCGGCCAGGAGGGTTAGTCCCGACACCAATCGGGCCCCGCCGAAAAGGGCATACAACTCCCGGTTCTCCGCAACGGCCCGCAGCGATTCCAACATCGTGGCCTGGTCGGTACCGGACGCCACTCGGGCGTACACCATCACCGCCGTGACCAATGCCGTGGCCAGCAGCAGCGTGCCGCCCCAGCGGGCCATCCGATCCGGGTTCGCGCCCGGTATTAGTCTTTCGGATGCAGCCGAATCCAGCATATCTAGATCTCCCAGGCTGTCGGCCATTGCCGCCAATTCCATGCTCGCGTAATGCTGCGAAGTGGTCGCATACTGCAAGACGTAAGGCACGGGTCAACCGTACTATATAATTCGCCAATTGTCGCGCTACGCAACCCACAAGCAATTGGGTACACATATTGTATTTCGTATACACGATAAATTGGTGTTCGTCAACATTTATCAATGCGCAAGCCTGCTGAACCCCGTTACTCCTGATTGGTGAACGTCCAGATGTTCCCTGAGCGCAAGATCGAACTGGACCAGCGTCAATTGTAGGGAAGGGCGTGGAGCCAAAGTTCAGGCCTCCACGGAATATGGTCGGCAGGTACTCATCAAGAGACTGGACCAGCGCGCCTTACAACACTGGGTAGCGAACTTTCGCGCTCTCGTTGACCTAGTCTCGGCCGTTTTCAGTTTTGCCTTCCGGTACAAGGCGCCGAACTGGCGGAGAGCCGAGTGCGGAAACCACCAATCGATTAGTCAGCCAACCAACCAAAATAATGGTTGACGTATCAAATATTTGCTAGTACATTTAGCGATATCAATCATTCGAGCGCATTGTGATAGTCGGTGGAGCCTATGTTTCTCTGTGTGTGCAAAGCAGTCCGAGTGTCCGAAGCGGTTGACGCGGCCCGGGCCGGCATCGACACGCCGGAATCGATCCGACGATTTTTCGGTTTCGACGACAACGAATGCTGCGGCCGGTGCGCCGACCATATCGACTCAGTGACCGCGCTGGTTAGGATCAGGTTGCAAAGGGCGGAATGCTCTCCGCAGGCTACCGACCATGCAGTGGCGTAAGTGCGGTAGATCCTCCGGCGGAACCGCGGAGCGCGGAGCCCTTGGCAACGGCGTTCTATTCCGAATTAGATTGCCTGCTACAATAAGTGCGTCCCCAACTTATTCGAGGAGCAACGTTCTTTGAAAGCCAAAGACGGGGTGGTTGACCACCTCAACAACCTTCTGACCATCGAACTCACCGCCATCAACCAATACTTCGTCCAAGCCGAGATGTGCAAAAACTGGGGTCTCAACCGCCTCTACAAGAGGTTTCGCGACACCAGCATGGAGGAAATGGAAGACGCCCAGCACCTGATCCAGCACATCCTCTACTTGGAGGGAGTACCCAACCTGCAGCGTCTCAACCAGGTCATGGTGGGCGAGACCGTGATGGAGGACTTCGAGTTGGACCTCCAGGCGGAGATGAACGCGGTGTCGGCGTTGACCGAAGCCATCGCGCACTGCGAACAAGTGCAGGACTTCACTACCCGGGGCATCCTGCAGGAGATGATCCGCTCTGAGGAAGAGCACGTGGATTGGCTGGAAACCCAACTGGAGACCGTCAAGATCATCGGGATGGAGCTGTACCTGAACCAGCAGATTCACGAAGAGTAGCGTTCCCCCTCTCACGCAATTCACGCCGGCGCCGTCGAAGCGTCGGCGTTTTATTTTGCGATGGCCGGCAGTCTTGGTGGTCAACGCGGCCTCGAACGCTGTCACATAGAGTGGCAGAAATTCGCGCTTGGCGCTTCAGTTAACCTCAATCCACCGAAGAGATGAGTGTCGCGGCGGGTCGAAGGGGTAAGACAGTGCCTCTTTGCTTCTGGGATAGTGGTTTTTGAAACACAAAACCGACCCGAAACAAGGAGCACCCGATAGATGCTACCACCGGAGCGTTCCGACCGTATCCACGTCGCCTTTGACGACCACCGCCTGGTGGCCAATGCCGGTCTGATCCTTCCGGTTACCCTGGCCCAGCATCTGGGTCTGGGTGAACTGGTGGACCGCCACGTTGACCTGGGCCGTGCCCCGGGCCGAGCCAACGCTGGCGACAAGATGCTGACGTTGGTGGCCGCGGCGCCGGCTGGGGGCGACTGCATTGACGACGCCGCTGCGATACGCACCGGCGGGACCGCTGGTGCCATCGGCTGCGTAGTCAAGGCGCCGTCCACGCTGGGGACATTCCTGCGCAGCTTCCGGTGGGGCCACGTGCGCCAGCTGGATCGGGTGAGCCGGGAGGGGGACACCCTGGAACTGGCGGCGGACCATCGCCGCCATGCCGAGATCGAGAATGCCATCCGCGACCTCAAGCACGGCGTGGGCCTCAACCATCTCCCCTCGGGACGCTTCGCCGCCAACTCCGCCTGGCGGGCCGTCCAGGTCATCGCCCACAACCTGGCCCGCTGGACCGCCCGCATCGGCCTGGGTGAGCCAGAGGTGGTAACCACCAAGACCCTCCGGCGACGCTTCTTCTCCCTGGCCGGACGCCTCACCCGCTCGGCCCGCCGCCTCACCCTGCATCTTCCTCAGCGCTGGCCCTGGGAAAACCAGTTCACTCGCGCCCAGGCTTGATTGCGTGCCCTGCCATTCCCTTCCTGATAGTAGCGCCGGCAACCGGCCCGCCAATACCACCCGCCGGTCAGTCAGTCAAACGTCTCCCCAACTCGCGCCAGATGGCTCAGCGAATGTTCCCTGCTGCCGCCGGCTCATCCAGCAGCGGCTCCTCACGCCTGACACTGGCGGGCCAATTGCCCACCACCAGGCCCATCTACCCGCATTCCGCCCGAACGGTCGCGTCTTCATCACCCTCGTGTCCCATTCCAGTGCTCCCACAATGCCTTTCGGTGGATTCGGGGTAATGCCTGTTTGGTGGCCCGGGCCGCCACAACCCTGACGGACACGCGCGTGCGCAGTGTGCCGTTCTGACTCGTTCTGCCGCTACCGGTCATACACCACCGGGCCGCTGTATTTCCAGGGGCCGTTGCGCGGGTTCGTGTCCCCGGAGTTTAGCCACACGTAGGCCGCTCGAATCCGGAAGTTGTACCGCTCGCCCACCACGGGCTCAGCGTCGCTGCAATAGTTGGTCACGTCCAGCATCAGGGCGGTACTGTTCAGCGTGTCGTTGCCCACACCGTAGTCGCGATACCGGCCCTGCGAGCACCATACGTCCGGCTGCCCGTCGGCTAGCTTGTACTCCACGTCGTACCGGTACTGGGGCACCGTGTTGCCGTGGTCGTCGAGGATGGGCCGTTGGTTGCTGAAGTTACGGACGGTACGGTAATCAGGATTATTGGGGTAGTACGGATCGGGCCGATCCCAGGTCAGGGTGAACCCGCCGGCCGGTCTGACCACGGCATCGAAGTCCGTGGGATTACCCGGCGCGCCGGACATCACGAAGTATTCCTCCGTGGGTTGGCTTTCGCCAAGCAGGTTGAATGTCTTGACGCGCACGCGGTAGCGCCCGTGGCCGGCCATGTCCTCCAGCAAATAGGATTGCGCCGAGGCATCGGCCACTATGGCCTTGTCGCCGTCTCCGTATTTGCCTCCGGTCCTCCATTCCACGATGTAGCCGCCGACCGTACCGCCGCCGGACGGAGGATCCCATGAGACCAGCAGAGATTCCTTGCCCCCCACTGCATCGATGCCAGTGGGAGCATCAGGAGTTCCGCCGGCCAGGTTGTAACTGATGGGCCCACTGCGGGTCCACGGTCCGTTCCGGACGTTGGTGTTCCCGGAATTTTTCCAGACGTAGGCCGCCCGGATCCGGAGGTTGTAGCTCTGGCCGACCACCGGTTCAGCGTTCCGGCAGAACTCGGTGTAGTCCAGCTGGTGCCGGCCCGTGTCCAGCGTGTCGTTGCGTCCGGGCAGGTCCGTGTATTTGCCTGGTGAGCACCAGAGGCCTGGGTCGTCGCCAGCGAGACGGTACTCCACGTCGTAGCGGAACTGGGGAACCGTGTTGCCGTCTTCGTCGAGGATGGACCGGTTGTTGTTGAAGTTACGCACCGGACGGAAATCGGGAATGTTGGGGTAGTACGGATCTGGCCGGTCCCAGGTCAGGTGGAATCCGCCTCCGGGTCTGACCGTGGCGGTGAACTCCGTGGGTTTGCCGGGCGCGCCGGACATCACGAAGTATTCTTCGGACCCCTCGCTGCGCCCGCGGGAGTTGCGGGCAAGCACGCGAACGTAGTAGCGCCCGTGCCCAGCCATGTTCTGGAGGAGATGCGACGTGGCCCCAGGTTCCCAGACAACAACCTCATTGCCGGTTTCGTAGGTGGCACGTGTCCGCCACGGCACCACGTAGCCATCATGCACGGTGCCCTCCCCGGGAGGTTCCCAGAACACCCAGCAGCGATTCCTTGCCGCCCACCGCAGTCACGCTAGAAGGGGTCTCGGGCGGCCCGGCCGGCTTCACCGTTTTCCGGGCCGACTCGCCAACTGTGCCGTCCAGTGCTACCGCCGATACCCGCACCGTGTAATAGACACGGTTTTTGAGCCCTGGGATCACGGTCGAACGAGTTGACGCGCCCGACACCTCCAGGCTTCGTGAAGTATCGAAGGTCTCTCTCCCTGACTTCCATTCCGCCCGGTAGCCGCTGAGTTCGATTTCGCTGTCCACAGGGTCATCCCATTGCAGCAATATCTGATGGTCTTGGCCAGTTGCGGTGAATGCGGTTGGCGCGCCGGGCCGGCCCGGCACCGCCGATCCCTCGACAGCGCGGTTGTGCCCATCGCCATCGACGTGGGTATCAGGCGAACCGTCGTTGACGGCCACCACCCGGAAGAAGTGCTCTACGCCGTCGGTCAGTCCTTCTATGGTGTGCGACAAGGCGGATGTCTCCGACACCAGCGCCTGCTGTGACGTGCTGTATTCCTGGTCTGCAGTGCGCCATTGGACAGCGTAGTGCGTGACCGAGGGGTAGGTCTCGTACAGATGCGGGTTCCAGTTGACCTTCAGCGCGCCGTTCTTGGTGATGACGGCCAGGTCCTGGGGCTTCCGCCAGTGGCAACCACCGTCTTTCCACGGGTTGCCCAACGACGCCTCCGATGCGCTTATCGCCCAGTTGGCCTCGCGCAGGGAGCGGAATCCTCCGAACATGTTGCGCATCAGGTAGGTTGCCGTGCGCTTGCCTCTGGCCGAGCGGAGGTCGGTCCAGACGGCGTCCAAATCTACGTTGCCGTTCCCATCGTCGTAGTGCCCGTAGAACCAGTTGGCGATGTCGCCGCGAGCCACACGCTTCCAGCCACCTCCGCACTCTCCGCGTCCGGTACGGCGCGACTGGTGATCTCGGGGCAGCGCGACAGGTATCCCAGGTTAGGGGCGGCTTTCTGGCGGGTGTAGTAGGTTAGTACATCCGGGTAGATCTCGCCGACGGGACAATCACCCTTGACCCGGTGGTTGAAATAGAGCCAACCGACCCCGATCGCGTCATGGACGTCCGAAGCGCGTGGGTCAAGCGTGAAATGATGAGCGAGTTCGTGCAGTACAACGGTGTCCGACCGGTAGCCTTTCAGGCTGAACCCGAAGCGCAAGCCTTTGGCCAGACCACGATATCCGTTTGCTCCGCTCGTGGAATAGACGTAGAACCCGGGGTTCCTGTAGGTTCCCACTCTGACGTAAAGCGGACGTTTGCGCCAGGCCTGGCGCACCCAGGGATGATCGTCCTCGTACTTCTGGACGATGTTGTCCTCGATATAGTCCCTGGCCGATATCGCCGCTCCGGAAATCTTCGACGAGGCAACGTTTGTTGTGCCGCTCATCGTCGATACGCGCGCCACGTGCACGTGCCCGTTGTCGATGGGGGTGATGGTGACGGGCATATTGGACAGGTTGGTGACGAGCTTTTCACGCGTCGAATCGTAGGTTTGATTTCCCGTTTTCCACTGAACCTTGTATCCGGTTATAGTGTGACCGTTGCTTCGGTCCGGGGCTTCCCAGGACAACTTCAGCCGTTCATGGAGCGTGCGGAGTTCCAGGTTCTGGGGCGCTCCGGCCACGACACGAGGGGACCCGGTTGAAGTCTCGGACCACGTCCCCACGGTCGAACCGTCGTATATTGCGCCCACGCGTACGTCCTGCGGCGCTCCGTTGCGCAACCCTGTTATCGTAAATGCCAGGCTTTGCGCCGAGACGTTAGCCATGGAAGCCGACGACCAGTTCGCTGATTCGGACTTCCAGCGGATTCGGTAGCCCGTCAGAACTTTGGCTCCATCGTCCGTCGCGGCATCCCATTCCACGGTCAACCGCCGGTCGTTTCTGGTGATGGACGCATTCTGCGGAATCGTGATGGCTGCCGATCTTGTCGTGTCAGACCCCGGCTGGTTCGTACTCCGTGTCGGCCCATCGTACGCGGCAGCCGATCTGCCTTCGATCTTGAACAGAACCGTATAGTCTTCGCCGGTGTTGATACTCCAGCCGGCGGCTCCGTTGGCGTCCACGCTGTTTCCGTCAACGAAGCCCACCTGGTAAAGCAGGCTGTCCGTGGTATCGATTGAGTTTTCAAATACGAGAGCGTATTCGGTCGACCTGGCGAGGACAGCGTTGGCGGGCGCCGAGAACGTGTTGAGCGCATCATTGGCGAACGAAGCGGGATTGGACAGCGTGTACAGGATCTCCGCAGGATTATCGTACTCGTTCACCGTGTAGATGCTGACCTGGGGGCTGTCATCTGGCCCCACGTCCTTGAGCCACCCGGTAACCGCTGAAAAAGAATACCCATCCTCGTTTGAGCCTGTGGTGAAGTTGATGGCCTGCGCATGCACGATGCGATTTTCAGGCCCCACCGACTCCCAGCCTTGAGGCGCGGTAACTTGGCCCAGATTGCTGAGCAGGGTGGCTGTCGTGCCAACCTGTCCACTGACGTGCCGTGATCCAGGTTCGTCGTCAGAATTAGCGAAAACGGTTGTCACAGAGGCCACGAAGGCGCTCGCCAAAAATGCTGCGGAGACGATTAGCAGTACTCCGGAACGGTGCAAACGTCGGGGTGGAGGCGCATTATTCATCAATTGGCTCCCACGATGGGTATGGTGTCGAAATATGGTTTCGCAGGTATGCTAAGCAGTTGGCCGTTTCAGGGCGGGCTCCCACGATGGGTATGGTGTTATGCTAAGAGTCGGCACGTGTGCTGGTGTCGTCGCCAATGACGGGCTCGAAGTGGGCGTAATAGGCTCCGGCCGGGGACGGTGTAAATATCAGACAAACTTTAGTGCTGGCTCCACCACATTGTTAGCGAAGTCGTTGGAGACAAGACCTAAACCAACGGTGGCAAAAAAGGCCCTTGCTTGGACCCTCGTTGACTTCGTAACCGGCGATTGTGTCTTCGGTATCGTCGTCCACCGCTGCAGCGGTCAGTGCAACTCTGTATATCGTCAACGTCCGACAAATCCGCTCGCGCTCGGCTCCCAAAAGTCTAAACGGCTATGCCCCGAAGGTCTGTACAAACGCAACTTTTGGACAGCACAAACATGCAACGTGAGGGCAACGGGAGCGAAGGCGCGTCGTGTGCACCATCCAGGCCACCCTCAAAAGACTCCACTCGCAAAATTCAGGGACGTGTGCGCAGTTACAATGCGCACTCGATATGTACATATAGGTGGGATTCACATCGGCGTGGGAGTTTGAACGTTTTGATACTTCCAACCAGCTCTGCAAACGGGGCGGCATCCCCCGGCGTCTGATGCCCCACGACCTGCCACCCTGGGGCACGGTGTGGTGGTACTTCCGCCAGTGGCGGGATGACGGGACTTGGGAACGGGTAGCGGAGGCTTTGCGTTCTCGAGTTCGGGAAGCCGCCGGACGTGATGCCACGCCCAGCGCGGCCATCCCGGATTGTTCAAGGATCGACGCCAATCGGTGAAGACCACCGATAAAGGGGGCCGCGGGGCTATGACGCCGGTAAGAAGGTCGCCGGACGCAAGCGCCATATCGTAGTGGACACCATGGGGTTGCTCTTGGCCGTGGTGGTTCACGCGGCCAGCATTCAGAGCCTGCCCCGTGCCACGACACGGGGGTCGGAACGGCGCCAAGCTGGTATTGGCCAAACTGCTGGGCCACCGGTGGTTGGCTGCTGACCGTGGTGCGGCGCAAACGGGTCGCCACCACTTTGAGGTGTTGCCAAGGCGGTGGGTGGTAGAGCGTATGTTGGCCTGGCTGAGCCGATGCTGCCGGCTGAGCAAAGACTATGAGGAGCGAACGGAAAGCAGTGAAGCCTGGGTGCATATCGCCATGATCCACCTGATGCTCAAACGGCTCCAACCCGCTTGAACCCCTTTGTCACACGCCCTCTAAATGTTTCCCGAAAACAGACGCTGATTGTGCTGGTTCGTCAACATTTCCGGGAATTTTTTGGGCAGTTTCTGTGGAGACGTTGCACGCGTCGCAAATTGCAGGGGATCACGTTTCGAGAATCAAGCATCGATCCTGCGTACAAGGAAGTGGTAGGTTTCATAAGCGTGCCCAGTAGCCCTATTTAGAAACGCGACTATCCGGTCACGCATTCTGAACGCGGAATACGCTTGGTCGTTTTCGTTATATGCAGCTACCAAAGCTAGTTCTTGTTCTTCGGACAGTCGCGTTATTTGATCAAGCCAACCCGAAAGTTTGTTGGCTTGGTCAAAGTTCGGAGCGGAACCAACCGCATGGATGTAAGCATCCACGGCGCTGCTGCGCATATTTTCGTCACCGAGCATGTATGCAATGATGCGGTTTGCGATACGGGTCGCATTGGTTCCCACAGATATAGCTTGATATTTGGCAACAAATCCGTACGGATTTGTGCCAATGTTGACTGGAACGATAGGAATCTTGCGCCCCATCGCGACTCCTACCTCCTCCTGGTCAGTCCATTTGCTCCCGTTGAAATTTGGCGACAGCAGCGCTACCAACACGTGCATACTAAATAACGCCCGCACGATTTCGTTTTCCCACTCTCTTACCGGCTCGATGTCGTCATGGGCTACAAAAGACGCGATCCCAAAAAACTCAATCGCTCTTTGAGTTGATGCGCCAATACTCCGTGTCAGCGACGTGGCTAATAAAAATACGGACCGATCCTTCCCCCCACAGCCGTTGCAAATCATCGTTCATTGCGTACATCTCCTTTTCAATTTCCGTGATTTAGTAATGATGAGATGACATTATACGGGTTGTCGCTGGCCCGTTGGCGATCACGAACGTGCATACCAATGATGCCCTGTCTTTCCTCAAAGGGCCAAAGCGGGTTGAGCGATTGACCCTCTATCGGAGCGACTTGCCCGCGGCACCCTCTGTTTATCCGTTACCCCACAAACAAATCCTCCGGCAGGAACGCCGAGACGACGAAGTTCGGCACGTCCACCACGTTGCTTACTTTCAGGTCCACGGCCACGCTGCAGATTACGTAAGCCTGGTTGCGGGTGAAGCCGCGTTCCTGCAACAGGTCTATCATGTTCAGGATGGCGTTCCGGCAGGCCAGGGTCAGGTTCTCGCCCTCGTTGACCCCGTCGTCGGTTACCGGCATACCCATGGTGGCGACGAACCGGCGGGGGGCGGCCCACTCCGGGGCGATGTAGTAATCCTCCCGGCTGAAGCGGGGCCAGCGGATGTTGTGGCGCTGGGCTTCGCCCTTCAGCAGGCGGAATCGGACGGCGCAAGTGGCCCCCATCTCCACGGCGGTGACGCAAACCTCACCGTCGCCCTGGGCAAAGTGGCCATCGCCCGTGGAGAACAGCGCGCCGTCCACGGCCACGGGCAACAGCAGCTTGGAGCCGGTGGATAGTTGCTTGACGTCGAAGTTGCCGCCGTTCTCGCGCGGTGGCAGGGTACGGATGCCGTGGGTTGCGCCGGCGCCGGACACCGGAACCGCACCGCCTACGTCGGGAGGGAGGGCCACACCGCCGCGCTCCGCAAGCTCGGACTCCCGTCGTGTCCACGCCTCCAGTTGGGCTTGGGAAGGCGAGACGCCCGACACTCCCATGAATGACGCTCCGGGCACCCGCACACCGGGTATCTGCTCGGAGGTAGCGTAATTGTCCGCTATGTTCCAGTGCACCATGAACGGGTCGGTGAACACGTCGCGCAGGAACCCGAAGCCGGGAAAGATGACGCTGAAGGCGTAGGGTTGCGGCTGGATGTCCACGAACTCCACTTCCAGCAGATCGCCGGGTGCCGCGC
Organism: Dehalococcoidia bacterium; assembly: GCA_965197635.1. Taxonomy (GTDB): domain Bacteria; phylum Chloroflexota; class Dehalococcoidia; order Lucifugimonadales; family UBA3495; genus Bin87. The sequence continues at coordinate 343,476 of CBDANN010000007.1, forward strand.
CTTTCACCGCCACCGGCCCGGTCAGAGGATGGATCACGCCGGCGTCCATGCCGGCAAAGTCGGCTTCGGTGACGCCGGGCCGCATTTGACCGTCAAAGGCATCCCGAGTCTCCATCACCACCTCTTCACCCTCGTCAACCTCCACCACCGGTTGGATGTCGGGATGCCAGCGGTTATGCCCTGTGTTAGACTCCTCGCGCAGGGGCTTACTACGATCAATGGTTATGCTCTGCATGGAATTTGTCCTCCCTGGCCGTGATCGGTGCTTGGGATCGAAGTGCCCGGATGCTACTCACCGTCCCAGCGAGTGTCAACCAACGTCAAATGAGGAGTCGCCGTCATGTCCTCCACCACCCAAGATGCTGACATCATAGCCGCCAACCTGGCCGCCGTTGCCGCCCACTTCCACTCCGAAGCCACCAACGAAGTTGAGGCGGCACTGGACCTCTACACCGACGACGTGGTGTGGGAAGCGCCGGCTCGTGGTTTGCGCTTTGAGGGCAAACGCGCCGTGGCCGACAACTACACGCAAATGTTCGCCAAGATGGAGGACGTGGAATTTGAGACGTTGCAACGTTTCGCAACCGAGGACCGGGTCGTGGACGACAGCATGGTGCGGTTCCACCTTACCGGGGAAGGCTATCTGCCGCTATCGCCGGGAACGAAGGTTGAGATGCGCCTGGTGCACATCTTCGAAATGCGCGACGGGTTGATCAGCAAGGAAATCGGCTATGAGATGTGGCGGGCGGCGGGCTAGCCTCGAGTATCCGCCGGCTAGCCAAAGGTAATGTAGGGGCGAATGATCATTCGCCCCTACGGATTCGGGATGACAGTTGGTGGTTCGGGTCAGGACGCCGGCAACTCATCCCGAGACCAAGTGAAACCCTGGTCTGGCTCATCGATGCGGCGGCGCTGCGCAAACACGTAACCTTCCCAGAAGGCTACCTCATGATTGCCCCTGAAACTCTCAACACCTTTGTGCTGAGCTCAATGCCGGCAACTTGATACCGCACAATGGGGTCATCACCTAGTCGCCATTCGAAAGGCATTCGATTGTTGAGACCGGCTGCTTTCAAGCGATCATCTTCACTTCGCAACAAAACAGCAACAAAACCGGCGTTTTCGAGGATACCGCGCACAGTTGCTTCGGATCTGTCACTATCGATGAGTGCATCCCGGATTATCCCTGCTGGAATGATATGTTCGTATTTGTAAGGAGATCCTCTTCCATAAAATCTTCTGCGGGTCCACGTTTCCTTTAAGTTCACGCCCCGCCTAAGGAACTCCCCCAAAGCCGCAGTTGAAATACGGTACTCATCAGCGGCCAAACTGTATTTGGCCACCATATTGTTGATCAGATAACCTGCATCGCCGTTGAGCTCCGCTACTTCCGGAATAGCGAGCCCTGCAGTTAACCATAACCGCAAGGCTCTCTGATCAATATTTTCTGCCACGTCTTTCCTTCCAATCAATGATCACGCTGTTTTTCACGCTTCCGGCACCTGGTGCGACCAGGTGAACCCGTCGTCCGGCTCGTCAATGAGCCGCCACTGGGGGAGCATAAAACCCTCTTCCACGGGCTGGAAGGCTACTTCCACCCGTTTGCCGATGCCGACCTTTTCCTCTTTTTCCATGTTGAAGTCGGCGTCCACCAGGTTGCCCGTGATGCGCAGGCCATCGAATTCGGTGGGTTGACCGCGCTGTTCGTCCAGTTCAACCAGCACGATAGCGAAGGGGGTCGAGTCTCGGAAGGCGGGGATCACCGTGTGGGCGACGACCTGGTACGAGTAAATGGTGCCCTTGCCCGACACTTGCTGCCACTCCCAGTTTATGGACATGCACCAGGGGCAGGCCGGTCCCGGCTCGCCGCGCAGCAGACCGCAGTCGGCGCACTTCTTGACCACCAAGCGGGCCTCGCCGGCCGCTTCAAAGTAACCCTTGTATTCGGAATCGTTCTCGGGGATGCTCAGCGTGATGCCCCGGTAGGTATAGTTCGGCATTGTCATTCTCCTGTCCGGCGCGTCTAGCTCAGCACGTTACCCATGATGAGTGAACTGCCGACGGCGGGCGTGCCCCAGCCCATGTTCATGCTGATCTTGGCGTCCTGCACCTGGCGGCAGCCGCCCTCGTTGTAATCGTAGGTGTGGTCGCCTTCGGCGGCGCCGGGGCAGTAGTCATCGACGGTGCCCCGCAGTTGGCGCACGTTCTCGATGACCATGTTCATGCCGTGGGTGTAGCCTTCGCAGAGGTGGCCGCCGCTGAGGTTGTTGGGCCGCTTCCCGCCCAGGTTGATGATGCCGCTGGTAACGTAATCCTTGCCCTCGCCCTTCTCGCACCAGCCGTAGTCCTCAAACTGCAACAACACCGTGTACGTGAAGGCGTCGTAACAGCCGGTGAGGTCGACGTCCTCGTGCTTGACGCCGGCCAGATCAAAGACGCGCGGGCCAACGTAATGGCCGGCCACTCGGGTTATCGGGCCGTGCTGGTAGTGGAAATCGCCGCCGGGCTTGGTGCCCCGGCCCTGTACGCCCTTGACGTAGATGGGCTTGTGTTTGAGATCCCTGGCGCGTTCGGCGGAGGTGACGATGACGCAGGTGGCGTTGTCGGTTTCCAGGCAGCAGTCCAGCAGGTGCGCCACGGGGCGGATGATCCAGCGGGAGTTCATCACGTCGTCCACGGTGACCCGGTGCTTCATCAGGGCTTTGGGGTTGTTGGAGGCATGGTTGGAGTGCGCCGCCTTGATGGCGGCCAGGTCCTCGCTCTTGACACCGTACTCGGCCATGTGGCGGGTGAAGGTATAGGAAAACTGTTGCACGGCGCTGATGAGGCCGTAGGGACGCTTCATCAGGTCAAGCCCGCCAATGGGAGCGGACGCCCGCGACCCAGTGCCGCCGATGCGGATGTTGGAATAGCCATTCATGGAGCGGAAGATAGCAACCACGTCGCACATACCGGCTTCAATGGCGCCAATCGCCAGACCCACCAAAGCCTCGGTTGACGAACCACCGCCCGAGCAGTCCATGTAGAAGTTGGGCCGGATGCCCAGATCGTACTGAATGGACGTGGATGGAGTGGAATCGCCGCCGTGGTAGCTGAGCATCCCGTCCACCTGGTCGGGGGTCAGTCCGGCATCGTTCATGGCGTTGCGAATGGCCTCGGCGCCCATGGCGCGCGTGGTGCGGCCCGAGGCACGGCTGTATTCGGTTTCGCCGACGCCGACGATGCAATACTTGTCTCGGGGATTACCTGCCATATCGTTTCCTCCGGTAGCCGACAGTTAAGAAAACGCCGCGCTGAGACGCCCGGCGCAGTTGGGTTACGCTAACACGGCGATGACGGGGTTTCAAGCGGCATCCGGTTCGTCAACCTCTTCCGGCTCGCCAGCGTCCGGCGGCGCAACAACCACGACCAAAACGCCCTTATCCTCGGCCAACTGACGATATGCGGAAGATATGGAGTAACCGGCAACCACGGCCATAGTCGTATGACCGGTCAGCTTTTCCAGCAATCGCGCCCGGTCCGCGGCGCGCATGATGTCCCGTTCGCCAATCCCGGAGGATACTTCCACGGCCAACCTGGTTTCCTGACGAGCGTCCCGGTCGAGGCCGCGCACCACCACGTCCAGCGCCATAAGGGATCGGCGGTCGCCCTCGGTAAGGACGCCGGCATCGATGGCATCGTCAATATCATCAGCCAATACTGACGGATCAATCACCCGTAGGCGGCGCATCAGATGGCCGAAGTATCCAGCCGCGTTGCGCTGGAAGCGACGTTCGGCCTCGTCCCCAAGCAAGCGGTTCAACTGCCTCTCGTGGCGGTCTAACTGGCTACTGTGGCGTTCCAACAACCGGCTGTGGCTCTCCAATATCCGGCTGTGGGTCTCCAACGAGTCCACGATATTCTGCAACAGCGCGGTGTGGGACTGCAACAGCGCGGTGTGGGACTGCAACAGGACGGTGTGAGATTGCACCGTCTGCACCAATAGCTGCACCTGAGCCGGCAGCTGCCGGAACTCCTCGTCCAAAACCTGCCGGCGCAACCGGGCAAGATGGTCCGGGTTGCGTTCCAGCAAACCCATCAGGTCGTCAAAGGTTATGATTTCCTCGGTGGCCATCCGGCTCCTCTGCACCTACCTTTCAAGTTGCGGAATCAAGTGTACACGACCCGCATCGCGTTCCGGACATCCTCGATGGTTCCCTGTGCGATGACCCGCTCCCGTTCCGTGCCGGCCGTCAGCACGTCGCGCACGTAATCGGGATGCTGTTCGTACCAGGAGCGCCGCTCGCGGATCGGTTCCAGGAACCGGTTGATGGCGTCGATGAGGCGGTCCTTCACCTCAACGTCGCTGACGGCGCCAGCGGTGTAACGTTCCTTGAGTTCAGCCACCTCGTCGGCGTTGCTGTTGAACGAGTCGTGGTACAGGAAGGCTGGATTGTACTCCACGACGCCGGGATCGGTGGCGCGGAGTCGGGGGTTCTGGCCGGTGATGTCGGTCACCATGCGGCGCACCCGCTGGTGGACAGTGTCAGGGTCGTCGGCCAGGTACACCGCGTTGTTCAGGCTCTTGCTCATCTTGGCCTGACCGTCGGTGCCCACCAGACGGGGCACTCGGCCCACCCTGGCCCGGGGGATGGGGAATACCTCGCCGTACAATCGGTTGAAACGTCGGGCGACGTCGCGGGTGTATTCGATGTGGGCCACCTGGTCCTCACCCGTGGGAACGAGGTGAGCCTTGGGCAGAAGGATGTCAGCGGCCTGGCTGATGGGGTAGTTGAAAAATCCCAGCGTTATGGACTGATTCTCCGACTCCAGCTGGGCGGTTTCGGCACGCAACGTCGGGTTCCGCTGGTGCTGGTTCAACGGCATCAGCATGGAGAAGAACATGGTCAGCTCGGCGTGCTCCGGCACGTAGCTTTGTATCACGAAGGAGGACTTTTCCGGGTCCAGGCCCACGGCAAGCCAGTCGGTGGCGACCTCCAGCACCGAACGTTGAATCAGGCCGATGTCGTCCAGATGGTCCCCCATGGCCTGGTAATCGGCGATCAGGAAGAAGCACTCATACTCGTGCTGCATCTGGACCCAGTTCTCCAGAGCGCCCAGGTAATGCCCCAGGTGCAGCTGCCCGGTAGGGCGCATTCCAGTGAGGATACGTTGCTGATCTGCCATTTTAGAAAATCTCCCGCCCCACAAGGAAACGATCCTTGATAGTCGCTAATCTTCGGCTGCCAAACCGGCTAGCTTTCGGGCGCCGGTCAAAATCTCCTCGCCGAGTTCGTCTCGCGTCCGGCGATGTTTACGCAGATATTCTAGCAGTCCGTCTGCCGCGGAAGCCTTGCACTCGCCGCACAAGAGCGCCCCGGACCGGCACCGCTCCTGCAACGCAGCGTATGCTTCGGGTTGTGGCGTGGCGTGAAAAGCGTGCAGGCTGGAGACGGAGCATACCCTGGGGTCCGGATTGCCGCCCTTTTCGCGTTGCTCCGCCAGCGTGCGGCGGCCACCGGTGTAAGCGCGAGCGATGCGACGGCGTATGTCGTCTGGATCCTCGTCAAAGGTGATACGGCCCGGCGGCACCTCGTTGGTCATGACCTCGACCGCGCTGCCGGTGCGAGGGTCGCTGTAGGTGGTGAGGCTGCGCATCATCCGCAGGTACAAAGCCGACGGCTTGATGAACCCGAATCGTTCCGCCACGTTGCGGGCCATGCGGACGTACACGTCGCCGCCTATTCCGTCCACCACCAGCGTGCGGCATGGCCCGCCGCGCTCGGGCTGCTGGGGATGCAAGAGGTCGGCCAGCCGCAAAAGTGGTCGGAAGGTGTCGGTGGCGCTGTCGCGCAGTTTGAGGCCGAACGCGGAATTCAAGACGCCCAGCGGGATCGCCTCTCCCAAAGCAAAGGCCGTCTGGATAACGGCAGGATTGTCCTGCTGTAGGTAGGCGTGGGCGCGGCGCAGGTCGAGGCCCGCAGCAGCCATCGCGAGCAGGTGGTCACACATGCTTCCCCGGGCGTCGTGAAGGGAGTCCAACTCGTCGCGGAAGCCGACGACGATCTCCGCGCCCAACTGCTGAAAGTAAGTCAGCAGGTTGGCTAGCGCGCCGTGTCCCAGGTGCGTGGGGCCATCTATCGCCACGGTCGCTATCACTTGACAGCGATGGCCATCGGTCAGGGCTTGCAGGAACAGGTCGGCATCGCGACTGCCGACGATCTGACCGGTCTCCATATATGGGTGAGGTCGTTCAAACCATTGGACGAACTGGCGGCGTTGTTCCGGATACGACACGTTGAGGCCGGTAACCCGGAGTTCCTTGATCAGTTCGTTTTCACGGGCCAGTGGTTGGTCACCGGTGCGCACCACCAGAGAGGGGATGGCGATGTCGGCTTCTTCGGTGCGGGTTTCGGGCGAATCCGCGTCCAAAATTTGCCCGTGGAGCCGGCTGAGCCGCTGGGCAATGTCGTTTAGCGTGCGCTCCTGGACTTCCCGCGCGTTGGAAAGTAGCAGTCTGGCGATGTCCTCTGCCGTTTCCGCCGACAGGCCCAATTGTCGCGCCCGTCGCCGAGCGCTGACGAACAAGTTTTCCTCCACTGCCGGCTTGTGGATGGTGTCGCTTTCCAGGTATTTTTCCGCCGCCACGTTGCGCGATGCCTCGACACGGGCGTGGGCCAGCTCCAGGATGCGATCGTGGCTGCTGGAGATGACGGCTCGTTGCCGTCCCCGGTATTCGACATAGGGCAGACCGCCGGCCGGCATCTCGGACCGAACCAGGGCCGGGTCTTCGCCCTCCAGCAGCCGATTCACGCCTCGCTCAATATCGGCTACTTCCGCCAATCGTCGCCAGTCCGCCGGCACGAGGGCGGCATCCTGCCCATCCAGCCAGGCGGCCAGGCGTGGCATCCGGGCGTCGTACATCGCCGTAGCAGCCGGCAGGAAAAGCCGTAGTCGAAGTTCCACCGCCGTGGTCAGGATGTCGGTGCGGTATGCGGCAAGGTATTGCTCGCGTGGCCGGCCGGCCGGCCACGCTTCGCTAAGGTAGTCGGCGTGTCGCTCGATGCTGACCAAATCCAGCAGGGCGGCATGACGGAGAAGCGGGGCATCGCCGCCGTCGCCCGACTGGCCCCACGCGCCGTCAATCGCACTACAAACAGACTTCACGAACCCTTCCGGCGCGCCGGCTCCCCGCAGCCAGGCGGCGGCAATCGCCGCGGAGACGGAGGGCCGATTTGGGTCATCGGGCGATCCGGCCAAGTGGAACAGCGCAGCGGTGTTGACCGCCGCCGCGTCGGCTACCAAACCTCCCGCTTCGAACAATTCGGCGGCGATCATGGCGATGCGCCGGGCTGCCGGCAGACCTTCAGCGTCGGGATGTTCGGCGTACACGCCGGCCAATGAAGCGGCCAATCGGCGCTCATCTGGGGTGTAGTTTTGAACCGTTGCCATCGTGTTGCAGACGCTGAGCCAAAGCGACTTTGGCTACATAATAACAGCAACGGCGTCATCCTGAATCCCGTCTTTCCGATCAAAAAAGCCCGGGCGGTTTGCCGGGCTTTACACGGGTCTGATTGACCAAGGGTTCAGCTGCCTCCCACCCGTTCCAGAAAACGGGCGACGGCGGCGTTGACGGCTTCGGGCTGTTCCAGGGTAACGAAGTGGCCGGAGTTCGGAACAACCACGACCTCCGCGTCCGGCAACTCCCGGCCGAGGTATTCGGCATAGCGCACGGGCGTCATGATGTCATCCGCTCCCACGATGACTAGCGACGGGATTGCGATTTCCTTCACCCGTTCCATCACGTCGAACTTGTCGCAAGCCGACAGGTCGTTGTGCTCCACCATAGGACCGGATTGCAGCGCGCGAGCGGCCAGTTGGGGAGCCAGCGTGGGATTGATGGCTTCGTAGTAAGCCCGAGCCTCGGCCCGCCACTGGGCGTCGTCCAGGCAACGGTTCAGGTAATCGGGATGCACCCGTAGCCGCGCTCCGGTGCCAATCAGGACCAGCCCTGCCAGGTCATCGGGGAACCTAAGCGCGTAGTCCAGAGCGATGGCACCTCCCATGGAATGCCCAAACAACACAAAGGGCGGATACCCCAAACCTTGAGCGTACTCCCGCAGCCAGTCCACGTAACCGCCGATGCTTTCCCTGGGCTGTCCCTCCGGGTGACCGGGCAGGTTTACCGCGTCCGCGTGGGCAAACCGGGCGGCCTGGTAGCGATAGGTGAGTTCATTCTGGCCAGAGCCGTGGACCATTACCAACTGCATTGCCGTCGTTCCTGTTGTTCCGATTGTCGAGAGTGACTACAGCAGGGGCGCCTGTCCGTTGACCGGGGCCTCCGGCTCGTCTCCGCCGTCGTCATCGTCATAGTCGCCGTCGCTTTCGGGTGCGTCATGCTCATCGAGTTCAGGCTGGCTTTCGTCGTCGTATTGGCTATCCGCCTCAGCGGCGACTTCCTCGGCCTGGGCCAGGGCGAAACCGGCGGCTCCGTTCTGGCGCGAGGGGTCATCCTGGCTGTAGTCGGTGGCGCGGAAGCAGTAGATCGAAACCACGCTGTCGTCGCCGCCCCGTTCGCGCCAAATTATCACGCCCTTGGTCTGCCGGGTGTTGACCACCTTGATCTCCGCCAGGTTGATGCGCACCACCTGGCCGCGAGCCGAAATGATGAACACCTCGTGGCCTTCTTCGTCGTTCATCTCGGCGGACGTTACAATTTTTGCGTCCACCACCGGGCCGGTAGGTTTGTCTCCCTGGTCCACCGCGAAGGTCTTCACTCCCAGGCCGCCCCGATTGGTTTCACGATATACCGGCTCACCCTTGCTATTACACAAAGGCGTTGCCTTTCCGTAGCCCTTCTCGCTAACCACCAGCAGGAACTCGTTCTCAGCATCGTCGACCACGTCCAACGCGACGACCCGGTCCTTGCCGCCGAACTCATCCTTGAATTTCATGCCGATCACGCCGGCCGCGTTGCGGTTCCGCTCCGGTACGCTGGTTACGGGACATAGCAACGCCTGACCCTGCTCCGTAACCAAGACGATGGAGGCATCGCTCTGCGCGGGGCGGACGGCCACCAGTTCGTCGCCGTCAAGGACTTTCATGGCGATCAGGCCGGATTTTCGCAGATTCCGCAATTGGCCCGGTCGCAATGCGTTGACCCGGCCGTTACGGGTGGCAAAGATGTACAGGCGGTTGTACTCTTCGCGGGTTGCCGGCAGCATGGTTTGGACGTGCTCGCCGGATTGTAGCGGAATGAGGTTCACCAGCAACGTGCCTCGCGCCGTCCGACCAGCGTCGTTGGGGGTTTCGTACACGTTGAGCGGATACACCCGTCCCTTGTTGGTAAAGAACAGCAACTGCTCGTGGGTGTTGACCACCGCGATCTGCATGATGGCGTCGTCGTCGCGGTTGTTCGCCCCGCGGACGCCCTTGCCTCCGCGACGCTGGGTGCGGTAGGTGCTGATGGGAACGCGCTTGATGTAACCGCGTTGGCTCAGCGTGACCACCACGTCTTCCTGCACGATGAACTGCTCGATGGACTGTTCCTGCAGTTCCTCGCGGATGATTTCGGTACGGCGCGGGTCGCCGTGCTTGCGTTTGGCCTCGCGGGTCTCGCGCTTGATTTCGGCACGGATTTTCTGGGGGTTCTGTAGCAGGTCCTCGAGCCGGGCGATGGTGGCGAGTAGATCGTTGTACTCCTCGTCAAGACGCTGGCGCTCCAATGCGGCCAACCGGCGCAACTGCATGTCCAGGATGGCCTGGGCCTGGATCTCCGACAGGTCGAACTGCTGCACCAGATTGTTGCGAGCGGTTTCCACGTCCTGGCTGTTGCGGATGGTTTCGATGATGGCATCGATGGCATCCAGCGCCTTGAGCAATCCCTCGACAATGTGAGCCCGGTCCCGGGCACGGCCCAACTGATACTCGGTGCGCCGGCGGATGACCTCTTCCCGGTGCGTGATGAAATGGTTGATGAGGTCTTTCAGCGGCAGTTCCTGGGGCTGGCCATCCACCAGCGCCAGCATGATGGCATTGAATGACGACCGCAGCGCCGTCCGCTTGTACAGGTTGTTGAGGATTACCGTGGCCTGAGCGTTCCGCGCCAGTTCAATTACCACTCGGATGCCCCGTCGATCCGACTCGTCGCGGATTTCCGTGATGCCCACCAGCGTCTTGTCCCGCACCAAGTGGGCGATTTTTTCCACCAGCGTGGCCTTGTTGACCTGGTAAGGCAACTCGCTGATGATGATACGCTGGCGGTTGGAGTTGCGGCCCGGCATATCCTCGATCTCGGTCACCGCTTCCATGATGACCCGGCCGCGGCCCGTCGCGTAAATGTCGCGGACGCCGGCGACGCCGCGGATCCGGGCGGAGGTCGGAAAGTCCGGCGCGGGGACGATCTCCATCAACTGGTCTACGTTGCAAGTTGGGTGGTCGATGACGTAACAGATGGCATCACAGATTTCACCCAGGTTGTGCGGGGGCATATTGGTGGCCATGCCCACCGCGATGCCCGACGAACCGTTGACCAGCAGGTTGGGCATCCGGGCGGGCAACACCTGTGGCTCACGAAGCGAATCGTCGAAGTTATCGGTGAAGTCAACCGTCTGTTGGTCTATGTCTGTCAGCATCTCGTCGGCGATGGCGGCCAGGCGGGCTTCGGTGTAACGCATGGCGGCCGGTGGGTCGCCGTCGATGCTGCCGAAGTTGCCTTGTCCATCTATCAGCGGCGCCCGCATGGAGAACAACTGCGCCATGCGCACCAGGGCGTCGTACACGGAGCTGTCGCCGTGGGGGTGGAACTTGCCCAGCACCTCGCCGACGATGCGGGCGCTCTTGCGGTATTGACTTCCCGGGCGAATGCCCATGTCGTGCATGGCGTACAGGATCCGACGCTGGACCGGCTTAAGTCCGTCGCGAACATCGGGGAGTGCCCGCGACACGATGACTGACATCGCATAGGACAGATACGATTCCCGCATCTCGTCCTCAATGGGACGAAGGGTGAATTCGCCGCCGGTTTGCGGTGGAGGCGCAGTGGTCATCGTGGGTTTCTCCTTATGTGGCTGTTCTCAACAAATAGTTGGGCGCGCTCCACCAGCCCTAGAAACAGGCTGTTGAAACTGGCCGGCACCTCATCGCTCCGTTCCGGGAGGAACTGCACGCCGATCACCCAACTGTGTTCCTTGCTTTCCAATCCTTCAATCACGCCATCGTCAAGCTGATAAGCAATAGTCATCAGCCGTTCGGCCCGCTGTGGCTCCCGCAACCCCAAACGATGCCGGCTATTGACGCGGAACATGCCCGCGCTACCGATTATTGCGGCAACTTTCGATCCGGGCGACAGGTAGATCTGATGACGGGCCGATCCAGTATCGGCGTCTTCCTGATGCCGGTGCACTGCTTCCGCTGGCTGGCCGCCGAAACACGTGTTCAGCAGGTGCATACCGGCGCCGGTGGCCAGTACGGGCATATTCGCCGCTAGCGCCGCTTCCAGCAGGCGGATGCCAGATTTCAAGTTCCTGTCGTCCGACGGTCCGTTCGCCAAAAACAGCCCGCCGGCCTCGGCCAGTGCGCTGCCGTCCACCCTGGCCGGCGTAACTAGGCGAGCCTGCCCACCGGCCGCCTCGACCGCGCGGATGGATGGTTCAGGACGGTGGCCATTACGGTGGTCGGCCAGGATGGCAATAGTGGGCAAAATAAGCAATCTTGAACGGGCCAGCAGGTTCTTTGATTATACTAAAAATCGGGCTAACCCGCCCGTTGCGCCCGTCAGCATCTTTCAACGAAAACCGCCTTCATGCTACCCTGCGCCCAAGAAGTATGGAGGATGATTAGCGATGTCAACCGCCAATACCAACGCATTTCAGCAAGTCGCTGACCCAGCGGCCGACCTTGAGGACGAGGGTACCTTTCAGGTTCTGGTCTCTTATTACGACGGGGAAGATTTTAACGGCGAATGGCGGTGGGGCGCGGACTGCCCTTCAGTGGGCTGCGCCACCGATGGGCGGACTCGTGAAGAAGCGTTGGAGATGATAAAAGACGCCATTCAGTGCCTTCTGTCGGCATTCCCATCGGGCCAATTTCCGTTGCGTTCCGACGACGCTATGGCCGAGGCTTGCGCCGAGTACGAAGCCGAGGGGTGGGGAGAGTACACGTTGGATTGGGTAACGATTTCCGGCCCTAACCCATACCGTTAGACGCCTGGCCCGAGGCGTCAGCAAATGCCTCGTCAACCCAATCGCAGCGACGTTATACGCGCCTTGGTTGCTGCCGGGTTTGTGTTCACTCCCGGTCGGGGCCGCGGCGGTCATGATAAATGGCAATTGGGACCGCACGTCGTTGCGGTGCCACGCCATAGAGAGGACATTCGCCCCGGAACATTTGCCAATATCCGGCGTCAGGCCGGCGGCTGGTCAACCGCCAAGTTCTGGTGGTACGCCGACGGGATGATGGGGCCGGAACCGGATTAGCCAGAATCATTCTTTCTGGGATCTGCGGCGCGGAATGGTTTCCAGTTGCGGCTGGCTCCCGCCAAGATGCGCGAGCCTTTGGGCGCTTTCCTGTTCTACCAAGGCGCTCCAATCCTCTACCACCATCGCTGCCACCTGCCGTCCCATCCGCACTGAGTAGTTGGTGCCTCGGTCTTCGGGATATATTTGCGTGGTGTTCGCCAGGTAAAGCGACTTGAACGGCGTCCGATGGTCGGGGATGCGCTCGCGGTAGTTGACGCCGATGATGGGCTGCGCCCCGTCCACCCGGTGGTGGTGGTATTCCACGATCCAATCGCGGTTGAAATCTGGGTTGAGGCGTTGCAGGTAGGGCACGAATTCTTCCAGCAGGTCCGCCGGTTCTTTGCGGTACAGCTCGCTGTTCCGGTCGGGGTAGTTGGTGAGATAGACGATGTGCCGCCCCCCATACAGGCCGCGGTCAATCATGTTGGTGTGCTCAATGACACCCACGAAGGGCAGATCGCGGTCGGCCACGTTGAGCCAATACTTTGAGGTCAGCGGACGGTCCAGCACCAGGATCAGCAGCACCGCCGATAGATACCGCGCCGATTCCAGCACGGCGCGGTAATCCTCCGGGAGGTCAGGAGCCAACCGCGTCAATACGTAAGAGGGAGTGGTGGCGATGACGGCGTCGTACTCGTAATCCCGCTCTGGGCCGCCGTCCACCGTGGCGGTGAAACCGGTTGCCACGCCGTCAGTAGTATTGATGCGGCGCACCGCGGCGCCGGTATGCACCAGTCCGCCCTGCTCAATGATGCGCTCGCCGCAGGTGTCGAACACCGATCCGAAGCTGCACATGGGATAGCCCAGCCGTTCCTTCTGCATCCGTTTGCGCGAGGCCACCCGCAGATAAATTTTGCCCCATAACCAAGTCATGCTCACCTGGTCGTAGTAGTCGCCGAACTTGCCCCGAAGCATCGGTTCCCAGATGACCCGGTAAGCGGCCTCGCCCATGTGGCGGCGCGTCCATTCGGCAGCGGTCACATCCTCGAATTTGCGCCAATCTCGCGTTTTTTGCAGAAGGAACGTCCACAAGCCCAACCGGATGCGTTGGGACAACGGCAGGGGAGTGAATTTCAGCAGGTCCATTGGCGTGGCGAAATCCCAGATGCGCCCGCCGTGGAAGAACCCGACCTTGGATTCCAACCATTCAAGCGAGTCTCCCAGACCGAGCTCATGAATCAGATCAACCATATCGGTATCACTGACGAACAGGTGGTGATAGCCGCGTTCCAGTTGGCCGCCGCCCACCTCGAAAGTAGAAGCCTGCCCGCCCAGGAAGGGCGCGGCTTCGAACACCTCGGCGAAGTGTCCCTGCTTGGTCAGCTCCAGGGCCGCCGCAAGGCCAGCCGCACCCCCGCCGATGATACCTACACGCATAATTCAGTCATCCTGGGCGGCGCTGGCATCGGGGTGGCCAGTGACCTGAGTAGCGGCAGCCTCGGTGGCAGCTTGTGCCTCCACTTCCGGCAACGCGGTTAACCGACGCAGTGAAAGGTTGTGCCAGAGCAGCAGCGCCAGCCCCGCAATGTTCACCGGCAGCCACAGCGCCACCAGATGCACCGCCACCGTGTAGGCTGCTGAAACTGCCGCTCCGATGCCCAGGGCCACCAATGTTTGTTGCGCCACCACTTCAAATGGCCCAATGCCGCCGATGGAAGCGGGTATCGCCGTAATCAAGTTGGACGTAACCGTGACGAGAAGGATCGCAGCCGCCAGCATCCAGAACGAACCGAACCAACTATCAAGATTGAATGAGTACGCGACGATGAGATATACCCCCGCCTCGGCCAACCAAACCGGCAGGGAGGCCACGAACAGGATGGCGTGCTTGCGCGGCGAGTTGAGCGCAGCCAATCCCTCCACAAAGCCGTGGATGATATCTACCGCCAGAGCGCGGAATCGGGGCGGCAGGATGACGGTCACCGCGACGAGCCAGGCCACGGCGCGCCGGCTGGTTGCCAACGCGGTCAGGACCAACAGCGCCGCGGCGAAGCTGCCGATGACACCCACCATCACGACCACGGCGGTGGACTGGTAGGCCAGACTGGCCTCGTTGAACAGTCCGGCGGCCATCAGGATAGGCGTGGCCACCGCCCCCATCGCGAGGAGCGTCAACCCATCGTAGAGCCGTTCGACGCTGAGGGTGGCTATCGACGCCGGAACGCTGACTTCTTTTTCTCGCTGGGATAGGTACACTGCCCGCACCAGTTCGCCCAATCGCGCCGGCAGAACGTTGTTCGCCATGTACCCAATGATGATCACTGGGTACAACCGCTGGGTCGAGATGCGGGCGATGGGCGACAGCAGATACTGCCAACGCAACGCGCGGAACCATTGCCCGATGAAATACAGAACAATTGCCGGCGCCAGGTAGAGATAGTTCGCCGTCAGCAACGCATCGACCAGTTCCCGACGGTCCACCAACAACACCAGCAGGCCCAATGCCACCACGCTGACCACCACGCCAGCCCAGAACCGCCAGTTCCCGAAAAAGTAGGTCATTGCTGGTACGGCAGCGCCGTCTCGGGTGGCTGGCGCGTGTTCGAGAACCCCACCGGGGATGTATCCCCGACCACCAGGTTCTGCTTTCCGGTGAGCGTTTGCAGCCTCCAGAGGTCACCTTCCCGAATGGTGAAGGGACGCGGTGGTTCGTTCAGGGCGCTTTCCAAATCCGGCAGCACCTTGGCGACCGTCGCTATGATGCCTTCAATCTCCGGCGGGCTCATCTCGTTGTCGTAGAAGTTACGATGCCCATTGTCAGCCGCGATGTAGGCGTCAGTGATGCGGAGCTCGTGGTATTCAGCGGCCAACTGTATGGCGATATGACCGACAGTGCGATGACCGTCCAAGTTCAGCCATCCCCGCCGCTGTCCGTGTGCTTTGAGCAGCTGCTCCAGCGCGCCCCATATCTTTTTTGTGGCCTGCCGGCGGTCGCCGTTGTCCAGTTCGTCACGCGCCTCCTGGATCAACCGCCGGCTGATTTGTACCCGGTCTTCCACTGAGATGGCCCCCGGTTCCGGCAACTCCAGCGCTGTCGTCATCTTGTCCCCGCTCCTGTTTAATCTGCGCTATCGCCATCAGCTGCGGGTGGTCGGTGCGTATTCGAGAAGCCCACTGGGGAGGTATCTCCGACCTCCAGATACTGCCTTCCTGTCAGCGTTCTCATTCGCCAGCGCTGGTCTATATCGCCAATAGTAAAGGGCCGCGGCGGTTCGCGCAGGGCGCGTTCCAATTCGGGCAGCACGCCCGCGACCGTCACTATGATGCCTTCAATTTCCGGCGGACTCATCTCGTTATCGTAGAAATTGCGGTGGCCGTTATCAGCGGCAACGTAGGCATTGATGATATTGAGGTCGCTGCATTCGGCATCCAGTTGCTGCGCGATACGTCCAACAGTGCGATGACTGCCCAGGTTCATCCAGCCCCGCTGCTGTCCGTGAGCCTTGAGCATCTGGGCCAGCGCGCCCCAGACCTTCTCGGTAGCCTGGAGGCGATCTCCCCGATTCAACTCGTCGCTAGCTTGCTGGATCAACCGTCGGCTGATCTGTACACGGTCTCCCACCGAGGCGGTTCCAGGTTCGGGCAATGCCGGCGCGGTCGTCATTCACCAACTCTCTTCTGGGCGTTTCCTAATCCCGGGTGTATTGGTAATACTCTGCCGAGAACCAATCGCTTTCCTGGTGGCGCGCGACCAGGTACTCCAACGCCGCCTTCAACTTTTTGGGGTCGGCGGCAGTGTCCCGGAAAAACGACACGTCGGAAGTCAACTGCTGCAAGATATGGGTATCAATGCGGGCTTCGCCGGGGCGTCGGTAAGTTTCAGGATACCACAGCAGATTTCGCATCGGGCCTTCGCGGTTATATTCCCCCGCGTCGTCTTCATCCACGGCGTGGGCGTGCTCGGCCAGATAGACCTTTGGGCCGGCATCATTGGCCACACGTTGGCAACCTTCGCTGCCATCCTTATCAGAACTGGCACAGAAACGGTCGAATTGCAACGCGCCGAGCCTCGTCTCCTCCCGCACATACCATTGGAAGGGGTACCACATGTCGTAATCAACCTTGACCGCTCCGGTCGCTCCACCGTCGATCAATGCGTTTTCGAGCAGGTAGGCATGGGTGCCGTTGAGGTCGGCGGATCCCTGGGCGTACGCCAGGATCTCCGGGTTGGAATCGTCGTAGGTGTAGGCGGCTCGCCAGGCGCCAACCACGCCGAAGAGCAGCAGGAGGCCGGCTATCCCAAACGCGGCGGACTTGCCGGCGTGGGGTTGCACGCGCAAAAGCAAGGCAATCACCACGGCGATGGGAAACAGCGTCAATGCGGTCAACCACGCCGCCAGATGTACGGCGTCGCCCCGGATCGCCAACCACGCTACCCACACTGCCAGCACAACCCACGCCGGCGCCATGACCAATGGCAGTGCAACGCGCCAACGTTCCTCTCGCGAAAGCGGCCAACTCAACCGGTCCATCAGATGCCCAAGGAACATGCCCGCGACCAACGCCAGGGGCACCGTTATGTTCACCAACAGCCACGGCATCTTTTCCGCCGCTATGGTGTAGATTGCCAGCGTGGCTATGGCCCATGCCGCCAGCACGATACCGAAAGGTTCTCGCCGACGGATCAGCCACACCACCGCCACCAACCCGAACGCGAGGGCAAGCAGTTCATATACGCTCAAACCAACGAAATAGTAGTACCACGGTTGATTGCCCCGGGCCACATCCTGCTGCATCAACCAGTAGCCCAGGCTTTGCCACGAACCGGTGAACACCCCCGGCCAATTGGTGAACAGGGTGGTGTAGAGCAGCGCCCACACGGCATAAAATACTCCGGCGCACGCCAACCATAGGCCGCCACCCCAGGCCACGCCGACCGCCGCGCCCAGCGACGTCAACGCGAGCAGCGCGAGTACGGGAACCAGATAGTTAACCGCGATGCGGCCGAGTTCCAAATCTTCAGCCGGCGCCGCATCAGGCAACAGTTGTCCGATGAAATCGGCCCCACCCCAGAAGCCGGCAATCCAAAGCCAGGTCAGCAATATGGATGGCCCCAACAAAAGTGCGACGCCACGCCAACCTATTCGAGCGGACAGGTTCAAACGCAATATCGCTACCGACAGCAGCATCAGCCCCAACCCGACGCCGCAATCCACGTAAGCGCCGGCAAATCCGACGCTGGAGCCGTCCTGACCGATGAACAGGGCTTGGAATGGGCCGGCAACCACCACGGAAACAGCCGCCAACGTGGACAACACCGACACCGCAACCGACGCCAAATCAACAACACCCCGCAGGCGCCACAATGCACGAGCGACGGCCAACGCCACCCCAACCAGGGCCAGCGCAGCGCACACGTGAAGCCAAACCGGGGCGACCCACAACGGCAAGATCACGAAGGGCGCCTCCCAGACGGGCGCTCCCGTAGCGCCCGTGGAACCGGTTTCATGGGCGGCAAACGTCAACCCGAACGGAGACTGCACGAACGCAATCAAAGCCGCCGCGTGCGGCAGCGTCAACGTAGCAAGGAAAGCGAAGAACCCCGCCGGGCCGTCAAGGGCAGACAGCTTTTGCCGTCGTCTGACAAAATCCAGGATCTGGCGCCAGCCCAACGCCAACGCCGCCACGCCCATGAACAATATGAGGAAATACGCTGTCTCTTTGGTGGCGAGCATCAGCGCGGTCACCAACGCTGCCCCGAACAGGTAACGGCGTTCGCTGCTGATGCTATATCGCCACAGCATGATCAGCAGCAACACGGCCCAAACTGCCATCAGGACGTCGTTCCGGCCGAACCGGCTGAAGTAAAGAAGCGATGGCGAAAAAGCCAGGATGATCGCCGCGCACACCGCCCCTTTCTCCCCGATCAATCCACGCAAAAAGTAGGGAATCCCAACCAACGCCACGCCGAATAGAGCATAAGGCAGCCGCGCCAGAAAGTCGGTATCGCCTAGGAATTTGAGCACCAGGGCCACCATTTCAATTTGTAGCGGCCCGTGCATCCAAGGCGAATGGACGAACTCAATGCCTTGGGCAAGCTTCCACGCGAAATGCAGGTGGATGGCCTCATCGTAGTGCATCGTCCGCCCGTTCAACTCCCACAGCCGCATGGCGGCGGCAACCAGGACGAGAAGCAAAAACACCCACTCCAGACGACCGAAACCGAAACGTAACCGGCCGGGTCTGAAACGCTCGGCCAGCGCGTTGGGACGGAGGGATTGGGGGGTCTCGGTTACCATCGCACTGGTTTACGCTTCGCAAATGCGTTTAGATGGCCGGACCCTCAATTGGTTGCTTCGTCCGGCGGTAACCTGGGGACCGTCACTCGCCCAAGTTGACTACGGAACGCGCAAAATTCCGGCGACTTGCCTGCGTTGACGGATGCTCGGATCCCAGAACGCCTGCCCGGTCGCCCACGTTTTGCCGGTGCAGAACGGCGGCTTCAGCGTAACGTCCGACTGAGTGAAGCGCGTTAGCCAGGCTACCCCGGCTGCGGAGGGTGTCGGGATGGTCCTCTCCCAGCGCGAGGCGGCGAGCCTCAAACAACGCGCCGAACATTTCAATGGCGATTTCCGTATGGCCCGCCGCATAATGGCAGTTGGCGAGGCTGCTCCGGTAACGCAGCGTTTCCGGATGGTCGCAGCCGTTCAGCGTGGCGCTGTTCCGGGCCGCGTGCCGGAACCAGACCAGAGCGTCGTCAAATCGCCGAGCGGCGCGATAGGCGTGCGCCAGCCGGTGTTGGGCGCGTACCGTGTCGGGATGGTGGTCTCCACGAGCGGCGCGGGTGTCTTCCAACGCCTCGGCGCAGAGGCGGACGCGAGGACCGTCGGCAGAATTCACGGCAACACCGCTCGCAGTTCGCCCATGCGGGAGACATCGTAGCCACCCAGCGCCTCAACCGCCAACCGGAACTCCTGACCGATTGTTTCATCGGGGTCAAGCAAATGCAGCAGGGGCTGGACGCGCTCGTCCCGGTAATGTTCCATAGGTATGACGAGGTCGTACTCCTCGGTGAGTATAGGCACAAACTCCAACTCCAACGCTCGCGCCGCCGAGAGTATGCCCAATCCGACGTCCGCTGAACCGCCTGACACCGCGGCGGCCACCGCGAGATGGCTGTACTCCTCGCGCTGGTATCCGCCAATCAAACCGGGCTCCAGGCCCATTCGTTCCAGTTGGTAGTCTAACAGCACACGGGTTCCCGAGCCCCGCTGCCGGTTAACGAATCGAACTTCGGAGCGCAGCAGGTCGTCCACGTTAGCAATCCCCAAAGGATTGCCCGGCGCCGTGATCAAGCCCTGCACCCGTCCGGCCATTCGGATCACGGCGACCGGAGTTTCGGGCAAGTATCGTCGTATGGAAGCCAGGTTGTACTCCCCGGTGTCGGCATCGAGCAGGTGGCAACCGGCGACGTGCGCCTCGCCGCGCCGCAGAGCCAACAGACCTCCCAGGCTGCCCACGTGGGCGGAAGCCAGGTTGATCGTAGGACGCATACGGCGCAGGAAACTGCGCATCAAGTCCAGCGCCAGGTCGTGGCTGCCGATAGCCACGATGGTGTTCTCTACCTCGTTTTGGGAACGCAGCAGCTCGA
The DNA here is from genome assembly GCA_965197635.1 of Dehalococcoidia bacterium. GTDB lineage: Bacteria > Chloroflexota > Dehalococcoidia > Lucifugimonadales > UBA3495 > Bin87. The sequence goes on from CBDANN010000007.1 coordinate 363,564, forward strand.
CCTGCACTTCCGACCCGGCATCCAGCCCTTCAGTGTGCCGCGGGATGCGCACGATACCATCGGCCCGCACCAGTGACATGACTACGCCGGCCCCACGCTGGATCGGCGTGGCGGTCATTCTGTCCCCAACCCGTCCCAGGGCGACCCGCAAGAACTCGTCCTCTCCGACCGGAGACAGGACCTTGCGCGTGATGTTGGCGGTTATACGGGTACGCGCTGGCGTCTCCACGCCCAGCAATTTTTCGAGCAACGGCCTGAGCAGCAACTCGGCCGCCAATGCCGCCGACACCGGGTATCCGGGCAATCCCAGCACCGCCTTGCCTGAGGCCACGCCCAACGCCACCGGATGACCGGGCCGGATGGCGATGCCATGGACATGCAGATGTCCCAACGCTTCGATGACGGACGCCGTGTAATCCGCATCGCCCGCTGAGGAGCCGGCATTGATGGCCACCACGTCACCGGCAACCAAGGCCTCAGTCACCGCTTGTCGGATGGCGTCAAAGTCGTCGGGCACAGGTTCGGATACCCGTGGCTCGGAGCCCCATTGGCGGACCAAAGCGGCCAGGATCAGAGAATTGAATTCAGGTACGTCGCCGGGTCGTCTGGGAGCGTGGACCGGTTTCAATTCGCTGCCAGTGGGAATGATCGTCACCACCGGGCGCCGGCGTACCGGGATAGCAGTGAGGCCCGCCGCGCCGCAAGCTCCGAGATCGGCGGGGGTGATGCGGTGGTTCTCCGGCAGCACCAATTCGGTGGCCACGATGTCCTCGCCCAACGGACGCACGTGTTGCCAGGGAGCGACCGGTTCAGAAATGCGTACCTGGCTGACGTTCTCGGCATCACGCTGGACGTGTTCGATCATCACCACCGCGTCCATGCCGACTGGCATGGGGTCGCCCGTATCAATCCATACGGCCTGGGAGCCCACGGCCAGGGTCACGGGGCGAGTTTCAGTGGCTCCGGCGGTTTCCCCGGCACGTACCGCGATGCCGTCCATGGCTGCCGCGTCATAGTGAGGGGACGAAGCCACTGCCCAAACCGGCCAGGCGGTCACCCGGCCCGCAATATCCGGCGCATCCAATGAGGCGTCTTCCCCGGGCATGAGGAGCAGGCTGCCAGCCTCTTCCAAGGCGCCGAACCAACGCGTCGTGGCTTCCTCCAGAGGGATGTCCTGAAGGAAGTAACGTCGGTTGCGGGAGGTTGACCCGGGGAAAGCCGTCATGCGTTCAGATCATCCTCACCATGACCGTGTCGCCCGCATATATCCCACCGGCGTCAGCGGGTACACGCACCATTCCGTCGGCTTTGACCAGCGTAAATATCAGCCCGCTCTTGCCCCATACCGGATGAGCCGTCGGCGTCCCGTCGATTCCCGCCACCAGGCGAACCGGCACATAGTCTTCGCGACCCGGCGCTGAGGGCAAATCCTGCGCTAGGATCGCCGTCGTTGCCGCCGTTTTAGGGGGTGATTCACACCCTGTCAGCCGATACAAAGTCGGCCTCACCAACAGGTCGCTGACCACCATCGCGGACACCGGATTGCCCGGCAATCCGATTGCCGGCTTGCCATCGCAAAGGCCGACTATAGCGGGTTTGCCGGGTCGCAGAGCCAATCCATGCGCCAGCACCCCCGGCTGGCCCAGCGCCGCCACGATGTCCACGGTCCGGTCACGCACGCTTACGGAACTGCCCGCCGACAGGATCAGCATATCGGTGTCGGCTAAACCGCGTCGGGCTGCTTCCAACTGAGTCTCAAAGTCATCGCTTACCAGTCCCAACGGCACGGGAACCCCGCCCGCTTCGGCAACCTGCGCCGCGACGGTGTAGGTATTGATGTCTCGAACCTGCCCGGGGCCGGGCGTGGTATCCGGATGAACGATTTCGTCGCCCATGGACAGGATGCCCACGCTGGGCCGGTTGGCGACGCAAACTCTGCTGATGCCCAAAGCCAGGAACGCGCCGATGTCTTGAGCGCGTATGATGTGTCCCGAGGGTAGCACGGTGTCGCCGGCCTGGACATCTTCGCCCGGTTGCGCCACGTTCTCGCCTGGGGCCACCGGGCGCATCACCTCAATGGAGCCGGCGTCGATGGCCTGCGTGTGCTCCACCATCACAACCGCGTCAGCGTCGCGGGCCAACATACCGCCGGTGTATGCCAACGCAGCCTCGCCGACTTCCAGTGACACTTTTGGTTGCTGTCCCATGGGGACTTCGCCGACCACCTTGAACCAGGCCGGCAACCCTTCGCTGGCGCCGTAGGTATCAGCCGCGCGCACGCTGTAGCCGTCCATCGTGGAACGGGGGAACGCCGGCAGCGACTCCGGCGCGATCACCGCTTCAGCCGTCACCCGTCCCAAAGCATCGGCGGCCTCTACAACCGAGATTCCAGCGGCGGCACGCGCCGGCAGACGCTCCAGCAATAGCGCCAGAGCGTCCGCCGGAGGCAGCACGTTGAAAAATTCCGGCATGGTATTTCGATGCTACTCACGTGCGGTAGGAATGTCAAAGCAGGAAAGCGGCAAAAACCACACGATTTGCATCAAACAGCGGAGCGCATTGAACCTGCCCAAGGAAGAGCAAACTTCCCGGTGAAGTCGATAGACCGCGTTGCCGCTTTATGATGTCGCCTGCTACAATTCGCCAAGGGTGGCGTCGAACGCGAATGCGCGCAAAGTCGCCACCGAACACGCACTCAAGGAGATGCCAAATATGTCGTGGCGTTTCAGCCTCATCAACCGCTTTGAAGATCCGCCCGGCGGCATCACTGAAGGACCCGCGTGGAACGGTGAGGTCATCCTGTTCACCCACATCCACGCCAGCCGAATTTACGCTTATAACCCCAACTCGGGCGAGTTTTCGGTGTTCCGGGAAAACACCAACCGTACCAACGGACTCGCCTTTGACGCCCAGGGCCGGCTGTTCGGATGCTGCCAAAACGGGCGCGCCATCGTGCGGTTTGACCCTGACGGGAGCATGGCTACCGTCGCCGACAACCTGAACGGCGTGCCGTTGAACACGCCCAACGATCTGGCAATCGACGCCCAGGGGCGCATCTGGTTCACCAACCCCTGGAATACCGGCAACATCGACCCGCACGAGGTTGAACAGCTGGACCACCGTTCCGTGCTGTGCGCGGCGCCCCAGCCCGACGGGTCATACCACACGGTGCGTTCCACCTACGACACGACCATGCCCAATGGGGTCCTGGTATCCCCCGACGGAAACACGCTGTACGTCGCCGAGAGCAACAGCGACCGGATTGAAATTGACCGCGAACTACGGGCCTATCCCATCAACCCGGACGGATCCCTGGGTGATTACGCGACGCTGCACACCTTTGGCAGGGACGCCAATCGGGTGCATCGCGGCATCGACGGCATGTGCCTGGACGCCGACGGCAACATCGTCGCCACCGCCGGTTGGCCGACCGGCGGCCCGGGGTCGATGCTGTACGTCTTTTCGCCTACGGGGCGAGTCATCGAGACCCATCCCGTCGCGGCCACCCGGCCCACCAACGTTTGCTTCGGCGGCCCCGATCTGACCGACGTGTTCGTTACGTCCACCGACGGACATTTCTTCCATGCCAAAACCGACCGGGTTGGTTGGGCCATCTATCCATAAAAAATTCGTGCACCCGACCCCCGCATTAGGAGGCCCTTGACATGACCACAGCGACGCAGCAGCCGGAACCGGAAGAACCTTTCGAGCGGGTGGCGAGGCAGATTGATTGGGTGGAGCAGTTGGAAAACATCAGGGTCCGCCATGACACCCTGGCCGCCGGGCGCGCTGCCGTGGCCTACGTGGACAACCTGCATGGCGCCATCCGCGTACTCTCGGGACGCCAAACCTATGAAGACTTGCAACTTTTGCACGGTGCGGACCTGGCGGACCTCGTCACTACCATCAGAAACCGCGATACCGACAACGACTGGACCAGCACGATCCAGCCCGGCTTACTCCGCGAGGACTGAACCACACCTTACACACCACGGTCAACGGAAACCATCCGGCGGTGCCCCGATGCAGAACAGACGCTTGAGCAACTACGGCATTGGCCGCGACCAATTACGACAGGGTGGCGGTCGCGGCAACGGCAATGACCATTTCGACGAACTGGTGGGCAGCACCGAGTTTTACGTCTATCAAACCCCTGGCCGCCGGGTGAAAGGGTTCGACACCCTGAAACTTTACGCCGAAGGCGAGAGCTGCGAGTTGCTGTACACCGCCGACGCGCCCCCGGAATTGGCCGATTACGAAACGCTGCGCATCACCCACCGTCGGGCCGAGCCAATACCCGAATCGGTACTCAAGCGGGCGCACTCCTGGGCGCACCGCAATAACTTCCTGCATAGCTTCTTCAAGCCAATGTACCGCTAATCGGGATCCCTGTTGTCTTCCCCGGTAGTTCGACGAGGCCCCGATTCAGGGTTGGCCGTGCCCACGGCTGCGGAACGGGCCATCCGCCGCCGCATCGCCCGGCACGGGCCGATCACGTTCGCGGAGTACATGGCGCGCGCCCTTTATGGCCCGGGCGGATATTATTCCAGACCGGGGCCAGGTGCTGCCAGCGACTATTACACCAGCCCACAGGTTCATCCTGCCTTCGGCGCGTTGCTGGCCGTGCAGCTGTTTCACCTTTGGTCGGTGGTGGAACGTCCCCGACCCTTCACGATAGTCGAGGTGGGTTCCGGCGATGGGTTGCTGTGTCGCGACATTCTCAACGCGGCGGCCCATTTGCCCGACGGTTTTGGCAAAGCGTTGCGGTACGTCGCTTGCGACCTGCGCCACTACCCGGGAATAGAACACGGCACGACGCAGGCGAGCCGCGCAATTGCCGACGCTCTACGCCTGCCGTTTTACGGCGTGGTTGGATGTGTCCTGTCCAACGAGTTGCTGGACGCCCTGCCGGTCCACCGGGTACGACTGGTGGACGGCAATCTGCGCGAACTATACGTTGACGTCGAGTCCGACGTGGCCGACGGTTACGAAGGACAGCTGATTGAGCAATCCGGCGAGCCGTCTTCACCCCTGCTGGAACGGCGACTATCGGACGTTGGCATTGCTTTGTCGGACGGCCAGACCGCTGAAATCTGCCTGCTGCTGGACGACTGGGCGTCGTCCGTGGCCGGCGCATTGGAGACGGGTTTCGTTCTGACCATCGACTACGGGCGCACTGCCGCAGACCTGTACGACCCGGCCCAACGGCCCGACGGAACGTTGGTGACGTACCGGGCGCACCGGCAAACTGATTCGCCTCTGGTGGCCGCCGGCCGCCAGGACATCACGGCACAGGTCGATTTCACATCGGCGCGAAAGGCCGGTGAGGACGCGGGGCTGACCACAGTGGGCAACGTGCCTCAAGGATGGTTGTTGCAACGACTGGGCCTGCAAACCATCCGCCGCAACGGGCCACCGGACGACCACGCCGGCAGCGGCTGGGTGACATTGCCCGTGGGCAACGACGGGTTGCTGCCGGATGCCCTGCCTGACGTTTTCGACACGCCGGGCGACGACGCCCGCGACTGGCTGACCGGCCTCACCCACCTGGCTCGACCCGGCGGGCTGGGAGATTTCCGCGTGCTGGTGCAGGCGAAAGGACTGTCCACCCAGCGGGCCGCGTCCGCGTTGTCGTGGCTGGAAGGCGATCCCGCCGCGCCGGGCGACACCCCGGCAACGCTGGCCGGGATGATACCTTCCGAGGCTCTGCGACTGGGCCCGGAACGGCTGCGGATTGGCGCATAGGCCGATGCTATAATCGGCCCGGCGTCGCGCCTGTTGCGACGGCGCAGCACCTCTGACCGCCCGGAGTGAGACCATGCCCGGCCCCCTTGACGGTATCAACGTTGTGGAGTTTTCCACCATGATCGCGACTCCCACCGCAGGGATGCTCCTGGCCGACATGGGCGCCAACGTCATCAAAGTGGAGCCGCCCTGGGGCGACCTCTGGCGTTACGCCCAGGCCGTCCTGCCCACCGACGGCCGGCCGTTCATGGCGTACAACCGGGGCAAGCGCTCCATGACGCTGAACCTGGCCAAACCTGAATCCGGCGAAGTGGTACGCCGCCTCACGGAGCAGGCCGACGTGGTGCTGGCCAACAACCGTCCCGACGTGGCCGGACGCCTGGGCATTGACTACGAAACGCTGTCGGCCATTAACCCGCGCATCATCTACTGCGAAGGCTCGGCCTTTGGACACGACGGCCCGGACGCCTACCGACCGGGCTACGACATCATCATCCAGGCCATGTCGGGCATCGCCACCGCCGAGGGGAAGGTCGCCAACGGCGTGCCCCAGCAAATCGTCGCCAGCCCGCTGGTGGACACCGCCTGCGGTTTGGCCCAGGCGTGGGCCGTTTGCGGCGCGTTGTTCGCCCGGGAGCGCAACGGCGGCAAGGGCCAGAAGCTGGAAGCCTCCCTGCTTGGCGTCAGTCTGCTGATGCTGGGGATGCGTTTCGTCCGCATTGACGGCATAGACAAGGAACCCCATGCTCAGATCCTCGACTCCGTGAACGCCATGCGGGCCGCCGACACACCCTATCCCGACCTGTTGGAAGTTTACGAAGCGCAGCACTTCCAGGCGCCGGGCAACATCTACTATCGTTTCTACCAGACCGCCAACGGGATGATCGTGGTCGGCTGCCTCAACGCGGCGCTGCGGCAGAAGCTGCTGGGCGTCATCGGCCTGCACGACATCCGCTTTGACGAGGGCTACGACCAGTATTCCCAGGAAGCGGCCGAGTTCGGCGCGCAGCTGATGACCGACGCCGAGGCCATCTTCCGCGCCAGGACCAACGAGGAGTGGCTGGCCGTGCTGGACGCCGCCGGCGTCCCGGCCGGCCCGGTGCGCTTCGTGGAAGAGCTTTTCGACCACCAACAGGTGGAGGCTAACAACCTGGCCGTGGACGTGCAGCACCGCGACCTGGGCACCGTGCGCATGGCCGGCCCGCCGGCCACCTTCACCGACACACCGCTGCAGCCGGGAAACCTGCCGGCCCTGGGAGAGCACACGGATGAAGTCCTGGCCGAAATGGGCTACGCGCCGGACACAATAGGCCGGTGGCGCGAGAACGGCGTGATATAGCGTGGCTATCAGGAATACACTTGGAACGGACGAGAAGGATGTAAAGAATGGCGAGAAAAGCGACTAATGACGACCGGGCGCATCTTCCTGATGTTACCTTTCGTTTCCCTGACGGCCACACTTGGCGCTACGCTGGATGTGAACGGGCGTGGATGCACGAGGATCCAATGGGGGCAGAATGGAAAGACTGCGATATCTGTCATGACCTGATGGATAGCATTGGGGAACCGCCGCTGGACGAAGTACCCTTTGACTCAGTGACAGAAGCGGAGCGCTAGATTGATGATCACCACTTCCGCCTCCAACCGCCTCTACTTCGGCGACAACCTGGGCATCCTCCGGGAGCACGTCGCCGACGACAGTGTTGACCTCATCTGATACATTATGCAGACAATGTGGTTGGGATCTTGATCGTGCCTCAAGTATTCCGAGAAGGACCGTTTGTATTTCGCTTCTACGCTGGAGACAGAGGTGAGCCGCCTCATATCCACGTCCGACATTCATCGGGAGCCGCCGCAAAATTCTGGCTTGATCAAAACATATCACTCGAACGCAATGATGGTATGCGGCCGCAATATGTTCGGCGGGTGCAGCGACTGATTGAAGAAAACAGGGATAGATGTTTGGAGGCATGGCATGTCTACTTTGATGACTGAAGCGGTATCGATAAAATTCTCCGACGACGAGTTTATCGTCACTCTATCCGACGGCAGGGAAGTGATCAGTCCCTTCGCCGCGGATACATTTCCGCGTTTATGGCACGCGACCCCGGAAGAACGCGCCTATTATGAAACATGGCGCGATGAAATCCACTGGCCTGACCTGAATGAAGACGTCCGCATCTCCGACCTCCTGGAAGGTATCGACAACTCCGGCGAGAGCAAAAGTTCCGTCTCAAAGTGGCTCGAAACTATTCAGGAATTCCGCAAATCCCCATATAAGGGGGTCCAAACCTTCACTGAATGGGATTTGCGAAGGCAAGGCTTGTGACGCCGAATCGCTCCCATGACCACCACCCTCGAAACTCCCAACCGCCTCTACTTTGGCGACAACCTGGACATCCTCCGCCGCTACGTCGCCGACGCCTCGGTTGACCTCATTTACCTGGACCCGCCCTTCAACTCCAACGCCACCTACAACGTCCTCTTCCGCGAACGCTCCGGCGAGGAGTCGGCGGCGCAGATCACCGCCTTCGAGGACACCTGGCACTGGAGTTGGGAGTCGGAAACCGCCTTCCAGGACGTGGTGACCCAGGGGCCGGAAAAGGTGGGCAGCCTGCTGGCCGCCCTGCGCCAGTTCCTCGGCCAGAACGACATGATGGCCTACCTCACCATGATGGCCCAGCGCATGATCGAACTCCACCGCGTCCTCAAACCCACCGGCAGCATCTACCTACACTGCGACCCCACCGCCAGCCACTACCTCAAATTGCTGCTGGACGCAGTGTTTGGTATAGAAAATTATTTGAGTGAAATAACATGGCAGCGGACGAGCTCTCACAACGATTCGAAAAGATTTGGGCAGGTCCGAGACATCATCCTGTTCTATTCCAAGAGCGGCAACCGAACATGGAATCCTGTTTATGTTCCCCATGACGAAAAGTACGTATCCAGTTTTTACCGTCATGAGGACGAAGTAGGCACGTACAGGCTTCACGAAATTATACGGACTGCTTCCATGGGCCCCAGGCCAAACCTTTCTTACGAGTACAAAGGCTACAAGCCAGAGTGGGGATGGCGCATGGAGCGGGGCAAATTGGAAGCGTTGGACAATGATGGCAGGCTTGTGTGGTCGAATACAGGGCGCCCTTATCGCAAGACGTACTTGCCCCCAGGCCAGTTGCCGACGAATTTATGGGCAGACATTGGAAATATATCGTCCCAAGCCCGTGAGCGCCTCGGGTACCCCACCCAGAAACCCGAAGCCCTGCTGGAGCGCATCATCAACGCCAGCAGCAACGAGGGCGACGTGGTACTGGACCCCTTCTGCGGCTGCGGCACCGCTACCGTCGCCGCCGAACGCCTCAACCGCCGCTGGATTGGCATTGATGTCACCCACCTGGCGATAACCCTGGTGCGCCACCGCCTGCGGGACAGCTTCGGCGACGAGCTACGCCCCTACGAGATCGTCGGCCAGCCCACCGACGCCGCCAGCGCCGCCGCCCTGGCCGAGCACGACCGCTACCAGTTCGAGTGGTGGGCCCTGGGTCTGGTGGACGCCCGGCCGGCCAACGACAAGCGGCGCGGCGCCGACGCCGGCGTGGACGGCTACATCAACTTCTTCGACGACAACAGCGGCAAGCCCAAGCGCATCATCGTCCAGGTCAAGAGCGGCCACGTCAACCGGGGCATGATCGCCACGCTGAAAGGCGACATGGAGCGTGAGAAAGCCGACATCGGCGTGTTCGTCACTCTCCAGCCGCCCACCGAACCCATGCGCCAGGAAGCCCTGTCCGCCGGCGTCTACACCCCGGAGCACTTCCCCGACCAGCAACACCCCCGGCTGCAAATCCTCACCATCGACGATTTGTTCGCCGGTCAACAGGTCGCCTACCCGCGTGGCGGCGCGCCGGCCACCTTCCGCCAGGCCCCCCGCCGTCGCCGCAGCCAGGGCCAACAGAGCAGCCTGGTCTGACCGTTTCCCCATCATCGCCGGGGGCAAAGCGACGTGGCAATCTCGTCGTTTTATCCGCCGGGCCATCCAGGCCCGGCCGCAAATCGTATCAACAACTATAAGCATCCATCACGGCCCATACCGGCGAGGTGTGCGATGACGCAATCCCCGAATATCACCGTGTACGGCGCGCTCTGGTGCCCCGACTGCCGCCGCTCCAAGCAGTTCCTGGCCGAGCATCGCATCCCCTACCGCTGGGTTGACATCGAGCAGGACGCCGCGGCTCAGGAAACCGTCCGCCAGCTCAACGACGGGCGGCAGATTATTCCCACCATCGTTTTCAATGACGGCGGGCCGATCCTGGCCGAACCTGCCAACGCCGAACTTGCCGCCCGTCTGGGCATCAACCCCCAGGCCAGCCGCTCCTACTATGACCTCATCATCGTAGGAGGAGGCCCGGCGGGATTGACCGCCGCCATCTACGCCGCTCGCGAGGGCATGGACACGCTGGTGATCGAGCGCGGCGGCGTGGGCGGGCAGGCCGGTTCCACCGAGCGGATCGACAACTATCCGGGGTTCGCGGAAGGCATCACCGGCGCGGAGCTTGCCGACCGGATGCGTGAGCAGGCGGAGCGGTTCGGCGTGGAACTGCTCATCGCGCAAACCGTGTCGTCCGTTGAACCTGGACCGGAGAAGGGTGGCGTCCGCACCGTCACCACCGCGTCGGGCCAGGAATACCGCGCGCCGGCCCTGCTGCTGACTCCCGGCACCCGGTACCGCCGGCTCAACGTGCCCGGCGAGGACGACTTTATCGGCGCCGGCGTCCATTTCTGCGCCACCTGCGACGGGCCGTTTTACCGGGATATGGAGACGCTGGTAGTAGGCGGGGGCAACAGCGGGATCGAGGAGGGCCTGTTCCTGACACGCTTCGCCTCGCGCGTTACCGTACTGGCGGTGGGCGACCGGCTGCGAGCCAGCCAGGTGTTGCAGGACAAGGCCGCCGGCCATCCGCAGATGGACATTCGCCTCAACACCACCGTCCGCGAGTTTCGCGGCGACGGCAAGCTGTCGTCGGTGCTGGTGGAGGATCTCAAAACCGGGCGGCAGGAGGAACTGCATCCGGCCGGCGTGTTCGTGTTCATCGGCCTGGACCCCAACACCGGGTTCCTTGCGGATACCGTGGACTTGGACCAGCGCGGGTTCATCGTTACCGGCGCCGGTATGGAAACCAACCGGCACGGCATCTTCGCCGCCGGCGACGCCCGCGCCGGCAGCACCAAGCAGGTGGCGACGGCAGTGGGAGAGGGAGCGGCGGCGCTCATCGGCATCCGCGCCCACATGGAAGATGAAATCCGTCACCGGGGCTACGCCGGAGACGACTGAAACGGGCCGGGGTCACCGGCCCGCTGTTGGTAACGCTGGAATCAGAGGGGGGCGGTCGGTTGACCGCCCCCAAGTTGGCAGCGCGCCTTTATTCCCGGGCCTACCGCTCCCTGGTGATCATGTAGTACCGGACGCCGGCCATGGGGATGCCATAGGCGAAGTTGGTCACGGGAAAGTCGGATCCACGCTCCGGAGCGTCGCCGGTGGCCGGGGCGCCGTACTCGTTGAGTACCTCGACCATGTCCTGCTCGACCCTTTCGCCGAGGAGTCCGGATTGGCGCTCGGTTTTGTTGATCAGGTGTCCTTCGTTCTTGGTAACCATCGTTTCGTTCCTCCACGTTTGATGCCGATTGCATCACAACTTGATATGGTACGTATCATACCAGCTTATTCGCGTTTCGTCAAACGGCTTCAGCATTTATGAAATATGGGGCGGCCGGACGGCCGCCCCTGAGCGCATCACTGCGTGCCGCGCAGTGTCATTAGGTCTCGGGCACGTAAGTGTAGTAGCGCACGCCGGCCATGGGGATGCTGTAGGCCATGGCGGGCGGCGGAATGTGCTTGACCCGCTCCGGCGCGCTGTCCTCCATGCGGGCGCCGAACTCGGTGAGGATGTCAGACATATCCTGCTCAACCCATTGGGTCAGCAAACTGGAACGGTGGTCAATTTCGGCGGTGATTGGGCGCTCGTTGACGGTAACCATCGTTGCCTCCTTCCTCATGAGATTTACGTTGCATTATCGCTGCGGATGCTATGTATCATATTACCCGATACACCCGCTGTCAACCAGCGAAAGCGCTATTTTCAATATCTTATATTATCAAATAGCATAATATTTACCCGCGCCATATTGACCCGCCAACCACGTTGCCGGTAACATTTAAGGACCGGGCGGCCAATGGCCGGCAACCCGAGAACACCACGGGGGTTGAAATGACTTCGAGCTACATCGGCAAGGTTGCCAAGGCACGCAAATACGCCGAGGAACCGGGGCGGGTGAACATACACACCTTTGAAGCCTCGTTCGTCGGCAACCACAACACCTACCGGGTTGGGTACCACGATGGAGATTGGCGCTGCGAATGCGCGTTTTTCAGCACCCGGCGGGTCTGCAGCCACACCATGGCCTTGCAGCGAATGCTCGATGAGATGTTCGAGGGACACGCCGCAGAGAAAACCGCCGCCAACTGAGCGTTCGGGCTAATCACGGAAACCAAACTGCCGGAGTTGGTTGGCAGCTCCGGCAGTTGGCATCTCAGCGCAGTCCGGGGGTCTTTGCTATTGGGCGTATCGCCGGAACACCAGGCAGGCGTTCTGCCCGCCGAAACCAAAGGCGTTGGAAAGCGCCGTCGCCACATCCGCGTCCCGCGCTTTATTGGGCACGTAATCCAGGTCGCATTCCGGGTCCGGCGATTCCTGGTTGACCGTAGGATGGATGCGTCCATCCCGGATGGTCTTGACACAGGCCACGGCTTCCAGGGATCCCGACGCCCCCAGCGCGTGGCCGATCATGCCCTTGGTGCTGCTCACCGGTATGCTGTAAGCCGCGTCCCGGAACAGGCGCTTGATGGCAACGGTTTCCACGGCATCGTTGAGCGGCGTGGAAGTGCCGTGGGCGTTAATGTAGTCAACGTCGGCGGTGGTCAGTCCGGCATCCGAGATCGCATCCGACATGGCGCGGGCCGCGCTGTCCCCGGTTTCCTGGGGCTGCACCAGATGCCCGGCGTCCGCCGTTGCGCCGAATCCGGCGACCTCGCAGAGGATGTTGGCGCCACGGGATCTCGCCCGCTCCAGCTCTTCCAGGACCAATACCCCGGCTCCCTCGGCGGGCACGAAGCCGTCCCGCTCGGCGTCGAAGGGCCGGCTGGCGCGCTGGGGGTCGTCGTTGCGCGTGCTGAGGGCCCGCATCACGGCGAACCCGGCCAACCCCAACTGGCTGATGCCCGCTTCCGCGCCGCCGGTGAGCATGACGTCGGCAACGCCGTGGCGAATGGCCTGCAGGGCTTCGCCGATAGCGTTGTTGGACGACGCACAGGCGGTGGTTGACGTGGAGTTGTAGCCATGCGCGCCCACGTAATGGCTGACGTTGGCTGCCGCCATGTTGGGGAGAACCATGGGGAAGAAGAAGGGCGACATACGCATCCCGCCCCTGGTAGCCAGGATGCGGCAGTTCTCCTCCAGCGTGGGAAACCCGCCGTTGCCGTTGCCGAGCAGCACGCCCACGCGATAGGGGTCTTCCCGGCTGATGTCCAGGTTGGCGTCGGCGACCGCCTGCAGGGCCGCCGCCACCGCCAACTGGGAAAACCGCGCCATCCGGCGGGCTTCACGACGTTCGATGTAGTCTTCAGGGTCAAAGTCGTTGGCCTCGCCGGCGATTTGGCAAGGGTAGTCCGTCGGATCGCATAAGGTCATCGGCCCGATACCGGATACGCCCGCCACCAGGTTGGCCCAGAATTCGTCGGCGGTGAGCCCCAGCGGGGTAATCGCGCCCATGCCGGTAACTACCACGCGCCGGCGGGAGTACACCGTTCCATTTCCGTTGCCCGTCATCGTTGAAATTGTAGCAGTTAGGGGCGAGGTTCCCGCAAATCCGGGGGCAGTAAATCGGGATACGTTTCCGGAGCAATGCCGAGCATCGCTTCCCGGGCTTCGCCGACCACGAACAGCGACCCCGTTATCAGAACCAGATCGTCGGCAGTCGCGCCGTCAACTGCCAGGTTGATCGCGTCGCCTACGGTGGCGCAGACGGCTGTGTGTTCCATCGCCATACCCTCAGCGCGGAATACTTCCGAAATGTCTTCCGGGCGCATTGACCGGGGATGGCGGGAGCGCGTGGCGATTACGCGGTCGGCGCGGCCCGCCAACAGCTTGACCATGGCGTCCACGCGTTTGTCCCGGGAAAAGCCGGCCACCACCGTGAGGCGTCGGTGGGGCAGGTACGTCGGCAGGGTATTGAGCAACACGGCTATGGAATGGTCGTTATGCGCCCCGTCAGCGACCACGCATGGGCTGCGTTGCAGCACCTCCAACCGGCCGGGCCAATCCACCGTCTGCAACCCCCGAACGACGGCGTCGCTGGGAACTTCGTATCCCGCGCCGACCAATGCCTCAATCGCCGCCACCGCCACCGCCGCGTTGGCGCCCTGGAACTCGCCCAACAGCGGCAAGAGCGCCTCATAGGTGTCGCAGCGACCGTGTATCGCCAAACACTGGCCGTCAACGCCGTTGGGTGCGGCCTGCCAGGTTATGTCATCGCCGACCCATGTAACGGGCGCGGACTGTTGAGTAGCGGCGCATCGGATCGCGTCCCGCGCTTCATCGAACTGCGGCGCCACCACCACCGGAACGCCGGCTTTGATGATGCCGGCTTTGTCGGCGGCAATCTCCCCGATGGTGTCGCCAAGAATAGCGGTGTGATCCAGGCTAACGGGCGTGATGACGCTCACCGCAGGAGTTACCACGTTGGTGGCGTCCAACCGTCCCCCCAAGCCCACCTCGATTACGCTGGCGTCGGTTGCATCCTCGGCGAAACACTGAAACGCCATGGCTGTAAGGTATTCAAACAGCGTGGCCGGCCCGGCGGACGGGTCTGCAGCATTGGCGACGTGGTGCAGCCACACGCTGTCGGTCAGCTCGGCGAACCGCTGGGGAGAGACGGGTTTGCCGTCCCGCCGGATGCGCTCGCAAAACGAGTGCAGGTGCGGCGACGAATAGAAACCGGTGGAGTACCCCGCCGCTCGCAGCATGGACTCCACCATTGCCGCCGTGCTGCCCTTGCCTTTAGTGCCGGCGATGTGAACAACGCCGGGTCTTCGCTGGGGGTTGCCCATCCGCTCCAACAGGCGCGCGATGTTCCGCAGGTCGTAGATTCGCTTCTGACGCGGCTGAGCCGGCTCCCGGCGTTCGTGGTCCACCAGGGACAAGAGGCGGGCAATCGCGTCTTCGTAAGATGTGGACATGGTGAGCGCTAACCGCGCGGCGACAACCCCAGGTTCAGGCGCAACGCTTGGCCGAAGGTGACGTCTTGCAAATGGTCCAGGTTGCCAGCCATCGGGCGAGGCCGAAAACCGAAGGTTCGCTCTACCGAATCCGTCTCGGCCACATTGCGGAGAGTCACCAACTGCAACATCGCACGGTTGATGGGCGCACGGGGTAGCAGCACGTCCATCGCCGCCACCAGGGGCCGGATCTTCCACAGCGGAACATTCACTCGCAGCCGTTTGGCCCCCATCGACCTGGCCACGATGCCGACAATCTCGTTGTATGACAGCCGCTCGGGGCCTCCGATGGCCAAGGTCTGGTTACCACGGATATTCCCAATCACCGACAGGCTGACGCAGCGCGCAACGTCATCCACGTGGATGGGCTGCAGCCGGTTGTTCCCGGAACCGATTATCGGGGTAACCGGCATCGCTCGAACCAGGGCGGCCACTGCCATTGTGAATTCGTCGCCGGGACCGAACATCAGTGAAGGCCGGATGATGACGTGGGGCAGGCCGCTCCCGACCACTTCCTGTTCACCCTGCCACTTGGAGTAAAGATAGTGCAGGTGCGGGGTGTTGGCCGCGCCAACGGCGCTAACGTGTATGAAGTGGCGAACTGATCCCGCTTCTTTGGCGGCGGCCACCACATTGGCGGTACCTTGCCGGTTGATGGTGTCGAATTGTTTCCTGCCACCGCGAATGACCGCCACCAGATGGATAACCTCTGAGATATCGCGACAGGCTTCGGTCAGCGCGTTGGGATCGGTGACGTCGCCGTAGCAAACTTCGGTGGGCGGAGTCGCAAAAACGCTCTCGCTCCCCGGGCGGCGCACCATGGCTCTTACGGGGTGCCCTGCGTCCAGCAAGCGCTCTACGACCCGGCGGCCCAAAAAGCCAGTAGCTCCTGTTACCAGAACGGTCATGATGATGCTCAGCAGGCCGTATGAAAATCCCCAAGATCATTGCTCTACAAGTATATCATCGCCGGACGTTTTACCTGCTGGTTCCGGTGTCGTACAATACGGCGGCTTTCTCAGGTAGCGAATAAATTTATCCACTTTGTTTGGAACATGGTAATGGCTGCACCCGCCCGAAATTCCGAGGAAAAAGAAGGTCTCCATTTTGGAGCAAGCATGGCGTTGCCGGCCCATCGTACCGTGGAGCAGGCGCGGCTCATGGAAGAATTGGGTTTCGAATACATGGGGGCCGGCGAGCATTTCATGAGGGGCCGGCCGCCGGGGCCAACCCACGCCGCGCTGCCCCTGCTGGCGGTGGCGGCCGGCGCCACCGAGCGGATGCGGATGCTGACTTCCGTGGCGCTCGCCCCTTTCTATCACCCTCTGATGCTGGCGCGGATGACGGCGACGCTCGACATCGCCTCCGGCGGACGGTTGACGCTGGGGATCGGTGTGGGCGGCGAGTTCCCCATGGAGTACGAAAACGCCGGCATCGACATCCGGGGGCGGGGACGCCGGACCGACGAATGCCTGGATGGCCTGCGCCGGCTGTGGACAGAAGATTCCGTCACACTTGAGGGTCGTCATTACACGCTGGATGAAGCCGCCATCAACCCGAAACCCACCCAACAGCCACATCCCCCGGTCTGGGTCGCTGGCCGTCGCGATGCTGCGATGCGCCGCGCCGTGCGCTACGGCGACGGTTGGCTTCCCTACTTCTACAGCCCGGACCGCTACCGCGACAGCGTAACCAAAATCAACGCCTTTGCCGCAAATGAGGGGCGGGATATGTCGGGTTTCCAATGGGCATTCTTCCCCTACATCACCCTGGCGCCCACGGAAGAACAGGCCGCTCGCACTGCCGCGGAATCGCTGGGCAATCAGTACTTGTACGGCGGCGAATTCATCAACATCGTGCGAAGATATTGCCTCTTGGGAACCCCCAGAACGTGTATCGAGCGACTGCAGGAATATATTGATGCCGGCGCGCGATACATCGTATTCAGCATCGCCGCCCCGCAAGAAGACCGGCGCCGGCATCTTGAAGTAATAGCGAAAGATATCATCCCCCACTTCCGGGCCCGTTAATTGCGTCATCCGTCTTGCGGGAGCCTATCCCGGTTTTGAGGCCATGTTGTATAATGGCCTCAAAAGTGTGGTAGAAACCTAACGAGCCGCTCCCGGTCCACAGGCATTGGAGTACGTGAGCTAAATGAGCGTTATTGAACTGCTCGATAATAAATTTGACGGCACGCCTGCCACCGTTTCGCCCGTTTCCATTCAACCCAAGGGCGACCGCACCCGCCGAGTCATGATGGTGCAGCCGGCATCGGCCGGCGGCAACTTCGAGTACATCGCCATCCCGCGACAGGGTATGTTGTTCCTGTCGGGAGCCCTCGCCCAGTGGGACGGCCCCTACGTGTACGAGCGGGACATCTGGTTTGAAGATCGCCTGGGTCGCATGGACCCGAACCAAAACTTGGACGGCGTCGATATCCTGATGATCACCTCGCTGATCAACGAAACGCCGCGGGCATACGAGATCGCGAGAGAGGCACGGCAATACCATCCCGACTTGATTATCCTCGGCGGCGGCCCTCAGATGAGTCCGTTGCCCGAAGAAGCCATTGGCCGGGGCGGTTTTGACGTCATCGTGAACCGGGAAGGCGAGGACATCATCGGTCAACTGTGCGACATCCTGCTGACCTGGCGGGACGATCGCAAGTACACCTACCTGGAACGGGTGGCCGGTATTTCGTTCATACGGGATGGGCAATTGGTGCAGACCCGGCGCAAAGGTCTGGTTGCTCCCGATTTCGTTTCTCTTCCCGATTTCCGGTCCATCCGGGGATTGTCTCCGGCAAACCCCATGGCCGGCGCCGTGCTGGAAACGGTGCGGGGCTGCACCGAAAACTGCTCCTATTGTCAGGTTATCCAGCAGTTTCTCGGTTATCGGCTGATCGACCGGGAAACCGAATTCAAGCGGCTGGAACAGTTGGAAGATCTGGCCGCAGATGGTCTCATTCACACCGGCCGTAACGGCAAGTTCAACGTGTTTATCTCCGACGACTTGCATACACCGCCGTTGCGGGCGGTCAAGTTCCGCAACGAGCGATTGGAAAGGTTGCAGGGTTGGATGGGGCGCACCGATTCCATGAACATGATTTGTCAGGCTCGAGCCGAAATCGGGCAGGACGACGAGTTGGCGGATGCCCTGTTGGACGCCAACGTCAAGATGCTGTACCTGGGTGTAGAATCCAACAACGCCGAGAGCCTCGCCGCGGTCCGCAAGCGGCAGGAACCCGGCCAAATGGAGCGGGACCTGGTCCACCTGAACGAAAAGGGCTTTTCGGTAGTCGCAATGACCATAATCGGCCTGCCCTACGACACCGAAGAATCCATCATGACGCTGGCGGATTGGGTAACCCAGCACAGCCGCTACCAGACAGCAAACCTGTTGACCCCTCTGCCGGCCACGTCCAACTGGAGCCTGAAACCTCTCAACGGCGAAGGTGACCTACTGCAGGAAGGCGAGATGCGGCCCTATGAGCTTTACACCGGCCGGCAGTTGGTGCACGAGGATGACCGTTGGACCATGGCGGAAAGCCGCGACCTCTTCGACCGGTACAGCGCCAAATTGACGTCAATCGACGCGCTGTACGGCCGGATCTTCCGCATCTTGGGGAACTACCGATTGCGTCAGGCCCGGAGCGTGCAGGACTTGTCGGAAGCTACCGAAACGATGCGCAGTTGGTCCCATGAGGTTCAGCAGTCGGGCAAGGAGTTTGGGGAAAACTTGAACCAACGGGTGACCGAGTTGGCGGACACGCTTCGGTCGGTCAGTCAGCCGCTGTCTAACATGGGCTCGGACTTCATGGACAACCTTCGCACGCACATTAACGAAGCGTCGGACGCCCTCCGCGTTTATGCGGAACGCGCGGACAGCGGGAGCAAAGACGTCGCTAGCAACATTTCAACGCGGGTGAACGAAGTTACGGAAATGCTGAACGGCGTGCTCGAAACGGCGAGCCAGCGGCGCAACCCAAAACAGGCGAGATGACATGACCGGTAACGGGGTCTCCGACCGCAGGGTGGTGGTAACGGGCCTGGGAATGGTCAGCCCGCTGGGACTTAACGTATCCGACAGTTGGAACGGAATTGCTGCCGGAAGGTCGGGCATCGACTACATCACCGGGTTCGACGCCGAAGCATTCGACACCCGCTTCGCCGCCGAGGTCAAGGGGTTCGACGCCGAAACCTATCTGGACCGCAAAGAAGCGCGACGGATGGATCGGTTCGCCCAGTTTGCCGCCGTGGCCGCCCAGGAAGCTTGCCGCCAGGCAGACCTCAACCCCCGTGAAATGAACCGCTACAGCGTCCACGCGGTCATCGGGAGCGGCATCGGTGGCATCAGTACCCTGACGGAACAGCACCAGGTGCTGTTGGAACGGGGTCCCCGCCGAGTAACGCCGTTTCTCATACCCATGATGCTGGCCGACATGGGTTCCGCCCAAGTATCAATGGTCACCGGAGCCATGGGGGCGAACTACTGCATAACGTCGTCCTGCAGCAGCGGGGCCGATGCTATCGGTACCGGTTGGGACTTGATTCGCCATGGCAAGGCGGAGGTCGTACTGGCCGGCGGCGCGGAGGCGCCCATCGCGCCGTTGAGCGTGGCCGGTTTCAACGCACTGCGCGCCCTTTCCCGCCAGAATGACGATCCGCAAAGAGCCAGCCAGCCATTCAACCGGCACCGCGACGGGTTCGTGCTGGCGGAGGGTTCAGCGGTGATGGTGTTGGAGAGCGTGGAGCACGCCGCGGCCAGAGGCGCGGAACCCATTGCTGAATTGCGCGGTTATGCCGCGACTAGCGACTCTCACCACCTCACTGAGCCGAATCCAACCGGGCAGAGCGCGGCCGCAGCCGTAACCGCCGCGCTGGCGTCGGCAGGCTTGGCGGCTGAGGACGTGGATTACCTCAACGCCCACGGCACATCTACCCCGCTCAACGACTGGCACGAGACCAAAGCGCTCAAACTGGCGTTGGGCGACGACGCCTATCGGATCCCAGTAAGCAGCACCAAGAGCATGACCGGCCATTTGCTGGGCGCCGGGGGAGCTTTGGAAGCCGTGTTGTGCATCATGGCGATACGGCAGGGTTTGATGCCGCCGACCATTAACCTGGACGAACCCGACGAAGAATGCGACCTGGACTACGTTCCCAACACGGCCCGAGCCGCGGAGTTGAACGTAGTGCTCAGCAATTCTTTCGGGTTCGGCGGGCATAACTCGGTATTAGTCCTGACCCGTCCTGATTTGTGACATCTCCGGTCCCAACATCCGGGCAGCTCCAACCGCCACCCAAGCGGTGGCTTTTGCCGCCGCCGGTGAACGGGCATCGGCTTCCCGCGAATTTGTCGGCTCCTGCCGTCCAATTGCTGCTGTCTCGTGGCATCAGCGATGCTACAAGTTTACAGCGTTTCCTAAACCCACCGGGCGCCCCGTATTCTCCCGGTTTATTGGCCGGCGTAGATGAAGCCCTGCCGCGTCTGGCCGCCGCCGCCCGCACGGGCGAAACCGTGGCAGTATTCGGCGACTTTGACGTTGACGGCATCACGGGCACGGCGATATTGAGCGAAACGCTGGACCGCGTGGGTTGTCGCGTCATCCCCTACCTTCCTGATCCGGTGGCGGAAGGCCACGGTATGACTGCCGGAGCCGTCGAAAGGTTGGTAGCGCAAGGAGCCTCGCTAATCGTAACGGTGGATTGTGGCGTAAGCAACGCCGACGAAGTCCGCCTGGCATCGGGGCGCGGCGCCGACGTGATCATCACCGACCACCACGTTCCGCCTCCGCAAAGCCCCGACGCCGTGGCTATCGTCAATCCCCGGATGCCGGGCAACCGGTACCCTTTCCTCGAGCTGTGCGGGGCCGGCATCGCCTACAAACTGGCGTCCGCCCTCCTGGAATACCTGGGACAGGCTCCCGACCCGTCGCTGCTGGAATTGGCAGCCTTGGGCACCGTGGCCGACCTGGTGCCGCTACGCGATGAGAACCGCTTTATAGTGCAGCGCGGACTATCGTTCCTGCCCGATACGCAGCGTCCCGGTCTTCGCGCGCTGCTCCGGCGGGTCAACCTGGAAGGGAAAACCATCAGGGCTGAGCATGTTTCCTTCCAGATCGCGCCGCGCCTCAACGCCTCCGGGCGCATGGCCCACCCGGATACCTCATTGCAGTTGCTGTTGACCAGGGATCAGAGGGAAGGGGAGCGATTGACTGCCCAACTGGAGCAATACAACGTGCGCCGGCGGGAACTGACGGCCCGCGCCTTCGAAATCGCCGTCAACCAGGTGCTCGCTCACGACCGGCTGCCGGCCATCATCATCACCCATGATGACGTCTATACGCCGGGCATCAACGGACTGGTGGCGGGACGCCTCGCCGAAATGTTCAACCGCCCTTCGGTAGCATTGGCTCGCGCGGACTCCGATCATCTCGTGGCCAGCGCCCGGAGCGCCGGGGAATTTAGCCTCATCGACGCTATCGCCCAGTGCGACGATCTGCTCGTGCGGTACGGAGGGCACCGGGCCGCTGCCGGGTTCACCGTCAACGACCGGGATTTTCAATCCGTGGTGGATCGTTTGACAGCCGTTGCCAACGCCGAGATGGGATTGTTTGGACCAGAACCAACGTTGGAGATCCACGCCGAAGGGTCTTTGGACGAGTTGCTGAATCCCGACTTGGCGCAGTTGTGCGCCCAGCTGGAACCCTTTGGCAAGGACAATCCCACGCCGCGTTACCTGACACGTCGCGCCCACGTTGACAAATGGGGATATGTCGGCGCGAACAGTCAGCACCTCAAACTGCAAATCAGCAGCGGAGGCCGCAGCATCGACGCCCTGGCCTGGAACCACCCCGGCAATTGGGGAGGCTATGACGCGGTGGACATAGCGTTCCAGATGGCCGAGGACAGTTACCGGGGCGAGCGGCGCACTTACCTCAGGATCGACGATCTCCGGCCGGCCGTATAATTGGCCACAGCAGTCAGAAGGAGGCGCTCCCATGACCCAGCCCAAAGCGAATCCCCGCGCCAGGCTGACCAACGCGGACTACGTGGCGATGACGCCGCCGGAGAACACCGGCCCCCGCTACCAACTTATCAACGGAGAGCTGGTTGAAATGTCCGGTGCTATCCTACCCCATCAGGACTTTCTCTTGGAATTGGCCGCACTCTTGCTGACACAGGTAAATGCGCTCGGAATCGGGCGAATCGTCATCGCGCCCTATGACGTGCATATCGACCTGTTCAACACTTACCAGCCCGACCTGCTGTTCGTGTCCGCCCAACGGCGCCATCTCCTTGAGCGTTCGGGCATCACCGGCGCGCCCGACGTGGTGGTTGAAATACTCTCCGACTCCACGCGCCGTCACGACCTCAACAACAAGCTGCCCGTCTATCTCAACGCCGGCGTCAAGGAAGTCTGGGTTGTAGATCTGGACGCCGCCACGGTGGCAATCTACGCCGGCGGTGGAACCGACTTAACTCCCCTCCGAGTGTTCACCGTTCAGGACACCCTGCTTTCGGAGGCAATGCCCGGCGTGGCGGTTGAACTGGGGCCGATTTTCGCGCGAGCGCTGGCTACGCCGTGATGTCAGATTTGCCGACCCGTCCCTACGATCCTTCCGCGTCCGGCGCCGGATCCCGCTCCGTTCTGCGGGCTGGACGCACCAGGCGTCCCCGATATATCAACAACGGCACCGTCACCAGCATTACGGCGAGCGCGACCAACTGTGCTTCGTTGAAACCGAAAACGTAGGTGTTTTGTTCCTGGCGCAGGAATGATATGAAAAAGCGGCCCGCCGAATAGCCGGCAAAGAATAGCGCGAACAACATCCCCCGGGGCCGGATGCGATCTCGCAACCACCACAGCACCCCGGCCCAGATCAGGCAGAAAATCAACTCATAGGCCACCGCGGGATGAGACGCCGGGCGACCGTATCCCAGGCTATCAGGGTTGGTGTACACCCAGGCCCAGGGCAAATCAGAGAAGCTCGACCAGTGCTCGCCGTTGATTACGTCCCCGATGCGGCCGATGGCCAATGCGATGAGCAGAGCGGGAGCCGCAATATCCGCCAGGTGGGACACCGGTGGGATATTCGCGAAGGGACGGTGCATCCCGGTCCAGCGGAAGCCGGGATTATCGCAGAAGCGATTCAGCCCGGGAGCGTTGCGGAGGGTGATATACAAAGCTCCGCCAGCGAACCCACCGAGGTATGCGCCGAAAATGGCGATGCCGCCATTCCAAAAATAGATGATGCGCACCGGGTTGTACTGGTAAACGTCATCCCAGAAATCGATGACGTGGAGTATGCGGGCCCCGATTATGCCCCCGATTATGCACCACGTCGCCACTGACAGGATGGCGTCGCCATCCAACCCGTCCTTGCGTCCCCACCGCCACGTGAGATACACGGCCACCGCCACCGCCACAAACGTAAAGAAGCCGTGCCAGGACAAAATGAACCCGGCGGTCCGGATGATGTCCGGGTCGAATGGGATGCTGAGTACCGCTAGAATGTCCATCGGTGCGTGGTATCTCCCTGGTCAGTCAATTGCTTCTACACCTCCGAATTTCGGAGGAATGATCGTCCGCACAAGGTACGTCGTCGCGCCCGTGCCCTGCAAGGCGTCGGCAACCCTGATACGTTCACTTTCGGAGGACGGCAGGCAGAACAGCGCCGGGCCCGCCCCCGACAGACGTGGCGGATGCGATGCAGTCGCCGCCACTCTTTCCCATACGTCTGCCAGTCCAGGAAAGATTGCTTTGGCCGCCCGCTCGAAGGCATTCCGGCAGTCGGCTGAGGTCAAGGCATTAAAGCCCGACCCGGTGGCGACGCCACGAGTATGGGAACCGTCGGTATAGTCATCAGCCGTCAACGCCCGGTACATCGTCGAGGTCTTGGCCGCGATGGTTTCCGCCGGAGCTGCCAACAACACGTCAACTTGGGGCAACGCCGGCAGCGGGGAAAGTTCATCCCCTTTGCCCAAGCCCAACGCAGTGCCTCCGAACAGCAGAAACGGCACGTCAGATCCCAGCTCAGCCGCTATGCTCGTCAATTCGCGCTCGGGCAAATTTAGTCCCCAAAGCCGGTTCAATCCCAGCAGTGTTGCCGCCGCGTCGGCGGACCCGCCACCCAAGCCTCCGGCAACGGGAATTTGTTTGGCGATGCGGATCCGTGCCCGGGGTTCGACACCGGCGCATTCCGCCAACCTCATCGCCGCCGACCACGCGATATTGTCCTCGCCGCACAAAGACGGATCATCGCACTCGACCGCCAACTCGTCGGAGACCAGCAGGGTCAGCTTATCCGCCAAGTCCACTGTTTGCAGGACGGTGGCTACGTTGTGGTAACCATCATCCCGCCGTCCAGTGACTTCCAACGTCAAATTGACCTTGGCGTAGGCCGGGATTTGCAATCCCCTGGATTCCATCACTGGATTCTAACAGAGAAATTACTGGGGACGGCGGCGCGGAGCATCGTCGGGCCAACCAGCGTCTAGCGCGGCCCACTCCGCAATGGTGAGCGTCGCCGGTCTTCGCTGCGGATCAATGCCCACGTCCCGCAGCGTCGCGGCGACTTGATCTGCCGGGGCTCCGGTTCCCTGCATCAGCGAGTTGCGCAGCGTCTTGCGGGGCGCGCTGAAACCGGCACGCACCAGGGCGAAGAACTCCGCGGTGTCGGGCACCTGAGCGGCGGGCACGGAGCGCACGGCTAGCTTCACAACCGTAGATGACACCTTGGGCGGTGGGCGAAACGAACGGGGGCCGACCTGGACCACCACCGACGGCGCCGCGTAGAACTGCGTGGCGACTGAAAGGATCGTCATGGAACCCGGGGCGGCGGTCATCGCATCGGCGACCTCACGTTGGACCATCACCACCATCGCCTCCGGCGACCGCTCCGCTTCCAGGAACCGGCGCACGATGGGAGACGCCGCGTAGTAGGGCAAGTTCGCCGCCACCTTGTACGGGGTTTCCCGGCCAACCAGTCTTGTGATGTCAACCCCGCGCGCGTCGTCGCAATGCACGCTAAGATTGTGGGGATCACCCAACCTTGCCGATAGTTCGTCGGCGAGCCTGGGATCCAGTTCCACCGCAATGACCCGGCCGGCCCGTTCCACCATCCGCCGGGTGAGAATCCCGGTGCCAGGCCCGATTTCCAAAACCACGTCCGATTCGGATGGGTCCACCGCGGCAACGATACGGTTGGCAACCCTGCTATCAGTCAGAAAGTGCTGGCCGAGCGACTTGCGCGGCCGGCGCGCGGCCGGAAATTCGGTGGCGGCAGGTGGCATATCGAATTCAGGGGCACTTCCAAGCTGGGGTTGGGGTCGGCGAACCACACAAACAAGTGGCCGAGCACCTACCGTTGACTACAGCCTGGGGGCATATCCTCGGGATTGGCTCAAGCTAGGCACTCCCACGGCGCCCGCGGGACATCGCTTACCGTTGCTGCCGTCAAGCCCTGGCGGGGTTCGCGAGCCTACGTCGCGTGGGACCCGGCTGTCAGCGCCACTCCCTGGGAAATTGGCCCTTGCGCCTTGCCGAAGGGAGGAATTCCACCCCGCTGTGGCGGGTTGCGGGTTCAGGGCACCGCCAGCTCCCCGTGTAGCACGACCACTGAGACAATGCTATTCCCTTGCATTGCTGCTGTCAATCAAGTTGTCATCGCCGACGCGCACCCGCTTTCGCCCAAACTGTCATTGCGAGCGAAGCGCGGCAATCTCGCCACCGGACGAACCGCCTCTCCGTCAGCGGGATTGCGGCGTCGCACGGTCCTCGCTGCGACGAACTGGGTACCCATCTGAGAATACGCCTTATGGTAACCACGCGCCAACCGTGCTACGCTTGTGCAGAAGAGCGAGTTTGGGTAAAATCATCGCTCGCTGTTCCCGCGCAAAACCGCCTTATGGCATCAGTACCGGCCGGCGGAGCGCAATCCATACGGAGGAAAGGGTGATTGAATGTACTAGGCACTCATTTGCTGCTGGAACTCAGAGATTGTGACCCTCAACTGCTTGACGATCTTGGTTACATACGCCAGGAATTATTGCGCGCGGCGGCGGCCGTGGACGCGCATGTAGTCGGAGAGTCATTTCACCAGTTCGCGCCTCAAGGCGTAACGGGTATCTTGTCCATCGCCGAATCTCACATCTCCATCCACACCTGGCCGGAGCACGGATACGCGGCGGCGGACGTTTTTACTTGCGGCGATCATACGATGCCGGAACGAGCCGCCGCAGTCATCATCGATGCGCTCCGTTGCCAAGACCCGGAGATTACGCAAATCCGGCGCGGCTTCGGCGGCGCTCGCGTAGCCGAATTGCAGGGTGCGCATACCTGAACCGACGCTTGCTGCAACTTGAGCCGGGACAATCGGCAACCTGAAGACTGGCCCACGACAGGGTCAGCTACCGTTTCTCAGCATTTTATCTACCAATAGGTGTTTTCGTGGCCAGTTACCCGATGGAAGAAATCACCGGGAAGTGGGTGATTGAAACCGTAATGCCCGACCTGGCGATTATGCTCAAGGTCGATGACGTGCTCTATTCCGGCCATACCGGGTTTCAGCGCGTGGAGGTGGTGCACTCTGCGGTGTACGGCCGCAGCCTGCTGTTGGACGGCAAGACCCAATCCACTGAGCGGGACGAGCACATCTACCACGAGACGTTGGTGCATCCGGCGTTGTTGCTGCATCCCGATCCCAAACGGGTTTTCATCGGTGGCGGCGGCGAAGGCGGCACCCTTCGCGAAACCCTGGCGCACCGCACCGTTGCAGAGGTGGTCATGGTGGACCTGGATCAACAGGTGGTTGACCTATGCCGTCAGCATCTTCCGCAACACCACCAGGGGGCGTTTGATGATCCCCGGAACAACCTGGTCTTCGACGACGCCCGCAAATACCTCGAGACCAGCAGCCAGCAGTTCGACGTGATGATAATGGACTTGGTGGATCCCCTGGAGGGTGGCCCGGCGTACCTGCTCTACACCGAGGAATATTACAACATCGCCCGGGCCCGATTGAAACCGGGCGGCATTCTGGTGACACAGTCCGGGCCAGCCGGGTTTCTCAGTCTCCATGAGTGCTTTACCACCATCTACAAGACGTTGGAAAGCACCTTCGCTCACGCCCGCCCGTATCACGTTCACGTCCCGTCGTTCATCACCATTTGGGGTTTCACCATGGCCTCCGCAAATCCGTTGCCAATGTTGACTCCGGACGAAATCGACCGCCGTGTGGCGGAACGCCTCACCCGCCCCTTACGGCATTACGACGGCGAAAGCCACGCCGCCATGTTCAGCCTGCCCAAGCACATTCGGGACGGCATCGCGGGCGAAACGCGCATCAACCGGGACGACGCGCCGGTGTTCATGGTCTAGATTTCCCAGGGTCGCGGTTGACCGAACCAAACCAACGCCGTGGTCTAACCTTCCGCCGCCGCCAACTCTGGAAAATCGGCTAGAGGTATCACCTCTCCGGTTCCTTCCCATCGCTCCACCAAGGCACGGATGTCGTCGGGAACTCTTCGGGTTCCGCCCGTGTCGGCGTGGAAGCCCACGTACACCGACTCAATGGTGGTGAGCGCCGGGCTGTCGCCGTCGTCTCCCTCCGGGAATATTGCCACCTCGAGCGTGAGACTGGTGTTTCCGATTCGCGACACCCGCGCCCGCAAATCCAGCATCTCGTCAACCCGTACCGGCGCTTTGTACTCAATGGTTACCTTGACCACCGCGCTGTCAAAGTAACCCGCCGCCGCCACGCGATAAATGCTGAACCCCAGGTTCCTGAAGTATTCGGACTGTGCCACTTCCAGCCAGCCCAGATAGCTGCCGTTGAACCCGATGCCCTGGGCGTCGCACTCCTGCCAGCGCACCCGAACCGGGGTGCCGAACCGAAAATCTCTTCTATACACGGTCATTTCAACCGTTCTCCCCTTGCCAACCCAACCCGGCCAGGAAGATCCGGTCGGAGTTGGTTAGAGGAGCGGATTCCAACAAGTCGGGCCGCATTTGGAGCGTGCGTTGCAACGATTGCCGCCGCCGCCATCGCTCGATCTCCGCATGGTTGCCCGAGCGCAAAACGTCCGGCGCGCTCATACCCCGAAACTCGGCGGGTCGGGTGTACAGGGGATGTTGCAACAGACCGGACGTGATGCTGTCCTCCCTCACGTTTTCCTCCGAACCGACCACTTCGGGAACGAACCGCGAAACGGAGTCGACAATCACCATAGCGGCCAGCTCGCCGCCGGTCAGCACGTAGTCGCCGATGGACACCTCGTGCGTAACCAGGCCCTGGCGTATCCTTTCGTCCACGCCGGCGTAGTGCCCGCAGATGATGATGATTGCCGGCGCGGCAGCAAGTTCGTCAACCAATCCCTGATTTAGAGTGCGGCCCTGGGGCGAGGTCAACACAATGGGCGCCTTTTCCCGGTCCCCGGCGGGTATGGTTTCCAGTGCGTGGTCAACGGCGGCAAACACCGGCTCCGGTTTCATCACCATCCCCGGCCCGCCGCCGAATTGGTAGTCATCGGCGGTCCCGTGCCGGTCCGTCGCAAATTGGCGGATATCGGTGGCGGTGACCGCCACCAGACTCCTCTGCACCGCGCGCCCCAATATGCTGTAATCGGTAATGAACCGAAACGCTTCCGGGAACAGCGTCAGCACATGGAACTGCATCTGGCAATCAGTAGGGGCGAACGGTGATTCGCCCTTTTGGTTCGTTACGAGATCCGCTCGCGGTCCTCACCATAGTGCATAGCGCCCGGCGCTACGCCGGCTGCAGCTCCAACACGGGCAGCCGGTCGCTGTAAGCGTCGCCGCCCTTCATTATCAGCATCAGCCGCTCCCGGTCGCGGAGCACCGATATGTTGCGAAGCGGGTCGCCGTCCACCACCAGGATGTCCGCCTGCTTGCCGACTTCAATGGTGCCGACATCTTTGCCAATGCCGCAACATTGGGCGGCGTAGCCGGTGGCGGCCTGGATGGCCAGCATATTGCTCATGCCCTTTTCCACCATCAACTCCAGCTCGCGGGCGTTGTCCCCGTGGACGAAACCGCCGGCGTCGGTGCCGGCGACGATGCGCACGCCTTCCTTGATGGCGAGCTCTACGCTGGTGATGTGAATGTCCATCAAAGCCTGGGCGCGCACCTTGATGTGCGGAGCGCTGACGGTGCTGTGGAAGTCGTACACCTCAAACGTGGGCGTGAAGAAGGTTCCCTGGTCGGCCATCATCTTGAGCATATCCGGGTCGGTGGCCAGGTAGCAGCCGTGTTCTATGGAGCCGGCGCCCGCCCGGATGGCGCTGGGCAGGCCGGTTCCGCCCACCGCGTGGCACAGGGTGCTCCGACCCATGGCGGCGGCCTCATCAACCAGGGCTTTGGCCTCGTCGAAGGCATAAGCCTGGTCCAGCGGACCATTCCCGGGCCGGCCGGACGCTCCGCCAGTGGTGGCAAACTTGATCTGGTCGGCCCCGCAGCGCACCAACTCCCGCACCTTGGCCCGTACGCCCTCCACACCATCGGCCACGCCGTCGGGCGACAGCGGGTCGTGTCCCAGTATAACTTTGCGGTGGCCACTGCCGCTGACCTTGTCCTCGATACCGCCGGTGGGAGACATTATGTTGACCGACACAATCAGCCTGGGCCCTTTGATGATGCCCTCCTCCACGGCCATCTTGAAACCGGCGTCCAGACCGCCGGCGTCGCGCACCGTGGTGTAACCGGCCGCCAGTGTGTCCTCGATGACCTGGGCCGTCCTGATGTTGGACAGGGACAGCGGTTCGTCCATCCCCCAGCGCCCGGTGAGACCGTACCCGCCGGAGGCCAGGTGGTCATGCACGTCAATCAGGCCCGGCATAATAGTCTGCCCGCTGGCGTCGCGCACCTCAGCGCCTTCAGGAATGGGCACCGACGCCCGCGGGCCCGCCTCGACGATGCGGTCGCCATCGATGAGTACCGCAGCGTTTTCGACCACCGGCCCACCGGAGCCGTCTATCAGTGTCCCACCAACAATCGCCAGCATAATCTACCTCTCGCAAAGTCCCCGTGTTCAGTTCTGATTCGGAACGGTTCGGGCCGGCCGGCCCTGAAACCAGTGCCGCGATGCTAAATTGGCGGCCGGCCCTTGTCAAGGCAGCCCGTCAAGCGGTCCCAACGACCTCGACCATCACCGATGCGCCGCTCGCCACGCCGAGTACAGCCCGCGCGCTGCCGTCCACCATTGCGACTTCGAGCCGGCCGTGGCTGCCGAGCAGAGCGCGCAATCCCTCTCCCGGCGGATCGTGAAACGTGCGGGACAGTCCGGCGACGTTGTGCCCGGCTATGCTGACGGTCACCCGTGGCTCCTGGGGGGTGGCGCCCATTCTGGCCAGGATGTCGGCAGTGACGTCAGTCACCAGGTTCCCGAAACCGTCCGCGTATATGACCTGCCCCCTGACGACGTTGCCCTCCGACATTGGCGTGGGCAGGGCCAGGGCGGTTATTGACGCCACCCGCTCGCCCAGCGCTTCGGGCGAAACGCCTCGCGAAAGATGCGCCGCCACCGGAGCAAAGACATCGCGCCCATGAAAGGTGGCGCTCACCGGGTGCTTCCAATAATCGGAATTGGTAAGACGCCAGGCGCGGCAGCCATCCGGGAGTGGGACCAACTCCGCGCGGTCGGAGTCCCCAAAGGCCCCGTCGTAGGCGCGGCATACCAGGGTCAACAGGCCGTTATCCGGAGCCACGAAACGGGCGTTGGGGGTTTCCAGCAGGATGGCAGCGCGGTCGGTTCCCACGCCAGGATCGACCACTGCAACGAAGATGCTGCCCGCCGGAAAATAACGGAATGCGTCCGCCAGAACCACCGCGCCGTGCCGCACATCCTGCGGGCCGATACCGTGGGTGAGGTCAATCACAGCGGCGCTTGGATTGATAGATGACATGACCCCGCGCATCACGCCCACGTAGGCATCGGCGAGGCCAAAATCGGTGACGAGGACGACGGGCGGCGCACTCATCGGCCGGCCGGCGGCTGGTCAGTCAAACCAGCGCCACCAGAAGAAAACATCGCAGTACATCGGGGTTATCCGTTCCGGGGGGATGTAAGGACATTCTCTGCTGAACAGCTCACCCACAAAGAAGAACCAAGCGATAAAGATAACCGCGATGATGAGCGCCGGCCAGTTATGGGCGATGAACGCCGGCCAGCTATAGGCAATGAATTTGAGCGCCTTCATTTGTCCCGTCCAGTCAGCTGTCGGAACTTGATAATCGCGTCCATAACGCCGTTAGCGAGGAGCAATGGCGCGTACACTACACCGACTATGATAGCGACGTTTTTGAGCGTCTCCAGGAACTCGGTGTTGAAAATATCCATGGAGCCGCCCCTCGTCCCACCACACGGCGGCTACGAGCCGGTGAAACGGGCGCTCAGGACGGAAACCAGCAGAAAGACCACGATCAGCGCGACGGTCAATTGGAACATCGTCCGTTCCAGCCCCCGGCGAGTGCGAATCGTGTTCTGAGCGCTGCCGAACATTCCGCTGCCCGCCTCCCGCACCTGGGACAGGATGAGCAGCACCAGTATGATGGAAACCACTATTTGCGCGACGTTGAGCAAGCTCATATCAGTTCTCCGGCGGCCATTCTATCACGCTAGGGCTTTTGCGCTTCCAGCCCCTCTTGCACCAGTCGCAAGGCGAGTTCCGGTTGGGCCTGGCCCTTGGTAAGACGCATCACCTGGCCCATCAGGAAGCGGGCGGCGGTCTCCTTGCCGCTGAGGTAGTCGGCGACGGCTTTGGGGTTGGCCGCGATGGCGTCGGCCACAGCGGCTTCAATGGCGCCCGTGTCGCTTATTTGCGCCAAGCCCTGGTCACGCACAATGTCCGCCGCCGCGCCGCCGGTGGCGTACATTTGCTCCAGCACAGCCTTGGCCAGCGAAGTTGACAAAGTGCCATCGGCTATCAGACTTAGCAAGTCGGCTAACCCACCTGGGGCAACCGGGGAGTCGGTGATGTCGAGATGGTCCTGGTTGAGCAGGTAGGAAAGGTCGCCCAATATCCAGTTGGCAACCTCTTTGGCGGCAGTCTCACGTTGGCCGGAGGCGGCGTCGCGCCGGGACACCGCTTGCTCAAAGTAATCCGCCGTTCCCCGCGATCCGGTGAGCTGATCGGCATCGTATTCGGAAAGGTCATACTCTTCCTGAAAGCGGGCTTTGCGCTGGGGCGCCAGTTCCGGCAACGCCGATTGCAACTGCTCCACCCAGGCCGGCCCGATGTTCAGCGGCGGCAGGTCCGGTTCGGGGAAGTAACGATAGTCGTGGGCGTATTCCTTGCTGCGCTGGGACACCGTCACCGCCCGTTCCTCCACCCAACCCCGGGTTTCCTGCACCACCGCGCCGCCGTCTTCGATCACGTGCCGCTGCCGTTCCACCTCATACTCCAACGCCTGATACACCGAGCGAAAGCTGTTCATGTTTTTGATCTCGGCGCGGGTCCCATAGATGTGGCTACCCTGGGGGCGGATGCTCACGTTGGCGTCGCAGCGGAAGTTGCCATCCTGCATATTGGCGGTGGAAACGCCGAGGTACTGGACCATCGAGTGCAGCGCGGTCAGGTACTGGCGCGCTTCTTCCGGTGAGCGCAGGTCGGGCTTGCTGACGACCTCCATGAGCGGAACGCCGGAGCGGTTAACGTCCACCAGGGAGTAACCTGCACCGCCGTCGCCCTCGGGGAAGTGCTGCATCTTGGCAACATCCTCCTCCAGGTGCACACGCTCCACGCCGATGCGCCGCTGGCCGTGGCCCAGTGCGGCGTCGCCCGCGATGTCCAGGTAGCCCTCCAGCGCCAGGGGGAGGTCGTACTGGGAAATCTGGTAGCCCTTCATCAGGTCCGGGTAGGGATAATTTTTACGGTCGAACTTGGTGAACTCAGGGATGCGGCAGCCGAGGGCCAGGCCGGTCATCACGGTGTACTCCACGGCCCGCCGGTTGATGACCGGAAGCGCGCCGGGCAGGCCCAGGCACACCGGACAGGTGCGCGTGTTGGGCTCGGCGGTCTGGTAGTCCGCCGGGCAGGAGCAGAACATCTTGCTGCGGGTATCCAACTGGACGTGGACTTCCAATCCAATGACTGTTTCGTACTGCATGACGGCCGTTCCCCGGAACCCTGAGAGATTGCCCCCAAGTATAGCAGGGGC
Organism: Dehalococcoidia bacterium; assembly: GCA_965197635.1. Classification (GTDB taxonomy): domain Bacteria; phylum Chloroflexota; class Dehalococcoidia; order Lucifugimonadales; family UBA3495; genus Bin87. The sequence goes on from CBDANN010000007.1 coordinate 396,823, forward strand.
CGGCTTCACGGACTTCCTCCATCGAGTCCCCGGAGCGTAAAATTCCAGAATGGGTACCCGGTGAGGATTCCCGATAATATTGACAACTCGCGGGATTTTGTTGTATCAATCTGCTACTGCTTGTGACCGCCAATTTTGGAATTGGCAGCCTTGCCATAAGGAGGAGGAAACCATGCCCGACATTTACTACGCTAGGCCCAGTAACTTCCTTTCCGACCCCCGTGACCGAACCGTCATCACCGGGGAGTCGGAAGATGAAGTCCTCGAGAAAATGTACGCATACCTCAGGAGCCCGGCGGCTCAGGAGCGTTACCCTGGTGTCGATGATCCGGCCGAACTGGAGAACAACATCCGCACCTGCATCTTCAAGAAGGGTACCAAGGCGATCCACAACCGGCCTCCGGATGCCGAGCCTGTAAAGTAACCTCGGCACACAGTCCGGAAATCACCGCCCCCGTCTCCGGTAGGGGAGGGGGCGGTTGCCTTTAACTCCAGGGCCGTATCCTCCGACCGGAGGGGCCCAGGGCAGTGAAAGGGGCGACGGCAACGCGCGTCCATTTCCGGACCGAACCGTGCTCGCATGATACGTAGCGTCACCGCGGCGGTGACGGGCACATACCGCAGCGTGGTGTTGCTCAGCATCTGCGGGGCGCTGAACAGCTTTGGCATGGGCACCATCGGGCCGGTGCTCCCGCTGTTCACCCAGCAGGAGTATCACGTCAACGCAACCCAGGTCGGCATCGCCGTCGGCCTGTTTGGAGCCGGACGCCTGTTCACCGGCGTGCCGGCCGGATACCTGTCCCAACGGTACGGACGCCGGCCAATGATAGCGCTGGGCGCCGCGGTCAACCTATTGGGCGCCAGCATGGTGGCGCTGTCTTTCCATTTCTGGTGGCTCATCGGGTGGCGGTTCGTGTCCGGCCTGGGGGCTAACGTCTTTTCCACGGTCGTTACCGTGTACCTGCGCGACGAGTCAACGCCGGCAACCCGAGGACGCATACTCAGCACCCAGGAGTTGAGCATTCTTTCCGGCCAGATCCTGGGGCCGTTGCTCGGCGGTTATCTGGCGTCCGTCTTCGGGCTGCGTGTACCGCTATTCACGCAGGCCGTTCTGATAGCAATCTCCCTGGGCCTGATCCTGTTCGCATTGCCCGAATCCCGTTGGCGCGAGCAACCGGCCAGCCGGACGGACACGCCGGCATCACCGGCGCCACGGCCCGGAGCGCCGGATGAACGGCGACGCGGGGCGTTCCTGAGCCTTATCCTCAGCCCGGCGTTCATCTTCGTGGGCCTGTTCGCCATCATGATCGTCGCCAACCGGCAGGGAGCGCGGTTCAGCGTGATGCCTCTGTTCGGCAAAGCCAAAGGGTTTGGGCCGGAGCATCTGGGGTGGTGGCTCAGTCTGACCCATCTTCCTCAGTTTTTCTCCACGATGACGTCCGGTTACCTTTCCGACAGGTTCGGTCGGAAATCGCCCATCATTCCGTCGGTGATCCTGATGTGCGCCGGCATCGCCGCTTTCGTGTGGGCCGGCAGCCTGTGGCAGCTCCTGCTATCCGGCGTTTTGATGGGAATTGGGGAGGGCCTCGGCAGCCCGGCTGGCACGGTGTTTTACGCCGACATCGCGCCGCCCGGCATGGAGGGCATTACGTTGGGCATCTTCCGCAGTTTCGCCGGCGTGGGCACCGTGTCGGGAGCAATGGCATTTGGCGCTATCGCTGACCTGTGGGGCTTCCCCTGGGCGCTGTGGGTTGACGCCACCCTCTTCGCCGCCGCCGGCATCGGCGTGGTGCTTTTCGTCCGCGAGACCCGCCGGCGCGCATCCTGATTCGCCGCTGAACCTCATGCCGTTGCTATGACTCGCGCGACGCTGGAGCGTCCGTGACCTCGCGGGGCAGCAGCAGTCCCGCCAGCAAGGCCGTCCAGCTCATCACCGAGCAGATCAGAAATCCCGGCAAAAAGGACCCCGATACATCTCGAAAAGCGCCCGCCAGAATCGGCGCAATGAACATTGCAATACCCGAAAAGGTCATTATCGACCCGTAGATTACCGCCAGACTTTGCGGAGTTATGTCCGCCAACCGGAGGGGCAGGGTGAGCAGCATCGGCACGTAGAACCACGAGCCGAATCCCAATACCACCGCGGCTACGTAGATTCCGGTCGTTCCCGGCAGCAGGAACGTGCCAAGCCCGCCCAAGCCGGCCGCCAACCCGGATATGACGAATATCGGGCGGGCCGCGCCGAACCGCAGCGGCAGGACACCGCCGACCAGAACGGCGAAAACGCCAACGAACGGAAGCATCCCGGTAACCAAACCGGCTTCCGACAATGACAAACTACGCTGTTCGTTGTAGAAGGTGGGCAGCCAGCCCGTCAGCGCCGTGTACTGGACCAGTATCCCCGCATCGGTCAGCACCAGCAGGACTACCGTGCGACCACGCAGCACTCGCAGGGCCTGCCGCAACGAGATGGGCGCGGGGCGCGAGCCGGTGAACGGCGCGTCCCGGCCCATCGCCGCCCACGCAACGGAACCCGCCACACCCAGGACTCCGAACAGGCTCATCGCGACTTTCCAGTCGGTGACCCCGGCCAAGGGAGCCGCTCCGGCTACCGAAATCGCCACGCCCAGGCTGACTATTGCGGTGTTGAGGGCATTCATCACCAGCACTTCGCGCTGCGAGAACCATCCCATGAGCAACGGACCCGTGGACGTTATGGTCATCGCCAGGCCGATCCCGTAGGCCAGACGCAAGGTCAGCATCGTGCCGAAGTTCGGGGAGAGAAACGACAGGGTCAGGATTGCCATGGCAATCCAGCCGATTAAGTTCGCTCGCCTGACTCCGATGGCGGCTACCAGCATACCGCCCGGGATGCCGAAGGCCGCGGCTACCAGCATGGGCAGCGAGATCAGAAGCCCGGCGGTCACCCGGTTTATCTGGTAATCCTCAATGACCAGGGGCAATACCGGCGCGATGCCGAACAGATTCAGCCCCAGCACCAAGTGGACGGCCAGTGACATGGCGCCCATCACCCAACGGTAACTGCTCAATGCGCGAGTATCGGGGACATGGTGCATCGGGACGTTCGATGGCCTGCTATTCCAGTCGGGGACCTGCTACTCCAGGCGGTAGCCGCCTGTTCAATCATCTTCAATCCGCAGTTGATGGCAGCCAACTACGGCTGGCAGGGAGACTATCACAGGATCGTCGGGGTCGCCTTCTACAACGACATCTTCTACAACGACATCTTCTACAACGACATCGATGCCGGAGGGTTGCGCCGGGAATTGCTGACAGCGCGGCCTTGCATAACGAACATATGTACGTTTATGATTCCCGGCGCAATGGATGCCGCGCTGTCCCGTGTCATTGGCTGTCTGCTGGTAACGCATCTGCCCGTCAAGGCCGTACTGCTACGCCAGCCGGAGTTGGCCGGGCAGCCGGTGATTATAGCCAGCTCCGAACCAAATCGCCGGGTTGTGGTGGACGCCGCAGCGGAGGCCAGGGGTGTACGGGCCGGGCAAACACTGTCGGAAGCTCTCTCCCGCTGCGGTGACGGTCTGGTTCTGAACGTCGATGAGACGTATCTGGGCAGCTTTAACGCTGCGCTGCTGGCCGGGCTTTTGGACGTTGCGGACCGGGTGGAGCCGGTTGGCTACGGCCTGTTCTACCTGGACCTGACCGGCATGGATGCCATGTACGGCGGGACGCCCGGTCTGGCCGGCGCGCTGCTGTCGGCCGGCCGGTCATCGTTGCAACCCCGGCTGGGTATGGCGGGCGGAAAGTTTCCGGCCTTCTGCGCCGCGGCGAGCACGGGACCCGGCGACTGGTTCATGGCGCCGGCCGACGCAGCCAGGTGGCTAGCCCCGTGGCCGGTGTCCTGGCTGCCATTGGCTCGCGACGCCACCGCCAGGCTGTCCGGTTTCGGCATCAGCACGTTGGGAGACCTGGCCGCGCTGCCGTCGGATGCGCTGGCGGACTTCCTGGGGCCGGAGGGACTGCGAGTCTGGCATCTGGCCCGCGGCATCGACGATGACCCGGTGCATCCGACGGCGCCGCCGGAGACCCGCTCCGAAAGCCTGGAGTTTCCCTTCCCCGTAGATACCACCATGGGGCTGGAAGCGGGCATCCGGGCCCTCTGCGAGCGTCTGTGGCGTCCGGCGGCCATGCAGGGCCGGTGCGTGAGCAATTTCAGCATAGAGGGAGAACTACTCGCAGGCGGCGCCTGGCGGTACGAGCGCCCCCTGATCCGACCCGCGTGTTCCGACGACGCCCTGGCAAAAATAACTCTGTCGGCCCTGGGCGCGCGGGACACCCAGGGCGGCGGGCGCTGGCCCGCCGGCCCACTGCTGGACTTGACGCTCACCGTATCGGGGCTGTCGGAGGAATCCGGCCACCAGTCAGTCTTGTGGCCCGAGCGCTACCGCACGCAACTGGCCGAAATTGACGCCGTGGAGCGCTTGATAGCCCTGGACCGCGATTCCGCGTTACCGGAACGCCGCTGGGCTCTGGGTTCCTCCCTAAAGCCGGTGTCGGTGGCTGCGGCAGCCTCAGTGCAATGTCAGGGCGACGCGCCCGCCGTGGTGCAGGTGGGCAGTCGGCCACGGCCGGTGGAGCAGGTGGTGGACCTTTGGGAAGTGGATACCGGCTGGTGGACGCCCGAGCCGGTCCACCGGCGTTACTGGAAGTTGGCTCTTTCCGATGGCGGGCTGGTCACGGTTTACCACGACCTGCGGCGCGGCGGCTGGTTCCGCCAGGACTACTGACGTGAACCGCGATTACGTCGAGCTGCGGGCGCACAGCTGGTACAGCTTCGGGGCCGGCGCGTCCTCGGTGGCCGAACTGGTGGAGCGGGCCGCCACGCTGGAATATCCGGCCCTCGGATTGACCGACACCGCCAATCTGTGCGGCGCGCTGGAGTTTGCCCAGCAGTGCGCCGCCGCCGGAATGCATTCGGTCATCGGCGCAGACCTCATCGTGCGCGATGCCGACGGCGAGGGTCTCGTAACGTTGATCGTCGCAACCGGCGCGGGCTACGCCAACCTGTGCCGGCTGGTGTCCCTGGCCCACCTGACCGGAGGTCGAACGACCCCAACGCTGGACCGACGGTTCCTGGAAATGCACGCTGCGGGTCTGATCGTCCTGCTGGGGGCTCCCGGGAGCGTACTGGCCGGCCTGCTGCAAGCCGGCAGCTGGGCTGACGCCGAGGCGCTGGTCAAACGCTACGGCGGTTGGTTCCGGTCCGGCAACGTGTTCCTGGAATTACAGCAACACCTGGTTCACGGTGACACCGTTCGCAACAAGCGTCTGGCCGAACTGGCCGGCCGTTGCGGCGTCGGTGTGGTGGGAACCAACGCAGCCTGGTATCACCGTAGGGAACGCTCCCGGCTTCACGACGTGCTGACCGCCATTCGGCTCAACTGCACCCTGACGGAAGCCCGCAACCGGCTGAAGGTCAACGGCCAATACTGGCTGAAGTCGCCAGCTGCCATGACGCGGCTGTTGCGCTCCTATCCCGACGCCCTACGCAACACCCGGGTCATCGCGGAGCGATGCGGTGATTTTGCAGTCGCCGACTACGTGGTGGGGCGTTACCGGGTTCCCGAGTGCCCGGCGCCGCCGGGACATGATGCCCAGTCGTGGCTGGAGCGCCTCTGCGAGGAATCCGCCCAGCGGCGCTATGGGCGCATTGACCGGCAGGTGCGCGAACGACTGGACGAGGAGTTCCGGCTCATCCGGCGTCACGGGCTGGCCGGGTTCTTCCTGGTGTACCACCGCATCGTGGAACTGGCCCGGGAATGTATGCTGGAACTGGGGTACGGTCATCTTGAAACGCCCCTGGAATGGCTGCCACCCGGACGCGGCCGAGGTTCGTCGGTATCCATGCTGGTGGGCTATCTCATCGGCCTTTCCCACGTGGACCCATTGGCCTACGGCCTGAGCCTGGACCGCTTTCTATCCGCCGAAACCACGGCGGTGCCGGACATCGACCTGGACTTTCCTCGGGACATCCGTGAGCGGTTGATACTGCGCATCATCGAGGAATGGGGGTGGGACCACGCGGCTCTGGCCGGGATGTTCAGCACCTACAAGACCCGTGGCATCGTGCGGGGTTTGGGCAAGGCCTTGGGACTGCCTTCCGACGAGGTGGGCCACCTGGCCCGGAGGCTGGAAACGGGCTCGCTATCGGAACTGGCTGCCCTGCCGTCCTATATTCCCGGTTGCGAGCGGCCGGGTTGGCGGGATTTGCTGGCGTTGTCGGACCAGTTGGCCGGGTTTCCGCGAGGGGTAGCGCAGCACCCAGGCGGTATGTTGGTCAGCTCCACCCCCCTAACTGACCTGATGCCCGTGCAGCCGTCGGCCATTGAGGGACGATACGTTGCCCAGTGGGACAAGGACAGCGTTGATGACGCCGGCGTGCTCAAAATCGACCTGCTGGCCCTGGGCGCTTTGTCGCAGATGCAGCAGGCGGTGCGGCTAGTGCGCGACCGCACCGGCGTTGAGCCGGACTTGAGCCGCATCGACTACCGGGAACAAGGCGTGTTCGACGACCTCGGCCGGGGCGACACCGTGGGTGTGTTCCAGGTGGAGTCGGCGGCCCAGATGCAGACCATCGTGCGGATGCGTCCCCGGAACATTTACGACTTGGCGTTGGAAGTGGCGGCGGTGCGCCCCGGCGTGGGCGCCAACGGCGGCGTGTCCGAGTTTCTGCGACGTCGGGGAGGCCTGGTATGGGACTATGACCACCTGCTGGAGCGGAATGCTCTGGAGCGTTCCCTGGGCGTGATCATGTTCCAGGACCAGGTGGTGCAGATCGGCATGGACGTGGGCGGGTTCTCCGCCGCCGAGGCCGACAAGATGCGCCGGGCCTTTGGCCGCCGCAACGGGAAAGCCCTGGTGGAGACCTACCGGAAGCGATTTTTGTCCGGCGCCGCCGAGCGCGGAGTGCCGACAGAAACTGCCGCGGCTATTTTCGGCAAGTTCAACCCGCACTATATGTTCCCCGAAGGGCACGCTCTGGCTTTCGCCTTCACGGCCTACCAGATGGCATGGCTGCGCCGGCATTATCCCCTGGAGTTCTACGTGGGCCTGTTCAACGAGCAGCCCATGGGCTTTTGGGACCTGGACACCCTTAAGCAGGACGCCCGACGCTTGGGCTTGCGCGTGGCGCATCCCGACGTGAATCGCTCCGGGTTGCTCTGCACGGCCGAGGGCGATCGTACCCTGCGGTTGGGACTCACTTTTGTGAAGGGCGTGGATGACCGGCTGGGGACAGCGCTGCTGCGGGCGCGCAAGGCCGGGCCTTTCCAAAGTTTAGCGGACGTGCTCGCCAGAGCCGGGTTATCCCGCGAGGCTCTGGAAAATCTCACCAGGGCCGGCGCGATGGACGAACTGGCGGATTGCACTGACCGCAGAAGCGCCCTCTGGCGGGTGGGGGCGGGTTACAGAGCCGGAGTGCGCCGCGGCCAGTTGGCGCTGCCCCTGGCGGTGGCCGATGCGCCAGCGGCTCTGGCCTCGGCGGAGCGGTCGGAGCGGATGCTGGACGAATACGCGATGATGGGCTTATCACCCAACGGCCACGTCATGGAACTGGCTCGGCCGATGCTGGGGAGAGACGTGGTTGCCAGCGACGCGCTCCTGGGTTTCCGGGATGGCGATGTGGTGCGGGTAGCCGGACGAGTGGTTCGGCGACAGAGGCCATTGGCGGCGGCGGTGTTCCTGACCCTGGAGGATGAATTCGGGCTCATCCCGCTGGCGGTGTGGCCCGCCCAGTGGGAACAGCTCAAAGGGGCGTTGCGGCATCCGCTGGTCGTTGTCGAAGGGCAGGTGTCCCGGCGGGATGGGACACTGAACATCATGGCCCGGCAGGCCTGGCCGCTGTCGCTGGCTTATGACGACAGAAAGGGTCGGCGTGACTGGCGGTAGAGCAATACCGCATTGCACAGCGCACGGAGCTTCCGGGGAACGAACTCCTTTGCCGGAAGCACGCGCTCACGCACAACAAAAAACGGCTCACATGGAGCCGTCCGCACACCGGATTTCACTGAGAACGAAATGGCGACCCGGAGCGGATTCGAACCGCCGATCTCTGCCTTGACAGGGCAGTATGTTAAACCGCTACACCACCGGGCCACACAGTCCACAACCATAGGATGCGGAGATTTATTGTAGGCCGCACCCTTCGCCATTGTCAAACTCACTCAAGCCGTTCTTACCTCCGTTACTCTCCAGGCATGAAGTCGCATAGTCATCGGGGTGCTTGTTTTCACGCCCATCTCTATTCCTGCTATATTTCCTAACAGTCCCAACCGCGCCGATCACGCAATTCGGCTGGCGCGCCGACGGAGTTTCATCATGACTTCTTCTGCCAACACCACCACTCCTGAACTACAACCCTTGCCTTTGGAAGGTCTCCGCGTTCTGGACGCTACGCACATCGTCGCCGGCCCATTCTGCGCGATGATATTGGCGGACATGGGCGCTGAGGTCATCAAAATAGAACGACCCGGGAGCGGAGACCGAGCTCGGGAAAACGACCCATTCATCGACGGGCCGGACGGTACGCAAGTCAGCGCCCGTTATCTCGGCGTCAACCGCAACAAGATGAGCGTTGCACTGGACCTACGCGATCCGGTGGGCAAGCGCGCCTTCGAGAACATGGTGCGCGTGTCCGACGTGCTCCTGGACAACTGGGGGCCGGGGGCCATGGCGCGCCTCGGCTTTAGTTACGAACGACTAAGCGAGATTAATCCGGGCCTGGTGTACGCTAGCATCAGCGGATACGGAGACAGTGACGGGCTGCGCGGCCCGTATTCCAACTGGCCGGCCAACAACCCCTGCGTACAGGGCATGGGCGGTTGGATGGCGATGACCGGCGCGCCTGAAAGCGGGCCGCAGATGGTGGGCGACAACGTGGGCGATTCGGTGCCCGGTGTCTGGACGGCCCTGGGGGTGATGATGGCGTTGGAATCCCGCCGCAAGACCGGCAAGGGCCAGCATGTGGACATGTCCATGTACGACTGCATGGTGGCGCACACCACCAGCAGTATGCCTCTGTTCCAATCCACGGGACAGGTGACAACCACCGCCCGGGAGAATATGTTCTCCGCGCAACTGGCGCTGCGGGCTTCCGACGGCTACGTGGTGTTGGCTGGCGCCGGCAACGCCGACGACAAGTGGCGCGCGATGTGGCGCCTCACCGGCCGCCCCGAGCTGGCCGATGACCCACGCTATTTGGGGCGCGGCGTGACCGGCCCCTTCTACTTCAGCCACATCGTACCCGCCATTGAGGAATGGTCCCAGCACATACCCAAGCGCGAGCTGAACCAGCACCTGCTGGACTGCGGCTTCTCCATGGGCATCGTGCAGGACGCCGCCGACCTTGACAGCTGCCCGCACCTGGAAACGCGCCATATGTTCGTGGACAGCGGCGACACCTACGGCCGGCCGTTCCGCACCGTGAACACCCCCGTCCAGCTCACCGGCTGCGTAAACACCCCGGCCAACCCGCCGCCAACCCTGGGCCAGCACAACCGGGACATCCTCTGCACCATCGGCGGCCTGACGCCCGAGGAGGTGGCTCAACTGGAGGCCGAAGGCAAGGCATAATGCGAATGCGCTGGCGTCGTCGCAATCGCAGAAGGAGAGCAAGTGATATACTGAGTCAGAACGACGGCAGCGCGCCATGGGCGTTCGTTGAAGGGTCGATATCGGTCACCGCCAGCATACTCCTGGCCGATGTCATAGCCAGGTGCAGCCGTTGTGGTGGCCAGCCGGTAATCGGATATTTCAAGAGGCTGACCGAACAGGAAGACGGGGTGATAATAGCGGGCATGGCTCTGCTGTTTCCGACCGCGCTGGCTTTTTATTTGGGGGGCAAAATGGTCTTTTCAGCTTACCGAGATTACAAGAGATGGCGTGATGCATGGCGCGAAGAGATGCGCGAGGAAGGGCGCGAGGAAGGCCGTGAGGAAGAACGCGCTCGCCAGAAGCGGGCTCTGGAAGAACTAGGTGTGACACTGCCCCCGGAAGCCGAAAAAATTCTGTTTGGCGAAACCGACGACCGCTCCTGAGAGTGACCAACTGACCGAGCAACACGCATGGAGCGCTGACTACTATCATGCCAACCTTTCAGGCCCCCCGGGGCACCGCCGACCGCCTGCCCGCCGAACAGAAATACTGGCGGTACATCGAGTCCCACGCCACCGACGTGGCACGTCGCTTCGGTTATGGTCGCATTGACAGCCCCATGTTCGAGGACGCCAGGCTGTTTGTCCGTGGGGTCGGCGAGGGGACGGACATAGTCGAAAAGGAGATGTACGTCTTCGAGGACCGGGGCGGCGACATGCTTACTCTCCGCGCCGAAGGCACCGCTCCCGTCTGCCGAGCCTACCTTGAACACGGGATGCACAACCAGGCCCAGCCCGTGCGGATGTACTACCTCTGCCCCGTGTTCCGTTACGAACGACCCCAGGCCGGCCGCTTCCGCCAGCACCACCAGTTCGGCGTTGAAGCCATCGGCGACGGCGATCCGTCGGTGGACGCCGAGGTCATCGAACTCGCGTGGACGCTGATGCACGACATCGGCCTGTCGGACATCACCCTGCTTACCAACAGCATCGGCGATGGCCAATGCCGTCCGGAGTACATCGCCGCTCTGAAAAGCTACTACGAGCGCCAGACCGCGCACCTGTGCCCCGACTGCCGGGAGCGGCTGGGCCGCAACCCGCTACGCCTGCTGGACTGCAAAGTGGAGACCTGCCGCAGACTGGGCGAGGAAGCCCCCAAGTCGGTGGAATGCCTTTGCGCCGAATGCCAGACCCACTGGGACAAGGTTCAGTCCTATCTGGACGCCGCCGGCATTCCGAACCGGATTGACCACCGGCTGGTGCGTGGCCTCGACTACTACACCCGAACCGTCTTCGAGATTCAGCCCGCCGTTGAGGGCGCGCAATCCACCATCTGCGGCGGCGGACGCTACGACGCCCTCATCGAGCAGTTGGGCGGACGGCCCACGCCCGGCATCGGCTTCGGCAGCGGCATTGAGCGCCTTGCCCTGAACCTGCGCCGGGCCGAAACCCCGGTGCCTGAAGAGCCGTCTCCGCAATACCTGATTGTCACCATCGGAGATGCCGCCCGGATCGAGGGGGTGCGTTTGGCGCGGCGGATGCGCAACGCCGGCATCGGTGTGATCCTTGCGAACGGGGGCCGCGCCCTCCGTGGCCAGATGCGCCAGGCCAACGCCCTGGGCGTCTCCTCGGCGCTCATCATCGGCGACGACGAGGTGCGCGACGGCACCGTGATGGTGCGCGACATGCAATCCTCCAGCCAAAACAGCGTTTCCGTCGAATCCTTTTTCGATGACGCTCCCAGTACATAGCAGCGCCGCATAACCTCATGCACCGGCCGGCCCTTGGTGGCCGGCTTTTTGTGCCCCACACCGCACTGCCCAAAATTGGAACAAAATAACGAAAAATAGGTCGCCAACCGATTGACATCGAACGGACGTTTGGTAGAACATATGCTCAACACAAATGCGCTGCATACGCGCCACAGGAGCAGCTACCATGACGACCACCTCTCGCATCAGCATGATGGAGGCCACCCAGGCGGTTACCACCTCCCCCATACCGCCGGGCGGGCGTCGGATCCCTTACCGGGGTCACCTGATCCACGGCGAGGTTCCATCCATCTGCTACGTGATTTATGGGCGCGCCCGCTACGGCCAGCTTACTGAACTCGGCAACACGCGCAGTTTCGCCGACGCGATGCGGTGGGTGGACCGCCACCTGGAACAAATGGAGCGCCTGTTGCCGGTTGCTGGAGAGGAGCCAACTCCTCACGGAGTTGTGGACGGCTTGCCCGCAGCGGCGTAATCTCGTGGTCATGACCGACGACCGCGAAAAGACCATCGCATACCGCCGGGTCGTGGATCTGACACACCGGATCAGGCCCGGCATCCCGCTCTGGCCCGGAGATCCCTCAGTCCGGTTCGAGACCGTCGCCACCATCAACGGCGACGGTTATTTCCTGCGGCGGTTCAGCCTGGGCGAACATAGCGGTACGCACCTGTCCACGCCGTCGTCATTGCGCGCGGACGGCCTCGGGCCGGACCAAATTCCACCGGAGCAACTGGTCGTTCCGGTCGTGGCGATAGATGCCCGTGCTCACGCGGAGCCGAACCCGGATTACACTCTCGCGTTGGACGATCTCGACCATTGGGAACAACGCCACGGCCCTGTTCCAACGAGATCCCTGGTTCTGCTGTTCACTGGGTGGCAGCGCTATTGGGGCGAACCCGCCCGGTTTATCAACGCCGACGCCAACGGCGTGATGCACACCCCGGGATTCGGCATCGACACCGCCCGTTTTCTATTGGCGCAACGCGGGGCATCCGGTCTGGGCATAGACACTCACGGCATCGACGCTGGGACCGACGGTGATTTGTCGGTCAGCCACATGACGTTGCGACAAGGCGCGTTGGTCCTGGAATGCCTCAATAATCTCCACCAAGTACCGCCCACCGGCGCAACCGTCGTCGTGGGACGGCTGCCACTGGTGGGCGGCAGTGGTTCGCCAGCCTCGGTGCTGGCGCTGGTTCCGTGAGGCGAGGGGTTATCTTCCGTCCGGTTTCACGGGCTTTAGCATGAAACCCCCGATTACAGAGCGCCCGCTCCGGCAGCAGCGCACTGCTCGTCCTCTTCGCTGGTTCCGCCGCCAACGCCACAGGCCCCAACGACGGCGCCTCCCTGGACGATGGGAACCGCGCCCTGTCCGAAAATCATCTCGGAGCCGGAGCGTTCACGGATGCCAGCCGGAGTCGGAGCGTTCGCACGGTCCTGCATCTCACCGCTGGGCCGGCCAAAGGCCGCGGACGCTACCGCTTTGCCCTGGCAACCGTAGGCTGACGCCCAGATCGCCCCGTCCATTCGCTGCACTCCGATGAGTCGTCCCCCAGCGTCAACCACCGCGACGCTAACTTTGATATTCAGTTCGTTGGCCTGGGCGACCGCCGCCGCCATGATCCGGTTGCTGTCTGCCAGTGTCAGTGCCATTTCTTGCCTCCTGTCTATTCTGCGCTCGGCCTCTTGCCGACTGTTCGCACGACATGATAGTTGTCCCCAGGGTTCGGGGCAAGAATGCCGGGATTGTACGCCCGGCCGCAACCTTGAGCCAACGTCTCAAACCTGGGCCGGACTAACGCAATCAATCAGGACGTTGCAATAGAAAACGATGACAACAATCGGTCAACCTGGAGATTCTTCGACGGGTCGGTCTCAATCAGCATCAGTATGCTGTTGGCCGTCGCTATCAACAGTTGCGCGCCCTGCCACCAACTGCCGGTACTGGGCTGGCTTAAAGGGCTGACCCAGCAGGATGACGGGATTATAATAGTTGCTACGCTGCTGCTGTTCCCCACCACGGCCGCGCTTTACGGAGGTCTCAAATTGTTCTTTGCAGCCAGAGAAGCAGTTCGCCGAGATTCACGGGAAAAAGGGCGTCAGGAAGGGCGTCAGGAGGAACGCGAGCGCATCAAACGTGAGTTAGCAGCGCGGGGTATGCCTCTGACCCCTGAGCAGGCCAAGATTCTGGACGGGGCCTCTGCATAAGCCGGCCCGGCAAATGCCATACCCGCCGCCCACCTTGCGAAGTTGATCACTCCCCACCGTGCTGACCCGACGCATCATTCCCTGCCTTGACGTCGACGCCGGCCGCGTCGTCAAGGGAACCAGTTTCGTCAACCTCCGCGACGCCGGCGACCCGGCCGAACTCGCGGCGCGCTACGACATCGAGGGCGCCGACGAGTTGGTTTTCCTGGACATCACCGCCAGCAGTGATTCCCGCGACACCATGGTTGACGTGGTGCGCACCGTCTCCGAACAGGTTTTCATTCCGCTGACCGTTGGCGGTGGAATTCGCTCCATTGAAGACGTTCGGCGAATGCTCAACGCCGGCGCGGATAAGGTTTCAGTCAACACCGCGGCCATCAACACCCCTGAGTTGGTCTCCGAAGGCGCCGCACAGTTCGGAAGCCAATGTATCGTCACCGCCATCGACGCCCGTCGTGTCGTGCCCGGCGAGACATATCCGACGCCCAGCGACGACACACTGGCCGTTGACCCCAACTCCGGCTGGCAGGTATTCACCCACGGTGGCCGCAACCCTACCGGATTGGACGCCGTGAAATGGGCTAACCGAACTGTGAGCCTCGGTTCCGGCGAAATCCTGCTCACCAGCATGGACGAGGACGGGCAGCAGGCAGGATACGACCTCGACCTCACTCGCGCCATTTCCCGCGCCGTGCCTGTGCCGGTGATCGCCAGCGGTGGCGCCGGCAACCTCCAGCACCTCTACGATGCCTTTGCCGGCGGCGAAGCCGACGCCGTGTTGGCCGCCAGCATTTTCCATTTCGGGACCTACTCCATCGCCCAAGCCAAAGAGTACCTTGCCGCCTGCGGCATTCCCATGAGAATCTAACCGTCAGTTGAATTTCAAGGAGACAACCTGATGAGCGCTATCACCACCGTCATCTTCGATATGTTCAACACGATAGCGCAGGACGGCACCGAACACTGGCGTGAAACGTTCGTAGAAATCATCGATCAGCAGAAACTCGACACCACGCCGGAGGCATTGCGCCTCGCTTGGGACGAGGGCGCAGCCAATTTTCGCCAACAGCGCACCACGCCAGGCGCTCCGTTCATATCCTATCTTGACGGCTGGGCCGACGCTTTCGCATACGCTTTTACCGAACTCAAACTGGACGGCGACCCCATGGCGGCTTCCCAAAAATCCATTGATAACCTGGGAACGCGCCCAATTTTTCCCGACGCTCCCGAGGCCCTGACCATCATCGGCCAGTCCCGTCGCCTGGCCGTCGTATCCAACGCCGACGACGCGTATTTGGACCCGGTCGTTTCCAGGATACCGGCCAAATTTGAGGCCGTCATATCGTCGGAAGGCGGGCGGTGCTACAAGCCGGACCGCAGGCTCTTTGACGAGGCCGTCCGGAAGTTGCAGGTTGATCCGTCAGAGTGCGTGTACGTCGGCGATAAGCAGTTTGAGGACGTGATGGGGGCGCGAGGCGCAGGGATGGCCGCCGTCTGGATTAATCGCTCCCGCGAACCATTGAACCCGACTTTGCCCACACCCGACGGCGAAATCCACGACTTGCTGGAGTTGCCCGCAGTTCTGGCCCAACTTGTCTAACCACCACCTGGGAGGATCCCATGACCGAAGTAAAGCTGGACGACAAAGGCTTGGTGCCCGCCATCGCGCAGGACATCAACACCGGCCAGGTCCTGATGCTGGGATACATGAACCCCGGCTCGCTCAAGCGCACCGTAGAAGGTACGCAGGTGTGGTTTTACAGCCGCAGCCAGGAAGACCTTTGGCACAAGGGCGAGGTGTCCGGCAACTACCTGAACCTCCGCGAGTGGTACGTGGACTGCGACGCCGACACCATCCTGCTCAAGGTGGAGCCCGACGGCCCCGCCTGCCACACCGGGGAAGTGTCATGCTTCTACACGAAGATGGACGGACTGCCCGAAGACTACACTGCGTCAGAAGGTGGGCCGCGCGTCCTGGACGAACTCTTCGCCGTGATCCGGGACCGTCAGCGCACCATGCCGGAGGGCAGCTACACCGCCCAGCTTCTGGCCGGTGGGGTTAGCCGCGTCGCCCAAAAGGTGATCGAAGAGGCCGGCGAAACCGCGCTGGCCGCCGCTACTGGCGACACCGAAAACTTACCCGGCGAAATCGCCGACCTGCTGTATCACACCATGACGCTGATGGCGGCGGCCGGCGTGTCCCCCAACGCCGTGTGGGAGGAGTTGCGCTCGCGCCGGGGTTAGGTGATTGGCCCGTCCACGGTCAAGTCCGGCACCGCTTCCCCGGCGGCGTACCTGCGCCAGCTTCCGGCGCCATATACGGTGACATTTCCGGAGCCCAGGGCGGTGGCCCCGCCAGGTTCGAGCAGTATCCCTGAGCCGCCATCAATTCCCAGGGTGACCAGCCCGACGAATTCCGGCGCAGCAAGTTGGGTGGACACCGCCTGAGGGTCGCTGCGCTCGTGGTGGGGCAACACCATCACATTGGGGACGATGCCCAAGGCCGGCGACACTGGAGAGCCTGCCGAGGGGCGTCGCATCACCGCGCCCAACACCATCGCGCCGGCGCTGGAGCCGGCCCAGATCGTGCCCACATTATTGGCCGCTACCACCGCCTCCAACAGAGGAGACCCCGTGAGAACCGAGTGCAGATGCTCAGGACTGCCGCCGGTGAAGTAGATGATGTCCGCGCCTTCCAACTGGGCCGCCGTGCGCGAGTTTTCGGCGTCTGCCCGGCGGATGACATCCACGCCGTAGGCGGATGCTCCCAAACCTTCGAAGTGCCTTACGCCGTTGGAGGCGGCCAGTTGCGGGTTTTCGTGAGCGGCGGCAGTTGGTATGATAGCCACACGCGGCGCTGTCTGGCCGGTCTGTTCGAGGATATGGCGGTCCATGCCTGCCGCGGCCGGGCGAAACTCGTCGCCTCCCACCAGCAAAATCCAGCGTTCCAAATTCGCCACCTGTTCACGCCCATCGCGGGGGAAAGATGTTCGAATTTATACATCACGTCCGTATCCTTGTCCACGACGCCGACGCCATGGCGAAGTACCTGGCAGAAAACTTCGGGATGACGCCGGTCAAGATCGCAGTGTACCCGGCGCGGGGGATGAAGAACGCCATCTACAAGGTCGGGCAGACCAACGTGGAGTTCACCGAGCCGCTCGACCCTGAATCCGCGATGGGACAATACCTGAAGACCTTTGGCCCGGGTCCCTACCACATGGCCTTTGGCGTAACCGACATCGCCGACAAGGCCGCCGATCTGGCCGCCAAAGGGAATCAGATGCGGGGCGAAAACGGAATGTCCCGCAGCGCTGAGGGCTACCTGACCGCCAACATCGACTCCAGCAGCGGCCTCGGCTACCCGTTCCAGATTGCCGAAGGCTAAACGACGGTTCGGACCTTTTCGCCGTTCGTATCATGAACGAGACCGGAGGTATCCATGCTGAACTCTATCCACCACATCCATTACGTGGTTCGCAACCGCGACGAAATGGTCCAATACATCCGCGATAACTTCGGCATGGAACCCGACGACCTCCATGTCATAGAGGATCGCGGCATGAAGGATGCCCTGTACCGGGTCGGTGAAACGCTCATCGAAATCACCGAACCGCTGGATCCCGACTCCGGCATCGGGCAGCATCTCGCGGAGCACGGCCCCGGCGTTTATCACGTGGCCTTCGGCGTGGACAACATCCTACAGGTCGCCGCTGATCTCACGGGCAAGGGCAACCGGCTACGCGGCGAGGGCGGCGTGACGCAAAGTCCACGCGGTTACGTCACCGCCAACATCGACCCGGCTGACAGCCACGGCCTTTGGTTCCAACTGGCCGAGGGATAACCGACAACTCCCCGCCGGGGTGGTGTTACCATCTAAATCTGCCCCCCGCAGTTCAACCCGTCCCCATGGATCAGCATCATGCTTGTCAAAGACACCGTAGGTGAGGCTATCGCCGCCGCATTGGAACAGGCGCACCGCGACGGCGTAATCAGCGTCGCCGCCGTCCCCGATATCGAAATCGAACGGCCCAACAACCCCGAGCACGGCGACTTCGCCACTAACCTGCCGTTGCGCCTGGCCCGCGCCGCCAGAGCCAACCCGTTGCATCTGGCCCAACTGATCGCCGAGCGAGTGGAAACCAGACCGGAGATCGCCAGCGTTTCGCCGGCCGCGCCGGGCTTCATCAATTTCAGGCTCAGCGACGGATGGCTTCAGCAGCAGGTGGAGACCGTCCGCGCCGCGGGCGACTCCTTCGGCGCCGCTGACGTTGGCGCTGGCCGCAAGGTCATGGTCGAGTTTGTCAGCGTCAACCCTACCGGCCCCGTCCACGTCGGCCACATCCGTGGCGCGGTTTTGGGCAGCGCGCTGGCCAACACCCTGGAAGCCGCCGGCTACGACGTGACCCGCGAGTACTACATAAACGACGCCGGCTCGCAGATGGAAGCCTTCTACCGTTCCGTGTGGACCCGCTACCAGCAGGCGCTGGGGCGAGACGCAAATATGCCTGATAACGGCTACCAGGGCGATTACATCGCGGACATCGCTGCGGACATCATCCAGGCCGAATCCGCAAAATTCCTGGAACTCAACGACCTTGCCGCCATTCGACAGATTGGCGATATCGCCCGCGAGAAGATGGTCGACCTGATCCGAGCTGACTTGGATGCCATCGGGGTCGCTTTCGACAACTGGTTCAGCGAACGCTGGCTCTTCCAGACCGATTCCGCCACCAGCGACTACGACCGCGCAATCGCTCGCCTCCGGGAGGGGGGCCATTTGGCCGAACGCAGCGGCGCGCTATGGTTCAACTCCATTGCCCTCGGCGACGACCGGGATAACGTGGTGGTGCGCTCTTCGGGAGAACCCACCTACTTTGCCTCCGACATCGCCTATCACTACAACAAGTTCGGTGAACGCGGGTTTGAACGGGTCATCGACATCTGGGGCGCCGACCACCAGGGCCACGTGCCCCGGATGAAGGCCGCCATTTCCGCGTTGGGAATTGAACCCGAAAATCTCACGGTCCTGATTTCACAGATGGTGACCCTCAAGCGGGGCGACGAAACCGTCCGGGCATCCAAACGCACCGGCGATTTCGTGACTCTTCGTGAACTGGTGGATGAGGTTGGCATGGACGCCTGCCGCTACTTCTTCCTGGCCCGCGCCGCGTCCACTCAGATGGAATTCGACCTGGAACTGGCGACCCGTGAGTCGTCAGAAAACCCGGTGTATTACGTCCAGTACGCCCACGCCCGCAACGCCAGCATCCTCAACCTGGCCGCCGAGCGCGGGATCGAATTCGACGGCGGGAACGTCGCGCTGCTGAGCCACCCGTACGAACTCGCACTCATCCGCACCATGCTGCGGCTACCGGAACTGGTTGTGCAGGTCGCTCAAAACCTGGAACCTCACCACCTCCCGCATTACGCGATGGAGCTGGCCACGGCGTTCCACCACTTCTACGAGAATTGCCGCGTCATCTCGGCAAACCCGGAAGACAATGATCTCACCCTCGCCCGCCTCAAGCTGGTGGCGGCGGCTCAGATTGCCTTCCGCCGCACCCTGACCCTCATGGGGATGTCCGCCCCGGAACGCATGGAGCGAGCCTAACTTCCCGCGCCACCCGTTGTCGGTGGCAATCTGCGTAATGGAGCCGCATCACTACGCTATTGGACACCTTGCGGATGCATCGCCGGATGCGGGAAGCCGGCTTTTCGCAGGAGCAGGCCGATGCCATCACCGAGGAATTCACTAGCATCATGACCGGCACGTTTGCGACCAAAACCGACCTGCTGGAGCTCAAAGCCGAGATAGCAGGCAAACTTGCCGAACTGGTCGGCCAGATTGCCGACGTCAAATGCGAGGTCGCTAATCTGAAAATCAGCATCGCGGACTTCAAAACCGGCGTCACCAAGTGGGCCGTCGGCATTATTGCCACCGTGCTGTTAGGTTCTGCCGGTATATCAGTGGCCGTTGTGCTGTCCCTCGGCCGGCTGGCCGGCTGAACCGGAAGGAGTTTCATTATTATGGTGCTACTGGACACTTTGCGGATGCAGCGCCGGCTGCGGGCAGCCGGTATGCCGGAGGAGCAGGCTACTCTTGTCACCGAGAAACTCGCCAGTATCCTGACCGAAGCGTTGGCGACCAAGACCGACATGGCGGAGGTCATTGCAGAGGTAGAGGACAGAATTGGTGAACTTGCCCCGATATTGAAAACGCCGGACATGTAACCACCAACCGAAGTTAGCATCGTCGATTTCAAAACCGGCATCATCAAGTGGATGGTTGGCTTGGTAGCGGCCATGCTGCTCGGTTTCGGTGGTATGACGGTCGCGATGCTAGTTACGGGGTTCCGGGTGACCGGCTAAACCGTGCAAACCCCACCACCGCCAAACTTGCCGTCGCCGCCTCTGGGGTGTATATTGCGTGTCCTATGCTATCTGATTTCATAATCGTTTGCCGGTTCGTACCGGCGGGCGTCGGCGCTGCCGCTTCTCGTAACGCAGCCCGACCGACACGAGGAAACGGTAAATAATGGGCATCCTTTGGCGCATCATCGGGATGGCCGCCCACTACCAGGCGCGGCTGAGCCTGGCCTACATCACCGCCCTCGCCGCCATCGGTTTCTCCCTGGCCCTGCCCTGGTTCTTCGGCGGCGCCATCGACTTGATGGTGGGGCAGGACGAATCCACCAAGGCGTTCTTCAAAAAGGACTTCGCTATCCAGGCGTTGTTCTTCTTTGGCATCGGCATTCTGGTGGTCAGCCTGAGCCGCGGTTTCTGCGATTTCGCACGCACCTACACCACCGAGTCCCTCTCCCAAATGGTCTCCTTCGACTGTCGCAACCTGCTCTACGACAAGTTGCAGCACGTCAGCTTCGCCTTTCACGACAAGGAACATACCGGCGACCTGATGTCCCGCGCCACCGCCGACGTGGAGGCCATGCGCCGCTTCGTCAATATGGGCATGATTCGCTCACTGGACGTGGTCATCCGCATCATCGCCATCCCCATCATCCTTTTCGTCGAGAACTGGCAGCTGGCTCTGGTCAGCATGATTTTCGTGCCCGCCATCATGTTGCGCTCGTCCTTCGTGATGCGTGCCCTGCGCCGTAAGTGGCTGCACGTGCAGGAGGTCATGGGCGAATCGGTAACGTTACTGCAGGAAAACCTGGCCGGAATGCACGTGGTCAAGGCTTTCGCCTCCGAGGACTACGAGCGCATCAAATACAACCGCAAGGCCGAAGAGCTGCGCGTTGAGTACTACGACGCCGAACGAATGCAGGGTACCAACAGCGCCTGGATGACACTGTATTTTACCTTTTCCCTGGGCATCATCCTCTGGCTCGGCGGTTGGCTCGTGGTGCGCGGCGATCTGTCGCCGGGCGGACTGGCCATGTTTTTCCTGTACCTCAACCAGCTCACCTTCCCCATCCGCGCCTCGGCGCAGATTATCAACACCTTCTCCCGGGCTATTTCATCCGGCCAGCGTCTGTTTACCGTGCTGGATGCTGCGTCCCCGGTTTCGGAACGACCCAACGCCGCCGCAATGGGACGGCCCAGCGGCCACGTCCGCTTCGACAACGTGGCCTTCGCCTACGAAGACCGTTCCCCGGCCCTGCGTCAGGTTGACCTGGCAGCCGAACCAGGCCAGGTAACTGCCATCCTCGGCGCCCCCGGCAGCGGCAAAACCACCGTCGTCAACCTGCTGCCCCGTTTCTATGACGTCACCTCTGGCAAAATCACCATCGACGACGCCGACATCCGAGATTTCACACTCCAGTCCCTCCGCCACAACGTGGGCATTGTCCATCAGGACGTCTACCTGTTCAGCGCCAATATCCGGGACAACATCGCTTACGGCGTCAGCTCTGCTACCGCCGAAGACGTGGAGCGCGCCGCCAAAGTAGCCCAGTTGCACGACCAGATCATGGCCCTGCCCAATGGCTACGATACCTGGGTCGGCGAACGCGGCACCACCCTCTCCGGCGGCCAGCGCCAGCGCTTGTCCATCGCCCGCACCATCCTCATCGACCCGCCGGTGCTGATTCTGGACGACTCTACCTCCAGCGTTGACGTGGAAACGGAACGGCAAATTCACCGGGCCATGGTCGAGGTCATGAAGGGACGCACCACCTTTGTAATCGCGCACCGTTTGAGCACGGTGCGCGAAGCCGACCAGATTCTGGTGTTGGACAAGGGCGTCATTGCCGAGCGCGGCTCCCACGAGGAACTGATACGCAAGGACGGCATTTACCAGAGCATCTACGAACTCCAGCTGCGTCCCCAGGAGGAAGTCCTGCTGGAAGCGGCAATACCGGCCATGGCCGATGGGAGGGCAGCCCTATGATGCGAGGCGGCGGCATGGGCGGCGGCATGATGCGGGGGATGCGCGGCACCTCCGCTGACAGTATGTTCGCCCCTACCAATGACAACCTCACCGACGAAGACGTGGTGGGCCGGGTGTACGACAATCGGGTCGTAGTGCGCTTTATGACCTACATCCGCCCCTATAACAAGTACGCCCTGATTGCCCTGGCTTCCCTGTTGGTGTATGCCGCCGTCAACGCCGGCATCCCCCTCCTAATCAAGTACGGCATTGACTGGGCCATCGCCGCGGGCAGCGTGAACCGCATTCACGTCGTCGGCGCCGCCTTTATGGTCATTACGGTAATCCACTTCCTGTCCAACCGCTTGCAGTTCATTTTCATTTCCCTCACCGGACAGCACATCCTCTACGACCTGCGCTCGGGGATGTTCAGTCATCTGCAAAACCAGTCCAACGCTTTCTACCATCGTACCCCCATTGGACGGGTTATGTCGCGGATGCAGTCCGACATCCTTCAGTTGCAGGAAACCTTTGAGCTGGTGGCATTGTCCCTGGCCGAGTTGGTAACCGTCGGCGCCATTATCGTCCTGATGCTCATTATCGACTGGCAGTTGGCCTTGGTCTGTATGTTCGTCGTGCCGGTGCTCACCCTGATAATGATGTACTGGCAGCGCTTTGCCCGCCATTCCTTCATGCGTATCCGCCGCGCCATCGCCATGGTCAATGGTGAGTACAACCAGAACATCACCGGCGTCCGCGTCGTCCAAAGCCTGAACCGGCAGGACGAAAACCTGGAACACTTCCGTGCACTCAACAGCGAACACCTCGGCGCCAACCTGGAGGCCGCCCGCTATTCGGGAATGCTGCAGCCCCTGGTGGAACTGCTCATCGGCTTGGGCATCGGTATGGGCGTGGTGGTCTTCGGCGGGTTCCTGCTGCAGCGCGACAGCATCGAAGTGGGCACCCTCGCCGCATTCGCACTCTGGATTCAGCGCTTCTTCGAGCCAATCCGCCAGCTCACCATGCAGTACAGCCAGTTGCAGCGCGCCATGGCCGCCGGCGTTCGCATCTTCGAGGTGCTTGACCTGGACCCCGACGTTACCGACAAGCCCGACGCCGCAACACTGCCGCAAGTGCGGGGCGAGATTCGTTACAACGACGTGAACTTCCACTACGTCCCCGGGGTGGATGTCCTCAAAAACGTGAACGTGCACATCAAGGCCGGCGAAAACGTGGCCCTGGTGGGCTCCACCGGCGCCGGCAAGAGCACGCTGGTCAACCTGCTGCACCGCTCCGCCGACGTTATCGGCGGCTCAATCTCCGTCGATGGCTACGACATACGCGACGTAACCCGCCGGTCTCTGGTGCATCAGATGAGCATGGTCTTGCAGGAGCCATACCTGTTCTCCGGCACCGTGCGCGAGAACATCCGCTATCAGAACCAGGACGTTTCCGACGAGCAAATTGTAGCGGCCGCCACCGCGGTCGGCGCCCACGACTTCATCATGGAGCTGGAAAACGATTACGATTCCGAACTGGCCGAGCGCGGCGTCAACCTCAGCATCGGCCAGCGTCAGCTCGTCAGTTTCGCCCGGGCCATTGTGGGCGACCCACGCATCCTGGTGCTGGACGAGGCCACCGCCAACATCGACACCCACACGGAGTTGCTGATCCAGCGGGCCCTCGGCCGCATCCTGAAAGACCGCACTTCCATCGTTATCGCCCATCGCCTCTCCACTATCCGCAACGCCGACAAAATAGTGGTGCTTGACCGGGGCCGCGTCGCCGAGGTAGGCTCCCACGACCAGTTGCTGGAATCCGGCGGCGTGTACGCCCAGCTTTACGCGATCAACTACGGCCTCTCCGGGCCCAGCGTTGACGTGGCGCCCGTGGGCGGCGAGGTTATCGGAGCTGACGGCCTCTCCCCCGCCGCCGCCGATTAATCACATCAACGTGCCCGTCGTAGGGGCGACCCTTGTGGTCGCCCTTCCCTTTCTCCTCGCAAACCGTAGGGGCGAATGATTATTCGCCCCTACACTATCGTCATGCTCCACTACACGATAAATCAGCCTTCCGCCAAAAACCTCCGTATCACCGTCGCCAGTTCCGCCGGTTTATCGTAGCCGATGTCATGAACTGTGTCGGCTATCCAGTGGACTTGCCTAGTGGGCAACGCCGCCTCCGCCGCCGCCACCATCACCTCCCGCTGGCGTGAAAACTGCGAGTTGGCCCGTTCTGCCCGCGGCCCGGCGGCTACCACCAGCGTGGGAACCGTAACGCGGGGCAGCACCAACGAGGGAGGCTCACCCCACATCGTCGCCAGCACCTGCGCGTGATTCTCCGGGCGTAGTATGTCGTGCATCTGCCCATCAGTGCCTTCATACACCATGGTCAACGCAATCTCCGCCAAGTCGTCGCCCCAGCAAAACCACAGGTTGTCGGCCAACCGGCCCAGGTATTCCTCCCGTGTTCCGGCCACCAAACGTGGCGCCAGTCTCTGCTGGAACGCCTCCCAGGTCGGGTTCGGCATCAACCTGCCGTCCTGGAAACCGCCGTCGATCATCACAAGCCGGCTCACCCGGTCCGGGAATCGCATTGCCAGGTTGCTCGCCACGTGTCCGCCCCACGAATGGCCCAACACCGGAGCGCGGTCAATCCCAAGGTGGTCCAGGAGGCCAACGGCATCTTCGGCCAATGTCTGCCAGTCATAACCCGACCCGGCCTGCATTGTAGCGCCGTGCCCTCGTTGGTCGGGAGCAACAATTCGATAATCCTCGATCAGATAAGGCGCAACCCGGCGATACCAGTGCCCGGAAGACGCTAAACCATGTAACGCCAGCATCGGTGGCCTGTCGCCTTCCCAATCCAGGTAATGCATCGTCAGGTTGCGGATTTCCGCTGCTTGAGATTTGGGGTTGGTGTTGGTGTTGGAATAAGGCATCACAATCGCTCGCGAAGAACATTTTACGCTGATTATACGCTTTTCCTTTCCACGCACGCCGGCGACCAACGGAAGGTAACTGTTCAGAGTTGGTGAGGTGAATTGCTGAAAAGTTGTTTGTCGATGGCTGGCAGCCTTTGGCCTGTTTATGTCAAGTTGGGTCCATGAAGCATGAAATCGACCTCACCACCGCCGACCGGGATGTGCTGATCGACATCATCCTCCGGCAGCAAGCCATCATCGAACGGCTGGAGAAGCGGATCGCCCAGCTGGAAGGGCGGGCCAAAGCCAAAGGCTCCGGACGGATGCCGGGCCTGAAGCCCAAAGCCGACCGGAAACCGGCCGAGCCCAAGCAGCCCCGCAAGCCGCGGCCCCACGGTTTCGCCCGGACCCGCATGACGCCCACCCAGCGGGTGGAGCATGTGGTGGAGCAGTGTCCCGACTGCGGGACCCAGTTGTCCGGCGGCTGGACCCAGCGTACTCGGGAAGTGATCGATCTGCCCCAGGTGCCGGTGCAGGTTACCGAGCACGTTTACATCACCCGCACCTGTCCCCGGCGCCAACGGGGCTGTACTCCCACAGCGCAACTGGAGGGCGCGGCGCTGGGCCAGCAGCGTCTGGGGGTGAACGTTGTCAGCCTGATTGCCGCGCTCCGGGAGGAGGCTCGGCTGCCTTGCCGCACCATCCAATGGTACCTGGACACGGTACATGGGCTGCACCTCAGCCTGGGGGCCATCGTGGACGCCACGCGCAAAGTGGCGGGCCAAGCGCAGCGGGAACTGGCGGGCATTCTGGAACGGATCCGCGGCAGTCCGGTGGTCCACGCCGACGAGACCGGCTGGCGGGAGGACGGACACAACGGCTACGTGTGGACTTTCAGCACCCCTGACCTGCGGTACTTCCTGCGACGGAACCGTGGTAAGGCGGTGGTGGATGAAGTGCTGGGCGATGAGTTTGCTGGCGTGCTGGTCAGCGACTTCTACGCCGCCTACCACCACTATGACGGCCCCAAACAACGCTGCTGGGCCCACCTGCTACGGGACATCCACGACCTCCGCGTCCTCTACCCTGACGATCACCGATTGTCCCAGTGGGCCGATGCCATACATCAACTCTATTGCCAGGCCAAAGCCTTCACCCACCCGGCAGAGCAGCAGCGGCGCGCTGCCCAACTGGTCCTGGAAAGACGCCTCTTGGCCCTCTGCCGTCCCTTCTTGGATGACCCGTCGGCGGCACAAGCCAAACTGTGCCGACGCATGGAGAACCACATCAAGGAACTCTTCGTCTTCGTGGCTCATCCGGAGGTGCCACCGGACAACAATGCCGCCGAGCGCAGCCTGCGCCCAGTGGTGATCAGCCGGAAGGTCAGTGGTGGCACCCGCTCGGAGCGGGGGACCGAGACCAAGATGACCCTAGCCTCGATCTTCGGCACCTGGCGAGCCCAAGGTCTCAATCCTCTCTCCGCTTGCCAACAACTGCTCGCTTCCCCTCAACTCTGAACTGTTACAACGGAAGGCGTGCCTGCCCGTATGCTAAAATCGGGCCGTCACGGAAACGCTGCGAGGCGAGGAAGTTGCCATGAACGACCGTTACCACCTGGGCGACTACTCTCAACTGGTATCCGACACTGCCGCCAAATTGGATGCCGGGAACGTGCCGGCCCGTCTCAAGGCCCATGACCACACCCTGTGGAACGATGACCCCACCGAGATTGCCGACCGATTGGCCTGGTTGACCCTGCCTACCGACATCGAACCCGAGGTGGCCGGGTTACAGCGGTTTGGCTCCACCATCCGCGACGCCGGATACCGGCACGTCGTTCTGCTCGGCATGGGGGGCAGCAGCCTCGGCCCCGAAGTCATCCGGCAGGTAATTGGCC
Source organism: Dehalococcoidia bacterium (assembly GCA_965197635.1). GTDB lineage: Bacteria > Chloroflexota > Dehalococcoidia > Lucifugimonadales > UBA3495 > Bin87. Next base: position 423,585 of record CBDANN010000007.1, read on the forward strand.
CGTCGCTGGAGGATTCCGGCGCTCCCCGGATGTTGACCCTGGACAGTACCGTGCCAGCATGGGTGGCAACGACCACGAGGGCGATTGACCCGGCCCATACCCTCTTCATCCTGTCCTCCAAATCAGGTACTACCACCGAACCTTTGGCGTTTTACGCGCACTTCAGGGAACTGGTGAACGCCAAACTGGGCGCGGAAGCCGCCGGGGACAACTTCGTCGCAGTTACTGACCCGGGAACCCCGCTGACCGAATTGGCCGCCTCCGATAAATTCCGCCAAGCCTTCATCAACGACCCAAACATCGGCGGTCGCTACTCGGTGCTCTCCTATTTCGGCCTGGTTCCCGCAGCGTTGATCGGCGCAGATTTGGGCCGACTGTTGGCGCCGGCCCAGCGGATGCAGCAAAGCTGCCTTTCGGACGGCCCAACGGCCGAAAACCCCGGCGCCTGGTTGGGCGCGGCAATCGGGGGTTTGGCAAAGAGTGGTCGCGACAAACTAACGTTGATTGCCTCGGAGAGCATTGCTCCATTCGGTTTGTGGGTCGAACAACTCCTGGCGGAGAGTACCGGCAAGAACGGCGCCGGTATCATCCCAGTGGCCGGCGAACCATTTCCAAGCCCGCCGGATCGTGATTGCTACGGCGATGACCGGTTCTTTGTGCAACTTCGCCTGGCTACCGATGACAATGCCGCCGCCGACGATGCCGTCCGTCGCCTCCGAACCGAAGGGCATCCGGTAGCCGTCCTCGAACTGCCTGAATCCTACGACCTGGGGGCGGAGTTTTACCGCTGGCAATATGCTACTGCCGTAGCCGGCCACGTCCTGGGTATCCATCCCTTCGACCAGCCCGACGTGCAGAGCGCCAAGGACCGCACGGTAGCCGTACTGCAACGCTACGAACGGGAAGGCAACCTGTCCCCCACCCGCAGCCATGAATCTGGTCAGTTGCGCCAATTGCTGGCTGAGAGCCGGCCGGGTGATTATCTGGCGATAATGGCCTACCTGCCGGACAACTCCGCCATCTATGGCGCCATCCAAACCCTGCGCCGAATGGTGATGGACCGCCATAAGATTGCTACAACTTTGGGTTACGGTCCGCGCTTTCTCCATTCCACCGGACAACTTCATAAGGGCGGCCCGGCCACTGGCATTTTTCTTCAGATAACCCAAAACCACACCGCAGACATCCCAATACCGGAATGGCCTTTCAGTTTCGGGGTGCTGGCCGACGCTCAAGCCCTGGGGGACTTGCAGGCGCTCGAATCCCTGGGCCGCCGCACCTTGTCCATCCGCGTGCTGGGAGACCCCGTCAAAGCCATACGGAACCTCACTGAATTGTTGTGACCGGAGCGCTCCCCGATTCCTGTTGTCAAAGCGCCGTCAAAACCCAAAACGTAGGAGAGGCAGATCTTGGAAATCGGCATGATTGGTTTGGGCCGTATGGGCGCGAACATGACCCAGCGTCTGATCGCAGGTGGCCACACCGTGCTGGCCTACGACCGGGACGCGCCGGCCCTTGCCGCCAGCGCCTCCGGCGGAGCGAACGCCGCCTCTTCAGTAGCCGACCTGGTGGAGCGACTGGCCACCCCGCGCGCGGTTTGGGTAATGCTGCCGGCGGGAGCGGCGACCGACGCCGTTATCGACGAACTGTCCGGCAGACTGACCTCCGGCGATGCGGTAATCGACGGGGGCAACGCCAATTACAAGGACACCATGCGGCGGGGCCAAAATCTGGCGGAGCGCGGCATCCAACTGCTGGATGCCGGAACCAGCGGCGGGATCTGGGGCTTGACCGAAGGATACTCGCTCATGGTGGGTGGAGACGAGGAAACGTTCCGTCGCCTGGAGCCCATATTTCAAACGTTGGCTCCGGCGGCCGACCAAGGTTATTCCCACGTGGGACCCACCGGAGCCGGCCACTTCACCAAGATGGTGCACAACGGCGTCGAATATGCGCTCATGCAGGCGTACGCCGAGGGTTTCGAATTGTTGCAGGCCAAGAAGGCAGATTTTGACCTTGACTTGCCGGCCATCGCCAAGACCTGGCAATACGGCAGCGTGGTGCGTTCGTGGCTGCTGGATCTGGCAGTCCGCGCATTGGAGGAAGACCCGGGATTGGACAGCCTGGCTGCCTACGTCGACGACTCCGGCGAAGGCCGTTGGACGGTCAACGAGTCGGTGGAATTGGCCGTGCCCACCCCTGCCATCACCGCCGCGCTCTACCAGCGTTTCCGTTCACGTCAGCAAGAACCCTTTGGAGCGCGGCTCCTCGCCGCCCTCCGCAACCAGTTTGGCGGCCACGCCGTCCGAGAGGCCAATACCCAATGATGACTTCCGGAGCCGCTTTGCTCCGCGAAGACGACGGCGCCGGCGCCGGCGCAACCGTGTTGGTGATAATGGGAGCCAGCGGCAACCTGACGCACACGAAACTGGCTCCGGCCCTGTACAGTTTGCATTGCAAAGGGCGACTTCCGTCCAACCTCCACGTCATAGGCGTGGCCCGCGACCAATGGACCGACGAGGTTTTCCAACATCGTCTGCAGAGCGGAATCCCAGAGTTTGACGCCGCGAAATGGGACGAGTTCGCTACGCGCCTCAGCTACCTGCCAGCCGACGTTACTGACCCTGACGCCCTGCGAGCAATACACCAGCGTATCGCGGACATCGCCGAGGGCGCCGGCGGTCAACTCAACTGCCTGTATTATCTGGCGCTGGCTCCCAACCTGTACGCCCCCACGATCACGGCGCTGGCCGCCGCCGGCATGACGGATGATCGCCGGGGTTGGCGACGGATCGTCATCGAAAAGCCCTTCGGCTCGGACCTGATCACGGCGCAGGAACTCAATCGCCACATCCACAGCGTGTTTCGAGAAGAACAGGTCTATCGCATCGATCACTATCTGGGCAAGGAAACGGTGCAGAACCTGCTGGTCTTCCGTTTCGCCAACTCAATCTTCGAGCCAATCTGGAACCGCAATTACATCGACCAGGTGCAGATCACGGTGGCTGAGGACGTCCTGGTGGGGGAACGGGGCGAATATTACGACCGGGCCGGCGTCCTCAAGGACATGTTCCAGAACCACCTGCTCCAGCTGCTGGCCCTCATCACTATGGACCCGCCTTACGCTTTCCAGGCGGACGCTCTCCGCAACGAGAAGGTCAAGGCGCTCAGCGCCGTGCGCCGCCTGGGTCTGCGGGACGTGCGCGACAACCTGGTAATTGGTCAATATGACGGCTATCACTACGAACCCGGCGTATCGCCAGGCTCCCATACGCCCACTTACGCTGCCCTGCGCCTGTTCGTCGACAACTGGCGCTGGCACGGCGTTCCCTTTTACTTGCGCTCGGGAAAAGGACTATCCCGCAAGACCACCGAGATGATCGTCCAGTTCCGGTCGCCGCCGCATATGCTCTTCCCGGTGCCTGACGACGTGAACATACCGGGCAACACGTTGTCCATCTGCGTCCAACCCAACGAGGGTATGCGTCTGGAGTTCCAGTCTAAGGTGCCCGACGCCGGCCTGGAAATGGCCCCGGTGTCGTTGGAGTTCCACTACCACGACGACTTTGCCGGCATCGACATTCCCGACGCCTACGAACGCCTGCTGCTGGACGTCGTCGCTGGCGACGCCTCCCTGTTTACCCGCAGCGACGAGATCGAGCTGGCCTGGAGCATCATCGACCCAATCGTGCACGGACTGGATCTACCGGGGGCGCCGGCTCCCTACCGCTACCTGCCCGGCATGGACGGCCCGCCCAATGGCCAGGAATTGCTGGCGACCGACAACCGCCACTGGCTGCCGGGCTGCGTCGAGGTAGGCTACGGCATCTGACGGCATGCTCGTCGGGGCGGGCCTGAGTAGAACCCAACGGGGGCGGGTTGTAACCCGCCCCTTTTTCGGCAAACCGTCCCGCCTGGACGATCAGCTGGCGAAAATCTCGTTGGCAATGTCCATCGCGCCCCGAGCGAAGGGGATGCCGGCGTACAACGTCATGTGCCCGAACACCTCGATAACCTGGTCCTTGGTGAACCCAATGTTGAGCGCGCCGCGAATGTGGCTCCGCAGCGGACCCTCGCGTCCCAGCGCGGCCAGGCAGGTCATGGTGCAGAGGCACCGGCTGGGCAGATCCAGACCCGGCCGGGTCCAAGTCGCGCCCCAGTAGTATTCGCCGGTGGTGCGACCGAGTTCGCGCTCGGCTTCCGTGGGCGGAGCCGGCCGCGCCGGCGAGGCGCCCATGTAATTTCGCCGGTATTCGTCGCCCCGCTGGAACAGGCTGTCCGGGTCCTCCTCGGTGTTGTGGATCCGGGACGGCGTGAAGTCAATCCCGCGCTCCTCAAACACTTCTTTACACAACGTGAGGGCCTGGATGCCGGCGGGCGCTCCGCCGTACCAGGTGTCATGGATAATCAGTTCCACCACCTGCTCCGGCGTCAACCCAATATTCAATGCGTTGCCCAAATGACGCTTCAACTGGACCTCGCGGTTCAGGACGATGAGGCACGAGAGTGTGATCATCTCCCGCTGCGCCGGCGTTAGCGCCTCGCGCCTCCAGATGGTCCCAAACAGTCCTTCCCCAAGAATACGCTCCAAGTCGGGAGCAATGTCCCACGCCCCCGGCGACGAGCCGCCCGTTATTTGCCCGCCTCCAAACATCCGCCGGGTTTCCTGCCCACGTTCGTAGCGGTCATCCAGCTCGCTCATGGTTGCCTCCATTATATGCCCTGTTGGGATGGCGGCAGTGTAGCAGACCGGGTTGGGAAAAGGGCGCAAAGTCAGGGCAATCGCATATGGGCAGTTTAATGCCCGTCATTCCTGCGAAAGCAGGAATCTAGTGACCGAATTCGTTAATTACGTTTCCAATTCGTTCATGTTGTGATCTTATGGACTCCGGCTTTCGCCGGAGTGACGGGGTTGTAATTTCAAATGCGATTGCCCTGGGCGCAAAGTGTCCGCTGCGAAACGAAACGGCGTAATGCTGTACAATGCCGGTAACCAACGGGATAAAGGAGGCTGGCCATGGTAACAAGCCGACGACAAAAGCCAGTCGTACCCCAGAAACCCACCAAACTTGAGGACGAAGTCCAGGCTATGTTGCGCGACTGCGCGGCGCGCTCCGAGATTTTGCGCGAAAAACACTCCGAACTGATGGCTAAATACCCTGATCAGTGGGTTGCCTTGGGCGACAATTGGGAATTCGTAGCGGCCAACACCCACCCAGAAGTTATGGATAAATTGAAGGAATGCGGCGCATATCCTCCTCACTCGGTAATAAAGCGGCTCGAGACCAACCCTAAGCGACGGATCCCAACAGCCTGGCGACGCCGGACGTGATGATTTCCGGCTACTTTGAACCGGACGGGCAGCCTTACGTGGGATGCAACGTTCTCCTGCCCCGTTTCGGCTGCAATGGGTGGGTGTACTTCCTGCTGGACACGGGCTCGGATACCACCGTCCTGCACCCGTATGCAGCGTCGGAATTGGGGTGTCCATTCGATGCCCTTATCAACCCGGCCGAATTCATCGGGGTTGGTGGCGCGTTGCTCTATTACTCGGAGCCGGCCGTGCTTTCCTTTGAGGACACCGACGGCGGCACTTGGGATTTTAAAATTGAAATATCCATCGCAAAACCCCATCCGGTCACCAACGGCCTGGACCCTCTGCTGGGACGGAACATATTGAACCAACTTGATATGGAATACAGCTTCCGCCGGCGTCGGCTCCGGCTGGCATAGCAACGGTAATTGAGGAACAATGCCGCCATGATTGACCTCCTCATCACCAACGGCCAGGTAATCGACGGCTCCGGCAGCCCCGGCTTCTTCGCCGCCGTTGCCATCTCGGGCGACACACTCACCGTTCACCGGGGCAACGATGCCGACCTCCGTCAAAGCGCCAACCGCGTCATCGACGCCACGGGCCATGTCGTGTGTCCCGGCTTCATCGACCTACATTCCCACGCCGGCCTCACCATCCTGGGCGAGCCTCACCATGACCCCAAGGTGCGCCAGGGCGTAACCACCGAGCTGGTCGGCATTGACGGCATTTCCCACGCGCCGTTCAAGACGCAAGAAGACTTGCACCGCTACATCTGGCTGGACGCCGGGCTGAACGGCTATCCGCCCCTGCCCGCCGACTGGCTGACCGTCGCCGACCTGTTGGGCAAGTACGACAACACCGTCGCCATCAACATGGCCTACATCCTTGGCAACTCCCCGGTACGCATCTGGAGCGTCGGGTGGGAGCAGCGTCCCGCCAACCCCGGAGAAATCGCCGATATGCAGTCCGTCGTTCGCGAGGCCATGGCAGAGGGAGCTTGGGGCCTGTCCACCGGGCTGGACTACCCGCCCGGCGCCTACGCCGACACCGACGAGCTGGTCGCCCTGTCGGAAACGGCGGCTTCGCTGGGCGGCATCTACCACACCCACACCCGGGCCAGCCTGCTCACCCAGGGCTACCTTGCGCCGTGGCACGAAGCCGTGGAGATCGGCCGGCGCAGTGGCATCCCGGTCCACCTCACCCACTATCGCCAGTCCGTCTCCGGCGTCGGCAGCCATCTCGGACACCTTGGCTTGGTGGAAGACGCCCGCGCCGAGGGCATCGACTGCACCTTTGACTGCTACACCTATCCCTACTCCGGCACCACGCCCACCATCGGCCTGCCCCACTGGGCGAAGGACGGCGGCCCAGAACGCCTCATTGCTGCCCTACAGGACGCCGACGACCGCGCCCGCATGAAGCGCGAAATCACGCCCAGCCGGCTGGAAAACAACTGGCTTACCAACTTCACCCTGCCCGAAAACCGGATTTACGACGGCCGGCTCATCACCGACATCGCCGAGATGCGCGGACAGGAGCCGGCCGACGCGCTGTTTGACCTGCTCCTCTCCGAGAACCTGGGCATCAGCACCGTCGGACTGGGCACCAACGCCCAGACCCTCTACGCCTTCGTATCCCACCCCTACGGGATGATTGCCTCCGACGCCATCCTTTTCGGCGAATACCCCAACCCGCGCACCTACGGCTGCTTCCCCATCGTCCTTGCCGAGTTCGTCCGCGCCGAAAAGCACCTGCGCCTGCCCGAAGCCATTCGCAAGATGACCTCTTTCCCAGCCCAGCGCCTGGGCATTCCCGACCGCGGCCTGCTCCGGGACGGTTTCAAAGCCGATGTCGTGGTGTTCAACCCGGACACCGTAAAAGCTCTCGCCACCAAGGAGAACCCCAAGCAGTACCCGGTGGGCATCGAGTACGTCATCGTCAACGGGCAGGTGGTTATCGAGCGCGGCGAGAACTCCGGGGCGCTGCCGGGGCGGGCGCTCCGCCGTGGCCGCGCCACCACCTGATATTGAAACGTTGCCATGTAGGGGCAACCCTTGTGGTTGCCCCGGAGCCTCACCACGTCTTTCCATCTATATGCCACAATCCCTCTCCCCCGACTACCAGCACTGCCCCCGCTGCGCCCAGCCCCTCACCCCGGTAATGCGCGGCGGCCTCCCTCGCCCCGGCTGCGCCGCCTGCGGTTTCGTCCACTTCCGCAACCCGGCGGTGGGCGTCGCCGTAGTGGTGATGGACGACGCCGGCCGCATCCTGCTGGGCCGCCGTTCCGCTGGCGGCAACGTGGGCGAATGGTGCATCCCTTGCGGCTACGTAGAATGGGGCGAGGACATCCGCGACGCAGCCCGCCGCGAGTTCGCCGAGGAAACCGGGTTCGACGTTGCCATCGGCGAAATCTGCGCTGTCCATTCCAACTTTCACAACCCCGCCGCGCTGACCGTTGGCGTCTGGTTCTACGGCAAAATAGTGGCCGGCAAAGCCCAGGCGTCGGACGACCTGGACCGCATCAACTGGTTCTCGCCCGACGCGCCGCCGGAACCTTTGGCTTTCCCTACGGATCGGTTGGTGCTGACGGATTTGGCCGGTAAAGCGGATGCAAGTCGATGACCAAGAACGCCGTCGTCATCCAGCACCACCCTGTCGAAACCCTGGCCGGGAACTTCACCGGTATTCTGCGGGACGCGGGTTTCGGCATGACCACCGTGCCGGTCTTCGCCGGAGCGCCGGATTTCATCGAGTTCGACGTACCGGATGCCTCGGAAACTGACCTCATCATCGCCCTCGGCGGCCCCATGTCGGCCAACGATAACTACCCGGCCCTCATCCAGGAGATGGCCTACCTACGCGACGCTGCTACTGGTTCACTCGGCAATCGGCCGCCCACCCCGGTGGTGGGCATTTGCCTGGGCGCGCAGCTGTTGTCCCGGGCGCTGGGCGGAGCCGTCGCGCCCACCGGCGGCTATCAGTTCGGCCTGCGTAAGATTGACGTGACTGCTGCCGGCGCATCCGACCCGGTGTTTTGCGAAATCAGCGTCCCATTGGTGCCCACCCTGCACGGTGAGCAATTCACCGTTCCGCCTGGCGCTGCTTTACTGGCCGGGGGCGCCATGCTACGCCGGGATGGTGGTTATGTCCGCTTTCCCATGGCCTTTCGCTACGGCCCGTCCTACGCCTTTCAGTTTGAACCCCAGCTGACGCTGGACGAGTTGCGCGTCTGGAACCGTGAATTGTCCGCCGACTACGCCCTCATGGGCGACCGCTTCGACCCCGACGAGGAAGCCGCCCGCAACCTACGCGAGTTCACCACCTTCGCGCCATTCCACGAAGCGCAGATGGGACGGATGCTGCGCCTTTTACTGGCGCAGGCCGGCCTGTCGTCCTAACCCCGACCCCTGTGTGATTGCCAGCCCAGTCGCCCAGACACACTGCCCTGCCATCCCCTGAACCGGCAAATCCCAAAACCCGCAAATCCTGATTCTGGCAATCACTGACACAGGGCCTTTTCAAATTCGTGGAAACTGCCTCGGACCGCTCGTTCTGAGCCAGTCGAAGGACTGACCCTACGTCTCGACAATCTCACCATGACCGCGTGTTGAACGAGCGTTGCAAAGGCCCTGTCACTAACATAGTACTTACGCAGGCACGCTCATGCGCTACAAAATCCCCCTTTGCGTCTCTGCGCCCCTGAACCGTTAAATCCCAAAACCCGCAGTGCTTAATCCTGATTCTGGCATTGACACAGGCCTTTGCAATTATTGTGGAAACGCCTCGGACCGCTCGCTGAGCCAGTCGAAGGACTGACCCTACGTCTCGACAATCTCACCATGACCGCGTGAAACGAGCGTTGCAAAGGCCCTGTCACTAACATAGTACTTACGCAGTTGAGCGCCGCCTATCATCGGCAGGCACGCTCATGCTGCTACAAAATCCCCCTTTGCGTCTCTGCGCCTTTGCGTTAAATCCCCTGCCAGCGAGCCCAGTGCTTAAGTTCTGTGGCATTAGGACTTTGCGATTATTGTCCGACGGCCAGGCCGTCCGCTCCTGGTGAGCCTGTCGAACCACCAGCGGACGGAAATTGCGGAAACACCCGGACCAAGGCCGCTGCCCGTGTGTCGAGACATCCGAATGACCCTGCACTGACACCCGGCCTATTGCACTAACCAGTACGTCTGTTCTATCATAGTCTTGTCAGGCAATAACGGCGGGAACACGCGCACCTCCCGCCGGACCGCAGCTTCACTAGCAGCGGTATCGCCAATTACACATCTGAATAGATCAAAAGGCGAAACGGTTTCGGGTCGGCAACGGCCCCAGTCGGTTCCTTTGCAAATCCTCGGTCTGTCCGGCGCTTTACCTGTTCCATTCCACAGGGATGCTTTACCGGCGACCCAGCGGGTGTCACCTCCGCCCCGTGCCGCGCTGACCCCGGCCTCTGCAGCCGGATTACTCGCGGGACACGGAAGCTACGGGCTAAAAATTGCACGTAAAAACAGTGTTGGCCGTGCTCCGACACCGCCCCGAAACCGTAACGCCTGACACCAAAATCCCAATCACCCCAGCCAGAAGGAAAACCAACGGCCTCACATTTCACCAGGTCGCGGATAACAACCTGCGAAACCCATTGCCACGTCAAAGCCATTGCGCTCGTCACCCTTGCCCTCCGTCCCCGCCGTGCTAGAATCGCCGCCGGAAGGCAACCCATCATGCAGCACCTGTTCTATCCGGGCGACAACCTCGACGGCCTGCGCTTGCTCGCCGAAACGGGCATCGCCGTCGATCTCGTCTATATCGATCCGCCCTTTGCCACCAACAACGAATTCCTGATTGACGACGACCGGGCCAACACCGTCAGCGCTTCGGGCCGGCCGGCCTATTCCGACACGGTGCGGGGCAGCGCCTACCTGGACGCCCTGAGGCTCCGGTTGCGCGCCATCCGCGACGTGATGTCACCCACCGGCTCCATCTACGTCCACATTGACGTCAAGATGGAGCACCACGTCCGTTTGCTGCTGGATGCGGTTTTCGGACCGGAGAACTTTCGCAACGCTATCACCCGCATCAAGTGCAACCCCAAGAATTTCGACCGCTATTCCTACGGCAATATCAAGGACACCATCCTCTTTTATTCAATGTCGCCGCAGAAAATTACGTGGCATCCGCAGAAAGAGCCGCTGAGCGATGACGAGATAGCCAAACTGTACCCCTTCACCGACACCGCCGGCCGCCGTTACACCACCACGCCTTTGCACGCTCCGGGAGTCACCGTGAACGGGGCTACCGGGCAGCCCTGGCGCGGTATGCCGCCACCCCCCGGCCGCCACTGGCGTTACCCGCCGGCAAAACTGGACGATTTGGACGCCGCCGGGTTGATTGCGTGGAGCGCAACGGGCAATCCGCGGAAAATCCAGTATGGAGACGAAGCGGCCGGCAAACTGCCGCAGGATGTCTGGTTGTATAAAGACCCGCAGCGGCCGGCCTATCCGACGCAGAAAAACGCCCGGATGCTGGAACGGATTATCCGCACGTCGTCTAGCCCCGGCAATACCGTGCTGGACTGCTATGCCGGCAGCGGGAGTACCCTGTTACAGGCTGCACGGTTGGAGCGGCGGTTCATCGGGATGGACGATGCGCCCGCGGCGCAGCAAATCATTACGCAGCAACTGCATAGCCGGCGCATTGAGTACCAACAACTTGCCCCCATTGGTGTTTGATATGGTAGAGCAGCAACCGTCGCCTCCCCTGGATTTTGAAGCGATTGAACATCAACAAAATCTGGACAATTGGGCTGAGATGGCCGATGAGATTGTCCAGCAATCGGAGAGGTTGCGGACTCGGATATTGCATTTTGCGGGCCAGTTTGACATTCCCGAAGCCGCTTTTTGGCAAGATTTGAACGCGGATCCCAACGGCCCTTTGGCGGCAGTCCTGACGCGAGAGGCGCGCCGTCAGAATATCCATGAGCGAGCCGCCGCCGATTACGTCGCCGCGCTGCCGCACGTGACGCAATTCACGAAATTGCCGTCCAGCGGTCCCAATGCCTGTTACATCAACGCAAATGGTCAAACCGTCACCGGGGCGCAATTGGCGGGGGCGCAACGTCCGTCCAAGTCCATCGACTTTCGATGGCGTTCCGGCGCTGTGACCTGCTATGCGGCTCAAAAATACACCAGAGAAGGCGGAGGCAATCAAGACAATCAGTTCAACGAAGTTCAAGCGCTGCTACAAAATTTCTTGCCGCGTCTCAATAACGACGTTGCGCTCTTCATCTTGGTGGATGGACCGTATTACACCGATGCACGCTTGCAACAATTGCGTGGTCTAATGCGTTTACAAAACCCCCGCAGCTACGTGGTCAGCGTCAATGAGCTCCTACCTGTCCTCCAAGCAATCGCTGCCGCTCATCCCCATTGACCGACTTACAAAGACCGCAGACTGGCGCAAAGGTACGGAGGCAGACCGTGGCACATCCAGGCATAACCCGCATCGAATCAGAGCCGCTGCCAAAAGCGACGGTAGTGTACATCCCAGAATCCCAGATTCTGTATATTGAAAACGGCCAGTTGCGCGACGAAGCCGCAGAAATGGCGCGCAATACCCTCATCTATTATGGCAAAGTGGACGAAACGAGCCCAGTGGCGATTCGCATTGACCGGGCCGAGTCCGTGCTCAAGCCCTTCGTGGACGCAATCCTGGCCAAGTACGGCGTGGAGCCGGAGCGACCCACCCAAACCTGACCACACGCTACCCATTTTTTCTGTCATGGCGAGCGCAACGTGGCAATCTCGTCGGCGTAATCAGCGCTCACGGCAGCGCCACCGGCGTCACAACGAGATTTCCACCTCGCTACACTCCTCGCAATGACGTCAGCAACATACCAGTGGGTACGCATGAAAACCTCGACGGTTTGACACCCGGCAGGTCGGATAGTAACCTGCCCGCGTGGTTTGCCGGGGTGCTCAGGCGAGCGGCCCGACGCCAGCCACTAACCCACATCCGCAAAACAACGCCGTCAATTCGGAGGTTTCACAACTATGGCTTACGAAGGAATGATTGCCGAAGAAGTATGGGTCGAGGGACACGAAGGCGACCGCATCAACGCATACCTGGCGCGACCTCTCGGCGCCGGTCCCTTCCCCGCCGTCATGCTATTCCACCACATGCCCGGCTGGGATGCCGCCACCAAGGAGATGGCCCGCAAGTTCGCGCACAACGGCTACATCGCCATCTCACCGAACCTGCACTACCGCGAGGGCAGCGACGACCCCTACGCCAATAGCGCCAGCATCCGCGACAAGGGCGGTATGCCGGACGCCCGCACTCTGGGCGACGCCGATGGCGCCATCGGTTACCTGCGCCACCTGAGCGTCCACAACGGCAAGGTAGGTATCATCGGGTTCTGCTCCGGCGGACGCCAGGTGTTCCTGGCCGCCTGCAAGCTCAAGGGCATCAACGCGGCGGTGGACTGCTGGGGCGGCGGCGTAACCTCCCGGGACACCGAGCCTCCCACGGAGGCCATGCCCCACGCGCCCATCGAGTTCGTCGGCGACCTGTCGTGTGCGCTGATGGGCCTTTTTGGCGAGGATGACGCCAGGCCATCGCCGGCCGAAGTGGAGGCCACCGACGCCGCCATCAAAGCCGCCGGCAAGTCGTGGGAGCACCATATGTACCCCAACGCCGGCCACGGCTTCTTCGCCAATGACCGCCCCAGCTACGCCGTGGAAGCGGCCAACCAGGGCTGGGAGCGCGTCTTCGAGTTCTACGGGCGGCACCTGTCGTAAGCACAGCCGAACACTCGGACTCAGCAAAAGGGGCGGGTTTAGAACCCGCCCCCCAATTGTACTCCGCCGACCCTTACTTTCTTCAATTCTTTCGCCTGATGGTTCAATGCGGCTTCTACCATCCATCTGGCAACTCCATATCGCCAATTGACAAAGTCTTCGACGGTCTCACCTGCGGCGAGATGTCGCATACAGCGAAAACAGGGGTTGTTGTGTGCCAGCAAATACCCATGCTCCCCTGAGCTGGCCAGGGGTTCGCTCCACCGCCGGGCAGTTTCCCAGTTTACCGTCGTTCCACCTTTCAGTAACGGCCTTACCCACTGACGCACCCCTCGCGAGGTGGGAAGGGGATATCGATCTCGACGTAATCTCCAAGTTGAATCCGGTTGACGGCTTCGTTGATATTGTCAATCCGCAGACGGATCGCGGGCCAGTTGTTGAGCATCAGGACCAAGATAGCTATTTGTCTGCCCGTCAAGTTTTGCTGGTGCCGGAGTTTTTGGTCAGAGGTGATTAGCAGGTCGTAGCCGACCTCTTCCGCTATCGTCAACAGTTGGCCATCGGACAAGCGATCCCATCCCATTTGAGCGGCGGTGTGAACTGTATGACCTGCCAAATGCTGGCGCAATTGTCTCGGAGTACTGTGGTCAAGCAGAATGAGCATAAGCCTGCCGGCCTTCCCACAACCCTTTTGCCTCGTGTTCCAGCACGGCCACGGTTTTCATCCTGTCCCCTTCGTACCACTCAACGAACTCGTCAACCGTGGCGCCCGCCGACAGGTTTCCATGCAGGCAATACAACGGCAGACGAGTGCCCTTGAATACCCATGCCCCGCTAACCTTGCCAGCAATCCGTTCTACCACCGGGCAGTTGTCCCAATCCGGTAGTTCGGCGCCGGTGGGTAGGATGACCGGGATAGGGGTAATATCCCCAGGCCCATCGGGGCGAATCAGTAGGTCATTTCGGAACTGCTCCGTTTCGTATTCCAATGCCGCCACCGTCTGCTCAGCATCTACGCCGAACCGCGCCGCGAAATCGTCCACCGTCGCGCCGGAGGCCAGTGTTTCATAAAGCAAGTACAGCGGAACCTGCGTGCCTTTGAACACCCACAGCCCGCCATGCCGCTCCGTGTCTCGCTCCACCGCCGCACAGTTATCCCAATTCGCCATTGCCGGGCCTCCGTATGAATCGTAGGGGCGGATTTTCCAACCCGCCCCCGTAATGCTGCCACGCCGCGCGTCCGCCCTAATTGTCCGTCGCCTCGAACGCCAGGGTGGCAAAACGCATGAAGATGCCGCCCCGCGGAGCCGCCAGCGGCCCGTTGAGGCACAGGCACGCGATGACGTACCGCGTTCCCGGCTCCCCAACCTCGGCGATTTCCACCCGGTGCGGCGTGTTCAGGCCCACGATGCTGCCGTAAGCCCGGTCGATTTCGCCGTTCACCCACACCTCGCCGTAGTTGTCAAAGTTAGTCTCGAACCAGACCCGAGACCCGGCTACGTTCACCCCGTCAATGGTCTCCGGCAATGTCACGGATATGCGATACCACGCGAACGTGAAGCCCTCCGACAGGCTCTGCCGCACATTGCCGCACACGTCCCAGCCGGAATCATCGTAGTCGGCCAGCCGCGCCGGCGTAGCCAGCAACCGAGCCGAGAGTCCTTCATTGGGCTCGCCGGGCACCAACCCGGGACCGACGCGCCAGGGATTTCCACCCACCTTGGCCCGGCCCTCCGGAGCGTTCAAATCAACTGCAAATCTTGGCATCGTAACGCCTCCTGTTCAGGTAGATGTTGTGGGGATAGGGTAGGGGCGACGCATGCGTCGCCCCTACCCTATGGCAAGCTGGCCGACGGGTCTAGCGGAATTCCCAGAGCTTGGCCGCCGTGCCGCCGAATACCATATTCCGCGCCTCATTGCTGGAATATTCGATCAGTTCCATCGGGAACCGCAGGGCGTTGCGATAGCCCTCGCGGTTGGCCGAGGGTGGGAAGTCGCTGCCCCACATCAGGCGGTTGCCCCCGAAAGCGTCCACCGCCATTTCGATCAGAGGCGGAACGTTGTCAAATGGTATCGGCTGGCGGAATGGCACGGGGCGCGGACAGAACTCACCGAGGCCGGGGATTTTCACATAGACGTTGGGATACTCGGACAACGCCAGCGCCCGCCGGTACGTGTCCATGGGGATCTCCGTATTCGCCCGACCCGGCCCCCAGAACGCGCCCACTCCAGCCAGGTGTTCCATCACCACCGTTAGGTTCGGCAGTTCCTGGATGATGGCTTCAAACTCCGGCGCGGCGTACTGTTCCACCGTTCCCATCACGCTGGCCACCACGCCCAGGTCGGCGCACTTCCGCCACAACGCCAGCGGGTCATCGCCTGCCGCCCGCCAAGCGGCGTTGAACCGCAGACCGTCCACGCCCTGATCGTGCAACTCGGCCACCCGGTCGAGGGCGTCGGGCTGGGTGTGGTCAACGATGGCAATGACGGCGAACCGTCCGGGGAATCGCGTAACCGCCTCCACGAGGTAGCCGTTATCGAACACGCCGAAGAACTGGGTCAGCACCGCCTGGTCCACGCCGGCCCGCTCCATCTCGTCCAGCAGAATTTCCACCGGCTCGAACCAATAGGGCGAGGCATGGCAGTGGGTGTCAATTACAGTTGCCATTGCAACGCCTCCTTAAGCGGCGGTGGTTCCGCCGTCAATCACCACTTCGGAACCGGTGACGAAGGACGACTCATTCGACGCCAGGTAAATCGCGCCGTAGGCGATTTCGCTGGGTTTGCCCACCCGTCCCAAGGGCAGCCGCTGCATCCGAAGGGCCATGTTCGCCGGGTCGTTGAGCGTATCGGCGATCATGTCCGTTTCAATCGGGCCGGGGTGGATTGAGTTGCACCGGATGCCCTCGCCAGCATGCTGGATGGCCGTGGATTTGGTGAAGAGGCGGACGGCGCCTTTGGTTGCAGTGTAGCTGGCCGACCCGTTCGGGCTACCCACCAGTCCGGCGGTTGACGAGATGTTAATGATGGAACCACCGCCGGCCTCACGCATCGCCGGGATGGCCGCCTTGGTGCCCAGGAACACGCCCTTGGCGTTGACGGCGAAGATGCGGTCCCAATCAGCTTCGGTGGTCTCCTCAATGTTCTTGCGGATCAGTATGCCGGCGTTGTTGAGCAGCACGTCCAGCTTGCCGTAGCTGCTGACCGCCGCTTGCACCGCCGCATCCCAATCCGACTCGCTGGTGACGTCAAGATGAACGTAGGTGACGTTGTAGCCGAGTTCCTGCAATTCGGCCTCGGTTTGGCGACCCTGTTCGTCCAATATGTCGCCGATGACGACACTGGCGCCCTCCTCCGCGAACATCCGCGCTTCCACCGCGCCCTGCCCGCGCGCGCCACCGCTGATCAGCGCGACCTTGCCTTCCAGTCTGGCCATGGTGAAACCTCCCGTGTGCGTTGATGATGCGTTCCCTGTCCTGATGCGGCCACTTTATAGCCATTGGCATCGTGGCGCAACTTGGCAATGAAAGCCGGTTCCCTTATCCCCACAACCGTTCAAAACCGAGCTTGCCGTCGGTGGTCGCGTACAACGCATACACATCGGGATTGGACAGGCGCTCCCACCCCGCGTAACCGAAGTTGGGGTCGATGGCATGCAAAACCAGGCTCATCAAGTTCCCGTGGGTAACCGCCAGTGGCAGCCGATGACCACCGTTCCAAAGGTCATTCAGGCAGTTCCAGCCACGCTGGAGAACCTCCCGCGCCGATTCGCCGCCGGGGACCCGCAAATCCGGGTCGCCAAACGATCCGCGAACAACGTCTCGCCAATTGGCGATGGGTTGCGCCGCAAGGATTCGCTCGTTCAGGCGAGGATCGATATGGATGGGCAATCGCAGTTTGGCAGCGAGCGGCTCGACGCTCTGGCGGGCGCGGGTGTAGGCGCTGGCGACGATGTGGTCGACTGGTTCGCTGGGCAGAAAGTCGGCTAGTTCGTGGGCTTGCCGCAAGCCGATTTCAGTCAGCGGCGCACCGGGATCCTGCCCCGAAGCCTCACAATGCCTGACCAGAATCAGGCGTGAGGTAGTCACGGACGCCAGCGGAGCCGGGCGCCCACCCCGGTGAAGCCGGCGCGTTCGTAGAACTGGATCTGGCGTTGGCCGGCGAAGGGAGTTCCCAACTCCACCGTGCTGCAACCGCAGTATATCGCGTGCTCCAGCGCAGACAGCAGAACCGCCATGCCCACCCCCGAACTGCGAGATTCCGGTTCGACGAACATTTCCTGGATGATGGCGTATCTGCCGGAACTGCGCCAAGCCTCAACAAAGGAGACGGTACCAACCGCAGCAACTTCTCCGTCGGTATCTCCCATCACCACGAAACCGCAGTCTCCATCGGGCAGCCGCCGCGCAAAAACCGGGGCTATGACGCTGGCGGACGGTGGCGTTCCACCAAGTTCACGGTGGCGTTCCACCAAGTTCAATGAGCAGTTTGCCTACGAGATCCAGAACCGAGTCCCGATCCGCGGCGTGGGCTAGCCTGACATTGAGCACGAGGGGATACTCCGCCAGGGTGAGGCGATCACCTCACGCCAGATTTTGCAGGTCCCAATGGGTTCGGCGGTCATACGGCGGCGGCTCAAAGATGGTGGGCCGTGTGGGGATCGAACCCACGACACCCGGATTAAAAGTCCGGTGCTCTGCCAGCTGAGCTAACGGCCCATCCGAGCCGTGGTCCGGCCCGCGTTCGTCAGTATAGCATAGGCCAATTTTTGTTCCCGGTCGGGAACGCCGGAATTCTCACGACAGTTGGCCTTGTCAAGACGGGGTAGTTGAGGCATAATTGCGCCGTTACTTTCTGGTGGTTCAAGCGGGGTGGCCCCACCCGTTCCCATCCCGAACACGGAAGTGAAACGCCCCAGCGCCGACGATACTGCTCTGGTAACGGAGTGGGAAAATAGGTCACCGCCGGAAAGTACCAAACCCATCGATAAGTGGGGTGGGCGTGATGGCGCACCAAGGACAAACTGGTAATCCCAGACCACCGAAATCCGCAGGATGATACAGTATCTCAGCGGCCGCATCGATTGAACTCGGTAGCAGCGCCGCTTTTATTTTTGCCCAAATGCGGTACAATGGGGCCGCCAACGTGAATCCATTGGCTTGATCCCAACCCAGGAGAGACTCATGGGCAGCAGATTCGAGAAATTTTCAGAACGGGCGCGCCGAGTTTTATCCCTCGCCCAGGAAGAAGCGCAACGGTTCAACCACAACTACATAGGCACCGAGCACATCCTGCTGGGGCTGGTACGGGAAACCGAGGGCGTAGCCGCTCGTGTGCTGTCCGGCCTGAGCGTTGACCTAACCAAGGTGCGTTCGGCCGTGGAATTCATCATCGGTAGAGGTGAGCGGCCCGCTCAAGGCGAAATCGGGTTGACCCCGCGCGCCAAGAAGGTCGTCGAATTGGCCGTTGACGAAGCCCGCCGAATGAACCACACCTACATCGGCACCGAGCACCTGCTGATCGGATTGCTACGAGAAGGGGAAGGTGTCGCCGCCGGCGTACTGGAAAGCCTGGGCGTCAACCTTGAAAAGGTGCGCGCCGAGACCCACCGTATCCTGAGCAACTCTGGCGGCAGCAGTTCCACCAGTTCCCGCTCCAGCACTCGCACTCCCACGTTGGACCAACTGGGCGTTGATCTGACAAACGCCGCCCTCGGCGGCAAGTTGGATCCTGTGATTGGTCGGGATACCGAAATCGAGCGCGTTACGCAGATCCTCAGCCGCCGCACCAAGAATAACCCGGTCCTGGTGGGCGAACCCGGCGTCGGCAAGACCGCGATTGTTGAAGCCATGGCCCAGCAAATTTCGTCCGGAGACGTTCCGGAAACTTTGCAAGGGAAACGACTGGTTACCCTCGACATGGGCGCATTGGTGGCCGGGACCAAGTATCGCGGTGAATTTGAGGAACGCCTTAAGAAGGTCATCGAGGAGATCAAAACCTCGGGCAATTGCGTCCTGTTCATTGACGAAATTCACACGCTCGTAGGCGCCGGCGCAGCCGAAGGCGCCGTTGACGCGTCCAACATCCTCAAGCCATCCCTGGCTCGAGGCGAAATTCAGTGCATCGGGGCCACCACGATGGACGACTACCGGAAATACGTCGAGCGGGACCCAGCTCTCGAACGCCGGTTGCAACCGGTGCGGGTGGAAGAACCCGACCCCGATATGACTGTGGACATTCTGCAAGGCGTCAAGGGGCAGTACGAAGATCACCACAACGTCGATATAACCGACGCTGCCGTCCAGGCGGCCGCCACGTTATCCACGCGATATATTCCTGATCGCTTCCTGCCTGACAAGGCCATCGACCTGTTGGACGAAGCCGGGTCCAGGGTGCGTTTGCGCGGGGCGCACGCTCCTCAGGAAGTCAAGGACGCCATGGAAGTTCTGGATCGCGTCCGCAAAGAGAAGGACGAGGCTATCGCCTCTCAGCAGTATGAAGTGGCCGCCGAACTCCGGGATCGCGAATTGCATCTGACCGAGAACGTGGGTGACCTGGAGCGGGAATGGAAAGCCGACCGCAGCAAGGAACGCGCCCAGGTTACCGAGGAAGACATCGCTGAAGTGGTCAGTATGTGGACCGGCATTCCGGTAACTCGACTGGCTCAAGAAGAGACTGAGCGCCTCCTCCGCATGGAAGAGGAACTGCACCAGCGCATCATTGGCCAGGACGAAGCCATCGTCGGAATATCCAAGGCCGTCCGTCGCGCCCGGGCTGGCCTCAAGGACCCTCGCCACCCAATCGGCGTATTCCTGTTCCTCGGCCCCACCGGCGTCGGCAAAACCGAGCTGGTGCGCGCCATGGCTGAGTTCCTTTTCGGGCACGAAGACAACATGATCCGGTTGGATATGTCCGAATTCCAGGAGCGTCATACCACCGCCCGCCTGATCGGCGCGCCCCCCGGTTATGTCGGTTACGACGAGGGTGGACAGCTCACGGAGGGTGTCCGCAAAAAGAACTACTGCGCCATTCTCCTGGATGAGATCGAAAAGGCCCATCCGGAAGTCTTCAACATCCTGCTACAGATTTTCGACGCCGGACAGTTGACCGACGCCCGAGGTCGCCGGGTGGATTTCCGCAACTCCATCATCGTGATGACCAGCAACCTGGGCTCCGACCTCATCAAACGGGACACCAGTCTGGGCTTCGCAGTCAAAGCCGACCAAGCCCAGTCCGACCGGCGAGCCTACGAGCGGATGAGGGACAAGGTCATGGAAGAGGTCAAGCGCTTCTTCCGCCCCGAGTTCCTCAACCGCCTGGATGCCACCATCGTGTTCCACGCCTTGAGCAGGGAGGAGATTCACCAGATCGTTGATCTAATGATGATCATGGTTGGCAACGAGCTCAAGGAAAAGGAAATCAGCATCGAATTGACCGAAGCCGCTCGGGAGTATCTGGGAGATAACGGCTTTGATCCGGTGCTGGGCGCGCGCCCGCTGCGCCGCCTCATCCAGAACGAGGTGGAAGACCGGTTGTCCGACGAGTTGCTCGGCGGCAAGTTCGAGGAAGGGGACACCGCGATAGTGGACCTGGACGAGGACGGCAAGATCTGCATCAAGGTGCGCACCAAGGAGACGGCCGCGCTGCCTGTCGCTTAGGAGCATGAAACCCAGGATTGAAAAAGCGGGGGCGTCAAATAACGGCGCCCCCAACTGTTACAATCGATGGCACGATCCCGGATACCAAAACTTCCGGGGTGCAATCCCTTCGATTGACGGCTTGTTCGTCCATTGCTTTTTTTGGCGGCCTCTACGACACGCATTGAGGTGACACCATGGCCAGGCGTTTGCTCAAAGAATTGGAGCGCTCATACGGGTTCGACGAAGTTGCCATCGTTCCCGGCGAAATTACCATCAATCCGGAAATGACCTCCACCCAGATGAGTATCGGCGCGTTTTCATTCGACGTGCCGGTGATGGCTTCCGCCATGGACGGGTCGGTTTCACCACGCTTCGCCACGCTGATGCACGAAATGGGCGGTTTGGGCGTCCTTAACGGCGAGGGATTGTACACGCGGTATGCAGACCCTTACTCAGTGCTGGAAGAGATCATTTCCATGGACCAGAACGAGGTCACCGAATACCTCCAGGAAGTGTACAGCGAGCCCATCCAGGAGAACCTTATCGGCGAGCGGGTTCGGGAAATCAAGCAATCCGGTTCCGTGGCCGCTATCGCATTCACCCCCCAAACCACCAAGCGGTTCAGTCCACTGGCTGTTGAAGCCGGCGCCGACATCATCGTGGTTCAATCCACCGTAACCACTGCCCGCCATATCTCACGAAGCTATCGGGGCCTGATTTTCTCGGAATTGATAGAGTCGTTGGATGTTCCCGTGGTAGTGGGCAATTGCGTCAGCTACAGCGTCGCCAGCGAGTTGATGGCCACCGGCGTTGACGCGGTGCTGGTGGGCGTTGGCCCGGGCGCGGCGTGCACGACCCGAGAAGTTACGGGCGTGGGGGTTCCGCAAGTTACCGCGACGTTGGAATGCGCGGCGGCTCGCGAGGACTATTTCCAGCGCACCGGGCGTTACGTCAGCGTCATCACCGATGGCGGGCTCCGCACCGGTGGCGATGTTTGCAAGGCCATGGCCAGCGGCGCCGACGGCGTGATGTTGGGCACGCCATTTGCACAGGCCGCCGAAGCGCCCGGTCGAGGCTACAACTGGGGCATGGCCAACGCCCACCCCGAATTGCCTCGCGGGACTCGCATCAACGTGGGCACCAAGGGCACGTTGAAACAGTTGATGCACGGCCCTTCCAGCGTGACCAACGGCACCCAGAACCTGGTGGGCGCGTTGCGGGTCGCCATGGGAATGTGCGGGTCCTACACCGTGCGCGACTTCCACAAGACAGAAATGGTAATCGCCCCGGCCATCAAGACCGAGGGCAAGCACTATCAAATGCTGGGTTAGACGGAGAAGAAACAATGACCACCGGCACCATCCAAATCCTTGACCCCCGGCCGGAACAGCAAACCCCGGAACGAGCCGCAGCCGGCCGCTTGCCGGCTTTGTCTGGCAAGACCATCGGCCTGCTGGAGAACCGCAAGTACCACTCCGACAACTTCCTCCAGGAACTGCAAGTGATCCTCGAGGAAGAATATGCCGTCGAAAAGATCGTGTACCTGCGGAAGTTCACCTTCAGCGCTCCCTGCTCTGACGAGACTATCGAGGAATTGGTCGCTCAGTGCGACGCCGTAGTGCATGGCATCGCGGATTGAGGGAGCTGCACGGCGTGGGGTCTCCACGACACAGTAGTAACCGAAACGCGCGGCGTCCCGTCCGTTAGCGTAATCACCGAGAGCTTCACCCGCGCGGCCCACGCTCGGGCATCCGCGCTGGGTATGCCGGGCGTCCAGATCCTGGCCCTGCCCAGTCCGCTCGCGCCCCGGTCGATACCGGAGGTTCGTCAACTGGCCCATGGGTATGCCAGCCAGATCGCCGAAATGCTGACCAAAGGCGGGTAGCTGCTTGACGTTTCAAACCACGTTTCTCGCTGCAGGGACGGGGCGAGGCAGTAGCATGGTAGGGGCGAATAATCATTCGCCCCTACGCGAATCATATGACTATGAACAGTGAGTATCACCCATGACCACCAACACCCCGGCACTGACTTCCCGCCGCATTGCCGTCTCCGACACATACGACGCCATCCAAGATTATTACGAAGAACAGGGCTGGTCTGACGGTATGCCGGTAGTGCCGGCCACCGAAGACGCGGTGCGGCGTATGCTCGGCCCGTGGGGCGAGGATCCGTCGCTGTCGTTGGGGATTGCCCAGCCGTCCAACTCCGAAGTAACCATAGAGAAGGTCGCTATCAACGCGGTGATGGCCGGGTGCCGCCCCGAGTACTTTCCGGTGGTGGTCGCCTGCGTGAAGGCGGCTTTGCAAACGCCGTTCAACCTGGCCGGGTGCCAGGCAACCACGGGCGGAGCGGCGCCGGTAGTGATCGTCAACGGGCCAATCGCGGAACGGCTGGGCATCAACGGCGATTCCGGGGCTTTCGGTCCCGGATACCGGGCTAACGCCACTATCGGCCGGGCCTTGCGTTTGTTCGTGCGCAACGTGGCCGGGCTGATCATCGGCGAAATGGACAAAGCTACCCTCGCGATGCCGGGTCGATACTCCTTCTGCTTCGCCGAAAACGAAGCCCGCAGCCCCTGGGAGCCGCGCCACGTGGAACTGGGTCTTGATCCCGAAGACAGCATGGTCACGCTCCACGCCATCCGGGCTTTCTATCCCGTTATGGAAACCACGGTGTCCCGGGGCATTGAGGTGCTCAACACGTTGGTGCAAGCAACCCGCGCTACCGGCTTTTCCAACTACTACCAGATTGGCACCGGGGCGCAGGTTACCCTGGTGATCAGCCCGGAGCACGCCGCCGAAATCGCTGCCGACGGCCTGACCAAGAAGGACGTGCGCGAGTACGTGTACGCCAACGCCCGGATGTCCATCGAAGAACTGTCCGGTTTGGGGCACTGGGGGAACCGGAACTACCCGGCGTGGATCGACGACACCAAACCGGACACAATGGTGCCAATTGCGTCCCAAGCCGATGACATCGTGATAGTGGTCGCCGGCGGCGACGGGCGTCATTCCGCGTGGTTGGCCGGTTGGGGCGTTACGCGGGTGGTGACGGAGAAGATTGAAATTCCG
This sequence comes from Dehalococcoidia bacterium, assembly GCA_965197635.1. Lineage (GTDB taxonomy): Bacteria > Chloroflexota > Dehalococcoidia > Lucifugimonadales > UBA3495 > Bin87. The sequence continues at coordinate 447,409 of CBDANN010000007.1, forward strand.
GGATAGTTCGTCCGGGGTATTCCGCGTGTAGCGACCCGCTCCGTTCTACGAGGCGGGTCGGCGGTTTAATGTTCCGACGTCGGCGGTACTCCGCTGGTTTCTCAATCGATCCTCATGGCGGACGACGGCGGTGGCTGATATGATTTACCCACTTCCATTCCTCCAAATATAGTATCGTTTTCAGGTTTTGCAATCGTGTTTACACACCTCCACACCCATACCGAATACAGTATGCTCGACGGCATCAGCCGCATCCCGGACCTGGTGAACCAGACCCGGGAACTCGGCATGGACGCCATGAGCATCACCGACCACGGTTCCCTCTATGGCGTGGTCGATTTTTACTCTGAGTGCAAAGACGCCGGGATCAAGCCCATTATCGGCTGCGAGTTCTACGTCGCCCACGGTAGCCGCCATGACCGGACTCCCAATGAACGCACCGCCAACCATTTGGTTCTCATTGCCAAAGATAACGGTGGTTACCGGAACCTCCTCCAGTTGGTGACCCGCTCCCATTTGGAGGGGTTTCACTACCGCCCGCGCATCGACAAAGAACTGTTGGAGCAGCATCGGAACGGGCTGATTTGCCTGTCAGGGTGCCCGTCGGCGGAGGTGCCCACCCTGCTGTCGGACGGCAACTATGACGACGCCAAGCAGCTAGTCGGCTGGTATCGGGAGCTGTTCGGCGAGAATTACTTCCTGGAGCTTCAGCGGCACGAACACATCGAACAGCTGCCCCGCATCAACGAGGGTCTGGCGCGTCTGCACCGAGATACCGGCATACCGCTGCTGGCCACCAACGACGCTCATTACGTTCGGCCGGCCGACTACCAATACCAGGACGTGTACATTTGCATACAGACCGGCACCAACGTGCTGGACGACAAACGTCTCCGTATGGAGGACTCCTCCTACTACATCAAGTCGCCGCAGGAAATGGCCGCGTTGTTTGCCGATTTTCCGCAATCCATCAGCGTCACCGGCGAAATCGCGCAGGAATGTAACGTTTCACTGGGCTTTGGCCAGATGCACCTGCCGCGCTATCCGACCCCCAACAACGAGGATGCGGACGCTTATTTGGAGCGCATCTGCTGGGAAGGGTTCAACAAACGCTACGGCCACAACAACGAGGTCGCCCGCGCCCGCATGGAGTACGAGCTGGAGGTAGTGCGGCAGACCAGTTTCGCCAACTACTTCCTGGTGGTCTGGGACATCATCTCATTCGTGCGCCGGCAGCAAATTCTTTTCGGCGTTCGGGGCAGCGCCGCCGCCAGCGTGGTCCTGTACTGCCTGGGCATTACAGACATCGATCCGATGGCTTACAACCTGGTGTTCGAAAGGTTCCTCAATTTCGAACGCAAGGAAATGCCAGACATTGACATGGACTTCCAGGACGACCGCCGGGACGAGGTTTTGCGCTATGTGATTGACCGATACGGCAGCGACCGGGTGGCGCAGATCATCACCTTCGGGACGCTGGGTCCCAAGGCCGCCCTGCGGGACGTAGGCCGGGGCCTGGGCCTCAGCTACAGCGACGTTGACCGGTTGGCCCGCATGGTGCCGTTCAAGTCCCGGACCCTGGCCGACGCCATGACCGCCAACCCCGAACTGGACCAGGTCTATCAGTCGGATGGATCAATGCGCCAGTTGGTGGACCACGCTCAAGCGTTGGAAGGCATCGTCCACCACGTCAGCACGCACGCCGCTGGAGTCCTGATTGCGGACGAACCGTTGACGGAGACCGTGCCGCTGCAACGCCCAGCCCGCGGCGATGAGAACAGTCCCGTGATGATGACCCAATATTCAATGGACCCGGTGGCCAAGCTGGGCCTGCTCAAGATGGACTTTCTGGGTCTCACCAACCTGACCATCCTGGACCGCACCATAAAATTGCTGGATCAGGAACGCGGCATCCGCATCGACCTGAGCCGCCTCACGCTGGAAGATGAGGAAACTTACGAGCTGCTGGGAACTGGTAACACCTCCGACCTGTTCCAATTGGAAAGCGCCGGGATGCAACGGTATATCAAGGAACTGAAACCCTCGGACCTCGGCGACATTGCCGCCATGATCGCGCTCTATCGCCCGGGGCCGATGGAGCACATCGACCGTTTCATCCGCTCCAAGCACGGGCGCGAGCAGGTGTCGTACCCGCACCCCAGCATGAAGGAATTGCTGGACGAGACCTACGGGGTCATCGTGTATCAGGACCAAGTGCTGCACATCCTGCAAAATTTCGCGGGGTATTCGCTGGGCGAAGCGGACACTGTGCGCAAGGCCATGGGCAAGAAGATCCCAGAGTTGATGGCCGAGGAGCGGGATCGTTTCGTCTCGGGAGCGATCCAGAAAGGCTACACGGAGCAGATGGGGGCCGAGATTTTCAACCTCATCGAACCGTTCGCCGGCTACGCTTTCAACAAGGCTCACAGCGTGAGCTATGGCCTGATTTCCTATTGGACGGCCTACTTCAAAACCCACCACCCGTTGGAATACATGGCGTCGGTTTTGAACTGCCGCCTGGATCAAGGTGACCGCTACGTTGCTTCCATCAATGAATGCACCCGCATGGGTATCGGCATCGGCCTGCCCGACGTAAACAGTTCCGGCATTTTCTACACCATCGACAAATCCGCGGACAGAACCCAGCAGAACGGGCGGCTCCGCATCGGTCTGGCCGCCGTGAAAACCGTGGGGGAAGGCGCGGTTGCTCCCATCGTGGCGGAGCGAGAGGCGAAAGGGCCGTACGCGTCGATCAGCGATTTCTGCCGCCGGGTTGACGTATCCGGGTTGAACCGGCGCACGCTGGAAGGGCTGGCCAAAAGCGGGGCTTTTGATTCGCTGACGCCCCGGGCTACCGTGGTCGGCAACCTGGATCGCATCTGGGCCGTGGCCCAGCAGGAGACGCGCAATCGGAACTCCGGGCAATTCGGGATGTTCGGCGACGAACTGGACAGCAGCGTCGGGGGCACCCTGCTGGAGTTGGACACCTCCCAAACGGACTACACGCCACAAGAGAAGGCCGGGCTGGAGAAGGAATACCTGGGCGTCGCTCTGTCCTACAACCCGTTGCTGGCCCTGGCGGCCGTTAATGCCGGAGACGCTTACAACTCGGTGGACCAACTGCATGAGGATATGATCAGCAGCACGGTCACGCTGCTGGGCCACGTCTCCGCCGTGACCGAACGCTACACGCGAGACAACCGCAAGTTCCTGCGCGTTGATCTGGCTTTGGTGGGCGGCCCTGTGGAAGCGATGGTCTGGCCTGACTCGCTGGAAAAAACGGCCCACGTGTGGCAGTCGGGCCGGGTGGTTCGCGTAACCGGCCGCCTGCAAATCCGGGGGGACGACTTCTCCATCGCCTGCTACGAGGCCCAGGAGTACGAACTCCCGGATCAACCCGCGCCGGCCGCCCCGGAAGAAGCGCCGGCACAACCGGCCCAGCCGTCGCCCGCGCGCAATGACAACGGGTCTCGTGCCCGGAACGGCGCGGCCCCCGCTGCCCATACGACCAATGCCCACACGACCAATGGCCACCACGACGGCGGGGTGCTCATCAAGATGACCGAAACTGACGACCCGGACGAAGACCGCTACTTGCTGCGCCAGGCCATCCGCGTAATGCTGGAGTACACCGGCGAGGACAAGGTCTATTTGGAACTGAACCTGAAAGACGCACGCAGGGTGTTAATGGAGATTCCCACGGTATCCACTGCGGTTTGCCCGGAATTGCAGCAGAGAGTACAGGCTCTACTGCGGGAAGGCGAAACGTGCTGCGAGTATCCGGGAAACGGAGCGGCGTGAGGACATGTCCAGCCGCAGCGGCTAGTCAGACGCCGGGATCTGGAGACCCAACCCGGCGGCGATGAACCGCTTGCCGTTTTCCTGGTAACGCGCCGTGGGGTTTTCCAGTCGCTTCCGGTGGATTTCCGGCAGCTCGCGGATCCTTCCCGGAACACCGACGACCAGGGATTCGTCGGGGATCGGGACGCCGGTAACAATGGCCCCGGCGCCAATGAGGACGTAGTTGCCAACCTGGCAGTCCTCGAGGCACACGGCGTTGACCCCGATCATCACGTTGTTGCCGACGATGCCACCGTGCACCACGGCACCGTGGGTCATCAGGACGTTATCGCCCAGTTCCAGATAATCGTCGGTGTGCAGCACGCAGTTGTCCTGAATGGAGCAATTCTTACCGATAATAATCTGCCCGTAGTCAGCCCGGATCACGGCGCCGGGCCAGATGCTGGTGCCCTCGCCGATGATGACGTCGCCGACGATGTAAGCGGCTTCGCTGACGAAAACGCTGGGGTGAATTTGCGGGGTCTTGCCGTCAATACTGCGAATCAAAGGAGTCCTCCTGGTTCCGATTGGTACCGGCAATTATAGCCGTACCGGGGGAGCAAGTAGCGGCGGGCGATGTCGCATTTGGCCGTGCGGCAAGTGATTCGGTGGCGAGGCGGGCCATGACCTGCTGGATCGTTTCCGGAGAAGGTTGGGCCGCGATAGCTGCAATCACGGCCTCGCGCAACCGCTTGACGCGGCGAACCAAACGGCGGAGTGACAGGCGGATGACTGAAGGATTAAAATTGCCGCCGGGTTCGTCCTGCGACAGGCCCCGGATGCCGGGAGTCTCGCCACCGGAGGCGGACTGGCACTTCTCCAACTCGTGGAGGAATTGGTACACCTCGCGGAAGGTGCGACGGTGGGTAAAGGCCAGGTTGCCGTCGTACACCAACATACCCAGCGCGTTGGTCAGCCGGCGACGGCTGTAGTGACGCTGGCCCCAGTGGACGGAGGCCGCGGTTACCGCGTGGCTGGCCGCCCGGCATAGCGCCTGGGCCGCGCGCAGGTATTCGTGGTGGGCGATGTTCGCAGTGGCGAAGTCGAGATAGCGCTGGCTGAGTTCCAGATGATGGGCTGGTTTCACGGGCCGGTGCTCCGGTTCGCGGGGTTTTCGATGCGGTATTTGGTGGTTTTGTCAGTTGGGGTGTCCGCCAGAGGATTTGGGTCGGTGTCAGCCCCCACGGCCGGGGGTTTTACGCAAGATTTTGACCCACAATGTTTCGTGGACGACGTGGTTCGACGAGTTCACCATGAGCGAACTGGTCAGCAACATCGCCGGACACGCAGCGCGTGGGCAGTCGCTGTGCTCCCCGAGACCACGCCGGTTAGATAATGGCCGGGCGGCGGCAATTGGCGGAGCAAGGTTTGCGATTTTGGTTCTGACGGGTTGGCCGTGAACGACCCGGATACCTCTGGCTGGGCAAGACTTTTCACGTGACAAGTTCATTATAGGAACTGCCGTTCTATAACGTCAAGGGTCAGGTGTCAGGAGGTAGCGTTCCGTTTTAGGTGGTTCAACTCCCGTCATGGTTGACGCACCCGCACGGCCAGGGCAACCACAAGGGTTGCCCCTACGTCCTAACCACCTAAAATGGACCGCTACCGTGTCATTGGATCTGTTCAGGATTGATGAGGCGTTTCGCCTGCTATGCCGTCATTCCGGCCCCGGTATCAGGTACGGGGCGGCCTTTGAGCCGGGATCCAGAAGCGTTTCCAGACCGCAAGGTTGTCTGTCACGGCCGGCTCTGGATTCCTGCTTTCGCAGGAATGACGAGTTGGGGTTGGAATGCCCTCTCAATCCTGAACAGTTACGAGTGACGCTACAGCGTTGACATCGGCGAACACATGCTCTAATATTGGAGGCGGATACAGAACATACGTTTGTGGAGGTCCGACACCATGGCCGCTGCCGAAGTTACCGAAATCCAATGCAAGTCCCTCATCAACCAGGTGAGCGCGCCGGATTTTCATTTTCGCTGGACGATCAATCCGTACCGGGGTTGTCGCCACGCCTGCCGGTATTGCTACGCGCGGTCCACCCACCAGTATTGGGGCATGGACGCGGGCGCGGATTTCGAGCGGCAGATATTCGCCAAGGTCAACGCTCCCCAAGTGCTCCGGCAAGAACTGTCGCGTCCCAAGTGGCGCGGGGAAGCCATCGCCATCGGCACCGCATCGGATCCCTACGAGCCGGCCGAAGCGCAGTACCAGTTGACCCGGCAGATACTGGAAGTGTTGTCCGAGTTTCGCAACCCGGCATCGGTAACCACCAAAGGCACCCTCGCGCGAAGGGACGTTGACGTGCTCCGGCAGTTGAACGAAACAGCCGGGGCGCAGGTGGTTTTCAGCGTGGGCACGATTGACGAGGCAGTGTGGCGGCAGACCGAACCGGGAGCGCCGCACCCAATGGCGCGCCTGGAGACCATGCAGTACCTGGTGGAGCACGGCGTGCCGGCGGGCATCCTGGCGGCTCCGCTGCTGCCCGGACTGTCGGACAGCGCGGCGAGCATAGACGCGCTGGTGGCCGCCGCCGCCGAGCATCGCGCCCAGTTTCTTTCCGGCAACTTGCTGTTCCTGCGACCGGGCAGCCGAGAATGGTTCATGCCGTTCATACGCGAATCCTACCCACATTTGGCTCCCGGGTACGCCCGGTTGTACCGAAGCGAACACGCGCCGCGGGACTACACCAACGCCGTGCTGGGCCTGGTGGACGACGCTCGATTACGTTGGGAACTACCCCGGATGCCGTCGGTGAAAGGGCTGCAACCCGCGACGCTGCCCAGGTTTTCCGAAGTCATTGAGGCTGCCGACCAGTTGCCGTTAGCGTCGGCGGAAGCAGGAACGCCTATCCAGCTGGCATTGCCACTGGCGGCCTGATTTACACGGTAGGTGTCCAAATTTGCCCGCGTTGGCGGACCGGTTCCAGCAACGATTCGTCGAGGGGGATCGGATCGTAATCCTCGCGATTGGGCGCGCGATAGCTCAGGGATGAGCACACCGTTTCGTTGGTGTAGTAACCCCGATAGATCTGGGTAACCAATTCCTGAAAGAACGCGGGATTGTCTGTTTCAACCGATTTCAGAGCGTCGGTCTGGGCAGTATCGGACAAAGAAGGGAAAGGCCCGCCGCGCTCACTAGCGGCCAGCTCGATCTGCACCAGACCTTCCATCAGTCCACGGCGCCGCGCGCTGGACCCACCGGCTACCGATTCGATGAAGTCCGCGATGCCCAAGTCGCCAGCGGCCGGCATATCGCCAGCGGCCGGCACGATACGGTTCAGCACAGTGGACAACAGGGCGCGCTGGTCGTTGCTCAATATTGTGTTGCAGGTGGTCATGGAAATGTCCCTATTCAGCCAATGGTTACGGCGATGATAACACGGAGTGCAACGAGTCCCCGACTCGTGCAAATTGGCACGACCAATAACGGGGATCCAAGTGTCAGAAAATGATGCTCAAGGCGCCGTGGTCGGAGAGTTCCTCCTGGTCCAGCACGGCACGCTTGTAGCAAAGGCGCAGTTGCCCGTCCACGCGGCGCAGGCGCACGTCGTAGCGACCCACGTAGGGGGCGGACTCGCCGGCGCGAAACCGCCAGACGGCCACGGCTGCGGTTGCTTCTATTTCGTCCCCGTCAACGGCCGTTACCATCACGTTGCCAATGAACCGGCGGGTGCGTGACCACGGGTACTCCCGGTGCGCGTGGCGGCTTTGCAAGCGAACCACCCGGGCGGCCATGCGGCGATAGTCGTCGTCAATGAAAACCAGGTCCGACGCGGGGTCACCTTCGGGCAGGTCGGTGGTGGGCACCAGGTATCGGGCGTCGGGCGTGTACAGTTCCAGCCACGCATCCAGGTTCCAGTCGTCCAACAGGCGGGCTTCCAAGTAGAGGAATTGCTCGACCTCGTGCTGGAGGAGCAGAGACTCGATGGTAGCCGGCAAACCGGCGATTGATGGCGAGGCTGGCGTCATTTGGGCAGCCATATCTTTCACGCTCTCGACGCTTAGTTGTCCGCTGCGATGGTGAGTTCAGGCGACGGAAGCACTTCGGGGATCTCGCCCAACGCGAGACCGCGTTCGAACTGATCAACGTGAGGCCGGTCGGCGACCAGGGATTGCCAGCGTCGCCAGAAAGAGCGAATCTGCAGTTCGTCGTTACCCTTGGGATCCCGGTGGAATCCCCGGGAGAGGTCGGACCATTCCACGCCGCCGGAGCGGAACCCCTGCTGGCAGGACTCCAGGGCTTCAGTATCGTCGGGCGTGGCGAAGCCACCGGGGCCGAGGAAGGTCAGGAAAGAGTCGAGGCGCCGGTTCAGGCGGTCACCGGTTTCGCCGGAGGGGACCATCTGCCACGCCGTTACGTCCATGCTGTCCGGGCCGGTGGGCTGGAAAACACGGATGGTGACGGCCATGATGTCGTTGATGACAAGGTTGGGGAAGATCACCATGTTGCGGCTTTTTTCGCACATACGGATGGCCTTGGTACGGCCGTGGCGGGCGATGAGTTCGTCCTTGATGCCCTGGATTTCCTCGCGCGCTTCCTCACCGAAGTAGGGGTGCCACATGGCGATGGGCCGGCCGTAGATGGCATCGTTTTCCATGATACCGTGGCCATTGCCCAGAGAACGTCCGAAGCCTCGACGGCGGCTGATGGACGGGATTTCGCCGCCGACCTCGTTGGCCATGTAGTCGAAATAGGTCTGGTGGGTGGGCAAGGCGTGGTAGCCGTCAATGCTGTTCTCGGCGAGCAGCTTCCAGTTGGCCTTAATGGTGTAGCGGTTGGAGCCGGGGATCACACGCATACCGTCGGGAGCCTGGTCGGCCACCAGATCGAGGTATTCGGCAGCGCCGGCCAAGTAGTCCACCAGCGGCTCGGTTTCCTGGTCGAAGCAGACGAAGATGAAGCCCTTATAGCTATCAAAGCGTGGGGAGCGCAGGCTCATCTCGGCGCGGTCAAAGTCGGGGCCGTAGCCGTCGACGTCGGGCATACCGATCAGTTCGCCGGAAGTGTTGAAGCTCCAGGCGTGGTAGAAACACTGCAAGACCTGGGCGTTGCCGTGGTCAGTGCGGCAGATGAGGGCGCCGCGGTGGGGGCAGGTGTTGTGGAACACCTGCAACTCGCCGTCCCGGTTGCGGGCGAAAAACAGCGGGCGTTCCGCCACCACGCGCCGAGCGTAGTCGCCGGGATTGGGGACTTCCGATTCGTGGCCGAGGTACAGCCAACACCGGTCGAATATCCGCTGCCGTTCCAACTCGTAGATTTCGGGCAGCATCATGCTGGAGCGATGCACTCGGAACTTGCCCAGATCGGGGCGGTCATATACCAAACTGTCGATGTCCATACCTAACCTTCCTCGCGTGATCGACCCGCGAAGCTCATTGCGTGGCGTCAAAGATCAGTTCGCGCACCCGGAACTCGAACCCCGGCATAACGTCTTCTCCTGAGAGGATTTCGGGGTCGTCAAGCGCTTCCGGTTCATGGTCGGGGCGGTAAATAGTCACGCGGCGGTTGCGCGGGTCAATCAGCCAGGCGAGACGGGCGCCATTGGCGAGATACTCGCCCATCTTGCGCCGCAGGTGCGCCAGCGTGTTGGAAGGCGAGCGAATCTCAGCGACGAAATCGGGGCAGATTTGGCCGGTCCGGTACTGCTCCGGGTCCAGGGCGGCGAGCCGTTCCGGCGACACCCACGACGCATCCGGGCCGCGGCCGCCCAGGCCAGGGATGCGGAACACCGTCGCCGACGACGGGGTGATCCCTCCGTTATGCAGCGACCACATGGTTACGAAAGCGATCAGACGCGATTCTATGGTCCCGCCCGGCATCAACATGGGCGGCATTATAATCAGTTCACCCGTGTCGTTGTACTCGATGGCGTACAACTCGTTGGCTTCCAAGAAGGCGTGGAGGCAGTTGAAGTCAATTTCAGCCAGCGTCTTGCCGCCCAGCAGCGGGCGCAAGTTCAGCGTGATGGGCAGGCCGGGGCTGTCGGCGTCCAGCCAATAGACCGCTTCGGTAGCCTTACCGGGCATCGCGTCGTCTATAGAGCTGGGCGTTTTGCCGATTTGGGTTGTCATGGCGTCGTCTCCGGGGTTGGCGGCGACCGGCTACCGGGGGATGACCGGTAGAGTGATGTGGGATGGGTAGAGGGTGGAGTGGTACACGGTCTGTTGGGCGGTTTCCAGGCGGGTGTCCACGCCGAGGGCGGCTCCGGTGTTGGGGTTGCGGTCGAAGCGGGGGAAGTTGCTGCTGGATATGTCCACCCTCATGCGGTGGCCGGCTTTGATGACATGGCTGGTAGCCCACAGGTCTATCGTATAGCGGTACACTTCGCCGGGGTTGACGAAAGACGGTTCGCGGACCGAAGTGCGATACCTGGCGCGGACGATGCCGTCCTGCAGGTTGTGGGCGAAACCGTCGGGGCGCACATCAACGAGTTTGGCGGTGAAATCGGTGTCCACGGCGGTGGTGGCGGCGTAGAGGGTTGCCGAGATGGGGCCGGTGATCTCCAGATCGGCGGGCAGCGGTTCGGAGGTGAACGACAGCACGTCGGAGCGGTCTTCCGCCGGGCCCTGATCGAAAACGCCGTAATCGATGATCAGCGTGTTGCCGCCGCGGGTGGGCACCGGATCAGACGGGTCGTAGGTGAACTGATCGGCGGGTTCGTCAGGCTCAGACGGGACCGTGGACAGGGAGCCGTCGCCGGCGCGGGTGTTGGCGCTGCCGCCGGAATGGAGGTACCACCGGGTGTACTGAGTGCGGGACAGGGGCCACTCGTTCTCGTCGCGCCAGCGGTTGTCGCCCATCACGAAAAGGCGGACCGGAGCGTCGTCCATGATGCCGGTTTCCGCTCCCTTCAGCCAGTAGTCGTACCAACGAAGCAGGTAATCGTGGAGTTCGATGGCCGCTTCGGAGCCGAAATCGATATTGCCGGCGCCGCCGGTGTTCGGCTCGGTGTAGGGTCGCAGGTGCGCCCAGGGGCCGACGAGGAGCTTCTGGTTGCGGCGAGCCTGTTCGCTACCACCGTGTTTGCGGATGGTCTGGAACGCGTTCAACGCTCCTTCCAGAAAGATGTCGTACCACGAGCTGACGTGGAACATGGGGATGGTGACGTTCCTGGCCTGGCGCATCAGGTTGATGCCCCACCAGTAGGGGCCATCCAACTCTTCGTCAAAGTATTCGTGGAAGTAGGGTGCGGCTTCCTTGAGGAGGTCGATCCAGTCACGCAGTGGCAGGTGGCGATACCACTGGTCGGACAGGGGTTGGCCGAAGTTGCCCGGCTCGATAACGTACTCGTCCATCTTGGCGAGGAGGGCCTCGTGCCCGCCGCGGGCCAGGGTGTTGCGTCCCTTGAGGATGGCGTACGGAACGTTCCAGCCCCATTCCATCGCGCCGCCGGTGTGATACACCCAGGACTGGTGGAAGTCGGAAGATGCCGAGAAGACGGCCATGGTGTCCAAATGCGGCGGCAGCGGATGCTTGCCGGCCAGCGTGTATTGGGTTGCGCCCAAGTAGCTCTGTCCGGTGGTTGCGACGCGGCCGCTGGACCAGGGTTGTCGCGCCGCCCACTCGACGGTGTCATAGCCGTCCAACGCTTCCTGGAAGAGGGGATTGTATTCGCCTTCAGATTCAAAGCGCCCGCGCACGTCCTGGCTCAGCAGGATATAGCCGTTGCGGGGGAAAAACCAGATGGAATGGTCGGGGTTGTTCAGGTAGCTGTCCTTGCTGTAGGGCCCGCGATTGACCAGGACCGGAAACCGGCCGGGGGCGTCGGGGCGCACCACGTCAGTTGCCAGACGGGTGCCGTCGCGCATAGGCACCATGACGTTGGGTTCGCGGATAACCTGGTACTGCTGTCGCTGCGCGGTCATGCAGGGCACCTCCGGTGGCGGGCCGGCCAAAGCGGTCGGCTTCAGTTGCGTCAACGATACCCGGCGGACTCCACAGCGTCAATGTACCCGGGACTAACCACTGCCCGCGCTCACGAAGCAGAGGCGGAACCGGGAACCGTGCGGGATTGCGTCGGCGCGGGGGCTGGGATAGACTGATTCGCAACCATCGTAGATGCACAGAACAGGAGCCTCCGTGACCACGATTACTAAGACTCCCGAAGAAGCCCAGTCGCAAATCGTCAGCATGGTGCGCGATTTCGTGAGGCGCGAGGTGGAACCCGCGGCTGCTCAACACGACGCCGAGGATACCGTTCCCTACGATCTCATCGACCGGATGAAAGAACTGGGCCTGTTCGGGATCAACGTGCCGGAAGAATACGGCGGCATGGGTCTGGATTACACCACCTTTGCGATGATTTTCGAGGAAATCAGCAAGGGATATATGACGCTGACGGGTGCGCTGGGCACTCATCATATCCTGACGTACGTGCTCACGCATTACGGCACACAGGAGCAACGGGATCAGTTTTTGCCGCGACTCTCCAGCGGGCAGATCAGGGGCGGGCTGGCCCTCACCGAGCCGGGCGGCGGCAGCGACGTGGGCGCGCTGCAGACCCGCGCCGTTAAAGACGGCGAGGAGTACGTGGTCAACGGCTCCAAGATGTTCATCACCAACGCCGAATCGGGCGACGCCTTCTGCCTGTTGGCCCGCACCGACCCCGACCCGTCCATCAAGCATCGGGGATTGTCGGCGTTCGTGATTGAAAAAGACGGCAGTCCTGGGTTCAAGGTGGGCCGCCACCTGGACAAGCTGGGATATCGCGGACTGGATACCTGCGAGCTGTTTTTTGAGGACTTCCGTATTCCGGCCGAGAACCTGATCGGCGGCGTGGAGAACGAGGGATTTGGGCAGGTGATGAGCGGACTGGAGACGGGTCGCATCAACGTGGGGGCGCGGGCGGTGGGCGTTGCGCAAGCCGCTCTGGACGCTTCCATGCGATACATCCAGCAGCGCGAATCTTTCGGCGTGCCCATCAGCCAACACCAGGCCATCCAGCTGAAAATCGCGGATATGGCCACCAAGATCCAGGCCGCCCGTCTGTTGGTGTACGATGCCGCCGCCAAGAAGGACAGCGGCGAGCGCATCGACCTGGAGTCGGGCATGGCCAAGCTGTTTGCCAGCGAGGTGTGCGGCGAGGTTTCCATGGAAGCCATGCGAATTCACGGCGGCTACGGCTACACCAAGGACTTTCCCGTGGAACGCTACTATCGCGACGCGCCCCTGATGATCATAGGCGAAGGCACCAACGAGATTATGCGGCTGGTGATCGCCCGGCAGTTGCTGCGCCGGCCGGAGTACCAGCTGTAAAGAGCCGCGACGCGATGGCTACTCAAGGATCGTTCAGTCTCCCGGCGCAGCTCAACCAACGGACCGAGTTGCTTCCACCCTACCATCGACTCGGCGCAAAGTTGTATCCTGGAGACTTTCTGGAGGTATCGCCAGATTGGCCCCCGCCGACGGTGATCATCGTTGACGGCCCCTATGGTGTTGGCAGTTTTCCCGGGGATCCGGTTTCGCACCAAGACCTGCCCGAATGGTATCGTACGCATGTCGCCCATTGGTCGGAGCGCGCGCTGCCGGAAACGACACTCTGGTTCTGGAACACGGAGATTGGCTGGGCCAGTGTACATCCGACATTGGTGGAACACGGCTGGGAATATCGTTCCTGCCACATCTGGGACAAGGGCATCGGGCATATCGCCGGCAACGCCAACAGCAAGACGCTGCGCCGGTTCCCCGTCGTTACCGAGGTCTGCGCTCAATACGTTCGCAAAGTCAAGATAGAGACCAAAGGGTCGGCGCTGAGCCTGAAAGAATGGGTGCGGTCGGAATGGGAACGCAGCGGCCTGCCGCTCTACAAAGCCAACGCGGCGTGCGGTGTGAAGAACGCTGCCACCCGCAAATATTTGACCAAGTGCCATCTTTGGTACTTCCCGCCGCCGGAAGCGTTTGAACTGTTGGCCCGATATGCCAATCAGCACGGACGCTCGCAGGGCCGGCCTTACTACAGCCTGGACGGGGTACGTCCGGCGACAGCTGAGGAATGGAGCCGGATGCGGGCGAAATTCCATTGCGACGTGGGAATTACCAACGTTTGGCGGGAACCGGCCGTTCGGGGTGAAGAACGTATAAAAAACGCCTACAAGTGCGTCCATATGAACCAGAAGCCGTTGCGCCTGCTGGAACGGATTATCCTTGCATCCTCCGACCCCGGTGACGTGGTGTGGGAGCCTTTTGGCGGCCTTTGTTCGGCTGCCGTCGCTGCAATAAACACGGGGCGCCAGTGCTATAGCGCCGAAATCCTGGCAGACTATTTCACGGCGGCGCGGGAACGGCTGGCTCGCCATGCCCCGCCCTAACCTGTCGGAACCGGCTGATTCCTGGCCTCACTACTCGCTTTACCGGAGAGTGATCGACGCCCTGTATGCGGTTCCAGCGCATTTCAACAGCCGCACATCAATCGAAGGCCTCGTCGCCACTGACGTTCAGACGCTCAACTCGGTACTGGGGGCAACGATAGAGGAGCAGGTCGTAGCGACGCTGAACCGGATGCGGCCAGTTTGGGACCCTACCGAACAATACCAGCGATTTTCTTTCCAGCGTCAGGCTCAGGTATTTCCTGATATTCTGCTCAAGGCAGACCGCAACGGCCAAGAGATTATCCTGGGCATCGAACTAAAGGGCTGGTATTTACTGGCGAAGGAAAACGAACCCAATTTTCGCTTCACTACTACGGCTGACGCTTGCACCGAAGCAGACCTCATAGTCGTCGTACCATGGGTACTTGGCAATGTCCTGTCTGGCAGCCCGGTTGCTTATAAGCCATTCGTGACGCCGGCCAAGTACGCCGCCGCTTACCGAAACTATTGGTGGACTGAAGTACGGGATGCGCGGAGCGACACAAGCATTACATCTCCCACAGGCGTCAATCCTTACCCTGCAAAGAGCGACCGGGTGGCCGACCGGCCAGCCAGCGACAGTGGCAGCAACTTTGGACGCCTGGCTCGAACCGGCATAATGGACGATTATGTTGAGGAGATGCTCCATCTGCGGCTCTCCGGGATCCCTGCCAGCGACTGGATTGATTTTCTACGGAACTTTGAGCAGTAAGGAGCGGATAAACGACGCCTTCCCAGAAACACAACCCTCGTGTGCTATGATAGCGTCAAACTAAGTACCGATTTTAGCCATCCGAAAACCGTCGTGTCCACCCAACCCCCAACAGACCGCCAGGCCGCCGCCGGCCGCGCCGAGGGGCAAGTCGCCCGTGACCTCGCGCATCATCAGGCCGGCGCCGCTAAGTTGTTGTTCCGCATCATCGCCTTGCCGTTCTGGCTCCCCTTCTATTTGGTTGGCGTGATAAAACAACGGCGGGCGATGGCCGAGTTCGTGAGAGAGCAGTCGGAAGGCCGGGTGGCCGACAATGCGCTGGGCCGCGAGATTGCACTGGCGTGGGTGGCACAACACTCGGAACGCTATCCGCACGGACAGTATGACCGGCGGTTCGACAAACTCGAACGCCGCTTCGCTCGCATGTCCCGGCAGTATAGAGAGGACAATAGATGACCCAACTAAACACCCCCATCCGCCTCACCGAGCTGTCCCACTGCGCGGGTTGAGCGGCCAAGCTGAGCCTTGAGGACCTGGGCCAGGTCCTGAGTTACGTACCCCTGCTGTCGCACCCCGACCTGTTGGTGGGGGCCGAGACGGGGGATGATGCCGCCGTTTATCGGTTGAACGATGAGACGGCGATCATCGTTACGGTGGATTTCTTTCCGCCGATTACCGATGACCCCTACGAGTTCGGGGCCATCGCCGCCGCCAACTCGCTGTCCGACGTGTATGCCATGGGCGGCAAGCCGTTAATCGCGCTGAACGTGGTCGGTTTCCCCGCGTCGCTGGACAAGGAGATCCTTGGCCGCACGCTGCAAGGTGGCTACGCCAAGGCTGCGGAAGCCGAATGCCTCATCGTGGGCGGCCACACTGTGGACGACCCGGAACCGAAGTACGGTTTGTCGGTCATCGGCATCGTCGAGCCCGGCAAGCAGGTCAGCAACGCCGGGGCGCAGGTTGGCGACGTGCTGGTGCTGAGCAAACCCATCGGAACGGGCATCATCACCACCGCCGGAAAGCAGGGGGTGGTGGATCCCGACGTTATGTCTGGCGCGGTTGCAACCATGGCCGCGCTGAACCGCCCGGCCGCGCAGGCGATGCAGCAGGTGGGCGTCAATGCGGCCACGGACATCACCGGGTTCGGCCTTTTGGGACACCTGAAGGGTATGGCCAGAGGAAGCGGCGTAGCGGCGGCAGTCAGTCTGGCGGCGTTGCCCGTCTTGCCCGGCGCGAGGGAGTTGCTGGAAAACGGCGTGGCTCCCGGCGGAACCCACCGCAACGTCAGCAGCGTCGAGGATGTCGTCACATGGGACGCCGCCTTGACGGAAGAGGACAGGCTGTTGCTGTGCGACGCCCAGACCTCGGGAGGGCTGCTCATGTCGGTGCCGGCCAACAAAGTTGACGCGCTGGTAGCCGCCTTACGCGAAGAAGGAGCACCGTGCGCTGCCGTGGTTGGCCGCATTACCGACGGACCCGCCGGGACCATAACGGCCTCCAAGTGAATTGACCCGGAGTTCTACCCATGACATCTTCGAACCAACAACAGACCACCGCACAGCCGGAGTTCGGCCTGAAACGGCCCGAGCAGATCAAGATCGCGCCACCAGCCGGCGAGAAGGTCCCGCCGGGACAGTTCGTTGCCAAGACCTTTCCAGTGCTGACCTACGGGGACACCCCGGAGATCGACCTATCTACCTGGAGCATTCGGGTCTGGGGGCTGGTGGAACGGGAAATCACCCTGAACTGGCAGCAGTTCGCGGATCTGCCGCAGGTGATAATGGACGCCGACTTTCACTGCGTAACCCAGTGGTCGGCGCTGGACCAGACCTGGGAAGGCGTCCTGGTATCGGCGCTCCTGGAGCAGACCGGGGTGCTGCCCGAAGCGAAGCACATCATGGCTCACTGCTTCGGGGACTACACCACCAACGTCCCGCTGGATCTGGCGTTGTCCGAAGGATTGCTGGCGCACCGGCAGAACGGAGCCGAGTTGGGCAAGGACCACGGCTGGCCCCTGCGCCTCATTATCCCGAGCCGATACGGGTGGAAATCCGCCAAGTGGGTCAACGGCATCGAGGTGATGGCCGAAGACGCTCCGGGCTTCTGGGAACAGCGGGGTTACAACAACAACGCCGACCCATGGCAGGAAGAAAGGTTCTGGCCGGAATTGACGCGCTGAATACTCAATCGGCATGGACAGAATAGCGTAGGGGCGGGTTTGAAACCCGCCCCTACGGCGTGCCGGCATGATCGGGTTGATTTATGCGACCTTGAGCAACTCCCTGCGATGGGCAGGAACCGCCGCAGTCTTGGTAGCAGGTTCCGGCTTGGCGAACTCGATGGCCTGGTTCGGCGCGTCCAGGTCTCGCTGTAGTCCACACTGGAGGCAGCTGACGAACATGCCGTAGATATCCCGCCGGAGCTCCAGATCGCCGCGACATTTCGGGCAGGCGTTGAACTTCAGTTTCATGATTACCTCCTTACCGGATTTCATTATCCGATGCGCTTCTGTATGTGTTGGGGGGAGATCCCCGGTCGTTTGGTTTACGTATGGAACCCTGAGCTGGATTTCGTTTTCGTATGGTTCGCCTGATCGGTTTTTGTATGGTTTTGAGCCGGCCCCTGCTTTATAATTGGGATAATACAACTTGACACAACACGTGTCAAGCCTTATCCTTGGCAGATAGCAATGTGAATAAATTCACGGACGGAGCGTCCCCGCGATGCAACAGGAATGGACACGACGCAGCCAGAGCAGGCGAGGCCGGTTAGAGCCCTACCCCGACCCCATCGCCAACATACCGCCGGCGTGGCCGGAAGGCTTATCTCCGACGCCTCCCCGGAATCCCGGCGACGTTCCCGCGACCGAAACCCCAACTGACGCATCCGGGGCAGGGCCCGGATCCAACATAGAACTGGAGGGGGTGTACATCATATCGGTAGCCGCGCGCCTGCTGGAGATGCACCCCCAAACTCTGCGCAAGTACGAACGGTTGGGCTTGATCCAGCCGGTGCGGACCGTCGGCATGTTGAGGTTGTACTCCCAGGAAGATCTGCGGAAGGTGATGCTGATACGACACCTGATGGACAACCTGGGCCTGAACCTGGCGGGAGTCGAATTCGCGCTGAAGTTGGTCAACAATCTCAACGTGTTCTCGCGGCGGCTGACTCGCTCCGCAGGCGACCCCGACGTTGCCGCGACCATACAGGAGGAGGTTGCCATGCTTTGCAGCAGCCTGAGCCTCCCGGCGCCGGAATGACCCGGCCTTTTATTGCTACAGCAAACACTCACCAGGGATCAGTAAATGGAAAACGAGCAAATCAATCTCCCCAACGAAGAACTGCCCGAAGATGAAGCTGGGGAAACGCTGGCTTCCGACTTCTACGTCGCCGACGACGATGCTGGGGATACCGGCGTCGACGACGCGCCCCCGATGACGCCGGAGCAGGAAGCGACCATACTTCGCGCTGCGCTGACTGAAGCCAACGAGGAAATCGCGCGCCAGGCTGACGCGGTTCAGCGCGGGCAGGCCGACTTGGCCAATGCCCGCCGCCGGCACGACGACGAACGCCTGAACATCCAGCGACAAGCCAACAGTCGCCTATTGGTTCACCTATTGCCCATCGTGGATGAGCTTGACCTGGCGGTCAACCATCTGGAACACAACGATGACTCCGGGGCCGCCGAGCCAGTATCCGACTCGTGGGCGGAGGGAGTCCGCCTGATACAGCGCAAGCTGGCCGGGTTCCTCGAGTCACAAGGAGTGGCGCGCATCGAATCGCTGGGCGAGCCGTTCAACCCAGAACTGCACGAAGCGGTTGGCATCGCCCAGGTCAGCGACGTTGACCCGGGCTGTATTGTGGAAGTACTGCGGCAAGGTTATCGTCTGCACGATCGGGTGGTGCAGGTGGCGCAGGTGGTGGTCAACCAATAAGGACATATACGGCAACAATCTGAAGCTTCAACTCGTCATTCCAGCTTCGAGATAGTTTCCTGGATGGCAATCCGGCATTTGGATGCTGAATCTCCGCTTTAGCGGGGATGACGAGAAAATTCCGGCCCAACCCAACCTTGAACAAAACGAACCTGAGGAGTAACTATAATGGCAAAAATTCTGGGCATAGACCTCGGCACTACCAACTCGGTCGCTGCGGTCATTGAGGCCGGCGAAGCCGACGTGGTGGAGAGCGCGGAGGGGAACCGCATCACGCCGTCCGTGGTGGCGGTGAATGCCCGCAGCGGTGAACGGTACGTGGGGCAAACCGCCAAACGTCAGGCGGTCACCAATCCGGATAACACCATCTTCTCGGTCAAGCGCCTGATGGGACGGCGGTTCGACGAATCGGAAGTGCAGGACGCGACCCGGCGACTGCCCTATAAGATCGTAGCCGGTCCCAATGGGGACGCCCACGTGGAAATGGCCGGACAGTCTTACGCACCGCCGCAAATCTCCAGCATGATCTTGCAGAAGATGCGCCAGGACGCGGAGGCCAAGCTGGGCGACCGGATTACCGAGGCGGTTATCACGGTCCCGGCGTACTTCAACGACTCGCAGCGACAGGCTACGGTGGACGCCGGGAAGGTCGCCGGACTGGACGTGAAGCGCATCATCAACGAACCCACGGCGGCGGCACTGGCATATGGCATCGACCGTCAGCAAACCGATTCCAAAATCGCCGTGTTCGACCTGGGCGGCGGCACCTTTGACATCACGATACTCGACCTGGGAGACGGGGTGTTTGAGGTGCTATCCACCAACGGCGACACCTATCTGGGCGGCGATGACTTCGACGAAGCCATCCTCGGTTGGCTGGTGAGCGAGTTCCGATCTGAAACCGGCATCGATCTGGCCCAGGACCGCATGGCCCTGCAGCGCCTGCGGGACGCGGCGGAACGCGCCAAGATCGAGCTGTCCAGCACGCTGGAGACGGAAATCAACCTGCCATTCATCACCGCCGACGCCAGCGGGCCACAGCACTTGGTGAAGCCTCTGAGCCGTTCCAGGCTGGAGCAGTTGGTTGGAGGTCTGATTGACCGCACCGAGGGGCCGTGCCGCCAGGCCATCAGCGATGCCGGCATCGCGGCCAGCAGCATCAACGACGTGATCCTGGTGGGCGGCATGACCCGGATGCCGGCCGTTCAGTCTAAAGTGCAACAGATTTTCGGCAAGGAGCCGTCCCGGTCGGTGAACCCGGATGAGGCGGTAGCGCTGGGCGCAGCCATCCAGGCGGGCGTCCTGGGCGGCGACGTTGGCGACATCGTGCTGCTGGACGTGACGCCGCTGACCCTGGGCATCGAAACCCTGGGGAACGTTACCACGGCGTTGATACCCCGCAACACGACCATTCCCACCAAAAAGACCGAGACCTTCACCACGGCGGCCGATGGTCAGCCCAGCGTGGACATCCACGTGCTGCAGGGGGAACGTCCCATGTCGGCCGACAACACGACCATTGGTAGATTCATGCTGGACGGCATATTGCCGGCGCCCCGGGGCGTGCCGCAGATCGACGTCACCTTTGACATCGATTCCAACGGCATCCTCAGCGTGTCGGCCCAGGACAAGGGAACCGGCAAGGAGCAGCGCATCGTCATTCAAACCAGCAGCGGCCTGTCCCAAGAGGATATTGAGCGGATGATGTCCGAGGCCCAAGCCAACGAAGAGGTTGACCGGCAACGGCGCGCGGAGGTGGAGACACGGAACCAGGCCGATAGCCTCGTATATTCGGCGGAACGCTTGTTGAACGAGCACGCCGAGACGTTGCCCGTCGACCTGAAGGCCGACGCCGAGGGAAAGTTGGAAGCGTTGCGGAGCGCCATCGCCGCCAACAACGTGGCGCAAATGCAAACGGCGATGAACCAATTGAACGAAGCGCTGCAGCGGGTCGGGCAGGCGGTGTACACGCAGCCGGGCCAGGGATCGGGAGGCGCCGCGGGCGACGGTACCGCGCCGGACGATACGGTGGAAGGCGAGTTCCGCGAGGTGTAGGAGCAACTGCGGTTTTCGGGCTGTGATGGGTCTATGGCTTATTCCAGCCCGTATCCCCATGCTCCATGGCGATGGCATTCGCCGGTAACCAGCCGTGGGCGCTGGGGCAGGCGCCGCGCAACCGTCCGGGTTGCCAAAGTGTGAAAAGTTTGTAAACTAGCCGCACTGCGGTGAAAGGCGGTGACGAAAGTGCTATAATGGCGTTGAGCCCACCATCTGCCGCGGGTGCCGCCCCGCCGGAAATTGGGAGAAAAGCAATGAGCGCATCACAAAAAGACGACACTGAAGTCAGTGGTTTGGAAAATGAAAACCCGGTAGTGAGCGCAGCTCCGATTGGTGTAGAGCAGCAGGCCGGTCCGGAGGTCGAGGACTACGACGTCGAATCCCTGACCCCCCTGCAATCCCACTACCTGGAAGCGCTGCGACAGTTGATAGTTGTTAAAAACGATTACCAGTCGGCGCCGGATTACGAGGGCTGGATGATGGACGCTATCAAGCGGTCCATTTACTCGGCGCTACGAGATTGCATGGAAGCAAACGTCGGGCAAATAGCCAAGGAAATGTTGAACCAGGAGCACCAGGTCAACTAGCTTCCGGTTACGGCCGGAGGCTGAGACGCGAGCTACGGTTTCGCTCAGCCTGACGGTCTCGGGATTGCCGGTATGATTTGGCCCCAGGCGGGTCAAGATACAAGTGCAAGGCGAATTTATATAAATTTGGGTGATCCTCATTGGCAAGATGGCGAGCGCTCGCGGGAGGGTAAAACAGAGTTCTGCGTTTGACAGCATGTTGCCGGGCTATGCTATACTTCGCTAACCCCAGCCGAGGTGGTGGAAATGGTAGACACGCGGTCTTGAGGGGGCCGTGGGCTTTCGCTCGTGTGGGTTCAAGTCCCGCCCTCGGCACCAACCCTACAGATGGCGAGTTGTCATAGATCCGTACAGGCCAGCAGTAGGCAGGGGCGAACAATACGGGGCGACGTAGCCAAGTGGTTAAGGCGGAGGTCTGCAAAACCTCTATTCGGCGGTTCGAATCCGCCCGTCGCCTCCAATTCCCTTCACGAACATCCTCACGTCGGCTCGTGATCCTGACCAGTCGCCGATACATACGCGCAGCGCTTTGGAATGACCGAGCGTTGCGCGTTATCATTAGAGATGTGCCGAGGTGGCGAAAAGGCAGACGCGGCGGACTTAAAATCCGCTACCTCCCGGAGGTGTGTGGGTTCGAGTCCCTCCCTCGGCACCATTTTCTCGATAAGGGCAGGATACAAACTCAGGAACGGTATCAATAAAGGGGATTTGGTTGGATTTACTCCCGATTTGCCGGACTATTGCCGGACAAATCTCCGGTGCCCGACAGTACGCGGCCTTACTCCACAGCACTAAACAGCAAAAGCGCCCTGGTGTCACGGGCGCTTTTTTCTGCTATTGGACCTGGGGTGTCAGGCGACCCGCTGCCGGGTCCACTGCCAATGCGGCCTCTCCGCGGGCAACCATCCCCAGTAGGTTCGGCTATCGCCCTCTTCGGCGAATATGACTCGCGTGTGGAATTGGAACCCTTAGAGCCTGATCCTGGTTTCGCCGACGTCAACGGGCACGATGCTGCGGTCTGCGGTCTCTGATGGCATTGACCTTTGTACTGGCACTCCTAAACTGAAGCCAAGGTGGAATCTACATTTGCTTGGCCGGAAACATTGGCATGGGTGCTGCCGGTCAGGCCCACGGCGGGCGCCTGAAGGAAGACGCGACATCGCCGCTTGACTTCTTCCCGACGGTGGGCCAGATTGGCGAATAAGCCGCCCACTATCTCCCGCACCACAGCCCGGGTTCCCAAGCACTGGTTGGCGGTCGCCTCCTGAAGTGCCCAGCCCCAGATATCGCGATTGGTCAAAAATCGGGGGTTGAAGTCTGGGCTGTAGCTGGGCAGGTTCACCAGGCGCAAGTTCAAGTCGGGCGTGGTCAGATCAGTGCGTAGCGCATCGCCAGATTGTTGACCAATCGCGGGCTGGGGAATCGTCCCAGATCACGGTCCGCGGTTCGGCGTGTCGTTCCCGTCCGCCAGTGGCGGACCGCACGAAGGCGGCTGAGGTCTCGGAGTTGCTGTTGCCTTCCAATTCCATCATCTCCACCTCCCCAGGCTCCAGACACATCGCCGAGTAGTAGCTGACCCTCTCCGCACGGCGCGGGCTGGTGGAACCCACCAGCGCCGGTTCCCATTTCAACACTCACTTGCCCCTCAGAGGCTGCCCCGTACCACGATACGGAGTCAGCATCCGCCTGAAAGCGGACCTCGTCAGGGAAGAAGATCTTTCCTCCAGTGCGTCGCGCTCTTGCCGCCAGTGCCGCATACTCTCTCACGAAAGCTTCCCAGCGCACCGGGTCTGCCTTGAGCAACCGTTTCTTCTCTGAATTCCAACCCCGGTCGGCTCTGGTGCGCTGGCCTTGCCGAAGCCACTTATGCCGATGAAAATGGAACGCTGCCGCCCGACGCGTCTACTCCGCAGGGCTGATGTTCTGGTTGTGCCGGAACAGGTTGGCTGGGTCGTATTTCTGCTTCAGCTCCGCCAATCTCGGGTAGTTGGCCCCGTAGGAGGAGCGGACCATGGTGGCGCCGTCGTCGGCCTCTCTGCCAACATTATTGACATAGACCCCGCCGGTGCTATGGGGCAGCAATTCCTCCCACAGGTCGCGGGTCCACCGGAAGTGGATTTCAGACTCTCCGGGGTCGGCCCACCGGGCGATGAGCAGGAGGTTATACCTGGCATCCCGATGGCTGTAGGCGGTGGCATCCTGGGGAACGCGGTTGACGGCGTTCCCTTGCTGTTGGAAGAACAGGAGGTTCCCGGGCGATGACGTGTTGCGATAGCCCTCAATCAGGGCATCGATGACGCCGTCGCTGATGTCGGTGATGAAGTGGGACTTCTCATAATACTGTTGACCTTCGGGGGTGAACGAGTCCACGTAGCGTTGCATTTGAACGTATGGCAAGAGGTCAAACTGGGCCGTCACCGGCTGGCCCAGCTTCCTCAGGGGCTCCAAAGCCTTCTCTCCGTCGACTGGGGACCCATTGTAGCAACCCACTATGCCCACCACCGGCGTACCATCTGGCAGGGTGGCCAATGCGCTGACCGTGTTCAACTCGTCAGGGACATCAGCGGCGAACTCGTTGTAAAACTGGAGAATCTCCTTGGCCTGGTCCAGGGGGAAAATTACCATACCAACCGTTACAGGACCCACCGGGTGGAGTTGGTACTCGAAGGAAGTTACTACGCCGAAGTTGCCTCCCCCGCCGCGCACCGACCAGAACAGATCTGGATTCTCGGTTGAGTTAGCGACGCGGAGCTGCCCGTCGGCAGTTACTATGTCTACCCCAATCAGATTGTCCAAGGCCAAGCCGTGCTTGCCCCCCAACCAACCCATACCGCCGCCCAGGGTCAGCCCGCCGATGCCGGTGTCGTAGTTGGTGCCGCCGGTGGAGGCCAGCCCGAAGGCCTGGGTCTCCCGGTCAAACTGACCCCACTTGGCGCCGCCTGCCGCTCTGGCGGTGCGCCGTACCGGATCGACGCGCACACTGTTCATCCGGGACAGGTCAATGACCATCCCGTTATCGGCTACGCAAGTGCCCGGGAAATTGTGCCCCCCGCCCCGGACGGACAGCAACAAATTGTGGTCTCGGGCGAAGTTGACCGCATCGATAACGTCCGCGACTCCAGCACAATACACCATGAGAGCCGGATGCTTGTCAATATTGGCATTCCAAACCTGGCGGGATTCGTGGTAGCTGTCATCCCATGGCAAGACCAATTCTCCGCTCAGGTTCTCCCGCAATTCTTCAATTGATGCTTCCTCAAGCATGGAGTTGGTGCCACTCATAGTAGTTACTTGCAAATCTGCCACGTGCGTACCCCTTCCTTTGTTATCCTGCGCCCGAACCGGCATAGGCCTGCCATGCAATTGGCTTGAATGGGCAGAGCCTGGCCCGGCTTGGTTTCGATATGCTGGACAGCCCAACCAAGAGTAGCGTAGGCTGGGATCTTCTTCGCCGGATATTATCATCGTCTGGTTTGGCCCGTCCAGAAAGCAAAGTTCAGTATAAAACGTCGCAATTTAGGTGGTACTGCCAATAATCTGTCATTCAGGTGAAAGTTGGAGTGCCGGAAAATTAAACCGCCCGAAACGGAACGTTACCAGGCGGTCGTGCAACTCGTCCCTGCTGCCCATCGGCCCAATAGTCCTCCCCGTCGCTCTCAACGCTGGCTTGTCATTGGCATGGGGTGGGACATTCCGGTCTCCGAGTGTGGCCTATGCCAGCATCCCGTTGACGTGTGATAGTCCCCATTCCCACAGTGGCCGACCCGTCGTGAGAAACAGGCCCGTCACCTGCGGACTTCTCAGCGTCTTGACGCTGTGCTCCTTGTTGGGTGGACTGGCAATCGCTCGGCCGGCGGCCGCGAAGGAGACCCGCCGGGGCCGCCCTCCCCTCCTCTAACCCCTTCCTGTCCACTTGTCGGGGGAGAGAAGACCCCCTCTGCAGCTGCTGTGCTCGCCCTCGTGGCGCTGTGTAATCGGCGGCGTTAAGGTAGGCCATGTGGGCGGCTCGATCGTCGATTTACGGCGGTGGGAAACTGTACCGCCTGCCGCTCTCCGTAAGGCGGAATACCAGCCTTTGGAGGGTGAGACGGATGTACAAAGTGGGGATGTCCGCTCGGGTCCGGCCTCTTTCGTTGGAAAGTATCGGCAATGGAGCCGACCCCGTGAAGCAGCAACGACAAGGGGTCCTGATCGCCGTCGACTGGGAGAACATCAGGCGCGGTGCTCAGCTCTACCAACGCAACGTTCGACCGGCTGACCTGTGCCGGGCCATGAGGGACGTGGGCCGCATATTCGGTGAGGTTGCCGGCGGCAAGGCCTTCGGCGACTGGTCGCTGCGGCCCGAGGACGGCAGGGAGTTCGCCGAACACGACATCGTGCCGTACCAGGCTCCCCGCACCAGCGCCGGCAAGGACCGCTCCGACCCGGCCATCCTGCTGGAGGTCTACGAATGGATCCGGGACCGAGAGGACTGCGGAACCGTCATACTTGGCTCCGGCGATGCTGACCACCAGGTTTTGGTGGATCGGGCGCGGACCTACGGGAAGCGCATCGTGCTGTGCGCCTTCAGCCAGTCCGTGTCCCGGGACATGCTGGCCACGGTGCCGCTGTTCCCGTTGGAAGCCGAACTGGGCATCCAGGTGGGGGAGCATGGCGACGTTAACATTGACCTGGCCATGGTCAAGGAGGAAGGCGAGGTGTTAACCAACGACGTGTTGGAACGGTTCGTCCGGGGGATGTACGACTAGAGCGTGTTGACAAATTGGCCGGGTCTTCCCATCTGGTCAACCAACCAAGAGTGTAAACTCGGGATGCGCCGAGATTGACTGTCAACAACTGATGGATCTACTGTCCTATAGACGCCGATTCTCCACAAACGCACGACGCTGCATCACGCCCAACATGCCCTGGCCCCACTCAGGACCAAGGGCACCCAGCAGCAGCCTCCGACCCGGCCGGACTACCGGCCTTCCAAATACTTGGATCTCCGCCCTTTGCGTCCCCGTGTCCGCAGGAACCACGTCACCAGGTGAAGGCCGGCGCAAAATGTTTCCGCCAGCTTTTGATAGCGCGTACTAATCCCGCGGAAGTGCTTGATGTCGACGAAAAGGTTCTCAATCAGGTGCCGG
Organism: Dehalococcoidia bacterium; assembly: GCA_965197635.1. Classification (GTDB taxonomy): domain Bacteria; phylum Chloroflexota; class Dehalococcoidia; order Lucifugimonadales; family UBA3495; genus Bin87. Next base: position 474,019 of record CBDANN010000007.1, read on the forward strand.
CCCTTGTATGAGTACTCGTCGTATGGTATCGGCACCTTCCGGTTCGACTTGGACGGGATCGTTATCTCGATCCCCATCTCGGCCAACATCGCGCGGACCGCATTCGTATCGTAAGCTTTGTCCCCCAACAGTTTCTCAATCTGCGACACGTCAAGTCCCTCCAAGAGTTGCTTAAGGTGGTGGGCCTCGAAGGCGTTGCCGGGAAGCAAGGAGAAACGCACCAGCTTGCCTTTCTTGTCCGCCAACGCCAAGAGATTGGTGTTGAGCCCTCCCTTCGTCTTGCCGATGGCTTGGGCAACACGGGACTCCTCAGGAGTCCATTCCCCTCGGCGCGCACCGACAGCGTGCTGGTGGACCTTCACGAAGCTGCCGTCCACCATAACCAGCTTGAGGTTCAGTTCCTTGACGAGAGACATGAACCAGCTTGAGGTTCAGTTCCTTGACGAGAGACATGAACATCAGCAACACGCCACGCTTGCACATTCGCCGGAATGCCTGGTAGACGCTATTCCATTTGCCGAAGTACGGATGCAGGTCCTGCCACGGCGCGCCGGTGCGGAAAATCCAGATGATGCCCTCGAATGTCTTGCGGAGATTTTTCGACTTTCGCCCTCGCCTCTTCTTGCGGGTCAAAAATGGTTCTACGCGACGCCATTGCTCATCGGTGAGCGACAAGCGCGGCAGGTATTCGGACGGCATCCTGACGTTTTTACCCTGCCGTCGCCGTCCCGCTGGGCGCCAGTCCCCAGCGATATGTAATTGCCAATCGCCGGCCGGTTCGTTATTATCGCGAAAGACCGGGTCGGGGGCTCCTTCGAACGGTTCAGGGGCCGCGGACGAGGCTCCAATCTCCCGCGGCTCTGTTGCTCGTTTCCAACGGGGCTTACCAAAGCCCGATGATCGTTTCGGCATTGCTGCGCCTCCTGTACGGGTGCCGTTGGCACCACCAGACAGGAGAAAGGCCGAGAGCAGCTGCAAACACCGGCGCCCTCGGTCCATGTGCGCAAATCGGACCGGGAAGACAGAACCGCACTGGGCCGCCCCATCGACCGTGGGGCGAACCGCCCCGGGAAGCACTCCCGGGAACTTGCTCGGTGTTTACGTTGTTCTGCCATTCCTGTATGATCCTTTACACGCACAAAACACCCCCCTGTGAGGTGGTGCGTACCCACAGGCTGTCGGGAATGTTCCTACGCAACCCCGACGGCCTGCCCATTTCAGCCGACTGATCGGCTGAGCGCCATTGGCGCGAAGCGCCAAGCAAGCGCAGTCCAAAGGACTGACGTGATTATATCCCCGGGGGTAAAAATTATCAACGCCCCTGCGTCATCGTGGGAGTAGAATAACGCCACTTTACGCCAGCACCACTTTTACGGTCTGGTATAATGGCTACGGCAGCGGTGGCCCCAACGCGCGACGCCAAAGCGACCATCCTCGAAAAGGAGGCCCTATGCCTATTGGTCAAACTTTCGTCTGCATTTGCAGCAGATGCGACCACCAGTGGGTCCCGAAACGGACCTCACAGGTGACGCTCCCCAAGGTCTGCCCGAAGTGCAAGAACCCCAATTGGAACAAGCCCAAACGGGTACCCAAGAAAGTCGCCGCATGAGCGGCAAACCAGAAAACCACCGGCCATGCCACCAGCCGAAACAGTGCCAATGGATGATTCGGTTGGCTCACACACCGATATGTTCATTGATGTAATCATTACAGGCGGGGCGACACCCGCAGCACACTTCCCAGCCTGGGATTTCGTAGCTGTCCCGCGCTCCACACGTTCCGTCCCGAAGACGCGACGAGGGGCCTGCTGGCCAGCCTGGATGGCGGAGACCGTCGTTCTGTCCCTGCGCGCCAAGCGGCGACAGGCGAGACGCGCCCGCAACGCCATGCTGGGGCTTCGCCGCAACCGGCATGGGAACAAACGGAGGCGAGAGACGGACGTGGACGTAGCCACTGACTGTCTGCCTGACCACCGACAGATGATGGCCGGCTATTGCAATGCGGCCCTGCGCCGGCGCCGGAGGTGGGGATCACTGCCGCCACCGCACAACTGCCAAAACTCTGCCCCACCGGTAACCCTCGTCGGCTGATGAACTCGGCGGACCCTCGGGGCCAAACCGTCCGTGTGTGCCTCATCCCGAACGAACTTGCCCCAACCAATCAATGGCGACCGAGCGCGTAGGACGACGCACGGACCTGACAGCATCGTCGGGAAACTACGCTACATCTCGGAGCGCAGCCGAAGCCAAAGCAGCCGCGACTCCGAGTGGTTCCTGATGCCGATCCGCTGGCGAGCCAAGCTGCACATATAGGAGCCCGAGCTGATGCTCGGGCCCTCGTAAGAACGGGCGGGATTTTCCCGCCCGTTTGGGTGTGTCACCGGACCCGACGCCGGCATTTCCGTATCAGGCGACAGACGCCAATGCCCAATGCGGCCCCCAAGCCAAGGCAGAACGCGGAAAAGCCGAACAATACCAGGATTTCCATGGGACCCTCCGGTTTCCCTTACTCATACCCCAGGTATTCATGTTCCAGCGCGCACCTCAACTTTGCCGGCCAAGGAGGCAGGCTGTCACCTCGGCAGGTGGCCTTGAAGACGTCGGGCATTTCCCTGTATCCCCTGGCCTCGGCCTTCGCCCACGTGGTGTGTCCTAAGGAAGCAATCTGTGAGTGGGTGAATACGCCTTTCGCTTCATTATAGATGCTATTGGGACCAGACAGGCTGGAACCGGATCGGGTGCAGCTGTCCTCGTAGTAGTACCAGGGGAAAGACTTGTGATTGCCCCAGCAATCTTCCTGCCGGTTGCTGCCGCCGTACACCGCGCCGCCGCCGGCGAAGTTGGACATTTTGAAGTCCACTTTGCCCGTCGTCCGGGTCAGCGTGTCGATGTCCGCTGCCCCCTTCACTTTGGCGTGCGCTTCAACGCGCCACTTGTAACTGGATGTAGAGAACCGCTCGCTGGGCTCGTCGGGAAACGGTGCAGCGCGCACGATCTCCTTTACGTAGGTGTTGCAATTGTCGTTGTTGACGGCCAGCTCCACGCTCTTGTACCTGCCGTCCAGCTCGATGGTGACGTCCGGGATGGCGCAGTCAACGCCCTCGGTCTTATTGCCCTGATCGACAACGTCGCCCTCAGCCACGTTGGTCCTGGAATCGTTTCCGTCAACCGTGATCGTTACGCCATCATCTTCTCCCGCCGGCGGGTCTTGTGCGTTTGCCGGCACTCCATTGATTACCGACCAGGAGGCGGTCAGCAGCATGGCCAGAGCCACCGCCACCGCAACGAACTTTGTGTGAGATCACATGATAGATTCCTCCTCCCGCGTGCTATGGACTGGTTGGCTTCAGAACACCTCCTTTTCATCGGGCTGGGTACAGTATAGACAAATCAGATACAATTTATCAACATTGTGAATATATCCGCAAATGGAGAGCTTGTGTCCTGTTGAGATTGCAGCCTCGTGGAGGCACAATCCGCAATACATTGGGAGAAACGACGAAATCTGCCGTTGAGGGCCGCAAGCTGCAAGACCCGGGCTACGAAATCTGCACCTAATCGCGACGAACCCCGACCACCTCCAGTGCCGACAACCGCCCGACGAAAAGCGTCATACCGGCGCAGGCCGGAGTCCACGAACGATGGGGTTTACGTAACGGCCGCTGTCCGAACCACGCCGCAATGTCGCCCCGCCCAAGAATGATAACGCACCCCTGGCAGGGATCAACCCGGCCTATCGCCCTCACAACTACGGCAAAGTGCAGTTTACTACCTATTCGATGCCACCGTCATCATACGTGCATGGTTCCGCTTCACGTTGTGCGGCATTTGTCCCTCATATCAATGTTCAAGGCAACCTAACCTCAATGATCCGCACACTGAAATACGCCCTGCGGTACCACCCCGCCAACAGTCGGGCCATCGGTTACCACGCCACGCAGCAGAACGCCGCCTACAACCACGCCGTCGACGTACTCAACCGGGAACCGCCACTGCCCAAGCGCAGCGGCAGGAACCATCCGGACGCTCTCAACAAGCGCATCATTGCCTGGCGGCAAGCCAACTGGCAGACAGCCGATGCCCCCTACTACATTCACCAGCAGGGCGCCGAGGAGGCGTGGGAAGCCAATCAACGGATGCGGGACGCGCGAGAGGGACGCTTGGAGCGGGTCTCGCAAGCCATCGCCGCCGGCGAGGAACCCAAGCACCGCGACGTGCGTCCGAACCGCCGAACCTTGATCCACCGCTCGCGCAAAAACCGGCCACTCAGCTTGACCATCACGGACCGCAGGCTTTTCGAGGTCAGCGATGACGGGCAGTACCTCACCAGCCAACAATGCGGCTTCTCCGTCAGGCTCCGCGGCAAACGCACGCTCCAGTTCCTCGACATCCGCTCCATAAGGCTCGTGCCAGTACAGGACTACCGCCCACGAACGCCGCTACACCGCCGGCACTACTGCCTGCACGTTCAGGTCGCGGTACCTGAACCCATGCCGCTTGAAGAGTTGAACATCTCGTGCCCTGAAGACATACTCGGCGCCGACCGCGGCCGAAAGAACCATCTGGCCCTCAGCTTGGGACACCGTGCTCACCATCCAGGAGCCAGGAAGCAGGGCAAGCGCCGACGCAAGCATCAGCGCCATATCGCCGGCAAGCCCCGTAACAGCAAACGACGGCAACACACGGTTGCCAAGCATAGCGAACAAGCCCGACGCTACGCCAAGACCCGCGATCAAGAAATGCGACGGCAGATCCGCGACATTTTGCTGGAAGCCCAGCCCAAGATGGGTGCCGTCGAAAGCCTGCACCCCATCAGCATGATGGCATCGGCGCGCGGCACAGATGCAGCGCCTGGTAAGAACGTCCAGGCCAAACGAAAACTGAACGAGAGCCTCACCGAAGCCGCCATCGGCCACGTTGGCAAGCTGCTACGCGAGGAAGCCGCCAAACTCGGCATACCCACCGTCTCCGTCCCGCCGCACGGCACGTCCCAGACCTGCCCGCGCTGCGGAGACCGACACCCGAGCAACCGCGAGAGCCAAGCGGTGTTCCGGTGCCGGCACTGCGGCCTTTACGCCCACGCCGATTGGACTGCCGCCGTTATCATTCGCAACCGGGCTTACGTCCGGCACTGCGAATGGCAGTCAGGCTACACACCGGACGTACTGACCGCACCAACCGGGTGGCGACAGCAGCCATCCGGCTCCGGCCCAGCACAACCATCGCTGGGCTTGGAGCTAAGCGTGTTCAAGCCGGCAAGCACCGCGACGATCCGCTCCGGCGGAAGGGTCCGTGGCCCCAGGCCGGACCACCGTATTCAAGCGGTGGTCCCAGACGCCAAAAGTGTTTCAAATAGTGTGAGCTCGGCAAAACACTCTCGGACACTTCCGACGAAGTAGCCGGGAACCCGATTTCCGGGTATCGTGCTCAATTTGTCAACACGCTGTAGTACTACAGTCGCGCTTGTGATGAAGGTGTCTTAAGGCGTCTCCGGTAATGACACTGCATGGCTCGGGCTTGGTGCCGACGTCTCCATCCCGACCAGTGGATGGTCAGGGCAGGACTGCCACGGGGCAGCCACAGCAACCGTCTGACCTCGGGCACGGTCAGTGGGATGAGTTCTCCCACGAACCTATCCCCCTTGTATCTTGGTACTGGTGTGGGTTTACCCCACACCAAGCCGGTTTCGGATGCGGTAGACCGACGCCCCCTGGGTCATAGCAGACCGTGAAAAAGCGAGGGTCGCCGCGTCCATCTTCAGTAGAGCCCGAACGGTTGCCTGGGCTAACCAAGCCCGCATCTTGCAAGGCCGGGCCAAGACTGCACAGGAGGTAAGCATGAAGCCTCAGGAGCCTAGCTTCGCGGGTATCGACGTGGCCCAAGCTCACATTGACGTTGCCGTCCGTCCGGAGGGCCGGATTTGGCGGAGCCCCTACTTTGGCGGAGCCCCTACGATGAGGCCGGAACCGGGGCTCTAGTTGCCCAGCTGGTTGATATGGCTCCAGCTATTGTTCTGCTGGAAGCCACCGGCGGCTTGGAGTGGCCGCTGGTGGCGGCCTTGGCCACAGCCGCTCTGCCGGTGGTGGTGGTCAATCCCCGCCAGGTGCGAGATTGCGCCAAAGCCACCGGCAAACTGGCCCAGACTGACGCCCTGGACGCCCAGGTCCTGGCCCACTTCGCCGCGGCAGTGCGTCCACCGGTGCGCCCGCTGCGGGATGCCGACACTCAGGAACTCAACTCGCTGACCACCCGGCGTAACCAGGTGACTACCATGCTGGTCGCGGAGAAGAACCGTCTGGGACGGGCCACCGGCGCCGTCCGCCCCCACATCGAGGCACACCTGAGCTGGCTGCGGCAGGAGCGGGACGACCTGGACCAGGAACTTCGAGGTCTGCTCCGCCAAAGTCCGCTGTGGCGGGAGCAGGATGACCTGCTGCGATCCGTTCCCGGCGTGGGCCAGCAGGTATCCCTGACCTTGCTGGCCTACTTGCCCGAATTGGGTATGCTGAACCGGAAGCAGATTGCCGCTCTGGTCGGCGTGGCACCCATCAACCGGGACAGCGGAGTAATGCGAGGCAAACGAACCGTCTGGGGCGGACGGGCCCGGGTCCGCGCTGCGCTCTATATGGGGGCGCTGGTGGCCAGCCGCTACAACCCGGTAATCCGGGCCTGGTATCAACGCCTGGTGTCGGCCGGCAAGCCGAAAAAAGTTGCGCTCACCGCGTGTATGCGCAAGCTGTTGACCATAGTCAACGCCATGGTAAGAACCGGACAGCACTGGAATCCAGCCATGGTTTCACCTTGACATTCAAGACGGTTGCTTTTACCATCGCCACCGGCGGCATAGGACCGGATTACCGCCAGAAAGGCATGGGCCAGCATGGCCAGGGTGATGTGCCGGTGCCAGCCGACCCACAGGCGCACCTCATACTCATCCAGCCCCACCTCCTGTTTGGCCTCCTTGAAGGCGTCTTCGATGATCCACCGGGTGCCGGCCACGCGCACCAGTTCCGCCAGCGATACCTCTCCCGTACCAAAACAGGCGTAGTAGGCCAGCTCCTCAGGATCGGCGATGCCCGAACCCTTGACCAAGCACGCACCAGCAGCCAATGCCCCTGACCTGGCTCCGACCAGGGTCGTATCGGCAACCAACCCCAATCGTAGCGGCGCGGCCCCTTGCTGCCCTCACCAGCGCTCAGACGTTGCCACCGGTCATCGGGTATCTGCTGGGCCAGTTCACGGGCCGCCACCTGTGCCGAGCCACCCTCCGTATCCGCCCACAGCGGCTCGTTGTTCTTCACCGCCAGCACGTAGGACAGGCTCTGTTCCTCCAGCCACCGTCGCAGTTTCCGGTCATTGCCGTACACCGTATCCCCAGTTACCCAGGCAAAGGGCACCCCAACCGCCACCGCGCGGCTGATCATCTCCTGAGCCAGTTGTGCCTTGGTATGAAAGACCACCCCTTCCGGGACACCGGCTTCCCGCCGCCGCTCCACATCCTCCGCCCATTCCTGGGGCAGATACAGCTCCCGATCCAGAAAGGCCGCGCCCCGTAACAGTTCAGAGTTGCGGGGAAATGAGCAGTTGACGGCAAGCGGCGAGAGGATTTAGACCCTGGGCGCGCCAGGTGCCGAAGAGAGAGGCCAAGGTCATCTTGCTCTGTGTGCCTTGCTCCGAGCGGGTGCCGCCGCTGATCTTGCGACTGATGACCAGGTGGCGCAGGCTGCGCTCGGCGGCGTTGTTGTCCGCTGGCACGTCCGGTTCGGCCACAAAGACAAAGAGTTCCTTGAGGTGGCGCTCGATGCGTCGGCACAGCTTGGCCTGGGTTGCCGACGGGTCGTGCCGGAAGGGTTGGCAGAGGGCCAGCAGTTGTCGTTCCAGGGCCAGTTGGGCGGTGCGCCGCCGCTTGGCCCGGGGATGAGTGCAGGTTTTGGCCCGGTCGTAAATCCCGTGGACAGCGTCGGCCCACCTGGCCAGTGGCGTATCATCGGGGTAGAGGGTGCGCAGGTCATGGATGTCCCGCAGCAGGTGAGCCCAGCAGCGTTGCTTGGGGCCATCGTAATGGTGGTAGGCAGCGTAGAAATCGCTGACCAATACTCCGGAGAAAGCATCGCTCAGGGCTTCATCCACCACCGTCTTGCCCCGGCCCCGCCGCAGAAAATACCGCTCGGTGGGGGTGCTGAAGGTGATTGGTCAAGGGCTCGCACACGTAGCCGTTGTGGCCGTCCTCCCGCCAGCCGGTGTGATTGGTCAAAGATCGTGTGGCGTGGACCACCGGACTGCCCCGGATGCGTTCCACAATGCCCGCCACCACAGCCTGGGCTTTTCGTGCCACCTGGTGCGTCGCAGCTACGATGGCCCCCAGGCTGAGGCGTAACCCGTGCACGGCGTCCAGATACCACCTGATGGTGCGGACGGGCAGCCGGGCCTCCTCCCGCAAGGCGGCAATCAGGCTGATGATGTTGACCCCCAGACGCTGCTTGCCCAGTGCCACGTCGTCCGTTGCCGCTCGGGGCGTCCAGTGGCGTCGGCACCGGGGACAGGTGCGGGCGATATAGACGTGCTCAGTAACCTGCACCGGAACCTGGGGCAGGTCAATGACTTCCCGAGTGCGCTGGGCCCAACCGCCGGACAACCGGGTCCCGCAGTCGGGGCACTGATCCACCGTGTGTTCTACCCGCTGGGTGGGCGTCATACGGGCCCGGGCAAAGCCGTGGGGCCGCGGCTCGCGTGGCAATTTGGGCTGGGCAGGCTTCCGGTCGGCTTTGGGTTTCAGACCGGGCATCCGTCGGGGACCGCTGGGTTTGGCCGGCCCTTCCAGCTGGGCAATCCGTTTCTCCAGGCGCTCGATGATGGCCTGCTGCCGGACGATGATGGCGATGAGGACATCCCGGTCGGCAGTGGCGAGGTCGATTTCCCGATCCATATCCGTTATATGACATAACCACCGCCGGTAGCGCCAGTGCCCCGCAACCCTCTTTCGACCAATTTACCTCACCAACTCTGAACTGTTACAAGTGGCCTTGGTCGCTTGCATGCGTAAACTGCTCACCATCCTGAACGCGATGGTCAAAAATAGCTCTCCATGGTAACTGTTCAGAGTTGGTGAGGTGAATTGCTGAAAAGTTGTTTGCCGATGACTGGCGATCTTTGGGCTGATTATGTCAATCTGGCGTCATGGAGCATGAAATCGACCTCAGCACCGCCGACCGGGATGTCCTCATTGGCATCATCCTCCGGCAGCAGGCCATCATCGAGAAGCTGGAGCAGCGGATCGCCCCGCTGGAAGGGCGGGCCAAATCCGGCGGTTCCCGGCGGATGCCCGGTCTCAAGCCCAAAACCGAGGGACAACCGGCCCAACCCAAGAAGCCGCGCCAGCGCCGTCCCCACGGCTTTGCTCGCACCCGGATGACGCCCACCCAGCGGGTGGAGCATGTGGTGGCCGAGTGTCCCGACTGCGGAACTCAGCTGTCTGGGGGTTGGACCCAGCGCACTCGAGAAGTCATTGACCTGCCCCAAGTTCCAGTGCAGGTTACCGAGCACGCTTACATCGCCCGCACCTGCCCACAGTGCCAACGCTGTTGTACGCCCACCGCGCAGCTGAACTGGCCGCCATAGTAGAACGTATCCGAGGCAGTCCGGTGGTCCATGCCGACGAGACCGGCTGGCGTGAGGATGGACACAACGGCTACGTGTGCGATCTTTGACCAATCGCCTTCAGCACACCCACCCAGCGGTACTTCCTGAGACGGGGTCGGGGCAAGGCGGTGGTGGACGAAGTCCTGGGCGATCAGTTCGCTGGCGTGCTGGTCAGCGACTTCTACGCCGCCTACCATCACCCGAGCCCTTGACCAATCGCGTCCCAAACCACGCTGCTGGGCCCACCCCTGTTCAAGCCAGGGGCAGGCTCTGTTGCGGGACATCCACGATCTGCACGTCCTCTACCCCAAGGACGACCGGCTGGCACGGTGGGCTGACGCGGTCCACAACTCTACCGCCAGGCCAAAGCCTTCACCCATCCGTCAGGGAAACAGCGCCGCCGAACGCAGCCTGCGCCCCGTGGTGATCAGCCGGAAGATCAGCGGGGGCACGCGCTCCGCCCAGGGCACTGACACCAAGATGACCCGGGCCTCCGTCTTCGGCACCTGGCGGGCGCAAGGTTTGAACACCCTCACCGCCTGCCAACAACTACTCGCTGCCCCTCAACTCTGAACTGTTACTCTCCATGGCGTGGTTCCTGTCCCGCAGAAATTGCCAATCCTTCTTGACAGCCAACACAGTTGCTGGCCCGTCCCCGGGGACAGCCGTACACCATCGACGAAGCCGCCGCCGTCCTGGGCGTCGCGAGACAGTGGCTCACCGACCCGGGCCGCTTCGTGGTGCTCCAGCCCGACGAGGGAGGCGCCATCGCGGAATCGTCCCTGCGCGATTTCATGCTGGACCGCACCCCCGACCTCAAAGGCCGCAACATCGACGTCACGGCCGTCGTCGCCATCGTGGCGCGCACCCAGCCCAGAAGGCCCACCCACCTGCCCCAGCCCCGCCGCTCGACCCGGCCCCGACGTGAAGACGTTCCCGCTTCGGGCATCACTGCGTGAGCAGACCCAATCCGCGGCGACGACCCGCCCAACCACGTCCATCCCTGGCAACCAACAGCAAAACCCCACCGCCACATCACAACGAGGTGAACCAAGATGCCCAAGAATCAGCCACCATCCCCACAGGACGAGACGCCCTGGGGCCCCGCAGAGAGCGTCCAGGAACTTTCAGACGGCTTCTACTGGGTCGAAACCGCCGGACACGGCGGACTGTTCATCGGCATGCCCATCCGAAGACGCCTGCCCCGCAAGGTGGCCACCACCTTTCTCAACGGGGCCATGTGGGCAGAGCAAGACTCGGAAGCCCCCATCGCCCTCACCATCCTCTCCCGATACCTCAAGGCCGGCGCATTCGAAACCCTGGCCCAGGACGGCCAGTCCGCCGAAGAGAGGATCCAGAGGGAACGGAACCTCGCCAACCTCCCCGTGCAGCAGTTCGAACGCTACCAGCCCTGCGCACCCTACCTCTAAGCGCGGGGCCAGCCCCTGGCACAGACGACGCGACAAGGCAATACCACCAGAACAGATACGACACGGGGCCGCTATTGCCTGCACCCCGCCGCACCCCGGAGCCCTCCCCACCCTCCCGGAGCCCTTTGACCCTGTTATGGGATGTCCCGGCGCGGCTACAGGGAGGAGTTAACGCCGGTTCGTCTGCTTCGCGAGGTCGCGTTCAGCCCGAGGGCAAAACCTAGTCACAGGCTCCACAAACCCCGAACGCCACGCCCTAGCCAGCCGACACACCCCGTGCCGCCACAAACCCCGCCACAGACCCACCCACAACTGGAGAAAACACCAATGTCCGACCGCCGAGAGTACCAACTCAACATCTCGACGCCAACCCCCAGCCTGGGTGGCGGAAGCGCTGTCGCAAGCCTCGCCACACGTCTTCCCCGACTCCCTCACCGCCGGCCACAAGGCCGACGACTGGCTCACCGTCATCGACGGCTCCTGCCCCTTCGGCTGGTACGAGGCCGAATGGGACCTCCGCAAGATCTCCACCCGCTGGCCCGACACCCTCTTCACGCTGCGCGTCATCGCCATGAACGGCGAACTCGACGGCCTGGTCCACGTCCAGAACGGCCGCTCCCACAGCCAGCGCCAGCCCCCAGTGGCAACCCGAACCCTTCGACACCGCAAAGCTCAAATAGCACCCGGCAACCCACCCTCATAGCACCCAAGTCCGCAAGGCTCCCGAGCCCACCTCACCCTGAACCACACGCCAAAACCGCGCCAACTCCGTGTCTACATTTTCCCTATATCTTCCCACGATTCCAGTTACAACCCCCCCGCCCCCGCCGGAAAACGGCAAAAAGCCAAACAGGTGTCCCCGTTTGAGGCCCTTCCATACTCAAATACCGGACACGCGTTCTTATTTCTGGGGCCACCGCGACCCCCTATTGAGACTCACGCACGAATCGGCCGATTTTACGAAGGAATCCACGCCCGGAATCACGCCAAGGCCGTGTCCACTTCTCCTACTTGGCGATAATACCCGTGTGCCTGAAAAATCCAGTATCAATAAGCCCGCCAAGACCTCACGACCATCAGGACAAGCAAGCCATGAGCCGACAACACGGCACCCCCCGCCGGCAGGACGAGATGAGTGCGTTCGACCGTCAGGCGATAGCCCAAACGCTGGAAAAGGCCGCCCAGATCAGGGAGTCGTTAGTACTACAGTCGCGCTTGTGATGAAGGTGTCTGAAGGCGTCTCCGGTAGTGACATTGCATGGCCCGGGCCTGGTGCCGCCGTCTCCATCCCGACCAGTGGATGGTCAGGGCAGGACTGCCCCGTGGCAGCCACAGCAGCCGGCACAGCAACCGTCTGACCTCGGGCACGGTCAGTGGGATGAGTTCTCCCACGAACCTATCCCCCTTTTACCGTCGCCACCGGCGGCATAGTATTACAGTCGCGCTTGAGGAACAGGTGTCTGAAGGTGTCTCCGGTAGTGACATTGCATGGCCCGGGCCTGGTGCCGCCGTCTCCATCCCGACCAATGGATGGTCAGGGCAGGACTGCCCCGTGGCAGCCACAGCAGCCGGCACAGCAACCGTCTGACCTCGGGCACGGTCAGCGGGATGAGTTCTCCCACGAACCTATCCCCCTTTTACCGTCGCCACCGGCGGCATAGGACCGGATTACCGCCAGAAAGGCATGGGCCAGCATGGCCAGGGTGATGTGCCGGCGCCAGCCGACCCACCGGCGTACCTCATACTCATCCAGCCCCACCTCCTGTTTGGCCTCCTTGAAGGCGTCTTCGATGATCCACCGGGTGCCAGCCACGCGCACCAGTTCCGCCAGCGATACCTCTCCCGTACTAAAACAGGCGTAGTAGGCCAGCTCCTCAGGATCGGCAATGCCCGATCCTTGACCAAGCACGCACCAGCAGCCAACGCCCCTGATCCAGTGCTGACCAGGGTCGTATCGGCAACCAACCCCAATCGTAGAGGCGCGGCCCTTTGCTGCCCTCACCAGCGCTCAGACGTTGCCACCGGTCATCAGGTATCTGCTGGGCCAGTTCACGGGCTGCCACCTGTGCCGAGCCATCCTCCGTATCCGCCCACAGCGGCTCGTTGTTCTTCACCGCCAGCACGTAGGACAGGGCCTGCTCCTCCAGCCACCGCCGCAGTTTCCGGTCATTGCCGTACACCGTATCCCCCGTTACCCAGGCAAAGGGCACCCCAACCGCCACCGCGCGGGCGATCATCTCCTGAGCCAGTTGTGCTTTGGTATGAAAGACCACGTCCTGGGGCACTCCCGCTTCCCGCCGTCGCTCCACATCCTCCGCCCACTCCTGGGGCAGATACAGCTCCCGATCCAGAAAGGCCGCGCCCCGTTGGCTGCCATAGGCCAGGAACACTCCGATCTGACAGTTCTCCACCTTCCCCGCCGTGCCGCTGTACTGACGCTTCACCCCCACCGACTTCTGGCCTTGCTTCAGAAACCCCGTCTCATCCACCACCAGCACCCCGCCGGGGTCGCCCAGATGCTCCACCACGTACCCTTGCAGGTCGTCCCGCACCTGGTCCGCGTCCCAGTGGTACACCGCCAGCAGACGCTGCACCCCGTCGGGGGTGGCGTCGCCAGCATATTCCGCCAACTGCCACCCGTTCTTGCGCTCCACCGACCCCAGCAATCCTTGCAGGTACGCCAGCGCCCGCTGCCGAGACTCACTGCGGCTGAAACGCGACGCGATACGCCCGTGCAGCGCCTGGAGCCCAGCCTCCCAGTCCAGCACATCCTCTCGCTCCAGTAATGTCTGACCCATTTCCAACTCCTCCGCTCTCACCAGTAATCATGGGCCTATCCTACCAAAAGTAAGCGCGACTGTAGTACTAAGGAGGATTCCTTCAGCGAGGCCACGGAACACTTCGAGGTGCGTGCCGTCAACGCGGCATCCGGCGGGTCCGGCGGGGGCTCCTGCCGGATCGCCATCAACGATGACGACGGACCCGGAGCCATCCGTACGTGGATCGATTCCCGTCCCACCGGAGGCACATACGAACGAGACGACACTATTCGTATCAGGCAACAGTTCACCGAGAACGTCATGGTCGAAGGCGGCTCCGTCGACGTGGGCCTGCTGATCGGCCAGGGCTCGGACGTTTCGCACCGGTCCGCCCGTTACATCAGCGGCTCCGGAACCGACACGCTCACCTTCGAGTACCATGTTGCCGGCGATGATTTCGACACCGACGGAATCGAGGTTCCCGGCAGCGACTACGGCGGCGACGGGTCCATCCGCACCTCCGACGACCGGGAGCACGTCAACTCCGAGTACATTGGTGTCCCCGCTGACGTCAACCACCTTTTCCAGGGCTGGAACCACGTTGACCAGGTTTCCTTGGTCTCCGCTCCCGCTGAGGGCTACACCTACGCCTCGGACGAGCATATCGAAGTCCAGATGCGCTTCAGCCTGCCCGTCCAGGTCGACGGCGACGTTCTGCTCTCACTGTTCCTGGGCGGAGGCGACTGGCGCGGCGCTCGCTACCATCGCGGATCCGGCACCGACACTCTCGTGTTCCGGTACCAGGTGCAGGACCGCGACCGCGATCCAGACGGTGTGACCGTCGGCGATGGCGGCTTCTACGCCGACGGCACCAGGTACGGCTTGGTCGGCGATGGCTCCATAACCGACGCCGCCGATTCTTCCGACATCAGTCCCATCTACGACGGCCTGCGCAACCAGATCAGACACCAGGTGGATGGCCGCCCGGTCATCACCGCCACGGCTGTTACCTCCACTCCTCCCAACGGTGACTACTATCGCATCCAGGACCGCATCCTGATCTCCGTCACCTTCAGTCGGCCGGTCTCCGTCCAGCCCACGCCCGCCCTCCGGATCTTGCTCGACAACCGCACCGTCCTCGCCCGTTACGAAGACGGTTCTACCACCGACACCCTCACCTTCGGCTACGAGGTTGTTCAAGGGGACGTCGCTGCCAACGGCTTCTCCATACCCGCCCAGGACGGTTTCTCCGGTTCCGGCTCCGTTCTCCAGGCCGATGGGGAAACGTCGGTGAACGAGTGGATTCCCGCCCTGGCTCTCCAGTCGTCGCAGGTTGTCCGGGGACTGCCCCCCAGCGCCGTCGCCAGCCGAATCGTCTCGACGCCCGTCCGGCCTCCCTTCTACCGTCTGGGTGAAACCATCGAAATCGCGGTGGAGTTCAGAGAACCCGTTACCGTCCAGGGCTCACCATACGTGTCCATCGAGCTCGACGAGTCGGGCCCCACGCAACGCGCCGCGACCTACACCTCCGGCTCCGACACCAACACCCTCATCTTCTCCTACACCGTTCAGAAGGAGGATTTGGACTATACCGGCGTCTCCCTCGCTTCCGGCGACAACAACGGCTTCGCCACCGACGGCAAGGTCTACCAGGTCGGCGTGATGAATCCCGTCAACCCCCACGTTCCCGGCTTCGACGACGATCCCAATCATCTGGTTTCCGGCCACCCCAACGTCAGGTCGGTGGATGTCGTCTCAATGCCCGGCGAAGACGGCATTTACGAAATGGGCGATGTCATCGAACTGTCGGTCACGTTCGACGACGAGGTGACCGTCACCGACGCGCCCACGCTGTCCCTGGACGTGGGCGGAGATGCTCGCACTGCCGCCTTCAGCCGGGTCACCCAGCCTGTGTCCAGCCCGGCGCCTATCAACACCGGCCAGGTCCTGATCTTCTCCTACACCGTCCAAACTGGCGAAGAGTCCTCCGACGGCATCAGCGTCGTCGAGAACGGCCTCAGCCTCAACGGCGCCACCATCGTCGGCCCGGCCGGCAGCGAACCCGACTTTTCCATCAAACGCACAACCTTCCCCGGTCACCCCGTGGAGGAGGTCGCGCCGGTGCTCCGGAGCGCACGCTCCTCCGCCGACGGCTCGCGGGTTATCCTCACTTTCAGCGAGGATATCCAGGTGCGACCCGATCTGCGGACCCTCAGCGCCTTTGCCGGCGTCGACGTCGGCGTGTACCTCCGTGCCGTCATCGATATATTCGTCGACGGCCACCGCGACCACACGAGCGCCGCGGCCATCTCCGGCAAGGATCTCACCCTCACTCTGGACACAGCGATCACGCAGGGGCGGGAGGTTGAGGTGGCCTACGACGACGTCTTCGCCCGCAACGTGCCCGGCGTCATCGTCGACCATGCCCTGAACCCCCTGGATCACTTCTCCAATCAGCCCGTTGCCAATGAGTCGACGCTGCCCGACGCCACCGCCACCAATTGGCCGGTCATCAGCGATTACAGCCTCAGCATCAGCGAGGGAGAAACCGGCACGTACACCGTCGCCCTGGGCGCACAACCCACCCAGGACGTCACCGTGACCCTTTCCATCTCGCCGGCAACGCATCTGTCCGCCGGCAACCACACCCTGACCTTCTCCGCGGACAACTGGTCCACTCCCCAGACCGTGACCCTCACCGCCAGCGCCGACGCTGCCAATTCTTGGCAGGAAATAGTCCACACATCCGACCTGGACGGGTTCATTGTCGGTCACCTGAAGGTGCTCATAGAGGATTAGCCTAGTGTCCTGTATCCAAAGTGCGCTGGCAAAAGCGGGCCACGTTGGCCAGGATTTGGTCAGCGGTTTTCGCCCAGACAAAGGGCTTGGGGTCTTCGTTGGTGACGTCCAGGTAGCGGTAGATGGCCGCTTCCAGTTCACCGCTGCTCTGGTGCACTCCCCGACGCAGTTGCTTCTCCGTCAGCAGCGCAAACCAGCGCTCCACCAGGTTCAGCCAGGACGCGCTGGTGGGGGTGAAGTGCGGGTGGAAGCGTGGCCGCTTGGCCAACCAGTTCCGGATCAGCGCCGTCTTGTGGGTGGCGTAGTTGTCCACGATGAGGTGGACGTCCAGGTCGATGGGCACCTCCGCCTCGATGGTGTCGAGGAACTTGCGAAACTCCACCGCCCGGTGTCGTTGGTGGCAGCGGCCAATCACCTTGCCGGTTTGGGCGTCCAGGGCGGCAAAGAGCGATACCGTGCCGTGGCGCAGGTAATCATGGGTGCGCCGTTCCACCTGTCCCGGGCGCATGGGCAGCAGCGGGCGGGTGCGGTCCAGAGCCTGGATCTGGGACTTCTCGTCCACGCACAAGACCAATGCCCGATCCGGCGGGTCCAGATACAGACCCACGATGTCCCGAACCTTCTCGATGCAGAAGGGATCCGACGACAGCTTGAAGGCTTCAGTGCGATGGGGTTGCAGTCCGAAGGCCCTCCAGATACGGCTGACTGTGTTGTGGCTCAGACCGCAGCGTCCGGCCATGGACCGGGTGCTCCAGTGGGTGGCGTCCTTGGGCGTGGTCTCCAGCGTCAACGTAATCACCCGCTCCACGTCGTCATCGGTAACCGCACGGGGCCGGCCGCTGCGTGGACCGTCGGACAGGCCATCCAGTCGGCGTTCCACGAACCGAGCACGCCACTTGCCCACCGTTTCGTCGGATACCCCCAAGTCGGCAGCCACTGCCGTGTTGCTGCGACCCTCGGCGCACGCCAAGATCATCCTGGCCCGACGCGCCAAAGCCTGCGCCGTCTTGGGACGACGAACCCACCGTTCCAGAGTGTCCCGTTCCACGTGGTCCAAGATCAGCGCCGGCATGGGTCGTCCGATCGTCATGGTCATCCTTCCTCGGGTCAGTTCACCCGGAGGATACCTCATAACGCTCACTTTCTCTACTAACTTCGATTACAGGACACTAGCGTCGTTGATCCGCCGCCTTGCGACCGACACGCCGCCCAAGCGGGTGCCCAGCGGCCCTGAATGCCGGTTCTGCGACATCAGTGCCACCGACTGCACTGAACGCCTGGACGACGGCTGCGAGCCCGAAGACGGCACCACCGACGACTGGCGAAGTGGTCAGACAGCGGCAACACGCCGGCCTGACGGTCGAGCCCGAGCTCCTGGACCACATCTCTCCCCTTGGGTGGGCCCACATCCTGCTCACGTGCGAATACCTGTGGCCAAAGGGCCGATAGCGGCGTTAGCGCACGATTCTGCCCCCTACCAGAGTCGACCCGTTGATGTCGAATTTCCCGTGTCCGTCATGTCGCCGATGTTTATCGAACATTGTTTGCAGACGGCCCATGACGTGGCGGAAGGGTTACAGGATTTCCTGATTGACCGTAGTCGCCAAGAAGATGGTCTGGGGCCGCTGGGCAGAGGTCATCGAAACATGAGGTTTGTCGATCTTCCAGAGTGGTCAAAAGGGTGATCAATCCAGCCCCACAGAAACGTTGATCGCCGCCGAGCGTGCCGACCAAACCGATCGGCTCTGTGGTGCCGGTGCATCGAGAACTGCATAATGCGATCATCTGCACCGCTAAGTTCTGCCATAACCGGCCAGGGCTGTGAATAATGTGACGCCGACACTGCCTGACGTTGAGGACAACAGCACGACCGCCGTGCCATGGAAATTGGTGTTGGGCGCGACTGGCGGCTTGGGGAGCGTGCCGTGACGCGACAATTATTGTGGACCGGGCTGAGGGGCATTTCCTTTGTCTTCCTGTGGGCATCGTTTGCCTGCAACGGCGGGTCGGACCCAGGACCTGCGCGGAGCGAAACGGACCTTGCAACCGTCATGGTTGCCGGGACAGTGACTCCTGCACCGGTGTCGCCCATTGCCGTCGAGCCAACTCCCGAACCCAAAGCCAACGCGACCCCAGTCCCATCTTCGCCAACGCCTGCGGCGGAACCCGCCCTAACGCGGGTGCTAACCGCCGCGCCGTTGCCTACTGCCGCTTCGGCATGGGGCAACGGGTCGCCAGATCAGACATCGACCTGCGCTCCTTCCGCCGAGCTTACTTTTGAAAACCGACCACCTCAGGGCGGTACTCTGGTACGGTTGTTCGCTGATCCCCCCACTCTGGATCCTCATCTCTCGGACGACCTGACCTCGAAGCTGATCGTCCAGGAAGTATTCGGTGGTTTGGTCACGCTGAGCCTGGACCATCAACCCGTGCTGGATCTAGCCGCAAACTGCCGCATAAACGAAGACGGAACGGTGTACACCTTCATCCTGCGCGACAACGCCAGATTCCAAGATGGCAAGCCCGTTACCGCCCACGACGTGAAATGGTCTATCGAACGGGCCGCCGACCCGACGACACTGTCCCCGACGGCCTACGATTCTCTGGGCGACATTGTGGGCGTCGTCGATAAACTGGAGGGCTACGCTGATGAGGTGCAGGGCGTTCGTGTGATTGACGACCGCACCGTGGAGATCGAAATCTACGCTCCAGACTCCGCGTTCCTTGCCCGACTGTCCTCGGAGGCCGCCTTCGTGCTCGACCAGGACCAAATCACCGACGACGGTTCCTGGTTGGCGAGTCCCAACGGCACCGGACCGTTCCGACTGGGAGACTACCAGTCGGGCCGACTCGTCGTCCTGGAATCCAACCCGTTGTATCACCTGGGCCCACCTTACCTTGACGGCGTCCGCATGATCCTGGACTACGGAGACGCTATGTCCATGTATGAGGACGATGTGATCCACATGACTGGGGTGGGCATTCGCGACCTGCCCTTGATCCTGGACCCCGAGCATCCCCTCCATGAGCAATTGCACCGTTCTCCACCGGATTTCGACGTCTTCTACATTGGGCTCAACGGGACGGAGCCGCCCTTTGACGACCTCAGAGTGCGCCAGGCGTTGAACTACGCCATCGACCTGCAGAGCATAGCCGACGACGTCCTGGGCGGGCGGGTGTCGCCCGCCCGAGGCGTGATACCCCCAGGTTTTCCGTCATACACTGATCTGGACTTTACGCATTTTTGGGCGGTATCAGCGAGGACGTTTGAGAGTGGATGATTCCAAGCGCCGGGAGCTCTTAAATGTCTGTGTCAACTGCCGATAGTGAAAAACCTTTCGACGCCTGTCCCATGTAGTGCCGTCCCAGAGCGAGGGCATCTATCGCTCTTTGTAGATTTTGCGTAAAGTCGAGCCGATGACCTGCGCAGCTACGCATACAACCCCGATTTAGCGCGGGAACTGATACAGGGTTCAACCTACGGAAAGGCGTTCGCATCAGGCGCGTTCCCTGCCATCACGTTGACTATCTCAGGAAGTGGCAGCGGCTCCATACCCGCTTATCTGCAAGCGATATTGGAGCAATGGCGACAGGAACTGGGCATTGAAGTCAGCGTGCGGCAGATCGAATGGGCCGACTTCATTCAGGGCGTAGGTCAAAGAAAGTACGGGATGTTCAGCATGGGTTGGATAGCCTATTACCCTGATCCGGCGGTCTTTCTACGGCAACTGTTCCATTCCAACAGCAGCGGCAACCAAACCAACTACAGTAACCCTGAAGTTGACCGCCTCTTGGACGAGGCTAGAATAGAGCGGAATCGCGAGCGCCGTTTTCGGATTTACAACCGGGTCGAGCAGATGGTTCTGGATGACGCGCCCTGGGTCTGGACCTGGTTCAGCGGCGAGGGGTACGCGCTTATCAAACCCGAAGTTTCGGGCTATTTCTTGACGCAGATGCCGGTTCCTAAGTACCGATACGTCTATTTCGCTCGGTCTCCCGAGGCACGCTGAAAGGGCGCTATTGACACCCAATCTGGTTCGCATAACCTCCATTATGTCGGTCAGCGCGTTCGGGGACTTTCGCCTCCGATCGCAGCCATGGTGATCCCAGGGGACTGATCGCCGCTTTCATGCGGCTGTCCTCTGTTGGCAGGCGGAACCAGCGATAGACACGGTGCGGCGGGATCATCATAATGGTCACCGTGAGTTCCATCCCCGCGCTCCACAAGAAACGACCGCGAAGCAAGCCAGCATGACCTTACCCGCGATCATGCTCGAACCGAGCGCCACTCCCTGGTGGGCCGAGAGGTTCTTCCCGGTGTCCGGAGCGCCGGTCAAAAGGACAGAGGCGCTGGCTGCCGCCCGGCACCGGGCCGAGGCGCTCTTCCACACCGACGCGGATGAACGCCTGGCGTACATGGAGTCGCCGGAGTGGGGTTTCGGCGCCGACCACCTGAGGCAGGTGAACGATGTGATGGACAAGTTCCTGGACGTGACCGCGCGGCGCGAGGTGAGGCGGCTTGCCGCCCAGTGCCTGGCGGAGGACGTCTCGCCGCACCGTATAGCCGGCCGGTGGTTCACGGAAGAGAGGTTCGACGAACTCCGCGATCTGCTGGGCGCCACGGAAGTGCCAGACCAGCTCCTGGTGGCGTGCTACGCATGGCTGGAGGTCCATGAGCTGGCCCAGGCGGCCTACCTGCTGGTACAGAACCGGAAGCTGCCGCAGCCTGATTTCACCAACTTCAGCCAGACGCCCGATGAGATGGAAGGGGACCTGCGCTTCATCAACGCGGTGTGACCGGGAACGCATCATGCCGAGCGCCCGTCAAGGCGACATCCACGACTATGACTTCGGCCCCGTCATCGGGGCCGAACTTTCGGGGCGTCGGCCGGCCCTGATCATCAGCAACAACGGGTTCAACGAGAGGTTCGGCACGGCGATAGCGCTGCCGATGTCGAGCAGCATGCCGGCCGAGCGGTACCGCACCCGACAGCACGTGTATGTAGCCGGCGTCGATTCATGGGCATCGACCAGGCAGGTGAGAGCAGTGCACCAGCGCCGGTTGGGCGCCGTCATGGGTCGGGCATCGGTGGATGAGCTGGACGGCATCATTGAATCGCTGGCGCGGCGGTTCACCGCGATCCATCGCACAGGCGAGGTGGCCACGGCCGACGGAATTATGCCGATAGACGCTGGCACGCTCTGGCGACTTCCGGTGATCGGACCGGGCGGCGGGCCGTTTTTCTCCATCGTTCTGGTAATCGATTACAACGCCGGCAACAACCTGGCCATCATGGTGGAGGTCGAGGAGCGGGAATCCAGACCCGGTTCCCCAGGTGATGTGCCTGTAAACATGCTGGGCTCGTGCGGCTCCGTGACGGCACTGATCCAGCGTGTACGGACGATCGACCTGGGCGAGCGCGATCTGACCGCCGCGGGCCGGACACGGCCGGAGAGCGTGGAGGCCGTCATCAGTCGGCTCATCATCTGCATGATCCAACCTTCGGAAGCGTAGCAGCGGGTCGATTCCGGTAGGGGGCAAGATTGTACGCTAAGGGGAAAGGCGCCGGTTGAGTGTGCGATAGACGGTTGGTCTTGAAACGGGGAAGAGTTCGGCGAGATCGCTGATGGAATACTCGCCGGTGCCGTGCGTGTGGCAGAGTTCCCGCTGCTGCCTATCGGACAGTTAGGGCTGCTTGCCGCGCAATTTCCCCCTGGCGTGGGCGATGGCCATGCCCTCGCGGGTGCGTATGCGGATGAGATCGGCTTCGAACTCGGCGAAGGTGGCGAGGATATTGAAGAACATCTTGCCCATGGGATCGCCCGGGTCGTAGAGCGTCCGGGCGAGGGCCAGTTTCATGCCTCGTTCCTGAAGCAGGTCGGCGATGGCGCGGGCATCCGGGACGGACCTGGCTAGGCGGTCGAGTTTCGGCACGACCAGGGTGTCACCCTTCTGCAAAGAGCGTCCCGCGGCGCACGGCGGCAAGGGCCTGGTCGAGACCGGGTCGGGCGCGGGTGGTGCCGGTGAGGCCGTGATCGGTGTAGATGCGATCCTCGGCGACGCCCGGCGCCAGGCACTCCTGGCGCTGGGCGTCCAGGTCTTGCCCATCGGTGGAACAGCGCGCGTATCCGATGAGTGTTGCCGTCATGGGGGAATGTACGGATATAGCCCCGCATCCGCAATTGTTTCCGTACCATTCATATGAGACGCTCCCGGCTCCGGTTTGGAGGGGGTTGGGGCGACGGGCTGGGCCGTCCGGTGGACGCCCCTTACGGATAGCGCCGCGCCTGCCGAAATGAACGGATAGTCGAACCCGAGCTACCGCCCCACATCTCGCTCCTGGCCGAAACCACGTACACTCCCTTCGCCAGTGGTAACTGTTCAGACTTGAGTGGGCCCACTCCCGCTCACCGGCGAATACCAGTGGCCAAAGCGCCGATAGCGGCATTAGCGGACATTAGCGGCATTAGCGTACGATCCTGCCCCCTACCGGAGTCGACCCATTCCTGGCTTTAAAGGCAGTTGCCACTGGATGGCGGGCGCCGCCGACGTGGCCGAAACCACGTACACTCCCTTCGCCAGTGAGCCCGACGCTGTACTGGTGCGCCTCACGTCCGGCGGGTGAAACCCACGCCCGGCTCCCATCTGGCCCTGTTCACCAGCTACAGCTATCACGCCTGCATCACCGACCGGGAGGGTGACACCCTGGATCTCGAGGCCGACCGCGTCTAACAATGGGTCCGGGCCACGCCGAGATCGAGAACACCATCCGCGATCTCAAGTATGGCGTGGGGATCAACCACCTGCCATCGGGACGTTTCCCTGCCAACGCCGCCTGGCTGGCGGTGCAGGTGGTGGCCCACAACCTCGCCCGCTGACCACGCGCATCGGTCTGGGCGAGCCGGTGGCGACCACCAAGACCTTACGGCGACGATTCTTCTCCCCCAGGGCTGACCCTGGCAAAACCAGTTCAGTCGCGCCTTGGTACGATTGCGCGCCCTGCCATTCCCTTCCTGACCCAGCCCGCGGCGTTTGATCTGTCCACGATGACGCCCCTCGCCTGGCCCATCAGCGCCCAGGCTGAGCCCCTGACGGTCTCGTCGGCGATCTGTGGTGAAAATCGCGCCCAGCCCCGCTACCACAGGCCGTCAACATCCCTCTGGTGTGGCCGCCACACTCCGCATCGTCCATCTCACCGACATCAGGCCCCCGCCAACCCGTTCCTTGGCCCCTTATCCTCGTCTGACCCCCGCCGCCGTTTCCATTCGGTAGGTTCGGGTTGAGGCCCGGTCTTGGAAAAAAGTTTGTCCTGAAATTAAGCACTTCAGAATGTTTTCGGGGGTTTTTCCCCGCAAAACGCGGAGTTGACACATGTGGTTGGGCAATGAGGGACTGCCACGAGTAGAGTCCGCACAATCTCGCGGCGATGCCCTCTCAAACTGCACGATTTTTTCCGGGGTCGCCGTTTATCCAGCACCATGAACGCGAAAAACCCTGCTTTTGGACGGAAAATCGCAAATATTTCCGCACTCCGTGGTTTGCGAGAAAGTGCGCGAATTTTGGCATCCTGACCCGAAACCGCCCTATTTCAGCCCCGACGGGACATCCAGGGCCACTGTTGCGACAAAGCGGAGCCTTTGTGGGGAGGTGTAAAACCACCGAACCGCCCGGGGTCGCCCCCTCACGAGTGCACACCATGGGGCCCGCAAACCATCCACCCCGCAAGCCCGGTTCTGGGCTCGGCTACTACATCGATGCAGCAGGAGGATGTACGTATGACCAAGAGGCACCCAAAGAGTGTCCGTGACTACCGGTATTCCGACATCAAACCCATGATGGTGAAGAATCGCGAGCGGGGTCAAAAGACCAAGAGTACAGCGATCCATAGCTATCTACATCGGACGTACGGGGACGCGTTCAGAGGTCAGCTCAGGACCCTGCAAAGGATGGTGCGCGAGATCGACAAGGAGCTGGATGTGGAAGATGCTCAGCGCATCAAAAAGCTGAATGAACCCTACCCAGAGATCTTCTTCGCTCAGGAACACCCCCCCGGCGCAGAGGCCCAGCTCGATTGCACCAGCCTCGCCAATCTCGGGATCACGATCCAAGGGCACCCCTTTCGAGGAAAATTTTTCACCTTCAAGCTGATGCATTCGAAATGGATCTTCGCATGCATTGTGCAAGGCGAAACTGCACCCGAGGTTCTCACAGCCATTGTGGACGCCCTAGAGAACCTGGGGGGAGTCCCGCTACGATTGCGCTCGGACAATGGCAAAGCGTTGTTTCGGAAAAAACGGGTGCCTACGGACATGTTCGACGAGCTGTGCCGCCACTACGGAATAGCGTATTCCCCCATCAATCCGGGCCGTCCCAACGAAAACGGCGGAGCAGAGACGGGTAATCGGACGATAAAGGGCATGCTGCTAGATCGGCTGACGACTGACACCGACCCAAATTTCGCGTCCGAAGACGCGCTGGTAGCGTTGCTGAGAGAAGTGGTCGCAGAATACAACGGCGAGACGGTGGTATCGGTCCTGAATGAGGAGCGCAAGCATCTTGGGCGCCTACCATCAAAGAGGATGGAGCCCTACGTGAAGATGGCGCGGAAGGTGAACAAGGAGGGGATGATCCGACACGATTCATGCTACTACTCCACGCCTCGAGAGCTTCACGGGAAAAGAGTGGATATCCGCCTGTACACCGAGCATATGGTCATATACAACGAGGGTGGTGAACCGGCGTGGCAGTGGACGTTGGCGGCGGCGGGTGTGAAACACCGGGCGGACTTCCGGCACGTGATCCACTGGCTGAGGCGGAAGCCAGGCAGTTTCAACAACTGCTGCTATAAGGAAGATCTGTTCCCTACTGAGATTTCCAAGACGGCGTACGACAAGCTGGAGCGGTGGTACATACCGGACCACGCTGTTCGGATCTATCTCGCCATACTCACCATGGCGACGGGGCCCGACCCGATCCGGCAGGATGACGATCACCTAATAGACGAGGTGCATTGCGCGCTGGAGCTGCTCCTGGAGAGCCGAAAACAGTTCGATGAGCAAAATGTGGCGGAGCTGGTCGAGGTGAGGACGGAACTGCGACCACCTCGGCAGCGATGGCAACGGTTGCTCCAATTCGGGCCAACCCTTGGCGATCCAGGGCCTACGATTCGCTAAATTGATAAGGGTCTGTCGTTAATCGTGACCTCTTTCGGAAATAGATGCTTCGACGTCGTCCTCACTGGTCAGCGACAGTCGACGATTAACGACAACCGTGCGGGGGAAATCGATTAACGACAGGCTGCGGCGCAGCAACGGTTGTCGTTTTTTAAACCGGGAGCACCGGAATTAACGACAAGCCGACTGGGCACACGATCAATCTATTTCGGACGCGTGGATTGATCGGCGACAGCCGCCTTTTAACGACAGCCGCTCGGGGAAAGTCGATTAACGACAGACATTACCGGTCCAATGTTTGTCGTTGTCGTTTTCCGAGGCTGACAAATATTGACGACAATTGGAGCCCGCTACCGTGAAACCTTTTCCACCAATTGGTTCCGCATCACACGGCTTTTGTTTGGGCCTCAGGCCCCGACGTGAGGCCATGAATGCTGATGTCTCCTCAGCCCAGGACATCCGCGGGCGAGCCCGGCAAAGTCATCCACTGGGGGCACAGCCAACGTTCGCACACGGCCGACCTTCCCCAACGCGCCGGCGGCTAATACTCGTCGTATTCCGGCAGCGACCAGGTCCGCCACGAGTGGGTGTTGTCGTAGCAGCTGACGCCGACCCGGGGCGAGTTGGGCAGCGGGATGAAATCACCGCCAACAGGTGCGCAATCCTCGCAGAAGGTGATGGGATCCAGGTCATCCTCGCACAGCGCCCCCGCCTCCCCGTAGAGCCCGTCGTCATAATCCTCAAACTCATCGTACTGCGGAGCGAACTTCCAGTGGGCGGGCCGCCCGCAGCCCTAGCAGGTCTGCTGGGGATGGTTCCGGGCCAGGATGACGATTTTGCCACCGTGCCAGGGTTGGGACGGGCTGACGGCCTGCGCCAGTTCGCCGAAGACGGCCCGGTGCTCCAGCTCCAGCTCGGTGGTGGAACCATAGTCGAACTCGTGACGGAATGTGCTCAGCGGGGGAATGGCGGCATTGATGGACCTGCCCATGTGACGCCAGCTCGTTTCACGCTCGGACTCCGGCTCGAAGTGTCGGTTCTCGCCGGGCATCGGGACCATGACGGAGTAATCGACGCCGTTGATGGTGAAGTGGCTGAGATGACCACAGCACTCCAACCAGACGGCGCGCGGAAACTGGTCCAGCTCCCGGAGAGTGGCGTCGCAACGGACTCCCAGCTCCATCCAGTGGGGTCGCCCGGGGCCCTGACCGATATATAGGCCGTCTTCCGAGCGTTCCGACGGCTGAGGGTTCGGGCCGGCTGTAGCCCATCAGATCTGAGATGCAGCGGAGGAGGTGTTGGCGTATCCGGTCGCCGTCCACCTCCTCCTGACATATGTGGCACACGCCCGCCGCGGTCGTGCTGGGCGGCATGGCCTCTCCAGACGGTGGACGCCGGTCCTGCCTCATGACTATATCTTACTCCCCATAAACGGACTGAGCCGCATTGTCGGCGAACCCGATCACAGGCACACGTTGTGACGGCAATCGCCACCGTGGCGACCCGCGCACGCAGGAGACGAGTCACGGATGTCTGCCGGGCATTGCGGGCCTGCTCCGGCAGGTCCGCGCCCTCACATTGGGGCTCGGCCCCATGGCCGAAATATGTTGTTGTCCAGCGATTATGTCCCATTAAATGGAGAGCGAATTTGTCCGCTTGGTTAGCTGGTGACGATTGCGGTGTTGCGTAGGGATCGCAGCTTGTCTTGTTCCTTGGCGCTGAGCTTTTTGGTCGGCGGCTTCTCGGCGTAGGCGTACTTGCGTACAGTCACGCGAGATATGCCCAGTTCCCGGGAGATGGCCCGCAGGGACCGCCCCTTCAACCGGCCCTTCTGGATCGCCTTCCACCGAGCCAGTTGGGTTGGCGTGGGCGTACGCGTCCACGGGTTGGATGCCTTGTTGGCGGTGCCTTTCGCTGCTGCTGCGTCCTTACCGAAGTCAGGTTTGAGAGCAGGGTCGGCCGGACGCACCGGTTCCAGGGCGGCCAGACGGCGCTGCTGGGACCTGCTGATGTGGTGATCCCCCACGCCTGCTGACGATGCGCTTGAGCTCGGGACCAGGGGACCAAGCGGTGACGCCCGCCCACAGGGCGCCCATCCGCGGCGGCGGTTCCTGGGTGGCCACGCGACGGCCTTCGTACCTGACGATGAGCTGGCCGTCGGGCCGTTCCAGCACTTCCACCCGCAGTCCGGCGTAGCTGGTTCGTTCCCGGTCGGGCAGCAGTTGCAGGACCCGCCAGTTGTACTTCACCGTGTTGTCGCGAGCCACCTTGCGGGTGTCCTTGAAGCAGAGGATCTCGGAGAGGCACAGGTCGTGAGCCGTCGGGCGGTAGGCCGGTTCCGGATGCTCGGGTTGCACCGCGAAGCGGGCGTTGTAGCGGGGCAGGAAGTCCTGCAGCACCGCCGTGGCCTGGTCGATGGTCCTGGCGTCGGCCAACCGCAATTCGGTTACCAGCCGGTCCTGGAAGGTCCCCGCCGCTCGTTCCACACGGCCTTTGGCCTGCGGCGAGCGGGCGAAGATCTGCCGGATCCCCAGTTCCTGTAGGGAGCGGGTGAACTGGGTGGCCTCCGCCGCAGTCTCCGCCTTGCGGGCATTGTGCTTGAACACCGCGTGGCGGTCGCTGTACAGCGCCAATGGAATGCCCCAGCCCTCGATCAGGCCCTCCAGCAGCGTGAAGTACCCAGCGGTGTTCTCGCTGACGCAGAACACGGCGTTGACCACGGCGCTGGTGGCGTCGTCCACGGCCAGCAGCAGGGCGAACTTGGGGCCCCGATCCTCCAACCAGGCATGATGGCTGCCGTCCAGCTGCACCAGCATCCCTACCTGGGGCATCCGCTGGCGACGGAAACGGTGTTGCGGCGAGCGCCGACTGCGGGGACTGCCGATGCCCGCCCTGGTGAGAATGCGCCGCACCGTGGGCCGGCTCAGGTCTATGCCTTCTCGCTCACTGAGCAACTCGGTGAGGTGGGTGTGGTTAGCGCCCTCGTAGCGCTCCGTCGCCAGTTCCACCACTCCCGCAGCCTCGCTGGGCGAAGTGGCGTTGTGGGGACGGCGGCCGCGGTTGCCGTGGGCCAGTGCTGCGGCGCCACGCTCACGGTAGGCGGCCAACATCCGGCGGGCGTGGCGCGGGGACACTCCCAGCAGTTCGGCGGCTTCGGCGATGGGGACCTGGTATTCCAAAACGGAGTTGAGCACGGAGACTCTGGCTTGTTCTTTTTGGTTCAACGTAGCGTCCTTCATGGCAAGGACATTTTCGCTGACCAGTTAGCTGATGACAGAATCGTAGAACAGCAACAACGTGTTTTCAAAGTCAATGGACCTAGTCCTCAGGCCTTGCTAGTATTGGTTCAAGTCAGTAATAGAGGTTTGGTGGATTCCGTGGTGGAGGTCCGTATACTGGCTGCAACATCAGGTTGCAGGGAGGTGCAGCAGCCATGGCTCGGCAACGATACCCAGTACAGTTGACGGAAGAGGAACGGGAACGACTGAACCGACTGATCCGTGGCGGGAAACCCGCGGTGCGGATCGCCACTCGGGCTCGCATCCTGCTCAAAGTGGCTGAGGGCTGGAAAGCGTCACAGGTGGCATCGGCGCTGGATGTGTCCGAAGGCACGGTGTACCGGATCAAGCGGCGGTACGCGGAGGAAGGTTTGGACGGCGTGTTGCAGGATAAGGTCCAGGCCAACCGTTTTCGCAAGTTGGACGACCAAGCGGAAGCTCACCTGATTGCCCTGGCGTGCTCGCCGGCCCCAGAGGGCCACGACCACTGGACCTTGCACCTGTTGGCCGACCGAATGGTCGAGTTGGGGTTGGTTACGTCGCTGACCTACGAGGCGGTGCGGCTCAAGCTCAAAAAAACGCCCTCAAGCCCTGGCGCAAGCAGCAGTGGTGCATCCCCAAGGTAGGCGGGGAGTTCGTGGCGGCGATGGAGGACGTGCTGGATCTCTATGCTGAACCCCACGATCCCAACCGTCCGGTGGTGTGCTTTGACGAGACCTCTATTCAGTTGCTGGCCGATGTGCGGGAGCCGTTGCCCGTCCAACCGGGACGGCCCCGACGGGAAGACTATGAATATCGCCGTGCTGGTGTCCGCAACATCTTTCTGGCCTGCGAACCCCTGGCGGGCTGGCGCCAGGTGGCCATCACGGAGCGGCGCACCATGGCCGACTTCGCCCACCAGATGCAGTGGCTGGTGGACGTGGCCTATCCCCACACCCCCGTAGTCCGGGTGGTCCTGGACAACCTGAACACCCACCGCATGGCTTCCCGGTACGAGACCTTCCCAGCGGCTGAGGCCAGACGCATCGTGAAACGCCTGGAGTTCCACCACACCCCCAAGCACGCCAGTTGGCTGAACCCTGTCCTGAGCTTGCCGAAGGGATGGCGGAGATTGAGTTCAGCATCATGACCCGAGCCGGCCTGCGGACCCGCCACGGCGACGACGTTGCGCTGGCTCACGCCATTGCCGCCTATGAAACCCAACGCAATGCCGCCCAAGCCACCATCAACTGGCGGTTCACCACTCAGGATGCCCGCACCAAACTCCATCGCCTCTATCCCTACCATTCCAAGATTGATTGAGTACTAGCCATAGCAGCCGTTGCGGGAGTCGCAACGGTGTTGGCCTACGCATTCCTGATAGGCGGCGTTTATTGGCTTTTTG
The DNA here is from genome assembly GCA_965197635.1 of Dehalococcoidia bacterium. GTDB lineage: Bacteria > Chloroflexota > Dehalococcoidia > Lucifugimonadales > UBA3495 > Bin87. Next base: position 504,481 of record CBDANN010000007.1, read on the forward strand.
GAGCAGCGCCTATCCCAGCTATATTGGGGTTTTTGACCGAAGCAGTCCAAGTACTCCAGCCGATTGTTTCAAAGCTGGGCCCTCTCCTCATCACTTACGCGATCCTGTACTTCGTATTGAACTGGTTCGGATCCGACCTTCTACGATTAGTCCTCTCCAACGAAATAATCAGCCACCGTGGCACCGATAGAGTTGTCAGAAAGGGCACATTCCTGACCCTTTTAGGCACTCTCAGCACCATTGCCAGGCGTAACTACCTGGAGACCTTGCCAAGCGTCAAGAGCTTGGCTCTGCTCCCATCTATATCCGAGGCATGGGATCAGTCCCCAAGTGGTAGTCCTCAGTGGCGAGCCCCACCAGTCTGACGGAACGGATAAATTCTTTCATCCGTGCAGCGTGATCAGATTTTCCGGAGGAGGAACGCGGTGAGTCCTCTCCTGATCCTCTTTGGGGTGTTCATTTTTGGAGTTATGGCCTTCGCGGTCTTGACACTCCAAGCCGTGGGACTTCTGCAACTGCATTCATCTATCGAAGCCCTGCTTTCAATAGTGATCGTCAGCGGCATTCTGGCACTCATCGGCATGAAAGTCATTTTTCGCGGCTGACGGGCCGGGGCGCAAGGCCCTGAGCCCCACCAAGTACCCATTGTTGGAGTGGCGATAGCTAGTCGACACAATGGGCGGATGGAGCGATATCATGGTTGAAAAAATTATCGGTGGTGCACTCGGCACTGCCGTTGTTTCCGTCATTGTCTGGGCAGTGCTGTGGGAAGTGCTGCTGCCGGATGCGTTGCCCGCGCATCAAATCTTCTACGTCCCGCTTTTCCTGGGTGCGGGGACCGTAGGAGGCTTCTTAGCCTGTAGGAGCTCTTGAAAAAGAGCGTCCGTTTCGTAAAGGCTGAGGCCTACTGGGACGCCTTGCGATGCTGCAAGGCGTCCCACTTATATCAATTTGACGCTACATACGATCCGTATGCTTCTTCTGCTTTAACTCATTCCTGAGGCGGCTGACCACCATTTCAGTACTCTCGTAGCAGGAATCAAGCGTTTCGGCGACCGCCATGGTTCGCCTCTTGGCAACCTTTGGATGGGGCATTTGCTCGAAGTAAGCGTCGACCGGAAACTCAAGGTATTCCCAACCGCGATATCCGGAAGTGATGAGCAACGTTTCGCGTTCCGCAATTCATGGCTGACTATCTCAACGTCAGCGTCGGATCCAAGATCCAAATCCGCGCGCTCGTCCAGCTTCGGCATTGGGAAGAACGATACGCGGTTGACGATTTTCAGCCACTCCCCGGTCCATCGAACGTTGGCTATGAGGAGGCGCTGGTGCTTATCTCGATTGCAGATGTCCCGGAGCATGGCGAGGCCGGTACGGATCCGGTCGGAATCGGGAGGATAGTCCTCTTGGAACCGCTGATAGGGCTGCACGTCTTCAATGTATTCCCTGGCTGCCGAACCAACGCCACATAGCCGGCGCTCGAATTGTTTGGGACAACGATGATCGTAGATGGGAAACTCGTTGTGCTTGCCTGGGCACTCTGGATATTTTTTATGTATTCCCCTGCATTCGCCATGAGTGGCGGCCAGTTGCCAAACCAAAGTGGTCAAGGGCCGAACGCAGGTTGTAGGCGAACTCACCAGCCCGTATCGACCACTGTATCGGCGCTTTGGGGTCACCCCCATGGTAAACCCACCGCTCCCGGTCACCGCACTCTTCACGCATGATCATCCGCGCCCGCTCTGCGCAGAAGGCAGAGATGTCGGCTTTGAGCAGAAGCAGCTCGCTGCGCGCTCGTTCGACCTTGGTGTCTACCGCCTCCAGACTAATCATCACCTGTTCCTGTGCTGCCACCTGTCGTAGGCAGGCGAACCAAGTCCGACGGGTTTGGGACGATCGATGATAACGTGATCAACAGCTGATCCAGAGGGGATGGCAATGGACAACCCGTCGATTCTGCATCGCCAGAATGGTGGTGCAAAACCAGCCGGACACGACGCAAGCTGGCCTGCGAGGTTGTAAAGTCGCTCCAGCAGGGTTCCAGCCGCCCACTGACCCCAACGCCCCAGAAAGTTTCCAAGACCGAGGATAGTAGTGCTCTGACTTTGTTCATCATGGGTTCATCTCCAGGTCCAGATTTTGGAGCTCGTCCAATGGACCGGTTTTCTCCACCCTTGAGCCACGCGGCTAGCCAACGTAGAAGAGGCAGGAGGGTGATGAGGCCAATGACGGCGGCCAGAACGATCGCTGGAAGCCCTGCTGGGGCGACTCTGCAACTCACGGCATTATACCCAGTGGGTCAGGACCGCCCGTCAATAAGATAGATGTTACATTGCCGCAGTCCGGATGACCAATAACTTCCTCGGTAAATTAGGCGATTTACGTATTATGGGACTCCCGAGCATTGCTCACCGCTTCGCCCGGGCGTCCTTATGGCCTTACTGGCCCTGCACGTTGATCAACGGAGGAGCGGCGTCATCATCGCCGTTCACGATGGTGATGTAGACATTCATGGTCTCCACCCGTCCGATGTTCAGTGCGCCGATGCGTCCGCTGACGGGCTCGGGTTCTTCAGCCGGCTCAGGCTCCACCACAGAGGCGTGGCTCAGCACCGCCAACTCCTGCTTGATGTAGCGGCCGCTGAGCTGGGTCTGCAACTGCTTCTCCTTGGGGAGATCCACCAGCCGCTGCACCAGGTCAACCTGGCCGAAGAACAGCCGCACACTGCGGCCATCGGCCTCGTCCAGAATGTCCTCGTCCTCCTCCATGTCGGGGAACCAGACCACGGCGACGATGTAAGCGCCGATATCCAGTGTCTGCTTGATCACCGACCGAACCGACTTGGCGGCTTGCCAGGCCCCCTCAAGGGGATTGTCCACCGGCGTCTGGATGCCGCTCGCATCATGGCGCCACCACTGGCCTCTCTTGATGGAGTAGTGTCCTTCCAGGATGGTGACGGCGAAGCGTCCGACCTTCTCGAAGAAGGGGACGCAGTTGGGCGCGGGCTGACCGGTGGCCACCTGGGGGTGGAACAGGACCTGGCCGTCCCGTTCGCTGGCCTCGAACTGCTGGATTGCCTCCAGCTCGGCCAAGGTCAGGGGCTGGTTGTTGTCGCTGTGGTTGTTTACGACTTTCATTTTGGTGATTACCTCTCTTGTGATTCGATGTTGAATGAATGCGTCGGTTCCCCAGACACGAAGATGGGCCGACCCAGGATCACTCTCAGGCCGGCCTATCACAGCCGCGTCCGCGGCACTGCGTGTTAGTTTATGGACAGGGACCTGCCCACGCAGCATGGAACGGGCGGTACCCTGGCCGTTGCACTGACGGCGTTCCTGGCAAACATGGCGGTTATCATCTTCTTGTGATGGATCGCCACGGCGATAGTTTCGTCGCCACTCAGGTCATCACCGGCGGCCGTGGCGACCGGTTGAAACACCTCCGGGTCGGTGAGGTACGGCGCTGGACACCGCCCGAGTTGCAGCGTTTCCGACCCACACCTCCAGGCGTTTCAGGTATGGGATGATCCGCGTCGCTTCGGGGACAGGCTCCGGGTCTTCGGTCGGCTCCGGCGGTCGGAACCGCTGGCGTTCCAGGGCGCTGCGGTCCATCTGATCCCAACGGGGCAGACGATCCCAGACGCCAGTGAAACGGGAATGAACCGGTTTGCTGGCCGTCAGCACCAGCAGACCTTTCGGGCGAGAGAAGGCCACGTAGTGCTGGCGGGCGTGGTCGAAGGCGGCGATGCGCGTGGTTGGTTCGAAAGGGGGTTGCTTGAAATAGGGTCGAAGCTCCCGTCCCACCGCATCCACGTCGGGGTTGTCGAAATCCAGCGAGCCCACGATCACCACATCCCACTCCCGTCCCTTGGCCTGGTGGATGGTGGTAACGGTGATGGCTCGGCGACCATGCACAGGCCAGAGGTTTCGGGAACCTGACGACACCCGGTTCACGGGTATATCGGCCCTCTCGAAGGTGTCCAGGTAGCTGATGGCATGAGGCCCCTTCACCGAGTGCAGCAGCAGCAGCGCCACCTGGTCGTAGCAGGCTATCACGCTTTCGTCCTTCAGGAACCGCACCAGCTCCGCCAGCTGCTTTCCCTTGTCCCGGGCGTTCCGGCCCTCCACGGCGATCACCGCCGGATAGTTCTGGTATGCGCCGGGATCATGGGGCCTGATGGCCTTGGTGTGGCGGAATGGCCGCCCGCCGGCGTTGGGGTTGGACCAGTCGGCGGCGGTCGCCATCCAGCCGGTGTAGAACCGCACGATGTCCGGATGGCTGCGGTAGTTGACGCCGAGGGCCACGGTGTGGCCGTCGAAGGTGCGCTCGGGAAACTCCAGCAAGTTCCGCACGGTGGCCCCACGAAAACGGTAGACGCTCTGGTCGTCGTCACCAACCACGCACAGGTTGCCGTGGCTTCGGGACAGCCTCAGCAACAGGTACTCCTCCACGGCGCTGGTGTCCTGGTACTCGTCGCAGATCAGATAACGGATGCCATTGGATATCGGGGCGGTGATGCGGTCATCCCCGAGGAGCTCTGCGACCCACCGCTGCAGATGGTCGAAGTCGGCGCTGCCTTCGGCCAACAGCAGATCCCGGTAGCGTAGGTAGCACCGGCCCAGGGCGGCGTGGAACGGGTCCGAAGAACCGGTCAGTTCGGCGGGGTTGATGATCTCGTCGCAGATCCGCTCGAAGTACTTGCGACCGTGGCGGGCCACCAGGTGAGGTTCCCGCCAGCGCCAGCCCTCACCCTCCAGCACGTCCAGATCGAGGCCGAAGACGTCGTCGTAATGACGCATCAGGAGGCGCCACTGCTCCTCCTCGTTCAGCACCCGGAAGTCCGGCCGGAGACCGGCCAGGCGGGCGTAGGAGCGCAGGATGCGGCGGCACAGGCTGTGGATGGTGCCGATGCGCACCCTGGAGAAGTCTCCCGGGCAGCCTACGGCGGTGGCGAGCTTGATGAAACGCTCACGGAGTTCTCGTGCCGCGGCCCGTGAATAGGTGCATAGCACCAGCTCCTCGGGGCTGGCCAGGCCCTGCAGCAGGATGTTAGCGCCACGCAGCGCCAAGTAGAGTACCGGGAGGTGGTGTAAAAGAATCGGTGTAGCCCAAAGCTAACCACCGCGTCATCCTTGATCGGAAGTCACAACCCAGAACAAGGAGAACGACGGTGGTCAAACACAGCATGGATCTTTTGGAATTATTACGCAAGCGTGGCATCGACGGAGACGTGGACTTGCTGCGGGAAGCACTGCGGGTCCTGGTGGACGGCATCATGGACGCCGAGGTTTCCGCCCAGATCGGCGCTGAGCACAGCGAACGCAGCCCAGAGCGGGTCACCTACCGCAACCGCACCTGGGATACCCGGGTCGGCACCATGGAGTGGCACATTCCCAAGCTGCGCGAAGGCAGCTACTTCCCCAGCCTGCTGGAACCAGGGCGGCGCAGCGAGCAGGCTCTGCTGTCGGTGATCCAGCAGGCCTACGTGGAGGGCGTGTCCACCCGTCGGGTGGATGACCTGATCAAGGCCCTGGGCTGCGACGGCATCTCCAGCAGCCAGGTGTCGCGCATCTGCCAGCAACTGGATGAAGTGGTGGAGAGTTTCCTGGGCCGGCCTCTGGACGGCGGTCCCTACCCCTACGTCTGGCGGGACGGCCTGACCCAGAAGGTGCGGGAGGGCGGCCGCATCGTCAACGTCTGCGTGGTGGTGGCGACAGGGGTCAATGCCGAAGGGCAGCGTGAGATCTTGGGCCTGGACGTGGGGACCAGCGAGGACGGCGCGTTCTGGCTGGCCTTCCTGCGGTCGCTGACCGCTCGGCCTCAGCGGGGTGGAACTGGTTACCTCCGATGCCCACCAGGGGCTGAAGAACGCCATCGCCGCGGTGTTCGCTGGAGCCAGCTGGCAACGCTGCCGTACCCACTTCATGGCCAACCTGCTCACCCGAGTGCCCAAGCGTGCCCAACCTGGCGTGGCCACCCAGGACCTTCCTCGCATGGTGCGCACCATCTACCAGCAACTGTCTCCCGCCGAGGTCCACGGCCAACTGGACCGAGTGGTGGAACAACTCCGGGAGCCCTTTGCCCAGGTGGCCGAGCTGCTGGCGGACGCCGCGCCGGACCTCCTGGCCTTCACGGCCTTCCCAGTGGCCCACTGGCAGAAGCTGTGGTCCAACAACCCGCAGGAACGGCTGAACCGGGAGATAAGGCGCCGCACTGACGTGGTGGGCATCTTCCCCAACCGGCTATCGGCGCGGCGCCTGGTGGGTGCGGTGCTGGCCGAGCAGCATGACGAGTGGGCCGAAGCCCGCCGCTACCTCACCATCCCCAACGCCGCCGGCAACGAGGCACTGCCGGAGCCCAACATGCGGGACGCAGCAGCCTAATCAACATCAAAAGGGATGACGCGCTTTTACACCTATTGACGGGACACTACCTAGTATTACAGTCGTCTTGAGGAGCAGGTTTCTGAAGGTGCCGGTAGTGACATTGCATGGCCCGGGCTTGGTGCCGCCGTCTCCATCCCGACCAGTGGATGGTCAGGGCAGGACTGCCACGGGGCAGCCACAGCAGCCGGCACAGCAACCGTCTGACCTCGGGCACGGTCAGTGGGATGAGTTCTCCCGGGAACATATCCCCTTTTTACCATCGCCACCGGCGGCATAGGACCGGATTACCGCCAGAAAGGCATGGGCCAGCAGCGCCAGGGTGATGTGCCGGTGCCAGCCGACCCACCGGCGCACCTCATACTCATCCAGCCCCACCTCCTGTTTGGCCTCCTTGAAGGCGTCTTCGATGATCCACCGGGTGCCCGCCACGCGCACCAGTTCCGCCAGCGGCGTTTCCGCTGCGCCAAAACAGGCGTAGTAGGCCAGGTCATCAGGATCGGCAATGCTGCGACGCACCAGCAGCCAACGCCCCTGATCCAGTGCTGACCAGGGTCCTATCGGCAACCAACCCCAATCGTAGAGGCGCGGCCCCTTGCTGCCCTCACCAGCGCTCAGGCGTTGCCACCGGTCATCGGGTATCTGCTGGGCCAGTTCACGGGCCGCCACCTGTGCCGAGCCATCCTCCGTATCCGCCCACAGCGGCTCGTTGTTCTTCACCGCCAGCACGTAGGGCAGGGCCTGCTCCTCCAGCCACCGCCGCAGTTTCCGGTCATTGCCGTACACCGTATCCCCCGTTACCCAGGCAAAGGGCACCCCAACCGCCACCGCGCGGGCGATCATCTCCTGAGCCAGTTGTGCCTTGGTATGAAAGACCACCCCTTCCGGGACACCGGCTTCCCGCCGCCGCTCCACATCCTCCGCCCATTCCTGGGGCAGATACAGCTCCCGATCCAGAAAGGCCGCGCCCCGTCGGCTGCCATAGGCCAGGAACACTCCGATCTGACAGTTCTCCACCTGCCCCGCCGTGCCGCTGTACTGACGCTTCACCCCCACCGACTTCCGGCCTTGCTTCAGAAACCCCGTCTCATCCACCACCAGCACCCCGCCGGGATCGCCCAAATGCTCCACCACGTACCCTTGCAGGTCGTCCCGCACCTGGTCCGGTAACTGTTCAGAGTTGGTCATTGCTGAAAAGTTGTTTGTCGATGGCTGGCGGCCTTTGGCCTGTTTATGTCAAGTTGGGTCCATGAAGCATGAAATCGACCTCACCACCGCCGACCGGGATGTGCTGATCGACATCATCCTCCGGCAGCAACCATCATCGAACGGCTGGAGAAGCGGATCGCCCAGCCGGAAGGGCGGGCCAAAGCCAAAGGCCGGACGGATGCCGGGCCTGAAGCCCAAAGCCGACCGGAAACCGGCCGAGCCCAAGCAGCCCCGCAAGCCGCGGCCCCACGGTTTCGCCCGGACCCGCATGACGCCCACCCAGCGGGTGGAGCATGTGGTGGAGCAGTGTCCCGACTGACCCAGTTGTCCGGCGGCTGGACCCAGCGTACTCGGGAAGTGATCGATCTGCCCCAGGTGCCGGTGCAGGTTACCGAGCACGTTTACATCACCCGCACCTGTCCCCGGTGCCAACGGGGCTGTACTCCCACAGCGCAACTGGAGGGCGCGGCGCTGGGCCAGCAGCGTCTGGGGGTGAACGTTGTCAGCCTGATTGCCGCGCTCCGGGAGGAGGCTCGGCTGCCTTGCCGCACCATCCAATGGTACCTGGACACGGTACATGGGCTGCACCTCAGCCTGGGGGCCATCGTGGACGCCACGCGCAAAGTGGCGGGCCAAGCGCAGCGGGAACTGGCGGGCATTCTGGAACGGATCCGCGGCAGTCCGGTGGTCCACGCCGACGAGACCGGCTGGCGGGAGGACGGACACAACGGCTACGTGTGGACTTTCAGCACCCCTGACCTGCGGTACTTCCTGCGACGGAACCGTGGTAAGGCGGTGGTGGATGAAGTGCTGGGCGATGAGTTTGCTGGCGTGCTGGTCAGCGACTTCTACGCCGCCTACCACCACTATGACGGCCCCAAACAACGCTGCTGGGCCCACCTGCTACGGGACATCCACGACCTCCGCGTCCTCTACCCTGACGATCACCGATTGTCCCAGTGGGCCGATGCCATACATCAACTCTATTGCCAGGCCAAAGCCTTCACCCACCCGGCAGAGCAGCAGCGGCGCGCTGCCCAACTGGTCCTGGAAAGACGCCTCTTGGCCCTCTGCCGTCCCTTCGATGACCCGTCGGCGGCACAAGCCAAACTGTGCCGACGCATGGAGAACCACATCAAGGAACTCTTCGTCTTCGTGGCTCCCGGAGGTGCCACCGGACAACAATGCCGCCGAGCGCAGCCTGCGCCCAGTGGTGATCAGCCGGAAGGTCAGTGGTGGCACCCGCTCGGAGCGGGGGACCGAGACCAAGATGACCCTAGCCTCGATCTTGGCACCTGGCGAGCCCAAGGTCTCAATCCTCTCTCCGCTTGCCAACAACTGCTCGCTTCCCCTCAACTCTGAACTGTGGTCCGCGTCCCAGTGGTACACCGCCAGCAGACGCTGCACACCGTCGGGAGTGGCGTCGCCAGCATATTCGGCCAACTGCCACCCGTTCTTGCGCTCCACCGACCCCAGCAATCCTTGCAGGTACGCCAGCACCCGCTGACGAGACTCACTACGGCTGAAACGCGACGCATACGCCCGTGCAGCTCCTGGAGCCCAGCCTCCCACTCCAGCGCTTCCTCTCGCTCCAGTAATGTCTGACCCATTTCCAATCCTCCGCTCTCACCAGTAATCATGGGCCTATCCTACCAAAGGCAAGCGCGACTGTAGTACTAATCAACATCAAAAGGGATGACGCGCTTTTACACCTATTGACGGGACACTACCCAGCGCCACCGCCAGTGTCTTGCCGGAGCCGGGTCCGGCGATGCCCAGCGTTGGGCCATCAAGATGGCCGATGAGCTCCCGCTGGCCCTCATCCAGCCCTGGGTGCCGGCGCAGTACGGCGGGCGCAATCCCCGCTTGATCGTTCATGTTGGTTATCTCCTTGGTTGATACGTTGGCTTGGCTTGGGATTTCGAGTGAAACAAAGGCGCATCCGTCGTGTTCAGAAAATGGCAACGCCGGTGGCGCGCATGGCCACCGGCGTTTCAAAACTGGTCGGCCACGGGGCCGTGACCCTCACCCTCAGCATTTACGGCTCCCCTTTCGGGACGTCCCAGTACCGGTGCAGGTTTCAAGCCGCAGGCGCATTTCCCTGGCCCTAACCTGCAGGATGTTGCGCCCACCCACCACCAGGGAAAGGACCAGCGGCCGCGCTGGCTTTTTGCTGGCCTCCTCACTGGAGGACGATGCCAGCCGGATCTGGCCGTCGGTCACGGCCAGGACCTCGGCGGCAATGCGTTCCATGTTGAGCCGGTCGGACACGCGGCGGCTGTGGACGATCCTTTCGAGATCGGTCAGCAGGTTCTCCATACCCCAGACCACGTACACGCCCTTGCGTTTGGCCAAACTCTCGATGGCCTCGTCGGGCTCGGTCAGGTCGGGGAACGACAGCACTGGGATGACATAGGGGTTGTAAGAGCCTGTTTACGATCTTTTTAGGATTAGCACCGTGAAGGCGAGCACCACCATTTGCAGGCTGGTATTGAGCTTTCTTTCACAGTTCTTCCAGAGCCGGCGGCACTTTTCCAGCCAGGCGAATGACCGCTCCACCACCCATCGTTTCGGCAGCACCACGAAGGTGTGCAGTTCGTTGCGTTTCACCACTTCCACCGCGGCTCCCAATATGCCTTGCACTGCAGCAGCAAAGGGCTTCCCGGTGTAACCACCGTCCACCAACACATTCTGGACCCGGTTGAGGTCGGACCGGTTTTCGTCAAACATCGCCAAAGCCCCCGCCCGATCGGTAACGTCGGCGGTAGTCACCTGTATCGCATGGGGCAATCCTTGCGTGTCCACCGCGATATGACGCTTGCTTCCGGACACCTTTTTGCCCGCGTCATAGCCCTTCTGCTCGGCGGTGTCCGTGTTCTTGACGCTCTGGGAGTCCACGATGCAGCAGCTGGTCTGCTCTTCCCTCCCATTGCTTTGTCGGGCCTCGCCAACCGATTTTTTTAGGACTTGTTCCAGAATGGAATCCTGCTCCGGGTCGGGCTGCTCGCTCCATTGCCGGAAATACTGGTAACAAGTGCGCCAATCGGGGAAGTCCGCCGGCAGCATTCGCCACTGGCAGCCGCTTTTCAGGAGATACAGCACGCCGCAGAAAACGTCATACAAGTCCACAATGCGGGGCTTGGTCCGGCGTCGGGCCGACTTCAGCGTGGGCAGAATACGGGCGAATTGCTCCCTACTGATGTCGCTGGGATAGGAATGAGACATGATTACCCCTCCCCTGATAATAGTCTCAGCTTAACCTATTTCAGAGATCGTAGACAGGTTCTTACAGATCAGCCGCTTGTAGGACATCCACTGCAGGCGGCTGGTGTTTTGTCCAAGATTGCCCAACGCCATGGTGATTCGGTTGACGTGTGCGATGGCGTAGCGGCCGTAATGCCATCGGCGCACGGGGTGGACGGCCATCGCATCCGCACGACTTAGTTCACGTAATGACCCTTGCGCGAACGACAGCAGGAACAAAAAGGAGCTTTGCGATCACCCTTCTCAACGAATGCGCGCGAGTCTCCGCAAGACAACATAATGTCTACAACGGCGATCCAGGTTGCCGAAGAGCTTGGTTACGCATTGGTCGGCGAAACCATGCCAGACCCGGATGCGACGCCGGAGTTGGGTTTGGTTGGTAATGGCCTCAAGCGCTAACGTCTCCGAGTGAGACAATGCGCTTATTTGTCGTTAATCAGGGATCTACATTTCCCGCTGCCCAGGACGTCGACGCTTGGTAAATCTATCGCCGGAACCCAGCGATCGCCATTTGCCACCGCTCCAGCAGTTCCCGCTTCTCCCGCGTATTCGACAGCAACGCCGGCTCGGATGTCCTAACCTACCAACCTCAACCGACCGGGATTCTACTCAATGCCGATGCGGGTTTCGCCTTGGTTTAGTTGGAAAGCAGGTCGGTGGCGGCAAGGTCGGATATGGCGGCGTCGAACCGTGCCAAGGTGTTGTGCAGGTACACGGTGGCCCGCTTGCCTTCGAAATTGCAGTAGCCGCCCGTGATTATCCAGAAAACAAAGATTTCCAGCATCGACAGCCGGTAATCATGCCAGCACTCTTCAAACGAGTAGCCGCTCACGCCATTGTCCAGCAGGACGGTGTGGTAGGTGCGCAGCAGGTCCACCTCCACCACCCCACGTTGCCGAGCGGGAAACGCCTCGCTGATGAAGGTGGCGACGTCGCAGGCGCCCCGGCCACGCACGCAGAACTCCCAATCGAAAACCACCGGCGGTTGAGGATGGGTATCCGTGGGGAAGAAGCAATTGTCGAGGCGATAGTCTCCGTGGACAATTGTCTTGGGGGACTTGGTAAGTTGGGCCTTTATCCTGGGCGCCTCCAGGCTCAGTCGGCTCCCCAGCCGGCGCAAACCCGGTGGCATCCCGTCACCGGCCTTCTCAATCAGAGACCTCCACGCCCCTGGGTATATCTCCTGGCTGGGTATATCTCCTGGTAGGAGCCGGCTTCGGCATCCTTCAAAGGCATCCAGTGCAAGCCGTCCAACCGAGAGCTCTCCCACCAGGACGCCTGGAATCTGGCCAGCTGGACGATGGCGTGCTGGGCATCTTCCATGGAGCAGCCGGCCACACTATCGCCCTGGCGGGCGTGGCTCATGTCCTCCAGCAGCAGAACCGTGTCCCCGGTCGCCGCGTCGATGCCACAGTGGTAGCCGCGAGGGGCCGGCAGGTGAGCGTTGGTTGCCAATCTCTGGTAAAACCTGACCTCGCGTCGGTTCTGACCCAGACTGTCGAAAACCGTTCTCAACAGAGGGTCCGCGGATGGGAGCTTGGCGATCATGGTGCCTGGAAGAGCGGGGAGATCTGCGTCGTAGTCCAGCGTCAGCCGAAACAACAGGTTCATAAACCCCTTGCCCGCGGCGATGGTCTCGGCCGAGTATCCGGTGACGGAAGCGCCTCCTGCGGCCCCGCTGCTCTGAAGGGCTTCGGTGAGCCAGACTGGCGTGATGTCGCGGAGGTCTTTGGGAACCCTCAGGCCAGCCATCTGAGTTCTCCGGGCGCTGAATCGAATGCCCGAGACCCGTTTACTTCACCCCTCACCTGTCCTTCCGTGCGAAAAAGACACAATGGTCCATTGGCTTGGGATCCTTGAAGTACATGACGCCGCCCAGTTTCTCGCCTTCCGCCGGAACCACGATAAGGCCCAAACCCACAAGGAGACCCAGCACCTCATCTGTATCGTATAGCTGGAAGGTCCGGTCCGCGCCGTAGTCCCGGTCGTAGACCGTTGCGATACCGCTTCCGGTCTTGAACATGAGCTGGAGAACGCCGCCGACCCTCAGGAGCCTGGCGAACTCCGGCAGCGTGACCCCCAGGGCGAGGTCCGGGGCGATGTGCTGGATGACCGCGTTGCACAGGATGAAGTCGAAAGAGCGGTCCGGATAATCGAGCGGCTGACGGAGGTCGGTTACCGACACCCTACGGGCGATCTCCGGGTGGAGCCGGCGCGCTTCCTGGATGTTCTCCTCAACAGCATCCACCCCTTGAATGTCGTATCCCTTCTGCCAGTAGCAGAAGACATCACGGGCTCCCGCGCCGCAGCCGGCGTCCAACCCCCGGGATTCGGCGGGGACCAGCTCCTGGAGGCGGTCCATCAGGGCCGTGTCGTCCGTGAGCGCCGGGTGCGACATGTCGGTGTAAACCGACTGGATGAAGTTGTGGCTTACCTCGGCGTAACGCCGCGCATGATCGCGATAAAAGGTCTCAGAAAAATCTGCACTTTGACTCATCGTTGTAACGCCATCCAGCCGGTCGTAGGCTCACACGCCGAAGATGTCGATGAACTGTCCGGTCATGACTTTGGGAGCGTGAACCGCCAGGTACCGGGCTGCCTGCGCTATCTGCTCCCTCGTTATCCAATCGGGGTTCCCTTGGGGATCATACGCCCTGGCCATATCGGTATCCACCCAGTCGGGATTGATGCCGTTGACCCGGATGCGTGGGGACGCAGGCAGTGGGCCAGCGAGCCCACCACGCCCCACTTTGATGTTGCGTAAGCTCCGTAGTCGCCCTCGGGTAGACGGCCTGACGACGAACCGATGTTGATGATGACGCCCTCCTTCCGCTGCATCATATGCGGTATCACCGCGCGGGAAACGAGGAACAACCCACGTAAATTGGTGTTCATCGCCTCGTCCCATTGGTCGATCGTGGTGGCCCACACCGCGTTGTCATAGGTGATGACGCCGGCGTTGTTGACCAGTATGTCAATCCGGCCCCACATTCCGGTGACCTGCTTCATTACTCGATCCGCATCGTCGGCCCGGGTCACGTCGAGAGCGAAGGCCTCCGCCGTTCCCCCACCCGTGTCCCGCGTCACCAAGGGCGGCCGCGGTTGCGGCAGGGCGCCTGCACCATCAAGGCCCACTGGTACCCGCTCCACGCGACATGGATGGCGCCACAGTTGATGCACGTGTCCCGCGAGCGTAGGGAACATCGCCTGCACCGTCGACATGAGCAATGGCCGCCGCGAAATCTCCCAGATCTCCTCATTGGAGCAACCATATTGGAGCAACCATCCTCGACGAGGCGGCCAACGAGGTCCACCATCTGCCGCAGGTATTGAGCACGGTCAGCCCCGGTCCGGCCTCTTCCCGAAAGCGCGCTACGGCACGTCCGCCATCGAATAGGTGCTGCCTACAATCGGCAGGTACACTCTCAACGTAACCTGCACGTTGGCGTGCCCAAGCCAGTTGCTCACCACGTTGAGCGGGACGCGGCCCACCATCAGCCAGTGCCGAGCGGCAGAGTGCCGCAAGCTGTGAGCGCCGGCCAGGCGTTTGCCTGTCCCAGGAGACTCATCGTCGAGGCCCGCCCACCGGATGCCGTCGCCAATGTGGCGCAGCGCCGTGCGCATCGTGAGAGCCACGACCTTGTCCCGCGGTGAATGTTTCACCGGCCAGTTAGCGAAGAGCTGCACCAGCTCGGCGTGCAACGGCACCGTCCTCGGCTTTCCGGACTTCGACTCCCGCACCAACAGCGTCGGGACTTCCGCCCGGTAATCAAGGTCCCGCCATTCGAGCGCCAGGGCCTCGGAGATCCGCAGACCGGTGCGCCACATGATGAGCGCCAAGGCCCGCGCCTGGTGTCGCTTGTGATCCGCCAGCGTGTCCAGGAGCCGGCCCACCTGGTCAGCAGTCCAGTAATGGGGTACATCCATGATGGCAGATTACATCAGCCAACTCTGCCAGAACAACCGAACAGTGTCATCAATTCGCAGCCGCCCACATGAGTGAACCCACGGCGCCGGCCTCTAAAGGGGCAGAGTTTGCCCCAAAGTCTGCCATTCAACTAACCTACCGGTCGCCGGTTCTGACGGGTTACTGGGTCAACATTGTCAGTGCCCGCCGCTTCCGGCAGAAACACGGTGAGGCGATACATCGATGCCAAAAGACCGCGGACGCGGTACAGGTTCTCTCCGTCCTTCATATGTTACTCACTTGGAGTGCCCTGCCGATGCTATCCTGATGCATGGAGTTCCCGGCGACGCCGGTCGTTGTGCATGGCAATATCACGAGCAGTGAAAGAATCGCAGTAACGGTACCATCATCAAGGAGGTTCCCCAATGGTTATGGATCGCCTGCCTTCCGGCCTGGTTCTGAGCGGAGGGTCGCTCATCTTCACCGAGGCCACGATGCCGGATTCCCTCCGGCGAGAGCACACGCTCCCCGCTCAACATTGGGCTGTGCTGCACGCCTTCGAGGGGAGCATCGCCTTCGTGGACCTTCAGGCTGGCGCTGAACGAATTATCTCCGCGCCGGACCACATCATCATCCATCCGGAAGTCCCTCACTTACTGAAAGAAGAAGGCTCCCTGCGCTGTCGGATTGACTTCTTCCGGGAACCGGACCCTGACCTCCACATGAGAACGCCCGGAGCTTTCGCGGACGAGGCCGTGCGCGATAGCCTGGGGCGCTGCGAAGCCAACGGGAACTTTGCGGAGGTCTTCTACAACACCTTCCTGAATTCCTCTCCGGACATCGCGCCGCACTTTGCCGCCACCGACTTCGAAAGGCAGAGGACATTGCTGCGGGATTCGGTGTACACGATGTTGTCTCACCATGTCACGGAGCCGGAGATGCGGGAGTTGTTGGAGCGGTTGGGGGAGGCGCATAACCGGGATAACCGGAACGTGCTACCAAGCTACTACGAGCTCTGGCTGGACAGCGTTTGTGAAACCGCCAAGGCCCTGGACCCGGAGTGGAGCGAGGATCTTGACCGGCAGTGGCGCGCCAGACTGCGGCCCGGGATGCAGATCATAATGGCAGCCTACTGACCCGATAGGTTGTCCGAACCGCGGTGCAAGAACAGTTGGCAGAAGATGTGAACCGGTGAAGAATCGGACCCAGCTAACGGATGCTGTGGCGGTGGGCCAGCATCACGCCGTGCCGGGCCTGTGCGCTCTGTGGATTATCCTGATCGCGATAGTTGTCGTTTCATTCACGGCCTTGCTCTACTACGGCCGCGAGATCTACCAGGAGTCTCCACCGGTTCCGGAAACGGTGGCCACGTCCGACGGAGAGGTGATTTTCACCAGCGATCAGATCCGCGCCGGCCAGGATGTCTAGCGTTCGATCTCGTGGGTGGGCGCCCCATTTTGAGCCATGCCCACCCGACCGCTATGACCGCTGAAGTCCTCCCAGTTGGGGGGACCGGCAGCCCTGGCGGTGGCCTTCACCCGCCGGGCGATCTGCGACTCCGACAGCCCGAACACCTTCACATTGTCGCCGCTCTCCGCCGGCCGCATGGCGTCCAGCTCTTTCATGGCGGCGGGTGTGACGGCCACTAAACTAAAGCCAAGGTGAAATGTACATATCGCCAGACCGCGCTGCCGGTGGCAACCGAGTTGGGACCGGCAGGTAATGTGAGGTTCCGTGGAGTCCTTTCGGTAGTCTTCAAGACCCCGAAATGCACATCCCACCTTGGTATTGGTTTAGTACTCGGTCAAACCTGTATTGGCAGAAAAAGGACGTAATGAGCCATGGTTGCTACGGTGGTGGCAAACAGTGGTGCGGGAGGTGCGTCATCCATGGTTCAGGAGAAATACGCGGTACGGTTGTTGGCGGAGGATCGGGACCAGTTGGAGCGGTTGATCCGTAGCGGGCAGCATTCGGCACGGGTCATCAATCGGGCGCGCATCCTGCTCAAGACGGACGAGGGCTGGAGTGCTTCCCAGGTGGCCGCAGCCCTGGACACATCGCCGCGCACGGTATTCCGCATCAAACGGCGGTACGTTGCGGAAGGGTTGGACGGCGTGCTCCACGACCGTCCCCAAGCCAACCGGTACCGCAAGCTGGACGACCGGGGCGAAGCCCACCTGATTGCTCTGGCGTGCCCGATCTTTGACCAAGCATGCGCCGGAAGGCCATGACCACTGGACCCTGCGGTTGCTGGCCGACCAGGTGGTGGAGTTGGGATTGGCGCCGTCGCTGTCCCATGAGACGGTACGCCTCAAGCTCAAAAAACGTCCTCAAGCCGTGGCGGAAGCAGCAGTGGTGCATCCCCAAGGTGAACGGGGAGTTTGTGGCGGCCATGGAGGACGTGCTGGATCTGTACGCCGAACCCTATGATCCCGACCGGCCGGTGGTGTGTTTCGACGAGACGTCCACCCACCTCCGGGTCGACTCCGGTAGGGGGCAGAATCGTACGCTAAGGTCGCTGAGTCCGTTATCGGCGCTTTGGCCACCGGTATTCGCCGGTGAGCAGGATGTGGGCCCACCCAAGGGGTGAGATGTGGGCCAGGAGCTCGGGCTCGACCGTCAGGCCGGCGTGTTTCCGCTGTCTGACCGCTTCGTAGAGATGGGCGGTATTCCAGTAAATGACGATGGCGGCGAGCAGGTTGAGCCCATCCATGCGGTAGTGCTGGCTCTCGCTGGAGCGGTCGCGGATTTCGCCCTGGCGTCCGATCCGCAGCGCGTTCTTGAGCGCGTGATGAGCCTCCCCCCTTGTTGAGGCCGATGTTGGCTCGGCGCTGCATATCGGCGTCGAGCAGCCAGTCGACGATGAAGAGGGTTCGTTCGACCCGTCCGATTTCGCGGAGAGCGACGGCCAGTTTGTGCTGGCGCGGATAGGCCGCGAACTTTCGCAGCAGCTGGCTCGGCGGAAGGGCGCCGCTGACCAGAACGGCAGCGACCCGCAGGATGTCCGGCCAGTTCCGCACGAGCACGTCCTCCCGGATGTTGTTGCCGGTCAATCCGGTCAGGGGTTTCGGAACGCGTCCGGGATCGAAGACATGCAGCCGTTTCGACGGCAGGTCCCGTATGCGCGGGATGAACCGATGCTTCGTCTCGGCAGGTTCTACCTTTCCGTTATCCGTTTATCCCAGCCGGCCCAGCACTGTCCGTAAGGGGATCGTCCAGCGGACGGCCCAGCTTGTCGCCCCGACCCCCGCCAAACCGGAACCAGGAGCGTCTCATATGAATGGTACGGAAACAATTGCGGAAGCGGGACCCTATCCGTACACTTCCCCCAATGACGGCAACACTCATCGGATACGCGCGCTGTTCCACCGACCGGCAAGAGCTGGCCGCCCAGCGCCAGGCCCTCCCGGAGCTGGGCGTCGCCGAGGATCGCATCTACACCGATCACGGCCTCACCGGCACGACCCGCGCCCGCCCCGGCCTCGACCAGGCCCTCACCGCCGTGCGCGAAGGCGACACGCTGGTCGTGCCGAAACTCGACCGCCTCGCCAGGTCCGTCCCGGACGCCCGCGCCATCGCCGACCTGCTTCGGGAACGCGGCGTGAAACTGGCCCTCGGACGGACGCTCTACGACCCGGGCGATCCCATGGGAAAGATGTTCTTCAATACCCTCGCCACCTTCGCCGAGTTCGAGGCCGATCTCATCCGCATGCGCACCCGTGAGGGCATGGCCATCGCCCGCGATAAGGGGAAATTGCGCGGCAAGCAACCCAGACTCTCCGACCGACAGCAGCGGGAACTCTGCCGCATGCATGCCACCGGCGAGTATTCCATCAGCGATCTCGCCGAGCTCTGCTCCGTCTCAAGACCAACCGTCTATCGCACACTCAACCGGCGCCTTTCCCCTTAGCGTACAATCCTGCCCCCTACCGGAATCGACCCCGGATACGGCGGGTTGATCCAGAGCCTGCCCCGTACTTGATACGGGGTCGGTTCCACCGGCCACACCGTCGTATCCGGCCCCACATCCAGAACGTAGCGCATCCCGGCCGCCGCCAGGCCTTCCCGCAGCGTGGGAGACATCCCGAAAGCGCAATCGCCAGCGATCCATGGTGCGCTGAGGCGCCCGCGGGCCTGGGCTTCCTCCAGCATCTCCAATGCCAACTCCGTCTTGCTCCAGAAACACCCCAGCCTGGCAGTTGGCGATCTTCCCCAACGCACCACGGTACTGCCGGGCCACTCCCACCCGACTTCAACCCCTGCTTGGGAAAGTCGCTCCGCTCCCTTCCAGCACCCACACCCCCGCAGGGTCTTCCAACCGAGTGCCCAGATACTCCTGCAACCGTCCGATGACCGCGTCATCATCCCAGGGCGACTCGGTCAGGAAACGCGGCAACGCGCGGGGCGACGCCGGCACCGTCTCCGACAAGTTCTCGGCGTTGCGCCGCTCCCTGGGACTGCACCAGCAGACCTTGCAGATCGTGGCGACTGTGCTCCCGCGTCTCCCGGCGTCCAAAGGCCGACGCAAAGTGGGCGTGAAAATCCTGAAAGGCCTGGTACACCCGCTCAAGGTCTGCCGCATCCATCGTCCAGCCCCGCCTCCCGAAGCCTTCGCTAACTCTCCGATCATCCGATCATTCCAACCGTCGTTGTAATACTAACTACCTGGCCCTGAGACACTCAACTGGTTCCGGTTGGACAGCATCCTGCCGTCTGCCGTGCAGATGGCCCCCTGGTCGGCGCAGTCGGTGGTCGCTGGCAGCACGATGGTCACGCCGCCGTTGCCATCCGGCGCAACCGTGGTCTCCCACCGGATGTTGGGGGTGGCGCTGTCCCTATCCAGGCGGCGTGCCCCGGTAACCTCGCCCCCGGTCACCGTGAAGGCGTGATCCCGCACCGTCTTGTAGCTCAATTCGAACTCCTCGCTGAAGCGCAGTTCGAAGGTGAAGGCCGTATCCCCGTCGTGGGAGGACGGGGTGTCCAGCAACTCCGCCGTCAGCAGGGTGGGCGCTGGCTCAACGGCAGCCGTGGCTGCGCTGGTCAGGCTCTCCCCATTCCCAGCATCGTCGGTGAAGGACACTGAGACCTTGATGGCCTTGCCCTCCTCGGAGTCCGTGAGCGTGTATCTGTCGCCTGTGGCCCCCAATATGTCGGTGTCGTCCGCCAGCCACTGGTAGGCGAACGCCGCGTCGCCGGTACCGTCGCTGTCGGCAATCCCGGAGGTGTCCGCGGTCAGCGTCTCTCCCACCCGGGCGGTGCCACTGATGGCCGGTGCGCCCGTCGCCGGGTTATTCTCGGGGGGTGTCTGCTGCTCCTCCCCCTCGGGTCCGGCAACGGTAACCGAGGCTTCACCGGACAACATCTTCCCGTCCCCGGTGCAGATGGCCCCCTGGGCTGTGCAGTCCGTTGTCGCGGGCAGCACGACGGTCACGTCACCGTTGCCATCCGGCGCAACCGTGATCTCCCACCGTATGTTGGGGGTGGCGCTGTCCCGGTCCAGGCGGCGTGCCCCGGTAACCTCGCCCCCGGTCACCGTGCAGGCGTGGTCCCGCAGCGTCTTGTAGCTCAATTCGAACTCCTCGCTGAAGCGCAGCTCGAAGGTGAAGGCCGTATCCCCGTCGTGGGAGGACGGGGTGTCGTTAAACTCCGCCGTCAGCAGTGTGGGCGCCGGCTCAACGGCAGCCGTGGCTGCGCTGGACAGGCTCTCCCCGTTCCCCGCGTCGTCGGTGAAGGACACCGTGACCTTGATGGCCTTGCCCTCCTCGGAGTCAGTCAGGATGTAGGTGGAGTCAGTAGCGTTCTGGATGTCGGTGTCGTCGGCGAGCCACTGGTAGGTGAATGTGGCCTTGTCCAACCCGTCGGCGTCTTCTATGGCCGACGTGTCAACTCTCAACGTCTGCCCGACCACCAGGTCCCCGCTGATGGCGGGCGTGCCAGTCGCGGGCCTATTCAGAGCGGCAGTCTCCTCGTCCGACGGGGCGCCCCGCCCGATGCCATTTACAGCGATGACCCTTGTAACATACTCAGTGTCGTCGGTTAGGCCCTGGATGCTGTGAGTCGTTCCGGACAGGGTTGCTTCGGAAACGTCCGCCTTTGTGTCCCAGCTAGCCGACGCCTCCTTCCACTGCACCACGTATCCAGTGATGGAGGAGCCGCCGTCGCCCCAGGTCCCTCGTCCGCCAAACTCGCCGCTCAGGTCCCACGTGGGCGCGTTCCATGACAGGTCCAGGTCCCCGGTATCAGTGGCCGAAACGTCAAAGTTCTCAGGTGCAGCCGGAGTTGTAGCTGTGACTACAACCGTCTTTGCACTGGTCAACCGCTCATAATTCCCAGCGTCGTCTTCAAAACCTACCTGTATCTCGAGGGTCAGGCCCACGTCCCGGCGTGACACTGTGTAGCTGGGGTTCCCGCCAGCAACTATCGCAACCCGGAGCAAGCCTCCGTCCCCTGTGGAATACAGTCCTTCGGTTGGATTTGCAAACCAATTGCCGCGGTACTCCACATTGGTTAATCCATTTGCGTCGGTTATTCCGGACGTGTCCACCGTAAGAGTTTCACCGACCTGGGCAGTGCCGCTGATGGCCGGTGCGCCCGTGGCCGGGGTGTTCGCCGCCGCCTCCGCTGTCCTGATCTCCACCGGCTCGGACGCCTTGCTTAACCGGGTGAAGAAGTTCGCCGCCTTCACACGGTACTCG
Source organism: Dehalococcoidia bacterium (assembly GCA_965197635.1). Classification (GTDB taxonomy): domain Bacteria; phylum Chloroflexota; class Dehalococcoidia; order Lucifugimonadales; family UBA3495; genus Bin87. The sequence continues at coordinate 525,939 of CBDANN010000007.1, forward strand.
TAAAGCACCCCGGGCTCCACGTCCGTATCGGTATAGGTGGTCTCTGCTGTCCCGGTGTTGGCGTATACCAGGGGCTCGGTCTCGCCCAGCTCGGGGCGATGGCGCAGGATCTGGTAGTCGTACAGGTAGGAGAATCCCACAGGCGGCTTCCAGGTCAGAACCACAGCACCGTCCGAGACTGCGGCCGTCAGTCCATGGGGCCGGACCGGGACGTCAAGCGCCTCGCTGGTCAGCGACTCATCGTTGCCCGCATCGTCCGTGAAGGACACCCGCACCTTGATGGTCGTGCCCTGGTCGGAGTCAGTCAGGATGTAGGCCGGTCCCGTAGCCCCCGATATGTCGGTGTCGTCGGACAGCCACTGGTAGGCGTATATGGCGTCGTTCAGCCCGTCGGCATCGGAGATGGACGAGGTGTCCGCATCAAGTGCCTCGCCTACCTGCGGCGTGCCTCTGATGACAGGCTGACCGGTGGGCGGGCTGTTCGGCGTAACGCTCTCCTCTGCAGATGGAGGGCCGTCTCCAACCACGTTCGTCGCCACCACGCGGACGGTGTACTCTGTTCCTGGCGACAGGCTATTGATTGTGTACGAGTTCGCCGTCGTCGCTGCTGAAGATAGGTCGGCGGACGAATCCCAAGTGGCGGTTGCCTCCCTCCACTGTATTGTGTATCCAGTAATGTCGGAGCCACCGTTGAATGCGGGAGCCTCCCAAGACACGCTCAACTGGTCTGAACTTGAAGTTTGAACGTCCACGGAGCGAGGTGGTCCAGGTACTGTGGCGTTCACTGCCGCAGTCGAAGCGCTGGTCAGCGATTCCTCGTTGCCCGCGTTGTCGGTGAAGCTCACCTGGACTTTGATGGTCTTGCTAGTGTCTTCTGACACCAAGGCGTAGGTAGAGTCGGTCGCGTCCTGGATGCCGGAGTCAGTTGTTCCGTCGTTCCGGAGCCACTGGTACGCAAAGGTGGCGTTGCTCAGCCCGTCGTCATCGTCGATGCCGGACGTTTCCGCCGTCAGCGTCTCGCCCACCTGCGAGGCGCCGCTGATGGTTGGAGCGCCTGTGGCCGGGTTGTTCGGCGTAACGCTCTCCTCTGCAGATGGAGGGCCGTCTCCAACCACGTTCGTCGCCATCACGCGGACGGTGTACTCTGTTCCTGGCGACAGGCTACTGATTGTGTACGAGTTCGCCGTCGTCGCTGCTGAAGACAGGTCGGCGGACGAATCCCAAGTGGCGGTTGCCTCCCTCCACTGTATTGTGTATCCAGTAATGTCGGAGCCACCGTCGAATGCGGGAGCTTCCCAAGACACGCTCAACTGGTCCGAACTTGAAGTTTGAACGTCCACGGAGCGAGGTGGTCCAGGTACTGTGGCGTTCACTGCCGCAGTCGAAGCGCTGGTCAGCGATTCCTCGTTGCCCGAGTTGTCGGTGAAGGTCACCCGCACCTTGATGGTATTGCCTACATCATCAGGGGAGACCACCAAGTAAGACGCGCTTGTAGCGTTGGGGATGTCGGCATCATCGGTCCCGTCATTCCGGATCCACTGATAGCTGAAGGTGGCGTTGCTCAGCCCGTCGTCATCGTCGATGCCGGACGTTTCCGCCGTCAGCGTCTCGCCCACCTGCGCGGTGCCGCTGATGGTTGGAGCGCCTGTGGCCGGGTTGTTTGGCCTGGTTGCAGCCGCGACCACCGCGGTGGCATCGCTGGTCAACGTCTCGGCGTTGCCGGCGTCGTCGGTGAAGCTTACCCGTACTTTAATGGCCTTGCCAGAGTCGTCTGACACCAAGGCGTAGGTAGAGTCGGTCGCGTCCTGGATGTCGGAGTCAGTTGTTCCGTCGTTCCGGAGCCACTGGTAGGAGTAGGACACGTTTTCCAGTCCGTCGCCGTCGACTATCCCCGACGTGTCCGCCGTCAGCGTCTCGCCCACCTGCGCCGTGCCGCTGATTGTGGGCAGCCCCGTTGCGGGGTTGTTGAGAGATCCCTTGATAGTGCGTTCGAGGCGGTTCGACAGGCGTTTTCCGTCGGAGGTGCAAATGGCGGCAACGTTATCGCAGGGACGGTTGTGTGCCACCGCTATCGTCACATCACCGAGAGAATCCGGAGTGACCTCAATCTTCCACCATTCCGATATTCGCGAATATGTTGTTCGTCGCGCCCCTGTCACCCTGCCACCCGTCACAGACACTGCACGGTCCCTGAGATTCGATCGAAGGATGGTTGTTGGCGCACTGAATCGGATCCTGACCATGAAGGGGCTTCCACCATGCGCCGCAGTGTCCAAGTCGAATCTCCCGGTTAGAGGCGGGAAAACCCAGGGTCTGGCCTGCTTGATGGCTAACACATTGTCGCTGGTGACCTTGAACTCGATCTCCATGGCGAACGGTTCGCCGGACCTGACGCCGTATAGCTCCGCGAATCTATCGTGGATCGTGTCGAGGTGCCGGCGCAGCTACGCCATTTGATCGTCGGTCATCAGCAGTTCGCCTCGCGGGACCTGGTTGGATAGCGCAAGAACGGTGTATTTGCCGCCGGGTTTCAACAGGAGTTCCTCCGGCACCGAGTTCACCTCGGGATTTGTCACCAGGTCCTCGCCAACCTGCGCGTTGACGTAATAGCTCCTCCATGTGCCGGTGACCGGATCAGTGCTGACTGCTACACCGTTTACCCGCTCGTCCGAATAGTTGGGATGCACCAGCACGCCCATGTACGTCGGCAGATGGTCGATGCGGTGAAAGTCCCTCTCCAGGAACGCCCGGAAGTTCCACAGGCTGGCGTACACCTGCTTGAGAGACTTGGAGATGCCGTCCTCCTCCGTCTCCTCTGGGTTTTGCGTCTTGGAGTCGTAGAGACCTGCCCCGTTAAAGTTGGGCAGGTCCTCGTTGTTGGTGCTGGACCGGTAGCGAAGCGACTGCCCATCCGGGTAATTGCCGTGCATGGTGGTCAGCGCCGTTTCGATCCACTCGGGGACCTCCGCCTTCTTGATCTTCTTGCGCAACTTCTTCAGCTCAGACGCCATGGTGTCGTAGTCGGTCTGGAAGTCCGAGTCTGCCAGCATCTCCTCGATGTCATCGTAGAGGTCGTTGTGCTTCATGAACTCGTCATAGAAATAGAACGGAATGGCGAACCCATCGGGAACGGTGCCTCCGGGAACTCCAGCGTCCCCAGCACGGCGACGTTGGCCGCTTTCACACCAAAGGCGTCCCAGTCGTCGAAGCCGATATCGCTGAGAGGCGTGATTTCGGTCACAGTGAGGTCGCGCTGCGGCGTCTGAGTCCGTGCCGGACGCGACGAAGCGAAGTGGGCGTCGACCTCATCTGCGGTGGCCGCTCGGAGTGTGTATCCGGTGTCGGTCACCTGGTAATAGACGTGGCTGCCGATCAGATCGCTGATGTCATCGTTCTCGAGGGCGTCGGCAATGAAGGCGTTAGGAACGCCGTCCTGAAGTGCGCGCAGGTTGACATGAGATAGCGGTGTCTGGGGCACGCTGCTGATGATGCCGGCGACACGGGGCAACTCGTTGGGCAGTGCCTCGTAGATCACCACGTCGCGGGGATGGGGACGCTCGTCGGCGTCCAGCTCCCGCAGCAAGCCGTACCCTGCTGCCTGGTTGAGCGCCAAGAAGTCGGTTTCACCGTAAATATCGTCGTCAAACACGATGCTGATCCGAGATTCCCGGTACAATAGTAGGTCGTCACGAAAGACCGGCAACTTCCGGTTGCTAATCCGCAGTGCCAGGTTGTCGTCGAGTAGCGGCACATTTGCGGCCAGCAGCGTATGGACCCGCTCCATGAAACTGAAAGATTCAGACAGCAGGGGAAGTTGGTAGCGATATACTCCAAGGCTGCAGTCGGTAGCGACGAGGCCTGGGTCATAGACGAAACTGCCTCTGGTAGCATCTACCCATTCGGCGCCCAGGGTGGATATGAACGGCCAATGAAACCTGTTTCTTACGGTGTCCATGAAATACATCTGCGGTTGGTCACTGTCCAGTCCGATCATCAGGAATTTAATGACAGAGCGCCCGCTGGCATAATCAAAGGAGAGTCTGTCAAATGTTTCAATGTCGGGTATCACCACGTCGCCATGAGTGACGTGGGCAGCCGGGTTGACCGGGTTCATGGCTCCCAAGTTGTTGAGCTCAGTGATGTCGTCAGTGCAGTCGCCGTCGACATCCGCAGGGTCGGAGACCAGATACTGCTCCACCCGGTAACGGTCCACTGGCAACGCCGCCACGTTCTCGGCCAGCGTGGTCGTTCCGTCCTCGCCCTTCTTCACAAGCACCGGATACTCCACTGTCGTGCTGTCCACCTCGAAGGAGGCGTAGAGAACGAAGTAGTCCGCAGTCGTGGATGTGACCACGATGGGAACGGCCGTCACGGCCACATCCGTGGGCGTGGCTCGATTGGGGCATGTCACCGCTTTTGTCGCAGCGCTGGTCAAAGACTCTTCGTAGCCTCGATCGTCCGTGAAGCTGACTCGCACTTTGAAGGCCTTGTTCAGATGTTCCGAGACAAGGGCAAGGGTTGTACTTGTTGCCCCCTCGATATCCGTCTCCACGGTTCCGACGACGACAATCCACTGGTAGCTGTAGGAGGCGTTGTCCAGTCCGTCCTCGTCCCGGATGTCCGACGTTTCCGCTGTCAGCGTCTCTCCTGGCACAGGAATGCCTCTGATGGTTGGAGCTCCGGTTGCCGGGTTCGGCTTCCATGTCACCTCCGGCGTCGGCTCGCTGATCAGAGACTCCTCAACGCTCTCGTCGTCCGTGAAGGTCACCCGCACCCTGATGGCCTTGCTCAAGTACGCCTCGGTCAGGATATAGGTGGCATTCGTCGCTCCCTCGATATTCTTGTTAGCGTTCTTGCCGACGAAGACCCACTGGTATTCGTACTCCACCTCGGTCAACCCGTCTGCGTCCTGAATGTTCGACGTGTCTGCCGTTAAGGTCTCCCCCACCCACGCTTCGCCATTGATGGTGGGAGCCCCTGTTGCAATCTGGTTCGATTCCGCCGTAATGGTCAGCGATTCGGGGAAACCGTGCCTGTCTATGAACGACACCCGCAACTTGATGGTCTTGCCGACATCCGCATCAGTGAGACTGAAAGAGGACTCGTTGGCTCCGGCTATGTCGGTATCTGTTGTTCCATCACTGGATATCCACTGGTAGTAGAACTTGACCCGGTCCAGGCCGTTCTCGTCGGATATGCTCGACGTGTCTGCCGTTAGAAGCTCACCCACTGTCAGCGAGCCGTTGAACCTTGGTTTACCAGTTGCAGGGACGTTCACGGGTTCCGGTACATCACGCCACGCCCTGGGACCGTCGGTCTGGGGCACCCAGCCGAAGTCCGACCACCCGGACTCACCATGTGAATTCACGGCCCGCACTCGGAAAGTATAGGAACTGCTGGGACTCAGTCCGCTGACCACCGCGCCTGCTCCGTAGAACGCGATTCCTATGCCGTTTCCCGGCAAGTCTGCCCAGTCCGACATCATGTGGAAGTACTGGACCTCATACGTCTCCGCCCCTGGCACCTCGTTCCACTCAACGTCCATCATCCCCATCCAGAGCGCCGTCCCCGTGGGTTGGTCCGGCGTGACCGGAACGCTGCCCGTCTCGCCTGTCTGGGCGTATGTGACCGGCGCCCCGGCCAGCAGAAGCATAAGCCCCGCCAGCGTCAGCACGCTGATGTAGGTCCGCAACGTTATGCTCGAGGGAGTAGATTGCAAGGCCTTGATACTTGGCCCTACTACCGACGGATGGGTCTCTCGTGACATCACGCGTTGTTCCTTCCTTTCCCTCTTTCGGCTCAGTGCCTTTCCGTCGCAACAGGTCAGGTGGTTTCTCGGCCTGAGTCCTAATACGTTACCAGATGCATGTAAGATAGCTGTTAGAATTTTCGTCATTTACGGGTAACTTCTTGTGAGTTTTGTAACGAACACCATAACCGCCCCTGCTTAGTACTACAGTCGCGCTTGTGATGAAGGTTTCTGAAGGCGTCTCCGGTAATGACACTGCATGGCCCGGGCCTGGTGCCGCCGTCTCCATCCCGACCAGTGGATGGTCAGGGCAGGACTGCCACGGGGCAGCCACAGGAGCCGGCATAGCAGTCGTCTGACCTCGGGTACGGTCAGTGGGATGAGTTCTCCCGGGAACCTATCCCCCTTTTACCGTCGCCACCGGCGGCATAGGACCGGATTACCGCCAGAAAGGCATGGGCCAGCAGCGCCCGGGTGATGTGCCGGTGCCAGCCGACCCACAGGCGTACCTCATACTCATCCAGCCCCACCTCCTGTTTGGCCTCCTTGAAGGCGTCTTCGATGATCCACCGGGTGCCAGCCACGCGCACCAGTTCCGCCAGCGATACCTCTCCCGTACTAAAACAGGCGTAGTAGGCCAGCTCCTCAGGATCGGCAATGCCCGAACCCTTGACCAAGCACGCACCAGCAGCCAATGCCCCTGATCCAGTGCTGACCAGGGTCCTATCGGCAACCAACCCCAATCGTAGAGGCGCGGCCCCTTGCTGCCCTCCCCAGCGCTCAGACGTTGCCACCGGTCATCGGGTATCTGCTGGGCCAGTTCACGGGCTGCCACCTGTGCCGAGCCATCCTCCGTATCCGCCCACAGCGGCCGATTGTTCAAAGATCTGGTTCTTCACCGCCAGCACGTAGGACAGGCTCTGTTCCTCCAGCCACCGTCGCAGTTGACACGATCTTTGACCAATCGCATTGCCGTACACCGTATCCCCAGTTACCCAGGCAAAGGGCACCCCAACCGCCACCGCGCGGGCGATCATCTCCTGAGCCAGTTGTGCTTTGGTATGAAAGACCACCCCTTCCGGGACACCGGCTTCCCGCCGCCGCTCCACATCCTCCGCCCACTCCTGGGGCAGATACAGCTCCCGATCCAGAAAGGCCGCGCCCCGTCGGCTGCCATACGCCAGGAACACCCCGATCTGACAGTTCTCCACCTTCCCCGCCGTGCCGCTGTACTGACGCTTCACCCCCACCGACTTCTGGCCTTGCTTCAGAAACCCCGTCTCATCCACCACCAGCACCCCGCCGGGGTCGCCCAGATGCTCCACCACGTACCCTTGCAGGTCGTCCCGTACTTGGTCCGCGTCCCAGTGGTACACCGCCAGCAGACGCTGCACACCGTCGGGCGTGGCGTCGCCAGCATATTCGGCCAACTGCCACCCGTTCTTGCGCTCCACCGACCCCAGCAATCCTTGCAGGTACGCCAGCGCCCGCTGCCGAGACTCACTGCGGCTGAAACGCGACGCGATACGCCCGTGCAGCGCCTGGAGCCCAGCCTCCCAGTCCAGCGTTTCCTCCAGCACGGCCTCTCGCTCCAGTAATGTCTGACCCATTTCCAACCCCTCCACTCTCACCAGTAATCATGGGCCTATCCTACCAAAGGCAAGCGCGACTGTAGTACTAATACGTTACCAGATGCATGTAAGATAGCTGTTAGAATTATCGTCATTTACGGGTAACTTCTTGTGAATTTTGTAACGAACACCATAATCGCCCCTGCTTAGCCCCGCATCCAGGCCATGTCAAACGGGGGCTGGAGCGTGAATCGAGAAGGCGGCCTGTTGCACAAGAATAGGTCCCGGGGGAACGGTTGTCAAAACTGGGAGTAGCCAGCGTACGTATCAACGACAGGCACGTGAAGAGCGGCCAAGCGCCCGTGATGGCAACTGTTGAGTGCGTCCGGCACCGGCAGAACGGAGGTCCGCTGGGCGCTTTGGGGCCGTTCTACCAGTTCCCTATAAGAGCCTGTTTACAATCTTTTGAGGATTAGCACCATGAAGGCAAGCACCACCATCTGCAGGCTGGTATTGAGCTTCCTTTCACAGTTCTTCCAGAGCCGGCGGCACTTTTCCAGCCAGGCGAATGACCGCTCCACCACCCATCGCTTTGGCAGCACCACGAAGGTGTGCAGTTCGTTGCGTTTCACCACTTCCACCGCGGCTCCCAACAAGCTTTGCACCGCAGTGGCAAAGGGCTTCCCGGTGCAACCCCCGTCCACCAGCACCTTCTGGACCCGGTTGAGGCCGGACCGGTTTGCGTCAAACATCGCCAAAGCCCCCGCCCGATCGGTAACGTCGGCGGTAGTCACCTGTATCGCATGGGGCAATCCTGGCGTGTCCACCGCGATGTGACGCTTGATTCCGGACACCTTCTTGCCCGCGTCATAGCCCTGGTGCCCGGCGGTGTCCGTCTTCTTGACGCTCTGGGAGTCCACGATGCAGCAGCTGGTCTGCTCTTCCCTCCCATTGCTTTGTCGGACCGCGCCAACCGATTTTTTTAGGACTTGTTCCAGAATGGAATCCTGACTCCGGGCCCGGCCGCTCGCTCCATTGCCGGAAATACTGGTAACAAGTGCGCCAATCGGGGAAGTCCGCCGGCAGCATTCGCCACTGGCAGCCGCTTTTCAGGAGATACAGCACGCCGCAGAAAACGTCATACAAGTCCACAATGCGGGGCTTGGTCCGGCGTCGGGCCGACTTCAGCGTGGGCAGAATACGGGCGATTTGCTCCCTACTGATGTCGCTGGGATAGGAATGAGACATGATTACCCCTCCCCTGATAATAGTCTCAGCTTAACCTATTTCAGAGATCGTAGACAGGTTCTAATATTACAGCCGCGCTTTGTGGGAAGGACTCATGTCGCTGACCGTGCCCGAAGTTAGACGGCTGTTATGCACGCTGCTGTGACTACTTTATGAGAGCACTGACCTGCCTATATGGTAGCCGTGGTGGAGCCGGTGGCACCAAGCCCGAGCCTTGGAATCCCTTACAAGAGACTCTTTCAGAGGCCCTCAATTCAAGTGCAACTGTAATACTAGACCTGCCACCCAGCTGATGGTATCGCCCGGGTGGTGGATCATCCTCCTGCCAGGCGTGGATGGCAATAGTCTGCCCCAACCGCCCGGCTGGTGCAGGCTCGGCTCTCCATCGCCATGAGTCCCAGAGCGATCAGCAGCGCCCAAGGATGATGCCGTGTGATGAGATACACCGGGTCAGCGCTGTCGAAACTGGTCATACTCAGCGGAACTCGCTCCCCGCGGCATGGGCACGACCGGTCCAGCGCCGGATTTGATCTCGGTGATGAGGCCGGCGGCCACCGCGGCCCTGATGGTGTGGTGGCGGCAGTAGTCCTGGCCGGCGACGCGGTAGAGGGTCTTGACGTAGACGGTGTGGGGGACGCGGACGGGCGGCTCCAGCTCGGCGCCGCAGGCAACACATTTCGGCATGGTTCTCACCTCCGGGATTGGTAGAGTTACCTGGATTGTAGTGAAAACTGCCCCTACCCCTTTGCGCTTTTCCCGGGACGGCGCCAGGCCATGGACTGGTACCGAGTTCAATGCAATGGATTCCAATGCATTGGATACCATTCCAATCCATCGCATTCCTATCCTTTCAATAGGTACGGATACCATTGCAATGGATACCCATCCATTCATCGCGTGGCTCCGTCGCTGCTCGGAGCGTGCGCACGCCCGAGGGCCGGAGGTTCTCGTTGGGCCGCCGGGAGACTGGCCTGCCATCATGACCGGTTGCACGACCCGCCGTGGTCAGGCGAACGACGGTCGGAAAGGCCTGCTTGCGCACGCCCGTTCGTCGCGCGATAATTACGCCTCATCAACTCTGAACAGTTACCTGTTACGGCTTTTTGTTGACATTCGACTTGGCCAATCCTAATATGTTGGGGATCGGCGCCTGGCTTAGCGTTCTGGGCTCGATAAACGGAGAGTTGGTAATGCCCCACCAAGAAGACATCCGATTGATGGCCCATTTAATGAGGCGCGCAGGCTTCGGTGATACCCGTGAGGAACTGGAGGAGCGTGTCTCCAAAGGCTACGAAGCCGTGGTCGAGGAGCTTCTGTATCCAGAGCGGCAGCCGGCCATAGACGACGAACTGCTGTACCGGTTCTTCCCGGGTTATGAGGGGGCCGGGGCGCTGCCAATAAATCAGGCCAATTGGGTGTACCGGATGATCAACACCAAACGGCCTCTGGAAGAGAAGATGGCCCTCTTCTGGCATCAGTTGTTCGCCACCAGCAACTCCAAGGTGGACAATCCACTGGAGCTGACTCGCCAGATTGCCATCTTCCGTGAATACGGATTGGGTACTTACCGCGACCTCCTGGTAGAGGTTGCCAAGTCGCCAGCCATGATCTTCTGGTTGGACAACCACGGAAATCGTGACGGCGCCATAAATGAAAACTGGGGGCGGGAGCTGTTGGAGCTTTTCTCCCTCGGAGTCGGAAACTACTCAGAGGATGATATCAGGGAAGCAGCCAGGGCCTTTACCGGATGGACGATTGCCCCAAAGATCCCCCGTAATCCTTACGGTCGTTTCCACTGGCTATTCGACTACAAACCTGAGGACCACGACGATCGGGAGAAGACCTTCCTGGGGTATACCGGGAACTTCAATGGCGAAGACATCGCGGACATTATTGCGGATCAACCGGCTACGGCCCGGTTCCTGGCCCGTCACCTCTACAGATTCTTCGTCGCCGACGAGCCCCATGTCGCCAGTTGGAACGTTACACCACCAGTTGACCCTGAAGCCATCGAGTTGTTGGCGGATGCCTACAATGAATCCCGTGGCGACATCCGGTCTATTTTACGAGCGTTGTTCAGCTCAGAGTTCTTCAAGAATGCCCGCTTCGCCCGGGTGAAAAGCCCGGCTGAATTGATCGTTGGCACTGTGCGTATGGCGGGCAACTATCAAGGCTTCAAGCCAGGATTCAACGATCTGGCGTTGGAGTGCGGTTGGCAGGGACAGGCGCTGCTCAATCCTCCCAGCGTGGAGGGTTGGCACACAGGCTCAGAATGGATCGACCCCGGCGTTTTGATGCGCCGGGTGAACTTTGCCGCGAGGATATTTGGAGACATCTCACTACCCGGCGTGCAGGCTATCGTCAAACGGATGTTGGTGAATGTGCATGTGCATGGGGATTATTCCCCCCAGGCGATAGTGGAAGCTTGTCTCGATGCGATGGGACCGTTGGAAGTCAGTAGGGCGACCCACTCTGAATTGATTGCCCATGCCGAAAAATGTGGCGATCTAGCCTGGAGCACCCACGAAGAATTCAGGGATACAATGTCCAATGTGAGCAAGATCTTGACCTTGATTGCCGCCTCGCGGGAATACCAGTTTGCCTAGGCAAGCGCATACAACTGATGTAGAAGGATATGAAAATGGCATCAACCCATAAAGACCCCGTGCTGGTCGTACTGGAGCTAACTGGGGCCAACGACTATCTCAATACGATTGTTCCTTATAGCAATCCCCTGTATTGGGATAACCGGCCCAAGGTCCATATCCCTGAAGACCAAATGCTGCCCATAAATGGCCAACTGGCATTCCGGGCCGATTCGGAGCCGTTGAAAGAAATCTACGACCAGGGCAACATGGCGATCATTCACGGAATCGGGTTTGAAAATTCACCCCGTTCGCACTTTCGTGCCATGGACATCTGGCATACCTGCGAGCCGGATTCCATCGGTATTAACGGCTGGCTCGCCAAGGTCGTCCGGGACTTGGATCCTGGCGGCGAGAACGTGCTGAAGGGAGTTAACCTGGGCCAGGGCCTGCCTCGGGCGCTGGTCATGAATGGGGTTCCTGTTACTTCTGTCAACCACCTTCCTTCATACGGTGTACTCTCATCAAATCCGGGAATCGCCTCCGAGCAAGATCGGATCCAGTTGTTGGAGACCTTTGCCCGCATGTACTCTCCCACCGTCGGCGCCGGACCGACCATGGAATATCTGGGACAGGCAGGACGGGATGCGTTGCGAGGAGCCGACATCATCCGGGTTGCTCCCGAAACCTATTCTTCAAACGTAGAGTACGCCAATAATGCCATCGCGAGGCGCCTCAGAGACGTGGCCCAAGTGCATTTGGCCGGCCTGGGCACCCAGATCTTTTACACCTCCCACGGGCCCTTCGACACGCACTATGACCAGCTGGGACCACATGAAAAACTTTGGACGGAAATTTCCGTTGCCATACGCGACTTCTTCGCCGACCTGCGTGAGCACGACGCCTCAAACGAGGTGGTTATTATGTTGTTCAGCGAGTTCGGGCGCCGCGTCCGCGATAATGGCACTGGTACCGACCACGGAGCGGCTGGGGTAGCGTTCGCCATTGGCGAACGGGTGAATGGTGGAATGTACGGGACCTATCCGTCGCTGAAACCCGGGGATCTCACTCAGGGAGACCTGGAGCCCAACTATGATTTCCGTGGCTTCTACTCCACTTTGGCGGAAAAGTGGCTGGGACTCGACCCTGTACCTATCGTTGGTGGACACTTCGAGCAAATGTCCTTCGTGTAGCTTTAGGATCCCAAAATAGTTCGCAGGAGAGGGGATATGCTGACCACCGTCGCCGCCGGCCGGGTGTATGACTACAGCTACTGCATAGGCATGTACAGTCAGGCCGGCTTCGGATTTTGGGCTCCCCAAGATTTCGTCCTGGGACCGAACGGTCGAATGTATGTGTTGAGCCGCGGTGTGGAACAATTGGGTCAGCGTGTCACCAAGATCAACTTTGACCACGAGTTTCAAGGACAGTTCGGCTCCGTCGGCGAGGAAGACGGGCGCTTCGTTTGGCCCCGGTCAATTGATCTGGACCGTACCGGCCGAGTGTTCGTTTCGGACGAATATCTCAACCGGGTAACCATTTACAGTGAAGAGGGTAGTTATCGATATCACTGGGGCAGGTCCGGCAGCGGAGACGGGCAGCTAAACGGACCGTCAGGAATTGCTTTCGACTCCCGGGGAACCATTTGGGTGGTGGACAGCTTGAATCACCGGGTGCAGAGTTTCAACCAGATCGGTGAGTTTCAGTCCAAATTCGGGAAGCGAGGTGACGGTGATGGAGATCTGGAGATGCCATGGGGCATCTGCATCGACCGTCAGGACAACATCTACGTCGCGGATTGGGGAAATAACCGGGTGCAAAAATTCGCTCCTACTGGAGAGTTGCTCGTTAAGTTCGAAGGCTCCAGCGCCGGGATGGGTTCGCTCAAAGGGCCATCCGGTGTAGCTGTGGACTCAGATGGAGATATATACGTAACTGACTGGGGGAACCACCGAGTCCAGATCTACGCCGCCTCCGGCCAATATATTACGGCGCTGGTCGGTGACGCCCAAGAACCTTCGCCATGGGCCCAGAACTACATCGACGCCAATCCGGATATCATCAAAGCCAGGCGGCGGACAGATCTGGAGCCTGAATGGCGGTTCCGGCGGCCAGTGGCGGTCAACGTTGACGCAGACGACCGGATCATAGTTTTGGAGTCCTACCATCACCGGCTTCAAATCTACAACAAGCTAAAGGATTACGAGGAACCCTCAATAAACTTGTAGGCGCCGGCCCGTCTCCACATATTTGCCCGTTGCCGGTCACTTTCCCAGTCCGGCCCACCTAAGAAGACTCGAACCGGCCATTAGTATTACCACGACGGCTTGACGTGCTGCTTTGGGAAATCTTCGTAACGAAAGGATTGTTCTGACAGTTAGCCGACGTATATTTGAGAAGGGAATGGGCCAGTGGCAGGTGTCGCGTCCTAAATGTGTCGTTTCAATACTAAACTAAAGCCAAGGTGGGATGTACATTTAAGTGGCGATGATGATCAGTTGGGTTAAGCCCGTGAATCCTTCTCATCCGTACTTGGGGAACGACCCGGCTCCATCGTTTGACCCCCCACCATCTGCGCATTTCACCTTGGCTTTAGTTTAGGAATGGCAGACTTTGAACGGAAGTCTGCCATTGACGTTCACGGAACTCCGCCATTGTCCCCCATGGTCTCCAATGATGCCCATCTTGGTTCGCTCAAGGGACGTTACGTGAAGCGCATCGTCCGGGAAACCGCACGCCGCAGCCCATGGCCGACCCCATTCCCATAGCACGCTGGCAATGTGATGGCCGCCCACAACGGATACTCTGCGGGCGGCCGAGCTATGGGGGTGTCGAGCGGATGCCACAACCGCGCGACACGATTATTGTAAATCGGCGGTGAGTACTCCGCAAAGCCAGCCGGAGGCATTCTCTGGGGTTCTGCTGATGATGTGGCATCCAAGCGACGCACGGACTGTTAAAATCCGCCGAACCCTTCGGCCATGGCCGAAGGGAACAGATCCCGGAGCCGGCGAGGCGACACAATCGGCTGGGCAAGTCCACTGCAGGCGGCCAGCCGTTCGTCAGCCGCCTCGCCCGCAGTGGTAAGACCATTCTATGTGCCCCGCTCCCGCTGGCGTAAGGGGCAAGTGTCGCCAAAATCCAGGCAGCTGGCTGCAGACTGGGCCAGGGTCTGCGGCGATGGGTTGCAATGCCTCGACGCTCCGACCTCAAGGCAGCATCTTCGCTCCCAAAACCGATTTGGGCGAATGTCAGACGAACCGCCGCCTAGCCCAGCCCTGCTCCAAAGTCGTGTGGAAGATGGGAGCCGATTTCTTGCTCCGATACATCCATCTGCCGTCAACTCGGATGTATTCCTCCTCGTCGAGACCGGCGCGCCACATGGCTTCTCCCGTATCGCCCACCGTGCAGGGCATGAAGAGGTACCACCCGGCTCGGGCGGTATCCCCGTCCACCTCGATCTGCGGATTCAGGCCGTAGTGCAGAGCGAAGACAAAGTGCCCAGATATGCCGCGGAAGAATTCGCGGATGGCTTCCCGCCCCTCGTAGCGTCCCAGGCCCGCGCTTTCCCACGTGGCGTCGTCTGCGAACAAGGCGGCGAGCCGGTCGGCGTCGTAGTTGTCGTCGCACGCCGCGGCGTACTCGGCCTTCAGGTTGCGAAGGGCGTCGATGTCTTTCAGATGGCGGACTCTCTTCTGGAGTTCCGCAACCGCTTCGGCCAGGTGTTGCTGGCTGTCATCGGACATATTTGAAACCTCGGATCAGGAGCTGGCGACGATGTCCACCCAATCAGACACCATCGAGATTTACTGCGTCAAGTACAGGATCAGGACCGCATCCCACCACAGCGAGGCCGTAACCATGAAATACGGTCGTCCCGCCACCCGCTCCACCTCCGTGGAGTGCGGCACCAGGAAGTTCCGCATCGGCGTCCTACCCTGACCATACCCTTCACCTTTACACCGTCGTGCTGAACCTCGGCCTCATCACAAGGTATCTGCCGTCCGCCATGACCGACGGGACCGCTTGTTGGCGCTTGGCCGTCATCAAGGTCAGCAGGCCGGCAGCCCCAGTTCGTCAGCGTCGCTGTACCAACTGGCCCTCTCCCAGCAACCCGGCGGGAACGCAGCCGGTGAAGGCGTTGCCGCCTATGCGCACCCTCTGCAGGTTGGGCAACTCCCCCAGCGACAGCGGTATCTGCCCCGACAGCCGGTTGTCCCGTAACCACAGGTTGGTCAGGTTGCTCAGATTGCCCAATTCGGCCGGCACCGCACCCGTCAGCCTGTTGTCATGCAGGTACAGGTGCTCCAGGTTGGACAAGTCTCCCAACTCACCAGGTATCGGACCGCTCAGGTCGTTGTCATTCAGGTCCAGCCATGTCAGTTCAGACAGCTCCCCCAAACGGGCCGGTATGGCGCCACTCAGGTGGTTCCGGTCCAGGATCAGCAACCTGAGATTGGACAGGTCGCCCAACTCGCTGGGTATCGACCCGCTCAGGTTATTCCCGTAGAGGCTCAGCCACCTCAGGCTGGACAGGTCGCCCAACTGGCCTGGTATCTCCCCGTTCAGGTCGTTGTCGTCCAGCCACAGGTACCGCAGGCCGGACAGGTTTCCCAACTCACCGGGTATCTCGCCGGTCAATGCGTTGTCATGGAGCAGCAACGACTTCAGATTGGACAGTTCGCCCAAACCAGCCGGTATCTCCCCGCTCAGACTGTTGCCGTAGAGCAACAGCCGCTCCAGGCTGCCCAGGTTCCGGAATGTGGACGGGATTGATCCGCTGAGGCCCTCGCCGTCTGCGGTCCTGTTGCTGTGGAGATAGAGCCACCTCAGCTTGGAGAGACCTCCCAGTTCCTCTGGCAACTCGCCGGTCAATTCGTTCCCGTATAGGGACAGAAACACCAACTCGTTCAGATCGCCCAGCTCGGCGGGTAGCTCGCCAGAGAGATTGTTCCGGTGCAGCGTCAGGTGGCTCAGGCCTGAAAGCTCACCCAATTGGGATGGTATCGAGCCAATCAACTCGTTGCGGTGCAGGTACAAGCCCCTCAGACCTGAGAGCCGGCCAAGGTCGGCTGGTATACACCCATTCAGGCCCCGGCGTGGGAGGTACAGCCACGCGACCCGCTGTGGTGTGCCGTGCAGCCTCACGCCGTCCCATTTGGTGATGGGAGTATCTTCTGACCAGTTCAGGGTGGCGGAACCCGCAAGAAGATCCCGCAATCTCAGCAATGCCTCACCGTCGGTCTCCAGGTCTGGATTGTCCCCAGCCTCCGGCACCGCATCTCCAGATGAGCAGTCAATCTCCACCTTGGTGACGGTGATGGTTACCCGGATCTCCGCCGATGCGTCAGACGGGTCGGTGGCCGTGACCACAACCGTGTAGCTGGACTTGGCCTCATGATACAACGCAGTGGCAGTCATCAGTTGCCCGGTGGATGGGTCGATGGTGAAGGAGGCCGCGTCGTCTCCGCTCAGGGTGTAGGTGAGCGTGTCCCCGTCGGGGTCCGTAGCGACGACGGGCTCGCCAACCCCGGTGCCCAACGCCGCGTCTGACACGATCTCCCGGCGGGTTTCCGTAACCGCATTGCCGTCGGCGTCTTCGAAAACGGGTGGCCGGTTAACGGGACCACCCCCACCTCCACCTGTGCTGGGCGGCCGCACCGGCCGGGTCACGACGGTGATCGTCACCGTAGCTGTGTCCGAAGCGCCGGAGGGGTCGGTCGCGGTGACCATAACCACGTGCTCAGTCCCAGGTTCCAGCGCCACCCCCGCGGCCACCCTGATTTGACCGGTGTCCGGATCAATATCGAATAACGACGCGCCAGGCCCGAAGTGCCGGTAAGTGAGGTCGTCGCCATCAACGTCTCGGGCCGTCACCGGCGCGCCAACCCGCGCGCCTTCCGATGCGTTTTCGGCCACGGTCCGCGAGATGTCCGGCGAGGCAAATGCCGGTGGATCATTGATAGGATTCACGGTCACCGATACCGAGGCGGTCGCGGAGAGCGCGCCGTCCGTTGCACGGTAGGTGAAACTATCTTCGCCGTGGGTATCCGGTGCGGGCTGGTAGGTGACGAGGTTGCTGGCGTCGACGGTCGCGCTCCCCCTCCGCGGGCGCGATTCAATCGTAACCGTCAGCGGCCTTTGCTCCGGGTCCAGGTCATTGGCCAAAACGTCGATCTGCACCGCCGCGTCCTCGTCGGTTGTGGCATCGTCGTTCTCCGCTACGGGCGGCTCGTTTACGTCGTCGACGGTGATAGTAACCTCGACCGTGTCGAAATCGGTGGAAGGGTCGGTGGCGGTAACCGTGACTAAGCATGTGCTACGATCCTCACGGTCCAGAGCCGCATTCGTCCCCACTCGGATCTGACCGGTGGAACGGTCAATCTCGAAGCTGTCGGCGTCTGTACCGGACAAAGTGTAGGAAAGTTCGTCGTTGTTATCGTCGGTGGCCTGCACCCGAGCGCCTACAGGTGTCCCAGGCCTGGAGTTTTCAGCCACGGACCGCTCAGCAGTGGCCGCGGGGAATTCCGGAGCGTGGTTGACCGGTGGCGGAGCACGGACCCGACGGGCTGCAACCTCCTGCTCGCTCTTGTTGGGCCCGTGTCCGTCGGTATATTCCACGCTCACCCGAAGATAGTGGTTGAAGTCTTCGTCCATTGGCGTGTATGACCCGCCGGTAGCCGCGGTGATGGTGGTCCAACTGCTCCGGTTTTGGGAGCGCTCCCACGTCCAGGATTGATTGGACAATTGGCCGTCGATGTCGGTCAACGTGGCCGTGAACGGCGCCCCGACCTGCGGCTGCCGCGAGGAGAGTGTAAGTGTGCCGGCTTCATCTTCGTTGGTGACGGTCAGGGTTACGTGGTGTTCAGCGGTGTTTTCCCCATCGGTCGCTTCGATGGCGACCTCATAGACATTGTCTCCGCCGTCATCCGTGGGAGCCTCGAAGTTGGGAGTGGCACTGAAACGCAGCGTGCCGTTGGTGAACGTGAAGTCGTCGCTATCGGTTCCGACCAGCGACAGGACAGCCATTCCGCCCTCGGGGTCCGTGGCGGCGTAGGTTCCGACACTGCCCGTGCCGTTCTCGGCGAAATCGATGGCGTCGGGCCCGGTGATGACGGGAGGCTCGTCCACGTCGGCGATCTCGATCGCCACCTCGATGGCGTCGGAGAGGCCGTCCTCGTCCGTTACCTTGAGCGACACCTCCTGTGTCGTCCTGTTTTCGAAATCCAGGTTGGCATCGGTTCCCACCCTGATCTGTCCGGTCCCGCTATCGACGGTGTACGGGCCGCCCTCCTGGCTCTCAATGGAATAGGTTAATGTGTCGTTGTTCAGGTCGGTGGCTGCTACCGGCTCCCCCACCGCCATTCCCTCACCCGAGTTTTCGTCTATCGACCGCGTGGTCTCCAACCCCTCCTCAAAGAACGGAGCACGGTTGGCATCGACGACGGTTACTTCCACCTCCTGGCGCCCGACGGACGTGTTTCCGACGGTGATGGTGTGCTGAATTCTCGCGACATCATCGAACTCGTCATCGTCCTGGACGCCGGTGATGGTCACTTCCTGTGCCGTGTTCCAATCGCCGCTGGCGCCGCCCGTGAAGGTGAGGCTGGTGGGCATCACGGTGATGGCGTCGCCGGTGGTCCGGCGATCCCAGACTGAGACGCTGACGGTAGCGGTGTTGCCGTCGCCGGGGTCGCTGGCCAACACCACGGAGTAGGTTGCCGTACCTCCCTCATTGACGCTCACGGTCCGGTCCGACGGCGTGAACGTCAGCCTGGGCAAGCCGGAGTCGCGAACCGTGGCTTTCACTATCCCCACGGTGTAGTCTTCACTGTCGACGGTGTTCTTGTGGATGACGTCCACGGCTTCATCGTCGGAATCAGTGTCAGCCAACGCCGTGAGGGTGACGATCTGCGCATCGTCCCACTCAAATTTGTTGGCGTCCTGCGCCTCTCCGCTCTTGGTGAAGGTTATAGAGCTTGGGGCGGCGGTCAAGGCCCCGATGTCTGACGACTCCAGGTTGACGGTGGTGTCGCCCTCCGGCTCGCCGGTGAGCTGGATGGTGTAGGTGGCGGTCTCGCCCTCGGTTATCGTGAAACTCCCGTCGTAGAGACGCCCCACGGCAACTTCGGCGGCGCTGGGAAAAGTGACGCCGCTGGTGGAGCTGGTCAGGGTGAGCTTGGTGGCATCGTCGTCGGCCACCTCCACGGGCACTCTGGCAATGACGTGTTGGTAGTCGCCGATAACGACCGTGTGCCAAATATCCGTGACCCCGTTGTAGGCGTCGTCATCAGCGACGCCGGTGACCGTAACGGTCTTGCCAGTACTGTCGCTGGCTGCGAACGTGAGCGTGTCGGGCAACACGGTGGCCACACCTGTGTTCCAAGCGGAAAGTTGTACCTCGGTCTCAACGCTGGGCGCGGGCGACGGCGCGACCGTGTAGGTGGCGGTGCTGCCCTCATCGACGTCGATGTGACTGTTGGAGAAGACCAGTTCGGGCAGGGCAACGGGGGCCACGCAGGGGGCAAATTCCGAGGTTGATTTCTCACCAAAGGAGATTGAAGTTGCAGTGAGGTGAGTCACCCCCGACATCGAGACGTCAGTCATGGCGAGGGTGAGGGTTAAATTACCGGCAGTGAACGTCTTGCTGCCCACGGCAGAGGTTGGCACATGAACAGCCGCCAACCACTGCTTGCCCTCCCCACTGGTGGACGTGTCACAGGCATAGAAATCTATCGCGTAACCATCTTTGTCCCGCCGATATATGCTGAAACTCACTGACACGACACCTTCCGCATGGGCGTAGGTGACATCCGTGGGGTAGTTCTGCAGGTTGTTGGGGCCACTGTCAGAGTCGTCGGCATCATTGGCAGTGGCTCCATCGTCGCCCAGATCGATACCCAGCCCGGTGTTGTCATGGATGGAGTTATCCCGGATCCAATTCCCGGTGGCGCCTTCGGACACAACGGTCACGCCGTCGCCGCCGTTGTTGGCGATGGTGTTGAACTCAACCGCGTTATTGCGGGCGCCGCCACCGATGTGGACGCCGGAGCCGCCGTTGCCCAGGGCCGTGCCACCGCTGTTGGCGCCGATGTGATTCTCCGAGATGATCGTGTCGTAGGTCCCCCCGCCGGTCAGGCTGATGCCATGGGAGTCGTTGAACCCAATGATGTTCTTGTAGACTTCGGCCTCGCGCGTGCCGGAAATATGCATGCCGGAACCGGCGTTCCCCAAGTCGGTGTCGCCGGCGTCGTTGGTCCCGATGCGGTTGTACTCGAGGTCGCCCCGGTGGCGCTGGCAGCGAGGCTGACGCCGTGGGTGTCGTTGCCGGAGATGACGTTGTCCCGCAGCACGACGTCTCGGGCGCCGTTGACGTGGACGCCCGCGGTGGTGTTGCCCAAGTCCGACGTTCCGGCGGCGTTGGCGCCAATCATGTTGCCGTACAGCGCGGCGCCGGCGGCGCCACTGCCGTTGACGTGGACACCGTACGTCGTGTTGCCCGAAATCACGTTGTCCCGCAGCACGACGCCCGGGGCGCCATTTACGTACACCCCCGCGGCCCCGTTGCCCTCGTCGGTGGATCCGTCAGCGTCGGTTCCGATCATGTTGCCCACGAGCGCCTGACCGCCGCCGCCTCCCTGCAGGACGATGCCGTTGCCATCGAAGCTGTTTACTGCCAGCCCGCGGACGTAGCTGCCCTTGCCGCTGAGGGTGAGGCCGCTGGCGCCCGTTCCGGCGCTGGCTCCGTCGAGCTCGATGAGCGCCGTGCCGGCGCTGGCGCCCGGCTGGCTGTAGCCGTCGATGAACACCGGCTTGGTAACGGCGGGCAGGCCCGATGCCGGGCTGATGGTCCTGGCGCCGCCGCCCGAGATGTTGAAGTTGATGACCGCTCCGGTTCCCGCGTTGGCCTGCCCGATGGCGGCCCTCAGAGTGCAACTCCCATTGCCGTCGTCGCAGACGCCGTCCGACGTCGAACTGTCAGCGCCGTCACCGGTGGAGTCCACCGTGTAGGTCGCCGGGAACCCAGTCATCGAATACAGCGAGAAAGTGTCGGACGCTGAGGCGATGGACTCGACGGCGGAAAGGGCGTCGGCTCGGCCGTAGCCGGTGGCATTGTCGTGGCCGGCGGAGCCAAGGTCGATGGCGGTGTCGCGTAACTTCTGCGTGACCGCGTCGGCGACCGCCTTCCTGGTCGCGTTGGGAGTGGCGCTGCGCTGGGCTTCCATGACCAGCGCGGCTATTCCAGCAACGTGGGGCGCGGCGGCCGAGGTGCCGAAGAAGGGATTGAAGCCACCGCCGGGACCGGTGGTTGACACCCCGTCAATACCCATGACATCGGGCTTGGACCTGGTCTGCCGAGAGGGAAAGTAAATCTCCGACGGCCCCCGGTTGCTGAATGACCCTGGATCGTCGTTGCCTGGATCGCCCACGTCGATAGCGCCAACGGCCAGGACACCGTCTACGGCGGCCTGGCCGATGATACTGCCCTCGGGCACGCCGTGCTCCGGAAATATTATGCGCGAGCCGCGGGCGAACAGCTCAAGGGTTCTGGCTTCGCCGTCGTGCTTGCGAATGTAGACGTCCACCTCGCCGGTCCCAGCGAAGTGGACTACTTCGACCGGGTCGTCGTCGCCGTCCTGTACTTCGGTGCTTCCCTTACAGACCCCGTTCTGCAGGTTGAACTTAGTCGGTTTCCGCCACCTCTCGCACACGTAGAGGTCGTAGTCGTTGCCTGATTCACCAAACCGATCGTTCCACTGCAGGGAAACTGAAACGCCCAAAAGCAGGTAAACGCGCAGTGCAACATCGGTCGTGCCCGTAGCA
Source organism: Dehalococcoidia bacterium (assembly GCA_965197635.1). Taxonomy (GTDB): domain Bacteria; phylum Chloroflexota; class Dehalococcoidia; order Lucifugimonadales; family UBA3495; genus Bin87. The sequence continues at coordinate 547,916 of CBDANN010000007.1, forward strand.
TCGAAGTCATGGAAGCCGTCGCCGCCGTCGGAGAACCCGGCTTCGTAGTGTTGACCGGCGGTGTTCCCGGCAGAAGAAACGAACACGGCCCCACCGGACACGGCGTCCGCGGCGGCCTCAGCCACGTGGCCGTCCTCAAAATACGGCTGGTCGTAAAAGCCAATGTCATCCACGATGATGTCCGCTCCCTCGCCGTCGAAAGCTTCGTTGGCCAGCCAGAGAATGGCCTCCACCATCTCCAGCGACGTATCCGTACTCAATCCGGAAAAGGCGAGCCGAGCTCCGGGGGCCAGGTCGTGGACGATTTCCATCATGGCAGTGCCCTCGTCCCCGTCTCCCTTGTTGTTCGGGTTGATCTCGACCGCCCCGGGGAGATCGCCACTGCTGATGGACCTGCGGTATGAGTCAGCTCCGACGGATATAACACCCATCTTGACGCCGGCGCCGGTGAGCCCGCTGAAGGATCTGACTAGATCAGCGCGGTGGGCGGCGTCACCCTCACTGGTTGCGGAACCGGCGTTGGTCACTGCGTAATCGGGAGGAGTGACCTTCCGTACGGCGTCCAGCGCCGCGGTCCGGTACAGGACCTCTATGGGCACCCAGGCCTGGACTATGTTCCAGTCGGAGTTGGCAATCTCGATGGTCGCGCCCAGACCCCGGATCTCCTGCAGGACCTCATCACTCGTCTCCTTGAGGTGGATGTAGACCTGCACGTTCCCGCTGTCGTCAAAACGTACCGGGTCCCCCGTGGTTCCCGATTCCGGCTGCCCGCCGCTCGCCGTCGGCACGTCTCTGGTGATCCGGCCGTCGCCCGGCTGCGAGCGGGTGACAGACCGGATCTCGGACTGAGCGTCGGACTGCACTGACGATGTCTCGCGCTCCTCAATGAATTGACGAAGCACCGGGCTGACCGGTGAGTCCTCCTTGCCCGTCTGCTGTGGCGGCTCCTGGGCGTGGACCGGAAAGGCCACCGCCCCCAGACAAAGGAGCGCCAGAGCAGTCAGTATTGCGCCAAACCTGAGCATGGACCCTGGGTCAATGACCTTCACGTCTCCACAGCTGACAGATGCGCTCGACAGTTGCGCTAACCCGCCGAAAAATAGGAAGGAACCCGTATCACAGTATCACAGTTGTGGGTCAGGAGCAGGAAGCCTACGACCAGGCCTGCCGCCAGCGTTGGCGAGCCCTGTTGCTGGTCATCAGGGCCAAGCTGGAGGCGGTTACCGTCGGCATCTCCACCATCGAGACCGAGTTCCTGGCCAACATCGTCCTGCCCGACAACACCACCGCCGGCGAGTGGATGCTCCCCCAGATCGACCGGGCCTACCGCACCGATGAGATGCCGCCCCTGCTGCCCGCCGCCGGAAGCCCTGATCCGAGGTCCTCCAACCCCATCCCGCTGCCTCCCGCCTGAGCAGCGCGCCGGAGATTGGAACCGGCGTTCCCCTGTGGCACAATGGCCCCGGCGGGACCGGTTCACGCCCGTGCATGAAATGGGCGATTTCGCCTCCGATCTTCCGCCGGGGAGGAGCCCATGCTGAAGCAGCGGAAACCCATCGTCACCGAGTTGGCCCTGGCCGACACCCTGGACCGGTTGGTGAACCTCATCGATGAACTGAGGGCCGACGCGGAACTCCATGTGGAAATCACCACCGATGAGACCGACTTGGTGAAGCTCGCCTTCTCCGGCACTCCCGGCGCAGGCTTTCCCCTGCGGCGGGAGGTCAGGGACATTCCCGGCGAGGTGGTCCGCCGCGTCTGGAACGAAGGGCTCCGCGACTACGAGATCATCCCCCGCCACGACAGCATCCGCTGACGCTACGGCCAGTCAATCCAGGTAGTCCCGCAGCTGGGCCGACCGGGCCGGCTGGCGCAGCTTCCGAATCGCCTTCGCCTCGATCTGCCGGATCCGCTCACGGGTCACTCCGAACACCTTCCCCACCTCCTCCAGCGTCTGCGGATGGCCTCCGTCCAGCCCGTAGCGCAGCCGCAGCACCCGGCTCTCCCGATCCCCCAAGGATCCCAGCGCCTCTCGCAACTGCTCCCGCAGCAGATTCTCCGACACCGTATCCTCCAGGGGCGGACTGTTCCGGTCCTCAGAACCTGTCTACGATCTCTGAAATAGGTTAAGCTGAGACTATTATCAGGGGAGGGGTAATCATGTCTCATTCCTATCCCAGCGACATCAGTAGGGAGCAATTCGCCCGTATTCTGCCCACGCTGAAGTCGGCCCGACGCCGGACCAAGCCCCGCATTGTGGACTTGTATGACGTTTTCTGCGGCGTGCTGTATCTCCTGAAAAGCGGCTGCCAGTGGCGAATGCTGCCGGCGGACTTCCCCGATTGGCGCACTTGTTACCAGTATTTCCGGCAATGGAGCGAGCAGCCCGACCCGGAGCAGGATTCCATTCTGGAACAAGTCCTAAAAAAATCGGTTGGCGAGGCCCGACAAAGCAATGGGAGGGAAGAGCAGACCAGCTGCTGCATCGTGGACTCCCAGAGCGTCAAGAACACGGACACCGCCGAGCAGAAGGGCTATGACGCGGGCAAAAAGGTGTCCGGAAGCAAGCGTCATATCGCGGTGGACACGCAAGGATTGCCCCATGCGATACAGGTGACTACCGCCGACGTTACCGATCGGGCGGGGGCTTTGGCGATGTTTGACGAAAACCGGTCCGACCTCAACCGGGTCCAGAAGGTGTTGGTGGACGGTGGTTACACCGGGAAGCCCTTTGCTGCTGCAGTGCAAGGCATATTGGGAGCCGCGGTGGAAGTGGTGAAACGCAACGAACTGCACACCTTCGTGGTGCTGCCGAAACCATGGGTGGTGGAGCGGTCATTCGCCTGGCTGGAAAAGTGCCGCCGGCTCTGGAAGAACTGTGAAAGAAAGCTCAATACCAGCCCTGCAAATGGTGGTGCTCGCCTTCACGGTGCTAATCCTAAAAAGATCGTAAACAGGCTCTCAATGAATTGCCCCAGATAGGTGTCTCCGTCCTCCCCCACCGGCGTCTCCAGCGACACCGCCTCCTGGGCCGCCTTGCGGATGTCCGCCACCTTCGCCGCGCTCACCCCCAGCGCTTCGGCCAGCTCACCCTCCGTGGCCTCCCGGCCCAATTCCTGCAACAAGCTCCGCTCGTGCCGCTTCAGCTTGTTGATGCTCTCCACCATGTGCACCGGTACCCGTATCGTTCGGCCCTGGTCCGCGACGGCCCGGGTAACCGCCTGCCTGATCCACCAGGTGGCGTAGGTGCTGAACTTGTAGCCCCGCCGGTGGTCGAACTTCTCCACCCTGCGGATCAGCCCCAGGTTTCCCTCCTGCACCAGGTCCAAGAGCGCCATCCCCCGGTTCTGGTACTTGCGGGCCACGCTGACCACCAGCCGCAGATTGGCCTCCGCCAGGTGATCATGGGCCCGCTTCCCGGCCTCGCCGACCCGCTCGAAGTGTCGCGCGATCCCATCATCCACCACCTCCACGCGCCGGCTCAACTCCGGATCCCCCAGCATCCGCGACAGCAGCCCCAGGGTGCACCGGTCCCGGTCCTCGGCGCCGTTGGGATGCAGCTCCGCCCACACCTCCGCGTAGACTGCCGCAACTCCCGCCGCCGCCGTTGGCAACGCCCGGGTGTCCCGGGACAGCCTCACGATGCTCGCCTGGGCGTCAGTGGCGGTTAGGTCCAGTTCCCGGGCCACCCGTTCCACCAGCTCGGGGCTGAGCGCGCCGTCGACGGCCGCCCGGTACTCCGGGCGCATACACACCGCCTCCAGCGTCGGAGCATCTTCCATCCCCAGGTGGAGGGCCACCGCCCGAGCCACCGGGCCAGCCCTGGCGATGCGGGCCAGGAGCACCATGACCCTCTCCCACGCCGCAGCTGTAGACCCGCTCGGGACACTGGCATCGTCCACATCGTCATTGCCCAATCCCCGGGCCAGTTCCCGCTCCAGCTCCTCCAGGTGATTGGCCAGTTCCATATCCGCCGCCAGGGCCCGCTCCTGCCCCGCGGTCAGCAACTCCACCCGGCCGATCTCCCGCATATACTGCCCCACCGGGTCGTCGGCAACTTCGGCAAGGGTGGCGTCGGCCTCCTCCTCGGCGCCGTTTCGCCGGGCGATCACCACGTCCGTTATCGCCGCCGCGGCATCACCGGCCCGATGGCCATCCCTGGCGACATCGCCAGCCTCTTCCTGGGGAACCATCACGCCTTGGTCGGTGCCGACCTGTATCATCCGTCATCGCCTCCGTGCTGTTGTTTCGGCGCGCTGGGCCAGCGCCATCCCACGGGCTTCCCCTGAAACGGGACACCAAAACACGTCCCACCTCCGGCGTGCCACGCCGACGGTCAGGGTGTCCGCTCGCCCATCTCACGGTAATAACGGGCCAGCCGGCGGCCGGTGATCTCCGCCTCGCGCTGGTCCACCATCACCCCCGTCCTGACATTGTGGGCTCGCAACTCCGTCATCTTCATGCGGAAGCCCTCGGGACCCTGGGTGGCTTTCACACGGTTGCAGTAGCCGCACAAGAGCTGCCAGTTACGCGCCTGGTGATCGCCGTCGTCGCTCAGCGCCAGGATGTGGTCAATCTCAAACCTCAGGTGGTGCGGTTGGTGAAACCCGCAGCCCGGGCAGATCCCCCGCTGCACCGCGTACAGCCCCATCCGAACCCGGTCCGGAACGCTGCGCCGGTCCCACCCGCCGCGTCGCCGATGGGCGGGCCGCTTCTCGTAAACCTCCACCGGCTCCAGGTATTCCTGCAACAGCACCACGTCCATGGGACGGTCGGGTTCCTGGTAGGTGTAGCGCCCACGTTCCACCCTGGCTATCAGCTGGGGTGAGGGCTTGCTGTGGCCGTGGGTGCTGCGGCCCGCCAAGTCGCTGAGTTCCCGATTGACCAAGTTGCGGTCCCGCTTCGCCTGCGGGTCAAACCCGGACACGCCCACCTCTGCCACCAACTGGTAGATCTCCTCAGTGGTCAGTATGAGGCCTTGGCGCGCCGCCATCACCTGCACGATGTGTGGGCGCAGACTCATTGCGGTTTTTATCAACAATGCACTCTCACTTGAATTGCGGTTCCCAAATACCGGGTCTCCCAAGGCCCAGCGCCGTTAGCACCGTCGTTAGCCTCTAGCACCCGTTAGCCTGACCAGAATCGTAGCGATTTCGATTGAGGAACCTAACGGAGTTACCAGCTGTGGGATGTAGCGTAAGCGGAATCCCCACAGCCCTCCCCCTCCCCCGGTAGGGGTAGGGGTAGGAGACAGCCAGTTTGAGTATGAAATCGGCGTGATTTGCACGGGGTAGCGTCATCATTTGCACGGGGTAGCGTCATTGTTATCCGGCCGGCATAACTGGATATTATGTCGCGTATAACTCCCGGCGTGGCGGTGAGAATCGCTCCAACCCGGTGTGGAATGGGTCGCAAATTGCCTCGCGACCATGTTTTAGGCGTGTGTGATGGCACTTTCTCTTCCTGGACGTTGGCAATGGCCGGGTCAGCACTTATTCTGCACGGGGTAGCGTCATAGCGTGACCCTGCAGCCTGCTGCCGTCTGCACGGGATAGCGTCATTTTTTGAACAGGAAAACATCTATTTTTCTGCGGAATGGCAAAATGCCTACGCTGATAGTTTCTCTGGAAATGCACGGGGTAGCGTCATTATTCGGGAGCATTTCTCCGTTTATGCGCACGGGGTAGCGTCAATATCCGGCGGAAGCAACCTCATGGTGTTTCCGCTCCCTTCTGCCACGCGCAACTCTCCCGACTGTTCCAGTTGACGGATGACTTTCCGAGCGTCAGACAGGACATTGCGGCGTGCACTGCGCGCCGAGGTGGGGAAACATAGGCCGATGATCTCGTCCTCCGTCAACGGCGGATATCGCTCCGGATCGTTGACTTGGGTCCAATAACGCCGCCTGCCTCTCCCAACCGGGAAATGGGTCCTCCCCGGCTCGAACCAACGGTAAGCTAGTACCGTTTCAATCTGATCTTGTCGGATAGATATGTTGGAGCTTACGGCGAGCATCTTTGGTGGTAAACCGCCAGTCGATGGCTAATCTTGCTGCGTTGCGCTCGCGTTCGAGCGCCGCAACCTCTCGCCGCAGCTCCGCCTCATCGCTGATACGGCGGTTCAGACATCCCCTGCTGAAGACGCTCAACTCGATCTCAGCCATGTTCAGCCAGCTGCCGTGCGTGGGAGTGTAATGAAACTCGAGGCGTTGGGCGATGCGCCGAGCTTCGGATGGCTCAAATGCTTCGTAGAGCGCGCCGAGCTGGTGGGTGTTGAGGTTGTCCAGTACCAGCCTGACCACCTCGGCATCAGGATATACCTCGTCCACCAGCCACCGCATCTGGTGCGCGAAGTCTACGGCAGTGCGGCGCTCGGTCACCGCCACATGTCTCCAGCCACCCCTCGGCTCACAGATCATGAACAGGTTCCGGGTCCCGTTACGCTGGTACTCGGTGTCATAGCGTGCCACCCGTCCCGGGGCAGCCTCCAGGGGCGGACGCACCGCTCCAGTCAATTGCCGGGAGGTCTCGTCGAAACACACTACCGGACGCTCCGGATGGTACGCCTGTTGGTACAGGTCCAGCACGTCCTCCAGCCGCGCCACGAACTCCCCGCTCACCTTGGGGATACACCACTCCTTCTTCTGCCACGGCTTGAGTTCGTTTTTTTGAGCATCTGGCGCACCGTCTCTAGGGAGATGCTATCGGCAAACTCCAACTCCACCACCTGGTCGGCCAACAACTGGAGTGTCCAGTGCGTGTGCCCTTCGGGCGCGGCGCGGCACGCAATGGCGATCAGGTGCGCTTCCTGCTTGCCGTCCAGCTTGCGCTCCTGGCCCGGCCGCGGTCGGTCATTGATGGCGGCCTCAAGTCCTTCCTCCACGTACCGCTTCCGCGCTCTGGCGACCGTGGCCGCGTTGACCAACAGCACATCGGCTATCTCACGGTCCCGAAGCCCCTGGTCAGCCTTGAGCAGCGACAGCGCACGCTTCACGGTGCGCACTGACGCCTTGCCGCGCTGGGACACCTCATTGAGACGGGAGCGTTCGGCCTCGGTCAACTCTACTTTATACTTGATGGCAGCCATGGCTGGGCACTTCCTCACACAAAGATCATGCCCAAGTATGGCTGCTTTCTTATATTCTTACAAATCTACCTGGCAACGGTACTAGGTTTAGCAACGCTCGGTAACCTGCTGCGGACTTTATTCCCCACTGCCGCAAGTTGTCGCTGACTTGTGGGCCGTTCCCGGAACCAGGCGGCAGGTCAACGATGATGCTGATCAGGTCGTCCAATTTTGCAGGCCCCCGTGGTATATCAGAAATGTTGACTATCCTGCGCGAACCTCCTCGCCCCGTTTCAGGGACGTACCAGGGTATTCGCGCAGCCGGTGATTCCAACGCCTCGAATGCTGCCATCAGACGAGGCCAGTACTCGTTGGGCCTAGTACCGTTGCCAGGTATATTTGTAAGAATATAAGAAAGCAGCCATACTTGGGCATGATCTTTGTGTGAGGAAGTGCCCAGCCATGGCTGCCATCAAGTATAAAGTAGAGCTGACCGAGGCCGAACGCTCCCGTCTCAATGAGGTGTCCCAGCGCGGCAAGGCGTCAGTGCGCACCGTGAAGCGTGCGCTGTCGCTGCTCCAGGCTGACCAGGGGCTTCGGGACCGTGAGATAGCCGATGTGCTGTTGGTCAACGCGGCCACGGTCGCCAGAGCGCGGAAGCGGTACGTGGAGGAAGGACTTGAGGCCGCCAGCAATGACCGACCGCGGCCGGGCCAGGAGCGCAAGGAGGACGTGCTGGACCTGTACCAACAGGCGTACCATCCGGAGCGTCCGGTAGTGTGTTTCGACGAGACCTCCCGGCAATTGACTGGAGCGGTGCGTCCGCCCCTGGAGGCTGCCCCGGGACGGGTGGCACGCTATGACACCGAGTACCAGCGTAACGGGACCCGGAACCTGTTCATGATCTGTGAGCCGAGGGGTGGCTGGAGACATGTGGCGGTGACCGAGCGCCGCACTGCCGTAGACTTCGCGCACCAGATGCGGTGGCTGGTGGACGAGGTATACCCTGATGCCGAGGTGGTCAGGCTGGTACTGGACAACCTCAACACCCACCAGCTCGGCTCGCTCTACGAAGCATTTGAGCCATCCGAAGCTCGGCGCATCGCCCAACGCCTCGAGTTTCATTACACTCCCACGCACGGCAGCTGGCTGAACATGGCTGAGATCGAGTTGAGCGTCTTCAGCAGGGGATGTCTGAACCGCCGTATCAGCGATGAGGCGGAGCTGCGGCGAGAGGTTGCGGCGCTCGAACGCGAGCGCAACGCAGCAAGATTAGCCATAGACTGGCGGTTTACCACCAAAGATGCTCGCCGTAATCTCCAACATATCTATCCGACAAGATCAGATTGAAACGGTACTAGTACTACAGTCGCGCTTGTGATGAAGGTTTCTGAAGGCATCTCCGGTAATGACACTGCATGGCCCGGGCCTGGTGCCGTCGTCTCCAGCCTGACCAATGGATGGTCAGGGCAGGACTGCCCCGTGGCAGCCACAGGAGCCGGCATAGCAGTCGTCTGACCTCGGGTACGGTCAGTGGGATGAGTTCTCCCGGGAACCTATCCCCCTTTTACCGTCGCCACCGGCGGCATAGGACCGGATTACCGCCAGAAAGGCATGGGCCAGCAGCGCCCGGGTGATGTGCCGGTGCCAGCCGACCCACAGGCGTACCTCATACTCGTCCAGCCCCACCTCCTGTTTGGCCTCCTTGAAGGCGTCTTCGATGATCCACCGGGTGCCAGCCACGCGCACCAGTTCCGCCAGCGATACCTCTCCCGTACTAAAACAGGCGTAGTAGGCCAGCTCCTCAGGATCGGCAATGCCCGAACCCTTGACCAAGCACGCACCAGCAGCCAATGCCCCTGATCCAGTGCTGACCAGGGTCCTATCGGCAACCAACCCCAATCGTAGAGGCGCGGCCCCTTGCTGCCCTCCCCAGCGCTCAGACGTTGCCACCGGTCATCGGGTATCTGCTGGGCCAGTTCACGGGCTGCCACCTGTGCCGAGCCATCCTCCGTATCCGCCCACAGCGGCCGATTGTTCAAAGATCTGGTTCTTCACCGCCAGCACGTAGGACAGGCTCTGTTCCTCCAGCCACCGTCGCAGTTGACACGATCTTTGACCAATCGCATTGCCGTACACCGTATCCCCAGTTACCCAGGCAAAGGGCACCCCAACCGCCACCGCGCGGGCGATCATCTCCTGAGCCAGTTGTGCTTTGGTATGAAAGACCACCCCTTCCGGGACACCGGCTTCCCGCCGCCGCTCCACATCCTCCGCCCACTCCTGGGGCAGATACAGCTCCCGATCCAGAAAGGCCGCGCCCCGTGGCGGCTGCCATACGCCAGGAACACCCCGATCTGACAGTTCTCCACCTTCCCCGCCGTGCCGCTGTACTGACGCTTCACCCCCACCGACTTCTGGCCTTGCTTCAGAAACCCCGTCTCATCCACCACCAGCACCCCGCCGGGGTCGCCCAGATGCTCCACCACGTACCCTTGCAGGTCGTCCCGTACTTGGTCCGCGTCCCAGTGGTACACCGCCAGCAGACGCTGCACACCGTCGGGCGTGGCGTCGCCAGCATATTCGGCCAACTGCCACCCGTTCTTGCGCTCCACCGACCCCAGCAATCCTTGCAGGTACGCCAGCGCCCGCTGCCGAGACTCACTGCGGCTGAAACGCGACGCGATACGCCCGTGCAGCGCCTGGAGCCCAGCCTCCCAGTCCAGCGTTTCCTCCAGCACGGCCTCTCGCTCCAGTAATGTCTGACCCATTTCCAACCCCTCCACTCTCACCAGTAATCATGGGCCTATCCTACCAAAGGCAAGCGCGACTGTAGTATTAGCCTGGAGTCGCCGCGACCTCCTCCTCGACGCGGAGGGGCGCCCATGCGACGAAAGCGAGGCCACCCAAGCCAGCATGCAGGGCTGCATCCGCATCGCAGCCCCAGCCCTCTGCCCAGGAGATTCGCGGAACAGCAGAGACTTGTCCTGGCACGCCGCTACCCACTTCCAGCGGCACATCGGCTACGGCATCACGCCCTACGACCACGACACATCCATCGACCTGGCGCAGGCTGCCCGAAACCTCCGGGAAGCCGCCCAGTCGGCCCGGGCCGAGCCAAAGCGGCCAAGGAACCGCCGACCTACTCGCCCCGGCCGATGGACATGACCAGGCGGTTCCGGCCACTCCAGTAGTCGTAGAAGATCTCGTAGACCAGGTTCACGACGAGGTGAACCCCAAACCGCCCAGAGAACGAATATCCGCGTCCGACAAGAGGTCCGGCTTGGGTGCCTCCATCAGGGGGTCAAACGCCACGCCGTCGTCCGTGAACTCGATGGCCACCGCCTCATGCCCGGAGGACAGCACCACATCGAACCGCCGGCCCTCCACACAACCGTGATCACGCACGTTCAGGGCCAGCTCCTCCAACACGAGGTTGACCCGCATCACGAGCATGGGCTCCCAGCCTTCCCGCTCCCCCAAACCCTCGACGTGAGCCACCAGCCGGCTCTAAGAGGGTGTGTGACAAAGGGTTTCAAGCAGGCCGGAGCCTTTTGAGCATGAGATGAACCATGGCAATGTGGACCCAGGCTTCGCTGCTTTCGGTCCGCTCTGCATAGTCTTTGCTCAACCGACGGCAACGGCTCAACCACGCCAGGGTGCGCTCGAGCACCCAGCGTCGGGGCAACACCTCAAATCGGTGGCTGTCCGGTTGCCGTCGCACCACGGTGAGCAGCCAACCCCCAGTGGCCCAGGCCCACGACACCAACCGGCCGGCGTAGCCAGCATCCGCCCAAATCACCTGCAACCGAGGAAACTGGCCCAGCAGTTTGGCCAACACCAGCTTGGCCCCATCCCGGTCTTGAATATTGGCAGCGTGAACCACCACGGCCAAGAGCAACCCCATGGTGTCCACTACGATGTGTCCACTACGATGTGGCGCTTGCGTCCAGCAACCCGTTTACCGGCGTCATAGCCTCTGGGCCCCCTTTTTCCGTGGTCTTCACCGATTGGCTGTCGATGATGGCCGCGCTGGGCGTGGCTTCCCGTCCGGCGGCTTCCCGAACCCGGGAACGCAAGGCCTCCTCTACCCGCTCCCAAGTCCCATCATCTCGCCACTTCCGAAAGTACCACCAGACCGTGCCCCAAGGTGGCAGGTCGTGGGGCATCAGCCGCCAGGGTATGCCGCCCCGCAACACGTACAGGATGCCGTTGACCACTTCCCGCAGGTCCACGGTTCGGGGATGCCCCAGGGACGAGTCGGGTGGCAGCAGGGGCGCTAGCACTTCCCATTGGGCATCGGTCAAATCGCTGGGATAAGGTTTTCTGCTCATGCTCCCAGCCTAATGCCCTTCCTGCCCTCACCTCAAGAACCCTTGACGCCACTTTAGACCATTGTCACACACCCTCTTAGGAAATGTGGGCCATGTTATCGCTAGACTACATGACCGTCGTAGCCATCGCTAACGTCCTCTTAGAGGGCGTGTGACAATGGGGTTCAGGCGGGGTGGAGCCGTTTGAGCATCAGGTGGACCATGGCGATATGCACCCAGGCTTCGCTGCTTTCCGTGCGCTCCTCGTAGTCCTTGCTCAACCGGCGACATCGGCTCAGCCAGGCCAGGGTACGCTCTACCACCCACCGGCGCGGCAACACCTCAAAGTGGTGGCGATCCGGTTTGCGCCGCACCACGGTGAGCAACCAGCCGCCGGTGGCCCCGGCCCAAGCCACCAGCCGACCCGCGTAGCCAGCGTCGGCCCAGATGACCTGCAATCGGGGAAATCGACCCAACAGTTTGGCCAACACCAACCGGGCGCCGTCCCGGTCCTGGATGCTGGCGGCATGAACCACCACGGCCAGCAACAATCCCATGGTGTCCACTACGATATGGCGCTTGCGTCCAGCCACCTTGTTACCGGCGTCGTAGCCCCGAGGCCCCTTTTTCCGTGGTTTTCACCGATTGGCTGTCGATCCTTGAACAATCCGGGATGGCGGCGCTGGGCGTAGCCGCTCGGCCCGCCGCTTCCCGAACCCGGGAGCGCAAGGCGTCCTCCACCCGTTCCCAGGTTCCGTCATCCCGCCACTTCCGGAAGTACCACCACACCGTGCCCCAGGGCGGCAGGTCATGAGGCATTAGGCGCCAGGGTATGCCGCCCCCCAGCACGTAGAGGATGCCGTTGACCACCTCCCGCAGATCCGTAGGGGAGGGCCTCTGGTGGTGTCCGGCGGCAGCAGTGGGACCAACTCCTCCCACTGGGCAGCGGTCAAATCGCTGGGATATGCTTTTCTATTCATCCGCCCAGCATAACCACCATCTGGTTCTCACCCCAAGAACCCACCGGACGAGTTTAGCCCATTGTCACACACCCTCTAAGGTCCACTTCCGCGGCCCCATTCTGAATTCGAGAGTCGCCACCGCCCACCCCCTAACAGCACCGCCGCAGCACCGCGCACGTGATGTCGTCAAACTGCTCACGCTCGACCGCTAATCCCCGAACCGCCACCACCACGCGCCGAACGCACCCCACTCTATCGCCAGCGGTTGGACACCAAAGAACAGATCCGGTCCCGGATCCGCTCTTTCGGCCAATCTATCGAGGCCCGGTAAAAGCCGCCTTATCACCACGTCATTACCATCGCGCCTGAAGTCAAGGAGAACACTATGAGAACCCTGATCGCCACCACTTCGCGTTCATGTACATCGCGACCTGTAAACGGCGGCGGTAAATTGGACCGCGTGGGCGGCTCCATCGTCGGGTTGTGGCGGAGGAAAACCGTACCGTCCACCGTCTTTCGTAAGGCTGATTACCAGCCACTGGAGGGTAAAATGGATGTACCAAGTGGAGATGTACGCGCGCGTGCGCCGTGCCTGCCTGGCGGAAGGGATGAGTGTTCGAGAAGCCTCCCGGGTGTTCGGCCTGCACCGGGACACGGTGCGCAAGATGCTGGCCTATTCGGTACCACCCGGTTACCGGCGCCAGAGCCCGCCACGGCGACCGAAGCTTGAGCCCTACACCGGTGTGATTGACGCCATCCTTGAAGGCGATGCCAGGGTTCCCAGGAAGCAGCGCCACACGGCCAAGCGCATCTTCGAGCGGCTCAGGGACGAGTACGGGTTCAGCGGTCAGTACACGATAGTCAAGGACTACGTGAGGGAGCATAGTATTACAGTTGCACTTGAATTGAGGGCCTCTGAAAGTGTCTCTTGTAGTGGACCCCAAGGCACGTGCTTGGCGCCGCCGGCTCCACCAAGGCTACCATACATGCAGGTCGGCGCTCCCATAAAGTGGATACAGTAGCCTGCATAACAGTCGTCTAACTTCGGGCATGGTCATCGACATACGTCCTTCCCTTGAAGCGCGGCTGTAATAATAGGCGGCGGACCCAGGAGATGTTCGTACCCTTGTCCCACTCGCCGGGCCAAGCCCAGTGCGATTTCGGCGAGGCGGTGGCGGTGATTGGCGGAGTGGAGTGCAAGGTCCACTACTTTGTACTGGACCTGCCCCACAGCGACGGCTGCTTCATCAAGGCCTATCCGGCCGAGACCACCGCGGCCTTGACGGACGGCCACGTGTCGGCCTACTCGTTCCTGGGTGGCGTACCCCAGAGCATCCTTTACGACAATACCAAGCTGGCGGTGGCCCGGATCCTGGGCGATGGCCGTAGGCAGTGCACTCGTGCCTTCACCGAGTTGCGGTCCCACTACCTGTTTGAGGACCGGTTCGGCAGACCAGGCAAGGGCAATGACAAGGGAAAGGTGGAAGGCATGGTGGGCAACGCCCGGCGCAATTTCCTGGTGCCCATCCCCCGGATGGACAGCTTTGAGGCCCTCAATGCCCACCTGGAGCGACGGTGTCTGGAGCGGATGGACGCTGTGCTGCGGGGCCACACCGAGACCATCGGTCAGCGAATGGAGCGGGACCTGGACGCCCTGCTGACATTACCCACCGCGCCCTACGACGCCTGCGACAAACAGGCCAGTCGGGTCAGCTCGTTGTCCCTGGTGAGGTACCGCACCAATGACTACTCGGTGCCGGTGGAGTGTGGACACCGGGATGTGCTGGTGAAGGGCTACGTGGATCAGGTGGTGATCAGCTGTGGCGCTGAGGTCATCGCCCGACACCCACGCTCCTACGAGAAGGACGATTTCATCTTCGATCCCATCCACTACCTGCCGCTGCTGGAGCAGAAGACGGCGGCTCTGGATCAGGCTGCGCCGCTGCAGGGGTGGGAGTTGCCCGGCGAGTACCAGACCCTGCGCCGTCTGTTGGAGGCTCGCATGGGCAAGGGCGGCAAGCGGGAATTCGTCCAGGTACTCAGGCTGCTGCAGCACTTCCCTGCCGCCGAAGTCCACCACGCCGTGAAGGACGCCCTGCGACTGGGCGCCGTCAGCTTTGATGCCGTGAAACACCTGCTGCTGTGCCGCATTGACGGCAGACCGCCCCGGCTGGATCTGGACCTCTATCCCTACCTGCCCCGGGTCAGCGTGAAGACCACCCGCGCCCAGGACTACATGACCCTGCTGTCAGGGAGGGTGGCATGACCAACCAGTCCACGCTGCTCCTTGAGCACCACCTTAAGGAGTTGAAACTGCCCACCTTCCTCAGGGAGTATCGCAAGCTTGCGGCCCAGTGTGCCGCCGAAGGCACCGACCATCCCGATTACCTGCTTCGCCTTTCTGAACTGGAACTCATCGACCGACACCAGCGCATGGTCCAGCGACGCATCAAATCGGCACGCTTCCCCGCGGTCAAGAGCCTGGACACCTTCGACTTCCTGGCCATCCCCTCGGTGAACAAAGCATTGATCATGCAACTGGCCCGGTGCGAGTACGTCGAGCGTCGTGAAAACGTCATCGCCATGGGCAACAGCGGCACCGGCAAGACCCACATCGCCCTGGGTTTGGGACTGGCCGCCTGTCAGAAGGGCATGTCAGTGGGTTTCACCACCACCGCCGCTTTGGTCCACGAACTCATGGAGGCCCGGGATGAACGCCGGCTGCTCAACCTCCAGCGTCAACTGGCCCGCCTCAAACTCCTCATCATCGACGAACTGGGCTTCGTGCCCCTGTCCACCACTGGGGCGGAACTCCTCTTCGAAGTCTTCAGCCAGCACTACGAACGGGGCTCCATCCTGATCACCACCAACCATTGTCCCTTCGACGAGTGGACCCAGGTCTTCGGCTCAGAACGCCTCACCGGCGCCCTGCTGGATCGTCTCACCCACCACGTCCACATCATCGAGATGAACGGCGACAGCTACCGCCTCAAAGGCAGCCGGCAGAGCGTCGCTGCATCTCCCCTACAAGAACCGGCTGACGCGTAGAACCCCGCTGACTCCGGCCCGAACTGATCTACCGGTCAGTCCAGTTGCCAAACCAGTCGTGGTCGTCAGGCACCCTCCCGGTGGTACGGTTTCTCTCCGCCCTTGACACGACCCATGCCCTCTACCGTACGCCCCCACCGACGTACGCATCGCCATGGCTTCTGCGGCCGCCATACTGACCGCCGCCTAACTGTCCAGATGAACGCCGCTCCAGGACGCGAAGCGCGCAACGGACACGCTGGCGATGATGACGGTGGGGTGAGCCCAAAGGAGGACGTGAGCAAGGACCGGATGGTATCGGTACATGATCCGGAGATGCGCCACGGCCACAAGAGCAAGACCCGGCACTTTGACGGACACAAGGCCGCCGTGGTGGTGGACACCGACAGCCAGCTGATCACGGCGGTGGACGTGCTGCCGGGGAACGCTCCCGACAATCTGGGGGCGCTGGAGTTGGTGGAACAGAGCGAGGTCAGCTCGGACGTCTCGGTGGTGGAGACCATGGGGGACACGGCCTACGGCGACGGCGGCACCCGCCAGGCTTTTGCCGACGCGGGGCGCAGGCTGGTGGCCCGCGTGCCGGGCCGTCCCAACCGGAAGTGTTTCCCCAAGGAAGACTTCGTCATCGACCTGACCCAGGGAAGCTGCACCTGCCCGGCGGGACAGATCACCCGCACCATCGTGCCGGCAGGGAAACGAACCGACAGTACTGGGACGGTGCATCGTCTGCAGGCCTTTCGGTTTGAGGCAGCGGTGTGCCAGGTCTGCCCACTGCGGTCCCAGTGCTTTGCGGCCAAGGGCCGGAAGGGCCGGCAGGTGCTGATCCATCCCCAGGAGGCTTGCTGCAGGAGGCCCGGGCCTTGCAGCAGAGCGCCGACTACGACCAGTACCGGCGACGACGAGTGGTGGCGGAGCATCGACTGGCTCGGCTGGAGCAGTTGGGTATCCGCCAGGCGCGCTACTTCGGACGGGTCAAGACCAAGTTCCAGCTGTACCTGGCGGCCACCGTGGCCAACTTGACTCTGCTGGCCAACCAAACCGGTGTGTTCGGTGATACTGGCAATGATCATCTTGGCAATGATCATCCTGGCGACGACCCTGCCAGCATTGCCACCAGCGTCCCGATTGGCGGCAATCCCAGCGTGGAACGCCACTTGCTGCCAAGTTGGATGCTGGCTTGGCTCAGGTCGCCAATGCTGGCGCTATCACTCTTCCCAACCGGGGCTTTCCGGCCCGCTCTCTAGTGTGGTGTAACTGAAGTTCATTGTAATAGTATTCGCGATGAGGTATCCTCCGGGTTAGCAGCCCAGAGGAGGATGACCATGGCAATCGGACGACCAATGCCGCCGCTAATTTTGGATGACGTGGAGCGTGAAACCTTGGAACGGTGGGTTCGTCGTCCGAAAACGGCGCAAGCTTTGGCGCTGCGGGCCAGAATGATTTTGGGCTGTGCCGAAGGCCGCAGCAATACCACGGTGAGCGCCGACCTGGGAGTGTCCGATGCGACGGTGGGGAAATGGCGTTCCCGGTTCCTGGAACGGAGGCTGGACGGACTGTCGGACGAACCGCGCAGCGGACGGCCTCGAGCGGTTACCGATGACGACGTGGAGCGTGTGATTACGCTGACGCTGGAGACCGCGCCCCGGGACGCGACCCATTGGAGCACCCGGTCCATGGCCCAGCGCAGCGGGCTGAGCCACAACACGGTCAGCCGCATCTGGCGGGCCTTCGGATTGCAGCCACACCGCACGGAGACCTTCAAGTTGTCGTCGGACCCCTTCTTCATCGAGAAGGTCAGGGACGTTGTGGGGCTATACCTGAATCCACCGGATCGGGCGTTGGTCCTGTGCGTGGACGAGAAGTCCCAGATCCAGGCGTTGGATCGCACCCGTCCGCTATTGCCCATGCGCCCGGGACAAGTGGAACGGCGCACCCATGATTACCTGCGTCACGGCACCACTTCGCTGTTCGCCGCCTTAGACACCAGGACCGGCAAGGTGATTGGTCGTTGCCACCAACGGCACCGGGCCGTGGAGTTCCGCAAATTCCTCGATACCATCGAGGCCGAGGTGCCCGCCGACCTCGACGTCCACCTGATCGCGGACAACTACGCCACCCACAAGACGGCGCTGATCCGGAACTGGTTTGCCAAGCGGCCCCGCTTCCATATGCACTTCACACCCACCAGCGCCTCGTGGCTGAACCTGGTGGAGCGCTGGTTCGGTCTGCTCACCGAAAAGCAGTTGCGCCGCGGCGTGCATCAGAGCAGCGCCGAACTGGAGACTGCCATCTACCGCTACCTGGACGTCACCAACGAAGACCCCAAACCTTTTGTCTGGACCAAGACCGCCGACCAAATCCTGGCCAACGGCCCACTTTTGCCAGCGAACTTTGAATACCTAACACTAGTGTGGTGTAACTGAAGTAAGTAGTAAAAGTATGGGTTATGAGGTATCCTCCGGGTGAGCAGTTCCGAGGGAGGATTGACCATGGCCATCGGACGACCAATGCCACCGCTAATTCTGGACGAGGTGGAGCGGGAAACACTGGAGCGGTGGGTGCGACGTCCGAAGACAGCGCAAGCGCTGGCACTGCGGGCCAGGATGATCCTGGCCTGCGCCGAGGGCCGGAGCAACACCGCCGTGGGCGCCGATCTGGGGGTGTCCGACGAAACGGTGGGCAAGTGGCGTTCCCGGTTTCTGGAACGGAGGCTGGACGGGTTGTCGGATGAACCCCGCGGCGGTCGGCCGCGGTCGGTTACCGATGACGACGTGGAACAGGTGATTACGCTGACGCTGGAGACCACGCCCAAGGACGCCACCCACTGGAGCACTCGGTCCATGGCCCAGCGGTCCGGCCTGAGCCACAACACGGTCAGCCGCATCTGGCGTGCCTTCGGGCTGCAGCCCCACCGCACCGAGACATTCAAGCTGTCGTCGGACCCTTTCTTCATCGAGAAGGTGCGGGATGTTGTGGGTCTCTACCTGGACCCACCCGATCGGGCGTTGGTTTTGTGCGTGGATGAGAAGTCCCAGATTCAGGCGCTGGACCGGACCAGGCCGCTGTTGCCCATGCGCCCCGGACCGGTGGAACGGCGCACCCATGATTACCTGCGCCACGGCACCACGTCGTTGTTCGCCGCGTTGGATACCAAAACCGGCAAGGTGATTGGCCGCTGCCACCGACGCCACCGGGCCGTGGAGTTCCGCAAGTTCCTCGATACCATCGAGGCCGAAGTGCCCCTTGACCTAGATGTCCACCTGATTGTGGACAACTACGCCACCCACAAGACGGCGCTGATCCGGAACTGGTTAGCCAAGCGGCCTCGGTTCCACCTGCACTTCACTCCCACCAGCGCGTCCTGGCTGAACCTGGTGGAGCGGTGGTTCGGGCTGCTGACCGAAAAGCAGTTGCGGCGCGGCGTGCATCAGAGCAGCGGAGAACTGGAAGCCGCCATCTACGGGTTTCTGGATGTTACCAACGAAAACCCCAAGCCCTTTGTCTGGACCAAGACCGCCGACCAGATCCTGGCCAACGTGGCCCGCTTTTGCCAATGAACTTTGGATACATGACACTAGTGTCCTGTATTCGTAGTTCGTCGTATTACTCTGAGGCATTCCACCAAGACAGGGAAACGGTTTTCTTCTTGGAGCGGAGTGGCACAAAGGCACAAGTCAGCACTTTATTTCCGACGAACTACGGATACACCACACTAGTGTCCTGTATTCGTAGTTCGCCGTATTACTTCGAGGCTTTCCGAGCGGATTGGAAAAGAGTTTTCTACTCGATACTGAGCGGGGCAAAGGCGGCGGTCGGCACTTTATATCCGGCGAACTACGAATACACCACACTAGTATTACAGTCGCGCTTCGAGGTAAGGACTCATGCCACCGACCATGCCCGAAGTTAGACGGCTGTTGTGCAGGCTGCCGTGACTACTTTATGAGAGTGCTGACCTGCCCATACGGTAGTCGTGGGTGGAGCCGGTGGCACCAAGCCCGAGCCTTGGGAGCCATTACAAGAGATACTTTCAGAGGCCCGCAATGCAAGCGCGACTGTAATACTAGGGCCTTGATCAGGTCATCCACCCTTCGGGTGGAGACTCCTTCCACGCCTGTCCTGAGCCTGCCGAAGGGTAGGCCTGCTGGATCACCGACAGCAGAGCCTGCTCGCTGCGCCGCCGTGGTTCCAGCAGGCTGGGGAAGTAGCTGCCTTCCCGCAGCTTGGGAATGTGCAACTCCATGGTGCCGACCCGGGTATCCCAGGTGCGGTTGCGGTAGCCGTTGCGGTAGGTGACCCGCTCTGGGCTGCGTTCGCTGTGCTCAGCGCCGATCTGGGCGGAAACCTCGGCGTCCATGATGCCGTCCACCAGGACCTGCAGTGCTTCCCGCAGCAAGTCCACGTCTCCGTCGATGCCACGCTTGCGTAATAATTCCAAAAGATCCATGCTGTGTTTGACCACCGTCGTTCTCCTTGTTCTGGGTTGTGACTTCCGATCAAGGATGACGCGGTGGTTAGCTTTAGCCCGAATCCACCGATGGGATAGGGCGGTGCGGCATTTGAGAGAGATGAGGGGTCAGGGAACGGGATGGCGAGGACCTGATGCCGATGAAATGGACGATGTGGGGCGTGGATGCCGTGCCAAGGGGATGTTGATGACCCGTGGTAGCGGCATTGGCAGTGATTTTCAGCGCAGACCGATGGCGGAGACCGTCAGGAGCCCAGCCTGGCGCGGTTGGGCCAGGCGTGGTGCGTCATCGTAGACAGGTGAAAGGCCGAGGGCGGCGTCAGGATGGGAGTGGCAGGGCGCGCAGTCTGGCCAGGGCGCTGCTGAATTGGTTTCGCCAAGGCCAATCCTGTGGCAGATGCAGGGTGATGCGACGGGCTTTGCGGGTGATGCGTCCGGCGAGAGAGAAGAAGCGTCGTCGGAGGGTCTTGGTGGTGGTCACCGGCTCGCCCAGGCCGATGCGCGTGGTCCAGCGGGCCAGGTTGTGGGCCATGACTTGCACCGCCAGCCAGGCGGCGTTGGCGGGAAAACGTCCCGATGGCAGGTGGTTGAGACCCACGCCG
Source organism: Dehalococcoidia bacterium (assembly GCA_965197635.1). Taxonomy (GTDB): domain Bacteria; phylum Chloroflexota; class Dehalococcoidia; order Lucifugimonadales; family UBA3495; genus Bin87. Next base: position 568,374 of record CBDANN010000007.1, read on the forward strand.
TATTTGAGGTCGCGGATGGCGTTCTCGATCTCGGCGTGGCGGCGATGGTCAGCTTCCAGATACAGGGTGTCGCCTTCTCTATCGGTGATGAAAGCGTGATAGCTGTAGGTGGCGAACAGGGCCAGTTGCGAGCCGGGCGTGGGTTTCACCCGTCGGACGATGAGCCGCACCGGTACCGCGTCGGGCTCACTGGCAAAGGGAGTGTAGCTGGTTTCGGCCACATCGGCGCCGCCATCCATCCAATAGGATATGGGCGTCCAGTCATCTTCAGGTATGGCCTCGATGATGTTCCGCAGGCTCGGGTGCTGGCGTACGGTGATGGAGTAGCGTACCTTCTGGTCGCGACAGGCGGCCACCATGTCGTGGGTGTAGAAGCCGCTGTCCGCCCGCACGGTGAGTGGTCCGGTGGCTCCGGCGTAGCGCACTCGGCTCACCGTCTCGCGCAGGAAGTTGGCGGCGCCGCGGGCGGTGTTGGCCCGACCCTTTCGCAATCGACACATCAGCACCTCGCCGGTACCCTCGGCCACGGCCAGGAGCGGGTGATAGCCCCGCTGGCCGGTGTAGCCGTGATGGCGCGCGCCCTCCTTGCCCAGACCATAGGTCTCACAGACGGTAGAGTCCAGATCAATGGTCAGCGGATCATCGCCCGGTCCGGCCCCAGCCGCCCAGGCTCGGGCCAGCGCCTCCCGGCTCACCCGATCCAGCTGCCGCGCGTGGCCCCACCGGAAACTCCGCAGAAACGTGCCCAGCGTGGATGGCGCCTTCACCGTACAGCCCAGCACCTGCTCGGTCTCGCCAGCACGCAGCGCGTCGGCGTCGTCAATGCAGTCCCCGCCGGCCAACGCCGATGCCACCAGCGTCAGCACCTTGTCTCCCGCGTTGGCACGACCTGGCGCATTTCCCAGGTCAACGTGGCGGTCCACCAGCTCTCCCAGCCCCAGATGATGGGCCAGGGTGATGGGCAAAAGCAGCCCCGCATTGGCCACCAGTCGGTGATCGTCGAAGGCAACGTGGATGCGGTCGGGGCGCTCAGGTGGTAGCATCCGTTGGGTGCTCCTCGTTTCAGGGTGGTTTTCGTTCTCAAAAACCATTATCCCCGAAGCCGGGAGCACTTTCTCATCCCTTCAGCACGCCGACACACTCATCTCCTCGGTGGATTGGGGTTTAGGCTACACCGATTCTTTTACACCACCTCCCGGTACTCTACTCGGAGTTTGTTCACCTTCGTCGCCGAACCCCGGGCTAAGGCGGACAACAACGCGGCGGAGCGCAGCCTGCGCCCTACAGTGGTAAGCCGGAAGATCAGCGTCGGGACCCGTTCACCGGAGGGGAGCAACACCAAGAGCGTTCTGGCTTCCCTGTTCGGCACCTGGCGCTTGCGCGGCCGCAACCCCTACCAAGCACTAAACTCCATCCGCTCCCAACCCCTACTCGCCCCAGTCTGAACTGTTACCATCGCGTCCCGCCGCACTGTCTGCTGGAAAGGCCGTGCTATAATACCAACGCGTCTGAGCGTCGCGAGCTTGGTCAAAGCCCGCTGCGCTTCCCTGAGTCCCGCGGAGAGGTGCCAGAGTGGACGAATGGGCGCGACTGGAAATCGCGTAGGGGCTAACCGCCTCTCGCGGGTTCGAATCCCGCCCTCTCCGCCATATTACACGTGAATATCCCCGACCACCGGCCGTTTTCTGCTTGATTATAGTAGGAAACGGCTATTTTTATGTCCAATAACGTCCAGCAAATACCGGCGCAATCCACAAAATATGGTACATGATCGGTACGCTAGGGACGGACCATGACCACCACGAAACGCAAGCGCGACGCCCTTTCTGCAACATTCATCCGGACGGTGAAAGAGGTCGGGACATACTCGGACGGCAATGGCCTGAATCTCCGGGTTGAGGAATCCGGGTCCAAACATTGGATTCAGCGCGTCACCATCTACGGGAAAAGAAGGAATTTGGGGCTCGGATCATACCCATCAGTTTCGCTAGCCGACGCCCGCAAGGCGGCTTGGACCAACGCAACTATGATCAGCGAAGGACGCGACCCCATCGCTGAGAAGCGCGAGGAAAAGGCAGCTCAGAAAAGACCACCAACTCCGACGTTCGCCAAGGCGTCGGAGACCGTGATCGATATGCGGCGACCGACGTGGTCTAATGCGAAACACGCTGCCCAGTGGAGCAGCACGCTCACCACGCACGCGTTCCCCAAGATCGGGTCCATGCTAGTTACCGACATCAGTCCAGCCGACGTCTTGGCCGTGTTGACCCCGATTTGGACTACGGTACCCGAGACGGCGAGCCGAGTGCGCCAACGCCTGGAAACGGTGTTCGATTGGGCCGTTGCGCAGGGTTTCCGTACGGATAACCCCGCCAGCCGCTCCATTACCAAGGTGTTGCCCAAGGTCCAACGTACCAAGCAACACCATCCGGCATTGCACTACGGCGACGTGCCAGCAGCACTCGAAAAAGTAAGACGGTCAACCGCCGACACGGTCACCAAGTCGGCGTTTGAGTTTCTGGTGTTGACAGCGGCGCGTAGCGGCGAAGTCAGGCTTGCGACTTGGGATGAAATCAACTGGCGGGAACGCAAATGGACGGTACCGGCAGAGCGGATGAAAGCGCGTCGAGAACACCAGGTACCGCTGTCCAGTAGGTCGATTGAGGTGCTGCGGGAGGCAGAAAAGTTGGCCGACGTATCCTGCGAGTTGGTTTTCCCGGGTTTGCGCGGGAAACCGCTATCCGACATGGTGTTCACCGCCTTGTTGCGGAGGCTGGAAATACCGGCGGTTGCCCATGGATTCCGGAGCAGTTTCAAAGACTGGAGCATCGAATGTGCAGGGATAAGATGGGAAACGGGAGAAGCGGCGCTGTCGCACAATTTGGGTAATTCAACCGAGGAGGCGTATGCACGTACCAAATTGTTCGAACAACGCCGCAACTTGATGGAACAGTGGGGAGATTTCGTGCTTTTCGGAAACAAACAAACACGAATCCCGGGAATCTGACCGCGTTCCGTTTCCAGATCTGCGATTGATTTCTCTGGGAGAAACACTACACCGCGAGCACGGTACGAAACGGGCTGCGGTTTTAGCGATTTCGGTGTGGGTCGATCTCATAGATCTACTCAAGCGTGCTCTAGGCATGTGATTGTCGTCTCCTCAGCGAAAGCTGGTCGCCGTTTCGTGGCGGGTTCGGGAAGTTCACTTGGGAACTTGGAAGACGTTTGAAGTCCGTGGCCAGGCTGGAACTTTCGCGCAGACGATCCAGGAAACTACACGGGATTGGTGCCTTCTTTCACGTCCCAGGATGCCATGGTATCGCCTTTGGTCGCTTTGAGCCGGGCGTGGTAATCGCGCCCGCGTGAAGACTATGTCCAATAAATGCGTACCAACTGCGACCAAATTGCCATCCACCGGAAGCGGACTACGCTTCTCTCGATGGCGGCAAGACGGTCCAATGTGGCTACCGGGGAAAGACTTGTTGGGGGAACCGGTGGCACTGTTGATCAAGTGCCACTTCTATGAAATGTCCGGGAGCAGAAATTGCCCGGAAAAATGTTGCACCCCGGCGTGTCAAGTACGAATTAACCCGTCGGAACAAGTCAGAGAGCCTTTGTCAAGGCAATTCCCGGGCGGGGCAATCCTAGAGTTAGGTAGGGGCGGCGCGCGCGGCTCGAACCCGATACGCAGCGAGCCGTGCGGACCACGTTACACTAGGGAACAAGTAGTCCATTAGCCACCGTTTTACTAGAACCAGCCGCGTCATGAACAATCACGACTTGATCCCAACAAACCCGACCGAGCTTGAAGACTATCGACTGGTCCGCCTACCCGAGGTACTGCACCTATGCGCGGTTTCGCGGTCGGCGCTTTACGAAATGATCTCTTGCGGCAGCTTCCCGAGACCCGTGCGGATCGGGCCCCGCTCTGTGGGATGGCGGTCGCGCGAAATCCGAGAGTGGATCGACAGCCGGCCTCAGACGAAGTGATTCCCGTAACGCAACAAGGGTTGTTCGCCGAGCCAATGATTCGGCGGAGGCGTTGAATGCATCGACGCCAAGGGGCGCGCCTAAGGATTTCGTCCCCGAGACTGCGGCCACCTTGGCGCTTTCTGCAGCACGGTCCGCGGTAACGTCCCGTGAAGTGGTGTAATTGACGTCATCCTTGTTGATGTGGCTCAGGCTGCCGTCTCCAGGATGTTGGCGGCTGTCAGAGCCTCGATATTGATGTCGTTGTTATTGGTGAGGTAGCGAAGGGCTTTGGCCCATTCATCATGCTGATCAGCCAGCACTGTGCCCACCAGACGCCGGGTCGCGGCCCGGTCGGGAAAGATGCCCACCACATTCCCTACAGGGACAGACTCTACGCCGGCGGATCTCTTTGTTCAGTCGTTACAGGGGCTTGTTGTACCAGAGTGTCAAGGGTGTCGAAGGTCAGGGAAAATGTCCGGCCAAGTGTTCGGCGAAAACGTCACTCGTTCATGTTGCCATGGCATCCAATGTTGACGAAATGGGAACCGTCTGCGTCTGCCGTGCTGGAGGGCGTCCGGCCTCGAGATATCTCCCGATGGTTGACCTGTGAATCCCCAGTTCGCGCTCGATTGCGCGCAGCGACATACCCTTGCGTCGGGCTTTCTGCACCGCTTTCCATCGCTCCTTCTGAAGGAAGGTTGCCTTGTGCGGAGCAACAGTCGGCGGTGGCGCGGCAGCGGCCTCACCATCAACGACGCCCTCTTGATCCGCGTCGCGTTCCTGGCTTGAGGTCAGCGGCATGAGGTGCGCTGTCCAGCGTTCATCCCAGTGGTTCACTCCGATGGACGCAACCGGAGGGACTGCGCAAGGCCCTTGGCCGTTGCGGAGGAATACCGGACCCGTCGGGGCTTCCTGTGCAGCGACGATATGTCCCTCGTGGCACACGTTGAGCTGGCCGTCCAGTCCTTCCAGAACTTCCACCGCCGCCCCGGCGTAGCTGGGGTGATCCGTCGCTGGCAGCAACTGGAGTGTGCGCAACTGAAACCGCACCGTATTGTCCTTGGCCACCTTCCTGCGGTGCTTGAAGTACAGGACCTGCTCCAAGGACAACTCCTGCTCCAGAGGCCGGAACGCTGGCTCGGGGCATTGCGGGGGAACGCCGAAGCGCCGGTTGAACCTGGGCATAAACTCCTTGAGCACAGCCTGTGCCTGCTCCAGGGTGGTTGCGCCAGCTAGCCGCAGTTCGGCGAAGCCGGTCCTGAAAGGTGCCCGCCGTTCGTTCTACACGCCCCTTGGCCTGGGGCGAATGGGCGAAAATGATCTGTATCTCCAATTCCTCCATGGCGCGCCTAAACTGGGTAGACCCGGCGGCTAGACCGAAGCCCGGCGTGTGCTTGAACACTGCGTGGCGGTCGGTGTAGAGGGCCACGGGCACGCCACGATGCTGAACCAGCCCGCAGATCAGCAGGAAATAACTGTGAGCGTCTTCCCGCTCGCAGAACCGGGCGTCCACTACCGTGCCCGTGGCGTCGTCCACCGCGATCAGCAAGGTGAACGGCGGGGCCAGGTCGCCCAACCACGGGTGATAGCTGCCGTCCATCTGGATCAACATCCCCTCTCGAGGCATACGTTGGCAACGAACCCGGTGTTTCGGTGGCCGCCGTCGCCGGGGACTGCTCAGTCCAGCGTCCAGCAAAATCCGTCGCAGGGTCGTCCTGCCCATGTGGATGCCTTCCCGTTCCGCGAGCAGCTCCGCCAGATGGGTGTGGTTGACGCCAGGGCACCTGGCGCGAACCAGGTGCACCACGTTGGCTACGACCGTTTCAGGCGTGGCGTTTGACGGTCGGCGACCGCGATGGCCATGGGCCAAAGCTTCCGACCCGCACTCACGGTAGTTCCCCAGAATGCGTCGTGCGTGGCGTGTACTCACGCCCATCAACTCCGCCGCCTGGTCCAAGGTCATGTGCTCTGCTGCCAGGCTGTTGAGAACCTGAAGTCTGCTCTGTTCTTTTGGGTTCAATGTCACATTCTCCATAGTGTGACTGCGATGATATCCCCGGTCATCTCGTCTCGGGCCTGACCCTTAATGTGACTGGCGGATTTGCCCTCAAAATGATCTGTCGGCTCGATGGTGAGATGGCCCAGACGGTGCCCACCGTCTGGGCGAGCAGTGACCTCATAGGAGCGTGGCCTCAAGCCCCATCGCAGTCTTGTACGCTCACCTGGCCGGCGCGTCATCCTCCAGGAGGTAGAAATGATCGGAGTCGGTGGTCGCCGGCGTCATCATCGAGATCAAACCCAGTGGCGGCCATGTCCCGAGGAGCGCCCACCGCCGAGTATGGTCCGCCCCGCCAGCGCTGAGCCGATGTGCGTTGTCACACCGCGCCAGCCTTGCGTGTCGCTGATCATCCCGGTGGTGAATACCATCGAGATCAGGTGCTAGCCATCGCCGGTCAATCTGGTGGGTCGGACCGTCGCCATTCATGCCGGCAAGCTGGTGGTACAACGTCGGTCTGAGGGGTCATCGACGGCGGGAGATCGCGCGGCAGATGGGAAAGGAATCGATCCCGGGCCACTTTAAGCGACGTAGGCGAACGAACCCTCAAGCGGACCGCACAGAGCGCTCGGGGCGGGCGTTCGGATCGTGGTCCGCGTCTCTCAGTTGCTTCATTCCGGGTTGGGATTAGACACGCGGCCCAAGAACAGAACTGTGCCGGTGCCGGTGTCCCGGATCAGGAATATGAAGGGCCGGTTACCGTCACCGAAATGGGTTTTTTGCCGAGTCCTGAGTCATTCATGACCACCCCCGTGGCGGCGGCCGCCTCGGTCCCTTTTTCGTCCACCGATACGAACGCCTTGTGGTCTACTCGTGAGATCCACAGGTCCCTGGAGCCGGTCATGCCCGAAAAATCAGACGCCGTGTCGTCAATGGCGTCGGGCATCCCCATTTCTGCCAGGGTATCGCCGAGACTGAACTTCGACTCGAACTCGAACAGCGGCATCGTAAGGGTGACATAGTCAATCTCGATGCCATCAATGATTTGGTGGAACAGATCCGAGTCCAGCGAGTCTTGGAACTCTCCCAGCGTACCCTCGTCGGGCAGCAGGATCGTCATGGACATCTCCCCCCGGGAGTACGGCACATCGACCGCCTGGTACCCATCACCCCTGGCGTAGCCGTAGAATTCCTTGGAGGTCTCCGTCATCATCGGAACCCTCACCGTGCCGCCTCCGTCCAGATGAAAGGGACGCACTTCGGTATCCCTCTGGTTGAACGGCCAGAGCCACGAGGCGTTGAAATAGATGGCGTTGGTGAGCACCAATCGGGTGGAGCGCTCTATTGCTTCCGGTGGCAGCAGGTCCTTGACCTCGCCCGAGGTTTCTTCGGCGACCCAGTCGTTGATCCTGATACGAGACTCCTCAGGCGCCCCCACGAAGTCCGAAACCATCATGCCTGCCCCGTAGTTTTCGGCCAGCACATCGAGAAATTCGGGCCGGAATTGATAACCATGCTGACCCCAGACCGCGTTGGCGATGTTCAAGCGGAAATACTGACCGGCCTCACCGGCGTCGTTGGGCGTGCCCCCCGGCGCCTGGCCTCTCGAAGCAAGGGTCCGGTCCAGGGCGTTGAACGCGGGATGAAGGCCGCTTTGCGGGAGCCCGTGGTGAAGCGTGGTTTCCATCTGGCGCAGTGTTTCGCCCCGGGCTCCGGCGGAAGTCATGGCCAGGGCTTGTGAGATGCTGAAGGGGGAGTAGAACAGGTTGCCTTCGCCATCGCTGAGAGCGCGGTACAGGTCGAAGGCGAAGGCGTTGTTTCCCCGCACCAGTTCGGCCAGGTCGGCTGCGTCCCGGGGTGAGGGAGACCGGTCTTTGTCCGAACGCAGTTCCTCCACTGCCGTTGGAGTTGGAAGAACGCGGGTCGTGAAGTCAGCCGCAGTGGGCGCCTGCGTCGCGGTCGGAACGGCCTCCGGCGGTCCCTCGCCACAGCCGGAAAGCCACATCAACAGGAGGAAGGCTGCGAGCACCGGCCAGACCCGGACCGACCCGCTGATGTCGCCTGAAAATTCAGAGTTTTGACCATATCGCCGGAGTCGACGCGAACCGTTCTGGCCGGTGTAACGAGAGATCATTCATGCCTCGCTCTGCGCTGGCGCAGCTCCCGTTCCAACCGTGTTGCTAACCGCATAACGGTCGAGCCGATCGACCACAGGGAGGTCGTGGCGAATTTCGTGGTCAGAATTATTCCCGCCACTTGCACCGCATACAGCACTGTCCAACCCAGGGTGACCCTTCCGGACAGGTCCGGTGGACCGCAGGGAAATGTATACCGGTTGGGTTCACCGGGCACTGGCGCCAAGTCCGTGCCCGTGGCGTTAACCATATTATTCAGTACCACCACTGCCAGCACCCCCACGCCGCAACCGATTGTCAGTCCGATCAGTTTCCCAATCCAGTTATGCTGCCAACTCGAGGTCAATCCAGTCGCCAGGCCGGTGAGGAATGCGATGGCGAAAAAGGAGAGAAACGCCAGTAGCTTGATCTCATTGACCGGACACAAAGAGGGCATCATCGCCGCAACCACCCCGTTGCCTCGGTAGGAGCAGCAGTCAGGCCGAGGACACGGATCTGCCAGAGGCGCTTCATGGTGATACGACCGGTCGGGATACCGCGCGTTGGCGCCGGAGATACGCTCGAGGTCGGGCTTGGCCGCCGGTCTTGCCTATCGCCCGTAAAGCCGGATGCTGATCTTACTCTCGACCGTTTCATTGTAGTCTCCGTTCTTCGCACGGAGCTCGCTTGTTCCACCACCGTGTCCAGCTGCCAATCCCTCCATCAGTCGGCCGCCAGGCGACCGCCCCCGCCAGCACAACGCTTTCAATGAGGGCGATCCAGATGAACGATCCCGTTCCCCAAAACCCCATTGTCGCACCCTGGTAGAGTGGCCCCAACGATCTGCCCAACACACCCAGCAGGGCTATGGCCAGAGCGAGCTTCGCGAAATGCCGCTCCGGTAGAAGATTCGCCATCAGCACCCAGGGGAGGCTGACTAGGCCGCCCCGGACCAACGACAGGAGAAGCGCGCCTCCGAACGGGTCATCAAGCAACCAAACGCATGCCGCTGCCGGCAGAGAAAGCACCGCCAGAGCGATGAGCAGCCAGCGTACCGAAAAGAAATCGGCTGCTACGCCCCAAACCAGGGCGCCGATTCCTACAGCCAAGGCCAGGGCCTGGTACCGGGCATCATAGGCGGCGCCAACGGACGCCGCCGCAACCCACAGAAGATGGGTCGAGCCCGCGGCGAAGATCGTGGTTGCCGCCAGGTAGACGGCAGCGGCCGAAGCCGAGCGGGCTTTGACACCGGGAAGAGCGATGGTCTCCCGGAGAGCCGGGCCGGGCCCGTAGGTACCCCTGAACCATCTGGGGAGAAATATGTAGAGGACCATCCCGCCGATAAGGACCAGCACAAGCGCGAACCACCCGACGGGGATACCAAAATCCCAGTTGCGAATCGCTCCGGCTCCCGGATTGGCCGCGAACACCAGGCCGAGGGCGCCGATGAGCGTTCCCTTGAACCGGGCGTAGCCCTTCACGACAATCGCGTAGAAGACCAGGGAACTGAAGGCGGACCCTCCGGCTCCGACCAAGAACAAACCGGCGAGGGCAGGCCCGAAACTGCGGGCGAGAGTTACCAGGACGAGGCCAAGGGCCAGGATGACGGCGCCGGCCGCCATCATTCCGTGTGGAGGGCGGCGGTCCACCCAGATGGCTGCCAACACCACGAACAAACTCCCGAGACCACCCACGAGTCCGAGCAAACCGAGCGCCCTGGCCGTACGGTCGAGTTGGCCGAAAACGAGCGAAAACCAGGAACCGCCCGAGGACCCCATATCCAGGAGTAGCGCGGCCACCAGCAGAAGGAGGCCGAGTCTGACGTCGTGACGCAGGCTGAACGGCGACATGCCTATCATTGTAGCCGTCACAGGAGGCGTGTTTCGCGCCCTTGCTCCGGGGATGGACGATGCCGGTTGCTGCGCCACAGCCACGTGCTCAGCATGCGCGGCGAGCGCCACCGGCCGAGAGAATAACACCAGGGCGGGACCATTCCCGACACCGTCTACGTAAAGGCCCTCTACCGGATCGGCGGCCAGGATTACTGCCGGCGCCACATGATCGGGGCCGCGGTGGCCGCCGGCGTAATAACCGAGATCAAGCCCGGAGCCGGCTCCGTCGCTGCCCTGTCCCGAGGAGCGACTACTCCAGTGCGGGACGGACCCCTGCAGGCGTGACCCGACGTGTGCCATATCGTCGTACCAGCCCTGGGCCGACGCAGGCTTGGCTGGTGGATCCGACCATCGTCATCCACGCCATCAAGCGGGTGGAGTGCCGACCCGGCCGACTCATCGAGGAGAAGATGACAACGCTGAAGAGAACAGCGCCCATTGCCGTGTCGTACCCAGTGGAGCGTGACTGCTAAACTACTTTCCCACTGGAGTTGCCCATCACCCACTCTGCGGGCGGTGCTAACGATGAACGGTTATAGTTGGACGACACGGATCAGCAACGGCAGCCTGGGTTTACTGGCCTTTCCGGCTGTGTTGGTCGCCGTCACTTGGATATTCGATCTGATTATCGCCGGCGTGCGGCCGGAAGCTTGGACGTTGACCGCCATGATGACGAGTCGCTCCACGGTCGGGACGGCGTGCCTGTTCACCTTGGCGGCGGCCCTGATGGCGACCTGGTCGCGCCGCCGGTCGGGATCTGGATCCCATCAGGCACGGTTCACGGCATGAAGTCGGTTCTGAGAGCCGTAGGGCTTGGATTGGCAGCCGTCGTATTGACCGCCTGCGCGGGGATGCCATCTGACGGTATTCCTACGACAGTTCCAGCTCCAGCGCCCACCGGCTGGGGTACCCCGGAGCCGCCCTCGGAAACCTACAGACTGGATCTGCCCTCGGGTGTGGTGGTCGCCTTCGTGGAAGGGTTGACGCCGGAGATGGCGGAGAAGGTTGCCTACGTGACTCACGTCCCTTCCGGCTCTCAAGTGATTCTGGACGGCGACGGCGCAATCGTGCATCGACACGACGGGCCGGCAAACAGCCCCAGCCGCTTGGACGCAATCCTTAACGAAGAGGAGGCCATGGCCCGTATCCTCGAGGGTCTCACGAACTGCGAGGACGCCAGACCCCAGCCGCACACCATCAGTTGGGTTCCCATGGTGAAATTCGACGGCATCCATTACCTGAGGCGGTGGAACCTGGTCGGGAAATTAACTCGCGCAGACATCAGCGACCTTACGAGGGAGCATCTGGGTGCAGAGCTCTACCGCATCGCCTTCAGAGGCGACGGGTATGTGGGCCCGTGGTATCGCTACCAGGATGGCGACGCCACTTTCCTGAACCCGGGCACGCCGGTCTATGAGGTCAAAGGCTACTCACCTAAGTTCCGGTTGGCCACCTTGGAGCAAGGCAGACCAACGTTATATGAAGCCGACACCAACCCGTTCGCGAAGACCGGTGAGGATCTGCTGGACATTCGGGGCAAGGTTGCGGCCATCGACATCCTTGAAGATGATAACGAAAACAAGCTACTAAACTAAAGCCAAGGTGAAATGTACATATTGCTAGACCGCACCGTCGGTGGCGACCCAGTTGGGGCTGAAGGTGGCATGAGGAGCTGTGGAGTCCTTTCGGACGGCTTCGAGATCCCGAAATGCACATCCCACCTTGGTATTGGTTTAGTCACGATCGATGATCATCCTACCATCACACGGTTTATTGATATGGTGCTCGAGGCGCCCGTCAATCAGAACGGCCGCGACCGACGCGGACCGCGCTATTTTCTCCGCTTCCGCCTCGGCGACGGAACCTCGGTTGTCCGGGTATTCAGGCCGGAGACAGGAGAGATCTCTCGTGGCATCATGACGGATCCCGACGCGGCAACCACCGTGGCCGATGCGCTACAAAATCGTTATCAATCACGGGGAGGCTTACTAACAACTGAGGAGGCGAAGGCCGAGGGTCTGGCTCAAGCCAGGATCGCCGGTCTGGTGGGCGAGCCGACCAGCACGTTTGCCCAGCTGACGACCCGAGAGCAATATGTATTCACTTCATCAAAAGGGACGGGGCAGTGTTGCTCTCCAGCGAGCCCCCTGAGTGGGGACGCGGACCAGGAGGTGTGGGTTGTCGCGTTCCGAGGCAAGGTGAAGTTGACGTTGCCCAGTTCCGGCGGCAAGACGTACGACAACATCACTTTCGCGCTGGACGCCCGCACCGGAGAAGTCATTGGGGTGGATGCGTACCCTGCCGGAGAGACCATCCCCTACAAGTAATCCCGGGTTGGCCGCGTCGACCAACACCGTCTCCAAATGATCCGCTCGCTGAAAGCTTCCCCGCGCCCGCCACGACCCGGTCAACCACTGTGCCGCCGGAGAACGCGCCACCCAGCAGAACGCTGACAGCGGCGCTTCCGGCGACGCGCCCTGCGTCAGTCGTACGCACTACACGCCCTCACAGTCCGAACGACGATACGAAAGTTTTGATCTGGCCAGTCACACTGGTGATTAACGACAATAAGGAATGCTTCTTGCGCTGACTATTTTTGCCGGTTGAGGTGGGGTAAAACCTCCGGCACGGAGGTGCCGGATTGATCCAAGACCGACAAGTCAGATTGTTGAGGCAGAAACTTATGGAAGGAAAGACCCAGGAAACGGCGGCGGCCATGGCCGGGATGTGCACGCGTTCGGCGCGCAAGTGGCAGCACTGCCCATTGCCCTCGGAGATGAAACTGGAGCGGTGGTGGCGGCCCCGGCCCCGGCCCGATCCCTTTGACGGGGTGTGGGAGGAGGAGATTGAACCCCTATTGCGTGGCGATCCCAAGGGCAAGCTGAAGGCAACGACAATTATCGAGTGCCCTTCGGCAAGCTCAGGATGAGAGGAGCAGCATCCCGGTAGGTTCAGCGCCTCCCAACTGCGGACGCTGCAACGACGATTACAGGCCCTTCGACAAGCTCAGGAGGCGGGCGCTGTACGGTCCCGATCAGGAGGTGTATTTCCCCCAGGAGCATCCACCGGGACGGGAAGCCCAGTTTGATTTCACCCACGGCAACTCCCTGGGGGTGACCATCGCCGGACAGCCCTATCCCCACTTACTGTTCCAGCTGATCCTCAGCCACTCGGGCTGGCGCTACGCCGAGATCGCCGCCGGTGAGACCTTCCTGGCGCTGAAGCAGGGATTGCAGGCCGCCCTCTGGACCTTGGGCGGCGTGCCCGAGGTGGTGCGCTCCGACAATACCTCCGCCGCCACCCACGAGGTGAAACGCAGCCGCGGGCGGGCACTTAACGCCAATTACTCTGCCCTGCTGGATCACTACGGTCTCCGCTCCACCCGCATCAATCGCGGCCAGAGCCATGAAAACGGCGTCGCCGAGCAGGGGCATTACCGCTTGAAGGACGCCGTTGACCAGGCACTGATCCTGAGAGGCAGCCGTGATTTCCATACCACCGACGACTACGCCCAATTCGTGCAGGAGATGGTGGTCCGGCGCAATCGCCTGGTGCGGGGGAAGCTGGAGCAGGAATTGGCTTGCCTACGGCCCCTACCGCCAGCCCCCATGCCGGAATACGCCAACTACCAGTCCAAGGTGCGCCGGTGGAGCACCATCCAGGTAGCGGGACGAAGCTACAGTGTGCCCTCCCGGCTCATCAACAAGGAGGTGCAGGTCCGTCGGTACGCCGACTGGGTGGAAGTCTACTACAAGGGCCACTTGGTGGAACGCATGGCCAGGGTGCACGGTGACGGGGAAAGTAACGTCAATTACCGCCACGTCATCGGCTCGCTGGTGCGCAAGCCTGGCGCATTCGCCCGCTACCGGTTCCGGGAGCAGATGTTTCCTACCAGTAATTTCCGCTTCACCTACGACGCCCTCAGGGAATGGCGTGGTGAACGTGCCGACGTGGAGTACGTGCGCATCCTGCACCTGGCGGCGATCACCATGGAAGCCACGGGATAGTGCGCTGTCGCTGCTCTTGGAGACCGGCCAGCCCTTCGACTACGCCGAGGTGCGCGACCTTGCCGAGCCCAAGGCGCCAGAAGCCCCAGTGCTTACTCTGGCGGGTCGGCCGGACCTGAAGATCTACGACCGCCTGCTCACGGGCAGCATGGCAGTGGTGGGGGTGTGCGCATGATGGACACCGACACCAGCGTCATGCAGGAGCGCATCGGACAGCTCTGCTACCAATTCAAGATGCCCACCATGGGTGCCCAGTCGGTGGCACGCTTCACCGACGCCGGCCACGGCGACGCCCGGTCCACCTTCCTCGAAGTGCTGGAACAGGAAGCTGAGGATCGCCGCCACCGGCGCATCAACCGGCTGCGTCAGGCATCCCGGCTCCCTGCGGGCAAAACCTGGGAGACCTTCGAACACCACCGGATGCCCTTGGCGCTGCGTCAACAACTGGACCAACTGGCCCAGGGCAGCTTCGTGGAACACGGCGTCAACGTGCTGGCCTTCGGACTTCCCGGTACCGGCAAGACCCACGCGCTGTGCGCCCTGGGACACCGCCTGGTGGAAACCGGCCACTCCGTCCTATTCGCCCCAGCCTACCGCCTGGTGCAGGACCTGCTGGCCGCCAAGCGCGACTTCGCACTGCCACGGCAACTGCGCAAGCTGGACAACTACGACTTCCTGCTCCTGGACGATCTGGGCTACCTGCCCCAGGGCAACGAGGAGTCCGAGGTCCTCTTCACTCTCATCGCCGAACGCTACGAGCGCCGGTCGTTGGGCATCACGTCCAACCTGGTCTTCTCGGAGTGGGAGTGCATTTTCGCCAACCCCATGGCAACCGCCGCGGCGATTGACCGGGTGGTGCACCACTCCGTCATCCTGGAGTTTGACGTCCCCAGTTACCGGACTGACGCCGCCCAGCAACGGGGCCAGTCAGAGGAGGTGAACCGGCAAAAATAGTGGACGACAATTCGGCAAACCTAGTTGACGCGGGACACCCGCCTTCACCCGGTATCTGTTCCAGCGCCTGGCGAAGCTCCTCGTCAAGTCGCGTATTTGATGATCGCGAATGGGGTGGCCTCCCGGCTCATCAGTGGGGTTTGTGGGCGCTCACCTATGCTGGGCGGGCTCCTGAGGATGGCGCGTGTGGGTTCGTACGCCACGTTCATTTACGCATGTATTATCGATAAAGCAGTCAACGCCACGCCCAAAGCGGTGATGGCCGACGTGGCGCACCTGGCCCGCACTCGTCATGCTGGCGGCAACCACGCCCATCTCAGTAAGCCGCTCGCGGCACGGGAAGGCATCGACACCGGCCGGACCACCCGGCGGCGCATCCTGCTGAAGGCTGGATAGAGCAGTCCGCGGCGTCGCCGTCCACCAAAAGCACGAGTGCGTCGCCAAGAGGCGGACCTCAGGCGAGCCAGTTCCCTTCGCGACCGTTGCGGCCGCGCGGCCTGCATGGTTGCCAATTCGGTGGATTGTCATCTCACCCAGCGCACGTCCTCAGGGGGCCGTGGCCAACAGATGAGGGCCCCATCAGTCCTGATGGCGCACGTAACAATGTCAGTCGATACGATCTCCTGATAAGAACCTGCGGGGATACCGGATCTGCCGGCGTAGTCGGTCCCCCAGCACGCAATCGAATCGTCGTTGGCGATGGCGCAGGTGTGGTACCTGCCGAGAGCGACACTCTGGTAGGTCCCGGTCGGGGCGTCGCTTTGGCCAGCGTGGTTTTTGCCCCAGCAGGCGATGGAATCATCGCTGGCGATAGCGCAGGTATGGTCGGCGCCCACGCTCAGGGATTCGAAGGCGCCGGTTGGACCGTCAGCTTGACCATCTTCGTTGTATCCCCAGCAGGCCACGGAATCATCGCTGGCGATAGCGCAGGTATGGTCGGCGCCCACGCTGAGCGACTCGAAAGCGCCGGTTGGACCGTCAGCTTGACCATCTTCGTTGTATCCCCAGCAGGCCACGGAATCATCGCTGGCGATAGCGCAGGTGTGGAAAGCGCCTGCGTCAAGGGACTTGAAGGCGCCGGTCGGCGCTGTGGACTCACCAAAGTCATCGATGCCCCAGCAGGCGATGGCATCGTCGCTGTCGATTGCGCCGGCATGATAGCCTCCAAAACTGATTGCCTGGTAGGCGCCGGCCGGCGCCTCCGACTGCATATTCTCGTTGTATCCCCAACAGTCGACCGTTCCATCGCTGGCAACGGCGCACGTATACTTGGCGCCAACCACGACGGATGTGTACGTTCCTTCCGGTGAGGTCGCTTCGCCTTCGGAGTTTGATCCCCAGCAAGCAACGGTGTCATCGGTCGAGATAGCGCAGGAATGGCCCCCGCCCAGTTCTGCGAAGATTGACTTGTACGTCCCCGCCGGCGGGCCGGCAGCCCCAGTTTGGTTCCGGCCCCAACATGCCAGTGTACCATCGGAGGCTACGGCGCAGTTGTGGTGGTAGCCGGACGCGATGCTCGTGTATGCGCCCGCGGGAGGTTCGATCTGCCCGTAAAAGTCATACCCCCAACAGTGGACGGCTCCATCGGTGGCAATGGCACAGGTGTGAACGAAACTGGCGCTCAAAAGCCTTGAACGTTCCAGGTGGTAGAAACCCGAACTGAGAGCGGTGAATACGGGGGCTTCGTCCTGGGTCGAGTCCGTGACGTTTCCGGCATCTGACCAGGCTCCGTCTCCCTCATCATTGGTTGCCCGCACCTGAACCTCGTAGCCGGTGCCAACGGCGGCTCATCCTGATCGGCGATGCTGATGGTGACGTCGAGCGTCGCCCTCCCGCCATTGCCGTCATCCGCCAAGATGGCGACGGAGTAACTGGACCTGGCCTCATGGTCGTAGGTGGAGCCAACTTTGGTTAGCAACTGACGATTGCCGGCGTTGAAGCCGAATGTTTTGGCATCGGTGCCGGTCATCCTGTAGGTCAGGGTATCGCCGTCGGTGTCCGCTGCAGCGGGCAGCGCGGCGCCTATGTTGGATGCCGTTGCAACGGCAACGACGCCGATGCTTTCGTTCATGGCGCGCGTTTCGCCGTTTACCGAGAAGGTGGGGGCGCTGCCAATGGGTTCCGTGAGGTACCGGAACGTGTAGTCGATCCGGCCAGCCTCCTGGGCCTCTACTCTGACGTAGTAATACTCATCCGCGCCGGTGGCCTCGAGGGTGACGTTGAGCACCTCTTTGCTGCCGCCTTCCTTCTCACCGGAGACGATCACCGCGCCTTCGGTGCTTTCGACATAGAGGTTGGCGTTGTAGTCCATCCCCCTGATGCGGACCCTGACCATGCGCCGCTCCGACAGACTGAACCTGTAGTACTTGATGGCATCATTATCATCTACGAAATCGTCCCGGTTGGTCGGCTCCGTGTCGGCGATGTCTCCCAGAGACATGGCGTCCGCTCGTTCCGCGGCGTAATCCGACGTCGTCCTGGGTGTGGCGACACCGGTAACCACTTCGCTCCAGGCCGACCTCCTCTCGCCGTAGAACCTGGCGGCCACCGCGACCTTGTATGTTGCCCCAGGGGTAAGTCCGGTCACCGTGTAGCTGTTGACTGTGGGATACGCGTTCCAGTTGGTATTGCTGTTGCGCTTAAACCCCTCGCCGTTGGGCGCCCACCTGACCCGGTATTCGTCGGGCCCGTCGGGATGAATGTCCCACGTGATGTCCAGCTCCCCCGGGTCGGAGCCTGGAGTTGCCGCAAGACCCGTCACTGCAGCTTTCTGTGGTTCGGTCTGCGCCGACGCCGATATGACGAATGTGAACAACGCCATCGCGGTGATTGCTACCGCAGCGACGGCCAGGAAGGCGACTCGGCGTGGGTGCTTGATGGTCGTGGTTGCGATCATGCGCTATTTCTCTCTCTTGGTTGCAATCTGGTCGGTCGGTCGGTCTTGGGTTCAGACTTCGGCCCTGCCGACCATTCCGTTTGGTGGGTCCCGTCGGCCTGGTCGTCGAAGGGTTCCATGATGAACAGGTCGTCAAAGTGGTTACGCCCAGGGCCGCTGGAGAGCACTCCGGACATACGCCAACGGACCGCGCGTGCCGGACTTAAAGATGCGCCGGCCCCCGAGATGATGACGGCGAGCATTGCGAACCTGAGGTATTCTGATCGGACCGTATGCTAAACCCGAATCCACCGAAAGGATGAGATTGTCGGCGCGCTGAGGGGGTTAGAAAGTGCCCCTGCGTTCGGGGATAATGGTTGATGAGACACCAAACAACCCCAGACCAGTAGCACCCAATAGATGCTACCGCCTGAGCCGCCCGACCGCATCCCGGTCGCCATTTGGGATGCTGCTTCCGACCACGCTGGCTGGGCGTTTGGGACTGGGTGAACTGGTGGACAACCACGTTGATCTGGGAGACGCGCCAGGACGGGCGAAGGATCAGCCCAGCATGGCTGACCAGGCGGTGATCGTCGAAGGCGATCTGGATGCGGTAGGGGTGGTTACGTGGTAGCATCTATTGAGTGCTCACTGTTTCTGGCTGGTTTCCTGTTTCAAAACCATTATCCCAGAAGCAAAGGATCGCTTGCTTACCCCTTCGACCCGCCGCGACACTCATCTCTTCGGTGGATTGGAGCTAAACTCCACCTGACTTTGGAAAGGCCCTGACAAACAATCACCAAGTCTTGCCCTCTCCGCCGCCCTGTGGCAAACTGCATATATGTCGCGATGCCCAGCAGGCTGTCTGAGAAACAAGGTTCTATCCCAATTTGGTCGCCTGACCAGGGTTTCGCTTTGCAAACGAAACAACTTAATGAACGGTTTAGTCCACAATGATAATATTACCAGCGTCGTTCGTCACGCTTCCCTCATCCTCGAACGGCCTGCTAGCCATCGCCCTCCGTTGAGCGGGCGTAACTCAGTGGTAGAGTGTTTGCTTCCCAAGCAAAAAGTCGTGGGTTCGAATCCCATCGCCCGCTCCAATCTTTGTTGGCAACGAACATTTGAATAGGAATTGACCTCGTAAGAGGGTGATCTAAAGAGATTCCCGGCCTGCAATCCCGCCCGATGGCGAGAAATTCGTTTCGTCCCACAGGATCGCACGAAATTTTACTAGGCCACCCAGGATCGATTAGAAGCGTCAACTGAACGGCCCAAGATCGCACAGAAAAAGCCTCAAACGGTTTAGTTGCCTTGGTCAACGTCATAGCGTAAGGCCCGAACCCGCGAGCCTAATCGCGCATCAACCGCAGCCATCCGCCCGGAGTAATCAAACACAAATGGCGCAATCACGAGACCAGGCTATGGACGTGCTGCACGGAGCCATCGAGGGTGCGTTAGACGCCGGCATGACCCCGTCGGACATAGAGCTCATGGCGGCCACGATACACAGGTCGCGAAACCAGGCGGCGGAATACGTCGGCGATTTGGAAGCGGAGGTGGCGGACCTTGAGCGTTGTCCTGACCACCCAGAAGACCGCCTGCGTCGCCGGACCAAACTCCGTTCGCTTCTCCGGATCGCTGAACCAGTTGGAGACGAGGTTTTCTACTGCGTGGGCGACTCGGGCCCATGCAGTTGGGTGCATTCCAGACAAGTAGGGACATTTATCGCCTCCGGCAGCTCGCCCCATACGCTGGACGAGATCCTGGAAGCCTACAAACAAGCCCGGGCGCAGTTAGGGTAATCAACTGAAACTCCGGTCAAGTGGCGAAATCAGCCAAAAGCACGCCGACGGAGGACCTGATGAGCGCCCTGGACCGGCTCCCGGCAGATGGAGCGGACGGCGCCAAGATCGCGGAGATGGCTGCCGAACGAATCGGCGCGCCCCAGGCCGAAACCGTGACCGACCTAGTGTGGTGTATTCGTAGTTCGCCGGATATAAAGTGCCGACCGCCGCCTTTGCGCCGCTCAGTATCGAGTAGAAAACTCTTTTCCAATCCGCTCGGAAAGCCTTGAAGTAATACGGCGAACTACGAATACAGGACACTAGCGGGACTGCTACCCAGCGCCGAGACGCCCCCAAAGACCAGGGGGTCGTTATCTATGGACCTAGCGAACTGACTGACGGGCTGATTGACCTGCCTACCGCAAGCAGGAAGTACGGGGGTCAAGAACGACACCCCTCGTCATTGGGTTTACCAGGGGCACGTCGAAATGGTCGCTAGATTGAAAGGGCCGACCGCGGGTGGTGATTACAAAGTGATCAGGGTCGCCGACTTGTAATCTTGCATCAAAGGACCGCGGCAAAAGTCCGGGCCCCGGAAGAAAAAGCACAAATTATTATATCATGTTCACCCTAATCACCCCCGTACCGCCACATACGGGGGTTTTCAGTATCCCTAACCCAATGGCTTGACCAGGTCCACCAGGGCGACATCCTGGAACTACTCCCGCGGTTGCCCGCTGAGTCTGTCGATCTGGTAGTCACTTCTCCGCCCTACAACCTACGCGACAGTTGCGGCAAAGGAATCCGCCGCTGGGATGGCTACGACTGCCACAGCGACGATACGCCGCATGATGAGTACGTGGCGTGGCAGCAGCAGTGTATTTCCGAGATGCCGCGCGTCCTGAAACCGGACGGCGCTATCTTCTACAACCACAAGCCTCGGGTGCAAGGCGGCCTCCTCCAATCCCGAATGGACATCATGGAGGGGTTTCCCCTTCGGCAGGCAGTCAGCTGGCATCGGTCCGGGGGAACAAATTTTAACCCCGGATATTTTTTTGCCCACCTACGAGGTCATCTACCTCATTGCCAAGCCGAAGTTCCGACTGGCGTCCGGATACGAGGACGATGACGTCTGGCGCATTGACCAGGAAAAGAGGCCGTGGATCGAGAACTTACCGTCGTTTCCGCAAGGCCTACCGCGCCGTGCGGTCCGCGCAACGTCGGCCAGGGCGGTGTTAGATCCCTTCATGGGCAGTGAACCACCGCGGTTGCCGCGATCCACGAGGGCAGGTCCTACATCGGCATCGAGAAGAGTCCGCGGTACTGCGAAATAGCCAGGGAACGTATTGCCGCTACGGATCCAGCAACGGCACATCGCCGATGCCTCTCAAGGAGCATCAGGGATTCAACTACGCCGACATTCCCGCCCGCGGCAGTACCCGAGCTGTTTTTCATTACATCGATGACGCGGTGACCAACAACGGTTGGCAAGCCACGCCGATCGACAAATCAGACATCGCGACACACATGGGCATTGACCGTACTACGGTGAACCGAGGGGTCAAGTCGCTGAGGAAGTGCGCAGCCATAAAGATTGCCAACCACGGCAGGTGTAGCACTTACTTGATTTTGAAACCACCCCGGACTGCAACAACATCGTCCAAGAAAGTAGCCACGGCTGCGGTTTCCAGCACGAGATCCGTGCTGGGCCATGCTCAACGACGCTTGGGCGCCTCCGGTACCGGTTCGGTTAACCCAAAGATTCACTAATCTGGACTTTGTACAAAAGTTAGGCACATTATAAAACCAGGGTAAGCTGGCCTGACCCGATTTCCACAATAAGGCCCAACCATGCTTACCCTGCCGGATGTTATTTTACCCGTGCTCACTCCCTTGGCAACGCGGTTCCCAAGCCGAACCTGGATCAAAGTCCAGGTTCGGCTGGTCGGCGCGATACTGGCTCCCGGCCCGCGCACCGTAGCCGCGGCGCTCCGCGTCATGGGCCACCGCGATGACCGCAACTATGCCCGCTATCATCACGTGCTCAATCGAGCGGTGTGGTCGCCACTGCCGGTATCCCAGGTCCTGCTGACGCTGCTAATCCAGCAGCTGGACCCGGGCGATGGTCCCCTGGTGTTCGGCATACGAGCCATTTACCAATCGGGAAACCGTGGAGCGACGCGGCGGCCCTAAAATCAAAGCCCGGGGCAGCTACCGCGATGCGGTGCGCTCCAGCCGCCGCTATCTGGTCAAGGTCAGCGGCTTGCGCTGGGTCAGCCTGAGGTGGCGGGGCCACGTCCCCTGGGCCGGACGCTATTGGGCTTGGCCGGTGCTGACCGCTTTGGCGCCTTCGGCCGGATATTATCGCCAGCGCGGACGCCCGCACCAAAAGCTCACCGATCGGGCCCAGCAGATGATCATGCAATCCCGCTCATGGTGAGCCTGCCGAACCACGCTGGTTGCCCCACCGTTCCCTGGTACTGGTGGGCGATAGTAGTTACGCCGTCCCCGTAGCGTCGCACGGGGCAGGCTCTGGACCGGCTCCACTGCTGCCAATCGCTGCCCCAACCCGTTACCTGCATAACCCGATTGCGGTTGGATGCTGGCCTCGACGCACCGGCGCCAGCCCGTCGGCCCGGCCAGACCGGGCGTCCACCCGTGCAGGGCGCTCGCTTGCCCACACTGCAAGCGCTCCTGGACCATGACGACACCTCTTGGGACCGGACGGCAGTGGCCTGGTACGACCACACGACCCGTGCGGTGGCAATCACTTCGCAAACCGCACTCTGGTATCACACCGGCCAACCGCCCGTACCACTGCGCTGGGTCCTGGTGCGAGACCCCAATGGCGAGTTCGACCCCCAAGCCCTGCTCTGCACCAACCCAGCCGTTGACCCAGCGCAGATCCTGGCATGGTTTGTGCTGCGCTGGCAACTGGAGGTCACCTTCATGGAAACCAGGGCTCACCTGGGCGTGGCGACCCCGCGCCAGTGGTCCGACCGGGCCAGCGCTCGCACTACCCCGGTCCTGATGGGGCTCTTCTCCTGGATTGTCCTGACGGCTCACCGGTTGCAGCAACAACGGCCCATGGCCCCGCGCACGGCGGCATGGTACGCCAAACCGTCGCCAACCTTCATAGATGCCATCGCCTTGGTGCGTCGCCACCGGTGGCTGGCGTCGGAGGGTTTTCCACTGTCGGCCGCCGAACCTCGACTTTGTACAAAACCTAGACAAATTATAAGGACAGGGTAAGCTCGACCAAATCATCACAAAAGGTCGAATATGCCCACCCTGCCCGCAGTCATTGTATCCCTGCTGCTGCCCTTTGAGCACCTGTTTGACCCCCGGACCTGGCGTAAAGCCCGACTCTTGGCGATTGGCGCGATCCGGTCTCCCGGCAAACGCACCGTGTCCTCCGCCCTGAACATCCTGGGAATTGGGCAGCACGGAGATTTCGCCATCTACCATCAGGTGCTCAACCGTGCCAGGTGGTCGTCGTTGCAGCTGAGCCGAGTGCTGTTGCTGCTGGTGGTCGGGCGTCTTGGTTCGTCCGACGGGCCGCTGGTTTTCGGCATTGACGAAACCCTGGAACGGCGCTGGGGGCGGAAGATTGCGGCCAAGGGGCGGTACCGTGATCCCGTACGTTCCACCGACGACCAGACGGTGATGACCCCTGGACTGCAATGGGTGAGCCTGATGTTGTTGACCCACATCGGTGGGGTGGGTCGGCATTGGGCGCTGCCCTTGATGACCGCGTTGGCGCCGTCGGCCCGCTACGACCGGCGCAAAGGCCGACGACACCAGATGGTCACCGACTATGCTCGGCAGATGCTGACCTGCCTGCGCCGTTGGCTACCGGACCGGGACCTGGTGGTGGTGGCCGATGGCGGCTACGCCAAGCGGGAGTTCCTGCGGCATTGCCAGGGTATGTCGAAGCCCGTTGTCGTCGTCGCCAAACTGCGCAAGGACGCATCCCTGTACCAGCCCGCGCCAGCGCGGCGGCCCGGCCAGATCGGGCGACCACGGGTGGTCGGAGCGCGTCTGCCCAGTCCCACCGCGGTGCTGGACGACCCCGCTACCCAATGGACCACCTACCTCGCCACCGGATCCGACGGCAATACCACCACGGTCGAACTGACCTCGGACCGGGCGGTGTGGTACCACGGCGGGCCGCCGCCCCTTGCCACGCGCTGGGTCGTGATCAAAAACCTCGAAGGTCGCCTCAGACCGTGTGCCTTGCTATGCACCGACACCGCGGCGGAACCCCGGCACCTACTCCAGTGGTATCTGCTGCGCTCGCAGGTCGAGGTCACCTTTGCCGAGGCACGGGCCCATCTGGGCATGGAAACCCAGCGCCAGTGGTCGGAACTGGCCAGCGCGCGCACTACCCCCGCGCTCCTGGGCCGGTTCAGTGTGGTCACGCTGATGGCCGACGTCCTCATCGGACAGCAGCAGATTGAAATGACACCCCGCACGACCGCCTGGTATGAAAAGACCAGTCCTTCCTGCGCCGACGCCATCGCCATGGTCAGACGTTACATCTGGGTGCGGCACGGGACTTTTGCGACGTCCGAGCCCGAGCCGGAACTGATTAAAGTCCCCAGCTCCTTATATCACCTGATGCTCGACTCTCTCGCCTACGCCGCTTAGTTGTACAAAGTCGAGCCACCGAACTTGACGTTCAAAAACTTCCAGCCAATCTGTACCACAGGTTGCTCGACTCACTGGCTTACGCCGCTTGAGTGTACAAAGCCCAGCTGGACCGCCAACCAGGCGGCGTTGGCGGCGAAACGGCCTGACGGGAGATGGTTCAGTCCGACACCATACTTGAGGTCTCGGATGGCATTCTCAATCTCGGCGTGGCGACGATGATCGGCCTCCAGTTCCAGAGTGTCCAGTTCCAGGGTGTCCCCGTCCCGATCGGTGATGCAGCCGTGATAGCTGTAGTCGGCCAAGAGGGCCAGCTGGGAGTTGGGCGTGGGCTTCACCCTGCGGACGATGAGCCGCGCCGGCGCGGCGTCGGGCTCACCTTGGAAAGGTGTGTGGGTGGTTTCGGCCACGTCGGCAGCGCCGTCCATCCAGTAGGGGATGGGCGTCCAGTCCGCCTCCGGTATCGCCTCGATGAGATTG
>CBDANN010000008.1:0-2014708 GCA_965197635.1 Dehalococcoidia bacterium
CGATATGTGCGCCCTCGTTGTTTGCGACTTCTCTGAGCAGATCCTTAGCGCTGAATTTTATGCTGTCTACCTGGAGCACCTTCGTGTTCATCCAAGCTTTGAACTTCACGGGGGCTGCGTTGTAGTCGAAAGGCATCTCGAAGGCGAACTCTTGTCCTCCGCAATGGTGTAATCCATATAGCGGATGTATCGCGGTTCTTTGCTCATACTCAGGAATTTCTATAGTTTCTTGTATGCCATTGGCCCACCCGAGGGTCATGGCGGGTCTCTTGAATTTTTGCAAAAAGGTGATCGCGCGCTCCTCAGGTGCAGGAGGTTTGAGAGGGTGCAATCTCGGATCATCAAAGCACTCCTGAAACAGGTACCCGTTGCCGTCGAGAAGGAGCTTACGCAGGGGGATCGATATGCGCCGTGCGGTTGAGATTGCCCGCAGACCTGCATTACTATCGTCGGCCCTTTTCAGTTCGTTGGCTGCGTCGATGATATCGACGACACACAAAAGAAAATCGAAGGCGTGCTGCCTATTAACGCTTCCCTTGAACGACCAGAGATCAGCCATGCTTACCGAAACTCCCAAGTGGATTGGGATGGGTTTAGCCGCGTTGGTGTATTACACACTTGGTCGGGTTGTCAGCACCGCCAAAAATATAAAAACAACACTGGACAACGACGTATTGGCCACGCAGCTAAGTATATCTCGATCATATGTTTAATATTCTATCACCACCGTTTCTTTTGTGCCTAATAGCGGACCGCATCGACAATTACGAGGGAGGTCACACACCTCCGTCAGTGCCGACCGGGGATCCACCTGCCGGCGGCGACCAATGCCTGTATCTGTTCCAGCCAAGAAGGCATTCAGCCGCCGCCGGTGTGGGGTCGGTTACAGTATCGCCACCGGGTTCACCGGGGAGCCGGTGCCTCCTACCACGCGCAGGGGATTGATGGTGAGCATGAACTCCCAGCGGCCCGCTTCGGCGCAGGCTTCGGCCAGGGGCTGCAGCAGGGCGTTGTCCAGCAAGCCGATGCCGTAGGCGAAGATGCTGCCATGCACCGACCAAGGCAGGTCGTAGCCGTTGGGGGTGTGGTCCATCATGTCCCACACCAGCACGCAGCAGTCGCTCTGCCGGATGAACTTGAGACAGGAGGCGTGCAGGCCCGGCCTCTGAGTCGGGTCGCTGCCCCAGATGGCGTTGCTGTCGGCGTTCCACTTCTCGCGGCCGCCGTACACCACCAGGGCGTCGCCCGGCTCCATCTGCACCCCCTGGGAGTCGCAGATATCCTGCAGTTCCCAGGCGTGGATGGGCGTCTCCTGGGTTACGTAGTCGGTGCCGCGATGCCTGGGCACGTCCAGCAGCACGCCGCGAGTGATTATGCCTTCCTTCCAGTGTTCTACGGAGCCGTACTTGGCCCCATCCCACTGGATCATATCGTCGGGGTTCTTGCCGTTCCACATCCCGTTGTGGTCCCAGACGTGGCAGAGTGCGTCCAGGTGCGTGGTGGCGGTGCCGTGATAAGAGATGCCGTAGTAGTCGGTGGACATTCCGCCGCCCGGCTCGCGGGGCCCCTTCCTCATGTAGTGGATGGCCGGCGTGGGGTTGTTGGGGGCCGGCGTAACGGGAAACTCCCGGCTCAGCGAAACAGCCCGCCCACTCTTGACCAGGCCGGCGGCCCGCAGACGCTTGGCGTCGTCAACCATGTTGACCGCGCCCTTCTGGTCATCGGGACCCCAGCGGCCCCAGTTCACGTCGTCCTTCAGGTAGCCGAGGACTTCCTCTTTGCTGGGATCTTGTCGGTTGGTGGTCATGATCATTCCCTCCGTAACGGCATGGCTTGGGCCGCGCCGGTTGCGTTGGCGGCAAGGTTGCCACTATGCGCCGGGAATGGCAAGGCCCGCGCAATGAACAACCGGAAGGCGTTGAGTCGGGCTGGGGATGCTTGCCCCCGGCGGCGAATGAAGGTAATATACCTCGTGCTGCCATAAACGCCGGTTGACGCCCGGCCGGAGGGTTCGGCGTTGTTTCAGTCGGCGGCTTGGCGCTGGGAGACCGAACCGCAAGGTCGCCGACCAACAGGAGGAGGTAACAAACGGATATGTTCGACAAGGATTCGCTGGACCGGCTGTTTGAAGAGCTGCGCGACGAGTTCGAGCTGGAAACCGACTGGGAAGAGATCCAGCGGGACGCCCACTTGGCCGTCGCCTACGCTGACGCCGGCGTTCTGGATGACGAGTCCGGGAGCCTGGATTCCCGGATCGTGGATTTCGTACAGCGGCACAACCCGGGCTAGGCTGCGCGGCGCCACACCGTACCGTAAGAAAGCATAATGCCCCCGCCGACCAAAACCGGCGGGGGTTTTTCGTTGCGTACCCATTTTCGCCCAAACTGTCATTGCGAGCGAAGCGTGGCAATCCCGCCACCGGGGGAATCGTCTCTCAGTCAGCGGGATTGCCGCGTCGCTGCGCTCCTCGCAATGACAAACTGTGTACGCATCAGCGGTGTCGTGGTGGCCGCTGGGGTCAACTTCCGAGTGCCATCAGGAACCGGACAAAGCCACCAGCCGCCCGTCTTGGGTCGGCGCGTACAGCGTATCGCCCGACACGGCCGGCGCTGCCGACAGCCGGCTGCCGTCCAGATCATGCCGCCACGTTTCCGTCCCGTCGGTAACGTCCAGCGCGATGAGCGCGCCGTCCACCGTGCCCACTATCAGTGTACCCCCGACGCCCACCGGTTCGGCGACTACCTCCTGCTCCAGCTCGGTCTGCCACAACGCTGCTCCGCTTGCGCCGTCAAAGGCCGTTACCACGTTGGCCTCGTTGACGATAAACAACCTCCCCGCAGCGTACGCCGGGCTGAACTTTACCCGCCCCCGCGCTGAGCCCACCCAGATGGTGCCCGTCTGCTGCGGCGGCGTGCTCAGCAGCCGCCAGTAGAAAAAATTGAACTTGGCAACGTACGCAAACCGGCTGAACGGACGGCTCACCGCTGTCGGGGCCACGGCCCACACCCCGCCGCGATTGGTCACGAAATACGCGCGCCCGTCGGCAATCACCGGCCCGCCCACCACCGGCGTTCCCGAGTAGAAGACCAGCCGCCGCCGTCCCGTATCCGGTTCAACCGTTATAAACCGCTCTCCCAGCGACGTCACCGCCACCACCGCGCCGTCCGACGCCGGGTGTCCCACCACCCAACCGTTCGCCTTCGCCGACCACCGCTGTTCTCCCGTCGCCGCGTCCAGCGCCTCCAGCACCCCGTTGGTCGATCCGATGTACGCTGTCCCGTCCACCACGATGGCGGAACCCAGCACGATGTTGCCCAGGTTCCGTTCCCAGACCAACCGACCGTCTTCTTGGTGCAGCGCCAGCAGGCGATGGTTCCGCGATCCCACGTAGATGGCATCCCCCGCGACCGCCGGCGCGCTGTCCGAGGGTGAGCCGACGTCATAGCTCCACAGCCTTTCTCCGCTGCCTTTCTCCAGCGCCGCTGTCACTCCGTCCTCGGTCGTGATGAATACCCGCTCCCCAACCACTGCCGGAGTAGCCATCATCACCCCCGGCGTTTCAACCTCCCACAGCGTCTTGAACGGACCCGCCAGTGCCGGCCCCGGCGCCCACCCGGTTCCCTCGGCTCCGCGTCTTATGGATGACCAGTCCCCGGGCGCATCCGCCATCCGGAAGTCCGCGGTCGCCTCCGGTGGCGGGAAAAGCAACGGCCCAACCTGAAACGCCCGGAATGTCCATACCACAAGCAGGATGACGATGACCAGTCCCAGCACCAGCCACAACCGGAAATTGCGAAGCCATCGACGCCAACCGCCGATGGCTCCCCAAGTAGCCGAGGTCTGTGCCACTCTAACTGGAATCGACCGCTGCGATGGGAGGACTAGGTCCGGCCCCGCAGCTTGGGGTCCAGCGCGTCACGGATGGAGTCGCCGAACAGGTTGAACGCCAGCACCGTGATGGTGATCGCCAGGCCCGGGAACATTACCATCCACCAGCGCGGAATCAGCCCGGCAGCCACCGGCCCGCCCAGCATATTCCCCCACGTCGCCGTCGGCAGCGGCACCCCTACGCCCAGGAACCCGAGGGACGCTTCCAGGATGATCACCGACCCCAGGTGCGCCGTCGCCAGCACCAGCCAGGGCGCAACGCATTGCGGCGCGATGTGCCGGATCATCACCCGACTGCTGGACGCGCCGATGGCCTGCGCCGCGTCCACGTAGGCAAACTCCTTGACGCTCAAGGTTACCGAACGCACCACCCGCACGGACAGCGGAATACGTGTAATGCTGATTGCGACGATAACCGTCCAGACGCCGGCGCCCATGGCCAGCACCAGTATCATCGCCAGTATCAGCGTGGGAAAGGACATCATCAGTTCCAGGAAGCGCTGGCTGTATATGTCGAACCGCCCGCCGATATATCCGGTGGCAACGCCCCAGGCCGCGCCGATCAGGTCGCCCACCAGCACCGCAATCAGGGCAACGAACAGCGAGACCCGCGCGCCGTACACCACCCGGCTGTACAGGTCGCGCCCGATATCGTCCGTCCCCATCCAGTGCGCCCCGCTGGGCGGTTCCCGCAGCGCGCTGAAGTCCGCCTCCTCTGTCGGATGGTGCGTCGTTACGAAAGGCGCAAGGATGGCGATGGCCACGATGACGACGATGGCTACTCCGGCGACGGCGCCCATCGGGTTGCGCTGGCTGAAGTTGATGATGACCCACCACCAGCCCCTGCTGCGGGATACTTCTTGCTGTGCCAGGACATCGCCGGCAGTTGTTGTGGAGTTTGCCTGTGCCACGATTATGCTCCTGTGCGTCTGCCGAGTCAGCTGTACCGAATGCGCGGGTCAATCCAGGCGTAGGAAATATCCACCAGCAAATTAGTGAGCACGAATATGAGGCCGTACAGCAGCACCAGGTTCTGAATGACCACATAGTCTCGTTCAAAGAAGGCCGCCACCAGCGTTCGCCCCAGCCCCGGCACCCCGAAAGCCTGTTCCACCGCCACCGAGCCGCCAATCAGGAAGCCCAGCAGCACGCCGGAGAGGGTGATGACTGGCATAATGGCGTTGCGTAGAGCGTGGCGCATGATGACCATGCGCTCCGCCAAGCCTTTGGAGCGCGCGGTGCGGATGTAGTCCTCATGGATGGTCTCCAGCAGCGCCGACCGGGCCATTCTACAGACGTACGCCGCCTGCCCCAGGCCCAGCACCAGCGCCGGCCCCCACACGATTTGCAGGTTCTCCCACGGGTTTTCCCATATGTTGATCACCCCCAGCGGCGCTTTCCACTCAAGGGTCAGCACCAAGGTCAACACGATCACGGTGCCTAACCAGAAATTCGGTATCGCCAGGAACAGTATCGAGAAGAACCTCCCAGCGTAGTCCAGCGCGCTGTTCCGTTTCATCGCCGCCAGTATGCCCACCGGCAGCCCGATTACCCACGATAGAATCACCGAGATGATCGCGATTTCCAGCGTGATGGGCCCCCGGTTGATGATCAGGTCCATCACCGTGCTTGAGCGCCAGAAGGACTGCCCCAGTTTCAGCGTCACGATGTCTTGGAGCCAGTCCACGTACTGCAGGTAGATGGGCTTGTCCAACCCCAGGCTGGCGATGATGCGCTGCCGGTCTTCCTCGCTGAGCTGGAGGGTTCCCTCTTCGCCGAACATCACGGTGAGCACGTCCCCCGGCAGGATTCGCATCACCAGGAAGATGATGATGGTCAACCCGATTATCGCCGGAATCGCCAGCAGCACGCGGCGCAGAATGTACTTTTGCATACGGCCCCTTCCCCGGTTGATTGTCCTCTAATCCGTCAATCCGGCCTTCTGTCATTAGTCAGTTTTGACCGGCCCCACAAGTTGCAGATAGCGTGCCGGGTTGTCGCCAAGCACTCCCGTTCCGGTTTCGGTGGGGCGGGGTTAAACCCGCCCCAGGTCCATCTCGTTACTGCCGGCACTCTTCGTCCATCCAGACGGTGTCCATCCGGTCCAGGTTGTGCACCAGTGCGCCGTGCTTGCCTTCTATGCCGTGGACGCAGGTGCGCCACGCCGCCAGGGTGCGGTTGTACCAGTACTCAACCGTCGGCGGGTCCGCGTCGAGGATCTCCGCTGCCTGTTGCACCAGGTCGTACCGCTTGTCGAAGTCCGCCTCGCCGTCCACCTGGTCCATGATGGCGTCGAACTCCGGGTTGCAGTAGTTGGAGTGGTTCTCGCCGCCGCCGCACCGGTAGAAACTGTTCAGGTAGGCCGACGGGTCGATGAACGGCGAAGCGATGCCGCCCAGGGTGATGTCAAAGTTCCGGTTCGCCAGTTCTTCAAACCAGACCGCCGACGCCACCGCGCGAATCTCCGACTCGATGCCCAGGATGTTCTTGAATTGCAACTGAGCGACCTGGGCTGCCGCCGAATAGTGAGCGCTGGTGGGGTCGCGCTGCATGAAGTCAACATTCTTGATGCCATCACCGTAGCCGGCCTCTGCCATCAGCCGTTTGGCTTCGGCTTCGGCGGCCGGACGGTCAAACACCAGCCGCTTGTCGATTTCTTCCTGGGGCAGTTGATACTGCTGGTCCTGGAAGGTCCAGCCCGTGCCCCCTTTGTAGCCGAACAGCCACTCGCCAACCACTTCATGGACTGCATCCCGGTCCAGCGCCAGCCACATCGCCTTTCTGATTTTGGGGTCGTTCCACGGCTCTCGGTCGGTATTCATCCACACCGCCAGGTAAGAGTAGGACGAGAAGGGCTGCGCCTCGAATTTGGGGTCGTTCAGCATAATCTCGTAGGCTGCCGGGTCCACGGTTTGGGCGTATTCCACGTTGCCGGCCAGCAGGGCCGCCGAGCGGGTGGTGCTGTTCCCTAGGGGGTAGGTCCAGACCTCATCCAAGTACGGCAGCCCTTCGTTCCAATAGTCCGGGAACCGCTCATTCTTCCAGACTTCCCCTTGCTGATGTTCCAAGAACCGGAAAGCGCCAGTGCCGGGAGCTGCCTGTCCGCCGACTTTCAAATCGTAGCTGTTGGCTTCCAGAATCGCCTTGGGGTAGATGCCGTGCCACTCCAGAGCGAAGGCGTTGAGACCGTAGTTCAGCGGAGGCGCTTTGCCAAAGGTGAACTGAACCGTCAGCGGGTCAACCACTTGAATTGATGGGCTGAAGGGGTCGTACAGTCCCTTGCGTGCGCTGACCACGCCGGCCGGTGGGTCAATCACCCGCGACCAGGATGCTGCCACGTCATCGGCGTTCATAATGCTGCCATCGTGGAACTGGACGCCCTCACGCAGCGGGAAGGTCCACACCTTGCCATCATCGGAAACGTCCCAGTTGGTAGCAATGTCCGGCACGATGGTCTTGCCCGCATCCAAGGGGTTGTAGCGCAGCAGATTGTTCAGGAGCATCATCTGCTTGAAAGAGTTGGAAACGCTGGACACCTGCATCAAGTCGTAGTGTGCCGGGTCAACGTATCCGCCCCTCCGCAGGACGCCACCTGATTGCGCGTCCGGGTAGGCGTCTTTGGTCACGGGATTGGACAGCACCTCCGACGGCAGGGCTGCGGGGAGTGGCGTCGGCGTAGCGTCCGGCGCGGTGGTCGGCCGCGGTGTCGGGGGGACATGGGTTGCGGCGGGTTGAGCCTGCGGTTGCGCCCCCGAGCCGGACCCGCTGCCGGATGCTGCTCCGGAACTTGTTCCTGCGCTGGGCGCAGCGCTCGAACCGGACGCTCCGGTGTCCTCAGCGGGGGAGCCAGCCCCACCGCAAGCCACGGCGGCTAGCAGGATTAGCGTGAGCAGGCCGCTCAGCGCCATGGCGGGCAATGTCATGATTCGCTTCGGTTTCAATTGACCTCCACAGGCATTCCTTAGCCTGTTGCTGCGAAAGATTAGCCGGCGTGAGCATCTGCAATGCGTAGAGCCGTGATTCGCCGCATTTTATGTCTTGTCAGGCAATAATGCTCCATGCGCTGTATTGCTGAAAGCGATATAATGCGTCAGCGCGTTGGAGAAGGCAAAAAACGGTTCCCTAACCGACTGCGGGGATTGTAGGCACTGCCATTGCGGATGTCAATGTTGAATATTCGGATGCGCGAGTGGTGGTTTGGCTCCCTTATTGCCGGTAGGCGTCGCAGGGGCGAGTTTGAAACCCGCCCCTGTCTGGAGTGCTACTGCTGGCACTCGTCATCCATCCACACGGTGTCCATGCGGTCCAGGTTATGCACCAAGGCGCCGTGTTTGCCTTCAATGCCGTGGACGCAGGTGCGCCAGGCGGCCAGCGTGCGGTTGTACCAGAACTCTACGGTCGGAGGGTTTTCGTCAAGGATCTGGGCGGCCTGCTGCACCAGGTCATAGCGCTTGTCGAAATCGGGTTCGGCATCGACTTGAGACATGATGGCGTCAAATTCGGGGTTGCAGTAGTTGGAGTAGTTTTCGCCGCCTTCGCAGTTGTAGAAAGTGTTCAGGTAGGCCGACGGGTCAATGAACGGGGCGGCGGTGGCTCCCAGGGTAATGTCAAAGTTGCGGTTGGCCATCTCCTCAAACCACACTGCCGAAGCCACCGGGCGGATGGTCGAATCGATACCCAGAATCCGCTTGAACTCCAGTTGCACGAACTGGGCTCCCGCGGTGTAGAAGGCGCTGGCCGGGTCGCGCTGCATCAGGTCAACGTTCTTGATGCCCTCGCTGTAGCCGGCCTCTTCCATCAGCCGCTTGGCCTCGGCTTCGGCGGCTTCCCGGTCGAACACCATCCGGGTGTCAATCTCCGCTCGCGGCAGTTGGAAAGCCTGGTCCTGGAAGGTCCACCCGGTGCCTCCGGTATAGCCAAAGACATACTCGCTGAGCACGGCGTGGATGGCTACGCGGTCGATGGCCAGCCACATGGCCTTCCGCACTTTCGGGTCGTTCCAGGGTTCTTTGTCGGTGTTGAACCAGACCGCGCCGTAGGAATATGACGAGAAGGGCTGCGCCTCGTAACGGTCATCGTTCTTCAGTATTTCGTAGGCAGCAGGGTCGATGGTCTGGGAGAATTCGACGTTGCCGGCAATCAGAGCTGCGGAACGGGTGGAACTGTTGCCCAGCGGATAGGTCCATACCTCGTCGAGGTAGGGCAGCCCCTCGTTCCAGTAGTCGGGGAACCGCTCGTTCTTCCACACTTCGCCCTCCTGGTGTTCCAGGAACCGGAAGGCGCCGGTGCCGGGGGCTTCGGACCCGTGCAGTTTCAGGTCGTAGTGGTTGGCTTCCAGGAACGGCTTGGGGAACACGCCATGCCATTCCAGCGCAAAGGCGTTCAGGGCATAATCGAGCGGTGGCGCTTTGCCGAAGGTGAACTGGATCGTCAGCGGGTCGACCACTTGGATGGTCGGCTCGAAGGGAGTGTAGAGACCCTGGCGGGCGCTGATTACTCCGCCGGGCGGGTCGATGACCCTTGACCAGGACGCGGCCACATCATCGGCGTTCAATATGGTCCCGTCGTGGAACGGAACACCCTCCCGCAGCGGGAAGGTCCATACCGTGCCGTCGTCGGAAACTTCCCAACTGGTGGCCAGGTCGGGGATGATGGTTTTGCCGGCATCTATGGGGTTATAACGAAGCACGTTGTTGAGCAGCATCATCTGTTTGAATGAGTTGACGACGCTGGAAACCTGCATCAGGTCATAATGGGCCGGGTCGCCGTAACCGCCGCGCCGCAGGATGCCGCCCCATTGCGCGTCGGGATAGATTTCCTTGGTGATGGGATTGGCGACCACTTCCGAAGGCAGCGCCGCCGGCAGAGGAGTGGGAGTGGCCGCCGCCTGCTGCGGAGGACTGGTGGCGGTTGGCTCGGCGGCGGTTTGAGCCTGGCTTTGCGGTTGGGCCTGCGGTTGGGTTTGGGCTTGCGACTGCGCCTGCGGTTGGGCCGGGCTGGCGGCGGCGCTGTCGCCACTCCCGGCTGGGGCAGTCCCCGTTTCCTGGGGCGCTTCAGCCCCTCCGCAGGCGGATGTCGCCAGAAGCGCCAGCGCCAAAAGCGCGCCGGTCAATGGCATCAGTAGAGATGATGGACGACGTAGCATGGTGTTAAATCTCCTCTGCGGCGAGGCTGAACGTGTTGCACGGGCGATCTGACCGGCTTTGTATGCGACGGTCGCAAGGCAGCATCTCCTCTGTCGTATCTACATTTGATTACGGATTATGATTAGTAATTTATATTATGAGTACGAATAAAGAGAAAATATCCGTATTAATGCCCTGTTCCCGCCAAAGCACAGTGGCGCGATGTTAACGTTCAAAATTGGGTCTGCCAATATTTTATATTTAGTTTTCCAAGGGGTGCCGCTTTCTTGTTTCCCTACGGTGCCCAAGCCATTGAACCACTGTCGCCTGGGCGTTGCGTTCCCGGAGGTCGCAAAACAGGAACCGGCTGGCATGAAGACAGCCACCGCGGTCTTCCTTGTCGGAACAACAAACCCGAGGAAGGAAGACCGCAGTGGCCAGGGGCGGCATGAACTTGTCGGAACTGCTACGCAAGCGCGGCATGGACGGTGATGTTGGACTTCCTCCGAGAAGCCCGGCCGGTGCTGGTGGTGGGCATCTTCCCCAACCCGGAGGCGACCCGTCGCCCGGTGGGTGCAGTGCCGGCGGAGCAATACCAGGAATAGGCCGAAGGCCGCCGCTACGTCACCGTCGCCAACGACCTCGACACCGAGACCTTACCGGCAGCCAACATCCTGGAGGCCGCACCCTAAACCACCTCGATAAGGATGACGCCTCCTACACCACTTGCATGGTCAGCACGTGGCGAGTCGTGAGACGACCGGACGTCACCCGAGATTGAGCACGTACCGATGACGCAGCCCAGCAATCAATCTTGAAATGATCGAGATAGATACGACGCGGCTTGGTCCAACCATTCTGGGTGCTGAACCGACAGTCGATGCTTGTCTTTGCGCCATCGCAGGCGCTTTGTGGTGGACCCCGTCGCCGTTAGATTCCCAGCGCTGCTGCTCCCGCTCTGGCGATGGCCTCGTCTACGACCGCCCCATCGTGGGAAATGGCGACTCCGCCGTCGAACCCGCTGGGCAAGCCTCCGACGCCGATGGCGCCTACGACCGCCCCATCGTGGGAAATGGCGACTCCGCCCGGTATAGCTATCAACTGGGGATCCCCGAAGGACTCAAGCGACCGGCCCGAACTGCTGAGTTGCTCGGCGAAAGCAGCGGTATCCATGGAGCGGACTGCGGATGTGTAGGCCTTGCGAATAGCGAAGGTGGGTCTCAGGCACCGGTCCATCCGGGCGTAGGCCAGCAGGTTTCCGGCATCGTCCACCACCGCCATATCGACCTTGCGCCGGTTAGGGTCCCGGTTGAAATCGGCGATCATGGCCGTAATGGCGTTTTGGGCCTGTTCCAGGCTGAGCATTGGTTTGTTGTACATATCGTCAACCTCCGTGAAGCTGTCGTTGGGAACCGGCGCGGCGCAATTTCCACCAGGTTGCTGTCCTTTCAGTCGCTGGGCTTGGAGTGCGCCTATCTGTTCCCTGGCGCGTCCGTTGTTGCATGTTCCTGTTCTAATTCGGTGGCGCTCTCGCAGAGGATACTGGATACCAGTCCGGTGGTAAACTTGGCCTGACGGCGCACCCTGATCCCCAGCCGGGCGCCAGGAGACGTTTCGAATGCGCATCGCAGTACCCGACCTGGTGTCCAACTCCTATTTTCCGGCGGTTGCCGCCGTAGAGCTCGGGTTCTTCCAGGCTCGGGGAATAGATGTGGATTTGGAGATGCTCTTCCCGGTGGGCCGGGCCATGGCGGCGTTGCGGGACCGCCGAGTCGACTTCGTGGCCGGTCCCGCCCACGCCACTCTGTCGGCCTTCCCCGGCTGGCAGGGCGCCAAGTTGCTGGCTGCTCTGTCCCAGCATACCTTCTGGTTGCTGGTGTTGCGTTCCGACCTGGGGGTTCGCCCTGGGGACGTTGCAGCGGTCAAAGGTTTGCGTATCGGAGCGGCCCCCGGGCCTGACGCCGCGCTGCGTCGGTTGCTGGCCGAAGCGAGCGTGGACCCGGCGCGGGACGGCGTGGCGCTGGCTCCGGTACCCGGCAGCGACACGCCCGGCGTGTCCTTCGGCGTCCATGCCGCCCAAGCTCTGGAGGAGGGGATAATCGATGGATTTTGGGCCAACGCGATGGGTGCCGAAATGGCGGTGCGGAGCGGGATAGGAAACGTCGTGCTTGACCCGCGGCGAGGCCTCGGTCCGCTGGCGGCGAGGGACTTCACTTTCCCCGCACTGGTCGCCTCTGACCGGCTGATTGAAGACTCTCCTGGCGCAGCAGAGGCAGCGGTGCGGGCGGTAGTGGAAGCGCAAAGGGCGCTGGGGGCCGATCCGTCCCTGGCTGCCGGGGTCGGCCAGCGGCTGTTCCCGCCCGATGAGGCCGTATTGATCGAGGACCTGGTCCGGCGCGACGCTCCCTATTACTCCGCCGGAATCTCTCCGGATTCAGTAGCCAACCTCAACGAATTCTCCCGCAATATCGGCCTGCTCTCCGGCCACGTAGCCTATGATCAGGTGGTGGCCAGCCGATTCGCCCATCTTTGGTCGGAACAGTAGGAGTGTTCGATGAAAGTGGATATCAGGGTGCCCGTCGGGCTGCCGGTGCCAGAGACCGCCGATTTCATCGCGGAATGTGAAAACGCCGGATTTTCCGGTGTTGGAGTCCACGACCACCAGCACAGTGGGCGGGACGTTTTTCTTGCCTTGGCATTGGCTGCCGAGCGGACCTCCGGGCTCACTCTGTACCCTGCGACCAGCAACCCGGTCACGCGGCATTCGATGGTATTGGCCGCGCTGGCCCACTCGCTGGAGGAGGTCGCACCGGAGCGGGTACGCCTGACCGTGGGCCCCGGCTACCTCTCCGTCGGCAATATTGGCCGGCCCCGGGCTACGGTGGAGGCCATGCGCCGGGCCGTCATGACCATTCGCCGCCTGCTGCGGGGTGAGCGGGTGGAATTCAACGGAGTCGAAACTCGGCTGCGTAATTGGAGCGACCCGCCGACACCGGTATTCATGACCGCCGCCGGTCCACGGATGGTGGAGTTGGCTGGGGAAGTTGCCGACGGCGCGCTGTTGCTGGTCAGCCTTCACCCCAAAGCGGTGGAAGCGGCACGCCGCCGACTGGAAATCGGAGCGGCGCGGGCCGGACGGAACCTCGACGGTTTCCAGACGATCTTCATCACTCCAACGACGGTGTCGAATGATGGCCCGGCAGCCCGCCGTTTTCCCCAACAGTGGTTCCGTCCCGGCCAGCCTTACCTGAAATACCCCAGCGATTCCAACCTCTTCTGGTTGCGCGCGGCCGGCATCGCCCTGGCCGACGATTTCATCCCCGAAAGCATCGGCGATGCCGAGGCGGCCGAAATATGCGACGCCTTCGGCTTGTTCGGCACACCTGGGGAGTGCTTGGCCAGACTGGAGCGGGCCAGAGACGAAGCGGGTATCGACCACGTCTTCATCTTTCCCACCCACACCCAGGAGGGAGGTTACGATATGCCGCGGGCTGAGTTGGACGCTTTCCAACAAACGATAATCCCGGGTGTGCGGGCCCTTTCGTAAAGGACTCTCCAAGGCCTTTTGGCTAGCTGACGTTTTGGGAGAGCAACAGCAACACGAAGCTTGGGCATTCTTGGAGCGCGAGTCTCGGATCGATTCCATGACGACGTTGGCGAGCTAACAGGACTGAGTTATTCGCAAAACCGGGCCGGCGTCAACCCGAGTTTGGTGCGACGAACTAGTCAGGGCGAGGGTCGCCCGCAAGTCGTCGGAACCGATTGTTACGGGCGGCGCTCGAGGTCGTCTACGTGGATTTGGATCGGCGCTCGATCGTTGGCCTTTTGCCCAAATCAGACTGCTGCTCGTCGATGCTGACGATGGCGGACCGCGACAATGCGGCCGGCTGTGACCGGCAATTTAGCTGGGAATGGTGGAGACGTGGGAGGGCGCTCTGCTGCCTTTGCCACGGGCGCAATACAGGTCAAATTCAAAGCCCCGCTCCACTCGCCGGCAATGAGTGGTAAAGAAATCAGGAAAGTCCGCCGAGCCGTTGGTTCGAGCCAAACCCAACTGGCGAGTAATTTGGGTGTCGACGAGCGAACTTTGAGGCGGTGGGAATGTGGGGCGACGCTGCCCAATCGCAAAAACCGGGAGGCGTTCGACGATTGGTCAACGGATGGACGGTCGTGAGATCGGCATGTGTTATTCATGGCTGAACGGATCTTGGAGATGCGTTCCAGGTGGCGGCCTCGGGCCGTCAGAGCATGTGGCAATTGACATAGCTCAGCAATAAACAAAGTCAACGGCCAAGGTTGCCAGCACCTCTGAATGCATCAACCACTGGCGTACACCACGGTGCCAATTGGATCCGGGTCGTAATTTGGATCAAGAATGGCTGGGCAGTGGCGAAACATTTCGTGGGCTATTTGCCGAGCACCACGACAGCAACGGTCTATATCGGACTGATCCGGCTTCGATGACGTTTTATTCGACCGAATTCGGAGTCCACAAGGAGCTATCACACAGTGGATGGCCCTGTATTCCGAACTCGACGGGCTTAGGTTGGATGCCCCGTTGACTATGGCCCGCCAAGGTACTCGCTCGCGAGGATTGTAGACGGAGTATGCACCCGCCCGTTGGTACCCACGCCCGGGCGCATCGCTGTAGAGACCTGCCCCCAGATCAGCTTCCCGGTCGAGGGCGGCGTATCGTGTTTCTGTCGGCGTAATGTTGCCGGGTCCGAATAAACAGGCCGTCCGATGCTCCAAAACCAGGATGTGTGGGGCATCCAGGCTATGTTGCACCGGTTTCGGCCTCGGCAAGTAGACGGTCGGTCAGCATCGGTGTCCCCGACGTCGCCGATGGTGAGGTCTCCTGGGGACGCAACGGAATGAGCAACGCCGTCCAGGCTGGCCCGGGTTATTAACCAATCATACGGATATGCCGGCATTGCCATCGCGAAAACCTGATGTGGCAATGCTCTGGCAATGAGCCTTACACATCATCGGCTAATCAAGGTACGCCTCGAATTGGCGCGATCGTCGAACACGATGGATACCAAAGAAACATCATCGGACTTTCCGCCGGAAGTGAGGATATTCCTCGCCGAACCTGGCGAGGCGGTGAAGGAGTACTTGGAGAAGCAGCACCGTGGTGGAGTAGGTGTTGACCGAGGCGAGCCGGATGGAGATAGAGATGAGAGCAGTGGGATACTCCCGGGTGAGTGATGAGGACCAGGTGGAGGGTTTCTTCCTGGACGCCCAGCATCGGGCTTTCCATGACTTCTGCGCCTAGTATTACAGCCGCAGATGATTGGAAAGGCTGTGTAGTCGTCGCCGGTGATGGGATTGCCAGGCCCGGGCCTGATGCCGCCGTCTCCACCGCGACCACCGTACCGTAAATTCATCGCTCTGGGAGCGTTGCCACAACAAGCGGCATCACAGCCGTCGCACCTCGGGCACCGTCATGGGGATCAATTCGGCCATAATCACCGCCCCCTTTTTACGTCGCCAGCGGCGGCGTAGCACTTGGTTACCGCCAAGAAGGCCTGGACCAGCAGCGCCAGAGCCTGCCCCGTGCTACGACACGGGGGGTGCCGTGGCGGTACCACCCAGTCCAGCGGCGCACCTCGTACTGGTCCGAGCCCACCTCCTGCTTCGCCTCCTTGAAGGCATCCCGATTTTAGACCAATCGCGATCCACCGAGTGCCCGCCACGCGCACCAGTTCCGCCAGGGGCGCGTCCGCCGGACTGAAGCCGGCGTAGTAGGCCAGTTCAGCGGGGTCGGCGATGCCCGAGCCCTTGACCAAGCACGCACCAGCAGCCAATGCTGGTGGTTTGGCTCAGACCAGGGCCGGATGGAAACCCGGGCCCAATCATAAAGACGTGGCCCCTTGCTGCCATCCTCGGCGCTAAGCCGCTGCCAGGCCTCCTCCGGTATTCCCTGGGCCAACCGCCGCACCGCCACCGGCGCCGAGCCATGCTCCGTGTCAACCCACCGCGGCTCATTATTCTTCACCGCCAGCACACGGGGTATGCCCTGCTCCTCCAGCCACCGCCGCAACCGAGCACGATTTTTGACCAATCACATTGCCGTACACCGTATCTCCAGCCACCCAGCCAAAGGGCACGCCCGCCGCCACCGCCCGGGCAATCATCACCTGGGCCAGTTGCCCCTTGGTGCGAAAGACCACCTCCCCTGGCACTCCGGCTTCCCGCCGCCACTCCCAGTCCCCCGCCCACCCTTGGGGCAAGTACAACTCCCGATCCAAAAAGGTCCGGCCGCACTTGCTGCCGTAGGCCAGAAACACCCCAATCTGGCAGTTCTCCACCTGCCCCGCCGTGCCGCTGTACTGTCGCTGCACCCCCACCGACTTCTGCCCCTGCTTCAGAAACCCCGTCTCGTCCACTACCAGCACCGCCTCTGGGTCTCCCAGATGCTCCACCACGTACTCCCGCAGGTCGTCCCGTACTCCAGCGGCGTCCCAACGATACGTCGCCAGCAAACGCTGCACCCCGTCGGGCGTGGCGTCGCCAACATATTCGGCCAGTTGCCACCCATTCTTGCGTTCCACCGACCCCAGCAGCCCCTTCAGGTAAGCCAAAGCCCTTTGCCGAGGCTCACGGCGACCAAAGCGGCCCGCAATACGCCGGTGCAACGCCTGGAGACCCTCCGCCCAATCCAGCACATCTTCCTGCTCCGGTACGATTTGGCCCATATCCAACCCCTCCCCTCGCGTCAACGGTCATAGACTCAACCTACCACATCATCTGTGGCTGTAATACTAATGATCGCCGGTTGCGGCGGTGGCTGGAGGAGCCGAGCCTATCCCATGTGCTGGCGGTGAAGAATAACGAGCCGCGGTGGGTTGACACGGCGGGTGGTTCGGCGCCGGTGGCGGCGCGGCGGTTGGCCCAGCAGATACCGGAGGAGGCCTGGCAGCGGCTTAGCGCCGAGGATGGCAGCAAGGGGCCACGTCTTTATGATTGGGCCCGGGTATCCATCCGTCCTTGGTCTGAGCCAAACCACCAGCATTGGCTGCTGGTGCGTGCTTGGTCAAGGGCTCGGGCATCGCCGACCCCGCTGAACTGGCCTACTACGCCGGCTTCAGTCCGGCGAACGCGCCCCGGGCGGAACTGGTGCGCGTGGCGGGCACTCGGTGGATCGCGATTGGTCTAAAATCGGGATGCCTGCAAGGAGGCGAAGCAGGAGGTGGGCTTGGACCAATACGAGGTGCGCTGCTGGACTGGATGGTATCGACACGGCACCCCCCGTGTCGTAGCACGGGGCAGGCTCTGGCGCTGCTGGTCCATGCCTTCTTGGCGGTAACCAAGTACTACGCCGCCGCTGGCGACGTAAAAAGGGGGCGGTGATTATGGCCGAGTTGATCCCCATGACGGTGCCCGAGGTGCGACGGCTGTGATGCCGCTTGTTGTGGCAACGCTCCCAGAGCACTGAATTTACGGTACAGTGGTCGCGGTGGAGACGGCGGCATCAGGCCCGGGCCTGGCAATCCCATCACCGGCGACGACTACACAGCCTTTCCAATCATCTGCGGCTGTAATATTAGGAATCAGAGTGATGAGTGACGTCGATCAGGAACACGATATATGTGAACGCCGCAGAAACCTGCGGCATTCACATATTGTAGTCTGCTACAGCTGGGTCGGTCACCTTTCGCATACGACACCGTCGCCATCGCCGTCCCTGGCGCTGGGTACCATCCACTTCGGGAAACCTCTGCCGCTGCCTTTGCTGCCTTGCACGCGGGCTTGTCCAGCCGCCGGTGCTTCGTCGCAGAAGTTGTATGACGTCATCATAGGCGTCGGCGTTGGTCGTGCCGGGATGCCGGTAGGCGCGCTAGTCGGTCCCGCCCGGCTCTGGCTCGACACCATCAATGTGGGACGCTTCTCACAGGTGTCCAGCATATCGACGAGAGCGGTATGTTCCTGCTCGGTGACCGTCAGGTTCCAGTCGTCTTTGATGGTGATCCAGTAGATGGCGTACTGGCACCAGTAGGACCGGTCTTCCGGTTTCCATTCGTCCGGGCCACGAGCTCCCTTGGAGCGGTTCGCACTGGCCGTTACGGCGATGTGGTGCTGAGGATCTTCTTGGTAGTTGGCGTAGCGTTCCTTCTGCTCGGCCGGCCATTGCCAGGCACTGCTGTCGTAGG
Source organism: Dehalococcoidia bacterium (assembly GCA_965197635.1). GTDB lineage: Bacteria > Chloroflexota > Dehalococcoidia > Lucifugimonadales > UBA3495 > Bin87. The sequence continues at coordinate 18,170 of CBDANN010000008.1, forward strand.
CGTTACCCAGTGACCATGTGGTCAACGTCGAGTTTGCTGGGGTCGGTAACGACGGTGTTGCTTTACGGCGTCAGCCATTCGCCGGCCGCAACCCGGCATTCCCTGTCGGTCCGGTATGACGCTTTGGCCCGGCTTTCGGCAATCAGGACCTCGTTGCGGGCATCCTGGCAGTCGTGGTCGACGTCGGCCTGGCGGGTAGTGGGGTTGCCGTAAGTTGGGCAGTTGCTGTCGCCGTCACAGATGTCGTTTGCGCTGTCTCTGGTGCGACAGGCTGAGTCGTCGTCGCTGTGGGCAGCTGCTTGGCCGTTGCCAATGGTCTCACCTCTATGTTCGGCTGGTTCACGACCTGCGGCGTTGTGGCCGTCGGCTGCGACGAACAGGCAATCAAAAGAGCCGCGATGATTCCGGCGACGGCAAAAACAAGTCTGACGGTTTGGTCACCAAATGTATGCGTTCACTTTGGCCGGACGTATGGAACGTGCCCGATTTTCGAGCAAACGGCGGCAATTGTCCCATTGGTTCCGCGCGCCTGCAATGACGCAAGCAAGGGAGTTCAGAAGTCGTTGGTGGTTCTGCCTTCGGGCTCGGCGCCTTCGCCCACGCGCTCAGGGCAGTCGGCGGCGCTGATGTCACAGAACCGGCATTCCTGTGGGCTTGGCACCCGTTTCGCTGGCGTTTCGGCCGCCAGCCGGCGGATCAATGCGCCCAAGTTCTGTATGAACCGTTCGTCCACTGTTTCCGGCGGTATGCGGACCGTGTGGTCTCGGTAAGTGACCTGCCCTCTGATGTTGAGGTCCCGATAATGTTCCAGTGCTCTGGGGATGGCGTACATGTAAATAACGACTTGGACGACGTGGCTGGCGCTCTCGTGTCTGGTTTTCACATCGACGATTACGGCGTCCTCGTCTCTCACGGCGATGAGGTCGGGTTTGCCGGTCAGCGTCGACGATTACCTCGAAGCTGCCTCCGTCCTCTCTGAATTCCGTTGGCACTATGAGGTAGTAGGAGTCGCTCTCGTCCAGGTCGATGATGTTGATGAAAGTGTTGGCGTCTGCGCCCAATGTCGCGCCCACGGGCGGGTGGAGTTCCAGCCTGAACCGTTGGCTGTGCTCCACGTGATTGTCGTCGATTATCCGCACTTGGAAGGACCCACTGGTGCTTCCGGCGGGTGTGGTCAGGGTGCCGCTGGGGGCGTGGTAGTCCTTGCCGACGTCTGCGGAGGAGGAGTCGACCGCGCGGTACTGGACGGAGAGGTCCTGGTTGCTGATCTGGCTCAGCTCCACCTCGACGTCCACGGTCTCGTAGGTCCCGTTCTGTGGCTCGTCCACAGAGCTATTGATGTTTGTGAACGAGATGACCGGGAGAGACTGGGCCTCCGACCATCTCGGTGCTCCGGTGGTGATCAGTAGCACGACGGCGGCCATCAGCACGGCTGCCGTCATGATGGTTCTCCAGTGCAGGCAGGGTAAGGGTTGCCAAGCTATGTCCTCCAGTTCGCCTCCCTACTGGTTGGCGTCCGTTTCGTCCGGCGCGTCAGGCGTGCCCGGGTTCTGCGCCTTAGTGGTGAACATCTCCCGCCGGTGGCTGCCGCTTTCGCCGGCGTCGTTCACGGCGCGTACCGAGTACTCATGCATGCCTTCGGCATGCGCAGTGTTTTCGGTGTCGGTGGTGGCGTCGCCGCCGCCGGTACCAATGTGTACGTCGCCGTGTGCGGTGAGTCTCATTCGGTAGATGCGGAATCCAGTTGGCGCCGGTCCGCCGCTTTCCATGGTCCACGTTCAGCCTTTGCTATGAGCCGGATTTGCGGCCTTCTCTGGCCCCGGAATATCCGGCAAAAGAAAAGGCCCGGCGGGCGCCGGGCCTGGGTTTCTGCCATTTGGCAATCGCTCGCTTTCTGCAGTCGCTCACGGCCTGCGCGCGGCGGTGGTGAACACACTGGAGGACCAGCCGCTGTTGTTTTCGCACGACAGGGTGGTGCATGAGGCGGCCTGGAATTCGTAGCGTTGTCCCTGGTCAAGAAGACGGACGCGCATCCGTGCCCTCGGGAAGGTGCCTTCCTCGCCATCTGCTTCCCACATGGGCGGCCAGTAGTCTGCTGCTCTTTTGAGTTCGCCTCCGTTCTCCCGCAGGCACCACACCAGGTCGCCGTCGCTCCTTATTTCGCCGTCTTCGACCCCGGGTCCCTCTTCCGCTTCTCCTTCGTTCTGGAATGCTGGTACCCCGGTGCAGTTGTTGTACTGATTGTTTCCGCTGGTTTTCCGGCTCTCGATGTTGCGGATGCGGGAGTGCATCCGCCAGTCTGTTTCGCCTTGCTTGCGGTATCGCAGCCGGTAGCCGAGAACGTTGTTTACCGGGTTCCAAGCGACTTTGATTCGGGACAGTATCTGGTTGCTGTAGGACCATCCGGCATAGGTGGTCAGGCCAGTGGGGACTAGTACTACAGTCGCGCTTGTGATGAAGGTGTCTGAAGGCGTCTCCGGTAGTGACATTGCATGGCCCGGGCCTGGTGCCGCCGTCTCCATCCCGACCAGTGGATGGTCAGGGCAGGACTGCCCCGTGGCAGCCACAGCAGCCGGCACAGCAACCGTCTGACCTCGGGCACGGTCAGTGGGATGAGTTCTCCCACGAACCTATCCCCCTTTTACCGTCGCCACCGGCGGCATAGTATTACAGTCGCGCTTGAGGAACAGGTGTCTGAAGGTGTCTCCGGTAGTGACATTGCATGGCCCGGGCCTGGTGCCGCCGTCTCCAGCCTGACCAATGGATGGTCAATCTGGGACTGCCCCGTGGCAGCCACCGCAGCCGGCACAGCAACCGTCTGACCTCGGGCACGGTCAGCGGGATGAGTTCTCCCGGGAACCTATCCCCCTTTTACCGTCGCCACCGGCGGCATAGGACCGGATTACCGCCAGAAAGGCATGGGCCAGCATGGCCAGGGTGATGTGCCGGTGCCAGCCGACCCACAGGCGCACCTCATACTCATCCAGCCCCACCTCCTGTTTGGCCTCCTTGAAGGCGTCTTCGATGATCCACCGGGTGCCGGCCACGCGCACCAGTTCCGCCAGCGGCGTTTCCGCTGCGCCAAAACAGGCGTAGTAGGCCAGCTCCTCAGGATCGGCGATGCTGCGACGCACCAGCAGCCAATGCCCCTGACCTGGCTCCGACCAGGGTCGTATCGGCAACCAACCCCAATCGTAGAGGCGCGGCCCTTTGCTGCCCTCACCAGCGCTCAGACGTTGCCACCGGTCATCGGGTATCTGCTGGGCCAGTTCACGGGCTGCCACCTGTGCCGAGCCATCCTCCGTATCCGCCCACAGCGGCTCGTTGTTCTTCACCGCCAGCACGTAGGACAGGCTCTGTTCCTCCAGCCACCGTCGCAGTTGACACGATCTTTGACCAATCGCATTGCCGTACACCGTATCCCCAGTTACCCAGGCAAAGGGCACCCCAACCGCCACCGCGCGGGCGATCATCTCCTGAGCCAGTTGTGCTTTGGTATGAAAGACCACCCCTTCCGGGACACCGGCTTCCCGCCGCCGCTCCACATCCTCCGCCCACTCCTGGGGCAGATACAGCTCCCGATCCAGAAAGGCCGCGCCCCGTCGGCTGCCATAGGCCAGGAACACTCCGATCTGACAGTTCTCCACCTGCCCCGCCGTGCCGCTGTACTGACGCTTCACCCCCACCGACTTCTGGCCGTGCTTCAGAAACCCCGTCTCATCCACCACCAGCACCCCGCCGGGGTCGCCCAGATGCTCCACCACGTACCCTTGCAGGTCGTCCCGTACTTGGTCCGCGTCCCAGTGGTACACCGCCAGCAGACGCTGCACACCGTCGGGCGTGGCGTCGCCAGCATATTCGGCCAACTGCCACCCGTTCTTGCGCTCCACCGACCCCAGCAATCCTTGCAGGTACGCCAGCGCCCGCTGACGAGACTCACTGCGGCTGAAACGCGACGCGATACGCCCGTGCAGCGCCTGGAGCCCAGCCTCCCAGTCCAGCGTTTCCTCCAGCACGGCCTCTCGCTCCAGTAATGTCTGACCCATTTCCAACCCCTCCACTCTCACCAGTAATCATGGGCCTATCCTACCAAAGGCAAGCGCGACTGTAGTACTAGGAGACAACTACCCATTCACCGGGAGCGATGACGACGGCACAGAGGACTTCTTCTCCGGCAACTCGCTCGCCCTCGGCAGCACCTACTCGGTACGCGTGGGCGTACCCAACAGCACCGACAGCAACGACCGCCCACTCAACAGCAACAGCATCGAGGACCGGTCAGAAACCCAGCCGTTCTACGGCCTCTCCCCCATCTTCAAGGTCGTAGAGGACACCAGCCTCTCCGGAAACGTCACCATCTCCGGTACAGCCCAATCAGGATATGTGATCACCGCTGACACCAGCGCCATCATGGACACCGATGGACTGACCAACGTGGACTACGACTTCCAGTGGATACGGGTTGATTCCGACGGAAGCTCCAACCCGACCAACATCGGGACAGATTTCAACACCTACGCGCTTGTGAACGCAGACGTGGGCAGCAAGATCAAGGTCAAGGTGGACTTCACCGATGACGCGAACAACGACCACACACTCACCAGCGCCGCATACCCGTCAAGCGGGACGGTAATCGCCGGTAACACGAACATCCCGCAGCTCAGTATCACCGACGCCCAGGCCAACGAGGGCGACGCCGTCACCTTCACGGTAACGGCCGACAGCACGTCGACGCAGCCAATGACCGCGATCTACGTTGCGAGCGTCAAGCCCGGCGACACCGCCGAGATACAAGACTTCACGAACCCCACCGGGACGGTGCTCATCACCGCCGGCAATACCAGCGCGACATTCGAGATTCCAACAAGAGATGACCCACAAACCTATGAAGGCGACGAGACCTTCACGGTCACCCTCAGCAGCCCGGCAAATGCCACCATCGCCAACGCCACCGCAAAGGGGACCATCCTAGTACTACAGTCGCGCTTGTGATGAAGGTTTCTGAAGGCGTCTCCGGTAATGACACTGCATGGCCCGGGCCTGGTGCCGCCGTCTCCATCCCGACCAGTGGATGGTCAGGGCAGGACTGCCACGGGGCAGCCACAGGAGCCGGCATAGCAGTCGTCTGACCTCGGGTACGGTCAGTGGGATGAGTTCTCCCGGGAACCTATCCCCCTTTTACCGTCGCCACCGGCGGCATAGGACCGGATTACCGCCAGAAAGGCATGGGCCAGCAGCGCCCGGGTGATGTGCCGGTGCCAGCCGACCCACAGGCGTACCTCATACTCATCCAGCCCCACCTCCTGTTTGGCCTCCTTGAAGGCGTCTTCGATGATCCACCGGGTGCCCGCCACGCGCACCAGTTCCGCCAGCGATACCTCTCCCGTACTAAAACAGGCGTAGTAGGCCAGCTCCTCAGGATCGGCAATGCCCGAACCCTTGACCAAGCACGCACCAGCAGCCAATGCCCCTGATCCAGTGCTGACCAGGGTCCTATCGGCAACCAACCCCAATCGTAGAGGCGCGGCCCCTTGCTGCCCTCCCCAGCGCTCAGACGTTGCCACCGGTCATCGGGTATCTGCTGGGCCAGTTCACGGGCTGCCACCTGTGCCGAGCCATCCTCCGTATCCGCCCACAGCGGCCGATTGTTCAAAGATCTGGTTCTTCACCGCCAGCACGTAGGACAGGCTCTGTTCCTCCAGCCACCGTCGCAGTTGACACGATCTTTGACCAATCGCATTGCCGTACACCGTATCCCCAGTTACCCAGGCAAAGGGCACCCCAACCGCCACCGCGCGGGCGATCATCTCCTGAGCCAGTTGTGCTTTGGTATGAAAGACCACCCCTTCCGGGACACCGGCTTCCCGCCGCCGCTCCACATCCTCCGCCCACTCCTGGGGCAGATACAGCTCCCGATCCAGAAAGGCCGCGCCGTGGCGGCTGCCATAGGCCAGGAACACCCCGATCTGACAGTTCTCCACCTGCCCCGCCGTGCCGCTGTACTGACGCTTCACCCCCACCGACTTCTGGCCGTGCTTCAGAAACCCCGTCTCATCCACCACCAGCACCCCGCCGGGGTCGCCCAGATGCTCCACCACGTACCCTTGCAGGTCGTCCCGTACTTGGTCCGCGTCCCAGTGGTACACCGCCAGCAGACGCTGCACACCGTCGGGCGTGGCGTCGCCAGCATATTCGGCCAACTGCCACCCGTTCTTGCGCTCCACCGACCCCAGCAATCCTTGCAGGTACGCCAGCGCCCGCTGCCGAGACTCACTGCGGCTGAAACGCGACGCGATACGCCCGTGCAGCGCCTGGAGCCCAGCCTCCCAGTCCAGCGTTTCCTCCAGCACGGCCTCTCGCTCCAGTAATGTCTGACCCATTTCCAACCCCTCCACTCTCACCAGTAATCATGGGCCTATCCTACCAAAGGCAAGCGCGACTGTAGTACTAGGCCGGTGATGGTGTATGTGGTCGTGGTCGGGTATGCGTTGCAGTCCAGGTTCGTGTGTCTACGAAAACTCTCGCCGTCCGGCGTCCATGCCAACCGGTAATCGTCGGCGCTGTCTGGGTGAGCGTCCCAACTGACGTCGAGTTCGCCGGCGTTGTCTCCTGCCGTTACAGTGAACCCCGTCACGGCGGGGCCCCACTGATTTCCTTGGGCGTATGCGGTCATGGCTGCGGCCAGGACAATTGCTAACATTGCCGCGGTGGCCATGAGGGCGAGGATCGTGATGCGGGCGTTGGGCGTGAGGTGGGTTACACGGTTCATGTTTACTGCTCTCGGGTTGCGGGGTTCTGGTTTACCGAAGCGTTCGACGCTGTCGTTTGGTCAAGCCATTGTGCTTCGTTGATCTGGTTGGCCGGGTTGATGCTGCCGTCTGGCGGTACGTTACTTGTCGGCGAAGTGGCCTGGTTCGTAGGTCAGGTTATCGACGTTCACGTTCGTGCAGTGCTGGTTGCCGGTGCCCATGTCGTAGATCGAGATCTCGAAGGTGCCGCCTTCCAGGAAACGGTCGTGGCTGGCGGCCAGGAAATAGGTGCCGGACTTGTTGAACAACAGCGTGTGGCGTGGAGTGTCGGCCAGCCAGCCAGCGTCGTTGCGGGTGCCCGGCAGGTACTCTCCATCCTCACGGTAGACGCCCAGGAGGAATGGGTCCTCCAGGGTCAGTTCATCGACGTGGAAGGCGTCGTTGTCCTTGAACTTGTCGTACATCTCCTTGCCCCAGATGTCGATCTGGTAGCAGTGGTTCTTGCGGAGTTCGGTCTTGTACCAGTCCTCGTCTCCGTCGCGCTCGATGCGCCCCTTGATCTGGGTGTCGTTGATCCAGCTCTGGCCGACCTCGATGGTTGTTTCGGTGTTCACACCCTCGAGGACGTAATCATCGCCCCTCAGCCGGTTCGTCGTTGTCCTTGATTACTCCTGTGACGAAGATCGGGGGATGTGGAATGAAGTGGCTGTCTCCTGAGCTGATCTTCAACTGGAAGTTCTTGGAACCGCCAAAGACGTTGTTGTCTATGACGGGGACTTTCACGTAATGGACTGCTTTCTGCCCTGTGAACGTCACACTGTTGGTCGTGAGGTTGTAGTCCTCTCCTGCCACGGCGGTCCCGTCGATGGCTTCGATATTGACCGGCAGTTCCAGGCCGTATTGACCCTGCATTTCCAGTTTGAATACAACGTTGGCAAAGTCCTGTCCTTGGACTGGTTCGGTGCCCTGGTTCTGACCGCCCTCGGTGCCGGCTTGGTGGAGCGAGGCGCGCAGGGTGGGCTTGCGGTCGTCGTCCGTGATGGTCAATGTAAAGGTGTCATCTTCGCCGATCCTTGCTAAGGTGGGGTTGACTTGGAGGCGGAATACGGCTTTTTCTTGTTCTCCCTCGTAGAGGTTGTCGTCGATGACATTTATCTGGATGCTGTAGCTCTCTTGGTTCGTCTGGATGGTATGTGTGTTGGCGACGGACACGTAGTCGTCGTCGTTTTCCGCGCTTCCGGATATATCCAGCGTGAAGTTGAAGCTGTTTTCGGCCTTTGGAACTATGTCTATGATGACGTAATAGTTGCTGGAGTTCGTTTCATGCCGGATGTTACCTGCTGTTCGGATGTTGAGCTCGGGCAGGTTGTTTGTCTCTAGTACTACAGTCGCGCTTGCCTTTGGTAGGATAGGCCCATGATTACTGGTGAGAGCGGAGGAGTTGGAAATGGGTCAGACATTACTGGAGCGAGAGGAAGCGCTGGAGTGGGAGGCTGGGCTCCAGGAGCTGCACGGGCGTATCGCGTCGCGTTTCAGCCGTAGTGAGTCTCGTCAGCGGGTGCTGGCGTACCTGCAAGGATTGCTGGGGTCGGTGGAGCGCAAGAACGGGTGGCAGTTGGCCGAATATGCTGGCGACGCCACTCCCGACGGTGTGCAGCGTCTGCTGGCGGTGTACCACTGGGACGCGGACCAGGTGCGGGACGACCTGCAAGGGTACGTGGTGGAGCATTTGGGCGATCCCGGCGGGGTGCTGGTGGTGGATGAGACGGGGTTTCTGAAGCAAGGCCGGAAGTCGGTGGGGGTGAAGCGTCAGTACAGCGGCACGGCGGGGCAGGTGGAGAACTGTCAGATCGGAGTGTTCCTGGCCTATGGCAGCCGACGGGGCGCGGCCTTTCTGGATCGGGAGCTGTATCTGCCCCAGGAATGGGCGGAGGATGTGGAGCGGCGGCGGGAAGCCGGTGTCCCGGAAGGGGTGGTCTTTCATACCAAAGCACAACTGGCTCAGGAGATGATCGCCCGCGCGGTGGCGGTTGGGGTGCCCTTTGCCTGGGTAACGGGGGATACGGTGTACGGCAATGACCGGAAACTGCGGCGGTGGCTGGAGGAGCAGGCCCTGCCCTACGTGCTGGCGGTGAAGAACAACGAGCCGCTGTGGGCGGATACGGAGGATGGCTCGGCACAGGTGGCGGCCCGTGAACTGGCCCAGCAGATACCCGATGACCGGTGGCAACGCCTGAGCGCTGGTGAGGGCAGCAAGGGGCCGCGCCTCTACGATTGGGGTTGGTTGCCGATAGGACCCTGGTCAGCACTGGATCAGGGGCGTTGGCTGCTGGTGCGTCGCAGCATTGCCGATCCTGATGACCTGGCCTACTACGCCTGTTTTGGCGCAGCGGAAACGCCGCTGGCGGAACTGGTGCGCGTGGCGGGCACCCGGTGGATCATCGAAGACGCCTTCAAGGAGGCCAAACAGGAGGTGGGGCTGGATGAGTATGAGGTGCGCCGGTGGGTCGGCTGGCACCGGCACATCACCCTGGCGCTGCTGGCCCATGCCTTTCTGGCGGTAATCCGGTCCTATGCCGCCGGTGGCGATGGTAAAAAGGGGATATGTTCCCGGGAGAACTCATCCCACTGACCGTGCCCGAGGTCAGACGGTTGCTGTGCCGGCTGCTGTGGCTGCCCCGTGGCAGTCCTGCCCTGACCATCCATTGGTCAGGCTGGAGACGGCGGCACCAAGCCCGGGCCATGCAATGTCACTACCGGAGACACCTTCAGAAACCTGCTCCTCAAGAGAGACTGTAATACTAGTTAATATCAGAGGACGAATTGAGCAATGGAGCGATGGATGCGCCCACTTTCGTCCGGTTCCAGTCCATCCCACTGCACCAGTATGTTGAAGGCGGCCATCAGGTAACTCAGATGCGCCTCAAATCCTCGCCAGGTGTTATGACGCATCTCCTTGCTGCCCCACACCGTGGTCATCATGGAGAAGGTGGTTGCCACGATCATCCGCACGTTCCATTGGCCGCGACGACACCGTTTCACGTTGTCTGGGTCGCCTTTGGCGCGGTGAAAGCCGGTGTCGGTCAGGATGATCATCTGGCCGTCGTAGCAGGCCAACAGGGGTAAGAACCGCTGGTCATGGACGTTGGCAGTGGCGCAGTCCCAATCCACAATCAGCCCCAATTTGTTGAGCACGACGCAGAGTTTGCCGCCCACGATCCAGCGATGATTGGACTTGCCGCGCCGGCCCACCTGATGGAGCTGACGCCCCGCCCTTACCGGATGGCCCAGTGCGATGCCATAGCTGTCGGCCACGCCCAGGATGGTGGGCGGAGCCAGGAAACAGCCGGTCCAGCAGGCTTTGGCCTCCAGGCGGCGGAAGCGGCGGGTGCGCTCGGGCAGCTGGGGAAAGAGGTCTCCATAGTTGTGCCGGAGCCAGTCGTAAAAGGCGCGGCGGCTGACGCCCTTGATGGCGTAGCGCGCTCCGATGGTGATCACTTCGCCCAGGGAGCGGACCGCTTGGGGATGATGGGGAAGTTCGGGCAGGGCATCGTCGATCCGGCAATAGAGTTCGGTGATAAAATCGGTGATGTTCACGGGGTTCCTCCGCTGTCGAGCGTATCAACTTACAGCATAAGGAACCCTGTGGCATTTTCAATATCATCTCAAACTAGCACCAACGGTTAGTATCCGTACCGGTTCTTGTCGTCGGTGTTCTCGTAGGCCGCGACTGCGATGTCGGTGTATGAGGTCTTGCTGTTGTTTCGGACCCACATGAGGCACAGGTTGGGCGCGTTGCTGTCGCCGAGCCACTTCCGGTACAGGGCGAAGCCGTTCTGCCCGGTTCCCGGCTCGGGCTGGTCCCAGGTCAGTTCGACCAGCTGGTGCTTGGGCGTGCCGCTGGCAGCCAGTCCGGTGGGTGGGGATATGGTGTGGGGGATTGGTATCTCGAAGGGCCCGGCCACCAGGGCTTCGCTCTTTTTGTAGCCGTAACCCGGCTCGGTGCTGCGGAAGTAGCCGTAGTCGGCGTTCTCGTCGCAGTTGACCTCGTCGATGTAGACGAACTCCTGTGAGTTCAGGGATGTGACTTGGAAGTGCCACTCGGATGCTGACGGTATATCGCGCCCCTGGCGGTCGTGACCTCTGTGGTCCCGCCTTGCCAGTACCTGGCGGCTAGGATGCAGTGCCAGTCGCCGGTGGTCCCACGGCGCCGCTCCAGCAGGTATCCCTCGTCGTCCTCATTGTGGTGCCACTGTAGGTTGGCGACGTAGCCGACGCTTTCGTTACCGGAAGAGCCGGTAATCTCGAAGTTGGTCGGCGTGCTGGGGTCGGCGTCCAGGATAGTTACGTCTTTGCGGGTGTCCCCCTTGATAATCCTCTCATTACTAACTGTTGGTGCTAGTTTGAGATGATATTGAAAATGCCACAGGGTTCCTTATGCTGTAAGTTGATACGCTCGACAGCGGAGGAACCCCGTGAACATCACCGATTTTATCACCGAACTCTATTGCCGGATCGACGATGCCCTGCCCGAACTTCCCCATCATCCCCAAGCGGTCCGCTCCCTGGGCGAAGTGATCACCATCGGAGCGCGCTACGCCATCAAGGGCGTCAGCCGCCGCGCCTTTTACGACTGGCTCCGGCACAACTATGGAGACCTCTTTCCCCAGCTGCCCGAGCGCACCCGCCGCTTCCGCCGCCTGGAAGCCAAAGCCTGCTGGACCGGCTGTTTCCTGGCTCCGCCCACCATCCTGGGCGTGGCCGACAGCTATGGCATCGCACTGGGCCATCCGGTAAGGGCGGGGCGTCAGCTCCATCAGGTGGGCCGGCGCGGCAAGTCCAATCATCGCTGGATCGTGGGCGGCAAACTCTGCGTCGTGCTCAACAAATTGGGGCTGATTGTGGATTGGGACTGCGCCACTGCCAACGTCCATGACCAGCGGTTCTTACCCCTGTTGGCCTGCTACGACGGCCAGATGATCATCCTGACCGACACCGGCTTTCACCGCGCCAAAGGCGACCCAGACAACGTGAAACGGTGTCGTCGCGGCCAATGGAACGTGCGGATGATCGTGGCAACTACCTTCTCCATGATGACCACGGTGTGGGGCAGCAAGGAGATGCGCCATATCACATGGTCAGGGTTTGAGGCGCACTTGAGTTACCTGATGGCCGCCTTCAACATACTGGTGCAGTGGGATGGACTGGAACCGGACGAAAGTGGACGCATCCATCGCTCCATTGCCCAATTCGTCCTCTGATATTAACTAGCACCAACGGTTATTAGCTTCTGGGATGGTTAACGCGCTGCTGGGGAAATTAACTACCGGGGGCTCTTGGCGGTCATAGATGCTACCCAGTGCATCGGCGTCGCCGATGGTTAGTCCGCCGTTGTTGACGGCGCTGAGGCTTACTGTGAAGAATTCAGAACCTTCGTAAATCCTGTCGTTGATTGTTGTTATGGATAGAGTGGCCGTCATCTCGGTCGTCTCAAACTGAATAGTGCCTGATGAGCTTCCTTCGTAATCGTCTTCGTCAGCAGGGAGATTAAAATCGGAGCTGATTTCGTAGTCGACCGTTACGGTTGCCAGTCGCTCGTCGGCGTACTCGGTAAGCGTGAGCGTGAATTCGAGGTCGTTGGCTTCTATGGCTGATGCGTTACTGATGCTGACTTCCGGCAGCTTGGGGGTGGTGAAGTCGACGGCTACCTCGTCGCCGGTATGAGAGTTGCCTTCTTCGTCCCGGGTGCGCTACCAGACTTTTATTGTGTAATCGGTGTCGGGGGTCAGGTCTCCCGACGACGTCCCCGTGTCGGTTGTGTGGACAGCATGGAGGGACTTGACCTTGTTGGTACCTTCGTAGATCGCCCACGAGATTGTTAATCCTCTGGTGTCGAAGTGGTTCGCCCACTGGATGTTGACCCGGGAGTTGTCGCCTATTGTGGATGTGCCCTGGATACTGGCGCGTGAGAGAGACGGTATCGCGAGAGTTTGGACGACGATGTCGACACCGGTCGCAAAGTGGTTTGCGCTGGTACCGAAACTTACGGTGTACGTGTAGCTGGTATCGGGTTCGAGGGCAAATTGCGTGAACTGGACCTGACGCTTTCGATTGTGGAGGTGTCTGCGTAGCTGCCGCCGGTCCGCTCGATCTTGACGTGCGTGATGTTGGCCGGCGGCGTGTCCCACGCGATGGTGGCCCGTTGGTACACGGCGCCGTACACCAGGTTCTGGGGTTGGTCGGTATGGTTTCTGCCCTGTTGGTCGGCGGGGTCCGCGTCGGCTGTATCGCGTTCCGCAGGATCTGCGGCAGTGGTAACCACCACGCGTTGGGACTGGCGGCTCTTCTGGCCGTCGGTGCCGACGGCTTTGACCCGGTAGGCGTATTGGGTCTCCGGCTGCAGGCCGCTGTCCGAATAGGACGTTCCGGTACTGGTGTCTATCCTCGCCATCGTACCTGCGGAATCGTCCAGGTTGCGGCGGAGGAAGATGTAATGCTTCACGGCTGCGCCGCCAGTGGAAGCCGTCCAACTGAGCTCCACGCCGTTGTGGGATACGGAGGAGGCGGTCAGATCGGTGGGCCGGCCTGGCTTATCACTCTGGGCGAACACGTCGCTGGTGATCAGGACGGTTGCCATGAGCGCCAGCAGCAATGCTGCGGCCAAGGGGAACGTGTACTTGGTGCTGCGAGTGGTTGCTGGCATTGGTCTCCTCCGTTCCTCTTCTGGTTTGTGGTTCCTTTTGGGACGGGAAGCTGATTGGTCACCACTCCTTGCCCTGGAGCGTCAGGTTCACGGTGTTTTCAAGGCGCCGGTTGCCGGCCGCGCAAATGGCGCCCTGCTCGTTGCAGGGCCGGTCGCCCTCCAGTGTCACGGTCAGGGGGCTCTCGCCGTCGTACACGCCGATTTCGAAGGTCCAGTTGTCGCTTCGGCCCTTGGTGCGGTAGGCCCAGCCCACCTCGCCGTTGGTGACGCTGAGCGCGTGTCGGCGCATCTCGGCATAGCCGTTGGTGACCGGTTCGGAGAACGCGACCCTGATGATGAACGGGTCGTAGTCGTGGCGCTGTGGCGCGTACTCCAGCGTGGCGGTGATGCCGTTACCGACGCCGCTGATAGTTTCGGAACTTGTTTCCCGGTCGTCGTCCGGGTCGTCGTCCATCTCTTGGGCGATCACCCGCCGGGGATGGTGCTTTCTGAAGAAGGGGTCGCCGGTGTCGATGGAGTGGCTGATCTGGCGATAGCCGTCGAAGCTGTCATCGTCCTGTGCGGCCTCCACTTGGGCCCAGTGCGGCTCGGTCCAGTTGTCGGGCGAACGTATGGGAGTTGGGGGTGCTGACCGTAATGTCGGGGTCGGTGTTGTAGAAGGTGTGACCGACGGTCACGTCTTTGGTGGGCGGCTGGGTGAGCCAGATCTTGTAGCGGGCGCTGCCACCCTCGGGAACCTGTATATGCCTTTTTCTCACGGAGTGACCGATGTCGTCGGTCGTGAGACGGATACCTCCGGGGGTGTCGTCCTCGATGATCCAGAAGACTCTCAAATGGTCAGTTGGGTGCCTCTCGAAGTTGCCTTCGTGGTTGTTGTTCAGTATCAGTACCGTGGATTTCTCGGGGGCTTCGCGCTTTCGGTCGTCTAGAATCTGTAGTGGATTGGAAAGTTCATAGGTCCACGTTTCGGGGGTATGTTGTACTGTCTGGAGAGGTGTACGTAGTCGTGGCTTGGCACTGCAGCATCCGGAGTGGTGAACTCGAGGGTTTGAACAATGATGGTGACTGAGTACTCGGTCAGGTAGTCGAGGTGGACCTTCAACGTGGCCTCTGAGTCCGGTCCTTCGTGTAGTGGGTTGATACCTTCCAGGTTTATTACCGGCAGGGGGTCTGTGTCTTCGATTCTTACTTGGGCCAATGCCACGCCCAGGGTGGCGCCGGAAGGGTTTGTGAGGCGCACGCGTATTGTGTTAAACCTTTCGGCCAAGCTGTCTCCCAGTATCTGCACTGGGAAACGCTGGGTGGTGACGCCTGGCGCGAAGGTCAGGGTACCGGAGATATTCCGGTAGTCTTTTCACTCTGCGGTGACGGCTTCTGTTTCGAAGTACACTGTGACGGTTCCGCTCCCCGGTTGGTCGAGGACGACGTTGACCCAGTGCGTGAATTCTTCTCCGTCGCCCTCGGGCTCGAGGACGGTGACGTTCAATGCCTCAAACCCGACCACCGGCAGGACCTGGGCCTGGGTGGCCGGTATGCTGATGGTGGCGGCCAGGATCGCGAGCAGAACGGTGACGACGCTGAGAAGCCGGTACTTGGACGTGCTGTTCATTGCGAAAATCTCCTGTTCTGGCGTTTGGTTACGGTACGTTCTGGATGATGCCTGACGCCTGAGCAGTCCTTATCTCCGTGCCGGTGGACGAATGGATGAATCCGGTGACGTGTTCATCGTCCTCGTTTACCGTGTCCGCGATGGTTGGGACGTTCACGACCATTTCGGTCTCGCCGACCTCGAAGGTGTAGTAGTTCACGGTGATGGTCTGGGAGTTCGCTGGCGACAGCACCACGGCGACGGATTCGATTTGCGAAGGGGTCTCGATGGGTTCGGTCAACGATACGTTTATGTTGTAGAGTCCCACGGTTGGAAGACTCTGGGCCTGAGTGACGGCTGGCACGGTCGAAGCGGTCACGGCGGCTACGAAGGCGATGGCAAGCACGAGCGCGACTGATCTTATTTTCCTGCTGTCGGGGCCTTTGAACATGCTGCCCCCTGCTGGTCGGTCTTTCCTATGTCAATGGGCTTCATCATGTGTGCCGGGTAGTGGATCTCGGTCGCTTCGTGGCGGATCGCTGTGGCTCGGCTGACGGACGGAATCTTGGATACGCGCTTAACGGACTCTGCGCCCAATTCCGACCGGTGGGTCGTCCGAGGGCGTGGGCAGAGGCGCAGTGGTGGGCTAGTTTGTCCGGTCGTCGGTGGTCGGCTGTCGGGCGTCCTCATTCTATAAGGCGAAAATGGTGTTGGTGTGATGATGCGCCTTTGTTGACGTGAGGACCGGGTGATCTCTGCGTAGCGGTACTGGTGGCGTTGCTGTATGCGATGGCAACGGGCGTGGAGAGGTGGAGAATCATCTTGGGCATTGCTCGCCGTGCCTGATGTTGAGCGGCCCCGGCGCAGGGCCTTGCGGCCGGTTCCTATGGCAGGACGCCGGTGGCTGTCCTCAACGCTGCCGCGTTTGCCGGTGTCTTTGCTCACAATCTGGGCAACGAGTTTGCCCTGTAATTGCAAGGTTTCGTCAGTCTTTGCACAGGCCGAGGTCCTTGTAGTTCTAACGGTGTTCGGCGGCGCGTACGCGGGCGTGTTCCTGCCTCTGCTCCGCGGTGAGGCATGGATTGGCTACCTTGACGCTGGCCTTGGGTTTGGTGGGACCTGCGCGGGCAGTTCGGCCGATCTTTGTGGCCTTACGTGGTTTGGGACGCCCGCCGCCGGCGTTGGCCGGCTTGGTGAGGATGAAGGTGTGTTCGAAGGTACCGCCTATTGCACGTGTGTGCGGCCCGCTGGTTCCCGTATTGGGGTGGCGGCTGCTGGATGGAACCGGTTGGTTCCGGCGTCGCTTGGGTGTGTTGCAGCGCTGGCGGTCGGGCAACGAAAAAGGCCGCTCCGTCGGTCGGCCTCGGGTTCTATCGTTTTGGGCTGCTCCGGCAGTCGGCTTCACTGGTCGACGACTTTGCGTCTGCGGACGCAGTTTCCGACGGGAGCATCTGAACGGCGGGATTACGACGTATGTGGCTCCGGTCTTGAGGCCGGCCGTGATAACCGATGGAGTGGCGAGTGTCGTCGGCTAGTCCCTGTACTGGGACAGCGACAGGTTGATTTTTGCTCCGCTAACTCTGTCTTTCGAGTCGTTTCGATTCGAGGCCGTCGACAACCGCCGGAGATTATCCCCAGTGGTTGTCGTTTTTCAAAGTGGCGGCGGAGCTACACTTCGGGTTACTTGTACTGGCCCGCCAGTGTGCCACGGTTTTCGCCGGAGACAGCCTCGAGCGCGTTTTACCGCCTCCGTGGCAGTTGGCATACCCTCGTCCGCAGGGAACGGCTCTGGGCGCGTGTTGTGGCTGATGAGCTTGCGGGCGCGCTGCCGTACACTGTTTCAGAGCGGCGCGATGGTCGTCAAATTGGTGCGCCGGTCATGCCTGGCTTTCGTCGCCGCTGGTCGGGAGGCCGGGCAAAGTAGGCTGTGGTACTTTGCTGCGGCGTGGGTGAGCCTTGCAGTTTCGCGGCTTACTGGCTATTTTTGTTTGGCCGGGGACTTGGCCTGCCAGTACAAAGGTGCTGTCTTTGGGTTTGGCCGCTCGCGACGTGGTGATTTTGCCGTTTCCGCGAGACTTCGTTTGGGGTGGGTCACTGCTCGATGTTGTCGGTCTGCTGTTCTCGCTGTTTTGCTCAGCGGTCCTTGATGCTCGCCTTTTGGCGGCCCCTTTCTGGTGGGTCTGCCGGTGTTTTTCGGTGCACGACGGGCACCGGGTCTGACATGGGATTGCGGGTTGGTGGCAAGCGACACACAAGCCGAATTCTTTGGCACGTTGACGTCGTGTTCTCTGGATGTCGCGGTGCTGTGCTTGGCGCTCCGGCCTTTGATGTCTTGCCTTTTCGTACTCTCGGCGTTTTTGCCGCCGCAGTTCCAGTTCCTGTGGGGATGGAGCGGGTCGTGGAGCCTTTGGTGCTTTGGGTTCCTTGGCTGCGGGTTTGCGTTTGGGTGCCTTGCGTCGCGTAGGCGACTTCTTGGGTAGGGCGACAGTGTGATCGGGATCAGTTTTTTTGGACGACCGTACGGGTTTCCGAGTGGGTAGGTGGAATTGGTGCTCGAAAATATGTCTTTTAGGGGTTTTATCCCCGTAATGCTGCGGCAGTCAGAAGGAAAGATCATCAACCTGTCGGGCGCGGGGGCGACCAATGCGTGTAGCAATATGTCGGCCTATAGCTCCGGCAAAGCGGCGGTGGTACGGCTTACCGAAGTCTTGGCCCAGGAATTGGATGGCAAGGGGATTACGGTGAACGCCCTCGGGCCCGGCTCGGTTCATACCCGTATGTGGGACAAGATGACCGAGGAAGCCGCCCAGGCGGGAGCGGACTTCATCCACCAGCTGGGGCTGAGGGCAACGTCGGGCGACGGCGTGTCCACTGACGAGTGCGCCGAGCTGGCGGTGTGGCTGGCCTCAGCTGAAAGCGGGGCGCTGACCGGAAGACTGATCTCGGCGGCGACCGATGATTTTCGCGGCCTGCCACCGAGGATTGCGGAGATTATGGCCGGGGACGCGTACACGCTGCGGCGGGTGGGGTTGGACTAACACTCAATCAACCCTGGAATTGAAGGGATGGAGGCGATGCAGTTTGGTGTGCGCATCCTGGGCAGTGAAGCGCCGGATGATGGTGGCTCGGGCCGCGTTGCGGTGGGCCACATGGGCGGCGATGTCGCGTACCAAAGCGACCTCGTTGGCGCGGCGTCCCTTGAGGCAAGGCCGGGCCAAATTGATGCTGCTCTAATAGCGGTGTTTGATCACCCAAACCGCCTATAGTGGAACGCTACCGTAGGCTGTTTCTGGCGATTCTGGATTCCCGCCGTCGCGCTCATCGGTGTGAGCCGTGGCAATCGTGCCCGTGTTACAATTCACGCGCTCCCACCGCAGATAGGTGTCCAGCAAACCGTAGCCAAAGGGTGCTCCAATTGCAGATTTTTGGAAGAGGCGCCTACGTCGCCTTGACCTCCGCAATAATATGGCTGGTGTCCCTGGTCGCGATACTTGCCGGCGGCTATGTAGTCGCCGTGGGCACTCCATGCCTCTGCGCCGATGTGAACGGCCTCCTGCTAGGTGGCGGTCTGGCTATCATCGTGGGCGGGGCCGCCATGCTACTCTGGTCAAGAGACTTGGCGCGCCTCCTGATCGATAAGCTGACCAGTCTGGCAGCTCAAGAGAAGTAGCTTTCCCCACCGATTTCCGGTACGGCTCGGGCGTCATGGGGAGCCTGGACCGGGTTGCGCTTTTCCAAGTGTAGGCTCGGAGTCGCTCCAAGCGGCGCCCGAAACCCGCTCGCTGCTACGTCGAGCCTAAAGCTGCCGCAGCTTGGGATCCAGCCGATCTCTAAGCCAGTCCCCGAACAGGTTGAACGCGGTCACTACCATCGTAATCGCAATGCCGGGGATTATGGAAATCCACCACGCTGTAGCGACCTTCGCCCTGCCGTCTGAGACCATCTGTCCCCAAGAGGGTGTAGGCGGGGGAATTCCGGCGCCGAGGAAACTGAGTGATGCTTCGGTCAGAATGACCAGCCCGACGTGGAGCGTCAACATGACCATGAAAGAGTTGAACACATTGGGCATTATGTGGACGAACATGATGCGGATGCCGGAGCAACCGTGGACGTGGGCCAGCGCGATGTAGTCGTTGTCCTTGAGTCCCAGCACCTCGCCCCTCGTAACCCGCGCAAACCTCGCCCATAAGATGAGGGTCACGGCGAGAACCACCGTCTGTAATCCCTGCCCCATCGTCACCGCCAACAATAAGGCAAAAAGGATTGTCGGGAAGGCAAGGGTAGCGTCCACCGCCCGCATGATAAAGGTGTCCGTCTTACCTCCCGCATACCCGGAGATCAATCCCAGGACGCCTCCAATCGCGCCGCCGCCGAGAAGGGCAGCGGCGGCAACCGCCAAGCTGACCCTGGCTCCGTATATCAGTCGGCTGAGAATGTCCCGACCCAGAATGTCGGTTCCCAGGAGATGCTCTGCGGTGCCCCGTTCCTGCCAGGCCGGAGGCCGGAGTTTGTCGGGCAGGGACTGCTTGGTCGGGGAATGGGGGGAGACGATCGGCGCGAACATAGCCGCGAAAACTATGATCACGATGATGACCAACGGAACCCAGGGCAGCTGCTTGAGTTCGTATTTCAACTGCGCCTGTCGCTGGTTCGACATTCGCAGTACCGGCGCGCTGATATTCGTACGGTCGCCAGCCATAACGCTCCTAGTCGTACCGTATCCTTGGGTTCACGTAGGCGTACAGTATGTCCACTACCAAATTAATGGCTAAGATTATCACCGCGTCCAGCAGGATCACCGCCTGCAGCAGTGGGAAGTCGCGTTGCGCCACGGCGTCAATAGTGAGACGGCCAATACCTGGCCACGCAAACACCGTCTCGGTAACGATGGCCCCCGTCACGAACCCGCCCACAAAGACACCAAACAGCGTTAGTACCGGGATGAGGGCGTTGCGAAGGCCGTGCTTCCAGAACACCTTCCACTCCTGCAAACCCTTAATCCGGGCCAGCTTGACGTACTCGGTATCCAGCACTTCCAACATACTTGACCGGATCAGCCGCATCATCCCGGCAATGGAAAACGTGCCCAGCGTGAACGCCGGCAGGATGTAGTGGCTAGGGCCCCCCATTCTCCCGGGCGGGAGCACGTCCAGCCACACGCTGAATATATAGATACAGACGATTGCGATCCAGAAATTCGGCGTGGCTACGCCGAACACCCCAATAGCGCCGGCCACCTGATCGATCCAGGTGCCCCGGTTAACGGCCGCCACAACCCCCAACGGGATGGCGACGCCAACCGCTATCGCCATGGACAGCGGCATCAACTTGAGCGTGTTGGGCAACCGCTCGAAGAAAAGTTCCGTTGCTGGTTTGCTATAGACGATTGAATCGCCGAAGTCTCCCCGGACCACTCCGGTGAGAAACAGGAACAGTTGTACATGGTATGGCTTATCGAGCCCCAAGTTCCTCTCGATGAACTGGCGCTCTTCCTCGGTCGCATCCTCAGGCACCATCAGGTCTGCCGGATTGCCGGTAGCCCTGGCGAGGGCAAACACAATCAGAGCGACGATAAAGAGAAGAACGACGCCTTGCAAAAGCCGGTTGAGGATGTATTTCTGCAAATCCCCGACCTCAAGGGATGGTTCGCGCCGGGCTGTTCAGCCAGTTCCCGGCGCGACACACATGGGTTGTCAAGGGTTGTATCGATGTTGCCGGGTCGCGCCCGGCCGTCGAGTTACCCCGGGATACCTGTTTCACCGGCTCTAAGGCCAAGGATTACCTTCGGCGTGAGGTATGCGATGGAACACATCGCCAAGTTCCCCGCGCCCGTAGATTCCCTGCCAGTGGCCCACGGTATCCGGATTGGATGCGTAGAGGCTCACGCCCTGGACTATCGGGACGCCAATCCAGTTGTCGACCACCAGCTGGATGATGTCGTTGGTCACCTTGAACCGCTTGTCTTCGTCACGCTCCGAGATGGCTATCTCGTGGAGCCTGAGATATTCCTCGGCCTGCGGCGTCATGTGCTCCCGGTCACCGAATGCCGCGTGGTTGCTGTCGGGGTGGAAAGTGGATTGATACCGGGGTACTGGCAGGGGCCGGCCCGCGTTGCGGAAGATGCTGATGGACCCGTTGAATCCCTCGCCCCATTCATCGTGGCTTGGCATTCGGGTCATAGGAATAAATACACCGCCCTCGATTATCTTCAGGTCGGTCTTGATGCCTATCTCGTCCCAGAAGCCTGTAACCGCCTGGCTGAGGTCGTTCATATAGGGGGTACCAGAGAAGTTCGTGCTCCAGAAGGCAACCTCGAACCCATCAGGATATCCGGCCTCGACCAGCAACTGCCTGGCGCGTTCCGGGTCGTACACGAGCGCCTCCTCGCTCCACTTTTGCCACCGGGGAACGTCCACATCAACACTGGTCGGGAAGGTAGCGAAGGGCATCGAGGGTCGCCCAAAGCCATTCAAGGTATAGTCGATGATGTCCTGGCGGTTGATGGCCAGGGACATGGCCTGCCGGACGCGAACATCGCCGATGGGCAAGGCCTGGGCCTCATCGAAGTACAGGCCCCAGAACTGGTATATGAACATTCCCACACCCTCGATCACCGTAAGCTTGGCGTCAGCGGCCTCCACCTCCGGAGCCGACTCTGGCACCAGGTCAATGATGTCGGACTGGCCGGTGCGCACCATCGCCAGCTTGGTGCTCTCTTCGGGCACCAACAGCAAGCTCATCTTGGCGAAGTGGGGAACGCCGCGATGGGACTTGTCGAACGCTTCATACTGGAAGTAATCGCCCACGGAATGTCCGGCGTACATCCACGGACCGCTCCCCACCGGCTCGGCCCGGAAACCGTCGTCTCCCACCGCTTCGATGTAGTCTTTGGGCATTATCTGGCCGCCCTGGAACACCGCCCTGGTCAGCAGACTCCAGAAGTGGGGCTTGGATCCATCGGTATGCATCCGGAGGGTGAGAGGATCGACAACCTCAATGGCCTCCTCCGGCGGCTGCCTCAGCTGCCGCGACAGCCGGTTGCCGTCGCCTACAACGCTTTCCTCGTGGAACATGGTGCGTTCCAGGCTGAACTTCACGTCCTC
This sequence comes from Dehalococcoidia bacterium, assembly GCA_965197635.1. GTDB lineage: Bacteria > Chloroflexota > Dehalococcoidia > Lucifugimonadales > UBA3495 > Bin87. The sequence goes on from CBDANN010000008.1 coordinate 40,313, forward strand.
TGCCGTCAGAGCTTCACCGTTGTGGAACACCAAGCCCTCCGGGAGCCTGAAGGTCCAACTGCTCCCATCCGGGTCTATTCCCCATTCCTCGGCCACACCCGGACCTAGTCCGCCGTACTGGGACTCGTAGTTGAACCCCAGGAGAGCATCGTAGATGGGCGCCTGGTACTGGGCGTGCCCCGCGCGGGTTTGTAGGATCGGGTCAGTCGTCTGCGCGCCCAGGTTTTCAAGGCTCACGGTCAACGTGCCGGAGGGAGCTCCCGCCCGGACCACTGACTCGACCGGGGGCACTGGGGTGGCTACCACCAGGACTTCCTTGATGACCTCTTTTGTGACCTCCACCTCTTTGGGAACCTCTCTTTCGACCACCACCTCTTTGGAGACCTCTCTTGTGACCTCCACCTCTTTGACAACTTCCCTTTCCACGACCTGGGGATCGGCGGGAGCGGCGCCCCCGCAGGCCAGTACGACCGCCAAGGACAATGTTAAAGATCCGATCCAGGCTACCTTTAATGACATTCGACGCCTCCGACTCTAAACGCAAATAGCGTGCTATGGATATGTTGCCGATGCACGGTACACCTGCCGGGGGACTTCAGTCAACATTGCCATCATAGGCGACGTTAGCGTCACAATACAGGTGGTTTGATCCGGTATATTGGCAGCGGATGGGTATGGCGCTGACGGGAGAGGTGAGTGAGCATGGTGATGCTTTACGAACGGACGATGGGGAATGAAGGCGTTTTCCAGGAGGGCCACAATTGGGCCGGAGGGCATATCGCGCCTTTTGTAGTAACCGTTGGCGCCAGTTAGTGTCCAGATGGTGAAACGGGAGTTGGTGATGTTCCCGAGGTTCCCTTCGAAGGCCCCGCTACTTCCATCCATCACGCGGTGCTGATTGGAAGCCAGCGGGGCCTCAATTGATTTGGCAATACGGAGTTGTCAGGCTGGCATGGCTGCCGGTTGATGGGCCTTCAGGAAGCGCCGGGCGTGGGCCACGACCTCGTCGACGTGCTCCTGGGTGTCTTTCCAGGGGTAAATGGTCACCTCGGAGTTCGGGGCCAGGTTGGCAACCTCCATCGCGCACTCGTATGGGTGGGCCGGCACATCGTCGGGCGCTATCAGCAGCGGCGTTTGCAGGTTGCGCACAAAGTCGCGGGAAACGGTGAACACGAAGTCGGCGCGATCCGTGTACATATTTGTTAAGAAGTCATGGACCATGTCCATTGTGATTTCAGGACGCCTCTCACAAAGGGGCGGCCCCCATCCCGTGATATTGTTCTGGTAGAAAACATCCGGCATCTCCGGCCTGAACCCGCTGGGCTGCATCAACGCCGCTGCCACAATGCGGTCCGAGGCGAGCCTAAGCAGGTTGTGGATCATCGGCCCGCCGATGCAGAAGCCCATGACCAGGAACTCCCCGATGCCGAGAAGATCCATCAGACCAAGCTGGTCCTCAGCGTAGGCGTCCCAGGGGCGGTCGATTTCCAGCGGCCCGGTGGACTGGCCCCCGTTGGCATTGCGCAGGTCAGCGGCGATACAGCGGAAGTCGTTCTGGTAGGTCTCCATGGGGTTGAAGGGGCCCGACCTCTGCAAGCCGGCCACGGTGGAATTGAGTCCGCCGCCCGGAACGATCAGCAGGGGGAAGCCCGAACCGGCCTCTTCGTAGTAGATACGGGTGGAACCTCTTTCGTAGAACGGCATGGCGATTTTCCTCCATCAGCGAGTTGCGAAGCTAACTTGATGCCTGACCAGCCGGCCGGCCGGAAATTACGGCGCAAATCCGGAAGCGGCGTGTTGTACGGGATTTTATTTTGTCTATCTGCTCTGGCGTTGAATCTAAGCCACAACGGCTCAACAGGGCAACAAACGGTCCTGAGCACTTGGTGTCAACACCCCAGCCGCACTGCGGCGCATCAGATTATTTTCTACTTCAACCCTTCCACGCGGACACCACTGTATAAAAGCGGGCTGGAGGGGGCACCCGAGGCCACGATCAGCGCCCCGCCAATGAGGCTCGCGCCTCGTCTGCTGTCTAATCGTCCAGGTGAATGGTGGCCGTCACCCGTGGAACGTCGCTCACCACCCGGGTGGTGTGACCGTGGCCGGTGAGGTCTTCGGCGAGGTTGACATCGCCGGGTCCCAATCGGTGGACCGTGCCGTCGGCGAGCCCAATTTCCGCTTCCCCGGAGAGGGTGATGATGTACTGCCGCCGGGGCGCTACGTGCCAATCGCTGAAATACCCCGGAGGCGAGGAACGGAATACGACCCCCTTGGCGTTTTGCAACTGGCTCCACACCGGATCCGACGGCGGGTCAATTTCTTCGATGTGGGAATGGCCATCATCGCCGGAGTACAATCGTATGGAGCTCATGATTCCTCCTATCTTTTTGAAGAGTCACGCCGCATATTAACACAAACTTGGGGGCGCACCTCCAAATTTTCGGGCGAATCAAAGTAGCGTTCCGTATTAGGTGGTTTGATTCCATAGATGCCGCTGCTAGTGTGGGTAGGGGCGAATGGCCATTCGCCCCTACGGACGGAAATAACCTAAATCGGAACGCTACCGCAAATCAATCGGTTATACTCAAGCTCCACCCATCGACGGAAATGACCATCCACCTCGCGTACCGTCAGCCATGCCAGACCTACCTACACGAACCCTGGGACGTACCGGCCTAAGCGCCACCACACTGGGCTTCGGCGCTCTGGAGTTGCGCGGTATGGTGGCGGGTGTAGGCCGGCCGTTGTTGCCCGGTCAGCCCGCTGAAATCCTGAACGCCGTACTGGATGCCGGCATCAATTACATTGACACTGCCGTTGACTACGGAGTAGCCGAGGAACACATCGGCAAACATATTTCGCATCGCCGGTCTGAGTTCTATCTGGCCAGCAAATGCGGCTGCCCTCTGGACAATACCGGGTTCCGGCCCGAGGAACGCACCAGGTTTGGCGTCCCCTTGCCCCGCTTCCACGATTACACCAGGGACAGCATCATCAATGCTTGCCACCAGAGCCTCCGGCGGATGCAGACGGACTACCTCGATATCGTCCAGTTCCACTTCAGCCCGGCCCGGGAAGTTCTGGAACAGGAGGGGGCCGTCGAGACGCTGCAGGAACTGCGGCAGCAGGGGAAGATCCGCTACCTGGGCTGTTCCTCAATTTTGCCCAACATCTTTGACCACATAGTGATGGGCGTGTTCGACGTACTACAGGTCCCGTATTCAATCCTGCAACCGGAACACGGGGAGGCCATTGCGGCAGCGGCTTCGGCTGGGTTGGGCATAGTGATCCGCGGCGGAGTAGCCCGCGGTCAACCGGGAACCGGGCAGGGGAGTGCCCAAGTTTGGGACCTGTGGGAGAAAGCGGGACTGGACGACCTGTTGCAGGGAATGACGGCCACCGAGTTCCTGCTGCGCGCTACCATCTCCAACCCGGATGCCCACACGACTATAGTGGGCACGCTGAACCCGGCGCATCTCAACGAAAACATCGCGGCGGTGCGGAAGGGGCCGCTTTCCGCCGCGGTGCTCGAAGAAGCCAATTGTCGGTTGGATGCGGCCCGCGAGGTCGGTTAGCGAACAGCCATCATCTGGGCAATTCCGTAATGGTAATCCAGCCCGGCCCGTTGCCCAGCGGATGAGTCGCCAGGCGGGTCAACTCCCCAGTATCTCCCTCGATACCGAAGATGGCCATTTGGCCCGAATCCTGTCCGGCGGAGTAGAGGAACTTGTCCTGTAGGTCCAGGCACAGGGCATTGGGGCGCGCCTCCGATTGCACGATGCCGTTGGACGACAACGCGCCCGTGGCCGCGTCCAGCGTGTAGCAGGCGACGCTGTCGTGCCCCCGGTTGGGAGCGTATAGAAACCTGCCGGACGCTGATATCTGGATTTGGGAGCAGGTGTTGCGCTCGGCGAAACCCTCCGGCGGCAGGGTGGTTATGGTTTGGAACAACGAGAGCGTTCCTGCACCCGTATCCAGATTGTAGGCACTTACACTACAGCCCTGCTCGTTGGAAAAGTAAAGGACGTCCAGCGAGGGGTGGAAGCAAAAGTGGCGCGGTCCCAGGAACTCCTCCGGGTCCACCGTGGCCGGCGAGTTTGGAGTAATGTGGCCGGTGTTTTGATCGAACCGGAATTGCCAGATTGAGTTGGGCCCGTTCCCGGCGATATGTGGCACGAATGCGTAGGTGTTGGTGGGGTCGGTCTGCATGGCGTGGGCGCCGGTGGCCGTTTCCAGCCATTCGACGGGGTCGCCGCCCACCGACCCGTCATCGCCGATCGGATGCACCCCGACGCGCGCTCCCTGGTAATAGGACGACAGCACGAACCGGCCCCGGCGGTCGGTGGCAACGTACACCGGCCAGGATTCCAGCGGAACGGACCCGTTCTGCGTGAGCCCTCCACTGGCCTGATCAATCTCGAAACTGACCAGCTGCGTGATCTCCCGGCAGCCTACGTAGAGGAACCGGCGGTCCGGGCTGATTGCCATGGTGAACGGCCCACCGTCCACCGACACGTCATGCTGGAGCGTCAGCCCTCCGGTGTCGGGGTCGATGGTAAAGACCGAGACCTTGTTGTCTTCCTGGACGGCGACGTACATGTAATAAGGCATGGTTTTCTCCTCAATTGTCCCGCCAAGCGAGCGATGGGAGTTCGATCTCGCGACTGGCTCATCCGGTGGTGGGTCCGTAGCCGGAGCGTCTGGCCCAGACCAGACCGTCCGGGTCATGCGCCACATCCACCGTGTTGCCTTTGGAGTCCCTCAAACCCAGGGGATGCTGGACCAGCTCGATCATGTTCCCGTCCGGGTCATTGATGTAGGTCGAGTGGCCGCCGCTATACTCGCGAATCGAGGGCGGTGTGTAGGACACGTTCAACGCGTCCAGGTTGGCAATCATCTCTTCCCAGTCGTGAATCTCTACGGCAAAATGACCCGACGGGTTCGGGTCGGGGGTATGGGTGCTATGGATTTCTCCGTTGCCGATGCGCAACTGCAACTGTCTTTGATTGAGTTCCGGCCCGCGGTCAAGAAACTCCGCGCCCAGCACCTTCTCATACCAGTCTCGGGTGCGCTCCTTGTCGCTGATCTGGATGTTGATGTGCTGAATCATCGTGACCCTTGACATAGCTTCACCGCCTTAGAATCCAGATTTGCAACCCGCCGCCGGATTTCCCGGCCAGAATCGCGTTGGCGCAAGTATATCACCGGCAGGTTCATGACCAACGCGAGGGCGGGAGTTCGGAAATCGTCATGGCGAACAAGAGGTCCGTCCGGTTTTGCGGGACGACCACGCGGCTGTTGGGCCGCGCATCACGCACAGGCAAGCGGAACTAATGCGGACACGCGCGCGCACAACCACTACAATGGTTGGCACGACGCCCTGACCATCTGGGAAAGTTCGGATAATGATCGCCATCCGCAACTATACCGACAACGACCTGCCGGCGCTTCTGGATTTCATTGTCCCTCGGCGCTAGGGTGCAGACCCCGTGGACAGTGCGGCGCACCGCAGCGTCTTCGCGGACATCATTCAGCTCCCCGGCCGGAACCAGGAACGGGACTGCCTGCTGCTGTTCGACGAGGACGAAGCCGGCAGGCCGGCGCTGCGTGAATTTTGCCTGGTTTTCCCGGAACCCCGTGCCGGGCGATGCGTGCTGAATGTCCACGTGTCCCCGGGGAGACGGCTTCGAAGCAGGCTACCGCACCCTGGTTCAGGCAAGCTTGGAACGAACCCACGAAGTGCAAGCGGCGGTAATCCACACCGCACTGTGACCTCCTTACGACCGGGCGGCGGATCTTCGAGGCGAAGGGTTTGAGATTGCGCGGGTCTATTGGGACATGACCTGGGAAGGAAAGAGCATTGTCGATGTCGAACTCCCCGACACCTATCTGGTCAGGGGTTTCGGCCGGGACGATGTGGCCGCGTTGACCAGGGCGCATAACGCCGCATTTGCCGGCTCGTGGGGATTCTCCCCCTATTCCGAGGAACAAACGGCCCATCGGTCCCGGATGGCCAATACCTCATACGAGGAGATTAGACTCCTGTTTCAGTAGGAAAGTTCAAGAAATCATTCGTTACACGACATGAATAGAATCAATTATTCGGTGACGTTCGGTGACATTAAGTGATTAACTACTCCAACGCGGATGGTATGAGAAAATTGGGAAACTCGGGTCATGGCCGAACGGCTTCCACGCTGCGGTTACGTCCCGTCAATAGGTGCAATTGTCGTCATCCTTGTTGATGTAGTTCAGGCTGCTGCTTCTAGTATTACAACGACAGTTGCTGTGGTAGGATTGTTGGCGAGTTAGCGCAGGCTTGAGGGGTGGGGCAGAGCGATGGATGCGACGGACCTTGAGCGGGTTTACGAGGCCTTTCAGGACTTTCAGGCCTACTTTGCGCCAATCTTTGGGCGCAAGGAGTCGCGGGAGCACAGCCGTCATTACCTGCCGGGCCTGCTGGTGCAGTCCCAGGAGCGGCGCAACGCCGAAAACCTGGCGGAGACGGTTCCGGCGTCGGCCCGAGCGCTGCCGCGATTTCTGACCGCATCGCCCTGGGATGATGAGGGTGTGATGGGTCGGCTGCAGGAGTATCTGGGTTCCAGATTGGAGGACCCGCCGGCGGTGTGGGTGTTGGACGGCAGCGACTTTCCCAAGCCGGGGGTGAAGTCGGTGGGAGTAATCAGACAGTACTGTGGAGCGTTGGGGAAGATCGCCAGTTGCCAGGCTGGGTTGTTGCTGGCCCATGTGGTGCCCAGGGGTCGGGCGCTGGTGGACCAGCGGCTGTATCTGCCCGTCTGTATCTGCCCGGGCAATGGACATCGGATGTGGAGCGTTGTGCGGCGGCGGGGGTGCCGGAAGCGCGGCGGGAGTACCGGAGCAGACGGAGCTGGCGCTGGAGATGCTGGAGCAAGCGCGGGCCCGTGGCTACCTCAAGGCGCAGTGGGTGGCTGGCGACTCGGCTTTCGGAATGTCGCCCGCGCTGCGGGAGGGAATTTCGGCGGCGGGAATGCGGTACGTGCTGGACGTGCGGCCGGATCTGACAGCGTGGCCGTTGGAACCCACCTGGACCAACCCGCCCGATCAGGGCAACGGGCGTCCCCGCAAACCCAGGTTGCGGCGGGCGGAGCGGCAGACCATGGCGCAGCGCAGCGCGGCGTTGCCGGCAGAGGCGTGGCGGGAGATAACCATCGCGATGGGCAGCCAGGGGCCGCGCACCTACCGTTACAGCGCCCAGCGGGTGCGGGTAACGCGGCAGCGCAAACCTGGCGAAGTCCTCTGGGCAATCTACCGCCAGAACCTGGACGGCGGCGAACCCCGCTACTACCGGTCCAACGCTCCCGAGGACACCCCTGACAGGGGTAGGTAACGGCTGAAACTGGCTTTTGCCGTAGCTTGGGAAGGCGCCGGGGCATCCGGCATCTTGGTTGTGTCTAAACCGGATGCTGGAGGATCCCCATGCGCCTTCCCAGAGAATGCTATCAGATGCAGAAAACGATTGAAACGCATTTACCTCACCTCTCTCAGCCACAGTTGACCGGTCTGGTCCTGTGGGTCTATGGGGCCATCCTCGCCGGCAGCGCCGGCCAGAACGCCGTCGCCTCCGCCCTCTCGCCCTGGGGCAGCTGGAACAACCTGCGCCAGTATCTCCGGGAGTGGCTCTACGACGGCGGCGACCGGACCAGCCCCTGCCAAACCCAACTGGATGTAACTCTCTGCTTCGCGCCCCTGCTGCGCTGGGTCCGCGCCTGGTGGCGCTCCGGTAGACTGGCTCTGGCCATCGACCCCACTCTCAAGGGTGATCAAACCACCGCCATCGTCATCAGCGTCCTCTACCGCAGTTGCGCCATCCCCGTGGCCTGGCGCATCCACAAGGCCACCCAGCGCGGCTCCTGGATGGATCCCACTGCCCGCCCCGCGCTTCGTTTCCCGTCCCGATACCGCCTGGGTCGGTCAGGGCACCGCCTTCAGCACCCCCAAGGCCCAACGCCGCTGCACCCTGCTGGTGGTCTGGTACGTCGAACAGGAGGAACCCTGGATCATCCTCACCGACCTGCCTCCAAAGGAAGTCGGCGTCAGTTGGTACGCGCTGCGCTGCTGGATCGAACTGGGCTGCAAGGCCCTCAAGAGCCTGGGCTGGCAGTGGGACCAGACCCGGCGCACCGACCCGGCCCGCGTCTCCCGCCACTGGCTGGCGCTGTCGGTGGCGACGCTGCTGGCCCTGGCCTACGGCGCCAGGGTGGAAGACGCCCAGGACCGCAGGATCGCCCCAGGCAATCTACTGGCGCCGCCCAAAGCGCTGGCTTCCCATCACCGGGACCCTCGGAGCCGTCCGGCGCGCACCGTCAGCGTGATCGCCACGGCAGCGACTGGCTCAGGCGGTTGCTGCTCAAGGGCCGCCTCTGGAGCCGCGTCTGGCTGCTGCCCGAACCCTGGCCGGAACCCAAGCCCAACCTGGAGGTCACCCATCATGCGCCCTCGTAGCAGCCGTTACCTACCCCTGTCAGGGGGGCACCTCCCGACTGTTCAAAAGCCAGTGCTTTAGGACCGCCCTCGGCAAATGCCGCATCCCATTGACCAACGCTATGGGCATCCCGTTCCAACGCCTGCGCTATCGCCCCTGCCGTCCAACCCTGCGCCAGCAACCACACCGCATGCCGCCGTTCTCGTTCCCGTGGCGTCGGCGCTCGGTACATCCGCCGCCGCACCTCCGCTTGGTCCATGCGCCACCGCTCCAGCAGCGTTCCCGTCTCCATCATGCCCAACAGCAACCCCCACTCCGATTTCCTGATCCCTTCCGGACATCTCGACCGCCACTATCCTATCCCAAACCTATGCGGGTTTCACCTGGGCTTTGGTTTAGGGTGTCGGCGTTGCTGTTGGCGAGCGTGTGGAACATCGCGTAGTAGGCTGCGCTGATAGCTTTCCTGAGGTAGGTTTGTTGAGGCCGACCTCTGCCTTCGCGTTGTCCTCTTGGTCCTGCCAGCATATCAGCGAGGTCGATTAGTTGTTCACAGTTCATCCGCTTGCTCCGGTGTTTTTCCGACTATCTCCGACCATGGGCCATTCGTGGTATCCAGGTATGACTCGGTCGTGACGTTCACGCCGCACTCGGCAAGCTTGTCTTGGTTGCGCCGCCTGAATCCGTTCAGCCATTCTGGGTCAAGGGTTTCTCCGTCTCCGACGTAGACCACTTGTATTCTGTGGTAGGGCTGGCCGAACTCGTCTTCGGAAGGAGTGATTCGGATGGTCTGGATTCGAGCCGGTTGCCGAAATGGCAGATGAGGTCTTGCCGGACTATTTCGGCTACTTCGCATTCGGCTACTTCGCATTCGGCTACTTAGCTGAGTGGTTCTGCCGCGGCCATGATGACCTCCGTGTTGCGAAAATGGTTTTTCACGCTTTGGGTTTGTCCCAGTACGGCGATTTGCACTTGGGGCATACCCGTGGTTTTGGGGCGTGCGCTTGGCGCGGAACCCATTTGTGTGAGCACCGGTCGCATTGGTAGCCGGGCACTTGGATGGTGATCAAAGCCATGTTTCGCCTCTCGTGGGCTGCGTTCTGTTTGATACGCGTACCTGGATAGTAATATGCTGGCAAGGTAATTTGGTCGCAACGTCTTTCTGTCCCAGGGCAATCGCGTCTTCAACAAATACAATAAGAAGTGAGATATTGCATTCTAAATGCTGATAATGTCGCCCTATGCCAGTGTGTTGGTTGTTACATGAAACCCGCAGATAGGCTGAAATCCGCGTCTGTTGACGTTGAAGCAGTCCATTTTCAAGCGACGGGGAGCCGTCTGATCCCGTATTAGATGGGTTTCCGCGTGTCACCAAAATTAGACGCGATTGCCCTGCTTTCTGTCCGAATTGTCGGTTGCCGTTCGTTCCGCCTCTGACTATTTGTTGTGCTTCACTTGGCGGAGGACCGTAGACAACATCCGAACGTCTTTTTACTCGTTGTTGCAGTCCTGTCAATTCTTGGAATGCGGAGCGAGTTCAGGCGTGCAGCGTGGGTCAGCCTGGCGGCCAACTGCTTCTCGCTTATTGACCCAGCGAGTCTCTGGCGGCACGCCCAGGGGATTTGCTGGCTTGGTTTGGGCATCGCTGAGGCCCAAGTGCCGGATAATTTCTGCCGCGTTCTCATCGGCGTTGGCTTCATGACCACAACTGGGACAGAGGAATGAGGCTTGCGAGCGTCGGTTGGCTGCGTCTATGTAGTCACATTCAGCATACCTCTGGCTGGTGTGCGCCGCGTTGGCAGCGCGCCTCTCGGCTGTGGCGTTCTTATGAGCTTGCCGGTGCTTTTCGGCGCACGACGGGCACCTAGTTTCGTCAGGGATCGCCTGCTGGGAGCAGTCGATGCACTTGCCTAGCTCTGTGCTGGGCTGCCTTCGTCTTTTTGCGGTGTCTCGGCTGGCATGCTTACGTTCGAGCTTCTGAGCTCTAGTCCTTTGGTACTCACGGCGCTTTTCCAGATGCTCTTGAAGTTCCACAGGGGTTGGGGCACGGCGTTCACGCTTGGGGCGACTAAACCGAAGCCAAGGTGGGATGTGCATTTCGAGATTTTGAAGCCGTCCGAGAGGACTCCACAGCTCCTCATGCCACCTTCAGCCCCAACTGGGTCGCCACCGACGGTGCGGTCTAGCAATATGCATATTTCACCTTGGCTTTAGTTTAGTGCGCCCATTGCTGGGTGTGACGACCCCAGTTAGTCCATAGCAGCGATTATGGCCGTAACTGTTCAGAGTTGGTGAGGTGAATTGCTGAAAAGTTGTTTGTCGATGGCTGGCGGCCTTTGGCCTGTTTATGTCAAGTTGGGTCCATGGCATGAAATCGACCTCACCACCGCCGACCGGGATGTGCTGATCGACATCATCCTCCGGCAGCAAGCCATCATCGAACGGCTGGAGAAGCGGATCGCCCAGCCGGAAGGGCGGGCCAAAGCCAAAGGCTCCGGACGGATGCCGGGCCTGAAGCCCAAAGCCGACCGGAAACCGGCCGAGCCCAAGCAGCCCCGCAAGCCGCGGCCCCACGGTTTCGCCCGGACCCGCATGACGCCCACCCAGCGGGTGGAGCATTGGTGGAGCAGTGTCCCGACTGCGGGACCCAGTTGTCCGGCGGCTGGACCCAGCGTACTCGGGAAGTGATCGATCTGCCCCAGGTGCCGGTGCAGGTTACCGAGCACGTTTAGCTCATCACCCGCACCTGTCCCCGGCGCCAACGGGGCTGTACTCCCACAGCGCAACTGGAGGGCGCGGCGCTGGGCCAGCAGCGTCTGGGGGTGAACGTTGTCAGCCTGATTGCCGCGCTCCGGGAAGGCTCGGCTGCCTTGCCGCACCATCCAATGGTACCTGGACACGGTACATGGGCTGCACCTCAGCCTGGGGGCCATCGTGGACGCCACGCGCAAAGTGGCGGGCCAAGCGCAGCGGGAACTGGCGGGCATTCTGGAACGGATCCGCGGCAGTCCGGTGGTCCACGCCGACGAGGTGGCGGGAGGACGGACACAACGGCTACGTGTGGACTTTCAGCAGCCTGACCTGCGGTACTTCCTGCGACGGAACCGTGGTAAGGCGGTGGTGGATGAAGTGCTGGGCGATGAGTTTGCTGGCGTGCTGGTCAGCGACTTCTACGCCGCCTACCACCACTATGACGGCCCCAAACAACGCTGCTGGGCCCACCTGCTACGGGACATCCACGACCTCCGCGTCCTCTACCCTGAGATCACCGATTGTCCCAGTGGGCCGATGCCATACATCAACTCTATTGCCGCCAAAGCCTTCACCCGGCGGCAGAGCAGCAGCGGCGCGCTGCCCAACTGGTCCTGGAAAGACGCCTCTTGGCCCTCTGCCGTCCCTTCTTGGATGACCCGTCGGCGGCACAAGCCAAACTGTGCCGACGCATGGAGAACCACATCAAGGAACTCCGTCTTCGTGGCTCATCCGGAGGTGCCACCGGACAACAATGCCGCCGAGCGCAGCCTGCGCCCAGTGGTGATCAGCCGGAAGGTCAGTGGTGGCACCCGCTCGGAGCGGGGGACCGAGACCAAGATGACCCTAGCCTCGATCTTCGGCACCTGGCGAGCCCAAGGTCTCAATCCTCTCTCCGCTTGCCAACAACTGCTCGCTTCCCCTCAACTCTGAACTGTTACTTATGGCCGTGGCCGGCCCGTGCAGAGGCGACTAACTGGTCAGTCCGCGTCGGCCGTGTATACTCTGGCGAGGCGTGTCGTACGGACCAAGACCGAGTAGACGTTGGTGCATATTGCCCGATCCATAGCATGGTCCGGGAGTTTTACGACTACAGCATTGGTGACGCCCCGTTGTGGGGCGATCCCGTTGGATAGATTGTGCGTTGCCGATGACTCCCTCCGGCGACACGCCTACGCTGTAAGGAGGGCCAGTCGCCGCGTGAAAACTCCAGTTAGTGGATAGCATCGATATGCCTGTGTCCGGGCCGTGCAGAGGCAGGGCAATCGCATTTGAAATTACAACCCCGTCACGCCGGCGAAAGACGGAGTCCATAAGGTCATTGCATGAACGAATTGGAAACGTAATTAACGAATTCGGTCACTGGATTCCTGCTTGCGCAGGAATAACGGGCATTAAACTGCCCATATGCGGGCCCTGCGTGCAGAGGCGACTAACTGGTGAGGTCCTCTCAAGACATGTATGCTCATGGTAAGGCGTGTCGTTCGGACCAAGACCGAGCAGGCATTGGTGCGTATTGCCCGACCGGGAGCATGGTCCGGGAGTCTTACGACGGCATCATTGGTGACGCCCCACCAGGGGCGATCCCGTTGGGGAGAATGTCTACTGTCCGTGGCTCCCTCCGGCGACACGCCTACGCTGCAATAGCAGGGGAGATGATGAGCAGACGCCAGACCAGCGCCAAACCAGCAGGGCTATCCCAGGTGAACCTGAACGCGGCGAGCATCGACGTGGGCGCCACCAGCCATTTCGTCGCGGTGCCCGCCGACCGTGCGGAGCCGCCGGTACCAGAGTTTGCCGCCTTCACAGCGGACTGGTATCGCCTGGCGGACTGGCGGGCCGAGTGCGGCGTGGCGACCGTAGTCATGGAGTCGACTGGGGTGTACTGGATACCGCTGTTCGGCGTGCTGGAAGAGCGGGGGTTTGAGGTGATGTTGGTGGACCCGCGGCGCATCAAGAACGTGCCGGGCCGCAAGACCGACGTGGTGGACTGCCAGTGGCGGCGGCAACTGCACACCTACGGGCTGCTGTCGGGAGCCTTCCGGCCCGACGGGGAGATCCGACGCCGGCGCAGTTACCTGCGGCAGCGGGCCATGCTGGTGCAGTACGCCTCCCACCATATCCAGCATATGCAGCAGGCGCTGACCCAGCTGAACGTGAAGCTCCAGCATGTGATCAGCGACATCACCGGCCAGACCGGCAGGGAACATCATGGAGGCCATCGTGGGCGGCCAACGGGACCCGCGGAAGCTGGCGCAACGGCGCTATCCCAGGATCAAGGCCGACGCGGCGACCATCGCCCGGTCGCTGCGGGGGCACTGGCGGGAAGAGCACATCTTCGAGCTGACCCAGGCCCTGGAGTTGTACCGGGCGTACCAGGGCAGGATTGCCGAGTGCGGCCGGGAGATGGCAGCCCAGTTGGAGCGGTTCTAAGACCGCAGCGACGGTGAGCCTCCCGCTCCCAATGGCAAAAAGCGCAACCAGAAGAACGCGCCCCGTTTCGATGCCCAGGGCCAACTGTACCGGATGACGGGGGTGGACCTGACCTGTATCGACGGCGTGGACGGCTTCACGGCATTGCAGGTGATCAGCGAGCTTGGCGCCGACCTGACCAAATGGCCCAGCGCCAAGCATTTCGCGTCCTGGCTGGGGCTGAGCCCCCACAACCGCATCACCGGCGGCCGGGTCATGAGCTCCAAGACCAAGGCCAGCGCCAACCGGGCCGCGGCGGCATTGCGTCTGGCCGCCAACGCGCGGCACCGCTCGAACAGCGTTCTGGGCGCCTTCCGGCGCCGGAAGAAGGCCCACCTGGGCGCGCCCCAGGCCATCACCGCCACCGCCCATAAGCTCGCCAGGCTCTGCTATTCCATGCTCCGGTACGGTCAGGAGTACGTCGACGCCGCCGGCGCTGGACACCACAAAACTCAGTATCAGCAGCGGGCGTTGCGCACGGCCAAGCGCCGGGCCGCACAACTGGGCTACCAATTGGTGCCCATGTCGACGCTCCGCACTACGCCACCCACACACCACCTGGCGCGCCTATCGCCGCGTCACGACTTTAGTTAGTGAGGAGGTCTCGCAGATGGTGGAGTCCAGTGTCAGACGATCCGAGCGATGGTCAACGACCCGTCGCCCGGGCCCGCACCAGCGGACCAGGCCCGAGCCAGCAGCTCCCGACCCACCCGGTCCAGCTGGCGGACGTGGCCCCACCGGAAGCTGCGCAAGAACGTCCCCAGGGTGGATGGCGCCTTGACTACGCCGCCGAGGACGCGGGCCGTCCCGCCCGTGCGCAACACGTCGGCGTCGTCGATGCAGTCGCCACCAGCCAAGGCGGAAGCCACCAGCGTCATGATCTTATCGCCAGTGTTGGCTCCACCTGGGGCACGGCCCAGGTCCAGGTGCCGGTCAACCAGTTGGGGCCGGCCCAGATGCAAAGCCAGGGTGGACGGCAGGATCAGCCCAGCATTGCTGACCAGCCAGTGGTCGTCGAAGGCGATCTGGATGCGGTCGGGGTCGTTACGTGGTAGCATCCGCTTGGTGCTCCTTCTCTGGGGGCGGTTTGGTGTTTCACAAACCATTATCCCAGAATCAAAGGGGCACTTTCTTACCCCTTCAACCCATCGCCACACTCATCTCTTCGGTGGATTGGGGCTAAATGGGTGTGTGACAAATGGGTTCAACCAGGTTGGAGCCGTTTCAGCATCAGGTGGATCATGGCGATATACAGCCAGGCTTCGCTGCTTTCCGTGCGCTCCTCGTAGTCTTTGCTCAACCGGCGGCATCGGCTCAGCCAGGCCAGGGTACGCTCTACCACCCACCGCCTTGGCAACACCTCAAAGTGGTGGCTATCCGGTTTGCGCCGCACCACGGTGAGCAACCAGCCGCCGGTGGCCCAGGCCCAGGCCACCAGCCGACCGGCGTAGCCCGCATCGGCCCAGCAGTTTGGCCAATACCAGCTTGGCGCCGTCCCGGTCCCCGTGTCGTGGCACGGGGCAGGCTCTGAATGCTGGCCGCGTGAGCCACCACGGCCAAGTACAACCCATGGTGTCCACTACGATATGGCGCTTGCGTCCGGCGACCTTCTTACCGGCGTCATAACCTCTGGGCCACCTTTTTCGGTGGTCTTCGCCGATTGGCTGTCGATCCTTGAACAATCCGGGATGGCCGCGCTGGGCGTGGCATCACGTCCGGCGGCTTCCCGAACTCGGGAACGCAAAGCCTCTGCTACCCCTGCCCAGGTCCCATCATCCCGCCACTGGCGGAAGTACCACCACACCGTGCCCCAGGGCGGCAGGTCATGGGGCATCCGACGCCAGGGGATGCCGCCCCGCAGCACGTACAGTATGCCGTTGACCACCTCCCGCAGGTCCGTAGTCCTGGGAGGTCCCTTGGTTTTGGCCGCGGGCAGCAAGGGAGCCAGCTCCTCCCACTGGGCATCGGTCAAATCGCTGGGATAAGGTTTTCTACTCATGCCGCCAGCGTAACCGCCGTCCCCCTCTCAACCCAAGAATAACCAGTGCAGGTCTAGTCCATTGTCACACACCCTCTTAGGAACCAGCCTACGGGCAGTATCGGCCCGTCACCCCGGTAGATGCTCTGGGCGTAAGCCGTCAACGCCGCGCCCGAAACCAGGGTCAGTGAGGATACAAAAAGCCAGATGAGGATGATCAGCACCGAGGCCAGCGGCCCGTAGAACAGGCGATGCGGGGCAACGTACGAGAAAAACCAGGCGAAAACGTAGTTGGCGGCAACGAAGACGATGCTGGCCGTGAACGCGCCTAACAAAGCCCAACGCCAGTGTACTTGCCGCTCCGGTACATAGCGATACACCAGTAGGAATACCGCTATCGACAGCAGCCAGGCCAGCAGATTTGGCCACCAACGCTGGGATGCCACGGCGTTGGCTAATCCTCCGAGCTGCACCGCGCGCAACGCGCTGAGCGCCAGGTCAGGCACCGCTACATAGGTCAAAATACTGGACGCCAATAGCCCCAGCGCCATCGCGCTGAGGAACAGGTATTCCCGCGTTTTGCCAATTATCCCTACCTGGGCCGGTTCGATACCCCACATCCGGTTAACCACCAATCCCACCGCGCCGAACAGCTTGATGGAACCCCATAGCAACCCCATCAGGGCCACTACGCCGGTTGCGCCCACCACCGCCGGAGCCTGGGATGGCCAGAGCGCGTCCCAGTCAACGTTGCGCGGCAGCACCCCGGACGCGATGGCCGAAAACCACGTCTGGGCGCCGGCCTCGCCCAAGATCAGCGGCAATACTTGCAGCACAACCACCGAGACCGGGAGCAGCGATACCATCCCGTAATAGGCTACTCCGGCAGTCAGTTGTTGCGTGTCGTTGCGAGTCACCGCCGACAGCGTCGCCAACACCAAGCGGATTGAACTGTACTGTTGGGCAAGCCGTTGAATCGCTCGCCGCAACTGGAGCGCCTTGAACACCGGGCGCATCCGCAACAATCTTCGGTTGCGGTTGGCCCAATGGGCCGCGTCGTACAATTTCGTTTCGAAAGACATTGTCGAGAGTCGTGGGCCGCCAGATTGAGCATTGTCTCAATCGTTGTGTCGCGGCAGTATGCCTCTGGGAATTGTCAACCACACCCTGCCCAAGATAGCGTTCGCAGGAACCGGGCCGTATCGTCGGCTGTCCGTACTTTCCGCGGTGTTGTCGCCAACGAGGAAATACTCGTCGCAATCACAAACCCAACGCGATGCCGGAGGTTCTTCCGGGGCGGTTCCAACGCAACTTTGTGGATTCTGTTCTACCGACAGGGAGCCGTTGGAGTTCACGCTAACCCACTCGCCGGGGAGCCCCGCCACGCGTTTGATCACCACTCGATCAGAGTTGCCGGGGAACTCGGCAACGACTATCGCCCCGCGGCGTATGCCACGGCCGATCAACTTCTTCGGGATGCTGTGCACGATGTCGCCGTCGCGAAGGGCTGACGCCATACTGTTGCCACGAACCACAAAATGGGAGCGGAACAGTAACTCAATCGCGCCGATGGTGATCCTGCGGAGGCTGCCCAGCATATCAGGGATTGGAGCGGAGCAGACCACCAGCCTCACCAGACGGCGTCCCTGCCGGGAGGGGCATTAACCGCCTTCTCGTTCCCAGAACGGGTATGATCCCAGCACTTTCAGCATATCAACCCGTTGCCGCAACCCGTCCAGCGCCGCCGCTACGTCCGCCTCGGCCCGGTGCCCCTCGCAGTCGATGAGGAAGATGTAGCGGCCCAACTCCTGCTTGGTGGGTCGGCTTTCGATCTTCACCAGGTTGATGTTGCGCCTGGCGAATTCTCCGATGGAGTTGTAGAGGTTGCCGGGCCGGTCCACGGTGAAGGAGAAGCAGATGGACGTTCGGTCGTGGCCGGTGGGCGGGTGGTCGTCGTGGGAGAGAACGACGAACCGCGTCTGGTTAGTATCGTTGTCCTGGATGCCCTGGTCCAATATCTGCACGTCGTAGATTTCGGTAGCCCGCTGTGGACAGATGGCCGCCGCAGGAACCCGGCTGGCCTCCATGTCGGCTACGGCGGCGGCGGTACTCAACGAGGCTTCGCGAGGAATAGTGGGAAAGTGGGATTCCAGGTACGTCCGGCATTGCGCCAGGGCCTGAGGGTGCGAATATATCACCTCAACAGTATGGGACGAGACGCCCGGCAGCGACACCAGGTAGTGGTGTATGGGGATGACGACCTCATTCCGGATGGACAAACCCGATTGGGCGATCAGCAAGTCCAGCGTGAAGGTGACCGAACCCTCCAGGCTGTTTTCCATGGGGACCACGCCGGCGGCGAGTTCACCATTCGCCACCGCGGTCCCGACGGCCATGATGGTCGGTAAGGGGGCGAGACCGGCATCGGGCGCATACAGAAGCGCCGCCTGCTCGGTGTAAGTGCCAGCCGGGCCCAGATAGCCGATTCGGTCAGTCATAAGTTTTCCCATCAACCAGGAAGCGCACGGCGTCACCTGGCGAAAGCGCGTTCGACATCCTCGTGACTGCCAACCACCACCAGGACATCGCCATCGTCAATTATCTCATCGTCCGGCGGGTTCAGAATGTACTCGCGGCCCCGCCGCAGCACCATCACTGCCACGCGGCTGCGGTGTAGATCCGAGGACAGGCCGGCGTCGCGCAGGGTGAGCCCGCGCATACGTTCCGGGGGACGGATCTTATGAACGCCGGTGTCTTCGGTGATATTCATGAACTCGACGTAGTTGGGGCTGAGGTCAAGGCTGGCGGCCCGCTCGGCGGCTTCTTCCTCGGGGAAGACCACTTTGTCGGCCCCCACCCGGTGCAGGATTTCCGCGTGCTGGGTGTCCGTGGCGCGGGCGATCACGTAGGGCAACCCCATCGACTTGAGCAGCATTGTAGCGATGATGCTGGACTGGATCTGACTGCCCAGGGCCACCACGGCTACGTCCATATCGGCCACGCCCAGGTCGCGGAGTGCGGTTTCGCTGGTGGCGTTGGCTTCCACGGCGTAGGTGACACGGCCCAGCATCTCCTGGACCTTCTGTTCATCCAGGTCAATGGCCAATACTTCGTGGTCGCGCTGGAACAGCGCGCCGGCCAGCCTGGCCCCGAAGCGGCCCAAACCAATGACACAGACTTGTTTCGGCATAATTGCTATCCAATTCTAACGGGTTCTTCGGGGTAACGGTAGGTGGTATCGTCCCGCGGGGCCAGCAGCATCACCAACGTGAGCGGCCCCACGCGTCCCACCAGCATTGTAAACATAAAGATGATGGTGCCGGCCAGGCTCAGCTGGGGAGAGGCCCCCGCCGACATTCCGTTGGTTCCGAAGGCCGATACGGTTTCGAACATCAGAGGCAGGAATTCGATGTGCGGGTCCGTGTAAGTCAGGATGGGCACCACGATGCCGAGAAAGGTGACGCCAAGCATGGCCACCAAGAGGGCGCGGGCCACCAGCGCCTGGCCGATTTCCCGGCGGTAGATTTCAGTCCTGGGGTGGCGCAGCGCCGACGAGCGGGCCGCCACGATGAGCACGGCGATGGTATTGACCTTGATGCCACCGGCCACCGATGCCGTGGAACCACCGATGAACATGAGGCCGCCGAATACTAGATGCGTGAAATCTGAGGTTGCGCCCCAGTCCAGCGCGGAGAATCCCGCGGTGCGGCCGCTCACCCCGTGAAATACCGCCGAGCCTATCCGACCCAGGCCAGAATAGTGTGACAAAACACCGTTCCATTCGGCGAACAGAAAAACCGACGTGGCGAATGCGTACAGGAAAAAAGTCAGGATGAGCACCAGCTTGGTGTCCAGCGTGAACCGGGTGAAATTGAACAGGAACAGGCCCCGCCAGCGTCTTGGGTCCAGGTTCGGGCTCCAGTTTCGGCGCATGTCAATGATGATGGGCCAACCCAACGCCCCGGCGAATATCAAGGGAGTGATGATGCCTAGCAGGTAAGGGTTGGCTTCCAACGTCGCGGCGTTTCCGCCCTGGGGCGCATTGGGCAGGATGGAGAACCCGGCGTTGTTGAGCGCGGAAACGGATAGAAACAGCGATTGCCAGACGGTCTCGGCAAGGGAGAAATCGGCAACGTCGCGCATCTTGAAGAACAACGCCACCGCGCCGATGATGTAGCCGATAAAGAAAGCGATGACGATGTTGCGTGCGATGCGCGTTAGGTTCCTGGTGTATCCGGCGCCCACCGTATCCTGGTAAACGTCCTCCTCCACGGCGGTGGCGCGTCGGCCCATAACCGTAATCAGCACGGTGGCGGCGGTGATGAACTCCAGACCGCCCAGGAGCATGAGCATGAAAATAACGATCTGGCCGAACAGCGACCAGAACACTGGGGTATCCACCATGACCAATCCGGTGACGGTGGAGGCCGATATAGCGGTGAAGAAAGCGGCTTGAAGCGGGGCCCGATCCCCGTCGGCGGCGGCAAATGGGGTAGCGAGCAGCACACCGCCAATCACGTTGAGCAGGAGGAATATCAGGAGGAGGATCAGCGGCGTGGACGACCAACGGCGCGGCGGGCTCCGGTGGCGACGAATGGGTACGCGAACGGGTGCCGCCCGATGCCGCCGCCAGGAAATGGCAGACTCCTCGGTCGCCGCCGCTACAGCCGCAAGCGACGGTTCGGACGGGTAGATACTGCCGTCGGGTGGAACGTTCACGGGGACAACTGGGCAGCACAACCGTCCGGTCGCTTTGAAGAATGGTGACAAGTAATCGGTCGCGCTGGTATCTGCCACCATAATTATGAGTACACGGCGAAATATGTCAATTGTTGTATCCGAATTTCTGCATACGCACCGGATGATATACTGTCATTCAACTCGCTGCCCAGATGCAGCGTTGTGCTATATTGGGAGCCGCTGGAAAGCGCGTGGTCCAGCCGCCCCGGGACGTGCGCGCTTGCAATCTGCGGTTTTTCCGCCGGAACCACCGAACTTTTGAGGGTTGAGCACCAATGACCACAGCCCAGCGTCAAGTTGAACTCCGCTACGATGCCGTTGGCATCGACCGAAAGTGGCAGGAGCGATGGGAACGCGACGGGATATATCGGGTCGATGACGACGACCCGAAGCCCAAATGGTTCGAGATGACGATGTATCCCTATCCGTCGGGGGATTTGCACATCGGCCACTGGTACGCGATGGCGCCGTCGGACGCCCACGCCCGCTTCCGACGGATGCAGGGCTACAACGTGCTGCATCCCATCGGTTTCGACGCTTTCGGCCTTCCCGCCGAGAACGCTGCCATCTCCCGTGGCATCCATCCCTACGAATGGACCATGTCCAACGTGGAGAATATGCGACGGCAACTGCGATCCCTGGGCGCCATCTACGACTGGGAGCGGGAAGTCGTCTGCTGTCTGCCGGACTACTATCGCTGGAACCAGTGGTTCTTCATCAAGCTGTACGAGCAAGGGCTGGCTTACCGGGCCAAAGCACCCGTGGTATGGTGCCCGTCCTGTCAGACTGTGCTGGCCAACGAACAAGTGCTGAACGGCGTGTGCGAGCGATGCGACACCCCAATTACCAGAAGGGATTTTGAACAGTGGTTTTTCAAGATCACTGACTACGCCGACGAGTTGTTGAATTTTGACACGCTGGCGGAATGGCCGGACAAGATCCTGACCATGCAGCGCAACTGGATTGGCCGCAGCGAAGGCGTGGACATCGGGTTTGACATATCGGACTACGGCATTGAAGAACGGGAGATCCGTACCTTTACCACCCGGATTGACACCATCTTCGGCGTGACTTTCCTGGTGCTCGCGCCCGAACACCCGTTGGTTCCCAAACTGACCGCTGAACACCGCCGCGCCGAAGTCGAGGCGTACATTGACCAGGCGCGGGCCGCCTCCGAGATTGACCGCCTGTCCGCAGAGCGCGAGAAAACCGGTGTCTTCATCGGAGCCTACGCGCGCAACCGCCTGAACAATGACAGCATACCAATTTACGTCGCCGACTACGTGCTGACCACCTACGGAACCGGCGCCGTAATGGGCGTGCCAGCCCACGACCAGCGCGACTACGATTTTGCCCGCAAGTACCGCCTGCCCGTCCGCACGGTGATCGCGCCCATCGAATGGGATGGCAGTGAACCGGCGGAGGCGTACTTGGGCGAAGGCTTCATGACCAACTCGGGCGCCTACGAGGGTATGACCGACGAAGAGGGCATGGCAGCCATTTCCAAAGACGTGGAGCGGCGAGGTTGGGGACAACGGACGGTGACCTACCGCCTGCGCGACTGGCTGATCTCCCGCCAGCGTTACTGGGGCACGCCGATTCCCATGGTGTACTGCCAGAACCCGGATGATGATAATTGCGGGGTACAACCTGTGCCCGAGTCCGACTTGCCCGTGCTTCTGCCCGAGGACGCCGAGTTCCGGCCCACCGGCGAGTCGCCCCTGGCCATCAACGAAGCGTTTGTCAACACGGTTTGTCCCAAGTGCGGCGGGCCGGGCCGGCGGGAAACCGATACCATGGACACCTTTATGGACTCGTCGTGGTACATGCTCCGCTACTGCACGCCCCAATACAGCGGTGGCCCGTATGAACCGGCGATTGCTTCCGAGTGGATGCCGGTGCAGCAGTACACGGGAGGAGCCGAGCACGCGGTGATGCACCTGCTGTACAGCCGGTTTTTCATCAAGTCCCTGCGCGATATGGGACTGCTCCAAATTGACGAGCCGTTCCTGCGACTGTTCAACCAGGGGGTCATTCTGGGTCAGGACCACGAAAAGATGAGCAAGAGCCGGGGCAACGTGGTCAACCCCGACGACGTGGTGGGCCAGGTTGGCGCGGACGCCGTGCGCGGTTTTCTCATGTTCATCGGCCCGTGGGACCAGGGCGGCCCGTGGAGCGACGAAGGCATCAACGGCATCGTCCGCTGGTTGAATCGCGTCTGGGTTTTGGTCGAACATGACGCGGCGCAACTGGACAATCACCCCACCAATCCGGCGGTGGTGCGCGACACCCAGCGCATCCTGCACCAGACCATTCACAAGTGCCACGAAGACCTGGACAAGTTCAAGTTCAACACGACCATCGCGGCATTGATGGAGCTGGTGAATCACCTGAGCCGGGTCTGGAACGAGCAGTCGGTTGACGTAGCGACGTGGCGCGAGTGCATGGAGAAGTTCCTCTTACTGCTGGCCCCCATCGCTCCTCACGTAGCAGAAGAATTGTGGGAGCGCACCGGCCACGCGTACAGCATCCACCAGCAGCCGTTCCCCCAGTGGGACGAGGAGCTGGCCGCAGAGGATGAGCTGACGCTGGTGATACAGGTCAACGGACGGTTGCGGGACCGCATCAACGTCCCCGCCAGCATCGGTGACGAAGACGCCAAGAGCCTTGCCCTGGACAGCCCGCGGGTGCAGTCTCACATCGACGGGAAGGCCGTGCGCAACGTGGTGTACGTGCCCGGCCGGCTGGTGAACGTGGTGGTGGGGTAAGGAGGAGCCGTCGTGGGCGAAGTATATGATACCTTTGGCATCTGGACCAGCGACGGCTTTTATCTGCGTAACCTGCGGATGCAAGCTGACACCGGAGCCGTTTATTGCCAGTTGCCCGAAGGGTTGTTGCGTGAAATGGGATGGGCGCCAACTCACCCGCCTCGTTCTTTTGTCCTCGCCGACGGCTCCCGCGTGAGCGCAGATTTGGGGACTGTCAGAGTACGCTACAATGGCGCGGATTTTGACGAACTGTTCGTGTTCGGTGAGGACGATTGCACTCCTATAATTGGCGTCGAGCTGTTGCAGAACCTGGGACTGGGTGTCGACCCAGTTAATCACCGGCTGATGCCCATTGCGACGCAACCGTGAAGATGGTCCACCGCCCGGTTTTTTGACGGAAGGATGTACGATGCGCGATTACAGCCACGGTTCTTATGTCGACGTCATCCTGCGGTCTTCAGACCTCAACTGCCGCCGTAAAGTGCGTATGCGGGTTGACCTGAACGATTCTTACACCCGGTTTCCAGCCGAGCTGCTCGAGGAAATGGGCTGGTCCATTAGAGGCTGGATTAGCATGGGCCACGAACAACCGGATACACTCCCTAACGGTTCACCGGCAGGCATGGCACTGGGTGCAGTCACCATAGAGATCAATGACATGATGATGCGCGTGTTGGCGGTGTTTGAAGACGATGATTGCCAGCCGGCACTAGGGGCGCACCTCCTGCACTGCCTTGGTGTGAAAGTCGCCCCTGAACACCGCACAATGTTTGCCGATGAAATCCTCTACCCCCGTCCCAGGAAAGTTTTCATCAATGACCCTCGTTGAAAAATACGCCCTCCTCCCTGAGGAAATCGACCGGCAAAGCCTGCTTATGGTTGCGGACAGCCTGCGCGACGACGCGGCGACGTCCCTGCTGTCCGAAGCCGAGCGGTACGTGCTGCACCGCATCGTGCGAGCCGAGGGCGATCCGGCCATTGCCGCCGACGTGCGTTTCAGCGACGGCGCGGTGTCATCGGCCCTGGACTCCCTCAAACAAACCCGCCGCGTCGTCACCGACGTGCGTATGGTCCAGGTTGGCATATCGCGGGCGGCCTTGGCCCGGCGGAGCGTGGAAACTGTGTGTCTGATAGACGCGCCGGAGGTTGCCGAGCGGGCCCGTCGCGAGGGCACCACCCGCAGCGTCGCCGCCGTGCGCGAACTGGCCCCGCAGATGGACGGCGCGGTGCTGGCCATCGGGAACGCTCCCACGGCGCTGCTGGCGTTGCTGGATTTGATCGATGCCGGCCAGGTAGCCCCGTCAATGGTCATCGGTATGCCGGTGGGATTTGTGGCCTGCCCGGAATCGAAAGCGGAACTGGCGGCCCGAAGCGTGCCGCACATTACCATCCTGGGCCGACGCGGGGGCAGCTCTGCCGCGGCGGCCACAGTGAACGCCCTGCTTGACCTGCTGGAGGACTGACCGCCCATGCCTGCCGACAACAACGCCAATGGCAATTCCGGAAGTTGGGGCGTGGTCCTGCTGTGCCATGGCAGCCAACGTGGGGCCAGTCGCGACGAATGTTCCTGCGCTTGGGCCGCCGACGGGCCACGATTCCCAGCGTGGTGCCTGGGTTGCCCTAATACTCCGGTTGGCCTGCGCGAAGCCGCCCGTCGTTTGTCGGAATCGCTGATTGACGATGCCGCGCAGGTTATTGTCTCGTGCCTGGAGTTTTTGCCTCCGCACCCTCCGGAAGCGGTGTCGATTCTGGCGGAGGCCGGGATGGACCGGGTTGTCGTAGCTCCTTATCTGCTGGGCAACGGCAAACACGCCACGCTGGAGATGGAGGAAGTGCTGGAGGAAATCGCCGCAAAGGCTCCCGGCGTGGAAGTGCGTTTGGCCGACGGGTTGGGAGCCGACCTCCGCATCGCTGAACTGGTCCGCGACCGCATAGACGCGCTGCCGGATGTGGTGCGGCGGCCGGCTGACGGCAGGCCGGTGGGCATCCTGCTGGTCAAAGCAGGAACGCAGACCCGTTACGACGATTGCCTCTGGCTGAAAGATCTGGGGGGGTGGGTTGAGCGCGATTTGGGCGACGGCTACGCGGTGTCAGTGGCGCAATCGCACTACGGCGACCCCACCATGGAGGCGGCCGCTGCGGAACTGGTCAACGAGCGGGGCGTGGGCAGCATAATCTGTGCGCCGTATGTTTTCTTCCCCGGCATGATTCTGCGGCGCAACGTCTTGGGGACGATGCGTCAGTTGCAGGAGACGTATCCTGGCATATCGATGTCGGTGGCGCCGCCCTTGGGCGTTGACGACCGGCTGGTGGCAGTGGCCAGCGACCGGGTGCGCGCGGCGCAGCGCTTAAGCGAGCAGGTATAATAAAGTGGAAGCGACCCAGCCCGTGTCATCGGGAGAAACGCTATGACCACTGCAACTCAGACGCCGGCGATGCTGCCCTATGTCAAGCAGGGCGAGATCGACTACGCCAGTTTGGACTACAATCCCGACGAACCGGAGCCGATGCCCGAAGCCATGGAGCAGGAACCAGTCGTACAAGAAATTCTCGGCATACTCGCCAGTCGGCTCACCGACTTCGGGCATCGCCCGGACATCTTCCTCAGCAGCAATACCATCCTGTGCTACGACCCGGCCAACCTCAACGTGCGTCGCCAGCCCGACATCTACCTGGCCTTCGGCGTTGATCAAGGCGCCATCCGCCGCCGCCGGATTTACTTGCCCTGGGAAGCCGGCAAGCCGCCCGACCTGGCCCTGGAAGTGGGTTCGGAAAGCACCGGCTCGGAAGATACGGTTGCCAAACCCCGCGTGTATGCCACCATCGGCATCCGCGAATACTGGCGGTTCGACCCCAGCGGCGGCGAGCATCACGGGGAACCCCTGTCCGGCGGCGTCCTGCGCGACGGCGTGTATCATCCCGTTGAGTTGACCACCGAACCTGACGGCATACTCAAGGGGTACAGCGAATTGATGGGGCTGTATCTGTGCTGGGATGAGGGCTGGCCCCGCTTCTATGACCCGGCCGCCGGCAGATACCTTGAGAATTGGCGTCAGGAACGCGTTGCTTATGAAGCGCAACGAGCAGCCAGCGAAGCGGAACGGGCTGTTCTGGCAGCGGAAAACGAGCGTCTGCGGGAGATGCTGCGCCGGCTGCAGCCGGAGAGCTAGCCGACAACATCGCGCCACCGCACGGAAGCAGTAGAATATGTCAGTGAACATGATGCCCGACGTTGAGCCAAATAACGGCGCAGAGCGCCCCGAAAGCGACTACTCTCGGCCGACCAAGCGCGACCCCCAGGGGATGCGGACCGGGTACACCACCGGCACCACCGCCGCCGCAGCCGCGAAGGCCGCCGTGATCCTGATGCTGTCGGGCCACGCGCCCGAAGAGGTGTCCGTGCCGCTGCCCGGCGGACGGGGGCCGGCGACGCTGAAAGTGTATCAGAGTTGGCCCATGGAGCCAGCGGAGGGCGTCCGGTGTTCCGCCATCAAGGACGGGGGCGACGACCCGGACGTAACCCACGGCGCGGAGATCGTGGTCGGCGTGTGGCGGTTGCCCGATGGCAACAAGGGATTGCAGATAACCGGCGGCCCAGGCGTTGGAACAGTCACCCGGCCCGGTACGGGCATCGAGGTGGGCGAACCGGCGGTTACGCGAGTGCCCCGTCGGATGATGGCCGACGCCGTAGCCGAGGGGCTGGTGGAATGCGGCTGGCCGGCGGATACCGGCGTGCGGGCGCGGATCTCCGTGCCCGGCGGAGAGGAAATCGCCAAGCAGACCACCAACGCAAGGCTGGGCGTGCTGGGAGGCATCAGCATCCTGGGCAGCACGGGCGTGGTGCAGCCCTTCAGCACGGCGGCCTGGCGAGCCAGCGTCCACCTGGCGATTGACGTGGCGGCCACCAATGGACTGGACCACCTGGTGCTGTCCACCGGCACCCGCAGCGAGCAATACACGCGGGAACTGCTCGATCTGCCGGATATGGCGTACATCGAGGCCGGCATATTCTCCGGCCCCTCGATGAAACGGTGCGTCAACAAGGGGATCAAGCGCGTCGCCCATGTGGGCATGGTGGGCAAGTTCTCCAAGATGGCAATGGGCTATTTCGTTACCCACGTTGCCGGCAACCAGGTTGACACCGAGTTCCTGGCCGGTTTGGCCGGCCAATGCGGTGCCTCACCTGAACTGCAAGCGGAGATGGCCGACGCCTCCAGTGGGCGGCACTTTCAGGAGTTGGCCCAGGAGCACGGGGTGATGGGTGTGTTCCCCATCATGTGCCAGATGGTATGCACCGAGGCTCAAAAGTACCTGGGCGACGGAGCAGCGATTATCGTTGACGCCCTATGCTTCGACTTTGAGGGCAACCTGCTGGGGTCAGCAAGCACTTCCCCCGACGGCATCCCCATGCGCGACCCGGCGACAGTGGCGGCAGATGGTCAGCGCTGACCCCACTGTGAATACCACGTCGGCCGACTTCCGAGCGTTGGGCCTGCCGGACGATGCCTTCGAGCAACGGCGTCCGCTGCGAGGACAGATCACCAAGTCCGAGGTGCGGGCGGTGAGCCTCTACCTCCTGGGGTTGCGCCCGGACAGTGTCGTGTGGGACATCGGAGCCGGCACGGGTTCAGTGGCGGTTGAGGCGGCGCGTATCGCTCACCAGGGCTGCGTGTACGCGGTCGACAAGGATGCGGACAGCGCCGACCTGCTACGCCGCAACGTGGCCCGGTACGGCGACGGGCGTGTTTCGGTCGTCATTGGAACGGCTCCCGAGGCCCTGGCCGGATTGCCGGACCCGGACGCGGCGTTCATCGGAGGTGGCGGTTCCGCGATGCCCGACATCACGGCAACGGTAGTCCGCCGGCTGCGGCCGTCGGGCCGGATGGTGGCGAACTTCGCGGCGATGGAACGGGCCAACGACACCTATCGAGCGCTGCAAGAGGCTGGTGTATCGCCGGGGTTAACAATGGTTTCGGCGTCGCGGGGCCGGGAGTTGCCCGACGGGGCGCTGCGCCTGGAAGCGATGAATCCGGTATTTGTCGTCTGGGGACAGAAATAAATGACCACACCCGCACAAACGGGAAGGCTCTACGGCGTGGGCGTGGGCCCCGGCGATCCAGAACTGCTGACGGTGAAGGCGCAGCGGGTGCTGCAATCCGTTCCGGTGATCTGGGTGCCCCAGGCCGGCATCAGCGCGGAGAGTTACGCCTACACCATCGTCAAGGGGATCATCGACGAGGGCCGCCAGGAAGTGGTGCGGGCCAAGTTCCCCACCAACGACGAAGACGCGGCTGGCGACGTGTGGCGGTCTGCCGCCCGCGATCTGGCCGTCCATCTGGAAGCCGGCCGGGACGTTGCCTTCATCACCGAAGGCGACCCCATGCTGTACAGCACCTTCGCGTACGTCTTGGAGACCATCCAAGAAGAATACCCTCATCTTCCGGTGGAGGTGGTGCCGGGTGTTTCGTCGGTAATGGCGGCGGCGGCCTCGGCGGCGGCTCCGCTGGTCCACCACGGCCAGCGTCTGGCCATCCTGCCCGCGGTGTACGGCATCGACGACCTCAGAGAAGCCATCGCACTCTACGACACCATAGTCCTGATGAAGGTCAACCGTACCTTGCTTGACGCGCTGGCGAACCTGGAGCGTCTGGGTCTTGCCGGGCGCACCATCTACGTGCGCCGAGCGACCACCGAGCGGGAGCGGGTAGTGCGCGACATTCAAGAGCTGTCTAACGAAGACTTGGACTACTTCTCGCTCCTGATCATCCGGCGGTGAGGGCACCTTTCCGTGCCCGGCGGAGCGTTACGCCGTCAGCTCCGGTAAGTATTTTCTTATTCCTGACGCCAGGTCGTCGGGATGAATTGAGCCGTCAAGCATGGCTTGGGCAATACCGTTGCTGATTTGACGCCGCGTCATCCGTCGGCACTGACCGGCGCTCACTGCCTCCGCAAAGAGCGTTGCGATCAACGCGATTTGGGTCGGGTCGGCGGTTACGTCTATGTGCCGGTCGGCCATGGCGGCGTAGGGAGTTCGGCCGGCCGTGGGAATTACTGCTCCGGCGGCCTCGGTCAGTTCCGCAAGAGGCACCAAGACAACGTCGGTGGTTTCCAAGTGGGCGTGGGCAGATGCTATGGCGATGATGACCTCGGTAGCGCTTTGTTCGGTGTCGTCGCATTTCCAGAACGACAGTATGCCGGTTTCATCCGTGAGGTCAGACTCTATGGCTTCTGCAAGGAGTGTCTCGTCTGCGTTCCCGGCGGCTCTTTCCCATTTGGCTCGTTTAACCTTACGCGCTGCGTACTGAGGTGACCTAGCCAGCATCCGCGATTACCTCGCGGATGTATTCCTGTAACCAGGGTTCAGTATCCTGATGCCGTTCCAGTTCTGTTACTACGTCAGGACAGAGCCAGCTTTCGGCGGCCCTGACGGCAGACTCCCTGACGCAGACGTCGCTGGCCTGGAGCGCACTGTGCACCAGATTAGTCTTGCGCCAGTCTGCCCAAGGCGGTTCAAACCGCGCGACGCACTGGAGGGTTGCGGCAACCAGGTCGGCGTTTTTACTTTGCAGGATGATGGCTTCCAACTCGCACGGGTAAGGTTCGCTGGCATCTGAATCGAGGAACGCCCCGATGATGTGGTCGGCCGGGTGCTCCTCACCGTCGGCAATCTGTCGCAAGCTGAACGCATCGGAGAGATGCTCGGTCAGAAAGGTTTCGGGTTTGTCGTGGTTTGTCGGTGTGACCGGCGGGGATGCCATCAAATGCTGCGCGTTCATAATCGTTCCCAGACGGTGTTTTGTTGCTGTTCTGTTGACGTTCTGTTGCCCATTTTAGGGGTCGCCATGATTATTAGCAAGAAATGCCGTGCCTCTTGCTTGGGCGGACGGGCTGCGACAGCCATTCTGGTTTGCGGTACAATTGCAACCAGCAAATATGGCAATATGCTGTGCCAGAGATGACATCGGGAGCGTCTGCCCCAGGAGAACCCACATGGCGAACCAAGGCAAGGTCTTTATCATCGGCGCCGGCCCGGGCGATCCGGAGCTTTTGACGCTGAAAGCCAAACGGATCATCGACGACGCCGACGTGATTATCTACGCCGACTCGCTGGTTCCCGTTGAAATCTCCGAGTTCGCCAAGCCCGGCGCCCGGGTGTACGGCAGCAAGGAGATGGCTCTGCCGGAAATCATGGACGTTACGCTACAGGCGGTTGCCGAAGGCAAGACAGTCGCCCGGATCCAGAGCGGCGACCCGGCTCTGTACGGCGCGACCCTGGAGCAGATGCGCATCATGGAAGCCGAGGGCGTGGACTACGAGATTATCCCCGGTGTCAGCGCCGCCTTCGCCGCTGCCGCCGTCCTCAAGGCTGAACTGACCGTCCCCGAAGTCTCTCAAACGGTGATCATGACCCGCGCCGAGGGGCGGGTGCCCATGCCCGAGGGCGAGGACCTGGTCAGTCTGGCCCGCCACGGCAGCACGCTGGTGATCTTCCTCAGCGTCACTCGCATGTTCCGCATCGCCAACCAGTTGCAGGAGGCAGGCTACCCCGTCGATACGCCGGTGGCGGTGGCCTACCGTGTGGGTTGGCCCGACCAGCAGATCATCCGTGGAACGCTGGCCGACATTGCCCAGAAGGTGCGCGACGCCAAGATTACGTTGCAGGCCCTTATTATCGTCGGCAAGGCCGTGGACCCGAAGCTATTGGACCCCAACGTCGGGGAGCAGGTGGCGGTTTCCCACCTGTACTCGGACGAGTACACGCACCTGTACCGCCGTGCCGGGCAGGGATCGCACGCCGCCGCTGACCGGGCCGAGCTCTACGAGGCCGGCGGCTACGAAGTGCAGCCGGAACCGGCGGCTCCTACGCCGGCCGGCGACGACGGCTGACACTTGGAAATGTCTCCGTCCGACGCCGTCCACACCGCCATCGTCGCGGTCTCGCGGCCGGGCGCAGCCTTGGCACGACGGCTGGCGGCGTCTCTGTCCGACGCCGCGCTGTACTTGGAACGGCGAACCTCCGGCGATGCAAGGGACGAAGGGGACGGGGCGCAACTCTACGACCTGCCCCTGCGCCCGCTGATCCAGGACCTGTTTGCCAGGCATCGTGAATTGGTGGTGTTCCTGCCGGTGGGGGCGACGATCCGACTGCTCGCTCCGGTGCTGGGGAACAAGCGGCAAGATCCGGCCGTGGTGTGCGTGGACGACGCCGGACGCTACGCCGTCAGCCTGTTGTCGGGCCATGTGGGCGGCGCGGATATGTTGGCTCATCGGGTGGGGAGGGCTATCGGCGCGCAGGCCATAATCACCTCGGCGTCGGACGCGCTGGACGTAACACCCGTAGATGTGGTCGGGCGCGCGTTGGGTTGGCTCGTTGAAGCCTCGCCGACGGACCTGACGCGGGCAGCGGCGGCAGTGGTCAACGGCGAGCCGGTAGCGTTGTGGTTGGATCCGGAAACCGGAGCGCGCTGGCCTGACGACGCTCCGTTGACCTCCAACATCGTGACGGTCACCGAATTGAGCGACCTCGCGGACGCTCGCTATGCTGCCGCGCTAGTGGTGTCCGACCGGCTGCTCGGGCTGGATACCGGGCGTCCCCTGGTAATGTATCGCCCACCTACGCTGGCAGCGGGTGTGGGCTGCCGGCGTGGTGTGAGTGCGGAGCACCTGCGCGAACTGCTGGAGGGAACGCTGCAGGAGCATGGCCTGGCACGATTGAGCCTCGCGAAAATCGCCACCGCGGACATCAAGGCCGATGAGGCCGGCATAATCGCGTTGGCGGATGGCCTGGCGGCGCCGCTGGAGATTTACGGGGCTGACGAGCTGAACGCCGTCGCCAAGCGGCGACCCGACCCGTCGGACATTGGACAAGCACTGAGGGCGCCCACCGCTTCGGCGGCCCAAGATTTGCTAGGAGTATTCGGCGTATCCGAACCGGCGGCGATGCTGGCCGCTGGCGCGCACGGGATAATTGTGCCCCGCGCCAAATCCGACCGTGCTACCATTTCGGTAGCGCGCATCCCGCCGGCCGGGGGGAGCGCGCCGGAGGAAACCGCGATGAATCAATCGGAAACCATGCTGCCGGGCGAGGGATTGCTGGCCGAGGCAGAGCGGGAAATCGGCGCCGGGAACCTGCGAGAAGGAGCGGGGTTGGCCTGGAAAGCAACCATGCAAGCAATGGCCGCCGCCGCCAAACGCCACGGTATGCCGTGCAGCAATCGGGATGAAGCCCGGCTTTTTGCCAAGCACTTGGATACAATCGCCGACCCGGCATCTCTGACGGACGGGCTGAGCCGCCACCGCAATATGCTGTCTTTCGGGATAGCTGACTCGTACCGGGAACACTACGAGGGCTTGGGAGAACGAGAGGGTACGGAATACGAATGGGAACCCGATGAGTACGAAGATCACGTCGACACCGTGAGGAAATTCATAGCGTATTTGCATCGGGAGCACAACGGGAAATCGGCGTAATGCGTGGAGAACGCCATGCCGCAGTATCGGAAGTGTTGTTGGAGACCGCAGAAGCTTTAGCTCAAAATCCCCGGACTGCGCTGGCTGCTGGCGAGTTGGTTTGGGGCGCCGTTTTTCACGCGTGCTGTGCTGCGGAGCGCCCTCCCATCGTATCACACCGCCATCCCCGAACCAGGCGAGAACTGAAAGAGACAATCAACCTACTGGCTGTTGACCGCAATACCCGTAGAAACTTTGTCGACGCAGTGGACCATCCCGTGCGGAGATTGCACGACAACTTTTATTCCGGACAACTGAGCAACGCTGATCTGACCGATGACATACAAGTCGGAACTTCCTTCGTCAGGGAGCTTTTGCAAATAGCACACCGAACCTAAAGCCGGTAGCCACCCAAAGCTCCGGCGCTGACCCTGTAGGAACAACCATGAACACCGGCAAACTTTACCTCGTTGGCATCGGTCCCGGCGACGCCGGGCATCTCACACCGGCCGCTGCCCGCGCCATCGCCGACAGCGACGAACTGGTCGGCTATCGTTACTACATTGAGCAGGTGGCGGGGGCGACATCCGACAAGACCCTGCACAGCATGGAGCTGGGGCAGGAACTGGAGCGCGCCGCCCTGGCGGTGGACATTGCATACGGCGGCAAGACGGTAGCGGTTGTTTCCTCGGGAGACGCTGGCATCTACGGCATGGCCGGGCCCGTGTACCGCGTGCTCACTGACCGCGATTGGGACGGCGTTGATCCAGCCGTGGAAAGCGTGCCCGGCGTTTCGGCCCTGCAGTCCGCGGCCGCGCTGCTGGGTTCGCCACTGATGCAGGACTTCTGCGCCATTAGCCTGAGCAACCTGCTGACGCCCTGGGAGCAGATCCGGCGTCGCCTTCAGGCCGCTGCTGCCGGCGATTTCGTCGCCGTCCTGTACAACCCCCGCAGCCGCCGGCGCGTCAGCCAGCTGGCCGAGGCTCGAGAAATCTTCTTGGAGCATCGCGCCGCCGACACGCCGGTGGGCATAGTTCGGCACGCCTACCGGCCCGAGCAAGCGGTGGCGTTGGCCGACCTCGACGGGCTGGATGGAGAGACGCTGGGCGTGGACATGTTCACCACCGTGGTGATCGGCAACTCCAACACCTACGTGCACAACGGCAAGATGGTCACACCGCGAGGCTACGAAGCGAAAGAATAGGGCGCCAAGCAACAGCCGGGCCGGTTACTGCTATACTGCGGCGAAACGTTTTAGCAGGAGGACTAACCGTGCCAGCGATACGTGCGAATCGGGTGAAAGACAAGCTGAGGCAGGGCCAGCCAACGACGTGCATCTCAGGTTTGATGACCAGCGAAATCATCGACTTTTTGGGGCCTTTGGGATTCGACTCGGCATGGATGGAATGCGAACACGGCCCGGTGGACTGGGAAACTCTGAGCGATATGACCCGGGCCTGCGACCTGTGGGGCATGGCGTCCATCACCCGGTGCAATGCCAATGACGCTGCGCTGATCACTCGCACCCTGGACCGTGGCTCCATGGGCGTCGTGCTGCCCCACGTCAACACCCGCGAAGAGGCGGAAGCGGCGGTGGGCGCGGCCAAGTTCGCGCCCTTGGGCTATCGCGGTATGTTCGGCGGCCGGCAATCTTTCGGCGTCCCCGATTATGTCCACCGGGCCAACGACCAGACTATGGTTGTGGTGCTCATTGAAGAGGTCACGGCGCTGGACAACCTGGACGACATCCTGAAAGTGGACGGCATCGACGTGTTCTTCGTAGCGCCGACCGACCTGTCCCAGACCATGGGCCACATTGGCGACGTCGGGCACCCCGAGGTACAGGCCGCTATTGACGATGCCCTGGCGCGCATCGTGAGCGCAGGACGCACCGCCGGCACGCTGGTCAACGACGACAACGTGGCGTCTTACGTTGAGAAGGGCGCCCGGTTCCTGATGACGTCGTGGAACGCCTGGGTTGCCCGCGGCAGCAGCCAGTTCCTGGGACGCATACCGTAATCGAAGATTTGGGGCAGGTTTCAAACCTGCCCCTATGCTATGATCCCATTGCTGCGTGCGGTTACTGCGTTGCGCTGGCGATGGCACGCCTCTCCGGTTCGCCGCCGTGGTCAACGTCCCAATCCCAAAGGTCGGCGTGGAAGCCGGACAGGCTCTCTTCCAGCGTGTTGATGAAATTGCGGACGCCTCGTCCGTGGAACTTGCCCCTGAGGGTGCAAACGCCGATGTTGGCCGACGGGAAGATGTGATCCAGGCGCACCACCGCCAGCCGGTCGTGGTCCTCGGGGTGGAGGGTGAAATCGCTGACGATGGCGATGCCCATACCAATAGCCACGTAACGCTTGATCATCTCGGTGTTGTCCATCTCCAGCACCACGTCGTAATTGACGCCGCTTTCGCGGAGTTTTTGCTCAACCCGTCTCCGACTCAAGCTCTCCGGGCTGTTCAGGATGAGGGGGAACCTGGCCATATCCTCAATTGCGATGGGGTTCCGCAGCAGCAGTTCGTGGCCGGGCTCGGTGATAAGCACCACGTTGTAATCGAACAGTTCCGAGAATTCCAGTGACGGGTCGTCGGTTGGCGGCGCGGAACAAAGGGCGAGGTCAACCTCACCGGACTTCACCAACTGGATGAGGTTAGCATAGGAACGCGCCACCAGGCGCATCCTCACGTCGGGATAGCGGGAGCGGAACTGGCGAATGGGGCGCGGCAGGTGATAGGAAACGATGTCAGGGTAAGCGCCCACGACGAATGAACCCCGTCCTTCAGAGTAGTCCATCTGGGTTTTCAGCGTGTCGATGGACTCGACTATGGGAGTCACCAACTCGTAGAAAAGCGTGCCCTCGGAGGTCAGCTGTATCGGGCGTTTGATACGGTCGAAAAGGGTGATGCCAAATTCACCCTCCAACTTCCTCAGGTGGGTAGTAACCGTAGGCTGACCCAATTCCAGCTTGCGTGCCGCTTTGGAAACGCTCCTCAGTCGGGCGACGTGGTAGAAGCTGATAATTTCTCGCAGTTCCATTGACACTTCACCTTATCGCATCGGGTTGGCCGCAACGCAAATTCGCAATTTGTACGATATATTATATCAACAATGCGGATAATGCAAACTTTTCGTCGCTATTTCAGCCTTGGGAATGCTTGTGCTTGGCGCGGCAACCCCTCCTGCGTTGGCCCACCGTGGCGGCGGTAGCGTATTCCCGCCGGAGATAGCGATATGCCAGCCGTATGCCTTGACAAAATATCGGGATAAACCGCAGAATACGCCCTATTAGCGGGCACTTGACGGGCCAGGTTGGTCTCTGAATTAACGGACAAATGACCACGATTTTTCGCCCGTGGCCGAGGTAATCTGATGGCATTCGTGATTACACAACCTTGTGAGGGAGTGAAGGACGCCTCGTGCGTTGAAGTTTGCCCCGTGGATTGCATCCATTCCGACGACGAGGCGCCGATGTACTACATCAATCCCGACGATTGCATCGACTGCGCCTATTGCGTCGCCGTGTGTCCCGTCTCGGCGATATTTGACGAGTTCACTGTGCCCGCGAATATGCGTGAGTACGTTCGGACCAATCGCCTCTACTTTTCCTCCCGATAATCGCCCGCCTCTGCCGTCGTTGCCACAATGGCTCGTTTTCTCACCGACGCCGATGTGGACCAGTGCGTCGATCTCGGGGATATGTTGCCGGCTATCGAGGAGATGCTGACCAACTACGGGCGCGGCCAAGCCACGAATCTGACCCGTCGCAAAGTAGCGACCCCGGGCGGGTATCTGGCGGTGATGGGCGGAGCGCTGCTGTACCAAGGCGTCTTCGGCGTCAAAACTTTCACCCATACCGAAAACGGTTACTCTTTCCAGGTGAGCCTGTACGATGCCACGTCGGGGCGTCTGCTGCTCTACACCCAGGCCAACCGTTTGGGTCAGCTCCGCACCGGCGCAACCACGGCAGCGGCGATCAAACATCTGGCCAACCCTGACGCGCCGCGCCTCGGGATCATCGGTACTGGCAACCAGGCCGGCGACCAACTCCGGGCCGCCTGCGCGGTGCGTGAGGTTGGCAAAATTCATGCCTACAGCAGGAACGCCGATAACCGCCGAGCTTTCGCCGCCCGAATGACGGCCGAGTTGGGGCGTCCCGTCATCGCGGCGGACAGCAATCAGGAGGCCGTCGCTGGATGCGCCGTGGTCATCGGCATCGCCGCCGCGGAGACACCGGTCATTCGGGGCGAATGGCTGGACGACGGAGCGACGGTTATCGGCGCGGGACCGACGAGCCCTCGCCATCGCGAGGTGGACGATAACGTGTTGCTTCGGGCCGGACGGCGGTTCGTGGACTCGTTGGAACAGGGGCCGTTGGAGTGCGGGGACATCGCCGCCGCCGTTGACCGGGGGCTGGTGCAATGGAGCCAGTTCCACGAACTGCGCCACGCGGTGGCCGGAACCGTGCCGGGGCGAACCAGCGTCGACCAAGTGGTCTATTGCAAGCTGATGGGCACGGGAATCGCCGACGTGGCCGCGGCCCGGCTGGTCTGGGAACGCGCCGAGGAACGCGGCATCGGGCTTGAAATGGATTGGTAGTTTGGCGGCCTAACTGGGCGAGGCCAGATACTCGTCGGTGGTCAGCACGCTGAAGTTGTCCAGGCCCGTGAGCATACTTTCCATGGCGGCGCGGGCAGTGTCCAGGGAGGTGAAGCACGGGATGCGACGTTCCACCGCAGCGCGGCGGATGTAGAAACCGTCCCGCATCACCGAGGTATCGCCGGACAGGGTGTTGACCACCGCCCCCACGGTGCCGTCGTTGATGACGTCCAGCACGTCGGGCGAGCCCTCGCCGATGCGCTTGGTGATGGTGGTAACGGGCAGGTCCATGGCGGTGATCATCGCCGCCGTCCCTTCGGTGGCGTAGAGGCGGCAACCGGCGTCCGCCAGTCCGCGGATCAAGGGCAGGGAGTCGGCTTTGTTCTGGTCTGAGATGCTCAGCAGGACACCCATGCCGGGGGACAGGTTGATACTGGCCGCCTGTAACGCCTTGGTCAGCGCCCTGGTGAAATCCCGGTCGATGCCCATGACCTCGCCGGTGGATTTCATCTCCGGCCCCATGTACCAGTCCACGCCCACCAGCTTTGACATGGAGAACACCGGGGCCTTGATGCCGACCAACTTCTGACGGGGCCACAACCCGCCCTCATAGCCCATGTCCTTGAGCTTGGCGTTCAGCATGACACGAGTGGCAAGGTTGGCGACGGGAACGCCCGTCACCTTTGAGATGAAGGGTATGGTACGACTGCCGCGAGGGTTGACCTCCAGAACGTACACCGTGGTTTCTTCATTCTCATCGGACGGTCGGACGCTGGGGCTGCGGTAGGCGCTGCCACCCTGGAGGACAAACTGGATATTCATCAGGCCCCGTACCCCCAGGGCCAGGCCGATGCGAGTGGTGTAGTCCACCAGCGTATCCACTTCGGCCTCGGTGAGGTTCAGGCCGGGGTAGATGGCCATGGAGTCGCCGCTGTGTACCCCGGCCCGCTCGACGTGCTCCATGATGCCGGGGATAAGCACCCGCTCGCCGTCGCAGATGGCGTCCACCTCGCACTCACGCCCTTCCATGTAGTGGTCCACGAGCACGTGCCGCTCAGGCGTGACCTCGGTTGCGATAGTAAGGTAGCGGATGAGCTCGGTGGCGTTGCGCACGATTTCCATGGCCCGCCCGCCCAGCACGTAGCTGGGCCGCACCACCACGGGGTAACCGATGCGTTGGGCCACGGTGAGGGCCTGGTCAACGGACTGCACAGTGCCGCCGGGGGGCTGAGGGATACCCAGATCCACGAGGAACCGCTCGAACTTCTGCCGGTCGCTTGCGATGTCGATAGCCTCGGCGCTGGAACCCAGAATCGGCAGACCGGCAGCGGCCAGAGACTGGGACAGATTGATGGCGGTCTGTCCGCCGAATTGCACCAGGCTGGGCGGCGGGTTGTCGTCCACGGTTTCGTTGTCGATGATGTCGCGGACGGCTTCCTCGTCCAGCGGCTCGAAGTAGAGCCGGTCGCTGGTGTCGAAGTCGGTTGACACCGTTTCCGGGTTGGAGTTGACCATGATGCTGGCCACGCCGGCGTGGGAGAGTGCCCAGGCCGCGTGGACGCTGCAATAGTCGAACTCGATGCCCTGGCCGATGCGAATGGGTCCGCTGCCGATGACGACGGCCTTGGGACCGGTGAGGGGCAGGGCTTCGTTTTCGGTGTCGTAGGCGCTGTAATAGTAGGGAGTTGCCGCCTCGAACTCGGCGGCGCAGGTGTCCACCATCTTGAAAACGGGCTTGATGTCGTGGCGCAGACGCAACTGGCGCACCTGCTCGGGAAGCAGGCCCGACAGCGTGGCGATTTCGGCGTCGGAAAAGCCCAGCCGCTTGGATGCCAATAGGGTGGCCGGCGTCAACGGGTTGCCCAGCAAGCGCCGTTCCTGGTCGACGATGCGCTCCAGCGCGGCGATGAACCAGGGGTCAATGCTGGTGTGCGCCACCAGTTGGTCGCGGGTTGCGCCGCGACGCAGCGCCGCCGTCAGCGCCCACAGGCGCAGGTCGTTGGGGTGCAGGGGCAGCGCGTCCAGCAGGGCCTGGTGATCTCTCCCGAAGTTGAAGCCGCGCCATTCCTGAGATTCCCAGAGCAGCGATGAGTTGGATTGTTCCAGCGCGCGGGTGGCCTTTTGCAGGGCCGCCTCAAAGCTGCGGTCGATGGCCATGACCTCACCGGTGGCCTTCATCTGCGTGGTGACCTGGCGGTCGCCGTCGGGGAACTTGTCGAAAGGCCAGCGGGGGATCTTGACCACGCAGTAATCCAGGGCCGGCTCGAAAGCGGCGCCGGTGCTGCCGGTGACGGCGTTGGGGATTTCGTCCAGCCGCCGGCCGACCGCGATCTTCGCCGACACGCGGGCGATGGGGTATCCGGTGGCCTTGCTGGCCAGAGCCGACGAACGGCTGACACGGGGATTGACCTCGATGACGTAGTATTCGGAGTCAGCTTCCCAGTCACTGGGCCGCTTCCGCATGGCATCAGGGTGAGGACGCAGGGCCAGCTGGATGTTGCAGCCGCCCTCGATGCCCAGACCGCGAATGATCTTGAGGCTGGCCGTGCGGAGCATCTGGTACTCTTTGTCCGTCAGCGTCTGGCTGGGGGCGACGACGATGCTGTCGCCGGTATGCGCGCCCATGGGGTCGAGGTTTTCCATGTTGCAGACGGTGATGCAGTTGTCGGCGCCGTCGCGGATTACCTCGTACTCAATCTCCTTCCAGCCCACGAGGGAGCGTTCCAGGAGAACCTGGCTGATGGGACTGGCGGACAGGCCGCTCGCCACGATAGCGAGGAACTCCTCTTCGGTATTGGCGATGCCGCCGCCGGTGCCGCCGAGGGTGTAAGCGGGACGAATCACCAGAGGCAGGCCCACCTCGGCGCGGTAGGCCTGAGCTTCGTCCATGGTGGACACCGTGCGGTTGGGCGGCATCGGCTCGCCGATGTCGGTGAGGAACTGGCGGAAATAGTCCCGGTCTTCCGACTTGCGGATGGTTTCCAGCGGGGTGCCAAGCAGGCGCACATCGTAGCGGTCCAGGACGCCGGCGTCGGCCAGGTCCACCGCCAGATTCAGACCGGTCTGTCCGCCCAGGGTGGGCAGAACACCGTCGGGCCGCTCGGTGGCGATGATACGCTCCAGCACCGGGACGGTCAGCGGCTCGATGTACACCCGATCCGCGATGTCCCGGTCGGTCATGATGGTGGCCGGATTGGAATTGACCAGGACCACCGAGACCCCCTCCTCGCGGAGAGCCTTGCACGCCTGGGTGCCGGCGTAGTCAAACTCGGCGGCCTGGCCGATGATGATAGGACCGGAGCCGATGACCAGAACCTTGCGGGGTTGTTGCGGCGAGACGGTCAATGCGTTGTCCTCTGCTGGTTGCGTGGCGATTCAGGAGAAACGGGGCATCGTTCCGGGCAGTTCCATCAGCTGTCGTTCGACGAGGGCATTCATCATCTGGAAGATGAACGCGCCGAAGAACTC
This sequence comes from Dehalococcoidia bacterium, assembly GCA_965197635.1. Classification (GTDB taxonomy): domain Bacteria; phylum Chloroflexota; class Dehalococcoidia; order Lucifugimonadales; family UBA3495; genus Bin87. The sequence goes on from CBDANN010000008.1 coordinate 81,004, forward strand.
GCCTTCGGCGTCAAAGTGGCTCATGTCGATTCCGCCGTCGGGAGTGCGCGGCGGGATGATGAAGTCGGTGGCGTCGAAGCCGGCGTTGACGGCGTGAACGAAGCCCACCGGCTGGTCGCTGATCGGCTGTCCGGCGGCGGGGTCAGTGACCTTGACGGCCAGTTCCCAGCGCGCGCCCAGCTGACCGCGGCTGACCGCTGCCAGCAGGTATCCGTGGCCGTCGCGGGAGAAGGTGGGCACGGTTTCCTGGAGCATGGCAAGGGTGTCGTTGAGGCTGATGGGCAACTGGGTTTCTATGCCCTGTTCCAGCAGAAAAGCGGTGAATCCGGTCATCGGTAATTGGCCTCCGCAGGGTTGGCGTCGTCGATCATGGTGAGGAAGCGATCGAAAAGGTACTCGTTGTCCTGGGGGCCGGGCGACGCCTCGGAGTGGTACTGGATGGTGAACAGGGGCAACTCCCGGTGCCGCAGGCCCTCCACCGTATTATCGTTGAGGTTGATGTGCGATACCTCTAACCCTGGCGGCAGGTTATCGGCGGAAACGGCGTAACCGTGGTTCTGGGCGGTGATGTGGACCTCGCTGGGTGAGCAGGTCTTTCACCGGATGGTTGCCGCCCCGGTGTCCAAATTTCAGCTTGTAGGTGCCGGCGCCCAGGGCGCGGGCCGCCAACTGGTGCCCCAGGCAGATGCCCATTGTGGGAACCCGACCGATGAGCTGGCGCAGGTTGCTCACGATGTTCCCCAGCAGCTCCGGGTCGCCCGGACCGGGGGAGAGCAGGATACCGTTGGGCTGCATTGCCAGGATATCCTCGGCTGGGGTGTAGGCCGGCACGGTGATTACTTCGCAACCCCGGCTTTGCAGCAGCCGCAGGATGTTGTACTTGACACCGGCGTCGGTCACCAGGATGCGGCGGACGCCGGCCGGAGGTGGTGTTGTCGGATAGCCGGCATGCTCGCCGTTGTCCCAAGCGTACGCGCCGGGCGTTGTCACGGTACTGACCAGGTCCAGATTGTCGTACCGCGGTATGTCAGCCAAACGCTGGAGCGCTGTGTCCGGATCGTCGGAGGTGATTAGGCCGGTCATCACGCCACGGGTGCGGAGGCGGCGGGTCAGGGCGCGAGTGTCGATGCCGCTGATGCCTGGGATGTTGTATTCCTCCAGGAATGCGTGGAGGGTCATGTCGCTGGAGGCGTGGCTGGGCAGGTCGCAGTGCTGGCGAACGATGAGCGCCGATACTTGAATGCGCCGGGATTCGAAGTCCCGGCGGTTGATCCCATAGTTGCCCACCAGCGGATAGGTGAGCGCCACCATCTGGCCGGCGTAGGATGGATCGGTAAGCACCTCCTGGTAGCCGGTCATGGTGGTGTTGAAAACCACCTCGCCCCAGCCGTCCCGCTGCGCGCCGAATGATTCGCCGGTGAATACGGAGCCGTCTTCCAAAGCCAGGTGTACCGGGCGCGCCACTAACTACCTCCATTACGGAACATGGTCGGTTCCTCGAACACTACTTTGCCGCCCACCAATGTTGCGGCCACGCGGCCGCTCAATTCCACCCCTTGCAGCGGCGTGTTCCGGCCCAGTGATGCAAACTCGTTCACGTCAACCGTCCAGCGCGCTTCCGGGTCGAACAGGACCACATCCGCCGGCGTCCCCGGCGACAGCGATGCGTAGGGTGCGAGTGCCTCGCCCAGAACGCGGGCCGGGCCGGCGGTCAGCCTCTCTACCATCGTGGACAGGTCAACGTGGCCCTGATGCACCGGTTCCATCAGCGTGCCGAGGGCCGTCTCCAGCACGCTGATGCCGAAGGCCGCGTCGTGGTAGGTGCATTCCTTGCTGGCCGGTTCGTGGGGCGCGTGGTCGGTGGCGACGCAATCTATCGTGCCGTCGGCCAGACCGGCGACGCAGGCGGCAACGTCGGCGGGAGTCCGCAGCGGCGGGTACATCTTGGTGTTGGTGTCGTAGGCCGCTGGGCCGGCGAAGCCGTCGGAATTGCCCCTTCCGCCCATGGCCCACTCGTCGGTGAGCGCCAGATGGTGCGGGCACACTTCGGCGGTTACGGGAATGCTCCGGCCTTTGGCCTGGCGCACCATGGCTACGCTGCCGGCCGAGCTGAGATGAGCCAGATGCAGCCGGCCGCCGGTGAGTTCCGCCAAGGCAATGTCCCGGGCCACCATGGCCTCTTCGGCCACCGCCGGGATGCCGGCCAGGCCCAGACGGCTGCTGACCCAACCCTCGGCCATGACGCCGCCGGGACACAGGGCATGGTCCTGGCAGTGGTTGGTGATGGGCGCGGCCAGGTCTCGGCTGTAGGTCAAGGCCAGGCGCATCAGGCCCGCGTCATGCACCGGGTCGCCATCGTCGCTGAAACCCACCACGCCCGCCGAGATCAGCTCTTCCATGTCGGCCAGCTCCCGGCCGGCCCGGTCGCGGGTAACGCAACCGATGACCTGAACCCGCACGGGCGCGACGGCGGCGCGGTTCCGCACGTAGTCCACCACAGCCGCGTTGTCGATGGCCGGATCGGTGTTGGGCATGGCGCAGATGGTGGTGAAACCGCCCCGGGCCGCTGCCGCGGCGCCGGTGGCGATGGTCTCCTTGTACTCGAACCCCGGTTCCCGCAGGTGCGTATGGATGTCGATGAAACCGGGGGCGACCACCAGGCCACGGGCGTCAATGACCCGCGTGTTTGGGTCAAGGGAATCTGCCGGCACGGAACTCGCGACCGCCTTCACGACACCGTCGCTGATGAGCACATCGGCCACGCCGTCCATTCCGTTAGCCGGGTCAATCACCCGGCCGCCAGCTATCAACGTGGGCAGGATGCCAGTCATCGTCGCCATCGGTCAGTTTGCCGCCGTTCCGTATCCCACGAGTTGAAAAAGCAGGGCCATGCGGATGGCTACGCCGTTGGTGACCTGTTCCTCGATCAGCGAGCGTTCTCCGTGGGCGAGCGCCGTGCTGACCTCGATGCCCTCGTTCATCGGGCCGGGGTGCATGAGCAGTGCGTTGGGGTTGGCGCGGGTCATGCGTTCGTGGTTCACCTGCCAGCGCCGGATGTACTCGCGCAGGCTGGGGAAGAAACCCCGCTGTTGTCGTTCCGTTTGCAGTCGCAACGCCATCACCAGGTCGGCCCCCTCAATGGCGGCGTCCAGGTCGGGCTGCGGGTGCACGTTTGCCAGTAGGTTATGGAGGCCGTTGCTGCTCGCTGCGCCCCATCCTGCCGGGGTGAACGGGTCGGGCAGCAGCGTGGGCGGGCCGGAGAGAACGACGTTGGCCCCCAGGCGGGCGAACCCCCAGATGGCGGAACGCGCCACCCGGCTGTGCAGAACGTCGCCGACGATGACCACCTTGCGGCCGGCGATTTCACCCAGGTGCTCTCGGGCGGTGTACAAGTCGAGCAGGCCCTGGGTGGGATGCGCGTGGGCGCCGTCGCCGGCGTTGACGATGGCGACGTTGTCCAAAGTGCGGGCTAGGAAATTGGGCGCGCCCGAGTGCGGGTGGCGGATCACGATAGCGTCCACGCCCATTGCCTGCAGGGTGAGGCCGGTATTGAGTAGCGATTCGCCCTTCTCCACGCTGCTGGCCGTGGCGGTCATGTTGATCACGTCGGCGCTCAGGATCTTGCCGGCTTCCTCGAAGGAGATGCGGGTGCGGGTGCTGGCCTCGTAGAACAGGGTTACGATGACACGGCCTCGCAGCGTAGGCACCTTTTTGACTTCGCGGCTGAGCACTTCCCGCATGGCAGCGGCGTCGTCCAGCACGGCGGTTATCTCGGCCGCGGTGAAGTCGTCCAGGTCCAGCACGTGGCGACGCCGGGCGAGGCCGGCGGACATTTGTGACTCCGATGCTACGATGTGGGTTGCGGTGTCAGTTGCCATCAGGCCGCTCCGCGCTCCGTGATGCACACGTCGTCCACACCATCGGTTTCGGACAGACGGACCCGCACCAGTTCGGATTGCCGGGTGGGGATGTTCTTACCGACAAAATCGGCACGGATGGGTAGCTCGCGGTGGCCCCGGTCCACCAGCGCGGCCACCTGGATGCGCAGGGGGCGGCCCAGGTCGCTGACGGCATCCATGGCAGCGCGCACCGTGCGTCCGGTGTAAATCACGTCGTCGACCAGCACGACGGCACGGCCGGCCACGTCCACGGGCATGGTGGTAGGACGCACGCGAACCCGGGGCCGTTCGGACAGATCATCCCGGTACAGATTAATGTCCAGGTGTCCCACGGGCACGGCTGCATTTTCTGACCGCGCTATGTGCTGGGCCAACCGCTCCGCGATGGGCACGCCCCGGGTGCGGATGCCAGCCAGCAGCAGCCCGGAAGCGCCGTGATTGCTCTCTAGGATCTCGTGGAACATCCGGGTCAACGCCCGCCGGATCTCGTCAGCGTCCATGACCTGACGCCCGACAGAAGCGGCATCGTTCATGCCAGCCGGAACGGTAATGTTGGTGGAAGTGACTATAAAAACCCTGCCTGGCACCGGTGTCTGGTACGGGCGGGGTCGCGTCAGCAGCCGGAGCATCGCCTTCCGTCGGAAAGCCCCGGTACGGTTTGCGCTCACGCTTTGCCAGCCTCGCCGGACTGCCTTAAAAGCGGCGTCGCTATTTCACGGCCAGTATTTTAGCATTAGGATGGCAAGTTTGGGAATACGCAATAAACGAGGTAACTGTTCAGACTAGTCTAAATCTGATGAGCCAGATAGATTACAAGCATGAAACTGCTTGTGGATTTAGCCGAGGTTTCCCGGGAGGAGTTGATTGAGATAATCGGTCAACTCATCAGCTTGATCGAGGCTCAGGAAGCCCGGATTGCCGAGTTGGCAGGCCAGCAGAAGGCTCCAACGGAGGGAGGTAAGGAGCGGAAGCCGCCCTCCTGGGTCAAGGCCAACCGGCCGGACCGCCCCCAGCAGGAACGCCAGAAGCGCGCCCACGGCTTTGCCCGGCGGCGGGAGGAGCCCACCCACTGGGAGGAGCACGCCACGCCAGTTGTCCCAGCTGCGGGATTCCCCTGCCGGGCGGGCGGGTGCGTCGGCGCCGCCAGATCATAACCATACCTCGGGTGCGAGCACGGGTGGCTGAGCATGTGGTGCTGGAGCGCACTTGCCGGAAGTGCGGGCAGCGGTGGTCCCCCGAACCGGATTGGGGCGCCCTGGTGGTGGGGCGGCAACGGGTGGGCATCTCAGTTCAGCAGGAAGTATGCGTGCTCCGGGAGGAGTGCCGGCTGCCCTATGGAGTGATGCAACGCTACCTGAAGTGGCGCTGCGGACTGGGCCTTAGCGTGGGGGAACTGGTGGCCTTGGCGCGTGGAGCGGCGGGCGCGGCCCGGGGGAGCGCCACCGGCTGCAAGAAGAGCTTCGAGCCAGTCCGGTGGTGTACGGGGACGAGACGGGCTGGCGGGAAGATGGCCACAACGGGTATCTCTGGAGCTTCAGCGCTCCGGAGGCGCGCTGCTGCCTCCGCCGGCCCAGCCGGGGCCGGGAGGTGGTTGCGGAGGTGTTGGGAGCTGAGTTTGACGGCGTGCTGGTCAGCGACTGCTACGGCGCTTACAACGTGCAGCAAGGGCTGCATCAGAGCTGCTGGACCCATCTGCTGCGGGATATCCACCGGCTGAAGGAACCATACCCCCAACACCAGGGTCGGGCCGGATGGGCTCAACGGGTGCGGGAGGTGTATGACCAGGCCCAAGCCTATCCCGGTCCCGACCCAGGACTGCCGGCAACGGTGCAGCGGGCCCAGCGGGTAAAGCTGCAACCGCAGTGCCAGCCGCGGCTATGGTCCATCTGTCAGCCTTGCCTGGACAGCGATGCGCCCATGAGCGTGCGGTGCCAGCGGGTGGAACGCTTCCTCCCGGAGTTGTTCACCTTCGTCGCCGAACCCCGGGCTAAGGCGGACAACAACGCGGCGGAGCGCAGCCTGCGCCCTATGGTGGTGAGCCGGAAGATCAGCGGCGGGACCCGTTCACCGGAGGGGAGCAACACCAAGAGCGTTCTGGCTTCCCTGTTCGGCACCTGGCGCTTGCGCGGCCGCAACCCCTACCAAGCACTAAACTCCATCCTCTCCCAACCCCTACTCGCCCCAGCCTGAACTGTTACGTGCGGGACTGCCAATGGCGGCGGCAACTGCACACCTACGGCCTGCTCTCCGGAGCCTTCCGACCCGACGGGGACATACGACGCCGGCGCAGCTAAACTAAAGCCAAGGTGAAATGTACATATTGCTAGACCGCACCGTCGGTGGCGACCCAGTTGGGGCTGAAGGTGGCATGAGGAGCTGTGGAGTCCTTTCGGACGGCTTCAAGATCCCGAAATGCACATCCCACCTTGGTATTGGTTTAGCTGCGGCAGCGGGCCATGCTGGTGGAGTACGCGTCCCACCATATCCAGCACATGCAGCAGGCGCTGACCCAGATGAACGTCAAGCTTCAGCACGTCATCAGCAACATCACCGGCCAGACCGGCAGGGCAATTGTCGAAGCCATCGTGAGCGGCGAGCGTAATCCGAAGCAACTGGCCAAACTCCGCGACGGCCGGATCAGGACCGACGAGGCGACCATCGCCCGATCATTGCACGGCCACTGGCTCGAGGAGCACATCTTTGAGCTGACCCAGACCCTGGAGTTGTACCGGGTGTATCAGGCCAAGATTGCCGAGTGCGACTGGGAGATTGAAGCCCCGCTGGAGCGGTTTGAGGACCACAGCGACGGCGGGTCTCCGGCTGACAATGGCCGGCGGCGCAGTCAAGGCAACGCGCCCCGCTTCGACATCAGGACACACCTGTATCGGATGACGGGAGTGGACCTGACCCGCATCAACGGCATAGACGGCTTCACGGCATTGAAGATCATCAGCGAGATTGGCGCCGACCTGACGAAATGGCCGACTGCCCAACACTTCGCATCCTGGCTGGGGCTGAGCCCCGACAACCGTATCACCGGTGGCAAGGTCAAGAGCTCAAAGACCAAGCCCAGCGCCAACCGGGCCGCGGCGGCATTGCGCATGGCCGCCAACGGGCGGCATCGCTCCGACAGCGCTTTGGGGGCTTTCCGGCGCCGGAAGAAGGCTCAACTGGGAGCGCCCCCAAGGCCATCACCGCCACCGCGCACCAGCTGGCCCGGCTCATCTATTCCATGCTGCGCTACGGTCAGGAATACGCGGACGCTGGAGCCGAGTACTACGAGCGTCAGTATCAGCAGCGAGCGCTGCGCGCTGCCAAACGCCTCGGTCTCTGTCCGAACGACACGCCTTACCGAGCATACATCCTGGGGCAGACTCTCCAGTTAGTCCCCTCTGCCCAGCCCGGACACGGGCATAACTCTGCTATGGACTAACAAGGGGGGCACACAGCAATCGGTACACCGGGAGTTGCCGGCGTTGCGTGTTCCTCTGGAGCATCAGACATGGGCACCAATTGGTCGCCCAGTTGGGCCGCCCGGCGCTGGGCCGCGCGCCACGCCCGCTGCTGATGCTGATTTTCGTAGTATTCGGCGCCAGCGTCCACGTAGTCCTGGCCGAACCGCAGCATGGAATAGATGAGCCTGGCCAGCTGGTGTGCGGTGGCGGTGATGGCCTTGGGCGCTCCCAGCTGGGCCTTCTTCCGGCGCCGGAAAGCCCCCAAAGCGCTGTCGGAGCGGTGCCGCCCGTGGGCGGCCAGACGCAACGCCGCGGCCGCTCGGCTGGCGCTGGCCTTGGTCTTTGAGCTCTTGACCTTGCCACCGGTGATACGGTTGTCGGGGCTCAGCCCCAGCCGGGATGCGAAGTGCTGGGCGCTCGGCCATTTCGTCAGGTCGGCGCCAATCTCGCTGATGATCTTCAACGCCGTGAAGCCGTCTATGCCGTCGATCCGGGTCAGGTCCACCCCCGTCATCCAATACAGCTGTGTCCTGATGTCGAAGCGGGGCGCGTTGCCTTGACTGCGCCGCCGGCCGTTCCCGTCCGGGGACCCGCCGTCGCTGTGGTCCTCAAACCGTTCCAGCGGGGCTTCAATCTCCCAGTCGCACTTGGCAATCTTCTGGTGATAGAACCGGTACAGTTCCAGGGCTTGGGTCAGCTCGAAGATGCGCTCTTCGAGCCAGTAGCCCGGCAATGATCGGGCGATGGTTTCTTCGTCCGCCCTGATCCGGTGGTCGCGGAGTTTGGCCAGTTGCTTCGGATTACGCTCGCCGCCCACGATGGCCTCCATGATGTCCCTGCCGGTCTGGCCGGTGATGTCGCTGATCACATGCTGGAGCTTCACGTTCATCTGGGTCAACGCCTGCTGCATGTGCTGGATATGGTGGGACGCGTATTCCACCAGCATCGTTCGCTGGCGCAGGTAGCTGCGCCGGCGCGGGTGTCCCCGTCGGGACGGAAGGCTCCCGACCGCAGCCCGTAGGTGTGCAGTTGCCGCCGCCACTGGTAGTCCCGCACGTCGGTCTTGCGCCCAGACACGTTCTTGATGCGCCGCGGGTCCACCAACATCACCGCAAACCCCCGCTCTTCCAGCACCCCGAACAGCGGGATCCAGTACACCCCAGTCGACTCCATGACCACGGTCTCCACTGCGCGCTCGGCCAGCCAGTCCGCCAGGCGATACCAGTCGGCCGTGAAGGCGGCGAACTCTAGCAGCCCGTCTGAGGAATGCCCGACTGTGGTGGATTCAGCTGGGAACTAACCGGCGACAACTATGATTGCCGGTTGCCGGCGTTGATGCCGCAGATATTTGGCCAACGGTGTGCCGATGATGGCAGAAACCGGCTTCGCCAACGATGCGACGAGCCCTTGGGCCGGCAACTTGGAGCCGAACCGGAACAGCTGGAGCAGGTTGTGCCCGGTGCAGATCAGCAGCCATTCTCCTTTCACCTGCTCCAGACCCCGCAGCAGGAACTACCGGAACCCTCGACCCTGCTTGATCTGGCCGAAGACCGGCTCCACCGTCGCCATCCGCAGCGCGTAACTTTGCCGACCCTTTTTCGTCAGCAACTTCCGCCGCATCCGATCCCGGGGCGACAGCTGCTTGGGGATGCGACCCCTGGGGGCGGGCGGCAACACTCGGCCGTGGCGGGTTCTCTCCGGCGCGACGTAGGGGTCTGTGCCCCGCGCGTAGAGTTCGTCAACCACCCTGGCTGAGTAGTACCCGGCGTCAGCGGACACTTCCTTTGGGATCACGCCGGTGTTGCCGATGGTCTCCTCGACCATGCCCGTCGCCTGCTGCTGGTCCGATGTCTGGTTCGTGGCCGGCGCCGCCACAATCACCTAGCCCTCGCTGTCCACCACCGCCTGACAATGGTACGCCGGCACGAAATCCCGCCCGCCCGGCGCGGGCATGATCCGGGACTCCGCATCAGTAAAGTTGCGCTGGGCCTGGTCGTCGGGCACCCCCGGATGCTCCCGGCTTTCGGCCGCGGCCGGTTCTGCCGCCGCCGGCGCTTCCGCTTCCAACGCCGCCAGGGCCTCCCGTAGCTGCTCCAACCGACCTTCCCGAAAGGCCAACTCCTCCGGCAACTCATCACCACGCCTGTCCTGACCGTACCGACGGTCTGCCGCGTCATCCGCTTCCGGCGCCTTCCGCAGCAACTCCGCCACCTCCGTCGCCACCTCCGCCGACTGCTCCTGCATCCGCCCGTAACTCATCGCCTGATGCTGCGATGCCTTGGCCTTCACCTTGGTCCCGTCCAACGCCACCTGCCCCAACTTCACCAACCCCGCCAACTGGCACCATGCCAGCACCGGCAAGAACCGGTCCGACAACTCTGCCCGGTGGTCCTTGCGAAAGTCCGAGATGGTGCGGAAGTCCGGCGTGTTGTTCGCCGCCAACACCCGAAACGCGATGTCCTCGTGGAGCCGCTGGGCGATCCTCCGTGATGACGCCACTCCAACGCAGTAGCCGTAGAGCAGCGCCTTGACCATCATCTGAGGATGCTAGGGTGGTCCGCCCCGCCGCTCTGGCTCGTAGCGCGCGGTGATGTCCGACCGGTCCAACTGCTCAACAACGTCGGAGATGAAGTAGGCCAGGTGGTCGTCCGGCAGCCATTCCTGCAGGGCCGCCGGCAACAGTAGCTGCTGGTCGGGGTCATAGGCGCGGTACGTCTTGCTCATCAGCGGCTCCCCGTAACTTGACTGCGCCCATCATACCCCCAATGGCTCACCAGCCGTGTTACTCGGACAGGCTGCTAGACAGGAAATACTCATATACCCGGCCCGGCACGTCTTGGGCACGGGCCCCGGCGTCGCCAACCTGGATGTTGCTAATCATGTCGATCAACTGGCCCAGCCGTTGTTTGTCCAAAGCAGGGCGCGCGTACTCCTTGGGCAGCACGTCTCTGAGACTGGGATTGTCCCGTTCGATGGCAACCATCGCAGCGTCCACCGTTTGGCCGATGCTCGGTTGCCGAGCCTGCGTCTGCACTTGCTGCCAGCGGGCTTCGGGTGGCACCCAAAAGATGTTGTCGGCACGGTACTCGTCGGGGTCATCGGGATCGGCACCTGTTAGATTGCGGTTAGCTTCCAACTTTGCTCTGGCTTCCTCAAATGCGTCAGAGATGTACTTGAGAAATATGAGGCCCAAGGCGACGTGCTTGTACTCGGCGGCATCCATGCTGCCCCGTAGGGTGTCGGCCATGCGCCATAGCTCAGCTTCGTAACCTACCAGCGCCCCGTTTTCGCTAACTTGTTAGGTTGCCATATTGAATTGTCCTCCCAATAGAGGGCTACGTGCGGCGATTGTAGCACTTGTTCACTCGACGCCCGCGACGTCGGGGTAGTCCGGACAGCGGCGTGGCAGCTACGTCGTTCTGGCGGCTTCCATGGTTCGTTAAGCTGCAAACCGCGCCAACGCTAGTTGCATTGCAGTTCTCCGTCGTGGCTCTGGTGGCACTAGCGCCTCAACAGCCGGCGGCAGCTCGTCTTCACCACGCCGTGGCCTCGGCATCTCGACCTTCATGTGCCGCATGCTGGCGTAGTCGCCCACTTGCAGACGGGTCAGCGCCGTTGCCACGTAGGTCAGATCGGACAAGATGGCGTTCAGGCTCACCTTGGCCTGCCCCAAGTACTGGTGCTGCCACGTACGGGCGTGATGGCCATCTAGTCAGTGGTTGGTCGGTCTGGTCGCACCGGGTGAGTCCAGCACCAGGCAGCACTCAACGCTATGGTGAGCATCCCGACGCCCACACAACCGAAATGGAGTGCCACATATGCGTTGAACTTCGGAAAGAAGATGGGACCGATGATCAACGCGAGTATCGCCACCACGTACATCAGCAGAATGGCCAGCACACCGAGTTGGACCATCGTGGAGGCCCGACCTCGTACCAACATGACCAGAGCGGCGACGAGAGTCGTGATGATCACGACAACCGCGGGGCCGAAAATGATCAGCGATATCACGATTAGGAGTCGCGCTAAAGTGAATGGATTATTCGAGCCCCAATCCCAATCCATTGCGAAGATCCTTTGTCGCTGGAATAGCCCTAGATGAGTTTGTTCCCGGTCTCGCAGTTGCGGCCGTCACGGGTGTCCTTGGACTCCCACAGACTGCGCACTCCACCACCGCGACGCGAAACACCGTCACGTCATTGAGAATTGGCGATCCCGACTATCGACCCCCTAGATCACCGTTGCACCCCCCGGCAGTGGCGGTATCGTCAACTACAAACCTCGACTCGTCGACAAACATCAACGGGTCAACAACCTGGTGACGATAAGCCCAAACGCGAGAGAACCTCCCCCATCGGAACCATCGATGAAACTGTCCGCCGGCGATGTTATGCTAATTTTTGAATTCAAACGAGCATTTTTCGAAATTGCCGACCTCCACCAACGAAGCACAGATCCACTCCTACACCAAACGGCCCTCAGAGTGTACGAAATTGAAGGACAATGCCGCGGAGACAGCCGCCAATTTCGCACACCCCCATGCGGGCCGGTAAAATCAGCCCACGATCCCTAATATTAGCCGCGACAGCGGACACGAACTTCCCATCATCGCGGCCTCGGTGTTTGCCCACCGGGGCCGTTTTGTTGGCGTCGGCAGTCTATGTCGTGGACTGGAGTTTCCAACGCACTGGGTTACGAGGTGCAGCAGTGGAATCCAACAACTAGGTCGTGGGACATTTTGCCTGTCGACCCCTACTCAGTCTCGGTGTCGGGTACAACCGCCATTGTGCGGGGGTTCTCGGCTGATACCACCTACTACCACCAGGTAAGGGCGACAAACGGTCTCGTACGCTCCGGTTGGACACCGTGGCGCACCATCGGGACCAGTCAGTAGAACTGGACAAGGTTCAGCGTCCTTATCAACGAGCCCAGTCGGCTTTGGCCGGGCTCGGTAGCAAGTGGGATGCTCCGGTTGTGCAGGCGTCAGACTTTCATTCCGGACTCGGCTGGAGTCGGCGCATGTCTCGTCGCTCTGGGATTGAACGCGGTACTCAAGGTAATGTACTGTGGATCGAAACTGTAGCGTTTAGCGCGATCGCCCCGTCATGACGGTGTAGTGATGCTGGCAAAACTTCCGGGGACTATTTCAAACGCCATCTCTGCGATCAGCGTTCTGGTCGCGGGAGGTGGTGCCTTACTGTACTTGCTCAAGCGCCCGCACCTGACCGGCGAGCAAAAGTTTGTCGCCCTGCTGATAGGGTTGGCGGCGGGTGTGCCTTCGGGCGGAGTTCTGGCGGCCATCGTCACGGCGGCGATATTCATTCCCGCCTGCTCATCTGGTTGTCACATCGAATCGGAGGGGGCTCTCTGGTTTATCATCGCCCCGTTCTCGATAGCAACGGGCGTTGCCGTCATGGTGGCTGCGCGGGTTGCGGATGGGAAGGCAGAACAGGTTGAGGAGGCTGCCAAACAGTAAGTTGGCAGCCTTGCTGCACGGGACCATGGTATCCCGGGGTTTTACGCTGGCCTCGGTTTTCGATCATACAGGTGTGTCGGCAACTTTTAGTGTTTTCTCGCGTGGGTTACGAACGCCTCCGCTTCTGGGTGCCTTCGGCTTGGCAGTGCGTTCTGGTCCCGTCTCTTCTCTCTGCGCAGTTTTGGGCTCGGTGACTCTGCCACAAATCTCCCCCGGAGCTCGCTTGGAGTCACTGTGGGGCTTGACTTGATAGGCGGAATTGACGGGCATCAACAGGTCGAATTCGTACTCGAAGGTGTGTCCTACTGCCCACTTGTGCCGCCTCTTGGCATTTTGACCGGTGCTGGTGTTGAAAGAAGTGGTACCGGTTATACAGGCGGTTGGAATGATTCATTACGGCAACCCACGAGTTCTCAACGGCTTGCTTCGCCCTCAGTCGAAAGTATGATTCCGCTCTTCTGGTGCCCTTTTTGATCAGGCGAACGATTCTGGCGGCTTGGCTCTCGGCGTCCGGGGAGTTCGGGGCGAAAACCCCCAAACCGAGTTTGCGGTACTCGATCAGGTAGATTTGGCCATCGAGGTCAATGGGGATTGACCAGGCGAGTTTTTCGCCAGACCGGAATGTCTCGAAGCCCAGCAGGTCCGCCAGGAGAAAGTAGACGAGATAGTATTCTGGTAGCCCATTGCCGGCTTGCGTACGTTTTGACCGCGCGGATGCGGTCTCCCATGCTCGGGCGGTCAAGTCGGCACGTTTGATGGGTCTGATAGCGTTCAGGGCGCGTTCTGCGGAGACTGATGTTTCCAAGCCCATGATAGGAGCCTCTTGTTGGTAGCGAAATCTGTCGTGCCGTGCTTGGACAACCGTCTGGCGTAGCTAGTCATTCTCTGAAAGACATAATTCGCAATGGTTGTTCAGAGGGTCGGTAGTAAGGTTCGAGGATACGGATGTCTGTGGCGCATCGTCTTTCGGAGGCATGCCGTTGGGCGAAGAGAGTGCCTTCTGAACGCCGAACGGGCCGAGTGCGTTCAGTACTCCGTGCGGTCCATCAAAAGCGATGCTGATGGAACTCAGTTTCTGTCCGTATTTGATGGAAGCTTGGAACGAATCAGCGTTGATGTCAGTTGTGCTGTTGAGGAGGTAGGTGAGCAGTCCTGCAGAGAGCCAGTCTCCGGCACCAGCGGTGTCCCTGACGCAAGTAGCCGGAAAGGGTTGGAGCTGTTTCCACTTGGTCCAGCGGTGATGAAGTCTAGTGCAGAAGCGTGTCCCCTGGGGCCCGAGAGTTTCGATGATGAAATTGGTGCTGGCATTTGGGCTCAAGCTCCAATTTCGGAGGCGGCTCCCGGGACGACGGGAAATCTTCACGATATCACTGAGCTCGGCAGCATGGATCGCGCGGTCAGTCCGGGGTGCGGACGGCGGTTCGAACATGACAATAAGGCCCGCTTCTCTAGCGGCGGCGGCCAAACTGATGGTGGAAGGCGTCGCGCGATCGAAGAAGAAGGCGTCGAACTGGTCGATTGTTTTGGCGTTGGTCTCGGCTTGGGATTTCGATACCGCTGCTAGTGTGGTGTATTCGTAGTTCGCCGGATATAAAGGGCCGACCGCCGCCTTTGCGCCGCTCAGTATCGAGTAGAAAACTCTTTTCCAATCCGCTCGGAAAGCCTCGAAGTAATACGGCGAACTACGAATACAGGACACTAGCTTGGGCAAACGGGATGCGCACAGGGGACATTGGTGCGTGAAGTGATGGGCCCCGCTGGATGTGCCGTGAATGAGTTCTATTATTCCGGGAGTGCGCACGCGTGTTGAGTCTTGGACCCCGTGAGTGTTGACCCCTGCGGCATTCATGTGATCGAGAACTCGACGGCCGCGAGGGTCTTTGCCGACGCGGGCCAAAAGGGAGACGTCAATGTCCAAGGCCGCCGAAAAGATTGATACGTTGCCGCATGTTCCGCCAGCGGAGTGCCAGTAATCGCCAGTGGCGAGGTCCCTGACGATCATATCCAGCGGTAGGTATCCCGCGGTTAGAAGACGCGGGCGGTTGGGTTTATGCGGTGTCATATGCCTCGCCGGTTAGCCAAACTTCGAATAGTTCATTGGCTTCGAGGCCGTCGATGGTTTGTGGCATGTGATATCCAGTAGGCTCGACGTGCATAACGGCTAGGTCGCGTTCAACAGCGGCCAGTAGAACGCCGAGTGAAAGCAGTTTGCTGGAATGCGCGGAGACTATGGTGTAGGCGTCGCTCAGCGGGGCCAGGGACTCTTTGTAGTCATCGGCTAGAGCGACGATCTGGCGGTAGATGTCGAATGGGTCGCGTTCATCGGCGTATATAAACGCTTTGGGATCGACGCCCCAGGTGCCGAATAGCAGCGAACGGTATTCTGCAACGATTTCGTCGCCGCGCCTGGGATTCAGCGACGGGGAAGGCAAGAACGGTTTGACTTCCGCTGGGCCGAGAGTGGAGTGTATTTTTGCGAGTGCCGTTGATTGTCGCTCGCCGAGGACCGGAGCCCAGATGGTGATTGGCTCCGATACGCTAGCGAGGTTATGGCGCCCGTGAAACGGGTCTATAAATTCAGCAACGTCTCCGGCTTCCGAGTCGATAAGTTGGTCAATGCGGGCGTTTTCACAGACAATGCAGTGTAGGTTGAACTTTGAGGCTGTCGCTTGGTTCTGTCCGGCAGAGAGTTCGATCAAGATTGTCAGTAGGGGAAAGCTGACACTGGTAGGGAATGCGGAGATGTCGACGATGACGTCGGTGAAGCCGGTCAAGCAACCTGGTTCCGTGAGTAGACTTCGGATGTGGGGGAAGCTGGCGGGTCGCCCGTTCTCGTTGAGGACCGGGATCTCGACGAGATCAAACGTTGCGTACTGAAAAAGTTGGCGCATGGAGGTTTCGTTACCCGCTGCGGTTTCGTTGCGGGCGCGTGCGGGGTTGTTAAACGGGGGTGTCAACCGAATCAAGCAACATGCCGTGATTGGGAACCCCGATCGGACCAGTGCTTGTGGGCCCACGGTTGTACGAGGGTCAAACCCTCGACCTGCGATGAGTAAACCGTTGCGGTTGGAGTTGGGTTCGGCGGCAAGTTCGGTCCAAAACGGTTCGAAATGATCGCCGCTGCAAAGGAAACCAGGATCCCATCTCATTGTGGTACTCCGTGGTCGAAAGCAAGTTGCAGGTCAGTCGTGTCTTCGGCGGTTTGAAGTTCGGTCGCGTCTTCGGATATCCAATCCATAAGGTCTTGGACCTTGCGCGGTTTATAACCGCCGAACCCAAGAGGTAGGTCAAACGCGGGACAGACTAAGCGGTTGAGGTATAAGACGGTCCGGTTCTCGTCGCGTTGACGATTGGTGGGGCGTATAGACAAAACGTTGTGGGCTATCGCCGAAGCTAGAGCGTTGAGCAACCGCCTTTCCGAACTGTCGGTGTCCTTCGCGGCTGCGATCAGATCGTCTCTTTCGGAGTTCTGGATGGAGACACCGGTGACTCCTGGCGTGATCGGTACATTGGGTCGCCAAGTTTCTTCTTGGGAAAGCCTGGCGATTCCCGTGATCAAGTTGGACACGTCGCGTCCGTAAGGAACCCTGGATTGAAGTTCGGCCACGTACCTTTGGGATTCTTCTACGATGAGTTTGTGCTGGGCGGAAGGAGCGAGTTGCTGTCGGCGGCCGCGGCCTATCATCCCGGTGTTGATCAGGAGCTCGAACAGTGATGCAGAAAGCGAGAGGAATTGGTCTATGTTTGAGGAAGCCAGTTGGACGACTTGGTTCGCGCTGTAACGATACGGCAATCGATTGCGGTGGGACATGAAGATAGTAGCGGCTTCGAGTGCCGTGTTTCCAGCGTTTTCGATCTGAGAGTAGGGTAGAGGCGCGAAGTTGAACTCGCCTTGTAGATTACCCATCCGCCGTTGTATCAAAACTTGTAATTGAGCCCACCGGGCGGGCTGTTCAGCAGGAGACATCGCCGATATCTCGGCGTCTTTGTGGTGGAGCCAGTCGGAGTACAGCTCGCCTTGATGACGTGCTAGTGTGGTGTATCCGTAGTTCATCGGAAATAAAATGGCGGCTTGTGTCTTTGTGCCACTCTGCTTCAAGCAGGAAACTGGTTTCCTGTCCCTTTAGAAAGCTTCATTCTAATGCGACGAACTATGGATACAGTACACTAGGTCGTAAGTCAGGGCTCGCTCGGCGGCGGCGGCGAGTCTGGACCGGTGGAATTCGGCGGTTAGGGAATCAGCAAGGCAACCTGCGAATGAACTGACTTCTTGCTCCGATCGCGATGCCCGCCGTTCGGCGACGTCCATGAGCCATTGGCTGGTGTTGGATTTGTCCCAGCGGTCCAGTTGAATCATGTCGTAGCTTTCCCGATCAGGGCTCACGGCTTCGGCAATAATGGCGTCGGGTTCAAGGGCCCGCATCCGCATGGCTACCCAGCTGGCAAAAGCGGTTTGGTCGTGGCGTTGCAGTTCGGAAAGGAGCCAGCGTCGTTGCCAGTCGTCGAGCCGGTGGGCGTCGTCAAACATGAACAGCACATGTTCAGTCAACATCTGGCCCTCGATCGACATCCGGTGGGTGTTGAGTAGTTGGAAGAAATCGTCGACGCTGGGTCCCACATCCAGAGACGGAGGACGTGGTATCAGGCTATTCAGGGAATCGATGATGGTCTGCTCAGCAACTCGCGCGCGTTCGAAAAGCTCATCGCCGTCGATGAAACGGGCGTCTGGTCGGCGCACGGTTTCGTCAGGACGTGGCTCAAATCGTATGATTTTGGCGTCTTGGGGGAAGGTGCGACCTGTGAGTTGGAGTGCCGCGCGGATAGTCAGTAGGGCGAGTCGCGAATGTAACAACGCGCGGAACAGGCTATGCAGCTCGTTGCGATCGACTTCGAGGTAGGTCAGACGATTGAAATCGTCCTTGCAGTTCACCAGGACGCCTAGCAACTGGACGCCGTTAGCGTCGACGGCGCCAATGTCTGCCAGCTTGTGGAAGAGTGGGGCGAAATCCTGTTCGTTCTGGGAACTTAAGATCCTGTTGAGCACTCGCGGCGTGAATAGCCTGAGGAGGGTCGATTTTCCGCCGCCGGGTGCCGAAACGATCGGCAGGAGTCGGTTCCAACTTCCGTCTTCGGGAATGAGGTCGAGTATCGCGAGGCCGAAGAGATTGAGGAACTGATCGTCGGACTCAGACTGCTCGGCGGTGCGGATCAGGAACGGGTTGCGTGCAGCAGGCATGGCTGTTTCTTTACCCGGCCCTAATGGCGTTCGTATCGGGGGAAGAGGGGTTTCGTTCTCGTCCTCTCCCACAAGAGGAACACCGAATTGTTGGGGGTATTATGGGCGAGGACTAAAGGCAACCCACATTCGGAGTAACCGTGTTTGACATTGCGCTTATGCTCGTCTTCGACTGACTGGTCATAGTATTTGTGGAGTAGTTGGTCGAATAGCCTGTCGTGCTCGTACTCCGGGCCTGGCCGTTGACAGACTAGCTTGGCATGGTCCCGGATGGTCATGACGGGTAGAACTTGCGGCGCATTGTTTTGAGCCCACGGCGCGTCAGGGTAGTCTGCGATAGATGATTGCAAATGGGCGATTGCCTGAGGAGTTGTAACGTAAAGGGCGATGAAAATGGTCGGGCAAGCTTGGTTGCTGAGCATTGGAAGCGTGTCGCAGACGAATCTCTGGAGGCGACCCTGGGGAGAGCCGTCGTCGCCCCACCTGAGGATTGTTCTGCCGCTGGCGGAAAAGTCATCGATTAAGAACACGTAATCGAAAGCGTCGTCGTCCGAGACTTTATCAACTCACAGCGCATGGTCTTGGCGCGTATCGGATTGAGTTCGTAGGTCACTGCGAACTGTTCGTTAGACAGTCCAGTGCTACTGCGACGGAGCTGGTCAATGCGAGCGCCGTCGCTCATTCCCAGGAACAGGGATTTCCGTAAGGCGTGTCCGAATTCCGGGTGGGATCTGATCTTCGAGACACGATAAGTTGGTATGTGGAGCCGGTCGGCTAAATGTCTCTGCAGCGTAGAGGGGATGAGGTCGTTAGCCATAAGGCTTACGAGGTGCCGCATTTCGTTGTCGGAAACGAAGATGAGACGATTTTGGATGAAGCGCAAGGCGTTGCGGCGTTCTTCTCCTGCGTCGAACTGGGCGAGCCATCCCGCGAGATACGCAATGAACTGCCGGCCTGGGGCGTATTGTACGTAGTCATCGTACTTGTACGTGGCAAGGTCCCGTAGGATGGACAACTGATCGGGAAAGTCGGGGTCGGACGAGTCTCCCATGACTGCCCGCAAAAGGTCTTCGGCTATGTCTGGATCCATACCGCTATCTCGTCAACCGCAAGGGAAGTGGGATGCGTTGAAATGGAATCCGTTGCGTTGTGGACGAAGGGCCCGAAGGTATTGAGTAGTCAAACCTGGACCGGAGTGTCCGGTTGTTCCCAGGTGCCAGCATGTTTCCAAGTTGCTTGAGACTCGGTCCACGCTGAGGGACAGTCTGGAATTGAGAAGGTCAAAGTCGTTGCCTCCGGCTGATCCTTGGTCGCCGATTCTGAGAACGCACCCAGGCTGCTGCGCAAGCAGGGTGTTTACTATGGCGGTCTTCGATGTGCCAGCGAGAACGACATCGACGGAATGAGAGGACGCTATCAGGGAAATTCCATCTGTTTGCGCGAGATGTTCGCGCGCTACCGTTCTCAATTCGTAGGGTTCAGGAGCGCTGGTCGGTTGAAGGGTTATTTGATGGGGCCGAATGGTCATGTTGAAACCGAGAACCGCCTTGAGTGGTTCCAGACGTTTACAAGCGGCGGCCAATGGTGGAGGGATTTGTTCCTGGGTTTCGGGGAATTCGTCGGTCAGGTTGATCACTTTGGCGCCGTTATAAAGGCCAACGGTGACTTGTTTCCAGTGTTTTTTCTCGATGGTGTCCCTGAGATGGTCGTACATCGAACCTCCTCGGCCACTGGCTATTCCAAGGAGGATCCCTTCGTGAAGGAGGCGGTGCAATTCGTCTTGGATGTCCTGGTCCGGCGGTTCAAAACGGCGGTCTCGTCGGCAGAGTGTTCCATCGTAATCTACAGCGAGGCTATGGAACGTAGTGTGTTCGATTTTGTGAACAAAATTCCGCAAGGCGGTTTTGAGGATGTCTTGGTCGGCGCTTGGGGTCAGGTGCAAGGCTGCTCTCTTTCTGGCGATGGGCGCCGGCTCCACGTGGTTGGCGCGGCGGGTGGAACCGGCGCGATACAAACGACGACCGAATTGGGCGACGCGGGGTCTGCCGGGGTCTATACCGCGCAGCTGTGCGGCGAAACCAGCCAATTCCATAGTTGACGATAGTAGTTCTATCGTGGCCGAAGGGCCATCTTTGTCGGAATTTACTCTGAGGACGTCCACGGTTTCAGGGAAGCATCGGATCATTCTGGACGCTTCGCGTTGGCTGTCTTTGGTTTCGAGGGATATGACGCCTGTGCTTTTCGAGTGGACGGAGAGCCAATGGTGGCGACCGTGGGCGAAGTTCCTGGGATCCGTCACGATGACGTTTGCGAGGGCCGCTTCGGAGAATCGGGTTTCGAGGTCGAGTGCGGCAGGCTTGGCCCATCCTTGGGCGAGAACGAGCAGGGTGGATTGGCTTAGGAGTTTCTCAGGTCCGTTGCCGGTGGGTGGGGATCCGAGTGCAAAGCTGCCAGGCGTAAAGGCTGAACGATAAGGGAAAGACGCGCGGAGCAAAAGCAACATAGTCGCGATCAGGGAATTGGTCGCAAGGAAACCATCTCGCCCGGTGGGAACCGAGAATTCGTGGCATGTCCCGCCGAATTCTGCGAGGATTGGGCCGAGCGGTGATCCTTCGAGTGTGCTGACGGCGGAGACGGGTTCGTACCCGAGTTGAGGTAGAATCGTAGCTGCTTGCTGGATGTCGATGTTAGTGCCGCGTGCGCTCAGCAGCAATGCAGCAGTATTCTTGGTAGCGGGGCGCGTGGACGCCTCCAACGGTGTGGAGGCGCGGGCTAACCGTCCGGTTGTAGCTTCGTGAAGCAGGGCGGCAAATGTGGCGGCAACGAAGGAACCGCCGGAGCCCACGGCAACGAGGTTTCGGGAGGCAAACTCTCTGAGCAGAGTATGCTGGAGAGAGCTCACGTCTTGGTCGAAAGCCCAATGGATGGTGGCTGGAATTTTCTCCAATTCACGTTGATACGGTTTTCCCATTGATGGACCTCAGTGGGCTAACTGAAGCTCGGCCACGGTGAAACGCAGTACCGTATAGCAACAGATAGCGGTATTGGTGAGAATGAAAGCGGTTGGACGGAGAATGGTTGACGTACGTAACTCGGCGCATGGTTCTGGCGGGTCTCGACGTCGATGACTCGGGGGCGGTATTTGCCGGTGACTGAGAGGTCGGGCTAGCTGGCCAGGGTGGAGGAGTGGCGGGAGAGGTCGAATGCGTTCTGGCCCTCGACGTAGGCGGTGTAGCCGCTGGTTTCCCAGGCGGGCTTGTGCTCGTCGAGCAGGGTGGTGTGGCTGATCCGCCATGGGATCAGGGTGAAATGCGAGGGAGGTGCGGATCCAACCTTGGTAGTTGGCTTTCAGCCAGGTCGCCCACGGC
This sequence comes from Dehalococcoidia bacterium, assembly GCA_965197635.1. Lineage (GTDB taxonomy): Bacteria > Chloroflexota > Dehalococcoidia > Lucifugimonadales > UBA3495 > Bin87. The sequence continues at coordinate 102,438 of CBDANN010000008.1, forward strand.
CGTTTAGCCCGAATCCACCGAAGGGATGCGGTGGGGCTGGTCAGACGAGGTATGAAAGGTGAGGGGAAGAGCCGGCAGGGCTTTGATCCCGACGGATTGGGACGGGTGCTGAGTGTGTCAGCGACGGGAAGGGGATTTTTGACGGGCCGCGGCGGGCGACGGGCGAGATCAGCGGGCGATGGCAGTAGGAGACACGCGGGAACCGGCCTGGCGCAGATCTGAGGCAGTTAGGCAGTCCGGCGGTCGGTCAGAGGCCGTCGGGGGATCAGGAGGGTAGTGGCAGGGCGCGCCGTCTCGCCAGGACGGAGCTGAACTGGTTTTGCCAGGGCCAGCCCGGAAGATGCCGGGTGAGGCGGCGGCGGTGCGGGTGAGGTCCGGCCCAGCGTCTGCGAGGGTCTTGGTGGTTGCCGCCTCGCCCAGACCGATGCGGGCGGTCCAGCGGGCCAGATTGTGGGCCATGACCTGGAGGGCCAGCCAGGCGGCGTTGGCGGGGAAGCGTCCCGAGGGGAGATGGTTGAGCCCTACGCCGTACTTCAGGTCGCGGATGGCATTCTCCACCTCGGCGTGGCGGCGATGGTCGGCCTCCAGTTCCCGCGTCTCGCCCTCCCGGTCGGTGATGAAGGCGTGATAGCGGTAGTTGACGAAAAGGGCCAGTTGGGGCAGGGCGCGCCGTCTCGCCAGGCCGTCCGGAGCTGAACTGGTTTTGCCAGAGGCCATAGATTGTTCGATATTAGCCTCCCTCCGGGACACCGCTAGAGGCGCGGAGGCGATGATGAGCAGCGGCAAGAGCGGGTCGGAGGGTTGTCCCAGCTGAACCGAACGCGGCGGGCATCGACGTGGGGGCCACCGGGTGGCAGCCGTCGGTCCGAACAGCCGGTGCGTGAGTTTGAGGCTTTCACTAGCTGTACCGTCTGGCGGACTGGTGGTTGCCGCCGGACCGCTGTTCGCCCAGACCGATGCGGGCGGTCCAGCAGGGCCAGATTGTGGGCCATGACCTGCGACGGCACCGCCAGGCGTGAAGTCCAGCACGTTGGCGGGGAAGCGTCCCGAGGGGAGATGGTGCGCGTCAAGGCCGACGAGAAGACCATCGCCAAGTCGTTACAAGGCCATTGGAGGGAGGAGCACATCTTCGAGCTGACCCAGGCCCTACGCCGTACTTCAGGTCGCGGATGAAACGCGCCACGCTTCATTCTCCACCTCGGCGTGGCGGCGATGGTCGGCCTCCAGTTCCCGCGTCTCGCCCTCCCGGTCGGCATTGCGTGAAGGCGGATGCAGCCGCTCCGTAGCGCCTTGGGCGCATTTCTGCGTCGGAAGAAGGCGCAGTTGACGAAAAGGGCCAGTTGGGAGCCGGGCGTGGGTTTCACCCGACGGACGATGAGACGCACCAGTGCAGCCGGGCGTGGGTTTCACCCGACGGACGATGAGACGCACCAGTGCAGCGTCGGGCGCGAAGGGAGTGTAGATGGTTTCGGCCACGTCGGCGGCCCCGTCCATCCAGTAGGATATGGGCGTCCAGTCCGTCTCGGGTATGGCCTCGATCAAGTTCCTGAGGCGAGCGTGCTGGCGGATGGTGATGGAGTAGCGGACATCCATCTTACGGCAGACGGCGACCAGGGCGTGGGTGTAGAAGCCACTGTCGGCACGCACCGTGAGCGGTCCGGTGGCGCCGGCGTAGCGCACCCGGCCCACCGTCTCCCTCAGGAAGTGGGCCGCGCCCCGAGCCGTGTTGGCCCAGCCCTGGCGCAGTCGCGCCATCAGCACGTCGCCGGTGCCGGCGGCGACGGCGAGGAGCGGGTGATAGCCCCGCTGGCCGGTGTAGTTGTGGCGGCGGGCCCCTTCCTTGCTCAGCCCGTAGGTCTCGCAAATGGTGGAGTCCAGATCGATGGTCAACGGCCCGTCCCCGGGTCCGGCCCCAGCGGTCCACGCCTGGGCCAGCAACTCCCGGCTCACCCGATCCAGCTGCCTCACGTGGCCCCACCGGAAGCTGCGCAGGAAGCTCCCCAGGGTGGACGGCGCCTTCACCGTACAGCCCAGCACCCGCGCCGTCCTGCCAGCGCGCAGCATGTCGGCGTCGTCAATGCAGTCGCCACCGGCCAGCGCCGAGGCCACCAGGGTCAGCATCTTGTCGCCAGTGTTGGCTCGGCCAGCGGCTTCGCCCAGGTCAACATGGCGGTCCACCAGCTCACCCAGACCCAGATGCTGGGCGAGCGTGACCGGCAAGATCAGCCCAGCATTGGCCACCAGCCGGTGGTCGTCAAAGGCGATGTGGATGCGGTCGGGACGCTCCGGTGGTAGCATCTATCGGGTGCTCCTCGTTTCGGGTCGGTTTTCTGTTTCAAAAACCATTATCCCCGAAGCGCAGGGGCACTTTCTCATCCCGTCACCACGACGCCGGACTCATCTTGTCGGTGGATTGGGGGGGTAACCAAACCATATGGTATTATGCAGCCACAATGGCGTATCGCGATATTAGCGGGAGATTAATACTGCTGAGGCCATGCCTCGCCACGAAGTTCAGGAGCATGTGGAGTGATGAAGCGTATTTTGTTTCCCCTTACCAGCATCATAGCGGCAATCTGCCTCATGGTCGTCGGCGGAGTGGACAACATCGCCAGAGGACAGTCCGCTCTGCTCCCTCCCAGCAGTGTAAGCGCAGTTAACGGAAGCGATCTCGGCGAGGCCGACCTGGCCTGGGACGCGGTGGAGGGGGCCACCTTTTACCGTGTCGGGTGGATGGCCGCCGAGGACTACCAGCGAGCGCGCAGCGAGCCGAACGGAGAATGGGAGAAGGAAATCCGCTACTCCAATGTCGTTAACCGGGGTCAACCCAATTGGACGGTGACCCGTCTCACCCCGGGCATCAAATACTGGTTTAACGTGGGGAGCCACAATGCTTTTTACGGCGAGCCGGAATGGTCAGGCTGGAAGGCACTGACGCTTACAGCGGCCTCGTCCGGTGAAAGGGGATGGGAAATCTGGGCAGGCGACCAATCGGACAGCGCTGGCATCAGCGCAGACAATCCGACCGGGACCCACGGTAGCCGAATTCTCATTTACGAAAGCAGCGACTTCCTGGCCGCTCCTCCCGGTTGGTATGCCGAAGACCACCCCGAATACGGTCCGACCGTTATTCAGGCTACTGACGTTTTTCCGTCGGCTTTTGCAGAATTGGGAGTGAACGTAAGACGCCTTCACTATATGATGCCCCAACCCTTGACGCATCGCTATGTGGCTGCCAGTTTCTTCGGTCCGGGGGCAGGAATGGTGGGGATTATTGACGCGGAAGGACAATGCACGCAGTTTGCGAGCGGTCACCGGGAATGCAAGAGGATCCAGGGCGATCCAGAGGCGGTCGCCAAGTTAGGGAAAGCTCTCTTTCGCACCACCGGGCCGGAAGGCTCCGCTCCTTCTAACCATATGTCCTTCTTTACCTTTGACGGCGCCACCCTGGTCGTAGCCAATCTCGCCGCGAAGTTGTTGGAACGGATAGATTACGACGCGGAGACCGACACCTTCACATTCAACAAGGCTGCCACGCTGGACCTGGTGGGAGGACGGGACCTCACCGCGATGGAGGCGGATGCCGATTCGACCCTGCCCGGCGGCCGGGTGGCCGGCGAGTACTCCAACTTCCAGCCGACAACCACGCCGAGCGGAGCGCTCAAGGAAGGGCCGGGCCGCCCTAATAACGTCGTGGTGTGCCCCATGCTCAGCAGCAACAACCAACACGCCTACGTCACCTTCGGCGGCGGCGGACTATTCATAGTGGACATTACGACGGAGCCGATGTCCATCGTGGCGGAATATACCAATGACGTCATCAGCGCGGCTGGATGTGGCGGTGGGGAAACGGGCGGCTTCATGTACGCGAACGCGGGCGTGTCGGCCAGCGGCGCTGGCGCGGATGACTCGACGTTCATACTGTACCGTCTGCCGCTGGACTATCCTGACGGCGCGAACCCGCACACCGTGCCCAATACGCCGCCGGTGGTGAAGGTCTACGAAGAAAAGACGCTGGGCATCACCGCAGAGGCGGAACTGGCTTTGCGCAGGGACGCCCACGGGATGGCTGTTTCGGCCAACGCGCGGTATCTGTATCAGTTTGACCGAATACAGAACAAGGCGGAAGTGTTCGATGTTGGCAAGATCATCAACGATCCCACCGCAACCCTGGAAGAGCAAGCGATGGCGCATGTAGGCACCATCGACCTCACCGGCTCGGGACACTGCGTCGGCGAGGGGGCCCCCTTCGTCAATCAGGATGAGGAAGGATATCAATTCAACGACGACCCCGCTCCGGACCAGGCCGAGGTTACTCCCGATGGCCGAATGATTCTCGTCGCCTTCCGGGGACCGATACCGGTCAGCGTGAAACACGCCGGCATGGGTAGCTGCCCGGGGTTCGGACTGGTGACGCTCTCGGGCGACGGGGGGTCAACCGGCGAGCTGACCCACGTGTTCCGAACCTCCCTGCCCGACGTGACCGGTACCAAGAACCTCAGCGACATCCACGGGGCGGTTGCCCGAATCAAGTAAAAGAACTGGCTCTTGTGACCATGGGCGGTGTAAGTGGCTTTCTTCCCGTCAAGCGATGGGACCGAAGTCGCTGCGCCGTCCGTGATGAACAGATTGATCGTTTCCACGATCCTCACGGTTTACGCCTGGACAACGCCGGTTCGGAGCGGCTCAGGATGGCGCATCACTCGGCTTCCGCGGTACTTTTGATCCGTTGCAGCGTCTGAAGCACGCCTTCGCGCAGTTGAACGAGTCTGTTTGATTGCCCCCCGAAAACCAGGCCAAACACAGGACGGACGTACCATAGTATTTCGAACGATTCCCGCAGAACAGTGCCATCCACGTTAGGTTCAAGGTCAAATCGCCAGCGGCTTTGGGCTTTACCCACCGGCGGCTTGGTTTCGAATCCGAAAACCCTGTAAGGTTCGTGATGGGTCACCGTGCACTCGGTGGACCATCTGATCCATCCTCGTCGGTTATGCCCCCGGAAGCGAGCGCCGCGACGCGCGCTAACCGCATCACCGAGCCATTCGCAGCGGAAGCACTCCGGGCTCCATTCTGCCATTCTGGTCACGTCGCACAGCAACTCGTAAACCTGTTCCGGAGCGGCCCGGACCAAGATTTCCTCGCTGCCGTTCAGGCGTGTAGCATCGGCTCCGCGAGCTACGAGCAAATCGACGATGCCCATAGGAAAGCTCTCCTGTTGAGCGTCATAGGTTGGGTTATGGACATACCAGCGTCTGGATTCTCTGCGAAAAGGGATCCGCGGCCGGTTCAGCGTACTCGCGTCTGCGCCTCAATACCTCCTGTCCCGCAGCAACTCCGGATGGCCGATCTTGCGCAGGCGGCGTGCGTCGGTGGTGGCCATCCAACTGTGGGAGCAAACGGGCAGAAAGTATGGTGTTCAAGTTCGAGTGCCTGAAATCCAAGAGTGGTCTGCGGTCCGGCGCGCATTATCGACATTGATTGGGGCAAGGTCAAACCGAATGTCGTCGTTGATCTGCCAGACACGAGAAGTTACGTCAAAACCGGGAGCGTTGAAACGCGGACTAACTGCGTGATGGATCGCCCGAGGCCGCTCCCGGCGACGGGAGTATTCCCGGTCCACCGAGGGCACGCAAATGGCGGCACACCCACTTGTGAACACCCATTCGCCGCGCGATAATTAGTTTTATCGCGCACCATTCACCCGCCCAAATCGCCTCTTTAAACCCGCATCCGGAGACCCGCCATGACCAGATGCCGACGGGCTCGACGTTGCCCGCCGCTTTCAGAGTGTCGAAGTCCTTGGTGTCGTCCCTGGCCTTGGTCGAGAGGTTGTAGGCGTAGATCTTGTCGTCACCGAGATCGGCCACCCACATGGTCGTGCCGTCAGACCAGATACCGACGGGGTGGTTGTTCTCCGCTGCATCCAGCATGTTGAAGTCCTTGCCGGAATCACGTCTCTTGTTGGACATTCGGTAGGCGTAGATTTTATCGTCGGTATAGTCACCCACCCACATGGTGGTGCCGTCCGACCAGATGCCGGCGGGGCTGGCGTTGCCCGCTGCCTCCAGCGTGTTGAAGTCCTTGCCGGAATCACGGCTCCTGGTCGAGAGGTCGTAGGCGTAGAGCTTGTCGTCGTCAATGTCGGCAACCCACATTGTGGTGCCGTCCGACCAAATGTCATCGAGGTTGACGTTGCCCGCCGCGATCAGCGTGTCGAAGTCCTTAATCACCTTCCAACCGTATGCGGTAGTGACGCCCCGGTTCACGTTCAGCGTGTACTCTTGGGTGGACCCATCCTCGGCTGTCCCCGTAATGGTAACGGCGTTTGAGCCTGTGGAGAGGTCCACTTGGTGTCCTGTCCTGTTGCTGGCGGCGTCCGCGGGCGAGGTCACGGCCCAGGTTGCGGCGCTGTTGGCAGTAGTCGCGGCTATTGTGGCCCGGGTTACGGTGTTCGCGACGCCGTACTCGTAGGAGGTGCGGTCTGGGTCAAAGTCCGGAACCGCATTGCCGTTCACTGTTATGCTGCTGAGGGTGGGGTCAGTGCTGAAGACCGGCTTGTTGTAGGAAAAGAGCTTGTTGCCTTCGAGGGTGGTATCTACCACCCACATGGTCGTGCCGTCCGACCAGATGCCGGCTACTCCGTCGTTGCCCGCAGCGGACAGCGTGTTGAAGTCCTTGGTATCGTCGCGTGCCTTGGTCGAAAGATTGTAGGCGTAGATCTTTTTGTCAGTGAAATCGGCCACCCACATGATCGTGCGGTCAGACCAGATGTCTATTGGAGCGTTGTTGCCCGCCGCGGACAGCGTGTCGAAGTCCTTGCCGGAATCACGGGCTTTGTTGTCCATTCGGTAGGCGTAGATTTTGTCGCCAGCAATATCTGCAACCCACATGGTCGTGGTGTCAGACCAGATACCATAGGCGTTGACGTGCCCCGCCGCGTTCAGCGTGTCGAAGTCGTCAACCGCCTTCCAGCCGTATGCGTCATAACGCCCTTGTTGACGTTGAGCGTGTAGCTCTCGGTCGTGGTCGTGTCCTCGGCTGTCCCCGTGATGATAACGGCGTTTGTGCCGGCGGACAGATTCACCTAGTGGCCGGCGGTGTCGCCGTCGGCGTCTGAGGGCGAGGTCACGGTCCAGGAAACGTCGCTGTCGGTGGTCGTTGCAGCTATCGTGACGCTGGTTACGGTGCTGGCTACGCCGTACTCGTATGATGTGCGATCAGCGGCGAAGCCCGGAACCGCATTGCCGTTCACGGTGATGCCGCTGAGGGTGGCATCCGTTCCTGCCTGAGCCATCGTTGCGGGAGGGTTGATTGCCAGCGTGGTCAGGACGGCGATGAACGTCAGTGCGACCAGCGTGATGGCGCTGAGAGGGAGTATTGCCTTGGCTGGGTTGTGGATGCGGCGTGCAATTTTATTCATGCGATGTCTCCGTATTCGCATCGAGACTGTTTCCAAAAGCGGCAACCCGGTCGGACCGATGCGGTCCGTAGGTCGGGCTCATGCGGTATCACCCCAACCTACGCTGTAGATTGGGGTGATTTCAACAAGCGATTTGCGACATTATATCCTTGATACGATGGTTTCTAGTACCGTTTCAATCTGATCTTGTCGGATAGATATGTTGGAGCTTACGGCGAGCATCTTTGGTGGTAAACCGCCAGTCTATGGCTAATCTTGCTGCGTTGCGCTCGCGTTCGAGCGCCGCAACCTCTCGCCGCAGCTCCGCCTCATCGCTGATACGGCGGTTCAGACATCCCCTGCTGAAGACGCTCAACTCGATCTCAGCCATGTTCAGCCAGCTGCCGTGCGTGGGAGTGTAATGAAACTCGAGGCGTTGGGCGATGCGCCGAGCTTCGGATGGCTCAAATGCTTCGTAGAGCGCGCCGAGTTGGTGGGTGTTGAGGTTGTCCAGTACCAGCCTGACCACCTCGGCATCAGGATATACCTCGTCCACCAGCCACCGCATCTGGTGCGCGAAGTCTACGGCAGTGCGGCGCTCGGTCACCGCCACATGTCTCCAGCCACCCCTCGGCTCACAGATCATGAACAGGTTCCGGGTCCCGTTACGCTGGTACTCGGTGTCATAGCGTGCCACCCGTCCCGGGGCAGCCTCCAGGGGCGGACGCACCGCTCCAGTCAATTGCCGGGAGGTCTCGTCGAAACACACTACCGGACGCTCCGGATGGTACTCCGGTTGGTACAGGTCCAGCACGTCCTCCAGCCGCGCCACGAACTCCCCGCTCACCTTGGGGATACACCACTCCTGCTTCTGCCACGGCTTGAGTTCGTTTTTTTGAGCATCTGGCGCACCGTCTCCAGGGAGATGCTATCGGCAAACTCCAACTCCACCACCTGGTCGGCCAACAACTGGAGTGTCCAGTGCGTGTGCCCTTCGGGCGCGGCGCTGCACGCAAAGGCGATCAGGTGCGCTTCCTGCTTGCCGTCCAGCTTGCGCTCCTGGCCCGGCCGCGGTCGGTCATTGATGGCGCGGCCTCAAGTCCTTCCTCCACGTACCGCTTCCGCGCTCTGGCGACCGTGGCCGCGTTGACCAACAGCACATCGGCTATCTCACGGTCCCGAAGCCCCTGGTCAGCCTGGAGCAGCGACAGCGCACGCTTCACGGTGCGCACTGACGCCTTGCCTCGCTGGGACACCTCATTGAGAGTAACAGTTCAGAGTTGAGGGGAAGCGAGCAGTTGTTGGCAGCGGAGAGAGGATTGAGACCTTGGGCTCGCCAGGTGCCGAAGATCGAGGCTAGGGTCATCTTGGTCTCGGTCCCCCGCTCCGAGCGGGTGCCACCACTGACCTTCCGGCTGATCACCACTGGGCGCAGGCTGCGCTCGGCGGCATTGTTGTCCGGTGGCACCTCCGGATGAGCCACGAAGACGAAGAGTTCCTTGATGTGGTTCTCCATGCGTCGGCACAGTTTGGCTTGTGCCGCCGACGGGTCATCCAAGAAGGGACGGCAGAGGGCCAAGAGGCGTCTTTCCAGGACCAGTTGGGCAGCGCGCCGCTGCTGCTCTGCCGGGTGGGTGAAGGCTTTGGCCTGGCAATAGAGTTGATGTATGGCATCGGCCCACTGGGACAATCGGTGATCGTCAGGGTAGAGGACGCGGAGGTCGTGGATGTCCCGTAGCAGGTGGGCCCAGCAGCGTTGTTTGGGGCCGTCATAGTGGTGGTAGGCGGCGTAGAAGTCGCTGACTAGCACGCCAGCAAACTCATCGCCCAGCACTTCATCCACCACCGCCTTACCACGGTTCCGTCGCAGGAAGTACCGCAGGTCAGGGGTGCTGAAAGTCCACACGTAGCCGTTGTGTCCGTCCTCCCGCCAGCCGGTCTCGTCGGCGTGGACCACCGGACTGCCGCGGATCCGTTCCAGAATGCCCGCCAGTTCCCGCTGCGCTTGGCCCGCCACTTTGCGCGTGGCGTCCACGATGGCCCCCAGGCTGAGGTGCAGCCCATGTACCGTGTCCAGGTACCATTGGATGGTGCGGCAAGGCAGCCGAGCCTCCTCCCGGAGCGCGGCAATCAGGCTGACAACGTTCACCCCCAGACGCTGCTGGCCCAGCGCCGCGCCCTCCAGTTGCGCTGTGGGAGTACAGCCCCGTTGGCACCGGGGACAGGTGCGGGTGATGTAAACGTGCTCGGTAACCTGCACCGGCACCTGGGGCAGATCGATCACTTCCCGAGTACGCTGGGTCCAGCCGCCGGACAACTGGGTCCCGCAGTCGGGACACTGCTCCACCACATGCTCCACCCGCTGGGTGGGCGTCATGCGGGTCCGGGCGAAACCGTGGGGCCGCGGCTTGCGGGGCTGCTTGGGCTCGGCCGGTTTCCGGTCGGCTTTGGGCTTCAGGCCCGGCATCCGTCCGGAGCCTTTGGCTTTGGCCCGCCCTTCCGGCTGGGCGATCCGCTTCTCCAGCCGTTCGATGATGGCTTGCTGCCGGAGGATGATGTCGATCAGCACATCCCGGTCGGCGGTGGTGAGGTCGATTTCATGCTTCATGGACCCAACTTGACATAAACAGGCCAAAGGCCGCCAGCCATCGACAAACAACTTTTCAGCAATTCACCTCACCAACTCTGAACAGTTACCATTGAGACGGGAGCGTTCGGCCTCGGTCAGCTCTACTTTATACTTGATGGCAGCCATGGCTGGGCACTTCCTCACACAAAGATCATGCCCAAGTATGGCTGCTTTCTTATATTCTTACAAATCTACCTGGCAACGGTACTAGTATTACAACGACGGTTGGTATGATAGGATAATCGGCGAGTTAGCGAAGGCTTCGGGAGGTGGGGCTGGGCGATGGATGCGGCGGACCTTGAGCGGGTTTACGAGGCCTTTCAGGATTTTCATGACTACTTTGCGCCGGCCTTTGGACGCCGGGAGACGCGGGAGCACAGTCGCCACTATCTGCCGGGCCTGCTGGTACAGTCCCAAGAGCGGCGCAACGCCGAGAACTTGTCGGGGCGGTTGCGGCGTCGCCGCGGTCGCTACAGCGCTTTCTCACTGAGTCGCCGTGGGATGATGACTTGGTGATCGGTCGGCTGCCGGAGTATCTGGGTTCCAGGTTGGAAGACCCTGAGGGGGTGTGGGTGCTGGACGGCCCGGATTGTTGACCAATCGCTTCCCCAAGCAGGGAGTGAAGCCGGTGGGAGTGGCGCGGCAGTACTGCGGAGCATTGGGGAAGATAGCCAACTGCCAGGCTGGGGTGTTGCTGGCCCACGTGGGTCCCAGGGGCAGAGTGCTGGCGGACAAGCGGCTGTATCTGCCCCAGGAATGGACCGGAGACACTGAGCGGTGCGCCGCGGTGGGTGTGCCCCAGGAGCGACGGGCGTACCAAAGCAAGACGGAGTTGGCGTTGGAGATGCTGGAGCGCGCCCAGGTGAGGGCAAACCTGAAGGCCCAGTGGGTGGCTGGGGATTCCGCCTTTGGGATGTCGCCCGCGTTGTGGGAAGGTCGGTCGGCGACCGGGCTGCGCTACGTTTTGGACGTGCGGCCGGATCTGACGGTGTGGCCGGTGGAACCCACCCCGTATCAAGTACGGGGCAGGCTCTGGACCAATCGGCCGGATCAGGGCAACGGGCGTCCGCGCCAACCGAAACCGTTACGCGCAGAGCGTCAGACCATGGTCCAGCGCAGCCTGGCGTTGCCGGAGGAGGCCTGGCGGGAGATCACCATTGCGGCGGGCAGCCCGGGGCCGCGCGCCTACCGTTACAGCGCCCAGCGGGTCAGAGTAACCTACCAGCGCAAGCCCGGTGCAATCCTCTGGGCCATCTGTCGCCAGAACCAGGACGGCAGCGAAGCCCGCTACTACCTGTCCAACGCTCCCGAGGACACTCCCCTGGAAACCCTGGTCCACGTGGACGGCTCACGCTGGCGCATCGAAACCGAGTTCGAGACCGAGCAGCGCGACGTAGGGATGGATGAGTACGAGACCCGTACCCCGTATCAAGTACGGGGCAGGCTCTGGGCGGACTGGCAGCACCACATCACCACGTGCCTGCTGGCTGGCTCCTTCCTGCTCACCTTGCAACAGGATTGGGGGAAAAAAGATGCCTCGGATCACCAGACTCCAGGTGTACCGAGTGGTGCGTGAACGCTTGCCCAAAGCGCAGTTCGGGCCGCGAGAGTTGCTGCCATGGCTAGCGGATGTCCCTGAGCGCAACGAACGGGCCAGACGCTCCCACGAGAAACGCCGCGCTGCCCGCGGTCGTGACCCCTCCGGCCTCCCTCCCTAACCCGTCGTAGTAATGCTAGTGTGGTGTAACTGAAGTAAGTAGTAAAAGTATGGGTTATGAGGTATCCTCCGGGTGAGCAGTTCCGAGGGAGGATTGACCATGGCCATCGGACGACCAATGCCACCGCTAATTCTGGACGAGGTGGAGCGGGAAACACTGGAGCGGTGGGTGCGACGTCCGAAGACAGCGCAAGCGCTGGCACTGCGGGCCAGGATGATCCTGGCCTGCGCCGAGGGCCGGAGCAACACCGCCGTGGGCGCCGATCTGGGGGTGTCCGACGAAACGGTGGGCAAGTGGCGTTCCCGGTTTCTGGAACGGAGGCTGGACGGGTTGTCGGATGAACCCCGCGGCGGTCGGCCGCGGTCGGTTACCGATGACGACGTGGAACAGGTGATTACGCTGACGCTGGAGACCACGCCCAAGGACGCCACCCACTGGAGCACTCGGTCCATGGCCCAGCGGTCCGGCCTGAGCCACAACACGGTCAGCCGCATCTGGCGTGCCTTCGGGCTGCAGCCCCACCGCACCGAGACATTCAAGCTGTCGTCGGACCCTTTCTTCATCGAGAAGGTGCGGGATGTTGTGGGTCTCTACCTGGACCCACCCGATCGGGCGTTGGTTTTGTGCGTGGATGAGAAGTCCCAGATTCAGGCGCTGGACCGGACCAGGCCGCTGTTGCCCATGCGCCCCGGACCGGTGGAACGGCGCACCCATGATTACCTGCGCCACGGCACCACGTCGTTGTTCGCCGCGTTGGATACCAAAACCGGCAAGGTGATTGGCCGCTGCCACCGACGCCACCGGGCCGTGGAGTTCCGCAAGTTCCTCGATACCATCGAGGCCGAAGTGCCCCTTGACCTAGATGTCCACCTGATTGTGGACAACTACGCCACCCACAAGACGGCGCTGATCCGGAACTGGTTAGCCAAGCGGCCTCGGTTCCACCTGCACTTCACTCCCACCAGCGCGTCCTGGCTGAACCTGGTGGAGCGGTGGTTCGGGCTGCTGACCGAAAAGCAGTTGCGGCGCGGCGTGCATCAGAGCAGCGGAGAACTGGAAGCCGCCATCTACGGGTTTCTGGATGTTACCAACGAAAACCCCAAGCCCTTTGTCTGGACCAAGACTGCCGACCAGATCCTGGCCAACGTGGCCCGCTTTTGCCAACGAACTTTGGATACATGACACTAGGTGGACGTCGTCGATTAGCGTGTCGGTCTCAACGGGCGTGAACTGCAAGGGCGGAAACTGAGGGTATTTGGGCGTTCCCCACGGGTTGTATGTTCCCAGGGCCTTTTTGGGTAGTTTAGCCTTTGCACGAAGCCGGCGTCTACGATGACGTGTGGAACGGCATGACGGTCGCCGACGCCGCCTACGGTCTCGCCTCTACAGTTGCGCCACCCACCAGGCTTACAGGAGCCGGCCCTTTAGCGACTCGAACTCCTCGCGGGTGATGTAGCCCTGGTCCAGCAAACGGGCCAGGCGCTCCAGCTCGCCCACCACGCCGCCGGCGCTGTCCGGGCCCGGGTCCTGGGCAACGGAGCGATCCACCCGCTTCACGTCGGTCACGCCGCAGAGGCCCATGGCCACGCTGAGCTCGGTGCGCAGGATCTCCAGGCAGTGGCGGACGCCCGCTTCGCCGTTGACCGACAGCCCCCAGAAGATGGGCCGGCCCACGAAGACCGCCCGGGCCCCCAGGGCCAGTGCCTTCAGCACGTCGGCGCCCTTGCGGACGCCGCCGTCGAGATAGACCTCCAGCCGGTCGCCCACGGCGTCTGCGATCTTGGGCAGCATCTCGATGGTGCCTTCGGTGCCCTGCAACGCATGGCCGCCGTGGTTCGACACCACCAGGGCCTCGCAGCCGTATTCGGCGCAAAGCCGGGCATCCTCGGCCGTTTGCACGCCCTTGATGACCAGCGGCATCGAGGTGATGGAGCGCAGCCACTCCAGGTCGGACCAGTTGAGGCCAGACTCGAAGCTCTCGGCGAAGTTCTCCCGCGTGGGCAGGTTGGGCAGCTCGATTCCGTCGAAGTTCTTCAGGGTGCGTTCCTGGTCCAGGGTGTAGGCGTAACGGTACTCCCGCTCCCGGGAGTTGGCGCCCAGGTTGTCCACCGTGAGCATCATGGCCTTGTAGCCGGCCAGTTCCGCCCGGCGCACCAGGATCTCGGTCAGTTCCCGGTTCTCGAAGAAATAGAGCTGAAACCAAAGCGAATTGGTGGCAACCTCGGCCACTTCCTCAATGCTGTAGCTGGAGGCGGTGCTGAGCCCCAGAATAGTCCCCGCGCCGCCGGCGGCCCGGGTGGAAGCCAACTCGCCCATGGGGTGGGCGCGCTGGTGGGTGCCGGTGGGGGCCAGCATCACCGGCATGCTTATCTCTTCGCCCAGGACCGTGGTGGTCAGGTCCCGCTCGGTGACGTCCACCAGGATCCGGGGACGCAGCTTGACTTCGCTCATGGCCTGGACGTTGGTGGTGTTGGTGATCCAGTCGGGCGCGCCCAGGTCGCCGAACAGCCGGTCGAACAGGGCTTTGGGCATGGTCTGCTTGGCCCGGGCTTCGTAGTCTCCAATGGTCAGCAGGGTCGGCTGGGTAGTCATGCGTCCTCCGTAGTGGATTGGCGTGGCGGGCCGGCGTTTCACCACCGTCCCGTGGGGCCCCGAGGGGAACTACAGGGCGTGCAACGTCGGTATGACCTCTCGGCCCACCAGGTCGATGTGTTCCAACACCTCGGCCTGGGACATCTCCGGGTAGAACAACCGCAGAGACACGTCGGTGAACCCCATTTCGTGGTAGGCGGCGATCTGCTCGACGCATTCCTCGGGGCTGCCCACCAGGAAAGTGTCGTCCATCAGCGTTTCCAGGTCGCCGGTCACCTTCCGGGTCAGCTCGTCGTCGGTGCCGTGGAGACCGTGATAGGCATACACTTCGTACTTCTTGGCGAAGTTGGCCCTGGCCCGCTCCAGCGCCTCCTCGTGGGTCGGGGCGCAGAAGAACTCGCGCACGATGACCATGTCCTCGGGAACGTCGTGGCCGTTCTCCTCGAGGGTCTGATGGTAGAGCGGTATCTGGCGCCGGATGGTGGCGTTGGACTGGGCGGGTCCGACGTAGAGGATGTCGCCGCCCCGGCCGACCCGGCGCACTGCCGGATCGCTCATCGCGGCCTGCCAGATCTTGGGGTGGGGCTTCTGGTAGGGCCGGGCCGTGGGCCGCGCCCCGGTTACGTTGTAGTAGCGGCCGTGGTGGGTCACCTCGTCGTCGCTCCACAGCCGGCGCATGAGGCCGAGAGCCTCGGTGCAGCGGGCGCCGCGCTGGGACATCTTCGTTCCGAAGGCTTCACACTCCTCCGGGCGGTAACCCAGCCCGATACCGAGGATGAAGCGCCCTTCCGCGATGTGGTCGAGGGTCGCCACCTGCTCGGCGACCTCCACCGGATTCAGCAACGGCAGCAACAGTACCGAGGTGGCCAGCTTCATGTCGCCGGGCTCGGCAGCCAGCCGCGCCAGCACCGGCCAGGGTTGGAAGTGCTGGAAGGGGTCGATCAGGTAGTGGTGGGCCCAGCAGTAGATGTCGAACCCTGCGTCGCGGGAGGCCCGGAACTGCTCTAGGTGGTTTTGCCACTGTTGCTGATGGTCGATGCTGTCCCGCTGCACCACCTGCCCGACCTGATAACCAACTCGCATATCGTCACCCTGACCCGCCGCAACGCGAGCGGCCGGCCTTTCCAGAAAGAGCGGCTTGAACTTCCTCGCCGACCGGGCTCTAGCCTCCGACGTGGCGGTACTTGATCAGACGCTCGCCTTCGAGGTTCTGGTTCACGTAGATGTCGCCGTGGGAATCGACCCAGACGGCGTGGCCGCCAGTGCCCAAGCCGGCGCCCGAGGGGCTGCCCCAGCGGGCCAGGACGTTGCCTTCGATGTCCAGAATGGACATGAAACCGTCCAGCTCCGGCACGTACACCGCCAGGTCGTCGTCGATGTAGATGTCGCAGGGTCGAGCCAGGTCCGGCCACTGTTCCAGGTAGTTGCCCTGGGAGTCGAAGATCTGCATACGGTTGTTCTCGCGGTCGGCCACGAAAACCCGCCCGTCCGTATGCACCCAGACCCCGTGGGGGACGTGGAATTCGCCGGGGCCGGTCTTCCCCGGCGCGCCCCAGGAGTCCACCAGCTCGCCGTCGGCGGTGAACCGGTGCACCCGGGCGTTGCCGTAGCCGTCGGAGATGTACAGGAGACCGTCCGGGGAGATGGCGATGTCGCTGGGGCTGTTGAATGGCCCGGCCGCCCTGACCACCGGGTCGCTGTAGTTCCCCGACCAGCCGGTGTCCGAAGGCTTGTCCCACTCGCCCATGGTCATCAGCAGGTTGCCCTTGGGGTCGTACTTGAGGACCACGTGGCTGTTCTTGACCGGCAGGTAGAGGTTCTGGTCGTCGTCGATGAACATACCGTGGGCGTCGGTGAGAACGCCCTCACCCCAGGAGGCGAGATAGTTGCCGTCCCGGTCCAGGACGATCAGCGGGTGTTCGCCGCGGTTGAAGAGATACACCCGGTCCTCGGAGTCGGTGACGATGGCCGTCTGTCCCAGCGCCCATCCCTCGGGCAGCTTCTCCCAATTCTCGACCTGTTCGTAGGTGTACTTGCCATTGCCGACGGTGGTCATGTCATCCCTCCTGAATCGCGCCCGGTGTCGCCGGGGAGTGAGTTATAGGTTGCTTTAGGGCGGGTTGGCAAATGCAGAAGATGCCGGCACATAGGTGCGGCTATGAACCAAATGGTTAGGGTCGGCGCTGATGTACGCCAACCCAATTTCATGCTTGAGCCTATACGCTTCGTCCGGGCATATCATATCACCTTGGTTGTCGCCGTCACATTCATGGAGCAAAACTTTTCTCCGCCGACATGGGCATAATCCCTACGCCATCGGTGGTCCTCCAGCCCCACGCCAAACGCTTAGCGGGCACATTCGATGTTATGTATCTCCACCGTCTTGGGTATGACGTCCCGGGTCAAGCGGCCCGGGACGGTTGGAAGATGAAGCTGGGCAGGGGTTGTTGACTGGTGGCGCTTGCGGATTTGGCGAACTTGTAGATCACGTGGATCACGGGCGGGACCGGTTTTGCCGGGTCGCCTAGTCGGTCGACCAGCGCGACCATACCGAAGGCGCCGATTATCAGTGCGGTGACCATTGAGGCACCGACGATCAGGGCGATCAATCCGGTGGAGTGAACGGTGTTGGTTATGGGCGGCAGGTCGCTGAGCTGCGCTGTCCATTGGAAGGTGTAGAGGGCGGTGCCCCAGATAGCGGCGGCGTACGCGAGGAGCAAGATTCCTGTTATTGCCATGATTGGGCTTCGGCGGCGTTGCGTTGCGGCGTCTGTTTTTTCCCAATCCAGGTTGTGTTTTGTGAATACGGCGTTGCGGTATGAACGCAGGCGGTGTGATGTGAAAAGGATGATGATTTCGCTGCAGAAGCTGGTGGCGAAGACGGTTATGACTATTGTGGCGGCGGCTATGGGCCAGTGTTCGCCGGGGTAACGGGCGCTGGCCAAAAGGATACAGTTGAAAATGGTCGCGCTTACCGAAAGTTTCGCGGCCTGGACCCACCAGGGTTGAGGTAGGCGAGATTGTTCAGTTTTCATGGTCGGGGTTGTCATCGTCGGGTCTCCGGTTGGAAAAAGTCAAGAGCGCCAAACGGACGGGGTCCGTGGCGGCGAACAGCCAGGAGACTATCACTGTGACTACGTAAAGGACGGTCGATCCGTTTTTCACGAACTGTTTGATGGTGTCATTGGCACCGCCCGCTTGGGCTCCCAGGTTGGCGACGTGTCCGATGCCGACGGCCAAAGCACCCAGCGCGACGATTGCAGCGGTGGTGAAAACGACGCGGTAGACGAGGTTGAATACTCTTTGGCCGAACTCGATGGTCGCGGTGGTGGGTTTGAAAATGTCGAGGATGCGCATTGGACCGGCGGGATGGCGGTCGCGTGGTTCGCGGCGTCGATGTCCGCCAGTGTAAGTTAGCGTAGGTTCCAGCGATCTGCAAGTGTAGAGCCTGGGGTATTCGGTACGGAATCCAGGCAGTGTCTCCCGCTTCTACGTTACTCAGCCCTCTATGGCCGCCTGTGCAACTGTCTCCTATTGGTGTTCCCGTCGGCAGAGGCTCTTTCTCCGCCAGTGGTCATCACGGTTCATTTCAGTTGCGGGAAATATGCGAATCCGATCTTCTGAAACCGGACTGAATAACCTTAGCGATATTATCGATTTGCACGCAATCTGAATGTCCACACGCTCTAGTAGTTTGTCAACGTATCGATAACCGCCTGTTCCAACTCCCCGGCCCGGACCGAGACCTGGTCGGCCGTCAGACCGCCCAGGGGATGGGGAATGCCCAGCGGGTGGAAGTCGCGGCGGCCAAAGGTGCGGGCGTGGCGGAAGGCCGAGTCCAGGAACGGGTCGGTGCAGACCACCACCGTGGGGATGCCGAGGTTCTCCAGGGTCATTGCGTCGTGCACACTGCACGCGGTGCAGGAGCCTCAATCGGCAATCGCTGTGACCACGAAGTCGCACCGCTCGGAGAGCTCGCTTATGATCTCATCGGCGGCCGGCCGTGAATAGACGTACTTGTCCACGGCGATGATGTCGCCCAGTTCCAGGTCCCTGGCCAGCCGCTCGCCCACGTTCCGCAACAGGAGGTCGGCGTTGGCCTTGCGGTTGCCCAAAAAGCCGCCGACCTTGTCGTGCAGCGTGTCCAGCCGGGGCGCGGCCCGCCAGCGCGACGCCGCTTCCGGGTCGATAGGCAGGGCCAAACCCAGTTCCCGCATCCGGTCTTGGTAGTTCGTGACAGTCATCGTTCCCTCTACAATTCTCCAATCGCGGATCTTCTATCAGCCGGGGATCTTTCGCGTGACCCGGCGCGAGCCCCAGCCGGGCAGGTAGGCCGAATGGGGGCCGCCGGCGCCACCGGCGACGAAAATGTTGACGCGGTCCGGGGCGCGGACCACCGGCACCATCTGGTCGTCGTCATCGGCGTCGATGTACCTGGGCCAGAAGTGGCCGCGGCGGGAGTCGCCCTGGGGCGGGCCGCCCTGGCGGAGTTTCCGTACCGGCTTGCGGGCGTGCTCGAAGAGGAACTGGCGGATGTCCCGCTTGTTCCAGCCGTCGCGGTGGAGAAACTTGGCGTGCTCGGGGCCTATGACCACGAAGGTGTCGCCCATGACGTACATCTGGACGTTGCCCAGGGTGCACATGGTGTCGGCAAGAACGGTCAGGAAGTTCCGCGAGTGGGAGGCATGGTACATGATGTTGTGCGGCGCCTCCGCCGGGAACACCGACACCGTGCTGTCGGTCGGGGCGAAGCCCAGCTCGACGTGCATGGGCTCCCAGGGGTTGGCGTCCTCGTCCTCGGCAACGCAGTAGGTGTAGGCGCCGGGGTGGCCGAAGGTGGCCTTGTTGGTCTCGCCGGGTATGGCGCCGCCCAGGTTGAGCAGGGCCAGCTTGACCGCGCGGCCGATGGTGGCATTGGCCCGCCAACCGGAGCCGAAACAGTTGTAGCCGCCGTTGATGTCCAACTCCTTGACGACGGGGCCGTTGACGATCAACAGCGGAGTGTGGATCCCGGTGGAACACATCACGCCCCGCAGGTTGAACCGCTCGTCCATCATCGCTTCAAGGGCGGTGATGACCACCGGCATGTGCTCGGGCACGCAGCCCGCCATGACAGCGTTGACCGCGATGCGCTCGACGGTAGCCCGTCCGCCCAAGGGCGGCAGCTCCGCGATGAGTTCGTCGCCCCCGCGGCCGGTACTCTCCACAAACCGGCGGACCAAGGGTTCGGACGGCGGCACGACCGGCAGGCCATCGGTCCACCCAGTCTCGAACATCAATTCGATTACATCAGAAACGTCGGTGGAAAGCATTATCGGCCCATGAGGGAGGTTGGATTATCCGCAGTTCAGCCAAGGCGAGTGTAATTCTCGTAGATAGTGCTGTCAACGCGACAATTGCTCACAACCCGCGCGATAACCCTTACGTTCCCGTCCTGCGGTAACCCGTACGTTCCCGACCACGTTCCGGCCCACAATCCCACGTTCCCCCAAACCCCCGTAGGGGTGGTTCGCGAACCGCCCCTACGCTCCGGATCAACGCTTGGGCCCTGCGACCCAAGGTCAGTCACCGAGAAAATCTGGTCCTGAACCTGTTGGGGTCGGAGTTGGGGGGATCCTCCGGAGTGGGTGTTCACCGACGACTAAGCCGATTGGCCATACGGGCTGTTCCTTCCTTGACACGTTCAGACGAATGGCTTAGTCGAGCAGATGCCGCTGTGGTAGTGTGGGTAGCGGGGAACGCAGGCCCGGGGGTACTCGCCGGAGAAAGGCTCCAATGCGTTTTGCCGATCCTAGCAGCCCGTCCGAGGATTAGTGGTCAGGAGTGAATGAAGTTGGGAGTGGTTACAGATCATGCTGTGCCAGAGATTGGGGATCGTGGATGGACCGATGCCCAACTGTTGCGGAACAGCTTGAGCAGGTTGTGGCCGGTGCAGATCAGCGACCATTCGCTGTTGACCTTCTCCAGACCCCGCAGCAGGAACTGCCGGAAGCCTCGCCCCTGCTTGATCTGGCCGAATACCGGCTCCACCGTCGCCATACGCAACGCGTAACGCTTACGACCCCGCTTGGTCTGCAACTTGCGCCGCATTCTGTCCCTGGGGGAGCGCTGCCTGGGTATGCGCCCTCGGGGCGCGGGCGGCGGCACCCGACCATGGCGGGTCTGGTCCGGCACGATGCAGGGGTCCACACCCAGGGCTTGCAGGTCGGCAACCGCCTTTGCCGAGTAGTAGCCAGCGTCGGCAGACACCTCCCTGGGCACTGCTCCGGCATTGTCGATGGCTTCTTCCACCATGGGTACGGCCTGCTGCTTGTCCGATGCCCGGTCCGTAGCCCACGACGCCACAATCACCTGGTGCGCACTGTCCACCACCACCTGGCAGTTGTAACCCGGCAGGAAATCCTTGCCACCCGGCGCAGGCATGATGCGGGACTGGGGGTCGGTGAAGTTGCGCTGGGCCTTGTCGTCCGGCACTCCAGGATGCGCCTTGCCCTCCGCCTCCGCCAGTTCCGCCTGAGCCTGAGCCTGGGCCTCGGCTGCCAGCGCCGCCATGGCCTCCTTGATCTTCTCCAACCGGCCCTCCCGAAAGGCCAACTCCTCCGGCAACTCATCACCGCGTTTGTCTTTCCCATACCGGCGGTCTTCCTCCTCATCCACCTCCTGGGCCTGCCGCAGCAACTCCGACACCTCCGCTTCCAACTGCACCACCTTCTCTTTCATCCGCCGATAGCTCATCGCCTGGTTCTTGGACGCGTTGGCCTTCACCTTGGTGCCGTCCAATGCCACCTGGCCCAGCTTCACCAGCCCAGCACGCTGGCACAGCATCAGCACCTGCAAAAACAACCCCGACAGACCTGCCAGATGGTCCTTGCGAAAGTCGGAGATGGTGCGGAAATCAGGCGTGTTGTTGGTCGCCAGCACCCGAAAGGCGATGTCCTCGTGGAGCCTGGCGGCGATCCGCCTCGATGACACCACCCCAATGCAGTACCCATAGAGCAGCACCTTCACCATCATCCGGGGATTGTAGGGCGGCCCACCCCGTCTCTCCTGCTCATAACGGGCGGTGATCTCCGACAGATCCAACTGGTTCACCACATCGGTGATGAAGTAGCACAGGTGGTCTTCAGGCAGCTATTCCCGCAAGGCCGCGGGCAGCAGCAACTGTTGGTCAGGGTCATAGGGCAGATTGGTCTTGCTCATCAACGGCTCACAGCAACTGGATTGCGCCCATCATACGCCCTCCAGCCTGACCAACCGTGTTTCTCAGACGGGCTGCTAGTGTGGTGTATCCATAGTTCGTCGCATTAGAATGAAGCTTTCTAAAGGGACGGGAAACCAGTTTCCTGCTTGAAGCAGAGTGGCACAAAGACACAAGCCGCCATTTTATTTCCGACGAACTACGGATACACCACACTAGTATTACAACGACAGTTTAGGGAGGGATGCCGGCGAGCGCGATACTGGCGACGCGGCGTTTCGCATGGGACCGTCGGACCGTTCGTTGCGTTACTGGACATCCGCTAACCATTGCAGCAGTTCCTCCGGCCCGAACCGTTCCCGTGGCAACAGCTCACGTACCACTCGGTACACCTGGGGTCTGGTGATCAGAGGCATCTTTTTCCCCCCAATCCTGTTGCAAGGTGAGCAGGAAGGCCCCCGGCCAGCAGGCACATGGCAATGTGGTGATGCCAGCCCGCCCAGGTGCGGGTCTCGTACTCATCCATTCCCACGTCGTTCTTCTCGGTCTCGAACTCGGTTTCGATGCGCCAGCGGGAGCCGCCCACATGGGCCAGGGTTTCCAAAGGCGTGTCCTCGGGAGCGTTGGACAAGTAGTAGCGGGGTTCGATGCCCGTCCTGGTTCCGGCGATAGATGGCCCAGAGGATTTCGCCAGGCTTGCGCTGCCGCGTTACCCGCACCCGCTGGGCGCTGTAGCGGTAGGCGCGCGGCCCCTGGCTGCCCGCCGCGATGGTGATCTCCCGCCAGGCCTCCTCCGGCAACGCCAGGCTGCCCGCCGCGATGGTGATCTCTCGCCAGGCTTCCTCCGGCAACGCCAGGCTGCGCTGTGCCATGGTCTGACGCTCTTCGCGTAACGATTTCGGTTGGCGCGGACGCCCGTTGCCCTGATACGGCGGATTGGACCAGGTGGGTTCCAACGGCCATACCGTCAGATCCGGCCGCACGTCCAAAACGTAGCGCAGCCCCGTCGCTGACCGACCTTCCCGCAACGCGGGCGACATCCCGAAGGCCGAATCCCCAGCCACCCACTGGGCCTGGAGGTGTCCCCTCGCCTGGGCCCGCTCCAGCATCTCCAATGCCAACTCCGTCTTGCTCCGCTACTCCCGACGTCCCTCCGGCATCCCCGCCGCCTGGCACCGCTCAGCGTCTCCAGCCCATTCCTTTGGCAGATAAAGCCCCTTGTCCACCAGCGCCCGGCCCCGGGGTCCCACGTGGGCCGGCAACACCCCAGCCGGGCAGTTGGCAATCTTCCCCAATGCCCCGCAGTACTGCCGCGCCACTCCCACCGACTTCACTCCCTGCTTGGGAAAGTCGCTCCCGTCCAACACCCACACCGCCGGCGAATCCTCCAACCTGGGACCCAGATACTCCTGCAATCGGCCCATCACCTCCGCATCGTCCCAGGGCGATGCGGTGAGAAAGCGCTGTAGCCCTCGAGCCGACGCTGGCACTGCCTCCGCAAGATTTTCGGCGTTGCGCCGCTCTGCGGATTGCACCAGCAGGCCTGGCAGGTATTGACGGCTGTGCTCCCGCGTTTCCCGGCGTCCAAAGGCCGGCGCAAAGTAAGCGTGAAAGTCCTGAAAGGCCCCATACACCCGCTCCAACTCTGCTGCATCCATCGCTCTGCCCCACCTCCCGAAGCCTTCGCCAACTAGCCTAAGATACTACCATATGAACTGTCGTTGTAATACTAGGGATGTGTGTGGAGAGCGGCTTCACCCGAATCTACGCTGTAAGTTGGGGTGATTTCAGTAAGTGATTTACCACATTCCATCCTTGAAACGATGGTCGCGTGGGTGTGGGAAGGAGAAGATAAGAGTTTTCGCTACTCGGAGAGAGCGACTTCATGCGTGGAGCGCGTTCCCGTCGTGAGACGGGTCTGGTTGCGCTTGTTGACGACGAGGTCCTCCGGCGGCACGTCCAGGGGACTTCCTGCCCTGGCCTGGGTCTCGGGACCCACGCGCCGGATATTTTCCGCCGCGTTCTCGTCGGCGCTGCATTGGTGACCGCATCCGAGACATCCCGGTCACCCTGGTCCACCATCTGTGTCTGGGTGAGCTGGTGGACCGCCACGTTGACCTGGGCGAAGCGGCTGGCCGAGCCAACGCTGGCGACAAGGTGCTGACGCTGATGGAGTCTGCATTGACAACGCTGACGTGTTGCGCACCGGCGGGACGGCTGGCGCCATCGGCTGCGTGGTGAATGCGCCGTCCACCTTGGGGATCTTGCTGCGCAGCTTCCTGTGGGGCCGTGTGCGTCAGCTGGATCGGTTGAGTCGGGAGGTGTTGGCCCGGGCCTGGGCTGCTGGGGCGGGACCCGGCGACCAACCGTTGACCATCGAGCTGGAATCTACCGTGACACGAGCCGCTGACATTCAGCGAGTCGGGCTGGACAGGAGGGCGCGGCGGAGACGTTCTCTACGTTGACCCGCAGAGGTGTCCCGACGTGGTTCCACATCTGAGGCGGAAAGATTTATCATGCGCAGAAGGGGGATCGGATTATGCCCCTTTTTGAGACGTCGGACGCGGCAAGGGCCGAACTCCATTACATCGTTGAAAATTTCTGGTTTCTGGTAGTGACGACGTTCGGGCCTTTCGTAGCAATTTTGTTGCTTGGGATTTTGGGCGGGGCCTTTATGCGTCCCAGTCGGGTTGCTCCAATGACGATATTGGGCACCTTTGTGGTGCTGGTCACCTGTCCGACGACGGTAATCTGCATTTTGCGGTATGGCGTATTTGACCACTTGGTGGTCACTGGGATTTTCTCAGGCGCTTATTTGGTTCTCACATTGCTGTTGCTCCTTGTGTTCTGGTACTTCGGTCGGGGTTCTTCTACCCAGGGCACTGGGTAAGTGTTGTACTACTGTCCCCGGTGTGGGGTACCAACCGTTGGTGCTAG
Source organism: Dehalococcoidia bacterium (assembly GCA_965197635.1). GTDB lineage: Bacteria > Chloroflexota > Dehalococcoidia > Lucifugimonadales > UBA3495 > Bin87. The sequence continues at coordinate 126,914 of CBDANN010000008.1, forward strand.
TTAGTGTTAGAACCTGTCTACGATCTCTGAAATAGGTTAAGCTGAGACTATTATCAGGGGAGGGGTAATCATGTCTCATTCCTATCCCAGCGACATCAGTAGGGAGCAATTCGCCCGTATTCTGCCCACGCTGAAGTCGGCCCGACGCCGGACCAAGCCCCGCATTGTGGACTTGTATGACGTTTTCTGCGGCGTGCTGTATCTCCTGAAAAGCGGCTGCCAGTGGCGAATGCTGCCGGCGGACTTCCCCGATTGGCGCACTTGTTACCAGTATTTCCGGCAATGGAGCGAGCAGCCCGACCCGGAGCAGGATTCCATTCTGGAACAAGTCCTAAAAAAAATCGGTTGGCGAGGCCCGACAAAGCAATGGGAGGGAAGAGCAGACCAGCTGCTGCATCGTGGACTCCCAGAGCGTCAAGAACACGGACACCGCCGAGCAGAAGGGCTATGACGCGGGCAAAAAGGTGTCCGGAAGCAAGCGTCATATCGCGGTGGACACGCAAGGATTGCCCCATGCGATACAGGTGACTACCGCCGACGTTACCGATCGGGCGGGGGCTTTGGCGATGTTTGACGAAAACCGGTCCGACCTCAACCGGGTCCAGAAGGTGTTGGTGGACGGTGGTTACACCGGGAAGCCCTTTGCTGCTGCAGTGCAAGGCATATTGGGAGCCGCGGTGGAAGTGGTGAAACGCAACGAACTGCACACCTTCGTGGTGCTGCCGAAACGATGGGTGGTGGAGCGGTCATTCGCCTGGCTGGAAAAGTGCCGCCGGCTCTGGAAGAACTGTGAAAGAAAGCTCAATACCAGCCTGCAAATGGTGGTGCTCGCCTTCACGGTGCTAATCCTAAAAAGCGTAAACAGGCTCTAAGAGGACGAATTGAGCAATGGAGCGATGGATGCGTCCGTTTTCGTCCGGTTCCAGTCCATCCCACTGCACCAGTATGTTGAAGGCGGCCATCAGGTAACTCAGATGCGCCTCAAATCCTCGCCAGGTGTTATGACGCAGCTCCTTGCTGCCCCACACCGTGGTCATCATGGAGAAGGTGGTTGCCACGATCTCCGCACGTTCATTGGCCGCGACGACACCGTTCCACAAGCCCGTTTCAGTTGTCTGGGTCGCCTTTGGCGCGGTGCAAGCCGGTGTCGGTCAGGATGATCATCTGGCCGTCGTAGCAGGCCAACAGGGGTAAGAACCGCTGGTCATGGACGTTGGCAGTGGCGCAGTCCCAATCCACAATCAGCCCCAATTTGTTGAGCACGACGCAGAGTTTGCCGCCCACGATCCAGCGATGATTGGACTTGCCGCGCCGGCCCACCTGATGGAGCTGACGCCCCGCCCTTACCGGATGGCCCAGTGCGATGCCATAGCTGTCGGCCACGCCCAGGATGGTGGGCGGAGCCAGGAAACAGCCGGTCCAGCAGGCTTTGGCTTCCAGGCGGCGGAAGCGGCGGGTGCGCTCGGGCAGCTGGGGAAAGAGGTCTCCATAGTTGTGCCGGAGCCAGTCGTAAAAGGCGCGGCGGCTGACGCCCTTGATGGCGTAGCGCGCTCCGATGGTGATCACTTCGCCCAGGGAGCGGACCGCTTGGGGATGATGGGGAAGTTCGGGCAGGGCATCGTCGATCCGGCAATAGAGTTCGGTGATAAAATCGGTGATGTTCACGGGGTTCCTCCGCTGTCGAGCGTATCAACTTACAGCATAAGGAACCCTGTGGCGTTTTCAATATCATCTCAAACTAGCACCAACGGTTGTTAGCCGGTTTCAGTGGTTAGGTTTTACGACCGCAAGGTGGTGCATTGAACTTGGATTGCTACCGTCGGCCGTACAGACGATCCTGTGGCAAAAATTCGTGGCGTGTGGAGCCGATTGAGGAACCGACCGCTCCGTCAGTCGGGACGGCCGGCGGCGTCGTCAGTCGGCGACAGTTACATTGTGCCAGCGTCGGATGGTTCCCCGCTACGGGCGGGTGTCATCAATCTGGCGGTTTGGTCGGGCCGGCCCTAACGTCGGTTACTGGGCTAAGCGTCGGTCTCGCTCGGCCTCCTCATGGTTCCCGAGGTTGTCGTGGATCCACACGCCCGCAATCGGTACGCTTCGGGGTCGTGGCCTTCGAAGAGGTCGATGTGCCGGTTCATGTCTGCAAGCGCCTTTTCCCATTCGGGCGTCCGGAGTTGGGTGTACGCAATGGCGCGGTGGCCGTAACCCATGGAGTGGTCAGGGTCAAGTTCGATTGCTCGGGTCGCGTCTTCGACTCCCTGTTCCGGTTCGGGTGTCGGCGCAATCGTATGGGCGTGCGCCCGTCGGCGCCAGTGGCCAGCGTCGTTGAGGTTCAGTTCTGCGGCGCGGGTGAAGTCCGCCAGCGCTTGGTCGTGCTTGCCGGCGTACATGTACCCGGTTCCCCGCGCCTCGTAGAGGCCGGAGACATCGGGTTGGATGCGGATTGCTTCGTCGTAGGCCGCGATGGCTGAGAACCAGGCTGCCTCGCGCATGTGGGCGTAGCCCTGCTGGTACGCGCTGACTGCGTCGGCGTCCGTGAGACCGGCGGGTAGCTCATCGTCGATGATCTGAACCTGCGACCGGTCCAGTGTCGGGAGGTGGTCGACTTAGTTGGACGCCTGCTCGCCGTAGGGGTTGGTGTTGCACGCCAGCGCCAGGAGTAGAGTGGCCGCGATGCTGGCGATCCAAGTGGTGCTCGGTGGGCGCCAGGGGCGCCTGTGCATCCGTCTGGACGTCTGCAAAGGGCCTGAGACCGTTGGGAAGGTTTTCCATGCCTAAAACATGCAGGCTGCTGTTCTCGTGGCTCTGTGGCCGAAATTCGGGGTTTGCGCCGCCGATCATGAAACTGGCCGCCCCGTTGTTTGGGGCGACCGGCGTCGCGACGGTTCGGCGGGCAGGTTGTTCATTCCCACGGCTTGCCGTCAGGGAACACGTCATCCTCGGAGGTGCCGCTGATCTGGTGGGTTCTTTCCGTCAGTCGGTCCATCGCGTTGTTGACCAGTGCCTGCAGTTCCAGTTTCTGGCTGTGGTCCATGGGACGAGGCGAACGGTTGTAGCGGTACTCGGTGGCGTACTGGACCAGCCAGTTCGAGTAACCGGTATTCGAGTTGGGGTCAGGGTACGTGGTGTGGTCAAGGATCTCCTGCACCGCCTGGCGGAGTTCGACGTCCTGCGGGTCGGTCGCATCGCCGTGGTGTTCGACGTAGCGTTCCCAGATCCGGTTCAGGTCGTGGCGGAAGATAGTCGGGTCGTTGTACGCCGACAGGATGCCGCGCAGGGCGTTTTCCACGCCCTGCTGGGCGGAGAAGCCCATTAGCTTCTGGTTCCAGTGGTCTTCTTCAACCATGTCGTTGTAGTGTTTCTGCCACTCGGCGGCGTTCTCCAGTCGTTGACGCGTGGCGGGCCAGTGCTCGGGGTAGTCGTCTTGGTAGTCGTTCCCGTAGCCGAGTCTCTCCCCGCTCATGTAGATCCCCCAATGGTCGGCTTGGCCGGCGATGTGTTGCTTCGCTTGGCGGAACTTCCGAAAGTCGTCCAGCGTCATTGACACCACATCGAGTTCCAGCACGGGCGGGTTTTCGCCCATGTAGAGGGCGGCTGCCTTTCCTGAGGATGTGGCGCGGATGGTCCCAGGTGCCGAGATGATGAGCAGGTCGAGATCGGAGTCCGGGGCATGGTCGCCCCTGGCGCGGGAGCCGTGCAGGATCACGGTGTCGGGGCGGACGGCTTGCTGGACGGCGTTGGCGATATTGACTGCGTGGGGGTCTGGTTTTCGTTGGCTCATCGCGGTGTTCTTGGGTGCGGGAGGTGGAAATTGCAGTACTCTTCGTTTTCAAGGGCGTCCAACTGGCATTGCCGGTCCTGGTCGTCCCGGTAGCGGCACTGGATGCGGGGCTTGTCCAAAACTCCTGGCATGGTCGGTTTCCTTATCCCAATGACGGACGGACATACGAAAACGGCCCAAGAGCGCGTTTTTTGCGCTGGGCTTCGGCTTCCGAAGACGGTCGTCAGCGGGAAATCATCCCGCCATCGGTCTTCGGTTCTTGGGAAACGTTGCCTGCTTCGTGTTCCCCCGGCTCGGGCCAACTTCGTTGGGGTCCCGTTCGCGGAAGGAAGAGTTGCGCACAATCTGCCTACCCTGCCCGTGGGCAGGTGCTGTCGCCCTTGGTGAGCGACCTTTGCCATTTTATAGACCGGCGACTGTTGGTCGTCAGCGCTCTGACCGTGGGACTTCGGCTGTTTCGGCCGGATTTGGCCAATGAAAATGGGCGGCGGGTGGATGTCGACCACCGTGAACCTGTGGTCAGGCCCTTACGGCTCTTGGCCCTTGTCCCAGATACATGTTATCACGAGATACCACGTTTCTGCATTCTGCATTCTGCAACCGCGGCCAGTGCCGGCAGGCGGATGCGCGCCACCGTCGGCGGAGCCGCCGACCAAACCCCACTCGGTCCCGTCGTGGGCCGTCGTGCGGGTCGGGAATGTGACCTGCTGAGTTCGCCGATAAAGCGTCCGGCGTCACGAGGCGGCTGGTTCGTTCGATGGCTTGTCCACCGTCTCGGAGCGTCCCTTCTTGGTGCGCCGTTTGCGGGCGTTGCGACTGAGACCGAGGCGATGGAACCTGACCCAACGAGAACTGGCCTTCTTCCTGGTGCCGTCCGGGAGGTGTATCCAGCCGTTGCCGTCGAGCACGTCCTTGAACGTTACCCAGGCGACGATGTGCCGGTGATGGCCGGTGCCTTCCCAACGGGCGTATTCTCCCCGAACGGAAGCGCGGCGTCCTCCGAGGTGGCGCAGGTTTTCCAACTGGTAGCCCAGATGCAGGATGATCCTGCGGAGACTGTCGAGGTCGTAGAAGTTGACCTTGTTGTGGAACTTCGAAGAGTGATGCCAGGCGACGGGTTGCCAGTGTTTCTTCTTGGCCATCCACTGGGCAAAACCCAGCGACATGTGGATGTCGGCGTCGCGGGGGTCCTGGGCGGTGAACCGCTGACGGGCTTGATGTTTCTGCGGTAGGCGTCAACGGCGTTGTTGCTTATGCCGCGGCGGTGGTTGTAGCCGGAACATGTGGGGTTCTCCATGCTTCTTGCTGGTTGGTTGCGATGTCCTCGTGGTCAGCGGCGGTGCGGTGTCCATCAGCCGCAAGGCAGCGTCAGGGCGTGTTCCGTTTCCGCCTTGTGGCCGCGGTGAGGTCATTTGCCGGTCGAGGCAAGGGAATTTTCCCCCTGGCCTCGCTCTCGGGCGTGTCTGTGGCCCGTGTGCCGTTGCTGGCGCTTTCCTTTCGCCGTTAGCGGGCGTGCCGGGTGGTCTGGCGGCGGCGTGTTCGCTTCGCGTTGGTTTCAGCCGGTTGTCGCGGAGACTGCGGCAAACTCCTTCGGCAGAAGACTGGCCGCCTTTTTCAGGATGAATCATGATACGCTTGCCGCTCCGAGCCAAGGCTCTCGCACGACATTCTTCGGCGGATGGTGCAACCTCAATTGCGACATCGGAACAACGGACATTCAAATGGAACTGCGCATGACAACTCGGGCTCTGTCCTCATCACTGGCGCGGCCGGCTTCGGCGGTTCCTATCTTGCTCGGGCCTTGCTGGCCTTGGGCTACCGGGTGACCGGGTTGGACATTACGTCGCCACCCCACGCCGCGTTGCTGGCGAATGAGCTGGAACATCCCAATTTCAGCTACCTCTGGGGGAGCCTGCAGGACATCCAACCGGAAGATGTTGAGGGACATTCCGTCGTCGTTCATCTGGCCGCACAGGCTGACGCTCCGCTGGCCTTCGGCTCGCCGCGCTATACGTTGATGCAGAACATTGACGGAACGGTTGCCCTGCTGGAGGCGGTGCGCCATGCCGGCGGGGTGGAGCGTCTGCTCTTTGCCGGTTCCGGCAACGAGATCGGCCGACCGTTGCAGTTGCCGATTGACGAAGATCATCCGCTGACGCCGCACAACCCCTATGGCTTTTCCAAGGCGGCGGCCGAACTGGCGGTTTGGACGTGGCATCGGGCCTACGGGGTCCCTGCCGTGGTGATGAGCACCGGCGTGGTCATCGGGCCGCAGATGCGCCGAGAGGTCTTCATCTTCAAGTGGTTGTGGAATGCGCTGCACGGCATTCCCATTGTCGTGGAAGGCGGTGAACAGACACGAGACGTGTCGTTCATAGACGACGTGGTGGCAGCCTGGCTGCTGGCCATCCAGGCGCCGTCGGACCAGGTGGTGGGAGAGAAATTCTTCGTCTGCAGTGAGGAGGAGCACACCGTTGCCACGCTGGCGGAATGTTGCCGCGACGCTGCCGGCTCCAGCGTGTCCATTGAGTACACGGACTACCGTCCGGGAGAGCAGGGCCAGAGAGAGGTCTTCACCGCTGAGAAAGCCCGGCGGGTGCTGGGGCACACCCCGCGGGTGTCTGCCGTGGAAGCCATCGGCCTAACGGCCGACTGGGTGAGAAGCCTCGTGCAAGCCTCTCCAACGGAAGCGCAACCGGTCTAACTGCTTCCAGACAATCAGGGAGTCCAGATAATCGGGCCAGTCGAATTCGCTGGGGTTCAAACCGTACAGGCTCCCGACCAGGACTGCCAGCACCAGGTCGTGGGTGACGAAAACGCTGACCCGTCCTCTCGCCGCCAGTTGGGATTGGATCAGGTCCAGCAGGAGTTCAACACCCTGAATGGTAGCCTTCATGCCGGGCGGGAGTTCTGTCTCAGTCAGTTGGCGTTCGGCCATTGCTTCGGGCCCAATTTCCAACAGGGTGGGTCCGGCCAGTTCGGGCGCGACGACGAACGCGCCGGGATCCCCCAGCCTGTGGTCGGCGACGGCGACGCAGTCCCAGCGGGCGCCTCTGATGATGGCTTGGGCCGTCTGCGCGCAACGCGGCAGGGGGCTTGTCAAGATCGCGGACGGGGGCCGCGCCGATAACGCTTCGCCCAGTCTGCGGGCGGAGTCTGTACCGCGCTCGGTCAGAGGGACGTCGTTTCCGTAGGTACCCTGAGTTATGGCCTCGCGTTCGGCGTGGCGGAGCACGAGAGCGACGTCAGTGTCGGTTGGAACGTCCGCCACCTGCGCCAAGGTGCGCTGGGCGCCGTCCACCTCGCTCATATTGCCTCGGACCGTATCAGCGAGTTCACTCGGCCGGTGGGCCGAACGTCCTCCAACCGGAAGCTGGTTTCCGTGAGGAGTTTCTTGAAGTCGGTCAACGTGCGTTCCCTGCCGCCGGTCATCACCAGCATATTCAGGTCCAGCAGGCCGCCGGCTCCGCGGGTTGGGTCCAAAAGCAATTCGACCAGGTACAGATGGCCGCCTTCGTCCATGGCTTCACGTGCTTGCGCCAGGATGTGGCGGGCGTCGTCGTCGGACCAGTCGTGCAGCACCCGCGCCAGGACAACGGCGTTGCTGCGCACTGGCCACCTCCGGAAGATGTCCCCGGCGACGAAACGGCAGCGTCTCGCAACGGCTTCCGGAGGAGAGAACAGATCCGAGACCTCGGGTCGGTCCATGACAGTGGCGTCGAGGTTTGGGTACGCTCGTAGAAGCTCGAAGGCAAGTTCCCCGGTGCTGCCGCCGGCGTCGAGGATGGCGTCGTGCAGCCCAAAGTTCCAGACCTCGGGCAGGACGGCGTAGTCGTGCTTGGCGTAGGCAGCGAAGGTCCGGTGGCTGGCCAACAACTCGCCTGGTCGGTCTGACAATCGGCGGAAGAAATCTCGGTTGCCGTTCATGCCGAACGGCAGTCCGGTGCGCAGGGAATCCGCCAGATGGCGCCAGGAGTTGCTGGACTGGTCTCCCCAATGGCTAGCCGCGGCCGCCAAAGACATTCGGTGGCCTGACTTGAGGTGGGCGCCCTTCTTGGTGGGGTGGTAAACGCCGACGTTATCCCGTCGCGCCAATCCCAGTTCCAGGAGTGCCCGCAGCAGGCGAGTTCCGTTGGAGGGAGCCAATTGCAGCTTGGTCTCCACGTCGGCCGGAGACGCCGGCAACAGCTCGAACACCCCCAGTTCAACGGCGGAGCGGATGGCCTGCGTGCGCCAGACGCCCACCATATCGTTTGATAGCTCTTCCAGCGGGGTTCTGACTGGTTCCCTGAGGATGACCACAGTTTCTCCGGTCTCCCCGATGACGTTCAGTGAACCGTCGTGTCCCGCCACCCTGGCCTGCCCGTTGTAAAAGGGTTCCACGTTGCCGAAACGCGCCGCGTACAGCGGGCGGCCTGCGGTGTCCACGTGGTGCCAGCCGTCAGTGTCGGCGGCGCGGGCATAGCCCTTGTGGAACACGTCCAGGTCCAGGAACCATTTCCCGTGCAGCAGAACACCGTCCGGGTCTATGTGGGTGTGTCGTCCGTTCTCGTCCTGGACGACGGCGTAGCCGTCCCTGAAGTCTCCGACGTACCGGTAGCGTTCGGCGTAGGCTGGCCGGCCGTCGGGCAGTATGTGAAAGTACCGCCCGCTGTCGTCGCGCACGGGACACCTGCCCTCTTGGAAGTTGCCGCACCAGGTGTGGCGTTCCGGGTAGAGCGCTGCGCCGTCGGGACCGATGTGGCGCCAGCCGTCGGTGGCTTGAACCGCGGCTACGCCTTCGTAGAAGCCGAAGGTCCGGACGTAGCGGAACGGATAGGCCGGGCTGCCGTCGGCAGTGATGTGGTACGCGTCGCTACCGTCGATGACGGGCGCCCGGCCGGGCGGGTGGAACTTCAGGACCTCGGTGAAAAGAAGATTGTAGGCTGGCCGACCTTGCAACAGGTGGTGCGTACCGTCTGGTGAGACAGTGTACTCTCGCCATTCTTGGGGCGCCGTCATTGTGGTCGTCGCATATTGCAACCCCGGCACAGGGGTTTCGCCGAGTAGTTGGCCTGGAGATGCCGGTAAGCGGCGCTCCGCCAGATGTCTTGAAGGCTCCGGGAGTTGAGATTGCCGAAGTCCCCCAGAGTGCGCCGCAGCGCATCGGGAGCGCAGCACGGGTTGAACCTCCCGTCGGCGGCCACCCGCGCTTCCTTTCCGAGGAAAGGACAATCTCCGTTGGGGGCGATGTCTTCGACAGCATACTCATCCAGGGGGAAGATGTTTTCCAGGAGAACCCGTCGCCCGTCGGGAAGACGATAGCGCTCCGCCTCGGCCTTTGCCAGGGCCACGGCGTCGTTCCACCGGGAAATGACCTCGGGACCGCGTCGCATCGACTGGTTGATCATCTCGGCCGCGTGCACCCATAGGTGGTGTCCTTTCACCCGGTCCACGCCCAACGTGGCCGCAAGTCGAACCATGGCGGGCAACTCGGCGTAGTTGACCTCCATGAAGGTGAGCTGGAAGGTAACCCGGCAGTGGTTTCCGCCACCCGCTGCGTGGTTATCCCTGACGTGGACGAAGGTCCTCACGTTCTTGAGGACGCTGTCCCAGTTGGAGCCCAGCATCACCTGCTCTTGGGTTTCCTTTGTCGCGCCGTTCCAAGACACTTTGACGTCGGAACCCACCGGCACGATGCGCTCCGCCCAGGCTTGAGCTCCGCGTCCGGGGAATGTCCCGTTGGTGGTAAGGTTCAGTTTTATCCCGTACTCGGAACACAGGTCGATGATCTCGTCCATGTGCCGGTAGAGGAGCGGTTCCCCCATGGTGGACGGGATGACCTCCCGCAGGCCGTTGCCCGCCGCGTCTGCCAGGACACGCCGGATCAGGCCGATGTCCATGCGGCGCTTGGGCATTCCGGCGGCGCGACGGGCGCTCTGAGTGTTGCTGTAGGGCGAGTGGTCCTCGCACATGAGGCAACGCAGGTTGCAATCGTCCGGGTTGGTGTCGAAGGTGATACGCCAGGGCCCATCGAAGTCAACCGTGTCCGCGGCGGGCACATCGAATCCAGCTGGTGGGCGTTCAAAGCTCATAAGGTTCCTCGTTTGGACAGAAGACTGGTGTAGATCCGCTCGATCTCCCGCGCGTGCTCAGCCATGTCCGGCACGTTGCCGTCGTCCGACTGCAGGTAGCCCCGGCTGCCCAGCTGCCGTGCCCACTGGGGCGCGTCGGCCAACCGCTGCATCTGGGTTGCCAGAGACGACGGGTCTCGGTGGTTGAACAAGAGACCGTTTTCCTCGTGTCCCACGTACTCCGCCATGCCGCCGTAATCGGCGGTGATCACGGGCACACCGGCCTGGAGCGCCTCGTGGATCACCAGTGGAGAATTTTCCGCCCAGATGGACGGCACGACAATGGCGTCGCAGCGGTCGAACACGTTGGGAACGATGTCCTGATTGCGGTATTCACTCATCCACTCCACCCGGTTGCCCGCGTCGCCGTCCAGCGCCGCAGCCATCTTCTTCAGTCCGACCGTTTCGACGCCGCGGTCTCGCCCCCAGATCCGCAGCCGGGGCTGGCCGGTTAGTTGGCCAAAGGCTTGGATGAGGTGGTTCACTCCCTTGGCCGGGATGTGTGTGCCGATGTAGCCAAAGGTGAAAGTCTCGTCCATGTGTCGTGCTCTCCCCGCCATTCGGTCCCGGTGAAATCCGTAGTCCAGGTAGACGAGCTTGTCCTCGGGGAGGCCGAAATCGTCCCTGAACCGCCCCAGCAGGTAGCGGGCTGGTGCAAGGAACAGGTCCACCGCGTTGCACACCTGCCTGACGTGAGCCATGCGCCGGCTTACCCAGCCGGTCCAGTAGGCGGCGTCGAGTTCGAACGCTTCGTCATCATTGCCGAAGTAACGGCGGTAGCAGCGCACGGCGCACTTTCGGTCATCCTGCCCGTCGCAGACTGGCCAGGATTGTTGGTCAACGTTCTCGTACATTTGGATGAACTGTCCCCGCGGGCACATCAGCCAGTAATCGTGGAGGGTCAAGACCACGGGTATATTCCGTTCCTTCGCTGGAAAAACCAGCGAGGTGGACAAGTGGTTCAGGTGCCCGATGTGCACCACCTCGGGCTGGATCTCGTCCAGCAGACGGGCGAAGGCGTCGTCAACGGTGCGGTGGCTGTAGCCATCGCGGGCACGGGCCATGTTGATCACGTGTAACGCGACCCGTGAGTCGACGTGGTCTGTCTCCCGCTGCATCGCGTACTCGGGCAGGAAGGCGTTCTCCTGCCGCGTGAAGACGTGGACTTGGTTTTGTTCTGCCAGCGCCTGGCACAACCCTTGGGTGTACACCTCGGAGCCGGCGTTGTATCGCATGGGGTAGCCGTGGATAACCTGGAGAATTTTCATGACGTCAAGCACCGTTGCCGCTTGGGTAGTGCGTCGGTGACGCGCTCGACAGCATAGCGCAGAACTGACCCGCTGTGGCGGCGGGTTGGGATCCACGCGACGGTGCTGCTATAATCCGCTGACGCACACCAGTCGCCCCTGATCGGGGCGGTGAGTTAGTCGTAGTCGGTCGGTGATACTTTCGTTGTGCCGGCCGAGGGGTTTTGCGCTACAAGCCGGCGTCATCAATCTGGGACGGCGTGAGACCTGCCGAACCACGCGCTAGCGGATGCGGTGTCGCACTTTTCAGTGCAGCAGCGAGGCCGAATGGCGTCGCCGGTTCGACGCTGCAGAGCGCTCAAGTTTCCGGCCATCCAGACGGCTCCGATCCTTTGCAGGTACCGTGTCTGCCGGCCGTGACAGGCGTGTCAGGTTCGGTGACTTTCGCACGCTTGAAGCGGTCAGCTGGAGCCCGGGTCTGGCGGCACTAATCAGAGGCTGGGTTGGCAGAAATCAAGGCGTCGGCGGTTTTCGGCGCAGCCTACACAAACAGAACTCTGGGCCTGGAATGGAAGCACCACATCCGTTATTACTGATCCCGAATCCACCGAAGGGATGTGGTCATGCCGATCGGACCAGAGATGAGAGGCAAGGGAAAGGGACGGTGAGGCTTTGACCTCGATAGATCTGCTCGGGTTCAGGGTGTGGCAACCACACCAAGGGAATTTGGATGGTTTGCGGTGGCGGAGATCATCAGGACAGATTGCCGGAGGAGACCGTCCGGGACCGGCCTGGGCGGATCTGCCAGGCATTGGGGGGTGTGGTGGACGGGTCAGACGCCGTCGGCGCCGTCAGGAAGGGAGTGGCAGGGAGCGCAGCTGTGCCAGAGCACCGCTGAACTGGCTTTCCCAGGCCAGTGCTGGGGGAGATGCAGTGTGAGGTAACGCGCCTTGCGGGTGAGCCGACCGGCCAGGGAGAAGAATCGTCTGCGCAGGGTCTTGGTGGGCACCGCCGCCTCGCCCAGCCCCACCGCATCCCTTCGGTGGATTCGGGCCAAGGCCAGGAAGAAGGTGCGTACCAACCGCCGATCCAACCGCTCGTCCAGCCATTCCGCCAACGGCCCGATGAACAATTCCAACAGATCAGCCACCTGTTGCCCTTGCCGCTGGCCCGCTCCTTCCTGCAACATACGAAAGCCCCCTTCTGTGGTTTGGAGTTTGGACACTCCCACTCCACCAGCAGGGGGCTTCTTATTTCAGCCCTTTCCCGAACCGATTTCCTCGTTTCCTAAAATCCGGGATGACTTATGGTGGGTCTTGGTAACCTTGACAGGGGTATGTAAGGGGTTTTCAAGACGGGGCATGGTGTGTGATCTCCAGGTTGGGCTTGGGTTCCGGCCAGGGTTCGGGCCGCAGCCAGACGCGGCTCCAGAGGCGCCCTTTGAGCAGCAACCGCCTGAGCCAGTCGCTGCCGTGGCGGATCACGCTGACGGTGCGCGCCGGACGGCTCCGCGGGTCCCGGTGATGGGAAGCCAGCGCTTTGGGCGGCGCCCGCAGATTGCCTGGGGCGATCCTGCGGTCCTGGGCGTCTTCCACCCGGGTGCCGTAGGCCAGGGCCAGCAGCGTCGCCACCGACAGCGCCAGCCAGTGGCGGGAGACGCGGGCCGGGTCGGTGCGCCGGGTCTGGTCCCACTGCCAGCCCAGGCTCTTGAGGGCCTTGCAGCCCAGTGCGATCCAGCAGCGCAGCGCGTACCAGTTGACGCCGACTTCCTGGGGAGGCCGAGCGGTGAGGATGATCCAGGGCTCCTCCGGCTCGGCGTACCAGACCACCAGCCGGGTGCAACGGCGCTGGGCGGTCGGGGGGCTGCCGGCGGCGCCGCGGCCGATCCAGGCCGTATCAGGGCGGGAAGCGAAGCGTTGGGCGGGCAACCGGCGTCCCCCATCGGCGCAGCAAGTGATGTTCTTCCGGTAGCGCATACCGGGATGCCAGCCCTGGGAGCGTATCTGCGGCCACAGCTTGGGACTGGCGATGCCTCGGTCGCAGAGCACGATGACAGTCATTTCCCTGGGAACCGCCGGGGCCAGTTCCTGGAGCAGTTCCACGGTGGGGTCCATCCAGAAGCCGCGCTGGGTGGTGTGGCGGATGCGCCAGGCCACGGGGATGGCGCAACTGCGGTAGAAGGACGCTGATGACGATGGCGGTGGTCTGGTCGCCCTTGAGAGTGGGGTCGATGGCCAGAGCCAGTCGGCCGGACTGCCACCAGGTGAGCACCCAGCGCAGCAGCGGCGCGAAGCAGAGCGTAACGTCCAGTTCGGTCTGGCAGGGACGGGCCTGGTCGCTGCCGTCGTAGAGCCACTCCCGGAGATACTGGTGGAGGCTGTTCCAGCTGCCCCAGGGCGAGAGGGCCGAGGCCACGGCATTCTGGCCGGCGCTGCCGGCGAGAATGGCTCCGCAGACCCACAGGACCAGGCCGGTCAATTGTGGCTGGGAGAGGTGAGGTAAATGCGTTTCAATCGTTTTCTGCATCTGATAGCATTCCCTGGGAAGGCGCCTGGGAAACCTCCAGCATCTGGGCTTGTCATAACCAAGATGCCGGAAACCCAGGCGCCTTCCCAAGTTAAATCAACAGCCGATTTCAGCCGTTACATACCCCTGTCTGGGTAACCCCGGCGGTGTACAGCCCTGCCGGGCGGGTTGGGTTGGTATCCGGCCGACGGTTGGCTTTTGAGTCAGACCGCAAAAATCGCCGAAACTCGTTGGCAGGGTTGTGGAAGGTGGTTGAACGGTTTGGTCAAAGTAAAAGTCGCAGAGGGATTTCTTTGGAGGGCGTCCCAATGCGACTACAAGCACCGCCGCGGGGGAGCCGTTGGGCGTTGGCCCTTGCGGGACTCCGCTGCGGTAGTGCGAATCAGTGTAGTGGATCGGTCGAAAAAAATCACGGGAGATAGGAACGCATTTGGAGGAAATTATGGGCTACGAGGTTTTGGCACGGGAACTGTTGAGCGAGTTGATCGCCGATGGGGAAAATCTTCGGAAGCAATCGCTTGGTGCGCTTGGGGCTGCGGACGCATTTCTGGCTAAGACCCGCCGGGCGGCGGGGCTTATGGACGGACACGACAGTGAGGTGGCTGAGCTCTTCGAGAGGTGGAGGGATTTCGCGCGGTCGGAGTCTGTGGGGAAGGATGAGGACAAACTCGACGAGGTCGGAGCTGGAGTAGCTGAGTCGTCGGGAGCGGCTTCGGATGTGTCAGGCGACAGGGTGGTGGGACCGAACGGCGGTGGGACCGCGGACCGAGCGTCGGGTCTCCTCGCTTGGGTTACTTCCGAGGGTGATGAGGGTCCGCGTTGCGGGCAGGAGAACTGCGGTCATGAGTGGATCTTGGGTCGTGTCAGCCATCGGGACGCTGCGATCTTTTATGCCCAGCAGAATGATGGCCTGGTGGAGCCCAGGTTGGTGGGCGTGGCGTCTTGGTGCGCGCGTTTCAGGAGGGCTGAAAGCCCTAAATCGGCGTACTCGTCGATCCGGAAGGAGCTGACCAACAGCGACGAATTCGAGTTAGTGGCGCCAGGGGTGTTCCGCTGGAATGGGTACGAGGAGTGGTTGTCTCGGACCGAAGCGGCTGTGGAAGTAGCGGCGGATTAGGTTTGCACGAGGGTCGTGGCAACCTTTGGTGGGAAAAGTGCTCAAGAAAGGGAACGCTGCGGCGTCTGGTGTTTCGACGAAACGCGTGGGCTGTAGGGCTCCGGGGATAGGCTTAGTATTACAGTTGCACTTGAATTGAAGGCCTCTGAAAGTGTCTCTTGTAATGGATTCCAAGGCTCGGGCTTGGTGCCACCGGCTCCACCATGGCTGCCATATAGGTAGGTCAGCGCCCTCATAAAGTAGTCACAGCAACCTGCATAACAGCCGTCTAACTTCGGGCACGGTCAGCGACATGAGTCCTTCCTTCGATGCGCGGCTGTAATATTAGGTGCTCTGTTCCGGTAGGGGCTTCCGATTACGGGTTGTCGTCAGGCGGTCAGCTTTGCGGAGGTAGTGATGAATATCGAGATGGATGATGCAATTCTGGAATTTCGTGAGCAGGCGCACGCCAAGCGGATGGCAGCGGCCGCTCTGGAAAAAGAGCAGATGCTCTGGAGGATGGGAAAGTGGACCTTTTGGGGGATCACGGCGAACAAACGTCTGGCGGGGTCTTCGCCAATGAGGATGGTGTAATTGAGACGTTGGGACACGTGTGGAGGTCGGAATTCGAGGGGATGCACGCCGCAGACAGCGAAGGTCAAGAGCGTCGGCTTTACCAATCGGAATACGATGTTGAGGTGGTGCGAGGCTGTAATCGCGTGAGGGATGGTTTGGAGAGGTTGAAGGAAAGGTACGGAAACTCGTTGGCGATACCTGATGCTGCCGTCACTCTGTTGGACGGCGGGGTCTGCAAAACCCAGGCCCGGACGAGAAGGACGAGAATCCATAGGGTGAGGTCGAAGATTTACGAGTTTGTGAAGGAAGACTCTGGTTGGGAACGGGCAGCCGAGAACGTGGTGCGGTTCGTCGGGGCAGGAGACCAAAGCGGTCCGTTGGAAGATCAGTGAACTGAAATCATCTGATTAAAGGGTGTCATCGGGTGCTCGGATTGAGGGAAATTGCGGTGGAAAATGGGGTATGACTGACCGGTACGGGTTGCTCTGAAACGAGGTGAAATTATAGAATAAGTACGGTAGTTCTAAACTAAAACAGCAAGAAAGTGGCCGTCGCGGATCAGCCCCGCGACGGCCTGGAGTAGCCCCTCAGGCAAGGAAGGTCTACGTGTTTAAATATCACATCGTACAGTGAGTAATTTCGGGTTGAACTCGCAGGTTCGGCGGTTTTGGATGGCGCCGAACGCGCGTTCAGTCCCTTGCTTTCCATGCCGTGGTATCGGCGGTTTTTGCCGTCGTGGTCGCGGCTTTTTCATTTCGGTCAGCGTTGCCGAGATGACTCGGCGAAAACTGGGGGTAATGAAAATGGCAAACGGAAAGCTGGTTGCAAAGATCTATACTTGGTCGAGTGCTGGTGGTGAGGAAGGGGGAAGATCGTTGGCTGCGCAGGCGGATGCCTGCGTGAAGTTGGCGCGGGAAAAGGGTCTGGCGGTAGGTTTTGAGCACGTATTGCGGGAGAGGTCGTCCGGGGTCGGCGAGGAACGTCCGGTTCTGAACGAGTTGCGTTGGATGGTTGCGCGCAAAGAGGTTGACGCGGTTCTGGCGTATTCGGCTTCTCGGTTGGCGAGGACGAGCTCGGAGTTTCTAACGCTGCAGTGCGAGTTTGTCGGGTCTGGCGTGGCTATCTGGCTTGTGCAGGATCCGCGCGACGGTGCGGATGTTGGGGGTCTGGAGCGGCGCTTGGGTGGGGTAGTTGGCCGCGTGCCAGCGCCTGACCTGGGAGAAAGGACCAGACGCGCGAAGGAATCTCTGGCAAAAGGCGGTTGGATGCCAGGAGGAATCGGTCCCGGGATCTACGGGTACGACTACGACCCTGCACAGAGGCGGATGGCGCTGAACGAGGTGGAAGCTGATGTGGTGTTGCGCGCATTTCGCGAAGTTGATCACGGCAGGCCGGTTGATGGGCTCGTGCAGCTATTCGATGCGGAAGGGATCCCATCCAAAAGGGGCGGTTCTTGGAAGTACGCCGCGATGCGAAACCTGTTGAGGAATGAGGCGTACACGGGCGAGTACTTCTACGGAAAGACGAGGACAGTCAGAGGTCCTAACGGCGCGGTGTTCAAGGAGGATGTGCCTAGAGACGAATGGATCAGGGTAAAAGGTTTTACCACGGCGATTGTGCCGAGGAATCTCTTTTCGCGGGTGCAGGGGAGGTTGAGGGATTTGGGGAGCGGACGGGGAAGGCACTATCGACGGCTGTGACAAAACGAGAACGCTCGACATGAGCGGATGTGAATTGAGGAGGTTTCAGATATGACCGAAAAAACGGACCGCGAGCGGTCCGAAGAGAATCAGAGAGCGCCGCGGGATATTGAAGAGTCCAACGCGGCGCCCGGACCAATCGAGGCGGAAAGCTCGTCGGTCGAAACTGATGATAAACGGCGTGGAGGTGATTTGGCAATGGATAGCCAAGGAGGCGATGAACAGGATCCTTGGCTGGAGCCGATGAAAGACTTGGCGCGGTTGGTGATCGCCGC
Source organism: Dehalococcoidia bacterium (assembly GCA_965197635.1). GTDB lineage: Bacteria > Chloroflexota > Dehalococcoidia > Lucifugimonadales > UBA3495 > Bin87. The sequence continues at coordinate 144,228 of CBDANN010000008.1, forward strand.
TTTCGAGGCGGATCCGCATCGGTTCGACTGACAGGCTGGAGAGTGGACGGGGACCCGGAAGCGCCCCCGTTTTCATACGATTGAGAGGCTCAGGTGAGGACCTGGGCCGGCATCGTGATGGTTTGTGTTCGGGCGCCCGGTAATGGGCTGTCCTGGGGCAGGGGTATTGAATAGTGGACCACGGCTTCGGTGCCATGGACGGTTATCTTATCCACGAAGTTCTTGAAGGCCTGTTGTGCGAGACGTATCGCGTCGCGAGCGGTGTAAGTCAGTGGGTCATGGGTGGTGTCTTGGACGGCGCTCCGGTCGAGCGCGCTGGCGTCGTAACCAGCGTCGGCGAGGTGCCTTTGCAGGTTCTGGACGAAAAGCGACGAGTACACTTGGAACCTGGACCCTATCAGGGTGCCGTCCAAATACCCCAACAAACGCTATTTCAAAGGTCCAAGCGCAGGTCAATTGTCTGGCAATCCCAACGGTAAGAACCCGACCGACGTGTGGGAAATCCCTAACGTGAAGCATAATCACCCGGAGAAGACTATCCATCCCTGTCAGTTTCCGGTAGAGCTGGTCGAGCGCCTCGCCTTGTCCCTGACTGACGTGTCAGATTCAGTGCTAGACCCGTACATGGCGGTTGGGGCCACGATCATCGCAGCCATCATGCACGACCGCAAAGGCTACGGTTGCGACACCGATCCGGAGTACGTGGCGATCGCCCGTGAACGTATCGAGCAATGGGCGAACGGAGCGTTGCGCACACGTCCCATGGGGAAACCGATTTATGATCCTGCCAAGCCAAACGGCGGGCACTGAACGGTAGCGTCGCTCCATCGCCGTTTGGGGTTGGCCGCGTTACTCCTCAATGTGAAGGGACAAACCATGTGAAGGGACAAACGACAGATGCAAATTGTCCACTTCCATTCACACCTCGGCGGGGCTGAAATACTGCAAGTCAGGTACCCGGAAATCAATCGCCTCATTGACGAAGCGATTGTGGCGACGGGAGCCGATTTCCGAATCAAGGAAAGCCGCGAAAGAGGTCGGGCAGGCGAGATGCTGTATGACCCTTCGGCCATGAACCGCGCGTTCAAGAGGGAGTTTCAACAGCGCGGGTTTGCGGAGTTGAGAAGGAATGTGGAACCAAACGTGCCCGGTTGGGATACGACCGAAATCAACGTTGGATACCAGCAGGTCGATTTCTTCCGCGACCGGGTGCTGGTAGAAGTACAGTTTGGCAAGTACTTTGCTATGTGCTATGACATGGCAAAACTGGAGTATTTCTACCGGCAGAACGAGGCCGACGTCGGCGTGGAGATCGTACCGTCGTTCCGTTTGACTCGCGATATGTCATCCGGGGTTGGTCGCGGAGAAATGCTGGTCACGGACATCATGGGCCTCCAACGCAGTTTCCCAACCTTTCCGGTCAAGGTCATTTTCATTGAGCCTTGAAGGGAAGAGGCGTTCCCGGCGACCTTCGTGGTCGCATAATATCAACGATGCCCGGGTTCATAAACGACTCGCCTATGTTGAAAGACCAGCGGCCCGCCGACTCCATCCGAACCTCATCCTCGACCAAGGCGACACTCTCGTGAGGCCAGGCCGCGCAATTGGCGCATGACGTTACATATGCTGCACGGCCGGCAGCAGCCTCACGATTCGGCCATCGGTTGAGGGGAGCGCCAATCCGTTAGCATGGCAATCATACCGCAGCGTAGCCGGTAAGGCAGTGGAACGTCCGACCCCGCGCAATGTTACCCCTGGGTAGCGTTGGGAGGCCATTATCCACAGGCAGGTTTTGGCCAGGCTTTCGGGAGACGGTGCGATATAATTTTCGCTCTCATAACGCAACTGTAGCGGTGACACATGGATCAGAACGAAATCGTCCAGCGGGCGCACGATGCCGGAGTTCAGCTTGTATCGTTCCTCTTTTGCGACAACGGTGGGATCATCCGGGGCAAGGCTACCCACGTTTCGGGGTTGGAACGAAGGCTGGATTCGGGCATCGGGTTAACTGTAGCGATGCAGGCGATGAGCGATATGGACCAGTTGCAGGTGGTGGAGGGGATGGGGCCGGTCGGCGAGGTCAGGCTGATACCCGACCTGGACACGTTCACCCTGTTGCCTTACGCGCCAAAGCGGGCCCTGATGCTCGCCGACCTGATGACCACGGAGCGCAGTCCGTGGGCCGCCTGCCCGCGGAGCTTCCTCAAACGGATGCTGGGCCGCGCCGAGGCCATGGGACTGACCATCCAGGCGGCCCTGGAGCCGGAATGGTATCTAGCCCGCCGAGAAGGAGACTGGTTCGTTCCCATTGACGAAAGCCTGGACAACTCCACAGTCGGCGCGACCTTTTCCCAAGACGTGGTTGACGACGTGGTAGATGCCTTGACCGTCCAGGGCCTGCGAGTGGAGCAATACTATACCGAGTTGGGACACGGCCAGCAGGAGTTAAGCATTGGGCACGCCGATGCGTTGCGCGCTGCCGACAACCACCTAATCTATCGGGAAACGGTGCGCAACGTGGCCTGGCGGCACGGCTGGCTGGCCTCATTTGCGCCCAAACCCTTTCCCGACCAGGCGGGCAACGGCTGCCACATCCACTTTAGCGCGTGGGACCGGGATGGTGAACAGAACCTCTTCTACGACCCAGAGGACGAGCAAAATCTCAGCACGCTGGCTTACGAGTTCATCGGCGGCATCATGGAACACCTGCCGGCGCTGGCGGCGCTGACCTGCCCCAGCATGAACAGTTATCGCCGGATTTCACCCGGGTCATGGAGTACGGCCTACATCTGCTACGGGCCGGACAACCGGGAAGCGGCAGTGCGGATACCGTCCCGTTTCTGGGGCGCCGAGATGGCCTCGACCAATCTGGAATTCCGACCGGCCGACTCCAGCTCCAATCCCTATATCGCCCTGGGCGGCCTGATCGCCGCCGGCCTGGACGGCGTAGAGCAGAACCTACGGCCCGACCCGCGGCTATACATCGACGTGGACCCGGCCCGCCTGACGCGGCGAGAGCTGGCCGACCGGGGTATTCGGCGGCTGCCGGCATCCCTGCTGGAATCCATCCGGGCGCTGAAAGCAGACACAACGCTGACCGACGCCATGGGGCCGGCGTTGGCGAACTCCTACCTGACCATCCGGCGGGCCGACTGGGAACTGTTCTCCCAGCATGACGCTGATTACGAAGTCAGGAACCACTTTTACAAGTACTGAAGGCAGGGCGCGGCGCTTGATTGATGTCCTCGGTCACGACGACACCTGAAGCCGCGGGAACTGGCGGGAGGCGCATTGATAGAGGACGAATGCGGTGATACCATTCAGCCGGACCGCTCAACCGACCTGATTTAACGCGTCGTGGGGAGTACGATGTTGATGCGCGATCTGTTCTCATATCAGTCTGATAACTCGCTCCCGTCAGATCTTGGGCATCGTTCGGATTTAACCGCGGATCACGACGCCGCGTGCGGCCTCGCGCCTCCTGACAGGGAATGCTACCACGTCGAATGCCAGGATAACCTCGAATTTGTGCGAGACTTTGGCGACGGACAGATGAAGCTGGTCGTTACCTCGCCGCCCTACAACCTGGGCAAGACGAAAGAAAACCGGATGTCGATTGACGAATATCTGGAATGGCAGGAACGCGTGATCCGGGAGTGCGTGAGGATCTTGCATCCGAACGGATCAATCTGTTGGCAGGTGGGCAATTACGTCCACCGAGGCGAAATCTTCCCGTTGGATGCCCTGTTTTATCCCATATTCAAGAACCTTGGGCTCAAGCTCCGCAATCGGATCGTGTGGCATTTTGGCCATGGTATGCACTGTTCTAAGCGTCTGTCAGGCCGGTACGAGACCATAAACTGGTGGACGAAAAGCGACGAATATACTTGGAACCTGGACCCCATCAGGGTGCCATCCAAATACCCCAAGAAACGCCATTTCAAAGGTCCAAACGCAGGCCAATTGTCCGGCAATCCCAACGGCAAGAATCCGACTGACGTGTGGGAAATCCCCAACGTGAAGCACAATCACCCGGAGAAGACGATCCATCCCTGTCAGTTTCCTGTAGAGTTGGTCGAAAGACTGGTCCTGTCCATGACCGACGCCGGGGATTCTGTTCTGGATCCCTACATGGGTGTCGGGTCCACGATCATCGCTGCCATCATGCATGATCGCTTGGGCTACGGGTGCGACACTGATCCGGAGTACGTGGCTATCGCCCGTGAGCGCATCGAAGAATGGGAGAACGGAACGTTGCGCACGCGCCCCATGGGAAAACCGGTCTATGATCCGGAGCGGCCAAACGGTGGGCACTGAATCGGCAGCGTAGCTTCACCGCCGTTTGGGGTTGGCCGAGTTGGTCGTGTAGGTGAAGGGGCGATCACTATATGCGCATTGTCCACTTCCATTCGCATCTCGGCGGTGCGGAAATTTTGCAGGTCAGATACCCGGAGATTAATCGCCTCATTAACCCCCAATCCACCGAAAGGATGAGGTTGGTGTCGTGCTGAAGGGTTGAAAAAGTGCTCCCGGCTTCGGGGATAATGGTTTGTGAGACACCAAACCAACCCGGAACAAGGAGCACCCAACGGATGCTACCACCTGAGCGCCTTGAGCGCATCCAGGTCGCCTTCGACGATCACCGCCTGGTGGCCAACGCCGGACTGATCCTGCCGGTCACGCTGGCCCATCACCTGGGTCTGGGCGAACTGGTGGACCGCCACGTTGACTTGGGAGATGCACCGGGTCGTGCGAATGCTGGGGACAAGATGCTGACCCTGGTGGCGTCGGCCCTGGCCGGTGGCGACTGCATCGACGACGCCGACGCGCTGCGCGCTGGCGGGACCGAGCAGGTGCTGGGCTGTGTGGTCAAGGCGCCGTCCACGTTGGGTACGTTCCTGCGGAGTTTCCGTTGGGGCCACGCGCGGCAGCTGGATCGGGTGAGCCGTGAGGCGCTGGCCCGAGCCTGGGGCGCCGGGGCCGGACCGGGCGATGATCCGTTGACCATCGACCTGGACTCCACCATCTGTGAGACCTACGGTCCGGCCAAGGAAGGGGCGCGCCGCCACACCTACACCGGCCAGCGGGGCTATCACCCGCTGTTCGCCGTCGCCGCTGGCGCCGGCGACGTGCTGATGGCTCGGCTGCGCCAGGGACGCGCCAACACCGCTCGCGGCGCGGCCCACTTCCTGCGAGAGACGGTAAGGCGAGTGCGCTACGCCGGAGCCACCGGACCGCTCACCATGCGGGCCGACAGCGGCTTCTACAACCACGACATCGTCGCCGTCTGCCGCAAGATGAAGGTCCGCTTCTCCATCACCGTCCGCCAGCACGCCCAGTTGCGCAATCTCATCGCAGCCATACCTGAAGAGGACTGGACGCCCATCCCTTACTGGATGGAGGGCGCCGCCGACGTGGCCGAAACCAGCTACACTCCCTTCGCCAGTGAGCCCGATGCTGTGCCGGTGCGTCTCATCGTCCGAAGGGTGCAGCCCACGCCCAACTCCCAGCTGGCCCTCTTGGTCGACTACAGCTATCACGGCTTCATCACCGATAGAGACGGCGACGTAACTGTTCAGACTTGGTGAGGTGAATTGGCCGGATCCGGGTTTCCGAACGCTGGCGTGGGTGGCAGTCGTTATGTCATATAGAGGGAGTGGATACTGAGAGTGACCTGACCACCGCCGACCGCGATTTCCTGATCGCCATCATTGCCCAACTGCAGGCCACCGTTTTGGAACAGCAGCGGGTGATTGAGCGGTTGGAGCGGCGGATTGCCGAACTGGAGGGCCAGGCGAAACCGGACGGCCCGCCCCGAATGCCCGGCCTCAAGGCGAAATCGGGCCGCCAGCCCCCAGCGCAGCAGCAGCCCCGAAAGCAGCGACGCCACGGCTTCGCCCGCCCGCGCATGACACCGACCCATCGGGTGGAGAACTGTCCCGATTGCGGCGCCCACCTGTCCGGCGGCTGGACCCAGCGCACTCGGGAAGTCATCGAGTTGCCGGTGGTTCCGGTGCAAGTCACCGAGCATGTCTTCATCGCCAGGACCTGCCCAGTGTGTCGGCGGCGCCGAGTGCCCACCGCGCAACTGGACGGCGTGGCACTGGGGCGCCAACGCCTGGGCGTCAACCTGATCAGCCGCATCGCCACGCTACGGGAAGAAGGGCGCCTGCCGATCCGCAGCATCCAGTGGTATCTGGGCACCGTCCATCAGCTGCGCCTCAGCGTGGGGGCCATTGTGAGCGCCATTCATCAGACCGCGCAACAGGCCCAACCAGCGGTGGCTGGAATGGTGGACCGCATCCGCGCCAGCCCAGTGGTCCACGCCGACGAAACCGGCTGGCGTCAAAATGGGAACAACGGTTACGTCTGGACTTTCAGCACTCCCACCGAGCGCTACTTCCTGCGGCGGGGTCGGGGCAAGGCGGTGGTGGATGAAGCGCTGGGCGAGGCATTCTCCGGAGTACTGGTCAGCGATTTCTACGCCGCCTACCACCATTACGATGGCCCCAAGCAACGGTGCTGGGCGCACCTGCTGCGGGACATCCACGACCTGCGGGCCCGCTACCTCAAAGATGCCCCGCTGGCCCGCTGGGCGGCGGCAGTCCATCGACTCTACGAGGAAGCCAAAGCCTTCTCTCATCCTCAGGCACGACGACGGCGCACTGCTCAACTGGCCTTGGAGCGGAAGCTGCTGGCCATCTGCCGCCCTTTCCTGTCTGAGCCGTCGGCCGTCCAGGGCAAGCTGTGCCGGCGCATTGAGCGCCACATCAAGGAACTCTTCGTCTTCGTGGCCGAACCAGACGTGCCATCGGACAACAACCCCGCCGAGCGCAGCCTGCGTCATCTGGTCATCAGCCGCAAGGTCAGCGGCGGCACCCGCTCGGAGCAGGGCACGGAGAGCAAGATGACGCTGGCATCCATCTTCGGCACCTGGCGCGCCCAAGGTTTAAATCCTCTCGCCGCCTGTCGTCAGCTGCTCACTTCCCCCCAAGTCTGAACTGTTACACGGCGACACCCTGGAACTGGAGGCCGATCATCGCCGCCACGCCGAGATCGAGAACGCCATCCGCGACCTCAAGTACGGGGTGGGTCTCAACCACCTGCCCTCGGGCCGCTTCCCCGCCAACGCCGCCTGGCTGGCCGTCCAGACGATGGCCCACAACCTGGCCCGCTGGACCACGCGCCTCGGGCTGGGCGAGCCGGTGGCGACCACCAAGACCCTGCGCAGGCGCTTCTTCTCCCTGGCCGGACGCCTCACCCGCAAGGCACGCCGCCTCACTTTGCATCTCCCCCAGGGCTGGCCCTGGCGAAACCAGTTCAGCAGCGCCCTGGCCAGACTGCGCGCACTGCCACTCCCTTCTTGACCACGCCCGCGGCGTCTGACCTGTCCACCAGATTACCTAACTGTCTGGCCCAGCCGCGCCAGGCTCGGCTCCTGATGGCCTCCGCCGGCGATCGGCGCTGAAAATCGCTTCCCGCGCCGCTACTACGGGTCGTCAACATCTCTTTGGACCGGCATCCACGCCCCACATCGTCCATTTCATCGGCATCAGGTCCCCGCCAGCCCGATCCCTGGTCCCTCATCCCTCCTCTGACCGCCGCCACGGTTTCCCTTCGGTGGATTCGGGTTAACGAGGCAATTATGGCGACGGGCGCCGATTTGCGGACCAAGGAAAGCCGTGAAAGAGGTCGGGTAGGCGAGATGTTGTACGATCCCTCAGCCATGAATCGCGCATTCAAGAGGGAGTTTCAACAGCGCGGGTTTGCGGAGCTAAGGAGGAACGTTGAGCCAAACGTGCCCGGTTGGAACACGGACGAAATCAATGTTGGATACAAGCAAGTTGATTTTTTCCGCGACCGGGTGCTGGTAGAGGTCCAGTTCGGCAAGTACTTTGCCATGTTTTACGACATGGCGAAACTGGAATATTGCTACCGTCAAAACGAGGCCGACGTGGGCGTGGAGATCGTACCGTCGTTCCGTTTGACCCGCGATATGTCCTCCGGCGTTGGTCGCGGCGAGATGCTGGTCACGGACATCATGGGCCTCCAACGCAGTTTTCCAACCTTTCCCGTGAAGATCATGTTCATCGAGCCCTGAGATAACCCCGCGTTCCTAATGATCTTCGTGGCCGCGTTCGGCTGAACGATGTCCGAGTTCCCGTTCAAGTCGGGCAACAAGCCCACCGAACGGGATGATAGAATTGCGGCATAGCGCCGTCGGATTCACATAGCATCGGCAATCGGGCGGCAATAACTCCGGAGGCCGCCCCATGACCGAACTGTACAGCGAACGATGCACCGCCTGCCGCCGGGACTCTCCCCACGTCACCGAGGTCGAAATCTCCGAACTGCATCCCGTGGTCAACGACTGGTCGATGATCGACGAATCCGGCATACCCAAGCTGGACCGCACGTTCCGGTTCAAGAACTTCGCGCAGGCCCTGGAGTTCACCAACGCCCTGGGCGAATTGGCCGAGTCGGAAGGGCATCACCCCCGCCTGACCACCGAGTGGGGTCGCGTCGGTGTGACGTGGTGGACGCACAAAATCCGCAACCTGCACCGCAACGACTTCATCATGGCCGCCAAGACCGACCAGATATACGCAGCGCACGCGCCGGCGGAGGGGTAGGACGGTATCGTTGGGTGCTGGGATGACGCGAGTTCCCGATATACCCGCCTCACCGTGGGAGGAAATCACCGGCGTTTTCGCCGCGTACCCGGAGCTGACGGCGGTAACGCTGTTCGGCTCGCGCACCATCAGCAAAGCCACGCCACGCTCCGATTTCGACCTGGCAACCCACGGGATTACCGACCACTACCGGCTGGGCCGCCTGGCCCTGGATTTGGAAGACTTGAACATACCGCAAAAGTGCGACGTGCAAGACTACGAGAGCATCATCTATGCGCCGTTGAAACGACATGTTGACGAGTTTGGGGTTACGATATAAGCGAGGGGGGGGATGGGTAGTCGCCGGATGGATTTGAACACGCGGAAGGAGCGGTTTTCGCTGGCGTACATCAACGCGGTGGCGACCTATGCAGATTGCGAGGTGATTGAGCCGAAGGTGGACCGGGGCAGTGTGGACGGGATTTTGAAAAGGGCTGCAATATCAGAAACCATCGGGTTCCAGGCCAAGGCTACATCGCGGGACGTTTTGAGCAGCGACGGCGACGCAGTACATTTTCCGCTGCCGATACGCGATTACGATAACCTTCGAGTGGAAAGGCATCCTTTCATCCTGATTGTTGTCCTGTTGCCAGACGACGAAAGCGAATGGTTGACGCAAACTGATGATGAGCTTTGCTTACGTCACTGCGGTTACTGGCTCTCTTTGATGAGGCACAATCCTGTGCCCAACCGCAACAGCGTGACGGTTCGTATCCCGACGGCCAACGTATTCAGCAGTTCGCAGTTGACCGAGATGATGGATAAAGCGGCAAGGGGTGAAACATTATGAAGGTGCAAATTCGGGACAAAGAGGCGCTGGATTCCCTGACCGTTGCGAACCTGCGGGCGTACCTGGAAGCGCACGGGTGGGGCAATGAGCGCCCCTGGGGGACTTGGGCCGCCATCCTCAGCAAGGAAGGGCGCGGCAAGATGTGGGAGGTTGCCGTCCCTAATGAGGCAGGGGGCCTCCTCTACGCTGAAAGCGTGGCTGAAATCATCGCGACGCTGGCCGAAGCCGAGGACAGGTCTCAGCTGGACGTGTTCTATGATTTGGCTGATGGCATCAGCGACACGGTTGCACAGGTTAGGCACGGAGGAGTTGACAGCATGACGACGCAAAAGTTTGGACGATTGGAACAGGTTGACCTACGGCAATCTTGGAACGACGAAGCGCAGAATTTCACGCCTTGGCTGGCCGAAGAGGAGAACCTATCTCTCCTATCTGAAACGCTCAACATTGACCAACTAGAACTCGTGGCACGTGAGCAAAGCGTTGGCCGGTACCGCGCCGACATTCTGTGCCGGGACACCGCAGGCGATTCGTTGGTACTGATTGAGAACCAAATAACCGACACCAACCACACTCACTTAGGCCAAGTATTGACTTACGCCGCCGGGCTGGAAACCGTAACCATCGTGTGGATTGCTGCGAATTTCACCGACCAACACCGTGCGGCACTGGATTGGCTGAACGATATCACCGACGAAAAATTCAGATTTTTCGGGCTAGAGGTGGAGCTGTGGCGGATAGGGGATTCTCTGGTCGCACCGAAGTTTAATGTTGTATCCAGACCAAACAATTGGTCCAAGACCACCCGGCGCGCAGCCACTGGAGAAATCTCAGAGACTGCATTGCAACAGCAACGTTTTTGGGAGGATTTGAGCAAACATCTTGAAAGGCGGACTAGTAATATACGACTTACTGCACCGCCCGCCAGACCGTGGACCTCTTATGGAATCGGCCGCACAGGGTTTCAATTGTGGGCCAGTTTGAGCCCGCGAGCGAAGCAGATTTCAGTACATCTCCGACTCACCGGTGCAGAATCCAAGGCACATTTCGCTCTACTTGCGGAGATGAAGGAAGCGATTGAACATGATATCGGCGCCGCACTCGAATGGGCTGAACAGCCAAACGATAACGTCAGCCGCATCATTCTCGAACATGGTACAGATCCCACTGACGAATCCCAATGGGAGCAACTTATCGAGTGGATATCTACGACATTAGAAAAGTTTGACCACGCATTTCGAGAGCGTGTCAGAAGATTAGATGCTACAGATTGGCAACCTGAAAGTGAGATACAGGAAGAATAGTCCTTCTATCTGAAAGGAGCACCCCCATGCGTGTTGTCTATTCCCTACGATCCCGCGACCTGAACGCCGTGGCTGCTGAGGCGGCCTGGGCTGAGTCCATGGGCTATGATGGCGTTTCCACCAACGAAACGGCGCATGATCCCTTCCTGCCGTTGGCCGTGGCCGCAACCTCCACCAGCCGCGTTACGCTGGAAACCCATGTCGCCATCGCCTTCCCCCGCTCGCCCATGGTGGTGGCCCACACCGCCCACGATTTGCAGAACAACAGCGGCGGCCGCTTCCGCCTCGGCCTGGGGACGCAGGTGAAAGGGCACATTGAGCGGCGGTTCTCCACCCGCTGGACCGGCTCTCCCGGCCCGCGTCTGCGGGAGTACGTCCAATCCCTGCACGCCATCTGGAACTGCTGGGAAACCGGCAGCAACCTGGAATACGCCGGGGACTTCTACCAGTTCTCGCTGATGACGCCCTTCTTCAGTCCCGGCCCCAGCGAGTACGCGCATCCGGAAGTGTTCACCGCCGCCGTCAACGGCTACAACTGCCTGGTGGCCGGCGAATGCAGCGACGGATTGATGCTCCACAGCCTGGTGTCGCCGGAGTACGTGCGTCGAGTGGTACAGCCGAACGTGGCGGAGGGAGCGCGACGTGCCGGACGCAGCGTTGATGACGTTTCCGTAGTCGGCGGCGGTTTCATCGTGACCGGCTCCAATCAGGCTGCCATCCGGGAGGCAGCCGAGGAAACCAAGCGGCGCATCGCCTTCTACTCGTCCACCCGCACCTACTTTCCGGTGCTGGAATGCCACGGCTTCGAAGACATCGGCCGGCAGCTTCACGTCATGTCGCGCGAGGGCAGGTGGGACGAGATGGGCGACCTGGTGCCCGATGAAATGCTCAACGCCTTCGCCATCATCGGCGAGTACGACGATATTCCCGGGATGTTCAAGGAGCGGTACGGCGGCCTGGTGGACGAGATGCACTTCTCCATTCAGACCACCGGCGACGCGGAGCAGGCTCAGTTGCGCCGCATTGTGCGCGAGCTGCAGGAGCAGTAACGGTACATCATGGGTGGGGAGGTGGCAGAACCAACACTGGACGCCGAGCGCTTCAAGCTGGGCAGCGAGTCGGAGCGAGCCTACCGCCTGAAATGGGAAGCGTGGGAATGGTTGTACTGCGAGGCCCGGTGTCGTTGCATCGGCCTGGAGGTGCGGCTGCAAGGGCCCTGGGGCTCCGTGGTTGACGTAGTGGGCGTCGGGCCGAACAACGTCATTTACGCGGTGGAGATCAAGGCATCTCGTGCCGATTTCGCCCGGGACAACCAAACCGAAGCGGACATCGCCCGGCTGCGCCAACGCCAGGACGCGCTACACCGCCGCACGGGATTGGCGGAGACGCCCGGCTATCAATCGGCCAACGGTGACCGGTCCCGGCTGGAACAGGAAGCGGAACGGTTGCGGGAACGGCTGGCTTCCATATCCACCAAGTTCCATGACCCGCGCTTTCTGGCCATCGCCGATTACCACTACATCATGGCGCCGGCGGGCGTGGTGCTGGCCGAAATGCTGCCGCCGGCGTGGGGCCTGCTGGAGTCGGGGCCTCAGGAAGTGGTGACAGCTCCCGAAAAGGCAATCCGCAAGAACGGCGGCATCGTTTCCAACGTGCTGCGAGCCATCGCCCGCGCCAATGCCACCGCTATGATGCGCGCTTACGGCGTCCGCTTCGGCAGCGCTGGGGCGGCGTTTCCTGGCAACGAGAGCGCAGTGACGCCTAACACAACCGTGCCCACATCCCGGGAGGAAAACCATGCCTGACGTTACCATCAACCCGCTACATACCGCGCTGCTGATCCAGGATATGCAAAACGAGTTGATCAAGGGCGGCGCGATGCCGATACACCCCATGTCCGGCGAGGAAATAATTGCCAACAGCGCCCGGCTTTTGGCAAAGGCCCGTGCTGTAGGTATGCCGGTCCTCTACGTGGTGGTGAACCGACGCCCGGACCGACGGGACGCGCCCCGTCCGCCCTTCGGCGCTCCCGCCAGCGCCGCCGGCGCCGGCCCGCGCCTCACCGCCGGCACCCACGACGCCGAGGTGGTCTCCGAACTCGCGCCCCGTACCGAAGACCCCGTAATCATCAAGCACACTACCAGCCCCTTCAACACCACCGACATCGAGGTGTACCTGCGCCGGTTTGGCATCACGACGCTCATCCTGACCGGATACTCCACCACCGGCGTGGTGGAAGGCACCCTGCGCGACGCCCGTGACAAGGACTACGACTGCATCGTGGTGCGCGACTGCTGCGCCGCCGGCACGTCCGCGGAGCACGATGTCTGCATGGACATCATCTTCCCGCGCATGGCCTGGGTGGCGACAGCGGACGAGGTTATCGGGGCGATTGGGAGTTAGGAGCCGGCCAAGTTACTTCAGGATCATTCCGCTTGTGAATCGCGGTTAGCCAACGCGTGCCAATACACCTGCCCACTATCGATTATGTTCTGAATACGATGGTCGTTACGAACGCTGGCGATGGCCGAGCGGGCAGGTTGGCCGGTGAAGCGTGTCAAGAAACCGGCGTTTCTAATGGCGCGGCGGGTATCGCGCTCGTCCGCCGTATTGGAGGATTCCACGGCAATGTAGTGAGTAGCCCCATCCTCATCGGCAGCTTCGATGACCAAATCGGCGCGCCGGAAGCTCCGTAGTTCCGATGCGGCCATACCAGACGTATCCGATGTCCGGAGCAATTCCCTTAAGTCATCCCCGGCCAATGTCCGCACCATCCGAAACCCCATGTCCTCAGCGATATCCTCGGCCTCGCTAACGGCGCTGTTCCGTGCGTATTCGCCCCGCATATTCGAGATGTCTTCCTCAATCCTATCAAACCGCTGATTGGTTCGTTCGATAAAGCCGTCCACTCTCGCGTTGAACTGCCGCTGCTCTTCGTTGAACTGAAGTTGCTCTTCGTTGAACTGAAGTTGCTCTTCGTTGAACTGACGCTGCTTTTCGTTGAACTGCTGCTGCTGCTGGACGAACCGGTCGAACCGGGCGGGCAGATTCATCAGTTCCTCGCTAAGAATCTCGCGGCGCACGGCTTCCTTCCACTCCGGTTTTTCCCGGAGCACGCGCAATAGTTCGTCGGGCGTATTGATGGTAACCATTTCTGACCACTCAAGACACCATTATACGCTGCGTCATCAATGCTACCGATTCAACAGCCACCACTCGTCGCTGCCGAGGTTGAACTCGATGCGTCGGAAACCTTCGGCGAACGGTACGCCGCAGCGCTCGCCCTGGAGGCGGCAGCCCTCCGTCATTCGTTCCAGGCGTTGCGACACGGTGCGCGCGCTGATCTGGGAGGCGTGCTTGCTGAGGGCGGCGGCCTTCCGGTGGATTTGCTCTTCGGTGATTGATATGAACGTGTCGGGGCGTTCGGAACCCCAGAGCAGCGCCTCCCGCACCCGGTGGGGTTCCAGTCCCTCTTCCTTGATTTGTTCTGGGAAGTCCAGCCAGCTCCAGGCGTATGAAAACGCCGCGTCCAGCGCCGCTTGGCCGCTGTGACGGTGATCCCGGTGGGTATGGGAGGTGACGCGGTAGGGGTCAATGCCGAATATCACGTCCGGCTTGTGCCGGCGAATTTGCCGCACCACCTGCCCACGGTAGGCGTAGGTGTCCTCCAGCTCGCCGTCCCCGTAGCGCAGGAAAACCACCTCGGCAACACCCAACACGTTGGCGGCGTTCTGCTGCTCTATCTCGCGAGTGGCCGCCAAACCTTCGGAAGTAAGGGAACGGTCTCCCGTGCCCTTGTTGCCATTGGTGGACATCAGCACGACCACGTTGGTGCCCGATTCGGCGATCCACTTGGCCATCGTTGCGCCGCAGCCGCCTTCGGCGTCGTCGGGGTGCGGAGTTACCACCAAAGCGCTGCGGGGGGCCTCGGTCATCACTTTAGGCTCCGGCGCGTATTCCTGGTTGGGGTAGCCCCAGCCGTCAATGCCGTGCGGTCTGCTGGTCATTTTGAGACTCCGTTATTGGTCAAAGTAGGGGCAACCCTTGTGGTTGCCCCGCGCGGTAAAGGCGGTGCGGGAGGGCAACCACAAGGGTTGCCCTTACCGTTAGGTATCATCGCGCATCATCCGCCCAAGTGGAACACCACCATCTTGAGCTCGCTCATTTCCTCGATGGCATAGGCGGGACCTTCCTTGCCCATGCCGCTGTCCTTGAGACCACCGTATGGCATCAGGTCGGCGCGCCACTGGGGCGAGGAGTTGATATGCAAGTTGCCAGAGTGAACTTCCTGGGCGAACTTCATGGCCCAGTCCACGTTCTGCGTGAAGATGCCGGCGGACAGTCCAAAGCGGGTGTCGTTGGCCTTGGCGATGGCGTCGTCTATGTCATCAAAGGCGCTGACCGCGACAGCGGGGCCGAATAGCTCCTCCCGGGAGATCAGCATTTCGGGCCGCGCGTCAGCAACCACGGTGGCGGTATGCAAGGTGCCCTCGCGTCCGCCGCCGGCGATAACCCGGGCGCCCTGGCCCACGGCCTCCGCGATCCAGCTCTCCACGCGCTCGGCATCGGTCTGGCGGATCATCGGCCCCATCTTCACGTCCTCGTCAAAGGGGTTGCCGGCGCTGAACTCCTGGGTGGGTTTCACGAGGGCGTCAAGCAGGTCGGCATAGATGGTACGCGCCGCAAAGACTCGCTGAGTGGAGATGCACACCTGGCCGGCGTTGGAAAACCCGCTGGCCACGGTGGCCGCCGCCACCTTTTCAATATCCGCGTCGGACATGATGATGAGCGGGCTGTTGGAACCCAGTTCCATCGTTACCTTCTTGATGCCGGCGTTGCGGCAGATGCGGTCGCCCACTTCCATGCTGCCCGTGAAGGTAATCTTGCGGACGTCCCTGGAGCCGGTGATCGCGTCGCCGATCTCCGCGCCGGAGCCGGTGATGGTCTGGATGGCCTCCTCGGGCAGGCCGGCTTCCAGCAGGATCTCGGTAAGTTTCAGCGCGGACAGCGGGGTGTCCCCGGCCGGCTTCAGTATGACGGCGTTGCCGGCAGCCAGAGCCGGGCCCACCTTGTGGCACACCAGGTTGAGCGGGAAGTTGAACGGCGCGATGGCCGCCACCACGCCAACGGGCACGCGGATGGTAAACCCGAACTGGCTGACGTTGCCGGGAGCGGCGTCCAGCGGCACGGTTTCGCCGTGCAGCCGTTTGGCCTCTTCTGCGGAAAGGGTGATGGTCTGGATGGCGCGCTGCACTTCGGCGCGGCCTTCGGCGATGACCTTGCCCTCTTCCCGGGTAATGGTTTCCGCCAGGTCATTGGACCGTTCATCCATCAGGTCGGCGGCCCGCTTCAGGATGGTGTAGCGACGGTGGGCCGGCAGTTTGCCCATCACGGCGGCGCCCCGAACGGCGCTGGCGATAGCCGACGCTACGTCGTCGGCCGAACCCCGCGGCACAGTGTCGAAGGCGGACTGGTCGAAGGGATTGACGACAGGCATCTTTTCATCGCGGTCAACCCATTCACCGCAGATGTACATTCGCATGGTTGGGTCTCCTTTTACGGATCCGGGGCCGGGCGCAGAGGCCAGGGGAAGCCGGAAAGACATGATATGGGGGAGATTGTACTACGGCGGTGGAGTTGCAACCAAATGACTAATGCCGACTGCCGGGACGCTCTCCGCCGGGCGCAGCTACCGTCTATCCAGCGCGGCAGCGTTCCGTATTAGGTGGTTTGATTCCATAGATGCCGTTGCTAGTGCGGGTAGGGGCGAATGGCCATTCGCCCCTACGGACGGGAGCCAGCTAAATCGGAACGCTACCTATCCGGCGCAACGGAGTTGGAATCAAACGGCGTCAAACGTCATCCAGAGAGTACGCAATAGTTATACAAGCCGGCCACCGCAGCAAGGTCTGCCGCGTATTGTGGCGCATGGTGCCGGAAGACATCCTCTACGCCTCCGGATCTAACTATGCTGAGCGGGGTATCCCGCTCAAATACGGAAGGGTCGTCGAAGCCGGTGATGAAGGGAGTGAACTGTTCCCAAAAATAGTCGAAAGTGCGCGTTACGCTGTCAACCCCACTGGAGCGGTTGATCACTTTGGTGGACATATAGTCGAAGCCTATCGTGAAGACGGACAGATGTGCGGCGAGCTGATTGAGGAAACCCAAGATGAGATCCCGGGGCAGGTACATGGTATTGCCCTCCCAGATGAAAAGGGACGGCAGATGAGGGTCGAACCCGACTTCTTGCAGTCTCAGAGGGAGGTTGACTTCCAGGTAGTTGCAGGGAATGGCCGGCCAGGGTTCCATGCCGCGCTGTTCCAGCATCTCGCGCTTGTACTGTACTACCGTCGGCTGGTCAACGTCGAAGAAGGCCACGCCTTCGGTCCGGAAAATTGCCGGACGCATATCGAACCCGGCGCCCACCGATACGACCTGCTTCGCACCCTGCTCGATTTCCGTTCGCACCAACTCGCGAAACACGAGCAGGCGGCAACGAATAAGCGTTTCGAATTCAGGACAGATTTCCGCGAATCGTTGGGCGTAAGGTTTGACCTCATCTGGCACAAACCATTGGGAATAGGGGTCGTCAAAGAGAGAGTCCTCCCGCTTACGCTCGGCATCGCGGAAGTAGGCTATGAAAAACGCGGTCATACCGACATCGTTAATATCTACCGTAGTGGGCACAGTTGTACCTCCTTGGCATAAACCGTATCGTGGTATTGGACGGGCCCCGCCGCTCTATGGCGGCGGCGCTTCTGCCGTAGTCTTGGTATGCAGAGACCCAACTGCCCATCTGACGACAAGTTGGTCGACGCGCTTGTGATAATCGGCGCAAGCCTGACGGGGAACGTTAGCCTACAGGCCGGCCGGACGGGGCAGCAAGCCAATGCCCGTAAATCGAGAGGAGGGTTTTTCGAAAGTATTCAGTCTTGAGGGTAGTGGTCGGGTTTCGCCGGAGTAGTTTCGGCGGACGGGTTATTTTCACCCAGCACGATGCTGCGGCCGGTGCCGGTGACTTTGTAGTGCCCGGGCCGGCCCTGGATCCGCTCCAGCCAACGGAACTTGGTGCGAGCGGCGTTGCGGAGGGTCTGCACAAAACTGTGGGGCATCGGCCAACCGGCCAGGGCGAACAGACGGAATAGTTCGTCGGTGTCAACGCTTGCGACGTCCAGATAGCGGTGAGCAGCCTCGGCAGCCACGACTACTTTACGCATATCCCCCAGCGGGTTCACCCTCTGACAGAATGCCATGAATTCCAGTTGCCCGGGCGTAGCGTTCGCCAGGGGAAAGGTCCCGTTGGACGATCCGTTGACGGTTTCCGGATGTTCCGTCGCGATTGGGGGTGAGATTGCCTGTTGAATCACCACGGGCTGCCCGCCATTCGCCGGCGCCGATAGGAACGGCTCAACGTAGGCCGGAACCGGGACTGGTTCGACGGGTGTGTGGTGGCTCACCCCGTTGTCCTGACTGTGACCGTTGGAATACGCGGGTGGCTCCGGACTTGCGCTGGACGTTGCAGCGGGCGCCGCCCCATTTGAGCCGAGCAACTGGGGCATAAAAGAATGCAGCACCTCGCGCACCAATTCCCTATCATCGGATTCAATGGTGACCTGCGCGCCCAGCGGCAATGTAATACTGAGCTTGTTCATCCTGGCTACCCCGATGTCAGACCGCACACCCTGGCACAATAGTAATGTAAGGGCGGGTTTTCTGGCAAGGTAGGCGGCTGTTACATTTGTGTAATTCCATTAGCCCAACCAGGCCACCAGCAGCCCGCCCGCCACGAGGAAAATCAGGAAGCCGAATACGTCGGTGAACGTGGTGACGAACACCGCGGAGGGCACCGCCGGGTCAATACCCAGCCGACGCAGCAGCAGCGGTACGCCGGCGCCAGTGAGCGCAGCCACCAACAGGTTCCCGACCATGGCGATGGCTAGCGCGACGCCCTGTCCGACGCTGCCTTTCCACAACCAACCCAGAGCGCCGGCCACCACCGCCAACGCCAAGCCGTGCGTCAAGCCCAACAGCAGATCCCGTCCCAGCAGCCTCCCGCCGGAGTGAGCCGGCGCCTCTCCCAATGCCAGGCCACGCACCACCAGCGTAACCGTTTGAGTCCCGGCGATGCCTCCTTGACCCGCCACGACTGGCAGAAAGACGGCCAGCATGGCGATGGCCGCGATGGTGGATTCAAGGTTCACCACCGCGGCGGCGGCCAGCACGGTCCCCAAATTGACCACCAGCCACGGCAGCCGGTGGGCTACCGACAGGCGCAATGGACCGTAAACACGTTCCCCAGGCGCTGAGGCGATGCGCAGCATATCTTCGGCGGCTTCTTCCTCGCCGACGTACATCGCTTCCTCGGCCCGTATGACGCCCAACACCCGCTGGTCATCATCCACTACAGGGACGATGCTCATGGAGTAGCGCGCGATTATCCGGTGGGCTTCTTCCTGGTCCGTTTCCGGAGATACCGCCACGAGACGGCGCCCAAACCGTTCGGCGAGATCCGCCACTGATCGCGCGGGGTTGGCTAACGCAAGCTGGGTTATGCTCAAAGTGCCGATCAGCCTTCTTTCATCATCGAGGACACATACCCAGCCGAAGCCCTCGGCGTCTTCGCCGAACAACCGCAGGGCGTCCAATCCGTTGCCGGCCGTGACGTCGTGCCGGACCCGGGGAAAGTCCGGTGTCATCATTCCCCCGGCGGTGTCCGACGGGTATTGGAGCAGAGGCACGACGTCCTGCGGACGTTCCAGTTCCTCAACGATGGCGTTGGCCGGACCTTCGGGCAGTTCCTGGAGGATGTCCGCCACGGTGTGGCTGTCCACGTCATCCAACAGGCCGCCCGCCCGGTCTCCAGTTCCCGAACGACGGTGGCTGCCGCCAGCGTGGGCGCTTCATCGAGGATGTCGGATAGTTCAACCAGCGGCAGCAGCGCGATGAGCAAGCGGCGTTCCGCCCGAGGGACACGCGCCAAAAAGATGCCCTGGTCGGCGGCGAGCATTCTCCGCAGCAACCCGACTGCGATACCAACTTGGTCCTGTCCCAGGGCCGCTCGCACCTGATCGCCCTGGGAATGCGGGTCGGTGCGCCCGCCGTCGAACGATGGTGGCGGAGATATTGAAGCCGACACTCCAGTTGGTTGAGGGTCGGTCCGGCTATTCATTGAATTTCCTCGGAGACCGACACCCGTTGCGTCGGTCCGGCTAAATGGTCTGTTTCAATCTCACCGCCAGCGAGCGGGTCAGACCGGGCACGGCGGCGATGTCCTCAACGCTGGCTTCCTTGATGCCCTGCAGCGATCCGAACCGCCGCAGCAGCATCCGTTTTCGTTTCGGCCCAATGCCCGTGACCATGTCGATGGCCGACTTCAGGCTGCTCTTGGAGCGCAGGTTGCGGTGGAAACTGATGGCAAACCGATGGGCTTCGTCGCGTATCCGCTGCATCAGGTAAAGGGCTTGAGAATCCCGGGGAAGCACGATGGGCTCCGGAGTGTGGGGAACGAAAATCTCCTCGTTCTCCTTGGCCAGGGAGCATAACGGAATCTGCTCCAAACCCAAGTGCAGCATTACTTCCCGAGCCGCCGACAGGTGTCCCTTGCCGCCGTCGATGATAACAAGATCAGGCATCACGCCCCAGGTGTCCACCTTGCCGTCCGGGTCGGGGTTGGCGATGGCCTGGCTGAGCCGCTTGAACCGGCGGGTGAGCATCTCCTTCATGCTAGCGTAGTCGTCAACGCCATCCACCGCCTTGATTTTGAAGCGGCGATAATCCCGCGTGCGGGGCTTGCCGTCGTCGAACACCACCATGCTCCCCACCAGGTTGCTGCCCTGGATGTGAGATATGTCATAGCATTCCATACGTCTCGGCGCGGCCGGCAAACTCAGCTCCTCTTCCAGCTCCGACAGCGCGCCCTGTATCGCGTCGGAGCGGTTCAGCCATTTGACCCGGTGTTGGGCCAAACCCTCGGCGGCGTTGTCGGCTACCACCTGCAGCAGTTTGCGGTTCTCCCCGCGCTGGGGCCGGTAAATGCGGACGGCGCCCCCGCGACGGTCCCGCAGGAACTGTTGCAGAACCTCGGCATCCTCCGCCGGCGGATCGTGCTGCACCAGCACAATGGGCGGCACCTCCAGGGCGTTGGCGTAAAACTGCTGCACAAACTGGGCGATGATCTGACCCGGCTCGTCGTCCTGGGGGCCCTCCATGAAAAAGTGGTCCCGTCCGATGAGCTTGCCGCGCCGCACGAAGAACACCTCAACCCAGGCTTCCCGGATGCGGGAATTCGGGTCCGCCACCGACACCGCGATGGCGTCCAGGTCGGTCAACCGCCCTGAGTCCACCTTGACCGTGCGTTCTTCCTCGAATTTCTGGATGGCGGCGACCTGGTCGCGCAGGGCGGCGGCCCGCTCAAACTCCAGCGCCTCCGACGCCTCCTCCATCTTGCCCCGCAACTGTCCGGTTACGGTTTCCGTGTTGCCCTCCAGGAACATGATGACCTGTTTAACCACCTCGCCGTACTCCTCCTGGTTGGCCAGACCGGCGCAGGGGCCCACACAGCGGTGAATGTAGTATTCCAGGCAGGGTCGCGGGTCGGTTCCGGTGATTCGCTTGGTGCAGGAGCGGTAGGGAAACAGCTTCTTCACCAGGTCCATGGACTGGCGCACGCTACCGGCGCTGGCAAAGGGGCCGAAGTACCGGGCGCCGTCATCATGCACGCCCCGGGTGATGTACACCCGGGGGAAATCATCGGCCAGGTCAACTTTCAGGTACGGATAGGTCTTATCGTCTTTCAGGCGGACGTTGAAGTAGGGTCGGTGGCGCTTGATCAGCGTGTTCTCCAGGATGAGCGCCTCGGCCTCGGTGTCAGTGACGATGTACTCGAAGTCGTCCAGTTCGCTGACCATCCGCCGGGTCTTGCGATCCAACCCTGCCGGCGAGCCGAAATAGGAGCGCAGCCGGTTGCGGAGCACCGCCGCCTTGCCGACGTAAATTACCACGCCCCCGGCGTTCTTCATCAGATAGACGCCGGGCCGCTCAGGAGTTACCAGCAGACGATGGTCAAACTCGTGCCGCGCCATTGCCACCCCAACACCGGCAGGTTAGTTATAACACGAAGGAAACGGCCACCAGAACGACCACCAAAACACCGGAGAAAATCCCGATGCGCCTCAATTCGGAACCGACGTGGTTATAGGCCGCCGGCCGTTCAAATCGCCGGCCGCGCGATTGGCCCAACGACCGGCTCGCGGTCGTGGCAGAGGCCGGCCGCGGTGAGGTCGCTGGTGTGCTCGCCGGGGCGTTGGATGTCGCTGAGGTTGCCGGCGGGTCGGCCACTGCCGTAGCGGTCGGCTCCGTTGGCCCGTCCAGGCGCGTTGGCGCGTTGCGGTTCGCGTTGCTGCGACGGCGACGCAGATTGTTCTGGCGGGACGCCACCCGTTTGCCCTTGCTCGGCATAGCCCACCTCCGAGAGCCACGACGCCCCAATAGGCGTCGCCAGCACGTTGAAAAGTCAGTTATCGTCGGGAACGGCACCCGCGTATTAGCCCATCCCTATAACCATGATACCAGCAAAGACCGGGGAATTGGCATGGAGAGATAGACGGGTTTATGTCAATAACTAGGCGTCTACTGATACCGCCGCTCAACGTCGGGGTGGTCGGTAGTTGCGGTAGTCGCGGCAAGCATCGTAGGTTGACTGATCGATACGGATCCAAGTAGTGCCCGGAATGCCTCGACTTGAAGCGCTACCTGGCCCGACCGGAAAGGCGGACTCAAAACTGAGTTGCCGGTTCTGCGAAGCAGCGATGCGCTTTGCGAGGCTTACCGCTGGGCCGAAGTCCGAGTCCTGACTGACGATGATGGCAACTTCGTACTGCTGCTCGTAAGTAGCCTGAACCAGGTCAATGGCGAGGCTGACGTCCACCCCTTTTTCCTGCCGACCGGAGCTAACCCTGCCACGGTAGGTGTAAATGCCTCTCCGCCGTAGGTACCGTAGCTTATTGGACCAGAAGTCATGCCAAAATTGGTTGCGTAGCTTGTCAGGGACGCCGGTATAAAAGCGGATTTGCGACAATAAACGGCCCGGAGTTGTGGCTACCAGGTCATTGGCCAGTTTTTCAACGTCATAACTGGGCCATGCGTATGGCGACGCCGTGTTTGCCGGGTTGCCCAGCCAAGCCTCCTTCGCCAGGTGATGCAGATTTTGACCGTCTATGAAAATCATTGTTTTCATCATAAAAAACACCCGCCCGGGGAAACCGACCATAGTCGGCTCGTGCGGACGGGGAGCAGATCAAGGTGAAGGTTAGCCGACTCTCGGCATTTTGTCAAGAGCAATTTTTGCCCAAATAGCAGCGCGTTGCCCGCTGTCCGCTCACCCAATCCCCAACTCGGCCTGCATATCGGCCACGGCCTGGTTGCGGGTTTTGCGCTGCCACTGGGGACGGGCGTTGATGGGCTCATTGATGATTTCAGGGTCGATCTTGAGGGCGACGAACACCGGGCCGGGCTGGCCAAGGATTTCCTCAATTTGGCTCGCGAAATCCTCCAGGTTATCAATGGCATAGGTGGCTGGATAGCCGCAGCCCTGGGCCACCACGTCGTAGGCCATCTGCTCGGCGTTGGGCACCGGCTGGCCGCCGGTGGTGGCATACACCCCGTTGTCCAGCATGAAGTGGTACAGGTTAACCGGCGCTTTCTCGGCGATGGTCGGCAGCGCGCCCATGCCCATCAGCACGTCGCCCTCGGAGTCGAACAGCACCACCCGCTCCTCCGGGATCGCCAGGGCCAGGCCCAGCGCAAAGGAGGCGTGGCCACCCATAGCCGGGTCGCCCAGGGGAAGATCCCGGTTGGGCTGGTCGCTCAACTCCACCCAGTGCCGCCCGCCCCGCCCTGGTATCACCACCGAGTCGCCGCGATGCCTGTTGAACACTTCCAGCATTTCCGCCGTCTTCATCATAATAGTCGTGTCCCTCCCGGTTGGTATTTTGCATGGATATACCGGATGTTCAGGATAACTCGTTCAGATTTAACCAATATCATGTTCATCCTGTTCATCCATGCAAATAATGTCGGTCCTGTTCAGCGGCTCACGTTAAAGCCGTGGTACTCGTCGCCCACCAGAACCGCGACCGGCCGCTTGTTCCGCTCTGCCTCGGCGAAGGCGATGGAGATGCGGTCGGCGTCCTCGTCCGACTCCACCAGGTAGTAGTTGATGTTGAAGGCGTGCAGGAACCGCTCGGTGTAGAAGGCCGCGGTGTCGTTGATGACACCGTGGCGGGTCCAACCCCGGTAGCCCACCATCATCACGACGGGGACATTCATGCCCAGGCCCCAGCCGCGCAGGGAGTCGCCGGACTCCATCATGCCGGTGTTCTGGATCAGGATGACCGGCTTCTTGCCGCCAGCGGCCAGGCCGGCCGCAGTGGAGAAAGCGTGTCCCTCCCGGCTGACGGGCACCAGGTCGATGGTGGGATCGTCGCGCATCAGCACGTACAGGAAATTAGTCTCGCTGTCGGGCAGCCAGACCACGTGGGTTGCGCCGTTCTTCTTCAACTCCGCCAGGACTGTGGCGGGACTCAACTCGGCCATGAAGGACACCTGCCTAATGATGTTTAGGAGCACCGGCCAGGCCGGAATGCCGCCCCCAGATATACCCGGCAGGCGGGGCGGGCGTCAACCGCGGTAACTGTTCACGTTTGAGGGGATCTGAACTGGCTTTGCCGAAGTTCCGTGCTTGGCTACCACCCTCGACAGGCCAGTTTGCCCCGTAGATCTCCGCAAGTCTGAACAGTTACCAACCGCGAGGTGGTGTTGCCAAAGGAGCGAGTGGGGCGATACACTTTTGTTTACCGCCCCAAATAGTCGCTTGTTCAATGGCCGGCAAACAACAGAGAGCATTTTATGAGCACTGAAAATCGCAACGACCCCAAAGAGACAGAAGCCTCGGAACCCTTCGACTGGGAAAAGCGCCTGGCCGAACTTGAGGCCCAGGGCATCGTGTCCGGCAGCAGGGGGCCGCGCGGCTCTCTGCAACGGTTCCTAGATCAGCTGGGCCAGGACCGACGGAAACCCGACCAGGCATGACCTCCCTCCGCCAATCGGCAGCCTATGTCGATACGACGGCGCTGCTCCCCATTGATTCCGGGGAACAGCCGGTGGCTAGGATCATACGCCGGAGGCTGGACGATTTCACATTCCTCTTCTCCGCCAACCTGCTGGAGGCGGAAGTGCGGGAGGCTTTTACGCGCCGGGGACGAGATTTCGATGGCGATGCGCTGTCCGAAATCCGGTGGATTATGCCCAACCGCTCTTTGGCCGGCGAGATGGCGGCCATCGCCGGCGTTGCGAATCTACCCGCCGCCCGCCTGTGGCACCTGGCGGTCGCCCTCTTTTTCGCCGAGCTTATCCCCGGTCTGGTTTTCATAACGCTGGACGAGCAGCAGGAAGCCGCGGCGCGGGATTTGGGGCTGGCAATAGCCTGACTATGCACTGAAAACCGTTCACCAGCCATAGCTCAAAGGTTCCATAATGACCCCCGCCGCCTTCCGCGCCTACGTCCAAACCCTGCGGGCCAGCCTGGCCCACGGCAACGCCACCGAGCATACCCACCGCCCGGCCCTGCAGACGCTGCTCGAAACCGACGGAGACATCGCCGCCACCAACGAACCCAGGCGGATTGCCTGCGGCGCGCCCGATTTCGCCATCATCAGGGCCGGCGACAACCCGTCTCCCATCGGCTACATCGAGACCAAAGACGTCGGCGCCAATCTTGACCGGGTGGAGAACGACGAACAGCTCAAACGCTACCGCGCCGCCCTGCCCAACCTGATACTGACCGACTACACAGCGTTCCGCTGGTACGTGGACGGCGAATTGCGCGCCACCGCCACCCTGGCCCGTCCGGAGGGCAATGGCCGCCTGGCCCTGACCAACACGGGCATCGCCGATACCGGCCTGCTGCTGCAGGACTTTCTCGGTCGCAGCCCCGAACCCGTGGGCGACTCCGCCGCGCTGGCGCAGCGGATGGCGCGACTTACCCACCTCATCCGCGACGTGGTGCGGCAGAGTTTTGAGCAGGACGCGGTATCGCCGGACGTGAATGACCTCTATCAAGCGTCAAAGCAAGCCCTGGTGCCCGACCTGTCCGCCGACGCCTTCGCCGATATGTTCGCACAGACGCTGGCCTACGGCCTGTTCGCCGCCCGGGTCAATCAGCAGGCCGGCGACTTCGCTTTGTCAAAGTTCCGGCGCCGCGACGCCGCCTATTTGATTCCGCCGACCAACCCCTTCATACGGCAGATATTCGGCATGGTGGCCGGGCCGAATCTGGACAGCGAGCCATTCGCCAGCTTCGTTGACGACCTGACGCAACTGCTGGACAACTCCGATATGGCCGCCATCCTGGGCGACTTCGGCAACCGGACGGCGCGCCAAGACCCCATAATGCACTTCTACGAAACCTTCCTGGCGGCCTATGACCCGGCGCTGCGCGAAAAGCGCGGCGTCTATTACACGCCGGAGCCCGTAATCGGCTACATCGTCCGCTCCGTTGACCACCTGCTGCGCGAAGGCTTCGGCTGCCCGGAGGGCCTGGCCGACTACGCGATGACCGAGTACCAATCGGATGACGACGCCGGCAATTCCGCCACCAGGCAGTCGCATCGCGTCCTCATCCTCGACCCCGCCTGCGGCACCGGCTCCTTTCTCTACGCCGTGATTGACCACATCCGGGAGCATTACCGAGCCACCGGCCGGGGCGGTATGTGGCGCGGCTACGTCAAGGACCACCTGCTGCCCCGCCTGTTCGGGTTTGAGCTGCTGATGGCCCCCTACGCCATGGCCCACCTGAAACTGGGTATGCAACTGGCGGCGCAGGACTTGCCCGACGCACAGCAGGCGGATTGGGCCTATCGGTTTGAGGACAACGAGCGGCTGGGGGTGTATCTCACCAACTCGCTGGAACAGGCTGAGCGTCGAACGCCGACCATGTTCGGCCCCCTGCGGGCGATTACCGACGAGGCCAACGCCGCCGCCGAAATCAAGCGCGACCTGCCCATTATGGTGGTGCTGGGCAACCCGCCCTACTCGGTCGAATCAGCGAACGCCAGCCGACGGGATGGCAAACTTACCTGGATTGGCGGGCTGATTGATGACTACAAGCAAGTTGACGGGCATCCGTTGGGCGAAAGACAATCCCGGTCATTGAATGATGACTATGTGAAGTTCATCAGGTTTGGGCAACAACGTATCAAGCAAACCGGGAGCGGTATCCTTGCATTTATCACCAACCACGGTTACTTGGACAACCCAACTTTTCGCGGGATGCGTCAACAGTTGCTGGAAACTTTTACGGACATTTATCTGGTGAATTTGCATGGCAATGCCCACATAAGAGAGCAAGCGCCTGATGGCAGCGTTGACGAAAATGTTTTCGACATCCGGCAAGGGGTTGCCATAGCGGTCTTTGTCAAGGCACTAGGCAAAGCGGCGCCGGCGAAAGTTTGTTATGCCGACTTGTGGGGTGCTCGTGATGTCAAGTACGAAAATCTGTCCAAATCGGATATTTCAAACACCGACTGGCAGGTTATCGAACCGGAGTCGCCTGATTACCGTTTCAAGCCTTGGGACAAGGAACTTGAGGCGGAATATGAGCGGTGGCCCAAAATTACCGAGATTATGCCCGTCAATTCCAATGGCGTTAAGAGTGCGCGTGACAGTTTGACTATTCACTGGTTGCCGGATGAAGTTATGCCGGTAGTACGACGATTTGTCAGCCTTACACCCGACGAAGCCCGGAGTGAGTATAAACTCGGTAAGGATTCTGACGGTTGGAAAGTGCATTTAGCCCAAGCCGACATAAATAACTCCAGCGTCAGCAGCGAATGTGTCACACCTATGTCGTATCGGCCTTTTGATACTCGCTACACATACTGCACTGGCAACAGCAACGGATTTATCAGCAGACCGTTGTGGAATGTGATGCGGCATATGAGAGTCGGGAGCAATATCGGACTACTATTTATGCGTCAAGTTGCGCTACAGGGGGCACATTGCCATTTCGGAGTATCTGATACTATTGTCGACAGTCATGCCTTTTACAGTAACAGGGCGATGGTTAGTTTAGCCCCACTGTATCTGTACCCCACCGAGCAGCAAATCGCCGCCGGCCTCTACGCCGCCGACCACCGAGAGCCAAACCTGTCTTCCGCTTTCACCGCCGCTCTGGAAAGCAGCCTCGGCCTGCGGTTCGTCGCCGACGGGCCGGGCGACCGGCAGGACACTTTCGGCCCGGAGGATGTGTTCCACTATATCTACGCCGTGTTCCACTCGCCGGCCTACCGGGAGCGTTACGACCAGTTTCTGCGGGCCGACTTTCCCCGGGTGCCGCTGCCCGGAGATGTTGCAATGTTCCGCGCCCTGGCCGGGTTGGGCCGGCAGCTGACGGAGGTTCACCTGTTGCGGGCGCCGGCGCTGGCCGATTCGCCGGTGGGCTTTCCGGTCGCCGGCGACAACACAATCGCAAGGGGGTATCCGAAATATGCCCCGCCCAACGATGTCGGGGGGGTTGTCCAGGGCCGGGTCCATATTGGCCGGCGTCAGTATTTCGAGGGCGTCGCGCCGGAGGTCTGGCAGTTCCGCATCGGCGGCTACCAGCCGCTGGACAAATGGCTGAAAGACCGGCGGGGACGCACGCTGTCCTTTGATGACATTGAGCACTACCGGCGGATGGCGGCGGCGCTGGGCGCAACGATGGAGTTGATGGCGCAAGTGGATGAGGCCATTGCCGAGGCCGGCGGGATGTTTAGCTAACCGCCGGTACCGGCAACCGGCGCGTCCAGCACCAGCGCCTTGAACAGCGATTCAGGGCGAACCTCCAGCCTTTCGTACAATACCTTCGCCATGGGGATTGTGATTGCCTGCTTGCCGGTCATTAGTGCCGCGATGTCCCACTCCTCGCCCAGCAGGGCATTAGCCTCCTGGGGAGTCAACCCTTGCCGGTCCAGCCAGAACTCAATATCTGCCGCGACATCGGGATCAGGGGGCTCAATCGCGTAGTGTTGGTCGTCGTAGAAAGCTATCAAGTCGGCCAACACCTCGTACTCGTCGCCTTCTACTGTACCGGGTTTGGCATCCCGCATCTCGTACAGGCGGGCCGCCGCGGCGTCAAAGTCCGCCTCTGTCCGAATCGGCTTGATGTTGCACATAAACTAAACCTCAGCAGCGTTAATGCGGTCATATTCGGCGTGTGAACCGATGAACCGTACATACACTCTCCGGCGATGATAAACAATTTCGGTCACCAGCCGATAGGTATTACCCTTGATATTGAAAACTACCCGGTTGCCGGCGATGACGCTGGCGCTGGGGTATATAGCCCTCATGTCTGCCGGAGAAGCCCAGTCTGCATTTTTGACTACCCGATGCCATTCGCGCAAGGGTTGTTCGGCGTCGGCGTGGCGTTCCCAGAACTCCCGGAGCGTCCTTTGGGTAAAAACTCTCATGACAACGCCGGCCTCCCCGTCGATTCCAGCATACGGCTCTGCCACCCCCTATGCTATACTCGCCTCAAACCAGCAAGCCTATCCTTGCCTTACCGAGGTGTTGATTATGCAGTGGGCTTCTGCGCTTTCTCAACAGAATAGTTTGCGCGCCGCGCTGTCCGAGTGCGTCGCGTCCGTCCGCGCCAGCCTGGGCGACACCGCCCCCGACCTGGCTGTGGTTTTCGCCTCCTCCGAGTACGCCTCCGACTACGCCAACCTGCCCGACCTTGTCGCCGAACTGCTGGGGCCGCAGGCCCTGGCGCTGGGCTGCTCCGGCGGCGGGATCATCGGCGGCGGCAGTGAAGTCGAGCAGGAGCCGGCAGTCTCGTTGACCGTCGCCAGCCTGCCGGGCGTTAACATCCATCCCATCCGACTGGAGGGCGACAACCTGCCCAGCCTGGACGCTGGGCCGGACGAATGGCACACGGCCCTGGGCGTCGACCCAGCCGACGAGCCGCAGTTCGTCCTGCTGGCGGACCCCATGTCCTTCCCGGCCCAAAACCTACTCCTCGGCATGGACTATGCCTATCCCGCCGCCGCCAAGATCGGCGGCCTCGCCAGCGCCGCCCAAGGCGCGCGCCAAAACGGCCTCTTTCTCGGCCACGACTACCACGACTCGGGAGCCGTGGGCGTGGCTCTCTCGGGCAACATCCTCGTGGAGACAGTGGTAGCCCAGGGATGCCGCCCCATCGGCGCGCCGATGCGCATCACCCGCAGCGACCGCAACTTCCTGGTGGAACTGGACGGCGAGCAGCCCATCAACGTTTTGCGCGGTCTCTTCCAGCAGGCCGGCCAACGGGACCGGGACCTGATGCAGCATTCCCTCTTCCTCGGCGTGGTCATGGACGCCCTCATCGACCAACCCCAGCAGGGCGACTTCCTGATCCGCAACGTCATGGGGATGGACCAGCGCAGCGGCGTCCTGGCCATCGGCGAAATGCTCAAAGAGGGCCAACTGGTCCAGTTCCACCTGCGCGACGCCGAAACCTCCGCCGACGACCTGTCCGCCGTCCTGGAACGCTACGCCGTTGACAACCGGGAAAACCCGGCCCACGGCGCGTTGCTGTTTTCCTGCCTGGGCCGCGGCAAGTACCTCTACGGTCGTTCCAACCACGACACCGAGGTCTTCCACAACACGGTCGGAGCCGGCGTCCCGCTGGGCGGTTTCTTCTGCAACGGCGAAATCGGCCCGGTGAGTGGCACCACGTTCCTGCACGGCTATACCAGCAGCTTCGGCATCTTCCGCCCACGGGTGTAAAGGCACATGACGACAGCGGCGACGATAAAGGCCGGCCTTTCCGCATCCCTGACCGGTCAGTTTGAAACTCAAGGGACGCAGGCGTTGGCCGGCCTGACGGCCTGGATGGATTATGTTAACGGCAACGGCGGTCTCCGGGTTGGTGGCGGCAATCGACCGGTGACGCTTGTCCACTACGACGACGGCAGCATGGCCGATAACGCACGGGGCAATACCGAGCGTCTCATCCGACAGGACCAGGTTGACCTCTTGTTTGGCCCCTACTCGGCCGGCCTGACCACCGCCGCCGCTGAGGTCGCAGACTCTAACAGCAAATTATTGTGGAACCACGGCGGAGCCGGGGACGCCCTGTACGCCAGGGGCTATCGCAATGTCATTGGCATCCTGACGCCGGCCGACCAATACCTCGTCGGCGCGCCGCTGCTGGCACGTCAGGCTAACCCCGACGCCAGCAAGCTCGCAATTCTCCGCATCGACACCGGCGCATTCGCCAGGGTCGCCGTCCGAGGGGTCGAGGCGGTGGCTCACGAGCTCGGTTTCACCACCATACTGGATTTGCGCTACCGGCCCTCCCAGTTTCAGTTCACCGAGATTGCCCGGCACGTTGCCGGTTTGGAGCCTGACCTGGTGGTAGCGGTGGGCCGCATCCGCCACGACATCGCCGCGGCAAGGGCGTTGGCACGCGTGCGCGACCGCGGCAGCATCGGGTTGGCGGTGGTCGTAGCGACGCCCATAGTTGAATTCGCGACCGCTCTCGGTTCCACCGCCGACGGTTTCGTCGGGCCAACCCAGTGGGAGCCGCAAGCCTCGGTTGCGGCGCCGGAGTTCGGCCCGTCCCCTGAAACAGTGATCCAATTGCTGGCCGGCGCCGGCCAGGCTCGTTCCGTACCGGTTGACTACCCCATGGCCCAGGCATTTGCGGCGGGCTTGGTGGTGGAACGATGTGTGCAGGAAGCCGACACAATTGACGACCAGGCGCTCCGAGATACGGCCGGTGCGCTGGATTTCACTACGTTTTACGGCCGGTTCCGAATCGATTGCGATGGCCGACAGGTGGGCAGGTCGGTCACCCTGGTGCAACGGCAGGACGACCAAAAGGTGGTGGTATGGCCGCCGGAGATAGCAGAAGGTCAGTTGCGCTACCCGTTTTGATACAGCATTTATATGCTATCATGCCAGGAATTTCTACCTCCCGGGGAAAGCCATGACCACCCCATCTACATCAAAAACCGAAATAGCGGTCGAGGCGGGTGAGGAGTTCGAAGTTCTCCTGGTAACGGACGACCGCGAACCCGGCTACGCAGTGTTCTGTCCTTCGCTCCCCGGCTGCAACTCACAAGGGGACGACCGGGATGATGCGCTGGCAATGATTGCCGACGCCATTCAGGGCTTTTTGATGTTCGCTTCGCGTCCGTCAGCACCTGAAGGCAGAAAGGAACGACTCATTGAAGAGTACACTGCGGACGGTTGCCAGGTTGAGGTTGTGACAGTGCGGGTTGTGGTGTAATGCCGCCGCGCATTCCTGGCGTTAGTTACGCAGACGCTTACAGTCTATTCCAAAGATTCGGCTGGAGATTCAGCCACCAGGTCGGCAGCCATGTCCATCTGATCAATTCCGAAGGCTTGTACGTAACTATCACACGCCACGGTCGGCGAGATATTGACGCCAGGTTGCTTGGTCAAATCGTTGCCGACGCCGGCATCAACCCCGACCATTTCCTATGGGGCCTGAGCCGCGCCGACCGCAACGGCCGCCGCGCGCCGCGTGGTTGGCATCCGGGGCAGGGCGGCTAAAACTGTAGGGGCGCACAATTATGCGCCCCTACCACATTTGCAACTCGCGTGAAGGCAGGCTCGCTACGACTCCAGCTTCACGGGGTTGCGCAGGACGCCGATGCCGCTGATGTCGATCTCGCAGATGGCGCCGTCGCCCATGTCCTGCGTGGTTCCCGGCGTGCCGGTGAAGATGCAGTCTCCCGGCTCCAGGGTAACGTAGCGGGTGATAAACTCGATCATCGTGGGCACGTCAAAGAGCAGGTGGTTCGTGGTCTCGTTCTGCTCCTCATTGCCGTTGACGCGGGTTCGCAGGTGCTGGGCGTGGGGGTCGGTTTCAGTTTCAATCCAGGGGCCCATGGGGGAGAAGGTGTCGGCGGACTTGGCGCGCCACCAGTCGGAGTTGTTCTCGTTGCGGTCTTTGCGCTGCCAGTCTCGGGCGCTCACGTCGTTGCCGCAGGTGTAGCCGAGGACGTGATTCAGCGCGTCGTCCTTCGATACGTACCGGCATTTGTCCTTGATGACCACCACCATCTCGCCCTCGGCGTCGAAGCGCTGAATCTCTTTGGGCCGGATGATGGCGTCCTCCGGGCCGATGACGCTGGTGGGGGTCTTGTGGAAAATCATCGGATACTCGGGAGCCGGCCGGTCGCCGACGTGGCTGGTGTAGTTGAGGCCCATGGCGAGGATTTTCCCCGGCATGACCGGAGCGAGCAGCTTGACGTCGGATAGCGCGTGGGTGTGGTCGGTAAGCTTGACGGGAGAGTCGAAGATACTGCCGTCAATGGCGGTGACGTTGTCGCCGTCAACGACGCCGTAGTGCTCCGAGCCGTGGGCGATGTAGCGGGCGATTCTCATAGCGGGATTGCCTCCGTTGGAATGTGTTGACCCTGTTGGCAGTGGTAATTGTACCACCAGCCGCCGGTCGGTCAGTGCTCGATGACCAGCTTACCGAAGAAGTCCCGGTCGTGCATCACCTGGTGCGCTTCGGCGACGCCATCCAGCGGGAAGGTGCGGCCTACGATGCCACGCAGAGCGCCCTGGTTAACCATCTTCATGGCGTCGGCCATGGTGCGCCGGCTGCGGCCACCGCTGCCCATCAGGTGCAGCGGCCGCCCGTGCAGGATGGACAGGTCCATGGGCGTCTGGCTGCCCGAGGTGACGCCGGTGATGACCAGCCGCCCTTCCGGCTTGAGACACAGCATATTTTCGTGCCATACGTCCGCGCCCACGCAGTCGAACACCACGTCCACGCCCTGGCCGTCAGTCATCTCCCGCACGGTGTTGCTGATGCTGTCCACCTCGCGGTAGTTGATGACCTCATCCGCGCCCCACTGCTTGGCCTCTTCCAGCTTCCAGTCGCTGCCGGCGGTAGTGATGACCCGGCAGCCCATCATCTTGGCAATCTGGATGCCCATGCTGCCCACGCCGGAGCCGGCGGCCTGCACCAGCACGTCGTCCCAGGGCTGCAGCTTCGCCTGGGTGATGAGGCAGTGCCACGACGTATGCAGGGCGATGGGCAACGCCGCCGCCTCGGCGAAGGACATCTCGTCGGGGATGGTGTAGGCGTTGATGGCCGGCGCGACGACGTACTCGGCGTGGCCGCCGTCCAGGTCAACGCCGATGCGCTGCTGGCGGGTACACCACTGGTCGTGGCCGGACGCGCAGTGCTCGCACAGGTTGATGCCGCCGCACTTGACCCGGTTGTCCACCAGCACGCGATCACCCACTTTCAGGTCGGTGCCGGCGTCCGGGCTGATCTGCACCACCTCACCGGCCAGGTCGCAGCCCAGGATGTGCGGAAAACGCTGACAGTTGCCGGCCCGCAGGTTCAGGTCCAGGTGGTTCAGCGCGCTGGCGTGAGCTCGGAGCAAAACCTCGCCGGGGCTGATTTCCGGCTCGGGCCGGTCGCCGTGAGTGAGCACGTCGGTACCGCCCAGCTCGTTGATATAAACCGCTTTCATCAGGGTTCCCTCCGCATGGTGATGACGGCAGTGTAAAGGGGCGGCGGCGGGCCGGCAAATCGGTCTATAATCTAGCTCGACTGAAAAGGAGCAACGGAAATGCCCAAGCCGCCGTTCATAACCCGCGTCAAGCTGCGGAACTACAAGAGCATCGCCCAGTGCGATGTTAATCTGGGGGCGTTGGGGATTTTGGTTGGCCCCAACGGCTCGGGCAAGAGCAATTTCTTGGATGCGCTGGCATTGACCAGCGATGCCATGCTGATGACCATGCCACGTGTTTTGGCAATGCGGGGCGGATTCAGCGAGGTGTTACGTCGCTCCCCTGATCGGCCGGATTGTTTTTCGATAGATATACATTTCGAGTTGGCCGACGAAGGCATCGATGGACACTACGGGTTTGAAATCGCATCACGCGCGGACGGGGTGATTGAAGTGAGCAAAGAAGCTTGCGAGTTCTCCGCCCCAAACAGGGTTGGAGAATTATTGCGATTTGTGGTCAAGTCTGGAGAAATTGTCGATACCAACTTGACGGTGACACTGCCTCAAGCCGCGCCCGACCGCCTTTTTCTCATAAATGCCAGCAGCATCGCCGGCTTTCGAGAAGTCCACGATGCCCTAGCGAATATGCTCTTTTACAAATTCGACCTACCCGAAATACGTAAGTATCACGCGGGCGGATATAGCGAATATTTATTGCCGCCCGGTGGAGATGATTTAGCGAGCGTGCTAGGGTTCATGGAAAACCGAGATCCGGCGCAATTCAACCGTGTGCAGCGATATATACAAGCAATAATGCCCGGTATTGAAAAAGTTTGCAGGCTAGAAATCCCGGAGGTGGATCAAGTTGCTATCCAGTTCACCCAACAATTCGGGGACAGAAAGAATCCTCAAAGATTCACGGCACTCAATATGTCCGACGGCACCCTGCGTGCGTTGGCGGTACTGGTCGCATTGCTGCAAGGCGGAGACCGTCCTCCCTCCCTCATAGGGATAGAAGAGCCGGAAACCGCTTTACATCCTGCGGCGGCGGGGGTGTTGTGGGATGCCCTTACCGATGGGAGTGAGCGCACCCAGATCCTTGTCAGCACCCAAAGCCCCGACCTATTGGACCGCAAGGATGTCACGACCGACGCCATCTTGGCTGTGGATATGGATGCTGGCAAAACGGAAATAGGGCCAATCGTGGAAAGTAGCAAGACGCTACTGCAAGAGCGGTTGGCGACTCCGGGGGAGTTGCTGCGCCAAAATATGCTGTCACCGCACTCCCGAGCGTTTTACCCTCAAAGTCCCTTACCTGATTCTGACCGTTAGCGATGTTCACACCCATTTTTGCTCCAATCATTGAGGGGCACGGCGAAGTAGTCGCTTTCCGGGACTTGATCAATAAAATCGCGGAGGCTTGCGGTGCAACCGCCTACCCCGTCATAAGCGACGTTTGGCGGGTTTCCAGGACAATTATTGTCAGGCCTGAAGAACTGGAGTCGAAGGCTGAAAAAGCCATCCGTCAAGCAGAAGCTTTGCCTGATATGCCAGCCAGCAGCAGGGCGAGTTTGATTGTGCTGTTCGATGCCGATGCCGATGACGATTGTCCCGCCGCATTGGGTCCACTCTTGCATGAGCGGTTAGTGACCAGATTCCCGAATAATCCCGTTTCAGTCAGCCTTGCCAACCGGGAATACGAAAACTGGTTCATCGCCAGTCTGGAAACTATCGCCGAGTCTGCCGGTATCGCCCCGTCCACGTCAGTGCCCACGAATTCGGAACATATCCGCGGCGCTAAAGAGTGGTTATCGCGTCGAATGCCGAGAGGTATCTCCTACAAGCCGAAGAA
Source organism: Dehalococcoidia bacterium (assembly GCA_965197635.1). GTDB lineage: Bacteria > Chloroflexota > Dehalococcoidia > Lucifugimonadales > UBA3495 > Bin87. Next base: position 180,365 of record CBDANN010000008.1, read on the forward strand.
TGATCAAGTGCGCCTGACTACTGCGATCAACGTCCCCCTCGCCCGCCAGCGCTCCCAGTCTTTCGACCGCTTCTGCCGTGAGGTGGAGCGGCTATTGTCCGCTTGACGGGTTGTTTTCCTGCTACAATCCCCTTCATCCTGTCCATCCATGCCGATAATCCTCACGGAGGCCCTCCCATGCCCGTCTTCACCCCCGAATACCTGCACAAAGCCGCCGTTCACATCTATCGGGCTAAGGGCACCCCCGACGATGAGGCGGAAATCGTGGCCGCCCACCAGGTCAAGGCCAACCTGACCGGGCACGACTCTCACGGCGTCATCCACATCCCCGAGTACTGCGAGCGCATTGACCGGGGCCACATCGTGCCCGGCGCGCCCTTTGAGGTGCTGAGCGAGACGCCGACCACCGCCGTAGTGGATGGGCATTGGGGGTTCGGCTTCGTCGTTACCGAAAAGGCCACCCGCATGGCCATCGCCAAGGCCAAGGAGAACGGTGTCGCCGCCTTCACCATCCGCCGCCAGAGCCACATCGGACGCCTGGGCGACTACCCCACTATGTGCGCCCAGGAAGGCATGATCGCCCTGCTCACCGCCGACTCCGGCGCGGGCCCCAAGGCCGTGGCCCCCTTCGGCGGCCGCGCCCGACGCCTGGGCACCAACCCCATCTGCATCAGCGTCCCCAGCAACCTGCCCGGCCAGGTGCTGCTGGACATGGCGACCTCCGCCGTCGCCGCCGGCAAAATCAGCCTGGCCCGCAATCGCGGCGAGCAAGTGCCCACCGGCTGGATTGTCGATAAGGACGGCAACCCCACCAACGACCCCAACGACTACTCCGCCGGCGGAGCCATCCTGCCCGTGGGCGCCGACCAGGGTCACAAAGGGTTCGGCCTGTCCTTCATGGTTGAGATGTTCTCCGGCCTGCTCACCGGCCTGGGCTTCGGCATCGACCCCCAGGCCCGCCATAACGACGGCTGCTTCCTCGCCGTGTTCGACGTGGCGAAGTTCCGCCCGTTGGACGACTTCAAGCAGGAGATGACCGAGTTCGCCGAGTTCGTCAAAACCTCCCCGCCGGCGCCAGGTTTCAGCGAGATCTACTACCCCGGCGAAATCGAGTACCGGACGGAGTTGCAGCGCCGCGAAAACGGTATCTTCATTGAGGACGAGACCTGGCGGCAAATCACAGAGCTGATGGAAGAAGTCGGCGTCGCCGAAGCCGTCGGGCAGCCGTAACCACCCCCGTCATTGCGAGCGTAGCGTGGCAATCTCGTCGCGATGCGGATGGTTGCGGCGACGCCAGAGAGATTGCCAAGTCGCCGCCCTCCTCGCAACGGCATAATCGGTTCCAGCCATGGCCCTCTCCGACCTTGGTTTGCCCTCCGACGTACTGGTCTGGCACGCTATCCTGTTGGCGGTCATCTCCTTCCTGGTGGGCATACTGGGCGGTTTCGTCGGCCTGGCCCTGGGCACCATGCGCCTGCCGGCCATGTTGTTGCTCGGAATGCCGGCCCCGGCCGCTGGCGGGACCAACATACTGGTCAGCAGCCTGGCGTCCCTAGCCGGCACGATACGCCACCTGCGGGCCGGCCGGGTCAACCTGCGCATCGTGCTGACCATGGGCGTGCCGGCCTTCATCGGCGCGTTCATCGGCGGTTGGTTCAGCGACCGCACGCCGGAGCATCTGCTCATCGCCCTGGCCGGCGGACTGGTCTTCTGGCAGGGCGTGGAGTTTCTCATCATCGCCCGCAACCGGATCCGCTCCGGTCAATCCAGCGGCGCGTTGTTCGGACAGGGATTGGAAGGATCGCCAGGGCTGTTCACGCCGGTTCGTGTGGCATCCGAGGGCGGTATCGGTTTTGCCGTGGGGATGCTGGGCGGAGCGGTGGGCCTAATTTTGGGCAGCATCCGCTTGCCGGCCCTGATCCGCATCCTGCGTGTTGACCCGCGCATCGCCGCTGGGACCAACCTCTTCATCGGCTTCGTGATGGGCGCGGCCGGCTGGATCGGCCACGTCGTTCACGGGCAGGTGGATTGGGTAGTGCTGGCCATGATGGGGCCAGTGGCGATGATAGGCAGCTACTTGGGAGCCAACCTCACCGGCAGGGTCAACTTGAACCTGCTGATACTGGCGATGGGCCTGACCCTGCTGGTGGTGGGTATCTTGCTGGTGTGGCAGGGCGTGGCAGCGTTGGTATAACACGACTGCTCCGCACTTCCGACAAAGGGTATAATTTGGATGAAGCTACGGCTAACGGTATTGGGATCAGCTTATCTGTCTGTGGCATTGGCAATTGCAGTGTCCGTACTATACGCCACAATCAGAATCTACAGTGAAGGAAGCCGAGACTTACCGGACACCTTTTCGGCGTCAGTTACCAATACCGCGGCCACGATGGGCATAGCCGCGTTCATAGGAGCGATTGATATGTTTTTCAAATTCGAGGAAAGCAAGGAACGCACCGAAGAACGCCGCCAGTGGGAAACCCGCATAGACCAGTTCCTGGAAGAGACCCGTGCGGAACGCGAAGCGACCCGTGCGGAACGTGAAGAAGCCCGTGCTCAACGCGAGCAAAGTCAACAGATGTTCGCGGCCCTGATGGAGCAGAACCAACTGCTGACGGCGCGCCTGCTCGACTTGCTGGAACGAAGAGACGGCAACGGTTCGGGCAACGCCGCCTGAATGAATTAAAGCGGGTTCGGCAACTGATAGGCCGAACCCGTTGTTCATCGCCCGGTGTGTAGCGAGTATCCCTACGGTCTACCCACGATTGTGCGTCTTGGTCTCCGCCCAGGCCACGATGTGCGGCAATGCCGCCTCAACGTCCCTTTGGTCAACGGTGCGCGCAGTGGATTCCGCGTCGCACCGCAGCAGCATTATCGGCAGCCGATTGCGAATTTTGTCCAGCGTCCAGGCCAGAGGATCACCCTCGGCGGTGAAGTCCAGTTCCAACCGCTCGTTCTTCGCCACGGCTCGGTTCCGGTAGTGGTAGTGCGGACCGATGCGGAAGCAGTCGAACCGGAGCAGCTCCTTGTCTTCGTCCTCGACATCGTTCCCGTACACGTGGATGCAGATGCCCTCATCGTCCATTGCGCCCACGTTCGTCCGGTACTCCAGCCCGAAGGTCACTACTCCCGCCGCGACCATTTCCTCCGCTCCTCCGGTTTCGCCGCCCATCTGCGCGTGCATCGCTTGTTGCGTCATTTCTCAGTTCCTCCCTTTTTGCGGGCCCAGCCGCGTGTTTTGCCGGGATTATACAGGCAAACCAACAAAAATCGTTATTGTTGCGCGATATAACGCCTATCTCGTCGCCTTATACTTGACCGCCATTTTCTTGCCGCAACTTCACCAGCAACGGTATGGAGCGTATCTTTCGCTCGTCCAGGTCTTCCCAGTAAATGCCCTTCGGTCGGGGTATATCCTCCCCGCCATCGCACCGTATAACTCCGTCAGTGGTAACGACGATATCCAGCGGCACGTCGTGCTGCGTCCACGGCAAATCTTCATCGAGCACCTGCATCGGATGCACGGTACTAATGACCGGCGTGCCCGGCCGCACCACACCCGCCGCTGCCGCCAACCCGTACTCCAAATCGGCGAAACCGCCACCCTTGCCGATGCGGACTCCCCTGCGGTTAACCGCCACCGAGCCTGATATTACCAAGTCAATGGGCTGCATCTCGGACACGTACACGGGTTTGCCAACTTTGAACGCCCCGGCAATCGTGGACGCTTTCGCCGGTTCAACTTCGGCCCGGCTGGGGTCCAGTTCAATGAACACCCGCTCATCTTTCAGCCTGGGCACCGCCATGTAAAGCAGTTTGCCCCGTTCCAACGCGAGACGCCTGAGGGGGCGCTGCGCCTGGTCCGGATTGCTCTTGATGGCGTGGGCGGACTGCCATTCCGGCAACTCCGACGCCAACGCCGCCGCGTCCTCGCAGCCAAGGAAATGCGGGATTTTATCGTGCACCGTTTTGCCGCGCACCACGCGGGCAGTTTCCAGCGCCGTCCAAACCGCCTCGCGGATTACCCATTTGTCTCGCATGACTAGCCTTCCAATAAGGGGTGCCGCAGGATAAATTGCCCCATCTGAGCCAGCAATTGGGCCGAAGCATCTCGTCATGCTACGGCTCTCGATATCAAACTCTCGATCACCGCGATGATAATCAGCGGTATGAAACCGATAATGCCGGTCAATATCACCACCAGCACGGCCCGGCCAGTGCCTTGGAATTCTAGCGCCTGACGCACGGCAACTGTAACCGCCACCAGCGTCCAAACAAAACGCAATAACCAGAACAATGGACCGACAAGCGGCACAAAGGTAAAAATTGACAGGATGCCCGGAGTATACGCGAAACCCATTACACGGCCTAGTATTGCAGCCGCAGATTATGTGATAGGTTGAGTCCATGACCATTGATGCTAGGGGAGGGGTTGGTTATGGACCAAACCGTACCGGAGCAGGACGATGTGCTGGATTGGGCGGAGGGTCTCCAGGCGCTGCACCGGCGTATCGCGGGTCGCTTTGGTCGCCGTGAGCCTCGGCAAAGGGCTTTGGCTTACCTGAAGGGGTTGCTGGGGTCGGTGGGACGCAAGAATGGGTGGCAGTTGGCGGAGTATGCTGGAGATACCACGCCCGACGGGGCGCAGACTTGCTGGCGACGTATCGCAGGGACGCCGCTGGAGTGCGGGATGACTTGCGGGAGTACTTGGTGGAGCATCTGGGAGACCCGGAGGCGGCGCTGGTGGTCTGCTGACGAGACGGGGTTTCTGAAGCAGGGGCAGAAGTCGGTGGGGGTGCAGCGACAGTACAGCGGCACGACGGGGCAGGTGGAGAACTTGCCAGATTGGGGTGTTTCTGGCTTAGTATTACAGCCGCAGATGATTGGAAAGGCTTTGTAGTCGTCGCCGGTGATGGGATTGCCAGGCCCGGGCCTGATGCCGCCGTCTCCACCGCGACCACCGTACCGTAAATTCATCGCTCTGGGAGCGTTGCCACAACAAGCGGCATCACAGCCGTCGCACCTCGGGCACCGTATGGGGATCAATTCGGCCATAATCACCGCCCCCTTTTTACGTCGCCAGCGGCGGCGTAGCACTTGGTTACCGCCAAGAAGGCCTGGACCAGCAGCGCCAAGGTGATGTGGCGGTACCACCCAGTCCAGCGGCGCACCTCGTACTGGTCCAAGCCCACCTCCTGCTTCGCCTCCTTGAAGGCATCCCGATTTTAGACCAATCGCGATCCACCGAGTGCCCGCCACACGCACCAGTTCCGCCAGGGGCGCATCCGCCGGACTGAAGCCGGCGTAGTAGGCCAGTTCAGCGGGGTCGGCGATGCCCGATCCTTGACCAAGCACGCACCAGCAGCCAATGCCTTTGGTTTGGCTCAGACCAGGGCCGGATGGATACCCGTCCCCAATCATAAAGACGTGGCCCTTTGCTGCCCGCCCCCGCGCTCAGCCGCTGCCAATCCTCCTCCGGTATCTGCTGGGCCAACCGCCGCGCCTCCACCGGCGCCGAGCCATGCTCCGTGTCAGCCCACCGCGGCTCGTTATTCTTCACCGCCAGCACATGGGGTAGGCCCTGCTCCTCCAGCCAACGCCGCAACCGGCGATCATTGCCGTACACCGTATCTCCGGCGACCCAGCCAAAGGGCACGCCCGCCGCCACCGCCCGGGCAATCATCACCTGGGCCAGTTGGCCCTTGGTGCGAAAGACCACCTCCCCTGGCACTCCGGCTTCCCGCCGCCGCTCCCAACCCCCCGCCCACTCTTGGGGCAAGTACAACTCCCGATCCAAAAAGGTCCGGCCGCACTTGCTCCCGTAGGCCAGAAACACCCCAATCTGGCAGTTCTCCACCTGCCCCGCCATGCCGCTGTACTGTCGTGCACCCCCACCGACTTCTGCCCCTGCTTCAGAAACCCAGTCTCGTCCACCACCAGTACCGCCTCTGGGTCTCCCAGATGCTCCGCCACGTACTCCCCCAAGTCGTCCCGCACTCCAGCGGCATCCCGCGATACGTCGCCAGCAAACGCTGCACCCCGTCGGGCGTGGTATCGCCAGCATACTCCGCCAACTGCCACCCATTCTTGCGTTCCACCGACCCCAGCAGCCCCTTCAGGTAAGCCAAAGCCCTTTGCCGAGGCTCACGGCGACCAAAGCGGCCCGCAATACGCCGGTGCAGCGCCTGGAGACCCTCCGCCCAATCCAGTACATCTTCCTGCTCCGGTACGATTTGGCCCATAACCAACACCTCCCCTCGCATCAACGGTCATAGACTCAACCTACCACATCATCTGCGGCTGTAATATTAGAGAGTGTGTAGCAAAGGGGTTCAAGCGGGTTGGAGCCGTTTCAGCATCAGGTAGATCATGGCGATATGCACCCAGGCTTCACTGCTTTCCGTTCGTTCCTCATCGTCTTTGCTTAACCGTCGGCATCGTCTCAACCAGGCCAGGGTACGCTCTACCACCCATCGCCTTGGTAACACCCTCTAATACTACAGTCGCGCTTGCGATGAAGGTTTCTGAAGGCGTCTTCGGTAATGACACTGCATGGCTCGGGCCTGGTGCCGCCGTCTCCATCCTGACCAGTGGATGGACAGGGCAGGACTGCCGCGGGGCAACCACAGCAGCCGGCATAACAACCGTCTCACCTCGGGCACGGTCAGCGGGATGAGTTCTCCCGGGGACATATCCCCCTTTTACCGTCGCCACCGGCGGCGTAGGACCGGATTACCGCCAGAAAGGCGTGGGCCAGCAGGGCCAGGGTGATGTGCCGGTACCAGCCGACCCACAGGCGCACCTCGTACTCGTCCAGCCCCACCTCCTGCTTGGCCTCCTTGAAGGCATCTTCGATGATCCACCGGGTGCCCGCCACGCGCACCAGTTCCGACAGCGGCGTTTCCGCTGCGCCAAAACAGGCGTAGTAGGTCAGGTCCTCGGGATCGGCGATGCTGCGACGCACCAGCAGCCAATGCCCCTGGTCCGGCTCCGACCCGGGCCCTATTGGCACCCAACCCCAATCGTAGAGGCGCGGCCCCTTGCTCCCCTCTCCGGCGCTCAGACGTTGCCACCGGTCAGCGGGTATCTGCTGGGCCAGATCCCGCGCCGCCACCTGCACCGCGCCACCCTCCCTGTCCGCCCACAGCGGCTCATTGTTCTTCACCGCCAGCACGTAGGGCCGGCCCTGTTCCTCCAGCCACCGCCGCAGCTTCCGGTCATTGCCGTACACCGTATCCCCCGTTACCCAGGCAAAGGGCACCCCAGCCGCCACCGCGCGGGTGATCATCTGTTGGGCCAGTTGCGCTTTGGTATGAAAGACCACGTCCTGGGGCACACCGGCTTCCCGTCGCCGCGCCCCGTCCGCCGCCCACTCCTGGGGCAGATACAGCTCCCGATCCAGAAAGGCCGCGCCGTGGCGGCTGCCATAGGCCAGGAACACGCCGATCTGACAGTTCTCCACCTTCCCCGCCGTGCCGCTGTACTGCCGCTTCACCCCCACCGACTTTCTCCCCTTCTTCAGAAACCCCGTCTCGTCCACCACCAGCACCCCGCCAGGATCGCCCAGATGCTCCACCACGTACCCCCGCAGGTCGTCTCGCACCTCATCCGCGTCCCACTGGTACACCGCCAGCAACCGCTGCACCCCGTCGGGCGTCGCGTCCCCAGCATATTCGGCCAACTGCCACCCGTTCTTGCGCTCCACCGACCCCAGCAACCCTTGCAGGTACGCCAGAACCCGCTGGCGAGACTCGCTGCGGCTGAACCGCCCCGCGATACGCCCGTGCAACTCCTGGAGCCCAGCCTCCCAGTCCAGCGCTTCCTCCAGCACGTCCTCTCGCTCCAGCAATGTCTGACCCATTTCCAACCCCTCCCCTCTCACCTGTATTCATGGGCTCATCCTATCAGAATTAAGCGCGACTGTAGTACTAAGAGGGTGTGTGACAATGGGGTTCAGGCGGGGTGGAGCCGTTTGAGCATCAGGTGGACCATGGCGATATGCACCCAGGCTTCGCTGCTTTCCGTGCGCTCCTCGTAGTCCTTGCTCAACCGGCGGCATCGGCTCAGCCAGGCCAGGGTACGCTCTACCACCCACCGGCGCGGCAACACCTCAAAGTGGTGGCGATCCGGTTTGCGCCGCACCACGGTGAGCAACCAGCCGCCGGTGGCCCAGGCCCATGCCACCAGCCGACCCGCGTAGCCAGCGTCGGCCCAGATGACCTGCAATCGGGGAAATCGACCCAACAGTTTGGCCAACACCAACCGGGCGCCGTCCCGGTCCTGGATGCTGGCGGCATGAACCACCACGGCCAGCAACAATCCCATGGTGTCCACTACGATATGGCGCTTGCGTCCAGCCACCTTTTTACCGGCGTCGTAGCCTCGAGGCCCCCTTTTTCCGTGGTTTTCACCGATTGGCTGTCGATCCTTGAACAATCCGGGATGGCGGTGCTGGGCGTAGCCGCTCGGCCCGCCGCTTCCCGAACCCGGGAGCGCAAGGCGTCCTCCACCAGTTCCCAGGTTCCGTCATCCCGCCACTTCCGGAAGTACCACCACACCGTGCCCCAGGGCGGCAGGTCATGAGGCATCAGGCGCCAGGGTATGCCGCCCCCCAGCACGTAGAGGATGCCGTTGACCACCTCCCGCAGATCCCGTAGTTCTGGGAGGGCCTCTGGTGGTGTCCGGCGGCAGCAGTGGGACCAACTCCTCCCACTGGGCAGCGGTCAAATCGCTGGGATATGCTTTTCTATTCATCCGCCCAGCATAACCACCATCTGGTTCTCACCTCAAGAACCGACCGGACGAGTTTAGCCCATTGTCACACACCCTCTAATATTACAGTCGCGCTTGAGGAACAGGTGTCTGAAGGTGTCTCCGGTAGTGACATTGCATGGCCCGGGCCTGGTGCCGCCGTCTCCAGCCTGACCAATGGATGGTCAATCTGGGACTGCCCCGTGGCAGCCACAGCAGCCGGCACAGCAACCGTCTGACCTCGGGCACGGTCAGCGGGATGAGTTCTCCCGGGAACCTATCCCCCTTTTACCGTCGCCACCGGCGGCATAGGACCGGATTACCGCCAGAAAGGCATGGGCCAGCATGGCCAGGGTGATGTGCCGGTGCCAGCCGACCCACCGGCGCACCTCATACTCATCCAGCCCCACCTCCTGTTTGGCCTCCTTGAAGGCGTCTTCGATGATCCACCGGGTGCCAGCCACGCGCACCAGTTCCGCCAGCGGCGTTTCCGCTGCGCCAAAACAGGCGTAGTAGGCCAGCTCCTCAGGATCGGCGATGCCCGAACCCTTGACCAAGCACGCACCAGCAGCCAATGCCCCTGACCTGGCTCCGACCAGGGTCGTATCGGCAACCAACCCCAATCGTAGAGGCGCGGCCCTTTGCTGCCCTCACCAGCGCTCAGACGTTGCCACCGGTCATCGGGTATCTGCTGGGCCAGTTCACGGGCTGCCACCTGTGCTGAGCCATCCTCCGTATCCGCCCACAGCGGCTCGTTGTTCTTCACCGCCAGCACGTAGGGCAGGCCCTGCTCCTCCAGCCATCGCCGCAGTTGACACGATCTTTGACCAATCGCATTGCCGTACACCGTATCCCCCGTTACCCAGGCAAAGGGCACCCCAACCACCACCGCGCGGGCGATCATCTCCTGAGCCAGTTGTGCTTTGGTATGAAAGACCACCCCTTCCGGGACACCGGCTTCCCGCCGCCGCTCCACATCCTCCGCCCATTCCTGGGGCAGATACAGCTCCCGATCCAGAAAGGCCGCGCCCCGTCGGCTGCCATAGGCCAGGAACACTCCGATCTGACAGTTCTCCACCTTCCCCGCCGTGCCGCTGTACTGACGCTTCACCCCCACCGACTTCTGGCCTTGCTTCAGAAACCCCGTCTCATCCACCACCAGCACCCCGCCGGGGTCGCCCAGATGCTCCACCACGTACCCTTGCAGGTCGTCCCGCACCTGGTCCGCGTCCCAGTGGTACACCGCCAGCAACCGCTGCACCCCGTCGGGGGTGGCGTCGCCAGCATATTCCGCCAACTGCCACCCGTTCTTGCGCTCCACCGACCCCAGCAATCCTTGCAGGTACGCCAGCGCCCGCTGCCGAGACTCACTGCGGCTGAAACGCGACGCGATACGCCCGTGCAGCGCCTGGAGCCCAACCTCCCAGTCCAGCACATCCTCTCGCTCCAGTAATGTCTGACCCATTTCCAACTCCTCCGCTCTCAACAGTAATCATGGGCCTATCCTACCAAAGGCAAGCGCGACTGTAGTATTAGTATGAATCAGCAATCGCGGCGCGGGGTTAAGGTAACGACGGATCACGCTAATCCTACCACTTGCGAGAAGGTTACCGTCGGTGCAGCCAAGGAAAAGGTGTGTTGTGCCGTTACGAGCATGCATTTCCGTGCTGAGAGCGTCTCGCCTTCACTACTGCGACTTCTCTCTGGATTTGCTCTCGCTTTTCTCGATGAGCATTCCGGGCCTCTCTCCTCGCCTGGATGGCGGCCCTGTGGCGCTCCCGGTCGTATCCCTCTCGCTGGAGCAACGCGGCGTAGTGGTTTGCCATGTTCCTTCTCGAACCGCACACGCGAGCCGGAATTTTGTTAGGAACCAATCGTCTGCGGCGACAGCGCTGTTGATCAGTTGCTCGATCTCCCAATCTTCCGTGGCCGTGAGCAGATTGAACGGCTCGGTGAGGCTGACTCGGACGTAGGCGACGTTGAATGCTTCCTGCAGCGGGCAGAGCGGGCATGGGGCGGAGGCGGGAGCGATGTATTCAACGTCGCAGTTCTCGCAGTAGTTGATGGCGTCGTGGTTCTGATTGATCATGTCTTAGCCCCAATCCACCGAAAGGATGAGGTTGGTGTCGTGCTGAAGGGTTGAAAAAGTGCTCCCGGCTTCGGGGATAATGGTTTGTGAGACACCAAACCAACCCGGAACAAGGAGCACCCAACGGATGCTACCACCTGAGCGCCTTGAGCGCATCCAGGTCGCCTTCGACGATCACCGCCTGGTGGCCAACGCCGGACTGATCCTGCCGGTCACGCTGGCCCATCACCTGGGTCTGGGCGAACTGGTGGACCGCCACGTTGACTTGGGAGATGCACCGGGTCGTGCGAATGCTGGGGACAAGATGCTGACCCTGGTGGCGTCGGCCCTGGCCGGTGGCGACTGCATCGACGACGCCGACGCGCTGCGCGCTGGCGGGACCGAGCAGGTGCTGGGCTGTGTGGTCAAGGCGCCGTCCACGTTGGGTACGTTCCTGCGGAGTTTCCGTTGGGGCCACGCGCGGCAGCTGGATCGGGTGAGCCGTGAGGCGCTGGCCCGAGCCTGGGGCGCCGGGGCCGGACCGGGCGATGATCCGTTGACCATCGACCTGGACTCCACCATCTGTGAGACCTACGGTCCGGCCAAGGAAGGGGCGCGCCGCCACACCTACACCGGCCAGCGGGGCTATCACCCGCTGTTCGCCGTCGCCGCTGGCACCGGCGACGTGCTGATGGCTCGGCTGCGCCAGGGACGCGCCAACACCGCTCGCGGCGCGGCCCACTTCCTGCGAGAGACGGTAAGGCGAGTGCGCTACGCCGGAGCCACCGGACCGCTCACCATGCGGGCCGACAGCGGCTTCTACAACCACGACATCGTCGCCGTCTGCCGCAAGATGAAGGTCCGCTTCTCCATCACCGTCCGCCAGCACGCCCAGTTGCGCAATCTCATCGAAGCCATACCTGAAGAGGACTGGACGCCCATCCCTTACTGGATGGAGGGCGCCGCCGACGTGGCCGAAACCAGCTACACTCCCTTCGCCAGTGAGCCCGATGCTGTGCCGGTGCGTCTCATCGTCCGAAGGGTGCAGCCCACGCCCAACTCCCAGCTGGCCCTCTTGGTCGACTACAGCTATCACGGCTTCATCACCGATAGAGACGGCGACACCCTGGAACTGGAGGCCGATCATCGCCGCCACGCCGAGATCGAGAACGCCATCCGCGACCTCAAGTACGGGGTGGGTCTCAACCACCTGCCCTCGGGCCGCTTCCCCGCCAACGCCGCCTGGCTGGCCGTCCAGACGATGGCCCACAACCTGGCCCGCTGGACCACGCGCCTCGGGCTGGGCGAGCCGGTGGCGACCACCAAGACCCTGCGCAGGCGCTTCTTCTCCCTGGCCGGACGCCTCACCCGCAAGGCACGCCGCCTCACTTTGCATCTCCCCCAGGGCTGGCCCTGGCGAAACCAGTTCAGCAGCGCCCTGGCCAGACTGCGCGCACTGCCACTCCCTTCTTGACCACGCCCGCGGCGTCTGACCTGTCCACCAGATTACCTAACTGTCTGGCCCAGCCGCGCCAGGCTCGGCTCCTGATGGCCTCCGCCGGCGATCGGCGCTGAAAATCGCTTCCCGCGCCGCTACTACGGGTCGTCAACATCTCTTTGGACCGGCATCCACGCCCCACATCGTCCATTTCATCGGCATCAGGTCCCCGCCAGCCCGATCCCTGGTCCCTCATCCCTCCTCTGACCGCCGCCACGGTTTCCCTTCGGTGGATTCGGGCTTAGTCTCCTTGGATTTTTGATGATGCGCCGCCGATGGGAGGGGTTCCCTATGGGCGGCGCTGGTGTTTGTGTTTTCCGCCCGTCGATGGCGAGACGGCGTAACGGCGGGAACGGAACGCGAGACGGTTCCACCAATTGCGGTGGCCGCGGTCGCAACGGCTTTAAACTGATGACATTCGGCGACTTACGCCCGATGAAGGCGTGCTCGTACAATGTCATCTCCACCGCGGATGGCACGGTGGACTAACCGCCGACCAACCGCGGTGGACCAATGACGCGGGAATACCCAAATCGCGCTCATGCCACAAAATTTAGATTGTGGCGGTCAGAGGGATTAGGCGAGCCTTTCTCTCGACAAGGCTCAATTTGCGTTTGAGTGACGAACTCCGACCCCAAGAATCAAGGGAGCATCGGTCGCCGTATCCGACGGGAAAGACGAATTACCCGGGCCGTGAGCGGACGGTATTTTTGAGTACCGGAGGAAACCGGTCGCTTGGAGCAACAACTTTCCGTTTCGGGACCGGTCCAAAGACGGAGGCGGAATTGTGTTGCTGGTCTACTGGCCTATAGTCCGTGAAAAACAACACGCAAACTCCAGCTTGGAGCGCATCCCTCGACACGCTCCGGTACGCGAGGTGATAATTCCACAACTGGCATCAGCTTGGGCGATGAGCATCAAGACTCCCCGGCAGGTGCGGACCTTGAACAGGTAGGTGCTACGATGACGACGAGTGAAACGCGACGGGACCAGGCCCCGGCTCCTTCCAATCATCAGGAGCTCGTCCCCCAGGATCTGCTCGGCGGGGTTAGGTGGCGCTGCATCGGCCCGCCCCGGGGCGGGCGGGTGGTAGCGGTGGCCGGCGATCCGGTCAACCCCATGGTGTTCTACTTCGGCGCGTGCGCTGGCGGAGTATGGAAGACCACCGACGGCGGGACGTATTGGGAGAACGTTTCCGACGGCTACTTCAACACCGCCTCGGTGGGCGCCATCGCCGTGGCCCCGTCCGACCACAACGTGATCTACGCCGGAATGGGGGAATCCTGCATCCGCGGCGACGTGACCTACGGAGACGGAGTGTACCGCTCCACCGACGGCGGCCAAACCTGGACCAACGTGGGTCTATCCGATACCCGGCATATTGCTCGCGTGCGGGTGCACCCCGCCAACCCGGACCTGGTGTACGTTGCGGCGCTGGGACACGCCTACGGCCCCAACGATGACCGCGGCGTTTTCCGCTCCAGGGACGGCGGGAACACCTGGGAGAGAGTCCTCTTCCGCAGCGAGAACGCCGGCGCCGCGGACTTGTCAATGGACCCCAACAACCCGCGCATACTCTACGCTTCCATCTGGGAGACCCGGCGCACACCCTGGAGCCTCATCAGCGGCGGGCCGGAGAGCGGCATCTTCAAGTCGGTGGACGGTGGCGACTCCTGGACCGAGATCACCGACAACCCTGGGTTGCCAAGCGGCCTCAAAGGACGCATCGGCGTCGCCGTGTCCCCCGCCAAGCCGGGGCGGGTGTGGGCTACCATCGAGGCCGAGGACTGCGGCCTGTACCGTTCTGATAACGGTGGTGACACCTGGGAGTTGGTCAGCGACGAGCGCGACCTGCAGGGGCGTCCCTGGTACTACCAGCATGTCTTCGCCGACCCGCAGAACGCGGACACGGTGTGGATACTCAACTACCAGTGCTGGAAGTCGGTCGACGGAGGACGCAACTTCAGCCGGGTCACCACGCCTCACGGCGACGACCACGACCTCTGGATCGATCCCAACAATCCCCTGCGGATGATCGAAGGCAACGACGGCGGCGCGTGCGTCACCTTCAACGGCGGGGAGAGCTGGTCCAGCATCTACAACCAACTCACGGCCCAGTTCTACCACCTGACCACCGACAACCAGTTGCCCCACCGGGTGTACGGCACCCAGCAGGACAACACCGCGATCAGCGTGCCCTCCCGCACCAACAAGGGGGCGATCCCCTGGGGCGACTGTTACGTCGTGGGAAACTCGGAAAGCGGGCACATCGCCGTACATCCCCAGGACCCCAACACCGTCATCTCCGGGGCCATCGGCAGCTCGGCCGGCGGTGGGGGCAACCTGCTGCACTACGACCACGCCACCGGACAGGTGCGGATCATCACGGTGTGGCCGGAGCTGTACACCGGATGGGGCGCCAAGGACATGAAGTACCGCTTCCAGTGGACCTATCCCATCCTGTTCTCGCCTCACGACCCGCAGACCCTGTACGTGGCCGGCAACGTGGTGTTCCGCACCACCGACCTCGGCAACAGTTGGGAAGCCATCAGCCCGGACCTGACCCGCAACGACCCCTCCACCCTGGAACCCTCGGGCGGCCCCATCACCAAGGACACGTCCGGCGCCGAGGTCTATGCGACCATCTTTGCCTTGGTGGAATCTCCACACGAGGCGGGTGTCTTCTGGTCCGGCTCCGACGACGGGCTGGTACACCTGTCGCGGGACGGAGGCATCACGTGGGTTGCGGTTACACCCGACGACCTGCCGGAGTGGACGCTCATCTGCATGATCGAGGTGTCCCCGCACGACCCGGGCACGGCCTACCTGGCGGCCACTCGCTACAAGCTGGACGACACCCGCCCCATGCTCTACAGGACCACCGACTACGGCCAGACCTGGGCATCGATAACCGTCGGACTGCCCCAGGACGACTACACCAGAGTGATACGGGAAGACCCCAATCGTCCGGGCCTGCTCTACGCCGGGACCGAGACCGGGGTGTACGTGTCCTTCAACCAGGGGGAGGCGTGGCAGCCGCTGCGGGCCAACCTGCCCGTGGTGCCGGTGTACGACCTGGCGATCAAGGACGACAACCTGATCGCCGCCACCCACGGGCGGTCCTTCTGGATTTTGGACGACCTGAGCCAGCTCCACCAACTCACGGCATCCCTGGCGGACCAGTCCTTCGCCCTATTGCGGTCCCGGGACACCTACCGCATCCGGACACCGTTCCGGGATCGGAAACCCGCTCCCGGCAAGATCTATCGCGCCGGGCTGGGCGCGGACGTCACCTACAGCGAGTCCTTGGGGAAATCGGGCGAGACCGTGCGCAAGATGTGGGACGCCGGGGAGAACCCGCTCGACGGCGTGATGATTCACTACTACCTGAAGGATGCGCCGGAGGAAATAACCCTGAGCATCCTGGACGGTGACGGGAGCATCATACAGAGCTTTTCCAGCAACGCCCCGGAGGCCGGCGCGGATGCCCCTGAGCCCCGAGCGCCGGCCGAGTTTGGGATGAACCGCTTCGTGTGGAATATGCGCTACCCGGCCGCCCGCAAGGTGCCCGAAGACAAGACCACCGAGGACTCAGTCGTCGGGCCGCTGGCATCACCGGGGACCTACCGGGTGACGCTGCAGGTGGGCGCCGACTCCCAGACCCAGACCTTCCGCATAGTCAAGGACCCCCGGGTGGGTGCCAGCCAGGAGGATCTGGACGCCCAGTTCCGGTTCCTGATCCAGATCAGGGACAAAGTGTCAGAGACACATGACGGCATCAACCAGCTGCGCCGGGTCCGCCAGCAAGTGGAGCAATGGGTGAGTCGCGCCGAGGGGCATGCCTCTGCGGAGACGGTGAGCGACGCGGCGGAGTCAGTGAAGGAAGAACTGGGGCAGATTGAAGACGTGCTGATCCAGTCGGCGTACCGGGGTGCCCGAGACCGTTTGGATCTGCCGGCACAGCTCAACCGCAAGCTGGCGGAACTCACCGCCGTGGTCGCCAACGCCGACTTTGCGCCCACTCAGCAGACGTACCAGGTCTTTGATTACCTATCCGCCGATATAGACCAGCAACTGGGCGCGCTGCAGCAGGTGCTAGACGAAGAAGTGGCCCAATTCGCCAACCTGGTGAGGGACCTGGACATACCGGCCATCGCGACGTGAGCGGGAGTCCCATCCTCACACATACCCAGTTTGTCATCGCCACGTCGCTCCGCTCCTGGCGATCCCGTTGAATGGGCGCCGACTCCTCCGGCAACGAGATTGCCACCCCATTATCAAGTACGGGGTGATGTTGCTTCGCTCGCAACGATAGGTTGGCGGAAAGTGGGTACCCTGAGATTGATCGGACTCCCGAAAATCGATCCGGGATCGGTTCTTGATTATCAGGTAACGTTAGCAATTCGCTCCTGTTCTCACGTCGGTGACCATGGTCATGACCACTATATAATGGGGTGATGGTAGCCACACCCATCCCATTGGAGCGTTGACCATGACCACCAACAGCGGTGACGCCGGCCAGAGCCGGACGATGAAGGCATCCGAGTTCAAGGCCAAGTGCCTGGGGCTGATGGACGAGGTGGCCGAGAACGGCGGCGAGATCGTCATCACCAAGGCCGGCAAGCCCGTGGCCAAGCTGACCGCCTACCACGAGCGGCCCAAGTCCCTGTTCGGCATCGACAAAGGCCGGCTGATAATCCTGGGCGACATCATCTCCCCCATCGATGTCGAATGGGACGCCCAGTCCGACCCGGATCGGGTGCTCAACCCATGATCCTGCTGGACACCCACGCCGCCCTCTGGTTGAGGGCCGGCGACCCTAAGCTTGGGCCGGTGGCTCGTGCTGAGATTGAACGGGCCTGGCAAGCCGCGGAAGTCGCCATGTCGGCCATCTCATTCTGGGAAATGGCGATGCTGCGCGAGAAAGGCCGCATCGGCTATCCGGGCGACGTGAACCGGTGGCGGCTGGAGCAGTTGGGCCAAGGCCTGATCGAAATCCCCGTGGACGGCGAGATCGGTATACGTGCCAACTCCCTGGCCGATTTCCACGCCGACCCGGCCGACCGCATTGAACGGCCACCAACTGGTGACCGCAGACCGCCGTATCCTTGATTGGTCCGGCGAACTGCGGTGCTTGGACCCCTCCCGATGAGCACCGTCCGCTAAAGCGTCCATACTAAACTGCCCCACGGCTGGCGGGTAGCCCGGGCAGATGAAATTGCCTGAATGATAGGCGGCAGGACTCTTTCAATAGACCGTAGCGAGTTTCGAGCGGTTCGATACTGTGAGTGGTTCCGTCGGAAATAAACCCGATGCCAGGAAAATACCTGACAACCACCAACGAAATCATGGCAGAGGCGGGTTAGCTGCGGTCGGCATCAAGATACTGACCTCCGGATGTGTCTTGCTGACGAGACGAGCAACGGTTGGTGGTGCTGCCATCAATGAGCATCCCGTCGTAACAAACCAAGGCTTTCAGAATCTGGTGGCAAAGGACGATGCCGACGGCCATTGGCTGTATTGCCGTATTTCGTCGATGCGGCTCGACCTGGGACGAAGAGCCGCTGGCAGCACTTTCCCAGAATTATCGCGTGACGAACCAACAAAAAACATGCACGACGCCTTGTTCTCGGGCATGGGGTTGGTTGACTCAGGTCCGATAGCTGGCCGACCTTGGTTCACCACCGTAACGGCCTCAAGACAGTTGGATGCGTGTGACTGCCGTCGCGCGTTCTCGATGCGGGTACGCGCCGTGTACCGGCTCACTTCATGTACCTCGGCAAATATCAAAGACCAACCGGCACAAAATCAAAATCCACAGACAGTCTCCGTCTAAGGTGAGCGCGTAGAAGTCGTTGATCTCCGACCAGTTGACCGAGCGAGACGACGACGATACCCTCGTCTCACTGTTATGACGATAGGACTGTTGGTAGGCGCCAGCAGCCACAGGAGGTATTCCCGACTATGGAATGGAAAATGGGTTCACGTGACCACCGGGACTTTATGGAAGCATATTTGACCGCAGACGGAGACTGTGTAGCGCGGGTCTTCGTCAACTACGACACTATCAACCGTTGGTGCTAGTTTGAGATGATATTGAAAACGCCACAGGGTTCCTTATGCTGTAAGTTGATACGCTCGACAGCGGAGGAACCCCGTGAACATCACCGATTTTATCACCGAACTCTATTGCCGGATCGACGATGCCCTGCCCGAACTTCCCCATCATCCCCAAGCGGTCCGCTCCCTGGGCGAAGTGATCACCATCGGAGCGCGCTACGCCATCAAGGGCGTCAGCCGCCGCGCCTTTTACGACTGGCTCCGGCACAACTATGGAGACCTCTTTCCCCAGCTGCCCGAGCGCACCCGCCGCTTCCGCCGCCTGGAAGCCAAAGCCTGCTGGACCGGCTGTTTCCTGGCTCCGCCCACCATCCTGGGCGTGGCCGACAGCTATGGCATCGCACTGGGCCATCCGGTAAGGGCGGGGCGTCAGCTCCATCAGGTGGGCCGGCGCGGCAAGTCCAATCATCGCTGGATCGTGGGCGGCAAACTCTGCGTCGTGCTCAACAAATTGGGGCTGATTGTGGATTGGGACTGCGCCACTGCCAACGTCCATGACCAGCGGTTCTTACCCCTGTTGGCCTGCTACGACGGCCAGATGATCATCCTGACCGACACCGGCTTGCACCGCGCCAAAGGCGACCCAGACAACGTGAAACGGTGTCGTCGCGGCCAATGGAACGTGCGGATGATCGTGGCAACCACCTTCTCCATGATGACCACGGTGTGGGGCAGCAAGGAGATGCGTCATAACACCTGGCGAGGATTTGAGGCGCATCTGAGTTACCTGATGGCCGCCTTCAACATACTGGTGCAGTGGGATGGACTGGAACCGGACGAAAACGGACGCATCCATCGCTCCATTGCCCAATTCGTCCTCTGATATTAACTAGCACCAACGGTTATCAGCTGGCAGGCCACTGCATCTTCGCAGGACCACTTGCGTATGCGGGCCACCATCTTCGAGGGATTTCCCGATGTTTGGAGCGCCATGAAGGCAGCTGAGGACGCAGTCGACGAAGCCATGGTCCAATATCAGGACCGAAAGGCTTGGTGGCCCGACCATACAGACTTGTAGAAAACGATAGAAAAGCGAAACAATTGGCTCGGGAGCCTGAAAAATTAGCAGCATTCAAACGTAAATTGGTAGAGATACAGCGATGCATTGCCGTCCACGCCGCTGGCGCCGACCACCGCCCCCTAGTACTACAGTCGCGCTTGAGGAACAGGTGTCTGAAGGTGTCTCCGGTAGTGACATTGCATGGCCCGGGCCTGGTGCCGCCGTCTCCAGCCTGACCAATGGATGGTCAATCTGGGACTGCCCCGTGGCAGCCACAGCAGCCGGCACAGCAACCGTCTGACCTCGGGCACGGTCAGCGGGATGAGTTCTCCCGGGAACCTATCCCCCTTTTACCGTCGCCACCGGCGGCATAGGACCGGATTACCGCCAGAAAGGCATGGGCCAGCATGGCCAGGGTGATGTGCCGGTGCCAGCCGACCCACAGGCGCACCTCATACTCATCCAGCCCCACCTCCTGTTTGGCCTCCTTGAAGGCGTCTTCGATGATCCACCGGGTGCCAGCCACGCGCACCAGTTCCGCCAGCGGCGTTTCCGCTGCGCCAAAACAGGCGTAGTAGGCCAGCTCCTCAGGATCGGCGATGCCCGAACCCTTGACCAAGCACGCACCAGCAGCCAATGCCCCTGACCTGGCTCCGACCAGGGTCGTATCGGCAACCAACCCCAATCGTAGAGGCGCGGCCCTTTGCTGCCCTCACCAGCGCTCAGACGTTGCCACCGGTCATCGGGTATCTGCTGGGCCAGTTCACGGGCTGCCACCTGTGCTGAGCCATCCTCCGTATCCGCCCACAGCGGCTCGTTGTTCTTCACCGCCAGCACGTAGGGCAGGGCCTGCTCCTCCAGCCACCGCCGTAGTTTCCGGTCATTGCCGTACACCGTATCCCCAGTTACCCAGGCAAAGGGCACCCCAACCACCACCGCGCGGGCGATCATCTCCTGAGCCAGTTGTGCTTTGGTATGAAAGACCACGTCCTGGGGCACTCCCGCTTCCCGCCGTCGCTCCACATCCTCCGCCCACTCCTGGGGCAGATACAGCTCCCGATCCAGAAAGGCCGCGCCCCGTCGGCTGCCATAGGCCAGGAACACTCCGATCTGACAGTTCTCCACCTTCCCCGCCGTGCCGCTGTACTGACGCTTCACCCCCACCGACTTCTGGCCTTGCTTCAGAAACCCCGTCTCATCCACCACCAGCACCCCGCCGGGGTCGCCCAGATGCTCCACCACGTACCCTTGCAGGTCGTCCCGCACCTGGTCCGCGTCCCAGTGGTACACCGCCAGCAACCGCTGCACCCCGTCGGGGGTGGCGTCGCCAGCATATTCGGCCAACTGCCACCCGTTCTTGCGCTCCACCGACCCCAGCAATCCTTGCAGGTACGCCAGCGCCCGCTGCCGAGACTCACTGCGGCTGAAACGCGACGCGATACGCCCGTGCAGCGCCTGGAGCCCAACCTCCCAGTCCAGCACATCCTCTCGCTCCAGTAATGTCTGACCCATTTCCAACTCCTCCGCTCTCAACAGTAATCATGGGCCTATCCTACCAAAAGTAAGCGCGACTGTAGTACTAGTGGAAAATGGCGACTCTCCCCGTGAGCGCTATCAACTGGGGATCCCCGAAGAACTCAAGCGACCTGCCCGTGCTGCTGAGTTGCTCGGCCACGGCAGCGGTGTCCACGGCGCGAACCGCAGGGGTGCAGGCCTTGCGAATGGCGAAGGTGGGAGACAGGCACCGGTCCATGCGGGCGTATACCAGCAGGTTTCCGGCATCGTCCGCCACGGCCATATCTACCTTGCGGCGGTCAGGGTCCCGGTTGAAATCGGCGATCATCGCCGTGATCGCGTTCTGGGCCTGTTCCAGGCTGAGAATTGCGTTGTTGGACATTTAATACTACAGCCGCACTACTGTTACCAGTTGGGATAATCGACGTTGGTAGTGGCTTTGTTGCGCTCTGGCTTGATGTCGCCGTCTCCACTGGGACCAGGACAGAACGAAATCAGCAGACCGGTTTGGAGTCCAGATCAGGCGGGTAAGCCGCCGACGCACCTCGGGGACTGTCAATGGGATCAGGCTCCGGTCCCGGCCGGGACCGCCCCCCTTTCCGGCCGGCATCCCGGTGTGGTGGCTTGATACCTGAGCACCGCCGGGTAAGCGTGAGCCAACATCGCCAGGGTGATGTGGCGCTACCAGCCATCCCAGCTGCGTACCTCGTACTGGTCCAGTCCCACCGGTCCCTGGGCCGCCTCGCAGCATTCCTCGATGGCCCCGCGGCGGCCCGCCACCGGCGCCAACTCCGCCATTGCGGTACCGGACGGGCCGCCGCCAACGTAGTAGGCCAGCTCAGCGGGCTGGGCAATGCTGCGCCGGGCCAGCAGCCAGTACGCTTGGCCCGGCTCCCGCCGGGGCCCTATCGCCACGGTGGTCCAGTCATAAAATCTGGGACCCTTGGCGCCGTCCCCCGCGCGCAGCCGCTGCCCGCCCGCTTCGTCAACCCACGACGCCAAACGATCGGCCCGCACTTGGCGGGGCCCCTTTTCGGTCCCGGCCCACAGCTGCTCGTTGCTCTTGAGGGCCAGCACCTGGGGGATGCCCTCCGCCTCCAGCCACCGCCGCCGGTTGCGGTCGCTGCCGTAGACCGCGTCTCCAGTAACCCAGCCGCGGGGAATTCCCGATCCCACCGCCCGCTCCAGCATCCGCTGGGCCAACTGCGGCTGGGTGCGGAATTCGACATGCTCCGGCACCCCGGCGGCACGGCGTCGCTCCCGGTCCGCCACCCATACCTGAGGCAGCTACAACTCCCGGTCCAGCCGGGTCCGGCCCCGGGCGCCAGCGTCGGCCAGGAATACTCCCACTGGGGAATTTTCGATCCGCCCCGCGGTGCCGCGGTACTGTCGCGGCACCCCCACCGACTGGCTCCCCTTCTGGCTCCCCTTCTTGAGGAAGCCGGTCTCGTCCACCACCAGCACCCCGTCGGCGGCGCCCAGATGCTCGACCACCTAGTCCCTGCGGTCAGCTCGAACCTGGTCCGCGTCCCACCGGTAGCTGGATAGCAGGCGCTGCACCCCGTCCGGAGTGGCATCCCCCGCCGGCTCCGCCAACTGCCCGCCATTCTGGCGCTCTACGGAACTGAGCAGCCCCCGCCGCTACTCCAGCGCCCGTCGCCTTGGCTCCGCACGCCGGAACCGGCCCGCGATGCACTCAGGCACCCCCGCGATGCCCTCAGCCCACCGGGCCACTTCCGCCGCATCAGCCATCTCAACCGCCACCGTCTCACCTCACACTGCTTGACTGCCCCTAATTCTACCCGCTCTTAATCTGCGGCTGTAGTATTAGAAACTATCTCAAAAGGCAGATGAACTGATGGGATGGGGAATTGGCATGGGTTAGGATAGGGAAAAGTGTGGGGGTGGACGATGGGAAAGGACGAAACTCTGGCGACGATTTGGGAGATTCCGGACCATCTCTGGGAGCAGATTCACCCGGTGATCCTGGATATGGACCCACCCCAGAGTACGGGGCGCAAACGCGCCGACCCCCGGCGGATGCTGGACGGCATCATCTTCCGGATGCGCAGTGGCTGCCAGTGGAACCGTCTGCCCCGGGAACTGGGAGACGACAGCACTATTCACCGGACCTTCCAGCGCTGGGTGGAGCTTGGAGTGCTGGAGGGCATCTGGGCTGTTCTGGTGGAGGGCTGCGCAGAACTGGGCGGAGTGGACTGGGAATGGCAGTCGGCGGACTGCTCCATGGGCAAGGCTCGTTTGGGGGGGGGGGCGCCATTGGACGCAACCCCACCGACCGGGGCAAAGCGGGGAGCAAGCAGAGCATCCTGGTCGACGCGGCGGGCGGACCCCTGAGCGTGGCGGTGGCTGGAGCCAATGTGCACGATACGAAACTCTTGAGGCCGACCCTGGAGAGCATCGTAGTGGCGCGCCCGGAAGGCACCCAGAACCTGTGCTTGGACAACCTGTGCTTGGACAACCTGTGCTTGGACAAAGGGTATGACAATCCCACCGGCCACGGGACCGTTGCTGCCTTCCAGTACTGTCCGCACATCCGGCGCATTGGGGAGGAGAAGCTGGACCGCTGGGGAGAGCAGACCTTTCCTGCCCGCCGGTGGGTGGTGGAGCGCACCTTAGGCTGGCTGTCCAAGTGCCGGACGATACTGGTGCGCTACGACCAGAAGGCATCCAACTACGTGGGCCTCATCCAGTTGGCCTGCGCCCTGCTCTGGTACCGCCGTCAGCACCGACTACTGTTTTGAGATAGTTTCTAAGAGGGTGTGTGACAATGGTCTAAAGTGGCGTCAAGGGTTCTTGAGGTGAGGGCAGGAAGGGCATTAGGCTGGGAGCATGAGCAGAAAACCTTATCCCAGCGATTTGACCGATGCCCAATGGGAAGTGCTAGTGTCCTGTATTCGTAGTTCGTCGTATTACTCTGAGGCATTCCACCAAGACAGGAAAACGGTTTTCTTCTTGGAGCGGAGTGGCACAAAGGCACAAGTCAGCACTTTATTTCCGACGAACTACGGATACACCACACTAGCGACCAGGATGGGAATACCACACCATTAGCCAACCCGGACGCGCCTGGTCTGCGAAAAACGTACTGGCCAGTGGCCGCCATCGTGGGTGATTGTGCATTTGGTCGACACAATGGCCAAAACGACCCCGTTTGGAGCTGTTTTTGAGTAGGCAACTGCGAACCTGGTGCCGAAGGTCAGAGTCGAACTGACACGGGATATTATCCCACCGGTTTTTGAGACCGGCGCGTCTACCATTCCGCCACTTCGGCCCGCGACTTCAGTATAGCACGGTTGCGCCGGCGCGGAGCGTCGTTGTAGCATTGTCTCACTCGTTAGCCTCAGGAGAGGCACGTATTCAATTGCGGCATTGGCGAAAGGCGGCAGCGCGATGGATAACATAAAGGAAAGACTGGAAGAGGACATCCGCAATACCATGCGCGCCCGTGATCGGGACCGGCTGGGTACCTTGCGATTCCTGAAAAGCCAGATCCAACTGACCGAAAAGAACAACCTCAAGGAACTGGACGAAACCGGCGTTACAGACGTAGTGGCCAAGCAGGTCAAAGACCGCCGCGAGAGTATCGAGATGTTTGGACAAGGCGGACGGGCTGACCTGGTGGCGCAAGAGGAAGCATCCCTGGCCATTCTGCTCGAATACATGCCCGAACAGCTGGCCGACGACGAAATCGAAGCTCTGGCCCGTCAAGCCATTGCCGATACCGGTGCTTCCGGGCCCGGCGACCGGGGCAAGGTCATGGGACGCATCATGCCCCAGGTGCGGGGCAAGGCCGACGGCAGCCAGGTCAACGCCATCGTCTCACGACTGCTGGAAACGGGCGGCTGACCCATCGTATGCGTTTCGGCATCCTGGTTTTCCCCGGCACCTGGAGCGATACCGACTGCCATCACGCGGTGAGCGGTGTCCTCGGGCAGGACGCCGATTACGTCTGGCATAAAGAGAAAAGCGTCGCCGGTTACGACGCCATAATAGTGCCGGGCGGGTTCTCCTACGGGGACTACCTGCGGGCCGGCGCCATTGCCCGTTTTTCCCCGGTGATGGCCGCGGTGCGCGAGTTCGCCGCTTCCGGCGGGCTGGTAATAGGCATCTGCAACGGGTTCCAAATCCTGTGCGAGGCCGGCCTGCTGCCGGGCGCGTTGCGCCGCAACGGGCATCTGGAATACCGCTGCCAGTGGACGCACCTGCGGCCGGAACGGGTGGACACGCCGTTCAGCAGCCGCTGCAACGCCGGACAGGCGCTAGCTGTGCCGGTATCACACGGAGAGGGAAACTACTACGCCGACGACGCCACCATCGCCCAACTTGAGGAACAGGGCCGCATACTGTTCCGATACTGCGAACCGGGCGGCGCGGTCACCGAGGCTGCCAACCCGAACGGTTCCGTAGGCAACATTGCCGGCGTCATCAACGAAGGCCGGAATGTGCTGGGTATGATGCCCCACCCCGAGCGGAGTTGCGAGTTGCTGCTGGGTTCGGATGACGGGAACCTGATTTTCGGCTCAATGATCGACGCGTGGGCCAGTCATTAGGGATGCTGCTGTCGCTGGGATTGGCCGGCATCGCCGTGCTGGGGTTTGGCAGTTCCGCGGTGCTGGCGCGGTTGGGGATGCGGGCTATGCGACCCATGCCGGCGTCGCTGGTCTCCCTGGTGGGCTCAACCCTCCTGGCAGGTACGCTGGCGCTGGCGTTCGAATTTGAAGCGATTGTTGCCTTGCCGGCCATAGCCATGGCCTGGCTCTTTGGCAACGGCATCCTGACCTACATGGGAGGACGCTCCCAGCAGTACATTGCCATCAGCCTGATCGGAGCCTCGCGGGTAACGCCCATCGTAGGCAGCGCCGCGCTGTTTTCCGCCCTGTACGCCATCACGCTCACCCGCCTCGGCGTGCCCGGTTTCAACGAGCACCTGAACGTGTTGCTGGGTATCGGTACGGTCGTTGTTGTATCTGGACTGGCAATGACCGGCGGCAATTTTCTGCGCCAAAGCTGGGGCCGCGATTGGAAATCCGTGGCAGGATACGGGCTAGCAATACTGGCGGCGGCATGTTATGGAGCATCGACCCTGAGCGGCAGGGTGTTGAGCCTGCAGTTCGGGTCGCCGTTGATCATGGCTGCCGGCAGTATGTTCTTCGCCACGCTGTTGCTGTCACCGGTGTTCGGACGGGAGGCAGCGCAGAAAGCCGCCAGCGCCGGTTGGGCGCCCGTCTTCATATTTCTGGCCGGGTTTGCAGCGGCCTGCGCCGTGATGTCCTTGTACTTCGCCGTAACTCGTGAGGGTTCCAACATACTGGTCATCGCGCCCATCGTTTCGTGCAACCCTTTGGTCACCCTGATAATGGCGCGACTGTTCCTGCGGCAGAGCGAAACGGTAACCAAAGAGTTGGTGATCGGCACCTTGATGGCGGTCAGTGGCGTGGCGGTGGTGGTCGTGGGCGGGATTATCGGGTAGGTGTCGTATAATCGGATAGGCAAGGCTGCGAGGTGAACCATGACCGAGACCGAAGTTGTGAATGTGCGTATCTCCCCGGAGTTGAAGCGGGAAGCGGAAAAAGCGCTGGCCAAGCTGGGGCTAACTCCCGAAGATGCGATTGCTGACTTTTACCAGCACATCGTGGAGGAATACGAAGCCGGGGGCGACGCCTGGCTTGAAATACCTCACGTCACCTGCTGCCTGGCCTTCGGCAAGTGGCCAAACGCTGAGAGCATTGCCGCGATGAAAGAGATTGATGAAGGCGGCGGCATTCGGCATAACAGCGTGGCTGAGCTCAAGGCGTATTTGGAGAACGATACTGAAGAAGATCTTGTGAATGAGTAAGGAGGTCATCAGCAGCGCGTCCTTTCGCCGGGACGTCGGACGGGGTATCCGACGGGGACTGGACACAGACCGTATGTGGCAGCTTATCGATATGCTGGCTGACGGCGTGCCGCTCCCCCGTAGTGCCCGGCGTCATCGGCTCGTCGGCAACTGGGCCGGCCGTTTGGAGTGTCACATCGCCGGCGACTGAGTTTTGATATGGACTGAAGACGCCAATACCATCTACCGGGAGCGTACCGGGACCCATTCCGACATTTTTTGAGGAGCATCATCCGTTGCCCGTCAGCAAAGAAATCCTCGACGAAATCGCCCTCTCGCCGGCCGAGTACGACATGATCGTCGACCGGCTGGACCGGGAGCCCAATCCGGTTGAACTGGGCATGTTCGGCGCGCTGTGGAGCGAGCACTGCGGCTACAAGCATTCCCGTCCGCTGTTGGGGATGCTGCCCACCCGCTCGTCCCGCACCCTGTCCCAGGCCGGCGCTGAGAACGCCGGGGCCATCGACATCGGCAACGGCCTCGCGGTGGTGTTCAAGGTGGAGTCCCACAACCACCCTTCGGCAGTCGAGCCGCTGCAAGGCGCGGCCACCGGCGTGGGGGGCATCGTACGAGACATCCTGGCCATGGGAGCGCGACCCATCGCGCTGCTTAACTCCCTGCGTTTCGGCCCGCCGGATTCTGCCGCCAACCGCCGGCTGCTGCGCGGCGTGGTGGACGGCATCGGTTGGTATGGCAACTGCATCGGCGTGCCCGACGTGGCCGGCGAAATCTATTTTGACGACTGCTACTCCCAGAACCCGTTGGTCAACGCCATGTGCGTGGGAATCGCCCGCATCGAAGATCTGGCAAGCGCGGCGGCTGACACTCCGGGAGACGTTCTGCTGCTGGCGGGCGCCGGCACCGGTAGGGATGGGATACACGGGGCATCGGGGCTGGCGTCGCGCACCTTTGAGGAGGAGCAGGAACTTCGCCCCACCGTACAGGTTGGCAACCCTTTCCTGGAAAAGTCGCTGATTGAGGCGTGCCTGGAGGCTCTCGCCACCGGCAAGGTGCGCGCGCTGCAGGACCTGGGAGCCGCCGGCCTGACCAGCGCGGCAGTGGAGTCGGCGGCCCGGGGCCAGCGTGGCATTGTCCTGGACATCAGCCGCGTGCATCGCCGAGAGGCGGGCATGACGGGCTACGAGGTTATGTTGTCGGAATCGCAAGAACGGATGTTGCTGGCCGCGTCGCCGGAGGATGTGCCCGCAATCAGCGACGTGTTCGAGAAGTGGGACGTCACGTGCCGTCCGATTGGAACCGTCACGGAGGAACCGACCGCACAAGTCGCGGACGGCGCGGAAGCCATTGCTTCCGTTCCGGTGGCCCATTTGACCGACGCGCCTCGGTATCGCTTGGTCGGCGAACCGTCGGCGGAGGCGTTGGCGCGCCAACGCCTGACCCTGCGTGAGGTGCCCATGCCCGACAATGCCGGCCAAACCCTGCTGACATTGCTGGCATCCCCCAACATCGCCAGCCGGCAGAGTGTCTATCGGCAATACGATCACCAGGTGCAGACCAATACAGTCGTCGGTCCCGGGGCAGGCGATGCGGCAGTGTTGCGGGTGAAGAGAACGGACACGGCGATTGCGGTAGCCATCGACGGGAACGGGCGCCAGTGCTATCTGGATCCCTTCCGAGGCGGGCAGTTGGCGGTGGCGGAGGTGACTCGCAACCTGTCCTGCGTTGGCGCAGAGCCGCTGGCCCTGACCGATTGTCTGAATTTCGGCAACCCGGAGCGACCGGAAATCTACTACCAGTTGGAACAATGCATTCGAGGCATGGCTCGAGCCTGCCGGGCGTTGGGAGTCCCCGTGGTCAGCGGCAACGTGAGCCTGTACAACGAGAGCCAGGGTACGGCCATCTACCCGACGCCCATCGTCGGCGGTTTGGGTCTGATCGAAAATGTGAGACAGCATTGCGGCGCCGGATTTCCCGATAAGGGACTGACGGCCGTTCTGTTGGGAGCCGACAAACTGACGGCCCGGGCGACTGACCTGGGCGGTAGTGAATATTTGAGCGTCGTACAGGAGATGGTACGCGGCAGGCCGCGCATCGACCTGGCCCTTGAACGGCGGGTGCAGGGACTTTGCCAGCAGTTGATTGCCGACGGCACAGTGCGCTCGGCCCACGATTGTTCCGATGGCGGCCTGGCCGTGGCCCTGGCGGAGTGCTGTATCCTGGGAAACGGGAGGATAAACGGCCGGGGGCCGGTGGGTTTTTTAGCGTCGGAAGATTTCGTCGCTGGCATCGCGCGGCGCTGGGACGCCGCCCTGTTCGGCGAGGCCGCTTCTCGCATCTTAGTTACTGTAGAATCAGAAGGGCTAGGCGGATTGATGGACGCCGCGGCCCGAGCCGGCGTGCCGACGCTGACGCTGGGAAACACCGGCGGAGAATGCCTGCGGATCGGAAAATTGGTTGACCTGACGGTGGCGGAACTTGCCGATACATGGTACGGAGGATTGAACGACGCGTTGGGATAACAGGGAGCCATGGGCGCGATAAAGAAACTTGCTGGGGCTTATCTGGTCGTGGTGGCAGTGGCGGTGGCGGTGTTCTTCATCATCAATATATTTCTGGTCAATATCATCAGCGTGCTTGCGGTCTGGCATGTGCTGGATGCGCTGATGCTTGCGGGACTGGCGCTGGGCTTGAGTTTCAACTATTTCTACAAGTCCAGCGTGGGCCGACGCGACGGCAACGAACCGGTCACACGCGAGTACCTGGAGGCCAACGTCACCTTCTATCTCACTGCTGGAGTGGCGATCCTTTTCCTGCACAATTGGTTTTCCTTTCTCACCACCGGCCGAGTTAGCCAGGGCGACAACCACACGGCTTGGGTGATATGGGCGGTGGAGGACACGATGCTTCCAATAATACTTGGCATCACCGGCTGCCGCCTCTGGCGGGAAGCCTCCCGGTCTTGATCATGGACACGCCCGCCGGACGAAAGACAATATATTTGGCCAATCCGTACGGGTTTTCGGAGCAGCAAAAGGCGCTGCTGTTGCCTGAGATCACCGCCGCCCTGACCGCGCTGGGATTGGAAGTGTGGGAACCGTTCGAGCGCAACAACCAGGTCGATCTTTCCGAACCTGGGTGGGCTTACCTTATCGCCCAGGCTGACGTGCGGGACGTGCGCGAGGCTGACGCCATCTTCGCGGTGGTGAACGGTGCGCCGCCCGACGAGGGCGTGATGGTCGAACTGGGCATAGCCATCGCACTGGGCAAACCGACCTTCCTGTTCCGCGACGATTTCCGCCGCGTCACCGACAGTGACGAGTACCCGCTGAACCTGATGCTGTTTGCCGGGATGCCGTACGAGGGTTGGCGGGACTACTATTACACGTCCGTAGCCGAGATTGGAGCGGTGGACAAGGCGCTGGCCCGCTGGGCGTCCGGGTAAATCTATTCCTCCGCACTCACGATAACGAACCGGGGCTCGGGTCCTCACCCGAGCCCCGGTTTTCCAGATTGCCGATCCTCAACTGATGACGACGACTTCGGCCTCTTCCACTGGCCCTGCCCCGTCGGCTTCGGCGGAACCATGGTCGGTCAGAGGCGGGGTTGCAATGGCGTCGTTGGCGGGCGCGCCGTCTTCCGCGGGAGGTTCGTAGGCCATGCCCAGGCGGAGGGCCAGGGCGACGCCGGTCAGGGGATGCTCCCGGTTGAGTCCAAATACCCGGCGTCGGCGCAACCTGTTGGTTTCAGGATCCCTCGAATTCACGTTCCGATACTGAAACACGCCGTTGGACATTAGGCTGCGTACGTGACGGGTGATGATATTCCGCGAGACCACGTCGAGAGAGTCTCCCCAATGTTCAAGAATAGTGGGGTCTTCCGCGGACATGCCCTCGGTCAGGGCCTGGCTGATCTCATTGCACAGGGCTTGGAACATCACGGCGTCGGCGCCGTCTCGCGTTTCTACGTAGTGGCTCATCGCGATCAGGTCGGCGATACGCGCCACGTCGGAGCGCTGGTCTTCTGACGCGGGAAGATCCAAGGCAGCGACGGCCTCGGAGAGCGTTTGCTCCAACACGCCGGTGTCCGGTTGGGCCGGCTTCGGTGCCAACGGTACTTCCGCCGGTTGGGC
Source organism: Dehalococcoidia bacterium (assembly GCA_965197635.1). Taxonomy (GTDB): domain Bacteria; phylum Chloroflexota; class Dehalococcoidia; order Lucifugimonadales; family UBA3495; genus Bin87. The sequence goes on from CBDANN010000008.1 coordinate 211,303, forward strand.
AACAGGCGAAGCGATTCGCGCTGCCGGTGCGTCGGAAGTATCGTCCGGTGGTTCGTCGGCTGCCGGTTCGTCGGTTTCCTCGTAGAGTGCGTCGTAGTCATCCGCGTCCGAGAAGGCGCCCCTGGTTTCCAATTCGCCGTCATCGTCATCCTGCGCCACGGGAACCGGGTCGGGTTCGTCGGCCATCAGGATCCAATCCACCAGGTCAACGCTGCGAATTTTGATGTTGCCTTCCTCGGCCACGCGAAGCATCAGCTTCTTGAAGCCGGCAAAACCCAGCTTGCGCTCGTCAAAGCCGGCGATGCGGCGCACCAGGCGTTGTTTCAGGGAGGTGAGCAGCAAGGTGTGACCGGCAGCGCGCTCGGTGCGGATGACGTCCTCAATTGCGCGTATGACTTCGGGGAGTTGGTGCCGACCCGGATTCGCCAGGGCAGCGGGAGCCGGCGGACGGCTACGCTGGAACGGCTCTCGCGAGGGTGGCGGCTCCACGTCAATGGGATCAACGTCTGCGTCGTAAAAAATCAAGCCGTCAACGTGGTCGGCCATGCGTCGGGAAGTGGCCCATGATACGCCGACCACCAGCACCCGCTTGCCCACGGCGCGCAGCGAGTTGATAACGTGGATGAAGTCCGAATCTCCGGATACGAGGACGAAGGTGTTGATGTTAGGGAAGTTGTGGGCGGTGTCAATGCAGTCGGCGGTCATTTTTACGTCAACGCTGTTCTTGACGCTGACGGTGCGGCCCGGCTGGTAAGAGCCGCGTAGGGGGAGTCTGGTCGGAACGTAAACCGGCTCAATGCCGGCGGCGTAGAGGGACGGAGGATCGTGGATGAACTGGCTGGCTCCCTTGAGCTCGGGCGCGCGGGATACCCAGTCGGCGTACGCCTTACTCACGACGACGCGGCCATGGTTGGAAACTTCCTCTTTCAGCGCGGATACGTTGGGGGTTCGCCCCCGCACCGCCAGGCTGATTTTGAAGTTCTCCCAGTCAATAAATAAGGCTACGTCTTCACTGAATGCGGAATTGCCGTTGACCTGTTGAATAGCGATGATAGTACCTCGAATTGCTCATCAGACGAGCGCGTGTGCTACAAAGTTTAATGGCGTGCGCCGAAAAGCGTCAAGTTGGCTATCTTCCGTCCGCCAGGCGAACTGCCAGCGAATCGGGCAGGCCCGCCGCCAATATCCGATTTTGAGCGGTTATTATGTCGTATTCCACGCGACGATGCTCCAGCACGCCGTCGCCGCTGCCCGCCGCGCTGTCATAGAAAAGGTAAGACGCCCGCCAATCTCCGTCCCTGGGCTGCCCCACACTACCGGGATTGACGATGACGCGCCGACGCCCATTGAGTGTCAAGGGGACCGACGGATCCAATAGCTCCAGATCAGCGCGCCCTTCGGATTCGGTCCAGACCAGCGGATAATGCGAGTGCCCCACCAGGCAGAAAGGAGTTTCCAACAGCGCAAAAGTCGCCAGGGCCGCCGGTTCGCTGATCAGATATTCCATCACGGGATCACGTAGACTGCCGTGGACCAAGGTGAAAGGCTCGTCTGTGCGAACTTCGGGGAGACCGACGAGGTAATCACGCTCGTCGTCGGTAAGCTGCTGGGCAGTCCACAGAGCGGCGGCGCGGGCGGCGCCGTTGAAGAGGTCGGGGTTCAGCTTGCCGATGGCGGCGTGGTCGTGATTGCCGGCGATGGCGACGTGAGGCAACGAGCGGAGTCGGTCGATGCACGGGCCCGGGTCCGCGCCGTAGCCCACCAGATCACCCAGGAACCAGACAACGTCGCAACCGCCGCGTTGGTCTGCATCATCCAGTACGGCGTCAAAGGCTTGCAGGTTGGAATGAATGTCGGAAACTATGAGGGTGCGCATAGAACGTTATAGTAGCACAGACCAAAGTCAGTATAATTGGGTTGCAAATCGCCAACGAGCATATTGCGCTGCGGGGAACTCAACGATGAGCCAGGGTTACAATCCGGAAATTCACCGTCGCCGTTCCGTTCGCTTGCGGGGGTACGATTACACCCGTGAAGGAGCGTATTTCGTAACGATTTGTACGCATAACCGCATACCTCTATTCGGTGAGATTAGCGAACACGAAATACGGTTGAACGATGCGGGACGGATAGCGTACAGGTTATGGGAGCAAATCCCTGAACACTTTGACGACGTGGATACTGATGAGTTCATCGTAATGCCCAACCATATACACGGTATCATCGTGATAACCGGCAGCGATGTAGGGGCGACGCATGCGTCGCCCCTACGTGGGGCTTCCCAGTCATCAAAAGCCTCGCTGGGCACGATAGTCGGCTCATACAAATCGGCAGTATCAAAACGACTGAACCAATATCGCGGAACCCACACCACACCCGTTTGGCAACGCAACTATTACGAACACGTCATCAGGAACGAGGCCGCCCTGCATGACATCCGGTATTACATCATTTACAACCCCGCCAAATGGGCCGACGATCCGGACAACCCCAAGAATGCGCCCCAACGTAGCGGGCAGCGTAGGTACGACCCATGGGTCGCCCCTACAGAGCGAACACGTCAACGCCCCAGGAGACGCTTATGACAACCTCCCGTCCCACCGTTCACATCATTGCCACCGGCGGCAGCATCGCCGGCGTCGGGCCCGACCGCATGGACTACATTCGGTATCCTGAAATCGGCGACCATCTGACCATCGAGCAGAACCTGGCGCGGGTGCCGGAGATCGGTGACCACTTCAACGTGATCGCAGAGGACATGGTCAGCGTCGGCAGCACCGCCATCGGACCGGCCAACTGGATCGCTTTGGCCGAGCGGATTCACGCCATCGACCGCGACGAGCCGGATACCGCCGGCATCGTCATTACCCACGGCACGGCCACCCTGGAAGAAACCGCCTACTTCCTACACCTCACCGTCAAGACCAACCGGCCCGTGGTCATCACCGGCGCGATGCGCCCGCCCACGTCCATCAGCACCGACGCCGACCTCAACCTGCTGGACGCCGTGCGCATCGCTGCCACGCCCGAGTCCGCCGGCATGGGAGTGCTGACCGTTCTGAACAACGAGATCCATTGCGCCCGCGAGGTCTATAAGGCCAACACGCTGCGGGTCGAGACCTTCAAGCCCAACGAACTGGGCTTCCTCGGCTATGCCGACTCCGACCATCGGGTGGTTTTCTACCGCCGTCCGGTGCGCAAGCACACCACCGACACCCCGTTCCGAGTGGACGGGATGACCGACCTGCCCCGTGTGGACATCGTACATTCCTATGCCGGCGCCGACGGAATGCTCATTGACGCCGTGCGCGCCCACGGCTCCGCCGGCCTGGTGCTGGCCGGTTTCGGCGCGGGCACCTTCCCGCCGGCGGTCATCATCGCGGCCGAGTCGGCAGTGGCCCAGGGTATGCCGGTGGTCCTGGCCAGCCGCTCCAGCGCCGGCCGCGTGGTGATGACGCCGCGGAAAGAGGAGCAGGGGTTCATCGTGTCCGACAACCTGATGCCGCAGAAAGCTCGCCTCCTGCTCATGCTGGGCCTCACCGTTACCGACGACCGGGACGCCCTTCAGCAAATGTTTTACGAATACTGATGTGCCGTAGCCATGGCCGGCGTGTATAATGCGGCCAATTCCGCCCCAGGCGGCGCATAAGGAGCGCACTCGATGGCACAGGCAGCCGGCGTCAGTCCTCCACAATCCGCGACGCAGGACGCGGAGCCGCGCACCAAAGGCTCCGTGATGGCGACCACCCTGGTGGGCGCCCACGCCTTCGAGCATCTGTACGCCCACAGCATCCCGATCATCATCCTGGCCATCATTACCGAGTTCGAGCTCGGCGCGTTGAGCGTAGGTGCGGTGGTCGCCATACGCTCAATATTCGGCGGCATCACCAGCACCGCCGGCGGCTTTCTCGTCGACCTCTTCCACCATCGGGTGGCCTGGGTGCTCGCCATCAGCACCTTTATGATTGGCCTCGGCTATCTGCTGATGTCCATCGCCCCGTCGTATGCGCTGATCCTCTGCGCCCTGGCCCTGGGTTCCATGGGCAGCGCATTGTGGCACCCGCCGGCGCTGGGATTGCTGGCGCGCCGTTTTCCGGAGCGACGCGGCCTGTTCATTTCCATGCACCGCTCCACCGGCAGCATCGGCGACGTGATTGGGCCGTTGACGGCTGGCGCGCTGATTGCCGGCGCTCTGACCTGGAGCGGCGGCGCCGGCGATGCCGAGGTGGGGGTGTCCTGGCCTTTGCCCTGGGGAACCGTGGACTGGCGCTACATCCTGGGGTTCAGCACTCCGGTTATGTTCATCGCCACGGTGGCGATTTTCTTCCTGCTGCGCAACGCTGGCAGCGAGCGGCCCATCAACGTGGACGTTGGAGCCAGGGTCCGCACCAACTGGGCCGGCATGAAGGACGCATTCCGTGGCACCGGCATGTGGTCGATCTTCACCGTTTCCGCCGTGCGCGGCATGGCCGACCGCTCGCTGGTGTTCCTCGTCCCGCTGTACCTGATCCACCTGGGAGTGAGCGAGTTCCAGGCGGCGGTGCACGTCATGCTGATGGTGCTGCCGGGGATACTGTTCGGCCCGATCATTGGCTCGCTATCCGACCGCATCGGACGCCGCCCGCTGATCGTCTTCATCATGGGCATCACCACGATGCTCACCCTGGCGATCATCCTGGTCAGCGGGGAAGGCTATTCGCTGTGGATCACCGCGTTCGTCGCAATTTACGGGATGCTGAACTTCTCGGTGAACAACCTAACCCAGGCGGCCGCTGCCGACATCGCCGCCGGGCGCCGCCTGGAGTCCAGCTTCCTGGGCCTGATGTGGGGCAACAACACCCTGTTCGGGGCCATTGCCGCCTTCATGATTTTCGGCCCGGTGGAGTGGTTTGACTGGCAGTACGGATTCTTCATCGCCGCCGCCATCTACTTCGCCGGCTTCCTGGTCTCCCTGTTGATACCGGGCAAGCCTCGCGAACCGGAGGCGGTACCGGCGCCGGCCTAATCGTAGGGACTGATCAGGGTGGCAACGGCGCAGGGAGCGGCGTCTGGAGCGCCGGCGGAGGGTGGACGCCGCACGGGAAACGGTGTGCTGGCGTCCACCCTCATCGGAGCTCACGGGTTTGAGCATCTCATTTCCAACAGCATACCGCTGCTCACCACAGTAATGGCAGTGGAGTTGGGCCTGGGCGCGCTACAGGTGGGGGCCATCGTAGCGGTCCGTTCAGCCTCGGCCGGGATAACCAGCGTGACCGGAGGGTTCCTGTCGGACCTCCTGCACCATCGGATTGCCTGGGTGCTGTCCATCAGCGCCTTCCTCACCGCGGTGGGATTGCTGCTGATCGCGGTATCCCCGTCGTATGGGGTGATATTGCTCGCGTTGGCGCTGGCGTCATCCGGGGCGGCGCTGTGGCATCCGCCGGCGCTGGGTCTGCTGGCGCAGCGATTTCCCAACCGCCGGGGGCTTTTCCTGTCCATGCACCGCTCCACCGGCAGCGTAGGGGACGTGGTGGGGCCGATGATCGCCGGCATCCTGCTGCTTGGAGCGTTGCGCTGGGAGGCTGCCGACGGTCTGACCATCGGCTGGGAACTGGGCCTGGAACCGGTCAGCTGGCGCTGGATTCTGGCGTGCGGCGCGCCGATCATGTTCATCGCCACGTTCGTCATCTACGGATTGCTCCGTCATGCCGGCAACGCGCCGCCGGTCGGTGTTGACCTCGCGGAGCGGCTGCGGACCATGTGGCGTGGCACCTACGTAGCGTTCCGGGGCACGGGTTTGTGGGCTATCTTCGCGGTAGCCGCGGTGCGCGGTATGGCCGATGGGTCCATGCTGTTCCTGGTGCCGCTATACCTGACCCACGGTCTTGGCATCAACACCTTTCAGGCTTCGGCGCATCTGGCGCTCATGGTGGGGCCGGCGATAGTAACGGCGTCCGCTTATCGGCGCGTTGTCCGACCGGGTGGGCCGCAAGTCGCTCATCGTATTCCTGATGGCCTTCGCCTCAGCTTTGACCCTGGCCATTCCAATGAGCGGGCAAGAGTATTCGGGGTGGATAACGATCTGCGTGGCGCTGTACGGGTTGCAGCACTTTACGGTAATCAACCTCACGTCGGCCGCCGCGGCCGACGTTGCCGCGCGCTACCGGCTGGAGTCCAGCTTCCTGGGCCTGATGTGGGGCAACAACGTGCTGTTCGGGGCGGTGGCAGCCATCGTGATATTCGGTCCCATCGAGTGGCTGGGCTGGCAATATGGGTTTTTCATCGCGGCGGGCATTTACTTCGTGGGGCTGCTGGCATCGTTGGCGATACCGGGTGATCGCCATGCCCCTGAACCTGCCACGGCTGCCGACTAAATCGTCAACCCAAGGGTTATAATATTGGCAGTATTCCCACTACGATCAACCCATCGCCTGACAATGCCCACCTGACAATGCCTTCACCGCGCATCGCCGGCCTGCTCCTCCTCCTGACCGCCCTGGCCACGGCTATCATGGTGCCGACCCGCCTGATGGCCGACGCCGACCAGCCGACGCTGCAGGCGACCCTGGAGGCCATATCCGACAACAATCCGGCCTATATCTACAGCGCCATCGCGCGGATCGCAGCGGGCTTGCTGCTGGTTGCGGCGGCAGTTTTCTTGAAGGGGGTTGTCGCCCCATATCACCCGACGGCTGCCCGGCTCACGGTCATCGCTCTGGCGGTTTCGGGAGTAATTACCGTGGCTTCGGGCGCCATGGCAATGACCCTTGCGGCTATCGGCCCGGCGGCCATCGCGGCTCAGGACGCCGAGGCCCTGCGTCGGGCGGAAGTGGTGGACGCCGCGAGATGGATTACCGGCAAAGCTGGCTTCACCCTGGCCGGCTTGGGGCTGATCGCCCTGGGGCCGGCGCAGTGGCGTATCGGCGGGCTGCTGAAAGTATCCGCCGTTGCCCACGTGATCATCGGCGTAGTTATGCTGTTCATTTGGATTGACGCGGCGACGGTGATGCACCGGATATCCGGCATGGCCTTCCTGTTGTGGCTTATTGTGACCGGCGTTTGGCTGGCGGCAGGGCTGCTCAAACGGCCCGAGCCTGCTGTTGACGAAACCGACCCTATTCACCAGACCGGAGCATATGAATATGGCAGACCGCGCAACTAATCTGGCCACCGTGCGGCGCGTCCGCGCGGAGTTGACCACGCTGCTGGCCGGCATGGACTACTGCCTGGACTGGAAGGACGGTGCGGGCTGGTGTGCCAGAGAGGTGCTGTACCACCTGGTGGATACGCCAGAGGGGGGAATCGGCAGCGTCATCGCTGGCGTGCTTGATGGAAGCCTGGCGGAGGTGACCATCCTGCCCGACATCAGCAACATGACGCCGGAACGCATGGCCGCCGACATCGACGAAGCGCTGGCGGGGCCGTTGTCCATCCTCCAGATCGCGGAGGACGCCATCGCCAACGCCGCCGACGGAGATTTCGTGGAACGAACCGCCATGGCGCACTTGCCACACCGTGAAATTCACGAAGTGCGCCCGGCCCAATCCTTCATCGACGGACTGGAGCGGCATTGGGGAGAACACCTGAACCAGTTGCGCGAAATACGAGAGGCGCTGGGTATGTAGCAGTCGCCTGCTATGCGGGCCGGTATCGGCTGGATTCGAGGCAGGCATCGTAGAGAGTTTTGTCAACCGGGCTGAATCTGGTGCCCGGGATCCCTTGAGCGGTCTTGCCCGGAACTACGGGAAAAGCCGATTCGAAAGTAACAGTGCGGCCCTGCCTACGGGCTACCTCTTTGGCTCGGCGCACCGCCGGAGCATAGTCCCAGTCTTCGCTGATGATGATGGCGACGTCGTATTCCTGCTCGTAGGTGTACGTTATCAGGTCAATAGCCAAGCTGACATCAAAGCCTTTCTCGCGTCCTTGAATTACGGCGCCACGGGTAACGTCAATCCCCTGGTTACGCAGGCGCCTGAGTTTGCTGGTCCAAAAGGTATGCCATCTTCCCGATTTGGCGACGGCAGTATAGAAACAAATTTTCTCCAAGGTACGCCCGGGGGTTCGTGCGACCAGCGCGGCCGCCAGTTTGGCGACATCATAGCTTGGCCAGTTGTACGGCGATGCCTGGATGCTGCCGCCGGCTCCCCAAGCGGCGCGGGCGAGGTGATACAGGTTTTGGCCGTCAATGAGAACTATGGCACGCAAAATGAATAACCCGCCCGGGGAATGGAGCGAGCCATTCGCTGCGGACGGGGCGTAAATCTCTTCAATCATACCGCCTCAGTATATCAGTGTCAACCTCGCTGACTCGACCCGATTTGACACCCCCGGAACTGCGCGGTTATATTTCGGCAACTGCCACACGCCAAACAAGGAGGAGATCGCACATGACGACACAAACCGGACGAGTCAGGTTCGAGGCGGGCAACGTAACTTTCGTGGTGCAGCACGAGCTGTGGGACGGCAATATCCAGGACCATTCCGACCAGGGCGTGGTCATCTTGGTCGAAACCGGCGGGCAGACGGCCCTGCGTTTCAACTGTTTCGACCTCGAGAAGAGCTACGTTTATGCGCCGGACGGTAAGAACGTCCAGTACCGCATGGACCACACGGTGGACGGCAACCCCATCGGCTGGTCGGTAAAGACCTTGCGCAGCAACCTGGGCGCCATGTTGACCGCAGCCGGCTATGCCGACGCGGCCGGCGCGCTGGATCAGAGCGCGATCTCCGCGGCGCTGGATGAAGTGGACAGTACGGCGCGCGTCAAGTTCGCGGGCGAACGCAACACGGTAAAGCACAACCGGGGCACCGACATCATCGAGGCGGGCAACATCCGCTTCGGCCTGGAGATGCGCCGGCAGGCATCGGGCGACGGCGGGCTGGCCATCCACGTGCTCAGCGAACTTGCCGGCAACACCGGCCGGGTGTTCACCGAAGAGACGGAGTTGCTGGCCTTCGACTGCTTCCGGGACGACCCACACTACCACTACGGCCCCCGCAACAAGAACCACCGGATTTTCTGGGACAAGACGCTGGTTCCCGACCCGCTGGGCTGGTGCCTGGACCAATTCAAGACCGGAAAGCTCAAGGCGATGCTGGAGCGGGCCGGCTACCCGGGCGTAGCCGCCGACCTGGACGAGGACTTAATCGCCTCGATCATCCCGCAGGTGGAAAACAGGGGGCGGGAGATGGAAGCCGCCGGCATACCCGCGGAGGTTACACCCAACCTGGTGCGGTAAAACGGCTGCGCCGCAAGCGGCCGATTGCATAAAACCAAACCGCCGCCGGGTCCCGGCGGCGGTTTGGTTATTTCGGTCTCGGCGGGTTGATCAGTTGATGGGCAGGATGCCCAGGCGGATGGCGGTGACCACCGCGTCCAGCTTGGTGTTCGCGCTGAGCTTGCGGCGGAAGTGGCGGATGTGGTTCAGGACCGTGTGCGGGCTGATCCCCAGTTCCTCCCCAATTCGCGGTGTGTCCCAACCCCTGGATACCAGGCCCAGTACCTCCAGCTCTCGGGCGGTGAGGCCCGGCATCTGTGGCGCGGTTTCTCCATCGCCGTCGTCCAAATCCGCCTCTGGGGTTGCGCTCGCTAAAGCGTCTGCCACCAGGGTTGACGGGACGTATGACCCTTGGGGGTCCGATTCGTCTCCGAACAGGTACACCAAAATGGGAGGGTCGTTGCCAACTCCAGGGACCACCACCGGCGTCGCCCGGACCAACTTGTACTCGCCGGATGCACAAAGAAATTGAATAGGGACTTCCGACGGCACCAGCCCTCGCCGCACCTGCTCCACCGACGGGCAGACCTCTCGGCACTGAGGTACCGGCCCGCCAGGCGCACTGCCGCCGGTACCCTCGTAACACGGATACCCCACCACCTGGCTAGAGGAATACCCGGCTATTCGCTGGGCGCCCTGGTTCCAGAACAGGATCGTCCGGTCTATGGACACGGCGTAGGCACCGAATGGCGCGTTTTCTAGTACTTGGAATATACCGTCCGGGGTCAAACCCATTCGCCTTTATTTGTTATTAACCCAAAGGTTTACGGAGAACATCAACAAAGATTGGAGAGGTGTGCCAATGCAATCACTTTGCCCCGCGAGGGATTGTAAGTGCAGTCAGAATGTCTGTAAAGGTACTACCTCTAATCAAAAACGTCTATAACATGGGCGGGTTATTGTTTCAGCGGTCTCCAATTTGTACTAATCCCCGTCATGAGCGTGCGAAATCGCGACAGGTAGCGGCGATCCAGGAGACAGCCCGGTTTGGCGCTCCCCGAAGGGCAACGGTGGAAATTGAGGCCGGGAGCGTGGGCGCCGGATGGGTTCCGGTATAATGGCGGCGTCATGCCAACGTACCTCCACATCGAACGCTATCGGACCGAGTTGGAGCAGCTGGTGGAATTCGGCGGTTCGGACAGCGAGTTGAACATCCGCCCGGCCTTTCAGAACTGCCTGGCCGCCTACTGCGCCGACCACCGGGAGCGCCTCATGCTGGTGCCCGAGCTTCGCGTCGGCGACGTTATCCCGGACGGCACGGTGAAGGACGCCCTGCGCATGGCCCGGGGCTACTGGGAAGCCAAGGACACCCACGACGACCTGGACGCCGAGATCCAGGCCAAGTTCAACCGGGGCTACCCCCGGGACAACATCGTCTTCGAGGACTCCGAAACTGCCGTCCTGTTCCAGAACCGACAGGAGGCCATGCGGGTGGACATGGCGAACCCGGCCGGCCTGCACCGGTTGATCCGCCGCTTCCTGGACTACGAGCTGCCGGAGATTGAAGAGTTCCGCCAGGCGCGACAGCAGTTCAAGGCCGACCTGCCCGCCGTGCTGGACAGCCTGCGCGAGGCCGTCGCCGAGGCCGAGGCCGGCAACCCCGACTACCGCGCCGCCGCCGACGTGTTCCTCGACCTGTGCCGGCGCAGCATCAGCCCCGGAGTCTCCGACGCCGACGTGCGCGAGATGCTGTTGCAGCACATCCTGACCAAGGACATCTTCCTGCGCGTGTTCGCCGAGGACCAGTTCCACCGGGAGAACAACGTAGCCCGTCAGCTGGACGGGCTGGAACGCACCTTCTTCACCGGGGACGTGCGCCGCCAGGCCATCGACCGGCTGCGCGCTTACTATGGCGCCATCGGTCGGGCCGCCGACGAAATCGCCGACTACGCCGAGAAGCAGCAGTTCCTCAAGGCCATCTACGAGGACTTCTACCAGGCCTACAACCCCGCCGCCGCCGACCGCCTGGGCGTGGTCTATACGCCCAACGAGGTGGTGGACTTCATCATCCGGGGCGCGGACTTCCTGCTGCACAAGCACTTTGGGCGCACGTTGGCCGATGACAACGTGCGCATCCTGGACCCGGCCACCGGGACGGGCACGTTCATCACCAACCTGATCAACTACCTGCCCGCCGACCGGCTGGAGCGCAAGTACCGCAACGAGATCTACGCCAACGAGGTGGCGATCCTGCCCTACTACATCGCCAACCTGAACATCGAGTACACCTACCGGGAGCGCACCGGCCGCTACCTGGAGTTCCCCAACCTGTGCTTCGTCGATACGCTGGACAATATGGACTGGCAGGGGCAGGGAGCCAGTGGCGGCGCGGTGACTCGACAAGCGGCATTCAACCTGGGCGGCCTGTCGGAAGAGAACTGGATACGGGTGCAGGAGCAGAACGAACAGACCATCAGCGTCATCATCGGCAACCCGCCGTACAACGATCAGCAAAGCAACTGGTACGACGATAATCCTAACCGCAAATATCCTGAGATAGACCGCCGCATCAGCGACACATACATAGCTGCCAGCACCGCCCAGCGTACTCACCAGTACGATATGTACAAGCGGTTCATCCGCTGGGCAAGCGACCGCTTGGCAGATGACGGCATTATCGGGTTCGTCAGCAACAGCGCGTTTCTGGACGCTCGGCAGGATGACGGATTCCGCAGGGTCATCGCTGAGGAATTCACCGAGCTGTGGGCTATAGATCTGAAGGGCAACGCGCGCACCAGCGGCGAACGACGGCGGCAGGAAGGCGGCAACATTTTTTCCAACAAAATCCGTGTCGGCGTCGCTATCTACTTCTTGGTTCGCCGCAAGGGAGCCAACGGGTTCAAGGTGTTCTACGACGACGTCGTCAATTACGCTAAAGCACCGGATAAGGTTGACTACATCAAGGGTAAAACCCTGACCAACTTTGCCTTCTCGGAGATTACCCCCGATGCAGACGGGCAGTGGCTCAACCAGTCTGACGGTACTTTTGAACGACTGATTCCTCTGGCGAACCGAGAGACCAAGCTGGCAAAGACAGTTGCCGATGAGCAGGCGGTTTTTGGCTTGTACTCCGTCGGCATCAGCACCAATCGTGATGAGTGGGTGTACGATTTCGATGTTGACACTCAAATGAACAAGATGCGTTTCTTTTGTACAACTTATGCGAATGAATTGCATCGTTTTCAGGCAGAGGATCCGAATCCCGATACGGTTGGGAGTTGGGTTAGCAGGTCCATTAAGTGGACATCTGAGTTGGAACGCCACTTGGTTAGAGGCGATGCGGTTTCGTTTGACCACAACAATATTGTCTCCGGTTTATACCGGCCTTTCGCGGTAAAGCATTGCTACTACGCTCCCATTGTTACCCATAGGCGCTATCAAATGCCCCAAATATTCCCGCATGGGCCTGCCGTGGAAAACAAGGTCATATGTTTCCCAGGCAACGCTACTAGCAAAGGCTTTCAAGTTTTGGCGACAGACCGGGTATATTCCCACGACTTGCTTAAAACTACTCAATGCCTACCCCTCTACCGCTACACGGCGGACGGGGACCGGGTGAGCAACATCACCGAGTGGGGCCTGCGGCAGTTCCGGGAGCATTACGGCGACGACGGCATCAGCGCGGAGGACGTGTTCGCCTACACCTACGCCATGCTGCACGACCCGGCGTACCGGCAGCGGTACGAGGTTGACCTGCGCCGGGAGTTTCCCCGGGTCTATTTCCAGGAGGATTTCGCGTGGTGGGCCGGCAAGGGTCGGGAGCTGCTGGGCCTGCACCTGGGGTTTGAAACGGCGGAGCCGTGGCCGCTGGAGCGGGTGGATGTAGGGGCGTCCCTTGTGGGCGCCCAACCCGGGGAAACGGGGAACGGCGGGGCAACCACAAGGGTTGCCCCTACGCCGAAAACCATCCTTCGCGCCGACAAGGATCGCGGCGTCATCAGGCTGGACGAGCAGACTACGCTGGCCGGCGTGCCGTGGGAAGCGTGGTTGTATGAACTCGGCAGCCGCTCGGCCCTGGAGTGGGTGCTGGATCAGTACAAGGAGCGCAAGCCCCGGGACCCGACCATCCGGGAGCGGTTCAACACCTACCGCTTCGCCGACCATAAGGAACGTGTCATCGACCTGCTGGCGCGGGTGTGCGCGGTGAGCGTGGAGACGGTGCGCATCGTGGGCGAGCTGGATCTGTGGACGGATATCGACCCGGACGAGGGGCTGGAGTTCACTGAGGAATTTCTGGCCTCGATTCTGGAGGCGTCAGCGTCGGCGGCAGCCGGCAATACCATACCTGCCGAGGAAGTGTACCGGAGGCTGGGACTGGACTAGTGCCGTACTCCCTGGAGTTTGAGACACGCGCCAGCAGCGACTTGTCCCAGTTAGACGCAAGGGCAGCTCAGCAAATGCGCGCCGCTCTGGCCCGCATGGCGGAGAACGCGGAAGCGGTGCGTCATCGAGCGTTGACCGGCCCCCGCTATCGCGGTCGGTTCCGCCTGCGTATGGGCGACTACCGAGCCATCTACGAAATGGACCGCGCCAATCGCCGCGTAACTGTGCTCCGGGTGCAGCACCGGAGCGATGCGTACCGGGGCTGATAAATCCGATTTGCGGGTGGCAAAGACCGGGTGATAGACTCGGCGCAGCAAGCGAACGCGAGGGATAGCGATGACGACGCGGACGACACAAACAACCCAGGTGGTAGCCGATTTGACCGTAGCGGAGTTGCGGGAGTTGATCCGAGAAACGGTGGCAGAGGTGGTTGCGGAACTGCTGTGCGACCCGGACGAGGGGTTGGAGGTACGCCCGGAGTTCATTGAGGAAATGAAAGAGCTGCTGGCGTCGGATGAGCCTACGATTCCGGCAGAAGAAGTGTATCTCCAGTTGGGACTGGATTAATGCCATACGCAGTTGAATTCCATCCTTGCGCTCGAACTAATCCTCATCCCGTATCGTATGGGCATTGGTAGTATCGACTATGACAACAACCAAAGAACAATTGCTTACCGCCGACGACCTCCTCCGCCTGTACGGAGAGGGTGTACGTGGCGAACTCATTATGGGGGTGCTGCACGAAACCGTGTCGTCGGGACTGGAACATGGCGAAATCGTAGCAAACCTGATGAGCCCCCTCCATCAATTCGTCAGGCCGCAGAGGTTGGGCCGCGTGTTCGGCTCCGACTCAGGAATACAGCTGGAACACGACCCGGATACGGTCAGGGAGCCCGATATCGCGTTTATATCAGCGGAACGATTACCCCTGGACGTTAGGGTACGAGGCTACTCGCAAGTGGTCCCGGATCTGGTGGTTGAGGTGGTGGCGCCAAATGACCGCCGCGTGGCGGTTCACGACAAGGCGCAGATGTGGCTGCGCTTTGGCGTGCGGTTGGCGTTGCTGGTTGACCCGGAGACCCGCAGCATCGTGACGCTGCCGTCAGAAGGCCCGGCGCAGACGTTCACCGAGGACGATACGCTGGATTGCGGAGAGGTTTTGCCCGGCTTCTCGTGCGCAGTGCAAGATATTTTCAATCCGTAACCGGGCGTGAGTAGCGTATGTCATCAGAGCAGGACATCACCGTCAAGCCGGTGGAAACACCGGCGGAGCTGGAGGGCGCTTTCGCCGTGCGGATGCGCGTCTTCGTGGGCGAGCAGGGCGTCGCCGCCGAGAACGAACTAGACGAGGCCGACACGGCAGACGACACCGTTCACGCCGTGGCGGTGCAGGACGGCGTCATCATCGCGACGGGTCGGCTGCTGCCCGACGTGGACGGCAAGGGGCCGCACATCGGCAGGATGGCCGTCGAGCGGGAGCGGCGGCGCGACGGCATCGGCGGTCGCGTCCTGGGTTTCCTGGAGGAGCAGGCGCGCGCCCTGGGGTTCCGGCAAATCACGCTGCACGCCCAGGAATACGTGAAACTCTTCTATGCCCAGCACGGCTACCGGGAAGTGGGCGAGATGTTCCTGGAAGAAGGCATACCGCACCGCGAGATGGTCAAGGAGCTATAGCGTTCAATGGGCATCCTTACCGACGACATGAAACGCGCCTTGACGGAACAGCGGCTCATCTTCGCGGCGACGGTGTGTCCCGACGGAACGCCCAACCTGTCCCCCAAGGGCACCGTCATGGTGTGGGACGACGACCATATCCTGTTCACCGACCTGGCCTCCCCGGGCACAATGGGCAACCTGGCCCACAACCCGGCCATCGAGATTAACGCGGTGGACGTGTTCGCCCGCAAGGGCTATCGCTTCAAGGGCAGGGCGGAAATCCACAACGGAGACACCGTACACGAAGCCGTCATGGAGCGGATGCGCAACGGGCCGGCAAACCTGCGCGGCCTGGCCGACAAGGTGCGCGGGGTGGCCCTCATTCGCGTGGAACAGGCTCTCCCACTGGTGTCGCCCGGCTATTGGGGCGGCGCAACGGAAGCCGAAACCCGTGACAACTGGGAAGAATATTGGAGCCGCGTCAACGCGGACTGGCGGGAGCGAAACGGCGCGTAGAGTGCCCGGTGAGGGAATTACAGGGGCGAATAATCATTCGCCCCTACGCGTTTAACAGCTTGCGTCAGGCCACGCCGGCGGCGGCTTCCACGCCGTCCATGACGCGCACTTCCATCTTGGCGATGTGGCTGGTGGGACGGTCGCCCAGGGCGGAGCGCTCCGGTGACGCGAAGTAAGCGGCTTCCTTTTCGGCAATCTGGTCCGCGCTGTCGAAGCGGCGCACCCAGATGAACTCCGTGCGCTCAGCGTTGACGTAGCTGGATACCACCGGGATGCCCAGGCGGTCATGGAGCGGGCGGATATGCTCATTGAACACACCGAGCCACGAATCCATCATGCCGCGGTTGATGGTGTAGATGCGCAGTTGGTAGGTAGCCATTGGTTAAACTCCTCAAATGTTTTTGCCGGGGATTCCGTTTTTGCATGGATGCACAGGATAGAAATTATTATCCTGTATATCCTGTGCATCCATGTAAAATTAACCTACGGTCAGGAGACTTGGTACTGGGCGATGGCGTCCTGGCTGAATGAGAGGCCCAGGCCGGGACGGTCGGGCACCACGATGTCGCCGTCCACGATGTCGGGCGTCTCGTCGAATAGCCGCAGCGTCCAGGGCATGTACTCCACCGTCAGCCCGTTGGGGATGGCGGAGATGGTATGCACCTGCACCTCGGGAATCAGGTGGGACACCACGGGCAGGTTGAAACGCCTCGGCCATGCCGGCGATCTTGCGGAAGGGCGTGATGCCGCCGGCCCGCAGCAGGTCAACCATCACAATGTCGATGCTGCGCTGCTCCACCATGTGGCGGAAGGGTCGGATGCCATAGACGTACTCGCCGGCGCAGATGGGCGTGACCAGCGCGTCGGCGACGCGGGCCAGGCCCTGGTAGTCGTCGCGGGCCACCACGTCCTCCAACCAGAAGAGGTGGTAGTCCTCCACCATGCTTCCGATCTGGATGGCCTGGTTGACGTTCCAGAGCTGGTTGATGTCGCACATCAGGTCGATGTCGGGGCCAATGGCGTCGCGCAGGGTGCGAATGCGGGCCACCTCGCGGGCGGCGGTGGGCTCGGCGCCCATCTGGGTTTTCATTTGGCGGAAGCCCTGCTCCACCAGTCGAGGACCGGCCTCGGCCAGGTACTCCAGACCCATGGGTCGCATCAGCGCGCCGCTGGCGTAGGTGGGGGCGCGGTCCCGATAGCCGCCCATCATCGAGCATACGGTTTGGTCCAGCGCCTTGCCCTTGATGTCCCACACCGCCAGGTCCACGGCGGCGAGGCCCAGGGACAGCACTCCTTCCGGCCCAGCGGAGGCGCAGGCGTCCATCAGCTTGCCCCAGACGGCTTCGGGGTTCATGGGGTCTTCACCCGCCGCCAGGGCAGCCAAATCGTCCACCGCCCGCCGGAGAGCGTGAACCAGCGGCCCGCCGAAGAAGGTAAGGCCGACGCCGGTGATGCCTTCGTCAGTATTCAACTCCAGGATGACGAATTCCCGAGTGCCGGGCTGGTCAATGCCTACCACCAGGGGGTTGTCGGCGGGGGTTTGGAGGACGCGGGTCGTGGCGGTGGTGATTTTCATGGGCTGTATTCTCCTTGCTCCTGCCGATAGCGGGGACGCAGAGTGATCACCGTGACGCCGGCCTCCTCTGCGCGAGCGGCGTCGCGCTCATCGATGCTTTCGCCCACGACGATTGCGAGTGCAGGTTCGTTGTACACGGCGTCCAGAATATCGGCGCGGCGGCGGGCGCGGTTAACGTCATGCTCATCGATTCTGGCTGACGCTTCAATAACCACCCATACGTGCCGGTCATCATCGCTGCGCCGGCCGTGGAGCAGTAAATCGGAGAGGGCAATTTCCTGGTCGGAGCCACGTTGCACGATGCCGGCCGTTTCGGCTCGCCGGATGTCATTGATATGTTCCTGCGCCAGTGTAATCCCCGGGCCTACGATAGTATCGCAGTGGTATAGCCCCCTTTCCTGGATTACCCTGGGAACAACTCGTTTGGCGGCGGTAATTTCCATGATGTCTCCGCGCAGATCGCTGATTTGATTTTCGACCCGGCTCAAGCGACGGTTGGTTTGAGTCTGCTCGCTTTTCACTTCCGCCATGTCGGTTTTCAGCCCGGCCACGTCAGCCTTCACTTCCGCCATGTCGGTTTTCAGCCCGGCCACGTCAGCCTTCACTTCCACCATGTCGGTTTTCAACTCAGCCACGTCAGCCTTCACTTCCACCATGTCGGTTTTCAGCCCGGCCACGTCGGTCTCCAACCTGTCCAGCCGTTCGTTGATCGCGCGAAATTGCTCGGCGGTCTGCCGGGCCAATTCCTGAACAGTCTCAACCAGTTGAGCCACCGTTTCCGGCAGCCTCATGACTTCCTCGGTCAGCACCAACCCACGCAAGGCGCTGAGCCACTCGGGGCGTTCTTGCAGAATGCGAAGCAGGTCGCTAATGTCGTTGACAGTGGTCACCGGGTAGATCCTGTCGCGCCCAAAGTTGGGTCCAACGGCCGTTGTGCGCTTCCAATTATAACCCTATCCGAGCGGAATGGAGCGGTTTGACGCCGGGCCACGGTCGGCGTAGCATAATCCCAGTTGAGAGGGACATCCGCACACCATTTGCGGGAGGCGCTGATGACGACGATGCCCAACAATACCGACAATATTCGCCAGTCCGTACAGGAACACTATGGTCAACGAGCGTTGCGGGTTATCCAGCTGACCGACATCACCCCAACCCAGGGCGTGGGCTGCGGGGCCGAGAACTGCGGCCACGGCACCTGCGGCGGGGACGATTGCGGTCACGACGCGGTGGCCTGCGGGTGCGGCGACGCGACGACTGCCGCGGCCTGCTGTGGGCCGGCGGATACCGAGCACGCCATGAAACTCTACAACGACGCGCAGTTGCAGGGGCTGCCGGTGGAGGCCATGGCCGCCTCCGCCGGTTGCGGCAACCCCACGGCCCTTGCTGACCTGCGCCCCGGCGAGACGGTGCTGGACCTGGGTTCCGGCGGGGGAATAGACTGCTTCATCGCCGCCGACCAGGTGGGTGACTCGGGCCGGGTGTTTGGGTTGGACATGACGCCTGAGATGCTGGCCCTGGCTAACGCCAACCGGGACCGCATGGGCCTCACCAACGTGGAGTTCATTGCAGGGCATCTGGAGGATATTCCGCTGCCGGACGCCAGCGTGGACGTAGTGATCAGCAACTGCGTGATCTGCTTGTCTCCCGACAAGGACGCGGTGTTCCGGGAAGCCTATCGGGTGTTGATCCCCGGCGGACGGCTCCACGTGTCCGATATGCTGGCGCTGTCTGAAGACGGTCCACGCCTCACCGACGCCGATGCCTGGGCGTCGTGCATCGGAGGCGCTGAGTATCGGGAGACCTACCTGGGGCGCATGGTATCCGCGGGGTTTGCGGACATTGCCACCACCGACGAGGAACTGCGGTTCGGCGAAAACGAAGTCCCGCTGAACGTAGCCAGCGTCAAGGTCTCAGCGCGCAAGCCGGCGTGACGCCGTCGGTTCACGAGTTGATGAAAGGAAGGAGCAGGTTTGAAATCTGCTCCTTCCGTCGATGCGCTAGGCCCGGTCGCAAATGCGGGTTATAATGCCGTCGGTTTCCAAAGGTCTTGTCGGTTGAGTATGAGCAGAATGTCCGCAGCGCCGCAGCATAGCCCCAATGATGAATACACCCGGCAGTTCATGCCCCCAGAGAGACGTGGACAGCCGGTGCCAGTAACAACTGCCGACGATGTCACGGTGGAAACGCCGGCGGCAGAGCCCGTGGAGTCAACGTCCGTCGTGCCAGAGTTTGACGGCGCCTCCCCGTCTCCGGCCGTAAAGTCTGCGCCGCCCGAGCCGATAACCGCTCCAACACCCGCCCCAGAGCCGATCCGCACGGTGTCGCCGGAAGAGTGGGCTGACACCATGGAAGACGACGAGGCGGTTCCGGCTTACGTTGAAGCCAACGACCTTTTCAAGATTTACAAGCCGGCAGACCTTGAAGTGGTGGCGTTACGAGGGGTGGATCTGGAAGTAAAGCCCGGCGAGTTGATCGGTATTGTGGGAGCCAGCGGGTCGGGCAAGACCACATTGCTCAACATTTTGGCCGGCCTGGAAAATCCATCGGCAGGCCGGATCCGGGTGGGCGAGCGGGACTTGTTGGACATCAGCGACCAGGATTTGGTGGAGTATCGTCGGCGCGAGGTGGGCTTCGTCTGGCAGGCGACGGGCCGCAACCTGGTGCCTTACCTGAACGTGCGGGACAACATCGAACTGCCCTTGGCCATTGCCGGAACGGGTCGTCGCCAGCGTCGTGAGCGAGCCGAGGAGTTGCTGGATGCGTTGCAGATGCCGGACAAAGGCCGACGCTACCCCTCGGAACTGTCGGGCGGCGAACAGCAGCGGGTTGCCATTGCCGTAGCCCTGGCCAACAATCCGCCTCTGCTGCTGGCCGACGAACCCACCGGCGAACTGGATACCGCGATGGCCGAGGACGTGTTCCTGATGCTGCAACGCATCAACCGGCGGTTCGGCGTCACTATAATCATCGTCACCCACTACGCCGGCATCGCGCACTGGGTGGACCGAGTGGTGCGCATCCGCGACGGGAGGATCGGTTCTGAATCGTATTTGATGTCTTCGTACCGGGGAGATGACGGGAGGGAGGAAGAGTATCTGGTGGTGGACCGGGCGGGACGCCTGCAGCTGCCACGGGAATTCGTCGAGCGATTGTCGCTGGACGGATTGGCCAGTGCGGGGTTGGATGAGGAAGGTGGATCCATCACGTTGCGGCCAGCCTCGGCTCCGCACCGTAGCCGGGATCGCCGAGAGGCGGGAGCGAGCGATTAATTATCGCGTTGCTTTTCAAGTTCGGATATTGGAAGGATAGGTGTCTGGATGGCGGAGTCCTCAGTGGCGCTGGCAACGGAATCGGCGACCCGGGCGTTTGGCGAGGGAGAAAGTGCGGTACGAGCGGTCAACGAGGTTACCGTGAGCATTGCTCCGGGCGAGTTTGTGGCGTTGGTGGGCCGTTCCGGCTCGGGCAAAACGACGCTCTTGAACCTGCTGGCGGGTTTGGACCGGCCCAGTTCGGGCAAGGTCTGGTTCGAAGGCCGGGAACTGTCCCAACTGCCCGAGCGTGAACTGGTGGGCCTCCGGCGCGAACGCATCGGGTTCGTGTTCCAGTCCTTCGGGCTGATCCCGCTGTTGTCCGCCTTCGAGAATGTGGAACTGCCCCTGCATATTAGCGGCGTATCCTGGCGGGAACGACGGCGGCGGGCCAATGAGGCGCTGGAACTCGTGGGTCTGTTGGGCCGCGCCGGGCACCGTCCCTATGAACTCTCGGGCGGCGAGCAACAACGGGTGGCTATTGCGCGGGCCTTGGTGGCGAGCCCGTCGGTTTTGTTCGCGGACGAGCCTACCGGAGAACTGGACAGCGTCACGGCCCGAAGCATCGGCGGCATCATGCGCGAGATTGGGGCTAGCCGCGGGGTAACGGTGGTAACGGCCACCCACGACCCGCTGGTGGCCGACTTGGCGGACCGCCGAATGCAGATGGCGGACGGTCGGATTACCCAAACAGACTAGGCGCGGCGTGCAGTTTGCCGATTTTCGGGCCGCGTGGTATATTCTGGCACATATCCGAAGCATCGATTAAAGCGACAATTAGGGAGCTTTGCATGGCTTACGTAACCCCTCGAGACGGTGAAACCCCTGAGAGTTTGGTGAACCGGTTCCGCGCGTCAGTGCAGCACGCGGGCATCCTGCGCGAGTTGAAAGACCGGCGTTTCTTCCGGTCCAAGGCGCAGAAGGAACGTTTGGCGGCCCAGCGGGCGGCTCGCCGGCGGCGACGGCAGCGGCGGTAGGCTGTCCAAGCTCCGGCTGCCGGACGCGCCGGCAAATTGACCGGTTGTGGGCGGGGCGCTAGACGCCCGCCCGCTCACAAAACAAAAACGAGTCCGCGTGGGGCGTAAAGTTCCCAGCGGCATCCTTAGGATCAAGGAGGGCAGGTTTGCCTCGCTACGATTATCGGTGTACTGAGTGCGCCACCGAGTTTGAGTTGGTTCAGAAGTTCAGCGAGGCCGGCCAGGGAGAGTGCCCGTCGTGCGGCAGCGCGGGTCAACGGGTGTTCCATGCGGTGCCGGTGATCTACAAGGGCAGCGGCTTTTACACCACCGACTACGGCCGGCCCAAGCGTCCTGCTGAGAATTCGGAGGGCAAGGAATCTTCCTCCGAATCGTCGTCGACCAAGAGTTCCGGTGATAGCTCCGAAAACAGGTCCAGCGATTCCGGTTCGTCAAGTAATACGGAATCGGCGGCCCCAGCCGCGGCGGCCAGCGGAGACTCCGCGTAAACTCGACCATCCGACTCGTTCCACACGGCGAGGCCGCGCTTACGGGTGCGGCTTTTTCGTGTCCAGAATGCAGTGGGCGTCAATATGAGAGTTTTGATTCAGCGGGTTGCGTCGGCCTCAGTGCTGATCGACGATGCCGAGGTTGGCAGCATCGGCCCCGGCCTGGTCGTCCTGTTGGGGGTGACCGACGGGGACGACAGTTCCGACGCCCGCTACGTGGTGGACAAGCTGGTGAATATGCGGATATTCGCTGACGAAGCGGGCCGGTTCAACCGCTCAGCGCTGGACGTAGGCGGGGATTTGCTGGTGGTGTCACAGTTCACTCTGTACGCGGACACCCGCCGCGGCCGGCGTCCCGATTTCACTCACGCCGCCGCACCCGAGGAGGCCAACCGACTATACGAGGAGGCGCTGGCGATGTTCCGGGAAACGGGCTTGACCGTGGCCACCGGGGAGTTCCAGGCATATATGCAGGTCAGGCTGCAAAACGATGGCCCGGTGACCATAATGGTGGACAGCGCTGACCGAGGCCGCCCCCGGCGGGGATAGCCAAGCCGAGGATTAGTCAACGTTACTCGGTCAGCCAGGCCAGCGTTTCGTCCACTACTTCGGTGGGGATGTCGCGGCGGACGGTGGCGCGACCGACTTCCTCCAACAGCACCCAGCGGTTTGCGCCGCCGACGGTCTTCTTGTCCAGGGACATCGCGGCGCGCACCGCGTCCAGGTCAACGCCCTCGGCGGTTATGGGCAGGTCGAAGCGTTGGAGCAGGACGCGCTGGCGTTCCAGGATGTCGTCGCCGATCATACCCATCTCGCGGGCAATGCGGCCAGCGCCCATCATGCCGACGGATACGCCCTCGCCGTGCATGAAGCGGCCGTACTCGGTGGAGGCTTCCAGGGCGTGGCCGATGGTGTGGCCGTAGTTGAGCAGGATGCGGATGCCCAGGGTTTCGCGCTCGTCCTGGCTGACCACGTCGGCCTTGATCGCCATGCTGCGGCGGATGACCTCTGTGGAGATTTCCGGTTCCACTTCCATCAGCGCCTCGGCGTGCTCCTCAAACACGTCCACCAGGGACGGGTCCAGGATGAGACCGTGTTTGATGGCCTCGGCCCAGCCTTCTGACAGTTCGCGCTTGCCCAGGGTGGAGAGGGCCTGCACGTCGGCGAGGACAGCGCGGGGCTGGTAGAACGCGCCGACCATGTTTTTGGCCTGGGGCAGGTTGACGGCCACCTTGCCACCGATGGAGGCGTCCACCATGGCCGCCATGCTGGTGGGCACCTGGACGAAGGGAACGCCGCGCACGAAGGTGCTGGCGATGAAACCGCCCAGGTCGCCGGCCACGCCGCCGCCGATGGCGATGATGGGCTGGCCGCGCTCGGCCTTCAGGCCCACCAGCCACTCGTAGATTTCCTGGGCCTGCCGGAAGGACTTGCTGGTCTCGCCGGCCGGAATGATAAAGCAATGGGCGGCGATGCCGGAGCGCTGCAAGGCCCATTGCGCGTTGCGCCCGTAGGGCCGCATCACGTTCTCGTCGGTGATGATGTAGGCGGTGTCGCCCAGGCCCAGCTCGGTGATGTACTCGCCCAGCCGGTCAATAACACCCCAGCCGGCGACGACGGGATAGCTGCCGCCGGAGTGATTAACGGTAGCGGCGAGATCGGCGTTGGTCATGTCAAGAACTCCTTTGGTGGCCAAGATAGTTCAGGGTTAGGTAAATCGTTCACCCCAATCCCGTAATGCCCTGGCCAGCTTTGGCTCGGTCCAGAGTTTCAATCGAGGAAGCAGGCTTTCAACACTGTCTTCCAACGTAAAGATAAAAGGCTCCATAGCGTGGGGTCCGTATTCCGTGCCGGAATGGACGGGTTTCCCCCAAAACCGCTCGTTGCTGTAGTTGTAGTGCTCAATCAGCGCGAGAACATTGGCAGCCATGATCCCGCTAAATTCTAGGCGGACATGATGCAGAAATACCACGAATATTAGCCTAGGCTGCATCGTTAGTCGATGTGGAGTTATCGATAATTCTACATAGAGAACCGGGCCGGTAGGTTCCGTCGAGTAGTCAGAGTATTCAGGGAGGCTCCACAATTCGATCCCATACCGCCGTTGGATATCCTCCGGCCCGCCACGCTCAACCACGCATTCGACGTTCCTTCCGTTCTCCCCAAGCCTGGAGCCGATGTTTTTGGCCTGCTCTTCCAACCAATCTGCCATAAAGTCCCGCATCGCCTGTGCCACTGCGTTGGCAGCCCGTATCTCGGAATACCCGTCAGAGTTTTGACGACTGATTTGCTCGATGACGAAGTCCAACGCTTCATCAATCAACTTGGGATGTTCACCAGGTGTATATGCTCCAAGCGCAGACAAAATCGTTTGCTTTTGCAGTTTTACCAGCAAATCAACAAACGGCGCCAAATCACCGTCGTCTGCCTTTTCGAGAGCGTCAATGTAATCGGCTCGGTCATCCCTTTTCACGACAATGGGCAAATAACCTTCACGAACCAGGTGCCAGGTGAGCAGGGTGCGGACGACGCGCCCATTTCCATCTTGAAAGGGATGGATTTCTGTAAACCGGTGATGGAGCCAAGCCGCAGTCATCAACGGATGATAGCGGTCAGTATCTTGCAGATATTCGTTGTACCACTCAATCAATTTATCCAGTTCACTTGCCACCTGTTCTGGCGGGCAGTATTGGTGGATCGTACCGTCGGGTCTGGTCGGGTTATTCGGCAGGGTCTTGAAGCTACCATGATGCAAGGTTGCGTCAAACCATTGTCCAAATTGGTTCACCGCTCGAAACGTCGATTGGTTCTGTGTGAGCGTTTGGTGGACTTGCTGTACTGCGATGGCCGAAATTGATCTTCCCCGCCTGATCTGTGCAAATATGCCTTTCACTGTGTTCTGATGGTCATGCAGTATAGTGGCCAGTTCCTGGGGGTCTTTGTCTGTGGAACTCTGCTCGATCAGTTCGGCAGAGATGCCGCGCATAACCAGCGTTTCGGTCATGCCGCGATCCAGCGTGTACAACCCCTCAATGATGCCTGTTTCTATCGCCCAGCTCCGTGTCAGCCGTTCCAGAAATGCATCAAAAGCATCGGGAACGATCTCATCGCGCTCCCGTTTGATGTGAAG
Organism: Dehalococcoidia bacterium; assembly: GCA_965197635.1. GTDB lineage: Bacteria > Chloroflexota > Dehalococcoidia > Lucifugimonadales > UBA3495 > Bin87. The sequence continues at coordinate 236,537 of CBDANN010000008.1, forward strand.
CCACCGCCGCTGTAAGGAATCGATTTCGGAAAAGTCGTAGTCGCAATCCTCGGACAGCGGGGTGATGGGCTGCCACTTGTGGGCGATCATGTTGACATCAACCGCTCGGGTCCGAACCCGTCACCGTCTTTTCAAAAATTCGCAGCACTTCGTCCGCCACCTGCTCCGGGGTGTGGTCGTCGGTGGCAACGGCGTGGTGCGCCTGGGCATAGGCGGGAGCGCGTTCGGCCAGCAACTCGCGGATGCGCTCCAGCGGATCGCCGCCGGCCAGCATGGGCCGCGCGGCAGCGTTGGGGCTGCCCCGGGTGATGCGGTAGTGGATGGTCTCCGCGCTGGCGGTGAGGCAGAAAACGGTACCGCTGTCCACCAGTACCTGCCGGGTGAGGTCCTGGGCGAAAGCGCCGCCGCCGGCCGCAATCACCTTGCCGCCTCCCTCGCAAAGGGTGAACGCGGCGTGGCGTTCCATGGCGCGAAACACGGCCTCGCCGTCCTCGCTGAAGATGCGTTCAATCGGCTTGCCGGCGCGCCGGACAATCTCATCGTCGATGTCGGCCATCCGCCGGCCGGTCATGCGGGCAATGATGCGTCCCACATGGCTTTTTCCGGTGGCCATGAAGCCCACGAGGATGATGTTGCCCGCCGACATTGGAGTTACCGTTGGGACGAAATTGCCACGGATCGCTCGCAAAACCGGATCGGATACGATTAAGCGGGTCGCGGCGGGGCCGGAGCGTAGCCGGAGGCCGTGCAGAACTCGACGCTGTTGCCGTCGGGGTCTTCGATGAAAAAGTAAGCCTGGCCGTCGTAGCGGATGCCACCCCGCAGAACTTCGTAACCGCTGCTTTCCAGCGTCGCTCGTGTGGCCTCCAGGTCGTCCACCTGAAAAGCGTGATGGACGTTGCCCGGTTTGGCGGGAGCTTCGTCCGTTTCAATAAGGTGAACCATGATCCCATTTTCCAACTGCAGCCAGGTGATGGCGGGGTTGTCCACCTGGCTCTGGATCTGCTTGATGCCCAGCAGGTCATTGTAGAAGGCCATGGCGCGGGCGGTGTCCTTGACCATGGTGGTTACGTGATTGATTTGGCGGATCTTGATTTGCCCAGCCATTCGTTGCCTCCGTGCGCCGTAATGGGTACGCCGAAACGTCAATTTCTTCCCGGTATTATGCCACATAACGTTGGCAGGGATTGGCGGTTTCCGTCGATTTGCGGCGGCGGCTCATGGCTCGGGCCAGGCGTCTTCGCCAAGCAAGGCCACGAAACGGCAATGGCCTAGTTTGCGGGTCACCGGGCCTTCGGGCGTCAGGCTGACCCGGGTCAACACCTGTCGGTCACGGCTGCCTACCGGAAGGACGATACGTCCGGCGGGTGTGAGCTGCGAAAGAAGAGAGTCGGGCACTGCCGGAGCGGCGGCGGATACCAGTATCGCGTCGAACGGAGCCAGGTCGGACGCGCCCAGGACTTTCCCCGCCGGTTCGACAGTCACGTTGGAGACCCCGCATGCAGCCAGGTTGCGGCGAGCGGTGGACACCAACTCCGGTATGCGTTCCACCGCCACCACGTGGCCGAACGGCAGCAGTTCGGCGAGCACGGCGGCCTGGTAGCCGCTGCCGGCGCCCACTTCCAGCACGTACTCGTCGCCGCGCAGTTCCAAAGCGGCGGTAGCGGAAGCCACCATCTGCGGCTGGGAGATGGTTTGACCACTGCCGATGGACAACGGGATATTCTGATACGCCATGTGACGCATGAGCGGCGGCACGAACCGCTCACGTGGAACGCGGCGCATGGCATCCAGGGTCGGCCCCTCACCCAAGGATTTCACCAAGTGGTCAAAGAGGCGTGTACGGTCGGTTTCAAATGGGAGACGCATGAATGAAACAGGCATGGCGGCGTTTCGTTCCTGGCGAGTGGTGTCGCGTGGATAAAGCGCATGAGTGGGATTTTCTGATTTGGGATGATAGGAACGTGCTTGAGCGAGGATGATTTCACGTCTTCCAAAAGCCGAGGCGCGTTGACCTCCCGTTGGCCCTATGATAGGATTTTCGCGCTAAACTAATTTAGTTGTGCAATTTCTTCAGATTTCTACAGGTTTTAGTGGCTACCAGCACTGAAAATACGGCCCGGTGGATGTCGTTGGGCGAGGTCAGTCGGGCTTTGGAAATCAACGAGGCGACGCTGCGGCAGTGGGCTGACCGAGGCCGTTTGCCAGTTTATCGTACTCCTGGTGGCCATCGGCGGTTTTTGCGCGAGGACGTGGAATCGTTGATGACCGGGAACGGCGCAACCGCCGCTGAACCCGACCCCGAAGACCTGGTGCTGCGCCGCATCCGCCGGAAGCTGAGTCACATCGACATTGCTGAGCAGTCCTGGATGGAAAGTTTCCAGGCAGAAGGACGCGACCGGATGCGCCTGTTTGGGCGGCGTCTACTGTCGCTCTTGTTGCAAAACGGGCTACAAGGACGTAGCCGGCGCAAGGGGGAAACGCTTTCGGAGACGCATATGCTGGGTCACGAATACGGCTCGGAGATGGCAGCCAGAGGCGTGCCGCTCACCGACAGTGTGCAGGCTTTTCTGTTCTTCCGGCAGGCAGTGGTGGACGCGGTACAACCGGAACGGCTCCGACAGGTAGTGGAAATTTCAGACCGCGTTCTACTCGGTTTGGTGGATGCCTACAACACTCGGCTGACGGCAGTTGACGCTCAAGAAGCCGGCCTGGATTCCGGCCCCGTATCAAGCACGGGGTGACGGTCTTTCGCCGGAATGACGGTTAAACCTGGAGTGACAGGAAATGACTACGGAAAGCATGGATATCACCGACCGCAAGCTCCTGAACATGGTCCAGAGCAACTTCCCGATGGTGGAGGAGCCGTACCGTGAGATCGCCGTTGACCTGGAAATCAGTGAGTCGGAATTGCTGGCGCGGTTAGGGGAACTAAAACGGCAGAACGTGGTGCGTCAAATCAGCGCCATTTTCGACACGCGCCGGCTGGGGTACAAGACCACGTTGGTGGCGTTTGCTTACGGCGACAACGACTTGCATCCTGGAGCCATCTTCATCAACCGGCATCCCGGCGTGAGCCACAACTACGCCCGCGAAGGCTCGTACTACAACCTCTGGTTCACGCTGGCAGTGCCGCCGGACGGCGACCTGGCAACCACGGTGCAGTGGATGGCGGAAAAGACCAACGCCATCGAATACCGCATCATGCCCACCATCCGGTTCTTCAAGATTGGCGTGAACTTCGACATGGTAAAGCGCCGCAGCGACGCATACAACTATAATCCCGACTCTGGCCGGCCCAACGGCAGCGGCGCGGATTCCACTACAGGAAGTCAGGAACGTATTCCGGCCAGCGACTGGAACCAGGCGCAGGAAATCACCGATTGGGACAAGGAGGTGATCCGCGAGGTGCAGGAAGACCTGCCGTTGGAATCGCGGCCCTTCGACAGCATGGCGGCGCGTCTCGATTTGACTGTGCCGGAGCTTTTCGCGCAGTTGACCGAGTACCAGGAACGCAAGCTGATGCGGCGGTTCAGCGCAGTGCTGTACCACCGGCGTTCCGGGTTCCGCGCCAACGCGATGATCGTCTGGAAGGTTCCGCCGGAACGCTCCGAAGAAGTAGGCACGATCATGGCCGAGAACGCGGCGGTAACTCACTGTTACGAGCGGCCGACGTTCCCCGACTGGGAGTACAGCCACTTCACCATGGTCCACGCGCCCACCCGGGACGAGTGCGAGGAGATTGGTCGCGACATCGCGCAGGCCACCGGGATAACGGAAAACCTACTGCTGTACAGCACCCGCGAGTACAAGAAAACCCGCGTCCGGTACTTCGTGGAAGACTATGAACGCTTCTGGGATACCGCCGAAGAGGCGGAAGCTCTGGCGGAGGCGTTGGTGTAGCCCTGGGCCGGTTTGACGGCAGCTCCTCCATCGTGAGAGATTGCCGCGCTGCGCTCAAAAGAACAGTAGAGTACGATGCCTGAATACTACCCCGTATATCTCAACCTGGCCGGCAAACGTTGCGTGATCCTGGGAGGCGGAACCATTGCCCAGGGCAAGCTGGCCGCACTGCGCGATGCCGGCGCCGACATAACCGTCATCAGTCCTCAGTCCACCGACGGCATCAAGCGGGCGGCGCAACGCGGGCACATCACCCTGTTGCAGCGGGAATACCAGCCGGGCGATCTGGACGGAGCGTTCATCGCCGTGGCAGCCACCAACGTCTGGCACGTCAACCGGCGAATTTACGAGGAGGCTGAGGAACTCGGCGTATTGCTCAACGTGGTGGACGACCCGGATCAGTGCACGTTCATCGCGCCGTCCATCGTGCGGCGCGACCCGATAACCCTGGCGATTTCCACGGGCGGGGCCAGCCCGGCGCTGGCTCGCAAGATGCGCGAGACGCTATCGGAGGCGAGGGTTTTACAGTGGGCCGATTTGGCCAACGTGTTAGCGCAGGCCCGGCGGGTCATCAAAGAACAGCGCACCGTGATTGACCCCACACGCTGGCAATGTGTGATTACGGAAGAGTTGCTTGAAATGGCGCGTGGCGGCCCAGAAGAAGACGCGGTGGAAACAGTTCTGGCCCAGTTGCTGAATCCCGAACTACCGGAGATGTGCCCCGATCTGGCCAATTGCAAAACCGGTGGCTGCGCCAAACGGGCCGCGCTGCGGGCGGCGGAGGCGGTAAGTTGAGCCTATTGGTGCTGGGACTGGACCACCGGACGGCGCCGGTGGAGATGCGCGAGCGGCTGAGTGTGGAGCGAGACCAGCTGCCCGACGCTCTGGCGCAGCTGTCAGAATACGTGCCGCAGTCGGTAATTGTGTCCACCTGCAACCGCACCGAGGTCTATGCGTATGACTCGGACGACATCGGGTTGGTAGGCCGGGTCGGCGACTTCCTCATTGGCTACTCCGGTGTTCCCGGAGCCGAACTGGAGCGGCACATCTACCAACTCTGGGAAACTGACTGCGTTTCCCACCTGTTCCGGGTGGCCGGCGGTTTGGAGTCCATGATTGTCGGCGAGCAGCAGATACTGGGCCAGGTGCGGGCGGCTTTCAGCGTGGCCAGCCAGGGCGGATACGTGAAAAGCCCGCTGACCCGGGTGTTTCACGACGCGCTACGGGCCGGACGCCGGGTGCATCGTGAGACCAGCATCGGCCAGCATTCCCGGTCGGTGAGCCGGGCGGCGGTGCAGTTGGCTCGCGGCCTGTTTGACCGGCTGGACAGCCGACGGGCGCTGGTGATCGGCGCCGGGGATGCAGGACGGATGGTAGCCCGGGCGCTGGCCGACGCCGGCGTGCGGGAGATTACCGTTGCCAATCGCACCCAGTGGCGGGCGGAAGACCTGGCGAGGGATCTGGGCGGCGTGGCTGTTCCGTTCGACTCAATGGGTTCGTCGCTGGCTGACGCCGATCTGGTCATCAGCAGCACCGGATCGCCAGGCTACGTCGTGGACCGGGCGATGGTGGTCGAAGCCATGAAGCAAAGATCGGAAGACCATCCCGCGATGCTGATCGACATCGCCGTGCCACGAGATATTGATCCGACCGTAGGCGAACTCGACGGTGTCCAGCTGTTTGACATTGACGCGCTGGCGCTAGTGGCGGAAGTCTCGCTGGACGGATTGGCCGGTGAAGTGCAGAAGGCCAGCGACGTGGTGGATGCTGAGTTGGCCCGTTTCTCCGAGTGGTGGAACTCATCAGACACCATGGAACTGGTGGTGGCTATGCGCCGGCGAGCCGACGAAATGCGCCGGGAAGAAGTGGCCCGCACGTTGCGAATACTGGGCGAAGACGAGGACAGCGAACTGGCGGAACGGCTGGACGCCATGACCAACGCACTGGTCAAGAAACTGCTGCATCAACCCACGGTGGAACTGCGCTCCGGCGACAATGCGGCGGACTACCGCGTGGCGCGGCGTCTATTCGATCAGGGCGACAGCGGCGGTAAACGCCGTGGCCGACGCTGACGGTTTGTGATTCCCCATGGCTCGCATGACCGTACGGGTTGGCACGCGGGGCAGCCGCCTGGCCTTGATTCAGACCGAACTCACGCTGGCGAAGCTACGTGCAGTGCGCTCCGACATAGATTTTGAGGTGGTAACGGTCACCACCCAAGGCGACGCCAACCAGACGGCGCCGCTGGCCGGCATGGGTTTGGGCGTGTTCGTCAAAGAAATCGAGCGCCGCCTGGAAATCGGCGAGATCGACATGGCGGTGCATAGCCTCAAGGATATGCCCACCGTGCTGCCCGAAGGTATGGTCATCGGCGCGGTGCTGGAAAGAGCCGACCCACGGGATGTGCTGGTGTCGCACCTGGGCAAGACGCTGGACGAATACCCCGCCGGCGCGCGCATCGGCACCAGCAGCCCGCGCCGCCGGGCGCAAATTGCGGAACGCCGGCCCGACCTGGAAATCGTGCCCATTCGCGGCAACGTGGATACTCGCCTGCGTAAGGCGTCGGGAGAAGAATGCGACGGCACCATCGTTGCGGCGGCGGGCCTGATGCGTATGGATCTGGCCCATGTGATCACGGAATACTTGTCGCCGGAGGAATTCGTGCCGCCGCCGGGACAGGGGGCGATGGCGGTGGAAATTCGCGCCGACGACGAGCGGATGGCGGAGCTGGTGGGCGTGGCCGATGACGGCAGGACGGCAGCGGCAGTGGCAGCGGAGAGGTCTTTCCTTGAAGCCTTGGGCGGTGGTTGCCAGGTGCCGGTAGGCGCTTATGCGGAGGCCGATGGGACTGACGGGAATACGCTGCGGTTGACGGTGTTCATGGGCGCGCCGGACGGTTCGGCGGCGTATCGCGCCAACGTGGTCGGGACGGCATCCGACACATCCGGCCTGGCGGCGGCGGCATGGGAACGGCTGCGGGAGCAGGGGGCGGCGGGGCTGCTAACCACGGAGGATAGAAACGATGGTTAACAATTTCCAAAAAAATCGGTTCAGTATCGAATGCCCATGTGGGCCGCGATTTTGAGAAGGCTGCCCAAGAATATTTTGGCCAACAAGGTATCGTACTCAGAAAAGGGCACGGCGTGCAGATCGGGTTTTCCAGCAAAAGGGAGCACAAGTTTGATTTAGGGGTTGACAAACCGCCTATGCTGGTCGAATGCAAAGCCCATAGATGGACAATAGGCGGTAATGTTCCGAGCGCCAAAATCACTGTCTGGAACCAGGCAATGCTTTATTTCTCTTTGGCTCCGAGTGGTTGCCGCAAGATTTTGTTCGTCCTGAGGGATTGGAGCGAAAAGCGAGGCGAGAGTTTGGCCCAATACTACGTCAGAACCCACAGCCACCTGATACCGGACGATGTAGAGATCTTGGAATACGACGAGAGCGAATTCACCGCAACAAACGTAAGGCAGTCGCGCTCTAATGCCTGACCTCGACAAAGTCTATGGCCGTTAGTGCCGATGCCAGCACCGCGATACGTCACATTCGGTGTCCTCTCTTATCAGCAGCGGTTGCCAAACGACTTGGCCGACCAGTCAATGCCACTACCATCAACGGTGGGGAGGGCGGAATATGACCATCTCACTGGAAACGCAGGAAAAGACAAAGGCGATCATCCTGGCGGGCCTCCGCGGCCAGTCCCACGGCTCGGTAAGATTCTGCGACATCCACGCCACGGTAAGGCTGGACGCGGAGGACGAAGAGTTCCTTGATGTGGTCGTCATCTACGAAGGCCCCCGCGAGGAACTAAACATACGCCTGCTCAACTCACTGCACGATGAGATAAGGACGCAGCTACGCGAAATCGGCATACTACACGTTCCCTCCGTAGGCTACACCGACCAGGCCTCATACGACCAGATGTTGTCAGAGATGGCCGCGGCGCGACCTTATAACTGGCGAGCCTGATGCGCTGGCAAGACCTCATAGCGGCCAGCCGGATACTGGTCACGACACCACACCCGAACACTCAACCGCTACCGGATTCGCTGCGTCGGTCGGTCAGCACTGCCTACTATGCCATGTTCCACGCGCTGGCGAGCAGCAATGCCGACTGCCTGGTGGGCACGCCTAACGACCCGTTGACCGAACACGCCTGTTCCCGTATCTACCGGGGCCTGAACCACAATGCAGCCAAGCGAAACCTACTACAAGACCAGGGTTTGTTCTCTCCACAAGTCAGGCGGTTCGCAGATGTATTCGTGCAACTTCAAGACCAGCGACACTCGGCAGATTACGATCCCAACAAATCGTTCGCCCTTCCCGAAACCATGAGCTGGATAAACCAGGCTGAAGAAGCCATTGAGAACTTCATGCAGACCGGCGCCGACGAGCGCAAGATGGTGGCCATCCAATCCCTCATCGGAAGGCGCACGAACTGATTGAGAATTGCACAAATAATGGAAACGGTTGACGCTATTAAACCCGGCAAAGTCTATCTAGTCGGCGCCGGCCCTGGCGATCCCGGCCTCCTCACGGTCAAGGGGGCGCAGGCGTTGGCCGAGGCCGACGTGGTGGTATATGACCGCCTCCTGGACCCGTCGCTAATTGGGCTGGCGCTGGCGTCGGCGGAGCGGGTGTTCGTGGGCAAGGAGCGGGGACGGCAGGCGCTCACGCAGTCGGAAATCAACGACCTGCTGGTTAAAGAGGGACTGGCCGGAAAAACGGTGGTACGGCTCAAGGGCGGCGATCCTTTCGTGTTCGGGCGCGGCGGAGAAGAGGCGTTAACTCTTGCGGCTGCCGGCGTGCCCTTCGCGGTGGTGCCCGGTGTCACGTCGGCGGTGGCAGCCGCAGCTTATGCCGGCATCCCCGTGACGCACCGAGGCGTGTCAACATCGGTAACCATCGTCACGGGCAGCGAAGATCCCAGCAAGGGCGAAACCAGCACCAACTGGGCTGCGTTGGCCAAAACGGGCGGGACGCTGGTGACATTGATGGGCTGGGCCGCCCTCCCGGGAATCGTGGCGACGCTGCAAGCCAACGGGATGTCTGGTGACACTCCCGTGGCATTGGTGCAATGGGGGACCTGGAGCCGGCAAAGGACGGTGACCGGTTCGCTGGAGGAAATCGCCGAGAAGGGTAAGGCAGCCGGCATTGGCGCGCCGGTAATCGCCATCATCGGCGAGGTGGCGCGACTGCGGGATGAAATTGGCTGGTTCGACCAGCGGCCGCTGTGGGGCAAGCGAGTGCTGGTGACCCGTTCCCGCACCCAGGCATCCCGTCTGATTGAACTGTTGACGGAACTGGGAGCGGAACCCGTCGAACTGCCATCCATTGAGATTGGGCCGCTGGATGATTACTCCGAGCTCGACCATGCTCTGACGGAAACTGCCGGCGTACCGGGCCGTTGGGTGATTTTCGCCAGCGTCAACTCGGTCGAATACGTGTGGGAACGGTTGAGGGCGACGGGGCAGGACGCGCGTTATTTTGCCGGCGCGACGGTGGGAGCCATCGGGCCGGCCACGGCGCGAGCGTTGCGGGAACGGAGCATCGAGCCGGACTTCATCCCGAAGCGGTCGGTGTCGGAGGAAGTGATTGCTGAGTTGTCGGGCCTGGATTGGACGGGACGACTGGCGCTGCTGCCGGGTTCTGCAATCGGACGGGACGCGCTGGCGGTCGGGTTGGCCGGCCTGGGAGCCGACGCGCGGCGGGTTCCGGCGTACCGCAACGCGAGGCCCGACGGGATTGAAGAACGGGCGCGGGCCGCGTTTGACCGGGGCATTGATGTGGTAACCTTCACCAGTTCGTCAACGGTGCGCAACCTGCTCGACATCTTGGGGGATGACCGCTGGCTGCTGGACGGTTGCCTGACAGCCTGCATCGGGCCTATCACGGCGGGCACCGCGGAGGAATTGGGTCTGTCCGTCGACATCATAGCCGCTGAACACAACGTGGAGGGGCTGGCCGCCGCGCTGGCGGACTATCTCGGCAAAGACCGGCACGGGGCTTGAAACAGTCTATATTGACCACTACTGTAAGATATCCGATGGCACGAAGAGTGGCGTTTTGCCTAGTAGAAAACAAAGCAGGGGAAGTATTGCTGGTGCAGCGAGGCTACGGCAAAGAGAAAGGTGAATGGAGCTTACCCGGTGGCCACGTTGACCACCGTGAACGCAGCCATCGGGCCGCAGTCCGCGAACTACGGGAGGAAACAGGACTGATTGCGGAAGTCGTTTCTACGATCATGGAGGGACGGCGGCATCCCATAAAGACGTTTTTTGGCCGCATCACAGGTGGCAGACTCAAAGCAAAACGACCGGAGTGTCTGGACGCCCGGTTTTTCTCTTACCGCAACCTGCCGCCACTGGCGTTCGACGCTGATTCGCGTGCTATACGAAAATGGCAGGAAATGAAAGAGAACCATCGCAAGTTGTCTCGTGAAAAAGTGCCTGACTTGTGTCCTCACTGTGACAGCGGAAACATCGCACTGCGCCGGTATCCACACCAATTAGCTTATCGTTGTCGCACGTGCAAGAAGACGTTGGCATCTTCCACATATCCGGGTCTGTTGCCTAACGGAGCGGGCGAAATTGATGGTTGGGAACTCCTCGGCGGATGGAACTACACGGAGAGCGATCTGACAGAAGTACCCCGGTGGGTATCCGACAAACTGTCGGATCTAATATATCGGTGGAAAAGGAGCGGATACAGTGATTATTATGTGCTGGTGGGCAAGCATTATCGTTACACTGTCACGTTTGCCGCTCAAGGAGCGGCACTGTGTGATATTTACCGCAAGCCGCGCCAGATGCAAGTCCAAAACAATGATACGGTGTGAGGAGGGACACTATGCTGAAGCACCCCGATTTGCGAATGCGCCGGCTGCGGGAGAAGGCGCCGGTGCGCGAAATGGTGCGGGAAACCCGCATCAGCGCCGCCAACTTCATCTACCCCATGTTCGTCACCCACGGCGAGAACATCCGCGCTGAGATTGAGCCGATGCCGGGTTGTTATCACACCTCCATCGACCGGCTCAACGAGGAAATTGACGAAGTTGTGGAGCTTGGCATCCCGTCCGTTCTGCTGTTTGGCCTGCCGCCGGAAAAGGACGCCATCGGCAGTGGGGCCTACGACCCCGAGGGCATCATCCAGGAAGCGACCCGCACTATCAAGGAACGGGCTCCCGGGCTCATGGTCATCGGCGACGTGTGCCTGTGCGAGTACACCGACCACGGGCATTGCGGCGTCATCGACGGCGAACGAGTCGACAATGACGCCACGTTGGAACTGTTGGCCCGCTCAGCGCTGACCCAGGTGCAGGCCGGCGCAGATATGGTCGCCCCGTCTTCCATGATGGACGGGCAGGTGCGGGCGATAAGAGAGACGCTGGACGCCCATGGCTACGACGACACGCCGATTATGGGCTACGCCGCCAAGTACGCCTCATCCTTCTACGGTCCCTTCCGCGTGGCCGCCGACTCGACCCCGCAATTCGGCGACCGGCGCAGCTATCAGATGGACCCGGCCAACCGGCGCATGGCCATGCGGGAGATCGAATCGGACATCGCCGAGGGCGCGGACATCGTCATGGTCAAGCCGGCCATGGCGTACCTGGACGTCATCAAGGAAGCGCGGGAACGCTACGACTACCCGCTGGCCGCCTACAACGTGAGCGGCGAGTATTCCATGGTCAAGGCGGCGTCCCGGGCCGGCTGGATTGACGAGAAGCCGGTAACGCTGGAACTGCTGACGGCCATCCGCCGCGCCGGAGCGGACATCATAATCTCCTACCACGCCAAGGAGGTAGCCCGCTGGCTGCAAGGCGGGGTGTAGGTCTTACGCATACCGGCAAGTTGACACACTACCCCGTCCCCTTCAGAATGCAACGAACGCACATTGGATTACTCGGAGGTTCAAAATGACGCAAGCCACAGCCTATTCGGTGGATACATTCATCGACGACGTGCGCGAGATTTTCGACGCCACGCAAGACCCGTTGGCTCAGGCGCAGGGCGTGGCAAAAAACATGGAGCGTCTGCTGACGACCCCGGGCTGGCTGGAAGAGCGGCTGGAGCTTCCCGACGAGGGCGGGTACGGGCGTTATGATCTCCACCTGGACGAAGAATATGGACACCCCGGCGGCGGTTTCTGGCTGATGGCGTCGGTGCAGCGCCCTGACCAGGACAACCTGCCCCACGACCACGGCGCGGCTTGGGTGGTGTATGGCGTGTACGAAGGCGCCATCAAGCAGACCAAGTGGCGCTGGTTCTATCCCGGTGAGGGTGTGGACTCGGTGCAGATACAGGAAATCGGCGACTTCGTTCAGGAAGATGGCAAGGTGGCGTTCTTCCTGCCCGGCGAGATCCACAACACCCTGAACGTGACCGGTGACCGGGCCGTGGTAGTGCGTCTCGAATCCCAGAAGCTGGACCGCGTAACTCGCTACCAGTACAACCCCGAAGAGGGCACTGTGGTAGTGATGGACCGCTAGGACTCTCCTGCGGCTGCCGCCGGCAACCGAGTTTCGCCCAAGAGCGCCCCTCTCTTATGAGAGGCGCTCCAATCTTTAATGGAGAGATTAAGGGTCTCGATCACCCGCCAAACGCCGCATCCCGCCATTCGCCGCGACCCCACTGCCGAGGAGGGCACACAGAATGCAGCAAGCCAAATCCCAGCAGCTTTTTGAGCAGGCTCAGCAAGTCATCCCTGGCGGCGTGAACAGCCCGGTGCGCTCGTTCCGGGCGGTGGAGGGTACGCCGCCGTTCATCGCCCGCGGGCAGGGCGCGCGGGTGTGGGACGTGGACGGCAACGAATACATCGACTATCTCGGTTCGTGGGGGCCGCTGGCGCTGGGCCACGCCCATCCCGTCGTGATCGAGGCAGTGCAGCGAGCGGCGGCGGACGGCACATCCTTCGGCGCTCCGGTGGAGCAAGAGGTGGAACTGGCCGAAATGATTTGCGCGGCACTGCCCTCGGTGGACCTGGTGCGGCTGGTCAACTCCGGCACGGAAGCCTGCATGACCGCCCTGCGCTTGGCCCGAGCCTACACGGGGCGCTCGAAAATCGTCAAGTTCGCCGGAAACTATCACGGCCACGCCGACGGATTGCTCGTGGCAGCCGGCTCCGGCGCGTTGACCCACGGCGTGCCCACCAGCGCCGGCGTCCCCGAAGCCTATGCGGCGGAAACCCTGATTGCGACGTACAACGACATATCATCAGTGGAAAGCCTGTTCGACGCTTGGCCCGAAGACATCGCCGCCATCATCGTTGAGCCGGTGGCCGGCAACATGGGCGTGGTTTCCCCTGCGGAAGGATTTTTGGAAGGGTTACGCGGCATAACCGAGGCTCACGGCGCGCTGCTGATTTTCGATGAGGTGATCACCGGATTCCGCGTGGCCTACGGCGGGGCGCAGACTTCGTTCGGCATCACGCCGGACATCACCACCATGGGCAAGATCATCGGCGGCGGCCTGCCGGTAGGCGCCTACGGCGGACGGCATGACGTGATGCAGCAGGTGGCGCCCCTCGGCCCGATGTACCAGGCCGGTACACTCTCCGGCAATCCGCTGGCGGTGGCGGCCGGCGTGGCCACGCTGACCGAGTTGCAACGTCCCGGCGTGTACGAGCAACTGGAGGCGACGGCAACGCGGCTGATCGATGGCGTCAGCGCGGCCTTTGCGAGAGCGGAAGTGCCGTCCACCGTCAACCGGGTGGCGTCGATGTTCACCGGGTTCTTCAACGCCGGGCCGGTGTCCGCGCTGGCGCAGGTGGAGCAGTCGGACACGGCAGCATACGGGCGATACATGCACGCGCTGCTGGAGCGGGGCGTGTACATCGCGCCTTCACAGTTTGAGGCGGGCTTCGTGTCCATCGCCCATACCGACGCCGACATCGACCGGACCATCGTGGCGGTGGGCGACGCGCTGGCGGCGATGGAGTAGTAAGCGGTATCGGAGCATGGGTAGGGGCGGATAATCCATTCGCCCCTACGGGTTTATCGGATTGGCAACCACAAACCTAACCAAACTGCTCAAGCAGCACTTCGGCTACGACGAGTTCCGCACCGGGCAGGAAGCGATAATCTCCAACGCCCTGGCCGGGCGCAACAGCCTGGTCATTATGCCCACGGGCGGCGGCAAGTCGCTATGCTACCAGCTGCCGGCGTTGGCGCGGGGCGGCCTGACCCTGGTGGTGTCGCCGCTGATCGCGCTGATGAAGGACCAGGTGGACGGCCTGCGTGCCAATGACATCCCGGCCGATTTCCTCAACAGCAGCCTGGATAACGCGACCGCCGCCGCCGTGGAGCGCCGGGCGCAGGCGGGCGGCGTCAGCCTGCTCTACGCCGCGCCGGAACGGGTCAGTATGCCCGGCTTCCGGCGATTCCTGCACACGCTGGACTTGCGCCTCATCGCCATTGACGAAGCCCACTGCATCAGCGAGTGGGGCCACGACTTCCGCCCCGACTATCGGGCACTGTCCGAGTTAAGAACGGAGTTTCCCGATACGCCGGTCATGGCGCTGACGGCCACCGCCACGGAGCGGGTGCGTCAGGACATCGTGGAGCAACTGGCGCTGGACGACTGCCCGCAGTTCATATCCGGTTTCGACCGGGCCAACCTGACCTACCGCGTGCGTCCCAGAGCCGGCGCGGGGGAGTCGTTGCTGGGCCTCCTGGACGAAAGGCGAGGACAGTCAGCGATTGTCTATTGCTTTTCGCGTCGGGAAACCGAGGAGGTGGCCGAGAAGTTGACCGCCAACGGGCATCCCGCTGTGGCCTATCACGCCGGCCTTGACCCCGACACACGGCGGTTGACTCAGGAACGATTCATCGACGGTGAGGTGCCCATTATCGCCGCCACGATCGCCTTTGGCATGGGCATCGACAAGCCTGACATCCGGCTGGTGGTTCACTACGCTCTGCCCAAATCCGTTGAGGGCTACTACCAGGAAACCGGGCGGGCGGGGCGCGACGGGCTGCCCAGCGACTGCGTGCTGTTTTTCAGCGAGGGCGACCGCGCCAAACAGGAATATTTTATCCAGCGGATGACGGGCGACGCCCGCGCCGTGTCGGAACGGCAGCTGCGGCAGATGGTTGACTACGGCCGGCTCCAGACTTGCCGGCGCAAGTATCTGCTGGGATACTTCGGCGATACCATGGCGGGCCAGACGTGCGGCAACTGCGACGTGTGCCTGGCCGAACGAAGTACCGTGGACGTTACGGTGGTGGCCCAAAAGATAATGTCGGCAGTAATACGCACCGGGGAACGGTTCGGGATAGCCCACGTAGTCAATGTGCTATTGGGCAGCAATCTGGAACGCATCAGGGAGCTGGGACACGACAAGCTGAGCGTGTTCGGCATCGTTGGCGACTACGACCGCAACGGTTTGCGCCGCATCGCTGAAGGTCTGATTGAAAAGGGCTTGCTGGTCAGGGCCGATGGACAGTACGCCACCATCAGCGTGACCGCGGCGGGGCGGGGGTGGCTGCGCAGCCGGCAGGATCTGGCGTTGGAGATGCGGGTTGACGAACCGGCGCCCAAGCGGGAAAAGCGCCACGAACGAAAGACCATTGCCGCCGGCCAGCTCAATATCGCGGCGGACTATGATGCTAGGTTATTTGACCAGTTGCGCGCGCTGCGTCGAAGGCTAGCGGAACAGCAGGGAGTGCCGGCGTTCGTGGTGTTCAGCGACGCAACGTTGCAGGCGATGACGGCGGCGAGGCCAACCGACCGACAAGCCATGTTGCGGGTATCGGGCGTGGGACCTGCCAAGTTGGAGCGGTATGGCGAGGCATTTCTGGCGGTGATACGGGGGGACGTGGGGCGCGTACCAGCAAAAATGTAGGGGCGACGTATGCGTCGCCCCTACACGGTATGCCAGGTGACCGGGCGGGTTTAGGTACCGTAGCGGGCGGCGGCGTTGGGGTCGCTGTAGTCCACGCTCTTGGTGGACCAGAACGCGGCGGCGATGTCGTCACAAGCGGCTACCAGGGCCTCGGCGTTCTCCATGCTGACGGTCTGCTTGCACTGGCCGGCCAGCTTGAGGGCGGCGTTGAACTTGCCGGCGATTTCGTTGGCGTCGGTGCCGGGCCAGGCATAGTCGGCCCACAGGATGCGCAACTCTTCCTTGCACTTCTCGGCGTGCTCTTCCTTGACCGTCACATAGCGGGAGAAGGTGTTGGCGAAGCCTTGCCGCTCGGCGGCGGGAGCGCCGGGCTGGGGTGCTTCAAGGTTCTGCATCCGCAGCACCATTTTCTGCACGGTCTGCGCCGCCATCTTGGCTACCACGGGATCATAGATGCCGCAGGGGATGTCGCAGTGGGCGTGGGCCGTGCGGGGCTTCAGGAACGCGATGGGATTGAACATCGTGGACAGTCTCCTTTTGGTTCAGTGGCGAAAACGCGGGGCGAATTGCCGCCACACGCGGGATGTTTTCGGCAAAAATGCTAGCGCATATTGCCGGATGGCGCAAGGGCGGGCTTCCAGCGGGTAGCGGCGCATACCAAGTGGTCTAGCTCCACCGGCCACGAGCGCAGACCCGCTATTGTTTCTGTCTCCTAACCTCCCGTGCGACGGGCGATCATCGCGTCCGCGAGGGGGCTGGCTCCTGATTTGACCGTAATGTTGACCAGAGACGGGCGGCCCGAATTGATCGCGCGCTCCACCGCCGGCGCCACATCCTCCGGCTGTTCCACCAGTTCCGCGTAGCCGCCGATGCCTTCCACCACCTGGTCGTAGCGGACGCCCGGCCGGAGGGCGGTTCCGACATCGCGCCCGAAATAGGCCAACTGGAACGTGCGGTCGATGCCCCAATTGCCGTCGTTGCCCATGATGCCGATTTGTGATGTCCAGGTTGTGTCGGATGCAGGTGTCGTACTCCATGGAGTAGAAGCCGAAGGAGCCGTCGCCCATGAAGGCCAGAACCTTGCTGTCGGGATAGGCCAGCTTGGCTGCCATGGCGTAGGGTATCGCGCCGCCCAAGTGGCTCAACGGGCCGAGCCGGATGAAATGTCCCGGCGAGCGAGCCGGCAGGTAGCAGCGACCCCACTGCACGTAGTCGCCGCCGTCGAGCACGATGAAGGTGTCCTCGTCAACCAGGTGCTCAATGCGGGTGTACACGTCCAACGGGTGCATAGGCGCGTCGCCGGTGGCGTTGCTGCGAAGGCTGTCCAGCCAGGCGGTACGATCCTGCTGCAACGTATCCAGCCACGGCGCCAGGTTGCGGTTGGGCTTGGCCGCCGCCGCCAGCTGGTCAACGATTGCGCCCAAGTCACCCAGCAGACCAACCGCGACGCCCCGATTGCGGCCGATTTCCGCAGGCGACGGGTCGGCCTGGATCAGCTTGGCGTCGGCGGAGAAAATGCCGCCGTAGCGGTAGCGATGGTCCAACCGTTTGCCCAAGAGGAGCACGACATCGGCCTCGCGGAACCGGCGGGCGGTGTGGTTGAGCGCGCCGTCGGCGTAACCGAAGCACAGGGGATGCAAGTCGTCGATCAGGCCCCGTGCCTGCTCTACCGTGAAGATGGGCGCGCCGGTGGACTCTGCAAGCGCCTCCAGCTGGGCCGGCTCCACCGAGTAGCGGGCCGGATTGCCCACGATGATGACAGGACGCTGGGCGTTGGCCAGGAGATTGGCCGCTTGCTCAATCAGCGCCGGGTCGCCCTGGGAGCGCCCCATGTTGCGGTATTCCTGGGGCAGGTAGGGAGGCAGGTCCTCCTCGCTGATGGGCGCTTCCTGCAGGTCGATGGGGAGGGTCAGATGCACCGGGCCGGGGCGTCCGCTCATGGCAGTGCGGAAAGCGGTGGCGACGAACTCGGGGATGCGGTTCTTTTCATGGATCAGCCAGGATCCCTTGGAAACGGGAGCCGCCATCGCAACCTGGTCGATTTCCTGGAAGGTGGCCTGCCCCTTTTCCGGCAGTTCGGCGCATCCGGCCACGAAGATGACGGGGCTTTCAGAGGTATAGATGGCGGGGAGGCCGGAGATGGCGTTGGCGAAGCCGGGGCCGCCGGTGAACAGGGCCACCGCCGGCTGGCCGGTGATGCGCGCGTAGCCGTCGGCCATGTGCATCGCCGCGCCTTCGTGGCGGGTGTCGATGAACTCGATACCCTCGTCGGCTGCCGCATCCACCAGGGGCAGGATGGTGTCGCCAACAATCGTAAAGACCTTCTCCACCCCTTCCTGTTTCAGGCAGCGAATGAACAGATGCCCACCGTTCAACTCCGGCATAAACGCAACTCCTAAAAAGCATCAAACAAATTGCCCGCCGCAACGGGACAAGCCATCTTATCATAGCCCCGTGCTACAATCGGGAGGCGATCGCTCCGCTACGAGGCCAACCCATGACTACACCAGAAGACAAGAAAGCAGCCGAACCGGGCCACGAGGCTGCCGCCAAAAAGAAACGCCCGGAAACACTGGCCGACTTTATGGAACTGGACACCTTCATCGGCGTGGTGAACGGCAGCGACGACCCCGATTACGGCAGACACCGGGTATCCGCCTCCAAGATCGGCGAAGAGTATGCTGATAGCCTGATGGAACAGTACCACCGCCAGCAAGCAGAATTCGCCAAGTACCTGCGGGACAAAGAGCAGCCAAGGCAGTGACGTTGACCGATGCCGGGCCACTGGTTGGCCTGATTGACGGTACAGACCAGCACCACGACATATGCGCTATTGCGTTTCCGGAGTTGCCGGCAGGCCCGTTGCTAACGACTTGGCCTTGCTTTGCGGAAGCGATGCACTTGCTGGGGCAAAGAGGCGGTTATCGCTTCCAGGCTGCTCTTTGGCGTATGTGCTTCCGTCGGGAACTCGTCCTCCACGAGTTGGCGCTGGAGGAAACGGCTCGCATGGCGCAATTGATGGAGCAGTACCGGGACATGCCCATGGACCTAGCGGACGCTTCGCTGGTGACAATGGCGGAAGGCCTGGCGTTGCGGCGCGTGTTCACCATTGACCGTCAGTTTTACGTTTATCGGCTGGGAAACGGTAACGCCCTAGAGGTGGTGCCATAGAGGGAGACAACCATCCTCATGGGCGCCCTCTACGTAATCGGGACTCCCATCGGCAACCTGGAGGACATCACCTTTCGGGCGGCGCGGATACTGTCGTCCGTGCCGCTGGTTGCCGCCGAGGACACGCGAGTTACGCGCCGCCTGCTGGCCCACCTGAACGTCAGGCCAAGGCTCATCAGTTGCCATGAGCACAACTGGCAACGGCAACTGCCCCGCCTGCTGGATGCGCTGAACGACGGCGACATCGCGCTGGTGACTGATGCCGGGTCTCCCGCCATCAGCGACCCAGGGGCCGGTTTGGTGGCTGCAATCGCGGAGGCGGGCCACGACGTGGTCAGCGTTCCCGGCGTGTCGGCAGTTACGGCGGCGCTGGCGGTGGCCGGCTTCGCCGCCGACCGTTTCGTCTTTCTGGGCTTCCTGCCGCGCCGTAGGGCTGACCGGATCGCGGCCCTAACCGAAGCCGCCCGACTGCATCAAACTTTGGCGTTATTCGAGGCCCCGCATCGTTTGCGGACCACGTTGGCCGATATTGCAGTCGCCCTCGAAGACCCTCCGCTGGCAGTGTGCCGGGAACTGACCAAGCTTCACGAAGAAGTGTGGCGCGGCAACGCGACCGACGCCCTGGAATATTTCGCCAACCCCCGGGGCGAATTCACCATCGTAGTCGGGCCGACGCCCGTGGCAACGGACGGAAACGCCATCGCGGAGGAAACCCTCGACACCGCTCGCGAAAGCTTGGCGAACCTCCGCGCCGCCGGGATGCGCGCACGCGACGCGGTGGCCGAGGTTGTCGCAACCACAGGCCTGCCGCGCCGCGTCGTCTATTCCCTCTGGATCGAGACTGCCGGCGTTTCCAAGCGAGACTAGGCGCAAACCACGACCGCCTCGCCCAGACCTTCGATGGAAATCCGGCCTTCCGACGCAAACCCCAGCGGTGTCGGAGGGACCAGGCTGCCGGTGATCACCGTATCGCCGGCCTTCAGCGGGTGGTTGCGCGCGGACAGCTCGTTGGCCAGCCACACCAGCGGCTCAAAGGGATGCCCCATCACGTCCCGGCCGTAGCCTTCGCCGACCTGCTCGTGGTTGATGCTCATCACGCCCTTGCAGTTCACCAGGTCCAGGCTCTGCCAGTCGGTGACCGGGTCGCCCAGCACCACGCCGGAGTTGAGGATGTTGACGGCCACGCTGAACAGCGTGCGCTCCTCGGTGGTCAGGTCTTCGGGAGTGCGGATATCGACGATCTCAAAAGCCGTCGCCACTTCGGATACCGCCGCGGCCACCGTATCCCGCGTGTAGGGCGCGCCGGACGCCGGCAGGTCCTTGCCCAACGTTACCCCCACCTCCAGCTCAATCCCCAGGTTCACGTACTCGGTGAAGTTCAGCACGACCGGCGACCGCAGGATAGTCTTCTGGAACACCCCGCCCAGCACCGGATGATTCAGGCCGGCCCGTTCCTGCATCACCGGCGTGGTGTAGGCCAGCTTGTAACCGGCCAGCGGCCCCCAAAGGGAGGACAGCATGCAGTGCAGTTCCAGCTGAATGGCGTATGCCTCATCCAGCGTCTTGGGAAACAGGTCGGCCGGCAGGCGCTCGAAAGGCTGCACCGTGCGGTACTGCTCGAAAATCAGCTCGGCGGCCGTGCGGGCCGGTGTGGTGGTAACCATGGTGCGCCTCCTCAAGGTCGGTTGGTGTTGCGATTATAGCCGTTTTAGCGTTTTGGGGTGGTGCGTCTTCACCGCAAAATCAACAAGGGCGGGTTCCGAACCCGCCCCTGGGACACACTTTCTGGTGACGGCGGTTTTTGGAACCGCCATCGCTGAGTGGTTTTAGCGGGCCTCGCTGGCCGCCTCAAACCCGCAGTCGCGGTGCGTGCCGTCGCAGAAGGGCTTATTGCCGGACTGACCGCAACGACAGAATGTGACCCACTGCCCTTCGGGGATGGTGTAGTTGTTGCCGCTCTGGTCAACAATCTCAATCTCGCCGATGACGCGCAGCGGGCCGTTGCCCCGAATTTCTACTTTCACGTCTGCCATTTTGGGATTCCTCCTCTTTGTTTCTGATGATCGTGGGCCGTCTGCCGTTGTGCGCGGCGCGGGCAGGCAGCGGAATGATTATTCACCAAATCGTAACGTCGGTCAAATGCAAAGCAGGCATCGCGACGCCAAAAATCGTAGGGGCGACTCATGAGTCGCCCCTACCGTGTACTTGAAGTCCACGTATTACAGGTTCACCACCAGGTTGTCCGGCGCGCGGCAGAGGATACCCTCCTGTTCTTCATCGTAGGGGTTCTCCTCAATGTGCGGAGTGTTGGCCGGCACGAAGATGAAATCGCCTGGGCCGGCTTCGATCCACTCCTCAAAATTCTCGCCGAAATAAACCCGTACATGCCCCTTCAGCACGTAGGCGGCGGTTTCCGCCTCCAGGTGGGTGTGCGGCGGCCCCTTTTCGCGGGGGGCGGCGGTCACCTTGCCCATCCAGATCTTGGTGGTGTCGCCCTTGCCGGGCACGATGGCCGGCTGGCGCACCATCCCCGGCGTCTGGATGGTCTCCGAGGCATCGCCCACGGTGTGCACCACATAGGGCTTGAGGTCAGTCTGTTGTTCCGTCGTCGTCATCGTTTTCGCTCCTTGTGTCATCGCGTTTCATCCACCACGGCGGCGACGGATAGTCGCGCCGCCTACCGGTATCGCTGTACTGGATATAGAAATCCCGCCGGTCATGATACAACCGCGCCCGGTTCAGCACAAAATCGCTGACAGTGGCATCCAGCGCGGCCTTGATCGTGTCGCAGGATGACATGAACCAATACTTGTAATCGCCGATAAACAAGTAAACACTCGGCCGCCGGAAGAAATAGCCGTTGAAAGCCTCGCCGTCGCAGACGCGCTGGCATACCGCCTCGAACAACTCCCGCTGCCCATCCTTCATCAACAGGACATACTCGTGCGGCCAGGTATCGCGGTAGGTGACGGCCTCGCGCCAGGGGGCGTCGGCGATGAGGTCGGTGAGTTTCATATATTGCTTGTCCATGCTATCTGTCATCGACGAGCATCGCCTGCAAACGCGGGTGCAGCGTGCTGACCAAACGATTGAGATGCTCTTGCATCCATTTTACTGCCTCACGGAACTCCGGAGATTCCTCGTCGTCTGCCAGGAAAGCCAAACTGCCCTGACGACGAAAGCCGATCCTGGGGCGATTGCTCCTTCCTTGGCTCCATTGTTCCAGACCGTCCACTTCTATCTGGAGTTCCTTGAACGGCGCAGTAAGCTGGTCATAAATGCGAACGTCTCGCGTTAAGTTTCTCCTCACGGTCAGATAACAGCCAACCTCGTCGTCCCTGCGATGAAGATATGCTCCAAAGCATAACCCCCAACCACGTTCCCCTGAGTTCCTCACCAGAACGTAAAGAGTTGTCTGATTGGTCGGCGCGGGAGACGTTACGGTTACATCCGAAAACGAGAAATCACGGAGCATTGCGGTCCAGAACCGCAAGTTCTGTTCATCCTGTTCCGAATGAGTTTCCTGCCGTTCCTCGTCATCCACGTCTGCCAAGACAACATTTACCACGGAACCGCCGTCAACGACGAACCGCTGCACAATCTCGGTGCGCGCCAAAACGCGCGGCTGGACGATGAGGCTATTAGCAGCATCACGGTAAAGCGCCACCTCCACCATAGCCAAGTTGAAATGCAAACCGCTGTACCGCTGTACGAAATCGACAATGTTGGCCGCGCCCTCCTGAATGCCATCGCCAATTATCAACAGCAGAAACTCGCCGCGTCGTAAGTGACGCGCCACGTTATCAACGAACTCCGCTTCGTTCAGTTCGGGATATAGCCGGCGCACCAACTCATAAAGCGCGTTGCCGCTTTTTCCGAGCGCAAGCGAAGCCTGTCTCTGCAAGTCCTCATAACCCCAAGACGCCAGGTCTTTCGCGTAGTCCAGGATTTGACCAATCACCTCGCGTCGCGCCTGCGGATTGCGCCACAGTTTGAACTCGGCCAGCGTAAGGCGGCCCAAGTGATTAACGTACAGCGCATCGGCATAGCCGGCTGGCAGAGCCAATTCTTTGCAGATCGGTATGACCGGTTCATACGCCGGGTCGATGGCCGCAATGGGCAGCGTCTCCGGGAACTGAAACATGAGGTCTTGCAGAGTTGCTTCGTCAACCCCGCCGGAGGATGCATCTGCTCGCAGCGGTACGCGCGGCAAGACTTCCGTTAATGCTTTGCCGTCGAGGTCAACCCGCAGCAATCCTCCCCCGTAGTTCGACATCATCAATGCGCGATCTCCCGTTCCGCCTTACGGCGGCACCGCAACGAAAGTTCGTAATGGTTTGCCGGGCGCGTCATCAGGCTGCCAGCAAACGCGATATAAACGAGCGCACCACCGGCTCGTAGAACGCCACATCCTCCAAGTCTAACAAATCACCGTCGCCGTTGGCCTGGTATTCAAGGGTAATGAGGTAGCCCGATACCAGTGGGATGCCGGTTTGCTGCTCGAGGCTTTCAATGAACGGTTCCACGTCGTCGTATTCGGATGACGCCAGCTTGCGCCCATGCGCCAGCGCCGCCTGCTGGATGGCGGCCTCGGTGGCCTTCCAGAACAGCGTTGACGCCTCGCCGTGCTTGCCCCGCAACAGGCTCAGGCCGGCTTGGTCCAGCAGCGACCGGATGTTTTCGGGGATGGCGCTTTTGGTGATCATAGCAATTCTCTTCGGCTTCGGTTTGCGTCAGACGCTAATCTGCCTCGGCTGCCGTAATGGCGACAACGCCGGCCTTCCTGGCGCGCTCCCGCTCCTCATCCTGGATTTCTTTGCCTACGACTATGCCGCTGCATTCACACTCGGTTGCAATTGCCAGAGCACGGGCGCGGCGGGCGGCAGAGTTGACGTGAGTGCTGTTCACCGCAACGCCTATTTCCACGACTGCGCAAGCATCCTGTCCGTCCGCATTTTTGCCGACGGCGATGACGGCGGCGTCCAACAAGTCGTAGTATTCATCGTCTCCGATAGTGTTCTTGTCGCCGGCATCCTCAAGCAGGTCGTACAGGAAATTGTGCGTTTCGCCCTATTCCGTATGCAACAACCTTACTTGCTCCAGCCCAATGATGCGGAGCATCCCGCGGCGGATTCTCCCGGCAACGAATCTCTCGTAAGGACTCGCAATTCCAGCGGGGTCAATGGCAACTCCATCCTGCGGCGTATGCATGTGGACATCGGGCATTTCCTGACCGCGGGGTCAGCGGCGTAGGGGCGAATCACCATTCGCCCCTACATTTTACCAACCGCTTTGCAGCGGGATTAGCCGCCGTTCTGATCCCACAGCGCTTCCAGCACTGCGCCGGGGTTCATGGGGAGGTTCTGCATCCGTACTCCCAGAGCGTCATGGATGGCGTTGGCGATGGCGGCCATGGGTGGGACGATGGGCACCTCGCCCACGCCGCGCACGCCGTAAGGATGCCCGGGGTTGGGCACCTCTACCACCACCGTGTCGATCATCGGCAGGTCCAGCGCCGTGGGCATTCGGTAGTCCAGGAAGCTGGAGTTCTGCATCTGGGCGTCATCGTTGAAGAAGTACTCTTCGTTCAGCGCCCAGCCGATGCCCTGGACGGCGCCGCCCTGGATCTGCCCTTCCACGTAGGAGGGGTGGATGGCGGTGCCGGCGTCCTGGAGGGCGGTGTAGCGCAGGATGTCCACCTTGCCGGTGTCCTCGTCCACCGCCACGTCGGCGATGTGCAGGGCGTAGGCGCCGCCGACGCCGGTGGGCGACACGTTGGCGCGCCCGACGATGGGGCCGCCCGTGCCATTGAGCCGCGACGCCAGCTGCTGGAAGGTGAACCGCAGCTCCGGCTCCGACTTGTGCTGAATCACGCCGTCGGCGTACTCCACGTTCTCCGGCTCAATGTCCCAGATGCGGGCGGCGCGATTGATCATCTGCTGCTTCACGTCCTGGGCGGCCTCGTAGGAAGCCCAGCCGGTCTTGAAGGCGACGCCGCTGCCGCCGGTCATTGAGGTCCAACCGATGGAGTTGGTGTCGCCCACCGCCGGCGCAACATCCTCGGCGGCGAGGCCCAACACCTCGGCGACGTGCATCGCGGCCACGGCGCGGGTGCCGCCGATGTCCGGCGAACCCTCCACCAGGCTCACCGTGCCGTCGGCGAGGACGCTGACGATGGCGCTGGCCGGTCCGGTGCCATTGAACCAGAAGCCGCCGGCGACGCCCCGGCCCACCTTCTTGCCCTCGGCTTCCGGCGACCGGTCAATGGGAGAGTTCCAGTGATCGTGCTCCCGCAACGCCTGCAAAGTTTCCAGCCAGCCGATGCTGCCGAACTGGGGGCCAGTGACCCGGCGGTCGCCTTCTTGGGCTCCGTTCATAGTGCGGAAATCGAGCTTGTCCATCCCGATCGTTTCGCAGATCTCGTCCACCACGGTCTCAACCGCGAAGCAAGCCGCGGGCGAACCGGGGGCGCGGTAGGCCGCGGTCTTCGGATGGTTCAACACCACGTCGGCCGCCTCGATCCGCCCGTTGGCAATGTTGTAACAGGACAGGGCGCACTGAGCGCCGGGGTTGACCGGCGAGCCGGGATACGCGCCGGCCTCGTAGTACAGGACCACGTCGGCGGCGGTAATTTTACCGTCGTTGGTGACGCCCATCTTGACGCGCATATAACCGCCGGAAGTGGGGCCGGTCCCCTCAAACACCTCGGTGCGGGACATCTGGATCTTCACCGGACGGCCCGTCTTGCGGGACAGCACGGCCGCCACCGGCTCCAGGTACACCAGCGTTTTGCCGCCAAATCCGCCGCCGATTTCCAGTTGCGTCACCAGCACCTTGGACACCGGGATGCCCAGTATGGTGGATGTCTGGTCGCGGACGTTGAAGTGGCCCTGGCTGCTGCACCAGACATGCAGCGTGTCGTCGGCATTCCACAGGGCGGTGGCGGCGTGAGGTTCGATGTAGCCCTGGTGGACGGCCTTGGTGCGGAATTCCCGCTCGATTACCACGTCGGCGGCGGCAAAGCCGGCCTCGATGTCGCCCAGTTCGTAGAAGTAGCGGTTGGGCACGTTGCCCACCTTGCCGGCGTCGCTCTCGCCCAGCAGCCCGCCGGGGCGGACGTTGGGATCGTTCAGGTTGGCCAGACGCTCGTGAACCAGAGGCGCGTCGTCGCGCATGGCCTCCAGCACGTCAGTGACCGGCTCGAGGACTTCGTATTCAACGTCGATCAGGGCGAGGGCCAGTTCAGCCTCGTGGGCGCTGTCGGCGGCCACGGCGGCGATGGCGTGGCCCTTGTAAAGCGCCTTCTCCGCCGCCAGGCAGTTGTTGCTCAGGAACTTGGGGTTGATCATCGCCCCTTCGCCCAGGTCGAGCACGCGCCCACCCGCCTGTGGCAGATCGGCGGACGTCACCACGGCCTGGACACCAGGCATGGCTTCGGCTTTGCTGGTGTCAATGCTCTTGATGCGGGCGTGGGCGTGGGGACTGCGCAATATCTTGGCGTACAGCATTCCCGGCAGGTTCAGGTCGGCTCCATATTGCGCCCGTCCGGTGACCTTGTCGGTTCCGTCGTGGCGTATGGGCCGGCTGCCGATGACGCTGTAGCCTTCGGTAGCGGCGGATTGCTGAGTGGTGGTCATGGTTCACCTCGCAATGTCGTTCGATGGCTGGTGCACGTTTGCGCCATATTACCATAAGGGCCACAGCTTTTTGCGTTGGCAAGTCGGGCGGCGACAATAGTAAAGGCGGTTCGTGAACCGCCTTTACTGGTGAAACAGACGTAGCCCATCGTCGGCTCAAGGACGCTGGCTCAAATCCAACGGTACGGCATAACGCGGGTCGGCAATTGGGCGCCCCGGCGCCGGGGGTTCCAAAAAGGTTATGCTACTGTAGAAATCGTCCAGAGCAATGAACTTGCCATTTGCCTCCGCCCATTCTCGCATCCGGCGGCTACAACTGTGCCGCCACGACAGCACTTCAATAAGCCAGCCCCGTCGGTGCATCCGCTCCAGGTCGGCGTGAAAACCTACGCCATCGTCAAAGCCGGCGCCGTCGCCAGTGAGCAATACCACGATGCCAGGGCTACCGTTAAAATCCACTGTGTCGCGCAGCATAGCGGTTTGCAAGGCCTGGTCCACGCCTATCTCGCGACCGTGCAAAGCGCCCCGTTCCTGCAACTGGACCGTCACGCCTTCGTTTTCAATCCGATTCCAAACATGACGCAGTTCCGGAGGGACCGAGCCGACGGCTATTGCTCGTTGAATCTCCCGCCGTCCATGAGCCAGTTCCATCAGGTTAGGAAAATGGATTCGCGCACGAGAACGCGCTTCCTCTCCTTCCGTATCCGCTGCGACCTGCTGCGCGCTTATGAAAATATTGGAGTTGTCCCAATAGATGAAAACCTTTCCCATTCCAAATCCGCCTGTCCAGCGCTGGTTTACTTTCCATTGTATCACCGGCCTTTCAAAACCAGGGGGAACCCCGACCTCTGCGAAGTAGTGCCCACCTCATTGCAATTCTCGATTTCCGAACCATTTTCATTGCCTTATGGAAACCTGCGCTATAATATGCGCCGCAACCGCGCCGCTGAACTTCTCTGTTAGCGGAGCGTCTGAAGGGAGAATTGGCAATGAAACCCCTGGACGGTATCAAGGTACTCGACCTGACCCGCGCCCTGGCCGGCCCATTCTGCGCCACGATGCTGGGCGATTACGGCGCCGACGTCATCAAGATTGAACGGCCCGGAGTAGGCGACGATACCCGCAAATGGGGGCCGCCTTTCATCGGCGAAGAATCGGCCTACTTCCTGTCGGTCAATCGCAACAAGCGCAGCCTGACCCTGAATCTGCGCGACGAAAAGGCGCAGCAGGTCTTTCTGAAGCTGGCCGAGGACGCCGACGTGATCGTGGAGAACTTCACGCCTGACGTGATGCCCAACTTCAACCTCAGTTACGAAGACGTAAAGAAGGTCAATCCAGCCATCGTCTATTGTTCCATATCCGGTTTCGGCGCCACCGGACCCTACCGGAACCGTCCCGCCTACGACCAGATTATGCAGGGCATCAGCGGCCTGATGAGCATCACCGGCGACCTCGGCGGCAACCCGCAGAAAGTCGGCATCGCCGTCGCCGACATCGGCGCCGGGATGTGGGCCGCCTTCGCCGTGATGAGCGCCCTGTTCCACCGCAACTCCCCCGAAGGAAACGGTTACGGACAGTACATCGACCTGTCCATGCTGGACGCGCAAGTCGCCTGGATGACCTATCAGGCCGGCTATTACTTCGCGACCGGCGAGGCTCCCCAACGGTTGGGCGCGGCCCATCCCACGTTGGTCCCCTACCAGGCTTTCATGGGCAAGGACGGCAAATATTTCAACGTCGCGGTGGGTTCGGACCGTCTATGGGACCGCTTCTGCGAAGGCATCAATCGCATGGATCTCCACGAGCACCCCGATTACGCCAACAACGGCGTGCGCGTGAACCACCGCGCTAAGCTGGTGCCCCTCTTGCAGGAGTTCTTCCTGGCGCGAGACGCCGATGATTGGGTTGCCGACCTGCAGGCCGTGAGCGTCCCCGCCGGCCCTATCAACGACCTGGCCGACGTTTTCAACGACCCGCAGGTGCTGCACCGGGAAATGCTCCTTGAAATTCCGCACACTACGCTGGGGCCAATCAAGCAGACCGGATTGCCCATCAAGTTCTCGGAAACTCCGGGAAGCCTGGACAAACCCCCACCGTTGTTGGGCGAGCACAACCATCAAATCCTTACGGGACTGGGCTATTCGGACGCTGAAGTTGAGCAGATGGCGACCGCCGGAGTAATCTGACCACGGGCCATCGTGAGGGTAGGGAGATAGCCGAGATGGACCTCGGACTGCGAGACACCGTTGCGCTGGTGGTCGATTCACACTTGGAAATCGCCACCGCCGCCGCCGCCGCGTTGGGCAAAGAGGGCACCCTGTTGTCGTTGACGGCGCCCGACAATTATCATATGCGCCACGTTGAGTTGGAACTGGCCCGCAAGCACATTTCCCAAGAACGTTTTCGCGCGGTCATCGCCGATTTGGATAAGGAGCAGGACATTCACCGCCTGGTTCGCGAAACCCTGCACCGCCAGGGGCACATCGGCGTGTTGGTCACCACCGTGCGCGAGCAGGTTGACGCGCCGGCCAGCGAGTTGGAAGACGAGCAGATCGAGCCGGCTCTGGCCCGAAACTTCATGTCGGCCGTACACCTGACCCGCGAAGTGCTTCCCCATATGAAACGGGTCGGCATGGGCCGCATCATCAACTTGGTCCCCTTTTCGGCGATGGAAGTATCGCCTCGCAACACGCTGTCATCGGTGAGCCTGGCCCCGGTGCTGGCCTACTTCAAGGGTCTGGCGTCGGAACTCGCGCCGAGAAACATCACCGTCAACAATGTCATATACGCCGGCGTACACAGCGCAGAGACAGAGTCCGTGGTGCAAGCAGAGGCTGCTGAGGAACTGGATAACACTGCCGACAAAGCCGAGGTCCAGGCCCGCACCGAAGCCAAGCTTGAGGAAATCGCCGCCCGAACCCCCATGCAGCGCATGGGCGAACCCCACGAGATCGGCGACATCGTGTGCATGATCGCTTCCGCCCAGGCCTCCTACCTGACCGGCGCCAACATCATCTTGGACGGCGGCATCCACCACAACTACGCCTGACACATCCAAGTCGCCGGCCTCCGGCCCGGTCGCACCAAGGAGGGCAACCCAATGGCGAATACCAAGATGTTGCAGGATGCCCAGGAGTTCCTCCGGGCGGAACACCTGCCCGGCTGGCTCATCTATGACTACCTGGGCTGCAACCCGGTGCTGGGGCAGGTCGCGACTCCCTCGGGACACGTCACCCGTCCGGTTTTCCTGTTCGTGCCGGCCGAAGGTTCGCCGCGACTGCTGACTCATCACGTAGATGCCGGCAAGTTCGCCGGCGTCGGCGTGGACACCGTGGTGTACAGCAGCCGGACGACGCTTGAAGCCGCGTTGCGCGAGGCCGTGGCCGGATGCTCTCAGGTGGCTATGGAATATTCGCCGCGCAACGGTCTGCCGCGGGTTTCCAGAGTTGACGCCGGCACGGTGGAACTGGTGCGCAGTATGGGGCCGGAAGTGGTGTCGTCCGCCGACCTGATGCAATATGCCACGCAACGCTGGTCTCCAGAGCAGTTAGCCGGGCATAAACGCTCCGCCGACGCCCTGGGACGCATCGTCAACGAAGCCTTTGCTCGGATTGGTGAAAACCTGGCCGATGGACCCACCGAGTTTGAAATCGCCGAGTTCATCCGTGGCCGTTTCCGTGAGGCGGGCCTCACCACCACGGACGGCCCCATCGTCTCTACCAACGCTCACTGCTCCGACCCACACTATGAACCGGCTTCTCAGGGCAGCAGCGTAATTTCTGCCGGCGATTGGGTGCTGATTGACCTGTGGGCGCGGGAAGACACTCCCGGCAGCGTGTACGCCGACATCACCTGGACGGCCTACGTGGGCGCCGGCCCGCCGGCCCGCCATCGGGAGGTCTTTGACGTGGTCCTGGGCGCCCGGGATGCCGCGCTTGGGTTCTTGCAGGATGCTTACGCTCGGGGCGAGACCATTCAAGGCTGGCAGGCCGACGAGGTGGCGCGCCAGTACATCACTGAACGCGGCTACGGCGACTATTTCACCCACCGCCTCGGCCACAGCATCTACCACACCGTCCACGGCGAGGGCGTCAACCTGGACAACTTCGAGACCCACGACACGCGGCGCATCATCCCCGGCGTGGGGTTCTCCATAGAACCCGGCATCTATTTGCCCGAGTTCGGCGTCCGCTCCGAGATTGATGCCTATATGAGTGACGAAGGCCCCTACGCTTCATCCCCGGTACAGCGCGACATCGTGCTGATTAGCGGGGGCTGACCGTTCCGGTGAAGTCCAGTTCCAGCCGGATGGTGTCCTCCACGCTCAGCACTACACGCACCCCCGGCTTGTCCATTCCAAAATCGTCAAAGGTGAACTCGACGCTGGCCGTTCCGCTCACGGTTCCGTCAGCAGCGAAATCCGCCATCGCGTCCCAAGTTACCTCCCTGGTCTGATCTTTCACCGTCAAATCCCCGGTGATGGTGAAGTCCATGGAACCGGTAACGTCAGCAATCGGCGCGGACAATCCGTCAAACGACCTGGTGACGAAAACCACCTCCGGATACGTATCCGTCTCCAGAGTACGGTTCCGCACGTAGCCGTCTCGCCGGTCGCTGTCGGTCTGCAGCGTGGCCGCCTGCACCGCGATGCGGCTTTCATCGGCGACGACGCTACCGTCCGAGTCGAACACGACGGTACCCGATACGTCGGTGGTCTCGCCGGTAGCCACCTTGAACCCCGTGTTGGCGAGCACTTCCTCGACTTTATAGCGCGCAACGGTACCTTCGCTGAGTGCGAAAACAACCCCCTCACCTCCCCCGCTGTCCATCGCCTTTGTAGCGGGAACCGGAGTATCGATCGGTGGCGGTGGCCCGGTGGTGGCTTCAGTCGGGGGGTTGGTGGCTGGCATCGGCGTATCCGTTGGCGGAACAGGAGTGTCGGCAGCCGGCGGCGGCACCGTGGCGGTCGCCGCGGTTGTTGGCGGAGGCGGCGGCTCCGGCGCCGGCCCTGAACATGCCATTGCAACTAACGCCAGTGCCACGATCAGCAGCACGAACGCCGGCGCGTTGGTGCATCGGTGGAGGATTTGCATGGTGGTCAATCTCCGTCGCTCGGTCAAAGCAGTATATCAGGCGGTGATAAACCGCCACGCCAAACTTACATGGGCGCCTCGGACATGCGGCAATGAGGCAGGGCAATCGCGTCTAAATTTGGTGACACGCGGAACCCATCTAGTACGAAATCAGACGGCTCCCCGTCGCTTGAAAATGGACTGCTGCAACGTCAACAGACGCGAATTTCAGCCTATCTGCGGGTTTCATGTAACAACCAACACACTGGCATAGGGCGGCATTATCAGCATTTAGACTGGGCTCTCCACTAACTTGGTTTTCAGGCGGCGGCCGGTGTGTTGAGAGGCACAGGCGAAGGATGGTCCTCAGCATCGGGGAGGGGCACCAACTGATAGCCCAATTGTGCCGCCCGTCGCTTGGTGGCGCGGAGCGCCCTTTGACGATACTGGCTTTCGTAGTACTCTGCGCCGGCATCCACGTACGCCTGGCCGTGCCGCAGCATGGCGTAGATGATGCGGGCCAGCTGGTGGGCCGTGGCGGTGATGGCCTTGGGCGCTCCCAGCTGGGCCTTCTTCCGGCGCCGGAAGGCGCCCAGGGCGCTGTCGGAGCGGTGCAGCCCGTGGGCGGCCATGCGCAATGCCGCCGTGGCCCGGTTGGCGCTGGGCTTGGTCTTTGAGCTCTTGACCTTGCCACCGGTGATACGGTGGTCGGGGCTCAGCCCCAGCCGGGATGCGAAGTGTTGGGCAGTCGGCCATTTCGTCAGGTCCGCGCCAATCTCGCTGATCACCTGCAATGCCGTGAAGCCGTCTACGCCGTCGATCCGGGTCAGGTCCACCCTCGTCATCCGATACAGGTGGGTCCTGATATCGAAGCTGGGTGCGTTGCCCTGACTGCGCCGCCGGCCGTTCCCGTCCGGGGACCCGCCGTCGCTGTGGTCCTCAAACCGTTCCAACTGGGCTTCAATCTCCCAGTCGCACTCGGCAATCTTCTGGTGGTAGAACCGATACAGTTCCAGGGCCTGGGTCAGCTCAAAGATGTGCTCTTCGAGCCAGTGGCCCGGCAATGATCGGGCGATGGTTGCCTCGTCCGCCCTGATCCGGTGGTCGCGGAGTTTCGCCAGTTGCCGCGGGTCCCGCTCACCGTTCACGATGGCTTCGATTATCGCCATGCCGATCTGGCCGGTGATGTTGCTGATGACGTGCTGGAGCTTCACGTTCATTTGGGTCAACGCCTGCTGCATATGCTGGATATGGTGGGACGCGTACTGCGCCAGCATGGCCCGCTGCCGCAGCTAAACTAAAGCCAAGGTGAAATGTACATATTGCTAGACCGCACCGTCGGTGGCGACCCAGTTGGGACTGAAGGTGGCATGAGGAGCTGTGGTGTCCTTTCGGACGGCTTCAAGATCCCGAAATGCACATCCCACCTTGGTATTGGTTTAGCTGCGCCAACGTCGTATGTCCCCGTCGGGTCGGCAGGCTCCCGACCACAGCCCGTAGGTGTGCAGTTGCCGCCGCCACTGGCAGTCCCGCACGTCGGTCTGGCGCCCGGGAACGTTCTTGATGCGCCGAGGATCTACCAGCATCACCGCAAACCCCCGCTCTTCTAGCACCCCGAACCGCGGGATCCAGTACACCCCAGTCGACTCCATGACCACGGTCTCCACTGCGCGCTCGGCCAGCCAGTCCGCCAGGCGATATAGTCGGCCGTGAAGGCGGCGAACTCTCGCACCGGCTGTTCGGCGCGGTCTTGGGGCACCGCCACGAAATGGCTGGTGGCGCCCACGTCGATGCCCGCCGCGTTCAGGTTCACCTGGGACCGCTGCGCGGGCAGACGCTCCGGCCCTCCTCCGGTCTTGCCCACCGGCTTTGCGCTCCTCTGGCGTGTCGTCATCGTCTCCCCCTACCATGGCAGTGTCGGCGCGTCGCCGGAGGAAGTCACTGACCGTAACCACTCTCCCGAACGGGATCGTCCCCATTGGGACGTCACCAATGATGCCGCCGTAAGACTTCCGGACCATGCTTTGTAGCGGGCAATTTGCGCCAAAGTCTAGTCGGTCTTGGTCCGGACGACACGCTTCGTCGTGAGCTTACACGTTCCAGCACACCTACCCCAGTTAGTCTCCTCTGCACGGCGCGGGCGCGGGCATATCGATGCTTTGTACAATCAAGCGGCGTAAGCCAGTGAGGCAATAAGCCGGGCGTAGAATGGGGAGGGAGCTTTTCCACCGTCAAGATCGATGGTTGATGTTGAAAAGCCCTCTGACGCGAGCCACCGGTGGCGACGCACCAGGGCGATGGCATCGACGAAGGTGGGCGCCGGTTTGGCGTACCACGCCGCCGTGCGCTGGGCCATGGGCCGTTGTTGCTGTAACCGGTGAGCCGTCAGGACAATCCAGGAAAAGATCCCCATCAGGATTGGCGTAGTGCGGGCGATGGCGCGGTCGGACCACTGGTGCGGGGTCTCCACGCCCAGGTGAGACCTGGTTTCCATGAAGGTGACCTCCAGTTGCCAGCACAGCACAAACCATTCCAGGATCTGCACCGGATCGATGGCTGGGTTGGTGCAGAGCAGGGCTTGGGGGTCGAACGCGCCGTTGGGGTCTCGCACCAGGACCCAGCGCAGGGGCACGGGCGGTTGGCCGGTGTGATACCAGAGTGCGGTTTGCGAAGTGATTTCCACGGTGCGGGTCGTGTGGTCGTACCAAGCCACTGTCGTCTGCTCCCAGGAGGTGTCGTCATGGTCCAGGAGCGCGTTCAGCGTGGGCAGGCGCACGCCCTGCACCGGTGGACGCCCGTTCTGGCTGGGCCGACGGGTTGGCGCTGGCGCATAAAGGCCAGCATCCAGCCGCAATCGGGTGATGCAGGTAACGGGTTGGGGCAGCGATTGGCAACAGTGGAGCAGGTCCAGAGCCTGCCCCGTGCTACGATACGGGGACGGTGTAACCGCTATCGCCCACCAGTACCAGAGGTCGGTGGGGCAGCCAGCGTGGTTCGGCAGGCTCACCATGAGCGGGATTGCCTGATCATCTGCTGGGCCCGATCGGTGAGCTTTTGGTGCGGGCGTCCGCGCGGGCGATAATATCCGGCCGAAGGCGCCAAAACGGTCAGCACCGGCCAAGCCCAATAGCGTCCGGCCCAGGGGACGTGGCCCAGCCACATCAGGCAAATCCACCGCAAGCCGCTGACCTTGACCAGATAGCGGCGGCTGGAGCGCACCGCATCGCGGTAGCTGCCCCGGGCTTTGATTTTAGGACCGCCGCGTCGCTCCACGGTTTCCCGATTGGTAAATGGCTCGTATGCCGAACACCAGGGGACCATCACCCTGGTCCAGATGCTGGATTAGCAGCGTCAGCAGGACCTGGGACACCTGAAGTGGCGACCACACGGCACGGTTGAGCACGTGATGGTAGCGGGCATAGTTGCGGTCGTCGCTGCGGCCCATGACCCGGAGCGCCGAGGCCACCGTGCGCTGGCCTGGAGTCAGTATCGCGCCGACCAGCAGTAGCTGGGCTTTGATCCAAGTTCGGCTTTGAAACAGCGTTGCGAAGGGATTGAGAACGGGTAGAATGGCATCCGGCAGGGCAAGCATGGTCTGGCCTTTTTGTGAAAGATGGGGTCAGGCCAGCTTGCCCTGTTTTCATAATGTGCCTAGCTTTTGTACAAAGCCCAGTGGAGGGCTGCTCGGCGGATTGAGCCAAACCGTCTGGTCGCAGGTGGTGGGAATGAACTGCGGCTCGGTCCAGATTGGCGAGTACGTGTTTCACACCGAGTGCCTGGGCTGGACGGAATTGTTTCTGCGTTTCCCGCCATTGATAGCAGGGGAGATGGTCAGCGTGGTGCTGGCCGGCTCCATCGCGGGTTTCATCGCCGGCGCGGGCGGAATGTGGCGGGCCAGGTGGGCGGCCGCGCTGTTCTTGGCGTTGGGCGTCGCGAACTTGGGGATGATCATCGCGGCCACCAGCACCGAAGAGCAGTACAGCAAGGCCATTTTGCTGAGTGCGCTGGCCGTGGTTGTTCCTTTGATTTGCGGCGCGCTGCTGTGGTGGCGAGGGGAATACCGCGCCCCACGGCGTAGCGCCGCGATTGCTGACAGCAGGCCATAGACGAGTTGGAGTTGGCAGTGGTACACCTGTTATCGGGTGACCAACGATGACACGATCCAGCCGTGAAAAATCCAACCCGTCGCAACAACCGGATTCCATAGCGCCCATCACTGAGAAGCAGTTGGCCCGCCTGTGGCAGCGTCGGGCCGCCCGCGACCGTGCGCTGCGCGACGAAAACGGACGCCGGGTGCGGGTCCTGTATCCTGGCAGACTCGGCGTGACGGCCGGCCCAGACTTCCGCAACGCCCTGCTGTTGGTGGAGGGAAACGGGTTGGTGCAGGGCGACGTTGAAGTCCATGTGAGGCAGCGGGATTGGTGGACCCACGGCCACCACCGCGACCCCAACTACAACGGAGTGGCGCTGCACGTTGCCCTGAGCTCGGAAGGCGAGCCGTCGCGTACCAACGGCGGCGCAACGCCTCCGTTGGTGGATCTTAACCCGCTGCTGGCCGCCACGGATGCCGACGATGGCCACGAGCATGAAACACGGCGCGCCCTCTGGACCATACTGGCGGGACGGGGCTACCGGCGACCCGAGTCAGCCGATCAGATGGCCGCCCTCCTCAATCGAGCGGGCGACGAACGGTTTTTGTCGCGTAGCCGGTGGTTGCAAATGCTCATGGCTCGCCAACCTCCCGAGCAAACGTTATGGGAGTCAATCTGCGAGGCCCTGGGTTACCGCCACAATCAGCACCCGTTTTTGATGCTGGCAACCGCTGCCCCAATTGATCGCCTGACAGAGGCGGCCAGGCAACTGCCGGCGGAGCAACGGGAGCTGGTGGTAGCCGGATGGCTGCTGCGGCTGGCTGGCTTTGAAGACGAAAACCTGCAATCCCGCCGAATTCTGCCCAGGGGATTGGGGCCGAAGTTGGATGCGCGGCAGTGGCGAATGTTTCGAGTGCGTCCGTCAAACCATCCCCAACGACGTGTCGCCGGGGCCGCGGCGCTGGTCGCTCGTCATTCTGGACGCGGGCTGATCGCAGGGTTGGCGCGGGCAGTGGAGACGGTTAGAACTGTTGAAATTACCAGGGCGCTATCAGTCACACACAACAAGGGCGGCAAGCCGGCTCTTATCGGCGTCGGGCGCGCACGGGACATTGCCGTCAATGCCGTGCTGCCGTTTCTGCATGGATCCAACCTGCTGGCAGACAATGCGGCGGGCGCGGCTTTGGTGCTGCAACTTTACCGCGATTACGGGCCGCTCACCGAAAACGAAATCACCCGGGACTTGACGGATGCGCTACAAGAACCCGCGTGGGGCCGCGTGGCCAACAACGCGAGGCGGCAGCAGGGGTTGATCCACCTGCAACGGGTACTGGCCGGGGAAGAGCCCCGACAAGTATCGTAGGGGCGAATAATCATTCGCCCCTACGCGGCTACAGCTTTTATTCGAGCGGCACCGCCAGTGAAACCCGCGCTTCCTCTCCGGTGTTGCGGATGATGTGGCCGTGGCCGGTGAGGTCTTCGGCCACCAGCACGTCGCCGGGGCCGAACTGACGCTTTTCGCCGCTGGCGACCTCGATCTCGGCGCCGCCGGACATGAACACCACGTACTGATGGCGCGGAGCCGTGTGGTAGTCCTGCCACCAGCCGGGAGCACGCTGGCCCACGGTGATGTCCCCGGGGCCAACGTTGTTGGCGATGTCGGCGAATTCATCCGGAGTAACGTCCTGGAAATGGGACTCGCCGTCATCTCCGGCGTATATGCGTACAATCATACTTTCAGTCCTTTGAACAGGTGGATCATTCCGCAGCCAAGGGAACGGCCAGGGAGACCCGGAAGTCGTCGCCGATGCTGCGGGCGATGTGGCCGTGACCAGTCAGGTCTTCGGCCACCAGCACATCGCCGGGGAACATTCGCACCTTGGTGCCGTCGGCAATCTCGAACTCGGCAATACCGTTGAGGTTCACCACGTACTGGCGGCGGGGGGCGTTGTGGTAATCGGAGAAGCTGGGGGACTCCCGCCTGTTGACGGTGACGTCGCCGGGGCCGACGTTGTTGGCGATGTCGGCGAACTGGTCGGGAGTAAGGTTCTCAAAGTGGCTTTCGCCGTCGCTGCCGGTGTAAACGCGCACTATCTGTCCCATGGGGGTTGCCTCCTGTTTGGGTTGAGGTGAGTGAGTAGAAGTTCAGCTTGCGAGGGGAATGACCGCGGTGAGGCTAGGGGCGTCGCCCACCACCCGGGTGGTGTGTCCCTGCCCGGTGGTGTCTTCCACCAGTCGGGCGTCTCCCGGGCCGTAGCGGAAAGTGGTGCCGTCGCCGAGACCGATCTCGATTTCGCCGCGCAGGGAGATGATGTACTGTCGGCGCGGAGCGGGATGCCAGTCAATGAAATGGCCGGGGGGCCATTCGCGAAAGCTGATGGATTGGGTTGCCTGGGCTTCTCCCAATTCGGGGTGGTTGGCCAAGCTCGTTTCTTGGATGTGCGACTGGCCGTCGTCGCCAGCGTAGAGCCGGTATATTGCCATTGCAACTCCTGCTATGACGGGCTGAAACGCCCGATGTGCCGCCATATTACCGCCGCACAGAGGCGGGGGCAACTGAAATGAGACAACCATCCCTCGCGCGCCAGGGTGAGGTGTCAACCGGGCTGAAACCCGCATAAGATCGACGGCGCAATGGTTCAAAAAGAGGACAACACATGACCCAACGATCAAACCAAATTCAGAAGTACACCATGGGCTATAGCTCTGAATTTTTGCAACTCCCGGGTCGTCGCAACGCGCAGACCCAGGCTGCTTGCCTGTCGCCCCGCCTTGCATCCGGGATGGGAGTCCTGGACTTTGGCTGCGGGCCGGGAACATCGCGGTGGGTTTGGCCACGGCGGTGGACCCGGGGGAAGTGCATGGCATCGATATGGAGGCGTCGCAGATCGAGTTGGCGCGGTCAGCTGCGGTGGCCGGAGGACACGAGAACATTACCTTCCACATGGGCAACGTGTACGAACTGCCCTTTGAGGACAACTCCTTTGACGTGGCGCACTGCCATGCGGCGCTGATGCACGTTCCCGATACCCAGACCGCCCTGCGCGAGGTGAAACGGGCGCTGAACCCGGGCGGCATAGTTGCCAGTCGGGAAATGATCGCGGATTCCTCGTTCTCCGAACCTCTTGGTGAGATAACCCAAGAAGCGTGAGCCACGTTCAACAAGCTGCTGGCGGCCAACGGCGGCCACCCGCAGATGGGCAAGGAGTTGAAAAACCATCTCCTCGCAACCGGCTTTACTGAAATCCGCGCCAACGGATCTTTCGACTACTTCGACACGACAGAGAAAGTGGCCTTTCTGCACTACTTCATAATTGACCGGTTCTTCATGCCACAGGTCATAGCGGCGGCTACACAATACGGGTTGGCGACAGACGAGCAGTTTGAACAGTGGCGCCGGGAAATGGACCATTGGAAGGATATATCCGGCGCGGTGGGGGTGCTGGCCTTTGGGGAAGTTATCGGGGCGAAACCCTGACCGGGTTGCCGGCATACTGACCAGTGACCCGCATTCGGATGTAACAGTTCAGACTTGGTGAGGTGAATTGGCCGAAGGCGGGTTGCCGAACGCTGGGCACGGGTGGCGGTGATTATGTCATTACCGGGCATGGATACTGAAGTTGACCTCAGCACTGTCGACCGCGATGTTCTCATTGCCATCATCGCCCAACTGCAGGCCACCGTTCTGGAACAGCAGCGGGTGATTGAGCGGTTGGAGCGGCGGGTTGCCGAACTGGAAGGCCAGGCCAAATCGGGCGGCCCACCCCGAATGCCCGGCCACAAGGCGAAATCGGCCCGGAAGCCCCCAGCGCAGCAGGGGCCCCGAACGCAGCGACGCCACGGCTTCGCCCGCCCGCGCCTGACACCGACCCACCGGGTGGAGCACGTGGTGGAGAACTGTCCCGATTGCGGAACCCAGTTGTCCGGCGGCTGGACCCACCGCACTCGGGAAGTCATCGAGCTGCCGGTGGTTCCCGCGCAAGTCACCGAGCACGTCTACATTGCTCGGACTTGCCAGGCGTGCCGACGGCGCTGCACACCTTCGGCGGAACTGGGCGGCGTGGTCCTGGGCCAGCAGCGCCTCGGCGTCAACCTGATCAGCCTGATCGCCACGCTGCGGGAAGCGGGGCGCCTGCCCATCCGCAGCGTCCAGTGGTATCTGGACACCGTGCATCAGTTGCGCCTCAGCGTGGGGGCCATCGTGAGCGCCATCCATCGCACGGCGCAGCGGGCCCAACCGGCAGTGGCCGCGATCCTGGGCTGCATCCGCGCCAGCCCGGTGGTCCACGCCGACGAAACCGGCTGGCGTCAGAGCGGGGCCAACGGCTACGTGTGGACTTTCGGCACCCCCACCGAACGCTACTTCCTGCGGCGGGGTCGGGGCAAAACAGTCGTGGACGAGGCGCTGAGCGATGCTTTCTCCGGAGTATTGGTCAGCAATTTCTACGCTGCTTACCACCATTATGATGGCCCTAAGCAACGGTGCTGGGCGCACCTGCTGCGGGACAGCCACGACCAGCGAACCCGCTACCCCAAAGACGCCGCACTGGCCCGATGGGCCGCGGCAGTCCATCGACTCTACGAGGAAGCCAAAGCCTTCTCTCATCCTCAGGCCCAGCGACGGCGTGTCGCTCAACTGGCCTGGGAGCGGAAGCTGCTGGCCATCTGCCGCCCTTTCCTGTCTGACCCGTCGGCTGTCCAGGGCAAGCTGTGCCGGCGCATCGAACGTTTCATCAAGAGCCTGCCCCGTACTGGATACGGAGAACTCTTCGTCTTCGTGGCCGAACCGGACGTGCCAGCGGACAACAACGCTGCCGAGCGCAGCCGGCGTCATCTGGTCATCAGCCGCAAGGTCAGCGGCGGCACCCGCTCGGAGCAGGGCACCGAGCGCAAGATGACGCTGGCATCCATCTTCGGCACCTGGCGCGCCCAAGGTCTAAATCCTCTCGCCGCCTGCCGTCAGCTGCTCGTTTCCCCTCTACTCTGAACTGTTACATTCGGATTTGTAGAACAACTGGGGTTGGTGGTATCATTACTTTTGACGCTTGGGGATGTCCCTCGAGCAAAGTGGTCAGAATGGGGACGCGTAGGTTCGACAGGAGTGTTTTCTGACGGATTGCAGGCCGAGGCTGCTGCTGCCCTCGCTAAAAACAGTGGCGAACAAGTAACTGGCGAACGTGAATTCGCTCTAGCCGCCTAGTCGCGGCTACGTCTGCCACCGGTAGGTCCGGAAGCTGGGAAGCGGACGTCTAATTATTCCGGGATGCTACCCCAAGGACACCGATAACCGGGGCCATAGATTTCATCGGCTGGTTGATGCGGAATCCCGTCGGCGAGAGTCCGTAGCAGCGAGATTAAAGCGCCGAACAAGCTTGTAGCATATCCGATCAGGGGAGTTTCTGGACGGGGAGTGCGACTCTCCCCCGTCTCCACCATCCCTTCTAAATTCCCCATACGGGGTGGGCCAAATCTCCACGTCTTCGCGATCATCTACCGCCCGCAAGAGGGCAGTGAAGGCCTTCATTGGTCGCAGCCCCACGACTTCACGGCTCTCCAGGTCGACGTAAATACTATCCACTAACTGGAGTTTTCACGCGGCGACTGGCCCTCCTTACAGCGTAGGCGTGTCGCCGGAGGGAGTCATCGGCAACGCACAATCTATCCAACGGGATCGCCCCACAACGGGGCGTCACCAATGCTGTAGTCGTAAAACTCCCGGACCATGCTATGGATCGGGCAATATGCGCCACGACTTCACGGCTCTCCAGGTCGACGTAAATGCTGTGGAAGATCGCCAACAGTAGCCGGTTGCGCTGACCGGGGTTAGACGCTTTCCAAAGATCCGAGGTCGTTGAGGATTTTAACCGCCTCGACAGCGTCGTCCAATTCCGGGACATAGGTGATAGCGAGTTCAGCCTCCGCGTTCTCTTTGATGACCAAGTAGCGTTTTCTGGACAAGTCGCCTTCCAAGTATAATTCCTGAGCCCTTTCGAGCTTTTTATGGATAGTCGCGCGCCTTTGGAGACTCTCATTGCGGTCGGCTCCCTCAACGTAGTTTTGAATCACCCAGTCCACCCAGTCTGGCCGGAGCTTAAATCCGGCAAAAATCTGATCGACTTGGCTTTCGAACACGTGGCCTACGAAATATTTCCGCGCGTGAGAGCACTTGGGACCATTGCCCTTCCTGGGGACAACGTAATAGGTTCCTGCCTGATCGCCCTGCTTTTGGGACCATAGCTTCGCGCCACAACCATGACACCGCAGCAAGTTGGTCAGCATATGGGGATTCTTGCCAATCCGGCTCACCTACACTGATTTTCGAGAGCGGTTTTCTTTCATGCGCTCTTGAACATCGCCGAACAAGGTTTCGTTTATGAGTGGTTGATGGCGTCCCCGGAAGTATTCGTCGTGGTGGCGCACTTCTCCGATGAAAAACCAGTTTTTCAAAAGGTCTCTGACGGCCCAACCGGTGAACAATGCACCTTCTTGATCAGCCCGCGATTCGGAGTCGTCCCCAAAATCCCGGTCCGGTCGGCTTTCCCCTTTCGTGCGAAATCCGCGACTGTTTAGCACGTCCCCCAATGTGCGCAAGGAGTGTGAACCGCCCGCGTACCTCTCGAACGTCTCGACCATTTGAGGGCCGGCGAACGAATCAATGTGGCACCCGGTGTGATTCTGGTCGACGCCGATGCAGGTTGCGTCGCAACATTCATAGCCGAAAGGCGGCTCACCATTGAACCTCCCCTGCATCGCCCGCTCCCGCATACCCTTCTTAGTGTCGCCCGACAATGCCTCAGAGAAATACTGGGCGAAAGCTCCCAGCATGGTCATGAACAACCTGCCTTCCGGCGTCGAGTAATCGATGTCCTGGGTTATGCTCACATAGGTCACGTTGTGCTGCGAAAAGACGTGAAAAGCGTCCAGCATCACCCTCAGGTTCCGGGTGAACCGGCCCAGGGTGTGGGTGACCACCACTTCGAACTTGCCCGCTTGGGCGTCCGTCAGCATTTTACGGAATAACGGACGCTTGGCGCTGGATTCCGCCCACGCCGAGCGTCCCTCCTCATCGTAGGTGCCCGCCACCTCCCAGCCTTTTTGGGCGCAAAACTCGTGGAACGCCCGCCGTTGGGCATCCAGCGA
The DNA here is from genome assembly GCA_965197635.1 of Dehalococcoidia bacterium. Taxonomy (GTDB): domain Bacteria; phylum Chloroflexota; class Dehalococcoidia; order Lucifugimonadales; family UBA3495; genus Bin87. The sequence goes on from CBDANN010000008.1 coordinate 279,395, forward strand.
GTACCCTTCTACCTGCTCTTCATCACTCACCCGGAAGTATCCGACTGTTCTCATCTTCGTGCTCTCCTGCGTCAGCATCCGGCGGCATTATAGAAGGCGAGCGACGGTTTGATGCAAGGAGTTCGCGCACTACCTCTCCCACCTCAACCAGGAAGCCCCTGATCTCAGGGGGAGGGGTCGGAACTGACTTGGTTTGTCCGGTTTTGCGTGGCATTCGCTGCCAGGCCGTGGCGGCCCGTCCGGTCCTGTGTAACCGTGTGGCCTGTGTTGGCACTTAGCGAAAACCCCGCTGGCGATACGTTATCCCTTTCCTACATCAGTGGCACTTGGTGTGGAAGGCTTGGTAGACGACCAAAAATAAAAAACTGCCGGTCTAGTCGCGCCCAGAAATCGCCATAGAGCCCACGAATGCGGTCCATGACGCGATTTTCGGGACTTCACGGCATTCTGGGTCGCCTGGACCCCAAATTGGGGGCCAGAGCGCGTTTTTGCCGTTCAATTCCTACGGCACCGGCTTAGATGGGCTCCTCACTAACTAAAGTCGTCACGCGGCGATAGGCGCGCCAGGTGGTGTGTGGGTGGCGTAGTGCGGAGCGTCGACCATGGGCACCAATTGGTAGCCCAGTTGTGCGGCCCGGCGCTTGGCCGTGCGCAACGCCCGCTGCTGATACTGAGTTTTGTGGTGTCCAGCGCCGGCGTCGACGTACTCCTGACCGTACCGGAGCATGGAATAGCAGAGCCTGGCGAGCTTATGGGCGGTGGCGGTGATTGCCTTGGCCCCAATCCACCGAAGAGATGAGTGTGGCGGCGGGTTGAAGGTGTAAGAAAGTGCCCCTTTGCTTCTGGGATAATGGTTTGTGAAAGACCAAACCGACCCCAGCGAAGGAGCACCAAACGGATGCTACCACGCAACGACCCCGACCGCATCCAGATCGCCTGCGACGACCGCCGCCTGGTCAGCAATGCTGGGCTGATCCTGCCGTCCACGCTGGCTTGGCATCTGGGCCGGCCCCAACTGGTTGACCGGCGCCTGGACCTGGGCCGTGCCCCAGGCGGAGCCAACACGGGCGACCAGATCATGACGCTGGTGGCATCCGCTCTGGCCGGTGGCGACTGCATTGACGATGCCGACGTGTTGCGTGCTGGCCGGACCGCGCGGGTGCTGGGCTGCGTGGTGAAGGCGCCATCCACCTTGGGGACATTCCTGCGGAGCTTCCGTTGGGGCCACGCTCGCCAACTGGACCGGGTGAGCCGGGAGCTGCTGGCACGGGCCTGGGCGGTTGGGGCCGGACCCCGATCTTTGAATAATCACGGGCCGTTGACCATCGACCTGGATTCCACCATCTGTGAAACCTACGGTCCGGCCAAGGAGGGGGCGCGCCACCACGGCTACACCGGCCAACGGGGCTATCACCCGCTGCTGGCCCGGGCCTGGACGACTGGGGCTGGAACCGGCGACGTGCTGCTGGCTCGGCTCCGTGAGGGTCGCGCCAACACCGTTCGGGGCGCCGCCCACTTCCGGCGGGAGACGGTGGGCCGGGTACGCTACGCTGGGGCCAGCGGACCACTCACGGTGCGGGCCGACCGCGGCTGCTACACCCACGCCATGGTCGGGGTCTGCCGAGATATGGATGTCCGCTACTCCATCACCATCCGCCAACACCAGAGCCTGCGCAATCTCATCGAGGCGATACCGGAGGCGGACTGGACGCCCATCCCCTACTGGATGGACGGCGCTGCCGACGTGGCCGAGACCACCCACACACCTTTCCAAGGTGAGCCCGACGCCGCGCCGGTGCGGCTCATCGTCCGCAGGGTGAAGCCCACGCCCAACTCCCAGCTGGCCCTCTTGGCCGACTACAGCTATCACGGCTGCATCACCGATCGGGACGGGGACACTCTGGAACTGGAGGCCGATCATCGTCGCCACGCCGAGATTGAGAATGCCATCCGCGACCTCAAGTACGGCGTGGGGCTCAACCATCTCCCGTCAGGCCGTTTCGCCGCCAACGCCGCCTGGCGGGCCGTCCAGGTCATCGCCCACAATCTGGCTCGCTGGACCTCACGCATCGGGCTGGGCGAGGCGGTGGCGACCACCAAGACCCTCCGGCGACGCTTCTTCTCCCTGCCCGGACGGCTCACCCGCAAGGCGCGGTGCCTCACCTTGCATCTGCCCCAGGGCTGGCCCTGGGAAACCCAGTTCAATGGCGCTCCGGCACGGTTGCGCGCCCTGCCACTCCTTTCCTGACCGCGCCAGCGGCCTCTGACCCGTCCGCCATACCCCCCAATGCCTGGCAGACCCGCGCCAGGCTGGTTTCCCAACGTCTCCCGATACGCACCGCTCTGAAAATATCGTTCAGCGTCGCCGCCGCGGGCCGTCAGCATCCACCTGCATGGCCGCCCTACCTCGAACCTGGGCAGATTATAGGGGTCAAAGCCTCATCCTCCCTTCCCCTTGCCTTTCATCTCTGGTCTGATCGTGATTAACGACAATAAGGAATGCCTCTGACGTCGACTATTTTTGCCGGTCAGGATGGGGTAAAACCATCCGGCACGGAGGTGCCAGTAGAGTACCGGGAGGTGGTGTAAAAGAATCGGTGTAGCCCAAAGCTAACCACCGCGTCATCCTTGATCGGAAGTCACAACCCAGAACAAGGAGAACGACGGTGGTCAAACACAGCATGGATCTTTTGGAATTATTACGCAAGCGTGGCATCGACGGAGACGTGGACTTGCTGCGGGAAGCACTGCAGGTCCTGGTGGACGGCATCATGGACGCCGAGGTTTCCGCCCAGATCGGCGCTGAGCACAGCGAACGCAGCCCAGAGCGGGTCACCTACCGCAACCGCACCTGGGATACCCGGGTCGGCACCATGGCGTTGCACATTCCCAAGCTGCGGGAAGGCAGCTACTTCCCCAGCCTGCTGGAACCACGGCGGCGCAGCGAGAAGGCTCTGCTGTCGGTGATCCAGCAGGCCTACGTGGAGGGAGTCTCCACCCGAAGGGTGGACGACCTGATCAAGGCCCTGGGTTGCGACGGCATCTCCAGCAGCCGGGTGTCGCGCATCTGCGAGCAACTGGATGAAGTGGTGGAGAGTTTCCTGGGTCGGCCTCTGGACGGCGGTCCCTACCCCTACGTCTGGCTGGACGGCCTGACCCAGAAGGTGCGTGAGGGCGGTCGCATCGTGAACGTCTGCGTGGTGGTGGCGACAGGGGTCAATGCCGAAGGGCAGCGTGAGATCCTGGGCCTGGACGTGGGGACCAGCGAGGACGGCGCGTTCTGGCTGGCCTTCCTGCGGTCGCTGACCGCTCGGGGGCTCAGCGGGGTGGAACTGGTTACCTCCGATGCCCACCAGGGGCTGAAGAACGCCATCGCCGCGGTCTTTGCTGGAGCCAGCTGGCAGCGCTGCCGGACCCACTTCATGGCCAACCTGCTCACCCGAGTGCCCAAGCGCGCCCAACCTGGCGTGGCTACCCAGGACCTTCCTTGCATGGTGCGCACCATCTACCAGCAACTGTCTCCCGCCGAGGTCCACGGCCAACTGGACCGAGTGGTGGAACAACTCCGGGAGCCCTTTGCCCAGGTGGCCGAGCTGCTGGCGGACGCCGCGCCGGACCTCCTGGCCTTCACGGCCTTCCCAGTGGCCCACTGGCAGAAGCTGTGGTCCAACAACCCGCAGGAACGGCTGAACCGGGAGATAAGGCGCCGGACTGACGTGGTGGGCATCTTCCCCAACCGGCTATCGGCGCGGCGCCTGGTGGGTGCGGTGCTGGCCGAGCAGCATGACGAGTGGGCCGAACCCGCCGCTACCTCACCATCCCCAACGCCGCCGGCAACGAGGCACTGCCGGAGCCCAACATGCTGGACGCAGCAGCCTAATCAACATCAAAAGGGATGACGCGCTTTTACACCTATTGACGGGACACTACCCTTCTTGATCGTCGGCGCTACCTTACCATTCCAGTTTTGGGGCTGTTACAATTAGCCCCGCAACCCCAAACTAACGAAACTTTTGGAGAGTAATCATGGCTGTTTCCGCCGGGATATCAAATGCGCTGGAACGTAACTGGGGTATGGTAGACCGCGCCATAGACGGGCTGAGTGATGAGACACTGGCGCGCCAGATATCCGACAGCGACAATTCCATCGGTTGGCTCCTCTTCCACATGAGCCGGGTGGTGGACGTTTTCATGAATGCCAGGTTCCAAGGCAAGCCTCAGATATGGATAGAGGACGGTTGGTGCGAGAAATTCGGCCTGAGCGACGACCCGGAGACGACCGGCCAAGGCTGGGACACGGCGCGCGTGGCCGCGTGGCCGCTTCCCTCCAAAGACGTCCTGGTAGGGTACTACGAGGCCGTGAAGGCCTGCTGCCGGGACTATATGTCCTCCGTGACCGACGAGGAGTTAAGCGCCACCATGAGCCTGAGGCCCGGTTCGGACCCCGAGCCGAAAGAGACCATCATGGGTGTCCTGGTCTTTGACAACATCGTCCACGGAGGCCAGATAGCCTTCCTGCGCGGCCACTTGGAAGGCATGGGCTGGTTCGTCTAGCCCGAACGCAGGCTTCCCGGACAATTTTTACAGGTTTACCGAAGAGCACGGCGAACTCAAGCCGTGCTCTTCCTTAGCTCTACTCCCGACTAACACGGTTTTCAGGCGACGGCCACTGGTGGGTTGAGGGGCACGCCCGGATCATGGTGCTGAGCATCGGACATGGGCACCAGTTGGTAGCCGAGTTGGGACGCCCGCCGTTTCGCCGCGCGCAACGCACGGTGCTGATACTGGCTCTCGTAGTATTCGGCGCCGGCATCCACGTAGTCCTGGCCGTAGCGCAGCATGGAATAGATGAGCCTGGCCAGATTGTGCGCTGTGGCCGTGATGGCCTGAGGCGCTCCCAGGTGCGCTTTCTTCCGGCGCAGGAAGGCGCCCAGGGCGCTGTCGGAGCGGTGCAGCGCGTTGGCGGCCATGCGTAATGCCGCCGCGGCCCGCTTGGCGCTGGGCTTGGTCTTTGAGCTCTTGACCTTGCCACCGGTGACCCGGTTGTCGGGGCTCAGCCCCAGCCAGGATGCGAAGTGTTGGGCAGTCGGCCATTTCGTCAGGTCCGTGCCAATCTCGCTGATCACCTGCAATGCCGTGAAGCCGTCTACGCCGTCGATCCGGGTCAGGTCCACCCTCGTCATCCGATACAGGTGGGTCCTGATATCGAAGCTGGGTGCGTTGCCCTGACTGCGCCGCCGGCCGTTCCCGTCCGGGGACCCGCCGTCCGCGACGTCCTCAAACCGTTCCAACTGGGCTTCAATCTCCCAGTCGCACTCGGCAATCTTCTGGTGGTAGAACCGATACAGTTCCAGGGCCTGGGTCAGCTCAAAGATGTGCTCTTCGAGCCAGTGGCCCGGCAATGATCGGGCGATGGTTGCCTCGTCCGCCCTGATCCGGTGGTCGCGGAGTTTCGCCAGTTGCTGCGGGTCCCGCTCACCGTTCACGATGGCTTCGATTATCGCCATGCCGGTCTGGCCGGTGATGTTGCTGATGACGTGCTGGAGCTTCACGTTCATCTGGGTCAACACCTGCTGCATATGCTGGATATGGTGGGACGCGTACTCCTCCAGCATGGCCCGCTGCCGCAGGTAGCTGCGCCGGCGTCGTATGTCCCCGTCGGGTCGGCAGGCTCCCGACCGCAGCCCGTAGGTGTGCAGTTGCCGCCGCCACTGGCAGTCCCGCACGTCGGTCTTGCGCCCAGACACGTTCTTGATGCGTCGAGGGTCCACCAACATCACCTCAAACCCCCGCTCTTCCAGCACCCCGAACCGCGGAATCCAGTACACCCCAGTCGACTCCATGACCACGGTCTCCACTTCGCTCTCGGCCAGCCACTCCGCCAGGCGATACAAGTCGGTCGTGAAGGCGGTGAACTCTCGCACCGGCTGTTCGGCGCGGTCTTGGGGCACCGCCACGAAATGGTTGGTGGCCCCCACGTCGATGCCCGCCGCGTTCAGGTTCACCTGGGACAGTTGCGCGGGCAGACGCTCCGGCCCTCCTCCAGTCTTGCCCACCGGCTTTGCGCTCCTCTGGCGTGTCGTCATCGTCTCCCCCTACCATGGCAGCGTCGGCGCGTCGCCGGAGGAAGTCACTGACCGTAACCACTCTCCCGAACGGGATCGTCCCCATTGGGACGTCACCAATGATGCCGCCGTAAGACTTCCGGACCATGCTTTGTAGCGGGCAATTTGCGCCAAAGTCTAGTCGGTCTTGGTCCGGACGACACGCTTCGTCGTGAGCTTACCTCGAATCCACCGAAGGGATGCGGTCCTGGTGTTGAAACGAGGGATGATGGGTAGGGGAGGCGGACGAGCCTGGCCGGATTCCAATAGATAGGGTTGAGGGTAGTGGGCGGTGGCGACGCTATTGGGAAGGTGCTGGCCCACAGTGGCGGCGACGGGCGAAAACGGCCCGGCGGCATTCCAGCAGTGGCACTCGCGGGCTGGACCGGCACGACTCTGCGGGACAGCCCCTGGGGCTGTCCGGTGGACGGGTCGGGCGCCGACGGCGCGCCGTCAGGCTGGTAGGGGAATGGCGCGCACTCGGGCCAAGGCGTGAGTGAACTGGGTTTCCCAGGGCCAGCGCTGGGGCAGGTGCAGGGTGAGGCGGCGCGCGGTGCCGGTGAGCCGTCCGGCGATAGAGAAGAACCGCCGCCGGAGGGTCTTGGTGGTTACCGCCGGCTCCCCCAGACCGATGCGGGCGGTCCAGCGCGCCAGGTTGTGGGCCATGACCTGGACTGGACTTTGTACACTCAAGCGGCGTAAGCCAGTGAGTCGAGCAACCTGTGGTACAGATTGGCTGGAAGTTTTTGAACGTCAAGTTCGGTGGCTCGACTTTCAGGGCAATCGCATTTCAAACTAATATGAAAATGTGGCTAAACTTGGGGCGAGATTAAGTTTCCTGAGGTGGCTGCGACGATGGACGATGTACCTATTTCGATGGTGGAACGGTTTGGAGTGCTGGCAGACCCACGAACTGGTCATGCCAAAAGGCATGAGTTGCTGGACATCATGGTGATCACCTTGTGTGCCGTGATCTGCGGCGCCGACAACTGGGTGGAGATCGAGGAGTTCGGCAAGGCCAAGAAGGAGTGGTTCCGGCGGTTCCTGGAATTGCCCAACGGGGTACCCTCCCACGACACCTTTGGGAGGGTGTTTGGTCTGCTGGACCCAGAGCAGTTTACGGCCTGCTTCATGGACTGGGTACGTTCGGTTAGTGAACTGGCCCAGGGGGAGGTGGTGGCCATAGATGGCAAGACCCGGCGGGGTTGCCACGACCGAGCCAACGGGCGCGGCCCACTGCATATGGTCAGCGCTTGGGCCACCGAGAACCGTATGGTGCTGGGACAGACCCGCACTGAAGCCCACTCCAACGAGATCACGGCGATACCGGAACTGCTCAAAGTGCTGGAACTGAAAGGATCCCTGGTAACTATCGACGCCATGGGCTGCCAGAAGAACATTGCTGGTCAGATTGTGCAAGGTGGGGCCGATTACCTGCTGGCGGTGAAGGCCAATCAGGGGGAGTTGCACGAGAACATCAAGGATTTATTCGCCTGCCAGGATTTATTCGCCTGCCAGGAGCGCGCGGAGTGGAATGGCGTGGCTTACAGATACCACGAGCAAGTGGGCAAGGACCACGGTCGGCGGGAACGTCGACGATGCTGGGTGATTACCGACCCTGAGGAACTGGCCTACGTGGACCCGCACCGGCAGTGGGCTTCCTTGGGAGCGGTGGCCCGGGTCAGCTACCGACGGAACGCTGGTACCAGTTCCCCAGAGGATACCCGTTACTACATTTGCAGCTATCCGGCGGACGCGACAACACTGCTGACAGCGGCGCGAAGCCACTGGGGCATCGAGAACAGCCTGCATTGGGTGTTGGACATGGCCTTCGACGAGGATCACAGCCGGGTGAGGACGGGTCATGCCGACCAGAATCTGGCGGTGATGCGACACCTGGCGCTGAACCTCCTCAAGCAGGAACGCACCGCCAAGGTCGGTATCAAAGCCAAACGCAAAAAGGCAGGTTGGGACTTCGATTACCTCCTCAAAGTCCTATCCCTTTGAAATGCGATTGCCCTGGCTCGACTTTGTACAAAACCTAGACAAATTATAAGGACAGGGTAAGCTCGACCAAATCATCACAAAAGGTCGACTATGCCCACCCTGCCCGCAGTCATTGTATCCCTGCTGCTGCCCTTTGAGCATCTATTCGACCCCCGGACCTGGCGTAAAGCTCGACTCTTGGCGATTGGCGCGATCTTGTCTCCCGGCAAACGCACCGTGTCCTCCGCCCTGAACATCCTGGGAATTGGGCAGCACGGAGATTTCGCCATCTACCATCAGGCGCTCAACCGTGCCAGGTGGTCGTCGTTGCAGCTGAGCCGGGCGCTGTTGCTGCTGGTGGTCGGGCGTCTTGGTTCGTCCGACGGGCCGCTGGTTTTCGGCATTGACGAAACCCTGGAACGGCGCTGGGGGCGGAAGATTGCGGCCAAGGGACGGTACCGTGATCCCGTACGTTCCACCGACGACCAGACGGTGATGACCCCCGGACTGCAATGGGTGAGCCTGATGTTGTTGACCCATATCGGTGGGGTGGGTCGGCATTGGGCGCTGCCCTTGATGACCGCGTTGGCGCCGTCGGCCCGCTACGACCGGCGCAAAGGCCGACGGCACCAGATGGTCACCGACTACGCTCGGCAGATGCTGACCTGTCTGCGCCGGTGGCTGCCGGAGCAGGACCTGGTGCTGGTGTGTGATGGCGGCTACGCCAAACGCGAGTTCCTGCGCTATTTCCAGAATATGTCAAAACCCATTGTGGTCGTCGCCAAACTGCGCAAGGACGCGGCCCGGTACCAGCCCGCGCCACCGCGGCGTCCCGGCCAGATCGGGCGACCACGGATCGTCGGAGCGCGTCTGCCCAGCCCCAGGGCGGCGCTGGACGATCCCGCTACTCAATGGACCACCTACCTTGCCACCGGATCCGACGGCGGTACCACTACCGTCGAACTGGCTTCGGGACCGGCGGTGTGGTACCACGGCGGACCGCCGCCCCTTGCCATGCGCTGGGTCGTGGTCAAAGACTCGGGAGAACACCTCAAACCAGGCGCGTTGCTAGGCACCGACACCGCGGCGGAACCCCGGCACCTACTCCAGTGGTATCTGCTGCGCTCGCAGGTCGAGGTCACCTTTGCCGAGGCACGGGCCCATCTGGGCATGGAAACCCAACGCCAGTGGTCGGAACTGGCCATCGCGCGCACCACGCCCGCGCTGCTGGGCCTGTTTCAGTGTGGTCACGCTGATGGCCGACGTCCTCATCGGACAGCAGCAGATTGAAATGACACCCCGCACGACCGCCTGGTATGAAAAGACCAGTCCTTCCTTCGCCGACGCCATCGCCATGGTCAGACGTTGCATCTGGGTGCGGCACGGGACTTTTACGACGTTCGAGCCCGAGCCGGAACTGATTAAAGTCCCCAGCTCCTTATATCACCTGATGCTCGACTCTCTCGCCTACGCCACTTAGTTGTACAAAGTCGAGGTTCGGTGGCCGACAGTGGAAAACCCTCCGACGCCAGCCACCGGTGGCCGCGGACCAGGGCGATGGCATCTATGAAGGTTGGCGACGGTTTGGCGTACCATGCCGCCGTGCGCGGGGCCATGGGCCGTTGTTGCTGCAACCGGTGAGCCGTCAGGACAATCCAGGAAAAGATCCCCATCAGGACCGGGGTAGTGCGAGCGCTGGCGCGGTCGGACCATTGGCGCGGGGTCGCCACGCCCAGGTGAGACCTGGTTTCCATGAAGGTGACCTCCAGTTGCCAGCGCAGCACAAACCATTCCAGGATCTGCGCTGGGTCAACGGCTGGGTTGGTGCAGAGCAGGGCTTGGGGGTTGAACTCGCCATTGGGGTCTCGCACCAGGACCCAGCGCAGTGGTACGGGCGGTTGGCCGGTGTGATACCAGAGTGCGGTTTGCGAAGTGATTGCCACCGCGCGGGTCGTGTGGTCGTACCAGGCCACTGCCGTCCGGTTCCAAGAGGTGTCGTCATGGTCCAGGAGCGCTTGCAGTGTGGGCAAGCGAGCGCCCTTCACGGGTGGACGCCCGTTCTGGCCGGGCCGACGGATTGGCGCCGGTGCGTCGAGGCCAGCATCCAACCGCAATCGGGTGATGCAGGTAACGGGCTGGGGCAGCGATTGGCAGCAGTGGAGCCGGTCCAGAGCCTGCCCCGTGCGACGCTACGGGGACGGCGTAACTACTATCGCCCACCAGTACCAGGGAACGGTGGGGCAACCAGCGTGGTTCGGCAGGCTCACCATGAGCGGGATTGCATGATCATCTGCTGGGCCCGATCGGTGAGCTTTTGGTGCGGGCGTCCGCGCTGGCGATAATATCCGGCCGAAGGCGCCAAAGCGGTCAGCACCGGCCAAGCCCAATAGCGTCCGGCCCAGGGGACGTGGCCCCGCCACCTCAGGCTGATCCAGCGCCAGCCGCTGACCTTGACCAGATAGCGGCGGCTGGAGCGCACCGCATCGCGGTAGCTGCCACGGGCTTTGATTTTAGGGCCGCCGCGTCGCTCCACGGTTTCCCGATTGGTAAATGGCTCGTATGCCGAACACCAGAGGACCATCACCCGGGTCCAGCTGCTGGATTAGCAGCATCAGCAGGACCTGGGATACCGGCAGTGGCGACCACACCGCTCGATTGAGCACGTGATGATAGCGGGCATAGTTGCGGTCATCGCGGTGGCCCATGACGCGGAGCGCCGCGGCTACGGTGCGCGGGCCGGGAGCCAGTATCGCGCCGACCAGCAGCGCCTGGACTTTGCTCCAGGTTCGGCTTTGGAACCGCGTTGCCAAGGGAGTGAGCACGGGTAAAATAACATCCGGCAGGGTAAGCAGGGCAGGACCTTTTGTGAAGGATGGGTCAGGCCAGCTTATCCTGTTTTTATATATTGCCTAACTTTTGTACAAAGTCCAGATTAGTACTACAGCCGCAGATTAAGAGCGGGTAGAATTAGGGGCAGTCAAGCAGTGTGAGGCCGGTCATTGCGATGTAGATCCAAGTTTCGGCGGTCTCACATAACGCTTCGTAGTCCTTGCTCAACCGCCGTTGCAGGTTCAGCCAACCGAAGGTGCGTTCGACGACCCACCGCCGGGGCAGCACCTGGAAAGTATGTTGCTGCGCTGGACGACGCACCAACTCCAGGGTCCAGCCGCCCACCGTCTTGGCCCACTCTACCAATTTGCCGCCGTAGGCCCCATCAGCCCAGATCACCTGTAGTCGAGGGAACCGGCCCAACAGCTGGGCCAGCACCAACCGGGCACCGTCCCGGTCCTGTAATCGGCGGGATGCACTGCCACCGCCAGCGGCAGCCCCAAGGTGTCCACCACGATGTGGCGCTTCCGGCCCTTCACCTTCCTGTCGGCGTCGTAGCCCCTGGGCCCCCTTTTTCACTGGTCTTCACCGATTGGCTGTCGATCCTTGAACAATCAGGGATGGCCGCGCTGGGACTGGCCTGGCGACCTTGGGCTTGGCGCACCATGGCGTGCAGGGTGTCATGTGCCCGTTGCCAGGCGCCATCACGACGCCAGGTGCGAAAGTAATGGAATACGATACGCCAAGGCGCAGGTCATGGGGCAGCATCCGCCAGGAGCATCCAGTGCGCAGCACGTAGCGTATGGCGTTGACGATCTCCCGCCGGGGGTACGTAATCGGTCAGCCGCCCGGTTTGGGGGGTGGCAACAGGGGCTCCAGCAGTTGCCATTCTCGGTCGCTCAGGTCGCTGGGATAAGCAGATCTCTTCATGCCACCACACTACGCCCAATCCCCCATCTGCTGCCCTTATCCAACCATCCCAATTGCACACTTTTTAGACACCCTCTAAGTGATGTACTGCTCGGCCGCCCGTGCAAAGCCGTCCATGGCGCCCTCCAGGACGCGGTCTTCCAGGCAGTAGGAGATGCGGAAGTGGCCGGGGGTGCCGAAGCCTTTGCCGGGGACCACCAGGACGTTGTACTCCTGCAGGGCGGCTACGAATGCCTCGTCATCGGCCAGGGGCGAGTGCGGGAACAGGTAGAAGGCGCCCTGGGGCTTGACCACCGAATAGCCCATGTCGGTGAGCCGGTCATAGAGAAAATCCCGCTTGCGCTGGTACTCGCCCACGTCCACCGAGGCGTCCTGCACGGCGCGGACGACGTGCTGCATCAGGGCGGGGGCGTTGACGAAACCCAGCACCCGGTTGCAGAACACCATGCCGTCGAACAGCTCGGCCTTGCCGGAGTAGTCGGGATGGATGGCGATGTGCCCGATGCGCTCGCCGGGCAGGCCCAGGTCCTTGGCGTGGGAGTTGACGACGATGGTGCGCTCGTAGTGAGGGAACACCTGGGGATAGACCAAGCCGTCGTAGATGATGCGGCGATAGGGCTCGTCGCTGATGATGAAAATCTCGGAGCCGTGGCGCGCCTCGGCACGGGTCAGCAGGTCGGCCAGCGCGGCGATGTCATCGGCGGGATAGACGACTCCTGATGGGTTGTTGGGGGCGTTGACCATGACGGCGCGAGTGCGGGAGGTGACGGCGGCGTCGATGGCGTCCAGGTCCAGGCCGAACTCGGCGTTGGTGGGGACGATAACCGGCACGCCCTGGTGGTTCTGGATGTAATAAACGTACTCGCCGAAGAAGGGTGAGAGAATGATCACCTCGTCGCCGGCGTTGAGGATGGTGCGGAGGGTCACGTTGGCCGCTCCGGCGGCGCCGCAGGTCATGAGGATGTCGCCGACGCCGAAGGACAGGCCCGTCTCGGCGGAGAGGGTGTCGGCCACGGCCTGGCGGGTTTCGGGGTAGCCGGCGTTGGGCATGTAGCGGTGCATCCCGGGCGTGGGGGCCTGGGCGATGCGCAGCAACTCAGCGTGGAACTCGGCCGGCGGCTCCATGATGGGGTTGCCCAGGGAGAGGTCAAATACGTTGTCCTCACCATATTGGGCCTTCAGGGTGATGCCCACCTCGAACATCCGGCGGATCCAGCCGCCCTCTGCCATGGAATGGCTGACGTATTGGGAAATGGGCATGGTGGGCACTCCCGGAGTTTGAAATTCAGGATGGCATTATAGCCGGCGTCGGGGCGGCGATGTTGAAACTTCCAATAGGCTAGAATTGAATGGCTGCCAGCGCGACAGAGGGGCGAGAATCGGCGTGTGCTGTAGTCGCATTATGCTGCCGCACATTGAAAACCTGCGGGATTTGCCGCCGTCAGAAGTTGCTGAAAGGCTGCTGACGGAGCCGGAAGGCCAGTGGTTCGACCGCAAGAGCGCGCGTAATGAAGTGCGCACGCTGGCGGAGACACTGGTAGCGATGGCCAATGCCGAGGGCGGCATGATCGCGATCGGTCTGTCCGGCGGCGTTTGTGAGGGGGTGGTCAGCCGGCAAGCGTCGCAAAACGAGTGGCGACAGGCGGGGGCCGATTTCACGACGCCGCCGGTTCGTTTCACGGTGGACTTGCTGCCAGGCGTCAACCGCCAGGGAGACGCCGACCATCTGTTTATCATCCAGTTGCCTCCCAGCCGGCAGGTGCATTCCACAGCACGGGATGTGGCTTTCCTGCGCGTCGGCGACGAGAATCGCCGCCTGACCTTTGAACAGCGCATCGAACTGCATTATGATCGGAGCGATGCCACGTTCGAGGCCACTCCGGCGAAAGTGTCCGGGGGTGAGGACGTTGACCCGGAAGCCGTCGCCGAATACGCGCGGCGGGTTGGGCATCCTGACCCGCAACGGCTGTTGCAGGCGCGGGAACTGGTTGACGCCGACGGCACATTGTCCATCGCCGGGCAACTGCTGTTTGGTACATTTCCGCAATGGGCGAACCCGTCGGGGTACGTCCGGGTCTTGAAATACGCCGGCACGGAACGGCTCACCGGGACGGTGCAGAACCTGGTTCTGGACACTCGCTGCGAAGGCACGCTGCCGCAGCAGGTTGACGCGGCGCAAGTCGGGGTGCGAGAAGCTGCGCCGAAACGAAAAGCTTTGCTAGACTCCCCACTAACCGGGGCTCTCACGCTGCGGTGGACGCCGCGGCTGGGGGAAAGCCTGAGGTCCGGTCCTCACCATCGGGTATAGGCACCAGTTGGTAGCCCAGTTGGGCCGCCCGACGCTTGGCCGCGCGCAACGCGCGCTGTTGATACTGACTTTCGTAATATTCGGCGCCAGCATCCACGTACTCCTGGCCGTACCGCAGCATGGTGTAGATGAGCCGGGCCAGCTTGTGCGCCGTGGCGGTGATGGCCTTGGGCGCGCCCATCTGCGCTTTCTTCCGGCGTAGGAACGCGCCCAGGGCGCTGTCGGAGCGGTGCAGCGCGTTGGCCGCCAGACGCAATGCCGCCGCGGCCCGATTGGCGCTGGGCTTGGTCTTTGAGCTCATGACCCTGCCGCCGGTGATACGGTTGTCGGGGCTCAGTCCCAGCCAGGATGCGAAGTGCTTGGCGCTCGGCCATTTCGTCAGGTCCGTGCCAATCTCGCTAACCACCTTCAACGCCGTGAAGCCGTCGATGCCGTCGATCCGGGTCAGATCCACTCCCGTCATCCGAAACAGGTGCGTTCGAATGTCGAAGCGGGGTGCGTTCCCCTGGCCGCGCTTTTTGCCATCGGGAGCCGAAGACTCGCCATCGCTGCGGTCCTCGAACCGTTCCAGCTGGGCTTCAATCTCCCAGTCGCACTCGGCAATCTTCTCGTGATAGAACCGGTACAGTTCCAGGGCCTGGGTCAGCTCGAAGATGTGCTCCTCCCGCCAGTGCCCCTGCAACGACTTGGCAATCGTGGCTTCGTCGGCTTTCATGCCAGGACGACGAAACTGCGCCAGCTTTCGGGGGTCCCGTTCGCCGTCCACGATGGCCTCGATAATGTCCATCCCGGTCCTGCCAGTGATGTTGCTGATGACGTGCTGGAGCTTCACGTTCATCTGGGTCAGCGCCTTCTGCATATGCTGGATATGATGGGACGCATACTGCACCAGCATGGCCCGCTGCCGCAGGTAGCTGCGCAGACGCCGGATCTCCGCCTCCGGCCGAAAGGCTCCCGACAGCAGGCCGTAGGTGTGCAGCTGCTGCAGCCATTGGCAGTCCAGCACGTCGGTCTTGCGGCCGGACACGTTCTTGATGCGCCGCGGGTCCACCAGCATCACCTGGAACCCGCGCTCTTCGAGCACCCCGAACAGCGGTATCCAGTACACGCCGGTGGACTCCATGACCACGGTCTCCACGCCGCACTCCGCAAGCCAGTCCGCCAGGCGATAGAGGTCCGCCGTAAAGCCGGCGAACTCTCGCACCGGCGGCTCGGCGCGGTCCGCGGGCACCGCCACGAAATGGCTGGTGGCGCCCACGTCAATGCCCCCAGCGTTCAGGTTCAACTGGGACCGCTCCGCTGGCAGACGCGGCCGCTCCCTTGCGGTCTTTCCCACCGGTTTCGCGCTCCTCTGGCGTGTAGTCATCATATCCCCTCTACCATTACAGCGTAGGCGCATCGCCGGAGGAAGTCACTGACAACGTACGCTCTCCCCAACGGGATCGCCCCGAATTGGGGGCGTCACCAATGATGCCGCCGTAAGACTCCCGGACCATGCTTTGCGCCGGGCAACAAGCGCCAATGTCCTCTCGGTCTTGGTCCGGACAACACGCCTCGTCATGAGATTACACGCCCGCCTCGGTCTCGTCAGTTAGTCTCCTCTGCACGGCCCGCAACGCGGACATAGTGATGCTTTGCGCAAAAATTAGGAAAAGTCAAAAGACAGGGTCAGCTGGCCGGCCCGCACTCTTGACGGAAAGGCCCAGCCATACTCACTCTATTGGACGAAGTCGAGGACGATGGAGGAAACGGCATGACAATCAAAGCGGTGCAACTTGCCATTCAACATGTTCGGGACGTAATTGACGAGTGGGACGAAGTTGGGTTGACAGGCTGGCGCGAGACTCAAACGCGCTATGCGATCATAGATCCCATCATCCGGGCCTTGGGATGGGATACGGAAGATCCCAAGGAGTGCTATCCGGAGTACGACTTGTCGGAGGGTAACACCAGACCCGATTACGCGCTCTTTGGCGACTGGGATGTTGAAGATATCGCCGATGGTGGAATAGCTCCAGTGGTCATCGTCGAAGCCAAAGCTCTGCGTCGGGATTTGGTGGACGAGTTCGTGGAAAAGTTGGAGCAATACACCAAAGAAGAGCCTCGGATGACCGAAGGCGTGGCGGTCTTGACTAACGGAGGGGAATGGAGGTTGTACGACGTTGAGGGTCGACGGAAACTGGCCAACAAACCTATCGAGATTGTCGACATCATCCACTCCAACCGCCGCGAGGCGGCGCGTACATTGCACCGCTATTTGGGACGGCAAGTGTGGCGCTGACCGTCGCCTGTCGCTGCTGCCTCGTGCCCATAGTGGGCGGACGGCACCGACACTAGCCTGTGCGCAAAATTTAGAAAAAGTATAAAGACAGGGTAAGCTGGCCTAACCCCACTTTCCGAGAAAGGCCCAGCCATGCTCACCCTGCCCGATGCCATTGTACCCATACTCGCCCCCTTCGCAACGCTGTTCACCAACCCGACCTGGCAGAAAGCCCAACTCCTGCTGGTGGGCGCGATCCTGACCACGGGTCAGCGCACTGTGGCCGCCGCGCTGCGCGTCATGGGACGCAGCGATCGGGACGATTACTCCCGCTACCATGAGGTGCTCAATCGGGCGGTGTGGTCGCCTCGCGAGGCGACCCGCATCTTGCTCTTGCTGCTGATGCACTACTTGGATCGCGGTGACGGTCCTTTGGTCTTCGGCATCGATGAAACCCTGGAGCGGCGTCGGGGCGCCGAGATCAGGACTCGAGGCATCTACCGGGATGCGGTGCGTTCCAGTCGCCACCAACTGGTCAAGGCCAGCGGCCTACGCTGGATCTCCCTGATGTGGCTGGGCCACATCCCGTGGACCGGACGCTATTGGGCGTTGCCGGTGCTCACCGTGCTGGCGCCATCGTCGCGCTACCACCAGCAGCAGGGACGCCGGCACAAGAAGATCACCGATTGGGCTCGACAGATGGTCATGCTGCTGCGCCGCTGGTTGCCCCATCGCCCTCTGGTGCTGGTGGGGGACAACGGCTACGCCGTCCTCGATCTGCTCCACTGCTGCCAGTCGCTGCGCGAGCCGGTGACCCTCATCGCCAGACTGCGCCTGGATGCCGCTCTCTACGCGCCAGCGCCGACCCGCCAGCCGGGTCAGAATGGCCGGCCAGCCCTGAAAGGTCCCCGGCGACCCTCGCTGAAAGCCCTCTTGGACCGGGCCGACGTGCCGTGGACCGTCGCCGCAGTGTCTTGGTATGACGGCACTACCCGTACCGTGGAACTCACCTCCCAGACCGCCGTCTGGTACCGCTCAAGCAAACCGGCGGTGTCCATTCGCTGGGTGCTGGTACGAGATCCCGAGGGCACATTCGATCCCCAGGCCCTCCCCTGCACCGATCCGTCGGCGAACCCGACCCAGATCCTCCAGTGGTTTGTGTTGCGTTGGCAACTCGAAGTCACATTTCAGGAGGCACGCACCCATCTGGGCATGGAAACCCAGCGCCAGTGGTCCGACCTGGCCATCGCCCGCACCACGCCCGTCCTGCTGGGCCTCTTCTCCTGGACCACCCTGGCCGCCCATGCCCTGCAGAAACATCATCCCATCACCCCACGCACTGCCGCTTGGTACGACAAACCGTCGCCAACTTTCGTTGATGCCATCGCCCTGGTGCGACGGCACCTGTGGCTGGCGTCGGAGGGTTTTTCACTGTCCACGGTCAGCACCGATACGCAGGAACTTCCCGTCACCCTGTACCACAGAATGGTGGACTCTCTCGCTTACGCCGCTTGAATTGCGCAAAGCATCACTATGTCCGCGTTGCGGGCCGTGCAGAGGAGACTAACTGACGAGACCGAGGCGGGCGTGTAATCTCATGACGAGGCGTGTTGTCCGGACCAAGACCGAGAGGACATTGGCGCTTGTTGCCCGGCGCAAAGCATGGTCCGGGAGTCTTACGGCGGCATCATTGGTGACGCCCCCAATTCGGGGCGATCCCGTTGGGGAGAGCGTACGTTGTCAGTGACTTCCTCCGGCGATGCGCCTACGCTGTAATGGTAGAGGAGATATGATGACTACACGCCAGAGGAGCGCGAAACCGGTGGGAAAGACCGCAAGGGAGCGGCAGCGTCTGCCAGCGGAGCTGTCCCAGTTGAACCTGAACGCTGGGGGCATTGACGTGGGCGCCACCAGCCATTTCGTGGCGGTGCCCGCGGACCGCGCCGAGCCGCCGGTGCGAGAGTTCGCCGGCTTTACGACGGACCTCTATCGCCTGGCGGACTGGCTTGCGGAGTGCGGCGTGGAGACCGTGGTCATGGAGTCCACCGGCGTGTACTGGATACCGCTGTTCGGGGTGCTCGAAGAGCGCGGGTTCCAGGTGATGCTGGTGGACCCGCGGCGCATCAAGAACGTGTCCGGCCGCAAGACCGACGTGCTGGACTGCCAATGGCTGCAGCAGCTGCACACCTACGGCCTGCTGTCGGGAGCCTTTCGGCCGGAGGCGGAGATCCGGCGTCTGCGCAGCTACCTGCGGCAGCGGGCCATGCTGGTGCAGTATGCGTCCCATCATATCCAGCATATGCAGAAGGCGCTGACCCAGATGAACGTGAAGCTCCAGCACGTCATCAGCAACATCACTGGCAGGACCGGGATGGACATTATCGAGGCCATCGTGGACGGCGAACGGGACCCCCGAAAGCTGGCGCAGTTTCGTCGTCCTGGCATGAAAGCCGACGAAGCCACGATTGCCAAGTCGTTGCAGGGGCACTGGCGGGAGGAGCACATCTTCGAGCTGACCCAGGCCCTGGAACTGTACCGGTTCTATCACGAGAAGATTGCCGAGTGCGACTGGGAGATTGAAGCCCAGCTGGAACGGTTCCAGGACCGCAGCGATGGCGAGTCTTCGGCTCCTGATGGCAAAAAGCGCGGCCAGGGGAACGCACCCCGCTTCGACATTCGAACGCACCTGTTTCGGATGACGGGAGTGGATCTGACCCGGATCGACGGCATCGACGGCTTCACGGCGTTGAAGGTGGTTAGCGAGATTGGCACGGACCTGACGAAATGGCCCAGCGCCAAGCACTTCGCATCCTGGCTGGGACTGAGCCCCGACAACCGTATCACCGGCGGCAGGGTCATGAGCTCAAAGACCAAGCCCAGCGCCAATCGGGCCGCGGCGGCATTGCGTCTGGCGGCCAACGCGCTGCACCGCTCCGACAGCGCCCTGGGCGCGTTCCTACGCCGGAAGAAAGCGCAGATGGGCGCGCCCAAGGCCATCACCGCCACGGCGCACAAGCTGGCCCGGCTCATCTACACCATGCTGCGGTACGGCCAGGAGTACGTGGATGCTGGCGCCGAATATTACGAAAGTCAGTATCAACAGCGCGCGTTGCGCGCGGCCAAGCGTCGGGCGGCCCAACTGGGCTACCAACTGGTGCCTATACCCGATGGTGAGGACCGGACCTCAGGCTTTCCCCCAGCCGCGGCGTCCACCGCAGCGTGAGAGCCCCGGTTAGTGGGGAGTCCAGGCTTTGGGGTCGGATGGCAAATTCGCCTGGTTTGAGTTCCTACCCGAACCGGTATGGCTGGAGGCTCTGGTCAACGCCATCATACACCGCTCTTACAGCATCCACGGCGACCATATCCGGCTGACGGTGTTTGACGACCGGATTGAAGTGTTTAGCCCGGGAGGATTTCCCGGTCTTATCACGCTGGGAGATTTGACCAATGTGCCGCGCTTGGCCCGCAACCCGCGCATCGCGCGGGTGATGGCCGAGCTATCCTATGGGCAGAAGCTCGGCGAAGGGCTGCGTCGGATGGTTGCACTGATGGAAGACAGCGGACGGCGACGGCCTATAGTTGAGGAAACGCCTGGAGGAGCGCTGGTTACGCTCTATGCCGGGATGGCTTGAGTGCGTCACCGCCCGTAGGCGCGCTCCAGCACGGCGTCGAGTTCCTCGCGGGTGTAGCGGTATTCTTGGGTGCCGGGCTGCTGGATGGCGAAGTGGGCGCAGGCGGAGCCGATCTGGGCGGCGCGTTCCAGCTGGCGCAGGGTGATGGAGCTGAATTTGCCACCCGGGTTGGCGTGGGCGGCGGTTACCGGGTGAATAAGGCCGAGGATCAGGCCGCCGCGGAAGGCGTCGCCGGCGCCGGTGGGGTCAACCACGTTGTCGGTGGACACGGGCGGGACGTGTACCTGGCCCTCGGCGGTGGTGACGCGGACGCCCTGCTCGCCCAAAGTGGTGACCAGGACGCCGGCGAGTTCCAGCAGTCCCGCTTCGTCGCGGCCGGTCTTCTCGGAGATTAGGGCCATCTCGTAATCGTTGGCAATCAGCAGGTGGGCTTGGGAGATGCAGTCGGCGAGGCCGTCGGCGTCCCAGATGGGCAGGGACTGGCCGGGGTCGAAGATCGTGTAGATGCCGGCTCCAACCGCATCGGCGGTGAAGTTAGCCATGTCGGTGAGGTTGCCGGGGCCGACGATGTTGATGGCGTCGGCGGGGTCCAGTTGGCTGAAGTCGAAGCCGGCGGGATGTTTCATCGCCCCCGGGTTGAAGCCGGTGATCTGGTTGTCGGACAGGTCGGTGACGATGAAGGCGGACGCGGTGGCTTCCTCGTTGACGATGCGGATGTCGCCGGTAGTGATGCCGTTTTCGTCCAGCCGGGTGAAGTAGTCGCGGTAGTCGGACCCGATGGCGGCGATGAGACGGGGCTGCTGTCCCAGCATAGCCAGCGAATAGGCGATGTTGCCAGCGGTCCCGCCGAAATAGGCGTTGAAGCCATCGACGGTGAAACTGAGGTTGATCTGGTGGAGGCGCTCGGGGACGATGTGGTCACCGAAGCGGCCATTGAAGGTCATTATGCGGTCGATGGCCAGGGAGCCGGAGACTAGGATTTGCATTGGTTGGGTTCCTTTTGCGGGTGTTTGCAGCGAGGGTCAGCAGCCCCATTGGCCGGTGATTTGGCCGGCGAACTCCACCGGGATGCCGGGGAGGATGGAGTAGGTTTCGGCCTGGCCGGCGTTGATTTCCAGGATGAAACGGACGGGTTCGTTGGATGGATAACGGGGCAGCCGGCCGCGAGGGGTGTCCAGGGGCGGGTTCGGGACGTCGGTGGTGACGCCCGCGACGGTGCAGTCGGACCGTATCCACACCATATCTAGGGGGAAGTGCATGTCGGGCATCCAGAAGGTGCGGGGGCTGTCCTCATCGTAGACGAAGAGCATGGCACGGTCAGAGTCCAGACTGAGGCGGCCCGACAGTCCCTGGGTCCGTTCCGAACTGGTCACGGCCAAGTCAACCAGGTACACGGTATTGCCAATGCGAATCAAGGGAACGTTTGAGGTTGACGTTGGTTCCGGCGTTGGGGTTGGTGCGGGGGTGGCCGTGGGCGCCTGGGTAGGCGTTGCAGTCGGGGCGGCTGTTGGCGACGGAGTAGGAACCGCGGTGGCCGTGGCAGTGGGCGGCGGAAGCGTGGCTGTTGGGATGGCGGCAACGGCGGCAGTCGGCTCGACGGCGGGAGCCGCTTCTCCGGTGCAGGCGATGACAACAAGAAACAGGTAGGCTACCACGCACAATCGTAGCATCGTCATGGCGCGGCCCAATTGGCAGTAGCTCCGGATTGTCAGTGGAACTAACCCAGTTCGGCGCGGATGTCGGTGACGCGCTGCTGTAGAGAGCGGAGCAGCAAGGCGGTCGGGGGCGGGGCAACGTGGGTGTAGCCGACGCCCATGGCCTGCAGCTCGGACGCTGACAAAGGGAAGGCCGGGTGGTTCATGGGCATGGACAGCCTGGCTCCGCCGGCGGCCTTGACCTGGGCGGCCAGTTCCTCCAGCCGGGCGCGGATGACCGGGCTCTGGGGGTCGCGGATGCCCATGTACTCGGAGAAGTCGGTGGGGCCGATGGACACCAGGTCGATGCCGGGGAGCGCGGCAATCTGGCCGATTTCGCTGATACCTCGCTCGTCCTCCGTCATCACCGACAGGATGATGTTCTCGTTGGAGGTGCGGGTGTGCTCGTCCCAGCTGACGGTGCCGAAGCGGGCGGCGCGGGTTCCGCCGGCACCGCCGCGGTGGCCCATGGGGGCGTAACGCACAGCGTCCACGGCTCGCTTGGCCCCTTCCAAGCCGTCGATGTGGGGGATGATGATGCCCTGGGCGCCGGCGTCGAGGAGGCGCAGGATGAGGTTTTCGTCGTTGCCGGGAATGCGGATCATGGATGTGATGCCGGCCAGGTCGGCGGCGACAATCATCTGGGTCACCAGGCCCAGGTCGAAGGTGGTGTGCTCCATGTCGATGAAGGCGGCGTCAAAGCCGGCCAGCCCGATGATCTCCACGACCTGGGGGTCGGCGAAGGTCACGTAGGTGCCGAGGGCGAGACGGTTTTCGCGCAGGGCACGCCTGACTTTGTTTTCCTGCATGGGGGAATGGCTCCTTAGTGGAGGTTTGGCAACAATGATAGCAGATGCCCAAGATTGACACCGAAGATGGCTGCTGATAGCATTTTGCGACGTTCTTATCCTGCAACTCGGAGTGGTTTTTAGCCGTGCCTGCCCAGAATGAAAACCGTGAGAATGCAAACGGTACTTCCCGCCGCCGCTTTTTGGGCGTGTTGGGGATTGGAATAGCCGGCGCGGCGGTTGTCGCCGGGATGCTGTCCTTCGGGCGGCGGGACCAGAAGGCGGAAGCGATGGACGAGTTTCCCGGTCCGGGCTCCATGTTCCATCCGGCCCAGGACCCCCGGACCGACCCGCGACGATAAACGGGATCGCATCAGTAAAATCGGCAGGGGCAACCAACGCGGTTGCCCCTACGACGTTAACGGGGACCCTAGCGTCGGTTGAATTCCCGTTCCAGCTGATACTCGGTGAAGTGGACCACCGTGGGACGTCCGTGGGGGCAGTTGTGGGGGTTGTCGGTGGTTTCGAGCTGGCGGAGGAGGGCGTCCATTTCGTCCTGGGCAAGGGTCATGCCGGCGCGGACGGAGCCGTGGCAGGCAATGGTGGCGGCGAGGGCGTCCTCACGCTCCATGACCACCTGCTCCACGGCCACCGCGTCCAGCAGCTCGGTCAGGGCAGCCGCCGGGTCAGCGCTGCCCCGGGCGGCCAGGGTGGCGGGCACAGCGCGGACCAGCCAGGCGTTGTCGCCGAAGGGTTCCAGCTGGTAGCCATACTCCGCCAGCAGGCCGGCGTACTCCTCCAAGGTGGCGGACTGGGACGTGGACAGTTCGGCCGGCAACGGGGCCAACAAGGGCTGCGCGGCGCGCTCCCGATTTTCGCTCCGGTTTCGCAACTGGTCGTACACCACCCGTTCGTGGGCAGCGTGCTGGTCGATGAGGTACATGCCGGCCGGCCCCTCGGCCACCACATAAGTCTGCCTGATCTGGCCCACCACGCGGAGGTCGGCGAGCACGTCCCGCAGCGAGCCCCCGGTGGGCGCGAGCGAGGTGGTGGGCAGGGTCAATGGGTCGGGCGGCGGGGTGGTTGCGCCGGATGTGTAGGGCGCTAGCACCCGGTTGGCGGGTGCGGCGGAGAACGCCGGGTTCGCGGGATGCGGTTCGCCGGCGGGAGTGAAGGTGCGGGTAGCCTGGCGCACGGGGGCGTGGGCGACCAGCGCATCCCGCACGGCCCGCTGGACGGTGGAGAACAGGCGGCTCTCGTTACGGAAACGCACCTCGCGCTTGCTGGGATGGGAGTTGACGTCCACCTGCTCCGGAGGAATGGCGATGTCGATGACGGCGATGGGATAGCGGCGGTCGGACAGCGTTCCCTGGTACGCCTGCTCGATGGCGTAGGCGATGGAGCGGTCGTAGATCCAGCGGTGGTTGACCAGCAGGGTGATGTAGGAGCGGTTATGCCGGCTGAGGTCGGGGGCGCTGGCGTAACCGCTGACGGACGCATCGCCTTCGGTGAAGCTCACGGGCAGCATCCGCCCGGCGACCTCCGCGCCGTGGATGGACAGGATGGCATCCTGCAACCTACCGCTGCCGGTGGTGCTCACCGTTTCCCGCCCGTCGACGGTGAGCGCGAAACGGACGGCGGGATGGGCGAGAGCGTAGCGGGTTATGACCTCCTGGACGCGGGCGGTCTCGGCAGCCTGGGACCGGAGGAACCGGCGACGGGCGGGCACGTTGCCGAAAAGCTCGACCACCTGGACGGTCGTGCCCACCGGGCAGCCGATACTGCGTTCGCTGACCAAATCACCGTAGCGGAACTCGATGCGTGCGCCGGCGTCGAAGTCCCCGGGCCGCGTCGTGCAAACGACCCGGGCGACGGTGGCGATGCTGGGCAGGGCCTCGCCGCGAAACCCCAGGGTGGACACGGATTTCAAATCGGCGACGGTGGCGAGCTTGCTGGTGGCGTGATGGCGGAAGGCGAGAGCCAGCTCGGCGGCGGGGATGCCGCAGCCGTCGTCGGTGATGCGTATCTCAGCCACGCCGCCGTCGCGGATGGCGACGTCGATGCGGGTGGCCCCGGCGTCAAGGGAGTTTTCGACCAGCTCCTTGACCACCGAGGCGGGACGCTCGATGATCTCGCCGGCGGCGATTTGCGCGGCGACATGGGGTGGGAGCTGTTGGATGGGCATGGACGGTCAGTTGCGGAGGAGGCCGAGGCGGATTAGGTCGGCTTCGGTCCATTGGGCTTGTCTTTCAATGATGCGGCGCAGCGTTCCCAAACTGAGGGTTTGCCCCCGGCCGTGCCAAGCTAGCGTAACATTCCGATTGGTGGCGTCGTGACGATATTGCCGATGGCCACCACCTCTGCGGACAGGCACAAAACCGTCCCGGAATAGTGCGCTCTCAATCTCGCGGGCAGTTATGTTTCTGACCCGTTGGTAGTTTATAGGCATAGGAACGTGGATTTGCTCGTCACGGCTACTGGATTCGTAGCTTCCTCTCAACTCGCCCATTCATGGCCTCGGGGGTAAATATCCGGGAGACCAGTCCCCCGGTGCGGGTTTCCCGCAAGGTTCGCCGGGCGTGTATTGCCGCCAAGACATCGTCCACAGCTACGTATATCAACCGATAGAAGTCATTGGGGTCAGCGACGGAGAGGCCGTCCACAGGCAAGCCACCGTGGGAGGCTATCGCGTCAGGGAATTCGGGAGCGCATTTGAGTTGGAGGAACTCCGGCGCGTCCTGGATACTCGGCCTGCTGAACTCCCAACCGGCGCACGGTTCGATGGGCCATTCAATATCGCCCTCTTCGATTTCTTCGACAATCATCTCAAGGACTTCCTTGATGTTGCCGGCGGCCTCTTCCGGCGTATTCCCGAATGTCGCCGCCCCCAAATGCTCCCAAGCCGGATAGTACGACTGCCAAAGGTCTTCGTCCGGCTCGATGACCACTTTGAACGCCAGCAAATCCACGGTGTCCATGTATCCACCTCCGATGGTCCCGGTTTATACGCTATATTCCAGTTTCAGGCCGGTTAGAACAGCGGTATCTTGGTGCCCTTCGCCCGGTACTGGCGGTCCTCGGAGTCGCCGGTTTCGAGGAAGTCGCAGATGATGCGGTAGATGCGGTCCATTTCGTGGTCAACGCTGCGGGAGAAGAAGTAAGGCGGCACCCAGACGCCGCCGAAAGCGGCCACGATTTCGGGATAGTCGTCGATTACGAATTCGGGCTCCACGGGAATCTTCAATTCGGGAAGTCGCTCGTGGTAGTGATGCGTGGGTTTTTCGTACACGCCGGAGACGAACCGTTGCAGTTCGTGTTTCTCGACAACCTCCCATCGCTCGCCCATGCCCGACCAGATGTAGATTTCGTGCCCGTCGTCCAGCAGCTTTTGGAAAGTGTCCACGGTGCCCGGGCGCAGAGTATCGTCCAGTCCCAGGATGGTGTAGTCAACATCAAAGAAGATTTTCATAATCGGCTCGTCGTCCTGGGGTGGATTGTCGGAGAATGGCAGTTGAGTCAGGCGTTCAGGGCTTCGGTGATGGCCTTGACGCTGGCGCCGATGATGAGCCGGTCGCCCAGCCGGATGATGGGGCGGCGCACCAGGCGGGGCTCATCGAGCATCAGCGAGAGCTTGCGGTCGTCGGATAACTCGGCGGCGGTCAGGCCCATCTTCTTGAGCGACGGGCTGCGTGCGGCGAACACCGCGCTGACACCGGGCTCGCCGACCTCGGCGACGAGATCGAGCAATTCCGCTTCGGTAAAGGGTTCTTTGAAGTAGTCGCGTTCTTCCACCGTGTAGCCGTTTTGCACGAGCAACTCCCGCACTTTACGACAGCTGCTTCAACGGGGCCACCAATACATCGTTGCCGTAGCGCTCATTTCCGTCTCCTGACGAATTGTGTCAGCCAACTGTGGCAATGGATGACAGTTATTTTATACCGTCGGCAATCGTTAGATAAGTGGTGAAATGTAAAATTTGTGTTATGCGTGCCCCTGGCACTGCGATTCAATTTCGGCCCGGACGGTCAATCCCGGCCCGGACGATCCGCGGCGCCGTTTTCGCCGGCGTTTGCGTCGCGCGCCTGTTCCTGGAGTTCGTAGAGCTTGTTGATGGCCTCCAGGGGGGTGAGGTTGGCGATGTCCAGTTCCGTGAGCAGGTGGGCCAGCCGGTCCTCGCCGGACGGGAAAAGCGGCAAGGGGAGCTGTGGAGTGGTAGCGCCTTTGCGCCGCTGGCGGCGTCCGGTTCGGTGACCGTCGGGGCGTTCCTGCTCCAATGCCGTGAGCAACTCCTGGGCGCGGCTCACCACCGAGGGGGGCATACCGGCGAGCATGGCTACATGCACCCCGTAGGAACGGTCGGCGCCGCCCGGGACGATGCGGCGGAGGAAGGCGATCTGGCCGTCCTCCTCGGAAACGGCGACCCGGTAGTTGCGGACGCCGGGCAGCGTGGCGGCCAGCTCGGTCAACTCGTGGTAATGGGTGGCGAACAGGGTCTTGCAGCCAAGACGGGGGTTGTTGTGCAGGTGTTCGACCACGGCGCGGGCGATGGACAACCCGTCGTAGGTGCTGGTGCCCCGGCCAATCTCGTCCAGTATGACCAGTGACCGCCAGGTGGCTTGGTTCAGGATGGCGGCGGTTTCCACCATCTCCACCATGAAGGTGGATTGCCCGGTAGCCAGGTCGTCCTGCAGGCCGACGCGGGTGAAGATGCGGTCAACCAGGCCGATGGTTGCCGACGCGGCGGGCACGAAGCTGCCCACCTGGGCCATCAGGACGATGATGGCCACCTGCCGGATGTAGGTGGACTTGCCGGCCATGTTGGGGCCGGTGATGAGCATGATCTGGGCGTCCTCGGCGTCCAGGGCGGCGTCGTTGGGAACAAAAGACCCGCCGTGATTGGTCAGGGGCCCGTCCACCCGCTCCACCACCGGATGCCGGCCGTCGGCGATGAGGATGGCACTGCCGTCGTTGAGTATGGGACGGACGTAGCCGTGTCGCACGGCGACGTTGGCCAGACCGGTGAACACGTCGGCGCGGGCGACGGCGGCGGCCAGGCGGGAAATGGCGGAGCCGTGGTCGGCAATCTGGGCGCAGACGTGGCGGTACAGTGAGCGCTCCAGCTCCTCCAATCGCTGGCGGACGTCCAATACCTGGCTCTCGTATTCCTTGAGCTCGGGGGTGATGTACCGCTCGGCGTGGACCAGGGTCTGGCGGCGCTGGTAATGGTGCGGCACCGCGCTCACGTTTGACTTGCTGACCTCGATGTAGTAGCCGAAGACCTGGTTGAAACCGACCTTGAGGTTGCGGATGCCGGTGCGCTCGCGTTCCTCCGCCTCCAGGCCGGCGATGAAACCGCGGGCGTCGCTGGCCAGGGTACGGACCCGGTCGAGGTCGGGGGAGAACCCAGCGCGTATGACGCGGCCCTCGCCCACCGATCCGGACGGTTCCGGGTCGATGGCCTGGTCAATCAGAGTAGTTACGTCGGGCAATGAGCGCAGTTGGTCGGCCAGCCACGTTACTGGCTCGGCATTTTCGCCGGAGAGGACGCCGCCCAGCCGTTCGGCGGCGATGACGCTTTGGCGTAGGGCCAGCAGGTCCCGGGGCGGTGCGTTTTGCGTCTGGATACGGCTCAGGATGCGCTCCAGGTCGGAAATCTCGGCAAGGGCGGAATTGGCGTCGCTGCGACGGAAGGCGTCGTCGTGGAAGAACTGGACAGCGTCCAGTCGGCGCTCCAGGCGTTGCAGGTCGAGGAGAGGCTGGCCCAGCCAGCGGCGCAGCAGGCGCGCGCCCATGGGGGTGCGGGTCTCGTCGAGGGCAGATAGCAGCGACCGATCCTGACTGTCCCAGCGGCCGGCGGTGAACAACTCCAGGTTGCGCCGGGTTTGTGGATCAAGCGTCATGTAAGACGCCGTGTTGTACATCGCCGGCGGGCTCAACGTGGGCCTGTCGCCCTGCCAGGTGTAGCGCAGGTAGTCGAGGATGGCCCCGGCGGCGCGAACGGCCA
This sequence comes from Dehalococcoidia bacterium, assembly GCA_965197635.1. Taxonomy (GTDB): domain Bacteria; phylum Chloroflexota; class Dehalococcoidia; order Lucifugimonadales; family UBA3495; genus Bin87. The sequence goes on from CBDANN010000008.1 coordinate 307,930, forward strand.
GGGGCAGGGTTGCGGCTCCGTTGGATTCCAGTCCGTAGGCTTCCAGCGAGAGCACGCCATAGTATTCCAACAGGGTGCGGCGGGCGACATCCGGGTTGAACGCGGCAGCGTCCAGGGCGGTCGTCGGTAGCGAGTTGCCATCAGCACCGGCGAAGTCCCGCAAAGATTCGCCGTCCGGAGTCAGCACTTCCGAGGGTTGCAACCGGGCCAGCTCCAGCGGCAGGCGGTCGATGGGGATTTGAGAGACGGCGAACTCGCCGGTGGTAACGTCAACGTAGGCCAGGCCAGCCTGCGTGTCGTCGGGGCAAACGGCGGCGAGGTAGTTGTTAGCGCGGTTGTCCAGCAGCGCGGCTTCCAGCACCGTGCCAGGGGTGACCACGCGGACGACACCGCGCTCGACGAGGCCCTTGGAAGTGGCGGGGTCGCTGAGCTGCTCGCAGATGGCCACCTTGTAGCCCTGCTTGATGAGGCGGGCCAAGTTGGCGTCCAGCGACACGGCGGGTACGCCGGCCATGGGCACGCGGGTGTCCTTGCCCATGGTGCGGGAGGTCAACGCGATTTCTAGCGCGGAGGCGAGAGTGTGGGCGTCGTCGTCGAAGCACTCGTAGAAATCGCCCATGCGGAAAAGCATTACGGCGTCCGGGTAGGAGTGCTTGATGGTGAGATACTGGCGGCGCACCGGGGTGAGGCGCGCGCCGGCGGCGCTGCTGGACATGGGGTGATTTTACCCCACCGAACGAGGTGGAGCGGCGACGGACGGAGGATCGGCTATAGATTGAGTTTCCGACATCACGTTTCACGCTCCATGATGCCTTCCAGCTGGCTGACTAGCGTGGGCAGTTCTTCCCGGGCAATGCGCCACAGGGTGTCGTACTCGATCTCGTCGAATCTGTGGACCAGAACATCACGGAGACCCACGAACCCCCTCCAGTCAGTCTCTGGATATCTAAGCCGGAAATCTTGAGGAACTCGTCGGGATGCTTCACCGACAATTTCCATCAGGTGGCTTAGCAGCATGGCGAATTCCCGGTCGGTGTACAAATCAGTGCGGTTACGACCGGAAACTGTAGCAAGTGCCTCCCGTGCGTGGATTATCATATAACCAACCGAAGCCAACGGGCTATACGGCATATATGTCCTGAGCCTGCGATAGGGCTTCCTGCTTGTAGAGCGGATTCATCGCTTTAGCCGTGCGCAAGTCGACGTCGTGACCCAGCATTTTCCCAAGTTCGCGTTGCATTCGGAAAAATGCCAGGCCAGGAATGTGTTCGGGATCGAATTCCACCAGTATTTTGATGCGGTATTCCGGGTATGTATCCGGCACGGCGTCTCCCAACAGGGCCAGGTGGGTGATGTGGTTGCTCTGGCAGAATTTAGCGATTTGCGCCTTTGGGATATTGATGCTCGTGTCCATCTCGCTGCTCCCGGATCCGTCCTATTGACATCATTGTAGCAGGGCTGACCGGAATACCAACCGGGGGCGAATGATTATCCGCCCCCGGTCTCGTTCATCCGGTTATTGCTGTCCGCTACTCTTTCCAGAATCGTTCCTCGGTCCAGCGCCAGCCGTCGGCGGTTACGATTTCGCGGCTGGCTTCGATCATGCCGGGGTGGCCGCAGGCGTACACCAGGGTTTGGGAGCGGTCGAGGCTGAACTTTTCGAGCTGGGCGGCGACGATGCTGTTGAGGCGGCCGGTTTCGCCCGCCCAGCTGGCGTTGCGCTCTTCGGTGGGTCGGCTGATGGCCGGCACAAAGGTCAGCACGTCGGGATGGTCGGCGGCGAGGCCGGACAGCTCTGTGTCGTACACGAACTCGTCCAGGTAGGATGCGCCCTCGACGACGTAGAAGTGATGGCCGTTGCGGCCGTAGTGCAGATGGTCGCGGACGATGCTGACGAAGGGGGCGACGCCGGTGACAGTGCCGAGCATCAGGTGTTGAGTGGCGGACGGGTCCATGAGGAAGATGCCCTTGGGACGCGGGCGGATGGACATGGTGTCGCCAATTTCCGTGCGCCACATCCGGGGGGTTAGCTCGCCTTCGGGAACCAGTTCGACGAAGATTTCCAGAAAAGGTTCGTGGGGTGCGGAGACGATGGAGTAAGCGCGTTCGATCCCATCCAGTCCCAGAGTGCAGTATTGTCCGGGTTTGAAGTTGAAATCGAAGCCCTGGGGTTCCATCTTGATGACCATGAGATCTTCGGTGTAGTCCATGCGCTCAACCAAGCGGGCCCGCGGCAGGTTGACGGTTCGGTCGCGAGTCGCGCTAGAGGTCTGAGTGGTGGTCATGTGTACTCCGTATGATTTATTGAGAGTGGGAACCGGGAACGCACCAAATCCGTGGTGAGGCCCAAATTTTCATTATAATAAGCGCCCGATATTATGCCGGGATTCCAATTGACGTTGTTAGACCAACGATTCCACCCGGCACGGCTCCAGTTGCAGGCCGGGCACCCGGGCCATGGGGTTGATGTCTTCGGACATCTGCAGTTCCACCGCCAACTCGCCAAACAGGGTAGTGATGCTGACGACACCGGAAGGGATCGAGGCGTCCCAGGCCGCTATCCCGGTGATGCGGCCGCTGGCGGTGACCACCCCTACGGGAGCGGCGTCGGTGATGCCCCATGCCGCTGCGTCGGTCGGGTTCATATGCACCTGTTCGTCTCGGACGATGCGGTTGAGGTCCCCTTCCTCTATGGACATTTCCCGGTCCCTCTGCAACAGGACACGGCCCGGCGCCAGGATAGCGGGAAGGTCGGGCTGCGTTGGGATCGCCACCGGCCGGAAGTAGGGTGCGCCGGGCTCTGCCCTGCCGTTGGGGAAACCGCCGGCGTAGAGCACGGGAGACGACGGACTGTCGGCGGTCGGACAGGGCCACTGGATACCCCGCTCCTCGCGGGTGGTGTACAGCAGCTGGGTAGGACGTGGCGCCTCAACACCAGTCTGCATCACCAGGGCGGTTTCCCGCGCCAGACGGGCGTGACTGACGCCGGCGTAGTTCGGGGTGACGGCGGCGATCTCGTCCAACACGGCAGAGGGGTCATCGTAGCCGATGCCGGCGATACCCAATCGATCAGCCAACTGGGTCAGCGCCCATCCCTCCGGCATCGCGTCGTTGTTCCGCACGGATATAGCCGGGCGAACCCGTTGGATGCGTCGCTCCAGGTTGGTGAACGTGCCGTTCTTTTCGGCGAAGGTGGACCGGGGCAGCACAACGTCGGCGATTTGGGCGGCTGGAGAAAGGAACGTATCCATGACGGCCAGGAAGTCCAATCGCTCCAATGCGGCCATGCCGTCACCCAGCAGACCGTTGGAGAAGTTGGGACTGTCGCCGATGACCAGCATGGCTTTGACGTCGCCTCCGGCGGCCTCCAGCATGGCTGCCGCGCCACGGCTGGGTCCGAAGGGCAGTGTTGCGCCCCAGGCGGACTCAACCCGCGCGCGGTGCGCGTCGTCGAACAGCGGGCCTCCACCGGGGAGACGATCGGGGGCGCAACCAACGTCGGTAGCGCCTTGTCCGTTGGCTCCCGGGCGCATGGGAAAGACGCCGCCGGCCGGCTGGGAGACGTTGCCGGTGAGCAAGGCCAGGTCGGCCAGCGAGACCACGCAATCGCGGGCGATCTGCGTGGGTATGTTGTCGAGGCCGTACACGATGGCTGCACCGATTTTTGAACGGTCCGGGGCGCCGGCGAACATCCGGGCAGCGCGGGCGATGTCGTCGGGCGACACGCCGGAGGCGGCGATGGTGTCGGCGTCCAGCCGTTCCAGCTCATAGGCCAGCGTGTCGTGGCTGTCGGCGTGTTCGCTGAGCCACTCGGTGTCGATCAGGCCCTCGGCCAGCAGCACTTTGAGGATCCCACCCAGCAGTACCAGTTCCGTTCCCGGGACCGGACGCAGCCAGAGATTGGCGTAACGGGTCAGTTCCACCTCGCGGGTGTCGATGACGATAAGGGGCGTTCCGTTGCGGGCGGCCCGCTTGATGGGGACGCTGGCCACGTTGTGGCTTTCGGTCAGGTTGGTGTTGAACACCAGGATGCAGCCGGCCTTTTCCAGATCCCAGATGGAGTTGGTGGCCCCCGGGTAGCCGAGCACGTCCTCCAATCCGCCGGTCAGGTCGGGCTGGGTGTTGCCCGAGTGGTCCACGTTGTTGGTGTTCATCCCGAAGCGGGCGAACTTCTGGGCCAGGTATAGCTCTTCGTTGGTGCTGTCCGGTGCGGTGACCAGGCCGAAACCGCTGCCGGGCTGGTGGGGCCGCAGCCGTTCCGCGATGAGATCCAGCGCCTCGTCCCAGGTGGCCTGCTCCAGTCTCCCGTTGCGGCGAACCATCGGACGGCGCAGACGCTGACCGCTGGTCAGGTGGTCGAGGCCGAACTTGCCCTTGTAGCAGGCTTGGCCTTTGTTGGCGGGAGAATTCAACTCGGGGATGGCGCGTATGACGCGGCCCTGCTCGTTGATTTCCAGATTCATCTGGCAGCCGACGGGACAGTGGGTGCAGACGGTGCGCTCCACGCGAGCGGCCTTTTCCCACTTGCCTTCCCGCTCGGTGAGGGCGCCCACCGGGCAGACGTCAATGCAGGCTCCGCAGAACTCGCAGCCGGACTCCAGCAGGGATGTACCGAAGGACGTGCCGACCAGGGCATTGCCGGAGCGTTCGGTGAAGCAGATGGCATTGTCGCCACGCATCTCCTCACAGGCGCGGACGCAGCGGCCACAGGTGATGCAGAGGTTGTAATCGCGGTCGTAGAAGGGGTCGCTCACCTCAAGGGGGATGTCGCGGTACACGTAGGACATGGGGGATTCGAGCTCCATGCCCAGGTACCGGACGGTGTCCTTGAACTCGCAACGTTCGTTCTTGGGACAGGTGACACAGCGGTCGTTGACGGAAACGTGGCGGAGGCACACGTCGGCGGGGCCGCAGATCTCCACGCGGTGGCAGGTGAGGCAGCCGTTGGGATGCTCGGCAATGAGCATCTGCATCACGGAGCGGCGCAGCTCGTTGACATCGGGTGTTTCGCTCCACACCACCATGCCGTCCGTCGCGGCCAGGGTGCATGCGGCCGGGAAGCCCGGTACCCGGCCGCGTTCGTTTTCCGCGACCACCACGCACATCCGGCAGGCGGCAAAGGGCTTCATACCGGAGTGGTAGCACAGGTAGGGGACGTAAACGCCGGCGTCAATGGCGGCTTCCAGCACCATCTTGCCCGGTTGGGTCTTGATTTCCACCCCGTCTATGGAGATGGTGATGTCGTCAGGCATGGCGTTTCCTAGTCGGCGAAGGGCCCGCCGGCGGCGGGGATGGTCGCTGGATGTAGCGGCGTCAGCGTCGGGTCAGGCGAGGCGAGAACACCTGGTCGGGGCAGTCTCCGGTGTGCCGCTTTTCGCGGATGTGGGCTTCGAATTCGTGGGGGAAATAGCGCAAGGCGGAGGATACCGGGTTGAATCCCAGCTGCCCATGTCCGCAGAGAGAGCCGGCCTGCATGTTCTCGCCGATGTTCCGCATCAGGGCCAAGTCTTCATCGGTGCCTTCGAGGTTGCTGATACGCTCCAGGACCTCGAGCAGATGGCTCATCCCCATGCGGCAGGGGAAGCACTTGCCGCAGGATTCGTACTGGCAGAAGGCGATGAGGTTGCGGGTGAGGTCAACGACGCAGGTGTCCTCGTCGGCCACGATGATGCCCCCGGAACCGAGGATTGCGCCGGCGGCGCGGAACACGTCGAAGTCCAGGGCGAGGTCAAGGTTGGCGTCGCTGGCGGACAGAACGCCACCCAGCGGGCCGCCGGTTTGAAGCAGCTTCATGCCCTTGCCGTTGGGCACGCCGCCGGCCATGTCGAAAAGCACCTGGCGTAACGTCATACCCAGCGGAACCTCGATCAGGCCGGTGTAGGTGATGTCGCCGGAGAGGCAGAGGATGGCGGTGCCGCTGCTGCCGTTGATGCGGTTGTCCGGGTCGGGCTGGGTGCCGATGCCGGCGAACCACGCGCCACCGTTGGCGATGATCTCCGGCACGTAGGCCAGGGTCTTGACGTTGTTGATGTTGGAAGGCTTGCCGAACACGCCCACCTGGGCCGGGAAGGGCGGGCGGTAGCGGGGCATGGAGCGCTTGCCTTCAATTGCCTCCATCAGGGCGGTTTCCTCGCCGGAGACGTAGGAGTCGCCGGTCAGGGCGACCTCCACGTCGAATGAGAAATCGGTGCCCAGGATGTTCTGGCCGAGCAATCCCAGTTCGTAAGCCTGTTCGATGACGGCGCGGGTGCGGTCGATGGGTTGGTTGTGGCCGTGCCGGATGAAGATGTAGCCCCGGTTGGCGTTGCAGGCGTAGCCGGCGATAGTGATGCCCTCGACCACCGTGGCCGGATCGCTTTCCAGGATGCCCCGATCGTTGAACGCGCCGGGATCGCCTTCCTCGCAGTTGCACAGGATGTACTTGTTGGGGTCCGGATTGCCGGCCAGGAAACCCCACTTGACGCCGGCGGGGAAGGCTGCGCCGCCGCGGCCGCGCAGGCCCGACGTGCGCACCTCTCCCAGGGCGTCTTCTGGAGTCATCTCGGTGAGGGCCTTGTTCAGGGCCGCGTACCCGCCGTTGGCGATGTACTGGTAGAGGTCGGAGGGGTCGATGTTGCCGGCGTTGCGCAGGGCGATGCGCTGCTGCATGGCCATCATGGGATGGTCGTTCAGGCTGGGTATGCCGTCGGGGGCGGAACCGGTGTCGCCCAGGTATCCCATGACGTGCTCGGCCACCGGATTGCCGCCGGCCACGTGCTCGCTGACGATGCGCTGGGCAATTTCGGGGGTGACGCGCTGGTAGAAAACGCGCGGGCCATTGGGCATCTGAACGTCCAGCAGCGGCTCAGCGAAACACAGGCCCAGCGTGCCGATTTCCGACACGTTGGCGGCAACCTGTTGATCCGCCAGAGCGGCGTTGACGGCGCCGACGACCTCAAATCCGCCGGCAGCCTCTCCGGCCAGACCGGTACCGACACGAATCCAGGGCCGGTCGCCGGCGGTCAGATCGTGCCAGCGGCGTTGCGCCGCGGCGCGAATGGCAGCGAAGGGGGCAGTTGTCCCTTTATTTTTCGGCTGGGCGGTCACGGCAGCAATCGGGCAATCAGGGGGCAGCTTGGGACGCGAGGGCGTGAGCGATCCTGGCCCTGGCGTCGTCGGAAGTCATACGCCCGGCCAGGTGGTGGTCAATGGCGATAACCGGCGCGTGGGCGCAGGCGCCCAGGCAGGTGTTGTAACGCAGGGTGGCCTTGCCGTCGGGGGTATCGCCTTCGTCGGACAGGCCCAAGGCTTCCTGGGCGGCGGCAATGATGGCGGTGGCGCCCATCACGTGACACGACGGTCCCCAGCAAACTTCGATGCGGTGTTCGGTGGGCGGCTCAAAGCGAAAGTTGGGATAGAAGGTAGCCACGGCCCAAACGTCATTCACGGTAGCGTCCATGCGGGTGGCCACCACCTCCACCGCCTCTGGGGGTATGTAGCCGATAGCGTCCTCAACGGCCAGCAGAGAGGACAGGACGGTGACGGTGCTCTGGGGCTGGTGGTTAACGGCGTCGTCAATCAAGATTCGAGTGGCGTCGTCCATTTGTGAAATCCGTTACAAACACGAATCGAAACGGCGTCAGTCTAGCACAGGCGACGGCGGACGGGCAATGTGAACGAACGGTGGAGTTACGCTCCGATGATCCGGTCAACTTCCAGCATGATGTCGGGGAACGCCTTGGGAGCGATGCTTTCGCCAGGGCCGTAGTATCGCACACTGGCGTATTCGTTTCCGGTCGGTTCGGTGTAAACCTCAATGCGCCGGTTTCGCCGGTTGTCGATCCATACTTCCGGTATCCCGGCACGAGCGTACAGTGGCAACTTGGCGTTGAGGTCATAATCAACGGTGGTATCGGACACTTCAATCAACATCAGCACGTCGTCGGGATCAGGATGTCCATTCTGGTAAAAATCGTCACGCCACCGGAGAAGCATTGCGTCAGGTTGCGGCTGGCTGTCGTTGGCCAGGCGCACCGGGTTTTGGACGCTTAAAACAGCCCGCCCCTCAAGGAGAGTGGAGGGAAACACGGAAACAATCCGGTTAACGCCAAAGGCGTGCCAATTTCCGATGGGCGGCATTACGATGATGTCTCCGTCCAGCAGCTCAACGCGGTCGTTTTCCGACAGGATGCCGGCATCGGCCATGGCGTAGTACTCGGCCACGGTGAAGCGCCGGCGGGTTGGCGCGAGGGCTGCTGGCGGAGCGGCGGCGGTTGAGACGGTGGTGGTCATGGTGAAACCCGATCAGTCGCCGATGATGCGGTCAACTTGCAGGGTGATGTCGGGGAACGCCTGGGGTGCGATGGTTTCGCCGGGGCCAAAGCAGCGGACGGTAGCGTATTCGTCGCCGGATGGGTCGGTGTGGGCTTCAATGCGCTGAGCCGGTCGGTTCACAATCCACAATTCAGGAATGCCGGCGCGAGCGTACAGGGGCAACTTGGCGTTGCGGTCATAATCGACGCTGGTGTCGGATACCTCGATCAGAAGCAACACATCGTCGGGGCCGGGGTGTCCATTCCGGTAGAAATCATCGCGCCACCGCAGCAGCATCACATCCGGCTGCGGCTCGCTGTTTTCGTCAAGCCGAACCGGGTCCTGAACGGAGATTATGGCACGGTTCTGCAACGGGGGAAGCATCGTGTTGTTGAACAGTTTGACACTAGCGGCGTGCCAATCTCCAATTGGAGGCATAACTATCAAGTCTCCGTCGAGCAGCTCGACGCGGTCGTTTTCCGACAGGATGCCAGCATCGGCCATAGCGTAGTACTCGGCCACGGTGAAGCGCCGGCGGGTTGGCGCGAGGGCTGCTGGCGGAGCGGCGGCGGTTGAGACGGTGGTGGTCATGGTGAAACCCGATCAGTCGCCGATGATGCGGTCAACTTGCAGGGTGATGTCGGGGAACGCCTGGGGTGCGATGGTTTCGCCGGGGGCGGCGTATCGGACGGTGGCGTACTCATCACCGGATGGATCGGTGTAAGCCTCGACGCGGCGGTCTCGCCGGTTGTTAATCCAGACCTCGGGTATGCCGGCGCGGGCGTACCGGGGAAGCTTGTTGTTGCGGTCATAATCGACGGTGGTGTCGGACACCTCGATCAGGAGCAGCACGTCATCAGGCCCGGGATGTCCGCTCCGGTAAAAGTCATCGCGCCAGCGCAGCAACATTACATCCGGCTGGGGCTCGCTGGAATTGTTGAGGCGCGTCGGGTTCTGGATGCTGACGATGGCGCGACCCCGCAATTGTGGTGGAAGGGCATTGGTAAACCAGTTGACGCTGGCAGCGTGCCAGTCTCCGATGGGGGGCATAACGATGACGTCTCCGTCCAGCAGCTCGACGCGGTCGTTTTCCGACAGGATGCCAGCATCGGCCATAGCGTAGTACTCGGCCACGGTGAAGCGGCGGCGGGTTGGCGCGAGGGCTGCTGCCGGAGCGGCGGCGGTTGAGACGGTGGTGGTCATGGTGAAACCCGATCAGTCGCCGATGATGCGGTCAACTTGCAGGGTGATGTCGGGGAACGCCTGGGGTGCGATGGTTTCACCGGGGGCGGCGTATCGGACGGTGGCGTACTCATCGCCAGATGGGTCGGTGTAAGCCTCGATGCGGCGGTCTCGCCGGTTGTCGATCCAGACCTCGGGTATGCCGGCGCGGGCGTACCGGGGAAGCTTGGTGTTGCGGTCATAATCGACGGTGGTGTCGGATACCTCGATCAGGAGCAGCACATCGTCGGGACCGGGGTGTCCATTCCGGTAGAAATCATTGCGCCACCGCAGCAGCATTGCGTCCGGCTGGGGTTCGTTGTCGCTATCCAATCGCACCGGGTTCTGGATCTGGAGGATTGCCCTCCCATCCAAGATGGTGGAAGGAAACAGGGCGATTATCTGAGCCACGCCGGACGCGTGCCAGTCTCCAATGGGCGGCATTACGATGACGTCTCCGTCCAGCAATTCGACGCGATCGTTTTCCGACAGGATGCCGGCATCGGCCATGGCGTAGTACTCAACCACGGTGAACCGCCGGCGGGTTGGGACCACCGCCGGCGGAGCTGATGCGACGGGAGTCGTCATGGAGGACGACCCTATTCCGGGGCGGCGGCGCGGTTCTCCAGGGCCTTGTCCATCACTCGCTGGAAGACCTCGTAGGGCTGAGCGCCGGTGAACAGCAGGTTGTCAAACACGAAGGTGGGTATGCCACGGATGCCGTAGCCAAGAGCCTCCTGGTACTGGTCAACGACCCGCTGGGCGTAATGTCCCGATTCCACCCGCTCCTTCAGCTCCGCTCCGTCCAGGCCCACGCTGGCGCCGATGTCGGCCAGCACAGACGTATCGCCGAGGTCGGCGCGCTCATCCCAGTAGGCTTCGTAGGCGGCGTGGTGGTATTCCATGAACTTGCCCTGCTCCTGGGCGTACTCGGTGGCCTGCAGGGAACTGAGGCTGTTGTGGGTGTAGCGCGGCGGTCGCATCACCAGGTTGGCTTCGCGGGCGTGGGTGCGGATCGGGTCCGAGAGTTCGTCATCGGATTCTCCCGGGCGCGGTTCGCGAACCCGCCCTTCCTGCGGGGTGTCAGGGCGCAGCAGGTAAGCGCGTCCCTCAACGGTGATGTCGAACTCTTCAGCCAGCTTGTCGACGCGTTCCAGGCCGACATAGCACCAGGGTCAAACGTAGTCGTACCAAACGATGACGTGAACGGGGTTGGGGTCGTCGGGATGGCTGTGGGCCGGCGGCTGGGTGGTCATGGTGGCACCTCGTCAGATGGTGGGTCTGGTGGTGGCGCGTGGAAACGAGATTGCCACGCTACGCTTGCATTGACAAAGAGGAGTCGTAGCCGGATCAGCAGGAAGCCAGCCGGTCCAGCAGAGGGTACAGCCCTTCCAGGCTATTGATATGGTCGCAGCCGGTCACGTCGGCGTGGAAGCCGCCCCGGTCAATCAGGACGGGCGTCAGGCCGGCGTCGCGGGCTCCTTCGACATCGGAGCGGGGCTGGTCGCCGACGTGAATGGCCTGGTCGGGGCGGATGTTCATGCGCTTGATGGCGGCTTCAAAGATGGCGGTGGCAGGTTTTTCGCCGGCCTCGCGGCCGGTGATGCAGAACTCCAGGTACTCGCGGATGCCCAGTTGCTGGGTGAGCTCGTCCATGTCACGTCGCAGGTTGGTCAGTACCGCCAGACGGTAGCCCCGGCCCTTCAGTTCGGACAGCACGGGGCGAGTTTCCTCGAACTCCACAAACTCCTTGGGCACGGAAATGGCCATATCCCAAATCTGTTTGGCCATCCGAAGCGACACGGCAACGCCGGCCTCTTGCAAAATAATCTGCTCGTAGCGGGCGAAGAAGGCGTCCCGGCCGGCCGCGTCCCGGTCGCCCAGCGGCAAGCGGTGGTTCTCTTCGTTGAAATAGAGATCGGCGACGGCGTAGCCCCGGGCCAGATTTTCCGCCGGCACCCGGATGCCCAGGTTCTGGCAGGCGGCGTGCTGGATCTGGGGCAGCGGGGGCCAGAAACGGACCAGGGTGTTGTAAAAATCGAAAAAGATCGCCTTAATCATCTGGCCGGAATCCTGAACCATTGCAGCAGCGTCTGAAGATCAAATGGGCCAGCGGCCCGGAGGCGGCTGGCGCCAATGATAGCACAACTGGGTATAGCAGGATGGGTAAAATTGCGGTGCCACTCCCACTGATGGTAAGGTGAGCGGCAATAGCCACCAGTCCTTTCTGCACAGGAGGTTACAGGAGATGATGAAGTCATTTGCCGGTGCGCTATCCTTGGTCATCGCCGTTGCGCTGGCGATCACTGTCGGCTCGGGTCTCGCCCAGGCGCAGAGCGGTTCGCAACCGCCGGCCCCACGAACATTGGGGTCGCCAACGGCTCGAATCCGGGCGAGGCGAACGTCACCTGGAGCGCCGTGGCTGGCGTGTCGTCCTACCGCGTGGGCTGTCTGGCCGTCGAGGACTATACCACCCACCAGGCCAACGAGGTTTGGCGGTCGTATTTCCGCTATTCCGACGTAACCGCCAGCTCCTCCTGGACGGTGGACCGGCTGACGCTGGGTCTCGAATATCACTTCATCGTGGGACGGCGCTACGAGGGCGGTATTGAATGGTCGAGTTGGAAGACCCTGCGGTTGAACGACGACGCAACAGCCTGCCCGACCAACGGCCAGACCCAGACCACCCCGGTGGGCTCGGCTCCGGTGAACGGCGACTACGACGCTGATGACGACGGGTTGATTGAGATACGCAACCTGGTTCAGCTGGATGCCATTCGGTACGACACGGACGGAGACGGCACGACCGCAGATGAAAACGAGCAGGTCGCTTATGAGGCTGCTTTCCCCAATGCGGCGGCAGGGATGGGCTGCCCCTCCGGCTGTACCGGATACGAGTTGGTTACGAACCTGGACTTCGGGACCGATGTTACTGGCGCCGGATGGCTGCCCATCGCAGGCTTCAATGCCACCTTTGAAGTAGGATTGTTCAAGTAGGCGGCGCCATTACGAAATCCGTAATCAGCGGTGTTCCAAATTAGGCGTTCTCCCGCAGGCCGAATTTTAGCGTGCTGATCATCTTTGAACGGCTCAAACTTTTGCGCCTGTTACAGTAGGCCGTCGGAGCAAACGATCCGGGTCTGTTCCACTGTCATTGGCGACGCGCTGTGGACAGCCGCACTCAAACGGTAGCGCTCCTGCAACAGCTCCAGTCGCAGTACCAGTTCCCGACCACCGAGGTTCAGACGACGCAGTTCGGTGAGTTCGTTCTCAACCACCGTGGGCAGGTTGCCGGCAAAGGCTTGTCGCAACACGTCCAAACGGCGGGGCGTGGCGATGTCTTTGCCAACGCCACTCAGTTGCCGTCTGATAAAACTACGGTTGCGGGCGTTACCGGGAGTGCGCCGTCTCAACGTGCCCAAGATCCTGCTCAAGTCTCCGCGAAAAGCTTTGACTGCGGCATTCACCCGTGCGTTGGTGCGTTCCGGTAACGGCTGGGATGGAGTGTCAGCGTCACATTCTGCGGCTGCCACGAACTGCGCTGTTCGGATGGGTCGGGGCGTTAGGTCGTCTGAAACGGCGTAGCAGCGCACTGCACCGGAAGCCGCCATCATTACGACGGTTTCCCCGGCCTGAGGAGCTTCCTCAACGTTCCCTCCGATCTCAAAGGTCAAGGCGGAGCGAATGCCATCTGGCATTTCGGTGATCTTCCGCCACAGGTCCGGTTCGTTGTTGCGGATGTTCGGCAGCAGGGTGATAGCCCGCTGGTTGGCGGACACTTCATCCAGCGCGTCGTCCAATTCCGGTAGGGCCAGTTCGTCGTAAATCACGCCAACGCCCGTGGCGTTCAATTGCTCCTCTTCTGACAGCACCTTGTTGTCCAGACCGATGAGATCGTGGAACGCCTGGATGCGGTCGCTCAGTTTGTCGGTCAGACCCAGTTCTTCGTCGAGGTCCGCGTCCGGCAGCATACTGTGCAGATGGATCTCGTCGTAGGGAGAACCGATGCGGTCCACCCTTCCGAATCGCTGGATAAGTCGCACCGGGTTCCAGTGCAGATCGTAGTTAAGCACCCGGGCGCAGTCCTGGAGGTTCTGGCCTTCCGAGACGACGTCGGTGGTCACCAACAGGCGGACCTCGCCGCCCGGCAGACGCTCTGGGTCCCGAAGGTTCGCCCGCGGCGCAAATCGGCCCACGACGCCAGTACGCTGGTCACGGTTGCTGCCACTGAGTTTGGCTATGGCTTCATTCTCGCCCCCAGGGTTCAACTGCTCGAATAAGTAGTCGACCGTGGTCTCGGCCTCGCTGAAGATCAGTACCTTCTCGTCGTCGGTACTTTTGAGGAATCCCTTGAGCTGAGCCAGTTTGTCATCTTCCGCAGGGCCGATCTTCGATATGCGTCTGCTCAGGCCTTGCAGCACCGCATGGTCGGCGTTCAAGTCACGGCTCCAGCGTTTGACGTCGAAATGGGCGGCGGGGAAAACATACCTTCCGTTGCGCCTGACCTCCTCCCGTTGCAGGATCGCCAAGGCTTCCTCGGCGTTGAAGTTCTGCCCAGCCAGCAGGTTGGTTGCAACACTGCCCATCGGCACGTAGCCGGCTTCCAATGCCGTTTTGAAACTGCGGTTGCTGTGGGCAACGGACTCCAGTGTGGACCGAAAGGCCTCAATGCTGGACTCCAGACGCTTGAAGAGCAGATAACGGATCATTCCGGCGATGCGGCCTCGGGCCCGGAACAGTCCGGCGTACTGCTGGTCGTCGTGCCGCTCCGGGTTCAGGTATTCAGTCGGGTTGTAGCGCACTGCCTGGTGCTTTCCCAGCGTTTCCAGCAGGTCCTTGAAATTACCGGCCTTGGCGTACACCCGGTCCAGCCGGTATTCGAGGTTGGACAGTCTCGGCGTCGGAAACGACAATGGCTCGCCGTTGATGGTCGCAGTTTCGCCGTACAACTCGACTATGTCCCGACGCCGGCGTCTGATGAAAATGGGCGTCAGAACCTGGGAGATGTCCGCCCTGGGATGGGCTGGCCTTGATGGACGCGTCGGAGGCGTCCCCTCTTCGCCTCCCTTCGGATGTGGGGCCAGAGCCACCAAGTAGGCGTCCACCTCACGGTCATACTCCTGCCACCGGACCACGCTGGCGAAGAAATCCTCCAACCCCTCCGGTTCCAGAGGCAGGCCGTGGTCCGTTTCCTCCAGAAACAACTGCACCTGACGGTAGATGTCCCGAGGTCCCATGTTCTGAGGAGTGGCGCTCAGGAGAATGACCTTGTGGTCTCCTCTCTCGAGATAGTCGCGCAGACCCCTCGAACGACCGTTGTCGTTGCGAAAGTTATGGGCCTCGTCAACCAGCACCGTTCCTCGGTGTGGATATTCTTCCACCAACTGGATGCCCCTCGCACTGCCGTCGACCTCCTCGTACTGCTCAGTCTCCTCGTCGAACACCAGGTCCGGCGGCGGGGCGATCATGTCCTGAGAGAGCACGGCCGCGCCCAGACCGTAGAGCTCATTGACCCGTTCCCATGCGGGTATGAGTCCAGCCGGACAGATAACCAGAGGAGGTCCGTCGTTGGGGTAACTCTGCCGTACCTGGCGCAGCAGTTCGGCGCCGATGTAAGTCTTGCCCAAGCCCACCACATCGGCGATGTAGCAACCGCCGTGGTTCCGGATCATGTCAAGCCCGCGGCGGACGGCGTCCAGTTGGAAGTTGGCGAGTTCGACCTGGCCCGACGGCTCCAGCGGCAACGGTTCGTCGCTACCCAGGTCCTGGCCGTAGAGTTCGTAGTGGGCCTTCAGGTAGACGGCGTAGGGAGTGTACTGCGTGACGGCCCAGCTTTCGGTGAGGCACTGCTCCACCTGTGCGCTGATGTCCACCGAGTCAGCCCACAGGTTCTCGAACCAGTCCTTCAGGGTCGCCATTTCGTCGTCGCCGGTGACGCGGACGTTCAGCTCGGTGTTGCCGGTGAAACAGGCCAGGGTGAAGTTAGATGAGCCGACGATGGCAGCGCCTGGCTCGGCGTGGTTGTCGTACCAGCAGAGGTAGGCCTTGGCGTGCAGGAACCCTTTCGGGTACGCCCGCACCCACGCCTACTGCCACGCCTGAGAAGAGCGGGGGCGACGACGATTCTGGAACTGGTGGTGCTCAGGATCCTCCGGCTCGCCGGGCTCCTTGTCGCGTTGCCCAAAAGGAACTGTCGCGGCTTCTGCAACCAGGACCGGCAGTTGGAGCAGTGCGTGTTTGTCCGTGAACCGTTCCGGTCGTTACGCTGAGTTCTTCAGCTTTACTCTCAGTGAATCTGCGGACGTAACGATTGATCTGGATTCGACTGACGTTCCTGAAGTGGACACGTACATGTTCCTGCTGAACGGTTCCCGTACTTCGGGTACAGTGGTCGAAGAGGATGATGACGATGGTCCGGCTTACAATTCCCGGATTGGGCGCCGGCTTTCGGCGGGCACTTATACAGTCGAAGCTACTACTTACGGGCGTCGTGCCACGGGCGCGTTTCAGCTCTCCTTCGTTGTTGCGCCCGTTGTGACTGTGGATTGTTCAACCGTTGATCTGGGGACGGTCTCGAGCGGTGGCCGCGAAGGCCGGTTGGGCGATTGGGTTCAGGGTTGCGCTTCGCAGAACCGCTCGGGCAAGTATGCCAAGTTCTACAGCTTTCGGGTGAGTGGAACATTGGATGTTCGGATTGACTTAGGTTCCGTTGACTATCCCGCAGACGACACCTATCTGTATCTGATCTCCGGCTCTTCAAAGACAGGGACAGTGCTGGAGAGCGACGACAACGGTGGCGATGCTGACAACTCGCGGATTACGCGGCGTCTTTCGGCGGGAACCTACGTCATCGAAGCGACAACCCGTTTGTCCGCCCGAACCGGCCGGTTTACGGTAGCGGTGGAGGTGTCCAAGCCAGTAGCGTCAACCAGCGCGGATTCGGTGTACTTGTGGCAACTGGTGACTTTGTCAGTTGTTGCGCCTGCGTCTAAGCCCGAATCCACCGAAGGGAAACGGCGGCGGCGGTCAGAGGAGGGATGAGGGACCAGGGATCGGACTGGCGAGGATCTGATGCCGATGAAATGGACGATGTGGGGCGTGGATGCCACGCCAAGAGGATGTTGACGGCCCGTGGTAGCAGAGCTGGGAGCGATTTTCAGCGCAGATCGCCGGCGGAGGCCGTCAGGAGCCCAGCCTGGCGCGGCTGGGCCAGACCGTTGGGTAATCTGGTGGACAGGTCAGACGCCGAGGGCGTGGTCAAGAAGGGAGCGGCAGTGCGCGCAATCGGGTGAGGGCACGACTGAACTGGTTTTGCCAGGGCCAGCCCTGGGGGAGATGCCGGGTGAGACGGCGGGCCTTGCGGGTGATGCGTCCGGCCAGGGAGAAGAAGCGCCTGCGCAGGGTCTTGGTGGTCGCCACCGGCTCGCCCAGCCCGAGGCGCGTGGTCCAGCGGGCCAGGTTGTGGGCCATCGTCTGGACGGCCAACCAGGCGGCGTTGGCGGGGAAGCGGCCCGAGGGCAGATGGTTGAGCCCCACGCCGTACTTGAGGTCTCGGATGGCATTCTCGATCTCGGCGTGGCGGCGATGATCGGCCTCCAGTTCCAGGGTGTCGCCGTCTCTATCGGTGATGAAGCCGTGATAGCTGTAGTCGACCAAGAGGGCCAGCTGGGAGTTGGGCGTGGGCTGCACCCTTCGGACGATGAGCCGCACCGGCGTGGCGTCGGGCTCACTCGCGAAGGGAGTGTAGCTGGTTTCGGCCACGTCGGCGGCGCCCTCCATCCAATAGGGGATGGGCGTCCAGTCTGTCTCGGGTATGGCTGCGATGAGATTGCGCACGCTTGGATGCTGGCGAATGGTGATGGAGAAGCGGACCTTCATCTTGCGACACACGGCGACGATGTCGTGGTTGTAGAAGCCGCTGTCGGCCCGCATGGTGAGCGGTCCGGTGGCTCCGGCGTAGCGCACCCGGCTGATGGTTTCACGCAGGAAGTGGGCCGCGCCGCGAGCGGTGTTGGCGCGTCCCTGGCGCAGTCGAGCCATCAGCACGTCGCCAGTGCCAGCGGCGACGGCGAAGAGCGGGTGATAGCCCCGCTGGCCAGTGTAGCCGTGGCGGCGCGCCCCCTCCTTGGTCGGACCGTAGGTTTCACAGATGGTGGAGTCCAGGTCGATGGTCAACGGATCATCGCCCGGTCCCGCCCCAGCGGCCCAGGCTCGGGCCAGCGCCTCTCGGCTCACCCGATCCAACTGCCGCGCGTGGCCCCACCGGAAACTGCGCAGGAAGGTCCCCAACGTGGACGGCGCCTTGACCGTACAGCCCAGCACCTGCTCGGTCCCGCCAGCGCGCAGCGCGTCGGCGTCGTCGATGCAGTCGCCACCGGCCAGCGCCGACGCCACCAGGGTCAGCATCTTGTCCCCCGCATTCGCCCGACCCGCCGTATCTCCCAGATCGACGTGCTGGTCCACCAACTCGCCCAGACCCAGGTGATGGGCCAGCGTGACCGGCAAAAGCAGTCCGGCGTTGGCCACCAGGCGGTGATCGTCGAAGGCGACATGGATGCGGTCGGGCTGCTCAGGTGGTAGCATCCGTTGGGTGCTCCTTGCGAGGGGTCGGTTTTCTGTTTCAAAAACCATTATCCCCGAAGCCGGGAGCACTTTCTTATCCCATCACCACGACGGCAATCTCATCCTTTCGGTGGATTGGGGCTAAGGGTACCGTTTCCACGTATCAGTGTCAGCGTTGGGACGGAAGTGCTTGGGAAGACGAAGGGGCGGCGACTTCGTCCTCGACGCTTTCCGTGAGCTACAACACTGTTGGCGAGCGGACCTTCCGTGCTGTCGTGAACTACTCCAGCGGTGGTGCCGGCTTTTCTAACCCGGTGCCGGTGAAATGGGTTTCCCTCGCACGCGTTGCGTACTCGCCCGATATGCCGGCGCTCAACCGGACGGTGGTTTTGAGGGTGAATGGTACGGGTGCTCCATCTGGAACGACCTACCAGTGGCAGCAGACGAACTCCTCCGGGAGCTGGGTGAATCTCGGCATTGCCTCCTCGAGTCGCTCCCGGTCGGTTAGCTTTCCGACCAAGGGTACTCGGAAGTTCCGTGTGGTCGTGTCGTACCGCATCGGAAGTGCTACCGTGACTGACACGTCAAGTTCGGTTTACGTGACCTGGGGCGAGCAGGACTTGGTCAACGACCTTTTGTCGGATCTCGACGCAGCTGTGTTTGAAAGTCCTACCAACAACGGGAGCCGCGCCGTCACCGGCAATGGTGCTTTCGCGACCTCCGAGCGGTCATTTCTTACTTGCGTCAACGTGGGTCGTTCTGCAAGTGACAGGTTCGCGTCCTTCCCTGATGTCCTGTCTGAATATGACGGTGCCGTGGCGACTAAGGTTGACCGTTGCGAAAGCAGGAGTACCAATCCCACGAATGTATTCTCGGCCTACAGTGGGGCCGTGGATGCTGAATTGAAGAGATTGAAGTCTTCAAACACGTTGTACCGAGACTATCTGAAGACAGGTCGTGGTATTCAGCTTACCCAGGGATTGGGGTCCGCCGCCAAATTGAAGCTCTTCGGATCTGTGAACGCGTTGGAGGTAGCTGCGCCGAGTTCTGGTGGTAGTTCCTCTGTTCCGGGAGTCGTCAGGCACCAGCCAATGCGTCTCGTCTCGATTGTTTCAGTATGACGGAACCCGCGAGTCTTGCAGGCAAGCTTGACGCTCTCAACTGCTTGGTCTTCAGGACGGATTACGCGTTCTACACGCTGGCCAATCAGCATTCGAGGACTCCGATAGACCAAGCTGAATGGCTCAGTGATGGCAACTGGCAATGCGATGCTGTGGCCGATGGTCCGCTACCGTCTTGCAGAAGGCACGATGTCGCGTACGGTTCGTTGCAGAAGTTCGACTGTCTTGATAATGCTTCCGAACTCGACCGCGCATGGAATCCTCGGAATAAGGCGTTGGCGGATGCGAAGTTTTGGGCCGACATCCGAGAGTGGGGATGCCTTGGCGGCAATCTGACCGGCCGGGTCACATTCTGTTTGATTCCAACCAAATGGGCTATGGCGAATGTTTACTTCACAGGTGTCGCCAAGGTGAACAGCAAGGGTTGGCCCGTAACCCGTCAGGACTTGGAGCACGCCCGGTCTCATCGAGGATCTCGTGCTGGCAGTACGACATCGGGCGTCAGTTCGCACACCTTTGTGGACTGTTCGACGCCGGTACCCACCATCTCTGGTTTGTTGGTTCGCAAGGATGCCGACGGGGACTACCAGGCGAGTTGGTCTCACGTATCTGGCTGCGTGTCGGACATAGTCATTGACCAGATGGTGCTCGCATGGTACGTCTTCTTTGACAATGGGGAGGTGGGACGCCACGTCCAAATTCTGAGTGATGGTACAGATACGAGTGCTGAGTTCAGCGTGGATGAATACTCGGAGTTAACTCTGTACTCCGTCGGGGTTTACGCTTACCTGATCCCGCGGGACATTGAGTACGGCGGAGGTTGGTACGAGCACTGGGCGTGGACGTACTTGGGACCATGAACGTCCTGATATAGTGCGCGTTCGGACCGATATAGTGCGCGTTCACGCCGACCGTGCCGACAGGAGCACCTGTCGGCACGGCGTCGCGGGTTGTTGGCGACCCCCGTTTCTCAAGAGGTTTTCAGGGTGATGCTCGTACTTACGAGTTTGCTAATTTTGTGGCTGGGCACCTATCTGTGGTGTGCATTGGTGGTAACGTCGCCCATCGGCGCTTTAGCCCCAATCCACCGAGGAGATGAGCACCTGTCGGCACGGCGTCGCGGGTTGTGCTCAAGAGGAAGGTACTTACGAGTTTGAGAATCTGTGGTGTGCAGTGCTCCCGGGCTTTATCCCCAATCCACCGAGGAGATGAGTGTGTCGGCGTGCTGAAGGGATGAGAAAGTGCTCCCGGCTTCGGGGATAATGGTTTTTGAGAACGAAAACCACCCTGAAACGAGGAGCACCCAACGGATGCTACCACCTGAGCGCCCCGACCGCATCCACGTTGCCTTCGACGATCACCGACTGGTGGCCAATGCGGGGCTGCTTTTGCCCATCACCCTGGCCCATCATCTGGGGCTGGGAGAGCTGGTGGACCGCCACGTTGACCTGGGAAATGCGCCAGGTCGTGCCAACGCGGGAGACAAGGTGCTGACGCTGGTGGCATCGGCGTTGGCCGGCGGGGACTGCATTGACGACGCCGACGCGCTGCGCGCTGGCGAGACCGAGCAGGTGCTGGGCTGTACGGTGAAGGCGCCATCCACGCTGGGCACGTTTCTGCGGAGTTTCCGGTGGGGCCACGCGCGGCAGCTGGATCGGGTGAGCCGGGAGGCGCTGGCCCGAGCCTGGGCGGCTGGGGCCGGACCGGGCGATGATCCGCTGACCATTGATCTGGACTCTACCGTCTGTGAGACCTATGGTCTGGGCAAGGAGGGCGCGCGCCATCACGGCTACACCGGCCAGCGGGGCTATCACCCGCTCCTGGCCGTGGCCGAGGGTACCGGCGAGGTGCTGATGTGTCGATTGCGAAAGGGTCGGGCCAACACCGCCCGCGGCGCCGCCAACTTCCTGCGCGAGACGGTGAGCCGAGTGCGCTACGCCGGAGCCACCGGACCACTCACCGTGCGGGCGGACAGCGGCTTCTACACCCACGACATGGTGGCCGCCTGTCGCGACCAGAAGGTACGCTACTCCATCACCGTACGCCAGCACCCGAGCCTGCGGAACATCATCGAGGCCATACCTGAAGATGACTGGACGCCCATATCCTATTGGATGGATGGCGGCGCCGATGTGGCCGAAACCAGCTACACTCCCTTTGCCAGTGAGCCCGACGCGGTACCGGTGCGGCTCATCGTCCGACGGGTGAAACCCACGCCCGGCTCGCAACTGGCCCTGTTCGCCACCTACAGCTATCACGCTTTCATCACCGATAGAGAAGGCGACACCCTGTATCTGGAAGCTGACCATCGCCGCCACGCCGAGATCGAGAACGCCATCCGCGACCTCAAATACGGCGTGGGGCTCAACCACCTGCCATCGGGACGTTTTCCCGCCAACGCCGCCTGGCTGGCGGTGCAAGTCATGGCCCACAACCTGGCCCGCTGGACCACGCGCATCGGCCTGGGCGAGCCGGTGACCACCACCAAGACCCTCCGACGACGCTTCTTCTCTCTCGCCGGACGCATCACCCGCAAAGCCCGTCGCATCACCCTGCATCTGCCACAGGATTGGCCTTGGCGAAACCAATTCAGCAGCGCCCTGGCCAGACTGCGCGCCCTGCCACTCCCATCCTGACGCCGCCCTCGGCCTTTCACCTGTCTACGATGACGCACCACGCCTGGCCCAACCGCGCCAGGCTGGGCTCCTGACGGTCTCCGCCATCGGTCTGCGCTGAAAATCACTGCCAATGCCGCTACCACGGGTCATCAACATCCCCTTGGCACGGCATCCACGCCCCACATCGTCCATTTCATCGGCATCAGGTCCTCGCCATCCCGTTCCCTGACCCCTCATCTCTCTCAAATGCCGCACCGCCCTATCCCATCGGTGGATTCGGGTTTAGTGTGCTGGAACTCTGCTCGCAAGCGGGGTCGCGATGCCACCAGGCCCGCTTTGGCTGGAGCGCTCTATTGGGCCTGTTGGTTTATGCCGTGGGTTTACTTCGTGTCCTGGAGTGACGGGCGTGAGGTCCCGTCGTGGTTGGTAAAGACCGGCTACGGGGTGTTGTTCATCACTTGGCTGATGGGTCCGGTGGTTGGCGGTTTCGTCATGGCTTGGTCGTCAAGAGGCGATCCCTATTTGGGGGACTTCGGGGTTCGGCTATGGCTGCTACTGGCGCCGTTTGCCAACTCGGCGGCGTGGACGGCGGCGGTTTGGCAGGCCGTTAGGAAAAAGAATGCTCCCGATGCGGAGTATCTCGATTTCGGTGGCGTGGCCCCATTCGGGTTAGCGGCTGTGGGCTCTGCGATGTATCTTCCGTTGGTTCTGATTTCGTCAATCGCTGAATGATTCGCTGGTTTGGCGCGAGGGGGTCTTTGATTGTCATGAGATTTTCGCCGAAGGTTTCAGTGGGTGGTTTCCCAGTTGCCCGTACTGTGGTGGCACTGGCGTTGCTGGTGATCGTTGGTTGGCTGGGTAGTTCCTGCGGCACGGCTCAGCCGATCCAATCTGGGGAGGGCTATCAGGCAGTCAGCGTCGGTTCGGTGTTCACGTGTAGTTTGAGCTTTGGTGGCCAGATCAGGTGCTGGGGTCAGGACGAGGCCCATGAGGAAAAGGGGTTGACCGATGCGCCGAAGCGCGGCACCTACAAGGCGGTGTCTGCCGGCGACTACGGGAGCTGCGCGCTCCGCGACAATGGCAGGCTGAAATGTTGGGGAAGAGTGGATGGGTTCACGCCCCTGCGGAAGTTCTCGGCGGTGGACATGGGGTTGTCCGACGTCTGCGCCATACGGGAAGCCCATGGTCGGTTGCAGTGTTGGGGTCGTGATGGCGGAGGAGTGTCGCGGGTGCCTGGTGGCGCGTTTGTTGACGTGTCGGCGTCCGATAGCTATGCCTGTGCGGTCCGCACTGACGGAACGTTGGCATGTTGGGGGGATCTGGCCGAGCGGGAAGCGCTGGCAGCGCCGGAAGGCGTGTTCCGGTCTGTCAGCGTTGGCCATTTCGGAGCTTGCGGCCTGCTGGATGCCGGCAGGGTCGAATGTTGGGGCGATGGTGAATGGTGGGGCGTGCCCGATCCTCCGGCCGGCGCGTTTGTCTCGGTCAGTGTGGGCCTCGGGCACGCCTGTGGGGTGCGTCCGGTTGGGAACGTTGAATGTTGGGGCGCATTTCCCGGTGAGGAGTTAGAGCCTCCTGACGCCAAATTTCGATCTGTGAGCGCGGGCAGGAAGCGCACGTGCGGGATAACGCTTGATCATCAGGTGATTTGTTGGGGCAAGTCGTATTACTGACCGAATCCACCGAAGGGAGTGGCGCTGGTACGTCCCGTGCCAGGGATGGGGAGCTGACAGGGGTAGGTAACGCGTTTTTATGGCACATGGTGGGTAATCTCCAAGTTGGGCTTGGGCTGAGGCCAGGGTTCAGGCAACAGCCAGACACGGCTCCACAGGCGGCCCTTGAGCAGCAACCGCCTGAGCCAGTCGATGCCGTGGCGGATCACGCTGACGGTGCGCGCCGGACGGGTCCGAGGGTCTCGATGATTGGGAGCCAGCGCCTTGGGCGGCGCCCGCAGATTACCTGGATCAATCCGGCGGTCCTGGGCGTCTTCCACCCGGGTGCCGTAGGCCAGGGCCAGCAGGGTGGCCACCGACAATACCAGCCAGTGGCGGGAGACACGAGTTGGGTCGGTGCGGCGGGTCTTGTCCCACTTCCAGCCCAAGCTCCAGGTGAAGCCCAGCTCGATCCAGAAGCGCAGGGCGTACCAACTGACCCCGACCTCCTCCGGCGGCAGGTCGGTGAGGAGACCCAGGGTTCCTCCTGCTCGGCGTACCAGACCACCAGCAGGGTGCAACGGCGCTGGGCGGTTGGCGCACCGAAGGCGGTGCCACGGCCAATCCAGGCGGTATCGGGACGGGAAACGAAGCGCAAGGCGGGCAATCGTTGGCCGCCGTCGGCGCAGAAGGTGATGTTCTTCCGGTAGCGCATACCGGGATGCCAGCCCTGGGCGCGTATCTGGTCCAGAGCTTGGGACTGGCGATGCCCCGGTCGCAGAGCACGATTACGGTCATTTCCTCGGGAACCGCTGGGGCCAGGGCTTGGAGCAGTTCCACCGTGGGGTCCATCCAGGAGCCTTTCTGAGTGGCGTGGTGGATGCGCCAGGCAACGGGGATGGCGCAACTACGGTAGAGGACGCTGATGACAATGGCGGTGGTCTGGTCTCCCTTGAGCGTGGGGTCGATGGCCAGCGCGAGACGTTCGGAATCCACCAGGAGAGAACCCATTTCAGCAGTGGCGCGAAGCAGAGAGTGACATCCAGTTGGGTTTGGCAGGGGCTTTTCCGGTCGCTGCCGTCGTAGAGCCACTCCCGGAGATACTGCCGGAGGCTGTTCCATCTGCCCCAGGGCGAGAGGGCCGAGGCCACGGCGTTCTGACAGGCGCTGCCCGCCAGGATGGCCCCACAAACCCACAGCGCCAGGCCAGTCAATTGTGGCTGGGAGAGGTGAGGCAAATGCGTTTCAATCGTTTTTTGCATCTGATAGCATTCCTTGGGAAGGCGCATCGCGGGTCTCCGCATCTGGTGGTGTCACAACCAAGATGCCGGAGGCTGATGCGCCTTCCCAAGTTACGGCGAAAGCCAGTTTGAGCCGTTACCTACCCCTGTCAGGGGATGGGGAGGGGATCGTCCAGGCGGATGGCGCCAGTAGCGGGCGTGTTGTCGACGAGGGGGAGCCGCGCATGAAGTGGCTGTAGGTAGTAAGAAACTCTCGCTGGCCCAGGTGTGCGGCACGAGTTGGAGAGACCTTGGACTGGCTGGTGAATGATGGCGAGGGCGGTGGGCCGAGCGGGTGATGCGTCCGGCGAGGGAGAAGAAGCGTCGCCGGAGGGTCTTGGTGGTTAACCGTTGGTGCTAGTTTGAGATGATATTGAAAACGCCACAGGGTTCCTTATGCTGTAAGTTGATACGCTCGACAGCGGAGGAACCCCGTGAACATCACCGATTTTATCACCGAACTCTATTGCCGGATCGACGATGCCCTGCCCGAACTTCCCCATCATCCCCAAGCGGTCCGCTCCCTGGGCGAAGTGATCACCATCGGAGCGCGCTACGCCATCAAGGGCGTCAGCCGCCGCGCCTTTTACGACTGGCTCCGGCACAACTATGGAGACCTCTTTCCCCAGCTGCCCGAGCGCACCCGCCGCTTCCGCCGCCTGGAAGCCAAAGCCTGCTGGAGCGGCTGTTTCCTGGCTCCGCCCACCATCCTGGGCGTGGCCGACAGCTATGGCATCGCACTGGGCCATCCGGTAAGGGCGGGGCGTCAGCTCCATCAGGTGGGCCGGCGCGGCAAGTCCAATCATCGCTGGATCGTGGGCGGCAAACTCTGCGTCGTGCTCAACAAATTGGGGCTGATTGTGGATTGGGACTGCGCCACTGCCAACGTCCATGACCAGCGGTTCTTACCCCTGTTGGCCTGCTACGACGGCCAGATGATCATCCTGACCGACACCGGCTTGCACCGCGCCAAAGGCGACCCAGACAACGTGAAACGGTGTCGTCGCGGCCAATGGAACGTGCGGATGATCGTGGAGACCACCTTCTCCATGATGACCACGGTATGGGAAGCAAAGAGATGCGCCATATCACATGGTCAGGGTTTGAGGCGCACTTGAGTTACCTGATGGCCGCCTTCAACATACTGGCCCAGTGGGATGGACTGGAACCGGACGAAAACGGACGCATCCATCGCTCCATTGCCCAATTCGTCCTCTGATATTAACTAGCACCAACGGTTAGTAGTCGCAGACCAAGCTAATCCAAGGTAAATTAGGGCCAGAGCTATCCACATCATTTTTTTCATTTGAAACTCTTTGCATGACAAACTTGTCCATGGGAAATGCTTTGCATCGAAGATACCGGCGGAGTTCTCAAGGAACATCTGCCGGTCGAGATGATGCCTGTGATTAGTTTCGCAGGTCTTCAGACCTCCAGGTGGCATTGTGTCGGAAAATTGCTACTGGACTCCCAGAAACTCCCAGTCTTCTTCGCAGACCAGATGGGCAGAAAAAACGGGAGACTATGGCCGTAGCACACAGTTTCGAATCTATCTGCGCCGCTCTCATATCCTATGCCCTTGGATCTAGCGTATGTGTAGTGGCCAACAGATTCGAAATTGTCGTTGGAAATGATGTTGCCTAGTTGTCATGATCGTACGCGGCTACTGCAATGGGGCTCAATGACACGGACACTGCCGCCCGTAACCATCATGCCTCCTGCCAACGCTGATTGCCTTCGGTGGATTAGGGGGTTAAGCGACCGGGGGGTCATTCTGCCACTCAATGACTGTTTCCACAGCCCTTCTCATGAAGAGCGTTGCATTGCCATATGGTCCACCGGAAAGTGAACTAGGGCTACGATGTTCGATCAGTGGGCCGTCCCCATTTTGCTGCGCCACGCTCCGTTGGGCATTTGTATGCTCGCGTGCTGATATTCGCCGCCATCCTCGTAGAGCGCAACCTTTTGGTAGCCGGGTTCGAAGCTGCCATCATCACATTCCTCGAATCCCAATCCGGCGAAGACCTCCTGAAGGCTTTGATTCGCGGTGACCTCTTCGCATAGGCCGGCCAGTAGTAGCGGCGTGTATATTCCCACCACTGGCTCGTGTCCCCTGCGACGTACGCGATGCAGTTGTACCGATCAGTTTCAGGGTCTACTACCGTAAACCCTTCGTTGCGAAGCTTATGGAATGACACATTGAGCCATGTCATCCATCTAGGCGTAGCCACGGTCTTCGCCCCATTGCAGCCAGGAATTCTGCATCGCTGCAATGTTGCCGTAATCGGCTGGCGATATTGGATCTTCTCCGGTTATCTGTTGGAGCGCTTCAAACCAGTGCCCCCCTTGGGAACGCATCCTCTCAAGGATAAGTGGCACGACCGGTTGGCCCAAGTCGATGATTTCCTGGTGAACCGGGTGTGAAATCGCGCGGTCCGATCTGGATAGGAAGAAAGTTTCCTCTTCCCAACGGTCAGCCAGTTCTTGGAAACGTTCGTGGTCTGCAGGCTCCAGTTCGTCGTCATACTGGTCGTAACCAAGCCCACGGATGTGCGGCTGCTGGTAGTTCAGGATTGCTGCGATCCGCCGCGCCGTGTCGGTGAAATGCTGCGCCTCTTGCGGCAGCAGGGGGCGGCCCAGCACCTTGCTCTCTCGGTAGGACAGCCACTTTTTGAGAACCTGGTAGCCGCCGAGGTGGTAGTTCCAGACGGCGCAGGGGACGTTGCGCCAGTAGGCGCAGTCATTCAGGTACACGTCGAAGGTGGTGTCGCCCCAGACTTGTTCAAAATCGGGGATGGCGTCGGCCAGGGCGGTCCGCTCATCGTCGGTGTAGTCCCGTTCCACGATCTTGCCCTGGCCGGGCATGACGGCGTCGTTGGTGCCGAAGTGGCCCCAGCCGGCGGATACCGCGAAGTCGTCGCCCGCGAGTTCGGGACGCAGCTCGCCGGTCACGCCGGCGACGTCACCGTCCGTTGTCGTCGGCACGGCCATGGCGGCGAGTTCGGGACGCAGCTCGCCGGTGGTCACGCCGGCGACGTCCGTATCGGCATCCAGCAGCGCCGCCAGATCTCGGCCCCGGGCCGCCGACACGGCAAGTTCCGCCGCCGCCGTGGCGGTGCCGCTCGGCCATCCGGGCAGCGGGACTCGCGGCCACTCCATGCGGAGGGCACCGGCGTTGGCGGTGCGGTAATCGGGACTGTG
This sequence comes from Dehalococcoidia bacterium, assembly GCA_965197635.1. Classification (GTDB taxonomy): domain Bacteria; phylum Chloroflexota; class Dehalococcoidia; order Lucifugimonadales; family UBA3495; genus Bin87. Next base: position 335,874 of record CBDANN010000008.1, read on the forward strand.
CAGCACGGCGACGATGTGGTGGAACAGGTCTTCTACTTGCAGCCCCAAGCGGTCCAGATAATGTTGCGCTGTAGACGAGAGGTTCGCACGTTGCTTCAGTCCATCAGTGACAAGCCCAAATCCTTCCTCTCTAAGCCACAGAGGGAAGAAATGGATACCCCAGTTACCCAGCTTCCAGTTGCCTAGGTAACTCGTCGCCGTACCATGTGAGAATTGCTCGTCGATCTCCCGCTTGTTTGAACCGAGGCATAAATTCCCCTCGCTCCTCCCCTCGAAAGCATGACGTTTGTATTCAGTCCGTTTTTCGTCAAGTAGTTTTGTCTCCGCTTCCCAGTAGAGCCAGCGGTTATCAAAGGGACGGTAGGCATGGCGAACAAAACCCGACTCTACAGGGCCGCTGCGGGCAAGGAGCGCGGCACGAACAGCGCGGGCGTCATACCGCGCCGTAGATTTCATTACGCCCGGATACCGACGCGTGATTTCCTCGTGGCTCAACGCAGGGTTGAAATAATCGGCGACCCGTTGTCTCAACCGGTCAAGATCAACGTCAACCAGGAAACCGTCCCGGCTGGTTTTCACACCCGGAAACGAGGTCGGGAACAGATCAGGCAGCGCTGGTCAGTCCTGCCAGCCGTCGCTCACGGCGAGGTCGGCGAAAGGCAGCCCCAACGACAATAGCGGCGCAACATCAGAGTACAGGTTTTCGGGCTGGCTCTCCGATGTTGCCGCAAGCTCATCGTGCTTGGACTGGCCCCACAGGTGCCGGAAGCCGACCGACTGCGCCGGCGTGTGGTCAGTCTTGCGCACCAGCGTAGTGATGGCTGTGCCAACTTGGATGCCCACCGGGTCGTCGGGCGTGGAGAAGATACTGGGATCGGGCGTGCCTTCCGGTGTCGTCTTGCCGGTTTTGTACTTGTCGCCATTGAGGCAGTCGATGCGGATGGCGTCGAAGGCTTCGAGGTAGCGTTCGCGCATGCCGGTGAAGGAGAGGCCGTCCAGCCACGAGTAGTTGGAGATGAAGCACACCACGCCTTGGCCGGTCTTCTCGGTGATGCGCCGCTCCGCCATGCGGAAGAAGCGGACGTAGAGGTCGTTGAGTCCCTGTCCTTCAGGGTGGCGCACCTGCCTCGTGGTGCGGTAAGCCTGGGACAACTCGCGTTCCTCATCAACGGCCATGCCGGCGAAGCCGTTGTAGGGCGGGTTGCCGAGGATGACCAGGACTGGGGTGTCCTGCTTGACGCGCTCGTCGCGTTCCCGTTCCTGCTCCAGTTCGGGGAAAGGCAGGGGTTTCTGCACCGCGGGTTCCCAACCGGTGAGCGCGTTGGTAAGAAACACACCAGCCCGTTCGTCGCCGTCCTCGGACAGCGGAGCGTCAAGTTCCTGCATGGTAAGGCCCACCTGGAGGTGCGCCACCACGAAGGGTGCCGGCATGATCTCGAAACCGAATACCCGCTGAGTGGCCGCCTGCTTCACCCGGGAGCCGGTGAGGGCACCCAGCCCCTTGTCTTCCAGGTTAGCGGCGATCCGGCGCAGGACCTCGGCCAGGTACGCGCCGGTGCCGCAGCAGGGATCGAGCACATAGACGTTCTCGCCGGCAAGACCGTCGGCGATGCCCAGGTCGCCCTTGAGCGCCCGGTCCACGCGGGCCACCATGTAGCGCACCACCTCGGCGGGGGTATACCAGACGCCAATCTGCTTGCGGAGTTCGGGGTCAAAGGCTTGCAGGAACGGCTCATAGAAGTAAGGCACCGCCTCGCCCTCGCCGAAGCGGGCAAAGAAAGCATGCCGTTCAGCGTGGTTCAGCGCGGCAGCGGTCCAGTCCAGCACTTCCACCAGTCCCAGAGGTTGCAGCCGGCCGGGGTCGGAAATCTACTGGAACAGGGCGCGGAGCACGGGAGCCCGCAGATGCCAGACCGCCTCGCTCCAGTTGAACGGATTTGCCGGCGGCGGCGTCTGCCGCGCCCACAATACCCAGGCGGAAAAGACGCCGTAAAACAACGTCTGCACTAAGGTAGAACGGAAGAAGGCCGCGCCCCGGTCCCCTTCAAAACGCACCCCCAGAGATTCCTCCAGGGCGGCCCGCAGCGTGGTCAGGGACGCTTCGTCGACGGCCCTTTCCACCCGCGCCAATCCGTCGCGGGCGTAGACGCCAACAGCCATGCCAAGTCCTTGGGTTCAACCAGCGCGGCAGCGTGGGACAGCACGCGGGTAAGGTATTCGCCTAAGCCGGCACCGACCTCGTTGGCGAAAGCCCGAGGGCGTTCCAGACGCTCCGCGAACTCCTTTTCGGAACCGGCCAGTCGGAAGGTTTCCAAGCGAGTGGGCTCGCTGGCGGCATCCTCGCCCACCAAGACGAAATCGCGGGCGTTGGTGACCAGCACGCGATGGTAGCGTTGCCAGTAGCGACTGACCTGGGGGCTTTCGGCAGTCAGCAGGGCGTCGTCGCCGACTGACTTGACCTCGATGACGCCGCGCTCTGGCTGTTGCCCCGCTCGCGGTCTGCCTTTCTGCACCTGCCGGGCCGAATACAAGCCGAAGTCGGGATGGCCAGCACCCTGGTCGGCCATTTCCTGGACGCAGAACACTTTGGGCCGCAGGCTGCCGCCCACGGCGTTGAGCAGGTTCGCCAGGGGGACGTACAGGGAACGTTCGTCGGTAGCGCCGCCGGAGGCTCTGATCAATTGCAGGCTGTTGAAGTAGGTTTCTACCGCCTGTGTCAACCTTGTCGTTGCCGATGCCATTTACTAATGAACCCCTCAGTACGCCGAAACCACGAACGCGGTTTTGCGGAACAGCATATTCATCCGAACCACAATACCCTGAACTTCCCGGTGGGGAACTCACTGGGCGACCTCGGACGGCATTTCAGGTTCCATGCCGTGAGGCCCGCGTTTCTCAGACCCGCTGAAATATCGGGATAAGGAGTTCGTATGCCGCGGGCTGGATCAGTGCAGCTCTGTTCTGCAGCAGTCGCCGTGTCCGTTGCTTTGGTGCTGGGGCAGCGCAGAAGATCATCACGGCTGACTGGAAGCAGTTTTCGGGGCAGGACAGCTGAATCTGGCTATGGTGGCCCCGTTGTGGGCGGCATCGCTGTAGGGTGCGTGTTCTGGACGGTGGAACAATGTTCCGACCAAGTATCGCGCATACGGAACGGGAGTGGTATGGTGCATAAAGGACGAGGATCCGGCAGCGGTTTGGGCGACGGTTACCGGGCCTCGCAGTGGACGGGGGCTATCGCTGCTTGACGAATGTCTAACAAACGAGTTCACGGGTTTTAGCTCCCGTCGACCCCATCTTGGCATCAGTCTAACGCTACTACCGAAAAAATTCAAGAAGTCAGGGTGCCTGTACAGGGCAATCGCATTTCAAACTAATATGAAAATGTGGCTAAACTTGGGGCGAGATTAAGTTTCCTGAGGTGGCTGCGACGATGGACGATGTACCTATTTCGATGGTGGAACGGTTTGGAGTGCTGGCAGACCCACGAACTGGTCATGCCAAAAGGCATGAGTTGCTGGACATCATGGTGATCACCTTGTGTGCCGTGATCTGCGGCGCCGACAACTGGGTGGAGATCGAGGAGTTCGGCAAGGCCAAGAAGGAGTGGTTCCGGCGGTTCCTGGAATTGCCCAACGGGGTACCCTCCCACGACACCTTTGGGAGGGTGTTTGGTCTGCTGGACCCAGAGCAGTTTACGGCCTGCTTCATGGACTGGGTACGTTCGGTTAGTGAACTGGCCCAGGGGGAGGTGGTGGCCATAGATGGCAAGACCCGGCGGGGTTGCCACGACCGAGCCAACGGGCGCGGCCCACTGCATATGGTCAGCGCTTGGGCCACCGAGAACCGTATGGTGCTGGGACAGACCCGCACTGAAGCCCACTCCAACGAGATCACGGCGATACCGGAACTGCTCAAAGTGCTGGAACTGAAAGGATCCCTGGTAACTATCGACGCCATGGGCTGCCAGAAGAACATTGCTGGTCAGATTGTGCAAGGTGGGGCCGATTACCTGCTGGCGGTGAAGGCCAATCAGGGGGAGTTGCACGAGAACATCAAGGATTTATTCGCCTGCCAGGATTTATTCGCCTGCCAGGAGCGCGCGGAGTGGAATGGCGTGGCTTACAGATACCACGAGCAAGTGGGCAAGGACCACGGTCGGCGGGAACGTCGACGATGCTGGGTGATTACCGACCCTGAGGAACTGGCCTACGTGGACCCGCACCGGCAGTGGGCTTCCTTGGGAGCGGTGGCCCGGGTCAGCTACCGACGGAACGCTGGTACCAGTTCCCCAGAGGATACCCGTTACTACATTTGCAGCTATCCGGCGGACGCGACAACACTGCTGACAGCGGCGCGAAGCCACTGGGGCATCGAGAACAGCCTGCATTGGGTGTTGGACATGGCCTTCGACGAGGATCACAGCCGGGTGAGGACGGGTCATGCCGACCAGAATCTGGCGGTGATGCGACACCTGGCGCTGAACCTCCTCAAGCAGGAACGCACCGCCAAGGTCGGCATCAAAGCCAAACGCAAAAAGGCAGGTTGGGACTTCGATTACCTCCTCAAAGTCCTATCCCTTTGAAATGCGATTGCCCTGGGTGCCTGTAACAGTTCAGAGTTGGTGAGGTAAATTGGTCGAAAGAGGGTTGCGGGGCACTGGCGCTACCGGCGGTGGTTATGTCATATAACGGATATGGATCGGGAAATCGACCTCGCCACTGCCGACCGGGATGTCCTCATCGCCATCATCGTCCGGCAGCAGGCCATCATCGAGCGCCTGGAGAAACGGATTGCCCAGCTGGAAGGGCCGGCCAAACCCAGCGGTCCCCGACGGATGCCCGGTCTGAAACCCAAAGCCGACCGGAAGCCTGCCCAGCCCAAATTGCCACGCAAGCCGCGGCCCCACGGCTTTGCCCGGGCCCGTATGACGCCCACCCAGCGGGTAGAACACACGGTGGATCAGTGCCCCGACTGCGGGACCCGGTTGTCCGGCGGTTGGGCCCAGCGCACTCGGGAAGTCATTGACCTGCCCCAGGTTCCGGTGCAGGTTACTGAGCACGTCTATATCGCCCGCACCTGTCCCCGGTGCCGACGCCACTGGACGCCCCGAGCGGCAACGGACGACGTGGCACTGGGCAAGCAGCGTCTGGGGGTCAACATCATCAGCCTGATTGCCGCCTTGCGGGAGGAGGCCCGGCTGCCCGTCCGCACCATCAGGTGGTATCTGGACGCCGTGCACGGGTTACGCCTCAGCCTGGGGGCCATCGTAGCTGCGACGCACCAGGTGGCACGAAAAGCCCAGGCTGTGGTGGCGGGCATTGTGGAACGCATCCGGGGCAGTCCGGTGGTCCACGCCACACGATCTTTGACCAATCACACCGGCTGGCGGGAGGACGGCCACAACGGCTACGTGTGCGAGCCCTTGACCAATCACCTTCAGCACCCCCACCGAGCGGTATTTTCTGCGGCGGGGCCGGGGCAAGACGGTGGTGGATGAAGCCCTGAGCGATGCTTTCTCCGGAGTATTGGTCAGCGATTTCTACGCTGCCTACCACCATTACGATGGCCCCAAGCAACGCTGCTGGGCTCACCTGCTGCGGGACATCCATGACCTGCGCACCCTCTACCCCGATGATACGCCACTGGCCAGGTGGGCCGACGCTGTCCACGGGATTTACGACCGGGCCAAAACCTGCACTCATCCCCGGGCCAAGCGGCGGCGCACCGCCCAACTGGCCCTGGAACGACAACTGCTGGCCCTCTGCCAACCCTTCCGGCACGACCCGTCGGCAACCCAAGCCAAGCTGTGCCGACGCATCGAGCGCCACCTCAAGGAACTCTTTGTCTTTGTGGCCGAACCGGACGTGCCAGCGGACAACAACGCCGCCGAGCGCAGCCTGCGCCACCTGGTCATCAGTCGCAAGATCAGCGGCGGCACCCGCTCGGAGCAAGGCACACAGAGCAAGATGACCTTGGCCTCTCTCTTCGGCACCTGGCGCGCCCAGGGTCTAAATCCTCTCGCCGCTTGCCGTCAACTGCTCATTTCCCCGCAACTCTGAACTGTTACGGGTGCCTGAGCACCGGGAGGAGCCGCCGATGAATGCTTCTGAGTACCGGCACGAATTACATGGCATGGCCGAACGTAACCGAGTGCAGGTCCAGGAATTGAGGAGCAAACTGACGGCTCTGGAAAAGCTCCAAGAGGCGCTTGACGAAGCTGCCTCCGAATACGGCGACGAAGATGACCGGCCTGAAAGTGAGACTGGGACTGGAGCAGTCATGACCCATGCTGAGCTTCTGAGGTACGAAGACCCGCGTGATGCGTTCCTTGAGATGACCCTGCGGAATGGCGGAACCTTCCATCTGCGGACGGCCGCCGCCAAGATCTACGAATCAGCCCCGGAGCGTCGAAAGCGAGACTCCGTCCGCGCAATCCTGCATCGCTACGTCCGCAACAGCGACGATTGGGAAGATGCGGGCGACGGAGACTGGCGGGTCATCGGGGAAGCTGCTCTTGTTGGTCACGCACCAGCCGACGCCAATGAGTTGGATACAGGTGAAGAGGCGGACGTGGAGGGACTGGCGTTGCCAGATGATAGCAGCGACGCGGTGGTGTCGTTGATCGGCCCCCCTGTGCCCGAAAATTAGCGTGTTTGATGGACATAATGATGTGCCGATTTTACCGTGTATGATGTTCTAAAAATGACATATTCAAGTTGAGATTTATACTTGAAAATGGTAAGATTATTTAGAACAAGTAATGTACGAGACCGACGGAGTTATGACCTCCGACGGCCTCTGGTTGACCCCCCCAGACCTCGAAATCTCGGTTGGTCGTTTTGGATGATAAAACACCTCAGAGTGAACCGCAAGAGCCTAAGGTAGATGACAGACTCGACGGGTTAGATATGGCCCGCTTGAACCAGCTCCTGTTCAAGCTGGTTCCCGTCAAGCGCCGCCGCCACCCGTCCTTGCCACACCATCGCTTGGTGATGGTGAAGTTTTTGCTGTTGGCGTACCGGCAAGTGGAGAGTGACGGCGAGGCCATAAGTCTTTATCCCCTGCTCGACCGGCTCGGCGCCGAGCCGAGGCTTGCCAAATCCTTCGGCTTCGCCAACGGCGTGCCCTCCGAACGCTGGGTGGTGCTGACGCACCGGAAGTTGGTCGACAACTGGGATGTCCTGCAGGCGGTGTTGCCGTGGCAAGTCTGCAAACCCTCGCGTGTTCTTGATATGCACTCGGACCGGTCCAGTTTGATTGCCAGAGTGAAGAAGCTGAAAGCCTACGGGCTGGAAGATGCGGTGAAGCGGATGTTTCCGGGAGCGGGCAAAGGTCCTGACCCGTACGACCGATTGCCGATAGTGCTTGTACTGCTGGCGTCCTATGATCCGGACGGCAAGGGCGTGGTGAACATGACCGCTTTGGTTGAGGCGTTGCACGAGGATGCGTCTTTGCGGGAGATATGCGGTTTTACCGACTTGGTGCCCAGCCGTCCGACGTTCGTTCGGACACTCGAAATCCTGGAGCAGGATGGCAACTGGCCAATCTTGCAGGAGATCAAGCACCACGCCGTCGACGACCGGCGTACCGGAGACCCGGAGTTTGGGCGTTGCGTGGCGGTGGATTCGACGGTGATACCGGCCTACTGCAATCCGAACCGTAGGACCGCAAGGTACGGAGCCGAAGGTTGTGACCCAGCCACCTGTCAATGGTGCCGGAAGTGCCGTGGAGACCCGGACCGTTGTGCTTGCGCGCGCAGCGACCCCGAAGCCAGCTGGATCAAGAAGTACGATGCTCGTGCCGCCAAAGGCTACATCTGGGTCTGGGGGTACAAGTACCACATGCTGGTTGACGTGGAAACCGGTGATGAAATCGTGGGGATCCTGACGAATGACAGGACGGGCGACAGCCCAATTTTGCGCGAGCTCTTCCTGTTGGCCGAAGCCACGTTCCCTTGGTTCGCGCCGGAGTTGCTACTGGCTGACCGCGGTTACGACAGTCGGAAGAACGTCCAGTTCCTCAATGACCGGGGCGTTCACACTGTCATTCCCAAAAGGGAATTAGCCCGAATCCACCGAAGGGAAACCGTGGCGGCGGTCAGAGGAGGGATGAGGGACCAGGGATCGGGCAGGCGGGGACCTGATGCCGATGAAATGGACGATGTGGGGCGTGGATGCCGGTCCAAAGAGATGTTGACGACCCGTAGTAGCGGCGCGGGAAGCGATTTTCAGCGCCGATCGCCGGCGGAGGCCATCAGGAGCCGATGGCGCGGCTGGGCCAGACAGTTAGGTAATCTGGTGGACAGGTCAGACGCCGCGGGCGTGGTCAAGAAGGGAGTGGCAGTGCGCGCAGTCTGGCCAGGGCGCTGCTGAACTGGTTTCGCCAGGGCCAGCCCTGGGGGAGATGCAAAGTGAGGCGGCGTGCCTTGCGGGTGAGGCGTCCGGCCAGGGAGAAGAAGCGCCTGCGCAGGGTCTTGGTGGTCGCCACCGGCTCGCCCAGCCCGAGGCGCGTGGTCCAGCGGGCCAGGTTGTGGGCCATCGTCTGGACGGCCAGCCAGGCGGCGTTGGCGGGGAGCGGCCCGAGGGCAGGTGGTTGAGACCCACCCCGTACTTGAGGTCGCGGATGGCGTTCTCGATCTCGGCGTGGCGGCGATGATCGGCCTCCAGTTCCAGGGTGTCGCCGTCTCTATCGGTGATGAAGCCGTGATAGCTGTAGTCGACCAAGAGGGCCAGCTGGGAGTTGGGCGTGGGCTGCACCCTTCGGACGATGAGACGCACCGGCACAGCATCGGGCTCACTGGCGAAGGGAGTGTAGCTGGTTTCGGCCACGTCGGCGGCGCCCTCCATCCAGTAAGGGATGGGCGTCCAGTCCTCTTCAGGTATGGCTGCGATGAGATTGCGCAACTGGGCGTGCTGGCGGACGGTGATGGAGAAGCGGACCTTCATCTTGCGGCAGACGGCGACGATGTCGTGGTTGTAGAAGCCGCTGTCGGCCCGCATGGTGAGCGGTCCGGTGGCTCCGGCGCAGCGCACTCGCCTTACCGTCTCTCGCAGGAAGTGGGCCGGCCGCGAGCGGTGTTGGCGCGTCCCTGGCGCAGCCGAGCCATCAGCACGTCGCCGGCGCCAGCGGCGACGGCGAACAGCGGGTGATAGCCCCGCTGGCCGGTGTAGGTGTGGCGGCGCGCCCCTTCCTTGGCCGGACCGTAGGTCTCACAGATGGTGGAGTCCAGGTCGATGGTCAACGGATCATCGCCCGGTCCGGCCCCGGCGCCCCAGGCTCGGGCCAGCGCCTCACGGCTCACCCGATCCAGCTGCCGCGCGTGGCCCCAACGGAAACTCCGCAGGAACGTACCCAACGTGGACGGCGCCTTGACCACACAGCCCAGCACCTGCTCGGTCCCGCCAGCGCGCAGCGCGTCGGCGTCGTCGATGCAGTCGCCACCGGCCAGGGCCGACGCCACCAGGGTCAGCATCTTGTCCCCAGCATTCGCACGACCCGGTGCATCTCCCAAGTCAACGTGGCGGTCCACCAGTTCGCCCAGACCCAGGTGATGGGCCAGCGTGACCGGCAGGATCAGTCCGGCGTTGGCCACCAGGCGGTGATCGTCGAAGGCGACCTGGATGCGCTCAAGGCGCTCAGGTGGTAGCATCCGTTGGGTGCTCCTTGTTCCGGGTTGGTTTGGTGTCTCACAAACCATTATCCCCGAAGCCGGGAGCACTTTTTCAACCCTTCAGCACGACACCAACCTCATCCTTTCGGTGATTGGGGATTAGGCGCCGGCCGGTTTCACCACCGGGTTTACAACCACCACGGGGTTCCGACCTGCGAGCATGGCAAACTGATGCAGTACGTCCGCGCCGACGCGCTCACCGAGAACTATGTTTACGTCCGCGCCGAGCAGTGCAGCGGGCTGGAGGACTGCCTGCGTCGTGGGGCGGACCCGCCGCCTGTGGGATACGCCGTTCATGAGAACGAGGTTTGGGTCGATCCCAAATCGGATCCCTGGGTCTTCGGCTATCCGTACCGGCATGGCAGTGCGGAGTCCGGCGCCCTCTACCGGTACCGCTTGGTGGTCGAGCGGGCTTTCGGTGAAATGAAGAAACCGGGCCGGCTGACCCAGTTCCAGTTCCGAGGGGAGGCACGGGTGCGGTTGCACTCGGTGATGTGTTCACTGATGGAGCAGATCGCGATGGTGGTGGCCCTTGACCAGCGGCATGATGCCAGGCAGGTAGCTGAGCTGGCGATGGCGGCGTGACAGGGCGGTTCTGAAGCGGAGGCTGGCGGCAACGGCAGATGTGTCTTGGTCAATCTACGGCCGAACTCGGTCCGCGTGAAGCACCGGTGCTGGAATGGGCGCCGGTGCTTTTTGTTGTCTGCCGGCGTTGATTTGTCCGGTATGAGGTCCCTCGGCACGCGAGCGGTAGTTAGTGCGCCTCTGGCCGTCGCGCCTTCGTCCAAACAGAGCCACGCGCGGTGATTTCGGCACATTTTCAAGCATGAATCATCAATCCGGTTTTCGTAGAGGGCTTGGTAAGATTCATGCACCTCAACCAATTAGGCTACGTTTTACGTTTTTAAGTTTCCTACTTGAACAATCCTACTTTGAAGGCGGCGGGCACTCGATTTCCAACCTGTACATTAGTGGGAGCGATAGCGACGTAGGGCTGTTCGGACGCACGTGGAGTGACAGTCACATACGGAACTTACGCCTGCTGTCCGTTACCGTGACCGGTCACACTAGGGTTGGTGGCCTGGTCGGAGATAACGTGGGGGGTACAATCACTGCCAGTTCCGTCACCGGCCTCGTGATTGGGTATAATTCAGTTGGTGGCCTGGTCGGAGATAACGACGGGGGTACAATCGCTGACAGTTACTCCACCGCCGCCGTGACCGGCAGCGGAGGCCTCATCGGCGGGTTGGTCGGGTATGTGGATACCAACACCACGATCAAATCCAGCTACGCCACCGGGAACGTGAACAGCGGCGGGGGGGATGCCGGTGGACTGGCCGGTCGAATAAGTTCCGGCGGCACCATCACCGCGAGTTACGCTTCCGGGGACGTGACCGGCAACGGCGACGGCGATACCGGCGGCCTCGCCGGGAGTAACTACGGTAGCGGAATCACCGCCAGTTACGCATCCGGCAACGTAGTCAACCGCTACGAATATTACGGACGCAGGACCGGCGGCCTGATCGGGTACAACACCGGTATCGTTATCTCCGGCTACGCCGCCGGCGCCGTTACCGGTCACGGGCAGGTTGGCGGCCTGATTGGCGAGAACCACAGCACGTTGGTCACCGCGACCTACTCCACCGGCAGCGTTACCCTCTTGCCCCTGGAAAGTAACTCTGAAGACGCCAACGCCGGCGGTCTCATTGGGTCTGGAAGCGGCTCGGTCAACGCCAGCTACTGGGACACCCAGACCTCCGGCCAAACCGACAGCCCAGGCGGCGGCAACCCCAAGACGACCCAGCGAGTTGCAGTCGCCTACTGGAGCCTCCGGAATCTACGCGACCTGGAACTCGGCCCAGTGGGACTTCGGTACATCCAGCCAGTACCCGGCGCTGAAGTTCGGTGTCCTCAGCGTGACCGACCAGCGTTAGAGAGCGGCCCCGGGCCGGGGAATTGCCAGGGTCAGGATTAGGAGATTAGCGGGATTTGGAAACAATGGCAGTCGCATCAACTCAATCCCGCCAATCCTGTAATCCCAAGAATCCTGACCCCAACGATGGCCCTCCGGCGGATAGCAGTTCGGCCAGCGCCGCGGTAACGTCCGCCGGCGCGTCCAGCCGCCAATGGGCACACGTATCCGCATCAGCCGGCCCCACGAAAACGCCAACGCCGCCGGCGGCCTGGGCAGCGCGGAAGGCATCTTCGTCGGTGGCGTCGTCGCCGATGTAGATGGGAAAGGCGTCGGGAGCCAGCCGGGAGCGTATCAGCATCAGCGCGCGGCCCTTGTCCCAATCGACGGCCGGACGCAGTTCCAGAGCAGACTTGGCGGTGGTCACGCGGCACAGGCCGGCTGCGACTAGAGGCTGCGCCACGTCGTGGAATACCGAAGCCACGGCGTCGTGATGTTCCTCCGGTGTCCGGCGGTAGTGTACGGTCAGCGTCAGGGTCTTGTCCTCCAAGAACGCGCCTGGGATGCCGGCCAGAGCCGCCTCCATGATCCCAGAGACCTGCGCGATGTCCGGCAGCAAGGCATTGACGGCAGGATGCCGGTATTCCAGGCCCTGCCCCCGGATTTCCAGGCCGTGATTGCCTGCGTACACCAGCCCGGCGACGCCAACCTTTCGGGATACGTCATCCAGGGCACGGCCGCTAATCACGCCCACCGTGCATTTCGGGATGCGGGCGAGTGCGTCCAGCAGCGGGGCGTTGCCCGGACGCAGCACAGCATCCTCCGGGCGCGGCGCTATTTCCGACAGGGTGCCGTCAAAATCGAGTAGCAGGAGGACGGGCGATTGTCCGGCGAGCTGGCAGAACAAGGGTCAGACCAAGCTTGCTCTCGATAATCAAGCCCCTGGTTCCGCTTGACCGCTCACGGCGGGCACGTCGCCGGGCATCGCCATGGTTGGTGGAATGTGAGGCTGTATCACCGGGGTGTAAAAGAGTGGTGGCATACCCTCAGGGGGGTGAATATGGTTTTGCAACGCGGTCAATATCTGGCCTTGGCCTTTCTCTAAGTTCTCCAAGCGGTTGTCGATGCGTTCCATCCAACGGCCAACTTTGAGCGTGATGGTAATAGATGCGATGACGACCCCGACAAAAGTCACGCAAATCGCAATCAATTCCGGTGTAAGTTCAACGGTCACGGCAACGCCCTCGTTCAAGTATTCTGTGCTCACCGACGTATTGATACGCGGCCGAGCCCGTGGCTTCGACACGTTACGTTAGCAGGATTGCGAACAACTATCCAGCGGTGGTTGCGGTGGTCAACCGGGCGTGGTCGGGGGTGCTGGCTTGCATCAGGTGCATCATGATGCGGCCCGCCCACTTGTAGATGTTGTTTTCCCGCACGGTGTTGCGCATCTGCCTCATGCGGATCCGGCGCTCCGTATCGCTCATGGTGAGGGCCTGGTGGATGGCGTCGGCGAACTGCTCGGTGGCGTAGGGGTTGATGATGAGGGAGCCGGTGAGTTCCTGAGCGGCGCCGGCGAAAGCGCTCAGGATGAGCACGCCGTCCTCGTCCACCCGCGACGCGACGTATTCCTTGGCAACCAGGTTCATGCCGTCGTGGAGGCTGCTCTCGGCGCAAAAACTGGCGAGACGGCGCAGCGCGGAGAAAGTCGGCGACGGCAGCGACGTGGGCCAGTACAACACGGGCTGCCAACCGTCGTGGCCGAACCGCTCGTTGATGCGGTTGACGGTGGCCTCAATGTCGATAGTGAGCTGCATGTAAGAGTTGATGTTGGTGCGGCTGGTGGCGCCGGCCTGGAGGAAAACCAGTTGTCCACGGTACTGGGGCCACTTCTCAAACAAGCGCTCCACGGCTCGCAGCCGATGGGGTATGCCCTTGGTGTAGTCCTGCCGGTCGATCCCCAACCCCAGGATTCGACCCCGGTTCAGGCCCAACTCGCGGGAGAGACGTTCCATCTCGGCTTCCACTTCGTCGGTTCTGGCTTCGGCGTCGAGATTGTCAAAGTCGATGCTGATGGGGAAAGGGCGCACCAGTGTGGTCTCGTCGCGGTAGTCGATCAGCCCGTACTCCGGGTCCACTTGGGCGTCGAGGTTGGCGTCAACGCAGCTCATGAAGTTCTGGCAGTCGCCGGAGAGATGGAAGCCCAGCAGGTCGTTGCCCAGCATCCCGTCCAGGATTTCTTCCTGCCACGGGCAGATGCGAAGGATGTCGGGGTTGGGCCAGGGAATGTGCCAGAACTGCCCGATGATGGCGTCGGGGTTGACCTCGCGAATGTAACGGGGCAACAAGGCCAGATGATAGTCCTGGATGAGTACGATGGCAGGGCGGTCGTCGATTTCGTCCAGCACCAGGTCGGCGAAGCGGCGGTTCACCGATTGGTAGAAGCCGTAGTGTTCCGAGTCGAACATGGGCTCGGTGTAGGCGATATGGCAAAGGGGCCATAGTCCCTCGTTGGAAAAGCCGTAGTAGAAGCCGTTGTTCTCCTCTTCGCTGAGGTTGAGCAGGCGCATGGAGTAGGCGGGAGCGCCGAAAGGCACAGCGATGCGGCCCTCGTCATCCATGACGGCGCGGTCATCGGGACCGTTGCTCTGAGCAATCCAGGTCCCGCCGCAGGCGCGCATCAGCGGGTCAATGGCGGCGGTGAGGCCGCCGGGCGGCATCTCGCCCTTGGGCGCTCCGTTCTCAATCCGAAACACGTAGGGCTGTCGGTTTGACACCACGATCAGCCGATAATCGCTCAATTCCCGGCTTACCAGCCGCTGTAAATCATCGCCAGTCCACATGATGGGCAACCTCCCTTCGCGGGCGCGCCGTCCGGCATCAAACAACATGAACATCGCTGCCGATTGGCGTTATAGGCGCCGGCCCTGCGCGGGCCAATCGTCTGGCGCCATCTCACATACGGCCTTTTGCCGAATAATCATTATTATTTGGTATAGATTGTGCCACAGGATCGGCGTGAGGTCAATGGGGAAACGCGCTTGTAACAGTTCAGACTTGGGGGGAAGTGAGCAGCTGACGGCAGGCGGCGAGAGGATTTAAACCTTGGGCGCGCCAGGTGCCGAAGATGGATGCCAGCGTCATCTTGCTCTCGGTGCCTTGCTCCGAGCGGGTGCCGCCGCTGACCTTGCGACTGATGACCAGATGACGCCGGCTGCGCTCGGCAGCGTTGTTGTCCGCTGGCACGTCCGGTTCGGCCACGAAGACGAAGAGTTCTCCGTATCCAGTACGGGGCAGGCTCTTGATGTGGCGCTCGATGCGCCGGCACAGTTTGGCCTGAACGGCTAGCGGGTCAGCCCGGAAGGGCTGGCAGATGGCCAGCAGCTCCGCTCCCAGGCCAGTTGAGCGACACGCCGTCGCTGGGCCTGAGGATGAGAGAAAGCTTTGGCTTCCTCGTAGAGTCGATGGACTGCCGCCGCCCGGCGGGCCAGTGCGGCGTCTTTGAGGTAGAGGGCCACCAGGTCGTGGATGTCCCGCAGCAGGTGCGCCCAGCACCGTTGCTTGGGGCCATCGTAATGGTGGTAGGCGGCGTAGCAATCGCTGACCAGCACACCAGAGAACTGATCGCCCAGGACTTCATCCACCACCGCCTTGCCCCGACCCCGCCGCAGGAAGTAGCGCTCGGTGGGTGTGCTGAAAGTGATTGGTCAAGGGCTCGCACACGTAACCGTTGTTCCCATTCTGACGCCAGCCGGTTTCGTCGGCGTGGACCACTGGGCTGGCTCGGATGCGGTCCACCATCCCAGCCACCGCTGGTTGGGCCTGTTGCGCGGTCTGGTGAAGGGCGCTCACAATGGCCCCCACGCTGAGGCTCAGCTGATGGACGGTGCGCAGATACCACTGGACGCTGCGGATCGGCAGGCGCCCTTCTTCCCGTAGCATGGCGATGCGGCGAGCAGGTTGACGCCCAGGCGCTGGCGCCCCAGTGCCACGCCGTCCAGTTGCGCGGTGGGCACTCGGCGCCGCCGACACACGGGGCAGGTCCTGGCGATGCAGACATGCTCGGTGACTTGCACCGGAACCACCGGCAACTCGATGACTTCCCGGGTGCGCTGGACCCAGCCGCCAGTCAGGTGCGTCCCGCAATCGGGACAGCTCTCCACCACATGCTCCACCCGGTGGGTGGATGTCAGGCGCGGGCGGGCGAAGCCGTGGCGTCGCTGCGTTCGGGGCCCCTGCTGCGCGGGCGGCTGGCGGCCCGAACTGGACTTGTGGCCGGGCATTCGGGGCGGGCCGTCCGGCTTCGCCTGGCCTTCCAGTTCGGCAATCCGCCGCTCCAACCGCTCAATCACCCGTGCTGTTCCAGAACGGTGGCCTGCAGTTGGGCGATGATGGCGATGAGGAAATCACGGTCGGCGGTGATCAGGTCACTCTCAGTATCCACTCCCTCTATATGACATAACCACCGCCACCCGTGCCAGCGTCTGGCAGCCCGCCTTCGGCCATTTCACTCCCCAAGTCTGAACAGTTATATGCCTTTCAGACGATGGCTTCAATCCGTTCCGCCAGTGCGTTGAAATCCTCCGGACATTTCCGCCGGATGGCACGGATACGGCGGGATGCTTCCTCTGCTAACACCTTGCGCCCACCACCTTGCGAGTTGGCTACTCCGCGCAAAGCCGCCAACGGCTCAAAGTATTGTTCCTTGACGTGTATTGCGGCGCGCACGTCCGCCCACCGCCAGTTGTTAGGCGAGTCCACGCCGGCCAGCACCCACGTTTTCAGCTCTTCCCAGGCGTTTTCGGTAAAGAAACCCACCCTATCCCCAAATCGAACTTGTATTTCAGATTCAATATAGTCGAGGCTTTGCCGTCGTCCCACTTCGCCGTCTCGATCAACGCACAGTATCAGTATGTCGCGCATAGGCGCTTGCTGCTCGACGATTTCAGCAATGCGTTCCAATTTCAAGGCTTCGCCAATTCCGCCAAGCAGCGGCTCCCTACAAATGGCAACCTGCACGGCAGGCGCACCGAGACGCTGGAATAGTTTGGTGAACAACGGCTTGAGAATGTATTGGTCTTTGCGAAAGTCTTCGGGGATGATGAGTACGTTCATTCCGCCTCCATCCCCCATTCATCTTCGTCGTCATCGTCCAGATGGTCGGTGTCGGCATCTCCTTCGTACGCCTTCATCGCATCTTCCAGCCAACCGTTGGTAAGTAGGCGCTCCAGCCCGTAGGACTTTCTCAACTCCCGCAGGTTGTAAAGGTCGGCTATCGGGCGAATCACGCTGTCGGACCAGTATTCGTCTCGATAGACCACCGAGGTGTGCTCAAACGTCTCGTCGTTCATCCACGCCAGCAGAGCCGGGTTGTGGGTGGTTGTGATGACCTGGACATTCCCCTTCGCGGTCTGCCGTTCGATGAGTTCCAGGAGAAGCCACAGCCGGTTGGGGTGGATACCATTGTCGATTTCCTCAAAGAAGTAGATGCCGCCGGCATCTTCGTTAAGCAGCGCGGCCAGGATACCCAGGAAGCGTAGTGTACCGTCGGAGGCGCTGTAGGCCGACACCTGGCGTCCGTTGCGCTCGGTGATATAGAGATGCACTCTACCGCTGGGGTCCCGGAGAAAATCAAACCCGGCCACATCCATCGGCGTCAGTTCCTCAAACCATGACAGCAGGGTTTGCTTGCGGTCAGCGTCGGCGCAGATTGATTCCAGGACGGTGGGCAGGTTCTGGCCGTAGTCGCCCAACGTCTTTGCGCCGGGAACGGACGGTTCCCGCATCTGTTCCGGCGACGGGTCCAGGAAACGCATACTCTGTAGGGCGGAACAGAAGAGGGCGCGCCCTTCTTCGGCAGGGGGATTGTCGGCTATGGGGTATGTCAGTGATGGTCGGGCCTCGGGTATGATAGGCCATTGCGTACCGAAGACAATATGACCGAAATGGGGTTTTTCACTGACCGGAGTCACGTCTTCCGATAGCAAACGGAATCCATCCGGCGCGTCGGGATTTATTGCAACCTCTGTAGAGTAGGCCATACGTTTTCCAGCCGAGTCCAGTTCAAGGCAGGTGCGGAACTTTCCCACACCCTCAGAGGAATATTGGCCTAATCGAACTATCTCGGCAGGCGCGCCCCGGATCGGTTCCCACTCGATGTAGCCGCCGGCTCCCAATTTGCCGCCCATGATTTCAGGAAGGCTGTACCCCCGCCCGATACCGTGCAGAAGCCGGAAAGCGTCGCGGATGTTGCTCTTCCCGCTCGCGTTGGCGCCCACGATTACCGTGAACGGGCCGAGCTTCAGGGTCTCGTCCGCGAAGTTCTTGAAGTTGACCAGACGAAGGGAAGTAAGCACGATAACCCTCCCGCTGACGTGGCGATCCGAATCCACTATATCAAAGGCCCTGCTCGCCCTGGCGAGATTGCCACGTCGCGCTCGCAATCACAGCACGGCTCTACGCCGCTGGCGCTGCCGCCAACTTCCGGCCTGCCGCCCGCCCCATGCCAAACCACAGCGTCACCAGCAGGCACAGCCCCGCGGATATGCCGATGGCGGAGGGCCAGCCGACCCAACCGGCGGCTGCGGCCAGGGGCAGGGCGCCCAGGTTATGGAACCCGGGCGTGAAGTGCAGCACCCCCATCACTCGCCCCCGGAACTCGGCAGGAGCCGAAATCTGGAGAATGGTCGTCGCCAGCGGCCAGACCGTGCCCAGGCTCAGCACGCCCACCACCAGGAACAAAGCCCACGAGACCCAGAACCAGTGCGACCACGCGAACAGCGTCAGGAACGCGCAGAACATGATCATGCAGGCCAGCAGCCAGCGGTACAGCCAGGCCCGGTGCATGAACGTGATGCTGAGGTTGCCCACCAGTGACCCAACTCCGGACGCCAACAGCAGCAGACCGGCCTCGTAAGCGCCGCTGGCCAGTTGGTCTTTGGCGAACGCCGGAATGACCGCCAGATGACTCATCCCGAACCCGCCCCAGGCGCAGGCCATCACGATGACGGTCAGCAGCACCGGCGAGCGCCAGATCTGGATGATCCCGTCCACGAAGTTCCGCAGTATTGGCTCGGAGACCGGACTCGCGCTTCGGGGCGCGGTTTGGATTCTGGAAACAGCGGAAACGCTGACCACATAGAATGATGCGTTCATAAAGAGCGCGGCGCTGATGCTCCAATGATCGATGACCGCTCCAACCAGCGGCGGGCCGATTATCCTCCCGATGTGGACCGCCGCGTTGAAGTGCGCCACCGCGTCCAGCAACGCGCGTTGGTCCACCAGGTCGGCGACCATTGCCACTCGCGCCGGCTGGTTCAGCGCCTGTAACGAACCCATCAAAACGGCCGCCAGGTAGATGTGCCAAACCGCGATCACGCCCGTCAGCGAAAGTGTTGCCACCGCCGCGACTATCGATCCGACCGCCAATTGAATCGTCATCAACAACCGCTTCCGGTCGATGCGGTCGGCAATCACCCCGCCCACCATGAGCAGGCCCACGTTGGGTACTCCGTAGAGGAAAAGGACCAAACCGAATTGGGTCTTGGAGCCGGTTACTTCAAGCACCAGCCAACCCAGGACGAGGAACTGCATCCCCTGTGCGAAGGATTGGGTGGCGGAGCTGGTCCAATACCACCGGAAGTTGGAGGCGCGCCAGGGACCCAAAATCCGGCGCGCGTAGGACGTGGCTTGACGCCCGTCGGTTTGGGGTTCTACCAAAACGTGGTCCTTGCGCCCGTTCGTGGCAGCAACCCGGGTTTTGCGAGAGGAAAACCTCGCAAAGAAGACCCTTTGAATTGAATGTGACCGCACACCCGCCGATTGTAATGCATTGCCGCCCGTGGCGGAGCATCAACGGTGTGGGGTGTTATTATCAGGCCAACTTCTTGACGGAGGTATTGAGATGGATATTGGAGTTACCGCCCGGGCTTCCAGCGATTCGGTTGACCCGGCAGAATTGGCGAAACGTGCGGAGGAACTGGGCTTCGAGTCGTTCTGGCTTCCGGAGCACCCCATCCTTCCCGTACACATCACCTCGCGGTACGGAGGGACTCCCGACGGATCAATCCCGCCTTCCATGGCCGACATCGGCGACCCGCTTATCGCCTTGTCAATGGCGGCGGCGACCACCAGCGCCATCAAGCTGGGCACCAGCATCAGCCTGGTGCCGGAACACAACCCGCTCATGCAGGCCAAGCAGATTGCCACCCTGGACAAGTTCTCCGGAGGGAGGTTCCTGTTCGGCATCGGCGCCGGTTGGCTGCGGGAAGAGACCGAGATAATGGGCGGCGATTTTGAGCACCGCTGGGGGCAGACGCGGGAAGCCATCCTGGCGATGAAGGAGCTTTGGACCAAGGACGAAGCCGAGTTCCACGGGCGTTTCTTCGACTTCCCGGCAGTCAAATGCTCACCCAAGCCAGTGCAGCAGCCGCATCCGCCGGTGTTTCTGGGCGGTTACGCCGCCAACGTGTTCAAGCGGGTGGTGGCTTGGGGTGACGGCTGGATGCCGGTGCGGGTTACCGAAGAACAGGTCAGGGCGGGCCGGGCGACCATGGACGAGTTGGCCGAGGCCGCTGGCAGAGACCCCGGCACCATACAGCTCATCGTCAGCAACGTGGCTCCTGAACGGGATGTCATCGCCCGCTATGAGGAGGCCGGAGCCAACCGGGTAACCGTGGCCCTGCCGCCGGATGCCGGTCCCGAAGGATTGAACGAATTGGAGCGTTTGGCGGAACAGGTGCTCGGATAATGTCGTTGGGGGGAGGGTTCAAACCGCCTGGAGACCTGCCCGCCTGGTGCCTGATGCGCGGCCAGAACGACGGGGAACACTGGGCGAAACGAGACGCCGAAGTGCGCGACCTGGTTGCCTGGGCCGACATCTCCGACTTCGAGCACTACATGGGGCCAATACCCTTCCCCTACGACAACGCCGCGGCGGTGCGGCTCTACGAAACCGCCAAGTCGGACGCCTCCGCCAGCGGCATCACCTTCAGCCACCAGCACTACGCCGGCGGGTTCCTGGAATCCGTGTACTACGAATGCCGCCGCCGTCTGCGGCTGAATGGGTGAACGGGCTCGACGTTGTGCAGCGTCACTACACCGACGTTGCGTCGGGCGGCGGCGGCTCGCGTTCCAGCAGCTCCAGCCAGTTGCCGTCTGGATCCTGCATATAGCAGCCCTTGCTGGCCGCCGGGTACACCGCGTTGGGACGAGTCGCCGGCGGATTTACGAACTGGACGCCCTGCGCGGACAGGGTTTCGTAAAAGGCGTCCAAATCGTCCACCATCACCCCTAAGTGGGACGCGCCAACCTGGTGCCGCTCCGGGAGATTGACGGTATCGCCTGGCGGGTTGAAATACTGGATCAGCTCCACCGAGTGGCGCATATCCCCCATGCCCAGGTACACGATGTGCAACCTGGCGTCGGGATAACCCACCACCTCGGAAATGAAGTCGCCTTCCAGGATCTGGTCGCGCTCCACCTCAAGCCCCAGCAGATCCCGGTAAAAGGCGAGGGATCGCTCCATGTCGCTGACCACAAACCCCGTGTGGTTCATCCATTGCACTTCCATCTCTGCAAACCTCCACAAATTGTCTTCCGCTGCCATGCTGGGAAACTGTCCGGCAGGATAATCGTGACCAGGCTATCACGCCTCGGCACTCCGCCAAGAGAGTGTGCCGTCCGGCCATTATAGCAACGGGTTTGAAAGTCATATGGGCGAAAGTCAGTATAGGCGGGGCGGTCCCATTTGCCGCGTTGCCACGACGGCCGCCACCCGGTAGCGTTCCGTATTAGCTGATTTCCCCCCGTAGGGGCGAATGGCCATTCGCCCCTACCCGCACTAGCGACGGCATCTATGGAATCAAACCACCTAAATCGGAACGCTGCCCCGCCACCCCCACCCCTTGACCGTTCTGCTAATATGACCGGAATCCACCATGTTACGAGACGGGAGCAGCGCATATGGGACTGAAACGCCTCTTGCTCAAACCGCTTTCCGGCTATCCTGGCGGCTACCAGAAAATGCGCCGGGGGTTCCAGGGGTTCGACTCCACGCCGTCGTTCAAGGTGCCGGACAACCCTCGCGACCGTCGCAGCCGCATCCCGCCCAACGGCTTCCGCGAGTATTGGTATCCCGCCCTGCCGGCCAAGGATGTGAAGAAGAACCAGCCGAATATGCTGCGGATGCTGGGCGCCGACGTGGTTTTCTTCAAGGACCAGCAGGGTGAGGTACAGGCCCTGCTGGACTGGTGCCCCCACCGCGCCGTCTATCTCTCCATGGGCCGCTGCTATTTCGAGGGTTTCCTGACCTGTCCATACCACGGCGCGACCTTTGACGGCGACGGCAA
Organism: Dehalococcoidia bacterium; assembly: GCA_965197635.1. Taxonomy (GTDB): domain Bacteria; phylum Chloroflexota; class Dehalococcoidia; order Lucifugimonadales; family UBA3495; genus Bin87. The sequence goes on from CBDANN010000008.1 coordinate 357,805, forward strand.
CTGCGTCGCGTTCCTCACCGAAGGCCCCGACTCCACGATGGTCGGCGCGCCGGGCATGAAGGCCCGCAAGTTCCCTACCGTAACCCTCAAGGGCATGGTTTTCGTCTGGATGGGTGAGGGCGAGCCGGTGGATCCCCAGGAGGACATCCCGCCGGAAATGTTCGAGGAGCACAACATCTGCCGTCCGTCATTCACCATGTTCGACTGCAACTGGGTGCTGGTGCTGGAAAACACTATGGACGCCCACAACGCCTTTATGGTGCACCGCAACGCCCTGCGGATGCTGGGCAGCCGCGTCGGCGGCCGTCCCCGCACGCCCCTGGGCTACCGGGTCAACCTGGTCAACAACAAGAACGTCCATTACCGGCCCGGCAGCGGCAAGGCATCCACCGAAAAATACTACTACGACGAGGAAGGAAACATCCCCTACCAGATGTACTATCCCGGCGTGGATGGCGTTTGGCCGCTGCATCGCTGGCGTCTCGCCTGGACCTGGTTCTTCGACTGGAAGGCCAAGCGCCGGGGGCAGGACCCGCAGTACCGCCGCGCCGCGCTGGCGGAAACCCCCGACGTTAACGAGTGGAACGGCACCCGCCTCCCCGGTATGTCTCGCACCGGCGGCAACAACCGCTACTTCCGCAGCACCCGTTGGCCGGTGCCCGTGGAGGAAAACCTGACCCGCATGGTGTACCTCAACGTGGAGCGGTACGAGAAGCGTCCGGGCCTCCTGCGCCGAGTCATCAGGGCAACCACCTGGCCTTACCGCAACTGGGAACTCAATTTCAACTTCCGCAACCAGGACTACGACGCGGAGAAGTACACGCAATACAATATGCCTGAGTACCTGTCCTCCACCGACTCGGTCGTCGTCGCCATGCGTAGGCTGTTCGTGGACCACAACCGCGACGTGATCCGCCAGCGAGAGCGCGAAGAAGTGCTGCCGGAAGTGATGGAGGAGAGCGAAGCCGAACGCATGGTGCGGGAAGGCGACGTCAAGGTTGCCGCCGCCACCGAAGCCTTCGACGCCGACCGCCTGGAGGTGGAGTTGCTGCGCCGCGTTTAACCGCGTTTCCCATTGTCATGGGAGTTACGCACTTGGACTTACAGTCCCGTCACTCCGGCGAAAGCCGGAGTCTAGAAGCCTTGTGGTGAAACAATCTGAACCCCTGTTGACGAATTTGTACACTGGATTCCTGCTTTCGCAGGAATGACGAGGTATCAACATACCCAACTGCGTAAGTCCTATGGCAGATGGAATAGCTACCCCGACCAATGGTAGCGTTCCGATTTAGGTGGTTTCCGTCCGTAGGGGCGAATGGTTATTCGCCCCTACCCGCACTAGCAACGGCATCTATGGAATCAAACCACCTAATACGGAACGCTACCCTCGATCCATGGTGCTCTTGACTAAGGCTCCTTACTCAAAATAGAATATTGGTAAGGAACACTTCATGATTGTCAAGATCACGTCAAAGCGGCCAGTCACTTTCCCGGCCCGGGTGCTCGATGCCATGGGCGTAAAACCCGGTGACCAACTCGAGCTGACTGAAGGCCCCGACGGCTACCTGATCCGACCCAGACGCATCGACTATTCCCGCTTGGGAACCCTGCAAAACAGGATAGTGCCCGGACATCCTCCCTTCGACATCCACACGTTCCGGGAGCAAACCTATGACCCAGCGCTTGGGGATTGACACCTCGGTTCTTGTTAGGCTAACCACCGGAGAGCCGGAACGGGACTTTCAGCGCTGCGTGGAAGTACTCCGCTCGTTGGCGGAAGATAGGGGCAGCGAGATCTTCGCGTCAAACCAGGTCATTGGTGAGGCGTACATCGCCATCCAGGACCATTACGGAGTGTCGTCCTCAGACGCTCGTGCCGCCTTGATTGACGTGCTGACCAGCGGTCTGGGTGCTCCCCTTAACGGACAATCCGTCATATTGGCCCGCCCGGTGTCGGGAGCGCCAGGTCTGTTTGACCGGCTGATTGCCGACGACTACTTCCGGGCCGGCTTGGAGACGCTGACGCTAGACCGCCGGGTGGCATCCCTGCCGGCGGTACGGAGATTGTAAGGTTGTCCCCTGTAGAACCCCCCTGAAGCGGAACCCTGCCCACTGACAGCAGGGCCTTTCCAAAGTCGCTATGGGCAATCTTTCACTCCAAATCGTCATTCCCGCGAAAGCGGGAATCCAGAGTGTCTTTATTCGTGGCCGCCACTGGATTCCTGCTTTCGCGGGAATGACAGATTAACTTTGGAAAGGCCCTGCTTGACCGGGTTCGATTGCTTTGTCGGGGTCGATGATCTGGCAAAATGTTGGGCTTCTGACACGTCGCTGGGGTGGTTAACGATACCGATTGACGCCGATATGAAACGAGCGTTGGTGATCCAACCTGGACAGTCCACCCCCTTCATTTTTGTGTCGCGCATGTGTGGTAGCGTGACAATCACGAACGAATACCAAGTCGATTAGGGCAGACGCTCCAAGGTCGATAACTGACACTTCCAACAAAGGAGCGCTGACATCATGGTATTAACCCGAAAAACGACTGTTATTGTCCTGTTGGCCATGGTTTCCGTGGTCTTCGCGGGCATCATCGTGGGATCCATCATGGCCCAGGGGGGGACAAATCTCAAAGACGCCTTGGCTCCCAAGGACGGAGACGCGGAAGTAGTTGCCACCGTTCAGGGCTTGGATGTCAAACGTGGGGACATCCGGCGCGGCGCTGATTTCTGGATTACGATGGACCCGTCCACGACTAAAGACGCGGCAATCAACAAGTCCATCGTGGTCGTCATCGACGGGTTCGTTGCCGAGGCGGAAGTCAAGCGTCGCGAACTCACCCCCACTCCTGAAGAGATCGAGGAGTATATGCGCCCGCACCGTGAGACTTGTCTCGCCTCGGCGGAATGCGTGGCGTTTATCGAGGGCTTGGGGTTTGACCCCGACGACGATGAGTATTGGGAAGACATCGGGTCGCCCGAATACGGAAGGTCGTTGGGTGAAATCAAACTCTTCCGAGCCGTAATTGAGGAAAATGGCTTGGCGGACGCCGATAATGATACGCTCGTCGCCTTGCGGAGTACCATGATATCGGAGTTACGCGGCGAAGCCACAATTGTCTGGCACGACGAAGACTTGGAACAGGCGTACAATAGGGCACTGGCGTCCGAATAACCACAATGCGCGGTCGGTGGCGCGAAGAACCGCGCCACCGACTTTGTCAATTCAAACACCCATCGTGTTTAGTTCGTCACGCATAGTCCAATCTATGGAGGGTTCCGGCCGGCCGTGGCAATGGGACACCGGTCGTAGAAGCGACACCGCGCCGACGGGTCTATCGGCCGACCGCAAATCATCCAACACCCAGAGGAACCATAACTGCCCAACCCGACTGAGCCAACACCCCTTCACGCCTCGTAGCAGGCCACCCAGTGCCCCGGCCCCTTTTCGTCCGCCGGTGGATGCGGGCTGTCCCGGCAGGCATCCGTGCCAATGGGACACCGGTCGTAGAAGCGACACCGCGCCGGCGGGTCTATCGGCAGGGTCAGATCGCCCTCGATGTCAGGGCGTTCCCGGCGGTGCGTCGGGTCAGGAACCGGCACCGCCGACAGCAGCGCGCGCGTGTACGGATGCAAGGGGTTCCGCAGCAACTCCTCGGTTTCCGCCATCTCCACGATCTTCCCCAGGTACATCACGGCGATCCGGTCGCACATGTAGCGCGCCACCGCCAGGTCATGGGTGATGTACAGGTAGGCAATCCCCAGGCGCTCTGCCAGCTCCTGCATCAACGCCATGATGCCGGTGCGGCTCGACACGTCCAGCATGGAGGTCGGTTCGTCGGCCACTACGAACGACGGCCCGATGACCAGGGCGCGGGCGATGGCGACGCGCTGCCGCTGGCCTCCCGACAGCTCGTGAGGATGCCGGAACATAAAAGATGACGCAGGCGTGAGGCCCACCAACGTCAGGATCTCCGTGACGCGATCCACCCGGTCCAGCAGATGCCCGATGCCCTGCACCGCCAGCGGCTCGGCTATGGTGTCATAAATCGTCCGCCGCGGATTCATCGATTCGTAGGGGTCCTGGAAGATTATCTGCACCCGGCGCCGGAAGCTCCGCAGTTGCCGTCCCCTGATGGTGGACGCATCCACGACTTCTCCGAAGCCGCCGCCATCAGGCGCCGCAGCGAATCGGAACCGTATCCCGCCGGCCGTCGGCTCCACCAACTTGACCAGCAGCTTGCCCACGGTGGTCTTGCCGCAGCCGGACTCGCCCACCAGCCCCAGGCTCTCCCCTCGGCCCAATCGGAACGATACGTCGTCCACGGCGTGAATGAAGCTGGACGGCTTCCGAAACGGACCTCCGTCGATTGGGAACCGCTTGGTCAAACCGTCCACGGCAAGCAGGGTCTCCGCATCGGCATGGCCTCCGTTGGAGGTTGCCGTGGTGTGGTTATTGTGGCGCATCGTTCTCGTCCGCCGGGGACAACCCTGCGTCCAGCGGATGCCAGCATGCGGCCCATTGCGTTCCCCGGCTCACCTGGGGCGGGTATTCCGACCGGCACTCTTCGGTTGCGTAGGCGCACCGGGGATGAAACGGGCAGCCCGCCGGCGGGTCGATCAGGTTGGGCGGTTCCCCCGGGAGTGTCGTCAGGGCCAGCTTCTCGCCGCTGACGCGCGGAAACGAGGACATCAGCGCCGCCGTGTAGGGATGCAGCGGCGCGTGGAATAATGCGTCGGTTTCCCCCAGCTCCACCAGGTTGCCGGCATACATCACCCCCATGCGGTCGGTGACCTCGGCCACCACCCCAATGTCGTGGCTGATGTAGATCATGCCCATCCGCAGTTCCTGCTGAACGCCCTTCAGCTCCCGGAGGATGCGGTCCTGCACAATCACGTCCAGGGCGGTGGTCGGCTCGTCGGCGATGATCACCGCCGGGTCGCAGGACAGGGCCATGGCGATCACCGCCCGCTGGCGCATCCCGCCGCTGAACTCGTGGGGATACCGCTCCATCAGTTGCGGGTCCAGCCCCACCATGCGGAACAGGCGCGCCACCCGCTGCCGGGCTGACGCAACCGTGGTTTCCACTTCGTGGGCCTCGATTGCCTCGATAACCTGCTGCCCCACCTTGTACACCGGGTCAAGCGAGTTCATCGCCGCCTGGAACACCATCGCGATGCGACTCCAGCGGCAACGGCGCATATCCTCTTCCGACAGGAGCAGCAGGTCTATCCCATCGAGCAGGACTTGGCCGGCCGTCAGCCGGGCGTTGTCGGGCAGCAACCGCATCAGGCAGTTGGCGACGGAGGTCTTGCCGCACCCCGATTCGCCCACCAGACCCAACGACTGCCCCCGCGCCAACTCAAAACTCACGCCTCGCACGGCCTGCACCGCACCCTGCCGCGTCTGATAACGCAGGGAAAGGTCAACCACCTGAAGGATTGGGTTGGCGTCAGTCGTCATCATGGGTCAGAAACCGGGGACCTAGCCGTCCTGCCGGCGCAATCTGGGGTTCACCACCTCGTCAAGGGCGCGTCCCACCAGGTAAAAAGCGCTGCACAGGAACGTGATGGACGCGCCGGCGGGGATCACCAGCCACCAGTATTTGGTGCCGCCCAACAGATAGCCGCCGGTATTGGCCGTATGGATCATAATACCCCAACTCATTCTCAGGTCGAGCAGCCCCAGGAAGGACAGTACCGCCTCCGCAAAGATGGCTCCGGTCACGGTGAACATCATGTAGAGCAGCGACAGCGGCAGCAGGTTGGGGATGATGTGCACGAAGATGATGTGCAAATGGCCCCCGCCGGCCGCCCGCGCCGCCTCAATGTACGGCTTGACGCGGATGCTCAACGCCTGGGACTTCAGGATGATGGCCGTTCCTCCGAAACCGCCCAGCACGCCGATGATCAAGGCCAGGTAGAAGAGGTTCAGGTGGAAAAGAGCGCTCAGCACGATGAGCAGAGAGATGCCCGGCAGGGCGATGATCAGGTCCGCCAGCCGCATGAACAGCATGTCCACCAGCCCGCCGTAGTAGGCCGCCACCGCGCCCACGGTGGTTGCGATGCCCACCGTCACCAGCGCGGCGGTAATGCCCAGCACGAACTCGGAGCGCGTGCTGGAGAGCAGCTGGCTCAGCACGTCCCGGCCCAGCGGGTCGGTGCCCAGGGGATGCCGCCAGTTAGGCGGCGCTGGGTGCTCCAGCCGGTCGAAGGCATACCCAGTCACCGGATCATAGGTGTCGGCGTCCCACACGGTTGCCATGAGGATGGGGTGGGATACCGCCATGAGGGCGAACAGGGCGATGGTGGCCAGGGACAGGATACCGATGCGGCTCTCCAAAAATATGGCCCAGCCGTTCCTGAAGGAACGCAGCGCCAGCCGTGTCCTCGCCAAGGCGAGTTGTATCCGTCCCCGGCCCAGGTCAATCTCCGGCGGTTCAGTGGCGGTGGAGCGGTTTGGCCGAGGCGCAATCACCGGTAGCGTATCCGCGGGTCCAGGTACACGTAGAGCACGTCCACTATCACGTGGGCCAGCAACGAGAACAGGCCGATGAACACCATGGATCCCATCACCAGGGGCAGATCCTCGGAGCGGACTGCCTCCAACAAAGTCATGCCGGTGCCGGGCCAGGAGAACACCCCTTCGATGATCACGCTGCCGTCTATCGCGAATATCAGGCTGTACACCAGGCTGGTGACCACCGGGAGCAAAGCGTTGCGCGCGGCGTGCCGGTCCCGCACCAGCTTCTCCGGCAATCCTTTGGCGCGGGCCGCCATCACGTAGTCCTCCCGCATCGTCTCCAGCATACTGTTTCGCGTCAGCAGCATGGTGCCGGCAAACGATATGAGCGTGAGCGTAACTATGGGCAGGATCATGTGCCGCAGGATGTCCAGCGCCAGACCGCCAATGCCGGAAAAGGCCCACGCCACCGGGATCGCCAACGCCGCGACTACGATGACCGGAGCCGCCAGCGGAGTCGGCCCAATGCGGCCCAGCCTTCTCAGCAGGAACAGCGTGAGAAACGCGAAGGCGATGAAGGCCGCGGCGGTCAAGAGCATGTAGCCGAAGACGTGGTTCGCGGTGACGTCACTATTGCGCCAGATCAGAGGATCCAGGAACTTACCCACCGGCAACCATCCCAGCTTGAACGCGAAAATCCAGATCATCATCAGCGCGAAGGCCGGAGTGAACGCGGTGAACAGCGTCGCGCCGGAGATGGTGGCGGCATATTCCAGCACGCCGCCCCGTCGCCACGCTATCGCCTTGCCCAGGAAGAACCCGATGTAGAAGGAGGACGCCGTGGCAGTGAGGAACAGCACTGCGGTTCGGGGCAATCGCTCCGCCAGCACCTCAATCACCGGGCGGGGGAAGTGGCCGAAGGACACTCCGAAGTTCCCCGTGAAGGTGTTCTTCATGTGGATCAGGTACTGCTCCCACAGGGGTTTGTCCAACCCGAAGGACTCCTTGATCTGCGCTCGCACCCCGGCGGGAAGGTCGGGGTTGAGCGTGTAGAACGATGCGTAGTCCCCCGGCTGGGCCTGCACCAGGAAGAACGTCAGCGTGACGATCAGGAACAGCGTCAAGGCCATCTGGCCGGCGCGGCGTACCAGGTATCCGGTCATCGTAGGATTTGCTTCCTTGCTGCATCTTTGCATAAGCAGAACGCAAGTTGGTACAATTTACACGCATTGCGCATGGGGGCGTCCGATGGAAGATGTTTTGATTATCATCCTGTTAGTGGTCATGATGACTGCGGGAATGATCTTGTTCTTTGGTGGGCTGGCCGGACTCGCCATCGGCGCCTATCGTTCTATGCGTCGCTCACGACCGACATCGGACCAGCACGGTTCCACGGGAGCCGAGGCTGAGGCGTGAACAACTACTTCATCCTTGGCGTACTGGTCGGACTGATTCTATTGTGCGCCTGCGGTCTCGTCTGGCAAGCATGGGTGGCGTCCCCCAACCTATCCCCTGCTCAGCAGCAACTCCTTGAGGCGCTTGATTGGCTGCTGAAAGGCGCGGTGGGCGCGTTGATGGGTTTCCGCCTGTTGGGCACGGCATCGCCAATCAGAAGGATAAACACCCATTGCCGCGATGCCGCTTCGGTATTGCAGATCTCCCAATCCTGCCAATCGCTGAAATTCTGCGAATGCTGCTGCCGACAATTCCCAAAAGCCGTTACTTGAACTGCACCAGCGTGGTCATGCCGGCGGCGTTTTGCAGGCCGCCCAGGGAATGGGTGTATGGGTATTCGATGCGGTCGCTCCGGTAGGCTTCCACCAGGGGCGTATCGAACAGCGTCACGTAGGGCAGGTCGTCTGCGAGGAACTCCTGCATCTGGAAGACGAGTTGGCGGGCTGCGTCCACTTCCGTCTCGGCCAACAAGTCGTCAGCGAGCCGGTCGAACTCGGGATTGTTGTAGCCGCCGGCGTTGTGTCCTTCCAGCTCCGAATGGCGGCTGTGGAAGAACGCTTCCAGATAGTCGGGATAGAGGCTCAGGCTCCAGCCCAGGATCCACATATCGAAGTCCTGCCGGTTGAAAACCTTGTCCACTATGAGGTTGAAGCCGGTCAGGTCGGCCCGCAAGGGTATGCCGACCTCGTTCAGCCACCGCTCAATCCAGATGGCGAAGGTGGAGCGCAGGGGATCGTAGCCGGGGCTGGGCGCCAGCACCGTTATCGCGGGCATCGGTTCCCCGTTGGGCATCTTCAGACCCTCTCCCTGCTGCTCGACAAATCTGCCGTCTTCGCTTACCCGGGGCTCGGTCTCCCAGGTGAACCCGGCGCCCTTGAGCAGCTCCACCGCCTGGGCGATGCGCTCGCCCCGGCTCAGGCCTTTTCCGATCAGCGGAACGTCCGCGTTGTGCCACGCCTGGTTGCCTTCGGGCACCATGGTGTATATGGGGATGGCCACCCCTTGCAGCACGGTACTGGTCAGGAATTCCTTGTCGATGAGCGTCGCCACCGCCTGACGGAACGCCTTGCTGTCCATCGGCTCCTCACGGAAGTTGAAGCCCAGATAGCGCACCCCGTCCGACGGGTTTTCGATGACGGTCAATCCGTCCTCCCCCTGCAACTGCTCCTGCAACCCCCGGGACAAGCCCAGAGGGTTGAGCATGAAGTCGATGTCCCCCTTCTTCAGTGCCAGCACGGTGGCGTCCTGGCTGCCGTAAATGGAGTAGATTGCGCTGTCGGCAAAGGGTCCGACCGTGTATTCCAGCGACTTGTCGCCGCCCGTTTCCCCGTAGGCGACGAATTCATAGGCGCCCGGCTTGGTCTCCGCATAAGAGCCATTGGCGTACTGGGTGACCACGCTGTCGCGGAAGTAGTAATCGGGGTTCCGTCACTTTTTCGGCAAAGGCTCCGCGCTCCCACTTGCTCGAAGCCGATAACCGCCGGCGGTGGGTTCGTTTCTCGGGAACGTGGGCGTAGAGAGATTTCTGCTGCTCTACGATACTTCTCCGGCCTGTTTGGCCTCGGCCACCACCGGCTCCCAATAGGCCTTGGACAGGATCGGCATGAACGCCAGGCCGAACTGCCAACGCGCCAGGCCGGGTTTCTGCTTGAAGTAATATTTTGAGCCGGTGGGAATCCAGCGCCTCCGCGTGGTCAAAGAACTCCTGATCCACTATGGAAGGCCAATTGCCGGAGAGCTGTAAATCGGTAACGGTGTGGGCGGTGAACACAAAGTCCTCCGCGGTGACGCTCATAACCGTCGCTCCACGTGACACCTTGCTTCAACGGAACCTCAGTGGTCCAGAGGGTTTCGCCACCAACGGTTTCCTCCTGCAGCGCGAGTCGGGAAATCGGCGGCCAGGGAGGGGATCCAGTCAAACCGCTGGGCGGAGTAGGTGTACAGCGCGGGCTTTCCCGCCTCCCAGGACATACTGGTTCCAAATGGTCCCGTCCGGGCCCAGGTAGGCCCAATAGTTGGTGGTGGTCAAATCTGCCGAAATGCCCAGCTGATAGACCTGCTCCTCGTCTCGCCCATCATCGGAGCTCGTCGCTGTCGGTTGGGGAGCCTGGGCTGTTGCGGCAGGTTGGGCGGGTGCGGTGGGTCGGCCGGCCGCCGGTGGCTGGACAGGCGCGGCGGGCTGGCCGGAACCCGGCCCTGGTGTGGCCGTAACCACCACCTCCACATCCCGAACTACCTCCACTTCCCGTACCACTTCTTTGGTGCATCCCAGCAGGGACGCCAGGAGCACGATGAGCCCACAGGCAACGATCCATCCGGTTATGCGCGCCATCAATTCCACCTCTAGCGGACCGCCATATCCAGTAACCAAATTCGTACCCGAGCGCGGGTAAGACGCTCCGCGTACCCAATCATAGCCGATGAAGTTATGGCTATGACATTGACACGACTCTGCCGATCTTCGCAATAACATCGACGGACTGCTGACCGCTCATGCGTAACCGCTTCGACAAAACGCATCGCCCACGCCCACCATCGTTGGGAGCGTAGCGCGGTCGCCCCGTTTCCGCAACAAAAGCGTCGAAATCAAACGTACCCGTTGCTGGTCGGCAGTTGCGGTTCGCCGTCCACCACCCTAAGCAGGTATCGATAATCGTAGCCCAGCTGCCGGATGCGTTCCCCGCCGTCGTCCCGGTCGAAAACGGCGACGACTTGCCTGACGACGCTGCCGGCGCGCTCCACGGCCTCAATGCACTTGATGAGCGACCCGCCGGTGGCGCAGGTGTCATCCACGATTGCGACCTCCCGTTCCAGGTTGCCTTCAATCTGGTTGAGCAGGCCATGACCCTTCGCTTCCCCACGGACGTAAAACCCGCAGCGAGGTATGGGCGACTGGTGCACGATGGCGGAGACTACCGGAATGGCCGCCGTCACCGGCCCGCCGACGCAGCGAACATCGTCGTCAAGCAGTCCGGCGACCCCGCGCCCCGCGAGGACACCGCCCTGGGGCGAGAGCAGCAAGGCGCGACCGTCGATATACCAGTGGGTGGTCTTCCCCTCGGCCAGCTCAAAATGGCCCCGGTGAACATATTGACGCACCAGTTCCGCGATTGCTTGCAGGTCATCCATGCTATGGTTGCTCCGTGTTGGCGAAAAGTATTGGCCTGCCGTCCGCCAGGGCCTTGTGGTTGTCATTGCGAGGAGCGTAGCGCCGTGGCAATCTCGCCGGACCAAGCAGTCTTCTCAACACCCGGGTCCATTGCGACGAGATTGCCACCCCGCGCTCGCAAATACCAAGAGGAAAACCGAAAATTCTGGCTATTCGTCGTCGATGCGCGTGATGAAATCCAGCGTCTTGCTCGCCAGGGTTTCGGGTATCTCCACCTTCATGTTGTGGCCCACGCCGTCAATTACTTCCAGCGTGGCATTGGGTATCCGCTGGGCCATAAGTTCTTGGGATTCCAGCGGAGTGATGTCGTCCTGTGCGGCGGCCAGTATCAGGGTCGGCGCCGTTATCGCCGGCAGCAGCAGCGTCAGGTCTTCGGCCAGCAGACAGGCTTGCAGCGCCATCACCACCGGCGCGGGGGTCTTGGCCCCTTCGTCGGCGTACCATTCCATTACGTCGCGGTTGGTGTTGGGCCCGAATCGCTTGTCCGAATCAGCCAGTAACCAGGCGCGAGTGCCTTCCTCCGCTAGTATGCGCCCCCACGCTCCGGTGTCCATGCTGGCCCCCATGCGGGCCAGTCTCGGGGTGGACGCCACCAACGTCAGGCTGTGCAGCCGATCCGGGAAATCGTGCGCGAAACGCAGGCTGACGATGCCGCCGGCCGAAGCCCCAACCAGGTGGACCTTGTCAATAGTCAAGCCGTCCATCATCCGGGCGATGTCGGCGGCCAGTTCCGTCAGCACGTACCGCATTTTGGCCGGCGGCGGAGTACCGGCGTGTCCCCGCATATCGAAGCGCACCACGGCGGAGCGCCGGGCCAGCGTGGGCACCCAGGGCCGCCAGCGATGCAGGTTCCCCCCGGCGGCGTGGTGGAGCAGCACCGGAGCAACCGGACGCCAGGGGTCGGAGAAGTCGTCCACGTGATAATGGAACCGGTCGCCATTCGGGTCTAGTGTCGGCATACTCGCTCCGTCTTGTCCATAATAAACGGCCTCTTCCAAGATCGGGAGAGGCCGCCAAATTACCGGTCGTTTGGGTCGGTCGGATCCGGTTTAGTCGGCCGCCGTGACTTCCGCCGGGGCTGCCGGAGCGCCGTTGGTTTGGGCCACGTAGGGCTGGCCGGTGGCCGGATCAACCTCGAAGGGCCCGGGCAGTTCCAGCTCCTTGGCCATCTCACGGACGGCGGGCAGCACTTCCTGTCCCATCAGGCGCAGGCTGCGCATGGCGTCGTCGTGGGTCATCGCGCCGTCGCCGTCCCAGAAGAAGATGCTGCCGGGGCGGATGGTCTCCAGGACGTGGCGGATTTTGGGGATCACGGTGTCCGGCGTGCCGGAGATGATGGTGTAGTCCTCGACCTGCTGCTCGTAGGGACGGGACAATACGCCCCCGGGTCCGGCGCTGCCGCCCCGGGCCGCGGTGGCAACCTCCGTGGTGGGCAGCACCCGACGCCGGGAGGTCAGGCCGGGGAGATGCAGCAGGGCCTGGTTGGTGGTTCCTTCGTTGCCGGCCAGGAAGGGGTTGCTGGGCCCCTGCACGTACTTGCGGCCCGTCTGTTCGGCCAGCTCTTCGGTTTCGTCAACGTGGACCTTCCACAGGTAGCCGATGTTCTGGGGGCCGGACTCGTAGCCCAGCTCTGCTGCGGTGTCGTGGTAAATCTGGAACGCTGCCTTGGTGGGTTCCATCTCGGTAGCGAGCATGATGTAGGGTATACGTTGCTCGGCGGCCCAGATCAGTGAGTCGCGGGAGACCACTCCCGGCAACCAGATGGGCGGATGGGGTTTCTGGTAAGGCTTGACCCAGGGGTTGACGTGTCGGAAGTGGAAGTGCTTGCCCTCCCAGCGGAAGGGGCCGGGGGTGGTCCACGCCTTGACGATGAGCTCATGGGCTTCCTTGAACCGCTCCCAGTTGTAGTGGGGTTCAATGTTGTGGGCCACGCTCTCGCGACCGGTGCCACGCACCCAGCCGGAAACCAGCCGGCCGTGGGAAATCATGTCGATCATGGACAGTTGCTCAACCAGCCACAGCGGGTCGTCCCAGAGCGGGAGGATGTTTCCCAGAAGGACGATCTTGGCGCGGTTGGTGATGCGGGCCAGGACGGAGGCCTCAACGTTCATCGCGCCGCCCATGCAGAAGGGCGTGCTGTGGTGTTCGTTGAGCATCAGGCCGTCGAAGCCCATCTCCTCCGCGTAGAGTTTCTCGTCGAGGTAACGGTTGTAAAGTTGCGCGCCCAGCTCGGCATCGTAGATGTCGTTGCTGACGTTGAGGTCCATGATGGACTTGCCAGTGGCGCCAAAGTACCCGGACTTGGGGTCCTGGTACGGCCTTTCCGTGAAATATCCAATGAACATGATGCTTCTCCTTGCGGCTCCGGCTACGCGCGAATTTTACCATAATGGGTGATGCGTTATTGGGTTGCCAAAACTTCGGCGTCGCTGATGTACTGGGCGGTTTCTCTGATACGCCGTTCGGTCTGGGGGTTGCAGCGTTTGTCGTAGAAGCAGGCGCCGTGGAGTTGCCCCAGGCGGCTGTAATAGCGTCCCAGGAGGCTTTGCGCGGCTGACTCCCGGTCTGCCAGTCCGTCCAGCCCGTCGGTGGTGCGTGCGGTGGTCACCGGTTCTTCGCCGGTGCGGGCCAGGATGAGGGCGTCGGTGGCCCGCTTGGCGGCACACCAGGCTTTCTCTGCCGCGTCGCGGATGTCGCCGCTGTCAAGACGTTCGATGGCTTGGACGTGGACCTCGCGGGCATCGGTAAAAAGCCCGCGCACGCGGTCCTGTATTGAAGTGGTGGTCACTTGTCGCTCCGTCCCGGAATTGTAGGGATACCTTGTCAACGCGCGGTCAAATAGGGCGATGACTGAATGCAACCACGTTCTAGGACGACAGGAACTGCTTCACCAAGCCGATGAATTCATCGGTCTTTTCAATCTCCGGGCGATGGCCGCAACCCTCCAGGATGTCCAGTCGGGAGCCGGGGATGGAATCGTGGTACGCCTGCCCCGCTGAAACCGGGACGATGTTGTCCTCACGTCCCCAGATGATCTGGGTGGGTACGCGCTTGAGGCGGTGGACGAGGTTGGGGAAGCCCAGGTAGTGCATATACGGACGCCAGCTGAGCCGGCAAGCCTCTTCCCGCGCCACCGCCCAAGCCTCGGCCAGCTCTGCGGAAGGCTCTTCGGGGCAAATCTGGCTGAACTCAGGGGTGTTTTCAGGATCGTGGACGCCGGTGGTCAGATATTCCTCGGCCACGACTAGGAACATATCGAAAATCTCGCCCGTGGGCGGACGGATACCCGCCGGACCCACCAGCACCAGTTTGTTGAACAGGTCAGGCGACATCGAGGCCATCTCGGCGGCCAGCCAACCGCCCAGGGAGAAGCCCATCAGGTTCGCCTGGCCCAACCCCAGATCGTCGATGGCCTCCAGATACCAGCCGGCCAGGTCGCGGATGTTCATCACCCAATCCTGGCGCTCCGTCGCTCCAAAACCGGGATGCGACGGTATGTACACACTGTGCTCCTGGGCCAGGACATCGTGGTACCGGAGTTGGCCATGGTGCCCGAATTCGTCGTGGAGAATCAGCAGGGGGGTACCGCTGCCTCCCCGGACCATCTGCAGTTTGACCCCCGCAACCTCCACGAACTCTTCCGTCCACGCATGGGTGCCTGTCGCCATTTCCTGTGTCCTCCTTGACATTTGAGCAGTCACAGCCGTTTCGGCCCCTATAATAGCACCGCGCCAGACATAAAGTAGGGAGCGGCTCCGAAACCCAGGGCTATCGCGTTTGAATGAATTTTTAGAAATGCGCTAGTTTGCCATGCTCCGGCACGGCTGCGGACGGCCTGGCCTACCTGGACCCCAGGGAAAATGGCCCCAGCCGAAAGAGGCCGTCAGAGGGGTCGGCCATCGTGAGACCGCAGAGGGCGGCAAGTGTCAACCTCATTGCTGGTAGCGTTCCGTATTAGGTGGTTTGATTCCATAGATGCCGTTGCCAGTGCGGGTAGGGGTGAATGGCCATTCGCCCCTACGGACGGAAACCACCTAAATCGGAACGCTACCCTCATTGCTCCGTCATGTTGACCGTCATGGTTTCAGTCCCCTTGCTTGATGTTAGGATGGGAAGCGGACTGGTACTTCCCTGGTATCAAGTACTGGGACATGCTTGCGCGGAAAACAAGACGAGAGCCGACGTAACGGGTTGGCTATCGCTCAACGGGAGGTCTTGCTGATGAACATACAGACTTTGGACCGGAGTCCACGGAATCATCGTGGAGGGCAGGTATCGCACCTGCTATTGGCTTCGGGCCAGTTCGGGTCCGAGAATCTGGCCGTCACCTGGGTTGAAGGCGAGCCGGGCAGCGAACAAGCCGTCCACTCTCACGAGGGACGGGAGCAGGTGTACGTGATTGTGCAGGGACGGGGCGCGATGAGGGTCGGCGAAGAGGTGGAAGAAGTCGGGCCCGGCACGGCGGTCCTGGTGCCGCCCGAAACGAGCCACTCTATCCGCAACATCGGAGAGGAAAATCTCATCTACGTCTCCGCGACTTCGCCGCCTTTTGAGATGCAGGAGGGGAACACCCGGTGGTCCGCCCCGGCGGGTTCGTAGAAAGGCCCTTGCCACGCGACGGTGTCCCGTTGCCGGCTGTCTGGTCAGCTACGTTGCTCTGGCGGATTCCCTGGGGTCGCTGATTTGGTTTAGACAGCGGGATTGGCAGGTATCATCTATTGGACGACTCCAACTGCGAGAATCCCCCAACCACCAAAGCTCTGCTTACGACGATTCCCAACCGATCAGCAGACCGGCTGCTCCATGAAACCTAGCCGTAAACCGTTGTACTACGGTTGGGTTGTTGCCGCGGCGACCGGGGCCATTGGCTTCTCCAATGCCGCTTCCGCGATCTCGATACTGACCATATTTGTCGTCCCAATGTCCGACGAGTTCGGCTGGGGTCGCACCGAAATCGCGGGCGCCACTACCGTGGGTGCCGTGTTGGGAGCGGCTCTGGCCCCCTTCGTCGGGCGGTTGGTGGACCGGTTGGGTTCCAGGATTGTCCTGGCGGTGAGCGGGGTGGTGATCGCACTGGGCTGCGTGTACCTTTCGGTGGTGCAAACTCTGCTGGGGTTCTACCTGGCCTTTACGGCATCCAGAATTGCCGACCAGGGCGGAGTTAAAATCGGTACGTCCGTCGCCACGGGAAAATGGTTCCAGCGATACCGAGGCCGGGCGACCGGTCTCGTATTTTTTGCCGAAACTGCCGGCGTCATAGTCCTGGCTCCGTTGGCCCAGATAGTCATTTCTCAATGGGGATGGCGCTCGGCATGGCAGGGGTTGGCAGCTGTGATGCTCGTTATGGGGGTGGTACCCTGCGCTTTGTGGGTGCGGCGACAGCCTGAAGATTTGGGCTTGGTGATCGACGGCGGGTCGGGTACTTCCGCCAAGCCGGGCAGTCCTGGAGGCGTTGGTGTTGTCTCGGAAAGACGGTCGTTCACGCTGAAAGAGGCGGCAAGAACCTCCGAATTCTGGTTGGCCCTGGTGTCGCTGTTCCTGGGCAGCAACGCGATGGCGGGGCCGGGTCTGCACCTGGTTCCCTACCTGACCGAGCAGGGGATTGGTGCGGCCGCGGCAGTGGCGGCCATCAGCGTCATGTCCATCTCTGGGGCAGCGGGAGCTTTGCTGGCCGGGGTGGTTGCGGACCGGGTCCATCCCCGTTGGGTGATGGTGGCGCTGTATATGCTGGCCGCCGGGGCATTGGTTCTCCTGGTATCCGCCGACACTCTGTTTGAGACCTACACGTTCGCTATTCTGCAAGGGCTGGCGAGCACCGGCATCAACACGCTGGCGCCGCTGATGTGGGCCCGCGATTACGGCCGCGAGTCTTTGGGAGCCATTCACGGAGTAGGTCGGGCATCCCAAGTGTTGGGGTTTGCCGTCGGGCCGCTGGCTGCCGGGATCGCCTACGACGCGTCCGGCAGCTACCGGGAGGCGTTTCTGGTTATGGCCGCACTAACCGTGGTTGCGGCGGCGTTGATGGCCGTCGCACGGTCGGGGTTGGGTCTTGGGCGCTCCGGTGGATGAAAACGGGCCGGAGTCGTGGCGAGTGTCTCTTACAAGTAACTGTTCACGTTTGAGGGGATCTGAACAGGCTTTGCCGAAATCCCGTGCTTGACTTTCACCCCGGAGGGGCCGGTTTGACCCGTAGATCCCCGCAAGTCTGAACAGTTACTCTTACAAAGCCGCGTTGACATTCTTGAGGAAGTCCTCAGCGCCGATACGCAGCAGGCCCCAGCCGGAAACGGTGACGAAATTCGCGCCGAGCTTGATGAACTCCGCCACGCCTGCCGTATCCGCCGGGTTGTTCCCTCCTACTCCGACGTGTTTGCCGCCGGCTCGCACTCGGGGTACCACCTCGCTCATCACCCGGCGGACTTCGGCGACTCCGGGGTTTCCCATGCTTTGGCCCAAGTCTGACGCCGCTACGTGGAGTATGTCGGCTCCCGAAACCTGCAAGATGTCGTCAAGGTTCCCCACAGCTTCTACGTCTTCCACCATGGGAATCACCAACACCTGGGAGTTGACCCAAGCCGTTGCTTCGTCCCTGCTGACCCCAATGCCGTAGTCTTGCGCCCGGCCGCCGCCCATGCCCCGGTAGCCATCAGGATAGTAGCGGGCGGCCCGGGCGATGGCCGCCGCCTGCTCTCCCGAGTTGACGTGAGGCACGATGATCCCCTGCAACCCACGATCCAGGAACCGCAGGATGGTCTGATCCGAATGGTCGGGAATGCGGGCTATTGGCGTGATGCCGAAGGATTCGGCGGCGCGAACCATGTGCTCAACCTGATCCAGATTGGCCGGCCCGTGCTCGCAGTCGATCATCACGAAGTCGTAGCCCAGGGCGCCGAATATCTCCACCATGTCGGGCGCGTAGCGGGTGATGATCGCTCCGAATACTACCTGACCTTCGTTGAGCTTGGCTTTCGTGGTGTTGGTACGCATGAAGGTGCTCTCCTATATGTGGCCAGCCGCAGTGATATGCGGCTACAAAGCGCCGTCGATCACCATGTCCAGCAGCGCCGGTTTGCCCGAAGCGATCGCGCGATCCACCGCCGGTTTGATGTCGGCCGGTTCGGTGATGCGTTCGCCGTGGACGCCCATGCTGTTGGCGATGGCCGCCATATCGAAGGGCGTGCCGAAATCGGAGTACAGCAACTGGCCGCCTGAGGTTTCCGGCAGTTCCAGCACGTCTTTCTGGTACACGTTGAAGTTGACCTTAAGCACTCGGTACATCCCGTTGTTGCAGATGACGAATACGCACGGAATGTTGTCGTTGGCTGCCGTCCATAGCCCTTGAATGGTCATCATCGCGCTGCCGTCGCCGATGACGCCGAACACGGGCCGGTCTGGATTCGCGCACTGGGTGCCCATGGTGGTCCCCATCCCGCCGCCGATGGACTGACCCCGGTAGCCCCGAAGGTCGCCCCGCCGTTTGCCCTGGAAATAATGGCGCATGGCCCCCCGGTTGCTGATGGAGTCGTCAACCACCACGGCGTTGTCGGGGATGGCAGCCGCCAACTCCGCCATCATACGTGCGGGCGTCATCGGCTTATGGTCCCACTTCTCGGCCACCGATTCCTCGAAGGCGTCTCTACTGCTCCGTCTTTCGTCTGCCGCCGAACGTTTGCGTTCCTCGATTTCCGACAGATCGCCCGGCGATAGCCGCTCTTTCAAGGCCGCGATCAGGTCTTCCAGCGCCAGTCCACAGTGGCCCACGATGCCCACGTCGGTGGGTTCCGAGCGGCCGATGCGGCTGCGGTCCGGGTCGATGTGGACCAGCGTGGCTTCGGCCGGCAGGATCACGTCTCCCCAGTAGAAAAGTTCCTCGAACGGGTCCGAGCCGACTGCCAGCACCAGATCAACCCTTTGCAGCACGGCCCTCTGTTCGCTGACCCGAAGTGAGAGAGCGCCCAAAAATTGCTCGTGGGTGGTCGGGAAAGCCACCTCGGCTCCTCTTGCTTGGTACACCGGCAGGCCCATCAGCTCGGCGAGTTCTACCGCCTGGTTCACTGCTCCGTCGTCGGAGAGCCGGTCACCCACCAGCATCATGGGCCGGCTGGCGTCCAACAACAGCGACGCTGCCTCGGCGATGCCCTCGGCGCTGGGGCGCGGCGCATCGTACACCGGACGGGACGGCACGATGTTCATCTCCGCCATACCCTCCAGGGCGTTGGAGGTGAAGCCCACGTACACCGGCCCTTTGGGGTGGCTGTTGGCCTCGTTGAACGCCCGCCTGATGACGCTGGGTATCTGATCCGGTTGCGATAATTCCACCGCCCACTTGGTTACCGGCCTGACCAGGTCCGCCAGGTCGGTGATGGTCTCGTTCACCTTCCGGATGTCGTAGTTGGCGGAGGTCACTACCATAGGAGTCCCGGTGTTGAGGGCGTCCAGCATGAGCGCGATGCCGTTGGCCAGGCCACTGTCCACGTGCAGGCTCACGAATGAAGCCCGTCCCGTCGCCCGCGCATAGGCCTCGCCCATCCCAACGGCGACGCTTTCCTGCAGCGCCAGGATGTAGCGCAATTCCGGGTAGTCGCCCAGCAGGTCGATGATTGGCCCTTCGCTGGTGCCGGGGTTGCCGAAAATGTAGTCCACCCCTTCGGCTTTGAGCATCTCCAAAAGGGCCTGCTTGCCGGTCATCAATTGCGACATGGCTGTCTCCGTCCGTGAACCACCCGATATTTTGGCGCGGGCGGCCCGATTTGTCAGCTAATTCTACAACAAACTGCTGACCCGACACTCCAGATCTTGACCTGCGAGCCGGCGCGGCAGTCATACTCCCCATTACCGGCCCGCCCGCGACGAGAGGACCACGGGTCAGCTGCTCATTTTGTCTTCCCCATTCCCTTCCTGTAGCCGTTTTTCCACCCTGTTGAGTGCTTCCCTGGCGGCGCGCAGTTCACGCAGCAGATCTTCACGGGAGACCGGGCCTTCGGTGTCTCGCGGCCGTTCGCTCTTGGCTTCGTCGAGGCTGTTGATGATGATTGCGATGAAAAGATTAATCACCACGAAGGTGCCCACCACCACGAAGCTCATAAAATACAGCCAGGCCAGCGGATAATGCTTCATGGCGCTTTCCATAACATTCACCCAGCCGTCCAGGGTGATGATGTTGAACAGCGTCAGGAGCGCTATCCCCAGGCTTCCCCAGTTGTCCGGGTCGTGCTCGTGGAACAGGTGGTAACCCATGATGGCGTAGATGTACACCACAATGCTCATCAGCATGCTCACGTGGCCCACGCTGGGGATGGAACGTACCAACGCCGCCACTATCAGCCGTAAATCCCTGATCGCCGAAATGAGGCGTACCACTCGGAGCAGCCGGGCCAACCGGGCAATCATGGCGAACTGGCCGGTTGCGGGTATCAGCGCAAAGACGATGACCAGGAAGTCGAAGAAGTTCCAGCCCTCGCGGAAGTAACGCCAGAAACGCGGCCACAGGGCCAGCATCTTGAGGATTGCCTCCGCGACGAAAATCGCAAGGGCTACTTGGTTGCCCAGTTCCAGCCAATCCCCGTAGAGCCGGTTGATCGTAGATAAAGTCTCCAGACCGAGCAGGATGCCGTTGACGATGATGACGCCGATAATGAAGTATTCGAACCAGGCGGAATTCACCAGGGAAGCGGAGAAATTGACCAATCGACTCATCACAAGTTTCAGCCGTATTTCAGATATATGGGGTCCGTATCAGGCGCTGTCGTATGGTTCGCTATCGACTCGCGTCGTGGCCGGCGACGACGGATAGTTTATGCGGGCGTTCGCGTGGGGGCAACCGGACGGTTGGCGAGTAACTGTTCAGAGTTGGTGAGGTGAATTGCTGAAAAGTTGTTTGTCGATGGCTGGCGGCCTTTGGCCTGTTTATGTCAAGTTGGGTCCATGAAGCATGAAATCGACCTCACCACCGCCGACCGGGATGTGCTGATCGACATCATCCTCCGGCAGCAAGCCATCATCGAACGGCTGGAGAAGCGGATCGCCCAGCCGGAAGGGCGGGCCAAAGCCAAAGGCTCCGGACGGATGCCGGGCCTGAAGCCCAAAGCCGACCGGAAACCGGCCGAGCCCAAGCAGCCCCGCAAGCCGCGGCCCCACGGTTTCGCCCGGACCCGCATGACGCCCACCCAGCGGGTGGAGCATGTGGTGGAGCAGTGTCCCGACTGCGGGACCCAGTTGTCCGGCGGCTGGACCCAGCGTACTCGGGAAGTGATCGATCTGCCCCAGGTGCCGGTGCAGGTTACCGAGCACGTTTACATCACCCGCACCTGTCCCCGGCGCCAACGGGGCTGTACTCCCACAGCGCAACTGGAGGGCGCGGCGCTGGGCCAGCAGCGTCTGGGGGTGAACGTTGTCAGCCTGATTGCCGCGCTCCGGGAGGAGGCTCGGCTGCCTTGCCGCACCATCCAATGGTACCTGGACACGGTACATGGGCTGCACCTCAGCCTGGGGGCCATCGTGGACGCCACGCGCAAAGTGGCGGGCCAAGCGCAGCGGGAACTGGCGGGCATTCTGGAACGGATCCGCGGCAGTCCGGTGGTCCACGCCGACGAGACCGGCTGGCGGGAGGACGGACACAACGGCTACGTGTGGACTTTCAGCACCCCTGACCTGCGGTACTTCCTGCGACGGAACCGTGGTAAGGCGGTGGTGGATGAAGTGCTGGGCGATGAGTTTGCTGGCGTGCTGGTCAGCGACTTCTACGCCGCCTACCACCACTATGACGGCCCCAAACAACGCTGCTGGGCCCACCTGCTACGGGACATCCACGACCTCCGCGTCCTCTACCCTGACGATCACCGATTGTCCCAGTGGGCCGATGCCATACATCAACTCTATTGCCAGGCCAAAGCCTTCACCCACCCGGCAGAGCAGCAGCGGCGCGCTGCCCAACTGGTCCTGGAAAGACGCCTCTTGGCCCTCTGCCGTCCCTTCTTGGATGACCCGTCGGCGGCACAAGCCAAACTGTGCCGACGCATGGAGAACCACATCAAGGAACTCTTCGTCTTCGTGGCTCATCCGGAGGTGCCACCGGACAACAATGCCGCCGAGCGCAGCCTGCGCCCAGTGGTGATCAGCCGGAAGGTCAGTGGTGGCACCCGCTCGGAGCGGGGGACCGAGACCAAGATGACCCTAGCCTCGATCTTCGGCACCTGGCGAGCCCAAGGTCTCAATCCTCTCTCCGCTTGCCAACAACTGCTCGCTTCCCCTCAACTCTGAACTGTTACGTTGGCGATGCACGCAAAGCGGCCGCTCGGCCTTTTCCGATCCGCAATCCGTGCTAGAATCCCGGCAATTTTATCCACTTTTCCTCTTTGCCCAACCCGGAGGTGCAACGTGAGCAGCGCGAGAATCAACGGGATCGACCTCCACTATCAGAGTTACGGAGAAAGCGACGCTATTGTGTTCGCCCATGGCGCCGGCGGCAATCTGCTCAGCTGGTGGCAGCAGATACCCTTCTTCGCCCAGCGGTATCGCTGCGTTACCTTCGACCATCGCGGCTTCGGCCACTCGTATGATCTGCCGGACGGGCCCGGCGCCAACTCGTTCGTTGACGACCTGCGTGGTCTGCTGGATCATCTCGGGATTGACTCGGCGCATCTGGTCGCGCAGTCTATGGGCGGTCGCACCATGCTGGGCTTCGCCGTCGCCTACCCCCATCGCGTCAAGACCCTGGTGATGGCGGACACGGTGGGCGGGATGAACGTGCCGGAGGTGTTGGAGCAGCAGCGCGTCTGGGCCGAGCAACAGGCCGCCAACCCCAGCGCCAACGGCGTCGAAATCGGTTTCCGCGCCGTGGCCCCGCTGTTCGTCCAGCGCCACCCCAACCTGGCCAACCTGTACCTCCAGGTATCCCGCACCAACCCGCCCCGGCACAACCCGCCCGGAGGGATGGCCGCCGGCCCCGGCGCGGCGGACCTGGCCAACCTGAACGTCTCGACCCTCTTCTTCGTCGGCGAGGATGACCAGCTTTCGCCGCCCCCAGTCATCGAGGCCGGCGCCAGCGCCATCCCCGGCGCGCGCCTGCTGCGGGTGCCGGAAGCCGGCCACTCCGTCTATTTCGAGAAGCCCGACATCTTCAACTTTGAGGTTCTGCGCTTTATCGAAGGTGCCGTTGCCGAACCTGCATCAGTGTCGGTCGCCGTGGCCGCCGGCACGTAACTGCTTCGCGGCATGGAGGCCAACGTGTCCACGAGCGTCATATTGGAACGGCAGGACGGCATCGCCACCCTTTCCATTGATGGCCGCACGCACCTGAACCTGCTCGGCCTCGCCGTGTTCCGAGCCCTGCATCAGCGGGTGGTTGAATGCGGCGAGGACGAAACGCTGCGGGCCATCGTGCTGCGAGGCGCCGGCGACCGGGCATTTTCGGCCGGCGTCGACCTCCACGAGATGAAAGACTTGACGCCGCGGACGGCGGAGGATTTCATCCGTGACCTGCACCGCGCCGCCCGTATCCTGCTGGACGTGCCTGTGCCGGTGGTCGCCGCGATACGAGGGCCTTGTCTGGGTGGTGCGCTTGAGCTGGCCCTCGCCGCCGACATCCGCGTCGCGTCGGATGACGCAATATTCGGCCTGCCCGAGGTACGGGTGGGCCTGCCCTCGGTGATCGAAGCATCGCTGCTGCCGCCCACCGTGGGCTTGGGCCGGGCGCGCAAGATGCTGCTCACGGGCGAGATCATCGACGCTGCCGAGGCGTTGCGAATCGGCCTGGTGGACGAAGTGGTGGACGCCGACCGTGTGCACGATGCGGCGATGGATACGGCCCGGCAGTTCCTGGGAATGGCCCGCTACGTCCTGGCTGCGCAGAAGGACATCGTCGCCAAGTGGCTGGAGTTGGGGGAAGCGGATTCGGCAGAATACACCATCAAGACATTCGCGCTGGGGTTCGCCACGCCATACCCACATGAAGCCATGACCGCATTCCTGGAAAAACGTCCGCCCCGATTTTGAAGACGAGGAGTAAATGTGATGACCGAAGGCACCGAACTATTTCACATTATGCGAACGACCCGAGCCATGCGCCGCCTCAAGCCCGACCCAGTGCCGGACGAGTTGGTGCATCGTATTTTGGAAGCCGGCCAGTACGCCGCCAACGGTGGCGCCACCCAGCGCTGGCGGTTTCTGGTGATCAAGGACCGCAGCATCAAGGAACAGGTGCAGGAATGGTATCAGAAGGCCTTCGATGAAGTGGTGGGACCGCGTTACCGAGGCAGCGCGCCGCCGCCCGGCTCCAGCCCCGGCCGGTATCGTCGGCAGCATGACGCAGTGGAATACCTCACCGAGCATTACCACGAGGCCCCGGTCTGGATAGTGGCCTGCCAGGACGACGGGGAAGAACCACCCACGCGATCATCCGGGGCGTCGATCTACCCTGCTGTACAGAATATGCTGCTGGCCGCCCGCGCCCTCGGGCTCGGTGCGACGCTGACCAGCCGCCACCTGCGCCACGAGAAAGAGGTGGAGGAGATCATGGGACTGCCGCCGGGCGTCCACTCCTACGCCATCCTGCCCATCGGCTACCCCATGGGCAACTTCGGCCCGGTGCGCCGAGGGCCGCTGTCTGACGTCGTGTATTTGGACAAGTGGGGCGACAAGTACTTGGAGGAGTAGGATCTGGCGCAAGCCGGAGTTGGTGGTGGAAGTGGTCGGGGAGGTGTGGGGCAACTAGATTCCAATGTTGACCGTCAGAAGCAGAATTTTCAAGATCTGGAGAATTACGGGATTACAACGCTTGATCCTGGAAATCCCGTAATCCCGTAAATCCTGTTTCTGACGATATACCCCCGGCAGACCAGCCGTGGCTTACAGGAAGCCGAACTGCTCGTAATCGCCGTGGACGATGGGTATCGGGTCCAGCTCCAACCACCGATTGAGGATGGTGGCGTAGGTGGAGCGGAAGTCGTTGGTGAAATGCAGGTCGCCCTCCGAGTGATCCTCGGGACGCAGCGACGGGTATTCGCCGTACAGCCCGCCGTTCACCGACCCACCGGTGACGAAGGCCACTCCGCCGGAACCGTGGTCGGTGCCCGTGCCGTTGTCCTTGATGCGCCGTCCGAACTCGGAGAACACCAGTATCAGCGTATCGTCCGCCAGCCCGTGCTCTTCCAGGTCGCTGGTGAAGTCGGCGATGGCGGTGGACACGTCCGTCCACAGCTTGGCGTGGGCGGGAAGCTCGTTGCTGTGGGTGTCGAAACTCCCGTGCTGAGTGTAGTAAAACCGAGTGCCCAGCCCCGCTGACATCACCTGGGCCATGTTCCTCAGCGATTGACTGATGGGAGTGTCGGCGTATTCAACGGTGGACGAATACAACTCCGGCGCGGTTCGCAGCCGGTCAGCGCCCTTCAGCGCGTTGGAGCCGGTCTCGGACAGGACTTGAGCAACTACGTCCTTGCTCTCGGTGGGCCCATAGATGCGGCTGAACGCCTCCAGGGCGTACTGCCGCGACTTCTCGTCCTGGATGTCCGGCATCAGTCCGTAGGTCTCCAGGTTCGCCACCGACGCCACCGGCACGCCCCTGGCTACCATGGCCCGGGGCAGCCCGCGCCCGAAGTTCACGCCGGTCAGCACGTTCTCGCCTCGAGTGTCAAGGTCGCGGATGGCCGCGGCCAGCCATCCTTCCGCCCCGATCTTTTCCGATTCTGCCGTGTACCAGACATCGCGAGAACGGAAGTGGGAGCGGTTGGGGTTGGGGTAGCCGATGCCGTTGATGACGGCGAACTTGCCCTGATCCCACAGGTGCTTGACCGGAGCAAGGTTGGGGTTGAAGCCCACCTCCCCGTCCAGGTGCAGCACCTCGCTCTCCGGTATGCCCACGTTGTTACGGAAGTCGTAGTAGAGCGGGTTGTTGTAGGGAATGACGGTGTTCAGGGCGTCGTTGCCGCCCTGCAACTCGATCACCACTACCGACCGTTCCTTCTTGGTGGAAGTCATCGGGTTTATCCTCCTGTTGCGGCGGGCCGGTACACCTGGATGCGGTGCCGGTTGCTCTCGGTGACGTACAGGTTGCCCTCCCGGTCCAGTTTGATGGATACTGGAGACCAGAAGTACTTTTCAATGTGGGACGATTCCTCGTGGGGTTCGTCCAAGAAGTAGTCAATGTCGGGTTCCAGGTTGGCCCGTGAGCGAGCCTCGCCCTCTTCTACGTTGACCGCCAGGAAATTGGCGGCCCACGCGGACAATGTGGCCTCGCCCCGCAGCTTCTGCACGAAGCCGCCATCGGCGTCCAACACCTGCACCCTTTCGTTGCCCCAGTCCGCCACGTAGATGTAGCCAGCCGCATCAACGGCCACGCCGGATGGACGATGAAATTCGCCGTCGCCCCGGCCGCCGCCGCCGTAGGATGCCAGATGCGTCCCGTCCGGCGCGAACTTCTGGATGCGGTCGTTGCCCCAGTCAGCGACGTACACGCTGCCGTCGCCGCCCACGGTTAGGCCCCAGGGGAGGTTCAACTCACCGTACCCGGACCCCTCGCGCCCAAAGGACGTCAAAAACCTACCCTCTGCCGTGAACTTCTGAACCCGGTGGTTGTAGGTGTCCGCGACGTAGAGGTTGTCCTCGCTGTCAAAGGCCAGGCCCGACGGGCTATCCAATTGCCCTTCGCCGGAGCCGTGCTCGCCCCAGGTGGACAACAGCGCCCCTTCCCGGTCGAATGCTGAGATGCGGTGCGTAGCCTCGTCGCTGACGTACACTCGCCCCCGGCTGTCCAGCGTGCAGGCGGAGGGCCAAATGAACTGGCCGGGAGATTGGCCGTAAGCGGCGAAAGTGCCGTAGTACTCGCTGTCGATGTCGCACATGGTGACGCGCACGCCTCGGGTGACGTTTTCCAGCGAACGGTTAGCAACGTACATTCGCCCGTCGTCGGCGATGGCGGTATCGGTGGGGTAGTAGAACCCGCGCCCCTCCATCGTGGTCATGCCCAAGGTCATGCGATATTCAAGAAACCGGATTTCCGGCGTGTTCTGTACGGTTGTCATGGTCTGCTCATCCGTTTTTCGTCGCCAACGCGGCGTGGCAATCTCGTTGCTTCGCCGCGACTACGCCCGCTGGAACTCGTGGGTTGACGCCACCATTTGCAAAACTTCGGCGACGTGGGCAAGCCCGGTGCTGCCAGCCACAGAGGCGAAGTCAACCAACTCCCGGCGGGTATCCTCCGACACCTCAATCGCGCCCACCTGGTCCAGGCAGGCGTCAACCAGCAGTTCCGGCGAGCCGGCCGACGGGTCTCCGGCGATGCGCTCGATTATGGTCTGGACGCCCGGTTTGCCGGCGTCGCCGAGTTGCTGCGAGGCGAAGTTGATCCGCTCCACCAGTGATCCGGTATCAATCCAATCGGTACCCTGGTGCCAGCCCTCCACGCTCGGGGGGTTGTTCAGGAACTGCCCCATGAACACGGCCTGCTGGTAGCGGTCCAGTATCTCCTTGCGGGGCCGGTCAAACTCGCCAGTGAGCCGCACCACACCGGCCACCAATTCCACCGGGCTTTTCACCTTGCGATACCACGACGATTCGTTCTTGAAGAAATCCGCATTGAAAAGCGTCCGCAGCATGGCGGCGATGTTGTACCCGCTGTCGAAATACGCTTTGACCAGTAGGTCGAGGGCCGCCGGGTCTTGTGGTTCGGTGTACGGCCAATCCGGAACGGGCGGCTCGTCGGCCACGAAAAAGCTGTACAGGTGGCGGGAGATGAACCGGGCGGTGGCTTCCTGCTGGCAGATGATGTCCACCACGTCGTCCCCGTTGAACGCGCCCCGCTTACCCAGGAACTCCTTGTCGCCCTCGTCGTGATCGTCCTCCTGGAACTCAAAGTGCCAGGAGATCCGTCCGTAGGGCCAGTCGGAATCGCGCATGGAGCGCAGCTCCATGTACTCCCGGTTGCCCAGCGTCCAGCCGGTGAAGGCGCGGGCGCATTCCTGAACGTCGTTCTCGGTATAGTTGCCGACGCCCATTGAGAACAGTTCCAGCAACTCTCGGCCGTAGTTTTCGTTGATGGCGTTCTTGTGGTTGTCCTGGTTGTCCAGCCAGATGATCATGGCCGGATCTTGGGACAGCTCCACCAGCAGTTCGCGGAAACTACCCATGCCGCGATACCGGAACATCCGGATTTGGTCGGAAAGGGCCTTGCCGTGAATGACCTTGGGATAGCCGGTGGCGAAGATGCCGTGCCAGAACAGGGCAACCTTCTCCCGCAACGGCGTGGTGGTGGTCACCATACGGTAAAGCCAGTTCTCTCCTGAGCCCAGGGTTCCCATCATGCCGGACAGCTCCGGGTGGAACCGCCGGATGAGGTCGTCCCCCATACGTCGCTCGTTGGATTGGTCAAGCAGTTGCTCAACCGTTGCCTCGTAACCCTGCGCGGCGTAGGCTTCCAACTGCTCGCGGGTGGCGCCGAAGCCGGCCCGCCGCATCAGATGGCCAATCAGTTCAACGTCGCGGTTTGCCATTGCTTGCCTCCTCTAATTCCCACCCAGGATGAACTCGGAAACCCGTTCCCCGATCATCATGGTGGTCACGTTCGTGTTGGCACGGATGCAATCGGGCATTATGGAAGCGTCCACCACCCGGATGTTCTCCAAGCCCTTGACCCGGCCGTACTGGTCCACCACTGCCATCGGGTCTGAGTCCGGTCCCATTTTGCAAGTGCAGGAGATGTGTTGTGCCGTGGACACGATGCCCATGAGCCAGTCGTCCAGCGCGTCGTCAGATGCCAGGTCGGCGCTCTGCGGGTCGATGCGCTCCTGGATGATGTCAGCGAAATCTCCATGCTCACCCAACTGAGTGGCGATGCGAACGCCGTCCCGCAGCCGTTTCCGGTCAAACTCCTCCTGCAGGTAGTTGTAGTTCAGGAAGGGTTGCTGGTGGGGATCCGTGGATTGCAGTGTCAACTCGCCGGCGCCCACCGCCAGGTAAATGGAGACCGAGGCGCGGATGCCTACCGGTTCCATGCGGGCGCCGCCTCGGATGACCTGCTCGGTAGCGTAGGAGGAGAAAATCATGATCATGTCGTTGCGTAAATCCGACCCCTCCGCCGTGTAGCGCAAGCAGATTTGGCTGCGCGGCGCCAAGCCGTCGAAACTGTGGCCGGGCTTCGTGCGCCAGGTCACCGGCACAATGGGATGGTCGCGGAGATTCTGGCCCACGCCGGGGCTGTCATGCACTACTGGAATGCCCAGGCTCCGCAGGTGTTCCGCGGGACCCACGCCGGACAGCATCAGCAAATGCGGCGAGGCGATTGCGCCGCCGCTCAGGATTATCTGTTCCCCTTCGACGGTGAAAACCTCGCCGCCGGTTTCGACCACCGCGCCGACGGCCCGATTGCCGTCGAACAGCACCCGGTGGACGGTGCAGTTGGGGCGTATAGTCAAGTTCAGACGGTGCCGCGCCATGTCAAGGTAGCCCAGCGCGGTACTCCAGCGGATGCCGTTGGGGTTGTTGTAGGGCGTCGGGCCGACGCCGGAGGCGTCAGGACTGTTGTGGTCGGGACTGTCGGCGAAACCGTGTGCGCGGCAAGCGTTGTAAAAAGCCGTTTGCGCCGGCAGGAATTCCTCGGGCTTGAAGCGGCGGGCGATGATGGGGCCGTCGTTGCCGTGGAAGTCATCGGAAAAGTCAGTATCCGTCTCCAGCCGGCGAAGGCAGCCCATCACGTTCTGGAAAGTCCATTGGTCGTTGCCCCGGGCGGCCCACCCGTCATAATCCTCGGGGACGCCCCGTAGGAACATTTGGCCGTTGATGGCGCTGGACCCACCGGTCACCCGGCCTCTCGGCACCATGATCTCCGGGTTTTTATCCGTACCGCGCCCGGTGAACTGCCAGTTGTGATCACTGGTCATCACGTCGGTTGTGGTGGCGTAGCCGAACTTCACCTCGTCAGGAAGGTGGTCGAAGTTCGGATAGTCCGGGCCCGCTTCGAGCAGTAACACTGATCGGCTGGCGTCTTCGCTTAATCGGGTGGCGACGATGGAGCCGGCCGAGCCGGCGCCGATTACGATAACATCGTACTTCACAACAATTCTCCTTGTTTCAGGAGTCTGCAGCCACAGGTTGGTGTCTTTCGGCAATCATACTGGAAATCAGAGGGCAATTCCAGTTCGGCGACTCCCCCGAGCTCGCTGCGGCGCGCTTTTGTATAATGGCCTCACTCACATCCCCACACCGCAAGGGGGTACGGCATGAAGCACATCAACTTTGTCTTCGACGATGCCTTGGTCGATGCCGCGAATCGCAAGGCGGCCAAGGAGGGAACCACCCTGAAAGAGCTCCTTCGTAGTTGGCTGGAGGACTATGCAGGGGACGAACGGCAGGAAGAAGATCCCGAGGAACACAAACGGCGCGTGGAACGCGCCATGTCCGCCATTCATGAACTGCGCAAACATATTAAAACGGGCGGGCGTAAATTCACACGGGACGAGATGAATGAGCGCTGAGAACTTCATTGACTCAAACGTTCTGGTGTACCTGTTCGATGAAATCAATCTTGACAAGTATCTTCGCGCCCACGCCTTGGTGCGGGAAAATTTGGACAACCAGACGGGTTGCATCAGTTACCAAGTGGTCCAGGAAGCGCTGAATGTGGTCGGTAGAATTTTGGGGACGGATTCTGACCGACTGGCCCAATTTCTGGAAGAAATACTCATCCCACTGTGGCAAATCAACCGAATCGACCCGACGCCGGAGCTCTACCGGAACGGCCTGCGTGTTCAGGCCCGATACGATTTCAGCTTCTACGATTCGCTCATGGTAGCAGCGGCCCTGGAAGCCGGCTGCACCAGCCTCTACAGCGAAGATATGCAGGACGGCCAACAGAATCAAGGATTGACCATACGGAACCCCTTTGCGGAAACCCGCGCCGAGTGAATGGAGGACTGTCATGCCCCAAACCATCCGCCCCAATGACCCCCGTCTGACCTGGCAGGGGGCGATTTCGTTCCACGACACCGACCAGTGGCGGATGCCCTGGCGCATTCCCTATGAAGATCGTTCTCTGTTTCCGCCCGACGCCTTGCGCGAACGTGCGGCCATGCCTGCCGGCGTGCGCATCTCCTTCCGCAGCGACACCGAGTTGGTCCGCGGCAGTGTTGTGCCGGCCGAAGAATCCAGCCCTATCGACCTGTTCTGCGACGGGAAGTTGCACGGCTCAGCGCCGTTGCAAGGACAAGATGGTTTTGCATTTGACAACCTGCCCGCCGGCGAAAAGCTGCTGGAACTTTGGCTGCCCCAGCATGGCGAGTTTCGCCTTTGCGGGCTGGAACTGTCCGACGGCGCCACGCTGGAACCTTACGACGACCGGCGCCCGCGCTGGGTCGCCTACGGCAGCTCCATCACTCATTGCCGCACCGCCGCCAGTCCGAGCCTGACCTGGCCGGCCGTTGCGGCCCGGGACTGTGATTTCAACCTTACCTGCCTGGGGTACGGCGGCGGTTGCCATCTGGAGCCCATGGTGGCGCGGATGATGCGTGATCTGCCCGCCGACTACCTGTCCATGAAAGTTGGCATCAACGTGTATAACGCGGCCAGCATCGGCTTGCGCGCTTTCATGCCGGCCGTAATCGGGTTCGTGCATATCCTGCGGGAAAACCACCCCGACACGCCGCTGGCCGTTATCTCGCCCATCTATTCGCCGCCGCGGGAGGCCACCGAGAATGCCGTCGGGTTCACCCTTTCGGCCATGCGCGCCGAGGTTGCCGAGGCGGTTTCCTTGATGCAGGGACGGGGCGACCGGAACCTCCACTACGTTGCTGGAATGGAGCTGTTCGGGCCGGAACTCGCCGGAATGCTGCCTGACGATCTGCATCCGGACGCCGAAGGCTATCAGGCCATGGGACGGAACTTCGTGAAGACGGTGGCGATTGAAATCTTCGGGCGGGCAGCCGTCACGGCGTGATCCATTCTGAAATGGCGCAGCCGGGTTCCAACTTGCGGGGAAACTCACGACAGGTCTTTGGGCGCTGTTCGTAGGCGCGGCAAGCCCAAGTGGTCTGGTCAAGCATGGGGCAGCATTCGCCGGGATGGTCGAGAAACAGCAGATTGCCGGCGCCGTCCGCGGCGCGCCGGATGTGAGGCTCAACCCCGAGGTCGGCAGCCGAGCGGTAGAATCCGGCGATTTCATCGGCCTCCAGCCGCAGAATGAGAGGGCCGCGACAGCACATCGCGCGGCACTCCTCCATGCAGATACGGCTGGCGGCCGCGGGGGTTAGGGAAAGGGTCGGCAACTCATGATCCGGCATGTCACTGCGCTATTTACCGTCCTCGATGCTGACGGTGATGATGGCGTTGGCGATCAACGTGCCATCGCTGCCGTCTTCGTTAAGCAGTTGCAGGCCGCCGACCACCACGTCCACGTTGGCCCGGCCATGCGGCAGCGAGTCGGCAACCTCGTCGGCGTTGACCTTTTCGGGATGGGGCGCGCCAATGGTAACGTTGACCGTCATATCGTCGGCGGTCGCCCCCACCAAACGGGTGAACCCGAGGCTGCTGTGGTGAATGGCGTCAAAAACGGCCCGCTTGGCCGCTAGCGTGTAATCCAGGCCGTGAACGTCCACGCCCATGCCCATTTCGGTAACACAACGCACTAGAGCCATCTGGTAACCTCCTGACTGGTCGGTTGGTTTGTCGGATTTGGCGCGGAGCGACGCCAAGCATGGGCATCGCAACTGTTTAGCCATTTAACGGCAGCGGTTGTGGCAAGTCAAGCCGAGGCTTTGTTATGATTCGCGTTGGTCAACTTCCCTTGATGTTTTTGGCAACGATGATTGCTCGTATCCTCACTTTGGCCGCCGCAACCTTGACGGCAGGAATAATCGCCAGCGCGTGCGCGAATCCTTCCTCCGGCCACGATGCAGCGCAAACCCTCGCGGTATTTGCGGCGTCGTCGTTGGCGGAGTCACTGCCGGCCGTTGCCACAGCGTTCGAGAACGAAAATCCCGGCGTAAAAATCTCGTTCAACTTTGCGGGCAGTCAAACTCTGCGCACTCAACTGGAACACGGCGCCAGGGCCGACGTGTATGCCTCTGCCGACTGGGAACAGATGGCAGCGATAAAAAAAGCCGGCTTGCTGGGCAATACGCCCGAGTATTTCGCAGCCAACCGAATTACGGTGGCTACGCCGGCAACTTTGACTGCCGTGGCCACGCTGGCGGATTTGGCGAGACCGGACGTGAACATTGCCATT
Source organism: Dehalococcoidia bacterium (assembly GCA_965197635.1). Lineage (GTDB taxonomy): Bacteria > Chloroflexota > Dehalococcoidia > Lucifugimonadales > UBA3495 > Bin87. The sequence goes on from CBDANN010000008.1 coordinate 391,098, forward strand.
GCCGCTGCGGAGGTCCCGGCCGGCGCCTACGCGCGCAATGCGCTGGAGCTTATGGCAACGTCTGCCGAATTCCCCGACGACTTCGCCGTTTTGGCATTGGCCAACGTGGTAACCAACGAAACCAACGTACGCGCGGTGGCGCAGAAAGTTGCCCTGGGAGAAGTGGATGCCGGGCTGATATACGAAACCGATGCGGCAGCGGACCAATACGCAGGTTCTTTCCGCGTCATTCCGATTCCCTTGCAGTTCAACCCAGCAGCTCAATATCCCATCGCAGCCCTGTCCACGGCGGCCCACCCTCAGGTTGCTGTGGATTTCGTCGCTTTCATCCAGGGTGACGCGAGCCAAGCCATCTTGAGACGGTTCGGGTTCGCCCCGCCAACCAATGTGGCTTGTCCGTGCGCGGCAATCAACCCTGCGGTGACAATCTCTGCGGTCACCCTCCCGTGAAATATGCTGACTAAAATCCTGCGGCCAGTGCGGAACGGGGGACAGGACCCCGGAGCCAACCTGGGCGTGTTGGCGCCCGCCGGCGCGGCGGCGACGGTCATCTACGTGCTGTTCATCGGTCTGCCTTTGGTGGCTTTGCTGGTCCGGGCAGGACAGCAGGACGGCTTTCTGGAAGGGCTGACCGGCGCGCTGGTCCTCCAGGCGCTCCGGCTTACCGTTCTAACCAGCGTCGTCAGTCTGTTCATCGTGATAGTAGTGGGTACGCCTTTTGCCCTGTTGCTGGCCCGCCATCAGTCTCCATTGCTGCGCGTTGTCGATACCTTTGTGGAGCTGCCTATCGTGCTGCCTCCCGTAGTCGCCGGCGTGGCGATGCTCATGGCGTTCGGTCGGAACGGAATGTTGGGTCCAGCGCTGGACGGCGTAGGAATAACGTTGCCGTTCACCACCGCGGCCGTCATATTCGCTCAGATATTCGTGGCGGCGCCATTTTATATTCGGGCGGCACGCATCGGGTTCTCCGCCGTGGACGCCGCTTACGAGGAGGTGTCGCAGACGCTGGGGGTCTCGCCATGGGCAACCTTCTGGCGGTTAACGTTGCCGATGACGTGGCCATCGCTGTTGACGGGCGCGACGCTGGCATTAGCGCGCGCCGTGTCGGAATTTGGCGCTACCATCATGTTCGCGGGCAATCTGACGGGACGCACTCAGACCATGCCGCTGGCGATTATGACCGCAATGGAATCCAGCCTGGGAGCGGCGTTGGCCCTCGCGGTGTTGCTGCTGGGAATATCCGCTTTGGCGCTCGGGTTGTTGGGACTTCTGGTACGCCGCCCAGCGCGAATGTCCGTATGAAACAACTGGCTCAACATTCGTCAGCTGGCGAACTCGTCGTAAACCTCGGCGGCTTTCGCCTGGAGTTGGCGTTCTCGGTGGAGGCGGGCGATGTCCTGGTCCTCTTCGGTCCGTCAGGCGCCGGCAAAACTACGGCGCTTCGAACCATCGCGGGTTTGGCCCGTCCCGATGCCGGGCACATCACCATCGCCGGCCGTTCGGTGTTCGCGGACGGGACCGCTGCGCCCGGCCCTGCGGTATGGGTTCCGCCTCACCGCCGGCATGTGGGCTACGTTACCCAGCAGAACCACCTTTTTCCGCACCTGACGGTCCGGCGCAACATCGGCTACGGTTTGCAAAACCGGCGCAGTGGGTCGGCTCAGCTCCGGGTATCTGCGCTGATCGACGCCTTGCGTCTCAACGGGCTCGAAGAACGCCGGGTGTGGCAGTTGTCAGGAGGACAACGGCAGCGCGCTGCCCTGGCGCGAGCTCTGGCCCCGTCGCCCGATTTGTTGCTGCTCGACGAACCCTTCGCCGCTCTTGATATGGAGTTGCGCCGAGAGATAGGGCAGGAGTTGCGCTCCACAGTCCGGCTGCTGAACGTGCCGGTCATCCTGGTGACCCACAGCCGCGAAGAAGCATTGGCGCTGGGCGACACCGTACAGATCATAGATGAAGGCAAGACGGTTGCCATTGGGCCCCCTTTGACGGTCTTGGAGCAACCGGGTCGTGGGCGTGTTGCGCGCCTGGTGGGTGTGGAAAACTTGTTGGAGATGGACGTGGCCGCCCGGTTGCCCCACGATGGAACCATGGTTTGCGCTGCCGGTGGCCACTCGTTGGAGGCTCCTTTGGCCGATGGCTGTGCAGTGGGCGACGCCGTGACGGTGGGCATCCGGGCGTCGGACATCATACTGGCGAGTGGTCCGCTTCCGCAGTCGTCGGCACGGAACACCTGGGCCGGCACGGTGTCCTCGGTGTCGCTACGCGCGCCGGGTTACGAAGTGGCACTGGACTGCGACGGGATGATCCTGCGCTGCCACATCACTGGAGCCTCTCTTGAAGCGATGAACATAACCTTGGGGATGCCCTTGTGGGCGATCTTCAAGGCATCGTCCTGCTTCCTACTGAGCGATTAGCCCGGGCCGGGCGTTCAGGCTTCAGGCACGGCAATGGGATATAATCGCTTGACCGCATATGCAGCTCAGCTACGGGGAGGATTCGCAGATATGCCTGGGTACAAAGGGATTTTGTTCGATATGGACGGCGTCCTGGTGGACAGCGAGCCGCTGTTTCACAAGGCAGTGAACATCGTGGTGGAACGTTGCGGCGCGGCGCCGATAACCGAAGAGGAGAACAACCGCTACCTCCTCGGCACTACTGTAGAGCAGACCTGGGTGAGGGTGAAAGAGTTGAGGGGGATTCGAGAGACCCCGGACGAATTGCTGAGGGTTTACAACGAGGTGGTGAAGGAAGTGCTGCGGTCCGACTTGACGCCAAGACCCGGAGTCCGCGCGTTAATCGCGGAGGCTCAACGACGAGGATTGCCCATTGCCGTGGCGTCGTCCTCACTTAAGGAATGGGTGAACCTCAAACTCTCCGTTATTGGATTGACCGAAGCCTTTCCGGTGGCCCTAGGCGGGGACGACGTGGAGAACGGCAAACCGGCCCCGGACATCTACATCAAAGCGGCCCGTCTGATCGGATTGGAAGCAACCGAGTGCGTGGCCATTGAGGACTCTCCAATCGGGTTGGCCGCTGCCAGCACATCCGGCGCGTACACTGTGTGTACCTTGACCGATTCGACCCGTCACCTGGACCTTTCGGCGGCGGACATCATCATTGAGGATCTGGCGCGCTTTGACTATGGCCTGTTGGCCGAAGGACTTTAGCCCCGGCGACGGCGACGGCCCGGCAGCCCGGGGAAGGTTTGGTCCTGCAACACCCACTGCAACCGTTGCATCAGGGCCCGGGCTTCGCCGCTATCCAGGAGCGACAGCAGTTCGGCGACTTCCCCGACGGGCGACAGTATTTGCCCACACAAACGGCGCAGCGGCTCCAGCAACCGTTCCGGTATCGCTTCATCCGCGAAGTCCCAGATGGCAGTGCGGATTTTCGTGTCCGCGTGGAAGGTCAGCCCGTGGTCAATACCCCAGAGCTTACCGTCCATGGCACGAAGCACATGCTCCGGTTTGCGGTCCGTATTGTTGGCCACCAAGTCAAAGCAACACATGGTTCTCAGCTGGTCGGCGTCGCACTCGCTGAGGCTCTCACGCGTGATAGTGTAGTAGTTTTCCTTGGGGTCATGGTCCACGTACATCTGCACGGAACCGATACCCGCCGGGCCTTCGCGGATGACGGTCAAGGGGATGAAATCCCAACCCAGGATATGGCTCAACAGGTAAGCGGCACATTCCCGTTTGTATAGGGTTCCCGACGGGAAGTCCCACAGGGGCCACTCGCCCTGCTTGGGCTTGTAAATCGCCAAGCCATAACGGTCCCCGGAGGATATTTCAGCCAGGTACGTGTAGTTGGAACCCCGCCGCGTCAAGTCGCAACCGAGTATCTCTCCATACCGGAGGAAGTCAAGGTCGGAAGGCCCGTCGGCGTCCACGAGAACGTAACGGCGAAGAATCCGGCTAGCCGGTCTCAAACACGGCGTGGCCGTTGGCGCGACTACAACGGTGCCCGTCAGGGTCTATGGGCATTCCGCAGAGGAAACAAGGTGGCCGACCAGCGGCGCAAATGCGTAGCACTTGGTCCGCCAGATTGGACGACTGGGCCATGGTCATCCAGAAACTGACCGAGGTCTGGGCCCCGGCGTCTGGGTCGTCCTCGTCACCCTCGAACGCATGGATGACGAAGCAGTTCGCCTCCTGGTCGTATTGGAGTTGCATTTGCCGGGCCTGGAATTCTTGCTCAATTGGATCGCCGGTCCAGGGGCTTTCGCCCGGAGTGCTCTCTTTATCACCCGCGCCTTCGCTCAATTGCCGCACTGCCTGTTGCAGGTACAACCCCAATTGGAGCAGTTGCTCTTTTTCCAGCCAAATATGGGATTGGGCCCGACCTGCCTCGGCAACGAGCCTGAAGGTACGTTTCCCCGGCTGGCCAAAAGTTTCAGCGGATACGGACTGGGCAGCGCCCAATTTGTAGCGGACTTCGCGCTCTGCCATGGGGCTATGATAGTCGGCGCGGTACAAGCTGGCAAGTGGCGAATCGGTTCTCCCGGCGGTTTGGTGAGCTGTCATCGTCTGCCGAACCGTTACGGGAATCTGGAGTCGGCTCGCTGAAGAGTTCACCTCTGGTCTCGGCTTCCAGCCGACGCCGGTTCCATTCGCGCCAAGCGGCATTGGTTTCGTCGCGTCCCTGCGCGATGCCTTCCTCACGGCCCTCTTCGCGGTTCTTTTGGCGGAACATTGCTGCGAATACCATAGCGACTCCTGCGACCAGGATAGGACTGGCGAACAGCCAGAACCCGGCGGCGCGTGTGGTGTCACCCATGACTGCTGACGGCGTTTTCTCCCAGGACGAGTTTTCGGCAATCATGACATGGACGGATATGTAGAAAATGAAGGTGACGACGAAACATATGCGGAACGTCCAGAAATGCGGTCTCACCCGCCTGGCCGGGACGGTGAGTATGGCTGCCCTTTCCGCATCGCTGTCATTCCGTCTTCGGTGGTTCATATGCTATCGCTGCAATCAGAATCGGGCAAGAGCCGGCGGCTACAGGCCACACCTAGCCCAAACCACGGGCGCGGTATTGCAGCGCCTCGGCCAGATGCGCTGGGCCGATCTGTTCCACGCCCGCAAGGTCGGCGACCGTACGCGCTACCTTTATCACCCGATGCACGGCGCGAGCCGATAGTTCCAGTTGCTGCGAAGCCCGTTCCAACAGCGCCAGCGCGTCGCTATGCAAATTGCAGTAGTCCCAAATCTTGGAGCCGGACATCTCCGCGTTGGAAAGGCCGGATGTTTTCTCTGCCGGCTTGAAGCGGGATTCCTGAACGGCACGAGCCGCGATGACCCGCTCCCGCACCGTCGCGGAATGTTCGCCTTGTGCCTGCCCCAGCAGGCTGTCGTATTCCACCGGCGGCACCTCCACGAAAATGTCGATGCGCTCCAACATCGGCCCGCTGATGCGCCTTTGGTAGCGTGCGACCGCCGAAGGATGGCAGACGCATTCCTTCCGTGGATGGGACGCGTATCCGCAAGGACATGGGTTCATCGCGCCCACCAGCATGAAACTGGCCGGATAGGTCACGGTTCCGCTGACGCGGGTGATAGTGACCGTCTTATCCTCTAGCGGCTGCCGCAATGATTCCAGAGCGGCGTGGCCAAACTCCGGCAGTTCGTCTAAAAACAATACCCCGCGATGGCTGAGAGTGATTTCCCCGGGACGGACCATGCGGCCACCGCCGACCAGACCCGCATTGGAGATGGTGTAGTGCGGGGAACGGAACGGGCGTTGCGCGATGAGAGGACTGTCGGGAGGCAGGTTGCCGCTAACGCTGTAAATCTTGGTGACTTCCAACGCTTCTTCAGAAGTCAAAAACGGGAGAATGCCGGGCAAAGCCCGCGCCAGGAGGGTCTTTCCAGACCCGGGAGGGCCGCTAAACAGGATGTTGTGAAACCCGGCGGCTGCCACCTCCAATGCCCGTTTCGCATGGTCCTGTCCCCGGACATGGCAAAGGTCGGTGTCGTCCGGCGCGTGGCAATTGCCGTTGAGGTGTACTCCGCTGTGGGGGAAAGGCGAGATAGCGGCGTCGCCTTGCAAATGGGACAGCAACTGCGCCAGTGTTTCTACTGGATAGACGGTTATCCCGTCCACGAGGGCAGCCTCGGCGGCGTCTGTCGAAGGCACATATACTGCTAGTATGCCCTGGTCCCGCGCCACGGAAACCATCGGCAGGATTCCGGCGGTGTGCCTAAGGCCACCGTCAAGGGAAAGCTCTCCCAGGAATATTGCCGGCTCAGGCGTCGGCGGGGCCTGTCCGGTGCTGAACAAAATGCCTACCGCGATAGGCAGATCATAGGCGGGACCAGCCTTCTTCAGGTCGGCCGGCGCCAGGTTGACGGTGATCCGGCGCATCGGAAACTCGCATCCGCTGTTGCGAACCGCCGCTCGTACCCGTTCCTTCGCTTCCTGCACGGCAGTGTCCGGCAGCCCCACGATGTGAAAAGCCGGCAGACCCGGAGAAATATCGGTCTCGGCTTGTATTATTTGGCCGTCCAGCCCGATGACGGCGCAGGTTTGAGCAGTTGCCAACATTCCGACCCCTCCACAGATTGTTTCGACCGCCGTTAGGTTGAACGACGTGTTCGTACCCTACCATTAGCGAACTCATGTTCGCAACATCCGAATGTCAGCAAAATGCTTCGCGCGTTTCCCTTTGCCTTTGTCTCTGACCTAAACTATACTTTTCGAGATGGATTTGCATTTTGAAATCGGCGACCCGCTGCGACCACGGGGACACGCGTTATTGTATTTTCGCGTGGACACCGAGCCTGACAACGTGTACGGCACCTACATTGTCACGTTGCCCATCACGGCAGACCTGACCAAATACGTTCCCCCGTTTTTGGCCGCGCACCTGGGTAGCGCCGGTTCGGGCCCACTGGCCAACTTCTCGGCGTTCGCGATGCCGCCGATGTCGGAGTTGGTGGAGGGCGGTTACGAGCGACTGGTGCGGCTCGCGAACCTGCGCAATGACGACCTGGTGTACGGCGGGAGCATGTTTTCTTACGATCTGGCCCGCATGATGGAATCCGTGGCCAACGCTGTGCAGGAGTACGCCGACGCCTGGTCGCAGGTGAGCGCAGGCACCGGAGCCGGCGCTGTGCCAGCCGATGATGCTGCGATCCTAACGGGCGGTGGTGCGGACGTCCTCGTAGGCGCCACAAGTACGGACCCCGATGATGCACCAGGATTGGGCGTCAACGAAGTTCTTTGGAGCTTTATGAGCGAGGGCGACCGTTTGGCGGAGATGGGCCGCTTGTTAGGTCGTTTGAGATTCGCCCAGGAAGGCAACGATAACGACGCCATTGGCGACATTACCGCCGAAATGACAGCCTTGGGCCGGCATCTCCCTGAAGAGTTCAACGTCGGTGCGCTGGTGGAAGCAGCCGGCGACACCACCCCCAATGGATCGCAATTAGCCCAGCTTTACCTTGACCGCTGCTACCGCTTGTCTTCGGGCGACACTGAACAGGTCCGGCGCATCGACGAAGCCATCAGGCACTTGCAGAGGCGCACCTAGTCCGAACACCTGGTGGGGCTGCGCCTAAGCGCGAGGGTGGCTTCGTTGGTATTGCTCCCGCACGTGGGCGTCGGTGAGGTGAGTGTACACCTGCGTAGTTGAAATGCTGGAATGGCCCAGCAATTCTTGCACGTGCCGCAACGAAGCGCCGTTTTGCAGCAGGTGGGTGGCGAAGCTGTGTCGAAGTGTGTGAGGCGTGATTTTCGGGTCAACTCCGGCGGCTTTGGCAGCGGTTTTCAGAATGTTCCAGACCCACTGTCTGGTCAGCCGTTCGCCACGTTGGTTGAGGTACAGTGCCGTTTCGCCCCGTTTCGCGCCCAGCAACTCCACTCTGGCGCCGCCGATATACTCCCGGAGGCTAGACAACGCTTCCGGGTACAGATAGACGATGCGTTCCTTCGATCCCTTGCCCCAGGTACGGATAAAGCCCTCTTCGAAGTCAATGTCCTGGATATTGAGGGCCACCAACTCGCTAACGCGCATCCCGGTGGCGTAGAGCAATTCCAGTATGCTGGCATCCCTCCGGCCCTCCGGGGTTCCGGTGTCGGCCGCCGTATTCAGCAATCGCTTTACGTCCGCCTCCGAAATGAACTTGGGCACCGTCCGGCCCACCCGGGGTGAACCGAGGTTTTCAGTGGGGTCCTCAGTTATCATGCCGTTGGCGCTAAGGTATCCGAAAAACGACCGGACTGCTGCCACTTTGCGGGCGGTAGTGGTATCGCGGTATTTTCGATTGTCCCGTAGTTCGCTAATGTAGGCGTTGAGCAGGTCGATGTCCACCAGACGCCAGACCTCATGGTCTTCGGAGTTCAGGCTGTCGGCGACGAATTCGCGGAACTGATTGAGATCATTGCTGTAGGCATCCAGCGTGTTTTGGGAAAAGCCCCGCTCGACGACCAAATGCTGCAGGAACGAGTTCACGGTTTGCTTCATAATCTCCACCAGTGGGATGCTTCGGAGCGACCGTTTGCACCGCTTTTCCGAAACTGCGTGGGGTTGAAGCGTCATTTTTGTACATTGGCTGGATTACGGCATATTGGAAATCGTGCGAGATTCGGCGATTTCCTGATTACAACGGCCTGACGGCGCCGGCCATTTCCAAGGTGAAACCCGAGGAGTGGATTGTCCAGTCGATGGCGGAGCATCGTCGCGGCCAACCACAGAGACCGGGTGGTGATGGAATGTTGGGCAAAACGCGGCAGGTTTCGGTTTGATGCGTTGCATTCGCCATGTACTACCCCTGCGGCTGACCCGGCCGTTGCCGCTGCAACGACAATTTTCTCTGTCAAGTAGTCGATAGGTTCTCCGCAACCGCGAAGCGCTTCACTGTACTATTGCGTTCGTCAGATCTGGTAGAACAACATTGGGTACAGCCATGTATACGCCGACAATCCTTTCTCTGGTTCTCCAAACCGGTGGTGCCTCCGCGAACCTGTCCTTTCTGGCCTACCTTGACGTGTGGTTGATCGGCGGGTTGGTCTTGCTTGCAGTGGTAGTGGTCGTGGGCAAATGGCTGTGGAGCCGGCTGCGGCGTCCAACCGGCGAACGCGACGGGTATTTTCATGACGAGGATTACTACCCGGACGACGATTATTACTCGGAGGACCGCTGAACGGTCCTGGGGTCATGCACGCTTCCACGATGTCTGACTTCGACCCCGCGAAAACCATCTTGAGCTGCGGTTGGCGGGCGATGAGGTAGCGTTCCATATTAGGTGGTTTGATTCCATAGATGCCGTTGCTAGCGCGGGTAGGGGCGAATGGCCATTCGCCCCTACGGACAGAAACCACCCAAATCGGAACGCTACCCGGGCGATGAAGTCTGCTTGACACCGGCGCCGGCGCTGACTACGCTTGCTGCACCCGGACGATACGGAGGAAATCAGCTCATGTACGATCTTCTCATCAAAGGCGGCACGGTAATTGACCCCACTCAGAACCGAAACGGCCTTTATGATGTCGCGATCACCGACGGCAAGATAGCGGAGGTGTCTGCCGATATTGCGGCAGACCAGGCCACTCGCGTAGTCGAGGTGCGAGGCAAGTACGTTACACCGGGCTTGATAGACCTGCATACCCACGTGTACGAGGGCGTGAATGGCAACGGCGTAAACGCGGACGTGGGCGGCGTCAGGGCGGGCGTCACCACGATGGTGGACGCGGGGAGCAGCGGATGCGATACCTACGGAGGATTCCCGGCGCACATCATCCCGAATAACCACACCGAGGTCATACCATTCCTGCATATTTGCCGCACCGGTTTGGCTACAACGCCGGACATATTTGCTCCCAGCAGTATTGACCTTGACCGAACCATACAGGTCATCGAAGAAAGCAACGGCGTTATTCGAGGCGTCAAGGCGCGGATGGTTTCGCCCGCGTTGGAGATCATGGGCATGGAGATGCCGCGAATGGCCAAGCGCGCGGCTAAAGAAGCCGGTGTCCCGCTGATGGTGCATATCGGGGACACGGAGAAGCGTTACCCCGCCGAGGTCATCCGGGAGCTGCTGCCCATCATGGAGCCGGGAGACATCGTGACGCACTTCTTTACGGCCAACCCGGGTGGCGTGCTGGACAGCGACGGCAATCTGGTACCGGAAGCACGAGAAGCACATGAGCGCGGCGTCTGGCTGGACACTGCCCACGGACGCGCCAACTTCAGCTTCGACATCGGCGAAAGGGTACTGGATCAAGGTGTCGAACCCCACTGCATCAGCACTGATCTGACGGTGCCGGGGCGTGTACGCACCGTCCACAGCATGACTGAAATGATGACCCGATTCCTGGCCATGGGGTTCACGCTGGACCGGGTGGTAGAAATGTGCACCATCAATCCGGCCCGCGCCATCGGTGAAGAGGCGCGGCTAGGCAGCCTGGAGACAGGTAAACAGGCTGACGTATCGGTGCTGGATATCCAAGGCGGAGATTGGGTGGTGTACGACGTGTTGGGCAACGGGCGCAAGTCGGAACGGGCGGTAACGCCGGTGTTGTCCGTGAAACGTGGCGAGGTGTTCGAGGCTGGCTGGGGACCGCGTCCCTGGGGATGGGAACCGGACAGCGCCTAGAACGATACATTTGGACGATGGAGAACAACAGGATTTCACTTGATGACAATGGAAAATGCCGAACGGCGCGGGAACTGTGTTGCTCCGCGAGGTGATTACAAGATGGTAGAAGTGATTTTGAGTTCTCCACGGGGGTTCTGTGCTGGAGTGGTGCGAGCCATCGACGTGGTGGAGCAGTGCTTGGACCGATTCGGCCCGCCGGTGTACGTCAAACACCAGATCGTCCACAACCCCTATGTCGTTGCTGAGCTGGAACGGAAGGGAGCCATTACGGTGGAGGAGGTGGATGAGGTTCCGGACGGATCGCTGGTGGTTTTTTCGGCCCACGGGTCGCCACCTGAGGATTTCGAGAGGGCAGCCGAACGCAACCTCAGGGTAATCGATGCGGTCTGCCCGTTGGTCACCCGGGTGCATAACGAAGCGAAAAAGTACCACCGAGAAGGCAAAAGGGTGCTCCTGGTTGGGCATCAGGGCCACCAGGAAGTGCGTGGGACCATGGGACAGGCGCCGATGACACTTATTAACGACTCGGCGCCTTTGTCCGAGCAGGCGGTTAGCGCGGACATGGACTGGCCCGAGGGAACCGAGGTGGCTGTGATTACTCAGACTACCCTGTCAGTCGGCGATACGGCCAACGCCATCGGGGCGATACAGGAACGCTTCCCGGGCGCCGTCGTCAGGAACGACATCTGTTACGCCACGACCAACCGGCAAGACGCGGTTACCCAGATGGCCGGCCTCGTTGACGTGGTGCTGGTGATCGGGGCGCAGAACTCGTCCAATTGCAACCGCCTGCGGGAAGTGGCGGAGGCCAATGGTGCGCCCGCCTACTTGATCAACGGTCCCGACGAAATTGACCCCGATTGGCTGGTGGGCTGCAAACGGGCCGGCGTGACTTCGGGCGCTTCCACGCCGGAAGTGCTGGTCGAGGCGGTGATCAATGCGCTGGAACCGGAGCGGGTGACGCTGCTGGAAGGCGCAGAAGAGGACATCACGTTCACACTGCCGCGCGAGTTGCGATAATTCGAGCAGGATAGCGCGCGCCGTTCAGCGCGTTATCGAGCCGCCGTTGCGGATGCGAGCATAAGCAACACTTCGGAGGGCGGCGTCGGCTGCGAACCCGACTGTAAAACTTGCGCCGACTACCGCCGGCTTTATCTCACGCCCCAGCAGCAGCGTCAGCAGTTCCGCTTTCGCAATGGCGCGTTCAGTGTCGTCTGGTCCAGCGGTAAAGGATACTTCAACAGCATAAATCACCGGCGCGCCCGCGGCGTTTGTGCCCTCTAGCAAAAAGTCTATGGCCTCGGCGCGTATCGCGTCCTCTCTGGACAGGTTGCCGGCGCTGCGGGCCTGCCTGATATAGTGTCGCAACTCGCTGTCGGGGTATATGCGTAGCAGGTCACCGTCGCACAGCCGGGCGAAAACTTGACCGGCGCGACGCTCCACCGCTAGCTCGGTTTGCCAGCCTTTCATCACGGCCATATCGTCCTTCACGCCAGCCATATCGTCCTTCACGCCAGCCACATCGTCCTTCACGCCAGCCACGTCCTCGGCTAGCCCGGATAACATGCGCTCGATGCGCTCAAGGCGATCTGAGTTTGATTCCTGTGGAGTGATCACAATGGCTGCCTGAGAGGAGCCGTAAGTTGAGCAAAGACATATCGTAGGCCCGGCTCGCTCTACTCTACCATTTTACCATTCGGAGCGCGGTGGCCGCTCCATGAGAGCGGGGATGCACTCTGCGGCGGGCAGGCCCTCGAACAACACTCGGGACATCAAACGGGTGATCGGCATATCCACTCCGAGCCGTTCCGCCATCTCCAAGGCGGCTACGGTGGTGTTGACTCCTTCGGCAACGGCATCCATGCCGGCTAGGATGTCCGTCAGGGCGCGGCCCTTAGCCAGTTCTTCGCCCACGCGACGGTTTCGGCTCAACCGGCTGTTGCATGTAGCCATTACGTCCCCTAGGCCCGCCAGACCAGCGAACGTCAGCAACTGCGCGCCCGCGGCGATCCCCAATCTGCCGATTTCGCTAAGGCCGCGGGTGACCAGAGCAGCCTTGGCATTGTCTCCGGCCTCCAGGCCGTCGGCGATACCAGCCGCAACGGCGATGATGTTCTTGAGCGCTCCCCCCAGTTCCACACCGACCAGGTCGTCGCTGGTATATACGCGGAACGCGGGAGACATCAGGATATCCTGGGCTAACCGGCTGGCGTCGTCGTCTCGTGACGCAACGACCGTTAGCGCCGGCTTGCCGCCGATTATTTCGCCGGCGAGATTCGGGCCGGATAGCGCGGCGAAGCGGGCCGTCGGGTGGTCAGGAAGTTCCTGAGCTGCCACCTCGCTCATGCGTAGTCCGGTGGGCAGTTCCAGGCCCTTCGTCACGCTGAGGACGACGGCGTCGGGATGGATGTGGGCAGCGATGCGGCGAACGTTCTCTCGAAAGCGGTCGGACGGCACGGCGATTATTATCAGTTTGGAGTCGTGCAGCGACGTCGCCGGATCGTGCTCCAGGGTCAGCGCTTCCGGGAAATGAAACCCAGGCAATCGCCGAGTATGTTCACCATCCTTTCGGAGGAATTCTGCCTCATACGGAGACCGGCAAAGTAGTTGAACGGGCAGTCCCCCTTTGGCGATGAGAATAGCCAGGGTGGTGCCCCAGGTGGTGGCGCCGACTACGGTAGGTGCGGGTTGTTCCGGCAGCAAAGCGTAATACCAGCCAGATTAACGTTCGTAGAGGCGGCGTTGACCGCCGCCCCTACACCAATTCCGGTATTCTCAAAGTTCCGGATCCTAGTTGTCGGATCCTTTCTTGCTGAAATGTGGCATCACATCGCGAGCGAACCATTCCAATTGGTCAAGGGACGCTGAGGTGGGCATTCCCATATTGGTGACGCCGATGTTTACCTCGTCCAAACCAGGGTAGCGCTCCTGAATGGCCATCAACTGCTCGGTGATGCGATCGGGCGGACCTACCAGGTACTGGCCGGCCGCCACGGAGTCTTCAATGGTTGGCATCTTCAAACCTTGGGGCACTGGGCGACCGAAGGCGTTGAGGGCGTCCAGTTGCTCCGGTGTCAGGCCAGCGATGAAGCCCAGCGGGCCAAACATCTTGACGCGTTCTTCCATCCAGTAGCGCGCCTGGTCCACAGCTTCCTTTTCGGAGTTGGCAATCTGCACGGAATATCCTACCGCGAGTCCTTCGCCCAGTTCCCATTCCTTGCCGTGCTCGGCGTGGATGGCCTGCCAACGATGGATAACTTCGTCGCTGGCGCCGCCAGTAGCGGCACCTCCTCCGATGATGCCCTTAATACCCCATTTCGCCATGAAGTTTATGGCCCGGTCACTGGCGGACACCACAGGCTGCCACCACTCGACCTCCGTTTTGGGTCGCGGAACCAGGGTTATCTCTTCCAAATCGTAACCGCGGTAGGGCACGTTGGGCGGAATGTCGTAGTTTTTGCCGTGGTGGGAGAAGCTGCGCTGGTTGAAGGCTTTCCAGATGACTTCTACCTGCTCTTCAAAAAGCTCACGGTTGGCGTTTTGGTCCATGATGGGCGCGCCGAAGACCTCCACCTCACGGGTGTGGTAGCCGCGGCCCACGCCGAAACGCACCCGGCCGTCGGTCAGCCAGTCGGCGGTGGCGTAGTCCTCTGCCAAACGCAGGGGATTCCACATGGGGTTGATGTTGAAGCCGCAACCGAACCGCAAATCCTTGGTGAGATGCGCCAGATGCACCCAGAGCATCAACAGGTTAGGTATGCACTCGTAACCTTCGCGCTGGAAGTGGTGCTCGGCTACCCAGAAGGTGTCGTAACCGAGGCGGTCCATGGCGATGGCGATTTGTTCGGCCTTTTCGATAGCGCCGCCGGCCAGTTCCTCGTCGGAGAGCCAGCGGTCGTTGGCCGGTGTGCCCTGATAGCCGGGGTTGTCCATATCGACGTTGCCGGCCCAAAGGCTGCCAAACTTGGTAATCATGTAACGGGATCCTCCTTATTGTGGTCCGGGCGAGCCGGGGACTGAGTTTGAGGTTGTGTTGGCGGATATGGTAGCGGGTTTTGGATGCGATGTCAGCCTAGCCGTCGCCTCCCTCCCCGTTGCTGCCGGTTCCTTCCGGCGGGTCGAGGGAATCGGTCAGAGGGGCAAGGGGCAGGCCGTCATCGCCGTGGCGGTGGAGAGAAAAGCGTCACAGCAACCGTCGGTTGGTGGTGATTTCGTTCCGGTTAGCTTGGATGTCGAGTTTCACCTCGGCGATGTCCGCCTTCAACTCCGCTTTCACCTCGGCGATGTCCGCCTTCAACTCCGCTCTCACTTCGGCGATGTCCGCCTTCAGTTCGAACTCGACCGAGTTCATAGCAGCTTTTATAACCCAGACTCCGAGGCTGCCGAGTCCTATAGCCACCAGGATAATGGCAACCGCAGAACCGATGATGGTCCACTGTATGACTTGCGTATCGTCCAAAACTTTCCTCGCTACCGCAAACCCCGAAAGAAGTCGCGCATATCGGCCACCAGTTCCGTAGGCTTTTCCAGAGCGGCGAAGTGGCCACCGCTGTCCATTTCGGTCCAACGTTGGACGTTGTAGGTCCGTTCCGCCCAAGATCGCGGTGGCGTGGATAGTTCCTTAGGAAACACGGCGATGGCGCAGGGTACGCCAATCTGGTCGTCGGGGCCAAAGTACCAGGGCGTGCGGCTGTTTTCGTAGTAGAGCCGGGTGCTGGAGTTGATGGTCTGGGTTACCCAGTAAATCATCACCGTGGTCAGCAGGTCGTCCTTGGTGTACACGCTTTCCACGTCGCCGTTGCAATCGCTCCAGGTGCGGTATTTCTCCACAATCCAGGCGCACAGGCCAACCGGGGAGTCGTTAAGCCCATAGGCCAGGGTCTGAGGCTTGGTGCCTTGGATGTGGCCATAACCGCCCTCAGCGGCGGCCCAGGCGACACGCTGGTTAATCATGTCGATTTCGGTGTCAGACAAAGTGGCCACCCACTCGCGGCGGTAGCTGCCCTGCGTGGTGGCAATCAGTTGGTCCAGCCGCTCACGGGGGCCTAGGCCCTCCAAACTGCCGCCCTGGTAGGGAATAGCCTGGGTGACCGAAGTGGTATGGATTCCCAATACATGGTTGGCGTGATGATAGCCCAACCGCGCGGTAACTCCGGCGCCCCAGTCGCCGCCCTGCGCGGCATAACGCTGGTAGCCTAGCTCGTCGGCCATCAGCTTGTCCCACAGTTCGGCAATCCTGCGGGTTTGGATGCCACGCTCCCGGGTCTGGGCGCTGAAACCGTAACCGGGCATGGATGGCACGACGACGTCGAAGGAGTCGGCTGGGTCACCGCCATGGCTGGCCGGGTCGGTGAGCATCGGAATGATTTTGTGCATCTCGTAGATGGAGCCGGGCCAGCCGTGTGTGACGATAATGGGCATCGGGTTGGGGCCTTTGCCCTTTTCGTGGATGAAGTGAATGCCCTGATCCTCGATGGTGGTGTAGAAGTTGGCGAAGGCGTTGAGACCGGCTTCAGCCTTGCTCCAGTCGTAGCTGTTGCGCCAGTAGGCCACCAGTTCTTTGATGTAGTCCAAGTTGGAGCCGTAGTCCCACTCGGCTCCAGGGATTTCGTCAGGCCAGCGAACGTGGGCCAGTCGGTGCTTGAGGTCTTCGAGAACTTCATCGGAGACGGATATCGTGTAAGGCTGTACAGCCATAGTTGTACCTCCGTAGCTAATATAGGCTCAAAAGCGGGGGAACAGCCGCCGGGGGTGGACATATTCGGCAGTTTAGCATAGGCCAAGTAGGATGAACGGGTCGTGGCGTTTGTCAGCCGATTTTGACAAGTGGTAAGATAAAGCCGGGAGGTGGGCAAAATGGCTGCGCCCAACACACACGGTAACCCAATGGACGCAAGTACGTCATCCGGCGATTTCGTCGGGCCATCATCGGCTGATGCTGGCGCGCGGCTATCAGGCGCGGGTACCAACAACTGGTTGAATCTCGCGTTTTTATCTATCGGTGCTGTGGCCGCTATCGGGCTGTTGGTGGTTCTTTTCGGCGCTTACGTGATGAGGCCCGGCAATGATGGCGTAATCATTGCGGGTGCTATCGTGCTACTGGCAGCCGTAGTAGCTTGGATATTTGTTGCCCTATTCATGGTCGGTCACTTACTCCGTCAGTTAGTCACCTCGCGTCGTGATAAAAAACTGCGTGAGCCACGACCGCAATAGCGACGATGACCAATAGCGCTATCAACACGATAAGCGCGGTGTCCACCGCAGTAGCGAGGTGTAGCCCAAGGGGAGTTGCCTTTCCATCGCCAACTCGTGTTCGGACAAAGGCCAGTCCGCTAATCGCGCCCAAAATGAAAATACCTGTGGCGATGAGAACGAGCGATTTGCCGGGCAGCCTTCCCCACAGGCCTTTCAAAGCTGGTAGCGGATTTATCATGAAATCCGGCATAGCGTTGCGGCTATTTTACTAGAAACCGCGTGAACACCTGGTTCGCCACCAGGTACGCCTCCTCCGCCAGCCGCAGCCGGCCGTCGGCTTGCCAAACCAGCAGCCCTTCCGCCGTCAGCTCGGCCAGCTCTCGCCGGTAACGTGCGGTCAGGTCGATGCCGATACGGGCTGAGGCCGCCGTCGGGTCCATCCCATCCAGCAGCCGCAGGCCCAGGAACATCGTCTCCGCCGCCGCGGTCGCCTGGTCGATAACCTCCAAGTCGTCAACCGTAGGAACCGCTCTAATATCCTCCGCAGACACCGACTGCCACGCCATGGCTGCCTGCGCCCACTCCTGCGCCCGCCGGGCGTATTCTCGCGGCGAGCGCATCGTCCAGAATCGGACGTTGGTCAGTGATGAGTGCGCCCCCGGCCCCACTCCCAGCCACTGCAAGTTCCGCCAATAGGCGAGGTTGTGCTCCGACTCAAGACCGGTCAGGCACCAGTTGCTGATTTCGTAATGGTGAAAGCCGGCATCGGCCAGAGCGACGCGAGCGAAATCGTACATATCGGCGGCCAGGTCCGGGTCGGGTTCGGGCAGACGTCCCTGCTCGACCCAACGATGCAACGGTGTACCTTCTTCCACGGTAAGGGCATACAGAGACAGGTGATCGGGTGCCAACAAGATCACGCTCGCCACGGTGTCTTGCCATTGTTGCATCGTCTGTTGCGGTAGCCCGTACATCAGGTCCAGATTTACGTTGTCAAAACCGGCATTCCGGCAGCGCCACAAAGCTTCGGCAGCTTCGTGAGCGTCGTGGCGACGCCCCAGCATCGCCAGCAAGCCGTTGTCCATGCTCTGCACCCCGATGCTGACCCGGTTCACGCCGGCCGCTCGGAGGTCGGCGCACCGGGCCGGCGTCAGGTCGTTGGGATTGCATTCGGCGGTAATCTCGGCCTCGCCGCGTACCGGGTAGGCGCGTGCAACGGCGTCGAGAATTCGGCCCACGTCACCATCCGGTAGGTACGATGGGGTGCCTCCGCCCAAAAATATGGTGTTCACCGCCGGTCTACCCAGGACGATGGACCACGCGGTTATCTCCTGGATCACAGCATCCACAAAGTCGCCGAATTGGGACTCAATACCCTGGTAAGTATTGAAGTCGCAATAAGGACACTTGCTTAGGCAGAAGGGGACATGGACGTACAGCGAAATACCGCCGTCCACATCTGCGCAAGCCGTCCGGTTCTCAGATTCTAGAGACTGCGGCATCGGGGTTTCCGTTGCGAGGGCAGGTTTTGAGCCTGCCCTCGAAGCAATACGTCACGCTGGAACCGACCGAGCGTCAGCCGCTGTGTTGGTCTGGACCATCGTCAGAAGGGCGAGATTCGCCGTCCACCACGCTGTCGGGGTCACGGTCCTCCGGCCGCGGCGGTGGCGGGTCGCCCATGTGTTCGCGGACCACGGCGCGAGGGCACAGATTCCAAAAAAGCCACACCGCCAGCCCCAAAATGATGATGTCGTCGTACCGACCCAGGCCGTAGGGGATGTGATCGCGAACCAAATCGAAGGGGAAAATCGCGTACACGATCGCCAGTGGCACCAGCAGCTTGACCAGCAGGTTGACGCGGGAGTCCCGGTGCAACCGGTAAACGGCTCGGACAAACTTGACGATGCGCGGCGCCAATTGCGGGCCGAACATCATGAGCATTGGCCAAAGAAAGCGGAACACAGTGAACCCACTTTACCACACGAAGTCAGCGCACTGGACGTGATTTCAGGTTTGGTACAGAGATAATGTCTTCAAGGTGCCGTGGCGTCCTGACCGGGGTACAGCGCCTGCTGACATCGTGGTCAAGCATAAGCCCGTCATGCGGCCCGGCGCCGCTTGTGTTGGCGCAGGATGCAATCGTCCATCACCACGCCCAATCCGGCGGTTCTCGCTCGCTCCGCCGCCTCCTGGTCCACCACGCCGTCCTGCATCCACAGGTATCGGGAGCCAATGCGGACCGCGTCGTCGGTCACCGCGCCGGCGAACTCGCTGCGGCGAAAAACGTCCACCAGGTCAATCGTGGCTCCTTGGTCTTGCGCCGCTGCCGACGCGGCCTCGAGGTCATCGTAGGACTGCTCCCCAAGGACCGTCGCGCCGTTCAACGCGGGGTTCACGGGGATGATGCGGTAACCCTGGGACTGCATATAAGCGGATACCCCATGGCTATCCCGCGCCGGATTGTCGGACAGACCGACCACGGCAATGGTCTTTACGTTGTCCAGGATTTCGTCTATGAGGTCCATAATCCCCTCCGTAGGAGCGGCCTGGCCGGCCGCTCCTACACGTAAGCGCTAACGGCTGGCGGTGCTGTCGCTGGCGGTAATGGTGATGTGGCCCATGTACCCGTTGGCGCTGGCCCCGTGCCAGTGATTCTCGCCGGCCTTGATCTGCACCACGTCACCTACGCCGACGTTATGCTCCTCAGTTTCATTGGCGACGATGCCGTTCCCGACGGTGATGACCAGGATCTGGTCGCTGCTGTGGCGATGCCAACCGGTTTGGGCGCCTTTCTCGAAGTTGACGACGCTGGCGTTGAAGAAGTCGCTTTCTCCTTCGGGGATGATGGGTTGACGGGTGCGATGCACGTCGCCGCCGCCCCAACCGGGTACGGCTTCGGCTGGGCCCAGCGGAACGTGGTCAACGTTGGCGATACGTACTACGCGCATGGTTTTTGCCTCCTTGCGTTTGTTGACGGATAGTTCTATTTGACTGGTACCGGGATTCCGGCAACCTTGATCGGAACGCTCCCGATGGTATTGCGGCTGGTGAAGTACAGCGTCTTCCAGTCGCCCCCGCCGAAGCAGAGGTTGGTCGTTGCGGGCTGGCCATGGACGACGATGCCCAGGGTTTCTCCGCCCGGGTTCATGATGTGCAAACCGCCGGCTCCGCCACAGTAGACGTTGCCTTCCACGTCCACCTTCATGCCGTCCGGCACTCCCTCGCGCTCGCCGTTCATGTCGGCGAACAGCCGCTGCGTGGCCAAGGATACCGTGCCGTCGTCCTGAACGTCGAAAGCGCGGATGATGCCGCGGCGGGAGTCGTTCACGTAAAGGATGGTCTCGTCGGGCGAAAAGGCCAACCCGTTGGGAACCACGAAGTCGCTGACCAGCAGCGTAAGCGTGCCCAAGTCGGCGGAAAGCCGGTACACACCGGAGATCGTCTGCTCCCATTGTTCGCGGGGTCGCCGGAAAGTCCAGGGGTCGGTGAAGTAGATGCTGCCGTCCGACTTCACTACAACGTCGTTGGGCCTGTTGAGTTGACGACCTTGGAACTGATTGGCGAGGACGGTGGTGGAACCGTCGTGCTCCAGGCGGCTGATCCGACGGCCGTCGTGTTCGGCGGCGATGAGACGACCCTGCGGGTCGCGGGTCAGTCCGTTGTGGCGATTGACCGGCTCGGCTTCCACGGTTACGGCGCTGCCCGGCGTGTACCGCATCCGGCGGTCGTTGTGGATGTCGCTGAAGAGCAGGTAGCCGCCGTCGCTCCACCATAGCGGTCCTTCAGCCGGTCCTTCGGAACCGCCGAAGCCGGAGCCATGCTCCTCAATGGGGGCGTCGCCGTCGATGATCGCATCAAGTGCAGGAGATAGTTTTTCGATTGGCATGGTCGCTCCTCCTGGGTGGCGTCCGTTGTATGCAGTTTGATCGGTTGAGACGAAGGGCGTTCGCACCGCCATTGTAGGCGGGACAAACCGGGGACGCAAACCGAATTTCAATGCCGTGGCAGGTCCGTCAATACGTCGAAACGCGCCCAGCTTGCACTATGCAAGGCAGCGGCCAGATGATGTTGAATCGGGGCGCTTTGGGCGATTCCTATGAAACGTACCAACATTGAACCCTGGCTGAACCAAATCCACTGCGACGACTGCCTGTCCGCCATGAGCAGGATGCCGTCGGCGTCGGTGAATTTGATAGTGACCTCGCCACCCTACAACCTGCTGAACAGCAGCGGAAACGGGATGAAGAATGGCAACGGCGGCAAATGGTCGCGTTCCGCGTTGCTCCTGCGGCAGGGATACGCCGAATACGGGGACTGCATGGCCCACGACGACTACGTGGCCTGGCAACGGGAATGCCTGCGCGAGATGCTGCGAGTGCTGAGTCCGGACGGGGCGATTTTCTACAATCACAAATGGCGCGTGCAACGAGGGCTGTTACAAGACCGGGCGGACATCATGGAGGGGTTCCCGGTTCGCCAGATCATAATCTGGCAGCGCTCCGGCGGTTTCAACCACAACCCGGGGTATTTCTTGCCCACCTACGAGGTGATTTACCTCTTGGCAAATCCGAAATTCCGATTGGCTCCAAAGGCCGGCGGAGTCGGAGACGTCTGGCATATCCGACAGGACCGGGGCAACCCGCATCCGGCGTCGTTTCCAGTCGAATTGGCCCGTCGCGCCATAGCCTCGACCACCGCTGAGGTGGTGATGGACCCATTCATCGGCAGCGGCACCACGGCGGTGGCGGCGCTGTTGGAAGGGCGGCAGTATGTGGGCGTTGAGGTATCGGCGGAATACTGTCGTATGGCCCGTCAGCGAGTGGCCGGCGCAGCGGCAGAATTGGAAAGGACTTCACAAGGAACCGCCATTCCGTCGGGACTGGACGTGAAGGCGATGCTTGAAGGAGCCACGGAGCCGGTCAGGGCAAGCCGGGGAGCCGACCGGCGTTAGTCGGCAGTGGTACAATCAGCGGCGAAGGGACGCTATGACTACCGCCACGCCACAACCGGCAGCCGCAAAGCCTAAACCGTCGCCGCGGCGGTCGATGACGGTAGCCATCCCGCTGGCCGAGTTCGGCAAGTCCCTGGGCGACGCCGACCTTGACGCTTGGTTTGAATCCTTCTCGGAGCGCAACTCGAACGAGGGGCAGACTTACGCAATCTCTGGTACAGGATTTTTGCTGATTATGCCGCCAACGGGAGACCCTGGGTCTTTTTTCGAGAATGAGATAGCAACCGACTTGACTATTTGGTCGCGCCGCCACGGCGGCTTCGTGCGTGGCCCCACGGCGCGCTTCATACTGCCCGACGGCTCTCGCTATGGGCCGGATGCCAGTTGGGTGTCGGAGGAACGACGGGATGAGGTGCTGCAAGGCGCGCGCCCGTTTTCGCATCTCGTTCCTGACTTTATCGTTGAAGTGCAGTCCCCGTCCAACGGACGGCCGGATCTGATTGATAAAATCAACATGTTTATCTCCTACGGAACCAAATTGGCCTGGCTGATGGACGCCGACGAGCGCGTCGTCATCAAGTTCCGACCCGACCAAGGGCCGGAGGTGCTGTACGACCCGGAATTTGTGGACGGCGACGAAGACGTGCTGCCCGGTTTCCGCTTCGCCGTACGCACGCAGGTTTTTGACTATTTCACCAACCCCGTGTGACCACAAGTCCGGGAGGTAAATCCGTTGCCTGAACAGAACTTCGACGTAATTATCATCGGTGGCGGCATGGCTGGTTTGACCGCTGGTATCTACGCGGCACGTCATGGGTTGAACACGGCCATCGTGGAGCAGATGATGGCCGGCGCTCAAATTATCAATCTGGAGCGAATAGAGAACTACCCCGGTTTTCCCCAGGGTATCGCCGGTTATGAACTCGGCCCTGCCACGCAAGAACAGGCCATGAACGCCGGCGTGGCGATGCTGATGGATACCGCGCTAAACGTTACATCGGACGGCGACTATCTCAGGGTCGTAGGTGACGGCGGAGACAGCTACTTGGGCAAAGCCGTTATCATGGCGGCCGGTTCGTCCCTACGCACCCTGGGGATCCCCGGAGAGGAGGAATTCTTCGGGCGCGGTGTTTCCCATTGCGCCACGTGCGACGGCCCGTTGTATATGGGGCAGACCGTCGCTGTAGTGGGCGGCGGCGATTCTGCCGCCGACGAGGCGCTTACCCTCACCGAGTACACCGAACGGGTTATCCTGTTCCATCGGGGAGATTCCCTGGACGCCCAGCAGGTATTGCAGGATCGTGTCGCCGCCGAACCGAAGATTGAGGTGCGCTCTAACGCCGAAGTGGTCGAGGTGGTAGGCGAAGAAACTGTTACCGGGTTACGGGTTCGCCACGGCGATGACGAAACGGTGGAGCCGGTCGGCGGCCTGTTCGTCTATGTCGGGTTGGATCCCAACTCCGCCTCGGTCGCGGACCTGGTTCCCCTGGACAACGCTGGGCACGTCCCGGTCGGCTTGTCGATGGACACGCCGCAGCCGGGCTTGTACGCTGCCGGAGACATTCGGCAGCAATCGGCGGCCCAGTTGGTGGCTTCGGCCGGCGACGGCGCAACTGCCGCCATTGCCGCTTTCCGGTACATCCGCGGCAAAGAGTGGTGAGCATCGCTCTGGGATTGCCACACTGCGCACGCGATGACAGTTGAGTTTTGTGATGCAGATTACCGACCACGTGTACAGCACGCACATCCAGGAAGACCCCAACTCCTACGGAGCGATGCATCCCGGCGGCACGCAGATTTATTTCGTAGGCAATCCCGTCGAGAGCATGGTGATGGTGGACTCAGGTGAGCCGTACCGTGCCTGGACCCGCCAAATATTGGATTACTGGAGTGAGTTGGGACATCCGCGTATTGACGCCATCCTGATTACCCACGGTCACGGCGACCACATCGGCGGCCTGGATAGATTACAGGAGGCGTTCGACTGCCCGGTGCGTTGCCATCCCAAGCTGGCGCCGCGCCTGCAGCATATTCTGGGTGGCGATTCGGTGCATGCCCTAGCGGCGCGGGAGACCGTGCAAACCGGGGGAGGCGCTACGCTCCGACCTCTCTTCACGCCCGGCCACGAGGAGGACCACGTTTGCTACTTCCTGCGGCCGGATCGTGTCCTGTTCAGCGGCGACAACCTACTCGGCAATTCATCGTCCAGCGTTCGCAATCTCAAACAGTATATGTCCTCGTTGACGCGTATGGCGAGCACGCGACCGCTGGTGGTTTGCCCCGGGCATGGCAACACCATTCTGCGCGGCGAGCAACGCATCCAGCAGCAGTTCGCCCACCGGCAAAGTCGGGAGGATCAGGTGTTGTCTGCGTTGGCCGGTGGAGCCGCCACAGTGGACGAGATAGTGTCTTCGGTGTATCCACGCAACCTGCGAAAAAATCTCCGGGCGGCGGCGGGTCGCAACGTGCGCACTCACCTGGAGAAACTGCGTCAGGAAGAGCGTGTCCACGAGGCGGAAGCCACGTACACCATTTCCACAGCGTAGTAGATCGTCCGTCAGGCTGCGATGCCCATGACGATGTACCGGGCATCCGGCCCTGCCGCCGCGGTCGGTTGCGGTTTAGCGTTGGTGTTTTTGGGTTGTTCCTGCTGACGCCACTGGCGGTAATCCTGATCAAGGGAGTAGGTTGGATACGGGTCGCGCTGGGCGTAATGATTGCGGCAATGGGGTTATGGGCTTGGTGGAAACGCGGATAGTGCAGTTATAGGGGAGGCCACCGGACTCCGGTGGATACGGTGCAATACGGATAGAGGCGGGTTCCAGACCCGCCTCTATGGTGTTCCTGGAGCGCGCAAACCGTATTCAGGTGCGGAAGGTTACACGGCGAAAGGCTTCCGCCAGCGTCAGCCCGTCCACGGGTTCGACGGGATGGGAACCGGCAGCTTGGGCGGCCTCTTCAGCGCGGGCGCGAAGGAAAGCTTGCATATCCGTCCGGGTTCGCGAGCGCGCCTGGCTGACGTGGGCCATCAGAGCGTCCAGTTTCGTTTCAAAATCGTCGGCGATGTCCACGAAGGCGTTGGGGTTTTCAGAACCCCAGAACATGACGTTCGCCGTCTTATGGGGCTCAATGCCCTCGTTGGCAAACAGGTCGCCGAAGTGGAGGTGGTCGCGCGCGTAGGGAAACACTGCGTCAAGCGCTACCTGGCCGGCAATGCGATGGTCGCGGTGCCATTGCATATTGCGCCGGTACGGTTCCGAAGTGAGCACCACATCGGGTTTGACGATACGGATTTGCCGCACCAGATCTTTGCGGAAATCGGCGGTGTCCTCCAGTTCTCCGTCAGGCCGGCCCAGCATCACGACGTCGGAGATGCCGAGGAGTTCCGCGGCAGCCAACTGCTCGCGTCCACGAGCCGCGGCTAGCTGGACGGGATCTATCTCCGGGTCGTCTGAACCTTTGCTGCCGTCCGTGCACAGTACGCAGTGCACTTTCGCGCCGGCGCGCGCCCACTGCGCGATGGTACCGCCAGCCCAAGCCTCGGCATCGTCGGGATGAGGCGTAATCACCAGGACGCGTTCAGGCGTGAAATCCATAGGGCAGATTCCTCCGAAAAGTACAGTAATGGACCGGAAATACCGAAATTACGAACGATGCACAAGCGATTGACCAGCGCATAGGTCTAGTCCTGGACCTCAGTCGCAGCCGGTATCAGTTCAGGCACAACACTCGGCAATGGCGTTGGAGGTTCCGTCGGAGCCGCGTCATCGGACCCCCAGAGCCAGTGGAACCCAGGAGGCGAGGGTCTATCTCCGTTGATGATAACGCGATTCCCAAAAATGTCGCCGGCCAGAATCCCGCCGGAGATGATCATGCGCATCGCTTCGTCTACCGAGATGTCGGTGGGCGTGACCTTGCTGGCCGCCGCTATGCAAAGATAGCCGGAGGACGGAACCGGGGTGGTCGGTATGTAAATTGACAGGTATTCTTCAATGCCGTCCAGCTTGCCCAGATTGGAGGTGATCAGCCCAATGGACAACACTCCCAGGCGGGGAAATTCGAGCAATACCACGCCTCTATACTCTTGCTGTTGGGTGTCTGACAGGAAATCGATCCCCAAGCGCGTCGTGTTGTACACGGGACCGATTACGGGAATGCGCCCAATCTGATCGTGTACCCAGTTGATCAGCAGTTTGGTTACCGCCCAGCCAATCAGCAATCCCGCAGTGTACACGATCACCAGAATTACTGCGATTTCGACCACGTCCGCCCAATCAAAACCCTCGCTGTGTGGGATTTTGAGCCAGCTGACAATCGGGTCCAACAACGAAGCGAAGATGTCATAGAAAAACGCAAAGATGACGTAAGTTACGAATATGGGAAGGAACACCAGGACCCCGGCCATCATGCGGCGTTCCAGGTGCCGGATGGCGTTGGCGAAGGGAAATCGCCTGGAGCGTCGGTTCCGCCGTCGCCGACCTCCCTCGTTAGGTGCGCCGGGGCCGTCGGGATCCCGACGGCCAAATGTTCCCGGCTGCATCATTGAACCTGGGCCGTTTCGCATCCCGCGTCCGCCAACTCGTCGTAGAGGTTGAGCAGTCGCGTTGCGACCTGATCCCATCCCATGCTTTCGGCGCGACTGCGGGCGGCACGTCCCATGCCGTCCTGCAGGCTCCGGTTCGCGAAAATCATTTCCAGCGAGTGAGCGAAGGCTTCGGGGCACCGCCAGGACTTGAGGTATCCCGTCCGGCCGTGTTGGACAACGGTGGGCAATCCGCCGACACGAGTCGCCACGACCGGGGTGCCGCAAGCCATGCTTTCCAGGGCGGCCAGTCCAAAACTTTCGTAAAAGGAGGGTACGACACAGGCGTCGGCCGCCGAATAGTACCAAGCCAGACGATCCTGGGGAACACGACCGACGAATTCTATTGACTTGCCGAGATTGAGGTCATCGACCAAACCGCGCAATCGGTCCATTTCACCACTGCCTTCCGCATCAGATCCGACTACCAGGATTTGTACTTGATCGTCGGTTTCCAAATGGGCGGCGGATTGGAGCAACAGGTCCACTCCTTTCAGGGCCTCGATGCGGCCCACGTAGAGCACCACCTTATGCCCGTTGAGCCCCAGTTCCCGGCGGGCTTCGGCTCGCCCCAGCGGACGGAAACGCGCCAGGTCAACACCACAGGGCACCAGTTCGACACGCTTGGGGTCGGCGCCGTACAGACGCACCATGGCGTCCCGTTCGTGGGGGCTGTACGCGACGATCCGGTCGGCCGTGGCTATGATTTCGGTTTCGGATTGCTGGCGTATTGGCGGTTCCTGCTCCCCGGAACGAGACTGCATTTTGATGAGCGAAAGGGTATGGAACGTTACGACGTGTGGCGCTCCGATGTCAGCGGCGAAATCGCGGCCCGCGCATCCGCTGAGCCAGTAGTGGGAATGGACTGCTCGGTATTGCGCTTCCTCGCGGATGCGGTGGTCGTGCATCTCGGCTATGAAGTCGGGCAGGAAGTCGAACTGGTCCCGCAGCGGCGCGTCGGGGGGGCCGGCCGGAATATGAACCACGTTCACGCCATCGCAGATGGTCGGGCCGTCGGCGTTGGGTTCATCGTGCGCCCGCGTGAAAATGTCTACCGTAATGCCTAGACCCGCCAATGCGCGGGCCAATTCTCTAACGTGGACATTCATACCGCCCGCTTTTCCTTGGCCGGGGGCGGCCAGCGGACAAGCGTGATAGGCAATCAACGCCACGCGGGATGTACAATCGGGTATCAAGATAACGTACTTTCTCCGCCGGTACCGCCAATGTTGCCGAGGCTGATGCGATACAGATGGTGGTCGGTTCCCCCGAGGCGATACTTGTACGGTTCGTTGCCGCGCAGGAAATCGAAGTAGCGGTAACCTCGCTCCAGGGCGTCGCGTAGGCACAAGGAGTGAAGAAGCAGTCCCACGCTGTAGTACCGATATTCGGGGTCATGGCCGCTGTTGTAAAGCATACGGACTTCATCGTAATCCATGCAAAGCGATGCGGCCACGGGTTTGCCGTCCATTTCGAGGAAGAATAGGCGCAGGATGTTCTCAGCGGCGGTGGCGGCGAGGAGACGGCGGAAAAAATCTTCTCGATCTGGCGTCAGAAATTCGTCTTTGTCCGGGTCGCTGCGTCGCATCAAGTCCAGGAACACGTCCGCGCGTTCGGTGGCGGCATCGGGTTCGGACACGCAGTACCAGCGCCAATTTTCGTGCCCTTCCAGCCGGCGCAGCTTGCGGCGAAGTTCGTGCCGATCTTTCTTGCTCAAGCCAGCCAGGTAGTCTTCCCATGAGCCGGGCAGGATGAGGCGCGGAGCAACGTCTTCTTCGGCCACCGCAACGTTGCAACCTCGATCCCTTGCCAGTTGGGGCAGTATGGAAAGGGTGGGCGAGTCTTCGCCGATGGAATGGAGGTCAAGCCTATGGCCTCCGTTGGCCCCAATGGTATCAAGCAACGTGGTGTAGAAGTTCGCTTCAGCTCCCGGCGCAACGATGAAATCGTTGTAGTCGAAAGTTTCGCTGTTGCCCACGAATGAGAAATGGTCACCGGAGCGGGAAAGCGAGGCGATGGCGGTCAGATCGCCGGCGGCGTCAGTGAGGTAAAACCCAGCCAATGACCGCCCATTCTGGAATGCGTTCCACCACAGTTCCTGCCAGACCGGCGTGATATAGAGATTGTTGACGACGGAACGCCCCAGCAATTCCAGCCACTGCGGCCGGATCTGGTCGAAAGAGGTGATGGGAGTGAGGAATTGAATCGCGGACATGAAGAACTCAGTTTTGTCCGTCAGTCGGTCAGCAGGTTGAGCAAGTCGCTGGCGGAATAGGATGGGCTGGAGACGTTGTCACCGGCAGAGGCGGAACGAACCGCGGTGGTCACCACCCGGTGGCCGGGTTTCTGCGCTCCCCGCATGGACATGCACAGATGCTCGGCCTCGATGCGGCACGCGACCGCCAATGGCTGCACGCGGGACAGAACCGCGTCGGCCAGCTGAGCGGTAAGGCGTTCCTGCACCTGCAATCGACGAGCCGCAGTATCAAGGGCGCGGGCGATTTTGCTGATGCCCGCAATGTGCCGGTTGGGAACGTAAACCAAGTTGGCGTGACCGAAAAAGGGCAGCATATGGTGTTCGCACATCGAATAAAACTTCAGGTTGCGAACCAGCACCGGGTCTGGTTTCACGTCATCAGAGAAGATCGCGTCTATCTCGTCGGCAGGGTCTCGCCCTACGCCGGCGAACAGTTCGCCGTACATTTCCGCGACACGCTCGGGAGTCCGCCACAAACCTTCGCGGCTGCTGTCCTCGTCAACGTACTTGAGGATGGTGCCGATGGCCACTTCGACGGCAGCCAGGTTCATTTTGGTAGCAGCGATTGTCATCTGGACGGTAGTGACTCCATGATGGCGGTTTCGATCGCTTCCAGATTAGGTTGGACTTCTACGGTGTTGGCTTGCGCGCTGCTCACCGCCATGTCGGGGTCTTTCAGGCCGCTTCCGGTTATAACGCAGACCACCCTTTTACCATCCAGATCGAGACCGTTGCGTTGCATCTTGAGCAGTCCGGCCACGGAGGCGGCGGAAGCTGGCTCGCCGAAAATGCCTTCCCTGGAGGACAGCAGGCGGTAGGCTTCCAGGATCTCGTCATCGCTTACCGCGTCGATTACGCCGCCGGATTGGTCCCGGGCGCGTTCCGCCGACTTCCAACTGGCGGGGTTGCCGATCCGAATGGCCGATGCGATGGTCTGGGGGAAGGGCACCGGCTTGCCCAGTACGATGGGCGCCGCGCCTTCGGCCTGGAATCCCATCATCCGAGGCAACGTGTCGTTGCGGCCCAACTGGTGGTATTCCACGAATCCTCGCCAATAGGCGGTGATATTGCCGGCGTTGCCCACCGGGATGAACAGGTAGTCGGGTGCGTCGCCGAGCACGTCGGAAACCTCAAAGGCGGCAGTTTTCTGCCCCTCAATGCGGTGGGGGTTCACCGAGTTGACCAAGGTTATGGGATTGCTCTCCGTAAATTCGCGAACCAAGGCTAGCGCAGCGTCGAAATTGCCGTCCACCAAAAGGATACGAGCGCCATAGGCCATAGCCTGAGCGAGCTTGCCCAGGGCGACTTCCCCTTTGGGAATCAGCACCCAGGCCACCAAGTTGCAATAAGCGGCGTAAGCGGCGGCCGAGGCGCTGGTGTTGCCGGTGGAGGCGCACATCACGCCAACGCTGTTGTCTTCGAGGGCTTTGGCGATGGCTACCACCATGCCCCGGTCTTTGAAAGAACCGGTGGGGTTGCAACCCTCCAATTTGAAGAACAGGTCTGCGCAACCCAATTCCGGCCCCAGGCGACGGGATCGCACCAGAGGAGTATCGCCCTCCCCCATGGTGAACATGGGGGTCTCCTCGTTGACGGGCAACAAATCCCGGTATTGCTGTAAAACGCCGATGCCCATTTTCGGTTAAGGGTTATGGTTCGATGCGGATGAGGTTGTTGACGCTGAGAACTACGGCCAGTTTGGCGACGGCGGCCAGGGCGGTTTGCACGTCCGATTCGCGGGAAGGGTAGGTCGTGATGACCAATTGGGCAGTGCCGCTACCGGGGTCAGTGTCTTTCTGGATTACAGTGGCAATGGAAATATTGCCGTCCCCGAGGATGCGGGCGATTTGGGCCAGGACGCCGGCTTGATCAGCGCAGGTGAGGCGCAGGTAGTACGCGCTGGATAGTTCGTCAATGGGGAGGACGATATTTTCGAGGTCGGTGGTTTTGCGATCAGATGTTGGCAAAGGCGGCGGCCCTTCGGCGTTGCCGATGGAACGTACCACGTTCAGGATGTCTCCCATCACCGCGCTGGTGGTCGCGTCGCGGCCGGCGCCCTGGCCATGCAGGATAATCTGCCCGCAAAGATCTCCGGTGACCTCAACGGCATTATACACGCCGTCAACCTTGGCCAGCAGGTGGTCATCCGGCACGAGAGCAGGATGCACCCGCGCTTGAACCGACCCGTCGGGTTCGGCCACCGCAATGGCTAACGATTTGATGGCGTAGCCTAGCTCTTCGGCGTAGCGGAAATCTTCAGGCGCGAGCCGGCTGATGCCTTCCGTGTGAATGGCATGGTGAGGAATCGGGCGGTGGAAGGCGAGGCTGCCCAGTACGGAGAGTTTATAGGAGGCGTCTATGCCCTCTATGTCGTTAGTGGGGTCTGCCTCTGCATATCCAAGGGCTTGGGCCTCGGCCAAGGCGTCGACGAATGGTGTCTGGCTGCGGGCCATCCGGGTCAGAATAAAATTGGTGGTTCCGTTGATGATGGACCGGATACACTGGATGTCGTTGGCCAGGAGTTGGGACATCAAGCAGCCGACGATGGGTATGCCACCGCCGGCGGATGCCTCGAAAAGCAGGTTGACATGCTGGGACTGGGCCAGATCCAGCAATTTGGGGCCACGCCGCGACATCACTTCCTTGTTGGCGGTCACCACGTGCTTGCCGGCGGCCAGAGCACGTTCCACGTACTCCCCGGCCGGGATATCGCCGCCCATCATCTCAACGACCACTTGTATCTCCGGGTCGTCCAGGATGTCCTCCGGGTTGGTGGTAAGTACGCCAGCAGGGAGAGAAGGTTGGCGCGTCTTGCATATGTCCCGGACCAGCGCTTTTCGCAGGTGAACGGCTCGCCCGGTTTTGCGGCGGATTGCGTCAGCGTTCCCGGATAGCGCGGCGGCTACTCCGCCGCCGACGGTGCCGAGACCCATGAGGCCGATGTTGACTGTTGAATTGCCGTCCATAATCGCTAATGCCGCCCCTGTCTGAACAAATCATCAAGCCAGTGGCCGTTCTGTGCTAGCATGAGAGGACACCCAGGTAAGAGAGATTAGTGATGCTTGACCGTTGGTACAAAACCACCGCCATCCTTGTTGGCATAGTCATCATTGTATCAGCCATCGTGGGGCCCACCATCGGCGGAATATACTGGTTGGTGCAGCTTGACCGCGACGTTGCCGACTTGCAAGAGGAGGTGACCGAGTTGCAAACCAACGTGGTCGAACTGCAAAGAGGGCAGGCAGTCATGCTGGAAATTCTGCAAAAGCTGGCCGACGATATACCGGAAATTCGAGCGGATTTGGGCAATCATACTCATGATGCCAATGGCCGGGCGCAATCCGCTGGCAGATAACTAACGGCTGCCAACCGGATTACTGTTGCGGCTCCGGTGTTACCCGTGGCCGCGTCAGCCGCACTTGGTCGGTCACCCAAGCGTAACGATTGCTGTCGAAGTTGATTTTGACCCAGCCTTCGTCGGATCCCCTTTTCAGCTGGTCCTCCTTCCATTGTTCCACTAGCGCGCTGGACATCTGAAATTGCATCGCAGGCTCAATCCCACGTGTTTCAGTCTCGCCGATGGCCTGGATGATGAAAATGGATTCGTCCGCGTAGATCGTAGGCGAGATTTCGCCTGCCTCCAAAAGTGGGGGTTCACGCGTTTGGGTGCCGTCTTCGGCGATCACATTTTCACCGAACAAGTAACGGTCAAAATCTGGGAACGCTCCTTCGGGCACCCATCCGATGTAACCATCCGTGGCCGAGATTTCACGAGCGACGGAGCCGAAATCCTGACCCAGCACCAGACGCTCCCGGACCGCCTCGGGAGCTGCGGAAGAGTCGAGACCCATAGCGATGGCCTGCAACTCCACCTGGGGGGCCTCTTCGGGCAACGAACCCAGCATCCGGGCGAATAGCTCCCGTTGCTGCAACCGTTCCTCCATGATCCGGCGGTAGACGTCGTCGTCGAGGTTCACCTGGGTCAGGAATCCAATATAAGAGTTCTCAAATTCGGCGTCCAGCTGGCCGTCGTCCACTTCCTGCCCGGGCTGCGGCTGGGGACGGAATTGGTTGCGAATAGCCTCGTCGATGTCCGCGTCGGTGACGTCGATCTGCAGGCCGGGCGCGGCTTGGCGCAATATTTCCGCGTGGAGCAGATCAGTCAGCAGTTGGAAAGGAATACGGCTGAAGTCCACCTGCCCGCCCTGGTACCGGTTGATCCCCTGTAGCACGCGGATGCGTTCCACCAAATCGCCCATACTGAATCGGACTCCCCGCACTTCCCCGGCCATAACACGAGGCGGCAAGATGAACTGCTGATAAACCCCCGCGAGCACCACGCCGACAATCACCAGGATGAGGGCTGCGCCTAAGGCAATGGCTATGCGCTGCCGCCGGCTTTCAAGGCTGCGGCGCGCGCGCGCCGCGGTCGCCGCGTCTCCGCTGGTAGGGCCCACACGGCGGTTGCGACCGCCGCGACGGCGCGTAGGCCGGCGACCAACTACGTCGGACGCTTCTTCTTCAACGGCGGCGGCGCTGCGTTTCCAAGGCAGCGACAGGTTCAACATTGGAGGAGGGCCGTCTAGCGACCCGAACGCATACCGATGTTGATGCTATGTTCGGGAGCGTAAGGCAGGAGGGCCAGGTATCGAGCCCGCTTGATGGCGGTCGCCAGCAGACGCTGGTTTTTCGCGGAAGTTCCGGTTTTGCGGGTCGGCTCGATTTTGCCTTGCTCGGAGATGTAGCGGCGCAACCGGTCAACATCCTTGTAGTCCGGAGTTACGCCTTCCACAGTGAATGCGCATACGCGACGTCGAGGACCATAACGGCGTCCGCCGCGTCCCCCACCGCGTGGACCGCCACGCCCGGGAGGGCGACCGCCGGGGCCACCGGGACGGCCACCTTGCCCGCCGGGAGGGCGACCGCCCGGCCCGCCGGGAGGGCCGCCCATAGGGCGGGGAGACGGCGCGCCGGCGGGAGCCGACGATGGGGCGCTGGCCGGCGGTGGCGAGAATGGGGCGGGTGGGGA
The DNA here is from genome assembly GCA_965197635.1 of Dehalococcoidia bacterium. GTDB lineage: Bacteria > Chloroflexota > Dehalococcoidia > Lucifugimonadales > UBA3495 > Bin87. Next base: position 424,717 of record CBDANN010000008.1, read on the forward strand.
CGATGGAGTGGGAGTAGTCATTAGTGGGAATCCCTCCGGTTAGAAAGGCAGGTCATCAACATCGGTCATGGGGTCGGGAGCGTTACCGGGAGCGTAGCCGCCATCGCCGCCGCGTTGGTCGCCATAACCGCTGTTATCAGGCCGGCTGGCATAACCACGGTCCTGTTGGCCGCCATAGCTGCCGTCCTCCATTTGGTCGCCGCGGCGCCCCAACATTTGCATTTCGGTAACAGTTACATCCAAAGAGAAGCCCGGAGTGCCGTCCCGCCGGTCATACTGGCGAGACCGTAGGCGTCCTTCGAGATATACCTGCTGTCCTCGGGTAAGGTACTGGTTACAGGTATCAGCAAGGCGCCCGAAAGCCGTGCAATTGAACCATTCGGTTTCCTCTCGCCTCTCGCCCGATGCCGTGGTGTAGCTGCGGTTGCTGGCGATGCTGAACGACGTCATCGGGTTCCCGGAAGTGGAGTACCGCATCTCCGGGTCGCGGCCCAAGTTGCCGATGATGATTATCTTGTTCATGGTGAATTTTACGCTTGGGGTTCGGATGCGGATTCACCGGCCGGTGCGTCAGGAGCCGCCGGCGCTGCATCGGCCGGCGGCTCAACAGCGGGGGCGGGTTCAGCCGCGGCCGGCGCCGGCACAGCCGGCGGTTCGGCGGCGGGGGCGGGTTCAACAACGGCGGGCGCCGGCGCGACCGGCGGTTCGGCAGCGGGGGCGGGTGCAGCGTCGGATGGTGGAGGCGCGACCGGCGGTTCGGCGGCGGGGGCGGGTGCAGCGTCGGATGGCGGAGGCGCGACCGGCGGTTCGGCAGCGGGGGCGGGTGCAGCGTCGGATGGCGGAGGCGCGACCGGCGGTTCGGCAGCGGGGGCGGGCGCAGCGTCGGATGGCGGAGGCGCGACCGGCGGTTCGGCAGCGGGGGCGGGCGCAGCGTCGGATGGTGGAGGCGCGACCGACGGTTCGACAGCGGGGGCTGATGCCGCGTCGGATGGCCGAGGCGGGACGCCGGGTGCGCCGGCGGGAGCAGAGCCGGAAGGCGGGCCGGGCCGGCGGTCGCCAAAGCCACCACCGGGAGCTTCGGGTATGGGGCCACCGCCATCGCCGCGGCGGCCTCGCCCCGGCGGAATATAACGGGAGGGCGCGGTCAGCGGCCCGGGCGGTGGTTTGTCTTCCAGCGGCCCTTCGCAATTCACCACCAGCGAGCGCAAAACCCGTTCATCTAGACGCAGGTAATTCTCCAGCTCCCGATTGAATGGATTCTCCACGGTGAACGAGCTGAGATAGTAGGATCCTTCAAGGAAATTATAGTTCCCTTTGCGGATGGGGTAGGCCAGACGACGGGTGCCCCAGATCAGCTCGGCCGTGATTTCGCCGTCTCGGTTAGCGATGAAGGATTTGATCTCCTCCCAGGTTGCCGATGCCTCGTCTTGGTTGAGCATCGGACTTAGGATGGTGACGAGTTCGTAGTGACGCAAGTTGCAATCTCCTGGTTAGTTGGAAAGGCGTGACGGATTATAGCATTTGCGGAATTGGCTGTCAGCACGATTTTTGCGTCGAACGGGCTGTCTTAGACGTGCCGTCATTTGCGCGTCGCTCTCGGGATTCGGTGATCTTGGTGCGATGGTGCCTGGCCGTTTTCCGTCCTGTACTGTGTTGACACGGTGGTCAACTACTTAGCCCGAATCCACCGAAGGGAAACCGTGGCGGCGGTCAGAGGAGGGATGAGGGACCAGGGATCGGGCTGGCGGGGACCTGATGCCGATGAAATGGACGATGTGGGGCGTGGATGCCGGTCCAAAGAGATGTTGACGACCCGTAGTAGCGGCGCGGGAAGCGATTTTCAGCGCCGATCGCCGGCGGAGGCCATCAGGAGCCGAGCCTGGCGCGGCTGGGCCAGACAGTTAGGTAATCTGGTGGACAGGTCAGACGCCGAGGGCGTGGTCAAGAAGGGAGTGGCAGTGCGCGCAGTCTGGCCAGGGCGCTGCTGAACTGGTTTCGCCAGGGCCAGCCCTGGGGGAGATGCAAAGTGAGGCGGCGTGCCTTGCGGGTGAGGCGTCCGGCCAGGGAGAAGAAGCGCCTGCGCAGGGTCTTGGTGGTCGCCACCGGCTCGCCCAGCCCGAGGCGCGTGGTCCAGCGGGCCAGGTTGTGGGCCATCGTCTGGACGGCCAGCCAGGCGGCGTTGGCGGGGAAGCGGCCCGAGGGCAGGTGGTTGAGACCCACCCCGTACTTGAGGTCGCGGATGGCGTTCTCGATCTCGGCGTGGCGGCGATGATCGGCCTCCAGTTCCAGGGTGTCGCCGTCTCTATCGGTGATGAAGCCGTGATAGCTGTAGTCGACCAAGAGGGCCAGCTGGGAGTTGGGCGTGGGCTGCACCCTTCGGACGATGAGACGCACCGGCACAGCATCGGGCTCACTGGCGAAGGGAGTGTAGCTGGTTTCGGCCACGTCGGCGGCGCCCTCCATCCAGTAAGGGATGGGCGTCCAGTCCTCTTCAGGTATGGCTGCGATGAGATTGCGCAACTGGGCGTGCTGGCGGACGGTGATGGAGAAGCGGACCTTCATCTTGCGGCAGACGGCGACGATGTCGTGGTTGTAGAAGCCGCTGTCGGCCCGCATGGTGAGCGGTCCGGTGGCTCCGGCGTAGCGCACTCGCCTTACCGTCTCTCGCAGGAAGTGGGCCGCGCCGCGAGCGGTGTTGGCGCGTCCCTGGCGCAGCCGAGCCATCAGCACGTCGCCGGCGCCAGCGGCGACGGCGAACAGCGGGTGATAGCCCCGCTGGCCGGTGTAGGTGTGGCGGCGCGCCCCTTCCTTGGCCGGACCGTAGGTCTCACAGATGGTGGAGTCCAGGTCGATGGTCAACGGATCATCGCCCGGTCCGGCCCCGGCGCCCCAGGCTCGGGCCAGCGCCTCACGGCTCACCCGATCCAGCTGCCGCGCGTGGCCCCAACGGAAACTCCGCAGGAACGTACCCAACGTGGACGGCGCCTTGACCGTACAGCCCAGCACCTGCTCGGTCCCGCCAGCGCGCAGCGCGTCGGCGTCGTCGATGCAGTCGCCACCGGCCAGGGCCGACGCCACCAGGGTCAGCATCTTGTCCCCAGCATTCGCACGACCCGGTGCATCTCCCAAGTCAACGTGGCGGTCCACCAGTTCGCCCAGACCCAGGTGATGGGCCAGCGTGACCGGCAGGATCAGTCCGGCGTTGGCCACCAGGCGGTGATCGTCGAAGGCGACCTGGATGCGCTCAAGGCGCTCAGGTGGTAGCATCCGTTGGGTGCTCCTTGTTCCGGGTTGGTTTGGTGTCTCACAAACCATTATCCCCGAAGCCGGGAGCACTTTTTCAACCCTTCAGCACGACACCAACCTCATCCTTTCGGTGGATTGGGGCTTAGTTGCGGGCTGTTCTGCGGTAATGTTTCGCAATATTCGTCATTGCCTGATATGCCTTGTACCCATATTGGCAAAAGGCGTAAAATGCGACCATCGCGCGACGGCAACGCCGTTTTCGTTAACCGCCATGAGCAGCAACACAGCGCCCCCAACACGCTTCCGTTTTCGCCGCCTAACATCTACTACGGTTGGTACATCGTCGTCATCACGGGCTTAGTGATGACTTTGGCTACTGTACCTATGTTCCACGCCATGACCCTCTGGGCGGTGGCGCTGGAAAACCAATTCGGCTGGAAACGGGGCGCCCTGTCCATGGCTTTGACCCTGACTCGAGTCGAGGGTGGCTTGATGGGTCCTATAGAGGGCTATCTTACCGACAAGTTGGGTGGTCGGAAGATGGTGTTCATCGGGTTCATCATCTTGGGCTTCGGTTTTCTGGCCTTCTCCCAAATTGGCGCCGATTTCTGGCCGGTTTCTCCGCTTTACACTTTCTACTTTGCCTTTATGGTGATGGCCCTGGGGCAGGGCATGGGCAGTTGGGTGCCCATGATGACTACCATAAACAACTGGTTCTCCCGTCGCATGGCCTCGGCCATGGGTTGGGCCAATTGGATCAGCCGGGGCGGAGCTTTGATTGTCGTGCCCCTTATCGGAGTGGGCATCGCCAGCCCCGTCGGATGGCAAGGCACAGCGCTGGTAATTGGCATACTGGTGTTCGCGGCTGCCTTCCCCTTGTCGTTGGTCATACGCAACCAGCCGGAGGACATGGGCCTGCAAGTTCAGGATGAAGAAGGGTCGCCCGCGAGAGGCCGCGGCGGTCAGCGCGGTTCTGCCGCGGCGCAGGGACTGACCGCCCAACAGGCAATCCGCACTGCGGCGTTCTGGCTCATCGCCGTGGGGCACGGTCTCACCAGCATGATCATTCTGGCTATTATGACCCACTTGGGCCTGTTTTTGGCAGACGCCGGGTTTGGGCAGCACACCGCATGGGTAGTAACCACCTATACGTTCGTTGCCATGTGGGCGCAGCTGATCGGCGGCTACGTTGGTGATCGCTTCCCCAAAAACATCGGTATTTTCGTCTTCACCACCATTCAGGCCGGCGCCGTGGTCTTGCTCACCTTCAGCACCGATCTATGGATGTTCTACGCCTTCGCTGTCACGTTTGGCCTGGGATTTGGCGGACGGAATCCGCTCACGACCTCCATTCGAGGCGAATACTTCGGGCGGGGCAACTTCGGCAAGATTTTGGGCATCAGCACCATCCCGATGAACATCCTGCTCCTGGCCGCCAGTCCATTCGCCGGGTATATGTACGACTGGCAGCAGTCGTACACCGTGGCATTCCTGGTGCTGTCTGGGTTCAATTTCGCTGGCGGGATCTGCTTCCTGTTCGCCCGTCGACCACGCATCCCCACGACGCCTGAGACGAGGCCGCCGGCGGTGGCGCCCGCCCCAGCTGCCGCCGGGGATTCCTAAATCAACATTGCCGCACGAAGGTAACGGTGCCAGCTTTCGTCAAATCCGAAAGGGCGGGTGTGAAGCCCGCCCCTAAAATTTCTTGCCGGCCGCAACCAGGTGGCGCACTGCTGGTTATCCGAGATCGGTCTCCGTAATCTCGATGTTGTGAATGGCGAGACGTTCGGCCGGTTGCGAGTTCTCTCCGCCGCGGCTTTGTCTGACCGGTGAGGTTGCCAAGCCGTCCAGCACTTCGTCGCCGTCCGTGAGCATTCCGAAGATGGTGTAGTTCGGAGGCAGCCCGACATCGGCGCCGTGTACGATGAACCACTGGCTGCCGTTGGTATTAGGGCCGGAATTGGCCATGGCCAGAGTCCCCCTAGTATAAGACCGCGTGACCTCTTCGTCCCGGAAGCGGTAGCCGGGCCCGCCCGTGCCGTCGCCCCGAGGACACCCGCCCTGGATCATAAAGCCGTTGATGACGCGGTGGAACTGGTTGCCTTCATAGAACCCATCACGAGCCAGGAAAACGAAATTGTTGACGGTGAGAGGAGCCACTTCGGACAGTAACTCGACGGTCATATCGCCTTTATCGGTTTTGATGACCGCGTGGTATCGCTTCGTGCCTTCAATGACGAGGCCGGGCGGGTTCGGATATTCCTTGGGGGGCATTGGGCGCCTCCTGATTGTTGTGGTGCGGATAGACTGCGGGGATTATACAGCACCGGATTCGCGCAAACGGCCGGGCGCCGTCAGGCCTACTGAAGGGTGATCCCAAAGGTCGAAGGCAACGTATCGTATAATAGAGACATAGAATAGTGCAGGAGGTAGTTGTCATGGACGTGCTGAATACAATGGCTAACCGTGGACACGAGCAGGTGGCAATGTACAGTGATCCGGAAGCGGGCCTGCGCGGGATAATTGCCATCCACGACACCACCCTGGGACCTTCGTGTGGCGGCACGCGGATGTGGCCCTATGCGACCGAAGCCGACGCGCTGGCGGATGCGCTGAACCTCTCTCAGGCCATGACGTACAAATCCGCCGCCGCGGGATTGCACTTGGGTGGCGGCAAGGGCGTCATCATCGGCGACCCGAGGACGGACAAGACCGAGGCGCTGCTGCGGGCCTGGGGCCGTTTCGTAGATACTCTGGGTGGTCGGTATCTCACCACCACCGACGTGGGTACCACCGGACGGGATTTGGAAACCGTGCGACAGGAAACGAAGCACGTGGTGGGCCTGGACGTTACTCTCGGGGGTAGCGGCGACACCTCGGTGATGACCGGCTTGGGCGTGTACATGGGTATGCGGGCCTGCGCGTCCGATGTATGGGGAATTGACTCGTTGCGTGGTCGCACCGTCGCGATGCAGGGGTTCGGCAAGGTTGCATCACATACTGCCGAGCACCTTCTGGAAGACGACGCCCGCGTGGTCGCCACCGACGTGAGCGAGGCGGCGTTGGATCGGGCGCGCCAAATGGGGGTGAAAGTCGTCGGCCCAGACGACATTTACGACTTGGACTGCGACATCTTCGCTCCCTGCGCGTTGGGTGGCGTCATCAACAGGAACACCATTGGCCGGCTGCATTGCCGCATCGTGGCTGGCGGAGCGAACAACCAGTTGGCTACTGCGGAGGACGGCGAGGAACTGCACCGGCGAGGAATCTTATATGCCCCGGACTTTTTGATCAATGCCGGTGGCATCATCAACGCCGCCGCCGAAATCGGGCAGCCGTACAATCCGAAGCGTTCCAGGCAGCAGACGGAGCGTATCTACGAGCAGATGTCTGCGGTGTTGACCACCTCGCACCAGAAAGAGATTTCCACCGCGAGGGCGGCGGATATGCTGGCAGAGGCGCGGTTGTACGACGTGCGGCGCGTCCGGAAGATTTGGCGGGGGTAGTCGCACCAGACACGGGATTTATAGGGAGGGCGGGGTTGACCCGCCCTCATGACGTCGCCGGGTACACCACCGTGTCTGGCCTGTATGTGGCCCAGGAGAACCAAAGTTGTCCGATGCGGGCCGGCACCGAGCTTAGCTGCGTCCCCGCCAAAGGACCGCTGACGGCTCGGCCAAAGATGTCCCAACGGCTGCCGGTCTGGTCGTCGGTGATGTTGCCTTCGGCGTCGGAAGCGAAGGTGAGCATATTGCCGTCAGGCCCGGCAGGAGAGAAGACGCCGGCTGTTCCCACGTCACGGCCCGAGGCTATCGAACCGGAGTCCAGGGCGGAGGCGGTGCCTGGGGTCCAAAAGACCAATATGTCCTCACCATCTACCGATGTCGAGACTACGCGCTCCTCCGCGAGGACGGTAAAGGGTACGGCCCACGCCTCAGCATCCCGCTCGATGGCCACAACGCGTTCCACCGCGGGCAGCCTCTGATCTTTCTCTCCTCTGAACAAGAAAGGCTCACTCCCGGGTCGGTCGTATCCGGCGTAGGGGTTCCTGCCGTAAGCGCGTCCCGAATCGGGGCGGGAGAGCACCTTGCCATCGGGGAAGGTGGCCTTGAAGTCGGCCCAGGAAACTATGGAGAGATACAACTGCTCCAGGCGGCGGCCCGCGTAGTGGCCGATAACTCCCTCGCCACCGACCTCCTGCCACCAGGTCTCGGTCTGTCGGTCGTACATCAGCAGGTTGCTGTTGCGAAGAGCGCCGGTGGTGCCGAAGTCCAGTATCGTGCCGTCAACCGTCCGCCTGAACACGAAGGCGGTGTTGCAGAGTGGTCAAAAGGTTATCACCACCGGCTCGCCGCCCACCGTGTCGTTGACCAACTCGTGCCAGACCATGACCTGAACCGGATAAGCCCGGACATCGCCGTTCAGGTCCACCACCTGCACCGGTTCGAGATCTTCCAGCCAGGCGCCAGCGTCGGTTACCGTCTCGAACACCGGGTTGTCAATGGCGGGGATGCCGTCTTTGGGTGGACCTCCGGTCATGATCTCGCCAAACGAGATGGTTGCGCGAGTGAAGTCAGTGTCCCAAGACGCGCGCAGCAAACGCTCAAAGCGGTCGCGGGCTTCGTCGGCCTCCGCCGTGCCCACCTCGAACACGGCGCCTTCCGGCGCAACCGGCAGGGGCGTAACCGGAGGAAGCATCGTCGCGGCTCTGGACAGCTTGACAGTGGGGAGCGGTGTGGCGACGCCAGCCCGGGACGCAGTGGGCAGCGCCGTTGCCGGCTCCAGGGTGGGGAACGCCTCTTCGGTGAGCTCCACCTGAGCCGCCAATTGCCCTTCGCCGGGCGCTTCCTGCATGGGAGCGCAGGCCAACAGCGCCGGTATAACCAGCGCAATGCCGGCCAGTATTTTTGCCGCGCCATACTTGCAACGACGGTTGCGCACAGGCTTAAGCGCGAGGTCCGGGGATACGTTGTCACGGGCTGCGGGCCGTGTCATACTGCTGATATTATACATTGTCCCCCAGCCGGAGAGATAACCCTGATGACGACTCCCACCACTGTCGAAGAGCGCGTAACCATACTGGAAACTCGCTTGGACACCATCCTGCCAACCCTGGCCACCAAGGACGACATCGCCAGGCTGGAAGGCAAGATGGAGACTATGAACGAGCGGCTGGAAAGCAAAATCGAAGGCATGGGCAATCGCCTGCTCATCAGATTCGGCGGTCTCGCGGTTGCGGTGGCAACGGTAGCGGTGGCGGCGGCCAAATACCTGTGAAACCAAAACCGGGAGGCGACGGCTTTGCAGCCGGTCTCCCGGTCCTCTGTGCCGGTTGTCCTCCGTCTTCAGCGTCCGCGCAAACGCGGGTCGAATACGTCCCGCAGGGCGTCGCCCAGCAGATTGAAGCCCATCACCACCAGGAAGATGGCGAGGCCTGGGAAAATAGCAAGCCACGGACCGGCTTTAACATGCGCGGAGGCTGCTCGCACTAGCATTCCGCCCCAACTCGGCTGGTCAGGGGGAGCGCCCACGCCCAGGAAAGCCAACGATGATTCTATGATGATGGCGAAACCCAAGTAGTAGGTAGCCAGCACCAGATAAGTGGCGAAACAGTTGGGAACAATGTGCCGGAAGATAATGCGGCGAGGATTTGCGCCGACGGCGAGCGCCGCCGTTACGTAATCCAGTTCCTTCAGGGATAGCACCTGCGAGCGCACTGTTCTGATCACTGGTGCAATCATGCCAATCACGATTGCCAGAATAACGGTATTCAGCGATGGTGTGACCACTGCCATGATCGCCAGGGCGATGAGCAAACCCGGGAGTGACATCAGGGCGTCAACGACGCGCTGGGAAATCATATCGACAATGCCGCCGGAGTAGGTGAGGGAGACGCCGATGACGAAACTGGCGGTGATACCCACCAGCACGCTGCCCATGCCGACGTACAACGAGATGCGCGCGCCGTAGATGAGCCGGCTCAGCACGTCCCGTCCCACGTAGTCCGCACCGAGTATGTAGCTGGAGTTGGGAGCTTCCCAAGGCGCGGCGGGTGTGGAACGCGGGTCGTAAGGTGAGAGCACCGGAGCCAACGCGGCTACCACCACCAGCACCAGGACTATCAAACCGCCGATGGCTCCCAGTGGTTTGGTCCGCACAAAACGCGTTGAATTGGTCCAGGCCCGCGCCCCGAAACTAGGCGCGGCGATCTGCTCGCGGGTTAGGACTGCCTGTTCCGAGGTTTGTTCAATCATGACAACACCTGCCGCTCGGCTTAAGCCCGAATCCACCGAAGGGAAACCGTGGCGGCGGTCAGAGGAGGGATGAGGGACCAGGGATCGGGCTGGCGGGGACCTGATGCCGATGAAATGGACGATGTGGGGCGTGGATGCCGGTCCAAAGAGATGTTGACGACCCGTAGTAGCGGCGCGGGAAGCGATTTTCAGCGCCGCTCGCCGGCGGAGGCCATCAGGAGCCGAGCCTGGCGCGGCTGGGCCAGACAGTTAGGTAATCTGGTGGACAGGTCAGACGCCGCGGGCGTGGTCAAGAAGGGAGTGGCAGTGCGCGCAGTCTGGCCAGGGCGCTGCTGAACTGGTTTCGCCAGGGCCAGCCCTGGGGGAGATGCAAAGTGAGGCGGCGTGCCTTGCGGGTGAGGCGTCCGGCCAGGGAGAAGAAGCGCCTGCGCAGGGTCTTGGTGGTCGCCACCGGCTCGCCCAGCCCGAGGCGCGTGGTCCAGCGGGCCAGGTTGTGGGCCATCGTCTGGACGGCCAGCCAGGCGGCGTTGGCGGGGAAGCGGCCCGAGGGCAGGTGGTTGAGACCCACCCCGTACTTGAGGTCGCGGATGGCGTTCTCGATCTCGGCGTGGCGGCGATGATCGGCCTCCAGTTCCAGGGTGTCGCCGTCTCTATCGGTGATGAAGCCGTGATAGCTGTAGTCGACCAAGAGGGCCAGCTGGGAGTTGGGCGTGGGCTGCACCCTTCGGACGATGAGACGCACCGGCACAGCATCGGGCTCACTGGCGAAGGGAGTGTAGCTGGTTTCGGCCACGTCGGCGGCGCCCTCCATCCAGTAAGGGATGGGCGTCCAGTCCTCTTCAGGTATGGCTGCGATGAGATTGCGCAACTGGGCGTGCTGGCGGACGGTGATGGAGAAGCGGACCGTCCCAAAAGCCGGGGTTCATCTTGCGGCAGACGGCGACGATGTCGTGGTTGTAGAAGCCGCTGTCGGCCCGCATGGTGAGCGGTCCGGTGGCTCCGGCGCAGCGCACTCGCCTTACCGTCTCTCGCAGGAAGTGGGCCGCGCCGCGAGCGGTGTTGGCGCGGCCCTGGCGCAGCCGAGCCATCAGCACGTCGCCGGCGCCAGCGGCGACGGCGAACAGCGGGTGATAGCCCCGCTGGCCGGTGTAGGTGTGGCGGCGCGCGCCTTCCTTGGCCGGACCGTAGGTCTCACAGATGGTGGAGTCCAGGTCGATGGTCAACGGATCATCGCCCGGTCCGGCCCCGGCGCCCCAGGCTCGGGCCAGCGCCTCACGGCTCACCCGATCCAGCTGCCGCGCGTGGCCCCAACGGAAACTCCGCAGGAACGTACCCAACGTGGACGGCGCCTTGACCACACAGCCCAGCACCTGCTCGGTCCCGCCAGCGCGCAGCGCGTCGGCGTCGTCGATGCAGTCGAAGGCGGGCTGCCAGACGCTGGCACCACCGGCCAGGGCCGACGCCACCAGGGTCAGCATCTTGTCCCCAGCATTCGCACGACCCGGTGCATCTCCCAAGTCAACGTGGCGGTCCACCAGTTCGCCCAGACCCAGGTGATGGGCCAGCGTGACCGGCAGGATCAGTCCGGCGTTGGCCACCAGGCGGTGATCGTCGAAGGCGACCTGGATGCGCTCAAGGCGCTCAGGTGGTAGCATCCGTTGGGTGCTCCTTGTTCCGGGTTGGTTTGGTGTCTCACAAACCATTATCCCCGAAGCCGGGAGCACTTTTTCAACCCTTCAGCACGACACCAACCTCATCCTTTCGGTGGATTGGGGTTAAGGGTACGGAAGCAACCGCGCCTAAGCGTAGCGGATGCGCGGGTCGAGGATGCCGTAGAGCATATCGATAATCAGGTTGAGGAGAAGCACCACGGCGGCGGTCATTAAGATGACGCCCTGGATGACCGGAAAGTCTCGATGGATGATCGCGTCGATGAGGAACTTGCCAACGCCGGGTACCACGAAGATCTGCTCTACGATGATAACGCCGCCCAGCAGACGGCCAAACTGGTAGCCGGACACGGTGATCACCGGCAGCAAAGCGTTTTTCAAAGCGTGGCGACCCACCACAACCCACTCGCGCAGGCCCTTGGAGCGCGCGGTACGCATGTAGTCTTCGCGCATTACTTCCAGCATTGCGGAGCGCGTCACCCGAGCCGTGAAGGCCATGTCGTGGAAACCCACCACCGCCGCCGGCAGCAGCATCAATTGTAGGTTCTGCCAGGGGTCTTCCCACAGGTGGGCGTATTCTAACGGAGGCAACCAACCCGTTCCATAAGCCAGGCCGTAGATTACCAGCACCCCGATCCAGAAAGTCGGCATCGCGATCCCGAAGAGGGCGATTACGCGGCTGGCATAGTCCACCCCGGTGTCCTGTTTCATCGCCGACAGGATACCCAGCGGCACGGCGGCGGCGAAAGCCATGCCGATAGCGAGGACGGCCAGTTCAAAGGTTCGGGCGAAACGTTCGACGAGTTCAAACCCGAAGGGCGTGCCATAGTAGAGAGAATCACCCAGATCGCCGCGAACTACGCCCCACAGCCAATCGCCGTACTGGACGTAAAAAGCTGATTGAAGCGCGGCCCGGATGGGATGAGCACCGTGTTCATTGAGCCGCCGTAGTGCACGTCCCAAAAGCCGGGGTTGTACTGAGCCACCAGTGGGAAGTCTCCGCGATAACGCTTATCTTCTCCCTCAATCCACCAGTCCGGTCGTTGGTCCACAGCCATGGCCGTGGGTACCGGAACCGGCGTAGGAGTGGCGTCCAGCGGCGCGGTGGGCGTAGGTTCCTCCGCGCCGGCCAAGCGGTCGATGGTGGGCGTGGGAGCAGTGTCGGCAGCAGCATCGGCGGCGCCGGCGGTTTCTTCCGGAGTGGCCGTACCGCCACAAGCCACTCCGATTGCGAGCAGCATCACGATCGCAATGACGAGCAGAGGATTCGGAACAGCCAATCGTTGCCAGTACATCATGATGACCTCCGGAAGCGCCATCAGGGTTACGCTTTCGTTTGCTGGTGGGATGTCACAGATACGATTCAATGCTGTCAATTCGGCTTTAGTTACTTTATTTGGCATTAATTATCACAGAATCGGCTGAAAATGCGTTGTCGTTTCCCGTAGGCGGACTCGCCATGATCGGGTGGACAGGGTGGCGCAACACAAGAAAGAAGGGGCAGGTTTCAAACCTGCCCCCAAGTTAGTGGTGCGCGGTTAGTTGGTTACCGCCCTCTTAGCTTGGGGTCCAACACGTCTCGCACGGCGTCGCCAAGGATGTTAAACCCGAGGACAGCCACGAAAATGGAGATTCCAGGGAAGAGGAGAAGCCAAATGCCGACTTCAGGGGGTTCTCTACTGGCCACCGTCAGGATTCCACCCCAGCTGGGGTCATCAGGCGGCGCACCCAACCCGAGGAAGCTCAGGGAGGCTTCGATTATGATGGCAAATCCCAGATAATAGGTAGCCATGATGATGTAGATGGCAAAACAGTTTGGCATGATGTGGCGGAGTACAATTCGCCCGGGACGCGCCCCCACCGCGCGCGCCGCGATTACGTAGTCCATTTCTTTCAGCGTCAATACTTGGGAACGGACGGTTCGGACTACGGGCGCTATCATCCCGATCACGATGGCCAGGATAACATTGTTCAGCGAAGGCCCCAGGATTGCCATGATGGCCAGGGCCAAGATCAGGCCCGGCATGGACATCAGAGCATCGACCACGCGCTGGAAGGCCAAGTCAACCACCCCGCCGGCGTAGGTGCTGGCAACGCCGAGAACAAATCCCGCCGTGATACCGATCAATACGCTGCCGATGCCAACATACAGGGAAATCCAAGAGCCGTAGAGCACTCGACTCAGGACATCCCGTCCTATGATGTCAGTGCCCATGGGGAACTCCCGGCTGGGGGCGAGAAAAATATCGCCGACAGATTCATAGGGGTCGGCAACGGGAAGGATGCTCAATCTAGAGCCGATAGCGATCAATATAAGGGCAATGGCGATCACGGCCCCCACCGCACCCAGTGGTTTCCGCTTAGCCAGGGTGCCCGCAGACTGTAATGCCGCCGGGACTACCACCAATGCGGTCCTGAACCCGGCAGTGCCTTCCCGGGCTTCTAAATCACGCGTTAGCATAGTCTTCTCCCACGATCAGGATTGCGCTACTGGTAGCGGATCCTGGGATCAAGCATTCCGTACACGAGGTCAATAGCCAAGTTCAGGAACATGACCACTGCTGCAACCAATACGACTATCGCCTGAATCACGACGAAATCCCGGTGGTGAATGGCATCTATCAGCATGGTGCCTACCCCAGGAACCAGGAAGATAACCTCTACTATCACCACTCCGCCCAGCAAGCGACCAAACTGATAACCGGATACCGTGATGATGGGCAGGAAAGCGTTCTTGAGGGCGTGCCGCCCAATGACAGCCCATTCGGTGAGGCCTTTGGATCGAGCTGTTCTCACGTAGTCGTCCCGCATCACTTCTAGCATCGATGAGCGTGTAACTCTGGCAGTAAACGCCAGGTCGTGGAACGCAATGGCCAATGCCGGAAACACCATCTGTTGCAGGTTCGTGAGGGGGGCCTCCCACAGAGCGGCATAGTCCAAGGGCGGCAGCCAATCGAAAATGTACGCCAAAACGTAAGTAGCGACGATGGCGATCAGGAACGTGGGCATGGCAATACCCAGCAGGGCAAAGACCCTGCTGATATAGTCGAGCCAAGTGTCCTGCTTCACCGCGGACAGGATGCCAAGGGGAACCGCCACAATAAAGGCCATAACGATGCCCATCACCGCCAGTTGCATGGTGGTGACGAACCTGCCTCCCAGCTCGTCAATCACAGGAGTCTGGTACCAAAGCGATTTTCCCAAGTCTCCCCGTAGCATATTCCATATCCAGTCACCATACTGGATGTGGACCGGCTGGTTCAGTCCTAGATCTTCGCGAAGCTTCTCAATGTCGGCGAGATTGACCCGTCCTCCTTCACTTGGGTCGCCACCGGTGAGGATCAGCATGGCGGTATCGCCGGGGACAATCCACATCAACAGGAAGATGATGATGGTCACGATGAGGATGGTAGGTATGAAGAGGAGCAACCTCCTTATGATGTATGTGGTCATCATTCCTCCCGGGACTAGCTTAACGCTTCAGGATCTTTTGCTTTGCCGTGGTTTGTTGCGGGTACGCCGACGTAGGCCCGTCGCTACAGCCATTGTCCCAAGCTCTGCCGGTTGGCCAAGCGACGGGGCGACAATGTGCTTTTGGAGTATTCCGTTCCTCTCGGCTATAACGTCGGTAGATTTCTACGACGGTAGTTCCCGCAGTTAGAAGATTACCTAAGGCTGGTAACCCGTGCCCACCGGCGGCTTCTCGGCATCCTCGTCCCACCAGGCATGGTCCCACTTGTGGACCAGCTGTATGGTCCTGGGTACATGGTAGTTTCTGATCCTGTAGTCTAGCGCTCCTCCGGCGTGTATCCAGCCGATCGGCAGGTAATGAGAGACTTCTCCTCGAAGGACATCCACCATCTCTGCAAAGATCAACTTGCGTTTCTCCGGGTCCAACTCTCTGACCTGGGCGTCTTTCAGCGCTTCGAACTCGGGTGTTGTCCAGTTCAGAGCGTTTCGCATCGTGTCCATCCCGTACCACTGGTTTAGGATGTCCGAGGGATCCGGAAGAATGATGCCAGTACCGCAGGGCGCCAACACCCCGAAACTGACATCCCTATACTTGACGTATAGGGTAGCGGTGTCAAATTGGCTGATGGTCATGTCCACATTGAGGTGCTCCTTCCATTGTTGGCTAACCAACTGGGACGTGGGTGGGGAGCAGCCTATAACGTTCGTAATCATATCGTCGCTAAACCCGTCTGGGAATCCGGCTTCAGCCATCAGTCTTTGGGCTTCTTCAATGTCCGCTTTAGCTTGAGAGCCGTCCGCTTCCCGCCGGTAGCCTGGCAACTCGTAGAGCTCCTCCAAACTTTCATTTGGCGCGAACCCGACATTGAAATGAGTGCCCATGCTGCCGTTGCCACGGAGGACTTTTTCTACGACCTCCTCCTTGTCAACAACCAGCCACAGGGCCCGTCGCACCCTCGGATCGTCGTAGGGTTCTCGTTTCCAGTTGAACCTGAGGCCAACTCTTTGCACGTTGTGCATGAATAGAGCTCTCATCCTGCCGTCAGTATCTTCTTCCAATTGTTCGACGACATCGGTGAAGATCGACAGAACCGGGAAGTAGGTGCCGTCGGCTTGGCCCACTTTCAAAGTGGCAGTGAGCCTGGCTTTATCGGCGATGATGAATACCTTAAAGCCGTCGAAGAAAGGACGGGGCGCTTTGAAGTAGTTGGGGTTTCTGTCAAACTCGTAAGACTCCTGCTTCTGCCAGCTACCGGCTTTGAAGATAAACGGGCCGGAACCCAGCATATTCTCGGGACAGCAATTCGCATCCTCCTGGCTCAGCTTACCGACTACATGCTCGGGGTACATTTTCATGTAGTCAGAAGCCAGGTTCACCAAGAAGGTTGCCGCTTGGAATTTGGTCGGCATTACCACCGTCTTATCGTCTACGGCGTAGGCAGTTTGGTACTCATAGAAGTCCCTGAGGCTGTTGGTCCTGCCGCGGAATGCGTCCGGCAGCACTATTCGGTCCAAGCTGTACACGATGTCGCTTGCCTTGACCGGCTCGCCGTCGCTCCATGCCGCATCGGCCAGGCGGAAGGTGTACACCGTGCCGTCCTCGCTCACCTCCCAGCTCTCCACCAAGTCGCCGATTATCTCGTCAGGGTTAACCGGGTTGTATTCAATCAACTGGTTGAACCTGGGGCCAGAGGGCGTAAGGGTGGTGGTCAAGCTGGCGCCGTAGTGAACGTCCCAGAACCCGGGATTATTCACGCCTACAAATCTCATGGTCCGGCCATGTTTGCCGCGTGTCACCCAGTCCGTTGTGGGAGAGGTCATCGGCGCCGGCGTCGCCGTGGGTAACGCTCCAGCAGGAGCCGCAGTCGGCGCGGTAACGGCCGGAGTAGGCACGACCACAGCCTGGGTCGACTGAGCCGCAGCAGGCTGGGCCGGCGCGGCCGGTGGCGACGTTACCGCGGCTTGCGCCGGGGCGGGTTGGGCCGCAGGAGCGGCTGGTGCAGCAGGGGCATCGGTGGCCGTAGGTTCGGCCGTATCCGTAGCCCCTCCGCAGGCGACGAGGAATGTAAGGGCCAGCAGCCAGGACGTCAGAACCAGCGCCCTGGGAGTCCGATGAAGTAGTCGTACCATGACCCTAGCCTCCGTACGCGTCGTCAAACCCATTCAATTTGTCGGATCAGTTCGTCGATGTTAGCCACTCGCTGATCTCGGGTTACGGATATAGTAGGTTTCAAAACGCTGGCAAATGTGTACTAATGAAAGATAAGAGCATATTATCGTTATTTTCAGTTCTGTGAAGACGATTTTCGTTATACTCCATGAAATGTGTTATCAAGGACCATGATGATAATGATTGCAGCTTGTTGCCCAATATGGACACCCGGTTTGCAAAGGTCGGGAAGAGCAAATGCATACGATCGAGCCCCCCGCACGACGAAACCCACCCTCGCATCCAAAAACGAACACCGCGTCGGTGGACGAACCCGGGACCAAGCGTGGGTGACAGGAAGCCGGCAACGCGGCAATCCAGTGCTGATCGTCGTTTGCAGATGGTCGGCTGCGACCCCCAGGCTGCGCGCCGTCCCTCGCATTCCGGCACCGAAGGTGCGCGTGAGCGGTTAGTTGGAGCTCGGGGTGAAAGCCGTCAGCGTGCCACCGTTGTCGGTACTGGCGGCCAGCAGGAGGGTGCCGACGGCGATGGGCGAGGCGGTAACTGCCCCTTCTAGTGCGACAACCCAAATCCGCGACCCATCGGCGACCCATAATCCTGTTATGCCGCCGTGCTCATCGCCGATTAATGCAACTGGGCCCGCAGTTGTGGGAGCAACAGTGACGTCGGTATCAAGGTCGGTTTCCCACAGAACGTCGCCCGTGGCGGTGTCCAAGCCGGTAACGATGCCTGCTGCGTCGGCGACTACCGCCGTTGTGTCGGACAACGCCGGCGTGTAGGGTTGGTCCCCGTACGTTTGCGAAGACCACACGTGGCCCTGTTGAACCGGTCCCTGCTTGGTGTATCCCCAGACCCAGAGAATGGTACGGACGTAGAGGATTTGCCGTTCCAGGGGGTAGCGGTGTCCCTGGTAGTCAACGCCCCAGACCCGGCCGCCGAAGCTGCTGAAATGGAGCAGGTCATCGGTTGCGACGGGGCCGCCGCGAACCCACCGTGAGCTTCCAGCATCGTAGATCATGCGCAGCTTGCCGGTTTCGCCGTCAATGACATGAACCTTCGCATCGTTGGCGGTGATAATCACCTTGCCGTCGATTACGGCAGGGGGAGCAATCACCCAGCCGCTCAAACGGTAATCCCAGAGCCTTTCGCCGGTGGTCGCGTCCAGAGCGACAATGCGGTTTTTGTCCGTTTCCGCTACAAAGAGGCGGCCATCGGCGACGGTGGGGGACGGCAGGGAGGCCGTCCGCAGACGACGGGACCAGACCACCTC
Organism: Dehalococcoidia bacterium; assembly: GCA_965197635.1. Lineage (GTDB taxonomy): Bacteria > Chloroflexota > Dehalococcoidia > Lucifugimonadales > UBA3495 > Bin87. The sequence continues at coordinate 442,798 of CBDANN010000008.1, forward strand.
GCCCGTTTCCGCCTCTAAAGCCGATACCACGCCGGGACGGAAGACGACAAACACCAGACCATCCGTGACCGCCGGCGTTACCCCGGCGGTTAAGCCGGCGTCATAACGCCAGACCAGTCTGCCGGTTTCCCGCTCCAGGCTTACCACGCTGCCGTCTTCGGCGGTCAGGTACACCCGGTCTCCGACCACGGCCGGCGTGGCGGTAATGGGAGAACCGGCGACGTAACGCCACAAAGGTTTGGGCGCGGCGTCGACGGCAAGCGTCGTGCCGGCAGCCGCACCGGAATTGGTGACGCCACCGCCGGCCTGCGGCCAGTCGCCGGAGGCCGTGGCATCGCCGATATTAGTGGACGGACCCGGCGGGTCCGGCGGGAGGCCCGTGTAGGCCCACAGAACCCAGACCGTAACGCCCACAATGGGGAGAATCACCATCGCCAAGCGGACGATGCGGTTGCGGAGGAAACTCAGTCGCAGCCGCCGCGAGCGTTGGCGGGCCTCCGTTTCCGCCACCGCTTCAAGCCCCGAGAACGCGCCGCAATTGGCGCACCTGCTGCTGGTTCGCTCGGGGTCATCTCCCGCCGCCAGAGGGTTAACGTGTCCGCAGAACCGGCAGAGTAGGACCGGACCCTCCCCGGGTTGGGTTGGCTGGACGTTCACTGATCGAGTGGCCCGGATTGATCAGAAGACCGGACGCTGCAGCACCGCCGGGTCGATGCGCCGGCGGACGCGTTGCCCATCGGTGGGTTCGCCCAGCAGTTGGTCATTGTCCACCATCACCTTGCCACGGAGTATGACGGTGGTAGGCCAACCGAATATCTCCCAGCCCTCCCACGGACTGTAATCGCGCAGGTGCAGGTCATCCATGGTGAGACGCTTATGAATGGTTGGGTCAATGATGGCGAAATCGGCGTCGCTGCCCGGAGCGATGACGCCCTTTCGCGGATACATGCCCAGTAGCCGCGCCGCGTTGGTGGCCGTGATATTGGCAAATTGCGTCAGCGACATTCCGCGGCGCACCACTGCTTCGGAGTAGTTCACGCCCATGCGGATTTCGATTCCGATGTTGCCGCCGCGCATATCCATCACGTTGCGCCCGGCGGTCTTGTCGAGGTACGTGGTGAAACTGCTGTCGGTGGCGGTGAAAGTCAGGCTGTTGCCCAGCAGGCCGGACCACAGGTCGCTGCCGTCCTCAGGGTATTTGAGGGACGGATAGGTATGGTACTTCATCCCGTCGGATTCACGATACTGATAGGCGTTGAAGGACAACGCCAACGTGAGCACTTCGCCGTACACGGGGAGGCCACGACTCCGAGCCGCCGCCACTGCGTTGACACCGTCGTTGCCGGTTACGTGGACGAAGTACATACCGGCGCCGTTCTGCTCCGCAATGCGTATGGCATCCCGAAATGCCAGGTCTTCGACCTCCTTGGAGTGAATGAGGTGGGCGTTGTACCAGTCCCAGATGCCCCGCTGTTGAGCCAGCAGGTAGTTGTACATGACGATTTCGTCGTCTTCGGCGTGGACGGCGAGGACGCCGTCGTGGCGCGCCAACTGCGCGGTGAGGTCGGTGAGGCGTCCGTTGTCGATCCGTCCGGTGGGCGTGAGGCTGAGCGGCGGGTCCTGCGGCGGGCGGATGTTGGTGGTGAAGATCTTGACGCTGGGAAAGTCGTTGTTGATCAGCTCGCCCACGCGGGCGATGCTGTCGGCGGTGTTCAGGCTTCTATAGATGACGTGCGCGGAATAGTCGGCATAGGTGTTTCCCTCCCACACCGAAAGGAAGTCGAGGATGCCGCCGACGAGTTCCCCCTCGTTGGGGGCCGGCGCGAAGTCGACCACGGTGGTGGTGCCTCCCCATATCGCGCCCAGGGAATGCTCCAGAGGGCCGGCGTTGGGCACGCCCGCGACCTGCTGGGGCGCGCCGGGTTGCACGTTGGCAGCGGCGTGAATGTGCGGCTCAATTCCGCCGGGCGTGACAATGCGCCCGGTGGCATCCACGGTCTGCACGGCTTCATCCACCAGGGTGCCCGGCGCTCCGATGGCGACGATGCGCCCGTCCTGTACTCCGATGTCCACCGCGGCGGCCTCAGTGGGCATGACAACGGTACCGCCGGTGATCAGCAAGTCGAACATGGTTAGCCTCCCCAATTACTCAGGTTCCGATTGGCCCAGTTGCTCCCGAAGTTGGCGGATGGTTTCCTGGGCGGTTTCCAGCTCACCCGCAGTGGATTGACGGGCGGAACGCTCGGATTCCAGTGTCTCCTGCGTGGCGGCCAGCGCATCCTGCGTGGCGGCCAGCGCATCCTCGGCGGCCTGGCGGTCGTCATCGGCGACGTCGATGTTGCGCAGGAAACGCCGGGTTTTGGGGTCCCAGAGAAGCAGCCAGCCGCTATCCCAGCATAACCAGAGATCAAGGACTGCGCTGTATCCCCAAATTGAACCGTCGGGTTCCGTGTGCGTAGGGATGGGTTCGTACCGACCGTCAGACAAGCGGTCGCCGGCCAGTGGCGCGTCGTGAAGATCCCCGCCCGTGGGGTCGAAGCGCCAGTACTCGCGGATGCCGATGCGGGCGTAGTCCTGGCGCTTGATGCCGGTATCCCGCTGCCCGGTGCTTTCCGAGGCGATTTCCAGCGCGAAGTCCGGTGGTTTGCCCGCGACCCAGGTCATATAACCGTTGCGGGGCCAGATGGCGGCAACGTCCACGTTGAAGGCGACATGGCAGTCGGGCTCGTAGCGGTTGTTGAGGTTGTCCCGGTCGTAATAAAAATGGCTGTCGCCGGAAATCAGGGTACTGTCCCAATTGGGCTGTCCGCGCAGATGGCGGCGCAGGGTGCTCATCAGGTCGGTGAAATGAGGTTCCTGGTGCATGGCGTCGGGCATCGGCGGTGGGTCGGGGGAGATGAACGTGTCCGGGTCAACCCACTTGGGGATGTATGCGCCGGGGGGGAACACGGGAGATTTGGTGGTCATGGTTTGCCTCGGATATGAACCGGCTAGCCGTTCCGATAGTAACACATACGCCGAGGAGAAAGGGCGGCAGGGTCAGTCGAGAGCCTGGGCCAGGTCAGCGATGAGGTCGTCGGCGTTTTCCAATCCGACGGACACCCGGAGCAGGTCGTCGGGCGTCTTGCTGTCCGGCCCTTCAATGGACGCGCGGTGCTCAATGAGGCTCTGCGTCCCGCCGAGGCTGGTGGCGCGCACGAACAGCCGGACGTTGGCGGCTACCCGCATCGCCGCCTCCGGACCGCCGGCCACCTGGAACGACAGCATACCGCCAAAGTCGGACATCTGGCGGGCGGCGACCTGGTGGCCAGGATGCTCAGGCAAGCCGGGATAGTGAACCGCCGCGATGCGGGGATGGTCCTGGAGGAACCGGGCCAGCCGGCCGGCGTTGGCCGAATGAGCCGGCATCCGCACATGGAGCGTGCGCACTCCCCGCAAGGTTAACCAGCAGTCGAAGGGGGAGGGCACTGCGCCATAGAGATTCTGTATGAGTCTAATGCGTTGGAAGATGTGGGCGTCTCCGGCGCTCACCACCGCGCCTCCGGTCACGTCCTCGTGGCCACCGAGGTATTTGGTGGTGGAATGGACGACCAGGTCCGCGCCCAAGGACAGGGGTCGCTGGAACATTGGGCTGGCCCAGGTGTTGTCGCAAACGCAGAGTGCGCCAGCGGATTGGGCGATGGCGGCCATCTCGGCGATATCGGTGATCTTGAGCAGAGGGTTGGACGGGGTTTCAACCCATATCAGTCGTGTATCGGGCCTGACGGCTTCCCGCACCGTGTCAGCATCGGTCATATCGACAAAGGTAGTCTGGAGACCCCAGGGGGCAAAAACCTCGCGCAGCAGGCGCGCCGTGCCGTGATAGCAATCGTCCGGTGCGATGACGTGGTCGCCGGGGGCGAGAGCCTGAAACACCGTTGCGGTAGCGGCTGAACCGGAACTGAAGGAGGCAGCCACCGCGCCGCTCGCGTCGCCGCATTCCAACAAGGCAAGGCATTCCTCCAACGCCCGGCGGTTGGGGTTATCGGATCGCGAATAGACAAACCCGCGTGAGTATTCGCCGTCCGCATCCCGCTCAAACGTGGTGGACAGGTGGATGGGCGGGGCGACGGCGCCCGTAGCCGGGTCGATCTGGTGAGCCGCTTGAGCGGCAATCGTTTCAAAGTTCATGGGTAGGTGAGGGTGAGTGTGGATATCGTGGTGGCAAAGAAATTAAAATTGGGCACTGGCTCCACACCGCGTATGCATGGCGCAATAGTTTTGCGTTTACCGCTTGGCGATTTACCATACCGTATTATGCGGTCTTCAGCCCTGATCCGTTACGTAAGGACCTCGAAACAATGTCCAGCGAATCCAACAATCAAGACCAAACAGCACAGCGCACATTTTGGAATCGCATCACGGGGCGAAAGCCAATGGCGGTGGTGGCGATCACATCCCTCCTTTTTGCAGCCTTCGGATACTTTTTCCCGTCGCAAAATTGGCCGCTGCTACCAAAGGGACCAGAACTGACTTTTGAGATAATTAGCGAGACTGATGTTCTCGATTTGCACAGACCGTTAGATGGTTTAAACATCGTTTTTCGAGGCCAGGATCTCCAAGAGCAGAATCTGAACCTGCGGATCATCACCATCAACGTGGAAAATTCTGGAGCCACACACATCCGCATCAACGACTATGACGACGACGATTGGGGGCTCAACTTCCAATCGGGCGAAGTGATTGAAGCGAGGTTGCTAAGTGCAAGTGCGGAATATTTGGTATCGAACCCCACTTTCCCTCGTGTCAGCTCGCGTTCTGTTCAATTCCCAAAGACTGTATTTGATAAAGGTGATTCTTTCATCATAGAGATACTTCTACTCCACCCTGAACGCATCCGACCTGCTTGGCAACCAATGGGGAAGATCGCTGGGGTCAAAGAGATCCAAGTTGAGGAGCGGCTCTCGCCTAGCGAGGAGAGATTCAGCGTATCTGAGTTCTTCTTAAGCGTGGCTAGGCTCGTCGCGTTTTACGTATTCGGGCTCCTAATAGGTTACTGGATTTTACCGCTGTTGAGCCGATGGATCGCTAGTTTGACAAGGAGAAGACGCAACCATCGCTAGTCGAATACTGGGACCATCTGATGGGATTCAACGTACAGTTTAGAGGCAAGACGGCCTTGAAGTTGCAGACTTTGGGGTCTTGCGAACGGTGAAAGACGTTCCGAACGATACAGATACCAGAATACAGCATGACTGTTACACAAGGCCATTGGGCGGTAGAGATATCACCCCATGGATAAACTCGGTAACTAGAGTCCTTTGTTTGTACGGGGTAGATTAGGGGCGAATGTTTATTCGCCCCTAGGTTTGGCGGGTGGAGGACGCGCCTAAACCCCCGCCTTGATGAACTCCGCCACCCGTTCGCCGATCATGATGGTGGTGGCGTTGGTGTTGGCGCGGATCACGTCGGGCATGACCGAGGCGTCGGCTACGCGCAGTCCCTCGATACCATGCACCTGACCATGTTGGTTGACCACGGCCATCGGGTCGCTGTTTGGACCCATCTTGCAGGTGCCGGCGATGTGGTGCTGGGTGTAGGCGTTGCGCAGGATCCAGTTGTCCAGGGCGTCGTCGCTAACCAGGTTGGCGTCCAAAGGATTCAACCGTTCGACGATAAACTCCTTGAACGGCGACCGGTCGGCGATCTCCAGCGCCTTGCGGATGGCCTGGCGCATCCGCTGACGGTCGTAGGGATCGCTGAAGAGTTGATAGTCAAGGTCGGGCTGTACTGCCGGGTCGGTTGATTGTAGCGACAGGCGGCCGGAGCCCACGGCGTTTTGCAGTCCTATGCTCAGCCCAAAGTGGAAGCCTGAACCGTCGTAGCTGATACTCGAAGGCCGGTGCTCGCTGGTCATCAGGGTGGGCGTGATCTGGAAGTCAGCCCGGGTAGGCGAGTCGTCGGCGCTCCAGCGCAGGCCCACCTGGATGTTGGGGGCGAATGTGTCCGGCTCCTCACCCTCGCCGCGGAAGAGGATGTAGGCGGCGGGATGGTCCCGGAAGTTCATTCCTACGCCGGGCAGTTCGTGGTTAACGGGAATACCGATCTCGCGCAGGTGGTCAGTCGGGCCAATGCCCGAGAGCAGCAGTATCTGTGCCGAGCCGATGGTGCCGCTGCACAGGACGATTTCCTTCCCCTCAACGGTGAATATCTCTCCGCCGCTTTCCACCTCAACGCCCACCGCCCGGTTGCCGTCGAGGACGACGCGGCGCGCGTGGATGTTGCCACGCACCGTGAGGTTCAGCCGATGCCGCGCGGTGCTGAGGAACGTTAGGGATGTGCTCATCCGCACGCCGTCGATGTTGTTCATGGGACGGGGGGACACGGCCGTATAGCAATCCGGGGCGTTCTGGTCGGGGTGTTCGGGTATGCCCAGGCGGACGCAGGCGTCGTAGAAGGCGGTGTTAAAGGGAAGCCAGTCCTGCCGCTTGGGACGACGCACCGGCAGCGGGCCCTCCGAACCGTGAAAGTCATCGCCGCTGTAGTCCCAATCATTCTCGAACTTTCGGAAGAAGGGCAGGCAATCGGTGAATTTCCACTCGTCGTTGCCCAATTCGGCCCACAGGTCGTAGTCCTCGGGTATGCCACGAAAGACCACCTGGCCGTTGATGGACGACGAACCGCCCATCGCCTTGCCCCGAGGGATGACCATCGGCTCGTCCTGCAACGGCGTGGCGCGTCCCCGCAGGTCCCAGCTGTGAGGGCCGTAGGCCGAAAGCCAGGTGTTGTTGCCCTGCTTGAGGTCTTCGGGCAGATGCTCAAAATCGGGGTAGTCGGGGCCCGCTTCCAGCAGGATGACGGACTTGTCGGTCATTTCGGAGAGTCGGGTGGCCATAACACAGCCGGCGGAACCGCCGCCGACCACGATGTAGTCGTACTGCATATCGGGGGTTGCTCCTTGAAGTCTCGATTGTTCGTAGCGCGTAAACCGGGCGATTCTAGCACACAAGGTCAGACGCATTTCTCCGCCTCCGAAACGTCTGCCGTCGCCTGTCCACCGGCAAAATCCGAAACGCCGGTGGGACCCGAAAAAGCGGGGACGACCGCAGCGGCCATCCCCGTTTTCACTCCGCCGGTGATTGTTCAGATGATGTGGGGAAGGTTAATCCCCGTCGTTGTCGTCGCCGTCGCCGTCGCCGTCGCCGTCAGCGTGCTTGTCGCTATGGTCGCCGTCGTGGCGCTCGTGCCTGGTATGTCGCCGGCTGGATTCGGGCAGCGAGTCGGGTCGATCATCGTGCCAATCGGAGAGCGCGTCCGCTTCATCCTGCGTCAATTTTTCGGCGTCCACCAGCTTCTCCAACAGGCTGTCGACCTTGTCTGTATCCGAAGTTCCGGACAGGCGTATCGCCAATAGTCTTGAGTTCTCGGGGCGGTCTTCAAACCAGGTTTTTGCGGCGTCGCCTTCGTCTTGGGTCAGGGTTTCGTCGGCGACCAGTTCGTCGATGCGGGCATCGAACCGGGTCTCGGCCCGCTCGTCCCAGGCCGTTTTGAACGCCGCTTCCAGCGTGTCCTGTTCGATATCAATAATCTCGGCAACCCGAGCCAGAACGTCGGCTCTGTTGCCTTTGCCGGCGCGGTCGTGGTGGCCGGAGCCATGATGGAAGGCGCTGCCAATAGCTTTGGCTGGCGATCCGTTGGCTAATGCAGTCCCGCCGACTAATGCGATAGACAGCATCGCGACCGATGCCGCAATGACAAACCACCTTTTCCGCATTCCACCGATTCTGTTGAGCATTTTTGCCTCCTGAGCCACCGATGAAGATGTTTAGTTGCCGGCGGCTTTGATGTGTGCAAGATACAGAGACAATGTTAAGAGGGTGTCTAAAAAGGGTCCAATTGGTCTGGACGCATGAAGGCAGAGAGGGAGGAGTTGGTCGTAGTGTGGGGGTATGGAACGACCAGCTTATCCCAGCGACCTCAGCGACCGAGAATGGCAACTGTGGGAACCCCTGTTACCTCCGCCCAAGCCGGGCGGGCGGCCGATCACCTACCCGAGACGGGAGATCGTCAACGCCATCCGCTACGTGCTGCGCACCGGCTGCTCCTGGAGGATGCTGCCCCATGACCTGCCGCCGTGGCGCATTGTGTTCCATTACTTCCGCACCTGGCGTCGGGACGGAACTTGGCAGCGGGCCCACGACACGCTGCACGCCATGCTGCGGCAGGCTCAGGGCCGGGAGACCAGCCCCAGCGCGGCCATCATCGACAGCCAGTCGGTAAAGACCACGGAAAAAGGGGGCCCAGAGGCTACGACGCGGGCAAGAAGGTGAAGGGACGCAAACGCCATATCGTAGTAGATACCCTGGGACTGCTGCTGGCGGTGGCGGTGCATCCGGCTGACATTCAGGATCGAGACGGCGCGCGGTTGGTATTACGGCGTTTGATGGGCCGCTTCCCTCGGCTACAACTGATCTGGGCCGACGGCGCGTACGGCGGCAAACTGGTGGCGTGGGCCCAGACGGTGGCCGGTTGGAGATTGGAACTGGTGCGCCGTCCAGCACAGCAACACACCTTCCAGGTGCTGCCCCGGCGTTGGGTAGTGGAACGCACCTTCGGTTGGCTGAACCGGCAGCGGCGATTGAGCAAGGACTACGAGGCATTGTGCGAAACCACGGAAACCTGGATCTACATCTCCATGACCGGCCTCATGCTACGCCGACTGGCCCGCCTTCCCTCTTTTTAGACACCCTCTAAGAAATTATCAATGTCATGCGATGGGCAAGTCGAAGCCAAATCGGCTGCCGGAATCTTCTTCACTTTCAGCCCAAATCGTGCCGCCGTGAGCTTCCACCAATTGACGCGCGATGGTCAACCCCAGGCCAGATCCGCCTGTGCCCCGGTCTCTGGACGGGTCCGCCCGGTACAGCCGGTCGAAAATTCGAGGAAGGACATCCGCCGGAATACCGGTGCCGGTGTCCTCTACCTCGACCCGCACGGTGGCCCCGCGGCTTACGGCAGACAGAGTTACCGTCCCTCCAGCAGGGGTATACCGAATGGCGTTGTCAACGAGGTTACTCACTACCTGCTCGATCCGCACCCGGTCCAGGTCGAGCGTCGGGAGTCCCTCTCCGGCGTTTACCGACAACTGTACCGACTCCGCGTCGGCTCTGGGGCGGAAGGTTGAGGCAACCCGTGCAACGATGTCGGCGATTGACTCCGGCTCCATTTGCAGCCTCAACTCCTTGGCTTCCGTTGCGGCCAGCAGCCCGAGGTCGTCGACCAGTCGATTGAGGTACAAAGCTTGCCGGTGAACCGTGTCGAGCGTGGCTGGATCCGGTTCCAGCAGGCCGTCCTGTATTGCTTCGATGTGGCCCTGCATATTGGCCAGTGGCGTTCGCAATTCGTGGGCAACGTCGGATATCATCGAACGGCGCTGGCTCTCGGACGCTTCCAGCGCGTCGGCCATGGAATTGAAAGCACGGCCCAGTTCGGCTATCTCATCGCTTCCTTTCACTTCAGCGCGGCTGGACAGGTCGCCGGCGCCGAGACGCCGGGCAGCGTTGGTGAGATTTACGATTGAACCCAAGACTCTCCGAGAAAGCAAAAGCACTAGCAGAATACCCGCTGCCCCGGCGACCAAACCGGCTATCGTCAACGACCGTTTGATGGCTTCCGCAAACTGCGTCAATGGAGGTTCGCCACCGGGGAGGGGCGCTCCGTCGGCGCCACTGAGAAACGCGGGACCAGGACCTCTCCGACCGATCGTCGACACCGCCGCGGAACCCACCGGAACGCCATCGGAAACTATCGGGGCGAAATACTGGGGCGGAGGCAAACTCGGGTGATGGGAGTCTCCGTGGTCTAAGAGGGTGTGTGACAAAGGGTTTCAAGCAGGCCGGAGCCTTTTGAGCATGAGATGAACCATGGCAATGTGGACCCAGGCTTCGCTGCTTTCGGTCCGCTCTGCATAGTCTTTGCTCAACCGACGGCAACGGCTCAACCACGCCAGGGTGCGCTCGAGCACCCAGCGTCGGGGCAACACCTCAAATCGGTGGCTGTCCGGTTGCCGTCGCACCACGGTGAGCAGCCAACCCCCAGTGGCCCAGGCCCACGACACCAACCGGCCGGCGTAGCCAGCATCCGCCCAAATCACCTGCAACCGAGGAAACTGGCCCAGCAGTTTGGCCAACACCAGCTTGGCCCCATCCCGGTCTTGAATATTGGCAGCGTGAACCACCACGGCCAAGAGCAACCCCATGGTGTCCACTACGATGTGTCCACTACGATGTGTCCACTACGATGTGGCGCTTGCGTCCAGCAACCCGTTTACCGGCGTCATAGCCTCTGGGCCCCCTTTTTCCGTGGTCTTCACCGATTGGCTGTCGATGATGGCCGCGCTGGGCGTGGCATCGCGTCCGGCGGCTTCCCGAACCCGGGAACGCAAGGCCTCCTCTACCCGCTCCCAAGTCCCATCATCTCGCCACTTCCGAAAGTACCACCAGACCGTGCCCCAAGGTGGCAGGTCGTGGGGCATCAGCCGCCAGGGTATGCCGCCCCGCAACACGTACAGGATGCCGTTGACCACTTCCCGCAGGTCCACGGTTCGGGGATGCCCCAGGGACGAGTCGGGTGGCAGCAGGGGCGCTAGCACTTCCCATTGGGCATCGGTCAAATCGCTGGGATAAGGTTTTCTGCTCATGCTCCCAGCCTAATATTACAGCCGCGCTTCAGGGGAAGGACATATGTCGATGACCATGCCCGAAGTTAGACGACCGTTATGCAGGCTACTGTAGCCACTTTATGAGAGCGCAGACCCGCATATATGGTAGCCGTGGTGGAGCCGGCGGCACCAAGCGCGTGCCTTGGAATCCACTGCAAGAGACACTTTCAGAGGCCCTCGATTCAAGTGCAACTGTAATACTAATGCCCTTCCTGCCCTCACCTCAAGAACCCTTGACGCCACTTTAGACCATTGTCACACACCCTCTAATACTACAGTCGCGCTTGCGATGAAGGTTTCTGAAGGCGTCTTCGGTAATGACACTGCATGGCTCGGGCCTGGTGCCGCCGTCTCCATCCTGACCAGTGGATGGACAGGGCAGGACTGCCGCGGGGCAACCACAGCAGCCGGCATAACAACCGTCTCACCTCGGGCACGGTCAGCGGGATGAGTTCTCCCGGGGACATATCCCCCTTTTACCGTCGCCACCGGCGGCGTAGGACCGGATTACCGCCAGAAAGGCGTGGGCCAGCAGGGCCAGGGTGATGTGCCGGTACCAGCCGACCCACAGGCGCACCTCGTACTCGTCCAGCCCCACCTCCTGCTTGGCCTCCTTGAAGGCATCTTCGATGATCCACCGGGTGCCCGCCACGCGCACCAGTTCCGACAGCGGCGTTTCCGCTGATCCGGCCAAAACAGGCGTAGTAGGTCAGGTCCTCGGGATCGGCGATGCTGCGACGCACCAGCAGCCAATGCCCCTGGTCCGGCTCCGACCCGGGCCCTATTGGCACCCAACCCCAATCGTAGAGGCGCGGCCCCTTGCTCCCCTCTCCGGCGCTCAGACGTTGCCACCGGTCAGCGGGTATCTGCTGGGCCAGATCCCGCGCCGCCACCTGCACCGCGCCACCCTCCCTGTCCGCCCACAGCGGCTCATTGTTCTTCACCGCCAGCACGTAGGGCCGGCCCTGTTCCTCCAGCCACCGCCGCAGCTTCCGGTCATTGCCGTACACCGTATCCCCCGTTACCCAGGCAAAGGGCACCCCAGCCGCCACCGCGCGGGTGATCATCTGTTGGGCCAGTTGCGCTTTGGTATGAAAGACCACGTCCTGGGGCACACCGGCTTCCCGTCGCCGCGCCCCGTCCGCCGCCCACTCCTGGGGCAGATACAGCTCCCGATCCAGAAAGGCCGCGCCGTGGCGGCTGCCATAGGCCAGGAACACGCCGATCTGACAGTTCTCCACCTTCCCCGCCGTGCCGCTGTACTGCCGCTTCACCCCCACCGACTTTCTCCCCTTCTTCAGAAACCCCGTCTCGTCCACCACCAGCACCCCGCCAGGATCGCCCAGATGCTCCACCACGTACCCCCGCAGGTCGTCTCGCACCTCATCCGCGTCCCACTGGTACACCGCCAGCAACCGCTGCACCCCGTCGGGCGTCGCGTCCCCAGCATATTCGGCCAACTGCCACCCGTTCTTGCGCTCCACCGACCCCAGCAACCCTTGCAGGTACGCCAGAACCCGCTGGCGAGACTCGCTGCGGCTGAACCGCCCCGCGATACGCCCGTGCAACTCCTGGAGCCCAGCCTCCCAGTCCAGCGCTTCCTCCAGCACGTCCTCTCGCTCCAGCAATGTCTGACCCATTTCCAACCCCTCCCCTCTCACCTGTATTCATGGGCTCATCCTATCAGAATTAAGCGCGACTGTAGTACTAAGAAAAACCGCCCCCTCTCACCCCGCCGGCTTCGTCCGTTGTCGTGGCCCAGGCTATTGGCGACCACGGCGCCGTCGGCATCCAAGACCACTATCTCGCGTTCCGTTTGAAAGCTGACCCGGTTGACGAAGTTCGGCGCGCCTTCCCATCCCCCGTTGGAACTATGGAAATCCGTCAGCGCCAGGATAATGCGGTTGCCCCGCGACCGGTCCTGTCCCTCTTGGACTCTGGAAACTTCGCGTTCAGCCGCCTGGCTGGTGAAGAACGCCACTGCTCCGGTGGACACGGCCAGGATAATCGCGAAGCCGAGAACCAGCCGGAGCCGCAGGCCAAGCCTCCATCTAGGCATCGCCGAACCGATAGCCCACCCCGTGGACGGTTTGCAGGTAACGGGGTTTTCTGGCGTCGTGTTCGATCTTGCGACGCAGGTTGGCGATGTGCACATCCACGGTGCGGTCGAAACCGTCGAAGCCGTAGCCGAAAACTTTGTCGATGATTTGGTCGCGTGTGAACGGCCGGCCCGGCTCCTCCGCCAGCGCGGCCAACAAGCGGAATTCGGTGGGCGTTAATAAAGGTTTTACATCGCCGCGTTCGACTGACCTGGTGTTGAGGTTTATGACCATATCCTGGAAATGCAAAACTGGAGGTTTGGTCTCATTCGCTGTTCTGGCCGTCCGGCGCAGGACTGCTCTAACCCGCGCGGCGAGTTCGCGGGGGCTGAAGGGTTTGGTGATGTAGTCGTCGGCGCCCAAGTCTAGGCCGGCCAATCGGTCCTCTTCTCCGACTCGCGCGGTGGCCATGATTATCGGCACGTCAGAGTCCTTGCGTAGGGTCCGGCATACATCCATACCGTCCAGCCCCGGCAACATCAGGTCCAGCACGATCAGCGCGGGAGCCGCGTCGCGTGCGGCCTGCAGGCCGGTGATGCCGTCGCCAACGGCGGTTACGTGGTGGCCGTCCCGCTCCAGGTACAGACTGACCACGCGGGCGATACCGGGGTCGTCTTCAATCACCAGGATATCGCTGGGCATGTTTCTGCTCTATTGGGACAACGGTAGCGGCTCCAGCATAGCATAGTCTGCGTTGACGCTTTCCGCTGCCGCTGACTATAATCCGGGCTATCAAACTGTCAATTTAGAGGTACGGCGAACGATGAATCTCAAAACCGGACAACGCTACGTCAGCCCTGGTGGAGCCGAAATGATCGTCAGCAAGGCCAGCGGCGAAGGTGAATTGACCGACGGGGAAATACTCCTGCAAGTCAAGGGTCCCAACCTGGATTTCGGCGGCGCGACTTCGGCGGATGACGCGCCGGAAGTGACCATGGGAAAGCGTCTGACTTCCGCCGACGGCGGCGTGTCGGTCCTGATCACCAAAGCCGGTAAGTGCGACCTGCGGCTCAATGGCGAACCGATGGAATTGCAGGAGGCAAAGCAACTGCCGTCGTCCGACTGACCGATTATTGACAGAGCCACACCTGAGGAGGCCGGCGGCCATATGGTTGCCAGCCTCCGCCTTTATTGAGCGGGCGTCGGGGTTGGAGTAGGTGTCGACGTTGGGGTAGGTGTCGGTGTGACAATCAATGTCGGCGTCGACCACGGCACCAGGGTGCAGGTAGGCGTAGCCGTGGGTGTCGGTGCAGCGGTCGGCGTGGGGGTGGCGGTCGGCCCTGGGGTGGGTTCAGGGTCAGGAGTGGATCGGTTCCCTCGGGCGCTACAGATCAACCATTCGCCAGAGGCTGTAACGCCGCTTGCGTCGCAGGCAGTAACGACAAAGCCAACATCTTTGCCGATGGTTAGCTGGCCCTTTGATGAAACCAACCCAATCCATGCGGTGTGGCCCCACGATCCAACTTCCACCGGGAAGTCGATGCTGTATTGCGATTGGTCGGTTTGGTGGCCGTTTTCCTCTGCATCCGGCGGGGCTGGCTGCAAAGTGAGGATAGTGGGCACGGGGGCTCCGCCTTCGATATTGCTGAAGACCGGGAAATACAACCCCTGGTTCTCGCCGGCGATGATGTGTTTTGCTCCCAGGGTCAGGACCACTGTCCGCGGGTCGCCGGCATCGGATGGCTTATCCGAGGTGAACGGTTCCATAAGTGGGCTGTGGATATAAATCGGGTCCACGGCGGCAGGCTGATAAGGTTGGTCTCCGTAGGCTTGAACCGTGATCCTGCCGCCCTCGTACCCTCCGCTTTCAAAATGCCGATCCGGGATGGCAACTGAGTTGATCGTTTCGGTTTGCCGGCCTGCGAGCAAGGTCGATTGGTACTGGTTGGTAGGCCAGATAAACGGGTTGTCAGCGGCGTTCATATAAAGAGCGCCGGCCATCGTTATACGATTGTTGTCGGCATCCCGCAGTTCATATATGTGCTCGCCATTGCTGAAACCCGTAATGCTGACCACCAAGTCCAATGGTTCAGCCATGTCGCCGTTGTGGCGCGAAATGGTGATGGCCATCGTCCGGTCAGCCTCCGGCAGGTCGGCGTCGGCGCTCAGCCAGCGACGAGAGACCGTGATGCTGAGGCGCGGGAGTTGGGACTCGGGGCCATCGCTCGCCTGGTAATCAATGGATTGCCGGAGCGTGGAGTACCCACAAACCAGGGGTTTCGAGAGGGCCACGCCCGAAGGTAAAAAGCAACCCTCAATTTCCGGTCTCAACGAGTAATCTTTCGATTTGGCTAGTTCAACCTGGAAAGTTTCGGTTGGCAAGGCTTTTCCCCTGCCGGATTGTAAGTAGCACCGGATCGGGAGTGACAACGCTGTCGTCTCCGGAGGCAAGTTGATGCGATACCATTACCGCAATGTTGGTGGGCGCTCCAGCATCGTTGTCGTTGGATAGCAGTGCCGACAACTCCCCTTCGCCGGTCAATGGGGCGTAGGAGCCGTCTACGAGAACCAGGAAAGAGGACCGTTCGTACTCGGTTTGCTGCGGTTGACCGACGGCGTTGGCAGTATCGTGCCGGCCCCGACGACAGCGGCGCAGATGATGACCAACACAACGAAAGCACGCCTAAGCACAGTCGACCTCGAATCGATGGGACGCCCAGTTCGGGCGCCTGACAGGGGTAGGTAACGCGTTTTTACGGTGGCACATGGTGGGTAATCTCCAAGTTGGGCTTGGGCTGAGGCCAGGGTTCAGGCAACAGCCAGACACGGCTCCACAGGCGGCCCTTGAGCAGCAACCGCCTGAGCCAGTCGATGCCGTGGCGGATCACGCTGACGGTGCGCGCCGGACGGGTCCGAGGGTCTCGATGATTGGGAGCCAGCGCCTTGGGCGGCGCCCGCAGATTACCTGGATCAATCCGGCGGTCCTGGGCGTCTTCCACCCGGGTGCCGTAGGCCAGGGCCAGCAGGGTGGCCACCGACAATACCAGCCAGTGGCGGGAGACACGAGTTGGGTCGGTGCGGCGGGTCTTGTCCCACTTCCAGCCCAAGCTCTTGAGGGCCTTGAAGCCCAGCTCGATCCAGAAGCGCAGGGCGTACCAACTGACCCCGACCTCCTCCGGCGGCAGGTCGGTGAGGATGACCCAGGGTTCCTCCTGCTCGGCGTACCAGACCACCAGCAGGGTGCAACGGCGCTGGGCGGTTGGCGCACCGAAGGCGGTGCCACGGCCAATCCAGGCGGTATCGGGACGGGAAACGAAGCGCAAGGCGGGCAATCGTTGGCCGCCGTCGGCGCAGAAGGTGATGTTCTTCCGGTAGCGCATACCGGGATGCCAGCCCTGGGCGCGTATCTGTGTCCAGAGCTTGGGACTGGCGATGCCCCGGTCGCAGAGCACGATTACGGTCATTTCCTCGGGAACCGCTGGGGCCAGGGCTTGGAGCAGTTCCACCGTGGGGTCCATCCAGGAGCCTTTCTGAGTGGCGTGGTGGATGCGCCAGGCAACGGGGATGGCGCAACTACGGTAGAGGACGCTGATGACAATGGCGGTGGTCTGGTCTCCCTTGAGCGTGGGGTCGATGGCCAGCGCGAGACGTTCGGAACTCCACCAGGAGAGAACCCATTTCAGCAGTGGCGCGAAGCAGAGAGTGACATCCAGTTGGGTTTGGCAGGGGCTTTTCCGGTCGCTGCCGTCGTAGAGCCACTCCCGGAGATACTGCCGGAGGCTGTTCCATCTGCCCCAGGGCGAGAGGGCCGAGGCCACGGCGTTCTGACAGGCGCTGCCCGCCAGGATGGCCCCACAAACCCACAGCGCCAGGCCAGTCAATTGTGGCTGGGAGAGGTGAGGCAAATGCGTTTCAATCGTTTTTTGCATCTGATAGCATTCCTTGGGAAGGCGCATCGCGGGTCTCCTGCATCTGGTGGTGTCACAACCAAGATGCCGGAGGCTGATGCGCCTTCCCAAGTTACGGCGAAAGCCAGTTTGAGCCGTTACCTACCCCTGTCAGAGTTCGGGCGCCCCACCAACGGTTGGAGCGAGTTTACAGAAAGTGCGGTATCACGTACTTCCCAAAAAGGCGGATGCTGTTCATGATCTTGCTGTGGGGAAGGTTGCCCATCTGCATGAAACACAGCATCTGGTCAACGCCGGCCTCGCGGTACTTCTCCAGAGTCTTGATGACCGTCTCGGGAGTGCCCATAGCGAATGCGCCGGAAGCGATGTGGTCGTCGGCGGTCTTATCGACACGCTCTTCCTGAACGGCATTGACGGCAAAGCGGTAGCTGTCGGGCACGTTGCGGCCGGCCCACGGAGCGTACAACTCCTCGGCCTTGCCGACGAACCATTCGCCCTCGCGGGCCGCGTCTTCGTAGGCCTCCTCATCGGTTTCCGCGACGTGAACCATGCACAGGGCCGCGATGTTGTCGTTGACCATGCTGCCGATGGGCTGGGCATTCTTGACCGCATCGCGGTAAATCGCCACACGTTCCACCAACTGCTCGTAGCCGCCTAGGTTGAAGCAGAGCACGCCCACGCCGAGTTCGCCGGCCTCGCCGAAGGAGGTAGGCTGGCTGCACGCCATCCACATGGGCGGATGCGGGTCTTGCACCGGCTTGGGGATGACCGAGCGGGGTGGGATGTTGTAGAACTCGCCGGCGTGGGAGAACGGGTCTTCGGTCCACATTCGAGGAATCATGCCGATGGCTTCGCGCCACTGGGATTTGGTGGTCTCCGGGTCAACCTCGAAGCCGTCCATTTCGATGAGGGTGGTGGAGCGGCCGGTGCCGAGATCCATCCGGCCGTCGCTGACGATGTCCAGCACGGCGGCGCGCTCGGCCACTCGAACGGGGTGATTGTACGCGCCGGGCAAGAGGGCCACGGCGTGTCCGATGCGGATGCGCTTGGTGCGTTGGGAAATGGCGCCGTAGAGCACCTCGGGCGCGGAGCAGTGGGAGAACTCCCGCAGGAAGTGGTGCTCCACCGTCCAGAAGTAATCAAAGCCCACGTCGTCGGCCAATTCCACCTGGGCCATTACCTGCTTGTAACGCTCGGCTTCAATGCCGGGGTAGTGCGGTTCGGGAATCTGGATTTCGTACATCAATCCGAATTTCATAATGTTTGCTCCTCAGAACGCAAGCCAAACTTGGCAACGATGAGATTGGGTCAGTGTCTGTCGCGAATGTTACCACAAGGGGCAAGGCATCCGGTTTTCGCAAGGGTCGGACAGGTGACGACCGGTTCGCCGCCGTCTTGAAAACCACACGCCCGGATATACAATGTAGATATTACCGTGGAGGTTTCGCTAATGGCGGCAAAGACACGCATTGCAACCTAGTACCGTTGCCAGGTAGATTTGTAAGAATATAAGAAAGCAGCCATACTTGGGCATGATCTTTGTGTGAGGAAGTGCCCAGCCATGGCTGCCATCAAGTATAAAGTAGAGTTGACCGAGGCCGAACGCTCCCGTCTCAATGAGGTGTCCCAGCGCGGCAAGGCGTCAGTGCGCACCGTGAAGCGTGCGCTGTCGCTGCTCAAGGCTGACCAGGGGCTTCGGGACCGTGAGATAGCCGATGTGCTGTTGGTCAACGCGGCCACGGTCGCCAGAGCGCGGAAGCGGTACGTGGAGGAAGGACTTGAGGCCGCCATCAATGACCGACCGCGGCCGGGCCAGGAGCGCAAGCTGGACGGCAAGCAGGAAGCGCACTTGATCGCCATTGCGTGCAGCGCCGCGCCCGAAGGGCACACGCACTGGACACTCCAGTTGTTGGCCGACCAGGTGGTGGAGTTGGAGTTTGCCGATAGCATCTCCCTGGAGACGGTGCGCCAGATGCTCAAAAAAACGAACTCAAGCCGTGGCAGAAGCAGGAGTGGTGTATCCCCAAGGTGAGCGGGGAGTTCGTGGCGCGGCTGGAGGACGTGCTGGACCTGTACCAACAGGCGTACCATCCGGAGCGTCCGGTAGTGTGTTTCGACGAGACCTCCCGGCAATTGACTGGGGAGGTGCGTCCGCCCCTGGAGGCTGCCCCGGGACGGGTGGCACGCTATGACACCGAGTACCAGCGAACGGGACCCGGAACCTGTTCATGATCTGTGAGCCGAGGGGTGGCTGGAGACCTGTGGAGGTGACCGAGCGCCGCACTGCCGTAGACTTCGCGCACCAGATGCGGTGGCTGGTGGACGAGGCCTACCCTGATGCCGAGGTGGTCCGGCTGGTACTGGACAACCTCAACACCCACAAGCTCGGCGCGCTCTACGAAGCATTTGAGCCATCCGAAGCTCGGCGCATCGCCCAACGCCTCGAGTTTCATTACACTCCCACGCACGGCAGCTGGCTGAACATGGCTGAGATCGAGTTGAGCGTCTTCAGCAGGGGATGTCTGAACCGCCGTATCAGCGATGAGGCGGAGCTGCGGCGAGAGGTTGCGGCGCTCGAACGCGAGCGCAACGCAGCAAGATTAGCCATAGACTGGCGGTTTACCACCAAAGATGCTCGCCGTAAGCTCCAACATATCTATCCGACAAGATCAGATTGAAACGGTACTAGGGTTCGAGCCTGGCGATACGGATTCCCAAATCGATTGCTGAGCAATGGGGAGTGCAGGAGGGTTCGGCGATTGAGATTGTCCCCGAGGGCGATACCCTGCTACTGCGCAAACAACCTTACGACCTGCTCAAACTGCTGGACCAGGTGACACCCGACAATCTCCACGGCGAGGAGGATGCGGGGTCCGCGCAGGGGAAAGAGATATGGTGACGGAAGACTACGTTCCCGGTAGAGGCGATATTGTCTGGCTTAACTTTACGCCACCAGCTGGGCACGAGCAGGCCGGGCACCGGCCGGCGCTGGTGGTGAGTCCGAGGGAGTACCACGCAGTTACCAATCTGGCGCTGTGCTGCCCCATTACGTCGCAGGTGAAGGGCTACCCGTTTGAGGTGGCATTGCCCGTGGATGTGTCGATTACCGGCGTAGTGTTGGCCGACCAAATAAAAAGCCTGGACTGGAAGGCCAGGCGGGCGCGGTTCGAGTGCCGGAGCTCCAGTTTCGTCATAAACGAGGTCATCGGCAAGGTCAACACACTCTTGGCGTAAAACCGGTATAAAAGTGGCTCAAGGGCCAGGTTTTCAGCCTGACCCTTGGGACTCTGGAAACTCGAACCTGCCAGTTTGAGGCATGATTTGAGGGCTTTATCACGGCACCAGCATGGCCCGCGTGATCTCCGTCTGCCGCTGGCTCCATTCGGCGGCGGCGAAGGCTTCGTTGACGTCGGCCAGCGGGAAAGTGTGGGAGACCAATTTGTCGAAGGGCAACCGGTCCTGGTTGCGGACGAGGAAGTCCAGCAGTTCGGGGAGCAGGGAGGGGCGATACATGAGGCTGCCGACGATGTTCTTGCCTTGAAGGAGCTTTGACGGGTCGATGGACACTTCCTGGCCCCGCACGATGTCGCCGATTTCGACGAAGGTGCCGCCGTTGGAGAGCATATCGATGCCTTCCCGCAGCAAATCGGCGCGACCCACCAGTTCCATCACCACGTCGGCGCCGCGGCCACGGGTCAACTCTCTGATCCGCCGGACGCGAGTTTCGGGGGTGTTGAATTCCTCGATATTGATGGTATCGTCGGCGCCGAACTCCTCGGCCAGTTCGAGGCGGTTCTCCAGTCGGTCGAGGACAATGACGCGGTCGGCGCCGCGCTCCTTGGCCATGGCGGTGGCGTGGAGCCCCAGGCCGCCGGCCCCCATGATGACGACGGACTGGCCGTGGCTCATGTTGGCGCGCTCCAATCCGGTGGTCACGGTGCCCATGGCGCAGTTGACCGGACCGAGCAGGTTGTCGGGCAATTCGTCGGGAACCCGGAAGAAGGGATGGCGCGGCGGGAGGTAGAGGAAGTCGCCGTAGGTGCCGGTAAAGAAGGGCCAGTTGCCGGCCGCCGGGTACTGGCGGTTTGCGCACCAGTTGGTCGCTCCGCGCAGGCACATGTGGCAGTGGTAGCAGGGGAACACGGCGGCGTACACCACCCGGTCGCCTTCCTTCACGTCGTTGCCATAGTAGTCGGAAGCAACGCCGTCGCCGAGGTGCTCGATGACGCCGGTGCCTTCGTGGCCCATGACGCGGCCGGTGTTGGGCAGCGGGGAGTGTTCCTGAGTCTGGTCCCCACGCCAGGTATGCAGGTCGGAACCACAGATGCCGGCCTGCGTCATGCGTAGCAATACGGCGCCGGCTTCGGGTTCCGGCACGTCGTATTCCTGGATCTCAAAGGGTTTGCCGTACTCTTTCACGACGACGATGCGTCCTTTCATGGTGTTCCCTCCGATGTAACGTGGTGGCTGATGGGCAGTATCCTAGCACACGGGCGACGGCCAAGTAAGGGCGGAAGTTGGCGACAGGAGCACGGCGCACTACTGTGATAAACTGCGCCCTGATAGCGATGAACGGATGAACTTAGCATTGCGGGCAGGACTATGAAGATTGCGATCGGTTCCGACCACGCCGGGTTTGAGTACAAGGGCAAGTTGCTGTCGTTGCTCGCCTATCTGGGGCACGAAGCGGTTGACTACGGGGCCTACTCGGACGAGTCTACGGATTACCCGCAATGGATACGTCCGGTGGCCGAGGCGGTGGCGCGGGGAGAGGCGGACCGGGGGATTGTCCTGGGCGGTTCCGGCAATGGCGAGGCCATCGTCGCCAATCGGGTCCCTGGCGTGCGATGCACGCTATGCTGGAACGCCGACTCCGCGCGCTATGGTCGCCAGCACAACGACTCCAACGTGCTGTCCATGGGCCAGCGACTGGTGTCGTGGGAAGCGGCCCGTGAAATAGTGGACGTGTGGCTGACCACCGAGTTTGAAGGCGGGCGACACCTGCGTCGGATCAACCAGATAGACGATGAGCCGCAGCGGTTGACTTCATGACGCCGGCGGCGTGGTGATGAGTTATCATAATTCCCAAGAGGCGACAATTGTGACAGCTAAAGGCGCGAACAACGAAACGAACCAACGCTTGGACCGGCTGGAGGTCGGGCAGGACGAACTGCGGGCCGGGCAGGACGAACTCAGGCAAACGGTGGCGAGAATCGAGCGCAACGTCGATGCCATCCGCAACGATATTGGCCCGTTGAAAGCCGCTCACGCCCGCAATAGCGCGCTGCGCGTGAGTTATCGCGTCTGCGAGGACCTGGGCCTGGACGAAGTCGGGGTTCTGGATCGGAATGCCCTCCGCGCCATGGTTCGACAAGCTGATACGTCCGACATTCCCCGCAATCACCGGTACAGTTTTATTGAGGCGGACGCTATTATCGAGGCCACCGATAACCGCGGCGAAACACATTATGTCGCCATGGAGGCTTCCTTCACTGCCGATGAAAGGGATACTAATCGGGCGGCTCGTAATGCCGATTATCTGACCAAATTCACCGGTCAACCGGCCCACGCCGTCATTGCAGCGCATCGTATTGACGACCGCATTGACGCTCTCCTTTCATCCAGCAAGATACACTGGTGCCGTTTAGACGAGAGTGACCTAGTGTGGTGTATCCGTAGTTCGTCGGAAATAAAGTGCTGACTTGTGCCTTTGTGCCACTCCGCTCCAAGAAGAAAACCGTTTTCCTGTCTTGGTGGAATGCCTCAGAGTAATACGACGAACTACGAATACAGGACACTAGAAATTGACTGACCGACCAAATGTCCGCCGGCTAGGGCGCCAAAGCGTCGGTTACGCCTATCATGCTGTCCCGCGTGATTAGGCAAGCCATTTCATCCTCGCCCATCCCCTCCGTTCCGGTCGGGCGGCGGGGCAGCACCAGATAACGCACGTCGGCGGTACTGTCCAAAACGACTACCTCGGCATCCAGTGGCGGAGCCGCGTCGAACTCTGCCATCACGCCACGGGGGTCCCGGACGGCGCGGGCGCGGTAGGCCAGGCTCTTGTACCAGTCGGGCGGGCGTCCCAGCAGCATACGGGGATAGCAGGAACAGAGGGTACAGACCACCAGGTGATGCACCTTGTCGGTGTTCTCAACTACCGTCAGGTGCGGGGTTTCCACTGGGATGTTGATGCCCATTTCGGCCAGCGCGGTGCGGGAGTCGGCCAACAGCCGCACCTTGAAACCCTCATCTGCCCACGCGTGGGCGACAACGCGAGCGCCGTCAGCCGGCGTGCGGCCGTCCATTAGGTTCACCTGCTGCTGCACCGCGTCGGCGGTGAGCAAACCCTTTTCAGCGAGCAGGGCCTCAATGGCAATGGAGCGCAGGGCGACGTCGCTCATCGGCTCGTCGTGGATGTGGTCAATAGCGTGGGTTGCGGTCATGGGGCTGCTCCAAATCAGGCGGGTTCCAACCAGTGTTGGTACACGTCCACCAGAAGAGTGTCGGATGTGTTTCCGGCGTAGTCGGGCCAGAGTTCCGTCTGGCGTAAACGGATGCGGTACAGAGGCTGTCGGGGCAGGCCGTCGCCTCCGTGGGCCAGAGATTCAGGGTTGGGATAGACGCCGCAGAGGGCGTCAATGATGCCTACGTAACCTTGGATGTAGGCCGGCGTGCGGAAGTGATGGGCAGGTGAGCCGGTTAGCACGCGGACTGACGCGCCATCCGAGTATAGGACAGGTTCAGCAGACATGGTCATCAGAGGCCCTGCCCCCGCAACTCGGCGGTTTTGGCGTCGATCTCGGCGGCGGTGAGTATGCCCTTTTCAACCAGTAGGAGTTCCAAGGCGGCTGTCCACTTCTCGTAGTAAGACAGCGCTTCGTAGCGTTCCGGAGGCAGGCTTTCGATGGCTCGCCGCATCTCGTCCGTGGTGCGGATGCCCTGCTGGCCCAGGACTTGATGCACTGCATCCACCCGGCGCTCCCAGTCGCTGTATTCGTGCTCACTGCGGTCGATGGGGGTATCGTCGGGCCAGCCGCCCCGGTCGTGTACTGCGGGCATGGTGCTACGCTCCTTGTTCCCACATATCGGCCACATCTACGCCTCGCATGAAGCGCACGCCGGGGAAGGTTTTGATGTACTCGATCAGGCGTTCCAGCATCAGCAGTCGGCCCGGCCGACCAATGTATTGGGGGTGCATGGTCAGGTTGAAGCAACGGCCATACCGATAGATGCCTCGGAACTCGGCAGCCCAGCTATCGAACACCTCGTCGGGGTTGCGCATTGGGCCGAGGCGGTTCGCAGACGGCGCGTAGGCGAAGTGGGGCGCGTCGTCCAAGAGCCAGTGGATGGGCAGCTCCACTATTTGCCGAGGTGGGTCGCCCCCGGACACAAAGTAGGGGGCGTCGTCGCCCATGAGGCTGCTGTCGTACCGGAAGTTGTGCTTAACCAGCAGGTCAAGGGAGACAGGACTGAGTTCCCAACTTGGGGAGCGATAGCCGATAGGGGCAGCGCCGGTGAGATCGCCCAAAATGCTGATGCCCTTGATTAGGACTTCCTCTTCCTTCTCCGGCGACATGGTGGCTGGCGGTTCGTGGATGTAGCCGTGATGCGCGACCTCGTGGCCGCGACCGGCGATTTCACGCACCAGATCTGGGTGGGTTTCGGCGACTTGGCCCGGGATGTAAAAGCTGCCGGGAATGCGCTGGGCGTCCAGCATATCCAGGATACGGGGCGTGGCGACGCTGGGGCCGTATTCGGCCATGGAGAGCAGGCTGGGGTAGTTGATGAAATCGGGATTGCGGTTCAACCACGATGTAATGCCGTCCACGTCGAAGGTGATGAGGGCGACGCAGTGGATGTCGTCGGGCCAGATGCCTGCCATTAGGAACCTCTCTTCTCCGTAAACGTCTCGGGTTTGGCGCTACAGCGTGCGGCGCTCCCGACGCTGGCACCTCGGTCACCGTGCCGGGATAATGTCAAAGCCGGTGTACGGCCGTATCACTTCGGGGATGATCACCGAGCCGTCGGGCTGCTGGTTGTTTTCCAAGATGGCGATGATTACTCGCGGCAGGGCCAGGCCGGAGCCGTTGAGGGTGTGGACGAAACGGGGGCGTTCGCCGACGCCGGGCCGGTAGCGGATGTTGGCGCGGCGGGCCTGGAAGTCGGTGCAGTTGGAGCAGGACGAGACTTCCAGCCATTCCTGGGAACCGGCTGCCCAAACCTCGATATCGTAGGACTTGGCGGATGGAAAGGAGATGTCGCCGGCGCACAGCTGCAGGATACGGTACGGCAAGTTGAGGCGCTGGCAAACCGTTTCGGCGTTTGCCAGTAGCGATTCTAACTCATCGAAAGAGGTTTCCGGCTCGACGAACTTGTACATTTCCACCTTGTTGAACTGGTGGACGCGCTTGATGCCTCGGGTGTCACGGCCGGCGGCGGCCTTTTCGCGACGGAAGCATGGGGTGTGCGCGACGTAATACAAGGGAAGTTCGCCGGAGGACAGGATTTCGTCCCGGTGCAGGTTGGTCACCGGCACCTCCGCCGTGGGGATCAGCCACAGGTCATCCTCTTCGTCGTGGTACAGATTGTCGGCGAACAGCGGTAGGTTCCCCGAACCTTCCATAATCTCGCGGCGCACCAGGATGGGCAGCGCCATTTCGGTGTAGCCGTGTTCACCGCCGTGGAGGTCAAGCATCCAGGATATGATTGCCCGTTCCAACCTGGCGCCGTAGCCGTTCAGGGTGTAGAAACGGCTTCCAGACAGTTTGACCCCACGTTGGAAGTCGATGATGCCCAAATGTTCGGCCAGGTCCCAGTGAGGCTGAGCCTCAAAGGATAGGGTTGTTGGTTCGCCCCAGTGGCGCAACACGAGGTTGCCGGTTTCGTCGTGTCCTTCGGGCGTGCTGGCGTCGGGCAGGTTGGGAAGAGCCAGCATGGCGTCGTTTATCTGAGCGTCGAACGCACGCACTTCATCTTCCAGCGCGCTGATGCGCTGCCCGACCTCGCGCATTTCAGCCACCACGTCATCCGGAGGCGGCGCCCCCTGAGAACGGGCCCGTCCAATCTCCCTTGACACTTGGTTGCGCCGGGCGCGAAGTTCGTCGCCCTCGGTGATGGCGACGCGACGCCGGGCGTCAAGGGCCAGGATTTCGTCCAGGCAATCCTCGTCCTCGGCGCGCCGGACCAGGGCGGCGCGCACGGCGTCAGGGCTATTGCGGATTTGTTCGAGAGAAAGCATAAACCTCAGGTGTTACACAAGATCGAAGACTAGTTTCCTTACCTCGAAGGCGAAACCGGGCAACACTTCCTCGCCGTCCAGGGTCTCAGGGTCGGCAAGCAGTTCGGG
This sequence comes from Dehalococcoidia bacterium, assembly GCA_965197635.1. Taxonomy (GTDB): domain Bacteria; phylum Chloroflexota; class Dehalococcoidia; order Lucifugimonadales; family UBA3495; genus Bin87. The sequence goes on from CBDANN010000008.1 coordinate 468,793, forward strand.
TTCAGCAGCGCCGGCGCGGTAGATGCGCACAGTGCGCTCCATGGGGTCGATGAGCCAGCCGAGGCGGGCGCCGCTTTCCATGTATTCCTGCATTTTGGCGAGGAGGGGCCTCAAAGAACGCTGGGAACTGGAGCGGATTTCCACCACGAAGTCAGGACAGTAGGGCCGGCCGCGCGGGTCGCCAGGTTGCTTACTACGGACATTTTCCAGCGCAGCCCATGCTGCATCCGGCACACGCAGCGCTCCATTGGGCAGGCGATACGCGGCGGTCGGGCCGGTTGGTACTCCGGGAAAACCTTGTTCTTCATCCCAGAGGTAGAGTTTGCTGGAAGTCCGATTTTCCTGGATGTCGGACGGTTCGTCGGTAGGGGGCATCAGTTCCAATTCTCCGTCGGCGTTGAGTTCCATTTGCCAAGCGGTTTCATCGTTGGAGAGACAAACATCCCAGAACCAGTCGGCGCAGGCGTCGGGTCCGGTGGCTATCACCGCAGCGGGCAGCCGCAAGGTGATGGGCAACAGCTCGTCCATCGCCGCTGGCATGGCAGCCAGGGTCGTAGCCTCCGCTGTTGGGGTGTCTGCTGTCGTCATCATGCCCAATAGCCCTATGCCTGACGATTGCCCTACCGCCAGAGTTACACCAGGTCGAAAATCAGCCCCCGCACCTCGAAGGCGAAACCGGGCAACAAATCCTCGCCGCCCAGGGTCTCAGGGTCAGCAAGCAATTCCGGTTCGTCGGCGCCGGCGCGGTAGATGCGGACAGTGCGCTCGATGGGGTCGATGAGCCAGCCGAGGCGGGCGCCGTTGTCCATGTATTCCCGCATCTTGGCGAGGAGTGCAGTGATGCTGGATTGCGAGTCGGAACGGACTTCGATGACGAAATCGGGACAAAACCCCCAGGTTCGAGGCGGCTCCGTCCGGGGCGAGAGAATATTTCCATTGGCCGTCCAGGCGGCATCCGGGCTGCGTAGGGACCCGTTGGATAGGAAATACGCAGCGTTTGGCCCGGTTGTCATGCCGGGGCGGTCGTTCCCGACATTCCATACTTCCAACTCAAAAAACGTCCGGGACTCGCGTATCTCGGAATACGAGAAAGTCGGCATCAGTTCCAGTTCCCCGTAGGCGTTCAGTTCCATCGCCCAAAGACATTCCTGGTTGACCAGGGCGATGTCCCAGAACCAATCCTCGCAGGCATCCGGGCCGGCGGCTACCACCGCCTCGGGTAGCCGCACCCGGATGGGCCACATCCCGTCGACGTGAACTGGACCGGAAACCGATGGCGGAGTTGGTTGCGCTTCGGGTTTGGTTTCGACATTCGATGTGGTCATGCCAGTCACCCCGTCCATCATGCCTCATCGTGCGACGCCGCGTTTTCGCCGTCGTTGGAGAGGGAGCGCATCTGCGGGAATAATAGCACATCGCGGATGGTGGACTGGCCGGTCAGGAGCATGATCAGGCGATCAATCCCGATGCCCAGACCGCCGGTGGGCGGCATACCGTATTCCAGAGCAGTGAGAAAGTCCTCGTCGGTGCGGTCGGCCTCCTCGTCGCCGTAGGCGTCGCGCTGGTGTTCCTGGGCGGCGAAGCGAGCGCGCTGTACTTCGGGGTCGTTCAGCTCGGTGTAGGAGTTGGCGATTTCCATGCCGGCGGCAAAGGCCTCGAACCGCTCCACGTAGCCGGGTTTGTCAGGATGACCCTTGGCCAGAGGCGACATGTCCTCCGGATAAACGGTGATGAAGGAAGGCTGGATCAGGTACGGCTCAACGTACACCGACAGCATTTTGTCGATGAGGCGTCCACGCGCCTCGCGTGGTCCGGGCTCCAGGCCCATTTCCAGCGACTTGCGGGTCAAAGATTCGGCGTCCGGGAAGTCCTCAATATCGACGCCGCTGCGCCGTTGCAACTCTTCGCGCAGAGACAAGCGGGGCCAGGGCGGAGTGAAGTCAATCACCTCCTCGCCCATGGTGATCCGCATGCTGCCGTGGATGTCATGGGCCAGGGAGGAAACTAACGATTCCACCATCTCCATCACCGCGTTGTAATCGGCGTAGGCTTCGTAGGACTCCAGTAGTGTGAACTCCGGGTTGTGGTCCTGGTCAATGCCCTCGTTGCGAAAGACCCGGCCGATTTCGTACACCTTGTCCAGGCCGCCGACGATGAGGCGTTTGAGGTACAACTCGGTGGCGATGCGAAGGTACAACTGCTCGTCAAGGGCGTTGTGGTGCGTGATGAACGGACGAGCGTGGGCGCCCGCCGGAATGGGCACCAGGATAGGAGTGTCAACCTCGACGAAGCCTCTACCGTCCAGGAACCGCCGGATGCCGCTGATCACGCGGCTGCGCTGGACGAAGGTTCCGGCAACCTCCGGATTGGCGATGAGGTCCAGATAGCGCTGACGATACCGCGTCTCCACGTCGCGGAGGCCGTGCCATTTTTCCGGCAGTGGGCGCATCCCCTTCGCGAGGATGGTCAGCGCATGGGCTTCAATGGTCGGCTGACCGGTGCGGGTACGGATCATGTTCCCGCTTACGCCGAGGAAATCGCCCAGGTCTAAGTCTTGCAGCAGCGCGTATTCGTCCGCCAGCACGTTTTGGCGGAGCATGGCCTGCACCACACCCGAGGCGTCTCGCAAGTCCAAAAACGCCGCGCGGCCCATCACGCGCATGGAAACGATGCGTCCCGCCACGCTCAAGCCCACGGCCTGATCGATTTGCTCAGAAGCCTCCGCTGCCACGAACTGGGCTATCGCTTCGGAGTTGGTGCAACTACGTTGGAAACGCGGCGGGTAAGGATCAATCCCCCGTTCCCTGATGCGGGACAGTTTGGCGCGCCGGCTGGCCAGGTTAGCCTCAAGGCTGCCCAGGTTGTCCTCGCGGTCGGGTGGTGGTGGTTCGGCGGTTTCAGGCATGGGGTGAAAGTAGCTCACTTGAGCGCTTGTGCTCGAATGCGACCAGTTTTAGCTGGTGTGTTTTTCCGTCGTTGTGACGGGGTGGCGATCCGCACGGCGCGGAGGCAGCGGTTCTTCGTTGAGCCGGCCCGTCGGTGTTGAAATTTTATTGCTGAACCTGGTGCGTTGTAAAGCGGTCATCACGTGATTGGGCAGGATCTTTCGGTCTTCATCCAGGCGAAAAGCCGATGACATAACGCAAACCAAAAGACCCTGCCGTCAAATTCAATCGAGGCCGCGCTTGCACGCCGACCCGCATTTTTAAACGTTCTGATAAACCTCGCTGCCGCTAGCCTTGAACTCGTCGGATTTCTCCTGCATTCCCAAGAGCAGGGCTGCTGCGTTGTCGCCCATGCCTTTGCTCTTGGCGTAGTCGCGGACATCCTGCGTGATCTTCATGGAGCAGAAATGAGGCCCGCACATGGAGCAGAAGTGCGCCACTTTCTGCGCCTCCTTGGGCAGGGTTTCGTCGTGGTACTCCCGGGCCGTGTCCGGGTCCAGGGCCAGGTTGAACTGGTCTTCCCAGCGGAACTCGAACCGCGCCTTGGACAGGGCGTTGTCGCGAATGGCGGCGGCCGGGTGGCCTTTGGCAAGGTCGGCGGCGTGGGCGGCGATCTTGTAGGTGATGATGCCTTCTTTTACGTCGTCCCGATTGGGCAAGCCCAGGTGCTCCTTCGGGGTTACGTAGCACAGCATGGCGGTGCCGTACCAGCCAATCATGGCGGCGCCGATGCCGGAAGTGAAGTGGTCGTATCCGGGGGCGATATCGGTGACCAAAGGCCCGAGGGTGTAGAAGGGCGCCTCGTAGCAGTCCTGCAACTGCTTGTCCATGTTCTCCTTGATCAGTTGCATGGGAACGTGGCCGGGTCCTTCGATCATCACCTGCACGTCGTGCTCCCAGGCAATTTTGGTCAGCTCGCCCAGGGTCTCCAACTCGGCGAACTGAGCCTCGTCGTTGGCGTCGGCTATTGAGCCGGGACGCAACCCGTCGCCCAGGGAGAAGGCCACGTCGTATCGTTGCATTATCTCGCAGATGTCGGCGAAGTGTTCATATAGGAAACTCTCTCGGTGGTGAGACAAGCACCACTTGGCCATGATGGAGCCACCTCGGGACACGATGCCCGTGACGCGGTTCACGGTAAGAGGCACGTAGGCCAGCCGCACACCGGCATGGATGGTGAAGTAGTCCACCCCCTGCTCCGCCTGCTCGATCAGGGTGTCGCGGAAAATCTCCCAGGTCAAATCCTCGGCTTTGCCGTCGACCTTTTCCAGGGCCTGGTAGATGGGCACGCTCCCAACGGGGACGGGACTGTTGCGGATGATCCACTCGCGGGTTTCGTGGATATTGCGGCCCGTGGACAGGTCCATGATAGTGTCCGCGCCCCAGCGAGTCGCCCACGTCATCTTCTCCACTTCTTCCTCAATGCTGGAGGTTACCGCGGAATTGCCGATGTTGGCGTTGATCTTGACCAGGAAGTTGCGACCAATGATCATTGGTTCCGATTCGGGGTGGTTGATGTTCGAGGGAATAATGGCGCGGCCGGCGGCAACTTCATCGCGGACGAACTCGGGAGTCACCACCTCTGGAAGGTTCGCTCCGAAACTCATGGCCTTGCGGCTCCCCATCAGGCTGGTGCCGAAGAACTCCTGCCGCTTCATGTTCTCTCTGATGGCGATGTACTCCATCTCCGGTGTCACTACGCCCTGTCTGGCGTAATGCAGTTGGGTAACGTTCTTGCCCGCTTTGGCGCGGCGCGGGTTGCGGATATGGCTAAAACGGAAGCGGTCCAAGGCAACCTCAACCAGACGCTCGCGGCCGTACTCGGAGGTGAGATAGGGCAACTGTTCGGTGTCGTCCCGCTCCTCGATCCAACGCTGGCGGAGCATGGGCAGGCCCTGACGCACGTCGATGGCCACTTCAGGGTCGGTGTACGGACCCGATGTGTCGTACACGTACACCGGCGGGTTCTGCTCCACGCCCTCGCTGGAATGCGTTTCCGCAAGGGTTATCTCCCGCAAGGGCACCTGGATGTCGTCTCGACTGCCCGTTTCATAAACCTTTCGCGAGTTGGGGAAGGGCCGCACCGATTCGGGGTCAACCTGGGCCTGTTCGCTTAGATAGTCCCTCTGTACGATGGTCATGGTTAAGTTCCTCCTGGGATTTTGTTCCGGTTTGAACACGTGGAGCACAATAGTCGTCTGTCCCTGACTGGTTGCTTAATCGTCCCCGTCCCCGCCCATTGCCGGCTCGTCAATCAGCCCGACGTCTGAGTTGAGTATCGCAAAGTCGTACTCCTGCTGCGGGGCCACCAGCCGGCGACCCCATACCACCACAGCGGAGATGACCGACGACAGGACGAGCGCCGAGGCAAAGGCGGCAAACATCTGTCCCACCACCGGAGCCGGAATGGCCCAGGGCGAAATCAGGTCGGGCTGGGGGTAGAACAGCACGCCGATGATGATGCCGGCCCCGCCGGCCAGCAGCACGGCCCAGCCCGGCATCCGTCTGGAATACAGCCCCACCAGCATGGGCACGGCGATGGCCGCCCCCAACAGGTCGGCGATCAGGAACACGTACAGGACGCTGAATCCCTGGGAGGCGACGATTATCGCCGGTATCGCCACCACCACCGTAACCACCCGCGCCAGCGACATCAGCACGCTGCGCGGCACGCCGACTCCAGACAGGTCCGCCGCCATCCCGCTGGCCAGGCCGTTAGCCATGGTGTCCAGCGTGCTCATGGCCAGCATCAGGGCGCACACCAGAATCAGGAAGTGCATCCACAACGGGAACACGTCCGTCGCCAGCGTGAACAACGCCGCCGCCACTTCCGGGTACTGGAACGGAGCCACGGAACCGTTGCCCACCGCCGCGATGCCGGCGATGCCCATGAGGAAGGTGATGGGGATGGCCAGGGCCGCCGCGCCCCACAGGCTGCGGTTCAGCGCCTGCTGGCTCTCCACGGTGTACACCCGCTGCCACATGCCGGGGTGAAAGGCGTTGGACGCCACGATTCCGATAATCAGCACAATGCCGAAGAAGTAGCTGCCCGACGACGTGACCGACAGCAGGCCGGCCTGTCCGGCGGCGTCCCAAACACCCTCGCCGCCGACCAGTACTCCGGCCACCACCACCAGCAAGAGCAGGACGGGTATCAGCACCCAGAATTGAATCCGGTCGGTGAAGATGGACACCCGCAGGCCGCCATAGGCCGTGTAGGCAAAAACCACCACGCCCACGGCCACCGCCGTCGCCCAGGCCGGCGACCCGGTGAGGATGCTCACCGCCGCCGTGATGGCCGTCATCTCCGCCGTGATGAATATGCCCATCACGAAGATGATAACCACGAAGATGGCGATAAAGGGAGCCATCCCGAAACGGTGCCGGACATACTCGGTGACCGAGTGTCCGTTGGGCATCAGCTGCCGGATACGCGGGCCGACGAACATGAACATGACCGGGATGCCCGCCATGCCCAGGGCGTAACCCACCAGCGAGATGATGCCGAAATTGGCGCCGGACTCGCCGGGGCTGAGCAGCACCCACGTCCCGAACATGGACGCCACCAGCGTCGCAATGCCCACGTTGGTCGGCGCGTGGTTGCGCGAGACCGTGTAGTCCTCCACGCTCTGCCGGCGCCGGCCGATATATGAGATTCCCAGGTACAGAAAGGCGGCGCAAACCAGCACCACCGTTGCGATTCCCACTCCGGTATCCAGCATACGAATTCTCCCCGCCGCCTCGACCGGCGGGGTCAAGGGACGTTTGGGCAACAAAAAAGCCGTCAGATTTTTGACTCTGACGGCAAATATGTCGCAATTCCGAATCCCTACGCCGGCATTACCCGGATCAGGTGCAACGGTCGGCGGCTGTTACGGCCGCCCTCTCAGCCTGGCATAACCAAGCTCCCGTCAGAACACTATTCGATTGTGGCGCGAGAATAGCACGAAGGGAGGCGGTGGTCAAGCGCGCGCCGGCGCTGCCATCGAACACCCCCGTCTTAACAGGTTGCGGAGCAAATCCTGCCACGCCAGTTTGTGTGCCGGCTGGGTTATGCGGTCGTTCAATTCCTCGCCCACCCGTGTCAGGAATTCAGTCCGGCCGGCTTCTCCGGCAATGGTCAGCACGACACGGAGGAGCGTGTCGATCTGCAGTTGGTAGATGTTGATACCTAATCCAAACTCTCTTCGGGCCCGGTCAGAGACTTCCGGGTCACCTTTTGAAGGAGATGCGCTGGCGAACAGGACTTCGGTAACTTCGCTCCGCCTGGCTTTGCTTATGGCTGTGTCCAAATCTTGTAGCGTGACAGTACGATCTTTCACCTCCACTGCGAATATCAGTCGGTCATGTTCGTAGCAGGCGACGTCCCCCGGACGGTTGCCTGCGGCGTCCGCTTCGTTGATGCCTTGTCTCACCACCCGGTCAAAAATACCAAACCTGTCGCCGATGGTTCGCATCAAAGCGGCCACTACAACCTGCGGCCGTTCGCCTCCGCTGGGCTCGGCAAGGTAAGTTGCTATCGTGGTCAGGGTGTCTTCCAGAGATATGCGTTGCGGCACGTCGAATTGGACTGCCAATTCATTGTATTTCCCTGCCAGGGACGCCAGGCATTGCCGGAGCTTGGCTTCGGTATATGCGAGGTCGCCCTGTTCCTGTACCTGGGTCAACAAAGCTGCGAGACGGTCCCAAAGTTGCCGGTTGCGCACTGATACTGGATATTCGTCCAACCTGTTGCGTCGCAACGGATTGTTGACGTAAGGGTCCGGGCTGGTCCCCAAGACTTGCCCAGCATCGGTCACCCACGGCACAACATTGGTCTGGCAGAAACTACGGGCGTCCCAACGCCCGGCGGCTTCAGCGCTTCCTGCGTCCCCGAGTTGAATGCTCAGGACATCGCGCCGGTGGTCGGTGAGTTTACCAAGGGGTTGAGTCAGCAAAGCATAACGGATGCTAACCACACTACAGTTGATTTAACTCCTCAATGCCGGCGTCAATTTCCGGGCCCGGCCCGGCCAATGTCTCCAACCACATAGCCCGCAACCGCTCCAGCGGGGACGTTTGCTCAGCCGCTCCGCCCAAGCCTACATCATCGGGTTTGGACATATCGGTTCGTAATTCATCCACAGGGATTCTTGACGTGGTTGGCGGACTGAGTGGCAGTTCTTTTCCGGCGCGTCCACTCGATCCCAGTCGGCGTAGAGCGAGTCGTACAGTTCGCTGCGATAGCCCGAGATAGCGGCGCAACCCTTTACTCCGTGCAGCAGGCGCGCAAGTTCGGTATGCTGGGCATCGGTCATTTCGCCGTAGTAAGCGTGCTTGTCTCCGCGGGTGTCGTGGACGTAGGGCGGGTCCAGGTAGAACAGGGTTTCCGGCGTGTCATAGCGCTGGATGACTTCGAGCGCGGGGGCGTTGTCAATCTGTACTCTCATGAGGCGGTCAATGATGGGCGGTAAGCCCTCAATGGCGCCCAGCCACCGGGACACCGCACCGGACATGCCAGAGCGGGAGGTCAAAATGCACTGAGCCCAGCGTCCCTCCGATGATGTTTGCGCCAGCCCGGTGCGGGTTTGGCGGGCCCGGACGTAAAACCGCCGGGCCCGTTCCACATCCTCCAGATCGAGTCCCGGCGTGCAGGCCAGCGCCAATTCTTCGCGGGAAAAGGGAGTCAGTGCAATCTCTTTGAGCAGCCGCTCACCATGTTCCGGGTGTCGGAGGGTGGAGAAAAAATTGACCAACTCTGAATCCAGGTCGTTGTAGGTTTCCACCGGCGCCGGTTCCCTATTGATAAGCACCGCTGCCGAGCCGCCGAACACGTCGCAAAAGTGGGTGGCGTCGTTGGGAAGGTTGGGCAAAAGAAAGTCCAGATGGCTGAACTTGCCGCCGTACCAGCCAAAGGCGATTTTCTTCCGGTGGCTTGGTGCAAGCCGTGAGGAACGGCGGCGCAACGTGGTTGATTTTTGGCTTGTCATCTGGGTCAACCGTCTCGAACAGATGTCTGTGGCACTGTACCTACTGGCAAGGTTGCCCGTCAATGGTGCAGGGCAATCGCATTTGAAATTACAACCCCGTCACTCCGGCGAAAGCCGGAGTTCATAAGGCCATCGCATGAACGAATTGGAAACGTAATCAACGAATGCGGTCACTGGATTCCTGCTTTCGCAGGAATGACGGGCATTAAACTGCCCATATGCGATTGCCATCGTCAATGGTGTGAACGTCGCACTGTGCTGATGTATCGAGTGCCATCAGGGCGGAAAACTACCTCATTAACCGGTTCGTACCCGAGTGCCGCCCCGGGTCCAGTTCCCGTCCGGCCAGCGCCGGATGGTCGGGGCTGTAGCGATGGCAGCGAAAGGTGGCGTTGGTGTACTCCATGCCGCTGGCCCCTCCGGCCGCTTCGCTGTACAGGAAGAAGGGATTGATGTACTCCCACACGACTTCCCCGCGTGGCGTCACTTCAAACATGCGTCCCGGCGCTCCCTCGCAGATCAGCGTGTTGCCGTTGGGCTGGCGCTCGGCGCTGCTGATGTTGTAGCTGTAGAACGAGATGGCCGGCATCCCCTGGTACTGCCAGTGGATTTCGCTGGTGGCCGGATCAACCTCCACGATACGCGAATAGCTGGCGCCGCGCCGGTGGCCGCCGTTGTCAAAAATCAGCACGCGCCCGTTGTCCAGCCACGTCGGATGATGCTGGTGGTAAATCTCGCCCGGGCCCCACTTCCACTTGAAAGCTCCGGTGGCCCGGTCAACGATGCCCACGGTGCTGGTGAGCCGATAGCTGACGAGCAAATCACCATCCGAAGTAACGTTCAGGCTGTTGCCGTGGGTCCACTCGCGGCGGGCCTCCAATGGGCATATGACGTCCTCGGCCAGGTCCAGATGCTCCCAGGAGCGCCATTCCCACACTGTTGCCCCGTCCGGTGTAACCTCCCGCACCAGGTCGCCCAGCATCCCGGGGGCGAAGTCCACGTCGAAACCGCCTTGTACTTGTGCTTCCAGGCCGTCCGGCAGTGGTTCCCACATCAGCAGCAGGGTGTTGCCATTGGGCAGCCGCTCGTAGTCGTGGTGGAGGGTATTGTCTCGGTAAGCCCACACCAGGTTGCTGTCCCAGTCCAGTTCGATAATGCTGGCCGAGGAACCGCCCACCGTCTCATATCCGCCGGCGTCTTTGGGCGGAAAAGTGCGGCACAGCAGGTTGCCGTTGTCCAGCAGGTAGGCGTAGTGGATGCCCTCGGCGGAATGCCAGCGATGGACGACGTTGCCGTCCATGTCAATAAGATAAGCGTCCTGCCCGCCGCGCGTAGTGGAAAACAGCGTATAACCCCGCTGGCACGCCGCCGGCGTATGGTGTATCAGCCCCACCGGGTGATGAATTGACCAACCCATCAGTGTCCCTCCGCAATCTCAAATCGCGCCGTGATTATAGCAGGGCGGCCAGTTGACAACGCGGTCACCAGCCGTTACCGTAACGATACGGTGTATCAAAATGCTCGCGCCAACCAATCGGCACAATGGTCACGTCCACCCACGTCCCCGCTCCGCCGTGGTCGTGGATGACATGGTTTCTCAACTGGCCGAATTGGGCTACCGTGACACCGAGCCGCGCCGCCTGGTCATCAGCGCTGCCGCCGCCCAGGGCCGTCCCTTCACCGCCGAAGATCTTTGCGCCGCACTGCCCTGCGTGGGCCGAGCCACCGTGTACCGCGGCCTTCGCCTGCTGGTGGAAACCGACCTGGTCTGCCGCGTCCTCCTTGAGGACAAGGAACTGCGCTACCAGCTCAGCCACCAGGGCCATCACCACCACCTTCTCTGCGCCGTCTGTGGCGCTTCAACCGACCTGGAAGGCTGCGACGTGGAGGAAACCCTCCGTGAAGCCGCCGCCGCCGCCGGCTTCCACATGAGCGGCCACTGGCTCGAGGTGTACGGCCGCTGCGCCGACTGCTCCGCCGCCTGAGGCCACGTTCCTGTTATTTTTCGCCGGTTTATTGATACAAAATATCCTTGACCTTTTGTTATTGATACTAAATATCGATATGCGGGTTTTAATGATACTCAGTATCAGATCTGACTGTACTTGATACACAGTATCTCAACGTCCATTGATCCAAAACCACACCGACGGAGTACCACAATGGCCAACTACACCCATTACCGCATCGCCCACGTCAACCGCCCCGCTTGGTTTCGAGCCGTGGCCATTGCCTTCCTGCTAATGGCCGGGGCCCTATTTTTGACCGCCTGCGGAGGCGATGAGTCGGAGATCCCTCCGTCCGATTCACCGTCCTCCGCAGGTTCGGCCTCCGCGGCTGCTCCTCCGGCGGCTGCCACTGCCCCCCAGCCGGTCAATGTAGCGGCCAACCCCTCCAGAGTCGCCGCTGAAACCGTCAGCGTGGTCGCCGGCAATGCAATCCTCGCGGATCTGGCGGCCCGCGTGGGCGGCGATCGCGTGATCGTCCACAGCCTCGTGCCCTTGGGCAGCGACGCGCACACCTGGCAGAGCACGCCGCAAGACAGCGTGCGGATCACGGAAGCAGATGTCGTGATTACCAACGGCGCCGGCCTGTCGTCGCAGGTTGAACAGCTCATTGAAAACGCCACTTCCCCCCAGGCGGTCCAGGTAGTCGCCTCGGAGGGTCTGGAACCTCAGGAATTGGTTGAACTGCCCTTCCCCGAAGGTGACCATCACGACGAGCATGGCCACGGCGATGAAGAAGCGGCCGTAGAGCTGGAAGGTCGCCTGCTGGTCGGCGACGGCGAGACCGGCTCCATGTCCGTCATCGAGCTTGAATCGGGAGAGGTGCACCAGGGCGAATTCGACCTGGGCTCCCGGGCCGGCCGCATCTATCCCACCTACAGTGGACGCTACGCCATCGCCGTTTCCAGCGACGCCAACACCGCCCACGTTTTCGACGGCGGCATTTACCTGGAAGAGCATGGCGACCATTTTGACTTGGTGGAAACCGAACTGAGCCGCCTCGACCTGAACCTGTCCGGTGACCGTCCCGTGCATCTATACATCGGCGGCGAGTGGGGCGCGATTTTTTATGACGGCTCGGGAGACGTGGTTCTGCTCAACGAGCACGAACTGGAGCACGACGGAGCCTCATACGCTCCTACGGTTCTCAATGCCGGCGCCCACCACGGCGCCGCCGTGCCGCTGGAAGATGACCTCTTCGCCATCACCATTCAGCATCCGCAATTCGCGCAGAACCCCACTGATTACCGACTGCCCATCGGGGCGGCGGTTATGGATCTGGACGGCAACGTGCTCTACAGCGCCGAAGGCTGTCCCGATCTCCACGGGGACGCCAGCAACGGCCATATGGCAGCCTTCGGCTGCACCGGCGGCGTGCTGGCCGTGGAAGCCCACGACGGTGACTACGAGCACGTTTTCGTTCCCGCTCCTGAGGGGTCTCCCGAAGACTTCCGCCTCACTTCCGTCTGGGGCTATCACGGCCTGGACCACTTCTTCGCCCTGGGTTCCGCCGTGGGCCTCTACGTGGTTGAGCCTGAAGAGGGCGAAATGGAGCGGTTGATCCCGGCCACCGAGAGCCTGCGCCCCATTCAAGTAGCCCTGAGTTACGACGGCGAGCGCCTGCTGGTCGTCATGAGCGACGGGGAGCTGCGGATGTACGAGGCCCACGACCTGGATCTGCTGGCGTCGGCGTCGGGCTTCCTCAGCGAGGAAATCGATCCCGGGTTCTGGGCGCGGCCTCACATCGCGACGGCTCCCGGCCACATTTTTGTAACCGATTCGGCGGCGGGCGAAGTCATCGCGCTGGACAGCCACGACCTGGAGGTGGTAGGCCATTGGGACGTGGATGGCAAGCCCACCAAGATCGCTTTCGTGGGCATTCTGGACAAGGAGGAACACCCCGAACAGGGACATGACGACCACGGCCACCAGCGCGAAACTGAGGCTGATGGCGACCACGACCATGACCACGATCACGGCGCGGGCGACCCGCACTTCTGGCTGAACCCGCGCCTGGTGGTCCACTACGTGAACCAGATCGCCAACGGCCTGGTCGTCGCCGACCCGGACAACGCCGCGACCTACCTGGACAACGCCGCCGCCTACATCGCCGAGCTGGAGGCCCTGGACGCCTACATAGCCGATACCCTGGTCGACATCCCCGAGGAGCGCCGCATGATAGTCACTTTCCACGACGCCTTCGGATACTTTGGCTCCCGGTACGATTTCGAGGTGATGGCATTCGTCGGCAGCCATGCCGGGGAGGTTTCGCCGGACGACATCGCCAACGTATTGGAGCTTGTGCATGATCGCAGTCTGGGCGCTGTGTTCGCCGAGCCGCAGTTCTCCGCCGACGCTTTGGAGCAGGTGTCCCGGGACGCTGATATTGACGTGGGCATCGTTCGCTCCATGCCCGACGAGTCACACTCCGACTACCTGGGCATGATGCGCGCCAACGCTGGCGCAATTGCCGAAGCCTTGCGGTAATTGTCCATGCGGTAGGGGCGACTCATGAGTCGCCCCTACCGCATGACATCTATACCCGTGATGGGAGGAAACATTGCTTGACCTGATAATCGAACCCATGCAGTACGGCTTCATGCAACGAGCCTTGCTGGTGTCGGCCTTGGCAGCCGCCGCGTGCGGAGCGGTGGGCACCTTCGTGGTACTGCGCGGCTTGGCCTTCCTGGGCGACGCCATCGCCCACTCCGCCCTCACCGGCATGGCCGCCGCTTTCCTGTTGGGCGTCAACGTCTTCCTGGGAGCGCTCATCTGGGCCGTTCCGGCATCACTGGCGATCTCCGCCTTGTCCCGCAAATCCGGCGTGCGAATGGACGCCGTCATCGGCGTTCTGTTCGCTGGAGGCTTCGCCGTTGGTGTGATCCTAATCAACACTTCCCAAAGATTTTCCGGCGACCTGCTCAGTGTCCTGTTCGGCAATGTCCTGGGCGCATCATGGGGGGACGTTCTTGCCGTTGGACTGTTGGCCGGTGGCGTCCTCCTGGTGATCCGACTCTTTTATAAGGAGCTGGTTTTCACGACGTACGATCCAGCGGTGGCCGAGGCCTCTGGTCTCCCGGTGCACTTCCTGGAGTACCTGCTGCCCCTGCTGGTCGCCATCACCACCGTCGCCGCGCTGAAAACCGTGGGCAACATCATGGTGATGGCCTTGTTGGTAATCCCGGCGGTAACGGGTTCGTTGCTGGCGCAGTCGCATGGCCAGCATGATGATCGGCGACCGTAGCCGTCGCCGTGGCCGCAATTGTGATCGGCCTATACCTCTCGTACTATGCCAACCTGCCGACTGGACCCGCTATCGTGGTGGTTTCGGTGGGCCTTTTGCTGGCGACGGTGGTTCTCTCTCCCCGGCGGTGGATGCTGCTGGCGCGCCTCCGTCGCGCACCCGCCTCCGAAGATCGTACCGCCATGGATTAAGCCGGATGTCGTGATCCGGCATTTTCGTGTGATGGTGCGGCGTCTCATTGCATCCGCCCTGGCTCTGACGGTCTTGGCCGCGCTGTGTTTGTTCATGGGCTGCCGGCAGCCCAACGCTGATGACAGGGCGACACCGACGCCGGCCGGCGCGAGCGTCGAAATCTTTTTCGCAGGAGCTGACGAGATAATTGGCCTTGACGGGCCGGTTGCCGTGGATTTCGTCGACGCCGAATATCGTCAACTTCGGCGCCGCGACGCTATAGCCCCAATCTACGATCCTCACTTAATTCCAGGGGTCGATGCCACTCTTCCCGACGATGAGTTGGTGATAGGCGTGTCGGTCAATGGCGAGGCAAAGGCTTACCCCGCCGGCATCCTGTACACCCGCGAGATGGTCAACGATACAGTCGGCGGTCTCCCGGTGTTGGTGACCTGGTGCCCGCTCTGTTATACGGCCCTGGTTCATGATCGTAGAGTTGGCGCAGCCGCGCTCACTTTCGGCAACCAGGGCGCCCTCTACAAGGGGGCGATGACCTGGTACGATCACGACACCGGGAGCGTGTGGTCGCAACCCACGGGAGAAGCCATTTCGGGCGCGGCAGTTGGATCCCGGCTCCTGCTGATCCCGTCACAACTGACCACCTGGACACGGTGGCGAGCCGCCCATCCCGATACCCTTGTCCTCGCTTCGGATTCGTCGTCGCAACCCTATCGAGGTACGCTCCCAGGCGACCAGCACGTCGTCGGAGTCGTAGTCAACGGCCAAGCCGTGGCGTGGCCGTATCAGGAGGTGGCGCTCCACGGCCCGATTTTTGACACTGTGGGCGGCATACGAATCAGGTTGTGGCACGACGACGAAACGGGAGCGGCCCGCGCAGCGCCGACACACCCTGGGGGAGGCGAAATACCGGCCATAGTCGCTTATCGATGGGCATGGTTGAAGTTGCATTCGGTTGACTCATTGCGGTCCGTCGATGATGCTGATTGACCGAGGCTTCAATTTGACATCCTTCGCGCCTTATGGCTACATTACTCGAGACAACTCCCGACCATTTTGTGAGGTTGCTACGATGCTGAAGGATCGAATCCACGACGAATTGCTGTCGCCGGAGAACCTGCGTAACCCGTATCCGTACTACGCCATGCTGCGGGAAGAGGCTCCGGTTTACTGGAACTCCAAGTTCGACACTTGGGTAGTTACCTCCTACGAAGCGGTGGTGTGGGCGTTGCGCCACCAGGAGTACTTCTCCTCCGAGGTGTTCCTGCGGGACGACAATCCGCCCAGCCCTCCGATTTCGGAAGGGGACCTCCCCAAGTACAAGTTCAACCTGGACTACATGAACAACTGGTTCATCCGACGGGATCGGCCTGACCACCTGCGAATGCGCCGCACCGTCCATCCGGTGTTCAACCCCAAGTACATCGACAACCGGTTCCGCGCGATGGTGCAGAGCATCATCCAGGATCTGCTGAAGGACTTCGACCCCGCAAGCGGTGAGATGGACGTCCTCAAGGACTTCGCCAACGCCATGCCGGTGCTGGTCATCGCCAACTGGCTGGGGATGCCGGCCGAGGACCGGGAGTTCATCCGCACTCTGTCCCGGCAGCTATTGTCCCTGGACCAGGAATCCCCCGACCGCCATACCCGGGTGCATGAGGCGATCACCACGCTCAACGATTACGTGAATCCTCTGGTGGAGGAGCGGGTCAGCCAGCCGTCGGACGACCTTTTGTCGGTGCTGGCCATCGGTGAGCGTGAGGGCGAGTTGAGCCGGGAAGAGGTACTGGGCAACACCTTGTTGCTGCTCATCGCCGGCCACCAGACCACCATCAATTTGGTGGGCAATGGCACCATGGCGCTGATGCGGAACCCCGACCAGTGGAACATGCTCAAAGAAGATGACAGTCTGTTGGTGCGAGCTACCGAGGAATTGCTGCGCTACGACTCGCCGGTCAAGCGGGCGCCCCGCATCGCGCAGGAGGACATCGAGCTGGGCGGGCAGAAGATTCGCGAAGGCGAAAAGGTGATGGCAATCATCAACGCCGCCAACCGGGACCCCATGGCCTTCGAGAACCCTGAGGACTTGGACATCACACGATACCCGAATCCTCACGTCGCCTTCGGCGGTGGGATTCACCATTGCCTGGGAGCCAATCTTGCCAGGTTAGAAGGGCAAGAAGCCTTCCGCGCGTTGACCCGCAAATTCCCACCGCTCCGCTTCGCTTCGGACCCTGATCGGTTGGAATACCACAACCTGCTCAACATCCGCGGCGTGGTGAGCCTGCCCGCAGAGTGGTGATACACACACCACCCGGTGACCAAACCGAAAGGGCGGGATCGGAACCCGCCCTTGTTGGTTGATTCCTGCCGGCCACGGCGCGCTTACGGTTCAACCATGCCGTAGCCTACGTTTTTTACGGTTCGGAAATAGGTATCGCTGCCGTTTTCCAGCTTGTAACGCAGACGCCGTATGTGGACGTCAACCGTCCGCGTGCCACCGATATTCTCCACGCCCCAAACGTTGCCCAGGAGTTGATCTCTGGTGAAGACTTTGCCCACGTTTTGCATCAGGAACAACAGCAATTGAAACTCTAACCACGCCAGGTCCACCGGCCGGCCGTTGGCGGTCACCTGATAAGTGGACGGATTCAGCGTGATGCCCCCGACATGGATGGATTCGGCTGAAGCCGCCGAACGCTCGTGTTGCTGGGCCAGGCGCAGGATCCGTTTTATAAGTTCTGCCGGAGAACAGGGAACCGCAACGAAATCATCTGAATCGTCGTAGAGTTCCGGAGCGCCCAGTTCCTCACCCGCAATGCAGCGGAGCACCATCGGGGTGGAATCATCTCGATTCAAAATGGAGCTTTCCGTGTCGGGGGACAGGAGCAAAACGGTCGGAGACGCTGGGCCGTAATCCCAATCGGCGTCGTAAATTGGTTCCGGCCCCATCAGTTCGATAGCTCCTGTGTCGGAGACGGCGGCCAAAGTCCCGTCCATCATGTCCCACCCACCACCGAGGAGCAGGACACGTGCGGCGGAGTTGGGACCCGGTTGAAATCTCGCGTAAGCAGTCATGGCGATGTCCGTACGCTTGCCAAGTGGTAGCGGCGGTTCGAGGATGTTGTCATGGTGCGTGCAACGGATTAACGTGCGATTACGGACTCGTTACGCTTTTGTTACATGATGGGACGAGTTGCTTTTCGCCCTCCGCGTTCGCAAACCGCAGCAATGGCAGACGATTGTTTGAACGTCTAGTAGACACCGGTGTTGTACGGTGTTGACGCGGGGCATCGTCGGAGCATAGCATTCGGGCGAAAACGTCAGTCCGAACTAGGCATAGGAGCACAGCGGAATGCACGAAAACACGATGAAACAAAAGCTGCAAGCCGGACAGCCGGTTTTCGGTTCGATGATTACGTTCCCCTCGCCGCAGGTCGTCGAGATGCTGGGGTTCCTCGGTTACGACTGGGTGTTGATTGACAACGAACACGGCAGCATCACGATTGACCTTGCCGAAGACATGATACGTGCGGCCGAATACTCTGGAACCGCTCCCATCGTGCGCCCGGTGGGCAATCGCCCGGAGATCATCTCGCCATTTCTGGATCGTGGAGCCTGGGGCGTGCAGGTGCCGCACGTGAACACGGCTGAGGAAGCGCGGGCGGCGGTGTCCGCGGTCAAGTACTTTCCCGAAGGGGAACGGGGGCTGTTCAGCGGAGGTCGGCCCGCGGAATACGGGTTCAACGGCTCAACACCGGACTACGTGGCTGAAGCAAATCGCAACACCCTGGTGTGCCTGATGCTCGAAGAGGTGGAAGCCATTGAAAACATCCCCGAATTGGTCAAGGTGCCCGGCGTTGACGTGTATTTCATCGGGTCCGGCGACCTTTCCCAGAGTATGGGCTACCCGGGTCAACAGACCCACCCTGAAGTGCAGGCGTTGGTGGAGAAAGGTGTACAGCAGATCGCTGCTGCTGGGGTAACGGCTGGATGCAGTTGCCCGGACAACCTGGTGCCCCATTACCTGGAATTGGGAGTGCGCTACTTCCACAACACCGTGGGCCGGCTGTTGCAATCTGCCAGCGGCCAGTACCTGAGCACCATGCGTGAAGCGGCCGGCGGACTGTAACCGGATGCCATGTCACTGCATAGCACGAATTTTAGGAGGACAAGATGACCAGTCCTGTCGACCCCAACCAGATTTGTCTCACCGGCGAAAACTCGTTCATCCGATTGGTGTCGGAAGCCGGAGGAGAGCAAACCACCCGCACCAGCCACTGGCGCGTCCTATGGTCCCCGGCCGGAGCCGGACACGTCCTGTTCCTCAAGAGCGCGGACCTCGACCGTGACCCGGTGCGAGTCTATGCTGATAACATCGCCCTGGCCCGCTACCTGCAGGACGAAATCGAAACAATGCTGTTCCCGGAGTTCGCCGACCCCAACCTGCCGGTGATCGCCGCCCGGTTCCGTAGGTCCGGCGACATATCCAGCGCCTACAACGAGACGGTGGCAGCGTCCACCGAGACGGTGGTGCTCAGCTGGCACGACTTCCTGACGCCCTTCATGCTCAACAACCCGGCCGGGAGCACGCCTGGCCGTCCTCATGGCGTCTATAGCTGCTTCTTCCCGGCCCGCGCTGCCCAAATAACGGTGGGCGACCGGGCGCTCAGCGGCGCGGTGTCGCTGGAAGCCCGGGGCCCGGCACAGAGCAGTACGGCCTGCATCGCCTGGTCGGAGACGTGGGTAAAGCCGTAACCCCCGGTTGCTACACGATCAAGTCAATCGCGCCGTCCACGTACAATATCTCCAAAGCCTCCAACGCTACTTGCTCGACTTGGCGAGCGGCGGGCGGGTCGAGTTCTCTGCACAGTGCCGCCATGGCCTCGGAGGCCGTAACTCCGCCGCTCAAACCGTGCAGCAATCGGGCAATCAACGCGCTGCACGGCAAACCTTCCGGGTGTCCGTCGGTCACGAGACCGTAACCCCACACGAACTCGCCGTCGGACAATACCGGCTGACGTTGCAGTACCACCCCGTCCGCCAATCGTAAGCTTGCATCAGGTGGCAAGCCAGTCTCGCGCCGCCGGCGTCGTTCCGACTCAACTAGCGTGACGCTGTCGCCAAACGCAGCCGGGGCCAGACCGTGAGACAGCACGGCGCGCTCGTATCCCCGTGGCGGTTGGCCTGCCACCGCCTGGATGAAAGACTGGCGCGGCGTCAGGGACGGGTCATCGTCCAGCAGACGCCGAGCCTCCCAGAAGTAAGAATCAGCGGTTCGGTTACTGGAGTAAAACAGCCGCGCCAGTTCACGAAAATGGCCGTACTCCTTGTAGTACAGTTGTTGGTAAACCCGGCCGACCGGGCCAGCCATGTCGGGGTCGGACAACGACGACGACACGGCAGCAGCTGCCAGCGTCGCTGAGGTCAATGCCAGATGGACCCCGGACGAAAACAGCGGGTCGATAAAGCATCCGGCATCGCCGACCAGGATATGTCCGGGGCCGTAAAGAGTCGTACAGCGGTAAGACCAGTCTCTCACCACCTCAGGCCCGTCAACCATATGGGCGCACTTCAGCATTTCCGCGGTGCGCGGCGCCTCGGCTATCTGCGATTGCAAGAATTGGCGCGGGCCGAGCTTTCGGATGCCCTGCTGGCCGGTTTCGGCGTCCACCACCGCTCCTACGCTGCACCAACCGTCGCGCAAGGGAATGTTCCACAGCCAGCCCCCCAGCTGGGATTCGATGAGGATGTTCCCGTCGTTGGGACTGGGCAACCGATTTCCGCCCTGGAAATATGCAAACACCGCCAGGTTGCGGAAAAAGTCATCCCACTGGCGCAACCCCAACTGCTGGGCTAACAGACCACCCTGTCCGCTGGCATCCACCACGAACCGGGCCGGCAACGTATTTTCGCCGCACCGCACGGCGACCGCGGTTCCGGCCTCGTCAAACACCACCTCGTTTACCGTGCATCCCTCGCGCACGTCCACCCCAATACGCTGGGCATTTTTCAACAGAATGGCGTCAAACTCCGGACGCCACACCTGGAACGATGTTGGGTTGGTCGGGTTGGTCTCGCTGAAATACCAACTCCACGGCTCCCGGTCGGTGCCCCAGATCATCGTGGCTCCACGCTTGACCACGAACCCGGCCTGCTGTACCTCGTGCAGAACTCCCAAATCCTGAAGTATGGGAATGCTCGCCGGAAGCAGGGACTCGCCAACGTGGGCACGGGGGAAACGCTCCCGCTCCAGCAGCGTTACCCGGTGGCCGCGTCGCGCCAACAGAGCGCTGACGCTGGAGCCGGCCGGGCCGCCGCCGATGACGATGATGTGAGGAGCCGGAGACAAGGTTGCTGTTTACTGTGCCAACTGCGGCAGATCAACGAAAGGGTTTACCACGCGCAGACCGTCGTAGTCCTGCGTATCACTCATATCCTCGGAATACACCGCGTCGCATCCCAGCAGACGGGCAGCGGCGAGTATGGCGCAGTCCCAATAGTTCAATCCAAACCGGGATCGAATGTTGAAAGCATCGTGCATCAGGTCGAGGGTAACGTCCTGCACCGGGAAGCGTAGCAGCGACTGAATGAAGTCTACCGCTTGTTCATGTGCCAGCGACCATGACCGCGAAAGTCTGGTCGCTTGTGCGTAGAACTCCTGAAGGACCTGGACCGACAGCGCCCAATCACCCTGGGCCAAAATGTCGTTCGCCAATTGATGCTTGGCGGCTTCCTCTGGCAATGGACTCGCCGCATACAGCAGAATGTTGGTATCAGCGAAACGCATCGCGATCATACAGGTCTTCGCGAGGCAGTCTGTCCGCAGCGCTGAATCCGGGACTTTCGGTGCGTATGCGTTCTAATATTTCCTGCTGCAATTTGCACAAGCGCTCAAACTCATCAGGCGATGCGCGCTTGAGAGTAACCCCTGTCAAGCGTGCGGACACCCAATCCTCCACAGAGATTCCCGCCGCCTCCGCATTGGTCTGGTATAGGCGATATGTTTCGTCGTGCATGGAGATTTTGATGGTTTTCATAGCGCAGCCTCGCTTTATCAGGATAGCACGGCTGTCAGGATGCTCAGCGGTAATACTGCGAAAACACTGGTTCTTCCCGGGTGATAATCTCCAGTACGCAGGGCTGCCCATCTGCGGAGATCTCCTTGGCCCGCTCGATAGCCGGGCCAACTTCCGCCGGGTCGGTTACGTGCTCGGCATAGGCTCCCAGGGCCTCGGCCATGCGCGCGTATTCACCGGATACGTACTTGGTGCCGTAGCGTTCGGTGGCGATGGGAATGTTCTTTTCGTAGCCGCCCATGGCCCCGTTGTTGACGATCACGGTGATGATGCCCAGCTTCTCGCGGGCGGCCGTCTCGAAGTCGGTGCCGGCCATGCCTACCGCGACGTCTCCCATCAGGTTAACGCACGTTTTTTCCGGGAACGCCACTTTAGCCCCCATTGCGTAGCCCAACCCGCTGCCCAACTGCGTGGAATTGCCCCAGCCGATGTATCCCCGAGGCGTGGTGGCCGCGTAGAAAGGCACTATCTGATCCCTGGGGTTGCCGGAGTCGTGGGTGATGATGCTGTTGGCCTTGTCCAACCGGGCGTTGAGTTCGTACACGACCCGGTAAGGGCTGATGGGCGCGTCGTCGCTGGATAGTCTTGGCATCCATTCGGCCAGCCATTCCCGCCGCACCTGTCTAATTTCCTCGGCGACGGACTGATCGGCGCGCCGGCCGTCCGCCCCCAAACGATCCTTGACTTCCTCAATCAGCTGGCCCAGCACCAACTTGGCGTCGCCGACGATGATTTCTTCCAGCGGGTACTCGCCGTTGAGATCCTTTTCGTCGATGGTGGACTGGATCACGGTTTTGCCGGCAGGCACCGGCGCCGAGGCCAGAGTTTTCTGGAAGCTGGTGCCGATGCCGAACACCACGTCGCTCTTGGCCAGGAACTCTCCTACCATGCGGGTTCCGGTGTTGCCGCCCGTGCCCAGAGCGAGCGGATGGTTTTCGGGAAAGCCGCTCTTGCCCAACGTTGTGGTCATCGTAGGGGCGTTCAGCAGCTCGGCCAACTCCACCAACTCGGGAGTAGCCTCCGCGTATAGCACACCCTGCCCGGCGTAGATTACGGGCCGACGCGCGTTCACCAGCAGTTCAGCGACGCGGGTCACGTCGCGAGGGTCGCCGGCAGAGCGCCGCTTGCGTTGCGGTTGGTACAGAAACTCTTCCTCCGAAATCTCACCAGCCAGCACATCGTTCGGCATTTCAACCAGTACCGGGTAAGGGCGGCCGGTTCGCAATTGGGTGTAGGCGCGGCGCAACATTTCCGGTATGCGGTCGGTGTGGTTGACGGAATCTGCCCACTTGGTGACGCCCTGGTAATTCCGCGCCGCGTCGAAGTCCGAAGACGTACCGTGCCGTCGGGTTCCGGGATGGTTGGGCACCATCAGCAACGGCGACGAATCCGCATAAGCCTGAGCGACGCCGGAGAAGGCGTTTTCAATTCCCGGCCCGCCCTGGACGATGACGACGCCATTTTTGTTGCCGTTGTTGACCCGGCTGTAGGCGTCGGCCATGTTGACGGCAGTGCGTTCCATGCGGGAGATTATGGGCCGGATGCCGGCCGCGGCGCAGGCGTCAATGAGGATGTTGTTGGGGAAACAGAAAACGACGTCCACGCCTTCCCGCGCCAATATCGTGGCGAATGCAGTCTTACCGTCCATAGATGAGCCTCCAGTGAATTGCGCGCGCATTATACCCGGTTTTGGTCCGCTGAGATGGACATCACGCGGAGGGTTAGGGTTATCATGACCCAAACACAATGGGGAGGAAGCACAGATGGCAGAGTACATACCGTCCACCCGGGATTGGGTACGGGAACAGGTGGAGGTTTACGAAGGGAGTGGCGGCGCTGACGGGACCACACTGCGCGACACGGGATTGCCCGTGATTATCGTCACCAACCTGGGTAACAAGTCCGGCGCTATCCGCAAGACGCCGCTGATGCGCGTTAAGGTGGGGAACAACTATATCCTGGTTGGCTCCCAGGGTGGTGCGCCTCGCAATCCGGTGTGGGTGTACAACCTGCGAGCCGACGCCAACGTGGAAATTCGGGACAAGACCGACGTGTATACGATGCGCGTCCGGGAAGTTGGAGATGCGGAGGAACGGGCGAGGTTGTGGGAAGCGGCGGTAGCGGCATTCCCGCCCTACGAAGAGTACCAGGGCCGGACTTCCCGCAAGATCCCCGTTTTTCTGGCGGAACCAGTCTGACGAGGAACCCGGTTCGACAGCGAATCGTCGGGTTGCGACGGCGCGATCATGTCATGCCGCTATGCGTGAGCGAGAACCGGCGGGGCAGAATTGTATGCGAATTGCCACTAAAGTCGTTGCTTGCCGGTGATGTTGCCAGTATAGTGGAGAAAATACAGGTTGCGCCGGTCCACCTTCCTTGGGTATTGGAAATCACTTTGCCCGACGAAATCAGACCAAAAGTGTGCATCGTGATTGCCAACCCGGCCGGAGGATGAATCGTGGCCCTTTCCGACATGACCCTTGAGTGCAGCGACTGCGGTGCCGAGTTCCTTTTCACCGTAGGTGAACAGGAGTTTTACGCGTCTCGCGGTTTCACCAACTACCCCAAACGCTGCGTCTCGTGCCGTAACGCGCGTCGAGGCCAACCGCGAGACGGCGGAGGCGGATTTGGTGGCGGTGGTGGTGGTGGACAGCGAGAAGCCTTCGCTATCGTGTGCAGCAACTGCGGCGCTGACGCTACCGTACCGTTCCGCCCTCGCGGCGACCGCCCGGTCTATTGCAGCGACTGCTTCAACCGCATGCGCAATTAATTGTAATCCGGTATCGGCATTCGTGGCTGACACACGGTAAAGCCCGGTTCAGCTGCGATGCCTTACCAGGATCTGCGCGAATTCATCGCCCTGCTGGAAAGCAAGGGCGACCTGCATCGTGTCTTGGCGCCGGTGACTCCGGAGCTGGAGATCACGGAAATCGCCCACCGCTTGATGAGGGCCGACGGGCCGGCTCTACTGTTCGAGAACGTGATCGGCTACGATATGCCGGTAGCGATCAACTTGTTCTGCGCCGACCGGCGGATGAACTGGGCGTTAGAGGTGGATGACGCCGACGGCCTGGCGTCTCGCCTGGAATCGATGATTGAAATGGTGCAGGGCGGGCCGCCCCAGGGGATGCTCAATAAGCTTAGGACTTTGGGGCGGCTCGTGCATATCGGCTCATATCAGCCGCGCACCGTCCGTAACGCACCCTGCCAGCAGGTGGTGTTATCCGGTGAGAACGTTGACCTTTATCGTCTCCCCATAATCACGTGCTGGCCCATGGACGCTGGCCCGTACATCACTTTGCCCCTGGTCATCACGAAAGACCCGGAAACGGGAACGCAGAACTACGGCATCTACCGGATGCAGGTATTCGACCGCAACACCACCGGGATGCACTGGCAGACCCACAAGGTGGGAGCGCGCCACTACCGGGCCAGCGGCGGAAAACTTGAGGTAGCGGTAGCCCTGGGCGGCGACCCGGTGTCAATATGGACCGGCTCCGCTCCGCTGCCCCCTGACGTGGACGAGATGGTGCTGGCTGGCTTCATCCGGGATGCCGGGGTGGAACTCGTGCCAGCGGTGTCCGTTGACCTGATGGTGCCGGCCCATGCCGAAATTGTTTTGGAAGGCTATGTGATTCCGGGCGAGGAACGAATCGAGGGTCCCTTCGGGGACCATACCGGTTACTACTCGCTGGCCGAACCCTATCCGGTGTTCCACGTAACTACAATCACCCGACGCCACAACCCGATCTACCCCACCACCTTCGTCGGGCGGCCGCCCACTGAAGATTACTGGATGGGCAAAGTCACCGAGCGGGTTTTCCTGCCGTTGATACGCTTGATCCTGCCGGAGGTGGTTGACATCAATATGCCGGCGGAGGGCATATTCCACAACCTCGTGCTGGTCTCCGTCAAGAAGGAATACCCCGGACACGCCAGGAAGGTAATGTACGGCTTGTGGGGGTTGGGCTTGCTCAGCCTGACCAAAGTAATTGTGGTGGTGGACGACTTCGTGGACGTGCAGAACCCTTCGGAGGTCGCCTGGCGGGTTGCCAATAACATCAACCCGGCCACCGATTTGGTTTTGGTTGATGGACCCATTGACGACCTCGACGTGGCCTCTCCTACGCCACGTTTCGGCAGCAAGGTGGGGATCGACGCTACCCGCAAGGGACCGCAGGAAGGTTATCATCGCGAATGGCCTCCGGACATCGAGATGAGCCCAGAGGTGCGGCAGCGGGTTTCCAACCGTTGGGCAGAGTTGGGATTGGACGACATTGTCCCGACGCGGCTTACCTGAAGTCCAGCTAGTCGGAATGGTGGGCAGTGGTTGCGGACGCTGGCTCTCGTGGTGGCGCGACGCCTGGAAGGAACTACAGTGTTACGAACTCGCTTCACCGATTTGCTCGGTCTGGATTACCCGATAATGTCCGCGCCGATGAGCAACCACAGCGGCGGGACCCTGGCGGCGTCAGTTTCTAACGCCGGCGGATTGGGGACCTTTGGCGGTAGCAACAGCTTCGGCCCCGATTGGTTCAAGGATCAGATAGAGTTCATCCGAGGTCAAACCGACCGGCCCTTTGGCGTGGGGTTTATCACCCAGTTGATCGAATTGGACCCGCAGAATTTTGAAATCACGTTAGCGGAACGGATTCCTGTGGTGATATTTTCCTTTGCCGACCCGCGCCCTTGGTTGGGTCGCGCCAAGGATGCCGGAGCGGTCGCCATCTGCCAGGTGCAAACACCGGAGGCGGCACAGGTGGCGGTGGACGCCGGAGCCGACATATTGATTGCTCAGGGAAACGAAGCCGGGGGACACACCGGGGAAATGAACCTGCTGCCATTTCTGGTCGATTTAGTGGAACGGTTCCCCGACGTGCCGGTGGTGGCGGCCGGCGGCGTAACTTCGGGCCGGGCGTTGGCCGGGGCATTGGCGGCTGGAGCAGCAGGGGCTTCTCTGGGAACCGCGCTGTTGGTCACGCCGGAGGCGGTCGAAGTTCCGCAGGTTTTCAAAGAGCGGATACTGTCGTCAGAAGCGCAAGACAGTATTTTCACGCGGGTGTATGATCTGCTCGGCGACGACCCTTGGCCCGACGGAATAGCCGGCCGCGTGTATCGCAATAAATTGGTGCGGGAGTGGCACGGCAGGGACCGGGAGGTTTTGGCCCTCCGCGAGGAACTCGCCGCGGACGTTGCCGAAGCTCGCGCGCGTCACGATTCAGAGGTTGCTCCCGTGTACATGGGGCAGGGAGTAGGTCAAGTGCATAGCGTGCGCCCGGCTGCTGAAGTGGTGCGCGGCATTTGTCAGGACGCGGAGGATATTCTGCTACGGCCGTCGTGGGAACTACGCAATTGAAAGATCTTGAATTGAGGTATTAACACCCGCCATCATCCTGTTCAGTGTGCCGGGGGTACGGGTGCGCATGAGTGATACGGGTAGCGTTCCGATTTAGGTGGTTTCCGTCCGTAGGGGCGAATGGCCATTCGCCCCTACCCGCACTAGCAACGGCATCTATGGAATCAAACCAACTAACACGTCGCCGTTTGACCCAGCCACACAAAAACGTTTAGAATATTGAACCGTGGCTAATATTTCAAATGATGAAGAGCGGCCGCGTCCCCGCATCTTTTATGGATGGTGGATTGTTGCGGCCGCCTCTATTTTGGGGATGTTCGGCAATGGGTCAATCTCCCAGGGTTTCCCCCGGTTCCTGTTGCCCATCGAAGCATCCCTGGGGTTGAGCCGTAGCCAGATGTCCCTGGTATTCAGCCTGGCCCGGGCTGAAGGGAGCGTTGCGGGGCCAGCCATTGGTTGGCTGGTGGACCGGTACGGCGCGCGACCCATGGTGTTCGCCGGAAGCCTCACCGTAGGGGTCGGAGTCATCCTGCTGTCGCAAGCCAACTCGTACTGGATGCTGTTGGTGCTGTTCGCCGGTTTCCCCCGGCGTGATTTCCCTGGGTAAGTCAGCCGGATTAGGGCAAACGCTCATGGCAGGGGTCAACCAATGGTTTATCCGCCGCCGCCACATCGCCATGTCTGCTCTTATGACGGCGTTCGCTGGCGGAGGCGCGCTCATCGTCCCGCTGCTCAACGAAAGTATCCAGTGGTTAGGCTGGCGACAAACGCTGATTTGGACAGGCGTCGGCATCTTGGCTCTTACCCTACCCGCGTCCTTTGTGATCCGGAGCCGTCCCGAGGACATGGGCCTGCTTCCTGACGGAGATCCGCCTCTCGACGCAACGTCCGAACGTGGCGGGCGGCAAAGCCGGGCTTCCGGCGCCGCGGATATGAGTTTTACGTTCAAGGAAGCGATCCGGACCCGCAGTTTTTGGTTGATGTCCGTTGGGGCGTTCATGCGGGTAACCGTGACCAACGGGATGCTGGTGCATATATTCGCCATGCTGGCTGAGCGGGGTCTGTCGGACGACCAGGCCGCGGCCTGGGTCGCTGCAATGTTCTTCCTCGGTATCCCGTTGCGCTTCATTTTGGGCGTGACCACCGGCAAGTTCCGTTCCAACGTGATGCTGGCCGGTGGTATGGCGATTGGCGCGGTCGGAATGTGGGGTCTTTGGCTTGGCCCTGGGTTGATCGGGCTGCTGACTTTTGTCATTGGCATCGCCGTGGTCGAGGGCATCACCTCCGTCAACTGGTTGATGCTCAGCGATTACTACGGGCGCGCCCGTTTCGCCACTCTGATGGGATTCATGAGTCTGTTCATGAACATCGGACTGTTTGCCTCGCCTCTCTTCGCCGGCTTCGTAGAGCAGTTCACGGGATCGTATTATCTGGTGTTGGCCGCTTTCACTCCCATGTATCTGGTCAGCGCCCTGGCTTTCCTGCTATGCACTCGTCCGCAGCCTCCGGTGCGAGGGCAGCGGAGGTGGATTGGCGGCGACACCAGAGCGGCTCAGCCGGCTGCCAGCGCCGGGGACGGGAATTAGGTTGACGGCAACATCGCTTTGGTATCATATCCATGTTGCGGTCAAGGCACCGGCGTACTTTAGAGCAGATTTTCGCGACGCCCACGCCGTCGGATATCCGATGGGCGGCGGTGGTGGCTTTGATGAGGGTGTTGGACGTTGAAATGGCGGAATGGGCCGGTTCCCGGGTTGTGTTCAAAAAAGATGCCGGTCGGATTGTGGCTCATCGTCCACATCCCGGACCTAACCTCGATAGAGGGCAGGTTCGCAGCGTCGCCACTTTTCTCGCTACCATCGGAGTAAGGCCATGATAGAGTACAAAGGATATATCGCAGATTTCGAATACGATGATGTGGCGGAGGTTTACAGTGGCTGGGTTGCCAACACCAAGCCATATCCCATCGCTACGTTCTGGGCCGCGGAGGAGCAACAGTTGGAACGGGAGTTTCAACTGTCGGTTGAAGTGTACCTTGACTCATGCCGAGCGGATGGAGTGGAACCCCTGCTACCCCTGCCGGCTCCTATCGACCTCGGCATCGGCTCAAAACCGACGCGTATGAACCCCCAACCTGTAGCGCTGGTGGGTAAGCGCGTCCGCTTGGAACCCATCGGCCAGCAGCACACCCAGGACCTGTATAAAGTTGGGCAGGACGAGACCATTTGGCGCTACCTTTCCACACCCGCCTTCACCACCTTGGACGATGCTCGAGCATGGGTGGATACGTGCGTCACTCGCAACGCATCGGGCGAGCGGGTACAGTTCGCGGTAATCCACGGCACCGAGGAACGGGCGATAGGTTCCACTGGTTATCTGGATATCGACCGACCCAACCGAGTCCTGGAAATTGGAATGACCTGGTACGGGGTGGATTACCAGCGCACCGCGGTCAACACCGAGTGCAAGTACCTGCTGCTGCGCCACGCTTTCGAGGACCTTGGAGCACTACGGGTCTGCCTTAAAACCGACCATCGCAACGAACGGTCGCAGCGCGCCATTGCCCGCATCGGAGCTATCCAAGAGGGCGTACTGCGGAACCATCGGATCGCCCGGGACGGCGTGAACCGCCATTCGGTGTATTTCAGCATCATAGATACCGAATGGCCCGGGGTGAAAGAGCGTTTGGAAGGAATGATGAAGGGCTAGGGCAGGGCGGTAGCGCGATGGCATCCGGTGCGGTATCATAGCCGCCGTCCCATGATGCGTTGGCTCGGTTGGCCGGCATCCCTTTCGGAACGGAACCGGTCAGCTTGGAGACGGCCCGCTGACAGGGCCGATGTTCATGCTATAATTTGCGCCGCAGGAGGTGCCCATGCGAGCTATTGACTACGTTGCCCCCACATCCCTCAGCGAAGCCGTTTCTGTTATGGCCCAGAACGGAGACCGCGCCCGCGCTTTGGCCGGTGGAACTGACATCCTAGTGCAGTTGCGCGGAGGCCGGCGTGAGATTGACGTGCTGGTTGACACGAAGAAAGTCCCCGAGCTGAACGGCCTCAATTTGAGCGATGGCGGACTGCAACTCGGCGCCGCCGTGCCGTGTTACCAGGTCTACCAGAACCAGGCCGTCGCCGCCGCTTACCCGGGCCTGATCGACTCCGCCAGCCTCATCGGCAGCATCCAGATCCAGGGCCGGGCGACCTTCGGCGGCAACCTTTGCAATGCCGCCCCGTCCGGAGATACCATCCCGCCGGTGATCACCCTCGGAGGCGAGGCCCACATCAACGGGCCCAACGGCTGGCGCACTGTGGCCACCGAAGACTTTTGCACCGGCCCAGGCCGTAGCGTCCTGGAGCCTGGCGAACTGCTGGTCGCTATCCAGATCCCGGCTCCCGCAGCTAACTCCGGCACCGCTTATCTGCGTTTCATTCCACGCAACGAAATGGACATCGCCGTAGCCGGTGTGTCGTCGTCAGTAGTGCTGGACGGCTCCGGCCAGACCATTCAGTCGGCCCGCATCGCCCTGGCTTCCGTCGGCCCGACGCCCATTCTCGCCACTGCCGCCGGCGACAGCCTGGCCGGCAAGGCCGTGTCCGACGACGCCATCGCTGAAGCCGGACGCTTGGCCAGCGAAGCGGCCGTTCCCATCACCGATATGCGCGGAACTATCCGCCAACGCCACCATTTGGTGGACGTTCTCACCCGCCGCACCCTGAACATCGCCATCCGGCGCGCCCGAGGGGAGGAGTAACAATGCCCGGACTTGTCCACGTAACCACTACCATCAACGGCAACCAGACTGACTTTCTCTGTGAGCCGCGACAGAGTTTGCTGGAATGTCTTCGCGACGTCGTCGGCATGACAGGCTCTAAAGAAGGCTGCAATGACGGCAACTGTGGCGCCTGCACCGTGAACCTGGATGGACGCATCGTGTGTTCCTGCCTGGTGCTAGGAGTAGAAGCCCAGGGCGCCGACGTCAACACTATTGAAGGCGTAGCGTCCGCCGATGGCCTACATCCCATTCAGCAGGCTTTCCTGGAAAACGCTGCCTTGCAGTGTGGCATCTGCACGCCCGGTTTCATAGTCGCCGCCAAGGCCCTGCTGGAAGCGGAACCGGACGCTGACGAAGGACGCATTCGCCACTGGTTGGCCGGCAATCTCTGCCGTTGCACCGGGTACGACAAGATCGTCCGCGCCGTGCTTGACGCAGGAGAAAAGATGCGGGCCTAAGCGCATCCGGAGACAAACGAGCGCAGGGCCGGTCCTTCACCGCGGAGGATTGTCCCTGCGCTTTGACTGTTAGGACGAATCTGCCAGTCACCCGCAACCGGGAAGCTCCGCAATGTCGAAGTTCAACGTTCACTGGTACGATGAACCCGAGCCAATCAGAATCGGCTTGCAGCCTAATGAGGCCAAGCCAACGCCGCTCGGCAACGGCGTCTTCATCATCAAGCACATTGACGGGCAGCATTTTGACGCCCTGGTGCCAAGTTGGAAGGTAAGCGACAATCTTGAGTCGGTTCCCGCCGCCGTAGTCGGCGAGGTAGGCGGCAAGGTGATCCTGTACTTCCCGGTCAGCAACGAAGGCCGGCCGCGGTGGGACATTACCAAGCAGCAACTTGAGGCCATCAAAGTCGCATGAAGGGCGTCCGATCATAGCCAATAGTCAACAGTCCCTCGTTGGGAGAAACCAAATGCTGCTCTCCGACCATCACATCCGGCAAGCAATTGATGATGGGGAGTTGGCGATTGAGCCGTTTCAACCTGACGGTGGGATGATACAGCCCCCGTCCATAGACCCGCGACTGGGCCATGCCATCCGTCTGCAACGCGGAATCCCCATAACGGGGGTGATAGTCGATGTCAATGAGGTGGATGTTACCGACCATCTCACCAGATATACCGAAGCGGTGGACATATCAAACGGCAAAACTTTTGACTTCGGACCTGGTATGTTCGTCATCGGCCAAACGCCGGAGCAAGTGACGTTGACTACAGCGTTGGCCGGCAGAGTCGAAGGCAGGAGCCGCCTGGCCCGACTTGGTATCGGCGTCCATATTACCGCGCCGAAGATAGACCCGGGATTTTCCAACAACATAACGCTTGAAATGTTCAACATAGGTCCATCTACAATAAGGCTGCAGGCCGGTATGGTATTTGTACTTTGTTGGTGGAACGCCTGAGCACTCCGGCGGACGTATGGTGGCCTGTTCCAGGGTTAAGCCCGAATCCACCGAAGGGAAACCGTGGCGGCGGTCAGAGGAGGGATGAGGGACCAGGGATCGGGCAGGCGGGGACCTGATGCCGATGAAATGGACGATGTGGGGCGTGGATGCCGGTCCAAAGAGATGTTGACGACCCGTAGTAGCGGCGCGGGAAGCGATTTTCAGCGCCGATCGCCGGCGGAGGCCATCAGGAGCCGAGCCTGGCGCGGCTGGGCCAGACAGTTAGGTAATCTGGTGGACAGGTCAGACGCCGCGGGCGTGGTCAAGAAGGGAGTGGCAGTGCGCGCAGTCTGGCCAGGGCGCTGCTGAACTGGTTTCGCCAGGGCCAGCCCTGGGGGAGATGCAAAGTGAGGCGGCGTGCCTTGCGGGTGAGGCGTCCGGCCAGGGAGAAGAAGCGCCTGCGCAGGGTCTTGGTGGTCGCCACCGGCTCGCCCAGCCCGAGGCGCGTGGTCCAGCGGGCCAGGTTGTGGGCCATCGTCTGGACGGCCAGCCAGGCGGCGTTGGCGGGGAAGCGGCCCGAGGGCAGGTGGTTGAGACCCACCCCGTACTTGAGGTCGCGGATGGCGTTCTCGATCTCGGCGTGGCGGCGATGATCGGCCTCCAGTTCCAGGGTGTCGCCGTCTCTATCGGTGATGAAGCCGTGATAGCTGTAGTCGACCAAGAGGGCCAGCTGGGAGTTGGGCGTGGGCTGCACCCTTCGGACGATGAGACGCACCGGCACAGCATCGGGCTCACTGGCGAAGGGAGTGTAGCTGGTTTCGGCCACGTCGGCGGCGCCCTCCATCCAGTAAGGGATGGGCGTCCAGTCCTCTTCAGGTATGGCTGCGATGAGATTGCGCAACTGGGCGTGCTGGCGGACGGTGATGGAGAAGCGGACCTTCATCTTGCGGCAGACGGCGACGATGTCGTGGTTGTAGAAGCCGCTGTCGGCCCGCATGGTGAGCGGTCCGGTGGCTCCGGCGTAGCGCACTCGCCTTACCGTCTCTCGCAGGAAGTGGGCCGCGCCGCGAGCGGTGTTGGCGCGTCCCTGGCGCAGCCGAGCCATCAGCACGTCGCCGGCGCCAGCGGCGACGGCGAACAGCGGGTGATAGCCCCGCTGGCCGGTGTAGGTGTGGCGGCGCGCCCCTTCCTTGGCCGGACCGTAGGTCTCACAGATGGTGGAGTCCAGGTCGATGGTCAACGGATCATCGCCCGGTCCGGCCCCGGCGCCCCAGGCTCGGGCCAGCGCCTCACGGCTCACCCGATCCAGCTGCCGCGCGTGGCCCCAACGGAAACTCCGCAGGAACGTACCCAACGTGGACGGCGCCTTGACCACACAGCCCAGCACCTGCTCGGTCCCGCCAGCGCGCAGCGCGTCGGCGTCGTCGATGCAGTCGCCACCGGCCAGGGCCGACGCCACCAGGGTCAGCATCTTGTCCCCAGCATTCGCACGACCCGGTGCATCTCCCAAGTCAACGTGGCGGTCCACCAGTTCGCCCAGACCCAGGTGATGGGCCAGCGTGACCGGCAGGATCAGTCCGGCGTTGGCCACCAGGCGGTGATCGTCGAAGGCGACCTGGATGCGCTCAAGGCGCTCAGGTGGTAGCATCCGTTGGGTGCTCCTTGTTCCGGGTTGGTTTGGTGTCTCACAAACCATTATCCCCGAAGCCGGGAGCACTTTTTCAACCCTTCAGCACGACACCAACCTCATCCTTTCGGTGGATTGGGGTTAAGGCGGCGATTTGTCCCGGTGCCGCCGGCACTCAACGCCAGAATGTAGGGGCAACCCTTGTGGTTGCCCCTAATCGGTGTAAATGCGGTGAATCAGCTCGTTGACTGTCGGGCTGGCCGCGTTGAGGACGGCTATGCAGAGCATCGGTTTACCGCAGTGGGACCGTGTTTACGGGCGACCTCTACGATGGCCATAGGAGGCAAAGCCGCGGCAATAGCGCGACAATCCACCAGCGCATGGCATCAATCTGCGCTCAGGTAATTGAGGGATATATGGCGGCAGTATTCATACCTGGCCAAGTCACCCACGTGGATTTGTGAAGGGTCATGTGCCAATGCTGAGGTGCGCGGGCCGGGAGTGTAGCAGTAGTCCGGCGTCAGTGCAGTGTCGTAGTATGTTTCGCAATAAAGGTGTTCCGTACTGGTCCATCCGGTCTCTCGTAACAGAGCTTGGGTGCGCGATTCGATGACTCCACTGTATGTTTGGATGATCATCTGGGCCGTGGATTAATAGGCTGGGGGATCCACACCGAGTTGTTGGGCCAAGGGAACGGCATGAACGCGCCATTGAAGATCAAAGTCTGCGCTCATGGCATCCAGATCTCGTAGGTACCACTGCAAGGCTTCGAAATGCCATTCGTAAGCGGTTGGCTCCGGAAGGTCGCCTTTGTGGGTTTGGTGAGCTTGTTCGAGAACCGTAGCCAGTTTGTCTTGCTGGGACTGGCAGGCGACGATTGCGGAAAGCAAGGCCGCGGCTATGGCCGTGACGGCGAGAGTACGCGTTAGGGTGGTGTTCTCCTTTCCTGCGGCGGCTGTTCTGCCGATTGCCGTAATGCGTGACGATACGAGCAATCGAAGTTGTTGTCAGCCATCATTTTTGGGAGTCGAGTAGCTTGGGCTCAGTTAGTCCGGTGGCCGGCAGTATCCTTCTGCGTACCCAAGTGCAGCGCAGATGTGCGTAGCGCGTGGGGTTGTAACGGTGGTTGCACTTGCTAAGCCCGAGTGCATCGTCGCGGAGACCGTCCAGCAGGTCTCGTTTGGATTCAGGTGCCAGCAACGGGGCAGTCAAATATCGCACCATACAAAAGCAAACGGAAATCCCGGGAATGTGGGCCCCGCGGCAAAGGTTACCGGATTAGGGAGTTCTCGCTCTGAACAGGACGTGGGCGACGAAAGCCCTGCGCTGAGTTGGGTCGGCGCCTTCGAACGCAATGATTGCTGCTTCGGCCCGGTCGATCAGGCGGAGCGTGTCGAAACGGGTAGAATCTGCGTTGGGGTCGTAGTCGGCCAGATGACGCGCTTCTTGCAGGCTTACGAAGGCGTTGCCGAATTCTTCAATCTCCAGTGCAAATCCAACCAAGCCGTGGTTGATTTGTCCTCTGGCAAACTCATGGTCCAGCGCCCGGTAGGTTTGTGTCCAGGCTGGCAAGCGACGGAATTGCGGCGACGCGCCAATCAGAGTATCGGCGTTGCTCATGGCCAGGGCGTGAAACATAGCGTAATAGGCGGCGCTGATGGCTTTGCGCAGCTGCATCTGCTGCGGCCGGCCGCGGCGCTCGCCGTAATCGGGCGTGGTTGCCAGCATCCGGGCGTTGGCAATCAGTTGTTCCCAGTTCATAGCGCGGTTTCACCTAAAAGCCGGGCGCGCTCCTCATCGGTCCACGGGATGATTTCAGCCTTGTCAATGTACGAATCAAGGGGAATGTTGGTTACCCCCAGCGCAAGCAACTCTGGCCGAATTCTGCGGTATAGGCCGTTGAGCCAGTTCGGCTCGAGCAGGTCCCCATCGCCTTCGAAGACGACATAGACGTGCAGGTATTCTTCGTCCCACTGGTCCAGCCGGGCACAACCCGTATGGCGTCGAATACCAGTTGGCCGGCGAACTCGTTTTCCAGATGGATGCGATAGATGGACGCCACCTGCTCCTTGACGGAATCGTATTTAGCCATGGGTTGGCCTCCGTTGTCATGAGCGTTGCCTGAAGCAAAAAGCTTAATTCGGGTGCGCTCTGGCCTGAATCGATGCTAACAAGTAGCCGCCAGGCCCGTCAAAACTCGCGGTATGCCTGACGCTCGCCCAATATGCGCTATAATCCGCCGAACGAATACCACCATGAGGTGAACCAAAGTGACCACAGCAAATCAGGTGCTCTCAGAGGTCGAATACGACGTTGTGGGCAAGCGTCCGGTGCGCCCGGACGGGGTTGACAAGGTTACGGGCCGCGCTCAATACGGGGCCGACCTGAACCTGACCGGCTTGCTCCAGGGTAGGGTGCTGCGAAGTCCCCATGCCCACGCCCGGATCAAGGCCGTGGATACCAGCCAAGCCGAGGCACTGCCCGGCGTCCGCTCGGTAGTGACCGCCGCCGACCTACCCTTAGCGTCGCTGAGCCGGGACGAATTGGGCAACGACTACAACCGGTTCAAGTTCCTCAGTGACAACTTCCTGGCGAGTGACAAGGCGCTGTATCGCGGCCACGCCGTCGCCGCAGTAGCCGCCGACAATGGACACATCGCCGAGGCGGCTCTGGCGCTCATTGCGGTTGACTACGAGGCGCTGGAACCCGTCATTGACGTGCGCGCCGCCATGCAAGATGGCGCGCCGCTGGTTCACGATGACCTGATTCACACGTCAGCCATGGGCGAGGTTTCCGAAAAGCCCAGCAACGTCGCGTCTTACATGAAGTTTGAGAAGGGTGACACCGCCGCCGGGTTCGCCAAAGCCGACGTCGTCGTGGAGCGCGAGTTCACCACCGCATCGGTACACCAGGGCTACATCGAGCCGCACAACGCCACCGCCCATTGGCGCGCCGACGGACAGATCAATATCTGGTGCAGCACCCAGGGAGCTTTCGTGGTGCGGGCCAACACCGCCGACGCGCTGAGGGTGGACGTGTCCGACGTCCGCGTGACCCCTATGGAAATCGGAGGCGGGTTTGGCGGCAAGGTTGCCTTCTACCTGGAGCCGGTGGCGGCCCTGCTGTCACGCAAGGCCGGCGCGCCGGTCCAGGTCATGATGAGCCGTACGGAGGTGTTTGAGGGCAGCGGCCCGGCTCCCGGGACCTGGATGCGCGTCAAGATGGGCGCCAGCTCCTCCGGCAAAATCACCGCCGCCGAGATTGAGCTGGCCTTCGAGGCCGGCGCCTATCCGGGATCCCCGGTGATGCAGGGCGCCACCTGCGCCTTCGCCTGCTACGAATTGGAGAACGGCACGGTGGAAGGCTATGACGTGGTGGTCAACAAGCCCAAGACCGCCGCGTACCGCGCCCCCGGTTCACCTCAAGCCGCCTTCGGCGTGGAGCAGGTGGTGGACGAGTTGTGCCAGAAGTTGGGCGTGGACCCGGTGGAGTTCCGCCTCAACAACGCCGTAACGGAAGGCTCCCGTAAGGTGGAAGGCCCGGTGTTCCAGAAGATCGGATTGGTGGAATGCCTGGAGGCCGCCCGCAACCACGAGCATTACCGTACCCCGCTGGAAGGCCCAAACCGGGGACGGGGCATCGCCGCCGGTTTCTGGATGAATCGGGGCTTCCATTCCAGCGTCAACATGACCGTGAACCCAGACGGTACGGTAAACCTGATTGAGGGATCGGTGGACATCGGCGGCTCCCGCGCCTCCATCGCTCAGCAGGCCGCCGAGACCTTGGGCATCGCCTATGAGGACATCAAACCCCAGGTGGTGGACACCGACTCCATCGGATTCACCATGGTAACCGGCGGCAGCCGCACCACTTTCGCCACCGGCTGGGCCGCCATTCTCGCCGCTGAGGACGTCAAGACGCAGATGGTGGAGCGTGCCGCGTCCATTTGGGACGTGCCCGCCGCAGAGGTCGAGTACGAAGGTGGCGTGATTCGGCACAAGTCCGAGGAACTGAGCTTTACCTTCAAAGACCTGGCCCGCCAGCTGTACACCACCGGCGGGGGCATCACCGGCACCGCCAGCCTGGACCCCACGGGCGAGGGCAACTCATTCGGCGTGCATTTGGTGGACGTGGAGGTTGACCCCGACACCGGCAAGACCGAGGTCCTGCGTTATACTGCCATTCAGGATGCCGGCAAGGCCGTGCATCCCAGCTACGTCGAGGGTCAGATCCAGGGCGGAGCCGTGCAGGGCATCGGCTGGGCGCTGAACGAAGAATATTACTTCAGCGACAATGGCCAGATGATGAACTCCAGCTTCCTGGACTACCGGATGCCCACCTCGCTGGACCTCCCGATGATTGACACGGTAATCGTAGAGGTGGCCAACCCCGGCCATCCCTATGGCGTCCGTGGCGTCGGTGAAGTGCCCATCGTGCCTCCGTTGGCCGCCGTTGCCAACGCGGTGGGCCAGGCCGCCGGCCAGCGGCTGACGCGCCTGCCCATCACGCCGGGCAGCGTTCTCGAAGCCGGCTGGTAGTCGGTACTGCCGTCCCGGAAACGGGCAAAGGGAGTGTTATGGGGGCGATGCGCAATCGCCCCCTTTCCGACAGGTGTTTTGGCAATGCGAATTGACATCGGTGAATACCAAATCAGGAGTTTCCACCCCGACGACGCTCATGCTCTGGCGAAATACGCCAACAACCGCAACGTGTCGCGGAACCTGCGCGATCGTTTCCCGCATCCCTACCGTATTGAGGACGCCGAGGCTTGGATTGGGCACGCCATGGGGCTGGAACCTCAGACAATCTTCGCCATCGCGTCCGCGACTGAGGTTATCGGCAGCATAGGGTTGGAATTGCACGACGACGTCCACCGGCGTTCCGCACAAATGGGATACTGGCTGGGCGAACCCTGCTGGGGCCGGGGAATTGCAACCCTGGCCTTAAAGGCCGCGACTGAATATGCGTTTGCCCGGTTTGACCTGGCAAGGCTGTACGCCTACGTTTATGAATGGAACCCGGCCTCGGCCCGGGTTTTGGAGAAAGCCGGCTACGAATACGAAGGTAGATTAAGGAAGAGCGTTACGAAAGACGGGCACACGATTGGTCAGTGGTTGTACGCCATGATACGGGAGTAACGAGATGTCGTTGGCGCTCAGGTTCCCGTTTACACTGGTCGTCATCTTGATGTTGGCTGCGTCCGCGCTGGCCGGCTGTTCCGGCGGGGACACCACGATGTATGAAACCCCGGCAGGAAACGACGCCAGTCAACCGGCAGTAGCGGTTCCCGCATTGTCCAAGATGGCCTCGGACGGCCAGCAGGTGTTCAACGCCACCTGCGTCCTCTGCCACGGGGTTAACGCGGCAGGCACCAACCAGGGCCCGCCGCTCGTTCACAAAATCTATGAGCCTGGCCACCACGCTGATTTCACGTTTCGCAATGCCGTGAGCAACGGGGTTCCCGCCCACCACTGGAATTTTGGCAATATGCCGCCGGCGCCGGGCGTTTCAAAGGAAGAGGTGGAGCAAATCATCTGCTACGTCCGCGAGCTCCAGCGCGCCAACGGCATATTTGCCGGCGACGCTGTGCCGACGGTATGCTGAATGTGCCAACGTCTTGTGCTTTATCATAAGGCGTCTATCCTGAATAAGGCGGTGACGGCTATGGTGAGAGTATTTGTGCCGACGATGCTGCAAGCCAGCACGGGTGGGGTAAAAGAAGTCGAGGTAGTCGCGCGCAACGTGCGCCAGGTCATCCAGCAACTGGACGAGTTGTTTCCCGGCATTGCCGACCGGCTGACTGAGGACGGGGACATCCGCTCCAACCTGGCCGTGGCTGTGGACGGAGAAGTAGCCCGCATGGGCATGATGGAACGGGTCGGCGAAAACGCCGAAATCCACTTCGTGCCGGCCATTGGGGGCGGGGGTAACTAGCGGTTTCATTGGCGTTAACTCCGCAGCCGGGCAACATCCGATGGCGCTGTTTGACCCGCCCCGGTGCGGCGGCTACAATGGCTTTCGTACTGATCGATCGGTGTCATCCTGATGACCAATTACACACTCCCTCCCGAAGACGACCATCATCCCGGCATCGGCAGCATCGCCTATGGCTTGACCGCGGACAATGAAGAGTTTGCGTCCGGCCCCTGGCCGCCCGAGCCGGCCGGAAACGTAAAAGTGGTCTCGGCGGGCGGGTTGGTGTTCCATCAATCCGGCGATCTAATCGAGACATTGTTGTGCGCTCGTGCGAGGCCAGGTTACCAGGGAGAAGATGCCCCGCTCACCTGGCGTTTGCCCAAAGGGACCCCGGAGCATGGCGAGACGGTTATGGAGACCGCGCAAAGGGAAGTGCAGGAAGAAACGGGTGTGCGCGTCAATGTGTTGGCCCCGATAACCAGCATCCACTACTTCTTTGTCGGGCACGACGACGGCATTCGGTACGACAAGACGGTGTACTTCTACTTGATGGAGCCGTTGGGAGGCAGCACATCCGACCACGACGCCGAGTTTGACGTGGTAGAGTGGTGCGGTTACGAACAGGCGCTGGAACTGTTGGAATACGACAACGAGCGCAGCGTTCTCGAAGCAGCCAGGTCCCTGATCGAAACTTACCGGGAGGGTGGCGGGTAATGAGTGTTGCCAACTCCAACGAGGCCAAGAAAAAGGACCTCGTGCTGCGCGGCGTTCGAGTGCTCCTACGCGGGAAACGCATGGAGGACGCCGAGAAAGACTATATCTGGCGTAGTGATCCCGAGATCGCCCGCCTGGATGCCGCGTATCCCCTGACTATGAAATACGAACGGTATCTGAAACTGTTCCAGGATCAGGTCCGCTGGCCCACACCCGGTTCCCACCACTTCGCGATCGAGGTTGCCGGAGGCAAATTCATTGGCAACTGTATGTACTACGATCTAGATAGCTTGTCCAAAGAAGCTGAACTGGGCATCGTAATTGGAGATCGCGACTATTGGAGTGGTGGCTACGGCTATGATGCCGTCGTCACACTGCTGCATCATATGTTTGACGACCTTCGGCTCCGGCGCGTTTACCTGCACACGCTGGAATGGAATCACCGGGCGCAGAAATGCTTTGAGCGGTCGGGTTTCAACCCAGTCCGCAACGTGCGCCGGATGTCCCACGACTTCATCCTCATGGAAGTGTTGCGCGACGATTGGGACGGCGCCTCTGAGGACAGGTTGGCGCAGCGCCAACATTATCTGGACCAGCGCGGCGGTATCGCGGTCAACGACGAAGACGCCAAGGCCGCCGCGATCGTGTGACGAGTCCCGCAACCGTTTTGGCTGGCCGTTGCTAGGCTCCAGCGGCCGCCAGCGCCTCCGACACCGTAATGTCGCCGGTGTATAAAGCGCGTCCTATTATCGCTGCCTCGGCGCCCGTCGTCAGCAGTCCCGTAACGTGAGCAGCTGCACCGACACCTCCGGCTGATAGAACCCGAAGTCCGCTGTCACGCACCAGTGCGGTGGTCGCATCGTAGTTGGGTTCCTCCAGGGTTCCGTCGCGCGAAATGTCGGTGTAGAGCAGACGCACGACACCCAACTCGGCCATTCGGCGGGCCAATTCGGTGGCGGTGATTTCCGACGTCTCGGTCCAGCCTCTGATTGCGACCAGGCCGTCGCGGGCGTCCAGGGCCACCACCACCCGCTCGCTGCCGAATCGCCGGCACAGCTCTGCCACCAGGTCCGGGTTTGCTACTGCCGCGGTGCCGACCACGACGCGGGCCGCCCCGGCATCAAACAAGCCGGCCGCGGTGTCCACGTTGCGTATGCCTCCGCCCACCTGGACGGGTATGTCCAACGTCCGGGTGATGGCGGTTATCGCGGCCAGGTTGGCCGGATTGCCCGAATGGGCTCCGTCCAGGTCAACTATGTGCAGCCTGTGTCCGCCCTCGGACTGCCAGCGTTGCGCTACGGCCAACGGGTTGTCGGAAAAGACCGTCTCCTGCTCGTAGTCGCCCTGATACAGGCGGACGCAGTTGCCGCCGCGCAGGTCGATTGCGGGGATGATTTCCATTTGGTTTGCTCCAGGGGAACCGGCGGCGATTATGCCTCGGGGAGAGGGCTGACGGTCACTTCGCCGTTGTCGATTATTTCGGCGGTGAGCAGGCTGCCCCACAGCAGGCCGATGCCGATCAGGGGTGTGCCTTCGGAGGCAACTATCCGAACCGGAAATCTGGCGCCTCGCCATAGAATTGTTCCATGATAGGTATCAAACGTTTCCGTTTCATGGTTTGCCATGGTTATAGCAAGGGGCAACGCTGGAGCGAGTCCGAGTTCCTGGACATGGAGCGGCGGCAGTGTAAGTTCTCCGTTGAATCCGGTATCGATGGCGGCTTCGAAGCGATGAACATATTCGTTGGCGTCCAGCACCGTATCGGCACCGTCAAATCCCAATCGTCGCTAAGGTTTCCTTGGATCATGGATTAGTCTTGCTCGGTTTCAACAGGGAATGGAAGCGGTACACTGTGGGGTAGCCGATTCTGACGCTGTGAATGATTGCTTTCGGCTTCCGCTCCAGCAATTCCTGCGTCGCAACGCCTAGGGATTGCGCAAAGGCATAATCGCCAGTTGCCACGTCCAGGGCAAGAAACTTGCCCTTTTCCTGCGGCTCAACCAAGTGGCGGATTTTGGTCTCGTAAAGCTCTTTGCCCCTGGCGATGAGTTTTTCGCGGTCGGTGGGAGTGGTTGTCATAACTTCTTACTCTTAGCGCTGACTTGCCTGATGAAGTTGGCGTAAATCCGCAAACCGTTTTCGCCGCTCTTCTCTGGGTGGAACTGCGTCGCCACCACGTTGTGGCGCGCGTAGATGCTGCAGAATGGCACGCCGTAATCGGTTAGCCCAGCGATATGCTCCCGAGAGGCAGGGTCGGCATAATAACTGTGGACGAAGTAGAAATGGCTGTCCTGGGGGATGCCTTCCCACAGGGGATGTTTCCGTTGGAAGCGTACCGTGTTCCATCCCATATGAGGCACTTTGAGGCCGTCGGGCAGCCTGCGGACCCGGCCGGGCACCAGGCCGAGACAATCGGCGTCGCCTTCGTCGGTGGCCTCCAGCAGCAACTGCAACCCCAGGCAAACTCCCAGGAAAGGCCGCCCGCCCGCGATGTAGTCCAACAACGGCCGGACGAGTCCGCGGGATTGCAGGGCGCTCATGGCCGCGGGGCCCGACCCGACTCCGGGTAGAATCACGCCATCGGCGCCGGCCAACGCATCGGCGTCGGAAGTTACATCCGGAGTTACTCCTGCCTTTGCCACGGCGCGGGCCACGCTGTGCAGGTTGCCCGACTCGTAGTCGATGACGACGATCCGGGGGGAGTCAACTCCGGTGGCAGGCATCGCGTGGTCAGACCCGGTCACCCGTGGCCCGCTCGATGGGAATGTCCCGATCGTGATAGCGCGCCAGCACGAACAGCAGGTCGCCCAACCGGTTGAGGTACGCGAGTATCAATCCGTTAGTCAGGCCGCCGGCTTCGGACAGGGCGACCACGCGGCGTTCCGCAGTGCGGATCACGGTCCGGGCGGAGTCCATCGCCGAAGACGACGGCGTGCCCCCCGGCAATATGAACACCTGCGGCATCTGGAAATGCGTTTCCAGTTCATCAATGGTGGTTTCCAGGTTGTCCACCATCTCCTCGGTCACGGGCTTGAAATGCTGGTGGAATAGATCGTACTTGTCCGGATCGGTGGCAAGTTCGGCCGCGACGGTGAACAGTTCCCGCTGCAGGTCTCTCAGGATGTTCTTCACCTTGTCATCGTCGGTGAGCGAACGAGCCAAGCCCATCAGACTGACTGCTTCATCAGTGATGCCGTAGGCTTCGGTGTGAGGGTTGGCCTTGGAAACTCGGCCGCCGTAGAGGAGGCTGGTTTCGCCCTGGTCGCCGTACTTGGTATAGACTCGCTTGCGGCGCTGCGATGACGATGATGACGTGCTCATGGAAATACACTCCCG
Organism: Dehalococcoidia bacterium; assembly: GCA_965197635.1. Classification (GTDB taxonomy): domain Bacteria; phylum Chloroflexota; class Dehalococcoidia; order Lucifugimonadales; family UBA3495; genus Bin87. Next base: position 512,339 of record CBDANN010000008.1, read on the forward strand.
GCCTGAATTGCGACGCTAACCATTCTAGCACCCCGCCGGTGGCGGCGTCATTCCCGCGCCGGCCTCTGGCGTACCCACTTTGAGTGGAGGACGCGATTTTACCGGGATGAACAGGATATGGGGAACGCACAGGATTTGACGAAACGGCGCGTTGCATCCGGCGAGGATGGGGGGCACGTTGCACCTAAGGGTCGTGGCCGGGAGGGTAGCGGGGCCACCGGATGAGGTTGAAGTCGATAGCGTTGTGGGGGTTGAGCGCGACGCGACGGGTCAGGTAGTCGGAGTATTGGGCGATGAAGGCGTCCATTTCATCGCGGTCGCCGATGAAATGGGTTCGAGCGGGGGCGTGATGGGCGACTGCTTCGAGTTCCTGGGGGTTGAGCGGGTTGCCGTTGCAGTCATGGAGGCGGTTTTCGCAGACGCAGGGGTAGGGGTAGCTTGCATAGTACACCGGGCCGTGGCGGCTGAATTCGATGTCTTCCTGAAGGCGGCGCTGGGCTTCCAGTTCGGCAGGGTCCGGAGCGAGGTCGGGAGCGGGTTCAGACTGGGCATCGACAGTTTGGTGGGGGTCCGGATCATCAGGGGCGTAGTCGAAGCCACGGCGGAGCAGTTCTTTGGCGGCGTCGAGGCGGTGGCAGGGTTTGAAGTCGGGGAGTTCGCCCTGCATTACGGAGACGAGGAAGCGGACGGCGGCGCGGCCATGGTCGGTTGCTTCGCGCACGATTTGAGCGAGTTCGCAGCGGACGCGATGGTCCGAGCCGGGGGATTCGGGCGGGGAGTGGGGGTTGACGGGGCGCGGGCGTTGGGCCGGGACGGTGCGGTCGATGCGGGTTTGGGCCGGCGCGAAGCCGAGTTTGACCAGGAGGCGGGCGGCGTCAAGGCGGTGGCAGGGTTGGAAGTCCGGGAGTTGGCCGTGCATGGCGGAGGCCAGGAAGCGGACGATGAGCCGGCCGTCCTGGGTTTCCTGGGCGACGATGTGGGATAGGTCGGACATATATTCTATTTTAGGTTGGACGGCAGGGGGAGTCAAAGGGGGACTGTCAGTTCAAGGAAATTTCGCTACTCCGAGTTTGACCTAGCGACAGCTGAAGGCCATTGATTCTGTTACGAATTCGTTCCATAATTCCCGACGTCCAAGCAGACGGTTTGTACACCAACTCCAGCCGGAAACCCCGTGCAATGCCGGCCAGACCGTAACCCGCTGCGCTACCGTTACCTACCAACTGCGAGGAAAACTATGATCCAAATGCTTCAAGAAGCCTTCGACCGAGTGGCCGACCTCCCCCCCGAGGAACAGGAAAGATTCGCCAAGTTGGTGCTGGCCGAACTCGACATGCGTTCTTTTACGCTGACAGAGAGCTTCTGGTCCCGACTGTTCAACCTTCCAGCTAGTCAGATGATCTTCTTGACCATCTCGCCAGGTGAGAAACGCTCTATCCGCACACCATCCAAGGTGGGACCGCACTGCTGAACCCGGAAAGCCTGTAACAATGCGTTCTTTTACGCACCAGAGCTTCTGGGACGCCTACCGCCAGCTACCGGCACACGTCCAACGCCAGGCGAGAAACGCCTACATCTTGTTCCAATCCAACCCCGGCCATCCAAGCCTGAACTTCAAACGCGTCGGGCGCAGGAACCGAGTTTACTCAGTACGCATCAGCGCTGTATACCGTGCGCTCGGCATTGTGGAACACGACGACATCATCTGGTTCTGGATCGGCACGCACCAAGAATACGACCGACTGTTGCGACAGGCTTGAACCCATCCATGAGGTGCGAAAGAAGTTGGCCGACAAACAGGAGATAACCTGAAAATCGAGGTGTTGGACGGACTACGAAAATCGTCAGCTCGTTGGATGATCTACAAAACCAGTCGCGTCAGAGCCTGAGTAGCGAAATCGCCTGGTCAGTTCATGCGTACCCACTTTGTTCTGGAGGGGGTAAATTTACATGGATAAACAGGATGGAAAGGATTTTGACGTGGGGACGAATTACCAGAGATTGTTGAGATCGCTTGCGGCAGGGTTCCTGGATTCCGGCTTTCGCCGGAATGACGGGGGCAGGACGGAATGAGGGAGCAAAGTGGGTACGCGTGAGCACGCCGGCAGGAATCTGCCCGACTAACGCAATCGTGTTAAAATCAGGCCATGACCTCCGCCAACTTCGCCGACCGCACCATCTGGACCGGGGACAACCTGGACATCCTGCGGGGCCTAAACTCCGCGTCCGCTGACCTCATCTATCTCGACCCGCCCTTCAACTCCAACCGCAACTACGCCGCTCCGGTGGGTTCTGCGGCGGCCGGCGCCGCCTTCAAGGACACCTGGACCCTCTCCGACCTGGACGTGGCCTGGATGGGCCTGATTGCCGACGAGCAGCCGGCGATGTACCAGGCGCTGCAAACCGCCGGCCTCACCCACGGCAAGGGGATGCAGTCATATCTCTGCATGATGGCGGTGCGGCTTTTGGAGATGCGGCGGGTGCTGAAGGACACCGGCTCCATCTATCTGCACTGCGACCCTACGGCCAGCCACTACCTCAAGCTGCTGATGGACAGCATCTATGGCCAGGGGAACTTCCGCAACGAAGTCATTTGGAAACGAACATCGGCCCATAGCGATACACGACAAGGACGTAAACAGTATGGTCGTGTTCGAGATGTTCTGCTTTTCTACGCCAAGTCTGACCAATGGACATGGAACCCAATTTATACAGCCTACGATCCGGAATATATTGAAAAGTTCTACAAATACATTGAGCCGGCAACCAACCGCCGGTACAGATTGGACAATTTGACAGGTCCGGGCGGCGCGGCAAAAGGCAACCCACAATACGAAGTGATGGGCGTAACCCGGTACTGGCGATATAGTCAAGAACGGATGCGGGAACTTATAGACGTGGGCAGAGTGGTGCAAAGAGGACCAGGGGCGGTGCCTGCCTACAAACGATACCTGGACGAAATGCCCGGCGTACCGTTGCAGGATATGTGGGCTGACATCAACCCGCTACAAGCGCAATCCAAAGAGCGCGTCGGCTACCCCACACAGAAACCCCTGGCCCTGCTGGAGCGCATCATCAGGGCATCGTCCAACGAGGGCGACGTGGTGCTGGACCCCTTCTGCGGGTGCGCCACCGCCTGCGTCGCCGCCGAGCAGTTGGGCCGGCGCTGGGTCGGCATCGACATCTCCCCCAAAGCCGTGGAACTGGTGAATATGCGCCTCCAGCAGGCCATGGGCGAACTGTTCCACAACCGGCTGGTAACGGCCCGCACCGACATTCCCCGGCGCACCGACATCGACGCCCCCGTCCCCTACCGCCAGAACAAGCACGTTCTCTTCGGCCAGCAGGAAGGCCGCTGCAACGGCTGCCGGTCAGCCTTTGAATTCCGGCATTTGGAAGTTGACCACATTATTCCGCAGTCCGGCGGGGGAACCGACCACTTGGAAAACCTGCAACTGCTCTGCGCCCACTGCAACCGGGTCAAGGGGGATAGGCCGCAGGAGTATCTGGCGGCGCGGCTGCGGGAGATGGGGATGGCGGCGTGAATCCGAGGCGGTCAATCGCTCGATCCCCCACGCGGACCCACTTGGGATACAATCGACCGATGGTTGAAGTTCGTGAAACCGAAGAATATGCGAGGTGGTTCATTGGGTTGCGTGACCGCCGAGCGAAAGCGATTGTTGACAGGCGAATAGCCCGGCTAAAATTGGGAAATCCAGGCGACGTGCATCCAGTGGGAGGTGGCGTATCCGAGTTACGGATCAATTATGGGCCTGGTTACCGGGTATATTTCGTGCGCAGAGAGCAATCCCTAATTGTTCTGCTTGCCGGCGGTGATAAGAGCACTCAAGGACGAGACAGCGTCAGAGCCCGCAGTTTGGCGCGTGGTTTGTAATCGCGGAGGCAAACATCATGAAGACACCAACTCATCCCTGGGATCCCACGGAACACATCGAGACCGGTGATGACGTAATCGCCTACCTGAAGGAAATCTTTGAAGAGGAAGATGACCCGGAAGTCATCGCTTTTATGCTGAACTGCATATCCCGGTCCAAAGGCGTGCAAGAAGTTAACAGCATTGCAGTTCAAGAGCGTACCTTGCTGCATCGCAGATCAGTTACCATCACCGTGACCAGTGGCGCGGCTGCCACCATCAGGATAGGGAAATCAGCGTTGCTGGACAGCCTTTGCCAAGCGCTATCCCCAAACAGCGGCACGGAACTCGTCACTGAATAACCCAGGGGCGGTTCCTCCCCAACGATGACAAGGCGCGCTCTGGTGATAAACTGGAACTGAAGCGGATACAATCCACGCTCGACTGCCACATGAGAGGTGCGCCATGCCGCCGGAAATTCGCGCCGTAGGAATCGAAGGAATGCCCGAGGTGCGGGCCGGAGACGATCTCTCTGCTCAGATCATGGACGCTGCGGCTCAACAAGGCACCCCCATCGAAGAAGGCGACGTTTTGGTGGTGACCCAGAAAATCGTCAGCAAGGCCGAGGGCCGGGTGATGACCATCGACGAAGTCGAAGCGTCCCCCCTGGCGGTGGCCATCACTGAGGGACACCGCCGCGATCCGCGGCACACCGAGATGATACTCCGCGAGAGCCGCCGTTTGGTGCGCATGGATCGCGGCGTCATCATCAGCGAGACCTATCACGGTTACATCTGCGCCAACGCCGGGATCGATGCTTCGAACATCCCGGGGGCCAACGCCATCTGCTTGCTCCCGGTTGACCCGGACGCATCCGCGCAACGGATCCGAGATGCTGTCCGCCAACGCTTGGGAGTGGATGTCGCCGTCCTGGTGTCGGACACCTTCGGTCGGCCCTGGCGGAACGGAGCGATCAACGTCTCCATCGGGGTGGCCGGTTTCAATCCGGTCGTGAGTTACGTGGGCGAATTCGACCCCCACGGCAACGAGTTGCACACTACCACCATCGCGGTGGCCGACGAACTGGCGGCGACGGCGGAGTTGGTAACCGGCAAGCTGTTGGGTGTGCCGGTCGCCCTCATCAAGGGGTACCCTTACGAACGGATGGAGGACGCAGATAGCAGGGCCATCGTTCGTGATCCAGACAAGGATTTGTTCCGGTAGCCGATACCTATCCTTCGCCCCGCAGCCGGCGGTTTTCTTCCTGCAACCTTGCGAGCATTTCCCGAGGGTGCTCGTACTCCGCCCCGGTTGTCGGGTTGTGAATCCGGAACCGTTCATCCCTCCAGCGAAAGTTCAGATTGAGGATTGGGCTGGTAGCTCCTACGGCTCCGTCAGCGTAGCGGTTCAAGGGGTATTGACGGTACTGCCCGTTGACCAGTTCCTCGCCGAGGATGGCCTGTCCGTAGTGCCGTCCGCCGGTGGGGTCAAACCGCCAGTATTCCGGCACGCCAATCTGCCGGTAAATCTCCGGCTTGTGCCGGGTGTCGTTGAGGTGGGTACTGCGGGAGGCGACTTCCATAACGAAATCCGGGGGCTTGCCGTTCTGTATCGGGTCGTAGCCTACCCGGTCCCAGATTGCGGCGGTGTTCACGTCAAAGACCACCAAGCAGTCCGGGATGACGTGCGGCGGCGGCCCGCTGACGCCCGGACTGGCCGGGCCGTAGTAAATCGGAATCTGGCTGCCGATGAGAGTAGTCGGATGATAAGGGAAATCGAATCCCGGCGTGAGGATGTTCTGCAGCGTTTCCCGCAAGTATTCGGTCGGCGGTGTTTGCTGCATATCTTTAGGCTCCGGCGGGAGTTCGGGGTAAGGCTCCCAGTATTCGGCAGCCCGGTTGATTTTGGGTTTTGGAGTAGTCATTGCAGGTCTCCGGAGGTCATGGAGATGGCCCGATGGCAGGGCCGTATTGTAGCGGACAGCCTTACAGCTGCAATGGCTGCTGTCCGGTGGGATAGTCCGGCGCAGCATCGTTTTCTTCGCCGGCGGCGAAACCGGAAATGCCCACGCCTAGCAGCCGGAAAGCCCGACCCGGCGCCAGTTCTCGCTCCAGCAACGTCCAGGCGGTGGCCGCGATCAGATCGGTGTCGTCGGTAGCGTTTGCCAGAGTGGATTGGCGGGTGAAAGTCGTGAAGTCAGACAGGCGCATCTTGACCGTAACGGTTCTGCCGGCCAACCCTTTGCGAACCAGCGCATCGGCAACCCTCCCCGACAAACGCATGGCGACGGCTTTTAATTCTTCAAAGTCGGTCAGGTCTTCTCGGAACGTGGTTTCGCTGCTGATGGATTTGGCTTCTCGGGCCGTCTGCACCGGGTCGTGGTCAATGCCACGGGCGTGGTCTCGAATGCTGGCGCCCCGTTTCCCGAACCGCCTGGCAAACCAGGCATCGGGCATGTCCGCCAACTGCCCGATAGTATGCACTCCCTCCGCGTTGAGCCGCGCGGCGGATTTTGGGCCGATGCCCACCAACGTGGACACGGATAAAGGCGCGAGGAACTCAGCCTCTTGACCGACCGGAACAACGACCAATCCGTCGGGTTTTTGGAGGTCGGACGCGATTTTCGCCACACACTTGCCCGCACCCAATCCCACGGATACGGTGAGTCCCACTTCAATCGCCACCCGTTCTTTTACGTCAATGGCGATGGCGATGGGCGGGTGCGTTTCCGACGCTGCTGTAACGTCCAGATAAGCTTCGTCCAACGACACCGGCTGTATCACCTCGGTAACATCGCGGAAGATGCCCATCACTTTTTGGGACATTTCTCGATAGCGGTCGAACCTGGGGCGAACGACGATGCCCTCCGGACATTGGCGCACGGCGGTGGCCATTGGCATCGCTGAATGGACCCCGAACTTGCGAGCTTCGTACGAGGCAGTGGCAACCACTCCACGTCCCTCTGGACTTCCGCCCACGAGCACGGGCCGCCCTCTCAATTCGGGGTTGTCCAACTGCTCCACGGCGGCATAGAAAGCGTCCAGGTCCGCGTGCATGATTTGCCGGATTTGCGTCGTCATTGGATCAATACCGACGTAAAGTCGCTCCATTGCGGCAATGTTACTGCATTACGCCGGGAACGCGCATCCCGCCATCGTCACTTCGCGCCGCCGGTTCACCAGCGCCCCCGGTCGGCGTCGCCTCAATCATACGTACAAAAGAGAACTGCACGCCGTAACTTCGCTCTCCGCTCGCGCGTACCCGCTTTTGCCCACACGGTCATTGCGAGCGAAACGTGGCAATCTCGCCACTGTAGGAACCGTCTCTCCGTCTGCGGGATTGCCGTGCCGCTTCGCTCCTAACAATGACAAACTGGGTCGCATGAGCGCTCGGCAGCGCTTCGATTTAGGTGGTTTCCGTCCGTAGGGGCGAATGGCCATTCGCCCCTACCCGCACTAGGCAGTGTTGACATTTCATCGTAGCCAGATGAGGACGGCAGCGAATTGCAGAAAGCCCAGGTATCGGCTGGCCAATTTGTCAAACCTGGAAAATACCCGGCGGTAGTGCTTCATCTTCCCGATGAAACACTCTACCACGTGGCGTTCTCGGTACAAATGCCGGTCGTAATCCCGCGGCGCCTTGCGGTTGGCCCGGGCGGGGATCACTGCCACCATGCCCGCTTCCGCCAAATGGTCGATGAAGCTCCGTGCGTCATACCCTTTGTCCGCGATTACGTACTCACTCCGGTAGCCGGAGATCAGCGCCGCCGCCTGGGTGATGTCATGCTGCTGTCCCGGCGTCAACGTGAACCGCAGAGGGTTACCCAGTCCGTCCACGCTCACGTGAACCTTCGTGCTGAACCCCCCGCGACTGCGGCCCAGGGCTGGCGCTGATTGCCCCCCTTTTGGCGGGGGCTCCCCCAGCGCACTGGTGCGCTCGCACCACCGTACTGTCGATGACCAGGTACTCCAGGTCCGGTTCCTTACTGAAATGCCGGTGCATTTGCTCCCAGACGCCACGGTCGCACCAGCGGGCGAAGCGTTTGTAGACGGTGTTCCAGTTGCCGTACTCGGCCGGCAGCAGTCGCCACTGCGCCCCGGAGCGATCCATCCACAGCACGCCCTCGACAAACCGCTGGCATCCAGCCGCGTCGCCAACGTACACGTCAGGGCAATCCCACAGGAATTGCAAAATCTTCTCCCACTGTTCGGTGGGTATGGTTATACTCGACATGGTGCAATTGTACCGCAGTCCAAATGTCAACACTACCTAGCCGGCTCGTAACGATATACGCGGTCGATGCGTTGGCGTTTGAAGCCGCCACCCTTGGCGGTGAGTTCATCGAGTACCCGGTATAGTCGGTCACGCCCAACCTGAAAACCGGCTTGCTGGATCTCCTGGCGTAGGAACTGGGCGTTGATGGCAACCGGTTGGCCTTGCTCGCGGTAGCGCTGGGCGATCCAGCCGGCGACAATTGCCTTGATGTCCGTGGGAGGTGGCGCGTGCGAGGCGGGGGAGGGTGATGGGTCCGGCTCCGTTGCCGCGTCGGGCTGCAGCCTGAACGGCTGTGCTTGGTGTGGGGATACGTCAAAATCTGCCGGCTGGGCCGGCTCGAGCGGGCGCTCCATGTGTGTCTTTCCTTGGCGGGCTGGTTAGGCACGCGGGGATTTGAACAGGGAGATCGTACCCTCCCGGACAGAAGTCGGCAAACTGGGCCTGCTACATAGTTGCCGCCCCGGGACGCCTTGATTACAATGGAGACTGCGGACGCAAGGTTCGCATGTGTGTCTAGACTCGCCCCGCTGCGGGAGTGGTTACCCGCATAGACGCGGGGCTTGAGTTTTTTGGTCTTCCTCATAGGTGAAGTCGATTATGGAGACTGCATCTCTCTGCCTCTTGAGCGTATCTGAGAAGCTGGCCACGGAAACCGTAGCCGTCGCTGTGCTAAGTCTCCCAAGCGGCCGGCGGCTCTTCCAGTTCCGAGAAAGTCGCGCTGCAACTTGGCTGGCATCTGGGCGGCCACTTCCTTGCTGAAGCGCTTTCCCAAGCCTGTGACGGTCCGCATAACCACAAACAATGACCTCGTGGCCAAGCTAATGATTGAGGCGAGCGCCTCCGGAAAAGTCAAAGGCTCTTATGGCGACCATTGTGGCGAGTTCGCAAAGTTAGCGGCTAAGCACAGGCTGGTTATTACGTTCGCCACCGGCGATGAAATGGGCGACGAAGGACGCATTGCGTATGATGCGGGAGTCAAACGCCTAGCGGTGGCACTAAAGAGAACAGAGGCACCGCCCGAGTTCTTGTCGTCAGAAACGGTGGCGGACATCAAGGACCTGACCGAATACTACGTGTAGGCACCCGGATCCGGGCCCGCCGTGATGGGTACATCGGCCGTTATGTAACAAGCAAAAGCCGGACCCCTCCCAGCAGGCAGGGGTCCGGCTTTTTGCTTCACGGCGCCCAGCATAGCACCAGGGCGGCGGTTTCCGACGTGGGCCGCCGGCGCGAAGTTGTTCAAGTTTCGGGGGGGCCTACGCGCGCGAGGGATTTCTCGAATGAAACGGGGTACGGAAGTGCGTGGCCGACGAAAACCCGGTTTCACGGATAAATTCCCGAAGGGGACGGTGTACGGGAGTGCGCGAAAAATCGAGGTGAGGGTACGGTGGGGGGTCTTGTCTTACCGAATCATCGGAAAATCAGCGGGTTACGGTGTACATTCGCGGACGTGGCTTTTGGGGTCGCCTATCCTCTACTGCCGCCCTTTTTGGAGGCGTCAGTCCGCGTACCACTGGGCGCTACCCTTGCGAGACGAGGGGCTCCACTGTGTCCAGGAGCTGCGCCACGTCGTCCAGGTCCATGGCGACGTCATCGGCTGTCAGCGTGTCCTCGTAGAAGTTCTCGTGCAGCCCTTCGGCAACCCGGAACTGGCGATAGAGGTCGCCGTCGCCCAGCTCGTAGCGCAACCGGCTGGCCATCTGGGAAAAGTGGCGGTGGCGGTCATGTTCCCAGCCGCGCGTTTCGGCGATGGCCTTCAGCATCTGGGCGGCCGCGCCCCAGCCCTTTTCGGAGGCCTGGCGCAAGTCGCCGGCAGCCAGCTCAGCCCTGGCCTGCTGCAGCAGGTGGCGGGTGGCGGCGTGGTACTTCTGCGTTGTCATGACGTTTCCTCAACCGCAAGAATAGCACGTCGGAAACCAGGACCCATCCCGACGTCGGCCGACGTGGTTCACCCCGTAGTTGCCGCAGATCGGCGCGCCGGGCTCCGGCTGGCGGCCGCCGCCGCGGCGCTGCTGCAGCCGGCGGGGTCATTTCCCGGGACATGCCGGCGCCGAAGCGGGCGGCGTGCTCGGCTTCCTCGATGGTGAGGATCCTGGTGGATCCGCAGCCGGCGCAACACTGCGGCGTGGCCATGGGCTAATCCTCCAACGTGGCGGCCGCGAGCGCGACGGCAACTCGGTGCAACCTTTGGCGGCCCGTTTCCGACCAACTCGGGTCGACTCCGGTAGGGGGCAGAATCGTACGCTAAGGTGGCTAAGTCCTCTAACGCCGCCTTGGCCACCGGTATTCGCCGGTGAGCAGGATGTGGGCCCACCCAAGGGGTCAGATGTAGGCCAGGAACTCGGGCTCGACTATCCGTTCATTCCGGCAGGTGCGGCGCTGTCCGTGAGGGAACCGTCTATCGCACACTCAACCGGCGCCATTCCCCTTAGCGTACGATCCTGCCTCCTACCGGAATCGACCCCCGGTAGGGCAATTTGTCGGCGGCCTTCCCACCGCCCCTGGCACGCGGTTAATGTGTCATGTCCGGGGAAGGCGGGCGTAGATCTATGCGGAGATCAGCAATCTGGTCCGGCTGGCTAGAGATGCCGCGACGCTGGAGTGCCGCCAGCATATCTTCCTGCCTTGGCTGACCGAAGGCCAGTCGGTAAAGCGCCAGCGCGTCCTGCAACTGGGCCCACCGTTCCTCATCGCGGCTCAACGGCAGGGCCATGATTCGCCGCTGTATCTTGGCGCTGCCCGGATGCACCCAACAGGGAACGAGCCCGCCCAGATCGTCGTCAACATTCGCGGCCGCCGCTTCGAACACGGCGGCCCAGGGGTCCGTGACCTCCGGAGCCAATGCCGCCGTTCGGTGAGTGGCAGCTACGTTCTTGCGAATGGCGTGCCCTTTGTAACGGTCTATGCGGCCCTCACGTTGCTCGAAATCGACGGGGTTGGCCGGAAGGTTCCAGTGGACGATGGAGTGGCACCACCAGTGGAAATCAATGCCTTCCTGGCCGACGGAAGTGGTTGCGAGGACGAACGGCCAGAACGGCGAGTTGAACGCTGCCCTGACCTCAGGGAGCCTCGCTTCCTCCTGGCTGTGTTGCGTGCTGCCGAACCTCAGTGCATACCTGCTTGGAAACAAGATCCTCGCACCATCGAAATCATCGATATCGGTTGCCTGGTATACCGATTCCCGGAGCGCGATGGCCCGCCGTGCGGTAGATGCGAGCGCGATGAGCCCCTCGTCCATCGCTGTGTTGACCCCAGACTCCCCGGCTAGGTGATGGATATACTCATCGAGGACGGCCTGGAGTCCCCCATCGATGCAGTAACGAGCAACTTTCCGCCAATACGCGCCGGCGCCCTCCAGAGCCGTGCTCGAGCCACCGTAAAGCCTGTCCAGGAGCAATACCGCATCGGGCCTGACAAACATTGTGCGTAGGCCAGAGGCGAGGATGGACGCAGCTCGCCATCGGCCGAACTCGGTTACCTGGTGATCCGCCCGCCTCACCCGGTTCAGCGCCCTCCACGCGATGTTCCCTGGAGTACCCAGGCCCAGAAGCGCGATTGTCTCCTGCAGGTCTGCCGGACGTTCGGCGTCCGGCGCCCAGTCGCCCAGGGCGTCGAGCATTTGGCTGACGTGCGCGTTCAGCGCGCGGTGGCCATCGTCCGCTTCATGATCTTCGGAGATGCCCGCCAACGCATCGACCACAACGCTCCTGGGCGCGCCGATAAGCTCAGATGCGAGAGCGCTATTCTTCTCGGCGGGCATGGATGCGAACCAATACCACGCCGCACTGGTGGTGGACCTGGAATCACCATTCTGGCCGACCAGATTCTCCACACGTCGTTGCGCCCACTCGATGAGACGGTCCACATTCAGTAGCTCCGGGTCGTCGCGATTTTCGCGGGCGCCGTCCAACGGATCAGTCTGTGATGCCAGCGTCGGTTGCGGCCAGAACAACGCGAGCGCGGACATCGAGAACGGGCGATTGCCCGCCGTCCGATAGTCGAGGCGACTCGAGATAGCGTTCCGGGCGGCTGACGTATTCGCCGTATGGCGAGTTCCCTCGGAGATGCGTCGTTCAACCTCGTAGCTCAGCAGCGAGGCGATGGCCGACGGCGCCGCCACCCAACTGGAGAAGATCAGCCTCTTGGTGATCGTGGTCGGGTCCACGCTCTCGTACGGACCACCGAGCGCATGGTAAGGTAAGGACGGGGGCATCCACAGCAATCGCCACCAGCCCTGTTCGAGGGTTTCCGCTGCGAGGGCGCGCATACGAGCATTGCCCCATTCAACCGTCTGGAAATTCTCCACGTCGGACTTGACTATCCGTTGGGCGCCGCCAAGCAACGGCGCCAAATCGTCCCGCCGGCTCTGGGTCTTCATTTCGGCGCGCAAGCGCTCGCCCATGCGATACCCAGCAAGGAAGTTGAAGAAATACGGGGATGACTTCCAGTACTCTACACTGAGCGGCGCTTTGACCTCATCAGCGACGCGCCTCAAGGCGACGAAACCGGCGAAATCCTCAGCCGTAACACCGAACTCGCCCACTGTCTCGCCTGCGGAGGTCGTTTGCGGCCTGGCGGTTGGACGCTCGGTTCTGGCAATCCACTTTCTCAGTTGGTCTTGGACACGATCCCGGACATCGGCCGTCGGCTCGCCCAAGAGCGCCGCCTGCCGCAGCTCATCAAGATCATCACGCACGGAACTCACCGGGGCTTCCGCGTCCGCGAGGAATTCCAGCGTCTTCAGAAAGTCAGCGTAGTGGCCGCCATCCGCGCCTGTTTCCTCAGCATAGGTAAACGCCTTGTAGGGAGTGGCCGAAAGCAGCAGAACATGGGCGTCGGGATGATTGAAAAGATCACCCGCCAGTTCGGCGGCATCGCCGCCGGTTTTGACGTCGAGCAGATCCCGAAAGCGTTGAAACTCGTCGAGGATCACCAGGTCCGGCTCGAGCGCCTGCAACGCCGACCGCGAAAGCATCCTGCGTAGGCCGCCCACGATCCTGCGCGCCGAGTCATGCTGGTCGTCGTTCAACGCCCTGCGTCCAGTGACCTCATCGATCAACGAAACCAGAGACGCGCGTTCATGACTTTGGTCGAATTCCTTGAGGAACGCCTGATGGATCTCAGGCTCAAGCGGTTGTGCGTGAACGCGGGCGACGTCCCGGTCGCGGAAATTCTGCCAGCTACCTACGCTGCCCTGGAAGATACGCAAAGCCGCCGTGTACCGGGCCCCATATATTCCCAGGTGATCGCGGAGCAGCACCCGGAGCACGGCGCGTTCATCTTTTCTTCCCATCTGGTGCCCCAGCTGGAAGGACGTGGCCGGCGTGAATGCCACAAAGGTGGTCGGTTTGTCCTGTCCGTGCATCCATGACTGCAACATCTCGGGCCTGGTGATCAGCAGGCTCAGTCGTGACACGAAACTTGGGCTGTCTGACCCGGCGACGTTGATCTTGCGAATGTTCTGAGCGGCGATGTCCGCGTTCGAACACACGTAGACTACGTCGATGCGGTTCACATGATCGGCGTTTTGCAGATGCTCTATGGTTTGGGCAATGACCTCTCTGGCGACGTGCGTCTTGCCCAGCCCCGTCTCATCGGCCACGAGAAATCGCTTCGTGGAATCGGCGTCGCCATACAGACGCTTGAACGCGTATTCGGCTGTCGCTCGCTGAAAATCGGTCAGCAATGGCCCTTCTCCCGCTTTGTTCCTCTGCGTCATGAGTCGGCCTCCTGCATCGCGCGCCGTGCCTCGAAAGCGGGTTTCCACACGTCATCCCAACCGGGAGGCAGTACGGCCGTCCCACTCGACGACCCGCGCAGATGCTCCACGATTTTAGCCAAGTGATCGATTGAGTCCGGGTTCTCGGACAGGGCGCGCGCCAGCAGTTCCAGAACACCCTGGCCAGGGCCCGTCGACCAGCTTCCTCCCCAACCGCCCGTTCCGCCGACGTTGCCAGGCACGCTTCCAGAAGCGAAGCCCATCAGTAGCGACAACAGCCGCATGAACTTTTCAGGGCTGTCGATCTGCCTGGCAAAGATCTCATCACGACGGTCGTCCGGCGCACCGTCGATCCGAGAACAAACTACAGTTGAACGCTCGAGTACCACTCCCCCATCGGTTTGGCGCGCGGTGAGCTGAAGGAACGCGGTGACGTCCGCAATCTCGCGCGGTGGCAGCTCGATTTCTACCGGCTCTACGGGATGAAGCTCGTAGGTCTCGGTCGCGTGATTGTACGGGGCGATGGTAACGCTGGCGCTCTCCGGAATCGGTGGCAGCTTCGAATCCGCCGTTATCCGGGGCAGCCAGCCATCATCTTGCCTGGTGACCGTGGTGCGGAACCCCACCTGGGCTATGGCCATGAGCAACCGCTCAAAGTCCCGGGCAGCCGTTTCGGTTTGATCTATCTCTGGGTTCTCGGACGCGACGTAAGGGGTCAGTATGGCACGCAGTGGCGCGTTTTCACCGACAAGCGCATCCACGCCGTACCTGGCCGTTTGTCCCACGAGTTCGCAGAGAAATTCGACGTTGCCACTGAACGCTCCCTCGGTGGCATTTGCTGAGCCGACGAACAGATGCGCCAGCCTGGCACGCTCAACCACGAAGACTTTTGCGTGCAGGTTGGTGAGGAATGCCTGGCTCCTTTCCTCCTCTGTGTCGTCCAACGAGAGCTGCGCTGCCGAGTCCAACTCGTAAGCGTCCAAGCGATCGAGAACATCTTCCGGCAAGGCCTGCAGCCCTTCGCCCCGTGAGATCAGCACTGCATTGGGACTGGACCTCGAGGTGAGGACACGCCGCATCAGGCCATCGCGGACGAACGGGGAAATCACGAGCTGCCGATAACCATTGAAATGTCCTTCGACCTGAAAGGACCGTCCTCCCGGCAGTCCGATAGGATGGAAGTGGACCTCACGTACGCCATCCGGCAAATCCCAGTGAACCCGCCGCAGGTCCTCTGCTAAGTCCCTGAGAGGATTGCTACGCTCTGGCGGCAGCTCGGAAACTGCCGCGCCGGAGAGCGCGGCAATAAACCTTCCCAGCGGTGCGTTGCTCGCGATGACCCGCCGCCCTTGCTGCTGCCCGTCAAGCCACAGAACAGTATCCCAACTGCGGGAGGCAGTGAGGTTACGCGAGAGCACGACGAGGCGGAAGGATGGGTCTCCCGATGGATCCAGAAACCGCAGCGCCCAGACCTTCGGATGAAATATGCGGTGCTCACGGGGTTGTTTTACCTCGTGAATGGAGTCCTCCAGCAGCGCCACCAGATCGGATCGCCACCCGGCGGCATTGATGTCGCCAGCTTGACAGAAGATGTCGAAACGTTCGCTCATCTGGCGCAACGCTGCCATGATGTCGACAGGGTTCGGATTCTCCTCGAATCGAAACCCCGCCAGCGCCAAGGGCACCATCAGGGCTGATTCGAGGTCCAGCGTAAACGTCGTCGCCACCGCCCGGTCCAGGTAGTGGTCCGGCGGCGGTCGTAACGCATCCAGTAGCAGCGCTCGGCTGTCAGGAGCAAGCATGGCTTTATTTCCTTCCGTCCGCGATGTCATTCAGCAGGCGTGCGACCACTGGCCAGCGAAAATTGAGACGGCCAGTTCCGGATGCCCCACCCCACTGCTGCATGAGCCTCTCGTTGGCAAGCCGAGCCTGACGTCTCTTCTGTTGGATTTCCCGCCTTCGGATCAATTCCCGGGCCGTATCGAGGTCAGCAACATTTTGCCCAATAGATCCCTGTATGAGACTCACCCATTGGGTGACGAAGTCACTGGTCAACCGTGAAACCGGCCTGCCTCGCTCTGCGATCAGCGCCCAAAACCGATTGAGATCCCAACCCCCCAGGTCACTCCCATCGACTTCGTCGCTCCATTGATCAAGCTCACCGGCGAAGTGATCTCGCCGCCCGTCATGCTGCGCTAGGTCAAGTCGCTCGGCGCGTTCAGCCAGGAGCACGTTGTAGAGCAGCGCGGCGCCGTGCATCGCGACTGAGAAACATCGCGCCTCGTCAACAGCGTCACGGATCTGACCGGTGGCGGTTTGCACCTCCGGATCTTCCCAAGCAAACGCGGCAACATTCGAGCGTCGGGTGCCTTTGGTGACGAGGAACTGGAGCAGAGTGTCCGGCGCCGCCGCGGAGATGCGTTCGGTAAGCCAGGTCGCCTCCTCGGGTGTCAGGGCAAAATTGCAGCTGGTGAGATTTATGAAGTCATCCGGAGGCCTGGGCATTGATGGGTCCCAAACCGCGTCGGGGCGTTCGACCAACTCGCTCGCGTCGTCCAACGACCGCGAAACATCGCGCACCCTCCCAACTTGCGTAGGCGACACCGCGTGCCGGAGGATGCCAAAGCGTCGCAGGCTGTTCCAATAGATGGTTGAAGGCAGGTTCTGGACCTGATCACCAACTACCCCACCAATCAATCCTGCGGAGTCTCCCCCTTTACTCAGCTTGCCGATCAGACTCCGTTCCTGCCCATCCACCCAGGAGGCAAGTCGCGATCCTTGGTACCTGAGTCGAGCGCCCTTCATGTACAACCAGGGCACGAACAGGAAATAACGGGCCCGCGTGAGCAGCACCGAAGTTCCGGGGAAAAGCGTATCGCTCAGCGCGTCGCGAATCGAACCGAGTCCCAGTTCGTCACGACTATCGGGCTGCGAGAACAACCTGATGATTTCTCGCGCTCGGCGCTGATCGGCTTCGGAATAATCGAGCCAGGCAAGAACAGCAGGTGGCATATGCGGATCCTTCGGGTCGATTCCGGTAGAGGGCAGAATCGTACGCTAAGGGGAAAGGCGCCGGTTGTGTGCGATAGCCGGTTGGTCTTGAGACGGAGAAGAGTTCGGCGAGATCGCTGATGGAATACTCGCCGGTGGCGTGCATACGGCAGAGTTCCCGCTGCTGTCGGTCGGAGAGTCTGGGTTGCTTGCCGCGCAATTTCCCTTTGGCGCGGGCGATGGCCATGCCCTCGCGGGTGCGCATGCGGATGAGATCGGCTTCGAACTCGGCGAAGGTGGCGAGGGTATTGAAGAACATCTTTCCCATGGGATCGTCCGGGTCGTAGAGCGCCCGGCCGAGGGACAGTTTGACGCTGCGTTCCCGAAGCCGATCGGCGATGGCGCGGGCATCCGGGACGGACCTGGCCAGCCGGTCGAGTTTCGGCACGACCAGCGTGTCGCCTTGGCGCACGGCGGCGAGGGCCTGGTCGAGACCGGGGCGGGCGCGGGTCGTGCCGGTGAGGCCGTGATCGGTGTAGATGCGATCCTCGGCGACACCCAGCTCCAGGAGCGCCTGGAGCTGGGCGTCCAGGTCCTGCCGGTCGCTGGAACAGCGGGCGTATCCGATGAGTGTTGCCGTCATGGGGGAAGCGTACGGATAGGGTCCCGCTTCCGCAATTGTTACCGTACCATTCATATGAGACGCTCCTGGCTCCGGTTTGACGGGGGTCGGGGCGACCGACTGCGCCGTCCGCTGGACGATCCCCTTACGGACAGCGCCGCGCCTGCCGGGATGAACGGATAACGGAGAGATGGAACATGCCGAGACGAAGCATCTGGAGCGCGCGCCAGCGCGCGGCCCGGTTCGACCTGCCCACGGACGAAGCCGCCCTGCTGCGCCATTACACGCTGTCCGACGACGACATCGAGCAGATCCGGGTGCGACGCGGGGGACACAACCGGCTGGGCTTCGCGCTCCAGCTTTGTGCCTTTCGATATCCGGGGCGTATTCTGGTGGTAGGGGAGGCAATTCCCCTGAACGTCCTTCGCTTCATTGCCGCACAGCTCGGCAGGCGCGCCGCAGACCTCGATGGCTATGCGGTGCGGGAGGAGACCCGGAGGGAACACTTGGCCGAGATCCGGCGCAGCTACGGCTACCGGATGTTCTCGGGGCGTTGCGCCCGGGACCTGAAGGTCTGGCTGGAGAACGAGGCGGAAGCGGCGCGCTCGAATGAGGGGCTGGCGCGGCGGTTCGTGGAGGAGCGCCGGCGCCGGCAGGTGATCCTGCCGGGATCATCGGTCCTGGAGCGTCTTTGCGCGGACGCACTGGTTGCCGCAGAGCGCCGGATAGAGACGCGCATCGTCGCGGGCCTGGACGATGCCATGCGCGTGCGTCTCGACCAGATGCTTACCGAGGAAGTCGACGGCGGCGTGAGCCGGTTCGTCTGGTTGCGCCGGTTCGAGGTGGGCCGGAACTCGGCCGACATCAACGGCCTGCTCGATCGCCTGGAATTCCGGCAGGGCTTTGATCTTCCCGCCGATCTGCTGGAGACCGTTCCTCCCCATCGCATTGCCCGTCTTCGCCGCCAGGGGGAGCGCTACTTCACCGACGGGTTGCGCGACATTTCGGGTGATCGCCGTCTCGCCATCTGCGCCGTCTGCGCCGTGGAGTGGCGGGGCGCCATCGCCGATGCCGTGGTCGAGACCCATGACCGGATCGTCGGCCAGACCTTCCGGAGTGCGAAGCGGCGCTGCGATGCGCGCATTCAGGATTCGAGGGCAGTACTGCACGATACTCTGGACGCCTTCAGGACCCTTGGAGCGGCGCTTCTCGAGGCAAAAGGGGACGGTTGCGCCGCTGGAAGAGGCCGTCGCGGCTGCCGGCGGCTGGCAGAAGCTCGAAGGCGTTGTCGCTGCGGCTGAGCAGCTGAGCGACACGATGTCGGCCGATCCCCTGGCTCACGTCGTTCAAGGCTGGCCCCGGTTCCGGCGCGATGCGCCGCGCATGTTGCGCGCGCTCGAGATCCAGGCTTCCGGCGCTGGCGAACCTATCCATGCGGCGTTGAGAGCTATCGGAGCCGGGTCCCGCGACATGCCTCGTACCTTCTTGTGTCGCAATTCCGTTCCTGCGCCGCAATTCCAGGTGGCATCAGCATCTCAACGCTCGTCCTGCCGGTGATCGCCGGCTCTCGGTGAACCACTCCGCCGGGCAATACTGGTGGAACGAGGTTACTACCAACGCCATCGAGTCGGTGTGGGCGTTGCTGCGCCGGATCCTGATGGGGACTCACCACCAAGTGAGCCGTAAGCATTTGCCGCAGTACGTCATGGAACTGATCTGGCGGCACAACCATCGGATGCTTGAGGTGGAGGAACGGATGGCGACGCTGGTGCGCGGGATGGTAGGCCGGCGGTTGACCCGGGCTCAGATGCGGAAGGGAGGGCGTTCGGGGTTGTCCAACATACCGCCGACAGCGCACGGCCCGCCGGCTGCGGCGCAACTGGAGCTATTCCAGTTTTCGGAGTAGCAGTTCGGTGACTGTAGCCGACTGTGGCGGGTGTTCTGGCATTCCGGTAGGCAAGGCCGGCTCGACGATGCTCTCAAGATGGCCTGGGTCGGGCTGAATCACGGTCGGTCGGGTTGAGTTCGGCCTTTTTCGTGGCTACTCCCAAGAGACACGCTCTGTTCGCTGCCTGAATCCGGTATTTTCGTCGGCTCTGCGGATACCCGGACGCCGTGCAAAACGGTTTGGGTAAAAATGTTATGTGCTTGGCTGTTTGCCTTTCGCTGGTGCTCGGCTGCTATGGGTAAGATAGGCGTACAATCCCATTTGATGAGGGATGATCGATGCTTGGACCAGTAAAAACCGTAGGCCTATATGTTTCCGATCAGGCCAATGCTACCGATATTTATGTACAGATGCTGGAGTTCGAGGTCCGGCGTCGCATGGAGATGGGCGCTGACGCTGAGTGGGTGGAGGTGGCTCCGCCGGGTGCTGAGACTTCCCTGGTGATTTATCCCCGCGAATTGATGCCCGATTGGGCGGAGCGCAAATGCTCCGTGGTTTTTCACTGCGCCGACGTGGCCGGAACAGTATCGACGCTACGGATGCGTGGGGTGAACATCGTGATGGAATCGGGAGACTTGCCTTGGGGTCGGTTTGCCGCGATAGCGGACCCCGACGGGAATTGGCTGGGTCTGACCGACCAGCCAATCGCCTACGCCCCGGAATAACGACTTGTGGGACATGTGGCGGCCGGCTGCACGATCCACCCGGTGCGTTGCTCAGCGTATTGCCTCGCGTTTTTTGAAATGGCGCAAATCCGCAGCCGTCGTCAAGGGCGGCAACACGGGGTGCATTGCTATAAATATTGGCGATGTCCACGAATGCTGCTGATACACGAGATTTGGTAACCGTTTCGGGCCGGGGAACCCAGGTCAATTTCAAGATTGACGATTCCGTGCCTTTGGAAACCGCGTGCCGCGCCCTACGCGAGCACCTTGACCAGGGTGGTCAACTCTACGCCAATGGCGAGGTGGCGGTCGATGTGGGGAAGCGCATCCTGCGGGACGACGATCAGGACACCATAAGAGAAGTGATCCACTCCCACTCCGGCCTCAAGATCAAGCGGTTCTGGTGCGAACCGAGCGTTCTGGAAAGGGAACGGGAACGCATTACAGACCTGCTGTCGGTCCTAAATCCGTCAGGCAATGGCCGAGTGTGCAAAACCCACATCCACGAGGACAACGGCCTGATCTCGACCGACCTTGAAGCCGGCGACTACAGCGACCCGTTCGCCCAAGCAATTTTCGTGGGTGGGCTGACGTCGGGGGGCGGGCGCTACGGAGTGCCAGGGCTGATAGTGCGTGGGACCTGCCGGGCGGGGGAGGTGATCAAATTCGACGGCAACGTAGTCATCCTCGGCAACGTCAATCCAGGGGCACAGGTGATCGCCGATGGCGACATTCTGGTGTTCGGTGGGTTGCGTGGGTTGGCTCATGCCGGTGCGGAGGGGGACATGTCGGCCATTATCATCGCCATGTCCACCGCCAGTCCCAACCTGCGGATCGCCGGATATTCATGGCGGGGCGACGATGGGCAACTTACGGCTTCGCGCCGCCGCAGCAATGACGGGAACGGCGCAGTCATCGCCAGGGTGCAGAACGGTGAGATTCACGTCACACCGTACTTGAGGAATCACGACATCAACCACGGAGGAAACCCCAATGAGCGGTAAGACCATCGTCATGACTTCCGGCAAAGGAGGCGTGGGCAAGACTACCGCCACGGCCAACGTCGGCGCCGCTCTGGCCCTGCGCTCCAACAGCGTGGTGGTCATCGACACCGACATCGGGCTGCGCAATCTGGACGTGGTGATGGGATTGGAAAATCGCATTGTGTACGACTTGGTCGATGTGGTAGAAGGCCGTTGCCGGGTTGAGCAGGCGCTGATTAAGGACAAACACGCCGGCGAACTGTATCTGATAGCGGCGGCCCAGACGCGGGACAAAGACTGCATCACCGCGCAACAATTGATTGAGCTGTGCCGCCGGCTGGAAGGCAGTTTCGACTACGTGATCGTGGACTGCCCGGCGGGGATTGAGCAGGGGTTCAGGAACGCCATCGCCGCCGCCCGGGAGGCGTTGGTGGTGACCACACCGGAGGTTTCGGCCATCCGAGACGCAGACCGGGTGATCGGGCTGCTCCACGCCAGCGACGTCAAAGACGCGAAGCTCATTATCAACCGTATCAAACCCGAAATGGTACGTCAGGGGAACATGATGGATTCCTCGGACGTGCTGGAGATGCTGGCCGTGGATGCCATCGGCCTGGTGCCATCGGACGACCGGGTAATCACCGCAACCAACAACGGCACGCCCATAGTGTACGACGCCGGTTCACCATCGGGGCGGGAATTCGTCCGCATCGCGGCCCGGATTGATGGTGAGCATATCCCGATGTTTGACCCTATCGACGAGCATCCAACGTCGATAATGGACAAAGTACGCAACCTGATGGGTATCAACAGGAAGGCTTCGGCTCATGTTTGACCTGTTGCGGAGAAACCGCGGACGCCGGGATCACAGTTCTCGTCAGGTGGCGCGGGAACGGGTGCAGTCTGCGATCCGGCGGGACCGCATGGAGGTGTCCACCCCCGAATTGTCTGCATTGCGGGACCGGATGCTGTTCACCATCGGCGAGTACCTGCCCGTGGCGCCCGAGTTCACCGAGTTCGGGATCCGGCGGGATGGTGACGAGGTGTTTCTGGTGTCCCGGGTGCGGCTACAGACCCTGCGCTAAACGCCGCGACGGACTGCCTCACCCAAGTTGGCCGGTATCCGGCGGCAGTACATCGCCTTCCTGGTTCCCTGCCGGAATGGTCTCGGCCCAGGGGCATCCAAAAGTGGGCCCGGTTGACGGGGAACATTGACCGCGTGTTGGGTTGGGTTATAATGCGCCTCATTACCCCTACGTAAACCACAGGTTACGACGGCATCAGTACGGTCCGCGAGTACCGGTGGTCGATTCTCGTACTGCAAGCGTAGCCGATGCGCCGTTGCCGTTCGGGTTTGTAAGCAGCAGGAGTAACGATATGGCCACGGCTCCCGCACCACAACGCGGTTATTTTGCGCAAAAGGCTTACCGGTTCCTCGCCGCCCTGGTATTTAGGGATTTCCGCTTCCTGGCGTTGGCGACGCTGTGCAGCGGCAGCGGAGCATGGGCTCTCATTGTAGCCCGCGGCGCTTGGGTGTACAGCATCCCCGAGCTGCAGGGTTCTTGGGGATTGTGGGTCGGGTTGATTACCTTTGCAGCGATGTCCCCACGCTTTTTCGCGACGCCATTCATCGGGTACCTGGCGGACAAGGTTACGCGAAAGCTGCTGCTGCAGTGGGTGTACGCTCTGCAATTAATTCAGGCGGCCATCATGGCGATACTGGTCATGGTGGGCATCGACAACCCCTGGTACGTCGTCATACTGGCGATTGTCAACGGCACGCTGCGTGCCACGCAGCAAACGGCAGCACAATCGTTGGCTCCCAATTTGGTGGACCGGGAGTACCTGCCCAACGCGGTGGCCCTCAATGAGGCGATGCAGCAAGGCTCACGTTTGGTCGGCCCGATGATCCTCCTGATTGTGGCAAGCACAGTGGGTTCCGCAACCCTGGTGGACAGTGGTCGGCCATTGTTCTCCCTTGGGTCGCTGTTGTTCACGCTGGGCACTTCCGCCATCGTGTTCTGGGCGTGTGCCGCCTTCTATCTGATAGCGTTGATTTCGGCCCTCAGCATCAGGACCGTATCCAGCGGCGTCATTGACCGCCGGCGCAGTTTTTGGGCCAATACCGCCGCCGGGTTCGCTTACTCTTACAGCACGCCGCTGGTTTTCGGCATCATCCTGATGGCTCTGGCCCACTGCGTGCTGGTCATGTCATTCGAGTCCATGCTGCCTCCGCTGGCTCTGGAGAAACTCGCGCCGGTTACGGCCCAAGGCACCAAGGTATTTGACCAGAACGACGTGTACGCGCTGATGGCCGCCCTCGGCGTCGGGGCGCTGTTCTCATCCATCTTCGTCGGCGGAATCGTGAGCCACCTGACCCGTGGGCGCGTCTTCCTGCTGCTGGGTTTCACCAGCAGCCTAACGCCCATCGGCCTGGGTCTGTCCGCGCAAACCGGCGTGTCCGTAATCGCTGCAATTCTCATGGGCCTCGGGACCGCCGGGTTCATGACTATCACCCACACCATCATCCAGTCGGTGGTGCCCGACGAAATCCGCGGGCGCGTCGCGTCGGTCTATTCGATGCACGTGGGCGGCAGTATGGCGTTCGCCAACCTGCTGTACGGACGCCTGGCTGACTTCTGGTCAGCTGGCAACATCATGGCGGTTGCCGGAGCAGCGTTCACCATCGTCGTACTGGGAACCATGATTGCCAGCGGTTTCTGGCGCGGGATCTACTTCCGTGGCGAGGCCCGCCCGGTGGCTGCCGCCGCCAGTCCTGCCGGCGGGGACAACTAGCCCGGTCGCATCTCATCCTTCAATACCGGAGTACAAATTTTGCCAACCAACGAAGTAACCCGTTACCTGGAAACCACGCCCAAGTCGCGGGCGATTTGGGAAGAAGCCTGCCGCTATCTCCCGGATGGTGACAGCCGACATTCGATCTTCTGGAACCCGTATCCCATCTTTACCGAATCGGCCCAGGGCGCGGTGGTGACCGACGCCGACGGCGTGGAACGCCTGGATTTCATCAACACGATGACCACCATGATACTGGGACACGGGCCCGCTCCGGTGTTGGATGCGGCACGGGAACAGATGTCGTTGGGCCTGGCGTACAACTCTCCGAACCGGCATCAGGTGGATCTGGCGCGTTTGCTGTGCCAGAGAGTTCCTTCCTTCGAGCAGGTGCGCTTCACCAACTCCGGCACCGAAGCGACGCTGAACACCCTGAGAGCGGCCCGCGCATTCACCGGCCGTAGCAAGTTCGCCAAGGTTGAAGGCGGATACCACGGCACCCACGACGCGGTGCTGGTCAGTCTCCGCATTGATCCCTCCACCGGCGGCGACTACGAAAACCCGCAACCGGTGCCGTCCAGCTCGGGCCTGGCCGACGGCGTGCTGGACCAGGCGGTGATAGTTCCTTTCAACGACACCGAGGTGGCGCGGAACATCCTGGAGAGGCACCGGGATGAGCTGGCCGCCGTAATCGTCGAGCCGGTGATGGGTTCCGTGGGGATGCTGCCGGCGGATTCGGGGTACCTGACCATGCTCCGGGATTTCGCCAACGATAATGGAGCGTTGCTCATCTTCGACGAGGTGATCAGCTTCCGGGTGGCTCCCGGCGGGGCGCAGGAGTACTACGGCGTGAAGCCCGACATGACCGCCCTTGGCAAGATCATCGGCGGCGGGTTCCCGGTTGGAGCTTTCGGCGGCCGTGCCGACGTGATGAGCCTGTATAGTCCCGTCAACGGAGCCGCAATCGCACACGGGGGAACCTTCAACGCGAACCCGATAACCATGGCAGCCGGCGCGGCCACTCTGAACGAACTCACTCCCGCCGTTTACAGGCATTTGGCCGAACTCACGGAGATGCTGAGACAGGGTATTCGGCAGGTTTGTTCGGAGCTGGAACAGCCGGTTGTGGTAACCGGGGCCGGTTCCCTTTTCGGCATCCACTTCACCGAAGGTCCCATTCGGAACTATCGGGACATCGCCATCACCGACAAGGAATTGGCGGGGCGGGTCTTTATGGGGATGCTGAACGAGGGGTTCCTATTGGCTCCCAATCTGGTCGGGGCGCTGTCGACTTGCCTGGGCGAAGTGGAGATCGACGCCTTCGTTCGCAGTCTCCGCCGAGTGTTGAAAAGGCAAATTTAGACTGAAACGGGGACAGTTCGGAACGCCAAGGGGCGGGTTCAAGACCCGCCCCCCCCACTTATTAACGAAGCGCAACGGGTCAGTCCGCCGGAGGCCGCTTTTCCCACTTTTCCGGCGCAGGGTACACCGGCGTGGCGAGCTTACGGACGTTTTCAGTAGCGAACCAGTCGGCGCACTCTTCCCGCCACTTGATGAAGTGGGGCGCGTTGCGGTGAGCCTCCACGGCCGCCTCGTCTTCATAGACTTCGAAGAGGTGCAGCTTGTTCTCATCCTCGTTGTCCTGCAACACGTCGAAGCGCAGGCAGCCGGGTTCGTCGTTGTTGGAACCGCGGGCGTCGCCGAGCATGGACGCCATGAACTGGTCCCTGAAGCCGGGCTTGATGTTGATTTCAACAATCAGCGCAATCATTGCAATCTCCTTGATCGGGTTGGGAGCGATTCCCGAAGGATTATAGCAGTGGCGGCCCCAAAGTTGTAGAATGCCGGGCATATCAGGCCCACGGCAGGGAGGCAATCATGGCAGATATTCCTATCGTGTATACCCTGACCGTTTGCCCGGCGTGCGATTCGCTGCGCGCCGCGTGGCGACGGGAAGGCGTGAAATATGAAGAGCGCCGCGTTGACCAAAGCCAGGACACGCTGGACGAGGCGCTGGATTTTGGCGATGTTGTTCCCATTATCGTGTGGCCGGACGGCAAGGTCGAGATGGGATTTCGGGGCCAGCGCGGTTGAGAAATCGGCTGACGGGCCGGCGGCCCGTTGCCCCAATCCAAAATTGGAAATGGCCTTTCCATTCAGGCTCCCTTGAAACCCGAGAGGTGCGATTATGGTCCAGGAAGCAAGTGTAGTGACCGCAGAGCGGTATGCTCAGGGCATGTCTTACGACGAGTACATGGACACCGTCAAGGTCAACAAGGCACGGTTCGAAGAATACTACGCCAACGTTAAAGTCGAGCCAGGTCAGGCTGCCCGGCTCCGGGAACTTTCAGCCGCCGAGGGCGGGCCGGCTCACATGATGATCATCGGCGAGGACTGGTGCGGGGACGTGGTGCGAGAGCTGCCAGTGCTGGCACGGGTGGCCGAGGCGGCGGGACTGGAGCTCCGGATCTTCCCGCGCGACGAAAACCACGACATCATGAACGAGTTCCTCAAAGAAGGACTGTATATGTCCATTCCGGTCGCGGTGTTCTACGACAAAGGCCACGACTACATCTGCCACTGGATTGAACGCTCCCAGGCCGCCAACCAGGAGCAGGGCGAGATTGAGGCCGCCATTCGGTCGGAGCAGCCGGACATTTCAGACCAGGACTTTGGCCGCCAGCGACGCGCCCGTACCGGTGCCCGCGCCTCCGATTGGCAGCAGGCAACGGTCAACGAGCTGGTGGGGATGCTGGAGCGGCACCTGCACTAATGGCCCATCGGTTCCAACGTGAACCGATAATCCTCGATCACCGGGTTCGCCAGCAGTTGGTCGCACATGCCGGCCACTGCGGCTTCGGCTTGCGCCTCGTTGTCGCCGTTGATGCGGATTTCCAGGTATTTGCCTACCCTGACGTCGGCCACCGCCGCGTAGCCCAAGCTGTGCAGCCCGCCCATGACCGTCAAGCCCTGCGGGTCGTTGACGGCGGGTTTCAGAGTTACGTAAATGCGGGCCAGATACATAGCAATTGCCGTACCTTTTCCGGCGGTTGGGGAGTTCAACCGCCGGAGGATTGGGTCATGTCGATGCCGGTGGTACAGGGGAGCCCATTTGCGAACTCCGGGCCGGTGTTCCCCGGGTATTGGTCGAAGAACCGGGTGATACGGTCAGCATCCACGCCCATCATGCGGTCCAGAACCCCCCAGGTGGTGACGGCTACCATGCCCTCCGGGATGTCGAGGTAACGGCGCACGATGGCGAATTCTTCGGCCAGCGAGATGGCCTCGACTGCCGCGCGCAAAGCGGACACCTCGGCGTCGTCCGACAAGTTAAAGCTGACAATGACGTTGCCGTGTTCGAGGTTGTGAACCAGCAACTCGTCGGGAAGAGGGTGGTTGTAAAACCCGCAGTCGCTCCAGGCACCCCAATGGCGGCCCGATGTGGGCGGGATGGTGCTGTAGCCACCCTCAATCACTTCGTCGATACGCATGTGAGACGGGAAATGGTCGCGGCTGGGCATGGCTTCAACTAGGATCGGGCCATCAGTGGGCGGCACTTCGTCGGTCGTGGGGTTGAAAGGGGCGCGCGTCGGTCGCTCAGTAGGGGTTGGCGGGGGCGGTGGTGGGTTATTTGCAACCGGCGCGGCGGTGGGATCAGGGGTTGGAGACGCCACGGCGGCGAGGGTGGGCGCCGATGTTGGCTCGGTAGTCGCTGTCGGATCGGGCAACGTGGCGAAAGTTGGCGTCGGAACCGCCGTGGCAGGTGGAGTGGGTTGGCCCTGGCAGGCCGTCAACACGAACGCGCAGACACTTAGTAAGACGACACCACCCCAAACCCGTGCTAGTTTCATGTCAGCCGCCGGTTAGGGGTTCATCGTCCCGCCGGTGGTGCAGGGAGCGCCGTTGGGGAACTCGGGTCCCAGTTTGCCCGAGTATGCCTCAAAGAATTCTTTAATCCGGTCCGGTTCGATCTCCGTCATCGGACCGTCAATGACTCCCCACGTCGTCAGATATATCGTGCCTTCGGCGATTTCAGAATAGGGCCTGGCAACTCCCCAATTGTTGGTGAGGCCAATGTCATCGAAGACTTCTTTCAACTCGTCGATCTGCTCCTGATCGGTCAGGTTGTAGCTGACGACAATGTTGCCGTGCTCCATGTTGTGCACGATGCGTTCGTCGGGCACGGGTTGGGTGTAGAACCCACAGGCAACCCATTGGCCCCAGTGCCGTCCTGAAGTGGGCGGCGTTGAAATATACCCGTCGGGCACGATCTGGCTGATCTCGAAGGTATCTGGGAAGTGTTCCCGGCTGTCGGCGACCTCAACCTCGGCGCCAATGCCTTCCACGTACTCGCTGGCCTCGCCCTGTCCAGAGCCGCCGAAGTTGGGAATCACTACGGGGACCAACAATGCGATGATGAACAGCACCGCAATGGCGGCGAAGGCGAAAAGCAGCCATCGGCTACGGAAACCGCCGCTCGCTGCAATGGGCGGCGTCCGCCTTTGAGAGCGACGCGCAGCACTGCGGCGGCGGTGTCGGGAAGGAGGCATCAGAGGGTTCGGCTCGTTACAGGGAGAACAGGCGGTTACAGCGTATCGCCGGTGAGACGCTGGTAGGCCTGCCGGTACAGGGCGGCCGTTTGCTCAACCACGTCGGCCGGCAGTTCCGGGGCGGGCGGCTCCTGGTTCCAGCCCTGGGCGGTCAGCCAGTCCCTCACGAACTGCTTGTCGTAGCTGGGCTGGGACTTGCCGGGCGCATATCCCTCGGCATCCCAAAAACGGCTGGAATCGGGGGTCAAGAGTTCGTCGATGAGGATCAACTCGCCGTTGAGGAAGCCGAATTCCATCTTGGTGTCAGCCAGGACAATGCCGCGACCCCGGGCGAAGTCATGGGCGTGGAGATAGACGGCTGTGCTGACGTCAGCCAGCCTCTGTGCGGTTTCCGCGCCGACCATCGCCACCACTTGGTCGTCGGTCATGTTCTCATCGTGGCCTTCCTCGGCTTTGGTGGTCGGGGTGAACAACGGCTCTGGGAAGCGATCACCCTCCACCAGGCCGGTGGGCATAGGCTTGCCTGAGACGGTGCCCTGTCGCCGGTATTCGCCCCACGCCGAGCCGGTGATGTAACCGCGCACGATGCACTCGATGTCAATACGGTCGGCTTTTTTGACGACCATCGCCTGCCGTCCCACGTTGTCCTCGGCGAAGGCGGCGTGGGCGATGGCCGGGTTGTCAGAATACGGCGCCGCTTCGGGCGAGTCGGCCAGAGCCACCAGATGGTTGGGCACAATATGGTCGGTGAGGTTGAACCAGAAGGCGGACATCCGATTCAACGCGGCGCCCTTGTCGGGAATCCCGTTGGGCAGAACCACGTCGAACGCAGAGATGCGGTCGGTTGCGACCATCAACAAAAGGTCATCAGTGAGCTGGTAGGTATCGCGGACTTTTCCGCGATGCATTCGGTTGGGCATTCGTGTTTCGATAATCATGGCAAGATTCCGGTAATGTGGCGGGATGGGGTCAATAGGATGGTTTCACGCAAGTACCGGGGCCGGCAGCAACCCGATACGCTGGAAATTGTCGTCAATGTAGCGAGTGTAGTAGCCATAGTCGAACAGATCCTCCATTTCCCGGGAGGACAGATGCCCGGCGGCCTGCGGGTCGGTCTTGAGCAGGACGCGGAAATCCTGGTCGTCGTCCCAAGCGCGCATGGCGTTGCGCTGTACGATGTCGTAGGCGGCTTCCCGGGACAGTCCTTTTTCTTCGACCAGCGCAAGGAGCACGCGCTGGCTGAAAATCAGGCCACGGCTGCTTTCCAGGTTCTGCCACATCCGGTCGGTGTCAACGCGCCATCCGCTGACGACGTGGGTGAAAATGCTAAGGATGTAGTCCAGCATCAGGCAGGTGTCGGGCAGGATGATGCGCTCGGACGACGAATGGCTGATGTCGCGTTCGCCCCACAGAGCCACGTTTTCCAGGGCGGGGACAGCATTCCCGCGGATGGTGCGCGCGAGACCGCAAATGCGTTCGGTCAGCTCGGGATTTCGCTTGTGAGGCATGGATGACGAGCCGGTCTGTCCGGCTCCGAAAGGTTCCTCAACCTCGTGAATTTCGGTGCGCTGCATGCCGCGAATCTCAGTTGCGAACTTCTCCAACGAGGCGGCGACGAGGGCGCAGGTGGTAATGAAGTGGGCGTGGCGGTCGCGCTGCACGACCTGGTTGGACACGGGGGCAACATCCAAACCCAAATGGTGGCAAACCCGTTCCTCGATGTGCGGCGGGATGGTGGCATGGGTTCCGACGGCTCCCGAAATTTTTCCAACGCGGATGGATTCCCGAGCGGCCACCATCCGTTCACGTTGACGGCGCAGCTCGTCCCACCACAACGCCAGCTTCAGGCCGAAGGTCATGGGCTCGGCGTGGACGCCGTGGGTGCGCCCCATCATGAGGGTGTCTTTGTGGCGGATGGCCTGTTCCTTGACAGCGGCGATGGCGGCGTCGATTTCCGCCAGCAGGAGGTCGGCCGCGGCGACCAGCTGCAACGCCTGGCCGGTGTCCAGCATGTCCGATGATGTCATGCCCAGGTGCAACCAACGGCCTTCAGGGCCCAGGGTTTCGGTGATGGAACGCAGGAAAGCGGTAACGTCGTGGCGCGTCGTCTCGAAAATCTCCATCATTCGCTGATGGTTATATGCCGCGCCACGCAGCAATGCCATATCCTCCAGCGGAACTACCCCGGCTTCCGTCCAAGCCTCGCACACGGCCAGTTCCACGTCGAGCCACATCCGGTATTTGTTTTCGTCCGACCAGACCTGCTTCATTTCGGGCCTGGAATAGCGATCAATCACGGCGTCGCCTCCGCGAATTTTCAAAACGGATCAACATTTTATCACAGCCGTCACGGGCGACTAGGTTTGCCTGCTTACGTATTCCCGCACCGACTCCAGCACCGGACCGTAGTCTGTGAAGGGAGTGAACGGAATGCCGGCTTCATCGCACATGGCGGCCATCTGGCGGTGGGCGAAGACGGTGTCCGCCACCTCGCCGGCCTCGAAGTCGGAACGACCGTCGCCCATGTAGAACACATGGTATCCCTTATCGCGGAACCGCTGGACCATCAGGGCTTTGCTGTTACCCAGTTCCGGGGCGTCGGGATACGGGAAGTCGTAACGGTATCCGGTGATGCGCCCTTCAGTGTCGAATTGAGCAACCACGGCGTACACTGGAATTTCCGAAAGGCCGCAGCCGTCCAGCAACGCCTGGACGTAGAAGTCCAAACCCTGGCTGGTGATGCACATGGGTATGTTGTGATCCCGGCAAAAATGCCAAAGTTCATCGAAATGGGGGCGGAAACAGGCGTGCTGGCGGACGTACGCCTGCAACTCCTCTTGGGGAGCCTGCATATCGAGGAAGGTTATTTCCTGGTAGTCCTTCAGCGTCAGTTCGCCGGACCGAAACCGCTCACGCACTTCGGTCCAGGTGGCGCTACCGAACTGACGCAACAGCAACTCCGCCACGTTCTGGGCTGCGGCGGTGTCGTCGAAATCGGTCAACACCGCCGGCGGACGATGGCGGGCCGGGTTGGGGTTAGCGCTCACGGAGGGACTGCCGGTATTGCTCGACGGCCTGGCGGATGGTGTCGTGCTTGATGGCCAAAATCTGAGCGGCGTAGTAGGCCGCGTTGCGCGCTCCCCAACTGCCGACGGCCATGGCCGCCACGGGAATACCGGGCGGCATCTGGGCGGTGGACAGCAGAGCGTCCCATCCGTTGAGCTCGCTGGAGGTTAGCGGGATGCCGATGACGGGCAGTGTGGTCTGCGCCGCCAACGCGCCGCCCAGAGCGGCGGAGCCGCCTGCCGCGGCGATGAGCACCTCAAGGCCCCGTTCCCGTGCGGTGGAGGCGTATTCATGCACGCGCTCCGGCGTGCGGTGGGCGGACATCACGCGGACTTCGTAATCGACGCCCAGTGATTCCAGCGTAGTGAGGGTGGGTTGGACGGCGTCCTCATCAGAGGCGCTGCCCATTACTACTCCTACCAGTGGCAAAACCCTACTCCTTGTCTTGTTTCCTCAATTTGTGCAGTCAACTCTGGTGGCCCCGGCCGGCCATGAAACGAGAGCCGACGTTGGTTCCGGTCAGCTCTCGACGATGTCCGCGATGTCCCGGAAGGAGTCCAGAAGGGCAGTTTGAATGGCCTCGGTATCGTCGTCAACTTCTTCTTCATCCACCAAAACGTACCCGGAGTCGTCCTCATCGATGCCAACGCGAACTTCGATTTCGACAGGTTCGCCGTCATGCCAGAACAGGACGTACACGATTTCGTCCACGTCGTCTTCGTCAGACAGATCGTCCTCGTCAAACTCATACTCCCAGGAGCGATTTACTACTAGCCGAGCTCCGCCGCCCAAAAGGATGTCGTTCATCTGGTTGAGCAAACCGTCGACGGCGAGTTGTGCCGCGAATCGTTCCAGCAAACCTCGCCGGTCGGCCGCGTCGGACATCTGCTTACCGTAACCTTCGTTGTCAACGCGCACTCGAAGGCGGTGCAGCTCATCCAGCCAGGGCATTGGTACTTCCTCCAGTTTCGTTGCGGGCCAGGCTATTGCGCCGGCGCTCTCGCGTTTCGGCCGTTAAGGTAGCAGAATTCGTCAACGGCGCGAAAGTCGGGGAGGCGCAGTGTCTGAGCTAAATTGGCCAAAATATCCAGCACGTCAATGTAGCACAGGCCGGGGTGTCCTCGGTTGAATCCAGACGGGAGCATACCAAACCGGCGCAGGGTGCGCTCGGTGTGGGGGTTCCACGGGGCAAACAGTGTAGGGTCCCGCAAGGCCAGCAGGTAGGAGGGCCACTCCCTGCCGGCGCCGGCCAATCCGAATCCGCCAGTTTCGAGGGCGCATTCTTCAAAGCGGTTTTCGAGCTTGATGGTGTCGTAGAGAAGAAAATCGACAGCATCACGCACGTCGGCAATGGGATTGGCACGAAACCGGGCGATCTGTCTGCCGCCGGCTCCGCGGTACAGTGCCGCGGCCTGCTTTTCAGTGAGCGCGGGCAAAGCATCTTCCCGCAACCACGCTCGGAATTCTTCCGCCTTGGCCCAACGGCGCCGTCGGAATGTGTCCAGACTTCCATCGGAGACCGCTCGACTAAAATCGTTCGCCAAAGCGGACCAGTCTGGCATCGTTGCATCGGTGGAACGCGTAACCATGAGACGAAGGCGGGAGGCTATGTAACGACCGTTTGTGTTGCCAGGCTTTCAGCGATGTCCCGCCGGTAATTGGCATCGGCAAAGGCAATAGTCTGCGCCCGACGGTAGGCCCGTTCCCGTGCCTCCGCTACGCTGTTTCCCAGACCGACGCAAGACAGGACACGACCGCCTGATGTTTCGACC
The DNA here is from genome assembly GCA_965197635.1 of Dehalococcoidia bacterium. Lineage (GTDB taxonomy): Bacteria > Chloroflexota > Dehalococcoidia > Lucifugimonadales > UBA3495 > Bin87. Next base: position 545,600 of record CBDANN010000008.1, read on the forward strand.
GTGTTGCCGTCGTCCGACAGCCGAGCTCCGGCGTGGAACACGATGCTGTCGGGATGGTCCGCATCGACTTCCAAGCCCGTGATTGGATGGCCGGTTTGGTAGGTGCCCGGGTATCCGCCGGATACCATAACTACCGCCACGGCGGGGCGTTCCGACCATCGGACCGGTTCAGCGTCGTCAAGGCTGCCAGTGGCGCAGGCCAGCATTGCATCCACGGGGTCGCTGAGCAACTGGGGCATGATTACTTGGGTTTCCGGGTCGCCAAATCGACAATTGAACTCCAGCACCCTGGGCCCGTCGTTGGTCATCATCAAGCCGCAGTACAAAGCGCCGCGATACGGAGCGCCCCGGTCGGCCAGTACCTTGATTACGGGCAGCATGAAGCGTTGACGGATCTCTTCGGCCAACTCGGCGTTCCAAAAATGCGGCGGCCCGTAGCTGCCCATGCCGCCGGTGTTCGGGCCAACGTCGCCCTCTCCCACCCGTTTGTAGTCCGTGGCGGCGGTTACCGTCGAGAGGTTTTCGCCGTCGGTGAAACCGAACACGCTCACTTCTGGGCCACGCAGCCAGTCCTCTATGACAACGGTTTCCCCGGAATCACCGAATATCCGGTCTTCCATGCTGGCCCGGATAGCGATTTTGGCGTCTTCGCGGGTTGCGCACATGGCGACGCCTTTGCCGGCTGCCAGGCCATCGGCTTTGACCACGACGGGGCGGTCATGGTAGTCCACATAATTGAGAGCGCCGGCAACGCTCTGGAAAACCCGGTAGCCCGGGCCGGGCACTCCGGCGGCGTCCATGACGCTGCGGGCAAAACCCTTGCTGGATTCCAAACGCGCCGCTGCCCGGCTCGGCCCGAAGGCGGGGATTCCCACTGCGGACAGACGGTCGGACAAACCCAGCGCCAGCGGGATTTCCGGCCCGACCACCACCAGTCCGATGTGCAGGTCGATTGCCGCCGACACGATGCCGTCAACGTCGGTGTCAGACACTGGAAGATTGGTACCAAGACCGGCAGTTCCCGAATTGCCGGGCGCCGCGTAAACCTCCGACACGGAATCCGAGGAATGCAACCGCCACGCCAGGGCGTGTTCCCGTCCACCGGAACCCACTACGATGACGCGCACCGTTTCCTACTCCCATTCGATGGTGCCGGGCGGTTTGCTGGTGATGTCATAGACCACCCGGTTTACGCCGTCAACCTCGTTGACGATGCGGTTGCTGATGCGGGCGAGCACGTCATAAGGGAGACGCACCCAGTCGGCGGTCATTGCGTCCTCGGAATTCACGGCGCGAATGGCGCACGCGTAGCCGTAAGTGCGGTAGTCGCCCATCACTCCGACGGTGCGGTTGTCGGTGAGGACGGCGAAGCTCTGCCAGATGTCGCGGTACAACCCGGCGTCGTAGATCTCTTCCAGCACGATGCGGTCGCAGTCACGCAACAACTCCACCCGCTCCGGCGTCACCTCGCCAATGATGCGGATCGCCAGACCCGGCCCGGGGAAAGGTTGCCGGTAGATGATGTCGTCGGGCAAGCCCAATTCCAGACCTACGGCTCGAACTTCGTCTTTGAACAGAAAACGCAGCGGTTCCACCAAGCCGAAGTTCATGCGCTCGGGAAGCCCGCCCACGTTGTGATGGGTCTTGATGCGCGCCGACGCCCGGTTTTCCGGGGTTTCACTTTCTATGACGTCGGGGTACAGGGTTCCCTGGGCCAGCCACTTCACGTTTTCAATTTCGGCTGCGGCATCCTCGAATACCCTGATGAATTCCCCGCCGATGGTTTTTCGCTTCGTCTCTGGGTCGGTAACGCCGGCCAAACCGTCCAAAAAACGCTCGGAGGCGTCGACGTACCGCAGGTCAAGTCCCAGGTTCTGGTGGAAGGTCTCCTGCACCTGCTCGGATTCGCCGTGTCGCAACAGGCCGTTGTTAACGAAAATGCAAGTAAGCTGCGGCCCGATCGCTCGATGCAGCAGGGCGGCGACCACCGACGAATCCACGCCGCCGCTCAATCCGCAGATAACGCGATCGTCGCCGACCTGGGTTCGTACCCGTTCCACGGTGTCAGCGACGAAGTTGCCGGGGGTCCATGCGCCCGAACAGCCGCAGATGTCCCGGACGAAGTTGCGCAAAATCGTCATGCCGTCGGGGGTATGCTGCACTTCAGGATGAAATTGCAGGCCATACCAGCGCTGACCGTCGGACACGGCGGCGCAATCGGTGTTCGCGGTGCGCCCCAGAGCGGTGATGCCGGCTGGCAGAGTCGCCACGCGGTCGCCATGGCTCATCCAAACCGGGATCGAGCCGGCCAAGCCTGACAATAACCTGCTGGGAGTATCCCCAACCAGCAGGTCGGCGTGTCCGTACTCCCGCATATCACCGGGCGCGACCGAACCGCCAAGCTGATGAACCATCGCCTGCATCCCGTAGCAGATGCCGAGAACCGGCAACCCGCAACCCAACACCCAATCCTGTATCACTGGAGCGCCCGCGTCGTAAACGCTGGCGGGGCCGCCGGAGAGGATTATGCCCCGGGCATTCAGGTGGTCAACTGCCGCCGCGCCGGCGGTCGCCGGGATTATCTCGGAATAGACCTGCAACTCTCGCACTCGGCGGGCGATCAGGTGGGTGTACTGAGAGCCGAAGTCGATGACTGCGATGGCGTCGGGCTGCGCTGCGCTGCTCATAAATCCCTGCCGGGCTGGTGCGATTTCGGCGATAATATTAGCACAACGCGGGAAAGCGTTCACCAGCGAACCGTGGCCTGGTGTGCCATCCCTGATAGAATACGCGCGCGATCCGCCCTAGGGATGCAATGATGACGGTTTTTGCGACGACCAGAGAACCGCGCCCAGACAATCATACTGTGCGCGAGTGGCCCCTGCCGTTGAATCAGCGCCACCAATGCGACGGGCTTGATTTGCTGGCGGGGCTGGAGCCGGCATCGGTGCCCCTTTGCATTTTCGACCCCCAGTACCGGGGCATACTGGACAAAATGCAATACGGTAACGAGGGCGTCAGCCGGGGTCGAGCCCGGTCGGCATTGCCCCAGATGAGCGAAGAGACTATCGCTCTGTTCATCGCCGGAATTGAGGCCGCGCTGATACCGTCCGGGCACCTGTTCCTGTGGGTGGACAAGTACCATCTGTGCACCGGCGTCAGTTCATGGGTTGACGAGTGGGGCTTGGAAGTGGTTGACCTGATAACGTGGAATAAAGGCCGTATGGGCATGGGATACCGAACCCGGCGCTATGGCGAGTATCTGTTAGTCTTGCAGAAACCTCCCAGAAGGGCCAAGGGCGTGTGGCAGCGGCACGACATCCCGGACGTTTGGACCGAATCGGTGCCAAGGCTCGGTGCTGTCCACCCCAAGCCAGTAGAGTTGCAGGCGGCGTTGATTGAGGCAGTCACTGACCCTGGCGACGTAGTGCTTGACCCGGCAGCTGGAAGCTATTCGGTGTTGACGTCGGCGCAGCAGGTTGAACGGCAGTTTCTGGGTTGCGACGTCATAGATGGATTGTGACGGATGCTCATGGTCAGAATCGAAGAAAGCAATCCTGGTCGCAGAGATGGTGGATATGCACGGCTGTTCAACGACGCTGACATAGGAGCGTTGGTGTCTCGCATCCACGCAACTAGCATCAGGGCGGGAACCGAACTCGAGCACATCATCAGCCGGGTATCGTCCGCAAACGGGACTGCAATTGATGATTTGGATGAATTTTTGTCCAACGGTGTCGATGGGGTATTCATAGCCAGCAAATCGGTCATTAAGAAATCAAGTAGGATCCAGTTTTCAAGCGCCGAACCTGATTACTTGGTATTTGTAAGAGGCGGAGCGAAACGCCTCTGTTTTGTGGTAGAACTGAAGGACGGCGACCAATTTGACACCAAAAAATCCAGTGGTGAAGTGAGCAACCTGACGGCGTTCAGTACCAATGTCGGTTCCACCTTGCCTTATTCCACTACAGTTAAGGTGTGCTCATTTAACCAAAATGACAAGCAAGCCATCGTGACTGGCTTCAAGCGCACTATTGACGAGAGTATGGTATGGACCGGCCGGGAATTTTGCGAATTAATGGGTTTTGATTACGATGCCATAGTCAACGAACGCAAAACGAATGCTGAAGACAACAAGAGATTTCTGGCTGAGCAGTTGCTCCTCATCCCTGATATGAGGCAAATCATTGAGCAGAAAATCGGCGAAAGCTGAACTGCGGGAGAACAGTAATGACCTCGGTGAGTTACAACCAGTCGCCAGAGCAGCAATCCCGCGGAAGATTTCTTCAGCCGAAAACTGCGGTAGCAGAGCGCATCGACCAGTTGGCGCTGCACGAGCCACACGAGCAACAGCTACGCCAGTGCCGGCTGGACCAAGCCCAATGGTTGAAGCGAGTGATGGCCCTTTATTGGGGCGATGACCTTCCCCAACCTTTCATCGGTTTCGACTGGGACGAAGGGCTGTTCATCATGGAATGGCAGTCCGACACGGAGTGCAACACGCTGACTGTGGATGCCGAGAACCACAAGGCCTGGTACGATCCCTGGCCTGCCAGTCAAGGAGAACCAGTATCGGCCACTGAACTCGACCTGGACACGGAGGAAGGGTGGGAATGCCTTCGGTCTGTCCTCACGACAACCCAACCATAACCACCGGCGGCCCCTACTACCGCCAAGTACACCCCAACAATTTCCAGGAGGGCCGGGCACTGTCCCCGGCCTTTGTGTTGCAGGATACGGGTTGCCATCTGTCCCTTTCGCTGAATGACGGCGCCCGGACCACGGCGCGGCGGTGCCACTTGGAATATACCCGGAACGGGGCGCATCCATCAGCCGCAGTCTTGGAGATAACAGCGCAGGAACTCGTAGAGTCGGGAACTGTCCAAGTGGTTGATGCCCCCAGTGAACAAACCCACGCCCACGTTGACGCCATATACGAAAAACCGCTGAGCCGGAGGCAACAGCGGAATGTGGGACAATTCCTCGCCGCGTCGGCTAACCAAAGAGGCCCGGCTCACCTACCTTACGCCGCCTGAAATCCGGCGCCAAATCTCCACCCGATGGTACAATGAATCCCGTCATGGACTACGAAATCGATATCGCCCAGGCCGCCGAGCGGCTATCCGCTGGCGGAGTAGTCGCTATACCGACGGACACGCTCTACGGATTGGCGGCGGACGCCCTGAATCCAGAAGCGTTGGAGCGTGTGTACTCCGCTAAAGGTCGGCCGGCCGATATGCCGCTGCCGGTGCTGGTGTCCGGTTGGGAGCAGGCGATGCACGTGGCGGAGGTGGACGCAGCCTTGGACTCGCTGGCTCGGCGATTGGCCGATGCCTACTGGCCCGGTTCGTTGACCATGGTGCTGCCGGCCAAATCGGGGATCCCTGAACGTTTGACCGCCGGCCGCGACACCATCGCCGTGCGAATGCCGGACCATCCGGTGCCGTTGGCCTTAGCTGAAGCCCTGGGACGGCCCATTACCGGAACGAGCGCCAACCGCAGCGGCGAACCTGACATAACCGAGGTTGCGGAGCTGCAAAGAATCCTCGCTTCACGAGTGGATGGTATCATTGCCGCCGGGCCACAACCTCGGGGTATCGCCAGCACCATCGTGGCCGTGTCCGCTGAGGGAACGACCCTGCTTAGGGAGGGCGCCGTGCCTTACCAAGCCATCCTCGGGACCATCGGTATTGCAGACGTGCGCCGGTAGAGGGAACGCTATCACTTCCACCGATACATACGACCGCTATCGCGCAGCCGTGGACGCCGAGTTGCGCTCGTCATTCGGCGGGCACGAAGGGATGCTGTATGACCTGCTCCGGTATCACCTGGGTTGGGTGGACGAACGCGGCAACGATGCCGGAAAATCCCTGACACCGCTGCACCATGGCGGCGTTTTGACGCTGGCGGCCGCTGACGCGGTTTCCGGTGGTTATGAGGCTTCAGTATCCGCTGCGGCAGCCATCGAACTCGCCTACAATTTTGTGCTGGTTCACAACGACGTCCAGGCGGGACGCATTGACCAATCCAGCGACCGGCCCAGCATCTGGTGGGTTTGGGGTCCTTCTCAAGCCATCAACGCGGGCGACGGCCTCCACGCCCTGGCCCGCGCGGCGTTGATGCGGCTGTCCGAAACCGGCGCTCCGGCGACCACCGTTTTGACCGCCCTGCGGTCGTTGGATCAGGCGTGCCTGACCTTGTGTGAAGGCCAGTACATGGACCTGACGTATCAGGATCAACTGATGGTGTCGGAAGGCGATTATCTGGATATGGTGGGCCGCAAATCGGGCGCTTTGACCGGGTGCGCGGCCCAACTGGGTGCGCTGGCCGTGGGCGGAGACGAGAAAACTGCGAATGCCCTGAGCGCTTGGGGCAAAAACCTGGGCGTCGCGCTACAAATTCGTGATGACATCGCTGACTTGTGGGGACAGACCGGCGACGGATATACACCGGCCAACGTCCTCAACAAGAAAAAGAGCTTGCCACTCATACACGCGCTGCAGCATTCGCCCACGTCGGCGAAGCGGGAGTTGGGCAGCATCTACATGAAGCGCGTCCTGGAACCCGGCGACCCGCCCCGCATAGTGGCGATCCTGGACGACGTCGGGTCTCGCCAGTACGCCGACGAAAAGGTTTCTCAATTTTTGGGAGAGGCCGAAGCCGCCGCGACCACCGGCGGCATACAACTCCAACATCCTCAATCCTTGCAGTGGGCGACCGAATGGGTCATCGGCCAGAGGTCAGACTAAATTTGCCACAGGTAGCGAAATGAGCAAGCGCACCCTTTCCCAACTCGACGTAAGCGGCAAGACTGTACTGGTGCGCGTGGATTTTAACGTGCCGATTGAGCAGGGCGTCGAGGCCATCGCCAACTACGACCAGCGCCTCCGCGCCACTCTGCCCACCATTCAGTACCTAGTGGACCAACGGTGCCGCATTGTGCTCTGCTCACACTTGGGCCGTCCCCGGGGCCGAGTGGATGAGAGTCTTCGCCTGAAGCCGGTTGGGGATCGGTTGGCGATCCTGCTGGGCCGTTCGGTGGCATCCTTGCGGGATTGCGTGGGACCGGCGGTGACGGAGCGGGTGTCCCAATTGTCGCCCGGGGAGATCTGCCTGCTGGAAAACCTGCGGTTTCACGAAGGGGAAGAGAGCAACGACGACGCATTCGCCGCCGAACTGGCTTCGCTGGCCGACTGCTTCGTGATGGACGCTTTTGCCGTCGCGCACCGGGCCCACGCTTCCACCGTGGGAATACCCGAACACCTGCCCACGGCCATGGGATTGCTGACGCAGAAGGAAGTTGAATCACTGGGCCTGGCGCTGGTTGATCCCGAGCGGCCGTTGGCCGCGCTGATGGGCGGGGCCAAGGTGAGCGACAAAATCTTGGTGTTGGAAAACCTGCTATCGCGTCTGGACCACTTGTTCATCGGTGGCGGCATGGCAGTGACCTTTCTCGCCGCCGCGGGTAAATCCGTCGGCGCGTCCGTGGTTGAAGAAGACCGGTTGGATTTCGCCAGGGACGTGTTGCAGCGAGCGCAGGACGGTGGCGTGACCGTCCACCTACCCGCCGACGTGGTCGCGGCCAGCGAATTCACGGTCCAACCCGGCGCTGTGAACACGGTGCCCGCCGATGGCGTGCCTGATGGCTGGTACATCATGGACATAGGCGAAATTACGTCCGGCAGTTACGCTGAGACATTGGCCGGATGCAAAACCATCCTGTGGAACGGCCCCATGGGGGTTTTTGAGATGGACCGATTCAAGGCCGGGACGCGGCGGGTCGCGGATAGCATTGCCGGGCTGCCTGGCGCGACCACGGTGGTCGGCGGCGGATCCACCGCAGAGGCAGTCGAAGCGCTGGGATTGATGAACCAGATGACCCACGTTTCCACGGGAGGCGGGGCGTCACTGGAGTTCCTGGAAGGGCGAACGCTACCCGGCATCGCCGCCATTCCAGACGCCTGATGTTTCGAGCAAATTCGGAGCGAACATGATTGACCTGGAACAGATCCACGACAGCATCGCCAGCACCCCCTCGAAGATTGTGCTGTTGGTCGCCGACGGGCTGGGCGGTTTGCCCCATCCTGACACTCGCAAGTCGGAACTGGAAACCGCAAACATCCCGAACCTGGACGCACTGGCCCAACGCAGCGCCTGCGGCTTGACGACTCCGGTAGAGATCGGCATCGCGCCGGGCAGCGGCCCCGGCCACCTGGCGCTCTTTGGCTACAATCCCCTGAAGTACCTCATTGGGCGGGGCGCGTTGGAGGCTTTGGGGATCGGCATTGATTTGCTCCCCGGCGACGTGGCGGCTCGCGGAAACTTCTGCACGGTTGACGACGACGGCCGGCTCACAGACCGTAGGGCGGGCCGCATCGCTACGGAACTGAGCGCCCCCTTGTGCGAACGCCTGGACCGTATCGAAATCCCCGGAGTGCAGGTGGATGTTTTCCCGGTGCAGGATTACCGATTCGTCCTGCGTTTGCGCGGAGGGGGTCTATCCGAACAGGTCGAGGAAACCGACCCGCAGCGGGAAGGCATGACTCCCCGTCCGGCCCGCGCCCTGACACCGGAGGCCGAGCGCACTTCGGCAATCGTCCAGCAGTTCGTTACCGAAGCCGGCCGTATCCTGTCCGAGGAACAGCCGGCCAACATGGTCCTCCTACGCGGTTGGGCGCAGTTGCCCAATTTGCCCGATTTCGGCCAGGTCTATCACCTCAATCCCGCCGCCATCGCCGCCTATCCCATGTATCGTGGCATCGCCTCCGTTGCCAACATGCAAATCATTCCCACCGGCATGACGTTTGGCGACGAGGTGGACACCTTGTATGCCAATTGGAACGACCACGATTTCTTCTTCATCCACTACAAGCCCGCCGACGCCGCCGGCGAGGATGGAGATTTTAATGGCAAAGTGAAACGGCTAGAGGAGCTGGATGTCCACATCCCCCGCATCCTCGATTTGCAGCCCGACGTACTGATGGTTGCCGGGGACCACGCCACCCCGGCGATCATGGCTTCCCACAGTTGGCATCCGGTTCCGTTCCTGCTGCACTCTCCATTAACGCTGGGCGAAGGGGTGGACGGCTTCAACGAACGGGCATGCGCTCAGGGTTCCTTGGGGCGCATACCCGCGGAAACCATCATGCTGCTCGCCCTTTCGCACTCCGGGAAACTGGCTAAGTTCGGACCGTAGGTTCAGGATACCGAGAGGAATTTTTGATGGCTGTGCCTCGAAACATTGTTGCCGGCAACTGGAAGATGAACACGGACCTCGGTTCCGGTGTGGCGCTGGCCGCGTCCATTGCCGCTGGAGCGGCGAGCATTGGCGGCGTGGAAATCGTCGTGAGCCCGCCATTTGTGTCGCTAGCGGCGGTGCGGGACGCGGTGTCCGGCAGCGGTGTCGCGGTGGCGGCTCAGAATATGCACGCCGACGACAGCGGGGCTTTCACCGGCGAAGTTGCCGCACCCATGCTGGTTGGCCTTTGCGACTACGTAATCATCGGACACTCGGAACGCCGCCAGTTTTTCGGCGAAACCGACGAGACCGTGGGACGAAAAACCGCCGCCGCCCTGACCCACGGTCTGCGCCCCATTGTCTGCGTCGGCGAAACCCTGGACGAGCGGGAATCCGGTCAGGCCGCTGAGGTGATCCGGCGGCAGGTGGTAAATGCGCTGACGGATCTCGATCCCGAGAGCGCCGACGGCAAATTTGCGATTGCCTACGAACCGGTCTGGGCCATCGGAACCGGGCGGGCCGCTACTCCAGAGATCGCCGACGCCATCATGGGCGGCGCGGTCAGGCCGACCATTGCTGCCGCTCTTGGAGCGCAAATCGCCGAATCCACTCCGTTATTGTACGGAGGCAGCGTGAACCCCGGCAACGCTGGGGAATTTGCCGCAGTCGCCAGCATAAACGGCGCTCTGGTAGGCGGGGCCAGTTTGGATGCCGCAACCTTTTTGAGCGTAGCGCGGGCGTTTGCGGGATAATGTGACTACGCCGCCGCTCCCCACAGAAACCATTCGCGAGGAAGCGGTCAATACCCTGCTTGCCCAGCTATTGCGGGAGCGCGGCATCAAGGCCCGCGCCGAACGCCGCAGTCGCCAGGGTGCGCCTGATATTCGCATCGAGCTGAAAACCGGCGATTCCGCCCTGCTGGAGTGCAAGTGGGACGATGCCGCCGGCCTGCTGGAAACCCAGCTGGACAACCGGCTGCCAGCCTTTCCCGACACTCTGGCCGCCATCGGCGTCCTCTACCCCGACCGGCTGAAGCGTCTCGAGAATACCCAGGCCGCGCTGGCGACGGCCACCGATTTGAAGTGGTGGTTGCACGGAACGCGCGGGAAAGCCGCGCCGGAGCGCCGCATCCGTAGCGGCTCCGCAGCCGACATCGCTGACCAACTGCGCGCCCTGCCGCTGGAGCTGGAGGGCGTGGACCGGGTAGTGGCCGCGGCGGGAGTTGTAGAGTACGCCGTGGAACATGCTGCACAACAAATCGCCCGGCACGCCCGCCTGGCCCGCCGCGTGGCTGACATCATCGCCAAAACTGACCTGGAAAAAGACCGCGCCGCTGCGCTACGCATCGGCTGCCTGGTGCTTTTCAACGCCCTGGCTTTTCAGGACCGCCTCGCCGCCGCCAACGAAAACGTCCCTACCGTCAGCGAGACGTTGGGCGAAAACCTTATCAGCCTGCGCCACGCCTGGCGGCATATCTGCGACAGCATTGACTACGTGCCGGTGTTCGACCTGGCGGCCAGCATCATCGACGTGCTTGGCGATGGGCCGGCGGATATGCAGCGGTCGGCCATTGCGTCGCTGGTCAAGGCTATGGAAGACACCCGCCGGCTGGAAGGGCACGACCTGTCCGGGCGGCTGTTCCATACCCTGCTCACCGACGCCAAGTTCACCGGCGCCTACTACACCTCGGTGCCGGCGGCGACTCTGCTGTCTCGCCTGGTGTTTCAAGACTGGCCGCCGCAGGTTGACTGGAGCGACCACGAGTTCCCCGCCGCGCTCAACGTGGCCGACCTGGCCTGCGGCACCGGCACGCTGCTGATGGCGGTGGCCGCCGAGGCGGAACGGCGCCATACCGTCGCCGGTGGGCAGCAGTCCGGCCTGCTGCACAAGGCGATGGTGGAGCAGGCGCTGCATGGCTACGACGTGCAGCTTTCCGCCGTGCATTTCGCCGCTACCAGTCTGGCGATGCTCAACCCGGATATCCAGTTTGACCGGATGAATCTCTACGTGATGCCGCTGGGAGCGGCCGGCGATAACGTGTCGCTGGGTTCGCTGGATTTCCTGGGAGAGGACGAGGTGGCGGTCCAGTTCGCCCTGTCAGCAGAGAGTACCGGGGTGGTTACGCTGGCCGCGGAGCGGGTATCCGGCGGCGGCGTGCGGGGCGTTGCCGAGGGAGTTACGGCGCGCCTGCCCGACCTGGATTTGGCGATTATGAATCCGCCGTTCACCCGCTCGGTAGGCGGCAATCTGCTGTTCGGCAGCCTGCCCGCAGCCGAGCGGCGGCAGTTGCAAAAGGAACTTTCCTGACGCCTCAAATCGCGTCCAGCCTCTGCTACCGCCGGCCTGGGCGCGGCGTTCGTGGCGGCGGCCTCGCCCAAGCTGCGGCCCGGCGAGGGACGGCTGGCCCTGGTACTGCCGGCCACCGTATGCACCGGACCATCCTGGCAGCAGACCCGTTCGCTCATTGAGCGCGACTTTACGCTGGATACGGTAATCGTGTTCCACGACCCCTTGCGCTGGAACTTTTCCGACAGTACCGACCTTTCCGAAGCTTTGCTCATCGCCACCCGCCGCCCCGGAAAGGACGACGATGTTGAGCATCGCACTACTTTCGTCAACCTCTGGCAAAACCCGGACGGCGTTTTGGACGCTCACCGAATGGCGCAGGCCGTCGCTATGACTACCCCGGCGAAACTTGAGGAGACCGGGACGGCGCTGCTCACGGTTGACGGGCAGCACGTTGGCGAGATGGTCGCAATCGCCGAATCGCAAATCACCGGCAAGAAATGGGCCGGCGTGCAATTTGCTCGCGCTGACCTGACCCGCAGCGCGCTGCGGCTGCTGGGCAATCGACAGGTTTGGGTTCCAGGCGAACCGGCTACGGCTGATGTTCCACTGTGCCGGCTTGACGAACTCGGCCAAGTGGGCCCCGACCGCCGCCGTCTTGTTGATGGGTTTGACAGGACTGGTTCCGTAACCGCTTATCCGATGGTAGGGGACACGACACCGAGCGAGCGTAACGTCTATCGCTATGCGCGCCGGACGCTTACTTGGCTCACGCATTAGTCAACCCGAAGCTCGGGTCAGTCGGCCTCAATATGTTGAACAGCTATGGCCGAAAGGCGGGGCGGCTCCTCGTCGCCGAACGGCTGCGGCTCGACACTGCCAGAGTAGTCGCAATGCGCTCGGATACACGAGTGCTGTCCAACGTTTGGTGGCCAGTTAAAGTTGATCGAGAAGGCACTGATTCGTAGTTCGCCGTATTAATGTGTTGATCGAGAAGGCACTAGCAGTCTGGCTGAACTCCAGCATCGGTCTACTTACCACTTTGGCGGAGCGCACCAGTACAGAGGGCGGCTGGGTTGCCATAAAGAAAGCAGACCTGGAGCAATTGCCAGTTTTGGACATGCGGGCGATTTCGCACGCACAGGTTCAGCGTTTATCAGAACTGTTTGACCGGATGGCGGAGGAAGAGTTTGAGCGTCTGCCGGCAATGGCCCAATGTCCAGCGCGGCGGCGTCTGGACGACGGTATCGCCGCAATCCTGGGCCTGCCCAACTTAGCGGGCCTGCGCCGGCTGCTGGCGACGGAGCCGGTAGTATCCAACCGCCGGTTGTAGGAAGTGTCCGAGCCGTCTTGACGCAGTGCAGCCGGCCAGCCACAATCAATGCTGAACTGACGAGAACCATAATTGCCGGTGCTGCGGGGTGCAATATGAAATTGCGCGGCGTAATCAAAGGACAGACCATAGAGTTGGATATACCTACCGGCCTGGCGGAAGGCCAGCAGGTAGAAGTCGAAATCCGAGTGCCCGACGAGTTGGTTGAGGCGGCGGCGGAAAAAGAGCGCGCGGCCCGCCGGCGTTACCCCACGCCGGAAGAGCTGGAAGCCAGAATCGCCGCCGACCCGGAGTTCGAGGAGATACGCATGGCCAGGAAACTCAGGAATGAGCAGGAACAGAGAGGGGGTGTGTATCACGGCAGTATCGTTGTGCGGATGCGGGCTGCCCGGGCTGTTGCAGAGGACATTGCATTCGAAGGTTGGAGCACGCCGGAGGAACTGGAAGCCAGATTCATCGCCGCGCTGCAGATTGAAAACAGCCGGGATAACGTACAAAGTCAGAGTGAAGATAGGGGCCTATGAATGTCTATACGATTGACACCAGCGCCCTGGTCAAGTATGTCCTCACTGAGGAATATTCCGATGCTGTTGACGACATGGTTTCGTTGCATCGCTCCGCGGCGATACAGTTAATTGCGCCCGACTATGTTCTGGTTGAATGCGCGAGTGTGCTGTGGCAGCGGGTGCAGCGGGGTGACCTTGATATTGGCGGCTTGATGCCCGCGTTTAGTATGTTGCAAGCCGTCGGCATCCGCCTCTTTCCACAAAGCGAGTTGCTGGAAGAAGCCCTGCTTTTCGCCGCCAGCGCGGGCATCGCCGTCTATGACGCTCTGTTCTGTGTGCTGGCCCGGCAGGAAGATGCGCCACTAATCACCGACGATGGGCCATTGGTCAACCGCTCAGTAGGCACGGGAATCCGAGCGCTCACGCTCGCGGAGTGGGCTGGGATAGCCTGAAAGCCGCGCCGTGTCCCCGCAACTTCCCCTCATCGCCGTCGTCGGCCCCACCGCGGTGGGCAAGACCGCACTAGCGATCCAACTGGCCCAAAGATTTGACGGCGAAATCGTCAACGCGGACAGCCGTCAGGTCTATACCGGCATGGACATCGGCACGGCCAAGCCAACTGCCATTGAACTTCAGGCGGCCCGCCACCACCTCATCGACATCCGCAAGCCCAGCGCTCCCCTCAGCTTGGGGGAATACCTGCCATTGGCCCGGCAGTCAATCGCGGACTTAGAGGCTCGTGGCAAACTTCCTATCCTATGTGGGGGAACCGGTCAGTACGTCTGGGCGTTGCTGGAAGGATGGAACGTACCGGCGGTGCCCCCAAACGCAGAACTCAGGGCCGACCTGGAACGACGCGCCGCCATCGAGGGGACGGATGTCCTATGGAATGAGTTGTGCCGTTTGGACCCGCATCGGGCGGCCTCCGTAGGTCCCGACAATACCCGCCGCATCATTCGAGCATTGGAAATTGTCCACGCAACCGGACCAGGGACAGTCGCTGACGAGAAAAGCTCCCAGCCGCCCTACCGCACCCTCGTCATAGGTCTCACCGCCGACCGCGCTGCGTTGTACGATCGGATTGACGCCCGGTTTGACGCGATGATGGTCGTTGGCCTGCTGGACGAAGCTCGCCGTCTCTCCGCAGCCGGCTACACGCTGGGCAGCGGCCCTCTCTCGGGAATGGGGTACACGCAGCTTGGCGAATACCTGGCGGGGGAGATGACCCGGTGCGAAGCGGTGGCACGCGCCAAGACGCAAACCCACCGGCTGGTGCGCCGGCAGTACACCTGGTTCAAGCTGTCAGACAAACGCATCGCATGGCTGGATGCAACGGAGACTCTGCCATTAGAGCAAGCGCTGCTGCTGGTGCGGGATTTCCTGGAGGCCGAAACCGGGTGTGGTACAATCTCGCCGTAAAGGCCAACGGTCAAATTGGGACAGGAGTCCGGCGATGGAATTCACCAAGATGCACGGCGCTGGCAACGACTACGTGTACATTGACGCCCGGTCGATGCCAGAACGTGACTGGGGCAGCCTCTCCCGAACAATCAGCGACCGGCATTTCGGAGTGGGTGGCGACGGCCTGATTTTGGTGATGAATTCAGAAGTGGCTGACCTGCAAATGAGGATGTTCAACTCCGACGGTTCGGAAGGGGAGATGTGCGGCAACGGCATCCGCTGTTTCGCCAAATACGCGATTGAACGGGGCATCGTGTCTCATACTGCGACGCAAGTTACCGTGGACACTCTGGCGGGCGTTCGCACGGTCTTCCCGCGTTACGATGGAACAGGTGTCGGCTCGGCCCGTGTCAGCATGGGTGAGCCAAAATTCGCGGCGACGGAGATACCCGTTAACCTTGACCCTGCCATCAATACCCAGTCCGGTCCCATCGTCAATTACGCGGTCCATCCAGGCGACTTCCGACTGTTTTTCACTTTCGTGTCCATGGGGAACCCCCACGCGGTGACCTTCATCGACCAGCCTGTGGAGGAGTTTCCGTTGCGCAATATTGGGCCGCTGGTGGAACGACATCCCATTTTTCCCAAGCGGGTCAACTTTGAGATCGTGAATATACGCGAAGACGGCAACCTTGATGCCCGGGTGTGGGAGCGAGGTTCAGGGGAGACTATGGCCTGCGGCACCGGCGCTTGCGCCATTGCCGTGGCTTCGCGATTGCTGGGGCACACCGGCGACCGCGTGGCGGTCAGCTTGCCCGGGGGCACTCTCAATATCGAATGGAACGGCGACGGCGAGGTCTTCCTGGAAGGTCCGGCGGCCGAAGTTTTTAGCGGAGTTTGGACAGAATGAGCAACTACGTAACCGGCCCGACCACTTTCGACCAACTGCGCTGGTCTTCGCAGGCGTTCCGCAGCCTGGCAGATGACGCCCTGTGCATCGCCGCCCGGGCTCCTGATTTCCGGCAAGGGTTGTTGGAAGGCAGAGACGCCGCCAACTGGTCCGCCCTGGTGCGATACGTCAACCAGTGGGGATGTCGCATTCCCCACTCCAAGGCCGACGGCATCGCCGCTGCGGTAAGCGCGGCGACCCCATTTGTGGGACCGCTGGCGGCTTCGGCGTTGGAGTTCGATGACCTGCGCTGCGCCACGCTGGCCGTGGTGGAGCGCGCGTACGATTGCCTTACGGAGGCCAACGGGGTTGGTCCCACTGCGGCGTCGGCCCTTTTGACGGCTTTGAACCCGCAACTGTTCGTGTCCTGGGGCGCCGGCATAAGAGACGCCTATTTCCCCAACGATCGAGCCAACGGCGCTACTTACGCCCAATTCCTCACCATCATGCGGATGGCTGCCCTGTCGGTAGCTGCGGACGCTCGCAGCAACCATGGGATTGAAGACGCGGCTGGCCACCTTTCCGCCGACTTGGGTATCAACCCACCATTCAGCCTGGCGAAATTCATCGACGAATACAACTGGCTCACGCTGGAGCGGGAGATGGTCTTCCAGCCGGAGGTTGCGGCGGCGGTGTAGTGGCGCGTAATGGCGTGGGAGATTGAGTACACGAACGCGTTCAACCAGTGGTGGGATACTCTTACTGAGCGGGAGCAGGACGTTCTGCGCGGCAAAATCAATAGGCTCGCGTTCTATGGACGTGGTTTGAGCGGACCTCATTCAAAGCCACTTAAGGGATTACGTCATCCGTTGCACGAATTGAGGGGTCAAAATTCTGGTCGGCCATTGCGCGTTTTCTACGCGTTTGACCCACGGGAAACGGCAATTGTCCTGATTGGGGGCGACAAAACCGGGGATATGGATTTTTATAAGAGCTATGGGCCCATAGCTCTTGACCTCTATGATGCGCACATCGCTCGTCTGGAAAGAGAAGGATTAATCTGATGAGTGGCCGGCATAAATGGAGCGAACTGAATCGGAATTTATCTCCCGAGAGCCGGCAACGCATCGCGGAAGTAGAGGCCGAGACCGACGCCACTCTACCCCCGGACGAACCCTGCGCCGTGGTACCGATGCGGATGCTGAGAGAGTTGGAAGATACCCCGATGTCCGAACTCGAGATAGCGCTGCAAACTGACGAGGCCGGCGTGCTGACCTTTGAAGAATGCGACGACCCCAGGGTTTCGCAACTGCGTTCTTACGCTACCGCCATGGGGGCGCGGCTAAAAATCGTCATTGACTTCCCCGACTACGAGGTTATTCTCGCCGACTTTTACCAGAGACGGCGTTGGCCAGCCCCTCCAATCAAAAAACCGGCCGCTCGTATTTCCGGTTATCGGCGGTACGAAATTCCCGAACCTCCCACTACCTACGCTCAAATCCAATGGGCCGCGAAAGCGTACAACCAACACAAGGACGGGCCCCGTTACAACGCCGCCTACGGGAAGGTGAATACCTCCGAGTTTCGCGAGTCTCTGATACGCTACTGCTCCAATTACGAAATCGAGCGCTTGCTGGAGTTCCTCAACCGTTGGGACAGCCGGCGCTCCTACAAAGATACTGCTCCAGTATTATTGGAATCTGTGCCCGACGCTATCAGCACTTTAAGGCATTTGACGACTGAACTGCCCGATAACGGCGGACTTGACGATTGGGACGCGACACTGGTGATGCGGGCAATCGATCGGCTGATGGCCGATAAAGGGGTAAGCGCAACTATCGCCTCAAAGATCCTTGCCGTGGTAAACCCCGAGTTGTTTCTCCCTTGGGACAACAGCATCCAGCAAGCCTATTTCCCTGGAACCCGACCGGGTACCCCCGGGGCCGGCGCCCGCTATGCCAGTTTTATCAACAATATGACCGTGGCGGCGATGTCTATTCGCAAGGACGCTCTGGCTCACCTCGGCATCGCCGACCCGGCTGACCATCTATCCAAAACCCTCGGCCACCACCCTGCTTACACCCTCGCCAAGTTCATCGACGAGTATAATTTCCTCATCATATCCAAAGGTGAGACTTACCCCGGTACCCTAGCCACCCAGGAGCACCATGCCTAACCTATCCCAACGCCTCGGCAAGCTCGCCCCGTACCCATTCGTTGAAATCTCCCGCATCATCGCCGAAAAACGCGCTGCCGGCGCCGACGTGGTGACCTTCGGCATCGGTGACCCGGACATCCCGACGCCGCAGCCCATCATCGACCGGCTGCTGACGGCTTCGCAGGATCCTCCCAACCACCGGTATCCGGAGACCGACGGCCTGCCCGAGATGCGGAGGGCGGTTGCTCACTGGTACAAACAGCGTTTTGACGTTGACCTGGACCCGGACACCGAAGTGCTGCCACTCATTGGGGCTAAGGAGGGCATCGGCCACGCGGCCTTTTGCTTCCTCGATCCGGGTGACCTTGCCCTGGTGCCAGACCCGGCGTACCCGGTGTACGCAGTGGGCACCATGTTTGCCGGAGCCGAGAGTTACGTAATGCCGCTCTACGAGCGCAACGGCTGGCTGCCGGAGTTGGACGCGATCCCGGACGACGTGGCCCGACAAGCCAAGTTGATGTGGCTGAACTATCCCAACAACCCGACCAGCGCGGTGGCCTCGCAAGAAGATTTGGAATCAGCCCTGCGGTACTGCCGGGAACACGACATCGCGATGCTTCACGACGCGGCCTACTCTGAAGTCGGCTACGACGGCTACCGGGCCGGCAGCATGATGCAGCTGGAAGGCGCCAAAGATGTTGGGCTGGAGTTCCATTCCCTGTCCAAGACCTACAACATGACCGGTTGGCGCATGGGCATGGCGGTGGGCAACGCCGATATGATCAAGGCGTTGTTCCAGATCAAGGCCAATCTGGACTCTGGCATTCCCCAGGCTATCCAGGAAATGTCCATGGAAGCGCTTACGGGGCCGCAGGACTGCATCGACGACAACATTGCCATCTACCAGTGGCGGCGCGACCGGGTACTACAGGCTTTGGCCCACATGGGCTTGAACGTGGAAACGCCCCGGGCCAGCCTGTACATCTGGGCTCCTGTGCCAGAGGGATTCACGTCTGCGGACTTCGCCGCCCGCCTGCTGGAAGAGATCGACATCGTGGTGACCCCCGGTTCTTCATACGGGCAGTACGGCGAGGGTTATATCCGCCTTTCCCTCACGACACCGGACGAACGCGTAGAAACGGGTTGCCAGCGCCTGGAAAGCTGGACGATCCCCGCGCCGCGCGTATAACCGGATATAATTACGGTAGCCACCCTCTCGAGGTTAGCCATGACTAGCATAAAGGCACCCTCGGTTCTGATGACCGCAGATGAATTCCTGGCCATGGAGCCGGTTCCCGGTAGGCGCTACGAATTGATACGCGGCGTCCTTACGGAGAAAGATGTGGGCACAGGCCATCCTCACTCGATAACCGCGTTCCATATTGGCGGGGTTCTGTATTTGTACATTGATGCCACTGACTATGGTGTGGTTTGCGTTGGCGAACCCGGCTACCGGCTAGAGACCAACCCGGATACCGTGCGGTGCCCGGATTTAGCCTGGTTCGCTCCCGGACGCATCCCACCTGGAACTACGGGCTTTCCTGACCTCACCCCAGATTTGTGCATTGAGGTAGCATCGCCCAGCAATTCCCGCCGCGACCGTCTGCTCTCGGACAAGGCGCGGACGTGGCTGGAGTTTGACGCACGCGAAGTCTGGGTACTCAACCCGGAAGACACCACCGTGACACAGTATCGCCCTGACATGCTTCCAGTTACGCTGGGAGAGGACGACGTTCTGGACCGGGAGGAACTGTTGCCGGGCTTCAGCGTGGCCGTCTGGCGACTGTTTCGCCGGCAGCGATAGCGGAAGATATGCCCAGATCACGCCAACCCAAGCCCACTGGCCCGCAGACCGAGCGGGCTGTTCTGGTGGCCGTTGAGGCGAAGAAGCGAGGCGAACAGCTTTGGGGATTGCACGATACCCTGGTTGAACTGGACTACCTGACCCGTTCGGCCGGGGCCGAGGTAGTGGCGACGATTTCACAGCGAGCCGACCGGATCACGCCAACCTACCTGGGTAAGGGCAAGTTGCAAGAATTACAGGGCATTCTCTCCGAAGAGCGTCCCGACGTGGTGATTTGCGACGATGAGCTGACCCCTACCCAGCAGCGCAATCTGGAAGCCGCCCTGCAGATCAAAGTAATCGACCGCACTGCCTTGATACTCGACGTGTTCGGCCGCCACGCCCGGACACGGGAGGGTCAAATGCAGGTGGAGCTGGCGCAGCACCAGTACCTGCTCCCCCGTTTGATTGGCCAGTGGTCTCACCTGGAGCGCTTGGGCGGCGGGATCGGTACGCGAGGCCCCGGGGAAACCCAGTTGGAGACCGACCGCCGCCTCATCCGCCGGCGCATCCAGAGGATCGAGTCGGAACTCGATAACGTCCGCAAGCGGCGCAGCCAATACCTGGAAAGACGGCGACGGTCCGCCACCCCCATGGCAACCTTGGTGGGCTACACCAACGCTGGCAAGAGCACGCTGTTCAACGCCCTCAGCAACGCCGGCGTCCCTGCCGAAGACCAGTTGTTCAACACGCTGGATCCGGTTACCCGCCGTTTGCGCCTGCCCGATGGAGGGGAACTGCTACTCAGCGACACTGTGGGGTTCATCCAAAAACTTTCTCCGACGGTGGTCGCCGCCTTCCGCGCCACCCTGGCTGAACTGAGCGAAGCCGATCTGCTGCTCCACGTTATTGACATAACCCATCCCAAAGCGCCTGAGCAGGCCGAGGTGGTAGAGCAGACCCTCAACGACCTCGACCTCGGCGGCAAGCCCCGGCTGCTCGTCATCAACAAGATGGACCTGCTGACGGACGACCCGGCGGACGTTGAGACCTTTGACCAAATTGACCTGTCGGTGATCGCCGCTGCCGATTCGCCGGCCGTCAACGGGCGCGTGTTCGTGTCGGCTGCGAAAGGATGGAACCTGCCGGCGCTTTTAAAGGCGGTTCGGTTGCAGGTAAGCGAACCTGTATCGTCCGTCGGATCTGCTGCCGTGTGAAGACGCTGTGCCGAATCGACGCAAAATCCGCATCATCCATACTTCCGACACTCATTTAGGGGACGATTGGGATCCCGAAGCTGCCCAACGCGCCCTGTCCGCGGTTGTTGACGGCGTTGGCGCACTGCATGGCGATGCCCTGTTGATCGCCGGCGACGTGTTCGACAATGCCCGCATATCGGACGCCGTGCTTGAGTTCTTGGTGAGCGAGATGGCCCGCGTCGAGGTGCCGGCCTTCATCTTGCCCGGAAACCACGACCTGTATGACGCGGACAGCCTGTACCGCCGGCATCCATTCGCCGCCGCGCCGGACAACCTGCACGTCTTCACCGGAACGCGCGGCCAGACCATCTCTTTACCGCATCTCACGCTGGACGTATGGGCCCGCGCCATGGACAGTCACACGCCGGCGTTTCGGCCTCTGGCCGGCATTCCTACCCACCGCAATGGCCACTGGCGGGTGGCGATGGCTCACGGCCATTTTCACTATCCCGACGACACGGAGGAACGCTCGTCTCCCATACGCCCGAGGGAAATTGCGGAGGCAGCGTGCGATTACATCGCTCTCGGCCATTGGGAGCGGCGTGAGGATGTTTCGCAAAACGGCGTCACCGCCTTCTACTCCGGCTCGCCCATGGGGGCCGCCGCCGAACGAGGGCAGGTGGCGGTGAATGTGGTCGATTTAGATCCAGTCTCTTCGGCAGCCGTTCGGGTCTCGCAAGTCAAATTACCTATGTCGGCCTCTTCCACTCTTTCGCTTCCGTTTGCCGCAGACAACTAACAGGAACAGTCACCATGAAAACCATCTCCCGCGAACACCGCATCTATATCCTCCACCCGGAGAACGAGCCGGCCGTCACCATTGACGACGGCGACGACCTGATGGTGGAAACCTGGGACGCTTTTGAAGGCATCCGCGAGCCGGGCGTGTTGCAGGAAAAGTCGCTCAAAGGGCCGGCTACCGGACCCATCTACGTCAACGGCGCGGAGCCGGGCGACGCTCTGCGCATCGAGTTCGTCAGCATCACTCCCAAAGAGAACCCGGCCCACATGGTGATGCCCGGTCGCGGTTTCCTGGAAGCCGAGTTCACGGAGGGTTATCCCACCGTGATGAGTATTGACGGTGACGATCTGGTGTTGCCCAGCGGTATGCGCCTGCCCCTGAACCCGTCCCTGGGCCTGGTCGCCACCACGCCCACTTACTCGCAGGAGACGGCCAGCGACAGCGGCCCCTACGGCGGAGACATTGATATGAAAGAACTGGTTGCCGGCAGCGTCCTCTACCTGCCGGTGTTCGTCCCCGGTGGGCTACTGGCAATGGGCGACTGCCACGCCGTGGTCGGCGACGGCGCGGTGGCCGGCACCGGCGCCGAGTGTTCCGCCGACACCCACATCCGCGTAACCGTGGAAAAGGGCATGAACCTTGCCGGCCCTCGCGCCATCACGCCGGAGCACTACGTCGTCCTGTCCCACGGCGACGACCTCGGCCCGGCGATGAAGCAGGCTGTCCGCGAAATGGTGGACTTCCTCACCACGGAAAAAGGAATGCAACCATACGACGCGTACACCCTATGCAGCCTGGCCGGAGACGTCCGGGTTTCCCGCACCTTCCGCCCAATCAGCCCAGTCAAGATGATGCTGTCGCGGCAGGCGTTGGAGCAACTGTAAGCGGCCGGTGGTAATCTCGGACAAATTTGCCGGGGGAACGATTATTCGCCCGCTGTCTTGCTCGCGACAGGGCGGACAAATTTGCCGGGGGAACGATTATTCGCCCGCTGTCTTGGCTAATTATAGCCGCCGGTACGTGGTTTCGTTCCGCCGGGCTATCCGCAGCACCATCAGTCGCCGCTCATCATCGTAGACCTCGTAGATGATTCGGAACCGCCCCGCCCGGATGCGCCAGACTGCCGCGAAACCGGCCAACTTGACGCAGCCGGGAGGTCGTGGGTTGTTCACTAAGTTTCGTAACGCATCCCGGATGCGACGGGCATCCTCCAGTGTCATTCTTCGCGCCTGTCGCTGTGCGGCGGGCGACAACTCGATGTGATATGACACTGTAGGTCAATCCCGGTTTTCCAGGATACCGGCAAAAAATGCCTCGAACTCGACGCCGCCCTGTTCATCAGCTTCAGCACGGGCCAATTCAACCTCGTCGTGCTCGGCACCGCCCATGGCTTCATCGTCCAGCCAAGTCTGAACGGCTTCGGACACCAATTCTTGGATGGGTCTTCCGCTGCGGTCCGCCGCCTCTTCAAGCGCCGAATACAGGTTGTCAGTCACGGTTAGCGTCTTCATTGTGGTTCCCTCGGCACGATTTACGGCTGCTCGCCAATGATTTACCCAAGTGGCACTTCCTGAACACCGGGTTCACCTCACGCCACCGAATACCCCCCGTCCACCGTAATCACCGCCCCGGTCACGTAGTCTGACGCCCGGCTGGCCAGGAAAACCGCCGCACCCTGTAGCTCGTTGGCATCGCCCCATCGGCCCATGGGGATGCGCCGGTTGATCAGGTCGTACCGCTCGGGCTGGGTTTCCGGGATCGCCTGGGTCAGCTCGGTCATAAACCAGCCGGGCAGTATGGCGTTGGACTGGATGTTGTCCCCGGCCCAGGCCACGGCAAAACTTTTGGCCAACTGGACGAGGCCGCCTTTACTGGACGAGTAGGGTACGCCGCTCCCACCGCCGCCGAAGATGCTGAACATGCTGCCGATGCTGATGATCTTGCCGCCTCCCCGTGCCTTGAAGTGCGGATACACCGCCCGGCACGACAGAAATGCCGCGCGCAGGTTGACGTCCAGCACGTTGTCCCACTCGGCGGCGGTGATGTCCTCCGGGGCTTTGCGAACGGTGGCGCCGGCGTTGTTAACCAGGATGTCGACGTGGCCGAAACGCGCGACGGCGCGGGATACCATGTCGTCTATGTCCGAGTTGCTGGTGACGTCCGTCGGAATGGCGAAAGCGCGGCGGCCATTGGCTTCGATTGCGGCAACGGCGGCGGCGTTCTTCTCGGTGTTCCGTGCTGCAATGGCGACGTCAGCGCCGGCTTCGGCGAGGCCCAACGCCATCCCCAGGCCGAGGCCGCCGTTGCCGCCGGTGATGAGGGCCACCCGGCCAGTGAGGTCAAACAGATTGCCGTTGCTGCTGGTCATTGTAGTTATCTCCTGTCCAGATCGGGCCATTCGCCATCTTCAACTATCTGCATTGGCACTCCATCGTAGCCGCAAACCCCACTGCGCGGCGAGTTGACTATAGGCAGGCGGAATTCCGAGGTTGGTGCACAGGTATCGCAGAGCCCCACCGTCATGGCTATCCAGTCGTCTTCCGACGGGCCAACCCACGTTGCCGGCGCTCCGCATATTGAGCATTCAATTGCCGGCGCGTCGTTCCGGGTCAGCAGCCGGATTTGCCCCGTATCGCCGTTCAGTTCCGCCAGGCTCCTTATTGCAAGTTTGGTGGTTGTGCCAAAGTCGTACACATGGCTGAACCGCTTACCGGGCGGCGCGACCTGCCCCAGCGCAACGTCCATCGTCTCACCGCCCAAATCTATTATAAAGTCGCCATGGGACATCCGGTCATAAAGTGTCCTATCTATATCAAAGGCACTGAGGTGCCCGCAGCATTCCAACCAGATTTCCCGCAGGTACTGGTCCAGTTCCTCTAGTTTCATGGCCGCCGGTACTGCCAGATGCAGCCAGTACTCTGGCCGGTAAGTATCCTCTACCAGAAGATGGATGCTTTTGCCCTGCTGGCCTGGTTTGTCGTCTGCGTTGGCGGTTTTCGTCAGGCAACTTTTCAGGTGCCGGCTCATCCCGGATTTCCGGTACGATTTCCCGCACAGCTCGCAGTTTCCGGTTGATGTGACCCTGCTCATTTTCGTTCACCCCCGGCTCAGGTTCCATCCGCTCTTTTGCCATTTTAGCGCATACGACAAGGGGCGACCCACCCGAGTCGCCCCTTGTCGCAGTCCGCGTATGTCCCCTGCGCTTACAGGTTGATCAACGCCGGGACTGCGACGAAGGCCGGCGCGAAAACCAGCGACACAATCGCCATCAACTTGAGCAGGATGTTCAGGCTGGGGCCGGAGGTGTCCTTGAAGGGGTCACCAACCACGTCGCCTTCCACGGCCGCCTTGTGGGCGTCGGAACCCTTGCCGCCGTAGTTGCCCAGTTCTACGTATTTCTTGGCGTTGTCCCAGGTGCCTCCGGCCGATGCCATCATGATGGCCAGCATGAAACCAGCGGACACGGAACCGATGAGTAGCCCGCCCAAAGCGGCCTCGCCCAGGATGAACCCGGTGGCGATGGGGGCGATGACCGCCATCACGCCGGGGAGGATCATTTCACGCAACGCTTCCCTGGTGCTGATGTCCACGCACCGCGCCGAGTCGGGGCGGGCGTTGCCTTCCATCAGGCCGGGGATTTCGCGGAACTGGCGGCGTACCTCGTCCACGATACCCTGGGCGGCGCGGCCCACGGCCTGCATCGTGAGTGCGGAAAAGATGAACGGCAGCATTGCGCCGACGACCAGGCCCACCAGGATCTGCGGCTGAAGCAGGTTGATGCCCGGGCCGCCGTCAGCCAGCCGTCCGTCCTCGCCCAATGTGATCAGCCCAGCGCTTACTGAATAGGCCGCCAAAAGCGCCAATGCGGTCAGCGCGGCGGAACCAATGGCGAACCCCTTGCCGGTGGCGGCGGTGGTGTTGCCCAGGGCGTCCAACGCGTCGGTGCGTTCGCGGACCTGGGGATCCAGGTTGGCTTGCTCGGCGATGCCGCCGGCGTTGTCGGCCACCGGCCCGTAGGCGTCGGTAGCCAGAGTGATGCCCAGCGTAGAAAGCAGCCCAACGCCGGCCAGCGCGATGCCGTAGAACCCGGCGAACCAGTAGGCGAGCAGGATGGCCACGGAAACGCAGATGACGGGGATCAGAGTGCTCAGCATTCCGGTGGCGATGCCACTTATGATGACCGTGGCGGCGCCGGTCTGCGAGGATTCCGAAACCCTTTGCGTCGGTTTGTAGCTATATGAGGTGTAGTATTCGGTGGCCAGGCCGATGATGGTACCCGCCACGAGTCCGGCCACGACACACCCGAACCACCACCAGTTGTGGGTCAACGTGACGGTCAGTATCGCGGCGAAGATAATGAGCAAACCACCGGCCGCGAAAATCCCGTAACGCAGGGCCCAGAGCAACCGTTCAAAGTCGGCTTGCTCGCCGCTGCGGACCACGAAAGTCCCCAGGATGGCGGCCACGATGCCGGCGCCGGCCAAGAGCATCGGGAACACCGCATCGTCGCCGAACACCGCGAATGCGGTCGTGCTGGCCGCCGCCAGCGCCACCGCCGAGATGATGCTGCCCACGTAGGACTCAAACAAGTCCGCGCCCATGCCGGCCACGTCGCCCACGTTGTCGCCCACGTTGTCGGCGATAACGCCGGGGTTACGCGGGTCGTCCTCGGGGATTCCGGCTTCAATCTTGCCCACCAGGTCCGAACCTACGTCCGCGGCTTTCGTGAAGATGCCGCCGCCGACGCGGGCGAACAGGGCGATGGAGCTGGCGCCAAATCCGAACCCGGCCACCGCGCTGATGTCGCGGAAAATCAGGTACAGGATGGTTACTCCCAGCAGGCCGATGCCCACCACGGTCACGCCCATCACCGTGCCGCTGGAGAAAGCCACGCGCAGGGCTGGATTGAGGCCCCGCATGGCAGCGGCGGCGGTGCGCACGTTGGCGCGCACCGCGACGTTCATTCCCACGAATCCGGCCAAGCCGGAGCAAACGGTGCCAACCAGGTATGAAATGGCCGTGGCCGGCACGCTCATACCGTGGGTGAATACCGTATAGTCCAACACGCCGAGGACCACTGCCATCACGATAACGAAAGGCAGCAGCGACATGTACTCGCGGCGCAAGAAAGCCGACGCTCCGGCGCGGATGGCATCTCCGATCTCGCGCATCCGCTCATTGCCCTGGTCGGAGCCAATGACCCGGAAGGCCATGAACGCCGCGAACGCCAGGGCAATTACCCCCGCTACCAGGGCCACGATTATTGATTCCATTCTTTCCTCTCCGTTTTCCGGTTACAGAACCCGACAAACGTTGCGAAATTAGCACATGGCCTGTTGAGAGTCAATCAATAGGGACATCAGTTTTCCGTCGCCAAATCTACGATGCGCGCACTGATCTTGCCACCCTCTACCTGCATAATTGCGACAGTGCCAGCGGCGCCCGGAGGCGTGGCGACGACCGGGGTAAGTCGGGCTGCCCGGGTTGATGAACAGCACTCCCTCCCGCCATTCCGACATCTCTTCGTGGGTATCTCCGAAAGCTACCACGTCAACCTCTTCCCCGAACTTGCGTTGCAGCAGGCTTCGCAATCCCGTTTCGGGATACACCAGGCCGGCGCCGTCGGGTGTGGTGGCTATGATAGGCGGGGGCCATTGGATGTCGTGAACCATGCCGATGCGGACGCCGTCACCCTCAATGACGCGGGTAACGTCCGCCAAACGCTCGCCGGGTTCGCGTGGATCTTCATATCCGCGGACCGCCAGCACCGGCGCCACCTGCTCCAGGCAATCGAGCACACCCAAACATTCCAAATCCCCGCAGTGCAACAACAGATCGCAGCCGGACAGGGCGTCCAGAACCGCCGCCGGCAGATCCCATCCGCTTCCCGCCGAGTGCGTATCCGAAATCAGACCGATCTTCACGGTGACTGATTATTCCTTCTGGGGAGCCAGAGACTCCAATGTCTCCAGCATCGTGTCGCGATGGGCGCCGTGGGGGAACGCCACGATTGGCATATCAACTCCGTTGGCGCGGAATCGGGCCATCTTGCTACGGCAATCCGACGAAGTCCCGATTACCGTGATGTTATTGACCATTTCATCGGTGATGGCTTTGGCGGCTTTGCCCCGGTCTCCCTCACCCCAAGCGTGGCGTAATGCGTCGCACTCGTCCCGGTACCCATAGCGGCAGAACAGGTCATAGTAATATTGCCCCATCCCGCCGATATAGAACGCCATGTGCGCCCGGGCCTGTTTTACCGCTTCCGTTATCGTTGTCTCGTCGTCGCTGGCGCAGCAGAGGATCTGGGGGGCGGTGGTGACCTGCTTAACGGATCTTCCGGCCGAATGGGCCGCCGCTGCCAGAGGTTCTTTGACTTCCGACAACTTTTCACAATGGGTCCAAATGGGCAACCAACCGTCGGCCAGCCGGCCGGTGAGCTCCAGGTTGCGGCGGCCCAGCGAAGCAACATATATCGGAACTCGTTCCCTTACCGGCTGCACGCCCATGCGAAAGCGCTTCAAGCTGTAAAAACGGCCCTCGTAGTTGACGCGCTCGCCGGAGAGGGCCATGCGGATGATGTCAATGTACTCTGCCGTGCGCGCCACCGGATGGTCAAACTTCACGCCGTGCCAGTCTTCAATGACGATGCGGCCGCTGGTGCCCAAACCGAGGATCGCACGTCCGCCGCTGATACGGTCGAGCGAGGCGATGCTTTGGGCAATCAGGCCCGGCGTGCGGCTGTACACGGTGACGATGCCGGTGCCCAGGCCGATGCGTTCCGTATTGCATGCCAACATCGTCAGCACGGTGAAGGCGTCCCGTCCCCATGACTCGCCCGTCCAAAACGATTCGTAACCCAACCGGTCCGCGGCCTGTGCCACGGCAATCAGGTCAGCATCGTCGTTGTTGTCCCGGCTGCTGAAGGTGAGCGCGATACGTTCCATGGTGGAGGGGTTTCCTCAGTTTCGGTTTTGCCAGATATAGTACGGATCCAGCGTTTCGTCGGTCATCGTTTCGCCAAGCACCTCAGCCGTAGCGGGGAACGACTTGGTTTCCTGCTCGATGAGGCGGCCCAATTCAACCGTCCAGCGGTCGACCTCAATAGGATCCAATTTGTCCCCCAACATCTCCGCAAACCCTGCAACCACCTGTTCGGTCGGGATTGCCAGTGTGGGTCCGGAGATCACGAAAACCACCACTTCGGGCAAGTGGTCTTCGTCGTGGAGATCCACACCCAGGCGTTCCAGGATATAGTGCATGGCCACGCCGCGCACGATGTCATCCACCTGGTTGGGCAGATGCATCAGGTGAAGGAACGGACGCTCTCCGCCTTCCCTCAGCACGTCGGAAAATTCGCTTTCCACCGTGCGGTAGTATTCGTCGGTGAACACTTCATCCACGGACAGCATCCTAACCGCCGCCGGTCCACGGGTGTCCACCACGATGAATTCCCGGAGGTGCGGAAAGATCGCCAGGGTGATATCGGGATACCGGCCATTGGGAAGTGGGCCGCCGCTGAATTCCTGGAACAAGGCAATCCTCCCTACGCCTGGGTAGCGTCGCGTCGCCAAGGGCGGCGCGAGCCGATGTTGACTGGTTGACCCGATCAGCCGGTGGCCAAGAGCTGTACCGCGCCGGACACGCCGGAAAGATCGTCCACCGCCGCATCAGCCTGGCTGTACGGGTCATCGGGGTCGTCGGGCTCGTAAAATCCCCGGATCCAAATCGATTTCATACCGACGCGGTTTGCCCCCACTACGTCGTTGGATACGTGGTCGCCCACGTGAATCGTCCCATGTGGTTCCGATCCGAGCGAATTCATGGTCATCAAGAAGATTTCGTCGGACGGCTTAGCCAACAGTACCTCATCGGAGAACGTCAAAACGTCGAAATACTCCAATAAATCGTGCCGCCGCAGGAACTCCCGGAACGTGTAGCCGGGCGTCATGCCGGTGTTGGAAATCAAGCCAATGCGAAATCCCATAGCGTGGATTGAGTGCAAGGTGTCTCGCGTGGCGTCGTGGAACCGAGGAGGGAAGTCGAAAAACGATTCCGCGTAGATGCGTTCTATTTCCGCGATGGTAGGCTCCGGCAACCGCTTGACCAATCCGTCTTCGATGAGGTCAATGAAGATTTCCACCTGGGTGCGGAAACTGACGTCCTTGTTGGTGTTCCGCACTTCGCGACAAGCCCGGTAACAACCTCGATACGCCTCGCGAATGTGGTCGGCCTCAAACTCCAAGCCTTGCGCCCCCAACAAGTCCTTGGCCCCGTCGAGCCGCACTTGCGCTCTTTGGAGGCCCAATTCCCGGTTGTCCAGGATGAGCGTTTGCCACAGGTCAAATGTTACCGCGGTGATTGCAGCCACGTTGATATTCCGTCACGTCGGATTGTCGATGTTATCGTCCACTCGGCCGGCGACGACCTACAGCGGAGGACGGCGAGCGTGCCAATCAGTGGCCTGTTGGTAAGCGTACGCTGCCCGCAACACCGTCTCTTCGTCAAAGTTTCGGCCGGCGAGGTGCAAGCCCACCGGCAGGCCGTCGGAGCCGAATCCGCAGGGCACTGATATCGCCGGCGACCCGGTGATGTTGTAAACCCTGGTGTACTTGGTCAGTTGCGGAACCGCGGGCAACTGCTGCCCGGCAACGTCGATGCGGCGTTCCAACAAAACGGGAGCGGTAACCGGTTCGACCGGGCCGGCAAGCAGGTCGACGTCGCGCAAGAGTCCGGCCACCTGGCTGCAAAAGACCTGTCGGGCCTGTTGCGCTCTCAGGTATTCCGTCGCCGATATGAACAGGCCCTCTTCCAGCCGGTCGCGCACCTGGGGATAGAGCTTGTCGCCGTCGCTCAGAAGCAAGTCCCGGTGCGCGGCGGTGGCCTCAGCGCTCAGTATGGCGTTACTGATGGGTTGGGCGTATTCATAGAGCGGCAGCGAAACCTCCACGATTTCCGCTCCCAGTTCTTCCAGGACACCGATAGCCCGCTGGGTCAGGTCCGCTACTTCCGTGTCTATCTCGGTTTCGAAGTATTCGCGTACCACCCCAATGCGCAGGCCGCGAACATCCCCGGTCAACGCAGAGGTGTAATCGGGCACGGGAACTTTCACGGTCGCATGATCCCCCGGATCAGGCCCTGCGATTGCGTTCATGGCCAGCGCGGCGTCCTCGACGGTGCGCACCATGGGGCCCGGATGATCGAGACACCAGGACAGCGGAGTCAATCCGGCCCGGCTCACGCGCCCGTAGGTTGGCTTCAAACCGACGATGCCGCACAATGCCGCCGGTATGCGGACGCTGCCGCCGGTGTCGGTCCCCATGGTGATGGTGCACTGCCCGGCGGCGGCAGCCGACCCGCTTCCTCCGCTGGAACCCCCGGTGATCCTCTCAGGATTCCACGGGTTGTGCATATGGCCATAGTCGGCGTTCTCACCGGTTGGGCCGAAGGCCAGCGGGTGCATATTCAATTTGCCCACAAGTATGGCGCCGGCCTGGCTGAATCGAGCCGCCACGGTGCAATCTTCGGCGGGCGCGAAAGTATCGTAAATGCGCGTTCCGGAAGTGGTACGAACGCCGGCGGTGTTGAAGAGGTCTTTAAGACCTACCGGGACCCCGTGCAAGGGTCCCCGGTAATTCCCCCGACCGATGTCTTCCTCGGCGCGACGGGCTGCGGCTCGCGCCGGTTCGGGCAACAGGGTGATGAAAGAATTCAAGATCGGCTCGGTCGCTTCGATGCGGGCCAAGCACGCCTCCACCACCTCTACCGGAGAGACTTCCCGACTGCGAATCAGCCCGGACAATTCCCATGCCGACATATAGTGCAACTCGTTTTCCGGCATGAGCACCTCTTGGTTACCGCAGTCGATTATCGGGATGACGGCACGAAGGCCGACGGAGACTCGGCTCCCGAGACGTCGATTTCGTATATCCGGGCGAGTCCCTGGCGCATCAAAGCCACTCGCTGCCGGAGATCTGCCATGCGTTCAGGATCCGTTGTGTCGAGACCGGCCGCTTCGGCCGATTGCCGAAAGGCTTCGTCGCTCAAGGGGTTCCCATCCTGCGTTGACATAGCACTCACACTCGACGATTCGGTGGGGCGCATCCGGCCGCGGTTGACGCGCCGGCGCCATTATCGCGTAACCCGCCAGCAATGGCAAATGCAACGGTCGGAGTGGTCTATACTGATCGTGCTCAATTGTTCTCGTATCCCCTGCCTTCCCGACACCATGCGTTCATACTGCACCCGTTGCGGAACACTGCTGCCCTCCCAATCCGGTTTCTGCTCGGCCTGCGGTCTCGCCTCAGACGTTCCCGCCGAACCCAAGCGAGGAGACGGCTCGCCCCAATGGGGGTTCGGGCCACCGGCTTTGGGAATCATCGCGCTGATCCCAAGTGCGCTGCTGGTGGCGGTGCTGGCAGTTTTGATGCCATTGCCGATCGCCACCGTCGTGTCAGCCTCGGTGTTGGGTTTCATACAGGTGGCCTTGGTGTGGCTATTGGCGATGCGTTACTGGCCACCAAGTCTGGCGGCCGTCGGGTTAAGAGCGCCGAGGGTTTCCTACGCCATGACCGCAGTGTACGCGGTATGCGCCATAGTGGGCAGCCTCGGGTTCGCCCAACTGTACACGATGGCGGTGACGGCGGTCGGATGGGATTTGCTGATGCCGCCGGAGCTGCCGACGGACTTGTTGCTGCCCGGCGGGTCCGTCATCTTCAGCGTCTTCGCGTTGGCGGTCTTGACACCCGTAGCAGAGGAGATATTCTTCCGAGGCTTCGTCATGCGGGGCTTGGTCAACCGATGGAGCTTCGTGCCGGCTTTGGTGGTATCTGCTGCTTTATTTTCCGGTCTGCACTTCGCACCCGCCTTGCTCGTCCCAGTGTTTGTAACCGGCCTGCTGCTGGGTGGCCTCTATTGGCTCACTCGCTCGCTTTGGCCTTGTATAGCGGTTCATGCGGCCCAGAACCTGGTGGCCGTTTTGACCGTCATGCTCCAGGCGTAAGGATTCGGCCGCCCGGCGGATGGTAAGATGGATTGTCCGCCGACTCAGCCACCACTGGAGCAACCCATGGCAACTCAACCCGCCACCGGCACCGACCGCATCGCCGCCAAATTCGCCGCCATCAAATCTGAGGGACGCCCCGGGCTGGTGGTGTTCGTAACCGTCGGGCACCCCGACCGCGAAGCGGCCCTGGAAATAGTGCCGCAATTGGTGGCCGCCGGCGCCGACGCCATCGAGTTGGGCATTCCCTTCAGCGACCCAATTGGCGAAGGTCCGGTCATCCAGCAATCCAGCTACGTTGCCTTGCAAAATGGCGTCTCCACCCGGGATTGTTTGGATGCGGCAGCGGATTTGCGTCCCCACATCGGCGACACCCCGTTGATCCTGATGGGGTACTACAACTCCGTGCTGTCGTACGGACTGGAACGCTTCGCTGAAGACTGCGCGGCGGCGACCGTGGACGGTTTAATCATCGTGGACCTGCCCAGCGAGGAGGCGGACGGGCTGGTGGAGCAAACCGCTCCGCGCGGCATTCACCTGATACCCTTGCTCGCGCCCACCAGCACTGATGAAAGCATCGCCCGGTCCGTTGCCATCGGCGGTGGGTTCGTGTACTGCATCAGCGTAGTCGGCATCACCGGCGCACGGTCTGAGGTGTCCAATCGGGGCCTGGACCTGGTTGATCGGGTGCGGCAGCACACTGATTTGCCCGTTGCCATCGGATTTGGCATCTCCCAACGTGAGCATGTGCTTGAGGTCGGCAAACGGGCCGACGCCGCGGTCGTCGGTAGCGCTTTGGTTCGTGCGTTGGACGATGGTCCCAGCCGCGGGGCAGCGGAGCGCGGCGCCCGCGTCGTCGCCGAGCTTGCCGGTCACGCCTAGCCGGAATGTATCGTCACAAAGGTGAAAAATTTAGCAAACAAAGCGTTGACAACGTCGAGGGGCAAGAGTAGCATTTCCCGCGTTATGCACACGGCCTGCCGACCAATCGTACCCGGGTATTATCGCCCCTTCGACTTTTACGCTTACCGCCGCCCGGTCAGTGTAAATCCGGCGTTGGAAGCCCGATAAACTTGGTGACAACCACTTTGGCAGGACTTCAGCCGGACGCAGGCTGAAGTCCTTTTTTATTGGACAAAATGCCTGACCGCACCCGGTACCAGCCAGGAGGACACAGAAGATGGCAATCTCACCGGCAAAAGATGTTAACGTCATGAGCAACAACGCGCTAATCCGGCCTTCAGAGTTGGAAGAACGCATCCCCCTGACTGCAAAGGCCGAGTCCACGGTGCTGGAAGGACGCCGCCAGTTGGAGGCCGTCCTGAACGGCGCGGACGAACGTTTCGCCGTCATCGTGGGTCCTTGTTCCATCCACGACCAGTCCGGCGCAATCGACTACGCCAAACGCTTGAAGCCTTTGGTCGAACAGCTCAGCGACCGCATCATGGTGGTCATGCGGGTGTACTTCGAGAAACCACGAACGACGGTTGGTTGGAAAGGCCTGATTTACGACCCCAACCTCAACGACACGTACCAGATTGAAGACGGTCTCCATCGAGCTCGCCAACTATTGATGGAGATTGCGGACGCCGGCCTGTACTCCGCCACGGAATTCCTCGACCCCATCGTTCCTCAGTACGTGGCGGATCTGGTTACCTGGGCCGCCATTGGCGCGCGCACCACCGAAAGTCAGATCCACCGGCAAATGGCGTCCGGGTTGTCCATGCCCGTGGGTTTCAAGAACGGCACCGACGGCGACCCGCAAACTGCAGTGGACGCCCTCGTGGCGGCCCGGAGCCCGCAAGCGTTCCTGGGCATCGATCACGACGGACAGGCGTCGATTGTGGAAACCCGGGGCAACCGCCATTGCCATCTGGTCATGCGCGGCGGACGCAGCGGCACCAATTTCGACTCTCGATCAATCGCGACGGCCGCGGACGCGTTGAAGAAGGCCGATGCCCCGACGCCCATCGTGGTGGATTGCAGCCACGGCAATTCCAACAAAGACCATACGCGCCAACATATTGCCTTCCGTGACGTCTTGGCTCAGCGCATGGCCGGCAACCGGGATCTCATCGGCGTGATGCTGGAAAGCAACATCAACGCCGGCGCCCAAAAGCTCGGGGATGATCCCTCCGCACTGGAATACGGGGTCTCCATCACCGACTCCTGCATCGGTTGGGAAGAGACCATTGACTTGCTTGAATGGGCCTACGAAGAGTTGGGCAACAAGGTTGCCGTAACTGCGGGTTAGCTGCCGTAGTCTGTCATAACCAACGGCGCAACAGGAAGGGGCGGGCCCAAAACCCGCCCCTTCCGTGCTGCCAGCGTGCTATAATCGGCGAAAGAAGTTGCGATAAGTATGATCAATCGAACCGTTGAACTATGTTCATCACCGCATGTTGAGGAGGCCAGCGCATGTTTCCGCAAGTTAGCCTGACCCCCGAAGTTTCCCGAGACGACGTTTCCCGCATCCGCGACTGGTTGAGAGATCCCGAAATTAGTTCCCTCTGGTACGGCAACAACGACTCTGACGGGCACGCCCTCCACATTGGATACGCGCCCGAGACCGTCCACGATGCCGACGAAGACCAATGGAGCCAGGTGTTCCACCAGGACGAAAGGCGCATCTACTCCATTTATGCAACGGATGAAGCCCATATCGGCGAGGGCCAGCTGTTGGTAGAGTGGCCCCTTGAAGAGGCGCAGCTGTTCATCCTCATTGGTCGGAAGGACCTCTGGCACCACCACTACGGAACAGCGGCCCTGATTTCCATGCTTGACGAGGCTTTTGACAATCTGCAACTGCACCGCGTCTGGGTGGACGTGCCGGAGTACAACGAGCACGCGCTGCAAATGTTCCGGCACCTGGGTTTTGTGCTGGAGGGACACCTACGGCGTACACACCGCAAGGATAGCAACTGGTACGATTCGTTCGCGATGGGACTGCTGGTGGATGAATATCATCGCCGCCGCCGCCGCGTGCTGGCACAGTACGCCTGATAACCGGCACGAGGGATGGAGGAAGGATTATGCCGGTAATCACCATAAACGGAGTCATTGGCAGCGGCACTCTGGAAATCGGCCATTTGGTGGCCCAGAACATGGGCCTGAACTACGTTGACCGCTACATATTTTCGGAAGCGGCCCGCCTGGTTGGTTCACCCATGAGCCGACTGATCGAGAAAGAGCAACGCGTGGTGCCGTTCCGGGAGAAGGTAGCGCGCTTTATGCAGACCGTCCTGGAGCGTTCCGCCGTGGCCGGCGCCGGGGCTGAGCCCTACTTCGGTCGAGGTATCGAGATGTTGCCGGCCGAAGCGTACACCGAGTTGGTGTCCGACGCTGCGTCCGCTTCCACGGTGCATGACCGGGCCTTTATTGAAGCCACCACGTCGGTGGTGAAGGAGTTGGCCGCCGGAGGGGACGTGGTCATCATCGGTCGCGGTGGCAACATGATCCTGGCGGATACTCCGGGCGTGGTGCATGTTGGGCTGTTGGCCCCCATGGACGTGCGCGTGGACACCATGGCCAAGCGTGAAATGTTCTCGCCGGATGAAGCGCGCGCCTACGCCGAGGATCTGGAAAACGCCCGCGTGACCTTCTACCGCAAATTCTTCCGTACCAACGCCAACGACCCTACCAAATTCCACCTGATGCTCAATATCGGGCGTATTTCCCAGAGCACTGCTGCCGAGATAATCGGTCACGCCGCCGAAGATATCAGTACCGCAGTCGCCGCGTAACCGTGCTGCCCATTTCCGACGCCGGGCGGCCTCATGGCACATTCCCGGTCGTCAACGCTGTCCTGATTGGGCTGAATGTCCTCGTCTTCCTCTACGAGATTGCAGTAGGAGGCTTGGGGTTTTTGTTCGGCGGGGACAGCCTGGGCATCTTCGTATTCTTCCTCAAGTTCGGCTTCATTCCCGCCGAACTGTCGTCGGGCCAAGCCTTCCAAACCCTGGGCCCTGGCGGCGCCGGCGACATCAGTATCGCCTCTCCCATCCCGACGTGGGCAACGATGCTGACGTCCATGTTCATTCACGGCGGGCTGATGCACTTCATCGGCAATATGCTGTTCCTGTGGGTGTTCGGCGATAATATCGAAGACACCTTCGGACACCTGAAGTACCTGGCGTTCTACCTCATCGCCGGAGCGCTGGCCACCCTGTCGCACTACGCCATCGATCCGTCGTCGCAAACTCCGCTGGTGGGAGCCAGCGGCGCGATTTCCGGCGTGATGGGAGCCTACCTGCTGCTGTATCCCAGGAACCGCATCCGCACGCTGATTATCTACTTTCTGATTACCGTGGTGGAACTGCGGGCCGTGTGGTTGCTTCTAATCTGGATCGGACTACAAACCATCCAGGGCCTGCTGTCCATCGGCGTCAGCGACCAGGTGAGCACCGCCTTCTTCGCGCACATCGGCGGCTTCGTGGTGGGCGCAATCGTGGGCGCGGTGGTCAGGATATTTCACCGGCCGTCCGGGCCCGCCGGCTACCGGGGCGGCGGGTATGGCGGCTACGAGCGGCCGGCGCAGTACTGGCGGGGGCGGCGGATCGATTGATGTTACAACAGGCGGCGGTAGCGGATTAGAACACTGAAGACCGCCGACAGCGCCGTGGCTTAAGCCTCCGGAAACGGTATCAACCCAAGCATTTCTCGCGCCTGTTGCGGCGTAGCGGGCTCACGTCCGTGCAGGCGCGCCATGGTGACCGCCCACTCGATGTACTCGGCGTTGGATTTGGGCTGCGGGTTGTTGGGCAGGAATGGGCTGTCCTCCATGCCGACGCGGATGTGCGCTCCGGTAGCGATGGCGATGGCGCACAGCGGGAAGGTCTGCCCCAAACTGCTGTGGGCGAGCCATGTCGCCTCCGGGTAGTGCTCTCGGATGGTGTCGGCGATCAGCATATAATTTCGCGGCGAACCGACCATGTTCAGCCTGCCGTCGCCCCAATGCGCTCCCGGTTCGACCAGGAAATAACGGGAATCTTTGATGTAACCTTCTCGCATCAGCGTGATCGCCGCGTTCACGTTGCCAACGTCATGCACCGCAGGTTCGGGAAACGTGCCGCGCTGGTAACAGGCGTCCAGCGTCGCCGCGATGTCCTCAAATGAATTGGGGCTGGTCACCGTGCGCCGTTGCCCGGTGTCCGGGTCCCGCACCCACCGGGTGCCGCTGCCCAGGTTGAGCGACACCATTTCCACGGGCTGCGGCGTTTCCAGCAAGTAGCGCGTCACCGCATCCACCGGAACATGAGCCTGTCGCGCCGTGGTGTGGTTGAGGACCAGGTCGCATTGCGCCCGGATCATCGCGTCAGCCTGGGCATACCAGGATGGATCGTAGCTGGTGCCGCCGTCTGGGGTGCGGGCGTGGATGTGTACGATTGACGCGCCGGCTTCGTAGCACCGGACTGCTTCCTGCGCCACTTCTTCAGGCGTCCAGGGCACGTTGGGGTTGTCTTCCCGCCCTCGGCTGCCGTTCAGGCATCCCTTGATGATGATGGTGTCCATACTCGTCCCCTGTTTTATTGTTGCAAGCGCGGCGCGGTGAGCCGGAAGCCCGGAGAGCCGCCGCTCGCCGGCGGTTATTCACCGAGGGTTTACGCACGCGCCAAACCGGCGCGTCCCATCCGTGTTGCCGCTATGCTATCATACTGGCGCTTCGGGATTCCCGCGTGAATCACGTGGTTCCCTCAGCTCGAAAACACCGTACCAGCCGGAGGAAAAGCTAATGCCGGACTACACCCCCAATATGGTTTTGACCAGCGACAAGGAATACAAGGTCGTCGGCACCCGACCGGTGCGCCACGACGGGGCCGATAAAGTTACCGGTCTGGCCCGGTATAGCGCCGACCTGAACCTGCCCGGAATGCTCTACGGCAAGGTTCTCCGCAGCCCGCACGCCCACGCCAGGATCAAGTCCATCGACACCAGCAAGGCGGAAGCGATGCCCGGCGTCCGCGCCGTCATGACCGGCGCCGACATCGTGGAACCGGCTGGCCGCGCTTCGGACCTGGCCGAAGGAGCGATGATCAATTTCAAGTTCCTCAGCAACAACATCATGGCCCAGGACAAAGCTCTCTACAAGGGCCATGCCCTCGCCGCCGTCGCCGCGGTGAACTCCCATATCGCGGAAGAAGCGCTGGGACTGATTGAGGTCGAATACGAGGTTTTGCCGCCGGTGATGCGCGCCCGCGATGCCATGGCTGATGGCGCTACCCTGGTTCACGAGCGACTGGCAGCGCTCAATAGCGCCGCAACCCGCGCCGGCGGCATCCTGGACGATGATGACAGCGCCTTCGGCACCAACATTGCCAACCGTTTCGAGTTCCGAATGGGGGACTTGGACGTCGGGTTCGGCGAAGCCGATGTTGTAGTGGAGCGCAGCGTATCGACGTCAGCCGTGCACCAGGGCTACATCGAACCCCACAGCGGCACCGCCATGTGGCACGACGACGGAAGCCTGACGATTTGGTCGAGTAGCCAAGGCCACTTCACCGTTAGGGAACACACCGCCCGTTTGGTTGGGGTACCCGTCTCAAAGGTAAAGGCCATCCCCATGGAAATTGGCGGCGGTTTCGGAGCGAAGCTGGCCGTGTACATGGAGCCTGTCGCCGCCCTTTTGGCCCGCAAAGCCCATGCGCCGGTCAAAGTCGCCATGAATCGCACCGAGGTTTTCGAGGCCACCGGCCCCACCTCCGGCACTGAAATCTCCTGCCGGATTGGCGCAACCAACGACGGCAAGATTACTGCCGCCTCGGTCAGCATGATTTTTGAGGCCGGAGCGTTCCCAGGTTCGCCCGTGGCCGGCGCCGCCAACTGCGTGCTGGCCGCTTACGACATCGCCAATACCTACATCGAAGGCTACGACATTGTGGTCAACCGCCCCAAGACCGCAGCCTACCGGGCCCCCGGCTCGCCATCCGCCGCTTACTGCGTCGAGGTGGCCCTGGACGAACTGGCCGAGAAACTGGGGATTGACCCCATCGACCTGCGTCTGATGAACAGCGCCAAAGAGGGCACGCGCCGGCCCACCGGCCCGCTCACGCCCAAGGTGGGATACATCGAGACGCTGGAGGCCACCAAGGCTCACCCACATTACACCGCCCCCAAAGACGGCAAAAAGCAGGGACGGGGGGTTGCCTCCGGTTTCTGGGGCAACAACACCGGCCCCTCCGCGGCGGTCGCGCTGGTCAACCCCGACGGCACCGTTACCTTGACGGAGGGTTCACCGGACATCGGCGGGACCCGCGCTTCCGTGTCGCAGCAGCTGGCCGAGGTCCTTGGCATCGCCGTGGAGGACGTCAACCCGCAGATTGGCGACACCGACAGCATCGGCTTCACCTCCAACACGGGCGGCAGCAGCGTCACCTTCAAGACCGGCTTTGCCGCCTACACCGCGGCTCAGGACATCAAGCAGCAGATGATTGCCCGCGCCGCCCGGATTTGGGAAGTGGAACCGGAGGACGTGCTGTTTGAGGACAGCGTTCTCACGCATCGGGCCGACGACCAACTCCGACTGACCTTCCAGCAGCTGGCCGCGCGCCAGGTCCCTACCGGCGGCCCCATCGTAGGCCGCGGCGGCGTCAACCCCGGCGGAGCCGGCCCCTGCATCGGTGTCCACATTGTGGACGTTGAAGTTGACGAAGATACCGGCAAGGTGGAAATCGTGCGCTACACCGCCATTCAGGACGCCGGCAAAGCCATCCATCCATCCTACGTCGAAGGCCAGATCCAGGGCGGCGCGGTCCAGGGCATCGGCTGGGCTCTGAACGAAGAGTACTACACCAATGATCACGGCCACATGGTGAATTCCAGCTTCCTGGACTACCGGATGCCCACGAGCCTGGATTTGCCGATGATCGACACCTGCATCGTTGAAGTGGACAACCCCAACCACCCGTATGGGGTGCGCGGTGTGGGAGAAGTGCCCATCGTTCCTCCCATGGCCGCCATCGCCAACGCGATCCACGACGCGATCGGCATCCGCTTGACGGTCCTGCCCATGAACCCGGGCAACGTGCTCGAAGCTCTTTGGGAAAAGGACGGCGGCTAACCGCTATTGATCTGGGTAGTAGGGGCAACCCTTGTGGTTGCCCTTGTCGCCAACCAATGATTAGGGGGACAGAAATGCCCGACGTATGGATACCCCCGCAGATGCAACGCATCACCGGCGCACCGGACCGTGTGCAGGTATCCGGCGCGACAGTGCGCCAGGTGATCAACAACCTGGAACAGCTTCATCCAGGCATTAAGGAACTCCTCTACGACGAGGAAATGGATGACATAACCCCAGGCTTGGCCGTCATAGTTGACGGAGACGTAAGCCAACTCGGTTTGCTGGAACGTGTAAGCGAAGACAGCGAGATGCACTTCCTCCCCGCAATCGGCGGTGGGTAAGCTGGCCGCTTCCCTATTCCGGCAACACGGTCATGACAACAACACTTCGGTGGTAATCGGCACCCGTTGTCGAACTAAATGCCACGACCCCGATCCCGTCCTGCAAAATCAGATATTGCCATGGGTCGAGGCCCAAAGCGTCCGGGCCCAATTCTTGCACTATGCGCGCGAGGTCCACGTAGCCGAGCAATTGCCGAGCTTCAGGCAAGTGTCCCACGGCTCTCATATATCGGGGTTCCGACGACAGGCCCGGCACGCCATTCTGCCGGCTGACCGTGCCCTCGAGAGCTGGCACAGTGGTGCCCAGGGTCAGGTAGCCATCGTGGAGCACGTAACCAGGCCGATATTTACGTTCGCTATCGATTCCGATCCCGACCGGCGCCAAATCAAAAACCTGGGCGGGATTGCGGGCGCCAACTTCCACGTCAGCGACATTTATGCCACCGTGGTTTTGGGCCAGAACGCCGATTCTGGACATGCCGCTGTCAAGTCCTGGTTCGCCTTCATCGGTGTACGAAAACATAGCTACAGCGTCGATCGCGTTGCCAGCGGGATCCTCGGAAACTGCGTCAAATTCAAAGGCATGCACCGCGAAAATTGCTTCCCCGGCCAGATGGTCGAACCAGTCGCGCTCCAGATCAATGCCGGTGAATTCTTTCGCGGTGGCGAATCCTAAATCGAGGGCGTCCGCCAGCGTTGCGTCTGCTTCAAAAGCCGGTCCTACATTTGGTCCACCTGCTGCCAAAGCGGAGTTGATCTCGTCGAGCATCATCGGATGAGGTAAAGCGTCGGCCAGCAAGTAGTCATCCAAGGCTACCCGCCAATGGTCCACGTCCGGGTCAAAACTGGCCGCCATGAACCCCAGAGTTTGTTCAGATAACAACGCAGCAGGATCGCCCAAATCCGCAATTTCCAATCCCGAGTCACCTGCAATGGGAGAGACCACCTCAATTACCAACCCACGTTCAACCCACGACCCGGATATTGCCACCCATTCCGGCGTATGTTCCGCGAATGCAGCCGGCGCGACCAAGCCCGGCATTAACGGCACGGAACCCCCAACGAATTCTCCCACCGCATC
Organism: Dehalococcoidia bacterium; assembly: GCA_965197635.1. Classification (GTDB taxonomy): domain Bacteria; phylum Chloroflexota; class Dehalococcoidia; order Lucifugimonadales; family UBA3495; genus Bin87. The sequence goes on from CBDANN010000008.1 coordinate 587,678, forward strand.
CGCGGCTGAACGGTAATCCAGATACACCGAATGGAACCGGCGCTCCGACATCGCCTCGCGCGCCTCCGCAAAATTATCTTCCTCGGCCAATGATGCGCCACCTTCCCCGTCGATCCGGTCCAGCAACCTTCGCAACGTCGCTTCATCGGTGGCGAATACCAGCCAGTCGTCGGTCAGCGCATAAGCCTGCATCAGGTCGTCGTTGGACCAGGTATCAAAATCCCCATAGGAACCCGCGTCAAAGTTCCCTTCACCCGTGAATTCCAGCCATTTTAAAATGAACCGGGCTGCCGCGTCCTTGTCGCGGACCCCGATTGTGGCGGCGGCGGTGGCCGTGCCTGCGGCTGGGTTAACGTCGAGTATCGCCGCGCTGATCTCCGGCCCGATCCAGGACATTACATCGTCATCCACGTCGATACCGGTTTCCGCCGCAAAGTCCCGCTCAATCTGATCGACCAGGTCGTCGAAGCCGGGGATTTCACCAAACCCGCTCCGAATCTCCCGGATTTCGCGCAACTGCCCGTGTTTCGGTACCAACGTTGCCCAAGCGTAGGCCAGCGTGTCTGGCTCGTAGTACATAGCCGAGTGCTCCGGTTCTCTGGCCCCAACCAACAGCACCAACAATGGGCCAGGCACCCGGACGATACCTCCCCACATACTCAACGCTACGACAACGATGGCGACGACCGCCACGGCGACAATGGCGCCGATTATCCTTATCAACATCTCTAAAAACCCTGATCATTATGCGATCCGTTAAACATAGGGTAACACAGAGGAACGAGAAATTTGCGAAACTCGGGACGGGGTAAAAACGGTGATGGATAAAGCGAATTGAACGCGTAAACTCGTAGTTGGCAGAACCGCCGTTTGCGCCTAATTGAGACTCAGAAGCAGGTGAGGATGGGGAAAATCCTCGGCCCTCTCTGGGTGCCTATTGAGATGAATGGTCGCAGACCCCTAGCGAACCATACGCCGCCTACCACCACTATGAATTTCGGGATGCCTGGCGACCCGCCGCACCTTGCGTCGTCAGCTTCGTTTTTGAGTAAGGGCAGCAGCTTGCTGGCCGGTCGTTAGGCTGTGAGGATTTCAGCCCGCCCGCTTCGCCACACACAGTTGACTTGCAAATACATGATCAGCATAGCGAAAAGGCCGGTGCTCCAACGCCGACCCCTCGGGCCGGATAGGCGCTAAAGACGTAAAGACGGAACTGCTTGGATTTCCTCACCAGTACTACAGCCGCACTACTGTTACCAGTTGGGATAATCGACGTTGGTAGTGGCTTTGTTGCGCTCGGGCTTGATGTCGCCGTCTCCACTGGGACCAGGACAGAACGAAATCAGCAGACCGGTTTGGAGTCCAGATCAGGCGGGTAAGCCGCCGACGCACCTCGGGGACTGTCAATGGGATCAGGCTCCGGTCCCGGCCGGGACCGCCCCCCTTTCCGGCCGGCATCCCGGTGTGGTGGCTTGATACCTGAGCACCGCCGGGTAAGCGTGAGCCAACATCGCCCGGGTGATGTGGCGCTACCAGCCATCCCATCTGCGTACCTCGTACTGGTCCAGTCCCACCGGTCCCTGGGCCGCCTCGCAGCATTCCTCGATGGCCCCGCGGCGGCCCGCCACCGGCGCCAACTCCGCCATTGCGGTACCGGACGGGCCGCAGCCAACGTAGTAGGCCAGCTCAGCGGGCTGGGCAATGCTGCGCTGGGCCAGCAGCCAGTACGCTTGGCCCGGCTCCCGCCGGGGCCCTATCGCCACGGTGGTCCAGTCATAAAATCTGGGACCCTTGGCGCCGTCCCCCGCGCTCAGCCGCTGCCCGCCCGCTTCGTCAACCCACGACGCCAAACGATCGGCCCGCACTGGGCGGGGCCCCTTTTCGGTCCCGGCCCACAGCTGCTCGTTGCTCTTGAGGGCCAGCACCTGGGGGATGCCCTCCGCCTCCAGCCACCGCCGCCGGTTGCGGTCGCTGCCGTAGACCGCGTCTCCAGTAACCCAGCCGCAGGGAATTCCCGATCCCACCGCCCGCTCCAGCATCCGCTGGGCCAACTGCGGCTGGGTGCGGAATTCGACATGCTCCGGCACCCCGGCGGCACGGCGTCGCTCCCGGTCCGCCACCCATACCTGAGGCAGCTACAACTCCCGGTCCAGCCGGGTCCGGCCCCGGGCGCCAGCGTAGGCCAGGAATACTCCCACTGGGGAATTTTCGATCCGCCCCGCGGTGCCGCCGTACTGCCGCGGCACCCCCACCGACTGGCTCCCCTTCTGGCTCCCCTTCTTGAGGAAGCCGGTAGAGTACCGGGAGGTGGTGTAAAAGAATCGGTGTAGCCCAAAGCTAGCCACCGCGTCATCCTTGATCGGAAGTCACAACCCAGAACAAGGAGAACGACGGTGGTCAAACACAGCATGGATCTTTTGGAATTATTACGCAAGCGTGGCATCGACGGAGTAACTGTTCAGAGTTGGTGAGGTGAATTGCTGAAAAGTTGTTTGTCGATGGCTGGCGGCCTTTGGCCTGTTTATGTCAAGTTGGGTCCATGAAGCATGAAATCGACCTCACCACCGCCGACCGGGATGTGCTGATCGACATCATCCTCCGGCAGCAAGCCATCATCGAACGGCTGGAGAAGCGGATCGCCCAGCCGGAAGGGCGGGCCAAAGCCAAAGGCTCCGGACGGATGCCGGGCCTGAAGCCCAAAGCCGACCGGAAACCGGCCGAGCCCAAGCAGCCCCGCAAGCCGCGGCCCCACGGTTTCGCCCGGACCCGCATGACGCCCACCCAGCGGGTGGAGCATGTGGTGGAGCAGTGTCCCGACTGCGGGACCCAGTTGTCCGGCGGCTGGACCCAGCGTACTCGGGAAGTGATCGATCTGCCCCAGGTGCCGGTGCAGGTTACCGAGCACGTTTACATCACCCGCACCTGTCCCCGGTGCCAACGGGGCTGTACTCCCACAGCGCAACTGGAGGGCGCGGCGCTGGGCCAGCAGCGTCTGGGGGTGAACGTTGTCAGCCTGATTGCCGCGCTCCGGGAGGAGGCTCGGCTGCCTTGCCGCACCATCCAATGGTACCTGGACACGGTACATGGGCTGCACCTCAGCCTGGGGGCCATCGTGGACGCCACGCGCAAAGTGGCGGGCCAAGCGCAGCGGGAACTGGCGGGCATTCTGGAACGGATCCGCGGCAGTCCGGTGGTCCACGCCGACGAGACCGGCTGGCGGGAGGACGGACACAACGGCTACGTGTGGACTTTCAGCACCCCTGACCTGCGGTACTTCCTGCGACGGAACCGTGGTAAGGCGGTGGTGGATGAAGTGCTGGGCGATGAGTTTGCTGGCGTGCTGGTCAGCGACTTCTACGCCGCCTACCACCACTATGACGGCCCCAAACAACGCTGCTGGGCCCACCTGCTACGGGACATCCACGACCTCCGCGTCCTCTACCCTGACGATCACCGATTGTCCCAGTGGGCCGATGCCATACATCAACTCTATTGCCAGGCCAAAGCCTTCACCCACCCGGCAGAGCAGCAGCGGCGCGCTGCCCAACTGGTCCTGGAAAGACGCCTCTTGGCCCTCTGCCGTCCCTTCTTGGATGACCCGTCGGCGGCACAAGCCAAACTGTGCCGACGCATGGAGAACCACATCAAGGAACTCTTCGTCTTCGTGGCTCATCCGGAGGTGCCACCGGACAACAATGCCGCCGAGCGCAGCCTGCGCCCAGTGGTGATCAGCCGGAAGGTCAGTGGTGGCACCCGCTCGGAGCGGGGGACCGAGACCAAGATGACCCTAGCCTCGATCTTCGGCACCTGGCGAGCCCAAGGTCTCAATCCTCTCTCCGCTTGCCAACAACTGCTCGCTTCCCCTCAACTCTGAACTGTTACTCGACGGAGACGTGGACTTGCGGCGGGAAGCACTGCGGGTCCTGGTGGACGGCATCATGGACGCCGAGTTTCCGCCCAGATCGGCGCTGAGCACAGCGAACGCAGCCCAGAGCGGGTCACCTACCGGGCAACGGCTACCGCAACGGCTACCGCAACCGCACCTGGGATACCCGGGTCGGCACCATGGAGTTGCACATTCCCCAGCTGCGCGAAGGCAGCTACTTCCCCAGCCTGCTGGAGCCACGGCGGCGCAGCGAGAAGGCTCTGCTGTCGGTGATCCAGCAGGCCTACCCTTCGGCAGGCTCAGGACAGGCGTGGAAGGAGTCTCCACCCGAAGGGTGGACGACCTGATCAGGGCCCTGGGTTGCGACGGCATCTCCAGCAGCCAGGTGTCGCGCATCTGCGAGCAACTGGATGAAGTGGTGGAGAGTTTCCTGGGTCGGCCCCTGGACGGTGGTCCCTACCCCTACGTCTGGCGGGACGGCCTGACCCAGAAGGTGCGGGAGGGCGGTCGCATCGTGAACGTCTGCGTGGTGGTGGCGACGGGGGTCAATGCCGAAGGGCAGCGTGAGATTCTGGGCCTGGACGTAGGCGCCAGCGAGGACGGCGCGTTCTGGCTGGCCTTCCTGCGGTCGCTGACCGCTCGGGGGCTCAGCGGGGTGGAACTGGTTACCTCCGATGCCCACCAGGGGCTGAAGAACGCCATCGCCGCGGTCTTTGCTGGAGCCAGCTGGCAGCGCTGCCGCACCCACTTCATGGCCAACCTGCTCACCCGAGTGCCCAAGCGTGCCCAACCCGGCGTGGCCACCCAGGACCTTCCTCGCATGGTGCGCACCATCTACCAGCAACTGTCTCCCGCCGAGGTCCACGGCCAACTGGACCGAGTGGTGGAACAACTCCGGGAGCCCTTGGCCCAGGTGGCGGAGCTGCTGGCGGACGCCGCGCCGGACCTCCTGGCCTTCACGGCCTTCCCAGTGGCCCACTGGCAGAAGCTGTGGTCCAACAACCCGCAGGAACGGCTGAACCGGGAGATAAGGCGCCGCACTGACGTGGTGGGCATCTTCCCCAACCGGCTATCGGCGCGGCGCCTGGTGGGTGCGGTGCTGGCCGAGCAGCATGACGAGTGGGCCGAAGCCCGCCGCTACCTCACCATCCCCAACGCCGCCGGCAACGAGGCACTGCCGGAGCCCAACATGCTGGACGCAGCAGCCTAATCAACATCAAAAGGGATGACGCGCTTTTACACCTATTGACGGGACACTACCTCGCAACCGCCACCGTCTCACCTCACACTGCTTGACTGCCCCTAATTCTACCCGCTCTTAATCTGCGGCTGTAGTATTAGAGGGTGTGTGACAAATGGGTTCAAGCGGGTTGGAGCCGTTTCAGCATCAGGTGGATCATGGCGATATGCACCCAGGCTTCGCTACTTTCCGTTCGCTCCTCATAGTCTTTGCTCAACCGTCGGCATCGGCTCAACCAGGCCAGGGTACGCTCTACCACCCATCACCTTGGCAACACCTCAAAGTGGTGGCATCCGGTTTGCGCTTGACCACGGTCAGCAGCCAACCGCCGGTGGCCCACGCCCAGGCCACCAGCCGACCGGCGTAGCCCGCATCGGCCCAGCAGTTTGGCCAATACCAGCTTGGCGCCGTCCCGTTCCCCGCGTCGTGGCACGGGGCAGGCTCTGAATGCTGGCCGCATGAACCACCACGGCCAAGAGCAAACCCATGGTGTCCCAGGGCTATCGCAAATGAAAACTGGGGAGTTCGGTATGATGTGGTGGAACTCAGCGGGGCGGGGAAGAAACCATGGCCGAGTTAGCGGACCTATTCGCCGAACTGGAAGGCCCCCGGGCCAGCAATGCCCGCCGGCATTCGCTCCATGACATCCTGGTCATTGCCTGATGCACCATCGTCTGCGGCGGCCAGACCGGCACTGACGGGGAACTCTTTGGCCACGCCAAACGGGAGTTTCTGCAGTCCTTTCTGGAACTGGAAAACGGCATTCCCAGCCACGACACCTGCTCCCGGGTCTTGGGCCAACTGGACCCGGCGGCTTTCCGGCCGTGGTTGCTGGGGTTTATGCGGCAGTTTGCCCAGGGCTGCCAGGGAGTGTTGGCGGTGGACGGGCAGACGTTGCGCCGTTCTTATGATCTTGCCCAAGCGAGCCCTTGACCAGGCACGCTCGCCCTTGCATCTGGTCAGCGCTTGGGCTGAGGCGGCGGCTGGTGTTGGGCCAACTGGCCGTTGGCGACCAGTCCAATGAGATTACGGCGGTGCCCAAACTGCCGGACCCCGCGTGATGACGCCCGGACCCCGCGTGATGACGCCCGGACTACTGACGTTGCGGGGAACCGTGGTAACCGCCGACGCGATGCGCTGCCAGCGTCAAATCGCCCAGCAGGTAGTGGCGCCGGGCGGGGACTACGCCCGGGCCTTGAAGGGCAATCAGGGTATTCTGCACGACGACGTGCCATGGTTTCTGGACGACCCCGCCACGCCTTTGGCTTCAGCCACCCCAGTCAGCAAGGGGCACGGACGTATTGAAACTCGCCTCGCCAGCGTTAGCCCGATCTTGGACCAATCGCGTGGCCGGGTTGCCGGAATGGCACGACTGGCCGGGTTTGCCGGCCGTGGGCAAGGTTACGGCCTGTCGTCGTTTGGCCGGGCAGGCTGACGCTAGCGTGGCAGCCCGATACTACCTGCTGAGCCAGGCTTTCCCGCCGGAGGGGTTCAACGACATCGCGCGGGGCCATTGGGGGATTGAAAACCGGCTGCATTGGGTGTTGGACGTTACCGGCGCACGAACTCTTGACCAATCGGGGTCAGGTCCGCAACCGGAAGGGGCACTGTGCCGAGAACTTGGCATTGCTGCGCAAGCTGGCGCTGAACTTGGCGCGTTTGGAACCCAGCAAAGGCTCCATGCGGGGCAAACTGAAAAAGGCCGGCTGGGACAACAGCTTCCTCATCAGCATCCTGACCCAATTCACCACCATCCATATGCGATAGCCCTGGGCGCCGAGGTTCTCGCGGTTGGATTTTGGAAACCGCCGGGGTAGAATATTATCAGTGCCGATGTAGCTCAGCCGGAAGAGCAGCGGTTTCGTAAACCGCAGGTCAAGGGTTCGAGTCCCTTCATCGGCTCCAGATCTTCCTGATATCGGGACTTTCAAGTAGGGATCCGGGGTTTTACATCGGCGTCGAAGCGGGTTTCCCGCCCACCGATCTCGCCCATCTGAGGATTTTTCGGTCATTTCCTTCCCGATCAGATCCAACGCCACCAGATCGTACGCGGCTTGACACCGGCCAAGCTGCAACCCCTTCAAATCGGTCAGAAACCAACGAACTTCCGCTGAGCCCACTTCATCGGAGTAAACAAGTTGGTCGCAGCATCCAGAACTCGCTGCAGCCCACAATCCGCTCCAAGGTCGCTATGGTAGAATCGGTCAAAAGCACACCGAACGAAGCCTTGCGCGGCGCCATCGACCAAGCGCTGCGGTCCGGTATGGACGCCGGAGAGATCGCCGACATGGTAGCGGAATGCACCGTCAATCTTCAGCATATGGCCACCGATGACTTGGCCGCCGACACGCCCCACAAAGGCCAGGGGGACGTTAGGTATGAGCCTGGCGAACTCCCCGAGGGCCTGATCGACCTGCCGAGCGCCGCCAAGAAGTACGGGATACCCGGGAGCACCCTAAGAAATTGGGTTCAGCGCGGAAAGTTGCCGAGATGTGGCCGCCTTCGGGCACGCGCGGACGGTGGTGGCTACATCGTGACCGAAGAAGCTGCAATCGATAGGGCAATCGCGTCTTAATGCAAATTTTAGAAATATGCTAATTTGCCATGATCCGGTTTAACGTGTGGAGGCAACGGATCATGGCACAACCACCGAACGCAACTGTTCTCGATCATTTCTCCGACCTGGATGATCCCAGGGTGGAACGCACGCGACGCCACAAACTCGTAGACATCATCGCCATCGCCATCTGTGCCACCATCTGCGGCGCTGATTCCTGGGTACACGTGGAACTCTTCGGCAAGAGCAAGCTGGAATGGTTTCAGACCTTCCTGGAACTGCCGAGCGGCATCCCTTCCCACGACACCTTCGGCGATGTCTTCGCTCGATTGGACCCAACGCAGTTCCAGAACTGCTTCGTATCCTGGACCCAGGCCGTCGCCGAGCTGCTGCCCGGCGAGGTGGTCGCTCCGTCTCTTGACCAATCTCCGCAAAACGGCCCGACGATCCCACGACTGGTCTGGAGGCAAGAGGGCTATGCACCCCGTATCAAGTACGGGGCAGGCTCTGGTCAGCGCCTGGGCGACGCAGCACACCCTGACCCTGGGCCAAGTCAAAACTGCGGAGAAATCCAATGAGATCACCGCCATCCCCCAAATGCTGGACCTGCTGGAACTGAATGGCTGCATCGTGACCGTGCGATTTGTTACCAATCGGGCCATGGGCTGCCAGCGAGAGATTGCTCAGCAGATTGTGGATGGCGGAGCCGATTACGTATTGGCGGTGAAAGAGAACCAGGGTCAACTCTACGAGAGCATACGAGACCGGTTCGACGGGGCCGAGGCTTTTGGTTTTGACGGGATGCCTTATGACTATGACCAGACCGTGAACAAAGGCCACGGACGGGTGGAACGGCGGGAATGCTGGACCATCGCGGCCGCGGACGGCCTGGACTACCTGGACCCCCGTGGACAATGGCCCCAACTGAAAGCGGCCGTCAGAGTGGTCGGTCGTCGTGAGACCGCAGCGGGCGGCACGGGTCAACCGCGCTACTACATCAGCAGCCTGGTGGCCCCAGCACAACGGCACCCTGGCCATCATCAGAAGCCATGGGAGCATCGAGAACTCGCTGCATTGGACCTTGGATGTGACCTTTGGAGAAGACCAGTGCCGAGTGCGTAAGGACTACGCGCCACAGAACATGGCGACCCTGCGACAGATCGGCCACAACCTGCTGAAAAACGAAAACACCCTAAAGGCGGGCATCCAGGGTAAACGGCTCAACGCCGGTTGGCATGAGGATTACCTCCTCAAAGTCCTCCTCGGATAAGACGCGATTGCCCTGCTGCAATAGAGTACTGCCGAGACAATCCGCGAAAACCGTGGTTTAATAAGTCTGCGACACCCAGCCTAGTATTACAGCCGCACATGAATGGAAAGGCTTTGTAGTCGTCGCCGGTGATGGGATTGCCAGGCCCGGGCCTGATGCCGCCGTCTCCACCGCGACCACCGTACCGTAAATTCAGCGCTCTGGGAGTCTTGCCACAACAAGCGGCATCACAGCCGTCGCACCTCGGGCACTGTCATGGGGATCAACTCGGCCAAAATCACCGCCCCCTTTTTACGTCGCCAGCGGCGGCGTAGCACTTGGTTACCGCCAAGAAGGCATGGACCAGCAGCGCCAGAGCCCGCCCCGTGCTACGACACGGGGGGTGCCGTGTCGATACCATCCAGTCCAGCAGCGCACCTCGTATTGGTCCAAGCCCACCTCCTGTTTGGCCTCCTTGCAGGCATCCCGATTTTAGACCAATCGCGATCCACCGAGTGCCCGCCACGCGCACCAGTCCTGCCAAGGGTGCGTCCGCCGGACTGAAGCCGGCGTAGTAGGCCACTTCAGCGGGGTCGGCGATGCCCGAGCCCTTGACCAAGCACGCACCAGCAGCCAATGCCTTTGGTCCGGCTCAGACCAGGGCCGGATGGATACCCGGGCCCAATCATAAAGACGTGGCCCCTTGCTGCCCTCCTCGGCGCTAAGCCGCTGCCAGGCCTCCTCCGGTATCTGCTGGACCAACCGCCGCGCCGCCACCGGCGCCGAACCACCCGCCGTGTCAACCCACCGCGGCTCGTTATTCTTCACCGCCAGCGCATGGGATAGGCCCTGCTCCTCCAGCCACCGCCGCAACCGGCGATCATTGCCGTACACCGTATCTCCGGCGACCCAGCCAAAGGGCACGCCCGCCGCCACCGCCCGGGCAATCATCACCTGGGCCAGTTGGCCCTTGATGCGAAAGACCACCTCCGTAGGAACGTCCCCAGGGTAGATGGAGCCTTGACCACGCCACCCAGCACCCGCCCAGTTTCGCCAGCGCGCAGCGCATCGGCGTCGTCAATATTGGCGTCGTCAATGTAGTCGCCACCGATCAGCGCCGAGGCCACCAGCGTCTTGATCTTATCGCCCCGGTTCGCCCGACCCAGCGCTTCTCCCAGATCCAGGTGCCGGTCAACCAGTTGGGGTAGACCAAGGTGATGGGCCAGGGTGATCGGCAGGAGCAGTCAAGCGTTGCTGACCAGGCGGTGATCGTCGAAGGAAATTTGGATGCGGTCGAGGCGCTCCAGTGGTAGCATCTATTGGGCACTCCTGGCTGCGGGTTGGCTTGCTGTCTTGAAAACCATTATCCCCGAAGCGCAGGAGCACTTTCTAACCCCCTCAGCGCGCCGATAGACTCATCCTGTCGGTGGATTCGCGGTAAAATACAATTCAGAACGAGGTGGTCTCATTCAGAGTAAACCTAAACCAAAGCCAAGGTGAAATGCGCGGAGTCATAGGGTAAATTTGTGGGGAGAACTGGGTTAGCTGATCTTAGGAGTTGCGAGGGGTTGGTGATGGGAGTGAGAGAGATCGGCCGATTTTTGGAACAATGGCAGATGGATGCCAAGGCTTTGCGCCGCCGGATGATGCTGGCGCCAACGCTCCGGGAACGGGAGCGGTGGTACGCTATTTTGCTGCTGGCAGAGGGCTGGACAGCAGCAGCGACGGCGGAGGCGCTGGAGCGGACCCCCACACCATCGGCAGATGGGCCGCCGCCTGCGGCGCGGGCGGGCCCACAGCCTTGATTTTCGAGCAGTCGGGTGGTTCCCCCCGCCCTCGGCGAGGGGCAGCAGGCGGAGTTGAGGGCGGCGGTGCCGGAGTTGCCCACCGAGTCGGACATCGAACTGACCAACTGGAACTGGCGGGCGGTGCGGCAGTTTGTCCGGGAGCGCTTCGGTATCAGCCTGAGCCGCAGCGGTGGCGTGAACTACCGCCACCGTTTGGGGTTTGTCCTGAAACGCCCCCAGAAGCGTCTGGTCCAGGCGGACCATGCCAAGCGGGAATCCTTCGTGGCGGAATACGCCGCCCGGTGGGACGAGGCCGGGCGGTCTGGAGCCCAGATATGCTTCGCCGACGCGGCGCGCTTCCGGGCGGACGCTGCACTGCGGGGCCAGTGGGCGCTGCCGGGAGAGCCAGCCTTGGTGGACTCCAGCAGCCCGCGCGATGGTGAAAAGGCCAGCTACTACTCGGCGGTATGCCTGGAGACCGGCGCGGTGGAGTGGATGGAGCTGGCAGGCAACAGCAACTCAGCAACATCGGCCGGCCTTCCTGAGACAACTGCGGGAGAGACACGTCGGGCCGTTGAACGTGATTTGGGACAACGCTCCGGCGCACCGGGGCGCGGCGGTAAGGGAGTAGCTCCGGACGCCGGACCTGGGCCGGCGGCTGATGAACCTGCCGGGCTACAGTCCGGATTGCAACGCCGCTGAGGCGGTCTGGGGCTGGGCGAGGGAGGACGCCACCGGAAACCTGTGCTGGGGGACCAAGACTCGAGTGCCCGAGCGGGTCGGAAGCTTCCTCCACGGGCTGTCCAGCCGGAGGGAGGAGGTCAAGCGCCGCTGCCGAACCGTCCTGCAATCAAGGGCTGAAAGGCTGCTGCAAGACTCCCAGCCCCATTGCCAACCCCTCCTAAATGCGCATCCCACCTTGGCTTTGGTTTAGTAGTTCTCGCCACCTGCGTTTCTAAATCGCAGCGGGACATCCCGCCCGCTCGCGTTCCACATCAGCAGACACTTCGTCTGAGTCAGCCAGATGAATGATTATCGTCTGATCGGGATGCCAGACGGCTGCTCCGTCGCCACCAAAGTCAATTAGGCCACGCGTCGCCATCGCCTGTTATCATCGCACCCCGAATAGATCACCTTGTTCCTGGAGCAGAGGGCGGATCTTAATGGAAAACTTTGATGCGCAACAGGCAATCCCGTTGCTCAAGCGGGCCCTTGACCTGCTTGAGAGGTTGTCGACGTATTGGGTTCAATTTTTCGTTTCCGCCATCTTCATGGCTGCCATATTGGTCGGCTGCTTTCTTTTGGTGGAGCGCCGCCTGGCAGGCGATGTTCCGGGATCTGCGTTAACGAGTTTGCTTCCCCTTTTTATGACGTCAAACTGATTGCGGTAATCGCAGTGGTCATAGCAGCACTGCTCATGTGGTTTAATCGCTGGTTTCGCTCGAACCCGAGCGGGCCCTCTTCCAACTGACGAAGGTACCTATGATCATCAAGATTGCCGCGACGATCCACAAGATTCCGGGAATAGCCATTATCCCCGCACCCACGACTATCACTCCCGCTACAAAGTTACCGCTCAAGCCCCCTATCTTCTCAAGCCCGAATACACCCACTATCACCACCACCAACCCCAACGCGGCGAGCCCGGCGAGCGCGAACTGTGCCGTGTTTATCCACTCGCCCGCAGCCACCCTGCGGCTTGTCTGTCCAGAATCGGCGGGAGAATGATCTCCCGACGAGACGTCAGGAACCTCACCGGATGCCATAACGCTCCTCCAATACGACTTGCAGGATCGAGATTACATTACCAATTTTACCGGAACTTCCGCAAGCGCGATTAAACCGTCGTGAGCACTCCGGTTACAGACGGCAGCGCACACCAACCGGGACGCCGGTCTCGCAGTTGGACACACATACCTGGAATTTCCGCCGCAAAAACGCGCCGACGGCCCGTCGACACCTTTTTACGTCCACAAAGGCTGTCGTTGTCCAGCGATTCTGTCCGTATAAATGGAAAGCGAATTTGTCAGTCGGAGCGGTTGATGGCTGGTTGAGTTGATTGGCCGGCGCCACGGTTGATGGGGCGATTGGTCGGCTGGGTCAGGGAGCGGGCGTACTTCCGGACCGTGTTGCGGTGTACGCCCAGTTGACGTGAGATCGCGCGCCGGGAGAGGCCCTGTGCCCTGGCCTGCTGCACGGCCTTCCAGAGGGCCAGCTGTCGCAGGGTAAGTTCCCGGCAGACCGGAGGTTCACTGTGATGGTTATCGACCGCCGGGTCCTCGACGACGGGATCGGGCTCCAGGTTGGCCAGGTGTCGCAACTGGGGTTGGCTGACGCGATGATTGCCCAGGCGTTTTACGATGCGGCCGATTTCCGGGTTGGGAGCCAGAGCGCCGTGGGAAGCGCGCAGTGCGCCGGGTCGTGGCGGCGCCTGCCGGGTGGGGATGATCTCATCCTCATGGCGCACCTGCAGGCGGCCGTCGGTGTGTTCGAGGACCTCCACCTGCACCCCGGCGTAGCTGGGTCGCTCCTTGCCAGGCAGCAGTTGCAGGGTTTGCCACTGGTACTTGACCGTGTTGTCCCGAGCCACCTTGCGGGTGTGCTTCATGCAGAGGATCTCGTCCAGGGGCCGTTGTGAGTTCCACGGGCGGTAGGCTGACTCGGGCAGCTCGGCGGGCACAGCAAACTGGGCGTTGTAGCGGGGCAGGAAGTCCTGCAGCACGGCGTTGGCCTGGTCGATGGTCTCGGCGTCGGCCAGACGCAGTTCGGTTACCAGGCGATCCTGGAAGGTTCCGGCCGCCCGTTCCACACGGCCCTTGGCCTGTGGCGAGCGGGCGAAGATCTGCTGGATGCCCAGTTCCGCCATGGCCCGACTGAAGTGCGTGGCTTCCACCGGCGGCTGGATGTGCCTGGGCTTGCCGGAAAACTTGAACACGCCGTGGCGGTCGCCGTAGAGGGCGATGGGCAGTCCCCAGCGTTGTATCAGACCGTGCATCAGGATGAAGTAGCCACGGGTGTCTTCCTCGGGACCGAACACCGCGTTGGCCACAGCGCTGGTGGCGTCGTCCACCGCCAGCAGCAGGGTGAATTGGGGACCGTCATCGCCCAGCCACCGGTGGAAACTGCCGTCGATCTGCACCAGCATCCCGGCCTGAGGCATCCGTTGTCGCCGCACCCGGTGCTTGGGTGGACGCCGGTGCCTGGGGCTGGGGATGCCCGCCCGGGTCAGGATGCGACGCACGGTGGGCCGGCTCAGGTCAATGCCCTCCCGGTCCCTGAGCAACTCGGTGAGGTGGGTGTGGTTGGCTCCCGCGTAGGTGGTGCTAGCCAGCTGCACTACCGCGGCTGCCTCATCATCAGCAACGGTGTTGCGCGGTTTACGGCCTCGATTCCCGTGAGCAAGTGCGGCGGCGCCCTCCTTGCGATAGGCCGCCAGAAGTCGCCAGGAATGGCGTTCACTCACCCCCAGGACCTCGGCGGCCTGGGCTACCGGTAGCTGGTGTTCCAATACTGAGTTGAGCACGTGGAGTCTCGTCTGTTCTAGCTGGTTCAATGTCACGTCCTTCATAGGACTGACATTTTCGCTGACTAGGCAGTGTTGACATTTCATCGTAGCCAGATGAGGGCGGCAGCGAATTGCAGAAAGCCAAGGTATCGGCTGGTCAATTTGTCAAACCTGGAAAATACCCGGCGGTAGTGCTTGATCTTGCCGATGAAACACTCTACGACGTGGCGTTCTCGGTATAAGTGTCTATCGTAATCCCGTGGCGCCTTGCGGTTGGCCCGGGCGGGGATCACCGCCACCATGCCCGCTTCCGCCAAATGGTCGATGAAGTCCTGTGCGTCATATCCTTTGTCCGCGATTACGTACTCGCTCCGGTAGCCGGTGAGCAGGGCCGCCGCCTGGGTGATGTCATGCTGCTGTCCCGGGGTCAACGTGAACCGCAGGGGGTTGCCCAGTCCGTCCACGGCCATGTGAACCTTCGTGCTGAACCCCCCGCGACTGCGGCCCAGGGCTTGCGCTGATTGCCCCCTTTTTGCCGGGGCTCCCCCAGCACACTGATGCGCTCGAACCACCGTACTGTCGATGACCAGGTACTCCAGGTCCGGTTCCGTACTGAAATGCCGGTGCATTCGCTCCCAGACACCACGGTCGCACCAGCGGGCGAAGCGTTTGTAGACGGTGTTCCAGTTGCCATACTCGGCTGGCAGCAGTCGCCACTGCGCCCCGGAGCGATCCATCCACAGCACGCCCTCGACAAACCGCTGGCATTCCGCCGCGTCGCCAACGTACACGTCAGGGCAATCCCGCAGGAATTGCAAAATCTTCTCCCATTGGTCAGAGGGTATGGTTATACTCGGCATAGTACTACAGTCGCGCTTGTGATGAAGGTTTCTGAAGGCGTCTCCGGTAATGACACTGCATGGCCCGGGCCTGGTGCCGCCGTCTCCATCCCGACCAGTGGATGGTCAGGGCAGGACTGCCACGGGGCAGCCACAGGAGCCGGCATAGCAGTCGTCTGACCTCGGGTACGGTCAGTGGGATGAGTTCTCCCGGGAACATATCCCCCTTTTACCGTCGCCACCGGCGGCATAGGACCGGATTACCGCCAGAAAGGCATGGGCCAGCAGCGCCCGGGTGATGTGCCGGTGCCAGCCGACCCACAGGCGTACCTCATACTCATCCAGCCCCACCTCCTGTTTGGCCTCCTTGAAGGCGTCTTCGATGATCCACCGGGTGCCAGCCACGCGCACCAGTTCCGCCAGCGATACCTCTCCCGTACTAAAACAGGCGTAGTAGGCCAGCTCCTCAGGATCGGCAATGCCCGAACCCTTGACCAAGCACGCACCAGCAGCCAATGCCCCTGATCCAGCGCTGACCAGGGTCCTATCGGCAACCAACCCCAATCGTAGAGGCGCGGCCCCTTGCTGCCCTCCCCAGCGCTCAGACGTTGCCACCGGTCATCGGGTATCTGCTGGGCCAGTTCACGGGCTGCCACCTGTGCCGAGCCATCCTCCGTATCCGCCCACAGCGGCCGATTGTTCAAAGATCTGGTTCTTCACCGCCAGCACGTAGGACAGGCTCTGTTCCTCCAGCCACCGTCGCAGTTGACACGATCTTTGACCAATCGCATTGCCGTACACCGTATCCCCAGTTACCCAGGCAAAGGGCACCCCAACCGCCACCGCGCGGCTGATCATCTCCTGAGCCAGTTGTGCTTTGGTATGAAAGACCACCCCTTCCGGGACACCGGCTTCCCGCCGCCGCTCCACATCCTCCGCCCACTCCTGGGGCAGATACAGCTCCCGATCCAGAAAGGCCGCGCCCCGTCGGCTGCCATACGCCAGGAACACCCCGATCTGACAGTTCTCCACCTTCCCCGCCGTGCCGCTGTACTGACGCTTCACCCCCACCGACTTCTGGCCTTGCTTCAGAAACCCCGTCTCATCCACCACCAGCACCCCGCCGGGGTCGCCCAGATGCTCCACCACGTACCCTTGCAGGTCGTCCCGTACTTGGTCCGCGTCCCAGTGGTACACCGCCAGCAGACGCTGCACACCGTCGGGCGTGGCGTCGCCAGCATATTCCGCCAACTGCCACCCGTTCTTGCGCTCCACCGACCCCAGCAATCCTTGCAGGTACGCCAGCGCCCGCTGCCGAGACTCACTGCGGCTGAAACGCGACGCGATACGCCCGTGCAGCGCCTGGAGCCCAGCCTCCCAGTCCAGCGTTTCCTCCAGCACGGCCTCTCGCTCCAGTAATGTCTGACCCATTTCCAACCCCTCCACTCTCACCAGTAATCATGGGCCTATCCTACCAAAGGCAAGCGCGACTGTAGTAATAGGGCGATTGTACCGCAGTCCAAATGTCAACACTACCTAGTGTCCTGTATTCAAAGTTCGCTGGCAAAAGTGGGCGACGTTGGCCAGGATTTGGTCGGCGGTCTTGGTCCAGACAAAAGGTTTGGGGTCTTCGTTGGTGACGTCCAGGTAGCGGTAGATGGCAGTCTCCAGTTCGGCGCTGCTCTGATGCACGCCGCGGCGCAACTGCTTTTCGGTGAGCAGACCGAACCAGCGCTCCACCAGGTTCAGCCACGAGGCGCTGGTGGGTGTGAAGTGCATATGGAAGCGGGGCCGCTTGGCAAACCAGTTCCGGATCAGCGCCGTCTGGTGGGTGGCGTAGTTGTCCGCGATCAGGTGGACGTCGAGGTCGGCGGGCACCTCGGCCTCGATGGTATCGAGGAATTTGCGGAACTCCACGGCCCGGTGCCGTTGGTGGCAACGACCAATCACCTTGCCGGTCCTGGTGTCTAAGGCGGCGAACAGCGAAGTGGTGCCGTGACGCAGGTAATCATGGGTGCGCCGTTCCACTTGTCCCGGGCGCATGGGCAATAGCGGACGGGTGCGATCCAACGCCTGGATCTGGGACTTCTCGTCCACGCACAGGACCAACGCCCGATCCGGTGGATTCAGGTATAGCCCCACAACGTCCCTGACCTTCTCGATGAAGAAGGGGTCCGACGACAACTTGAAGGTCTCCGTGCGGTGTGGCTGCAATCCGAAGGCCCGCCAGATGCGGCTGACCGTGTTGTGGCTCAGCCCGCTGCGCTGGGCCATGGACCGGGTGCTCCAATGGGTCGCGTCCCGGGGCGCGGTCTCCAGCGTCAGCGTAATCACACGCTCCACGTCGTCATCGGTAACCGCTCGAGGCCGTCCGCTGCGCGGTTCGTCCGACAGTCCGTCCAGCCTCCGTTCCAGGAACCGGGAACGCCATTTCCCCACCGTCGCATCGGACACTCCCAGGTCGGCGCTCACCGTGGTATTGCTGCGGCCTTCGGCACAGCCCAAAATCATTCTGGCCCGCAGCGCCAAAGCTTGCGCCGTTTTCGGACGACGAACCCACCGTTCCAAGGTTTCACGCTCCACGTCATCCAAAATTAGCGGCGGCATTGGTCGTCCGATTGCCATGGTCATCCTCCTCTGGGCTGCTAACCCGGAGGATACCTCATCGCGAATACTATTCTAATGAACTTCAGTTACACCACACTAGTTAGCTACTAACCAAATCGTAGAGCATCGACAATCTGGCGGACATGAAATGGGCCCGGCTCAATCATCCCGCCCTCGTGGGACGGTGCTTACTCTGTCGGAGAGGCCAGTTTGGCGGCTGCTTTTCGCTTGGCTTCGTTCTTCCGGTACTCTTGATGCTTGGCTGCACAAGCAGGACATCGTGTTTGACTATTTGTCGCTGGTTCGCCGCATGTTACGCAAAGACCGAGTGCCAACCGTTGGTTGCGTTTCTCGTGCGCACGACGCCGGGCGTATTCTTTGCGTTCTGGTCGCTGGTCCCTCAATCGTTCGTATTCTTGGCGGGTTTGCTTTGGGCTTGTGATTCCGTCCTTCTCGTCAGCGGTGTCAATGACCGCGGCCTTGTGGTCGTTAGTCGGCGCTGAGGGGGTGGCTTTTCCGGACTGGGGCGCACCGGCATTCTTGGGTTCTGTGGGTGGTTTGGGAGCGGTCTTTTTGGCGGGATGGCGGGATGCCGTGACTTCTCGCTGCTTTCGCGTTCGTTTCGTCGGGGATCTCTTATTACTGTTGCTGGCTCCAGCCGTCTTGGCGTTGTGCCTTCTTCGAGGGAGTGGGAAGGTGTCAATGAAAGGTTGCCTTTTAGGTGGATTTATCCCCGCGTGTGCGGGGGAACCACGATAAGCTAGATAGAAGGCGGACATTCCTACGGTCTATCCCCACGCGTGCGAGCTCACCGTGCGAGCTCACCTGGGCGTGGAGACCCAGCGCCAGTGGTCCGACTGCGCCATCGCCCGGACCACCCCGATTTTGATGGGTCTCTTTTCCTGGATCGCTCTGGCCGCCCACCAGTTGCAAAAACAACGGCCGCTATCCCCGCGCACTGCCGCCTGGTGCGCCAAGCCAGCGCCAACCTTTGTCGATGCCATTGCCCTGGTGCGTCGCCACCGGTGGCTCGCGTCAGAGGGCTTTTCAACATCAACCGCCGATCTTGACGGTGGAAAAGCTCCCTCCCCATTCTACGACCGGCTTATTGACTCACTGGCTTACGCCGCTTGATTGTACAAAGCATCGATATGCCCGCGCCCGCGCCGTGCAGAGGAGACTAACTGGGGTAGGTGTGCTGGAACGTGTAAGCTCACGACGAAGCGTGTCGTCCGGACCAAGACCGACTAGACTTTGGCGCAAATTGCCCGCTACAAAGCATGGTCCGGAAGTCTTACGGCGGCATCATTGGTGACGTCCCAATGGGGACGATCCCGTTCGGGAGCGTGGTTACGGTCAGTGACTTCCTCCGGCGACGCGCCGACACTGCCATGGTAGGGGGAGACGATGACGACACGCCAGAGGAGCGCAAAGCCGGTGGGCAAGACTGGAGGAGGGCCGGAGCGTCTGCCCGCGGAGCGGTCCCAGGTGAACCTGAACGCGGCGGGCATCGACGTGGGCGCCACCAGCCATTTCGTGGCGGTGCCCGCCGACCGTGCGGAGCCGCCGGTACCAGAGTTTGCCGCCTTCACAGCGGACTGGTATCGCCTGGCGGAGTGGCGGGCCGAGCGCGCAGTGGAGACCGTGGTCATGTAGTCGACTAGGGTGTACTGGATACCGCGGTTCGGGGTGCTGGAAGAACGGGGCTTTCAGGTGATGCTGGTGGATCCCAGACGCATCAAGAACGTGCCGGGTCGCAAGACCGACGTGGTGGACTGCCAGTGGCGGCGGCAACTGCACACCTACGGGCTGCTGTCGGGAGCCTTCCGGCCCGACGGGGAGATCCGACGCCGGCGCAGTTACCTGCGGCAGCGGGCCATGCTGGCGGAGTACGCGTCCCACCATATCCAGCATATGCAGCAGGCGCTGACCCAGCTGAACGTGAAGCTCCAGCATGTGATCAGCGACATCACCGGCCAGACCGGCAGGGAACATCATGGAGGCCATCGTGGGCGGCCAACGGGACCCGCGGAAGCTGGCGCAACGGCGCGACCCCAGGATCAAGGCCGACGAGAAGACCATCGCCCGGTCGCTGCGGGGGCACTGGCGGGAAGAGCACAGCTTCGAGCTGACCCAGGCCCTGGAGTTGTACCGGGCGTACCAGGGCAGGATTGCCGAGTGCGACCGGGAGATTGCAGCCCAGCTGGAGCGGTTCGAAGACCGCAGCGACGGCGAACTTCCCGCTCCCAATGGCAAAAAGCGCAACCAGAAGAACGCGCCCCGCTTCGACGTCCCGAGCCAGCTGTACCGGATGACTGGGGTGGACCTGACCTGTATCGACGGCGTGGACGGCTTCACGGCATTGCAGGTGATCAGCGAGCTTGGCGCCGACCTGACCAAATGGCCCAGCGCCAAGCATTTCGCGTCCTGGCTGGGGCTGAGCCCCCACAACCGCATCACCGGCGGCCGGGTCATGAGCTCCAAGACCAAGGCCAGCGCCAACCGGGCCGCGGCGGCATTGCGTCTGGCCGCCAACGCGCGGCACCGCTCGAACAGCGCCCTGGGCGCCTTCCGGCGCCGGAAGAAGGCCCACCTGGGCGCGCCCCAGGCCATCACCGCCACCGCGCATAAGCTCGCCAGGCTCTTCTACACCATGCTGCGCTACGGCCAGGACTACGTGGACGCTGGCGCGGAATACTACGAACGACAGCATCAGCAGCGGGCGTTGCGCGCGGCCAAGCGCCGGGCGGCCCAACTGGGCTACCAACTGGTGCCCATGCCCGATGCCCAACCTTCGGACCTGCCCCACGGATCAGAGGCCGCGGCCGCGTGACAGGTTTCGGTTAGTCCATAGCAGCATTATGGCCGTGGCCGGCCCGTGCAGAGGCGACTAACTGGTCAGTCCGCGTCGGCCGTGTATACTCTGGCGAGGCGTGTCGTACGGACCAAGACCGAGTAGACGTTGGTGCATATTGCCCGATCCATAGCATGGTCCGGGAGTTTTACGACTACAGCATTGGTGACGCCCCGTTGTGGGGCGATCCCGTTGGATAGATTGTGCGTTGCCGATGACTCCCTCCGGCGACACGCCTACGCTGTAAGGAGGGCCAGTCGCCGCGTGAAAACTCCAGTTAGTGGATAGCAGCATTATGGCCGTGGCCGGCCCGTGCAGAGGCGACTAACTGGTCAGTCCGCGTCGGCCGTGTATACTCTGGCGAGGCGTGTCGTACGGACCAAGACCGAGTAGACGTTGGTGCATATTGCCCGATCCATAGCATGGTCCGGGAGTTTTACGACTACAGCATTGGTGACGCCCCGTTGTGGGGCGATCCCGTTGGATAGATTGTGCGTTGCCGATGACTCCCTCCGGCGACACGCCTACGCTGTAAGGAGGGCCAGTCGCCGCGTGAAAACTCCAGTTAGTGGATAGGTCTCGCAGATGGTGGAGTCCAGTGTCAGACGATCCGAGCGATGGTCAACGACCCGTCGCCCGGGCCCGCACCAGCGGACCAGGCCCGAGCCTGCAGCTCCCGACCCACCCGGTCCAGCTGGCGGACGTGGCCCCACCGGAAGCTGCGCGATAACGTCCCCAGGGTGGATGGCGCCTTGACTACGCAGCCGAGGACGCGGGCCGTCCCGCCCGTGCGCAACACGTCGGCGTCGTCGATGCAGTCGCCACCAGCCAAGGCGGAAGCCACCAGCGTCATGATCTGGTCGCCGGTGTTGGCTCCACCCGGGGCACGGCCCAGGTCCAGGTGCCGATCAACCAGTTGGGGCCGGCCCAGATGCAGAGCTAGAGTGGACGGCAGGATCAGCCCAGCATTGCTGACCAGCCAGTGGTCGTCGCAGGCGATCTGGATGCGGTCGGGGTGCTCCAGTGGTAGCATCTACTCGATGCTCCTGGTCTGGGGTTGGTTTTGGATCTCAAAAACCATTATCCCCGAACGCAGGAGCACTTTCTTACACCTTCAACTCGCCCCGACACTCACCTTTTCGGTGGATTGGGGCTTAGAAGTCGGGTTGGGGTGGGGCTCCCCAGCCTTGGGGGACGTTGATCAGGTTTGGCTCCAGGTCCTGGACGGAGGTCTGGCCACAGTACGCCATGGCCCGGTCGATCTCTTCCCGGAGCAGTTCCAGGACGCCGTGGACGCCCTCGGCCCCGTTGACGGCCAGCCCCCAGAAGAGGGGGCGCCCGATGCCAACGGCCTTGGCTCCCAAGGCCAGTGCCTTAACGACGTCGCTGCCGCGACGGACGCCGGAGTCAACGTAGACTTCGCAATTGCCCTTGACCGCATCGACGACCTCGGGCAGCATCTCGATTGCGCCCATGGTCATGTCCAGTTGGCGTCCACCGTGGGTCGATACCAGGACGCCGTCGACACCGCTCTCGGCGGCGATGTGGGCGTCCTCGGCGGTGCGGATGCCCTTGAGCACCAGGGGCAGGCCGGTGAGGCTGCGGAGCCATTCAAGCTCCTGCCAGCTGAGGGGAACGGTGCGGTTGACGTTCCAGCCGACGGACTCATCGGTGCCGCGTAGCACGTTCTCCGGCTGGTTGACGCCCCGGAAGTTGCCCTGCTCGAAGTTCCGGTTGTACCGGTTGCGCAGGTCACGCTCCTTGGGGCTGGGGGTGGGGGTGTCCACCGTCAGGGTGATGGCCTTGAACCCGGCCTCTTCGGCGCGGCGGACCAGCATTTCGGTGAGGTCGTAACCCCGGTGGTAGAGCTGGAAGAAGAGGGGGCTGGTGGCTTCCTCGGCGACCTCTTCCATGCTGCAGTTGGAACCGGTACTGAGCATCATCAGGGTGTTGGACATGCTTGCGCCGCGGGCGGTGGCCACCTCTCCCTCGGGATGGGCTCGGTGATGGGAACCTGCGGGGCAGACGAACACAGGCATACTGAGTTCATTACCCAGCATGGTGGTCGAAAGGTCCCGCTCTCCGACGTCGCGGAGGAACCTGGGACGCAGAGACAGTTCCTCGAAGGCGGTGCGGTTGCGCCGGGTGGTGAACATGTCCATAGCCCCGGCGTCGATAGTGTCCCAATCGTCGTGGGGCAGGACCAGCCTGGCACGTTCCTCGTAGTCGTAAAGGTTGATGGGGTCGAGTCGCATCTTGACCTCCCTTTGGAGACGGATCCTACCCGCCGCTACCCGCCCGGCATGAGGGTATGGGGCAGCGTTCTCAGTGGGTAGAGTTAACGGCGCTCATACTTTACGGCCTGGAGCGGCTGCGGGCAAGTCCCAGGGAATGGTGAGAGCGTTTCAGTTGGGGTGGTGAAGGGTCGCCTCACTGTGTTGTACCCCGAATCCACCGATGGGATAGGGCGGTGCGGCATTTGAGAGAGATGAGGGGTCAGGGAGCGGGATGGCGAGGACCTGATGCCGATGAAATGGACGATGTGGGGCGTGGATGCTGCGCCAAGGGGATATTGACGACCCCTGGTAGCGGCATTGGCAGTGATTTTCAGCGCAGACCGATGGCGGAGACCGTCAGGAGCCCAGCCTGGCGCGGTTGGGCCAAGCGTGGTGCGTCATCGTAGACAGGTGAAAGGCCGAGGGCGGCGTCAGGATGGGAGTGGCAGGGCGCGCAGTCTGGCCAGGGCGCTGCTGAATTGGTTTCGCCAAGGCCAATCCTGTGGCAGATGCAGGGTGATGCGACGGGCTTTGCGGGTGATGCGTCCGGCGAGAGAGAAGAAGCGTCGTCGGAGGGTCTTGGTGGTGGTCACCGGCTCGCCCAGGCCGATGCGCGTGGTCCAGCGGGCCAGGTTGTGGGCCATGACTTGCACCGCCAGCCCGGCGGCGTTGGCGGGAAAACGTCCCGATGGCAGGTGGTTGAGCCCCACGCCGTATTTGAGGTCGCGGATGGCGTTCTCGATCTCGGCGTGGCGGCGATGGTCAGCTTCCAGATACGGGGTGTCGCCTTCTCTATCGGTGATGAAAGCGTGATAGCTGTAGGTGGCAAGCAGGGCCAGTCGGGAGTCGGGCGTGGGTTTCACCCGTCGCACGATGAGCCGCACCGGTACCGCGTCGGGCTCACTGGCAAAGGGAGTGTAGCTGGTTTCGGCCACATCGGCGCCGCCATCCATCCAATAGGATATGGGCGTCCAGTCATCTTCAGGTATGGCCTCGATGATGTTCCGCAGGCTCGGGTGCTGGCGTACGGTGATGGAGTAGCGTACCTTCTGGTCGCGACAGGCGGCCACCATGTCGTGGGTGTAGAAGCCGCTGTCGGCCCGCATGGTGAGTGGTCCAGTGGCTCCGGCGTAGCGCACTCGGCTCACCGTCTCGCGCAGGAAGTTGGCGGCGCCGCGGGCGGTGTTGGCCCGACCCTTGCGCAATCGACACATCAGCACCGCGCCGGTACCCTCGGCCACGGCCAGGAGCGGGTGATAGCCCCGCTGGCCGGTGTAGCCGTGATGGCGCGCGCCCTCCTTGCCCAGACCATAGGTCTCACAGACGGTAGCGTCCAGATCAATGGTCAGCGGATCATCGCCCGGTCCGGCCCCAGCCGCCCAGGCTCGGGCCAGCGCCTCCCGGCTCACCCGATCCAGTTGCCGCGCGTGGCCCCACCGGAAACTCCGCAGCAACGTGCCCAGCGTGGATGGCGCCTTCACCGTACCGCCCAGCACCCGCTCGGTCTCGCCAGCGCGCAGCGCGTCGGCGTCGTCAATGCAGTCCCCGCCGGCCAACGCCGATGCCACCAGCGTCAGCACCTGGTCTCCCGCGTTGGCACGACCTGGCGCATTTCCCAGGTCAACGTGGCGGTCCACCAGCTCTCCCAGCCCCAGATGATGGGCCAGGGTGATGGGCAAAAGCAGCCCCGCATTGGCCACCAGTCGGTGATCGTCGAAGGCAACGTGGATGCGGTCGGGGCGCTCAGGTGGTAGCATCCGTTGGGTGCTCCTCGTTTCAGGGTGGTTTTCGTTCTCAAAAACCATTATCCCCGAAGCCGGGAGCACTTTCTCATCCCTTCAGCACGCCGACACACTCATCTCCTCGGTGGATTGGGGTGTACGTTCATGGAGTTCACATTTCTCCCACCGACACCTGGGCCAACAAATCTCCTGCTATGACTGTGTGGGCGTAGGGTCACCTGACCCCCGAAAACCGATCCGGGATCAATGTTAGGGTCCCAGACAACATGGGGGATAAGACATGCCTAAGCCCGAATCCACCGAAAGGATGCAGCCATGTGGGAAAGAAAGGGGATATGAGGCAAGAGACAAAGACGATAGTAGAGTGCCGGGAGGTGGTGTAAAAGAATCGGTGTAGCCCAAAGCTAACCACCGCGTCATCCTTGATCGGAAGTCACAACCCAGAACAAGGAGAACGACGGTGGTCAAACACAGCATGGATCTTTTGGAATTATTACGCAAGCGTGGCATCGACGGAGTAACTGTTCAGAGTTGGTGAGGTGAATTGCTGAAAAGTTGTTTGTCGATGGCTGGCGGCCTTTGGCCTGTTTATGTCAAGTTGGGTCCATGAAGCATGAAATCGACCTCACCACCGCCGACCGGGATGTGCTGATCGACATCATCCTCCGGCAGCAAGCCATCATCGAACGGCTGGAGAAGCGGATCGCCCAGCCGGAAGGGCGGGCCAAAGCCAAAGGCTCCGGACGGATGCCGGGCCTGAAGCCCAAAGCCGACCGGAAACCGGCCGAGCCCAAGCAGCCCCGCAAGCCGCGGCCCCACGGTTTCGCCCGGACCCGCATGACGCCCACCCAGCGGGTGGAGCATGTGGTGGAGCAGTGTCCCGACTGCGGGACCCAGTTGTCCGGCGGCTGGACCCAGCGTACTCGGGAAGTGATCGATCTGCCCCAGGTGCCGGTGCAGGTTACCGAGCACGTTTACATCACCCGCACCTGTCCCCGGCGCCAACGGGGCTGTACTCCCACAGCGCAACTGGAGGGCGCGGCGCTGGGCCAGCAGCGTCTGGGGGTGAACGTTGTCAGCCTGATTGCCGCGCTCCGGGAGGAGGCTCGGCTGCCTTGCCGCACCATCCAATGGTACCTGGACACGGTACATGGGCTGCACCTCAGCCTGGGGGCCATCGTGGACGCCACGCGCAAAGTGGCGGGCCAAGCGCAGCGGGAACTGGCGGGCATTCTGGAACGGATCCGCGGCAGTCCGGTGGTCCACGCCGACGAGACCGGCTGGCGGGAGGACGGACACAACGGCTACGTGTGGACTTTCAGCACCCCTGACCTGCGGTACTTCCTGCGACGGAACCGTGGTAAGGCGGTGGTGGATGAAGTGCTGGGCGATGAGTTTGCTGGCGTGCTGGTCAGCGACTTCTACGCCGCCTACCACCACTATGACGGCCCCAAACAACGCTGCTGGGCCCACCTGCTACGGGACATCCACGACCTCCGCGTCCTCTACCCTGACGATCACCGATTGTCCCAGTGGGCCGATGCCATACATCAACTCTATTGCCAGGCCAAAGCCTTCACCCACCCGGCAGAGCAGCAGCGGCGCGCTGCCCAACTGGTCCTGGAAAGACGCCTCTTGGCCCTCTGCCGTCCCTTCTTGGATGACCCGTCGGCGGCACAAGCCAAACTGTGCCGACGCATGGAGAACCACATCAAGGAACTCTTCGTCTTCGTGGCTCATCCGGAGGTGCCACCGGACAACAATGCCGCCGAGCGCAGCCTGCGCCCAGTGGTGATCAGCCGGAAGGTCAGTGGTGGCACCCGCTCGGAGCGGGGGACCGAGACCAAGATGACCCTAGCCTCGATCTTCGGCACCTGGCGAGCCCAAGGTCTCAATCCTCTCTCCGCTTGCCAACAACTGCTCGCTTCCCCTCAACTCTGAACTGTTACTCGACGGAGACGTGGACTTGCTGCGGGAAGCACTGCGGGTCCTGGTGGACGGCATCATGGACGCCGAGGTTTCCGCCCAGATCGGCGCTGAGCACAGCGAACGCAGCCCAGAGCGGGTCACCTACCGCAACGGCTACCGCAACCGCACCTGGGATACCCGGGTCGGCACCATGGCGTGGCACATTCCCCAGCTGCGGGAAGGCAGCTACTTCCCCAGCCTGCTGGAGCCACGGCGGCGCAGCGAGAAGGCTCTGCTGTCGGTGATCCAGCAGGCCTACCCTTCGGCAGGCTCAGGACAGGCGTGGAAGGAGTCTCCACCCGAAGGGTGGACGACCTGATCAGGGCCCTGGGTTGCGACGGCATCTCCAGCAGCCAGGTGTCGCGCATCTGCGAGCAACTGGATGAAGTGGTGGAGAGTTTCCTGGGTCGGCCCCTGGACGGTGGTCCCTACCCCTACGTCTGGCGGGACGGCCTGACCCAGAAGGTGCGGGAGGGCGGTCGCATCGTGAACGTCTGCGTGGTGGTGGCGACGGGGGTCAATGCCGAAGGGCAGCGTGAGATTCTGGGCCTGGACGTAGGCGCCAGCGAGGACGGCGCGTTCTGGCTGGCCTTCCTGCGGTCGCTGACCGCTCGAGGCCTCAGCGGGGTGGAACTGGTTACCTCCGATGCCCACCAGGGGCTGAAGAACGCCATCGCCGCGGTCTTTGCTGGAGCCAGCTGGCAGCGCTGCCGCACCCACTTCATGGCCAACCTGCTCACCCGAGTGCCCAAGCGTGCCCAACCTGGCGTGGCCACCCAGGACCTTCCTCGCATGGTGCGCACCATTCGAATGAGTTCTCCTCGGCGAGATACACAGGCATTTTCTCCCGTATGGTTTCCTCGTTCTGGGGCCAGTTTGGGTCGATGACGGTCTCGGCAATTGTAAAGGTGGCTGTGACGTAACCTACGGCCATGATCTCTCCGCGTTTTTTCGCAAGTGCGAGCCCATCGCTGGACGGTTGCGCGATGATTACTGGAGTGCCGATCTGCAGAGTCCGCGAGTCGGCTGGGTCAGTGAGCAGGAAGCGGACGCCGTTGCTGGTGCGTCGGTCGATGAATCCCAATGGGTTGATGTAGGGCGTCATTGGGTCTCCTTGGCCGCAAAACAAAAAGGGGCAGGCTTTTCTGCCTGCCCCGTGATGTGGCGGTTGGGGGTTGAGAATTCTGGAATGGATTTGGAAATCGTTGCCTTTACCGCCTTACAGTTCGGTGTTTTCGTCCATCGTCGTGCTTGGGCGAGTTTCCGGTTGGCCGTCCGGTGTCGCTCCGGTGTTGCGCCCGTGTCTGTTGTTCCGGCGGGATGAAGTTGCCAAAGCGGCCAACTACCGGACACCAAAAAGGACGGCCCGAGCGAGCCGCCTTACGGTTCGTCCGGTGCGCTGGCTTTCGCTACAGGTGGCGCGTCAGCTAGAAATGATGGCTTCGAGTTTCTCCAGTAGTCGTTCCACGTCCGCTAGGTCCTGTTCAATGTCCGCGGCCGTCATCTGGTTCTCGTAGAAGTTCTCGTGCAGGGTGCTGGCAACAGCGAACAGGCGGCGGATGTCGCCGTC
Source organism: Dehalococcoidia bacterium (assembly GCA_965197635.1). Classification (GTDB taxonomy): domain Bacteria; phylum Chloroflexota; class Dehalococcoidia; order Lucifugimonadales; family UBA3495; genus Bin87. The sequence goes on from CBDANN010000008.1 coordinate 615,758, forward strand.
GCCGGTCTCGGCCCGCAGGTGGCTGGCGATCTGGTGCAGATGGCGGTGTCGGCCGTGGTCCCAGCCGCGGGTTTCGGCGATGGCCTTCATCATCTGGGCGGCGGCGCCCCAGCCCTTCTCGGATGCCTGTTGCAGGTCGCCCTGGGCCAGTTCATTCCGGCTCTGGGCCATCATGGCGCGGCTGCTGGCCTGGTAGTCTGCCGTAGTGGTCATGTTGCTCATCTTTGATGTTTGGAGTACTGGCCATTCTATTACGTTGTCGGACAGTTCGCTCATCGGCCGCTTGGCCTAGAAATCTTCGGTCGTTGCCTCTGCTGGTTGGTAGCCGTCGGCCGTGCGCTCAGGGCAGTCAGCGGCGCCGATGTCGCAGAACCGGCACTCCTGCGGGCTCGGCACCCGCTTGGCTGGCGTTTCCGCTGCCAGCCGTCGGATGAGTGTATCGAGGTTCTGTACGAACTGGTCGTCCACCGCCTCCGCCGGTATGCGGACCGTGTGATCCCGATAGGTGACTTGTCCAGTGAGCTTGAGGTTACGGTACCGTTCCAGCGCCCGAGGCACCGCGTACAGGTAAATCATGACCTGGACGATGTGGCTGGGGCTCTCCTGTCCGGTCTTCGCGTCGACGATGACGGCTTCGCCATCTCGACGGGCGATGATGTCGGGTCTGCCCGCGAGCATTGCTGATGTGCCGCGTAGTGCGAAGCTGTTCTGTGCTTCGATGTCGACGTCGAAACCGCCGACTTCCCAGTTGGCGATTCGCTCGTTGACGAGCGCGGTGTGGTTGAGCATCCACTCGGCTTGGTTGAAACCGGAGGGTTGCCTGGTCCATTCTACGTAGTGGGCCTTGAACCAGGTGGCCCACTCGCAGGAGTTGTCGCCCGTCAGCAGGCGGGGCAGCCAGGTGACCCAGATGTAGGGGTGTTCGCGTCGCTGCGGCATGTGACGGCTCCTTAGTTTTGAGGTAGCCGTCGTCAGCCTGAGGTGAGTTTACTGGGTAGCCGTGCGGTCGCGCTACGGCCTGCTGTCATCAAATTTTCGGAGCGTGCTCCGTGTGCTTACCGGTCCGCCGTTGGCTTGGAAATACTGCGGTGGCGCCCAACTGCATGGAATGCCGCCGGCCGCCGGAGATCAGCTGTCTGGACGTGCCCTGGATGGGCCGAGTTTCGGCCGGAAACGGCCCCTGGGCGCGCTCTATGGCCCGTTCGGTAGGGGGGTGCCCACTTCCGCTGGGGTGGCTGTGATGGCGTGATTTGCGGCTGCTGGAGGCGTGGCACTGGTCTCCCGCCCGAGGTTCGCCGGCGCGTGGTCGTTGTCCTCGTTCCAACGTTTCGCCGTGGGGGCGCGGTCGCCGTCGGTGACGGTGGAGTGGCACTTGTCGCCGGTGTCGTTGTCGGCGTGGGTGCCTGCGTCGCTGTGTGGATTCGCTGTACTCGGTCGAACTCCGCTTGGCTGACGACTGCGGGGAAGGCGCCCATCGCCCGCACTGTGGCGTCGGGGTTCGCCATGTCCTGCTGCGACGCCACGCTGGTTCCGCAGTACACTTCGTTGGCCAGGATGCGGCGTACGTGCTCCACGCTCCAGCGGCCGACCGTCGGTGCCGGACGTGCTGGCGTAGATTGCCGCCCGATGGGTTGCAGCGTCCTGGTTCGCCGCCATCTCTGCTGCCTCCGAACTGGCCCGGTTCCATGAGGCCGGGCCGGTTTTGTGGCGCCATTTGGTCCATGAGGCTGCGGGTCGTTTAGCTGGACAGTCTCCCCTTGCTATGGTCCGCTGACGGTGAACGCAATCCGGTTGGAGAGCTTTCTGCCGTCTCCCGTGCAGATGGCGCTGTCGTCGTTGCAATCGCTTGTTGCAGAAAGCGAGACGGTGACGTCGGTGTTGCCGTCCGGTCTGACCCGGATGGTCCAGCCGATGTTGCCGCCCTTCTGCAAACGCTTCCTCCTCCTACGGCGTCGGGTTCACGTAGTTGGACCAGCCGCTCACGCCCGCCGCGTTGATCGCCTTCACCCGGTACACGTGCTTCACCCCAGCCGTGACGAATGTGGAGGCGGCGCTCCGTATGCAGTGCCGCCCCCTTTCCGATCTCGGCGTTTGATTGCAATGGCTTGTCGGCGCTGAGAATACGGCCAAAGAAAGAGCCGCCAGTGGCATTGCCACTGGCGGCTACCTTGGCCGATTGGTTGGTTGTTATGCGACTGCTTCCAGTCTGACGCCCTGCTGTTCAAAGCGGATGTCCCGCGTCAACTAAATTTGCCGATTTGTCGTCGATTAGTTTTGCCGGTGCACCTCCTCTGACTGGCCCCGTTGCTGGGCGGCATCGGTCCGGTAGCTGGGGACGTCAAACTCCAGGATGACGGAGTGGTGCACCACTCCGTCAATCGCCGCCGCGGTGGCCATGGGGTTGGCGAAAATACGCTCCCACTCTGAGAAGACCAGGTTGGACGTGATGCCCAGCGACCTCCGTTCGTAGCGTTCAGCAATCAGGGTGAAGAGGACCTCGGACTCCTCATTGCCCTGGGGCAGGTAGCCCAGATCGTCCCGGAGCAGGAAGTCGTAGTTGTCCAGCTTGCGCAGTACCGCCGCCTGGTACGACAAGCCGTCGCCGACTTTCGTGGACGCCATCGCCCTGGTGCGTCGGCACTTGTGGCTGGCGTCGGAGGGTTTTTCACTGTCCGCAGCCAGCACCGATACGCAGGAACTCCCCGCTACCCTGTACCACCGACTTGTCGATTCCCTCGCTTACGCCGCTAAAATTGCGCAAAGCAACATTATGCCCAGGTTTGGGCCGTACAGAGGAGACTAACTGACGAGACGGGGACACGGGTGTAGGCTGTCGGAGGGGCGTGTCATCCGGACCAAGACCGAGAGGGCATTGGTGCTGGTTGCCCGGCGCAAAGCATGGTCCGGGAGTCCTACGGCGGCATCATTGGTGACGTCCCAATGGGACGATCCCGTTCGGGAGAATGGCTACCGTCCGTGGCTCCCTCCGGAGACACGCCTACGCTGCGATGCTGGAGGGGTACGATGACGACAAATCATGGGAGCGGGAGACCAGTGGCAAAGGCCACACCGGAGCAGGTCCGTTTGCCGTCGGGATTGTCCCAGGTGAACCTGAACGCTGGGGGCATTGACGTGGGGGCCAGCAGCCATTTCGTGGCGGTGCCCGCGGACCGGGCGGAGCCGCCGGTGCGGGAGTTTGCCGCCTTCACCGCAGACCTGTACCGTCTGGCGGACTGGCTGGGCGAGTGCGGAGTGGAAACTGTGGTCATGGAGTCTACCGGCGTGTACTGGATACCGCTGTTCGGGGTGCTGGAAGAGCGCGGGTTCCAGGTGATGCTGGTGGACCCGCGGCGCATCAAGAACGTGTCCGGTCGCAAGACCGACGTGCTGGACTGCCAGTGGCTGCAGCAACTGCACACCTACGGCCTGCTGTCGGGGGCTTTTCGCCCCGAGGCCGAGATCCGATGCCTGCGCAGCTACCTGCGCCAGCGGGCCATGCTGGTGGAGTACGCTTCTCATCACATCCAGCATTTGCAGAAGGCGCTGACCCAGATGAACGTGAAGCTCCAGCACGTCATCAGCAGCATCACGGGCAAGACGGGGATGGATATTATCGAAGCCATCGTGAAGGGAGAACGGGACCCCCGCCAGCTGGCTCGGTTTCGTCGCCCTGGGGTGAAAGCGAACGAAGCCACCATCATGAAGTCGCTACAGGGGCACTGGCGAGAGGAGCACATCTTCGAGCTGACCCAAGCCCTGGAACTGTACCGGTTCTATCAAGGCAAGATTGCCGAGTGCGATCAGGAGATCGAAGCCCAACTGGAGCGGTTCGAGGACCGCAGCGACGGTGGGTCTCCAGCCGGCAATGGCCGTCGGCGCAGTCAGGGCAACGCGCCCCGCTTCGATGTCAGGACACACCTGTACCGGATGACGGGAGTGGACCTGACCCGCATCGACGGCATTGACGCTTTCACCGCCCTGAAGGTGATCAGCGAAGTCGGCACGGACATGACGAAATGGCCCAGCGCCAAGCACTTCGCGTCGTGGCTAGGACTCAGTCCCGACCACCGTATCACCGGCGGCCGGGTCATGAGCTCAAAGACCAAGCCCAACTCCAGCCGAGCGGCGGCGGCCCTGCGTCTGGCCGCCAACGCGCTCCACCGCTCCGATAGTGCCTGGGCGCTTTCCTGCGGCGAAAGAAGGCCCAGCTGGGTGCCCCCAAGGCCATCACCGCCACGGCCCACAAGCTGGCCAGGCTCATCTATTCCATGCTGCGCTACGGTCAGGAATATGTGGACGCCGGGGCTGAATACTACGAAACCCAGTATCAGCAGCGGGCATTACGCGCGGCCAAACGCCGAGCGGCCCAACTTGGCTATGAGTTGGTGCCTCTCTCCGATCCTGAGGATCCTGGCGGTGTGCCTCTCAACCCGCCAGCCGCCGCGTGACCATCCTCGGGGCGGTGTGCCTCTCAACCCGCCAGCCGCCGCGTGACCACGTTTCCAGTTAGTCATTGGTGACGCTCCAAGCCATCCCGTTGATTGGAGCTGTGCAGGCGCGGTATATCATCGGAAGGGAAACCGTGGGGGCCACCAGCCACTATGTGGCAGCGGATTCCGAACAGCCGGTGCGTGAGTTTGAGGCTTTCACTACGGACCTGTACCGTCTGGCGGACTGGCTTACCGAGTGCGACGTGGAGACCGTGGTCATGGAGTCCACCGGGGTGTACTGGATACCGCTGTTCGGGGTGCTGGAAGACTATTGGCGGTAGTGGTGGAATGGGGATTCAGGGAACTGCTCTGATGGTGGCTTGGCTCCACGTGGTTGTTATCGCTGCAGAAGGCCCTTTGGCGCGGTCCGGACCACCATTGGAGGCGGCCATCAGCGCGTTGGTAAGCCTCTGGGTCGGTGGTTACGCGGGCAGTTCGGCCTCCGGCCGGAGACGCAGCCGGGTCGGTTACGTCCCAGTGCCTGACCCGCCGCCGACCGGTTTCACCGATATTTCGTGGCTAGGTTGACCGTGACCGAGTGTTTGTATTTCTGCTGCGCCTAGCTTCGCTAGGCTCATCTTTTCGTCGGAGTTGATCCTTCCGCTGGTTCCACCGTGGTATGCCGTCGCCAGCCCAGTTGGGATGTCGTTTTCGGCCTGTTGGCTGGCTCGACGTGAATGTCTCTTGGTCTATCTGGATGCCTGAGTGTCTCAGTAACGACAGGTGGGCGGCGGCGAGGGCCAACCATTGCGTTTTGGTCATGTTCCGCTCCTCGGGAATGGGGTCTCCCTTGTTCATGTAGCGTGCCTCGAAAGGGTAGACCCACACGATGATCCTGGCCTCGAGTTCCCAACACTGGGTCCGGAAGGGACAGAAGACGCAGTTCTCGTCGTCGGGGGCGTAGGGCCGGTCTGGTAGTGTGCTGGCGTCGGCGTGAGCCTGGGCTTCCCGGAGCCGGGTCAGCGCTTCGTCAAAATGCCGGGGATCCGGTGAGACGCGTTCCGGCGTGAGGGGCTTGCCCTCCCGGTCCATCATGGCGAATAGGCCGCGTTCTGGGTGCGCGACCTTGCCATCCCGGTAGAGCTGGCGGCCGTAGAGGGCGTCACGGTCTGCAGCTGGCTTGTCCGCCAGCGGTGGACGGGCTTGCGGTGCTTGCCTTTCGGCTGGCTCGTCCTGGGGGCCTTGCTGGCTCCGGGGCTGGATGAATACTCCGGAGTGCTATGTCTTGCCTGCCGGCGGCGTAGTGGCGTATAGCCACTGGTGCTGATAGAACTGCTTTGGTCGGGAATTACGAGAAACGTCGCGGACGGCTCTCGGTTTTCCCTACTTGAACAATCCTACTAAACTAAAGCCAAGGTGAAATGTACATATTGCTAGACCGCACCGTCGGTGGCGACCCCAGTTGGGGCTGAAGGTCGCATGAGGAGCTGTGGAGTCCTTTCGGACGGCTTCAAGATCCCGAAATGCACATCCCACCTTGGCATTGGTTTAGTTACAGCGCAGCTCATGGTGCATCTTCTATCTGGCAGTCCGCGTCGTCCGATCCAGGCATGCTCATGTACACGAAGTGTCTGCCGGCGCCGAGGTTCAGGTAGCCGTCCGAGTCCTGGGCGGCGCCCGCCGCCACGCTTATGGCGATGATCCCTGTCGTGCTCGGCGTGATGGTGGCTACGCGCTCCCTGCCGCTCCTCCTGCTGCTCCAGCCTGTGATGCTCGCGCCTCCGGCCCGCAGGCACGTCCTGTCGGCCTGCTGGTAGCCTTCGACCACCAGCTCCTCTTGGAGGAACTCTGTCACAGGCTTGCTGAACTTCACGACCACCTCGAAGGCGCTGCTCTGGGACTTGAAGAACCAGCCCGACTCCGGGAGGTAGGCGGGGTCGTTCTCGTTCATGGTGGACGGGTTCGGGTTCGCCTTGGGGATTATGATCTCCACTGTGGGCCTTGGCCTTGCCATGAGGCCGACCTGCGCTCCGAGGTTGGTGTGCCCGGCGCGGTCGCTCGCGACGCCGGCGCTCACGCTGAGCGTTATGGATATATGCTCTTCGCCCCGGGGGTCGTTCGGGCGTATGGTCGCGCTGTAGATTGTGCCGTTCTGGTTGGATGTGAAAGACGTGACGGCGGCTCCGGTGACGCGCAGTTCGTTCTGCTCGAACCCAGACACTGGTTCACTGAACTTGACCTTGGCATCGAACGTGCCCGTCTGGATGATGTGGACCGGGTGACCTTGCTCATAGGTGATGGTGGCCCGAGGCCGCCGGATGTCTGACGAAGGCAGGTTTTCGACTACGAGCTTGAATGGCGTCTGAGCACGGTTCCGCCGGTTCGGCAGGGATTTGGTCAGGCCGTCTTCCACGACGCCCTCGGGCACGGCTATCGTGACGGTGTTGGGTCCTCTGGTCTCCGGCAGGTGCGGAATGACCTCCAATCTCCACTTGGTATGGTGCGCTGGAATGCCGCTCCGGGATGTGGCCACCGCTCCCCAGGAGATGGCGGTACCGTTCGTGATGTAACTCCGCACCGCGTCGTAGGCCCACCGGTCTCCAATGCCCTTTACCGGCTGACTGGCCTCTATCATGACTTCGTACACTGGAACACGCAGGGTGCCGACCTCGGTTGGCACCGAGTCGGTTCTGATGCGCCTGGCCGTCATCGTGAGATAGGGTCTGTTGTCCGTCGTGGCGTTCGCGACGCTGGAGTGCTGAGAGGTTCCGCCCCTGTTTATCGCCGAGACGCGGTAGTAACGCCTGTTGCCAAGCTCTAGGCTGGTGTGGGAGTGGGTCGTCTCGGTGCTGCTCGTATTGGTCGCCAAGTCGGTCCAGCTGCTGTTATTAGTGGAGACCTCGATCTTGTAACCCGAGACTGCGGCGCCTCCCTCGTTGGCCGGCGCCGTCCAGGTCAGGTCGATCCTGTTCGGCCCCTTCGGCGTTGCCCGCAGGCTGGTCGGCGCGTCGGGTACCTGCGGTAGCGGTGAGTTGTTGGTGACCAGCCTGTTGCTGAACCTCGGGGCCCTGTTGCCGGTCGGGTCGGATATGGCGTTGGTGGAAGGAGCCCGGTAGGTGAGCCTGACGGTATGAATGTCCTCGACGGCCGGCGCAAGGGTGAGCGTGACGACGGCGGCGCTTATCGAGACGTTGGAGACGGCAACCGGCGTGGCCGGCCTCGGACTGACGCTCAAGGTGTACTGGTCTTGATTTGGGAGCGAGTTTTCATCGAGCGGCTCGTCGTAGGTCAGCTCGAGTTCCGTGCCGTTCACCGTTGTGCTGGCCAGAACCGGCGGACTCAGGTCCCTGGGGGTGGCCGTGCCGGTTGCCGTTACGCTCTCGCCACCGGCGTTCACGGCCCGGACCTCGAACGTGTATTCGGTGTCGTTGGTCAGACTCTCGACCGTGAGCCGAGTGGTGCTTCTGCTGCTGTCCGGTATGTTCGTCCAGTCGGGGGTCCAGCTGGCGCCGTCATCGGCGCTCACGCGGTACTGGTAATGGGTTATCGTGCTGTCGCCGGGGTTGTTCCAGCTCAGGCTCACCTCAGTGTCTCCGTGCGTCGCCCTGAAACCCGACGGTTGGGCGGGCGGAGGTATCTGCGGCGTGGCCCGTACGGTGGACACTTGGCCCACAAGTCTCTGTCCGGCCCTGGTGTACACTGCCCGCACCTGGAAAGTGTACTCGGTGCCGTTGGTCAGGCCGGTCACGGTGTACTTCCTGGCGGTCCTGCCGCCGGGTACGTCCCTCCAGTCAGGACTCCAGCTTGTGCCCGAGTTTGCGCTCACTCTGTACTGGAAGACGCTGATGTCGGTGCTCACGGGGCCATCCCACAGAAGCGTGACACGACGGCTGGCGTGAATGGCGTCCAGGTTGGACGGGGCCGGCAGGTCCATGTTGTATGAGTAGATCTTGCTGTGCGCGTAGTCCGCCACCCACATGGTGGCGCCATCCGACCAGACGCCGATGGGGGCCTCGTTGCCTGCGGCATCAAGCGTGTCGAAGTCCTTGGACGAGTCCCGCGCCTTGGTCGAGCGGCTGTAGGCGTAGAGCTTTTCTTCGGAGTCGTCCGCAACCCACATGGTGTCGCCGTCCGACCAGAAACTCGTGGGGTTGTCGTTGCCTGCGTCATCGAGCGTGTTGAAGTCCTTGGACGAGTCCTGCGCCTTGGTCGACAGGTTGTAGGCGTAGAGCTTCCTGTCGACGCCGTCCGCGACCCACATGGTGGTGCGGTCCGACCAGATACCTCTGGGGGCGTGGTTGCCTGCGTCACGGAGCGTGTCGAAGTCCTCGGACGAGACCCGCGCCTTCGTCGAGAGGTTGTAGGCGTAGAGCTTGTTGTCGGTGAAGTCCGCGACCCACATGGTGGTGCCGTCCGACCAGATACCGGCGGGGTTGTCGTTGCCCGCTGCAACGAGCGTGTCGAAGTCCTCGGACAAGTCCCGCGCCTTGGTCGAGAGGCTATAGGCGTAGATCTTGTTGAGGAAGTTGTCCACCACCCACATGGTGTCGCCGTCCGACCAGATGCCGTATAGGTACTCGTTGCCCGCGGCAATCAGCGTGTCGAAGTCATCCGACACCTTCCAGCCGAAGTCGTCGGTGACGCCCCGGTTTACGGAGATCGTGTACTCCTTGGTCGTGGTTGTGTTCTCGGCGGTGACCGTTATGGTGACGGCGTTGCTGCCTGCCGATAGATCGACCTGGTGTCCGGGTGTGGTGGTGTCGGCGTCCGCGGGACTGAACGCGACTGTTGCGTCCGCGTGACTCGTCGTGGCCGCGACTGTGACTTGGGTCACGGTGTGGGACACACCGTACTGGTATGAGGTCTGGTCCGCGTCGAACCTTGGAACCATCGTCCCGTCCACCGTGATGGCGCTCAGTGTGGCGTCGTCGCTGCGGGGCACGTTGTACGAATAGATCTTGTCGTCTTGTACGTCGGTAACCCACATGGTGGTGCCGTCCGACCACATACCGTAGGGAATGTTGTTGCCTGCGGCATCGAGTGTGTTGAAGTCCTTGGACGAGTCTCGCGCCTTCGTCGACAGGTTGTAGGCGTAGAGCTTGTCTTCCTCGAAGTCCGACACCCACATGGTGTCGCCGTCCGACCAGATGCCGTCGGGAGTGGTGTTGCCTGCGGCCTCAAGCGTGTCGAAGTCCTTGGAGGAGTCGTGCGCCTTGGTCGACATGCTGTAGGCGTAGATCTTGACTTCATCGCGTTCCATCACCCACATGCTGTCGCCGTTCGACCAGATGTCCCATGGGTTGTTGTTGCCTGCGGCGTCGAGCGTGTCGAAATCCTTGGACGAGTCCCGCGCCTTGGTCGAGAGGTTGTAGGCGTAGAGCTTGTCGTCTGTGCTGCTGTCTGCGACCCACATGGTGGTGCGGTCCGACCAGATGCCGGTGGGGTTCTCGTTGCCTGCGGCAATTAGCGTGTCGAAGTCCTTGGAGGAGTCGTGTGCCTTCGTCGACATCCTGTAGGCGTAGATTTTGCCGTCAGTGTTGTCCACCACCCACATTGTGTCGCCGTCTGACCAGGTGCCGATGGGGTCCTCGTTGCCTGCGGCAGTCAGTGTGTCGAAGTCGTCCGAGACTTTCCAGCCGTAGTCGTCGGTGACGCCCCGGTTCACGGAGATCGTGTACGCCTTGGTCGTCGTTGTGTTCTCGGCGGTGACCGTTATGGTGACGGCGTTGCTGCCTGCCGACAGATTGACTTGGTGTCCGCTTGTGGTGGTGCTGGCGTCTGCGGGACTGAACGCGACTGTGGCGCTCGCGTGGCCCATCTTGGCCGCGACGGTGACCTGGGTCGTGGTGTGTGCCACGCCGTACTGGTACGAGGTCTGGTCCGCGTCGAACCCTGTAACGGCTGTGCCGTCCACCGTGATGGCGCTCAGTGTGGCGTTGTCGCTGGGGGTCCGTTGTATGAATATATTTTGTCGGTCGTGTGCCCTTCCACCACCCACATGGTCGTTCTGTCTGACCAGATGTCGGCGGGGCTGTCGTTGCCTGCGGCATGAAGGGTGTTGAAGTCCTTGGACGCGTCCCGCGCCTTGGTCGACATACTGTAGGCGTAGATCTTGTTGTTGGTTTCGTCGGTGACCCACACGGTGGTGCCATCCGACCACAGTCCGATGGGGTTGTCGTTGCCCGCGGTGTCGAGGGTGTCGAAGTCCTTGGACGCGTCCCGCGCCTTCGTCGCTAGGTTGTAGGCGTAGATCTTGACTTCATAGTTGTCTACTACCCACATGGTGATGCCGTCTGACCAGAGGCCCCATGGGAATTGGTTGCCTGCGGCTTGGAGCGTGTCGAAGTCCTTGGAGGAGTCTCGCGCTTTCGTCGAGAGGTTGTAGGCGTAGATCTTTTCGTCCGTGGTGTCCGTGACCCACATCGTGGTGCCGTTCGACCAGATACCTGCGGGGTTGTCGTTGGCCGCGGCATCAAGGGTGTCGAAGTCTTTGGACTGGTCCCGGGCTTTGCTCGACAGGTTGTAGGCGTAGATCTTCTTGTCGGTGGCGTCCGCAGTCCACATGGTGGTGCCGTCAGACCAGATGCCGATTGGCAAGTCGTCGCCTGCGGCTTTGAGCGTGTCGAAGTCGTCCGCGACCTTCCAGCCGAAGCTGGCGGTGACACCCCGGTTCACGGAGAGCGTGTACGTCTTGGTCGTGGTCGTCTCTTGAGCGGTGACGGTTATGGTGACGGCGTTGCTGCCTGCCGATACATCGACTTGGTGTCCGCTTGTGGTGGTGCTGGCGTCCGTGGGACTGAACGCGACTGTGGCGCTGGCATGGCCGGTCGTGGCCGCGACCGTGACTTGGGTGATGGGGTGTCCTACACCGTACTGGTACGAGGTTCGGTCTGCGTCGAACCCTGGAACGGCTCTGCCGTCTACTCTGATGGTGCTGAGCGTCGCGTCGTCGCTGTGGGGTCCGTTGTACGAATAGACCTTGTTGTCGTCGTTGTCCACGACCCACGTGGTCGCGCCGTCTGACCAGATACCGAAGGGGTAGTCGTTGTTTGCTCTATCAAGGGTGTTGAATTCCTTGGATGAGTCGCGGGCCTTGGTAGAGAGGTTATAGCCGTAGATCTTCTTGTCGGATTGGTCCGTCACCCACATGGTGGCGCCATCCGACCATAGGCTGACGGGTTCATCGTTGGCCGCGGGGTCGAGCGTGTCGAAGTCCTTGGACGAGTCCCGCGCCTTGGTGGAAAGGTTGTAGGCGTAGATTTTGGAGTCGTTGTTGTCTACTACCCACATGGTGGTGCCGTCCGACCATAGTCCCCATGGGTATTCATTGCTTGCGGCAGTGAGTGTGTCGAAGTCCTTGGCTGAATCTCGTGCTTTGGTCGAGAGGTTGTAGGCGTATATCTTGTCGTCCGTGGAGTCTGCGACCCACATGGTGGTGTCGTCTGACCAGATGCCGGTGGGGTTGTCGTTGTCGGCGGCGTCGAGGGTGTCGAAGTCCTTGGATGAGTCTCTCTGCTTCGTCGACAGGTTGTAGGCGTAGAGCTTTTTGTCAGTGCCGTCCGACACCCACATGGTGGTGCCGTTTGACCAGGGGCCGATGGGGTCGGCGTTGTCTGCGGTAATGAGCGTGTCGAAGTCGTCTGACGCCTTCCAGCCGTAGATGTCGCTGACGCCTTGGTTTACGGAGACTCTGTACGACCTGGTCGTGCTCGTGTCTTGAGCGGTGACCGTGATGGTGACGGCGTTGCTGCCTGCCGATAGATTGAGTTGGTGCCCGGCTGTGTTGGTATCGGCGTCCGTGGGACTGAACGCGACTGTGGCGCTCGCGTGGCCGGTCGTGGCCGCGACCGTGACTTGGGTGGCGGTGTGGGACACTCCGTAGTGGTACGAGGTCTGGTCTGCGTCGAAACCTGGAATGGCTGTGCCTTCCACCGTGATGGCGCTCAGTGTGGCGTTGTTGCTGGTGGGCACGTTGTACGAATAGATCTTGTCGTCGTCGGCGTCCACGACCCACATGGTTACGCCGTCTGACCAGATGCCGTAGGGGTTCTCGTTGCCCGCGTCGTCAAGGGTGCCGAAATCCTTGGAAAAGTCGCGTGCCTTGGTCGAGAGGTTGTAAGCGTAGATCTTGTCGTCGACGCCGTCCGCGACCCACATGGTGGTGCGGTCCGACCAGATGCCGGTGGCGTCGGTGTTGCCCGCGGCATCAAGGGTGTCAAAGTCCTTGGATGAGTCCCGTGCCTTGCTCGAGCGGCTATAGGCGTAGATCTTCTTGTCGAAGTTGTCCGCGACCCACATGGTGGTGCCGTCTGACCAGATGCCGACGGGGTTGTCGTTGCCTGCGGTGTCGAGCGTGTCGAAGTCCTTGGACGAGTCTCTGGCCTTGCTCGACAGGTTGTAGGCGTAGAGCTTTTTGTCTTGGAAGTCCGCGACCCACATGGTGGTGCCGTCTGACCAGTTGCCGATGGGGTTGTCGTTGCCCGCGGCATCAAGGGTGTTGAAGTCCCTGGATGAGTCTCGGGCCTTGGTCGACAGGTTGTAGGCGTAGAGCTTCTTGTCGGAGTCGTCCGCGACCCACATGGTGGTGCCGTCTGACTAGATGGCGTAGGGGTTCTCGTTGCCTGCGGCAATTAGCGTGTCGAAGTCGTCCGTGACTTTCCAGCCGTAGTAGTCGGTGACGCCCCGGTTCACGGAGAGGGTGTACTCCTCGGTCGTGGTCGTGTCTTGAGCGGTGACCGTTATGGTGAGGTCGTTGCTGCCTGCCGATAGATCGACTTGGTGTCCGGCTGTGTTGGTGTCGTCGTCCGCGGGGCTGAACGAGACTGTTGCGCTGGCGTGGTTGGTCGTGGCTGCGACCGTGACTTGGGTGACGGTGTCTCCTACGCCGTACTGGTATGAGGTCCGGTCCGCGTCGAACCCTGGAACTGCTGTGCTGTCTACCGTGATGGCGCTCAGCGTCGCGTCAGTGGACTGGGCCTGTCTGGGGGTGGTGCGGCCGGCGTATTGGCCTTGATGTAGTTGGACTGCTTGCTCGTACCCTCTGGGTGTAACAGTTCAGACTTGGGGGGAAGTGAGCAGCTGACGACAGGCGGCGAGAGGATTTAAACCTTGGGCGCGCCAGGTGCCGAAGATGGATGCCAGCGTCATCTTGCTCTCCGTGCCCTGCTCCGAGCGGGTGCCGCCGCTGACCTTGCGGCTGATGACCAGATGACGCAGGCTGCGCTCGGCGGGGTTGTTGTCCGATGGCACGTCTGGTTCGGCCACGAAGACGAAGAGTTCCTTGATGTGGCGCTCAATGCGCCGGCACAGCTTGCCCTGGACGGCCGACGGCTCAGACAGGAAAGGGCGGCAGATGGCCAGCAGCTTCCGCTCCAAGGCCAGTTGAGCAGTGCGCCGTCGTCGTGCCTGAGGATGAGAGAAGGCTTTGGCTTCCTCGTAGAGTCGATGGACTGCCGCCGCCCAGCGGGCCAGCGGGGCATCTTTGAGGTAGCGGGCCCGCAGGTCGTGGATGTCCCGCAGCAGGTGCGCCCAGCACCGTTGCTTGGGGCCATCGTAATGGTGGTAGGCGGCGTAGAAATCGCTGACCAGTACTCCGGAGAATGCCTCGCCCAGCGCTTCATCCACCACCGCCTTGCCCCGACCCCGCCGCAGGAAGTAGCGCTCGGTGGGAGTGCTGAAAGTCCAGACGTAACCGTTGTTCCCATTTTGACGCCAGCCGGTTTCGTCGGCGTGGACCACTGGGCTGGCGCGGATGCGGTCCACCATTCCAGCCACCGCTGGTTGGGCCTGTTGCGCGGTCTGATGAATGGCGCTCACAATGGCCCCCACGCTGAGGCGCAGCTGATGGACGGTGCCCAGATACCACTGGATGCTGCGGATCGGCAGGCGCCCTTCTTCCCGTAGCGTGGCGATGCGGCTGATCAGGTTGACGCCCAGGCGTTGGCGCCCCAGTGCCACGCCGTCCAGTTGCGCGGTGGGCACTCGGCGCCGCCGACACACTGGGCAGGTCCTGGCGATGAAGACATGCTCGGTGACTTGCACCGGAACCACCGGCAACTCGATGACTTCCCGAGTGCGCTGGGTCCAGCCGCCGGACAGGTGGGCGCCGCAATCGGGACAGTTCTCCACCACGTGCTCCACCCGATGGGTCGGTGTCATGCGCGGGCGGGCGAAGCCGTGGCGTCGCTGCTTTCGGGGCTGCTGCTGCGCTGGGGGCTGGCGGCCCGATTTCGCCTTGAGGCCGGGCATTCGGGGCGGGCCGTCCGGTTTCGCCTGGCCCTCCAGTTCGGCAATCCGCCGCTCCAACCGCTCAATCACCCGCTGCTGTTCCAAAACGGTGGCCTGCAGTTGGGCAATGATGGCGATCAGGAAATCGCGGTCGGCGGTGGTCAGGTCACTCTCAGTATCCACTCCCTCTATATGACATAACGACTGCCACCCACGCCAGCGTTCGGAAACCCGGATCCGGCCAATTCACCTCACCAAGTCTGAACAGTTACCTCTGGGTTGATGGCCTTGACGCGATAGGTGTAGCGGGTCTCTGCGCTCACGGCGTTGTCGGTGTAGGTGGTGGCTGAGCTGCCGGTGTCGGACTCGATGGTGCTGAACACCCCGGGTTCCTGTTTGGCGACGTCGCGCCTCAGCACCAGGTAGCCGGTGATGCTGTCGTCGTCGGGGTCGTCCCAGCTCAGCGACACGCTGTCGTGCGAGACCGATGTCGTGGTAAGTCCGGTGGGGGCCGCCGGCACCCCGGCTGGTGTATTGACGTTGACGTATTTGGACTGCTTGCTCGTCCCCTCTGGGTTGATGGCCTTGACGCGGTAGGTGTAGCGGGTCTCTGCGCTCACGGCGTTGTCGGTGTAGGTGGCGGCTGAGCTGCCGGTGTCGGACTCGATGGTGCTGAACACCCCGGGCGCTTGGTTGACGACGTCGCGTCTCAGGACGAGGTAGCCGGTGATGCTATCGTCGTCGGGGTCGTCCCAGCTCAGCGACACGCTGTCGTGTGAGACCGATGTCATGGTAAGTCCGGTGGGGGCCGCCGGTACCGCGGCCTGGGCGTGAACGGTGCCGGTCCCGGGTTGGGAGTGCCCGTTCATCACGACCCCACCCATGATGAGCAGGATGGCCATGAGGGCCAGTACAGACTTCAATTTCCAAATGGGCGGCATTTTCATATGTGCACGTCCTTTGCGTTCACTGTCCGATGTTGTCTTGGACATATGCTCGTGATGAACGGTTACATTTCCTCACATACGGGCGAGGTCAGGCTGGGAAGCTGCGTGTTGCCCAAACGTGAGGGCTGTGGTAGCGATTGTTTATCTCTGCCGCGATTATCCAGAACCGTGCCTCTCCGTAGCCTTCCCGAAGTCAGTATAGTAGCATTCTTCCAAAGGTGTCACCGGATTGGCGAAGTCCAGACGCTCGTTGGTCTGGATCAGCAGGTGGTTGGGATCGATGCAGTCTTTCAACGATGTCCTTACTCACCGCTTTCAAGAAGGCGGTTTTTGAATGTCGGATAGTTTTCGTCAAGCTGTTCCAAGACCTCGTCCACCAGAATAGCTGCGTCGTACAGACAATCTTCCAATCGTTGATTTTGTGCGTACCGGTGGAGTCGGTGAAGAGGGTTTATACAAGTTTGGTAGCACGATTCGCGGATCGCGCCCCACATGGCGTGGGAGTAGGAGGATGTCCACGGGTAGTATTGGTCATAAGTGGCTTTGATTCCGGCCTTCTCGCTGGTCTTGCGTAGGTCTGAACTATTCCAGTTAGCAAGATTGATAGGCAAAAACTCTTGCAAAATGTCCTCTGAGGCAATTGCCTCTAACGCTTCAAGGTTGATGAACTCTGGTGGGTCAACCGAATCTTGGAACTTGAGCACATTCAATTTGGCTTGGCCCGCTCCGTGACGCCGCCATTTTTCCCATAGTTGCTCATCGTCCTGCTTCAGCAAGTATGCGAGGTTCACCCTGGTTTCTAGAATGGTGCGCAATCCTAAACCAAGGCCAGGGTGAAATGCGCAGACGCGTGGGGTAAATTGGTGAGGCAATTAGGTTAGACGATCGCTGGGGGTCGCGAGGGGTGTGATGATGGGAGTTAGAGATATGGACCGGTCTCTGGAACGGTGGGAGATGGGAACCAAGGACCGGCGGCGGCGGATGATCTTGGCGCCCACGCCCCGGGAACGGGAAAGGTGGTACGCAATGCTGCTGCGGGCCCAGGGCCTGACGGCGGCGGCCACGGCGGAGGCACTGGAGCGGGACCCGCACACGATAGGGCGATGGGC
Organism: Dehalococcoidia bacterium; assembly: GCA_965197635.1. Taxonomy (GTDB): domain Bacteria; phylum Chloroflexota; class Dehalococcoidia; order Lucifugimonadales; family UBA3495; genus Bin87. The sequence continues at coordinate 632,471 of CBDANN010000008.1, forward strand.
GTCGGCCTGTGGGGAGGGCGGGCCAGCGGCACTGATATTCGAGCCGACCGGCGGTTCCCCCCCGCCCTTGACCGGACGCAGCAGGCGGAGTTGACAGGGGCAGTGCAGCAACCGCCGTCAGCATCGGGCATCGAACTGGCCAACTGGTATTGGAAGGTGGTCAGGCTGTTTGTCTCGGAACGGTTTGGAGTCAGCCTCGGCGGCAGCAGTTGCCTGAATTAGCTGCACCGTCTGGGATGCAGTTTCAAACGTCCCCAGAAGCGGTTGGTCAAGGCCAATGAGTCCAAGCGTGCGGCCGTCGTGGCGGAGTATGCCGTCCTGAAGGAGGCGGCCCAACGGACCGGAGCCAAGGTATTCTTTGCCGACGCGGCCCATTTCCGTGCCGATGCCGAACTGCGTGGCAAGTGGGTGCTGAAAGGGGAACCCGCCCTGGTGGACTCGACCAGCCCGCGGTACGGAGCGCAGGCCAGCTACTACTCGGCAGTGTGTTTGGAGACTGGCGAGGTGGAGTGGATGCAGCTTGCAGGGAACAGCAACAGCGCAACGTCGGCAGCCTTCCTGGAACAGTTGCGGGAGCGGCACGACGGGCGGCTGAATGTGATCTGGGACAACGCGCCAGCGCATCGAGGCGAGGCGGTGAGGGAGTACCTGCGGACGCCGGGCCTGAACCTGAGACTGGTGAACCTGCCGGGATACCGCCCGGACTGCAACGGTGACGAGGCCATCTGGGGCGGGGCGAGAGCGGAGGCCACCGGCAATCTGTGCTTGGGGAGCCGGGCGGCAGTACGGGAGGGGGTCGGCGACTTCCTGAACGGGCTGGCCAGCCGAAAGGCCGAGGTGAGGCGGCGCTGCCGGACGGTGCTGCAATCAAGGGCCGAAGCACTCCTGAGCGACTCCCGGCCCGATTCCCGCCGTCCGGCAAATGCACATCCCGCCTTGGCTTTGGTTTAGTACTCAGTCAATGTTGGAAAGGCAGGGGTAGAAGCGATGGAGTTTGGTCCTGGCATCCTGGGTGGTGAACCGCCAGTTGATGGTGGCGTGGGCAGCATTGCGTTGGGTTTCATAGGCGGCAATGGCGTGAGCCAGTGCCACGTTGTCGCCGTGGCGCGTTCGCAGGCAGGCTCGGGTCATGATGCTGAACTCAATTTCCGCCATCCCTTCGGCAAGCTCAGGACAGGATTGAGCCAACTGGCGTGTTTGGGCGTGTGGTGGAACTCCAACCGCTTCACGATGCGTCTGGCCTCGGCAGCTGGGAAGGTCTCGTACCGGGAAGCCATGCGGTGGGTGTTCAGGTTGTCCAGGACCACGCGGACCACGGGAGCATGGGGATAGGCCACATCCACCAGCCACTGCATCTGGTGGGCGAAGTCGGCCATGGTGCGCCGCTGGGTGATGGCCACCTGGCGCCAGCCCGCCAGGGGTTCGCAGGCCAGAAAGATGTTGCGGACACCGGCACGGCGATATTCATAGTCTTCCCGTCGCAGTCGTCCCGGTTGGGCGGGCAACGGCGTTCGCAGATTGGTCAAAGATCGGGGCCAACAGTTGGGTAGAGGTCTCATCGAAACATACCATCGGACGGCTGGGATCATAGGGTTCGGCATAGAGATTCAGCGAGGTTCGACGCCGCCGGAAACATCGCGAGGCAGGAGCATGGCGGTCAGCAGCGCAGCGAAACTCGCCGCCGTACAGATCAGGAACCCCGGGAGGAACGAACCGGTGGCGTCCCGGATCCCGCCCACCAGGATGGGCGCAGCGAACATGGCGATGCCTGAACACGTGATCAATAGCCCGTGGATGACGGCAAGACCTTGGGGTGTGATGTCGGCCAGACGCAAGGGCAGGGTGAGCAGCGTGGGCACATAGAACCACGACCCGAAGCCAAGCGCCGCCGCGGCTACGTAGAATCCGGCAAGACCGGGCATCAGGTAGGTGCCCAACCCGCCCAGCACGGCGGCGCATCCGGAGGCAAGAAAGATTGCCCGGTGCGATTCAACGCGTAGAGGCGCCACTCCACCAGCCAACACCGCGAACATGCCTACGAAGGGCAGCATGCCGGTCACGAATCCGGCTGTCGACAAAGACAAGCCGTGGTTTTCGTTATAGAAGGTAGGCAGCCACCCAGTAAGAGTAATGTACTGGGACAGGAAGCCGGAGTCGGTCAGCACCAGCAGGATTACGGTACGCGACCGCAGCACACTCACCGTTTGTCGTAACGAAATAGGCTCGGGTCGCTCTCCCTCCAACGGGCCGTCCCGGCCCACCACGAGCCACGCCGCCGCTCCAACTGCTCCGACTGCCCCGAACACCGACATGGCCGTTTTCCAGTCGGTGATCTCAGCCAACGGAGCTGCGCTGGCCACACCAGCTGCAATCCCAAGGGAGACTGCGACGGTGTTGACGGAGTTCATGACCAGCACTTCTTTCCGGGAAAACCAGGCCATCAGCAGAGGGCCGGTGGACGTGATCATCATCGCCAGTCCCAATCCATAGACCAAGCGCAACAGCAGCATTGCCCCCAAGTTTGGGGCGAGGAACGAGAGCGCCAACACTGCCACGCCGACCCAGCCGATCAACTGCGTGCGCTTGACGCCGATCCTGCCGACCAACATGCCGCCTGGAATGCCAAACGCCGCCGCCAGCAGCAGGGGCAAGGACACCAACAATCCGGCGGACACGCTGTTGATCTCGTAATCTGCGCTGGCCAACGGCAACACCGTCGCTATGCCGAACAGGTTGAATCCCAGCGCCAGGCGGCCAGCGACACACATCGTCGCCATCACCCAGCGACGACGGTCGAGACCAGGAGTGGCGGTAGGCGGCGGCATCTCGTGCATGGGGAGTAATCCGTGTCTCGGCTCTGGGAGTCCGGTTCTATGGCGGCGCTCCAGCTCGGCGGTGCCAGGATCAAGAGTTCATGTGATCAGGTAATTACATGAACAAATGATACGGCGGGCCGACGTCGGGGCAGCCAGGTGGTCCAGGTGTAGGGGTGTTCGCGTCGCTGCGGCATGTGACGGCTCCTTCGTTTTGAGGTAGCCGTCGTCGGCCTGACGTTAGTTTATCGTGCGGTCGTGCGGTGCGCTACGGCCCGCTACGGCCCGCTGTCATCGAAGTCTGCAGCTGCTTTCTTTCCTGTTGGGCCTTGGTCTCGACTTTGTACAAAATCTAGACAAATTATAAGGACAGGGTAAGCTCGACCAAATCACCACAAAAGGTCGAATATGCCCACCCTGCCCGCAGTCATTGTATCCCGGCTGCTGCCCTTTGAGCACCTGTTTGACCCCCGGACCTGGCGTAAAGCCCGACTCCTGGCGATTGGCGCGATCCTGTCTCCCGGCAAACGCACCGTTTCCTCCGCCCTCAACATCCTGGGAATTGGGCAGCACGGAGATTTCACCATCTACCATCAGGCGCTCAACCGTGCCAGGTGGTCGTCGTTGCAGCTGAGCCGGGCGCTGTTGCTGCTGGTGGTCGGGCGTCTTGGTTCGTCCGACGGGCCGCTGGTTTTCGGCATTGACGAAACCCTGGAACGGCGCTGGGGGCGGAAGATTGCGGCCAAGGGACGGTACCGTGATCCCGTACGTTCCACCGACGACCAGACGGTAATGACCCCCGGACTGCAATGGGTGAGCCTGATGTTGCTGACCCATATCGGTGGGGTGGGTCGGCATTGGGCGCTGCCCTTGATGACCGCGTTGGCGCCGTCGGCCCGCTACGACCGGCGCAAAGGCCGACGGCGCCAGATGGTCACCGACTACGCTCGGCAGATGCTGACCTGTCTGCGCCGGTGGCTCCCGGAGCAGGACCTGGTGCTGGTGTGTGATGGCGGCTACGCCAAACGCGAGTTCCTGCGCTATCGCCAGAATATGTCAAAACCCATTGTGGTCGTCGCCAAACTGCGCAAGGACGCGGCCCGGTACCAGCCAGCGCCACCGCGGCGTCCCGGCCAGATCGGGCGACCACGGGTGGTCGGAGCGCGTCTGCCCAGCCCCAGGGCGGCGCTGGACGACCCCGCTACTCAATGGACCACCTACCTTGCCACCGGATCCGACGGCAATACCACCACGGTCGAACTGACCTCGGACCGGGCGGTGTGGTACCACGGCGGGCCGCCGCCCCTTGCCACGCGCTGGGTCGTGATCAAAAACCTCGAAGGTCGCCTCAGACCGTGTGCCTTGCTATGCACCGACACCGCGGCGGAACCGCTGTACATACTCCAATGGTATCTGCTGCGCTGGCAGGTCGAGGTCACCTTTGCCGAAGCACGAGCCCATCTGGGCATGGAAACCCAACGCCAGTGGTCGGAACTGGCCATCGCCCGCACCACGCCTGCGCTGTTGGGACTGTTCAGTGTGGTCACCCTGGCCGCGGACGTCCTCATCGGACAGCAGCAGATTGAAATGACACCCCGCACGACCGCCTGGTATGAAAAGACCAGTCCTTCCTTCGCCGACGCCATCGCCCTGGTCAGACGTTACATCTGGGTGCGGCAGGGGACTTTTGCGACGTCCGAGCGCGAGCCGGAAATGATTAAAGTCCCCAACTCCTTATATCACCTGATGCTCGACTCCCTCGCCTACGCCGCATGATTGTACAAAGTCGAGTAGCCAACCCCGATGCGCAGGAACTCCCCGTCGCTTTGTACCACCGACTGGTCGATTCCCTTGCTTACGCCCCTTGAATTGCGCCAAGTCTAGCCAAGCTCCTGGGCGTCGCGCAATCCCCACAGGTGGCGGTTGGTGACCTCAACGTCCAGGTCGTTGTAATCCTTTAGCTGGTCCCTGAGGCGGCCGTTGATCTCATCATCAGTCAGGTCGCGCTGACTTAGTCGACGCGGTCGGCCATGCTCACCGCCGAGAAGGACCGCCTCAGTCGCGCTGCACCTGAAGTCGGGCGTCGTATCCAGGATCACATTGCTGGGCTGGAGCAGGAGATCTCTGATCTGGACACCGACCTGCGACACCAGATCCAACAGAGTCCTCTATGCCGGGAACAGGACAACCTGCTGCGTTCCGTTCCCGGCGTTGGAGCACAGGTTTCGTTGACCCCCTGGCCCATCTCCCGGACTTGGGCACCCTGAGCCGGAAGCAGATTGCGGCCTGGTCGGGGTGGCCCATTTCGCTAGGGACAGCGGTCCACATCGGGGACGACGCACCGTCGGGCGGTCGGGCCGTAATCCGCGCGGCCCTGTACATTGGGGCCCTGGTCGCCAGCCGTTGGAACCCGGTACTTCGGGAGTTTTACCAGCGTCTGCTGGCAGCGGGCATACCGAAGAAGCTGGCTCTTACTGCGTGTATGCGGAAACTCCTTACCATCTTGAACAGCATGGCCAGAAGTGGAGAGCGTTGGCGCCCAACCGCGTTTGCCTCTTGACTTTCAAGACAATTGCTTTTCACTTGTCATTTATACGGAAAGAATCGCTGGACAACGACACATTTCGCGATTTTTGCGATCAAAGTTGGTGGAAATTGGCACACCGGAACTCGTCCGGGGCGGCGATTGGAACGAAACGCAGAGCGCATACAACGCGACCACATGGGACCCGAAACCATTCGAACCGGCTCCGCCTCAGGCCTTTGTTGACCTGCTGGGGGCATCGCGGGATGAAATCATGGCGGCAGTCGATTTGAATTCCGCCTTGTTCTCTGCGGCGTTGAGAGAAAGCTGGAAATTGTGTTTTTCGGGGTCGTCGCCCCAATTGGGTGAGCTGGTGAAGCATGAATTGAAATCGAAAATCGATCCGGACGTATCTCTGAGCTGGACAGATCTGCGCGCTAGCGATTTGAGCGGCCGGGCACGGGCGTTTCAATCGCTTGTGGGAGGGGTGGCATGGCATTGGAGAGGGCAGTAGCCGTCGCGGGCCTTACAACGCCTATTGACAAAAACACGTTGTGGTAATGACAGTGGCAACAGACACCCTAAAAGCCAAAATCCCTACTCATAGTAGGGATGCTTTGGCACCGGCGGCAGGAATCGAACCCGCATTTTCGGTTTTGGAGACCGATGCGTTACCATTACACCACGCCGGTGCGTGACGCTATTTTATCAACCGGTGAGTTGATGCGCAACTCGGACACAACACCGGTCTCCGTTACCGCGGGGTTGTGTCCCACGGGCCGGTTCAGCCAACCCGACCACAGGAACACGATAAAGAACAGCAATGCCAGGGCTACGATGACCGCCAGCGCCAGACAGCCGTATCGCGCCATGGCTACGACGGTATCACGGGCAGGCGCACTCGCGAAGGTCGCTGGCTGGCATGATGGATAGTTTGGACCGCTGGGATGCACTCGGTGGCAGCCCACGGGTCGCCGCTGGTATTGAAATTCCGGTCAAATCTGGGGAAGTTGCTGCTGCTGATTTCCAAACGAATGCGGTGGCCGGCCTTGAATACGTTGCTGGTTGCCACCAGGTCGATGGTGTACTCCTCAATGGCTCCCGGCGCAATGGGCTGGGCCGCGTCGGTGCCCTTACGGTAGCGACCCCGTATGATGCCGTCGGTCAGGTTACGGACCGCTCCGCACGGCTCGACATCCACCAGCTTGGCGGTGAAGTCGGTGTCGGCAGCGGAGGTTGCGGCGAACAACGTGACCGTGATCGGTCCAGTGACTTCCAGGTCGGCGGCCAGAGGCGGCGTGGTGTAGCAGAGTACGTCGTTCCGGGTTTCGATCTCCTGCTGGTCGTAAGCGCCGCCCGGGATGAATGACGGTCCACAGCAGAGCGGGCCGCCGCGCGTCGGGACGGGGTCTCGCGGGTCGTACAGAAATACGTCCGCAGCCTCATCTTCAGGGGTTTCGGTGGACAAGGAGCCATTGCCGGAGGCGGAGTTGGCCTTGCCGCCGCTGTGCATATAGTAGTCGGTGTACCGGGTCCGGGCCAGGGGCCATTCCTGTTCATCTCGCCACTGGTTCGCGCCCATCACGAAGATGCGCACGGGCGGCTCGGTTTCGGCGCCGTTTGGTTCGTCCTTCAACCAGTGGTCGAACCAACGCAGTTGGACTCCGTCGGTGTCGATGGCCGCGCCAGCCGCGCCCAGTCCAAAGAAAAAATCGCCGGAGGTTTCGCCGAACGGCCCATGATGCCAGGGGCCAACGATGAGGCGCTGGCCGTCGCGCGCGACAGCATCCTCGGCCTGGGCCCGCATCCCCACGAAGTTACGCAAGGTGCCGAGCAGGAAGATGTCGTGCCAACCGCCTACGTGAAGGGCCGGCGTAGTGATATGTGGGTAGTGGTCTTCGATCCGCCACCGCTTCCAGTAGTCATCGCTGGCGGCGTGGCGAATCCAGTCGTAGAGATACCCGGCCAGGGGAGCCTTCAAGTGAGGCAATTCCACGATGGGCTGGTGCCGGAATGTGCAGTCGAGCTCGTTGAGGGCGGCAAGCAGGGCGGAACGGGTTCCGTCCGGCACGTCGTGGCGTCGGTTGACGGCGTCCATGTTGGCCAGGGTGAGCTGGCGCATCGTCCAGGACAGGGCAAATCCCCAGGCCAGCGCGCCGCCCTGATAGGTCCACCCCTCGTAATAATCGGACGCCGTGATGCCGGGTGCGATGCAGTTCAGCGCCGGCGGGTTGGTGATGGCGCAGAGCCACTGGGTCGCGCCCACGTAAGAACGTCCGAACATCCCGACCTTCCCGGCGCTCCATGGCTGGTCAGCGCACCAGGCCACCGTGTCGAAGCCGTCGTCGGGCTCGTCAAGGAAAGGATAGAACTCGCCCTCTGAGGTGTAGCGACCCCGGGTGTCCTGGATGACCACCGCGTAACCGTGAGAGGCCGCCCGGATCACGTCCAGGCTGCCGGTACGCCCCTGGGACTTGTCGTATGGCGTGCGTTGAAGCAGGACGGGCAACGGTTCGGAGACGTCGGGACGGTACACGTCGGCATACAATTTCACGCCGTCGCGCATCGTCACGGGCAGCCCGAATTCGCTGCGGATTGCGGTATGTGGCCCCATTAGTTCTGGCATGAAAACACCTCCCGGATGGCGGCATTATACACCGACCCGGAGCGGGACCGGCCCCCAGCGGCGGCTATTGTGTCCGGAACTGCGGGGTCAACAACCCGATTTGCAACACTGGTGGAAGGTTGTTGCGCGTAACTTGGAGACGGCCTTGGGGCTGCAACGCTCCGTCGGCAACGCCCAGCTCACGGAGGAACTCCCCGGGTCCTTGAGGCTCCACCAGGGAAGGTTCGCCTTCGGCGCGATAGTGCATGGGGATCAACCAGCGGGCGTCCAGCTGCTGGGCGGTCTGGTTGATGGCGCGATATGGCAGCAGATCGCGGTCGGCGCCCCCAGCGGGCGCGAGCACTACTTCGGCCGGCCCGATGAGGTCGATCTGCTGCGCCGTCAGCGGCTGGGTGATGTTCCCCAGGTGGCAGACGTTGATTCCGTCGATGGCGATGGCATACGCGACGTTGCGTTGGCTCCGGGGAATACCATCAGGCAATGGCGTCATCACGGCGCGTATGGTGATGCCCTGGAACTCGTACTCGCCGGGTGTATTGAAAACGCGCGGTCCGCCTTCAACCTCATCGGGACTGTTGTGCATCGGGTCGTTGTGGCTCACGGTGACCGCGACCACGTCAGAGATTTGCCGAGGATCGACACGCACCCCCAGGCCACCAATTCCCGAGGCGTAGGGGTCGGTGATGATGGAGAGCCCGGAGTTGGTCGAGCGCAGCCGAAAACAGGAGTGGCCCAGCCAGTAGATGTCCATAGGCAGGAGATCGTCACGCCGATGGTGGACCGGGTTTGATGGCGAACCGATCCAGCAATGACCAACCCAAGGGCACCGCCAGACTGGCCACTATGAGTTTTGCCAAGTCGCCGGCAACGAACGGGAGCAGTCCGCATTGCCATACGTTGGCGCAGCCCCAAGCGTCGGCCACGTTGGCGGGCAGGAACAGGTTAAGTTGAATCAAACCCGGAACGTAAAGCACGGCGTTGCCCAACAGCATGGCGGCCAGTATCCACGGGCGGCGATTCCACCCCCATTGGCAGAGGTAGCCCACCAGCGCGGCGGCCGGGATAAAACCAACAATGTACCCGCCGGATGGCAACAGCCAGAACCAGCCTGACGCTCCTCCGGCAAAAAATGGGAGGAAACCGCCTTCAATGGCATACAGAGCCAGCGCCAATCCGCCGCGCCAACCGCCTAGCAATGCACCTACGAGCAGCACTGCGAAGGTCTGCCCGGTTATCGGAACGGGCGTGAAGCCCAGTGGGATCTTGATCTGCGCGAACAGCGCCACCACCAGGCTACCCGCAATGACGAGGGCAAGGTCCCGGGCAATCCGTCGAGTGCCAACGGACTCGGGCAGGATGAGGTCGGCAATGGTTCCCGGAAGTGGCGCCGCCAGATCAGCGGCTGAAGCAAGGCGAGTTTGCATGGCGTATATATGGTATCTAGCATCCCTGATTGCGTCAAACCGAGTGCCAAGGGGGGAATGTCGCAACCCGATTGGGTCTATTTCGCCGCTTTTTCACCATCATGAACAACGGCCAACGGGATGCACTGCGGAACTCAGGGCAATCGCGTCTAATTTTGGTGACACACGGAACCCATCTAATACGAGATCAGACGGCCCCCCATCGCTTGAAAATGGACTGCTGCAACGTCAACAGACGCGAATTTCAGCCTATCTGCGGGTTTCATGTAACAACCAACACACTGGCATAGGGCGACATTATCAGCATTTAGAATTCAATGTCTCACTTCTTATTGTATATGTTGAAGATGCGATTGCCCTGCTGCGGAACTCCGGACGCTTGCCGCTCGTCGCAAGCCGATGGTATGGTGGTACCCCATGACTACCCCAATCAGCAACGATGAGATCGTCGAATTGTTCAACAACATGGCTGCCATGTTGGAGATCAAGGGCGACTCCGTCTTCAAGATTCGAGCTTACCAACGGGCGGCCAACACCATTGACCAGTTGAGTTGGTCGCTGGCGGTGGCTGCGGCCTCCGGCGATGACCTGCGTAAAATACCAGGCGTCGGCAAAGCCATAAGCGAGAAAGTGCGGGAGTACGTGGCGACGGGCCAAGTGGCCGCTTACGACAGGTTGGCCGAGGAACTGCCGCCCAACGTCCTTGAACTATTGGAAGTCCCTGGGATGGGGCCGAAAACCGTCAAAGCCGCGGTGACAGAGTTGGGTATCGGTTCGGTGGCAGAACTGGAGCAGGCAGCCCTGGATGGCCGGTTGGCACAGCTGCCGCGTATGGGAAAGCGTTCGGTGGAAAACATCCTGCGGCACATCCGGGCCCACCGCATGAGGTCTGATCGCACGCCGCTGGGCATTGCCTCGGAAGTGTGCGCGGCGGTGTCGGCGCAGCTGTTTGATGTCTGTGCAAATCTGGTGAGCCTGACCCCGGCCGGTTCCTTGCGCCGTTGGGAGGAAACCATCGGCGATATAGACCTGATTGCCGTATCCGACAACCCCTCCGAAACGGGCGTGGCGTTGGCCGGGTTGCCGTCGGTTCGCGAGGTTCTGGTCCAGGGAGATGCCAAGACGTCGGTCGTCGTTGACCCCGGAATCCAGATCGACCTTCGCACCGGGGAACCGGACGCCCTGGGCGCGATGCTCCAGTATTTCACCGGCAGCCAGCAGCACAACATCCGCTTGCGCGATTACGCCAACCGGCAGGGATTATCCCTGAACGAGTACGGCATTACGACCATCGAAACCGGGAATACCGAACACTTTGCTGACGAGGCATCCTTTTACGCCCGTTTGGGATTGCCCTGGATCCCGCCGGAGTTGCGCCGCGGCGCCGACGAGCTTGATGCGGCCCGTGACGGAAATCTGCCCAACCTGGTCACGGAAAACGACCTTAAGGGCGACCTGCATTTGCACAGCGATTGGAGCGACGGAAAGTTTCCGTTGGAAGAAATGGTGGCTGCGGTTGCCGGGATGGGATACCAATACATGGCGCTTACGGACCACTCACAGGGTCTGGGCGTTGCCAACGGTTTGACCCCTGACCGACTGGCCCGTCAGATTGAGGTATTGAAGAGCCTCCAGGATCATTATGCCATGACCATACTCTGCGGGTCGGAGGTGGATATCCGGGCCGACGGAGCGATGGACTTCCCCGACGACGTATTGGCGATGCTGGATTGGGTCGTCGCGTCGGTGCATAACGCCATGAGCCAGGACCGGGCCACCATGACCGTGCGAATCCGCCGTGCGATGGAGAACCCGCACGTGACCGTCATCGGCCATGCGTCCGCCCGCCTTTTGGGTCGTCGCGACCCGGTGGACTTCGACATCGAATCCCTGCTCCAAACTGCCCGCGACACCGGCACGGCCATGGAGCTCAACGCAGCGCCGGAGCGGTTGGACCTGAAAGATACTCACGCGGCCCGCGCCCGCGAGTTGGGCGTACCCTTGGTTATCAACACGGACTCTCACCACACGGATGGTTTGAAGAACCGCAGATTCGGCGTTGCCGTAGCGCGTCGCGCCCGGTGTGGCCCCGAACACGTCCTGAACACGTATTCGACAGACGAGTTTCTTGCCTGGCTGCGGTCTCCCAAGTCCCAGCGGACGGCGCGCTTCGACGCTATGGCCGCGGCGCGTGTCCCGGTGTCCCGGCAATGACCACCGTTGCGGACGAAATCGGTTTTGGGCTGACCACGATCTCCGGCAGCCTGGATTCGGGGGCGCTTCCCGCCCGTCAAAGTACGATCGAGCGATTGCAGGCGGAGGCCGGGCGAACCGAACCGTGGTACGTCGCATTGTTGCGGGCCATCGGCGATTGGGACTTGCCCAGCGAAGAGATTGCCGGACGCCGCTGGCGCTACGTCATCGGCGGAGAGGCATTGGACTGGCTCACTCTTGCCCAGCGCCTTTGTATGGCTATTCCAGATGCGGTGCCCCCTGCCGACCTGGAGGCGCTGCTGTTCCGCGGCCAAGTGCCGGAAGGTGTGAGTTCGGAACGGTTCCGACAATTGATCGGCCCATTTCGTTATACGGCCCACCTGAATTTCTGGTACGGGGTGGTGGTCGAAGAAGCCTTGCAGCTGGTCACGGAAGAAAGCATCCGCAAAAGTCGCTTGGCCCGCTGCTATGGCGACAGCGACAATGTGGTTGAGGAGGCGTTCCGCCATCTGTACGGCGATCCCCGGGACGATTTGGTCGCGCAGTTTCTTGCGACGACTACCGGGAATTGGGGCCTCGATCCGGAGTTGCTGTCCTTGCCCGCATGGCATGAACTCACATATTGGCTATTCAAGCGGCGTATCCACAAGTGGCATCCGGCCCGTGTCGCCAGTGACACCCGCCGGGGACTGGACCGCCTCAAGGAGTTACGCACCGACCTGTTGGGCGAATCTTCTGAGGGTCTTTGGGTCATTGACGACGTCATGCCGTTGCCATTGGCTCGAGGCAGACGGGCTTAGGGGCCGCCATCCAGGCAATTGGCGAAGGGGCGACCAACACGGTCGCCCCTTCTTCTTGGTAGCCGGGATGACCGACTGTTACAGTCCGTACACCTTGCGGTAGCTCAGGCTCATGCGTTTTCGCTCGGTGTCGATGCTGAGGATCTGCACCTTGATCAGTTGGCCCTGGTACACAATCTCTTTGGGGTGCTCCATGCGGCGCGCCGAAAGTTCCGAGATATGCACCAAGCCCTCAACCCAATCTTCCAACTTGACGAATGCGCCGAAATCCATCAGGCGGGTAACGGTTCCGTCAACGATGTCGCCAACATGATAGCGTTCGGGCACGGTGTCCCAAGGCTCGGGCTGGGTTCGCTTCAGGCTGAGGGAAATCTTGCTGTTCTCCCGGTCAACGCGCAACACTTTCAGCGTCAGATCGTCTCCAATACTGACCACTTCCTCGGGCGACTTGACCATTGACCACGACAATTCGGAGATCGGTACCAACCCCTCGGCGTCACCCAGGTCAACGAAGGCGCCAAAGCCGCGCATGGAGCGCACCGTTCCCTGGACGATTTGGCCTTCCTGAAGTTCTTCCAACAGGCGTTCCTTGGCTGCATTGCGCATCTGCCGCCAGATACGGCGTTCCGTCAAGACCAATTTCTCGCGCTGAGCGTCCAATTCCAGGATGTTGAACCGGGCGTCTTCGCCGATGCGGGCGTCCAGATGCTCGATGCGGCCTTCCTTGGGAACAGGCGCCATCTGGGAGAAGGGAACGAAGCCTCTGACGCCTTGCCAGTCCACGACCAAGCCGCCTTTGTTGTGTTGGACCACCTTTGCGTCAAGTTCAGAGTCGATTCGGTGAAGTTCAATCAGGTCTTCCCAGACTTGCTTTTCCTGCGCCTGGTCATACGAGAACACCGCCATTCCGCCCGGCCCACGATTGTTGAGGTGAATGACGATCACGTTGCTGCCGGGGTGCATCTGCTCGCGTTTTTCGTCGGTGAGTGTCCGCATCTCCTGCGGCGGGACAATTCCCTCGGTTTTAAGGCCGGCGCTGATGACCATCCCCTCATCATCAATGCGCACGATTTCCCCGGTCACCAAGTCGCCTCTCCGGTATTCCCGCGGCGAAAACGCCGATTCGGGAAGCTGCGACATATCGGTGACTTCAATTACGTTCGGGTCCTGGGCTACCATCAGTTCAATTGCTCCTTACTCTTGCTGACGACCGAAAATAATTCGGCCGAATAGGTCGAGCAGGTACTCGGTTTCTCTCGTGAAGCTCTTTCCCTACAATTCGCCTGCCTAATAATACTTATACAGGATGCAAATTGCAACTGCGATTATTCGCCACCGGGAAATTGGGCCTGCTATCTGGCCGTTGCGTTGTCTCCCCCATGGCCTACCCGTCGTTGCAGTCCGCGTTCAATGTCGCCGGCGCTGGCAGCAATGGCGTCCCAGCGACGTGCGGAATGTGTCGCTCAATGTCCGCCCCGCGTCGCTGGGACACCGAGTTGCCGATGACGTATTCGATCCCGTGCCGGCGCGTTCTCTTATGGACAATTCCGCGGGTGCGGTGCTACCATTTTTTAGAAGAAACTCAACTGCGCCCATACCACCGGAGACATTGCCCGCAAGTGTTCATTACGGTGGTATTTGTCTGGATGGTACGATGACTGAGCCTGCCATTGCTATGCCCCGGGCCTACGATCCCGCGTCCGTCGAAGAGCGCATATATCAGAACTGGTGGGACTCGGGTTACTTCGTACCGCGATTAGATCCTGCTCGACAACCATTTTGCGTAGTCATGCCTCCGCCCAACGTTACGGGCGAGCTTCACTTGGGGCATGCCCTAACCGCCAGCCTGCAAGACTCGCTCACGCGCTGGCATCGCATGCGCGGGGATCCCACGCTCTGGCTTCCCGGCAAAGACCACGCCGGCATCGCGACCCAATGGGTGGTCGAGCGCGCGTTGGCCGCCGAGGGCACCGACCGGCATGAGCTAGGCCGCGAGAAATTCGAGGAACGGGTCTGGGAATGGGTAGCCCTCTACGGCAACACCATTGACGCGCAGCACCGGCGGCTCGGCGCGTCTTGCGATTGGTCGCGCTCGCGTTTCACCCTGGATCCTGGCCCCGTGCGGGCGGTCCGGACCACCTTCACTAACCTGTTCAACAAGGGCCTGATCTATCGGCACGAACGGATCATCAACTGGTGTCCTCGCTGCGCTACTGCCCTCTCGGACCTTGAGGTTGATTACGAAGAGCAGGACGGTAAGCTGTATTACATACGCTATCCGCTGGCGGATAGCGCCGATGATTTCGTAACCGTCGCCACCACGCGCCCAGAGTCAATGCTGGGCGACACCGGCGTCGCCGTTCATCCGGAAGACGGCCGCTACGCCGACCAGGTTGGCAAGATGGTCGTGCTGCCAATCGTTGGCCGGCAGATCCCGGTGGTCGGCGACACGGCCATCGAGATGGAATTTGGGACCGGAGCCCTGAAGGTTACGCCGGGTCACGACGTGGTGGACTTTGAAATCGGCGAGCGCCACGGACTGCCCATAGTCACCGTCATCGGGTTCGACGGCTGCATGACTGCGGTAGTCGGCGCCAAATACGCCGGAATGGAACGGTTCGCCGCCAGGGCCGCGGTGGTAGAGGAACTCGAATCCACGGGGGCTTTGGAAAAAATCGAGGATTACCACCACTCCGTCGGGCATTGCCAACGCTGCAACGAGGTGGTGGAACCCCTCATCAGCCTGCAATGGTTCCTGAACGTGGGCAAGCACGACGAACCGGGCACCATCGCCGGCAACGCCTACACCGCCGTGGTCAACGGCGACATCGAAATCGTACCGGAGCGTTTCGGTCGGGTCTATCTGAACTGGCTGGAGAACATACGCGACTGGTGCATCAGCCGGCAGCTGTGGTGGGGACACCGAATCCCGGTCTGGTACTGTGCCGCCTGCGGAAATCAAACCGCCCATATTGATGACCCCGACGCTTGCTCGGATTGCGGCAGCGCAAACATTGAGCAAGAAAGCGACGTTCTGGACACCTGGTTCAGCAGTGGCCTTTGGCCTCATTCGACGCTGGGTTGGCCGGAGGATGGTTCCGCCGACTTTGATTACTTTTACCCCAACACGGTGCTGGAAACCGGGTACGACATCCTGTTCTTCTGGGTGGCCCGGATGATCATGCTGGGCCTCGAAAACACCGGCGACGTTCCTTTCCGTTCCGTCTATCTGCACGGCATGGTGCTGGACGCCGCGGGCCAGAAGATGAGCAAAACCCGCGGCAACACGCTTGACCCGCTGGATTTGCTGGAACAGTACGGCACCGACGCGTTGCGGTTCGCCCTGACCACCGGCACCGCGCCGGGCAATAATCTGCGGCTCAGCGACGAGAAACTGGAGTCGGCCCGTAACTTCGCCAACAAAATCTGGAACGCGGCGCGTTTCGTAATCAACGCCGTGGACGGACGCGACGACCTGGATGGCTGGTACGAATTGCCCGCGCCGCAGCATCGGGAAGATCGCTGGGTTGTCAGCCGACTGGACGCTCTCACCGCTGCCGTCAACGAAGGCTTGGCCGAGTTTGAACTGGGTGACGCTCAGCAGAAGCTTTACGACTTCGTGTGGAACGACTTCTGCGATTGGTACATTGAGCTGGCGAAGGTGCGGCTTCGCGGCGGAGAACCCGGCGCTGCCGCCGCTACCCTGGCGCACGTGTTGGAGCGGTCGCTGCGTTTGTTGCATCCGTTCATGCCATTCGTGACCGAGGAAATCTGGCAAAATCTCGTCAGCCGGGTACCGGCTCCCGCAGGCGGTTTGCCTGCGTCCATCATGATGGCTCCCTATCCGCAGGTTGATATACCCCGTTCTGACCCCGCTGCCGAAGCAGATGTAGAAGTGGTCATGCAGACGATCCGCGCCGTCCGCAATTTGCGTGCCCAACTACGCATCCCCGCGGGACAAAAGCTGGAGGCTGCGGTTGAAACCAATGGGATGATGTCCGTCGTAACAGAAGAGAAGGATGCCATCAGCGTGCTGGCCCGCGTGGAACCGTTGCGCGTGCTGGACATGGGAGACTCTGAAACGGTGACGGGCGTGAGCTTGGTGATCAACCCATTGGTGGTGCGCTTGCCTTTGGCGGGCGTGGTTGACATTTCGGTGGAATCGGACCGATTGGGTAAAGAGTTGGACGATGCGCGCCGCAACCAGGAACGTGTGGAGAAATTGCTGGCCAATCGCGACTTTGTATCCAAAGCGCGCCCCGACGTGGTGGAAAAGGAGCGGCAACGCTTGCAGACGCTGACCGAGCAGCGGGAGCGCATTGAGGAGATCATCGCTCAGTTGAGCGTCTGATCCCAAAGTTGCCATAATGTGCATACTGTTTTCAGAGCACTCGGAGTCCTCAGATGGCAAAATATTCGAGAAGCACCGCGTGTGCCATTAGACAGGAGTGCCCTTGATGACGCAGAGGATTGTCCGTTTGGCCGTAGTTGGTATGGCCGCCGCCCTGATACTTGCCGCGATGACTGGCTGTTTTTTTCAAGGAGAAGAGGAACCTGAACCCACGGAGACCCCAGATTTGGCGGCGACCATTGCCGCAGCAGTCGGCGCGGCGGTCCAGCCTACCGAAACTCCGGTTCCCACCAACACCCCCACTCCCGAGCCCGATTTGGGGGCTACCTTGCAGGCTATGATGGCGGCCACGCTTGCCGCTATGCCGCCGACCCAAGCGCCGGCCCGGCCCGCCGATACCCAGGTACCGCCGACGGCAGCGCCGATACCTACGGACACGCCAATACCACCCACTGACTCGCCGGCGCCCACTCAACCGCCAGTCCGACAAGCCTTCGAAGGCCCTCCGTGCATAGTCGCCGGTAAGGTGACTATCGGTGGATCTATCCCTCCGGCAGGAACACCGGTGTGGGCCGTCAGTCAAAAGCAAGATGGAAATGCGGTTGCTGAGGACAAGACTGATACCCAAGGCAGGTATCAGTTGGAGATCGAATACTCGGACGAGGTGTTTGACATCTTCGTTCGGAATTCTGATTCGGGTGTGGATACGGGTGGCTGCGCTTCGAAGGGTGATAGGGAGATAAAGAACCTCGCCATCCCGTAGCGACGTCATCGCATGAGCGTAGATTGGCCCCGGACAGCTAACGCTCCCGGGGCCAATTGCTCTCTGCTACAATATTCGTATCCTCATTCCGGTGCCCGTTCAACCTATTGCTGTGATCGGCATGAACATCGCCTCCGCTTTCGGCATAATCGGATACCCGATTGGCCACTCGATTTCTCCCCTGTTCCAGCAAGTGGCGCTGGATCACCTTTCGGTCGGTTCTGAATATCGTGCATACGAAGTCGCCCCGGATGAAGTGGGAGACTTTATCACTTCCTTGCGCTCAGAAAAGGCGGTGGGCATCAACGTAACGGTGCCCCATAAGGAAGCGGTGATGCCCTATCTTGATGAGATTGATGACTGGGCGGCGGAAGCCGGCGCCGTCAATACCATCGTCAACCGCGACGGCCGGCTGATCGGTTACAACACCGACGGCTACGGATTTCTCCATGCCCTGCGGGAAGAGGGCAGTTTCGATCCAAGTGGCAAAGGTGTCCTCATCCTGGGCGCCGGCGGCTCGGCCCGCGGCGTGGTACAGGCATTGGTGCGAGCTGAAGTCGGCCGGTTGCATATCGCCAATCGCACCCTGGCGCGAGCTGAAACCCTGGCGGAACTGGCCGCCGGCAAAGGTGTTCCCGCTGAAGCGCTGGCGCTGGGTTCGGACAGCATTTCCGATGCCGCCGCGTCGGCGGAGTTGATCGTCAACTGTACTTCCCTGGGAATGCGACACGGTCCCGACGAAAACGCCGCTCCGCTGGCGGCTAACCAGATACCCGCCGACTCCCTGGTCTATGACCTGGTGTATAATCCGATGCGCACGCCGTTGCTGCGGGAGGCGGAAGTCGCCGGAGCGAATACACTGGGCGGAATATCCATGCTGGTGTATCAGGGCGCGGCGTCCTTTGAATTGTGGCTGGAACGCCCCGCCCCCGTCCCGGTGATGATGGATGCGGCGATGGCCGCGATGCGCGCCCGCGAGGCATGACCCTACTACCCCAAACCAGGAGGCTGACGCGCGATGATACGATGGTTCACGGCTGGCGAGTCCCACGGGCAGGGCCTGATGATAATCGTGGAAGGCGTGCCAGCCTATCTGCCCCTGGATGAAGAGTACATCGCACACCACCTGGGTCGTCGCCAGCGTGGGTACGGGAGAGGTGGACGCCAGCAGATTGAGCGCGACCACGCCCACATCCAGACCGGCGTTCGCCACGGTTACACCCTGGGCAGCCCCATTGGAATGCTCCTGGAGAATCGGGATTGGGTCAATTGGCAGGATGCCATGGCGGTGGAATACGTGGAGAACCCCTCACAGGAAGGCCGCAACCAGAGGGTGACCCGCATTAGGCCCGGTCACGCCGACTTGCCGGGAGCGATGAAGTACGGCTTCCACGATGTGCGCAACTCGTTGGAGCGGGCGTCCGCGCGGGAGACCGCCGGACGGGTCGCCGCCGGCGCGGTTGCCATGCGCCTACTGGAAGAGTTTGATATCAAGTTCCACAGCCACGTAATCTCCATAGGGCGCGTGCCTGCGAATCCCCCAGAGCCCGACGAAATCGACTGGGACGCTGTGGAAGAATCCCCGGTTCACTGCGCTGATCCTGTCGCCGCTGAGCTGATGATGGCAGAAGTGGATGCCGCCAGAGAGGCCGGCGATACAGTGGGCGGGAGCGTGGAGGTGATCGCTGAGAATGTGCCAATCGGCCTGGGGTCTCATGTTCATTGGGACCGCAAGATCGACGCCAAGGTAGCCCAGGCGCTCATGAGCATCAACGCGGTCAAGGCGGTCAGCATCGGCCCTGGTTGGGAGTTGCTGGATCGCTGGGGTTCCGAGTTCCAGGACGTCATCGAACCCGTTACCGATCCCGACCGCCCCTGGCAGCGCAAGACCAACCGCGCCGGCGGCACCGAGGGCGGAATGACCAGCGGCCCTCCCCTAGTGGCCCGCTTCGTCATCAAACCCATTGCCACCCTGCACAACCCGCTCCCTTCCGTTGACTTGGATACGGGTGAGCCGGTGCAAGCGCACTTTGAACGCAGCGACGTGTGCCAGGCCCCGCCGGCCGGCGTAATCGGCGAGGCCATGGTAGCGCTGGTGCTGGCGGACGCCTTTATGGAAAAATTCGGCGGCGACAGCATTCCCGAGACACGCCGCAACTACGAGGGCTATCAGGCCACGGTGGGGCCACGGCTGCGGTACAGCTAACGGGGATTGGCTGATGGAATGGATAGCGCAGATCATCCGGCGCGTCCGGGGCCGCAATGGAAAGCCGGCAAAGCCGGCCGAGGATGGCCGGCACGTTGCCACCGAATTGATGCGCCACCGGCGGGAATTGGCCCGCTCGCAGGGACAGGCCGGCCACAATCTCACCGTCCAGACCACCATTGACATGGCCCGAACGCAGACCTGGACGGGCGGCGGATAAGGACCGCCGCCAACGCTGTCGCCCGTTCTATCCGGCGAGGCCCGCTATGACTGCCAAACCCATTGTTCCACCTCCGTTCGAGACGACGCCGGCCGGCCAATTCCCGGACACGCCCAAAGATGATATGCAAAACCTCATCCATCTCAACGGGCCCGGCTTCATTCCTGCCGTCGCGCTCCATCTCGGTTCACCCGACACCACCGCCGTGCTGAGCGAGTTTCCCATCGGCTGGAACGTCAGCCAGCGCCGGGGTCTGCTGTCGCCCGACCTGCTGATTGCTTTCAACGTGGATGTTGCCGCCATCATTGCCCACAATGGTTACTCCATCGACTATCACGGCAAACCGCCCGACTTTGTGCTGGAAATCGCCTCACGCGGCACCGCCCGCCGGGACGAAAGGGAGAAATGGGAGGGCTATGCGGCCTATGGGGTGACTGAATACTGGCGTTTTGACGAAACTGACGGGCGATTCTACAGCGTCAATCTCGCCGGAGACCGATTGGCCGACGGGCAGTACGAAGCCATACCCATCATAGAAGCCGGCCACGCCCGGGACCGCGGCCTCAGCGCCGCGCTCAACCTGAACCTCTGCTGGGAATACGGACACCTCCGCTGGCACGATCCCGCCACCGGATACCTGACCACCTATTACCAGGAAGCCGACCGACGCCGGGCCGCCGAAGCCCAACTTGCCGCAGAGCGTGAAGCCCGACTTGCTCTTGAAGCCGAGCTGCGACGCTTGCAAGGCTCCTAAACGACTCGGTATGCCATTGACCATGAAGTACGGTGTAACTCTCCTCCCCAATTCCTACGAATCTTTCCGACGCCACGTGCGGCTGGCGGAATCCATTGGCTTCGACTACATCGGCGTCGCCGATTCCCAGTCTTTGTTTCGCGAGTTGTTCGTCTCGCTGGCGGTCGCCGCTACCGAAACGTCGAGGGTGCATTTGGGACCGTCGGTCACCAACCCCTTGACGCGGCATCCTGCGGTTACCGCCTCGGCAATTGCTTCATTGCAGGAGTTAACCGGGGGGCGGGCGTTTCTCGGCATCGGGACCGGGGATTCGGCGATTCTCAACGTGGGCTTGCGCCCCGCCCGGCTGGCCGCGTTGCGTGAATACATCGAAGCGGTGCGGTCATTCATGTCAGGAGAAAGCGCCGAGTACATGGGTCGTGAAGGCCACGTCGGCTGGAGCGCTCATCCGGCGCCCATCATGATGTCGGCGGAAGGGCCGCGAACGCTCCGGATCGCCGGTGAAATCGCCGACCGGGCGATGATCCACACGGGACTGACGCCGGAGATTCTGGAGGACACGGTGGCCCACGTGCGGGCCGGAGAGTGGAACGCCGGCAAAACCCTGGGTTCGACGCAAATCTGGGCCTTTGCCAAATGCAACATCGCTGACGAGCACGACGCGGCCATCGATGAAATCAAGATGGCCCTCGCGGCCAGCGCGCACCATGCCTTTCGTTTCACTTTGGAAGGCAAGCACGTACCGGCAGACCTGCGCGAGGCCATGATGTCCATTCAAGGGGAATACGTACCTGCCGAGCACGAACAGGTTGGGGACACCCGCAACGCCGCGATTACCGATGAGTTCGGCGTCACCGATTATCTGGCCGACCGTTTTGCCGTTGTCGGAACTCCCGAGGAGTGCCGCGCGAAGGTATCCCAGATAGGGAGCTCAGGGGTTGACGTACTGCAGATAACCGCCATCAGCCATGATCCGGCCGCAATCATCCGGCGCTTCGGCGAGGAAGTGATTGCCCAAATTTAAGGGCGACCTGTGTGGCCGCCCCGGTATCGGTGGGAGTGAGAAACTTCGTTACGGGAACAGGATCTCGCCGGTCTCCGCATCTTCGACCGTGATAGCGGTAACCGGGCAGTTTTCCGCGGCCTCCAGGATGGTCTCCTCCGGATCGCCGGCCGCGTCTTTGACGTAGGACTGGCGGTCTTCGTTGAGGCCGAACGTGTTTACTGCAAAGGTTTCGCACATGGCGTTACCCACGCACACATTGTAGTCCACGGTGATCTTCAACTGTCGGGCCATTGGGATAACCTCCTCGTGGTGGTCAGGCGAATGTAGTTGCGGTTCGCATTAGAAGCGGCGGCCGGTCGTTATCGGGTGGTGACCGGCAGGTTCAGCAAGGTTCGTTGGCCCACGCTGGGCAGATATTCGAGTTCCTCGGGAGCGGATTCCAACTCAAAACCCTCATACCGGCGGGCAAGCTCGGCGAAGGCTTCCTGGCCCTCCAGCCGGGCCAGCGTGGCGCCGAGGCAATGATGCACCCCGCTGCCAAAGGCCACATGGGGGTTGGGGTTGCGCGTGATGTCCAGTTCATTCGGGGTTTCGAAAACCTCCGGGTCCCGGTTGGCCGACGATATGACCCACCGCACCCTTTCGTCCTTACCGACTCGCTGGCCGTCGCCCATATCTACGTCCTGGGTCGCGACGCGCTGCACCGATTTCAAGGGGGAATCGTACCGGAGAACTTCTTCGACGGCGTTGACCACATGGGCATCCGGGTCGATTCGCAGCAGGTCGAACTGGCCGGCGTTCTGGGCGAAAGCCAACACCCCGTTTGAGATGAGGTCGTTGGTGGTTTCGTGTCCGGCGACCAGCAACAGCAGCGCGTTGGCCAGCACTTCATCCCTGGTGTAGGCTCCCATGATTTCGCCCGTACAGATTACTGAAAGCAGGTCATCGCCAGGGTCACGGACGCGCTCGGCCACGATGGGGGCCAGATAGTCGGTAACGGCCTGGACGCCTTCGGCGAACATTCGGATGCGGTCGGGCTGGTTACCGTCGAAACCGCACATACGACCGCACAGTTCCTTGACGAAAGCCCGATCACTGGTCGGTATGTCCATCAGGCCGGCGATGATGCTGTAGGTGAGCGGCGTGGCGAAATCGTGCATCATGTCCATGCGCCCGGCGCCCTGCAGGTCGTCCAGCAGGTCGTTCACGGTTTGACGCACCAAGGGACGCCACGTTTCCATGGCCTTGGGCGTGAAGTAGCCGTGCACCACCTTGCGCTTTTCCTTGTGCTTGGCGCCGTCGTTCTGCGTAAAGCGCGCCGCCATCCAGTTGCGTACCGCCCCGAACAGTTCCATGTCCTCCTCAGGGATCGTCGGCGATGGAGGACGCGTATCCCGCAGCGCGACCTCTGAGGAAAAGTACTCGGGATGGCGAGCCGTCCACACGAGCCGTTCGTAGCTGGTTACGACCCACATCTGGTACTGTTCGTTCCAGTGGACAGGAGCCTCCGACCTCCACGCGCCGAAAAAGCCGTAAGGATCACGAATGGCGTCGGGCGCGAACAGGTCGTCGTGGATGTTGGCAGGCATGGTTCAACCCCTTTTGCGGCGGGCCCGGTTCGCGGTCAAAATTATCACAAGCGGTGTCACAATTCAAACAAACGGATTGTGCAAACGAGAAGCCGACGGCCACCCAAGTGGCCGCCGGCTTCGTTTCCGACAAGTTTGGCTTCAGGCGCTGGCTACCGCGCGCTGGTTACCGTAACGGGGAGGCTTTCCACGGCGCGGAAGGTGAGAACGCGGTCGTATTCGACCTGTTCCACCGGGATTTCCAACTCGACGTTGTCGAACCGGTTGGCCAGGTTGCGGAAAATCTCCTGCCCTTCCAGGCGGGCCAACGTTGCGCCGAGGCAGTGGTGGATGCCGCTGCCAAAGGCTACGTGCTGGTTCGGGTAGCGGTCGATGTCGAAATCGTCGGCGCGGTCAAAGACCTTGGGGTCGCGGTTGGCGCCCGGGATAAACCAGCGCACCCGATCGTTCTTGTTGATCCGCTGGCCGTTCATTTCGATGTCGTCCACGGCGATGCGCTGGATGGACCGCACCGGCGAGTCGTAGCGCAGGCATTCCTCGGTGGCGCGGACGGTCTTGCCTTCGGGGTCCGACTTGAGGATGGCCCATTGGTCCGGGTGCTGAGTGAAGGCCAGGGTACCGTTGCAGATCAGGTTGATGGTGGTCTCGTGGCCCGCCGATAGCAGCAGCATCACGTTGTTGATGGTCATATCCCTCGTGAATATGCCCCGGCGTTCGCCTTCAGACACTACCATCATCAGGTCCAGGGCGTCGAAATTTTCGGGATTGTTGACCCGGTCTTCCACCATGGGCGCGATGAAGTCCTGGAGGTTCTGCACGGCCCGGCTCAGCGGCCGCATCCGGTCGGGGCCTTCCCGGTTGAGGAAGCGCAGGTCTTTCGCCAGTTCGCGCAGCTGGGGTCGTTCGCTGTCCGGGATGCCCAGCATCCGGGCGATAACCAGCAGCGGCAGAGGCGTGGCCAGGTCGGCCATGACGTCCATTCGACCCTTTTCCTCGACGGCGTCCAGCAGTTCGTCAATCGCCGACTGCACCAACGGCCGCCACATCTCAATGGACTTGGGGGTGAAATAGCCGTGCATCACCCGACGCATATCCACATGGTCGGAACCGGATATTTCGGAGTTGTACCGCTTCTGGTCGTGCTGGATGAAGCGGGAAACCTGCCACTGCTTGATGAAGTTGTAGATTTCCATGTCGTCTTCATCAATGGCCGGGTTCGGCGGCCGCACGTCGCGCGCGTACACACTGGAAGAGAAGGCCTCCGGGTGCCGGGTCACCCAGACCAGATGCTCCCACGAGGTAATCATCCATACCTCGAGCTCCTCATTGTAGTACACCGGCTGGTATTCGCGCAGCCGATTGTAGAAATCATACGGTTTATAGATCGCTTCCAGCGAAAAGGGGTTGTCGTTGAAGGTGCTGACCATTGGTTGAAACCTCCGGTTGGACGTTGACGTGCTTGAAGCCGGCGCTACGCCGGCCGACTTGGATTTGGCGATTATAACCGATTTGCTGGAGATACGCAGTGGTAGGGGCGGGTTTCAAACCCGCCCCTACGATTGGATAGGCCAAACTCGGAAACGTCCCGCTAGCGGGCGCTGGTCACCGTCACCGGCAGGCCCTCCACGGCCCGCAGACCGATGAGCTGGTCGTACTCCACCTCTTCCGGCTTGATCTCCAACTCGATACTGTCGAAGCGGTTGGCCAGGTTGCGGAAGATTTCCTGCCCTTCCAGCCGGGCCAGGGTAGCGCCCAGGCAGTGGTGAACGCCGCTGCCGAAGGCGACGTGCATATTGGGGTAGCGTTCAACGTCGAAGTCGTCGGCCCGGTCGAACACCTTGGGGTCCCGGTTCGCGCCGGAGATGAACCACCGCACCCGGTCGTTCTTGCTGATGTGCTGTCCGTTCAGCTCCATGTCGTCCATGGCGATCCGCTGGATGGACTTCACCGGCGAGTCATAGCGCAGGCATTCCTCGGTGGCGCGCACTGCCTTGCCCTCCGGGTCGGACTTCAGGATCGCCCACTGGTCGGGATGCTGGGTGAAAGCCAGGGTGCCGTTGCAGATGAGGTTGATGGTAGTTTCGTGACCGGCTGACAGGAGCAGCATCACGTTGTTGATCACCATGTCGCGGTTGAAGATGCCCTTGCGCTCACCCTCGGCCACCACGGAAATCAGGTCGTCCTTGGGGTTGGCGACGCGCTCGGCGACCAGCGGACCCAAATAGTCTTGCAGGTTCTGCACCGATTGGGACAGCGGCCCCATGCGGTCGGGCCCGGTCCGGTTCAGGTGCCGCAGATCCTTGGCCAGCCGGCGCATGATGGGGCGATCGCTGTCGGGAATGCCCAGCATCCGGGCGATGACCAGCAGCGGCAACGGCGTGGCCAGGTCGGCCATCACGTCCATGCGGCCCTTTTCTTCCACGGCGTCCAGCAGCTCGGTAATGGACGCCTGCACCAGAGGCCGCCACATTTCCATGGACTTGGGGGTGAAGTAGCCGTGCATCACCCGGCGCATATCCACGTGGTCGGGGCCGGAGACTTCGGAATTGTAGCGTTTCTGGTCGTGCTGGATGAACCGGGAAACTTGCCAATTCCTGATGTAGTTGTAGATTTCCATGTCGTCTTCGTCGATGGGAGGGTTCGGCGGGCGAACGTCCCTTGCGAAGACGCTGGAGGAGAACACTTCGGGGTGGCGGGTAACCCAGACCAGGTGCTCCCAGTCGGTTACCATCCAGACCTCAAACTCTTCGTTGTAATGCACCGGCTCCCAGTCGCGCAATCGGGAGAAGAATTCGTAGGGCTGGTAAATTGCCTCCAGGGAGAAGGGGTTGTCGTTGATGGTGCTGACCATGTTATGCAACCTCCAGTGTGAGAATTGCGTTTCGCGACGAAAACCGTCGCCACATACTAATTGATTGCTTGATTATAGGCCAGAGAAATGCTGTAGGCAAGCGAAACGCAAAGAGCCCGGAGAAAATATCTCCGGGCCTCGCTGTTCAGGCGCGGTTTCGCGACCGACTACGTCAGGTTCACCGGCAGCTGTTCCAGCGTCCGGAAGGCGATGCTCGACGTGTAGGTCAAGTCGTCGGGATCGCACCCCAGATTGAGATTGGGGAAACGCTGAGCCAAAGTCCTGAAGGCTTCCTGCCCTTCCAGCCTGGCCAAAGTGGCCCCGAGGCAGTGGTGGATGCCGCTGCCGAAGGCGACGTGAGGGTTGGGATAACGCTCGATGTCGAAGTCGTCGGGCCGGTCAAAGACTTCGGGGTCGCGGTTGGCGCCGGTGATGAACCACCGCATCCGCTGGTTCTTTTCGATTTGCTTGCCGCCGAACTCCATCTCCTCACCGGAAATGCGCTGAATGGACTTGACGGGCGGGTCGTAGCGCAGGCATTCCTCGGTGGCGCGAATCATACGCCCGTTGGGGTCGGCTTTCATCAACTCCCACTGGTCGGGATGGGTCATGAAGGCGCGGGTTCCGTTGCAGATGAGGTTGATGGTGGTCTCGTGGCCGGCCAGCAGCAGCAGGATGGCGTTGGCGACCACCTGCTCCTCGTCCATCACGCCGACGCGGTAGGCGTCGGTCATGCGGTCCAACAGGTCGCCGTTGGGGTTCTTGATGCGCTCGGTGACCATGGGGCGCAGGTATTCCTGGAGGCCGACGATGCCCTCAGTGAGGGGCTGCATCCGGTCGTTGTTGCCACGGCCGATGAACAGCAGCTTCTCGGCCAGGGAGCGTATGAACTGCCGGTCTGAAGTCTCAATGCCCATCATGGCGGCGATGACGAGCAGGGGCAGGGGCGTGGCATAGTCGCGCATCACGTCCATGTGGCCGCGCTCTTCCGCTTCGTCCAGCAGTTGGTTGATGGCAGACTGAACCAGTGGACGCCAGAGTTCCATGGCCTTGGGGTTGAAGTAGCCGTGGATGACCTTCCGCATATCGGTATGGTCGGGACCGCCTTGCTCGCGTATCGACTCGTAAGCGCTCACCGCCCGGCGGTCATGCTGGATGAACCACTGGGCGAAGAATTGCTTCACGTACTCGTAGAGGCCCATGTCGGATTCGTCGATGTCGGGGTACGGAGGCAGCGGGTCGCGGTGGAACACCTCAGAGGAGAAGAGTTCCGGCCGGCGGGTGACCCAGACCAGGTCCTTATACTTGGAGATTACCCAGAGCTTGTAGGGAGCGTTCCAGTGAACCGGGTCTTCTTCACGCATTCGCGCGAAATAGGTGTAGGGGTCATTGACCACTTCGGGTGAGAAAAGGTCGTCAGTCAGCGTGGTAACCATAGCATCCTTCCTTCTGACTTGGATGTCGATTGTCGCCGCCAATCGGCGACACCTTTACACAATGAGTGCATCGTACTTACGCCGCGCCGGTATGTCAACGAATCGCGAGTTGCCGACGATACGAAACCATCAAAAAATGAAGCGGCCGCGGGATCTCCCGCGGCCGCGCAATCTGACGATTTCAGCGTCGGGTCAGGACAGACTGACCGGCAACTTCTCCAAGGTACGGAAAGTTATGCTGGAGGTGTAGCTCAGGTCATCGGGATTGCATTC
Organism: Dehalococcoidia bacterium; assembly: GCA_965197635.1. Taxonomy (GTDB): domain Bacteria; phylum Chloroflexota; class Dehalococcoidia; order Lucifugimonadales; family UBA3495; genus Bin87. The sequence goes on from CBDANN010000008.1 coordinate 660,321, forward strand.
CATGTTCAGGTTGGGGAACCGCTCCGCGAGGGCCTTGAAAGCTTCCTGCCCTTCCAACCGGGCCAGCGTGGCGCCCAGGCAATGGTGAATGCCGCTGCCGAAGGCGACGTGGGGGTTGGGATAGCGCTCAATGTCGAAGTCGTCCGGGCGGTCAAAGACCTCGGGGTCGCGGTTGGCTGAAGTGACGAACCAGCGCATCCGCTCGTCCTTCTGGATGATCTTGCCGCCCAGCTCAACGTCCTCACCGGCGATGCGGGTGATGGACTTGACGGGCGCATCGTAGCGCAAGCATTCCTCGGTGGCGCGGACGGTCTTGGCGCTCGGGTCGGTCTTGAACAGCTCCCACTGGTCGGGATGCGTCATGAAGGCCCTGGTGCCGTTGCAGATGAGGTTGATGGTGGTCTCGTGACCGGCCAGCAACAAGAGGATGGCGTTGGCCACCACCTGCTCTTCGTCCATGATTCGCTTGCCGGCGGCGTTGGTCAGGCGGGCGGCGTCGGTCATCTTGTCCAGCAAGTCGCCGTTGGAGCTCTTGAGCCGGTCCTTGACCATGGGCCGCAGGTAATCCTGCAACTCAGTGATGCCCTCTGCAAGAGGCTGCATCCGGTCGGCGTTGCCCCGTCCGATGAACAGCAACTTCTCAGCCAGCGAGCGGATGAACTGGCGGTCATAGGTCTCGATGCCCATCATGGCCGCAATGACCAGCAGCGGGAGCGGCGTGGCGTAGTCACGCATCACGTCCATGTTCCCACGATCTTCAGCCTCGTCGAGCAACTGCTTGATGGCGGACTGCACCAGCGGACGCCAGAGTTCCATGGCCTTCGGGGTGAAGTAGCCATGGATGACCTTCCGCATATCGGTATGATCAGGGCCGCCGTGTTCACGGATCTCCTCATGGGTGCTCACCGCCCGGCGGTCGGTTTGGATAAACCACTGGCCGAAAAACTGCCGAACGTCCTCGTAGAGGCCCATGTCGGATTCGTCAATGGAGGGATACGGAGGCAGCGGGTCGCGGTGGAACACCTCGGAGGAAAAGGCCTCCGGGCGCCGCGTCACCCAAACCAAATCCTTATACTTGGTGATGACCCAGAGTTTGTACGGGTCATTCCAGTGGACCGGGTCTTCTTCCCGCATCCGCCCGAAGTAAGAATACGGATCCTGGATGACTTCAGGCGAGAACAGGTTTTCATTGAAGGTCGTAACCATAAAGTCCCTCCCGATGACTTTTGATGGCGAACTGAAACGGCCGGCAATAAGACCGGCCAGCAGCATACCTGGCAGATTTCATCCATTTTAGCAATCGCAGAAATTCCGGTCAATGATGAACGAGAGATACTAATGCGACCTCTGAATTCGCCAGCTCAATATTAATCCGAGCATGGTTCGGACAGTCTTTTGCGGGCTGGAGGGCGAAGGTTGGAACAAATCGGACATTGTGATAAAATGCGCAAAGGCAGGCGCCAAAATTAACCCCTCAGATTGGAGGAGACACATGGAAGGCAAAGTCCAGATCGAGATCACTTACTGCGTGCCTTGACAGCACCACGCTACCGCCACGTGGATGGCGAACGAATTTTTCCGGGCCTACGGCGGCGATGCTGCCATTACCATTTCGCCGCGGGGCCAGAGCATCATGGAAGTTTTCGTCGATGGCGAAAAGATCTTTGATAGGAAGGCCGAAGGAAACATCTACCCGGACCTCGGACGGGTTCGCAAGATGAAGGAAGTCATCTCGGCCCGGATTGCCAACGTCGACCTGGCTGTCGCCGCGGACAACTAACCCGGAGCCCACAGGAAAACGCAAACCGCCGCCCTCGATGCTGGGGGCGGCGGTTTTTTAACGGTCGGAAAAGGTCAGCCGTTTTTGCCGGGCGCAAGGGGCGCGGCGATTTTCGCGGTCAGCAGGGGACATACTGCCCTCCAAACCGCGGCCCCAACTTCGTCTATTGAGCGATTGCCCTCAATGCGGCGCCAGGTGTCAGGATTTCCGGCGACTTGTTCGCGGAACCCTCGTTGCACCGCGTCGTGGAAGGCGATAGTCTCATCTTCAAAGCGGTCTGCGTCATCGGGGATGGGTAGCATAAGCTGCAACTGGCGGCTGTTGACTCTGCCCAGTCCCACGAGAGGGTCAACATCCAGCAAAATGGTAAGGTCGGGGTAACGCCCGCCGGTGGCAAAATCGTTGAGCCACTCTATCCGGCTCAAGTCAATGCCGCGCCCGTATCCCTGGTAGGCTATGGTAGAGCCGGCGAAGCGGTCCGCGATGATGACCTCTCCGGCGTCCAGAAGAGGCCCGACGCACGAGGCCATCAACTCGGCCCGGGAAGCCTCAAACAAGAGCAGTTCCGCCGAGGGCGTAACGGGCTGGCCGCCGATCAAAAATTGACGTAGGTGGTCGCCTAAAACAGTAGATCCCGGCTCACGGAGCAACGTTGTGCGGTAACCTTCCCTTTGCAGGGCGTCGTTCAATATGGCAGCCTGCGTGGACTTGCCCGCGCCTTCGCCGCCTTCAAACGCTATGAACACGCCCGACATTGCCTTAGCCCTCGTGTGCCCATCGACATAACGGTGTCAGGGTATCAGACTAGGGACCCGCGTGGTGCGTCAGACCAGACCGGGTTTGAGGGAAAGCTGGGCTAGGGACGGTAGATGAGCACGCCACGCTGGGGATCGCGACCCCGGCTGGTGGACGCCAGGTTGAACTGCTCCGCCAGTATATGCTGCAGGCGGCGTATGTAGGGGCGTTGCGGTTCCAGTTGTACGCTGAACTCCCCTGACAAAACTCGCCGGGCGGCTTCCTCTACCTCGGCTTTGGCGGCAGCCATCGCCTCGGAATTAGTGTCATCGTCGTTGAACCTGGTGGCGCGTGGCAATTCGACGCCAAGGTCCCGGGCTACTGAAGTGAGGAATTCCGCGATCTGCGGGACGGTGTTCTTGCGAAGGACGTACACTGGGACGTTGTTGTTCTCAGCGATGCGCACCAATTGACTGCCCCGCCGGTAGTGGTTCTTGGTGGTAAGCAGCAGCGTGGCCCGGCGCAGTTCGCTGACTATCTCGGCCGAAACCTCGCGCTCCGCCAAGGCGGTTTCGACCTTGTCCCGGCTGACCCCAAAGAGGAATATGCGAACGTCCAGTCGGCGGGCGCCGCCGCCGTTGGCGTCCGGTTCATCCTGGAAAGACTCCGGAGGATAGCGGTCGTAGTCGCTCTGCGGCTCGTCAGAGCGTTTGCGCCCGCGGCGTCCCCGGATTTCGTTGGCCGACCACGGGGTAGCACCAACTTCGCTGGGGCGCGGCGCCGCGGTCCGGGTCACGTTGCCTTCGCCATCCATGCGCCGCACTTCCGGCTCCACCTGGTAGCCGCGCAACCATTGATCAACGACCTGGGCCACCGCTTCGTGCACGTACACCTCGTCCCAATCCTGGATTTCCACCACTACGTCGAACGTGGGAGGCGCTTTTCGTTCCAAAACGGTTTTTTGCGTGCCACGGAACCGGGCTTCCTGGTCACCCAGCGTTACGGTCTGCACGCCACCCACCAAATCCGACAGCGTCGGGTTCATGACCAGATTGTCCAAGGTATTGCCGTGAGCGGTGGCGACCAACTGGACTCCGCGTTCAGCAATGGTGCGGGCGGCGGCGGCTTCCTGGGTGGTGCCCATCTCGTCAATGATGATGACTTGGGGCATGTGGTTTTCCACTGCCTCAATCATTACGCCGTGCTGTTCGGTTGGGGTGGGCACCTGCATACGGCGGGAGTGGCCAATGGCCGGATGCGGGATGTCTCCGTCTCCGGCGATTTCGTTGGACGTGTCCACGATGATGACCCGCTTTTGCGCCTCGTCGGCAAGGACCCGTGCAACCTCGCGCAGCATGGTGGTCTTGCCCACGCCGGGACGTCCCAATAGCAGGATATTTTGCCCGCTGTAGGCCAGATCCTCTATCATTTTGATGGTGCCGAAAACGGCCCTGCCCACGCGACACGTGATCCCGACTACGCTGCCGTTGCGGTTGCGAATTGCCGAAATACGGTGCAGGGTTCGCTCCATGCCGGCCCGGTTGTCGTCGCCGAAATCGCCGATGCCAGACACCACATGTTCGAGGTCGTCCCGAGTGACCGGCGCATCTCCCAACATGACGTCGCCGTGGGAAAACCGGGCTTCGGGTTGGCGCCCCAAATCGAGGACGATCTCCAGCAGATCGCCCGAATTTTCCTGCTCTCGGAGCTCCTCCGTAACCCTCGGGGGGAGCGCCGACAGCAACTGTTCCAATTCATCGTGGGCCAGTTGTTCGACCGTTACCAACTATGCCCTCCTGTGTTTTGGCTCCCGGCGCGCGCCGGTGCGGCGTTATCCCTACTGTCGATTATGTATGACGGGCGGCGGACCGAATCTAACGCACGCGCGGCGCGTCAATTTGCGGCCCCGCATCGTCAAAAGGCGGCCCGCCGGCGAGGGCAACAAAATAACGATGGATGCGGGCGTCTGCGGTAAGTTCGGGGTGGAACGATGTTGCCATCAGGTTGTCCTGTTGCACGGCCACGGGCCGACCATCCGGCAGGGCGGCCAGCACGTTCACGGCGCCGCCCACGCGTGTGATGACCGGGGCCCGTATGAATATAGCGTGGTAGGTAGCGTCGCCGAGTCCCTTGACGGACAGGTCCTGCTCAAACGAATCAATCTGACGCCCAAAAGCGTTGCGTTGAACCCCCACGTCCATCAGACGCAATGGGATCGGATCCTGTTCCGTTATTTCTGTCGCCAACATGATCATGCCGGCGCACGTGCCCCAAATGGCTTTGCCTTTGCCGGCCAATTCGGCTACCGGCTCACGCAAGCCATACAGCGACATGAGGCGGCTGAGTGTAGTGCTTTCACCGCCGGGGATGATCAGCCCGTCTAACCGCTCGAGGTGCTTGGGTAGCCGCACTTCGGTGGCGGCGGCGCCGATGCTGCGCAGCACGTGGCAGTGCTCCGCAAAATCCCCTTGTACTGCCAGGACGCCGATGTTCAACTAGATAACCACTCCGTGCTGCGTTAGGTTACCGTATTCACCGTTGCTGATGGGGCGTCAGACGCTCCGGGTGGCGAGCAGTTCGCTTTCGGTTAGTTCACGCACACTCCTGCCGACCATGGGCTCACCCAGGTCCTTTGATACGTCAGCGAGAATGTGGGGATCGTTATAGTGGGTTACTGCTTGCACAATAGCGTGGCCGCGGCGGACGGGGTCGCCGGATTTGAAAATGCCGGAGCCCACGAAAACGCCGTCGGCGCCCAACTGCATCATCAGCGCTGCGTCTGCAGGAGTGGCAACACCGCCGGCTGCGAAGTTGACCACCGGAAGGCGTCCTTCTTCCCTGGTTTGTTGCAACAAGTCCAAACTCACGCGCAAATCACGGGCTTCCACCACCAGTTCGTCTTCGGGCATATTCTGGAGTTTGCGGATGGTGTCCTGCACGGCGCGCATATGGCGAACGGCTTCCACCACATCGCCGGTACCGGCCTCTCCTTTGGTGCGGATCATGGCCGCGCCTTCAGAGACACGACGTAGCGCTTCACCCAAGTCGCGGCAACCGCAGACAAACGGGACGGTGAAATCGTGCTTCCAGACGTGGTGGGTCTCGTCGGCGGGGGTCAAGACTTCGGATTCGTCAACATAGTCAACGCCCAGGGCCTGCAAGACTTGAGCTTCTACGAAGTGGCCAATTCGGCATTTCGCCATGACGGGGATTGAAACGGCCTCAATGATCTCGCAGATCATGGAAGGGTCGCTCATACGCGCCACGCCGCCGTCGGCTCGAATGTCGGCGGGCACCCGTTCCAACGCCATTACCGCCACGGCGCCAGCCTCCTGCGCGATGAGCGCCTGTTCCGCCGTTACTACATCCATGATGACGCCGCCTTTCAGCATCTGGGCGTGGCCTGATTTCACGGTAAAAGTGCCAGTTAGGACATCAGCAACCATGGGGGTTCCTCCTCCGCAGCACGCGGGAATGGTGTGCTACATTATAGCGGCGGACGCACTGCTAATCAATTGGCGCAGGCTCGCGCGATAACGTTCCGTGTCAGGTGGTCTGGTTTAGCAGTACTCGATTTTGGAGGAGCGCCAACAGGTTGTGTGGCGACCATACTGTGCCCATTCTTTCTTGCCGCCGGTACTCCCGGTTCTGTCGTTCCAACCGAGATGCGGTTTTGGACTTCCCCGGTCCGGTCTCCAAATGCCGCAGTCCGGCTTCCACGGCTTTCCGACACCAGTACATTGCCCGGCCTCCCGTCAACGCTAATATTCTCACCCCATGGCGTTGCGCCTCTGCCATAGTCTCCGACGCCAGCAGTTGTCGGGCTTCGGTTCAGCTTTCCCGGCCCAGGTTCCGCCGTTATTCCCGTAGCAGATGAAAGTGGCAAAGCTGGCGGGGCGCCTCGCGTCCGTACACCAGAGCAATGCCCGCCGCAATGACCTAATCCCCGTCGCTCACCAAATGCCTTGGTGGTAACGATGGTGGCGGTGCATGACCAGCCGGCAGTCGGGACAATGGGCCCGGTACCCGCCCAACGCCTCCCGCAACGACTTCTCCAATCGGGTCGGGATTTCCCGCTCCATCTGGGTTTCCAGCTCGTACAACAACCCCATGCCAGCTCACCTCCCGCTTTCGCCTCGCATCAGCCTGCTACGCCTATACTACGATCAAACCCCCTAATACGGAGCGCTACCGACCGGCGGTCGGACTTGCTTCTGTGGCGATTTGCTATGATGTAAGTCAGCCCTTGTACGCGATTGCACGGGTACGTCAGCCCAGGAGCGACCCACCGATGACCACCTTGCTTGATCGCATTGACCCCGCCGTGGCCGCGGCTATTGAAAACGAGAACCGGCGCCAGCGCGATTCAATCGTGCTGATCGCATCGGAGAATTACGCCAGCAAGGCGGTGCTGGATGCCCAAGGGCAACTGATGAACAACAAGTACGCTGAGGGGTATCCCGGCCGGCGATACTACGGCGGCTGCGAATTTGTGGACGTTGTCGAGACGCTGGCCATTGACCGGGCCAAGGAGTTGTTCGGCGCCGAGCACGCCAACGTGCAGGCCCACAGCGGCGCCCAGGCCAACATGGCGGCTTACTTCGCCGTGCTGGAGCCGGGTGATAAGGTGCTGGGGATGCAGCTGGACATGGGAGGCCACCTGACCCACGGGGCGGGCGTGAACTTCTCCGGCAATCTCTACGATTTTGTCGCCTACGGGGTGGATCGGGATACCGAAACCATTGACTACGACCGGGTGGAGGCGCTGGCAAAGGAGCACAATCCCAAGCTCATCGTGGCGGGTTGCAGCAGCTACTCGCGGGTTTTGGATTTCCCTCGGTTCCGGGCCATCGCGGACTCGGTTGGGGCGATGCTGATGGTGGATATGGCGCACATTTCGGGGCTCATCGCCGGCGGGGCGCATCCGTCGCCATTGCCCCACGCGCAGATCGTGACTTCCACGACGCAGAAAACGCTGCGCGGACCCCGGGGCGGAATGATTCTGACCGAGGCGGATCTGAGACGGAAGGTTGACTTCGCGGTATTCCCTTATATGCAGGGCGGCCCTTTCATGCACGTCATCGCCGCCAAGGCCGTCTGCTTCGGCGAGGCCCTGCAGCCCGACTTCGCGCATTACGCCCATCAGGTGGTGGCCAACGCCCAGGTGATGGCGCAGGAACTCTCGGAGGCCGGCGTGCGCCTGGTTGCCGGCGGCACCGACAACCATCTGATGCTGGTGGATTTGACGCCGCTGGGCATCACCGGGCGTCAAGGGGAGCGGGCGTTGGAGTCGGTGAACATCGTCGCCAACAAGAACGCTATTCCATATGACCAGTTGCCGCCACGCACCGCGTCGGGTCTCCGCCTGGGCACGCCGGCCATCACCAGCCGGGGTATGGGGGAAGCGGACACGCGCGAGGTCGCCAAATTGATCGTGCGAACGCTGGGGAGCATCGGCGATGATGGCGCGATGTTGACCATTGCCGACGAAGTGCGGCACCTGAGCAACAAGTTCCCGGTGCCGGGGCTGGACGATGAGTAGGGACATGAGGGCTGACGAATTTCACCCTCGCCCTAGCTCGCTCCCTTCTATCTATGGGAGAGAGGATTTTCATCTGAAATGATTAGGCAGGCCATGTGCCTATGAACAGGTTGCCGCCGAAGCCTCCTTCGTAGTCGTGGGTCTGGATATACTCGGCGTCCAGGCCGGCTTCGGCCAATAGGCGCATCCATGTTGCCATCGGGAAGAGGCCGCTGGTGTGGCGGTCCAGCTCGACCTTCAACTGGTCGTTTTCGTCGATGATGAACACGAACACCGATTCGACGGTGGTCGTGTCATGGCGAGGGTTGGCCACGTATTCGATGAAAGTGACGCCCCGGCCAGCGTCCTCGCGGGTCCATTCGATAACGCGGGGGCCGGACAGGGTTTCGCGAAGCCAGTCGGGGGCCATCAACAGCAGGCCGCCCTGGTTGAGGTGGGCCGCTGCGGTCGCTATCGCCGCGCGCAAGTCCGCCTCGGTGACCATGTAGTTCACGGCGTCGTGGATCGCTACTACGTCGAAGGTGCCGCCTAGCCGGATGGAGCGCATATCTCCCAAGTGGTGAACGGTGTCGGGGTTGAGTTGGCAGGAGATTTCCAGCATTTGCGGAGAGATGTCTGCGGCCTCAGTGGCGAAGTGGGACGTCAGGTGGGATAGCAAGTGACCGCCGCCGCAACCAAGATCGAGGAACGTGGGACGTCGGTTTTGAGCTCCGGCCATGAAGCCCGGACCAAGGCGGCTGCGGATTATATCCAGCCATTCCTCGGCCTCTAGGACGTATTCGTCGGGCGGGCTGACGATGGGCCATAGGTACGCCAGATCGTGGTACAGGCGCATCGTCATCAAGGTTTCAGGCGGCCCTGACCGCGATGCCGAAGGTATCGACGTAAAGGTACTCGCGTATGCGACCCAGGTGTGCGCCGGTGGCGGTCGGGTTGTTGAATAGCCAGCGTTCCAGGTTGCTGATGATGACGCCTGGTTCCAGTTCAATGGCCGGTCGGCCCAAATCGGCCCAGCGCGAGATCATGCGGGGGGCGTCCGAAGGGATGAAGTCGGTCGGGTTTGCTGACGCAATGGAATTGACGTGCATGGTATGTCCTCCGGTACAGTTTGAGAACAAGTGTACTGATAAGGAGCGTGCGTCGCAAGAGCCGGGCGTCACCAATTCGCTTTGGTAGTTATTCTGCGAGTAGGTCGTCGAGCCAGGATTCAATGAGGCCGACGCCGCGAGCGCCGGAACTGCGGTGGGCGATGCGCCCTTCCTTGTCCAGAAACACGTAGCTGGGTACTCCGTCTATGCCGTAGGCCGACGCCAGTTGTGCGTCCTGGTCATAGATATTGGGGAACGTCAACTGGTTGCGCTCAACGAACTCGATGGTGGCCGCCTCGGTGGTTCTGAACTGGGAAACCCCGATGATGTTGATGCCGGCCGGCTCGAACTTCTCACGGTATCGGGCAGCGACAGCGGGCAACTCCCGCTGACAGTGGGGTCACCAAGGGGCCCAAAAAGCCAGCAAGGTGGGGGTTCCGAAGGTATCGGGCAGTGTCAGCTCCGTATCGTCCAACAGCCGCGCCTGGAAAGGAATGGCTGGCTGGCGTTCCCCTGCGCCCACCTGGGTGGGAGCGGGTCGAGGCGTGTAGGTGGGCCGCGCCGTGGCAATGGAGGTTGGCATTGGCGTGTACGTCGGCGGCGGGACCGTGTCCGTGGGCTTTACCGTCGGGGTGGGAGGTTGCGTGGGTTCCGCGGTGGGCAGGAGCAACTGTACGGTGGCCTGGTAGTCTGGGGGCGCTGGTTGGGAATCGGATGTACCGCAACCGAGTAGCAGGATGCTGATCGCCAGAACCGATAGCAGCGAAAAGGTGGCCGGGAAATTCAATATCGCGGGCACGAAATGAGCAACAGGAGATGCACGGCGCAAAGTGAACATTGCGGAACTACCGTAGCATATTTTTGGCGGCGACGCATCGGCCCAAGCTTAGCGCCCAGGTCTTTCGGCTGTCATTGCGAGGAGCGTAGCGACGTGGCAACCTCGTGGCATTGCAGGGGTTTGTGCCAACCAGACCAAACGTACCGACGAGATTGCCGCGCTGCGCTCGCAATCACAAAATCCAAGCCACCTAAATTATTGCAACGTTGCCTCTAAAGACCCCGCCTGGGCGGCTCAGCAACCCAGCAGGCCTGGAGCCGATGTTACAATGATTTTGAACCCTGCCAATTGGAACGGCCCTCCGGAGGGATGGCTATGAACACAATCAAGACCTTCTTCCTGCTGATGGCGCTGACCGGACTGCTGCTGCTCATCGGCGCCGCCATCGGCGGCCAAGCCGGCGTCATAATCGCCCTGGTTTTGGCCCTGGCCATGAACTTCGGCGCCTACTGGTTCAGCGATAAGATCGCTTTGAGCATGGCCCATGCCCGGCCGGTGACCGAGGAGGAGGACCCGCAACTTTACGAGTTGGTGGCGGAGCAGGCGCGGCTGGCCAACATGCCCATGCCCAAGGTGTATGAGATCGAGACCGAATCTCCCAACGCCTTCGCCACCGGGCGCAGCCCGAATAACGCCACCGTAGCCGTTACCACCGGCATCCGGCGCATCCTGACCCGAGAAGAACTGGCCGGGGTCTTGGCCCACGAGATGGCTCACGTGGGCAACCGGGACACGTTGATAATGACCATCGTGGCGACCATCGCCGGCGCGATTTCCATGCTGGCGATCATGGCACAGTTCGCGGCTATCTTCGGTAGTTTCGGCGGTCACAGCGACGATGACGAGGATGGGGGCGGCAATATCATCAGCCTGCTAATCATCGCAATTATCATGCCTATCGCGGCAACCATCATCCGCATGGCGATTTCCCGGGCTCGCGAGTTTCAGGCCGACCAGACGGGAGCGCACAACTGTGGAAACCCGGAGGCTCTGGCCCGCGCGCTGGAAAAGTTGGAAATGGGCTCGGAAATCCGGCCGATGAAGGTGAACGAGGCGGCTTCCCACCTCTTTATCGTGAACCCGCTGAGCGGACGGTCGATGGCGCGGCTCTTCTCCACCCACCCGCCGGTCGAAGAGCGGGTTCGTCGTCTGCGGGAGATGTCCATCCGGCCCGACTACGGAAGCTTGGACCGCCCGAATTACGACATACCGGACAGCAACGACCGGCCTAATTTTTAGCCGTGCTGCCAGGAAGCAACCATGGTTCATAGCAAGGCGGATCCCAAAGCCGTCGTCGTGGCCCGGGCGGTGCAGGATCAGGTACAGGGCGACGCCGTAATCGTCCTGTTCGGCTCACGCGCCCGCGGCGATCACAATAGGGGTTCCGACATAGATTTGATGATGTTGGTGCCCGACCGGGGCGCCAGCGGTTACGAGGCCTGGGCCGCCGCTTCCCGTACCGCTCGCGCCGCCGCCGAACTGGAATATGGCTATCCGGTGGAAGTGGACGTTCTGCAGATTGACCACCCGCGCTTTCGCCGTGGACGCCGCGCCGTCAACCACGTTGCTTACGACGTTACCAGAGACGGTATCCCGATGACCCAAATCCCTTTCTCCGCCATAGATCCCGACGCCGACGGCGTTGACGGCTACCCGGACAACTGGCCCGACATCAGCGAACGCCTCCGGGACGCATTGGATTCATTCAGGTCAATGCGCCACGATTTCGCCGACGGCGCCGAAAAGTACATGGGGCGACACGCCCAGGAAACCCTAGAACACTGTTACAAGGCTCTCATCTCGGCCCTTGGCGTAGCCTACTCCCGCACCCATAACCTTCGGGAACTGGAAGCGCAACTCGACCAACTCAGCGAAAGGCATGGCCTTCACATCCCGCCGTGCCTAGGCTGGCTGGAAGGTTTCTACGGTGGCAAGCGTTACGACCCGCCCGGGCCCATCCCCATAGAACCCCAAGCGTTCTTTGAGCAAGTGGAACAGGTCAAAGATGCCATCGTAGCCCGCGTCCACGAGATCACGGGCACGTCCGAGGCCGACCTGTACCCCGATAGATAGACGGTGTCGACGCCCGCTGTACCCGCCCACTCTCTGTTGACATATTGCTGGGCGGTCGTGGCGTTGCACTCTAGTACTGTCAGCCCGCCCGTCCCCTTGTGCCGTGTTTGCGAGGTTTCCATACGGCGACGGCGTTTCCCAGCAAAAATAATAGTAAGCAAGATCGGATTGCGTCATAGAACGCCCAAGGGCAATCTGTAAGGGACAGCCGGTTTTCCATTTGCAACTGCTACCGCCCGCCCCTATACTGCCGCCATTGACAATCGGCCCGGATACCGCCACTTCCGGCGGCCACACCGAGGAGGCTCCTGATGCCGAAAGATAAGGTGGAAGTTTTCTGGTTTTCCGAACAACCCTACGGCCACGTCACCGATGACGACGTTTCGCAGTATGAGTCGGGGCGACTGGATTTCTCCAACGCTCACTTCGACCCGGAGAAGGCGCACGTTCTCTACAACCAGTACCACGAGCAGTATGCCCTGGCCGACGAAAATGGGTTCGACGGCATCATGTCCAACGAGCACCATGCCTCGTACTGGTGCATGAAGCCGGCGGTTAACATTGACGCCGCCGTCATAGCCAAGGTGACGCGCAACGCCAAGATTGCCATTCTGGGCAATGTGATTGCGGTCAACGACCCCATCCGCATGGCCGAGGAAATCGCCATGCTGGACTGCATCTCCGGCGGGCGCATTATCTCCGGTTTCGTGCGGGGTACTGCGGTGGAGACGCTGCAGGGGGGCATCGCTCCGCCGCAAAACCGGGACCGCTTTGAGGAAGCCCACGACCTCATCATCAAGTGCTGGACCCAGCCGGGGCCATTCCGCTATGAGGGAGAGTATTACCACTATCGGAAGGTGAACCCCTGGGTACTGCCCATGCAGAAGCCCCATCCGCCAATCTGGTTCCCCGGGTTCAGCAGCCCGGAGAGCGTGGTGTGGGCGGCGCGACACCAGCATCCGTATATGAACCTCGGTTCGTTGCTGGACCATACCCACCGACTGCGGGACGTGTACATCGACACGGCGCGGGAGACGGGCTTCGAGCCGGGGCCCGAGCACTTCGGCTACCTGCTGCGGGTGTTCTGTGCGGACACCGACGAAAAGGCGCAGGAGATTGGTCGCGAGTTCCTGTGGACGCAGGAGCATCGCAACCGCGGACCCCGTGAGCACAACGACCCGCCCGGGTACCAGTCCCGCGAGGCGGTCAACATCCAGCGGACGCTGCCGGGCGCCGGCGGGTTCGGGCGGACGATGACCTACGAAGAACTGCAAGAGGCCAACAACATCATCGTGGGCAGCCCCGACACCGTGCGGGAAAAGCTGTCCATGATCATCGAACGGCTCAACCCCGGCTACCTGCACATCTACGGCAACGAGGGCGCCATGGCCCACGAGGATGTGATGCGCTCTATCGAGTTGATTGGCCGTGAGGTGATTCCCGCGCTGCACGAGATTCCGTTGGTGGAGCACTACTAGGAACCTATAGGAATCGTGCCGTCGCCGGCAACTCTAATCGCCGCCGCCGCGCTATGCCTGTTGCTCGCAGGCGGATGCCTGGTCGGCGGCGATGTTGATTGTCCCGACGGTATGGAGCCGTTCACGGAACTCAACATTTACTTCGGACAGGAGAAAGGCGACGGCGGGACTGTCAGCGAAGAAGAGTGGCAAGTTTTCTTGGCTGATGCCGTTACGCTCAAGTTTCCGGACGGGTTGACCGTTTTGGACGCTCGCGGCCAGTGGTTTGACACGGAGGAGGGACGGCTTTACCAAGAGTCCACCAAGTTGTTGAATGTGCTGGTTCCCGTTGACGCGACGGAAAGCAGCGTCGGCACGGTCCGCGGGCTTTCCGACATTTACAAAGACCGCTTTGACCAGCAGGCGGTGTTCCACACATCACTGCCGGCTTGCGCCGCGGTGTACTGATGGAGCCGCCGGATGTGGAATATCGTTGGGTGGTTGTTGCTCCCGTCGGTTGTTCTCGCAGGGTTGGCCGGCTGCGTTGCCGAAACGGGGTTCCAATTGCCCGGACGACATCAGCAAGTGGTGCGGTATGAACTGTTTTCCGATTGTACCGCGCGGACGGGCGGTCTCTGTCTCCGGAGGAATGGAACGCCTTCCTGGGGGACACGGTCACGCCGCGCTTTCCCCAGGGCCTGAGCGTGTTGGAAGTGACGGGGTAGTGGCAGAGGCCGGATGGTGTTGTCGAACGCGAGACCACCAAGTTGGTGATGCTGCTGAAACTTCCGCCGATTGACGACGGTATGGCGCTCATTAACGAGATTTCGCGCGAGTTCGCGAGTCGTTTCAACCAGGATCCGGTTATTCGATCCGTCAGACAGAATGAATGTTCCGGCCTTTACTCGGAGTGACGGACCACAACAACGGGAGGACACGGTGACACTGCCAAAGAAGCAGGCTTTCATAGGCGTCGGCACCATGGGCAATTTGATGGCTGGCTGCTTGTTGGACGCTGGAGTGGATCTGACGGTTTACGACCTGCGGCGGGTGGCGGGGGAGCCGCTGCTGGATCGTGGAGCGAGTTGGGCCGACCGTGCCGAGGCGGCGGTGTACGGCTGCGAAATGGTCTGGACGTCGCTGCCCGGGCCGGCGCAGGTTGAGTCGGTTCTGCTGGGCAACGAAGCCGGCGTGCTGGCGGCGATGTCCGACGGCGCGGTGCTGGTGGATACCACCACCAACGACCCCGACGTGGCCCGGCGGGTCGCAACCGCCTGCCGGGACCGGGGCCTGGCCATGTTGGATGCCCCGGTGAGCGGACGGCCGCCGACGATGACGATGATGGTCGGCGGTGGACAAGACGTGTTTGAACGGATGCGTCCCGCGTTGGACGCAGTCGCGGCGCAAGTGTTTTACGTTGGGCCGGCCGGCGCCGGGTGTACCGCCAAGCTCGCGACCCAGTACATGGGATATACCAACCTGATTGCCGCCATTGAGGGGATGCTGATAGCCCGCCTGGGCGGGGTTGATCCGGCGGTGTTGGCGGAGATTGTGCCGGTGAGCGCGGGAGCCAGCCGTGCGTTCAACGCCATCCCCAACAGCATATTGAACCGCTCTTTTCAGGCCGGCGGTACGCTGGACATCGTGGCGAAGGACGTAGCGTTGGCGTGCGAGCTGGCGGAACGGCTCGAGGCCCCGGCGGGCGCCGGGTCGGTTGCCGACGCTCTGTACAAGCGGGCACAGGTCGAAGGCTGGGGCGGCGAAGGCTATCCGATAGTGGCGCGAGTGCTGGAGGCGTTGGCGGGGGTGGAGTTACGCAGCGGGTGAACCATCCTATCTCGTTGGCGGGTTGACGTCGGGTTCGCCTGAGAGGATGCTGGCAACTTCGGGGGCAGTTCCACGCCATGCTCGGCCAGCGCCTTTCTGATGCGCTCACGTTCATCCCGGCGTCCTCTCTCGGCGGCCCTTTTCTCAACGGCTTCCTTAGCAGCGAACCACATTTGCAAAACTCCGTAAAGCGCGAGGGTCGTGGGAAAAAGCAGCAGCGTCGCCAATATAATCACACCATCGTCTTTGTCTGTTAACTCTTTGAGGAACCCGATGCCCCACAGTCCAGCGCAGGATTGACAGCTATTGACTACCACTGCGAACAGCATACTGACGGTTATCGACAGTGAACCGTCAAAGTGACCGATCATTTTCGTTCGTTCGTTCGTTCCCATTGTACCATCCTGGTAGGCTTCGTCCATTGCAGCGTAGCAGGAGGAAGAGCGGGTGGCCTGTTTGGGAACTACCTGTTTACTGCTCATACCGCAACAACACGTCAGACATTGTCGGCGTGTCCGTACCAGAAGCCGCGCAGCATCATCCGTCTCCGGCAGTGTGGTACCATGACGGCGCATAATCAGGTTGTCGCGGCACAGTTGCGCCGGCGCCCCGGAGGGAGAACATGGCGATTACGTTCCAGCCCAGCGCTTACAGTGGCCTGGTTGACCAGGAAAACGGCATGGTCAGCCGGGAGATTTTCGTGAATTCCGACATATACGCCGAGGAGCAGGACCGGATTTTCACCCGGGCCTGGCTGTTCGTCGGGCACGAAAGCCAGGTCGCCAAGCCGGGTGACTTCTTCATCTCGTCCATGGGTGAGGAGTCTGTAATCCTCTGCCGTGATCGGGAGGGGGAGATACACGTCTTTCTCAATTCGTGTATGCACCGGGGGATGAAGGTTTGCCGCTACGACGAGGGCAATACGCCGATCTTTACGTGCCCCTATCACGGCTGGAGTTATGCTACCGACGGCGCGCTGGTAGGTGTGCCCTTTTACAAGGACGCTTACCACGAGGAACTGGATAAGTCGCAGTGGGGCCTGATTCGGGTGCCCAAGATGGTCAACTACAAGGGGGGCATCTGGGCGACGTGGGACCCTAACGCGCCGGACTTCCTGGAATATATCGGCGGCTTCCGCACCTACCTGGACATCCTGTTTGACGGGTGGGACGGCACCGATGGCGGCACCGAGGTCATCGGCGGCATTGAGAAGTGGATGGTGCCCAGCAACTGGAAGTTCCCCGCCGAGAACTTCATCGGCGACCGCTACCACAACATCAGCCACCGCTCCGTTGACCTGGTGGGCATCGGCCCCTCCGGGCAGGGACGGCGAGACAACAGCGAGCGTGAGGGGGCCAAGTCGTTGGACGTATCCTTCCCCGAGCGGGGCCACGGAACCGTCATGTTCCTGCGACCCGAGGACGCGCAGCCGGTTCTCTCCTACCAGAATGATCCGGTGGTCTCGGAGTATTTCTACCAGTGCGAGATCGCACGCAAGGAACGGCAGGGCCAGCTGTGGCGCATATTGGCTGGGCCGGGGACAATCTTCCCCAATATGTCCTACCTGCCCCGGCAGCCGCGGAGTATCGCCGTGTGGCATCCGCGTGGCCCGGATCAGACCGAGGTTTGGCGGTGGTTCCTGGTGGACAGCGCCGCGCCGCCGGAGGTCAAGGAGTTCCTGCGCCAGTACTACATCCGTTACTCCGGCCCGGCCGGTCTGACCGAGCAGGACGACATGGAGAACTGGAACTACGCCCACTCTGCCAGCCGCGGGGCGATGGCGCGGCGGCACCACTACAACTACCAGATGGGCATGGGCTACGCGGTTACCGATTTCGAGGACGGGGGGCTGAAGCTTCCCGGCACCGTTCTCGACACCACCAAGGCGCGGGCTGGCGAGCAGAACCAGCGCGGGTTCTACAGCCGTTGGAGGGAGTTCATGGCGGCGCGGGACTGGGATGATCTGGCTACGTGGCGGAACGGCAACGGCTCCAGCTGCTAGGTGGCATGATGGTTGTTGCCAATGACCCGCTGGCGATGCTTCTGCTCAAGCAGGGCGTGGAGGCGTTCCTATACCACGAAGCCAACCTGCTGGACGACCGGCGCTACGAGGAGTGGTTGGCGCTGCTCACCGATGACGTGCGGTACTGGGTACCCATGCGGCGCAACGTCAAGTTCGGCGAGCTGGAGCGCGAGTTCACCCGTGAAGGCCAGGACATCAACTGGTTTGACGAGGGCATACAGACGCTCACGCAGCGGGTCAGGCAGATTCTGACCGGGGTGCACTGGGCCGAGGAACCGTTGTCCCGTATCTCCCACTTGGTCACCAACGTCGAGATTATAGACGCCACACCAACGGCTGCGGATGCGGAGGAAGTATCCCTGCGCTGCCGGTTCATCATCTACCGCAACCGCGTCGCCACGGAGACAGACATCCTGGTGGGCCGGCGGGAGGATACGCTGCGCCGCGTTGAAGGCCAGTGGCGCATCGCCCAACGTCAGGTGTTCCTGGACCAGAACGTGCTGCTGGCGAAGAACCTGACGTTCTTTTTCTAGGCCGTGTTGACATTTCACCGTCATTCCCGCGAAAGCACGTCACCCCGTACTTGATACGGGGCGGGAATCCAATATCGGAATCTGCAATTATGGTTGAGAAATCAGACACCTGACAGCCTTGGGATTCCGGCTTTCGCCGGAATGACGGATCAAACTCCAAATCTCACCAGAACCTAGTGTGGTGTATCCGTAGTTCGTCGGACATAAAGTGCTGACTTGTGCCTTTGTGCCACTCCGCTCCAAGAAGAAAACCGTTTTCCTGTCTTGGTGGAATGCCTCAGAGTAATACGACGAACTACGAATACAGGACACTAGTGTACCTGCGCTAAAGGTAGGGAATGATGCCTGATATTGTGAACCTGTTTGAAGTGGAGCCGGGTCAGACGGTTAAGCTATACGGCGACGCCACCGCCGAGGTTGTATCAAACCCGAAGGACGGCGTGTGGCTTTTCGTGCGCTACCTGACCAGCCCGGAGGACCCGGACCAGGTCGGCGAAGAAGATATGGTATTCGCCCAGGACGTGCTGGAACTGGTGTCCGATTAGCCCTATGGCCGCTGCCACGACCAGTAGCACCGCCTCCGCAGGAGGGCTGACGATTCCTGAAACCGATGAAATCCTGGCCGCGCTGCGCGCCGGCTATCGTTCCATTGACGATGGTTACGGGTTCTATCCGGGGTTTGACGGCTGGCTGGAGTCGCTGGGGTACCGGAGACGGGACGACATTTCATGCACCTGTCCGGACGGGGGATTTCGGGGGCACCTGCCAGAATGTCGGTGGGTGCGATAACCGGCGGTCACGAGGCGATATTACGCGCCGACAGATTTCACCAAAGCGCGCCACCGGCGCGACATTGATTTATGGAGTAGCAAACGATGTCCCAGCAGATGGTTCACCTGATGGAAATGGTATGGCAGTCGATCTCCGGTTTGTGTGCCCACCTGTCTCCCGAGCAATGGGCAGCGCCAACGGAGTGCCCCGGCTGGTCGGTGCAGGACCAGGTATCGCACCTGGTGGGCAGCGAATGCCGGCTGCTGGGACGGCCGGCGCCAGCCCACGAACCGGCGGATACCTCCCACGTGCAGAATGAAGTTGGCCAGAGCAACGAGGTTCTAGTGGACTATCGCCGGCAATTCAGCGGAGCCGACGTGCTGGCCGAGTTCCGCGAAATCACCGCCGAGCGGCTGGGCGTGCTGCGCGGGATGTCCGAAACCGACTTTGCCGCCGAGACGGACAATCCCCTGGGACGCGGCCCCTACACGGACCTGCTGGCCATCCGCATCTACGACGCCTGGGTGCATGAACAGGATATGCGCCGCACGCTGGGCATCTCGGGCCACCTTGCCGGTCCGGTGGCGCAGCACGCCTACGGACGCACCGAGATGGCGATGCCGTTCGTGGTAGGCCGCAAGGTCAGGCCCGACGATGGCGCGACAGTAGTGTTTGACATAACGGGCGACGTGGGCGGCACCATCGCCCTTAACATGGACGGTGGGCGGGCGCAACGGATGGACGCCGCGCCGGCCTCGCCGACGGTGTGCCTCACGATGGGACTGGAGCCGTTCAACGCGCTGGGCACGGGTCGATGGACGGCGGAGCGGGCGCTGGCCGGCGGCTCAGTGGCGATTGCCGGCGACCGGGCGCTGGGGGAGCGGATTGTGGGGGAGATGAACTTTATGATTTGACGCCATCACAATGGAGCGACATATGTCTCCGAATGGAGGCGCTGTATGGCAAACGAAGTTACTGACAACGACCTTTACGAAGTCATCTTCATCGAATCGGACGACGACTTTGCCGTCATTTGTCCCGGCATCCCCGGCGCCGTTTCCCAGGGTAAAGATCGGGAAGAGGCGCTGGTGATGATTGCCGACGCCATGGCGATGTGCCGGATGTACCCGCTGCCTGGCGAGGAAAGCGAAGCCTGTCGCGAAGAGCTGCGCCAGTTGGGGAAAGCGAAAATCGCGGAACTAGTGGCGGAATGTGAGCAAGAGGGCCTGGAGTATTACGTCTGCGAGGTTGCCCCGCAACTGATACAGCCTCTTGTTGTGGCGGAATAGCTTACGCCGCCGTACATACCGGGAGTCAGCAGTCGGGAACTGGTGCGAATTTTGCGCCAGCTCAATTTCGCTGAATCCGAGATTGGCGGTCACACAGTTTTTCGCCATGAGCGCTTGGGGTTAAGGACTTCGGTTCCCAGACATCCCGGCGACGTATCCCCCAGGACAGTTGGGGGTATCATCCAACAGATTGGCCTGACCCGCATCGAGTTTGATGAAGTCCGCCGGCGTCGGGGGCGGATACCAGAGCGGTTTCGGGAATGAGTGTCTATCGCACGGTTGAATAAGGAGTAGTCATGCCAAACACGGGCCATAGCAATGACCTTTACGAAGTCATCCTCATCTATTCCGGCGTAGGCTATGCGGCCATTTGCCCAGGCATCCCCGGCGCAGTGTCCCAAGGCATCGACCGGGAGGACGCGCTGGCGATGATTGCCGACGCCATGGCAATGTGCCGGATGTACCCGCTGCCCGGTGAGGAAAGCGAAACGCGCCGCGAGGAACTGCGGGAGTTGGGAAAAGCCAAAATCGCGGAACTAGTGGCGGAATGCGAGCGCGACGGCTGGGAATACGAGGTTCACGAAGTGGCGCCACAGCTGATAAGCCCTCCGGTGTCTGCGGGGTAGCCGGATGCCGCCATATATTCCGGGAGTGGATAGGCGGGAAGTTGTCAGGTTATTGCGACGACTCAATTTCAGGCATGAAGAAGGCGGCGATCACACGGCTTTTCGCCACGACAGACTGGGTTTGCGGACTGCCGTGCCAAGACACCGCAGCGACGTTGACCCGGTAACGATGGGGTCAATCCTTGAGCAGATTGGCCTGACCCGCGCCGAGTTTGACGAAGCCCGCCGGCGTCGGGGCCGGATACCGGAACGGTTTCGGGAATGAGCAAGTTTCCCAGGAACGTAAGTGAGGACGGCCATGAGCACATACAAAGGCAACGTCGGTCATCTGATGCAGCACTGGACGCTCTGCGAACTGCTGACCATTGCAGGCAAGCACACGTCGGGGCTGAGTTTCATTGACGCTCACGCTATGGCTCCCCATGCACACACGCGTACTGTCGGAAACCGTCGGTTCGATCGTGTGCGCGATGGCTTGCCTGGTACATCGGCCTGCGAGAGGGGATGGCAATATCAAGCGCCACAAGCAGGCTATCCCAACGGCGCGGCCTTTGTGGAGCAGCTATGGACACGTGATTTCTCCATGTTGTTGTGTGAGATAGACCCTTCAACTATTGCGCAACTCAACCCTTGGCTCAGACTTGTCGGTAAGTCAGATAGATGTAGGAACACCCAGTTATTTCCGGACGACTGGCGGTATAGGTTCGATATGGGGCTGCCGAGTCCCGTTGAAGTGAGCCTGCTGGAAGGGTCGCTAACGTTAGTCTCGTTCGATCCGTATATGTACGACAGCAGCAGGCGGTTTGACGATCAAGGGGATAGGAACAAAGGGAATCTCTATCCGGATGATATCGAAAGAGCGTTGCCTACTTTGCGAGGTCTGCAGGGTGGGATCATCATTCAACTGTCCACATATAGCAGAGGGCACAACAACGCAGCCCCGCAAGAGGACGTGATTGCCTCAGTCAACAAGATCCTTACGCCAGTAGGATTCGCGCAGTTGGCGGTGGTGAGGGTTAATCTAGACATGATGTCGCTGGTCTATGCGCACGATGTCACGCCTGAGGTTGAGGTTGAGTTGGTGAGGCTGCCCGACCGCTTCACGAGGTGGCTTCCAAGGCGCTGATGCTCCCAGGGGAGGCGCGTCTGCACCGTGATTATCGGTCCTCTAGGCTAGTGTAAACAGACCCTGCCCATCGGATCATGGGAATGAGTGCGTCGAATCCTGCCTCCCACCAAATTTTTGCTTGCCATACCTCGCGTTCCGCCACCCGCTATAATGGCCCTCTAGCCACTACCGAGGACGGCGGGGCCGCCGTCATTTACAAGTAGGGAGGTTCCACCATGGAAATCGGCGTTTCTGTCCCCATCGTTGAAATTGGCGACGACTTTGGCGCGTTGCGGGACTACATCCAGGCTGCCGAGGATTTGGGTTATGCCCACGTTCGGATACTTGACCACGTGCTGGGCGCGGTGCCGGAGAAGCATCCGGAAGTGCCCCAGTTTCCCTATACTCACGAGTCGTATATCCATGAGCCGTTCACGCTGATGGCGTATCTGGCCGCGGTGACCAAGAAGATTGGGTTGACCACCGGCATCCTCATACTGCCCCAGCGTCAAACGGCATTGGTGGCCAAGCAGGCTGCTGAGGTTGACGTGCTGTCCGGCGGGCGGGTGCGGCTGGGCATTGGCGTGGGCTGGAACTCGGTGGAGTACGAGGCGCTGGGCGTGGACTTCGCCACCCGGGGTAGCCGCTGCGACGAGCAGATTGAAGTGCTGCGTCAGCTGTGGACCGAGGATGTGATTGACTTCCACGGCAAGTACCACGACATTACCCACGCCGGCATCAACCCCCGGCCGGTGCAGCGTCCGATCCCGATCTGGATTGGCGCCGGCCGCAGCACGTCGCCGACGCCGCCCAACGCCGCCATCCGCCGTATCGGCCGGCTTGCCGACGGGTACTTCCCCATGTTTGCGCCCGACACCAACGGGCAGGCGATCCTGGGGCGCATTCGCGCCCAAGCCGAAACTGCCGGCCGTGACCCG
This sequence comes from Dehalococcoidia bacterium, assembly GCA_965197635.1. GTDB lineage: Bacteria > Chloroflexota > Dehalococcoidia > Lucifugimonadales > UBA3495 > Bin87. Next base: position 682,949 of record CBDANN010000008.1, read on the forward strand.
TCGGATGTTGGGTTCGAGGGCCGCATCACCATCACCGCCGACAACAACCCAGAGGACTGGCTTACCGAACTGCGGTCGTGGGAGGAGATTGGCGCGACGCACATCGCCGCCGGCCTGCGCGGGGCCACGTCTCCCGACGCTCACATCGACGCCATCCGCCGGCTGAAGGAGGCGACGGGGTGACGTTCTGGATCCCCGCGCAGATGGGAATGGCGGAATGTACGTGGAATAGTGGGGCCAACGATGCGCCCCGTGCGTGAACATATGCCCCACGGGTTCCGGCGTTCGGCGAATTCCAGTCGGGACCGACCCAGACGGCGGGTGCCCCGCCTGAACCGGCGGATTGCCGCCGCCTTCCAGCCCCACTGGCCTCGGGTCCTGTCCATCGGGCTGCTGATACTGGTAACCGCGGGTTTGGGTGTGGTGAACCCGATCCTGATACGGGTGGTGTTCGACTCCGCGTTGTTCGTGGAGGGCGGGCCGAACCTGTCGCTGCTCTGGACCCTAGCGTGGGCAATGGCCGCCGTGGTGGTGGTTACGGGCAGCCTGGGTGTCGTGCAGACGTGGCTGACGCAGCAGGTGGGTCAGCGGGTGATGCGGGATTTGCGAGACCGGCTGTATTCCCATCTGCAATCGCTGTCGCTGGGGTTCTTCACATCCCAGAAAACCGGCGAGATACAGAGTCGTGTTGCCAACGACGTTGCCGGCATCCGCGTGGTGGTGACGGGAACTGTCAGCAACATCCTGTCCAACGTGGTCATCCTCATCAGTACGCTGATAGCCATGGTCGTAATATCCTGGGAACTCACCATCGTGGCGGCTGGCATCACGCCCGTTTTCGCGGTGTTCAGCTACCTGGTGGGGAAACGGCGGCGGGCAATATCGTCGCGGGTACAGGAATCGACCGCGGAGATGACGGCAATCACGCAGGAAACCCTGTCGGTGTCCGGCGTGATGCTCACCCGTCTCTTCGGCGCGCAGCGCCGGGAAATAGCCCGGTTCCACGACCAGAACGTGCGCTTGTCGGACCTGGAGATTCGGCGGGAGATGACCGGACAGACGGTGTGGGCAGGGATGCAGATATTCTTCTCGCTGACGCCGGTGGTGGTGTACGTGTTGGCCGGCTACATCATGTTCGGCGGCATCGGCCAAACGGGGATCACGGCCGGCACCATCGTCGCATTCACGACCCTGCAGACGCGGTTGTACTTCCCCATCAGCACGTTGCTGCGGACATCGGTGGAACTGCAATCGTCGCTGGCGCTGTTTGAGCGTATCTTCGGTTATCTGGACATCCGGCCCGATATTTTTGACGCGGCCGACGCCGTCGAAATGCCAGCCGAGCGGGTCGCTGGCCGGGTGGCCCTGCGGGACGTGCGTATGAATTACCATCCGGCCACGCTGCTAGCCGACGCCTACGACATTGAGGACGATGGGCGAGTGTTCTGGGCGCTGGACGGGGTAAGCCTGGAAGTAAAACCGGGGCAATTAGCTGCCCTGGTCGGCCCGAGTGGAGCCGGCAAAACCACCATTTCGTACCTGATACCCCGCCTGTATGATGCCACTTCCGGGGAGGTCAGCATTGACGGGGTGGACGTGCGTAGGATCAAGCTGGAGAGCCTGGCGCGTATGGTGGGCTACGTGTCCCAAGAGAGCTACCTGTTCCACGCTTCCATTCGCGAAAACCTGTTGTACGGCAACCCGGAGGCCGCCGAGGAGGAGCTGCACGCCGCCGCGAAAGCGGCGTACATTCATGACCGCATCATGGAATTTCCCGACGGATACGACACGGTGGTCGGCGAGCGGGGATACAGATTGTCCGGTGGCGAGCGTCAACGATTGTCCATCGCACGGGTCATCCTGCACGACCCCCGGCTGTTGATACTGGACGAGGCCACCTCCTCGCTGGATACCACCAGCGAGCGGTACGTTCAGGCGGCGCTGGAGCCGTTGATGAAAGGACGTACCACCATCGCAATCGCCCATCGCCTCTCGACCATCATGGCAGCGGACGTGATTTTCGTGGTGGACCGGGGGCGCATTGTGGAACAGGGCGCCCACTATGAACTGCTGGCTCTCGGAGGGTTGTATGCCCAACTGTATGACGAGCAGTTTGAAGGCGGCAGCGTCGAATACGTCAGCGAGGACGGCGTGGCCGTGCTGGCCGGCGGAAATCTGCGGCTTCCGGTGGCCGCGTAACCGGCGAACACAGAAAGGAGAGTGCGATGAGTCAGCAAGCCAGCACGGGGCGGATTCGGTTGCGGGTGGCCTTTCGGAATATGTTCTACACCACGATATACGTAGCGGTGGAAGGCGGGTTTCTGTCCGATCAAGGTTTGGAAGTGGACTTTGACCACATCCCCATCGGGCAGGCCAGCACAGACCTACTCAAAGCCGGAGATATCGACATAACCCAAAGCGGCATCAGCCGCAGTTTTATGGACTTGGACGCGGGCAGTTCCGACCCCCCACTGCATATCGCTGAGATCAACCAACGGGATGGGTTCTTCCTGCTGTCCAAACGGCCCACCGCTGACTGGAAATGGGCCGACCTGGTGGGGGCCACGTTGATTCCGGTGGGGTTTACGCCCGTTCCGTACACCACGTTGCAGGCGGCGATGCGGTGGCACGGAGTTGACCCGGCCAGCGTGCAACTGTTGGGCGGTTTGTCCGCCGACGAGATGCTGGCTACGTTCCGCGGCGGCGGCGCGGACTATCTCCAGGTTCCCAACCCCTTCGCGGTGCAGCTGATGCGGGAAGGCTCCGGCCACCTGGCGGCCACGCTGGGAAACGAGAGCGGCTACGTTTGCTACAGCAGCTTTGCCGTCACGCCGGCGTACTTGGCCGAGAACGGCGATACGGCGCAGGCGTTTGTGAATGGCTACGCAAGAGCGCAGCGTTGGGTCGCAGAAAATCCGGCTGAGGCCGTGGCGGACCGGATCGCCGGCGTATTTCCGGAATACGAGCGCGATGTCCTGGCGGAAGGGGTGCAGCGCTACAAGGACGCGGGGGTGTGGGCGACCGACCCGACCATCACACGTCACGGGTTCGACCGGATGCGGGACGCGCTGATCTCCGGCGGGTTGGTGCGAGAGGCGCATCCGTACGAAAGCATCGTGCGGCCGGAGTTCGCGGAGCGAGCGGTGGCGGAATTGGCGTGAGTTATGCCACTGCCGTATGATGTTATGAAGCTGGATGTTTGATTTAGACAAGATCGCCGGAAGGTCGACGATGAGCGCGGCGCGAATCGGCATTCTCTTTTTGGGGTTGGTGGCGATTCTCATCTTGGGTGCATGGGGCTGGACCGAGCTCGCTAACGCGGTGTACAGAGCTGGACCTAATGACCTCGTCGTGGCCCTAACGGTTTATGGGGTGGCTGGTCTGGTCTTTGCGGTCGTTGCCGGGTACACATACTTGGTGCTTTGGTTCCGCAATGATGACCCCGGCTGAAGTATCACGTCTGAAGCGGTCGTATCACCGTAATGTCCGTAGATCGGGTACTTTCGAACCGCCGCCTGAACCCATTGCCACCACTGCTAACGAACAGGTGGACGAGGAGAATATTGGTCAGGTCGATCTAATCAGCTTCGTTAGCATCGCTGTTGTGTTCTGGCTAATTCTTCTATCTGCCGTTTGTGCAGTCTTGTCAGCACGGTTCAGGACTTTTTACCGACGTAACGATGCAGCGCTGGTTGCAATGGAGCGCAAACATCAGGAGGCTACACCATGAGATTGGAAGGCAAAGTTGCCATTATCACTGGCGGCGCAAGGGGTCAGGGGGCTACCGAAGCGCGGATGTTCGCTCAGGAAGGGGCAAAGGTGGTGATTGGTGACATTCGGGATGATCTGGGGATGCAGGTGGAGGCCGAAATCCGCGAACTGGGCGGCGAGGCCGTGTACCTGCATCTGAACGTTGCCAGCGCCGACGATTGGCAACGGGCCGTAGAGACTGCCGAGCAGCAGTTCGGCAAGGTGGACGTGCTGGTGAACAATGCCGCCATTGTCCTCCGAAAGAACATTGAGGAGACCACCGGCGAGGATTGGGACAACATCATGGAGGTCAATGCCAAGGGTGTGTTCCTGGGCACCAAGGCGGTGATCCCGGCGATGCGGCGCGCCGGTGGCGGGAGCATCATCAACATCTCGTCCATCAGCGGGTTGGTTGCCGTCGGGCCGCCGGCGTACATCGCCACCAAGGGAGCCGTCCGCCTGTTCACCAAGTCTACCGCCATCCAGTACGCCTCTGAGAACATACGAGCGAACTCCATTCACCCGGGCAGCGTGGACACCGATATGCGGCGCGAAGGCATGGGCAGCCAGACCCCAGAGGAAATCCAAGCCCGCATCGACCAGATCCCCCTGGGCCGCGTCGGCACCACCGAGGACATTTCCTATGGCGCGTTGTTCCTGGCATCCGACGAATCGTCGTTCATGACGGGCAGCGAACTCGTCATCGACGGCGGTTATACCGCGACATAAGGATGTGCAAATGACTACGCTGCCACAGCAATCCCTGGCCGCCGTAACCACCGCTCCCAACGTGATGGAGATACGCCGGCTGGACATTCCCGAAATCGGCGACGACGAGGCCATCGTCCGCATTGAAGCCACCGGCATCTGCGGCACCGATTACGAGTGGTTCCGGGGCGATTTGGACATACCGTATCCCATTATCCTGGGGCACGAACCCCTGGGACGCATCGCCGCCATTGGGTCGCAGGCCGCCGAGCGTTGGGGCGTCAACGTGGGAGACCGGGTGGCCGTGCGCTCGGGCTATCGGTGTGGACGATGCGCTGTGTGCCAGGCCGGCGGAACTGCCCCTTGCCCCGCTGGCGGCGGTTTCGGGCAAACCGGATTGGACAAATCTCCCGGCCTCTGGGGAGGTTACTCCGAATACCTTTACCTGCCGGCCGGCTCGGTCGTGTTTCCCATGGACGGCGATCTGGACCCGGCGGTGGCGGTGATGTTCAACCCCTTGGGCGCGGGATTTGCCTGGGGCGTGGACGCCACCGGGTTGCAGCCGGGGCAGACGCTGGCCGTACTGGGTTCGGGACAAAGGGGCATCTGCTGCGCCATCGCCGCCAAGGAAACGGGCGCGGCCATGGTCGCCATAACCGGGCTGGGACGGGACGAGCACAAGCTGGCCCTGGCCCGGGAGATGGGCGCCGACGTCGCCATTAACGTTGACGGCGAGGATCCTGTGGAACGCGTCATGGCGGCTACCGGCGGCGCCGGCGTGGACTGCGTGGTGGACACCACGCCCTACGCGGTGCAGGCGGTGAACCAGGCAATCCAGATGGTCAAGCCGGGCGGAACGGTGGTGCTGGCCGGCTTGAAAGGCCGTCGGACGTTTGAGGGCTTGTCGCCAGATGACATCATATGGAAGAAGGTCACGCTGCGAGGCGTGTTGGGCGTTGAGTATGCCGCCTTCCGCCGCGCCGTGGACACCATCCACTCGCGCAAGTACCCCATGCAACGCCTGCACACCCACAGCTTCCCCATCGAAGAAGCGGAACGCGCCCTGGCGACGCTGAGCGGGGAGGCCGGCGTGCCCAGCATACACGTGGCGATTGTGCCGGGGGATGGCTCGGGCTGATACGTTTTGGACTATAATGCCTTATAGTCCAGCCGACTTTCAAACATTTTGGACTGGCTGCCGGAGTGTTCCGCGGAGCTAGCGGGTGAAGTGCCCTCGGCTAGCGGCTGGTCATAATTCAGTATCAGAATTTCTCTGTTGACGGTTCGCTTGATACCATTCGCCCTGATTTCAGCTTGGGAGGCACGCATTCCTGATGATGATTGTATTGGGACGATGTTGTATTGTCGGAAGTTTGCGCGCACTTCGTCCGTATCGTAGGATGAGAGCATCCACTTACTTTGCACCTTGGACAGCCATTCCGCAATAGCCGAATGTTCTGCTGCTAGCCGCATATTGTGTTTATAATTGGCCCCGTTCCTCGGATAAGGAGGGTCGAGATACAAAAATGATGTCGGCCGATCATACCGGCCGATGCACTCGCTCCAGTCCAGGTTTTCTATGATGACGGTCTTTAGCCGATTATGCACAGGTTCTATGCGCTTACGGAGCGTTTTCAGTGCTCCGATAAGCCTATTGCCATGTCCACCGTCGGATGTGCTGGTCTGGAAACGCGGGTAACGCGCCTCACCGCCCCAACCGGCCATAATGAGATAGTAGAAACGATGAGCCCGTTCCACTTCCGAGAGCGTCTGCGGGTCAGCATCGGCCAACCGGAGGAATTCGCCGCGAGATACTAGTTCCAAATCAAACGACTCGATAAGTTCCTCAGGCCGATGTTTCACTACCCGGAAAAAATTGATCAGCTCTTCGTCGATGTCGTTAAGGACCTCTATGGAGCTGGGCGACTTGCCGAAAAGTACCCATGCTGCGCCCCCGAAAGGCTCGACATAACATTGATGCTCCGGTATCAGCGGAATGATGGCCTTCCGTAGGCGAGACTTGCCACCAACCCACTTGAACGGACTGTTAATCATCGTCGTGTCATCTCCTTACAGAGCACTGGCATTTTACCACCCACGTCGGCAGGTGAAAAACCAGCATATTGTCTCTATTAGAGACAATTTAGCGCAGGTAAACCGGGATGTCAACCAGTAGCAACCCCGATTTTGCCCGCTTCGGCGAAAAGCTGCGTGTCCTGCGAACCCGTAGCGGGCTTACTTTGGCCCAGCTGTCCGCGCAGTTAGGATACAAGGCACACGGGCATTTGAGCGAAATTGAAGCCGGTAAAAAGTTGCCGACTGCTGCTATGACGCTCAAAGTCGCCCGTCTGTTTGGCGTAAGCACGGACGTACTCCTCAAGGACGAGCTTGAAATCCCGGATTAGATTGCTATGGAACAGGATCTCCAAACGGCTCTACCCCAGCACTCGGTCGTATTCGCCCATCGTCTTCCTACGGAAGCCGAGCGAACTCGGCTCAAGCTGCTGCTCAGTACGTTCCAAGACGGCACTGGGATGCAAGCTATCAAGAACAGCCTTACCACTTTGCCGGGATGGCGCGACTTTGAGCGGGCTGTAGCGTTGGCCTTTGGCGGTATTCCTTCAGAGGACAAGGGCATTATGGATGTCCAACTCCCAGACCCATCACGACAAGGCGTATCTTTTGGAGTTTCATGCAAGATGCGAGGTGAGCTAAACCGGGTTAGGCGTGATGGCCGCGTGACCATTGAACTATCCAACGCAGCGGGTGCGTTCTGGGATAAATTAAGCAATGATCAAATTACCCCTCAAAATCATTGGGCCTACTCTCCTCAAATCGGTAAAGCTCTTATCAACCAAGTCCGTGAGTGGCACTCGTCAGTGAGTATTGAATCGGGCGGCAACGTTGACCTCGCTGGAAGTTGCTACCTAGCATTAATGTGGAACCGGAGTGGAGAATATCAGCTTTACCAATTTGGTATCGATTTGCCCGACCCGGAAAGAATAGTCTGGTACTACCCATTGGTCAGGCGTAAGGGGGTTTTACAACCTGGGAAAGCCGTATGCGGTAATGATTCCAGTGGAAGGCTATTTGAGTGGTATGGCCAGTCAGGTGGACAACTCAAATATTACCCAAAAGCAAGCGATGCCATATGGCAATCGGAAGTGTTCAGACTGGAGCCATTGCCACCGGATACCCGTCACGGTCTAATCTCCAAAGCTGAAACGTATTATCCTGACCTTTGGCCGGTGTAATTCGTTCTGTGCAAGTACCATCGGACGAGGTGATTTGATGAGCAATTATCACGCCGACACCGTCATACGCCGTGCCAACGTTATCACCATCGACCCGGCGCTACCCCGCGCCACCGCCGTCGCCATGCGCGACGGCCGGTTCATTGGCGTGGGCCGCGACGCCGACGTGGAAACCCTGACCGGGCCGAACACGAAAGTCATTGACCTGCCCGGCAAAACCGTCCTGCCTGGTTTCATCGACGCCCACATCCACGTGCTCAGCAGCGGGACGCGGCACGTCATGGCTGCCGACTGTTCTCTTCCCACCATAGGAGACATACAGGATGCGTTGCGGCAGTGGGTGGCGACGACACCGGCGGGCCAGTGGGTTCAGGGTTTCAAGTTTGACGACACCAAGACGGCGGAGAACCGTTTTTTGCGTAGGGAAGACCTGGACGCGGTCAGCACTGATCATCCAATCCTGGTGGCGCACCGTGCCGGCCATGTGTACTACGGCAATACCTTGGCCCTGGAGCGGGCTGGCTTCAACGACGAAACTCCGGACCCGCCGGGCGGCAGGCTGGGCCGCAATCCCGACACCGGCCGTCTGGACGGGGTGATCTACGAGCGGGCCGCCGACGACTTGCGCGAAAATCAACTGCCGGTGGAATCGGCCGAGACGCGCCGTGAAGGTTTGCGGGTTATCTGCGAGATGCTCAACCGCGCCGGGTTGACCAGCGTCCACGACGCCAGGGTAACGGACTATGAGTTGCGGACTTACCAGGAGGGTCGGGATGCCGGCGACTTGAGCCTGCGGGTGTACGCGCTGATGTACTACCGCTATTTCCCGGCCCTGCGCGACGCGGGTATCAAATCCGGCATGGGCGACGACCGGCTGCGCATCGGCGGCATCAAGATGGTGGCGGATGGAGCCATCGCCTCTCGGACGGCCTACCTGTCGGAGCCCTACGTAGGCAGTTGCTGCGACCACGGCATCCTCACCATGACCGGGGACGAGATCGCCGGGCACGTCATGGAAATGCACGCCGCGGGTTTCCAGGTCTGCATCCACGCCAATGGCGACTCGACCATCGACCTGGTGCTGCAAGCCTACGAGGCCGCTCAGAAGGCCCATCCCAGGCCCGACCCGCGACATCGGGTTGAACACTGCACGCTGGTCAATCCCGACCTGCTGACCCGGATGAACAGCTTGGGTACGGTGGCGACGCCCTTCTGCACCTACGTGTACTATCACGGCGAAAAGATGCAGTTCTACGGTGAGGAACGGCTGCAATGGATGTTTGCTCAACGGTCTTTTATGGAATACAACGTGATGTCCACCGGCGCTACCGACTATCCTCCGGGTCCGTTTGAACCGCTGATGGGTATCCAGAGCTGCGTTACACGGACCGATAGCGAAGGCCTGGAGTGGGGAACAAACCAACGAATCTCGGTGGAAGACGCACTCCGTATCTACACCCAGAACGGCGCCTACGCCGGATTCGAGGAAAATCAAAAAGGCAGCATCGAGGTGGGCAAGCTGGCCGATCTGGTGGTTCTGGGCGCGGACCCCACGGCAATAGACCCGTTCGGCATCAAGGACATTCCAGTGGAGCGGACGATTGTGGGCGGTAAGACGGTGTACGAGGGCTGAGCAGAAAGGTAACTCCCCGCGACCCACCGGCGGTCGCGGGGAGTTGGCGTCGTCGCAGCGACTTCGCACTCAGTTGCTCAGTCGTAAGCCATCCGGCAACCGCTGTCGCAAAGACGACCGCTGGACGCTCCGTTGATGGCCGACGGCAAAGTCGACGCAATACAGAACGCGCTCATCAGGGCACACCTGCGAGCTAATCGACCGCGTCATATTCCCCATCCGGGCCGATCTGGGTCAGGATCACTTCATCGGACCGCTGGTTGTCGTCAGGCCCGTACATCAGCGAGAACCCGCTCAAATCAATGATCCCGGCATTCTGCACCGCGTTCCGGAAGCATTCCTGGCTCACGTCAGGGCCGCAAGTTTCGAGGCCAGCGACGGCCAGGCGTCCCGCCAGATAGCCTTCCAGCGAGACTAACCCGTGTTACGCATCGGGCTTGTACGCAGACAGAGCGCGCGATACTCAGCGACCGCCGGAATGTTTTCGTCATCGGGCAAAGGCACCACTTGCGTCACACGAACCCCTTCCCCGTCTTCGCGGAGCTCAACCGCCAACGCGTTGCTGCCCACGAAAGACACGGACATGAAAACAGCGTCTGGGTCTAAGAGGGTGTGTGACAATGGACTAAAACTGCACTGGTTATTCTTGGGGCAAGTAGAGTAAGGTGGTTACGCTGGGTGAATGAGTAGGAAAGCTTATCCCAGCGATTTGACCGATGCCCAGTGGGCGGAGTTGGCGTAACTGTTCAGACTGGCTAAATCAGGGGTAGACTAAAAGCATGGACCGGGATGTGAATATAGGCAGGGCCTCCCGTGAGGAGTTAGAAACTATCTCAAAACAGTAGTCGATGCTGACGGCGGTACCAGAGCAGGGCGCAGGCCAACTGGATGAGGCCCACGTAGTTGGATGCCTTCTGGTCGTAGCGCACCAGTATCGTCCGGCACTTGGACAGCCAGCCTAAGGTGCGCTCCACCACCCACCGGCGGGCAGGAAAGGTCTGCTCTCCCCAGCGGTCCAGCTTCTCCTCCCCAATGCGCCGGATGTGCGGACAGTACTGGAAGGCAGCAACGGTCCCGTGGCCGGTGGGATTGTCATACCCTTTGTCCAAGCACAGGTTGTCCAAGCACAGGTTCTGGGTGCCTTCCGGGCGCGCCACTACGATGCTCTCCAGGGTCGGCCTCAAGAGTTTCGTATCGTGCACATTGGCTCCAGCCACCGCCACGCTCAGGGGTCCGCCCGCCGCGTCGACCAGGATGCTCTGCTTGCTCCCCGCTTTGCCCCGGTCGGTGGGGTTGCGTCCAATGGCCCCCCCCCCAAACGAGCCTTGCCCATGGAGCAGTCCGCCGACTGCCATTCCCAGTCCACTCCGCCCAGTTCTGCGCAGCCCTCCACCAGAACAGCCCAGATGCCCTCCAGCACTCCAAGCTCCACCCAGCGCTGGAAGGTCCGGTGAATAGTGCTGTCGTCTCCCAGTTCCCGGGGCAGACGGTTCCACTGGCAGCCACTGCGCATCCGGAAGATGATGCCGTCCAGCATCCGCCGGGGGTCGGCGCGTTTGCGCCCCGTACTCTGGGGTGGGTCCATATCCAGGATCACCGGGTGAATCTGCTCCCAGAGATGGTCCGGAATCTCCCAAATCGTCGCCAGAGTTTCGTCCTTTCCCATCGTCCACCCCCACACTTTTCCCTATCCTAACCCATGCCGAATTCCCCGTCCCATCAGTTCATCTGCCTTTTGAGATAGTTTCTAAACCATCGTCGTAAAATTCGGTACTTCCCCAACGCCAATTATTGAGATATACGTTAGCGCCGCTTGTAAGCCCGTCATCAGTCGCTGCCAAGATCGGTGAAGCCATGTTCAGCCAATTTATGCTTCAGTTCCTCCAGTGGCTTCTGACTTAGGTTTCGTATCTTCAGGAGATCCTCGTCTGACTTCCGCAGCACCTCGTCTACCGTGTGAATCTGGGCTCGCTTGAGGCAGTTGTAAGTCCGGGGAGACAGCATCAGTTTTTCGATGGGCGTATGGTACATAGCAGCATTATGGCCGTGGCCGGCCCGTGCAGAGGCGACTAACTGGTCAGTCCGCGTCGGCCGTGTATACTCTGGCGAGGCGTGTCGTACGGACCAAGACCGAGTAGACGTTGGTGCATATTGCCCGATCCATAGCATGGTCCGGGAGTTTTACGACTACAGCATTGGTGACGCCCCGTTGTGGGGCGATCCCGTTGGATAGATTGTGCGTTGCCGATGACTCCCTCCGGCGACACGCCTACGCTGTAAGGAGGGCCAGTCGCCGCGTGAAAACTCCAGTTAGTGGATAGCAGCATTATGGCCGTGGCCGGCCCGTGCAGAGGCGACTAACTGGTCAGTCCGCGTCGGCCGTGTATACTCTGGCGAGGCGTGTCGTACGGACCAAGACCGAGTAGACGTTGGTGCATATTGCCCGATCCATAGCATGGTCCGGGAGTTTTACGACTACAGCATTGGTGACGCCCCGTTGTGGGGCGATCCCGTTGGATAGATTGTGCGTTGCCGATGACTCCCTCCGGCGACACGCCTACGCTGTAAGGAGGGCCAGTCGCCGCGTGAAAACTCCAGTTAGTGGATAGCATCTTCCCTGCCTCGTGTGATTATCGAGACCTCTCCTGTGAACTCGCCTCGCTGTGGCGCAATTCAGTTTACATCATGCCACCCATGTTGAGGTCGGAGCTCGAGGAAGATATCCAGCGGAGCAACGAATGGGTCAGACGACCCCATGCAAAACGCCCCACCGCCAGTATCACAACCGCCGAAATCTCTCTAAAACGTCGTTGTAATACTAGTATTACAACGACTATTCGCGGAACTGCCGAGTAACGGTGCCTGGTGGTGAGCATGAGGAGTGCTTGGCAAAGAGCCAACGCACGCCGTCGATGGCGCAGTGTCAGGCACGATTCCGTAAAGGTGTCGTTGTAATACTAGTGTCATGTATTCAAAGTTCGTTGGCAGAAGCGGGCCACGTTGGCCAGTATCTGTTCGGCGGTTTTCGTTCACACAAAGGGCTTTGGGTCTTCGTTGGCAACGTCCAAATAGCGGTAGATGGCGGCTGCCAGTTCACCGCTGCTCTGATGCACTCCCCGACGCAGTGCTGCTCGGTGAGCAGCGCAAACCAGCGCTCCACCAGGTTCAGCCAGGATGCGCTGGTGGGCGCGAAGTGCAGGTGGAAACGGGGCCGCTTGGCCAACAACTGATACGTGAACGGTTAACTAAAGAAAGAGTTGGGCCTGTGAGATAATCGACGTCGTGAACAGTACGACTGATGAACCGCCCACCGATTGGAAGGAAGCCCGCCGGCTCCGGGCTTGGGAGTTGGTGCAGGAGGGCTGGAAACAGAAATACGCGGCTGCGGCCTTGGGCGTGACTGGGGGCGCGGTGAGCCAGTGGGTCAGCAAAGCCCGCCAGGGAGGTGTTCCAGCCTTGGGCCGCCGCCAGCATCCTGGCGGGCGGCCCAAGCTGAACGACCAGCAACGGGGACAAATCCCTGAGTTGTTGACCCGAGGGCCGGCCGCCTTCGGGTTCAGCGGGGAAGTCTGGACTCGAGCGAGGGTGGCCCAGGTAATTGAGCGGGAGTTTGGCGTGTCCTACGACCCTTCCCAGGTGGGACGGATACTGCGGGGCTGCGGCCGGAGCCGGCAAAAGCCGGCGCTGCGTTGCACCCAACGGGATGATGACGCAATCCAAGACTGGCGGGATCGGCGCTGCACCGAACTCAAAAAAACCCCCTAGCAGCCTGTCCGAGTAACACGGCTGGTGAGCCATTGGGGGTATGATGGCACAAGCATCGAGAGAGGGGAGCCGCTGATGAGCAAGACGTACCGCGCCTATGACCCCGACCAGCAGTTGCTGTTGCCGGCGGCCCTGCAGGAGTGGCTGCCGGACGACCACCTGGCCTACTGCATCTCCGACGTTGTTGAGCAGTTGGACCGGTCGGACATCACCGCGCGCTACGAGCCAGAGCGGCGGGGCGGACCACCCTATCATCCTCAGATGATGGTCAAGGCGCTGCTCTACGGCTACTGCGTTGGAGTGGCGTCATCATGGAGGATCGCCCAGCGGCGCCACGAGGACATCGCGTTTCGGGTGTTGGCGGCCAACAACACGCCGGATTTCCGCACCATCTCGGACTTTCGCAAGGACCACCGGGCGGAGTTGTCGGACCGGTTCTTGCCGGTGCTGGCATGGTGCCAGTTGGCGGGGTTGGTGAAGTTGGGGCAGGTGGCGTTGGACGGGACCAAGGTGAAGGCCAACGCATCGCAGCGCCAGGCGATGAGTTACGGGCGGATGCAGGAGCAGTCGGCGCAGTTGGCGACGGAGGTGGCGGAGTTGTTGCGGCGAGCGCTGGAAGTGGATGACGCGGCAGACCGGCGGTACGGTCAGGACCAGCGTGGTGATGAGTTGCCAGCAGAGTTGGCCTTTCGGCAAGGCCGGTTGGAGAAGATGCGGGAGGCCATGGCGGCAATGGAAGCCGAAGCGCCGGCGGCGGCAGAGCAGGCCGAAGGGGAGGCAAGGCACTTTCAGGAGTCCCCGACGACCAGGCCCCGCGCAACTTTACTGATGCTGAGTCCCGGATCCTGCCCGCGCCGGGCGGGCGGGATTTCGTCCCGGCGTACAACTGCCCGGCGGTGGTGGACAGCGAGCGCCAGGTGATTGTGGCGGCGCCGGCCACGAACCAGGCATCGGACCAGCAGCAGGCGACGGGCCTGGTCGAGGAGACCATCGGCAACACCGGCGTGATCCCAAAGGAAGTGTCCGCTGACGCCGGGTACTACTCAGCCAGGGTGGTTGACGAACTCTACGCGCTGGGCACAGACCCCTACGTCGCGCCGGAGAAAACCCGCCACGGGAGAGTATTGCCGCCAGCGCCCAGGGGTCGCATCCCCAAGCAGCTGTCGCCCCGGGATCGAATGCGGCGGAAGTTGCTGACGAAAAAGGGTCGGCAAAGTTATGCGCTGCGGATGGCGACGGTGGAGCCGGTCTTCGGCCAGATCAAGCAGGGGTCGAGGGTTCCGGCAGTTCCTGCTGCGGGGGCTAGAGAAGGTGAAAGGGGAGTGGCTGCTGATCTGCACCGGGCACAACCTGCTCCAGCTGTTCCGGTTCGGCGCCAAGATGCCGGCCCAAGGGCTCGTCGCATCGTTGGCGAAGCCGGTTTCTGCCATCATCGGCACACTGTCGGCCAAATACTGGCGGCATCAGCGCTGGTGATCGGCAATCATAGTTGTCGCCGGTTAGTTCCCATCTGAATCCACCACAGTCGGGCATTCCTCAGACGGGCTGCTAGGTTCGCCAGCGCCGAGGGCAAGAACGGCGGCGAATTCTACACGCCCCGATGCGTCGTACGGCTCCTGGTGGAAATGTTGGAACCTTACCGCGGGCGGGTTTACGACCCGTGCTGCGGTTCCTCCGGGATGTTCGTGCAGTCCGCGGAGTTCATCAGAGCGCACGCCAGCGGGAACGGCAACGGTGGGAAAGCCACAGGGGACCTGTCGATCTACGGTCAAGAATCCAACCACACCACGTGGCGCTTGTCCAAGATGAACTTGGCCATCCGCGGGATTGATGGTCAGATTGAGCATGGCGACACCTTCCACAATGACCGCCACCCCGACGTTCGAGCCGACTACATCTTGGCCAATCCGCCCTTCAACGTGTCCGACTGGGGCGGCGACCGGCTGCGTGAAGATCAGCGTTGGAAGTACGGTGTTCCGCCGGCCGGCAATGCCAACTTCGCTTGGGTGCAGCACATGGTGCGTCACCTCGTGCCTGGCGGCGTCGCCGGTTTCGTGCTTGCCAACGGCTCCATGTCCACCAACACGTCTGGAGAGGGCGAGATCCGCAAGAACCTCATCGAGGCTGACTTGGTGGACCGCACCCACCGGGAATTAAGCGACGCTGACATCGCCCGCATCGCTGATGCGTACCACGCTTGGCGTGGAAATGATGCTGTCGACGGTTACGCCGATGAGCTTGGTTTCTGTAAAGGCACCACGCCGGATGAAGTCCGCCAGCATGGACATGCTCACGCCTGGTCGGTATGTTGGCTCAGAGTTGCCTGAGGACGACGGTGAGCCTTTTGAGGAGAAGATGGAACGCCTCGCCGTCCAATGGAGAGAACAGCAGGCGGAAGGGGAAAATTAGACGTCGCCATTGCTTCCAATTTGCACTGGCTGGGGTTTCGAACGGAGGCATAAAATTGCCGGCGACAGGTAACAACAAGATGGGTGCAACCACCGGCGAAGCGGGCGAAGGCCTTTACTATCCTTCATTCGCCAACCATTGGCACCGATTGAATTTGTACCCGTTGGCGACATGGGTAAATGGTCTGGCTTTCAAAAACATACAATTCAACCCGTCTGGTAAACCGGTTATAAGAATCTCTGAGATCAAAGGAGGCATCTCGTCACAAACCAATTTCACCGAACAGTCCTTTGACCATTCTGTCCACGTCGAGAACGGAGATTTGCTGTTTGCTTGGTCCGGTCAACCAGAAACTTCAATCGACGCTTACCGCTGGAACGGCCCCGAGGGTTGGCTGAATCAGCATATATTCAGGGTGACCCCTTCAACCGAGGTTGACGATGTGTTCTTTTACTACCTGCTCAAATATCTTCATCCGACGTTCGTCGCCATTGCCCGGAACAAGCAAACTACAGGGTTGGGACACGTAACTCGCCGTGACCTTGAAAACCTGGAAGTAGCGCTACCCTCATTGTCTGAACAACGCTCCATCGCCCAAATCCTTGGTACGCTGGACGACAAGATTGAGTTGAACCGCCGGATGAACGAGACACTGGAGCAGATGGCTCATACTTTGTTCAAATCGTGGTTCGTGGACTTCACGCCAGTGTGTGCCAAAATGGACGGGCGGTGGCAGCGTGGAGAGTTGCTGGCCGGACTGCCAGCCGAGCTATACCACCTGTTTTCGGACTGGCTGGTGCCGTCGATATTGGGTGAGATACCAGATGGATGGACGGTTGGTGTATTGGCAGATATGGTGCAACTATTCAGCGGGGGCACTCCGAAAACATCGGTTGGGGAGTACTGGAACGGCAGCATACCTTGGTACACGCCGAAGGACGCACCTACTCTTTCCAACGTGTTTGCGATCGACACTCAGCGGTACGTGTCTCAATCTGGCGTCGATAACAGCGCCACGCAAGTCCTTCCGGCCAAAACTACAGTAATCAGCGCACGCGGTACGGTAGGTCGTTTAGCTTGTCTCAGCGAATCAATGGCCATGAACCAAACTTGTTACGGAATTCGCGGTATCGAAAAGTACCCTGATTGGTTCACTTACTGGAATGTTAGGCAGGCCATTAGTATTACAACGACGGTTGACGAGTACGGACCTTGACTTTGGCCTATGCTAAACAGGAACGGTACTCAAATGAGGGTGTCTTTGCGACCCGCTGATACGAAGCTTCAAGCGTGGTTCGCCAAATCCGTCGTTGTAATATTAGTGGGTTGCAAATGCGAACGCACGGGACGATTTTCGACACCATAACGCGCCAAACTTTCGAATTGGTTGACGCCGTCGTTCCTCTTCAAGCGTGGTTCGCACCCGCTGTGGCTGATGCTTTTGAAACGATGGTTGACCCGTATATGAGCCGGATACTTGCCAGTCTTCGGGATTCCCGCCGGGTTGCCTACTTGCGCGATGCACTGTTGCCGCGGCTGGTGTCGGGCAAGTTGCGGGTGGGGTGACTGCGCGGAGTTTGCCCGGCGTCGGGTTGGCGTGATAATCTGCGGCCGGCGGCGATTGGCGACAGATTGCAGGTAGATACCGTATGACAACTGACAACCTGCTAACCGAGCGCGACCAGGAGGCGTTACTTTCAATAGCCTACGCCCACGCGGTAGCAGCGAAAGCAGGCTACATTACCGCCGTGTACGAGAGGGATCGGGACGGCATTGGTATGCGTATCCAGGCCGGCGGCGATATGCGCCCGGCTTTGGAGCTCCAGTTGAAGGCGACAATTAATTTGAGTGATGCCGGCGACGAATGAGTCCGCTTTCCTTTGCGGCGCCGCAACTACGACCTTTTGCGCATTAGAACCCAAACGCCCCGCCTGCTGGTAGTACTTGATTTGCCGAATGACCCGGAACAATGGATGACCATTACCCCGAACGAACTGAAGATAAGGCACCGGGCCTACTGGCTGAATCTACTAGGGTGGGATGAGACCTCCAATAAGGACAACGTCACCGTCCGGATTCCGAAGCGCAACATACTCGACGTTGACGGCTTGCGGGCGTTGATGGAACAGTCAAAGAGCGGGAGAATCCAATGAGAGCCAACATAAGCGACCGGGCCGCCCTGATGGAGATTTCGCCGACCGCGTTGTCGGCTTACGCCCGCACCGAAGGCTGGGAACGGGTTGAAACTTACGGCGACCATTCTGACGTGTATGTTGGCGAGCGGCTGCCGGAGATCATCCTGCCGCGTACCAGGCAGTTGGGCGACTATCACAGTGTCATAGCGCGGTTGATTGAGATTTTCGCGCGGGTTGCCGAGGTTGACGAACTCACGCTTTATCGTGATCTAATTACGGCAGACCGGGACATAGTGCGAGTGCGGATCGCCGAAGGGGACGGCACAGTTGACCTCGACGAGGGAGCAGACCTCCTTGCCGGGGCGCGCAGTATGCTGCTGGCGACGGCCTGTTCGCTACATGACCCCAGGCCGCTTTACCGGGCGGGCGCAAACCGTGAAGCAAGAGACTATTTGAAACAAGTGCGTTTGGGACAAACGGAGCAAGGCAGTTTTGTGGTTACGCTGATGCCGCCGATAATACCGCCGCCGCTGCAAACGCTGCTCCTGCCAGACCCAGAAAACGACGACGCGCCCGTGGCGCGGCAAGTTACGCGGCGGTTGGGTGTAGCCTTGACGTCCATCCGACAAGCTGCCGAAAGGGCGGCCAGCGGTGACGCAGAAGCATTCTCAGATGCCGTACCGTCCGGAGCCAGTGCTAATTTATGCGAGGCACTAGTTCAAATGGTTGAACCGTTTTCTACGCTGGACATCAGCATGACTTGGGCGCGGACGCGCCCGATGCCAACCGCCCGGCAGTCAGTCAGTTTCGCTAATGACGATGTGTCAATCCTTCGTGAAGCGGCACGGTCGTTCCGCAATCGCGAGCCCAGGTTTGACGTCAGCTTGTTCGGTTCAGTGTGGCGGCTGAAGCGCGATGACAGCGAGACAGACGGGACTGTAACTTTGCGAGCGTCCGTCGAGGGCAAAATCCGGTCCGTCACAGCTGTTCTGAGCCAGCCTGACTACAACCTCGCTATTCAGGCGCATAAAGAAAAAGCCCCGGTCATCGCCGAAGGGGACCTAGACAGATTCGGACAGCGGTGGCATTTGCTGAATCCGCGCATCGTGACAGTGATAACTGACGACGATGCTGAGGATGAATAGTAGGCGTGACGACGCCCGCGCTCACCGAATCTGACGTAGAGCAGGCCGCCCTGGCCTGGCTGGAAAGCGTTGGCTGGCAAACCGCGCACGGGCCTGACCTGATGCCCAACGAGCGAGCCGACTACGGCAACGTCATACTTGCCGGCCGCCTCCGAGACGCCATCGCTCACCTGAACCCCCAACTGCCGGCCAAAGCTTGGGACGATGCCTTCACCAAGCTGACCCGTCCAACGGGATCAAACTTGGTCATCCGCAACCGGGATTTTCACCGTATGCTGGTGAACGGCGTCACCGTGGAATACCGTACCGAGGACGGCGCGATTCAACGCCCGCATGTACGGTTCGTCAATTTTGACGACACCACCACCAACGACCTGCTGGCAGTCAACCAGTTCACCGTTACAGAGAACCGGAACACCCGGCGGGCCGACATCGTGCTTTTCGTCAACGGCCTACCCTTGGGCGTCATTGAGCTCAAGAATCCCGCCGATCCGGACGTCGACATCTGGGACGCTTGGAGCCAGTTGCAAACTTACAAGGATGAATTGCCGACGCGGTTTGCCATGAACGATCTGCTGATGGTTTCGGACGGTACGCAGGCTCGGGTCGGCACGCTGACGGCTGGCAAGGAATGGTTCCAGCCTTGGCGCACCACCACAGGCGAAAGTTTGGCCGAGTCGAGCGCGCCGGAGTTGCAGGTGATGCTGGAAGGGGTTTGCTCTCCTGACCGGCTTCCTGCCCTGCTCCGTGATTTCATCGTGTTTGAAGACGACGGGGGCGGGTCGCTGGTCAAGAAGATGGCCGGCTACCACCAGTTTCACGCCGTGCAGGTGGCGGTTCAGGAAACTCTGCGAGCTGCCGAGATCCATCTATCCGGGCATCACAAGGTGGAGGGGCAAAACCGCGGTGGGTCGGGTCAACGCCCCGGTGGTGAGCCGGGCGACCGGCGCATTGGCGTTGTGTGGCACACCCAGGGGGCGGGCAAGAGTTTGAGCATGGCCTGTTACGCCGGTGCCATCGCTCGCCATCCAGCCATGGAAAACCCGACAGTCGTGGTGCTTACGGACCGCAACGACTTGGACGACCAGTTGTTCGGCACCTTCGCTCGCTGCCCAGACCTGTTGGGACAGGAACCTACTCAGGCGGAAACCCGGGCCGATCTGCGCCGGAAGCTGTCGGTGCAGTCCGGCGGCGTGGTGTTCACCACCATTCAGAAGTTCTTTCCTGAGGAACGGGGAGACACGCACCCCACTCTCTCCGAACGTCGGAACATAGTGGTCATTGCTGATGAAGCTCATCATAGCCAGTACGACTTCATTGACGGCTACGCCCGGCACATTCGGGACGCCTTGCCGAACGCTTCGTTCATCGGCTTCACGGGAACGCCTATCGAGCTGGCAGACGCCAGCACCCGAACGGTCTTCGGTGACTACATCAGCATCTACGACATCCGGCGTTCGGTGGACGACGGTGCCACCGTACCCATCTATTATGAGAGCCGGCTGGCGAAACTTACTCTGGACGAGTCAGCAAGGCCTTCGATTGACCCGGACTTCGAGGAAGCCACTGAGGGCGAGGAAATCGAGCGCAAGGAACGGTTGAAAACCAGATGGGCACAACAGGAGGCTTTGGTCGGAGCGGAACCACGCCTCAAGCAGGTGGCTAAGGACATCGTGGAGCACTTCGAGCAGCGGCTGGAAATGCTGGACGGCAAGGCCATGATCGTCTGCATGAGCCGTCGCATCTGCGTTGAACTGTACGAGGAACTGGTCCGTCTACGACCGGACTGGCATGGCGACAAAGACAGTGCGGGCAAAGTAAAGGTGGTCATGACTGGGGCGGCCTCCGACCCGTCTGGCTGGCAACAGCACATCCGCAACAAGTCGCGTCGTGAAGTGCTGGCCAATCGTTTCCGCGACCCTGAGGATCCGTTTCAGGTGGTGATCGTGAGGGACATGTGGCTGACGGGGTTTGACGCGCCCAACCTGCACACGATGTACGTGGACAAGCCGATGCGAGGCCACGGCCTGATGCAGACCATCACCCGCGTCAATCGCGTGTTCAAGGACAAACCGGGCGGCCTTGTTGTGGATTACCTGGGCGTTGCCCAAGAGCTGAAGCAGGCCTTGACCACGTACACCGAGAGCGGCGGTACCGGCGAAACGGCGATTGATCAAGAGAAAGCAGTGGCCGTCATGCAGGAAAAGTACGAGGTCTGCCGTGGGTTGTTCTACGGCTTCGACTATTCCGACTGGATGACCGGCAGTCCAGTGCAGCAGCTGAGTTTGCTTCCGGCAGCCTTGGAGCACATTTTGGCCCAGGAGAACGGGAAGGACCGCTGCTTGCAGGCGGTTCGGGAACTCAGCCAAGCCTTCGCACTAGCTGTGCCGCACGAGGAGACGGTTCTCATCCGAAACGAGGTCGCGTTCTTTCAGGCCATCCGGGCGCAGCTGCTTAAGAACCTGTCTACGATCTCTGAAATAGGTTACGCTGAGACTATTATCAGGGGAGGGGTAATCATGTCTCATTCCTATCCCAGCGACATCAGTAGGGAGCAAATCGCCCGTATTCTGCCCACGCTGAAGTCGGCCCGACGCCGGACCAAGCCCCGCATTGTGGACTTGTATGACGTTTTCTGCGGCGTGCTGTATCTCCTGAAAAGCGGCTGCCAGTGGCGAATGCTGCCGGCGGACTTCCCCGATTGGCGCACTTGTTACCAGTATTTCCGGCAATGGAGCGAGCAGCCCGACCCGGAGCAGGATTCCATTCTGGAACAAGTCCTAAAAAAAATCGGTTGGCGAGGCCCGACCAAGCAATGGGAGGGAAGAGCAGACCAGCTGCTGCATCGTGGACTCCCAGAGCGTCAAGAACACGGACACCGCCGAGCAGAAGGGCTATGACGCGGGCAAAAAGGTGTCCGGAAGCAAGCGTCATATCGCGGTGGACACGCAAGGATTGCCCCATGCGATACCGGTGACTACCGCCGACGTTACCGATCGGGCGGGGGCTTTGGCGATGTTTGACGAAAACCGGTCCGACCTCAACCGGGTCCAGAATGTGTTGGTGGACGGTGGTTACATCGGGAAGCCCTTTGCTGCTGCAGTGCAAGGCATATTGGGAGCCGCGGTGGAAGTGGTGAAACGCAACGAACTGCACACCTTCGTGGTGCTGCCGAAACGATGGGTGGTGGAGCGGTCATTCGCCTGGCTGGAAAAGTGCCGCCGGCTCTGGAAGAACTGTGAAAGGAAGCTCAATACCAGCCTGCAAATGGTGGTGCTCGCCTTCATGGTGCTAATCCTCAAAAGATTGTAAACAGGCTCTTAGAGGGTGTGTGACAATGGTCTAAAGTGGCGTCAAGGGTTCTTGAGGTGAGGGCAGGAAGGGCATTAGGCTGGGAGCATGAGCAGAAAACCTTATCCCAGCGATTTGACCGATGCCCAATGGGAAGTGCTAGCGCCCCTGCTGCCACCCGACTCGTCCCTGGGGCATCCCCGAACCGTGGACCTGCGGGAAGTGGTCAACGGCATCCTGTACGTGTTGCGGGGCGGCATACCCTGGCGGCTGATGCCCCACGACCTGCCACCTTGGGGCACGGTCTGGTGGTACTTTCGGAAGTGGCGAGATGATGGGACTTGGGAGCGGGTAGAGGAGGCCTTGCGTTCCCGGGTTCGGGAAGCCGCCGGACGCGATGCCACGCCCAGCGCGGCCATCATCGACAGCCAATCGGTGAAGACCACGGAAAAAGGGGGCCCAGAGGCTATGACGCCGGTAAACGGGTTGCTGGACGCAAGCGCCACATCGTAGTGGACACATCGTAGTGGACACATCGTAGTGGACACCATGGGGTTGCTCTTGGCCGTGGTGGTTCACGCTGCCAATATTCAAGACCGGGATGGGGCCAAGCTGGTGTTGGCCAAACTGCTGGGCCAGTTTCCTCGGTTGCAGGTGATTTGGGCGGATGCTGGCTACGCCGGCCGGTTGGTGTCGTGGGCCTGGGCCACTGGGGGTTGGCTGCTCACCGTGGTGCGACGGCAACCGGACAGCCACCGATTTGAGGTGTTGCCCCGACGCTGGGTGCTCGAGCGCACCCTGGCGTGGTTGAGCCGTTGCCGTCGGTTGAGCAAAGACTATGCAGAGCGGACCGAAAGCAGCGAAGCCTGGGTCCACATTGCCATGGTTCATCTCATGCTCAAAAGGCTCCGGCCTGCTTGAAACCCTTTGTCACACACCCTCTAAGAGATGAAGGCGTAATCGGGCGCGAGAACGGTATCCGGGGCAAGTTGGAAGCCGGTTTCCGCCATGCGACTCGTACCAAGGCGATTCTGCCTGACGAATCCCCCTACTGTAACCGTAAATTCCGCACCCACAAATCCATGGTCGTCCCCGGCTGGCGGCATTTCAAAAAGTTCCCCCTCGATAAGTTCACGCCGCTTGCCGTCGTCGGGAATGGCCATCAACTCGTCGGCGGTGATGAGTCTTTTGGCGGTGGTCATGGCCTCGCCTCCAAGTTGGACAAACCGTTGGGAGTAAGCACAGTATAGCGTGTGGGGAGAGTTATGCCGACGGCTGCTCGGCCTCCGCTCGCTCCTGGTTCAGCGCCAGTAGCCGCTCCAGCACTTCGCCGTCGGGCAAACCCGCCGGCCAGCCGTAGGCGTCGGCCACCGCCGCGTCCAGCTTGGCGTGGGCATTGGCCAGCCAGGTCGGATCTTCGTTGTACAGGTTGGTCAACGTCCGGCGGCGCAACTGGTCGGCGTTCAGGGCTGGGTTGCCGAACATGTCCGTGGGGTTTAGCCAGTTCTCCCGGAGCCGGTTCAGCTCGTAGGCGGCGGCGGCAATGGCTTCTCGCTGCTCGCCTGTTGGCTCCGGGAAGGGGAAGGTTTCAAAGCAGGTGGTGGGAGTATAACGCGGGCGACTTTCCAGTTGTGTCCCCGCGCCGGATGCCCAGGCCAGATGTATCCGACTTTGCAACACGCCAAAGAAATAGTCGTCATCACGAGCGAAAACGATAATGGTGGCGTCCGGCAAAACGTCGCCGTCGATCCAAGCAAACATCCGGTGTTGGGATACCATGCTGGTGCCTATGTAACGGGGCAAGCCGGCTAACGCCCGACGCATACCGGGACGTGCCTCGGCATGTATCCACCACAGTTCAGCATATCGCCTTCTTCTGTTTTGGATTCTGTCCGGCTTTACATTCGCCACAACATACTCGAACGGCGCTTCGTACAAAGCGGCATCCGCCTCTGACATATCATTGCCAAAATCAATTATCCACATATCGCGGGACTCCTGATTGATGTCCCGGCCAATCATCCAGCGCTTGATGACGTCGCCGTTGGGCCTCCCGTGCGGATTGGGTTGACCTAGCATCTCCGCAGCGACTTCGGCGTTGATTTCAAAAGGGCCAACCTTGGTGTCACCCATAAAGCTGATGCCAGCGTTGTCTGCCAGCGTCTTGGCCTGGGTCAAGTCAGCCCCGCTGGTCAAATCGGCGTTGATGGTGTTGACCCGCTCACCGTCCAGGACACGGTTGGTCTGACTGCCGTCGTCGAAGCAGACGATGGAGATATGTACGCTGGCCGGATGGTCCTCGTTTTCGCCATTGCCGTTGAGTTCGTTGGGCTTCCATTCCTGATCTGACACTACGGCAAAGATGTCGCCAGTTTCCTTGATGCGGGCCAGGACCGGACGATTGGACTGGAATCGTATCGACTGGGTGGCGAGGAGGCCGGCACGTTGGGAATGTCGAGAGTCTATCTGTGCGCGGGCTTTCTCGAACCAGTAGCAGCACAAATCGCTGGAGTTGGGAATCCGGTCGCCATAGAGCGCGTACACAGCATCCACGTATTCATCGCCCAACTGCTCCCGGAAGGGGAAATGACCCAGGAAGGGCGGATTGCCCACAATGTAGTCCGCCGCCGGCCACTCCGGTTCAGCCGGATGCTCCGGATCGGACATATCAATGATCGCGTCGCGGCACTCGATGGTGTTCAGGGAACCCAGGATCGGCTCTCGGTTGTACTGGTGGCCGTTTTCAATCAGCCATTGCAGATGCCCGATCCAGAGGGCGGTGCGGGCCAGGTCGCTGGCATACTCGTTGATCTCAATGCCATAGAATTGCTCTGGCGAGATTTCGGGCAGGAAGCCGCGCAGTCCCAGGTCGGCGGCGCGAGTCAGCACCGTTTTCTCCAGGTCGTGGAGTTGCCGCAGGGTGACGTACAGGAAGTTGCCGCTGCCGCAGGCCGGGTCCAGTATGCGTAGGGAGGACAGCCGGCTCTGAAAATCCTGTAATGCCCGGCGAAGCTGGTCATCGTCGCGCTGGCCGCCCGGCATCATCATCACGGTTAGCTCCGTTTCCACCCGGCTCCATTCCGCTTGCAACGGGTACATGACCACTGGCTCTACCACAGTAAGAATGTCGGCCTCAGTGGTGTACTCAGAGCCAATCAGGATTTCCTTGCTTGGATCAACTACCCGCTCAAAGAGAGTGCCGAATATGGACGGCTCGATGTGAGCCCAGTTGCGTCCGGTGGCTTCAGCCAGCCGTTCCAGCTCGCTGGGTTCCATCAGGACAGTATCCGGCGCTTTGAACAAATCGCCGTTGAAGTGGCGAATGGAGCTGAAACCGAATCGTCCGCCCTCGTTCATGCGCCGGAACAGCTCTTGCAGGCCCTGGTCGAATTCGGCGGGCCGTGACTGGAAGTTTTCACAAAGCCGGGTGAGCAGGCGGTCGGGGAGCAGCCCCACGTCCTGGGCGAAAAAGCAGAACACCAGGCGGTTGAGGAACCGGGCGATTTCTAAGGAGTCGACGCCGCGCTGGCGCATTGACTGAGCGATGGCAGCGAAGATGCCGGCTGTCGCTTTGGTAACGTCATCCGGGCTGATTTCCGGCTCCAGCGAATCCGGGGTATGAAAGACGCTGCGGAGAATGACCAGCGATTCCGGTTCGCCCAAGTCGTCCAGCAGGACGGTGTGGACGACGGGCACCTTGTTGGTGAAGTTGGTATGTACCCGGATGGTCTGAAAATCGGACACCACCAGCAGGGGAGGATTGTTCAGCGCCTCCCGGTAGCGGAGCAGTTGGCGGTAGGCATCGTCCAGATCCCGGTGCAGTCCCTTGAACTCCCAGGCGAAGTAGCCGCGCTTGTACACGTCAGCCCGGCCCAGGCGGCCGGACGCTTCCCGCACGGAACGCTCGAAGGTGTACCACTCCTGGCGTGGGTCCAACTCGCCCGGCGTGGGATGCTCCACCACCCGGCACAGGTCGAGGAACCATTCCTGCGCGCCGGCCGATTCCTGCCCACGGCTGCGCCGCCACTTGGCGATGAACTCTTGGGGGGTCACTGTGGACCGGTCCTGCTCTGACCGTTCGTCGGCCCGATTGCGGCGTTGCGCCACCTGATCCAGGGGAAAGTCTGCATGGAAACACCGGATGACCAAGATGGGATTGATGAGACGTGCGGTATCCTTCCTGGGCGGGACCCTTTCCCTAATTCTAGCAAATCCAGCAGAAGACGCCGGTTCCCGCCGGTGACACTCGTTTGTGGTAAATTACGCCCGTCGCATTGCATTTCCTCGCACATCCATAGGGAGATTGCCGCTCATGCTTGACTACAAACCGAATATCGTCCTTTCGAACCCTGACGAAAACTACCGCGTCGTGGGCACCCGGCCGGTGCGCCACGATGGCCCCGACAAGGTCATGGGCCGCGCCCGTTACGCCGCCGACATCCACCTGCCGGGTATGCTCCACGGGAAGATCCTGCGCAGCCCCCACGCCCACGCCCGCATCCGTAGCATCGACGCCAGTCGCGCCCTCGCACTGCCGGGCGTCCACGCCGTAGTTACATCGGCAGACTTCCCCGAGGCGTCCGCAGAAATCAAGGACCAGGAAGAAGGCGCCACGGTCAACTACGGCTTTTACAGCCGCAACGTCATGGCCCGCGAGAAGGCTCTGTACAAGGGTCATGCCGTCGCTGCGATTGTCGCCGATTCGCCCCACCTGGCCGAGGAAGCGTTGGCGCTGATTGACGTGGACTGGGAGGTGTTGCCCGCCGCTCTCACCGCCGATGAGGCCATGGCTCCGGGAGCGCCCATCGTCCATGAGCGCCTCGTAACCCTCGCCAACCCGGCGCAACGTTCCGGCGGCTGGGCAGAGGGCGAAACCGGCGACGGTTCCAATATATCCAACCACTTCCAGTTTGCTTCCGGCGATCTTGAGGTCGGCTTCGCCGAAGCGGATGCCATCGTGGAGCGGGAGTACCACACCCGTCAGGTCCACCAGGGCTACATTGAACCCCACTCGGCCACCGCCCGCTGGAACAATGATGACACCGTCACCATCTGGGCCAGCAGCCAGGGGCACTTCGCCCTGCGCGACCATACCAGTCGCATCATTGGCGTGTCCGTTGGCCAGGTCAACGTGGTTCCCATGGAAATCGGCGGCGGCTTCGGCGGCAAGGGTCAAGGTGGTTGCTACCTGGAACCCGTGGTCGCGGCGCTGGCTCGCAAGACCGGCCGGCCCGTCAAGATCGCCATGACGCGCACAGAGGTTTTCATTGGCACTGGTCCCACTTCGGGCTGCCACATGAAGGTCAAGGTCGGTGGCACCCGGGACGGACGCTTCACGGCGGCCCAGGCCAGCCTCATCTACGAAGCCGGCGCGTTCCCGGGCTCCCCGGTTCCCAGCGGCTGCCGCACCATGTTCGCGCCATACGAAATCTCCAACGGCTTCGTTGAAGGCTACGACGTGGTGACCAACGTGCCCAAGGCTGCCGCCTACCGCGCCCCCGGCTCGCCGGCCGCGTCCTTCGCCGCCGAACAGGCCATCGACGAGCTGTGCGAAAAGCTGGGAGTTGACCCGGTGGAGTTCCGCCTCAATAATGCCTCCAAGGAAGGCAGTCGCCAGATTGGTGGCCCCACCTTCCGCCGCATTGGGATGGTGGAAATCCTGCAGGCCACCCAGGAGCACCCGCATCTGGCGGCTCCGGTGCCGGAACCGTCGGCCCCCGGTCGGGTGACCGGACGCGGAATCGCCGCCGGCGCGTGGTTCAACGGCACCGGCCCGGCCACCGCCGTCGCCAGCGTGATGCCCGACGGCACGGTAAGCCTCATCGAGGGTTCGCCTGACATCGGCGGATCTCGTGCGGCCATGGCGATGCACGTGGCCGAAGTGCTCGGGCTGCCGGCCGAGCGCATCAAGCCGTCCATCGTGGACACCGACAGCATCGGTTACAGCAGCGGCGCCGGCGGCAGCGGTGTGACCTTCAAGATGGGCACCGCCGTCTATCAGGCCGGCGAGGATGTGCGCCGGCAGATGATCGAGCGCGCCGCCCGCATCTGGGACGTTCCCGTTGAGGACGTGGAGTACCAGGAAGACGGCACCCTGGCCCATAAGTCGGACGACGCCCTGCGCATGACCTTCGATCAGTTGGCCCGTCGCCTCAACGGCACCGGCGGACCCATCGTCGGCCACGGCGCGGCCAACCCGGCCGGGGTCGGCAACGCCTTCGCTATCAACGTCGCCGACGTGGAGGTTGACCCTGATACCGGCAAGGTTGACGTGCTGCGCTTCACCGCCATCCAGGACTGCGGCAAGGCCATCCATCCCAGCTATGTGGAAGGCCAGATCCAGGGCGGCGCGGTGCAGGGTATCGGCTGGGCGCTGAACGAGGAGTACTTCTTCGACCGCGAAGGCCAGATGCTCAACTCGTCCTTCCTGGACTACCGTATGCCCACCGCGCTGGACCTGCCCATGATCGACACCGTCATCGTGGAAGTGCCCAACCCCGGCCATCCGCTGGGCGTTCGCGGTGTGGGCGAGGTATCGTTGGTGCCCCCGATGGCCGCCATCGGCAACGCCATCGCCCGCGCTACCGGCGCGCGGCTAGAGAACCTGCCCATGAACCCCAGCGCGGTGCTGGAAGCGCTGTGGGAGGAGAACGGCGGTTAGCGTATCTCCCCTGACCGCTTACATAACACGTAGGGGCGAATGGTTATTCGCCCCTAAACGGCAGGAGGGTATGGGAATGGACCATCGAGCCGCCGACCCCCTCGGGCTTGCCATAGCCCAAGCCGGGCAGGACGCCGCGCCCGACGCCACCGTCATCCTGTTCGCCTCCCGGGCTCGGGCGACCACCGGGCAAATTCCGACGTTGACCTGCTGGTGGTCGTCGACGACGATGCCGAATCGGACGTGCTGGCCATCCGAACCCGCGTCAGCCGCGCCGCCCACCACCGGCTGCGGAATGAGCCGCCCTGTAAAGTCGGGATTGACGTAATCGGTATGTCTCGCCGCAAGTTTGACTACTTCCGCACCGCCAAAACCCACGTCGCCGCCCAGGCCCTCAGAGACGGAGTGATTATGCGAGGTGATGAAACCGACTTCCCGCCACTGGCCCCGGACGAAAACGCGCCGCTCAATTGGTCCGACGTCCGCCAGCGCGTCCTCAATGCCAACCGCTGGCTGGGCAGCGTGAACTTTTCCATTGACGCTGGCCACGACAACCAGGAGCTGATTGGCTTCATCGCGCAGCAGGCGGTGGAAAACGTCCTGAAAGGCTGGATTGCCGCCATTGACTGCGAATACTGGAACATCTACGACATCGCAACTCTGGCCGACGTCCTCTTTGACAACGTGCCGGAGAACTCATCGCCGGCCCGGGACGCGCTGGATGACCTGATGGCGTATGTCATGCTGCCACCGGAATTGTTGGCATTGCGCCGCCCCCACGAACCCCGGGACTGGCTAACCGAATACGCAGTAGATTACCGCTACGGCGGCGCCGAACATCGCCTGGACCCGGCCGGCTACCAGGATATGAAAACGCGAATTAACCGGGCCGTTACCACCATTGTGGCGCAGATCCGCCTCACCACCGGCACCGGCACCGGCCCAGGCGATTTGGACGACCCCGTGCGCTGACGCTATCGCTGCGCTGCTTCAGACATTGGCATGGCTACCCATTTTGCTGCCCCGGAATCCAGCCGCCACCGGTCTGCTTTGGTAGAGGCGATAGGTTTCTCCATCCTCGGAGATGGAAATAGTTTTCATATCACTGTCCCGCCGTTAGCTCGGAACTTGGTCAAGGTGCCTGGAGGCGCGTGATAGAAACTGTACACTCGAGATTTCTTGCCACACCATCTGCGCCTCTAGGGTCCACTGGCACAGACAACAGATAACGGCCTAAGAGGGTGTGTGACAATAGCTGACGGGGCAACCACAAGGGTTGCCCCTACGATGTTGCGACGCTGGAAGGGAGAGATTAGCGAAATGGTTGTAGGGGCGACCCTCGTGGTCGCCCTGGAGCGCAAGTCGGCCTGAACTCCATTGTCACACACCCTCTAACTGATTGACGCGCACTATGTTCGCTTCTTGCAAAGCGTCGAAAAGCCAGTCAAGTTCTTCGTCGTACAATGCACTGTTATCGTCCAATGACAACAGCCGCACGTTTACATCGTAGCCGAATTGTTGGAGCGTGTCGTGGCAACGCGATAGGTACCAGCCTCTAATGTGATGATTTTAGTAGCATCGTTTCCAGCGCCGCTAATTTCGATGGGCTTGCAATGCTCGGATTGTATCGGTGCGGGTGCGGGTTGAGGGGTCGGCGTAGAGGCCGCCTCGGTCGGACAAGACGTGTGTCCATCGTTCAACGTCAGCATAGCCCACTGTGACCACGCTATGCCGTCGTCGTGTTTGCGGCCAACGATAAGATAATACTTGATGCCCGGTGTCAGGCGGGTCAGGTTGTACGAGGAGGCAGCAGTGACTCGGAGTAGGCAAATTTCTTCCGTCATTTGTCCGGATAGGCTTGGTAATCTTCGTCAGCCAACCATCCAACGCGGTAGGAGGACACCCCGGGGGTCGCTGGCCAGGTCAGGTTCACTTCTCCGGAGTTGGGGCCGTTGGCGGCGACAAGATCGGCCGGGGCTGGCGGATTGTCCCCCTGCGCTGGGGCGATAAAAACTCCACCCTCCCGCGCGCCAACAAAGGCGACAACCGTGACAATCAGCAAAGGACCAGCATGATGCTGTATTTCATGATGACGTCTCCTACGCATTCCCAGATATACTGTGAGGTCGACCAGTTGGATAATCCTGTCAGCGCCGCCTACGCCCGCTCGAAACCGTCCCGGGATATGCCCAGCCCCCGCAAAATTCCCCACACCGTCCCTAGTTTCAAATCACGGCTACCCCAGTTGGGGATTGCGACCCTTTTCGGTTCTCAACGTTTATCCAAATCTCGTGGTCGCCGCGCCCTTGCCGTTCAAATCGGCAACCCAGCCGCCGCAGCTTGCGAGTGAGTTCTCGGTGGGTCACGCCGTCACCGTCACCTCGCCAACTTCCACCGGAGTGGCTACCACTCCGGTCGGCAATTCCTCCCCATGTTCCAGGTAAGACTGGATAAAAGCTTTCGCCACGCCTTCCAAGATATAGAGCGTTTCGGCAGGAGTGTCGCCCCAAGCCCGGCATCCCGGCAGCGCCGGTATTTCCGCCATGTACTTATCATCCTCAGTACTATCGCCGGGTTCGTACATTACGTAAGACAGTTTGTACTGTTGCACTGGATTGCCTCCCAACGTACTGTCCCGGTTCGGTCGCTCAGTATTTCGTCGGTAGCTACTTCGGTATCGCCCAAGCCGGTGGGGGCGCGTGGACCACCGACGCGTCGTTATCGGCGGGGATTTGGGCGATCAGGCGGCCGTTTTCCACCTTGACGTCGTGGTAGAACAACTGTGCCCGTGGGCCGTTGACGCAGACGCCCATGCCTTCCTCGAACCGCCAACCGTGGTCGGGGCACAGGAAACTTTTGTCCCACTTCACCACGCGGCCCCAGGCGTGCGGGCAAACCATGGACAGCAGACGATACTCCCCGTCCCGGGCCTTCGCCAGCCAGTGCTCTTCGCCGTTTTCCAACCGTACCCGGGCCGGCAATTCCTTGAAGTCGCCAACCGCACCGATATCTACCCGAC
This sequence comes from Dehalococcoidia bacterium, assembly GCA_965197635.1. Lineage (GTDB taxonomy): Bacteria > Chloroflexota > Dehalococcoidia > Lucifugimonadales > UBA3495 > Bin87. The sequence continues at coordinate 714,719 of CBDANN010000008.1, forward strand.
GTGCGGGAGCCATCTTGTTGTTACCAATATCCACGGGATCGGTGTACATCCGTCGCCGGCGGTGGTAAATGTTCTCGCTCATGGCCCTACTCCTGTCGCGCGTCAGGTCCGTTATTGTTCAGTCAGTCGGTGGGGAGTCCGCCGAAGGCGTCTTCCATGGTGATGATGGGGAAAATGGCGGTGCGGTTCCAGGTGGCCAGCCCCATGTCAATCACGGCGTCGTCGATGGCATGGGCGTCAGGGCCGTCCAGAATCAGCCAGGTCTGATGCGACGATTTGCCGACCCAGCCGCCCCGATACTCGCAACCTCGACTGGCCAGTGTTTCAGTCAACTCGGCCGACATCCGCAACACCCGGTTGCGCACACCCAAGTCAACTCCTGGGCAGCGTTCCGGCGCGTGTTCCAGCGATACCATATACAAGGCCATCGGCGTATTCCTCCGCAAGAGACGTGGACAGACGCAAAAGACGTGGACAGGCCGACGGTTATCGGGCCAGGGCTGGTACAGGCATCGTCGCCGGTCGGAAAATACCCGGCTGCGTGAGTCCGGCGAACCGCTCCGGGCGCATCGCTTCGGCCAGTCCTTCCAGGACGTCAATCACCCGCGGGCCGTGCCTACTGGGTATCTGGCCGTCGAAGAGGTACACCCGTCCTTCCCGCACGGCTTCCAGGGCGTTCCATTCGGGTCGGTCAAACAAGCGGGCCGTTTCGGCGATGGTGCGATCCATGTTGAATGCACAGGGCATCACCATCACGTAGTCGGGTTGGTAGTCCAACACTTCGTCCCAACCCACTTCTCGCGATTTGCCCCATTTTTCCGCCAGACCTTCTTCGCCGCCCGCCAGTTCTACTAATTCAGGTGTCCACTGTCCGGTGTTGCGCAACGGTTCCAGCCAGTCGATGCAGAACACTTTGGGGCGCCGCTCCTTGCTGGAGGACGGTGGGGAGGAGCGTTGGGCGACGTATTCAGTGCGTTGCCGTAGTTGGGCCACCAACTGTGCGGATCTGTCCGGCACGCCGGCAGCCTCGCCGATACGTCGTACGTTGTCGAAAATATCGTCAAGGCCGGCTGGTCGTATGCTCAATATGTCCGGCGAATAGTCCAGTACTCGGGCTGCGGTCTCAAATACTGAGCCGGCTCCGATAGCGCAAACCTCGCAAAGCTCCTGGGTTAGAATCAGGTCGGGTTGCAACCGTCGCATTAGATCGCCGTCGATGATGTACAGCGGATTGCCCGTAGCCCGCGCCTGCTGAATGATGGCGTCGATTGCCGCGCTGGACAAGGTGGGACTTGCTGCGTATGCTGCGGCTGACGATGGGTAACCCTCTGGCCGCTGCCGGATAGTCACACATATGAGACACGCCCACCAGGGAGTCGCCGAGTCCGAGGGCGAAGACGATTTCGGTGGCGCTGGGCAGCAGAGACACGATACGCATGGCCGGCATTGTAGGGACATTCCCTGCCGTTGGCAAACGCCGACTGGACAAACCTGATGGTATGATGGAACCCTCCAAAGTTGGCGATGGCCGCAGCCCTACATGACCACCACACCGAAACCTATTTCCACCGTCAACACCGTGCGCGCCGATGGCGGCGAGGCGGCTGAGCGGACCGGAACCGTCCGGCTGAAGCTGGCGGCTTTGGGCATCGACCACCGAGCGGATAACTTCCCGGAGAGGTTTATCGAGTTCTGTGAACAGAACGACCTGTACGAAATGGAGGTCAGCGCTAACGGAGACTTGTTGATACTACCCATGGCCGGATACCGCGGAAACAAGCAAGAATCTTACATGACCCACTTTTTGGTCGGTTGGGAGCTGGCCAACGGCGGCAGCGCGTCGTCTCAAACCGTGCGTTTTCGTTTACCGTCCGGAGAGATCCGGGGCCCGGACGCGGCGTGGATAACACAGGAACGGTTCGACGCCCTGGGCGACGCGGAATGGAACCGGGTCGTGGAAGGCGCCCCCGACTTCGTAGTAGAAATCCGTTCGCGCACCGACGATCTTCGTCCGCTCCTAAACAAGATGATGCTGTGGATGGCCGGCGGCTCCCGCCTCGGCTGGCTGATTGATACTCGCAACCGCCGGGTGTACGTCTATCGAGCCGGACAACCGGAGCCGCAACTTTTGGAAGACCCCGAAACCCTTGACGGCGAAGACGTGCTGCCCGGCTTTGTCTTTCCGGTCCGGCAGTACATTTTCGACCTCCCGTGAGCGTAAAGCGGTTGCCATGACTACTAAACCGAAACCGACTACTTCAGCTGCGGCGCCCACACCCGATGGTATGGAAATGGCGGAACCGGATGGTACCATCCGCCTGAAGTTGGCCCCGCTGGGCATTGACCACCGGGCGCCCGATTTCCCGACCCGATTCATCGAATTCTGCGAGCAGAATGACCTGTACGAAATGGAAGTCAACGCTGCTGGGGAGCTGCTAATACTGCCTATGACCGGATTCCGTGGCAACCGACAAGAAGGGTATATGACCGTTTTCCTGGGCATTTGGGAGTTGGCGAATGGAGGGATTATGGCTTCCGCTTCCAGCCGCTTCCACCTGCCTTCCGGAGACATCAGGGGGCCGGATGCCGCCTGGCTGACCCAGGAACATTTTGACGCCCAGACTTCCCTCCAGCAGGAAACCGTCATCGAAGGCGCGCCGGCTTTCGTGGTGGAAATTCGATCCCGTACCGACAACCTCCGCCCAATGCAGAACAAGATGCAACTGTGGATGGCCGGCGGCTCCCGCCTCGGCTGGCTGATTGATACTCGCAACCGCCGGGTGTACGTCTATCGAGCCGGACAACCGGAGCCGCAACTTTTGGAAGACCCCGAAACCCTTGACGGCGAAGACGTGCTGCCCGGCTTTGTCTTTCCGGTCCGGCAGTACATTTTCGACCTCCCGTGAGCGTAAAGCGGTTGCCATGACTACTAAACCGAAACCGACTACTTCAGCTGCGGCGCCCACACCCGATGGTATTGAAACGGCGGAACCGGATGGTACCATCCGCCTGAAGTTGGCCCCGCTGGGCATTGACCACCGAGCGCCCGATTTCCCGACCCGATTCATCGAATTCTGCGAGCAGAATGACCTGTACGAAATGGAAGTCAACGCTGCTGGGGAGCTGCTAATACTGCCTATGACCGGATTCCGTGGCAACCGACAAGAAGGGTATATGACCGTTTTCCTGGGCATTTGGGAGTTGGCGAATGGAGGGATTATGGCTTCCGCTTCCAGCCGCTTCCACCTGCCTTCCGGAGACATCAGGGGGCCGGATGCCGCGTGGCTGACCCAGGAACATTTTGACGCCCAGACTTCCCTCCAGCAGGAAACCGTCATCGAAGGCGCACCGGCTTTCGTGGTGGAAATTCGATCCCGTACCGACAACCTCCGCCCAATACAGAACAAGATGCAACTGTGGATGGCCGGCGGCTCCCGCCTCGGCTGGCTGATCGACACCCGCAACCGCCGGGTGTACGTATATCGAGCCGGACAACCGGAGCCGCAACTTTTGGAAGACCCCGAAACGCTTGATGGCGAGGACGTGCTGCCCGGCTTTATCTTTCCGGTGCGGCAGTACATTTTCGACCTCCCGTGAGCGTAAGGCGGTTGCCATGACTACTAAACCGAAACCGACTACTTCAGCTGCGGCGCCCACACCCGATGGTATGGATATGGCGGAGCCGTTGGGGACTATCCGTTTGAAGTTGGCCTCCCTGGGCATCGACCACCGGGCGGACGATTTCCCGACCCGGTTCATCGAATTCTGCGAGCAGAACGACCTGTACCAAATGGAAGTCAACGCTGCTGGGGAGCTTCTAATACTGCCTATGACTGGATTCCGTGGCAACCGACAAGAAACCTATCTGAACTATTTTGTGACCCACTGGCAGTTGCCGAACGGGGGCATCGGCGCTTCCCAATCCAGCCGATTCCACCTGCCTTCCGGAGACATCAGGGGGCCGGGTGCCGCCTGGCTGACCCAGGAACATTATGACGTCCAGACTTCCCTCCAGCAGGAAACCGTCATCGAAGGCGCGCCGGCTTTCGTGGTGGAAATTCGATCCCGTACCGACAACCTCCGCCCATTGCAGAACAAGATGCAACTGTGGATGGCCGGCGGCTCCCGCCTCGGCTGGCTGATCGACACCCGCAACCGCCGGGTGTACGTCTATCGAGCCGGACAACCGGAGCCGCAACTTTTGGAAGACCCGGAAACGCTTGATGGTGAAGACGTGCTGCCCGGCTTTGTCTTTCCGGTGCGGCAGTACATTTTCGACCTCCCGTGAGCGTAAAGCGGTTGCCATGACTACTAAACCGAAACCGACTACTTCAGCTGCGGCGCCCACACCCGATGGTATTGAAACGGCGGAGCCGTTGGGGACCATCCGTTTGAAGTTGGCCCCCCTGGGCATCGACCACCGGGCGGACGATTTCCCGACCCGATTCATCGAATTCTGCGAGCAGAACGACCTGTACCAAATGGAAGTCAACGCCCAAGGGGAGCTACTGATACTACCTATGACCGGAGCGCATGGTAGCCGACAAGAGGGATATGCGTACACTTTTCTGTGCAATTGGGAGATTGCACACTTCGGCGTAGCATATCCCCAAACGGTTCGCTTCCGCCTGTCCAACGGCGCAACACTTGGCCCTGATGCCGCCTGGATGACTCGGGAGCGGTACGACGCCTTGCCATCAGAACAGCGGGTCAGAATTATTGAGGGGGTACCCGACTTCATAGTGGAAATCCGTTCCCGCACTGACGACCTGCGTCTTTTGGAAGACAAGATGCAAATCTGGATGGCCGGCGGCTCCCGCCTCGGCTGGCTGATCGACACCCGCAACCGCCGGGTGTACGTATATCGAGCCGGACAACCGGAGCCGCAACTTGTGGAAGACCCGGAAACGCTTGATGGTGAAGACGTGCTGCCCGGCTTTGTCTTTCCAGTGCGCCAGTACGTGTTTGATCTGGGATAATCCCTTCCTTCCCTTAACCATGACCGCCCACGTGCTCAACGGAAACGAGATCGCCGCCGGCCTACGTGCCGAGGTCGCCGCCGGCGTCGCCGAACTGAGGTCCAACGCCGGCATCACCCCAGGCTTGGCCGCCGTGTTGGTGGGAGACGACCCCGCATCTGCCGTCTATGTCCGCAACAAGGGCCGGGCCTGCGGCGAAGCCGGCGTATTCTCTGAAATCTTCCACCTGCCCTCCGATACATCCCAACCTGATCTGCTTGCCCTCGTTGACGGCCTGAACGCCGACCTCCGTTTCCACGGTATCCTGGTGCAACTCCCGTTGCCGGACCATCTGGAGGAAGCCGCCGTCATTGAGCGCGTTGACCCCCGAAAGGACGTGGACGGCCTGCATCCCATCAGCCAAGGCCGGATGTTGCAGGGCGAACCCGCGTTCCTGCCCTGTACTCCCTCCGGAGTCCAACAGGTGCTGCTTCGCTCCGGGTACGACCCCGCCGGCCAGCACGTCGTGATTGTGGGCCGCAGCAACATCGTGGGCAAGCCGTTGGCGGCTCTGCTCATGCAGCGAGCGACCGGCGGCAACGCCACCGTGACCGTGTGCCACCGGCAAACTCGCGACCTGCCCGACATAACCCGCCAGGCGGACATCCTCGTGGCGGCAATGGGCGTCCCGAGAGCCATCGGCGCCGAGATGGTGCGCGATGGCGCTGTGGTCATCGACGTGGGAATCAACCGGGTGGATGACGCCACCCGCCGCCGGGGCTACCGGCTGGTTGGCGACGTTGACTACGAGCCGGTGGCCGCCAAGGCTGAAGCTATCACGCCGGTTCCCGGCGGCATCGGCCCCATGACCATCGCCGTCCTGCTCAGCAACACGCTGGAGGCCGCCCGCCGCCGCCCAGATTGATTATGAAGCCAGGGCGAACCGGTGATTTCGACTACGTTCTCCCCGAGGAACGTATTGCTCAGACTCCCGCGGAACCCAGGGATTCGTCGCGTCTATTGGTGCTGGATCGTCAACGGCCGGGCGTCCACATCGAACACCGCCGGTTCCGGGATCTGACGGAGTACCTGCGTCCCGGCGACTTGATGGTGTTCAACCGGAGTCGCGTGATACCGGCCCGGCTGCATGGCATCGAAACCCGGTCCGGCGCCACGGTAGAGTTGCTGCTGGTACGCCGGCAGGGGCCGGGTGTCTGGCAGGCTTTGGGCCGACCCGGGCGTCGCTTGCGCGTGGGCGCGGAAGTGGTGATATCCGCCGACCGTGAGTTAAGCACTTCGGCGACTGCCGAAATCTTGGAGGCGCAGGAAAACGGGTTGCGAATCGTTCGTCTCTCGGACGAGGCGGTACTGGACGGCTTGGGGGAACTCCCGCTGCCGCCCTACATCAGGGAAACTCCCTCAGACCCCGAACGTTACCAAACCGTGTACGGTGACGCGCCGGGCAGCGTCGCCGCGCCCACGGCTGGCCTGCATTTCACTGACGAGTTGTTGGACGAGATACGTAACCTGGGGGTAACGACGGCGTGGGTGACGCTGCACGTGGGGCTGGACACCTTCCGTCCGGTGCGCGGCGAGGACATCACCGAGCACAAGATTCATACCGAGCGGTACGAACTTCCGGAAGAGACCGCCGTCCTGCTCAATGCGGCCCGCCGGGAAGGTCGTCGCATCATCGCAGTGGGGACGACCACTGTCCGCACGTTGGAGCACGCGGCTCGCGACGCCCATTCCGAACCCTTGACCAATCACGGCACGACGGAAATCCGGGCCTCCACCGGCGACGCCGACCTGTTCATCCTGCCCGGTCACCGGTTCCGGTTGGTGGACGCCATGCTGACCAACTTCCACCTGCCTCGTTCTACCCTGCTGATGCTGGTTTCGGCCTTTGCGGGTCGGGAGCGCATTCTGGCGGCGTACGAGGAAGCAGTGCGGCGGGAATATCGGTTTTATTCCTTTGGCGATGCGATGCTGATCAGGTGAAAGGCATCGCAGAACGATCGGCTATTTTGCGATTTCCGCGATTGTGAATGTACGGCCATGCGACGGCGTTTTTGTAGCGGGGATACGGTGGCATCCGCCAAACCGTGCGGGCACTGAGTGTCAATCTGCCCTTGCCCCCGTCGCGCAGCGATGCTATAATGCGGCGACATAACGCCCCGTTGCAGGATGTTTGGTGAGTGCCCGCTCTCCAGTCTGCAACGCGAGGTTCACGGGTTTTGAAAGCGGGGCGTAAACCCGCTTTATTGTTGTGAATCTGATGGGCGCGTCGAATTTATTGGCGGCACCGCCGGCGGAGGACGACGATGAAAAGCGATTTTATGATGGCGTTGAATCAGTTATCCGCCGAACGAGGGTTGCGCAAGGAACTCGTGCTCGACAAGGTGGAGGTGGCGCTTGCCACCGCGTTCCGTCGGGACCGGGTGGCCGGAGCCCAAAATCTCGCGGTGAAGCTCAACCCCAACACCGGAGACATCAGTATCTTCCCGCTCCTCAGCGTGGTCGAGGAAGTAGACGACCCGGAAACGCAGATCATTCTCGCCGACGCCCTCAAGTTCGAACCGAACGCGCAAGTCGGCAGTGAGGTTTCCGAGGCGCAGGAGGTGTCCTACGACACCAGCCGCATCTCCGCGCAAACTGCCCGGCAAGTCTTGATGCAGGGCCTTCGCGAAGCCGAGCGGGAAAAAATCTTCGAGGAATACTCGGCCTATCAGGGCGAGATCATCAGCGGCAACATTGAGAGCATTGAAAAGGGCCCTACAGTATTCGTCAATCTGAACCCGCATCAGGCTCAGAACCAGAACCGCGCTCGTGGGGTCATGCGACCGGACAACCAGGTAAACAGCGAGCGGTATCGAAAGGGCCAGAACCTCAAAGTGCTGCTGGTCGAAGTCCAGCAAACGACCCGGGGGCCGGAGGTGATCGTCAGCCGTGCCCATCGCGACCTGCTACGGCGCCTGATGGAATCTGAAGTTCCTGAAATCGGCAACGGAACCGTTGAAATTCGCTCTATAGCCAGAGATCCAGGGGTGCGCAGCAAAGTGGCGGTGTCCTCTAACCAGGAAGGCGTTGACCCGGTTGGCTCATGTATCGGCCTGCGCGGGAACCGGATACAGAGCATCGTTAACGAGTTGCAGGGCGAGAAGATCGACGTCATCGAATGGAACAACGACCCCAGGGAACTCATCAAAAGGGCTCTCAGTCCGGCGGAAGTACAACTGGTTGAGCCGGAGCCGGACGATAACACCGCATACGTAGTGGTGCCGGAAAATCAGATGTCGTTGGCTATCGGGCGGGACGGACAAAACGCCCGGCTCGCCGCCCGGCTTTCGGGTTGGCGTCTTGACATCAAGAACGTCGAACAATGGGAAGCTTTGCGCGTTGCTCGTGCCGCCGAATCGGCCCGCATGGCCGCCGAGGAGGCCGCCCGCATGGCCGCGCAGGAGTCGGCCCGCATCGCCGCCGAGGAGGAAGCCGCCAAGCTGTCTGTCGAGCAGGAAGGGGACGCTGAGGTCATGCCCGTGGCTGAAGCCGCCGAAGCGGCCATCGCGGAAACCGGATTGATCTCCGAACCTGAACCGGAATTGCCGCCTGAGGCGCAGACTAGCGAAGCCCTGGTTGAAGCGCCGGTTGAGGAAGCTGCGGTTATCGGCGACGAAATTCAGGAACCGGTTATGGATGTCGCGCCTGAGATTGCCACTGTCGACGTTGCGACAGCCCAAATCGACTCCGAAGAAGATGCTGCGCTGGAAGCCCTGATTGCCGAAGAAGCCGCGGCAGCAGCGGCCCCTGAACCGGCCACGGAGCCGGCCCCCACGGCGGAAGCCGTTGGCCCGAGTGTAGACGCGCCGGAGACCTTTACTGTCGACGATGTCGCCGATGATGAAGACGATGAGCTAGACTACGAGGACGAGCAGGAAGAAGAGGAACCGGCCGAAGACATGGCCGACCTGCTGGCTGGTTTGCCCAATCTGGCGCCCGACGCAGGGAAAATCAGATTTGCGGAAGACATAGTTGGCGAGTTCAGGGGTGGGGATCGGCGTCGCCGGCGAGGCGGGGGCGCGAACCGCCGTGGCGGGAACGTGCCGGGGGCTCGAGGCCCGGGTCCACGCCGCCGGTAGGCCCTACGCCGAGCTTTGCAGATACGCCGCCCAAAACTTCGGATCGGACAGCCCTTATTCCCAGAGCGCGACACATCCCGGAACGCAGTTGCATCGCCTGTGGTCGCAAGGTGACCAAGGGCGAGCTATTGCGGATCGTACGCGCACCGGACGGTTCGGTTCACGCTGACCCGGCCGGCCGTAACAACGGCCGAGGCGCCTATCTGTGCTATCAAGCCACATGTTGGGAAAAAGGGTTGGTTCGCAGGATTTTGGAACGAAAATTGAGAAGCCCGGTGTCCGACGGCGATCTCGACTCTTTGAAACGGTACTTCATCGAAACTGTCGCATCCGGTGTGTACCCCGCCGGAGCCGGCGATGTTCTGTCGCCGGCCCGGCGAACGGAATAAAATCGCGGCCGGGTATCTTGCCCGGACGCGGCGGTGTTCCGTCGGAGGAGGTGTTTAAATGACTACTACCAGCGAACAACGCTCAGCGTCTCGGCGCACTCGGCGCGGAGAGCCGCGGCGGCCTGGGCCCCGTAATCTCACCCTGCCCGAAGCGCTGACGGTGAAAGAGTTGGCCGAACTGCTGGACCAATCTCCCGTTGACGTAATCAAGCAGTTGATGCGTCACGGCATCATGGTCGCGGTCAACCAGGTGATCGATCACCAAGTGGCGACCGTTGCCGCCGCCGCTTACGGCGTCCGGACCAAGCTGGCGGAACAGGTGGAAGATACGGGGGCGATTCACGCCGGAGCGGATGATGACGGGAACGATATGCTGCAGCCGCGTCCCCCGGTCATCACGATCCTGGGGCATGTCGATCACGGAAAGACCAGCCTGCTGGATTACATTCGCAATTCCGCCGTCGTGGAAAAAGAGGCTGGAGGCATCACCCAGCACATCGGCGCGTATCAGGTGGTACGAGATGACCACCCCATCACTTTCCTGGATACCCCTGGCCACGCGGCGTTCACGGCCATTCGTTCCCGAGGCGCGCGCGTAACAGACATAGCGGTATTGGTGGTTGCGGCCGATGACGGCATCATGCCTCAGACCGACGAAGCCATCTCCCACGCCCGTGCTGCGGAAGTGCCCATCGTAGTTGCAATCAACAAGATGGACTTGCCCGCTGCCCAACCGGACGTGGTCAAACGCCAGCTCAGCGAGCGCAACCTGCTGGTGGAAGAGTGGGGCGGCGACGTGATCGCGGTTCCCGTCTCCGCGCAAACCGGCGAAGGCGTGGGTGACCTGCTAGAGAACCTGTCGGTGTTGTCCGAGATCATGGAACTCAGGGCGAACCCGGACCGTCCGGCGGCCGGCGTGATCGTGGAGGCCACCCTTGACCGGCGCCGCGGTCCCACGGCCACGGTGTTGGTACAAGCCGGCACGCTGCGGGTTGGCGATCACATAGTCGCCGGCGCCGCCTGGGGACGGGTACGGGCCATCTCGGACGAGCGCCGCGCATCGATGGATACCATCACCCCCGGCTCGCCCGGAGTCATCATTGGCCTGAACGCCACTCCGGAGGCCGGCGACATCCTGAAAGTCGTTCCCAACGAGCGCACCGCGCGACAAACGGCCACCAGACACGTTAACCGCCCCAACGCGAGTAACCTCGATACCGTGTTGACCCTGGACAACGTGGTCAAGCAGATCGACGCCGGCGACGTGAAGGAACTGGTGCTGGTGCTGAAAGCCGACGTACAGGGCAGTGTCGAGGCCGTGGTCCAATCAGTAGAGAAACTGTCCGATGGTGAGGTGAAAGCCCGAGTTATCCATGCCGGTTCGGGGGCGGTCAGCGATTCTGACGTGCAACTGGCGGCGGCCTCGGGTGGGATAGTCCTTGCCTTCAACGTGGGATTTGAGGTCGGAGCCGAGCGCACCGCCGAAAGGCTGGGCGTTGAGATTCGGGAATACCGGATCATCTATCGTCTGCTGGAAGACGTTGAACAAGCCCTGCAGGGGATGCTCGAACCGGAATACCGGGAAGTGGTCATAGGGCGCGCGGAAATCCGCGAAGTCTTCCCCGGCCGGCGTGGCGTCCGCATTGCTGGCTGCCGTGTGCTCGACGGCCGCATCATGCGCCAGGGCTCCGTGCGGGTGATGCGCGAGGAAGACATCATGGTGGAGACGGAAATCAACAGCCTCCGCCACTTCCGAGACGAGGTCAACCAGGCCACGGCCGGCACGGATTGCGGTATCGTGCTGGGCGATTACAACGAATTTGAGGAAGGCGATGTTATCGTAGCGGTCCGGATGGAGCGCGCGAATTAGGCGACCGACACCGCCGCTGAGAGGTAATCATGGCCGACCGCAGGCGAATTGAGCGAGTAAACGGGCTGCTGCGCGAAGAGATCGCTAACCTGATAGCCTCGCACGTGAATGATCCCCGACTCAAGGGGATCATCACGATCTCCCGTGTGCAAACGGCGCCCGATCTGCGCAACGCGCGGGTGTACATCAGTGTCATGGGCGACGAGTCCACACGCCAGGAAGCGCTGGCAGGGATACAGTCTTCCGCGTCCTACCTGCGGCGGGAGTTGCGGAACCGGGTGTCTCTGCGTTACGTGCCTTTCCTGAAATTCGCTCTGGATGACGCCATGCAGGAAGCCGACCGCCTGATGCGCATCATCGATAATCTGGACATGTCCGGACCGGCTGGTGACCAAGGCGCTGCCCAACCCATGGGACGCGCGTGAGTTCATGGTCACTGGGGGTCCGAAAGAGCCGACGGCCAATGGGTTCCTGAATTTTCGCAAACCCGTCGGCATCACGTCCATGGATGCGTTGCGCCGGGTGAAGCGTATCACCGGGCAGCGCAAGAAAGTGGGCCACGCGGGGACGTTGGACCCGCTGGCAGCAGGCGTGTTACCCATCTGCTTCGGGCAGGCTACCAGGTTGATGGAGCAGGTCGTGGCCGGGACGAAACGCTACCGGATGACCGTGCGCCTGGGCGCGGTGAGCGATACCTATGACGCTGAAGGAGACATCACGCGGATTGACGATGCCGTTGAGTTGGGCCGTAGTGAAATCGCTGCGGCGCTGCAAAAGTTTGTCGGAGTCATTGACCAGGTGCCTCCAATGTACAGCGCCATCAAGATCGATGGTCGGCGTCTTTATGACCTGGCTCGCGCCGGCAAAGAGGTAACCCGTCCTTCGCGGCAAGTGGTGGTCCGCAGCATCAGCATTGACGAGATTGCGTTGCCTTACCTGGGGTTGTCGGTGGAGTGTGGGAAAGGCGTTTACCTCCGTTCAATCGCCCACGATTTGGGTCAGGCCCTGGGCTGCGGAGGGTATGTAAGCGAACTCAACCGGCTGTCGTGTGGAGGATTTTGGGCCGCCGACGCCGTGACGTTGGAAGTGCTGGAGCATGCCGCCAGCACGGACGGGTGGCGACAATATCTGCAACCGGTGGATTGGGCGCTGCGGCAACTGCCGGCGGTGCGGCTGGGCAGGTCCGATGCTTGGTCGGTTCAGCACGGACAAGCGATATTGGCATCGGCCGGCGACCAATTGGCGGACGTAGGTCAACAAAAGCGGGCTTACGACCTCGACGGCGTCTTCTTGGCGCTGCTGGACTGCCAAACCGATGGATTGTGGCGTCCTACCCGCGTATTCCATTCCGAAAAACCGTCGCCTTACGCGCCACCGTCGCTCTAGCAACGGCGCTATGGCGATGAACGTGTCCGACACCTCGTGCCAGCGGTGCGAACGCCGCATCAATCGCGCCGCAACCTATACCTTCCGGCCCCGTGGCGGAACTCACGGCATCACTAAGTGCTTCCGGTGCGCGCTACGACACTGGCCCATGTTGCGCCGGTCATTGATTGCCAGTGCGGTGGTGGGCACGGCGCTCACCGCACTGAATCAGGGCGATACGCTCCTGTCTGGCCAACTGGCGGGAGCGCTGGCGTGGAAGATACCGCTTACCTACTGCGTGCCGTTCATTGTGGCAACCTACGGAGCGTTATCCAACAGTCGCAACTGATCGCAAACTGCGTCAGAACTGGCGCAGGACTTCTACGACGCGGCCTTTGACCTCCACGTTTGCGACGTCCACGTAAATCGGGTCCATGGTACTGTTGGCGGGTTGCAACCGGACCGTGTTGCCCTCTCGGTAGAACTTTTTGAGAGTGGCTTCCTCTTCTTCCTTCAACCACGCTACGACCATCTCGCCGTTGCTCGCGGTGCTGGTGGGTTTTATCACCACCACGTCGCCGTCATCAATCAGAGCGTCAATCATTGACGTGCCCTTGACTGACAGCGCATAGAGTGTGCCGTGCCGCTTCTTCAATTCGGGCCGGACTTCAACGATGTCGAATTCGGCCGCGGAGCCGGCTCCTTCTGATGAGAAGGCGGGGAGGGGTTCACCGGCGGCGATGTTGCCTACGATCTGGACGCGGGCGGCGCCGTTGGCGACCGGGTGGCCGGTCTCATCAAGGAGCTCGATACCTCGGGCCACCTCGGAGCGGCGTTTCAGATAGCCATCCCGCTCCATGAGGCGCAGGTTGTAATCGACCACGGAAGTGCTGCTGATGTCGCAACCCCGTTGGATGTCCCGTACCGTGGGAGGAATACCGTTATCGTCCAGAAACTGTTCGATGAACTGCAGGATGCGCTGCTGGCGTGGGCGCAGGGTTTTCTTGGGTGGCATAGCGTATACCTCCGTGCTTCGGGCGGCCAATTGGCTGAAACAAACTAATGTTCGGCACTGACATGCTATGCACTGCCACGGGTTTTGTCAACCGGCAACAGTCACGTCTGGAAACCCTAAAGAAACCACCGTTGGGCCGGACGCCCACGGAAGCAAGTTGCAGGAAACGGGTTACCCGCTGCCGGATTTATTCAGGGCCAGGGCCAGTCGGGACTTGCGCCGCGAAGCGTTATTCTTGTGGAGCACGCCCTTTCGCACCGCTATATCCAGAAGGCTCATGGCTTTCCGGACGGCCTCTTCAGACTCGGGTGTTTCGTCGCCAACCGCCCGGCGAGCTTGACCGATGGCGGTCCGGGTGGCGCGGCGTACGCTCATGTTGCGGGAATTGCGCTTAACAGATTGTCGATGGGCCTTTCGGGCTGGCAAAAGAAACGCTCCTGTACTTTGATATCGCCGCTAGATGGTATCAAAGGCGGCTCAAATTGTCATCACCCGGTTAAGGCCGTGCCGGGAGTATTGGTCTGTCGCCATGCACTAATCCTCATGCGTACCCACTTGTCATTGCGAGGAGCGCCGCTCATGGTGAGCTTGTCGAACCACGTGGCAATCCGGTTCCGGTATTCGCCAACCATGCCCAAACGACCTTGCCACGCCGACGAGATTGCCACGCTGCGCTCGCAATGACATAGGACTTACGCACTGGGCTTGCCGGCAGGGGATTTAACGCAAAAGCGCAGAAACGCAAAGGGGTTTTGTAGCAGCATGAGGGTGCCTTCCGATGATACGCCGTGCTCAACTGTGTAAGTCCTATGTATGACAGCGGGCCACGCCCCACTGGTCTAACAAAGTGGGTACGCGTGAGGCACTAATCAGGTTGACAATTCCGGCACTGTTGCAAGACAATTGTTGTGCTAAAACTCGTGCCGACAACACGCTATGGGAACGGGTTTTCCCGCTACAATATTCCGAATTGCGTTTACCAACACCTCGACGTCGGAGGATTCCAGTAATGCCTGAAAAACAGCTGATTTTCGATCAAGATGCCCGACGAAGCCTGATGAGCGGCGTCGACCAATTGGGTCGAGTAGTAGCGCTCACGTTGGGTCCCAGTGGCCGCAACGTAATCCTGGGTCGCGTTTGGACTTTGCCGGTGGTATGCAGCGACGGCGTCACCATTGCCAAGGAAGTCGAACTTCCCGACCCCTATGAAAACATGGGAGCGCAGGTGGTGAAAGAGGCGGCTGCCAAGACGAACGAGGTAGTCGGTGACGGCACCACGACCTCTGTTGTACTGGCCCGTTCCATCATCCGGCGTGGGTTCACGAACGTGGCTGCGGGCGCCAATCCCATGGCCTTGAAGTCAGGGATCGATCAGGCGGTGTCAGCCGTCAGCAATGCAATCAGCTCTCAGGCGGTTGCCGTTGAGAGCCGGGAGCAGGTGGCCCGCGTGGCCGCCCTGTCCGCCCACGAAGAAGCGATCGCAGAATTGATAGCGGACGCTATGGACAAGGTGGGGCGCGAGGGCATCATCACGGTGGAGGAAAGCCAGGGGCTCACCGACGAGCTCGAAGTGGTGGAGGGTATGCGGCTGGACCGCGGCTACCTGTCGCCCCACTTCATCACCGATGCCGACCGTATGGAAGCTTCGCTGGACGAGCCGCTCTTCCTGCTTACCGACCAGAAGCTATCGTCCGCGGCCGACGTAGTCCCCGCGCTGGAGGCGGTTGCCCAGGGCGGCCGGCGCCCGTTGGTTATCATCGCCGAGGACGTGGAAGGCGAAGCCCTGGCGACCCTGGTGGTCAACAAGCTGAGGGGTACCGTAAGCAGCCTGGCGGTGAAGGCGCCCGGTTTCGGCGAGCGCCGCAAGGCGTTGCTGCAAGACCTCGCGATCATGACCGGCGGGTCCGTCATCACCAACGACGCCGGAATGCGCCTGGAAGATATTGCGCTGGAGCACCTTGGTTCGGCGCGCCGCTTGGTGGCTACCAAAGACGAAACGACCATCGTCGAAGGTCGTGGCCACGAGGACGACATCACCGGCCGCGTCTCTGAACTGCGGGTGCAGATCGAAGACACCACCTCTGACTACGACCGCGAGAAGTTGCAGGAGAGGTTGGCTAACTTGGCCGGCGGTGTGGCCGTTATCAAGGTCGGCGCGGCCACCGAACCCGAGCTGAACGAACGGAAGAGCCGGACCGAAGACGCCTTGGCGTCCACCCGCGCCGCCGTTGAGGAAGGCGTCATTCCTGGCGGGGGAGTTGCCCTGTTGCGCGCTCAGTCCACCCTGGACGGCATATTGCAGGGAGCGTCCGGCGACCAGGCCGTGGGCATCCGCCTGGTGCGCGATGCTTTGGAAGCGCCGCTGAACACCATCGCAAACAATGCCGGTTACAAGGGTGATGTGATCGTGGAGAACGTCCGCAACGGCGACGGTGATTATGGCTTCGATGCCGACCGGGGCGACTACACGGGTATGGTGGCGCGAGGCATCATAGACCCCGCCAAGGTAACCCGCTCAGCCCTCCAGAACGCCGGATCGGTCGCGGGAATGTTGCTGACGACACAGGCGGTAATCACCGAGATTCCCAAGTACGAGCCGTTGCCCGCCGACATCCAGGACTTCATGCACGACTAACCCCGTGCGCAGAACACGCTAGCCCGCCGCATCGTCGGAGACCACGATGTGGCGGGCCGTATATTGTCGATCAACATGAGCGACGACGAAACAATTTTCGCGGGAGCGCTCAACCGAGAGGCGATCAAAGCGTTGGTGAACGTCTCTGACGGCTTGCCGCTGGTCGCCGAGTGCATCGACTTAACCGCGCAGCTGCAGCCCAACGGCTTCGACGTGACGGTCGGCGGAATCGCTCGGATCAACGCGTTGGCAGGTGACTCCCGCTTGGGGGTGGCCAACGACGACCGGCGGCTGCCCGAATACCGAGACGTGGCAATCGGCAGGGACGACTGGTGGCATCTGTCGCCAGGATCCTACCTGATAACGTTCAATGAGGTAGTCAACCTGCCCCATTGGTTGATGGCGCTGGGCCGGCCCCGGTCCAGCCTGTTGCGAATGGGAGTGTCCCTGCACACCGCAGTCTGGGACGCCGGATACAGCGGCCGCTCCCAGGCTTTGCTCGTGGCGCACCACCCGCGCGGCATTCATTTGCAGCGCAACGCTCGCGTTGCCCAATTGGTTTTTTTGCCGCTGAACCGCCCGGACGCCGCGGGCTACGACGGGCTCTACCAGGGCGAGAACCTGTGATGGGAACCCCCCTGTGATGGGAACCCCAGGGAATACCCCCGACCCGACTGACCTGCGCCGGTTGGTGGACCAATTGGCCAACGAAGTCGGATTCGACCTGGTCTCCGTCACTTCCGCCGCCGACTTCTTCGACGACCGAGAAATCGCGCTGCGCCGTATCGACGACGGCCTGATGGATGGCCTGCCGTGGTTCACCAAGCAACGGGTGCGGCGGGGTTCCAGCCCGCAGGAACTATTGCCCAACGCGCGGTCCGTCATCACGTTGGGGTGGAACTACTGGTCGGGGGATGATCCGCCGCCACCGACATTGAGCGAAGGGCTCATTGCGCGGTACGCCCGTGGCCGCGATTACCACCGCGTGATGAAACGCCGGCTGCGCCAAATGACGCTGGAGCTGGCTGGCCGGTTGGGTGAAGCAGTCTCCGCTCGTTGGTATGTGGACGACGGGCCGATGCTGGACCGGGCTGCCGCCGCTCGGGCCGGGTTGGGATGGTTCGGCAAAAACGGCAACGTCCTGAACCCGACCTACGGTTCCTGGATACTGCTGGGGCAACTGATTACCGACCTGCCGCTCACGGCGGATACTCCCCTCCGCAAGACTTGCGGCAATTGTTCACGGTGTATGCCGGCCTGCCCCACCGACGCGATCGTCGCGCCTTACGTGGTGGATAACCGGCGGTGCATCAGTTATCTGACGATCGAGCACAAAGGCGCCATCCCGCTCGAACTTCGCGCTCCGATGGGTAATTGGGTATTCGGTTGCGACATCTGTCAGGAGGTTTGTCCGGTGAACCGCAAGGCCCGAGTGACCAGCGACCCTAACTTCGCGCGGCGGGATCTGGCCGCGGTGGATCTGGTCGAACTGCTGGGTATGACCGAAGAAGAGTTTCGCCAACGGTTCGCGGGCACTCCCATCATGCGCGCCAAACGGGTCGGTATGCAGCGAAACGCCTGTGTAGCCCTGGGCAACCTCGGAGATCCGGCTGCGGTAGCGGCGTTGTCTCGGGCTTTGCAAACTGCTGAGCCGCTGGTACGACGGCACGCCGCCTGGGCGCTGGGGCGCATCGGTGGGTCGGAAGCGGTTGCAACGTTGAACAGCAGCGCGGCGACGGAAGATGATGACGACGTTCGGTCCGAAATCAGACAAGCGTTAGCGGACGCGGGGCCGGCTCACTCATTGTCATAACGCGGTGAACGACGGGGCGCGGCCCGGCGGTTGCCGGTACGTGCCCTGGGATTGCGTTGCGCTTTGCCGTTGGGCCGGTTGCTGTCGTCGGATGAATTCTCGTTTGCCGAGTCCGGCGCAATAGCCGGCAGTGCGGCCGGAGTTTGGGAGGGGTTGCCCTCAGGGTCATCGCTGCGGGTCCGGTTTGGCCGACCGTTGAAACGGTTGGGACTTCTGCGTCGCCGGTCCCTTTGAGTGCTCAACCGTTCTTCTTCGGCGGCAAGTTCAGCGTCAATTTGCAACAGGCCCTGGTCGCGGCCGTCGCGCAGCTTGAGCATCTCGGCTTCAAGTAAGAAAAAATCATTCTTGGACAGCAGGTGCAGGTTGCCCTGGAACGCCATGTACCAGTCTTCGGGCGGCCATTTCCGCACGTATTCCAGCCGAAAAGCCAACAGACCGGCTTCGATGTATTGGTCCCGGTTGAGAATTACGTTCGGTTTGATGCCGATGCGGTAAGGCCAAGTGGTCTTGCCCTCGTTCTCCCAGGGCCCGGAACTGACCTCTTCGTAGCCTTGGGTGACCGTGGCCGTCGCGGTGAACACCCGTGTGCCGGTCACGTAGTAGATGATTCGGTCGCCCGGCTCAACGCGCTGGACTTTCCGGCGGTATTCGGCTTTGAGGCCCTGCTTGGTGAAACCCAAATCCCGCGTAATGTTGTAATTCTGCTCGTTGCAGTTGATCATCCAGAAATTGTGTGGCATATCCGCACCCGACCGGTTTTCGGAGCGACCCGATCTGGCCTCATTCTAGCATAGGCGCAATACCGGGCATCTGCCTGACGGAACACTGCGCAGCGGCCGGCGATTGTCGACCAACACCGAATGTTGTACTATTTTTTGGCTTGAAATCGGGCAAAGTCAACAACGGGGAGTATTTTCATGGCCAGCACTGCACAACGCGAACGAGACATCGCCATCGTCGGCGTCGCTGAATCCACGAGATGGGCAACGTGACAACGTTCACCCCCAGACGCTGCTGGCCCAGCGACGAGATGGGCAACGTCCCCAACAAATCTTCCCTCCAGCACCACGCAGAGGCGGCGCACAACGCTCTCGCCGACGCCGGCCTCTCGATGTCGGACGTGAACGGCCTGATGACTGCAGGTTTCAGCACGCTGGCCACCGCCGAATACTTTGGCGTGCAGCCGTCCTTCACCGACAACACTTCGGTCGGCGGCTCTTCCTTCGTGATCCACGTCGCCCACGCCGCCGCCGCGATCCGTGCGGGTTACTGCGACACGGTGCTCATTACCCACGGCCAGGCGGGTCGTTCCACCCGCGTCCCGGTGCCGGCGGATCGGAACCTGCCCGTGGCCCAGTACGAAACTCCGTATGGCATGATCGGGCAGCCCATCAACTACGCCATGGCCTGCACCCGATATATGCACGAGTACGGCGAGGAGCGCACCCGCCAGGCTCTGGCCGAGATCGCCGTCTCCACGCGCAAATGGGCCAATCTCAACCCCGTGGCCTATATGCACGACAGCCCGATGTCATTCGATGACTACCACAATTCCAGGTGGGTAGCCTGGCCATTCCACCTTTTTGATTGCTGCCTGGTCACCGATTCCGGCGCGGCCATCATAGTGACCACCGCCGAGAAGGCCCAAAACTGCCGCAAGGAGCCGGTTTGGGTTCTGGGAGCGGCCGAAGGCCACGACCACAACCTCATCAGTTTCATGCAGGACCATACCTCCACCTGGTCCCGGGAAACCGGCCCGTTGTCGCTGGAACGGGCGGGACTGAGCCACAACGACATTGATCTAACGATGATCTACGATTCGTTCACCTACACCACGCTGGTGACGATTGAAGGTCTGGGCTTCTGTGGTCCTGGCGAAGGCCCCGATTTCGTCGCCAACCAACGGACTGCCCCCGGCGGGGACTTCGCGCTGAACACCAACGGCGGTGGCCTGTCATACTCCCACCCCGGTATGTATGGGAGCTTCTTGCTGGTGGAAGCCGTGCGCCAACTGCGCGGTGAGTGCGGCGAGCGCCAGGTGCATCGAAAGGGTTCGTCGGACCAAGCGGCGGCAACCAGTATCGTCAATGGCACCGGTGGCTCCCTCTCATCGACGGGGACGGTGGTGCTCACGACTGGCTAGCTAAACCCGGACGGCGGTTGTAGTACAATGGAGCCGCTGAAAAACATCGCCGATCGCTATTGGATAATCTACTATTTGGTGTACGTTGCTGGAGTAGGTTTCGGCGTTTGGCGATACCGGCCTCTGCAAGAGACCGGCAAAGACGAATTGCTTGTGCTGGTTGCCATCTTTGCCCTGGCCGCCGGCGTCGCCCTTCTAGTGGCAATCCTTTTGGAGGTATTCGGTCGCATGGTACTGCTAATCCCCGCCGCCTGGAAAAAGATAAAAGAACAAGGCATCAAACAAGGCGTCAAAGAGGAACGTCAGCGCATCCTTGATGAGGTGTCGCAGTTGGGTGACCAGGTGCCTCCCGAAATTCTCAAAATCGTGCGAGCGGAAGCCGATAACCGCAACTAAAGCCGGCGCCGATTGACCAGAATCGGCAATTGCAACGTCTGACTCCCGCTCAAATCCCTCGGAGGTCTCCTCGTTGTTCTGCTAATCCCGGACGGAATAAGAGCGCTGGAAGAACAAAGCCGCAAAGGAAAAGGAGGCCGCGAAAAGGCGCGTCAAGACCATGAGGCTGCCCTTGAGCGTAGCCGGCGCAAAGGCTACGACGAGGGCATAGCGCAAGGTCGTCGTCAAGGGCTCGAGCAAAGCCGTATTGAGGGCTTTCAACAGGGATATAAAGATGGCTTGCAGCAAGGCCGCAAAGAGGAGCGCCAGCGTGTAATCCAAGCGTTAGCCCGGATTGAAGAGTGTGCGGGCAGCTCAATGCAGATAACGATAACCCCGTCGGAATACCTCCAAATTCTCCTCGGTGAAACTCCCTGAATGATATGGACATCGTAATTATTGGCCTGCCCCAGTCGGGCAAAACTACCCTCTTTAACGCCCTTACCCTGGGCAAATCCGACGCCAGCGGCGCTTCCGGTAGCCCCACCGAAATGCATCTCGGCGTGGTCAAGGTACCTGATCCGCGCCTGGATCATTTGGGCGTGATCTATCATCCTCGCAAAATGGTCCCGGCGGAAATCCGCTACACGGACCTGCCCGGGCCGGAGGGTATGGCCCGCTCCCAAGGCATCGGCGGCCGCTACCGCAACATTCTCCAGTCCGCCACCGCCTTTCTGATTGTCGTTCGGGCTTTCCACAACGACGCCGTGCCGCATCCCAATGGCGTGGTTGACCCGGCCCGCGACTTGGAAGCCATGCTGGGAGAGCTGTCCTTCTCTGATCTGGAAGTGCTCGAGCGGGCCTCGACGCGCCTGGCCGACCAACTCAACAAAACCAAGCCGGCAGACCGGCCCGCTGTCGTTCGCCAAAAGGACACCGTGGAAAAGGCGCGCGCTGGCCTTGAGAGTGGCATCCCAATCCGCCAACAGAACTTCACCGCCTCCGAGCGGGCAGTGCTGGTCAACTACCAACTGCTGACGGACAAGAAAGCCATCGCCGTGTTCAATACCGACGAAGGTGCGGACGATACTTCCATCGGCGATTTGGACATTGACGCCAACCTGATTCAGGGGGTTGGCGAAGTCAGCATCAGCGCCCGCATTGAAGAGGAATTGAGCGTGATGGAGGCCGAGGAGGCCGAGGAATTTCGCTCGGATTTGGGTTTGGGTGAGGCGGCCACGTCGCAGGTCATTCGCGCCAGCTATGGCACCTTGGGTCTGGTATCCTTCCTCACCGTGGGCGCGGACGAGGTGCGTGCCTGGAGCGTGCCCGGCGGTATGCAGGCTGTCAGCGCCGCTGGCGTCATTCATACCGATTTCACCCGAGGCTTCATTCGGGCCGAGGTCATCTCCTACGACGACTTCCGCGCCTGCGGCGGCATAGCCCAGGGACGCAAGGAGGGTCTCCTCCGTTCCGAAGGCAAGACCTATCCGGTGCGCGACGGCGACATCATCAACTTTCTGATCAACACGTAGTGACGCTATGATCGCCGTCCGCCAGTTTCTACCCGACGACGCCGATGCGGTCCGCGACCTGTTTGCGCACGCCCAGGACGACTTCGCCGAAAGCTACTTCCATAACGAGGCCGACCGGGAGGGGTTTAGGGAATACCTGGACGGCGCCCTGACGCACGACCTTGCTCACGTCGAACAAAGCTACCTCCAGCGTCCCGGCAGCAACTTCTGGATTGCCGAGCTGGATGGGATACCCGTTGGCTGCATCGGCGCGTACCGTCGTGACGATGAGGAAGCCGAAATCCGCCGGCTCGCCGTTGACCGTAGCGCCCGCCGGCAGGGCGTGGCCTCCCTGTTACTTGACCAAGCCGAAGATTTCTGCCGTGACGCCGGCTACGCCCGGGCAATCGTATGGACGGCCAACCACATGACCGCCGCCATAGATTTCCTCCAACATCGCGGCTACCACGAGCTGGAAGACCACGCCTTCCCCCACACCAGCTTGACGCTCTATCTATACGCCTTGGAGTTGTGATCGCCTGGTCTAACTCGAAGAAATCGGTCGAGCGAAGCTTATCTCGTGTCCGTCCGGGTCGGTGATGTGGTAATACCGCTCCCGCCAGGGCGCATCCGCCGGCGTCCCATCCGGCATATATCCGGCGTCAACCATGCGCCGGTGATGCGCGTCCACGTCGTCCACGTATAGGATGCAGCGGCCCCACCAACGCACTTCAACATCGTCCGACAAAATCAGATTCAGATAGCCATCTCCCACTTGGAACGAGGTAAATCCGGCGTTCGGCCCACCGTAGAGGATGGGAATGCCGGCCGCGTCGTGGTAAAAAGCCACCGCTTTCGCCATATCGCGGACTGCCAGCGTAATGGCGCTGATGCTCTGTACCGTCATTATCGAATCTCCGAACCAGTATCAGGTCCCGTTGTAGTAAAATGCTTCAACCACTGCGCTGCAGAAGACGATGGATATTATGACAGAACCAATCCGTTCACGTACTGAGACTCCTCCGGATTGCCTTTCTCGCCTGGAATCGATTCTGGCGGACATGCAATCGGTGATCGTCGCCTACTCCGGGGGTGTGGACAGCGCCCTCCTGGCGGTGGCCGCGCAACGGGCGCTGGGGCAACGGGCGCTTGCCGTCACCGCCGTTTCGCCGGCGCTGGCCGCCCGCGACCTGGCCGACGCCGAAAGCGTTGCCGCGCAGTTCGGACTCAACCACCGCATCATTCAAACCGACGAGTTGCAGCGCGAGGGCTACGTCGCCAACTCGCCTCAGCGCTGTTACTTCTGCAAGACCGAGCTGTACGATCAACTGGCCGCGCTGGCCGACGCCGAAGGCTTCGCCTGGATTGCCAACGGAGCGAATACCGACGACCTCGGCGATTATCGCCCCGGCATGACCGCCGCCGCCGAGCACAACATCCGCAGCCCCATGGTGGAGGCGGAGATGGACAAGGCCCAGGTGCGCGCCGCCGCCCATTGGCTGGGCGTTCCGCTGTGGGACAAACCGGCCCAGCCGTGCCTGTCATCGCGCATCCCCTACGGCACGCCGGTCACAGTAGAATCGCTCAACCGCATCGAGGCCGCCGAGGACATCCTGCGCGACCTCGGTCTTCGCGAAGTCCGTGCCCGGCACCACGACAAGCTGTGCCGCATCGAGGTGGGAGCGGGCGAAATGGAAACCGCCTTCGCCCATCGCGATGAGATAACCCGGCAATTGAAAGCGTTAGGCTACCTGTGGGTGTCGTTGGACCTCAGCGGCCTGCGCTCCGGAAGCCTGAACGACGTTTTGCGGACGAGTGCGGCAAAGCGGCAACGATGAAAACCGCCTACATCCAGTCCGTCGGCGGCGCCAGCGGCGATATGCTCCTCGGCGCCCTGCTCGACGCCGGCTTGCCACTGGACGCCCTCCGTGAGATTGTCGCCGCCCTGGGCATCCCCGGCGTGGCAATCAACGCCGGCGACGAAATCCGTTGCGAAGTGCGCGGCACCCGTGCCCTGGTGGACGTGTCCGCCGCACCTAGATACTCGCCGCAGCAGATGCTGGACGCCGTGGCCGGCGCAGATGCGCTGTCTGGCCAAACCCGCGCCGCCGCCGCCGCCGTCCTCAACGCACTGTTCGCTGCCGAGGCCCGCGTCCACGGCGACGACCCCGACCAGATCCACCTGCACGAACTGGGCACTGCCGATACCCTGGTTGACGTGGTGGGCGTCGTGCATGGGTTGGAACAGCTCGGCATTGAGCGCATCCACGCATCGCCGCTGGTGCTGGGCGAGGCAATGGGCCCACGCCGTCCCGGCGGCTACAGCAACCCGGCGCCGGCGACGCTGGAAATCATCGCCGCCACCGGCGCGCCCGTTGCGCCGGAGCGTCCCTTCCACGCCAACGTCGGCGAGCTGACCACCCCCACCGGCGCGGCCCTGATAACCACCCTGGCCGACGAATACCGCCAACCCGCCATGACGCTGGACCGCATCGGGGTAGGCGTCGGCGGCAAGGACCCGGCAGCGTTCCCCAACGTGGTGCGGCTGTGGCTGGGGGAGACTGCCGACGTGGCCGCTCCCGTCGCCCGCTGGCAGGACAACGTCATCCTGCTGGAAACCAACCTTGACAATGCGACGGGCGAGCAGCTGGGCTTCGCCATGGAGCGGCTCTTCGAGGCCGGCGCGCTGGACGTGTGGCACACGCCGATCCAGATGAAGAAGAACCGGCCGGGCGTACTGCTGTCGGCATTGGGTCCGGCGGCTCTGGAGAGCCGGCTGGCGGAGGTGTTCCTGCGGGACACGCCGACGCTGGGGGTCCGCGTCCGCCCGGTGGGTCGCTACGTGGCCGACCGGGACGTCGTGACGGTGGAAACGGAGTACGGCCCGATGCGTGTGAAGCGGAAGTGGCTGGCGGGCGAGGTGGTCAGCGCGGCGCCGGAGTATGAGGACGTGGCGGCGGCGGCGCGGGATAACAGTTTAGACTTGCACGCTGTAATCAACGCGACTGAAAAATCTGTCTGAGCAAAGGAAACCGATGGTTTGCGTATGCCCGAATGAAGGACGAAAATGGCTTATCAGGGAGCATGAATTCCAGCATGATGTTTACTTGTGCGTCAAAATTATCCAAACCGCTGATTCTCTCAACTAACAAAGCCCGCTGCCGCAGGCGCCTGTTCCATAAGTGAGACTCCTCGTATTCCCCGATGCCGCTATCGTTCAGGTCAATGTCCCTGATGGTACGCCGCGCCATGGACCATTCTGAATCCACGTCCAAATGTTCATCCGGCTTCATCTCGCCGGTATCAGCGTCGTAAGTAAAGAAATTCTCCGCCGGCAGATGGCCGCTGTTGCTGTTGGGGCTCACGTACTCGGATACGGGCACGTACCTGGAATTTTCGAAGGTCAGTACTTGATTCACGAGTGTATCGTCAAATCCTGGCCAGTTTTTTCCTTTGGCTTGATTACACCGTCGGCAGGCATATACCAAGTTTAGCCAGTCGAGCCAAAGATTTCGGAAGTGGTCACGTGGTCGGAAGTGGTCTACGCTTTCCTCGTCAGGCTTTTTGTGGGGTACCGTTACGCTCTGGCACGGGCACTCACAGTAAGCGCAAGTCGCACCGAAATCCTTCGCTAGCGCATCGCGGATGCGTTGGCGGTCGCCGCCATCCAAGTCCTCCCATCGAGCATAGATCGCACGCAATTCCTGGAAAAAATCCGGCTCCAGTGAGCGCTCAACGGAATGCATGGTTAGCCGTTCTCCTGGCCCAATTCCCGAGATTGGCGGTAATTCTCTAAGGCCTCGGCGAACTGCTGCTCGAATGACTCCCTCTGTGCCGCGGCTGGCCCACCGGCCAGTAAATCCCGGTCCACCAGGCGACGCAATTCTTGCAGCCGCGTTAGCCTCTGCTCCTCGGCGTCGGCAGTATCTCGCGGCCCTTCATCACGCAGTCGTCGTAGTTCTGCGGCGTGCCGGGCGGTGGCGTCATCCGTGGGGTCCTTGACGCCCATCATTGTCCGCAGGATCTCATCCGCCGTCCACCCAACGATATCCTCGGTATTAGTGGTGGCCGTAACGACGCCGTTGGCATCCCGGTTCAGCAGATGCACCTGCCCCGTCTTCAACCCGGCTACCACAAAGGGCGAGTGTGTGGTCGCGAAAATTTGCACATTGGGAAAATACTTTCGTAACGCTGGGATTACCTTGCGTTGCCAGGTCGGATGCAGATGGTTTTCGATTTCGTCAATCAGCAACACCCCGGGTTTTTGATCCCAACCAAATTTATAATTGTTGGCTTTGAGGAGGGTATTCGCGAGCTTCCTTATCCACCAAATGGTTTCCCCGGTACCGGAGCTGAGTTCTTCAGCCTTGAGGGGATCTAAGTAGCCGCCCTTACTGTTTACGTCATTCGTCTTAATGCGCACACCGATATCCCTGCTGGCAGAGATAGATGGAATACCACCTGATGATTTGTCTTCAATGATCCTCGTATCGTCTAAAGGCAAGTCCTTCGCAACGATCTCTGGACATATTTCTCTGGCACAAAAATAGGAAAGGCATATGGCTTGCATCAAGTTGGCATATGCTTTGCTTTGGAATCCGGATGCCCGCATAAACACATCCTCATCGGGAATGATCGACCAAAATCCTGGACCAAAATATAGTTCTGCTTGTTCACCGCAAGCAGCGTAAATTTCAAGGAAATCGCGCCCAGTCTCCTTGGCGACTTCGACAATTGTCTTGCCTTGTAGTCGCTCAACTTCTTCAAGAATCGGAAGTGTTACCACGTCGTATTCGTCGCTTTCTGGGGTATGCCGAAGTATTTCGTACATGCGGTTGTCGATTCGCCTATCAACTGTACGAGGGTCAAACGCATCTTCCGGATCATCCGACACTATTTCTCTAACTCTTTCTAGCATCACCTCTGTCTGAGCGAGTACCCATTCGTATGTGGATAAAAAGCCGATTTGATTGGCAGCTCGCCGGTTGGCTTCTATGAAAGTCACTCGATCAGAGTACAAGCCTTTCATAAAATATATGTATTCCAATCCACCTATATCAAGTACATCGAAATCGAGTGTTTCAGGGGTGTGCCCGCCCGTGCGTAGAAATGCCTCGATCTCCTCCCTCATGTCTTCGCTAAGCCCGAGCCAGAAACCTGAGGAAGCAGCCTCCTCTACACTATCTAGATCTATATCACCTAGCCAAAGATCGAGAGCGCGGAGTATAGCTGTTTTGCCACAAGCATTTGGTCCGATGAACACGTTGACGTGCGGGTCCAGAACGAACTCATGCTTTTCCCGAGTATAAGGCCACGCCCGCGACTGCTTGGTTATCCGCCTGATATGCATCTCCGTCACCTCTCGCGGGCCATTCTACTTCAACACCACGCCCTCAGCCTAGTAATCCAGCCACAACCGCCCCCACTCCGTCTTCAGCGCCTTCTTGACCCGCCGCTTCCCTATCGTGTTCAGCCAATACCCATTGTGGTACAAGTTGCTCGCCGCGTACGCCCAGCCGGCCAGCGGCGACCGCAGCAGCGCGTTTTCGAGGGGCTTCAGCGGGCCCCAGTAGATCATCTTCTGCCCGCGGCTGGCGAAGGTATTTTCGTTGTCGGCGAAGTTCCAGTTGACGCGGCTGATGTCGGGTTCGTCGCCCACTACCTCGATGTCGCGCATATCGCCGATGCCCAGGCCGCGCTCGTGGGCCAGGCGGATGAACCGCAGGGACAGCGGGTCGAACCCCATCATGGACGCCACCACCGCGTCCACGGCCACCTGGTCGGCGCCGGCCACGATGCGGTTCTTGATGTGCCACCGCATCGCCCGGGGGCCTGGACCGTCGCCGGCGAAGGTGCCGTCGGTTACGGCGAAGATGCCGGGGTGGATCTCCTGCTGGATCGCCAGCAGGTCCACCAGCGTTTCGTGGATCACCGAGTGCGTCCAGTGGCGCTTGCGGTGCAGCAGGCCGCCGAAGGCGTTCTTCATTGCACCGGTCATGGTGGTGAAGACGTGGGTCTTCATGGTGGGCAGATGGACGATGTTCTTGCCGGCGAACAGCTGGGGTATCTCGATGCCTTCAGGATAGATGTCATCGAGGACCAGCATTTCGGCCTTTGGCTCGTAGCGCACCCACGGCTCCGGCGGCGTGTCCAGGTGCACCGTGCGCAGGCCGTACTTGTCCTGCACCGGCTTGTGCTTGTTGTTGACCTCTCCCTCGAAGGAGTCGACGACCACCGTCCCGTTATGCGCGGCGATCAGTCCCTGGTGTCCCATGTTCTGCAGGGCGCAGACGACACCCTCCAGCTGCCAGGGCGTCGTTGAGCATCCGGGATACCAGTGCTGCCACGAGATGTTGATCTTCAACAGCGTCTCGCGCTCCGGCGACAGGACTTGCTCCGCACCGGCGAGACGCATCGCCCGCTCCACGTCGGCCAGCACCGTCTCCGGCGTCGTCGCCACCACCGCCACCACCGGCGTACCCGTTCTCCGCACGCCCGCAGTCTGTGGATTCCTGCCCAACCGTTCAACAGTAGTCATCAAAAATGTCACCATATTTTTAGCATGGATGTACAGGATAAATGGGATAAGGATTCGCTTATCCTGAATATCCTGTGCATCCATGCTAGTCTATTTGTTCTGGAAATGCGGTATCACGTATTCCCCGAAGAGGCGGATGGAGTTCATCACCTCTTCGTGGGTGGCGTATCCGGCCTGGAAGATGGGCATGATTTCGTCCACGCCCATGGCCTCGAACTCTTCGATCACCCGGATGCAGGCGTCGGGGTCGCCCACGCAGTAGCCGCCGCCGGCCAGGAGTTCTTCGGGCGTGGGTGGTTTCTGCTGTTGCGGGTCCTCCGAGGGCCGTGCGGGACCACCGCCGCGCACCGCGCCGCCCTGCACGTAGAACTGGTATTCCTCCGGCACCGCGTCCCGGTCAACGCCGGCCCATTCCAGCACGAACCGCTGACGGCTCTGCTCCAGGTACCACGCTGCTACCTCGGCCCCCTTCTGCCGCGCCTTGGCGTCGTTCTCGTCGCAGAACCCTATGGTTGACGCCACCACCTGCCGGTTCACGAAACGTCCGACCGGCGTGGGATTCTCGATGGCCTCGTAGTAGGCGTTCACCAACCCCCGCGTCTTGTCGGTCCCGCCCAGGGTGTTCACCAGGCAACCCACGCCGAGCTGTCCGGCCAGCCGGAAGGTGTCCTCCTGGGTGCAGGCCATCCACAGCGGCGGATGAGGCTGCTGCAAGGGCTTGGGTATCACCTCACGGGGCGGGATCGTCCAGTTCTCCCCGTCGTGGCTGAACACTTCGTCGCACCACATCCGGGGCAGGCATTCCAGTGTTTCCACCATCATGCTCTGCGTGCGCGCCACGTCCGTTCCGAAGGGCGTCAATTGGTATGGCCCCTTGGTGCGTCCCACGCCCACGTCCACGCGCCCGTCGCTCAGGATGTCCAACGTGGATGCCCGCGCCGCTACGTGCAGCGGGTGATGCACCGGGGCGAGAACCACGCCGAATCCCAGCCGCATTTTCTTGGTGTGCTGGGCCATCACCGCCAGCATCACCTCCGGGGCTGACGAGTGGGCGAACTCGGTCAGGAAGTGGTGTTCCACCAACCACGTCCGCTCGAAGCCCATCTCCTCGGCGTACTGCACCTGCCGCACCGCGTTCCACAGCGTGTCGTATTCCGCCGTGTCCGTCCACGGGCGCGGCATCTGCAACTCGTAAAACATGCCAAACTTCATAGCCAATTCTCCTACGCCACGCTGACATTACGAGCGTAGCGTGCCAATCCCTTCGTGGCGCATAATCGTTCGCCGTCGGGGACACCAAATCATACTACACCGCAGTCCAACCACCATCCACCACCAGCAGGTGGCCCGTGGTTGCCCCTGCTGAATCGCTGGCCAGATAGATCGCCGCGCCCACCAGTTCTTCGGGGTCCATACGCCGGCCCAGGGGCATCTTTACCGCGAGTTCCGCCCTCACCTCGTCGGCGTCGCGGTCATCAGCCTCCAGGAGGCCCGGTGTGGTCGTAGGCCCGGGCCCGATGGCGTTTACGGTGACACCATGCTGTGCCCATTCCAGGGCCAATACCCGGGTCAGGTTCGCCAGACCTCCCTTGCTGGCGCAGTAGGCGGCCCGGTTCACTGCTCCTACCAACGCCATTTGGGACGCCACGCTGATGATGCGCCCGAACCCGTGGGGGATCATCAATCGCGCGGCGGCCTGAGCGCAGAAAAACGCTCCTTTTAAGTTGGTATCAAGCACGGCATCCCAATCCTCTTCGGTGACCTCCAACGCGGGCGCGCGACGGCGGATGCCAGCGTTGTTCACCAATATGTCCAGACCGCCGAGGTCGTTTGTCGCCTGCTGCATGGTCGGAGCAATAGCCGCAATGTCCTGCACGTCCAGGTCGTAGGTCAATGCCGCGCGGCCCTCGTCGTTGATTCGCTGGGCGGTGTCGGCCATGCCCTCTCGGCCGTGATCCGTGGGCAGGTCGGTCACCGCCACGTCGGCTCCTGCCTGGGCCAGGCCCACGGCCAACGCCGCTCCGATGCCTCGCGCCGCCCCGGTTACCAACGCCTTCCGTCCTGTCAAATCTAAACCTGAGTATGGCATGATATTGCTCCTATCGCATGTTCGGTTTCCTCTGCTCACCATCATTCTAACCCGCCCTGAAATGAGCGGCGGGAAAGCGTCGAATATTGTCGTACGTCGCCATGACGCGGATCTGTTGGGAGGTCCCAGCGCGCACTGGCAAATGTGTTGCCAGTGCGCGCAAGGCAACTTCCCCCGGCACTCGATGCGGGGGTAGTAATTTGGTTGCTTTGCCAACGGCTGGACCGGACTTCACAGACAATCTGTCGGCGCGCGGCGCTCGGTACACCGCGCTCGATGCCTGATCCTGTCCACCTCGTTTTGTCCCCCTTGTCCCTGTGAAATTACCTGCTCCGGCTGCAAGTCGGCGTCCGCCAGCAATCCCCGCGATTGCCATAATCCTGCTTCTGACTGACGAGGCGATTTCGCTACTCGCAGGATTGGAACGAAGATTGCCGCCCTGAGTGCGTGAGAGTAAAATCGACCCCACCAGACCCCGATAAACCCAAGATTTCCGGGGCACCTGGGAGAACTACCGTGACTACCACCCCAATTGGGTCGCCGCCTGCCATAACATTCGAGACCACCGCCGGCATCGTTCAGCGACATAGCGACCACACGGGGCCGGCCGCCGACCGCGCCTGGGTAGCCCACTCCCAGGCTCACTGCAAACTCATGGCGCCCATGAGCAACGACCGGAGGATCCAGTACCTCGGAACGGCCGGATGCGACGACGATACGATCCAACTCATAACCCGTACCATCGCCGAGAGCATCGGGAAAGCCGCCAAACCTGCTCTCCGTTCCGTCGCTCGCGAGTGCGCCGCAACCAGGGAAGACATCGAAAGCCTGCTAAACAGATGGCCTGAGCCACAACACTTCCAGCTTCTGAGTATGAACATTGCTGACCTGAGCGACGAACAGATCAGTCTCGCCAGCGCTTATGCCGCCTGCCAGATATACGAGACGGCGGCTACCGCACTTTACCTGGCCATCGTGGACGGTATGGCCCCGGTCGCTACCGAGGAAGCAACCGACGCAGCCACCATGGAGCGGGACCGGGCCATCGCGGATGCCGGATACACCGACGAGGTGGCCCGATGGCCCGAGTGACCACCGGTAGCATCTACGTATGCGAAGGTCACCGCCAAGAAGGGCACGAGCTAGCTGGAGAGCACCCCGTAATCGTCGTGGGAAGACAAAGCCTGATCGACAACCAAGGCATCGCCATAGTGGTTCCGCTAACCAGCACACGGCCCCACCACCCGGTACATTGGGCCGTGGAAATTGACGACACCAAATCACTCGCGTACGTCCGACACATCAAATCGGTCCACATCACGAAAATAGGAAGATTCCTCGGCACCGCTAATCCCGAGGAAATCGACAGCATCAAAGACGGGCTGGCGCGAGACTCCAATACGACAACCACGAGCACGCCACAGCCATGGGACGGGAAGTGCGTCCAGGCACTATATGGTCCGCATCCCTACCGAACGCCGGTGGACTGAGTTACGAGGGCGAGCTCCTGATCCTCACGTCGAACCGGGACACCGGAATGGCAACCGCCTTTGCCGTGGATCCCCAACCACGCAGCAATCCAAGGCAAACCATCCCGGTGAGGCTTGAAGATCCTGAAGAGATGGGGTTTGCGATTACGTACCAAGTCAGGTCCATCTCCGCCGAGGAACGCCTCACCGGATACAGAGGGGAAATCACGGATGAGTACTTGCGATTAGCAAAGTCGACGCTGATCAGGTGCATAGGACCCTGACGATGCTCCGAGCGCGCGACAAAAAGGCCGAGCAGCGAAATGTTCTCGCCTTACAGCTCCCCCTTGACCCCAATCCACCGAGGAGATGAGTGTGTCGGCGTGCTGAAGGGATGCTCCCGGCTTCGGGGATAATGGTTTTTGAGAACGAAAACCACCCTGAAACGAGGAGCACCCAACGGATGCTACCACCTGAGCGCCCCGACCGCATCCACGTTGCCTTCGACGATCACCGACTGGTGGCCAATGCGGGGCCTTTTGCCCATCACCCTGGCCCCATCTGGGGCTGGGAGAGCTGGTGGACCGCCACGTTGACCTGGGAAATGCGCCAGGTCGTGCCAACGCGGGAGACAAGGTGCTGACGCTGGTGGCATCGGCGTTGGCCGGCGGGGACTGCATTGGACGCCGACGCGCTGCGCGCTGGCGAGACCGAGCAGGTCTGGGCTGTACGGTGAAGGCGCCATCCACGCTGGGCACGTTTCTGCGGAGTTTCCGGTGGGGACGCGCGGCAGCTGGATCGGGTGAGCCGGGAGGCGCTGGCCCGAGCCTGGGCGGCTGGGGCCGGACCGGGCGATGATCCGCTGACCATTGATCTGGACTCTACCGTCTGTGAGACCTATGGTCTGGGCAAGGAGGGCGCGCGCCATCACGGCTACACCGGCCAGCGGGGCTATCACCCGCTCCTGGCCGTGGCCGAGGGTACCGGCGAGGTGCTGATGTGTCGATTGCGAAAGGGTCGGGCCAACACCGCCCGCGGCGCCGCCAACTTCCTGCGCGAGACGGTGAGCCGAGTGCGCTACGCCGGAGCCACCGGACCACTCACCGTGCGGGCGGACAGCGGCTTCTACACCCACGACATGGTGGCCGCCTGTCGCGACCAGAAACGCTACTCCATCACCGTACGCCAGCACCCGAGCCCGGAACATCATGAGGCTGGCTGGACGCCCATATCCTATTGGATGGATCCGATGTGGCCGAAACCAGACTCCCTTTGCCAGTGAGCCCGACGCGGTACCGGTGCGGCTCATCGTCCGACGGGTGAAACCCACGCCCGGCTCGCAACTGGCCCTGTTCGCCACCTACAGCTATCACGCTTTCATCACCGATAGAGAAGGCGACACCCTGTATCTGGAAGCTGACCATCGCCGCCACGCCGAGATCGAGAACGCCATCCGCGACCTCAAATACGGCGTGGGGCTCAACCACCTGCCATCGGGACGTTTTCCCGCCAACGCCGCCTGGCTGGCGGTGCAAGTCATGGCCCACAACCTGGCCCGCTGGACCACGCGCATCGGCCTGGGCGAGCCGGTGACCACCACCAAGACCCTCCGACGACGCTTCTTCTCTCTCGCCGGACGCATCACCCGCAAAGCCCGTCGCATCACCCTGCATCTGCCACAGGATTGGCCTTGGCGAAACCAATTCAGCAGCGCCCTGGCCAGACTCCTGCCACTCCCATCCTGACGCCGCCCTCGGCCTTTCACCTGTCTACGATGACGCACCACGCCTGGCCCAACCGCGCCAGGCTGGGCTCCTGACGGTCTCCGCCATCGGTCTGCGCTGAAAATCACTGCCAATGCCGTTACCACGGGTCATCAACATCCCCTTGGCACGGCATCCACGCCCCACATCGTCCATTTCATCGGCATCAGGTCCTCGCCATCCCGTTCCCTGACCCCTCATCTCTCTCAAATGCCGCACCGCCCTATCCCATCGGTGGATTCGGGCTTGAGCATCCCGCAACAGAACTTATATACTAAAAACACCCAGGCAAAACAGCTGTTTCTGATCCCATCAACCAGCAAGGCGGGATTTCACTCCGACGGCCAACCCGTCAGTACAAAACCGCAACCGGTCGCAGTTGGCAAGGCTCTGCTTAAAGACCTGAGACTCCTCACCAGGATTGACCACTGGACCACCGGGACTGCCCGAGCCCGCGTGCCGGGATGCTCCAGCATCCTGAGTACACGAAAAAGTAGGGGTCAAATGTTGCGTACCCAACTGGCCGTATGCTGACAACGAAGTGAAATCCTGCCTTTTAGTCCGAAAATCTCCCCGCTCATCCCGAGCCAGTCGAAGGATCATCCTGAGCCAGTCGAACCATCATGGTGAGCCCGCCAAACCAAAACAACCCATAGACAAAATCACCAACGAAATACCAACCCACCGTAATCGCAAAGAACTCTGCTGGTGATGAGCCTGTCGCATCATGCGGCAATCCCATTGTTGCACTGGCCGGCTACGCGCAAACGTTCATGCAGCGCCCGCGAGATCGCCCGCTGCGTTCGCGATGACGGTGAATAGGGTTGCCGCGCTTTGAAAGTGGGTACGCGTGGGGTCGTGGAGTCGTTGACTCTCCGCCGGCCTGCTGGTACGGTTTGTTGCCGAAGCTGCATCGCCCGGCGCGGTGGCCGCTGTCAACGCACGTAATCGCCGGGTACCGGCAAATCGTAGTCGCGAGGAAAATTTATGCTCAATTTGACCAGAGTGCGTTCGCTCGCTCCGGCCTCGGCGCCTTGGCGCGCTGTAGTCGCCGCTGCCGCTATCGCCGGATTGATGACAATAGTTGCCGCTTGCGGAGGCGGTGGCGAACCGCCGTCGGCTGCAACGCAGACCGGGGCCGCCACGGGTGCCACAGCCCCGGCTACCGGCGGACAAACCGCTCCGGCGGCGGCCGAAAACACCCCCGTGCCGCCGACGCAAACCCCAGTTCCCGCCCCTGAGGTACAGGAAGCCGTCACGTTGCAGGTGGTTTGCATCAACCGTGCCCTGCGCCCCTGCGAGTTGATCCGCGACTTCTATGCGCCGCGTGTGGCCGAACGGACGAACGGCGAGGTAACCATCGAAATATCATCCTATCCCGAATTGGGATTGGGTGGCCCTGACACCATCCGCCTGGTCAACGACCACACTCTGGAATTCGCCGAGATTTATTCCGGTTATGTCGGCGGCGACCTGCCGGTGATCGACGTCGGTAATCTCTGGGGCCTGTCCCCCAGCAATGATGCGCACCTGGCGCTGACCGACGCCATCGAAGAGGATATGATCCGCATCCTCCGCGATGCCACCGGCGGCGAACCGGTCTTCCGCAACTATTATCCCAACCAGTACATCTTCAGCCGCGAACCGCTGCCCGATCTGGCCTCCTACGACGCCAAGAAGATCCGTCAGCACAGCACCATCCTGGGTGACCTGCTGGCCGGGCTCGGCGCTGAAGGCCAGTTCGTCGCCTTCGCCGACGTGTACACCGCCCTGGAGCGCGGGATCCTTGACGGTGGCGTTACCGGCGGCACTCCCGGTTACGGTCAGCGTTGGTACGAGGTAACCGACTACCTGTACGGACCCATTGTCGGCTCCATCGGCGTGACTTACGTCACGGTCAACGGCGAGAAATGGGCTCAGCTGACCGAGGAAAACCGTGCCGTCCTGAAAGAGGTCGGCCAGGAGTACGAAGCCGAAAACCTCCGTCTGCTTAAAGAAGATTGGGACCCGGCGGGCATCAGCCTGAACGTCGAAGAGGGTATGGAGTATTCCGACTTCCCGGATGACGTGAAGGCCAAGATGCGTGAGACCGCCCTTAATCTCATCATCCCCAACTGGGTCCAGCGAGCCGGCGGCCTCGATTCCGAGGGCGTCAACATCTTCAACCAGAAGGTCGGCCCCATCGTCGGTGTGGTTATCAACGCCGACGGAAGCGCCAGCGAGACCGCAGCCATGACGGAAAACCCGTCGGCTGCTATGGTTCAGGAAGACATAACGCTCCAGGTAGTGTGTATCAACCGCGCCCTTCGTCCCTGCGAGCTGATCCGGGACTTCTACGCGCCGAAGGTTGCGGAACGGACGGACGGCGCAGTTACCATCGAAATCTCTTCGTATCCGGAGCTAGGATTGGGAGGCCCCGACACCATCCGACTGGTGAACGACCACACGCTGGAATTCGCCGAAATCTACTCCGGCTACGTGGGTGGGGACCTGCCAGTGATTGACGTGGGCAACCTCTGGGGCCTCTCACCCAGCAACGACGCCCACTTGGCGCTCACGGACGCCATCGAAGAGGACATGATCCGCATCCTACGCGACGCCACCGGCGGTGAACCCATCTTCCGCAACTACTACCCCAACCAGTACATCTTCAGCCGAGAGCCGTTACCCGACCTGGCGTCTTATGAAGGCAAGAAGATCCGCCAGCACAGCACCATTCTCGGGGATCTGCTGGCGGGCCTGGGCGCCGAGGGGCAGTTCGTGGCCTTCGCCGACGTGTACACAGCCCTGGAGCGCGGGATCCTGGACGGCGGCGTAACAGGCGGCACACCTGGCTATGGGCAGCGCTGGTACGAGGTTACGGACTACCTCTACGGTCCAATCGTGGGTTCAATCGGCGTGACCTATGTGACGGTGAATAGCAAGAAATGGGCTGCGTTGACGCCGGAAAGCCAAGCCATTCTGAAAGAAGTGGGTAAGGAGTACGAAGCCCAAAACCTGCTGCTACTGAGGGAAGAATGGGACCCGGCCGGCATTACCCTCAACGTGGAAGAGGGAATGGAATACTCCGACTTCCCCGATGACGTGAAGGCCAGGATGCGGGAAACCGCGCTGAATTTGATCATCCCCAACTGGGTACAGCGCGCGGGAGGCCCCGGTTCGGAAGGGGTACGAATTTTCAACGAAAAGGTTGGCCCTATCGTGAAGGTGGAAATCAACGCCGACGGATCGGCGTCAGCCACCGAGTAGCCAACCGGATTCCGAATAGCGAAAAGGGCGGGGCGGGTTAAAAACCCGCTCCGTTTTTTGTATTCCGAAAGGCGGTCCGGTGGGTTACGATAACGGCAACAAAATCCAAAGTATGCGACCGTGACTCTGCCCTTGAACAACAATATATTGCTGAAATAAACTTGCGCCCGGTTTGAATCGCGGCTATCGCCCATCGTGGCGGAGAATGTGCCGACCCGGACGGAAAATGAGCAAGACAACCACTGATCGATTCCGCAAACTTGGGTTGAGATTCCTGCTGCCGGCCGTCCTGGCCGCCATGGTTTGTCGGGCTGCTGGCCTGCGGAGGCGGCACACAACCGCGCCCGAAGCGCCAAGCGCCCTCGCCGCCACGGGCGGAAGCGCCCCGGCAACCGGAGGGCAGCAGTCCGCTCCGGCGGCGCCCCAGGCCACCGCCGCCATGGCCCAGGAAACCAAGCTGGAGACCCAGGGCGAAAGCTTCGAGTTCCAGTTGGTACGCATCAATCGCAACGTCGCGGCTTGCGAGTTGGTCAACAGCTTCTTCATACCTGAAATAGCCGACCGCACCGATGGCCAATTGCAGTTCACCCTCTCTTCTTTCCCTGAACTCGGTATCGCGGGCGGTGACACCTTGCGCCTCATTGGCGACAACACTCTGGAAGTCGCTGAAGTGTACAGCGGATACTTCGGCGGCGATCTGCCGTTGCTGGACGTGGGCAACCTCTGGGGTTTGTCGCCCAGCGAGGCAGCCCACCTGGAGTTGACCGACGCCATCCACGAGGACCTGGTGGCGGTGTTGAAAGAGACCACGGGCGGCCAGCCCATCATGCGTCAGTATTACCCGAACCAGTTCATCTTCAGCCGGGAAGAACTGGACGAGCTGAGCCAGTTCGAGAACCAGAAAATCCGTCAGCACAGCACAATCCTGGGCGACCTGCTCGACGGCATGGGGGCGGAACCGCAGTTCATGGCCTTCGCCGACGTGTACACGGCGCTGGAGCGCGGTGTTCTGGACGCGGCGGTATCCTGCGGGACGTGCGGCTCGGGCGTGCGCTGGTATGAGGTGACGGACTACATGGTTGGTCCCATCGTAGCCATCGGCGTAACCTGGATCACCATGAACAAGGAAGTGTGGGACTCCATACCTGCGGACCTCCAGGCCATCATCAAAGAAGAAGGAGAGCGCCACCAGGACACTTCTAGAGAATGGGTTGAAACCGTGTGGGCCCAGGAAGGTATCGACGAAAACACCGAAGGCGGTATGGAGTACATCGAGCTCTCCCAGGAAATCAAGGATGCCCTGTTCCAGGCTGGTCGGAACAACGTGCTGCCCCGCTGGGTGGAGCGCACCGGCGGCCCCAACAGCGAGGCCGTTAGTATCTACAACGAGAAGGCCGCGCCTATTATCGGAGTCCGCGTGGGTCCGGACGGTATGGCGCAGGATATCCAGTAGGGAAATGTGATCCTTCTGACCAATAACCAAATGTGGCTGGTCGCGGAAGGAGGCAATTTCCTGCTCGACAGGAACAGTAACGGGAGTGGCGATTGCGGGTAACTCTTCATCGCAAGTAAGCCACTCCCGTTGAAAAGAGTTGGGCGGAACCTTGGATACAAGATGACATATTCTTGACATCGATTTATGGGGCGCATAGACTGCCCAAGCG
Organism: Dehalococcoidia bacterium; assembly: GCA_965197635.1. Classification (GTDB taxonomy): domain Bacteria; phylum Chloroflexota; class Dehalococcoidia; order Lucifugimonadales; family UBA3495; genus Bin87. Next base: position 753,707 of record CBDANN010000008.1, read on the forward strand.
GACTCTACCAAGAAATTTGTGAAATGTTTCGCATATCCAGCGCATGTATGTGCGAGATGCGACAAACCCCGATTGGTTCTTTTCACACTGACTGCCTGAAACCCGGAGGCCCCTGTTGAGCACCCAAGCCGCGCAGCCTGCAGTGGAAAACCCGCCCGCCACCGTGACCATAACGCGTGCCATCAACAAGATGGACGGAAGGCTGGACTACATTTACCGTGCCCTCGGTTATGTGTGCGGAACGTTGTTGTTGTTGCTGGGGCTTTTCATCACCTACCAGGTGATTGCGCGGAAATTGGGCGGGCCCATGGCTCCGGGGATGGACCAGCTCAGTGGATACGCGCTGGCGTTCGCCGCCACATGGGCGTTTTCCTACTCCCTGCGGACTGGGTCTCATGTGCGCATCGATGTGCTGCTTCCGTTGTTTTCACGTATCCATCCCTACATGCGCTCCGCGGCAGACTGGTTGGCGTTGGGGTCCGTCGGGTTCTTTGGAGCAATTACAGCCTGGAAGACTTGGGAAGAGGTTTTAGAGTCCTACTGCATCAGCAACGACCCGACCACCGGAGCCTGTATCCAGGCGTTGACTAACACTTACCCGTTGACGCCACTCTGGATACCTCAAACGGTGGTGGCGATCGGTTTCACGATGCTGGCCTTCACCTCCTTCGAGTGGATGATCAGCATGATAATCCGCGGCGTACTGGAGGTAATCCACAAGTCCCGCGGTGGGGACGTAGCTGACCTGGCTTCGACCGATACCGTTCAGGAAGCGGCTTCCGGCGCATAACCGCCGGGGACCGCGATCCGAGAGCTGCCAACCCGCCTTTACCAGCCGCAGTTGCCCGGAGGATTGTAAGAACATGGCAATCATCGCCGCTTTCAGCATGATGGGAGTCTTCTTCCTCATCGGACTGTACGTCGCCGGCGCCCTGGGCGTGCTTTCGCTGGTGATGATGCAGGTGTTCTCCGATGCGCCGCTGTGGAACATTCTCGGCAACAAGGCTTGGGAGAGCAACACTAACTTCATCCTGGTGGCCGTGCCGTTGTTCCTGCTGATGGGAGAGCTGATGCTGCGCTCCGGCATGGGTGAGCGTATGTACGGCGCGCTGTCCCGTTGGCTGGTGTTCCTGCCCGGCGGCCTGCTCCATACCAACATCGCGTCGTGCGCGGTATTCGCCGCTTGTTCCGGCTCCAGCGTCGCCACCTCCGCCACTATCAGCCGCGTGTCGCTGCCGTCGTTCCGACAGCGCGGGTACAGCGAACGCCTGGTCATCGGTTCGCTGGCTGCCGGCGGCACCCTGGGCATCCTCATCCCGCCCAGCATCGGCTTAATCATCTACGGCGTGCTGGTAGAGGAATCTATTGGACGGCTGTACATGGCCGGCTTCTTCCCAGGTTTTCTGCTGGCGTTCGTCATGATCCTCATGATGGTGTTCACGTCCATAGTGGTGCCGCGCACTGCGCCGATGGACGAGGAAGTACGTCGTCTGTATCGCGGCTGGTTCCACGGCATTGGCGTCCGACGTTACAACGCCGAGCAGATGAACGTCATGGGCCAGGAACAGGCGACGGAGGCGGGCCTCAGCGACGTCCGGGATCCTGAAACCGGCTTGTCTCCGAGGCAGGCTTATCGCCGGGGCCGTTCCACCCTGTCCTACGTCGAAGCCACCAGCGAATGGTTACGGATGGTTGGCGAGGCCGTCGTGGGCCTGGTCGCCATCATACCCGTGCTCATCATCATCGCGGTGGTGTTGGGCACCATCTACCTGGGCATCGCGACGCCCACTGAAGCGGCGGCCTTCGGAGTGTCGGGCGCTTTGATAGTAGCGGCGGCCAACGAGTTATACAAACGGCTCCAGGGAACCTATTCCAACTGGAGCCAAGCCTTCCGCGCCGTATATCTGATGCTCCTGGATGCCATCATCTCTACCGTCCGCACGTCGTCGATGATCATGCTCATCGTCATGGCGGCCTTCACGCTCAGCTTCGCATTCGCCCGCCTGGGCATATCCCAGGACATTTCCGAATGGATCACCGCCCTGAACCTTAACGCCCTCCAGTTCGTCATAATCCTGGTGTTCTTCTACCTGCTGTTGGGCACGTTCATGGAAAGCTTCGCCATGCTGGTGACCACCATTCCGATTCTCACGCCGGCGTTGGTGAACGTGGGTGTGGACCTGGTTTGGTTCGGCATCATCATGGTGATCCTGGTGGAGGCGGCGCTGATCAGCCCGCCGGAGGGCATCAACCTGTACATCCTGCACGGCGTGCGACAGGACGTGGACGCGCAGATGGCGGAACAAACCGCTGCTGCCCAAGCGGCTTTACGGGAAAGCACCATTACCGACGTGTATATCGGCGTGTTACCATTCATGGGCTGTATGGCGGCGGTTATCACGCTGCTGTTCGTGTTCCCGGATATCGCCTTATATGCGCCGTGTTTGATTTACGATGACCCGAGCCGGGATTTCCTGCAATCCATTGATGTGGAGCGCGACGCTGCCGGGTTCTGGGAACAAGTGCGCTTCTGCTCGTCCGAGTTCCGGCCGCGGGCCTACGAGTAGCGTCCATAGCTGACCCGTGCCATATAATGTTAGGAGCGCCTCTGCCCCGCCATGGCGGCAGAGGCGCAAACCGTATAATGTTGATCAGCCATTCCCAAAAGCGAGGCAGGACCATGAAGTACCGGGTTTTGATTCACAAATCGGAAGACGGCTACACCGCAGTCTGTCCCGGCCTGCCGGACAGCATAGCTCAAGGCGCTACTGTCCCGGAGGCGTTGGAAAATGTACAGTTCGAGATTGTCGGGTCGGTCACCGAGCGCGAAGGGCGGTTCTGGCAGGACGGCTCCGATGACGAAGAATTGAGGGAACTGGAAGTTGCCGTTGGAGAGCGTCTGGACGCCGGCCGGGGCGGGTCTGCAATGCGGTACGAGATTGAGGTAATTAAAAGTTCCGAGGGTTTTTCCGTTTCCTGCCCAATGCTGCCCGGTTGCCTCTCCGCGGGCCACACGATGGAGGAAGCGATGGAGAATATCCAAATCGCCATCCGCGAGTGGCTGATATATATGCAGGAATTGTTCCTGCTGGGTAAGCCATCCATCAAAGTCATTGAAGTTGACGATAAAGACGAAGCAGTCGTCTAGCTATGCCGCGAGTTCCCGGCGTCAACCACTTGGCAGCGATAAAGGCTTTGCAGAAAGCCGGCTTTAGCGCCGTCAATCAAGGTAAGCATACCAAGATGCGAAAGGGACGCGTTACAGTGTCCATCCCCCGCCATAATCCGATCCCACCTTTTACGATGGGCGGTATCATTGTGCAGGCCGGACTGACCGTTGAGGAGTTTCGCAGCCTTCTGTGATCGCCTGCTCCACAATCGCCATTGACCCAACATCCAACCGGGATTAGCATACCGTTTGTTATGTACGCACTAATTCTGGCCGGCGGAAAAGGTGAGCGGCTGCGCCCCCTCACCGACCAGGTGCCGAAGCCCATGATTCCGTTGGGCGGACGGCCCATCCTGTGGCACCAGGTTTGCTGGCTGCGCGAGGCTGGCGTTACTGATGTGGTGTTTCTGCTGGGCCATCTTGCCGGGGCGGTGATGGATTATTTCGGCGACGGCGGCGACGTAGGAGTACGCGCGCATTACAGCCGTGAAGACACTCCCCTCGGTCGAGGGGGCGCGCTGCGACAGGGGTTGGCTTTGGTTCAAGATTCTGGCGCGCCTATAATCGCCACCAACGGCGACGTGATCACCGACGCCAGCTTACCCGACCTGCTGGCCGATTACCGGGCGAGAAAACAACGTAATCCTGCCCACCTCGCGAGCATCCTTACCGTGCCTATGATCAGCCCTTACGGTATAGTTGACGTCGACGGGGTTGGCATGGTGAGCAAGTTCCGAGAGAAAGCTACGCTACCCTATGCGATCAATGGCGGAGTGTACGTCCTGCATCCGGAAATCCGGGATATGCTGCCGGAGTCTGGCGACCATGAAACGACGACTTTTCCGAGACTTGCGGAGGCAGGATTGATGTCAGCAGTTCACAGCAACGCTTTTTGGCGCAGCATAGATTCGCTCAAAGATCTACGCGAAGCCGAAGAACACGTTGCCCGCAAATCGGCAGGCGCTGCTGGAGCGGCGCGGTGATAACCTCCGCCCAGGCGCAGCAAATCGCGGACACCGCCGCCAAAATCCGCGACAACATCCAACTGGCCATAGTCGGCAAGGATGACGTGATCGAGTACACCCTGGCCGCCCTCTTCAGCTCTGGACACATCCTGGTCGAAGACGTCCCCGGTATCGGCAAGACCACCCTGGCCCGGTCCCTGGCCTACTCGTTGGACTGCGAGTTCCGGCGCATTCAGTTCACGCCCGACCTGATGCCCTCCGATATTACTGGTATCCACTACTACAACCAGCACAACGGCCAGTTCGAGTTCCGACCCGGTCCGGTCATCTCCCAGGTGGTTCTGGCCGACGAGATCAATCGCGCCACCCCCAGGACCCAGTCCGCCCTCCTCGAAGCAATGGCCGAACGGCAGGTCACCGTCGACCAGGACACCGTGCTGCTGCCCGTGCCCTTCCTCGTGCTGGCCACCCAGAACCCCATCGAGCTGGAAGGCACCTTCCCCCTACCGGAGGCCCAGATCGACCGCTTCCTGCTGCGCCTGCGCCTCGGCTATCCCTCCGAAGACGACGAAAACGCCATGCTCGAGCGCTTCGAGGACGCCGACCCACTGACCACCCTGCAGCCGGTGGCCTCCGCAGACGACGTGCTCCGCATTCAGGGCCTTGTGCGTCAGGTCTACATCGACCCCGTATTGCGCGGTTATCTGGTCCAGGTGATCCGCTCCACCCGCGAGCATCCCGACGTGGAGCTCGGTGCAAGCCCGCGGGCTACCCTGGGCCTCTACCGCTGCGCCCAGGCCCTCGCCGGCATCCGCGGCCAGGAATACGTAACGCCCGACGACATCAAGTCCCTCGCCGCTCCCGCCCTGGCGCACCGGATCATCCTGAAGAGCATGGCCCGGTTACGGGAACGGAGCCAGGAATCGGTTGTCGCGGAGGTGCTGGAAGGACAGTCGGTGCCCGTGTAGGCGATGGCCCGGCGTGGTTTTACGTGGGGCCTGGACAAGATGACGGGCGCGTTGCCTTATCCCATCCCTCTACGTACAATTTGGTATCATGGTGGCGCATGAGATCGACTCTGCGTTAGGCAGGGACAACAGGAGAGAGCGCATTGACCACCGCAGAACAAACTGAAATCATCCTTTACACGCACCCCGATTGCCCCTTCTCGGCGCAGGCCAAGATGCACTATCGCAGGCAGCGGGTGGCTTATACCGAGATCGACGTCTCCAAACAGCCCGACCAGGTGCCCGCCCTGCTGGAACTGTCGGGCGGGGAACGGATAACGCCGGTGATCGTCGAAAACGGGGTCGTCACCATCGGCTTTGAAGGCGACTTTTGAGACTTTTAGCCCGGGGCCGTGGGCCCCGCTAATTTGCCACAACAGTGTCAATCCACCGTTGCGCTAATGGAACGGACGTGCTAATATGGCGGCAGCACAGGCAAGCAGCACGGGAGGCTAACGATGGCGATCAACCCCGAAACTCTGAACTTGGACAAGAACAAGCTGGCCGCTCTGGAGATTGCCCTGGGCCGTATCGAGAAAGACCACGGCAAAGGCGCGATTATGCGTGGCGACGAGCAGGTTGCCCACCTGATCACCAACGTCATCCCCACCGGTTCCCTGTCGCTTGACCTGGCGCTGGGCGTGGGTGGATTGCCCCGTGGCCGCGTAACCGAGATTTACGGCGGCGAGTCATCGGGGAAGTCGACACTCGCCATCCACGTCATGACGGAAACCCAGCGAATGGGTGGTCTGGCGGCCTACATAGACGCCGAACACGCCTTGGATCCACAGTACGCCTCCAACTGCGGCCTTGACTTGGACAACCTGCTCATCTCCCAGCCGGACTCGGCGGAGCAGGCCCTGGACATCACCGAGCAACTGGTCCGCAGTGGGGCAATTGATTCAATCGTCATCGACAGCGTCGCCGCCCTAGTCCCACAGGCCGAGATTGAAGGCGACATGGGCGACGTTCACATGGGTATGCAGGCCCGCTTGATGTCGCAGGCATTGCGCAAGTTGACCTCTACCATCAACCGCTCTCGAACCGCCGTGGTGTTCATCAACCAGATCCGCGAGAAAATCGGCGTCAGCTACGGGAGTCCTGAAGTGACGCCGGGTGGGCGGGCGCTCAAGTTCTACAGCTCCGTCCGCATCGACCTTCGCCGTAGCGAGTCCCTCAAGCAGGGCACCGAAATCATCGGCAGTCGCGTGCGCGCCCGCATCGTGAAGAACAAAGTTGCCGCGCCCTTCCGGGTGGCCGAATTCGACATAATGTTCAACCAGGGCATCAGCAAGATGGGCGACCTGCTGGACATTGGCGTGAACCAGGGCCTCATCAAAAAGGCCGGCGCCTTTTACTCCTACGGCGATACCCGCTTGGGCCAGGGGCGGGAAAACTCCAAGGCGTTCCTTTCCGAGCGTTCCGACATCGCTGACGAAATCGAGGCGTTGATTCGCGGTGAGGAAAAGCCCGAAGACGAAATGCCCGACGCAGGAAATAATGGCACCCACGCCGGTGCCGCTCCAGACGGTGCCGCGCACATTGCCAATCCCGACGGCGTCAGCCTGAATTAGCCACATCGTCCTGGCATGATCGACGATCAGGAAAGGGCTCCTGGCGATGGTTATCCGCAGGCTCTGCAAACCGCCCTTCGTTACATTAGCTTCAAACCCAGGACGGTCTCAGAGGTACGGAAGCGGGTTGGGCGCGATTTCGCCCAGCCCGTTGTTGAGCAAGTGCTGTCATCCCTGAAACGCTATGGCTACCTGGATGACGCCGAGTATGCCCGGCAATGGCGAGCCAGCCGAGAACGGCGCAAACCCCGGGGGGAATTCCTGCTGCGGAGAGAGTTGCGCGGCAAGGGAGTGGCAGAAGACACCATTGACGATGCGCTGAAAGGCTTGGATCAGGCGAGCAGCGCTTACCGCGCCGGGCAACGGCGCGCAGAACGCTCGCTCATGGGCCACGAGATGTCGTACCGTGAGTTTCAGCGCAAGATGTGGGACTATCTGAGGCGCCGTGGGTTCCCCACTGGCGTCATCCGGGAGACTGCCAACCGGCTTTGGCTCGAATACACGCCCTAAGCTGGTCGGTTGGACGCCGTGTCGCCACCAGTCTTAGAGGGTGTCTAAAAAGAGGGAAGGCGGGCCAGTCGGCGTAGCATGAGGCCGGTCATGGAGATGTAGATCCAGGTTTCCGTGGTTTCGCACAATGCCTCGTAGTCCTTGCTCAATCGCCGCTGCCGGTTCAGCCAACCGAAGGTGCGTTCCACTACCCAACGCCGGGGCAGCACCTGGAAGGTGTGTTGCTGTGCTGGACGGCGCACCAGTTCCAATCTCCAACCGGCCACCGTCTGGGCCCACGCCACCAGTTTGCCGCCGTACGCGCCGTCGGCCCAGATCAGTTGTAGCCGAGGGAAGCGGCCCATCAAACGCCGTAATACCAACCGCGCGCCGTCTCGATCCTGAATGTCAGCCGGATGCACCGCCACCGCCAGCAGCAGTCCCAGGGTATCTACTACGATATGGCGTTTGCGTCCCTTCACCTTCTTGCCCGCGTCGTAGCCTCTGGGCCCCCTTTTTCCGTGGTCTTTACCGACTGGCTGTCGATGATGGCCGCGCTGGGGCTGGTCTCCCGGCCCTGAGCCTGCCGCAGCATGGCGTGCAGCGTGTCGTGGGCCCGCTGCCAAGTTCCGTCCCGACGCCAGGTGCGGAAGTAATGGAACACAATGCGCCACGGCGGCAGGTCATGGGGCAGCATCCTCCAGGAGCAGCCGGTGCGCAGCACGTAGCGGATGGCGTTGACGATCTCCCGTCTCGGGTAGGTGATCGGCCGCCCGCCCGGCTTGGGCGGAGGTAACAGGGGTTCCCACAGTTGCCATTCTCGGTCGCTGAGGTCGCTGGGATAAGCTGGTCGTTCCATACCCCCACACTACGACCAACTCCTCCCTCTCTGCCTTCATGCGTCCAGACCAATTGGACCCTTTTTAGACACCCTCTTAGAGGCGCACCCGGGCAATGGCAATGAGAACCCCGCCGATCAGGGCAAGAATTCCCCACAAGCTCAACACCAAGCCGCTGGTCAGGAACATCGCTATCAGCGTAGTCAGTATGACCGTGCTGCCCGCGATATACATCAACCCACGACTGCGCTTCAAATTGACCACGCGGCTGATGATCTCGCCGGCGGCATATCCCACCGCCAGGGGCGTGACGATGTAGGATAGTAGCCAGGTCCTAGTGAAGAATCCGATCGTAAGCCACAGGATGATCCCTAAAACCACCAGCACGCCCGCAACGACCAACGCTTTCGCGTAATTCGCGGGTCTGACGTCGAAGGTGGGCAGCGGCACCGGCCTACCGCACTGCCGGCAACGGATCCCCACGGGGGCCTGGACCAGGCAATCGGTGCAAATTGGACGCCGGCACTGGCTGCACGACAAGCCGGTGGGCACTGCTGGATGCCAGTGGCAGGTCTTGGTCTGCGGTTCGGTTTGCTGTTCTGCCATGCCTTAGTCAGCTCGAATTGTCGCCCCGGTTGCCGGCGCGGGCCAACCATTGTTCACGGTCGGCGATGTCCCGGTCCCGCAGCAGGCGATTTACCAGCACCGAACTTCGCGAGACACCGGCCGTGGCCGGCATCCCGTTGGACGCCAGCCGTTTCACCGCGATCAGGACGGCGCCGCTGCCGGCGAATAGCGCCATCTGTCCGGTGCCGCCGACCAGAAGCCATCGTTCGGGCCACACCACCGCCATCGCCGGCAGCAATGCCATGACCACCAGCATCCATTCCGCGGACCGTCGCGTTATCTTCCAACCCGATACGTAAAGGAACAATCCCAACGCGAAAAATATGGGCGATATGCCCACTATTCCCCCTGCCCAAACTCCGACGCTGCGTCCTCCTGTCAAACGCAGGAACGGCGACCAACTGTTGCCCAGAATGGTGAACAGCGGCGTCAGCATCAACAGCCAGGGGGTTCCGTCCAATCCTAACAACCGTTGACCTACCACGATAGGGATGGCTCCCCGCGCCATGTCGAAAGCCGCGATGGGTAACCACCAACGCCGACCCAACTGGCTAGCCAGGTTGCTGGCGCCCACGTTCCCGCTCCCGTGCAGTCTCAGGTCGATTCCACCGGCAAGCTTGGCCAGCAGGTATGACACCGGGATTGCCCCGATCAGGTAGGCGGCAACCCACAAGCCCAGCACCTTTGCCGCATCCTCGGACATGGCTTCTTTTGCGTCGTGGCAAGAGATTGGGGACGGTGCGTCGGTATCAGCGGCGGGCTGCCAGCCGACGGGCTGCATCCTCCAAGCGCTCCACTGACTCCATGGGAGGGCCGTTTATGCCCGGTAGCGGCTCCCGTGAGTTGCCGCTATGATGATAATCGCTGCCGCCGCACGGGATCAGGTCGTATGCCCTCGCCACGTCCGCCAGCCAATCCACCGTCGGCTCGTCGTACATCGCGTAGTGCACTTCCATGCCATGCAGTCCAGCCGCTTTCAACTCCTCGACGGTCTCGATCAGCGATTGCTCCGGCTCGGGCTCGTTGCCCCTGCGCTCGAACCAAGGGTGAGCGAAAACTGCGACTCCGCCTACATCGTTCAAGAGCTTGACCGCATCGGGCGGGGTCAACTTGGATCGCTCGACGTAAGCTTTGCCGTTGCGGCCCAAGTACTCGCGAAACGCTTCCGAGGGTTCAGGGAAATAACCGGCTTCGACCAGGGCCTGGGCGATATGGGGGCGTCCTACCGAAGCGTCGCCCGCGATCTCCAGAACCCTTGCCCATTCAATGTGCATCCCGAATTCTGCCAGTTTGTGAACCATGCCTTCGCCACGGGCCAGCCGGCCTTCCCGGAAACCGGCCAGCGTTTCCTGGAAGCCGGCGTCGTTGACATCCATGAAGTAACCCAGCATATGAACTTCGCCACCAGGCACATCGCAGCTCAATTCGATGCCGGGGATAAGCCGCATTCCGGGGATTCGGTCCACCGCTCGCTGTGCTTCGGCCAGCCCGGCGGTGGTGTCGTGGTCACTGACGGCAATGGTACGAAGGCCCTTGGAGGCGGCGAGCTCGACCAACGCGGTGGGGGTCAGGCGCCCGTCCGACGCGGTGGTGTGCATGTGGAGGTCAACGGATATGGGCATTAGTGCTCCCGGGCTTCATAGGATTCGTGGTGATTAGGTGATTAGTCGAGCTGGCGGTCAATACGAACGATCTCGGCGGCGCGGCCGGACGTGTCGTCTATATCAATCAACACCGAATTGAGGATGCAAGTTCCGGACGCAGGTTCAAAGCGTTGGGGCAATCCGGTTCGGAACCGTTCCAGCACGGGCGCGACTTCCGTCCCGATTACGGAATACAGTGGGCCGGTCATTCCTAGGTCGCTGACGTATGCCGTACCGCCCGGCATGATGCGGGTGTCGGCGGTCGCCACGTGGGTATGCGTGCCGACCACTGCGCTGACTCGGCCGTCCAGATACCAGGCCAGACCTTGCTTTTCAGAGGTAGCCTCAGCGTGGAAGTCCACCACCACCTTATTGGGGACAAACCCAAGCTCACTTTCGGCTTCGGCGAGTCGCTTGTCCGCTTCACGGAATGGGCAATCGATGGGCGGCATGAAAACACGCCCTTGCAGGTTCAATACCATCACGTCGCCGTGCATCATCCAACCCCGGCCGGGCGCGCCGTAGTAGTTTGCCGGCCGCAGGAGCGGCAGTTCGTCCATGTGGGGCAAAATCTCTTTTTTGTCCCAGATGTGGTTGCCCGACGTCATGACGTCGACGCCGGCCTGCAACAATGCGTTTGCGGTTTTGGGCGTCAGGCCGAACCCGCCGGCGGTGTTCTCGGCGTTGGCCGTCACAAGGTCGATATCCAACTCACGGCGCAATTCGGGCAGCAGCTGTGACAGGGCGCCCCGCCCCGGTTTGCCGATTATGTCTCCAATCATTAAAACGCGCATGGTGGCATCCATAGGGGCGACACATGGCCGCCCCCGGTTGATATTGGCGTCGGTCCCCGAACAGCGGCTAGCGGGCGATGCTCTCCTCGCGGGTTTCGCGTATCACCGTGACCTTGATCTGGCCGGGGAATTGCAGATCTTGAGAAACTTTGCCGGCGATATTGCGGGCCAGACTGGCGCAGGCGACATCGTCCACATCTTCAGGACTGACCATGACGCGCACTTCGCGGCCGGCCTGGATCGCGAAGGCTCGCTGCACACCGTCGAAACTGTAAGCGGTGTCTTCCAGCTCCCTCAGGCGACGCGTGTACTGCTCGATGGACTCCTTGCGCGCCCCAGGGCGGGCGGCGCTGATGCCATCGGCGGCGGCGACCAGGAAGGATTCAATGCTGGAATGGTCATCGTCGTGGTGTTCCAGAACGCAGTTGCACACCAGGGAACCCACTCCGTTGCGAGTAGTCAGGTCATAACCGATCTCGGCGTGAGGACCCGGTATTTCGTGGGTGAGGGCTTTGCCGATGTCGTGGAGCAGGCCGCCGGATCGGGCAATTTGTACGTTGGCCCCCACTTCGGACGCCAGCATACCGGCCAGCAAACCTACTTCAATGGAGTGCGTCAGCACGTTTTCGCCGTAGCTGTATCGGAACTTCAAGCGCCCCAAAAGGCGGATAAGCTCAGGATCCAATCCGCTGACCCCCACCTCGAAGGTGGCCTCTTCACCGGCTCTCCACATTGTGTCTTCAATTTCTTGCATTGCGCGATTGACGCTTTCCTCGATGCGGGCGGGTTGGATGCGCCCGTCTTTGACCAACTGCGTCAGCGCCAGCTTGGCGATTTCCCGGCGCACCGGATCAAAGCAGGATAGCGTTACGATGCCGGGCGTGTCATCGACGATGATGTCCACTCCGGTTTGGGCTTCCAAAGCCCGTATGTTACGTCCTTCGCGGCCGATGAGACGACCCTTCATCTCATCGTTGGGCAGGGAAACAACAGCCGTTGTGCTTTCCGACACGACATCGGTAGCAAGGCGATTGATGGCTAGTGTGAGGATGCGACGGGCGTTGTCATCCGCCCGGGTTTGGTGTTCCTTCTCCAGCTCGTAATAGCGGCGAGCCAGATCGTGAGAGGCCTCCTCTTCACCGCGCTTGAGCACAATGCCTCGCGCTTCATCGATTGAAAGTGATGCGATTCGTTCCAACTCGCGATTGTGCTGGAGCTTCAAATCTTCCGCTTTTTGCAAGGCGGACTGGGCTTGCCCTTCACGCTGTTCCAGTTCGGCTTCTTGACTCTCCAGAGATTCCAGTTTGCGGTCGAGCTGTTCCTCTCGCTGGATGTGACGGCGTTCCATGCGGTTAAGCTCGCGCCGTTGCTCCTGGATTTCCTTGTCCCCGGTTTCCCGTATTCTGAGCGCTTCCTCCTGCGCTTGCAGTAGGATATTGCGCTTTTCCTCTTCGGCCTGGGATGCGGTGGTTGCAGCCTCCTCTAGGCTGTGTTGTAGTTTGTTGTCGCCTTTTTTCGTGGATAGCAGCAGCCAAACCACTGCTGCTATGCCTGTTGCTAACCCTGCGACCGCCAGGACGACGAGGATGATTGTGGTAGGCATAGACCCTCCTCTGTCCGTCCGAGCATTGGCTCGGGATATTTTTGCCCTGTGTTTATCCTAGTGTTGGCGTCCCGTAAAGTCAAGGAATGCTCCGGTGGCCGGCGGGCTCCGGATCGCGAATTTTCCAACCGGCCGGCAGCGTGCTGATAAAAGGTGAGGCAGGTCAAAACCTGCCTCACCGGACCATCGTATTGGCGGAACTTACCACCAGATTTTGCCCCGGGCTTCTTTTGCCAACGTTTCGTAGTCTTTGGTCCACAACTGGCTGCTCAGGTATTTCCAGCCACCATCGGCCAGCAGGCAAACCATGTTGCCGCCTTCCATACGCTCCGCCTGCTTCAACGCGCCGGCGATTACGGAACCGGATGATATGCCGGCGAAGATGCCTTCTTTGTTCATCAACTCTTTGGTCATGTAGAAGGAATCAAAGCTGTTGACCAGCAAGCGGTTGTCCAGCAGGTTGATGTCGAGGATGGGCGGGATGAACCCATCTTCCAAACGGCGCAGGCCCGAAATGAAGTCGTCCGGTTCAGGAGCTACGGCGATTATTCTGATGTCGCTGCGGTGCTCCTTGAGGCGGCGGGCGTTGCCCATCAGGGTACCCCCGGTGCCCAGGCCGGCCACGAACACGTCAACGTCCGGGAGGTCTTCCACGATTTCCTGGCCGGTACCTTCGTAATGCGCTTCAGGATTGCCCTCATTCCCGTATTGATACAGCATCAGGTAATCGTGGGGGTTCTGTTCCACCATCTCCTGGGCTACGACCACGCTGCCGTTGGTTCCCAAGGCGCCGTCGGAAGAGACGATCTCGGCTCCGTAGGCTTCCAGCAATTGGGTTCGCTCAACGGAAACGTTTTCCGGCATCACCACCTTGACCTTATAGCCCTTCAGCCGACCGATCATCGCCAGTGAGATGCCGGTGTTGCCCGACGTCGGTTCCAGGATGGTCCGGTTGGACGTGATCTCTCCGTCAGCCTCGGCCCGCTCGATCATTTTCAGAGCGATCCGGTCCTTCACACTGCCGGTGGGGTTCTGGCCCTCCAACTTGGCGTAGATGCGCACGTTTGGGTTGGGGCTGAGGTTTTGCAGCTCCACCAAAGGGGTGTTGCCAATGGTGGCGATAAGTCCCTTGTATGTGGTACCCATCAGCGGGCCTTTACCAAAGTGGCGCGGGGTTACACGGCTCCGGCGGCGACGGCGAGGGGTTCCGGCACTTCAGCGACGCCGCAGAACACCTCGTAGTCAATCAGTTCTTTGACGGTAGGATGGTCGCCGCACAGCGGACACTGGGGATTGCGTCGCAGTCGCACTTCCCGGAATTGCATACTCAGGGCGTCAATCACCAAAAGGCGCGACGACAGCCCCTCACCGATGCCCAGCAGGTACTTGAGAGCTTCCGTGGCCTGGATTGAACCCACCAATCCGGTGAGGGCGCCCAGCACGCCGGCCTCGGCGCAGTTGGGCACCATGCCCGGAGGAGGCGGGGCCGGGAACAGACAGCGGTAGCAGCCCTGGCCGGGCAGGAACACCGTGGCCTGGCCGTCGAAGATAAGTATGCTGCCGTCAATCAGGGGCTTGTTCAGCAGGTAGCAGGCGTCGTTCACCAGGTAGCGCGTGGCGAAGTTGTCGGCGCCGTTGATGACGATGTCGTACTGGCCGATGATGTCGAAGGCGTTTTCCGACGTCAGCCAGGTCTCGTGCAGGACCACGTTGACTTCGGGGTTGTAGGCTTGGATGTTGTCTTTGGCCGATTGCACTTTGGGACGGCCAACGTCGGGAGTGTGGTGCAGGATCTGGCGTTGCAGGTTGGACAGTTCCACCACGTCAAAATCGACGATGCCGAGTTTGCCGACGCCGGCCAGCGCCAGGTACACGGCAGAGGGAGAACCCAAGCCACCGGCCCCGATAATCAGCGCGCTGGCTTCCATCATCTTGCGCTGACCGGCGCTGCCCACGTCCTGCATGATGATGTGGCGGCTATAGCGTTTGACCTGATCGGGGGTCAGGCGAAGGGGTTGCACCATTTCCGATTCCTCCCTTTTGGCTGTTTGCGGTACACAATAGAAAACCTGCGTCCGTGGCCGTCAGATGGCTGCTTTCGGCGGGCGCAGGCGTGATGTCGATGCTGATCTGCCTACCCCTATGTGCTGGGACAGGCGCATACGTCAACTCGTGATTGGGGACGCAACATTGCGCGGCTCAGTGTATCGCCGGGCCGCAAACCTTGTCAAGCAACTATGCTTCTCTCGCGTACCGACTTTGACGTTGCGAGGGGCGCAGGAGTGTAGCAATCCCGGAAACGGACACCACGTTACAGTTAATCGTGGTCAGGCTAAAACGGCCGACGGCACGTTGGCTGAGGTTGATTTTCAGGGGTTTCCCTGGGTTCGCGGGCGATGCCTCCCGGTTGTGGTTTCCGTTGGTGTTTCGGCTGTTTTGATTGTCTGCCAGAGGATTTAGGTCGGTGTCAGCCCCACGGCCTAGTACTACAGTCGCGCTTGCCTTTGGTAGGATAGGCCCATGATTACTGGTGAGAGTGGAGGGGTTGGAAATGGGTCAGACATTACTGGAGCGAGAGGCCGTGCTGGAGGAAACGCTGGACTGGGAGGCTGGGCTCCAGGCGCTGCACGGGCGTATCGCCCATCGTTTCAGCCGCAGCGAGTCTCGTCAGCGGGTTCTGGCATACCTGCAAGGGTTGCTGGGGTCGGTGGAGCGCAAGAACGGGTGGCAGTTGGCGGAATATGCTGGCGACGCCACCGCCCGACGGGGTGCAGCGGTTGCTGGCGGTGTACCAGTGGGACGCGGATGAGGTGCGGGACGACCTGCGGCAAGGGTACGTGGTGGAGCATCTGGGCGATGCTGGCGGGGTGCTGGTGGTGGATGAGACGGGGTTTCTGAAGCAAGGCCAGAAGTCGGTGGGGGTGAAGCGCCAGTACAGCGGCACGGCGGGGAAGGTGGAGAACTGCCAGATCGGAGTGTTCCTGGCCTATGGCAGCCGAAGGGGCGCGGCCTTTCTGGATCGGGAGCTCTACCTGCCCCAGGAGTGGGCGGAGGATGTGGAGCGGCGGCGGGAAGCCGGTGTCCCGGAAGGGGTGGTCTTTCATACCAAGGCGCAACTGGCCCAACAGATGATCGCCCGGGCGGTGGCGGCTGGGGTGCTCTTTGGCTGGGTAACTGGGGATACGGTGTACGGCAATGCTATTGGTCAAAGATCGTGTCAACTGCGGCGGTGGCTGGAGGAACAGGGCCTGTCCTACGTGCTGGCGGTGAAGAACAACGAGCCGTTGTGGGCGGACACGGAGGATGGCTCGGCACAGGTGGCCGCCCGTGAACTGGCCCAGCAGATACCCGATGACCGGTGGCAACGTCTGAGCGCTGGTGAGGGCAGCAAAGGGCCGCGCCTCTACGATTGGGGTTGGTTGCCGATAGGACCCTGGTCAGCACTGGATCAGGGGCATTGGCTGCTGGTGCGTGCTTGGTCAAGGATCGGGCATTGCCGATCCTGAGGAGCTGGCCTACTACGCCTGTTTTAGTACGGGAGAGGTATCGCTGGCGGAACTGGTGCGCGTGGCTGGCACCCGGTGGATCATCGAAGACGCCTTCAAGGAGGCCAAACAGGAGGTGGGGCTGGACGAGTATGAGGTACGCCTGTGGGTCGGCTGGTATCGACACATCACCCTGGCGCTGCTGGCTCATGCCTTTCTGGCGGTAATCCGGTCCTATGCCGCCGGTGGCGATGGTAAAAGGGGGATAGGTGCGTGGGAGAACTCATCCCACTGACCGTGCCCGAGGTCAGACAGTTGCTATGCCGGCTGCTGTGGCTGCCCCGTGGCAGTCCTGCCCTGACCATCCACTGGTCGGGATGGAGACGGCGGCACCAGGCCCGAGCCATGCAATGCCACTACCGGAGACGCCTTCAGAAACCTTCATCACAAGCGCGACTGTAGTACTAGGGTTTTACGCAAGTTTTTCACCGTCGGCCCTTCCTTGCATGATGCGGGCGCAATTGGCCCGGGCAACTGTTCGGGATCTATCAGGACAGGATGCGACGACCAGGCTGGCCCACGGTTTTCTTCAACCCAGGTTGGATCGGTCTGTCGCATCCCTACGTACCATACAAGGTTGTGGGCGATGACCTGGACGGCCCGCCAGGCGGCGTTGGCGGCGAAGCGGCCCGAGGGGAGATGGTTGAGGCCCACGCCGTACTTGAGGTCTCGGATGGCATTCTCGATCTCGGCGTGGCGGCGGTGGTCGGCCTCCAGTTCCAGAGTGTCCCCGTCCCGGTCGGTGATGAAGCCGTGACAGGTGTAGCTGGCGAAGCGGGCCAGTTGGGAACCGGGCGTGGGCTGCACTCTGCGGACGCTGCACCGCACCGGCGCGGCGTCGGGCTCACCCGATCCAACTGGCGAGCGTGGCCCCACCAGAAGTTGCGCAAGAACGTTCCCAGGGTGGACGGCGCCTTGACCACACCATCCAGCACCCGCCCAGTTTCGCCAGCGCGCAGCGCATTAGCGTCGTCAATATCGGCGTCGTCAATGCAGTCGCCACCGATCAGCGCCGCGGCCACCAACGTCAGCATCTGGTCTCCCACGTTCGCCCGACCCGGCGCATCTCCCGGGTCAACGTGGTTGTCCACCAGTTCACCCAGTCCCAAACGCCCAGCCAGCGTGACCGGAAGCAGCAGCCCGGCGTTGGCCACCAGTCGGTGATCGTCAAAGGCAACATGGATGCGGTCGGGCTGCTCAGGTGGTAGCAGCTATTGGATGCTCCTGGCTGCGGGTTGGTTTGGTCTCTCAAAAACCATTATCCCCGAACGCCGGAGCACTTTCTTACCCCCTCAACCCGCCGCGACACTCATCTCTTCGGTGGATTGGGGTTGAATTGGTGGCACAGCTGGCCGATGCGTTCCTGCATGACACTGGTGTCGGTGTCCATCATGCGCACACCCCCGGCCGCAGTCGCCAGGCTGCCCGTGAGCAGACCGTCGTAGATTTTCAGGGCCGGCTTTCCAGACAGGACCAGCGCCGGAGCATCGGGTAGTTTGGGATCGGCCAGATCCCGCACCTGGGCGTAGTCGAAGGGCTGGCCCGCCGCCAGCAGCAGCGACAGCGCGCTGTCCACATTGGCCTCCATGGTGGTCGCCGCCAGGTGGCAGAATGCGCACGTACTCCACGTCGCCACGTTCCCCGCGCCATTCCTTCAATCCGTCGTAGGCCAGCCGGAAGTGCCTGGTGGGAAACAGCTGCTCTCTGAAGCGGTACCGGGCGAAGGCCCCGGGATTGCGCACCAGCGAGCCGATGACGTGGCGGTAATTGACATTGGCTTCCCCCCGCACCGTGCACCCGCTCCACGCCCTCCACCAAGTGGCCCTTGTAGCACGCTTCCACCCAGTTGGCGTATTCCGGCATGGGGACTGGCGTCAGGGGTCGTAGACAAGCCATTTCCTGCTCCAGCTTTCCCTTCACCAGACTGTTTGCGTTTGTCCACCATCTCCTGTACGAAACTGGCGTAGTGGTCGGCGGTGTGGAAATCACGGCTGCCGCTCAGGATGAGGGCCTGGTCCACGGCGTCTTTGAGGCGGTAGTGTCCTTGCTCGGCGACGCCGTTTTCGTGGCTTTTACCGCGATTGATGCGGGTGGAGCGCAGCCGTAGTGGTCCAGCAGAGCGGCGTAATTGTCGTTGAGGGCACGGCCGCGGCTGCGTTTCATCTCGTGGGTGGCGGCAGACGTATCGTCGCTGCGCGCCACCTCGGGGACGCCGCTCAGAGCCCAGAGGGCCGGCCTGCAATCCCTGCTTGAGTGCCAGGAAGGTCTCGCCGGTGGCGACCTCGGCGTAGCGCCAGCCCGAGTGGCTGAGGATCAGTTGGAACAGCGGGTGGGGATGGGGCTGTCCGGCGATGGTCACCCCCAGGGAGTCGCCGTGGGTGAAATCAAACTGGGCTTCCCGACCCAGCGGATGCTCCTGAGGAAAGTACACCTCCTGATCGGGACCGTTTAGCGCCCGCTTCCTGAGCTTGTCGAAGGGCCTGTAATCGTCGTTGCAGCGTCTTGAGTTGGGGGAGGCCGCTGAACCGGCCGGTATGCTGCTCCTCTCATCCTGAGCTTGCCGAAGGGCACTCGCTAATTGTCGTTGCCTTCAGCTTGCCCGCCGGATCGCTACACAGCAGGGGATCAATCTCCGCTGCCCACACCCCGTCGAAGGGGGTGGGCCGGGTGCGCCACTGGCGCTCCTGCGTGGTCTCCGACGGCAACGGGCCGTGCTGCCACTTGCGCGCCGAACGCCACATATCCCGGCCATGGCAACCGCTGTTTCTGTAAGTAGCAACTTTAAAATGTGCAGAAATTGCAAGTTGGAATTGACCCCCCCGAAGGTAATGCCATCATCCGCGGACTTTCCGTGGAGGTGCCACAGAGACATTGCTAAAGGTGGGAGAAGTGAAAGAGATTTACGAGATGAAAGGCGCGGGCCGTTCGATCCGGGAGATTGCCCGGGAGCTGGACGTGTCGCGCTACACGGTACGCCGGTACTTGAAGTCGCCGGAGGCCATGCGTCCCAAGGTGCGGCCGCAGCGCGGGTCGAAGCCGGACCCGTACACCGAATACATTGACCACAGAATGGCGGAGGGGTTGGAAAACTGCGTGGTGCTGCACCGTGAGATCAAGGCTCGGGGTTACCAGGGCTGCTATTCGACGGTGGTGCAGTATGTGAGGCCCTGGCGACAGCAGCGTCAGCCGGAGGCCACCATGCGGTTCGAGACTGGGCCGGGAGAGCAGGCCCAGGTGGACTGGGAGAGCCTGCCCTACATCGGCGCGGACGGGAAGAAGCATCGCGTCTGGGTGTTCGTGATGACGCTGGGCTACTCCCGAGCCTGTTAGGTGGAACTGGTCCGGCGGGAGGACACGGCGGTTTTCATCCAGTGCCACGTGAATGCTTTCAAGTACCTGGGCGGCGTGCCGCGCCGCTGTCTGTACGACAATGCCAAGGTGATCACTTTGGGCCGGGACGAGGAGAAGCGGCCGATCTGGAACCAGCGGATGCTGGATTTCGCACTCAGGGCGGGGTTTGATGCCCGGCTGTGCCAGCCCTACCGGGATCAGACCAAGGGCAAGGTGGAGAACGGGGTGAAGTACGTTCGGCGCAACATGTGGCCCAGCATCCGCTTCACCGACGACGCCGACCTGAACCGGCAAAGTCTCGAGTGGTGCGACGTGGTGGCCAACGCCCGGGTCCACGGCACGACCCACCGGGTGCCCTGGGGGATACTGGACGAGGAGCGACCTCATCTGGGGAAGCTGCTCGATCGGGCCACGCTGGCACCGTACCTGCGGGAGGACCGCAAAGTCGCCAGAGACGGTTTCGTCAGCCGGGAGGGCTCCCGGTACGGCGTGCACTGGCAGTGGGTGGGCGCCACGGTGCAGGTGGGTGAGCGGCAGGGAACTGTGGAGATCTCGGCTGGCAATGAGCGGATTGCGGTGCATCCCCGTGCCCAGCAGCCGGATCAACGCTTTACCCTGCCCGACCAGTGGTCGGGCTTGCCCAAAGGAGATGACTGGCGTCGCAAGGAAGCGGTGGCGGTGCAGGTCCCGGTCGGCGAAGTGGAACGCCGCTCCCTGGACGTGTACGAGCTGGTGGCGGGAGGTGTGGCATGATCGCCCGGGAACAGGCCCGCCAGCATCTGAAAACCCTGGGCCTCAAGCAGGCCGTCAAAGTCCTGGACCACATCCTGGACGCCACGGCCAACCGGCAGCTGCCCTATCCCGAGATGCTGGCCCAACTGCTGGGTGCCGAGGTCGCCGCCCGACGGGAACGTTACCTCACCACCAAGACCAGGATAGCGCACCTGCCTTTCCAGCGCATCCTGGAGCAATTCGACTTCGGCTTCCAGCCCTCCATCGACGAGCGGCTGGTCAAAGAGTTGGCCAACCTGGCCTTCGTCGCCGAAGCCACCAACGTCCTCTTGCTGGGACCGCCCGGCGTGGGCAAGACCCATCTGACCATCGGCCCTGGCGCTGCGGGCCATGGAGAACGGCCTTGGCACCTACTTCGTCCATGCTTACGACCTAATATTACAGCCGCAAATGATTGGGAAGGCTTTGTAGTCGTCGCCGGTGATGGGATTGCCAGGCCCGGGCCTGATGCCGCCGTCTCCACCGCGACCACCGTACCGTAAATTCATCGCTCTGGGAGCGTTGCCACAACAAGCGGCATCACAGCCGTCGCACCTCGGGCACCGTCATGGGGATCAACTCGGCCATAATCACCGCCCCCTTTTACGTCGCCAGCGGCGGCGTAGCACTTGGTTACCGCCCAAGAAGGCCTGGACCAGCAGCGCCAGAGCCTGCCCCGTGCTACGACACGGCGGTGCCGTGTCGATACCATCCAGTCCAGCGGCGCACCTCGTATTGGTCCAAGCCCACCTCCTACTTCGCTTCCTTGAAGGCATCCCGATTTTAGACCAATCGCGATCCACCGAGTGCCCGCCACGCGCACCAGTTCCGCCCGGGGCGCGTTCGCCGGACTGAAGCCGGCGTAGTAGGCCACTTCAGCGGGGTCGGCGATGCCCGATCCTTGACCAAGCACGCACCAGCAGCCAATGCCTTTGGTTTGGCTCAGACCAGGGCCGGATGGATACCCGGGCCCAATCATAAAGACGTGGCCCCTTGCTGCCCTCCTCGGCGCTAAGCCGCTGCCAGGCCTCCTCCGGTATCTGCTGGGCCAACCGCCGCGCCGCCACCGGCGCCGCGCCATGCTTCGTGTCAACCCACCGCGGCTCGTTATTCTTCACCGCCAGCACACATGGTATGCCCTCCTCTTCCAGCCACCGCCGTAACCGAGCACGATTTTTGACCAATCACATTGCCGTACACGGTGTCTCCAGCCACCCAGCCAAAGGGCACGCCCGCCGCCACCGTCCGGGCAATCATCACCTGGGCCAGTTGGCCCTTGGTGCGAAGACCACCTCCCCAGGCACGCCGGCTTCCCGCCGCCGCTCCCAATCCCCCGCCCACCCTTGGGGCAAGTACAACTCCCGATCCAAAAAGGTCCGGCCGCACTTGCTGCCGTAGGCCAGAAACACCCCAATCTGGCAGTTCTCCACCTGCCCCGCCGTGCCACTGTACTGTCGCTGCACCCCCACCGACTTCTGCCCCTGCTTCAGAAACCCAGTCTCATCAACTACCAGCACCGCCTCCGGGTCTCCCAGATGCTCCGCCACGTACTCCCCCAAGTCGTCCCGCACTCCAGCGGCGTCCCGCGATACGTCGCCAGCAAACGCTGCACCCCGTCGGGCGTGGCGTCGCCAACATATTCGGCCAGTTGCCACCCATTCTTGCGTTCCACCGACCCCAGCAGCCCCTTCAGGTAAGCCAAAACTCTTTGCCGAGGCTCACGGCGACCGAAGCGGCCCACAATACGCCGGTGCAGCGCCTGGAGACCCTCCGCCAATCCAGCACATCGTCCTGCTCCGGTACGGTTTGATCCATAACCAACCCCTCCCCTCGCAGCAACGGTCATGGACTCAACCTATCACATAATCTGCGGCTGTAATACTAGGCCGCATAGATCCGACGTTGTGAAATCACGGCGGCGCTGGTCAGCCTCCCGGCCGCACGGTGCGGGGATCGAGCAGGTCCCGCAACCCGTCCCCCAGCAGGTTGAACCCCAGCACCGCGGTGAATATGGCCGCCCCCGGCAACAGCAACAAACGGGGCGCGGTTTGCAGATGCGGGCGGGCGTCGTTGAGCATGGCGCCCCATTCCGGCGTGGGCGGCTGTGCGCCAAGTCCCAGGAAGTTGAGACCCGCGATGCCCAGGATGATCCACCCCACGTCCAGCGAAGCGATGACGATTATGGGCCCCAGGATGTTGGGCGCGATGTGCCGGACGATGATGCGCAGGTTGCCGGCCCCGGCGGCCCGCGCCGCTGTTACGTACTCCATCTGTCGCGCACCCAGGGTAACCCCGCGAATGATGCGCGCATGGCCCACCCACCAGACCGCGCCGGCCGCTAGCAGCACGTTGAAGAGGCCAGGCCCCAGCGCACCCGCCACGGCCAGCGCGAGGATCAGGGACGGAAACGCCAGTAGCAGGTCCACCACCCCCATCAGCGCCGTGTCCGCCCAGCCTCCGTGGTATCCGGACAGGATCCCCACCGTCAACGCGATGGTCATGCTCAGGGCCAGGGTGATGGCGGCGGCCAGCAGGGTCAGGCGAGCCCCGTGGACAACCCGGCTGAAGGTGTCCCGACCCAGGTGGTCGGTACCCAGGAGGTGCTGTGTTGAAGGCGGGAGCAAACGGTCGGGCAGATCAATCTCGGTGGGATCTTTCAGGGGCAGCCAGGGCGCCAGCAATCCCGCCAGCAGCAGCGACACCACCAGGAACAGCCCCACCGCGGTTCCTGGTTCCCGCAGCAGCGCGGTCCACCGCCGTCTCCGGCGCGCGCCGCTGGCTGCGGCCCGGACGGTAACGCGATCCCCAGCGTGTTCGGCATCAACCGCCATCGGCCACTACATCTCGTCCCGTCCGAAGCGCAGGCGCGGGTCGGCGACGCGCAGAGCAACGTCGGCGGCCAGGTTGACCAGCAGCACCACCACGGCGATATAGGTAACGAACCCCTGCACTACGGGATAGTCCCGGGTCAGCGCCGCACCCACCATCAACTGGCCCAGGCCAGGCCAGGTGAAGATGGTCTCCACGATGACGGCGCCGCTGAGCAGGTAGCCCAGGCTTACGCCGGTGGCCCCGATGGCCGGCAGCAGCGCGTTGCGGAGAGCGTGCCCGAGGGCGACGGATTGTTCAGACAGTCCCTTGGCCCGCGCCATCCGGATGTAGTCCTGACCCAGGGTCTCCAGCATGCTGGCGCGTATGAGCCGCATCAGTTGAGCCATGGGAGCCAGGGAGAGCGCGATGGCCGGCAGCACGACCTGCGCAGCCGATCCGTATCCCAGGGCCGGCAGCCACGACAGCTTCACCGCGAACAGGATGATCAACCCGTAGGCCAGGGCGTACGAAGGAGCCGCCGCGCCCACCAGCGCCATCAGCCGCGCAATGGTATCCACAGCGCTGCCGCGCCGCCGGGCGGACAGGATGCCGATGGGCACGGCGACCAGCAACGCAAGGGCCAGCGCTGCTGCCGTCAGGAGGGCCGTGGGGACAGTCCGGCGGGCAAGCTGACCAGCCACCGGCTGTTCGGTGACGTAGGATCGCCCCATGTCGCCCGCCACGGCCCGCGACACCCAACGAACGTATTGCACTGGCAACGGTGCGTCCAAGCCCAGCTCGACCCGCATGGCCGACACCTCCGCCTGGCTGGGCAACTGGCCGGGGTTGCGCTGCCGCAGCACAATCTCGGCCGGGTCTCCCGGCGCCAGATTCAGCAGCGCGAAGCTGGCCGCCGAGATGCCCAGGAGCAGCAGCGGCAGCGTGACCAGCCGCCGGGCCAGGTATGCTCCCATGCTGGTGGTCTAGATCCGTCCGGAAGTGGCGCAACCCATCACTCGGTCAGACCGATGCGGTGGGAGAAGAAATAGTGGGAGGTTGGGTGGGCCTCGAAATCGGTGACCCGGTCACTGACGCCGTACACCATATTCACATGCGCCACCGGCAAGAATGCGGCTTCTTCCGTGACCACCGCCAGGGCCTCGCAGGCTATCTCCTTTCGACCCTCCAGGTCGGCCACGGATGTGGAGGGGGTGATTATGTCCACCAGGCGGGAAGCGTCGTAGTGCCCATAATTGTTGGTCCCGCTGCCGCTAGCGTCGCCCTTCAACCCGGCGAACTGGCTGATGTTGAACACCGGGTCTCCCCCGCCTTGCACGACAGTGTTGTACCAGCCGAAGAGATCCCATGCAGGCTCCTTGACCACCGACCATTCTGTTATGAGCACCTCGACCTTGATGCCCACATCAGCGAGCATGGCCTGGGCGACCTCGGCCATAATGGGCAGCTGGAACCGCTCGGGGTAACCGCCGATAATAATTTCCAGCGGCTGACCTTCCTTGTCCAGGATTCCGTCGCCGTCGCTGTCGGTGTAGCCGGCCTGCGCCAGCAAATTGCGCGCTACGTCAGGATCGTAACCCGGCGCGTTCACGCCGGGACACGCCACCAGGGCTTCCGGGAGCAGGAGCTCAGCGAAGGACCCGGATCCGGGAGGAGCGACCAAACTGGCGATGCTCTCCCGGTCAATGGCGTGGGCCACCGCCCTGCGCACCAGCGGGTCGGCCAGGGTGCCGCGCTCGAAATTCACCCACCACAGGACTAGCGAGGTGCCGATGCCGGATGTCTCGGTATGTGTCCCTTGGTGGGCGTTGATCGCCTGGGCGCCATCTGGTGATACGTTGACGGCAACGTCGATGTCCCCGGCTTGCAGGGCCAACTCCCGGCTGTTGGTGTCGGGAATGGCGACGTGCTCGATGCCGGCCAGCGGAGGCGTTCCGCCCCAGTAGTCGTCGTTGGCTACGCTGTTAAGGCGTTCCTTTGGAGTGTACTCGGTGGGGATGTACGGGCCGGTAAGAGCTCCGGCAGCGATGAAATTGCCCTCTCCGGCTGTGTCCGCCGCCGCCGCATCGGTGATGGCGAGGGCCGGCAAGATCAACAGGCCCGGCAGGGTGGGCTGCTGTACCGTCGTTTTGATGGTGATGGTTTGCCCGTCCTCGACCGTTATCGTGTCAACGGACAATGTATCGGCCGCCGCCGGCGACAATCGGATAGCCCGCTCCAGGGAAGCCTTCACCGCTTGCGCATCCATCACGTTCCCGTTGTGGAACTTGACGCCCTCCCGGATTCCTATCCTCCAGATAGAGGGGGCTACTTGTGTGGCTTCCGTCGCCAGCCACGGTTCGGGACTCAGTGTGGTTCCTGAGAGTCGGAACAAGGTCTCCGACATTGCCGATTGGGTGGAGACGTAGCCGCCCTCCACCGGATCCAGGGGGCTCTCCAGCCAGATGACGCCCGCTTTCAGCGTGGGCCGGTCCAGAACGGTTGCAACCGCCGGCTCGGCCGTTTGTTGCCCGGGAGACGATGACTCCGCAGGCCGAACCGGAGTGGCAGTCGCGACCGCTTGCTGACGAACGGCCGCCGCCGGGGCAGTCGCCTCGGGCGCACTGACAGCCGCCGGCGGGGCCGGCTCACTGGTCGCGGCGGGAGATCCGCAGGCCACCGCCAGCAGGAGCATCAGGCCCAGGCCGATAGGCGATGCAATTCTGAAACTGTTCGACAGTATGTTAGGCATCTTTGTCCTCCAGAACGTCCCGTGGTTTTCCGATGAACACCACCGCTCAAGCGAGTTACAACTTCGCAGGATCAGCGGCGCGGGGACGCTGTCCGCGTTGGGACAGCAAAAGACCCCGTCCGCACTGGGTGAACGGGGCTCGTTTTCAGGCGTCTGTTGGACTGTTGCAGATTCGCAACCTGCCAATAGATCTGCTTCACTCGTTCCGCGAAGTGCAGCTAGAGTACCCCTGATGGCAGGCTTCCTGGCTGATGGCTTATAGCGACGCGTCTCCACCTTCCCATCCGCTGGGGCGGACAGTGGTTTTCACCGACATCCTTTCTAGCAGGATGCCGCAAGAAGCGCGTCTCGCCAATTACAGTGGCGCGACCGCACCGGATTTTCACCGGATTTCCTTTTGTCCCGTGCTTTCCGACCGAGTACCAACTGGCGTCGGCAAGAGGTTGGAGCGACGGGCCACCAACAGGCGTTGGTTTGAGGGTTCAATTGTTAACGCCCCTAAATTAGCACGACCGTCTCGGGCAGTCAACCTTGCGGATCCAACGCAACGACGCCGCTGAGCGGAATGGGAGAGTGTGCGGCGGGGCCCAGAATTCGAACGCCAAACCAAGATTCGAGGGTTGGTTGCCGAATTGGTGAAGCAGGGGGGCGCCCATCCGGTGGAGACGGCCATGCTCGTCACCATTGACGCGTAGACCATGCTGGTGCGAGGCCGGCTGGGCCAGTGCCCGCACGCGCGGGGATAGATTTTAGAGCCTGTTTGCAATCTTTTTAGGATTAGCACCATGAAGGCAAGCACCACCATTTGCCGGCTGGTATTGAGCTTCCTTTCACAGTTCTTCCAGAGTCGGCGGCACTTTTCCAGCCCGGCGAAAGACCGCTCCACCACCCATCGCTTTGGCAGCACCACGAAGGTGTGCAGTTCGTTGCGTTTCACCACTTCCACCGCGGCTCCCAACAAGCTTTGCACCGCAGTGGCAAAGGGCTTCCCGGTGTAACCCCCGTCCACCAGCACCTTCTGGACCTGATTGAGGCCGGACCGGTTTGCGTCAAACATCGCCAAAGCCCCAGCCCGGTCGGTAACGTCGGCGGTAGTCAGGTGTAGCGCATGGGGCAATCCTTCCCGATTGCGTCAAGGTCGGCATGGTGTACCTCGCGGACACCGCCAACTATGCGCGAGCGGACCGTTGCCCGCAGAAATTCGATTGACAGGCCGGTATAGACGCCCTCGCGCACGTTGACGGCAGGATCGCGCCCGCGTTGCGTGTTGGGCAGCATCGCGTCAATCCGAACTTCGTTGCCGTCCAGGAACGGAGTAACCCTCACCACGGGTTGCCCTCTGACGTGTTGCTCATTGACGACTACGCCACCAGCTGGCCACTTCAATGCGCCCCTCGTAAAGCGTTCGGCCAGGTTGCGCCCGCGTTCGCCGTAGGTCAACAGCGTTCCCGTCAACCGCCCCGGCGACTGGCGGGTATCATCCTCGACGAAACGAACCTCACATAGCAGGTCGGACATTTCACAACCTCGAGTACCATCGCCCGATGGCATCCTCGCATTGCGCACTAACCACGCCGTCAACGGCCAGACGCTGCCGCACAACGGCTATGCCGGGGTCAATGCCCCTTTGGCTCCGGGGCGCAAGGCGTCTAGCAAGGCCCCGCGGCGCGCCCCGGAGCCGTCCGAGTTGGTTACCACCACGTCAACATCGTTCCGCGCCGCCACCGTCATGATCGTGCGCCGCAGATATTCGGCCAACGGCAACACGAAGTCCTGGGATGCCAGACGCTCCGGGTAGCGTCCGTCCGGGCCGCGCTCCAACAGCAGCAGTGCCGCGAGTAGCGACTGAAAATCAGCCGCCACCATCGGCGCGTTTGACTGCCGTAGCATCTCCCGCGCCTGTTGCGTCTTGCCCGCACCAGCCGGCCCGCTAATCAGCGTCGGCACTACGCTACCTGGACGGCCCGCCGCGCGAACCCAGCGGATCGGATCAATTTCCGGCCAGCCAACACAATCGCCGTGATGATGATCTCGCCTTTGTCCACGGACGTGATTTCGTCGAAAATCAACTCAACCCCATTCCACACGGGCGCGCAGTAATCTTTTCGCATCCCCTTGCGGACAATCACGGCCTGATCGTTGCTCACGGCGTCCGGGATATGGCCGGACGTCATAACGCCGCCCGACTGTGCCATCAATGCGGCCAGGGCGGTCTGATCGCTGCTGTTGCCCCGGTACACGCTGGCCGCGTGAGCGTACCCGGCAGGGCCGTACAGCACTCGCACATCGCCGGCCATGCTCGCATAAATGCCGTCGATGGTCGCCGCGTCGAATACCAGCTCGTAATGTGTGGCGAAGTCGGCCGCTGTCCCCGCGTCGCCGGTGCGCTGGGTAAGGCCAGCCGATCCCAGCAACCCATTGACCGTATCGTTGAGCACCAGCCCGTCAAGTTGGCTGCTGACTGCCTCATTCAGGTTCTCGCGCAACGCCGACTCCAGTTCCAAAAATCTTGCAGCCTCCTCGCGCTGCCAGCGGAATGCAGCCTGAACCCTGCCCGGCGAAATCGTCGTCACCGTGAATGCGCCGGTACTTTCCGCCTGGGCCGCTTCCTCGGCAGGAGTTCCCACGGTTGCCCCGGTCGAAATGACTGGGTACAGGCTATCCCCGGTCGGTACGGTCGGGCGGTCAAGCATCAGAAAATCGGACACGCTGCCCGGGAACACCTGGCGAATGACCGGCTGCTGATTGCCCTGAACGTCTCCGGTAATCGTAGCGGCGGCGCGAGTTTCGACGGGGCCGTAGGCAAACAGTTCCAACGGCACCTGATTGCCGTTCATACCGACCGAGTTCCTTTTGCAGTTCGGCAGTCGCGCCGGTCGGTTGCCGCCCGCCCCGGGCCGCGTCGAAAATCTCGCCAATGCTGGCCCGCAGTTCCAAATCGGCCAACCCACGGGCAACCGTGCGGGTTTCAACCGGCGTCGGCGCAACGTCTCCCGCCAGTTTCAGCGCGGATTGCTGGGCTTCATTCCCCGTGTATTCCCGGCGCAGGGTTTCCAGTTCCGCCCGGATTTCGTCGGTCAAGTCGTCGACCGCCAGCCCGCCGATGACGGCAAGCCGCCCGCGAATGTCGGCGGCCCGGACTTCCAGGGTTTGCAGTGGCGTCATAGTCTATACTCCCGTTGTATCACGGTGGCCGATATTCTTTATTCCATTATATCGCATCCGCCAACACGGTTTCCAACAGCGCGAGGCGTCGCCCTCCGGGTCGGGCTTGCTGTTTTCAGCGATAGTCTTTTCCACATGATGCGTTTTGCAAAGCGTCTGCAAGTTGCCAGGTCGTACAGCGCGCCGCCCTGGTGCACGGGCCGCACGTGGTCAACCTCAACGCTGCCCATGCGCCCGCACTTCACACAGGCCCACTTGTCCCGGTCCAACGCCAGCAACCGCACACGTCGCCAACGCCTGGGGTTGACCTTCCCGTTCACCCTACCAACCCGACCGTCATGCGCCGCGGCGGTCGAGCCGCTGCCCGTTCCACTTCCCCACAGGCCAGCGTTAGGGCAGCCGCCACGTCGTCCCGCGCCTGGTTGTTTGACCCGCGCTTTACCAGCCGCGAGTTCCCGGAGGCGTCGTTTTCAACCATCGAGACGGCAAGGCCGCCCGTCAACAGCAGCCGACTATCCCGGTCAACCGACAGCGGCCCGTCCTTTGCCATGCGCCGCGTTGCCCGAATGTCTGCGCTCGCTTCGGAGTACCGCATTACCCGTGGCTCAATCCGTAGGCCCCTGGCGCAATCTTCGAGTTCGTACACGCGGAAACGGTCGCACAACACCTTGACCGGCCGGCCCCATTCCGCCCGTACAATGTCCGTCAACTGCGACGGCGGTTGCACCCGCAACCCCTCCGCAACGTGCAACCTACCAGCGTCAACCAGCCGCTGGTACATGCCCGCCGGCACCCGGTCGCGCCGTTCCTGCTATCCACTAACTGGAGTTTTCACGCGGCGACTGGCCCTCCTTACAGCGTAGGCGTGTCGCCGGAGGGAGTCATCGGCAACGCACAATCTATCCAACGGGATCGCCCCACAACGGGGCGTCACCAATGCTGTAGTCGTAAAACTCCCGGACCATGCTATGGATCGGGCAATATGCACCAACGTCTACTCGGTCTTGGTCCGTACGACACGCCTCGCCAGAGTATACACGGCCGACGCGGACTGACCAGTTAGTCGCCTCTGCACGACCCAGGTCAGGGCAATCGCATATGGGCAGTTTAATGCCCGTTATTCCTGCGCAAGCAGGAATCCAGTGAATTCGTTAATTACGTTTCCAATTCGTTCATGCAATGACCTTATGGACTCCGTCTTTCGCCGGCGTGACGGGGTTGTAATTTCAAATGCGATTGCCCTGCCTCTGCACGGGCCGGCCACGGCCATAATGCTGCTATGGACGGGATACTAGGGCAAACCGCTACCGCCTCAACGCGCCCGGACGGGAACACTGCCGTTGCCGCCGACCACGCGCGCCCGCCACCCAGGTCAACGCCAACCGTGGGCCGGCCATCCCGTTCCGGTACAGGCCGCGCTAGCGTCCGTTCCCACGCTTCGTATCGTTGCACTGCCCGCTGTGATCGTGCCGCCCGCTTGCCACGGGCGGCTTTTTTTCATCGTGTGCGTGTGAAGATAAAGTCATCCCTTGTAACCTCCGAGCTTTCCGAAAGTCCGAACGTGCCGCCGATGCTCCGGTAGTATTCCAGCGCAAACAAGGCAATACTGATCGCCCTGTGGTCGGTAATCACCAGGGCGTCATCCGGCGCAACCTGCTCCTGCAGCCATTCCTTTGCGGCATCCAACGCCTCTACCGTCGTGTTGGTGAGCGTTACCGCCCGCTTCAATTTACTCGGCATAGCAACACCTTTGTCCTAAACTAGCACTATCACACCACAGGGTACGTACCCTAGTCTATGCCGATAGTGTCACAAAAAAGGTGCGGGCGAATGCCCGCACCTATAGAGATCGCAGTTAGGGTCGATTAGAACGATGATTTCATAAGTGAGTACACCGCTCGCACATCACTTTGCGCCAACAGTTTCGCGCTCTTTCTCGCGCGCGGCCTCCCCGGCTTGCCGCAATAATGCCGGATTGCTCACCACGCGTTCAAGGGCTTTGGCGTCTTGGTTCCCCTTCTTTTCGCCCACGAATTTGATGATTGAGCCTATGGTGTAAAACACGATCAATCCTCCTAAATCGAGGGTGACAGCTATGGTACCGTAAATGACTGCGCCAATACTAGTACCGTTTCAATCTGATCTTGTCGGATAGATATGTTGGAGCTTACGGCGAGCATCTTTGGTGGTAAACCGCCAGTCTATGGCTAATCTTGCTGCGTTGCGCTCGCGTTCGAGCGCCGCAACCTCTCGCCGCAGCTCCGCCTCATCGCTGATACGGCGGTTCAGACATCCCCTGCTGAAGACGCTCAACTCGATCTCAGCCATGTTCAGCCAGCTGCCGTGCGTGGGAGTGTAATGAAACTCGAGGCGTTGGGCGATGCGCCGAGCTTCGGATGGCTCAAATGCTTCGTAGAGCGCGCCGAGCTGGTGGGTGTTGAGGTTGTCCAGTACCAGCCTGACCACCTCGGCATCAGGATATACCTCGTCCACCAGCCACCGCATCTGGTGCGCGAAGTCTACGGCAGTGCGGCGCTCGGTCACCGCCACCTGTCTCCAGCCACCCCTCGGCTCACAGATCATGAACAGGTTCCGGGTCCCGTTACGCTGGTACTCGGTGTCATAGCGTGCCACCCGTCCCGGGGCAGCCTCCAGGGGCGGACGCACCTCCCCAGTCAATTGCCGGGAGGTCTCGTCTGCCGGGAGGTCTCGTCTGCCGGGAGGTCTCGTCTGCCGGGAGGTCTCGTCGAAACACACTACCGGACGCTCCGGATGGTACGCCTGTTGGTACAGGTCCAGCACGTCCTCCAGCCGCGCCACGAACTCCCCGCTCACCTTGGGGATACACCACTCCTGCTTCTGCCACGGCTTGAGTTCGTTTTTTTGAGCATCTGGCGCACCGTCTCCAGGGAGATGCTATCGGCAAACTCCAACTCCACCACCTGGTCGGCCAACAACTGGAGTGTCCAGTGCGTGTGCCCTGCGGGCGCGGCGCTGCACGCAATGGCGATCAGGTGCGCTTCCTGCTTGCCGTCCAGCTTGCGCTCCTGGCCCGGCCGCGGTCGGTCATTGATGGCGGCCTCAAGTCCTTCCTCCACGTACCGCTCCCGCGCTCTGGCGACCGTGGCCGCGTTGACCAACAGCACATCGGCTATCTCACGGTCCCGAAGCCCCTGGTCAGCCTTGAGCAGCGACAGCGCCCGCTTCACGGTGCGCACTGACGCCTTGCCGCGCTGGGACACCTCATTGAGACGGGAGCGTTCGGCCTCGGTCAACTCTACTTTATACTTGATGGCAGCCATGGCTGGGCACTTCCTCACACAAAGATCATGCCCAAGTATGGCTGCTTTCTTATATTCTTACAAATCTACCTGGCAACGGTACTAGCGTATTCAGCCAACGTAACAGTTCAGAGTTGGTGAGGTAAATTGGTCGAAAGAGGGTTGCGGGGCACTGGCGCTACCGGCGGTGGTTATGTCATATAACGGATATGGATCGGGAAATCGACCTCGCCACTGCCGACCGGGATGTCCTCATCGCCATCATCGTCCGGCAGCAGGCCATCATCGAGCGCCTGGAGAAACGGATTGCCCAGCTGGAAGGGCCGGCCAAACCCAGCGGTCCCCGACGGATGCCCGGTCTGAAACCCAAAGCCGACCGGAAGCCTGCCCAGCCCAAATTGCCACGCAAGCCGCGGCCCCACGGCTTTGCCCGGGCCCGTATGACGCCCACCCAGCGGGTAGAACACACGGTGGATCAGTGCCCCGACTGCGGGACCCGGTTGTCCGGCGGTTGGGCCCAGCGCACTCGGGAAGTCATTGACCTGCCCCAGGTTCCGGTGCAGGTTACTGAGCACGTCTATATCGCCCGCACCTGTCCCCGGTGCCGACGCCACTGGACGCCCCGAGCGGCAACGGACGACGTGGCACTGGGCAAGCAGCGTCTGGGGGTCAACATCATCAGCCTGATTGCCGCCTTGCGGGAGGAGGCCCGGCTGCCCGTCCGCACCATCAGGTGGTATCTGGACGCCGTGCACGGGTTACGCCTCAGCCTGGGGGCCATCGTAGCTGCGACGCACCAGGTGGCACGAAAAGCCCAGGCTGTGGTGGCGGGCATTGTGGAACGCATCCGGGGCAGTCCGGTGGTCCACGCCACACGATCTTTGACCAATCACACCGGCTGGCGGGAGGACGGCCACAACGGCTACGTGTGCGAGCCCTTGACCAATCACCTTCAGCACCCCCACCGAGCGGTATTTTCTGCGGCGGGGCCGGGGCAAGACGGTGGTGGATGAAGCCCTGAGCGATGCTTTCTCCGGAGTATTGGTCAGCGATTTCTACGCTGCCTACCACCATTACGATGGCCCCAAGCAACGCTGCTGGGCTCACCTGCTGCGGGACATCCATGACCTGCGCACCCTCTACCCCGATGATACGCCACTGGCCAGGTGGGCCGACGCTGTCCACGGGATTTACGACCGGGCCAAAACCTGCACTCATCCCCGGGCCAAGCGGCGGCGCACCGCCCAACTGGCCCTGGAACGACAACTGCTGGCCCTCTGCCAACCCTTCCGGCACGACCCGTCGGCAACCCAGGCCAAGCTGTGCCGACGCATCGAGCGCCACCTCAAGGAACTCTTTGTCTTTGTGGCCGAACCGGACGTGCCAGCGGACAACAACGCCGCCGAGCGCAGCCTGCGCCACCTGGTCATCAGTCGCAAGATCAGCGGCGGCACCCGCTCGGAGCAAGGCACACAGAGCAAGATGACCTTGGCCTCTCTCTTCGGCACCTGGCGCGCCCAGGGTCTAAATCCTCTCGCCGCTTGCCGTCAACTGCTCATTTCCCCGCAACTCTGAACTGTTACCAGCCAACTTGTCAAACTCGGCGTACCCTAATTGACAAACGGTTATCCGCCAAGTCACGAAGGCGATGCCAAACGGTGATGCCAGAAAATGATACCGCAGCAATCTCTCCATGCTGTGATTGTACCTTAGAACCTGTCTACGATCTCTGAAATAGGTTAAGCTGAGACTATTATCAGGGGAGGGGTAATCATGTCTCATTCCTATCCCAGCGACATCAGTAGGGAGCAATTCGCCCGTATTCTGCCCACGCTGAAGTCGGCCCGACGCCGGACCAAGCCCCGCATTGTGGACTTGTATGACGTTTTCTGCGGCGTGCTGTATCTCCTGAAAAGCGGCTGCCAGTGGCGAATGCTGCCGGCGGACTTCCCCGATTGGCGCACTTGTTACCAGTATTTCCGGCAATGGAGCGAGCAGCCCGACCCGGAGCAGGATTCCATTCTGGAACAAGTCCTAAAAAAATCGGTTGGCGAGGCCCGACAAAGCAATGGGAGGGAAGAGCAGACCAGCTGCTGCATCGTGGACTCCCAGAGCGTCAAGAACACGGACACCGCCGAGCAGAAGGGCTATGACGCGGGCAAAAAGGTGTCCGGAAGCAAGCGTCATATCGCGGTGGACACGCAAGGATTGCCCCATGCGATACAGGTGACTACCGCCGACGTTACCGATCGGGCGGGGGCTTTGGCGATGTTTGACGAAAACCGGTCCGACCTCAACCGGGTCCAGAAGAATGTGTTGGTGGACGGTGGTTACACCGGGAAGCCCTTTGCTGCTGCAGTGCAAGGCATATTGGGAGCCGCGGTGGAAGTGGTGAAACGCAACGAACTGCACACCTTCGTGGTGCTGCCGAAACGATGGGTGGTGGAGCGGTCATTCGCCTGGCTGGAAAAGTGCCGCCGGCTCTGGAAGAACTGTGAAAGAAAGCTCAATACCAGCCTGCAAATGGTGGTGCTCGCCTTCACGGTGCTAATCCTAAAAAGATTGTAAACAGGCTCTTAGAACGGCGGCGGGTCTATGTAGTCGGCCCATGCCTGCATCAATGGCCGGCGTTGGTCCAGCAGGTCGGTACGGAAATAGGCTTGCGATACCGATGTTCCGGTTGCATGGGCAAGGCTCAACTCAATAACTTCCCAACTTGCGCCGGACAGCTCCGCAGCCCAATCGCGCCAAGTTGACCGGAATCCGTGCGGTACGCATCCGAGATTGCTTTTGCGCGCCCGATCCAGCAATGCGTTTTCAGACAATGCCTTGCCGCTGGTCGGGTGTGGGAATACCAGCATCGATCCGATGCGTTACCGCCACCGGCCACCCAATCAAAGGCACTGTCATCCGGGTTGCGGTGAAGTTCCCGTGCCCTGGTCAACAGCGATTGCGCTTGCAATGACAGCGGTACGCGGTGATCGCGTTTGGCCTTCATTCGCACTGCAGGGATTGTCCATAGCCCGGCGCCCAGATCTATTTCGCCCCAGGTAGCGTAGCGCACCTCGCCGGTACGCGCCGCCGTCAAGATCAAAAATTCAAACGCCAGTCGGGTAACGGGTTTGGCCTCCGACATTCGTATCTTGTGCAACGCGCCGCGCACCGCCGAATGATGCAACGCTGGCCGGTGAACCACGTCCGGCGTAACCTGCGGTAGCAGTTCCTCAAGCGCATCATCGGCGGGATTGCTGGGGCGGTATTCATGGGCAACCGCCCAACGAAATACCTTGGTCATTGCTTGCCGCACCTTGCGGGCGGTTTCGTGATTGCGCCGGCGCAACGGCCCTAGCAGCGCGGCGATCTCGGAACGGGTTATTTCGTCAACCCGCGCATCGCCAAACGTCGGCATGGCGTGTAATTCCAACCGCCTAACCCAGCGTTTGGCGGTCGCCGCGCCCCATTCGTCTATGTTCAGGTCGTGTACCGTCTGCGCCGCTTGCCGGAACGTGGGGGTCGCCGCCAGCCGCTCCGAAACGGTAACGGCAGGCTTGCGGGTTTCCGTCCACGGGTTGCGCCCTTGCGCTATCGCCGCCCGGTTGGTGAGTGCCGCTTTTCGCGCCTTTGCCAGCGAAACCGTCGGGAACCCGCCCAACCCTTTATCCGTCCGCTTGCCGTCAACCCGGATACGCTGGACCCAATTCTTTGTACCGTTCGGGGCGATGTTCAGATACAACCCGTCGCCGTCGCCGTACCGCCCCGGTTTGGCTAGTGTCTTGACTTGCTCGGTCGTGAGATTAGGCACAGTCCCCCCTGTTTTATACAACCGCCGTAGCGGTTGTAACACCGGCTATGTACCACTGGCTGGGGAGATTTCACTATACAACCCCTGTATAGACAGGGGTTTTTGGTGGTATATGGTACCCCTGGAGGGACTCGAACCCCCGACGCGCGACTTAGGACGCCGCCGCTCTATCCAACTGAGCTACAGGGGCAGAAACAAATTGGTGGAGATAGCGGGGCTCGAACCCGCAACCTCGGCATTGCGAACGCCGCGCTCTCCCAGTTGAGCTATATCCCCACGATCGCAGCCGGCTAGCCCATTCCTGACGGGCCGGACGCTATCCCATCGTAGCCAACCGGGGCGGCTGGTGTCAAGAAACGTGGCCGCGATCGCACGGATTCTCCACATTAGCCCACCACGCGCACCCGGTGGTTGTTGCTGTCGGCGATGTAGATGGCGCCGTTGGCGGCGATGCCGCAGCCGTGGGGTCGGTCCAGGCCGGCGTCGGTGGCGGGGCCGCCGTCGCCGTGACCGCCCAACTGCCCGCCGGCGATGGTGGTCACGATGCCGGTGTTGGCGTCGATGCGGCGGATGGCGTGGTTCTCGGTATCCACCACGATGACGTTGTTAGCGGCGTCGCAGCGGATGGCTTTGGGCGCGCCCCAGGTGGCGGCCAACGCTGCGCCGCCGTCGCCGGTGTAGCCGCGTTCGCCGGCGGCCCCGGCCACGGTGCTCATGATGCCGCCGGCGGTGACCATGCGCACGCCGTTGCCCTCCCGCTCGGCGATGTAAGTGTTGCCGTGTCCGTCCATGCAGACGGCGCGGGCGCCCAGGATGCTGGCCTGACTGGCGGGCATTCCGTCGCCGCCGCGCACCTTCTCTCCGTTGCCGGCGAAGGTGTCGATGATGCCCGAGGCCAGATCGAGGCGGCGGAGGCGCTGGTCCTGGATGTCGGCGATGAGCAGGCCGCCCCGTCCGTCCAGGAAGCAGTCGTTGGGTTCCCGCATTTGGGCCTGACTGCCGGGGCCGCCGTCGCCGGAATAGCCCGGCTCTCCAGTCCCAGCCACAGTGGTGATGACTCCGGTGGCGCCGTCCACCCGGCGCACGGCGGCGTTGAGGCGGTCGACGATATAGATGTTGCCGTCGGCGTCAACCTCCAGTGAGTAGGGTTCGTAGAGCGTGGCTTCCGTGGCCGGGCCGCCGTCCCCGGTATAGCCCTGCTCGCCGGTGCCGGCCACCGTAGTTACGACGCCGGTGCCAGCGTCAACGCGGCGAACGACGTGGTTGCGGGCCTCGCAGAAGAACATATTGCCGGCGGCGTCGAAGGAGCACATGAAGGGTTCGCGCAGGGTCGCGGCGGCAGCGGGGCCGCCGTCGCCGGTATAGCCGGCCTCGCCGGTGCCGACGACGGTACGGATGGTTTGTGTGGTGGGGGTGGTCATGTCAGTCTCCGGTCATCGTATCGGTTGGTCGTTGCCCTTCCTAACTATAGCAGGACGCTGGCCATGTTATGATTAGGGCTGCATAGGAGCCACCGCGTGAACCGCTCCCAGCGAGGCCAACTCACGATGACCACCAAACCTGCATCGCCACCGCAATCGCCCCCAACCGCCCCCCGCCTCACGCTGCTGCCCGACCCGCCCCGACCTCTCGACATGGCCACTCAAATGCCGGACGTAGCCCGGGCCCACCTGATCCTAGATGAGTGGTTCATCGACCGGCTCGACGTGCTGGTATCTGGCGACGGCTACCTCTGCCGCCACGCCGGACATGCCCGCCGGGGGGTACGGCCCGACTGCCTGGTCGCCCTGGGGCTGACCATCCCTACGGAAGAAATCGAGATGTCCAACGGCTACACCATCAGCGAAGTCGGCAAGTCGCCGGATTTTGTGCTGGAAATCGCATCGGAGAGCACGGGGACTTATGACTGCACGGTCAAACGGACGCGGTATGCCGGCTACGGAGTGGGGGAGTACTGGCGCTTTGATCGCACGGGCGGCCGGTTCTACGACGCGGCGCTGGCCGGCGACCGACTGCTGCCCAACGGGGAGTACGAGCCAATTCCGGTGGAGACGATGCCCGACGGGGTAATCCGTGGATACAGCGTGGCGCTGGGGCTGGAATTGCGCTGGGTGGAGGGCCGGCTGCGCTTCTGGGATCCGGTCGCGCGAGAGTACCTGCCCGACCTGGCGGAAGCCAAGGCGCAAATCGCCGCCGAGCGCGCCGCCCGCCAGCAGGCCGAGGCACGCATCCGCGAGTTGGAAGACCGACTTTCCCAGGGCAGTCCCGAAAATTAGCCGGTCGCGCCGATGCGTATGGTTTGGGGTGCAGGAGGTGGC
Source organism: Dehalococcoidia bacterium (assembly GCA_965197635.1). Lineage (GTDB taxonomy): Bacteria > Chloroflexota > Dehalococcoidia > Lucifugimonadales > UBA3495 > Bin87. The sequence continues at coordinate 792,210 of CBDANN010000008.1, forward strand.
CATGGTGGTCTCCAAGGGGTAAGTGCAACAAATACCGGTTACTCTGCGGGCCAACCGTCGGGGGTCTCACCGGCGCTCAGCGCAACCTGAATGGCAGCGGCGGCATCGTCGGTTACCCACTCACCCCACACGTCAGCGTTGCTGTTGAGCCACCAGATGGCGGTGGCGTTGGTGTCGGCGTCGGGATTCTCCCCTTGCCATCGGACCACTGCCTTGTAGATGTCGATGTTGAAGTCCCAGTTCCGCAACATTGCAACGACATCGGGAGCTCGAACGAGCAGGTCAGGGTTTGCGGCCATCAAGATGGTGGCGTCCTCGTAAGCGCAGGCTTTTGTGGTGAACCAGCACTGATCGCTGTAAGCGGGTTCTTCCAGACGTACCAGGTCGAGTTTCAGCGCTGGATCATTGGTGCGCCACTGGTAGCCTAGCCACGGCTCTCTCTTTTCGTAGGCGCCGTACAAATCGGCGTTCAGAGCGGCGCCATCACCGGGGTTGACGATATGCACGTGGTCGCTCAGCCCATACGCTTCAATCTGCTGGGCATTAGCTACCTCGCAGGCCCAGCCAATCACGCACGACACCAGACGGGCCTTGCCGCCGGTTTCGGGGGTTGCAAACAGGCGTTTGAACAGCGGGTCTTTCAAATCCTCAACGTGGTCCAGTCTCGGATACCGCTCCTGCAAATATGCAGGGATCACGAAAGCCGACTGCCAATCGTAGCCCAAGCTGGTGCCCAATGAAATTACGGAACTGTCCACACGCGCCGCTTCCCAGGCTTCTTCCTGGTTGGGCAGCCAGATTTCCATGAGCAAGTCAACATTGCCGTAACTCAAACTTTGGAACAAGGGTAAGGTGGCGCCAAATCTGACGTCCGTCTGATAGCCGTATCCCTTTTCAACGATGTACTGCGCGATACGGTTCTGCAACAGAGCGCTGGACCAGTTGAGATCGCCGAAGATGATGGTTTCTTTCGACCGGTCAACATCTCTTGCCCCTGGTTCCGTTGGACAGGAAGATTGGTCATCGTTGAGGCGCAGGGATACCCAATTCTCCGGCCACTGGGGCGCGCCGTATCGTTCGCTGTTGCTGGCGACGATGAACCAGTAGTCTGTCCCCGGAGTAAGGCGAGTTATGGTGTAGGCGGTTTTGCCGGCCACATCGACAAAGGTGAAACGCTCCAGCCAGTCGTCGCCGGCGGCGCGATAATCGGGGTCGGCAATCCAACCGATACGGTAGTAGTTCGCATCGGGCACGGCGCTCCACATGAGGTTGACCTCGCCGGGATTGGGGCCATTCACCGCCGCTATGCCGGAGGGGGCCGGCGGGGCGCCAACTTGAGCAATCACCGGGCTCAACTCTACGCCAAAAACCACTCCCATGAAAACTGGCGTGACGATTATAAGGATGATGAAGGCAACCAGTTTCATAATGCTAATTCCTTATCTGCCAAGTCGTCGCCACGGTCACTCCGTCCCCGGCGGAACCGTGAAAATGGCCTCTCCGGTTTCGTTGTGATAGTGATTCCCAGCGAATGCTGCAATTCATGGTGGTTGCGGTCCACCGTTTCTTCCAGGCGGTCCATCCGATCTTCCAGGCGGTCCATGCTGGCTCGGAGTTCGGCCAACGCGTAGCCGCCCCCGCCGACAAGCGTTAGTAGGGTCAAGGCGATGCCGATTACCGCCGTAATCGCCAGAATGCGAGTGGCGTCCATAACGCGTTTCCCCCAATCAGGCGTATGCTGACATCATAACGTGGTGGAGGCATTGCCCAGCGGGTGGATGACCATGGGCGCTGGGCGGCGACATCGAGGCCGCCGTATTTCAGCTCTCCGTAGCCCGAAAATCCTGCTTCTGACGATTCCCTCGCACCAACGCGGCGCGTCAGCCGTAAAGCGCCTCCCCGATGCCGTCAACCGAATGCCGCAGCCGCTCGTCGGTGGCGATGGCATCGCGGATTTTGTTGACGCCGTGGATTACGGTGCTGTGGTTGCGTCCGCCGAGGGCGCGGCCGATGTCGGTGGGCGTCATGGTCAGTTCGATGGCGAGCAGGTACATTGCGACCTGCCGCGCCTCGGCGACGTTGGCGGTACGGCCGCGGCCCAGGATCTGATCCTCGGTGATGTGGTAGTGGCTGGCAACGCGGGCCAGCACCTGCTGCGGAGTGAGGTCGCGGCGGACGTCGGGGCCGAGGATGGCGTCCAGCTGTTGCGATACGGACTCGGCGGTCAGCGGGGCGTTCATCAGCTGGGACATGGCGATGACGCGGTTGAACGCGCCCTGCAACTGGCGGACGTTGTGGCTGACCCGCTGAGCGATGAGGTCCAGCACGGCTTCGGGTACGGCTGATCCCCGGTTATCGGTCAGGAACCGCTCGGCCCAAACATGGAGCATGGCGAGGCGAGTTTCCAGGGACGGCGGCTGGATGTCGGCCACTAGTCCCCACAGAAATCTGGAGCGCAACCGGTCCTCCAGGGGCGTGATGGTCTGGGGCGCGCGGTCGCTGGTGAGCACGATCTGGGCGCCGGCCTGGTGCAGGTCGTTGAAGGTGTGGAACAGGCTTTCCTGCGTCTGCTCCTTGCCGGCTAGGAACTGCACGTCGTCCAGCAGCAGCAGGTCAACGCCCCGGTAGCGGTCGCGGAATTCACGCATGGCGCGCCGATTGATGGCGGAGACGAACTCGTTGGTGAACTGCTCTGAGGTGACGTAGAGCACGGACCGGCCCTGCTGCAAGGCCCGGTTGCCGATGGCGTGGAGCAGGTGGGTCTTGCCCAGGCCGGAACCGGCGTACAACAGCAGCGGGTTGTAGCCGACGGATGTGTCCCGATCCTCGGTGACAATGGCTTGGGCGGCGTGGTAGGCCAACTCGTTGCTCTCGCCGACGATGAAGTTATCGAAGTTGTAGCGCGGGTCGCAGGTTGCCGAATTTATGGCAGTCCAATCGTACCCGTCGCCGGCGGTTCCGCCCCGTCCCAGGTCATAGTTGTCGGGGACGGGCATCCGCCGGGAGCGCCTGGTGGACGGCGGCGCGCTGACGGCGTGTATGGTGACCCGGCCGTCGGCGTCCGAGGGCTTGGCCACGGAGGGCATAGCTTCATAGCGAATGTGGGCCGCTTTGCTCAGGGTTTTGGCCAAGGCTTCCTGAGCCATCGCAAGATGCAGGGGCAGTTCCAGCCAGGAGACGGCGAAGGAGCTGGCCGCGGCCACAACTAAGCAGTTTCCGTCCCAATCGTGTCCGACGCAGGGACGGAGGAAAGTATCGAAATGTTCCTTGGGCATTTCCAGTTGCAGCCTGCCCAATACAGCTCGCCAGATTAGCGCCGGGTCGGAAGAGTCCGCCATCATCATCAGTCCCCCAATGAGTTGAGAAACTATGGTATGGCCGGTGGACCGGCGCCGCTAGGCGGATTCGCAGAAACATTGTTCCGCCTCATATTTGAAAACAAGCCAATTAAATGCACAGTTTCAAAAAGGGGATTCAAAACAATCTTGCGGCGGCTGCTCCGGGCCGGAGGCGTGAAAATCGGCCCAATCAGCCGGGGGAGAGCAATGGCGGGCGGGAACAGCAGCCAAGCGCGGACGATATCAATATCTGGTAGATAACCGCGCCGGGCAAAACCGGGTCGCCGTTTGAGAATGGATTCCGGGTACGGATTTTACATCGATGGACCGGATGGACGGGATTTTGGAACACCGCGAGATTGCCGCGCTGCGCTCTCAATGGCAGCGGGAGGGTGTCCGCGTTGGCGGCGGGTCAAGGTTTGACTGCGCCGATGATGTATTCCGTGTGCATGCGACGCTCAATGCCCGTGGTCGGCTCGGCCCGGTTGCCGTTGCGGGCTGGCATCATGCGACGGTCACGGTCGAGATTGCGGGGGGCCACCGCCACCACGTCGAGGCCGGCCTGGGACGCCAGGTCGGCGAGGCATTGGTGGGTGGGTATCAGCACTCCGCGCATGGTGGAGGGGCCAACCACGATTATGGCCGCTGAGTTGGGCCGGAGCACCCGGGACATCTCACCGATGGCGGCGGACATATCGCCGAAGTACCGGCGTAGCACGCGGGACTTGGGGGCGTCTTTGGCCGCTAAGAGATCAACAACTGCCTGAACGGACATGGGTAGCTCGGCGGCGGATTGGCTGGCTTTGTTGCCCATCGATTCGGAGCCGATGTACTGTGCACGCAGCTCGGTAAGGCTGGGAATGGGGTCTCCCAGCCAGGCCAGCGAGAACTTGTGGGCGCGCATGTAGTCCAAAGCGTTAGCGTAGGGTGGCGACGTTACGATGAGGTCCACGCTGCCGGCAGGCATGGGCAGGTCGCGGGCGTCGCCGGCGATGATCCGGCTTTCGCCCACGTCGTCGGGATCGACGCTGGCGTAAGCATCAGCGACCCGGCTGAGCAGGGACGCAAACATCCGTATGGGGCGTCGGGGCGCCTTGTCGGCGACACGGTGGGGGCGAGTGTGAGCCAGATCCCGGGCGCGGGAGACGCCGCCGGACTTAGTGACGATGGTGGAGGAGAAGATCACCTCCAGCAGGTTGCGCAGGTTGGCATCGGGTTCGGCGCGGACGGCCAGGATGAGTGCGGCGAGTTCCTGCTGGGTTTCAGGGAAGAACCAGTAGTCCAGGAACTCGCGGGTGGCTTCGTCCATAGCAGCGCGAACCGCAGCGAGTGGGTCGGAGGGACGGCCAATTCCGGCGTACAGGTCGGCGGCGCGCCGGAGCGCATCGGTTCCAGCGTCACGGACGCATTGGGCATCAAGGGCGGTGGTGCGAGCGGCGCTCTGACGACGGGCCAGCGGGTCCAGGTCAACGCCGATGACGGAGCGGCCGGCCTGCCAGCCCTCCAGCAGGGTGATGCCGGAGCCGCACATGGGGTCCAGCACGGTATCTCTTGATATGGAGTTCGGAGGCCGGGTGAGGGCGTTGATGAAATGGCCGGCCAGGCCGTGGGGAAAGCGCGCGGCGAAGGGATGCAGGGCGTGCAGGGGATGGGCCTCTGGAACTGTCTCCTGGAAAGAAAGGTCGGCGGTAAGGAGGTCGGCCAGGCGTGCGTAGGTGTGGGTAACTAGTGTCACGATGTTGGCGGCTCAGAGTGCGGTTTGGTTGGCACTAATGCTAAACGACTAAGCGGGCCTTCCTTCTTCTGTTAGCTGCTCCAGGGCTGCGTTTTACCTCTGGCTAAATCAGGCGTCCAGATTGACACCGCATTAATTGGCACAGTACGATTCCCCAACCGGCTGGCCCGTCCGGCAAGATTGCGTTCCTCACTATACAGGAAAATCCCATGTCCACGCACAGACACCAGCAATACCCGCAGGGCTATCGCATATGGATGGTGGTGAATTGGGTCAGGATGCTGATGAGGAAGCTGTTGTCCCAGCCGGCCTTTTTCAGTTTGCCCCGCATGGAGCCTTTGCTGGGTTCCAAACGCGCCAAGTTCAGCGCCAGCTTGCGCAGCAATGCCAAGTTCTCGGCACAGTGCCCCTTCCGGTTGCGGACCTGACCCCGATTGGTCAAGAGTTCGTGCGCCGGTAACGTCCAACACCCAATGCAGCCGGTTTTCAATCCCCCAATGGCCCCGCGCGATGTCGTTGAACCCCTCCGGCGGGAAAGCCTGGCTCAGCAGGTAGTATCGGGCTGCCACGCTAGCGTCAGCCTGCCCGGCCAAACGACGACAGGCCGTAACCTTGCCCACGGCCGGCAAACCCGGCCAGTCGTGCCATTCCGGCAACCCGGCCACGCGATTGGTCCAAGATCGGGCTAACGCTGGCGAAGCGAGTTTCAATACGTCCGTGCCCCTTGCTGACTGGGGTGGCTGAAGCCAAAGGCGTGGCGGGGTCGTCCAGAAACCATGGCACGTCGTCGTGCAGAATACCCTGATTGCCCTTCAAGGCCCGGGCGTAGTCCCCGCCCGGCGCCACTACCTGCTGCGATTTGACGCTGGCAGCGCATCGCGTCGGCGGTTACCACGGTACCCCGCAACGTCAGTAGTCCGGGCGTCATCACGCGGGTTCCGGGCGTCATCACGCGGGGTCCGGCAGTTTGGGCACCGCCGTAATCTCATTGGACTGGTCGTCAACGGCCAGTTGTCCCAACACCAGCCGCCGCCTCAGCCCAAGCGCTGACCAGATGCAAGGGCGAGCGTGCCTGGTCAAGGGCTCGCTTGGGCAAGATCATAAGAACGGCGCAACGTCTGCCCGTCCACCGCCAACACTCCCTGGCAGCCCTGGGCAAACTGCCGCATAAACCCCAGCAACCACGGCCGGAAAGCCGCCGGGTCCAGTTGGGCCAAGACCCGGGAGCAGGTGTCGTGGCTGGGAATGCCATTTTCCAGTTCCAGAAAGGACTGCAGAAACTCCCGTTGGGCGTGGCCAAAGAGTTCCAGGTCAGTGCCGGTCTGGCCGCCGCAGACGATGGTGCATCAGGCAATGACCAGGATGCCATGGAGCGAATGCCGGCGGGCATTGCTGGCCCGGGGGCCTTCCAGTTCGGCGAATAGGTCCGCTAACTCGGCCATGGTTTCTTCCCCGCCCCGCTAAGTTCCACCACATCATACCGAACTCCCCAGTTTTCATATGCGATAGCCCTGCACAGGACGGCCTCTTCGAACCTTCCCGTATTTGTCCCGTTCGACAAGATGGCGAGGATCAGAAACCGTTTTTTGGAGTAGATGGTGTCATTGGTTGGGGGACGCAGACCTTTGGAAAAGAGGCTTGGAGGTATCGTTAGCTGCGCCTCGGACCGAGGCTGGATGGACTTGCGTCAGCCTTGTGGTTGGCGCCGATCCGGTGTTTGCGGTATTGGTTTTCTCGCCAGAGGTTTCTAACCCATTCGGTAGCATGCCTAAAGGTTTCTGGCATTGTAAATCTTCCGTTGGCATTGCCGCGAATGCCGGTGTTTCTAAACCAAGGCCAAGGTGGGATGTGCATTTGGAGGGTGTTGGGAATCAAACCGGGAGTTTCGCAAGAGTGTTGCGCTCCTTGACTGCAGTACGGTCCGGCAGCGCCGTTCACCTCGCCTTTGCGGGCAGTCAGACCCGACAGGAATTTGCCGACCCTCTCCTGCACCGCCGCCTTGCTGCGCAGGCACAGATTGCCCGTAGTTTCCTCTCTCGCCCAGCCCCAGATGGCCTCAGCGGCGTTGCAGTCCGGGCGGTAGCCCGGCAGGTTTACCAGCCGCAACTCAAGGCCGGGCGTCCTGAGATACTCCCGCACCGCCTCGCCAGATTTTTGACCAATCTTGCGCTGGGGCGTTGTCCCAGATCACGTTCAGCCAGCCGCCGTGTCTCTCCAGCAACTGTTCCAGGAAGGCCGCAGCCGTTTCGCTGTTGCTGTTGCCCTCCAGTTCCATCTCTTCCACCGCCCCCGTCTCCAGGCACACCGCCGAATAATAGCTGGCCCTTTCGCCGTAGCTCGGGCTGCTCGAGTCCACCAACGCCGGTTCACCTTGCAGTACCCACTGGCCCCGCAGTTCGGCGTCCGCCCGGAAGTGGGCCTCGTCAGCGCAGAATATCTTTCCGCCAGTGCGTCCCGCCTCGACCGGCAGAGCGGCGTACTCCGCCACGAAGGTCTCCCGTTTGGCTTCGTCCGCCTTGACCAAGCGCTTTTTTGGGCCTCTGGAAGGCAAATCCCAACCGGTGCAGGTAGTAACGTCACCCCGTACTTGATACGGGGTCAGACAACTGCGGCGGCTCAAGCTGACCCCGAAGCACTCCAAAACATACTGCCGAACCACCTTCCAATACCAGTTGGCCAATTCGATACGCTACGTGGCGGGTGGCTGTTGCACCGCCCCTTTCAACTCCTCCTGCTGCGCTTGATCAAGGGCGGGGGGGAACCTCCGGTCTGCTCGAATATCAGGGCGGCAGGTCCTCTCTCACCGAAGGCCGACACCCCACCGACCAATGGTGTGGGGGTCTCGCTCCAGGGCCTCCGCAGTGGCCGCTGCCGTCAAGCCCTGGGCCAGCAGCAGCATGGCGTACCATCGCTCCCGCTCCCGGGGCGTGGGCGCCAGAATCATCCTCCGGCGCAGGTCCTTGACCCCCATCTGCCATTGTTCCGGAGACCGGCCTAGCTCTCTCACGCCCATCACTAACCCCTTGCAACTCCCGAAACTATGCAACCCAACTGGCCCCAATTTACCCCTATCACCCTGCACATTTCACCTTGGCTTTGGTTTAGGTCCGAAACCAAGGTTGATCAGACGCCATGACCGGGCACCCGCGGTCCCCTGTATATTATTGTCCGCGAGCGTGGCTGATACCGTACCGCCCTGTACAGTAACGTGGTCTATCGTAAATTTGTCCTCAAAATGTCCCACATTAGAGCACCATTGCGGACGGTACGGCCCTATTTGATACTAAGCCTGAGTTCGCAATCAGACCTTATCGAGAAAATGGTGCCGAGGGAGGGACTCGATGGTAGCGGTATTTTCGCGTGCTGTACAGTGTTGTGGATTGAGATTTTGTACTCAAATCTACGGTTTTGATGATGTGGAGTTCTCTGGCTTGCTGAGAATTTGTCCGGCAACTGTCCGGCAATTCACGCCGCCGGTTCCATGACGTCAGAGAATACTTCTGCGGTTTCCTTCTGCCAACCGGGCAAACAGTGTGCATACACCTCCATGGTGATTTTCGGACTGGAGTGCCCGATCCGCTTTGAGACGACGACCGGGTTCTCCCTGGCCTGTAGGGTGACGGTGGCATGGAAGTGCCGGAGGCTCCTCAGGGTCACGCCTGGGCAGCCTGCTTGTTCCGCCAAGGTCCTCACCGCGTACCTGATGTTGTTGGGGTGTGTCCAACTCACTTGGTCGGCGCGTGGGAACAGTTTTTCTGGAGGGCTGATGCCCAACTTCGCGGCCAGCGCGCGCTGTTGGTCCCTGTAGCGGTGGAGGATTTTGACTGTTCGATGGTCGAGGTCGACGACACGTTGCCCGCTTTCGGTCTTCGGGGACACAAGCAAAATGCCGGCCTTGGCGTGGACCACCGATTGCGCCACCAGAATCTGCATTTTGTCCAGGTCGATGTGCTTCCACTCCAGCGCGAGGGCCTCGCCTCGGCGCATTCCCGTGTAAGCGATCACGTGAATGCACACCCAGAGCGGGTGTTTCTTTTCCTCAGCGAGTTCTAACAGGGCTTGGACCTCTTTGACTTCCGGAATGTAGGCTTCGCTTTTTGGGACCGTCGGGGGCGACACCAAGGCCACCGGGTTCCTGGTGATGAGTTCAAGGCGCAGAGCATGTTTCATGGCCCCGTTCAATATTCCGTGAGCCAGTCCGACGCCTTTGGGCTCCATGCCATTGTGTAGTAGCTGGGTTTCGAAGTCCTGCACATGTCCCGGGGAGAGTTTAGTCAACTCTATGCGCCCTAGAGCGGGCTTGATGTGCTTGTTGATGATGCCCTCGTACCGGTCGATTGTTTTCTGTTTGCCGTTGGGGAGGATGATTTTCTCATTCATCCACTTGTCCAGCCATTCGCCCAGCCTGTACTTGGTTTTCGCCGGAGTGATGCCTCGATCCATTTCCGACAAGATTTCCCTTTGCCGACGCTGGGCTTCTGCCTTCGTGCCTTTTATGGTCTCCCAGATGCGGATGCGTTTTCCTTCGTCGTCTCGTCCCAGGAACACAGAAATTTCCCATGAGTCCTTTGATCGCTTCCTGATACTAGCCATCGTCGACCTCCCTGTGGTGATTCCCGACGGTGTTCCATGTGTCGTCGGCCTACGGAGTTTAGGGGATCCGCGCCCCCCACTACCAGCCGGTCGTCTAGTACTACAGTCGCGCTTACTTTTGGTAGGATAGGCCCATGATTACTGTTGAGAGCGGAGGGGTTGGAAATGGGTCAGACATTACTGGAGCGAGAGGCCGTGCTGGAGGAAACGCTGGACTGGGAGGCTGGGCTCCAGGCGCTGCACGGGCGTATCGCGTCGCGTTTCAGCCGCAGTGAGTCTCGGCAGCGGGCGCTGGCGTACCTGAAAGGATTGCTGGGGTCGGTGGAGCGCAAGAACGGGTGGCAGTTGGCGGAATATGCTGGCGACGCCACGCCCGACGGTGTGCAGCGTCTGCTGGCGGTGTACCACTGGGACGCGGACCAGGTGCGGGACGACCTGCAAGGGTACGTGGTGGAGCATCTGGGCGACCCCGGCGGGGTGCTGGTGGTGGATGAGACGGGGTTTCTGAAGCAAGGCCAGAAGTCGGTGGGGGTGAAGCGTCAGTACAGCGGCACGGCGGGGAAGGTGGAGAACTGTCAGATCGGGGTGTTCCTGGCCTATGGCAGCCGACGGGGCGCGGCCTTTCTGGATCGGGAGCTGTATCTGCCCCAGGAGTGGGCGGAGGATGTGGAGCGACGGCGGGAAGCGGGAGTGCCCCAGGACGTGGTCTTTCATACCAAAGCACAACTGGCTCAGGAGATGATCGCCCGCGCGGTGGCGGTTGGGGTGCCCTTTGCCTGGGTAACTGGGGATACGGTGTACGGCAATGCGATTGGTCAAAGATCGTGTCAACTGCGACGGTGGCTGGAGGAACAGCGCCTGTCCTACGTGCTGGCGGTGAAGAACAACGAGCCGCTGTGGGCGGATACGGAGGATGGCTCGGCACAGGTGGCAGCCCGTGAACTGGCCCAGCAGATACCCGATGACCGGTGGCAACGTCTGAGCGCTGGGGAGGGCAGCAAGGGGCCGCGCCTCTACGATTGGGGTTGGTTGCCGATAGGACCCTGGTCAGCACTGGATCAGGGGCGTTGGCTGCTGGTGCGTCGCAGCATTGCCGATCCTGAGGAGCTGGCCTACTACGCCTGTTTTGGCGCAGCGGAAACGCCGCTGGCGGAACTGGTGCGCGTGGCTGGCACCCGGTGGATCATCGAAGACGCCTTCAAGGAGGCCAAACAGGAGGTGGGGCTGGATGAGTATGAGGTGCGCCTGTGGGTCGGCTGGCACCGGCACATCACCCTGGCCCTGCTGGCCCATGCCTTTCTGGCGGTAATCCGGTCCTATGCCGCCGGTGGCGACGGTAAAAGGGGGATATGTTCCCGGGAGAACTCATCCCACTGACCGTGCCCGAGGTCAGACGACTGCTATGCCGGCTGCGGTGGCTGCCACGGGGCAGTCCCAGATTGACCATCCATTGGTCAGGCTGGAGACGGCGGCACCAGGCCCGGGCCATGCAATGTCACTACCGGAGACACCTTCAGACACCTGTTCCTCAAGCGCGACTGTAATACTATGCCGCCGGTGGCGACGGTAAAAGGGGGATAGGTTCGTGGGAGAACTCATCCCACTGACCGTGCCCGAGGTCAGACGGTTGCTGTGCCGGCTGCTGTGGCTGCCACGGGGCAGTCCTGCCCTGACCATCCACTGTTCGGGATGGAGACGGCGGCACCAGGCCCGGGCCATGCAATGTCACTACCGGAGACGCCTTCAGACACCTTCATCACAAGCGCGACTGTAGTACTAGTACCGTTTCAATCTGATCTTGTCGGATAGATATGTTGGAGCTTACGGCGAGCATCTTTGGTGGTAAACCGCCAGTCTATGGCTAATCTTGCTGCGTTGCGCTCGCGTTCGAGCGCCGCAACCTCTCGCCGCAGCTCCGCCTCATCGCTGATACGGCGGTTCAGACATCCCCTGCTGAAGACGCTCAACTCGATCTCAGCCATCGGCAACCGGTCTCAGCCAGCTGCCGTGCGTGGGAGTGTAATGAAACTCGAGGCGTTGGGCGATGCGCCGAGCTTCGGATGGCTCAAATGCTTCGTAGAGCGCGCCGAGCTGGTGGGTGTTGAGGTTGTCCAGTACCAGCCTGACCACCTCGGCATCAGGGTATACCTCGTCCACCAGCCACCGCATCTGGTGCGCGAAGTCTACGGCAGTGCGGCGCTCGGTCACCTCCACATGTCTCCAGCCACCCCTCGGCTCACAGATCATGAACAGGTTCCGGGTCCCGTTACGCTGGTACTCGGTGTCATAGCGTGCCACCCGTCCCGGGGCAGCCTCCAGGGGCGGACGCACCGCTCCAGTCAATTGCCGGGAGGTCTCGTCGAAACACACTACCGGACGCTCCGGATGGTACGCCTGTTGGTACAGGTCCAGCACGTCCTCCAGCCGCGCCACGAACTCCCCGCTCACCTTGGGGATACACCACTCCTGCTTCTGCCACGGCTTGAGTTCGTTTTTTTGAGCATCTGGCGCACCGTCTCCAGGGAGATGCTATCGGCAAACTCCAACTCCACCACCTGGTCGGCCAACAACTGGAGTGTCCAGTGCGTGTGCCCTTCGGGCGCGGCGCTGCACGCAATGGCGATCAGGTGCGCTTCCTGCTTGCCGTCCAGCTTGCGCTCCTGGCCCGGCCGCGGTCGGTCATTGATGGCGGCCTCAAGTCCTTCCTCCACGTACCGCTTCCGCGCTCTGGCGACCGTGGCCGCGTTGACCAACAGCACATCGGCTATCTCACGGTCCCGAAGCCCCTGGTCAGCCTTGAGCAGCGACAGCGCACGCTTCACGGTGCGCACTGACGCCTTGCCGCGCTGGGACACCTCATTGAGACGGGAGCGTTCGGCCTCGGTCAGCTCTACTTTATACTTGATGGCAGCCATGGCTGGGCACTTCCTCACACAAAGATCATGCCCAAGTATGGCTGCTTTCTTATATTCTTACAAATCTACCTGGCAACGGTACTAGGCTTCCTCGGCTTGGATGTTGTCCATGTTGTTGGTGTTGTTGGTATCGTCCCCGGCTGGCGCCCCGACCAGCCGTTCCAGTTCCCGGCGGGGTATCAGGATGCGTACGCCGAGCCTGATGGACTTGATGCGGCCGGCCCGGATCTCCTCCCGTACCATCCATTGGCTGACGCCGAGGGCACCGGCGGCTTCCTTCACGCTGTAGGCGATGCGTTCGGTCTCCATCTTCACTCCTGTGGCGTGTCAATGTTTGCTGTGTGGCCACGCAGCTTTTGGAGTGAATGTAGCGAAAACCCGCCCGCGAACAGCGATCCCTTTCGCGCCTGGCGTCCCGGCGGAGCAAAAATGAAAAACAGCGTCTCGGCACGCGCCGAAACGCGTGTTCGTGTACTTGGTGAAAACCGGTCGGTCCGTGCTTTCCGCACGCCATCAGATTTGGGTAGAGTTAGTGGCATCCCGTGATCACCTGCTTCATGAGCGACTCGTGAAGGTACCGGTCCCGGACGTCGGGCTTTACGGAACCGTTGTGGTCCAGGTCCAGGCACGTGTGGCGGGCGGTCATGCTCGGGTCGTCCTTGCGGCCGCCGCATTCGCAGTGGTGCCGGAAGGCGCCCATGTCCCGCGTTGACCAGATTCGCTGAATTGCCGTCGATTAGTTTTGCCGGTTCATTTCCTCTGACTGACTCCGCTGCTGGGCTGCATCGATCCGGTAGCTGGGAACGTACAACTCCAGGATGGCGGAGTGATGCACCCCCCCGTCAATCGCTGCGGTGGCCATGGGGTTGGCGAAGATGCGTTCCCACTCCGAGAAAACCAGGTTGGACGTGATGATGGAGTCGGCCAGGGCCATCGTCAAGAGTCGGATTTTCATGGTGTTGTTGCTGTGATTCCTTTTCGTGAATAGGGGTGGTGGGGTGCGTTTTTGGGTCCGTCCGGGCCCTGAACACGGGCTTCCGGCGGGCTACGGCTCGAATTGGGGGTCAGACCCGCCTCAAAAAGTCGCCGATAAGGCCCCAAGACGGGGGTTGAGAAGCCACTTCAGCGAAAAGACGACTGGCGGATCGGGATTCCGCTGAAATGGCCTGAGAACCCCCATTTTGTAAATCTGCGCCGGCCCGTCCAACATCCCGAGTAGGCTATAGTACTCCGGCCGGCGCGGCCTATGCCGACAACCTGCTCGCTTCGGACGGTTGAATTATCAAGAAGCCCGGAACTACTGGCGTGGGGGACACCGGGCATTGCCGTGTTTCGCGGGTCGTAAGAAAATGCCTACCACTGCCCGTATGGACGCGGGCAGGGCGGCCCGGGACGTTACAGCGCGCGCTCTAGCTACCAGCAACTCAGCTGTCTCTCTACCACGGTTCCCGCTGTGTTCTTACTCCTATTTTAGCCATCGGCGCCGTACATCCGACATCAATGGAGAGGTAAGGTACCCGTGCAAAACGAATTCCCGTTTACACCCGTAGACCGATGCAGGCGGTGCCGTCTCTATCGCCCCCTTACGCATTTCCCGTGGGAAGACAAGGGTCTCTTCATGAGAGAGCAATCTCGGTATTGCCACGATTGCTATGACATCCACCACCGGGAACGAGACGCTGCCCGCTGGAAAATCGCGAGGGCCTGCGGGTTGGAGTTGATGGGTCTCATCGGCGTGATATTGCTGGCGAAGCTGGCCGGACCCGTCTGGTGGTGGCTTCTGATTCCTCTGGGCGTCTGGACAGGTGTCAAAACAGCGCGATACCTGCGCCGCCTCGGCGCGAGTGTCTTGGCCGGGGCGGAAAGGGAAATGGAGGAGGCTTACCTGAGAGGCCTTGAGAGGGGAGAGCGGAAGTGGCGGGCTGAACTCCGAGCGGAATTGGAGACGCGTGGTTTGCCCATCTCCGGCGCCATCGGGGAGTTTTTGAACGGGGGCATGGAGCTGGATGACTTGCCGGAAGAGGATGGGGACCTCATGTTTCCCGTCGTCCGTGCCGTCCTCAAACGCCACGGCGTCGAGGTTTAGCGCGCCCACCTGACTCCAGTCGCGTCGGTCGGTACGTTCCTGACCACCGCCGAGCACGAACGATCCCACCCGCCGCCGTCGACAGCGTCACAACGGCGGAGACCGGGTTGGCACCACGGTCTTGGCTAGACTATCCACTAACCGGGGCTCTCACGCTGCGGTGGACGCCGCGGCTGGGGGAAAGCCTGAGGTCCGGTCCTCACCATCGGGTATAGGCACCAGCTGGTAGCCCAGTTGGGCCGCCCGCCGTTTGGCAGCGCGCAAGGCTCTGTGTTGATACTGACTTTCGTAATATTCGGCGCCAGCATCCACGTACTCCTGGCCGTACCGCAGCATGGTGTAGATGAGCCGGGCCAGCTTGTGCGCCGTGGCGGTGATGGCCTTGGGCGCGCCCATCTGCGCTTTCTTCCGGCGTAGGAACGCGCCCAGGGCGCTGTCGGAGCGGTGCAGCGCGTTGGCCGCCAGACGCAATGCCGCCGCGGCCCGATTGGCGCTGGGCTTGGTCTTTGAGCTCATGACCCTGCCGCCGGTGATACGGTTGTCGGGGCTCAGTCCCAGCCAGGATGCGAAGTGCTTGGCGCTCGGCCATTTCGTCAGGTCCGTGCCAATCTCGCTAACCACCTTCAACGCCGTGAAGCCGTCGATGCCGTCGATCCGGGTCAGATCCACTCCCGTCATCCGAAACAGGTGCGTTCGAATGTCGAAGCGGGGTGCGTTCCCCTGGCCGCGCTTTTTGCCATCAGGAGCCGAAGACTCGCCATCGCTGCGGTCCTCGAACCGTTCCAGCTGGGCTTCAATCTCCCAGTCGCACTCGGCAATCTTCTCGTGATAGAACCGGTACAGTTCCAGGGCCTGGGTCAGCTCGAAGATGTGCTCCTCCCGCCAGTGCCCCTGCAACGACTTGGCAATCGTGGCTTCGTCGGCTTTCATGCCAGGACGACGAAACTGCGCCAGCTTTCGGGGGTCCCGTTCGCCGTCCACGATGGCCTCGATAATGTCCATCCCGGTCCTGCCAGTGATGTTGCTGATGACGTGCTGGAGCTTCACGTTCATCTGGGTCAGCGCCTTCTGCATATGCTGGATATGATGGGACGCATACTGCACCAGCATGGCCCGCTGCCGCAGGTAGCTGCGCAGACGCCGGATCTCCGCCTCCGGCCGAAAGGCTCCCGACAGCAGGCCGTAGGTGTGCAGCTGCTGCAGCCATTGGCAGTCCAGCACGTCGGTCTTGCGGCCGGACACGTTCTTGATGCGCCGCGGGTCCACCAGCATCACCTGGAACCCGCGCTCTTCGAGCACCCCGAACAGCGGTATCCAGTACACGCCGGTGGACTCCATGACCACGGTCGCCACGCCGCACTCCGCAAGCCAGTCCGCCAGGCGATAGAGGTCCGCCGTAAAGCCGGCGAACTCTCGCACCGGCGGCTCGGCGCGGTCCGCGGGCACCGCCACGAAATGGCTGGTGGCGCCCACGTCAATGCCCCCAGCGTTCAGGTTCAACTGGGACAGCTCCGCTGGCAGACGCGGCCGCTCCCTTGCGGTCTTTCCCACCGGTTTCGCGCTCCTCTGGCGTGTAGTCATCATATCCCCTCTACCATTACAGCGTAGGCGCATCGCCGGAGGAAGTCACTGACAACGTACGCTCTCCCCAACGGGATCGCCCCGAATTGGGGGCGTCACCAATGATGCCGCCGTAAGACTCCCGGACCATGCTTTGCGCCGGGCAACAAGCGCCAATGTCCTCTCGGTCTTGGTCCGGACAACACGCCTCGTCATGAGATTACACGCCCGCCTCGGTCTCGTCAGTTAGTCTCCTCTGCACGGCCCGCAACGCGGACATAGTGATGCTTTGCACAAAAGCTAGATAAATTATAAGAACAGGGTAAGCTGGCCGGACCCTCGTCGAAAAAGGCCAAGCGATGCTCACCCTGCCCAACGCGATTGTACCCGTACTCCATCCCTTCGCCACGCTGTTTCGCAACCCGACCTGGCTGAAAGCCCAAATCCTGCTGATCGGCGCGATCCTGGCTCCCGGCCAACGCACCGTGGCGGCGGCGCTGCGCGTCATGGGCCTCAGCGACGACCGCAACTACGCCCGTTATCATCAAGTGCTCAATCGGGCGGTGTGGTCGCCCCGCCAAGCGGCACGCATCCTGTTGGGACTGCTAATCCTCTACTTGGATCAAGGCGATGGTCCGTTGATCTTCGGCATCGACGAGACCCTGGAACGGCGCCGCGGTCCTAAAATCAAATCCTTGGGCATCTACCGCGATCCGGTGCGTTCCAGCCGGAGCCACCTGGTCAAGGCCAGCGGTCTGCGCTGGATTTCCCTGATGTGGCTGGGCCAGATCCCCTGGGCGGGACGCTATTGGGCCTTGCCTTTTCTCACCGTGCTGGCGCCTTCGGAACGCTACTACCGGCAGCGCGGACGCCGCCACAAAAAGCTCACCGACTGGGCGCGGCAGATGGTCATGCAACTGCGCCGCTGGCTGCCCCAGCGCCCCCTGGTGCTGGTGGGCGACGGCGGCTACGCCGTCCTGGACCTGCTCCACTGCTGCCAATCCCTCCGTGAACCCGTTACCCTCATCACCAGATTGCGCCTGGACGCGGCCCTCTATGAACCGGCCCCACCGCGTCAGCCCGGTCAGAACGGTCGGCCCCCGCTGAAAGGCCGACGGCTGCCCGCGCTGAAATCACTCGTCGACCATCCCGGTCAGTCCTGGGCCACCGCCGCGGTGGCCTGGTACGACGGCACGACCCGTACGGTGGAACTCACCTCACAAACGGCGGTCTGGTATCGCTCGGGCAAGCCGCCCGTGCCCCTGCGCTGGGTCTTGGTTCGGGACCCCCAGGGTAAATTCGCCACACAGGCTCTGCTGTGCACTGACTTGGCCGTGGACCCGGTGCAGATTCTGGAATGGTTTGTGCTGCGCTGGCAACTGGAGGTCACCTTCCAGGAGGTGCGCGCGCATCTGGGCGTGGAGACCCAACGCCAGTGGTCCGACCGGGCCATCGCCCGCACCACGCCCATCCTCATGGGCCTATTCTCCTGGACCACCCTGGCGGCTCACTTGATGCAAGAACCACGGCCCATAAGCCATCGCACCGCGGCCTGGTACGCCAAGCCGTCTCCAACTTTCGTGGATGCCATCGCTCTGGTGCGCCGCCACCTGTGGCTGGCCTCCGAGGGTTTTTCACTGTCCGACGCAGAACCTCGGCTTTGTACAATCAAGCGGCATAGGCTAGCGTGTCGAGCATCTTGTGGAACAAGAAGCGTGGGACTTTTATCGATTCGTGCTCGCGCTCGGACGGCATAAAAGTTCCCTGCTGCACCCAGAGGTGTCGTCTGACCAGGGCGATGGCGTCGGCGAAGGAAGGGCTGGTCTTGTCATACCACGCCGTGGTGCGCGGAGCCATGCCACCCTGCTAACCGATCAGGGTATCCGCCGCCAGCGCGTCACCACGCTGAACCAGCCAAAGAGCGCGGGGGTGGTCCGCGCGATGGCTCGTTCCGACCACTGGCGCTGGGTTTCCATGCCCAGGTGAGCCCGCAGCTCCTCAAAGGTCACCTCGACTTGCCACCGCAGCAGATACCACTGCAATATCCGCAGCGGTTCCGCCTCGGTGTCGGTGCATAGCAAGGCATAGGGCCCGCGGCGCTCCGCCAGGTATCTGACGACGACCCAACGTATGGGAAGGCGCGGCGGCCCGCCGTGGTACCACAGCGCCACGCCCGAAGCGAGCTCGACCATGGTGGTACTGCCGTCGGAACCGGTGGCGCGGTAGGAGGTCCATTGGGTAGCGGGGTCGTCCAGCACCGCAGTGGGGCTGGGCAGTCGCGCTCCGACCACCCGGGGCCGCCCGATCTGGCCGGGCCGCCGCGCTGGCGCGGGCTGGTACCGGGATGCGTCCTTGCGCAGTTTGGTGATGACGACAACGGGCTTCGACATACCCTGGCAATGCCGCAGGAACTCCCGCTTGGCGTAGCCGCCATCGGCCACCACCACCAGGTCCCGGTCCGGCAGCCAACGGCGCAGGCAGACCAGCATCTGCTGGGCGTAGTCGGTGACCGTCTGGTGTCGTCGGCCTTTGCGCCGGTCATAGCGGGCCGACACCACCAGCGCGGTCAAAAACGGCAGCGCCCAGTGTCGACCCGCCCATCCGATACGCGTCAGCAACAGCAGGCTCACCCATTGTAGTCCCGGGGTCATCACCACCTGGTCGTCGGTGGAGCGTACGGGATCCCGGTACCGCCCCTTGGCCGCAATCTTCCGGCCCCAGCGTCGCTCCACGGTCTCGTCAATGCCGAACACCAACGGCTCGGTGGATGAACCAAGGCGCCCGGCCACCAGCAGCAACAGCGCCCGGCTCAGTCGCAACGGCGACCATTGGGCCCGGTTGAGCACGTGGTGATAGACGGCGAAGTCGCCGTGCTGCCCAATCCCCAGGATGTTGAGGGCGGAGGACACGGTGCGCTTGCCGGGAGACAGGATCGCTCCCACCGCCAGGAGTTGGGCTTTGCGCCAGGTCCTGGGGTCAAACAGGTGCTCAAAGGGCAGCAGCAGGGTTACTATGACTGCGGGCAGGGTAGGCATACTCGACCTCTTGTAGTGATTTGGTCGAGCTTACCCTGTTCTTATAATTTGTCTAGCTTTTGTACAAAGTCGAGCATGGCGCTGGACCTGGGACAGACCGTCCACCAGCTGTTGCCCGCCCTGGACGGCCTGGCGCTGGCCAGCCGTACCCGCGGCCAGCGTCTGGACGCCGCCATCGACCGGGCACTGACCCTTCCCGCCGACGAGGAGACCTTCCGCACCCCCGCGGTGGGCCGTCGCCCCTACATCTCCGCCCGCACCGGCCCCGAGGGGCTGCTGGGCAGCATCGCCCCGCCGGAGGTTCCCCGGGACTGGACCGCTGTCTCCGTGGACGGCTCCCACATCGACGTAGACTGCCACCTGCCCCTGCGCTGCTTCCTCATCAACCTGGGCGGCTGCGCCATCACCTACGGGCAGGACTTCCGGGCAGGACTTCGGCTGCCGGCTGTTCAGCGAGCCCGCCCTGGCCCTGGACGACGCTGACCTCTACCTGCGGCCTCCCGACGGTGCGTCCCACGAGGTCCTCCGGCCCGCTGCTCAGCGCCCTGCGCACGGTGCGGGAGGTGGAGCGGTTGGCCGACGCCGTGGCGGACCTGTCCGACGATCGCCCCGTGCTGGCGCTGCTGGACGGCACCCTGGCTTTCTGGGACCTCCAGCGGGGTCAATACCCCCGCTACGTGTCCGAGACGCTCATCGGGGACCGGTTGCAGTGCGCCCTGGCCCGCCTGAGGGCCGCTGGCGAGAACGGCCGTCCCGTGGCGGTGGCCGCCTACACCTCAAGACCCCAGACCACCGAGGTGGCCGGCGCCGTCCGCCTCATGCTCTGCGACCAGCAGGACGGCGACTGCAATGACCTCTGCACCGCCCGCCACTGCCGGCTGGAACGGTGGTGCGACCGCGCCGCCGGTTTCGACGACCGGGAGATCTGCGAGGCCATCCTTGAGCCGGGTCACCGCTCGCCCCTCTACCAGTCCGGCCGGCTGGCCGCCCGCTTCGCCCTGGGACTGGCCACCGGCCAGGAGTGGAGCCACTTCTACTACCTGAACGGCGGCGCCGAGATCGCCCGCGTCGAGGTCCCCGACTGACTGGCTCGGGACCCCGAGCTCCTCGCGGTGGGCCACGCCATGCTGGTGCGGCAGTGCCAGCTGGGCCTGGGCTATCCGGTGGCCATCTCCGAGGCCCACGAGCAGGCCGTCATCACCGGCCACGACCGGGCGGAGTTCCGCCGGATGACCCTCATGCTCCTGGAGCAGCGGGGCCTGCCCACTCCCGAATCCGCCAATTCCTTCTCCAAGCGCCGGCCCTGGGTGTAACTCAACACCGCGGGACCTTCTGTCCACCGGTGTAACTCAGGCGAGCTCTGCCTCATTTATCATGATCTCCAAATCAGGATGAGGGGTCAGGACGGTGAAAAAAGACACCTATTTGCGGGACACCAATGTTGCCAAGTTTCTGGCATGGTCAGAGCAGCTGGTGGCAGGACACAAAGGCATCCACATCTGTGGGAAAAGCAGGGGCCGCCCGTTCGAATGCGCCACCCTGGAGCAAGCTTATCTTTGCTACAACTGGCGCGGCAATGTGCAGCGGGACGATGGTTTGACCGAGACCATCGCCACGTTCGAGGAAACCGCACGGGTCTTCGACCAATGGCGCCAAACCATCCGCACCATCATGAGCCGCAATGCCGCGCAGCCCGGCGACCTGGATAGATTCATTCTGACGGCCAGGCGCATCCGGCAATGGGGCGGGATACACAAACACGGCGATCTGGACAGACTGGGCAGTAGCGCCTTTACTGTTCTCAGCGAGAACGCCAGGAGACTGCATCCAGAATCCGGAGATACGTGCGACCTGAGATCCTTCAGCCACATGGGGTCCGGGTACAGCAAGGTCTACGCCATGATGGTTCCCAGCTTGCCGATATACGATAGCCGGGTCGCCTGCGCGTTGACTTCGCTGATTCTGGTCTACTGCCGCCAATGTGAACTGCCGGACGTGCCCAAAACCCTGGAACTGGGAGTTCCCCAATCTCAGGGTAAGCAACGCCGCAATCCCTCCGCACGTCAATATACTTTTCCCAAGATCTGGTATTCGGCCACCTACGGCGGCCGGTACGCGGTCTCCAATCTGAAGGCGGCGTGGTTGATTGCGGAAATGGCCAGTCGCGGCGAACCATTCGCCAGCATGGAGAAGAACCCCGGGATCCTGGCGCTGCAGTCGGCCCTATTCATGATCGGCTACCGGTGCTTCGACCAGCGCGCTTTGACCGAAAGATGATCCGGTCACCAGATACCTGTTGACCCGCAGTTTGCGATTGCGGACGGTGTAAACTATCGTGAACCCGTCCTTTGGGATACAGCAGCCCGGCTAGTGTGGTGTAACTGAAGTAAGTAGTAAAAGTATGGGTTATGAGGTATCCTCCGGGTGAGCAGTTCCGAGGGAGGATTGACCATGGCCATCGGACGACCAATGCCACCGCTAATTCTGGACGAGGTGGAGCGGGAAACACTGGAGCGGTGGGTGCGACGTCCGAAGACAGCGCAAGCGCTGGCACTGCGGGCCAGGATGATCCTGGCCTGCGCCGAGGGCCGGAGCAACACCGCCGTGGGCGCCGATCTGGGGGTGTCCGACGAAACGGTGGGCAAGTGGCGTTCCCGGTTTCTGGAACGGAGGCTGGACGGGTTGTCGGATGAACCCCGCGGCGGTCGGCCGCGGTCGGTTACCGATGACGACGTGGAACAGGTGATTACGCTGACGCTGGAGACCACGCCCAAGGACGCCACCCACTGGAGCACTCGGTCCATGGCCCAGCGGTCCGGCCTGAGCCACAACACGGTCAGCCGCATCTGGCGTGCCTTCGGGCTGCAGCCCCACCGCACCGAGACATTCAAGCTGTCGTCGGACCCTTTCTTCATCGAGAAGGTGCGGGATGTTGTGGGTCTCTACCTGGACCCACCCGATCGGGCGTTGGTTTTGTGCGTGGATGAGAAGTCCCAGATTCAGGCGCTGGACCGGACCAGGCCGCTGTTGCCCATGCGCCCCGGACCGGTGGAACGGCGCACCCATGATTACCTGCGCCACGGCACCACGTCGTTGTTCGCCGCGTTGGATACCAAAACCGGCAAGGTGATTGGCCGCTGCCACCGACGCCACCGGGCCGTGGAGTTCCGCAAGTTCCTCGATACCATCGAGGCCGAAGTGCCCCTTGACCTAGATGTCCACCTGATTGTGGACAACTACGCCACCCACAAGACGGCGCTGATCCGGAACTGGTTAGCCAAGCGGCCTCGGTTCCACCTGCACTTCACTCCCACCAGCGCGTCCTGGCTGAACCTGGTGGAGCGGTGGTTCGGGCTGCTGACCGAAAAGCAGTTGCGGCGCGGCGTGCATCAGAGCAGCGGAGAACTGGAAGCCGCCATCTACGGGTTTCTGGATGTTACCAACGAAAACCCCAAGCCCTTTGTCTGGACCAAGACCGCCGACCAGATCCTGGCCAACGTGGCCCGCTTTTGCCAACGAACTTTGGATACATGACACTAGGACATCGGGGTGGAACCGCTGTCATCGCCCAGGTGAACGCCATGACCTACGCCCGCAACACCACCGTCAGCGCGATACGCACCCGCAACGAGATCGAGGAAACTCTCCAGAGGTACGGCGCCGACGGCTTCGCCTACGCCACCCAGGGCAACCTGGCCATCGTCATCTTCGCCATGGAGAACCGCCGCATCCGCTTTGTCCTGGCGCTGCCCGATCCCGAGGACTTGCGCCACACCAACCACAGTCCGCCCCGGGAGCGCAGCCAAAGGGCCCAGCAGGATGCTTACGACCAGGCTTGCCGCCAGCGCTGGCGAGCCCTGCTGCTGGTCATCAAGGCCAAGCTGGAGGCGGTGGCCGCGGGCATCTCCACCATCGAGACCGGGTTCCTGGCCAACATCGTGCTCCCCGACAACACCACCGCCGGCGAGTGGATGCTGCCCCAGATCGACCGGGCCTACCGCACCGGCGAGATGCCGCCCCTGCTGCCCGCTGCAAGGCAGACCGGCCAGCGGCCACTCGCCCCCATTCCGTTGCCTCCGGCCTGAATGACGCCCGTCCGTTGGAACCACCACCCCGCTGTGCGACAATGGCCCCGGCGGGACGGTTCACGCCCGTGCGCGAGACGGGCGATCTCACCGCAGACCTACCGCCGGGGAGATACCGATGCCGGAACAGCGGAAACCAATCGTCACCGAGCTTGCCCTGGCCGACGCCTTGGACCGGTTGGTGAACCTCATCGATGGGCTGAGGGCCGACGCGGATCTCCATGTGGAAATCACCACCGACGAGACCGACCTGGTGAAACTCGCCTTCGCCGGCGCTCCCGGCGTGGGCGTCCCCCTGCGGCGGGAGGTCCGGGACATGCCCGGCGAGGTGGTCCGCCGCGTCTGGAACGAGGGTCTCCGCGACTACGAGATCACCCCCCGACCCAACCCCGTCCGGTGACGCCGCGGCCCTCATCGGTTGCCATCACCGCACCTGCCGTTGTCGTCTCCGGTTCCGGGGAGCGCCTGCGCAACCGGCAATAGCGTCAGGCCGTCGGGCAACTGCAGCTTGCGGACCGGGTAGTTGATGGTGATGCCCTCGGCCGCCAGTCGCGAGTGCAGTTCTTCGATCAGCTCGCTGCGCACCTCGAAACCCGCAACCCGATTGCGCGCCCGGATGATCATGTAGAAATTGACGTTGCTTTCCCCAAACCCCTCGTACCGGAAGATGGGCTCGCTCTCCGGATCCGCGCCCGGGCACTCCCGGCGCACGGTCTCCATCACCTCCAGGCTCACCGCCTTCACCCGCTTCAGGTCGCTCTCGTAGGCCACGCCGCAGGGCACCACCATATCCAGGGGATCCTCCGGTTTGCTGAAGTTCGTGATGATGGTTTCCGCAAAGAGCGAATTGGGCACCACCACCAGGTTGTTGGTCCAGGTGCGCAGCCGCGTGCTGCGCCAGCTCACGTCCACCACGTAGCCGTCGATGCCGTTGGACATCTCGACGTAGTCTCCAACGCTGATCAGACCCTCGGTGACCACGTAGGTGCCGGCGAAGAGGTTGGCCAGCGTGGGCTGCAGCGCCAGCGCAACCGCCAGTCCGGCGATGCCCAGGCCCGCCACAGGGGGCTGATGTTGATCCCCAGAATGTCCAGGCACACCATGGCCGCCACGGCGATCACGAACCCCAACACCCCGCGGCGGATCAGCGGGAACATCCACCCGCTCCCGTGCTCGGGATGGGAACGGTGCAGATAGATCTGCAGCCACAGCAGGCTGGCCGAGACGATGCCGTTGACCAGGGAGGCCCCGATCAGCACGGCGATAACTCCGCTGGTCTTGTTCACCACAACCTGCACCGCCGCCGGCGGCGATAGCACGGTGAGCGCCACGTAGATGCCCGACAGCACTATGCAGGCCGCAAAGGGCAGCCTGATCGCGGCCACCGTCTTCACGTCGAAATCGACGCTGGACATGATGGAAAGCCGCAGCAGCCGTCTGAAGACCAGGGTACTGAACAGTATGGCGACGACGATGGCCACCGCCACGATGACGCCGCTGATCAGCAGGTCGACCCAGGTCGTGCCGGCGCCGGTGGCCCAGTGGGCCAGGACCTGCCACCAATTGCGGAAAAATTCGCTCATAAACCTCAGTCCCGCCGCCCGGGTTTGCTCAGCAACCTGTAGCGCCGGCTGGAGAGTATTCCGGAAATGTCGCGGGCTTTCACTGCTCCGAGACCATCCACCGTCACGGCAGCCCCCGTTGACCCCATATCCCGGTCAATCCAGGTAGTCGCGCAGGCTCGCCGACCGGTCTGGTTGGCGCAGCTTCCGGATCGCCTTGGCCTCGATCTGCCGGATCCGCTCCCGGGTCACCCCGAACACCTTCCCCACCTCCTCAAAGGTCTGCGGGTTCCCGCCGTCCAGCCCGTAGCGCAGCCGCAGCACCCGGTTCTCCCGATCCCCCAACGAGCCCAGCGCCTCCCGCAGCTGCTCCCCCAGCAGGTTCTCCGACACCGTATCCTCCAGCGTCGGACCGCTCCGGTCCTCGATGAACTCTCCCAGTTGGGTATCCCCGTCCTCTCCCACCGGCGTCTCCAGCGACACCGCCTCCCGGTCCGCCCTGCGAATGTCCGTCAACTTCTCAGCGCTCACCCCCAGCGCTTCCGCCAGCTCGTCCTCCGTGGCATTCCGGCACAGCTCCTGCAACAACCTCCGCTCGTGGCGCATCATCTTGTTGATGCTCTCCACCATGTGCACCGGCAACCGTATCGTCCGGCCCTGGTCCGCCACGGCGCGGGTGAT
Source organism: Dehalococcoidia bacterium (assembly GCA_965197635.1). GTDB lineage: Bacteria > Chloroflexota > Dehalococcoidia > Lucifugimonadales > UBA3495 > Bin87. Next base: position 817,800 of record CBDANN010000008.1, read on the forward strand.
CGCCTGCCTGATCCACCAGGAGGCGTAGGTGCTGAACTTGTACCCCCGCCGGTGGTCGAACTTCTCCACCCCGCGGATCAGTCCCAGGTTGCCCTCCTGGACCAGGTCCAGCAGCGCCATCCCCCGGTTCTGGTACTTGCGCGCCACGCTGACCACCAGCCGCAGGTTGGCCTCCGCCAGGTGGTCGTGGGCCCGCTTGCCGACCTCACCGATCCGCTCGAAGTGCCGGGCAATTTCATCATCCGCCGCCTCCACCCGCTGGCTCAGCCCCGGGTCCCCCAGCATCCGGGACAGCATGGGCAGAGTGCACCGGTCCTGGTAATCGGAACTGTCGGGATGCAGCTCCGCCCATACCGGCACGTAGGAGACAACGATGCTGACCGCCTCCGGCGGCAGCGCCCGCGTGTCCCGGGAGAGCCCCACGATGCGCTCGCGGGCGTCGTCCTCGGCGATGCCCAGTTCAACGGCCACCCGTTCAACCAGCTCGGGGCTGATCACCCCGTCTATGGCGGCCCTGAACTCCGGACGCTTGCACACGTCCTCCAACTCCAGGTGGAGGGCAACGGCCCGGGCCACCGGGCCAGCCCGGGCGATGCGGGCCAGGAGCAGCATGGCCTTCTCCCAGGGCGCAGGCGTTGGCGCGCCATCGGCGCCGGCATCGTCCGCGCAGTCGTCGCCCAGTCCCTGGGCCAGTTCCCGCTCCAGCTCCTCCAGGTGATTGGCCAGTTCCATCTCGGCCGCCAGGGTCCGTTCCTCCGCCGCGGTCAGCAGCTCCACCTGACCGATCTCCCGCATATACAGTCCCACCGGGTCATCGGCAATCTCGCCGTCCATGGCGGCGGCCTCAGCCTCGAATCGCTCCCAGTCCTTCTCAGCGCCGCTTCGCCGGGCACCGTGGACGTCCGTTACCTCCGCCGCCTCATCGGCCGCATGGTCGTCCTTGGCGACATCGGCAGCACCTTCCTGGGTAACCGCCACGTCGTGGTCGGCGCTAACCTGAATCATCCGGCATCATCTCCATGTTGGTAATCCCTACTCGAACTTGGTCCATCTGGCCGACTCTCTCTGAAAACGGGACACCAAAACACGTCTCTCCCTCGGATGCGCGCCTCCGGCTGTCAGAACGTCTCGCCGCCGTCACCTGCACAATGTGTAGGCGCAGACTGGTTGACGCCCGCAACGTCCGCCACCTCCCATGGATTGCATCCCGATGAGCTCGAGGCGCGTCTACCGTCGTTAGCCTGGCCAGATGATGCCGGCAGCACACCCTGTGCCTGTTCGTCACAGATGAGGTAGTGTTTGAGATTGAAAATGGCCCAAATTCTACCCGGTAACGTCATTAAATCTGCCCGATAGCGTCATAAAGGTTCAGGGCTGCATCAGCAGATTTATCTCAGTCCAACTTGTCTGACCCTGATGGAAAACCAAATCAGGATTTGGTAGCGGCCAAACCCTTCTTCCAACTGGAGATGACAGGTTTTCTCAGTGCGATAGTGTGCGGCACAAATACGGTATTATTATTGTCTCTGACCTCCGGAAATAGAGGTAGGCCAAGGGGTTTTGAGCACAATATCAGGTGATTTTGTGCTGGATAGATCATCAGCATCATGCCGTAGAAACAAGGTTTGCACGGGTACACAAACGGCGACCTACTCGATCACAGCGGTCTGCTTCCTTCCGCTACCCAGCAATCGGCAACCTTGCACCTGGTCAACGCCCACATCGTCCAATGTATAGGCAAGACGACATTTGCCTGTGCAATCACCTTGGAATCTACCCGGTAGCGTCATTGAATCTACCCGATAGCATCATAAGGATCCATGCCTGAACCCGCGGATCGCTCCAAGCTCAATTTGCAAGATGTTTATAGTAACCGTTGGTGCTAGTTTGAGATGATATTGAAAACGCCACAGGGTTCCTTATGCTGTAAGTTGATACGCTCGACAGCGGAGGAACCCCGTGAACATCACCGATTTTATCACCGAACTCTATTGCCGGATCGACGATGCCCTGCCCGAACTTCCCCATCATCCCCAAGCGGTCCGCTCCCTGGGCGAAGTGATCACCATCGGAGCGCGCTACGCCATCAAGGGCGTCAGCCGCCGCGCCTTTTACGACTGGCTCCGGCACAACTATGGAGACCTCTTTCCCCAGCTGCCCGAGCGCACCCGCCGCTTCCGCCGCCTGGAAGCCAAAGCCTGCTGGACCGGCTGTTTCCTGGCTCCGCCCACCATCCTGGGCGTGGCCGACAGCTATGGCATCGCACTGGGCCATCCGGTAAGGGCGGGGCGTCAGCTCCATCAGGTGGGCCGGCGCGGCAAGTCCAATCATCGCTGGATCGTGGGCGGCAAACTCTGCGTCGTGCTCAACAAATTGGGGCTGATTGTGGATTGGGACTGCGCCACTGCCAACGTCCATGACCAGCGGTTCTTACCCCTGTTGGCCTGCTACGACGGCCAGATGATCATCCTGACCGACACCGGCTTGCACCGCGCCAAAGGCGACCCAGACAACGTGAAACGGTGTCGTCGCGGCCAATGGAACGTGCGGATGATCGTGGCAACCACCTTCTCCATGATGACCACGGTGTGGGGCAGCAAGGAGCTGCGTCATAACACCTGGCGAGGATTTGAGGCGCATCTGAGTTACCTGATGGCCGCCTTCAACATACTGGTGCAGTGGGATGGACTGGAACCGGACGAAAACGGACGCATCCATCGCTCCATTGCCCAATTCGCATAGCACCATCGGTCCATTGCCCAATTCGTCCTCTAACACTAACCCCCAATCCACCGAGGAGATGAGTGTGTCGGCGTGCTGAAGGGATGAGAAAGTGCTCCCGGCTTCGGGGATAATGGTTTTTGAGAACGAAAACCACCCTGAAACGAGGAGCACCCAACGGATGCTACCACCTGAGCGCCCCGACCGCATCCACGTTGCCTTCGACGATCACCGACTGGTGGCCAATGCGGGGCTGCTTTTGCCCATCACCCTGGCCCATCATCTGGGGCTGGGAGAGCTGGTGGACCGCCACGTTGACCTGGGAAATGCGCCAGGTCGTGCCAACGCGGGAGACAAGGTGCTGACGCTGGTGGCATCGGCGTTGGCCGGCGGGGACTGCATTGACGACGCCGACGCGCTGCGCGCTGGCGAGACCGAGCAGGTGCTGGGCTGTACGGTGAAGGCGCCATCCACGCTGGGCACGTTTCTGCGGAGTTTCCGGTGGGGCCACGCGCGGCAGCTGGATCGGGTGAGCCGGGAGGCGCTGGCCCGAGCCTGGGCGGCTGGGGCCGGACCGGGCGATGATCCGCTGACCATTGATCTGGACTCTACCGTCTGTGAGACCTATGGTCTGGGCAAGGAGGGCGCGCGCCATCACGGCTACACCGGCCAGCGGGGCTATCACCCGCTCCTGGCCGTGGCCGAGGGTACCGGCGAGGTGCTGATGTGTCGATTGCGAAAGGGTCGGGCCAACACCGCCCGCGGCGCCGCCAACTTCCTGCGCGAGACGGTGAGCCGAGTGCGCTACGCCGGAGCCACCGGACCACTCACCGTGCGGGCGGACAGCGGCTTCTACACCCACGACATGGTGGCCGCCTGTCGCGACCAGAAGGTACGCTACTCCATCACCGTACGCCAGCACCCGAGCCTGCGGAACATCATCGAGGCCATACCTGAAGATGGCTGGACGCCCATATCCTATTGGATGGATGGCGGCGCCGATGTGGCCGAAACCAGCTACACTCCCTTTGCCAGTGAGCCCGACGCGGTACCGGTGCGGCTCATCGTCCGACGGGTGAAACCCACGCCCGGCTCGCAACTGGCCCTGTTCGCCACCTACAGCTATCACGCTTTCATCACCGATAGAGAAGGCGACACCCTGTATCTGGAAGCTGACCATCGCCGCCACGCCGAGATCGAGAACGCCATCCGCGACCTCAAATACGGCGTGGGGCTCAACCACCTGCCATCGGGACGTTTTCCCGCCAACGCCGCCTGGCTGGCGGTGCAAGTCATGGCCCACAACCTGGCCCGCTGGACCACGCGCATCGGCCTGGGCGAGCCGGTGACCACCACCAAGACCCTCCGACGACGCTTCTTCTCTCTCGCCGGACGCATCACCCGCAAAGCCCGTCGCATCACCCTGCATCTGCCACAGGATTGGCCTTGGCGAAACCAATTCAGCAGCGCCCTGGCCAGACTGCGCGCCCTGCCACTCCCATCCTGACGCCGCCCTCGGCCTTTCACCTGTCTACGATGACGCACCACGCCTGGCCCAACCGCGCCAGGCTGGCTCCTGACGGTCTCCGCCATCGGTCTGCGCTGAAAATCACTGCCAATGCCGCTACCACGGGTCATCAACATCCCCTTGGCACGGCATCCACGCCCCACATCGTCCATTTCATCGGCATCAGGTCCTCGCCATCCCGTTCCCTGACCCCTCATCTCTCTCAAATGCCGCACCGCCCTATCCCATCGGTGGATTCGGGCTAACTAGCACCAACGGTTATTTAGGATATTTCGTGAGGCGTTGAGGTCACGGTCAATGGTTAGGCCGCATACCGGACATTAAAATACTCGGTAATCCTTCCATTTACCCTTCCTCACGCTACCACATCCGGAGCAGGTCTTTGATGTGTTTCTTGGGTTAACTTCTACATACTCTCTACCGGCCCATTCTGCCTTGTAAGTGAGTTGTTGGCGTAGTTGTCCCCAGGTCTGTTCTAGGATGGAACGATTAAGGCCAGATTTAGCGGCTACATTAGTACCGGGTTCCTCAATCGTTCCTTTGGCTGATTTAGTGAGATTTTGGATAGCGGTCTTTTCGACGGCTATTTTACCGTACTTCTTTACGATACCAGTGGTAATCCTATGGTATTCCTTCCGATTCCTAACCTTATTACGATAACACTCCCGGCGTAAGGATTTGACTCTCTTCTTGCGATTGTTGGAACCCTTCTTGGTGCGGCTTATCGTTTGGTGCAGGGTCTTTTCTTTATCGCGGTTTACTTCACGACGCTCTACGTGAGTTCCATCAGACAAAGATAACCGTTGATTCACTCCGGGCTCTATGCCTACGGAGAGGTCGTTAGTAGGTAGAGGTTGCGCTGATTCTTGGAACGTAAGGTTGCCTCGTAACCCTACCGCCGTCTTACCCCCAATCCACCGAAGAGATGAGTGTCGGGGCGGGTTGAAGGTGTAAGAAAGTGCCCCTTTGCTTCTGGGATAATGGTTTGTGAAAGACCAAACCAACCCAAAAGAAGGAGCACCAAATAGATGCTACCACGCAACGACCCCGACCGCATCCAGATCGCCTGCGACGACCGCCGCCTGGTCAGCAATGCTGGGCTGATCCTGCCGTCCACCCTGGCCCTACATCTCGGCCGGCCCCAACTGGTTGATCAGCGCCTAGACCTGGGCCGAGCCCCAGGCGGAGCCAACACGGGCGACCAGATCATGACGCTGGTGGCATCCGCTCTGGCCGGTGGCGACTGCATTGACGACGCCGACGTGTTGCGTGCTGGCCGGACCGCGCGGGTGCTGGGCTGCGTGGTGAAGGCGCCATCCACCTTGGGGACCTTCCTACGCAGTTTCCGTTGGGGCCACGCTCGCCAACTGGACCGGGTGAGCCGGGAGCTGCTGGCACGGGCCTGGGCCGCTGGGTCGGGACCCCGATCTTTGAACAATCACGGGCCGTTGACCATTGACCTGGACTCCCACCATCTGCGAGACCTACGGACTGGCCAAGGAGGGGGCGCGCCACCACGGCTACACCGGCCAGCGGGGCGATCACCCGCTGCTGGCCCGGGCCTGGACGACTGGGGCTGGCACCGGCGACGTGCTGATGGCTCGGCTGCGTGAGGGCCGCGCCAACACCGCTCGGGGCGCCGCCCACTTCCGGCGTGAGACGGTGGGACGGGTGCGCTACGGTGGGGCCGGAGAACAACTCACGATGCGGGCCGACCGCGGCTTCTATAACCACGCCATGGTCACCACCTGCCGCGAGACCAACGTCCGCTTCTCCATCACCGTCCGCCAGCACGCCACCCTGCGCAATCTCATCGACGCGATACCCGAGGCGGACTGGACGCCCATCCCCTACTGGATGGACGGCGCTGCCGACGTGGCCGAAACCACCTACATCCCCTTCGAGAGTGCGCCCGACGCCGCGCCGGTGCGGCTCATCGTCCGAAGGGTGAAGCCCACGCCCAACTCCCAGCTGGCCCTCTTGGCCGACTACAGCTATCACGGCTTCATCACCGATCGGGACGGGGACACCTTGGAACTGGAGGCCGACCATCGTCGCCACGCCGAGGTCGAGAATGCCATCCGCGACCTCAAGTACGGCGTGGGTCTCAACCATCTCCCCTCGGGCCGTTTCGCCGCCAACGCCGCCTGGTTGGCGGTCCAGGTGATGGCTCACAACCTGGCTCGCTGGGCCGCGCGCATCGGTCTCGGTGAGCAACTGGTCACTACCAAGACCCTCCGGCGACGCTTCTGCTCCATCGCCGGACGGCTCACCCGCTCGGCCCGCCGCCTCACCCGGCATCTGCCCCAACGCTGGCCCTGGGAAACCCAGTTCACTCACGCCCGGGCCCGATTGCGCGCCATTCCCCGGCCAGCCTGACGGCCCCGTCGGTTTCCGACGCTCTCACCTGACAACCCGCGGGCTGTCCCGCAGAGTCGTGCCGGTCCAGCCCGCGAGTGCCACTTCCGGCATGCCGCCGGGCCGTTTTCGCCCGTCGCCGCCACTGTGGGCCAGCGCCTTCCCCATGGCGTGGCCACCGCCGACCGCCCTGAACCCCATCTATTGGCGATCGGGCCTGGCTCGTTTGCCTTCCTTACCCATCATCCCTCATGTCAACGCCAGGACCGCATCCCTTCGGTGGATTCGAGCTAAGATGGGGATGAGATGGTAACGGAAACTTACGCGGTGGCGGCACGGCATTTGCTGGCACAGGCAGTGGCTGAATGGGAGCAGGCGGATGTGCGCCAGGCGTCCGAAAAGGGCTGGGGCGCTGCGGCGCAAATGGTCAAGGCAGTGGCAGATAGCAGGGGCTGGGAACACCGCACTCACGCCGCCCTGTTCCGGGTAGTGAGCAATTTGGTCGCGGAAACGGGTGACGATGAACTGCATAATCTGTTCAACGTCGCCAATAGCCTGCACATCAGTTTCTACAAGAACTGGAACACCGCAGAAAGTGTGTGGTCGGGATTGTCGGACGTGGCACGACTCGTTGAAAAGCTGGATGGGTTGGCGGTCTGACCCGACGGTTGGATTGGGGAATGGCGGCTGGGTATGGGTCGCCGCCGGGTTGGGGGGATTAGGGGATTTTGGAGCGGCTGTTGGCGTTGAATTTGGAGCGGGCGGCGGCGGAGTAGCATCGTTGTGAATCTCCCCCTCACCCCAACCCTCTTACACCAGGGTAGAGGGAGCAAATCCCAGGGCTATCGCATCAGGGCAATCACGTCTTATCCGAGGAGGACTTTGAGGAGGTAATCCTCATGCCAACCGGCGTTGAGCCGTTTACCCTGGATGCCCGCCTTTAGGGTGTTTTCGTTTTTCAGCAGGTTGTGGCCGATCTGTCGCAGGGTCGCCATGTTCTGTGGCGCGTGGTCCTTACGCACTCGGCACTGGTCTTCTCCAAAGGTCACATCCAAGGTCCAATGCAGCGAGTTCTCGATGCTCCCATGGCTTCTGATGATGGCCAGGGTGCCGTTGTGCTGGGGCCACCAGGCTGCTGATGTAGTAGCGAGGTTGACCCGTGCCGCCCACTGCGGTCTCATCACGACCGACCACTCTGACGGCCGCTTTCAGTTGAGGCCATTGTCCACGGGGGTCCAGGTAGTCCAGGCCGTCCGCGGCCGCGATGGTCCAGCATTCCCGCCGTTCCACCCGTCCGTGGCCTTTGTTCACGGTCTGGTCATAGTCATAAGGCATCCCGTCAAAACCAAAAGCCTCGGCCCCGTCGAACCGGTCTCGTATGCTCTCGTAGAGTTGACCCTGGTTCTCTTTCACCGCCAATACGTAATCGGCTCCGCCATCCACAATCTGCTGAGCAATCTCTCGCTGGCAGCCCATGGCCCGATTGGTAACAAATCGCACGGTCACGATGCAGCCATTCAGTTCCAGCAGGCCCAGCAGTTGGGGGATAGCGGTGATCTCATTGGATTTCTCCGCAGTTTTGACTTGGCCCAGGGTCAGGGTGTGCTGCGTCGCCCAGGCGCTGACCAGAGCCTGCCCCGTACTTGATACGGGGTGCATGGCCCCCTTGCCTCCAGACCAGTCGTGGGATCGTCGGGCCGTTTTGCGGAGATTGGTCAAGAGACGGAGCGACCACCTCGCCGGGCAGCAGCTCGGCGAGGGCCTGGGTCCAGGATACGAAGCAGTTCTGGAACTGCGTTGGGTCCAGACGAGCGAAGACATCGCCGAAGGTGTCGTGGGAAGGGATGCCGCTCGGCAGTTCCAGGAAGGTCTGAAACCATTCCAGATTGCTCTTGCCGAAGAGTTCCACGTGTACCCAGGAATCAGCGCCGCAGATGGTGGTGCTGATGGCGATGGCGATGGTGATGATGTCTACGAGTTTGTGGCGTCGCGTGCGTTCCACCCTGGGATCATCCAGGTCGGAGAAATGATCGAGAATAGTTGCGTTCGGTGGCTGTGCCATGACCCAGGGCAATCGCGTCTTCAACATATACAATAAGAAGTGAGACATTGAATTTTGAATGCTGATGATATCGCCCTATGCCAGTGTGTTGGTTGTTACATGAAACCCGCAGATAGGCTGAAATCCGCGTCTGTTGACGTTGCAGCAGTCCATTTTCAAGTCACGGGGAGCCGTCTGATCTCGTATTAGATGGGTTCCGCGTGTCACCAAATTTAGACGCGATTGCCCTGGCGAAAGGCATCAGGGCAATCGCATATGGGCAGTTTAATGCCCGTTATTCCTGCGAAAGTAGGAATCCAGTGACCGAATTCGTTAATTACGTTTCCAATTCGTTCATGCAATGACCTTATGGACTCCGTCTTTCGCCGGCGTGACGGGGTTGTAATTTCAAATGCGATTGCCCTGCGAAAGGCATCAGGGCAATCGCATATGGGCAGTTTAATGCCCGTTATTCCTGCGCAAGCAGGAATCCAGTGACCGAATTCGTTAATTACGTTTCCAATTCGTTCATGCAATGACCTTATGGACTCCGTCTTTCGCCGGCGTGACGGGGTTGTAATTTCAAATGCGATTGCCCTGCGAAAGGCATGTAACTGCTCACGTTTGAGGGGATCTGAACAGGCTTTGCCGAAATCCCGTGCTTGACTTTCACCCCGGAGGGGCCGGTTTGACCCGTAGATCCCCGCAAGTCTGAACAGTTACAAAGGCATAGCCTATCCCACGCCGGCCACCGTTTGATGTTACAATTCCCGGCAGACTTTTTTGCCGCCGGGCGTATGCGCCCATCCAGAGGAGTGATCAGTGCCTACCTACGTTGACCCGACCGCTTGTAACGCCTGCGCCGGCGTCCATGGCGGCCCCCAGTGCGTCAGGCCCGGCATCCGTCCGGAGCCTTGGCGGCCCCCAGTGGTCTATATCTGTCCCAACGACCTGATGGTTTTGGATGATATTGTCAACAAGGGCAGCAACCAGGAGCCGGAAATGTGCTCCGAGTGCTACGCTTGCGTCAAGCTGTGCCCCGAGAACGCCATCCACGTTCGGGGCTACGCCGACTTCGTGCCGCTGGGCGCCGAGGTTCAGCCTCACTACGAAGGGCAGGACATCGTGTGGGATGTTACCTTCCGCGACGGGCGCACCGAACACTTCCGTTTCGCCTCCCGCTCCACTCCATGGGGCAGCATCGACCCCTACGCAACCGTAGCGCCGGCCGACGCTGACGCCCTGCGCAGCCAGGCTCTGTTCGGGGAACCTCAATATCTGTTGCTGCCCGACGATAGCGGCGGATGAAATGACCACCACCGATGCCATCGCCTACCACCGGGAAGAGACTAGGCGGTTATTGCGCGGGGTTGATGATGCCCTGGAGCGAGATGAACTGGAGATGGCGTCGCGTATGCTCTGGAGAGCCGCGACGGAGAGTATCCGGAGCGCGGCAACCTTGCAGGGATGGGAACACGATTCCGAAGTTCTGCTGCCCGGCGCTATCGACCGGCTAGTCGATGAGGAAGGCTTCTCCAGCGATCTACTCAGCCAGTATATGATGCTTTACGCCTACGGTCACTTCCCCCTCGGGGACCCACCCAGTTCGGCGAAAATCCGTTACGGCAAAAAGCATATCGCCGAGTTCATCTACGCTTTGGAAAATCCCAAACCGCCACCATTGTCAGAATTAGCGCCATCCCCGCCGCCTGATACCGATGACCGGACTGCATACCACCGCCAAGCGAGCCGGCGTCATCTGGAACAGGTCGATAACGATATAGCCATCGGTTTGGGAGAGCACGCCCGCGACCAGTTGTGGGCTGCGGCCGCCCACGCGATCAAAGCCGCCGCCGCTCGGCGGAGTTGGCCGGGCAGTTTGGTCCACGAATTGGGTGCAACCGTTGATCGCCTAACTGCCGAGGAAGGGATGCCATCACATCTAACGCAACTGTACCTGTTGGGCAGCGCCTATAGCCGGGAAGGCTGGCAAACCCCTATGAATACGGCACGCATTCGCTACACCAAGGATGACATCGCTCGATTCATAAGCGAATTCGAGGCTTGGGACCAAGCGCCATGCAGGTCCACCGGTGACTCCTGGTGACCGTGTCGCTTACTACCGCGAACAGAGCTGGCATTTTCTCGCCTTGGTGGATGACGAACTGGCTCGCAGTGAACTCGAAGAAGCAGCTAATAACTATGGGGCGCAGCGGCTCATGCCATCAAGGCCGTTGCCGAAGGACGAAACTGGCAGCACAATAGCCACGCCTTGCTGGAAAGTACGGTTATGCGCCTGACAGACGAAGGCGCGCCACCATATTTGATGGGACTCTACGATTCAGCTTCAAGGTTCCACCGGGGTTTTTACGGTGACCAGCCGTTCACCAAGCACCAAATCAGCGCCGGTAAAGAACCCACCGCCGAGTTCGTCCGCACGCTGGAAAACCTGCCCTGACCCGGCACTCTAGTCGTCGTAACGGTCTCCGCCCAGGCTGACGGACAGCACGCGGTCGCGGCCGGCCAGGTCCGGCTCGAAGGTGATTTCCGCGTCGGGGAAGGCTGCCGACGCCAGCGATTGGGCTTCTGCCACCTGCTCCGGGTCCATTTCCAGCAGGATGACGCCGTGGGGCTTCAGGCGGTCGCCGTCTGAGGCTTGCGTTATCAGGCGGCGGATGTGGTCCAGGCCGTCAGGGCCGCCGTCAAGGGCGGCTGCCGGTTCCCACTGCACTTCCGGCTGAAGCGTGGGGATGCGCTCGGTGGGCAGGTAGGGAAGGTTGGCGACTATCACGTCCACCGGCTCCGGGAGGGGTTCCAGCAGGTCGCCCTTGAGCAGGGTTACCCGGTCGGCCACGTTGTGCATCCGCACGTTGTAGGCGGCCACGTCCAGCGTGCCATCGTAGGCGTCGCTGGCGTAGATGCGGGCGGCCGGCAGGTGTATCGCCAGGTTGATGGCGATGGCACCGGTGCCGGTGCCCACGTCGGCGATGACCAGTTCCCGGCTCTCCATGCCCATCAGCGCCATGAACAGGGCGTGCTCCACCATGGTCTCCGTTTCGGGACGGGGAATGAGCACATCCTGATTGACCAGCAGATTGACGCCGTAAAACTCGCGGTAGTTCAGGATGTAGGCGAGGGGTTCGCGGGTCAACCGCCGTTCCACGATGGCGGCCAGTTGCTGCTCCTGCTGGGGCGAAACCTGGGACTCCTGCTCGGCAAAGATGGCGTGCCGGGGCATCCGCATCACGTCCATGACCATGACCTCGGCTTCCAGGCGGGCGTCAGGTATGCCGACGGCTTCCAGTGTGCGATGGGTGTCCTGGATGACGCTGCGGAGGTTAGGCATTGCTGGCAGTATCTTTTTACGAGGAGGCCAGACGCTCGGCGTCCTGAATGTAGTCGGCGGTCTCCCGTATGCGGCGTTCTGTTTCAGAATTACAAATGCCGTTGTAGAAGCAGGCGCCGTGTAGCTGGCTGATACGGCTGTAGTAACGACCGACCAGGGTTTTGACGCTGGCATCTCGCCTGGCGAGGTCATCGAGTCCGTTGGAGGTGATGGCAGTGGTCGCTGGCTCCTCGCCGGTTCTGGCCAGAATCAGGGCATCGGTAGCCCGCTTGGTGGCGCACCATGCTTTGTCCGCCGCATCTCGTTTGTCACCATGTTCCAGTCTGTCGAGGGCCTGGGCGTGGACTTGGTGGGCATCGGCGAAAATCGCTTCGCAGACCTGAACCAGGGTCATCGTGCTCCTTTTTCATCCCTACGGCTTTCGCCGGAACGACGAATTAGATGATGGGCCAGCGATAACCGGCAGAATCAGGCGGAGATGCTGGCCAGACCGCGCTCCTGGTCATCGGCGATGAGCCGGTCGATGATGTCGCTGAGGCCGCCGTCCATCAGGCGCTGCACGCCGTGGACGGTAAGACCGATACGGTGGTCGGTGATGCGGTCCTGCGGGTAGTTGTAGGTGCGGATTTTCTCGCTGCGATCGCCGCTGCCCACCTGGGCCTTGCGGCTGTTGGAGATGGCGGTCTGATGGCGCACCTGCTCGGCAGCAAAGAGCCGGCTGCGCAGGATGGTCATGGCCTTGGACTTGTTCTTGTACTGGGAACGCTCGTCCTGGCAGACCACGACGACGCCGGTGGGTTCGTGGACGATGCGGACGGCGGTGGCGACCTTGTTGACATTCTGCCCACCGTGTCCGCCAGCATGGAAAATGTCGATGCGGAGGTCGTCCTCTTTGATGTTGACCTCAACCTCATCGGCCTGGGGCAGGACGGTCACCGTGGCAGTTGACGTGTGGATGCGGCCCTGGGCCTCGGTTTCAGGCACCCGTTGCACGCGATGCACGCCGGCCTCGAACTTGAGCCGACTGAAGGCGTTGCGCCCGTCCACCGAGAAGGCGATGCGGTTGAAGCCGCCTAGGTCCGAAGGATTGGAATCCAGGATTTCCACGGCCCAGCCCTGTTCCTGAGCGAAACGCTGGTACATACGGTAGAGGTCGCCCGCGAACAGCGACGCTTCCTGACCGCCGGCGGCGCCGTGAATTTCTACGATAACGTCTCTTTTGTCGTTGGGGTCCCGTGGCAGCAGCGCGATTTTCAACTGCTGGGCCAGTTCGGCAAGGTGATTGTCCACCTCTGCCAATTCCAACTGTGCCATTTCCACCAACTCAGGGTCGCCGCCTTCGCTGACCAGGGCGCGCAGGTCGGCGTGTTCCTCCGATAACTTGCGATGCTGGGCGTCAACGGCTACGAGTTCCTCCAACCCGGAGCGTTCCCGGTTGAGTTCGCGCAATCGGGCGAAATCGGCGGCAACATCGGGTTGCGCCATTTCCGCCTCAATGGATTGATACCGCTCCACTATGGGCAGCAGCTTGTCAAATATATCAGCCATTACACGCCGCTCACGCAAATAATTTGCCAAGGGGATTATAGCGCAGCCCATGAAATGACCACAAGGTGACGGCCTCGCCGGTTTGAGACTTTTCCTGAGGCGTTTTTCGTCATCTTCGTTTGTTTGCGGTTCTCCAGGAATGCACAGTTCCGTTGCCGCCACCGAAATTTATTCCGCTCGCTTCGGGCAAGTGTCCCCATGGCCGAAGCAGAATCGTTCGGTCGCCCCCAATTGATGGCGTGGGACGGCTATTAAATGAGAAGGCCCCCGTCGCTATTTCGGTGGGCCACCGGAGAAGATTCATGCAGAGCTATGGATGGCGCTACGGGGCGTTGGGGTTTTCTGGTGGTGCCTCTGCGGCATTACGATTTCTAAAGCGCGCAATCAACTCCCAGAGGAAAATGCCGAGTTCGCTACCTGCGCTCACCAAATCCGCTATCCGGGATGTGGTGCTCAACATCAACCGAGAAGACATTTCAAAGTTTTGCGTGGCCCTTCTGATCGTTGGATATGTTTTCAGTACAACTACCGTGAGCGTTGCCGCCGCTACGGTCACCATTACCGCCATTATTATGATGGCAATATCCCGGATCATTGTCAGGATGTCAGGCGGCATAGCACCGTTCCCTTACATTATGCACAAACGCCGGAAGGGCGTTTGATTACGACCCTTCCGGCGGGGGTGTCGGCTAATCGTCTGCTTCCACCGCATCCACGACTTCAGACTCGCTACCACGGGTGCGGATGCGCTGCCAGTAGTCGCGGCTCCGGTCGACCGCCTGATTGGCGGAGGACTGCAAATAATCCCGCGCTTCCCGACCGCTACGGGGAGCCAACAGCATCCCCAATCCGACACCGATGCCGATACCGGCGGTCAGCACAATCAGTTCACGTTGGGTTCGGTTCATATGGTACCTCCTTGGCAATAATGCTACATAACTTATTATACAACGAATACCCGACGATACCCGACTATTTTCGCCAGCGACCAGGGCAATCGCGTCTTGTCCGAGGAGGACTTTGCGGAGGTAATCCTCACGCCAACCGGCGTTGAGCCGTTTACCCTGGATGCCCACCTTTAGGGTGTTTTCGTTTTTCAGCAGGTTGTGGCCGATCTGTCGCAGGGTCGCCATGTTCTGTGGCGCGTAGTCCTTACGCACTCGGCACTGGTCTTCTCCAAAGGTCACATCCAAGGTCCAATGCAGCGAGTTCTCGATGCTCCAATGGCTTCTGATGATGGCCAGGGTGCCGTTGTGCTGGGGCCACCAGGCTGCTGATGTAGTAGCGAGGTTGACCCGTGCCGCCCGCTGCGGTCTCACGACGACCGACCACTCTGACGGCCGCTTTCAGTTGGGGCCATTGTCCACGGGGGTCCAGGTAGTCCAGGCCGTCCGCGGCCGCGATGGTCCAGCATTCCCGCCGTTCCACCCGTCCGTGGCCTTTGTCCACGGTCTGGGCATAGTCATAAGGCATCCCGTCAAAAAGACGCGATTGCACGGGGTGCGCCGCCACGGCCAGCGCCAGTCCCAAGGCATCTACTACGATGTGGCGTTTTGCCACTTCACCTTCTTGCCTGCGTTGTACCCTCTGGACCCCTGTTTCGGCAGTTTTCACCGACCGGCTGTGGATGGTGGCGCGCTGGGCTTGGCCTGACGACCCCGAGCCTACCGTAGCAGGGCGTGCAACGTGTGTTGGCCCGCTGACAATTTCCGTCCCGCCGTCAAGCTGGACTTTACGGCATTTTAAGTACCGTATGCGAAAGAGCTTGGAACTCAATGGTACCGGGTAGCCGGACGTTCTTGGACATCGGCGTTGGCACCGGATAGTTAGAAACCCTCTGGCACCAGACACGAATGGCGGCGTCCCAACTTGATCGTATCCATCGCTGCCTTCAAATTTTGCGTAAAGTCGAGTCAAGTGCGGAAATAATCGAAGGGGATACACCACGGCGGCAGGTCTTGGGGCAGTGTTCGCCAGGAGCAGCCGGTGTGCAGCAAGTAGCGTGTTCTCATGCGTACCCACTTTCGGAGATCGTTAAAAGCAGGATGTTCAGGATGCGAAAGATTAGCAGGATGGCGACCGCGACTGGTGGGCCGCCAAGCCTGCCGCCGCGTGGTCGGAGCCATGGCGGCGGTCGATTGCACCAGCCGGAACTGTGCGCCCACCAGGCCCGCGGTCCCCTCAATCATATAAATTCGGCGAATCTTGCTTCTGACAATTTCGCGCCTGAAAGTGGGTACGCATGAGCTGGATTTCGCGTTGTGCCCACCGCGGTATGTGGCTAGAATGAGCAACCGAAATTTCCCCGGGGGCCCGATATTGAGCAGCGAAGCATTGACCGGCGTGAAGGTGATCGACCTTACCCATCACATCGCCGGCCCCTACGCCACCAAGTTGCTGGCTGATTTTGGCGCCGACGTGCTGAAAATCGAGAGACCGGGTGGGGATCCGGCCCGGCGGCTGCCGCCGTTCTATCATGACGAACCGCACGCCGAAAAAAGCCTGCCCTTCCTGTACCTCAACACCAACAAGCGTAGCGCCACGCTGAACCTGAAATCGGAGACCGGCCGGGCCATCCTGCTGGAGCTACTGAGCGACGCCGACGCTCTCGTGGAGAACTTTGCGCCTGGCGTGATGGCGACGCTGGGCTTGGACGACGATACCCTGCGGACCCACAACCCCCGGCTGGTGGTGGCGTCGGTCTCCAACTTCGGGCAGACCGGGCCGTGGCGAGACTACCGGGCCACGGATATGGTGGCTTACGCGCTGGGCGGGTTGATGTACATATTCGGGGCCTATGACCGCGAGCCGCTGAAGCACGCGCTGCATCAGGCGCAATTCAAGGCCGGCACCAACCTAGCGTCGGCGACGCTGATGGCCCTATACCACCAGCGGTTGACCGGCGAAGGGCAACGGGTGGACGTTTCGATACAGGAAAGCATCGCGTCCGCGCTCCGCGACGTTACCAACAACTACACCTATACCGGAGCGGTGCGCCGGCGGCAGCCCAATCATACGGGCGACCTGACCCGTCTGCGGGCGGTGTCCGATGGCTACGTGCTCCCCAATCCGGGGATGGGCGCCAACTTGGACTGGCAGGTACTGGTGGACTTCCTGGAGGCGCCGGAGCTGGACGACCCACGTTTTGACAACGCATCGGTGCGGTTGGAAAATGCGGAGGCTCTTGGCGAAATCCTCGACGAGATATTTGCCGCCAAGCGCAAGCAGGAGATTTTTTACGCGGCCCACCAAAAGCGCTTCATCTACGGCGTCATCGACTCGCCGGAGGAAACGGTGGACAATCCTCAGATACAGGCGAGGGATTACTACGTGCCCCTGGACCATCCCGACCTGGGGGAGATCACCTTCCCCGGCGCGCCGTTCCTCATGTCCGATTCGCCGTGGCAGGTTAACGCTGCCGCGCCCAGGCTCGGCGAACACAACGCGGCGGTATTGGGCGATCTGGGGTACTCGGCTCAGGATCTGGCGTACCTGCGCGCATCGGAGGTTATCTGACATGGCGGGGCCGTTGCAGGGAGTTCGCATCGTTGAAATGGGCCAACTGATCGCCATACCCTCGGCGATGAAGTGGCTGGCCGACATGGGAGCGCAGGTCATACGCTTGGAGTCGGTGCAAAGACTGGAAAGCTACCGAACCGACTCGTTATATCTCAACGACGTGGACGGAGAATTCTGGAATCGGGGCGCGAACTTCTACGAACAGAACCGCAACAAGCTGGGGCTGACGCTGGATTTGAGCCGGGATGAGGGTCGGGCCGTGCTGCGGGACCTCATCGCCGTCGCCGACGTGTTCGCCGAAAACTTCACGCCGCGAGTGATACGCAACTTCGGGCTGGAGTATGAAGACCTGCGGAAGATACGACCCGACATCATCATGGTTTCGTCAACGGGCTACGGGTTCGAGGGTCCCTGGGCCAACTTCGGAGCGACGGGCCCGGCCACGGAAGGCGCGGCCGGCCTGGCCTACATGACGGGTTACCGCGACGGCGGCCCGGTGATGTCGGAGATACCCTTCACCGACTACACCGCCGGGGAGCATACCGTGGCCGCCGTGATGCTGGCTCTCATGCACCGGCTGAATACCGGGCGCGGGCAATTCATCGACATCTCCCAAACCCAGACGTGCAGCGCGACCATACCGGAGGCCCTGCTGGACTGGACGGTGAACGGGCGCGTACAGGACCGGACGGGCAACGAGGACCCGTCCATGTCGCCCCACGGCTGTTACCCCTGCGCCGGCGATGACCGCTGGATCGCCATTGCCATAGACAGTGATGCAGCGTGGCGGGCCCTGTGCCGGGTGATGGGCCGAGCGGATTGGGCCGCCGACGCCCGTTACGGCGACGCTCTCAGCCGCATCGCTCACCGCGCCGAGCTGGACAAGATGCTGGCCTTTGAAACCCGCAACCACGACAGCCACGGCCTGATGGCCCGCTTGCAGGCCGAGGGCGTGGCGGCCGGCGCCGTGATGGACAGCGAGGACCTCCTGTTCAATGAACACCTGAAAGAGCGGCGGTTCTACGAGGTAGTGGAGCACCACCCGGGCACGGGGATGCCTCCGCTGCCCTACGCCGGAAGACCCTGGAAACTCTCGGGCACGCCGGCGGTCCCACCCAAGCCCGCGCCGACCATGGGCCAGCACAATCGTGAGTTGCTCTCCGAGCTTTTGGGCAAAACTGACGACGAAATAGCCGCGCTGGAGGAAGCGCAAATCATCGGATACACGCCGCTCTCGCCGCGCGGCGTCCGTCGTCCGTCTTTGGACGAGCAGGTGCGGCAGGGTCGGATGCAGCGGTATGACACTGACTACGCGGAGCGGGTGCGGGAGTGGTTCGGAATTGGGGAATAAGCTGATGCTACAATGGTGTCAGGGCCGTATCGTGTAATTGTAACGGAGGGCTGCATCATGGCTTGGGAACGGATTATCCGGGTTTGCCGAGCCGTCTTCCTGGTATCGGTTGCCGCCCTCAGCGTTGGGTTCGTACTGATCCTGATGGTCATGTTTGGCGGCCCGGCTTGGGTGGATTCATCAGCAGCCACCGAGACGGTTGGCGCGAGTCTCATGGCCGGCGGTGGTATCGGCGGCGGGATTTCGGCAATTTTCCTGAGACTGGGCCAAACGGGCGCACGATGAGAAGGGCGGTCAGACTAATCGGCCTCACCATCTCATTCGGGTTCGTCATTGGCATCGCGGTCGTATCGGTTTTGTTCGCAACCGACCTGATAAGACACGACGCCAACGTCGTTTGGGTAACCTTCTTCAGAAACGTCGGTTACAGTATCTTTGCCGGCATCATCGTGATTGCGATGATCGAATTGTACAAAAACATCGAAACTGCCGTTAGACGCGATGATTAACGGCATAAGTTCAGCGCGCCGGGTTCAATCCCGGCGCGCTGTTGCGTTGCGCTTTTTGGGACGGTCTAGCCTTGCCGCGCCTCAAACGCGGTAATAGCGTCTTCGTGCTGGAGCGTCAGGCCGATGTCGTCCAGACCGTTCAGCAAGCAATAGCGGCGGAACTCGTCCACCTCAAAGTCCACGACGATTTCCTCATCGGAGTCCCGAACCTGATTGGTTTCCAGGTCAACGGTGAGCTGGAAGCCGGGGCTTTCCTTGGACTTGTCCATGATCCGCCGGACATCGTCCTCCGGCAGCGTCAACGGAAGCAGGCCGTTCTTGAAGCAGTTGTTGAAGAAGATGTCGGCAAAGCTGGGTGCTATGACGCAGCGAATGCCGAAGTCTTCCAGTGCCCATGGCGCGTGCTCGCGCGAGGAACCGCACCCGAAGTTGGGGCCGGACACCAGTATCTTGGAGTTGCGATAGGCGTCCTGGTTCAGCATGAAGTCGGGGTTTTCCGAGCCGTCCTCGTTGTAGCGGTAGCGGTCGAACAGGTGCGGGCCGAAGCCGACGCGCTCGATGCTCTTGAGGTACACGGCGGGGATGATCATGTCCGTGTCCACGTTGACGGCGTCCAGCGGGGCGACGACGCCTTCCAGTTTGACGAAGGGTTCCATTTTGTTTTTACCTCGGTCGGGGCGGGCGACCACAAGGGTCGCCCCTACGGTGGCGGTGTTTAGAAATCGCGCACGTCCACGAAGTGGCCGGCGATGGCGGCGGCGGCGGCCATTTCGGGGCTGACCAGGTGCGTGCGCCCGCCGTTGCCCTGCCGTCCTTCGAAGTTGCGGTTGGAGGTGGATGCGCAGCGCTGGCCGGGATCCAGGATATCGGGGTTCATCCCCAGGCACATCGAGCAGCCGGCAACGCGCCAGTCGAAACCGGCGTCCTTGAACACCTGGTCCAAACCCTCAGCCTCGGCCTCCATTTTCACGCGGGCCGATCCGGGAACCACCATGGCGTACACGTCGGAATTGACCTGTCGGCCACGGATAATGTTGGCGGCGGCGCGCAGGTCGTCAAGTCGAGCGTTGGTGCAGGCGCCAAGGAAAACCCGGTCGATCTTGATGTCCTCAATGCGCTGGTTGGGTTCCAGGCCCATGTACTCCAGCGCGCGCTCGGCTGCCGCGCGCTCGGCGGTCGTCTCAAAAGATGCCGGGTCGGGCACCCGGTCGGTGATCGACGCGACCATGTCGGGCTTGGTGCCCCAGGTAACGAAGGGGGCCAGGTCGTTGGCGTTGATGACGATGGTGCGGTCATAGGTTGCGCCGGGATCGGTGGCCAGCCCGCGCCATTCCTCGATCTTGGCTTCCAGTGCGGCGCCCTTGGGGGCGTAGGGTCGCGTGCGGACGTACTCGAAGGTGGTGTCGTCGGGGGCAATCATGCCGGCGCGGGCGCCGCCCTCGATGCTCATGTTGCAGACGGTCATGCGTCCGTCCATGGACAGCCCGCGAATGGCCTGGCCCGTGTATTCAATGACGTGGCCGGTGCCGCCGTTGACGCCCATGTGGCCGATGATGCCCAGGATGACGTCCTTGGCCGATACGCCGTTGGGCAATTCGCCTTCGACACGGACTTCCATGGTTCTGGGCTTGAACTGGCGCAGGGTCTGGGTGGCGAGGACGTGCTCCACTTCGGAGGTTCCGATGCCCACGGCGAAACAGCCCAGCGCGCCGTGGGTCGAGGTGTGGCTGTCGCCGCATACGACGGTCTTGCCCGGCAGGGTGTAACCCAGATCCGGCCCGATGACGTGAACAATGCCCTGGTTTTCGCTGAAACGGTCATAGTAAAAGGGCAGGCCGAACTCGGCGGCGTTGCGGTCCAATGCGTCCAGCTGCGCCTTGGAAATCTGGTCTTCAATAGGGCGCGTAAGCTCCCAAGTGGGGGTGTTGTGGTCGGCGGTAGCCACCGTCAGGTCCGGTCGCCGAACCGGGCGGCCGGCCATCCGCAGCCCGTCAAAGGCTTGCGGCGACGTAACCTCATGCACCAGGTGCAGGTCGACATAGATGAGCGAAGGCTGGCCCGGTTCTTCGTGAACCACGTGGGCACCCCAGATTTTCTCGAACATAGTGCGGGCGGCCAATTCAGTCCCTCCTCGGGCCGGAACAACCTGATGCTGCCCCGGCGGTGATCACGATACAGCCGGGCATTATAGCATTGTGGTGGAACCTGCCGCCTTAATGCGCTCCGGTGTAACAGGGCTTGTGCAAAGCATCACTATGTCCGCGTTGCGGGCCGTGCAGAGGAGACTAACTGACGAGACCGAGGCGGGCGTGTAATCTCATGACGAGGCGTGTTGTCCGGACCAAGACCGAGAGGACATTGGCGCTTGTTGCCCGGCGCAAAGCATGGTCCGGGAGTCTTACGGCGGCATCATTGGTGACGCCCCCAATTCGGGGCGATCCCGTTGGGGAGAGCGTACGTTGTCAGTGACTTCCTCCGGCGATGCGCCTACGCTGTAATGGTAGAGGGGATATGATGACTACACGCCAGAGGAGCGCGAAACCGGTGGGAAAGACCGCAAGGGAGCGGCCGCGTCTGCCAGCGGAGCTGTCCCAGTTGAACCTGAACGCTGGGGGCATTGACGTGGGCGCCACCAGCCATTTCGTGGCGGTGCCCGCGGACCGCGCCGAGCCGCCGGTGCGAGAGTTCGCCGGCTTTACGGCGGACCTCTATCGCCTGGCGGACTGGCTTGCGGAGTGCGGCGTGGCGACCGTGGTCATGGAGTCCACCGGCGTGTACTGGATACCGCTGTTCGGGGTGCTCGAAGAGCGCGGGTTCCAGGTGATGCTGGTGGACCCGCGGCGCATCAAGAACGTGTCCGGCCGCAAGACCGACGTGCTGGACTGCCAATGGCTGCAGCAGCTGCACACCTACGGCCTGCTGTCGGGAGCCTTTCGGCCGGAGGCGGAGATGCGCAGCTACCTAGCGGGCCATGCTGGTGCAGTATGCGTCCCATCATATCCAGCATATGCAGAAGGCGCTGACCCAGGAACGTGAAGCTCGTCATCAGCAACATTGGCAGGACCGGGATGGACATTATCGAGGCCATCGTGGACGGCGAAGACCCCCGAAAGCTGGCGCAGTTTTGTCCTGTGAAAGCCGACGAAGCCACGATTGCCAACGTGCAGGGGCACTGCACATCTTCGAGCTGACCCAGGCCCTGGAACTGTACCGGCGCCGAGACTGGGAGATTGAAGCCCAGGGAACGGTTCGAGGACCGCCATGGCGGTTCGGTCCTGATCGCACCCCGCGACATTCACCTGTTTCGGATTGGAGCGGATGGACGGCTTCACGGCCTGGCACGGACCTGACGAAATGGCCCAGCGCCAAGTCGCTCCTGGCTGGGACTGAGCCCCGGTATCACCGGCGGCAGGGTCGCTCAAAGACCAAGCCCAGCGCCAATCGGGCCGCGCGGCATTGGTGGCGGCCAACGCGCTGCACCGCTCCGACAGCGCCCCGCGTTCCTACGCCGGAAGAAAGCGCAGATTCACCGCCACGGCGCACAAGCTGGCCCGGCTCATCTCCATGCTGCGGTACGGCCAGGAGTACGTGGATGCTGGCGCCATTACGAAAGTCAGTATCCAGCCAAGCCCAACTGGGCTACCAACTTGCGGGTGAGGACCGGACCTGGCTTTGCGTCCGCAGCTGTTGCGGGTTGGCTTGCTCCGGCCCGGTTAGTGGGGAGTCCAGGTAATGGTTTAGGCTTCGCTCCCATAGACCGTTGCGTGGCACGGTTGACTCCCCGGCGCAGCCCCAGGCTTGATCGCCGCCATGCTGAGCGCCCAGCCTCAGATGACACCAGTCCTCGCCGGTCCAGCCCGTTTTCGATGTTCCAGTGTCCCCGGACCAACAGCTGTTGCGGGTTGGATAGGACCGCGTGGGTTAGCTCGCCCCGCTTGACGTGCTCGGTCATTCAGATAGGGCCAGTCCAGTACTCATTCAGGCCAGCGCTGGCCCGCAGGTGGCGTTGCTCAATGCGACCGTGCCCTTTTTCCACCGTCCCCGCCTCCGGCACACTTTCCGGTTCGTTGGCAAAAAACGTGGCGATGTCGTCGTGCAGTTGGGGTTGGTTATCTTTCACTGGCCAAAGGTATTCTCCCCCGGCCGCCACCACTTGCGCCGAAAGGTCCCGCTGGGTCAGCATGGCGTCGCCGCTGACCACCTTGCCCCGCAAGTCGATAGCTTCCAGCAGCCGCGGGGCTGCCTTGATCTCATTTTCCTTGCCGTCCACCTCCACCTGGGCCAGCACTACTCCTTCGCCAGGAAGGTAGGCGGCCATCAGATGCGTGCCCCGGGTCTGCCCCGCCGCGATGCTGCCCCGCAAGGTTTTGCCGTCTATGGTTACCTGAACCAACTGTCCATCGGTCCGGTTCTGGGCCAAGAATTCCCCCATCGTCCGCTCCAGCGCCTCAACCGACAGCGTTGCGCCCAGGACCCGGCTGTAAGTCGTGCGATGCGGCGCCTGGGGGCGCGGCAACCCCAAAGCTTGGGCCAGCGCTTCCTTGCGGTGCCACACCCATTCCGCAATGCCCGTCAGCCGGTCTTCCCCAGCCAGTTTGCCCAACAGGACAAATACCAGGATGTGAACCAGGCGGTAACGTACGCCACGTGGGTCGCGACGGTCTTCCAGGCGCGCCAGATAATCATACAGGCTACCCAGATCCACCAGGAACCCTGGAACCTTACCCTGATCCTCAGGACAGACAACATTGACATCAAACTCGGCTGGGCTACAATCCATGACGGCCTTCCTCCTTCAGATAGGTGCGTGTAATCCCTATCTATGAGGAAGGCTCGTTTATGTCAATCAACTTTGCACAAGCCTAACTGTTCAGAGTTGGTGAGGTGAATTGCTGAAAAGTTGTTTGTCGATGGCTGGCGGCCTTTGGCCTGTTTATGTCAAGTTGGGTCCATGAAGCATGAAATCGACCTCACCACCGCCGACCGGGATGTGCTGATCGACATCATCCTCCGGCAGCAAGCCATCATCGAACGGCTGGAGAAGCGGATCGCCCAGCCGGAAGGGCGGGCCAAAGCCAAAGGCTCCGGACGGATGCCGGGCCTGAAGCCCAAAGCCGACCGGAAACCGGCCGAGCCCAAGCAGCCCCGCAAGCCGCGGCCCCACGGTTTCGCCCGGACCCGCATGACGCCCACCCAGCGGGTGGAGCATGTGGTGGAGCAGTGTCCCGACTGCGGGACCCAGTTGTCCGGCGGCTGGACCCAGCGTACTCGGGAAGTGATCGATCTGCCCCAGGTGCCGGTGCAGGTTACCGAGCACGTTTACATCACCCGCACCTGTCCCCGGTGCCAACGGGGCTGTACTCCCACAGCGCAACTGGAGGGCGCGGCGCTGGGCCAGCAGCGTCTGGGGGTGAACGTTGTCAGCCTGATTGCCGCGCTCCGGGAGGAGGCTCGGCTGCCTTGCCGCACCATCCAATGGTACCTGGACACGGTACATGGGCTGCACCTCAGCCTGGGGGCCATCGTGGACGCCACGCGCAAAGTGGCGGGCCAAGCGCAGCGGGAACTGGCGGGCATTCTGGAACGGATCCGCGGCAGTCCGGTGGTCCACGCCGACGAGACCGGCTGGCGGGAGGACGGACACAACGGCTACGTGTGGACTTTCAGCACCCCTGACCTGCGGTACTTCCTGCGACGGAACCGTGGTAAGGCGGTGGTGGATGAAGTGCTGGGCGATGAGTTTGCTGGCGTGCTGGTCAGCGACTTCTACGCCGCCTACCACCACTATGACGGCCCCAAACAACGCTGCTGGGCCCACCTGCTACGGGACATCCACGACCTCCGCGTCCTCTACCCTGACGATCACCGATTGTCCCAGTGGGCCGATGCCATACATCAACTCTATTGCCAGGCCAAAGCCTTCACCCACCCGGCAGAGCAGCAGCGGCGCGCTGCCCAACTGGTCCTGGAAAGACGCCTCTTGGCCCTCTGCCGTCCCTTCTTGGATGACCCGTCGGCGGCACAAGCCAAACTGTGCCGACGCATGGAGAACCACATCAAGGAACTCTTCGTCTTCGTGGCTCATCCGGAGGTGCCACCGGACAACAATGCCGCCGAGCGCAGCCTGCGCCCAGTGGTGATCAGCCGGAAGGTCAGTGGTGGCACCCGCTCGGAGCGGGGGACCGAGACCAAGATGACCCTAGCCTCGATCTTCGGCACCTGGCGAGCCCAAGGTCTCAATCCTCTCTCCGCTTGCCAACAACTGCTCGCTTCCCCTCAACTCTGAACTGTTACGCTCCGGTGGCCCAGGGCAATCGCATATGGGCAGTTTAATGCCCGTCATTCCTGCGAAAGCAGGAATCTAGTGACCGAATTCGTTAATTACGTTTCCAATTCGTTCATGTTGTGATCTTATTGACTCCGGCTTTCGCCGGAGTGACGGGGTTGTAATTTCAAATGCGATTGCCCTGGGCCACCGGACAGGGCAATCGCATTTCAAACTAATATGAAAATGTGGCTAAACTTGGGGCGAGATTAAGTTTCCTGAGGTGGCTGCGACGATGGACGATGTACCTATTTCGATGGTGGAACGGTTTGGAGTGCTGGCAGACCCACGAACTGGTCATGCCAAAAGGCATGAGTTGCTGGACATCATGGTGATCACCTTGTGTGCCGTGATCTGCGGCGCCGACAACTGGGTGGAGATCGAGGAGTTCGGCAAGGCCAAGAAGGAGTGGTTCCGGCGGTTCCTGGAATTGCCCAACGGGGTACCCTCCCACGACACCTTTGGGAGGGTGTTTGGTCTGCTGGACCCAGAGCAGTTTACGGCCTGCTTCATGGACTGGGTACGTTCGGTTAGTGAACTGGCCCAGGGGGAGGTGGTGGCCATAGATGGCAAGACCCGGCGGGGTTGCCACGACCGAGCCAACGGGCGCGGCCCACTGCATATGGTCAGCGCTTGGGCCACCGAGAACCGTATGGTGCTGGGACAGACCCGCACTGAAGCCCACTCCAACGAGATCACGGCGATACCGGAACTGCTCAAAGTGCTGGAACTGAAAGGATCCCTGGTAACTATCGACGCCATGGGCTGCCAGAAGAACATTGCTGGTCAGATTGTGCAAGGTGGGGCCGATTACCTGCTGGCGGTGAAGGCCAATCAGGGGGAGTTGCACGAGAACATCAAGGATTTATTCGCCTGCCAGGATTTATTCGCCTGCCAGGAGCGCGCGGAGTGGAATGGCGTGGCTTACAGATACCACGAGCAAGTGGGCAAGGACCACGGTCGGCGGGAACGTCGACGATGCTGGGTGATTACCGACCCTGAGGAACTGGCCTACGTGGACCCGCACCGGCAGTGGGCTTCCTTGGGAGCGGTGGCCCGGGTCAGCTACCGACGGAACGCTGGTACCAGTTCCCCAGAGGATACCCGTTACTACATTTGCAGCTATCCGGCGGACGCGACAACACTGCTGACAGCGGCGCGAAGCCACTGGGGCATCGAGAACAGCCTGCATTGGGTGTTGGACATGGCCTTCGACGAGGATCACAGCCGGGTGAGGACGGGTCATGCCGACCAGAATCTGGCGGTGATGCGACACCTGGCGCTGAACCTCCTCAAGCAGGAACGCACCGCCAAGGTCGGTATCAAAGCCAAACGCAAAAAGGCAGGTTGGGACTTCGATTACCTCCTCAAAGTCCTATCCCTTTGAAATGCGATTGCCCTGTCCGGTGGCCTCCATGGTCATCAACTCAATGATGTCGTTCGTGGTCACCGCGCCCAAAAACTTTTCCGAGTCCCTTTCCACTACGGGCATGATGGAAAGGGAGTTCTCGGACATGCGGTGCAACACGTCTTCAACGTGCTCATCAGGCCAGGCCAGCGGTGTTTCGCTACGCACCACGGCGCTCAGTGGCGTTTGGGCCCAGGCGTCTTTGGGAAGGTATCTGAACAATTCCAGGGACACGATACCGACCAACACTCCCTGATCCGCCACCACGTAATCGTTCTGGTGCGGCACCGTCCACCGCTAGGCAAAATCCCGGACTGTGACGGAAGAGTCCGGATACCGGTGTGTTCGGTCCAGTATATTGTCAACCGTGATGTCTTCCAGCGCGAAGCGGGCGATTCCTTGTGGTATGTCATCAAGGGCCGCCGGAAGGTCGGTCCGGCGACTGCCTCGGCTGACGGCGAAGCTGATCACCGGGGGCATGAACAGGATATAGCAGAACATGACGAGCACCAGGAACGAGAAAATCACCTCGTCGATGATCCCCGCATCCCACATGACCAGCAGCAGGGCGATCTCCGCGACCCCCTTCCCCATCAGTCCCGACGCCACGGCGTATGGCACGGTGAGACGGGATACGTAGGCGCCAATGAATGCGCCGATGAAGTTCCCGAACAACGGGATCAGCGCCAGCCCGGCCATCGTCAAAAGCGGCAATGTCACGAACGAGAAGCTGAAGCTCAACCCGGCGGAAGCGAAGAAAAGCGGTACGAACAAACCCTCGCCAACGCTGCGCAGCCCTGGAATGATCTCTCGACGGACCTGGTAAGGAAGGCCCGACAGCGACGCTCCGAACAGCAAAGCGCCCAGCGAGCCGTGCAAGCCTATGATTTCGGCCCCGTAAACCATCAGGAACAGCACGCCCAGGAGCAAGCCCAAGGAGAGTTGCGGAACCTGGATCACCCGTTGCAGCAACGCGACCACCGGAGGCAGCACCCGGGATGACAGAAGCCAAGTCACCACCGCGAAACCGACCACTTTGCCCAGCAGGACCAAAATCCCGACCGGCGACACTTCGTGAGCGTGTTCTCCTATGCTGAACCCGATCAGCAGTAGCGTGATCAACTCAGCGATGATCACCACCGTAAAAATTTGCAGACCAATCGGCTCTTTCAGATGCCCGTCGTCGGCCAGCACTTTGGCTACGATTCCCAAGCTGGTCATTGACAGCACCCCTGCCAAGGCTAGCGACTCCGTGAAGTTCAACGCCAGTCCAAAATCGAAAACGACGTCGGTGGTGACCAGCATCGAGACGCCCAGCGACAGGATCACGGAAAGCACGGCGGCCAGGAAGTAGTGCCCTCTTAGTATTACAGTAGCGCTTGAGGAACAGGTGTCTGAAGGTGTCTCCGGTAGTGACATTGCATGGCCCGGGCCTGGTGCCGCCGTCTCCAGCCTGACCAATGGATGGTCAATCTGGGACTGCCCCGTGGCAGCCACCGCAGCCGGCACAGCAACCGTCTGACCTCGGGCACGGTCAGCGGGATGAGTTCTCCCGGGAACATATCCCCCTTTTACCGTCGCCACCGGCGGCATAGGACCGGATTACCGCCAGAAAGGCATGGGCCAGCATGGCCAGGGTGATGTGCCGGTGCCAGCCGACCCACAGGCGCACCTCATACTCATCCAGCCCCACCTCCTGTTTGGCCTCCTTGAAGGCGTCTTCGATGATCCACCGAGTGCCGGCCACGCGCACCAGTTCCGCCAGCGATACCTCTCCCGTACCAAAACAGGCGTAGTAGGCCAGCTCCTCAGGATCGGCGATGCCCGAACCCTTGACCAAGCACGCACCAGCAGCCAATGCCCCTGACCTGGCTCCGACCAGGGTCGTATCGGCAACCAACCCCAATCGTAGAGGCGCGGCCCTTTGCTGCCCTCCCCAGCGCTCAGACGTTGCCACCGGTCATCGGGTATCTGCTGGGCCAGTTCACGGGCTGCCACCTGTGCCGAGCCATCCTCCGTATCCGCCCACAGCGGCTCGTTGTTCTTCACCGCCAGCACGTAGGACAGGGCCTGCTCCTCCAGCCACCGTCGCAGTTGACACGATCTTTGACCAATCGCATTGCCGTACACCGTATCCCCAGTTACCCAGGCAAAGGGCACCCCAACCACCACCGCGCGGGCGATCATCTCCTGAGCCAGTTGTGCTTTGGTATGAAAGACCACGTCCTGGGGCACTCCCGCTTCCCGCCGTCGCTCCACATCCTCCGCCCACTCCTGGGGCAGGTAGAGCTCCCGATCCAGAAAGGCCGCGCCCCGTCGGCTGCCATAGGCCAGGAACACCCCGATCTGACAGTTCTCCACCTTCCCCGCCGTGCCGCTGTACTGACGCTTCACCCCCACCGACTTCTGGCCTTGCTTCAGAAACCCCGTCTCATCCACCACCAGCACCCCGCCGGGGTCGCCCAGATGCTCCACCACGTACCCTTGCAGGTCGTCCCGCACCTGGTCCGCGTCCCAGTGGTACACCGCCAGCAACCGCTGCACCCCGTCGGGGGTGGCGTCGCCAGCATATTCGGCCAACTGCCACCCGTTCTTGCGCTCCACCGACCCCAGCAATCCTTGCAGGTACGCCAGCGCCCGCTGCCGAGACTCACTGCGGCTGAAACGCGACGCGATACGCCCGTGCAGCGCCTGGAGCCCAGCCTCCCAGTCCAGCGTTTCCTCCAGCACGGCCTCTCGCTCCAGTAATGTCTGACCCATTTCCAACCCCTCCACTCTCACCAGTAATCATGGGCCTATCCTACCAAAGGCAAGCGCGACTGTAGTAATAGGACCGGATTACCGCCAGAAAGGCATGGGCCAGCAGCGCCCGGGTGATGTGCCGGTGCCAGCCGACCCACAGGCGTACCTCATACTCATCCAGCCCCACCTCCTGTTTGGCCTCCTTGAAGGCGTCTTCGATGATCCACCGGGTGCCAGCCACGCGCACCAGTTCCGCCAGCGATACCTCTCCCGTACTAAAACAGGCGTAGTAGGCCAGCTCCTCAGGATCGGCAATGCCCGAACCCTTGACCAAGCACGCACCAGCAGCCAATGCCCCTGATCCAGTGCTGACCAGGGTCGTATCGGCAACCAACCCCAATCGTAGCGGCGCGGCCCCTTGCTGCCCTCCCCAGCGCTCAGACGTTGCCACCGGTCATCGGGTATCTGCTGGGCCAGTTCACGGGCTGCCACCTGTGCCGAGCCATCCTCCGTATCCGCCCACAGCGGCCGATTGTTCAAAGATCTGGTTCTTCACCGCCAGCACGTAGGACAGGCGCTGTTCCTCCAGCCACCGTCGCAGTTGACACGATCTTTGACCAATCGCATTGCCGTACACCGTATCCCCAGTTACCCCGGCAAAGGGCACCCCAACCGCCACCGCGCGGGCGATCATCTCCTGAGCCAGTTGTGCTTTGGTATGAAAGACCACGTCCTGGGGCACTCCCGCTTCCCGCCGCCGCTCCACATCCTCCGCCCACTCCTGGGGCAGATACAGCTCCCGATCCAGAAAGGCCGCGCCGTGGCGGCTGCCATACGCCAGGAACACCCCGATCTGACAGTTCTCCACCTGCCCCGCCGTGCCGCTGTACTGACGCTTCACCCCCACCGACTTCTGGCCGTGCTTCAGAAACCCCGTCTCATCCACCACCAGCACCCCGCCGGGGTCGCCCAGATGCTCCACCACGTACCCTTGCAGGTCGTCCCGTACTTGGTCCGCGTCCCAGTGGTACACCGCCAGCAGACGCTGCACACCGTCGGGAGTGGCGTCGCCAGCATATTCCGCCAACTGCCACCCGTTCTTGCGCTCCACCGACCCCAGCAATCCTTGCAGGTACGCCAGCGCCCGCTGCCGAGACTCACTGCGGCTGAAACGCGACGCGATACGCCCGTGCAGCGCCTGGAGCCCAGCCTCCCAGTCCAGCGTTTCCTCCAGCACATCCTCTCGCTCCAGTAATGTCTGACCCATTTCCAACTCCTCCGCTCTCAACAGTAATCATGGGCCTATCCTACCAAAAGTAAGCGCGACTGTAGTACTAGGCCCATGATTACTGGTGAGAGCGGAGGGGTTGGAAATGGGTCAGACATTGCTGGAGCGAGAGGAGGCCCTGTGCTGGACTGGGAGGTTGGGCTCCAGGCGCTGCACGGGCGTATCGCGTCGCGTTTCAGCCGCAGTGAGTCTCGTCAGCGGGTGCTGGCGTACCTGCAAGGATTGCTGGGGTCGGTGGAGCGCAAGAACGGGTGGCAGTTGGCCGAATATGCTGGCGACGCCACGCCCGACGGGGTGCAGCGGTTGCTGGCGGTGTACCACTGGGACGCGGACCAGGTGCGGGACGACCTGCAAGGGTACGTGGTGGAGCATTTGGGCGATCCCGGCGGGGTGCTGGTGGTGGATGAGACGGGGTTTCTGAAGCAAGGCCAGAAGTCGGTGGGGGTGAAGCGTCAGTACAGCGGCACGGCGGGGAAGGTGGAGAACTGTCAGATCGGAGTGTTCCTGGCCTATGGCAGCCGACGGGGCGCGGCCTTTCTGGATCGGGAGCTGTATCTGCCCCAGGAATGGGCGGAGGATGTGGAGCGGCGGCGGGAAGCCGGTGTGCCCGGAAGGGGTGGTCTTTCATACCAAAGCACAACTGGCTCAGGAGATGATCGCCCGCGCGGTGGCGGTTGGGGTGCCCTTTGCCTGGGTAACGGGGGATACGGTGTACGGCAATGACCGGAAACTGCGGCGGTGGCTGGAGGAGCAGGCCCTGCCCTACGTGCTGGCGGTGAAGAACAACGAGCCGCTGTGGGCGGATACGGAGGATGGCTCAGCACAGGTGGCGGCCCGTGAACTGGCCCAGCAGATACCCGATGACCGGTGGCAACGTCTGAGCGCTGGTGAGGGCAGCAAGGGGCCGCGCCTCTACGATTGGGGTTGGTTGCCGATACGACCCTGGTCGGAGCCGGGTCAGGGGCATTGGCTGCTGGTGCGTCGCAGCATCGCCGATCCTGAGGACCTGGCCTACTACGCCTGTTTTGGCGCAGCGGAAACGCCGCTGGCGGAACTGGCGCGCGTGGCCGGCACCCGGTGGATCATCGAAGACGCCTTCAAGGAGGCCAAGCAGGAGGTGGGGCTGGATGAGTATGAGGTGCGCCTGTGGGTCGGCTGGCACCGGCACATCACCCTGGCGATGCTGGCCCATGCCTTTCTGGCGGTAATCCGGTCCTATGCCGCCGGTGGCGATGGTAAAAGGGGGATATGTTCCCGGGAGAACTCATCCCACTGACCGTGCCCGAGGTCAGACGGTTGCTGTGCCGGCTGCTGTGGCTGCCCCGTGGCAGTCCACCCTGACCATCCATTGGTCAGGCTGGAGACGGCGGCACCAGGCCCGGGCCATGCAATGTCACTACCGGAGACACCTTCAGACACCTGTTCCTCAAGCGCGACTGTAGTACTAGGTAGTGTCCCGTCAATAGGTGTAAAAGCGCGTCATCCCTTTTGATGTTGATTAGGCTGCTGCGTCCAGCATGTTGGGTTCCGGCAGTGCCTCGTTGCCGGCGGCGTTGGGGATGGTGAGGTAGCGGCGGGCTTCGGCCCACTCGTCATGCTGCTCGGCCAGCACCGCACCCACCAGGCGCCGCGCCGATAGCCGGTTGGGGAAGATGCCCACCACGTCAGTCCGGCGCCTTATCTCCCGGTTCAGCCGTTCCTGCGGGTTGTTGGACCACAGCTTCTGCCAGTGGGCCACTGGGAAGGCCGTGAAGGCCAGGAGGTCCGGCGCGGCGTCCGCCAGCAGCTCGGCCACCTGGGCCAAGGGCTCCCGGAGTTGTTCCACCACTCGGTCCAGTTGGCCGTGGACCTCGGCGGGAGACAGTTGCTGGTAGATGGTGCGCACCATGCAAGGAAGGTCCTGGGTGGCCACGCCAGGTTGGGCACGCTTGGGCACTCGGGTGAGCAGGTTGGCCATGAAGTGGGTGCGGCAGCGCTGCCAGCTGGCTCCAGCGAACACCGCGGCGATGGCGTTCTTCAGCCCCTGGTGGGCATCGGAGGTAACCAGTTCCACCCCGCTGAGCCCCCGAGCGGTCAGCGACCGCAGGAAGGCCAGCCAGAACGCGCCGTCCTCGCTGGTCCCCACGTCCAGGCCCAGAATCTCACGCTGCCCTTCGGCATTGACCCCTGTCGCCACCACCACGCAGACGTTGACGATGCGACCGCCCTCCCGCACCTTCTGGGTCAGGCCGTCCCGCCAGACGTAGGGGTAGGGACCACCGTCCAGGGGCCGACCCAGGAAACTCTCCACCACTTCATCCAGTTGCTCGCAGATGCGCGACACCTGGCTGCTGGAGATGCCGTCGCAACCTAGGGCCTTGATCAGGTCGTCCACCCTTCGGGTGGAGACTCCTTCCACGCCTGTCCTGAGCCTGCCGAAGGGTAGGCCTGCTGGATCACCGACAGCAGAGCCTTCTCGCTGCGCCGCCGTGGTTCCAGCAGGCTGGGGAAGTAGCTGCCTTCCCGCAGCTGGGGAATGTGCAACTCCATGGTGCCGACCCGGGTATCCCAGGTGCGGTTGCGGTAGCCGTTGCGGTAGGTGACCCGCTCTGGGCTGCGTTCGCTGTGCTCAGCGCCGATCTGGGCGGAAACCTCGGCGTCCATGATGCCGTCCACCAGGACCTGCAGTGCTTCCCGCAGCAAGTCCACGTCTCCGTCGATGCCACGCTTGCGTAATAATTCCAAAAGATCCATGCTGTGTTTGACCACCGTCGTTCTCCTTGTTCTGGGTTGTGACTTCCGATCAAGGATGACGCGGTGGTGAGCTTTAGCCCGAATCCACCGAAGGGAAACCGTGGCGGCGGTCAGAGGAGGGATGAGGGACCAGGGATCGGGCTGGCGGGGACCTGATGCCGATGAAATGGACGATGTGGGGCGTGGATGCCGGTCCAAAGAGATGTTGACGACCCGTAGTAGCGGCGCGGGAAGCGATTTTCAGCGCCGATCGCCGGCGGAGGCCATCAGGAGCCGAGCCTGGCGCGGCTGGGCCAGACAGTTAGGTAATCTGGTGGACAGGTCAGACGCCGAGGGCGTGGTCAAGAAGGGAGTGGCAGTGCGCGCAGTCTGGCCAGGGCGCTGCTGAACTGGTTTCGCCAGGGCCAGCCCTGGGGGAGATGCAAAGTGAGGCGGCGTGCCTTGCGGGTGAGGCGTCCGGCCAGGGAGAAGAAGCGCCTGCGCAGGGTCTTGGTGGTCGCCACCGGCTCGCCCAGCCCGAGGCGCGTGGTCCAGCGGGCCAGGTTGTGGGCCATCGTCTGGACGGCCAGCCAGGCGGCGTTGGCGGGGAAGCGGCCCGAGGGCAGGTGGTTGAGACCCACCCCGTACTTGAGGTCGCGGATGGCGTTCTCGATCTCGGCGTGGCGGCGATGATCGGCCTCCAGTTCCAGGGTGTCGCCGTCTCTATCGGTGATGAAGCCGTGATAGCTGTAGTCGACCAAGAGGGCCAGCTGGGAGTTGGGCGTGGGCTGCACCCTTCGGACGATGAGACGCACCGGCACAGCATCGGGCTCACTGGCGAAGGGAGTGTAGCTGGTTTCGGCCACGTCGGCGGCGCCCTCCATCCAGTAAGGGATGGGCGTCCAGTCCTCTTCAGGTATGGCTGCGATGAGATTGCGCAACTGGGCGTGCTGGCGGACGGTGATGGAGAAGCGGACCTTCATCTTGCGGCAGACGGCGACGATGTCGTGGTTGTAGAAGCCGCTGTCGGCCCGCATGGTGAGCGGTCCGGTGGCTCCGGCGTAGCGCACTCGCCTTACCGTCTCTCGCAGGAAGTGGGCCGCGCCGCGAGCGGTGTTGGCGCGTCCCTGGCGCAGCCGAGCCATCAGCACGTCGCCGGCGCCAGCGGCGACGGCGAACAGCGGGTGATAGCCCCGCTGGCCGGTGTAGGTGTGGCGGCGCGCCCCTTCCTTGGCCGGACCGTAGGTCTCACAGATGGTGGAGTCCAGGTCGATGGTCAACGGATCATCGCCCGGTCCGGCCCCGGCGCCCCAGGCTCGGGCCAGCGCCTCACGGCTCACCCGATCCAGCTGCCGCGCGTGGCCCCAACGGAAACTCCGCAGGAACGTACCCAACGTGGACGGCGCCTTGACCACACAGCCCAGCACCTGCTCGGTCCCGCCAGCGCGCAGCGCGTCGGCGTCGTCGATGCAGTCGCCACCGGCCAGGGCCGACGCCACCAGGGTCAGCATCTTGTCCCCAGCATTCGCACGACCCGGTGCATCTCCCAAGTCAACGTGGCGGTCCACCAGTTCGCCCAGACCCAGGTGATGGGCCAGCGTGACCGGCAGGATCAGTCCGGCGTTGGCCACCAGGCGGTGATCGTCGAAGGCGACCTGGATGCGCTCAAGGCGCTCAGGTGGTAGCATCCGTTGGGTGCTCCTTGTTCCGGGTTGGTTTGGTGTCTCACAAACCATTATCCCCGAAGCCGGGAGCACTTTTTCAACCCTTCAGCACGACACCAACCTCATCCTTTCGGTGGATTGGGGTTTAGGCTACACCGATTCTTTTACACCACCTCCCGGTACTCTACTTGGGCCTATCCTACCAAAGGCAAGCGCGACTGTAATATTAGAGCCTATCCTAAAAACAAAACCTGGGCTAAACTGGGGGAATGACTAAAGCGAAAGAACCCAAGCCACCGCGACCCAAGCGCGCTGGCCCGGCCACACCGGCCAACCCCACTACCGGCTCCTTTCAGGTATCCGACGAGCTGTGGGCGGTGCTGGCCCCGCTGATTCCCCAACGGGTGAATACCCATCCTCTGGGCGGAGGCCGGCCCCGAGTGCCCGACCGGACTTGCGCCAACGGCATATTCTACGTGCTGCGTACCGGCTGCCAGTGGAAGGCGTTGGACGCCACGGGCATTTGCTCCGGCTCCACCGCTCATTTGCGCTTCCAGGAATGGGTGGCCGCCGGGGTATTCCGGGAACTATGGCGGACGGGACTGGAACGCTACGACGAATTGCAAGGTCTGGACTGGAGCTGGCTGAGCCTGGACGGGGCGCTGACCAAAGCGCCCCTGGGCGGGGGAAAAAACCGGGCCCAATCCCACCGACCGGGGTAAGAGCGGGGTCAAGCGCAGCCTGTTGACCGAAGCTCAGGGTGTTCCGGTGGGACTGGCAGTGGACGGAGCCAACCGCCACGACATGAAGCTGGTGCGGGCCACGGTGGACAGTCTGCCGGTGCCGCGACCCGTACCCAGTCCGGAGACCGCCCAGGGTATGTGCCTGGATAAGGGCTACGACTTTGGTGAGGTGCGCCGCACGCTGGACGAGTTCGGCTTCACGGCGCACATCCGCAGCCGGGGCGAAGAGGCCCAGGCCATCAAGAAGGAAGCTGGCTTCAAAGCCCGGCGCTGGGTGGTGGAACGGACGCACAGTTGGCTGAACCGCTTCCGGCGGATATTGGTCCGTTGGGACAAGTCTCCCGCCAACTACATTGCCTTCCTGCATTTCGCCTGCGCCCTCATCGCCCTCAGAGCCGCCGGGTTATTAGGATAGGCTCTTAGGGACGACATGAAGCTGGATATGTCAACCTCGTCGAGGCCGATCAGGAAAAAGAATATGAAAACGCCCAAAGTGAGCAGCAACTCGACGTACAGCGAAGACTGAATCCACCAGATGCCGGTTAGATGCAGGACTGGCCCCAGCAATATTCCTGCTGCCGCGTAAGCGACAATCGCGTTCAAGCGCAAACGGCGGAAAACACCCTCCGCCAGCTTGGCAGTTATGATCAGCGTCCCTAGAGCCAACAGCGACTGACGGAGTTCAAGCGTATGCCCAGCGAAGCTGAGCAGATCCGCTAGGCCATGTAGCGAGAGCCCGTCTACAAGCATTTAGAATTTCTCCATATATCAGAATACATTAACAAGGATATCTAACCTAGTTGGCGATACTACTGATGCGTGAGCGTTTAGCTAAACTACTCCGTCATTCCTGCGAAAGCAGGAATCCAGAGTTCGCTGCTACAAAGACGTTCTGGATTCCCGCTTTCGCGGGAATGACGGTGGTGTGCTGGGGTTTGGTTATCAATTCACGTATCAGTAATGTTGGTATAGTCGGGCTGGCTTAGACTGGTTGATCATGTCCTGCGCACTGGGCCGCGCCTATTATTTCGCAAACCTGCCTGCCCCACAAGTGGCTCAAATCTGTGTGATAAACTTGGCTCGTGTCATTTTTTGAACCTAAGTCACGGAGGAAATTCGATGCCGTCCGCCGATGCTTTTGTCCTTCCCGACAACGTTCGTCCCATCCACTACGATCTGACGCTGACCCCCAACTTTGACGATTTCACCTTTGCCGGAGAGGTGGACATCACGGTGAGCATGGAGCCCGGCACCAGTGAAATCGTGCTCAATTGCTCCGAAATCGAGATCCATACCGCCAGCGTGAGCTGGACGGATAATAACGGTGAGCATGAACACACGGCCACCGGCATCGCCTATGACGCTGACACCGAGCGGGCTACCATCAGCATCGCCAGCGCTCCAGGGGATGATCTGGTCGGAGATCAGCACCTGCGGATGACGTTCACCGGCGAGTTGAACGACAAACTGCGGGGCTTCTACCGCAGCCAATACGCCAATCCCGAAGGTGAAACGGCCTATCTCGCCACGACGCAGTTTGAGGCCACCGACGCCCGCCGCGCCCTGCCCTGCTGGGACGAGCCGGCGGTAAAGTCCACCTTCCAGGTGACGCTGAACATCCCCGAGGATATGCAGGCCGTCTCCAACACGCCGATCATCGAGCAAAGAACCGGCGGCGACGGTCTGAAAACCCTGGTGTTCGACAAGACGCCGATAATGTCCACCTACCTCCTGGCCTTTGTCATCGGCGACCTGACGCACATCGAGAAAGAGGCCGCCGATGGCACCCTCGTCGGCATCTGGATGACCCGCGGCAAGGAAGAACAAGGACAGTTCGCCCTGGACACCTCGGTCAAGCTGCTGTCCTTCTTCAACGATTACTTCGGAATACCCTACCCGTTGCCCAAGCTGGACCACCTGGCCATCCCCGACTTTGCCGCCGGGGCCATGGAAAACTGGGGATGCGTGACCTACCGGGAAACCGCCCTGCTGGTGGACCCGACGAACTCGTCGGCCGGCACCCGCCAGCGCGTGGCCGAGGTGGTGGCCCACGAAATGGCCCATATGTGGTTCGGCGATCTGGTCACCATGGATTGGTGGGACGACCTGTGGCTCAACGAAAGCTTCGCCACGTGGGTGGGCACCAAGGCCGTTGACTGGCTGTTTCCCGAGTGGTCCATGTGGACCCAGTTCGTCAACATGGACACCAACCGGGCCTTCAACCTGGACGGCCTCAAGAACTCGCATCCCATCGAGCAGGAAGTTGCCAACCCTGCCGAGGTCAGCCAGCTCTTTGACGCCATCAGCTACAGCAAAGGCGGCTCCGTGCTGCGTATGCTGGAGCATTTCCTCACTCCCAACGTGTTCCGCACCGGCCTGAACGTCTATCTGAACCGGCATTCCTACCAGAACGCCCGCACCACCGATCTGTGGACCGCGCTGGAAGAGGCTTCGGGCGAGCCGGTGAACACCATCATGGGCAGCTGGACGGGACAGACCGGATACCCCGTGCTGGACGTGGCAGCCAGTGCCAGCGACGGCGGCCTCGCGCTGGAAATACGGCAGGAACGGTTCGTGTACGACTCGGTGCTGGGTGAAGACTCCGGCGACAACGAGGAACAGGTGTGGCCGGTGCCGCTAACGGTCGCGGTCGCCGGCGCTCCCATGACGGCCCGGCTGGTCAACGCCGCCAGCGATACGGTTCAGGTAGCCGCTCCGCCGGAACCGGACTGGTTTAAGGTAAATCCCGACCAGACCGGGTTCTACCGTGTGAACTACACCGACACCGACCGGGAAAGGCTGGCGACGGTGGTAGCAGACCGGACGCTTCCGGCCACCGACCGATTGGGTATCCAGAATGACGCTTACGCCCTGTCCCGGGCCGGCCTGCTGTCCGTTACGCGGTTCCTGTCGCTGGCTGAATCCTACCAGGACGAGACCGACGCCTCGGTGTGGAGCGACCTGGCCACCAACCTGCGCGAGATCGAAAGCCTGACTGCGGAGGAGCCGTACCTCGACGCGTTTCACGCCTTTGGGCGCCGGCTGTTCGGCCCGGCCGCGCAGCGCTCGGGCTGGGAAGCGAAACCGGGCGAGGGGCACCTGGACTCGCTGCTCCGCTCCACCGTGCTCAGCCAGGCCGGCGTGTACGGCGACCCGGAGGTAGTCGGGCAGGCACAGGCGTTGTTCGAAGGATACCAGACCGACCCGTCCAACGTTCGACCCGACCTGCGGGGGGTGGTGTTCAGCCTGGTGGCCCAGGAAGGCGACCGAGCGACGTACGACCGCATCTGGGAACTGGAACGCGCCGCCGAGTTGCACGAGGAGAAAATCCGCCTGCTCATGTCATTGGCGCGGTTCCAGCAAGGAGACCTGCTCCGCGAAACGCTGGACCGTTCCTTGAGTGATGACGTGCGGTTGCAGGACACCATCTTCGTGGTGTCTGCGGTGGCGGCCAACAACCGGGGCCGCAGCCTGGCCTGGGACTTCCTGAAAGAGCAGTGGGACGAATTCGACCGGCGCTACGGCAGCGGCGGGTTCGGCCTGATGCGTCTGGTCGCCATCACCAACGCCTTCACCAGCAACGAAAAGCGCGACGACGTGGCGGCCTTTTTCGAGGAACATCCCACGCCGGCGGCGGAACGCACGATCCGTCAGGCCCTGGAGCGGATTGCCCTCAACGTGGCGTGGCTGGAACGCAACCGGGAGGAACTGGGTCGGTATTTCGGGTAGCAGAGATTGGCTTGAGTACACTGCCGCGGATGTTTACCAAATAGCAACGCGGTGCGGCGAGTCCGTCCCAGAGGGACCGTAATGGAGGATTTCGAAATCCTCGGCTCAATAGATGAGATTGAAACCATTGCTATTGGCCGCACCATTCGTGACCTTGAACTCCTGCGCCAGCTATATGGGCGCGGAAACTGGAGGAAGCTAAAAGGAATCGCTACAGTGCGCTTGTCAGACGGCACGATATGGGATGCTGAGGTTCAAATGGTATGAAGCCCACGGCATAGGCAGGAGAAAATTCAAGATCAAACGCTTTCTGGAGTGACAGCCGTGAACGCAAAATATGTCATTTGCATCAAAGGCGACGACGAGTACCCCGCTTCTCTGAAGGTTCGGAAAATCTATCGTGTGCTTCCTGATGAATTAGCGGCAAATCGTGGGTGGATCAGAGTCATCGATGAGTCGGAAGAGGATTATCTCTATCCTGCGTCGAGATTTGTTGCCGTGGAGTTGACTGAGGAAATGGAGCAAGCTCTGTTCGCTAACCAGGAAGTCCAACAGGACGCTTTGGTTACTGGACAACCATAGCCAGCAATCCATCCGCCAACCCCTCAATCCGCTCCCGCTGGGGGATGCACTGCAGCCACCGTTGCGGTATCGCGGAGGCCCCGTAGCGAGCGCCTAGCGCCGCGCCGGCAACCGCCGCGTTCGTGTCGGTGTCGCCGCCGGCGCCGACTGATGCTATCAGGGCATCCTCAAAGTTGAGCGGCGTTGCCGCAGCCCACAGCCCCACCTGCATCGCAAGCAGCGTATGTCCGATAAGGCGGTGATCACATAGCAGCCACGAAATGTCGCCGGGCGGCGGCTGGCCGGCGGCGATGGCGTCCAGAACGGCGCTTGGAATGCCGTCGGCGCGGGCCATCGCGGCCAGATCCGGGCATCCGTCGCTGATTGCGGCGGACAGGATCGCGGTTAAGTCCGGTGTGACCCCGTTCAGCGACAACGCGATGGTCGCGTTGATGATGATGCAGGACCACTGGCACGCGGGAGCATAATGAGTCACGGCGCAGGTGGCAGCCGAGTCGCTGATCAGCAGCGCAGGGTTGCTCCTGCGCGCGATGGCGACCGGAGCGCATCGCATTACGCCGCCGTTGGGTGCGATGCGACCTCGTCGCTCATAGACCACTCTGGCCGGCTCAGGAATCGGCTTGCCTCGTTCCAGTTCGCGGATTACCTCACCGGTGGTGATGCCCATGCCGCGGCCGTTTTCCCGCGCCCACATGATCAGGCGGTCAGCGAAATCCTGGACGTAATCACCGCCGGCCAGCAGCGCCTCGCCCAAGTCCACGGCCTGCGCCAGGTCGTCGTCCATCGGGCGGTGCGCCTCGCGCGGGTCAATGTCGGTAACGCCGTTGGGAAACCGTGCCGCAATATCGGCGTGCCAGTCGCCTTCTACCGGCAATCCCAGCAAGTTGCCGGCGGCCAAGCCCTGCATCGCGCCGCGGCCGCGGTCCTGCTCGCCGGCGGTATCGGCCGGCGCTGCGGCGGCAAGCAACCGGGTCAGGCGGGGAGCGTGAGTACTAGCGGAAGTGTGTGGCACCCTCGGTCACCACAGGACGGGCTGCCTGGTACGTCAGGGGTACGGGATGATGAAGAGACTAACGCCGTGCGCGTCGGCCAGGGCGCGTTGCGATTCGGGCACGTTTGATGAAACCAAGGCCGGTATCACGGTGGCGTTGGCGGCGGTAGCCAGCAGTCCGGCCCGTCGGACGGCGCGTACCAGGTCGGTCTCATCGGCGGTGATTGAGACTTCGGCCAGCAGGTAACGGTTGCCCTCGTCTCTGATGATAATATCCGCCTCGTGGAGGTCATCGGAATCATCCACCGTGATAGCACCGGATTGGATGGCGATATGGATGATGCTGTTCAGTTCAGGAGCGCTTTGACGGTCCTGAACCATGGCGAGGATAGGACGGTTCAGGTTGAAGCGCAAGGTAGTGCGGTGCAACAGGCGGTTGCGGATTCTGCGCTCGTAGTCGTTCCCTTCAAAATTGCTGAACCGACCTTCCAGCCGAGCCAAGGTAGCCTCCAGCCGGTCCAGGCGCTCATATACGAGACGGAAGTTTTCGTTGGTGACCTGGACGAAGTCGTTGACCCTTCCGGTCAACTCGGCCAGTTGCTGCGGGACGTTGAGCAGTTCTTCCCCGACGATGATGCCGCGGAGGACATCCAGCCATTCCGGCCGCTCGCGCAGGATTCGCGCCACATCGCTAATGTCGTTGATGGTGATAGGGGTAGTCATGGACACCATTGTACCCTACCTCCGGCGCGCATCGTTTGACATCCCTTATCAATGCGGGTAGCCTTGATTGTGAAAAACTGTACAAGCGACACTGATTTATGGACGCATCCGAACGTATCAACGAACTGAAATCGTTGCTCCAAAAACGTATTCTGGTCACCGATGGGGCCATGGGTACGCAGATTCAGGCGCGCGAGCTGGGGCCGGATGACTTTGGCGGAGCGGATTACGAGGGGTGCAACGAGTACCTGAACATCACCCGTCCGGACGTCATTGACGACATCCATCGCTCCTACCTCGCGGCCGGCGCCGACATTATCCAGACCAACACCTTTGGCGCAACCGCCCTCGTGTTGGGCGAATACGACCTGGCTCCGGAGGCGCGACGCATCAACTGGGAAGCCGCTGTCATCGCTCGCCGCGCAGCGGACGACGCAACCGCCGCCGATCCCGAAAAGCCGCGTTTCGTGTACGGCGCCATGGGGCCAACCACGCGCACCATCTCCGTAACCGGCGGCCTCACCTTCGACGAGTTGGCCGCCGACTATCACCAGCAGGCCGCCGGACTCATCGAAGGCGGCGCCGACGTGCTGGTTCTGGAAACGGGCCAGGACACCATCAACATCAAGGCAGGACTGGAAGGCATCGACCGTGCCCGGGCTGAACTGAACGCTGACGTCCCGGTGGCTGTGCAGGGCACCATCGAGCCTATGGGAACTCTGCTGGCCGGCCAGGACGCCGAAGCCCTGTACACGTCCCTGGCGCACCGGGACCTGCTGTGGGTAGGGTTTAACTGCGCCACCGGCCCAGAGTTCATGACGGACCACATTCGCACCCTGAATGACCTGTCTCGATTCGGTATCGCTTGCGTACCAAACGCGGGCCTGCCCGATGAGGACGGCAACTACAACGAGTCGCCGGAGATGCTGGCCGGAACGCTGGGACGGTTCGCTCAGAATGGATGGCTAAACGTGGCTGGCGGCTGTTGCGGCACTGGGCCGGACCACATCCGCCGCATCACCGAGGTCATGGCTGGTAAGACCCCGCGCACCACGCAACCGGCGGCCGAAACCCGCGTGTCCGGCATCGAAGCGGTGGTGGTCAACGAGGACACCAGGCCCACCATCGTCGGCGAGCGCACCAACGTGCTCGGCAGCCGGCGGTTCAAACGGCTCATCAGCGGCGACCGCTTTGAAGAAGCCGCCGAAATCGGCCGTCGCCAGGTTCGCAACGGAGCGCACGTTCTGGACGTGTGCCTCCAGGATCCCGACCGGGACGAGACCGCCGACGTTCTCAAGTTCCTCGACCAGCTCAACCGAAGGGTCAAGGCCCCCATCATGGTCGACTCCACCGATGCCGCCGTAATCGAGGAATCGCTAAAACGGCTGCAGGGCAAATCGATCATCAACTCCATCAACCTGGAGGACGGTGAGGAACGGTTCCAACGTGTGGTTCCGTTGGCCCGGCGCTACGGGGCGGCATTGGTCGTTGGTTGCATTGACGACGATCCCAACCAGGCTCAGGCCATCACCCGCGAGCGCAAACTGGAAATCGCCCAGCGCTCCCACCAGCTCCTGACTGAGAAGTACGGCGTACCCGAGCAGGACATCATCTTCGACGCGCTCGTTTTCCCGGCCGGAACCGGCGACGCAAATTACGTCGGTTCCGCCGCCGAGACCATCGAGGGCGTGCGGCTGATCAAGGAAGCCCTGCCCAACACCAAGACCGTGCTGGGCGTCTCCAACGTGTCCTTCGGCCTGCCGGCGGCGGGACGCGAGGTGTTCAACTCGGTGTTCCTCTACCACTGCACCCAGGCCGGGCTGGACATGGCCATCGTCAACTCCGAAATGATGCAGCGGTACACCACCATCCCCGAGGAAGAACGACAGCTGTCGGAAGATTTGATCTGGAACCGCGGCGACGACCCGGTGGCGGCTTTCGCCGCCCACTTCCGCGACCGCGCTCCCCGCGCCACCGCCGAAGAACGCTTGGCCCTGCCGCTGGACGAGCGGTTGGCCCAGTGCATCATTGAGGGCAGCAAGGAAGGGCTGGCCGATGATCTCGACATTGCCCTTCAGGAGCGGGAGCCGCTGGCAATCATCAACGGCCCACTGATGGCCGGAATGGACGAAGTGGGCCGGCAGTTCAACGCCAACCAACTCATCGTCGCCGAGGTGCTGCAGAGCGCCGAGGCCATGAAGTTCGCCGTGGCCCACCTGGAGCCGCACATGGAACGCTCCGAC
Organism: Dehalococcoidia bacterium; assembly: GCA_965197635.1. Lineage (GTDB taxonomy): Bacteria > Chloroflexota > Dehalococcoidia > Lucifugimonadales > UBA3495 > Bin87. The sequence goes on from CBDANN010000008.1 coordinate 861,871, forward strand.
GCGGCCAGCCGAGGCAGCGTGCTGCTGGCCACCGTGAGGGGCGACGTGCATGACATCGGCAAGAACCTCGTGGAAATCATCCTGTCCAACAATGGGTACCGGGTCATTAACCTGGGCATAAAAGTCGCGGCGCAGGAACTCATCGCCGGCTACCGCGAACACCAACCTGACATCATCGGACTGTCGGGCCTGCTGGTGAAATCGGCGCAGATGATGGTGGAAACGGTGCAGGACTTCCGCACCGCCGGCATCCGTGTCCCGGTGCTGGTGGGCGGCGCGGCGCTGTCAAACCGTTTCACCCGCCTGCGCATCGCTCCGGAGTACGAAGGGATGGTTGCCTACTCACCCGATGCCATGAGCGGCCTGGCCCTCGCCAACGTCATCCAGGACGCCGACGAGCGGGAACGGCTGGCCGCTCGATTAGAAGTGGAAAGGGCTGAATTGGAGCGAGAAGCGGCCGCGCGGGGGTAGGCCATGCCGGAAAACGCCCGATTGCGGCGGGCTTGGGAAGAATTGCCCAAAACCCCGCATGGGCGTGAAATGCCGAATCGTCACCCGGACAAGCGTCCAGAATGGATAATGCACATCATCGAATCTCCGGATTCTTACCAGTGGATAGAATACTCTACAACGCCGGAAGAAGGGTTGCGGGTTTGGGGAGTTCGAGTTGGATGGGTGCCAGAAATCGAAACTTGGATTAAGGTCGTGTTTGAAGAAGGTGCAACAGGCGATAAATTTGATACAGCATATCGCCTTCGAGACAGGCAAGCAGAACATCAACTGAGAGGCCGGACCAGGAGAAGTTGAACATGACCGACGCGAAACCCCAGCCGGAATCGAAAGCCGCCCGGCTCGGCGGGCAATGCCGCTGTGGTTGCGGTGAAACCACCACGCCGAAGTCCGACTTCCGCCAGGGCCACGATATGCGCGTCAAGGGAATGCTATCCCGTCTAAAGAGAGGCAAGCCGGAGGAGAAATTCCGTCTCCCGGATGTTCTGGTGGCACGGGCAACCATAGACCCCACATTCCAGGTACACGGCTACGACGCAGAGACCATTCTCAGGCTGGCGGCAGTGGCGCATTCGGAGTTGAAGCCGACGGTTTGGTACCACTCTGACACGCAAACGCTGGTCATCGAGAACGGTGCGCGGCGAGCGGAAGGCGAACAAGTTGCCAAAGGCGTGGTGGTATTTTATGCGGAGGAAGAAGGGGGTGAGCTTGACCACGACGTTACGGCGATAACGATAGAAAACGCGGAAGTAACGCTCAAGCCCTTTGTCGACGCAATCCTGGCGAAGTATGGCGTCAAGCCGGAGCAGCCTACGGACTCCGAGAAGGCGAAAACACAATAACCACCTCCAGATATGAACGCCTTCAACACCCCCACCGTGGACCGGCTGGACACTTCTCCCCAGCCGCCCGACCTCCGCCTCCACGTCCTGCACGACTACGACCTGGACGAGATTTTCGGCTATATCAACCCCCAAATGCTCTACGTCCGGCACCTGGGCTACCGGGGGCGGTTCTGGGAGGCCCTGCGTAACGACGAGCCCAAGGCGTTGGAATTGCGCCGGCAGGTGCAGCGGGTTGAGGACATCATGCTGTCCCGCTCCGACATCACCGCCAGCGCGGTTTTCAAGTTCTTTCCCTGCCGCTCGGACGGTCAGTTGCTCATCATCTACCAGCCTGACGGCACGACGGAGTTGGAGCGTTTTTACTTCGGACGACAGCACGAGCGCGAAGGATTGTGCCTCGCGGACTACGCCCGCCCGGTTGGCGACGGGCCGAATGACTACCTGGCGATGTTCGTCACCACCGTCGGCCCGGGCGTTCGCGACCTCTCGGAGCGTTGGAAGAACGAGGGACGTTACCTCGATTCCCACACGCTCCAGGCCCTGGCGATAGAATCAGCGGAAGGTTTTGCCGAGTTTCTGCACCAGCGCATCCGCACCATGTGGAACATCGGCGAAACGTCCCGCCGGCAGGGACCGAACGAGGACGAGTTGCGGGACCTGTTTCGAGCCAACTACCAGGGCAAGCGTTACTCATTTGGCTACCCGGCCTGCCCTCGGCTGGAAGACCAGGAAAAACTGTTTTCGCTTTTGGACGTAACCGCTAGCATAGGCGTGGAACTAACCGACGGGTATATGATGGATCCGGAGGGATCAGTATCAGCCGTGGTTTTTCACCATCCCCAGGCTAAGTATTTCAACCTGGACGAAGCCGACACCGAACGGCTGGAGTCCGAAATCGCCGATTTGCCGGCGGCGTGTCAATAGGCAATGAGACGGCGCTCGTCGCATCAGCCCGTAGCCTTTTGGCATACGGGTTTTATTTTTGCGGGGGTGGGATGGCCGCTACTGCGCGGTGAACCCGCCGTCCACCACCAATTCGGCGCCGGTGATATAGGATGCCTCGTCGCTGGCCAGGAACAGGACGGCGTAGGCCACTTCCTCCCGGCGTCCGGTGCGTTTCATGGGAATGTTCGCCATCATGGCGTCGCGGGTCTCGGAACTGGCCGAACCGCCGGACATCGGCGGCATCAGGCCGGGGTGGACGGAGTTGACCCGGATGCCGGCCTCGGCCCAGCGCACGGCGGCCGACTTGGTCATCAGCCTTACCGCCCCCTTGGAGGCGTTGTAGCCCATGTGGATAAACTCCTGGCCCACTATGCCGGAGATGGATGAGATGTTGACGATGCTGCCCCCGTCTCTGGTTTCCATGACGCCGATGGCGTGCTTCATGCCCAGGAACACACCTTTGGCGTTGATGTCCAGCAACCGGTCCCAGGTGGTGGTCCCCAGGTTGTTCTCCTCGTCGTAACCGGAGATGCCCGCGTTGTTGACCAGGATGTCGAGCCGCCCGTATTTCGCCACGGCATCGCCGATGATCTGCCTCCAGTTGTCTTCGTCGGTAACGTTGAGATGAGCGTACTCGGCGGTTCCGCCGCTGGAAACGATGTCGTCGGCCACGCGCTGTCCGGCGTCGTCGGACACGTCGCACAGCACCACCGTCGCGCCTTCCTCGGCGAAGAGGCGGGCTTCCACTTCGCCCATGCCGCGGGCGGCTCCCGTCACTATGGCAATCTTGCCTTCCAGCCTGGGCATCGCAATCCTCCTGAACCCTTGCATGTACACGCTACGTAGCCGTTTGGCGGATTATAGCACCGAGGTCCGGTCCCGCCCTCCCGCAACCATTTGAGGACGCAATGACCACAGCTCAAACCGTAACCACACCGTCCACACCCGACGAGTCAGTTGCGCCGGCCGAACCGTTTCCCGCTTTGGCTTCCTGGAACCGGCATGGCGATGCAGATTGCCGGTACACCGGCGTCATCGACATCGGCTCCGGTTCAGCGCGGGCCGTGGTGATGCAGGTCAATCCCGGCGGCGGCATCGAAATCGTGGCGCAACAGCGGGTGAACCTGAACCTGATGAGCCACCTGGACGAGGATGGAATTCTGGACTCAGCCGGTATCGACGGCACGTTAGACGCTTTGGAGGACTTCGTTCTGGTGGCCCGGGGGTATGGCATTGAGACCATGCACGCCGTGGGCACGGCGGCGCTCCGGGAATCCGGCAACGCTCAGGCCATCACTGACGCCGCAATCGGTCGGTTCGGCATATCGCTTCGCATTATCGAAGGGACGCACGAAGCCGCCTACTGCTTCGTCGGAGCAATCCACGGCCTGCGGGCGACCGATGGCCTGCTGGCCGACATCGGCGGCGGCAGCACGGAAATTGTCCAGTTTCGGGAGCGGACGCTGGTTGCCAGCGACTCCCTGCCCCTGGGCAGCCTGCGCATCGCCAACCGCTTCCGCCTGACCGACCGACCGACGCCCGAAGACCTTCAAGCGGCCTGCGAACACGTGCGCGGTGTGCTTGCGGACGCCAATGTGTCGAGGTTACAAGAAGGTGAAATGCTGGTCGGGTCGGGCGGGTCGGTGCGGCTGCTGTCACGATTGCAGCGGGGCCGCGAGGTGTACCCGATCATCAAGATGCATGGGTTCCACATTGACGCTGAAGCCCTGGCCGAGCAGTCTTATATCCTTGCCTCCTTGTCTCGGCAAGAACGCGACGCTATACCGGAAATGAACCGGGAACGCAGTCATTCCATCGTTGGCGGGGCCGTGATCGCGCACACGCTGGTTAGCTATTTGGGGGCCGACGGTATCCTGGTGTCCGGCCAGGGGTTGCGCGAGGGGTTGGCTCGTCATCCAGCGCCATTGGAGGAGCGGCAGGAGATTCGCCTGCCCGACCTCGAAGCGGTGAGAGTGGCTTCCTTGGCAGACCTGGAGGCCCGTTTCGCCCCGCAGTTTTCTCGACGGGGACGCCGTCGGGCTTCGCTGGCAGCCCGCATCGCGCGAGCGGCCTGGCGTGAGCGCAACGAACAACTTACCGGGTCCCTGGAGTGCGCCGCTCTACTGGTGGATTTGGGCAATGCGGTCGATTTTTACAACCGATTGAACCGAACCGCCAGTATAATAGTGCGTACTGATCTGCCGGGATTCACCCATCGGGAGTCGGCGCAGGCGGCGGCGATTCTACTGGAAGCGGAGACCGGACAGCTACCCCGTCGCTTCCGCAATTCACGCCTTTTGTCGCGGGATGACGCCATGCTGGTCAGACAAGCGGCGGCGGTTTTGCTGGTCGCCGACGAGTTGGACCGACGTTTACCACCAGATTGCAGTGGCGATGTTGTACAAATCGGTGGACAATCGGGTACATTGACTGTGACGACCCCCTGGTGGTCTGTGCTGGCAGGGCCGGGGATACGCGACAGATGGCGAAAAGCCTTTGGGGAAGAAATCCATATCGGGAGAGGTGAACGATGACCGTGCTGATAGAACAACCGGGGTACAAGATGGGTGAACGCTACGGCCAGCACCCGGACGACGGGCAATATCCGGGAAAGCTGATTATCGTGGAGGGCATCGACGGCTCCGGCAAGAGTACGCAGATCGACCTCCTGGGGAAATGGCTCACCAGCCAAAACCTGGTGACCGTGTTCACCGAGTGGAATTCGTCGCCCATTGTCCGGCGCACCACCAAAAAGGGCAAGGTTGAAGAATCGCTGACCCCAATGTCCTTCAGTCTTATCCATGCGGCCGATTTCGCCAACCGGGTTCACGCGCAGATTATTCCGGCTCTGAGGGCCGGCGCCGTCGTGCTGGCCGACCGCTACGTTTTCACGGCCTTTGCCCGCGACACGGCCCGGGGAGTGGACCGGGAGTGGCTGCGACGGGTCTATTCCTTTGCCGTGAAACCCTCGTTGGCCCTGTATTTCAAGGTCCCCCTGGACGTATCAATCCACCGCATCAACGTCGGTCGGGAAGGGCTGGGATACTACGAGTCCGGCCAGGATATGGGCTTCTCCACCGACCGCGAGGAATCTTTCCGCATCTTCCAGGGCAAGCTGCTGCAAGAATATGACGCTCTGACCGAAGAATTCGGCCTGATGACCATCGACGCCACGCAGCCGATTGCCGTACAGCAACAGCAGGTACGCCGTTACGTGCAGCCGCTGATTGAAGACACTATGCAGATCCAGGGACAGAGCGTGCCCGAAGCCCTGGGCAAATCCGGTCTGACCGGGCGTTACATCACCAGTCCTTCGCGCCGAAGGCTGACGGAACAGGAAGCGTTGGCTGCCGCGTCCAGTGGATAACTGCCGTGCGAGCCCTGTCGCCGTCGCCGAACCAAAGTCATCTGATTGTGAGAATTGCCAGGGAGCGCTAAGGATGAATACCGTTAGATTCTACGGCCATACTCCGCCCGGAGCCGGCGACGAGGCTACCCTCGGCCGTCTCATCGTGGTGGAAGGCACTGACGGGGTGGGTCGTTCGACTCAAATCGCCATGTTGCAGGAGTGGTTGGAAGCCGAGGGGTACGCCGTGCTGGTAACCGGCCTCCGGCGGTCCGAACTGGCATCTTCCGGCATCGACCGGGCGATGCGGGGGAACACCCTGGACGCCCTCACGCTGAACCTGTTTTACGCCACCGACTTCTGGGACCGGCTGGAGAAGAGCATCATCCCGGCTATGCGCTCCGGCATGGTGGCGCTGATCGACCGCTACATCTACTCCATCATCGCCCGGGCGCGCGTCCGTGGCGTGCCCGCTCGCTGGCTCAACGACGTGTTCGAGTTCGCCGTGGTACCCGACCGCGTGCTCTACCTGGATGTGGACGTAGAGCACCTGCTCCCCAGGGTGCTGGCGGTAAGGCAGCTGGACCATTGGGAGTCAGGGGAGGACTTTCTCCGCGGGACGGACCTGTACGAAAATTTCATCAGGTATCAGAGCGCCCTGATTGACGAGTTCCGGGAACTGGCCAAAGAGCAAAACTTCGTCACGGTGGACGCCCGGGGCAGCGTGGGCGACGTTTTCGCAGCCCTGCAAACCGAGGTGCGGGAAGCGTTGAAGGGTATGGGGGAGTAGCGACGGGCGTTTCGGGACATAGCTCGGTGCCCGGCGCGACGAACCAACGTAGTATAGTATGCTATGAACAGATGGCCCCGCCAAACTCGGGACAAGCAGGAGGGGTCATTATGAGTACCCCCAACGCACAAAGGAATGATCTACCGGGAAGCGTATCGATGCTGGCGGGCGATGCTGAGCCGGTGACGGGAGCACGGTTTCAGCATGGAACCGAGCGTCCCTTCCACAATCCTGCATCGGACGGTTGGGCGAGCCTGGCCAGCTTTGTCTTTGCCGGTATGACTGGCGCCGGCCTGCTGGTCGTGGTGTTCGGCGTGTACTTGACCCGCAGCGACCTATTCATCCTTGTCGGGGCCGCGACTATGAGCCTAGCCGCGATGGGTTGGGTAGCCGTGGCGTTGGTGATGATTGGCATAATCGTGAAGCGCTGGTTCACCTTCTCCGGTAGGTCAGATAAAGCGCCGCGGCGAGCCAAGCCAAGATAACCACTGCCGCCGTCACCGCCAAACTCAACAAAATGAGGTCAAGAACGACTGGCAACGAGCCAGTGAGGCGCGATGGCGGTAAATCGCTGGTCAAGCGCCGTTCAATTAGAAAATAAGCCAAAACCAGCAGGGCGGCCGCGCACGCGCCCAACACAACTACCTGTTGCCATGGGTCGGACAGCGCGCCCATCAAAACCGAGATCAGTTTATCTAAACCGATCCTTTAACTCGGCATACGTGCCGGACCTACTGCTCAACGAACAGCGACCATGTCGCCGTCGCTTTTGAATCTCCTACAAATCCAGCGCGTCCGCCAGCCGACGCCGGTGGAACTTGGGGTCGCCCAGGAACTGGTACAGCGTACGCGAGGCGGTGGTATGCAGGGTCAGGCCGTACTCGGTGGTGCTGCCCACGCCGGCGTGGACCTCGTGGGCATGGTTGCAGGCGTTGTAGTAAGCGACACTGCTGACCGCTTTGGCCAAGTGGACGCTGTCCTCGGCAGGACGCTCGCTATCCAGCTTCCACAGGGCTTCATAGGTGGTCCAACGCGCCGCATCCAGCTCGTTGACCAGGTTGATGATGTGGTCCTGCACCCGCTGGAACCGGCCAATGGGCGTGCCGAATTGGATCCGGGTTCGGCTGTAATCGACGGACATCTCGTACACCTGCTGCGAACCGCCCACCTGGTAAGCGCAAAGCAACGGTATGGCAGCGGCCACCGCGTGTTCCAACGCGGTCCAGCCTCGGGCGAAATCGCCACCCAACACCGCCGACGGCGCAATCTGTACCCCGTCCAGCCGGACCTCGGCCAGGTTCCAGGCAAAACCATCCAGCCGCCGTATGGCGACTCCGGGAGCGTCGGCGGGTATCATCACCAGGCCAACGTGCTGTCGGTTCTCCGTCCGCACCGCGCAAATCAGGTCGGTGGCGGCGGCGGCGTCATACACGTACACTTTGGTTCCCGAAATCCGGTAACCGGCCCCGTCGGGCGCCGCGATGGCCTGCACGTCCGATTCGTCCCATTGGTAATCGGCTTCCGTGATCGCCAGCGCCACGGTGCGCCGCCCGGCGGCTACGTCAGGCAACAGGGAACGTTTCTGCTCCTCGGTGCCAGCCTCCAAAATGGTCAAGGCTCCCAGGGCCGCGCTACTCAGATGTGGGCCAGGCACCGGCCCGCGTCCCAGCTCCTCGAACAACACCCCGGCATCGGTGTATGAGCCGCCCTCACCGCCGTACTCGGTGGGAATGATTATGCCCAGCCAGCCGGTGGCTGCCAGCTTCTGCCACGGTTCCGACGGCGCGGTTTGCCCGGTGGCTTGCAGTTCCAGCAGCACATCCTTGGGATATTCGGTATCCACAAACCGGCGCACTGCCGCCTTGAGCATTTCCTGTTCTTCGCTGAGGGCCAGATCCATCGGTAATTGCTCCAACAATTGGGTAGGGGCGACGCATGCGTCGCCCCTAAGTGTAATAAACGACAATAGGTTTACGCCAAGGCTCCGGCCCGTTCCCGTTGCTGTCGTCCGATGCCGATGCGACGGGCCATGATGACCTTTTGGATGTCCGTGGTGCCGCCGGGGTGCAGGGCGATGATGGCGGCGCGCTGGTTCGACTCTATGTGGCCTTCTCCGGCTCCCCAGTGCTTGTCTTTGGTCAATGCCGCCGGCCCCAGGATGTCCAGGATGCCGGTGGCGATGCGTAGTCCTGACTGCTTGCGGAAGTAGGACGCCTGCGGCCCTTCGTAGGTGATGTGGGCGCCACTGTGCCGCATCCAGTAGTTGCGCAGCTGGAACAGGCGGCCAATTTCGGCGTCGATGTAAATGTCAACCAGCCGCTCGCGCACGTCCGGGTCCTTGCTCAAAGGCTGTCCCCGCCGGTTGTTAGTCTTGCAGTGGTCGAAGATACGGTCAACGATCCAGTTGCGTCCGATGCGGCCGCCGGTGCCGTGCTCCAGCTCCAGGTGAGTGGTGGCAACCTTCCAGCCTTCATTTTCGCCGCCGATGAGGTTGCGTGCCGGCACGCGCACGTTATCGAAATAGACGATGTTCTTAACACCCGAGCCCGCGCCCGACTCGCCGGCCGACGACAGCAGGTCCATAGGGAATACGCTGATGCCGGGCAGGTTGGATGGCACCATGAACCAGCTCAGGTTCTGGTGCCGGTCGCCCTCTGGGTCGGTGCAGGTGATCGTCCACATATAATCGGAACCGTGAGCGCTGCCGACATAGACCTTTTGTCCGTTGATGACGTAATCGTCGCCGTCGCGACGGGCCGCCGTCTTGGCGTTGGCCAAGTCGGAGCCGGCCTCCGGCTCGGTGAGGAGCTGCCAGGTGCGGATTTCGCCCTTGAAAATCTTGGGCAGAAATTCCTGCTTCTGCTCCTCGGAACCCCACACCAGGATCGAGTTGCCGCCCAGCCGCCCGCCCGAGTCGTAATAGGGCGGCAGCGAAAGGTTGTAGCCGTCGATCTCCTCTTCCAGCACCACCGAGTGATCAACGGTCAGCCCGCCTCCGCCGTATTCCTCCGGCGCGGTGGGCCAGAGCCAACCCTTTTCGCCCAGGCTACGACCAAGATCCCGACGAAGCTGGTACTGCTCATAGGTCAGGTCAATGGAGTCGGCGGGATGCTCAATGCCGCCGGGAATGTTCTCCTGCATCCACTCCTGCACCTCGGTGCGAAAAGCTTCCTGCTCAGCGGTGTAACGGGGTTCAAAGTCCATGGTCTGCCTCATGGCCGGCCCAGCAAAGGCCGGCAGGATTGAATGTGAAGCGGGTACAGGGCGCAATTATGCCCTATGGCAGGGGATGGGGCAACCGGACCGAGAGCCTCACGCGTACCCGGTTTGGTGCCGTGGAGGGGTGAAGATTAGGGGTGGCGGGTCGGGAGTAGCGAGATAGCATTCGTAACCCAGGTTCAGGATGCCAAACTTGCCTCAGGAGCAAATCCCACGTCGGAATGACAGCGTAACGCGCATTCCCACCAGTATCAGCAGGCAACAGGCCAGCAGCAGTCCCACCTGCAGCCATCGCAGCCGGTCCGTGGTGGTTACGGTGCTTCGGTCCAGTCCAAAGCGCTGCTTGCCATCCTTGAAGTACTGTTCCGGCTGCATCCGGCGCCGATACATCCGCACCGCCTGGTGATGGTCGGTCAGCGAAGTAGCCAGATACTAGGGATCCGATGGCCGCGGGCCCAGTAGTGCACCAGGTTGATTACTGCCGCGCCGTCTCGAAGACGGGCCACGTAGTCCATTGGGTTGCTGGTGTGATTGGGCATCTGTTGCCGGAAGCGGATGAGCCTGTCTCTGCCAAAGCCACGGTCCGCCTGATCAAGGCTTTGGGCTGCGACGGGATCTCCAAAAGCCAGGTGTCGCGCATCTGTCAGGACTGGACGAGGTGGTGGAGAACTTCCTTGGCCGACGCCTGGACGGCGACCCTTACCCCTATGTGTGACTGGGCACTCACCCAGAAGGTCAGGGAAGATGGACGTATCGTGAATGTCAGCGTGGTGGCCACCGGCGTGAGCGCTGTGGGTCAGCTGGAATCTGTCAGGACTGGCGAGGTGGTGGAGAACTTCCTTGGCCGACGCCTGACCCTTACCCCTATGTGTGACTGGGCACTCACCCAGAAGGTCAGGGAAGATGGACGATCGTGAATGTCAGCGTGGTGGCCACCGGCGTGAGCGCTGTGGGTCAGCTGGAAGCGGCCGGGACGTGGGGACGGGGTCTTCAGGCTGTCCTCCCTGCGTTCACTGAACGCTTTGGTCTCAGCGGGGTGGAACTGGTCATCTCCGACGCCCACCAGGGTTTGAAGAACGCCATGGCCACGGTGTTTGCCGAGGTCGGTTGGCAACGCTGCCGGACCCGACATCCTGGCCTTCACCGCCTTCCCGGTGTCCCACTGGCAGAAACTCTGGTCGAACAACCTTCTGGAACGACTGAACAAGGAGATCCGGCGGCGTACGGACGTGGTAGGCGTTTTTCCCAACCGGACCGTGCCCCGTCGCCTGGTGGGCGCGGTGCCGGCCGAACAACACGACGAATGGGCTGAGGGTGGTCGCTACCTCAAGATCATCAAGGACCACGACAGCGAAGCCCTGCCAGCAGGGAACATTCCGGAGGCAGCAGCTTGAACTACATCAACAAGGATGACGACAATTACACCCATTGACGGGACGTAACCCAAATCAATCTTGAATCAACGTTATTGTGTGTTGTGACATCCGGTCGAATCCGGCATTGTCCGGGAAAAATATGGATGGAATGAAAAGAGCTCGTCATCCCAAAGGGAACGCGATCCCCTGTGGTCAGAGGGTTGTGACCGCTTTATCATTCCGGTATCAGGCCGGCTGCGAGCAGAGCGTCGCGCAGTGCGTCGCCGGAAATGGCGTGCCTGGCGGTCCATCCGGTACTTGGTTGGCCCGCTGTTCCACGGGTCCAGACCAAGAGGACGCCCCTTTCCTCGTCCATGTCGCCGGGAATGGTGGAGCGTTCGATTTGGGTTTTGGACACCATTGCCCATTCCTCTGTGGAGAACATAAGCTGTTGATTGCTGGTGGCTGCAGGTTCGGGCATTGGGTGTCTCCTGTCGGACGAAAGGCTTGACCCTAAAAGCGAAGCGTTCTCTGTGTTCTAAACCACTGCCGCGTGAACTGCCTCCGCCACGCTTTCTATGAATCCCACCGCATTGTCCGCCTGTGTGGCAGTCAAGGGCCATAACATGCCGATTTGTCCGTATGCTGGGTTCGAGTCCGCTTCGTGGACTATTTTATTCCGGCGGTCTACGACTAGGCGAACACGGTCCCTAACATCCCGCGATGTCGATTGTAGTTGTACGGCGACGGAGTTCCACAGTTCCACATTTGAAATGAGCCGTATCGCCTGCGCGATATCATCTGGCTGTTGGAACGTGCGATGCCCTTTGTTCGTCAAGCCAAACGTCGCTTGCCGGCATAGAGACAGCCTGAAGAGTACCTGCAATCGTGACTTGGAACCGGTGAAAAGCGTCTGTCCGAACTCGTTGCCCCCTAAAGCATTCCAGCATTCCTATTCGCACAACTTCGTGAACATATAAGTCCAAGGCACTCACCACCATAACCAATTCAGACCGAAGAAGGTCTGTCCAAGTCCAGGGCGCCAGTCGTTTGAGCGCTAAGTACTTTATGTAGAGAACGAAGTTGCGGACGCGACCCAGGTTCCAATGGAACTGGTCAATTGCCGTTTGCATAGGTGGTCAATGCTATTACTTTGTCCGCTAGATCCGAGAAGAGATCCCGGAAACGATCCCGGGACTCTATGGTCCCAGTCAAGACTGGGCCAGTCAATCCAATCTGCTCCTCGTTCAATTCAAACACAGGCGTTTGATAACTCTGAGATTTGGCGACCAAGGTATTAAAGTCTGGTATCGTTATCAAACAATGGTCGACGACCATTTGCTCTGTATATAGTTCTGGGGGCAGCATCATTTGAACAGAGTTGAATTGAGGAACCAATGTATCAGTTACGGCTTCGTTGATTTTGTCTATCCAAATTTGGAAACCTCTCGCTGGGGTGCCGCCACGCGGGCGGTAATTCTGGACAACTGTTCCCAGGAATTTTGGCGTGTTCTCAAAGAACGGGTATACAGCATCCCGGAGAATGGAAAGAGAACTCGCCCTATGCGACCACCTGAGCCACTTAGCCCGAATCCACCGAAGGGAAACCGTGGCGGCGGTCAGAGGAGGGATGAGGGACCAGGGATCGGGCTGGCGGGGACCTGATGCCGATGAAATGGACGATGTGGGGCGTGGATGCCGGTCCAAAGAGATGTTGACGACCCGTAGTAGCGGCGCGGGAAGCGATTTTCAGCGCCGATCGCCGGCGGAGGCCATCAGGAGCCGAGCCTGGCGCGGCTGGGCCAGACAGTTAGGTAATCTGGTGGACAGGTCAGACGCCGCGGGCGTGGTCAAGAAGGGAGTGGCAGTGCGCGCAGTCTGGCCAGGGCGCTGCTGAACTGGTTTCGCCAGGGCCAGCCCTGGGGGAGATGCAAAGTGAGGCGGCGTGCCTTGCGGGTGAGGCGTCCGGCCAGGGAGAAGAAGCGCCTGCGCAGGGTCTTGGTGGTCGCCACCGGCTCGCCCAGCCCGAGGCGCGTGGTCCAGCGGGCCAGGTTGTGGGCCATCGTCTGGACGGCCAGCCAGGCGGCGTTGGCGGGGAAGCGGCCCGAGGGCAGGTGGTTGAGACCCACCCCGTACTTGAGGTCGCGGATGGCGTTCTCGATCTCGGCGTGGCGGCGATGATCGGCCTCCAGTTCCAGGGTGTCGCCGTCTCTATCGGTGATGAAGCCGTGATAGCTGTAGTCGACCAAGAGGGCCAGCTGGGAGTTGGGCGTGGGCTGCACCCTTCGGACGATGAGACGCACCGGCACAGCATCGGGCTCACTGGCGAAGGGAGTGTAGCTGGTTTCGGCCACGTCGGCGGCGCCCTCCATCCAGTAAGGGATGGGCGTCCAGTCCTCTTCAGGTATGGCTTCGATGAGATTGCGCAACTGGGCGTGCTGGCGGACGGTGATGGAGAAGCGGACCTTCATCTTGCGGCAGACGGCGACGATGTCGTGGTTGTAGAAGCCGCTGTCGGCCCGCATGGTGAGCGGTCCGGTGGCTCCGGCGTAGCGCACTCGCCTTACCGTCTCTCGCAGGAAGTGGGCCGCGCCGCGAGCGGTGTTGGCGCGTCCCTGGCGCAGCCGAGCCATCAGCACGTCGCCGGTGCCAGCGGCGACGGCGAACAGCGGGTGATAGCCCCGCTGGCCGGTGTAGGTGTGGCGGCGCGCCCCTTCCTTGGCCGGACCGTAGGTCTCACAGATGGTGGAGTCCAGGTCGATGGTCAACGGATCATCGCCCGGTCCGGCCCCGGCGCCCCAGGCTCGGGCCAGCGCCTCACGGCTCACCCGATCCAGCTGCCGCGCGTGGCCCCAACGGAAACTCCGCAGGAACGTACCCAACGTGGACGGCGCCTTGACCACACAGCCCAGCACCTGCTCGGTCCCGCCAGCGCGCAGCGCGTCGGCGTCGTCGATGCAGTCGCCACCGGCCAGGGCCGACGCCACCAGGGTCAGCATCTTGTCCCCAGCATTCGCACGACCCGGTGCATCTCCCAAGTCAACGTGGCGGTCCACCAGTTCGCCCAGACCCAGGTGATGGGCCAGCGTGACCGGCAGGATCAGTCCGGCGTTGGCCACCAGGCGGTGATCGTCGAAGGCGACCTGGATGCGCTCAAGGCGCTCAGGTGGTAGCATCCGTTGGGTGCTCCTTGTTCCGGGTTGGTTTGGTGTCTCACAAACCATTATCCCCGAAGCCGGGAGCACTTTTTCAACCCTTCAGCACGACACCAACCTCATCCTTTCGGTGGATTGGGGCTTAGGAAGAACGTTTGCTAGAGAATTGATCGCCATTACAGAGAAGTAATCCGGCGTGGTAGGAACAATGAAATATTGGCTAGTCATTAGGAGGTGGACTTCCAACTAGAGAATTGATCGCCATTACAGAGAAGATCCGGCGTGGTAGGAACAATGAAATATTGGCTAGTCATTAGGAGGTTTTGGTTGAGAGAGCTGAGACTTGGGTTCAAGTCGATGAGAACGTAGTCCGCATCATATTTGGAAGCTGTGCATTCCAATAGATATGAAGGCGCGCCAGGAAGGTTCTGCAGCGTCTGTATTGAGGCGGATAATTCCTGAGCGATGCCCAGCGTAACCTCATACTCCGACAAACCGATGTGTCCAGGCAGCAAAAATAGCCCTTCACGCTCAGGAACTGAAAAACATTCCACCGGCTTGATGCGCTCGGGTAATGCATCGAAGGCTGGCGCCAGACCGGTTTTCATGTTCCGATCATTTCCAGAGTTGTACCAATCCTCATGGCCGTCGACATCATCCCCCAACACGAGGCCGGTCAAATTGCACTGTGGGTCCGCGTCGGCCAAGATCACCCGCTTCCCTTTGGACGCCAACATCCAACCCAAGTGGAAGGTGGTTGTAGTTTTGCTGACCCCTCCCTTGTGGTTAAACAGAGCGATGTTTTGGGACATTTCCGCCTCCGGCATAATGGGCGGGCTTGAACAAGAGCCGATTCACGTACGCTCTTGTATGGCCACATGCCCTGCATGAATGAGAGCATTTCAGACAATGATCTGTGCGATCGCCAAGGACTTGTGCACTTCAGGTCTAACGGACGTCGCTTCCATCCTGCGGCCGCACATATTGGGCCAGTTGGCGGATGGTCTCGGTGAAAGTGCGTTCGCGGTCCCTGGTCTGGGGGAACTCTTCTCCCAGAGGAGTGCTGCCCATGAACCGGTACATTGCCGCGACGCCTTCAAAGAGGTGTGGAGTCATTCCCAGATGGGCGAAGGTGTCCCGAATTTCTTCCATTTCACTGATCCAGCGGCGCGAACGAGGCGGCACCGTGGGGATGCTGCGCTCCATCCGCTGCAAAACCGTCTGTTGGCTCGATTGGAACTCTGCAAGCAGCGGCTCGGTCAGGCCCCATCAACTTGGCCGCCATCAGCAATTCCGCATACAGGGCAGACGTGCCCTTGGTCATAGCGGCGTAGCACATCTTGATACCCGATGCCCGTCCCACCTCGCCGGCGAGGTTCAGCACCGTCAGTCCGAAATCGTTCAACTGTTCAAACTGCGATGCCTGCTCACCGGAGGCGTAAAAATGAGGACTGTAACCCGGCCCCGGCGGCCCCCCGATTGTGGATGCGTCCACGAACTGCCCGCCGGCGTCGGTAATGATCGGTTCCATCTCCCGCGCCAGTTGAGGGGCGATGGCATTGCACTCTGCGAACAGGGTATCAGCTCCGGTGGCCGTAGCACGTCGGCAATCTAACGGCACAGACCAGGGACCGCTGCCGACGCGGTCATGGACATCACCGGGTCCGACCCTTCGACCAGTTCCGCCATCGTGGGAACGTCGCGGATTCCGGCCTTGGCTGCCAGGCTCCGTGTCCGATCGCTACGGGCGGCCAAGCACGTAACCACGTCCAACTCGTTTTCCCGAAGACGCTGACCGACGGCATGGCCCATGTCGCCCGGGCTCAGAATAGCCACAGTGCTAATATTCATGAATGGTTTTTCTCGAATCAGGTATGGAGCGCGCCAACTATAGCACAGGGCTTTACTCCCGCCCTGGCGGAACCCCGGTTGCGAACGGTCTGCCGGACGGGGATACTAAGGTGCGAACCGACAATCCCACGACAAGCCCGGAGCGGCTGGAGTTGACCATGGCATTTGCACATCCGGAGTTCCTTGTTTCCACCAATTGGCTGGCTGAACACCTGGCGTACGACGACGTCCGCGTCTTCGAGACGACCGTCTTCCTGCATCGAGGCGACGGCGGCGTTCGCGCCGAGTCGGGGCGAGGGGAGTATGAGAAGGGACACATTCCCGGATCGGGCTTCCTTGACTTGCAGGCTGACTTCTCCGACGACGACCAACCCTTCCGCTTCATGATGCCCTCGGCCGAGGCCTTCGCTGAGGCAGCCGGGCGGCAAGGCATCTCCGAGTCGTCGAAGCTGGTTCTCTACGACCGCCTGGGATCTCAGTGGGCGGCGAGGTTCTGGTGGATGTTCCGCGCGATGGGCTGTCAGGGCGCGGTTGTGCTGGACGGCGGTTGGCGTCGCTGGAGGGCCGAGGGCCGGGCGGTCTCGACGGATCCTGTGACGTATGCGGCCGCTACCTTTACTCCGACCGCCGACCCGGCGCGCTTCGCCGACCTAGCCGAGGTCAGGGCGTTCATCGAGTCAGGCGATGGCGGCGGGAGCTGCCTGATCAACGCCCTGGGTCGGGATCAACACTCGGGCGCCGACGGCGGGCAGGGCTACGGGCGCGCCGGGCACATCCCTGGCGCTACCAACGTGCCCTCGGGTGATCTGACCGATCCGGAGACCGGCCTATTCCGGCCGGCGAAGGAGCTGGCATCGCTCTTCGAAGCGGCTGGCGCGGACCGGGCACAGCGCGTGGTCACGTACTGCGGGGGCGGCATCGCGGCGTCCAACGATGCCTTCGTCCTGTCGATGCTGGGTTTCGAGAATGTCGCGGTGTACGATGCCTCCATGTCGGAGTACGCCGCCGACCCTTCGCTGCCCCTGGTGGCGGACTGAGCGCCCCAGGCATAATCCGTCGTGATACGCTTGGCGAAAACGTGTTAAAACATCCTTGTGGAGCGAACCGCCAGACAGGAGGTGAGCCATGATGCAGGCTGCCACGCTTAACGATACCCTCGAATTTGGGCTGTTCGACTGGATTGAGTGGGACAAGTCGACGCCCAACGAGATCTTCGAAAACCGGCTCAAGATGCTGGAGTACGCCGACCGGAGCGGGTTCTATAGCTACCATCTGGCGGAGCACCACATAACCCCGCTGAGCGTATCGCCCTCGCCGGCGGTGTTCCTGGCGGCCGCGGCGCAGCGCACCTCAAAGCTGCGCCTGGGACCCCTGGTCTTCCTGCTGCCCTTCTACAACCCCATCCGGTTGTTCCACGAAATCTGTATGCTGGATAATCTCAGCAACGGACGCCTGGACCTGGGTGTGGGTCGGGGGGTCTCGCCCATTGAGGCCGAGGAGTTCGGCGTTGACCTGGACATCAGCTGGGAAGTGTTCAACGAGCAGATGGACATGTTCACCAGCGGCTTCACCACCGGTATGCTCAATCACCGGGGCAAGCACTACAACTACGAGGACATAGAACTCTGGATTGCGCCCCATCAGAAGCCCTATCCCCCGCTCTGGTACGCCAGCAACAACATCGAAACGGTGCCGTGGATGGCCCAGCACGGCTTCAACACCTGCACCGTCTTCGCCGACAACGCTGGCGTCAAGGCCCACTATGACCTCTACAAGCAGGTCTGGAACGCCGAGCGAATGTCCGACGGGCTGAACAGCCACGTGTCCGTGCCCAAGCTGGGGCTGGTGCGGCACATGTACATTGCCGCCACCGACGAACAGGCCAGGACGGAAGCCAAGGCGGCGTACCAGACCTGGTTCCACAACATCGACTACCTGTGGGCCAAGGCCGGCATCGACATCCTGAGCTTCATGAAGGATTTCGACGAACTCGAAGCCAAGGATATAGTAATCGTGGGCTCACCGTCGAACGTCAGGGAGCGGGTCCAGCGGGCAATCGACGAGACGGGCATCAACTACTTCTGCCCCATATTCGCATGGGGAGATTTGACGCCCGACCAGGTCATGCGCTGCATGGGCCGGTTCGTCGACGAGGTGATGCCCAACTTGCGGCCCGGCGGCTAATCCCTCGGACGCACGCCAGCCACCCACAGGAGACGCAAAAATGTCCTCGGCCATCCCTCACTCTCCGGCAACCGACGAATCGATAGGCAGGACCATCGAGGCCCTGGCGGCCCGCAATGTGGACGCCGTTCTGGTGGAGAGCAGGGAGGCGGCCCTGGCCAAGCTTCTGGAATTGGTGCCCGAGGGTTGCGAGGTCTTCGTCAACACCTCGGAGACGCTGGACACCATCGGCTACACGGAGCATATGCACGGCAACGACCGCTACATCAACCTGCACGACCTGATGATGGCCCAGCCCGATGCGGCCTCCCAGCGGGAGTTCCGCCGCAAGACCACCACCGCCGACTACTTCGTGGGCAGCGTTCAGGCCATCGCCGAGACCGGCGAGATTGTCATCGCCAGCAGCTCCGGCAGCCAGATCGGGGCCTACTCCTACGGCGCCCGACGCGTCATACTCGTGGCCGGCACTCAGAAGATTTGCCCCACGCTGGCCGAAGCTGAAGCACGCACCCGCGGCTTCACCCTGGAGCGCCACGACCGCTGGCTGGAGGGTCGCGGCGCGGCTCCCACGCCCATCGGCAAATATCTGGTGATGGAGCATGAACCCGTGGTCGGCCGCATCTCCATGGTCCTCATCCCCGAAAGCCTCGGCTGGTAAATCTCCTCAAGGCCATCCGACCTGAAAAATGCTGGGGCGCAAGGTCGTGCGTCCCTGATTGTTTCCCCATTGACACCGGAGAACCAGCCGTCAGTCGAAGAAGATGGGTTCTCCGTTCAGCGTGGACTTGTCCTCGAAGGGGGTGGGATTGGCCACTGCGGCCCGCACCCAACACCCGTTGCGGGCATTGCGCAACACCGCCACCACCCGTTCCGGGTTGTCGGAAGACTCGATCTCGTAGCTCGTTTCCACTTTCGGCGCGCTGGCCTGAATGGTGCCCGCCAGCACCGAACCCTCCAACCCGAAGTGCACTGCCACATGGGCCTTCACGCTGCTGATATCCACTTTCATTAACCGAGAGTACCTCTCGATCTGCGTCATCTCTCAAAACAGAATCGACGCGGCGAAGTAATGCAGCGGCGCCGGGGCCGTGCTGTTGCCGCCTATGGCAGGTGGTTCGTCGCAGTAGATGGTGAACTTACTGTTCGTGCCCACAAACGCACGACGCAGCATATTGCCCAAGTCTTCGACATCCACTTCGGTGACCGTGGACCTGCTGGTCTGTCCGGGTTGAAAGGGATTGAAATTCGGTTCGGGTCTTTCGCTGTCCCCTGGCATGATTCCTCCACGTTTCGGGAATGGCCCCACACTATCATCGGGCATCTGGCAAAACAACGAGCCGCCCGAAACCAAACTTCTGCCGTTTGCTGTTCGTCACATGGACTGCCAACACATCTGGTATGCTCATTCGGAGCGTCGCCGACGGCAGGGCCAGGACGACGAATTGGTTGGCGCCAAGCGGGATGCGGAATTGATTTGCCCGCAGGCTTGGACCTGATCCGACTTTGCCGGTCTGGGTGCGGAACAGCAACTACCATATTCCCGCTCGAAACGAGCTCCCTAAGATCGGACGGTTGGATCGCACACGAAACACCGAAAGGGGGAAGAGTGATGCCAGAGAAGCAACGTATGACCACCAGGCTCAAGGAGCTGTTTGAGCGTCCGGAGATTTTCGTTTTGGCCGGCGGTATGAACGCCATGGGCGCGAAGATGGCCGAGGTGCTCGGGTTCGAGGCCTTTTACATGTCCGGCGGGAACACCTCGGCCCAGCTCATGGGTTTGACCGAAGGCGGCACCAGTATGCGGGATATGGTGGACAACGCCCGGCGTATTGTGAACACCATCGACATTCCGGCCTTCGTGGACATGGACACCGGCTACGGGGACGCCATTCAGGTCTATGAGACGGTGAAGGAGTACATCCGGGCCGGTATAGCCGGCACCCACCTGGAGGACCAGACCTACCCACCCAAGAGCGGCCCCCGCCGGCGCTGCGTTTCCATTGAAGAGATGGTGGGCAAGCTACGGGCCGCCATGGACGCCAAGATGGAGCTGGACCCGGACTTCGTTATCGTGGCTCGGTGCGACTTCGCCGGCGTTCCGGGCGCAACGTTTGAAGGCGTGATGGAACGCTGCCTGGCCTACAAGAGCCAAACCAACGTGGATGTGGTTTGCCCGGCCGTATCCTCCTGGGAGGACAACCAGGAAGCCATTCGACGCATTCCCGGTCCGGTGCTGCCCCTGTTCACCCACGGCAGCCAAACCCATCCCACCCTGGAGGAGCTGCAGGAAGCCGGAGCCGCCGGGGCCTGGTATCCGGCCCTCACCACCATGGCCGGGCTTCAGGCGTCCTGGGACTTCCTCAGCGATTTCCAGGAACGCGGCACTGGCGCCATCGACGATTTCCTGGCGACGGCTGCTCAAAGCAAGTGGGGTGTGGCCAGCAATGGCGGTATCCTGGGGGCGCAGCGCATTCGGGAGATGGAGGACAAGTACCTACCGTAACGGAAACCGGGCCAAGAACACGGGGTGCGGTCAGCTTGGCGCCGTTCGCTTCTGCGGGATGAAAAGGCGGATGTCTGTAACGGGCGGATACAGCGAGGGGATTGGGGACGTCCGGCGGCTCCGACAAAGCAGTTGATGCTTGCGCCACTAGCCCGCTGAGCAATCCAGTCTGCGTGATAGATTAAGCAAATCACGGGGACGGCACCACGATGGAGGACGTTATGGTGAACGAGGGACGGCGCACGATGCGTCCTGGCATAAACTTGGAAATGATGGGTATCCGATTGGGAGATACTCTAGCCCTTGTTGACAGACCTGAAGAAACCTGTGTGGTCGTAGCGCTGTACCCGCCGCGAGTCGTACATCACGGCGAGGTCAAGTCATTGACGGAAGCGTGCAACGACGCGTACGGGGTACAGTACAACGACCCCGCCGCTGTGTGGGTCTATAGCGGAGAAACATTGCGCCAACGACGCGAACGGTTCGAAACTTATCATAGCGGATAGCCCCCGCCCGATCACCGCCCAGCCACATCAAGTGGCTACCCTCCAGCCTACTTACGCGCATCCCGGGCACGGCATCCCGCAGTGGCGAACGGCACCGGCAATAGGCCACACCTGCTGCCAGACAGTTTAGGAGGATCCAGGTGTACAAAATTGGGATAGACGTTGGGGGCACTTTCACTGACTTCGTTGTAGCAGGCGAAGAGGGCCACCCGCGGTTCTTCAAGACTCAGTCCACCCCCGACGACCCTTCCATCGGCGTCATGACCGGGTTGCAAGAGGCCGCCGCCGCGTATGGGCTGTCTCTGGATGAGTTACTCGGCGATACTGACCTGGTGATCCACGGGTCAACCGTCGCGACCAACACGCTGGTGGAACGAAAAGGGGCAAGGGTGGGGCTCATCACCACCGATGGTTTCCGTGACCTGCTGGAGATGCGGGAGGGTCTGAAGGAAGACCGGTACAACCTGCGCATGACTCCCGCCGAGCCGTTGGCGGCCCGTTACCTGCGGGTGGGCGTCCCGGAGCGGGTTCGCGCCAACGGTTTGGTGGAACGGCCCTTGGACGAGGCCGCGCTGGTCGAAAACCTGGAGTACCTGGTCCAGGAGGGAGCCGAAGCGTTAGCGGTCTGCTTTCTGTTCTCATACCTCAACCCTTCCCACGAGCAGCAGGCTTGGGAAAACATACGCCGCCGATTTCCCAATATGTACACTTCCCTCTCCCATGAGGTGATCCCCCAGATCAAGGAGTTTGACCGCCTGAGTACAACGGTGATTAACTCCTACGTTGGGCCGGTGTTCAGCCGCTATCTCGCGCGCCTGGGTGAGCGGTTTGAAGCGTATCCCCAATTGCGAGACGTGTTGATCATGCAGTCCAACGGCGGGGTCGCCCCAATAGATGACTCCAGTCGCATGGCGGTGCGAGCGATCCTGTCCGGGCCGGCGGGGGGTGTCAGCGCCGCGGCGTACCTCGGGCAATTGCTGGACGAACCCAAAGTTATCGCCTTCGATATGGGCGGCACCAGCACCGACATTTCGCTGATCGAGAACGGCGTCCCCCACATCACCAACGAGAAGTTTGAGGCCGGGTGGAAGATCGCCGCCCCGATGATCGACATCCACACCCTGGGCGCCGGCGGGGGCAGCATCGCCAGGGTGGACGAAGGCGGCATTCTCCACGTCGGCCCGGACAGCGCCGGGGCTGAACCCGGCCCGGCCTGCTACGGAAAGGGCGGCGTCGATCTCACCGTTACCGATGCCAGCCTGGTATTGGGATACCTGGATGCGGCCAATTTCCTGGGCGGCCGGGCCGGCCTCAACCCGGCTGCCGCCGAGCGAGCCCTGATCGAGAACGTGGGCACGCCGCTCAACCTTTCCAACGTCGAGTCCGCGTTTGGCGTGTACAAGGTGGTCTGCACCACCATCGCCGAGGGCATCAGGCTGATGTCGGTGCAACGCGGCGTGGACCCGCGAGAATTTACCATCATGGGATTTGGCGGCGCTTCCGGCCTCCATGCTGCGGAGGTTGCCCGGCAGCTACAGGTGGAGAAGGTGTACATACCGGCGTCGGCCCCGGTGTTGTCGGCCTACGGGATGTTGAACACCGACATCAAGTACGATTTTTTCCGGTCGCATCCGGTGAGCCTGGACCGACTGGACCTGGGCGAGCTCAGGTCCATTTTGGACGAACTGGGCAGCCAGGGAAGGGACAAACTACTCGATCAGGGCGTGGCGCCCGAAGCGGTGGAGATCAACTACTCTGCCGACATGCGCTACCTGGACCAGATCTACGAAGTCACCGTGCCCCTGCCGGATCCGACGCTGCCAGACGCGGAATTAGTTGCCCGATTGACCTCCAATTTTCACCAGAGATACCAGGAGCTCTACTCCTACAACCAACAGGACCAGGAAGTACGGCTGGTGACCCTTCGGGTGGCAGCGGTCGGCAAGCTCCCCAGGATCGCCCAGATTGGCCAGACCGGGCGCGAGACTACCGCCAGCCCGGTTGACGTTCGCCGGGTTTATCTGGGCGAATGGGTAGAGGCGGAAACCTATGCCGCCGATTCCCTGCCGGCCGGGGCGGAAATCGCCGGCCCGGCGATCCTGGACTCGGACTTCACGACCATCCTGGTGTGGCCGGGCGACACCGCGACGGTGGATGCCATGGGCGGCGTCGAGTTGCGCGTGAGCCAGGAAACAACCCAGGCTATGCTGGATGCGCCGGCCGACTCCGCCGGAGCCGATGGCGGGGACAGCCGCGCCCACGACGACCCCATCACGCTGGCGGTGGTGGAGCACAGGCTGGAGTCCATCGCTCAGGAGATGACCGAGGCGATGCTGCGGACGGCCATGTCGCAGATCCTCAACTCCAGCCGGGACTTTTCCACCGCTATTCTGGATGGCGACTGCCAGTTGGTCGCACAGGGCGAGGGCATCCCGGTACACATCAGCGCGCTCCCGGTGGCCGGCGCCGCCGTGCGGGACTACTTCGAGGAAGACATCCACGATGGTGATCTGTTCATCCTGAACGACCCCTATTTTGGCGGCAGCCACCTGCCGGACATCACCATCATCCGACCCGTGTTTCACGAGGGGCGGCCATTGTTCTACGGGGTGAACCGGGCGCACCACAGCGACGTCGGAGGAGGCACCCACGGCGGTTACAACCCCGGGGCCAACGAGATATTCCAGGAAGGCCTGCGGATTCCTCCCTTGAAGCTCTACGACCGAGGCGTCCCGCGCAACGACCTGCTCCAGATGATGTCGGCCAACGTCCGGCAGCCGGAGAATTTCCTGGGCGACCTCAACGCGCAGATTGGCTCGGTGATGCTGGCGGCGCGGCGGATCGAGGACCTTCTGGCCGAGTACGGCCCCGACCGGCTGATGGGCGTGGTGGCCGAAATCCTGGCCGCCACCGAGCGGCAGGTGCGCCAGTTCATCTCGGGATGGCCCGACGGCGTGTATCACGGGGAGTCGCTGGTGGACGACGACGGGTTTGACAGCAAGCTGGTGCCCATTCGGGCAAAGGTCACCATTGCCGGCGACGCCATGACCATCGACCTCAGCGAGTCCAGTCCCCAGGTGGAAGGGTTCATCAACAGCGCTTATGCCAACACCCGGTCGCTGGCCCACGCCGCGATCATGTACCTCGCGCCGATGGACGTGGCCCGCAACGAAGGCTCAATGCGCCCCGTCCAGATCATTGCCCCACGGGGCCTAGTCGTCAACGCCAACCCTCCGGCGCCGGTGTGCATGAGCACCAACCACTGCGCCGAGGAGGTGGTGGAAGCGGTGTTCAAGGCATTGGCTCCCGCCATTCCCGGCGCGGTCTCCGCCGGTTTCTCCCGCCGGCTGCGTTACGCCATCACCGGCATGGACCCCAGGACAGGACGCCGGTTCATCTGGCACTTCTTCCTGGCCCGGGGCGGCGGCGGCGCATCCGAGGGCTGCGACGGCTGGTCCAACGTCGGCGAGATCAACGTGGCCGGAGGAATCAGGTCACCGAGCATCGAGGTGACCGAAGAGCGGTTCCCCTTCTTCATCGAGCGGCACGAACTGCGCCCCGACTCAGGCGGAGTCGGCGAATGGCGCGGCGGCCTGGGCGCGGTGTGCGACTTGGTGTACGAAGGGGAAGGACCAGCCCGGCTCAACACTGCGGGCGACGGTATTGTCGTGCCACCCTTCGGGCTGTTCGGCGCGACCGATGGTCTGCCCCACCACTACAAGATCGTTTCCAACGGCACGGAGCGGGTGCTGGGCTCCAAGGAGGTGGGCGTCGTCGTCAACCCCGGCGACCACATCATCTGCCTATCCTCAGGTGGCGGCGGTTACGGCGAGCCGGAAGAGCGGGACAGAGAGGTAGTGACGTGGGACTTGAAAAACGGGTATGTAACTACCGAACCTGTCCGGCCAGCCAGCCGAATATGAAAGCACCGAGCATGATGGCTCCGTTGTGGGTCAGCCACCGGGCAGTTTGCAGGAGTTCGGTTTGGGCAGTCGTGGGTGGGTCTGTGGCGACCTGGGCCAGCCAGACCATCGTAGCGTAACCTCCCACGGTGAGACCACCGAGGACCAACAGACCCGTAAGGAGGACGAACCACCTCATGAGGTGGAGGGGTGTTCGGCAGTTCCAGCGTCGGAGCCGGGATTGTGGCGGGCCTCGCGAATCTTGGTTACGATCACGTAGCCGCCGAGTCCTAAACCGCAAAGAATAGGACGGCGGAGACGATGGTGAGAATAATGGCTAGGAACAACATAAGCGCCTCGCGGATGCGGGTCGTGTCCGTGCATGGAACAAGACTCGGATGGTGTGTTCACAGTGTACAAGAAAACTACTGGACCTACCGGAAGGTTGCGATTTCCGTGAACGACCAGAGGTTTCGTCGTGGAGTTCAACCTCCAAAAGATCGCCTCCAACGCGACCGCACGTATGCTAAGTTCAAAAGAAGGGGGCGTAGTAGTCAACCCCGGTGACCACATCATCTGCCTCTCCTCCGGCGGCGGCGGATACGGCGAACCGGAAGAACGGGCCGAGGATGCGGCGAATTGGGATTTACGGAACGGGTATGTTGCGGGGTGAGGACTTTGCCCACCCTTCGGTTTCCTCCTCCGCTACCCCGTGTTTCTGGATCGTTCTGACGCCTCTGACCCCGGTTTTCCCGATTTTTTGATGGCAGATTGCATTATCAACTCAGCCATTTTTGTCCGCCCCAGGCACCATGCTTACAAAAATGACCGACCCCGCCGCTCGAAATTTGTCATCCGCCCCAGGCACCATGCTTACAAAAATGACCGACCCCGCCGCTCGACATTTTCTCCCACGGTCTTTGTGCTCACATTGCTTCAAGGATGTTGGTTTGCTACTCGGTCAGCCCATCGTGCGGCGAGCTGAGGAAGCCGCTGGATGACTTCGGATCCGAACACTACTTCTTCCACAAGACCCATGTTGAGTAGATCAATTAGACGACAAAGATATGACTTTCCCTGGACCCACCACGTGGAACGCGAGTCAACAAATAAGTAGTGATCGATTTGGATATTTTCTGCTTTACGAAGTTCCATCAGTTCCATTCCGTCGAGTTGGCTTTCGTAAACGGCATCCGCAATTCGGCTCCCAAACGTCGTTGTGTAGTAATATTCTTTGATCTCCCAAACTGCGACCGGATCCACAGTACTGGTGAAGGCACCATCAAACCGCCTGGATAGCGTGCGAATAGGTAAACCGTTGCTCGTAACCACGGTTAGGCTTCTTGGGTCGTAGTCGCACGCCAACCCTCGACAGTTGGCCTCTACAAGCATGTTGATTATTCCAGTGAAATACGCTGGAGCCTTTTTGTCACCTCTCTGCTTGTTCATTGGGAGCGGACATGCCGGATGAAGTTGATCCCGCAGTTTTTCGAACTCCGTGCGGGCTTTATCTGCATCCATCAGGCGTGGTTCCACGAATTGTTTGAGGACACGAGCCCTGTATTCAAAATACGCTAAGATCACGGTCCCGAGGGGGGTGCAATCTCCGTTTTCGCCCAAAATACCTTGACACCCGAATTGGTCCTTTTCCAATGCCCGCACGATTTCGCCGCGGTCGATGGCTTTGACTCTGTCAGCGCCCCGTTCTTTGTAACCGACTGATTGCGAGAGCAGTCTCACGTAGGCCCAGAATTCTGGAGGCTGTGAGATGAAGCGGTAATTAGCCTTCATCGATTGCGGATTCCAATTTACGGATAAATGCCTCAAGTGGGATATCTAGCGCGTGGCAGACCTGCCTGAGTTCCAGTAAATCCAAGCGCCGTTCGCCGTTCTCGTACTTACTCACGTAGGATTGAGGCTGCTGTAGACGATGCGCCAAGTCCACCTGCCGCATTCCAGCCTCTTGTCGCACGGCTCTAAGCTGCGCCAGCAAGATCCGTTCGTTTGGATCTTCCCTTTTCGGCATGTATGCTATGGTACGAGAGGTTTGACACATATCCCAAATTCGGATATGTTGGCTGTGCATATAGTGGAGGAACACCTCAATGTTGCAACCCCGCCAGTTAGAACTTGAACGTTGTCCTCAGGTTGTGCCGTTCAAAAAGCCGTTACTCAAGTGGGTCGGGAGCAAACAACGGTTTGCGCATGAAATCGCGGGGTACTTCCCCCTCGAGTTTGGCAATTATTTCGAACCATTCGCCGGAAGCGCGGGGGTTCTTGGTACCTTACGCCCTCAACGGGCGTTGGCGACCGACTCGTTCCGTCCCCTAATGGAAATCTGGCGGACACTTCGTACGAGTCCCGATACCGTCAAGGAATGGTACGAAGAACGATGGCGATCCATGGATTCGGGCGACAAAAACTTGGAATATGCAAAAATTAGGGAGTCTTACAACGCCAGCCCTAACGGCGCTGATTTACTCTTCCTTTCGCGTTCTTGTTACGGTGGCATAGTCCGGTTCCGTAAGGCTGACGGCTACATGTCAACGCCGTGCGGTGTGCATACGCCCATTTCACCCGCCACGTTTGGCGGGCGCGTGGATGAGTGGCATGAAAGAACGAGAGGCACAGAGTTCGCAGTCATGGAGTTCGAGGAAGCCATGAGTCTTGCACGGAACGGCGACCTGATTTACTGTGATCCTCCCTATACATACTCGCAGTCGATACTTTACGGAGCACAGTCCTTTTCACTCCAAAGGCTGCTAGAAGTAATCGCGGGCTGTAAGGAACGCGAAGTGTTCGTGGCTCTTAGCATCGACGGTTCCAAACGTTCAGGGAATTTCGTCTGCGACCTCCCTATCCCTAATGGCCTTTTCGAGCGAGAAGTATCGGTCAACGTAGGCCGTTCGATGTTGAAGCGGTTCCAAATGAAGGGTGAATCCCTGGAAGGCGAGCAAGTTACCGACCGTTTACTCCTGACGTATTGATTTGCATCTCGAAGGCGGCATTGTTCGGTCGAGTTTGCAGGTTGCTGCCCATCTGATCTAGCGAACTCTAGATTTCCCGCATTCGTTGCATCCCCGGTTGAGGGGTCCGGACGTCGGCCAGCTTACCCCTACTCCGCCACCACGTAGTTCCGCAGCGTGCCGATGCCGCTGATTTCGACCTCGATGGTGTCGCCGGGGAACATGTCGCCGTCGGCTCCCTCGGTGCCCATCCAGAGGACGTCGCCGGGGTAGAGGGTCGCATAGTTGCTGAGTTCGTGGATCCAGGTGGCAGTGTCCCAGATCTGGTCGGCCGACGAGAAATCCTCCCATATATCTCCGTTGTGGCGGACGATGATGCGAAAGCCCTTGGGGTCAAGGTCGGTGACGATCCAGGGCCCCATCGGCTTCCAGGTATCGCAGTTCTTGCCCCGGAACATGGTGCGGTCGGCCTGCTGCCAGGGCCGCTGGCTGATGTCGTTGCCGATGGTGTAGCCGAAAACGTAGTCCAATGCCTCGCTGGCCGGCACGTTGCGGGCCTTCTTACCGATGACCACCGCCAGTTGACCCTCCGGCTGGACCGCGCCGGAGCAGTCGGCGGGGACGACGATATTCTCCTCCGACCCGATGATGGCGTGGACGGAGCGATAATTGGGCGACGGGCGGTCCGGATACGCCGGTGGCGCGCCGCGCCGCGCCGCCATGCCCTCAACGTGGCCCCGGTAGTTGGGACCGGCGGCGTACAGCATCGGCGGCGCAATGGGCGCCAACAGCTTCACCTGCTCCAGGGCATAGGAATGGTTGGTGACGGCATAGTCATCCAACGGGTTGCCCCATACCTCGGTAACTCTGCCGTCTTCGACGATGCCGAAGCTGGTCTTTTGGTCTACCTCAAAGCGACACCAAATCATGCGAAAACTCCTTTTGAGACCGTCCCGAAAGACTATTCGGGTGTAACCAGCGACTCCGCTTCCGCTCCTGACAGTACCCGCAGGATGTTGCCGTAAGCGAAATGGGCCGCCCGCAGCGCGGTTTCCTGGCTTTGCCCCGCCATGTGCGGGGTTATGATCACGTTGTCCAGGTCGAACAAGGGGTTGTCCGCCGGCGTCGGCTCCACCTCAAGGACGTCCAGCCCGGCCCCGGCGATCTGCCCTTCCGTGAGGGCACGGTAGAGAGCCGACTCGTCCACCACCGGACCCCGACAAAGGTTTATCAGGAAGGCCGTCTCTTTCATCATGCCAAACTCGCGGTCGGACATCATCCCCCTGGTGCGGCGCGTCAAAGGCACATGGAGGCTTACGATGTCGGAGGTCTCCAACAGTTCCTCGAAAGGCACCGGTTCCGCCTTGACCCCCTGTTGAACGTCCTCGGGAATATCCTCTATGTCGTAGTAGATGGTCCGCGTGTCAAACCCGGTGAGCCGCTTGGCGACCTGCCTGCCGATACGGCCAAGCCCCACTATGCCCACCGTCTTGTCGGTAACTTCCGACAGGTCGGTCTGGTACAGGTTGCTCCGCCAGTTACGTTCCCGGGTGGTACTGTCCCATTGCGCCATGAGGTTCCTGCTGATCCCAATCATCAGGGCAAGCGTCTGTTCCGATACTGAAATCGCGTTGGCCCCGCCGTTGTTTGCCACCGGAATGCCCATTTCCAGGATGGTCTCCAAGTCCAGCCGGTCATAACCCGCGCTGAGGGTCTGGATCAGTTTTACGTTGGGGCATTCCCGGAGCACGTTGGTCGAGAGATCACTGGTGATGAGGGCGTCGGCGTCGCGGCACAGCGCGATCTTTTCCGCTTCCGACAGCGCGGGATCCACCACCGTGACCTCCAAGTCGTCGGGGGCATTGTCCAGCATGATCTGGGGGCGTCCACCTACTCCGCTGAAATAAGCAACTTTCCAAGTGGGCATTTGGCTATCTCCTTTGCGTGCAGCATGGAACAGTGTGCGGTTCCATCGCAATTATAGGTACGGCGTTGGGTGTGTCAAAACCGACGAACCGCAATCTCGTGTGGTTGACCTGGTCCTGAGCGATGCCAACGCCGTTGGAGCCTGCCGCCTCACGGTCGCAGACGGAGACGTCCATCTGGCCTCCGCCTTCGGAGACCGCTTCGCGGGCGGCTGACCCGACGGGGTACGCGAGGGGGCCACCTTGTTGGGCAATCGTTTGACGTGGCGCTAAACCCGGGCTCGGGCTCCGTCGCGGCGTTGGCGCTTGCGGTCGTGAGCGGAGAGTTCCATCTTACGGAGGCGCAGGTTCTGCGGCGTGACCTCGACCAACTCGTCGTCGGAGATGAACTCTAGGGCCTCTTCCAGGCTCATCCTGACCGTCGCGTTCAACCGCTGGGCGATATCAGCCGTGGACGAGCGCATATTGGTCAGCTTCTTTTCCTTGCAGACATTGATCTCGATGTCCCCTTCTTGACGGCGGCAGCCGACCACCATGCCCTCGTACACCGGGGTGCCGGGATCGATG
Source organism: Dehalococcoidia bacterium (assembly GCA_965197635.1). Taxonomy (GTDB): domain Bacteria; phylum Chloroflexota; class Dehalococcoidia; order Lucifugimonadales; family UBA3495; genus Bin87. The sequence goes on from CBDANN010000008.1 coordinate 892,440, forward strand.
AACGTATCGCCCCGGCGCTGGGCGTTGAGCAGACCATAGGTGACGGCCGGACCGCCCTCCGACGCCACCAGGGCACCTCCCCGCTGCGTCCGTATCTCTCCCTCCATCAACTCATAGGACGCAAAGCTGCTGCTTTTCACACCGTCGCCCCTGGTGGTGCGGAGAAAGAAGGCGTTGAACCCGATCAGGCCGCGGGTGGGTATTTTGTACTCCAGGTGAACGTAGCCATTATCCCCGTAACGCATATCACGGAGTTGGCCCAGATGGCCGGATAGGTACTCGGTCAGCATCCCGACATACTCCTCGCGCGTGCTAAGGGTCAGAATTTCGCAAGGCTCGTACGTCTTGCCATCGACGGTTTTGGTCACCGGCACGGGACGGGACACCTGAAACTCAAACTGCTCCCGGCGCATGGTCTCAACCAGGATGGACAGGTGTAGCTCGCCGCGGCCGGCTACCACGAAAACGTCCGGGCTGGGAGTGGTCTCAACCCGCAGGCTCACGTTGGTACGGAGTTCCCTGACCAGTCGCTCGTACAGGTTGCGGGATGTACAGCGCGCGCCTTCGCGACCCACGAACGGGGACGTGCTGACGCCGAAAGTCATCCGCACCGTGGGCTCCTGGATGTCAATGGTCGGCAGGGGCTGTGGGTCCCCGGCGCTGGCAATGGTGTCCCCAATGGCGACGCCCTCTGGACCAGTTACCGCCACGATGTCCCCCGCATAGGCTTCCGTTACTTCCACACGCTCCATGCCGTGGAACACGAAAATCCGCTCGAGGCTGTGGGAGGTTGGCTGGCCGTGGCGGTCCAAAAGGGTCACGTTGTCTCTCAACCGGAGCGTGCCGTTGGTAATTCGCCCCACGGCCACCTGACCCAGGTAATTGTCGTAGTCCAGAGCGGCCACCAGCATCTGCAGCGGCGCGTCGGGGTCACCCGTCGGAGGCGGCACCAAATCCAGGACGGCGTCAAACAGGGGTTGCATATCCGGACCCGCCCGCTCCGGGTCGCCGGTGGCGTAACCTTCGCGGGCGGAGGTGTACAGCACCGGAAAATCCAGCTGGTCCGCATCGGTGGCCAGCTCCAGGAACAGATCCTGGACCATCTCGACTACCTCCGGCACGCGCGCCTCCGGGCGGTCTATCTTATTGATAACCACCATGGGCGTAACGTTCTGCTGGAGGGCCTGGCGGAGCACGTAGGTGGTTTGGGGCATCGGCCCGTCCACGGCGTCAACCAGCAGCAGGCAGCCGTCGGCCATGTTCATGACGCGTTCCACCTCGCCGCTGAAATCCGCATGGCCCGGCGTATCGATGATGTTGATCTTGACGCCGCGATAGGAGACCGATGCGTTCTTGGCCAGGATGGTGATGCCCCGCTCCCGCTCCAATGGGTTGGTGTCCATGATCAGTTCGCCCACTTGTTGGTGGGCGCGAAAAACCTGGCCTTGCTTCAGCAGCGCATCGACCAGGGTGGTTTTGCCGTGGTCAACGTGGGCTATGATGGCCAGGTTGCGGATGTCGTGGTTTGTGCATTCGTTCAAACGGATTCACCTCGCGCGCCATCCAGCATATCATCTACGAGCCAGGGCCGGGCCAAGCGACCCGTCGAATCAGGGCCTTTCGGTTTTCCCATTGTCATTGCGAGAATGCCGCCAGGCATTCGTGGCAATCTCGTTGCGCCATTGCTGGCTGCCCAGGGAGCACACCTGCTTCCTTGACGAGATTGCCAGGTCCTTCGGCAGGCTCAGGATGAACGGCTACGCTCCTCGCGACGCCATAGGACTTACGCAGTTGAGCGCTGAGCATCATCGGAAAGCACGCTCACGCTGCTACAAATCCCTCTTTGCGTCTCTGCGCCTTTGCGTTAAATCCCCTGGCAGCAATCCAAGTGCGTAAGTTCTATGACAAACGAAAGGCCCTGGTCGAATGGTGCGCGCCATTTACGGACAAATCTCCCGAGACCGGGTGCCCAGGCTGACCGGTTGCTGGCCTGTTTTACTCCCACTCGTTACAGCCGCGCGAATTTTGATGACACTCGCTCCTTACGCCGGTAGGGGCAAGGCACATAAAATGGTCTCACCGCTGCGGGCGGTGCGGCCGACGAACTCCCGCCCATCCGCAGTGGACTTACCACACTCCATCTGCGTATTCCTCCGGCGGACCAATCGCCAGTCATAAGTAGGCCGGGCCTTATCAGGGATCGGGTCCTGAACCTGCGCGATTATCCTCCGTCCACTTCTATAACGCAGTCGCAAATGACAGCGGTATTGCCGGGCAAGGCGGCCATCCCTGGCGCGGAGCGCGCATGACGGCCCCGGTCGCCGTAAAGGGCCACGAACAGGTCGGACGCTCCATCCACCACCGCGGCCTGTTGAGTGAACGACGGATCGCTGTTGACCATGCCCACCACCTTCAGGATGCGGGTGACACGGTCCAGGTCTCCCAGTTCCGCCTTCATCCGGGCCAGCAAGTTCAGGGCGGCCCATCGCGCTGCCTCGTAGCCTTGCTCCACGGTAAGATCGGCTCCAAGCTTGCCCGCTATCCCCTCTCCGGTTGCCCGGCGGGAGCCCACCCCAGCCAGCCACATTACGTTGCCGCTGCGCGTGATGGGCAAGTAATTGCCCACCGGATCGGGCGGGGGCGGCAGTTCGTAACTCAATTCGATCAGCTTTTTTTCAACTTCTGCCATTTCGTTTTCCTCCTGTCGTGATTTGGGGATGTGTTCCAACTGCAAGGGAGAGGCCAACCAGACCAAATCCCACATGTTACATTCGTGATCTAACGGCGGTTGCCCGGAAAGCGAGTTTGTTTATAATCGCGTAAGCCACGTAGAATTTGAGCAACCGGAAATCTTTGCCTTGTCGGCGTCTTGGAAATCGGTGTCTGTTTATCTTGGCGGCAACTTCAACCGCGCAACCCCTACACCGCTGATCTTGTTACAGGAGGGAGCCATGGCAATACTGAAAATGGAAGGCGTGACCCACTGGTCTATACCGGTCAACGATCTCGCAGAAGCCGAAGAATTTTACGGGGAACTGCTGGGCCTGACCCCGGTGGGACGTCTGGGGAACAATATCATGTCCTGCTTCAACGTCAGGGATCACAACATCCTGCTGTGCGAGCGGCCCAATCCGGTGGACGGGCCGTTGAAGGAAGATGCGGGAGTGCATCATTCCTTCACCGTTTCTCCCGATACCTTTGAGCTTGCGTGCCGAGTCTTCCATGAGAGAAACGTCATCATAGAGCATTTGACGTATCGGGCCCGTGGAGTGTTCACTGGCCGGGAACTGTATTTCTTCGACCCCAGCGGCAACCGGCTGGAGTTGCGCGACCCCACGTGGGGCGAGGGTATGCCCGAACTTTCGTTTGAAGAGTTGGCCCGTGCGTGAACTTCAAGCCTGTTTGGTCACAAACGTGCCCAGCCGCTTCCACCACGGCATCGCGACCCCCGTAATGGGGATCCTGCGTACCCAGTTCGTCATTGCAAGGAGCGAAAGGGCGTGGCCATCCCAATATCTGGCAGAGCACTCCTTAGGCAACGAGATTGCCACGCTTCGCTCGCAATGGCATAAACCTTACGCGGTTGAATTGGTCAGCGTAGTGCGCGGCGAGTTGGGCTGGGAATATAGTAGGTTTGCAGCGAGCCTTGGGGAAGTGTCAGGGGAATGAACGCAGCGCGGTGCCACGAGTTGGACTATATCCAGTTTCTGGTGGCTGCCCAGGGGGGCACGTGTACCGAGGCAGCCCGTTGTCAACCGGCATCGCCGGAGGCCCCAGCCCACGACGCCTTCACCCGCCTGCGGCGACTACAGCCTCCCGACCCGGAGGCGCTATGGCGGGAAGTTGGCCCCTTGGAAGCCCCTTGGTGGAGCGGAAGGCTGGTGTGCTGGTGCTGGACGACACCACGCTGGATAAGCCTTACGCCAAAAAGACGGAACTGGTGTCCCGACATTGGCGCGGCAAGCACGGCAGAATGGTGTAGGGGATCAACCTGCTGACTTTACTCTGGACCAACGGCGGTGCGCGCCCGGGGCTGGCAATGCTGACCCAGTTCCGGAGCAACCGGCTGGTCAACCCTGATGGACGGGGTAACGTGAAGGTGGGAACGCTTGACGATACCGCCGTCGGGCCGGACAGCGCATCTGCGCGGCTACGGGTGGGTCGAGGTGTTTCGGACCGTCTCCACAGATGGGGACGTGGAACACTGGGCCACCAGCGACTTGACCATGACACCGGAGGATCGGAAACGTCTGGCTGGGCAGGCCTGGGGGATTGAAGTGTACCATCGTGGCATCAAACAGTACTGTGGGGTGGAGAAATCGCCCGCGCGGAAAGCGGACGCCCAGCGCAATCACATCGGTCTGTCCCGGCAGGCCTTCTTGCGGTTGGAGGTCCATCGGCTCCGGACTGGGATCAGCTGGCATGAGGCCAAAGTGAGCATTATCCGCAATGCTCTCCGAGAATACCTCTCCCAGCCTTGGTACCAACCAGCCCCAACTGCGTAACTCCTATGACAGTAGGCGCCGGGACGAGCCTGGTATCGCCCAGCTAATCACTTACTCGGGCCGGCGCAGCGACGGCAGTCGCCGCGGGCGTGGTGAAGGTGAACTCCGCGTACTCGCCGTACACCGAGTCCACCAGGAGGTCTCCGCCCGACCGGCGCGCCACGTCGGCGGCGATCGGCAAGCCCAAGCCCGCGCCATGCGCGCCGTCGCGCGTTGAGAAAAACGGATTGAAGATTTGTCCGACCACGTCGTCCGCTATCCCAGTGCCATTGTCGCGCACCCGCACTTCCAACATATCATCGACCCGGCGACTGGATACCAACAAACGGGGTTCGTAGCTGTCGCCCTGCTCTTCCCGTTTCAAACGCATGGCGTAGCAAGCGTTTGACACCAGGTTCACCATCGCCTCGCCGACATCTCCTTCCACCAGCAGCGCTTGTCCAATCTCTGGGTCCAGTTCAAAAACCGGCTCCACCGCGAAGTCGCCCCATTCCGTCTCAAAAGCGGCGCAACCGGCCCGGACCGCCTGCCGGATCACGGGGTTCAACTCAGTCAGGACCGGGTCGCCTCCCAGGTCTCCCAGCCCGCGCATCCGCTCCACGATGGCGAGGGCGCGCCCGCCGTTGGCGTGAACACGCCCCAGGCTGGACGTCAGTTCCTGGCTGATTTCATCCACTAAAGCCGCGTCGTCATCCGACATTTCGACACGGTAGTTCTCTAGCGTTTCCGCCAGCTCCGTGTACAACTCCTGCGAAGCCTCGCAGAAATTCTTGACGAAGTTCAGCGGGTTGCTGATCTCGTGGGCAACGCCCGACACCAGCTCGCCCAGCGCGGCCAGCTTCTCCTGGGCCACCAGGCGGGCCTGCATACGCTGCAGTTCAGCATTGGCCTCTTGAAGCTCCTCGTAGAGCTGCTCCACAAGGTTGAGCCGCTGCACTTCCAGGGCCTGTTTCCGGAACACCTCCAGCGCGCCGGCCAGTTCCCCGATTTCGTCGGCGCTCACCTCAGGCACAGGAGTCTCCAGGTCTCCGGCGGCCATCCCGCGCATCCGCTCCGACAGCCGGGAAATGCGCCTCACCACGCCGTTGCCCACCCAAAGCCAGGCCGTGAGGATGGCCACGACCACGCTGGTCGCGCTGATAACCGCCAGCAGAATGCGGCCCTGGTCGAAGCTGGCGAGGGTCGATTCCAGTGCGTTTGAGGACGCGCGGTCCGCTCCGTCCAGCAAGCTCGACATGGCAGCGTCCAGCGCCAGGCTGGCATCATTGAAATCACCGGCCAATTCCGCGTTCCTGGCCTGCACCGCCAACTGCTGCCCGCGCACCGCAAACACTCCGTCGTCCGCAGTTCCCAGGGCCACCACCGCCGGGTCAACACCGGCGCGAGGTAAAGCCTCGAATTTTTCCCACAGCGCGCCCAGTGTTCCCGTATCATCGGCCAGGAGCATCTGTTGCAACACCGTCACGGCAGCGATGGAACCGGCGTCAGCGGAAAACCCGTCCAGGCTGACCCGCAGCTGAGCCGCCATTGCACCGGCGTTCATCGCTGCCTGTCGGTTCACCGCCACCACATCAATGACGGCGGCGAGGTTGTAGGCGGCATCCTGCACCGCTCCTGCCTCCGGCGCCAGCTCCGGCACTCGACTGGTGCCAACCAGCGCGGCCTCCAGCCGTCCCAGCGTCTCATCCACCGAACCGGTCTGCACTTCCTCCGACCCGGCGTACGGGTCTGCCAGCAACGCCAATCCCACCACCTCCAGCCGTTCGCCCTCGCGTGCGGCCGACCACGATGCCTCCAGCACCGGCACCGACTCAAGCTGCACCTGGTAGCTCAGGTCGCCGCTCCGCTCGAAGTAATATACGCCCACCGCGCTGGACACCAGCGTCAGAAACACCGCAAAACCCAGCGCCAGATACAGTCGGGCGCCAATCCGGCGCCAGCTATCGACAAGAAATCCCATGGTAGTAACACTCCTGAAAACTAAGCGATTCATCTTTTACTGTATTACTTACGCAGCCGGGCCCCTGTACATGGCCATACTTGCGAAACCACGTCACCCCGCCTCTGATAAGGGGTGGTCAATCCCATCAGCGCACCGGAAACAGCCGGCGCAACTCCACATCCGCGCCAACCCGCCTACATTATAAGAGCGCAAGTACAAAAAATCCGGCCACCACGCTTACGCTCGGAGGACGAGATAATTATTGCCAACAAGACGACGTCATTCTTGATGTGGGAAGGCGGCACCTTTTACCTACGGGCGATCATGGACCAAATCCGAAAAATATCACTATGAGGGTGTGTGACAAATGGGTTCAAGCGGGTTGGAGCCGTTTCAGCATCAGGTGGATCATGTCGATATACACCCAGGCTTCACTGCTTTCCGTTCGCTCCTTATAGTCTTGGCTCAACCGTCGGCATCGGCTCAACCAGGCCGGGGTAGGCTCTACCACCCACCGCCTTGGCAACACCTCAAAGTGGCGGCGACCCGGTTTGCGCTCGACCACGGTCAGCAGCCAACCGCCGGTGGCCCAGGCCACCAGCCGACCGGCGTAGCCCGCATCGGCCCAGCAGTTTGGCCAATACCAGCTTGGCGCCGTCCCGGTCCCCGTGTCGTAGCACGGGGCAGGCTCTGAATGTTGGCCGCATGAACCACCACCGTCAGCAGCAACCCCATGGTGTCCACTACGATATGGCGCTTGCGTCCGGCGACCTTCTTACCGGCGTCATAACCTCTGCGCCCCCTTTTACCGTCGCCACCGGCGGCATAGGACCGGATTACCGCCAGAAAGGCATGGGCCAGCATGGCCAGGGTGATGTGCCGGTGCCAGCCGACCCACCGGCGCACCTCATACTCATCCAGCCCCACCTCCTGTTTGGCCTCCTTGAAGGCGTCTTCGATGATCCACCGGGTGCCAGCCACGCGCACCAGTTCCGCCAGCGATACCTCTCCCGTACCAAAACAGGCGTAGTAGGCCAGCTCCTCAGGATCGGCGATGCCCGAACCCTTGACCAAGCACGCACCAGCAGCCAATGCCCCTGACCTGGCTCCGACCAGGGTCGTATCGGCAACCAACCCCAATCGTAGAGGCGCGGCCCTTTGCTGCCCTCACCAGCACTCAGGCGTTGCCACCGGTCATCGGGTATCTGCTGAGCCATTTCACGGGCCGCCACCTGCGCCGAGCCATCCTCCGTATCCGCCCACAGCGGCTCGTTGTTCTTCACCGCCAGCACGTAGGGCAGGCTCTGTTCCTCCAGCCATCGCCGCAGTTGACACGATCTTTGACCAATCGCATTGCCGTACACCGTATCCCCAGTTACCCAGGCAAAGGGCACCCCAGCTACCACCGCGCGGGCGATCATCTCCTGAGCCAGTTGTGCCTTGGTGCGAAAGACCACCCCTTCCGGGACACCCGCTTCCCGCCGTCGCTCCACATCCTCCGCCCATTCCTGGGGCAGATACAGCTCCCGATCCAGAAAGGCCGCGCCCCGTCGGCTGCCATAGGCCAGGAACACTCCGATCTGACAGTTCTCCACCTGCCCCGCCGTGCCGCTGTACTGACGCTTCACCCCCACCGACTTCTGGCCTTGCTTCAGAAACCCCGTCTCATCCACCACCAGCACCCCGCCGGGGTCGCCCAGATGCTCCACCACGTACCCTTGCAGGTCGTCCCGCACCTCATCCGCGTCCCAGTGGTACACCGCCAGCAACCGCTGCACCCCGTCGGGGGTGGCGTCGCCAGCATATTCCGCCAACTGCCACCCGTTCTTGCGCTCCACCGACCCCAGCAATCCTTGCAGGTACGCCAGCACCCGCTGACGAGACTCACTACGGCTGAAACGCGACGCGATACGCCCGTGCAGCTCCCGGAGCCCAGCCTCCCACTCCAGCGTTTCCTCCAGCACGGCCTCTCGCTCCAGTAATGTCTGACCCATTTCCAACCCCTCCGCTCTCAACAGTAATCATGGGCCTATCCTACCAAAAGTAAGCGCGACTGTAGTATTAGTGGGGAGTGGAGAAATCGCAGAGATACTGGACGCGAACGAGATCGACGTGCTCACCTCCTACGACGGTTCGACCGATGCATCCAGCCACAAGGTCGACGGCCGGGCGTACGTCAAAAGCATTGCCGTCACCTCCAGCCCTCCGAATGGTGACCATTACATCACGGACGACCGGATCATGATCACGCTGACCTTCGACCGGGCGGTCGGGGTAGAGCCGAAACCCGCCTTTACGATCGTGGTCGGCGACCAAGAGAGACTGGCCCGATTCTATGACGGATCATTCACGGACACGATCAGGTTCAGCTACAAAGTTGACGAGAATGACCTGGATGCCGACGGCATCTCCGTGCCCGAGCAAGAAGGTTTCCGGGAGAGCGGAAACGTTTGGGAAGCCGGAACGCTGACAAGGGTGGACGAACGCATTCCAAGGCTTGCCCACCAGATCGGACACCGGGTGAACGGTGCAGTGCCCGCTGTGGTCTCAAGCGAAATAACCTCCTCTCCGGCCATCGGAAATGTTTACCGGGTCGGCGAGACCATCGAGATGTCGCTTGAATTTGACGATGCGGTCGACGTACAGGGTCAACCTTCAATCCGGATACTATTGGGCGGAGAATCGGGAAGAAACGCCGTGTACCGCCGAGGGTCCGGAACCGATACCTTGGTCTTCGGATACACCGTACAGCTCACTGACGTGGACCACGACGGCGTCGCTCTGATGGTGCGAGAAAGCGGCGGATTTGAGGGCACAGCCCGGGTTTACCAGGCGGGGACCGAAAACCGGGTAACCGGCCACATCCCTGGCTTCGCCAGCCATGCCGGCCATCAAGTCGATGGCCGACCGTACGTTACCGACACCGCTGTGACGTCCACGCCATCTCGGGAAGGGGTGTACCGGGCGGGTGAAACCATTTCGGTTTCCCTGGCATTCGACCGACCCGTGCTGGTGGAGGGCACACCGTCCATCGCCCTGGAGATCGGTGATCTGTATGAAGAAGCAACTTACCGCAGCGGGTCTGGCACCAACACCGTCATGTTCAGTTACGACGTGCAGGAACATGACCTCGACGACAATGGATTCGCCCTGCCCGACCAGGAACCCCGCGGGTTCGGCGAGGCCAGCATGAAATCCGCGGGGGGAGAAATAGAGTTGGATGTGGCGTATTCCGGTTTCGAGAGCCAGGAAGGACACTTGGTCGCCGGTCGGACTTACGTGACCGGGATCTCGGTCGCCTCCCACCCGGGAGATGACAATACCTACGAGGTGGGAGACACTATCGAGATACTGGTCCGGTTCGACGACGAGGTTGGGGTAACGGGAACACCCTGGCTGTCTCTGGACCTGAACAGCGCCATTGCAGCCGCCGATTTCCAAAGCGTGCATGGGTCGTCCGACGAGGCGTCCGACACCACTGGCGAAGGGCTGGTATTCGCATACACAGTCCAGGAGGGCGACGAGGACGACAACGGAATATCAGTGGTGGAGAATTCCCTGGACCTGCGCGGCGGCACCATCCTAGATACCAACGGCAATGGGCCCAATCTGCACCACGACACCGCAACGTTCGCGGAACATCTGGTAGGAGCGGTGCCACCGGTGCTTCAAAGCGCACGGACTTCAGAGGATGGCGCGGAGGTAACAATCACATTCAGCGAAAACGTACATGTGCGGCCCGACCTGCGAACGTTGGGCAGATTCCTCGAAATCGACGTGAGCGTTTTCCCGCGCGTCCTGATTGACATATTCGTGGATGGGCACCGGGGCCATACGCTCGGACCGACGATTGCCGGGGCAGACCTGATCTTCAAGATGGATACCCCGATTACGCCGGGACAACAAGTCACGGTCAGCCACGATGACGTGTTCACCAGGGACCTGCCCGGGATTCTAGTCGATGATGGTGGGAATGCCCTGATGCACTTCAACGACCAAGGGGTCGCCAACCCCTCAACACTGAGCGAAGACGTACCGAAATTATGGCCGGTGCTCAGTGATCACAGCCTAAACATCGCGGAGGGCGGGACCGGTTCCTATACTGTCGCGCTGGGTTCCAAACCGGAGGACGATGTTGCAGTTACACTGCGGATCTTGCCACCCAGCCATCTGACCGCCAGCGTGCAGGAACTCGCCTTCACACCGGAAAACTGGGCCAGTCCGCAAACGGTAACATTGACCGCTGGAACTGACGACGACGAGATCAACTTCTGGCAGGAGATAGTCCATTCGTCCACGGTGGATGGATTCGTCGTTGGGCACGTCAAGGTGCTCGTGAAAGACTAAACCAAAGCCAAGGTGAAATGTGCAGGGTGATACGGGTAAATTGGGGCCAGTTGGGTTGCATAGTTTCGGGAGTTGCAAGGGGTTAGTGATGGGCGTGAGAGATCTAAACCAAAGCCAAGGTGAAATGGCACTATCTCGGGAGTTGCAAGGGGTTAATGATGGGCGTGAGAGATCTAAACCAAAGCCAAGGTGAAATGTACATATCGCTAGACCGCACTATCGGTGCCCACCCAGTTGGGGCCTAAAGGTGATATGAGGTGCCGTGGAGTCCTTTCGGTCATCGTCAATCTCCCCGAAATGCACATCCCACCTTGGTATTGGTTTAGTACTCAATCAATCTTGGAATGGCAGGGGTAGAGGCGATGGAGTTCGGTGCGGGCATCCTGGGTGGTGAAGCGCCCGTTGATGGTGGCTTGGGCGGCATTGCGCTGGGTTGCATAGGCGCCAATGGCGCGAGCCAGCGCAACGTCGTCGCCGTGGCGCATCCGCAAGCCGGCTCGGGTCATGATGCTGAACTCAATCTCCGCCATCCCTTCGGCAAGCTCAGGACAGGATTCAGCCAACTGGCGTGTTTGGGCGTGTGGTGGAACTCGAGGCGTCGCACAATGCGTCGGCCCGCGGCGGGCGCGAAGGTCTCGTACCGAGAAGCCATGCGGTGAGTGTTCAGATTGTCGAGGACCTCACGCACCACTGGGGCGTGGGGATAGGCCACATCCACCAGCCACCGCATCTGGTGGGCGAAGTCCACCATGGTGCGCCGCTCGGTGATCGCCAGGTGGCGCCAGCCCGCCCGGAGTTCACCGGCCAGGAAGATGTTGCGGACACCAGCACGGCGATATTCATAGTCTTCCCGTCGGAGCCGTCCCGGTTGGACGGGCAACGGCTCCCGCGATTGGTCAAAGATCGGGGCCAGCAAATGGGTGGAGGTCTCGTCAAAGCACACCACCGGACGCTGGGGATCGTAGGGTTCGGCATAGAGTCCAGCACGTCCTCCATCGCCGCCACGAACTCCCCACCTACCTTGGGGATGCACCACTGCTGTTTCCGCCACGGCTTGAGGACGTTTTTTTGAGCTTGAGACGCACCGTCTCGTAGGTCAGCGACGCAACCAACCCCAACTCGACCATCCGGTCGGCCAGCAACTGCAGGGTCCAGTGGTCGTGGCCCTCCGGGGCTGGCGAGCACGCCAAGGCAACCAGGTGGGCTTCTGCTTTGTCGTCCAGCTTGCGGTACCGGTTGGTCTGGACCCGATCCTGCAACACGCCGTCCAACCCTTCCTCGGCGTACCGCCGTTTGATGCGGTATTCTGTGCCTTCGGACACGTCCAGAGCCGATGCCACCTGTGGCGCCTTCCAACCTTCATTCGCCTTGAGCAGGATGCGAGCCCGAGTGGCGATCCGCACCGAGTGTTTCCCGCCACGGATCAGTCGGTTCGGTCGTTCCCGTTCTGCTTCCGTCAACTGTACTGGGTATAGTTGCCGAGCCATGGCGGCTGCACATCCCCGCAATTCGATGTTGCAGCCAGCATACTGACTTCCACCACGGAACCCACAGTACCTCTATTACTGACTTGAACCAATACTAGCCGGGGGCGAAGTTGTTGAGTACGAAACGGGCTAGTACTACAGTCGCGCTTGTGATGAAGGTTTCTGAAGGCGTCTCCGGTAATGACACTGCATGGCCCGGGCCTGGTGCCGCCGTCTCCAGCCTGACCAATGGATGGTCAGGGCAGGACTGCCCCGTGGCAGCCACCGCAGCCGGCACAGCAACCGTCTGACCTCGGGCACGGTCAGCGGGATGAGTTCTCCCGGGAACCTGTCCCCCTTTTACCGTCGCCACCGGCGGCATAGGACCGGATTACCGCCAGAAAGGCATGGGCCAGCATGGCCAGGGTGATGTGCCGGTGCCAGCCGACCCACCGGCGCACCTCATACTCATCCAGCCCCACCTCCTGTTTGGCCTCCTTGAAGGCGTCTTCGATGATCCACCGGGTGCCAGCCACGCGCACCAGTTCCGCCAGCGGCGTTTCCGCTGCGCCAAAACAGGCGTAGTAGGCCAGCTCCTCAGGATCGGCGATGCCCGAACCCTTGACCAAGCACGCACCAGCAGCCAATGCCCCTGACCTGGCTCCGACCAGGGTCGTATCGGCAACCAACCCCAATCGTAGAGGCGCGGCCCTTTGCTGCCCTCCCCAGCGCTCAGACGTTGCCACCGGTCATCGGGTATCTGCTGGGCCAGTTCACGGGCTGCCACCTGTGCCGAGCCATCCTCCGTATCCGCCCACAGCGGCTCGTTGTTCTTCACCGCCAGCACGTAGGACAGGCTCTGTTCCTCCAGCCACCGTCGCAGTTGACACGATCTTTGACCAATCGCATTGCCGTACACCGTATCCCCAGTTACCCCGGCAAAGGGCACCCCAACCGCCACCGCGCGGGCGATCATCTCCTGAGCCAGTTGTGCTTTGGTATGAAAGACCACCCCTTCCGGGACACCGGCTTCCCGCCGCCGCTCCACATCCTCCGCCCACTCCTGGGGCAGATACAGCTCCCGATCCAGAAAGGCCGCGCCGTGGCGGCTGCCATAGGCCAGGAACACTCCGATCTGACAGTTCTCCACCTTCCCCGCCGTTCCGCTGTACTGACGCTTCACCCCCACCGACTTCTGGCCTTGCTTCAGAAACCCCGTCTCATCCACCACCAGCACCCCGCCGGGGTCGCCCAGATACTCCACCACGTACCCTTGCAGGTCGTCCCGTACTTGGTCCGCGTCCCAGTGGTACACCGCCAGCAGACGCTGCACACCGTCGGGCGTGGCGTCGCCAGCATATTCCGCCAACTGCCACCCGTTCTTGCGCTCCACCGACCCCAGCAATCCTTGCAGGTACGCCAGCGCCCGCTGCCGAGACTCACTGCGGCTGAAACGCGACGCGATACGCCCGTGCAGCGCCTGGAGCCCAGCCTCCCAGTCCAGCGTTTCCTCCAGCACGGCCTCTCGCTCCAGTAATGTCTGACCCATTTCCAACCCCTCCACTCTCACCAGTAATCATGGGCCTATCCTACCAAAGGCAAGCGCGACTGTAGTATTAGGCGGCGTTCGCCATCACGGACCAAATCGGGCGCGCACGCGTGATTTCCGGGCCGGACGGTGAATATATGATGGGAGCGACGACATTGGAAGACTTGGCTCTGATGGTTGACCCGGTCAACTATCGGTTGGTCTCGACGCGGCGCCTGCTGAAACGGGAGTTTCCCACAAATGGGGCGGGTCCCGAATAAAACGGGAAGCCGGTGATCCAGATTCCGCAAAATATCAGCGTGCTATAATCGGGGGCGCATTTGACTGCAATCGGCTCCACCACTACACGAGGCGCAACATGGCATCTGCAACTAACTTCAGCGCGGAACGTCCGGCTATCGCCATCACTATGGGCGACCCCTGCGGCATCGGGCCGGAGGTGGTCGTGAAGGCACTGGCCGACCCTCGGGTGTACGCGGCCTGCCGACCGGTGGTGGTGGGCAATGTCCACGCCATGGAGCAGGCGGCGCAGTTGACCGGGCTTCCCATGGCCATCAACTGCACCGACGATCCTACCTCGGCCGGCGAGAACCCATCGGTGGTGGACGTGGTGGACATCGGGAACCTGAACCCGGAGGACATCACCGTGGGGCAGTTGAGCGTGCCGTGCGGCAAGGCGTCCATGGAGTGGGTGAGCAAGGCCGGGCAGCTGGCGATGGCCGGCGTCGTCGACGGCTTGGCCACCGCGCCCCTGAACAAGGAAGCCGCGGCGCTGGCGGGCTACGAAGCCATCGGACACATGGAACTACTGCAGGAACTCTCCGGCGCGAAGACCGTTGCCACGATGCTGATGGCGAAGAACCTGCGGGTGGTGCATCTGACCACCCACCGCTCGCTGCGGGTGGCTTGCGACTACGTGAAGAAGGACCGCATACTCGATTACCTGCGGCTGACCGACGACAATTTCCGCAAGTGGGGTTTTACGAATCCTCGCATCGGCGTGGCGGCGCTGAACCCCCACGGCAGCGACGGCGGTCTGCTGGGTAGCGAAGAGGCCGAGGAGATCGCTCCGGCGGTGCAGCAGGCGCAGGGCGAGGGCATCAACGCCATCGGGCCGGTGCCGGCGGACATAATCTTCCACCAGGCGATCCAGGACCGGTACGACGTGACACTGTGCATGTACCACGACCAGGGGCACATTCCGGTGAAAGTGTACGGATTTGAGGAAAGCATCACCGCCAACCTCGGTTTGCCCTTCATCCGCACCTCGGTTGACCACGGCACGGCCTTTGACATCGCCGGCAAGAACGTGGCCGATCACACCTCTATGGTGGAGTCGATACGGATGGCGGTGGCGTTCGCCCGGGGCGACGGCCTGACCGACGGCTGGGGCGAGGAGTAGGGAGATGAACATCGGGTTTATCGGCGGCGGCACCATGGCCGAGGCCATCCTCGGCGGGATGCTTGACGGCGGGGTGGCGCAGGCCGGCGACGTGATGATTGGAGAGCCGGTGCCGGCGCGGCGGGATTATCTGGCCGAACGGTATGGTGTGGGGGTTTCTCAGGGGAACGGGCCGGTGGTCGGCGCTTCCGACCTGGTAGTGCTGGCGGTCAAGCCGCAGGACCTGCACAAGGTATATGATGACATCGGCGGGTCGTTCGCCGGTGAGCAGTCGCTGTTGTCGATCGTGGCCGGGACACGGATGAAGGCGCTGGCCGACGGGATGAAGCATTCGGGCATCATACGGGTGATGCCCAACACACCGGCGCAGATCGGAGCCGGCATGACCATGTGGACTTGTGCGGAGACGGTGAGCCAGGCGCATCGGGACACCACCGCGGCCATTCTGTCCACCATCGGCGACGAGATCTACGTTGACGACGAGAAGTACATGGACATGGCGACGGCGCTGAGCGCCAGCGGGCCAGCCTACGTGTTTCTCATCGTGGAGGCCCTGATTGACGCTGGCGTGTACGTGGGTCTGCCCCGGGACGTGGCACGGCGGATGGCGTTGCAGACGGTGAAGGGCAGCGTGCAACTGGTAGTGGAGACGGGCAAACATCCGGGCGAGTTGAAGGATATGGTGACATCGCCCGGCGGCACCACCGCCGAGGGATTGCAGGCGCTGGAACGGGCCGGCGTACCGGCGGCATTGGTGGATGCGGTGAACGCCGCGTATCTGAAATCGATCCGGCTGGGACAGATCTGATCACCGGCAGGCTCTGCGTAACTCGCCATGTTGGAACTTTTCAGACTAGTCATCACGCTGTGCTATCTGCTGTTGCTGGCCCGCATCATCCTCGGTGTCGTCGTACAATACATGTCGACGCAGGGAAACGGGGCGCCCGACGTGCTGGTGCGGTTGTACGGAGTGGTGTTCTCCCTCACTGAACCGGTGCTGGGGCCGATTCGACGGGTGCTGCCGCAAACGGGGATGATTGATTTCAGCCCCCTGGTGGTGATGGTAGTGCTGATAGTGATCCAGTACGCGTTAGGGGCGCTGTTATCGTAGCGCAAACCCATTAGCGGCAAAACAGGTGGGCGGCATTGTCCAGTTCAGCGCCACGGTCCCGTCGCAAGTTCTGGACGGCCGGAGGGCTGCGTCCGAGAGATTTGTCGCTGCTCCGGGCAGCATTGGCCGGCGATCTTCCTTCGCTGCAAGTCGATACGCCAAGCTTGGTGATATTGTGCGGATTGCCCGGCACCGGCAAGTCCCACTTCGCTCGTGAGTTGGTGGCTCACGCTCCGTTTGTCTGGCTGAACAGCGACCGGACTCGAAAGCTGCTGGTTGCCCAACCCAGTTACAGCCGGCGGGAGCATCGGCGCGTCTTCGCCGCGATGCACGTGCTGACCCGGGGTTATCTCCGCGACGGTCATTCTGTGATCTTCGACGCCACCAACCTAAACGAGGGCGTCCGCCAGCCGCTGTATGCTTCCGCCGAGGCGGTGGGCGTTGATCCTCTGATCATCCGTTTCACTGCCAGCGCCGGATTGGTCTGGAAGCGCCTGGCGGACCGTGCTTCCGGCGTCGGCGACGCCACGCAGAGCGACGCGGGTTGGGAAGTGTATTCCCGGATGGCGATTGCCGATCAGCCGGTGCCGCGACCGCATCTGCTGGTGCGCGGGCCGGAGGATGCGGAGCGGGTGCTGGAGGAGACGCTGCGACGGACGGGATTACCCAAGGGCTGGAACTGATTCCGTGGCGCGTGCCCTGTCGCGCAACGCGACGACCTTCTTTGCCAACCCCTTGACGCGGATGAGCGCCTCGTCCAGCGAGCCGGAGAGGTCCAACGTGGCAACTTCCAGCCGCTTGCCGGAGTGCCGGACGCGGTATTCACGGGGCTCGGCCTCGCCCTCTGCGTAAATCAGCAAGCTGCCCGGCAGGTCCAAGGCGGTAGAGTAGGCCAGCATCTGGTAAAGGTCGGCGTTAGGGACGCGATCGCCCGTGATGTTCTTGTACTTCACGTCTCCCACGAAAATACAAGCACGACCATCCCACCAGGTCAGATCCGGACGGAGGTGGATGCGGCCTTCACAATCAAGGTCGGGGATGCGCTTTTCCAGAAATACTTTAGGTGAGACTCCCAATGCCTCCCGCAACGCAGCCGTAACGAATTCCTGGAACACCACGTTCATATCCATCAGGAACCCGGAGGCTCGAACCGCTCCCCGGCCCGACTCAAACGCGCCGTGCCGCAGGATGAGCCGCGACAGCTCCACGACGCCCCGGTAGTGTTCGTTCAGTCGGTCATATCGCACTTCCGGGACATCGTTGGGCGGGAACTCAACCAACGATACGTCCTCAAGCATAGACGCCAGCCACCCTAAGTTCCGGCGGGCCAGGGCAGAGCGCAGGCGGGTACGGCCCAGCCGATAGGCCGCCGCCTTTACTAACCGGTTGGCGAGCACGTCATCGGTGAACTCGTCGTAGCGCACTTCCACCGGCAACGGTACGCCAAACCGGCTCCGCAACTGCTCATCAAACCGGATGCGCCCCCGCACCGTGCACAGCGCCTCTTCCTCAGTGCGGTAGCCGTGTAGCAGGCCGCGGGCGAACGCTTGGCGCGCTTGGCGGGTCAGCGCTATGGCCAGCGCATCGGGGAGCGCGCACTCTTCGCGGTAATCGAAATCTTCCCTCTGGAAGTTGACGTTCCCGATGGCGTAGCAAGCCAGGGACAACACCTGCGGGATACCGATTTTCGGCTCGATGAGCACCGAGAGGTCGCCAACTTCGACCGCCCCGATATGAGAGCCCGGCCTCAACCGATATTCGTTTTCCGTACCTGCAACAGATTCGATGGCCTCCATCGGCACTGCTTGGCGCAGCGCATCGCGCTCACCCACGGACAGCGAGACAGGCTCACACGGCTGCCATTCCTTGAGGTTTATCTCACGCATCGGTTGGGGCGTCCCAAACTACCTCTTGCTCTGTGGGAGAGGGCTGAGGGGAGGGCTCGTTGCCTCTCACCCTATCGAGGTCAAACTCCGCGAGCCGGGCCGCGTCCTGCCCGAAAAGCCGTTCCTCAATGTAGGGCAAGACGCCATACTTCCAGATGCGCCGCACGGCAGTGTCGTCAAGTCCCGGCTTCATAAAGTGGCTGGGCCCAATGGCGGCGTGCGGTTCATTACTCAGTAGCGCGTTTGCCCCGTCAACCACATCGGCCACCCACTCCATGCCGGGAGATTTCTCACTGAGATACCTGCGGAGCAAACCCCTGATTGGAGGCTGGTCGGGATGAAACTCCACGAAATAGAACCGCCGGCGCAGGGCCAGGTCCACCAGCGCGATGGAGCGGTCTGCCGTGTTCATGGTCCCGATGATGTAGAGGTTTTCGGGCAGGCGGAACGGGTTATCGGAGTATTGAGGTTTATCTCCCGATCGCGGTATTCCAGGAGGAAGTACAGCTCGCCGAAGACTTTGGCCAGGTTGCTCCGGTTGATTTCGTCGATGATGAGGAAGTGTTTGCCGCCTTCAGTTGCGGCTTTCGCTGCCCGCAGCAGCGGCCCATCCCGCAACATGTACGTGAGCTGCCCATCATCTGCTGAATCAGGACGATAGCCCTGCACGAAATCCTCGTAGGCGTAGGACGGGTGGAACTGCACCAGCGTAACGCGGCTTGGCGAGCCGGCGATATGCTCGGCAAGTTCTTGGGCAACATAGGTCTTGCCCGTCCCAGGTGGCCCCTGGAAGATGACCTGCTGTTTGTCTTCCAGCAGGGTGTTGATTTCCGTTAGGAAGTCGGCGGGAAGGTAAAGTTTCTTGGCGAGGGTGGGGAAGGGGGGTGAAGGCTGATCGGGAGGATTGCTGTCAACCGCTCCGGAGCCAAAAACATCAGTGATAAAAGCCCGCGTTGCCGCGTCGTCGGGTTCCATACTCCAGATGCACTGGTTCGCTAGTGTGGTGTATTCGTAGTTCGCCGGATATAAAGTGCCGACCGCCGCCTTTGCGCCGCTCAGTATCGAGTAGAAAACTCTTTTCCAATCCGCTCGGAAAGCCTCGAAGTAATACGGCGAACTACGAATACAGGACACTAGGAACCGATCGGAGATATCGGCAACAGCGTAATTGCCAATGGGTCTATTCTCATCCGGATCTGGCATACTCTCAAGCCAGTCGTCGTCAACATCTACGCAGTGGTCTCTGGTGTTCGTAATCCTGCCAATTGCGTAGATTCCTACACTGATGTGGCGATTTTCTGCATAATTCCTGAATTCGTCGGCTTTCATGGCAATCCGGTCCCCGGGCTGCATTCTACTGATCTCAGCATTATGGTTGAGGTGGCTATGGGGCGGAAGGTAATGCTGCCAGAAATACCGATAATCTCTCCAATTATTACCGCCGGTGACGAACCACACGGGGCGCACGTTGCTGTTGTCTGCTGGCCTGACCATCTTTCGTTGTCTCCTTACTTCCCCCGGCCGCTCGCTCGTCCAAATCGCCTTGCCCGGCGTGAACAGCGGATCGTCGGCCTGCAACGCGCGGTCAACCCATGCTTGGGATGCATAGTACACCTTGTCTACGCCGTTTCCGGTTCTTTGACGGCCCATTATTGCCCTCAAAGTGTTGTCCCATGCTGAACTCACACAATGGCCCGGAGTATAGCACAGGGCTGTTGCAACGGATTGTCACCCCCTTATCGAATACGGAATCGCAATGACGGGTTGGTTTAACCCACCGTCGCCCAGACCAGCGTGACTACGCCGGCTATTACCAGCGACGCGGCCCACAGCAGGTCCAGGTTGATCCAGCCGCGCCGCAAGAACGCCAGGCCGACCCGGTAATAGACCACGACGGCAAGACCCACAGGTACCTCATGCACAGGGTAGAACGCGGCGCCATCCCGGCCGCCGTCTTCGCCTCTCGCAATCTGCGAAAGCAGCACCGGGAAATCAGCCTCAAGAGGCGGCGCGAGATCCAGACCATGATCGCCAACAGCATCGTCAGGTGCGCCAACACCACGCCGGAGATGCACGCCTCCGACGACGTCAACGACGAGAACCTGTTGGCCTGGCCTGACGGGCGCATACTGGTGCTGGACGCCGACTCATTCCAGACGCCCACAACCGGCAGCCGCGTCTTCAGATGTAGAGCCCAAACTCGAGCAGCATCGTCGCGCTGAGGCGCTCCGAGCTCCCGCTGATTAATGCATCTGCGCCGGTCGTTGGACCAATGACTTTATACCTGCCGTATGACGGGATAGCGCACTAGCAAATCCAGTCTACATCCCCGGCTCATCCAGCCCAAAACGCGTCCCATCGTCCATCACACACCGCCTCACATTTCGTCAAACTCCCGTGCCCCACATAATCCACCGAAAGGTGGACGCATGAAGGTGGACGCGCGCGTACTTCACTCAAGCACGACTTTAGGAAAACGCGTAACTGTTCAGACTTGGTGAGGTGAATTGGCCGGATCCGGGTTTCCGAACGCTGGCGTGGGTGGCAGTCGTTATGTCATATAGAGGGAGTGGATACTGAGAGTGACCTGACCACCGCCGACCGCGATTTCCTGATCGCCATCATTGCCCAACTGCAGGCCACCGTTTTGGAACAGCAGCGGGTGATTGAGCGGTTGGAGCGGCGGATTGCCGAACTGGAGGGCCAGGCGAAACCGGACGGCCCGCCCCGAATGCCCGGCCTCAAGGCGAAATCGGGCCGCCAGCCCCCAGCGCAGCAGCAGCCCCGAAAGCAGCGACGCCACGGCTTCGCCCGCCCGCGCATGACACCGACCCATCGGGTGGAGCACGTGGTGGAGAACTGTCCCGATTGCGGCGCCCACCTGTCCGGCGGCTGGACCCAGCGCACTCGGGAAGTCATCGAGTTGCCGGTGGTTCCGGTGCAAGTCACCGAGCATGTCTTCATCGCCAGGACCTGCCCAGTGTGTCGGCGGCGCCGAGTGCCCACCGCGCAACTGGACGGCGTGGCACTGGGGCGCCAACGCCTGGGCGTCAACCTGATCAGCCGCATCGCCACGCTACGGGAAGAAGGGCGCCTGCCGATCCGCAGCATCCAGTGGTATCTGGGCACCGTCCATCAGCTGCGCCTCAGCGTGGGGGCCATTGTGAGCGCCATTCATCAGACCGCGCAACAGGCCCAACCAGCGGTGGCTGGAATGGTGGACCGCATCCGCGCCAGCCCAGTGGTCCACGCCGACGAAACCGGCTGGCGTCAAAATGGGAACAACGGTTACGTCTGGACTTTCAGCACTCCCACCGAGCGCTACTTCCTGCGGCGGGGTCGGGGCAAGGCGGTGGTGGATGAAGCGCTGGGCGAGGCATTCTCCGGAGTACTGGTCAGCGATTTCTACGCCGCCTACCACCATTACGATGGCCCCAAGCAACGGTGCTGGGCGCACCTGCTGCGGGACATCCACGACCTGCGGGCCCGCTACCTCAAAGATGCCCCGCTGGCCCGCTGGGCGGCGGCAGTCCATCGACTCTACGAGGAAGCCAAAGCCTTCTCTCATCCTCAGGCACGACGACGGCGCACTGCTCAACTGGCCTTGGAGCGGAAGCTGCTGGCCATCTGCCGCCCTTTCCTGTCTGAGCCGTCGGCCGTCCAGGGCAAGCTGTGCCGGCGCATTGAGCGCCACATCAAGGAACTCTTCGTCTTCGTGGCCGAACCAGACGTGCCATCGGACAACAACCCCGCCGAGCGCAGCCTGCGTCATCTGGTCATCAGCCGCAAGGTCAGCGGCGGCACCCGCTCGGAGCAGGGCACGGAGAGCAAGATGACGCTGGCATCCATCTTCGGCACCTGGCGCGCCCAAGGTTTAAATCCTCTCGCCGCCTGTCGTCAGCTGCTCACTTCCCCCCAAGTCTGAACTGTTACGAAAACGCAACTGCACTCTGGACGCAGCTATTTGCATCGCTCGCCGAGAGCCGTTTTGCGACACCGGCGGGGTCGTGCGTGTAGTTGGCCTTGGGCGTTTGCCGAAATCGGCGTATTTTGCCCGATTTTGAAAAACGTTACAGGGCGCCCTGACGTTACTGTAACTGGTGCCCTGGATTTGCAATTTTCGGCGTGAGCACTTGGGTAGAGGGATGTACCACAAAACGAGTAGAGATACGCACAATGCGATGACCGGTGATTTGCAAACCACTTTGGGGTTGGTGGAAAAAACGAGGTTGTCGTGAGATTGGGTAAAAGCGCCACATCTGGGCAAGATTTTCTTGCCCAGATGTGTGGCGTCCATGGGTGAGGCTGAAGGCAGGGTTACGAGGTTGTCAGATAGCGGCTGAGGTTGGGGAAGACAGGGTTGCCGGCGTGGTTCTTACGGGAGTGGTATGCGCCGCGGGATTTCGCGCCTGTTCAGCGATTGGCGGCGGTTACTTGAGGAGCGGACGGCCGGGGGTTGGCGCCGCGTTCCCTACGGTCCTTTTCGAGGGCCTCGGCGACGGCCTTGTCGATGCGGTCTTTCTCCTTAGCCTCGTGTTCCTTACGTTCCTTTTCGACGGCTTCCTTGACGGTGGTGTTTATATCAGCCTGAGTGGATGACAGGTTTTTGTCGATGGCTTGGATGGCCTTGATGGCCTGCTTGCGGGCGGTGGCGCCTTCGAGTTTCTGGAACTCGTTGAGGATGGTAGTAAAGATGTCGAAGTTGTCGGCCATTGTTGTCTCCTTTCCTTGGCGTTCATTTCCGGCGGTGGGCCGGTGGCTTTGGAGACATACTATCGTGGAGAGCCGCAGGGAACGACGATGTTGCCTGGGCGGCGCATTGTTCTTCCCCTATGGGGGCGGTGACCAGGTGATGGATCAGCCGTCGTTTTTGCCTACTGTGATGGGTTCTCGGGACGGCCTGGACGGGGGATGGAACTGATTAGCCAGCAGACGGAGTTGGTTGGTGAATACTTCGGCTTCGCCGAGCATGAATCGTGTCGCTAAACCAATACCAAGGTGGGATGTGCATTTCGGGATCTTGAAGCCGTCCGAAAGGACTCCACAGCTCCTCATGCCACCTTCAGCCCCAACTGGGGTCGCCACCGACGGTGCGGTCTAGCAATATGTACATTTCACCTTGGCTTTAGCCCGAATCCACCGAAGGGAAACCGTGGCGGCGGTCAGAGGAGGGATGAGGGACCAGGGATCGGGCTGGCGGGGACCTGATGCCGATGAAATGGACGATGTGGGGCGTGGATGCCGGTCCAAAGAGATGTTGACGACCCGTAGTAGCGGCGCGGGAAGCGATTTTCAGCGCCGATCGCCGGCGGAGGCCATCAGGAGCCGAGCCTGGCGCGGCTGGGCCAGACAGTTAGGTAATCTGGTGGACAGGTCAGACGCCGCGGGCGTGGTCAAGAAGGGAGTGGCAGTGCGCGCAGTCTGGCCAGGGCGCTGCTGAACTGGTTTCGCCAGGGCCAGCCCTGGGGGAGATGCAAAGTGAGGCGGCGTGCCTTGCGGGTGAGGCGTCCGGCCAGGGAGAAGAAGCGCCTGCGCAGGGTCTTGGTGGTCGCCACCGGCTCGCCCAGCCCGAGGCGCGTGGTCCAGCGGGCCAGGTTGTGGGCCATCGTCTGGACGGCCAGCCAGGCGGCGTTGGCGGGGAAGCGGCCCGAGGGCAGGTGGTTGAGACCCACCCCGTACTTGAGGTCGCGGATGGCGTTCTCGATCTCGGCGTGGCGGCGATGATCGGCCTCCAGTTCCAGGGTGTCGCCGTCTCTATCGGTGATGAAGCCGTGATAGCTGTAGTCGACCAAGAGGGCCAGCTGGGAGTTGGGCGTGGGCTGCACCCTTCGGACGATGAGACGCACCGGCACAGCATCGGGCTCACTGGCGAAGGGAGTGTAGCTGGTTTCGGCCACGTCGGCGGCGCCCTCCATCCAGTAAGGGATGGGCGTCCAGTCCTCTTCAGGTATGGCTGCGATGAGATTGCGCAACTGGGCGTGCTGGCGGACGGTGATGGAGAAGCGGACCTTCATCTTGCGGCAGACGGCGACGATGTCGTGGTTGTAGAAGCCGCTGTCGGCCCGCATGGTGAGCGGTCCGGTGGCTCCGGCGTAGCGCACTCGCCTTACCGTCTCTCGCAGGAAGTGGGCCGCGCCGCGAGCGGTGTTGGCGCGTCCCTGGCGCAGCCGAGCCATCAGCACGTCGCCGGCGCCAGCGGCGACGGCGAACAGCGGGTGATAGCCCCGCTGGCCGGTGTAGGTGTGGCGGCGCGCCCCTTCCTTGGCCGGACCGTAGGTCTCACAGATGGTGGAGTCCAGGTCGATGGTCAACGGATCATCGCCCGGTCCGGCCCCGGCGCCCCAGGCTCGGGCCAGCGCCTCACGGCTCACCCGATCCAGCTGCCGCGCGTGGCCCCAACGGAAACTCCGCAGGAACGTACCCAACGTGGACGGCGCCTTGACCACACAGCCCAGCACCTGCTCGGTCCCGCCAGCGCGCAGCGCGTCGGCGTCGTCGATGCAGTCGCCACCGGCCAGGGCCGACGCCACCAGGGTCAGCATCTTGTCCCCAGCATTCGCACGACCCGGTGCATCTCCCAAGTCAACGTGGCGGTCCACCAGTTCGCCCAGACCCAGGTGATGGGCCAGCGTGACCGGCAGGATCAGTCCGGCGTTGGCCACCAGGCGGTGATCGTCGAAGGCGACCTGGATGCGCTCAAGGCGCTCAGGTGGTAGCATCCGTTGGGTGCTCCTTGTTCCGGGTTGGTTTGGTGTCTCACAAACCATTATCCCCGAAGCCGGGAGCATTTTTTCAACCCTTCAGCACGACACCAACCTCATCCTTTCGGTGGATTGGGGTTTAGTTTAGTATTGGTTCAACGCAGGTTTAAGAGTTCTTGGAACGCGAAGGAGGAAGTTGCTATGCTGGCTGCAAATTTGGGTTGGGGGGAGGTGCAGCAGCCATGGCTCGGTAACGATACCCAGTACAGTTGACAGAAGAGGAACGCGAACAATTGAACCGACTGGTCCATAGCGGCAAAAGCTCAGCACGTAGCTTCGCCCGAGCGCGCATCCTGCTCAAGGCGGACGAGGGCTGGAGCGCGTCCCAGGTGGCGGCGGCCCTGGACACCTCGCCGCGCACGGTGTTCCGCAGCAAACGGCGGTACGCCGAGGAGGGATTGGACGGTGTGCTCCACGACCATCCCCAGGCCAACCGGTACCGCAAGTTGGATGATCGGGGTGAGGCCCACCTGATTGCCCTGGCGTGCCGCGACGCCCCGGAGGGCCATGACCACTGGACCTTGCAGCTGTTGGCCGACCGGATGGTCGAGTTGGGGTTGGTTGCGTCGCTCACCGACGAGACGGTGCGTCTCAAGCTCAAAAAAACGTCCTCAAGCCCTGGCGGAAGCAGCAGTGGTGCATCCCCAAGGTAGGCGGGGAGTTCGTGGCGGCGATGGAGGACGTGCTGGACCGGTACGCCGAACCCTACGATCCCCAGCGTCCGGTGGTGTGCTTTGACGAGACCTCCACCCAACTGCTGGCCCCGATCTTTGACCAATCGCGGGAGCCGTTGCCCGCCCACCCGGGCAATGGTAAAGAGCGCACTTTCGAATCCACCTTCGTGATCGAGCTCAGGAAACCCCGAAAACAGCCCAAGGCTGGCGCTCGCCGATCCAAGAAAACCAGTTCCCCTGTCCACATCACTAGAATCGAGCCACGTAAACCAGCCAAGGCGCCAGCGAAGGGGAAAGCCACCATGGCTCAACAGGACACCCCCAAAGACGGGAAATTTGAACTCGTGGCCCAAGTCCCAGGGCAAGTCAAAACCAGTGGTCCGCCCCGAAAACGTCGGGCTCCTCGCCCGCGTCCTGGCAAGGTGGAACAAGGGAGGTTGCCAGGCGTCCCCGCCAGCGACGACGAAAGCAAGGCATGATCGGCGGGTGGCGTCCCTGACCGTCAGGTCGCTCCGAACAGGTCAATCACGCCGCCCACGTAGGAACACGCCATACCATTGGTGGAAACGTCGCCGGACTGTCGACACCCCCAGCGGCAACTACCAGCCGCGGAGCCGCGGAACGAACCCGACGAAGGAGCCGTGCCGTGCCGCAGAAGCGAGAACACCCCTACATCTGGGGCCACCTGGCTGCCGCGGTTACTTACCGGAACAGATCTAGCACAATCGCTCAGGGCTGAAAGCGTGCATAGACCCCACGCAACAACTGAAACGTCAGTCCGACCCCGGCCTCGGTCCACACGTCGATCACCGCTCCGCAATCAGTGTGAACCGCGCCGGGAATGTACGACCACCGATTGGCGTCCGCCGCGATACCATCTTCATCTTCCAATTGCTCGAAGGGGTCCGGCACAAGAAGCCTCACGTACCCCGACATAGGAATGAACTCGGCGAAGAAATCGCCCGACTCGTCATAGAAACAGAGTGACTTGTTTTCCACGACCGGGATCACATCTCCAAGCGTGCGAACCCGTTCTCGGAAATCCTCAAGCAGGGCTCGGGTTCTGGCACTCATGCTGACACTGCTGATGTCGCGGCCGGCAGAACGCGCTCTGAGCTCGGCTACGTTCTTGTCCTGCACCAGGAGCACGTCGGCCTCGGGATAGGGCCAGATCCCAACAGCCCTGTGGGCCAACTCATTTCCGCGTTCGCTCATCCGCTCCTCGGTCCACTCATCCTGTTCCCGTATGTAGTAGTTCAACCGAACGGCGCTGTGCTTGAACCCCGACGGATGCTCCCGCTTTTCGAGGAACGGCCGATTGGACAACGGAGTGTTGTGGCCATAACCAACCAGGGTCAAATTGCCCAAACGGTGCAGCCAAGTCCGATGGACTTCTTCCCAACCATCGCCCAGCATGGCTTCCCACTCACCACTCTCGTCAAGGGCCTGCGGCATGACGTGCTCGATGGAGTAGTTACCCAGAGGACTGACCTCATCCTGGCCGTGGTTTTCCAACGTGTTCAGGACATGACGGCACACCCTCATCAGGTAAAGGTCCCGTTCCCCGATGCCATTCACGAACTCGTCATCCGACGGGAACCTGTTGCCCGCCCTCTCCCTGACCAGCGCCACCTTGAAAGTCTCGAACACCGCCTGTTCTTCCAGGGCGTGAGCCACCCGCTGGAACACGTTCCAGTAGTTGCCAGTGTTCCACCCTAGGACAGCACGGCGCAACAGGTAACTCTTCAACAAGTTCATCGCCTGGGTAAAGTCACCGTCGCTCAAAAGATCCCGGTCCCGGAGGTCATAAAGCCGCGACACTAGCGCAGCATGGATGGTCCCCAGTCCGCCGGACTGAGCGAACTCCAGGGACGGCGTCAATTCCCGATCTGGCGACAGCGACGGACGGAGAAACCACGCGTAGTAGCGACCCATTTTCAACATATCAGCTAGGAGCAATGAGGCTTCGCCAAAGCCGGCCGACGGCCAAAACCGCTTGAACTCACCGTAAACCCGGTTCGCGCGCGTCTGCGTCGTGGCGCGCTCCGTCAATGCGATGTAATCCCGCAAGAACTCCTCAAATCCGCCCCCGGCTTCGCGGAACACGTCCTCTAGCTTGCTCCAATACTGTTCGTAAAGCAGGGTCTGCTCATCGGCGCCCAAGCCCATCAGCAGGTAGTTCCGAATCAAATCGCTCTGGGCCAGATCGACCCCGGTGGAGTTCAGGCTCTCGAATATCTCCTGAGGATTGTCGACTGGGCGCTCCAGCGTCACATCGACGACCACCAAACGGTACACACCCTGGTAAATGGTCTCCGGATCCACGCCCTCGCCCCGAAGATGCTCACGAAAACGCTCGTAGACCGACAGGATGGCCTCTGAGCTGTCGCTAACTTCCCCGGGGCCAATGCCGTCAACCAGGGCCCGCAGCGTGGCGTCATCACGCCGCCTTAGCGCCACCCGGTAATGACGAGCCCCGGTCTCGAAATTGTTTTTCAAAAAGAAGTCATCAATCTGCGCCACGCTGGGCACGTTTCCGGTCCAGCCGACATCCGCCAAGTGGTCCCGCAGAGCGATCATGAGCAGCGTCAACGTAGTCAGCCGCTGCTGACCGTCGATTACGAGCCAGCTCCCAAACCCGGCGCCCACCTGGTCCTGAACGTATACGAACGACCCCAGGAAATGCTGGGCGTCCGCATCGGCCGAAGCCCTGAGAATGTCTTCCCACATCCGGTCGGAATGTTCCGGCGTCCAGGAGTAATCCCGCTGGAACACCGGAATCACAAACTGCTTGGGACCGTTGATTATCTGTGCGAAACCATGTTTAACCGCCTGCATGATTCCTCCGGCGCGGACTGCTGCCAGGAACGGCACCGCGCAAACATAACAAATTTTCGACGAATGTGAGGCAACAGCACGCGCACCCTCTTTCGTCGCGCCGTTCGGGCAACGCGGTCCCCGCGGAGCGCCGAGCTCCGAAGTCTGATAATGACCTGTGTCGCCTCGCTACGCCAGGGCGGCCACTGCCTTGATTTCGACCAGGAACTCCTCACGTACCAGACCGTCGACCACCAGCAACGTGTTGGGCGGATAGTCGCCGTCGGGGAAAATCTCCGGGAAGACTTGGTTTCTTCCGTTGATGAAGCCCTGCACCGACTCACGTCCCACCACATAGGTCGTGAATTCCACTACGTTGTTGAACCCGGCACCCGCTGATTCCAGAACACCGCCAATGTTCTGAAAAACCTGACGCGTCTGGGCTGCGGCATCCCCGGGTCCCACGAGAGCGCCCGAAAGATCCACACCGACCTGTCCCGCTACATATATCAGCTTCCCGGCGTTCACCGACATTCCTACCGAATAGGCACCCAGGGGTTGGGGAGCCAGGTCGCTGGTTACCGCCGTCCTCTGCAATTCCGCCATCACGTTCACCTCGCTTACTTTTCGCGGCGCCATTATATGGCACTGGGCGTTTTCGACGCTGCCGAGGCGGGCGTCCCTAAACCGAAGCCAAGGTGAAACCGGCAGTGACATTGGGTAAAATTGGCGGTGGCTTAGATATTCGGCGAACGAACCGAATTGGGCGTTGCGGTTGTGCATGATTGAGATGGGCCCGCTGCCGGAGCGGTAGCAAATGGACGAGGTTCAGGTACGACGGCGGATGTATCGGGCGCCGACGCCGCGGGAAAGGGCAAAGTGGCATATGACGTGGCTGATCGCCCAGAGCCTTCCCGTGCTTGGCATGGGGCCCAAAGTCGTCCTTACGCCAAAGGCAACAGCCTGAGCCGCATCAACGACGGCAACGTCTTCCGCCCCAGTTGGCGGGTCTTGAAGGTTGCGGCCGGCCGCTTTCGATGGCCCTGCCCTCTGCCAAACACTCGACCAAGGGCGGTTCACCATGTTGAGGATCATTGCTGGAACATCGCGTTAAGGAAGGAACCCTGGCGGGAACTCGTGGCCATGGACGCCGACGTGGCCCTTCTGCAGGAAACAGGCAATCCCCCACCGGAAATCAAAGACCTGGTCGAAGTCAACCCGTACCGGCTCTGGCTGAGCGAGCATTGCCCGCTCCACTCCTACCGTCCCGCTCGGGTGGTGAAACTCTCCGACCGCGTGGACGTCGAATGGTTCGAGCAGGTGGCGCCACACCGGCACCGACCCGAACCACACCAGATGCCGGTGAGCGCCCCAGGACTGATCGACGTCGCCACCATCACGCCAAAAGACGGCACCGAGCCGTTCCTCGTGGCCTCGTTGTATGGCGGCTGGCAAGGCCCGCATCCGAACACCCACTCAAACGCCGGCTATCCCGACGCCTCGGTACACCGCGCACTCTCCGACCGCACGGCCTTCGTTCCCAACTTTCAGGCTGACGAACCCCGACACCCGATAATCGCCGCCGGCGACCTGAACGTGTCGTTTGACGGCACGGGCCCAGACCGAGCCCGCACCAGAACCATGCTGGACCGCTTCGACGCCCTCGGGCTGGAGTACATGGGACCCCGCTACCCTAATGGCCGCCAAGCGGACCCGGTGCCTCGGCACCTCACGGAAAATTCGCTGGAAGTCCCTACCTTCCACACTTCCGGCCCGGCCGCGGCGTACGTGCAAATTGACCATGTCTTTGCCTCCCGGGGACTCCACAACATCGTCGCCGTAAGAGCCTTGAACGACATCGACGAATGGGGTTCCAGCGACCACTGCCGCATCAGCATTAACGTCGGTGTCGAAGCGTCGGCCAGTTGACCCAAGTCAAAATCGGCGGTCCGGCGCGAAAGCGCCAGCCCCGCCCACGCCGCAGCGAGGTGGAACAGCGAAGCCTGCCAGACGTCCCGCCCAGCGACGACCCAGGCAAGGCATGATCGACGAGCGGCGTCGTATACCCTCTCCGACCAGCAAGTCGTTACGTCGTGGAGATGGCGCTGTCCGGTAGGTAGGCGTACCCGACCATGAACAGCGCGTGTTGCAGGGCGTCCACCGGCTCGAACCCCTCAACCTGCCCGAACTTGCCGGGTTCCCGGACTATCTCCCGAAGCAGCCACGCCGCTTTCAGGTTGTCGCAAGCGTACGCTGCACCGTCGTTGTTCATCCTCGGACGGTCGCACCGGTGGTACCAGCGGGTCTTGGGCTCCCGACGCGGTGGCATACTGAACTTCAACAGGTCGGGCCGTGGTCGGACCTTCTGACGCCGACAGTAGATCTCCACCAGGCAGTTGAGAGCACACGCCACCCTGCTGTCGTAGATCGGGAAACCGTCAATCAGCACGGAGTACACCTTGCTGAAACCCGACCCCATGTAGGGGAAAACGGAGAGATTGTCGGTGTCCGCCGTTTCCGGATCCAACTTCGCCCGTATGTCTTCAACCAAGCCATCCAGCTGTTCCGGCGGCATTCTTCGCCAATCGTCCAGTCCCCTGGAAAGCGGTATGCCGCCCCACCTGATGATGGACTCGGCGTTGTCGACGAACTTTTCCTGCTTCTCACGGCTGTCAATGACGCCGATGTCATCGAAATTGGCGCGGAACTCCTGAAGGCGTCCCGCCGTCGCACGCCAATCGAGGGCATTGCTGTTGTCGGGCCAGCGGTACTGCTCGAACGCGCCGTAGAGGGTCGTGCACTCGAAATCAGTTCCTCTGCCGCTCGTCCACCGATGCGTCAACCCCAGATCCCCGGTGACCAGCTGGCTCGCCCACCTGGTGAACCCGCTGACGTGCTCATCCGCCAAGTACTCGTCTCGCTTCATAAAGCACCTCCCTCGTTGGACGGCCACCGCCGCCGGCGCCAACACGCATGGCTGCCGAGGCGATTGTGCCTACGTAGTTCCGCCAGCGCAAGGTTCTCCGACAGGAATGGGACGACCGCGCACAGCAGTACACGCGGCCTTTGGTCGGCACCCCAAAGGCCGCAGACGCGCCCGGGACCAGTTTCCGCCGGAAACTGGTCCACGTCTTGCGCCTTCGGCTACCGCCAACCCCTTTCCAGTGGCACGCCTCGCGTAGTAAAACTCAAAGGGAGAGAGCCGCAATGATCATCATCCACGCCACCCAACTGGACGGCAACCTAACGCTGTGGGGCGAGGACTCCAACCAATCCTCGCAACCCCACCGACTGCCGGACGGACGTCATCCCCTTGGCGCCGACGCCAAGCGTTTAGCCCAAGCCGTCGGCGTTACACCCGAGGACTCCGCCGGCGACGAGGTGGAAGCCGCCATCTGGCTACCCAGCCGGAGCAACAACCCGATACCGTCCGAACCATTGGCCGGCCCCGCACTCAAATCGAGGGCCAAACCCCGCGTCAAGCCCTGGCGCGTGCCAATCCTCAGGCTTTCCAGCGGGCAGGCCATTGAACTGTTGCAACGTTGCCAGGACGGCCGTGTACTGGCACCTGGCATCGTGCTGAGCCACGACGTGGCCTACTGGCGACACGTCATGCTGTTCGCCGCCGCCCTGACGGCACGGCAACAATTCCTGCCCAACGTGGCGCAAATCGAGGAAAAGACCAAAGCCGTGTGGACGCCGCTCTACATCGGCGGCGACGCCAACCGGCTGGCTGAACTTGCCAAAGCCCTGCCAGCCTCGGCTCGGGCCCTCACCGGCGCAGACGACCACCGACCGCCAACCACCCCGCCGCAGGCCGTCCTCAAAGAGTTCATCGCCAGCATCGTGAACCACATCATCCGCCAGGAGGCCGCCGAAGGCTCTACACGGTCCGATTCCGTTCACGAAGCCTGGCTCGACGCCCTTACATCGGCGGACGACTTCGTCCATGCCACCGCCGCCCAGCTTCAACAGTTGCGCCGGCAGGTGTCGGAATGGCACCGGCCCATCGCCGTGGCGGCCAACTCTCCCTACCGGCTATGCCTGCGGCTGGAAGAACCGCCCGAACCTGACGAGGACGGACCACCGGCCGCCCTCGGCGAGCAGGACTGGTACCTCCGCTACCTGCTTCAGCCTCACGACGACCACAGCCTCCTGCTGGCGGCGGACGACGCCCAGGAACGCATGTCGCAGGATTTCAACCCGGCCGAATTCCTGCTGACCGCTCTGGCCCAGGCCGGCTCCGTGTGCCCGCCCATCGCCGACAGCCTGAACAAACGAAAGCCAGCCGGCGCAAAGCTCGGCGCGGAGCAGGCTCACCAGTTCCTGACCCATCAGGCGGCCGCGCTGCAGCAGGCCGGCCTTGGCGTGATGCTGCCCTCCTGGTGGACCCGGCGGGGAACAAAGAACCGTCCCACCATTAGGGCCGAAGTCCGCACTCCTCCCATGCAGGGCGGCGCCAACATGACCATGGCGTCCCTCATCGACCTGAACATCCAGGTCGCCATGGGCGACGAGGTGATTGAACCCGAGGAACTTTTTGAGCTGGCCGACCTGAAGGTGCCGCTGGTCCGCTTCCGCGGTCAGTGGGTCGAAATCAACGCCGACGAAATCCGCGCTGCCGCCGACTTCTGGCGCGACCGCAACCAGGCCACCCTACGGGAAGTCATCCGAATCGGACTGGGCGCCGACCAGCAGGCGGAAGCCGACCACGTCTCCTTGGCCACCACCGGCTGGCTCAATGATTTGCTGGAGTCGCTCCAGCAGAAGGGCAAGATCGAACTGCTGGACACGCCCTCCGAATTCAGCGGGGAACTTCGCCCTTACCAGCAACTGGGCTACTCGTGGCTCGATTTTCTCCGCTGGTGGGGACTAGGCGCGTGCCTGGCCGACGACATGGGGCTGGGCAAGACCGTGACGGCACTGGCCGCCATTTTGCGGGACCACCAGCAGGGCAACGAAAAGCCTAACCTGCTGGTCTGCCCGACTTCGGTGATCAACAACTGGCAGCGGGAAGCGCAGAAGTTCACCCCCAGCCTGCCCGTGATGCTGCACCACGGTCCGAGCCGCGAACGCGGCGAACGGTTCGCCCAGCAGGCCGCCGACCACCAGATCGTCATCACCAGCTACGGCACCATGACGCGGGACCAGGAGTTGCTGGCCTCCGTCGATTGGCGGTCCGTCACCCTTGATGAAGCCCAGAACATCAAGAACCCTGTCACCCGTCAGGCGCAGGCAGCCCGTCCCTGCCCGCCGACTACCGCATTGCCCTCACGGGTACGCCGGTGGAGAACCACGTCGGCGACCTGTGGGCCATCATGCAGTTCCTGAACCCCGGACTGCTGGGCTCCCAGGCGGAGTTCAAGCGCCGGTACTTCAACCCCATCCAGGCCAACCGCGACGACGAAGCGGCCGCCCAGTTGCAGAAGGCCACCGGCCCGTTCATCCTGCGCCGTTTGAAGACCGACCCGACGATCATCGACGACCTACCCGACAAGCAGGAGACCAAGCAGTACTGCAACCTCACCCACGAGCAGGTAACCCTCTACGAAGCCGTACTGCGCGACGTCGAAACACGCCTGGAGGACGCCGAGGGCATGGCGCGCCGTGGCTCGATACTCGACACCCTCGTCAAGCTGAAGCAGGTCTGCAACCACCCCCGACAACTGCTGGGCGACAACTCGGCCATCGCCGGACGTTCCGGCAAGCTGGCTCGCCTCGACGAGCTGCTGGACGAGATCGTCCCCGCCGGCGACCGCGTCCTGGTCTTCAGCCAGTTCGCCGAGATGGGGGCCATCATCCAGCAGCACGTGCAGGAAACCTACGGCATCGAGACGCCGATGCTCCACGGCGGCGTTTCCCGCAAAAACCGCGACCAGATGGTCGAACGCTTCCAGAACGACCCCCACGGGCCGCAGGTGTTCGTCCTGTCGCTGAAGGCCGGCGGCTCGGGCCTGAACCTGCCCCGCGCCAACCACGTAATCCACTACGACCGCTGGTGGAACCCGGCCGTCGAAAACCAGGCCACCGACCGCGCCTTCCGCATCGGTCAAACCAGAGACGTCCATGTCCACAAGATGATCTGCGCCGGCACCCTCGAAGACCGCATTGACCTGATGATTGAGGCCAAGCAGGCGACCGCTGACCAGGTGGTGGGCGCCACGTCGGAACGGTGGCTCACCGAACTCTCGAACACCGAACTGCGGGAGGTGCTGGCCCTCAGCGCCACACCCGAGGACTGAACGACCTTCCAATGTTCCTAACCATCAGAAGGAAAACCATGACCTACTACGATCACGAATACTCTCGCCCCATCGACGTGAAGAGCGGCATCAGGGCCGCGTCTCGTCGGGGCGACTTCGGTTCCAACTGGTGGGCCAAGCGGTGGATCCAGACCCTCGAGAAATTCCGTATCGGCGCGCGCCTCAGCCGCGGCCGCTCCTACGCCCGCCGGGGACAGGTCCTTTCGATTG
Organism: Dehalococcoidia bacterium; assembly: GCA_965197635.1. Taxonomy (GTDB): domain Bacteria; phylum Chloroflexota; class Dehalococcoidia; order Lucifugimonadales; family UBA3495; genus Bin87. The sequence continues at coordinate 927,373 of CBDANN010000008.1, forward strand.
ACATCCAGAACGGCGTAGTCGAAGCTCAGGTGCAGGGTAGCCGCAAACGGCCCTACGACGTTGAGATTAGCGTCCGGACCATCGACACCGACGACTGGGAGCGTTTGCGCCAAGCGTTGGCCGATCAGCCGGTCATCGCCGCCAGCCTGCTGGCCGGCCGGATGCCGGAGAACATCGAGGACACCTTCAAAGCCATCGGGCTGTCGATGTTCCCCGAAAGGGGCGACGACCTCGAAACCGACTGCTCGTGCCCAGACTGGTCAAACCCCTGCAAGCACATCGCCGCCGTCTATTTGCTGCTGGGCGAGGAGTTCGACCGCGACCCGTTCCTCATCTTCCGGATGCGGGGCATGGACCGCGAACACCTGCTGGGCGAGGAGTTCCGCCAGTCGGCCCAGACCATCGAAGGGCCGCCGCTGGCACCCGAGCCACTGCCCGAAGACCCGGATGTGTTCTGGGCCAACCCGTTACCCGCGTTGGCCGACGCGGACCTCGGTGCGGCGACGGTGCCGGACATGCACGCCGCGTTACCCCAGCAGCTGGGCCGGTTTCCCTTCTGGCAGGGTGATCAAGAGCTGACGGCCCCACTGGAGGGAGTGTACGCCATCGCGTCCCAACGGGCGGAAGGAATCTACCTCAGCCAGACCGAAACGTAGGGTTCCGGCAAGAACGGGACGACGTGACGACACAAGTCACCGGTCAAGCTTCCGGTACTCCGCACGGTACCGAGTGCGCTGTTACAACAGTTTTGTCAGGCAACCTGCCTTCCGGAGGCCGCATCGGCACGAGCCAACCGCCAACCCAACATCGTCACCGATACGCTCAAGGCTTCGACCACCACCTTCACGAACGCACAGAACTGGCGTGGTGAGCTGAAAACCCTCCAAGCCGTCCGCGGCAGCTCGACATCCCCGGTGATATGATGAGAGCGTGGACACTGCCGTCGCCTATATTCGTTTTCCCAGCGTCTCCTGACGCAGGAGAAATCGTTCCAGGAGGTTCTACATGTTGGACAATCTCGTCTTGGAACTCCACAACGTCAAAGTGATGATCCAGGAACGCGCCGACAGTTGCGTCGTAAGGATGCCTGACTTCGCGTTGACGGCCTATGGTGCCACCACCGACGAGGCGGAAGCGAAAATTCACGAAGGACTGCAATTCTTGCTGAAAGACTACACCACGGAGGAAGCCCTGCGACGGTATCTCAACTGGAGCGGCGTTGCGTACCGATTGGTTCCACGCGACAGATCGGAATTAGAGCCTGCAAGACATTGGGTTGAGAAACGGGAACCGGTCATGTCTTTCCAACTGGAATGTGTCTGAAGTGCTGACCGCTTCAGATGTTCGGCGTTTGCTGGAACACCTGGACTTTGCGCTCGTTGAGCATTTCAACGACTGGGAACGTTACCGGAGTGGACGTGAAGGCGTGCAAAGTCTGGTCATGGATATGAGCCGTGAGCGATATTTTCTGGACGACATCCGCAACGACTTGAGCCGCGTGGGCGTGTCCAGAGACGACGTGACAGAAGCGTACCTGTTCATGATGGATCACGGATGATTCGGGGCGCCGTCGAGCGCGGTGGATTAGTTGCCGGTCTGTACTAATCCCGCCGACGGCCCCCAATCAATCGGGGAACCAAATCAGCACGACTGGATCGTGGTCGTGGTCGTGGTCGTCGCCTAAGGTGGAGCCAAACGCTACGTCCCAGGGTGGCGAAGCAGACACAGACGCCAACCAGAACCGGGTGCTCGTCCACGGCCTCGAGATCCTCGAACATACCTGCGAGCGAGGACTTCTGGGCGAACTCAATGCCCGCGTTGAACGACGCGGACCTCGGCCCAGCAATGGCGCCAGACACGCACGCGGCTTTGCCCCAGCAATTGGGACGATTCCCATTCTGGCAGGGCGAGCTGGAACCCATCCCAGCCTTACGCAACATCTACGAGAACGCGTCCCAGAGTGCCTCGGACATTTACCTTGGAAAAGAACCTGGTGACGACGCTGAAGCCAATCGGAGCCGAGAAATCAACAAAGCCCTCGAGGTCCCCGAAAGAACCTGACGTGGGCCAAGTTTTCACCGCCACGCCCACGAAGACCGGCGTCAGAACGCCTTTTATCGCCCTAAACGACAACAGGCCCTGAGGTACCCAAAGGCCGTAGAACGCGCCCGGGCGCCGTTTCTGCCGGAAACTGGGGCTTTCCGCAGCAGACTCGCCAAGCGGACTACCACTGACCAACGGCGACTGCGACATCCCCGACGCCATTTGCCAACAGGCATCACCCGTCCAGGTCCCCGCCCAGGAAATCCCTTCCGACGGAACGCGCACTCTCCATCACGGAGAAACTGCCCGCCGCTGGATCGACTACCAAATCCCCCGGCTCGGTGACCGCCCCAATCAGCGCAGCCTGCAGGCCAACCGGCTTCTGATGAATATGTGGCCTCCCACTGGGCAACCTCTCCGACCAAAAATCGGGAAGGTCATGCCCTTTCCAAACGCCGTTCAAACGGCAAGGCGACTTCTGGGCGACCAGCAGATACTCAGCGCGACGCCGAGTTCGATAGCCCATCCCCATCCTTCCCTTATCCCACGTGACCAAGTCAACCGTCTCCAGCGGAAACTGCGCGAACCAACTGGTACACCCTGAACAGAGGTGGAACTTGTCCGTCCACAGGAACAGGTAACCACTCGGACGCAGGATCCTGGCTATCTCACCAAGGAACCGACGAATAACCGGTTCAGGCATCTGAACCATTGAGGCCCTGGCCCGCCCCCGCGCTTTCCCTTCATTCCCGTACGCGAGCTTATCAAGCACGCCCCTGTACTGCGGGTCGAAGAACACCGCCGGAACGGCATCATCCGCCAGGGTGGCCATCAAATCGAGCCCGTCCATCCTGTGCCTGACATTGAGCTCCAGCGGTGGACTCAAATGCCCGTCAACAAGAGACAGCACATCCTCACCTTGACGAACTGCGCCACTGGGTTTCAAACCATCCAATTCGACCATCTGCACCACGCGCTGCTGAGAATAAACCGTAAGCACACGGCCCGTCGCGGCTCCATCGTCAGCAAAATACCCTCGGGCCCTTCGATGCTCCCCATCAAACTGGGCAGGCCGGTGGGTAGACTTTTCCCGACTGGGAGACCGTGTCGTAATTAACATCTCCCTGCTCGAAGATCAAGCCGCACCCCACCGCCGAAACCGGCGAACAGGCAATCCACACGATCTCGCTGACAGTCAAGTCCGGCACCGCCGAGGTAGTGACTCAGTTTGAAATGGGGTATCAGGAAATCGAATAGCAGGCCGGTTGCGCCGGCCAGCCAAATCACGGCTCATCCGATCCGGCTGCCGCACGTGGCCCCACCGGAAACTCCGCAGGAAGGTCCCCAGCGTGGATGGCACCTTGACCACACAGCCAACAGCAGCAGTCCCGCCAGCGCGCAGCGCATCGGCGTCGTCTCGTCAATGCAGTCGCCACCGGCCAGCGCCGACGCCACCAGCGTCAGCAGCTTGTCTCCCGCATTCGCCCGACCCGGCGCATCTCCCAGGTCAACATGGCGGTCTACCAGCTCTCCCAGTCCCAAATGGTGGGCCAGGGTGACCGGCAGCAGCAGTCCAGCATTGGCCACCAGCCGGTGATCATCGAAGGCGACGTGGATGCGGTCGGGACGCTCGCGTGGTAGCATCCGATGGGTGCTCCTTGCTTCAGGGTGGTTTTGTGTTTCAAAAACCATTATCCCCGAAGCCGGGAGCACTTTCTCATCCCTTCAGCACGCCGACACACTCATCCTTTCGGTGGATTGGGGTTTAGAATTCCTGACCAAGGGGGAAAATGCCCTTTCACGGTACCCTGCCCGCGCACCACGAGCGTTACCCTGACCTGAGTTCCAGGTTGGCACGGAGCGATCCCCTCTGCGGCAAGGCGCTCCGTGGCTTACCGTGGTTCTGTATGACGATGAATAATGCTCGCATAAGCTGGGGAAGGGTGAAATCGAACCTGAAGACGGGGGGATGATTGTTGACAGGCTTCCAGGGGCGGGCGTACTCTCCTCTCGTTTCATCGGATAAGGCCGGGACCGGTGGAAATGGAAAATCTCGATTCAAATCCCGCCGATCCAGGAAGTCTACAGCAGGAAGTCTACAGTCAGAGGAGAAGAGCCTCATGCACGCAGTACCTGACGTCGATGAAGTGGTGGCCGTGGCCAAGGAGTTGGGGATTCACCTGAGTCCCGATGAGGCCGTTAAGTACCAGAAGTACCTGGTGGAACAGCTGGGACAGTTGGACACCTTCGTGCAGGCCCGGTTGGAGGAGCCCAAACCTCCGATGGTCTCTACCGCCCGCGAGCCCGGGTACCGGCCGAGCGCGGAAGAAGACCCGCTCAACGCCTGGATGTGGAAATGCCGAATCGAAGGGGCGGCCGAAGGTCTGCTTGCCGGCAAGACCGTCAGTTACAAGGACCACGTCGCCGTGGCAGGCATACCCATGAGCTTCGGCTCCTTCGCCCTCGAAGGCTTCATCCCCGACTTCGACGCAACTGTCGTCACCCGGGTGCTGAAGGAGGGGGGCACGATCATCGGCAAGAACGTCATGAACGGCCTGAGTGGAGGCTTCGGCACCGGCGGCGCCATCGGCGACTACGGCCGTCCCCTCAATCCCCACGACCACGATCACGTGACCGGCGGTTCGTCCTCGGGCTCCGCCGCGGCCGTGGCCGCCGGCGAGGTGGACATCTCCTTCGGCGGCGACCAGGGCGGCTCCATCCGTATCCCGGCGGCTTTCTCCGGCATCGTCGGACACAAGCCCACCTTCGGATTGCTGTCGCATTTCGGTATCAGCTTCGGCTCGGACCAGAGCATCGACTACACGGGTCCGTTGACCCGTACCGTGGAGGATGCGGCGGCTACCCTCCAGGCCACGGCGGGTTACGACCCTTACGATCCCCGCCAGACACGAGACGTCCCCACCAGCATTGACCTGCTCGGCCGGCTGGCCGACGGTGTGTCCGGGCTGCGCATCGGGGTGCTCGAGGAGGGCTTCGACGATGCCGAGGCCGATGTGCGCGACCTGGTGATGGCGGCGGTCGACGTCCTCGCAGAGGCAGGTGCCGACGTATCCCAGGTGTCCGTCCCGGAGCACCACACCATCCGCGCGGCCCAGGCCGCGCTCACGGGCGAAGGCGCCCTTGCCATTTTTAAAACTGGGTTCTTCGGCGCCTTCGCCCGGACCTACTACCCCGCCTCCGTCATCGCCGCCATTAACAAGCTGTGGGCCTCTCAGGCCGACGTGCTTGCGCCACGCAGCAAGCTGTCGCTCATCGCCGCCGAGTTGAGCCGGCGCAACTACCACGGCCGGGTGTACGCCAAGGCCCAGAATGTGCGTCCCACCTACATCAAAGCCTATGACGCCGTACTTGCTAACCTCGACGTGCTCGTGATGCCCACATGCATCATGACGGCGCCCAAGAACCAAACTCCGGGTAGCTACCTGGAGGCTGTGGAGGAGAACCTGGCGACGATGAACTCGAGCGGCTCTCGCAACACCCTGCCCTTCAACTACACCGGGCATCCAGCCCTCGCCCTTCCCGTGGGCAAGTCGTCAGCTGGTCTCCCAGTCAGCATGCAGCTGGTCGGCCGCTACTTCGACGACCCGCTCCTCATGAGGGCCGCCTACGCCTACCAGCAGTCAACCGACTGGGACAAGATCATCGGTGTCCAATCTTGATCGGGCTAATACCTGGCGAAGGGTCATATTCGTTACGTTACCGCATTTTATTGGGCTGTTAGGCCGCCATCGATCACTAGCTCGCTGCCCGTCATGAAAGATGACTCGTCGGATGCGAGGAACAGGGCACCGTATGCCACGTCTTCCGGCTGCCCCAACCTGCCGATAGGATGGCGGGATATGGTAATCTGCCGGGCCTGTTCGTCAGCTAACAGATTGGGTGCGGTCATAGGTGTTTCTATCACACCGGGGTGGATGGAGTTGGCGCGGATATTATCTTTGGCGTACTGGATTGCAGTGGACTTGGTAAGGAGCCGCACCGCCCCCTTGGAAGCGCCGTAGGCAACCGAGTAGCGGGTACCAATCAAGCCCGCAACGGAAGAAATGTTGACTATGGAGCCGCCCCCATTTTTGCGCATCTCGGGTATAGCGTACTTGGTTCCCAGGAAGACTCCCTTGGCGTTTATGCCCATGATTTCATCCCACAATTCGGAGGAGGTCTCTTCCACATTGGCTAACTTGAAAATTCCGGCATTGTTGACCAAAACATCAAGCTTGCCGAAGCGCTGAACTGCGGCCTCCACTGCCTCTTTCCAGTGGCCCTCGTTAACCACGTCCAGAGTGACAAAAAGGCATTCCCCGCCGGTCTCGCTTATCTCGGCTTCTACTCGGCGACCTTCCGGACCGATGCCGAACTGCGAAGCAAGTGGGTGCTGAGGGGAGGGCCGGCCATGGTGGCCTCCACCGGTCCTATGTACGGAGAGAAGGCCAGCTACTATTCCGCGGTGTGCTTGGAGACCGCCGAGGTGGAGTGGATGGACCTGGAGGGCAACAGCAACTCCGGAACCTCGGCCGCCTTCCTGAGGCAACTGAGGGACAGACACTCCAGTCCGCTGATGGTGATCTGGGACAATGCGCCAGCGCACCGGGGCGAGGCGGTGCGGGAGTATCTGAGGACACCCGGTCTGCACCTGGGGTTGGTGAACCTGCCAGGCTACAGTCCGGACTTCAATGGCGATGAAGCTATCTGGGGCTGGGCCAGGGAAGAGGCAACGGGGAACTTGTGCCTGGGGACCAGGGCGGCGGTGCAGGGGATGGTCGGCAACTTCCTCGCCGGCCTGGCCAGTCGGAAAGAAGAGGTCAAGAGGCGCTGCCGGACCGTACTGCAATCCAGGGCCGAAGGTCTCCCCCGCAACACACAGCCTGATTCCCAACGCCCTGCAAATGTACATCCCACCTTGGCTTTAGTTTAGCATCGCCTCACCGGCGCGAACCGAGCGGCGTGATACGAAGGTCAAGAACGCCGAGGCAACTGCCGAAGCGTAGCCACCGACCGCGCCAGACAGGAGGTGGCCCCCCGCCCTTGCGGGCAGGGGGGGACATACCATAACAGGATCATCCGGCCCGGCGGGGTAAAAAAACAAAGCCTCGGAGCGTAGGTTGGGCCGTCGCGCCGAGGCCGCGCGTTGGGCACCGAGCGCGCCGCGATTGCCAGCGCAGGGGGGCATGCCATGACAAGGTAGTCCAGACCCCGAAGCGCGCGGCCGATGGTACTCCACCAGGCGAACGAGGCGACCACGCGGAAAGCAGGATAGGGCAAATTTCCGCGCCACAAGGCCCAAGGCAGGCCCGCAGGCCGCCAGCGGGAAAATGTCCGTCGCGACGCCAGAGGCCCTGTCAGCGGCTCCAGCGTGGGTTCCTACGGAACAACCGTAGTCGTTGGCAACGGCGCCTCACCGACGCGAACCGAGCGGCGCGATACGAAGGTCAGGAACGCCGAGGCAACTGCCGACGCGTAGCCACCGACCGCGCCGGACAGGACATGTCCGGCGCCGCCCTGCGGGCAGGGGGTGACATAGCCATAACAGGATAATCCGGCCCGGACGGGCTAAAAAACAATGCACCGCAGCGTTGGTTGGAGCGGCGCGCCCGAGTCGCCAGTTGGTCGCCGACCGCGCCGCGATTGCCAGCACAGGGCGGTCTTGCCACGACAGTGGGCACGGACCCGAAGTCCGGAAGCGGCTGGAAACCCATCGGGTGAGCGAGCCAGTCGCGGAGGAAGCGGGACGCCGCGAATTCCCGCGCCACGAGGCCCAGGGCGGGCCCGCAGGCCACCAGCGGGAAATGGACATCGGGAGCGCCGGAGGCCCTCTCCGTGGCTCCAGTGAGGATTCCTGGCACCACGACAAGGGAGAGCGACCCACGCCGACCTGCAAGCACCGTGTTCGAAGCACCTGCCTGTCCTGCGGCCGCCAGATCAGCCAGCAGGTCGCGGTGGTCGGAGCGAACATCAGGGAAGACGGCCATCAGCCAAGGGCCGACCTCGTGCACGGCGGATACCAGAGCAAGGCCGCTTTGCCCGCCGTTCGACGGCGAGCCCCAGCCAGAAGCAGGGAAACCTGACCCTGGACCAGCACCCACAGACACCAAAGGGAATCACCACGGGATGCCGCGAATTTCCGCGCCTCGAGGCCCTGGGCGGGCCTGCCGACCACAAGTGGGAATTTGTCCGCCGGAGACGGCAAAGGGCCTGTCAGAGGCTCCAGCGAGGATTCTCGTGGCAGGCAAACGACGCCCGCAGCGACAGGACCCGAGGGCCATCCACAGGGACTCTGGCGACGCCGAGCAGCCACGGCGACGCCCTGCCTCGCCACCAGAGGGCACAGGGCCTCGTGCCCAAGAAAACGCCTGGGAGCGCTCCCATCACAGCCTGCGCGTGATCTGGGACAGCTTGCCGATGGACATGGCCACCAGGCAGCTCGCTGCCGTGCGACGGCGAACCGCGACAAGGCTGAAGCGCAGAAGGTCACCCAGCACGCCAAGTTTCCCCGCCACGTAGCCCAGGACGCGTTTCGAAGCCCGATACGGTAATTCCTACGCCAAGGGCATCAGAGGGCATCTCCGTGGCTCCAGGGCGGATTCTCGGCAGTGTCCAACGTCACTCCAGCTCCTGTCCGGCAGACCCGACGCGAGCCTCACGCGGAGACCCGAGCCGCCCAGCTGGGCCGGAACTCACGAACTCCATTCGGAGGCCGCCTTCCCAACATGACGGCCTGCCGGGCCGGCAGGAGAAGAGGAACGTTCGGGGCGCCCCTCATCCAAACGCAGCACACACCGCCCACTGGCACACAGGGAGGCCGCCATGGCCAGCAGCATGAAAGGTGCCGGTTACTTCACCGCCGAGAACATCGTCGCCGTCCTCAGAGTCTTGCCGGAAACCAACGGCACCTACGACCAGATCACCGAGCGCACCAAAGAGCACGGCGTCGATCTCCCCAAACACGCTCTCGGCAAGTGGGTCGCCAGTGGGCGAGCCGACATCAGGGCCGGCAAGCAGCAAACCGCCTTCGCCCGCTTCGCCCAGCGGTTCGACCAGATTCGGAAGGAACACTGCGGGCCCGAGACGAGACGAACCAGAGAAATCGACCGAGCCCTCGAGATCCTCGACAGGACCTGCGAGTGCGGCAACGAAAAGCCCCTGGAAGCCGACGGCAAGCTGGCCAACCAGTGCCGCACATGCCAGGACATCGACCGGCAGACACAGCAGTACCGCAGGGCCGTATAACGCCAACGACGCCCAGAGCGGCATGGCGAGCCACACCATGGTGTCCACCGTCGCCTGCCATGCGGCAGTGCGAGCCGGAGACCGGCTCACGGCGCAAGAGATGCAGGCCATCATCGAGCAGTTGGCCGATACGCCCGAGCCGCACCGCTGTCCCTACGGCCCACCCACGGTGATCACGGTTTCGAGGCACCGCCTGGAGCGGGAGTTCCGCCGCTGCTGACGGCCGCACACGCCCTGATTTCACCCGAAGGGCAAAGAAGTCCCCCAAAGGCCGCAGAACGCGCCCGGGAGCCGTTTCCGGCCGAAACCCAGCACGCTGGCAACATCCTGCAAAGCGCCACCCGCGACAACCGCCCAGCGCGCGCCCGCAACCCGATGACAGGAGAGCCACAATGGCCCAGCTTGAACTCACCTACATTCGAATGTTCGCCGAAGAAGGCAACCCAGGCTGGCACGCCGGCCAACTCGACGACGGCCGCCGCGTCCACGCCACCGCCATCCCCTGCGGGCCAGGACTCGTCCACTGGTCGGGCAGCGTCGAGGACAGCACCACCTGCGAGTGCGGCGGCGCCGGAACCTGCAACCTCTGCCTGATCCGCCAGGACGGTGGCCTCGTCTTCACCAGGGTCACGGGCTGCTACCGCTCCCCGAACAGCGCCGTGCGCGCCCTGACGTTCTGGGCATCGAACCCCGACGCTCCGCAGCCGCCAGCGCCCTTCAACTGCGACTGGACCACCATGCAGGCCATCCTCTGCGACAACGAGCCCGACGCTACTCCCATGCCCCTGGGCACCACGGAGCATCCCATCCTCCGCTCGCAGCACGCTGAACTCGACTCCGACCCCTGTGCCGACGACCACCTGGCCCTCAAGTACCACTGCGCCACCCATGACGTGGCACCGACACCGTGCCCCAAATGCGGCGAAACGCCGTTTATCGCCTTCATCAACCTGAGCATCGACCCCGAAACCGACGACTTACGCGGGATGGCATCCCGCGTCAACCGTGCCTGGATCATCGAGAACTCCGATCCCGAAGAGCAGGGCGTCGTCCCCATACCGGCAGAACTCAGAGGAGGCCTTTTCACCCACGTCAGGCACGCAGTCGACTGCGACCACGAGGAAGAATGCCGCTGCGAGGAAGACGACTCCCTCAAGTGGGTCATCACTGAATTCAACAATGGCCCTATGACGATTGAGGCACTCACTCAAAGGGGATCCCCAGACTTCGACCCGGCCGACTACCAAGAGCGCGAAGATCACGTCGAGTTCGACTACATGTACGACGACGACCCATACCGCGACTGGAAATACGATCTGATGGACCAGATCACGGCGGAGTCCCTCGACGAATGCTCCAAGTCGGGACATCCCCGACGGGCGTGGCTCATCCTGTCCGAACAACAGGAAGAGGCCACCCTCTGCCCCGTCTGCGGCAAGGTACCCAAGTTCTGGGAGAAAGGGTCCGGCGACGAACGCATCGGCTTCGACGACTACCTCAGCGAACTCATCGGCGAAACCCACATGGCCACCCACGGGATCATGGCCAACGACGATGACCTCGACAACGTGACGTTCTACTTCCAGACACACGTGTTCCGAAGCTCCGCGGACTGGCCCAAGCCAGGATCGAATGACCTGACCCGCCTGCCGTACCCCGGCGACGACGCCATCACCCTCCAGTGGTTCCGCGAAGAATGGGACCAGCGAGGCTACCTGCCGGAAGACGCCGTCCTGATCCACCCATACACCAAGGAGCCTCTCACCGACGAGACCCTACGCGAGGTAGTCGCCGAAGGCCACGAGGACGGGTTCTGCTACGAGACCATGGCAATCGACGTCATCAAAACCGTCACCAAGGATACGCGGCGCACCCTGGCCGCCCGTGACGGCAAGACTTGCCAGCACTGCCAGGAGCCGCTCAAGAAGCGCGACACCATCATCGAGCGCAGGGATCCCACCCAAGGCGACTGCCCCGACAACCTCCACCTGCTGTGCCAGCACTGCCACCGCGTGAAGAAGGACGCGCCCTGGGAACAGTTCCGAAAGGACTGGGAACAACGCTTCGGCTTCGAGTACGTCAAGCGCGTGGTCGACGCCCACCTCGGCACCGACGACGAGCACATGGACGAGATCCGACTCGCCTACCGCGGCAACGCCGACCGGTGCCGCAAATGCCGGTGGATCCTCGTCGGAGACTACGCCCTCAACGAAGACCGCCACTGCGCCCACTGCGTGGTCGGCGCCCCACGTCGCCCTGAGTTCCAGTTCCCGCCGCGAGAGTAGCAGCCACCGGCTGCACCACGTTACTCGAGGTGCCTTTCGCTCCCAACGCCGCCAAAGGCACCCAGGACGGCAACATCCGACGCAATTGACCAGCGGCCACCAAGGCCGCAGAACGCGCCCGTGGCCGGTTTCCGGCGGAAATCAGGCCTTATCACGCCTGCAAGTCAGTCCTCAAGCAGGTCGGCCGGCATTGCCGTGCAGCCCAACAGCGACCACAGATGGCGGAAACCAGCCTATGCCAATCAGCAAGTACCCCGTGAGAAGCACCTGCCTGTCCTTCGGCCACCGAATCAGCGCAACGGTTGCTGCCGTTGTGGCGAAAGTTGAAGACCACCACCAGCCCAGGGCTTACCTCGTCCACGAGGGATGCCAGAGCACCTTGCTAAAGGAGATACCTTTCGACGATGACAGCAAAAAGGAAGAAAACCAAGAAGCAACAGCCCAAAAGCCAAGCCAACGCTAAACGCGAACCAATGGCCACCAGGCAACCCACCATCGAATTCGCGCCGCCCGAAGTCGTCGCCGAAATCGGCTTCGTGGAAACCTTGGCATCCATCCAACAATTCGGAATCCACCCGGTGCCTCAGCGCGGCATCGACGGCTACTACGCCGTCCGCCTATACGAGGCGAAGAACCCAGCGTACATCTGGGAACTCACGGAGAGCGAGGTGACACGAGCCTTCAAGAACGGCGCCGACGTCGTGGTCTGCATCAACGAACGCGTGATCTCCATCGCGCCAGGAAACCCCTACACGCTTGACCGACCAGCACGGTTCTGCGGATGCGCACCCGACAGCACGCTGTGCGCCTGCCTCGAAATCCTGCACTGCGTAACGCCGGACGCGGGTTTCACCCAAGACCTGGCCGATCACCGAACGCTAGCACAGTGCGTTGACCAAGCGACCAACGACGAACAGGAACTGTTCACCGCAATGGAGAACAACCACGCCTGGGCGGACGGCAAGAACATTCCCGAGCCCGAAACGGCGGACAGTTCCCTGGCAGACCGCAGGACACGGGTCATGGAAGGCTGCCGTCGGTGCGAAAAACTTCGGGTAACCACGAAGCTGCTGCCCGTCAACCACGGCACACAGGAAACCGTCATGGACGTGGTCGTCATGGACCACCAGACCAGAACCTTCGCAACATGGCTGTACGATGCCCACGACAACCGATTGGTCCCCTGCACAGCCGAGCAGTACTACTTCGCCACACAGAACACGGAGACCAGAATCGACGCGTTTTCCTGAGCTGACAGCTCACCCAGATACCTCAAATTTCCGCGCCTCGCGCCCCAGGGCGGCCTCCAACGCCGCCGGTGGGCAAATTACCGTCGGAGCCATCCGAGGGCCTCTCCGTGACTCCAGCGAGGTTTTCCGCCCGACCGCCACCGACCAACGACGAAGCCCGTCGCTCCATCAGTTGGAGCGGCCGGTTTCGTCACAGGCCCAGCTTGCACCCCAACGGCACCCTGTGGCGCCGTTTACGCGTCAGTGCAGGAATGCCCCAACGGCCGTAGAACGCGCCCGTGGCCCGTTTCCGGCGGAAACTGGGGCCTTCCCAGCACAGACGGCAAACTCCTGACGACACGCCCAGGAAGACCCAGAACCGTGCCAGCGCGCCGGCCGAGCGCTCCACCGAATGATCAATCATGCCGAAGCTCGAACTCGAATGCTGCAACCCGTTTCCGGAAGACAGTCCAGGCTGGTACGCCGGTCGGATGCCCGACGGCCGTCGCGTCCACGCCACGCCGATGGTGTGCGGCACCAGCGCTCGGCACTGGACGGGCAGCGTCGAAGACGCCGACCGGTGCGACTGCGCCCAGGCCGAAGGCGCGTGCCGCTTCTGCCAGATCCGCGAGCAAGGCGGACCGGTCTTCACGAAGGTCACGGGCTGCTACCGCTCCGCGAACAGCGCCGTCCACGCCCTGACGTTCTGGGCCAACCACCCAGACGCCCCACCGCCGCCAGCGCCTTTCAACTGCGGCTGGACCGCCATGCAGTCCCTGCTCTGCGAGGGCGAGCCCGACGCGCCGGCTCTGCCGCTCGCCGCCGTGTACGTTGACGGGCTCTACACCGGCCCCGTGCCGTCAGTCTGTCGGGACAACCACCTCAAACTTCGAATGTTCTGCATGGCCGAAGACATCGCCATGATGACGTGTCACGTCTGCGGACATGAACCCGAGTTCGCCATGCTGGCGGCAAGCGCCGACCAAGCCACCGGCGACCGCTACGGGCTGCCGGACAAGGCATCACGAGCATGGGTCGTCGAACATTCGGAGACGAGCAAGCTCGGCCTGGTACCCATTCCGGCCGACCGCCTCGGCGGTCTATTCACACATCTTCGATACGAGCCGGACTACGACCACGATGACTGCCGCTGCGACCAGGACGAGTCCGTCCGGTGGAACCTCGAGGAGTGCGTCGCCGTCAACATCGACCTTGCGGAGCTGTACGGGTAGGACACGGCACGGGCATCGCCCGCGCGGCGAGAAGCCGCGGCCCACGCCCACGGCGGCTTTCACTTTTCACCTCGATGAATATAATGAGATCCATCGACCAGGTCGAAATCTGGTGGCTACGAGGCTGTGGATGAGCGTATCTTTGCAGGCAGTCGGCACTAGCGCCGACGCCGGTCAGGCGTGGCGCCTGACCGGCATGGCTCAGGCACCCGTCCAGATCAGCCCCGACGCCAAGGCGTCCGCTATGCGCATCCGACGTGGCGGCACCCGCGAATCATCTTACGACACGGACCCAGGTGGGAAAACCAACCCGTACCTCGCCACCCAACCCCCTACGGAAGGCGAGACAAATTCGTGCCGCGCAATCGCGCAGCCGCCGGCGGCTGCCGTTTTTCCGATGCCGGCAAGCGGCAGGAATATCGCATTCGAATTCGATGCTAACGCGACAGGCAGAACCTGCCAAGAACGCAGTCCGATAATATCCTTCAGAGACAGCTTTCCAACCTAAAATGGCCCAATCCATTCATAACTCCCGCGTAAAGGAGGAATCGGGCCATTTTGAGCACGAAAACGATTCTGAACCGTTGCGCCGGCACTTCGTGCACACACCGCAGCACGAACTGGCACAGTACAGGTGCCCCGAACTGGGGCACCGTTATAACGCGGTCTACAACCCCGAAGGCCGCCAACGGACCACGCCGATGTCGTGCAAGAAATGCGAACAATGTCTCGGCTACCGCAAGTACCGAAAATTTGAGCAATGGCAGGCCAGCACGACGTCGCCAACTTCCACGTACCTGCTGGCGGAGTTCCCCACACCTCGCGACGCTGCGAAGTTCGCTGGCAAGAAAGGGCTCCTGAGCCGACGGGAAAAGATCACTAAACTGACGGTTTTACACCAGTCCGGGACGTGCGGTACCGAGCAACCGTGCTGGGTGCGCATCATCTGGGACTGCGCCGCGACGAATAAGCAAATCACGCACGTCAGGGGACGCGCACGGGACTCCGGCGGCCGGAGACTGAAATCCGCCAGGATCGAATTGTCGGAAGAACAATTCATCGAATGGCTGCCCGACAAGTTCAAGATAAAGGCTGAGGAAACAACGGACCCGAAAAAGGGCGGAGTCAACGCCTACCGATTCCCGAACGGCTGCGCCAAGCCGATCAAAGTCCCCGACGACTGGCGAGACGGTCTCATACGGAACGCCGCGATACTCCGTGTAAGCGAGCGCGATACAACACCGAGGCAGATCCGCCGCGGGCTGGCGATCAGGCTATCCTGGCGAGACAGCTACACGGAGGACCCCGATTCGCCGGAAGCGAACCGCCTGCTGGAACGGGCGCGGTACATCAACGCCATGGACTGGCTGCAACGTTGGATGGAACTTGACCAGGAAATCTCGAACCTGGACGCATCCCAAGCATTCATCAACGAATACCTTGCGGGGCGCAACCCCGATGTCAAGGAATGGCAAAAGAAAACCCGCGGCTCAAGGCACATGATCGTCGAGACCGCACGCTGGTTGAACGGAGAACGCGATCCGGAACCGACCACCATGTTGGTTGCCGAAGTACTCCGGTTCAGGGAGCGGTCGGGAGAGCCGCACATCGACACCGACTTCCTGAACGAGCTGATGTTGGATCTGCCAGCTTTCGAAAGGTATCCCACGTAGGCACACCGGCGCTGAGGCGTCGGCCCGCGTCAAGCAAGCCCCGTAGGGGCCGCATTCTCACCGCCGTGGGAGAAACCCGTCCCTGACGCGGAAGGGCGGCACAGCGGCTCCAGCGCGTAAACTGGCACTCTCCTGAACGGAGACGGCCACATGGCGCAACAGCCACCCCACCAAGGCAGATCACCGCACGTGCGTCGTCGAGTACCGCGTGGGGAGTACCTCCCTACCCTGCGTCCGTAGGGTCACCGAACGGGCCGTAGCCATCATGCCCACCGTCGGGGAAGGCGACCACCCCCCAGGGCCTACCTCGTACACGACGGGCGCCAAAGCCCCACGCTGTGAAACCTCCCGTTCGACAACGACCCGAAGCTGAAAACGTAGGAACGCTGACACTGCACCCGCACCTGCACACCTGAGACGCAATCGCGTCGAAATTCCCCGCATTTCCGCGCCTCGAGGCCCAATGCAGCCTCCAACGCCGCCAGTGGATGAATTCACCACCAGAGCACCCGACGCCTCTCCGTGGCTCTGACGTGGTTTCCTGCAAAGCTGAAGGCAAACCAACCCGAGGAGACAACTCATCATGCCCGCAACCATCGAGAAGCCGAAGATCCAGTGCCGCTACCGGAACGACGAAGGCTGGCAGTGCCCGCTGGACGCCCTCGAAAACGAGGAGTACTGCAAGTTCCACCTGCCGGAGTAGCCATCGGCCACGAAGCACCCGAATTCCCGTGCCACAGCACCTCGGGGAACTTCGAAGGCCGCAGGTGGACAAATTCACCACCCGAAGCACCTGAGTGACTCTCCGCGGCTCCCGTCAGGTACAATCGGCCGATGACCACCAAAAGGGAAGATTTTCAAAACCGGAAATTGGCGTTGCTCCTTGCCGAACAGGGACTGGACGCCGACTTCGAGCAGCAAGCGGGCAAGCGTCGCATGGACGTGGTCGTCCAAGTCGAAGGACTCCGAGTAGTCCTCGAAGCCGAAACTGGCTTTCACCGCAAGGCGCAAGCCATCAAGGACGCCGATGATCGCCTGCGTCAGAAACTGACCACAGCGGCGTTCGCCGTCTGTTACCCAGTCGGCGTTACCGAGGACAACCTGGCCTCCTCCACTCTGACGTGGACCTTGAGGGTCGCGCCTGGAGCTCCCCCTGGCGACTGGTCGATAGGCAAGGTGTCGCAACTTGCACAAGCAGTCCAGCAAGCCCCACGTTCATTGAGCGGGGCTGACGCCGCAGCCCAGATGCTGTCCGAAGCCCTCGATGTGGCAGTGGGACGACTGAGTACACCGACAAGGCGAGCACTAGCGGAAGCACTCGATTTGCCGGCTACTTCCCAACGCAACAAGTCGCAAGGCGACGGATACTTCGTTGCCGCCAAGCGCGGAATGCTCGTCATCGCCACGGCCATGCTGTTCCACCATCGGGTGCAGAACCACCTGCCAGCCACAGCCCCCGAGGACTTCGACGGACCTTGGCCGCCGGCCAGCGCGATCACATGCGCCGAGCAGGACGCGCCCATCGCAGCCTTCAGGGAAGCCTGGCTGGGCATCCTTGCCGTCGACTACCGACCGGTATTCGAAACCGGAAGGGTGGCGCTGGCGGCACTGTCGGCCGACCCCGACACCGGACAAACAGTACAGGCACTGGCCAACGTGGTCACGCACATCGCCGAGCGGGTGACGGGACTGCGCCACGACCTGCTGGGTAGAATCTTTCACCGCGTACTCGACACGGCCCGATACGACGGCTCCTACTACACATCGACTGCAGCTGCCGTCCTGCTGGCCTCCTTGGCCATTCGGAACCAAGACGCAGACTGGAGCAACCCCAACGTGGTGGCAGCCCTGCGCATCTGCGATCCCGCCTGCGGCACCGGCACGCTGCTGATGGCGGCAGTGGAACGGCTCCGCGACCTGCGCAACTCACGGGGGAACCTTGACCCCGTCGATGACGAAGCGCTGGGCCTGTTGCTCGTCGAGGACGTGCTCTGGGGATACGACGTCAACCTGACGGCCACCCACATGGCGGCCAGCACCCTCGGGATGCTCTCGCCTACCACCAGATTCAACCGGATGAACATCCACCGGACGCTGCTGGGCGTTTACCGCGACAGCCCTTACCTGGGCAGCCTCGATTTCCTGTCAGGCCAAGCAAGGTTGGCTGGATGGCCGTCGGCGACCCAACAGGTCGAGGACGAGCAGGGTACCCCACAACCGCCCCCGTCCATGGATCTCGTGATCATGAACCCGCCCTTCACCCGTGACAGCCTGCGCCACGACCAGTTCAGCCGCGCCGACGAGCTGGCCATCAAGAACCGCGAGAAAGAGGTGATGGAAGGCCAACCTCATCAAGCTGCCGCACGCCTGCATTCGTCTGGCGGAGCCTTCACAGTTTTGGCAGAGAAAATGCTGAAGCCTAGTGACGGCACACTCGCCTTGGTCTTGCCATCAGTCGTCCCGACAGCACCAGGCAACCATGCCATGCGGCTCTACCTATCCCAGCGGTTCCATGTCGACACCATCGTGAGCATCCACGACCCCGAGCGGATCTTCTTCTCCGAGAACACGAGCATCGGCGAGGTGTTGATCATCTGTCGCCGGTGGAACAGAAATGATCCGAAACCCCCGACGAGGGTGGTGAACCTAGCTAAGAACCCTGCGACGCCGCTGGAAGCCTTGGACATCGCGAACCGAATTGACCACCCTGACAGCACCGAAGAGCAGGCAGCGGCTCAGGACTTCACGGTGCAGCATGTGGACGCTGACCGCATCGCGAACGGGGACTGGTTCGCCGTGAACTTCCTGTCGCCCTTCCTGATGGACGCCTACCGGACCCTGACCGAGACCGACCCAGCTTCAGTTCCGACCGTGTCGTTGGGCAACCTAGCCGAAGTTGGGCCCGCCGGACAGCGTATAAGGGATGCTTTCACCCGCTCGGACCTGCCCACACCATCAGGGCGCCGGGCCTTGTGGTACCACAAGACCAACATTACACAGTCCATGGCCGCGGAGGCCGACTCGTACATCGAGCCGAAGCCACCCAAGCAGCACCTCGCTGATCGCTACTGGGACCAACGCGGTCGCCTACTCCTCCCTCACCGTCTGTGGCTACCACTGGCCAGAGTGAGCGCCGTGATGTTGCCTGACCAATCCCTGGGTTCAATTTGGACACCATGCCGTCCACGCAATCCCGAAATCGAGAAAGCGTTGTGCCTGTACCTCAACTCCACCCTCGGATTACTCGCGTTGCTGGGCGGGCGCGACAACCGCAAACCGTCGTACCCATCATTCTCGTTGGACACATTACGCTCCCTGTCGGTACCTGACCTAACCGGCCTAGCTGCTGCGGAACTGCAGCAGCTGAACGGCGCGTTCGATGAACTGAAGGACGAGATCCTTCAGCCCCTACCTAAAATGGTGAACGACCCAGTGCGCGTCAAGATTGACAACGCGGTGATCAAAGCTCTCGGGTTCGACCCCGCTTGGGTCACGGACATACGCAGAGAGATGACCAAGGAACCTTCGGTCACCAACCAGCCCTACGGCTGAGCCCCAGTCTCTGACATCGGAGGCCGCCCTTCGCACGCCGGGGCACATCCCGAAGCCTCCGGCGGCAATATTGTCCATCAGGAGGACCGAGGGGCCTCTCCGCGGCTCCAGCGCCGTTTCCGCAGCCAACAACCAAGTGCCGCAAGGGTCCAGCTATGGTGCCACTTGAAGCCAGACGTCGTCCGGGCTGACACCGCAGTGGAGCAACAGCTTCCGAGCGTTGCGTACCACAGCCTTACGGCCGACATGGGAATCGATGACGTATGGCGTTCCCGCAACTGCCGCACTTTGTTGGAAAGGTTGTCCAGTTGGATGAACAGGTTCTGTGTTGACGATGAAACGTTTGTCACCAGACGAGATAGGCACGTTTTTCTCTGGCAGCAAAGCATGGGCAAATAGCCAGGACACCGTGTGCCGCACGATGTACCCCCACGATTGAATATCTCTCGTTTCCCCATCCGGAAACCTGATGGCAACGGGCACAGGGTCATCCATGTTCACGACGAATGAGGACAGGAGACACCACCCAGAGTCGGGTTCGCCTGCCGGCGGATGCGCAGGGAACGGAGTGACCTCCTGCTGTGGCACCTGCGGTGAGGATGTGGAATGAAGCGAAACCAACGGCTCTTCCGCCGCGACAGGAATCCCAGAGGAGATGTTCGGTCTCCACAGCAGGAGCAACTGCAGAGCACACTGATGGGCTGGAGCATCCAAGATTGACAGGTTCAGGATGCGCCGCTCTTCAATCGGGACCAGTTTGGAATTATCGTACACTTCCCAGTCATTGCCATTCGTCAAGGCCGGAAACTGAATGCCCAGTTCACTGGCGTACGACACGATTTGCGAGCGGTGTTTGGACAACGGCTCGTCGAGCTTTTTGGCTTCGAGGAATACGCACACCGTGCCGTCTTCCAGCAAGGCGTAGTCGGCGAATTTCCCTTTCACGTTGCACTCAGGCGTCACGAGCGCTGGGTCTGCGACATCCCACCCTAACGCCGTCAACAGCGGATCAATCAGCGCCACGCGCGTCCGTGTTTCATTGGCCCGCAGCGATGTCCCATGCTCCCTGATGCGTTGCTGCACCGTTGCGATCACGCCGACGAAGTTATCCAAAGCCATGACGTTTCCCCCTGCTCCTCGCCGTATTCGCGATGTCATGGGCAACACGACCGATGGCACCGCAACCTTCCCGCACACCTTGATTCTCGGAATCATAACGACGGCAACTCCATCAACAGCAAACCTGACCGGGAGCCTGTCCCGCGACCCTGCCTCGCCGCATCGGCCAGAACACATTTGCCGTCTGCCGAAGTAACCATCGACCGCGCAACACCACGAATTCCCGCGCCTCGCGGCCTCGGGCCCCCTCTGCATTCCCCCAGTGGACAAATCCACCCTGAGGCACTCAGAGGGCCTATCCGTGGCTCCAGCGCGGGGATTTTCGCGTCAGGCTGACGACGACAAAGACAACACGCCCTCCAGACTGCTCCCGGGCTGTTTTCGCTCCGCCGGACAACCAATGTAATCGCCTCTGGCGAACATCGACGATCAGCCAGAACCCGCCATTTGCCCAGGCGAATGGCGAGGCTCCGAATGCACCATGCCGACAAAGTTATCATTCGGACACCAGTAGAAACTTTCTACCGAATCCGCGCGGCAGGAATACGAATGATGAGCCTTACCCCACTGCTGGAAGCATGTCCCCTACGTCCCATCTCACAGGCGGGAGACCAGTACGCCGCCGACCTCATCCGAGGTATCGAACAGGAACTGGCCACTGCAGAAAGTGCCGCGGACTTCCTGGCGACGACCCACCTGACCAAGGCCAACGCCGACTTCCTGCGCATGGCCATGGACCGCGTCGCGTTGGGCAGGGAAAGCACCAGCCCGTCGGTGTACCAACTCTACAGCCGCTACGGTGGCGGCAAAACCCACAGCCTGCTGCTGCTGGCCGCCGCAGCAATACACCCTCAACTGCCCTACTGGCAGGAAATAGACGGGCTCAGCCCGACTAACGCCAACGTGGTCGCATTCGACGGCGAGAAACACAACGTCGTCAATGGAACCGTCATGGACGAGCAAGGCCACCGCGCCAAGAGCATGGCCGGCTTCATGCTCCACCGCCTGGGCGGGCCAACGGCGCTGCGCGAGTTCGCCGAAGGCGATGAGACATTCACCGACCCAGGCTCCGACGTCTTCCGACAGCTGATCGGCGAAGCGCCCGTCATCATCGTCATCGACGAACTGGTCCACTACATCAACCGTGTGAACCAGCACGCCACCGCCAACCCCCGCATCAGCACGGAAGGCGTGCTCACCACGCTCAGCGCGCTCGCCGACGCCGTCACCAACAGCCCCAGGGCCACGCTTGTCATCACGAGCCCCGAGGACAGTCACCCTCTGCTGGAGGAAAGCCCACCGACTGGCGCAGGAGACGCACTCCACGTGGACGCCATGGCGCTCACCCAGATGCTGGAGCGCGTCAACTCGCAACTGAGCAGGGTCATGTACCCGACCGCACCAGCCGACGCCGCCGACCTGCCAGCTATCCTGAGGAAGCGGCTGTTCCACAGCGTGGACGAAGCCGCCCGCGCTACCGCAGCAGAAGCCTACGCAGCCGTGTGCGCCCGAAATGGCCGAGCAGACAGGAACCTGGACTACCGGGGCTTCTACAACGCCTACCCCTTCCACCCGTCGCTCCTGAACATCATCACCGGCCGCCTGGCCGCCAACCGCAACTTCCAGCGAGTGCGCGGCACACTGCGCCTCATGGGCAACACGCTGCTGGAAATGCAGCGCACGGGCGACGAGGCGGCGTTGGTCCACCCTTACCACGCCACCCCCCGCGCCGCCCGCATCCGAGACGAGGTCGTGAACCGCCCAGGCTTCTCCGAACTCGATCCCGCCATTGACACCGACATCGTCGGCCCGAACAGCACGGCCATGAAGGCCGGCAACGAACTGGCGGAACCCGCCGCTGTGACCATGCTGCTGGGCACTATCGCCCCAGACCGCAGCAACGGCCTCTACGCCGACGAAATCGCCGACGCCATCCTCTCTCCGAAGCACGGGGACTTCGGCGTAATCGCCCACGCAGTCGACCAGTTCCTGAGCCGAGCCATCTACGTCGACGACAGCCCCGACACCCAGCGGAAGCGGTTCAGCAAGGACGCCAACGTCATGAAGGAACTGCTGGAAGCCAAGGACGCCGTCCTGTCCGACACGACCAAAATGTCTGATCTGCTCCGGCACGCCATCAGGAGCGTCTACGACGGCGGCAACCGGCAAGGGGACCGCTTCGAGATCCAGTTGTTCCCCTCCCGCCAGTCCAACCTGCCGGACAACCCCGACCGGCCGACGCTGGGCATAGTGAACCCCGACTACTGGAACTGGACCGATGCGGAGAATAACGCCAACTTCATGAGCAGGGCCGACCTACTCGAACTGCACCGGCACAGTTCAAACAACGACAGCAAGGCGACGAGGCAGTACCGTAACAACGCCCTACTACTGGCAGCCCACGACGGCAACTTGGGCCGCATCCGCGAAGACATCGCCACGCTGGAAGCGGCAGAACGGCTCCTGAACGACAGATCTCGAACGTTGCCGCAGCACCGGCGAGAAACGCTGGAAAGCGTCCGGGCCGACTCCGAAAAGAACGCCACCACGGGCATCCAGAACAAGTTCACCCATCTGTTCTCGGCTGGCAACAGCCCGCAACACCAGTGGCCGGAAGCCAACAGCCACCTTGAGGTGAGGACCTTAGAATCCCTGACCGACGCTGTCGGCAAGGGACAGGATGTCATCCTCGAAAACCTGGGAGACCGTGTACTGAAAGGCAATGACGCCGGCCTGAACAAAACCGTCTGGACGAGGATAGGAATCATCGCCAGCGAGCAGGGCAGCACGCTGGGCGAACTACGGAACTACTTCGCCAGGACGCCCGATATGCGCATCGTCATCAACGAAGCGACCTGGCGCGCCGTGGTCGCCAACGCCATCGGCAACGACGCCCTGCATGTGAAGACCGCCAGCGGCGAGGACAACCCCGCAGGCTACGACCCCAGCTGGCAGGTGTGGGCCAAAGGCTACGAACCGGCGCCCTCCGTCGTTCCAGAGCCAACCTCTGTTCAGGTCCCCGACCCCGACCCAGATCCTGGTCCAGACCCACGACCATCTACCCAACCATTCGAGTTCAGGACCGGGCAGCAACCAGGCAGAGCCGCCTACGAAGCCGTGAAGCGGTTCATGGCCAACAACGGCCATGACTGGCCAGCGTTGCAGTCCTGCAGAGTCCAAGGTACTGCTCCAGCGTTGGCTGACCAGATTGCCAGCATCGCCCAAGGTCAAGACGAAGGCATCGCCATCACCATGAAGGGCGGAAACCAAAGGATGCAGGTCAGCATCACTGGAGCGCCTCCCAGCGAGTTCAAGGACTACGCCGTGTCCGCCAAGCGGATGATGACAAAAGCCGGCGTCAACGCCGTGGACGTGACCGTGCAGCTCGAGTCAGCTGCCGCCCAGCACGTCCTCGAAAAGCTGAACAACCGCGACGAAGCCAACATCACCGTCTCGTTCCGCCAGTCCGAAAGGAACGCGCGATGACCCTGATGCGCGAAACTCCCAAGGACCACGGCCTCCTGCTGGACCATGACCCTCGGGGCAACCGGCGTCTGTCGGTCACTCTGGCCGGCAGATCCCCGCGCAAGAACGGCCGTCGGCTGCAATCCGCCACCGGCAAGCTCTACAACCGCTGCGTCCAGCACGCTTCCACCATCTTGTGGAATCACCACGGCGTGAGACTGCAACCGCAGGAGGAGGCCGGACGGCAGTACCACCCAATTACCGAGGAAGCCGCGGTGCAAATCCGCTTGCTGTTGGATGCCGTGGCCGGCACGGAGAAAGCAGATAAGGCAGAAAAACTGGCCCGTTCCGTGGCTGACCTGCACCCCTGCGAAAGCAGCTGGTGGTACGCCTGCCACAAGAACCGCAACCGGCCTCGCCGAGTGCTGGACGCCCTGACGTTGATGTACGCGTGATCGAAATGCCAAGCAACACCACTCCACGCCTCATCGAAAAGTGGATGCCAATCAACCAGATCTCGACCGAGGCCATTCGCGAACGCTCCGCCGCCTCGGCGTTGCCAGCAATAAACTGGCTGCACGTCTGGTGGTCAAGAAAACCATTGGCTCCCTCGCGAGCATCGACCCTGTTGTCGTTAGTCCCGCAGTCCGCTGATGACGACGACAACAGAGAAATGGTCTTCAACTTACTGGGAACGAGCCCAGACATCCACCAAATCGCGGAGCGGCTAACCACTGCTTCCAGAAGCGGCGAACGAGACAAAGTAGGCTACGGCAAACACCGGCGTGCCTTCACGCACAACCCCACCGCCCGACAGCTCGAATGGCTCAGCGCCATCCTGCCCAACGAAAGTCCGACCGTCCTCGACATCACGGCCGGCGGCGGGAGCATACCCTTTGAAGCCGGTCGCCTTGGCCTCAGCCCCATCGCCAACGAGCTGAATCCCGTAGCATGCCTGATCCTGCACGCCACCTGCCAGTGGCCACAGCAATACGGGTACGCCCTGCTGGACGACTACCAAGAGTGCGCCGAACAGTTCCTCACGCGAGTCAACGAACTGCTGACCGACGCGTATCCCGACGACCCGGCACCAGATTGTGCCAACGGCGACTGCCCGCACCCACAGGGAATGTGCGACCGCAAGGGCTGCGACCACCAAACCGAAAGATGTTCCCGATTCGTACACGCACGCGCGGCTTCTCGCGCCCAGAGATACGCCCAAACGTATCTCTGGGCGCGAGAAGCGAAATGTCCAAGCTGTGCCACGTTTATACCGCTCAACGTCCACTGGCGACTGGACAACAAGGGCACTGGAATGTGCCTGGAAGCCCACGGCACCGAAATCGGAATGCGGATCGTCCACGACCAGTCCGCCTGCTCCGACTGCAAAGCAGCCAGCAAGCAATGCCATCTAGCGACCCTGTACCCCGACCAGACAGCCAGCGAAGGCACCGTCACGCAAGCAATCGCCTCCTGTCCCTCCTGCGGCAGCACCACGCCCAAGGGCTACCTGGCCCGAGAGGCACAGGCGGGGCGGATGGGCCACCGCCTCTACTGCGTCATCTACCGCGACAGCTGGCATGACCTCACCAAGGCCGGCAAACCCAAAAAGCAGGCGACCAACTGCCGGGTTTTCGCCGAACCCCGAGAGCACCACTTCGCCAGCGATGCTGAAGTCACCAACAAACTAGCCCGATTGTCACCTCAGTGGGACACCGAGGACGTCCTGCCTGACGAGGCAGTGCCAGTTGGAAACAGCACACGCTCATACGCATACGGCCAAACCACATGGGCAAACATGTTCAACCCACGCCAGCAACTGGCCCACGGCTACTGCGTGCAGGCGTTCAGGGAGTGCGTAGACACCGACGAAGACGGAGCACGGCTGGACGAACGCCGCAAGGCCGCATGGGCCTACGTAGCGGTCGCTCTGGACAAGATGATCAACATGAGTAGCCTACTATGCAGATGGCACCCAAACAGGCAAGTAGTAGCCGGAACATTTGACACCCACGACTTCGGTTTCAAGTGGTCCTACGCGGAGATGGCCATCACCTGCCGCGGTCTCGGTTTGGAGTGGAGCATCAACGACATCACCGATTGCCTCACCCAAATCCTCACCATGACTGGCCACGCCAAGAACGACAGCCAGCACATCGCCAATTTAATGCCCAGCCACATTGCCTTACCTACCGAGGTCATCAACGGCGACGCCCGCAACCTGCCGCTGGATGACGCTTCCGTGGACTGCGTCGTCTTCGACCCGCCATATGAGGAAAACGTCTGCTACGCCGAGCTGTCCGACTTCTTCTACGTCTGGCTCAAGCGCACCGCCGGCTACGTGTTCCCCGACGACTTCACCGACTACCTCACGGAAAAGGACCAAGAGGCCATATCGAGCCCGGTCCGGTTCCGAAACCGAGCCAACGGCCAATCGGCCAGAAAACTCGCACTCGACGACTACCAAGAAAAGATGGCCGAGATCTTCGCCGAGTGCCGACGGGTCGTCAAGGACGACGGCATCACGACCGTGATGTTCAACCACAAATCAAACGCCGCCTGGGACTCCCTCACCGTCGCCCTCATCGAGGCCGGCTTCGCCATCACCCGCACCTGGCCGGTGAAAACCGAAGCCGAGTCCAGCATGCACATCAAGGGCAAGGCTGCAGCACGCACGACCATCCTGCTGGTCTGCCGCCCCCGGGAAGAAAATCCATCCCCCAGACCGTGGCACAAAGTTGAGGATCTCATCGCCCAAGCCGTGCGCGACGACATCCGCGACAACCTGAGCCAGGCCGGCCTGAAGCCCATCGACCTGTACCTGAGCGCCTTCGGCCCCGCCCTGCGTGTCATCAGCGAGCACTGGGGCACGGAACGCGAGAGCGCCAACCCAGAACGACCTGAAGCGCCATACGCCGTCACACCCACCGACGCCCTCCAAGTCGCCCGCCGAGAGGTCAGCCGACACCGCGCCCAGGAAATCAGCCAAGAGTGGGCCAATAACCCCGCTGACCCGATCACCAAGTTCTACGTCTTGTCGAAGGACTCCAGCGAGAACGACACCATGCTGTTCGACGAGGCCAACCTGCTGGCCCGAGCAATCGGCGTGCCGCTGGAGAAGAACAGCGCCGCAACCTAAAGCATCGCGACTTTCAAGGGCGACAAGGTGTCGCTGCTCAGCGCCCGCGACCGACTGGCCGCTCGCAACATCGGCGAGGACATCAGCGCCGAGACCACGCTGGACGCCGTCCAGACCGCCGTCGCGCTCACCGACCGGCGCAACACGCTGGACGCCCAGCAGTGGCTCACCAACCGCCTCCACGACCCACAGGACAGCCGCTTTCGCTCCACGCTGGAGGCCTTGATCAGAACCACCAGACCGGGCCACGACGACCACCAAGCGCAAATCAGCCTGTGGCAAGCCCTGTACACTGTAGAACCACCGGAGAGAGCGGTTCAAACACCGCTGTTCTGATGGACAATAGAAAGCGGAGGCAAGAAATGTCGAGCCAAACTCAGCAAGTTGACCAAGGCAAACACGACATATTTGTCTCATTCGCGAGCGAAGACGGCGATTTCGCCAGACCATTGGCAGATGCTCTGCAAGCGGAGGGACTACACATCTGGCGATACGATCTCGAGCTGAAGCCTGGCGACAACCCAAGGCAGAGCATCGAGGAGGGCATCAGGCACAGCCGATACGGATTGGTCATCTTGTCCCCAGCGTTCTACGAAAGGCCACAAGCAATGCACGAAAAGGACCTCATGCTAAGCAGGGACATAGACGAAGGTCAGTACATCCTAGCAGTGCTGTACGGGATAACCGAACGAGAAATCAGGGAACGCAGCCTGCACCTAGCAAACAGGTGGTGGCTAGACTCTGCGCGGCTTTCGAAAGAAGAACTCGCTTCCCAGATTGCTCGCAAGGTTAGCCCCAATCCACCGAGGAGATGAGTGTGTCGGCGTGCTGAAGGGATGAGAAAGTGCTCCCGGCTTCGGGGATAATGGTTTTTGAGAACGAAAACCACCCTGAAACGAGGAGCACCCAACGGATGCTACCACCTGAGCGCCCCGACCGCATCCACGTTGCCTTCGACGATCACCGACTGGTGGCCAATGCGGGGCTGCTTTTGCCCATCACCCTGGCCCATCATCTGGGGCTGGGAGAGCTGGTGGACCGCCACGTTGACCTGGGAAATGCGCCAGGTCGTGCCAACGCGGGAGACCAGGTGCTGACGCTGGTGGCATCGGCGTTGGCCGGCGGGGACTGCATTGACGACGCCGACGCGCTGCGCGCTGGCGAGACCGAGCAGGTGCTGGGCTGTACGGTGAAGGCGCCATCCACGCTGGGCACGTTTCTGCGGAGTTTCCGGTGGGGCCACGCGCGGCAGCTGGATCGGGTGAGCCGGGAGGCGCTGGCCCGAGCCTGGGCGGCTGGGGCCGGACCGGGCGATGATCCGCTGACCATTGATCTGGACTCTACCGTCTGTGAGACCTATGGTCTGGGCAAGGAGGGCGCGCGCCATCACGGCTACACCGGCCAGCGGGGCTATCACCCGCTCCTGGCCGTGGCCGAGGGTACCGGCGAGGTGCTGATGTGTCGATTGCGAAAGGGTCGGGCCAACACCGCCCGCGGCGCCGCCAACTTCCTGCGCGAGACGGTGAGCCGAGTGCGCTACGCCGGAGCCACCGGACCACTCACCGTGCGGGCGGACAGCGGCTTCTACACCCACGACATGGTGGCCGCCTGTCGCGACCAGAAGGTACGCTACTCCATCACCGTACGCCAGCACCCGAGCCTGCGGAACATCATCGAGGCCATACCTGAAGATGGCTGGACGCCCATATCCTATTGGATGGATGGCGGCGCCGATGTGGCCGAAACCAGCTACACTCCCTTTGCCAGTGAGCCCGACGCGGTACCGGTGCGGCTCATCGTCCGACGGGTGAAACCCACGCCCGGCTCGCAACTGGCCCTGTTCGCCACCTACAGCTATCACGCTTTCATCACCGATAGAGAAGGCGACACCCTGTATCTGGAAGCTGACCATCGCCGCCACGCCGAGATCGAGAACGCCATCCGCGACCTCAAATACGGCGTGGGGCTCAACCACCTGCCATCGGGACGTTTTCCCGCCAACGCCGCCTGGCTGGCGGTGCAAGTCATGGCCCACAACCTGGCCCGCTGGACCACGCGCATCGGCCTGGGCGAGCCGGTGACCACCACCAAGACCCTCCGACGACGCTTCTTCTCTCTCGCCGGACGCATCACCCGCAAAGCCCGTCGCATCACCCTGCATCTGCCACAGGATTGGCCTTGGCGAAACCAATTCAGCAGCGCCCTGGCCAGACTGCGCGCCCTGCCACTCCCATCCTGACGCCGCCCTCGGCCTTTCACCTGTCTACGATGACGCACCACGCCTGGCCCAACCGCGCCAGGCTGGGCTCCTGACGGTCTCCGCCATCGGTCTGCGCTGAAAATCACTGCCAATGCCGCTACCACGGGTCATCAACATCCCCTTGGCACGGCATCCACGCCCCACATCGTCCATTTCATCGGCATCAGGTCCTCGCCATCCCGTTCCCTGACCCCTCATCTCTCTCAAATGCCGCACCGCCCTATCCCATCGGTGGATTCGGGGTTAGGGAAACATCCTAAAAGGACCTCTCCCCCTTCACAGCCACAATTCAGGGTCTGTCGGTAAAACTCGCAGTGCGGAACCCTCAAGCAACGGAAGAAACGATGTCCCTCGCCGACCTTGACCTCCGGCCCGTGTACAACCACGGGAACTGCCCTGACCTGCTGGCTGGCCTCTACGAGCCACTGCTGACCGAAGCCGTCCGCTACGACCGCACAACCTTCACGTTCACGACCAAGGGCCTGATCGCCGCTGCAGCCGGTACCGCGCACTTCGTCCGAAACGGCGGACGCATCCGCCTCATCTGCGACCACAGCGTCCGTGAAGACGTGCTACAAGCCATCCACGATGGTCAGGTGGACGCCGAAACCGCCCTGCGGCAAACGGCCAGCCCAGAGGACCTGCTCCCGACCGACGGCACCAACATGGTGGAACGTAACCACCTCAAACTCGCCTACTGGCTGGTTGCCAACGGCATCATGGAAGTCAAAGTCGCCATCCGCGGCGCCCATATCTTCCACGACAAGAGCGGCATCGTCGAGGACGCCCACGGCAACCGCGTCGCCTTCACGGGCAGCCTCAACGAGACACTCAGCGGCTGGCAGAACAACTGGGAATCCGTCACCGTCTTCGACGACGGACCAACCGTCGCGTACCTCGACGCCCTCGAGAAGAAGTTCGAAGACCTCTGGAACAACCGGGCCGATGGACTGGTCGTCATCGACCTGCCGGGCTACTACCGCGACTACATCACCGAACAGGCGCCACCAGCTCCACCCGAGATCAAACCAGCACCACGCCGCGAAGCCGACGCCTACTGGCAAAACATATATGACGCTTTGGTCACCGACCCCGACAGCACGGTGGCCACCATTCCGGCGAGCCTCTGGCCCCACCAAGAACGCTTCCGACAGCTGAACGTCGGGACAGGCGCCGTCCGCCGTCTGATCGCCGACGAGGTTGGCCTCGGCAAAACCCTACAGGCCGGCATCATCCTCAAGACCCGCCTCAACCAAGGGAAAGCTGCCCGCACCCTCGTCATCGCCCCGAAGGCGGCCACCAAGCAGTGGCAGAGCGAACTCCTGATGAAGTTCGCCATTGACGCGCCCATCATTGAATCCCAGGTTAGGCGGTACCGGAACGGCCGGACCGAACCGGCAAACCGTCCTCTATGGGATGTTCCACTGGCCATCGCCGGACACCAGTGGCTGGTCCGCAACATCGACGAGTTCCTCGCCACCTGCGGCGAGTACGACATCATCATCGTTGACGAGGCCCACCGCGCCCGCTTCCGCGACGTCGACAACGAAAACCGCCGCCAGCCCAACCGATACCTGCAACTGCTGCGCCAACTGGCGCTCCAGACGAAAGAACTCTTACTCCTCACCGCCACGCCAATGCAGCTGAACGAGGTTGAACTCTGGGCCCTGCTCGAACTGCTGGAGCCAGAGGGCTGGACCACCGACGAGTACCGGTTCTTCTACCGCGAGGCGCACCCCGACCTCGCGGAGTGGAAACGCCGCCGTGAACTCTGGCGCAGAGACAACCCGTCCAGCACCGGGAACATCCTCCTCGACAGCGAGAACGACGACTACATCGCCAGCCAGCTCCAGGACGAGGTCACGCTGGGTGAGACGCTGGAAACCATGCAGCGGAGCGCGCCGGCCAAGCACCTGATGAGCCGTCACACCCGCGACCTGCTACGCCAATACCGCCAGCGGGGCATGCTGGACGCGCCGGTGCCACAACGCCAAGCCACGGACATCGTCGTCGCGATGACCCGCGAAGAACGACGGCTCTACGATGACATCAAGCCCCTCATCAAGCAGTGCTACGAACACCGCGAGATCACCAGGCAGGCACTGGGCTTCGTGATGACCGTTTTCCGCAAGCGCCTCGGGTCATCAACCCACGCCTACGCGCAGACCCTGCGCAATGCCGCCAACCGCACCACGCACGATGACGACGAGGACTGGACCACCCTGCTCGACGACGCCGACATCGACGACGCCGATGATCAGGACGCGAACGCCCTGAACAACGCAGCAAACGTCCAAGCGCTGCTCACCGTCGCCGAAGAGGCGGAGCGGTTGTCCCACCAGGACAGCAAGCGCATCAGGCTGGACTCCGTGCTCGCCGATCTGAAAAGAAACGACCACGCCCACATCCTGATCTTCACCCAGTTCCGCGACACGCAAAGGTGGCTGTCCGAACACCTGAAACTCGCCGGCCACTACGTAACCGAACTGTACGGACAGGATGGCCACCTGGGCGACCGTGGACGCAGGCTAGACAAATTCAGGCAGCAACGCCAAGGCATTCTGCTGTGCACGGAGACGGCGTCGGAATCGCTCAACCTGCAGTTCTGCTCCGCCGTCGTCAACTACGACATCCCGTGGAACCCAATGACTCTCGAGCAGCGTGCAGGTCGCATTGACCGCATCGGGCAAAAACGTCCAGTCGTCGAGGTCATGAACCTGTTCTACGCAAACACTGCGGAACACGACGCCTACGAAGCCGTGGCCCGCCGCTTCGAGAGCATCCGCGCCAACGTCGGTGAGTACCCTCCCATCATTGCCGCTGGTATCCAGCACATCATCCGCTACGAGGCCAACCCCGAAGCCGAGTTGGAACGCTTAGTCAGCCAGAACGACTTCGACATCAACCGACTGAACGCCGAATGGGACGCGCCCAACGTCTCAATCAGCCCCCGTGTCACCATCAACGACCTCGAAAAGCCTCTGCGGCAACCCGAACTGATGCCATCAGGGTGGAAAGTCGAACATCGGGGCGGTCGGCACTGGGCAGTAACCAACCCGTGGGGTGAGACTGTCACCGTCACCACAGACGCTGAGGCGTACGAACTCGCCGACGGTCGGCTAACGTGGTGGCAAGCACCGCGTCAAGTGACAACCCCAGAGCGGGCAAACGCCGGCAACTGAGTGTCACCGGCAATGACCGCGGGCGTGGATCCACGACAACCTCGGAAACCACGAGGAAGCTGAGCGGGACCGCAAGTTAGCACGCTGACCAACACCGGAGCGTAATCCTGGCACCCAGCCGCGAGCATCGCTCATTCCCAGATTAGTCACGCCAAGGCACGACGGGGAACCGTCCACCGTTGGGAGAATGAATCCTTCGCATTAGGTCGGAGACATCGGTCGCTAACTACGACGAGGTAGACACCCTAAGCACACACGCTTCATTCGGCGACGTGCTAATCTTGTTCTCTGAACTCCGCCATCGAACATCATCGCACCATCGATGATCCAAGCCAATTCAAGGGTAACCTTGGAGAACAAGAAAATGTCCAAGAAGCGAAAAGCGCCTCGACGCAAACCCACAACCACTCAACCAAAACCAAAATGGAAAACTGTCTTCGATGCCAAGCCCATGGCTCACGGCATGCCGCCCAGATTTCTTCTGCAACTCCTCGACAAGCAACAGTTTTTCGTGCGGCACGGTAAGTTGCTGACGGCTTCTATATGGCTACAAAGTCAAATGGCAGGAGCAATCTGCCTGCAGGACGACACAGACCTGCGGGAAAGGTGCACCGTGGACCACGGACGTCACCTGCCAACAGAGTTAGGTACAGCAACCACGAAGAAGTTGGAGCACCTGTCGTCAGAATCCCTTCGCAAAGAATTCCACAGATGTTTTCACACCTCGATGTCAGATGAACTACTGAACGACCTGCAAAGGGTAGTGATATTCCGAGATGCCCTGTCGCATGGATACATTTCGCTCTTGGACCAAATCATCAACAGTGGCCAAGAGCGCATATTTTGGTCGCCACGTTCCTCCCCCTCTAGGGACATTACGTTGGAGGAAATATTCGGATCTAGGGATAAAGGACCATTCCTCCGGCTCAGCCTTTCGCCTCAGCATTTCAAAGATGAATTAGAGCGAATTTCCAGGCTGATGGACTTCATTGCCTTGAGGGTCAACGAATGGGGAATCCCATACCCAGTATTTGCGTAAGGGAACCGAAACCACATTCAAGACGCCGGAGTGGGACAAGGCCCTCGCCGACATGGACCGGCACATCGAACGGTTCGAGGGACCCGACCCCGAAGCGTACCGGCTGTGGGAGTGGACCCACTAAAACCTCGGCAACCACGAGGCGGCCGAACGGGACCGACGACTGGCCCGCTGACGGCACCATGTCGACGCACCGGTTTTGATCACCGGCAGGCCAAATCTGCGCAATCTGATTCGCCGCCGGAGCACAGACGCCGCCGGCCCAACCGCGTCATTCCCGCGCGATTATCCCCAACCTCATGGCCGTCATAACGGCCTCCAGACGGGTCGACGCGTCCAACTTCCTCCTGATGTTCCTGACGTGGTTCCGCGCCGTGTACCAACTCACGCCCAGCTCCTCGGCGATGTACTTCGTTTCCCAGCCCAACGCCAGGTACGAAAGTACCTCGCGCTCTCGCTCGGTCAAATGCACCCCACCCGGCTGGCGTCCAGGATCGCGAGGCTCCGAGCCCGTCTCGCTCGCTTCGTCACTTTCCTCGTCCAGTTCAGGTCGAGGGTCATCTAACATCAGGTAACTGTTTTCGGACACCAATCCTGGTCCAGGTCCCTCGGCCCCTGCCGGTATTCCGCCAGGTTCTAATTCACTGGGTAAATACCCAAGCCCGAAGTCCCCAGTTCCGAACTGGTCCCGCAATGGATCTAACCCATTGGCCAATTCTCCCAATTCAACCAGCGACGCGATGTTCGCGGACCACGTCGGTGTGCCCGATTCCTCGAACAGGTACACCAGTAACGGGCCGTCGTCCTCTACACCAGACACCACCATGGGCGTGACGGTCAGCCACTTCCACTCACCCCAGGAGCATCGCATCCGCATCCTAGCGCGGCCAGGCACCTGGTCGGTCCGAAGCCGGCGCATCATGGGGCAGCCATCCTCACAGTCCCCCGTCAGGGCCAGCCCTTCCACCTCGCTGGCGATGCCAGTGCAACGGCGACCCAACACGCGATCCGGCGTGTAGCCGAGAATCTCTCGAGCACGGCGGTTCCAGAAAACCACCGTCTGATCCGTCGCCAGCACGAACACCCCGCACGACACCGACGACAAGAGCCTGAACAGCCCATGCGGCGTCACTTCGATTATCTCCCGCCCGCCGGCAAAATCAGCCGGCGAGATCCTGCATCCAGCACCACCGCCGCTCACCCAACGAAAACGTAATATCCACGCTCACCACGGTCTATGGGCCATGTGAGCCTGTCCATGACGAAGTGCTATTTGCCCTGCGCCAATGGTCCGACCGAGCGTTCACGCACGACCGGCACCTGTATTGCCTTTAATACGACGCCGACAGGTTGACGGTTGTGGGCCATTTGGCCTACACTCCGCCGGTCGCTGAACCACGCGATGGCCTGGGACACAAGGACCAGACGGCAGCTGAGGACTGGAGAGCACGCCGCAAAGGCATCGTCGTCGCTAGAGACGATCAAGGGCACAGAGCCCAGACAGGAATAATTTCAGCACCTCCGCCGGTACTCGGCTCGGGACACCAGTCCGTAGCCGCGCGTTCCACAGCGAACACAAACGATGGAGGTTATGAAATGCAAAACCCACACGTGGGGGCACCGGCGGACTCCAGAAAGCAACATCTTCTCCGGTGGCTGTCCCACCCAAGCCCCGCGCCACTCGCCACGACGAGATCTGTCAACCGATCACCCGAGCCAAGCGGCCGCTCTGATCGATCCTTCTTCTCCCACGCCAGGACCACACTGGCAATCAGCGCCATCGGAATGCTGGCACTGGCGGCCACAGCCTGCGGCTCCGAGGAAGCATCATCGACGCCCAACGACGACCAGCCCGCCGCCGTCTCAGCGGCGAACCAAGGGCAGGAACAAAGTAGCAATCAGGCCGGCTCACGCGATTCTGAACGGCCAACGGACGGGAACGGGAGCGACGCCCAACACCAAGAACCGTCCGGCAATTCAGATACATCCGCCAGCAACGCCACCAGCCAGCCGACGGCCACGGCGAAACCCACGCCCGAGCCCAGCCCGACGGCGACCCCGAAGCCCGGTCCGACAGCTACTCCGGAGCCGACCCCGACGCCCACCATGGTGCCGACGCCCACACGGGATCCCAAGAACGTGATGGAAGGTGCTATGTGGGCCCACCCCGAGGTGCGTGAATACAACGGCAAACTAATCGCGATAGCAACCGCACCCTACGTTGCCGACTACATCACGGCATACGTCATGGAAAGGGAATGTAGGCCGAAATTACCCATAGCATCGGGCTGGCGAGACCAGCCGATCAGAACTATGCGTGACGATTTTACCCAAAGCTGCCAGCCAATGGTACCGACACCCACCATCTCGCTGAGAATTCAGAAATAGGGTTGCCGAGAACCCAAGCAGCCACGATTCACGCGCGAAAACGGGCAACTCTACCCCGGTAGAGTGTGATTCAGGCAGCCTGCCTACTCCAGCGGAGCGCCGCGAAGCCGGCTTTATCCCTCAGTACGCTGCGGCACCCGCCAAATTCAACAAAACGATGCTACCCGCTATTCCGCGAACTGGAACAGCTCCAGCTGGATTGCCGCAGGCGGACCGTGCGCCGCCGGCGGTATCGTGTACAAGCCTGCACGGCCACCCTGCCGCATCTGCGCTCTGGTCAACCGCCGCCCCACCATCCCGCGCACCACGGACGACATTCGTTCCTCTACCGTAAGCGACCGATGATTGTGCCGCCAAACGAGTTCTACGATGTAACGCTGCAGATGCTTGCGGCTCACCTGGTGGTGGGTCCCCATCAGAACGCGCCGCAACAGCGCCCACACCGACTCAATAGCGTTGGTGGTGACTCCGTTCCACCAGTACTGTCCTTCTGAGTGGTTCACCGACTTCCGAATAATGCCAGGCACCTCGGCATACACCGCAGCCTGGTCCGTCTTTACCAAGGTGCCGGGTATCACCAACCCACGGAAGTACAGCCGCATCGTGACCCCATCAACCTTGTTGACCACCTCGAGCCAGATCTGGCCTGTCCGCTCATCGTAGGAGCCGATCACCGGCTGCTTGCCGACCGCGCCGCGACCGGCGTGCAACTTCCGGTCAGGGTGCTTGTTGCGTTCCTTGCCCCCGATGTACACCTCGTCGTTCTGCACGGGGCCCATCAGCACCGGCTTGTCCGACACCATCGCCCCGCGGATGCGGTGCGCCAGGTGCAGGGCCGAGCCATGCTCGCAATCCAAATCGTCAGCCAGCATCAGGGCCGATTGACCCTTCGGCTGCTTGGCGACTATCCAAAGCGCCGCCAGCCAGTCCCGCAACGGGAACTTGGAGCTGTGCATCACCGTGCCCACTTTCACGGAAAAGTCGTAGCGGCACGAACGGCATCGCCACGGTTGCGGCCTGTGATTCTTTCGCACCACGATGTCTCCGCCGTCGCATCTGGGACACCGGATGCCGTCAGGCCACCGTTGCGCAACGAACCACGCCAATACGTCATGAGCGGTCTTGAACTTCTCCATGAAATCATTCAAGCCCAGTCGACGCTCCTTGCGCTGAAGGCGATACACAGTGGAAGCGCGCGGTGGCCCGCGCCGCCTTGGCTCGAAGACAACGCCATCGGCTGGTTCCCAAGGGCGCTCCCGCAGTTTCGCGGCGAGAGATTGAAGAGCATCGGTTACCAGGTCGGGATGCAGTCCCAACCGATTGAACGCCTCTGTCAATCGCGTCCGGTGTGGAACCTTGCCGCCGGGGAAGCCGAAGAGCTCGCCCAAACCGAGTTCAGGATCGGCCAACCGTTCCCGTAACGGTTCATCCTTTTCCGGCAACGCGGAACCGGGATAACGCCGGATGAGGAATACCTTGGCCTTGGGCAATGGCGCAGCAAGCCGCCGGCCTGCGCGCCGATTTGGCGGACTCAGAACGTCAACCAGCGGGTGAAGGTCAACGTAGTCAACCGCTCTCAGCAGTTCGGAAATGTCCGAGCAGGGTTGCAGCGATTCATCGCCGCGAGTATCATCGGACGCGACCATGTAGGACGCTCCTTACGCGGGGGGCTCCAGTGGTTACGGTGGCCGTCGGAGGTGCAACTCCGGCGGTCTCGCCACGTTATACGATTACGATGAATGTGTATTCATTGAATGCAGTTCTTGGTGAGATTAGTCCGATTCGGTTAGGCAAGCAGTCCGCCCGCGAACGGGTCAGGCCTCAGCCGCAGGCGGCGTGAGCTCATCCGTCGATTCCGTCAGGTCACTCCCGCTACCGTCATCCGTCGGGCTTGAAACAGTGGCAGGAACTTCGAGTTGGCTGGAAGTCTCGGGCAATTCGTCCGGCGGGATGGTCTCCACCAGGCGGTACACCCCAGGTTCGCTGTACACCCACTCTTCGCTGTCGCGGCAGTAGTTGTTCAAGGTGGAACGCACGCTGCTACGCTTGCCCCGGGATTTACGGGCTGCCACTACCAGACTGGCAACGTCGCTCAGCCGAGCGTAACCGCCGTTCCGCAACGCGTACTCCCTCAAGACTTCCCGTTGGTTGCGGCAGTGCATGATGTCATCGACGGTAACAGGCCGTGCGCTGTCCGCAGGAGACGAAAGGCCCTTCGCAGTGATCCACGCCAAGGTTGCTTCTCTCAAGCCCTGGGTAGCGACCTTTTCAGCCTGCAATTTGCCGATCTGCTCTTCCAACGCTTGCACGCAAGCGTCCAGGCGATTCGCACTATCCTGCGCCTCGGACACGCTAGTGAATGCCATTACCATGCGTCCCTCTCATTGTCGTAGCCTATTTGCGCTCAAATTGGCGTATGGCCCCGTAGCCTAGCCCAGTAACGGCTGGCCTGTTATCATTAAGATGATGGCGGCAAGGTAAGCGAAGAGCCTACCAGCCTGAAAGCGCAAATAGCGCCTCGGTTGCCACCATGCTGTTACAGCGGGCGCGGATCAGTTTGCCTACCGAGATGCGCCTGCTGAACTGTTTGCCCATACTACACCAAGGGCACACGCAAGGCAACCCTGTTGGGGCCAACGTTGGCGAAACGGCGCGGCGCGTAGCGTCATGGCAGTGCCTTTCCAGCAACCACCTCGGCAAATGCTACGCAAGTGCCGCACGGAATGCTTACACCAAGAGCGACGGTTTTCTGTGTGAACGCTACCAGCAACGCCGGAAATCCACGCGACTAGGTGCGCCGGAACCGAACCACTACCCCGAGTGCCAAAGCTCCTACTGGAACAATCCGCGCATGACGCCGGCTCGCGGCGACCCAGCTTGACGTGAGTCTGCAGCGGCGGTAAGGCGTCAAATCACATAGCGGCTATAATGCGGCTGAACCCACCAGTTACCGACGGGAGGAACCCGAAGATGATGACCAACACAGCGGCTGAGAACGGAGCGCTGGTCGGCTACGAAGCCGAGCTGTGGCGCATGGCCGACGCGTTGCGCGGCAGCATGGACGCCGCCGAATACAAGCATGTGGCCTTGGGCCTCATTTTCCTGAAGTACATTTCCGACGCATTCGGGGAAGCCAAAGCAAGGTTGGAAGCCGACAGCCACCAAACCGGAGCTGACCCCGACGATCCCGACGAGTACCGTGCCGATAACATCTTCTGGGTGCCGCCCGAAGCCCGCTGGCAGCACCTGCAAGCGCAGGCCATACAGCCGAACATCGGCCAAACGGTGGACGCCGCCATGGTCGCCATCGAAAGGGACAATCCTAGCCTACGGGACGTACTGCCCAAAGAGTACGCGCGTCCCGCGTTGGATCAGCAGCGCTTGGGGCAACTGATCAACATGATCAGCAACATTAGCGTCGGCGACGCCGAGGCACGGTCAAGGGACGTGCTGGGCCGGGTATATGAGTACTTTCTCTCCCAATTCGCCAGCGCGGAAGGCAAGCGCGGCGGCGAGTTCTACACTCCCCGCTGCGTCGTCAAACTCCTGGTGGAAATGCTGGAACCGTACCGGGGACGCGTGTACGACCCCTGCTGCGGCTCCTCTGGTATGTTCGTGCAATCCCAAGAGTTCGTTGACGCACACGCTAACGGAAACGGCAATGGTGGGCGCGCTAGGGACGCCATTTCCGTCTATGGGCAGGAATCCAACCACACCACGTGGCGGTTGGCAAAGATGAACCTAGCCATCCGCGGGATTGATGGCCGGATTGAGCATGGCGACACTTTTCACAACGACCGCCACCCTGACCTGCGGGCTGATTACATCTTGGCGAACCCGCCTTTCAACATCTCCGACTGGGGCGGCGAGCGGCTGCGCGAAGATCAGCGTTGGAAGTACGGGGTTCCACCGGTAGGGAACGCCAACTTCGCCTGGGTCCAGCATATAGCACATCACTTGGCGCCGTCCGGCACAGCCGGTTTCGTGCTGGCCAACGGCTCTATGTCCTCAGGGCAGTCAAACGAAAGCGAAATCCGCCGTAACCTGGTCGAGAACGACCTGGTGGACTGCATGGTGGCGCTGCCAGGGCAGCTGTTCTACGCTACCCAGATACCCGTCTGCCTATGGTTCCTGGCTAGGGACCGCCGTAACGGGAAGTTCCGCGACCGGCGCGGCGAAATACTGTTCATCGACGCCCGTAAGTTGGGCAACATGGTTGACCGCACCCACCGGGAACTGGGCGATGTAGACATCGCCCGTATCGCGACTACCTACCACACTTGGCGTAGTAAGGAATCCAGCGACTATGCCGACGCGCCCGGATTTTGCAAGAGCGCCACGCTGGAAGAAGTGCGCCACCATGGCCACGTGCTGACACCGGGCCGTTTCGTAGGTGCCGAACCCACCGAGGACGACGGCGAACCATTTGAGGAAAAGATGGCCCGCCTCACCGCCCAGTGGCAAGAACAGCTAGCACTGGGCAAGAAGTTAGACGCCGCAATCGCTTCCAATTTACGCCGGCTGGGGTTTCAAGCGGAGGAATAGAATTGACTGAGAGCGCTAGCAATACAGCGGCCATCACAACCAGCGATGCGGGCGGAAGCCTGTACCGTCCTCATTTCGCCGACGATTGGCGGAGGCATAACCTCCACTCTTTGGCTACATGGGTGAATGGTCTGGCTTTCAGGAACATACAATTCAGTCCGAGGGGAAAACCTGTAATCAAGATTTCAGAGATCAAAGGCGGCATCTCGACGCAAACGAAATCGACCGAGCAATGCTTCGACGATTCGGTCCGCGTTGAGCATGGTGCCTTGCTTTTCGCATGGTCCGGCCAACCGGAAACTTCAATCGATGCGTACCGATGGAATGGTCCTTCAGGCTGGCTTAATCAGCACATATTCAGAGTAACGCCGTCAACGTCGGTTGATGACGCGTTCTTTTACTACTTGCTGAAATATCTTCGACCCACCTTTGTCGCCATCGCCCGAAATAAGCAAACTACCGGGTTGGGCCACGTAACTCGCCGTGATCTTGAAGTCTTGGAGGTAGCTATACCGTCATTGCCCGAGCAACGTGTCATCGCGGACATCCTCGGCGCGTTTGACGACAAGATTACACTGAACCAACGGGTGAACGAGACACTGGAGACGATGGCCCGCGCCCTGTTCAAGTCATGGTTCGTAGACTTTGACCCGGTACGCGCTAAGATGGAAGGACGTTGGCGGCGCGGCGAATCGCTACCCGGTCTGCCCGCTGAGCTTTACAACCTGTTCGCTGACCAGCTGGTCGCATCGGACCTAGGTGAAATACCGAACGACTGGAACGTACAACCTCTAGGAGATAGCTACAACCTAACCATGGGACAGTCGCCACCGGGGAGCACTTACAATGAAGTTGGGGACGGATTGCCGTTCTTTCAAGGCAACGCTGATTTTGGCTTTCGCTTTCCATCCAACCGGCGGTATTGTACCGCACCCACTCGAACGGCTGACCCGGGCGACACGCTAGTAAGCGTCCGTGCGCCAGTGGGCGCAATCAACATGGCTTGGGAACGCTGTTGCATCGGCAGAGGACTTTCTGCCCTGCGCCACAAATCAGGTTCCAGCACGTTCACATATTACGCGGTAGAAGCCCTGCAAGGGGAGATCCAGCAGTACGAACACACGGGCACTGTCTTCGGGTCCATCAATAGACATCAGTTTGAAGCGTTGCCGACTCTGGAACCACCCGCCGGCTTGGTTACTATGTTCCAGAAAATGGTATCTGATGACGATGTCCAAATCAGGGAGAATGTGCTGGAATCACGCACCATGGTAGCCTTGCGGGACAGTCTGCTACCTAATCTGGTAGGTGGCGATTTGCGGGTCCCTGCTACCGTTGAACCCCGTGTGGAACGAGCATGATGGCGGATGAGACCGTTCATCCCTTCCAGATGCTCCGCGCACGGGAAGCAATTTCCCGAGGGTTGTCTCATATTGAGCAACAGGTAGTGACGCTCGAGACGGCCGTGCATAATGAACCTGCGCGCGCCTTCGG
Organism: Dehalococcoidia bacterium; assembly: GCA_965197635.1. GTDB lineage: Bacteria > Chloroflexota > Dehalococcoidia > Lucifugimonadales > UBA3495 > Bin87. The sequence goes on from CBDANN010000008.1 coordinate 969,263, forward strand.
CCTGTCGAGGACGCTCCTCGAAAGCACTTGCAAGAGGATACTAACCGAGCGCCAAATACCCTACTCTGAAAACGAGAATCTGCCATCTCTATTCAAGAAGGTTAGCCAAAACGTGCCGTTTCTACCGCCGACAGCGAGCCAAGAAATCGCCGCTAGGCGGAGTTTAGAACGGACGCTGGGTGGTCTACATTCAGTAGTACAGGGAGTCAGCGAGCTGCGCAACCGATACAGTGAATCACACGGCAGCGGTGATGCTTTGCCAGGCATGGAGTCAATTCAGGCACTGCTAGCGGCGGGAGCCGCAGACGTGATTATAGGTTTCCTGCATGGTGTCCACGTCCAAGACCGCACAGTGCACAGGGCGGATGACGAATCGCTATACGAAAACAACGAAGACTTCAACAATCACATTGACGAAAACCACGAAATATGCACCATCCTGGACGCGGCGTTTCGCCCCAGTGCGGTGTTGTTCCAAATGGAACCCGAGACATACAGATTGCGATTGTCAGAATTCAAAGCTGATGCTGAAACTTCGGAGGATGGGGAATTATGACCATTCGAGCCATCAGCGAGTCCATGGTCGAGCAGGTGTCCTTAGCTTGGCTGGAAAGCATAGGTTGGCAGATTTCCCACGGACCAGATCTGATGCCCGACGAGCGGGCTGACTACGGGACCGTCGTCCTGGAAGGTCGCCTCCAGAACGCCATCGCCCGCCTGAACCCCGAACTGCCTACCGCAGCTTGCGATAGCGTCTTTACCACGCTGACCCAGCCCAGTGGGTCTAACCTGATAACCCGCAACCGTGAGTTCCACCGCATGCTGACGAGCCGCGTCCCCGTGGAATACCGCACTGCCAACGGCTCAATCCGCGGGGTGCGAGCGCGGGTCATTGACTTTGACGACGCTGCCGCCAACGATTGGTTGGCAGTAAACCAGTTCACGGTGACCGAGAACCAGAACACTCGCCGCGCCGATGTAGTGCTGTTCATTAATGGTCTACCGCTGGGCGTTATCGAGCTGAAAAATCCCGCCGACCCAGACGCCGGCATTTGGGATGCCTGGAACCAGTTGCAAACCTACAAGGAGGAACTGCCCCGGCTGTTCGCGATGAACGAACTGCTGATAGTTTCCGACGGCACGCAGGCGCGTTTGGGTACCCTGACGGCGGGACGAGAATGGTTCAAGCCTTGGAGAACTGTCGCCGGCGAAAGGCTGGCCGACGCCGACGTGCCGGAGCTTCAAGTCCTGCTGGAAGGTGTTTGCTACCCGCACCGGCTACTGGCGATGCTCCGCGATTTCATCGTGTTTGAGGATGATGGCGGTAGTCAGCCAGCCAAGAAGATGGCTGGCTACCACCAGTTCCATGCCGTGAGAGTGGCCGTGCAGGAAACACTGCGCGCCGCGGAGCTGCAACAGTCCGAAAGGGTAATCGCTGAAGAGACCGGTCGTTACGAGTCAGGCCAGCGCCCCGGTGGCCAGCCCGGCGACCGGCGCATCGGCGTCGTCTGGCACACGCAGGGCGCGGGAAAGAGTTTGAGCATGGCCTGTTACGCCGGCGCCGTCGCCCGCCACCCTGTCATGGAGAACCCGACCATAGTGGTGCTCACTGACCGCAACGACCTGGACGACCAACTCTTCGGGACCTTCGCCCGTTGTCAAGACGTGCTGGGACAACCACCGAAGCAAGCGGAAAGCAGAGCCGACCTGCGAAACAAGCTGTCAGTACAGGTCGGCGACGTGGTGTTCACTACCATCCAAAAGTTCTTCCCCGAGGAAACGGGAGATACTCACCCCACGCTTTCCGAACGCCGCAACATCGTGGTAATCGCTGACGAGGCCCACCGCAGCCAATATGATTTCATTGACGGCTATGCCCGGCACATACGCGACGCTCTGCCAAACGCTTCCTTTATCGGATTTACTGGGACACCAATTGAGACTACAGACGCCCACACCCGCGCCGTTTTTGGCGAGTACATCAGCATCTACGACATCCAGCGTTCCGTCAGCGACGGTGCCACTGTGCCCATCTACTACGAAAGCCGAATGGCCAAACTAGAGTTGGACGAGGCAGCCAAGCCCACCATTGACGCGGACTTCGAAGAAGTCACCGAAGGCGAAGAAATCGAGCGCAGGGAACAGCTCAAGTCTAGGTGGGCACAGCAGGAAGCGTTGGTCGGAGCGGAGCCACGGCTGAAACAAGTTGCTCAAGACATCGTGGATCACTTCGAGCAGAGGCTGGAAGTGCTGGACGGCAAGGCGATGATCGTCTGCATGAGTCGCCGCATCTGCGTTGCACTGTACCAAGAGTTGGTCCACCTCCGTCCAAGCTGGCACGGTGACGAAGACGATGCCGGCAAACTCAAAGTGGTGATGACCGGAGCGGCCTCCGATCCACTGGACTGGCAGCAGCATATCCGTAACAAGGGGCGACGGGAAGCACTAGCTCAGCGCTTCCGCAACCCTGAAGACCATTTTCAATTGGTAATAGTTCGGGACATGTGGCTCACCGGGTTTGACGCGCCAAGCCTGCACACAATGTACGTGGACAAGCGAATGCGTGACCACGGCCTGATGCAGACCATCGCCCGTGTCAACCGGGTATTCAAGGACAAACCAGGTGGTTTGATAGTGGACTACCTAGGCATCGCCGAAGAATTAAAAAAGGCGCTGGCTACATATACCGACAGCGGCGGAACCGGCAATACCACCATTGAACAAGACAAAGCGGTGGCGGCCATGCAGGAAAAGTACGAAATCTGCTGTGGCCTGTTCTATGGCTTTGACTACTCAGACTGGACGAACGGTGGTCCAGAGGCGCGATTGAAACTGTTACCCGCAGCGCTGGAGCACATCCTAGCCCAAGAACACGGTAAGGAACGCTACCTGCAAGCGGTGCGGGCCCTGGCCCAAGCCTTCGCTTTAGCAGTGCCACACCCCGATGCGCTCGACATTCGAGACGACATAGCGTTCTTCCAGGCAATCAGTGCCCAATTGGTCAAGCGGGCACCAGGTGAAGCGCGTACTGACGAGGAACTGGACTCTGCCATCAGGCAGATCGTTTCGGAGGCGGTAGCGTCGGAAGGAGTGTCAGACATCTTTGCCGCCGCTGGGCTGGATAAACCGGACATCTCGGTGTTGTCCGATGATTTCCTCGCTGAGATGCAGCAATTGCCACAACGCAACCTGGCTGTCGAAGCCCTGCAGCGACTGCTGAGGGGGGAGTTGAACACCCGCCGCCGGAAGAACGTAGTCCAGTCGCGATCTTTCGCGGAAATGCTGGAACAGACGCTGGTCCGCTACCGGAACCGGACGATTGATGCCGCAAAGGTAATTGAGGAATTGATCAAACTGGCCCACGAGATGCGCGAGGCCAATTCACGAGGCGAGCGGCTGGGTCTTTCCGATGATGAACTGGCCTTCTACGACGCTTTGACCACCAACGCCAGTGCTGTACAGGTGCTCGGAGACGAGCAACTTCGGGTGATCGCTCGCGAACTGGTGGAAACCGTCCGTAAGAATGTCAGCATTGACTGGACGCTGCGAGAAGATGTACGCGCCAATCTGAGGCGAATGGTGAGGCGAACCCTGAATCGGCATGGCTACCCACCTGACCAGCAGGATCAAGCCGTGAGGACGGTAATCGAGCAGGCAGAGCTATTCCCGGAAAACGGGTATTAGCCGAGGCAGGCCCGCAAACTGCGATCCCGCGCACCCAGGCTTGATCCATCCAAGATGGTGACATCCGCTCGTAGCGCGGACGAATATGACGCTGGCATAATGAGTCCGTCGCTAACCAACGGCGACGCCAGCCGCCGCCGACCAACGGGACGCTGGTGAACAAGTACATGATAGACACGAACGCCAAACGCGACGTGTTCCCGATCATCGCCAAGTCAATTTTCGACAGGATTGCCGAAACCCCTCAGTTGGACCTCGTTTAGTCACCCGGAGCCGGTTCGCACACTTCCACATGCGAGAGTAAAACCGGAGCACAATACCGAAGTTTAGATCTCCATGCAGGCAGGCACCACAGATGAAATCCACCATCCTATGTTTGATGTTTACTCTTCTGATTGGCATCATAGGGTGCAGCAGGCTCGCGCCTCATCCATCGAATAATTCCCAACTTCCAACCACTCCCCAGCCACAACTGACGGTCATTCCGCAGAACCAACCTACGTCAAATCCCAGTGCTCGTTTTACGGAGACTGTCGCAAAGAAGCCGAACAATCACGTGATAGGTGAAAAGGTGAGCCAGCTCGACATAGTTGCCAGTACCTACAAAATTCGCGTAGGCGAACAAGTGGGGACATCATTTTTGCTGGAGCACGATGCTCGCAGGTATTTGATCACAGCAAAGCATATTGGCATTGGCATCACGGACAGCGTCGATTTGGACTGAGAAAATGGATGGGCGCCGCTCCCGGTTCAAGTTATAGGACACAGTGACGACGATACAACAGTGCTACGAGTCGAACAGGACCTAGCCAGAGCATTGCTCCCCGAGTGGACCCCTCCGCTGGTTCGGACAGACTTGGTTCTCGGAGAAGACGTGAGGTTCTATGGTTTTCCATTGGGGATGAGTACTTCACGTGGACCATCCACAGTGCCAGTCCCCCTAGTCAAAAGTGGAATAATTTCCGGATTCTATGGGACAGAAAAGTTAGGCGAAGATTCTTCGTTCTGGATAGATGGCCACAACAACCAGGGGTTCTCGGGTGGCCCCGTAGTGTCAATGCGGAACGGCGAATACGCCATTGCGGGAGTTATCTCGGCATATCGTTACTCAAAGGAACCCGTTTTCGGCTTGGATGAACAACAATCGGAGATTGGAACCATCCGAGTGAACTCTGGGATAATCAAGGCAGAAAACATCGGTAATGCTATGCAAATCATCGTGACAGACAAGTGATAGGTCCAGCGATCATGCAAAAACGGCGCCGAATGACAGCGCTTTGCATGTCCAAGGAGACGAACAACTGCTCACGATAGCACGCTAGTTGGCGGAAACCGCCAGCAAGAACATCAGTATTGACCGGACGTTACGAGAAGGCGCACGCACCAACTTACAGCGCATGGTCAGGAGGACCCTGAACTGGCATGAGTAACCGACTGGTCAAGCAGTGAAGAGGGAGCCGAGACAATGAACGTGGAGCGCTGCAAGGAAGAGCTTGACGAACTGATCCAAAAAGGTCGCCACCTGCACGATGCAATGCGGTTGGAATGCTGGCCAGAAGAGTTCAGAATAACCCTTGAGGAACAGATGGGAGAGGAAGCAGAGGATTACATAAAAGCGCTACCATCTGTCAACGCTGAGTACCAAGTTTGGTACTCAGAGGCAAAGGCCTTGGTACGGCAGCTGACACCGGACAGGCTCACAGACTTCACCAAGCACTACGAGCAACCGAAGTCGCGTAAAGAAATCACTGCAACAAATTACACGATTGAAGATTACCTGCAAGGGACTACCATCCTCCAGAAGATTGAGCCAAAGACCTCGCAAGTCGTCAGCCCGTTTGACCTGCCGCCGGAGTTCGGAAAACCCAGTACCGTGATAGGACGGGATGCAGCGATCCCACGCCTCCACCAGCAGGTAAGCATCGTGCAATCAGTGCAGAAGAGATTTGACAGCTCTCTGTTTGACATTCGACAAATGGCCCAAGCTGACCTATTTGACTCTGAGCTAGACGCGGCCAAAGCGCTTGCCAAAAACAAGTTCGTCCGAGCGGCCGGTGCCCTAGCTGGAGTAGTGCTGGAACGGCACCTCAAAGAAGTCTGTAACAACCACCGATTAACCATCCGAAAGAGGGGCCCGGGCATCTCTGACCTGAACGACGCCCTGAAAAACGAGAATGTAATAGACACCGCGCAATGGCGATCCATACAACACCTAGGAGACCTACGAAACCTGTGCTCTCACGACAAAGATGCCGAGCCGAAAGCACACCAAGTCGACGACCTTCTAGCGGGAGTGTCAAAGGTGACGAAGACTATCTTCTGACGCAATATCCTCGCGCCAAACGCACGCCAGTGCTGGCGAATGCGGCCTGCCATCACGTCAATCAATGGCGGTGGGAAAGTCACCGCACTCCCTCGCCTGCACGCGGCACCATCGTCGCCCCAGCGGCCACACATAGGATGAGTTTCGTCAAACCCTAGAGCGGTACTGAAATCGGCTGGAGTGGTCGGATTCACCCAACCAGCGAGAAGCCGCGGAAAGGAATCGTCACCATACTATCCATGAACCATCACGCACCTCGCGTAACTCGAACTGCGCGAAATTACGGCGATGCCCACCAGCCTACCCCTCCAATTTCGCACACTCTCCCGCACGTGGGTAAAATCGGCGCACAATCCCCATGGAAAACTACGGCAGGCTATTTGACCCTAAGGAACACGTCGAAGAAGACGCACGCACTTGGATGTCCATTGGGCAATTCGAACGGATTCCGTCTGACGGGGACGATCTACACATGAATATCCTGATGAATTACTCCTACGGCAACTTGGGCCTGGACGGGGACCATCACGTCTGGGTGGAAGTTGCCCTCAAGGCCGTCGAATTGCCCTACGAAAGCGAGGGGATACCCTTCCCAGAAGGCTTCGAATACCTTGGTGTAGTACCCGCCTTCTCACACCTCCTGAGCGACCCAGTCATCAGTCAAGACAATTAGAACACAGACCGAGCGGCGCGGCTTTTGCCGCGCCATTTCTTCGACTAAGAATTGAGAAGTGCCCGTCAGACCGGCGAACGACCCAGCCCACGCGTTCCCTTGCCAAACGCCGCCGTCGACGGGAAAATCCCCGGGCATTTTCCGGCATCACGAAATCGGCACGTCCTGACCAGCAGGCTCGGGCAAAGACCGCCAGCCGGAACGGAGGTGGAAAGACCATGACGTTCGCACAGCCAGCACCATCCGGCGACGGCCAGCCCCGACGGCAAATGCCCAAGTGCTCCCGCCCCCACTGCGGCGGGAACCTGGTCATGAACCGCAACGGCGACTACGTCACCATCACGTGTATCGCCTGCGGCCGCTCCGTCAACGACCAATTCCGGCCCACGAACCCAGCATACGAAGTGGGGTTGCCGCCTCAAGCCTTCGAGGCTCCGACAACACCAACTGGCGAGCCGCAACCCGAGCCCACGCTCTACATCCCTGAACCGGAACTGACGAAGCTCGTCGAGCGGTACTGCGACCTCAGGCGGCGCGGATTCACGCAGGAAGCAATTCGCAGCAGGACAGGCTGGCCACCCCACTACCCCAGCCTGCTGCTCGAAGAGGCCAAAAAGCGCGAAATGCCGGAGGCGGAGGCCAGCCAGGCCCAAGCCTTCGAAGATTGGTTGCTCGCCGCCCACGACTCCGGCGCCGACCTGGACGCCATCCAACGGATGTCGGGCTGCACCCCGCAGGAGACGGAGCGGAAACTCGCCGAGGCCCTCGACGAAGCCAACCGCCAAAGTCACGATTCGCTCATCGTCTGCCGACCCGATGGCAGCCCCGGCCGCGTTTCGTGGACCACCGCCGACGGACATCTTGCCCACCGCGCGTTCGACGGCCCCTTCCCGCGCGGCTACCCGATTGGCGACGCCATCGACCAATGCCGCGAGGTTCTCATCAGGCTGACGGCCACGGGCAGCGAACACGCCCGCAACCGTGCTTATACGATGTTGCTCATGGCCGAGGCCGGCCTGCACGCCTTCGACCACCGAGCGGGGAGGGAGATCTGCAACGTGCTCCACAACGCGGGACTCGATGACGACGCGAAGCGGACCATCCTGCTCAAGCTCCACGACAACCACGAAGTGGGCCAGTTGCTCCTCGACCGGTGCGGCGTCAGTCCCCAATGGCTGACCGTCAAACGGGCCCGTTCCCTGTCCCGACGCCTGCGAGAGCACGGCTTCGCCCCCGCCCTGGTTCGCACCATCGTCGAACACGCTGGCCACAACGCGGATCCGTATTACATGATCGGGCCTGATTACCGGATACCGGAACCGACACCGGAAGCGCTCGAGGAATGCGCCGACGCTCTGCGCCGGGCAGAGGCCGACGACCAGAGAATCGACGCCGCCCTCGGAACTCTGGGCGTCCCGTCCGGCGAGCGCTGGCCACCGCGGCGCAAGCCGCAGGAGTGACGGACGCCAGCGCGTTCGCGGACTTGTCATCCGGTACACGACGGAAAACGCTTGAACTCGGCTGCGCGACCTTCGGCACCTCCAGGCGGAGAAACGTCATATTGGTTCCCCCCGACGACGAATCTCCAAGAGGCACTTCGCATGAAATCCCCGAGCAGCCATCCTTCAGGCACCGAAGGCGAATCATCTCAACCCAAGGGAGAACTCCACGGCCTCATTGAACCCGACCACGCGGAAAGCCGCCGGCTTCTGGAAACAGCCGAGGCCATCGGCAAAATTCTGCATGCCCAAGCCAAGAACGGCATCGAAATGGCCAACCGCCGGTACTTCGGCGAGGTCGGCAAGGAACGCAGTCGCCGCATGATCATCTACTCCCACAACTGGGGCGTAAACGCCGGACACGAACACACCGCAGAAATCAGCGCCGACGCAGCAAAGCTCGCCGCCAACTGCGGCGTCCCCCTCATGCGCTCGATAGACGAACCCGACCTAGTGTACTGTATCCATAGTTCGTCGCATTAGAATGAAGCTTTCTAAAGGGACAAGAAACCAGTTTCCTGCTTGAAGCAGAGTGGCACAAAGACACAAGCCGCCATTTTATTTCCGATGAACTACGGATACACCACACTAGTGTCCTGTATTCGTAGTTCGTCGTATTACTCTGAGGCATTCCACCAAGACAGGAAAACGGTTTTCTTCTTGGAGCGGAGTGGCACAAAGGCACAAGTCAGCACTTTATTTCCGACGAACTACGGATACACCACACTAGAGCCCGTGTTCGGTCCCGACCTCATCATCTTCAACGGCCGGGGCGACGCCTGCGAGGACTTCATCTACCCGCCCACCGAGGGCGCCAAACCGGCCGCCGGCCGCCGCAGCAACCGCGGCAAATGCCGCACCGAGTGCCGCGACTACGACACACTCGTCAGCGCCGTCCTGCTGGCCGTCAAGCATCACATCGGCAGCAAGGGCTCCGTACGATCCACGGCCGGCCACGACAGCGTCGGCTGGCAGGACGCCATCGAACTCTACGCCCGCACCTTTCCGGAACGGGAACTCCCCTGGCTCAACAACTGGCCCAAGCGGGCACGCGAGAACGGGTAAGGCTCCGCGCTTGTTCAGGAGACGACCACGACATCACGACGCAGATGGACGGGCCGCAGCAAATGGTATATCTCCATCAACGCCGAACCACAGACTGAACTGGTCGCCCAAGACGCCGCCCGCCTCGCCGCAAACTGCGACTTCGAACTCCAGATGTCGGCCTCGGAGCCAGGGCGCCCGCCCGTATTCGAACCTCACCTGATCCACTTCAACAGCCCGAACGACCCGACCGACGGCTTCGAGTACCCGCCCGACACCACAACCGAACGGGCAGCCTACATCGGGGCCGCCGTCGGAGAATGCTGGACCAACGGGAACCACTACGACCTCCTGGTGCGCGCCGTCCTGCTCTCCATCTACGCGACTTGCGAGACGGCTCCAGCTCACAGCGAGAAGGATGATCTGGACGGAGAAGAAACCGAGCGGAGTGCCAATTGACACACAGCAGTGACGGAGAAAGACATGGATAACCTACCGGAGCCAAGAGACAAGACGGGCGAAATCGTCGAACCACATCCAGACGGCGACAACATAGGACGCAACTGCACCTGCGTCACGGGGATAGAACAGCCGGCACCCAGGCCGCTGAACCTCCGCTTCTTGGGCCTCGAGCCAGACGGCTCACGGTCGCCCGACGCTTCCTTACCATCGGAATCGCTCCGCAGGATCCGCTCCCTTGCCGAGCAGACCAACCACGACGGTAACCAGTCCAACGACTGCTGAATGGAGAGGCAGCCCCCAACATTCTGTATGCAGGACTTCCCCGAAGGGCCGGGAACGCGCTCCGCCCATGAAACACAGGAGAATGCGAAAGCAGGCCAAACCCCAAGATACAGTCGTGGTCCAAGGCGCTTGATCAGCGGACCAAACTGCTCTTGAGTGCGGAAAACCGAGAAGCGGCCAGCGGGGCCGCTCAGAATAGGATTCCTGCGGGTTGAGACGGACGGCTCGCCGTCGCCCGACGCGCCAGATATGCTTAAAACACTCGACCAACGGTTACCGAAAGCACTACCCGACCAGCGTACCCCGCCATGAAAGACCAACTGAAACACGACCAACCTCGCACCCTGGGTGGCCCAGACTGCGACTGCATGCGGACGACCGAACCTCGGTCCAAAAAGCGGCCCGAGCCAAACTCCCTGCGCATCTCGCGAGCTGCCGGCGAACGCCGAGCACTGAACAGACTCATGCAGACCGCCAATGCGAGAAAACCAGAATCATCCGGGTCGTGACATAGCTCATGCCGTATCACGCCGCTGACAGAGGGAATCGCGAAACGACTCAGCCAAGCAGCAAGAAGGATGATCTGGGTAGAGAAGCATTCAGTCGGATTTCGTCTTGACAGCCCGACATGATCACGGCGCCGGACCTCAACGTAGCCGGCCCGCATATATGCACGAGATCGACGAATCGCCCAACTTCCGCTGGGACGAGGAAGCCATCGCGCCGCTGCTGGAGCACACCCGCCGTCAACAGGAGGAAATCGTCGCCTACGCCGCCGCGCTGAGCACAGAGGACGCCGCCGAGACGACGGTTCGACACTTGACGGACTCGGCCGTGGCCACCAGCCAGATCGAGGATGAGTACCCAGACCGCAACGCCGTAGAAGCCACGATCCGGCGACGCATCGTAGGTGGACCTCCAGAAGCCGGTCAGGACCAACGAGACAAGCCAAGCATCGCCATCGCGACGGCCGACACGGCCACCAACTACACAGCACCCCTGACGGCGGAACGCCTCCATAGATGGCACCGCCAGCTGTTTTCGAGCCCGACCCGCTACGACATCGCCGTCGGCCGGTGGCGCGACGACCGCTTGGGCCGCATGCGAGTAGTTTCGAGGAGCCCAACGGGACGGACCACCATCCACTTCGAGACCCAGACTCCCGACCGGCTCGACGACGAGATGAACCACTTCCTCGAGTGGTTCAACCAGCCGGAGGATGAACCCGACCTCATCAAAGCAGCCATCGCCCACCTGTGGTTTGTCACCATCCGCCCCTACGACGACGGCAACGGCCGCATCGCCCGTGCCATTGCAGACCTGGCCTTAGCCCGCTGCGACAGCACCGATACGCGCTCCTACAGCATGTCGGCCGAGATCCTGCGCCAGCGGGCGAGCTACTATCAAGCTCTGCAGGGCACGCAGTCCAGCTCCATGAACATCACAGCCTGGCTGACCTGGTTCCTGAACTGCCTGGCGGTCGCCCTAGCCAAGCACTGATTGTCGCCACCTGCGACTACCTCGACGCCCCCTGGAGGCCAACGATGACGGGATCTCATCCCGCTGGTGGCCCCGTACGGCCTCCGACGGCGGCCACACCCACCGCAGGACCGAAACCCGAGTTTCAGCGCCACAAGGCCCCAGACGCGCTTCCAGACATCACGCGGAAAATGCCCCCGGGAAGGCCACAGGGCCCCTTCAGGGCTCCAGCGCGTGTTCCTGCGAAGCCGAAAGGCAACCAACGAAAGGAGAACATCGATCATGCCGGCAACCACATGGTCGCCAGCGTGTCCAACGACCAGGAGGTACAGGAATTGGTGAACACGGGGGACATTGGCTGGTCCCAGTTGGACGCAAGGGAATTCAAAGCTGACTAACTGGCTCGTCGTGGCCGCAATATCCAGGACGCCCAGCGGCGGCTGACGTGCACAGGGTCAAGACAGAAGGCGGCCCAAATGGCATTCCCGCTGGGCGGGCTTGCCGCCGACCAGTTCCACCCCAACGAACGTCCCAGGCTCCTGTGGCGGCTTGTGTTGCCGCCTGTCGCCAGAGTGCCGACCTTGACCGCCACCATCAGGTACATCACCATGTCCGAGGCCGAATTCGACCGCCGCTACAACGGTGCGGCGAGCGAGTGACCCTGGTCGCGTTGACCCACACTGCGCCTCGCCCCGTTCCCACATCGTCGAGGGGAGACCATCCAACAGAACGGCCTCGAAAGTCACCGACGCAAGGCTGAAGGAGAAACGGTGAAAAACCACATCACGGCTCAAGACGCCGAAAGGTTGACCACTCAGAAGTTGGGAGAGTCCAGCGCCCAGGTGAATCTGGCGGAGGATGGAACGCTCAAGGCAACTACCGTACAGGGACACATCCTCGACATCGTCTCGCTACTTCCCCAGGACGGTTCCAAGGCGAAGTTCGTGCTCTCCGACGTCCGGAACTCCAACCACCGGTTCATCGTCTGCACCGAGCAGGATGAGACCGGAAATCCGGTCCAGTGGGTCTTCCCCGAGATGTGTTTCACCCACCGGGGATGGACCTCCAAGGACGGAACCGCGGAAGTTGACCTTGATCTTCCTGGCCAGAAACTGGACGGACAGACAATTCGAGATGCCCTCTGCTTCTTCGAAGAGAGATGGGACCCAATCGTCCAGTTCGACGACTTCAGGGAGTACATGCCTCCCCCGAACCATCCGGAGTTCGCCGACCGTTGGACGGACATGGAAGACATAATCGAGCTCATCTGGGGCAAGGAAACCCGTGACCTTGAGGAGGAGGATTTCGTCCCGCTCAAGGAAATTCCCGACGAAGACGGCAGACTCAAGCTGCGGGTCAGCCCTCAGGCAGCCGACTCCATTAGCCAGATCCCCGAGGCCGAAAAGACGGAAGTCATCGAAGGCATACGTTCCATCCTCGAGAACCCGTACTCGCCCGACGTGCTGGGGATTGAGGGAACCCGCGGCAACTACCGGATCATCAAACCTCCGCAGGACTGACCGGATTTCCGAGGAACTTTTGACAGGCGTCAGAGCCGTCCGGCGACGTTCGCAGTGACCCGGAGACCGCTGGATGGAAACGCTGAAGTACCGCGTCAGGACGACCCGCATTTCGCCCACAGAGCCGCCCGGACGGCCGACGGCGACGTTTCAAGCCTTCCGCACCACCGCAGCAGTTCCAAGCACCTCCGGGCCAGTCAGCACACGGAGCAGGCGCCGGCAAATTTGATGACAGCAAGCCGTGGCGCGACTGCAAGGCCAGGGAATAAACTGACGTCAGGCTGACGACGGCTACCCAACTTGGAGGAACCGTCATATGCCGCAACGACGCGAACATCCCTACATCTGGACCACCTGGCTGCCCCGCCTGCTGACCGGCGAGAACTCCTGCGAATGGGCCGTCTGGTTCAAGGCCCATCACCAAAGCTGGGAACGCGTCCCGTCAGACTTCGACCAAGCGAAGTGGATGCTCGACCACACCGCGCTCCTCAACGAGCGCATCGCCAACTGGACCGTCGGTGGCCACGACGTCGAGACCGAGGCACAGAACCGGTTTGAACTCCGCGGCAGGACAGCAACCCTCGCCGGCCGGCCGGACATCATCGCCCGCCGTGAAGACCACTCCGTCATCGTCGACGCCAAGACCGGGCACGACAGCCCCAGCCACGCCGTCCAGGTCATGATCTACCTGTACGCCGTCCCCAAGGCCATCGAACGGTACCAGAGCGTCAAACTCAGGGGGCAGGTAACCTACCGAGACCACACGGTCCGCATTTCGACAGATGCCGTCGACGACAAGTTCATCCGGAACCTGGGCGCGCTAATCCGCCGGCTGTCAGCCGACGAACCCGCAAGGAGGGTGCCCAGCCGCCAAGAGTGCCGGTTCTGCGACATCACGGCCGCCGACTGCCCCGAACGCGTGGTAGCCGCCTCAGAACTCGAGACCGCCATCACCGACGACTTCTGACAGCGCCGACGGGCCCGTCGACCCGCTGGTGACGTCCACGACAGGACTCCACCGGCACTCGAGTTCGAAGCCATGACAACGCTGGGGGCAATCTGTCCACAGCGAATCCGCCGATGACCGACGGTCAGCACGGCCGCCCCGACCTACGGGGCGGCTTTTTCATGCCGGCGCCAGATGCCCATCTTCACCGCACGGCTGCCGGCGTTCCACCGCCAAAGAACCCCGTCAGGGCGCCCCACCCATGCCCAGGAGCGCAAGGAGGCCAGAAAAAAGCCGTTTTAATAAAACCAACTGTTTCACCAAGCCTGGCTCGGCTGAGCCAGCCGCCACCAATCCGGACACCAGACCCAAAGCTGCAAAACTCCCATGACCCAGGAGAAATCAATGAAGGACTCCATCAGAAGCCCGCGCCGCAAGATCGCCCTCGGCCTGCTGGCCACCGCGGTCTTCGCCATCATCCTCGTCGCCGCCGTCATGCTCAGCTCACCAGCCGAGGAAGCCGCAGCCCAAAGCTCCATCAACGCGCCGACCAACTTGCAGTCCACGGGCCGCACCGCCACGACCGTGTCGCTCAACTGGACGCGGTCGACCACATCGGGCGTCAAGCAGTACGTCGGCATCAGGGACGTCGAGAAATACGCGCCCGGCAACTTCAGGTGGCGGTACGTTGACGCCAACGCCACGTCCTACACGGTGCGAAACTTGGAGGCTGACACGAAGTACGCCTTCCGGGTGCGCGCGACCAAGGGCAGCCAGCAGGCCCGCTCCAACTACGTGAACGTGACGACGCTGGCGCAGAACCCGGATCCGACGGCCACGCCAACACCGACGCCCACGCCCGAGCCGACCGCCACGCCAGTCCCGGCTCCACCGCCCACCACCGCACCCAACCCGACCGACCCAGAAGACGAATGGGAAATGCCCAGCCTCGGCACCGTCACGTTCACGGCCCATGACGACAACAAAAACAGCGACGATCTTGTATATGAAACCAGATGGACCGAGAACCCCATCGGCGTCGCCAGCATGACCCTCTGGATCCGCCCAGACCAATCCGCGCACCGGTGGTACTTCTCAGGCACCGCTTCGCCATCTGACATGTACACGGTAACCAACGCCTACCGCCCCGACCCGAACGAAACAGAATTGGTCAGATTTGAGCACAGCACGGTCTACCACGTCCAAGTGCGGGGCACTAACGCGGACGGCGACGAGGCCCGCCAGGACGTCGGCTCCTTCCGCACCCAGCCCCGAATGACCAACCTCATCAACGCAACCCTGCCCGGCAGCACCGCCCTACGGCACAAGCAGGCCCACGTGTCGTGGGGCAACACACTCCCGCGGGACTTCTCCCACTTTGAACTCCGCATAAACGGGGGACGCTTCGGCACCCTCAGCACCGGTGACGCCAACCGGCAGTACATAGCCACCGAGTTCCCCGGCACCCGCATCGGCGGAGAGATACGTTCCACCGGCTACACGGTAACCGGACTGCAGGCCGACACCCAGTACGACTTGGCCGCCCGCGTTTGGAACACCCACGGCCAGTCATCATTCTGGCGCGTCATCTTGACCCCGTTCCGCACCGCACGCCTTCCACTGCACCCGCCAGCCCTGGCCGTCACGGACGTGGACCACGACAGCGCCACACTGCTGTGGACCCAAGGCCTCTACGTCGCCGACGCCGGCTGGCCGACGACGTTCCAAATACACGCGGGCTCCAATTGCGGGGGTGATTTTCTATGGCGTGCCGACGGCACTGGACGTGACGTCAGCCAGTCCCATTCGGCTCTACGGGAAGTTCCTGGCGCAAGCAATACCACCAACGAGCTGGTGCCCAGCACCCGCTACACGTTCAGCACCAAAGCAAATTACGAACCAAGGAACCATTCAGCTACCAGCATCTGCTCCAACACCGTCGCCTTCAACACGCGGATCGGCTTCATAGAGGAATGGAGTGCGTTCTCGGTCATTGCACCAAACCCAGACACACCCGGCGTCGAAACCGCAGTCAACGTCATATCCTGGCGGTTCCCGCCGAACGTATACCAGTTTGACCTGTACCGCCGACGCGCGGGTCAAAGCAACTATCAGTTGCTGGACCTGTCTATCGGCGATGCCGTGATACCAGCGGTTCTTGACACAGACGTCCAGCCTAACCAGACCTACGAGTACAAACTCGTAGTCACCGACGACTTCGGCCAAAGCCGCGAGGCCTTCACCTCGGTGACCACCGTTTCCGAAGAAGAATAAACCTGACCCGACAAAGACGCCAGAGCTACAAGCAATGCCAGCCGTTGGTCCAGTTAGGCTACGGCTGGCACAATGCAACGGCACGGACGACTCCTGACATGACGACCCAGTAGCGGCAGAACCCAGCCAATGCCAATACTGCACTTCTCCGACAACAGCCCCGCCACCACCCCAACGACGCCCCCTGGCACCGTCTTCGCGTCCGCGAGAAAATCCCACCCCAAGGCCGCGAAAACGTCCCCGGGGACCGTTTCCGGCCGAAACTGGACACGCTGGCGACACTTTGCCAAACGCATCAGCACGTCACGGCGCGGCTCCCGCGTCGTTCCATTCCTGGCGGACGTACTGCAAAACCCGGAAGGTCACGCCAGCAACCGGCGCCGCCACCAACGCGCCAAGGATCCCGAAAAACACGCTGAAGACCGCAAGCGCGAATACGATCAGCACCGGGTGCAGCCCCAGCGCCTGACCCTGCAACCTCGGAGCCACGATGCTGTTCTGCACCACCTGGACCAGCACGAAGAACGCCACCGCCAGCGGCAGCCGCTGGAAGTCGGTCAGCGCCACCGCGACACTGGCCACCAAGATGAAGATCGTCGCACCGATGATGGGCACCAACTCGGTGAAAGCCGCCAGCAGTGCCAAGGGCAACGCCAATTTGATGCCAACCAACCAGTACAACAGCCAGATCAACCCGCCGACGAACAGGGCTCCGAACAACTGCACGCGGACGTAGGCAATCACCGTCCTCCCCGCCAGTCTCCCCATCTCGGACAGGTCCTGTTCCATCGGCCCGGGCAAAAGCTGGCGCAGCGCGTCCGTCAGCGCCCTTGGCTGGTAGAGCATCTGGAAAATCGCCACCGGAGTCGCGATGATGGCGATCATCTGCGGGATGTTGCTCTGCAGTATGCCAGCCGCCTGCTCCAACGCGGAGAAGCCGGCATTCAGGAGGGCCGCCCGGTACTCTTCCAGCCGCGGGTTCAGGACCTCCTGAATCCGCGGCGGCACCCGTTCTCGGTATGCCGCCTCAACCTGCTGGAACGCGCCCCGGCTTTCCTCGGCGAGACCGGGAACCGCCTCGGTGAAAGTCTTGACACCGCCGATGAGCGCATACGTCGCCAATCCCAACACTCCCAAAGCGGCGACCACGGCCAGCAGGGACACCCCCGCCGCCAACGACAGCCGGTTGGCCCTGGGCCACCTCCGAGCCATTGGCGAACGCTCACCCAACCTCATGACGGGCATCAGCATGACCGCAACGACGGCGCTAATCATCAGCGGGATCATCACGACCAACAGTTGCCAACCGACCACCAGCAGGCCCACAGCCGCCGCCAGCGACGCCAAGAGGCGTATGCGCCTTCGCCAGCGAGAAGAAACCTGTGTCAGTGAGTTAAACATTTCCTTCACCTCCGGTTCTTGTCTCCAGCGGTGTATGCGAGAACAACTCGCTCCCAGCGAAACAAATCCCCACACGCTCATCAGGCAGGCGAGCATTGAGCAACCCGGAATAATCAGGGAGCTCCAGCATTGACGGCCAAGACAGCGAGGCCATGGCACTCAAGGCACCAGCACAGACCCTAGCCCAAGACATCGGGAACACGGCGGCAGCGCTGCCCCGCCAAGTGGATAACAAGCACGAGCGCTAGCGGCAACTGACCGCGGATCAGCCCGACTTGATGATCGACAGCCTGCGCCACACCAGGCACGACATGACATCGGCGATGCGGCCCGCTCCTGCCCAAGTTGCGACGAGGGCGCACACTACGAATCGGTCATCGTGTCGTCCAGCAGCCCGTTCTGAACTGCCCAGACCACCAATTCCTGCTTGTTTGAGAATTCCAGCTTGCGCTGGATGCCATAGATGGCGTTCCGCACCGTCACCGACTGCAATCCCCTGATCTCGGCAATCTCCGCGTACGAACGCCCCTGCACGAACAAACTCAGCATCCCACGCTCCCGAGCACTGAGCTCTTCGAGTGCCGGCCCCTGGACAACCGGCTGCGGCGCATTACGAATGCCAGCCAGCACCCGCCGCAGGGCGTCGCTCGGGATGCGGTACTCCCCCGCCGCCACGTCCCGAATCGTGTCCAGAAACACCGCCCTGCCATGGGTCTTCTGCAAGTACCCAGTGGCGCCAGCCGCCAGCGACTCCACCACCGCATCCTGCTCGTTCGACATCGTCAGCACCAGCACCTTCGTCTCCGGCACCTGCTCCATGATCTCCCGACAGGCATCGACACCCCCCTTCACCGGCATGATCAGGTCCATCACGATCACGTCCGGCCGCTGGCTCACCGCCACTTCGAGGGCCTCGACGCCGTCGGACGCTTCCCCCACCACCTCGAACTCTCCGGTGCGCTCGAGCACCTCCCGCAATCCGTCGCGGACTATCTCGTGGTCGTCCACCAGCATGACGGTGGCCAGCTGAACTTCGGGCATCCTAACTACCTCCTTCGTTTCCCGCCAAAGGTATCTCGCAGACCACCGCCGTGCCCACGCCGCCCTCGTTTCCCGTCACTTCGAGGCTCCCGCCCAACCGCTCGGCTTCCGCCCGCATGTTGCGGAAGCCATGGCCATGACGCTGGTAGCCCTCCGGCAACCCCCGGCCGTCGTCGCACACCGACATCCTGAACCAATTGGGCTGAAAGTCCAGCACGATGTCGACTTTGCCGGCCTCGGCGTGGCGGAACACGTTGGTCATCGCGTTGTGGGCGATTGAAAACAACATGCTCTTGGTGGCAAGGGGCAGCGGCGGCTCGCTGCCCAACTGGGAGACCTCCACCGGAATCGACGTGATGGCCGTGAAGGTCGCGGCGTGGGAACTCAGCGTCGTGCCAAGTCCCTGCCCGTCGAAGATCACCCCGACGTCGATGGGGTGCCTCAGCGACCACATGGCCGACCGGGAGAGATTGCCCGTGGCGTCCAGGCTGCGCAGGAGGTCCGGGTTAGAAGCGCCCGCCAACTCCTTCGCGTTGTCGATTCCCATGCCGATCATGTAGGCAGACTGGCCCACCGTGTCGTGGATGGTCTGCGACAGCTCGATGCGTTCCCGCTGCAACTGCTGCTCCCGCGCCACCGCTTCCTGTCGCTTTCCACGTTCGTACTTGGCAATCAAGCTGACCACGCCGGCCGAGACGTACATCAGCAGGACGCGATGAAACAGGTACCTCTCCTCGTTGGCCTGCAGGTCGAGTCCTCCGCTCACCGTGCAACACAGCGTCACGTAAACGGCCGCCACCAACGTGGTCCACGCGCAACTCAGCCTGACTGACGCGAAAACCACAGCGTGCATCGCCAATATCAGCAAATAACATGGATAGAACTTACTGTCGAAACCGCCCGACACGGAGACGCTGAACGAAATGTTCATCACATCCACCGCCGACATCACCAGCAACCACCGCGCCGGCACGGTTCTTCCTCCCCGCAGCCGGTAGTAGAAGAAGCCGTTGATGCAAGCATGGGTCAGGACGTACATGACGCTGAGGACGTAGTAACGGTCCTGGTAGCCGGCCGGGTAGGTGATTTCGACCAGTGTCGCCACCACCCAGGCGCACCGCGCCCACACGTTGACGAGAGCGCCGTACCGCAGCAGAACTGGGTCCGAATCCACGTCCCAGAGCCAAGCCGTGAACGACCTGAACGACTTCACCAATGTGGCGGATGAAGCCAAACTCCCGCCTCCTGGTCAAGATCTCCAATCAGCCTCTGCCGTCGGCGCGCCATTCAACCCAGGCAACGGAGGGAAAACCGCCGGCGACATACGTTCCACAGGGCCAATCACCCTCTCTCCCGTGGCAATCTCCGAAGTTCGGGACCGGCGGCGCGTCAGACAAAGTTCCCCGGTCGCACCGATGATACTCCCAATTGGCCCGTTTGCAAGGAAGGGAAACGCACATCGCACGGGCGCCCTACAGGACCATTCGTTAGCCCTACGCGTCCACGGTAGAACGATTACGCTCTCGGGAGAGCCTCCTCGGCTCACCAGGTATACCCAGCCAGACGGCCATCATGTGATGGCTACAACAAAAGCAAGTTGACAGTCCAGGTGGACCACGTAGACGCATTCATCGGCTACCAGGGAACAGACTGCTTCCCAAGCGCGCGTACCCTGCCGCTTTCCGCGCCCAGACGAGCGCTGGCAGCGGCAGCCATTGGGAGCACTTCACCCATCATCGTCGCCGTTCGCAGCCACAACTGCTGCGCAAACCCAACTGGCTCGGTCCAGCCGCCGCCACAAAGGGCAATTCGTGGAGCCACCTCACGGCGAGGGCACTGCCAGAGGCACCGTCCACGGCCTCCAAAGGCCGCCGACGGTTCACGCGCGCACAACGCGTCCAAGGCCATTTCCAGCGAGAATTGGACTATCCATGCTCCGGCCGAGTGTGATGTGACGCTTCTAGCAGCTGGTGACTTTCGTACTCCACGACGAATGCCGCAGGCTCCTCACCAGATGAACCGCGGTTAGGTCTTCATCGACATGGCTCACCGTTGACTGCCGACCCAGACTCTCCAATACCAAATGTCCCCTGGCCAAGCACCCAAGCATGTGATTAAACGATAAATAAAACAACGGTCTACGGTGATTACACGCGGACTTTGTGGTAATTTATCATTACTATAAGCCGAGAAAAGTCCGACCAGGTTGAGTGGAAAGCATCATCGGTCCGGCAACGCGCTCCCTGGCCGCTTCCCATCTTGACGAGCGCAAGCAGTGGACAGCACTGCTGACACAAGGCAGTCGGGGTGATTGTCAGGCTACCTGGAACGAACGATTACCAACAAATGGGGCGACCGTAAACACGTCATAGTCACCACAACTCAGCGGCACCCCGGCCACGGATCGAAAGCCGCGAACCGGCCCTATGGGGGCCGACCTTCAGACCAACCGCGCGGCGCACCAACTCGGCGCTCCGCACACGTGCATCAAACTACTGAGGAGACAATGGGAACCATCATCAACACTTCACGCCGGAACACCATCATGCTGGCGGTCATCGCTGCCGTTGCGCTCGCTCTACTCGCCGTTTTGACGGTCAGCGCGCAGGAGCCGCGTGGCGTCATCAGCGGCGTCAACATCGACGCCGACACGCCCGGCCAGGCCACCATCTCGTGGAACGCCGTAACCGACGCCAAGGACTACCGCGTCACCTTCGCCAAATCCAGCGAGGAATACAAAACTTGGAGCGACAGTTCCGGCAACAGGTTCCCGACCACCAATTCGGTCACACTCACCAGCCTGACCGAAGGCGAAACCTACAAGTTCATGATCCGCAGCCGGTTTGAAGAATCACAGAACGGCAGCCTCTCGGGCCCCTGGTCAGCCGAGCACACCTTCACCGTCGCGGTGTCGCTTCCTGCTGCCCCAACCGGGTTCACCGTCTCCGCTTCATCCCACGACAGCGTGATGCTGTCGTGGGATGACCCTGGCGACGACTCCATCACCGGCTACGTGGTGCTGAGGCGCAACGTCGATACCCAAGACCCGGGGGTATTCACCACCATCAATTCGAATACCGGCAGTGCAGCGACCTCCTACACCGACAGCACCGTGAGCGCGGAGACCCGCTACACCTATCGGTCAAGGCCATCAACCCAGCGGGAACCGGCCCGCAGTCCAACTACGTCAACGTGGACACGCCAGCCACACCTCCGGCTGCACCTACCGGACTGTCAGCGACGACGGTCTCCCACGACAGCGTAACGCTGGGGTGGGATGACCCTGGCGACGACTCCATCACCGGCTACGTGGTACTCAGGCGCAATGCCAAGGACAAAAACCCGGGCGTGTTCACCACCATCGAGTCCAATACCGGCAGCTCAACGACCGCCTACACGGACAGTACCGTCAGCGCCGAGACCAGCTACGTCTTTCGGGTCAAGGCCATCAACCCGACAGGAACCAGCCCGCAGTCCAACGACATCGAAGTAACGACGGGCGTACACCCTGAGGATACCGGCACCCGACAACCGATTACCCCGCAGCAGAACTCATCCACCGACGCCACCCTGTCGGCTCTCACCGTGGGCGGAACATCCGTGGCCGGGTTCGATGCCGCCAGGACTTCCTACCAATACGGCGTGGCCAGCACCGTCAGCCAGGTCACGATAGCGGCGACCGCCACACACGCCAGCGCAACGGTCGGATTCAGCGGCACGGACGCCGATTCCAGCACCAGCGGTCACCAGGTCAACCTCTCGGCGGGCAGAAACTCCGTAACCATCACGGTCACGGCCGAGGACACGACCACCACCAAGGCGTACACGCTCTCCGTCAACCGGGGAGTGAGCAACAACTTCGGCTGGAAGGCATCCGACGACTTCGACACCCTGCACGCCGCGGGCAACACTACGCCCCTCGGCATCTGGTCGAACGGCGCCACCATGTGGGTGACGGACTCCGACGACGACAAGATCTACGCCTACAACCTCTCGACGAAGGCTCGCGACTCATCAAAGGACTTCGATACGCTCGCCGCAGATAACACCTTCCCCGTCGGCATCTGGTCAGACGGAACCACCATGTGGGTCACGGACTTCGGTGACGGCAAGATCTACGCTTACTCGATGAACACGAAAGCTTACGATTCATCAAAGGACTTCGATACGCTCAATGCAGCGGGGAACACATTGGCCACAGGCATCTGGTCAGACGGGCCCACCATGTGGGTCGCGGACGACAATGCCAACAAGATCTTCGCCTACACGATGAGCACCAAGGCGCGGGACTCGTCCAAGGACTTCGATACGCTCCATGCGGCGGGCAACCAAGCGCCCTACGACATCTGGTCTGACGGCACCACCATGTGGGTCGCGGACACCAGCGACCACAAGATCTTCGCCTACACGATGAGCACCAAGGCGCGGGACTCGTCCAAGGACTTCAATACGCTCCGTGCCGCGGGCAATGCAGACAACTACGGCATCTGGTCGAACCGCACCACCATGTGGGTCACGGACTCCCTTGACGACAAGCTCTACTCGTACAACTTGCACTCCAGCGACGCCACCCTGTCGGCTCTCACCGTGGACGGCACGTCGGTAGCCGGGTTTGCCGCGGACACGACGTCCTACCAGTACGGCGTGGCCAACACCGTCACTCAGGTCACGATAGCGGCGACTACCACCCACGCCAGCGCAACGGTCGCATTCAGCGGCACGGACGCCGATTCCAGCACCAGCGGCCACCAGGTCAACCTCTCGGCAGGCCGCAACGAGGTCACCATCACGGTCACGGCCCAGGACACGACCACCACCAAAGCGTACACGGTCTCCGTCAACCGCGGCGTAACCAGCGTCTACGGCTGGAAGGCGACAGACGACCTCGACACCCTCGTCGCCGCAGGCAACGCAAACCCCCGAGGTCTCTGGTCGGACGGCACCACCATTTGGGTGTCGGACTACGACGACGAGAAGATCTACGCCTACACCCTGTCGACGAAAGCCCAGGACTCCTCAAAGGAGTTCGATACGCTCAGTGCCGCGGGCAACGACGCCCCAACGGACATCTGGTCAGACGGCACGACCATGTGGGTCGCGGACGATGACGACGACAAAATCTACGCCTACACGATGAGCACCAAGGCCCGCGACTCAGACAAGGACTTCAACACGCTCGCCGAGGCGGACAACGAAGACCCCACCGGCATCTGGTCTGACGGCACCAAAATGTTGGTTGCTGACAGCGAGGACGACAAGCTCTACGCCTACGTCCTGTCGACCAGCCAACGAATCCCAAAATTCGACTTCGATGCGCTCACTGCGGATAACGCAGCACCCTACGGCTTCTGGTCTGACGGCCCCACCAAGTGGGTGGCAGACAGCGATGACGACAAGATATACGCGTACGCGCTGAAGACGGAGACTCACGACTCATCAAAGGACTTCAATACGCTGGGTGCCGCGGGCAACGAGGGCCCCGCCGGCATCTGGTCTGACGGCATCACCATGTGGGTTGCGGACAGCACCGACGGCAAGATCTACTCGTACAACCAGCCCTCCAATGACGCCACCCTATCGGCTCTCACCGTGGACGGCATGTCGGTGGCCGAGTTCGATTCCGACAGGACCACCTACCAGTACGGTGTGGCCAACACCGTCACTCAGGTCACAATAGGGGCGACCACCACCCACGCCAGCGCAACGCTCGCGTTCAGTGGCAGGGACGCCAATTCAAGCAGCCCCGGCCACCAGGTCAACCTCTCAGCAGGACGCAACGAAGTGACCATCACGGTCACGGCACCAGACACGACCACCACCAAGACGTACACGCTCTCCGTCAACGGCGGCGTGACCACTGCCTACGGCTGGAAGGTCGTGGACGACTTTGACACCCTCACTGCCGCAGGCAACGAATCGCCCTACGGCATCTGGTCGAACGGCACCACCATGTGGGTCGCCAACGTCGGCATCGACAAGCTCTACGCCTACAACCTCTCAACGAAGGCCCACGACTCAGACAAAGACTTCGATACGCTCAATGCAGCGGAGAACGAATTCGCCACCGGCATCTGGTCGGATGGCACGACCATGTGGGTTGCGGACCTCGTCGACGGCAAGATCTACGCCTACAGCCTCTCAACGAAGGCCCGCGACTCAGGCAAGGACTTCAACACGCTGGACGCCGCGGGCAACGAGACGCCCACTGGCATCTGGTCTGACGGGACCACCATGTGGGTTGCGGACGACCCACACGCCAAAATCTACGCCTACACGATGAGCACCAAGGCTCGCGACTCATCAAAGGAGTTCGACACGCTCAGTGCCGCGGGCAATGATGACCCCATCGGCATCTGGTCTGACGGGACCACCATGTGGGTCGCAGACGAATTCGACGACAAGCTCTACGCCTATAACCTCGCGACGAAGGCCCGCGAGTCATCCAAGGACTTCAACACGCTGGACGCGGCGAGCAACGAGGCCCCCACCGGCGTCTGGTCTGACGGGACCACCATGTGGGTCGCAGACACCCGCGACGACAATCTCTACTCGTACAACATGGCCTCGGCATCCACGGACACCCGAGCACCGGTGTTGTCAACCTACACCGTGAGCGGCAGGGCAATCGCGTCTTAATCATATTTTTAGAAATATGCTAACGTGTTGCGATCCGTTGGACTATGTGGGGGCAGATGGGCATGGCACAACCACCCCAGGCAACTATTCTCGATCATTTCGCTGAGCTGGACGACCCACGGGTGGAACGCACGCGACGCCATAAGCTGGTAGACATCTTGGCCATCGCCATTTGCGCCACCATCTGCGGCGCCGATTCCTGGGTCCATATCGAACTCTTTGGCAAGAGCAAGCTGGCCTGGTTTCAGAGTTTCCTGGAGTTGCCCTGGGGCATCCCATCCCACGACACCTTCGGCGATGTCTTCGCTCGCCTCGACCCAGCGCAGTTGCAGGACTGCTTCGTGTCGTGGACCCAGGGCATCGCTGAGTTGCTGCCCGGCGAGGTGGTTGCTATTGACGGGAAGACGGCCCGACGGTCCTATGATCGGGCGGGGAACAAGGGCGCCATACACCTGGTCAGTGCCTGGGCTACCCAGAACAACCTGACCCTGGGCCAGGTCAAGACTGAGGAGAAGTCCAATGAGATCACCGCCATTCCCCGACTCCTGGAGATGCTGGAGTTGAACGGTTGCATCGTCACCATAGATGCCATGGGTTGCCAGCGGGAGATTGCCCAGCAGATCACCGACGGCGGGGCCGATTACGTGCTGGCGGTGAAGGAGAATCAGGGACAGTTGCATGAGGGCATTCGAGACCTGTTCGAGGGCGCCGCGGCACTGGGTTTTGATGGTGTGCCCTACGACTACGCTGGGAGCGTGGACAAGGGACACGGACGGGTGGAACGGCGGGAATGCTGGACCATCACGGAAGCAGACTGCCTGGATTATCTGGACCCCCAGGGGCAATGGCCGCAGCTGAAGGCGGCCGTCAAAGTGGTGGGCCATCGTGAGACCACAGCCGGCGGCGCCAGCCAACCCCGCTACTACATCAGCAGCCTCTCGGCCCCGGCGGAACAACTGCTGGCTGTCATCAGAAGCCACTGGGCCATCGAAAACTCCCTGCACTGGACCCTGGACGTAAGCTTTCGGGAAGACCAGTGCCGAGTGCGCAAGGATCACGGACCGCAGAACCTGGCCACGCTGCGGCAGATTGGCCATAACCTTTTGAAAAACGAACCAACCCTGAAAGTGGGCATCCAGGGCAAACGGCTTAACGCCGGATGGGATGAGGGCTACCTGCGCAAGGTCCTCCTCGGATAAGACGCGATTGCCCTGCCGTGAGCGGCACGTCGCTTGAGCTGACCTACGACGAGACGCTCGATCAGGGCTCGGTCCCAGATAAGGGCCAGTACACCGTGAGCGTCAGCCCCAGGCCAGCAACCGCGGTAGAGACCACCGGAGTATCGATAATCGGCAACATCGTCACTCTCACCCTCTCGCCGACCGTGGAAGACATCCACACCGTCAGGCTCAGCTACCGGCCACCGTCCACCAACGCGGTACAGGACCAAGCCGGCAACAGGGCCGGGTCCTTCAGCAACAGGCAGATCACCAACAACTCGCCCGGTCCAGACGTCCCCGGAGCGCCCACCGGTCTGACGGCAACGCCACTGGGACCCAACAGGATCGACCTGATCTGGACACCACCGACCAATCACGGCGGGGCAGCACTCTCGGGCTACCGCGTGGAAGTTTCCACCGACGGCACCTCCTGGAGCGACCTGGTGGCCGATACGAGGAGCACCAACACGACCCACTCCCACACGGGCCTTGAGCTCGGGAACAGGCGTCACTACCGCGTGTCGGCAATAAACAGGGGCGGGACATCGCAGCCGTCCAACGTCGCGGTCGCCACGACTGACAACAGGCCCTACTTGACTTTCACGGCAAGGCGCATCAGAACCGAATCCTTGCCGACCGAGGTCGGCACACTGCGTATTCCCGTGTACGAGGTTCTCATAGCAGCCAGCCAGCCGGTCATGGGCGTTGACGACAGGTGGGACGGCGATGCACTGCGGAGATACATCTCGAACGGCACCCTCCACTCATGGGGAACGGTTGCGAATACCCGGCAGGGAGTCCCCGAGCATTACACGACCTGGAGACTTGAGGTCATCACCCACCTGCCGCGCATTGCGGGATCCAACACCATCACGATAGCCGTGCCCGAGGGCGTGGTGAGGGACGATCTGACCGGATACCTGCCCAACAGGCTGAACCGCGCCCAGACGCCGTTCAGGCTCGTAGTCGACAACCTCCCCTCGTCGGACGTCAAGCGGCCACGGGCCACCATCACCTACGAGCCGGGCCACCCTGCCGACATCGTGCAGGACGGAAAATTCAGGGCCACGGTAAGTTTCAGCGAACCGGTCACCGGTTTCGAGCCGAACGAGCTTCGCGTCAGCGGCGCCACGGTCGAATCCTTCACGTCCAACCAGAGCGGCAGCACCTACACGGCGACCATCAAGCCGAACGCCCCACGGAGCGACGAGACCGTGTCCATATCGATCAGCGTGGCCAACGGAGTCGCCAGAGACAGGGCCGGACACACCAACTTCGGAGACAGCGTCGGCCTCCTGGCGAGGCCCAGGCCCACCGTGGAGATCGTGATCCCGAAGGCGAACCCGAACCCGTCGACGATGAACGAGAACGACACCGCCTACCTCCCGGAGTCGGGCTGGTTCTTCAAGTCCCAGAGCAGCGCTTTCGAAGTGGTCGTCAAGTTCAGCAAGCCAGTGACCGGGTTCCTGCAAGAGGAACTGGTGGTCGAGGGCTACCAACAGGCCGACGCCCAGTGCCTGCGGGCCGGTGGAGCGAGCATCACCGGCTGGACCAGCCGAGACGGCGGCAAGGAACAGGTGGCCACCATCACGCCCAGCGCGACCGGCATCATCGCCATCAGCGTCGCGGCCGACATCGCCCAAGACTCAGACGGCTACCTTAACCTCGGAGATGGCAGACACTACGTGTACATGAGCATACCCGGATCCGATGACGAACAGTGCCGCATAACGGATGCGCCATGAGCTTCGGGGCAGCCCGGCTGAACGACGTCTCCAGCCGGGCTGCCCCGGACCGGAATCATCCAGCACAGTTCTACCTCGGAAGGATGTTGGTACGAATACGGAATGTCTGCATTCACATTTTTGGTTGCCCCCACCGACGACGCAAACAACGATGAGACGCTGAGCAGCGACGCCACCACGGCCGTAGCTCCGCTGCCCATCACCGGACTGTCCCTGATGGACACCACCGAGCAGACCGTGGTCACAACCCTGTCGGGCAACGACCAAATCAGGCTGGAAGACTCGGAAAACGGCAGCTACACCATCCGAACCGACCTGGCCACCGGCACAAACCTGGAAAGCGTCCGTACGGAACTGACCGGCGCCAAGACAGTAGATGCCACCGACAACGGCCCACCCTACTCGTTGCATGGAGAGAACGGCACCAGCCTGAACGGGCAGGGACTGCCCGCAGGATCGTACAACCTGCGCGTCACCGCATACTCCGGCGACGACCGGAGCGGAACCCTCCTCCAAACCCTGCAGGCATCGTTCAGCGTCAGCGGCACCAACAGCCAGGCTACCGGGCTGCCCACCATCCGCGTCGGCGAGACCCTGACGGCCAACACCGACTCCGTTGCCTACACGGACGGTCTCGACAATGCCACCCACTCGTACCAATGGCTGGCCGACGATGCGGCAGTCAGCGGTGCCACCGGCCGTCAGCACACCATCACGCGAGATCAGGAGGGCGTCGCCATCAAGGTGGCGGTGTCCTTCAGCGACGACGCCGGCACCGACGAGGCCCTGACCAGTGTCGCCACAGTGGCCGTTGTCGCCGCGCCCAACCGCGACGCCACGGGAGCCCCCACCATCAGCGGAACTCCCCAAGTGGACCAGATCCTTGCCGCCGACACGTCAGCAATCACCGACCAGGACGGCCTCACCAGCGTCTCTTACCAATACCAGTGGATACGCGAATCCGACGCCATAACCGGCGCGACCAGTTCGACCTACCGGCTCACTGCCGACGATCTAGGCAAGCGCATCAAGGTGCGAGTCTCCTTCACCGACGACCGCGACCACAGCGAAACCCTCACCAGCGCGGCGACCGACACCGTGGCGGCCAAGCCCGCGCCGCTCACCGCCAGCTTCTCGGGCGTGCCCGCCAGCCATTCCGGCACGTGGTTCGAGTTCACGCTCACTTTCAGCGAAGAAGTCGAACTCAGCTACAGGACACTCCACGATGACGCTTTCACCGAGGACGGCGCCAACGTCACCAGGGCCAAGCGCACCCAGAAGGGCAGCAACCTCGGCTGGACCATCAGGGTCAGACCGGACGGCAACGGCGACGTGAGCATCACGCTGCCGGCAACCACCGACTGCGACGACGACGGCGCCGTCTGCACCGCTGACGGACGGATGCTGTCCAACCGGACGGAACTCACCGTCAGCGGACCTCAGCAATGGGAGATTGTCCGGCAAAACGACCTGCAACGCAATGGACCCGATGGCGCCACAAATCAGGCCCGGCCCCGTGGGGCCGGGTGCGGTCAGGAGGTGGTAAAGATGGCATCAAACCAGGACACCGCAACCCAACGGGCGGCAATCTACGCCAGCACGGCCGGCGACAGTATGGAGTCCATAACCGACGAGCTTGCCCGTGCGCGAAACTCGGCCGAGCAAAACGGCCTTGAAGTCGTCGGGGAGTACGTCGACCTCCGCGGGGAACAGGCCCAGTTACTGCAGATGATGACGGACGCCGCGGCATCTGACCCCTCGTTCCAGAAGGTGGTCGTGTCGGACCTGAACCACATCTCACAACGGGAGGATGAACTCAACGAGTACCGGGCGACGCTTGCGGCCAACGGAGTGGAGCTCGTTACGGTCATCGAAATCAGGACGAACACCCTCGTTTTGGCCGTCATGGCCTACGTCCGCAGCGAGCACGCTGAAAGCGTTCGCCGCGGGATAAGAGCGGCCGCCCAGCAGGGGTTCTACGCGTTCGCCAACGCCCCCTACGGTTACCGCAAGGTTCCAGTTCGGGACCGAGGCGTCCGGCGCTACAAGCTGGAACTGGATCCGCCAGCGTCGGAGACGGCGCGGCGGATCTTTGACCGGCGACTCCAGGGCGCCACGGAACTCGAGATCGTAGCAGAACTGAACGCCAGCGGCGACAACCCGCCGACGGTCGGCCGGTGGGAGGTCAGGCACGTGCGCCGCATTCTGGGCAACGAGGTTTACTGCGGGACCAGCGTGGCGTCGAGGCGGGACATGGAGAACCCCGACACCGCCGTCAGGGTGCCCAACGCCTTCCCAGCAATCGTCACCCAGCAAGAGTTCGACCAGGTGCAACTGATGGAATGAGCCTCTGGCCGCTTCAGCCCGTTCGCGGAAGCTGTCCTATGCCTGGAACACCTTGGGACATCCCCAGTAGGGAACACATGAGCATTGGCTAAAAGCAATGAGCGTCGCAGACGTCGAAAGGGCAGTTCAACTGGTCACTGCAAACGCGCAGGAACATGGGCAATGGCTGGCCGGCAATGAAACCGCCGTGCGCTACGCGCTGGTCGATCCCATCCTGTGGGCCCTGGGCTGGAGTACCTGGTCGCCGCTGCAATGCCAGCCCAACTTCAACCTGGGCCAACGCGGACCCATCGACTACGCCCTTTTCGACCCCGACGGCAATATCGCGATCCTGGTGATGGTGGGAACAATGCCAGCCCGCCGACGCAGCGACCGCCAACGGCTGATGGCCCGCGCCCGCGGCATGACCCGAGGCGTTGCCGTCCTGACCTACGGAACCCAGTGGGAGATCTATGATCTGCACCTGCGGGTCGTGAGGTTCTCGGACAAGCTGGTGGACACCTTGTTTCTGGGCTGGGAAATCCCCGATGAACCGGAGGAGGTCGCCCAGACCCTGCACCACTGGCTGCGCCAGGACCTGTGGTGGAACAGGTCAGAGTGACGAGTACCGTCATGATGGTGGTCGGCGCCTACGCTTCCAGCTGAGTGCCAACGGAGACCAGATTGAAAATCAGCGATACAGAAGCGTCAACCGCCATCAACGCCCGCAGGTCACGCCGCCGGAGAGCAGGACAGCCCGGCGTCAGCCCATCACCATTCTCCGTGTCCCCATGCGCCGACGGCGGGCACCTCACAAACGGAAATGGCCTGTTGTTGGGAAACGGTTGTCCAGGGTCACGCAAGCCACTCTTGGGAATATGCACCGGCGTAAACAGGGCAAGTCTCTGCGCGGATTGCTGGGAACCCTGGTGACGTTGGCAACGCTGTGGGGCGGGCTGGCCTGCGCGGGGGACTCCGACGACGAAATGTTGCGCCGGAACGCCGAGTGCATGGCGGACTCAAACACTGTCTTGCATCAACAGACTTTTTCGCAGGCCACCGGCGCCGTGCCGATGAGCGCCGAAGCGGTCGAAGACTGGTTGCGGGACCAACTGGAGACAGGAGAGGTCACCAATGCCGAGATCAGGGACGCCTACGCCCGACACTGCGGGTGAAGAGCAGGGCGTGTATGACACCGCCTGCGCGGTGGCCTGGTGTCCCTGGCACCGAAACGAAAAGAGTGAAGGGAAGCAGCGTTCGCATGGAACTGTTCGGCATAGCGCTTACCACTGTGGCGGTAAGCATCTTCTTCGCCCTTCTGCCAGGCATCTCCGTCATCATCGGCGGGTTCCTGTTCGGCATGGTCGTAGCGGTGCCCATCCTGGCCATCGGCAGCCTGATCTGGCTGGTGCCCAGGCCGGCTGAAAAAGCCCCGAAGGTGCAGCCAGATACAGCGGCTACGCAGGGCACAGAACCGACCTGCCGCGACACCCAGACCGGAGAACCGACGTGGGCGGCGCAACCCTAGACCCGTCCAGCGGGCTATACAACCTGTGGGTCATCCCTGCGGTCCTATTCGGACTGACCCCTGGCTGATCATCGCTTTGGCCGCCGTGGCGGCCGCCATGCTGCCCGCGGTGCTGGTAGCGATGGCGTTGGCCAAGGCAGCCAACAGGCGCCAAGGGACCGCTCAGCGCCCCAAGACCACTGAACCGACACAGAATGCTACAGAGGCCGCAAAACGCGCCCGGGGCCCGTTTCCGGCCGAAACTGGGGCATTCTCCGCCGCTGGCCATGTCAACGCCAACCTCCCGCAACTGCCGGCCATCCAAGCCCGACTGCACCGCCTGGGACTACACCCCCGTAACGGTGGCGCACACTTCGGCCACCGTCAAGAACATCTGCACACGGCCAGTCCCCGCCTCGACGCAGGCAGCCACACCGTAACTCTTTCCAGAATGAACAACCACAACTGCCGCAGCTACAACCACCACAAGGAGCAGAACAGTGACCCAGACCATAGTCATGCCCATTGGGATCATCGAGGAGTCGACGCCAGCCGGCGCGACCTTTCGATTGACGCCCCAAGGGCAGAACGCCGAGCTCAGCGTCGACGCCCACGTCACCGTCTGGCGCTACCACCCCGAGCAGCTCGCCATGGCGAAGTACACCGGTCGCATCACGCAAGTCCGCGACGACACCGCCACCTTCGCCATGCTGCGCGTCGAAATCGACGAGCGGTGGCCCGCCGACATCAACCCGCTGGGAGCCGGCGCACCCGTCTACCTGGCACTGAGGGGCTCCTTCGAGCCCGACACCAGCCGCACCGCCACCACGGTGGCCGTCGAAGACCCGGAGGACGGCTAGGCATGAGCCACCCGACAATCATCAACGCCGTCGCCGTTACAATGTTAAGGAATCCTGCAAACTGTGCTACTCTGACGCCCACACTGCGAAGAACCAACAGGGTGCAGGACAGATGCAGGAACAACCGCACAACCCGACCAGCGGCGACCTTCACAGCATTGCAGGAGGTCCAGTACCCATGACAATGGCAGAACAGAACCCGGTCGCCCATCTCCTCGATGGAATGGTGCGTTGCCGCAATTGCAACACCCCCATGGAGGCCACTGGCGAGTCCTTCGGGGAAACGCCCAAGTACGTATGCCCCCGCAGTCCGGAAAGCTGCGACACACGCGAAGTACCAGCAGAGGCGCTGGCCCGCCTGATGGTCGAAAGGGTAATCCGAACCGCTCTGGAAGGCGAAAACGTAAAGCGGGTGGCCGAGATAGTCCAGGAGGATGCACGGCATCAGGACGAAGAGTACTCGTACGCCAAGTTCCTCACGGCACTGAGGTCGATGGACGACCTCTACGGCGTCGAATCGTTCGCCGCACCTCCTTCTCGTGCCCTTCCGGAGCCAGACCCGGAAATGCTAAGGCTCCTTGAACTGGATCCGGGTCAATACATTGAACCGTTGCGCCGACTTGACCGGTACTGGAGCGTTACGGGAGATACCGGGCACATCGAACAGTACGCTCTCGACCTGAACACCTACCTGCGCCCCAGCAACATCCGCACCACCAGGGCCATCATTGAAACCGCGGTGGCCGGAATTAGCGTCGGCGCGGGGTCTGCCACCATCAGGTACCGGATGCCCATGCCCCCAGGCAGCGGACCCGAAGGCGCAAAGCAGGAAGAGGTCGACCTCCCGAGCTGACGGTCGACACTTCGGAAGTCTGGAACTCCGCCCAGACTACGTTCATTCGAGGGGAGCGAACACCGGCTCCGCGACCTCGCCGTTGGCGACCCACACCACCCGGCAGAACGCTGTCTCGTCTTCGAGTGCCCTCGAACCCGAAACCGCCAGCGACAGAAATCCTCTCACGCTGGCTGCCAGCCCATCCAACGGGCGCCCCGCACCGGCCAGCGCCTGCACCAGCCGGCTTTCGAATGGCGAGCCTCGCTCGATGGTGTCGTCAGGCAACCTCCGGGTAACAACTGCTCCCTCGGATGCCCGGTACAACTCCAGCGACTCCATGGTCCAGTCCTCGATCATGGCATCGAAATTCGCCTGACTGATGAGACGCAAAAGCCGCTCGCCCGAATCATCCGGCGCATCCAGCAACTCATCGAAGAGACCAGTCTCGCCTACGCTCATTTCTCGCTCAAATCAGGTGGGTGTGTTACGGTGCAGAAGCTTAATTCGGCCCAAGCGCCGCGTCTCTAAAGACACAATCTGCTACCATGAAGTATAGCGTAAACGCCACAGAAACCGGATGGCAAACTGTCATCAAAACAGCGGGGAGGTGACCCGCATGAACAAACTCACGGGCACCAGCCAAGCCTCGGCAGCCGTCCCGCAGGACCACCCCGACAGAGCAACCAAGGGAAGCTACATACTACCCATCGGTCCGGTGCTCAGGCGGATGAGAGGCGGAAGGAGCCTCCGCGATGTGGAGCGCGACACCGGCGTCGCCAACTCCCGCCTGTGCAACATCGAAAGGGGCAGCCAGCAGCCCGGATTGAAGTTCCTCGGCCGCATGGCCGACTACTATCAAACCAGCGTGGCCGAAATCATCCGGCAGGCGGAACTCCTCAGGGACTGCCGAGCCGACCCCCATGAGGCCATGGCAGCCGACGTGGAGCGCTCCTATCAGTCCGTGACGGAAGACCCCAGGCTACAACCCTGGAACGAACCGGTTGATGCACTGTCGGTCGAGGCCAAGAGGCAGGTGGTCAGGATGTACGAACTCCTGACCGGCAAGACGCTTTTGGACTCAACGACCGGCACGCCGTGAGGGGACCGGCGGCCCGCAGCAGCATTTGCCGCCACAACCAAAAACGCAGCGGAGGAAAGTCCATGCCCCCAACGAAGAGAAAGGAAGGCGAGCCAATAAGGGTCGTGCTCTACATCAGATTTTCCAGTTGGAAACAGGATGCCGAAAACACCAAGGAAGGCCAACTCAACGCCCTGCAGGCCTACGCGGATGAACGCGGGTACATCGTGGTGGGGATCTACATCGACGAGGCGGTCAGCGGCAAGAGGGACGACCGGCGGGACTTCAACCGCATGATGCGGGCTGCCCGGAGCCGGAAACGGCCCTTCGACGAAGTCCTGATCTGGAAGTTCGACCGGTTCGGCCGTCGGTCCAGCACCATCGACCGACGCGCCACGGAACTCGAAGAGCTCGGCATTGCCGTTACCGCCGTCCAGCAACCTATTGATGGGAAGCCGTCCGTCGTGAGGTTCGTCAGAAACCTCCTGGGTAACGTGGCAGAGTTCTTCAGCGACAACATGGGCGAGGACATTGCCCGTGGGATGAAGACTGCGGCCGGCCACGGCGTCTGGACCAATTCGTCCGTCCCATTCGGACTCAAGAGGGACTACCGGATGGACCGAGAACGGATGCGGCCGTTCCTGATACCCGATCCCGACACCGAATGGATCATCAGGCGGCTTTTCGAGCTGTACCTTGACGGCGCCGGCTCCACCAAGATCGCCGAGATATTCCGGGACGAGGAAGTACCGAACGCCACGGAAAAGCCATGGACTGGACCGGACGTCACCCGCCGGCTGAAAAACATCGCCTACTCCGGGTGGATACGCCACGGAAAGCGCTCAAAATTCGACGATGCCGAATTGCTGGCGCCTTGGCTCGAAATGGCGCTGGTGGACCTAGCGGACTACAACAGGGCACAGGAAATAATGGCGTCTCACACCCCGAAAATAACTCACCCGCGCGAGGTCGCCAGCGTCCACCTGCTGGCCGGACGGGTCTTCTGCGACAAGTGCGACTGCAAGATGAGCCCCACCGGCGGTGAACGCAGCTACTACAACTGCAACCTTCGGCGCACACACCTGTCGTCGTGCGACACCCCTAATCCCCCGGCGGACCTGCTGGACGCCGCAGTGCTCCGGCACGTTCTCGACAGGATCCTCATCAAGGAAAATACGGAACGCGTCCTCGCCATCGTGGCTAAGAGCCAGACCGAAACCACGATGGAGGTGGAAGAGGAGCTCAGGAACATCAGTCTGGAAATCGAAACCCAAAAAGCATCCAGGAAAAGACTGCTGGAGCTATTCGATGAAGAAGAGGAGGTCCAATGGAGAGACATCTCCGAAAGGATGGGTGAAATCCGGGAGGCGCTGACGAGGTTGGAAGCCAACGCCCTGGAAGCCAAGGCCAAGGTGTCAAACGAGAAAGCCCTCATATCGAACCCCGAAAAGGTGTCCGCCTACCTCCAAGACCTGAAGACCTATCTGCGGGGCACCAACTTAGACCTGACCAAGGAGATTCTGAGGGAATTGATCGTGCAGGTCAGGGTGCTTCCAGGAGAGACGAAGGACACCGCGACCTTGATCATCAAGTACCGGGTCCCGACCCCACCTAAGGGCTGGTCCAACGAAGCCGACGTTGAGGAGCTGTTGCTCAGACAAAAAGCGCGCTCTTTGGAAATGCCGGGCCAGCCGGGACGACTGCGGCGGCAGGACTACGAGTATCGACGCGGCGGCACCCGCAACATCTTCCTGACCTGTGAGCCCTTGGCGGGCTGGCGCCACCTGGCCATCACGGAAAGGCGCACCATGGTGGACTTCGCCCACCAGATGCGGTGGCTGGTGGATGTGGCTTACCCCGATGCTCCGGTGGTGCGAGTGGTCCTCGACAATCTGAACACCCACCGCATGGCCTCCCTATACGAGACCTTCCCAGCTGCTGAGGCCCGACGCATCGTGAAGCGGCTCGAGTTCCACCACACGCCCAAACACGCCAGTTGGCTGAATCCTGTCCTGAGCTTGCCGAAGGGATGGCGGAGATCGAATTCAGCGTGTTGAGCCGGGCCTGTCTCAAGGGGAGAAATCCCGACGCCGTCGCCTTGGAGCGTCAAATCACGGCTTACGAGACCTACCGCAATGCAGCGGGCGCCACCATCAACTGGCGGTTCAGCACCCACGACGCCAGAACCAAACTCCATCGCCTCTATCCATGCCATTCCAAGGTTGATTGAGTACTAGAGGTGAGGCACCGGCTGTTGACCGCCAGCGCTGCCACCCTGGCCCCGCTGCTAAAACCGGTGAAGGCCGCGGTGTTCAGTCGGCGCAACCTGCACCGCGGTCGGCACATCCCAGCGCGTACCTTCGCCGACTGGAACAACCCATCACCCGGTTTCCTGGAGATTGACCTGGTGGCCCATTGCGGCGACAACATGGGTGGCTCCTTCGTCTACAGTCTGGTGGCCACCGACGTCGGCGCCGGCTGGCCTGACCATGGATGATCAGGGCGGTGCCCCTGCTGGTCAGGGAGCAGACCCTGGCGGTGGTGGGGCTGGAAACCATTGCCAAACAGCTGCCCTTTCCCATGCTCTGCATCGACCCCGACAACGACAGTGTGTTCATCAACGACACCCTCACTCAGTACTGCATCGATCATGGCATCGAGTTCACCCGTTCCCAAGCGTTCCATAAGAATGACCAAGCTTGGGTAGAGCAGAAGAATGGCGCGTCCATCTGGCGGTTCCTGGGCCATGAGCGTTACTCGGGCCAGATCATAGCGCACCTGCATGGTGCGCTGCGTCTGTACGTGAACTACTTCCAGTCGCCGTTCGAGTTGGTAGGGAAACCCCGCAATGGGTCAGCCGTCATCAAGCGCTACATCTCGCCAGCCACACCCTGCGACCGGGTGATCCAGCACGGGGGGTCGGCGCCGATTCGAAGGCAGTCCTCAGCCAGCAACGGGCCACATTGGACCCGGTGGCGTTGCTGCACGCCATCAGGGAAGCCCAGTCAGCGCTGGCGGCCATCGTATCCCCGGAGATCAGGCCCACCCTGGGGAGTGAGAGCCTGGAACGGTTTCTGGCCAGGCTGCCCGACCGATGGCGTGAGGAGCAGCAGCAGGCCGATCGGAAGCCCAGAGTCCAACCGCCGCGCACCTGGCGAACGCGTAAGGATCCGTTTCGAAGGGTGTGGTGCGACGTGCTGGGCTGGCTGCAGGAAGACCCGGACGCCAGCTGCTGAGGCCGGCTACAGGCAGATCCCCAGACCGGTTCAGCCGAACCCACCTGCGCACATTGCAGCGCAGGGTGCAACAGTGGCGCGGCATCATGGCAAACAAGATGGTTGACGCAGCGTCCGGAGCCACACTGCCCGAAACCCAGTGGAATGCCGAAAATGGTGCTGGCGGCAGGAGAACCAAAGTGCTGAATGTTGAGTAACATTTGCTGATGAGGCAATAGGAACACTAAGAGCCTGTTTACAATCTTTTTAGGATTAGCACCGTGAAGGCGAGCACCACCATTTGCAGGCTGGTATTGAGCTTTCTTTCACAGTTCTTCCAGAGCCGGCGGCACTTTTCCAGCCAGGCGAATGACCGCTCCACCACCCATGGTTTCGGCAGCACCACGAAGGTGTGCAGTTCGTTGCGTTTCACCACTTCCACCGAGGCTCCCAATATGCCTTGCACTGCAGCAGCAAAGGGCTTCCCGATGTAACCACCGTCCACCAACACATTCTGGACCCGGTTGAGGTCGGACCGGTTTTCGTCAAACATCGCCAAAGCCCCAGCCCGATCGGTAACGTCGGCGGTAGTCACCTGTATCGCATGGGGCAATCCTTGCGTGTCCACCGCGATATGACGCTTGATTCCGGACACCTTTTTGCCCGCGTCATAGCCCTTCTGCTCGGCGGTGTCCGTGTTCTTGACGCTCTGGGAGTCCACGATGCAGCAGCTGGTCTGCTCTTCCCTCCCATTGCTTTGTCGGGCCTCGCCAACCGATTTTTTTTAGGACTTGTTCCAGAATGGAATCCTGCTCCGGGTCGGGCTGCTCGCTCCATTGCCGGAAATACTGGTAACAAGTGCGCCAATCGGGGAAGTCCGCCGGCAGCATTCGCCACTGGCAGCCGCTTTTCAGGAGATACAGCACGCCGCAGAAAACGTCATACAAGTCCACAATGCGGGGCTTGGTCCGGCGTCGGGCCGACTTCAGCGTGGGCAGAATACGGGCGAATTGCTCCCTACTGATGTCGCTGGGATAGGAATGAGACATGATTACCCCTCCCCTGATAATAGTCTCAGCTTAACCTATTTCAGAGATCGTAGACAGGTTCTAAAACCGTACCATTGAAATGGCTTGAGTTTATGGTCCATCAACTTGTGCGGGGCTGACAGGACCGGATAGATTCGATATCAAGATGGCTCAGGTGGTCCATACAGAGGCGTTCGTCATAGAGTAGAACTATGTCGCCAGATTATTCTTGGCAGAGTTTGTTGTAAACTCTGCCACGCCGAGCGAGGGGCCACTGTGGATGAGTTGGCCCGCGTTACGTAACGGCTGTTTGGCGAAGCAGTGTTGTCCCGCGTCAATTATTCCAACCGGATTGTCATCGATTGGTTTTGCCGGTTCATTCCCATGGCCGCGGTGGATTCACCCCATTGGTCTGGTCGTAGGAGATTAGTTCGGAGCCTCTGCAACCACCCTCGAAGCGTAGATCGACGATTAACCGATCTGCGGTGATGATTGGGTCATCGAAGGTTCCCTCGCCTACTCGGGGCAGATGCGCTTTGCGATGTCGATGGCCCGTTTTGCAAGGCGTGCGCATTCCGACCGGCCCCGGTCGGTATTACGGTGGGTCATCGGATCCGGACATCTGAGTGCGTAATGAAAGGTGGTCATGGCGCTCTCCCCAAGGACGGCCGGAGTTCTTGACCCTGATACAACCCAATGTTACCGTTGGGTCATGATACTGCAGTTCGATGCGGATGGACTGCTGCTGCCGGGGATTCACTGGGCCACATGGGATGAGGTGACCACAAGGTTTGGCAACACCCCATGGCGCAGACAGCTTCTGGACGGACTTGGGGTGGCCATTGGCAGCCTGAGGCGGGCCGGCTGTCGTACTGTGTACATCGACGGCAGTTTCGTGACGAGCAAGGAGATTCCCAACGATTTCGCTGCCTGCTGGGACGAGGAGGATGTGGTGCCGGAACTTCTGGACCCGGTGCTGCTGCAGTTCGATGCTGGCAGGGCGGCCCAGAAGGCCAGGTATCTGGGTGAGCTGTTTCCCGCCTCGTTGGGAGCCACCGTGGAGGGGATGTCGTTTCTCGAATTCTTCCAGACGGATCGCGAAACCGGAGGGAGCAAGGGCATAGTCGCAGTGGATCTGGGAGGCGCCGATGATCAAGAATGAACGGCAGTACCGGATAACCCGCACGCAGGCCGAGCGTTTCGCTCGGACTCTGGAGGGTATCGGGAGCAGACCGGAGGGAGCCGATGGTATGCACCCCATGATCGCGCAGGCGCAGGTGGACGCGGTCAGCAACCAGTTGGCCGATCTGGAGGCTGAACTGCGCGAGTACGAGGCGGTCAGGGAGGGAGTGTTCCCATTGGAGGCCCTGCGGGAGGCTGTCAACCTCCCCGAACTTCTCATAAAGGCCCGCATCGCCCGAGGACTGACCCAGAGGGATCTGGCGGACCGGGTGGGATTGAAGGAGCAGCAGATACAGCGGTACGAGGCCACGGATTACGTGGCCGCTAAATGGTCCCGCATCAGGGAGGTGGCGGATGTGCTCAGCATGGAGCTCGGTGGCTCGGCCCGGTCGGTGGAAGCCCAACATTGAGAACTGGTCAGTTGGTATTCGAAGCGTGAGACATTGGCCACCATGTTGAAGCGAGTTGTTCACCCTGGAGAGATCCTCTCGACTTTGTACAACTAAGCGGCGTAGGCGAGAGAGTCGAGCATCAGGTGATATAAGGAACTGGGGACTTTAATCAGTTCCGGCTCGGGCTCGGACGTCGTAAAAGTCCCGTGCCGCACCCAGATGTAACGTCTGACCATGGCGATGGCGTCGGCGAAGGAAGGGCTGGTCTTTTCATACCAGGCGGTCGCGCGGGGTGTCATTTCAATCTGCTGCTGTCCGATGAGGACGTCGGCCATCAGCGTGACCACACTGAACCGGCCCAGGAGCGCGGGGGTAGTGCGCGCGCTGGCCAGTTCCGACCACTGGCGCTGGGTTTCCATGCCCAGATGGGCCCGTGCCTCGGCAAAGGTGACCTCGACCTGCCAGCGCAGCAGATACCACTGGAGTAGGTGCCGGGGTTCCGCCGCGGTGTCGGTGCCTAGTGTGGTGTAACTGAAGTAAGTAGTAAAAGTATGGGTTATGAGGTATCCTCCGGGTGAGCAGTTCCGAGGGAGGATTGACCATGGCCATCGGACGACCAATGCCACCGCTAATTCTGGACGAGGTGGAGCGGGAAACACTGGAGCGGTGGGTGCGACGTCCGAAGACAGCGCAAGCGCTGGCACTGCGGGCCAGGATGATCCTGGCCTGCGCCGAGGGCCGGAGCAACACCGCCGTGGGCGCCGATCTGGGGGTGTCCGACGAAACGGTGGGCAAGTGGCGTTCCCGGTTTCTGGAACGGAGGCTGGACGGGTTGTCGGATGAACCCCGCGGCGGTCGGCCGCGGTCGGTTACCGATGACGACGTGGAACAGGTGATTACGCTGACGCTGGAGACCACGCCCAAGGACGCCACCCACTGGAGCACTCGGTCCATGGCCCAGCGGTCCGGCCTGAGCCACAACACGGTCAGCCGCATCTGGCGTGCCTTCGGGCTGCAGCCCCACCGCACCGAGACATTCAAGCTGTCGTCGGACCCTTTCTTCATCGAGAAGGTGCGGGATGTTGTGGGTCTCTACCTGGACCCACCCGATCGGGCGTTGGTTTTGTGCGTGGATGAGAAGTCCCAGATTCAGGCGCTGGACCGGACCAGGCCGCTGTTGCCCATGCGCCCCGGACCGGTGGAACGGCGCACCCATGATTACCTGCGCCACGGCACCACGTCGTTGTTCGCCGCGTTGGATACCAAAACCGGCAAGGTGATTGGCCGCTGCCACCGACGCCACCGGGCCGTGGAGTTCCGCAAGTTCCTCGATACCATCGAGGCCGAAGTGC
This sequence comes from Dehalococcoidia bacterium, assembly GCA_965197635.1. Lineage (GTDB taxonomy): Bacteria > Chloroflexota > Dehalococcoidia > Lucifugimonadales > UBA3495 > Bin87. The sequence continues at coordinate 1,011,266 of CBDANN010000008.1, forward strand.
CCCTTGACCTAGATGTCCACCTGATTGTGGACAACTACGCCACCCACAAGACGGCGCTGATCCGGAACTGGTTAGCCAAGCGGCCTCGGTTCCACCTGCACTTCACTCCCACCAGCGCGTCCTGGCTGAACCTGGTGGAGCGGTGGTTCGGGCTGCTGACCGAAAAGCAGTTGCGGCGCGGCGTGCATCAGAGCAGCGGAGAACTGGAAGCCGCCATCTACGGGTTTCTGGATGTTACCAACGAAAACCCCAAGCCCTTTGTCTGGACCAAGACCGCCGACCAGATCCTGGCCAACGTGGCCCGCTTTTGCCAACGAACTTTGGATACATGACACTAGTGTGGTGTATCCGTAGTTCATCGGAAATAAAATGGCGGCTTGTGTCTTTGTGCCACTCTGCTTCAAGCAGGAAACTGGTTTCCTGTCCCTTTAGAAAGCTTCATTCTAATGCGACGAACTATGGATACAGTACACTAGCAACGCGCCTGGTTTGAGGTGTTCTCCCGAGTCTTTGACCACGACCCAGCGCATGGCAAGGGGCGGCGGCCCGCCGTGGTACCACACCGCCAGTCCCGAAGCCAGTTCGACGGTAGTGGTACCGCCGTCGGATCCGGTGGCAAGATAGGTGGTCCATTGAGTAGCGGGATTGTCCAGCGCCGCCCTGGGGCTGGGCAGACGCGCTCCGACGATCCGTGGTCGCCCGATCTGGCCGGGACGCCGCGGTGGTGCTGGCTGGTACCGGGCCGCGTCCTTGCGCAGTTTGGCGACGACCACAATGGGTTTTGACATATTCTGGAAATAGCGCCGGAACTCGCGTTTGGCGTAGCCGCCATCACACACCAGCACCAGGTCCTGCTCCGGCAGCCACCGGCGCAGACAGGTCAGCATCTGCCGAGCATAGTCGGTGACCATCTGGTGCCGTCGGCCTTTGCGCCGGTCGTAGCGGGCCGACGGCGCCAACGCGGTCATCAAGGGCAGCGCCCAATGCCGACCCACCCCACCGATATGGGTCAACAACATCAGGCTCACCCATTGCAGTCCCGGGGTCATTACCGTCTGATCGTCGGTGGAGCGTACGGGATCACGGTACCGTCCCTTGGCCGCAATCTTCCGCCCCCAGCGCCGTTCCAGGGTTTCGTCAATGCCGAAAACCAGCGGCCCGTCGGACGAACCAAGACGCCCGACCACCAGCAGCAACAGCACTCGGCTCAGCTGCAACGACGACCATCTGGCGCGGTTGAGCACCTGATGGTAGATGGCGAAATCTCCGTGCTGCCCAACTCCCAGGATGTTCAGGGCGGAGGAAACGGTGCGTTTGCCGGGAGACAGGATCGCGCCAATCGCCAAGAGTCGGGCTTTACGCCAGGTCCGGGGGTCAAACAGGCGCTCAAAGGGCAGCAGCCGGGTTACAATGACTGCGGGCAGGGTGGGCATATTCGACCTTTTGTGATGATTTGGTCGAGCTTGCCCTGTTCTTATAATTTGTCTAGGTTTTGTACAAAGTCGAGGGGAAACTGCAGATAGTGAAAAACCTTCCGGCACCTGCTGCATATCGTTCCGCGCCAGAGTGGGGGCATCCATTGCTCTTTGTGGATTTTGCGTAAAGTCGAGCCCAGGGCAATCGCATTTGGAACTTACAGCGCGGCGCTCCGGCGAAAGCCGGCGTCCAGAGACCATAAAATAAAGACATCGGCGACGAAACAGTCCATTTTTGGCGCTGGATTCCCGCTTTCGCGGGAATGACGGCAGTCGGAGGCAGGCAGGGCAGGGGAACAGAAGTCGAAATGCGATTGCCCTGCTTCAGCCCCAACTGGGGTCGCCACCGACGGTGCGGTCTAGCAATATGTACATTTCACCTTGGCTTTAGTTTAGCCCCAATCCACCGAGGAGATGAGTGTGTCGGCGTGCTGAAGGGATGAGAAAGTGCTCCCGGCTTCGGGGATAATGGTTTTTGAGAACGAAAACCACCCTGAAACGAGGAGCACCCAACGGATGCTACCACCTGAGCGCCCCGACCGCATCCACGTTGCCTTCGACGATCACCGACTGGTGGCCAATGCGGGGCTGCTTTTGCCCATCACCCTGGCCCATCATCTGGGGCTGGGAGAGCTGGTGGACCGCCACGTTGACCTGGGAAATGCGCCAGGTCGTGCCAACGCGGGAGACAAGGTGCTGACGCTGGTGGCATCGGCGTTGGCCGGCGGGGACTGCATTGACGACGCCGACGCGCTGCGCGCTGGCGAGACCGAGCAGGTGCTGGGCTGTACGGTGAAGGCGCCATCCACGCTGGGCACGTTTCTGCGGAGTTTCCGGTGGGGCCACGCGCGGCAGCTGGATCGGGTGAGCCGGGAGGCGCTGGCCCGAGCCTGGGCGGCTGGGGCCGGACCGGGCGATGATCCGCTGACCATTGATCTGGACTCTACCGTCTGTGAGACCTATGGTCTGGGCAAGGAGGGCGCGCGCCATCACGGCTACACCGGCCAGCGGGGCTATCACCCGCTCCTGGCCGTGGCCGAGGGTACCGGCGAGGTGCTGATGTGTCGATTGCGAAAGGGTCGGGCCAACACCGCCCGCGGCGCCGCCAACTTCCTGCGCGAGACGGTGAGCCGAGTGCGCTACGCCGGAGCCACCGGACCACTCACCGTGCGGGCGGACAGCGGCTTCTACACCCACGACATGGTGGCCGCCTGTCGCGACCAGAAGGTACGCTACTCCATCACCGTACGCCAGCACCCGAGCCTGCGGAACATCATCGAGGCCATACCTGAAGATGGCTGGACGCCCATATCCTATTGGATGGATGGCGGCGCCGATGTGGCCGAAACCAGCTACACTCCCTTTGCCAGTGAGCCCGACGCGGTACCGGTGCGGCTCATCGTCCGACGGGTGAAACCCACGCCCGGCTCGCAACTGGCCCTGTTCGCCACCTACAGCTATCACGCTTTCATCACCGATAGAGAAGGCGACACCCTGTATCTGGAAGCTGACCATCGCCGCCACGCCGAGATCGAGAACGCCATCCGCGACCTCAAATACGGCGTGGGGCTCAACCACCTGCCATCGGGACGTTTTCCCGCCAACGCCGCCTGGCTGGCGGTGCAAGTCATGGCCCACAACCTGGCCCGCTGGACCACGCGCATCGGCCTGGGCGAGCCGGTGACCACCACCAAGACCCTCCGACGACGCTTCTTCTCTCTCGCCGGACGCATCACCCGCAAAGCCCGTCGCATCACCCTGCATCTGCCACAGGATTGGCCTTGGCGAAACCAATTCAGCAGCGCCCTGGCCAGACTGCGCGCCCTGCCACTCCCATCCTGACGCCGCCCTCGGCCTTTCACCTGTCTACGATGACGCACCACGCCTGGCCCAACCGCGCCAGGCTGGGCTCCTGACGGTCTCCGCCATCGGTCTGCGCTGAAAATCACTGCCAATGCCGCTACCACGGGTCATCAACATCCCCTTGGCACGGCATCCACGCCCCACATCGTCCATTTCATCGGCATCAGGTCCTCGCCATCCCGTTCCCTGACCCCTCATCTCTCTCAAATGCCGCACCGCCCTATCCCATCGGTGGATTCGGGTTTAGGAGCCATTTGTTTTACGTCCTTCCGCTGCAGCCATGAGGGCGAGTTCTTCCCGGCACATTCCAATGGGCCGATCCGAGGCGACGTTGTGGTGAAAGCGCCCTCACGCTTGTTTTTCCACTCTCCCCTTTCGACGTCCCGTCAGCGTTTTTACTGCTCAAAAACGCCCTACCCTTTGTGGTTGACCCGTGAGGGCGTTTGACACCATGGGAAGGCCGCCGGAATTCTGGCGGCCGCAATCATTTTCAGGAGGAGATTTTCGATGAAATGGAAAAGTCTGTGCGGGCCTCGTGGCCCGCCGCCCAAGGTGTAAACGCATTGAGATCGCTCATCGCGTTTACCCCGAATCCACCGAAGGGAAACGGTGGCGGCGGTCAGAGGAGGGATGAGGGACCACGGATGGGGCTGGCGAGGATCTGATGCCGATGAAATGGACGATGTGGGGCGTGGATGCCGGTCCAAAGAGATGTTGACGACCCGTAGTAGCGGCGCGGGGAGCGATTTTCAGCGCCGATCGCCGGCGGGGGCCGTCCGGAGCCCAGCCTGGCGCGGCTGGGCCAGACCGTTGGGTAATCTGGTGACGGGTCAGACGCCGCGGGCGTGGTCAAGAAGGGAGCGGCAGTGCGCGCAATCGGGCGAGGGCACGACTGAACTGGTTTTGCCAGGGCCAGCCCTGGGGGAGATGCCGGGTGAGACGGCGCGCCTTGCGGGTGATGCGTCCGGCCAGGGAGCAGCAGCGTCGTCGGAGGGTCTTGGTGGTCGCCACCGGCTCGCCCAGGCCGATGCGCGTGGTCCAGCGGGCCAAGTTGTGGGCCATCACTTGGACGGCCCGCCAGGCGGCGTTGGCGGGGAAGCGGCCCGAGGGGAGATGGTTGAGGCCCACGCCGTACTTCAGGTCGCGGATGGCATTCTCGATCTCGGCGTGGCGGCGATGATCGGCCTCCAGTTCCAAGGTGTCGCCCTCTCTATCGGTGATGAAGCCGTGATAGCTGTAGTCGACCAAGCGGGCCAACTGGGAGTTGGGCGTGGGCTGCACCCTGCGGACGATGCGGCGCACCGGCACGGCGTCGGGCTCACTCTGGAATGGGACATACGTGGTTTCGGCCACGTCGGCGGCGCCCTCCATCCAGTACGGGAGGGGCGTCCAGTCCGTCTCGGGTATGGCCTCGATGAGATTGCGCAGTTGGGTGTGCTGGCGGACGGTGATGGAGTAGCGGACCCGCATCTGGCGGCAGACGGCGACGATGTCGTGGGTGTAGAAGCCGCTGTCGGCCCGCATGGTGAGCGGTCCGGTGGCTCCGGCATAACGCACTCGGCTGATGGTTTCCCGCAGGAAGTGGGCCGCGCCCCGAGCGGTGTTGGCTCGTCCCGGGCGCAGTCGTGCCATCAGCACGTCGCCGGAACCGGCCGCGACGGCCCGGAGTGGGTGATAGCCTCGCTGGCCAGTGTAGCCGTGGCGGCGCGCGCCCTCCTTGGTCGGACCGTAGGTCTCACAGATGGTGGCGTCCAGGTCGATGGTCAGCGGATCATCGCCCGGTCCGGCCCCAGCGGCCCAGGCTCGGGCCAGCGCCTCTCGGCTCACCCGATCCAGCTGCCGCGCGTGGCCCCATCGGAAACTCCGCAGGAAGGTCCCCAGCGTGGACGGCGCCTTGACCGCGCCGCCCAGTACCTGCTCGGTCCCGCCAGCGCGCAGCGCGTCGGCGTCGTCAATACAGTCGCCACCGGCCAGCGCCGAGGCCACCAAGGTCAGCATCTTGTCTCCCGCATTCGCCCGACCCGGCGCATCTCCCAGGTCAACGTGGCGGTCCACCAGTTCGCCCAGTCCCAGATGATGGGCCAGTGTGACCGGCAAAAGCAGTCCGGCATTGGCCACCAGGCGATGGTCATCGAAAGCGACATGGATGCGGTCGGGCTGCTGGCGTGGTAGCATCTTTTGGGTGCTCCTCGGTGCGGGTTGGTTTTGTGTTTCAAAAACCATTATCCCCGAACCCGGGAGCACTTTCTTACACCCTCACCACGCCCAATGACTCACTCCTTCGGTGGATTGGGGCTTACACCCCCGTTCAACCCATCTTCGGGGCGCACCGAGACGGTTGTCACGGTGCGCCCTGTTTCACATTCGCAATCAACCCAGAGAGGTTTCAATCATGAGAGTTGATCCCGAGTTCCCGCCGCATCGTCGGCATGACCCCAAGCGCCACGCCGAGCTGATGGTGTACGAGGAGATCGAAAACTCCCCGCGCCCAGGTCGCGCTTTGTACGAGATCAAGACGTCGCCCACCGTGCCGGAGCTGGATGTCGCCGTCCTCGTCGAGGACATCGGCGTCGCCGGCCTTCAGATCAAGGGCGGCCCCCACAAGATGGTGCGCGGCCAGTGGCAGCGCATTACCGACGACGGACCCATCGCCATCGCTGACCCCATCGCGCTGACTTGGGACGCGGCTATGCAGATCCGAGAGGTCGCCCAGCAGAAGCTGAACAAGAAGGTGTTCGTCATCCCCATGCTGATTTTCCCCGACATGGAGCATGAAGCCGCCATCGAGGCTCGCGCAGCCGACGCGAAAGTCAAGACCATCTTCGGCACCAAGAATCTGATGGAGCGGATCGTCGGTGCCTTCTACGACGAGGAGATCTATCACCCGCCCTCGGCGTACTTGGTCGAGCAGATCGCCGAGACTTTGCTGCCCTACCTCGCCGATGACGGTGACGATACCTTCCCGGATCTGTGCAACGGGGTCAGAGGCCCCAAGCCGCAAGATCCACCGGCCGCCGGTGGGGCCAAGCCTGAGCGCGCCGACCAGGTGGACCTGGCTGACCGCCAGCCGGTGATCGGGCACGCCGACGTCGTCAACGTCTTCAACGGGCCCACCACCATCTACCAAGAAGCAGTCCCCCCTACAGGTGGAGGCGTTTCCTGGGAAACGCCTCCAGAACAGGCGGACAGCGCCGGCGGTGAAGCCGACTAGTCGGCGCACTTTATGAGCTGGCTACCACGGGTTGAGATGCCCGGGTGGCCAGTTCGGTGCCCGCCTTGTCGGTGCTCCGACGAAATCGCAGTACTAACCGTTGGTGCTAGTTTGGTAACAGTTCAGAGTTGGTGAGGTAAATTGGTCGAAAGAGGGTTGCGGGGCACTGGCGCTACCGGCGGTGGTTATGTCATATAACGGATATGGATCGGGAAATCGACCTCGCCACTGCCGACCGGGATGTCCTCATCGCCATCATCGTCCGGCAGCAGGCCATCATCGAGCGCCTGGAGAAACGGATTGCCCAGCTGGAAGGGCCGGCCAAACCCAGCGGTCCCCGACGGATGCCCGGTCTGAAACCCAAAGCCGACCGGAAGCCTGCCCAGCCCAAATTGCCACGCAAGCCGCGGCCCCACGGCTTTGCCCGGGCCCGTATGACGCCCACCCAGCGGGTAGAACACACGGTGGATCAGTGCCCCGACTGCGGGACCCGGTTGTCCGGCGGTTGGGCCCAGCGCACTCGGGAAGTCATTGACCTGCCCCAGGTTCCGGTGCAGGTTACTGAGCACGTCTATATCGCCCGCACCTGTCCCCGGTGCCGACGCCACTGGACGCCCCGAGCGGCAACGGACGACGTGGCACTGGGCAAGCAGCGTCTGGGGGTCAACATCATCAGCCTGATTGCCGCCTTGCGGGAGGAGGCCCGGCTGCCCGTCCGCACCATCAGGTGGTATCTGGACGCCGTGCACGGGTTACGCCTCAGCCTGGGGGCCATCGTAGCTGCGACGCACCAGGTGGCACGAAAAGCCCAGGCTGTGGTGGCGGGCATTGTGGAACGCATCCGGGGCAGTCCGGTGGTCCACGCCACACGATCTTTGACCAATCACACCGGCTGGCGGGAGGACGGCCACAACGGCTACGTGTGCGAGCCCTTGACCAATCACCTTCAGCACCCCCACCGAGCGGTATTTTCTGCGGCGGGGCCGGGGCAAGACGGTGGTGGATGAAGCCCTGAGCGATGCTTTCTCCGGAGTATTGGTCAGCGATTTCTACGCTGCCTACCACCATTACGATGGCCCCAAGCAACGCTGCTGGGCTCACCTGCTGCGGGACATCCATGACCTGCGCACCCTCTACCCCGATGATACGCCACTGGCCAGGTGGGCCGACGCTGTCCACGGGATTTACGACCGGGCCAAAACCTGCACTCATCCCCGGGCCAAGCGGCGGCGCACCGCCCAACTGGCCCTGGAACGACAACTGCTGGCCCTCTGCCAACCCTTCCGGCACGACCCGTCGGCAACCCAGGCCAAGCTGTGCCGACGCATCGAGCGCCACCTCAAGGAACTCTTTGTCTTTGTGGCCGAACCGGACGTGCCAGCGGACAACAACGCCGCCGAGCGCAGCCTGCGCCACCTGGTCATCAGTCGCAAGATCAGCGGCGGCACCCGCTCGGAGCAAGGCACACAGAGCAAGATGACCTTGGCCTCTCTCTTCGGCACCTGGCGCGCCCAGGGTCTAAATCCTCTCGCCGCTTGCCGTCAACTGCTCATTTCCCCGCAACTCTGAACTGTTACCTAGTTTGAGATGATATTGAAAACGCCACAGGGTTCCTTATGCTGTAAGTTGATACGCTCGACAGCGGAGGAACCCCGTGAACATCACCGATTTTATCACCGAACTCTATTGCCGGATCGACGATGCCCTGCCCGAACTTCCCCATCATCCCCAAGCGGTCCGCTCCCTGGGCGAAGTGATCACCATCGGAGCGCGCTACGCCATCAAGGGCGTCAGCCGCCGCGCCTTTTACGACTGGCTCCGGCACAACTATGGAGACCTCTTTCCCCAGCTGCCCGAGCGCACCCGCCGCTTCCGCCGCCTGGAAGCCAAAGCCTGCTGGACCGGCTGTTTCCTGGCTCCGTCCACCATCCTGGGCGTGGCCGACAGCTATGGCATCGCACTGGGCCATCCGGTAAGGGCGGGGCGTCAGCTCCATCAGGTGGGCCGGCGCGGCAAGTCCAATCATCGCTGGATCGTGGGCGGCAAACTCTGCGTCGTGCTCAACAAATTGGGGCTGATTGTGGATTGGGACTGCGCCACTGCCAACGTCCATGACCAGCGGTTCTTACCCCTGTTGGCCTGCTACGACGGCCAGATGATCATCCTGACCGACACCGGCTTGCACCGCGCCAAAGGCGACCCAGACAACGTGAAACGGTGTCGTCGCGGCCAATGGAACGTGCGGATGATCGTGGCAACCACCTTCTCCATGATGACCACGGTGTGGGGCAGCAAGGAGCTGCGTCATAACACCTGGCGAGGATTTGAGGCGCATCTGAGTTACCTGATGGCCGCCTTCAACATACTGGTGCAGTGGGATGGACTGGAACCGGACGAAAACGGACGCATCCATCGCTCCATTGCCCAATTCGTCCTCTGATATTAACTAGCACCAACAGTTACTAACCGTTGGTGCTAGTTTGAGATGATATTGAAAACGCCACAGGGTTCCTTATGCTGTAAGTTGATACGCTCGACAGCGGAGGAACCCCGTGAACATCACCGATTTTATCACCGAACTCTATTGCCGGATCGACGATGCCCTGCCCGAACTTCCCCATCATCCCCAAGCGGTCCGCTCCCTGGGCGAAGTGATCACCATCGGAGCGCGCTACGCCATCAAGGGCGTCAGCCGCCGCGCCTTTTACGACTGGCTCCGGCACAACTATGGAGACCTCTTTCCCCAGCTGCCCGAGCGCACCCGCCGCTTCCGCCGCCTGGAAGCCAAAGCCTGCTGGACCGGCTGTTTCCTGGCTCCGCCCACCATCCTGGGCGTGGCCGACAGCTATGGCATCGCACTGGGCCATCCGGTAAGGGCGGGGCGTCAGCTCCATCAGGTGGGCCGGCGCGGCAAGTCCAATCATCGCTGGATCGTGGGCGGCAAACTCTGCGTCGTGCTCAACAAATTGGGGCTGATTGTGGATTGGGACTGCGCCACTGCCAACGTCCATGACCAGCGGTTCTTACCCCTGTTGGCCTGCTACGACGGCCAGATGATCATCCTGACCGACACCGGCTTTCACCGCGCCAAAGGCGAACCAGACAACGTGAAACGGTGTCGTCGCGGCCAATGGAACGTGCGGATGATCGTGGCAACCACCTTCTCCATGATGACCACGGTGTGGGGCAGCAAGGAGATGCGTCATAACACCTGGCGAGGATTTGAGGCGCATCTGAGTTACCTGATGGCCGCCTTCAACATACTGGTGCAGTGGGATGGACTGGAACCGGACGAAAACGGACGCATCCATCGCTCCATTGCCCAATTCGTCCTCTGATATTAACTAGCACCAACGGTTAGTACTGCGGTCAGTGTATCATGTGATCATAATCAACTGAATAATTGAATGGTCAATGTGTCGCTCTCCTATTCAGCTGAACCAACTCATAGGCAAGGGGTGGTGGCCTCATTGAAGGCTGTTGCTTGTCCTGCAGGTTGGTGCTGGGTCCTACCGTCGCCGCCACACTGCTCTGGCTTGATGATGTTGGGGCTGACTAGTATTACAGTTGCACTTGAATTGAGGGCCTCTGAAAGAGTCTCTTGTAAGGGATTCCAAGGCTCGGGCTTGGTGCCACCGGCTCCACCACGGCTACCATATAGGCAGGTCAGTGCTCTCATAAAGTAGTCACAGCAGCGTGCATAACAGCCGTCTAACTTCGGGCACGGTCAGCGACATGAGTCCTTCCCACAAAGCGCGGCTGTAATATTAGAACCTGTCTACGATCTCTGAAATAGGTTAAGCTGAGACTATTATCAGGGGAGGGGTAATCATGTCTCATTCCTATCCCAGCGACATCAGCCGGGAGCAATTCGCCCGTATTCTGCCCACGCTGAAGTCGGCCCGACGCCGGACCAAGCCCCGCATTGTGGACTTGTATGACGTTTTCTGCGGCGTGCTGTATCTCCTGAAAAGCGGCTGCCAGTGGCGAATGCTGCCGGCGGACTTCCCCGATTGGCGCACTTGTTACCAGTATTTCCGGCAATGGAGCGAGCAGCCCGACCCGGAGCAGGATTCCATTCTGGAACAAGTCCTAAAAAAATCGGTTGGCGCGGTCCGACAAAGCAATGGGAGGGAAGAGCAGACCAGCTGCTGCATCGTGGACTCCCAGAGCGTCAAGAACACGGACACCGCCGGGCACCAGGGCTATGACGCGGGCAAAAAGGTGTCCGGAAGCAAGCGTCACATCGCGGTGGACACGCCAGGATTGCCCCATGCGATACAGGTGACTACCGCCGACGTTACCGATCGGGCGGGGGCTTTGGCGATGTTTGACGCAAACCGGTCCGGCCTCAATCAGGTCCAGAAGGTGCTGGTGGACGGTGGTTACACCGGGAAGCCCTTTGCCACTGCGGTGCAAAGCTTGTTGGGAGCCGCGGTGGAAGTGGTGAAACGCAACGAACTGCACACCTTCGTGGTGCTGCCAAAGCGATGGGTGGTGGAGCGGTCATTCGCCGGGCTGGAAAAGTGCCGCCGACTCTGGAAGAACTGTGAAAGGAAGCTCAATACCAGCCTGCAGATGGTGGTGCTTGCCTTCATGGTGCTAATCCCGAATCCACCGATGGGATAGGGCGGTGCGGCATTTGAGAGAGATGAGGGGTCAGGGAACGGGATGGCGAGGACCTGATGCCGATGAAATGGACGATGTGGGGCGTGGATGCCGTGCCAAGGGGATGTTGATGACCCGTGGTAGCGGCATTGGCAGTGATTTTCAGCGCAGACCGATGGCGGAGACCGTCAGGAGCCCAGCCTGGCGCGGTTGGGCCAGGCGTGGTGCGTCATCGTAGACAGGTGAAAGGCCGAGGGCGGCGTCAGGATGGGAGTGGCAGGGCGCGCAGTCTGGCCAGGGCGCTGCTGAATTGGTTTCGCCAAGGCCAATCCTGTGGCAGATGCAGGGTGATGCGACGGGCTTTGCGGGTGATGCGTCCGGCGAGAGAGAAGAAGCGTCGTCGGAGGGTCTTGGTGGTGGTCACCGGCTCGCCCAGGCCGATGCGCGTGGTCCAGCGGGCCAGGTTGTGGGCCATGACTTGCACCGCCAGCCAGGCGGCGTTGGCGGGAAAACGTCCCGATGGCAGGTGGTTGAGCCCCACGCCGTATTTGAGGTCGCGGATGGCGTTCTCGATCTCGGCGTGGCGGCGATGGTCAGCTTCCAGATACAGGGTGTCGCCTTCTCTATCGGTGATGAAAGCGTGATAGCTGTAGGTGGCGAACAGGGCCAGTTGCGAGCCGGGCGTGGGTTTCACCCGTCGGACGATGAGCCGCACCGGTACCGCGTCGGGCTCACTGGCAAAGGGAGTGTAGCTGGTTTCGGCCACATCGGCGCCGCCATCCATCCAATAGGATATGGGCGTCCAGCCATCTTCAGGTATGGCCTCGATGATGTTCCGCAGGCTCGGGTGCTGGCGTACGGTGATGGAGTAGCGTACCTTCTGGTCGCGACAGGCGGCCACCATGTCGTGGGTGTAGAAGCCGCTGTCCGCCCGCACGGTGAGTGGTCCGGTGGCTCCGGCGTAGCGCACTCGGCTCACCGTCTCGCGCAGGAAGTTGGCGGCGCCGCGGGCGGTGTTGGCCCGACCCTTTCGCAATCGACACATCAGCACCTCGCCGGTACCCTCGGCCACGGCCAGGAGCGGGTGATAGCCCCGCTGGCCGGTGTAGCCGTGATGGCGCGCGCCCTCCTTGCCCAGACCATAGGTCTCACAGACGGTAGAGTCCAGATCAATGGTCAGCGGATCATCGCCCGGTCCGGCCCCAGCCGCCCAGGCTCGGGCCAGCGCCTCCCGGCTCACCCGATCCAGCTGCCGCGCGTGGCCCCACCGGAAACTCCGCAGAAACGTGCCCAGCGTGGATGGCGCCTTCACCGTACAGCCCAGCACCTGCTCGGTCTCGCCAGCGCGCAGCGCGTCGGCGTCGTCAATGCAGTCCCCGCCGGCCAACGCCGATGCCACCAGCGTCAGCACCTTGTCTCCCGCGTTGGCACGACCTGGCGCATTTCCCAGGTCAACGTGGCGGTCCACCAGCTCTCCCAGCCCCAGATGATGGGCCAGGGTGATGGGCAAAAGCAGCCCCGCATTGGCCACCAGTCGGTGATCGTCGAAGGCAACGTGGATGCGGTCGGGGCGCTCAGGTGGTAGCATCCGTTGGGTGCTCCTCGTTTCAGGGTGGTTTTCGTTCTCAAAAACCATTATCCCCGAAGCCGGGAGCACTTTCTCATCCCTTCAGCACGCCGACACACTCATCTCCTCGGTGGATTGGGGCTAATCCTCAAAAGATTGTAAACAGGCTCTTATAGGGAACTGGTAGAACGGCCCCAAAGCGCCCAGCGGACCTCCGTTCTGCCGGTGCCGGACGCACTCAACAGTTGCCATCACGGGCGCTTGGCCGCTCTTCACGTGCCTGTCGTTGATACGTACGCTGGCTACTCCCAGTTTTGACAACCGTTCCCCCGGGACCTATTCTTGTGCAACAGGCCGCCTTCTCGATTCACGCTCCAGCCCCCGTTTGACATGGCCTGGATGCGGGGCTAAGCAGGGGCGATTATGGTGTTCGTTACAAAATTCACAAGAAGTTACCCGTAAATGATGATAATTCTAACAGCTATCTTACATGCATCTGGTAACGTATTAGTACTACAGTCGCGCTTGCCTTTGGTAGGATAGGCCCATGATTACTGGTGAGAGTGGAGGGTTGGAAATGGGTCAGACATTACTGGAGCGAGAGGCCGTGCTGGAGGAAACGCTGGACTGGGAGGCTGGGCTCCAGGCGCTGCACGGGCGTATCGCGTCGCGTTTCAGCCGCAGTGAGTCTCGGCAGCGGGCGCTGGCGTACCTGCAAGGATTGCTGGGGTCGGTGGAGCGCAAGAACGGGTGGCAGTTGGCCGAATATGCTGGCGACGCCACGCCCGACGGTGTGCAGCGTCTGCTGGCGGTGTACCACTGGGACGCGGACCAGGTGCGGGACGACCTGCAAGGGTACGTGGTGGAGCATTTGGGCGATCCCGGCGGGGTGCTGGTGGTGGATGAGACGGGGTTTCTGAAGCAAGGCTAGAAGTCGGTGGGGGTGAAGCGTCAGTACAGCGGCACGGCGGGGAAGGTGGAGAACTGTCAGATCGGGGTGTTCCTGGCCTATGGCAGCCGACGGGGCGCGGCCTTTCTGGATCGGGAGCTGTATCTGCCCCAGGAGTGGGCGGAGGATGTGGAGCGGCGGCGGGAAGCCGGTGTCCCGGAAGGGGTGGTCTTTCATACCAAAGCACAACTGGCTCAGGAGATGATCGCCCGCGCGGTGGCGGTTGGGGTGCCCTTTGCCTGGGTAACTGGGGATACGGTGTACGGCAATGCGATTGGTCAAAGATCGTGTCAACTGCGACGGTGGCTGGAGGAACAGAGCCTGTCCTACGTGCTGGCGGTGAAGAACCAGATCTTTGAACAATCGGCCGCTGTGGGCGGATACGGAGGATGGCTCGGCACAGGTGGCAGCCCGTGAACTGGCCCAGCAGATACCCGATGACCGGTGGCAACGTCTGAGCGCTGGGGAGGGCAGCAAGGGGCCGCGCCTCTACGATTGGGGTTGGTTGCCGATAGGACCCTGGTCAGCACTGGATCAGGGGCATTGGCTGCTGGTGCGTGCTTGGTCAAGGGTTCGGGCATTGCCGATCCTGAGGAGCTGGCCTACTACGCCTGTTTTAGTACGGGAGAGGTATCGCTGGCGGAACTGGTGCGCGTGGCTGGCACCCGGTGGATCATCGAAGACGCCTTCAAGGAGGCCAAACAGGAGGTGGGGCTGGATGAGTATGAGGTACGCCGGTGGGTCGGCTGGCACTGGCACATCACCCGGGCGCTGCTGGCCCATGCCTTTCTGGCGGTAATCCGGTCCTATGCCGCCGGTGGCGACGGTAAAAGGGGGATATGTTCCCGGGAGAACTCATCCCACTGACCGTACCCGAGGTCAGACGACTGCTATGCCGGCTCCTGTGGCTGCCCCGTGGCAGTCCTGCCCTGACCATCCACTGGTCGGGATGGAGACGGCGGCACCAGGCCCGGGCCATGCAGTGTCATTACCGGAGACGCCTTCAGAAACCTTCATCACAAGCGCGACTGTAGTACTAGGGCCATCTCCAGCAACGCGCCAAAATCATCGAGGTCTCCCGGCCGTAGGGGCGGCTAAACTGAAGCCAAGGTGAGATCTACATTGGCAGGCCGGAGAAAGTCGGCTGGGGTGTTGCCGATGAATTCGTCCGCTTTCACTTGCAGCACGGTCCGGCAGCGGCGTTTGATTTCCTCGCGCCGGTTGGTCAGGCCAGTGAAAAAGTCGCCCACCTTCTCCTGCACCGCGGCACGGGTGCCCAGGCACCGGTTGGCGGTCGTCTCCTCACGCACCCAACCCCAAATGGCCTCGTCAGCGTTGAAGTCTGGGCTGTAGGTGGGCAGATTCACCAAGCGCAGGTTCAAACCCGGCGTGGTCAGATACGTCCGTAGCGCGTCGCCCCGATGTGCTGCCGCATTGTCCCAGATCACCGTCAGCGGTTCGATGTGCCGCGCCCGCAACTGTCTCAGGAAACCAACCGAGGATGCGGAGTTGCTGTTACCCTCCAGTTCCATCACCTCTACCTCGCCGGTCTCCAGACACACCGCCGCGTAGTAGCTGGCCTTCTCCCCGCGTCGCGGGCTGGTGGATTCCACCAGGGCCGGTTCGCCTTTCAGCGCCCACTGGCCTCGCAGATCAGCATCCGCCGGAAAGTGGGCCTCGTCAGCGAAGAATATCTTGGCCCCCGTCCGTCGCGCTCCTGCTGCCAGAGCAGCATACTCTCCCACAAAAGCTGCCCGCCGCACCGGGTCCGCCTTGACCAACCGCTTCTTCGGTCGCTTCAGCACAAACCCCAAACGGTGCAGGTAGTAACGTCACCCCGTACTTGATACGGGGTCAGGCAACTGCTCCGGCTCAGCGACAATCCGAAACGTTCCTGCACAAACCGGCATACCACCTGCCAGTTCCAGTTGGACCGGTCGATGCCCGCTTGCGACGGCAATTCCCGCACCGCTGCCTTCAACTCGGCCTGCTGATCCCGGCTCAGCGCGGGGGGGAACCTCCCGACGGCTCAAAAGACCGCGCCCTCGGACCGCGCTCCGCGAACTCCCCGGTCCATTGGCCGATGGTGTGGGCATCCCTTTCCAACGCCCCAGCTACCGCCGCCGCCGTCCCACCCTGCGCCAGTAGCCATGCCGCGTGCCACCTTTCCCGTTCCCGCGGCGTCGGCGCTCGGTATATCCGCCGCCGCACCTCCGCTTTGTCCATGCGCCACCGCTCCAGTAGGACTCCCGTCTCCATCATGCCCAACAGCAACCCCCACTCCGATTTCCTGATCCTTTCCGACCAACTCAACTACTGCCTATTCTATCCGACACCATTGCGGGTTTCATTTTGGCTTCGGTTTAGTGGAACGGCTACGGTCCTGTATGCTGGTTGGAGCAGGTGGTGAACAATGCGGATAGACTTGGGCGAATGGCAGATCAGGAGCTTGCGCGAGGACTCGAAGCCAGGACGCAGAGGCGTTGGCCGGATACGCCAACAACCGGAACGTGTCGCGGAATCTGCGCGACGTTTTTCCATATCCGTATACCATAGCCCATGCCGAGACCTGGATCGGCTTCGCAGCGCAGCAATCCACGGAAACCGACTTCGCAATAGCTGACGCGTCGGAGCTCATCGGTGGGATCGGGCTCGGACTTCAGCGCGACGTTCACCGTCGGTCGGGTGAAGTGGGGTATTGGTTGGGCGAACCCTTCTGGGGAAGAGGTATCGCAACCATGTGTTTGCAGGCGTTCACCGAATACGCCTTTTCGCAGTTTGACTTGTTGCGGTTGTATGGCTACGTCTACGAGTGGAACCCTGCTTCGGCCCGGGTCATGGAGAAAGCAGGCTACGTCTGCGAGGGTAGGTTGCGCAAGAGTGTCGTCAAAGAGGGGCAGGTTCTGGACCAGTTCCTTTACGCCATTACCCGCTGACGTCGGCGGAATAAGCCATGTATGAGATGGCAGCAGTGAAGAGCTAGCGCGTCACGGCGGTGGCGACCCTCGCTGTCTTGTCCGGCATCCTGATCACCTGTTTCCTGGGGATCTTCCATCAGGCCGCAGCCTGCGCGGAGGGCCCCCTACCCAATGGGTGCGGTTGGAGAAATGTCCTCGGCGTCAGGGTCGCCTTCTCCATCGAGGGCTTCCCCACGGGAGTGATCTGTCCGTTGACCAGCGCTTGTTTGGCCGCCGTTCTGATCATACGGTTCGTCGGTCGCGCCGGGAACGCCGCGCCGGTCCAGGAACCGGTGTGCAGGGAGATCCACAGTCTGCCTCCAGGGGGAGTTTGGGGCCGGGCCTGACCGCCGAGCTACACCCGCAGGCGGCGCAGTGTCGGCCGCCAAACCCCCAGCAGGAACGCGACCGTCAGGTAAATGGCGGCCCCACCCGAGAAGGCCGCGGTCCAGCCTAGGCGCTCTGCAACCAGCGTCATGGGATAGGAGCCGATGAACATGAACCCGGCGGAAACGTACCAGATGCTCATAACTCTGCCCTGAAACTCCGTCGGAACGGAGAGTTGCAATACGGTCGTCCCCATAGGCACTATGCTGCCCATCCCGACCAGAAACAATATCGCCCACGACAGCCAGAACCAATGCGACCAGGCCAGGAAGAAAAGGGATATTCCGAACAAGAAAATGCAGGCCAGCAGCAGCCGGTTCTTATGGGGCGAGTTGCCGAACGACGCCATGATGAACGTGCCGGACAAGGACCCAATGCCCGCTCCGGTAATCAGCAGCCCGGCCCCGCCGGCGCCTGTATCCAGCGCCAGCTTGGCGAAGGCCGGCAGCAACTGGGCATAGGGCATTGCGAAGAAGCCGAAGGCGAACCCAATACCGATGACGGTGAAAGTGACTGGGTTCGACCAGCAGTACCGCAGACCGCCCCATAGGTCGGACAGGATGGTCGAGCTCCGGTCCCGGTCTGGCTGTGGCACGCGCCGGACCATGAGCAGCGTTACCGTGCCAACGAAAAAGCAGCCGGCGGCTAGGTATAGCGCCGAGGCTATTCCGGCCAGCTCGATGACGCCTCCGGCAATGGCCGGACCGAGGATGCGTCCCGAGTTCATCACCGCCGAGTTCAGGAGGACGGCGTTCATCAGGTCATCGCGGTCCACCAGGTCGCGGACTATGGCCAGTCGGGCTGGAGTGTTGATGGCTTGGAGGGCGCCGAGGACGAAAGCCGCTGCGTAGATGTGCCACAGGGCAACCAGCCCGGCGGTCTCCAGCACGGCAAGTCCAAGGACCAGGACGCCCACCACTGCCTGGGTCACCATCAGCAGTCCGCGCTTATCGAATCGGTCGGCGAAGATGCCTCCGAACAGCACGAACCCCAGCGTGGGCACTCCGTAGAGGAAAATCATGAAACCCATGCGGGAGGCGGAATCGGTAAGTTCCAGGACCAACCAGCCCAGGATGAGGAACTGCATCCCCCTGGCCCATGCCTGGGCGTTCGTACCGATCCAGAACCAGCGGAATTCGCGGTGCCGCAGCGCACGGAAGGTCTGGAGCTTGCGTCCGACGGCCAGGATCTGGGCCAACTATTTCACCAGTTTTCCGCTTCAGGTTCGTGTGGCGCTGCCTTTGCCTACGCGATTAGCAGGCCTTGGAACATCCGCCAAGAGGTGCATTGTACATCCTTGGGGTGGGTGCGTATCACTGGACGTCATGCCAAGGTCGAGGTGGTGCAGGACGCGGCGGACAAGACCGCATGGATCATGTTCCCGTGCCCGATCGAACCGTTCTGCTGAGCGACAACGGCCCTGGCTAAGTCTCAAGAGCCTCCAGGGACTACGTAGGCATTGACCGTAGCCTGGGATCAGGCTCCACCCAGATGCACGCTGCATCACCGGATGGACAAACCCCACGTTATGCCCATATATTTCGGCTAGAATACGGCCAAACTACGTTCGTCCAAAGTATGGAAAGAGGAACAGGGTTATGAGAAACGGATTCAAGGTGTACGACTCGGATACCCATGTAACCGCTTCGGCGGAGGAGCTTGAGCCCTACCTGGCTTCTCCTGTCAAGGCGCTCGTGCCGGAGTTGGAGAAATACAAGACGCCCATCAGAAGAACCTCTGCGGGAGCTGTTCTGGAGCCTCCCTACTCCCACCGCTATAGCCTGGGTAGTTCCGGGGGCGGTTGGGGCTCGGACGCACCCCGAACCCTTGGCGAAGCCGCTCCTCAGGCCAATGCGGAACGACGGACTCAGAAGTTCATGGGTTCCAGGCTACCCACTGCCGACGGCGAATGGGTCGCCCAGAGCCGTTTGAGGGACATGGACGAGGAGGGCGTGGACGTCCAACTGATGGTGCCTGGAGTGCCCCGAGGCCACGACGAGCCCAAGGTGGATGCCGAGTTCATGCGGGCGAACCACCGGTTCCTGAACGACTTCTGCGGGACCTCACCCCACCGCCTCAAGGCCCTGTTGACCCTGGACGCCAGGTTCATCGAGGACTCGGTGCAGGAGATCAAAACTTGGGGCAAGACATCCTGGGCGGTGGGAATATGGCTAAATTTGCCCCTGGACTTCCCACTCGATCACCCGTCGCTGGAACCTGTGTGGGCCGCAGTAGCGGATGAAGGCTTGTGTGTAGTCCACCACTCGTTTTCCGGCGGATATCCCGGGTATAGGGACCTCTGGCAGAACCCTTTCCTGGGCCGCACCGCCTCCCACCCATGGGGAGCCATGAGAGCGGTGGCTTCTTTCATGGGGGCCGGAATCATGGACCGCTACCCTTCCATCCGGTTCTCCATCCTGGAATCCGGGTTCGGCTGGCTGCCCTTCTGGACCGCCCGGATGCAGGACCAGGTGGAATACATGGGCTACGTTCCGGAGTTGAAACACACCATCACCGAGTACATGACCGGCGGCAGGTTCTTTGCCTCGATAGTGCTTCACGAAGGGCCGGAGATGGTCAGGATGGTGTCCGACATGATGGGCAGCCATCTGCTGATGTACAGCTCCGACTACCCCCACCCGGAGACCCGCTTTCCGAGCTCGGTAGACTTGGTGTTGAATTGGGAGGCTTTGGACAAAGACCTGCTGCCGAAGATCCTGTGGGACAACGCTGTAAGATGTTTCGGGGAGCCGTAGCTAAGGCTCCCCGGCCCATGGTTCGTGGGAACCGGTGAAGGCGTGGACGGTCATCTCCATGGCGGTTGAGAAGCTGCAGACAGTTTCGTACATACCGTCCTCTGGGCGCAGCATCTCAACGAACTTGCTGGCCATGTACAAGTAAAGGGCTAATCTGAGAGGAGCAAATTTGGCACGTCTTTGGCTGGTACGTTCGCCCCACGGATGATGACATTGCCTTCGTGCCTCACCGTGCTCGAGACCTCACGGTGAGGCAAGCAGTAGACTCAGCAGATTCCTATAAGGGCCTATCCTAAACCGAAGCCAAAATGAAACCCGCAATGGTGTCGGGTAGAATAGGCAGTAGTTGAGTTGGTCGGAAAGGATCAGGAAATCGGAGTGGGGGTTGCTGTTGGGCATGATGGAGACGGGAGTCCTACTGGAGCGGTGGCGCATGGACAAAGCGGAGGTGCGGACGGCGGATATACCGAGCGCCGATGCCGCGGGAACGGGAAAGGTGGCACGCGGTATGGCTACTGGCGCAGGGTGGGACGGCGGCGGCGGTAGCTGGGGCGTTGGAAAGGGATGCCCACACCATCGGCCAATGGACCGGGGAGTTCGCGGAGCGCGGTCCGAGGGCGCGGTCTTTTGAGCCGTCGGGAGGTTCCCCCCTGACAGGGGTATGTAAGGTGTTTTCAGGGAGGCGCATGGCGGGTGATTTCCAGGTTGGGGTTGGGTTGGGGCCAGGGTTCAGGCCGCAGCCAGACGCGGCTCCAGAGGCGACCTTTGAGCAGCAAGCGCCTGAGCCAGTCGATGCCGTGGCGAATGACGCTGACGGTGCGCGTCGGCCGGCTCCGCGGGTCCCGATGATTGGGAGCCAGTGCCTTGGGCGGTGTGCGCAGATTGCCTGGGGAGATCCGCCGGTCCTGGGCGTCTGCCACCCTGGCGCCGTAGGCCAGGGCCAGCAGCGTGGCCACCGACAGCGCCAGCCAGTAGCGGGAGACACGCGCCGGGTCGGTCCGGCGGGTCTGGTCCCATTGCCATCCCAGGCTCTTGATGGCCTTGAAGCCCAGTTCGATCCAGCAGCGGAGGGCGTACCAGCTGGGTCCCACCTTAGCGGGCGTAAGATCGGTGAGGATGATCCAGGGTTCATCCTGCTCGGCGTACCAGACCACCAGCAGGGTGCAACGGCGTTTGGCGGTGGCGGTGCTGAAGGCGGCGCCGCGGCCAAT
The DNA here is from genome assembly GCA_965197635.1 of Dehalococcoidia bacterium. GTDB lineage: Bacteria > Chloroflexota > Dehalococcoidia > Lucifugimonadales > UBA3495 > Bin87. The sequence continues at coordinate 1,032,250 of CBDANN010000008.1, forward strand.
CCACGCCGTATCAGGACGGGAGACCAAGTGCTGGGCGGGCAACCGGCGTCCGCCATCGGCGCAGCAAGTGATGTTCTTCCGGTAGCGCATACCGGGATGCCAGCCCGGAGCGAGTATTTGCTTCCAGAGCTTGGGACTGGCGATGCCCCGGTCGCAGAGCACGATGACGGTCATTTCCCTGGGCACCGCTGGGGCCGGTTCCCTGAGCAGTTCCACGGTGGGGTCCGTCCAGGAGCCGGACTAGTGTCCTGTATTCGTAGTTCGCCGTATTACTTCGAGGCTTTCCGAGCGGATTGGAAAAGAGTTTTCTACTCGATACTGAGCGGCGCAAAGGCGGCGGTCGGCACTTTATATCCGGCGAACTACGAATACACCACACTAGTTGGCGTGCCGGATGTGCCAGGCCACGGGGATGGCGCAACTGCGGTAGAGCACGCTGATGACGATGGCGGTGGTCGGGTCGCCTTTGAGGGTGGGGTCCACGGCCAGGGCGAGGCGTCCGGAACGCTACCAGGCCAGGACCCAGCGGAGCAGGGGCGCGAAGCAGCGGGTTACATCCAGTTGGGTCTGGCAGGGACGGGCCCGGTCGCTGCCGTCGTAGAGCCACTCTCGGAGATACTGGCGGAGGCTGTTCCAGCTGCCCCAGGGCGAGCGGGCCGAGGCCACGGCGTTCTGGCCGGCGCTGCCGGCCAAGATGGCCCCGCAGACCCACCAAGCCAGGCCGGTCAGTTGTGGCTGCGAGAGGTGAGGTAGATGCGTTTCGATGATCTGCTGCATCTGATAGCATTCTCTGGGAAGGCGCATGGGGAACCTCCAGCATTTGGTCTTGTCATAACCAAAATGCCGGATGCCCCGGTGCCTTCCCAAGCTACGTCCCGACCCAATTTAGGCCCTTACATACCCCTGTCAGCCTCCCCCTCCTCTGTAGAGGTAGGGATAGGGGGTAGGTGAAGCCTGTTCTGAGTAGTAATTTGCCCCAAAACGTAACGGCTAACCGGGCTAAACGTAACACCTAACCGGGGAAAGCGTAACGGCTAACCGGGCTAAATGTAACACCTAACCGGGATGCGGGGGTTGTCTGAACCGCTGTCTTTCCATCCCGGAGCGCATGTCGCCGGCGCACTTTGCCAAGGCGGATGATCCACCTGGGCGTAACACCAAACGATGGTTGCCCTCCGGCCCCTGTCAAACGCCATTTGGCGAGCCGGATGAATACCTCCCAGAGCATAACATCAAACGACGGTCCCGGAATCTGGGGGTAGTGGTGCCTCAACTTCCCCGGCAACTCGCCTTTGGGTACGCGTGTGTAACAGCTAACGACGCCGAGACCGTCTGATTTGCTGGGCAACCGGCGGCGCTCCCGATCCTGCGCGAGCGCGAGCGTAACGCCTAGCGACGCTCGGGAGGCATGATCTTACCGTTCATGATGCGCAGTTCTCCGGATTCCCAGAGCTGCGTCACCACTGACCTGGTTCGCTGTAACAGGACACGGCGATTCTGCACCGTCGATGAGGGGAAAGCCAGCGCCACCAGGTCTTCATCTTTGATGTAGGGATAGCGATCAGGGTCATTGACCTGCACCCAGTGGCGAGCCTTTCCCTTTCCCAATGGAATCTTGGTGACTCCCGGTTTGTGCCACTGGTAAGCCAGGTTGATCAGCAGCCGGTAGGCCGGCGCCGACTTCACGCCCCACAGGCGCAGGTTGTCGGATACCTGCGGGCCGTTGCCCGAGCCGGGGGTAGGTCAACGATGATTCGGACCGATTCGTCCAGTGCCCCAGGGCCGCGGGGTATGCCGCCCACGGAAACCACGCGGCGTAGCTCGCTGCGCTTGGTCTGCGGATCATATAGGGGAACCCTGGCGTCCCAGCTGTCCAGGGCTTCGACGGCGGCCATCAGCCTGGGCCAGTACTCCGCGGGGCTTGGGGTGCGGGTGGGATAGAGCCACTTCAGAAACTCGCGTAGAGAGACGGACATGGCTACCGGCTGCCCCCGTTCCCGTTCCTGCATGGGTACGCTCAGCACAGCTTCGACGAACATTCTGAGTGCCAGCGGAGCACCTCTGCCAGGGCTGATGGTAGGACCGGCACCCAGGTCGTACAGAGCCAGCGGCAGTGCGGGGGAAGGGGTGTCCACGTTGGCGAAACCAGGCATCACCAACTGCTTGCCGTCGGGTCCGTATTCGGCGCGAGCGGCTGGGCTGAACAGCAGCCTTGGGTTGCTGGACGCGTCGGCCATCGCCAAGCGCGCCGGGATGACCCGATCGGTCAGCCGGCGGTTGGGTTCTACCGGTCGGGGGCGCTGTTGCCACGCATTGACTAGGGGAGCCAGTGGCCGGGCACGTCGTGTCCAGCGTCCACCGCGCCACGGTACTCGTCCCAGAGGGCACCGACAGATATTGCTACGCCCTTGGCCACGATCACGCCGTCGTGCAATTCCAGGGGCGGCCTGACGGCATAGCTGAGCAGGGCCGCCAGCCGGTCGCATGTTGCCGTTACAGCATCGTCCGGGCAGTCGGCGCTCCCGAGCCACTGGGCCAGTTCTGCTACCGTTGGACGTTCCCCTTGCCCGTGCGCCAGCACCTCGTCGGCTATCCGGACGTCCGGGAGGGTTACACCCGGCTTACGGGGCTTGGTGACCGTTGATTGCGACCCGCTTTCAGCTGTCAACTTCGTACCCTCCCGCAACATCGTCATGGTCTGCGCCCATCACTTCCCAGCGCAGGCCAGCGCCGCTGGTGTCCCAACGCAGCCGCAGCCCCTCGGGCCTGGGCCCATAGTTGCCTTTGACGAACTCCAGCTTCCAGGTTCGTGGGCTGGGCTCCGTAGACTTGTCGATCTCCGCCTGCAGCGTCCACAGGGCCCGGGCCGCGCCCTGCTAATCGGTGGACCCGGCGTAGCTCATTCCCGCCGACTTCGGCGGGTGCGCCAGTATCAGCACCGCGCAGTTGTTGGCCTGCCCCCAGGCGTCCCAGTGGGACACGAAAGCCCGCACCAGCCCCCGGGCATTCTCGTCGGCCGCGTAGGCCGCAGCCAGGGGATCCAACACCAGCAAGCGAGCGTCCTCCTGCTCACACAGCCGGCGCAACCGTTCTCCCGTGACCGTGAGCTCTGCCATTGTGGAAATGTGCCGGCCTTGAGGTGGTGCCCACACCGGACCCTCGCCCACCAGGTTGACGATGCGCAGCCTTTCCAGCCGTTCCGGTTTTACCCAGGGGGCTGCATAGCCCGAGATCTGGTGCAGCCGTCGGTGGAACTCCTCCGGCTCGTCCTCCCAGGAGGCGAAGACCACGTTGGCACCGTCCGTTGGCACAGCATTGCCCAGCCTCATCATCCGGCCGGGGCTGGAGATCCACTCGCCGTAATCGCCGCCGGAGGCCACACCGGCGGCCAGCTGCAGCGCCAGACGAGATTTTCCTGCGCCTCCTTCACCGGTGAGCAGGGCTACGCGTCCAGCGGGTAGCCTTTCGTCGATCAGCAACTGCCGCGGCTCCGGAGGCGTGTTGCCCCAAGTGGACACTCGCAGCGGGGTCGCTGTCTCAATCGCTCGGGACAGCGTCTCCAGGGACCCTCGAGGGTCGGTCTGCGCCATGGCCACCGCTTGGCGGAAGCCGGTGGGTCCCCTTGCCACCTCGCGCCGCAGTGTCGCCAGAGCTTCCTGGGCGCGTCGGTGGCCATCGCCGGTGAGTGTCCCGGCCTCGATGTCGTCGGCCAGCGCCATCAGATCCAGAAGTGCCTGAGACTCTGCATCCGGTGCAAGCTCCGCCCCCTCGAAGGCCGAGACATTCTGGTGGCCATTGTGGGTCGTCATGCGGGCACCTCTTCCATCATCAGGGAGGCCTGGCGCTGTGCCTCCCATCGGGGCCAGTCGTTCATCTCGGCCAGAGTGTGGGCGTATCCGGGCCAGCTCTCGGTCAACGTGGTGAAGGGGTTCAATCTGGAGACGACACCGGCGTCCTTGCCCTCGGGCGGGAGTACCGCCCGAGCGGTACCGCCGTGAATGCGCACTGCGCCACACAGCCGGCTGGCGGCGCGCTGGCTGGCATCATCGTTGTCCGCGTGGATCACCACGCCCTCCGCGGCGTTGGCCAGCCACTCGGCAAAGCCCTCGGCATTCATGCCGGCGTCTCCCATGCTGGCTACTGCTGGACCGGTAAACCGCGCCGCGAGGGCCAAGGCGTCCGCCACGCCCTCGGCGACCCTCACTGGCGCGTCGATGCTGGCCAACAGGGGGTTGCCCAAGATCAACACAGCTCCTACCTTGGCCCCCAGGGTGCGTTTGCCGAGGCCGCCATCCTGCTGGGGCCGGTCAAGGGCGGGATCGCCGTCCCGATCCACTGCGATGATCTCTAGCGCCTGAGGGTCCGGTAACCGGGGCCAGGCCTCGGCCCAGGCAGTGGACCTGGTCAGAAGCGCCACCAGCGACCCCGCTCCGGTGTGCGGCCCCGGACGTGTGCGCGACGCCGGCAACCAGCGGAGCGGAGCGAGCGCTTCGACCTCGGGACGCCACAGGTTGCGGTTGTCCAGCCAGCGACGGTCGGGATGGTCAACAGCATGGGGTATGGCCTCAGTCTTCGCCCAGATCCTGGCTGGCAAGTCGTTCCGTGGCTGCCGACGTGGCGGGGGCACAGGCTGGCGCGGCGCCACCGGTGGTGAGGGTCGGTTGCGGAGATGCGGGACCACTAGGGTTTCACGCAACTCGTCGTTACGACGGCAGTCGAAGCAGTGAACGCTGATCCAGCCTTCGTCGTTCACCCAGCTGGCGGCTGGTGCATTCTTCTTGCGGTGTTGCAGCGGGCAGAAGAAACTCCAACCTCCCCGGATGCGGTTGTCCTTGACGCCCCGCAAGCCGGGCAGGATCGCGTTGATGATCAGCTGCTCCGATGCAGCGGCCCGCTCTACAGTGGTAGAATACGTCGCAACAGGGTCAACCTCCGTACAAGTTGGCCGCTGAATTGCCGTCCGGTCCGTCAACCGGACGGCACGATTTTATCACCGTTCTGTATCATCAACCAACCAACTCCCAGTCCGCCACTACTGTGGGAGCGGGAAAAATTAGAACACGCCCCGAAAACAGCCGATTCGCGTGGTTCTGACGACATTCGTCGCGCTGAGAACCCCGGAGACAGCTTGCATCCAGCTCAGACGACCTCTGGGTTCCCTTGCCGCGGGAAAGTCGTGTTGCGTTTTAGAACAAGACCGCCGCCGGTGTCCGCTGGTCGTGTTGTTGGCCACCCGCATGATGTCGGACGATGTCGTCCAGGTCGAGTGTGCGGCTGGGTGCGGCTACCGACCCTACTCGGATCGTGGACGGATCAATTGTCCCTGCCACTGGCCGGCGGCGCGAGCGGCCCATGTTGCTCGGTGCTGGACGCCCGTCATAGCGGGGTCATCAGATAAATGTTGTGCAAGTGTGCAATTGGCCTCATGCGCAGTTGCGCATTGGAAAACGGTATTCGTGGGAACAGGAGGCTTAATGACATTCGATGAGGCGTATTCAAAGCTGGAAGACAATCTCAAGGCCATGGTCGAGGAAGACAGGGAGAGCCACTGCATCGAGAGTTTCTTCCTTCCCAACGTACGGCCCGAGGGACCGGTGGATTTTGTCCTGGTGGGGATGGAACCGTCGTTGGGCGGGATGGACTTCGAGACTGCAAAACGGAAAGCCTCTGCAGGCAAGTTCACCAACTGGGGGGAAGTATCCTGAACAATCGACGTTGGAGTACGCCGTTCACAACTACTTGGGTGTGGCCGGTGGAAGTTTTTACTTCACAGACTTGGCGCACGGCGCCATGAAGCCTCACTCGAAGGGTGCGAATGAACCTGCTAAGTACGAACGGTGGTATCCGCTCTTTGAAAAGGAGCTTGGACTGGTCGCGAAACCAGACGCGAAAATCATAGCGGTCGGACAAACCACCAGCGTTTTTCTGACGAGAAAGTGGCTTTACGGCTATGCCGGCATGGTTGCTCATCCCGCCCGCACAGGTCTCCACAACGCGGGCAAAGAGATCGAGGCTCACCAGGAACGCTGGAGTCTATTTCTCGAGCGCGGCCCGAACCAGTTTCCGTCGAAGGTCACAAAGACTGAGGCCCAGGAAAAGCGGCTTTTCGACTACATGATCCAGTTCGAGCGAATCCGCAACGCAGAGTCAGGCGGGTGGTTGGCGTACCGACGCGAATGGCAACGTCTTTGGTCGGAAGCATAGGCTTTTCTGGTGCCCCAGATGGGGTAAGCCTTGGTTGAGCAGTGGCCACCGTGTTACTCAAGCATCAAGACCTTCGCTCTATGACTGCAACTCAACCAAAGCGTGTCCCGGGACACGCTCGAGGAAATTTCGCTACTCCGATCCCGAGGTAGTCCAAGCGGAAACTTACTCCCCGACCGACGGGTTTCGTAACTCGCCTAGCGGCTCCGAATCGACCTTTCCAAGGTGAATTCTACGCGACCTAACGGCTCGTCACACAGACAAGCCACGTTTCCGGGTTCTCTTCGTTACGAGGTACTCTCCGCGCCTCGCACAGCTTCCCAACCACTTGCTACCTCACCCCGCAAGCCTCTCAGGAAATCTCAAGAGCAGGCTCAGGGACTCCGCTTTCACGCTCCACGATTAGTATCCCATTGAACCCCGGAAAGGACGCTACTGGCCCTCTGTCTGAGCTCCCTGAGCATCCTGTATCGCCAAGGCGAAGTTTTGCCGTGCATCCCGGGTCCTCAATACACCTAAACCAATACCAAGGTGGGATGTGCATTTCGGGATCTTGAAGCCGTCCGAAAGGACTCCACAGCTCCTCATGCCACCTTCAGCCCCAACTGGGGTCGCCACCGACGGTGCGGTCTAGCAATATGTACATTTCACCTTGGCTTTAGTTTAGTATTGGATCAAATTAGCATTGGAAGTACTTTGGGTTCGGTGGTGGCAATCCCTAAGATGGTTGCGAAATCGAGTTGCCGGGAGGTGCCGCAGCCATGGCGCAGGAAAGATACGGTGTACAGTTGACGGAGGAGGAACGGGGACGGCTGAACCGACTGATCCGTGGCGGGAAACACTCGGTGCGCATCGCCACCCGCGCTCGGATTTTGCTCAAGGTGGATGAGGGCTGGAAGGCGCCGCAGGTGGCGGAAGCTCTGGATGTGTCCGAAGGCACGGTGTATCGCATCAAACGGCGGTACGCCGAGGAAGGTCTCCATGGGGTGTTGCACGACCGGATCCAGGCCAACCGTTTCCGCAAAGTGGACGACAAAGCGGAAGCCCACCTGATTGCCCTGGCGTGCTCACCAGCGCCGGAGGGGCACGACCACTGGACCCTGCAGTTGCTGGCCGACCAGATGGTGGAGTTGGGGTTGGTCACGTCATTGACGTATGAGACGGTACGGCTCAAGCTGAAAAAAACGTCCTCAAGCCTTGGCGGAAGCAACAGTGGTGCATCCCCAAGGTAGGCGGGGAGTTCGTGGCGGCAATGGAGGACGTGCTGGATCTGTACGCTGAGCCCTACGATCCAGACCGACCGGTGGTGTGCTTTGACGAGACTTCCACCCAACTGCTGGCCGAGGTGCGGGAGCCGCTGCCGCCACAGCCAGGGCGTCCACGACGCCAGGACTATGAGTACCGCCGCGCTGGCACCCGCAACATCTTCCTGACCTGCGAACCCCTGGCCGGCTGGCGCGTGCGCCCCTTGACCAATCACGCCATCACCGAACGCCGCACCATGCCGGACTTCGCCCACCAGATGCAGTGGCTGGTGGACACAGCCTACCCCCACGCTCCCGTGATCCGCGTCGTCCTCGACAACCTGAACACCCACCGCATGGCTTCTCTCGACGAGACCTTTCCCGCCGCCGAAGCCCGCCGCATCGTGAAGCGCCTGGAGTTTCACCACACCCCCAAACACGCCAGTTGGCTCAATATGGCCGAGATTGAATTCAGCGTCTTGGCCCGAGACTGCCTCCGGGGACGCCCTGGCGACGACGTGACACTGGCTGGAGCCATCGACGCCGATGAGATCCGGCGTAACGCCGCCCAGGCTACCATCAACTGGGGTTTCAGCACCCAGGATGCCCGCTCCAAACTCCATCGCCTCTATCCCTGCAATTCCTAAGAATCTGTCTACGATCTCCGAAATAGGTTAAGTTGAGACTATTATCAGGGGAGGGGTAATCATGTCTCATTCCTATCCCAGCGACATCAGCCGGGAGCAATTCGCCCGTATTCTGCCCGTGTTGGAGACGGCTCGCCGCCGGACCAAGCCCCGCACCGTGGACTTGTATGACGTTTTCTGCGGCGTGCTGTACCTCTTGAAAAGCGGGTGCCGGTGGCGAATGCTGCCCGCGGACTTCTCCAATTGGCGCACTTGCTACCAGTATTTCCGGCAATGGAGCGAGCGGCCGGGCCCGGGTCAGGATTCCATTCTGGAGCGTGTCCTAAAAAAATCGGTTGGCGCGGTCCGGCAAAGCAATGGACGGAAAGAGCAGACCAGCTGCTGCATCGTGGACTCCCAGAGCGTCCAGAACACGGACACCGCCGGGCACCAGGGCTATGACGCGGGTAAGAAGGTGTCCGGAATCAAGCGTCACATCGCGGTGGACACGCCAGGATTGCCCCATGCGCTACACCTGACTACCGCCAACGTTACCGACCGGGCTGGGGCTTTGGCGATGTTTGACGCAAACCGGTCCGGCCTCAATCAGGTCCAGAAGGTGCTGGTGGACGGGGGTTACACCGGGAAGCCCTTTGCCACTGCGGTGCAAAGCTTGTTGGGAGCCGCGGTGGAAGTGGTGAAACGCAACGAACTGCACACCTTCGTGGTGCTGCCAAAGCGATGGGTGGTGGAGCGATCTTTCGCCGGGCTGGAAAAGTGCCGCCGACTCTGGAAGAACTGTGAAAGGAAGCTCAATACCAGCCTGCAAATGGTGGTGCTTGCCTTCATGGTGCTAATCCTAAAAAGATCGTAGACAGGCTCTGAGGTCGCTCGCAACGACGGGTATGTTTACCGGCGCAGGTACTTGGATGAAAAGGCGTGGGAGTTGGTGGGTTTGGAAACCGTTCGCCATGCACTGGCCGACGTATACCGCGATGTGCCGACGGCACTGGACTTCCTGTGCGAGGCGGGCACCATCCGCACGCCCGCGGCGGTGTTTGAGGCGAGACCGGCCGGGGCCGCCGAATCTTGAGGATCTGTCTCAGAACCTGTCTACGATCTCTGAAATAGGTTACGCTGAGACTATTATCAGGGGAGGGGTAATCATGTCTCATTCCTATCCCAGCGACATCAGTAGGGAGCAATTCGCCCGTATTCTGCCCACGCTGAAGTCGGCCCGACGCCGGACCAAGCCCCGCATTGTGGACTTGTATGACGTTTTCTGCGGCGTGCTGTATCTCCTGAAAAGCGGCTGCCAGTGGCGAATGCTGCCGGCGGACTTCCCCGATTGGCGCACTTGTTACCAGTATTTCCGGCAATGGAGCGAGCAGCCCGACCCGGAGCAGGATTCCATTCTGGAACAAGTCCTAAAAAAAATCGGTTGGCGAGGCCCGACAAAGCAATGGGAGGGAAGAGCAGACCAGCTGCTGCATCGTGGACTCCCAGAGCGTCAAGAACACGGACACCGCCGGGCACCAGGGCTATGACGCGGGCAAGAAGGTGTCCGGAAGCAAGCGTCATATCGCGGTGGACACGCCAGGATTGCCCCATGCGATACACCTGACTACCGCCGACGTTACCGACCGGGCTGGGGCTTTGGCGATGTTTGACGAAAACCGGTCCGACCTCAACCGGGTCCAGAATGTGTTGGTGGACGGTGGTTACACCGGGAAGCCCTTTGCTGCTGCAGTGCAAGGCATATTGGGAGCCGCGGTGGAAGTGGTGAAACGCAACAAACTGCACACCTTCGTGGTGCTGCCAAAGCGATGGGTGGTGGAGCGATCTTTCGCCGGGCTGGAAAAGTGCCGCCGCCTCTGGAAGAACTGTGAAAGGAAGCTCAATACCAGCCTGCAAATGGTGGTGCTCGCCTTCATGGTGCTAATCCTAAAAAGATCGTAGACAGGCTCTGAGGTCGCTCGCAACGACGGGTATGTTTACCGGCGCAGGTACTTGGATGAAAAGGCGTGGGAGTTGGTGGGTTTGGAAACCGTTCGCCATGCACTGGCCGACGTATACCGCGATGTGCCGACGGCACTGGACTTCCTGTGCGAGGCGGGCACCATCCGCACGCCCGCGGCGGTGTTTGAGGCGAGACCGGCCGGGGCCGCCGAATCTTGAGGATCTGTCTCAGAACCTGTCTACGATCTCTGAAATAGGTTAAGCTGAGACTATTATCAGGGGAGGGGTAATCATGTCTCATTCCTATCCCAGCGACATCAGTAGGGAGCAATTCGCCCGTATTCTGCCCACGCTGAAGTCGGCCCGACGCCGGACCAAGCCCCGCATTGTGGACTTGTATGACGTTTTCTGCGGCGTGCTGTATCTCCTGAAAAGCGGCTGCCAGTGGCGAATGCTGCCGGCGGACTTCCCCGATTGGCGCACTTGTTACCAGTATTTCCGGCAATGGAGCGAGCAGCCCGACCCGGAGCAGGATTCCATTCTGGAACAAGTCCTAAAAAAAATCGGTTGGCGAGGCCCGACCAAGCAATGGGAGGGAAGAGCAGACCAGCTGCTGCATCGTGGACTCCCAGAGCGTCAAGAACACGGACACCGCCGGGCACCAGGGCTATGACGCGGGCAAAAAGGTGTCCGGAATCAAGCGTCATATCGCGGTGGACACGCAAGGATTGCCCCATGCGATACAGGTGACTACCGCCGACGTTACCGATCGGGCGGGGGCTTTGGCGATGTTTGACGAAAACCGGTCCGACCTCAACCGGGTCCAGAATGTGTTGGTGGACGGTGGTTACACCGGGAAGCCCTTTGCTGCTGCAGTGCAAGGCATATTGGGAGCCGCGGTGGAAGTGGTGAAACGCAACGAACTGCACACCTTCGTGGTGCTGCCGAAACCATGGGTGGTGGAGCGGTCATTCGCCTGGCTGGAAAAGTGCCGCCGGCTCTGGAAGAACTGTGAAAGGAAGCTCAATACCAGCCTGCAGATGGTGGTGCTCGCCTTCATGGTGCTAATCCTCAAAAGATTGTAAACAGGCTCTAAGAGGGTGTGTGACAATGGTCTAAAGTGGCGTCAAGGGTTCTTGAGGTGAGGGCAGGAAGGGCATTAGGCTGGGAGCATGAGCAGAAAACCTTATCCCAGCGATTTGACCGATGCCCAATGGGAAGTGCTAGCGCCCCTGCTGCCACCCGACTCGTCCCTGGGGCATCCCCGAACCGTGGACCTGCGGGAAGTGGTCAACGGCATCCTGTACGTGTTGCGGGGCGGCATACCCTGGCGGCTGATGCCCCACGACCTGCCACCTTGGGGCACGGTCTGGTGGTACTTTCGGAAGTGGCGAGATGATGGGACTTGGGAGCGGGTAGAGGAGGCCTTGCGTTCCCGGGTTCGGGAAGCCGCCGGACGCGATGCCACGCCCAGCGCGGCCATCATCGACAGCCAATCGGTGAAGACCACGGAAAAAGGGGGCCCAGAGGCTATGACGCCGGTAAACGGGTTGCTGGACGCAAGCGCCACATCGTAGTGGACACATCGTAGTGGACACCATGGGGTTGCTCTTGGCCGTGGTGGTTCACGCTGCCAATATTCAAGACCGGGATGGGGCCAAGCTGGTGTTGGCCAAACTGCTGGGCCAGTTTCCTCGGTTGCAGGTGATTTGGGCGGATGCTGGCTACGCCGGCCGGTTGGTGTCGTGGGCCTGGGCCACTGGGGGTTGGCTGCTCACCGTGGTGCGACGGCAACCGGACAGCCACCGATTTGAGGTGTTGCCCCGACGCTGGGTGCTCGAGCGCACCCTGGCGTGGTTGAGCCGTTGCCGTCGGTTGAGCAAAGACTATGAAGAGCGGACCGAAAGCAGCGAAGCCTGGGTCCACATTGCCATGGTTCATCTCATGCTCAAAAGGCTCCGGCCTGCTTGAAACCCTTTGTCACACACCCTCTTAGAGTTTGGCCACCAGGTGGACCTCTCAGTCGGGGCCAACCGCGTAAGGATCACCGTGGCTGCACCGAACGGGACCACCACTGAGACTTACACTCTCAACATCAACAAGGGCGTGGACTCCACCTATGGCTGGAATGCCCTGGACGACCTGGATATCTTGATCATCGCGGACAACCGTGATCCGGCCGGAATCTGGTCGGACGGCCTCACCATGTGGGTGGCCGATGGCGACGAAGACGAGATCTACGCCTACCGGATGTCCGGCAAGCAGCGCGTTAGCGGCAGTGACTTCGACACCCAGGACGCGGTGGGCAACAACGATCCAGCCGGCCTCCATTCGGATGGTGCCACGATGTGGGTGGCCGATGGTGAAGATAAGAAAATCTACGCCTACCGGATGTCCGACAGGCAGCGCGTCGTCGGCAGTGAATTCGACACCCTGGACGATGCGGGCAACGACGATCCTATCGGCATCTGGTCCGACGGCGCCATGATGTGGGTGGCCGATGGTGAAGATAAGAAAATCTACGCCTACCGGATGTCCGACAGGCAGCGCGTCAGCAGTAGGGACTTCAACACCCTAGACGCGGCGGGCAACGACAATTCTACCGACATCTGGTCCGACGGCATTGCCATGTGGGTCGCGGACAAGACCGACGACAAGGTCTATTCCTACAACCTGGAGACGTTAGACAACGCGGACCTGCGCACCCTGGCGGTTGACGGCACGGAAGTGACAGGCTTCGACCCGTCCACTACCACGTACGACGTAACAGTGGCAGACGAGGTGCAGGAGGTCACCGTCTTGGCCGTGGCCCGCGACTTCAGACGGCGCAAACGAAGTTAGGATCATCGGCACAGCCGAGAACAAGGTCACAACCCTGTCGTACACGCTAAGCGTGAACAGGGGTTCCACCACCCCATTCGGCTGGAAGGCGGTGGACGACTTCGACACGCTTGTCGCGGCGGACAACCGCGATCCCACTGGCATCTGGTCTGACGGCACGACCATGTGGGTGGCCGAAATTAACGACGACAAGATCTACGCCTACAACCTCACGACCAAGAGCCGTGACAGCACCAAGGACTTCAATACGCTGGACGCGGCCGGCAACACCTCCCCCACCGGCATCTGGTCCGACGGCACCACCTTGTGGGTTTCGGACCTCGACGACGCCAAGATCTACGCCTACAACATGGCGACCAAGGCCCGTGACAGTGACAAGGACTTCGACACTCTAAACGCAGCTAACAACGACCATGCCCGCGGCATCTGGTCTGACAGCACGACCATGTGGGTCGCCGACATTGATGACGACAAGATTTACGCCTACCGAATGTCCAACGAGGTAACTGTTCAGACTTGGTGGGGTGAAATTGGCCGGATCCGGGTTTCCGAACGCTGGCGTGGGTGGCGGTGGTTATGTCATATAGAGGGAGTGGATACTGAGAGTGACCTGACCACCGCCGACCGCGATTTCCTCATCGCCATCATTGCCCAACTGCAGGCCACCGTTTTGGAACAGCAGCGGGTGATTGAGCGGTTGGAGCGGCGGATTGCCGAACTGGAGGGCCAGGCGAAACCGGACGACCCGCCCCGAATGCCCGGCCTCAAGGCGAAATCGGGCCGCCAGCCCCCAGCGCAGCAGCAGCCCCGAAAGCAGCGACGCCACGGCTTCGCCCGCCCGCGCATGACACCGACCCACCGGGTGGAGCACGTGGTGGAGAGCTGTCCCGATTGCGGCGCCCACCTGTCCGGCGGCTGGACCCAGCGCACTCGGGAAGTCATCGAGTTGCCGGTGGTTCCGGTGCAAGTCACCGAGCATGTCTTCATCGCCAGGACCTGCCCAGTGTGTCGGCGGCGCCGAGTGCCCACCGCGCAACTGGACGGCGTGGCACTGGGGCGCCAACGCCTGGGCGTCAACCTGATCAGCCGCATCGCCACGCTACGGGAAGAAGGGCGCCTGCCAATCCGCAGCATCCAGTGGTATCTGCGCACCGTCCATCAGCTGTGCCTCAGCGTGGGGGCCATTGTGAGCGCCATTCATCAGACCGCGCAACAGGCCCAACCAGCGGTGGCTGGAATGGTGGACCGCATCCGCGCCAGCCCAGTGGTCCACGCCGACGAAACCGGCTGGCGTCAAAATGGGAACAACGGTTACGTCTGGACTTTCAGCACTCCCACCGAGCGCTACTTCCTGCGGCGGGGTCGGGGCAAGGCGGTGGTGGACGAAGCGCTGGGCGAGGCATTCTCCGGAGTACTGGTCAGCGATTTCTACGCCGCCTACCACCATTACGATGGCCCCAAGCAACGGTGCTGGGCGCACCTGCTGCGGGACATCCACGACCTGCGGGCCCGCTACCTCAAAGATGCCCCGCTGGCCTGCTGGGCGGCGGCAGTCCATCGACTCTACGAGGAAGCCAAAGCCTTCTCTCATCCTCAGGCACGACGACGGCGCACTGCTCAACTGGCCTGGGAGCGGAAGCTGCTGGCCATCTGCCGCCCTTTCCTGTCTGAGCCGTCGGCTGTCCAGGGCAAGCTGTGCCGGCGCATTGAGCGCCACATCAAGGAACTCTTCGTCTTCGTGGCCGAACCAGACGTGCCATCGGACAACAACCCCGCCGAGCGCAGCCTGCGTCATCTGGTCATCAGCCGCAAGGTCAGCGGCGGCACCCGCTCGGAGCAGGGCACGGAGAGCAAGATGACGCTGGCATCCATCTTCGGCACCTGGCGCGCCCAAGGTTTAAATCCTCTCGCCGCCTGCCGTCAGCTGCTCACTTCCCCCCAAGTCTGAACTGTTACCCAACGAGAGCCGTGACTCCAGCAAGGACTTCGATACGCTGGACGCAGCCGGCAACACCTCCCCCACCGGCATCTGGTCCGACGGCACCACCTTGTGGGTGGTTGACGGCGCTGACGTAAAGGTCTATGCCTATAACCTGGACACCAAGGCGCAAGAGTCCGCCAAGGAGTTCAACACCCTGGGCGCAGCGCTCAATGTCGGTCCCACCGGCATCTGGTCCGACGGCACGACGATGTGGATTACCAATTCCACTGCATTTGCCGAGGACAAGGTGTTCTCCTACGGCCTGCCCGGCTTTGACCCCACCCTGAGCGGCATCACTGTGGACGGCACCGCCGTCCCGGGCTTTGCCTCAGACCTCACATCATACGAATACCGCGTTTCCAGCACGGTAACGCAGCTCACGATTGCCGCCACCACTACCGACAGCAATGCGACCTGGGCCGCGACCTCGCCCGAGGACGCCGACAGCGGTACGGATGGTCATCAGGTGAGCCTCTCCGGTGGCAAGAACGCAGTGATCATCACGGGAACAGCCCAGTCCGGGACTATCACCGAAGAATACACGCTGAATGTGAATAGAGGTGTCACAGACCCATACGGCTGGAACGTAATTAAAGACTTCGTCACGCTGGATGCCGACAACGAGTCCCCCATCGGCATCTGGTCTGACGACACCACCTTGTGGGTAAGCGACCCAGTTGAAAAGAAGCTCTACGCCTACAGCCTCTCGACCATGGCCCGCGATTCCGGTAAAGACTTCAACACGCTGGACGACGCCGAGAACGACCACCCAAGCGGCATCTGGTCCGACGGCACCACCATGTGGGTGGCCGACACCACTGACGACAAGCTCTACGCCTACAACCTTTCGACCAAGGCCCGTGATTCCGGCAAGGACTTCAATACGCTGGACGGGGCGAACAACAACAGCCCCTACGGTCTCTGGTCTGACGGCACCACAATGTGGGTCATAGACAACTCTGACAAGAAAATCTACGCCTACACACTCTCCACCAAAGCATACGACTCCGACAACGACTTCGACACGCTGGACGGGGCCGGCAACGACAACCCCACAGGTATCTGGTCCAACGGCATCACAATGTGGGCTGCCGATGAGGACGATTCCAAGCTCTACGCCTACAAACCGTTGGTGCTAGTTTGAGATGATATTGAAAACGCCACAGGGTTCCTTATGCTGTAAGTTGATCCGCTCGACAGCGGAGGAACCCCGTGAACATCACCGATTTTATCACCGAACTCTATTGCCGGATCGACGATGCCCTGCCCGAACTTCCCCATCATCCCCAAGCGGTCCGCTCCCTGGGCGAAGTGATCACCATCGGAGCGCGCTACGCCATCAAGGGCGTCAGCCGCCGCGCCTTTTACGACTGGCTCCGGCACAACTATGGAGACCTCTTTCCCCAGCTGCCCGAGCGCACCCGCCGCTTCCGCCGCCTGGAAGCCAAAGCCTGCTGGAGCGGCTGTTTCCTGGCTCCGCCCACCATCCTGGGCGTGGCCGACAGCTATGGCATCGCACTGGGCCATCCGGTAAGGGCGGGGCGTCAGCTCCATCAGGTGGGCCGGCGCGGCAAGTCCAATCATCGCTGGATCGTGGGCGGCAAACTCTGCGTCGTGCTCAACAAATTGGGGCTGATTGTGGATTGGGACTGCGCCACTGCCAACGTCCATGACCAGCGGTTCTTACCCCTGTTGGCCTGCTACGACGGCCAGATGATCATCCTGACCGACACCGGCTTGCACCGCGCCAAAGGCGAACCAGACAACGTGAAACTGTGTCGTCGCGGCCAATGGAACGTGCGGATGATCGTGGCAACCACCTTCTCCATGATGACCACGGTGTGGGGCAGCAAGGAGATGCGTCATAACACCTGGCGAGGATTTGAGGCGCATCTGAGTTACCTGATGGCCGCCTTCAACATACTGGTGCAGTGGGATGGACTGGAACCGGACGAAAGTGGGCGCATCCATCGCTCCATTGCCCAATTCGTCCTCTGATATTAACTAGCACCAACAGTTACTACATTTGCAGCCATCCGGCGGACGCGGCAACACTGCTGGCTGCTACCAGGAGCCATTGGAGCATCGAGAACAGCCTGCACTGGGTGTTGGACGTGGCCTTCGACGAGAATCAAAGCCGCGTGAGAACGGGCCACGCCGACCAGAACCTGGCGATAATGCGACACTTGGCTTTGAACTTGCTCAAGCAGGAACGCACCGCCAAGGTCGGTATCAAAGTCAAACGCAAAAAGGCCGGCTGGGACTTCGATTACCTCATCAAAGTCCTATCCCTTTGAAATGCGATTGCCCTGTCGTTGTGGTTGGTCAGCTTGACGCGGGCGTCCCGATGCTGTCCGGGGCAACTGCGCTTGGGCGGTTCCGGTAGTGGCGGGCAAAAGCGGCGATGATGATCGCTTCTATTACAACGACGGTTGGCGTGATAGGATGATTGGCCAGTCAGGTAAGGCATGGACGGATGGGAGGGCAGATGGATGCGGCGGCCTTCGACCAGGTGTACGGGGCCTTTCAGGATTTTCACGCTTACTTCAGTCCGCGGTTTGCCCGCAGAGAATCCAGAGACCTGAACCGTCATCATCTCCAGGCCCTGCTGGTGCAGTCTGGAGAACGGCACAACGCCGAGAACCTGTCGGAGGCGGTTCCGGCATCAGCCAGGTCGAGCAGCGGCTTCTCACCGAATCCCCGTGGGACGACGATGCGGTGATGGGACGTCTCCAAGAGTACCTGGGCACCCGGCAGGCATTTGGGCGCTGGACGGCAGTGATTTCCTCAAGCAGGGGAGCAAGTCGGTGGGGGTGGCCCGCCATTACTGCGGGAGACTGGGCAAGGTGGCCAACTGCCAGGCGGGGATGTTCCTGGCCGATGTCAGTCCCCTGGGGCGTGCCCTGGTGGACCAGCGGCTGTATCTGCCGCAGGTTTGGACTTCGGATGCTGCTCGGTGCGCGGCGGCGGGGGTGCCTGAGGGGAGGCGGAAGTACCGAAGCAAGACAGAATTGGCGTTGGCAATGGTGGAGCGGGCCTTGGCGCGGGGTCATCTGAAGGCCGAATGGGTTGCTGGGGATGACGCCTTCGGGGTGTCGCCGTCCTTCCGGGACGCCTTGGCGGCCTTGGGGATGCACTATGTTTTGGACGTTCCGGCGGGCTTTACGGTGTGGCCGCCGGAACCGGAATGGACCAGTCCGGCCTACCAGGGCCGAGGAGCGCCCCGCCAGCCCAGGCTGGCGCGTGGGCAACGGCGGCAGGCAGCGCGGCGGCGCGGCGCAGCGCAGCGCCATAGCAGCAGGCAGCAATGAGTTGCCGGAGAATGCCTGGCCGGAAATAGCAGTGGCCCCGGGGAGCCAAGGTTCTCGCCGCTACCGGTTCAGCGCCCAGCGGGTGCGACCGACCAGCCGGCGTAAGCCCGGCGCAATCCACTGGGCCGTCTACCGCCGGAACCGGGACGGCAGTGAACCCCGCTACTATCTGTCCAACGCTCCGGAGGACACGCCTTTGGAGACCCTGGCCCGAGTGGGCGGGTCCCGGTGGCGCATTGAGACGGAGTTTGAGACCGCGAAGCGCGGCGTGGGGATGAACGAGTACGAGACCCGCACCCCGTATCAAGTACGGGGCAGGCTCTGGGCGGGCTGGCATTATCACATCGCCCGGCGCCTGCTGGCGGGGGCGTTCCTCTTGAGCCTGCAACAGGATTAGGGGGCAAAAGATGCCCGGGATCACCAGACCCCAGGTGTACCGAGTGGTGCGTGAGGTGCTGCCCCAGGAACGGTTCGGACCGGAGGAACTGCTGCGATGGCTGCTGGATGTGCAAATGCGCAATGAGCGGGCGAGACGTTCCCACGAGAAACCGCGGCCCGCCCTTCCGGCATTCTCAAGCATCCCTCCCTGAACCGTCGTCATAATATTAGGACGGCGCTTTCTGGCTGGCTTTCCTGTGATCGCTGCACGCTCGTGGCCCCAGCGCGGTCGGGCTGTTCATCTCCGATGCCCATCAGGGTTTGAAGAACGCCATCGCCACGGCGTTCGCCGGGGTCAGTTGGCAACGCGGCCGCAGTATTGGCCCAACTCCGAGAGCACTTCCCCCAAGCGGCCTATATGCTGGAGGGCGCCTTGCCCGACATCCTGGCTTTCACCGCCTTCCCAGTATCTCATTGGCAGAAGCTCTGGTCGAACAACCCGTTGGAACGATTGAACAAAGAGATACGGCGGCGCAGAGCCTGTCCCTGTAAGGAACGTGGTGGGCATCTTCCCCAACCGGGCTTCCACCCGTCGCCTGGTGGGCGCGGTGCCGGCCGAACAGCACGACGAATGGGCTGCGGGTCGTCGCTACCCCACGGTCAGCAACGACCACGACCGCGAAGCCCTGCCAGCAGGCGATACCCTGGAGGCAGCAGCCTGAACTACATCAACAAGGATGACGACAATTACACTCATTGACGGGATGTAACCCCATAAGGATGACGACAATTACACTCATTCATTGACGGGACGTAACCCCATAATCTCTCCAATGATGTGCGGCCACCGTGTCTCCGACACAGGGCGTGTATAATCGGCGGATGCTCTGCCGCGCCTCCGATTTCCGTCGTCCGTTTTGGTGCCGATGCTGACGGCCGCCCGCTCCCGTCTGCACTATGGCTGGGTCATTTTCGTCCTGTCCCTGGGCAATCTCACCGTCGAGGGTGGCACCAAGAACAGCGAGGCCATCTATTTCAACGCCCTGAAGGACGCCTTCGGCCGCAGCGCCACCTACACCTCGGCGGTCTTCTCACTGGCCGGCCTGGTGGGCGCCATTTCCGCGCCGCTGCTGGGCGTCCTGCTGGACCGCTGGGGCGCGCGGACGCTCTTCCCCCTAGCCGGACTGTTCATCCTATTCGGCTGGTGGGCCTCCAGTTTTGCCACCGAGCTGTGGCAGATGTTCATTTTCTACAGCATCTTCGCCGGCATTGGGCACACCGCAATCTCGTCCTTCTCCATGACCGCCACGCTGGCGCCGTGGTTCCCCCGGACCCGTGGGCGGATGCTCGGGCTAGCCGACAGTGGCAACCCTTTAGGGCAGGCCATCTTCGCCCCGCTGGCCGGCGTGCTGACCACCAACTGGGGCTGGCAGTGGGCCTACCGCGTCTTCGGAATCATATTTGCCACGTTGATCGCCATACCCAACGGTCTCCTGCAGCGTCGCGCTCCAGATTCCTTCGCAGAATCGCTGGCAACTCCCGCCGGTCCGACTCCGACATCCGACGAGGACCCAGCGCGGCAGCCAGCGGCAGCGCCGTCCCTGGGCGAGGTGGTCCGCGACTCGGCCATGTGGCTGCTGGTGCTGACCCGCGTCACCGGCTCCATGTGCACCCAAATGGTGCGAGTGCACCAGGTGGCGTTCTTCGTGCTGGCCGGCTACAGCCTGCAGACGGCGGCCAACACTCTGGGCCTGTTGGGCATCGTGAGCCTGTTTGCCCGCCCGATGGTGGGTCTGGCTACCGACCGCTGGGGACGGGAATCGGTGTACACCATAGGGATGAGCGTATATGCCGGCGCGGTGCTGTTGGTGCTTTGGCTGGGCGATGGCGAAAGCTGGTGGCCCCTGGCCCTCTACGTTGCCCTCGCCGGCGTCACCGACGGCATCAGCGGGCTAATCGTAGGGGCAAAAGCGGCCGACCTGTTTCCCACCGAATCCCTGGGTACGGTGATGGGATTTATCGAGATGGGCCGGGGCGCGGCCATATTCCTGGGCCCCATCGTCGCCGGCCTGATGTTCGACATCCAAGGCGACTACGTACAGGCCTTCACCCTGTCCGCCGCCCTGGCACTCGCCTCGATCTGCACCATGTGGGCGGCTGATTTCATCGGGAAACGACGGCGGCAAGACACCTAGGCCGGCGGGTTCGCGCCAGCCAGAAATTCGTCGAGGCCGAGACCATCGGTGTAACGCTCCGGCAACAGGAGCCAGAACATCTGGAGCAGTCTTTCCACCTCGGTCAATCCTAAATCAACGTCTGGGTGATCCAGGTCGATCTCGTAGAAGTTGGTGTGCATAGTACGCGCGAAAGCGATGGCTCTTCTGATGGACCCGGGATCATCCGATTCGTCAGCTATCTGCCGGGCTGCAGTCAGGACTTCCATGTGGCTGAAGTGCCGCCAACCTCGGTGGCTGGCCACTGCCTTGGTAATCTGGGCGAACGCTCCCCAACCTTTTGCCCCCGCCTGGCACAGATCACCTTCGGCCGGGTAGGACGGGCACTTCAACCAGTATTCCCTAGCTTGCAGCAGGTGCTTGCGCACTCGCTCATCCCGAAATGCCGGCGGTTCTGTGTAAGCTGTTGGCGGCATGATGCTTCTATCCTGCCACGAGCGCACGATCGCGTCGTCTAGCCCGGCGGATTAGCGCCGGCCAGCCAATCGCCTACGCCAAGGCCGCCCGTATAGCGCTCCGGCAACAGCGACCAGAACGTTTGCAGCAGTCTTTCGACCCGCGCTAATCCCAACCCGACGGATAAATGATCCAGGTCAACTTCGTAGAAATTGGTATGCATAGTGCGGGCGATCTCAATGGACTCTCTGATCGCAATCGAATCGTCTGATTCATCAGCTATCTGCCGGGCTGCAGTCAGGACTTCCATGTGGCTGAAGTGCCGCCAACCTCGGTGGCTGGCCACCGCCTTGGTAATCTGGGCGACTGTTCCCCAACCCTTTTCTCCCGCTTGGCACAGATCACCTTCGGCCAGGTAGGACGGGCACTTCAGCCAGTACTCCCGGGCCTGCATCATGTGTTTCCGCACCCGTTGATCCCGGAGTGGTTGGGCTTCGGTATGTACGGCCGGCGGCATAATGCTTGCATCACTTCCTGAACACACGAACGTGTCATGTTCTGGAGAACCCGGGATCATTTGTCAATTCTCTGCGTAACTCGACGCATCATGTAAGTGTCAACATCTTGCCCCTGGTTGGTTCTGAGGCCGCAAAAAAGGGCTGTGCTATACTGCCGCCATCCTGTTATCTGAGTTGGAAACCGGGATGACAACGCTGATCACCACGCTGCAAGGTTCCGATTTGCGGGAGGCCATGCTGGGCGCAGTGGCCTACATGGAACTGTACCGCGACGCCGCCAACGCCCTCAACGTGTTCCCCGTTCCCGACGGCGACACCGGCACCAATATGCTTCTGACCCTCCGCGCCGGCGTAGAGCAGATGCACAAGGACGCCGACGCCACCGCCGCCGGCGACGTCGCCGAGTCCATCGCCACCGGCGCTTTCTGGGGGGCGCGGGGCAACAGCGGCGTCATCCTTTCCCAACTGCTGCGCGGGTTCGCCGACGGCGTTGCCGGCTCCGATGAGATCGACTCGTCGGACGCGGTGGTCGCCTTCCGTTCCGCCACCGATTCCGCTTATGGAGCGGTCAGCCAACCCCGGGAAGGGACCATGCTGTCGGTCATCCGCGGCGCTTCAGACGCCGCGGTGAGCGCCAACGATGCCGGCGAGCGAGACGTGATCGCGCTGTGGCAGGTTGCCTACGACGGAGCCATTGAGGCGCTGGCCCGCACTCCCGAACAACTACCCGTGCTGAAAGAAGCCGGCGTCGTGGATTCCGGGGGCTTGGGCGTAGTCGCCATCATCGGCGGGGCGCTGCGTCACCTGCAGGGTGAAACGGCTTCGGCTACCGACTTGGGACTGCGCAGCGTCGGCGGGCTGATCGACCCGGCCCAGACCGCTTCGGTCGCTATCGACACCGAGTTCCTGGACGCCCACGAAGAAACCGAGTTCGGCTACTGTACGCAGTTTGTCATCCACGGCCGCGATTTGAGCATCGACGTACTGCGAACCGGCCTCGATGCCATTGCGGAATCCACTGTCATTATCGGGGGAGGCTCCGCGGTGCGCGTCCACGTCCATACTGAAGACCCTGGCGCGGCACTCACGTTCGGCGTGGCCCATGGCGACCTCGATGAAGTGAAAATCGACAATATGAGCTTGCAGAACCGCGACTGGACCGCCGGCCACCGCGAGCGCACGCGCCCCGAACAAATCCGTACCGGCGTTTCGGTTATCGCGGTGGCCTCGGGCAAGGGCCTGGCGGACCTGTTCCAGGACGCTGGCTGTGCTGCCATCATTCCCGGTGGGCAGACCCTCAACCCCAGCGCCAGCGAGATCATCGACGCTGCCCTGTCGGCCGGCACCACCGACGTCATTGTGCTGCCCAATAATCACAATGTAATTCTCACGGCGGAACAGGCTCGCGCCGCCGATACCGGCGAAGTGACCCTGCACGTGGTGGGCACCCGCACCATGCCCCAGGGCACCGGAGCGATGCTCGGTTTCAACCCCGAGGTATCCGTCCCCGACAATATCGCCAACATGGAATCGGCTCGCAGTTCAGTGGAGACCCTGGAAATCACCCAGGCGGTGCGGGACTCCGTGGTGGATGGGCAACAGGTACGGGACGGCGAGTACATGGCCATACTGGACGGCAATCTGTCCGCGCTGGCCGGCTCCCCCGACCATGCTTTGAGAGAGGGGTTGCAGCACTCCGGCGCCAACGAAGACAGCATCATAACTCTATACTGGGGCGAAGGGGCCACGGCGGAACAGGCCGCCGAATTGCAGGAAGAATTGGAGGAGACCTACGAGGGCGCCCAGGTTGACGTGTACGAAGGCGGGCAGCCCCATTATCCATACCTGGTTTCGGTCGAATAGCGCCAGAACATGTTTTTGTCGTAAAGAGGAGCACATTAAATGGCAGTCAAAATTATTACTGACAGCACCTGCGACATCGCTCGGGAGAACGTTGATCGTTTCGAAATTTCCGTAGTCCCGGCCTATGTCCTGTTCGGAGAAGAGTCGTTGCGTCAAGGCATCGACATCAATCCCACCCAGTTCTACGCCCGGTTGCAGTCGTCTCCTCGGCTACCCAGCACTTCCCAGCCTACACCCGGTGATTTCACGGAGCGATTTGAACCCCTGGTCGAGGCGGGGCACCAGGTTGTTTGCATCACCGTGGCAAGGCAGTTGAGCGGGACTTACAACTCGGCGGTGCAGGCCGCTTCCCAATTTGACGACGGCGCCGTGACTGTGATTGACGCCGGCACCGCGTCGGTCGGCCATATGCTCCAGGTAATCGCGGCCGCCGAGGAGGCTTCGTCCCCTGACGCCACGGCGGAATCCGTCGCCGAAGCTGCCCGAAACCGAGCCGGCAACGGCTACGGCTTTGCCATGGTGGACACTCTGGAATACCTGCAAAAAGGAGGCCGCATCGGCAAGGCCCAGGCTTTCATGGGTTCCCTGCTTAAGGTCAAACCAATCCTGAAGGTTGCCAACGGCGAGGTGCTGCCCGTTGACCGTCCTCGCAACGTGCGCCGTGGCTTGCAGCGTCTCGAGGAGTTGGTGCGCGAACAGGGCCCCGTGTCCAAGCTGGCAGTCGCCTACACCACCGACGCTGCTCCGGCGGAAGAGATGCGGAATCGCCTGTCCGACGTGGCGACCCCCGAAAACACCTACACCGTGCAGATCGGTTCCGCCATCGGCACCCACGTCGGTCCGGGCGCGGTGGTGGTGTCCACGCTGCCCTGACGACGACGCATTGCCGCCGGCGCGATAGGGCGCCGTACCCGGGCCGAGCCAATGGACGCTGACCGCCGCGAAAACGAACCGCTGTGGCGTGATGCCTTTGGCAAGATACTGGCCCTGGAGGAGCGCAAGGGCTTTGCGGACAACGCCGTCAGCGGGGGCATCCGCCGGTTCGTGGAACGGTGGGAAAAGGAACTGCGGGAGTTCCTCGGCGACGACTCCGGGCGGGCGGCCCGACTGATTGACCAACCCTACCGGGAACTCGACTCCGACCAACGGCGTCTTTGGGTGGCCGGCTGGCAGCAGGCGTTGGCCGGCGTTGCCGGCGATTCTGCGCCCGTCGTTGCGGAGCCACCGCCGGTTGCCGCCGCGCCAACTGTGCCGGCTACTGCTGAACCCATTCACAGCGCCCCTGCGCCGCCGTTGTTCGCCGTCGCGGACACCATGCCGCCAACGCGGGTGCGCCGGCGTCCGCACGTTCCACCCAAGCCGGCGCTGAGTCCTGGCGACCCCGACGAACCCGTCGCCAAAATTCGGCGCATGGACGCGAAAACCGTGCAGCGTTTCGAGGCGCTGGAAGTCCAGACCGTCCGCGACCTGCTCTATATGCTGCCCCGACGCCACGACGACCGGGCCGACGTCACCGCCGTTGCCGACGTGTATCCGGGCGGAACCTTCACGTTGGAAGGAGAACTCGTCGACATCCGCTCCACCAACGTCGGACAACGTCGGCTGCAATTGGCGGAAGGGGTGCTGAGGGACGACACCGGCGTGATGGAGTTGCAGTGGTTCGGTCAGGGCTTCCTGGCTCGTTCCCTTCGCGCCGGCAGCCGTATGGTTGTCCACGGCAAGGCCGAAGCCCACCGTGGCCGCGTCAACCTGTCGTCGCCGGAGTACGACGTGGTCACACCCAGCCAGCCGCCCCTCAACGCCGGCCGCATCACGCCGGTGTATCGGCTGACCCAGGGCATGACGGCGCGCAACCTGCGGAGCCTGACCTGGCAGGCCATTGTGCGCTATCTGGGGGCTTTGGCTGACCCGCTGCCCGAAGATGTTCTCCAGCGCACCGGCCTGATCGGGCTGCAGGAGGCCATCAGCAACGCCCATTATCCGGGGGACTTTGCCGGAGCAGACCGGGGCCGCCGGCGGTTGGCCTTCGACGAAATCCTGTCCTTCCAACTGGCCATCCTGGGACGCCGACGCCACCGGGAGCAGAACGCGGTGGGTACGCCGGTCAAGTACCAGCAGGCCGTAGTTGACGGCCTGCTAAACAGCCTGCCTTTCACGCCCACCGCCGCGCAGTTGCGTTGCATCGCTGAGATCCTGGCCGACATGGCGCGGGGCACGCCGCCCATGAGCCGGCTGTTGCAGGGCGAGGTCGGCAGCGGCAAGACGCTGGTGGCGTTGGCCGCGGTGATGGCGGCAACGTCAGCGCACCGCCAGTCCGCCCTGATGGCTCCCACTGAAGTGCTGGCCGAACAGCACTTCGCCACCGTCAGCCGGTTGCTGGACGGCTTTGACCAGCCGTTACAGCAGCCCAACGTGATGTCGGCCTACCTGTCCAATCTGCCGCGTCCCTTCACGGTGGGGCTGCTCACCGGCAGCACCCGCGCCGCGCCGCGCCGGGAGGTGCTGCGGATGGCTGCGGAGGGACACCTGGACCTGCTGGTGGGGACCCATGCGCTGATACAGAACGGCGTGGAACTGCCCAACCTGGCGCTGGCGGTAACCGACGAACAGCATCGTTTCGGCGTGGAGCAGCGCACCGCCCTGCGCGGCAGCGGCCCGGAGCAGCCCCACGCGCTGATGATGTCGGCCACGCCGATCCCGCGCACCCTTCAGCTGACGCTGTACGGCGACCTGGACGTATCCACCATTGACCAACTGCCTCCCGGACGCCAGGACATCCTCACCCGCGTCGTGCCCGAGGACAAACGCCACGCCGCCTACGGCTTCGTCCGCCAGCAGGTCAACGCCGGCCGCCAGGCTTTCATCATTTGCCCCCTGGTGGAAGAATCGGACAAGTTGGACGTGCGCGCCGCCGTGGACGAACACAAGCGGTTATCGGGCGAGGTTTTCCCCGACCTGCGGGTCGGTTTGCTCCATGGTCGCCTGTCCTCCCGCGACAAGGATAAGGTAATGCGGCAGTTTCGGGACGGCGAGCTGGACATCCTGGTGGCCACGGCGGTGGTGGAAGTCGGCATCGACGTGCCCAACGCCGCGGTGATGCTGATCGACGGCGCCGACCGCTTCGGCCTGTCCCAGCTGCACCAGTTCCGTGGCCGCGTGGGGCGCGGCGAACACCGGAGCTACTGCCTGCTGATGTCCGAGTCGGAATCGGAACGGGCACGGGAGCGCTTGTCCGCGTTGGAGTCAACCAGCGACGGTTTCAAACTGGCCGAGATAGACTTGCAGATGCGCCATGAGGGCGACATTTTTGGCACGTCGCAGAGCGGCGACCAGACCATGCTCCGCATCGCCAACATATTTGACCAGGACCTGATGGCCCTGGCCCGGCAGGAAGCTTCCCTCATCATCGAGTCCGACCCGGAACTGACCGATCCAAAACACGCTGGCATCGCCGCCGCCCGCGACCGCTTTCTC
Organism: Dehalococcoidia bacterium; assembly: GCA_965197635.1. Classification (GTDB taxonomy): domain Bacteria; phylum Chloroflexota; class Dehalococcoidia; order Lucifugimonadales; family UBA3495; genus Bin87. Next base: position 1,059,279 of record CBDANN010000008.1, read on the forward strand.
GCCCGGGCTGAGCAGCACATCAGCGATTGAGGCGTGCTGGCGGCCCATTGCGTACCCGGTTCGTCATTGTGAAACCCGAAGATCAACCGCTCATGGTGAGCCTGTCGAACCAGGTGGCTGTCCCGTAACCGTGGCGACCAACGTTACCACAACGAGATTGCTACGCTGCGCTCGCAATGACAGTTTTGCGGGTTAGGTTTCCGCCGCAATATCCCGGAAGCGGTAGCCCACGTTCCAGATGGTTTCCACGAAAAGGTGGTCGGGGTCTTCGACCTTGGAACGAAGCCGGCGGATGTGGACGTCCACCGTGCGGGTGCCGCCCAGGTAGTCGTAGCCCCAGACCTGGTTGAGCAGGGCTTCCCGCGTGTACACGCGGCCCGGGTTGGAGGCCAGCAGCGTCAGCAACTGGAATTCCTTGTAGGTCAACGAGATGCGCCGGCCGGCCATGTTGACCTCGTAGCTCTCCAGGTCGATGGACAGTTCGCCCACCCGGATCAGCTGTTCGCGGTTCCGACCGTTCCGGCGGTACACGATCTGTCCCACCCGCGCCGCCAACTCGGCGGCATCCAGCGGCGCGACAATAAAGTCGTCCGGGTTGATGGCGGGGTCGTACTGGCCCAGGGCGGGCCCCTCCACCACCAGCAGGGTCGGCAGTTGCAACCCGCTCACCTGCTCAATCACTGACTGAGCGCCGATGCCCACCGCCGACAGGTCCAGGAGCACCACGTCCACGCTGGTGGTGTGAACGACGTCCTCCAACTCCATGACGCCGCTGCCGGCCCGGCACGAGAGGCCGGAGCGGTCAATCTGCTTGACCAGCGACACCATTCCGTCGCCAGGACGTGTGAGCAAAAATACGTTGTACAAGCTGGTATCCCCGCCGGCAGGCAACTCCGCCCCGGCCAATCCCCGCGTCTAAATTGACGATAACACATCCCCTGTCTATCATTGCAGGGAACGGCCCAATTTTAGCACACGATAAGCAAATCCAAAGCGGACAACCCGCTATCGTGCGTCCCTGGCATGTTCCGAAGGGAGAATATCCATGACCACAGCCACGTTGCTGCCCACCCAACCCGCCGACATCCGAAGGCTCATCCGCGCCGGTGAATACGACGGCGTAACCGCCGGCCTGGCCAACGGCCACGTACAGGCCAACCTGGCCGTGCTGCCGCGAGACCTGGCCTTCGACTTCCTGCTGTTCTGCCAGCGCAATCCCCGGCCCTGCCCGCTGCTCGAGGTCATAGAAGCCGGCTCGGTGGAACCGTTCTTCACCGCTCCCGGCGCCGACATTCGCACCGACGTGCCAGCCTACCGCATCTACGAAAACGGCGAGATGTCCGGCGAGGTGCAGTCCGTCGCCGACCTTTGGCGGGACGACCTGGTGTCCTTTCTGCTGGGATGCAGCTTCTCCTTCGAGGCGGCAATGTCCGACTCCGGCATCCCGCTGCGGCACCAGGAAGCGGGCAGCAACGTGCCCATGTACATCACCAACATCCCCACCAGGCCGGCCGGTATGTTCTCCGGCCCCATGGTGGTGAGTATGCGGCCCATACCGCAGGAGCAGATTGTCCGCGCGGTGCAGGTGACGTCGCGGTTCCCCGACACCCACGGTGCGCCCGTGCATATCGGCGACCCGGCGGCCATCGGCATTCGCGATATAAACGCGCCCGAATTCGGCGACGCCGTGGAGATCCGTCCCGGAGAAACGCCGTTGTTCTGGGCCTGCGGCGTCACTCCCCAAGCGGTGGCCCTCAACTGCAAGCCGCCCCTGATGATCACCCACGCCCCCGGCAAGATGTTCATCACCGACCGGCGGGATTCCGACTACGCCGTAATCTGACACTAAACCGTCATTCCCGCGAAAACGGGAATCCAGAACAGCGAGGCCGCGATGACCCAAACCATTGAAGACATCATCCTGAACCACGACCGGCGCGGCATCAACGCGCTGCGTCCTCATGTGCCGGCCGATTTCTGCGGCCAGGCGGCCCGCTACATACTGGAACACCCCGGCCCGGTCATCATCACCACGGGCTTCTACATCCTGATGAGCGACGCGCCGGAAACTGACGGCCCGCCGGGCGCGTTTGCCATCGGCGACGCGGTGCGCAGCCTGGGCCATCCGGTAGCGTATGCGGCAGATGCGCCGATGATGGGTATGATGGCCTCCTGGCTGTCGCGGCGAGGGGATGCTTCTACCATCATCGACTTTCCCATCAGCGACGAAGACGGCGAGAACGACCGATTTACCCAAGAAGTGGTGGCCCAACACCAACCGGCCCTCGTTTTATCCATAGAACGCTGTTCGCCCGACGCCGGCGGAATCTACCGCAATATGCGGGCGCGGGACATTTCTCCCCAGACCGCCCGGATTGACCGGCTCTTCGGGCTGGGGTTGCCGTCCATCGGTATCGGCGACGGCGGCAACGAAATCGGCATGGGCAACCTGCAAGAGGTCATCGCCACCGCCGACCAGTTGCCCGACCATCCCGCCGTGGTGGGCTGCGACCGTCTGGTCATCTCCAGCACATCGAACTGGGGCGGCTACGGCCTGGTGGCGGCGCTGTCGCTGGAAGTGGGTCGCAACCTGCTGCCCGACGTGGACACCGACGCCGATTGCATCCGCTACCTGGTGGACGCCGGCGCGGTGAGCGGAGTCAGCGGGGAGCATGACTACCTGGTGGACGAGTTCACCCTGGAGGATGGCGTGTGGCTCGGATAATCAGAACCAATCACTCCCATTGCCACCGCAGTCCCACCGCCGACCCATACACCTCAAACTGTTGCCACACCGCAACCGACGCCAACACCAACGGTGAAACCCACAGCTACACCCCAGCCAACACTAACGGCTCTTCTCGAACCCACTGCTAGTCCCGATCCAACGGCAACTGCCACGCCTCGGCCCACTGCTACGCCGCAGCCCACCGTAACTGCCACCCCTCTGTCCACCGCTACACCTCAGCCGACGGCGACCGCCACACTTCAACCCATTACTACACCGCGGCCCACCGCAACTGTTGCACCTCGTCCTACCGCAACACGCCGTCCACCGCCGACTCCCACTCAGAGGCCAACGTTAAGACCTACACGCGCCACTGAAAGTTACAATTTCCGAAACTGCACCGAACTTCGGAAAGTATTCCCGAACGGTGTGAGCAGTGGGCATCCGGCGTACCAAACAAAAATGGACAGAGACAAAGACGGTTGGGCTTGTGAGCGCAGCTAATTTCGGGAGATTGTTCGATGGGCGATTGTAGATACTGCGGCCAGAAGGCCGGCTTCCTCCGTCGCAGCCATAAAGAGTGCGAAGGGACTTATCGCGCCGGCCGTGAGCGGATGGTGGCGCTGGTAGCCGAGGCGGCGGGCCGGTCGAGTTTCAGCGAGGCCGCGTTGCTGGAAGACCTGTCTTCCGTCGCCAGGGACGCGTACATCGACGACGACGGTATAAGGGCAGTCATCGCCGAGGGATGGCATCAGGCCATCAAGGAAGGGTTGGCCGACGGGATTTTGACGCAGGACGAGGAGGCCCGGCTGCGGGATTTCCGTGACCGGTTCGCCGTAGACGATCAGTGGGACAAAACCAGCCAGGACGCCGGCGAGCAGCTGGATCGAGCCTCCCGCGACCGCCTCATGCTGGACGCCCGCCTGGCTGCCCTCGCCACCGTTGACGGCAACACGCACCACAACGAGCTGGGCGCCATGCTGGCAGAGTCGGAGCTGTCGTCAGTGGAGCAGCAGTTGCTGCTGGCGCAGGCGTGGGAAGCCGCGGTTGACGGGACCCTGGAGGACGGCGTTCTTTCGCTGGACGAAGAGAACGCCCTGGTCCAGTATCTGCGTCATTTCGACCTTTCGCAGAGCGTGGTGGACGCGAACGGGGCCTACCAGAATTTGATCAAGTCCGCCGTCATCCGCGAAGCTGCCGAGGGCCTGATCCCGGATCGGCTCAACATCGCCACCCGGCCGCCCTTCAACCTGATGAAGTCGGAGCAGTTGGTGTGGCTGATTGACGGCGTTGGTTATTACGAGGTCAAAACCCGTCGGGAACGGCGCGGCGCCTCCCACGGCGTCAGCATTCGGGTGGCCAAGGGCCTGTATTACAGCCCTCGTACCTTCCGCAGCCAAGCCGTTGAATGGGAGGAAACAGTCCACGAGGACACTGGGCTGCTGGGCGTGACCAGCAAGCACCTCTACTTCCACGGCCCGCGCAAGCGGTTCCGCATCCGCTACGACCGCATCGTGTCCTTCGAGCCTTACGAGGACGGCATCGGCGTCATGCGCGACGCCCAAACCGCCAGGCCCCAGACCTTCCGCACCGGCGACGGCTGGTTCATTTACAACCTGGTGACCAACCTAGCGCAGCACTGGTAGGGTGCCCGGCGAGAATCCCGGCAACCGCACCTCACCGTGGCCCCGTCAGGGATTTTGTCGGCGTAACTGCTCTTCCAGTTCGCGGACCCGCGCTTCGGCGCGATCAGCTCGAGATTCCGCTTGAAGGCGCGCTTGCCGCTCGACTTCGAAAGTGGCGATGTGCCGCCCCGTCGCCGGGTCATGCCAACCTAATTGCCCCTGCTCCCACCGCAGGTTCAGGTTCAGCGCCGCGCTGTACCCCTGCAAAATGTCATCCGCCAGCTCATCAATCGTAATGGGTTGGTACCGTCCGTCCGCTAGCCGGTCGCCGGCCAGCCGCGTCCCATGGTGCTCCCCCGTTTCGTCGAAACGCCAATATTCCAATATGCCCAACGCCGCATAGTCGTCCCGCTTTGCCGTGGTGTCGATGCGCCCGGTACTTGGCGAGGCAATCTCCATCACGAAATCCGGCGGCTTGCCCTGATCGGAGATGACGTAAGCCTTGCGGCGGTGGTAAGCCGCCGGATCCACGTCGAAAGCCACCAGCAGGTCGGGATACCTGATCCCGGCCAGGCTTCGGGTCGGAGCGATCGCCAGGTAGCGCTCGCCGGCGACCAGGGTGGTATCTGGGTTCCCGAGATGGATGGCCAGGTAGTGTGCGTTGCCGGTTATGGTGAGGTGGTCGAAGCTGCTCATCTTGTCTTCAGGATCTTCCGGCGGGTCGGGAAACACAAAGAAATCTTGGGGTTGCCCAACCTTGGGGACAGCGCCTTTGGCTGAAGTCATGCCGAACCTCCAAAACAGTGATGAGCCGACTTTGGACGGCTCCTACCCCACCGCCAGCATCTTCTCTTCGGTAACGATAATCTTCTTCAGCTCCAGCATTTCGTCGCGCAGGTGGGCCGCTTTCTCGAACTCCAGCGAGCGCGCCGCTTCTTTCATCTGGAACTCCAGGTCCTTGATGACGCGGTACATATCGTCCCGGGACATCTCTTCGCGGGCCACTTGATAGGCCGCTTTGGTCTCGGCAACGCCGCGCAATCCGTCGGTGATGTCTTTTACGGCCTTGTGGATGGACTGCGGCTCGATGCCGTGGCGCTCGTTGTGCGCGCCCTGTATCTCCCGACGCCGGTAGGTCTCGTCGATGGCCCGCTGCATGGAATCGGTCACGCGGTCGGCGTACATGATGACGTGGCCCGAGGCGTGGCGAGCGGCGCGGCCAACGGTCTGTATCAGCGACGTCGTGGAGCGCAGGTAGCCCTCCTTGTCGGCGTCCAGTATGGCGACCAGGCTCACCTCGGGCAGGTCCAATCCTTCCCGCAGCAGGTTGATGCCCACCACGACGTCGTAGATGCCCAGGCGCAGGTCGCGCAGGATTTCCACCCGGTTCAGGGTTTCGATGTCCGAATGCAGATAGTGGTTGCGGATCCCCGCCTCCGATAGATAATCGGCCAGCTCCTCGGCCATGCGCTTGGTCAGGGTGGTCACCAGCACGCGCTCCTGGCGATCGATGCGCTGGCGGATTTCGTGCAGCAGGTCGTCAATCTGCCCGTCCGTGGGCTTAACCTCGATGGTGGGGTCCAGCAGGCCGGTGGGCCGTATGACCTGTTCCACGATGGCGCTGGTGTGTTCCAGTTCCAGCGGCCCCGGGGTCGCTGAAACGTACACCACCTGGTTGATATGGTCTTCAAACTCCTGGAAGTGCAGGGGCCGGTTGTCCAACGCGGAGGGCAGGCGGAAGCCGAATTCAACCAGCGTGGTCTTGCGTGAGATGTCGCCGTTGTACATCCCCCGCACCTGGGGCAGCGTCATGTGGGACTCGTCCACGAACATCAGGTAGTCGTCGGGGAAGTAGTCCAGCAGGGTCCACGGTGGGCTGCCGGCTTCCCGCCGGGACAAATGGCGGGCGTAGTTCTCGACGCCGGCGCAGAAGCCGGTCTCGTCCAGCATCTCCATGTCGTAGCGGGTGCGCTGCTCCAGCCGCTGCGCTTCCAGCAACTTGCCCTGCTGCCGTAACCAGTCCACCCGCTCGTGCATCTCCGCCTTGATGTCGATCAACGCGGCGTCAAGTTTCTCCCGGCTGGTGACGAAGTGCTTGGCCGGATAGACGGAGAAGTCCTGCCGCTCGTTGAGCACTTCGCCGGTCAGCGTGTCCAGCGTGAGGATCCGTTCCACCTCGTCGCCGAAGAACTGGATGCGGACGGCGAATTCCTCGTAGGCCGGCACGATCTCGAGCGTGTCGCCCCGCACGGTGAAGCGGCCCCGGGCCAGGTCGGTGTCGTTGCGCTCGTACTGCATGTCAATGAGCTGCCGCAGCAGCGCCCGGCGGTTGTACTCCTCGCCGACCTCAACGCGGGCCACCATTTCGAAGTAGTCCGACGGGTCGCCCAGACCGTAGATGCAGGACACCGAGGCGACGATCAGGGTATCCCTTCGGGTGAGCAGCGACGTTGTTGAGGCCAAGCGCAGCTTGTCCAGCTCCTCGTTGACGCTGCTGTCCTTTTCGATGTAGGTATCGGTGCGCGGAATATAGGCTTCCGGCTGGTAGTAATCGTAGTAGGAGACGAAGTATTCGACGGCGTTGTGGGGGAAGAACTCCTTGAACTCAGTCGCCAGCTGCGCCGCCAGCGTCTTGTTGTGGGCGATGACGATGGTGGGCCGCTGCACTTCCTGGACGATGTTGGCCATGGTGAAGGTCTTGCCGCTGCCGGTGACGCCCAGCAGCGTCTGGTAGTTCAGGCCCTCGCGCAGGCCGGCGGACAGGCGATGCACGGCCGGCTCCTGGTCGCCCATCATGCCGAAGTCGGCCACCAGCTGAAAATCAGGCATATTCCCCCCGTTTATGCTTCGCCTCTGAGACTGCGTAATTCGGCTTCTATTTCGGCCAGGCGCGTTTCGGCGGCCTGGCGGGCTTCTTGCTCCGCAGCGAGGCGTGCCTCCGCCTCTGCCCGCGCCTCTAGTAGGTCGTCGTAGTCCGGAACCCAAACATCCCGCACTGGATCGTAAAGCTGCAGCAGTCCTGCGTCCCAGCAAAGGTCCAGGCCCAATGCTGGGCTGTGGCCCCGCAGTATACCGTCCGGCGCCGGCGCAACGTCCATGCGGACATACTCCCCGTCTTCCAGCCGCTCGCCCACCAACGGCTCGCCATAATGCCGGCTATCCGGCGTGGGGTCGTACCGCCAGTATTCGCCGATGCCCAGGGAGGCGTACAGGCCCCGCTTCCGGTCCAAGTCCACCCGCGCCGTGCTCTCCGACCCAATCTCCATAACGAAGTCGGGAACCTTCCCCATGTGCCAGGTGAAGTAGGAATTGTGGGGAAGGATTGCCGACCGGGGCCGGCCGAAAGTCACGTAGCAATCCGGAGATACTACCGCCCGGCGATTCCCTTCCTCGTAATACAGGAAGGTGTTTCCGCTGACGATGACGTCGTAATACTGCTCCAGATAGCCCCGCATCATCGTCATAACCCGCAAGAAGTGGGGTTCCTGTTCCATTCCATCAGGCAAGGGGAGGCCGTCCTCATCCGGGTAGTAAATCCCGTTGAACACGTTGCGTTCCGTGGACAACGGGAGCGGTTTGGAAGTGGTCATGGCAGCGCTCCGTTTTATGGTGTCGCGTACCCGGTTGAACCTGATCCGGCCGGCCGGCAACGATCATTATAAAGTATCTGACTCACCCGCCGCCCAGGGCCAGCAGCGCCTGCCGTATCTTGTCTTCCACCGGGGCGTCCGGCGGCAATTCCAGCGCGGACACGGCCTGCCTGGCGTCGGTCAGCGACATACCCAATGCCGTCAGCGCTTCCACGGCGTCGGCGTCGGTTCCTCCGGCGGCAACGATGCCCGGCGCTCCGGCGTCGGCGTCGGGCAGCTTGCCCCGCAGTTCCAGCACGATGCGTTGGGCGATCCGCCGTCCCACGCCCTGCGCCCTTGACAGCGCCGCGACATCTTCCGTTGCCACCGCGTTGCGGAAACCGTCTTCACCCAGCTCCGACAGTATGGATAGAGCAGACCGCGGCCCGACTCCCGATACTCCGGTGAGAAGACCAAAGAGTTCCACCGCCCCGGCGTCGGGAAAGCCGTACAGCATCGGCTGTTCATTCTGGATCCTCAGCACGGTGTGGAGGCGGACCGGCTCGCCGACGCTGCCCAATCCAGCGATAGCCGATGCCGGCACTGATACCTGCAGCGTTATGCCGCCGACCTGTACGTTGACCCAGTCGGGGCCGACGGCCTCCAGCGCGCCCCGCACGCCGACCAGCACTGCCTACAATTCCTCACCGGGGACGATTTCGCGAGCCCTCAGGTCGCTGGCGCTTATCTCCCGCAGGTGGCACAGTCCGACGGCGAGCGCGTCCGCCGCGTCAGAATCCGGCGTTTCGCGCAAACCCAACAACGAGGCAGTTATCTGCTGCACCTGCTCTTTGGTGGCCCCGCCGTAATCCGCCACCGAGCGTTTCACCGTTGCCGGCGCGTAGCGATGCACCGGTATCCCCTGGCTGGCCGCGCCGATTAACACCACCGCCTGCGCCTGGCCGATGGCAAGGGCTGACTTGGCGAAAGCCCGCTCACCCCGGCCGACGAAGGGGTCCTCGACGGCGATGGCGTCGGGCTGGAACACGTGGATCATGTTCAGGATATGCGTGTGCAGTTGGTACAGACGGTTTTCAATGGGCATTGACGCCGGCAGCGCCACCACGCCATAGTCGTCGGCTTCGGGCGCCGGTTCGGCGTCCAACACTCCGTAGCCCATGCGCAGGGTGCCCGGGTCAATGGCCAGGATGCGCATCAGGCGACCGACCCGTAGCGTTCAAGCACCTGGGCCGGGAAGTCGGCGTTGGTGTAGGCTTTCTGCACGTCGGCAAGTTCTTCCAGGCTGTCCAGCAACCGCAGAGTCTGCTCCGCTGCTCGGTCCTCCAGCGGTATGACGGTTTTGGGAACCATGGACACGTCCGCTGAGGACGGCTGCGCCCCCTCGCCTTCCAACGCCGTTTTGACCGACAGCAGGTTCTCCGGCGCGGTATAAACTTCGAGGATGCCGTCCTCAAAGTTCACGTCGTCCGCTTCGGCGTCGATGGCCGTCATGATGAGATCTTCGGCAACCGCCTCGTCATCAACTTCCAGAACGATGACGCCCCGGCTGTCGAAGTTCCAGGCCACACAGCCGGCTTCGCCCAGGTTGCCGCCGCCCTTGTTGAACGCGGACCGCACTTCTGAGGCAGTGCGGTTGCGGTTGGTGGTCAGGGCCTGCACCAGGATCGCCCCGCCGCTGGGCCCGTACCCCTCATAGGTAACCTCCGCCAGGTCCTCCATCCCTTCGCCGCCCGCGCCCGTGGCCCGGCGGATGGCGCGAGCGATGCTATCCTGGGGCATATTGTTGGATCTGGCCTGGTCAACGGCGATGCGAAGCCGGAAGTTCATATCCGGATCGCCGCCGCCGCCTTCCTTGGCCGCCAGGGATATGTTGCGCGCCAGCTTGGTGAACAGCGCACCCCGCTTGGCGTCGGCGGCCCCCTTCGCCCTCTTGATTGTTGACCACTTGGAATGACCCGACATCTAACACCTCCTTGAACATCCCCGACAAACGCCAAAGGGCGGAACCTGGTGTTCAAAAGGATGCGCCAAAGCATCCTAAGTTTCTTATAATGCGCGGTCGTTAGATTTTAGCATCGCGCGTCCAACCCGGTCAAAGCGAACGGCGCCCGTCACCGTGTCAACTTCAGAGCATTCAACCCGCCAGGCCGAAGCCATGGGCAGCGCGCCCATGTGGCGGCTCCTCTTGCAGATGGCCTTCCCGCCCATGTTGGCCATCATCGTGATGGCGTTGTACAGCATTGTTGACCGCGCTTTCGTGGGCAATGTCATCGGAGTGGATGCGCTGAGTGGGTTGTCGGCGGCGTTCCCGGTGCAGATGGCTGCGGTGGCGTTGGGTCTGCTGACCGGCCTGGGTGGGATGTCGGTCATATCGCGGGCTCTCGGAGCGCGGGATACCCGACAGGCTTCCCGGGTCATCGGCTCCTCGCTGGCTATATTGGCGCCCGTGTACGTGGTCGCCACCGTCGCTGGCCTGACCCGCATGGACGAACTGGTGCGCGTGATGGGCGCGTCGCCGGACACCGCTGGATACTGCCATGAATACCTGGTCATCATCCTTCCGGGCGGCCTCCTGTCGATGCTGGCGATCACTGCCAATAACCTGTTCATGGCGGAAGGCAGACCGATACCGGCAACGGTAGTTCTGGCCGGCAGCGCCATCGTCAACGTCATGTTGGATGCTCTGTTCATCCTGGTTTTCGGCTGGGGAGTCACCGGAGCGGCGGCGGCCACGGTGGCGTCCCAGGGCCTGGCAGTCCTCTACGCCGCATGGTTCTACCTGTCCGCCAACAGCGCGTTGCGCATCACCGTCGATGCGCTGCTGCCCCGAGTTGGGATGCTCTGGCAAATCCTCACGCTGGGCCTGCCCATCTGTATCATCGAGATCGCCCGCTCCATCGTGGTGGTGGTGATCAACAACATCCTCGGCCAGTACCCGGACGGCGACGGCTACATCGCGCTGTTTGGAGTCATCAACTCGGTGCTGGAGTTCGCCCTGGCCCCGTTCATCGGAGTGGCTCTGGCCTATCTCCCGCTGGCGGCCTACAACTACGGCGCGGGCAACTACCACCGGGTGCGCCGGGCCATCTGGCAAAGTTGCCTGGGCGCAACGGTGGCCGGAGCCATGATGATTGCCCTTCTGCTCCCCCTTGCCGGTCGCATCATCGGCCTGTTCGCCGAGGAGCGCGCGCTGCCGCCCGAGGCCGGCGACGCCCTGCGCGTGGCCTTGGTGGCCCTGCCCATTGTCGGCGTTGAGTTCATCAGCTCCATCGCCTTCCAGGCGTTGGGGAAAGCCTGGCCATCGGTGGTATTGACCGTGACCCAACGGGTGCTCCTGCTGCTGGTCTGGGTGTTCGCGCTGTCGCACGCCTTCGGCGTATGGGGCGTCTGGTGGTCTTTTCCGGCTACCGACGTGGGAGCGATGCTGCTTGGCGCGGGAGCATTGGCCTTGGTATGGCGGAAAGTGGACGGTTGGGGAGAAAAGGAATTGACCCGCCGGTCTGCCGACTTTGACATCGCCCACTCCCGGCAGTAGCATTACGCTCAATCACAGGTACTGCTACCATCCCACACGCCCCATCCCGCACGCCCCATTGGAGGCCAGAGCCATGGCAATGAACTCTTCCGGCGTTTCCCACATCGCCGTCTGCGTCCGCGACCTGGACGAATCGCTCAAGTTCTACCGTGACATCCTGGGCATGACCGTTACCGTTGACCGGGTGCAGGACACCTCCACCGGCGGGCTGCCCCACGTGTACGCCCACAGCCGTGCCACCCGGCGTCAGGCCGTCCTGTCCTACGGCGACGGCGCGGTTCCCACCATGGTGATGACCAGCCATCCCGGCGACGATGCCGACGGCGGGCCCATCAAACTCGACCAGGTTGGCATCAGCCACATCTCCTTCACCGTCTCCGACGTGAAGGCCCTGGCGGATGATTTAATCGCCGCCGGAGTGGAACTGGCCGGTCCCATGGACGGCTTCACCAACGCCAACGGTGAGGTTTCCAGCATCTTCGTCTACGATCCCGACGGCATCCTGGTGCAGTTCGACAGCGGCGGAGGCTGACGGCCCAGTGTCGGAGGATGAATCGCCCCGGCATAATCCAAATGAAGACTGGGAGGACATGTGGGGCATTCAGCGGCGCGACCGCCGTTGGTTTCAACTGTTCACTTTGCTCGGAGGGATCGTCGGCTCCGTTGGCCTCACTTGGCTGGAATTACTATACGGGCCGCAGGGAGGCGCTCCCAACTCGGTGATACGCAACATTGTCCTCGGCATCGGCGCCAGTTTCATCGCCGCCGGTTTCATATCGTGGGGACTGTTGCATATCAAGGAGATGTTTATGGCAATCGCAGACTGGATTAGAGAAGCCACCGAACGGCGTCGGCAACGCATCCGCGCCGAGGCGATTGCCGAGGGCAAGGCCGAAGGGATCGCCCAAGGCTATCGGCGCGGCTACGAAGATGCCATCCACGGAAAGCCGCCCGAGGTGCCGTTGGAGCAGACCGATCAACCCCCGTCACCTGATCCGAAAAGTCCGGAGTGAACCACGAGGAATAGGAACCACAGTCCGCGGCGCCACCCCTGTCCATTCCACGGTAAAGGAGCAACCACCATGCCAATGAACTCAACCGGCGTTTCGCACATCGCCATTTGTGTCGGCGACCTTGACGTCTCCCTCCAGTTTTATTGCGACCAGCTGGGTATGTCCATCGTCAGCGATGTCATCCAGGACACCACCACCGGCGGCCTGCCCCACGTGTATGCCCACAACCGGGCCACCCGCCGGCAGGTGCGCCTGGCCTACGCCGACGGGGCCAAACCCACCCTCACCATGACCTGCCATCCCGGCGAGGACCCGGACGGCACACCTATCAAACTGGACCAGGTGGGCATCAGCCACATTTCCTTTAGTGTGGCCGACCCCAGGGCGCTGGCCGAGAACCTGGCCGCCCAGGGCGTGGAACTGGCCGCGCCCATGGACGTATGGACCAACGCCGAGGGCCGGGTCGGCAGCTTCTACGTGTACGACCCCGACGGCATCCTCGTGCAGTTTGACGCCGGTTAGCGGACGCCTGCGGATCTTACGGAGAGACACGGTTTGACCACACCACGGAATATCACGCCTTTTCTGTGGCTCGACGGCTGTGCCCGCGAGGCGGCTGATTTCTACGTGTCAACCTTCAAGGACTCCCGCATCGTTGACGATTTCGCCCTGCCCGCAGACCCGGCCGGCGGTAGCCACTCGGTTTCCTTCATACTGAACGGTCAGCAATTCTTTGCTTTCGATGGACACCCCGCCTTCGACTTTACGCCGGCTATCTCCTTCGTGGTCAACTGCGACTCCCAAGAGGAAATAGACGAATATTGGGAAAGGCTGTCGGCAGATGGCGAGCCCGGGCAGTGCGGTTGGATTCAGGACAAGTTCGGCGTCCACTGGCAAATAATCCCTGCCGAATTGCTGGCGCTCCTCCAGGATCAGGACAGGGCGGCCACAGTCCTCAATAAGCTCCTCACTACGGGAAAAATCGAGTGGCATCGACTACGGCAGGCTTACAAAAGCGGCTAGAGGTTTATCATGTCCCATCATTTTGATGAACACGACCACGACAAATTGCAGCGTTGGCAGAAGGAATTGACCACTGCCGAGATTGACCAAGAAGCTTTCCCGGCCGCGGCGTTGTTCCTGGTGAAACCCAAAGCCACCGGCGCCCACGGGATATTCCGCAAGTACCGCGAGGTGTTTGAGGAACGGGATGCACCCTTCACCAACCTGGTGGTCTTTGGTATGCACGGCGTTTCCGCCACCGTGCGCGGTTTGCTGGAACAGGCCGGGTTGACCGAAGCCGACCTGCCCGTGCTGCTGATGGCTCCCACGGCCGAGCTGGAGAACAGCATTGCCCTAACCCTCCCCTCCGGAGAGAGTCTGGAAGGCGGCGACGACCCCAACGGGGATGGCACCTGCGATTTTGTCGCTCCGTGGCAGGACGTGTTAGACCGCATCCGCATCACCAGGGACGGCAGACCGCTGCGCCTCATGGGCGTGCAGGGGCGCAAGCTGCCCGGCGTGAACATCACTCGCCTTGCCGAGGCCGCGCTGGCAACGTCGGCGGTGCCGTGAAATTTGACGGCTTGTCGGCGCGGGTGCTATCTTGAACACGGTCCACCCATCGGGTATATCCCGGTGGATAGCAGCCCCTCCGGGGGCTGCGTCTTTTTTACCGCCATGAATGAAGAACGCATAATAGCCTATATTGATGGTTTCAATCTTTACCACGCTATTGACGCGCTGAACCGGCCCCACTTGAAGTGGGTTGATCTATGGGCTTTGGTGTCTTCGTTTTTGCGCGATGATCAGGTGCTTACTGCCGTCAATTATTACTCGGCTTACGCCACATGGTTGCCCGAGGCGCAAGGCCGACATCGGCAATACACAAATGCCTTGCAAGCCATCGGTGTGACCGTCCACATCAGCGAATTCCGCGACCGGGCACAGGAATGCTTTCAATGCGGAAACAGGTGGGTGAGCCACGAAGAAAAGCAAACTGACGTTCGAATGGCAGTCGACGTCGTGTCCGATTGCCTTGATGACAAGTTTGACATGGCTGTAGTCATCACCGCCGACAGCGACATGAGCCCGGCAGTTTCAAAAGTGCGGTCCATCCCTGGCAAATAGCTGCTGATGATCGCACCACCGGGCCGTTACAATCGTGCCCGCGACCTTCATTTCACGCATCAAATCCGACAGGCCAGGATCGACCGGTGCCTCTTCCCTCAGCAGGTCAGCAAAAACGGGCAGGTTGTCTCTACCCGCCCGTCGCAATACGATCCGCCGGTTTAGACCTACTGCCGCACCAGCTTCACCAGCCGCCGTCCTTCCTGGTTGTGGCCGATGTACAGGTCACCGTGGGAGTCCGCCCATACTGCGTGGCCGCCCGCGCCGCCGATGTCCATCTTCGCCAGCACTTCACCATCCATGTTCAGGATGGTCATAAAAGCGTCCAGTTCCACCACGTAGGCGATGCCGGCGGAGTCCACAAAAATGTCGCAGGGCCGCGCCAGGTCGGTCCACATCCCCAGGTACTCGCCGTCTCCGGTGAATAGCTGGATACGGTCGTTCTCCCGGTCGCACACCATCACCCGTCCGTCCCAGTGCACCCAGATGCCGTGGGGGATGTGAAACTCTCCGGGACCCCGCTTGCCGGGCCGGCCCCAGGAATGGAGCAGCCGGCCGTCGGGCGAGAACTTATGCACCCGGCTGTTGGCGTAACCGTCGGACACGAACAGGTCGCCGTTGGGCGCCAGCGCGATGTCCGTGCATCGGTTGAAGGGGCCGGCGGCCTTCCACATGGTTCCGTCGGGCCGCGCTCCACCAGTATCGGACGGAGTATCCCAAAGGCCCATGGTCATCAGCGGTTTGCCGTCCAGCGTGCATTTCACGATGGCGTGGGACTCCCGCACCGGCAGATAGATCAGGTCTTCTCCGCTGATGTAGATGCCGTGGGCGTCGGTCAGGTACTCCTTGCCCCACTCGTGCAGGAAGTTGCCCTCCCGGTCGAACACCATCAGTGGGTGGTCGCTGCGGTTGAATATGTACACCCGGTCTTGCGAGTCGCAGGCCGGCTCAGCCTGCCCAATCGACCACCCTTCGGGCAACTTGGCCCAGTTGTCCACAACCTCGTAGGTGAAATCGCCGTTGCCAATCGTCGCCATTTTCAGCCTCCTTGCCTATTCCGTCATCCGGCTGCCGTTGCGGATGTGAACGAAAGGCACGTCGCTTGACTGCGCCGATTCGCCGGCGTCAGTGGTGATGCGCTCTCCGGCAACGGCGGGAATGACCGTCTCCCCGGTGATTTTGCCGAGGATTGCGGCTTCGTCCGTTGCCCTGGTCACGTCATTCGGATATATGCTGAACGAGACTTGCGAGACAATCCAGACTTCCTGCCGGTCGCTCTTCCGTCGCGCTTTCAGGTAGGTGTCGGCGCTGCCCATCTGGTCCAGCTCCGCTTCCGTAATGAGACCAGCCTCCCAGGCGTCAGCCGCCAGGGTCAGTATTTCTTCCTTGCTTACCAAACGCGGGCGTACCAGACCAATCGCCCTTACGTAGTATTCCGGGTGGCTGCGGCTGGCTAGTTCGGTGCCCCAGCCTTTCAGCGTGGCCACATCACCCTTGACGTAGCTCATGTCCTGCTTCAGGACTACCACGTCTTGTTTGACTACGTCCAGGTCCTGCTTGACCGTCTCCAGGTCCTGTTTGACCTCCACCATGTCCTCTTGGAGACGGTCTATGTTCGCTTCCATGCGGTCCATCCGCAGTTCAGAAGGCTGTTGTTCAGGCGGTGTGGCGGCAGTCATAATGTTGGGATCCCGGTAATGCACGTTTCAGTTTGTGCGCTGCAAGATGCGATGTCAAGGCGTCGTCCGTAACTGCTCACGTTTGAGGGGATCTGAACAGGCTTTGCCGAAATCCCGTGCTTGACTTTCACCCCGGAGGGGCCGGTTTGACCCGTAGATCCCCGCAAGTCTGAACAGTTACCGTCGTCCGCCCACGGTTGCGTCAACGAAACAAACCCGGCAAACTGGGGCTGATGGTCGGGATGCGCAAGCATCTTGTTTGTGCGTGAACGCTGTCCCCATCCTAATACCCTCGCCAGGGAGCAAACCCATGGAATATCGACGCTTCGGCCCCACGCCCCATGACACCCTCGCCAGGGAGCAAACCCGTTTCGGCCCCCGAGCAAACCCATGGAATATCCGCTTCGGCCCCACTGACATGACCGTTTCCGCCCTCGGCTTCGGCTGCTGGGAGATGGGCGGTACCTATGGCGACGTGTCCCAAACGGAACTCGCCGCCGCCGTCAATCGCGCCATCGAACTGGGAATCAACTGCTTCGACACCGCCCCGGCCTACGGCAGAGGTGAGTCGGAGGTCGTGCTGGGCAAAGCTCTGGGCAGCCGCCGCAAGGACGTGATCGTCGTCACCAAGTGCGGCGTCGGTTACGCCGACCGGCCCAAGGGCCGGGACAGCCGGATGGTGTCCATCTTTGCCTCCGTGGAGCAGAGCCTGCAAAACCTGGGCACCGATTACCTCGATGTGCTGCTCATCCACTGGCCGGACGTCAACACGCCGTTTGACGAGACCATGCACGCGCTGGACAGCCTGGTGCACCAGGGCAAGGTTCGCGCCGTCGGCGTCTCCAATTTCACGCAGGACCAGATCCGGGAGTGCGAAACCGTGCGCAGCGTCGACGTCGTGCAGTATGGCCTCAATATGTTCGACCGGCGCATGGATCAGGAAATATTTCCCTACTGCCTTGAGCAGGGCACCGGAGTAATGGTGTACGGGCCGCTGGCGTTCGGTCTGCTGTCCGGCGCCTTCACTGCCGACACCACCTTCGGCGGCAACGACTGGCGCGCCACCGGCGGCCGGCCCGGCTGGAACGTGGGTGTATTCGCCGAGGAACACTTCCAGCGCAACCTGCGGGTAGTGGAGGACCTGAAGCCCATCGCCGAAGCTCGGAGCAAGAAGATGCCTCATCTCGCATTGCGCTGGGTGCTGTCAAATCCCGCTGTCAGCGTCGCCCTGGTCGGCACCCGCACCGTGCAGGAAGTGGAGGACAACGTGGCCGGCCTGGAGTGGGCGCTGTCGGGCGCGGATATGGAAGCCATCGACGCCGTTTTCGCCAACTATGGCGTTGATACCCACCCCGACATAGTGATCGACCCGGACGAATAGGCTTGGGTTATTCCGCTGCAATTGCTAGCGAGGCGGTAAGCCCTGCCGCGGTGAGGCTGTTATACCAGGCGGCAATTCCGCTATCGTATCTACAAAACTGAACAGGACCAGATCGTTGACAGCGTGTATCAGTTTGATTAGCATCCGCACACTTGCATTGAGGAGCACAATAGTGGCTGACGAACCACTGATCCGAAATAGAGAGTTGACTTCCCCAGCATTTGTCCGAGACCTTAGGGCATTTTTTAGTCAGACCGTAGAGGTTTTGACCGCCATAGCGCAGATAGGAAACGGGCTAGATGGGTTCACTGGCCAGTCCCAAACCCAAGAATTGAATTTACGATTTGGCGTCCCGGTCAATCGTGCGACGGGTTGCTTGCGGATCGCTGAATACCTTTACCGTCGTGTTACCAACTTAGAACTGGAAGTGGACGAGGCCGCGGACCAGATCGCCGTCATCGCGACTGGGGTTGGATGAACCTCTGACCATCGACGAAAATCGCCGGGAAGCGATCTCAGGCATCTTGTCCTTCAAGCGGGAATTCGAGGTAGGGATGGCAATCACGGCAGCTACTGCTGACGCGCCACACTTCATCGACGTAAATGGCGCGTGGGCCGTTAAGCCTGTGCGTATCCGCGGCGGAGAAGTCATCAGAGTCCCCCTGATCACTTTGAGCATCGTTTGGCACGACGGATCCGGGAATAACCATGAAGCCTTTCTGCAATTGTCCGAACGCGATTGGTCCGCGTTTCGTGACAAGGTAGAAACCTTAGCCGGCAACCAAAAAGAGTTAGAGGTTCTGCTCTAGCCGCTGGTTTGGGTTTTGGACTGCGCCGGCGAAAACGGGTGTAAGATGGATTTAGGAGTCGCAATTGGATTGATAGCTTTGGCGGTTTCGTGCGTCTCGATGGGCCAAGGATGGTGGTCAGACAACGCTACTAGAAACCGCCTTGATGACATTAACAAAGCCAATGATCGGCAAGCTGACCAAATTGACTCCCTTATCGAGCTGAACCGATCAAATCTCGAACAAACCAACAGATGGATCGATCTTCTCGACAGGTTAGGGTTAGGAGGTGACGGATAATGTCTGCTGCGAGTGTCGTGGCCGTCGTTGTGCTCGTTGGAATCGCAATCGCTTTGTCTGTCGCCCGCTTTCGCTCGCAGAGCAGGTTACGCAACACCACTAGCCGATTGGAGCGCTCTCAGCGTAAATTGAGCGCATCGTTGGAGACGCTTTCGGACGTCATGGGGACGCCCGTAGCCAAGGTTTTTTGGTGACCTCAAGGATTCAGAAGAGCCAGCTCGCATCCAGCCATCATTACCCCGGCCTCACCACCAATGCAGGTTGTGCTTACTGTGGGCGTTGGTCGCGCTTGCAAACGCCGGCGGTGATAGCTGGTGACCAAACTGTGGATCATATCCACGGGTCGTTCTATTACGTGAGCAGTGTTGAGCGCCGCAAGAACATAGTGGCTCACACCCACCGTCCTTGGGACATCAAAGAGAACGATTGGATTGATGAATGGGCACAGAGCCAGGACGAGGCAAGTATTTCGATGTTTAACTGATTGCCCAAGCGGTCGTACAACCTCTCAGGCAATCCCAGCCCATCAACAATTCGGCGTGTTTGAGTACCTACATAGGTCACCCCGCCGCGATCCAGTCAACCACCCGCTCCGCCACCATGATGACGGTGGGGTGGATGCCGCCCGACCGGGGAACGCGCGGCATCACCGAGGCGTCGGTCACCCACAGCCCCTGCACTCCGCGCACCCGGCAGTATTGGTCGACCACTGCCATCCCGTCGCCGTCTGGCCCCATCCGACAGGTGCCGGAAACGTGTCTCGCCGTGCCCACCGTCTGCCGCGCCCAGAGGTCAAGGGCGTTGTCATCGTTGAGAATCTCGTCCGGGGGGTTGATGCGAAAGTCGAACACGTCTTTGAAGGCGTCGGATTCCAGCATCCGCGCCCCCTTGCGCAGGCCGTCGCGGATCCGCCGGGCGTCGTTGGGGTGTTGCAGGTACTGGTAGTTGAACTCCGGCTGCACGCTGGGGTCGGAAGATGCCAACTGCACGAAGCCCGACCCATCGGGCAGGCCCAGGGTGCATGAGATACGCCCCGCACGGTCCGGCGGAACGTCGCCGGTGTTGTACCGCGTCCGCACGCCGGCGACCCGCTCCTCCCGCTCGTCAACCACGGTGCTGCTGCGGAGCGTCATATCGTTGGTATAGACCGACCCCTCCGCCGTGTAATGCAGGCCGAAGTGCGGCGCGTCCAGGTCGCCGACCAGGGTCTTACTGTCCTTCACCTTGTAGGTGACATGGACGCTCAGGTGGTTCCACAGGCCCTGGCCCACGCCGGGACTGTCGTGGACCACCGGTATGCCGAATTGCTGCAAGTGATCCTTCGGGCCAACGCCCGACAGCATCAGCAACTGGGGAGATCGGATGGCGCCGCTGCTAAGTACGACCTTGTCGGCCTGAACGGTGAAAATCTCGCCGCCGCTCTCGGCCTCTACACCGACGGCATTCGTGCCCTCGAACAGCACCCGGCGGACGTACACCCCGCCGCGCACGGTGAGGTTCAGCCGGTGGCGCATCGGGTTCAGGTGCGTCAGGGCCGCGCTCATCCGGACGCCGCCCAGGTTGTTGGTGGGAGACACGCCAACGCCCTGGGGGTTCGGCCCGTTGGTGTCCTCAACCGCGCCGTAGCCCTCGGCCAGGCAGGCGTCGTAAAAGGCCTTCTGGATGTCCGCCCAGGCGCCGGACCGCCGTCGTCGCACCGGCATGGGGCCGTCCGCGCCGTGGTAGTCGTCCTGGATGTCCAGGTCGTGCTCCATCTTGCGGTAGAAGGGCAGCACCTTGTCGTAGGACCACTCGTCGTTGCCCCTGGCGGCCCAGTCGTCGAAGTCCTGAGGAAAGCCCCGCTGCATCGCCTGGCCGTTGATGGACGACCCACCGCCGATGACCTTGCCTTGGGCGACGTGAATCTCGCCCTGCTCCTCGGTAATGGTGCCTCTCAGCGCCCAGTTGTGTATCGAGTCCTGAGCCTCCGCGTACCGGGTGCCGCCGAACTTGATGTCGTCCGGTAGAACTGAGGGGTCGGCATAATCGTTGCCCGCCTCCAGCAGCAGAACCGAGGTGTTCATATCCTCGGCCAACCTGCCGGCCAGCGTGGAGCCGGCCGCTCCGCCACCGACTACAATAACGTCGTATTTCATGGATCCTCCACGGGCTGTCACACCCCGGATTAGACTGATTTCTGTCAGGCATTATAGCGGAAACCAAAACCCCGTTCCGACCGCCGTTGTTCTTCCGGCAGCGGGCGCCGCGGGAAGTCCACCTTCGGTCATTGCGAGGAGCGTAGCCGTTTATCCTGAGCCTGTCGAAGGACGTGGCAATCTCGGCGCATTGGACGGTCTTTCCTACCGAGAAACCCGCATCGCACCGAGATTGCCGCCCTTCGCCCGCATCGGCAAAGTCCAAACCACCTACATTGCAACGCTGCCCACCACACCGGAGGCGTTGACATCGGCCTCCTGCTCCTGTCGGGTCCGTGCCCCTGTCGAAACCCGGCGAGTGGGAGACGAATCCAGACGGCGAGGTGCGGGTGAGAAACAGGTGACCAAGCAACCAGTTACGAATACCAAACTCACGGAGGTTCACGATAGACGAAGATTTACACCACAGCGGCGGCGGTCGCGGTATTGGGAGTCCTGTTCTCCCTCGCCCTGCTCGCTCCGCCCATCCCGGCCCAGGCGTCCAACATCCACGAATGCACTAACGACCAACACACCCGCTAGTCGGGCCAAGGCGCCTTCTACGACCGGGCGCACGGCGACTTCGCCGGTTGGTGGCAGGACGACATAGACGAAGCCGCCGACATCTGGAATGACGATGGAGGGGCGGACTTTGTCTTCACCCATTCCTCGTACTCGCAGCACGAATGGTACAAGGATGAAGACATCTACGACACCCGCCCGGGCATAACCGATATCGAGTGGACGTCTACCAGCGACTGCAGCCTGATGAACGTGAACACATGGTTCAACACCCGCTACAACTTCAAGGTGTGCGGCGACTGCCGCTCCAACGACTGGGACGCCAAGCATGTCGCCGTCCACGAATTTGGGCGCTGTCTGGTGCTGAAGCACCCGACGTGGCGGTTCACCAGTGTCATGTACCCGAAGGGCGGCGCCGACTACACCTTGTGCAACCACGAGAAGGGGCACATACAGGAGATCTACGGGGCAGATTAGCGCAAGGAGAAAGACATTAAGGCAAGAACAACCAAGTGGCGGCTGGTCGCCGCCGTCGGTGCCATCGCCCTGGCCCTGGCCGGATGCTCCGGCGCGCCCGTCCCTGAGCTGGTCCAGTCGGTGGTCATGGTGGACGGCCTCATGCCGGACTGGACGCTTGACGAAATGATCGAGCGGTCCGACGCCGTGGTCATAGGAACGGTGGCCGAGGAGCTCGCGGTGAAGACGCACCACGGGCACGCGCCTCCGGGAAAGACGCCCCGGTACAACCGGGAGTTCAAGGACTACGAGCTCACGGTGGAGCGGACCTTCTACTCGTCTGAGGAACTACCCGGCGCTATAGCCGTACTCACCGGACCCCAGGTGGTGTCGTCGAACCAGAACACGCGAATCGCGGAGATCGGGGACATACCGACCTTCGCAACCAAGGAACGTGTGCTCCTGTTCCTCGACGGCCTAGATGATCCCATGTACAACGAGGGACCGGGAGTGGTCGTGCCCGATGGGTACGAGAATGGCGACTACTACTTCACCATCATCGCCGGGAACTTCGGGAAGCTCATGGAACGGGAAGGCCGCTGGGCGGACACCCGCAGCTACAAGACCGTGTCCGTTGAGCGGATCAAGGAAACCGTCGAGCAGGTGAAGGGCACCAACTGAGCGCCCCCAACCGGCAGACCGTGGGGAGCAACGTCGTTGCCTTTTTGAGGCGATTTAGCTCCTCGGGATGTGCTGGGCAAACGTCTGACAACGATCAATTTCGTGATGAATTCCGTTGCGGCGTTTTGGTCGTTGCATCACGAGTTACAAGATTACGGAAGCAGGTCGTCTTACTTCGGGCGACGGCTTGGTCGCGGATGTTCTCCGCCTGTTCAGGTCGGTTACGTAATCAATCGCGCTGATGACGATTTACGTACCTCAGTCCAGCTTCGAGATAGCAGCGAAATCGCCTCGCTGACCGGCGCGCTCTTGACGTATGCAAACATTAGTTCCTAACATGAATCTATCACGTGCAAAATCCGTTCCCGCCAGAGGTATCGAGGTCGTTCACGGCCAACCCGTCAGCATTCCAAATCGCAAACCCTGTTCCGCCAATTACCGCCGCCCGGCCAATATCCAACCGGCGTGGTCCCAGCGGAGCACAACGACCACCCACGCGCTGCGTGTCCGGCGATGATGCCCACCGGCCTATTCATGGTGAGCTTGTCTAAACCACGTCGTCCACGAAAACCAGTGGGAAAAAATCTTGCGTAAAAACCCCCGGCCGTGGGGGCTGACACCGACCTGAAACCCCTGGCAGACCCGGTATCAAACCACCGCAACCGACACCCAAAAAAAAGAAACACCCAAAGGAGGCCACGCCCCGAAATCAGCCCACTGTTCTCAACAGCCAACTCACACCACCCTACGGTAGCGTTGCAATGTCGGTGATTTGGCCTCCGTCATTGCGGGCGAAGTATGGCAATCTCGTTGACGTAGCAAGGGCCGGTTGCGGCCCGGATCGTTCGCCGGCAAACCGAACCACCGGGCACGGAACGCTACCACTGGGCCGGCGTCAATGGACGCCGCCCTTCACCCTTGCTAAACTGCGCTGCACAATTGGTCTCACCCGTGGAGGCGGCAGCAAATGAAGAAAGTGGTCAGCGAAATTAGCGGCGTGGTTTTCAGCTTGCCCTGGCTGGTTGCCAAGGACGAAGGACTGTTTGAAGCCGAGGGCATCGACATGGAATTCGTCCAAGGCTTGAATAGCGGCAAAGTCACCCCGACCGAAAACCCGGAAGAGGTCAACCCGATCCTGGGCCACGTCGCCTTTGAGGAGGCCCAGGTAGCAATCTACCGGGCTTGAGAGGAGGGGCAGGTCCGTCGGGCCTATGAAAGCAAACAGGGCGCTCGTATCATCGCCCTCCGTTCCGCCGTCGCCACCCAGGCCATCCTGGTGCGTCCGGACTCTCCCCATTACTACCCCGGCACCCTGGGCAACAAGCCGGTGGCAGTGCAGTTCCACGCCGGTTCCCACTACGTCGCGCTGCGGCTCCTGTCGGGCTATCTGCCTGAGGAGAAGCTGAAGCTCGTCCATTACGGCTCTCCCCAGTATCGGTTTGAAGCCCTGATGAACGGCGAGGTGGCAGCCGCCGCCTTGATGGAACCCTGGATCACCCTGGCGGAAAAACTGGGCTGCCGCGCCGTCTGCGAGGGACATTACCTCGGGGCCGAGAACGCCAGCGACAACATGGACGAAGCAACGTTCGCCGCCATCAACCGTGCCATCGTCACAGCTGTGAACCGGATCAACGCCGACAAGCGGAAGTACATCCGTTATTTGATAGAGGAACCCCGCTTCGCCGGGGTGGCGGCCCAACACGGCGGCATCACTCCCGAAGACTTCCACCTTCCCCGCCTCCGCTACTCCTACAACACTCCCTACACCGATGAGATAGTCGAGGACACCTACCACTGGATGGTGCGCTGGGGATTGCTGGACGGCGCCGTGTGCAGCGCGGATCTGGTGGATAACCGCCTGGCCGAACCGGCCGCCGTCGCCGCCGACGATTAGCCAATCCTTCGGAATTGTCGGAAGCAGGATTTTCGGGATTTTAGGAGATTGGCGGGATTAGACCCTACGTGTTCGGAACCTCCTAACCCTGCCAATCCCTAATCCCGAAAATCCTGCTCCTGACGACGACGTCACGTCAGCAGCCGCTTGTAGTCGTCGTCGTAGTCCACCGTCCAGCCCAGCTCCACCTGCCGGTCCAGCGGCACCGATGACGGCGTCCGCGCGCCGGTCAGCGTCTGTCCCACCGCGTCCGCCGCCTCCAGTTCCGCAATCAGCGACTCGTCCAGGCCCAGCAGCTGCGACAGCCCGTATTCGTTGTCCTCGCCCAGCATCGGGGCCGACTTCGGGATCCGCACGTCGTTGCCCGACATCCGCCAGCCCCGGCTTACGTACTCCCGCCGTCCCAGCCCGGTCTGCGGGGGATGCTCCACCGTCTCGAAATATCCGCGGTCGCGGAAGTGCGGATCGCTCAGCAGATCCCGGCCGTCCAGCACCGGGCCGGCGGGGACGCCGGCGTCTTGCAGCACGCTCATGACCTGGTACTTGCTGCGGGCGGCAGTCCATTCCGAAATGATCGCATCCAGCTCGTCCTGGTTGCGGTGGCGGGTCACCGGGTCGGCGAACCGGGGGTCGTCGGCCAAGTCGGGCATATCCAGCGCGGCGCAGAAGGCACGCCAGTCGTCATCGTCACGCACGGCGATAACTGCCCACTGGTCGTTGCCCTGGCATGGATAGCAGCCGTGAGGCGACAGGGTTTCGTGGCGATTGCCCATCCTGCGAACGCGGCGCCCGTTGAAGGCGAAATCCAGCAGACCCTCTCCCATGAACGACGTGCCCACCTGGTACATCGCCAGGTCAATCCACATCCCGCGCCCGGTTTTGGCCCGGTGGAACAGGCTGGCCAACACCGCCAGTTGCGCCGTCCAGCTGGCCAGGAAGTCCGTGTAGGAGTTGGCGATCTTGTTGGGCACCGTGCCCGGCGAGGTGTGCCCATCGGCGTCGACGTCCAGGTAGCCCGTGAAGGCGCCGGTGCCGTGGGTCGGTTCCAACGCCGTCGCCATCGCCCCGAAATCCGTCCACGGGCCGGAGTGTCCGTAGCCCGTATTGGACACCATGATCAGGTCGGGCCGGACGGCCTTCAGGTTGGGGTAGTCCAGGCCGAACCGCCGCATCACCCGGGGCGTGAAGTTCTCCAGCACCACGTCGGATACCGACACCAGTTGCCGCAGTACTTCCAGCGCGTCAGCCGACCGGAGGTCCAGCGTCACGCTCAGCTTGCCGCGATTCAGCGTGTGAAAGGTGCCGCCCTGCTCCCAGTACAGTTCGTTGGGCTCGTTGTCGGGATACGGCCCGTTGAGGGTGCGGGTGGTGTCCACAAACTGGTTGTGGTGGGTGTCCACCTTGATGACCTCGGCCCCTAGGTCGGCCAGGTAGGCGCCGCAGTAGGGCATGGCGAACACCCGGCTCAGGTCCACCACGCGGATGCCTTCCAAAGGTAGAGACATATTCATGTGTACCCCATCGTAAATCGTCATGGTACTTACGCAGTGAAGTGCGTAATATCATAGAAAGGCACGCATACGCGGTTAAGAATTACCCTCTGCGTCTTTGCGTTAAATCCGCTGACGGAAATCTAAGCCCATTAGATACTATGGCGAGCTCGGTAAGCGGGCGCAGCGTCATATCGCCCCCAACGCCCGCAGCTGGGCCAGTTCGCCCGGCGAATGCCCCAGCTCGTCCCCGTAGATCTCCGCATTGTGCTGGCCCAGCAGCGGGGCCGGCCGACGCACTTCGTACTCGATCGCTAAAGAGTCCGGGCCCGACAGACGCGGCCCCATGCCGGGATAGTCCGCCGCGCCGGCGACGGGGTGGTCCACCATGCGGAAGAAATCGCGTTCCCGCAGGTGTGGGCATTCGTACAAATCGCCGGCGTCCTGGGCCATGCCGAAGACCAGCCGACGCTCCCCTGATGCCTGGTGCAGCGCCTTGCGATCCCATTGGGCCAGCCCTTTGATGAGCAGCTCATATATCTCCTCGCCAAACTCGATGCGTCCCGACCCGGAGGCGAACCGCTCGTCCTGCAACTCCGGCACGCCGATCAGCTCCGCCACCGTGCTCCAGGGCTGGGAACCCTGCACCGACGGTATCACGTAGCCGTCCCGGGCCGGCATCAGCTCCTCGAAGCCGGAACCGCGCACCGGGCGGCGGCCCTTGATGGCTCCCATGTAACTGTAGTACGGCACCGCCTGCACCAGGTGGGACGCCAGGCATTCCACTGTGGACACGTCGATGCTCTGGCCCTGCCCCGTGAAGAGGCGCTGGAACAGGGCCGCCGTGGTCGCCACTGCTCCGTTGATGCCCGCCACGTAGAAGGACTGGTTCAGCGCGTTCCGCAGCGGTTCCTGGTCCGAATCGCCGGAGTGGTACATCAGGCCGCTGATGGCGGTGGTGACGATGTCGGTGGCCGCGAAATCCCGGTACGGCCCGGTCTGCCCGAATGGTGTTATCGACGTGACAATCAGGTGGGGATATTTTTCAGCCAGATTGTCGGGTTCCAGTTCCGACGACGGTTTGGCGTCGGGCGGGTAGTTCTCCACCAGAACGTCGGCGGTCGCCAGCAGTTCGGCCAGCAGGCCGGCCCCGGCAGTCGTACCGGGATCCAGAGTGATGCCCCGCTTGTTGGTGTTGAGGTACAGGAAAGGGATGCTCTTGTCGGGATGCGGGTCGTCGCCGGCGAACGGCCCCATGCGGCGGGCTTCGTCTCCCGCGCCCGGCGGCTCGATCTTGATGACGTCCGCGCCATAATCGGCCAGCAGCCTTGCGCAGAAGGGCGCGGACACATGCCCGCCCAGATCCAGCGCCCGCACGCCGTCGAGGATACCGGCCATTACCAGGGTTCCCCATTCCACGCCAGCGGCAATATCTGGCCGCGCTTGGGCAGGACCACGGTGGCGGTGCCGGAAGCCGTCTGCCCACCCCGGTCGTTCTGCAGGTTAACGGCGCAGTCCACGTACCCGAAATCTCCGTCCTCGCGTTTGCCGGTTACCATGCCGGACGCCGTGAGGGTATCCCCAGGAAAATCCATGCCCCGGTGCTCGACGTAGAATCGTTTAAACCAGCCCCCGTCGCCGGCGAAGTCCAGCAGAAGTTGTCCCAGGTACTGGTTTTTCAGCGAGCCGTTGACCACCACGTTGGGCAGACCCTGGTGCAGTTGCGCAAAGGGCAGGTCCCAGTGGATGCGGGCGTAGTTGCCGTTGGCGGCGGCCCAGCGGATCAAGTGGGTGGTGGTCATGGGGCCCTTGACCACCGGCGACAGGTCGTCGCCCACCGAAACATCCTCAAAGTACTGCTGGCTGTTCGGCTCCGGTTCCGGCTTGGGCAGGATGACCTCCGGGTTCGGCGGCGCGACGGCCACGGTGGACAGATCGGCGGCAACCTGCGCCACGTCGGTGGGCTGCTCGCCGGCGGGCAGGGCGCGGTGGATGCTCACTCGGCGGGCGCGGCTGAGTTCCTGTCCCTGCTGGTCGGTCTGGATTTCCTGCCGGACGATGAAAACCAACGGGCCGGAGCGTCCCTGCTTCTCGAAGATGTCCAGGATACGGAACTGACGGGTGATCCAGGCGCCGACGCGAATCGGTGCGAGGAATTGCCAGTCGCTCCCGCCGTTCAAGCCATAGCTGTTGAATGGCAGGGGCACCTCGAAGTGCCATTCCTGGCCGGCGCCGAAGTAACCGATAGGCGGCGCGATGTCCTTCCACGCAGCCAGCGGCGGACAGAGCAGGCCACCAAAGCGGCTGCTCTCCGCATAGTCAGGGTCAACGTACAGCGGGTTGTAGTCCTCGATGGCGTCGGCCACGTCGTAGGCCATCTCCGCGCTGATCGGGAACCGGTTGCGCTCCGGCTCCATTTCCAGCCCAATGAGGGCCTTTATCTCGTCGGTAATCAGGCTGCCGGGCATCAATCTGCTCCTTCGGGGCTCACGGGGAAAATCACGATGGATTCTAACCAACCGGGCCGGATTGTACAAATAGAGTGGAATGATACGATGAATGGGAGTCGATGGGCCGAACCTGTCCGACCACTTGCGCAGCCGGCGGCAGGTCGACGACATTCTCCGCAGTTCCGGCGTCCCGGCGCTGGAGTTCCGTGCCTCCATCGTCATCGGTTCCGGCGGCGTGTCATTCGAGATGGTGCGGGCGCTGGTGGAGCGATTGCCGGTGATTGATTACGCCGCGCTGGGTGTCGGTGCCGGACCAACCCATTGCCATCAACGGTCTGCGGGAATATTTGTGTGCCGGTCTAACGGTGGACGCGCCCCGGGAAATCGCGTTTGAACCTATCCGACGCGTCGATGGCAGTGCCGGCTGAGACTTTGCCGACTGGCTATGGCGCACGCGTGGGTTCATTGGCCTACTGGTGGACGGTGTGGGGGTGCGCCTGGGCCGGCCGCATCCTCACCGCAAGGTGGTGAGCGACGCCGTGGACTGGTGGCGGGTGGAGTGCTACGAACCGGGTCGGCTGGTAAGATTCTATGCCGAGATGAAACTTGCCGGCCGGGCGTGGCTGGAGTTTGAAATCGGGCCTCAGGACGACGGAACAGGTTCGGTGATACGCCAGACCGCAGTGTTCGAGCCGGTGGGTTTGGGCGGATGCTCTACTGTTATGGCGCATGACCCGTACACGCCGGGGTTTTTCGTGGCATGATACGCGGCATCGCCAGAGCCGCCGCCGCCCAGGGCCGCCAGTGGGCAGTGGCAAGAGAAACTTGACCTGACCGGATCATTGTTGTGGTTGGCATCGATCAGGGAGCGAACCCACATAACTCGTCCGACTATCTCGACGCACTCGCACTGTAGCAAGGCGAACACAAGGGTTTGGCAAACGTGGTGGCGTTTTCCTTGCCGCAGTTATGGCAATATTTCTCGGAGTACATTTCGTTCTTGAATTGTACCCAGCTCCCGTAACACGTTCCGCACAGAGGCTTCTTGGCATCGAGGTCTATGGTGGCCCCGCATCGAATGCAGTGCCCGGTGATTTTGGTCGACCGAGTAGGCTTAGCCGATTGCCGGTCTCCTCCGCGTTTGGGGGACGCGGTTTGTGTAGTCGCGGCTGGTCCGCTCCATTTCAGCCCCGCTTTACGTCCCAAGCGTTGCGCTTCCTCGTAGATGTTTTGGTATAGTTTCATGTCCGCACTGCGGGCCACCAGAATTCCCATCTCATCATTGTTCTGTTGCGAGAACTCATACAGATTCATTGATGTAACGATGGCTGTGCCCTCATTGAGGTAGCACTTGGCGTGCAGGTTGGGAACGAAACCAGTCTCCGCAGTGTCCAAGCGGCGAATCCATTCCCATTCCGCCGGCTGGAGATCTGTCTTGCCATAGATCAGCGTGAACTGGATCTTTCGCAGGTTCGCGTCCTCCATGAAGTCCTGTAACCGTTTGTTGACTTTCAGGTAAGGACTGATGATGATGATTTCGCTCTTGGCAGATTTGAACAGATTTTCCATTTCAGCAGAAATCTGGGTAGTTGTGAGGAATTTGACCATGGGATGTCTCCAGCGTACTTGTCAGAGAGCTAACATAGCGGATGGGAAAGAATTTTCATAACCCCCGATTGGCCGTTTTTCGTGGCATGATACGGGGCATCGCCTGAGCCGCCTACGCCGAGGGCCGCCAGCGGGCAATGGCACGGGAAACTTGACCGGACAGGAGTATTGTTATGGCTGCTAACGGAGCGGGACACGTACTGGATGGCGTGCGGATTTTGGAGCTGGCCCGCTGGCAGGCGGCGCCCCGGGGCGGGCTGATTCTGCAGGACATGGGCGCGGAGGTGCTTAAGCTGGAATGGCGCAAGGGGGCCGATCTGCGAGATTCCGGCCCGTTCGTGGGTGGGATGAGCGTCCAGTTCGCCGCCTACAACCGGGGCAAGAAGAGCGTCACCCTGAACACACGCCACGAAAAGGGCAAGGAGCTGTTCTTCCGCCTGCTGGAGGTTTCCGACGTCGTGCTGGAAAACTTCCGCCCCGGCACCATGGAGAGAATGGGGTTCAGCTACGAGGAGATGTGCAAGGTGAACCCCGGCATCATCCTCGCCTCCGTGTCCGGCTTCGGGCAGTACGGCCCCTATCGTGACCGCCAGTGCTTCGACCCCATCATCCAGGCCATGAGCGGCTTCGGCGACCAGACCGGCCGCGGCTTCGGCGAGCCCATCATGGGCAACGGCCCGGTGATGGACCGCACCGCCGCGCTCCATGCCGTCATCGGCATCCTGGGCGCGCTGCGCCACCGCGACCGCACCGGCGAAGGCCAGTGGTTGGAGGTGGCGATGCTGGACGGCGGCATCACGCTGGAGGAAGTCGCCCTGGCCATGTGCTACGAGACCAACACCAACGACTTCGTGAGGGTCGGCACCTTCCTGAAGTGCACCGACGGCTGGGTCACCACCGGAGCCGCCCGCGCCGGAATGTGGGAGCGGATGCTCAAGGTCATGGACTACGACGAGCTTGCCAAAGACCCGGAATTCGCCGCTCCGATGTTTGCCACCGACATGGCCCAGATCCGCATGGAACTGCTGCGGATGTGGTGCGAGGAACGCACGGTCAAGGAGGTGGAGAACGCCCTGGTCGCCGCCGACATCCCGGTGGGCGCGGTCAAGTCCATCCCCGAGGTTCTGGCCGACAGCCATATGTGGGAGCGCGAGGTGATGATGGAAGCCGACGCCCACGAGCCGCCGGGCCAGAAGGTGCTGGTACCCGGCCCCACCATCATCAAGTTCTCCAAGACCCCCACCACTGCCGGTCCCATCCCCCGCTACGGCGAACACAACCGCGAGATTTACGGCGACCTGCTGGGCATCCTCGAACCCGAAATGGAGAGCCTGGTGGAGCAGGGGGTTATAACCTAATGCGCATAGCCCTAGCCGCGAGCCCTTGATTTCCAGGAGCGGGCGGTAACGACACGCAGTAAGATTACCCCTGTCGTTTCGCCGCGAATTTTCGGCCTCAAAGTCGGAGAAACTAACATGTACGACGAATTACTCTCCGAAGACAGCAAAGCGCGCATCGCGGAAATCGCTCGCCGCGACCTCGAAGCGCAATTCAAAGGCGAAGTCTCCTTAGTCGAGGTCAACGTCGAGGTCCGTCTGGCAAACGATGGGGAACCCTATACCCACATTGCCATGGTATATGACGGCCCCAACGTGGAATTGGATCCCAAAATCCTCTCCGGATTCAACCGACGAAACCAAGATGCCTTCCGGCCGTTCGTGCATACTCCCATCATCACACAATCCTATACTTACGCGAGCGAACACGCCCAAATCAGACAACTGATAGCGGAAGGACACCTACCGGACGCCAACGTATGATGTGGCAAAGCCTTCTCATTGTTGCCAGTTCACTCGGAGAGGACTTACAAATCCTGCGCACACCTGACGACTGGCAACAGGCGCACTTCAGACGGGCAATCAGTACGGCCTACTACGCTATGTTTCACGCGCTGCTGGAAAACAACGCCGACATGCTCTACGGCCGGGAGACAAGCCAACCAAAATCGCCGGGATGGACCGCGATCTATCGAGCGCTCTCCCACACCAGGGCCAAATCAAAGCTGGCAGCAGGCAACGTGGCCGGTTTCCCGGATTCCATCACGGATTTCGCCGTCACCTTTCTCGAGCTTCAACTCCAACGCGAGAACGCTGACTACAACCCGAACGCGACTTTCAGCTACTCGGACACGATCAACACGATCAACCGAGCGACAAACGACATCTCTAATCTCTTCTCCACCAGCGACGACAATCTCAAGGCTCTGGCAGCGCATCTGTTGTTCGACAACCGCTGAGCGCCATCCCAGCCCCAGCCCGTCATTCGTGCGAACGCCGGAATACAGTGCCCCGTGCACCCACCAACTCCCGGCCCGCGGGAACCAAAATTAGCTCGCCGCCGGCGGTATCGCGTAGCCGGCGATGTTCAGTATCCAGATCAGCACGCCCAGCGTGGTCACGATCTTCTCGCCCCTGCCGAAACGGGTCGGCGGCGGCCCGCTCTCAAACTCCGCCCAGTAGCGGTTGATGTTGGACTGTATCCAGCACATTACGGCCACCGCAAAACCAACCCCGACCCATGCGGAAACGTCCAGGGTCAGCGCCAAACCGGAATGGCTCAAGCCGGTGATGGCCACCCCAGGACTGATGTTGATGACCGCCACGATTCCGCCCAGCACGGCCAGAATTATGATTGGCGCAATCTTGATGGTGGTGGACATTCCCTGGTTTTCCATCAGCGTCCGATAGGCGGCGGCATGGGCATGCAGCCGGAACAGGCCATAAACCGGCACGAACTGGGTCAATGCGTGACACGCCGGATAGGCTTCCTCACCGGTGTGATCCCGGTACTGCCGCCAGGTGCGGTACATCCAATAGAGCCAGTAGAGGCCGTAGCTGAGCACCGACAGGACGATGATGCGGCTCAGCGCGATTGGTACCCGCGGGACAGTTCCTGGAAGTCAGAGGCCGGCCCGGTTCGGCTTGGCGCGAGTTGGTGGTCATTGATATGGAGGCGGGAAATGGATATGGGTATCGGCCGCCCGGCGACCTTTATCGTCAGGCCCGGATTGCGCCCGTGCTGTCGGGGTTGCGCAGGGGGATCGCCACCACGATGATGGCGGTAATAAACGTCAGTATCCCCGCGTAGTAGAACACCGCGCCATAGTTGCCGAAGTAGTCAATGATGGCCGAGGCCAGGAACGGCGAACCGATGCCGATCACGCCGTTGATACCGAAGAGCAGCCCGATGGCCGTGGCTTCCGTGCCCTGCCCCACGTAGTCAAGCACCGACGCCTGGATTATCTGGTGCAGCGCGAAGCTGAAGAGGCCCAACCCGGCCATTATGGGGATCAGCAGCAGGCTCGCGCCCACGCTGACCACCGTCATCGAAAGCAGCGCGGCGATGACGAACCCGGGCACCAGCACCGCTTTGCGCCCCCATTTGTCGGACAGCCAGCCCAGCACCGGCGCGGATATTATCCCCATGCCGGTCAGCAGCGCGTAATAGACCCCCGCCAGGAGGGTGCTCATCTCCAGCGTCTCGCGCAGGTAGAAGGGCGTCCAGTTGAACAGGGCGCTCAGGCCGATGCCCCGCAGCAGCGCCGCGAATATCAGGGCCATGACGATGGGGTTCTTCAGCAGGGACAGGGCGCTGGCAAACTGCCCCGACAGGTTCCTGACCCCTTCCGTCGAGTTGTCCTGGCCCACACCGCGCAGCGACCACCACACGAACACTGCCATCAGCAGCGCCAGCGCCGCGTAGATGAAGAAAATGTGTCGCCAGATCAGGAACCCGGTGGCCAGCAGCGCCCCCGCGATCACCGGCCCGCTGACGTTGCCCAGGTTGGACCCAAACCCGTGCATGGATATGGCAAACCCGCGCCGGTCCGGGAAGCGTTGGGAGATGGCCGCCGCCGAGGGCAGGTGCCACAGCGACCCCGGTATCGACAGGAACAGCACCACCACCACCAGTAGGGCAAAGGTAGGCGACCCGCCAATGGCGGCAAAGGTGATGGCGTGGCCCAACATGCACGCCGTCAGGATGATGCCCCAGTAGGATTTCAGGTAGTCGATCAGCGGGCCGGCGCCCAGGCTGGTCGCGCTGGAACCGCCATGCCGAACCGCGAACAGCGTCGCGGTGTGGAAGGTGCCCAGGCCCATCGCCTTGGCGATTTCGGTGACCAGAAGGGGAAAGCCCTGGTCAAACATGTGGGACAGGCCGTGTCCCACCGAGAGGCTGCTGAGGATGAATACCCGGTTCTGCTTCATGCCCGGCGCACCGGGTACGGCCGGCGTGGCTGCTTGCAATGGGCCTCCTGCCGGCCACGGATTCGCGGCCGGGGAATGACGGTGAGCAGATTGTAACGGCGCGACAGAACACAGGCAAGGACGACCGCCGTACCGCGCATCCTCGCCGCCGCCCGGTTTGTCATCGCGAGGGAAGCCCGGCGATCCCGACGCCACAGGAGTCCTCACGCGGTCAACGGGATTGCCACGTCGCAACACTCCTCGCAATGACAAACCGGGGACGAATGAGATAAGTCACGCGCCCGACGCCATGGCTCACGCGAAGGCTGGCATCACCTCCTCCGCAAACAGGCGGATGGACTGCCTGGCGTGTTCCGGGTCGATGTAGCCGAACAGGTGGCGGGCGCAGAAGATGTCGTGGCCGATGAGGTCGTGCTGCTCTTGCAGCCGTTTCGCCACCGTCTCCGGGCTGCCCACCAGCGCGATGCCGTTGTCGATCCAGAAGTCGTATGACTGGGCGCGTTCGCGGAAGATCCGCCGCAGTTCCGCCCGCTCCGGCGTGCCCGGATCACCGCCGCGCATACCGTCCGGGCCGTAGCCGATGCGGGTGGAACCGATGTAGTCGCTCCCCATGCCGGCGGGCACGGCTGACGGAAAGGCGGCGGTCGCCAGGTGCGGCTCCGCCTGTTCGCGGGCCTTCTCGTCAGTCTCGGCCACGTGGACGTGCCGAGTCAGGAAGGTCTTGGGCATGGTAGTGTCGTGGCCGGCCTCACGCCACAGGTTGCGCCACGTTTCGAACTTGTCGGCGATCACCTGGTCGGTGTCGATGTTCTGGGAAACGTTGAAGTTCTTTTTGGCGGCGTACTCGAAGCTGGCCGCGCTGTGGCATCCGAACCATACGGGCGGATGGGGTTTCTGGAACGGCTCCGGCGTAATCAACGCCTCGTCGAACCGGAAATACTCGCCCTCGTAGGTCACGCTGCCCTCTTTCCAGGCCATCAGGATGATGTCCAGGGCTTCCTGGCTGATGTCTCTTCGCCGGTCGAAGTCCACGTTCCAGCGCAGGAATTCATGGCTGGTGACGCCGGTGCCGGCGCCGAACTCGACACGGCCCCGGGACAGGTGATCCAACATCGCCACCTCCTCCGCCAGCCGTACGGGATGGTGGAACGGCAACTGGTAGATCATCACACCGAACCGCATCGCGCTGGTGGCCCGGGCCAACGCCGTCAGGTACACGCTGGGCGAGCTGAGAAAACTCACGTCGGAGCTCTGGTGCTCGATGGAAAAGTAGTACCTGTAACCCATCTGCTCCGCTTCCTGCGCCCCGCGAATGTGCTCATCGTACACATCCGCCGCCACCGCATGGGACTCCATCTGGGCCTGGTCCAGCACGTCGTAAAGCCCGATTTCCATTTTTGCCATGCCGATAAACCTCCTGGCGAGCGCCCGCTTGGCGAAATCGTGAGAATCAGGATTTGCCGGATTTGAAGATTAGCAGGATTGGAGCCCTTCGATGATGGCGCCCTCTCAATCCTGATAATTCCTAAATCTCGTAAATCTTGATTCTGATGGTCCCCAACGCAAATCCGGACATACCCGAAGTGGTGATTATCCCGTAGTATAATCCCAATTATTCGTTGGAGAGAGCCTGCTATGACTACCGTTGACTATTCTGTGCTGGAGAATTGTGAAGGGGCGGGCCGTTCCTTCTACCCCCAGCGCCACTGGACCAAGACCCCGGAGAGCGCGGTGGACTACGCGGTCAACGTGGCCGACGGCGTACAGCTTTCGTGCCGGTTCTACGCGGTGGACCGGGCCTATCCCACCGTGCTGTTCTTCTACGGCAACGGCGAGACTGCCGCCGGCTATGATCACATCGCGCCCCACTACAACGAGATCGGCGCAAACTTCTTCGTCGCCGACTACCGGGGCTACGGCGCATCCGGCGGTTCGCCCACCTTCAACACCATGCTGGCCGATGCCCACGTGGTTCTGGAGGGGCTGCGCGAGGCCATGGCCGAGTTGAGCCTCACCGGCCCAGTGTACGTCATGGGACGCTCCATGGGCCGCCACGCCGCCGGAGAGTTGGCGGTGACCGAATCGGACAAGCTCAACGGCGTGATCATCGAGAGCGGTCGTCCCAACCTGGGCCGCTTCGCCGACGGCCTGGAGCCGGCAGCGATACAGGCGCTGGAGGACGACTACCACGCCAAGTTCTACTCCATCGACATCCCCGCGCTGGTCATCCACGGCGAATGGGACGAATTGGCGCCCCTCAGCGACGCCGTGGATATGCACGACAATTTCAAGACCACCGAAAAGCGCCTGGAAATCATCCCCAGCGCCGGCCACAACGACCTCATGTACGTCGGCTACCAACAATACTTCAGCGCAATCCGTGGCTTCATCACACGGTACGCTAGGCGCGACGCGGCGGCCCCGACCACTGGCGAAACCACTGATTAGGGGCTGCGTGCGACAGGGAGACCAAGCATGGGCATCTTTTACGCGAAAGTACGCGTCGCAAACATTGCGGGCGGCGATGCTCACGAAACAGAGGCATTGGTTGACACCGGAGCAACCGATTCGGCCTTTCCAGCCGCGCTTCTGGAGTCGCTGCACATCCGGCCCGATAGGTCTATGACCTACGTCACTGCTGACGGCTCGGAGGTGGAATGCGGCTACGGATACGCCAGTCTGACCATCGCCCTGGACGACGACCGAAGCGTGAGCGGTGTCGCCCCCGTGGCTTTCTGGCCAGACGAGAGTGGGCAGTGCATCGGGGCGTCGACCCTCCAATACCTGAAACTTGCGGTAGATATGCCTGACGAAAGATTGGTTGAAGTGCGGATGGGAAGGCGAGGTTGGGCGGGAAGGCTGGATCGGAACGGCGGCGCTAAAGGCTAGTCGGGTTGCAACTACATCCCGACACAGACCAGGAGAGGAGGGGCATCATGGCAACGCAGATTGCAGAACACATAAGGGTCGGAAGCATTGACGAGTTGAAGGCCGGCGGTTGCCGGGTGGTCACGGGGGGTGGCCATGCCATCGCCGTCTTCCACCATGACGGGCGGGTGTACGCCGTGGACAACCGCTGCCCACACATGGGCTTCCCCTTGGACCGGGGCAGCGTCAAGGACGGCATCCTCACCTGCCACTGGCATAACGCCCGCTTCGACCTGGCCAGCGGCGGCACCTTCAACCCCTTCGCCGACGACGTGCGCAGCTTCCCCGTATCCGTCGTTGATGGGCAGGTGTGGGTGGACCCGCAACCCGCCCAGCGCGACGAGACGCAGCATTGGTCGGCTCGCCTGCGGGACGGAATGGAGCACAACATCCGCCTGGTGACCGCAAAGTCGGTGCTGGGCCTCCACGCCGCCGGCGCCGACTACCGGGCGCCGCTGCGCATCGGCGCCGACTTCGGGACGACCTACACCGCCGCCGGCTGGGGCGCGGCCATGACCATTCTCACCAGCACCGCCAACATCCTGCCCCGCCTGGATGCGGACGACCGCGCGGTGGCCCTATACCAGGGGCTGCTCCACGTGGCCCGCGAGTGCGCCGGCCGGCCGCCCCGTTTCATCGTCGAGCCGCTGCCCACCGGGGAAACCCGCCCGGAGGTCTTCAAGCAGTGGTTCCGCGACTTCATCGACGTGCGCGCCGAGGACGCTGCCGAGCGGTGCCTGCGGACGGCCATCGAGCTGGGCCTGCCGCCCGGCCACCTTGCCGACATGATCTTCGCCGCGTCCACCGATCACATCTACCTGGACGCCGGGCACACGCTGGATTTCGCCAACAAGGCGTTCGAGCTGCTGGACCACATCGGCTGGGAACACGCCAGCCAGACGCTGACCAGCCTGGTTCACGGTATGGCCCGCGCCCGGCGCAGCCACGAACTCAGCGCGTGGCGGCACCCCATCGACCTGGCATCCCTGGTGTGGCAGGCTCGCGAGGAACTGCCCGCCCTGTTGGAGCAAAGCCGCCATGCCGCCGGCTGGGACGACGCCGACGCTCTGGCCCGCGAGATGCTCGGCGAATCGCCCGCCGACATCCTGAACACCATCAAGGTAGCGATAAAGTCGGGCGCCTCCGCCGAACAGCTGGGTTCAGCCGTGGCCTACGCTGCCTTCCTCAGGATGGCCCACTTCCACATATCCAACGAGTTCGGCGACTGGGACACGGTGCATAACACGCTGACGGCGGCCAACGCCCTGCACCGGGCGTTGCAACGCGCTCCGTCGCCGGAACTGCTGCGCGGCGTCTTCGACGTCGCCATGAGCATCTATCTGGATCGGTTCCTCAATATGCCGGCCCAACGCATCCCGGAGACGGGCAGCGAGCCAGTGGACGGCGCGGGACTACTGGCTGAAATCCGCGAGCGGATGGACGTGCGCCAGCAGGTGGAGGAAGTGTCGCACTTGGTGTCCCGCTATCTCACCGGCGCGTGCGAACCCGACGCGCTGGTGGCCGCCCTGGGCCGGGCCATGCTGAACGAGGACGCCGGCTTCCACTCCTTCCAGATCGTTGACGCCGGTTTTAGCCAGTACCGGCAGCGGCGCGGAACCGAATCGGGCCGCCACGTCCTCATCGGCATGGCCCGCTACCTGGCCGCCCACGCGCCAACCTCCCGCGCCGTGGGCCAGACCTACCAGATCGCCCTGCGACTGCACCGCGGCGAAGAGATATTCCGGGAGTAGCCGGGGCTGCGGTGACCTATATCCGCACGCTTGAGGTCGTTCGACCGCGCGGCACACAACCAATTCCGCTGCGTCTGGCGCGTTGTTAGCGGTCACCGCGAGAGGTATGAGACATCATGGCCGTACCCGCCACCATAGTTCAGGCAGCCAAAGACAATATCAGCAGGCTCCTGGACGAGACTTTCCAGAGGACAATTACGTTTGACCCGATTACGGTCGAACCCACCGTCGATTTCTACGGTGAGGACACCCTCGAAATCATAGTCGTCTATGACGGCGATTACGCGCTGCTCGACCCTCACAAAATTATCAGGATATCGTCGGAACTGGATGACATCCTGTACGACATGGGGTTCCGCAACTTTCCGTTGAAGTCCTACATCGCCAAGGACGAATACCCCGAGTGGCTGTGGATGTCCAACCACCCCTGGCCCTGGAAACTGGAATAGTCTTGGACTGGCAGCACCTTATAGACGCGGCGAGAATTTTGGCCGGCGTGTCCGGCGGAGCAACTACACCGGGCCGACCACGACAAGCCATGCTCAAGCGGGCAGTAAGTACGGCTTACTACGCCAGGTTCCATGCCGTCTGCGAGAGCAATGCCGATGCTCTCGTGGGAGCGTCACCAACCGGGGAAGATTTCGACCTCTGGGTACAAACCTACCGCGCTTTGGACCATGGTCAAGCAAAAAATCGCTTGCTTGCTTACCAGCGACAGAGTTCCATAACTGAAATCCGCGACTTTGTCAGCGCGTTCGGCGACTTGCAGGAACGACGTCTCGCCGCCGACTATAACCCGCGCAGCGTGTTCACACGCTCCCAAGTGGTCGGCCTGATTGACTTGGCCGAAGCGGTAACCATTGCATTCGTCAACCTTACCGCACGGCAGCACCGGATGTTGGCTACTCATTTGCTCATAGCCCGAAGCCGGAACTGACCCTTGCTCATATGCTCATATGGGCGCGATGGGAAATATATTGCCCTCCGCAATGTATAATCAGCCCGTCTCAATCACCGTCGCAACCCCGGAGGTGCCAATATGCCTGACCCGGCCGAAATGTCCATTGACGAATTCCAGCAACTGGCTGACCGCGCCGGCCTCGGCATGAGCCGGCAGGAAGTGGAAGAGCTCAAACCTATCTACGACCTCTACGCCGCCTACGCCCGGCAACTCCACGACATCAGCTTCGGCGCGACCGAGATGATCGTGGAGTATCACCCCGACTGGCCCGAAGAGTAGGCAACGGGCATAGGTCACTGCGAGGAGCGAAGCCGCTCATCCTGAGCTTGTCGAAGGACGTGGCGATCCCGCTCCCTAGCGATGACCGTTGCCCAATCGAGATTGCCACGCTGCGCTCGCAATGACACGTCACCAGAGTGTGCTCGCGCGAGGTCGCCAAAGGAGTTGACAACCGCATGGCTACAACCGACACCCAATTGCATTTTCTGACCATCCACCAAGCCGGGGAGCTGATGCGGAAGGGCGAACTCTCGCCCGTGGAACTGACCCGCGCCTGCCTGGACCGCATCGCCGAAACCGACGACCGCCTGCATTCCTTCATCCTGCTGCTGGCCGACGACGCCCTGGAACAGGCCCGCGTCGCCGAGGCGGAGATCCGGCGCGGCGAATACCGTGGCCATATGCACGGCATCCCCTTCGCCCTGAAGGACCTGTACGACACCGCCGGCGTCCGCACCACCTCCGGCTCCCGCGTGGACATCGACCGGGTGCCCGCCGAGGACGCCACCACCACGGCGCGGCTCAAGGCCGCCGGCGGCATCCTGCTGGGCAAACTAGCAATGCACGAGTTCGCCCTGGGCGGGCCCGACTGGACGACGCCCTTCGAGCCGGCCTGCAACCCGTGGAACCTGGCTCACATCACCGGCGGCTCCAGCAGCGGCTCCGGTTCGTCGGTGGCTTCCGGCCAGGCCCTGGGCGCGCTGGGTTCCTGCACCGGCGGGTCCATCCGTGGGCCGGCCTCCCTGTGCGGCATCGTGGGCCTCAAGCCCACCTACGGGCGCGTCAGCCGCGCCGGCGTGGTGACCCTCAGTTGGTCCCAGGACCACGCCGGGCCGATGACGTGGACGGTGGAGGACACCGCTTACATGCTTCAGGCCATCGCCGGCCACGACCCCAAGGATCCCACGTCCAGCAGGGCGCCGGTCCCGGATTATTCCCTGTCGCTGCGAGAAGGCATCCGGGGCGTGAAGCTGGGCCTGCCCCGGCACTACTTCTTCGATCCCGACCCCAGTGTCAACCCAGAAGTCGTCGCCGCGGTGGAGAAGGCCATCGGCGAGCTGGAGAGCCTGGGCGCCATCGTGGAGGAAGTCTCCCTGCCCAGCCTGGACCACGTCCGCGCCGCCAACTCCGTAATCATG
Organism: Dehalococcoidia bacterium; assembly: GCA_965197635.1. Taxonomy (GTDB): domain Bacteria; phylum Chloroflexota; class Dehalococcoidia; order Lucifugimonadales; family UBA3495; genus Bin87. The sequence continues at coordinate 1,100,649 of CBDANN010000008.1, forward strand.
GTCAGCGAGGCGTATGCCTACCACGAGCCTAACCTGAAGGCCCGACCGCAGGACTTCGGCGAGATCGTCCGCGGTCGGTTCCGCATCGGCGCGCTGATGAGCGCCGCCGACTACCTGCAGGCCCAGCGGGTGCGTACCCTGGCGCGCCGCGAGTTTGCCGAGGTCATGCAGAAGGTGGACTTCCTGGTTACGCCCACCATGACGCAGCCGGCGCCGGCTTTCGAGGGCTACGATCCGGCCAGCACCGTGCGGGGCCGCAGCTTCACCGCGCCGTTCAACGTGACCGGGCTGCCAGCCATATCAGTACCCTGCGGGTTCACCGAAAGCGGCCTGCCCATCGGGATGCAGATCGCCGGCAAGCCTTTCGATGAGCCAGGGGTCATCCAGGCCGCCTACACCTACCAGCAGCACGCCGGCTGGTACAACACGCGCCCGCCGATGTAGGGCAATTTGCACGTCATCGCAAGTTTTCCATGAAGCGAGCGTTAGCTGTCCGCCGCTGGTGGATCGCCGGAGCGACCGCCGCTTTGGTCGCGGTCCGCGTCATCGCGGCGGCGGCTTTCGGCCTGTTGGGCCGGGAACCGACTGAATTCGGCGGCGGCATCGCGGCGGCGCTGACGGCCGTCGATGTCCTGTGCCTGGCGCTGGCGGTGGCTGCCATAGTGGCGTTCGTGCAGTACGGCAGGATCTACAGGACGCGGGTGCCGACCGAGTGAGCGGTCTGGCATATTGCGCTATCCACGCGCATGGTATAATAAGATTCCCCTGTGGGCCTGTAGCTCAGGCGGTTAGAGCGCAGTCCTGATAAGACTGAGGTCGTTGGTTCGAGTCCATCCAGGCCCACCATTTGCTGCCCAATATGACGGTGGCCGGTACTGCGAGAGTCAGGCTGGCCGCCATTTATTTTGTGTGCAACGGTTGCAGAAAATGGAGAAATCTCCCGACGTTCCTACCCCACCGTCGTTGGCTGAACTGCTGCTTGAAATCCCGCAGGACGATGAGGGGTTCCAGCGGCTGTCCATTCCCCCCGGCCACTGGAGCCGCGTTGTTCCTCCTCAATCCCTACATGCTGTCGGGGCGGCCGGCCTCTTCCCTCAACCTACAAATGAACGAGACGGAGGTCGCTCCCGTCGATCCGGGCAACATCATGCTTGATTTCAATCGCTTCGAATGGCTCAGCTTCGACTGTTACGGCACCCTGGTGGACTGGGAGACCGGCATCTCAACCGCCGTTGCAGAGGTGCTGAACTCCCATGGCATCAGCAAGTCCCGCAGTGAAATCCTGCAACTGTTCGCCGACGCGGAGCCGAGGGTTCAAAGCTCGCCGGAATACCTGGACTACCGCCGCGTCCTGCGCGGGGTGATGGAGTTGATCGGTAGTGAATTGGACTTGCAGTTCAACGCGGACGAATTGGGCTGTCTGGCGGACACCCTGCCCAGTTGGCCGGTGTTCCCTGACGTGGCGGATGCGCTGGATGCGTTGAAGGCACGCTACAAGTTGGCGATCATCTCCAACGTGGACGACGACCTATTCGCCCAGACCGCTGAGGCGATGGGGTTCGCATTTGACGCGGTGGTCACGTCTCAGCAGGCCCGACGCTATAAGCCCGACCTGAGCAATTTCCAACTCGCCGCAGAGCGGATGGCGGTGGAAAGAGAGAACTGGCTGCACATCGGAGAGAGCCTGTACCACGACATTGGGCCGGCCAACCGGCTGGGCATCGCGTCGGTATGGGTCAATCGCGCCGACCGGGGCGGCGGAACGCGCCAGACCGACGCCGTTCCCGACCTGGTTGTCCCCGACCTCGCGTCGCTGGCACGAATGATGCGCCCGGAATAAGACCATGCCCGTTAGGGCGCGCACTCCAGCAACGGCCGGTCGATGCTGCTCGTGGAAACATGGAGTAGTGGCGGGTATGGCTGGAGCAGCATCACGCCGGTTCTGACGCCGTCTGGTTGGTGTCGTGGAAGAAGGCCACCGGGCGGCCCTTAATCCCCCTACACCGATACCGTGGATGAGGCGCTCTGCTTCGGCTGGGTGGATCCAGGCCCAAGCGGCTCGACGACGAGTGCGCCGTGCGCCTCTTCACGCCATGCAACCCGAAAAGCCCGTGGTCACGCATCAACAAGGAGAAGGTAGCCCGCCTGATCGGACAGGGCCGGATGGCCGCCTCCGGCATCCGCCACCCAACGGGACCGGATAGGGCCCGCGCAGCGTACAGATAGGGCAACCCCACAGGCGTTCACACAAGCGCGTTAGAAGGGTCAGCTGGCGCTAAAGTCAACGGAGAGAAACTTTGTGATGCGCCGGGATCTTCAGGCATGCCGGCTCCCAAACCCTTCTGAGCCTCCGGTCAGTTTTCCAATCCTTCCAAAGGCTGCTGGGTTTGAAGCCGGATCTCCGCCAGTCTCTTTTGCAGTTCGATCGGCATGGGCGGAAACTCTTTTATTTCATCCGCTTCAAAGTCATAGTAGTCTTCCGGGTCCACTCCCAAGCGTTCCAGGGCTGCCCACATCGACTGTTGAGCGGGCGTCAGTTCCCTTTCATTCGGCATGATGACACCTCAAATGTGTTGGGTGCAGTACAGCAGAATTGGCAAGTTGATGTCGACCGACACGGATCCTCGGCGACAGTCCCAGGTTTTGTGCGGCAGTTGCGTGTCCGAAACTCCGACCACCCCAGGGGACGGCCTGTGAGGCTGCCGCCGCGATCCGGGTAACTGGGACGCTGCCCAAACCCTTGCCCTCCTCCTTGCTCCCCCGCCACTGTTGGCGGGCAACTGACCGTACAATGAACCCCGTTACGAATAGGACGAAGCCAAGCGGGAGGTCAATCTTGCCATCGCAACCAATTGGCATCACGGCGGCACTGACCGGCGGCTACCCGATGGCGCCCCGGCGGATTTGCTGCAGGGCCATCTGCATATGCCACTCCATCGCCCCCAGGCCAACCACCCGCACCCCGACCTCGAAGTAGCGCTTGGCTGATGCCGCCATTGCGTCGAAGTCCGGCGAGTCCAACCCCATGTTGTACATGATTGCCGCGCCGTGGCTCTCCGCAGTCTTCACCGCGTTCTCCAACAGCCTCATGACTTTGGGGTCTTCGTATTTGAAGGGCACGCCCAGGATCTTGGTAACGTCCCCCGCGGCCAGCCACACCAGCCTGATACCGTCGATGGCCAGGATATCATCCAGGTCGCGCAGACCTCCCTCGCTCTCCACGGTGGGCACGATCAGGGTTCCTTCCCGGGTTTTGCGGTTGAACTCGGGAAAGTCCTCGGCGGTGTCGAAGCGGCGCAGATGGATGAGGCGGTGCCAGTCGTCCCGCAGGCCCATCAGCTCATGCACCTCCTCCTTGGAACCTACCGAGACCGTGACGGCGGTGGCCCCCAGGGCAAGGGCGCGGGCCGCGTCGGAAACGGTGCGCCGGTCGGTGCCGGTGGCCCAGGGAAACGCCTGGACCCGGATCATGGGCGAGATACCGGTGCCGCGGGCCGCCCGTATCAGGTGGGCGATGTTGTCCCAATCATGGGCGGTGAACATCATATCCGCCATGAAACAGTCCATACCGGCCAGGCCAGCCACTTCCACCATATTCGGGTGGCTGAACACATACGCGCACAGAGAGGGCTGGCCCGAGTCAAGATTGGCCAGCAGCCGGTCGGTCGATGGGTCGGGGAACAGCAAGTAGCACCTCGCGATGGGAAGAGGCGTGCAAAACGACCGATACTGTCGATTCAAGTCGCAGTCAATCGACTCTGTCACTGCAATTGATTTTACCGGAAATCGAGCGGCATTTACTCAATATGCGTCACTGGTAGCACATCCCAGCCTTGTTTCTTCAAATCTTCTATCATAGCCTGCGTGTACCCCGGCATAGGGATGTGCTCCACTACGCGGGCTAACTCTTCACCGGCAGGGGTGAACAAAATGCCCTTTATTTGGAGGCTAGACGCAGTGTTTTGCTGGGGCGACGCTTGCAGCAAGAACGACTTTCCTTGATGCTTCACTGGATAAATCGGGCCTGAAGAGCCCCCGGTAATCGTTCGTAGCGAGTTCATATCGTTCACTATTAGCCGGTGATGAGCCAGTCTCATCAGAACGTCGTATGACAAGCCAAAGGGTTGAAGTGAGTTTCTACCCGGACTGCCCAACCCGACCACAATCGACGGCCTTCCATCCCAGTCGTACAGTGCCGCCGAACATAACAATCGAAATTCTTCGGCCCGTGCCTTGTTCATGTCTCGCGCGATTGACATTGTATCGTTTGACACACTACCTGGTGAATTGAGTTCACCTTCTAACAACTTCGCCCACAACAGTTGCAGGGTTTCGTCGGAGACGTTGCAGGTCTCCAAAGTCCACCGGCGAAGAAACTCTGGATTGAGGGCATCCAAATCTTCATTTTCCCCAACCAGATTCGGGTCAATCATTGACACTGTGTTCAGTGTATTTAAGGCCAACCTCTCGGTCTCCTTGTCCTGTGCTTGCTCAAACGCTTCGACCTCAATCACTGGCCCTTTGTAATAAGCAACCTGCAAACCGCTCTCCTGCAGCTCCTTGATTGCCGCCACGTCGGCACCCTGAGATTGCTGGACTGTAGGCTGTTGAGTTTGTTTGGTTTTCCACGGGATAGGAAGATGCGTGAAAATTCTGATGATGAGGGGTGCCATTTTCTCGGCAGTATTTGCGACTTGCTCAATATCGCTCAATTACATACTCCTGCTCTATCGAATGGTCGCTCCGGTATTGTCCATGATTTCAGAAACGCAAAAAGGGCGAACCCATTTGAGTAGCTCTTGTCACGCCACTCTACAGACTACTAGATCGACGAATGGGTGTTTTGCAAGTCTCTCAAAGGGGAATCCTCTCTGGCCATTTTATCAGAGTAGGGAGTGTGATCTCCGTTCTAAGATCGACCTTGGGCCATCGGACCAGCAAGCGAGACGACATGCTGTACTCCACCCGGCAACGCGGCCGGGCGCCAAAACCCACCCACCTCCGTTTGTGGCATAATAGGCCGACTTCCTAAAACCAATCCCAACGGAGGTGCATCCCCCATGGTTGACCTCAGGCGCGGGGCCGCCATCGTGGGCATCCACGAGCACGTCACCCGCTACGCTCCCGACAAGAGCGAACTGCAAATCCAGGGCGAAAGCGTCATCAAGGCCCTGGCCGACGCCGGCCTCTCCAAGGACGACGTGGACGGCCTCTTCACCGCCTCCAGCAGCGCCCGCAACAGCGGGATGAACCTGGCCGACTACCTCAATATGTACCCCAGCTACGTGGACAACACCACCGTCGGCGGCGGTTCCTTCGAGTTCCACCTTTCCCACGCCCTCACCGCCATCGCGGCCGGCCGCATCAACGTGGCCGTGATCACCTACAGCAGCCTGGCCCGTTCCGGCGGCGTTTCGGTGGGCACCGGCGGCGTGGGACGTTTCGGCCATCCCATCCTGGAGCCGTCCCCAGATAGCTTCGAGGAGCTTTACGGCCTCACCACTGTCGGCCTCTACGCCATGATCGCCCGCCGGCATATGCACCTCTACGGCACCACCTCCGAGCAGCTGGCCGAGGTGTCCGTGGCGATGCGGCACCACGCCTCCATGAACCCCGAAGCCCTGTTCCGCGATCCCATCACCGTCGAGGACGTGGTGGGGTCCCGCGTGATTTCGGATCCGCTGCACCTGATGGATTGCTGCGTTATCACCGACGGCGGTGGCGCGGTGGTGGTGGCGTCTCCCGAAGTTGCCCGCAACTGCCGCCACACTCCGGTCTGGGTGCTGGGAACCGGCGAGGCCATCGCCCACCAGGGCGCCGGCAAGCGCGACCTCATCTACATCGCCGCCCACCAGAGCTCGCCCCGCGCCTTTGAGATGGCCGGCGTGACGCATGACAACATTGACATGGCGATGGTGTACGACTCCTTCACCATCACCGTGGTGGAAACGCTGGAAGACCTGGGCTTTTGCCAGAAGGGTGAGGGTGGCGAGTTCGTCAGCAACGACCGGCTCAAGGTCGGCGGCGGCCTGCCCATCAACACCGACGGCGGCGGCCTCTCCTCCAACCACCCGGGGATGCGCGGCCTCTTCCTGCTCCTGGAAGCCACCCGCCAGCTCCGCCACGAATTCGACGGCACCGGACGCCAGGTACCCAACTGCCAGCTCGCCCTGGCCCACGGCACCGGCGGCGCTCTCGGCTCCCGCCACAGCGGCGGCACCGTCATTCTAGCGAGGGATTAGCCATGACTACCGCTTGGAACAAACCCCTGCCCACCGTCGCCGGCGAAACCAAAGCCTTCTGGGACTCCTGCCGTCGCGGCCAGTTGGTCATCCAGATTTGCGACGACTGCAACGAATACCAGTGGTATCCGCGCGGCATCTGCGCCAACTGCTGGAGCGAGAACATCCGCTGGGTGCAGTCCAGCGGGCGCGGCGCCGTCTGGACCTACACCGTAACCTACCAAAATCGCACCCCCGGCTTTGCCGAGATGGTTCCCTACGTGGTGGCACTGGTGGAATTGGACGAAGGCGTGCGGATGTTCACCAACATTGTCGAATGCAACCCCAGGGACGTCCATATCGGTATGCCCGTGGAAGTAACCTTCCAGACCGCCACCCCGCAAATCAGCATCCCCTACTTCAAACCGGTCGGCTGAACACCGTTGCCGCTTTCATCGCGAGCGAAGCGTGGCAATCCCGTCGGCGCAAGGATGGTTACTACTGGAACGGTATTGCCACGTCGCTATGGTCCTCGCAATGACAAGCTGGGCACGCATGAGTTCGCGGCCGTATTTCTAACCAAGACGGAGGTAGATTATGAAGTACGACGTCATCGTAGTGGGCGGCGGCTCCGCCGGATGCACCATCGCCAGCCGCCTGTCCGAAGATCCGGACCGGTCGGTGCTGTTGCTGGAGGCCGGCCCCGACTACCCCGAGTTTGAGCATCTGCCCGATGACCTGAAGCTGGGCAACAACGTCTGGCTGTCCGCCTACGGCCCGCACAACTGGGGCTACACCGCCAAGATCACCGAGGAACAGAACGAACTGGTCATCCCCCGCGGCAAGGCCACCGGCGGCTCCAGCGCCGTCAACGGACAGGTGTTGTATCGCGGGATCCCCGAGGACTACGACCGCTGGGCCGAATGGGGTAACGACGAATGGGGCTTCACCAGGTGCCTGCCCTACTTCAACAAGCTGGAGACCGACCTGGATTTCGGCGGCGACGACTTCCACGGCTCCGAAGGGCCGGTACCGGTGCGCCGCGCTCCCCGCAGCGAGTGGCTGCCCCATGCCGTCTCCTTCGAGCGCGCTTGCCTGGATGAGGGCTTTCCCCTGGACGCGGACCAGAACCATCCCGAGTCCACCGGCGTCTCGCCCCGCGCCCGCAACACCATCGACGGCGTGCGGATGAGCATGGCCATCAACTACCTGGACATCGCCCGGCACCGGCTGAACTTCACCATCCGAGGCGGCGTGACCGCCCGGCGCATCCTCTTTGAGGGGAACCAGGCCGTGGGCGTCGAAGCCGAAAGCGGCGGCGAGGTCTTCACGGTGGAGGGCGACCAGATCATAGTGAGCAGCGGAGCCGTGGCATCCCCGCAACTGCTGATGCTCTCCGGCGTCGGGCCGGCGGCGCACCTCCGCGAGATGGGCATACCGGTGGTCCACGATTCGCCCGGCGTCGGCCAGAACCTCCGCGACCATCCCGCCGCCTCGGTGCTCTACCTCGCCAGGGGCGAGAAACCCGACGTCCAAGCGCCGGTGATCCAGGTTGGCCTGCGCTACACCGTGGAAGGATCCAACCTGCGCAACGATATGCAGCTCAGCCCCAACCTGATGACCAGCGAGCACCGCCCGGCCCACGTCGCCATCGACGAAGACCTGAACTACATCGGCATGGGCGCCAGCCTCCAGCTGGCCCTGGGCAAGGGTGAACTGACCCTCCAGTCCACCGACCCCCACGTCCAGCCGAACCTGAACTACAACTACTACCAGGAAGGGGAGGACCTGCGGCGGATGCGGGAAGCCATACGCATGGGTGTGCGCATGGCCGAGCGGCCGCCGTTCTCGGACTTGGTCGAGGAGCGGGTCATGCCCACCGACGAGGAACTGGCGTCGGACGAACTGCTGGACGACTGGCTCCGGCGCAACTCCGGCACTTCCCACCACGTTTCCGGCACCTGCAAGATGGGCCCCGACTCCGACCCCATGGCGGTGGTGGACCAGTACCTTAAGGTCAAGGGTGTGGAGGGCCTTCGCGTCGCCGACGCCTCGGTCATGCCCGACTGCATCCGCGCCAACACCAACGCCACCACCATAATGATCGGCGAGAAAGTCTCCGACTTCATCAAGGAGGGACGTTAGCCGATCCGGCTACCGGGGATTAACTCACACCCGGTGCTTGCCAGACTGGGCCCGCCGTTCCGGCTAAAGCGGGAACGGCGGGTTCGTTTTGGTATTCGCCCCGAGGTCGACGAATGCCGTCATTCCGGCGAAAGCCGGCATCCAGCGAATTCAATTGAAGCCAACTTTCTGCTGGCAGTTATTTTCGTGGGTTCCTGCGAACTCAGGAACGACGGCTCGGTTTTTCAAGCGGTCAACAGGCTTCAGGAAGGCCGCTCCCTACGTTCCTGCTCCCGTTCCTCGGCTTTGTCGCGCAGAGGTCGGCCCTTGTCAGGGGTTGGGTCTTTCACCAGGCCGTAGATTTCGCGGCCCTCATGGTCTTCCGGCAAGTATTCGGTGATCGGCAGGCCCTCTTCGTTCACAAACAGCAGGCAGTGGCAGTATTTGTAAATCTGCATATCGTCGCAGGCGCATACCCACGTCCGGTGCTGGATCTCTTCCTTCTTGTCGGGATAAAAGCGGCAGGGACACAGCGGCCGCCCGATGTCATCGACGTTCTGGGCCAATCCCAGAACCACCGCTTCGGTGACGCCCTCCCCGGGGTGGGTGAACGTGCCTGATTTTTCGCAGTAACGGTCGATGAACAGACGCATTCGTTGCATGGATTTTTCGCTAGGCAATTCCGCCAATTCCATTCTCCTTGACGTGCTCGGATGTGAGGTGTTGGGTTACCTTATTGGCGACCCGATGACTGATGTCGATGATAGTGGGATACGGTAAATTCTGCAACGCTGATGCCGAAGCCAACGTAAGGTATCTTTCAAATAAAGTCTTGGTTCTTACGAAAGCAGGAATTCCGCACCGTTCGCGAAATGCAGGACGTGGAATTGAGGAGCGGCATCGAGCTATCTAAAGTGATCGACCATCGGAGATAGGGATGTTGGAAAACTATCCCGTACTGCAGAAGGAAACCGAGCCTTCGGGATTACCCAGAAGAGCCGACCAAAAATAGCGGCGCCGGTCCGGTTATAGGTGCGGCGCCGCTCACGCGGTCGTAACGTCGGTCGTAGGGGCTGAATTGGCATTATCGCGGCGATGCGTATCTGATTATTTGAATTCCCCTGAGTTATGGGTGAGAACATCCTCAGCGCGGATGTCCCGACGTGAACCTTACGTGCACCGCATTGTACGACCCAATTGTGAAATTCAAGTGAAAATCAGCCTCGTTTAAGTGAAAACATCGTAACGAGTTTGCGCGATCCGCTCAATTGAACCATGCGCTCTCGGGTCCATCGACGGCGTGCGCTGGGCGGTGCATTACGCTTCTGCCGCAGTTTTGCGGTGCGTTATCGGGTCTGCCGGCCCGCCGTTCCATTGCCTTGGTGGGCCGCAACCGGCGCTCGGGAATCGCCCTGCTATAATGCTCATGGCGGCGTTTCCCAAACGTCTCGCGCCGCCCCAAACCACAGGAGGGATCCCTTCATGTACGCAATTTTCGTCACCATCAACATCAAAGATGGCCACGCCGACGAATTCGCCAAGGCCAGCCTGGGCGACGGCCAGGGCAGCGTCCGCGACGAGGAAAACTGCTTCCGCTTCGACATCCTGCGCAGTCCCGATAATCCCAACCAGTTCTACCTCTACGAGGTGTACGCCAACCGCGAGGCTCACGCCACCCACCGCGAGCAACCCCATTATGGTGCCTGGCGTTCCGCCGTGGAGCACATGTTTGACGGCGACCTGGGCCGCGTGGAAATGGAGACCGTCTTCCCGTCCGACGCCGGTTGGAAGGCGCAGAAGCCGGGGCTGGTCAACTGGTAATCGTGTTGCATGACCCTGAGTTGCCACCATGCCAGGGGTGACTGGGACGGGGCCGTGATCACCGTAGCCTGTTGAGTCTTGCTTATGTTCAAACCGTTTACCCCCAGAGATTTGAGCGCGATCCCCGCCGTTGCAGTGGCGGTTTTTGTGGCGCTGGCCATATTTGCATGGACTGAAAATACGGCCGTCGTCGACCCCGAGGGGCTTTCCGTTTCCTATTGGCCGTGGAAGCTGTGGCAGATAGCCCCACTGCTGATGGGCGTCGGCGGCGCCTGGTGGGTGTGGTTGAGCACGCGGCGCGTGCCCTGGGTTCGCAGTTTGGCGCTGGGCCTGCTGGCCCTGACGGTTTTGCTCAACGGATATACCGGCCTGTTCGGGGATTACTGGGGAGACGTGTGGCGCACGGTCAATCCTCTGTTCATCGGTTCCGCCAGCGTGGCAGCGGTGGCGCTGTGGCGGTGCGGATGCGCGGCAGGCCGTGTGGGCGCGGTGGTTTCGGTGGCGTTGGGCGCGGTCGTCTTTGCCAACGCCTACTTCGTTAACAACGGGGTTGTCTGGCAGATATTGGACCCGGTGCGGATGCTTACGGAGTTGGCGTGGGCCGCCGGCGCAACCCAGGCCAACGTCGCTCCTCGACCAACCGGGGAGTAGTCCCCTGTGTCAAACGAGCTTCCCGTCCCGCCGGTGTACGACCGGGTCATCGAGGCGGTGCGGCAGATACCCTACGGCAAGGTATCCACCTACGGCCAGATCGCCCAGATTGTCGGCGGCTGCACGCCGCGCATGGTGGGTTTCTGCTTGGCCTCGCTGGGAAGAGACACTGGGGAGGGCGAAACCGAGGTGCCCTGGCAGCGTGTCATCAACGCCCAGGGCAAGATCAGTCCCCGGGGCGTCGGGTTGGGCGCGTTGCTGCAGCGGGAGCTGCTCGAGGAGGAAGGCGTGGAGTTCAGCGACGCGGGCCGCGTCAGCCTCCGCAGGTTCGGCTGGCTGGACCCATATTAAGGTACTGGGTCGTGATCTTGCTGAACGATCTGCTCAGACATCACGGAACTTGGGCATCACCTGTTCGGCCAGCAACTGGAGGGAGCGGTGCGTGGCGTCGCGCGGCATCAGGCCGCGGTTGGTGAGCATCAAATTGCGGATACCGGCACAGCGCATCTGATCGATCTGTTCGGCCACCCGGCGGGGACTGCCCACCAGGTTTTCGGCGGCGTTGGGGTCGGGGTCGGCGGCGTATCCGTCCCGCTGGACGGGCGGAGCCTGTTGGGACATGGGAAACTCTTTGGGGTTCCACCGCTGGCGGTATTCCTGCATTATTGAGTAGGCTTTCAAGTTGGCCGGCAGGAACTCGTCCATGGCCTGGTCATCGGACTCGGCCAGGTGCATCTCCCGCCACACCCAGATCTGGTCCAGGTTTCGCTCGATGGTCTCCTCGTCGAAACCCGACGCGGCCATGGTGTCGCGGTATAGAGCAATGTCGGCGGCCACGCTGTTGACGGAACGGCCCCGCAGCAGGATGGGGCGACCGATGCGGGCCATCTCGACTATGGAGTCGTGGTTGATGCAGGCGCGGGCCAGCGGCGGATGGGGTTTCTGGTAAGGTCGGGGGCGCACCGACGGGAACGCGACCTGGTAATACTCGCCGCGGAAGTCCACGTTGTCGGTGGTCCACGCCGTTACCATCAATTGCTCGGCCTCTTCCATTTGCGCTGCGCCCAGCGCCGGGTCGCTGCCAAAGCCGGTGTACTCGAAGGCGTTGTAGTTGGAGCCTTTGGCGGTGCCCACAATCAGGCGTCCCCGGCTGAGGTTGTCCAGCAGGGCGGTTTGCATCGCCACGCGCACGGGGTTATGCAGGGGCAGCTCGATGATGCCGAACCCCAGCAGCACCCGGCTGGTCTTGACCGCCAACGCGCTGGCGAAGACTAGCGGGTCGCCGTACACGCACTCGCCGGTGAAGTAGTGCTCGGCAATCCAGATGGCGTCAAAACCGAGGGCCTCGACCAGTTCCGCTTCCTCCAGGCACTCTTGTATCTCCTGGTCATCGCGAGAGTCGTCGAACTTCATGGGGTAGAAGAAGTGGCCAAATCGCATTGCAGTCCTATTGCGCCCGTGGAATGGGCGCGATTATAGCATTGCCGCGTTGGGTCAATCGGCGTATGGTGTGGCTTTCACGCGGTGTCGGTTAACGGCCTGAAACTGCCCGCGCGGCAACGCGGTTTTCGGTGCCACCGCATCCGACGGGGGAACGACCCATTGGTCGAGATACGCAACGTTCCGGTTCTGGAAGTCCTCCAGAACCGGAACTTCCAGTTCCTGTGGGCGGCCCGGTGGATCCACGAGATTTCCCGGCGCATGGAGCTCATTGTGCTGGGCTACCTTATCTACGAGCTCACCGACTCCGCATTTCAGGTCGGGTTGATCTCGGTATTCCTGAACGGACCCCGCCCTCCGTTATCGTTGATGGCGGGGATGTTGGCCGACCGGTTGGACCGCTGGCGTATTCTCGCGAGCATCCACACTTGCTACCTGATCATAGCCTCGTGCATCCTGGTACTCCTGGCGTTGGACCTGGTCCAACCTTGGCAGGTTTTCGTAGCAATACTGTTGCAGGGGACGGTCAAGGTGTTAGACGACCCAACTCGCCGGGCAGTTCTGTTCGACCTGGCCGGGCAGGAGCGGATCGCTCACGCCATGTCCCTGGAGACCATCACCAACAACGGTGGAAAGATTTTGGGTCCGATTGCCGGCGGCCTGCTGGTCGAATTCTACGGGTACACCGGCGCGTTCATCGCGCTGGTTGCCTTGGATCTGGTGTCGGCGCTCCTAATATTGAAAATGCGGCTGCCCACCAACTCCGCGACGGTGATGCGCGATACCCAGTTCTGGCAGGGCATCAAGTCCGGCATCGGGTTTTCCTTCTCCAACAAATTCGTGCTGGGAGTGCTTTGCATATCGCTGGTGATGAACGGCATGGTCCTGCCGCTGCAATACTTCATACCGGTGATAGCGACCGACGTTTTGCAAGAGGGACCGGCCATGGGTGGACTGCTGGGCTCCGCCGACGGCATCGGAGCATTGGTTGGAGCGGTGATCATTGGGACGCGCCGGCGTTACGCTTTCCACGGGCGATACTACGCCTTCGGTGCGGCGATCGTGGCAGTAGGGGTGATAGCCGTGGCATGGTCGCCCTGGTTTACCGTCTCCTTCCTGCTGCTCTTCAGCTCCGGCGTCGGCCAATCGGGGTTCAGCACCATGCAGAGCACCATCCTGCTCCTGTCCTCTCCCGCCGAAATGAGGGGACGGATTATGGGATCCCAGAGCTTGGTCAACGGATTGGGGCACCTGGTCGGCGGAGTGGAGATCGGAGCCATTGCTCAGGCTTTCACCATATCCCTCGCGATTGGCGTCAATGCGGGCGTCGGTCTGATATTGATGCTCCCGGTAGTATTGCTGACCCCGTTGGTGTGGCGCCCGGTAGTACCGCATCAAAGACGCAACGAACCCGCAGTGTAGGGATGCAGTGCGGGATATTGACCGCGTCAATAGGGAGTAGGAATCCTTTTTGGATATAGGAGGCGCCAAGGGGCGACCGGCTGGTCTGTACCTATGCAGGAGCACTGGGCAAGTTTAGAATGGCACTACGTGATGCTAATAATTACTCATCAAAAAATAATAAGATCATCACCCTCCGATCATGTGGTTTGGTGTATATTTCGGGCGCGGTAGGCACGCTCTCCACTTGCAAGGCAAACCGCCTCGGTGCTCCGAAACGTATTTAACGACGACACGAGCCTCACGACAATGATATAGGGTCGCAACGTTGGTGATGGATAACGCAGGTGAGGCCAACAACGTTTCGTGCGGACCGGGTTAGATGGTACGGGCGTCGCGCGCATACCGCAGGACTGTTGCATACCGCTCGACAGTCCATCAAGGCAACCTGCGGAACTCGAGCAGCTACGAAGTGGGATAAAGATTTCACGATGGCTATAGCCGTCTGCCAATCCCACCTGAATTGGCGCGGAGTCACATCTGCGCGCAGATATGCATATGCTGACCAGGGAGGGAACAACGAAAGTGGCGACATTGACACCAAACGGCATATTCAATTTCCTGGGTTCCGCCGCGTCCGGGGCCTTCGCAATGTCGCAGGACCAGACCATCCTTTTCTGGGACAGCGGCGCAGAGCAATTGCTCGGCTATCCGGCCGAACAGGTCGTGGGGTTGCGTTGTAACGAAGTGCCTCCCGCAGGGCTGATGCCTGAATGTGGGGACGGATGTTTGGCAGTTCGACTATTGAGAGAAGGGTTCATGCCGAGAGCCATGGAATGCAAAATGCGGTGCGCGTCCGGAGAGGGAAAGTGGATGTCCATTTCTCCCGTCGTGGTGGGAGGAATACTCGACGGGGAGGCAATGTTGGTGTATCTGCTGGTCAACGGAGCCGGCTCCGATGGTTTGGGATCCCACACGTAGGGGCACATGAAATTCCAGGGAACCGCTAACTCGCGGATTTGACGGCGACCACTTTAAAACACAAACCCGACTGGCAGATCGAAACGGTAGACGCAAGACGGCGTCCAACGGTCCAGTTTGGGCGCTGACCGGCGACTTCGCCATCTCGGCTGCCACGCCATTGGGGTATCACTGACCCCAGCACGATGCCCACCTGCTCTGGGCGCCTCCGCGTTCCGTCGTCACATACCGGAAACTCGTACGACCGCTCCGTCATATAATAGGAGCAGGCGCCAACGATCGCAGAACAGGGGATGCCATGGCCGCGAGGAAGGTTCACACCGTAACCGGAGCCACCGGGTACACCGGACGCTACATCACAAAGCTGCTCCTTGAGCAGGGGCGCGCTGTCCAATCCATCACCGGACACCCGGAGCGGCACAACCCCTTTGGGGATCAGGTTCCCCCCTTCCCTTTCGATTTCGACCATCCCGAGGCATTGACACGAACGCTGGCCGGCACTGACACCCTGTTCAACACCTATTGGGTACGCGTCAACTACCGCGACCGTTCCCACGAGCAGTGCGTCGAGCAGACCAAAGTGATGTTCCAGGCTGCCAAGGCGGCCGGCGTGCGGCGCATCGTCCACATCAGCATCACCAACCCGGACCCTGCTTCTCCGCTGCCGTATTTCCGGGGCAAAGGCCAGCTGGAAGACGCCCTGCGGGACCTCGGCCTCTCCTACGCCATCCTCCGGCCCACCGTGCTGTACAGCGCCGAGGACATCCTGCTCAACAACATCGCCTGGACACTGAGAAAGTTTCCTTTGGTCCTTCTACCCGGCCGTGGTGAATACGGCATCCAGCCCGTCTTCGTGGAGGATTTGGCAGAACTTGCGGTGCGAGTCGCCCAAGGGGATGACGATTTGGAGATCGATGCCGTGGGGCCGGAGGTATTCACCTACGCCCAGATGGTCAGGCTGGTGAGGGACAAGATAGGAGCGAAGTGTCTGGTCGCGCCGTCGCCTAAATCGCTTACCTACGCGGCCGGCCGTTTGCTCGGCATGTTTCTCAACGACATCGTCCTCACCAGGGATGAGATCGCGGGTTTGTCGGCAGGGCTGCTGGTATCCAGATCAGGCGAACCGGCGCCCACCCGCACCAGGCTGACGGAATGGCTCGACGAGAATGCGGCGCAACTGGGCCGTAGCTATACCTCCGAGATCGTCCGCCATTACCGTTGAACCGATTCCGAGAAGCACGATGAGCGGCGGCAGCAAACCCCCGTCCCAACATGCGCGCCATCCGCACGCTGACGTCAGCTTTTCGTCACACTATGCTAAAGGCAAAAGCATCATTCGCATCGCCACCATACCCCAATCGTTGAGCTGAGCCGACGGAATTTAGAGACTAACCCGGTGTATAGTGGCCGGGATGAAGATCCTCCACTTTTCCGACCTGCACATCGGCGTCGAGAATTATGGGCGCACCGACCCCAACACCGGATTGTCCACCCGATTGGGGGATTTTCTGGAGGCGTTGGATGAGCTGGTGGAGTTCGCGCTGACCAATCGCGTCGATCTGGTGCTGCTGGCCGGAGACGCCTACAAGGGCCGTGACCCGTCGCAAACGCACCAACGGGAGTTCGCCCGTCGCCTGTTGCAGTTGTCCAATGCAGGCATTCCCACCTTCCTGCTGCCGGGAAACCACGACCTGCCAGCCGCCACCGGTCGCGCCCACGCCGTCGAGATATTTTCTACCCTGCGCGTCCCAAACGTATTCGTGGGGTCCCGATTAGGCTGCTACCAGGTTGCCACTCCCGCCGGGCCGTTGCAGGTTTTGGCGGTTCCCTGGCCATCCCGTGGAGCCATGCTGGCCAGAGACGAGTCTCGCGGATTGGGCATTGAGGAAATTCGGCAAGAGATCGAGCGGAGGATGACGGCGGTCATTGCACAGCAGGCGCAAGCGGTCGATGCGGAGACTCCCGCGATTTTGGCGGGCCACGTGACCGTAAACGGCGCCACCGTCGGGTCGGAACGCTCCATGATGTTGGGCAACGACCACGTCCTCAACGTCAGCGCGGTTCAGAGGCCGCAACTGGAGTACGTCGCGTTGGGGCACATTCACAAGCACCAGCTATTGCGTCCGCCCGGAGGCGACGGTCCGGCGGTGGCCTACTCCGGCAGCCTGCAACGGGTGGACTTTTCCGAAGAGGCGGACGATAAAGGGTTCTGTCTGGTGGAGATTGACGCGGCAGCGCCTCAGGGAAAACGGCTGGTCGATTTCCGGTTCGAACAAATCGCCGCGCGCCCCTTTGTGACCGTAGATGCCAGCATACCGGAAAACGAACCCAATCCGACGGAATTTGTCGCTCGCGTCATCGCCCGCCATCCGGTAGCGGGCGCAATCGTGCGATTGCGCATCAATCTGTCCGCCGAACAGTCCGCGCATTTGCGAGATGCCGACCTGCGACAGGAGCTTTCGTCGGCCCACTACGTAGCCGGCATGGCTCGGGAGGTGGCCGACGAGGCTCGCCGCCGTCTTGCAGTTGAACCGTCGGACCTGCAGCCGCTCACAGCCTTGCGAATGTACCTGGAAAGCAGGGGCGTGAGCGCGGAGCGTCGCGGCATATTGCTGGAGCGGGCGGAGGCGCTGCTGGCCTCCGTCGATACAGAGGTTGAGCAATGACGAGCCGCACGGCATATGACGGCACAATTGCCGACGTTCCGGGAGTTACCGCCGGCCACTGGGCCGATTACGATGCGGCGACCGGCTGCACCGTGGTCCTGTGCGGAGATGGCGCGGTCGGCGGAGTGGCGGTGCGCGGCGGTTCGCCGGGGACAAGGGAGACCGATTTGTTGGACCCCATCCGCCGGGTTGATCGGGTTCACGCGGTGCTGTTGAGCGGCGGGAGCGCGTTCGGTTTGGCGGCGGCCAGCGGCGTGCAACGGTGGCTGGAGGAAAGACGCATCGGATTCGAAACGCTGCATGGTTACGTGCCCATCGTTCCGGCGGCAATCCTGTACGACCTCGGCGTGGGCCGCTCCGACGTCCGCCCCGACGCCGAAGCCGGCTACGCCGCGTGCGACGCCTCTACGATTGGTAAAGAGACCGGGATTGGTAAAGAGACCGGGCTGGCGTCCGGCTCAGTGGGGGCCGGAACCGGGGCGACGGTGGCAAAGGCTTTCGGTATCGCCGGAGCCGTAAAGGGCGGCATCGGTTCGGCGCGCTGTGTGCTGGCGGACGGCGTGTCGGTGGGCGCGGCGGTCGCCGTCAACGCTTGGGGCGGCGTCTGCGACCATCGCGACGGCAGCCTGATTGCCGGCCCCCGACGCCAGGACGGCCGAATGGCAGACCCGGTGGAGGTCATGTTGACGGGTGAAACATCAGCAGCAACTTCGCTGCTGGTCAACACCACGATAGGCGTGGTCGCCACCGACGCCGCGCTGGACAAGATGCAAGTCAACTTCGTGGCATCTTCGGCCCATGATGGCCTTGCGTTGACGATCCGCCCGTGTCACACGCCCAGCGACGGGGACACGATGTTCTGTGTGGCGACGGGGAGAAACCGGGCGCCGGCGGATTTGATGACGATTGTGGCGGCGGCCACCCAGGTAACGGCACTGGCGGTCATCGACGCCGTGCGGTCGGCGACCGGACTGGCCGGCGTGCCGGCGGTAAGGGAGCTTGAAAATGGCGCCGGCTGACCCAATCTCAATCGGCTTCGTGGGCGCGGGCACGCTGGGCCGTGGGCTGGCGTTGGCGTTGAACGCGGTGGGGCGCAACGTGGTCGCGGTGTCCAGCCGCACCCGAGCCAGCGCCGAGTGGCTGGCGGAGCGGATTGACGGCTGCACCGCCCTGGACACCGCTCAAGACGTTGCCGACGCCTGTGATCTGGTGTTCATCACCACGCCGGACGGCGCTATCGCTGAGGTGGCTTCCGGTGTAGCTTGGCGGGTCGGACAGGGCGTTGTCCACTGTTGCGGCGCGGCGTCAACCGAACTGTTGACAGGAGCAGCGGACGCCGGGGCTGCGGTGGGGGCAATGCACCCCTTCCAGACCTTTGCCGTGCTGAGCGAACCGGAAGAGGCGGCCCGGCGATTGTCGGGAGTCACCTTCGCCGTGTCGGCCACGGGATGGCTGGCGGATTATTTGCCATCGCTGGCAGACGCGCTGGACGGCCGGGCCGTAGCCATACCCGACGAACTGCGTCCGTTGTACCACGCCAGCGCCGTGCTCAGCTGCGGTTACGTTGCCACCCTGTTGGATGCCGCGGTAGACCTGTGGACGCGGATGGGATTCAGCGCTGAGGACGGCATCAGGGCAGCCGTACCGTTGGTCCGCGCCACCGTCGAAGCCATCGCCGTCGCCGGCCCGGCCGACGCCGTAACCGGCCCGGCAGTGCGCGGCGACGACGCCACCATAGCAGCCCACCTGGAAACGCTGGAGCGGCACGCGGCGCACCTGGTACCGCTGTACCGGGAGTTGACGCTGGCATCGCTGCCGCTGGCCCGGGGCAAGGGAGTTGAGGCGGCGGATTTGGAGCGGTTGCGGCGGACGGCCGAGGGCCAAGCCTGAGCGACGGTTGCATTCCTGAGTCGACGGCCTGGTCGGGGCGTCGATGGGGTGTTTTTTGGTGTCCTGCGGACGATACCTTCCTGTGGGAACTGATCATCATGGACCGGTGACGCAACGAATGTCGACCGATTTCACCGGGATCTATCGTGCGATGGGTACGCGTATCTGCATCGCCGTCAGGGTCTCTGGCGAATGCACACAATAGGCGCAATATTTGGACCTGATATTGTTCCGTATATTCCTCAGTGAGCATCTGCAGGCCATTGATCCCGCCTAAACGTGCGGTCAAGATGCCCGCAAGCCAGCAACTCGGCACCGTGTTGATACCGCTCGTTCAACAGACTTGGTTTGTGCAGTTTCCGCCTGTCGCTGTGCTGCTTCAACCTGCTCTTGGGCCGCATCAACTTGCGCTCTTGCGGCTGCGGTTTGCCCTTGAGAGGCAGTGGCTTGCCGCTCGGCGGTCCAAGCCCTCCATATCCCAAACAGTAATGCGGTTACTCCACCGACCAGCACCCCGACGTTGCGAAGAGTAGCGCTGTTTGAGACATCCAGCGCGTTATCGGGGTCGGGATGCAGCCACCACCAAAACGCCCAGCGAGCCACAACCCCGCCACGGTTACGGCGACGGCGATAACCGTGAAGCAAATTAAACCACGACCCCCAGTTCGGACGACCAACCCCGCGATCCGTCCGGCAAAAAGGTGCCGGCGCCCTGCCCCACCATCTTCGCGTTTGCCCGGACGGTTGCAGCAGCAAACCCAACCCCCAAGGAGCGAGGGCACAACCGCCAACCTTGGCACTCCCTATTGGGTTTTTCGGGACTTGAGATGGCCTGACTGGTCAGAGCGCGGGCGTTCACGCGATGCCGCTGGCCTGATTGGCGTTCAATGCCACCAGCATCCGGTCCACGTCCTCGGCTTCCAGCGACAATCGTTCCCATTCGTCCCATAGGGACTGTTCGTCTTCTTTGAGAACGCGGTACCGCTCGCCGGTAGCGGCCAACTGGGTCCGGTCGCCAAACTGGTCCGGATTGGCGAACATGGCTTCCAGCTCCGCAGATTGAGCTTCTCGTTCGTTAATTGCCACGCCGATTTCGTCAATGCGGGCGGCCAGTTGCCGTGCTTGTCGGTTCAAAGAACGCTGCCGCTCCTCCTGGTCCGTAAGCGGACGGCGGGCACGTCGAGCCGGACGCTGGTCGATTGGACTGTCGGCCTTCTGGTCATGTTGGTCCGGCGGACCAGGCTTGTTATCGGACTCCTGCTGCTTGCGGTACAGATAGCTGTCGTAGTCGCCTGGAAATACCCGCGGCAATCCGCCGTCAATCTCTATTATTTTGTTGGCGACCTGCCGTATCAGCGTGCGGTCGTGGGTGACCAGGCAAATAGCGCCCTGGTAGTCGCCGAGCGCATCCGACAGGACCTCCCGCGAAGCGATGTCCAGGTGGTTGGTTGGTTCGTCCATCAACAGGAAGTTGCTGGGTTGCAAGAGCAACTTGGCCAGGGCTACCCGCGCTTTTTCGCCTCCCGATAGCACCGATATCGGTTTGAGGATGTCATCCCCGCTGAAAAGAAAACCGCCGAGGGTGGTCCGCAGGTTCTGCTCCGATTCGCCGGGCGCTACCTCCCGCAACTCCCTGATGGGCGTGTTGTTCGCGTTGAGAAGGTCGAGTACGTGCTGGGCATAGTAGGCGGCGATCACATTGTGGCCCAGTTTGCGTTCTCCCTCGTCGATGGGCAGAGCGCCGGCCAGAATCTTCAACATGGTGGACTTGCCCGCTCCGTTGGGTCCGACGAGGGCGACGCGGTCCCCCCGCTCCAGCGTCAGATTCAAGCCCCGATATACCACGTTGTCCCCGTATGATTTCCCCACGTTGGACAGCGCAATGATTTCGGAACCGCTGCGCGGCGGCTCGGGGAACGCATAGCGGACCTTCCGGGTGGCTCGCGGCAGGTCAATGACTTGGATCTTCTCCAGCTGTTTGATGCGACTTTGAACCTGGGTCGCTTTGGTCGCCTTGGACCGAAAGCGTTCAATGAAACGCATTTGCCGTTGTATTTCGCGTTCCTGTCGCGCGGCGGCGGCCTGCTTGATCTCCAGCGCCCTTTCACGGGCCACCAGATAGTCGTCGTAGTTGCCCCGGTGATGCACCGCTTCACTCGGCTCGATGGCCAGCACGCGGTTTACCACCTGGTTCAGAAAAGCGCGGTCGTGGGAGGTGACCAACACTCCCCCCTGGAAGGCGGAGAGGTATTTCTCGAACCAGATGTTGGCCTCAAGGTCCAGGTGGTTGGTCGGCTCGTCCAACAGGAGAACGTCGGGCTTTCTGAACAGCAGCCTGGCCAGCTCCGCGCGCATTATCCAGCCGCCGCTGAACTCGCTCATATCGCGGTCGAAATCGCCATCTTTGAAACCCAGGCCGGATAAAATCGCCTTGGCCTCGTGGTCGCGGTCATCGCCGCCCGCAACCTCCAACTCCAGGTCAAGGGAGGCGAGCCGTTCCATCAGAGTGCGCTGTCGAGTCGCGTCGGCCGTGGCGGAAAGCGCCTCTCTGGCTTCCGCGATCCGGCCCGCCAACGCCACCGCCCGGGCGTCCGCCGCCAAAACTTCCTGCAACAGGGATTTTCCGGCGAACGGGTCCGGCTCCTGCTTCAGGTAACCGACCGAAGCGCTTCGCCATCCCGATACGGTACCGGTATCCGGCAGGGTTTCCCCGGCCAGTATGTCCAGCAGGGTGGTCTTCCCGGAACCGTTGGCTCCGATCAATGCGATCCGGTCACCGGCCCCGATGGAGACGTCCAACGCACTGAACAGTGTCCGGTCGGCGTAGGCTTTGCTGATGTCAGACGCAAAAAGCAACGTAATGTTTCTAACGGCGGATTATATCATTTGGACATAAAATTGAGGGGCAAACGCAGCGGTGGCGCTCGGCCACGCAGAAACGTATGGAAGGTGTCAGGGCCGGATATCGGCGGCTTGGGAATTAATATTGACGCGGCGCGCTCCAGTCTCAGGTTGTGCCGAAGCGCGCCGGTTTTGACAACTCAAATGCCCTAGGCCAAGGGCAATTGAGGCTGTCTCACCCGGTCTGTCACTACCCGAAACAAACCATTGAGGTAGGCTTGGACCAATCCCCCCACCCGTCTGAGCCAAACTCGCCACGGACCCTCAGGCTGAAACCACTGGAGCCGTCGGGCCGCGCGCTGCCGGTCATTTCGGGGTATTCAGTATTGCCGTCCCTTATGCTGTACCTGACACGGCTTACTCCACCCCATTCACTGCTTACCTCGGCCTCCCATCGGTCGGGCACTTTATAACGGGGGTAGTATTCTGACGACCTTGCCGGGTCTTTCGGCCAAGTCCAGATCATGCGGAAGTACTGCGTGCCGTTGCAGTCTCCCATGAGATAATTGTCGAAGGCCTCGGGGTGCATCTCTGCTGACCCGGACCCTTCCGTCCATTACCCATAGATTCTGCTGGGTTGGTTCGCGGCCAGGACGACCCCTGCTGAAACGGCCATCAGGCTCATCACCCCAATCACTGCCACGAAAAATTTGAGCTTGAACTTCATTTCAACGATCCCTCCAGTATTCTGAATTGACGTTGACATCGGGGCAATCGGATCTTCAGCATATACAATAAGAAATGAGGCGTTGCATTCTAAACGCTGATATTGTCGCCCTACCCCAGTGCGTTGGTCATTACATAAAACCCCCAGATAGGCTGAAATCCGCGTCTGTTGACGTTGTAGCAGTCCATTCTCAAGCGACGGGGAGCCGTCTGAGCTCGTATTGGATGGGGTTCCGTATGTCACCAAAATTAGACGCGATTGCCCTGACGTTGACATGGTGAATACGTGTGCCCGAAAACATTCGCACACGCGCTACCCTTGCATTGTGTGGCTCTACCTCAGGAAATGCAAGGGTTTTACGCTGCGTACAGGGAACTTCGGTCGTCATTGCGAAGAGCGTAGCGACGTGGCAATCTCGGCGCATCAGACGGTTTTTCTTGCGGTGCGCGTGCGTCGCTACGAAATTGCCACGCTACGCTCGCAATGCCAAACGAAAAACCCTGGAGCGATGCTACAATGCTCTTCAAATGACCGTCCCCGTTGAACAATCGGACTCCGGCCCGCCCCAACCGCTGAGCGGTTACTGGGTGTTGGATCTGGCTGGCCCTATGGGCGTCTATTGCGGCAAGCTGATGGCCGACATGGGCGCCGACGGGAAGACTATGAGCATCGCAGGGCGGGCACTCGCAACGTCTTCCTGACCTGTGAACCCCGGGCGGGCGGGCGCCACTTGGCCATCACCCAGCGGCGCACCATGGTGGACTTCGCCCACCAGATGCAATGGCTGGTGGACGTGGCTTACCCCCACGCACCACTGGGGCGTGGGGTCCTCGACGACCCCGTATCGAGTACGGGGCAGGCTCTGAACACCCACCGCATGGCCTCCCTTCACGAGACCTTCCCTGCTGGCGAGGCCAGACGCATCGTGAAGCGGTTGGGGTTCCACCACACGCCCAAGCACGCCAGTTGGCTGAATCCTGTCCTGAGCTTGCCCGAAGGGATGGCGGAGATTGAGTTCAGCGTGTTGACCCGAGCCTGCCTCAAGGGACGCAACCCCGATGACGCGGCTTTGGCGCAGGCCGTCAGCGCCTATGCCGTCCACCGCAACGCCGCTAAGGCCACCATCAACTGAAAGTTCAGTACCCAAGATGCTCGCACCAAACTCCATCGCCTCTATCCCTGCTATTCCAAGGTTGATTGAGTACTAAACCAAAGCCAAGGTGGGATGTGCATTTGGCGGGTGTTGGGAATCGAACCGGGAGTTTCGCAAGAGTGTTTCGCTCTTTGACTGCAGTACGGTCCGGCAGCGCCGTTTCACTTCGCCTTTGCGGGCAGTCAGATCCGACAGGAATTTGCCGACCCGCTCCTGCACCGCCGCCTTGCTTCCCAGGCACAGATTGCCCGTGGCTTCCTCTCTGGCCCAGCCCCACATGGCCTCATCGGCGTTGCAGTCCGGGCGGTAGCCCGCCAGAGCCTGCCCCGTACTTGATACGGGGTTCACCAGCCTCAGGTTCAGTCCGTGAACTCTCAGGAGTTCCCGCACCGCCTCGCCAGATTTTTGACCAATCGCGCGCTGGGGCGTTGTCCCAGATCACGTTCAGCCAGCCGCCGCGTCTCTCCCGCAACTGTTCCAGGAAGGCCGCAGCCGTTTCGCTATTGCTTGTTCCCATCCAGTTCCATCCATTCCACCTCCCCCGTCTCCAGGCACACCGCCGAATAATAGCTGGCCTTTTCGCCATAGCTCGGGCTGCTCGAGTCCACCAATGCCGGTTCACCTTGCAGCGCCCACTTGCCCCGCAGTTCGGCGTCCGCTCGGAAGTGGGCCTCGTCAGCGCAGAATATCTTTCCGCTAGTGCGTCCCGCCTCGACCGGCAGCGCGGCGTACTCCGCCACGAAGGTCTCCCGGTTGGCTTCGTCCGCCTTGACCAAGCGCTTCTTGGGCCTCTGGAAGGCAAATATCCCAACCGGTGCAGGTAGTAACGTCACCCCGTACTTGATACGGGGTCAGACAACTGCGGCGGCTCAAACTGACCCCGAAGCACTCCAAAACATACTGCCGAACCACCTTCCAATACCAGTTGACCAATTCGATACCCCACGTGGCAGGGGGGAACCTCCGGTCGCTCTAATATCAGGGCGGCAGGTCCTCCCTCACCGAAGGCCGACGCCCACCGCCCAATGGTGTGTGGGTCTCGCTCCAGGGCTTCCGCCATGGCCGCTGCCGTCAAGCCCTGGGCCAGCAGTAGCATGGCGTACCATTGCTCCCGCTCCCCGGGCGTAGGCGCCAGAATCATCCTCCGGCGCAAGTCCTGTTCTGCCATCTGTCATTGTTTCAGAGACCGGTCTATCTCTCTCACGCCCATCACTAACCTCTGGCAACTCCCGAAACTATGCAACCCAACTGGCCCCAATTTACCCTATCACCCTGCACATTTCACCTTGGCCTTGGTTTAGGAGCGTCCCAGACTTGGAATTCCTGCACGTCGGGATGCTGATGTCGCAACTGGCCTAACGCTGGAAGGTCGCGGGGCGGTCGTTATGATCGCCCCGTATTGATTACGCAGTCGGCGGCGCGCCAGCGTGGCGATTGTGTACGAGCGACGTTGTGGAAATCGCCGTCGTTCCGCAGCATCCGCCCGTAGCAATAGATGACACTGGTCCGATGGGGTCTGCGGCAATGCCCGAAAGACGGGAAATCTCGCATGGGGGAGCAGGGTGTCGCCCCGGCTCTAAGCCTCGATTATGACATCGCGGATCGCGTCTTTTATCATCCGAAACGGACACAGCCGTGCCGTTAGAGCAACCCGAAAAGATCCAACACTACTTCGAAATCGACGCCGACGCGGCCGTTGAGGAACTCCACAATGCCGGCGAGGAAGAACCACAAGCTCAGTCGGTCATCCTTGCCGACATAGCTAGGATTTCAGGGTGGGACAATCTTCCAGACGTCGTCATCGTCACGCCCAAGTCCATCAAGTGGGACTGGCAGGATGGAGGCATGATGTTGGGCAAGCCCGATGGAACCGGCGCAATAAATCTGGAACCAGGCGTCTATAGGTTTTCCCAGATTCCAATAACCAGCTTGGTATTCCGAGGGACGAGCGAGACCGAGACCCAAGCTCACGAACGGAACAGCCAATTCCGGATGGCCTTAGCCCGAATCCACCGAAGAGATGGGGTTCTGGCGTTGGGACGAGGGATGACGGGCAAGTGAAAGGCTCGGAATCGGGCCAGGGCGCGACTGAACTGGGTTTCCCAAGGCCAGTGCTGGGGCAGGTGCAGGGTGAGGCGGCGCGCGGTGCGGGTGAGCCGTCCGGCGATAGAGAAGAACCGCCGCCGGAGGGTCTTGGTGGTTACCGCCGGCTCACCCAGCCCGATGCGGGCGGTCCAGCGCGCCAGGTTGTGGGCTATGACCTGGACTGGACTTTGTACACTCAAGCGGCGTAAGCCAGTGAATCGACCAGCCTGTGGTACAGATTGGCTGGAAGTTTTTGAACGTCAAGTTCGGTGGCCGACAGTGGAAAACCCTCCGACGCCAGCCACCGGTGGCGACGCACCAAGGCGATGGCATCTATGAAGGTTGGCGACGGTTTGGCGTACCAAGCGGCAGTGCGCGGGGATAGCGGCCGTTGTTTTTGCAACTGGTGAGCGGCCCGGGTGATCCAGGAAAAGAGACCCATCAATATCGGGGTAGTGCGAGCACTGGCCCGGTCGGACCACTGGCGCTGGGTCGCCACGCCCAGGTGAGACCTGGTTTCCATGAAGGTGACTTCCAGTTGCCAGCGCAGCACAAACCATTCCAGGATCTGCGCTGGGTCAACGGCTGGGTTGGTGCAGAGCAGGGCTTGGGGGTCGAACTCGCCATTGGGGTCTCGCACCAGGACCCAGCGCAGTGGTAGGGGCGGTTGGCCGGTGTGATACCAGAGTGCGGTTTGCGAAGTGATTGCCACCGCGCGGGTCGTGTGGTCGTACCAGGCCACTGCCGTCCGGTCCCAAGAGGTGTCGCCTTGGTCCAGGAGCGCTTGCAGTGTGGGCAAGCGAGCGCCCTGCACGGGTGGACGCCCGTTCTGGCTGGGCCGACGGGTTGGCGCGGGCGCATAGAGGCCGGAATCCAGCCGCAATCGGGTGATGCAGGTAACGGGCTGGGGCAGCGATTGGCAGCAGTGGAGCCGGTCCAGAGCCTGCCCCGTGCTACGATACGGGGACGGCGTAACTACTATCGCCCACCAGTACCAGGGAACGGTGGGGCCACCAGCGTGGTTCGGCAGGCTCACCATGAGCGGGATTGCATGATCATCTGCTGGGCCCGATCGGTGAGCTTTTGGTGCGGGCGTCCGCGCGGGCGATAATATCCGGCCGAAGGCGCCAAAGCGGTCAGCACCGGCCAAGCCCAATAGCGTCCGGCCCAGGGGACGTGGCCCCGCCACCTCAGGCTGATCCAGCGCCAGCCGCTGACTTTGACCAGATAGCGGCGGCTGGCACGCACCGCATCGCGGTAGCTGCCACGGGCTTTGATTTTAGGGCCGCCGCGTCGCTCCACGGTTTCCCGATTGGTAAATGGCTCGTATGCCGAACACCAGGGGTCCATCGCCCGGGTCCGGGTGTTGGATTAGCAGCGTCAGCAGGACCTGGGATACCGGCAGTGGCGACCACACCGCTCGATTGAGCACGTGATGATAGCGGGCATAGTTGCGGTCATCGCGGTGGCCCATGACGCGGAGCGCCGCGGCTACGGTGCGTGGGCCGGGAGCCAGTATCGCGCCGACCAGCCGAACCTGGACTTTGATCCAGGTTCGGCTTTGGAACCGCGTTGCCAAGGGAGTGAGAACGGGTAAAATGGCCTCCGGCAGGGTAAGCATGGTTGGGCCTTATTGTGGAAATCGGGTCAGGCCAGCTTACCCTGGTTTTATAATGTGCCTAACTTTTGTACAAAGTCCAGCTGGACGGCCAGCCAGGCGGCGTTGGCGGCGAAGCGTCCCGAGGGGAGACGGTTGAGCCCGACGCCGTGCTTCAGGTCGCGGATGGCATTCTCGATCTCGGCGTGGCGGCGATGGTCCGCCTCCAGTTCCAGGGTATCCTCCTCCCGGTCGGTGATGAAGCCGTGGTAGCTGTAGGTGGCGAAGAGGGCCAGTTGGGAGCCGGGAGTGGGCTTCACCCTACGGACGATGCGCCGCACTGGGGCGTCGTCGTGCGCACTCTCGAAGGGGGTGTAGGTGGTTTCGGCCACGCCAGCGGCGCCGTCCATCCAGTAGGGTAGGGGCGTCCACTCCCTTTCGGGTATGGCCTCGATGCGGTTCCGCAGGCGGGCGTGCTGGCGGATGGTGATGGAGAAGCGGACATCCGTCTGGCGGCAGACGGCGACCAGGCGTGGGTGTAGCAGCCGCGGTCGGCCCGCACCGTGAGTTGGCCGCAGGCCCCGGCATAACGCACTCGGCCCACCGTCTCCCGCAGGAAGTTAGCGGCGCCCCGAGCCGTGTTGGCCCGGCCCTGGCGTAGCCGAGACATCAGCACGTCGCCGGTTCCGGCGGCAACGGCCAGCAGCGGATGATAGCCCCGCTGGCCGGTGTAACCGTGCTGGCGGGCACCTTCCTTGGCCACTCCATAGCAATATTATGCCCGTGTCCGGGCCGTGCAGAGGCGACTAACTGGTGTGGCCGTGTCAGGGTGCGTATGCTCATGGCGAGGCGTGTCGTCCGGACGAAGGCCGAGCAGACACTGGTGCATATTGCCCGATCCGTAGCATGGTCCGGGAGCCTTACGACTGCATCGTTGGTGACGCCCCGGTCGGGGCGATCCCGTTGGGGAGAATGGCTACAGTCCGTGGCTCCCTCCGGCGACACGCCTACGCGGCGATGGTAGAGGCGATGATGAGCAGACGCCAGAGCAGCGCAAAACCGGAAGGGCGGTCCGAGCTGAACCTGAACGCGGCGGGCATCGACGTGGGGGCCACCAGCCACGATGTGGCGGTGCCCGCCGACCGGGCGGAGCAGCCAGTGCGGGAGTTTGCTGCCTTCACGACGGACCTGTATCGCCTGGCGGGCTGGCTGGCCGGGTGCGGCATGGAGACCGTGGTTATGGAGTCCACCGGGGCATACTGGATACCGTTGTTCGGGGTGCTGGAAGCGCGCCGCATCCAGGTAATGCTGGTGGAATACGGGTCCCACCATATCCAGCATATGCAGAAGGCGCTGACCCAGATGAACGTGAAGCTGCCTCACGTCATCAGCGACATCGCAGGCCAGACCGGCATGGAAATCATCGAGGCCATGGTGGGTGGCCAACGGGATCCGGTGCAACTGGCGCAACGGCGCGACTACCGGATCAGGGCGGACGAAGAAACCATCACTCGATCATTGCAGGGGCACTGGTGGAAGGAGCACATCTTCGAGCTGACCCAGGCCCTGGAACTGTACCGGGCGTACCGGGCAAGATTGCGGAGTGCGACCGGGAAATCGAAACCCATTTGGAGTGGTTTGAGGACCGCAGTACCGGCGAACCTCCAGCGGCGAAGTCGGGTCAGAAGCGTAGCAAAGGAAACGCGCCCCGCTTCGATGTTTGGACGCACTTGTATCGGATGACGGGAGTGGACCTGACCCGGATCGACGGCGTGGACGCGTACACGGCCCGGAAGTTCATCAGCGAAATCGGCGCCGACCTGACCAAATGGCCCCGCGCCAACCGGGCCGCCGCGGCCCTGCGTCTGGCGGCCAACGCGCCGCATCGCTCCGACAGCGCTCTGGGCGCCTTCCTGCGCCGGAAGAAGGCCCAACTGAGCGCGCCCAAGGCCATCACGGCCACCGCGCACCAGCTGGCCAGGCTCATCTATTCCATGCTGCGCTACGGACAGGAGTACGTGGATGCTGGCGCCGAATACTACGAGACACAATACCAGCAGCGGGCGTTGCGTGCGGCCTAGCGTCGGGCGGCACAGCTGGGCTACCAACTGGTGCCTATGTCCGATGCCCAACCTTCGGACCTGCCCCACGGATCAGAGGCCGCGGCCGCGTGACAGGTTTCGGTTAGTCCATAGCAGAGTTATGCCCGTGTCCGGGCTGGGCAGAGGGGACTAACTGGAGAGTCTGCCCCAGGATGTATGCTCATGGTAAGGCGTGTCGTTCGGACCAAGACCGAGTGGACACTGGTGCATATCGCCCGATCGATAGCATGGTCCGGGGGTCTTACGACGGCATCATTGGTGACGCGCCAAGCGGGGCGATCCCGTTGGGGAGAATGTCTACTGTCTGTGACTCCCTCCGGCGTCGCGTCTACGCAGCAATCATGGAGGCGATGATGAGCAGACGCCAGAACAATGCGAAACCGCCGGGGTTGTCCCAGCTGAACTGAACGTGGCGGGCATCGACGCGGGCGCCACCAGCCACTATTTGGCGGTGCCCGCCGACCGCGCGGAGCCGCCGGTGCAAGAGTTTGAGGCTTTCACGGCGGACCTGTACCGTTTGGCGGACTGGCTGGCCGAGTGCGGTGTGGAGACCGTGGTCATGGAGTCCACCGGCGTGTACTGGATACCCCGGTTCGGGGTGCTGGAAGAGCGGGGGTTTGAGGTGATGTTGGTGGACCCCAGACGCATCAAGAACGTGCCGGGTCGCAAGACCGACGTGGTGGACTGCCAGTGGCGGCAGCAACTGCACACCTACGGGCTGCTGTCGGGAGCCTTCCGGCCCGACGGGGAGATCCGACGTCTGCGCAGTTACCTGCGGCAGTGGGCCATGCTGGTGGAGTACGCATCTCATCACATCCAGCATATGCAGCAGGCGTTGACCCAGCTGAACGTGAAGCTCCAGCATGTGATCAGCGACATCACCGGCCAGACCGGCATGGACATCATGGAGGCCATCGTGGGCGGCGAGCGGGACCCGCGGAAGCTGGCGCGACTGCGCGATCCCAGGATCAAGGCCGACGAGGCGACCATCGCCAAGTCCCTGCGGGGGCACTGGCGGGAGGAACACAGCTTCGAGCTGACCCAGGCCCTGGAACTGTACCGGTTCTATCAGGATAAGATTGCCGAGTGCGACCGGGAGATTGAAGCCCAGCTGGAACGGTTTGAGGACCGCAGCGACGGCGAACCTCCGGCTCCCAACGGCAAGAAGCGCAACCAGAAGAACGCGCCCCGCTTCGACGTCCAGAGCCATCTGTACCGGATGACTGGGGTGGACCTGACCCGGATTGACGGCGTGGACGCCTACACGGCCCTGAAGGTGGTGAGCGAGATTGGCACGGACCTGACCAGGTGGGAGAGCGCCGGCCACTTCGCTTCCTGGCTGGGGCTGAGCCCCGACAACCGCATCACCGGTGGTCGGATCATCAGCTCAAAGACCAAAGCCAGCGCCAACCGTGCGGCGGCGGCATTACGGCTGGCAGCCAACGCCCTGCACCGCTCCGACAGCGCTTTGGGCGCCTTCCTGCGGCGGAAGAAAGCCCACCTGGGCGCGCCCAAGGCCATCACCGCCACCGCCCACAAGCTGGCCAAGCTCGTCTATTCCATGCTGCGCTACGGCCAGGAGTACGTGGACGCTGGCGCGGAATACTACGAAACTCAGTATCAGCAGCGTGCGATACGCACCACCAAGCGACGGGCGGCACAATTGGGCTATCAGTTGGTGCCCCTCCCCGATGCTGAGGACCATCCTTCGCCTGTGCCTCTCAACACACCGGCCGCCGCCTGAAAACCAAGTTAGTGGGGAGCCCAGCAAAGGGGAATTGCGTACCGGCGCCAGAGTTTCTGTAGATAAAATTCCGTGCTCAACTGCGTAACTCCTATGTCATTGGGAGCCCCGAGTAGCAGTCTCGTCGCCACCGCGGTGACGGTCGTTTCGGCAGCGGATTGCCATGTGGTTGCCCCCCTCGCAACTACATACACGGTATGCACGATGTACGCCTATACATTCGGCGGTATGCAATTACGCCAGTTTTACAAAACCCAAACCCAAACCACCACGCCGATGAGTAAACCCAGCAGCAACCCGCCGGCATGATTGACGCGCACTATGTTGGATTCGTAGCCGAAACGCTCTTCCAGTCGCCGCCCGAAAAAGCCGACGCTGATGACGGAGATGACACCAATGAACGCCAGCGGTCCGTACACCAGCGCAGCTTGTTCAGCGTTCTTGAACAGCAACGCCAGACCCACCAAAACGGCCACGAGGCCCAGTGACAGCGCCATCCGCACCAGGCCGATGCGGAAACCCCACCCCATGAGAAAGCACCAGCCGGCCAGTCCTAGCAGATGCCACGGCGAGTCTAAAATTCCGAATACCACGCCCGAATTGTCCGCCATCATGCTCGGCGGCGCAACCGGCGGCGGGGCAACATCAGGGTCTTGGGGTTATCTCGTGTCATTGCGAGCGAAGCGCGGCGATCGCGTTGCGCTAAACTAACTTGCACATTTAACAGGATGTCTTTCAGTATGAACGACCAAATATCGCGCCGCCACGGGCGGCGTTGGGACCAACCCAGACCGGTGCGCATCACCACCGGATGCCAGCCGTATGCCGAAGGCTCAGCCATGATCGAGATGGGCGATACGGCGGTGCTATGCGCCGCTTCGGTGGACGAGCAGGTTCCCCGGTGGATGCGTGGGCGCGGCACGGGCTGGGTTACCGCCGAGTACGATATGCTGCCCAGAGCGACCTCAACACGCCGCTCTCGGGACCGGGATACCGGCCGCGTCGCCAGCCGTTCCCAGGAGATCCAGCGACTCATCGGCCGCTCTCTGCGCGCCGCCGCTGACCTGCCGGCGCTGGGCGAGCGGGCCATCTACCTGGACTGCGACGTGCTGCAGGCCGACGGCGGCACCCGCACCGCCGCCATCACCGGCGCTTATGTGGCGCTACAGGAGGCGCTGCAAGGGCTCGTCTACGACGGCAAGCTGGAGCGCGTTCCCTTGCGCTGCGCCGTGGCGGCAATCAGCGTCGGCCTGCTGAACGGCAACCTCCTGCTGGACTTGGACTACTCCGAGGACTCCGCCGCCGATGCCGACTTCAACATCGTGATGACCGACGCGGGCCACCTGGTGGAGATACAGGCCACCGCCGAAGGTGAACCGTTTCCGCGACAACGAGTCGGCGAGGCGATAGCGCTGGCGTCGCGAGGACTGGAGCCGCTATTCGCCGCGCAGCGGGGGGAGTTCCGTTGATGCTTTGACGGCCTGCCGGAGTGCGTCGTTGAGCCGTTCTTGCCAGCCGGGTCCACCCTCGAGGAAATGGGCAAGAACATCAATGTCCAGTTCAATGCTGACTTCCCATTTGGCCAGACCTTCCTGTTGACAGCGGCGGCGCAGAGACTGCGCCACCAAGTGGGGATGAACCTCAATAACTGGCCGCATCTGTGCGAACACCTCGGCGGTTATTTCCGGATTATCCGGATCCCTGGCAATACCGACGTTGATGGCCGTTTCCTCATCATACCGCGCGGCGTTTCAGCGAAGGTCAGATTACTTGCAACCAGTTCGTCGAAACCCCGGCGAGTCAGGTCAGTGGGATTGGTCATAGGTTCTCACCTCTCCGGCGTTCGCTCGGCGCAGGCTGATGATGCGGATATTGTCGCCCCGCACGGTATAGATGAGGGTGTACAGGCGTCCTCTCATACGTCCAATGGCGCGCCAGCGCATTTCGCCACCGCGAGGGCTGGGCGTGATAACCGCCGTTTCCCATTGGAAAGAAACCTCCACCTCAGCGAAATCGACGCCGTGCTTGTCCCGGTTTTCCCTGCGCTTTTCCGAGTTCCACTCGTAAGAACCTGTCTACGATCTCTGAAATAGGTTAAGTTGAGACTATTATCAGGGGAGGGGTAATCATGTCTCATTCCTATCCCAGCGACATCAGCCGGGAGCAATTCGCCCGTATTCTGCCCGTGTTGGAGACGGCTCGCCGCCGGACCAAGCCCCGCACCGTGGACTTGTATGACGTTTTCTGCGGCGTGCTGTACCTCTTGAAGAGCGGGTGCCAGTGGCGAATGCTGCCCGCGGACTTCTCCAATTGGCGCACTTGCTACCAGTATTTCCGGCAATGGAGCGAGCGGCCGGGCCCGGGTCAGGATTCCATTCTGGAGCGAGTCCTAAAAAAGTCCTAAAAACAATCGGTTGGCGCGGTCCGGCAAAGCAATGGACGGAAAGAACAGACCAGCTTCTGCATCGTGGACTCCCAGAGCGTCAAGAACACGGACAGTGCCGATAGCAAGGGCTATGACGCGGGCAAGAAGGTGTCCGGAATCAAGCGTCACATCGCGGTGGACACGCCAGGATTGCCCCATGCGCTACACTGTGACTACCGCCAATGTCACCGACCGAGCTGGGGCTTTGGCGATGTTTGACGAAAACCGAGCCGACCTCAACCAAGTCCCAGAAGGTGCTGGTGGACGGGGGTTACACCGGGAAGCCCTTTGCCGCTGCGGTGCAAAGCCGGTTGGGAGCCGCGGTGGAAGTGGTGAAACGCAACGAACTGCACACCTGCGTGGTGCTGCCAAAGCGATGGGTGGTGGAGCGATCTTTCGCCGGGCTGGAAAAGTGCCGCCGCCTCTGGAAGAACTGTGAAAGGAAGCTCAATACCAGCCTGCAGATGGTGGTGCTTGCCTTCATGGTGCTAATCCTAAAAAGATCGGAGACAGGCTCTAATACTACAGCCGCAGATTAAGAGCGGGTAGAATTAGGGGCAGTCAAGCAGTGTGAGGTGAGACGGTGGCGGTTGAGATGGATGATGCGGCGGGAGTGGCCCGGTGGGCTGAGGGCATCGCGGGGGTGCCTGAGTGCATCGCGGGCCGGTTCCGGCGTCCGGAGCCAAGGCGACGGGCGCTGGAGTACCGGCGGGGGATGCCACTCCGGACGGGGTGCAGCGCGTGCTATCCAGCTACCGGTGGGACGCGGACCAGGTTCGAGATGACCGCAGGGACTAGGTGGTCGAGCCTCTGGGCGCCGCCGACGGGGTGCTGGTGGTGGACGAGACCGGCTTCCTCAAGAAGGGGAGCCAGAAGGGGAGCCAGTCGGTGGGGGTGCCGCGCCAGAAGGGGAGCCCGTCGGTGGGGGTGCCGCGGCAGTACCGCGGCACCGCGGGGCGGATCGAAAATTCCCCAGTGGGAGTATTCCTGGCCGACGCTGGCGCCCGGGGCCGGACCCGGCTGGACCGGGAGTTGTAGCTGCCTCAGGTATGGGTGGCGGACCGGGAGCGACGCCGTGCCGCCGGGGTGCCGGAGCATGTCGAATTCCGCACCCAGCCGCAGTTGGCCCAGCGGATGCTGGAGCGGGCGGTGGGATCGGGAATTCCCTGCGGCTGGGTTACTGGAGACGCGGTCTACGGCAGCGACCGCAACCGGCGGCGGTGGCTGGAGGCGGAGGGCATCCCCCAGGTGCTGGCCATCAAGAGCAACGAGCAGCTGTGGGCCGGGACCGAAAAGGGGCCCCGCCCAGTGCGGGCCGATCGTTTGGCGTCGTGGGTTGACGAAGCGGGCGGGCAGCGGCTGAGCGCGGGGGACGGCGCCAAGGGTCCCGGATTTTATGACTGGACCACCGTGGCGATAGGGCCCCGGCGGGAGCCGGGCCAAGCGTACTGGCTGCTGGCCCGGCGCAGCATTGCCCAGCCCGCTGAGCTGGCCTACTACGTTGGCGGCGGCCCGTCCGGTACCGCAATGGCGGAGTTGGCGCCGGTGGCGGGCCGCCGCGGGGCCAGCGAGGAATGCTGCGAGGCGGCCCAGGGACCGGTGGGACTGGACCAGTACGAGGTACGCAGCTGGGATGGCTGGTAGCGCCACATCACCCGGGCGATGTTGGCTCACGCTTACCCGGCGGTGCTCAGGTATCAAGCCACCACACCGGGATGCCGGCCGGAAAGGGGGGCGGTCCCGGCCGGGACCGGAGCCTGATCCCATTGACAGTCCCCGAGGTGCGTCGGCGGCTTACCCGCCTGATCTGGACTCCAAACCGGTCTGCTGATTTCGTTCTGTCCTGGTCCCAGTGGAGACGGCGACATCAAGCCGGAGCGCAACAAAGCCACTACCAACGTCGATTATCCCAACTGGTAACAGTAGTGCGGCTGTAGTATTAGGAAGATGCGGGGGGCCAAGAGTATCGTGGCAGCCCAGGCGATGCCCGATAGCACCAGTGCACCCCCCAGCCACACGGACCGGGTAAGGAATCCCATCAACAGCCCCCCAATGATCAGTAATCCCACGAGGGTCATCCACAGCAGAGTCTCCATTCCGCCCCCTTCTCCGCTGCCCACGTCGCCTACTGGTATCCCAAAAGCTCCCAGAACAGCTCGCACTCCAAGTCGCTGAGATACGGCAGGCTGTAGCCGCGGCACTCGTTGTCGAACACATCGGGCATATCCTCGTTCCCGTAGGCCAGGGCTTTGGATGTGACCGAGTGCCCAAAGGACTCGAACAGGGTGTGGTAATACTCGCCGTCGGTCTCCGTGAACATCTCGGTGGAACTGTCAACGTCTCGATCCAGGGTGCTGGTATCCACACAGTAGAAGTACGGCGGTTGCGGGGAGTGCTTGCTCCAAGAATTGCCGCCCTCGCCGCCGCCGTCGAACAGTGCCCCGCCGCCGGTGATGTTGGCGGTCTTGAACGTGAACCACGCCTTGGTCTTGGTCAGGTCGTCTATCGAGTTTATGCCCACGACGTTGGCCGGGGACTGTACCCTCCATTTCCATCCGGTGGTGGTGTGGAAGGATTCTCCGAGAGCACGGTCAGAGAAGCCGCTGGCATTTGCGGGGTCGGTCGGTAGTGGAGTGTCGTTCATCTCCAGCGCCTTTATCTTGAAGTTGCAGGTGCCTTCCTCCGCGCCCACCTTGACCCTCTTCACGTCTCCCCGCATCTTGATGGATATGTCAGGAACTCGCACTCTCCATCGGGGCTTCCCCGGTGAACCACGTCGCCCTGTTTGACCGGTCCCTCCACCGGCTCGCCGGCAATTGTGATCCGGACGCTATTCGTCGCCGCGTTGTCTTTGCTT
The DNA here is from genome assembly GCA_965197635.1 of Dehalococcoidia bacterium. Classification (GTDB taxonomy): domain Bacteria; phylum Chloroflexota; class Dehalococcoidia; order Lucifugimonadales; family UBA3495; genus Bin87. Next base: position 1,137,375 of record CBDANN010000008.1, read on the forward strand.
CCTCCTTCGCCGCTTGTTGCGAACACTATCCAGGGAATCAGCAGCAGCATCAGAGACAGTAGCGCCAGTGCGTATGTCAGTTTGTAACCCATGCGGCTCACCCCCCTTTTGATTTGCCCGCCCGGTGGGCTTGCATCTAATATCTAGGATCGCAATAGTAATTGTCAACATTGTGAATACCATCACGGTGGTGACGTACTTGGCTCCTGCTCTGCCACACACCGGGAGCGGGCCAAACCAATCTTGGTATGGCCCGGATTTACGACAAAACGCTCGCTTTTTGAGACTACGAATGCCGCCACCATTTTACGAGTGTCGGCTACCCTTCCAGGGCCGTCTCGAGTTTCGCAATTTTCTCAGAGGAACGACCGCCCGTTGACAACCGCCACCATCGCGGATACATTGGCACTGCGGTTCAACCGCGAATTAAAATTAGAATTCGGAGCATCGGGCGCCACGAAACCTAATATCGGCTTAATTGGGAAGGCGGTGCGAATCCGCCGCGGTTGCGCCACTGTAAGCGGGAAGTCCTTCGACGATAGGTCACTGTCGTCCGCCTGCGGCGGATTGCGGGAAGGCGTCGGTCTGGGCCATGATCCGCAAGCCAGGAGACCTGCCCGATGTCGCCCTGAAACTTCGCTCTGCGCTCAACAGGGTCGTTTCACAGCCGCATCATTCAATCTTGGGCCTCCGGTACGATTACTCGAGCGGCAAATACGACAAGAAGAGACCCTGGCAGAGCAATTTGCCAGGGTCTCTCGATTTCGACTGTAAGAAATCCAATGACATCCCAAGATCCCGGAATCACGATGACCGTCGTGGGCGTTGGCCCCGGCGATCCAGATATGCTTACGCTGAAAGCGCGTGAGAAATTGGAAGGCGCCGACCTCGTGGTCGGTTTCAAGACGGTATTGGATGTGGTCGCAGGTCGCACCGGCAACGCTGAAGTCCGACCGATGGCGTACCGCGATCAGGAAGCCGTGTTGGACTACGCGCAGGAACAGGCTCAACGGGGCAAGTCCTGCGTGGTCTGCGTTTGGGGCGACCTCAACGTTTCGGCTAAAGAACTGCTTAACCGGGTCCGCCGCCGGGCTGAAACCGTGGAACTAGTGCCGGGGGTCAGCAGCATCCAGATAGCTTGTGCCCGCGCTGGCATATCCCTGGAAGAATCGTTGTTTTTGACGTTACACCAGCGTTGGGACCGGGGGTCAGAATTGGGCGAATTGGTGGACACTCTTCGTCAAGGTCGACGCAATGTGATCCTGCTTCCTCGCCCCTTTGATTTTATGCCGCCGGCTATCGCCGCCAACGCCATCACCGACGGAGCGAACCCGGAACATCCGGTGACGGTATTCCAACGCCTTACCCTTCCTGACGAGCAACGCTGGGACGGCACTCTGGACCAGTGCGCCCAGTTGCCTGACGAGTTCAGCGACCTCTCCATCATGGTTTTCCCCCGAACCGTGACCGAAGGGAATTGAGATTGGGATGGCCGCGAATGAGGTTTACCGTAGTCTTCGCGGCGGCGGCGTCGCTCTTGGGCGCGGCAGCGGGATGCAGCGTGGCTGAGGATTTCAACGGGCACGCCTATGGATATCTCGTGGGCCATTTGGCGACAATATCCGGGTGGTTGGTAGGCGCATCAATCGGCGCCATCCTTGGCACCTTAGTTGATACGATAAGGCAGAGACGATGACAACATCTTCCACAGTGGCGTCGGGTTCCATCGTACTGGTTACCACCGCCGACACCGACATCCTGACCGCAGAACGCGCTCTGGTGGGTATGCCTTGGGGCGATGCGGTCAACGTGTACGCCTGCAATCCTGTGTCGTTGGAAGGAGAGAGCGGGGCTGCCGCTCGCGCCCGTGATGAACTGCTGAGTGCGGTCGGGCAAGCCAGAGCAGTGGTCTTGCGACTCCTCGGTGGCAAGCGTGCGCTGGGCGACACATTCGATCCGCTGGTGGAAATCTGTCTCGCCAACCGCATCCCACTGATCGCCTGCCCCGGCCACCAGGAATGGGACGAAGACCTGGTGACCGCCTGCACCGCCCCGGTGGCTGAAATAGAAACCGTCTTCTCCTATTTGATGCGCGGAGGCGTGCTCAATTTCCGCAACCTGTTCTTGTTCCTCGCCGACACCTACCTCGGTGGTGATTACGGCCACGAAGCCCCAGCCCCCATGCCGTGGCAGGGGATTTATCATCCGGAGGTAGCAGAAGGAACGAACGTTGCCGACTACATGACCAGTCGGTTCAAACCGGATCGGCCTTCTGTGGGAATGCTCTTCTACCGGGCTCACTGGATGAGCGGCAACCTGGCCTTTATTGACGACTTGATTGCCCGGCTGGAACAACAGGACGTAAACGTCCTCCCGGTGTTTTCCTACAGCCTCAAGCATCAACCGGAAGACGATGATGAGGCCGGCGGGCACACCCTCACCGAGTATATGGCGGACCCCGAGGGTGTTCCGAGAGTGGACTGCATCGTCAACACCATGGGTCTTGCCATGAGCGATCTGGATCACCAGCAGGGGGGAACCGGAGCCACCGTTGCCACCGGCTGGTCGCAAGAGTTGCTGGATAAATTGGACGTGCCCATCATCCAGGGCATCGTCAGCACCGGCAGCCGGTCGGAATGGGAGGAAAGTTCGCTGGGCTTGGGGCCCATTGACACGGCGATGAACGTGGCTTTCCCGGAATTCGACGGTCGCATCATAGCCGTGCCCGTGTCCTTCAAGGAAGAGACCCAGGCCGGATCAAACGGCCTGTCCGCCGCACGTATGCAACGCTACGTGGCGCAGGCCGACCGCATGGATTACCTGGCGCGGCTGGCCACCCGGTACGCCGTCCTGCGCCGCAAAGCGAACGCGGAGAAACGCATCGCCATTATCCTGAGCAACTATCCCACCAAGGACGCGCGCATCGGCAACGCCGTGGGCCTGGACACCCCGGCGTCTGCAATCAACCTGCTCAATGCCCTGAAACGGGCCGGTTATCGCGTGGACGACATACCTGCTGACGGCGACGAACTGGTGCAACGCATCATCGAACGGTGCAGCAACGACACTGACACGCTAACCGAAGAACAAATGCGGTTGGCCGCCGGCCATGTGGAACGCCGTGCCTACGCCGAATGGTACGCCGGCTTTCCCGAGTCCGTTCGCGGCGAGTTGTTGGAGGCATGGGGCGATCCGCCGGGCCAGGTGTACCGCATCGGCGACCGGCTGGCCGTCGCCGGTGTGCCAATGGGCAACGTGTTTGTCGGATTGCAGCCGCCCCGTGGCTTTGGCGAAAACCCCATCTCGATTTACCACAACCCGGACTTGACGCCGACCCACCACTACATCGCTTATTACCGTTGGATCAGGAACGTGTTCAAGGCCGACGCCATGATCCACATCGGCAAGCACGGCACGCTGGAGTGGCTGCCCGGCAAGGGCGTGGGACTGTCCCAGGCATGCTACCCCGAGGTGGCTCTGGACGACATTCCGCTGTTCTATCCCTTCATCGTCAACAACCCCGGCGAGGGCACCCAGGCCAAGCGGCGCACCCACGCCACTATCATCGACCACCTCATCCCTCCCATGACCACCGCTGACTCCTACGGCGACATCGCCAAGCTGGAGCAGTTGATGGACGAGCATTACCAGTGCCAGACCCTCGACCCGGCCAAGCTCCCCACCCTGGAGGCCCAGATCTGGGAGATGGTCCAGCAGGCCGAACTGCACCGCGACCTCGGCGTGGACGAACAGCCCAACGATTTCGGCGGGTTCATGCTGGAAATCGATGGTTATCTGTGCGAAATCAAGGACGCCCAAATCAAGGACGGCCTGCATACGCTGGGGGAGCCGCCCACTGCGGAGCAGATGGTTGGCCTCCTCTGCGCCCTCACCCGTCTGGACAATGGAGCTGTCCCCAGCTTCCGACGGTCGCTGGCCGAGGCCCTTGGCTATGACTACTACGCCTTGCTGGAAGACCCGGCGGCGGCGGTCAACGGAAGCACGCCCGCAGCCTTGCGTAACACCGAAAACGGCGCTTCCATACGCAACGCCGGCGATGTCATCGAGGCCTTGGAATCCCTGTGTCGAGCCGCGTACCAGCGCCTGTGCGACGACGGGTTTGCGGAGCATCTCATCCCAACCGTGGTGGCCGATACTCTTGGCAAAGCCGACCCGCGCACCGAAAGCGTCCTGACCTACGTCGGGCAGCACATCTACCCGTCGCTGTTGCGTACCACCGACGAGATTGACAACCTGCTGCGCGGCTTGGAAGGCCGTTTCGTCCCGCCGGGGCCGTCCGGCGCCCCCACTCGCGGTATGGTCAACGTGCTGCCCACGGGTCGCAACTTCTACTCAGTCGATCCTCGGGCCCTGCCGTCGCCAACCGCGTGGGATGTGGGCAAATCCCTGGGCGACGCCCTGCTCCAAAAGTATCTGGACGAAGAGGGCGGTTACCCGGAAATGGTTGGCGTTGTGGTCTGGGGCACGTCTGCCATGCGTACCCACGGTGATGACATCGCCCAGATCCTTTACCTCCTGGGCGTCAAGCCCGTCTGGCAGGCGGAGAGCCGTCGCGTCAGCGGCATCGAGGTCATTCCGGTTGCCGAGTTGGGCCGCCCGCGCATTGACGTCACCGTTCGCATCAGCGGCTTCTTCCGCGACGCCTTCCCCAACCTCATCTATCTGATCGACCAGGCCGTGGCGCTGGCCGCCGCACAGAATGAAACACCGGAGGACAACTTCGTCGTCAAGCATGTCCGTGAAGACGCGGAACGCCGCGACGCCGCGTCCTCGAATGACGACACCGACACCGCCAGCGCCGGCGACCCGTCTTTGTTCCGAATCTTTGGCAGCAAGCCGGGCGCCTACGGCGCCGGCATCCTGGGCGTGCTGGACGAGCGCAACTGGGAAACCGTGCACGATTTGGCCGAGGTGTACACGTCGTGGGGTGGTTACGCCTACTCCCGACAGGACTTCGGCGTGACGGCGCGCAACGAGTTCCGCACCCGCTTCAGCCAGATCGTCATCGCCGCCAAGAACCAGGACAACCGCGAGCACGATGTCTTCGACAGCGACGACTACATGCAGTATCACGGCGGCATGATCGCCACCGTCCGCTCATTAACCGGACGAAACCCGCGACAGTTCTTTGGCGACAGCAGCGATCCGTCTCGAGCCCGCGTCCGGGACCTGCAGGACGAAGCGCGCCGGGTCTTTCGCAGCCGGGTGGTCAACCCCAAGTGGATGCAGTCGATGCAGCGCCACGGCTACAAGGGGGCTTTCGAGCTGGCCGCCACCGTTGACTACATGTTTGGCTACGACGCCACCGCGCAAGTCATTGAGGACTGGATGTATGAGGATGTAACCGAAGAGTACGTCCTCAACCCCGAGATGCAGGAATTCTTCCGTCAGAGCAACCCCTGGGCTTTGCGCGGAATCGTGGAGCGTTTGCTGGAAGCCGTCCAACGGGGCTTGTGGGAAAACCCGCCCCCGGATATGCTTGACCAACTCCGGCAGATGTACCTGGAGCTGGAAACCGACATTGAAGCCCGGCAGGAAGCCGGCTCCCGAGCCAATCCCGCAACCACCCCGTGAGTAGGAGGAAGCGGCAGATGGAACACACTCTTGAATTGCTCAAGGAACTAGCCCAGGACCCCAAGATGATGTGGGTCGTCGGCGGCGGTTCCGTGGTCAGCGAAAATCACGGCCACGGCATCAAGGAACCCGAAGTGCACAACGGCTGGGCCACGATTGAAGCCGACAATTGGCACTTCCATCTACAGATGGAGCGGATCGACGGAATTCAATTCGTCGAGGCCACCAGCCATGGCGACCTGAAATCCTACTACGTCAGGTTCTCCCACAATTGGGACGAAACCCTGGTGCGCTGCTACTTCCCTAACCCCTATTTGGACGACGACGAAAAGCGCACCGAACTACAACCCGAAAAACTGCGCGCTTTCCAGGCGGCCCGCGACCGTTGGGTCGGCGAGGAGGACGACCTCATATTCGTGGAACGCTAATCAGCGCAATCACCGATATTGAACCCCTGCCGGTATTGTGTATCCGGCGGCAAGGTATTAAAATGCCACCCGTCGATGCGGCGCAAAAACGTCCATCCAGCAAAGAGGAGTGAAAACATGGGTATGATTAATCGGTTCCTTTCCGCTACCGACACCGCTGCATGGGCACCGTGGCTGGTCCTCGGCGCCATCGGGCTGTACATGGTTGGCTACGTTGACGGCGGCGTGCACGCTGCTTCCGTCGGCGCTCCCGGCGTGCTGAACACCGTTCACGAGTTCTTCCACCACGCCCGCCACGTCGCTTTCATGTGCCACTAGGCATCGCTTCGGCCCGGCGTAGTTTGTGCGCCGGGCCGTTCCGCTGTCCCGGCACAAGCCGGATCGGCAACGGCATGTTTCGCCGCGCTGACGCTCAGCAGAGTGTCAGGAGGAGTGCGCTGTGAATCTGCCTGATCGGTTTATCCCTTTCGAAACTCGCTGGATCGGCCAGCCGGTAAACCTGTTCAGTCAGAAAGTCATCGGAGGTGAATGATGACACGCGTTCTTCCCACCGCCCTGATTATGGGCGTAATAGTAGGCCTCCTCGTTGCTGCCTACATGAACATTTTCAACGTCCCCGTCATGGAGTGGGCGATAGCGCTCGAAGGCTGCGACATCGAACGGGCCGGATGCGCTGAGCAGTTGGCTGCAGCAGATGAGGAAAAGGCCTTGCCGCTTTCCTTCCTCACGACTCTCGGCGGTCAGCGCATCGGTATGACCGTTGGGCTGGCAGTGATAGGCGTGCTCTACGGCGCCGTGTTCACCGGCCTGTACTACCTAACGCGAAACGCGACTCCGGGTTGGAGCCCTTGGGCATGGGCCGCATTGGCCGGGCTGCTGGGGTTCTGGGGCGTTTCGATGTACACGCAGATCAAGTTCCCGCTCAATCCGCCGGGCATCGGCGATGAAGGCACCTTGTTGGCGCGGCAGGGGTTCCAGTTCCTGTTCATCGCGGTATCCGCCGCGTCCGTGGCCCTGGTGATATACGGAGCCGGCGCAATCAATCGTACATCGCAGGCTTCCGGTCGTTGGCTGCGCTACGCCGGGGTGGGCGCTGCCTACGCAGTTGTGGCTCTGCTCCTGGCTTTCGCGGTGCCCAGCGTGCGGGACGCTGCTCCCGTATGGCTACCGCCCGAGCTTACCATCATGTTCCGTACCTTCACTGCGGCAGGCCATTTCTTGCTTTGGATGGGTATAGCGTTCGCTACCGTGGGTTACCGTTACTACCGAGACCGGGACATCCACGCCTACCCTCATCCGCCTAACGCCGCTCGCGCCGCTACCGGCTAATTTAGTCTCGGTCCGTCGCCCCAGCAAACGGTGTTTTTGTGACACAAACCGCTCCCGGACGCGAACCACGCTTCCCATTCACCGCAATCGTCGGTCAAACGCCGATGAAGCGAGCCCTTTTGCTCAACGCCATCAACCCTCGTATCGGCGGCGTGCTGGTGCGCGGTAAGAAAGGCACCGCCAAGAGTACCGCCGTCCGTTCGCTGGCAGCCCTGCTGCCCCAGGTCCCGGTGGTGCCCGGCTGCCCTTACAGTTGCCAGCCCGGTGCGCCCCAGGATGTCTGCCAATGGTGTCAACAGGCCGGCAGAGCCAGCGGCCCCTCGGCGCGGCAGGTTCGTATCGTTGACCTTCCCGTTGGTGCCACTGAAGACCGTCTCGTCGGCTCGTTGGACATCGAGCAGGCCATCAAATCCGGCGAAAAGAACTTTGAACCTGGTCTTATCGCGACTGCCCATCGGGGCATCCTCTACATCGACGAGGTCAACCTGCTCAACGACCACCTGGTGGACGTGTTGCTCGACGCCGCCGCCATGGGCCGCAACTACGTGGAGCGCGAGGGCATCTCGGTGAGCCACGACGCGGAGTTCATGTTGGTCGGTACGATGAACCCGGAAGAGGGAGACCTGCGTCCGCAGCTTCTCGACCGTTTTGGCCTGGCCGTGGAAGTTGACGGCGTTTTCCAGCCGGAGGAACGCCGCGAGGTGGTACGCCGTCGCATGTCCTTCGAGACCAGTCCTTTTGACTTCATGGACGCATGGGCCGATGCGGAACAGGTGGAACGGGAACGCCTGATCAGCAGCCAGCAACGACTGGCCGACGTGGTGGTGCCCGACGAAATCCTGGAACTGATCACCGACATCTGCGCCGAATACCAGGTTGACGGCCTGCGCGGCGACATCGTGATGTACAAGACCGCCAGCACCATCGCCGCCTACGAGGGCCGCACCATGGTGGACGTGGAAGACGTGCGCGAAGCCGCCTTGATGGCCCTGCTGCACCGGCAGCGGCGGCAGCCCTTCCAGCAGCCGCACCTGGTGACTGAGCAGCTGGACAATATGCTGGAAGATTTCCAGAACCAGCAACGCAACCGGGAACCCTCCGCCGACGATTCGCCAAACGATGATCCCGGCGACTCCGATAGCGATAGAGAACCCGATCCGCCCGACGACAACGCCGAAGACCCGGCGGACACCACCCTCGGCGACGAGTGGTTCGAAATAGGCGACCCTTACGCTGTCCAGAACCTGCAGGTTCAGCCGCCCGACCGCCGGGCGCGCCGCTCTTCGGGTCGCCGCGCCACAACCGTCAGCGGCACGTCGGCCGGTCGATACGTCGGCGCTCGCGTCCCTGAAGGCTCCGCCTCCGACCTGGCCCTGGACGCCACGCTCCGGGCGGCCGCTCCGCACCAGCAGTCCCGACGCAGCTCTGCGGACGACGATGCCGCCGCGCTACTGATTGAGCCGTGGGACGTTCGGGAGAAAGTCCGTGAAACCCACACCGGTTCCCTGATCCTCTTCGTCGTGGACGCCAGCGGTTCCATGGGCGCGCAGCGGCGCATGGTGGCCGTCAAGGGGGCCGTAATGTCGCTGCTATTGGACGCTTACCAACGCCGCGACCAAGTGGGTCTGATCGCCTTCCGGGGTACCGGCGCCGAACTACTGCTGCCGCCGACCGGCAGCGTGGAAATGGCCCAATGGTGCCTGCAGGAAATGCCCACCGGGGGCCGCACCCCACTGGCCCGCGCCCTTTACCTGGCCATGGAAACGCTGGAAACCGAACGGCTCAAAGACCGGGACGTTCTGCCCTTGTTGGTTCTGCTTTCCGATGGCCGGGCCAACGTAACGCTGGTTGGGGAGCAGTCATCCAACGTCCTCAATCTGCCCGACGAGGTGCGGCATCTCGGTGAAACGGTGGCCGCCGCCAAAATACCTGCGGTGGTGGTGGACACCGAGCAGGACTTCATCAAGCTGGAACTCGCCAAAAACATCGCAGACGCGATGTCGGCGCGCTACATCAAGCTGGACGACCTCGCCGCCCAGAGCCTGGCCGATGCGGTGCGACAGGAACTGCCGAGCCAGGTCGGAGCGACCACTGTGGTAACATAATTCCATCCCCAACCAACCGCGAGGTTCATCATGCCGCGCACTCTGCCCTACGCCGATATGGATAAAATACTGTCCCTGTCCAAGCGAAGGGGTTTCGTATTTCAATCCAGTGAAGTGTACGGCGGCCTCGGATCTACCTGGGACTACGGTCCGCTGGGAGTCGAGCTCAAACGCAACGTCAAAGAAGCTTGGTGGCGTTCCGTCGTGTCCGAACGCGACGACGTGGTGGGTTTGGACGCCGCCATCCTGATGCACCCTCGCGTTTGGGAAGCCAGCGGCCACGTGGAAAACTTCAGCGACCCGCTGGTGGAATGCCGGCAGTGCCACCGCCGTTTCCGCCAGGACCAACTGGAAACCGCGGCCTGTCCCGAGTGCGGCGGAGACTTCACCGAACCCCGTCGTTTCAACCTGATGTTCCGCACCTTCATGGGCCCGGTCGAGGATTCCAGCAACGAGGTGTTTCTGCGCCCGGAAACGGCCCAAGGCATCTTTGTCAACTTCCAGAACGTGCAGACCGCCACCCGCAAAAAACTGCCCTTCGGCATCGCCCAGATTGGCAAGGCCTTCCGCAACGAAATCACCCCCGGCAACTTTACTTTCCGCACCCGCGAGTTCGAGCAGATGGAGATCGAGTTTTTCGTCAAGCCGGGTTCCGATGATGAGTGGCTTCAACAGTGGGTGCAGGCCCGCTTTGACTGGTACGTGCGCTACGGCATTCGCCCCGACAACCTTCGCCTACGCCAGCACGCCGGCGACGAATTGGCTCATTACGCCAAGGCCACGTATGACATTGAATATCGCTTCCCCTGGGGTTGGGGCGAACTGGAAGGCATTGCCAACCGCACCGACTTTGACCTGGGCCGCCACAAGGAGTTCAGCGGCGAGGACCTGACCTACTTCGACGACGAAATCCACGAGCGTTATCTCCCCTACGTTATTGAACCCTCCGGCGGAGTGGACCGCGCCACCCTGGCTTTCTGGCTGGACGGCTACGACGACGAACCCGACGGGAACGACACCCGCACGGTTCTGCATTTCCACCGCGCCCTGGCTCCGGTTACCGTGGCCGTTCTGCCCCTCAGCCGCAACGCCCGGCTCGCGCCCACCGCCCGCCGCGTCTATGACCTGGTGCGGCGGCGTTTCCGCGCCCAGTTCGACGACGCCCAGAGCATCGGCCGCCGGTACCGCCGCCAGGACGAAATCGGCACTCCCTACTGCGTAACCGTGGACTTCGACACTCTGGACGACCATGCCGTAACCATCCGCGACCGCGACACCATGACCCAGCAGCGCATCCCCGTCAGCCGCCTTCTCGACGTGCTGCAAGACCGTTACGACCACGGCTGGTAAGCTCGTGTTGGGTCAGGTATGCCCGCTTCAATCGTAGGCCAAATGCTCCGCACCGGCCTTTACACGGCCATCGTCGGACGCAGCGTCCGCTACTACCAGTCCACGGGTTCCACCATGGACGATGCCGCCCAATGGGCCCGAGATGGCGCCGATGAAGGAGCCGTCGTGGTTGCCGAGACCCAAACCGCCAGCCGGGGCCGTTTGGGGCGGCGCTGGGTGTCGGATGCCGGCAACCTCTACTTCTCGGTCCTGTTCCGCCCCAGCGCCGATGCCTTGCCGTTGCTCAGTCCACTGGCCGGCGTTGCGGTGGCACGCGCCGTCCGGCAGGTCGCCGGACTCTATCCGACGATCAAATGGCCCAATGACGTGATGATTGAAGACCGCAAAGTTGCCGGCATCCTGGCGGAAAGCGCCCTATCCGGCTCACGTGTGGAGCACGCTGTCGTCGGCATCGGCGTCAACGTGGCCCTGGACGTATCCGCAGACCGAGAAATAGCCGCTACCGCCGCCAGCCTGAACGCGCTGTTGGATGCCGACGTTGACCGCGCCGAGCTGCTCCGCCGCATCCTGCAGCATATGGATGACTTATATCTGGACCTGCGGCGAGGCCGCTCGCCAATACCAGAGTGGCGGCGCTGGTTGGATACCCTGGGCCAGCGCGTTACCGTTTCTCACCACGGAATGACCAACGACGGCCTTGCGGAGGACATCGACGACCTCGGCAACCTGCTGTTACGTACCGACGACGGTGAACAGTTGACCCTCACTGCCGGAGACATTACCCTTCGCCCAGTGGTAGGAGGACCTGTCCCCAATGCTTGAGAACCTTTACCTCGACGGCAAAGTCGTCGTCATCACCGGCGGCGGCACGGGTCTGGGTCTCGAAATGGTCCGCGCACTAACCAGATCCGGTGCCAATCTGGTCATCGCCGGCCGCCGACCCGGCCCCATTGAGGCCGCCCGTGATGAGGTTCTCGCCGCTGGCCAAGACGCCATCGCCGTGCCCACTGACGTGTCCAACTCCAGCGACGCCAATGCACTCATTGACGCGACCATGTCCCATTTTGGGCGGGTGGACGCGCTGATTAACAACGCCGCTATGGTCGCCGACAACGTCCTTAAACCCATCTGGGAAATCACCGACGATGATTGGGAGTCAGCCATGTCGGTAAACCTGTCCGGCGCGTTCTACTGCGCCCGGGCTGCCGCCAAGCCCATGGCCGACGCCGGCAAGGGTAAAATTATCAACGTGGCGTCCGGGTTCGGCTTGCGCGGCGGACGGGACATCTATATGTATTGCAGTTCCAAGGGCGGCGTCATCCAGCTGACGCGCGTCCTGTCCTTCAGCCTGGCCCGCTACGGCATCACCGCCAACAGCATCGTCCCAGGCTTCATTCCCACCATCGACCCCGGCGCCGCCATAAACCGCACCCTGCCTCAATCCGGCGATTTCCTGCCCACCGGCAAGCTGGGGAAGCCGGAGGATTTGGGCCCCATCGCGGTCTTCCTGGCCTCAGACGCTTCTGATTACATGACCGGGGAAATGTTCATCCTCGACGGCGCCGGGCTGGCCGCCGGGATCGCGCCCACCGGCCATGCTCCGGTCGTTCCTTTGGAACCGTAAGCCCAGCCTCCGAGCAACATCCCCCTCCGCTCGAAAGCCTATTTGTCATTGCGAGGAGCGAAGCGAAGTGGCAATCTCGCCCCCAACCTACCTTCCGGCTGAATACAGCCTGGCCGGCCAAACCGCAATCGTCGCCTCGGCCGGTGGCGACGAGGCACCGTACCTCGCTGCGGCACTCGCCGAAGCCGGCGCCGCAGTATTTGCCGTTGCCCGCCACCGCGACGCCGCAGAGGCTATCCGCTCCGCCGTAGCCAATGTTTCGGGTACTCCGACACACTGCTACGCCGGCCGTTGGGACACAGCGGAAGGCGCGCAGGCGGTCGTCGATGCCTTCGATGCCGTCCACTCTCGGACCGACATTCTGGTGAACGACACCCGCAGTTTCTTCGCCAAACCTGCCGCCGACATCGAATTGGCGGAGTGGGACGAACTCCATGCCCGCAACGTCCGCGCCACGTTTATGCTGAGCCAGGCGGTGGGTCGCCGTATGCTGGCCCAGCAGTACGGACGCATCGTCAACGTAGTTTCCAATCTGGCCGAACGCGGCATCATCAACTGCTCGGCATTCAGCGCCACGCAAGCCGCGGTGCTGTCCCTCACTCGCTCTCTGGCGGTGGAATGGGGCCGCAGCGAGATTCGCGTCAACGCCGTGGGTTCCGGCTGGTCTACCGCTGAGGACATCCCGCTGGAAACCCAGCGCGAGGAACTGCTGGTGCGCTACACCCCGATGCGCCGCAAAGGGCATCCCCGCGATTTGGCCGCCCTGCTGGTCTATCTCTGCTCGCCGCACTGCGACTACCCCAGCGGCCAGCCGGTTTATATTGACGGCGGGTTGAACGCGCATCCATAGCCGTTCCCACACCGTCATTCCGGCGAAAGCCGGAGTCCAGGAACCACGGAGCAGAAAGCCCGGACAAGGAAAACCGTTATGAGCGGCGAACCCAAAATGTTCCGCATCAACCCTGAAAACCGGAAATCAGACGCTATTGCCGAGGTGGAGTTTTCCAGGTTGGGATTTCAGGAACGGCGGGATATTCAGGAATGGATAGCCGCCAACCCCGGCATCCTGGGCGACGACTTGCTGATAATCGGCAAGGAGTTCAGCGGCTTTGACCGCACCAGCGAGCGCCTTGACCTGCTGGCCGTGGATTGGGACGGCAAGTTGGTGGTCATCGAATTGAAGCGCGATGACAGCGGCGCTGATGCCCACTGGCAGGCTATCAAGTACGCCAGCTATTTCCGCCATACCACTGCCGACGACATTATCGGCATGTTGGCCAACTATGGCGAAACGACGGAATCGGAGGCCGCCAATCGCCTGCTGCAGCATCTGCAAGCCGATGACTTCACAGCTTTGAACCATGACCAGCGCATCATCCTGGCCAGCCACCGCTTCGCTCCGGAAGTCACCTCGGCAGTGCTATGGCTCAACGAAAAAGCCCCCGACGAAAACCTGATTACCTGCGTTCAACTGATACCCTACCACGATCCGCAGTCGGATACGCTCTACGTACAGGCGTCAACTATCATCCCCTTGCCGGGGATTGACAACTATGTGGTTAAGGTCGGCGACAGTTCGCAAGAAGGCAGCGGTGTCGGCGGCAGCAGTCTTGGCGAGAAGCTGAGCCGCACGTTCGCCCGGAACATCAACGACGAGGTTACGCCCTTCCTCAGACGGGTGGGAGACTTGGTCATAAACGGATTGCCGGACGAAATCAGACCTGACAAAAGGAGCCGTTGGGGTGTCGGCCAGCCAACGCGACGCTATTATCGCTTGTGGTATTCGTCCCCGCCATGGAATCGCCGAGGTATGTATTACCGCGTCAACTTGTACCCGCAAGAAGGACCAGGCGAATGGCAGGCGTATGTAGAGTTCCGGCATGATCAGCATGGGTTGGATGAATGGTTGGACGACAATTCAGTTTATGGCCGTCTCCCCGGCGGCATGGCGCAACAGCATGGTGTCGCAATAGAAGTGGGTAGCGATACGCTCAACGAAAACTTTAGCGGCAAGATTGCCCTAACAGTGCGGAAGTTAATTGAGGAAATCACGCCCGTTGTTAACGACTTCGAAGGCGCGGACAACGAAGAAGAAGCCTAACAAAGGTGAGCGACCCAAAATGATTACCCCCGAGCAAATCCAAAAAACCCAGGAGTACCTCGCCGCCGCCGACCGCGAGTTCGCCGCCGGCAATCCGCTGGCCGCAACCGAACGGTTGTGGGACGCTGTGGTCTGCGCCTTGTCAGCGGTTGCGCAGCACAACGGCTGGCCTCATTCCAACCGAGACGAGCTATACGATGTGGCCGTCCGCCTCAACGAACTGGACGACGACGAGGACGAACCTCTACTCAGTGGCTTTTCCGCGGCGTCATACCAACCGGACAAGGTGCGCTACGGTTTCTTTGATATGAGCGACGGCTGCGATGACGACGCGCGCATGATTGCCAATTGGGTAATCGAAATGGTCCGGGAATTGGACAAGCGTTATGACCACGCTGCCGCCAAATCAACACATTAGCGTTGCCCGTCATTTTCTCGACAAATCGGTCCACGAGTTCGTTGCCGGCGAAGAACTTAACGGGGCCGAGCTGTTGTGGGGTGCGGCCGCCCACGCGCTGATTGCGGTAGCGCTGGAACACGGCTGGCACTATGACAGCCATGGTGCGCTGCGAAACGTTGCCAGGCAGCTGGTGACGCTGCACCGGAGGCCGCAATGGTTCACCGATTTTGACACGGCAGAGCGATTCCATACGCATTTCTACCACGGCCGGCTAACTGCCCGTGAGATTGCCGCCGACCGCCCCAAAGTATCCCGTTTCGTCAACCGACTCCTCAGCCTGTTGGTGGTACAATAACCGGCGATGATTGCCCCAGCCGTGCCAGATCAACCCCGCCCGGTGCGTCTCCTGCCCGGAATGCGTGATTTGCCTCCCGCCGTCAGCGCCGAAAAGCGGGCGGTGGAGCGGCGGTTGGCCGATTTCATTTCGCGCTTCGGGTACGCCCCGTTGGAAGTCCCGATCCTGGAAGCCACCGAGCTGTTTCTCCGCAAATCAGGTGGCGACCTGGCTTCCCGGATGTATTCCTTCACCGACCCTGGTTCTAACCCGGTGAGCCTGCGCCCCGAATTCACCTCCGCGATCATGCGGCACTACTTGGAAACCAATGGAGATTCCAGCGAGGCGCCGCTGGCCCGCTGGCAATATGCCGGCCCCGTATTTCGTTACGATGCCGGCAACATCGCTGGCAGGGGGCAGTTCACCCAGGTCGGGGCCGAGTTGGTGGGATCCGACAGCGTCCTGGCCGACGCTGAGTTGTTGGCGTTGGCGGCCGGCATCCCCGCAGAATTGGGAATCTCCGGTTGTGTCTTGAGGCTGGCCGATCTGGACGTGTTGGACAGCGTATTGGACAGCGTGGGTCTGGCGGACCGCGCTCGCGCGTTTATCGTCTCCAACATGAACCGCATCGGAGATAACCAGGAAGGCTTGGTCGAAGCCTTGCGTCGCGCCGCCGAGCTGCACATCGTATCCGGCATCGGGCTGCCCGAGGAGGAGTCTCATCTGGCAGCCGCGGTAGCGGGAATGTCGGACGGCGTTGCCCGCTCGGTGCTTGCCGGGTTCATGCGCTGGAACGCTTCACCCGACACACCGCTGGGCCGACGTTCGCCTGATGAAATAATCGATAGACTGCTGCGCAAGCTGCGCGGCGGCGATGCACCCGACGCCATTGAACGCGGCCTGGCTCTGGCCAGCCAGTTGGCCGCCGTTCGTGGCGATCCCGCCTCGGCGCTCCCGCAAGCCCAATCCATCGTGGCGGCCGCGGGCGCGGATTCTGCGGCTATCGACCGGATGGCGCAGTTGGTGTCTTTGGTGAACGATGAGCCGTCGGTCGCCGGATGCCTGCGGATTGATTTCTCCCTCGCCCGGGGCATCTCCTACTACAACGGGATCATCTTCGATATCGTACAAGGCGACGATGAAGCGGTGTTGGGCGGAGGCGGACGGTATAACGCGCTGGCCCGCGCCCTGGGCGCGCCTGGCCCGGTTCCGGCCCTCGGGTTCGCGTACACGTTGGAACTGCTGTTGGCGGCAATGACTGAGAACGACCGACCGGCTCCATTCCCTGATGCGGTGTTGGTAATTCCTGACCACGCAGACGATCCCAGCGCGGCGCTGCGAGCGGTTGCCGATTTGCGCCGCCAGGGTGACGTCGCCATTTTGGACGTTGGCGGAAATACCGCAAAAGGTCAATACGTCCGTACCATCACCGCGTAATCCTGGGGTGACGATTTGAGACTGGTGATACCAAGCGACGGTGAGTTGGGCGATCCCACCATGAGCTTCCTCACGTCGTGCGGCGTGAAGGTCAACCGTCCCAATTCGCGCCGCTACACCGGATCAATTCCGGCTATACCAGGCATCGACGTGCTGTTCCAACGGACCGCCGACATTACTTCCAAGGTGGAGGAAGGCAGCGCGGAGATGGGCATCACCGGCCTTGACCGGTTGATGGAGTATCGGCACGACGATGACGCTGTAGTACCGGTCATGGAGGATCTGGAGTTCGGTCGCTGCGACTACGTGCTGGCCGTACCCGAATCGTGGCTAGATGTGACTTCCATCGACGACCTGGCTGATCTGGCGCTGGAGTTCCATGAACGAGGCCGGCAACTTCGCATCGCCACCAAGTATCCCCGTCTGCTCCGGCGCTACCTGTTCGAGCGTGGCATTAACTTCTTTACCCTGGTGCCGGCCAGCGGAACCCTGGAAGCGGCCCCCATCGCCGGGTACGCTGACCTCATCGCCGACCTTTCGGCCACCGGCGCCACATTACGCGAAAACCGATTGAAGACCCTGGAAGGCGGCACCATACTGACCTCGCAAGCGTGCCTGATCGCCAACCCTTCCGCCCTTGCCGGTTGCCCGGACGACCTCCGACTCGCGCAGTCTTTCACCGAAATGCTGGAAGCCCGCCTTCGCGCCGAGCCTTATTACCGGATCACCGCGAACGTACAGGGACGTACCGCCGAGGACGTTAGCGCGATGATACTCGCCCGGCCCGAAATGGCCGGCATCCAGGGCCCCACTGTCGCTCGCGTGTTCAGCGTCGAAGAAGCGGATTGGTACGCCGTCTCGCTGCTGATACGGAAAACCCGGCTGTTGGAAGCAGTGTCTCACCTGCGCGAATGTGGCGGGGTGGACATCGCCGCGGCCCAACTTTCGTATCTGTTCAAAGGGCAGTCCCAGGCATTTGCCGGACTGATGGACCGTATCTCCGCCATGAATGGGAGTTGCGCGACCCATGCCTAACCTGCCGATGCACATCTACCTTTGCCAGCAGGTTGCCACTGAGTTGGATTGGGGTTACGCCCACGACCATCCGGGCGCTGCTTACCTGGGTTCCACTACCCCCGATATTCGGGCGATGACCAAGTGGGACCGGGCGCGCACCCACTTTTCAGACTTGTCGGTTTCGCGGGTAGGAACCGGTGTGCAGCGGATGTTTGAACTTCATCCCCAACTGGCGGGCTCGGCCAACGGGATCACTCCCCAGACCCGCGCTTTCCTGTTGGGCTACGTCAGCCACCTGGTGGCCGACGAAGTATGGATTACCACCGTGTTCCGGCCCCATTTTGGTTCCGAAGACAGGGTTACCGACTCCGAGATCGAAGGCCATATCTGGGACCGCGCTCTGCAGCTGGATATGGACCGGATCGCGCTTGCCGACAATGGTGGCCTGGTGATCGAAAACGACGCCATAGCAGCGGTTGACCAGATGCCGGCCCTGGAGTTCCTGCAGGACGAGCTCATTGACGAGTGGCGTGGTTGGGTCGCCCGGCTGTTGGGGTGGGATTTCACCTGGGAACGCCTCAAGCGCGCCCTCAATCGTATGTATCGCGACAACGACGAAGTGCAAACGGTGGTGGACGGTTTCCTCGAACAGATGCCGAACAGCCTGGAACGCGTTTACGAGCGCATCCCTCACGAACTCATCGACGCCTATCGCCAGCGCGTTATCGACGAAACCAAAACCCATGCCAGGGAGTACCTCAGTGCGACTTAAACAGTTGCGCGGGTTGGATGCCGCGGAATCGGCGCTCACCCGCATCGACCCTCTCGACCTGTCGTCGCTGCCCGACGAGGTACTGCGGCGCACTCGCGAGTTGTTCGGCGCTGACGCGACCCCGGAATCCTCCGTTTTGCAGATGCTGCGCG
Source organism: Dehalococcoidia bacterium (assembly GCA_965197635.1). GTDB lineage: Bacteria > Chloroflexota > Dehalococcoidia > Lucifugimonadales > UBA3495 > Bin87. The sequence continues at coordinate 1,156,019 of CBDANN010000008.1, forward strand.
ATGTCCGCGACGAAGGCAATGCCGCCGTCCGACGCTACGCCAAATTGCTGGACCGCGCCGAACTGGACGATTTGCAGGTGCCACCCTCGGAATTGGAAGCGGCTTGGGAGGAAACCCCATCCGACCTGAAACAGGCCTTGGAACTGGCCTCCAAACGGATAAGGGAGTTTCACAAAGCGACCTTGCCCCGCGACTGGGTTGATTTGGGCGCCGGATTAGGCGAACTGGTACGCCCTCTGGAGCGGGTGGGGCTTTACGCTCCGGGCGGCACCGCGGCGTATCCGTCCACTGTCCTGATGACCGCCATACCGGCCCGGGTGGCCGGCGTCCGCGAGGTGGTGCTGACCACTCCCCGTCGCGGTCAAGAACCGTTGAACGCAACCGTGCTGGCCGCGGCTAAAATCGCCGGCGTCGACGCCGTTTATCAGGTCGGCGGCGTGCCGGCAATCGGCGCGCTCGCCTACGGCACTGAGAGCATCCGCAAGGTGGACAAGATTTGCGGACCCGGCAACGTCTTCGTAGCCTACGCCAAACGTATGGTGCAAGGCCAGGTGGATATTGATGGCGTATTCGGCCCTACCGAAACCATATTGTTGGCCGACGAAACGGCGAATCCCGTTTTCTGCGCCGCCGATCTCATTGCCCAAGCCGAACACGACCCAATGGCGTCCGCCATACTGGTTACCGATTCTGAAGGCCTCATCGCGGCAGTGGAAACCGAACTCGACACGCAGATTGCCGGCAACCCCCGCGCCGATACCATCCTCCACTCTTTGGATCGCCAGGGCTGTATCGTCCTGGTGGACGATTTCGACGACGCCATTGCAGTGGCGAACCACATCGCGCCCGAACACCTCTGCCTCATGGTCGCGGACCCCTGGGCGTGGGCCGGGCAGGTACGCAACGCCGGTGGCCTGTTCCTCGGGGAATTTTCCCCGGAGGTAATGGGCGACTATATCGCCGGCCCCTCGCACGTGATGCCCACCGGCGGCACCGCTCGGTTCAGCTCGGCGCTCAGCGTCCACCACTTCCTACGTACCATGCCTGTTGTCGGCCTTAGCCCCCAGCGATTCATCGATCTCGGAGCCGCCGCCGTTCGCATTGCCGAAGCCGAAGGGTTGCCCGGACACGCCGGGGCCGTACGGGCTCGCCTGGATCACATCGCTGCTATGACCCAAACGTAGGGGCAACCCTTGTGGTTGCCCTGCTCGCTCACATCAGGACAACGTTCCGATGCCTAACATAGAAGACCTGCTCCTACCCCACATCAGCCGGCTCAAGACCTACCAGGGAGTGTCTCCCAGCGAAACGCTGGCTGAAGAAGCCGGCATCCCCCTGGAGCAGGTCATCCGCCTCAACGGCAATGAAAACCCCTACGGCCCGTCGCCCCAGGTGGCCGAGGCGTTGGGCAGTTTCCGCGACTACAATCATTACCCTGACCCTTCGCAACGCCGCCTTCGCGCCGCGCTGTCCGATTACCTGGGCGTCCCGGACGACAACATCGTCGCCGGGAACGGCAGCGACGAGATCATCGACCTGTTGATGCGAATGTTCCTGGCGCCGGGCGACGAAATCATTATCCCGGTACCAACCTTCGGCATGTATTCGTTTTCGGCGGACGTTGCCGGCGCCCACGCCATCTCGGTGCCCAGGGACGACAACTTTGACATCGACATCGAGGCTATCAAAGGCGCCATCAATCCGCGTACCAAGGCGATCTTCTTTCCCAGCCCAAACAACCCTACGGGTAACCTGGTCACGGAAGCCCAGGCTCGCGCCCTGCTGGATACCGGCCTGCTGGTGGTCGCCGACGAAGCATATTACGACTTCTGCGGACAAACCCTGATGCCGCTGCTTCCCGAGTACCGCAATTTGGTGGTGCTGAGAACTTTCAGCAAGTGGGCCGGACTGGCCGGTTTGCGCATCGGCGCCGGCGCCATGGACTCCGAGCTCGCTGCAACCATGATGGGAATGAAGCCTCCTTACAACGTGAATTTGGCAGCGGAGATCGCGTTGCTTGCTTCTCTGTCCGACACCAGCAACTTGCTGGAACGGGTGGATGCCATCGTCACCGAACGGGCCCGGATGTATCGGCTGCTGGGCGACATCCCCGGCATCAAGGCCTGGCCCTCCCAAGCCAATTTCATCCTCTGCAAAATGCCCGATGGACGGGGACACGAAGTGTACGAGGCGATGTGCCGCCGTGGCGTGTTCCTTCGCTACTTCGACAACGAGCTGCTCCGGGATTACATCCGCTCCAGCGTCGGCAAACCCGAAGAAACCGACGCCGTGATCGCCGGATTTAAGGCCATCCTGGAAGGGGGCGGACAATGACCGCCCTTGACATCCCGTCCCGCACCGCCGCCCTGGAACGAGCCACCGGCGAGACCAACATCGCGGTGAGCGTCAACCTGGACGGGCAGGGTCGTTACGACGTGGACACCGGCAACGGTTTCCTGGACCACATGGTCAGCCAGATTTCCCGCCACGGACTGTTTGACATCGACCTGAAAGCGCGTGGGGATACCCACGTCGGCTGGCATCATCTGGTGGAGGACACCGCCATCATGCTGGGCCGGGCGTTCGGGCAGGCCCTGGGCGAACCCAGGGGCATCCGGCGCATGGGACATGCCATTGTCCCGCTGGACGAAACCCTCGTCATGGTTGCTGTGGACTGGAGCGGACGACCTTACGCCTCTGTGGAAACCACCTTGAACGACACGATGGTGGAGACTCTCTCCGGCGACCTCGTCGCCCACTTTCTCGAATCCTTCGCCATAGAGGCCCGCATCAACCTGCACGCCAAGGTCCTCGCCGGTGTCAGCCCGCATCACAAGGCGGAGGCCCTTTGCAAAGCGCTGGCCCGCGCCCTCCGCGATGCCGTCGAACCCGACCCCCGCGCCGTCGGCCAGGTACCCAGTACCAAGGGGATACTGGATGCGTAATTGCCCTGCACAAGCGGATTGATGTACGCTCGGGTGCGTCCCAGCGGCAAACTTACCTGCACAAATCGCTCAATCGCGTATAATCGGTTAAAGAAGGCATGGGGGCGTGCGCCGACATAAGGGGGAATATGCGACTCATAGAGAATAGCGTTAACCGTGTGAACCGATTGTTGGAAAAGATCTTGGATCAACCCTTGGTTGCCAGGGTGACGTCGCCAGTTCAGCCCATTGCCAATACGCTGACCACCCGCTACTTGCACTACGCTATTCCGAGTGGCGGCGCAACCACACGTTCGCCTGTGGCCTACACCGTCATCGATGCCGAGGGCAACACAGCTTGGCAGGGTGACACCAAGAAGCTCGCCAAACATCCCGAGTACCGGCGCCACGACGCGCCATAAACGCTACCACGTCGGCCGATAAAAACGGGCCCGTCCTGGTCACAGGGCGGGCCCGCACGATTTGAAAAACCAGGGCCTGCTAGCCGCCGCGAACTGGCCGGCCGCGCCGCGCCAGGAATTCCGGGAACGCTTCTTCGGCCAGCGTGCCCCGCTGTATTTCGGTGGTGAAGTACTTTTCATTCGCCCATTGCTGCTCCAGGCTCTCGCCCATGTGTTGCAACAAGAGACGCTTGATGCCTATCACCGAAGGCGTGTCATTGGTGGCAATTTCCGTAGCCACTTCCATGGTCTTCTGGCGCAGCCGATAGGAGGGCACGAGATGGTTCAGCAGGCCGATGCGATAGGCTTCCTCAGCCTCGACAATCCGCGCCGTGAACAGCAGCTCTTTGGCCTGGGGCCAGCCCACCTGGTTGGTCAGCGTCCAGGTGCTGTTGATGCGGCCGTATGCCGCCGCCAAGAACCGGAAACGCGCCGCGTCGGATCCGATTCTTATATCCAGCGACGATGACAGGACTGCGCCGCCACCGTAGGCCAGGCCGTTGATCATGCCGATCACCGGCTTGTCGGAGGCGCTTACATCGTACCCGCCGCGCTGCCGGCGCACTGAACGCTCGTCCATATCTTCCCGGGTCAGGTTGCCGGTGTTGAGCGCCGCCTGATCTTCGCGCTGCTCGTGAATGTCACCGCCCGCCGTAAACGCCGGAACTCGTGGATGCGTATCCGCGCCCGTGATCACGATGCAGCCAATCTCCGGGTCTTCGTTTGCCTGGCGCACCGCGTCGTGCAGCTCCTCGGTCAACTGCCGGTTCATCGCGTTCAGCACTTCCGGACGGTTCATGGTCAGAAACGCAACGTGTCCCACCTTCTCCCGGCGCCGATCCCCGCTGCCTTCGAATCGGGAAACCCGTTCCTTTTCTGACAGAATATACTGGTAATCCATAGGGGTTTTCACTCCTGTCGGTCTATTCAACTGGCCGCATTGTATTGGCACCCGTCGGGCATAGTCAAACCGCGCGATTGACATGCATTGTGGCCGGCCTGATTATAGGAAACAGGTGGGATCCTATGACACCAGCGTTACGCAATCGTTCAATGCAACCGGGTTTACCGAGGCGGGTCGCGACCCTGGCGGCGTGGGCGCTGCTCATCTGCCTGGGGCTAACCGGCATGGTTATGGGACATCATCCTGCCGGCGCGCAAACGGAGACCGTTCTCCGCCTGCGGATTGAAGACACCATCAGCCCGGTCAAGGCTCGCGTAATTGACCGGGCTGTCCAGCGCACCACCGAGTCCGGCGCGCAGCTATTGGTGATCGAGCTGGACACGCCCGGCGGGTTGTATAGCAGCACCCGTGAGATAGTGGAAACCCTTTTGGGGTCTCCTGTGCCTGTCGTGGTTTTCGTATCCCCACGAGGAGCCCACGCGGGTTCCGCCGGGACATTCATCACCGCCGCCGCCAACATTGCGGCCATGACCCCCGGCTCGAACATCGGCGCGGCGACACCAGTTTCCAGCAGCGGCGAGGAGATCAGCGAGACTCTTGCCGACAAGGTTACCAACGATGCCGCCGCCCTTATCCGAGCCATCGCCGAGGAACGCGGGCGGGATGCCGACGCGCTGGAAAAGACCGTCCGCTCCGCCGCATCGTATAGCGCCAGCGAAGCGTTGGAGGCGAATATCATAGATCTTATCGCCGACGACATGGACGATTTACTGTCGCAAGTAGATGGGCTGGTCGTGATGACTACTGCCGGCGAGCGAACGTTGCAAGTCGCCGAGGCCGACGTCCAAGAGATAAAGATGCAGTGGCGGGAGCGATTCGTTGATTTCATCTCCAACCCCAACATTGCCTTCCTGCTGCTCACCCTGGGTAGCTTGGGCCTGGTGTTCGAAATGTTGACGCCCGGCGCCATCGGGCCGGGCGTCGCCGGCATCATTTGCCTGGGGCTGGGCTTCCTTGCGTTGGGCAACTTGCCATTCAACTGGGCGGGCGTCGCATTCATCATCCTGGCCGTCGTACTGGCCGCTTTGGAAATCTTCGTGTCCGGCTTCGGAGCTCTGGGCATTGGCGCCGTCGTCAGTCTCATCGTCGGCGGGTTGCTGTTGTTCGGCGATTTTGGCGGCGGAAAAATCATTCCGGCCAGCTTCCCTACGGTGTCGGTGAACCGCTGGGTGCTGGTCGGTGTAGGCGGCGCCCTGCTGATCGCCGCCGGTTACCTGGCGTACGAAGTCATCATGTCCCGTACACGTTGGAGAAGGCAAGGCGCGGTTCCCGGCAGTAGTGGCAGAGATGGCCGCAGTTCGCCGGCCCATCTGGTCGGCCAAACCGGCACTGTCACGTCGGCGCTGCGACCCAGGGGCGTCGTGGCCCTGGCGGATGAAACGTGGTCCGGCGTCAGCAACGATGGTTTGACGATACCCGCCGGTCGTCGAGTTCGGGTGGTAGCCGTCGATGGCCTGCTAATCACCGTGGAGTCCGTTTCGGGCCCGGCGGCTGTTGAGGGGCAGGAATGATGCTAGAATGACACCAACTACGTCGCCATCACAGATGCCAATAAGGAGGCTTCAACATGGCCGCAGGGATTGTAGTAGTCCAGCAATACCAGCGCATGGTGCTCCAACGTTTCGGCACCTATATCGGCACGCGCGGGCCCGGGCTGCGCATCTTGATCCCTATCCTGTACCACGGGACCAAGGTTGACCTCCGGGAGCGGGTCACCCGCGTGCCCACGCAAAAGTACATCACCGCCGACAACGTCGTCGTGGATATGGACTTCGTCATCTACTACCGTGTCATGGAGGACCAGGTTGACCGCGCCGTTTTGGAAGTGCAGAACTTCGAGGCCGCCGTCATCAACCTCGCGTTCGCCACGCTGCGGTCCGTAATCGGCTCCCTGGACTTGGCGACCACGCTGTCGGAGCGCGAGCGGATCCGCGACGACGTGCAAATTCGCATGGATGAGGTCACCACTCGCTGGGGCGTCAAAGTGTCGCAGGTGGAGATAAACGAGGTTGATCCGCCTCCCGGCGTCAAGGCAGCCATGGAACGTCAGAAGTCCGCCGATGCCATCCGTACCGCCGAGATCACCGAGTCTGAGGGCCAGCGCCAGGCTCAAATCAACCTGGCCGAGGGCGAGAGGCAATCAGCAATCCTTAGAGCCCAGGGCCAGCGCGAATCGGAAATTCTCCAGGCCGAAGGCGACCAGCAGGCAACCGTGCTCCGCGCCGACGGCTTCAGCACCGCCCTGCAGCGCATCTACAGCGTGGCCAGCACTGTTGACGGCCGCACCATGAGCCTCCAATACTTCGAGACCCTGAAATCCCTCGGTTCCAGTCCATCAACCAAGTTCATCTTCCCGATGGAGTTCACCTCCATGCTCTCCCCCTTCCTCGGCATGGGCGGCATGAACCCGTCGGACGGCGGCAACAACCGGGGCAACACGGGCACTGGGGCGAACGCCGACGGGGAAAACCGCAACTAACTATAGGTATTGGTAGGGGCGACCCTTGTGGTCGCCCCTTGCGGTGGTTGCATCGGGAGGCCAACAACTTATGGAACCCACCAACACGAAGACGTGGATGGTGCGCGCCGGGAAGGATGGCACTGTAATCGACCGTTTCCTGAACGGAGGCGTTGCGTACCTTGGATGGGGCGCGGTGGGCCCCATTAATACCACGGATACCAACGCGAATATCAGGCAGTTTTTGCGCGAAACTTATCCATACGAAAGCCCGGGTGCGTTCCTAAACATCGTCGGTATGCTCAGGCGTTTTTCCTGTGAAGTTAGGATTGGCGATAGCGTCGTTACCTACGATCCGCAACGTAGGCTGTACCATATTGGCACGGTCAAATCCGATGTCAACCATCGAATAGTTACTTGGGTTGACCTCGCAACCGGGGATGATTTTGATCACCCGGGCTATGTGCGCCATGTGAATTGGGTGTATGCTGTCTCTCGCGATGCCCTGTCTGTAACTGCCCGCAACGCTCTAAATCCCCAACTGAGCCACTATCGAATTTCCGGCGCAGCAAACGCGGAAGTTCTCCGGCTACGCGCATAGGAGCAAACCAGCAATTCGACAGCCGGCGCAAGGTTAGCCCTTCTTGCCGTTCGCTTTGGCTTCTTTGTCCCGCTGGGCTTTCTTGCGCTTCTTTTCCAGGACGGCTTCCAGCTGCTCTATCGTTAATGTCTCCGCAACCTGTTGTCTGAAGCTGGGAGTAGTCTTGGCAAAAAGCATTTTCCCTCCTGTTTTCAAGGTTGACCATGCGACAATGATGACTTCCACGGTCAGCCATATCATACACACGCTGAAAGCTTGGTCAACCGGCTCATCGCCCAGCGATTCCATTATCGCCAATTTTAGCCGCATTTGCTGGAAATAGTACAGCGCGTCGGTCAGCAGGATACGCGCCGACCAGAATCCGACCCAAATCAGGCACAACGCGGTGCGTGCCATCCGGGTCAGCGGAACCCCCGCCACCGATGCTAATAGCGAATCGTCGCCGTCAACCCGCGGCCGAACCTCGTTGCCCATAGGTATATCACCCGCGGACGCACTCGCTCAAAGTGCCGCCGTGTTGCCCAGCAGTCGCTCCAACCTACTGTCCGCAGCCAGCAACCCCATCGCCGCCGCATAAGGTTCCGCAGTCTTTCCGTCAATCTCTTCAAGCAGTTTCCCTAACGCTGCATCGCTGGCCAACCGTCCGGCGATGCGCCGGTACAACTCCTCCTGGACCGTCTCCAGAAACTCCTGCCGCCGACGCTCCATGCGACGCCGCTGCAACTCGCCCGTATCGCTCAAGTAATCCCGATGCGCTCCGACGATATCCCAAAGCTCGGCGATGCCCACGTTAGCGTATGCCTGCGTTAACAGCACCGACGGATTCCAACCAGAACCTAAATCCGACATATGCAGCATCGCCGTAACTGCGGCGGCTAGTTGGTTGGCCCCATCCCGGTCGGCCTTGTTGATAACATAAAGATCGGCAATTTCCATCACGCCGGCCTTAAGCGTTTGGATTGAGTCCCCCGATTCCGGCGTCATCGCCACCACCACCGAATCGGCAACGCCCATGATGCCCAATTCGGTCTGTCCAACGCCGACCGTCTCCACCAGCGTCACGTCCTTGCCGGCTGCGTCCAGCGCGCGCACCATGCTCTTCACGATGCGCGGCAGCCCACCCGACTGTCCCCGCGTCGCCACGCTGCGGATGAACACCCCGTCATCCAGGTAATGCCGCTGCATACGTATCCGGTCACCCAGCAGCGCCCCGCCGGTGAACGGGCTGGTAGGGTCAACCGCCAGTATCCCAACCGTCAGGCCAAGCCCACGCAAGTGCTCGGTCAGCCGGTCCACCAGCGTGCTCTTGCCCACTCCCGGCGGCCCGGTTATCCCGATCGTATATCCCTTCCCCGTGTGCGGGTCCAACCATTCCATCGCTTCCGCAGCGGAAGGATCATTCCGTTCCAACAGCGATAGCACGCGGGACAGGCCGCGCAACTCGCCGTCGAGAACCCGTTGGGCCAGTTCACTCATCAGGAATCCTTGCGACGAAAATCGTAATGCGTAGTACGAAACACGACGGCCAATCTAACACCGCCCCTGCCCAGGGTCAAGGATACGTGCCGTTCTCTCTTAACAACCCCTGGTTCAACGGTTATCATCATTTCCGCCATTGTCCCCAAGGCACTCAACACGAGGAGAGCACCATGACTACCCACACCGAAATCCTGCAGGGCAGAGTCGCCATCGTGACCGGCGCTGCCAGCCCCATCGGAATGGGCCGTTCCATCACCACCGGCCTGGTACGCGCCGGCGCCCGCGTCGCCATGCTGGACATCAACGAGGACTGGCTCGACCAGACCGCCAACGATATGCGCGAGATTGGCGGCGACGAGTGCGTTCTTCCCATCATCGCCGACGTTACCGATCCGGATTCAGTGCAGAACGCGGTCAACCGCACCATCACCGAAATGGGTGGCCTGCACATCCTGGTCAACAACGCCGGTATCAACCCACGCACCGCCGGCTTCGGCGGCAGCGCTTCGGGCAGTCGCAGCGACTTCTGGAGCATCGTGCCCGACGCCTGGCTGCGAGTAATCTCCGTGAACCTCAGCGGCCCCTTCCTGATGTCCCAAGCTGTCGCCGGCCACATGGTTGAACAGGGATACGGACGCATAATCGGGGTAACCACCAGCATGGATACCATGTGGCGCAAGGGCGGCGCGCCTTACGGCCCGTCCAAGGCCGGCCACGAAGCGCTCGTCGCCATCATGGCCCAGGACCTGGAAGGAACCGGCGTGACCGCCAACGTCCTCACCCCCGGCGGTGCGACCGCCACCAACATGGTGCTGCCTCCGGAAGGCTCGACCGCAGACGCCCTCATCCAACCCGAGGTGATGCAGGCCCCGGTGGTATGGATAGCCTCCGATGCCGCCAGCGATTGGAACGGTCGCCGCATCATCGCCTACTACTGGGATGAATCCCTGCCCCTGGAAGAACGGCTGGAAAAATGCGGCGCGCCCGCCGCTTGGCCCCAACTAGGCCTGCAGGCAGTCCACCCCGATTGGTTCGGGCGCGGGTGATGACCCGGATAGCGCCAATGCGTAGGGGCGGGTTAGAAACCTACCCGCCCCGTTTTGTTGCCCTGATGCCTTGTGAGCGCTCATCCGACGGCGAGGGTCTCGGCATCGGCGATGTAAGCGTCGGTTTCCCGGATGCGCCGCTCGGTGTCCGGGCCGCGAATTCCGCTGTAAAAGCAGGTGCCGTGAAGGTAACTGATCCTGGTAAAGTAACGGCCGACCAGTGTTTCGTAAGTGCCGGATTGCCTGGCGAGAGCGAGGAGGGCCTCGGTGGTGTCATGCGTGCTGGGAGGCTCCTCTCCGGTGCGGGACAGCGCCAGTGCGTCGGTGGCGCGCTTGGTAGCGCACCAAGCCTTCTCCGCAGCGTCACGGACGTCACCGCGCTCAAGACGTTCCACAGCCTGGGCTTGAATCTGACGGGCGTCTGCGAAGAGTTCGTCAACCCGGTCCTGGATTGAAGTGGTGGTCACGTATTGGTTGCTCCAGTTTGGTGAGGGGATCTTGCCGATGCAGCCGCAATTAAGCGGGTACCACCGGACCGAACGATCAGTTTCCGGCCCCACGGTGCCAGCGTGACATCATCTCGCACCCCTCACTCAGCTCTGCCGATGCTTTGAAGGCAAACGCCAATGCCACAATCGCAGTTATCCAAGCGACCAGCAACCCTATGATGGTCAGTGCGAGCACCACCGTCACCAGGAACCATAATTGCATTTACGCCAGGCCTGATGCGCCTTGCCATACTTTCGCCATCGCCATGTGGTCAGGATCTTCCTGCGCATCTCCGTGAACGCAAATTGGATCAGTGCCGGAACCCCGTGTCGAACCCCCGCGCGCTGGGATTGATGAGCAGATCCGGCCGACCGCCCCACCGCTTGAGGAACCGCCCGAAGTTTTTGCGGCTCAACTCGTCGCGCTGGTTCTCTTCCAGTTCCTCCCATTGCCGGTGTTCGTGGCGCACCAATGGCAACCCGCTGTCGCACACGACGCGATATCCTGCGTTCTTGAACTGGAAGCAGTAGTCGATGTCCAGATTGCGATAGAACCGGAATGACTCGTGCATCAGTCCCACATTGGGCAGGTCGGCGCGCCGGAACGCCATGCAGTAAGCCTGCATCGCGTCCGCGTCGCCGCGCTCCACTTCCTCGTGGAAGTGCTGCATATCGTCGGTGGTCAGGCCGTAAGGCCCGAACACCCCGATGCTGTTGTCCGCAAGGTGCTCCGCCACCGGCGACATAATGTCTCCCACCACCTCCGTAGAGGCGTCCAGGAGAACAATGTACCGCCCGCGAGCCTGTTTCAAGCCGATATTTTTGCCGGCAGCATCTCCCAACACATGGTCGCAATGAATCACGCGGAGGTTGCTATGCTCGGCCTGCGCCTCTTCCAAATATTCTCCGGTCCCATCGGTGGAACCGTTGTCCACCACAATGATTTCTGCAGAAGCGCCACCGGAGTAACGCACGATGGCCTCGACGCAACGCCTCACGTCGTCCACGTAGTCGTAGGCGTTGAGCAGGAACGTGAAGTCATAGAGGTCAGGCTGGTCCAGCAACGACGGCACTTCTCGTGAAGCGGATATCGACGACCATTTGGCTTCCTGCAACTCCAAAGGAGTTTGGGGTCGTACCCTGGTGGCCAGACCCGCATCTTCCACCACCATCCCGCTGGCGACCAACTCTTCCCGCATTGCGTCGGCGTCGCGGTACGCTGCCTGTTGCCGGAGGGACGCCCGGCGTTCAATCGCGTGGCTGTTCGCTGAAAACTCTTCGTATTGGGCCGGCACCGTGTCCAGGTCCAGCCCGAACACCCGGTCAAAGTCCAAAAGCAGATCCAGCTTGTCGTCGGGAGACAGTTCCGAACGAGCCATATCCCAGGTGATCGCCAGCGCGGTGGGCAGGTCCAGATCGTGGTGGACCGCGTCCCAGAACTTGCCACGCCAGGCCTCTCCATCGCTGCTCAAAGTGTGGTGCCCGGAACCGTTGCCGGTCATATTGCGCCAAACCCAGATCCGGTTGCGCAACCCGGTCAGCGCCTTCTCCGCCGCCCTCAGCGAGGTGAAAGTGAAGTTCATCCGATGCCGGTAGCGCACCGTCATACATAGGTAACGGAACGCCAGCGGGTCGAATCCCCGGGAAGCCAGGTCCTCAATCAGGAACACGTTCCCAGCCGATTTCGCCATCTTGGCGCCGTCGGCCAGCAGATGTTGACCGTGCACCCAGTAGTTCACGTGTTGGCTGCCGAATGTCCCCTCACTCTGGGCAATCTCGTCCTCGTGATGCGGGAACACGTTGTCCACGCCACCCGTATGGATGTCGAAATGCTCGCCCAGGTATTTGTGGGCCATCGCCGAACATTCGATGTGCCAGCCGGGGAATCCTTCACCCCACGGGCTATCCCACTTCACATCCCGACCCGGCTCGGCGGCCTTCCACAGCGTGAAGTCGCGAGGGTCCTTCTTCAACGGGTCGGCTTCCGCACGTACCCCTTCCAACAGATCGCCGCCGAAGTTCCGTGAGAGCTTGCCATATTCCGGATAGCTGTTCACGTCAAAGTAAATGTTCCCGCCGGCTTCGTAGGCGGCACCGTTGTTCATCAGCGTACCCACCATTTCCAGCATCTCAGGGATATGATGGGATGCCCAGGGGAACACGTGGGCCGGCTGTATGTTGATCCGCTCCTCGTCCCGCCAGAAGCAGTCCGCGTAGAACTCTCCAATCTCCTGAAGGGACTTGCCTTCGGCCAACGCGGCCATAATCATCTTGTCGCCGCCGGCCTCCGCCAACTCCTGCCTCATGTGCCCCACATCGGTAATGTTCTTGATGTGGTACACCTCGTTGCCGTCAGCGGTCAAGATGCGCCGAATCCAGTCGGCCATCAGGTAAGTGCGGAGATTGCCGATGTGGGCGTACCGGTACACCGTCGGCCCGCACGTGTACATCGTGATCTTGCCCGGGGTGATCGGTTTGATTTCTTCAACGGTCTTGGTCAGGGTGTTATAGATATTCAACATTTGGAACCTCCCGCCGGCAGGTAGGTGCCGCAAGTTTAGCACGGACGACACCCGTTTGCATCAGCGACCCAACCAAACCCATACCCATTTTGTAATCGCGAGGAGCGCAGCGACTTGGCAATCTCGTCGATGGATTCCGGTCTTCGTTGCCTGCGGAGCGACCCGGCCCTGGCGTCGCCCCGCGACGCATACGAACGCCCCAATATCAGGCCACCGCCAATCGCCGCCAACCCAACGCACCAAAGCATCGTTTGCCGGTGTGAAAGCAATCCTTCCAGCAAGTTGCCGCGCACCAACGGGGCCAACGGCTCCATGTGCGAATGCGCCGGCGCGTCCAGCAGAACATGGCCCCACGCGCCTAAGAATGCTGACCAAGCCGCAGCGGAAGGCGAGACCTGTGGCTATGTACCAAATGCTGCCAGGTCCGGCGCCGGTGATACGGTTCCACCAACGCGCGCCCGGGCGGATTACCGGACGCAGCGCCGCCATGGCCAGGACGGCTGCCGCGGTTCCGCCTGCTATGGTGTGCATCACCTTGTGGAATGACAAATCTCCACGAAACGCGAAACCGGCCAGCACTTCGGCATCAATAGCCACTTGGGTGAACGCATATACCGGAATGCTGAAGTTGCGGCCCAACACCGCTTTGGCTACCAGGGCCGGCCCCATGTGAAACGGCGTAAACGGCATTGGGTCATTCCCTCCTTACCGCTCAGGGATTCGCTACCGCCGCCCCCGCCGCCTTCAACGCTTCAATGTCCAACGACGAGTACCCGGCCTCCGCTAGTATCTCATCAGTGTGCATCCCGAAATACGGCGCGGGAGGTCCCAGACGCGGCGGCGTCCCCGATAGCCGCGCCGTGGTGCCGGAATGGTCCACGCTGCCCCAAACGGTGTGCTCTCGCGTGACGATGAAACCGGCGTTCCGCACCACCGGGTCATTCCGGTAGTCTTCCATCGTCAAGTTGGGCGTCACCACGACACCGCGAGCCCGCAACCGTTGCATCCACCGTTCAACGGTGTCGCGGCTCAAGGCATTGGCAATAGAGTCCGCATTCGCCCCATCCACTTCTATTTCCGATAGCATGGCATCAAAGACGGCGTCGTCCGGACAATGCACGTACATCCACCCGTCTGCCGCTTGGTACAGCCGAGAGCTGGCCGAATAGCCCCGTGCGTCAACCCCTTCGACGTCCTGCCTCTGGTAGCCGGCATAATCCAGGAAATAAGGCGACTGCAACAGTCCAGCCGTCAGGGCCAACCCGCTGTCCACCGATTGCCCCTGGCCAGTACGGTTCCGTTCGTGCAGCGCCAGCGCCACGGCGTAAGCTCCCATCAGCCCGGTGCCGTAGTCGTTCACGGCGTAGGGCGACAGCATGGGCTTCCCGTAGCGACCGCCTCGGCGCACCTGCATCCCACTGGTGCCCTGGGCCAGTTGTTCCCAGCCCGCCCGTTCCGACCACGGCCCGTCGTACCCGAAAGCATTCAGCGACGCGTACACGATGTCCGGCTTGACCTTCTTGACCTCTTCGTAGCCCAGCCCCAATCGTTGCACCGCCGACTTGCGGTTATTCTCGACGATGACATCGGCGGTCTCAACCAGCTTCCAGAACACGGCCTTGCCTTCGTCGGTTTTGAGGTTCAGCATGATGCTGCGCTTGCCCCGGTTCACGTCGATATAGCCAACCGGGTCAAGGGTGCGCGTCGGGTCGTCAATCTTGATAACGTCCGCGCCGAACTCGCCCAGCGTCCGCCCACAGGTCGGCCCCGCCAGGATGATGCACAGGTCGAGCACCCGAACCCCTTGCAGAGCGGACATGATGTCGCCGTTACTGCCATTGCTCTGCGCCGATCGCGCCGGCGCCCCGTTCAGTTCGGCCAACACTTCATCGGTGTGCTCACCGAGTCTGGGAGCGCGGCCCTGTATCGCGCCCGGCGTCCCCCGCAATCGAACTTGCACGCCCGGTTGCTTCATGGCGCCGTGTTCAGCATCTTCGACTTCCTCCACCATCTTCGCGTTGACGGCGTGCTCGTGGACCAGCCATTCGTCAACCGTCTTGCACACGGTGCACGCGCCGCCCTGGGCATTGATGTCGGCCTCCCACTGCCAGGCCGTTCGCTCTTTGAACATCTCAGCGAACCGGTCTTGCCACATCGCCAGCGTCTCTGAATCCACTGGCCTTCCGAACAGCAGCACGACCTCGTCGATCCAGTCGGTGCGTCCCGCCGCCGTCAGTGTCTGCCGGGCAAACCTCTCGAACATACCGTGGTGGTACACCCAGCGCCCGTCGGCGCACTGATAAGGGTGCGACATGACCGTCCGTGGGAAGTCGAACAGGTCAACGTACTCGTAGTTGTTGAACTTGATGATACGGCTGCCCATGGCGGTGAACATCGCCGAATGCAACGGCACCTCGATCCTCTGGCCTTTACCCGACTTGTCTCGCGCGTTGATGGCCATCGCCACCGAAACCGATCCCAGCAAAGCCGCGAAAGTGCTGGCGATGGGCAGAGGCGTGAACAGCGGTTCGCCGCCGCTTTCGCTGGTTTCGGGATAGAACCCGGTTTCCGCGCTGATGACGGGATCCCATCCGGGCTCGTTGCGGCTGGGATGTTCCTCGCCGTAGCCGGGCAGAGAACAATAGACCAGACCCTCATGTCCTGCTGACAGTTCTTCGTACCCGATGCCCAACCGTTCCGCCACGCCGGGGCGGAAGTTCTCAATTACCACGTCGGCCTGCGCCGCCAGCCGGCGCGCGTTCTCACGGCCCGCTTCGGTCTTCAGGTCCAGCGTTACCGACTGCTTTCCCCGGTTCCACGTGGCGAAGGCCGGTTCCGACCGAGCCGGGTCCCCGCCCGGACGCTCCACCTTGATGACGTGCGCTCCCTGGTCAGCCAGAAGCATTCCGAGCATCGGCCCGGGTACATATTGTCCAAACTCCACCACGTGAATATCGCGCAACGCTCCCGAAGTGCCGTTGGTAGTCATGGTTTTACTCCTGAGTTGGGTATTCTCCGTTCAAGCCGGGCGGCGGTTCGTCAAAGGATTGGCCGTTCGCTTCGGCTTGTCGCCATCGCTCAAGCCATTGCAACCAGCGTTCTTGCCGTTCTTGTATTCCTGCTTGCCGGCCCTCTTCACGCCCTTCGCGCCGGCCTTCTTCGCGGCCTTCTTCTTGCGCCCTCTCACGAGTCCGCTGCCGATACCATGCTCCGAATACCATGTCAATCGCCTCCGTCAAGACGTACGCCGTCGGCAATGCAAAGCCGATGTTCGGCGCGCTGGCTGTGATTATTCCAACGGTCTGTGTATCCCAGCTTTGCCCAGCGTGGCCGGTGAAGCTGTGATAGATGGTTATGGCAGTCAGTATAAGCCAAACCGCACTGAAAACGCCGGAAAACCAGCGGATCAACCTGGTCGGTATGTTGAGTATGCCTGTTCGCTCTTCCCAAGGGTCGCCGTTCTGATTCCGTCCGGCCGTCATTTTTTGCACAGGCGCGATCAACCGCTAGGATATGCTGCCGAACCGCTCCGGCCCACATCCTGTCAAACTCACCTCCGTACCGCCGTTGACGATAATTTCAGCAATTCCCTTGCCCATCGCCGGTCCCAGCAGTATGCCCTTCTTTTGACCGCCAGTGCAGATGTACACGTTGTCCCAATTGGGAGCCTGGCCAACAATGGGCAGCCAATCGGGCGTAACCGGCCTCAGGCAAGCGGTGTGCAAAACCTCCTCGCTGCGAGACAGCGCCGGCATCAGCCGCGTCGCTTTCTGCATGATGCTCGCCCGAGCGTCTTCTGTCAGCGACAGGTCAAATCCCACGTCCTCTTCGGTGGAGCCACACCAGATTAGTCCGTCGGTTTTGGCGTACATGGAACTGCCACCGCCTATCAACTCATAATTCAGCCCCGGCCCATCCGGCCTCACCCTGATGATTTGCCCTTTCAACGGATCTACGGGAATCGCGATGTCAAGCCACTGCTCCGCCGTCCGGCACCAGGGACCGGCTGCGATCAGCAACGCGCCGCAGGCAATTTCCCCGTCGTTGGTGACCACAGCCTCAACGCCACTGTCGCCAATCCGCAGCCCGACGGCGTTTCCCGTTACAACTCGCGCTCCCCGTTTTTCGGCCGCGGCGGCGAGCGCTTGCGTGAACTCCATACCGTCCATCGCCCCGTTGCCCACCGCCCTTACGCCGGCGATGACTTCAGGCGTTATACGTGGTTCCAGAGCCAACACGTCCTCTCGTTCCAACCATTCCGCCGAAAACCCGGGTTCCGGCGCGTTGTTGAATATCTCCAACGTCTCCCGTAACTCCGTCAGTTCTTCCTCGTCCAGCGCAACTTTGAGAATGGATGCGATCCGACCGTGGTAGTCGATCCCGGTTTCGTCCGGCAATGACTCCCACAACTCCCGGTGCAGACGGAACGATTGCAGCGCCATCGGCTGGAGCGGCTCGGGCCACCCGTGCCCTTCAAGCGGGTTCAGGCCCCCAGCGTTGTAGCCCGACGCCTTCTCCGCGATGCCATCACGCTCAATGATGGTTGCTCTGACACCGTTCTCGGCCAGGTAGTACGCGGCCACACAGCCGGCCGCCCCGCCGCCAATTATCACCACTTCAGTGACTTGATTGCTCATGCTGCTGTCCCCACGTTTCAACGTAAAATTGCGTTAGGATATAATCCCCGGCTGGAGGTGTCTATGCCAATCTACGAGTATCACTGCGGCGACTGCGGAGCCGATTTCGAAACCATCCGCCCAGTTTCCCGCGCCGACGATCCCATCGACTGCAAATCTTGCGGCCTGCCAGCGACCCGGCAGATTTCCAACTTCTCTTTCAAGTCGGATACGTTCACGTCGCCCAAGCTCCGCAACCGTCCCGCTCGAACTTTCCGCGGCAACGAACCCACCGAAACCGACGACACCCCCCAGACGGGCGCCGAGCATTCCGCCGGCTAGGGCTGACCAGCCCGTGCTTCGTTGCAGGCTATGCAGGTGCAGGCCGCCCTTAGGGCGCGGTAGGTGTAGATGCCGGTGTAGTGGACATCGCTCCACAGGAACTGCAACGCGTACTGGCCTACCGCCATCTGGTCCAACGCCCGCACGTCCTGGGGCACGCTGTCCGGGTCCAACAAGGCCCGTCCCGTCATCTCCTCTACGCAGGAAGCGCAGGGGCAGCGCAACCTCAGCATCCGGTGGGGGTAGATGCCCCGGTGGCCATCATCCCAGTTGATGATGATGGCGTTGCCCGTGATGTCAACGTCCGTCGGCTTGATGATCTCGTTGGTCGCCATGTTGCTTAACCGCCCGACGTCGGCGCTTGCACTTCCGCCAACCGAGCCGGTCGCGGCATCTCATCTGGGTCAGTGGGGATTTCAATAATACTCGGCCCGTCCACCGCCAGCGCCTGGGCGAAAGCGTCCGCGATGTCCTCGGGGCGGTCAACGTAGAATCCAGTTCCCCCGAACAGCTCGGCGTATTTGTCAAACCTGGGGTTCACCGTGTCCGCCCCCACGTACCTTTCATTGAACGCGTACCTCTGATACGCCTTCTCCGAACCCCAACAGTCGTTGTTCATCACCACCGAGATGTTCTTCAAACCGTACCGAACCGCGGTTTCGAACTCTTGCGCGTTGAACAGGAACCCACCGTCTCCGTTGAAGTTCACCACGGGCCGGTCCGGAGCAGCGAAATTGGCTCCAATGGACGCCGGGAAGCTGAACCCCAGCCCGCCGAGATCAAGGGCCATTATTAAGCTGCGGGGCTGGTAGTAGTTCAGTCGGTCCTGCCCGAAGTTCGGCGCAAGCCCCGCGTCCAATGCGATGATGGCGTCCCGGGGCATTACCTTCCGCAACTCGGCGTACACCCGCTGCGGTTTGATGTAGTCGCCGACCAACTCGGTTTCGGACGCCAATCGTGCCGCCCGAGCCGCGTTCCATCCGGCTACCCGGCCGGTCCAATCGGCGTCGGGCCGCAGCTCCGCTTCGGCGACAATGCCGTTGATTTCCTCGACCACCGCGCCGACGTCGCCCTCGACACCCACCGTTATCGGATAGATGCGCCCGATTTCCTTGGGGTCAATCTCAATATGCACGATGCGCGCTTCGGCGGGAATGAAACGGTGGTCAAAGAACGTGGTGGACTGCCCCAATCTCGTGCCAGCGGCCACGATGACATCGGCGTTCCGCACGGCGTCGATGCCTTCCGGCGCTCCCAACCTTCCCAAGTGCCCCAGGTAATTGGGATGATCGTTGGGCACCGCATCCGCCCGCCCGTAAGACGTAACGATGGGCGCTCCCGTCAGTTCCGAAAGCCGAGCGATATGGGCATCCGCCAGGCTCCATTCCACGCCGCCGCCGGCCACGATCACCGGACGACGCGCCGCCAGAATTTCACGCGCCGCCGCCTCAACCTGCGCCCGGTCTCCTCGCGAATGGCCCTGTCCCGTCCTATATGAGTCGGGCGTCAGCAAATCTACTTCAACTTCAGCGCCCGGCAACAGGTCACGCGGTATGTCCACCAGCACCGGCCCCATTTTGCCGGAAGTGGCGATCCGAAACGCCTGGCGCAGCGCGTCCGGCAAACGCTCGATCTTGTTGATGGCGAAACTGGCCTTGGTGATTGGCTCAAACAGCGCAACCTGGTCAAATTCCTGGGTGGAATCCAGGTGCTGGTGATCCCGCGAAGCCGACGGCGCCAGCACAACCACCGGGGAGTGCGCGACATACGCCGACCCGATCCCATAAGTCAGGTTCAGCACTCCCGGCCCGTTAGTCACCAGGCACACCGACGGAGCGCCGGAGATCCTGCTGTACCCGTCAGCCATCAGGGCGGCCCCTTGCTCGTGCCGTACCCCAACGAACTCCATGTCGTCCCGGTCGTAAAGCGGGTCCAGCACATCCAGAAAAGACGAGCCAACGATGCCAAAGATCTTGCTCACGCGTTCCTGCCGGAGCAGTTCGATCACCGCCTCGCCGGCTTTCATTCGTTGGGGCATGATTGAAGACTCCTCGTTCGGGAAAATCGTTTGGCAGTGTATCATATACGCTGGATGTCATTGACCCGGCAGCGACGCCTGAGTGGATAAGGCATTAATATGGGCGACTTAACTCAAATGTCAGAGATTGAACTGCTCCAAACTCATAGCAAGATTATCGATGAACTGCGCCGCCGTGGCGTGGTCACGACCCGTAACAATCCAGTCGGCGACTACACAGAATGGCTCGTTTGCCGAGCCATGGGATTGATGAAAAAAGGGAACTCTCAAGCGGGGTTTGACGCCGTTGACAAAAACGGCGTTCGGTATCAAATCAAAGGGCGTCAGGACGAAGGTAACTCGGTGCAATTCAGTGCGATACGGAATCTTGACCGACGGGATTTCGAGGTAGTGATTGCAGTTGTATTCGACAATGTTTTTTCGGTACGGCTTGCCGTAATGATCCCTCACGCGATGGTCCCCGAATTTGCGAGATACTACGAGCACACCAATGCGCACAACCTGATCTTGACCGAAAAAGCAATTGGACAGGCCGGAGTTACGGACATCTCAAATGCCCTGAATCAGGCATCATCACAAAAAATGGCTCAAATTGCTGACCCGCCGGCCCCGGACACCCCCGCCATCGGTTACGAACCACTCAAAATCCACCCTCCACAAAATCCGCAAAGCAAATGGGAGAGGTTCGCCGGATATTTGCGTGAAGTCGGGAAAATTCAGGACACGGCCGTCAGAACCCGCGTAAGCAACTGCAAACGTGTGGAGCAATTTGAAGGTGACTTGGATGATCATTTTGACGCCGACCAGTGCCAGAAATTACTCGCTAGGTTGACATATAGTACTCGCGACCAGGAACTGAACATCCGACCCAGACACAACATACCGATCAACGGTGACTTAAGAAACGGGTCTGCCACTCTGAAGCAAGCCGTCACCCTCTACGTTAGATATCGGCGACATGCTGGTAGCTGAAACATGATGAGCGTTTCGATGCCATCCGGTATCCCCCGCCCTCCCGTGCTATAATGCCGCATCAAACACCGAGGAGGCCTCCCCAACATGAGCACTGTGGCAGTGGAGGTGGTGTACCGGGGGATTTTCCAGAAGACCCTGGCCCGGAACATCGTCCGCACCATCGTTTTTGCCGCCCGCAAAGAGGGCAAAATCGGCACCGCTTTTGGACGCTATGGCGACTCTCCCGAACGCAACGGCATTCCCGCCAAGCAGTTCGCCATCGTTTCCGATAGCCCCGAAGAACTCGAAGAAAACCTGGCGGTGTACGAAGCCCGCGAGGTGGACGTCACCATCAACGTTGACGACACCATGTGCAAGGGTATCGAATCCTGGGCCTGGTACGGCCTGCAGCCCATCAACGCCCTCACCAAGCCCGGCGGCACCCTCATCGTCACCTCCCGCCAGGAGGCTGACGCTCTGATTGAGGATATCCACCAGAAGGACACGGCCTTCAACCTGGCCATCGTCCCGGCCTCCACCAGCTTTTCCGGTCTGTGGGTCTATAAGGATGACCACACCGACGCCCGCATCCTTGGGGCCCTCGCCAAGGCTTGCCCCGAACTGGTCAGCCTGGAGTCCATGGTCGCCGCCATCGACGATCAGGGTTGGGGCGACCTGAAACAAACCTCCGCCCGCAACACCCACGACCGCCTCTCCCTGCGCCCGGTCGAACCCGGTGAAGGCAACGACGACACCCCATTCAGCTTCGACCTGCCCGGTTGGCAATCCATGGAGGAGGGACTGGTCATCAAGGCTATCGAGCCGGGCGGCGGCTTCCGCGGCGGCAACGAAGGGTACGAGCCAACCCGCAACTCCGTATTCAAGAAGTTCAGCACTCGGTCCATGCGCCCCGTCATCAACTTTGACACTTGCATCAAGTGCACCCTCTGCTGGCTCCAGTGCCCTGACACCTGCTTTGACGTCACGCCGGACGGCCTCTACGACGCCAACATGGACGCCTGCTGCGGCTGCGCCGTCTGCGAAGCGGTTTGCCCCGTCCCAGACTGCGTTACCATGGTCAACGAGGCCGAGTTCAACGACAACGACAGCCAGTACGAGCATTGGACTCGCGATAAGGACGGCTACCAGCAGTGGATGGCCGAACTTATCCAGGTGCAAAAAGCCACCGACGCCGATGCCGAACGCAGCCACGGCTATCACAGCCCCGGCAAGTACGAAGCTGAGTCCGAAGTTGCCCTCACCGGAGACGATGACTGATGGCCACTCAAACCCTTCCCCAGACCGAGCGAGAGGAGCTCATCAGCGGCAGCGAAGCTATCGCCATCGCCTGTTCCCTCGCCGATGTTGACGTAATTACCGCTTATCCCATCCGGCCTTACGACACTGTCATGCAGTACGTGTCCAAGCTGAAGGCCGACGGCGCTCTCGATTGCGACTTTATCGTCGCGGAGAGCGAACACTCCCAGTTTGAAATCGTCAAGCACGCTTCCGCCGTCGGCGCCCGCACCTTCTGCGGGTCCAGCGGGGTAGGCTGGTTCTATGCCTTTGAGGCCATCACCGTCACGGCCGGTTTGCGCCTACCCGTGGTCGCCATGGTGGGCAACCGCGCCCTCGACGATCCCGGCGCTTTCGGTGTCGAGCACAACGACGCTATGGCCGTCCGCGATTTGGGTTGGATGCTCTACTGGGTGGGCACGGCGCAGGAAGCAATGGACACTGCGCTGCTGGCTTGGCGCGTTGCCGAAGACCCCCGCGTTTTCCTGCCCATGGCAATTTCCTGCGACGGATCGTTCCTAACCCACTCTCAGGCCATCGTCAACGTCCCCACCCAGGAGCAGGTGGACCAATTCCTGCCCCAATACGACCGGGGTCGCCTGCAACTGCATCCTGACAATCCCATCACGGTGGCGCCTCAAGTCAACGAGGACTGGCTCATGGAAATTCGTCGTCAGACCGACGACGCCATGCGACGCACCAGCGATGTGATCCGGGAAGCCTACGATGAGTTCAAGCAACTCTTCGGCCGCGGCGATGACAGCCCATTCATTGAAGAGTATATGACCGAAGACGCCGACATCGTCCTCGTCGGCATGGGTACTCTGGCCATGCCCGTCCGCGTCGCGGTCCGCCGGATGCGCGAACAGGGCAAGAAGGTCGGTTTCGTGCGCGTCAAGTTCTTCCGCCCCTTCGCCACCGAGGAGGTCCGGGAGGCGCTCAGCCACTGCAAGGCCGTTGGCGTCATCGACCGCGACTATTCCTACGGTTCACCATCCTACGGCGGTGTGCTGTTCAACGAAATCCGCTCCGCGCTATACACCCTCGATAACCGCCCGCTGGTGCAGAGTTTCATCGCCGGTTTGGGAGGACGCGAAATCCTGGTGCGCGACGTCGAAGAAATGACCGCCATGGTCCAGGAGTCCATCGACTCTGGAAAAGTCAAGGAAGAAAACACCTGGATAGGTGTCCGGGATTAGGAGTGCCGCTATGACTACCATGACCCAAGACCTCCCCCAGGTTAGGGGCGTTAAACAGATCCCGGTGTATGAGGGCTTCACCTCCGGGCACCGCACCTGTCAGGGCTGTGAATCCGCCCTCGTAATGCGGCTGATGATCAAGGCCGCCGGTCCTCGCACCATCGTTGTCGGCAGTACCGGCTGCATGTACGTGGCCAACACCACTTACTACAGCACCCCGTGGGTGGTGCCGTGGATGCACACTCAGCTGGGTTCCAGCGGTTCCGCCGCCACGGGCACCGCCGCCGGCCTGGCCTCCCTGATGCGCAAGGGCAAGATGCAGGAAGAGCCCATCAACGTCATCGCGTTTTGCGGCGACGGTGGTGGCGTGGACATGGGCCTCTCGGCCATCTCCGCCGCGTTGCAGCACGACGAGTACAACCTGCTCATCCTTTGCTACGACAACGAATCCTACGCCAACACTGACATCCAGGTGTCCGGCTCCAGCCCGTGGGGCGCCAACTCCACTTTCTCGCCTCCCGGCAAGGTTCATCGCATCATGAACCGCCGCTGGAAGAAGAACACCGTGCCTATGCTGGCGGCCGGTCACCCCGACGTCCGTTACGTGGCCACCGCTTGCGGTTCCTACGGTCCGGACTTTACCAACAAGATTCGCCGAGCCCTCACCATCGGCGGCCCGACGTTCATCCACAGCATCGACCCTTGTCCCAAGGGATGGGATTACGATCCCAAATATTCTCACGAGTTGGGAATGTTGGCGGTGGAGACTGGCATCTGGGTCCAGTATGAAATCGCGGACGGCGAATTGATCCTGAACGGTCCGTCGCGCGCCATCGCTCGCGGCATCCGTCAACGTAAACCCGTTACCGAATACTTGCAGCGACAAGGCCGCTTCGCTCACTTGACCGAAGAAGACCTCAAGTTCTTCCAGGAGCGGATTGACGAGAGTTGGGAAAAATGGTGGATCCCCGGCATCATCCCCTTTGGACCGCAAGACGGAAGCGAGTAATCAGGCCGACTTCCAATTCCATTTACCGGGTCGAGGGCGGGCTTTAAACCCGCCCTCAAGTCGTTAATCATGTGCCGTAAACCTCTCATCAATACCGGCAGGAAGAATGATGTTCACCTTGCATGTTTTGGAAACGAGAAGTTGGTGACGAAATTTTTCGGTTAGCGTAAGTGAACGCACTTATCGGCACAAACTCACTCCGGCATTCGTTAAATCAAACGACCGTTATTTCAGAATACGAACGCACAGATTTCCCTACCAAACAGATTGACCAACTACAAAGATATGTTACACTTGTTTGTGATTTGACACCTGCGAGGTAACACAATGGTAAAAGTCGCCCTAACAGTTGAAGGCAATGCCGATGAAGTCATCGACGCCATCCGACAGCTTGTGGCTGGCGACTCGGTGCCACAGGTTTCGGTTGCAGATGCCGATATTTCCCCCGCACCATCCCAATCTGCCGAAACCGAAACGCCCCCCGCTCCGGCTCCCGAGCCTATCCCGGAAGGTAGATGGACTATAGAACACGTGCGGACTTTCTGGGGATTTTTGGCTGACGACGCACGAGAAATCTACCAAAGAGTCGCGAAAAGCGCGGGTTATGTGTTGTCCCGCCAAGCATTGTTGGACGAAATGCATCTTACCGTACGTCAACTTTCTGGTCGCCTCTCTTCTCAGGGCCACGCGGTTCGGCGCATCCGTCGCGTGCATAATGTTGCGTTGCCTCACCCAATGTCTTTCGACTCTCAAGCAGATGAATACCGAATGCTGCCCGACGTAGCCGATGCCATTGTCAGGCTCAATCTGTGATGATATACCTCTAGTCTATCCTAGATTACTGAAGGCCCCTTGACGCCTTCAGGAGGAACAATGCCATGAGGATGGATCCAATCAACCTCTATGACTACGAGGCTCGCGCCAAGCAGGTTTTGCCTCACAACAACTGGGAGTTTATCGAAGCCGGCTCCATGGACGAGATAACCACCGCCCGGAACCGTTCCGCTTTTGAAGCCCTTACGCTGCGGCCCCGCTTCATGCGAGACACCACCGAGCGCAAGGTCGCGACCACCGTCCAGGGAACCGACATCAGTTTCCCCGTCATGATCGCTCCGACAGGCGGTCACGGCAACGCCCACCCCGAGGCCGAGTGTGCCACCGCTCGCGGAGCGGGCATGTCCAACACCCTAATGATGTGCAGCACTTCCTCCAACTGCAGCATGGAGGAAATCGCGGAAGCCGGCACCGGCCCACTTTGGTTCCAGCTTTACCACCGCGGCTACGAAATCACGGAAAATCTGGTCAAGCGAGCCGAGGCCTCCGGTTTTCGCGCCATCGTGCTGACCGTGGACACGCCGGTCCCCAGCCCCAAAGAGCGGGACGTCCGCAATCGGTACGAACGGCCCGGAGACCTCGGCAACTTCCGCGAACAGCAGGATCAGTTGGCCGCAGTCAGTGGAACCGACGAATCTCCACGCTGGGAAATGCCCCCGTCTCCGCCTCTTACCTGGCAGGAAATCGAATGGCTGCGCAGTCTGACAGATCTCCCCCTGGTCCTGAAAGGTGTCCGGGTGGCGGAGGACGCTCGTATGGCCGTCGAACACGGCGTCAACGGCATCTTGGTGTCCACCCACGGCGGGCGCCAACTGGACAGTACCATGTCCAGTATTGAGATGGTGCCCGAAATCGTCGCCGCTACGGGCGGAAAAGCCGAAGTGTATGTGGACTCTGGAGTCCGTCGCGGCAGCGACGTGTTGAAAGCCCTTGCTTTGGGTGCAACCGCCGTCGCAGTGGGTCGCCCGCTGTACTGGGGACTCGCCGTTAACGGCGCGGAAGGCGTCCACCACATGCTGGAACTGCTGCGCGAAGAGTTCAACCGCGCCATGGCATATTGCGGCCAGAACAGTGTGGACGATCTGGAAGACCGACTGATCAACGTCCCTCGCGAGTGGGGCCCGTTCCGCACCGAAAACGATCTCGCCGAACACCTGCCTTTCTGACCAGTTCCCGGCGATCACTTCCTGATGTCGTCCAGGGGTAGGTTTCGTGCCTGCCCCTGGATTTTTGCCTAATCGGCTGCCGCCAATCCCTTTTCGGCGACCCCGATCTCGGCGAGAAAGCCCGCCAATAGCGCATTGAAAACTTCGGCCCGCTCGAAATGCGTCGAGTGCGCTGCTGCCGGCACCATTTCCAACCGGCTCCCAGGTATCAGGCGAGCGGCGGCCTCTATCACCGGCACCGGGAAAATCTTGTCCTCTTCTCCTACCACCAACAGCGTCGGCGCCGTCATTTCAGCCAGATCGTCCGCTTGCGGTCCGCGCGGATTGCGGAACAGACCGGACACTACATCCACCGCCATCACCGGATTGATTCTCCCGATCGACCCGAACAGGAAGGTCAAGTCCGGTTGGCCCTTGATGAACCCGTCGCTCAAGGCCCTTCGCAGCGGATCGTTCGGCGGATGAACGTCTGCCAGCAACGACACCACCGAGGCGTCGCCAATCCCGCCGGTAGTATCCGCCAATACCAAGCCGGCAACGCGCCGCGGATGCTGCAACGCAAAACCCAGGCACGTCACCCCACCCATGGACTGCGCTACCAACACCGCCCGCTCAATCTCCAAGTGGTCGAGCAGGGCCTCCAAGTCGGCGACAAACGTTTCTGGTTCGGGCTGGCCTCCGGACCCTGGCGTCAAACCCCACCCACGGTGGTCAAACGTGATACAGCGCTGATCCCCTTGGAACGCCGCCACCTGTTGCCACCAACTCAAATGATTGCCTCCCCTCCCATGAGCGAACACGACGGCGGGCCCGCTCCCGTGGCTTTCGTAAAACATTTGCGTGCCATTGATGTCGGCGTACGGCATTCGGTTACCTCCAGTTGGGGGGCGGCATCCATTCCTTGCCGAATGGACTCCGCTTGGGGATCAAGGGCGCTAAACCGGCCACTGCTCGCGCCGGTATGCCGCATCCCAGAACATATACTCATACCGGCTGCTGAGCATGAACGCTTCCCGCATTGCTTCCCGTTCCTGCTCACCCACTCGAAGGGCCATCTCGTCCACGAAGCCCGTCCAGGCATCGACGCTGGATTGCAGGAACCCTTCAACGTAGAACCGCGTCCACTGCCCGTAAAGGGGATGCTCCGATTGCCCCACCTCGTCTTTCAACAGGTGGTACGTCCAGGGGCAGGGCAGCAGTGCTGCTGCCGTGGGTCCCAGGCCGTGCATCGCCGCCGTGGTCAGCATATGGTTCACGTAGGCCGTATTTGTTGGTGATCGTGGGGTGATCTCGACCTGGCCCATCGTCAACCCGGCAGCCTCAATCAGCTGGTGGTGCAGCGGACGTTCCACCGGCGTCATTACCCGATGCGCCAACTGCTGCAACAGGTCTGGGTCGGGCGATTTTGCCAGCGCCAACGCGACCCCGCGCCCGAACCCTTCCAGGTAGTGATAGTCCTGCCCCAGGTAGTATTGGAAAGTTTCCAATGGCAGTGTCCCGTCTTTGATCTCACGCAGGAAGGGATGCCTGAAAATAGCCTCCCAGATCGGTTGCGCTTCCTCGCGCAGTCGCTCGCTGAACCCAGCCATTTTTCCTCCCTGTCAACGCTGCGTGAATTTGTCGGTAACGCCCGCCTTGGCAGCGACCCGGGCGGATCTAAAACGGTTCGTTGATAAGCACCAATTCTGCGTAAGAGGCGTATCGGCAACCGACTGCGGCGCCGGCCTCGCGGGCGTGAGCCGTAAGGAATTCGAACGGGCCGTTTCCCACGTCTCCCAAGTTCTCCAGATAGACTTTGTGCTCCCGTAAGGATGCCAAGCCGGTTTCCCAATGCTCTGACACGTCCACCACGTGCGTCGGCACAGTGGAACCGAACACTGCCACGAACCGCACGTCGTTCCAGGGCTGGTGACCCTCATCCAACAACTCTGGAAAGATCCACCGGTTTCCCGCGTCTCTTGCCGCGTCAAAAACTGCCAATCCCACCCAACGGTGATCTGCCATATTCAGGTGCCCACTGAAAAATTGCAGGTGATGGTTGATGGTGATTAATACGTCCGGCCGGTGCTGGCGTATGGCGCGGCTCAAATCCCGGCGCAACGGCAAGCCGTATTCGATAACCCCGTCCGTGTGGTCCAGAAACTCCACCGTATCCACGCCTACGACGCGCGCGCTGTTGATTTCCTCTTGGGCTCGCAGCGAGCCGACTTCCTCCGGAGGAATTGCGTCAATCCCGGCTTCGCCCTTGCTGACCATCACGTACACTATCCGCTTCCCCTGGGCCGTCCACTTGGCGATTGCGGCGGCGGCTCCATATTCCAAGTCGTCAGGATGGGCGACAATTGCCAAACCGGTCTGCCAATTTTCGGGCACCGGGACATTGGGCGGCGCCTGTTGCTGCATATATCCTCCGGTTCCTTGAGTTCAAAGATTGAGATACCGCTCGTACTCTTATCGTCGCGCCGCTAGGGCAAACGCGTGCAATCCATCAGCGCGGAGCGACTATGTTATCAGAGCAACCGAGGGCTGGGCATCTTCACCTCGGCCACGGCCGTGACTAGCCTCGCGTTCAACTGATTGCATACGGAGATGACAAGTTGCTCCGTCACGGTGCCAGTTACGTCCAAATCGCGTCCCAACACCACAGCGTCGGCGTTCAAAACGTGGCCCGGCACTAGCGGTGCTTGGTACGCCATCGCAAGCCTTCCACCCCACCGGAAGTCATCTCCGAAATCACGCCCCAACAACCCTTCGAGCCAACCCGCCACCAGACTTGCCGGTTCATTCTCGCAGTGCGTCACGTCAAACCCGGACAGACCACCCGCAGTTTCAAAGAACGAGGCTAATTCATTGCCATCGGGCAAATTCAACCGTCCCAAAACGCGCCAATCACCAGGCATCGCACTCCCCAAGCCCTCGTCTGACGCGCCCGCTTTCTCGCTGGGGCAATCGGGTGAGGGCTGGGCGTGTGGCTCAACCTGGCCCACCACGAATACGCCGTCTGATCGCATGATTTCAGTGCCGATTTCGTCAACGGCGAATGCGCCAACCCGGAACCGAGTTATACCGCCGCGCTCTTGCGCGTCCCTGAGCCATCCCCCCACCTGCACCCGGCGCCCCAGCACAGGCGGACGCAGAAAATCAAACCGCTGCCAAATCGTCGTTAGCGTGGACCCGCCGCACCGCCTGGACAACAACGCCTTGCAATCGTCGGCCAACAGGTTGGGGAAACACCCGCTTTCGCCCACTAAATTCCGGTAGGCGGCCAGTGTTTCATCGTCGATAACGTATTCGAGATGACCCAGTTGCTCGCCAATGGCAGGCAAGCCACCTGTCCCGGTCGTCATCAGTCGGAACCGCCACTACGTCGGGCGTATTCAACCAAATCCACCGTCCCTGAGGCTTCGTCTCCCATCGCCTGTTTGGCCAGTCCTCGCCCCCGATAAGCATCGGTCAAGCTCTCGTTGAGCGCCAGCGCCTTGCTGAATGCGGCGACCGCTTCCTCGTATTGACCCAGCGCGGCCCGCGAGTTGCCCAGCGACAGCCAAACCCCGGCCAGCCCATCGTTCCGTTCCATCGCGGCGTCATATTCGGCTATCGCCGTCTGATGTTCGCCCAAGTCGGCCCACGCGACCCCTCGGTTGTGGTAAAGCGTCGCCGTGTCCATACCGGACGATTGGGCGGCGTCGAAGTCTGCAATCGCCGCCGTCGGCTCACCGAGGTTGCGTTTCGCTATGCCCCGGTTATAGAGAGCGTTGGCGAATGTCGGCACTACCGCAATTGCCACGTCGTAATCTGCGATGGCGGCGTCGTATTCTCTTCGGTCGCTGTACAGGTTGCCCCGGGCGTACAGGTAATCCGGTTCGCGCGGGCGCAATTCAAGGGCGCGATTATAGTACGCCAACGCGGTGTCCCGGTCGCCGATGTCGCGGTGGGCGATCCCCAGGTTGTACTGCGCGTTGGCGTGCTCCGGATTTATCCGCGCACAGGCGAGAAAGTCGCCGATGGCATCCTGGTATCTTCCCAGGGAAATCCTGGCAACGCCCCTGGCGTAATAATAATCAGCATCGTCCGGCTCGAGTTCTATCGCTGCCGTGTAGTCGCTGATGGCGTCCTCATAGAACCCCAAATGCCGCCGCACCACGCCACGAGCATAATAGGGGACCGGATATTGCGGGTCCGCCATTATCGCACGCGTATAGTCCGCGATTGCCTGGTTCAGATCTCCGCCGTTACGGTAGGCCAATCCACGATAGTAATAGGCCGGAGCGAACTCGTCGTTGAGCTGCAGCGCGCTGTCGAAGTCGTTGATAGCGGCATTCAACTGGCCAGCCCGCAACGCCAGTTGCCCCCGCGCCGTATAGTGAAACTCTGTAGGTAAATCCCCGCCGATGGTCATTTCAGTTTCCCATACGCCAAATCTCGAACGCTCCAACCCGGACGCTTTGGGTTTCGAAACCTCGTGCGCCGGTCCGATAAACCGACCCGCAGCTCAGAATTCCGCCTCGTACAGATCGTATTCGGAGTGGCTCATCCCCAACGATTCGTAGGTCCGTTTCGCCACCGCATTCTCACGCATCACGTACAGACGTGTGCCTCGTATGTCCCCTCTGGCAGCGGCCATCTCCAGCAATCGATGATAGAGCTGGCGATACACTCCCTGCCGCCGCCGTTCCAGTTTGACATAAACCGATTGGACCCACCAAATCCACCCGTTTCGCCAGTCACTCCACTCTGTCGTTACCATCAGTTGCCCAACGGGACGGTCGGCGACTTCCGCCAGCAGGTAGAACGCTTTGGCCGAGTCGTACAGCGCCGCTGCAACACCCGCTCGCAGCGTCTCATTGTTCAGCGTCAGTCCTTCCGACTCCAAAGCCATCGCAGCGTTGAACTCGACGATGGTGTCCCGGTCGGTAGGAACCGCAGCCCTTATGCGTAGCTCATCCATCATGCGCAGTTGATTTTAATGACCTGCGGTATAATAGGCAACCTAACCGCCGCTCAACCCAGCGAGGTCCCAAACTCAACTGCTTCCCGCTCATGGTGAGCCTGTCGAACCATGAGGCCGTCCTTCGACAGGCTCAGGACGAGCGGAGACGCCTGAATTCTGTGACTTTGGAAAGACCCTGCCGCTCAACCCAGCGAGGTGCCCCAATGCCCAACCAGGAACGATTGATCAACGATTTCTGCGACTTGGTACGTATCGACAGCCCTTCCGGAGAAGAATGGGACGTCGCCCGGCACGTTTCCGACCGTCTGGCCGCCCTGGGATTCCAGGTCGCCCGCGACGAGCACGGCAACGTCATAGCCCGCGAGGGCGGAGACAGCCCACTCCTTCTTTCCGCCCACATGGACACCGTTGACCCGGGTCGAAGCATCCGGCCCCAGGTCACCGCCGACCGTATCACCTCCGACCGCAACACCATTCTCGGCGGCGATTGCAAAGCCGGCGTCGCGGCAATCCTGGAGGCTCTGCAATCCGTCCACGACGACGGTCGTCCCCGCCGCCCGGTGCAAGTGGTATTCACCCGTGGCGAGGAAATCGGACTGGTCGGCGCTTCCAACCTCGACTTTTCCATGATTGCCTCGACCGAGGCCGTGGTTTTCGACGGCAACGGCCCCGTCAACACCATCACCGGCGGCAGCCCTACCTACATGGCGTTCGACATCAACGTTCGTGGCCGTGGCGCCCACGCCGGCGTGGAGCCGGAGAAAGGCCTCTCCGCCATCAAGATCGCCAGCGACATCATCGCGGAACTGCCCCAAGGTAGAATAGACCACGAAACCACGTTCAACGTAGCCACCATCACCGGCGGCACCGTTCGCAACGCCGTGCCATCGGAGGCAGCAGTAACCGGCGAATTCCGCAGCATGAACATGGAGTCGCTCGAACTCCTTCGTATGCAGTTGCTTGCCGCGGTCAACAGCATCCGCGGTCGATATGGCGAGGCCGAAATCACCGAAAATCTGGAGATGATGTTCCAGATGTACCGCTTGGACCCCAACGAGGCCACGGCTCAACTGGTCACCCGGGTCATGCGCGACATGGGCCTGGAACCCAACATCCAGCCTTCCGGCGGCGGCACCGACGGCAACGTGTTCCGTCTCAACGGCATCGAGAGCGTCGTCGTGGGCATGTCCACCAACCTCATGCACACCATTGACGAGTACGTGGTCATCCCCGACTTGATGAACACCGCCCGTTTCTGTGAACAATTGTTGACCTTCGGAGCCTGATCTCCGCCTTGGAATGGGATGGAGCGACTACCCGCCAGCCGGGACGTCGCCGGACAGGATTGCTTCCAGCTCAGGGGTCACGGGAATGCCGTTTCGTTCCATTTCAACCCTGATGCGGTGGCGCTCCCTCTCGAGTGCCTTCGCCAGTATCTCCGCTTTCTTCGCCTCCCGGATGGCTTTCCCCTTCTCGAACATTTTTCTCCCCCAATCGAACGTTGCGGCCAACGGAACCACGAAGGTCCAGTAGAGTTTGGTGGCCGCGGTTTCAAACCACAGGTACAGGAAATGGTCGCTCCCTGGCCATAGTTGCAGAACCGATAGACAGACGCAGCCGACAATGACAAATCCCGCCGCCTGAACTCCCACGCCGCGGTCGCCGAGCCCACCGGGCGCTTCCGTTGTTCGCATTGTACCACTCGGCCCGTTCAACCCGGCTGACAGGGCGCTCACGCAACTGGCGACACCAACCGGGCCAACTCCTCCCCGAACTCCGACCGCTGCCATCTCCTTATCTCACCACCCCCGGTAAGCTCCCGTTCCAGTTCTTCAGGCCGGAGCGCTATCCTTTCCAGGCTGGGCGTCGGCCAGATGTGGCTGACGGCCAACTCCAAATCTCTGCCCAACTGCGCCCGCCACTGTTTCAACGCTTTCAGTCTGATGCGACGCTCGGGGGTCCAAGCATCGTTATTGGGTCCAGGCCTTGGTGGTTTGGGCATTTCGGGCCGCTGCATCCCGCGTTCTATCGCTTCTACCAACTCGCCGTAACAGCGGGCCGCCAGCATCCCGCCCAGGCCACGCGGCGCCTTTCCATCCGCTGCTGCCAAATCCAGCAGGTCGGTGTTGCTGGCGGCCTGCGTCGGAGGCACATCCCACACGCAGGCTTTTCCGTCTCTAAAAGCGTATAGTTCCTGCAACAAAGTCGCCTGCCGCTGGGTCAATGCTTCCCAACCTTTCACCCGTCGCCACGCGGTTTCCAAAGGTTCGTCCGCCGGGTGCCGCAGAGCTTCAATCCGTTGGCATTCTTCGCTGACCCACGCGACCCGGCCCAACTTATCAAGCCGGTACTCCAATTCGTCGGCCAACGCCAGCAGATGGTGAACATCGCCCGCAGCGTAGTCCAACGCCGGTCCCGACAGAGGTCGCAATCCCCAGTGAGACACCTGCAGCCGGGGATCTTTGTCGATCACCACCCCGCTGAATTCTTCCAGCACCGCTCCCAGGTTCGGGCGAGGCACACCGAGGAAGCGCGCCGCCAGGCCGGTGTCAAAAAGGTTGCTGATGGTGAAACCGAAATCCCGGTCGAAAAACCGCACGTCCTCCTCGGATCCGTGCAGCACCTTGGCTACCGAATCATCCGCCAAATATTGCCCCAGCGCCGACAGGTCTTTCACCGCCAACGGGTCCAGCAGGTAGGTCTGCCGCTCATCGGCAATCTGAATCAAGCAGATGCGTTCTTGATACGCGAACCGTCCGTTGCGCTCCGTATCCAACGCCAGCCGCGGCGCGCGTTCCAACTCCAGCGCCACCGCGTCCCAATCGCCCTGCTCACTGATATACCGATACTGCTGTCGCAAAGCACCTTCCTTATCACGTCGTCGCCTGCAGTAGCGTTCCGATTTAGGTGGTTTCCGTCCGTAGGGGCGAATGGCCATTCGCCCCTACCCGCACTAGCAACGGCATCTATGGAAACAAACCACCTAATACGGAACGCTACCGTCACCTGCCCAGCTGCTTGACAATAACGCCAGTTTAGCACATGGCCAGGCCATCTTTATCTGCTCCGTAACCTCTTACATGGCCGCGCAACAGTCGGATCACGCCTGCCGTGCTATACTCGCTCCACATCCCGCGCAAGGAGCCAAACTTGGATGAGTGGCGCAGACCTGAAACAAACCCTCAAACAGGGCGGCCGTATCTTCGGCACCATGATCAGCATCAACCGCAGCCCCCGCTGGATACCCGTACTCGACGGTGTGGGCCTGGATTACGTCATCATCGATACTGAGCACAGCCCCCGTAGCCGTGGCGAACTGGGCGACTACCTGACCATGTTCAACACCATCAGCGTGGTGCCGATTGTGCGCATCCCGATACCCGATTCCCATTACGTGACCATGGCCATTGACGCCGGCGCCCAGGGTATCCTAGCCCCCTATTGCGAGACTGTGGACGAGGTTCGCGAGGTGGTCAAGGCCACCAAATTCCGTCCGCTGAAAGGCGCGGCCGCCGAGCAGGCCCTGGCGACCGGGGAATTCCCCAGCGACGCCAGCCAGGAATACCTGGCCGCCCGCAACCGGG
Organism: Dehalococcoidia bacterium; assembly: GCA_965197635.1. Lineage (GTDB taxonomy): Bacteria > Chloroflexota > Dehalococcoidia > Lucifugimonadales > UBA3495 > Bin87. The sequence goes on from CBDANN010000008.1 coordinate 1,190,951, forward strand.
ACAACATCTGCATCATTGGCATCGAGAGCCAGGCCGCCGTTGACAATTTGGACGCCATACTTTCGGTTCCGCACATTGACGCAATTTTCGTCGGGCCCAACGACATGAGCATTTCGCTCGGCGTCCCAGACGACTACGCCCAGGAAATCTACAAGACCACTGTCAAAAGCATCATCGACAAATGCGAAGCCCGCAGCCTGCCTACTTTGGTCCACCATCAGACCCCGGAGCTGTCCGAGTACTGGATCGAGCAGGGCGCCCGCTTCGTCCTCCACGGCACCGACCGCCGCGCTCTCGCCGAAGGGTTCCGCACCGAGTTCACCCGCCTCCGGGACAAAGCCGCTGCCCTATGATTGGCGAAAAAATACCCCTCTCCCAGCCGTGGGAGAGGGCATGTGGTGAGGGCCGTATCGTCTTCGGCATTCAATTCCGCGAACTACCCTCCCAGCGTTCCCGCAGCGACGCGATGTACACCCGCTCGTAATCTCCGTGGTGCCCGGTGGAGGGGTCGTCCGCCAGCCGCTCCGCCCACATGTATTCTACGTCGGCCCAGACGATGGGAAACTTGGGCTGGTCGAAGAATGCGGCCACCGCGTCAAACGCCGAAGCGCCCTCCATATATCCCAACATCTGGAAATTGTCGTACAGGTTGCCCTGTTCCGACATGAACCGGCCCTTCATCGCCGCCATTATCAGATAGTTCGCCATAGCCACGGCCACCTGTCATCGGAAGGGCGAAACCGTATAGTTTCGCGAGGCGTCAAGCGGAGAGGCAGTAGCCGGCCGGCGGTCACCGCGTCAGGATATGCACCGTGGTGACGTCGCCGGCGCCCGAGCACTGAGCGACGCCCACTCGCGGGTTTTTCACCTGCCTCGGTCCGGCCTCACCACGCAATTGCGTCACCGTTTCGTGAACCATGCGGATGCCGCTCGCCCCGAAGGGATGCCCCATCGCCAACAGACCGCCGTCCGTGTTGATCGGAATATCGCCGCTTAGCGCCGTCCTCCCATCCGCCGTGGCCCGCCAAGCCTCGCCAAAGGGCGTCAAATGCAGCGATTCGATCTGCTGCAATTCGCCGATCGTCGCCGCATCGTGAACCTGCGCCAGGTCAACGTCCTCCGGCCCAATGCCGGCCATTTCGTACGCCTGCAACGCCGCCGGCTCCGTCCGGTAGGGGCTGAACGCCGAGTGGTCGCTGCCCCGGCCGTTGTAGTTCCCCGACGTCAGCGACGCCGCCGCGATGCGGATCGCACGGCTCCGGTCTATGCCGTAGGTGTCCAGCGCGTCCGCCGCGCACAGCACCGCTGCCGCGCCGCCCTCGCTGGTGGGACAGCACTGATACAGGGTCAACGGGTCGGCGATCAGCCGGGAATTCAGCACGTCCTCCACCGAGTAGGTTTCTTTCCGGTGGGCGTATGGGTTCATGGAGGCGTTCTGACGGGCTTTGACCGAAACCTGGGCCAACGCCGATGCCGGCGCTCCTGTCTCCTCCATGTATCGCTTCATCCGCAGAGCGTAACCGGCCATCATGTGATCGCCGCCGATGTAACGGGCGGGGCTGTTTTCTGCCGTAACCGTAACGGGACCGCTGGGAACCTTTTCCGCCCCGAAGGCCAACGCCAGGTCAAACACTCCTGACGTGATCCCCCAATACGCTTGCCAAAACGCCGTCGAACCGCTGGAACACGCATTCTCAACGTTGATGATGGGGACGCCGGTCAACCCCAGTTGCGCCAATGTCGTCTCGCCGATGGACATACCGTGATAGTAAACGTGCCCAAAGTAGGCTACCGGAATCGCCGGCCACGGCACGCCCGAATCCCGCAGCGCGTCAACCACGGCGTCCCGGGCCAGGTCTGACAGGTTTTTCTCTGGGAACCGCCCGAACTGGTGCAACCCGACACCCACCACCATGACCTCACGACCCGGCCTAAATTGCGTCATAGCTTCCCCCATTTACGTGTCATTGCAAGCGTGTTCCGGTTCGCCGTCGCGAGGAGCGAACGACTCCACAATTCCGCCGCTCTAAGCCGGACGCCATTTGTACACCACACGTTCGGAGTTGGCCACCCCTTCCATCTCCACCGCTCGCAGCGCCAGGGACACGGGCATTCCCACCTGCAACTGTTGGTGCGGGCAATCAACGACCTCCGCCAGAACGTGCGGGCCTTCGGGCAGCTCCACTTCTCCCAACACGTAGGGAACCGGACCCGGCCATCCTGGCGGCGGCACCCGCACGATGGTGTAGCTGAACAGCGTCCCATCCGGCGTCAGCTCAATCTCCTCCAGATCCGGCGCCGTGCAAGATTGGCAGAACGTGGCCGGCCCGAAAACGCAAACGCCGCACTGCGGACATCGCATCCCCAACAGCACGCCCTGCTCCCCGTTGTCGTCGGTCAGGCGCAGGCACCTGTCATCTACGGAAATTGCCATTCTCAATTAAGTACCAAGGGTCTGGTGAACCCCGGCGAGGTGGAGTGGATGGCAGTCTAAAACTCCCCCGGTAGCCTGTCAATTGAACTCCGGCCTGCCCGCTATTGACCCTCTCCGATTGGCGTGATAGCGTGAACTCAGCAACCCCGATTGAGGGGTCGGCGCCGGCCACAACGTTTTTTCGAGTGGTACCCATGAGCAGCATCCTCGGCTTGGAACCCGTGTCCAATCGCCAATCCTGGGAAAAGTCCCTGGGCGAATTCCTCGAAACTGTGGTCGAGGCCAATCCCGATAAGGTCTTCGTCGAGATTGCCGGCCAGCAGATCACCTATGCGGACTTTTACCGACACTGCCGCTCCGCTGCCGCCATGTTCCAAAACCTGGGCATCCGCCACGGCGACCGCGTCTGCATGTTCCTCCCCAATGTCCCTGAGGTACTGTACACATGGTTCGGGCTGGCGCTGATCGGCGGCATCACCGTCACCATCAACACCGCGTATCGACGCGACGAGATGGCCTTCATCCTCAACAACGCCGAGGCCGCCGCGTTGGTCGCCCATGAGAGCCTCATCGACGTGGCAACCCAGGCCGCCGATCTCGCTCCTTGCGTCCGCCATCGCCTCATCGTCGGTGAAGGAAACCCGGTTGACGGTTGGAGCTCTTACTCTCAGTTTTTGGCCGATTCGCCGCAATTGGGTGAACTTCCGGACGTCTCCCCTACCGACATCTCCATGCTTCAGTACACATCCGGCACCACGGGCAACCCCAAGGGCGTCCAGGTCACCCACCAGATGTACGTGTCGGCTGGACAGGGCTTTGCCCTTTGGACGCAGGCCACGCCACAAGACCGTTTCTTCACCTGCCTGCCCTACTTCCATGCCAATGCCCAGTACTACAGCACCATGGGCACCCTGGCCTCCGGCGCGACCCTGGTGGTTCAAGACCGTTTCAGCGCATCCCGCTTCTGGCAGCAGGTTCGCGACGCCCGCGCCACCGTTGTCAACTTCATCGGCATGATGATGCCCGTCCTCGCCAAGAACGACCCCAGTCCGGATGACGCCGACAACACCGTGCGTCTGTTCTACGGTTCGCCCGCCTTCTCACCGGAGTTCCTGGCCGACTTTGAGCAACGCTTCGGCACCGACATCATCGTGGGCTTCGGCATGACCGAAACCTGCTACGGCACCATCGAGGCCATCCGTGGCGAACGCCGGCCCAACTCTTCAGGACAGCCGCGCCGCCATCCCGACCCGGCCTTTGAGAACGCCGTCCGCATCGTGGATGACGACGGCAACCCGGTCCCCAACGGGCAACCCGGCGAAATCAGCATCCGCAACCCCGCCACCATGGCCGGCTACTGGCGCAACGAGACCGAAACCAACACTTCGCTGCGAGATGGCTGGCTTTTCACCGGCGACCTGGGCTGGCTCGACGACGACAACTACCTCTATTTCGTGGATCGCAAAAAGGACGTTATCCGTCGCCGTGGTGAGAACATCTCATCCCAGGAAGTCGAAGACGTCATCAAGAGCCATCAAACTGTCCTCGATTGCGCCATCATCGCCGTTCCCTCTGACCTGGGAGAAGATGAGATGAAAGCCTACGTGACTCCCCGTCCGGGCGAAACCGTGAACCCCGAGGACGTGATCCACTGGTGCGCCGACCGTCTGGCCTATTTCAAAGTGCCACGGTACATTGAAATTCGGGAAGAACTCCCGCGCACGCCGAGCCTTAGAGTCAGAAAGGACATGCTCCGGCAGGAACGAGAAGACCTGATCACCGGTTGTTTCGACCGAGAAGCCGCCGGCATACGGATTAGGCGATAATACAATTTGGCAACGAGGAGTACACTGATGAACAAAATCGAAGCCATATTTCGCCCGGAACGCCTTGAGAACATCAAAACCGCCCTCAGCGAAGTCGGTATCGTGGGTCTTACCGTAACTCAGGTCTCCGGGCGCGGCGCCCAGGGGGGTGTCGAAGTGACCGCGGCCCGCGGCTTGGGCACCTACCGCATCGATATGCTGCCAAAAGTCAAGCTGGAAGTGGTGGTCAACGACGCCGAAACTGACAAAGCTGTGGACGTGATCCGCACCAACGCCATCACCGGCGCACCCGGCGACGGCAAAATCTTCATCTCCCCGGTCGCCGACGCCATCCGCATTCGTACCGGCGAGCACGGCCCCGACGCCGTTTAGCAGAGTAGGGCACCCTTACGGAACGGACCCGCAAACCCGCCAAAGAAGGACTCGGAAATCCTTACGCAATCCGAACGCTCCGATTGTAATATATGGTCGCACTTGCAGTAATTGGAGTCGACCAAATGCCTGAACCCCGTTATTGGCTGTTCAAGTCCGAACCGTCTTCGTATTCCTACGACGACCTGGAAACCGAGGATGATCAAACCGCCGAGTGGGACGGTGTCCGCAACTACCAGGCCCGCAACTTCATGCGCGACGATATGCGCGTTGGCGACTACATCCTTTTCTACCACAGCAACGCCAAGCCGCCTGGCGTGATCGCCACCGCACGCCTCGTCCGCGAAGCCTACCCCGACGACACCGCGTGGGATCCCAACTCCCGCTACTACGATTCCAAGTCCGACCCGGCCAGCCCTACGTGGCTCATGGTGGACATCAAGGCCGAACGACGCCTCCCTCGTTTCATCAGCCTGAACGAGCTGAAAGCGAACCCCGCATTAGCCGATATGCAGGTGATCAAGCGCGGCCAACGCCTATCCATCCAGCCGGTGACGGTGGAGGAATGGGCGGAAGTTCTGGCGATGGCGGAGCGGGAGGTACTATAATAGCCCCATATACTGGGCAATCGCATATGGGCAGTTTAATGCCCGTCATTCCTGCGAAAGCAGGAATCCAGTGATCGAATTCGTTAATTACGTTTCCAATTCGTTCATGTTGTGGTCTTATGGACCCCGGCTTTCGCCGGAGTGACGGGGTTGTAATTTCAAATGCGATTGCCCTGGCTCCAGATATGGTTTAGGTTCCGTTGAGCAGGTAGATATGGTAGCCCTCGACCAGTCCCAGTTGGATTTTTGTCAATCGAATAGTTTGAACAACCGTTTGCTGGCTCCAGCCGGCTGCGGTAAGACTATTTCCCTATTGCATCGTTGTCGGGCTTTGCTGGAGCAGTTTGACCGGCCACAGCGTTTCCTTTTGCTCAGTTTCACCAATGCGGCAGCGGCTGAAATGACGGAACGCTTGGCAACCGACCCGGATTTCTCCAAGCTCCGGAACGCAGTGAGGGCTACTACGCTGAATTCGTGGGGTTGGCGCAGGTTGCGTAGCCATCACAGCAATGCCACCCTGCTCGCCGATAGCACTCGACGGTTTTTTGCTGTCAGGAATCAACTGGCGCCAATTGTAGAAAAACATCCGCCGATCTCCCCACTGCTGAAAAGAGCCGGGGGGCCACGCGACCTGATGGTAGTCATTGACGCTTTGAAGTCCCTGCGCTTCGACCACAGCCAGCACACCAACTTTGATAAATTCAGCGCGCACGTTGATACGCTGGAATCACGAGGTTTGAGTGCGCTGATGGACAAGCAATTCGACGAATTGACGCGAATGGACGTATTGGAAGGCCCGCGCGCGCAAGGGGAAAACGGCGAAGCGGCTTCCGAAAGCCGTAGGCAATTCTATGACAATTTCTTTCGTTTCTGGCGCCAAGCGGTAGAGCGACTTCACGGGGAGCTAACCTTCACGTTTGAAGACCAGAAATATTGGAACTACCTGGATTTGCCTACGGCAGGCCCGATCCTCGCCCCAAACCGGTTCCACCATGTCCTGGTTGATGAGTTTCAAGACATCAACCCGCTGGACCTGGCTTTGATTGACCTTATTGTCAAAGCGCACGACGCTTCCCTTACCATAGTGGGGGATGATGACCAAGCCATCTTTGAATGGCGGGGCGCCAGCCCCGAATTCATACTAGAACCAGAAGCCCACTTTGAACGGCGTTTCACCAGCCACACACTGGAAGTGAACTACCGGTCGCCTCGCAACATCGTGCATCATTCCCAGAAGCTGATTGCCCACAATAAACGTCGGGTCAGCAAGATAGTCAGAGGCTTACCTACAAACCAGGATGCTCGTATCGAAATCGTCCCGATTAACGACATCAAAACCGAACTGGATTTCGTTACGAACATTGTCCGCGAGACTAGGCCAGGCCGGGTTGCCGTCATAGGCAGAATGCGCGCGCAGCTTATCCCCTACGAAATTCACTTTGCCTCCAACGAAGTAGAATTTGAGACCGCTACAGATTTGGACCTGTTCCAGAACAAGGCCTTCTCGGATATAACCGAAATGCTGGAAATTCGTGACCGGAAGCACGAGCAAAATTGGCCGGGCCAATCCGTCAAGTCAGTCATTGCGATGTGCAATCTGATACGGCGTCGGCCATTTGGTCGGAAGGACCGTGAAAGCTTGACAGGCTACCTCAACTCCATAGCTCCGGTCACCGCCGAAGCAGCAGTAGCAGCCATACCCAACTATCCCGGTGCATTCAGTGGCAAGACCGCATCCCGCTTGTACGCCTCGGCGGCCAACTTTCTGAATACAGAAAGTACGGCGGAAGCTTTGCTCTGCTTGGACAAAGAGTTTGACGGGCTGAGTTACGACTTCGAAAGGGCAGAAGACGAGATATTTTATATAGACCCGCCTTTGCGTCAACTAGCCACTCTTGTTGAACAAAAAGGCTGGACTGGTATCCAACTTGCTCAGATGATACAAAAGGCTCAGAGCCGAATCAGAGAGTTCAACGCGCGAAGTGAGGACAACAAAGGACCCGAAGGGTTGCTCCAGCGCCCCCTGCACTTGATGACTGCCACCCGGTCCAAGGGTAAGGAATTCGAAACGGTCGTAATCCTCAGCGCGCTGGACCAAGTCTGGCCACATTACAGAACGGAGACGGAGGCGGAAATGGAAGCCGAACGGCGCCTGTTCTATGTGGCCTTCACCAGGGCCAAAGAGCAGGTTCTGATGCTGGTCGGCCCCGACCAGGCACCGCTGAGTCCTTTCGTCCATGAGTTGGACCTCCCCGGCGCATAAATCCGGGGAGTTCTGAAACGCCGATGGTGTAGGGCGGATAGTCATTTGCCCCAACGTTGTGTTGTGTATTTACAACGCCCCGCTTATCGAAATATCCAATAGAGCCGGCTTCCTGCTCTCAAATGCCCGTTTGATGGCCGGCCCGATTTGCGCCGGGTCGTCCACCCGCTCGCCGTGCACCCCCATCGCTTGCGCCATCATCGCCAGGTCCAGCCGGTTCGCAAAGTCCATGCCCACATAGTCGCTGGCTCGATCCCGGTCGTCCAGCATATCCCGCAGGTACACCTCCATGTTCACCTTCAGGATGCGGTAGGCTTGGTTGTTGCAGATGGCGTACACCACCGGGATGTTGTAGCGGCTGGCCGTCCACAGCGCCTGCACCGTGTACATGGACGCGCCGTCTCCTACCACCGCCAGCACCGGCCGGTCGGGATGCGCCAGTTTCACGCCCAGGGCGCCCGGCATCGCCCAACCCAAAGCGCCGCCACGAATGCCGTAGATATCCCCAGCATTTTCAAAATCGAAAGCCCGGTTCAGCGCCGGTCGTGAGGTGACCGCTTCGTCGGCCACGATGGTATCCGGCGGCACGGCTGCGGCCAGTTCGTGCATCATCCGTTCCACCGGCATCGGACGGTTGTCCCACGTCGGCTTGATGCGCTCCTGGTAGCGCTCCGCGTCCCGCTGCCGCGCCGCCGCCAGCGTGACCGCCCGAGTCGCCGCCGCCTCCTGCTGGCTGCCGCTCATACTGGACTCCAGAGAGTCGGCCAGGTCAGCCATCCCCGCCGCCGGGTCGGCCATGATGCCCACTTCCGTCGGGTAGCTCTTCTCAATCTCCCAGTAGTTGCTGTCCAGGTGGATCAACTTCGTGTCCGGGTTCAGGAACGGAACGTCAACGTACAGGAACGAGGCGAACACGTCCGTCCCCACGGCCAGCACCACGTCGGCGTTGGCGAACTGCCGCGCCGTAGCCGGGCTGTTCAGGTTAAGCATCCCACCCCATTGCGGGTGAGCGGTCGGAAAGTTAACCTCCGAGTAGGACGTTGCCAACACCCGCGCCCCGGTCTGCTCTGCCACCCGCGCCACCTGCTCCGCTGCGCCCGACTGCGCCACCCGGTCTCCAACTACAATCACCGGATTTTCCGCCGAGGCCAGCAATTCCGTTGCTCGGTCCACCGCCGCCGCATCCGGCCGAATGCGGAAGAACCCTTCCGACGACGCCACCGGCTCGAAATCAACCTCTTCGTCCATGGTGTCCCACGGAAACGAAACGAAAACCGGCCCCGTTGGCGGCGTCTTGGCTTCCTTGAACGCCCTGCGTATAGCCACCGGAATGTCCGAGGCATGGCGAATTTCAACGCTCCACTTGGTGTACTGCTCCGTCATCTCCACCAGGTCGCCGGACAGCACGGGTTCGCTGATCAGCATCCGGGTGTCGGAGTTCCCCGCCGTCAACACCAGCGGTGTCCCGCCCCGAAAGGCGTTGTACAGCGCGCTGATCCCGTTGGCCAGTCCTCCTGCAATGTGGATATTGGCGAATGCCGGCTTCCCCGTCGCCCGCGCATAACCGTCGGCCATGCCGACCGCCGTGCCTTCCTGGAGAGCCTGGATGTACTGCAACTGGGGAAAATCCTGCAGACCGTCCAAAAACGGTGTCTCGCTGGTGCCCGGGTTGCCGAAGATGTACTCCACGCCTTCCGCCACCAGCATCTGGGCCAAGGCATGCTTGCCAAGCATTCGCGTCATGATCTACCCCCTGATCTGAGTGATTGCTAAGCCCCTCTCCCAACGGAGGGAGAGGGGTCGGCGTGAACGAAGTTCCGGTTCCCTACTGGTAAATCATCCATTCCAGCAGGTTGTTGTCCGGGTCGCGAGCGTAAAGGCTCACTGCCGGCAAGATCCCCCGTTGTCGCGCGCCCTTGCGCGGCCCCGGTCCTCGAATGACTTCCACCCCGGCGTCAGCCAGCATCTGCTGACAATCTTCAACACTGCCATCCCACACGAAGCAGATGTCAGTGCAACCCGGTACCGCCGTGGGCCCCCGGTAATCCGCCAGATGCCCTTCGGGGTGTACGTTGATTTTGGAGTCGCCAATCTGGATGGAGAAGATGGTCGCGGCGCCAGCCCGCCACTCCTCTTCGTCGTTAATGGCGAAGCCAATCTTCTTGTAAAACGCCACCAGCCGTTCGGCGTCGGCGGTGGGCATCGCGATGTGATCAATTCCGACCGTAGCCATCAGACTGTCTCCTTCTTCTCGGCTTTCTCTGCGTACCGCTCCGGCCACAGTTCTTCCGGCCGGCGTGCCGGCTTGTCAAAGCCGTCCGGATAAACTTCTTTGAAGGTCTTGGCAGTGGCCCAAAATTCTTCGTCCAATTCAGGGTTGTCCGGGTCGGCGGCGATGCCGGCCATAATGGCGGCCTCTTCCTCGGGGGTGGGCCAGATGGTATCAGGTTTAAGCTTGGGCATAATCTCTCATCTCCCTGGGACTTGCTTTGCGAAGACTGATGATGCGTTTTATGTGTCCGCGCTCCGTATAGACAACGGTGTACAGCCGCGCGCCGATATAGCTGGTGGCGACCCAGCGCAATTCGCCGTGTGTCGTGTTTGGATTATATACCGCAGTGTCCCATTCAAAGGCGTATATGGCAGTGAAGTCCATCTCGTGCTTCTCGACGTTCTCCCGCCGCTTGCGCTCGTCCCACTCGTAATCGTTCACCGCGCCTTCATCACCTGTCCCCGCGTCGCTGCTATCCGGCGCAGGAAATCCAGGATAATGCGCCGGGTATCCAGGGCCGCCTCGTTGGTCATCAGGCCATGTTCCGCGCCGCCGATGATGTGCAGTTCGGCGTTGGAAATGCCGGCCCCCAGGCTGCGCCCGCACTCCACCGGAATCCGGCTGTCAGCGTCGCCATGCACCACCAGCGTGGGCATCTGCAATTCCTGCAGCCGCGATTCCAGAGAGTCACCGATGTCAAGGTACGCCTGTTGGGTAGCCGCGATGCCGTCGATCCGGCCCAGGTTCTCCTGGGCGATGCGGGCAAAACGCTCCGGGTCGTCGGACGCCATCTGCGGAAAACGGTCCGACAGGGCTTGTTCCACCGCAGCTGACCGGCCCACCGCGGCGATCCGGTCCTTGATCTGTTGCAGTTCCTGCCTGCGGACTTCCCGCTGCGCTTCTTGCGAATAGGACATCGTGTTGATCAACAACAACGATGCCGTAGCCTCCGGATAGTCCAGCGCGAACTGCATCGCAATCGGCCCGCCCGCCGACGACCCCAGGATATGTGCTTGGTCGATACCCAGATGCTGCAACAACTCACGCAGGTCTCGCGCACAATTTTCCATGTCGTAACCGCCGGGCGGGGCGTCCGAATCACCGCAAGCCCGTCGGTCGTAAAAAACGCATCGGTAGTTTTCCGACAATGCTCCCGCCTGCCGGTTGATTGTGTCCCGGCTCCCATCCCCGCCGCCCAGTCCACCGTGTATCAACGCCAGAACTGGAGCGCCGTCAGCGCCATGCACTTCGTAGTGCATCTGGTAATCATTGATGTGCGCGAAAGCCATAAGACGATCCCATCCGTATTCAGGTTCTGCGTCAATATATCCCGTGGGTAATTTACTGGCAAGGACGCCCGGTTTGCCCATTGCTGTCCTCCTATCCGTCTCCGTTCTCAAAACCTCTTATGCTAAAATTATGGCGTGAACTTGGAGCAACGGTATGACCACCCAAAACCACATCTACTTTGACCACGCGGGCACCACGCCTATGGACGAGCGCGTCCTTCAGGCCATGTTGCCCTATTTCACCCAGCTGTACGGCAACGCTTCCAGCGTCCACACCGTCGGACAGGAAGCGCGTTACGCCCTGGATGCCGCCCGCGAGCGCGTCGCCAAGGTGCTCAATTGCCGCAACCGCGAGGTCGTTTTCACTAGCGGCGGCACCGAGTCCGACAACGCCGCTATCTTGGGCGCAGCCTTCGCTCTGGAGGAAACCGGCCGCCACGTCATCACCGCCGCCGCCGAGCACCACGCCGTCCTCCACGCCTGCCAGGTTTTGGAAAACCGGGAATGGGAGGTCTCGCATCTTCCCGTTGACGATTACGGTCAAGTTCAACCGGACCGGGTGTATAACGCCATCACCGACCAGACCACCGTCGTCTCAGTGATGTACGCCAACAACGAAATTGGCACCATCAACCCGATTCCTGAAATCTCCGCCGCCGTCAAGCAACGCGCGCAGGAACTCGACCGCACTATCGTAATGCACACCGACGCCGTTCAAGCCGCCGGTTTTCTCGACCTCGACGTTCGCCGGTTGGGCGTGGACATGATGAGCCTGTCGGGTCACAAGTTCTACGGCCCCAAAGGCGTCGGCGTGCTCTTCATCCGTCGTGGCGTTCCGTTTCTGCCACTCATCACTGGAGGTGGTCAGGAACGCGAGCGTCGTTCGGGCACGGAGAACGTTGCGGGCATCATTGGCCTGTCCGTGGCCCTGGATCTGGCCGACGCGGAACGCGAGGACGCAGGCGCACATTGCGGTGCGTTGCGTGACCGCATCATTGCCGAGATTGCCAACCAAATCCCCGATGCGATTCTCAACGGCCACCCCAGCGATCGTCTTCCCAACAACATCAACTTCTCCTTTGAAGGTGTTGAAGGCGAGTCGATCTTGCTCGGCCTCGACTTGCAGGGAATCGCCGCCAGCAGCGGTAGCGCATGCAGCAGCGGATCACTGGAACCCTCCCATGTTCTCCTGGCCTTGGGGCAGACCGCCGACACCGCTCGCGGTTCCCTTCGCATCACCCTGGGCAAGCACAACACCGACGCGGAGGTTGACCGCCTGCTGGCGGTCCTCACCGGCCTCATCGCCGACCTGCGCCAAATGCCTACTCTAACCGAGACATACGATGCCTAAATTATCCGTCCGCTACCACATCCCTGGGTTAGCTGTGGCGATACTGGTTGTGCTGGCGGTGGCCGCCGGCATGGCGTGCTCATCTCAATCCCCGAATATAGGAAAGTACTACAAAGGCCGCATACTTCACATAAGCGTTGCCGCCATGGCACGCGCCGACGAGCTGCGCTGGACCACATCTACTCGCTATCCCGCTCAAGGCGTTACCGACGAACCGCTCTACCGGCTGGAACCTGAATCCAACGAGAACGAACTGATTTTGGTTCGGGTCAAAGTCGAAAACCATACCGCCACCAGCGCAATAGTCAACGTGAACCACGAATCGGCGCAACTGCGCGATTTCCTTCAAGGCCGCTACTTCCCCATCGACGTCGGTACCCGTGCTGAAGAAGCCAGCGTCCCGGAAAATCCCTCTGACCGTTGCAGCGTCCCGGTCAACCCGGACGCGCCCACCGACTGCGTAAAGTTCCTTTGGAACGCTACTTACGAAGAAGTCCAACCCGACGGCGCAATAAAACTGGTGCAACGCGCCCAGGAGTTGCCCAAAGGAACCGGCCTGGACGGGTGGTTGATATTCGAAGTCCCTAAAGACACCCAGTTCCGTTCCTTCCGGTGGGGCGCCGGCGACACGGTGACCATTGACTTCTAGCTTGAGCAGTTTTCTCGCAGGGAACGGGAACCACACGGCCTGACCGATGGGCCCGTCTGCTGCCCCGCCGCCGGTGCCTTTGGCGCGCCGAGTCTTCCATCTGGTGGCCGCTTCCAGCACCACTTTGTTAGCGTTAGCAGTTCCTGAGCAGCCTTATATGCTGCTGATCGGCGCGGGCGCCCTTTTGGGCTTGGTGCTGGACTCCAGCCGCCCCCGACTGGGACGGCTTAATCACTTGTTCCTGCGGATCTTCCGGTCAATCCTGAAGCAGTCCGAAACCACCGCGATAACCGGCGCTACCTGGTTCCTGGTGGCGGCCTTCTTTGCGTTTTACTTCTACGGCTCCCCGGTCGCCATACCGGTTTTGATGTTCGTGGCCGTCGGTGACCCCGCAGCTGCCATCTTGGGACCTTTCGCCCCCGGGCCGCGTTTCTGGCACAAATCGCCAGCCGGCGCTCTGGCATTCATCGCCGCATCCCTGGTGGCCTGGGCCATCCTGGTCGCTCTCGGCTTCGGAGTCTGGTCATGGGCGATACTCATCGCCGCTTTAGTCGCGGCGATAGTAGAGCTGTTGCCCCTTCCCGCAGATGACAACCTGACCGTCCCGCTGATCGCCGGAGCGGTGATGACATTGGCGCAAAGCACCGGCCTGTGAATGGCCAGTCTGGACGTTAGACGCCGGCGCCGTCGTACTCCAGGACTTCGGCGCGTTGCCGCTGGAAGTTCAGGTAGGCCGACCGGGTCATTGCCGGCCGGAACGAAGACATCACCTGCCGCCCTTTCGCCGCGTTGTCCGCCAGCAGGTCTATCACCGACATCGCCATGATCTTGGCCGGATTGATCACGGCCTGCTGGTAGTCCGTGATGAGGTACTCGGAACTGTGGCCAGGACCCTGAGCGCCTCCGGTGTACGGATGTATGGCCGGGAGGATATGGCTCAAGTCGCCCATGTCGGTGGACCCGCCGCGATTCCTCGAAGACGGCATCATCAACACCCGTTGTTCATCAAGCAGACCCTTGGCGTTGTCGCGAAATACCTCCAGCAATTGCTGGTCGTGCCGCATCGGCAAATACCCGGGAATGTTGGTGATGGATACCGACGCTCCCACCGCCAGGGCGCCGGCCCTGAAACAACGGTCAACTATATCGGAATTCCTGACCACCGCTTCCGGCGTTCCCGACCGTACCCGCCATTCCAACCGCACGTCCGCCGGCACCGCGTTCACCGCCTCGCCGCCCTTGGTCATGATCCCGTGGATACGGACCGTATCCTGCTCCCGGTACAACTCCCGGTTGGCGTTGATGGCTTGCAGCGCGAAATTGGCCGCGTTCAGCGCGTTGATCCCCAAGTGAGGCGAAGCCCCCGCGTGCGCGCCTCTGCCGATGAACCGGACGTACTTGACCACGTGGCCGTTGCTGGTCCCTCCCATGGCAAATGAATGCGACCCCATATCGCTGGCCGTGTGGCACATCATCGCGATGTCCACGTCGTCAAACTCGCCCAGCTTGATGAGCTCCTGCTTGCCTCCCATGAACTCGATCTTTCCTTCCTCACGCAGGTCCAGCCTTCGTGCGACCTCGATGAACTCTTCGGCCGGGACCGCAAACGGCACGATCTCCCCGGCCAGCTCCGGCAGCACTTCAGGCTGGGACAGGCCCATCACCGCCCCCAGCATCATCCCGATTTGACAGTGGTGGCCGCAGGCGTGGGCTGCGCTTGTTTCGCCGTCAGCGTGGGGGTGCCCGTTCACTATCAGGCTGTCCAACTCGCCGATGATGGCCACCCGGGGGCCACCTCCGGCTCCGCCCTTCACTGTTCCCTTGAGGCCGGTCAAAGCCAAACCGGCCCGGAACTTCATCCCCAACTTGGCAAACTGTTCCGCCACCACCCGCGCCGTCCGGTATTCACTGTATCCGGGTTCGGGATGATCCAGGATGTCTTTCGACACCGCAATCAGTTCATCGCTGTGCCGGTCGATGGCGGCGCAGGCCGCCTTTTTCAATTCTTCGCGCGTCGCCATCATCCTCACTCTACGATGTTTGATCCGGCACAACCGCGGTCCGGTGCGGGTTATGCGTCCGTGTACGTGTCTTCGGCAGCCAGCGTCCGCATGAAGTTGACGTACTCGCGGGCCGTCATATCGGGCCGGTGGTTGGCCACCACCCGATTGGCTTCCTGGGCTCCGTCGGCCATCAGGTCGATGACGGTTGCCACCATGGCCTTTGCGCCGGTGATCACCGCCATCTGATAATCCTGTACCACGTAGTCCGCCCCGTGGCCGATGCCAGTCGCTCCGCCCACGTAGGGATGCAACACCGGCATAATCGCGCCCACGTCGCCCATGTCAGTGCTGCCCGTCCGGTGTTCAGTGCGCCCGATGTTGTCAGAGCCTACCAGCGTTTCGGCGTTCGCTCGGAAAATCGTCTGCATCCGGTGGTCCTGCAGCATGGGCAAATACCCTGGGATGGTTTGGATGTTCACCGTCGCGCCGACCGCCATCGCGCCGGCCCGCAGCGCCCGGTCCACCTTGCGATTGGCGTCCATTATCGCGTCCAGCGTCTTGCCGCGCACGAAAGTCTCCATCCGCACGTCCGCCGGAACCGCGCTCACCGCCTCGCCGCCCCTGGTGATGATGGGATGCACCCGGATGGTATCCGTGTCAACGAACGTTTCCCGGTTGAAATGAATGGCCGACATCGCCAACATGGCCGCGTTGAGCGCGTTGATTCCCAAGTGCGGCGACCCGCCGGCGTGCGCACCTTTGCCGACAAACTGGATTTTCTTGGCCAGGGTGCCATTGTTGGTTCCGGTCAGGCACAAGAGCTTCTCGCTGGGTGCGCTGGTCGTATGCATCATCATCGACAGATGCACGTCATCGAACTCACCCAGGCGGATGAATTCCGGTTTGCCGCCCAGGAACTCGATCTTCCCGTCCCGGCGCAGTTGGTCCCGGTACTCAATCTCAATGTACTCTTCGGCGGGAACCGCCATCGACACGATGCGGCCGCTCAGGTGCGGCAACACGTCGTTCCGCTGCAACGCCATCGTGGCTCCCAGCATCATGGCGATCTGGCAGTGGTGACCGCAGGCGTGGGCTGCTCCGGTACTGCTGTTGGCGTGGGGATGCTCGTTGACGATCAGGCTGTCCAACTCGCCGATGATCGCCATGGTGGGCCCTTCACTGCCGCCGATGATTTCACCACGCAACCCCGTCATTCCCAACCCCGAACGGAAGGGCACACCCATTTCCGCGAATTTCTCGCCCACCAGCGCCGCCGTCTTGAACTCCCGGAACCCCGGCTCCGGGTTGGCCAAAATGTGCTGCGACAGGCCAATCAGCTCATCGGCTCGCCCCTCAATTTCGGCAAACGCACGGTCCTTCAGCTCTTCTCTGGTGGGCATTCCCCAAGCACCTTCCCGGCTCATATTGTGCGGCCAACCCTGTCTTGCCGCCATCGAATGGTAACATAACCTGCCCAACGTTATAATCCCTCCATGCCTCTTCGTATCGTAATCGCGCCTCAGGCTTTCAAGCACAGCATCGGCGCTCGCGCCGCCGCAGTTGCCATCCAGCGCGGCGTTCTCCGCGCAATTCCCGACGCCGAGACCACTCTCGTGCCGGTAGCCGACGGCGGCGATGGCACGCTGGCGTCCTTGATTGACACCACCGGCGGACAATTTCGGGAAGCGAACGTGACCGGTCCATTGGGCGAACCGGTCGCTTCCCATTGGGGTGTGATGGGCGACGGCGAAACCGCCGTCATCGAAATGGCGTTGGCCTCGGGCCTGGCCCTGATACCCGACGACCGACGCGACCCACGCCGGGCCACCACGTTCGGCACGGGCGAGTTGATGCGGGCCGCCCTGGACGCCGGGCACACGCGCATCATCGTCGGCCTCGGCGGCAGCGCCACCAACGATGGCGGCTCCGGCATGGCCTCCGCGCTGGGTGTGCGCTTCCTGGACGCCTCCGGCAACGCCCTACCGCCCGGCGGAGCCGCCCTGGCAGACTTGGCCCATATCGACACGCCTCACCATCATCCCGCTCTCGCTGGAGCCACCATCATCGGTGCCACCGACGTTACCAATCCCCTCTGCGGCTACACCGGCGCATCCGCCATCTTCGGACCCCAAAAAGGCGCGACTCCCGAAATGGTGGCCGAACTTGACGTTTGCCTGGCGAATTTGGCCCGCGTTGTCATGGCCGACCTCGGCATCGACGTGCTGGACATGCCCGGGTCTGGCGCCGCCGGGGGCTTGGGCGCCGGCCTCATCGCTTTCGCCGGCGCCGAGCTGCGCTCCGGGATCGATATGGTGTGTGATGCTCTGGATTTCGACCGTTACGCCGCCGGAGCCGACTTGGTAATCACCGGCGAAGGGCGAGCCGACCGCTCCACTGCTTTCGACAAAGCTCCGGTGGGCATTGCCCGCCGTGCCCAGGCTTTTGGTGTCGCGACGGTCCTGCTCGCTGGGAGTCTTGGGCCAGGCTACGACCAACTTTACGAGCACGGCATCGACGCAATCATACCCATTGGGGAAGAACCGTCCGATTTGGCGACCAGCCTGGAACGCGGCGCCGAGCTGCTGGAACGCGCCGCTGAGCGAGCCATCCGCCTCTACGCGCTGGGCCGCGCCGCCTGATGTCCTTCCGGCTGGATACCTCCCATTGGCTGCCCCGCGAACCGGACGAAGTCTTCCCCTTCTACGCCGACGCGTTCAACCTTGAACGCCTGACGCCAGACTGGCTGCGGTTCCGGGTGATTACCCCGCCTCCCATCGTTATGGCGGCCGGAACCGAAATAGACTACCGATTGCGGCTGATAGGCATTTCCCTTTCCTGGCGCAGCCGTATCACCGCTTGGGACCCGCCCCATCGGTTCGTGGACGAGCAAATCAAAGGCCCTTACCGCCTTTGGAAACACGAACACACTTTCGCACTCAGCGATGGCGGCACGTTGGTCCGGGACCGGGTCGAGTACGATATGCTCGGCGGCTGGTTGGCCGACCGTCTCATGGTGCGCCGAGACTTGCGCCGCATCTTTGCCTACCGGCAGGAACGGTTGGCGGAGATATTCGCCGCCCCAGCCACACCGTAGGGGCAACCCTCGTGGTTGCCCTGGTTCCCCACACGTTTCACCGTGTGTCACACAACGCGCTGCCCCACGAAGCTCACAACGATTCCGGCCAATTCCATCGCCCGCTCCGCGTCGATGTCGTCAAAAGCTTCCGACGGTATCCCACTGGGCAGATAGCCCGGATAACGGGTGATATCGTAGTACTTGTCCAATTGCCGGGCGTCGGCCTTGATCGTGTCGAAGAACATCTCGAAGATCTTGGCGTCTTCGCAAAGGTCGATCAGCGAGTTGCCCCACACGTCCTCTGCTCCCCGTTTGTACAGGTACGCCTTCACCGCCTTCTCGGCAGCCTGTTGGCACAGGAAACACGCCAGGTTATAACGGCCTCCCTGCCGGTTGAATCCGGCGTCCTCAAGGTCTTGCTCCGCCTGGCGAAACCAGCGAGCGCCTTCCGCAGCGAAATCAGGCATCAAAAACCACCCTTCCTCGTTTGCAAGCCTCGTAAAGCGCGGGCAGCGTCTCCTGCAATTCCTCGAACTCTGCCGGAGTATAAACCTGCGCCCTCATCCCCACTTGGGAACCTATGTGATAGGCGAAGAAATCCGCCCGGCGCCCAAATGGCCGGTCGGTGTCATGGACGAACACGAAGTCAATGGTGCTGGCCGGCGAATAATCCCCGCTCACCATGTCGCCGATGAGGATGGCCTTATCAATGCCCAAAGTGGGAAACACGTCCATCATCTCGGCCAGTTGCTGTTCCATCATCTGCCGCCGGTACTGGATAAAGCCTACTCGCATTGGCATGGTCTTACTCCTTGTCCAGCAGCACCAGGTGGACTTCGCGCGGCCCATGCACGCCCACCACGATGGTCTGCTCAATGTCCGCTGTCCGGCTCGGCCCGGTGATGAAATTCAGGTAGCTGCCCATATCTCCGCCGTTCGTGAGGAACTCCAAACGCCGCAGTGTGAATAAATCGTCCAGCGTGCCCAGAACGTCCGAAGGCCGTACGATCGCCACGTGCACCGGGGGTACTACCGACACCAACCGGCTTAGTCCCTTCCGTGGCAACACGATCACCGAGCCGGTTTCCGCGATAGCGTAGTCCGCTCCGGTGATGCCCATGCCCGACTCCGCCAACCGCCGTCTGACCTCTTGCCGGCTCGCCTCGCCATCGTACACTGCCGGCCAGCAGATTGCTCCCGCCCCGGCCAACGCAGCATCAACGGGGACAGCGTCAAACACGGGTTGATCCGACCGCGCCGCCGACACCACTCCGAGACGCCCGACCAATGAGACTACATAACCTAGAGCGTCCTCACCACCGCCGCACCGCTCCACGTTCCATCCCCGCAGGGCGGCCGTAGTGGCCATTTCATCCAAAAGAGCCGGCAATTCTTGGGCTATTCGTTGCCGTACCGCAACGGCGCTTGATTCCAACGCCGACAAGTCGTCCGCCAACGGAGCGTACATCTCGGAAGGTGGTCCGTCGTCGCGGCCCAACGCTTCGCGCACCGATGCCAAGAATTGCGCTGATGGGATACCCATGGAAACCCCGTCCGGTCCAATGTCATGCGAGCTTGGGATACTCATGGAATAATCAGGGCCCGTTGCCGTCGTTTCCCTGGGATAGCTCATCTCGCCAGATTTCCCGGAACGTCCGTGTCGGAGGCAACGGCAAATCGCGCGTCCGGGTCCAACGAGACAGCAACGGCAGTCGAGTTGTCCTGATCATGCCGTTCTTTGCCAAGGGTCGCAGCAACGCCCGGCCCACCTTGCGACCCAATCCCAGCAGACCAGGACGTGACATAAACGAGGCGAACGAGCGAGCCATCAAAGCGCCCGTGTCCGAGGCGGTTCCCTGGTAAGACTCCGTCCCTTCAGCCAGGTTGTGCCGCAGGTGGAGCAACATCCGGGGAATGTTGATCTGCACCGGACAGGCGTCCCGACAGGCTCCGCACAGTGTTGATGCGTTGGGCAGGTCCTTGGCCTGGGCCAGCCCAACCAGTGCCGGCGTGACTATCGAACCGATCGGCCCCGGATAAACCCAGCCGTAGGCGTGTCCTCCCACCCGCTGGTAAATGGGGCAAACGTTCAGGCACGCCCCGCAACGGATGCAGTACAGCGACTCCCGCAAAGCCGGGTCGCGCAGCAGGCGGCTTCGGCCATTGTCCACGATGATCAGGTGGAACTCCTCGGGCCCGTCTTCATCCGTCGCCCGGCGCGGCCCGGTAACCATGCTCACGTATGACGAAATGCGCTGTCCCGTGGCGGAGCGCGGCAGCAAACGCAAAAATACCGCCAGGTCTTGCAGCGAAGGAATTACCTTCTCCATACCGGCCAAGCCAACGTGAATGCGGGGCGCCGAGGTACACAGCCGTCCGTTTCCCTCGTTGGTGATGATGACCAGCGAACCCGTCTCCGCAACCAGGAAGTTGGCCCCGCTGACCCCCATGTCGGCGTCCAGGAATTTCTGCCTGAGCGCCACCCGCGCCACTCGCGCCATCTCTTCAATGTCGTCTGAGTAGGGCACGCCCAGCTTGTCGGCGAACAACCGGGCCACCTGCCCCCGCGTTTTGTGCAGTGCCGGAGCCACCAGGTGCGACGGAGTTTCCTCAGCCAATTGGATGATGTATTCGCCCAAGTCGGTCTCGAAAACCTCGATCCCCTGAGCCTCCAGCACGTGGTTCAGTCCGAGTTCTTCCGACACCATCGACTTGCTTTTTGTGACCGTCTTTACGCCACGGGCGCGGGCGATTTCAGACACGATGCCGTTCGCCTGCTGAGCGTCGGCCGCGAAATGAACGTGCCCGCCGGCGGCCGCCACGTTGCGTTCCAGCATCGCCAGGTAGTAATCCAGATGCCCGATGGTGTGTTCCTTGATGCGGCGCGCCTGCTGTCGCCAGTCTTCCCAGACCTCCGGCGTGACTTCTTCAATTGCCTCTCGTCGGGCTCCGTCAAACCCGGTACCGGCTCGCCGCAAAGCCTGCCGCAACTGTTCGTCCCGTACGGCGGCTCGAGACGCCGGCACGAATTCCCTGGTGGTAACCTCGGCCATCGTCAGTTGCCCCCACCGTCCAGGACTTGCGCAATGTGCCGGACCGCTATCGGCAACTGCCTCCGACTTACCGCGCCCCCGATTTGCATCAGGCATCCCATGTCGCAAGCGGTCACGATGTCGGCGCCGCTGGCTACGATTGCGTCGATTTTATCTGCCAGCATCTCTTCCGAAATGTGTGGGTACTTGACGGCAAAGGTCCCGCCGAACCCGCAGCATTGCTCAGCGTTCGGCAATTCCACCGAGGACACGCCGGGCGCTCCTTCCAACAACCGCCGTGGCGCTTCCCGCACTTCCATTTCCCGCAACAGGTGGCAGGACGGGTGATAGGCGACTTTGGGGACTGAAACCGACTTCCCGAGATCAGACGGTTCTACAGCGAGAACGTCGGTCAAAAACTCGGTGAACTCATAAACTCGGCTGGCCAGGTCCTCTGCACGCGCCAAAAACTCGGGTTCGTCGGCAAACAGGTCCAGGTAGAACACTCGCAGCATCGCCCCGCAGGATCCGGAAGGGACTACCACATAGGCTTCCCCATCCAAGGCGTCCAGCGTCCTGACGGCCAACTTCCTGGCGTCCTCGGTAAAGCCGGAATTGTACAGGGGCTGGCCACAACAGGACTGGTCTGGCGGAAAATCCACAGCTACGCCGCAACGTCGTAGCACTCGGACCGCACTGACCCCGACCTGGGGGTAAAGCTGGTCGACGATGCAGGTAACAAACAAAGAAGCCCGGACGGGCTGCGGCAGGCTCAAACTGAATCTCCCGATTGAAACGCGCGCCAAGATTAGCAGAGCGGCCTCAATCCGGCAAGGCGCGTCATCAAGGTCAAGGTCTGCCGTCTTGGTCTGACCGTAATTGCCGGCTATCATAAACGGATACCAACCCTTCCAGGAGACCACTCAGCATGGTAGAGGAACTCGGAAGAATCACGCGTCCGCCCACCGCGAACTATGCGGGCAAGCGCAAACTGTTGCTGGCTCCGCTCATCCAAATCGCAGCGCCTCCCAATGCTATCCCCCAGGAGGGCAAGCACATAATCGCGCGCTACTGGGAGCAGGTGGATGTACAGGTGCGGGCGGTGCAGAACGCTTTGGGCAGCGTCACCCACGTTTACCACGAAAACCTGCCGGAAGGCGGAGAGGAAGGGCTGGGTTATCTAGAAGCTACCAATCAGGGCAGCCACCAGTTGGTCAGTAGATTGGTCCAGGCGGGAGCCGAACTGGAAACCACCGAATCCATGGATATACTCGCGGAAACCATCGACCTGCAACGTTGTCTGATGCAGCCTTTGATGAGCCCCACCGTGGTCACCCGGCTGCAAGAGTGGTTCGCCGACGCCAGCCGCCGCCGCTACGAGTTCATCGCCGATACTATCGATACAACGCTGGGGGAGGATGAAGCGGGTTTGCTCCTCATCAACGAGCGGCATCAGGCCCAGTTCCCCAGCGAGATCGAAGTGATATACGTAGCTCCCCCGGCCCTGGACGAATTCCGCCGCTGGGTCCGGAACTGGACGGAACAAATGCACCGCCAAATGGCGGAGCAGACGGCCACCGACGCCAAGCCGGACGATTAACCGTCTGTTTGAGCAAAGGCGAAAATCCCCGGCGCCACCGCGCCGGGGATTTTCGCGCAGACGGGCTGCCGCGAGATAAAGCAGCCCGCTATTTACAGTCGCTTGGCGGGAGTGCGAGGGAGTCGAACCCACCTACCCCGCTCGTCACGAGGCATAACGGATTTGAAGTCCGCAAGAGCCACCGGGCCCCATCCACTCCCGCAGGTAGCTACTCTAGCTCTCCAGAACGGCGTCGATCTTGCGCTTCAAAGCCGGTTTGGGCTGCGCCCCGACGACCTGGTCTACCGGCTGTCCGTTCTTGAAGAAAATAAGCGCCGGAATGCTGCGAATGCCGTAGCGCGCCGCAATATCCGGGTCGCTGTCAACGTCCAACTTGGCGACATTGAGCTTTCCCTCGTATTCCAGGGCCAAGTCATGCACCGCAGGAGCAATCATCTTGCAGGGCCCGCACCACTCCGCCCAGAAGTCCACCATCACCGGCAGATCCGAGTCCACCACGTTGCTTTGCCAATTTTCTCCGTTGACGTCCATAGGTTCGGGCATTTCAATTCCTCCAGGGTGAGACCGCTTTATCGCTTCCGCAACGCCTAAAAAACGGCCGTTGCAATCGGCGTGGATGTTAGCAATATTATACCCGGCCCCGATGCCGGTCAACCAAACCGGTGTCAGCGTCGCCGTCTCAGGATCGTCTTCGAGAGTACCGCCGGCAACCTGGCGCTCTCCCGCCAACCCGGTCGTCCGCGGACGGCGCGAGTGGCGCCTTTTTCGAGATTATCAACCGGCGTCTGTAGTGGAAAGTGGTAGTATGTTCTCCATGACCCTGAGTGCTGACAATGCCGCCGCTCCTCAGTTGCAACGGGGCGACCTGGTGGAACTGGATCTCGTTTCGTGGGGCCGCTTGGGTGAAGCTATGGCCCGCTACGACGGCAACGACGTGTTCGTATTCGGCGGTATACCCGGCGAAAAAGTGGAAGCCGAAATCGTCGCGTTGCGGCGTAAATATGTCGCCGCCCAGGTTACCCGGGTGATAGCGCCGGCCCCGGAACGCACCGACCCGCTATGTCCCTACTTCGGCCAATGCACGGGATGCCAGTGGCAACACGTAAGTTATGACGCCCAGTTGGGGGTCAAACAAGGCATCGTCCGAAATGCTCTTGAGCGAATCGGCGATTTCCGCGCTCCGACCGTCCTGCCCATCCTGCCGTCGCCGAAGCAGTACCACTACCGCAACCACGCCCGTTTCAATATCTGGCGCGAAAGCGGAACCCTGGGGTTCACCCACCGCGAAAGGCGACGGTTCGTCCGTATCGACCGTTGTCTGCTGATGAACGAAAGCATTAACGGTCTCCTGGCCCAATTGCAGGATCGCTGCGGCGAAACGTCCCAATTGGCCATACGGTCCTCCGAGAACACAGGCGACTACCTGGTCCAACCCACCCTGAAAAACCCGGACGTCCCAATTTCCACGGGTCAGCAACGGTACCGAGAAACCGTGGCCGGCCGCGAATTTCTGGTGGCGTCTCCGTCCTTTTTCCAGGTCAACGTCGAACAGGCTGCAAAATTGGCCGAGCTGGTCAAAGACGGCCTGCGTCTGACGGGTCCGGAAACCGTGCTGGACGCCTACGCCGGCGTCGGCACCTTCGCCGTGCTGCTCTCGCCCCACGCCGGGCGCGTTATCGCTGTTGAGGAATCCACCGCTGCCATCGCCGACGCTCGGGACAACGCCGCCAATAGTCCCAACGTCGAGTTTCTCACTGGCAAGGTCGAAGCAGTCCTACCGGTGCTCGACGCCAAACCGGACGCCGTGATACTGGATCCATCTCGCTCCGGCTGCCAGCCCGAAGTCCTGCATTCCCTCTTGGAATCGCGAACCAAACGCATCGCCTACGTATCGTGCAACCCCGAAAGCTTGGCTCGCGACCTTCGCACCCTCAGCCGTGGCTACCGGTTGGAGACGGTTCAACCCGTTGACATGTTCCCCCAAACCCACCATGTGGAATGCGTGGCAATCCTGTCCTTGAAACCTGCCGGTGCCGAAATAGTCCTCGCTTCGGCCTCCCCCCGCCGGCGCGAGCTATTGACGGAACTGAACATCCCATTCCGCATCGCCCCGTCCAACATCCCGGAAGACCCGGAACCCGGCGAAACTCCAGAGGCGATGGTGCGCCGCCTTTCCCGAGAAAAAGCGCTGGCAGTGGCCGATTCAGAGCGGGCGACCGCCGGCTATTACGTCGCCGCCGACAGCACAGTGGTCCTTGATGGTGAATCCATCGCCAAACCTGCGGACCCCGACGACGCCCGCGCCATGTTAACCCGCCTCCGTGGCACCGCGCACCAGGTTACTACCGGCCTCACCATTTACGACGCGGCCACGGGCCGTTGCATCACCGATTCCAGGACCGCCGACGTTTTGATGCGCCACTTCTCCGACGACGAGATGGAGGTGTCCATCGCCAGCGGCACCCCCATGGACAAGGCCGGAGCCTACGCAATTCAAGACGACGAGTTCCGGCCCGCGTCCCTCCAGAATGGCTGCTACTCCAACGTCATGGGGTTGCCCTCTTGCCGTGTCGTGGAAATCCTGTCCGACCTGGGCGCGGAGCTACCGGACCGCGATGAAATGGTCGTGCCGCACGGCTGCACCATCGCCTGTCCCTTCGCCCACTGAATCCTCCGGTTGCCTAAAGGAAACCCACGTGAACGTCTTCGGCATCGGCACAATGGAGTTGCTGGTGATCTTGTTGGTCGCCTTCGTCGCGTTGGGTCCCAGCAAGACGGTCGAGGTAGCCCGCACCATCGGGCGTATGACCCGCGAAGCCCGGCGCACCTTCACCGACATCATGGAAGCCGCCTCGCCTGAAGTCCGGGACGAGCGGGATCGTAGTGCCGCATCACAGTCGTCGCCGGCAACGCCCCCGACCGACCCGCTGCCCATGCCGCCGCACCTGCAGGACTCCCGGTCTACCGACCCGGACAATCCGGAAAAGGCCGAACCCGATCATCCCACCATCAGAAGATGATTGACCAAATAGTTTCCTTGTGGGATCAGCACGGCGACCTACGCTTCGTGCTGGTGGCCGCCGCCGTGGGGCTGTTAGTAGTGGCGGCACTGGCGTACTACCTTGCGGCTCGACGACGGGTATCCAGCGAACCGGTGCCCTTGCGCGAGCATTTTAGCGAACTGCGCTCCCGCGCCTTCATCTGTATGGTTGCTCTCCTCATTGGATCCGCGATCTGCTTCTACTTCTACCAGGAGATTCTCAACCTGCTGATCACTCCGACTCGTCGCGTGGCCGGCGACGATGTGTCCATCATCTACACGGAAGTCACGGAACTTCTCGCAACCACCGTCAAAGTGTCCCTGCTGGGAGGTCTGGTGCTGGCGCTGCCGGTCATCCTGTATCACACCGTCCGATTCGTGGCGCCAGGCCTGACGCCGAGAGAACGGCGCATACTGTTTTCCTTCCTTCCAGCCGCGCTGTTGGCCTTTGTGGGAGGAATGGCTTTCGGATATTTCGTGATGATCCCGCCGGCTTTGAAGTTCCTGCTCACCTTCGGCGGCGACGTGGCGGAGCCGCTGATCCGCATCAGCAACATCGTCAACATAATGATCCGCCTGCTCTTCTGGTTGGGTATCGCCTTCGAGACGCCGTTGGTCATGTACGTGTTGGCGGTTCTCGGCATCGTCAACGCCCGCGGATTCTCCCGCTTTCGCCGCCTCTGGTTGGTGGTAGCGTTTGTAATCGCCGCTGCCATCACGCCTACCATCGACCCATTGAACCAGGCCATCGTGGCTGGACCATTGATCGTGCTGTACGAAGTGGGCGTCCTGCTCGCCAGGATCGCTGGCCGCCGCGCCTCCGCCACCCTGAGGGCCGAACCCGCCAGCGAATAGTCGCACCGCAAAAAGGCGTGGCAACCGGCCACGCCCTAAAAAGTTCGGCTAATACCGCGTTATCTCACGACCGCCGTTCTCCGGAAACGCCGTCTTCCGGCGAGGTCTCCCGTCCGGGCTTTTCATCCTCGCCCGTTACGGAGGTCTTGAACGAACGGATGCCCTTCCCAAGGGCGGAACCCACCCCCGGCAAACGGGATGCGCCGAAAATCAGCAGCACAACCAGCAGTATCAGTAGCAGTTCGGTCATCCCGAATGGGCCAACTCGCATCGTCGCATTCTCTCCAAGTCAGTTACAGGCATCTTATCAGACCAACCCTGATCCACCAAACGTGGCGTCCGTCCCAACAATTCCACTCCCAACGTCCAGAGGCATCTTCGCGCGAACCCCACGACCACTGAAACGCTGGGGCAGCGTTCCGATTTAGGTGGTTTCCGTCCGTAGGGACGAATGGCCATTCGTCCCTACCCGCACTAGCAACGGCATCTATGGAATCAAACCACCTAATACGGAACGCTACCGAAACGCTGGCCTCAACTTGCCGCACTGAATCCCTAACGCTATAATGCGCCAATCACCGCGCAAACTCCTCCGTAACGGGCCGGCTGTGTCCCAAGTTGGATTGCGCCAAACGAAATTTGCGGACTGGACACACCGATGGCGACCAACTCGGAGTATGACGTAGCAATAATCGGCGGTGGGCCTGGCGGCTATGTGGCCGCCATACGGGCCGGCCAACTGGGTCTTAAATCATGCGTTATCGAACGAGAAGCTCTCGGCGGCGTTTGCCTCAATTGGGGCTGCATCCCTTCCAAAGCCCTGCTCAAGAACGCCGAAATCGTTTCCTACGTTCGTCGCGCCGACCAGTTTGGCCTCACGTTTGATAACTTCCGCGCCGACTATTCGGTGGCGATGAAACGCAGCCGTCAAGTTGTTGACCGAATGACCCGCGGCGTTGATTTCCTCCTCCGCAAAAACAACGTTGACCACATCGCCGGCAATGGCCGCCTCGCCGCCGCCAACGCCATCGACGTCACCGATGCCGGCGGCCGGGTCTCGCGGGTCAACGCCCGCAACATCATCATCGCCACCGGCGCCCGCCCCCGTAGCATCCCGCCTCTTCCGGTCGACGGCGAGCGCATCATAACCAGCCGCGAAAGCATCGTGGCGGAGGACGTTCCCGAAACCATCGCCATCATCGGTGGGGGAGCCATCGGCGTTGAATTCGCCTACATCTACCAGATGTACGGCGCTGAAGTTACCGTCATCGAACTGCTGCCCCACTTGGTCCCCAACGAAGACGAAGAGATTTGCCAGCAGTTGGAACGCGCCTTTACTCGCCACGGTATTAAGATGCAGACCGGCGCCGGCGTAACCGGCGCGCAGGCCGACGCCACCGGTGTCACGCTGACCGTCGAGAAAGACGGTGTGACCGAGACTTCCCGGTTCGACAAGGTACTGGTTGCAATCGGCGTCCTCCCCAACACCGAGGACCTGGGCCTGGAAACCGTCGGCGTGGCCACCGAGCGCGGCTATATCTCAATCGACGACCGCATGGCAACCAACGTACCCGGCATTTACGCGGTCGGAGACGTAACTGGTAAACTCGCGCTGGCCCACGTCGCTTCCGCCCAGGGAGTGACCGCGGCTGAAACAATCGCCGGCGAGGAGACGCAGCCACTTAATTACGCGTTCATGCCCCGCGCCACTTACTGCCACCCCCAGGTCGCCTCGTTCGGCCTCACGGAAGCCCAGGCCCGCGAACAAGGCTACGAGGTGAAAATCGGCCGCTTCAACGTCCAAGGCAGCGGCAAGGCTGTCGCCATGGGCGAAATGGACGGTATGGTCAAGCTCGTCATCGACGCCAACTACGGCGAGGTATTGGGCGGCCATATGTGCGGCCCCGAAGTTACCGAACTCCTTGCCGAACTCCAGATGACCCACCTTTTGGAGGGCACCACGCTGGAACTGGGTTGGGCCGTGCACGCTCACCCCAGCGTCGCTGAAATGGTGCACGAAGCCGCCCTCGACGCCGAAGGCCGCGCCCTCCACATGTAGTCCCGACCCGCCCGCCGGGTCACGGCCTCATCACACTGCCTGCGAGGAAGGGATATGCTCAAAGCGGACGTTCCCGATCTTAACAAATCCGACCTGCTCGGTTACTACCGGCAGATGAAGCTCATCCGAGAGTTTGAGCGGGAGTCGGAACGGCAGTACACTCGAGGCAACATCAAAGGCTTCCTCCACGTGTACAACGGTGAAGAAGCCATCGCCGTCGGCGCGATCAACACCCTGAGACCCGACGACTACATCGTCACCCACTACCGGGATCACGGCCAGGCCCTGGCCCGAGGAATAAGCAGCAACGAGGTTATGGCCGAGCTCATGGGCAAAGCCACCGGTTGTAGCAACGGCAAGGGTGGCTCCATGCACCTGTTCAGTTCTGACCTGAACTTCATGGGCGGTTACGCCATCGTCGGCGGCCAATTGTGCATCGCCGCCGGCATCGGCTTGGCCATCCAATATCGCGGCGACGACCAGGTGGTGCTGTGCTTCTTCGGAGACGGCGCGGTCAACGAGGGCGAGTTTCACGAGGCCATGAACCTTGCCGCAATCTGGAACCTCCCCGTTATTTTCTTTTGTGAGCACAACTTGTATGGCATGGGGGCGTCATCCAAGGAAACCCTCGTGATGTGGGATTCCCTGCATGAAATGGCCGCCGCCTACGGCATGTCCCGCTACGAAGTGGACGGCAACGACGTCCTCGAAGTCCACTCACTGATGCAGAAGATCAACGCCGAAGTACGCGCCGGCAAAGGTCCCGCCTTTGTGGTCGCCCGAACCTATCGCCTGCGCGGACACTCGGTAGCCGACCCGGCCAACTATCGCCCCGAGGACGAGGTCGAGTATTGGGCCGGCCAGGATCCGATACCCCGGTTCCGCGATTGGCTGACCGATGAAGGCATCGCTACGGTCGAAGACTTCGAGGAGATCGACGCCAACGTGGAAGAGGAAATTGTGCTCGCTGCGGAATTCGGTGAGTCTTCTCCTTGGCCGCAACCCCAGGATCTATACGACGGCGTGTACACCGACCGACCGACGGAAGGTATTCCCGTATAACGCTACCAGCCCGCAGCGAGAGGAATCATCATGTCGGTCATCACGTATCGCGACGCAGTATCCACCGCCCTACGGGAAGCCCTGGACGAAGACGAGCGCGTCTTTTTGATGGGCGAAGACATCGGCCCCTACGGTGGGGCCTTCGCCGTAACCAAGGGTTTCACGGAACAGTACGGCAAGAAACGCATCAAGGACTCTCCGCTGGCTGAATCCGTAATCGTAGGCGCCGGCGTTGGCGCTGCTATGGCCGGCCTACGCCCGGTGGTGGAGTTGATGACCATCAACTTCAGCCTTCTGGCCATGGACCAGATCGTCAACCACGCCGCCAAGATCCGCTACATGTCGGGCGGACAGTTCTCAATCCCCCTGATCATCCGCACCGTCACTGGAGCCGGCGCCTCGGTGGCGGCCACCCATTCTTCTTCCTTTGAAGGTTGGTACGCCTCCGTTCCTGGACTAACCGTAGTGACTCCGTCCACGCCTCGAGACGTGATCGGCCTCTTCCGGTCCTGTCGCGAGCTCAACGATCCGGTGATGTTCGTCGAACACATCCTGCTCTACGGCACTCGCGGCGAAGCCCCCGACACTGGCGACTTCCGCATCCCCATCGGGCAGGCCAACGTCCGCCGATCCGGTACTGACATCACCCTGTGCGGTTACTCCCGCATGGCTCTGGTCGCCGAGCAGGCCGCCGACATCCTGTCCAAGGAGGGCATCGAGGCCGACGTCATCGACCTCCGCACGCTGCGCCCCTTGGACATGGAAACGGTATTTGGCTCGGTCAAAAAGACCCACCGCGCCTTGATGGTTGAAGAAACCACGCGGCTGGGCGGATTTGCCGGCGAGTTGGTCTCGCAAATCCAGGAGAAAACCTTCGACTATCTGGACGCTCCGGTCGGCCGCATCGCCGGCGCGGAAGTCCCAATACCCTATTCCTTACCGCTGGAACAACTGGCGATTCCCAACGCGGAAACCGTGGCGGCTGCCGCCCGCAAAATCGTCAACAATTCCTGAACTGACGGGCTGCACGCCAGCCTCCCTACCCCCACGAACCTACACACCGCAGGAGATTACCGTGGCTACCAACGTCGTCATGCCCCAGATGGGATACGATATGCGGGAGGGCACCGTCGTCCGCTGGCACAAGCAGGAAGGTGAAACGGTGAACCGTGGCGAGGTCATCGCCGACATCGAGACCGACAAGGCCACCGTGGAGTTCGAAGCCTATACCGGTGGCGTCCTGGGTCGCATCATCGCCGAAGCCGGCGTCGCGGTGCCGGTGGGCGAACTCATCGCCATCATCACCGAACCCGGCGAATCCGTCCCCGAGGCGCCCGTACCTGCCGCGGCTCCGGCTGCCGTCCCCGCACCCACGCCCGCCCCAACTCGCGAACCCGCCGCGGCAACGCCTGCTTCGGCTGCCGCTCCCGCCGATGGCGAGGTCCGCGCCTCTCCCATCGCTCGCCGATTGGCTCGGGAGCGCGGCATCGACTTGGCGCTGGTTACCGGCACCGGCCCCAACGGGCGCATCACCGAGCGCGACCTGGAAAACTACCAACCCCCGGCCGCGGCGCCCGAGCCGGCAGCTGCTCCAGTGACGGCACCCGTCGCCGCTCCCGCCGATTCCCGCATCGACCTCAGCCGGATGCGCCAGACTATTGCCCGCGTAACTGCGGACAGCAAAACCACCGCTCCTCACTTCTATGTTACCGCCGAAATCGACATGGGCCAGGCGATGGCGCTTCGCCGCGATGTCAACGACGCTTCAGACCCGGAAAACCGTGTCAGCGTCAACGACCTCATGGTGAAGGCTTGTGCTATCGCCTTGGCCAGCCATCCCAAGTTCAACTCCTTCTTCCGAGGCGACCATCTCCAGGTGAACGGCGCAATGAACATCGGCATCGCCATTGCCTTGGAGTCCGGGCTGATCCTGCCCGGCGTGAGTAACTGCGAGAGCAAGAGCCTGCTGCAGATCGCGGCCGCCACCAAGGACCTTATCGCCCGCGCCAGCAGCGGCACCCTGCGCAACGACGAGTACAGCAGCACCACCTTCAGCATCAGCAACATGGGTATGTTTGATGTCGAAAGCTTCACTGCCATCATCTACCCGCCCCACGCGGCCATCCTGGCCGTGGGCAGCGTCAAGGAGCAGCCTGTGGTTCGCGACGGTCAGTTGGTGGTCGGCACGATGATGAAGGCCACCCTTTCCACCGACCACCGCGTCGCCGACGGCGCGGAAGCTGCCCAGTTCCTGATGGAAATCAAACGTGTCCTGGAAAACCCGGTGAACCTGCTGTTGTAGAGTAGAATTGAGTCACGGTTGACGGGACGAATTGAAAACCTGTTCAGAAAAACGCGAAGCCTGCTCGTCAGGTTGCTCATTTTCCTGGCAAGGCCGTTAGAGGATGACCGCACCGCAATCTGGAGTATCCCCAAACCGCTCGGGGCTGTGTATTTTGTAGTATTTGCTGGCGCTTCCGCTTGGACTATCCAGGAGATTGTCCAGGTCAAAAGCTCCAAACACTGCGGATTCGTCTGGACCATTACTCTAATTGGTGAATCGGATTGCCTGACCACGTGGAACACCCTAGTTCGTGAAACAGCCACGGAGTTCGCCCCCGTCGGAATCGGCATCGCTATCGGCACACTGATAACAATGCACGGAGTTGCCGCAATCATGGCTATTTACCAGTTGTTGACCAACGCTTTCACCAAACCCGTCATTGAAAGGCACACCGCCAAAGGCCGAACCGAAGGCCGAACCGAAGGCCGGGCTGAGGGCCGGGCTGAAGCCAACCGTCAATGGCAGGAATGGAACCAACGACGTATGGATGCTGAAGCTAACAACCGACCCTTCGACGAACCACCACCCAGCCAACCATAATTCACCGGAGTCAACCATGCCCCAAATGACCGGCGGCCAGGCTGTGGTCGCGTCCTT
Organism: Dehalococcoidia bacterium; assembly: GCA_965197635.1. Classification (GTDB taxonomy): domain Bacteria; phylum Chloroflexota; class Dehalococcoidia; order Lucifugimonadales; family UBA3495; genus Bin87. Next base: position 1,223,683 of record CBDANN010000008.1, read on the forward strand.
GCACGCACAGGGCGTTGATACCGTTTTCGGCATCATCTCCGTTCATACCCTCGACCTGTTCGACGCCCTCTTTGACCGCCAGGACGATGTCCGCTTCATCGGTGGGCGCCTGGAGCTGGGCTGCGGCTACATGGCCGACGGCTACTCCCGCGCCACCGGCCGGCCCGGCGTCATTCTCACCAGCACCGGTCCCGGCGCTGCCGATTCGGTCGGAGCGATGGGAGAAGCTTACTTCTCCGCCTCTGCTGTCCTCCAAGTGACCACCAACGTCGAGGCAGAATTCGTGGGCAGTGGCAAAATGGCCACCCACGAAACCAAAGACCAATTGGGCATGTTCGCCGCCGTAACCGACTGGAATGCCCGTATCGATCAGATCGAGTCCATCCCCGACCATTTCGTTGAGGCTTTCGTCCGATTCCGCGAGCGTCGGCCCCGACCCATTGAACTCGAAGTGCCTACCGACCTCCTCGGGCAGAATGCTGAGGTGGAAGTGCTGCGGCCCCGCGACCCCGACCTGCCTCAGGGCGATCCCGTTCAAGTGGAACGAGCGTGGAACCTGATTCGCAACGCCCAGCGTCCAGTGATTTTCCTCGGAGAGGAAATACACACTACCGGCGGCGCAGATGACATAATCCAATTGGCCGAACGCTTGGGAGCGCCCGTCGTCACCGGCGACGGCGCCAAGGGCACCTTCCCCGAAAACCATCCCCTGTCCCTCGGCATGGCGCTGGGCAACCGCATCTGGGGCCAGAACCCGGTCCTGGATTGGATGGGCGAGTGCGATGTGGCGTTGGTGCTCGGCAGCAACTTGCCCTACCGTTCCACCTCTGGCGTCGGCCTCAAGCTGCCCGAGAAGATCGTCCATGTCCTGTTGGACGGCGACTACATTGGCAAGAACTACGAGACCGAGGTCGCTATCGCCGCCAATAGTGGCGCCGTCGTCCGCCAGTTCCTGAGCGCAGCTGGCAACACCGACATCGGAACCGACGACGACTACCGCCGCGAGGTCGCGGGCTTGAAACAGCAAATCTACGACGGCCTCCAGGAACAGTGGGGTCCGGAACTCCGCGCTTGGGAGTCCATCCGCGGCGTCATCCCCGACGAAACCATCTTCTCCCTGGACGCCACCGTGCCGGCCAACCGCGCCGTCCGTTGCCTCCAGATGAACCAGCCTCGCAGCTATATGTATCCCCACGGTTGGGCCGGTCTCGGTTTCGCCTTCCCCGCGTCCATGGGCGCCAAGGTTGGCCGGCCGGAGTCTCCCGTGATCTGCGTTTCCGGCGACGGCGGTTTCCAATACAACGCCCAGGAACTCGGCACCGCCGTTCAATACGGTATCAATCCCATCGTCATGGTGTTCAACGATAATGCCTGGGGCGTTCTCAAGGGCTACCAGCGAGATCGGGGCAGCCGGCAGATGGCCACGGATCTGGTCAACCCGGATTTCGTCAAGCTGTTCGACTCCTACGGCATCGGCGGCACCCGCGTCCACAATGTCGCCGAAATGACCCGCGCCGTCCAGGACGCCGTCGCGGCCGACCGCATCCACCTCATCGAGGTCGTCATGCCCGACGGTTTACCAGCGTTCTGCCGGAGCTAGCGCAAAACTATCCTGCCGCCGTCATTCTCGTCGCCCGACCGTAATCCCCACACAAGCGGGAATCCAGAAACTCCGCCAATCGGGCCGATTATGCAATGAGCGCTTTTTTGGTGAAAATTCTAAAATCGGACTGACATCGCCGAGCCAAACTGCGGCAATGTCATGGTATCAGCCCGATGCGCCAACCCTTACCGGCGCCGGTCAACAGCCGGCGTATCTACCCCCTTTCCCCTCGCGACCTCACCGAGGAGCAAATAGCCGTCACCTTCGCGATGACCTCTCGCCGACCGGAGCCATTCGACGAAATCGCCCAGCAGGTCAGCGCGGAGCGCGCCGCCGACTTCAACGAACGCTGGGTCGTGGGTTATGGCCACGCCTCGGTGGCCGAACACGCCATCCTCCACCTCGCCGTCGAAAACATCTCCCGCCTGGCTTGCGACGCGCTGGAAGACAACCGCCTCGCTTCCTACACGGAAAAGTCCTCACGTTACCAAGTCATCGACCCGGAAAGTTTCCACATTCCACATGAACTGGATGGCCAACCCACACTTCGCGCCGAGTACGTGGACGTCAACCGCTCTTTGTTCAACACCTACGGCAACCTATTGGACGGTATCCTCGCCTTCCTGCGAATCCAATTGCCTCAACGCAGCGAAGAGCGCGATGGCGCATACGCTCTCCGCCTCCGGCGGCTGGCCACCGACGCCTGCCGGGCCATCCTGCCGGCGTCCACCCTGACCAACGTCGGCCTCACCGCCAACGCGCGTACTCTCGAACATGCGATCAGCAAGCTCATGTCATCGGAATTGTTGGAGGAACGGGAACTTGGGTCCGAATTGCGCGATCAAGGACGTTCCATCACCCCTACCCTGGTCAAGTACGCCGATTACAATCCATACTTGGCGGACGACAGGAAGGTGCCGGCCAACAGTGCCGGATCGCTCATCGAAACCGAAACCCCGACGACAGTCTGCCTGGTGGGACACGATCCGGACGCCGCCCAGAAACTGGCCGCGGCTCTTCTGTTTCGCAACGGCGGCAGCTACGCCGAAACCGCCGTCAAATCTGGAGGCATGACCGAAGCCCAACAACTGGAAGTTATAAACGCCGCCGTCCGCAACATCGGGCCTCACGACCCAGCGCCCCGCGAGTTCGAGTTGGTTGGTTACACCTTCGAATTCACGTTCGACTACGGAGCTCTGCGCGAATTCCGCCGCCACCGTATGCAGACCTATCTGTCTCAGCCCCTCACCGTCGGCCACGGATGCGTCGCACCCCAATTGGTCAGCGACGCCGGTTTGGATGAGGATTTCGACCGCGCAATTGCCCAGGCGGACTGGCTGTTCCACGCCCTGTCCGACCAGTCTCCGGCTTTGGCGCAATACTCCGTAACCCACGCCCACCGCCAGCGCGTGCTGTCCCGAATGAGCCTTCGGGAGTGCTACCACCTTTTCAAGCTGCGGAGCTCTCGCCAGGCCCACGAATCCATCCGTAATCCGGTGATCGAGGCCATGCGTTTGGCGGTCGAAGCGCAGCCGGAACTGTTCCGCCATCTCCCTTTGCGCAACACTCCCGACTGGTGGCCGTTCGCTAGGGAATAGATGCGCTGCAGATTAGGGGTCAGAGCAATCCCGGGTGAACCCGCAGTTCGGGCAGGTTATCTTGCAGTTGCGCTCGTACATCCGGTGACCGCAAATCTCACAGTCCAGCCCGTCGTCGCGCCTCTGCCGTCCCTGGGTAATCGGATTGTTCGTCAGAGCATTCATCAACGACTACCTCCCCCGCCAGACCGATTGCGGCAGCGGCGGCCCGGCGATGATCCGCGCGCTGAGGAATTTCTCCCCCGTCGGAGCCGTCGGCCCATGCCTTTCATCGGGCATCAACGCAACTTCGTGGAATCCGAACACCGATTCGTCCAGCTCCAACTGCTTCACGCCGTTGCCATCGTTCTCGTTGACTACTATGCGGTCAACCAACATTCGCTTGTCGCCCCGCACCAGCCAGATCTGGTACGAATCCGCCGGCATACCCGACACCATCAGCACGCCCTGGGTGCCGCTAGGGTCAACCATCAGGACGCCCCTGGCTTCCGGCTCCGTGCCCATCGGTGAAGTCATCGGCATTTTTTCCGTTTCCGGTTGCGCCGACATCACCGTGGCCTGCACCACGTCGGACATTTCCTGCTGTACCTGAACTACCGCTTTGTCGTCGCCGGCTTCAGCCGAGTTCGCAACCGCCAAATCTGACGAACCGTTGTCGTTCGGAGTCAGGTTCATACTGCCGTTGGGTACTCGTGCGATCCCAACCGTCGAGGCCGCCGCAGCCTCACTTTCGACCCTTCCAGCATCCGGCGCAACAACGTTAGCCGAACCCGGGATTTTCTCCCGCGCCGGCGCATCGTTGAACTGCGGCGCCGGCACCACCGCCAGGTCCCGTTGTTCGGCGGCCATCTGTACGGTTGCGCTCAATTGACCGATCTCCCTCTGCTGCGACACCATGACGCCAATCGAGGCGGCCAGCAAAAGGCTCAACGCACCAATAGCGGTCGGAACAACCCACCGCCGCAATCGCCGCAACGACCAGCGCGCGTCCGCCGGCGGGAGATTTACGGCCGGCGGAGACGTCTCAGACTGGCCGGCTCCCACAACGGCGCCCAGTACCCGGCTTTTGAGTCCCGGCGGCAAGGGAGTTTCCGGCGCCGCTTCGGTCAACCGGGCGGCAGTCTCCTGGAAGCCGAGCAAGACTTCCTGGCAGTGCGGGCAACGTATCACGTGATGGAACACCGCCTGGAATTCCGCGTCGTCCAACGCATTGAGCGCGAACGCCGCCAGTTCCTCCTCCGGGTGTTCCGGCCCGGTGTTGGGGTTGTTGTAGTCTTCAGGCCACATATTCTTCAAGCGCCGCTTTGAGCTTCTGCATTCCCAGCCTCATGCGGGTTTTCACAGTGCCCAGGGGAATATCCAGCAATTTGGCGATTTCCGACTGGCTGTATCCATGCCATGCCGACAGGTACAGCGGGCGGCTCTGCTCTTCGGGAAGTTCCTGCAATGCGGCCCGGACCAACCGGGCGTTGAACCCACGTTCCACCTGCTGTTCCACGCTCAACGCCCGGTCCGGTATGCGGTACCACACCTCAGTATCAGGCTGCACGGTGTGGTCGGTGGTGCGCCGCCGGGAACGGTACATGTCCACTACCTTGTGATGGGCGACCGACATTATCCACGTTCCAGGCGCGGACATTTCGGGCCGGTAGCTGGCGGCTTTCTGCCAGATGTTGCTGAACACCTCTTGAACCGCGTCCTCGGCCAGGCTGTCGTCCTTCAAAATCGACATTGCCAGCGAATATATGCGTTGGGCATATCGGTCGTACACCGCTTCCAGTGCGATCTCATCGCCAGCGCCTATATCAAGTATGCGCTGGACGTCTTCGTTTATCTGATGGTCTGGCACAGCCCCTCCAAACTCTTGAGGGCTCCGGCATTGCCGGTTACTACTTAATACGATACCACCCAGGCATCGGATTTGCGGAGCTACCCGGCTTTTCCTCAAGTCTCATCCCGTAATCCTCGCGGTCACACCACCAAACTGTCAAAGATGTCCTTCAAGTTGGGCAGATTCTCCAACGACCAAATCAGTTCGAGCGCCTGTTCGCACTGCTGCTCAGTTATCGTCGGGCAGGCCAGACGCTTGAACTTGGCGTCCACCTCGGCATCGCTCAACGGATTCTTCCCGTGGCCTTTCGGATAACTGGTCGCCGCCACTTCGGTCTGGCCGTTGTTCTTGATGACCTCGATGTGGCAGTTGTACTCCGAGGGATACCGCTCGGTAAAATCCGCGTTTTCGTCAATCCGCATCTTGTTGATGATGGTACGCAGCCCCAAGTCGGCGATCCGGTCCGGCGCGAAAGAGGCCGGCGTAACCGCCCCGTCCCGCAACCCCACCGCCGTCAGGAACGGGATGCTGTGGTCGGCGGTTTCACGGGTCTTGGGATCCCATTTCTCCGGCTCCGTTGACGCGCTGCTGACCGCGGATCGGTACGACTGAATTTTGATTGACGCGATGTCGTCGAGATTGACTCGATTGTGCAGTTGGATCGCCAGGTCAATGGGCGCCTGCGTGTGGATCTGCGACGGATAAAACTTGAAGATAGTGTCCGAAATGCGGAAGGGAACATCCTCGCCTCCCATATCTTCGATCTCCACCGGATAACCGATGGCCTGCTCCCAAAGCCCATGGCGGCCTTCGAAGGGCTCGAAGGGTCCGGTCATCCCCTCTGCGGCCAACTGCGCAGCAAAGATGCCCGACCGCGTTGCCGCCGCTGCCGCGCATCCTTTCCACATCGAGAGTTCGCCCATCCGGGTAACCCGCAGGGGCACGTTCGGCACCGCCGCCAGCGAAATCGTGTGGCCCATCTGTTCTTCGTCGAGGCCCAGCACCTTGCCGGCGGCGCAGGCCGACCCGATCACGCTGAATATCCCCTGATCCCACTGGTTGTCCGGCACCTGGTCCGCGATACGGCAAAACACTTCATACGCCAACGCGATGGCCGTAATCACCGTCCGCCCGTCCGCGCCGGCGCTGTCGGCAAGGGCCAGGGCCGCCGGTATCATGTCGCTGGGATGCCCACCGCCCGGTGAGAAGTAAGAGTCATTGCAGTCCAGATAACGCACCATGACCCCGTTGGCGAAACCAGCCAGATCCAACGATGAGTAATCGTTCGTCCCCAGGATCCGCGCCGGAGTGCCGCTGGACACGTCACCGGCCAGCTTGCGCGCCACTTTGGCCGGCTCGCTCAGGTAGCCGCCGATGGCGCAGCCCAGCGTATCTGCAACGGTGCGTTTCACCTGATGCACCACCGCCGGCGGCAGATCTTCATATGTGAGATTGCAAGCGTAGGAACTCAACAATTCCGTGGTGCGGTCCATAAACCCCTTACCTCTTTTCGGCGCTGACGACCGGCCAATATCTACGAGTCCATTGTACCGCGAACCGGCAGACCAACTACCGGATCACTGCTTCGGCCATCCTCTCGAGCTGTGCCCCCATTTCCGCTTCGGTGTCGCAATGCTCGGGGCGCACCACCACCCGGTCGGCGCCGGCATTGAGGAAATCCTGCACCAACTGCCCGTCGGGAGCCTGACCATACACCGAAATGGTCAGCGACTTCGGGTCGCGCCCTCGCGCGGTGGCCAGCTCATCCAGGCGCTTTCGGCTCTCTTCCACCTCGGCCGGCGTGATGCGGTTGGGCAGCCACCCGTCGCCCCAGGTCGCCACGCGCTGCAGGACCCGACGCGCCAGCCCGCCCAGAATCACCGGCGGATGCGGCTGTTGGATGGGCTTGGGGTTGGACTTCACCGGCGGGAAGTCGTAGTAAGTGCCGTGAAACTCGGCTTCGTCCTGCGTCCACAGCTCCTTCATCACGGCCACCGCTTCCCGGGTCTGCGTCCAGCGATGGTCGAAGTCCCCTCCGAAAATCTCCGTCTCTTCCCGGTTCCAGCCAGCTCCGATGCCGAAGAGGAACCGCCCGCCGCTGATTCTGTCCAAGGTCGCAATCTCTTTGGCCAGCATCAACGGGTTCCGTTCCGGCACCAGCGTAATCCCGGTGCCCAGCTTGATGGTGCTGGTTGCGCCGGAAGCCCGCGCCAGCGCGATATACGGGTCGGCAAAATGGGCGTAGGTCCACGGGATTTCACCGCCGGACGGAAACTGGCTCGCGCTCTGCACCGGCAGAATGGGATGCTCGGCGTACCAAATGGATTCAAAGCCCAATGATTCCGCCTTGCGAGCGACGAACGCCGGGTCAATCGTGTAAGCGGGCAGGGGAAGGGAAGTACCAACGGACATAATGATTGCTCCTTTTGCGGCCGGCCTAGCGCCGCGCGTCAAAGCGGTCCAGTTCGTGCGGCCAGTCGAGAATTCGGCGGTCACTGGTGATTAGAAGATGTCCTTCCAGAGCAGTAGCCACGATAATGCGGTCAGCTGGGTCGCCGTGCATGTCGGGCAATTCGCCCGCGCGCGCTGCGATCACACTGTCAACCGGAATCTCGCGCAATCCTTGTGCCAGTAGGCACTCTCGCCACTGGCTCGCGGTCAAGTTAGGAATTACGTTGAGGCGATTTTTCTGTTGCAGCATCCCGATTTCCCAGAGGGAGATTGCTGAAAACGCGGCTTGGTCGTTCATAACGGCTCGCGCGATTCTATCCCGTGCCTCTGGACCCAATCGGCGACTCGAAACGAGATACCAGACAACCGCTTGGGTATCGCCAAGGATCACCTAACTTCCTCTTCTCCAACGAGGTGTTGGCGGCCAGCGCCAGGTATCTGCTCATAACGCCCCAACTCTACAAGACCTTTCTCGTCATCAAATACGGCTACCTTGCCATCTTTGCTCTCCGAGACGGCGGCGATGATTTCGTCCAGTTGCGCCACAAATTCGCTGGTGTTAACCGTAAGGAACTTGTGCCGGTCCAAAATCGACCCGTCAACCTTCTCCGGCTTACGGTGTTCCCGTAGCTCTCCTTCAGGTGAGTCACTGAACCACGACGCCGGCATCGGCCCGTCAATAGTCCAGTCCTCGTCAATCTGAACCTCCGGGTCAGTGTACCACTCCACAGGCATCGGCCCTTCAATATCGCCGAGGATCTGCACCCGGTCTTTGAGACTGCCGTATCCGCCAAGCGGCGGTTCTACGTAGCGAACTACCTCAACCACCGGCTCGTCCCTGTCAAATATGACGATGCTGCCACCGCCCTCGGCAACCTCGGCAATCAGCTCCAGGCACTGCTCCTTGAACTCACCAATACTGAGCGCTTGGCAAGAGGACTCTTGTTTGTGCTGTTGGTTCATCGTCACCATCCAAACCGATCAAAACCCAAAGACTCGGCCTTGCTCGCCATAAACGCCGGGTCAACGGTGTAAGCAGGCAGCGGAAGAGAAGTGCCAACGGCCATAATGATTGCTCCTAGTTCTAATTTGCGTCATCGGTGGTACTGGTCGCTCCGACTCTTCCACCATCTCCGTTTATTCAGATATCGGTGCAAACGCCGTGCTTCCGTAGGGTTATTCGGATCCCAGTTACGAATGTCCAAAGTTGTTACATGCTTGTTCTTCAACGACCTGCGGCTGGAATCCAATTCGTACAGGTGCCAGATCGCCCCATTGGTTAATGCAGCAACCCCAAACCTCATCCCTTTGACATAACGGGCTAGCTGGGTCTCCAGTCCTGAGGGACGGTTCCTCACCGAAGTCTCTAAACTCTTGGCTTCTATCACGGCCACAACTTCGCCTTCGGAGTTGCCAAGAGCGTAGTCGACGCGCGTTCTTGATTGTCCTTTCGGCATGGGCCATTCCATGGAGCATTCATCCATATTGTTGAGGTCCCATCCCAATGAAATCAAGATGGGATCAATCAAAAGGTGCCGAGTCGGCGTCTCCGTGTATCGGTAATCGCCCCTGTCCCAATCGGCAAGATGCTTCTGCACTTGAGCGATCGCCTGCTCCACATTGGCTACGGTCATGATTATCCGCCTTCTCTCCTGAAGTTCCCACCACATCAGTCATCCGCCGCCACCGCCTCCCTCACCCCCACAATCGCGTCGTACACCTCGCCACCCTGTCCAACCACCACGTCCACGTCCTCCGCCAGCATATACCCCGTCCCCACCAGCGCCTCAGCAGACTCGCGGACCCGCGCCAGGTATTCTTGCCGAGAACCGTACCGTTCCTCAATCGACGGCCTTGGATCACCCGACGCCAACCTTTCCGCCCGCGTCCCCGCGAACGGTATCGCCCCGCCGACCACGGTGCCGCCTGGCGCCAGCGTTTGCCCGGCGCCGCCGATGTCCGGGTGCCGAACGTTCCATCCGGTGTACGTAGCCAGGGGGACCGCTATGGCCGGCAGGCGGATCCCGCCCACCTCGTTGCCGTCACCGTCCACCGCCGACACCAGCGACGGGTACTCCTCACCCACCGCCGGCGGCACTACCGTTGGCGCCGCCCGGTCGGGCCCAAAATCCAGCCGCCGCATGACTTTCTGATACATCGGAAACTCTACGCCCGGCAGCCCCCGGAACCAGTCTCCCAATTCATCGGCCCGGACGATGGTCTCGTCAGCGTGATTGGGATACCTATGCGCCGGTGGTTCGTCATTATGGGTAACCCAACGGTCCAACCAATACAACGCGGCCCGCATCAGGGGCCGGTAATCGACGTAGTTCAGCGCCTGCGTCCCCCGCGCCCCGGTGTCCGGGTTGGTGTCCGAGATTGGCAGATTCGCCGGCCCGTGCTGCGTGCCGCAGAACAGCCAGGAGCGTACCCCATCCGGCAACGTCACGTCCGCCGAACCATCGGGCGTAACGTGCGCCAGCGCGCCGTGCCCGCCCCAGTACTCCGACGACGTGTTGGTGTAGATGATCTTGGGCGCCACCCCCCGCCGCGTCACTTCGGCCAAAACTCCATCTTCGCCGCCGGGTTCAATGTCCAGGAACGGCGGCAAGTTGTTCACGCTGCGGTTGGACAGGCTGGACGGTTGGCCGAAGCGCACGTTGAACTCGCCCATCTTGCCCCCGGCCACGTTGGGCAGCATCCCCTCGAACACGATGCGGCCGTCCTCGTCCCGGTTCAACCCCAGGTGCAGCATTTGCCGCAGGAACCTGCCACTTTGACTGCGCCCGTAGGCGTAGGCTCGGCCCAGCGCACCAGCCAACGGATTTGCAATCCCGTTGCCATCGACATCCGAGTATCGCAGCCAGGCAACGATGTCCCGCGTCGCCAGCAGTCCCAGGCCGACGACCGGAGCGTGGGAGGTTTCATACAGCACCCGGTACACCTTGCCGGCTTCAAACCCGCCTTCCAGCGTGATGTGTGCCGCGTCAGGAACCCGCCGGCCGTCCACCAGGCGAGCGAATGCCCAACGTTCCCGTGGGATTACCGTCTCCGGCCCGTCTTCATAGTCTTCCACCGTCAGCACCGATTCCCAACTCTCCAGATGGTTGGCGGGATAAGGCTGGTGATCCCGGTCTGAGAGAGATTGGGTGTCGGTCGCCGCGGTCGGTTGGAAGGAAATCACGATGCGCCCGGACACCGGAGATCCGTCGGCGTTGTTGGCGTTCGGCACGTTGCATCGGAACAACCCTGGCGCATCGGGGACATCGTGCTGCCAGCCGCACCAAACCAGGCTGTAGCCGTGCCGCATCAGGAACCCGTTGCCCGCATGGGGATCAGCGTCCGGCGGGGCATCCGGGGCGCTGTTGAGGTTTTTCAACGCCAGTTCCTTGCCCCGGTTCAGCACGTCCAGCAGCAGCCGGCCGTTCCCGTGGTCGTTGTCCACCGGTTTGATGATCCGAAAATCGGACGAAAACTTCACCAATCCGTCTTCATTACGTGGGGCCAATCCGATGTCGGCGACAGCGCCGTTGTCGCCGTGCTCCGGATCAACGGCAAAATGCGCCACGCCGTCAATCTGTTCGTAGCCTCCCACTTCGCCGAAGGTCTGCCCGCCGGCAAAGGGCTTTCGCGTACTGATGTCCAACTTGGTAAGCGCCATATCGGTTTCACCTCAAAATCATGTCCATCATGTCTATCGATGTAAAACTGCTCACAGTATTTCGCTGGTATCCACATCCAGATCGCTCGGCGCTTCCGCTCCGGTGTTGTCCCGCCACCACTGCGCGAAAGGTTCCTCGCCCATCGTGTCTCGCAGCCGGGCCAGGTGCGCCTTCACCTGCACCATCATGGGCAACTGGTAATCGGCAGCCAATTGGTGCGTCCGGGCCACCCATTCCAGCGCGTCCGACAGGTTCCCCCGTTCCTCCTCCACCATTCCCAACTGGCCGTAGGTTCGGGCAGCCCGGAGCACGTCCCGCACGCCCTCAAAGGCGATGCGCGCTTGGTCGTACCAGTGATACGCCTGGTCCAGGTCCCCCTGTTCGTGATGCACCACACCCAACTGCCGCGCCTCCACGCCCACGCCGCGCATATCCCCCATTTGCTCCCGGTATTCCATGGCGACCCGCAGCCACTCGTCGGCTTCGTCCGGGATCCCCCTGGCCTGGGCCAGCGTTCCCAGGTGATGGAACTCCACGATCATCTGCTCGGTCATGCCCATCCGGTCACACAACCCCAGGGCTTGCTGGTACCAGGTCTGCGCTTCCTCAAACAGGTATTCGGAGTGGTCAACAGTCCCCAGGGAGTGGAAGATGTACACCGCCGTTTCCTCGTCCCGGTTTTCTTCCACCAGCTCCCGCGCCCGGTGGTACCAACTCCGCGCTTCGTCGTACTCAAACCGCATGTGACAGGCGGAACCCAAAGCGCGGAAATCGTTGACCATCTCCTCGTAGTCCGGCAGCCGTTGATGAATGTCCAGCGCCCGCCGGTACCACTCTTTGGCCGCGCTATACTGCCGCTGGTGGTGCCGCACCTGCCCGATGGCGAAGCAGGCATCCGCAATGGATTCCTGGTCGTCTCCGCCGTCGATGATTTCCAATCCCATTTCCAGCCATTCCGACGCGGTGTCGTACTGCCCCCGTCGAGTTGCGATCAGTCCGTTCTGGTGATAAACGGCCGCGGTGCGCGCGTCGGTCTCGCCGTCCGGCTGTTCCAGCAGGTAGTCGAGCAACTGCCGGTTGAACATATCGGCCCGTTCCAGGTCCATCCGTTCCACCGACTCCATGGAATCCGTGCCCAGCAGGTACTGCCAGAAGTCGATTGCCCCGTTGCCCTCGGCTTCCGACGCCGTGTGCCCTATAACATCCAGCAACTGCCCGCGCAGCCGTCGGAGCTCCGGGAATCGTTTCTGCATCCGGTACACCTGCGCCAGAGGCTGGATCAGCAGTTGAGCGTTGTCCCACTGCTGGTATTCCAGCGCCAACCCCAGGGCCTGGGTCAGGTTGCCCTCTTCAGCCAGCACCGCCGTTACTCCGGTGTCCTGATTCTCATACAAGCTTTCCATAAAGTAGTCGGCGGTGTCGGCATACACCCGCACGAATTCCTGCTCCAGCATCCGTATCCCGTCGCCCGAAACCTGCCGGCCCAATTTGCGACCCAGGAACCACGGCAACGCCGGATTGATCTGGAACACGCTCGGCGAAACCGGCTCCAGGAAACCCGCCGCCTGTGCCGTCCGCAGCAGCGTCCTGCATGAGGCGTAAGAGCGACCCGAGGACTGCATCCCGCCTTCCGGTGACAGCAACGTCCGCGACGCGCCGGACGTCAGGTCGTCCCCCAGCACCTGCCCATACAACCGCTCCTCGGTGATGTGCGAAAGCACGTCCAGCATCACGCGCCTTTGGAACAACGACAAGAATGGCAGATGCGTCCGGTTCCGGTGTGACATCCGTGAGAAAGCGTATTCCATGGCAGCGGTGAGCGTCGCGCTCCTTCCTGCCTCGGAGCCTTCCGTTTGCTCGTCCATCAGCCGCCGCACTTCCGACGCCACCACCGACGCCGGCACGTCTTTCACAGGAGGAACCGCGATCTGCATCGCCAGCGGATGCCCTCCCAACAGGCCCATCAACTCCCCAAAATCGCCGCCGAGTCTGGAAGCGGGAAGGCCAACTGAATCCATCACAACGGCCGCCAGGCTCAACCGGTCGGCGTTCGTCAACCCGTCCAACGCCAGCGTCGCGTGCGGGATCGAAATCCAATCCTCAGCCGCTCGGCGACTCAACAGCAACGCTCCGGTTCCCAGCGGCCCGGAGGTAACTTCTCCCAGGAACGCCGCCAGGTCAGGCAGTTCGGATTCATCCAGCAATCCTGGCGAACCGTCCGGAAATCCGGCCACGTTCTCCACGTTGTCCCAAACCAACAACGATGGGTTTTGCTGCAAGTAGGCCGTCACCCACTGTCGCTGCTGCTCCGCCGGCATATCCGCAAAGTCCAAGCCGGTCACAGCCGTGCCGATTTCGTGAACCACCCGCTCGATCCCAGCCGGATGGGATGCCTCAAACGCCGTGTAGAACACGCCCCCCGGATACGCAGCGCGCGCCGGCTTCAAGAACCAGCGGCACAACCCCAACGCCAGCTCGGTCTTTCCAACTCCGGTATCGCCCGCCAGCAAAACCACCGATTGCGACTTCAGCACCCGTTCCAGTTGCCGGAGTTCCCCCTGCCTTCCCACCAGTCCATATTGGCCGGCCACGGGTATTTGCAAATCGTCCGTGGGCGCTTCTTCCGGCTGAATTACCGGCGGAGCCAGCGGATCGGGTTGGTGCTGCGCTATCTCAGGTGGTAGGTATTGCCTCGATTGATACACCACCGGCGCCTGCCAATCCCAAAAGACCCGCTTGCCGAACAAGCTAACCCGCTCCGGGGTGTCCATCAGCCCGCGTCGCACCGACGCCACCGCCGCGCTGACTCTGTTGCCCTGGGCCAAACGGGTGTAAAACGACCGCACCGCCATTTCAGCAGTTTCGGGATACAGCGGCGCCGGCAGCACCGCGACCTGGTCCACGCCGGCGTTCGCGATTGCCATTGCCGCCGCCGACCATTCGCGAGCCGTGGCCCCGCCGTCCTGATCCCCGGCGGTAATCAACGCCACCGAAACGCCACCGCCCGCCAGGAGTTCGCCCAACGTCGCCGCCGGCACCGAATCAACCGTACCGTCATCCTGCTCCAACCGCATCGCTCCGCCGTCGCCCAGCGTAGCGCCATCGATGTGCGCGATATGGTAGTGGTTCGGATTGCGCTCAAGAAGCCGCGTCAACGCCGCCAGCGTCGCCGGCCGTGGATTGTCCAGCGACACCTCCGCGTTCAACCCTTCCAACGCGGCCACCGTCGCCGTAGCCAGGCTGCCCCCTGCGACCACCTCGCTGCCGACCAAACTCCCGTTCGTCGGCGCATCACCCGAGAGCGGTGTCGGCGACAGCATCAATACTTGAAGAGCTTCTTCCGTTCGTTCTTCCACGTTCCCTGATGGTATGGTCGCCGCGGATTGCCGCACGATACCTACCAACCCGTTGACGAAATACCCCAGGTTGGGCTCGTTCATCAACTCCCACGGCAACGACGAAAATTCCGGCCGGTCCGAAACAATCGTCAACTCCGCCCGGTCATCGCTTTGCATCACTTCGTCCAAGATCGCCCGTCCCGCGCTACCTGTCGCGAAGGCCATTTCGAACAATAGCCGTCCCAGGTTCCGCATGGCGGCTTCCACCGCTTCAATAAGCGCCAGACCACCCACCGTGGGACGCCGGGCCTCCCAGTGGTACCGGTCCAACGCGGACCGTTCCTCGTCCGACAATTGCAACGCAAAACCAGCCGGGGGCGCCTCCCTGGCGTCCTGGGAAGGCTCGGTCAGCCGAACCAGTATCTGTTGAGATGCGGACAGGTCGTGAATTTCCAAACTGGCGGTCATGTGGGTGACGGCTCCTGTGACAATTGTGTGTTACCAGCGCCGTGGCGAAACCGAGGATGGTTGGTCGCCAAATGCGAAGACCAGTTCAGCACCATAAATTTCGTTCAACAACAGTCACCTTTGGTATTGGTAACTGTAGCGCCAGACTGCGGCACGAGTTCGATGTCTACACTGAACAATCAAACAACACGGGGTCTAGTTTTCGCACCCGTGCCGAATTTCGCTAGTTAACATAACAAAACAACGAGACACCCTGACATCATCAAATTGAACTGGAAACTGGATGTTGTTGTCAGATAATTCGGGTTCGTTTATAATGTGGCACGCACAAAAAGCAAGCCGAACCCGAACTCGTGCTGTCCGGGCGGCATTATACAACATGGCGCTGTTGGCGGCGCGGAAATACTGGCAGTTACATCCCATGCTTGCTTTCGACAAAATCCGACGCTCCTGGTTGCTGGTCCCCGTTTTGCAACCCGAGCGTCTGGCCGCCGCACCCTCCGCCATGGCCGACGTGATTGCCCTTGACCTGAGCGAGTTCGTCGCGGAAGCCGACAAGCCTGGCGCACGGGACTCTGTCGCTCAAAACTTAGACACCGCCAAAACTGGCGGGGCCGAAGTATTCGTCCAGGTTGATCCCGAGGTTCTGCTGGCCGACCTTTCCGCTTCGGTTTGGCCTGGCCTGGATGGGGTGGTGGTGAGCCGCGCGGAAACCGCGTCCCAGATCACCCGGGCCGACGAAATAATTTCTGCCCTGGAAAGCCAACGGGGCATGCTGCCCGGCAGTGTAGAACTGGTCGTTTCCCTGGAAACCGCTGTCGGCAACCACAATGCCTTCGAGATCGCCACCGCCAGCCCTCGCATCTGGGGCCTGACCCTTGGCCGCGCCGACTTGGTGATGGACCTCCGTCCGGAACCGTCCGGCGAAATCCACCTCATGCAATACCTGATGCAGCGGCTGGTGATCCTGGCGTCCGCCACCGGCAAAGTGCCCCTGGGAGCCTGGTGGCGCTTTCCCGACCGCGGGTCGTTGGCTACTCCAGGAGATACGCTGGCCGCGGCAAGGAGAGGCCGAACCATTGGTTTCAAGGGGTCCTTCTGCGTTTTGGATGACCAGGTTGAATGCCTTAATGATGGGTTCACCCCATCCGAAGCCGAACTGGAGGCTGCCCAGGAACTTTGCCGGTACTATTCCGAAGCCACCGTTTCCGGGACCACCTCTGTCGCAGTCATTGACGGTCGCGTCCTTACGGCCGACATCGTGCGTCAGTACACAAACACGTTGACCTTGGCCGAAGCATGCGCCACCCGCGATCTTTTCAAAACTGCTGCCGCCGAAGGCCGGCCGATCCCGTTGCCTTAGGAGATGCTGCTCATGGTGGACGCCCTCCCACGGCTCAAACGATCCGGCCTGACCATGCCCATCGTTACCGAGCGATTCATCAACAACGCCTGGCACCGCGGGTGCGACTTCATCAACATGGACCTGGAGGACTCCGTACCTCCCCGCCTCAAGGACGCCGCCCGCAACTCGGTGAAACAAAGCATCCCGGTGGTCAACAAGGGTGGAGCCGACGCCGTTTGTCGCATCAACCACGACCTGATGGAAGCCGACCTGAACGCGGCGATTTGGCCCGGGCTGGTGCAGGTGAATTACCCCAAGACCGAATACGGCCATGAAATCGCCCGCATGGACGAAATCATATCGCGGCTGGAAGCCGAGCGTGGCATACGACCCGGAACGGTCGAAATCGGCGCCAACATCGAAACCGCCGTCGGAGTGGCCAACGCTTACGAGATAGTCACCGCCAGCCCCAGGGTCAGGGATTTCGGCGGCGCTTCCGGTTACGATATGTCCCGCGACTTGGGCGTGGAAATGTTCGTTGGCTTCGATCAGTTCGTTTACGGCAAGGGCGAGGTCGAACTGGCCGCTCGCGCCGCCGGCCGCGAACCCCATGCTGCGCCCTTCACCCCTAACATTACCGGAAGCGTCAGCGACCCCGACCGGGCTTTCGCAGAAGCCGACGCCTCTCGCAAGTGCGGATTCCGCATCGGCGGTGGCCTCCATCCCAACGTCGTGGAACCGCAGAACCGGGGTTTCATGCCGTCGGAAGACGAGATCTCGGATGCCCAATGGGTGTTGCAGGAATATCGCCAACTCGCCCACTCCAGCGAAACTTGGCGCCAAATCGACGTCTTGACCGTGGCTACGCGACAGATCCCCAAGCCGCTACCGGCCGATTCTTACCAGGGGCGTTTCCGAGTTATCGACCGGTATGAAGCCGCTCGTGCCCGGGAACTGCTCCAATGGCGCCAGCGTTGTCAGGAACGGGACCGCGAAAAGTCCGAAGCCATGGACCGCGTGCGGGCCGCTGAGGAATCTGCGTAGGGGGCAACCCTTGTGTTTGTCCCCTACGTAACCCGGAGCCATCCAATATGTCCATTCTCGTCCGCCGCTCCAATCTGGTCATCCCGGCCACCCAATTGCGCATGATCCGTTGGGGTTGGCGGCACAACGCCGACGCCGTCACCATTGACCTCCAGGATGGGGTGCCCCGGGGAGAGCTCGAGCGCGCTCGCAAGGCCCTTCGCCAGTTCGTCGTCCATGTGAGTAAAGGTGGCGCCGATGTCTTCGTCCGAGTAAACGCCCGGTACGCTTACGCCGATACCGCAGCCGCGGTATGTCCCGAACTCACCGGCATTCTGTTGCCGGGCGTTGAGTGCGCGGCCCAGGTGGCCGAAGCCGACGATATCCTCACCGAGCTGGAACGCAAACGCGGCGTCGCCCGCGGAACCCTCGAATTGGCGCCAGCCATTGAAACTGCTGCCGGCGTTTGGCACATCCGCGAAATCATCACTGCGTCTGACCGTATCAAGCAGGTCGGCATCGACGAGGCCAACCTGGCCGCCTCGCTGGGCATCACCCAATCCGCAGAGTACGACCCTTTCGTCTATGCCAGAGGAAGAATCTGCATCGAGGCCACCGCCGCTGGTGTTCAGTCGGTGGCCGTTACCGACCCGATGGGATTGGGGAACGACCACCTCACCCATGAGGACATGGTGAAGATCGTCACCGATACCCGCAATCTGGGGTTCAAGGGCATGGTTTGTGGTCATCCGCGCTGGACCAACGCCATCAACGATGCCTATACGCCTACCGATTCCCTCGTCGAATACTACACCAAGGTCCGCGAAGTCTTCGCCCAGGCTCTGGCGGCCGGAACCGCCGCGGTGCCGTTTGCGGGACGCATGATCGACGTCCCGGTGGACGAATGGGCCAAAGACGTCCTGGCCATGAGTGCTGCCTGCGCCGCGCGCGACGCCGAAAAACGATCCGCGCGAGCCGCCGCCGACGCCTGGTCTCAACTTCCCATTCCGGTGATCGAATAGCGTCGGTTCCTGTCCACGGTGGCTCGCGTTCCATGTGGGGCGTACCGCACCCGGCGCGTCCGCGGCAGTGTGGCAACGTGGTCGGCGCCACGGTTCCGACCATCGTTCTGCCAGTGACGGAAATGCTCCACGCGCAACCCTCCCACGCGAAAAATCCAGAAACGATAAGCGCCGGCTTCGTTGAGTCGTGGAACCCCTGCTCCCTGTGTCTTCATTCTGGCACGCATCGGGTCATTTGGGTCATAATGCTCCCTGCGATCCAAACACGTGGCACACACCCAGGGCCTTTCGATTATGGGCCGACGGCCCGGTAGTCCGCTCAAGGTGAGCCTGTCGAACCACGAGCGGACGGTGTTTGCGGAAACGCCCGGATCGGGGCTGCTGACCGTGTGTCGAGACCATCGAAAGACCCTGGGTACACCCCCGAAACTCCTACGTGAGTAGTCCACATATCATATTCTGGAGAGTGCCATGATTTACATTGACGACGAGCTGCGTCGCCGCATCGACAATGCTCTGGAAGACCGTTGCCCCATGTTCATCGCCACCGTGTCTCCCGATGGTGAACCCCAGATCAGCATGAGGGGCAGCGTCCTGGTGTTCGACCGGGAAACCCTGGCCTTTTGGGAACGCGGCTGGAGGCAGTCCGCCGCCAACATCGAGGAAAACTCCAAGGTCGTCCTCTTCTACCGTCATCCCACCGACCGGATCAATCTCCGCTTCTACGGTACGGCCACCATGTACCGGGACGGCGCAATCCGCGAAAACGTCATGTCCCGCACCGTCCAGGGCGAACTCGACCGCGACCCCGACCGCACGGGCGCCGCCGTCCTCGTCCGCCTCTATCGCATCAACCAGCTATCCGGCGAAGTCCTCCAGGAACGCTGAAACAGCACGGCCCCGCTGATACACTGAGAAAAAAACCTCGGCGATTCCTCACGAATCGGGACGTAACCATGCCGTTGATCAGTGGAATATTCGGTGGTTTGTTGTGCGGTCTCGTGGTGGCGGCAATGTTCGGCTTCCTTTCGCTGGCGCCTTTCATGGGGTGGGCCGAATACGCAATTCTGCCGGCGTTCTTTCTGACCGGCATCCCGTGCGGTGTGCTCATCGGATTGAAGACCTCGCCACCCCAATGACCCCAGACGTGCGTAGATTGTTTAGCGCATTGGCTGGGGCCGTTTCGATCTGGATAATAATCGGGTTCGTAGTTTGGTCCTTCCTGCTGATCCCCTACGGGGTGTCCGCCTATCAGTGCAAAACTCCGTCGGCAGAAACCACCTGGTTCACCTGTCTGAAATCCGTCGCTCACGACTTACGACGCGATTCCAATCTCGCCACCTACACCACGGCAACCGTAGCCGCCGCCATCGCTCTCCAGTTGAGCAACCGGAACCGCGGTCCAAACCACCCGGCGAATAATCACTGGCAGGGCCTTTCGGCATTCAAAACCCTGCCCCATCATTGCCATGAAAATAGATGGTCATGGCGTAGGGGCAACCCTTGTGGTTGCCCTGGCCGGCGCAACCTATTTTCATTCTGCATACGTGGCCTGATGAGGCCATCCGCAATCCCCGCCAAAGCGGGGATCCAGCGCCCGAAATCGGAAGTGAGGTAGGCAATATATGCCCACATACAAAGGGAACGTCGGCAACCTCATGCAGCACTGGACCCTCTGCGAACTGCTGGACATCGCGAACCAGCACTATGAGATTCCAGGCTTGAACTTCATCGACGCCCATGCCATGGCGCCGCGGGCCACGGAGAACAAAGGGAAGGACCCTAAATTCACCCGTGCAGAAGCCCGACTGCGTAACTCCCGCAAAACGGGCCTTTGAGCGGGCATGGCATCATCTAACGCCGAGTGGCAGTGGATATCCCGACAGCGCGGCCTTTGTGAAGCAAGTCTGGAAAGGCGATTTCTCGCTGTTGCTGTGCGAGAAAGACGAGCCAACTATTGCAAAACTGAAGAGCTGGTGCGAAGGTATTGGCAAGTTAAAGAGGTGCACAAGCCGTCCCGAATTGCACGAAGGCGACTGGCGGAAGAGGTTTGAGCAGCCTCGAGGGCTCCCAAGCCCTGATGACGTGGGCCTGCCACCAGAGTCTCTGACGCTGCTCTCGTTCGACCCATTTATGTACGACAGGCGGCACGAACGTTTCGAGCCGGGTAGCGCCGATCTTTATCGCCGGGATATCGAACTGGTAGGCAAACAGTTGAAGATTCTGAAAGGTCCGATTCTCATCCAGTTATCCACGTACAGCACACGCGACGGCAATGGTAAGATCGACGTCAGGAGGGAGATCAACGGGGTCCTTTGCGGATATGAGTTCCAACCAGCCGTAAGGGTAAACGTTGGCGACCAAAAGATGATGTCTTTGGTCTACGCGCGCAATGTCTCGTGGTCGGCTAAATTGGAGAAGCTGCCCGAGTGCTTCGCCAAATGGCTCAGGCAAGTTTAGAATACCCTTGCAAGGGTATCCCAAGGCGTCCCCAACAATCGCAGTGCCTACCCCACCCCCACCGCCAGCGCGTCCGCCGCCTTCAACCCCTGTCCGTCCGGCAGAACCATCAGCGGGTTGATGTCCAGCTCCCCCAGCGACCCTTCCAGTTGCGCCGCCATCTCCGAAACCCGCACCAGCACGTCAGCCAACGCCGGAACGTCCGCGGCCGGCGCTCCTCGGAACCCACGCAACAATCGCCCTCCCTTCACCTCGTCGATCATTTCCAGGGCATCATCTCGCGTTATCGGGCACAGCCGCAGCGCCACGTCCTCATAAACCTCCACCATCACGCCGCCGGTCCCGAACAGCAGGAACGGCCCCAACTGTTCGTCATACGACACCCCTACAATCGTCTCCACGCCTCCGGGAACCATCTCCTGCACCACCACGCCGTCAATCCTGGCGTTGCTATCGTAGGCCCTCGCATTGGCTGCAACCTCATCGAACGCCGCTCTGACCGCGTCGGCGTCGCCCAGCCCCAACCTGATCGCCCCGGCCTCGGTCTTGTGCAAAATATCCGCCGAGTTGACTTTCAGCGCGACGGGATACCCAACACGCTCCGCCGCAGCAACCGCTTCATCGGTATCCCTGGCTATTTCATCCCGCGTAGTCGGTACGCCAAAGGCCGCAATCAGCGCCTTGCTGTCATATTCCGAAAGTGCTTTGCCGCCGACTAGCGACGTCGCGGCTTCATCCTGCTCCGCCGTAATCTCCCCAACCTCCGCAAAACCCCGCCGCAGCCGTTCCTCCCGCCAGTCGTGGTAGTCGTTCAGATATCGCACCCCGGCCGCCAGCTTGTCCGGCACGTAGAAAACCGGAATCCCTGCCCGCCGCAGCAACGGCAGCCCCGACTCCGCGCCCCGCGTACCGGTCCACAAGAAAGCCACCGGCTTCTCGCTCTCATCCCGCTGCGCGATCACCTGCGTTGCCTGCGGGTCCGCACCCGCTGAAGCCACCACCAGCGTTCCGACCCCGTCGTCGTCAGCCATGTACGACATAATCTCCGGAAAATCGTCGCTATTCGCATACCCGGTAACGTCAGACGGATTTGCCGCCCAGCCAAACCCCTTCAAAATCCCGTTGATCCCGTCCCGCGCCCGGTCCGAAAGCGGCGGCAGATCCAACCCGGCGTGTCCGAACATATCCGCCGTCAGGCTGCTGATCCCGCCCGAGTGCGAAACCACGGCGACCCCACGATGCGGCGGCCTCGGACACCGCGCCAGCAGGTTCGACACCTGCAGCAGGTCGTCATAGTCCTGCACCCGTATCACCCCGTACTGCGCGAACACCGCATCATACCGCGCGTCCACCCCCGTCAAGGCCGCAGTGTGCGATCCGGCCGCCCGCGAACCCAGCGCCGACCGCCCGATCTTGATGAGCACAATCGGCTTCCCTCGTTCCGCCGCCAGCCGCGCCACTTCCACAAACTTCCGCCCGTCCTTGAACCCCTCGACAAACCCGGCGATAACCCGCGTATCGTCATCATCCAGCAGGTACCGCGCGAAGTCGCAGAAGTCCAAATCCGCCTCATTCCCAGTGGACACGATGTACGTGAACCCAATCCCCTCGTCCACCGCCCGCGTCAAAAACGGCCCGAAGGCCGACGCCCCGCTCTGACACACCAACCCAATCGGCCCGCTCAACCCGGCGGCGCCCCGCGATGACGCGCTGGCCCAGATGTCATCCTTCAGGTTCGCCAGCCCCAGGCAGTTCGGCCCGCTCACCCGCAGCCCCGACTCCTGCGCGAACCGCCCCAGCTCAACCTGCAATTCCCGCCGGTCGTCAACCCCACGCTCGGCAAACCCGGCGGAAATCACAATCGCCGACTTCGCCCCCTTGGCGTGGCTCTCCTTCAACGTGTCCAGCACCGCATGATAGGGCACCACCACACCAACCACGTCCGGCGCTTCCGGCAACTCCGAAACCGAAGGATAGCACTGCACCCCCTGCACCTCTTCGTACCGGGGATTCACCGGATAAACGTTCACCCCGTGCCCAGACGATCCCATCGCCGCCGCCAGGAACCGCCCGCCGTACTGCATCCGCGGCGTCGCCCCCACCACCGCAATCGATCGCGGGTTCAGCATCCGGTCGATTGATGCCAACTGACCATCACTCCAAAACGCCATGACGATTCTCCTAAACGTAGGGGCGAATAATCATTCGCCCCTTATCCAATCAAAAAATCCCGTCCATCCTGTCCATCGATGTAAGACCAGGACCCCTAAGTCTCCCCCGACGTCCGCAAATCCGCCCGCCAGTCGTCCGGGCTCGGCCCCCGGTCGATCAGCACGTCCACCACCGCCGGCCGTCCCGACGCCCGCGCCTCACGCAGCGCGTCTCCCAGATCCCTCGAGTCCGCCACCTGCACGCCGAAGCACCCGAAACCTCGCGCCACCGCCGCGTTGTCCGTCTCCGCGAACTCCGATGCGATGTACTGCCCCGGAGCCTGGTGGTGCCGCACCATCCCCAGCGCGCCGTCGTTGAACACCACGCACACGATGGGCAGGTTGTACTGCATCGCCGTGGACAGCGCGTTCACCGTCATCATGTACCCGCCGTCGCCCGTTACCCCCACCACCTGCCGGTCTGGATACGCAATCTGCAGTCCCACCGACGCCGGCAGTCCCCAGCCCATGCCCGCCGTCCCGCCCGGGCAGAAGAACGTATGCGCCTGCTGCGACTGGAACAGGTGCGCCATCCACGTCCGGTTGTTCCCCGCGTCCAGCGCGTACACCGTGTCCTTGGGCATCGTCTCCTGTAGCACCCGCACCAACCGCTGCGGCAGCACCGGCGACGAGTCGGTATGCAGCCCGGCATCCTCGTAGAACCCCGCGTCCGTCTTCCGACCCGACAGCGCCCCGGCCCACTCGCCCCGGTTCCCCGCCGTGCCGGCCGACGCATCCGCCGACGCTTCCACCAGTTGACCCAGGATGCTACCCGCGTCGCCGATCAGTCCCAACTCCACCGGGAACGTCCAACCGGCGTTGCGGTCGTCAATGTCAATCTGGATGATCCGCTGCCCTCGTGGGTTGAACACGCTCGGACGCTCCCGCACCGTGTCCTGCGGGCTCAGCTTCGCCCCCACGATCACCACCGTGTCGGCGTCGCCCACCGCCCGGTTCGCCGCCTCCTGCCCGTAGATGCCCACCATGCCCACCGACAGCGGATGCGTCTCCGCGATGGCCGACTTCCCCTTGTAGCTGGTGGCAATCGGCGCGTTCCACTGCTCCGCCAGCTGTTGCAGCGCGTCGTGCGCCCCCGCCATGTGGACCCCGTTGCCCGCCACGATGACCGGACGCCGCGACTGCGAAAGTATCTCCACCGCCTTCTCGATATCCGCCGGCGCCGCCTGCGGCTTGGCCGTGTTCAGATATCCCGCCGTGTCGTGGATGAACGGCGGCGACTCCAGGTCAACCTCGCCCCCAATCGACGCCGTCCGCATCAGCAGGCACGTCGGCCCCGGCCGCCCGCTCATCGCGTGCTTGATGGCCAACTGCGCCCCCAGCGCCGCCTCCTTGGGCGAAGTCGCCAGCGTCGTGTACTTCGTCATCGACCGGAAGATGCTGTGCAGGTCGATGCTCCCGTACTCGCCGGCCCCCGACTGGTTCGCCGGATGCTGACCCACGCCGCCGTCCGACGTATCCGTCAGCACCAGCATCGGGCTGCTGCTCAGCATCGCCTCCATGATCCCGAACGACGCATTCGACCCCATGAACAACCCCTGCCCCATGATCACCGCCGGCCGCCCCGTCGCCCGCGCGTAGGCGTCGGCCATGATCGCCGCCGTCTGCTCGTGCCGCGTCAGGTACGTGTTGATCGCCGGCTCCTTGCCCACCAAATTCGTGAAAATCTGCCCCGTCCCGCCCCCGGGTATCCCAAACACGGCGTCAATCCCCGCCTCCCCCAAAAACTGCACAATCAACTCATGAGCCTGCGGCATGATAAATCTCCAGTGAAAATGTCATTGCGAGGCGCAATGCGCCGTGGCAATCTCGTCCAGACTCCCGTCAAGCGCCATTGCGAGCAAGGCGCAGCGATCTTGCTACGGCAATCTCGCACTTATAGCGCCGATGTCATTGCGAACGAAGCGCGGCAATCTCGTTCGCGGAACAGTTCCCACCACACCCCCAAGCAACTGCCGCGATAATACCCACACCCCGCCGGCCGGTCAACAAACCCTCTGCCACACACTCAATTTGTTATCGGACGTCAATGGACTGTTGGGTAGTCAGGGCACGCTGCCGATTTGCCGCACGTTCAACAGGCCTGACGAACGGACCGCCCGTTAGGTTGACCCTAACTGCATTGACGACCGCCGCCGCGGGGTTTTATACTTCTTATCGCAAGCGCGGAGTGGTCGGAGCACGCTGTCCCGCTTAAGGGACAGGCGCCGGACATAGCCGCCGCTTACGCCTTTTTAAAGTACCCCACTTCCCTACCAGTCGCCATTCTGCACCGTGAACCGGGACGGCGTCTCCCAACTGTGCACAATTGTACTGATAGCCGGGGCGCGGGTTTCCCGCGCCAGCAGCCGCTCCAAAATCTCCGCATCCGCCAAATCCGCCGGCCACCCGTAGGCATCCGCCACCGCCGCGTTGAGAGTTGCGTGGGCGTTTTGGAGCCAGGTGGGGCGCCGGTTTACAGGTTAGTCAACCGCGTGTCAGCCGGCCAGCGGACGCAGCTTGTCCAGAAGCCGCGCCACGTCGGATATCCCCGACGCCACGCCTTCGGCAGTGTTCCAATTTTCGTAAAAGTTAACGTGCAGACTGTTGGCGACGTGAAAGAGATTGTGAATCTCGTCATCACTGGTTTCAGCAACCAATCTGCTGATGACGCGGAACAAGGCCGCATGGGATCGGTGCTCCCAGCCGCGCCGTTCCGCTACTGCCTTCACCATTTGCGCCGCCGCGCCCCATCCTTTTTCCGACGCCTGCAACACATCGCCTTGCGCCAGTTCAACCCGGGCCTGCGCCAGCAAATGGCTGGCCGTGTCGGAGTAGGTTTGCGTTGTCATCTGGACTCCGTATCCAATTCAATCCAGTGTCATACGATACCATTTTAGATGACTACCCCGCCCGCTCCAAATTCAGCGCCAGCAGCCGCTCCAAAATCTCCGCATCCGCCAAGTCAGCCGGCCACCCGTAGGCATCCGCCACCGCCGCGTCCAGCGCCCGGTGCGCGTTATCCAGCCACGTCGGACGCTCGTTGTACAGCCGCGTCAGCGTCCGCCGCGCTCATATCCGTTCTCCCGCAGCCGGTCCAACTCCGCCGCCGCATCGGCGATGGCCTGGCGCTGCTCGTCGGTAGGACGCGGAAACGGAAATGTCTCAAAGCAGGTCGAAACGGCGTGTAGCGCATTCCGCTCTCCGCTTCTCGCAATTGGGTACCGATCGCCACCGCCCAAAGTCGAATGAAATTTAGAGTGCAGCACCCCAAAAAAGTGTAATCATCATCGCTGGCGAACGCTATCAACTGCGTAGAAGGCAAGACTATCCTGCTCGGCAGCCAGTGCAAAGAAGCCGATGTTTCGCCGTGACTGTAGGTCGCGATATAAGACGTAATGGCGTGCAGAGCATTGCGCATTTCTGGCCGGGTAACCGTGCAGCCACCAATTTTCCGCCCGCCATTTCATCTTGTTCTTTATTCGCGTTGGCATCACTTTTTCTTTGACATACTCGAACGGCGCTTCGTATAAAGCTGCGTCATCCATTCGACATATCTCCGAAGTCAATTATCCACATATCCCGTGAACGGAGTAATGTCAGTGCCATTCACCCACCGCTTGACCACTTCCGAGTTGGGACGACCGTGAGGGTTCGGACTGCCAGCATCTCATTTGCTACAGTTTCGGGTATATCGAAACGGCCCGCCTTTGCCAATGCCCATGAAACGCGATGTTCCAAGGTTTTCTTCCAATCGTTGCGCCTCCCGTCAGGTCAACCAGAGGTCAAGTCAACGTTTATGCCGCAACCGTTTGACCGTCCAAGTCTCGCTGCGTTTCGTCTCCGAGCCGTCAAAGCAGATTATTGAGATATGCACCGTTGCGCCGGCCAACACCCAATTCTGATCCGACCACGGCCATGAAAATATCCCCGGTCTCCTTGATGCGCTGCAGTACCGGGCGGTTGCGCCGCCCCGTATCGCCTGCGTCGCCAGCAGGCCCGCCCGCTGCGTTCCGCCGGCCTCGATCTGCGCCCGCGCCTTCTCGAACCAGTAACACACCAGGTCGCTTCGAGCCGGAACGGCTCCCGTATACTGCTTGAACAGCGCGTCCACGTACTCGTCGCCCAGACTCCCGGTGCGGAGCAATTTGTCCCAAAAACGGCGGGTTCCCCACCACGAACTCCGCCGCCGGCCATTCCGGTTCCGCCGGCCGCTCCGGGTCCGTCAAATCCAAAATCGCGTCCGCCTGCCGTATCGTGTCCAGCGGCGTCAGTATCGGACGCTGCGTGTACGGAAACCCGTTCGCCTGGTGCCACTGGATATAGCCAATCCACAACGCCGTTCGCGCCAGCTCCGCCGCGTAGTGGTTGATCTCCAGCCCCAGCATCTGGTTCGGCTGCACCGTCGGCGTCAGCCCCGTCCAGCCCCGGGCCGCGGCCAAGTCAATCACCTCCCGCTCCAAATCCAGCAGCGACCGCAGCGCAATGTAAAGGAAGTTCCCGCTCCCGCACGCCGGATCCAGGACCCTAACCGACGCCAACCGCTCCCGGAACCCCTCTAGCCGAGCCAGCGCCGCATCACCGTCTGTCATTTCGAGCGCAGCGTGGCAATCTCGCCCTTCCCTAGTTGTCATTTCGAGCGCAGCGTGGCAATCTCGTTCACCCTCCAGCAACCCCTCAACCTCCTCCCGCGCCGCCTCCCACTCCCGTCGCAGCGGCGTCATCACCACCGGCTCCACCACCAACGCGATGTCGTCCGCCCCCGTGTAGTGCGCTCCCGTCTGCGCCCGTTTCGATGCGTCCAGCGCCCGCTCGAACAGCGTCCCGAATATCGACGGCTCAATATCACGCCAGTTCTTGTCGCAAGCCTCCCCCAGCCTTTGCAGCGCCGCCGTGCTCAGTTCCACCGTGTCCACCACGTTGAACAGGTCTCCGTTGAAGTGCGCGATTTCGTCGGCCCCCGAAAACCCGCCCGTCGCCATCTGCGTGAACAGGCTGCGGATCGCCCGGTCGAACGTCTCCGGATTGCGGTAGTACTGGCCCACGATGCGCGTGAACAACCCATCCGGCAGCAGACCGGCGTCCTCCGAATACAGGCAGAACACCAACTGGTTCAGGTATCGCGCCAGCCGCTCCGGGTCGCGCTCTCCCGACCAATCGGCCCGCGCCTCCATGTCCACCACGATGGACTGGAACAGCGCCGCCGTTTCTCGGGTAACCGCGTCCACCGACCGCAGCCGGTCCCGGAATCGTCCCGGCGCAAAGAATGCGTCCCGCACCAGCGCCAGCCGTTCCGGTTCCTCCAGCTCGCCGACGCCGATGTCGTACCGCGCCGTCTCCATCCCCGGGAAGTTCGTCTGCATCCGTATCGTCTCAAACGACGACACGATCAGCAGCGGCGGCGTTTTCAGATGCACTTGGTAGCGCAGCAGTTGGTCAAAGGCCCCGTCCAGCTGCGCGTCCCGCCCCTTGAACTCCCAGCCGAAATGCTCCTCAAAATAGGCGTCCGCGAACCCGCCCGGCACCGCCTTCTCAAAGGTGAACGCCTCCGGGTCCCCATACGCCGCCGGCGTCGCATGACCCACCAGGCCGCACAGGTCGTTGAAAAACGACTGCGCCCCCTGCCGTTCCCCAAACCCGGCATCCCGCCACCGCTCAACGAACTCCCTCGGCGTCAATGTCGGCATCAACGGTGTCATAAATCTGAACCCACTCCCCAGCCAACTTATCACTGCCCAACCCCTGCCGCAACGAACATCACCTTACTGAAATCCCGTCCATCCCGTCCATCCATGCAAATCTCGCCCAGTGCCCCAGCCAAGCCGCGCTCGATACCCCCAGTGCCGGCGTCAACGCCACCCGGTAATCCCCTAAATCCCAAACATCCGGTGCATCCTGCTTCTGATACATAAAATCCCGTCCATCCTGTTCATCCATGTAAAACTCGCCCACCGCCCCAGCCGCGTGCGCATACGGCATGACCAGGGCCTCTTGACCAACCTATAACAGAACGTATATCCTAAATATACCTAGGCAAAACAGCTGTTTGTATCAAATCTCAAAAAGGCAGGATTTCACTTCGACGGCCACCCCGTCAGTACCAAAATCGCAACCGGTCGCAGTTGGCAAGGCTCTGCTTAAAGACCTGACTCCTCACCAGGATTGACCACTGGACCACCGGGACTGCCCGAGCCCGCGTGCAGGGATGCTATCCGGCGTCCTGAGTACACGAAAAAGTAGGGGTCAAATCGTTGCGTACCCAACGGCCGTATGCTGACAACGAAGTGAAATCCTGCCTTTCACCCCAAAATCCAAAGGAACCAACACCCCGAACCACCCCGGTCATCCTGAGCCCGTCGAAGGACAACCCACTACATCCAAAGGAGAACTCCCCATCGGAACCGTAGCCCACCACCAAGAAAACAGCCGCTTCTACCTCCACCGCGCTTTGACGCACATTGCTCAAGGCAAATTGCGCCAGGGTTGTAACGCCCTCCGACGCTCGGCCAGTCACGCCGTGACCGCCGCCGCCGTCCATTGGCGTCGCCATTATCATTCCCAACGCCGGCTCGCTACGGCCCTGATGTGCGTCGTATACGATTGCGACCTCCCTCGGTCCCACTTGCGCGCCTTTCATGAGGTATGCTCCGTAACGCCGGCGTCGTTGCATTCCGTCAGCCCCCGCGTTGCCCGGCTCACGTTGGCGCGTATGCACCGTCGCATCCGCCGCCTCGTCAACGACATCGACCGCGCCATCGCCGCCAACTTCAACCCGCCAACCATCGAGCAGGTCCTGGCCCAAATTGCCGCCCAATCATAAATCCTTTGCATCGATGTAGACAAGGTTTCGCCCGTTTCCGGTTGACCCCGCAATCCCGCTGCCCTATCATCCCGGCAAACACCACTATCCCGCCTGTAGGGGCGACCCTTGTGGTCGCCCTTGCTCTAGGGTGAACCCACACCCAACCCAGGAGAGGTGCAGCCATGCGTGGAGCCGAAGCCGTTGTCAAAGCCCTTGAACAGGAAGGAATACGTTACATAACCGGATTCTCCGGCGGCGGCCTGGCCCCCCTCTGGGGTCCCCTCCGGGGTTCCAGCATCCGGCCCTTCGCCGCCCGCCACGAGCGCCTCGGCGTTGAGATCGCCGACGGCTACGCCCGCGCCACCGGCGAGGTCGGCGTCGCTATGACCGGCACCGGCCCCGGCGCCACCAACTGCCTCACCGCCATCGCCGGCTGCTACGCCGACAACATCCCCGTGCTGCTCCTCATGGGCCAGCACCCCGCGCGCAACCTCGGCCAGGAGTGGCAGCAGGAGGTCTCGGCCAGCATCTTCGACGGCCTCTGCAAGTGGCGTGGCTCCTTCACCCGCGTCCAGGACATCCCCCAGGTCATGCGCCGCGCCTTCACGGCCCTACGCTCCGGTTCCCCCGGTCCGGTCGTCTTGGAAATGCACCAGGACGTCCTCACCGCCGAGGCCGACGACGCCGCGCTCGCCTACACCCCGGTGGGCACCCCCGGCAAGGCCGGCCCCGCCGACGCCGACGTCCAGCGTGCCGCCGATATGCTGGTCAACGCCAGCCTGCCCATCCTCAACGCCGGCGGCGGCGCCATGTCCGCCGGCGCCGCCGAGGAGGTCATGGAGCTCGCCGAAATGCTCTCCATGCCCGTCGCTACCACCATCATGGGCAAGGGCATCTTCCCCGAAAATCACGCCCTATCCCTCGGCGGCGGCGTCTATCCTCGCAGCCGCTACGCTTCCGGCGCGGCCCTCCAGATCAACCGCAAGGCCGATGTGGTGCTGGCCGTCGGCAACTCCTTCCGCCAGCCCAACGGCACCGACGGCCGCCCTATCCCCGAGGGCGTCCAGATCATCCACGTCAACGCCGACCCGGCCGACCTCAACAAGACCTACCAGGTTGACCTCCCCATGCTCGCCGACGCCAAGCTGGCCCTCCGCGGCATCATCGACGCCGTGCGCCAGCGGTTGGGCCCGGACGGCGGCGGCATCAAGCAGGAAATCGCAGACGAGATCCGCGCCTGCCACGAGAAGCACGAGATGGAATGGATGCCCCGGTTCAACGACCAGGAAACCCCCACCAACGGCTACCGCGTCGTCCACGAGCTCCAGCAGCTCATCGACCCCGACCGCACCATCGCCCTCCACGACGCCGGCGGTAGCCGCGGCTACGTGGTCCCCTTCTGGCAGACCACTCGCCCGCGCAATTTCGTCGCCATGGGCGGCATGGCGGCTATGGGTTGGTCCGTCGGCGCCGCCATCGGCACCAAGCTGGGCCGCCCCGACCACCTCGTCTGCCACGTCCTCGGCGATGCCTCCTTCGGCATGACCGGCATGGAGCTGGAAACCGCCGCGCGGATGGGCCTGCCCATCCTCACCGTCGTCATCAACAACGGCGGCATCGGCGGCGGCATGATGGGTATGGAAGACCCCAACGGCACGCCCCCGGAGATGGCCGTCCTCGGCGGCAACTTCAGCGTCGTCGCCGACGGACTAGGCTGTCACTCCGAGCGCGTCGAGCACCCAGAGGACATCCGTCCCGCTTTCCAGCGCGCCATCAACGCCACCGAGCAGGGCCAGTCCGCCCTCGTCGAGGTCATGATCCGCCCCCTACCAACCCCGGAACTCCCCGACGACTGGTCCCTGTAACCACCTTGCATCCCGTAGGGGCAACCCTCGTGGTTGCCCCGCACATTCCACCCTCAAACTGGCGATCAAGCCCTGAAATCACCCGTTCTGTTTTGATGAGATTAGTGAATATCTCCGTCCTGGTGGTCGTCTTGGTTGCCGCCGCCGGCGTGGGGTATGCATTAGCGATATTCACCGAAACCATCGAATTGCCGTGGCCGCTCCGGCCAGATTCGCCACCAGCCGCTGCCACAGCCCAGTCGCGTGCCTCTGACATCTCTGCGCCGGCAACAACTATGTCGCCAACCTCAAACCTTCCCCTTCCCACTGTCGCCTCGTCCCCTGCCGCCACTGCGATACCCACATATACCCCCATACCTGCGCTTGCTCCCAAGCCAACGCCAACACCGGCGCCAACCCCAACGCCTACGTCCCTCCCCACCCCAACGCCAACCCCGGTGAGTATCACTGGATTGCCCTGGGTGGCTGACGGGATCGACGAATCGGAGAGGTCGGCGGCCAGGCAATTGTCAGTGCTGGCAGAAACCAATCCTCCGGTTGCCCGTGTTTTGCTGGAGCGTCCCTGGGTAGTCGACGGCGTTGATGGCCTGGAAGAAGCCGCCATCGAGCGCATTGAAAATATTGGGTACGATCTTCCGACCCTGGCCGGGGAGATCGTAAGATTGCCCTGGCTAGTGGACGACGTTGTGCAGCCGGAACCCGATGTAGTGGAAATACTGTGGGAGACTGCCGACCGAAATCTGGCGCTGGCGGAGCGCCTCCTTGCTTTGCCCTGGCTGGTGGACGGCGTTACGCAGACTGAGGCCGGCCTTTTGTCCGACTTGCGATTTATCTCCCGTGATGATGTAGCGCTGGCGGAGCGGCTGGTTACGTTGCCTTGGCTATTGGACGGCGTTACGCAGGACGAGGCTGGCGCTTTGTGAATGGGATATATCGCGGGCGATAGCGTACCTCTGGCGGAGCGGCTTGTTGCGTTGCCTTGGCTATTGGACGGCTTGGACGCGGTCGAGCAGACAATCATCGATCGTCTGCAATGGATTGCAAATAAGGATGCGGCGCTGGCGAACGCCGTTGCGAGTAAGCCCTGGCTGGCCGATGCTTTGGGTAAAGATAATGTCAGGGCCGTGAATGGTCTGTTCTATATCATGGATGAAGATACGGCCTTGGCCAGGGACATCGTGAATATGCCGTTTCTGGAAACGCTGGAGCCAACCGACGCCGCTGTGCTGGACGCCCTGTCCTGGCTGGCCGATACCGAAATCCTAGCCCTCCGGGAAGTGTTAGCACATCCGACTCTTAAACACGGCATCACCGATGAGTGGGCGCCTGTAGTGGCCCTGATGGACAGCGTGAACGAGGCGGCCCCGGCTTTTCTGCGTCCCCTGCTGGATCCGGAGCGGGCCTCCGTGGAACGCCGCTCAATAACGCTTTCCCATTCTGGAACCACCGACCTGGCCATCATCCGCACCGAGGCCGGCGCCCCGCGGAGCATGAACCTGTTGGAGCACAGTGTCGGCAGCGTCGAAAAGTTTATGGGTACCACGCTCCCGAGCAACTATGTCGGGCTGCTCTTTGGAACCGCAGTGCTGGGTTACTCCGGTGGCACCAACTACGGAACCTACTTTGTGATGCTGCCGGAATATGATGCCGACGATAGCGGCGATGAAGCCGACTACGCCGGTCATCTGATGGCCCACGAAGCGGCTCATTATTATTGGCGCGACAACCCCAACTGGCTTGACGAGGGGCTGGCCGAACTGTTGGCCGCCATATCGGAAAACGAGCGCACCGGAGCGGCAGTGGCCATCGACTACATCCATTGCCCAGCCGGCGACAACATCGCCCTCCTGGAGCGCCTGGACGCGGCCGGCGTTATCTACGATTACCGATGCAACTACGCTCTGGGCAGCCAGTTCTTCCTCGAACTCTATAACACCCTGGGCGATGCCGCCTTCCGTCAGGGACTCCGCAATCTTTACTTGACGTCCTTGATCGAAGACTATGTCGACGAGTTTGACGGCTCCCCCGTAGGCATCCGCCAAATTCAGGACGCTTTTCAGCCGCACTATGCTGCTGTGGCACCCTTAGTCGACCAGTGGTACCACGGAGCCGCACCGTAACGAAGACAAGGACGCCCCACCGTCCCTTGAAATCCACTAGTGTGGTGTAACTGAAGTAAGTAGTAAAAGTATGGGTTATGAGGTATCCTCCGGGTGAGCAGTTCCGAGGGAGGATTGACCATGGCCATCGGACGACCAATGCCACCGCTAATTCTGGACGAGGTGGAGCGGGAAACACTGGAGCGGTGGGTGCGACGTCCGAAGACAGCGCAAGCGCTGGCACTGCGGGCCAGGATGATCCTGGCCTGCGCCGAGGGCCGGAGCAACACCGCCGTGGGCGCCGATCTGGGGGTGTCCGACGAAACGGTGGGCAAGTGGCGTTCCCGGTTTCTGGAACGGAGGCTGGACGGGTTGTCGGATGAACCCCGCGGCGGTCGGCCGCGGTCGGTTACCGATGACGACGTGGAACAGGTGATTACGCTGACGCTGGAGACCACGCCCAAGGACGCCACCCACTGGAGCACTCGGTCCATGGCCCAGCGGTCCGGCCTGAGCCACAACACGGTCAGCCGCATCTGGCGTGCCTTCGGGCTGCAGCCCCACCGCACCGAGACATTCAAGCTGTCGTCGGACCCTTTCTTCATCGAGAAGGTGCGGGATGTTGTGGGTCTCTACCTGGACCCACCCGATCGGGCGTTGGTTTTGTGCGTGGATGAGAAGTCCCAGATTCAGGCGCTGGACCGGACCAGGCCGCTGTTGCCCATGCGCCCCGGACCGGTGGAACGGCGCACCCATGATTACCTGCGCCACGGCACCACGTCGTTGTTCGCCGCGTTGGATACCAAAACCGGCAAGGTGATTGGCCGCTGCCACCGACGCCACCGGGCCGTGGAGTTCCGCAAGTTCCTCGATACCATCGAGGCCGAAGTGCCCCTTGACCTAGATGTCCACCTGATTGTGGACAACTACGCCACCCACAAGACGGCGCTGATCCGGAACTGGTTAGCCAAGCGGCCTCGGTTCCACCTGCACTTCACTCCCACCAGCGCGTCCTGGCTGAACCTGGTGGAGCGGTGGTTCGGGCTGCTGACCGAAAAGCAGTTGCGGCGCGGCGTGCATCAGAGCAGCGGAGAACTGGAAGCCGCCATCTACGGGTTTCTGGATGTTACCAACGAAAACCCCAAGCCCTTTGTCTGGACCAAGACCGCCGACCAGATCCTGGCCAACGTGGCCCGCTTTTGCCAACGAACTTTGGATACATGACACTAATGTGGTGTATTCGTAGTTCGCCGGATATAAAGTGCCGACCGCCGCCTTTGCGCCGCTCAGTATCGAGTAGAAAACTCTTTTCCAATCCGCTCGGAAAGCCTCGAAGTAATACGGCGAACTACGAATACAGGACACTAGGTGGCAAATGTGACGTCTCAACGCCACCAACGCGCAGAAGCAAACCCTGTCCCCAACTGCGCAAAAATATCCGACTGCCGCACAGGAGAATGCCATGCAATCCATCACCATCGACCGCGCCAAACGCCTCAAAGAGGAAGCCCACCTGGGCCACAACCGCTGGCACCCCGACATCCCGCCCATCGTTGAAGTCGACCCCGGCGAGGAGGTAGTCCTGGAAACCCGCGACGCTTCCGACTCCCAGATCCAGCCCGATATGACCGAGGCCAACCTCGCCGGCCTCGACGCCAAGGTCGCCCACCCTCTGACTGGCCCGGTGTACGTTAAGGGAGCGGAACCCGGCGACCTCCTGGAAATCGAATACCTTGACATAATCGCCCAACCCCGTGGTTGGACCCGGAACCGCCCTGGCGCCGGCTTCCTCCGCGACGTCTTCACCAACCCATATCTCGTCCATTGGGACATCGCCGACGGCTGGGCCACCTCTGCCCAGATTCCCGGCGTCCGTATCCCCGACGGTTCCTTCATGGGCACCGCCGGCCTCGCCCCGTCCCATGACCAGGTAGCCGCCTGGGCCGCCCGAGAGGCCGACTGGGTCAATCGAGGTGGCACAGCCGCCCCTCCGGATCCTGAGGATGCCGTGCCCGCCGGCGGCGCAATCGCCAACCAGGGCCTCCGTACCCTTCCGCCCCGCGAGAACTGCGGCAACATCGACGCCAAGCAACTGACTACAGGCTCGCGACTCTTCATCCCGGTGGCCGTTCCAGGCGGCCTCTACTCCGCCGGCGACGGCCACTTCGCTCAAGGCGACGGCGAGGTCTGCATCACTGCCATCGAGATGGGCGCGACCTGCGCCGTTCGTTTTGCCGTACATAAGGGCGAAGCCGCCCGCCATAACATAACGTTCCCGCGTTACTCGCACCCCGGCTATTTCCTCCCGCCCGAATGGGCAGCCCCCCGTAATTTCACCGCCACCGTCGGCTATCCCATCCGCTCCGACGGAACCCAGGAAGGCGAGGATAGCCTCTCGCTGGCCGCCCGCAACGCGCTTTTAAACATGATCGCACTGCTGCAGGAACGGGGCTGGACCGCCGAGCAGGCCTACATCATCTGCAGCGTCGCCGTCGATCTCCGCGTCAGCAACATCGTGGACCTTCCCAACATCACCGTCTCGGCATTCCTGCCAGAAGACATTTTCAACAGCTGAACGCCCACGATCAATCCACTCATCAGGGCGCCCCTGAAGGGGCGCCCTTTTTCGTCTCACGAACTCCATTCATTACTGCCATGGAAAACGCCCCGACCATTTGCCACCGGCCGGGGCGAATTTTTACCCGCTGCCGAAGCGGCGGAGCTGGCGCATCTACGGTTAGCTCGCCTTTAGCCCGCTGAAGCACCACCCTGCGTCGCGAGAGACACACCGTCCTCGCGGCGTAGTTGCCTTTAGTTGGAGTAGTCGGTGCGCTTGACCTCAAGCACCTCGCCCGGCGCCAGGGCGACCCGACGCACGTTGATGCCCATCTTCAGCATCCAATAGCCCAACGTGGCCTTGCTCACTCCTAGGGTGTCCGCAGTGGCGGTCATGCCCTGATCGTTGACTAACTCGGGCAATAACCGTTCAAGCGGTCGGTCAAACTCTTTCTCTACACGCAGCATCAATTTGGTCTTTCGCGCCAAGGTGCACCTCCTGTGATGTACTGTTTTGCAGTACACCGTTTTTCAGACCTAACGAGTATCCTGTCTGAGGGTTACCGCCTTGAATTTCCTCTACACTAACTTTGGTTTCAAGGAATGTCAAGTTGTGGCAAAGAACTTTCCAATACAATTTTTATAATATTTTAGAACGATCTTTGCCACGTGCTTATTTTCGCATATCGGTTGCCGCCGTTCTAGGGGTGGCTAAGCCAATTTAGTGGATTTCCATGCGATTAGGGTCCCGCGTATCTAAGCGCCTGTGCCCGTCTCACCACCAGGTCCCGACGTTCGACATCCGCGTTCGCTCAAGGCCCGTACCACGCTGATTCCCCAAGTGAGAGTTTACCTGGTAACGTGTTCGAGAGTTCGTGTACTGCGGAAATGCCCTTGACACCCATTGTCGAGGCCTGGTGTACCACCCGGTGTCCGTGTACTACGTTTCGCTACACGTAAATTGCGAGCACCGCACTAACCAATCCCTAGTGATTTGGTGTACTAATCGAGTACACGCAGGACGTTGGCAATTTATGGAGCTTCTATCGGCCTTCACTGGAACTTTCAAAATCGGTACACGTAGAATGCAAAACCAGGTACACCAGATTGAATGTAAAGATAAGTTGTACTGCAAGGTACTGCAATTTGAAGATGCGGTACACGCCCGTGAAGTCTTAGAATGATGCATGGAATTCCGAGGTACACCGCGAGCCCAACATAGATTGGGCGGAGCCAGTACACGTCGCGAAAACAGGTCGTACCGGAGCGCTTCTTCTCGGAAGTTGACAGCCAGAGTCCTCTTGCCTAACCTGATTTCCACGGTGCCCATTGCATTCCCGCCAGGTCAGCCCCGGAGATTGGTTTTGAAAATCCCGACTTTGCGCGACGTTTATCGCGCTCGCGCCACCATTAGCCCCTACTTCCCACGCACTCCGATCACCTATTCCACCGGCCTTAGCTCCGCGCTGGATGCCCAGGTGTACCTCAAGCATGAGGAGCATCTACCCTTGGGAGCATTCAAAGCCCGCGGCGGCATCAACTTGCTGGCTAACATGTCGTCGGAGGAACGAAGCCTTGGTGTCATCACCGCCAGCAGCGGGAACCATGGTCAGTCCATCGCCAGCGCCTGTCGCACCTTCGGCGCCCGCGCTCTTATTGGTTTGCCGGTGGACGCCAACCCAAACAAAGTAGCCTCAATGGAGGCCTTGGGGGCCGAGCTGATTTTCCACGGCGCCAATTTTGATGAAGCTCGCCGCTATTGCGAGCAGATTGCCGCCGAAGAGGGTTACCGCTACGTCCATCCTGTCAACGAACCGGATCTTATCGCCGGGGTCGCCACCGCCAGCTTGGAGATCATCGAAGACTTGCCCGACGTCGAAGTGATGCTACTGCCCATCGGCGGTGGCAGTGGCATTTCCGGGGCCTGCATCGTCGCTCAGGCCCTCAACCCCGCCATCCAGGTGGTCGCTGTGCAATCGGAAGCCGCTCCGGCTGCCCACCTTTCTTGGGAGCAGGGACAACTGGTCCAAGCCCCTATGCATACCTGGATCGAGGGCATCGCTACGGCGGAAGGCTACGAACTGCCACAGCAAATTATGCGCCACCGTCTGCACGACTTCGTCCTGGTCAGCGACGACGACGTTAGGCGCGCTGTCGCGATGTTGGTGGAAAAAGCCCACACCTTATCCGAAGGCGCCGGTGCCACCGCCCTCGCCGGCGCCGTCCGTTACCCGAAATTGGTGCGCGGCAAAACCGTTTCCATAACCGTCAGCGGTTCCAACATCACGCTGGCCCAGCTGCGCGATTGCATCGACCTTTACCTGGGAGGCTAGCTACCGGTCTTCCAGAAACCGCGCCAATTCGTCCCGTGGGAACTCCGGAAGTGTTTTCTCTCCACTCCGGTCAATCAACCATAGGCCATCTTCGGCCTCTATCATCTGGCCGATTTCCCAACCACTTACACTTACCCGGTCAAGGGACCGCAGCGCGATGGGGACGGCCGACGCCGGCATGACCGCGATCAGCGCCCCGGAACCCAAGAGCCCCAACGGATCAATCCCTAAAGCTTGGCAAATCGCCGCGCATTCTGGTAGTACGGGCACGCTTTCCGCCTCCAACACCAACCCCAGGCCGGAGGCTATCGCAACTTCCCTCAACGCGGTGATCAATCCGCCCTCCGTCACGTCGTGCAGGCTGTGCACATCGACCGTTTCGCAGAGCACTCTGGCAGCTGCGACCACGCTGATCCCGGGATTCGTCAAGTAATTGGACGCGACTGCAAGGGCGTCGTCCGACAACCCTGCGGAACGCAACGCATCACCATGTTCTCGTGCCAGTATGGACGTTCCCTCAACGGCCACTCCAGTGGTTAAGACTATGCTGTCCCCGTCGCGCGCGCCGCTGGTGGACACCAGGTTGGCCGGTGTGTCCAACTCACCCAACATCGTTCCGGCCACGATGGGACGCGACAGGCCGTCCGTCACCTCGGTGTGCCCTCCGATCACAGCGACGTCCAATTGCCGGCAGGCGTCCGCTATATCCGAGAAGATACCCCGTACATCGTCGGCAGTATCGCTGGTGGAAAGCAATACGGTTGGCAAAAACCATCGAGGTTTCCCCCCAGTACAGGCGATGTCGTTAGCGTTCACCTGGACCGCGTGCCAACCAATCCGGTCTGCCACGAAAGTGATCGGGTCCGACTTCGCGATGAGCAGTCCCTCGCCCATTTTCACCACCGCGCAATCCTCACCCACTGACGGCCCCACCAAGACTTGTGGATCAATCTTTCCGAGGTCGCCAAGCAATTCCGTCAACAACCGCGGAGGCAGTTTACCAATGTCCAATGTCCAACCCGTCCTTGTGATATGTTCACCCCAGTTTAGCAAAACCCTTGCCCAGACTGCTTGGAATATTCCTGATCGGGTCGTCAACGGCGCCACCCCAAGGACGACGGAAAATTGGGCCAAGCCTTTGCCGTGCAAACTTCAGTTGCAAGCCGCAAACCATCTGATATAATCGCAACTCGTACAGTCTAATAGGGCTGTACCACCCGCCCTGGCGCATTCGTCTAGCGGCCCAGGACACCGCCCTCTCAAGGCGGAGATCAGGGGTTCGAATCCCCTATGCGCCACCAAACGATAGTACGCCGACGCGATTGAGACCGTCGGCGATTTTCATTTTCCACCGATCTTTCGATGAGCGTCCATGCTGGAGTCCTCGACACTTTTGGCGTTGGTCTTGGTGTTGACTTCGGCAGGAGCCCACGCCACTTGGAACCTTCTGCTGAAGCGCGCGCTGCGGCAAGAGGTTTTCGTGTGGTGGCTGTCAGCCTTTGCGGTGGTGGGCGCTTCTCCCATCGCCGTAGTGTTGGCATTCCGAACTGATTTTGAGGCTGTTGGGTTATGGTACGTTTTGGCATCGTCGCTGGTTCACATTTGCTACTTCCTGTTCTTGGGGCGCAGCCTCGCCCGTGCCGATCTTTCGTTGGCGTATCCCATCGCGCGCGGTTTTGGCCCCGGCCTGGTTCCGATCCTGGCCGTATTCGCGTTGGGGGAAACCGTGACGGG
This sequence comes from Dehalococcoidia bacterium, assembly GCA_965197635.1. Taxonomy (GTDB): domain Bacteria; phylum Chloroflexota; class Dehalococcoidia; order Lucifugimonadales; family UBA3495; genus Bin87. Next base: position 1,264,080 of record CBDANN010000008.1, read on the forward strand.
CCCGGCGTGGGTGGGCATCGGCGCCATCGTGGTTGGCATCTACACCATGTCTTTGTTGAGACAGCTCCGACCGAGCGCAGGAGCCGGGCTTAATGCCAGCAGGAGCGGAATCGCCTACGCTCTCCTGACGGGACTATGTATCGCTCTGTACACGTTGGTCGACAAACAGGGTGTCGCCTACGTCAACCCCTTCCTGTACCTGTATCTAATGACTTGCGGCGTGGCGATCGGGATGTTGCCTTACATAATACGAAACTACGGGGTAATTACGGTTGCCCAGGAATGGCGAGCCGGCGCTCGGCCCGTTATGGCAGCATCCACCTTGCTCTTCTTGGCTTACGGTCTGGTGCTCACGGCGATGCGCATCGCCGAGGTTAGCTACGTCGCTCCCGCCCGCGAGGTCGGTCTCCTTTTCGCTTTGCTGTTGGGAGCCATCATACTCAAGGAACGCGTTACCGTTGGCCGCGTGGCCGGCGCCGGATTGATCGTCGCTGGCCTCGCTCTCATCACGATCTTCCCGTGAGGACGTCTGGCGTAGCGGCTATAATGAGCGTGAATTCCCAGGAGAATCGACACGGACCGGAGGATTGACTATGGCTGACCAGTTCGACCTGTTTGAGGCAATTTACAGTCAGAGGCAAATTACTCGATACAAGACCGACGCCGTCCCGCAAGCTGCAATTCAGCAGATGATCGACGCGGCGGTACGCGCCCCCAACGGAGGGAACACGCAGCCTTGGGAGTTCGTGGTAGTCAACGACCCCGACACCGTTCGATCCCTTGGTGAGTTGTACAAGAACACCTGGTTGGACGCGATGGGGTGGGAGCCCTCACCGACCGAGTCCAGGGTGTATCGCCACGCTCGTTATCTGGCCCACCACATGCCCGAGGTCCCAGCAATGATTGTGGTTTGCTCTGACCACTCCAAGGGTAGCGGTTATCAACCGGGAGAACCTATTGAACGCGGCCGCCACGCCGCCTCGGTCTGGCCGGCCATACAAAACCTCTTCCTGGCCGGCCGCGCCTTGGGGCTGGGCACCCGAATCACCACTGTGCTCAATCGCAAAGAAGATGAGGTCCGGGAGATTCTGGGACTACCCGAATACGCCGAGATGATCTGTCTTACCCCCGTCGGTTATCCCCGGGGTAGTTTCGGGCCGACAAACCGCCGACCGCCCGCCGAAGTCACCTCGTTCAACCGCTGGGGCTTCCGTGACTGGACCGATTAGCGACACGCGAGGAGTCTCCTTTATGCTGGAACCCACGTTGAAAATTGACGGTGTGCGCTACATTGTCACCATGGACCCGGAACGGCGCATCATCGCCGACGGCGCCGTTTTGGTTAACGATGGGCGCATCAGCCGAGTGGGCAAAAAGGCTGATCTGGCAGATGTCACCGCTGACAGATTGATCGACGGCGCCGGAATGGTCGTGACTCCGGGCTTCATCAACGGCCATATGCACATCAGCTACGCCCACGCGGTTCGCGGGTTGTTCCCGGATGATCTGGGCGCTGACTATCTTCCCAACGTGTTCCGGCTACAAGGAGCCATGACCGCCGAGGACGAGTACGCAACCTCTTTGCTGGCGATTACGGAATTGCTGAAATACGGCACCACCACGTTCCTTGACCCCGGCAGTACAACCCACCTTGAGGCTTGTTTACCAGCCTACGAGCAGGCCGGATGCCGCATCATCGTCGGAAATAACGTGATTGACCGGCCTAACCCGCTAAACCTCCCGGTGTACGACACCGACAACGCTTTGCGTCTTACGGAGCGGACCATAGCCGACTACCATGCCCAATTGGACGGGATGGTTTCCGCTTGGGCTATGCCTTTTTCCCCGGAATTCTGCTCCCCGGAATTGCTGGCAGGTGTCCATACCATCGCGCAAGAGGCCGGCACTCGCGAGACCTTGCACTTCACCAACAGCGTGCGCTGGATTGAAGAATGCCGGCGGGCGTACAGCAGCACCCCTACTGAGTACCTGGAAAGCCAAGGTATCCTGTCTCCGGAGATCACATTGGCCCACTGCCTTGGTATCACCGACGACGAAGCCAGGATGATTGCTAACGGTGGCGCGGCAGCGGTGATGTGCCCCACGGCTGCCGTCAAAGGTGGGGCGGGCATGACCCGGCACGGTCTCCTGCCGGAGTTGTTGGAATACGGCGCCCGGGTCGGTTTGGGCACCGACGCAGGCAACAACTCCAACCTGCTGGAGACGCTGCGATCAGTCTATTTGGCCGCAGTACTCTACAAAGACGGACGACAAGACGTAGGGATGATACCCGCGGAAACGGCGCTGGAACTGGGCACGATACGGGGCGCCGCGGCATTGGGAATGGATGACATAATTGGGTCGATAGAGCCCGGCAAAGCGGCCGACATGGTTCTCTTCGATACTCGCCGCGCCGAGTGGGGCGCCTTGCACAATCCCGTTAACAGCCTGGTGTACAACGCGGACGGGCGCAGCGTTCACACCGTGATCGTGAACGGAAAAGTCGTGGTTGCCGACCACCGACCGCAATTTGTAGACGAACCGGCGCTGGTCGACGAAGTCCAACAACTGGGTGAGGCGCTGATGAAAAGGGCCAACGTGAGTTTCGCTCCACGTTGGCCGATTCTGTAGGGGTAAAGATTTCGTGGTCAGGTTTCCTGGCCCGGGTCTCCGATATCCCTGAGGATATTCTCCAGAGCGCCTTCCAACGCCGGGTCCAAGTCCACGGGTTCCACGTATGGCGTGTACTGGTAATCCAGGCGCACCTGATCGATGATCTGCTTGGCCTCGCTGTTGGTGCGACCCAACCGCTCCAGGTTGTCAAGCAATTCCTGGGATTCCCGGCTGCCCATTTCCTCCAGTTCTGACAGGTCCATGTCGATTTTGAACAGGGACCTCACGCGCCGAAGGATGTCGTAATAGGCCCGGTGGTCCTGGGTGATGCCCAATTGGTTGTTATTGCTGGTCATGAACGGGTACATGGGCGCCATGGCGCCCATCCGGAACATCTTGATGTCGGTGTACTCGTAATGGGCCACAGAGACCAAAGCCATGCCGATGGTGGGTCCTTGTCGTCCACGACTGCCGTAGCTGGAGAATTGCACCCCGTGACGTTCCAACTGCTCCCGCATCTCGGGCTGCGAGTAGACGCAGGTAATCCGTCGTTCGAGGTCCGGTGGCGCCGGGCCGTTGACGCCCTCTACGGCCACCGTCTGCTGGATCCCCAAATCCCTGACCGCATTGAAAAACGCTTCAGAGTAGATGTCCAGGCGATACCAGGGTTCTTCACCCAAGAATACCAAGAGGCCGCTTCCAATCTCGTAGAAAGCGTTCTGGCGGGTCATGGCAGAGCTGGGCAAACCCTCGTGGAACGCGGCAGCGGGTCGGAAAGCGTCGTGAGTGCCAGCCACCTGGAAGGGGTAGCACATCCGGTTGACATACTCGGTCATTTGGCCGATCTGCCGGCCGCCGTTCTTCTCGATGAGGTATCGAGGCAGGCCGCTTGATATCCGCCCCCCGTTAGACCACTGTCGTCGCCAGCCGGCGATCAGATAGTTGGCCTCGGGTTTTTCAGTGAAGGTAAAGAGTTCCTCCGGCATGATGGACCGCCTCCCTGCCCGGCTGCCACGGTGAGGTTTCGCCTAATATACCACATCCACGAAAGGACGCCTTGAGCGGTTAGTTGCGAGAGAAGCCTAATCCACCGGCGTAGCCGCCGGTCTGTTCGTTCACCAGGAAGGTCGCGGTGTCCCGGCCGTAGGCGGTCTCAAGCTCGACGTCGAAACGCTGCCCGCCAAACTCACCCAGCAATTCATAGCGCCGCTCGGTGTACACCCTTCCTTCGTAACCCACGCTTTCCACGTTGCGCTCTTCCTCGCCGGCCAAGTACATCTCCACTGCAGCGGTCATCAGGTGCTCCCGGTCTTCGCCGCTGAGAAAGTTCGGAGCCCGCAAGAATACGTAGCCCCAACGGATGCCCTGGTGTTCCATCATGATAGTTGAAAGAATTGAGTTTGGAGAAACTGGAGCGGTGTCAACGTTTGGTGGGCGGTGAGGGACTCGAACCCCCGGCCTTCTGCGTGTAAAGCAGACGCTCTAACCATCTGAGCTAACCGCCCGCGGGTTTGCGGAATAGACAACAAAATGGCGCGCTTGGCGAGATTCGAACTCACGACCTCTGCCTCCGCAGGGCAGCGCTCTATCCGCTGAGCTACAAGCGCGCGTCGGAAAATGGTGCCGAGGGAGGGATTTGAACCCACACGTCCTAAAGGACACTGCGCCCTGAACGCAGCGCGTCTGCCGTTTCGCCACCTCGGCAAGGTGGTTTTCCGTTGTGTAGAAGTCAGTCGCTGTGGCGGATATGGTGGGCGATGGAGGATTTGAACCTCCGACCTCCTCGGTGTGAACGAGGCGCTCTAACCGCTGAGCTAACCGCCCCAGCACGACTTACACGTTTTCATTATAGCCCGGCGCATCTGATACGGCAACCGACCGACGTTTCCAAGCAGCGTTCCGATTTAGGTGGTTTCCGTCCGTAGGGGCGAATGACCATTCGCCCCCTACCCGCACTAGCAACGGCATCTATGGAATCAAACCACCTAATACGGAACGCTGCCACGTTTCCAAAGGCATGGACGCCGCCGGTCAGCAGCTGGGTCGTTCGGAGCAACCGTGTGGCATGGCCATGTTGGTTCGCGGAATGGACACGTTATGTAAAAACCGGAACGTTTTCAGGTACGGACACAACATAACGTACATTGTGCGAACCAACTAGAATCAGTGGCCGCCGACCCCGCTAGGCTGCTTGTTAGGTTCTCCGACGGCTCCCGATTCCCTTAGCTTGGCAAAAGCCTCGGAGTCGTAACCCATTTCCGCCAGCACTTCCTCATTGTGTTGTCCCAGAAGCGGAGGAGCCATTCGCAGTTCGGCCGGAGTACCCCGTAGCTTTATCGGCGAATTGGGAACCCGAAGGTCTGGGATGTTGGGATGGTTGATCTCAAGGAACATCTCGCGGGCGTTCACCTGCTCGTCGGCTACCACATCGGAGGTCTTGTTGATCGGGCCGACCGGCACGCCGGCTTCGTCGATCACCTTGACCCAATGGGCAATGGTGTTGTCGGCGAAAATGCTGTTGAGATGGTCCACCAATTCCCCGCGGTGGGCCACACGATCCGGATTGGTGGCATACTTAGGATCGTCTTTAAGTTCCGGGTGGCCGATGGCATTGCAGAAGCGTTCCCACAGGTTGGGGTTGGCGACGCCCAGGATGAAGAAACCATCGGAGGCCTGGAAGCTCTGATAGGGCACGAGGCTGGGATGGCCGGAACCGAGGCGATGGGGCTCGACACCCGTACCGATGTAACCGGTGGCGTGGTAGCTCATGGCGGCGACCTGGCCGTCCAGGAGGGCGGTGTCGATCAGTTGACCCTCGCCGGTCTTGTCGCGGTGATACAAAGCCGTGACGATGGAGCCGAAGGCCATCATGCCGGTGAAGAGGTCCACCAACGAGAAACCTACGCGCTGGGGAGGGCCGTCTGGTGCGCCAGTCAGGTGCATCAACCCGCTGTAGGCCTGGATGATGAGGTCGTAGCCAGGCTTGTTTGCCATGGGGCCGGTGCGCCCGTAACCCGATATGGTGCAGTACACGATGTCGGGGTTGATGGCTTTGATGTCCTCGTAGCCCAGCCCCATTCGCGCCAGCGTGCCGGCGCGGAAGCTTTCGATCATCACGTCGGCGTCTTTGGCCAGTTTCTTGACGATGCTGAGGCCCTCGTCCGATTTCAGGTTGACGGAAAGGCTGCGCTTGTTGCGGTTGAACGACATGAACTGTGTGCTTTCGCCGTTCCAGATGGGCGGCCACTTTCGGGTTTCGTCGCCGTCGTTGGGTTCCTCAATTTTGATTACGTCCGCACCCATATCGGCCAGATTCTGAGTGCAAAAAGGACCCGCCAAAGTACGGGTAAGGTCCACGACCTTGATGTTCTCCAGAGGCTGCGACATCGTTCCAGTCCTCGCTTTTTCAAGTTTCGCGGATTATAGCACGCGGCCCCGGAGCCATAAGCCCGCTGATTTTTGCCACCATGAAATTCATGCAGGGGAATCCCGAGACCCGAAAACTGGCCGAGGCAAAGCGAAGCGTCGCCACATGGCGCTACATTCCGCGCCGTGTCGAGGTAGTCCCGCAAATCTCGGTTCTCACGACGGCTTAGCGGCAGCGAGGCCAGGCTGGCGAGCGCGGCTATTACTATTTTCAATGAGGTGGCGTTTCGATTGCGAAATCTCCTTATGACGGGGTTGTTCGGTATGACGGGGTTGTTCCGTGGGTTGGTTCCTTTGGAATATGGTTTGAAAGGCAGGATTTCACTTCGTTGTCAGCATACGGCCGGTTGGGTACGCAACATTTGACCCCTACTTTTTCGTGTACTCAGGATGCTGTAGAGCATCCTTGCACGCGGGCTCGGGCAGTCCCGGTGGTCCAGTGGTCAATCCTGGTGAGGAGTCGGTCTTTGAGCAGAGCCTTGCCAACTGCGACCGGTTGCGATTTTGGTACTGACGGGGGTTGGCCGTCGAAGTGAAATCCTGCCTTTTGAATTTGTGATTGAAACAGCTGTTTTTCCCAGGTACGATTAGTATAATTGTTCTAATATGAGTCGGTCAAGAGGGAATTGTCAGTCCGGGGCTATCGCATATGAAACCACAACCCCGTCACTCCTGCGAAAGCAGGAGTCCAGAGCTTGCAAACTGCTTGATTTTTGGCAGCGAAAATACCGATTTCGGTCACTGGATTTCCGCTTTCGCGGGAATTGCGGATGGCCTTGCCAGGCCACGTATGCGGAGTGAAAATCGGGATGCGCGGGCCAGGGCAACCACAAGGGTTGCCCCTACGCCATGGTGCCTATCCAGGCGGCATTGGGCGGCTGAATATTGTAGGCGGGTTGCCCCTACGCCATGGTGCCTATTTTCATGGTAATGACGGGGCTAACGGGAATGACGGCGGTTAATCAGTCCATATGCGATTGCCCTGATTGTCAGTCAGCATGGCCTTTTCAAACTTGCCAATGTCATTGCAACGGGAGCGTGGCAATGTCGTTCCGGAAAAGGGGTTGGCGCCAGGAATACCAGTCAATCCAACGAGATTGCCCCGTCGCTGCGCTGCTCGCAATGATTTTGACAAGGCCCCGGTCAGTTAGATTTCGGAATTACGCGTTTGGTCTGGCTGGCGCCAGGGGAGGAGGTTTGGCGGTAAACGGGCAAAATGGGTGTCGCTGATATGCTCACTATGAACCAACCCGAGGGAGGTTGCGCCTTTCTGGCGTTGACGGGGATGATGGCCGATGTTAGCGTGAGGTCGAATTTTCGTTATGTCGCGTTGTTTGCACGATGAGTAATTCCGCCGCCCGCCCGCTTATTGTGTCCCTGGGCGGGATCAACATGGACCTGGTCACTTTCGGCGACCGCCTGCCAGCCGATGGTGAGACGGTTGTCGGTAATCGTTTCGTCACCTACGCCGGCGGCAAGGGGGCCAACCAGTCGGTGGCCGTGGCCCGTATGGGAGCGCGCTGCGCGATGGTGGGACGGGTTGGCGACGATATGTTTGGGCCACAGTTGATTGAGTTGCTGGAGTATGCCGGCGTCTCGACTCCGGCGGTTGGAGTAACGCGGGGCACGAGTTCCGGCATCGCGGTGATCAACGTAGGCGAGGGCGGCCAGAACCGGATCGTTCAGGTGTTGGGGGCCAATGACACCTGCGGCGATGCGGAGTTCAACGCTATCGCGGAATTGTTGCCCCAGATGTCGGTATTGCTGCTTCAACTGGAAGTGTCGGTTGATTTGTCCTGCCGGGTTGCGGCAATGGCGGCAGCGCAGGGCGTGGCCGTCATATTGGATCCGGGACCAGTTCGCCCGGTTCCGGAAGAGTTCTACAGACACATTTCGGTAATCACGCCAAACGAAACCGAAGCCGAAGCGTTGGTGGGATACCCAATAATGGACTTGGACACAGCCGGGTCGGCGGCCAGAGAATTGCTTCATCGCGGCGTCGGAGCGGCTATAGTCAAGCTGGGAGCACAGGGCGCTTATTGGGACGACGGGGACGGTAGCAACTACGTACCGCCGTTCCCGGTGGACGCCGTGGACACAGTAGCCGCCGGAGACGCTTTCAATGGCGCGTTGGCGGTAGCGCTGGCGGAGGGACATACGTTATCCGACGCAGTACGCTGGGGTTCTGCCGCTGGCGCGTTGGCGGTTACCCGAGTTGGAGCACAGGACTCGATGCCGACGCGTAACGCGGTGTCCGCAATGCTGTGCGCTGACCAAACGTAGTTTATGCAAGTTTCGGTGGGTTGTGCCGATGACGAATAACGACAAATTCTGCGCCGGATGCGGCGCCACTCTGGTCGTGCGGGAGCACGAAGGGCACAGGCGTCCAGTTTGTCCCGATTGCGGGCGGGTGGTGTATTACGACCCGAAGCTGGCGGCAGCGTGCGTCATTGAGCGGGACGGCACGACTCTGATGGTCCGGCGGGCGGTGCAGACGGGTTACGGACTCTGGAGTATGCCGGGAGGTTATGTCGACCGGGGAGAACCGGTGGAGTCGGCTGCAGCCCGCGAGGTGCGAGAGGAAACCGGGTTGTTGGTGGAGGTGGGCCAGCTGATTGGATTATTTTCGGACGCCGGCAACCCGGTGGTGGTCGCGGCCTATGCGGCTAAGGAAACGGGTGGCGTCCTTGCTCCCGGCCCTGAATCTCTGGACGTAGGTTATTTTCCGCTTGACGGGTTGCCGCCTCTGGCGTTTCCTCGCGACGAGCAAATCATCCGTCGCTGGCGTGCGATTCGGGACGGCAACCAGTAACGTGATCCCATGTCCCTGGTCAACCGACTAGCGCCGTTGCGCAGCTTGGCTGGGTTGGCCGGGCGCACGCTGTTGGACACCCTGTACCCATTGGAATGCGTGGGTTGTGGAGGTTCGGGCAAGGTCATTTGCGACGGCTGCGCCACCAGACTGCCAGTGTTGAACCCTCCATTCTGCGACGTGTGCGCCGCTCCAGGCGACTTTTCCCGGTGCCGGACGTGCGCCGAGGCAGGCCGCCAATTCGACGGCATACGCGCTCCATACCAGTATGCCGGAGCGGTGCGCCAAGCCATCCTGGCGCTGAAGTACGGTGGCATCAAGGCCGCAGCGCCCCAACTCGGCGATATGCTGGCCGATTACCTGAACCATCATCCCTTGCCCGGCGATGTGCTGGCGCCGGTTCCGATGCATCCTCGACGGCGACGGGAGAGGGGATACAACCAAGCGGAACTGTTGGCTCGTCGCGTCGCCGAAGGTTGCCGGTTGCGCTATAACGGCAATCTGCTCAGCCGCACTCGCCACGTTGACCCTCAAGCCGGTATCAACAGCGCGGCCCAACGCATCGGCAACGTCGCCGGCAGCGTAGCGGTGGGTCCCAACGCTGAAGTGTCCGGAGCGGCCGTGATCCTCGTTGACGACGTCGCCACGACCGGCAGCACCCTGGAAACATGCGCCGCATCGCTGAAGCGGGCTGGAGCCGTATCGGTCTGGGGGCTGACCCTGGCGGTGGCTGGTGGGCAATTTCTCGCCGAGTAACGGCGTTGACATCCAACCGTGGGTCTGCTGAAATGGCGGCAACGGGTACATACCGACAACCACCGCAAGGAGGCAGCATCATGGCAGGCAACACTATCGTTTACGTTGGCGCCGAAGTCAGCGGACTCTATCGGAAGACGGCGGGCGATGCCCACTGGGACTTGCTCACCGACGGGTTGGCGCCGGCCACGCAGGCACGGGCGATTGCCATCCACCCCAATGACCCCCGCACCATCTTCTGCGGCACCCAGCGCGGCATTTATCGCAGCGCCGACGGCGGCGACCACTGGCAGCGCATGAACATGAACGAGGGCCGCGTGGTCTGGTCCATCCGGTTCCATCCCAACGACCCCAACATCATGTTCCTGGGCACCGAGGGAGCCGAAGTGTACAAGAGCGAGGACGGCGGGCAGAACTGGGCACACATCGCCACGGTGTCCAACCCGAGCCAAGTGCAAATGGCTTTTGCCATGCGTATCTTGGGCATCGACATTGAGGCCAGCAATCCCGACAACATGTACGCGGCCTTGGAAGTGGGCGGCGCGGCCAGCAGCACCGACGGCGGTCACACGTGGACCATCCGCAACAGTGAGTTCGCCGGCGACGTGGACCTGCTGGACTTGCACGGTGTGGCCGTGGGGGGCGATGACTCCGGTTCCGTTCTCATTTCCAACCGCACCGGCGTGTGGCGCAGTACCGACAAGGGCGGATCCTGGCAGGACTGCGACTTCAGCCAGTTCTCCGACATCAAGTACTCGCGCGGCGTGGTGCGCGACCCCAGCAACCCGAACACGCTGTACGCCTGCGTGGGCATGAACTTCGGCAGCGAAGAAGGCGGCGTGATGAGGACCACCAACCTGGGAGAATCTTGGGAGCGGTTCGACAAGGGCGTCAGTCCCGGCAGCACCACCTTCGGAGTGGCGGTGAATCGGCAAGACCCCTCGCAGGTCTATTTCTGCACCCGCCGCGGCCAGGTGTTCGGAACTCACGACGGCGGAGCGACGTGGACTGCCGACACGGTGCCGGAAACGGCGCAGAACGTGATCAGCGTGGCGTGCACTTCTGCGTAACCATCTGTCGAATGTTGGATCGGATACTCCGATCTGCGTTGAGCGACTATGCGGGCCGGGTTGGTTGACCCGGCCCCTTTGTCGCGCTGGGGATGTTCAGGACGACGCCCATTGGGATCATTCGAGGGTGCGAAAGTGACCAGCTGCCGCCTGCTGCAAAAGTTCGTTGCGGAACGGGTTGTGCGGTTGGCGCTGGAGTTGGTGGCGGCGACCGCTCTGGTGTCCTGCGCTCACGGCGGCGGGGTGGTTTATCCATCGCCGGGAGCAAGCGACGGCAACGCCGCCGCAGCGCACGCCTCTCGTGCGGATGCCGGGGATACACCGCCCATCGAGCACATTCAGGTCGCGGCTGCGGGCGGAGCGGTTGTTGTGCCCAACCCCGCGGATTTGGCGATCGCCAGCTCGCCCCATGTGCATCATGCCGTGGACCTGGTTTCGGCCCGATCGGTGGTGGTTACGGCCAGCGCGGGCGGTTGGCCGGTGGTCATACACAACGACGCCGAATTATTGGACCGGGACGGCTGCGCCGCCGTGACGTTAGCGCCGGAAGGCGACACCCGACTGACGCTGATCCTGCCCGAACCGGGTGTAGAGACTCACAGCCGATTTTACGTGGTGGGATGCGGCGCCGGCGAGGCCACGTTGCGGATAATGAGCGAAGGCGAACTGCTGAACACCTATGATTTCGAGGTGGCGGGACCGGGATAACGCGGGTCGAACACTGTCATCACCGCATTCCCTCCATTCCGCTGCGGTAAAAATACTCGACCTGGCTTTTGCCCGACGGGGTGGTAAAGACGTACAGTTCACCGTCGGGGTATCTGGTTTGCAATGCTGCCTGAAGGGCTCGTGCTTCCGGAGAAGCCGGATCGACGAAGATGACGCAATTGGGGGCTGGTTCCGGCAGCGGCTCTTCCGGCGGCCATTCCGGATAGAGGCGGTTATGCGAGTAGGATTCGGGCCGGTAACTGGCCAAAGCCGAGTCCAATGTTGAACCCGGGTTGGCGCCAACAAACATGGTCCGGGCCACTGCGTTATCGCAATGCTGATGGCGTAAGGCGCCTATTGTCAAAGCTTCAGTAGTGTAGTGGTAGGCCCGGTGAGTTGCGGACCAGGACTGATGGGTGTTGAGGGCCAGCACACCGACCAGAATGACGACTAAAACGGCGGCGGGCAGGTGGCGACGCCAGTTCGTCCATACCCAAATCGGCAACAGATCCAGAAGGACAGCGGCGGCTAATCCGGCCAGCAGGGCCAACGGCGCAACCAGCGGGAACAGGCGAGTGATCGCCGTAGCGGGGTAAGGCGAGATCAGTCCAGTTGCGGAAAACGCCACGACAATCCAAACGAGGGTAAGTATCGACGCCAGCCGATTGGCGCTTCCGACGGCCAAGCCCACGCCGACGGCAGCCAGAGCGCCGGTGACGGGGTCGAGCAAGGGGCCGCCGACGTAGGAGTGGCTGTTTCGGTTGAAATGGAATGCAGGCAAATTGTTGGTCAGGTTGTCCGCTAGCCGGCGGGCGACTGGGCCGGATACAGCTTCGGAGTAACCGCCGACCGATTGGGCCAGCATCCTGGTGATGATTTCCCCCTGGCTGATCAACAACGTGGGCCATGCGGTCAGGAGAAAGCCGAAGACCAGGGGCCACAATGCCAGGAGTTGACGCGGCTTGATAGTTGCAAGGGCCGTCGGCAGCATGACCAAACCAGTGATGCGGGCCGAATAGTGAAAGTAGAAACCTAAGCCAACAAATGCCCCGGCCAGGTATAAGAATAAAGGGTTTCTTGTACGCAAGCCGATTACGAAAAATGCCAGGGCCCACACGGTGAATGGCAAGGCGTCGGTGTGGTTGTAGCCAGCGTTGACCAATCCCAGCAAGTAATGACTAGATGCGAACAATCCCGCGGCCAGGATGCCGGAAGAGCGATAGCCCAGGACGTAACCAAGGACATAGATCCCGGCGGTAGCCAGGGCCGTCGAAACTACACCGGTCATCTTCCATCCGAAGTGTCCGTCGCCGAACACCCGCATTATCGCGGCTGTGTAGATCGTATTGAGTTGCGGGTGGTTGCCGTACACGCCGTCCTGACTGAAAGGACGGGATATACCTTCGTCCAACATATGGGCGGCGTGCTCGTAAAATATGTACTCGTCCCCGATGGCGGAGTAGCGCCAGGCGGTGAGGTTGGGCATCGTCACGGCGCAGTAAATGAGCAAGATTGCCAGCAGGGGGAGTAAGTCCCTGGAGCGCCGGCGGGCCGCGGCCGCGAAGCGCGGCGGCCACCGGCGGAGCCAACCCGCCAGGAGGATACTGAAGCCGACCCGATTGGGATTGGTTATGTCATGTCTCGACGGTATGAAGAAAGCCGCGAAAGCCGCGATGCTGGCGCACCATAGCAGAATGTCCCAGGCGTTACCGTGATCTCCCCACACTCGCAACAGCAATACGGGGAGCAACACGACGCCGGCAAGGGGACCGGCCAAGCGCAGTTCGTTGCGGCGGAGGGAATCCGCTATGCCGTGGAGTCCGTACCAATACTTTGTTTCGGGCGCCCCCAGGCCTTTCTCCGGGAAGCCGGCGGACAGACTCGAGACTTCACAAGCCGGGGACTTGACCAAAGCGCCGTAGCCCGCGATAAGGCCGATACCCAGCAGGGTTGAAACTACACCAGCGGCCGGGAGGTCCGTTGACGTGGTTAGGCCGAAGGACAACTGGCCAACCGCTATAGCCAGCAGTCCGGCGAACAATAGCAATAGCCAGGGACGGCGCGTGGAGACCGGAGCATCCTGGCTTTTATGGTCCGATTCGCCGAGTGACGGCGGGGCATGGGCCGTTGCGATATCGTAGCCGCACTCGGGGCAGACGCCTTCCGCAGACCATCTGGCCTGCCCGCACCTTCCACATACCAAATCGTGTACAGCTGGCATGACCGTGAGCAACCGCCAATACTATGCCCCGGCCCGCGACACCCTTTCTGATGGGGCAACGCGGGCCGGGGCAGTTCCGACCGTGTAAAGATCTGCTAGCCGTCGGCTTTGGGCAGCCAGTCCTCGTTCCAGGGAAATTCGTTGGGGGCTTCGCCGAAGGCGGGGAGACCCTGGTCAACGCGGTCCCGGTAGGGGCTGGTGACCGGCTCGCGGTAGGGGTAGAGGCCGCCTTCGTACATCTGCTCGCCCTTCTTGAAGTGGGTGGCCTGTTCCAGTGTTTCGACGAAGGGCATGTTGATATCGTAGAGGTTGCCGGCGCTGGCGCGGGGGCGCGGGCCGGCCTTGGAAACGTGTCCGTACAGCTCGCGGCCGATGATACGCTCGGCGGCCCAAACGCAATCGACAAGCTTGTCGATGTCAACGCCGGTGGGGATACCCATATCCTCCATCATGTGGAGCAGGTCTTCCGTGGGAGCCATACCAGTGGCGCGGCCGTTGCCGCAGTAGGGACAACCACCGAAGCCGCCGATAGTGCCGTCGAGCTCAACGGTATCCTCGGGTCCGAGAATCCGCATGGCGGCGTAGGCGGATGCGATGGCCATGTTTCGCCCGTTGTGCAGGTGCAGGCGGAAGTGGTTGATTTCCGGCCAGCGCTCCTTAACGCGGACGATGCTCTCCTCCACCTTCGCCGGCGTGCAGTGGCTCATCGGGTCGCCCATGGAGCAACTGGCGACCTTGATGCCGGCTTCGTCCCACAACCCATGCTGGTATTCGAGCAACGTCATCAGGCTTTCAACGGGAAACTCACCAAGGAAATTGGAACCCCAGGAGGCGTTACAACCGATACCTGCCGCGGTGATGCCAACCTCCTGCGCCTGGGCGATGATGGCGGGCCAGCGTTCCATTTCGTCCATCTGGCTGCGGTTGGTGTTGCGACGAGCGAACACGTCGCAGAGGTGGCACGACAGCCGAGGGTAGGCGTCGCGCTCGATGGTGAGCGGCGGCGAGTAGGCGCGGGCGCGTTCCACGCCACGAGCGTTCAGGGCGAGAGCAGAATAGGTGACGCCGGCTTTGGGCGTGAACTTCTGCACGATCTCGTCGATGCGCTCCATCTGGGGCGTCCATCGGGGGCTGACGAAAGAACCGACCACGATGCTGTTGAGGCCGGTTTCGGACAGCATATCAAGGAGCTCGACCTTGTCGTCGACGGATATGTTGGCGTCCTCGATTTGCATGCCCTCCCGCATCCCTTCTTCCTTGTAATGGACGGTGGGCCATTCCTGTGGCATGGGGAACTCCTTGCGCCGGTTGGTGCTTAGGTCGAGCTTTATTTCAGGGCATTTAAGATGCCGGGATTCTATGGGTGGGCCGCCGGGGTTGTCAAGGAAGGGTACGCTCTGACGGTGGATGCAACTGGGTTATAATCGGCGTAAGGGTTTGTCCAGGAGGCCGCAGATGGATAGCCAGAAGAAGCGCCAAGCCAACGGTAGCAACGGCGTTGTCGGCTTTATGCTCGTTTTCTTTCCCTTGTGCTGGCTGGTGGTGATCGGTGACCAATTGGGTTGGGGAATGCTTAACCCGCCACGTTATATGCTGCTGCAAGCCGCGATTGTCGTCGGCTACACCGGTACTGTTATGTCTGCCGGCGTTATCGCCGTGGCGATTTTGGCAGCCTTCAGGACGAGGAACCAACGTGAGTTTTAGACGGGCAGTGAGGCGGGTCGCGGCACTATTGCAGCAAGGAGGTAAGGATTTAGGCACGGTGTCTTTGGGCGCGTCGGCAATCTTACTGTCGCGAGCATTTCCGTCGTTCATATGCAGCGAGTGCGATGACATAGACGTGATAATGTTGATTGCCAGCGGCAGTTTTTTCGTTACTGGCATGGCCTTGCGGTTTCTGGTGCAAGATGGGGACGGAGACTGATTGCGGCCGGCTGTGGCAGCCTACGGAGAGCTGACTTGGGCCGGCCCTAGCGCGGCCGCATAAGCAGCCATCTTGTACACCAGCTTGGCCGCCGTATAAGCGTGCGCCGGCAACCCCTCGTTGGGCGCCAGTTCGCACACGTCAAACCCCACGACGCGTCGTTCCTCCGCCACGCGCCGCAGCAGTTCCAGCAGCTCCAACCAGCGCATGCCTCCCGGCTCAGGCGTACCTACTGCCGCCATTTCTGACGGGTCCAGAACATCCAGGTCAACGCTCACGTACACGTCAGTGCCCAGTCCGCTGATTAGGCCGGCGATGTATTCCCGGTTACGGGGCGGCCAGTAGTAGGTTGGGATGTCCTCGCTGTTTATGTAATCTCGCTCTTCCAGCGCCAGCGTGCGGACGCCGACCAGCGTGATTGGACAGCGCTCAGCAATCCGGCGGGCTGCGGAACTGTGGCCCCAGCAAGTTCCCTGGTACTCGTTGCGTAAATCGGCGTGGGCGTCGATGTAAAGCACCGACAGGTCAGAGTGACGCTCCAAATGGGCCAAAGCGGAACCGATCGCGGCGGAGTGGTCCCCGCCGAGGACGCCGGTCAGCTTGCCGAATGCGGCGTAATGAGAGACTGCTGACCGCACACGAGAAGCCATCTGCTCGGGGTCTCCCACGTTTGGTTCCAGCGGCGGGCCGGTGTGGATGCCCAATTCTGCGACGTCTATACCGAGTTCAAGGTCGTAATCTTCCAGTGCGTTGGACGCTGCGATGATGGCGGCGGGTCCGTAGCGGGCGCCGCTCCGGAAGGAGGTGGTGCTGTCAATCGGCACCGGTATCAGGACGACGGACGCTTGATCCAGGGCCGCCTGTTCCGGCGGCAACGCCAAAAAATTGGTCGGCGTCCAGGGGACGGGAGGGAACCAGTTTTCAGACAACGGGCGAACCGGAGACGGCGGTTCGCAGGGCTCGGCGCTGGAGCCGCGTTTCGCGGACGCCCTGTTCGGCATCGAGCCATTCCAGACCACGATCCAGCACCCACGTTTTCACCTGCCGCAGGTCGAACAAAGCACGGGCGTCGGTCAGCGCTTTTTCGTGGTCAAATGACTTGCAGGAAAACACGTCGATGTTCACGTAATCCCGGTGGGGGAAGGTGTGGACGCTGATGTGGCTCTCGGCGATGATGACGAAACCGGATATGCCGCTGTCGTTGGGATTGGGGCCGTGATATTCTAGGACTTCCGGTTCGGTGATCTTGGTCATGCCCAGTTTGGCCGGGTATTCGTCCAGAAACGACCGCAGCCGGGCGGTGTCCCACATCATGCCGGCGTCGCCGCCGAAGCCGTCGATAATCAGATGCATCCTGCTAGTTGGCCCCCGCCGATAAAATAAGCCCCGTGAGGACGGGGCTGCGCCGTCTTGTGAAATTGCGGAGCATAGAATATCATAGCCGACACGCTATTTTCAAAGGGTGGCGGCCCGCGTCGCCCGACACCGGCGCCGAGGTCGCAAATCCGTTGACCCGGCGTCGGCGTATGCCAATCAACCAAATCGCGTAACAGTTGCCAAAGCAGGGCGCCAAGGGTAAAAACATCATGGCGATCGAAGCAGAAAATCGCCCGGTCCAAGGGACTGAAACCGCGGACGAATTTTCCTCTGCGGATCCAGAAACGATGATCGAAGTGCGTGACTTAACGCATTACTATGGGCCAACCCCCGCCGTGGAGAATGTGAACTTCGATGTGCGTCGCGGGGAGATATTGGGTTTTCTGGGACCCAACGGGGCCGGCAAGACCACCACGATGCGGATCCTGACCGGGTTTATGCCTCCCACCAGGGGCTCAGTGTCGTTGGGTGGATTCGACGTGGTGGAGAAATCGCTGGAAGTACGGAGGCGCGTGGGTTATCTGCCCGAATCGGTGCCGCTACACACGGAAATGACGGTTACCAGCTATTTGAAATACATGGGAACTTTGCGGGGCATGAACGGGCGCCGGATCAGGGCACGGACCGAGGATGTGATCGGATTGTGCCACCTGGAAGATTACAGCAAAACGCTCATCGGCAAGCTGTCCAAGGGTTTCCGCCAGCGGGTGGGCATTGCCCAAGCGATCCTCCATGAGCCGGAAGTGCTGGTGCTGGACGAACCCACCATCGGCATCGATCCCATCCAGGTGGTGGAGACCCGCAGCCTGATACAGGATCTCGGGCGCGAGCAAACGGTGGTACTCAGCAGCCACATCCTTCCCGAAGTCAGCATGATTTGCGAACGGGTGTTGATCATCCACGAGGGACACATCGTCGCAGCCGACACGCCGAACAACCTGGCTCAGCACCTGCGTGGCGTCGAGCAGTTGGAGGTTGAGGTCGGCGGCCCTCCCGCCGAAGTGTTGCCCGTGTTGCGGGGGATTGACGGCGCGACAGAAGTGACGCACCACCCGCGCCCCGGGGTCAATGCCTACCGCGTAAAGTTTCGCGAAGGCCTGGACTTGCGGGATGAAATATCGCGGACGGTGGTCGGTAACGGTTGGAGCTTGCTCAGTATGCAAATGAGCAGCATGAGCCTGGAGGAGATTTTCCTTCGGGTTACCACGGCCGAGGACGAAACGGACTGGTCGGAATAGACAACCATGCGAACCATCCGCGCGGTGGCGTTCAAAGAAATCCAGATCTACTTCAGCAGCCCGGTGGCGTACATCGTGGCGCTGATTTTCATGGCCCTGAGCGGGTTCTTTTTCGTGCGTGACTTGGGCAACCCCTTTCCGGAGGCGTCGCTGAGCAACTTCTTCCAGGGAGCCACCTTCCTGCTGATCCCCTTGGCGCCCGCCTTGACGATGCGCCTTTTGGCGGAAGAGCAAAAGCTGGGAACGATTGAGTTGCTGTTGACTTCGCCGGTGCGGGACTGGGAAGTCATACTGGGCAAGTACCTTGCCAGCTTCGTGTTTTTGATATTTCTGTTAGCGTTGACCTCCTACTATGTGATCCTGCTCCTGGTGTTTGCGACACCGGATCCGGGTCCAATCTACTCCGGATACCTGGGATTGGTGCTCTACGGTATGTCGGCCCTGGCGGTGGGGATTCTGACCTCGACGCTGACCAGCAACCAGATCATTGCCGCCGTAGTGGGTACGGGCATATTGGTGGTGCTGTACGCTACCTCCTTCATTGGAGACGTGGTGACTGGCGTTTGGGCAACCATTTTCAACCAGCTTGGTTTCACCAGCCACTTCAACGACTTTGATCGCGGTATCGTGGATTCCACGCACATCGTGTACTTCATCACAGTTATCGCGCTTTTCCTGTTCCTGTCGATTAGGGCGCTGGAGTCGCGTCGCTGGAGGTAGGATGAGCCAGCAACGCACAGATGGCGGCCCCCGAGACTGGCGCCGGCGCCGTGGCCGAGACCGGCAGGGCGTTGGCGCAGGGCAAGCCGATGCCGCAGACTCGCCGGCCCTTGAAGAACGGTCAAGGACGCTCTTTTCGTTCATTGAGCCGGCCTTCGACTTCGTCGCGATTTTCTACGCGCCAATACTGATAGCCGGCGTCATTGGCCTCATCGTGGGAGCCGTGCTGCTGGCGTTCATCGACGCCCTCCGACTCTACGGTGGCGTCGTATTGGGTATCGGCGTCGTGCTGGTGCTCATGGTTGGCCTTTCCTATTTCAGCCAAGTGCTGGCCGCCTTCTTCAGCCGGACCGGTAGATACGGCGTCAACACCGTGATTATGACGGCGGCGTTCATCGGACTGGTGGTCCTGGCCAACTACGTGGCGTTTGAGAACCACTTCCGGGCAGACACGACGGCGACCAACCAATTCTCCCTGGCCCAACGCACCAGGGATTTGCTGGACAACCTGAACCGGCCCGTCAACGTGATAGCCTACTACCCTGACGAGCTCAACGACATTGAAATGCTGACGCGGCATGGCAAGGTGGATACTACCCTGAGCGAGTTCAGCCGACGCAGCGGAAACTTCACCTTTCAGTTCGTGGACCCCCAGAAAGAAGCCGACCTGGCACGAAGCCAAGGGGTGACCGCTTACGAAACCCTGGCGGTTTCAGCCACCGGCGCCGACCTGATCGATTTGGTGCAACCCACTGACCCAGCGTACAGCCGATTGGAACAGGACCTCTATACCTCCCTGCTGGTAGTTACCGAAACCGAGCAGAAGAAGGTGTATTTCCTTGGTGGACACGGCGAACGCGACATCAACCGCGAAACTGAGGACGGTTACCTGAAAATTCGGCAGGGATTGGAAGTGGACAACTACGCGGTGGAAGTCCACCCCATGCCGCCAGCGGAAGAAGACTTCGAGAAACTGAAGGTACCTGATGACGCGGCGTTGCTGGTCATCGCCGGGCCCACCGGAGAACTGCCGGCGGCCCACGCCGACGCGCTGAACTTCTACATGGCCGGACGGGAGCGCGACGGCACGCCACGGCGGGAAGGGGCTCGGCTCATTTTCCTGGCGGAGCCGCAAACCCACGATTCGTTCCGCGCGTTCCTGGCGCTGTGGGGAGTCATCGTCAGCGACGGCTACATCCGCGACTTAGAGGGATCACAGCCCAACGCGCCGCGGACCCTTCGGGTGGGGCGGTACTATCCCCAGGCTCCGCCCGAGATTGTCGCGCCTCGCGGACAACCCTTGAACGTGGCGTTTATGCCGGGCGCCGCGTCGTTGGACCCCATTATTGATGACACTAACAACCGGTATCCGGTCCCCATCGCTTATTCAACGCCATCGGCGCGTCTGATCGATGACATCGAGCGGATTGACCCCATTGACCCAGCCGAAGGAGTTGACCCGGAGGACGTGGACCCGCAGGGCACCTTCTTCCCGGCGATGTACCTGGACATCGTGGCGCCCGTGGGCGCGCCGCCCGTGGAGAGCCGACCGCCGGACAACCAGTTCGCCAAGATGGCGGTGTTCGGCGATTCCGACTTCGTGTCCAATCGGAACGTGGACCGGGGTTCCAGCGCGGCGTTGTTCCTCAACTCGGCCAATTACCTGATGGGGGACTACTCGCTGGTTTCGATCAGGGACCGGGAATTCGTTTACCGGGAGTGGAATCTGGACGCAAACGAGTTCAACTTCGTGCGGTTCTCCACATGGCTGCTGCTGCCGGGTCTGATGGGCATCATGGCCATCGTGGTCTGGTGGGTTCGTCGTTAGTCTTCAGAAGGCTGATCAGCTATGAATATCCGGTTGACCATCCTGCTGGTTTTTGTGCTGGCGCTCTTTGGTGCGCTGGCGCTTTGGTTTAAGCCCTGGGAACAGGACACGCCGCGTCGGGAGGAGCCGTGGGCGTGGCGCATTGACGACGAGGCCATTGTGCACGTGGAGATTACAAATCGAGGGCAAGTGGGCAGGTCGTTTGAGTGTTCGGATGAAACCGTTCGCGCTACGGAGCCAGAGCTAAACGTCGTGTACGAAAAGGACCTGGGACGCGGCAAGTGGTACATCGTTGAAGGAGTCGACCGCAACGAGGTTCATCACCCCAAATGGGCGGGTACGCCACTGCTCTTGAGCGGACCAAAGGTCAACCGAGTATTGTCCGAAACCATCGAAAATCCGGCGCAGTACGGACTGGATCCTCCCGAAAGCACCATCGTCATCACTGAAGAGACCGGGTTGTCGTATGAGTTCTGGTTGGGCAACGTGACACCTGATGAAGGCTACAGCTATATGCGGCTGGTGGGCGATCCCAAACTGTTCACCGTGCCGGAAATCTGGGCCAGGGTGGTCAACTGCCTAGCAGCCAAACCGCCATTTGTCCCTCCGCCGATTGAATTGGGCTACTTTTACGAAGAGGATTTCCGCGACATTCAGGAATTGGAGGTTACCCATAAAGGTGTAACAGTATCCTATACCCCTGAACAGAGCGTACGCACCTGGTACGCCACTGTGGACGGCCAACGCTCGCCCGTAGAGCAGCCCGAGTGGTGGACATCACAGTTGCAGTGGTTTGCACAGCCGACCAAGCCCGGGGGTCCCGAAACACCCGGCGGCTGGCACGTTGATGAGACCGGCTTCGCCGATCCCAAATATGGATTGGACCCTCCGGTAACCACAGTGCGTATAACCACCCACGAAAAGTCCTACGCGTTTTACATCGGCACCGGGCATATTGAAGTTGATCAGGACGATCAGCCGATACTGGACGACGCTGGCAACGAGCAAGTGCTCGTACACTACGCTGGGCTACCGGACGACCCGATTGTTTATGTAATCAACCGGGTGCGCGCGGAACGCACCTTCTGTCTCGTTACCAACCCGCCTACGGAAAAGCCCTACGATTGCCCGTAGAAGAACCGCTGAGGAGGAAGTCGTGAACGCAGAGATCATATCCATTGGCACGGAACTGCTGATGGGCGAGCTGACCGATACCAACGCCAGTTGGATCGCTGGCCGCCTGCCGGCTCTGGGCATCCAGTTGCAGTGGGTCAGCATTATCGGCGACGACCTGCCCAACCTCACGGAAGCATTCCAGCGGGGCTGGGAGCGTTCCGACATCATTTTCACGACCGGCGGCCTGGGACCAACCCAAGACGACCTGACCCGGGAAGCCGTGGCGGCGGCCCTTGGGGAATCACCGACGGTGCAGGAAAATGAGATAGAAAACCTGCGCCAATGGTTCCGTAACCGGGGCCAGGACATGCCGGCGCACAATGTGAAGCAGGCCCACCTGATACCATCGGCCCAGTTCATCACCAACCGCAACGGCACCGCGCCCGGCTGGTGGGCGGAGCGCGACGGCAAACATATCATCTGTATGCCCGGGCCACCTGGCGAGAATCGGGCCATGTGGCAGGATGAAATCGACGCCAAGCTGAAAGATCTGATCGACACCGAAGTTACCATCACCCGCAACATTAAGACGCTGGGCCTGGGCGAGGCGTCGGTGGACGAGATCATTTCAGAGTATTTCGGGTTGGAAAACCCGTACCTCGGCATCTATTCCAAGGCCGACGGGATCCACCTGCGCATAATCGCTCGCGCCCAGGACGAACCCACGGCCCGCGAAATGATCGCCCCGGTGGAGAATGCCATCCACGACCGGCTGGCTCCGTACATCTGGGGCTACGACGATGAAACGCCGGAACGGTCGGTAGGGGCGGCGTTGGTGGCCCGGGATATGACGTTGGCGAGCATGGAGTCGGTCAGCGGCGGATTTTTGGCGAACACCATCACCGAAGCTCCCGACAGCAACCGGTGGTATCGGGGCGGCAACGTGGCGTACACCACCGAAGCCATGATAGCGGCCGGCGTGGACTCCGGCGTTCTGGAGACCCATGGAGTGGTCAGCCAGCAGACCGCCAACGCAATGGCGCTGGTGGCTCAAGATTCCACCGCCGCGGATTTCGGCATCGGCCTCGCCGGGGTGCTTGGGCCGCAGGAAGTGGAAGGGCATCGCCCCGGTACGATACACATTGCCATCGCCCACGGCGCGGACGTTCGGGAAATTCCACTGCGCACGCCGCCGCGCCGCCTGGTAATCAAACGGCGTTCGTGCAATACCGCGTTGACGGAATTGCGTAAGTTGATTACCGAAGTGGCGCCTTAAATTCGCCTAAAGAGATGTGGCAAAGAGTAGGGGCGGGTCCAAGACCCGCCCCTACTCTTTGGTGGTGCTGTGCGCCGGAGGCTACATGGTGAGCGTCCGATAAAGCATCGGCAACCGCTCGGGCAATGCCCAGATGTCGTCCAGAACCTCGTAGTTGAGGTCGCCGCACATGGTTTTCAGGTAGTCATGCCCCGCCTTGTCCACAGTCAGACAGAAGGGGGTGATCTCCTTACGCTTGGCTTCAAGCAATGCCTGGTGGGTGTCGTGGACGGCGTACTCCTTTTCGACGCCTTCACGGCTGTAACCCCGGTCCTGCGGACGACCGTCGCTGATCAGGAACATGATCTTGGTAGCCGCGTCCTGGTTTTCCAGCTTGGTGACGGCGTGACGGATAGCGGAACCCATGCGGGTGGCGTGCAAGGGCGTGACCTTGTCGATGCGCCGCTTGATCTTGTCGTTGAACTGCTCATCGATGTCCTTGATGACGTAGAACTCCACGTTCTCCCGGCCGTAGCCGGAGAAGCCGTAGATGCCGTAGGTGTCGCCGATGGACTCCAGGGCGTTGATGAGCAGGGCGCAGCTCTCGCGCTCCAGGTCAATAATGCGCTTGTAGTGGCGGCGCACCAGACCCTCGCGCCGGCGGCGGAGCCAGACCATGTATTCCACCGGGTCGTCGGGCGCGTCCCGGTCGTCCACCGAGTGCCGGCCTTCGTCGATGGCTTCGGCGGTGGAGGCCGACATATCCAGCAGGAACACCACGGCCACGTCGCGTTCCACGCGATTGCGACGCCAGTAGATTTTTTCGTCCGGCGGCACGTTCATGCGCAGGTCAGCCCACGCTTCCAATGCCGAGTTCAGGTCGATGTCCTCGCCGTCAATCAGCCGATAGGTCTTGCGCCAGGTTTCGGGCATGATCAGTTCGAACTGTCGCTTGATGTGCGCCAGGAGCGAGGCATAATTACGAAGGGAGTCGTTGTAGAAATTCGGATCGCCTTCGTCCAGAACTTTCTCCTTGACAATGCACCAACGGGGCTTGTAATCGTTGGCCCGGAAGTCCCATTCGTCGTACACGAAGGTTTTAGGTTCCAGGGCTTCCAACTCGCCGCCGCCGTCATCGTCATGCAGGATTGGGCCGTAGCCACGTCCAGGGTCGTTGGATGGAGGAGGCACGCCGGCTTCCTTCATTATGTTCTGGGCGAACATGGCCATGCTCTGGTCCACGTCGCCTTCCTGGGCGTCCAGCTCAAGCTCAGCGCTGTCTTGCAGCAGTTGCTCCAACTCTTCCTGGGTCATCGGCTCTGCGTCGCCCAGTTGGCTCTGGTCCATCTGGAGCTTGGTGAGCAATTGGACCATCTCGGGCTTGAAGTCGCCGCGATATTCCACCGGCTCGGGAGATTCGTAAGGGTCCCCCTCACCTTGCTCGCCCTGCTGCTCGCTCATATCCGCCTGCAGCTTGTCCAGCAAGGCCTGGTACTCTTCCTCAGAGAATTCACCGGGATCATCGAGATCTTCCGGCTGGAACTCGTCCTCGGGCTGTTCTTGGTTCTGGAGACGGGAAATTATTTCGTAAGCGCGCAGAGCAGCTTCTGCGGTGTCCTCGATAGAAGCGCGGACGGTGCGGAGACGGTGCATGATGCGCGCCAGCATGTAGGCTTCGTCCCGGTAATCCTGCGGAACCGGCAGACCCTCGAAGCGGTCCAGGCTCATGTGGATCAGCATCTCGATGAGCGCTTCCTGCAGAGGCAACTCTTGGATGCGCGGGCGCTGAACAAGGGCGTCTCCCTGCACGTCAAGGGCGGGTTGCCTGATGCCGGGGTATTCCGTTTTGATGCGGTAGTCCAGGCGGCAGTCTTCCAGGACGCTGAAAAGATCGAACACCATGCGGCGGTCCTCAAAGAGGGACAAGAACCGTCCGATGTCGGTATAGACACGCATGGTTCCACCGGGGCCATCTCCCAAGTCAGAGCCCGACTGCACGCTGGCGTCCTGCAATTGGAACATATCAGCGGCCACGTTTCGGATGGCCTCCATCCGTGCCTGCATCGCCTCTTCCATATGGAAACGGCGGTCCTCAAACAGGTTGGCCTTCCTGGTGAAATCGAACCGGAAACTGCCAAACTCCATGTGGGAAACCTGGTGCGTGGCAACCACCTTGAACCAGGCGAAGTTCTGCGACTTGTCGTTGTAGTTGTCGACCATCGGCGGCAGGTACACCTTCGTGCCGTCGGTTGACGCGGTGTCCTGATCAACCCATCCGATTTGCCGTCGGACGAGTTCCTCAGTGCTCATCACCTCGATGTTCTCACCGGAAAGGGCACGGGTGTAGAGGCGCATGATGCCTTTGACCCGTTCCAAATCCAGGCTGGAAGACAGGGTTTCGAGCATCGCTTCGGAGGTGTTGGATTCTATCTTGAAGAAAGCGATGCCGCTTTCGGGGTTGTCGCCGAGAAGCTGCACGCCTTGCTGGTACCACTGATCCAACTGGGCCAGAGTGATACGGTTGAGCACGGGATCCAAACTCTTCAGGAAGGGCGGCACCGCGTCGGGCGTGCTGGCCAGCAGGCCGTCACAAAGGTCCAGGATATGCCCCTGAGAACCGGCGGACACGTGAGACAGCGCCTGCGCACCGTCATACAGGAAACGTGAAGTGTCGCGGAGGCCCATCTTGGCGAGCTTTTCGCCCAAGCGCAGGAACCGACCGGTCTGGCCTTCCTCCACATGCTGGAGGGCGCGCGGCGCCATTTCCAGGCAGGCTTTGACTTCCCGCCAACTGCTGTCGGTCAGGGCGCGGGACATAGACAGAAAAGCTTCGCGCTCACGTCCCATGGCCGGCAACACGTCGCGGCCCAGAACCAGACATTCGGCGGCAACGTCGTAGGACTTGTAGGACAACGCTTCGATCAGAGAAGCGAACACCTCCACGTCCCAGAACGGCAAATTGCGCACCAAGTCCGGGCTAACTTCAAAGAAACGCGCGGCCAACGTGCTGGATTTCCAGGTGCCCTTGTAAAGCGAACGGCCAAGGCCGGCCCAACGAGGTATGTACTGGGGCCGCAGGTTAGTAACGATGGACGGGCTGGCCTTGAAAAAGGCTACGGCCAGCGTGGGAGAATCTTGGGACAGGTAGGTGCCGCACCGGGCCCACTGCATGAACGAGGCGAACGCCAGAGATCGGGCTACCTCGGGGCTGACCCGATAGTATTCAACGGCGGATTCCCAAGATCGTACGGTTTGGGTGCCAATAGCGACGCCTTCTCTGGCCCACAGTGCCGCTTCCTCATCGCTAAAGGACTCGGCCATAGCATCGGCGACGGTCTCGTAGGCCTCCGTCACGGCTGGTGGGAGTTTGGCCAGTTCGGTCAGCAGGTCGCCAGTTGCGGAATTAGTCAAGGCTCGTGTCCTCCTTTTTCAGCCCGTCCTCAATGATGTCGAGGAACTGGTCAAGGATTTTGGCAGTGGCTCCATACACCAGATGTTGCTGGTAGCCGTAAGAGCGCACTGCGATCCTTTCGCCGTTTTCGATGCGGGAATCCCAACGCAAAGTTGCCGGATTCCGCAATACGCCGATCGGTATTTCTACCACCTCGGCGATTTCGTGAGAACTGGGATTGAACTCGTATGGGTAGGGGATGGTTCCCACAAAAACTTTAACCAGGAAATTGGAACGGGTAACATTATCGTCCAAACGTCCCAAGATAGTTATGTCATCGCGGCCGATCCCCATTTCTTCTTCGGTCTCACGTAATGCGGTGTCTTCATAATCGGAGTCTTCCGGGTCCCTGGCTCCTCCGGGGAAGGACATTTCCCCTTTGTGATGCTCGACCGTCATCGACCGCTTGTTTAACAGGACGCAGAATTCGCCGTCTTTGGGGTACAGCAACAACATGACTGCCGCCGGCATCAGTCCCTCGGCGGCGGCAGTAACCCTCTGGCGGTTTGCCAGGGTATTTCGTATCAAGTCGAGGGTGAGATCACCCATGCAGCCTCCACTGCTCCACAAAACTCCGGGGCTACTCAAAGATGGAGAACACTACCTCTTCAATGCTGCGCTGCAGCTCCGTCTCGTCGGAGAGGGTCCACACGATGGCGACCTGACAGGCGCGGCGGGCGGAGATACCCTGCTGCATCAACCGACCGGCGTAGATCAGCAAGCGGGTGCTCGCTCCTTCGGCCAAGCCATGCTCACGCAAGTTGCGGATCTTCTCGCCCAAACGGGCCAAAGCGTAGGCTTGTTCTTCGTCGCAGCCACTTTCCTTGGCAACGATTTCGGCCTCCAGGTCCACCGGCGGGTAGTCGAACTCAATGGAGATGAAGCGTTGACGAGTGCTGTGTTTAAGATCTTTCAGCGCACTCTGATAGTGGGGGTTGTAGGAGATGCACAGCAGGAACCGGTCGTCGGCCTCGATGATATTCCCGGTTTTTTCGACGGGGAGGATCCGGCGGTGGTCGGTCAAGGGGTGGATCAGCACGGTGGTGTCCTTGCGCGCTTCCACCACTTCGTCCAGGTACAGGATCGCGCCAGCCTTGACGGCGCGGGTCATCGGACCGTCGATCCAGCGGGTGCCCTGGGCATCCAGCAGATAACGACCGACCAAGTCGCTGGCGGTAAGGTCCTCGTGGCAAGCAATGGTGACCAACGGAACGCGAACCTCACCTTCCCGCATATCCTGCGCCTCGTTTCTCACGGTAGTAATAGGCCGACCCAGTCGCCAGGCCATGTACTCGACGAACCGGGTCTTGCCGCAACCGGTAGGGCCCTTGAGCAGTACGGGAATGTGCTGGTGGTACGCCGCTTCGAACAACTCCAGTTCGTCCGAGACCGCCCGGTAGTAGGGCTCGCTGCGAACCAGGAATTCCTCAATGGCGAACTCTTTGAAACTGGGTTCGTCTTCCAGCATTTCGATGTTTGCTTCAACCATTGCCTTGAATTACCTTTCCTTTGACTCGAGCCTGCCACAACGCTCTGACGTCGCGTTCCAAGGTGGCTAAATCCAATGCGTTTTCAACCACCACGTCGGAACGCTGGATGCGTTCTGCATTTGGCATTTGCGAGTTGATTCGTTTCCTTGCTTCCTCTTCGCTGAGGCCATTGCGTTGCTGCAAGCGTTCGACTATTAAATCCGCGGGGGAGTGGGTAGTCCAAACCTCATCGACCAGCGTGTCCCAACCGGCTTCGAACAGAACGGCGGCTTCCACTACTGCCACGCTTGCTCCTTCCTCAGCCAGTTGGATTTTTCGCTCTTCCACCATGCGAGCCATCAACGGGTGCATGATCCCGTTCAGACGTTCCAGTTCGGCGGGGTCTCCAAATACAATAGCTCCCAACTTGCGCCGGTCGATTTCGCCTTCCGGCGTCAGGATGTCTTCCCCAAAGGCGGCGACAACCTGGAGCCACGCTTCAGAGTTGGGAGAGTACGCCTCGTGACCCAGCCGGTCGGCGTCGATGATCGACGCACCTTGT
This sequence comes from Dehalococcoidia bacterium, assembly GCA_965197635.1. Taxonomy (GTDB): domain Bacteria; phylum Chloroflexota; class Dehalococcoidia; order Lucifugimonadales; family UBA3495; genus Bin87. The sequence goes on from CBDANN010000008.1 coordinate 1,292,626, forward strand.
TGGCGCAACAGGTCGGCCACGACACTTTTGCCACTACCGATCCCGCCCGTTAAACCGATGGTAAGCATGACTTTCCGAACAGTAAGACTGCCGGGCATTCTAACAAGGGCAACAGAGTTGGTCAACCGACGCCCCGGGCGGTAACTGTTCAGAGTTGGTGAGGTGAATTGCTGAAAAGTTGTTTGTCGATGGCTGGCGGCCTTTGGCCTGTTTATGTCAAGTTGGGTCCATGAAGCATGAAATCGACCTCACCACCGCCGACCGGGATGTGCTGATCGACATCATCCTCCGGCAGCAAGCCATCATCGAACGGCTGGAGAAGCGGATCGCCCAGCCGGAAGGGCGGGCCAAAGCCAAAGGCTCCGGACGGATGCCGGGCCTGAAGCCCAAAGCCGACCGGAAACCGGCCGAGCCCAAGCAGCCCCGCAAGCCGCGGCCCCACGGTTTCGCCCGGACCCGCATGACGCCCACCCAGCGGGTGGAGCATGTGGTGGAGCAGTGTCCCGACTGCGGGACCCAGTTGTCCGGCGGCTGGACCCAGCGTACTCGGGAAGTGATCGATCTGCCCCAGGTGCCGGTGCAGGTTACCGAGCACGTTTACATCACCCGCACCTGTCCCCGGCGCCAACGGGGCTGTACTCCCACAGCGCAACTGGAGGGCGCGGCGCTGGGCCAGCAGCGTCTGGGGGTGAACGTTGTCAGCCTGATTGCCGCGCTCCGGGAGGAGGCTCGGCTGCCTTGCCGCACCATCCAATGGTACCTGGACACGGTACATGGGCTGCACCTCAGCCTGGGGGCCATCGTGGACGCCACGCGCAAAGTGGCGGGCCAAGCGCAGCGGGAACTGGCGGGCATTCTGGAACGGATCCGCGGCAGTCCGGTGGTCCACGCCGACGAGACCGGCTGGCGGGAGGACGGACACAACGGCTACGTGTGGACTTTCAGCACCCCTGACCTGCGGTACTTCCTGCGACGGAACCGTGGTAAGGCGGTGGTGGATGAAGTGCTGGGCGATGAGTTTGCTGGCGTGCTGGTCAGCGACTTCTACGCCGCCTACCACCACTATGACGGCCCCAAACAACGCTGCTGGGCCCACCTGCTACGGGACATCCACGACCTCCGCGTCCTCTACCCTGACGATCACCGATTGTCCCAGTGGGCCGATGCCATACATCAACTCTATTGCCAGGCCAAAGCCTTCACCCACCCGGCAGAGCAGCAGCGGCGCGCTGCCCAACTGGTCCTGGAAAGACGCCTCTTGGCCCTCTGCCGTCCCTTCTTGGATGACCCGTCGGCGGCACAAGCCAAACTGTGCCGACGCATGGAGAACCACATCAAGGAACTCTTCGTCTTCGTGGCTCATCCGGAGGTGCCACCGGACAACAATGCCGCCGAGCGCAGCCTGCGCCCAGTGGTGATCAGCCGGAAGGTCAGTGGTGGCACCCGCTCGGAGCGGGGGACCGAGACCAAGATGACCCTAGCCTCGATCTTCGGCACCTGGCGAGCCCAAGGTCTCAATCCTCTCTCCGCTTGCCAACAACTGCTCGCTTCCCCTCAACTCTGAACTGTTACCCCGGGCGAGCAGCAAGGCTACAGTTCAATTTGGATCGTACCGTATCGCGCCAGAAACCTTCCCTGCAACGCATCAAATTTGTCTCGGTACGCGCTGGTGTGGATGGGGTCGGTGGTCATTATCACTGCGTCTTCCCGGTTGTCCGCGTAGTAGTTTCTCCGTATGCCGGCCTCGTTGAAACTGTATTTGTCGTAAAGTCGTTGAGCGACGAAGTTGGAGACCCTGGCCTCCAGGGTTACCTCCTCCATTCCCTGTTCATAGGCGACGCGCAACGTTCCGATTAACAACAATTCCCCGATGCCTTGCCCTCGCAGCTCCTCCCGGACCGCAATCTCGGTAATGTGAGCCTGGTCGCCCTGCAACCAGATTCCAACGTAACCCGCCAAACCATCGGTTTCGTTATCGCGGTCGGAGCGCAACATCGACTTGACGCCGGTCAACATCTTGGCCCAAAGGGATGAATCGGCTACCTGCGGTCGCGTTTGGGCGATACCGTGGGCAGGACCGTCATCCCGGTCTGTATGGTAGGCCACCAGGAATCGGCAATAACGGCTGTTCAACTCCCGGCGGAACGGCGTACCAACCCAGCCGGGGGAGAACGCTTCTTTCTCGATTTCGATGACCTGCGGGATGTCATCGGCCCGCATCCGGCGCAGCGCTACTTCCATCGTGGCACGTTCCAGCAACTTTCTCGCCATTCTAGCAAAGAGCGCTGGGTCTGGTGTGAACAGTCGCTTGTAGGATTGGGAAGGTTAGTCGGTGGCCAACGATACCGAACCATACTGCCCGTCGTATCCCGGCGCGATTCTAACCTTCCCGAGACGGGATTGCAGTATTGCGCGTGCCACCGGTTCGCCGGCCACCGCAACCAAGTCATCGGGGGTCGCCCAAAGCAGGGCGTTTAGCTCGCTGCCCATTTGATCGGTAATCATCGTGTATTCCCGCTTCACGGTGCGCGTGTTCACTCCGACTCCACGCACCGCGGCTATGATTTCCTGCAGCGGGATCAGCCTGGCGAACGGGGGCAAGTGCGCTCCCATGCGGACCAAGCCGTCGGCGTCAGGGAGTAAGTCGGCTTCCGTCGCATTGCCGGCCAGTTCGGTCACCCGATGCAGCACGCCCAAGGTCAACGGCCGGCCGCAAACCGGGCACAATGGCCCGTTTCGCTGGAGGTCGGTAGAACCGTAGGCGACGCCACATTTCCGATGGCCGCTGTAATGGTACTTTCCCTCTTCGGGATAAAACTCGACGGTGTATGCAATGCCCATTCTGCGCAGGGCGTTCGAAAGTCCGCTCCAGGACAGCGACCCAGAAAATGCGGTCGCTTCTCTGCCTAACCTGGGCAGCGAATGCGCATCCGAAAAAGAAACTACCGAGCGACCATTGAGTTCTGGAACGTTCCAGTTCATGGCTGGGTCAGAGGACAATCCGGTTTCGATAGCGGTGACCAGATGCGTCAGATCGCCAAAGCATTCTTCCAGGCTATCAAACCCGCTGCGTGATCCGTAAATGCCGTACCAAGGCGTCCAGGCGTGAGCCGGGATCACGCACGCCTCCGGATCGGTATCCAACGCGAGGGACAGCAGGTTCCTCGCCGACAACTTCACGGTAGGTCGGCCATCGCTCTCCAATTTGCCGTGTCGCTCAAGTTGGCGGGACAATTCGGCCGCTGCTTCCAGAGTCGGCAACAACACCAACATGTGAACGCGTCGCCCGCGGCCATCCTGTCGGTACACGCAGCTGATCTCGGTTCCCGGAACGAACCGAACGTCGTCATAGCGGTAGAGACCGTCATCGTCCCTGACTAGTTTGGAGCGGAGATTGGCGGCCCACTCGGGATGCGTGAAATCGCCGGTGGCCAGCAGGTCGATCCCTTTGCGCCGGCCCCAAGCGGCAAGATTTTCCAGCGTCAATGCCCTGCTGCACGCGAACGCGTAAGGGGAATGGATATGCAGGTCCGCGACGAACGAACCTGCGGACACCGGAGCCATATCAGGCCGCTAGCAACGTTTCGGCCAGTTGTTCCGGTTTCTGAACCGTCACCAAGTGGCCGGCGTCAATTTCAACGACAGTGGCGTTTGGGATGAGCGCGGCCATCGCACGCTGACGGCTCGGACTGATCAACCGGTCCCCACCCAAAACGACGTATGTTACAGGGCAAGGCAACTCGTTCAGATTGAGTGAAACCGCCTGGGTCAGCATTCGCAAAGGCAGTGGGCCAAAATGACCTATCGTCTGCGCCTGCTGCATGGAGTCGAGGCCACGGCACCAGTATCTGCTAACCGCGCCGACCGGAACCGGAATGTCTCTCCCTGACAGCGTGCTCAGCATTTTGCACATGCTGATAAGAGTCCTGGCGGGGGTCGGGTAAGCCGAAGCGGGAGACCTTCCGTTGCCGGGAACGATCCCGCATACCAGGACAATTCGCCGTGGCGCTACGGATAGTTGCGTTGCCGCCTGAAGGGCAACGGTGCCGCCCAACTCGTGACCCACCAGCGTGAAATCCCTGAAGTTCTCGCGCTCTACCACCCCAGAGACGGTTTCGACGCTTTCCGCGATGTCAACCATCGCCACATCTTTGGCCACGTCTGCGCCGTGTCCGGGCAAATCGACGGCTCTTACCCGCACCGCTTGCCGAGTTCGATAAAGCGGCGGCGGATGTTGGGCGGGAGCAGTCATGTGCCCCCAAACTTTGCCCCAACTCCAGGCCCCTTGACCCGCACCGTGTACCAACAAAAAGTCCGACACGCTAAACCTCTATGCATTGCTCAATTGCGAACATCACGGATTTGCCTGCGCCAAAGCGCTGATGACGGCTCTCTGCACCGCGTCGTCCTGTTCGGGCAGTACCGTTCGCGGGTCCAAGCGCACCGTGTCCGCCTCAATCCGTCCGATCACCGGGATCTTCTGGCTGCGCAGCGCGGACAACAGATTTTCCGGGCTCCCGGCTCCGTTCGGGGTGACGGCGAGCGTCCACGACGGCAGGGTCTCGCCGGGCAGGCTGCCGCCTCCAATCGCGGCACGAGAAGGCAGGATGGCCGTTTCCGCTCCCGTTCTGGCGGCGATGTCCGCTCCCCAGGCCTCGGCGCGGGCGCGCACGCCTTCGGGTGGGGCGGAGATCATTCTCCACACCGGAACCGTCGACTCGGCGTCGCCGGTCAGGTAATGCGTTAGGGTGGCGGTTAAACTAGCCAAGCTCATCTTGTCGATGCGAACCGCCCGGGCCAGCGGGTGTCGTTCCAACCGTCCAACCAAGTCTCGCTTTCCCACCACGATGCCGGCTTGCGGCCCACCCAAGAGCTTATCTCCCGAAAAGAACACCATACCGACGCCGGCCGCGATGCTTTCCTGGGGTGTGGGCTCGTGGGCCAGACCATACCTTTCAGTGGGAAGCAACGCGCCGCTGCCGATGTCATGCAACACCGGTATGCCAGCACTGTCGCCGAGTTGGACCAGATCACGTTCGTCGACGGCCGCGGTGAAACCTTCAACCCGGAAGTTGCTGGCGTGGGCTTTGAGGAACGCGCCCGTGTCTTCCGTTATGGCGTCGGCGTAGTCGCGCACGTAAGTCCGGTTGGTGGTGCCGACGTCGACCAGCGTGCAGCCGCTCTGGCGGAGCACGTCGGGTATCCGAAACCCGCCGCCGATTTCCACAGCCTCGCCGCGGGTAACGATCACCTCGCGGCCGGCAGCCAGCGCGGACAATCCCAAAAGCAGGGCAGATGCGTTGTTGTTCACCACCAAAGCGGCTTCGGCGCCGGTAATGCGGCACAGCAGCGACTGTAGGTGCGACTGCCGGGAACCCCGACGCCCGGTGCCGAGGTCGATTTCCAAGTCGGAATAGCCGCGCGCCGCCGCATCGGCAGCCGCCAAAGCCGCTTTGCTCAACGGCGCCCGCCCCAGGTTCGTATGGATGATAACGCCGGTGGCGTTGATGACCGGGCGCGGCGACGGAGTCGTGAGGTCATCAACCAAGTTCAACACCGAACCGGTGATTTCGTCTGCGGACGGAACACTGGCGCCGGCCAGAACTTGCCGCCGGACACTCGCCAAAACCTCTCGCGTCAGATCGACCAAGCTGTCGCGGCCGAACGATTCAACGGCGGAGGCAAGCGCTGCTCCGCTCACTATGCGATCGACGCTTGGGAGGTTGCGTAACTCGGAACTGCTCATAAATTAATGGACGGAGTACCCGACACACTATTGCGTTGCAGTATTCTATCACCTCCACAGTGAGGGCGGATTGGCGCGCCGTTCCCCGTTGGCGTGCGTTGAGTTATGACAAGCCGGGTGCTTTTTCAGGAAGCATCAGCACCGGCGCGGAGGCCATTCGTTCTTGCGGCATGGGTTTCCGTAGCGTGCTGTCGCCGCCTGTTATAGAATGGTCTTGCCCCGGTCCGGCAACATGCTTGATCCTCGATTGGGGCAGGATGGTCAACGATGCAGCGAAAAGCTATCGGCATCGGCATCATCGTCGTCCTGGCGGCGGCGATCTTGTTCGGAACCGTCGGCTCCGTAATGGAAGTCATTGAAGCGGCTTCGGCGACCCAATCGGCCGTCGAAGGCGAATACGCGGCGCGTCTGGCCACCGGCGACGATGATAACCCCGCCCTGGAAGCACTGAAGTACGTCTGCCCGTTCCATTAGGAACACGAGACGGCGCGCGAAACGGGTCCCGGGCTGGTCCGGCAACTCCGCGCACGATATTGAGCGCGCCGGTTTGCGCCGCCGCTATTCCCCATAAAACACGCTTTTGGAGATGACATGACCCCAGAAAGAGGGTTGCCCCCGGAACTTGACGCCCTCAAGAACACCGTGCGCCAAATCGTGCGCGACGAATGCATGCCTTTGGAGCCGGAATACCTGGCCCACCCTCCACAGGAAGACGAGCCGGACAACGGCGCTCCCCGCGGTGTGTTGGAGACCGTACCCGGCGTGCTGGGAACACTATCACGCGAGCAATGGGGACGGCTGAACAACGTGTCCAAGCAGACCGGGATCTACACCTCGTTCGTGCCGGAAGAGTACGGCGGCGGGGGCATGGGAGCTCTCGGGCATTTGGTGCTGGAAGAAGAGGTGCATCGCAGCATCGTCCATCTGCCCACGTCGCCAGTGCCCATGTTCATGATTGGCGCCTGCACTCCCGAGCAAGAGGAAAAATACCTGTACCCGGCCATCAACGGGGATTTGTACTACTCATTCGGACAGACGGAACCGCAAGCCGGGTCGGATCCGGGCGGCATGATGCAAACCCGCGCCGTCCGTGACGGCGACGACTGGGTGCTCAACGGCACCAAAATGTTCATTTCCGGCGCCGCGTCGGCCGACTTCCTGCTGGTGCAGGCGGTCACGGATCCCGACAAGATGCAGCGCGGCGGCATCACAATGTTCATCATCGACAACCCGACGCCCGGGGTCTCGTTTGAACCCATCCGGGTATGGATAGTCCCTACCAAAGCCCAGCAGCACTACATCCACCTGGACAACGTGCGGGTGCCGCAGACCCAGGTGCTGGGCGAGGTGGGGGGCGGTTTCACGCTGGGTCAGCAATGGCTGGTCCACCACGACCGTTTACTTCGCGGGGCGATGGCGCTGGGCATCCTCACCCGCGCCCTGGAGATGGCGATTGAATGGTCGCAGCAGAGGGTAACCTACGGGCGGCCCATCGCCGACCGGCAGGCCATCCAGTGGATGCTGACCGACGTGTACATGGACATCATCGCCCTGCGGTCGGTGGCGCGAGAAACGGCGGAGCGGGCCGATGCCGGCGAGGATGTTCGCGTGGAAGCTTCCATGGTCAAGTACGCCGCCGGCGAATGGGGCTGGCGCAGCATCGACAAAATCATGCAGGTGTTCGGCGGCCTGGGCGAAACTTTGGACCTGCCCATTGCCCACTGGTACCATATGCTCCGCCACGCCCGCATCGGGGGCGGCACCTCCGAGATACACAAGTTCGTGATGGCCCGGGCGTTGCTTTCGGGCCGGGTCGCATTTCAAGGGTGAACGCATGAAAACTGGAACACCTAACAGCAAAATCGCTCTTCGCTCAACCCTGGCGCTTACGGCCGCTTTCGTCATTTTGACGCTGACCGCGTGCGCGCTGGAGGGAACGCCGCCGGCATCGCTGACGACAAGCGCCGGTAAGGTAGCCGCAAACGAACCGGCACCGCCAGAACAGACGGTTGGTTATTCCTACGATGCGGTACAGGTCTCCGGAATAGGCAAAGCCACCGGTGTGCCGGACTTGGCCAAGCTTTCCCTGGAAGTGGAAGTCGTTGACGAGACCGTGGCAGAAGCCAGAGACCGGGCGGCAGAGTCTTTACAAGCCGTGCAGGAAGAGATTGAACGATCCATCGAAGAATTGGAGATACAGGAGTACGACATCGCCACCAGCCATTTCAGGATTCGCCCTGATTACGACTACAGTCAAGATGGTGGCGGGTGTTGATAGGCTACCGGGTGAGCAACGGATTGCGGGTAACGGTGGGGGACACCGACAACGTGGGTCCCATCATAGACGCCGCCATTGACGCCGGTGGCGATGACATTCAGTTCAACAGTCTCAGATTTGCCTTCTCCGACACCGCTGAGTTGGAAGTTGAGGCGCGGGACGACGCCGTTGAGGACTTGCGGGCCAAGGCCGGTCAACTGGCGAGGGCTGCCGGTCGCGAATTGGGTGACCTCAAGCTGCTAACCGAAGGCGTCGGCGGCTTCGGCGGCGGCATATTCCAGGAGGCAGCATTATTTGCCTTGGATTCCGCCGCTTCCTATGGCCTCGACACCCCGATAACGGCCGGCGAGGGTGAGGTCACCGTCGTTGTGTTCGGGATCTACGAATTGCTTCCATCGTTGGAGGAAGAAACCGAAGCTTCCGCTGGTTCCCAGTGACCGCTCAATCAGAAGCTGCACCGAAGACGCAAGGCACCTTGAGCCGTCCCCGTGTCATAAGGAGGAGACACGATGTCCCTCACAAAGATCGGCAAATATATTTTTCCGGCTGTCGTGGCGCTGGTCCTCCTGGCAGTATTCGGGATTCAGCAGCCACCGGCAGAGGCTATACACGGCGAGAATACCGCCATCACTCGGCCGGCTCCGGTTCCCGAGCAAAGTTCCGGCGATTCCTACGACCCGGTATCTGTAGCCGGATTTGGCAGGGTAGTTGAGGTCCCTGACGAGGCGCACATCTCGCTGGAAGTGACGGTCCTAGACCAATCCATCGCGGACGCCAGGCAAGAAATGGCGGACACCACCGAGCGGATCGTAACCTCCCTACGATCCAACGGCGTCGCTGACACCGACATGATGACGACCCATTTGAGAGTTAGCGAAGAATGGGAGCGCTATTACGGCCAGAGGGAAGATGTTTTTCGCGGCTATCGGGTCAGCAATGGTCTGAGCGTTACGGTGCGGGACAGCAACGAAGACAACGGCCAGTTGGGTAGCGATGTTGCCGAAATCATCGACGATGCCATTACTGCTGGGGATGACCACATTCGATTTCACGGGCTCTCATTCGCGTTTTCGCCTGAAGTACGGGAGAGACTGGAACGGGAAGCCCGCCGTCTATCCGTACAAAATATGCACGATAAGGCGGCCCAATTGGCCGAATTCGGTGGCCGCAATCTCGGGTTGCTCCGCGAGATTTATGAGGGCAGCTACGGCGGCGGTTACACCAGCCGGGACTTTTACTATGATGTTCCTGCTGCCGCTTCGGTCGCCGGTCCCCAAGGTGCTGCTGGGCCGTCCACACCTGTCCTGGTGGGCGAAAGCGAAGTGACGGTTCGTGTTTCCGGGGTGTACGAATTGCTGGGGCCGACCGATCCCAATGGGGATGCAAATGGTTCTCAGTGACCGATCCATCCGCGAACAGATCTCCGAAGGGCGCATCGTGGTTGACCCGGTCAACGACGATGATATCCAGCCGGCCAGTATCGACCTGCACCTGGACCGCCGCTTTCTGGTTTTCTCCAATTCACGCCGGCCGTACATTGACGTGCGGGAACCGCTGGACAACCTGACCGAAGAGGTCCAAATCGACGCGGACACCCCGTTCATGCTGCACCCCGGCGAGTTTGTGCTGGGCAGCACGCTGGAGCATATCGAGCTGCCCGACGACCTGGTGGCGCGGTTGGAGGGCAAGAGCAGCCTGGGGCGGTTGGGGTTGCTCATCCACAGCACCGCGGGCTTCGTTGATCCCGGGTGGCGCGGGAGGCTTACCCTGGAATTGAGCAACGTGGCGAGGCTGCCCATCGCCCTGTACTACGGGATGAAAATCGGCCAGATATCGTTCCTCCAACTGACGACGCCGGCGGAGCGGCTGTACGGATCCCCGGGATTGGGCAGCAGGTATCAAGGGCAGTCGGGTCCCACCGCCAGCCGTTTTCACCAAGACTACGTTGGGCGCGACCCGGACTGACATGGCAGCGACCCGCAACCCGATGGACCGGGCGATTGCCCTGGCTCGCACTGCGTTGGGCACGACCAGCCCCAATCCGGCGGTGGGCGCGGTAGTTTTGCGCGATGGCCAGGTCGTGGGGGAAGGATATACCCTTCCGCCGGGGCAGCGGCACGCGGAGATCGGCGCGCTGCAACAGGCGGGGCCCCGCGCCGATGGCGCCACGCTGTACTGCACTTTGGAACCCTGCTGCCACTACGGACGAACGCCGCCCTGTACCGACGCCATAATCTCCGCCGGTATCGGCCGGGTGGTGTATGCGGTGACCGATCCCAACCCGCGAGTTTCCGGCGGTGGAGCGGCTGCCCTGCAAGCTGCTGGCGTGGAGGTCGAGCATAAACCCGACCCGGTGGCTGAAGAGTTGTACGAAGCCTTCGCTAAGCACGTGACCACCGGGTTGCCCTACGTGGTCGCCAAGTTCGCAATGAGCCTGGACGGAAAGATCGCCACCCGCACCGGCGACTCTCAGTGGATCACCGGGCCGGCAGCCCGACAACGGGTGCAACAAATGCGTAAAGAGTTGGACGGCATTATGGTGGGCATCGGAACCGCGCTGGCCGACGACCCTCAACTCACGGCGCGGGACGAGGACGGGAACACACTATCGACCGACCTCCAACCGGTCCGCGTCGTGGTGGACAGCCACGCCCGGACGCCGGCCGGCGCCCGTATGCTGCGCCAGCCGGGGCGAACGATAATCGCAACCGCAGGGAACGTGGACGCCGCCCGCGTTTCTGCGCTGGAGGACGCTGGGGCGACCATAGCGGCGTTCCCCGGCAGCGACAACCGGGTGAACCTATCCGCCCTGCTGGAGTATCTCGGCACGGAAGGGATGGTCAGCGTATTGGTGGAGGGAGGCGGTGGCGTGCTGGGAGCCATGCTCGACGCAAGGCTGATCGACAAGGCGCACGTATTCATTGGCCCGGTGCTGATCGGAGGCGGGGCCGCGCGGTCACCCATCGAAGGCAACGGAGCAACGTTGATGGGCGATGCGTGGCGTTTTGAGCGCACCAGCATGGAGCAAATCGGCCCCGACTGGCTGATCACCGGCTATCCGGAACAGGGAGGCAGCTAAATGTTCACTGGCATCGTGGAAGAGGTGGGACGGGTGTCCTCCCTTGACGGCTATCGGTTGGCCATCGACGCCGTAAAAGTGCTGGAAGACGTGAAGTTGGGCGACAGCATTTCGGTCAACGGGGCCTGCCTCACAGTGGTCGAGTTCAACGAGGGCAGTTTTGCCGTTGATCTGGCGCCCGAGACCCTGCGTCGAACGTCGCTGGGGCAGGCGGGTCCCGGCAGCGCCGTAAATCTGGAGCGCGCCCTGGCGGCCCACGACCGCATGGGCGGCCACATCGTACAGGGCCATGTGGACGGCGCTGGCAGCGTCACCGGTCTCACGCCCGAAGCGGACTGCCTTATCATGGAGATAGAGACGCCCGAATCGCTCACACCCTACATCGTAGAGAAGGGTTTTATCGCGGTTGACGGGATTAGCCTTACGGTGGTACAAAAGGCTGAACGCCGCTTCACGATTTCGGTCATCCCGTTCACTATGGAAAACACCAACCTCCAAGAACGGGGCGTCGGCGACCGGGTGAACTTGGAAGCCGACATTCTGGCGAAATACGTGGAGAGCTTGCTGGCTGCCAAATTCAGCTAATCTAAGTGTGGTGTACCTTTCGGAAGCGATATCCTGATGCAGTTAGTGAGCATCGAAAAAGGCCTGGAAGACCTGAAAGCCGGCAAGTTCCTCATCGTCGTGGACGATGAGGACCGGGAAAACGAGGGCGATCTGGTGATGCCGGCCCAGCACGTTACCCCGGATGCCGTCAACTTCATGGTCACGTACGCCCGGGGCCAGTTGTGTATGGCGATGACGGCGGAACGTTTGGCCGAGTTGGACATCCCGATGCTGCCCAGCAGGAACTCGGATTCCGAGATGCCCACGGCGTTCACCATGCCGGTGGACTATGCCATCGACACTACAACCGGCATATCGGCCCACGACCGGGCGGCGACGGTGCGAGCCCTCATCGACCCTGCCGCTCGCCCCGAAGACTTCATCCAGCCGGGTCACCTGTTCCCGCTGCGCTACCATGTCGGCGGTGTCCTGGTGCGGCCGGGGCATACGGAAGCGATAGTGGACCTTTGCAGACTGGCGGGATTGTATCCGGCCGGCGTAGTCTGCGAGATCATGAAAGACGACGGCACCATGGCCCGGATGCCCGACCTGATACCGATGGCTCAGAAACACGCCCTCAACATCCTGTCGATCGCTGACCTCATCGAGCATCGCCGTCGGCACGAGCCAAGGGAAACGGGAACCGGCTAACCTAACGTGCGGTATGCCGCCCGTACGCGGGCGGGCGCCCGCAGGTTATCCGACCGGCTTTCATGACAGTCCGCTTGGAAATCCGCAACTCCCCGGAGGAATGATGCCCCTATGCAGCCTGGAAGAGGCTCTTGAAGACCTAGCCTCCGGAAAATTCGTGATCGTCGTTGACGACGAGCGGCGCGAGAACGAGGGAGACCTCTTCCTCTTTGCGGAACACGCTACGCCGGAAGCGATTGCCTTCATGGTGACCCACGCCCGTGGATTGGTTTGCGTTCCCATGCTCGGCGAACGGCTCGACGAGCTCAATATTCCAATGCTCCGCAGTCGTAACTCGCCCTCGCCGCAACCCACCGCGTTCACCACGTCGGTGGACTACAAACTCGGCACCTCTACTGGCATATCGGCCTACGACCGAAGCGCGGCTATCCAGGCGTTGATTGACCCGGAAACCCAGCCCGGCGACTTCATCCACCCCGGGCATATGTTCCCGTTGCGCGCCAATCCGGGAGGGGTGTTGAACCGTCCGGGGCATACCGAGGCGATCGTCGATATGTGCAAAGTGGCGGGCGCTTACCCGGCCGGCGTCGTGTGCGAGATCATGAACGTCGACGGGACAATGGCCCGTTTGCCGGAGTTGGAGAAGTTTGCCGACCAACATGATCTGAAGATCTTCAGCATCGCGCAACTCATCGCCCACCGGCGCATCAGCGAAAATCTGATCTCCCGAGTCGCAGAAGCCAACCTGCCCACCAAGTACGGAGTCGCCAGGATCATCGGATACCGCAGCGCCATCGACACGGGAGAACACGCGGCGTTGGTGGTGGGAGAATGGAACGAAGGCGACGACGTGCTGGTGCGGGTACACAGCGAATGCCTGACCGGGGACGCATTCGGCAGCCTGAAATGCGACTGCGGAGAGCAATTGGACCTGGCGATCCGCATGATGTTTGAGAACGGTTCCGGGGCGTTGGTGTATCTGCGCCAGGAGGGTCGCGGCATCGGATTGCACAACAAGATCAAAGCCTATGCGCTCCAGGAGCAGGGCCTGGACACCATTGAGGCGAACGTCGCCCTCGGTTTCCAACCGGACGAGCGCAAGTACGATCTGGCCGTACAGATCATGCGCGACCTGAACATCAGCCGGGCCCGCCTGGTCACCAACAACCCGCACAAAATGGCGGGTATCAGCGGCCTCGGGGTGCAGGTAACCGACCGTGTCAGCCTGACCGTCCCGCCCAACGAGTCCAACGAAAACTATATGCGCACCAAGCGCGAGAGCATGGGACACTTGATATCGCCGATCCAGCCCAGACCGCCGGACGCCTCAAGCTAACCACAGCCGTATGGCGATCAACGTAGAATCAGGGGCGTTTGCCGATTGCAACCGCCCCTGATCTCTTGGGAAACCCGGCCAGGTCAATCTAGTCGGCGTCGCCCAATTTGCTTACCAGCCACGCTTCGATGAAGCCGTCGATGTCACCGGCCAGTACGGCGTCGGTGTTTCCAGTTTGGTGGTCCGTGCGGTGGTCTTTTACCGATCTGTAGGGGTGAAGCACATAGCTGCGGATCTGGTTGCCCCATTCGGCGGACACTCGCTCCCCCCGCAGGGTGGATAGCTGCTTGGCCCGTTCCTCCTCCCGTAGCGCCAGCATCTTTGCCCGCAGGATGCGCATGGCGTAGTCCCGGTTCTGATGCTGGGATCTCTCCGTCTGGCAGGTCACGACGATGCCGGTGGGCATATGGGTCAACCGCACCGCCGACGCCACCTTCTGCACGTTCTGCCCGCCGGGGCCGCTGGATCGGAAAAAGTCCATCTTCACGTCCTCGGGCCGTATTTGCACCTCAGAATCATCTTCAAGAACTGCCGGCAACACCTCCACCCGGGCGAAAGAAGTTTGACGCCGGCGAGCCGGATCAAAGGGCGACATTCGTACCAGTCGGTGCACGCCGACTTCGGCATTCAAGTAGCCGAACGCATGGTCGCCGCCGATTTCCAGCGTGCTGGTGCGCAGGCCGGCCTCATCTCCGTACGCCGTGTTCAGCACCTGAACCGGGCGTTTGCCTGAGGTGGCCCAGCCGGCGTACATTCCGGTCAGCATCTCCACCCAATCGTGGGAATCGGTCCCGCCGGCTCCCGAATGGATAGTCAGAATGGCGGGCCGGCCATCGTACTGACCGGAAAGGGTCAACTGCATCTCGGCTTTAGCCAAGGCGGCAGCCACGGCGTTGGTTTCGTCGGTCAGTTCGTCAACCAGGCTGTCGTCGTCGTTCTCGATGGCCAGGTCGGTCAATTCCAGCAGGTCTGCAACCTGAGACTGCAGCCCGCTCCACAACACCAGGGACTGCTGCAACTGGCCCAACTCCTGCATCTTACGCTGCGCGGTAGTCGAATCATCCCAAAAGCCGGCTGCGGCTGCCTCGGCTTCCAGTTCGGCAACGGACTTCTGTCGGTCAGCAAGGTCAAAGACGCTCCACAACGGCGTCCAGCTTGAGGGACAAATCGATAAGCTGTTGGCGAATGTCGTCCATTGCAATCATCTCCGGATGGGTTTCAACTGGTTGGGCACTTGGTCAAACAATTATAACGCACGGTTTAGACTATAATGGTCGGAGAGGAATTTCCCCGCGCTGTTACAACTGACCAGGCAGGTAGGATGATGCTGGACCACGGATCCCCGGAACACGGGGTAGACGACCCGATTGAATCGTTGCGCCATCGGATGCGCCACTCGGCCGCGCACGTTATGGCCGACGCCGTTTTGCAACTTTTCCCAGAGGCTAAGGTGGGTATCGGGCCACCAACTGCGGACGGGTTCTACTATGACTTCGAAATGGAACGCCCGTTTACGCCGGAGGATCTGGAGCGCATCGAAGCGTTGATGTTGGACACGATCAAGGCCGACGCGCCGTTCTTAAGGGAAGAACTGGGGCGGGCCGACGCCAAATCGATGTTTTCATCCCAGCCCTATAAGCAGGAAATCATCGACGACTTGCCTGACGAAACGACTCTCAGCATCTACCGCCACGGCGATTTCACCGACCTTTGCCAGGGACCACATGTAGCCAGCGCCAGTGAGATAACTGCCGTCAGGCTGTTGCACACGGCCGGCGCATACTGGCGCGGGGACGAAAACCGGCCCATGCTGCAACGCATTTACGGCACGGCGTTCGAATCCCAGAAAGAGTTGGAAGCCCACCTGGAGCGGCTGGCCGAAGCGGAAAGGCGAGACCACCGCACCCTGGGCCGCCAACTGAACCTGTTCACCGTCCACGAGGAAATCGGCCCGGGCCTCATCGTTTGGCACCCCAAGGGCGGCATCATGCGCTCGCTGATCGAGGATTACTGGCGCGACATTCACTACCGGCGAGGCTACAACATCGTCTATTCGCCGCACATTGGACGGGCTCGGCTATGGCAGACCAGTGGACACCTGGATTTCTACCGCGACAGTATGTACGCTCCCATTGAAATCGACGATCAGGAATACTTCCTGAAGCCAATGAACTGCCCGTTCCACATCCAGATCTACCGCTCCGCATTGCGAAGTTACCGGGAATTGCCGCTGCGCATCGCTGAGCTTGGAACCGTGTACCGCTACGAGCGGAGCGGCGTGCTTCATGGCCTGATGCGCGTAAGGGGGTTCACCCAGGACGACGCCCACATTTTTTGCCTGCCCAATCAGGTGGCCGAGGAAGTGGGCGATGTTCTCGACCTGACCTTTGAGATAATGTCCGCCTTCGGGTTCGAGGACTACGACATCATGCTGTCCACCCGGCCCGAGAAGTATGTTGGGGAACCGGAAATGTGGGAACACGCCACCGAATCGTTGCGGCAGGCCCTGGTGTCCCGGGAGTTGCCTTACGACATCGACGAGGGAGGCGGAGCGTTCTACGGTCCCAAGATTGACATCAAGATCAAGGATGCCCTGGGCCGCGACTGGCAATGCACCACCGTTCAGTTCGACTTCAACCTGCCCGAACGCTTCGACCTGGTGTTCCAGGACGACCAGGGCAACCGGTCGCGCCCCTACATGGTGCACCGGGCGATCCTGGGTTCGCTGGAACGCTTCTTCGGCGTCTTGGTGGAGCACTATGCCGGGGCGTTCCCCCTGTGGCTTTCACCGGTACAGGCCGTGGTTATACCCATTGCCGACCGCCACAACGAGTATGCTGCACGGGTGGCCGCCCAACTCCGCGACGCCGGCTTCCGCGTCGAGGTGGACGACCGCAGCGAACGGATGAACCAGAAAATCCGCCAGGCCCAGTTGCAGAAGACGCCGTACATGCTGGTCGTTGGCGACCGCGAGGCCGATGCCGGCGCGGCAGCCGTGCGCACCCGCGACGGTGACAACCACGGCGCCATGCCGCTGGCCGACGTGACCGCCATGCTCGCGTCCGAGTTGGACGGCACTCCCGCCGCTCGCTGAGGCCATCCCACCGGAGAAAGTAACAAGGGGCGGCCGATGCAGCCGCCCCTTTCGTTGACAGTGCGTTGGTCGGATAGAACCGCTACTGCGCCAGCTTCTCAAACTCGCCGGCAAAGTCGGCTCCGCGTCCGCCGTAACCCTTGCGGAACGTGATGACGCCCGCGCTGTCCATAGCCATCATTGAGGATTGGCTGACTATTTTCAGGTCGCGGAGCATGGAGCCTACGGGTTGGGTGGCGAACATATTGGCGTAGTCATTGTCCGCGATATAGTTTTCGAGCGTGGCGGCGCTTTCGTTGAAGGCCACGAGGTAGAAATCAACCTGGTCTGCGTATTCAGGAACTATTGAGCTTAGCGTCCGTAACTCGGCGCGGCAGGTTGGTCACCAGGTGGCAAAGTACATCATGAAGACCGGACGGCCGCTGCCCGCAATGCTCGCGGACTCCAGCGTGGCGCCGTCGGCCAGCGTCATCGCGAACGCCGGCGGAGTTTCTCCTACTTCAGTCCCGATTTCGACAGCGGGCGGAGCATTTGTGGCCGCGGGTTCAGGTATCGGAGTATCCGCCGGGGGTGGCGGCGGTGGGGGAGCCCCGGTGGTCGTTTCAGGTGTGACCGCCGCTGGTGTGACCGTCGCGGCCGGTACTGCCGTTGGCGCATCCGTCGCCGGAACCTCAGTTGCTGCGGAAGCCAGAGACGAGGTCGCCGCTTCCGTTGGTTCCGCTGCGGCAGGAGCTTCAGTGGCTCGCGCCGCCGGCTGAGCTGCCGCCAGAGCCGCGGTTGGTTGCGCCTCGTTCGCGCTGGGGGCTGTAACCGCAGCGACCGCCGGCTGCGTGGCCGGGGATGGCTCTGAAGCCGTTGGGGAGCCGCACGCCGCTATCGCCAGGCTTGCCAGGGCGGTCACGACGCCGGCTAATATTGTTCGTTTCACTGTTGTCATTCCTGTGTTGCGGCGTCAACGACGCCGGAGATTATTGTCATCAAGCCGGCAGTTGTATGTCCATCAACCGCCGGTCCTTTTGTTGTTCGACTTGCTCTGCGGAAGGCGCTGCGTCCGGGTCCTCGGTCAATTGCGCAAAGTGCGGCGCCCATTGGTCTGCGGAACCCATCAGTTGCCGGTGGTAAATCACTCCTTCCGAATTCAGCGCCAACATCGCCATCTGCCGGGTGATCTCCAGATCCTCCAGCATGGCGCCTTCCGGCTGCGCCGCGATCAGGTCCGTATAGCCATTCTCCTCGATGTACTGTTCAATCACTGCAGCCGACTCGTTGAACGCCACCACGTAGAAGTCGATTGCGTTGTATTCCGATGCGATTGGGTCCAGCGTCTGCAACTCAGCGCGGCATTCCGGTCACCAGGTCGCAAACCAGAACAGGTGCGCCGGCTGGTCCGCTTCGTCCAGGTCGCTGGATGTAACTCGGGCCCCGTCGGCCAATGTCATGGCGAAGGCAGGCGCTGGTTGTCCGACACCATTGCCTGGCCCCCCGGCGCCGCCCGATGCGGGTGCGCATGCTATTCCGGCCATAAATATCGCGGCCAACGCCAGCGGCAACACGAGCAGAACCCGACTGTATGCTTCCCAGTTCATTGCTTCTCTGCCATGATCCGCAAACGTGATGCGTGCACGAGCGATTCAGGCCGATTGTAGCAGACGACTATGTTATCCAGAATACGGCAGCGAACCCCATTCGGATTTGCCCCGTCCGTGGTCCATAACGGCAAACCGCCCGATCAGCGGAGCGCGTCAACCTCGCAGGCGGCGGGGCAGTCGAGCGGGCAGGGGGATCACCTCGTCCTCCGACAAACACACCATCAACGGTTTCGCGGCCCTCGTGGGTACGCCTTCCGTTCAGTCTGTCATTGCGAGAATGCCGTCAGGCATTCGTGGCAATCTCGTTGAGGCACTCAAGGTTGCCTGCTAGAGTCCTCGCTCCGCCGACGAGATTGCTACGCTTCGACCACAATGACAAACTAAACCAAAGCCAGGGCGAATCCCGCATAGGATAGAGACGGTCGAGATGTCCGGAAAGGATCAGGACATCGGAGTGGGGGTTGCTGTTGGGTATGCAGGAGATGGGAACGCTGCTGGAGCGGTGGCGCATGGACAAAGCGGAGGTGCGGTGGCGGATGTACCGAGCGCCGACGCCACGGGAACGCGCCCTTCGGCAAGCTCAGGAGGTGGTATGCGGTGTGGTTGCTGGCGCAGGGTTGGACGGCCGGGGCGGTAGCGCAGGCGTTGGAACGGGTGCCGATACCGTTGGTCAATGGGCCACGGCACTTGCCGAGGGCGGTCCTAAAGCGCTGGCTTTTGAGCAGTCGGAAGGTTCCCCCCGCGCTGAGCCGGGATCAGCAGGCGGAGTCGAAGGCAGCGGTACAAGAATTGCCGTCGCAGGCGGGCATCGAACTATCCAACTGGAACTGGAAGGTGGTGCGCCGGTTTGTGCAAGACCTGCCTGCCCTATGAACCTGACCAACAGTTGCTGCTGCCGGCGGCGTTGCGGGAATGGCTGCCTGATGATCATCTGGCCTACTTCATCTCCGACATCGTGGATCAGTTGGATCTGTCGGAGATCACGGCCCGCTACGAGAGTGAAATGCGCGAGGGACCACCTTACAATCCCAGGATGATGGTGAAGGTGCTGCTCTATGGGTACTGCATCGGAGTGGTCTCATCGATGCGGATTGCCATCAGGCTCCACGAGGAAGTCGCCTTCCGGGTGTTGGCGGCCAACAACACGCCGGACTTCCGCACCATCTCGGACTTTCGGAAGGACCATCTGGCGGCGTTGTCGGGGCTGTTCTTGCAGGTGTTGGCGTTGTGCCAACGGGCGGGACTGGTGAAGCTGGGCCATGTGGCGTTGGACGGCGCCAAGGTGAAAGCCAACGCGTCCCGGAACAAACCGATAAGCTTTCAGCTGGACTTTGTACACTCAAGCGGCGTAAGCCAGTGAGTCGAGCAACCTGTGGTACAGATTGGCTGGAAGTTTTTGAACGTCAAGTTCGGTGGCTCGACTTTGTACAAAACCTAGACAAATTATAAGGACAGGGTAAGCTCGACCAAATCATCACAAAAGGTCGAATATGCCTACCCTGCCCGCAGTCATTGTATCCCGGCTGCTGCCCTTTGAGCGCCTGTTTGACCCCCGGACCTGGCGTAAAGCCCGACTCTTGGCGATTGGCGCGATCCTGTCTCCCGGCAAACGCACCGTTTCCTCCGCCCTGAACATCCTGGGAATTGGGCAGCACGGAGATTTCGCCATCTACCATCAGGCGCTCAACCGTGCCAGGTGGTCGTCGTTGCAGCTGAGCCGGGCGCTGTTGCTGCTGGTGGTCGGGCGTCTTGGTTCGTCCGACGGGCCGCTGGTTTTCGGCATTGACGAAACCCTGGAACGGCGCTGGGGGCGGAAGATTGCGGCCAAGGGACGGTACCGTGATCCCGTACGTTCCACCGACGACCAGACGGTGATGACCCCGGGACTGCAATGGGTGAGCCTGATGTTGTTGACCCATATCGGTGGGGTGGGTCGGCATTGGGCGCTGCCCTTGATGACCGCGTTGGCGCCGTCGGCCCGCTACGACCGGCGCAAGGGCCGACGGCGCCAGATGGTCACCGACTATGCTCGGCAGATGCTGACCTGTCTGCGCCGGTGGCTGCCGGAGCAGGACCTGGCGCTGGTGTGTGATGGCGGCTACGCCAAACGCGAGTTCCTGCGCTATTTCCAGAATATGTCAAAACCCATTGTGGTCGTCGCCAAACTGCGCAAGGACGCGGCCCGGTACCAGCCAGCACCACCGCGGCGTCCCGGCCAGGTCGGGCGACCACGGATCGTCGGAGCTCGTCTGCCCAGCCCCAGGGCGGTGCTGGACGATCCCGCTACTCAATGGACCACCTACCTCGCCACCGGATCCGACGGCGGTACCACTACGGTCGAACTGGCTTCGGGACCGGCGGTGTGGTACCACGCCGGGCCGCCGCCCCTTGCCATGCGCTGGGTCGTGGTCAAAGACTCGGGAGAACACCTCAAACCAGGCGCGTTGCTAGTGTCCTGTATTCGTAGTTCGTTGTATTACTCTGAGGCATTCCACCAAGACAGGAAAACGGTTTTCTTCTTGGAGCGGAGTGGCACAAAGGCACAAGTCAGCACTTTATTTCCGACGAACTACGGATACACCACACTAGGCACCGACACCGCGGCGGAACCCCGGCACCTACTCCAGTGGTATCTGCTGCGCTGGCAGGTGGAGGTGACCTTTGCCGAGGCACGGGCCCATCTGGGCATGGAAACCCAGCGCCAGTGGTCGGAACTGGCCAGCGCGCAGACCACCCCCGCGCTCTTTGGCTTGTTCAGCGTGGTGACGCTGGCGGCGGATACCCTGATCGGTCAGCAGGGTGGCATGGCTCCGCGCACCACGGCGTGGTATGACAAGACCAGCCCTTCCTTCGCCGACGCCATCGCCCTGGTCAGACGACACCTCTGGGTGCAGCAGGGAACTTTTATGCCGTCCGAGCGCGAGCACGAATCGATAAAAGTCCCACGCTTCTTGTTCCACAAGATGCTCGACACGCTAGCCTATGCCGCTTGATTGTACAAAGCCGAGGTTCGGTGGCCGACAGTGGAAAACCCTCCGACGCCAGCCACCGGTGGCGACGCACCAAGGCGATGGCATCTATGAAGGTTGGCGACGGTTTGGCGTACCATGCCGCCGTGCGCGGGGCCATGGGCCGTTGTTGCTGCAACCGGTGAGCCGTCAGGACAATCCAGGAGAAGAGCCCCATCAGGACCGGGGTAGTGCGAGCGCTGGCCCGGTCGGACCATTGGCGCTGGGTCGCCACGCCCAGGTGAGACCTGGTTTCCATGAAGGTGACCTCCAGTTGCCAGCGCAGCACAAACCATTCCAGGATCTGCGCTGGGTCAACGGCTGGGTTGGTGCAGAGCAGGGCTTGGGGGTCGAACTCGCCATTGGGGTCTCGCACCAGGACCCAGCGCAGTGGTACGGGCGGTTGGCCGGTGTGATACCAGAGTGCGGTTTGCGAAGTGATTGCCACCGCGCGGGTCGTGTGGTCGTACCAGGCCACTGGCGTCCGGTCCCAGGAGGTGTCGCCATGGTCCAGGAGCGCTTTCAGTGTGGGCAAGCGAGCGCCCTTCACGGGTGGACGCCCGTTCTGGCCGGGCCGACGGATTGGCGCCGGTGCGTCGAGGCCAGCATCCAACCGCAATCGGGTGATGCAGGTAACGGGCTGGGGCAGCGATTGGCCGCAGTGGAGCCGGTCCAGAGCCTGCCCCGTGCTACGATACGGGGACGGCGTAACTACTATCGCCCACCAGTACCAGGGAACGGTGGGGCAACCAGCGTGGTTCGGCCGGCTCACCATGAGCGGGATTGCAGGATCATCTGCTGGGCCCGATCGGTGAGCTTTTGGTGCGGGCGTCCGCGCGGGCGATAATATCCGGCCGAAGGCGCCAAAGCGGTCAGCACCGGCCAAGCCCAATAGCGTCCGGCCCAGGGGACGTGGCCCCGCCACCTCAGGCTGATCCAGCGCCAGCCGCTGACCTTGACCAGATAGCGGCGGCTGGAGCGCACCGCATCGCGGTAGCTGCCACGGGCTTTGATTTTAGGGCCGCCGCGTCGCTCCACGGTTTCCCGATTGGTAAATGGCTCGTATGCCGAACACCAGGGGACCATCACCCGGGTCCAGCTGCTGGATTAGCAGCGTCAGCAGGACCTGGGATACCGGCAGTGGCGACCACACCGCTCGATTGAGCACGTGATGATAGCGAGCGTAGTTCCGGTCGCCGCTGCGACCCATGACGCGGAGCGCCGCGGCTACGGTGCGTGGGCCGGGAGCCAGTATCGCGCCGACCAGCAGCACCTGGACTTTGATCCAGGTTCGGCTTTGGAACCGCGTTGCCAAGGGAGTGAGAACGGGTAAAATGGCATCCGGCAGGGTAAGCATGGTTGGGCCTTATTGTGGAAATCGGGTCAGGCCAGCTTGCCCTGGTTTTATAATGTGCCTAACTTTTGTACAAAGTCCAGCTTAGTACTACAGTCGCGCTTGCCTTTGGTAGGATAGGCCCATGATTACTGGTGAGAGTGGAGGGGTTGGAAATGGGTCAGACATTACTGGAGCGAGCGGCCGTGCTGGAGGAAACGCTGGACTGGGAGGCTGGGCTCCAGGCGCTGCACGGGCGTATCGCGTCGCGTTTCAGCCGCAGTGAGTCTCGGCAGCGGGCGCTGGCGTACCTGCAAGGATTGCTGGGGTCGGTGGAGCGCAAGAACGGGTGGCAGTTGGCCGAATATGCTGGCGACGCCACGCCCGACGGTGTGCAGCGTCTGCTGGCGGTGTACCACTGGGACGCGGACCAAGTACGGGACGACCTGCAAGGGTACGTGGTGGAGCATCTGGGCGACCCCGGCGGGGTGCTGGTGGTGGATGAGACGGGGTTTCTGAAGCAAGGCCAGAAGTCGGTGGGGGTGAAGCGTCAGTACAGCGGCACGGCGGGGAAGGTGGAGAACTGTCAGATCGGGGTGTTCCTGGCGTATGGCAGCCGACGGGGCGCGGCCTTTCTGGATCGGGAGCTGTATCTGCCCCAGGAGTGGGCGGAGGATGTGGAGCGGCGGCGGGAAGCCGGTGTCCCGGAAGGGGTGGTCTTTCATACCAAAGCACAACTGGCTCAGGAGATGATCGCCCGCGCGGTGGCGGTTGGGGTGCCCTTTGCCTGGGTAACTGGGGATACGGTGTACGGCAATGCGATTGGTCAAAGATCGTGTCAACTGCGACGGTGGCTGGAGGAACAGAGCCTGTCCTACGTGCTGGCGGTGAAGAACAATCTTTGAGCCGCTGTGGGCGGATACGGAGGATGGCTCGGCACAGGTGGCAGCCCGTGAACTGGCCCAGCAGATACCCGATGACCGGTGGCAACGTCTGAGCGCTGGTGAGGGCAGCAAGGGGCCGCGCCTCTACGATTGGGGTTGGTTGCTGATAGGACCCTGGTCAGCACTGGATCAGGGGCATTGGCTGCTGGTGCGTGCTTGGTCAAGGGTTCGGGCATTGCCGATCCTGAGGAGCTGGCCTACTACGCCTGTTTTAGTACGGGAGAGGTATCGCTGGCGGAACTGGTGCGCGTGGCTGGCACCCGGTGGATCATCGAAGACGCCTTCAAGGAGGCCAAACAGGAGGTGGGGCTGGATGAGTATGAGGTACGCCTGTGGGTCGGCTGGCACCGGCACATCACCCGGGCGCTGCTGGCCCATGCCTTTCTGGCGGTAATCCGGTCCTATGCCGCCGGTGGCGACGGTAAAAGGGGGATATGTTCCCGGGAGAACTCATCCCACTGACCGTACCCGAGGTCAGACGACTGCTATGCCGGCTCCTGTGGCTGCCCCGTGGCAGTCCTGCCCTGACCATCCACTGGTCGGGATGGAGACGGCGGCACCAGGCCCGGGCCATGCAGTGTCATTACCGGAGACGCCTTCAGAAACCTTCATCACAAGCGCGACTGTAGTATTAGCGGATGAAGGAGAAAGAAGTGCAGTTGGAAGGGGAGGTATCTGAGTTGTTGAGGCGTGCCCAGGAGGTTGATGACGAAGAGGATCGCCGGTACGGCAAGGACAAACGCGGGGATGAGTTGCCGGAGGAGTTGGCCTTTCGGGAGGGCCGGTTGGAGAAGATCAGAGAGGCCATGGCGGCGTTGGAAGCCGAGGCCCAGGTTCAGGCGGGACATGGGGAGGCAGAGGGCAAGGCGCATTCCGCGGTGACCGATGGCAAAGCCCAGCGCAACTTTACTGACCCCCAGTCCCGCATCATGACGGCCCCCGGTGGTTGGGACTTCCTACAGGGCTACAACTGCCAGGCGGTGGTGGACAGTGCGCACCAGGTGATTGTGGCGGCTCGAGCCACCAATCAGATATCGGACAAGCTTCAGGCCGTAACCATGATGGAGGAAGCCATCGACAACACTGGGACCGTGCCCCGGGAAGTATCCGCCGACGCTGGCTACTACTCGGCTAAGGCGCCGACCAGTTGCAGGAACGGGGTGTGGACCTGTACATTGCGCTGGACCAGACCCGCCACGGCACCGTGCGGCCGACCGCACCCCGAGGACGCATTCCCAAGGGTCTGTCCGCCAGGGACAGAATGCGGCGCAAGTTGCAGACCAAGCGGGGTCGTCAGCGTTACGCCCTCCGGATGGCGACGGTGGAACCAGTATTCGGTCAGATCAAGCCGGGTCGAGGCTTCCGCCAGTTCCTGCTACGGGGATTGGACAAGGTCAACGGCGAATGGTCGCTGATCTGCACCGGACACAACCTGCTCAAGCGGTTCCGCAACAGTTGGGCAACGGTCCGTCCACAATCTACCATCACCGGCACAGCGTGAACCGTCCCCACACCAAACTTCATTCGCTACAAACCGCTAATCCTCAGACCGACTGCTAGAATTGCATGGAGCAGAGCTATATGGTGAATCTGACCAACACACACCGAATCGGAGCCCTGGTTCCCGCCACCAATCCGGTGGTTGAACCCGACTTCTACCGGGTGGTGCCGCCGACGATCACAGTGCACTTTGAGCGTATGTGGAACGGCACTTGGGGAAGCCAGCCGCAGATGTCCACTGAAACCGGGCACCGTCTCAGCATGAACAGCGACGAAGCCAACGAGGTTGACTGGGCACTATTCGGGTTCGACGTCGGCAAGATGAACGAGGACGTCGCTCGTGGCGCCAGCGCACTGTCCAACATCGGTCCCGACGTTATGGCATGAACAGCGACGAAGCCAACGAGGTTGACTGGGCACTATTCGGGTTCGACGTCGGCAAGATGAACGAGGACGTCGCTCGTGGCGCCAGCGCACTGTCCAACATCGGTCCCGACGTTATGGTCTATGCTTGCACCTCCGGCACGTGGCACAAAGGATATATGGCGTACGACCGGATGATGGCGAAATTGATGGAGGAATCCAGCGGCGTTCAGTCAATAACCGCCGTGGCTTCTTGCATTGCCGCGATGCAGCACATGGGCAGCCGCCGCCTGAGCATTGCTGGGCCATACCGTAACTTCCATTTGCGCAACCGCCTGAAGCCTCTGATGGAAGAGGCCGGTTTCGAGGTGCTGAGCGCCGATGGCGAGCCTTGGATGCAAGACTCGATGAACCCTCGCGAAATCGACGCGGAACCGCCCCAAACCATCATCGACTTCGTGCCGACGGTCGCCCAGGACGAAGCCGATACCATCTTTCTGCCTGGCACTGCCTGGCGTGCTCTGGACGCGGCGGAAGAACTGGAACAG
Source organism: Dehalococcoidia bacterium (assembly GCA_965197635.1). Taxonomy (GTDB): domain Bacteria; phylum Chloroflexota; class Dehalococcoidia; order Lucifugimonadales; family UBA3495; genus Bin87. The sequence goes on from CBDANN010000008.1 coordinate 1,318,701, forward strand.
AAGCTGGGCAAGACCGTCATCACGGTTAACCAGGCAACGATTTGGATGGCCTTACGACGGCTGGGATGGACGAAACCAATTGACGGATACGGCACCCTGCTGCAGAATCTGGGGTAGTCGTCCTATCGGCTCAATGGCGCGGGCTGACCAGCAGTGTAGGGTTGAGCATCCGAGAACTGAAACGAACTCATTGCGCACTGATTGGCCAACGTCGTAGCGTACGGCGACCATTGCCGAAACGCCCGCAATTGCTGCGGCCCGCGGTTAGTGATGGGTGTTCGGAGGTCGCGCCGGGGTAACGCGCTTGACCATGAATGTCGAAGCGATAATCCGTGCAATCTTGGCCGACGCACTACGCGGTCAGCAACGTAGGTTTTCCTCCCAGCAGGCGAGGGGCATTAATGCAACGCAAACTTAATCGGGAACTGAAGGCGTACTGCGCAGATTTCGCGACTGTCCGCTGTATTCTCCGAGACCGGGGAGCAGTCTTTGTCGAAGTCAAGGACCAGGTTGACAATTATTACCGCCTGCCGAACGGAACCTCCGACCAGGGGACACGCCGGCTCAAACTCCGCTTCGAAAAAGGCACAGGGACGCTGATTTATTACTGTGATCAGCAAGAAGCAGGTGCGCGAACCAGCCACGTTCAGATGTCAGAAGTTGCTGACCATCAAATGGGAGAATTGCTGGAGGCCGCTCTCGGCACCAAGGCCGTCGTCCGCAAGCAGCGCGAACTGTGGCGGGATGATAACGTCATCTTCAACTTGGATATAGTCGAAGGAGTGGGTCAGATCCTTGAAGTGGAGGTCCGGCACGAAGTTGGGCGCGACATCGACGCCCAACCGAACGAGTATCGCCTTCTCTTCGGGCCGTACCTGGGTGGCTACGTCTCCGGTTCAAACGAAGACCTTGTCATCAAGGCCGACTCGTGACGGGTCGAACCTGTTTCCCCGTCGGATTCTGATGTACTACGCCCTCTGCCCAGTAGGACTTTCGCGCCCGTACTTTCCTTGATGACGGGGCGCTTTCACATCGACGGGAATCGATAAGCGCCACTTGTGTTTAGTCCCCCGCCTTGATGAATTCGGCGACGCGCTCGGCGATCATCATTGTGGTGACGTTGGTGTTGGCACGAACCACATCGGGCATGATTGAGGCGTCGGCGACGCGGAGGCCGGAGACGCCGCGCACACGTAGCTGCGGGTCAACCACGGCCATCGGGTCGTCGGCCGGCCCCATCTTGCAGGTGCCCGAGATATGGTACGAAGTGCTGATGTTGCGGCGCAGCCAGGCGTCCAGCGCCTCGTCAGTCTCCAAGTCGGCGGGCCTGGGAGCGGTTATCTCTTCGATGATGCCGTCGTAGGCGCTGTGTTGCAGCAGCGACACGCACAGGCGGACGCTCTCCCGCAATCGCTCCCGGTCCCAGTCCTCTTCCAGGTAGCGGTAGTCCATGCTGGGCGGCACGTGCGGGTCGGCGGACTCCAGCCGCAGCTCGCCCTGGCCCGCCGCCAGGTACAGGCCGCAGTTGACGGTATGGGCCGGGTTGTCATCCCGGACCACAGTGTTCAGGGACGCCGGCGAGAGGATCATGTCGTTGGGCGTATCCGAACCGGAGGCGGTAAAACGCAGCCGCAGGGCCCGCATCCCGTTGGGATCTTGGGGAACGCTCTCCCGGACCAGGTAACGAACCGACACATTGGGGTGGTCGCGCATATTCTGTCCCACACCGGGCAACTCCACCGCTACGGGGATGCCCTGTGCCTGCAACTGGTCGGCGGGGCCGAGGCCCGACAGCATCAGCAGTTGCGGCGAGGCCACCGCTCCGGCGCACAGGATGATGTCGCCGCCCTCGACTACGAAAGTCTCTCCCCCGCTCTCCACCTCGACGCCGATGGCCCGCTTGCCGTCGGGCCCGTCTTGCAGCACCAAGCGATTGGCCTGGACGTTGGGACGGATGGTGAGGTTCAGCCGGTGGCGCACCGAGTCAATGTACGACAGGGCCATGCTCATGCGCACGCCGTCAATGTTGTTTTCGGCACGCAGGCTGACGCCCGTGGCCTCCGGGTTATTGACGTCGGGATGGAAGGGGTATCCGGCGGCGGTGGCGGCTTGGAAAAAGGCCTCTTGGGATGGCGGCCAGGTTTCGCGGGGGTGATGCCGCACTGGAACGGGCCCATCGGTGCCGTGGAAGTCGTCGCGAAAGTCGGCGTCGTTCTCCAGCTTGCGGAAGTAGGGCAGACAGTCCAGGTAGCCCCATCCGTCGTTGCCCCAGGAAGCCCAGGTGTCGTAGTCCTCGGGGGCGCCGCGGATGAAGGTCTGGCCGTTGATCGCGCTGGAGCCGCCCAACACTTTGCCGCGCGGCACGGGCATCGGCGCCTGCTCCGGCGTGGCCTGGCCGGTAAAGGACCAGTTGTAGGGCGAACCGGCGGCGCGGGCCTCCAGGTTCACCGTTCCCCAGCCCAGCTTGAGCATATCGGGCAATTGAGCAAAGTCGGGAAAGTCAGGACCGGCTTCCAGCAGCGCCACCGAGCGCTCTGGATCCTCAGACAGCCGGGCGGCGACGATGCACCCGGCCGTGCCGCCGCCGACAACTACATGGTCGTATTTCATCGGAATAGCTCCCTACGTGGGTTCGCGTCATTGTACACGGTATTTCCGGACAGCCCAGCCCGTTCCCTACCGCGGAACAACCCTGATGCGAACGCGGCATTAGAAAATCAATTTCGAGCGAGCGATACAGTCGGCGCGGCCACCGCGCATCACGCTAATCCGGGAATACTACCGCGGAGACACGACCCTCAGCTATGAAAACCGCTGTCGTACAACGCCGTCAGCCGGGCCAACTGCTCCTGCGGTATGGTTGGCAAGTCCACGCAGGCGGCAATCTCTGCCGCCTCACTTCGGTTTTTCACGCCGGGAACCGTGGTGTGGATATCCTGGTTCATCAGGCAGAACACCATGGCGGCTTGCGACAGCGTTTGTATCGGGCCTTGCAATAGGAAACCCAATTGGGAAGCGCTGGCCAAATCCTTCGCCATCAGCGCGTCTCCGGATCGAGGCGGCCGGTCAAGGGCATCGGTCAAAGCGCCAGCGGCGTGCGAGCGAATACCGATCACGCCCATGTCCAAGCTCTGGGCAAGCGGGATGATCTGCCCGTTGTCGAACAGGTCAACGCCAGGTGGCGGCGGTTCCTGGGCGGTGCGGTTGAGCAGATTGTAGTAGGCGAGTACGGTATCGTACTCGCCGCTTTCCAGGATCCGACGCATCGTGGGCACATGATGGTCCATGGCCGACAACCCAATGAACCGGGTCATGCCGGCACGCTGCACGTCCCGATAGGCGTCAAGCACTGGTCCCAACGCGTCATCGCCAGACAACGAATGGGGAACCTCTCCCCGGCGCTCAGTGAAGCGGTTGTGGACGTGCAGCACGTCCACCGAGTCTCTCCTCAGCCGACGCAGGCTGGTCTCAATTGAACGACGAACCGCGTCGGATACGTCATTCATTTCGTCCTCATCCAGCCTTACTTTGGTGGCGACGACCACCGGTTCGGTACGCCCCTCCAGCGCCTTGCCCAGGGCTTCCTCCGCCTTCCCGTCGCCGTAACTCGGCGCCACGTCGAAGAAGGTGATCCCGAGGTCAAGCGCCCGATGGACTGACGCGATGGCTTCCTCCTCGTCGGTCGGACCCCAAACCTGTCCGATGCCGCCGCCGCCAAAACCCGCCCTGGACACGGTCAACCCCGTACGACCTAATGTTGCGTATTCCATGGCCAAATCCTTTCTCCCGGCTGTCAGACTGACGTTTGCGTGATCACACGCGGCGCGACTTTACGGGACAACCACCGGCCGTCGCCGGCGTCGCCCAGAAGCTGCCCGTCGCGGACTATCACCTTCCCGCGCAGGAGGGTCATGATCGGGTAACCTTCGCACTGGAAGCCGTCCCAAATCGAATAGTCGGAATCGGCGTGTAGTTCGTCCACCGTGATCGTCTTCTTCAAATTGGGGTCGAAAATTACGACATCGGCGTCGCTGCCCACGGCAATAGCGCCCTTCTGCGGGTACATCCCCAGAATCTTGGCGGCATTGGTGGAGGTGATTGCCGCGAACCGTTGTAAGTCGATGCGGCCGTTTGCCGCCAGCTTGGTGTAGGCGACCGGCATCCGGGTTTCGATACCGTTGTGCCCCCCGCAGAGGGTTCGGATCGTTTCGCCGGCCAGCTTGACGTTCTTGTAGGTGGTCCACTCATCCGTAGCGGTAGTGCAAATGGGCCCGTCCACCAGCCCCTGTTGCAGCGCGTCGCGGTCATCGGAGAACTTGATGGCCGGGTAGGTGTGGATCGCCAGTCCGTCGGGCTTCAGATAGTCGTCGCACGTGAACTCCAGGTAGTTATGCAGCGCCTCCCCGTACACCGGAAGTTGTCGCGCCCTGGCTTCCGCAATTGCGGCGACGCCTTCCTTGGCCGTGGTGTGGACGAAGTAGATGCCGGTTTCCGTCTGTTGCGCCAATCTCACCACCTTGCGAAAGGAAATGTCCTCGGAGATGTTGTTGTGCGCCAGGTGGAGGTTGGAACCGTGGTCCCGGCCTTCTCGTTCCAGCTTCTCCTCCATGTAGGTGACGATGTCGTCCTCTTCGGCGTGGACTGCCATGATGCCGCCGTGCTTGCCTACTTCCTGGAAGATTTCCCACAGGTGTCCCATGGGCACGCGGGCGTGAAACGTGGTGAAGATTTTGAAGCTGGCGACACCCGATTGGATCGCCTCGCCAATTTCGCCCATGGTGCTGGGCGGAATCGCCCCGGCGAGGATATAGTGAAAGGTGTAATCGGTGTAGGAATGCCCCCGGAAGATGTCGCGCCGGGCTTCTATTTGGGCCATTATTGGGTCCGAGGGCGGCACCGCCCCCGGCGTCAATGGGAGCGCCCCGGCGAAGTCCACATAGGTAGTCACCCCGCCGAATGCCGCAGCGCGACTGGCCGCCTCGGGAGGCTGCGTGAAGACGCCGTCATCGCCCCCGGCCCAATAGTCCGGCACCGGCACGTTGATGTGAGCGTGGGGCTCGATCCCGCCGGGCAACACGATCATGCCCGTCGCATCTATGGTTTCCGGCGCGCCCACGTCGTCCAGCACGCCGGGGGCCGACACGGCGGCGATTTGCTCTCCCTGGATACCCACATCCATGACCCCGACCCCACCCGGCGTAACCACGGTTCCGCCCTTGATAATCAAATCCAGCATGATCGCCTCCAAAGTTGACGGGTTGCGCATTGTACCCCAACAAACGTTAAGGCATGGACCGAAGATTTGGGCGATTATAACCCGGCGATCAGGCGCGTTGTGCCCGATTTGGGAAAATCACCGGCCGGATGGCAGCCAAATGTTTTTGGCGACGAACTCGTTGAAACGGTGCGGCGCTTGGGTCGGCTCGTCGGCGACCGGGCAGCATGAGGCGGAGATCGACATCTGGTGGGATACGGGGGTTGCGATATCCGGCGTCGGCAACGTGGTATTTGAAGCCCGCGCCAAGTCCTGCTGGCGGAGCCTGTGAACAGGGAGGAGTCGTGGTACAGGTTGCCAGCCGCGACAACTACACGCAATATCCGGGCACCCGCATATGCGCGCACCTCACTCCCGCAAGGACGCTGAGAGGCGTTCCCCAAACATACCCTTCCGTATCATCCTCGACAACGTCGGTATGGCGGCAAATCCCGGAATAGAGGCGCCGGCTCCAATGACGCAGATAACGAATTGGGAACGAGTATGTCCGAGGTGTTCTTTCTAGACAGGTTTAATGCGTACCCGGGCAACGTCGCCGCCGGCCCCTTCCGGATGGACCTGGAGTTCACCGGCACCAGCTTGCGGATTTTCGCACGGAAAAGGTTCAAGGCTCACCGGCATTGGACTTCGGGGTGTCAAACGCAATTCCTTGGAACGTCGAGCGGCACCCAACCTAACCGGGGTGCCGCTCGCTAAGTGGGAACCGGCGGTGCTCGAGGCGGGTTTAACCTCACGCGCCCGCCAAGAGCTTTTTCTATGGCGCGAAGTCGTTCGCGAAGGGTAGGCCGATGATCGTAACTTTCTTGGTTTTGAGATCACCGTTGGAGGTATGCGGAACGAAACGATAGCGATCCACCTCGTACGACGTGGTGTCATACGTTACGGCTACCGGCTCGTTATTGGGATCGGTGGCGTCACCACTCCACTGGTAGAAGGTTTCCTGGGAGGTCCTGTGTCCGGTGAATCCAAGTGTGGCGCTCAACTCCGTTCGGTTGGCAGTGCTGAAAACCGTGCGGCGCTGAGTCGGCTGGCCTGCGTCGTCCACGCGATGTATCCGGCCTATCGGGCCCTCACAATTCCAACTGTCGTTCAGGAATTCGCAGCTTTCGTAAACGTTCTTCAACCGGGCGCCGCTCACCTTCAGGCCGCCCTCGCGGTAAGTCGGCATGATTTTCGTCCCATTTGCTCCAGTCGATGGTGTAACTCCCGTTCCTTTCCACCCGGTAATCCGCGAACGCAGTGGAACCGCAGTGGACCGACACCATATCGACCATGCCCGACATGCAGTCGTCTTGAGGAATTTGCAACAGCGACTGCCGGTTTACCCGCACGAGGTACGTCCTGGACGAACCGCTCTGGTCGTGAGTCACCGTCACGACTATGTTGTTGTTCCCCACTCTCAAGTCAACCTGGTGACCATTGTTGGCTGGCCTGCTGTCCGACGGATAAATCGAAACCGAAACGCCCGAGTCAGCGGTTGGTACCGTCGTCACCTTGGTGCGGTGATCCGAGTAAGGAGTGCTGACTTCATACAGGAGTGTCTCGCCGTCGAAGGAAAACGGTATGCTGGCAAGGCTGAGGGACTCGAGACTGGTGTCGACTTGCTGCGGAATCTGAGTAGAATCGGTCGGATCCTCGAGTGGCTGCACTCCAGAGGACTGCACTTCACTGGTCGACTGCCGGGAGGCGTTTTTCCCAGAGCCTTCGCCATCCGTGTAGGAAACCGTGGCCCGCAGGAAAGCGCCAGCGTCCGCGGAGGTCGGAGTGTAAGTTTCGGAAGAAGCGCCGGTGATGTCGGTCCAGTTGCTGCCGCCATCCGACGACTTCACCCACTGCCAGCTTTCCCCGCTGATGCTGCCGTCCGGGTCGGTCAACGCGGCGGTGAGGGCCGTCCACGCTTCTGGTTCCAGTGACGACAGGGAAACTCTGCCGGCCTCGTCGGCGTTGGTAAGACTCACGGTCACGGTTATGGTGTCGTCAATGGCCGTGTCCGGATTGTGGTCGGCGCCCAGTCCGTCAGAGACCTGCACCACCACCTCGAGAGAGGGATCGGTTTCATAGTCCAGAAACGCGCCAGAAGCGACCTCTAGCCTACCGGAGAAGGCATCTACCACAAACTGTTCGGCATCCGTACCGTTGGCCAGCGAGTAGGTCAGGGTGTCTTCCTCCGGGTCCGTCGCGGTTACGGCGTCTCCGACCCAGGAGCCGGAAACGGCATCTTCAGCCAGCGAACGCGTCGCGGTGCCGCCTTCGTCGAACTCAGGCGCGACATTGGCCACCCGCCCCAGCACCGCGGTTTCAGCCACTCCGTCGGCCTGTTTGCCCGTGCCCTCGCCGTCGTCATAGGAAGCCTGGGCCCTGATGAACTTGTCGGCATCGTCAGCCGCGGGAGTGTATTTGTCCGAAGTGGCGTCGGCTACGTCCGTCCATGTGGTCGCCTCGGCGCTATCGGCGATCTGCCATTGCCAGGTGAGGTTGCTGATGGAGCCGTCCGGGTCGCTGAGGGACGCGGCCAGTTCCACCGCGACCTGGGGGTTGTCCGAGTGAGCGCCACGTTGCCGGCTTCTTCCACGTTCGTCACATTGATTCTCACCAAGGCGGATGAATCCCATGCGGTATCGGCATTGCCGTCCTGGTCTTTGCTGTCACGGACCCAGACCGTGACGTAGTAGGTGTGTTTGGTTTCGTAACTCAGGTAGAGGGTGCTGTTCAGAGCAATTTGGGCGGTTCCGGAATGAATTTGGAACCGGGTGGTGCCCGTTCTGGTGAGCCCGTAGATGAGAACGTCGTCATCAGGGTCTTCGGCAAGGACCGGCTCTCCGACGGCACTGATAATATCGGCGTCTTCCGCCAGGGAGCGTGTTATCGGTGCGCTCTCGGTGAAGGTGGGCGCCAAGTTTACCGGGGGTGCGGCCAACACGGCGTTTTGCGAAATCGCCTCCTCCGATTTCTGAGTGGTGTCGGATTGCCTGTCCCCGTAATTGGCGGTGAATCGCAGGTGATATCCCACGTCGGCCGTTATGGGCGTGTACTCGAAAGTCGTGCTGGTAGTGTTGCTGTCGGACAGGTCGGTCCAGGACCCGGACTCAGGGCCTGCGCTTTTCTCCACAACCCAATTGACCTGGTTGCTATCTTCCAGGTCCACGTCGTCGGGGTCGGTCAGGGACGCGACTATTTTCGTGTCCACCTGCGGATGGGCGCTGTCCAGGGAAACCTCCCCACTTTCATCGACGTTGGTCACACGAATTTCTACCGCTATGCTGTCGTCAATAGTGTTTTCCACGTTGCCGTCTTCGTCCTTTCCGTCGGAAATCGACAAATCGAGCTGGTACGAATCCTGGCTCTCGTAATCCAGGCTTTCGCCGGTTGCGATTTTGATGTGGCCATCGCTTATAGTGAACGGTGTGTGAGCAGTAGCGTTATCGTAGGTCAACGTGTAGGACAGGGTGTCGCCATCCAGGTCGGTGGTGTCAAGCTCGACGACGGTACCGGCCTCTTCGATATCTTCGCTAACCGAGAAGACAGCTCCGTCCGCAGTGTTGAAAAACGGGTCGAAGTTGGGCAACACCCATATGGTGACGTTGACCGCGTCGTACGCACGGTTGTCTGAGCCGTCAAGGACGTTCTTCCCGTCGCTGACGGATACCTTGATCGATAACTCAGTGCCGGCGGTGAAGCTACCGGCGTTGTTTGTCAAGTACACATCCCCGGTGTTGGAATCCACGGCGAAGCGCCCGCTGTCGGCGCCCGATACCGAAAACGTCAGCGTGTCTCCTTCGTCAACCTCCGTGACTTCCGGCACTGGGCCGATCAGACGGCGCCCGGACCACGTGTAGTGTATCGAGAGTGTCTTCGAGTTGCTGTTGAACGACGGGGGCGTGTTCGACTTGCCGTAGGCGTACAGTTTTTCGTCTCCGCTGTCCACCACCCAGAAGCGCAGGCCGTGGCCCGTGATTGCTCCGTTGAAGTCATTATTTTGCGGCACGGGCCGGAACTCTTTTGCTTCCTGGCGAGTGCCCGTGGAGAGATCGTAGGCGTAGGCGTGTTTGTCCGCAGCGTCCATGACCCATAGGGTCTCGCCGTCTCCCCAGATCTGTCCGGGATCAGTGTTGCCAGAGTCGAGATCGAAATCCTTGTCGGTCTGGTCCAGGCCGGTAGCAAAGCTGTAGGCGTAGATTTTGTTGTCCTCGGAGTCTGAAACCCACATGGTGGTTCCGTCACACCAGATGCCCGTAGCGTCATCGTTTTGATGCTTCAGAAGGATTGGGAAATTTCTGGATATCTCGCTGCCGGCGCTGAGGGAATAAACATGTACCGCCCGATGTTCCGCGAATTTCACCCAAGCCTGGGAACCGTCCGACCAGATCGAAACCGGCTCCCCACCGGTGTGGCTAAGGTCGACGTCCTTGCCTGAGTTGCGGGCCCCGTTGCCAACGTTGTAGGCGACCAATCCGGGGCCCCCGTTGATTCCGGTGTCCACCACATACATGGTGCTGCCGTCGGTCCAGATGCCCTGGGGCGTGATCACTTCACCGATGTCGATTTCGTCGTCGGGATGCCGGAAGTCCTTGTGCCGCAAGACGTAGACGTGGTTGTCCTCTGCGTCCACCACCCACAAGAGGTTGTTGTTTCCCGTGACGCCGCGACGAGGGTCCATGTTTTCCAGGGACAGGCGGAGGTTCAACTGCGAATTGGGAGCGCGCCCAAACGTGTTGTAGGCATAAACGCTTTCATCGTCAATGTCCGTGACCCACATGACGGAGTCCCGGCACCACAATCCCCAGGGATTGTCGTTTCTTTCGGCCAGGTCGAACTCATAAGCCTCCAGGCGCTCTCCGTTGGTCTGGTTGTACGCGTAAACATAGGTGTCGTCCTTGTCGACCACCATGATGGCGCCGGCCGTCCCCCAGACGCCCCTTGGCCCGTCATTGCTGCCCGTCAGGTCGGATGTCCCGGTTCTCCTCCCGGTCGCCGGAGTCCAGGTCGTAGGCGTACAGCTTGGTATCGTCCCAGTCGGCCACCCAGATGATGGATCCGTCCGACCAGACGCCCTGGGGCTTGGAGTTTTGACTGGCCAGTTCGATGTCTTTGTTCGCCAGGTGGGCGCCGGTGGCCACGCTGTATGCGATTAAATTGTCATCGCCGTGGTCCACCACCCACATGGTGGAACCGTTGGACCAGATGCCTCGCGGGTTATCGTGGTCGTTGTTGAGGGCAAACCCGCGAGAAGGTAGCGGCACCGACCCGTAGGTAGTGTCGTGATTGACCAGCAACACGACGAGCCCAATCAATGACACCAATGAAATGACGAGGGACGCACGAGAGAGTTTCAAACAAGCTTTTATAGTGGCCATCACCGCTATCTCCACATGGTATGCGCGCCTGGCGCCCAAGGGGCACGCGCTTGGTTGTTATGCCTCCGACAGCAACAGCGCCGGTTATGAGCGCAGTTGTCGCGCTGCCGGAGAATGAAAATTATTGGCGCAGCCAACTTGCTCGGCCATGTCCGTTGTCTTATTGGATGGACGAACCGAACTCGACCACGGCCACTATGTTATTGGGCCCGTGTGAAATATGCGTGCAAATGCTCCGGTTTTTCGTGAATGTTTTGTCAAACCTGAAACGGTACCGACGCGACCTTTTCTTTTGCGTTATGTAAGGAAGGCGCTGCTACATGAGCCCTCCTCCAAACATTTGGACAATTGTCGCGCTCTTGCGGTCGGCGCACGGCATGAACTAACAATGTGCGAAATGCCCCATGCACAGACTTCCTGCAAGATATGCGTCGGTTTGGTGAGCCACATTAACTGGATACGGCCTTGGCGCCGGGGATAGTCGTGCAACCGACCGCGTTAGGCCCGGCCTGGACCACCACGTCGCCCCGGAGACGGATCACGTAGTCCACTGGGTAGCCGGTGTGATTGGGCATCTGTTGCCGGAAGCGGATCAGGCTGGCTCTCCCAAAGCCGCGGTCAGCCTGCAGGAGCGGCCGGATGGTGGCGGGCCAGTGGCCCAGCAGTCGGCGCAGGAAGAACTCCGCCACTCGGTTCTGGGACGGGTCCAACTCCCGGGGAGTGGAAACCCACTTGAGCAGGGGCAGCCCACGCCGCCACAAACAGACCGCAGCGAACAGACCGTTGCGTCCCTGACCCAGATCAGACCAGTCAATCATGATCGGAACCGGGCCCGGCACCGCGCCGCCTGGCAGATGGGTGCCAACAGCGCCGTCTGCACCGTCATGGTGTCAAAGCCGGTGTTGGACAAAAAGCGAAACAGCCGTTGCTTCCGCTGGTGGTGGGAATAGGGCAACTGAACGCGCCAAGCCCGCACCAACACCGATATGGCCAGGGCACGACGATCCAGCACGGCCCAGTGAGCCGGGCCAGATTGGTGCGGCGGGTAGCGTGCTACTGGGGCAACGAGTAACTCAGAAAGGTGGCGATGCAGTGGTACCATGACCTGGTTGGTCTCCCCAGGCAGGAATGTGGCGCGTAACCCATTTCCTACCCGGAGAGACCGACCTTTTTCAACCCACGAACTTAAAGCGGGTACGCGTGAGCACGTTCACCGACAGCCACAGCACCCAGGAGACGGGCACCAGCGACGCCGTACGCATCAGATACCCCTGCCCAACCGATGCGGACTGGTGCGCGAAATGGACCGTGTCGCAAACCAGCGAACCGACCGCCACGTTTACCCTGGATTTGTACTTCTACACCGCCGACGGTGGATCGCTGGCGCCAGCCACCTTCACGTACGCTGGCACGGACTACACCATCACGGAGATATTGCGAAGCAGGTTATCCAATACGAATACAGGAGCAGTCAGTACGCATAGCCTCAAGCTTAAGATACCCGACTTGACCCTGCCCGACGGAACCGAATTTATATTGGGCAACACAACCCTCACCGTTGACGCGGTCTCCCGGACCCAAAATGCAGGAGTAGAACAAGGGAACCTTGCTGTTCTCAACCTCGACCCAGTGTGGACCGGCGTCCAGGAAATCACCTCAGCCTCAACATCAAGTAGGCCACACAACGCTCACCGTCGGCAGACAAACCCACGACCCGCCGTAGCGATATGGCGGGTCGCGCGCATTCGCGCTGCCATTGCCATCCCGTCAACCGATGGACAGCAGCACCCGCGCGAAACAGCAGGGAAGCGCACCACAACAAAAGGCGGCGGCCGGCAGGAAACCAGTCGCCGCCCGTTCGTGCAGATAGCCGAGCGCCAGTGCAAGGCCGTCACGGGCCATCCATTTCGACGTACCACCGCGCCACATTCAGCCCCAACCGGTCCGCAAACTACTCCAATGCCTTCTGCCGCTTGACCAGCTCCATCTCACGCCGCCGCGACCCCCAGACACTCGCGGGTGTCACCGGCGGTGGGAAACTCATGCGAACCCAGTTTGTCATCGCGAGTAGCGCAGCCGCTCGTCCTGAGCCTGTCGCAGGACGTGGCAATCCCGTTCCGGTACTCGCCAACCAGGCCCAAATGACCTTGCTACCCCGACGAGATTGCCACGCTCCGCCCGCAATGACAGGTTGGGGACAACGGGTACGCTTGAGCGGCGGGAAACATACCAGGGGGGCGGCGTAAAACCGTACCGCCGAGATAGCGCTTGACGGAACTGACTTGAGCTACGAGGAAATTTCGCTACTCGGGCAGTGGCTGAACGGCGCCTCAACGGCTGCTGAATACGGCCAGTTTCGTGACGATTCTCGTTGCGGAGTTCCGGCCGCTTTCGCACATATTTTGTACCCCGCAGGGATGGTTGTTAGAATGAGCGCTCTCGACGCCCGGTGAGCGCTTCCGGCTCTGTTCCGGCGATTCGATTGCGATTATTTGCTATGCCGTCTTTCCCTCACATTGAACGTTACCACCGCGAACTCGCTGAGTTGATTGAGTTTGGCGGCGTGGACAACGAGGAAAACATCCGCCCGGCGTTTCAGAACTGCCTGGCAGCCTACTGCGCGGAACGCTCCGAGCGGCTGGCCCTCGTACCGGAGTTGCGGACGGGCCGCAGCAACAAGCCCGACGGAACCATCAGGGACTCCCTTCGCATGACGCGCGGCCTGTGGGAGGCCAAGGACACCCACGACGACCTGGACCGGGAGATACAGAACAAGCTCGACCAGGGGTATCCCAGCGACAACATCCTCTTTGAGGACTCGCGCACCGCGGTTCTTTTGCAGGACCGGCAGGAAGCAGTACGGGCGGACATGACCAACCCCGCCGCTTTGGACCGGCTGATCCGCAAGTTCCTGGACTATGAACTGCCGGAGATCCAGGAGTTTCGGGAAGCGCGGCAGCAATTCAAGGACGACCTGCCCTCGGTGCTCGCAAGGCTCCGCGAAACTGTCCTGGAGGCTGAGGCCGGCAACCCGCAGTACCAGGAGGCGGCGCGGGTTTTCCTCGAACTGTGCCACCAGTCCATCAGTCCTGAAGTTTCCAACGACAACGTCCGGGAGATGCTGATCCAGCACATTCTGACCAAGGACATTTTCCTGAGGGTGTTCGCCGAGGACCAGTTTCACCGTGAGAACAACGTCGCCCGGCAGTTGGACGCCCTGGAGGGAACCTTTTTCACGGGCAACGTCCGCCGCCAGGCCATCGACCGGCTGCGAGCCTACTATGGCGCAATTGGCCGCGCCGCCGATGAAATCGCCGAGTACGGCGAGAAGCAGCAGTTCCTCAAGGGCATCTACGAGGACTTCTACCAGGCCTACAACCCGGGCGCAGCCGACCGCCTCGGCGTGGTGTACACGCCCAACGAGGTGGTGGACTTCATCATCCGGGGCGCCGACTGGCTGCTCCAGAAGCACTTCGGCAAGTCGCTGGGCGACCGGAACGTGAACATCCTTGACCCGGCCACCGGAACCGGCACGTTCATCACCAACCTGATGAACCACCTGCCGGCCGACCGGCTGGAGCACAAGTATCGCAACGAGATCCACGCCAACGAGGTGGAAATCCTTCCCTATTACATCGCCAACCTCAACATTGAGTACACCTACCGCGAGCTCACGGGCAACTACCTGGAGTTCCCGAACCTGTGCTTCGTGGACACGCTGGACAACATGGACTGGCAGGGCGCCAGCGGCGCGGCGGTGCCGAGGCAAACATCGCTGAACCTGGGCGGCGTTTCCGAAGAAAACTGGATCCGCATTCAGGAGCAGAACGAGAAGCCCATCAGCGTCATCATCGGCAACCCGCCGTACAACGACAGTGCCACCCTATGGGGCGATGGCGGCGCTAACCGCCGGTACCCTGAAATTGACCGGCGGATCCGAGATACCTATGTTGCATTTGGTACGGCGCAGCGAACGCACCAGTACGACATGTACAAGCGGTTCATCCGCTGGGCGTCGGATCGGTTGTCGGACGACGGGATTATTGGGTTCATTACCAATCGGGCTTATCTGGACACGCGGCAGGACGACGGGTTTCGGCAGGTAGCAGCGGAAGAGTTCACCGACATCTATGTGCTTGACTTGGGTTCAGACGTGCGGCGCAACCCAAAAATATCGGGCACTACCCACAACGTGTTTGGCATCCAAACTGGCGTAGCCATCGCTTTCTTTGTGCGCGATAAGGCCAAACTGAACCAGTGCGGTATCCACCATGCTCGCCGCGAGGACGAGGAGCTGGCGACGGAAAAGTTGGCTTATTTGCGCGACGCAATCCTGGAAAGTATAGAGTTTGACGACATCGCCCCTGACGCCAAGTTCAATTGGCTCGGCCAATCTGGTAACAATTTCGAGCAACTGACGCCTCTCGCGAACCGGGAAACCAAGTTCGCCAAGATCGCCGACGAAGAGCAGGCGTTGTTCCGACTGTTCACCAATGCTGTCAAGTCCAACCGCGACGAATGGGTTTATGACTTTGAAGTGGCTAACCTTCGCAACAAGGCACTTTTCTTCGTGGACACCTACAACGAATTCCTCGACAGCGACGACGAAACTTATGACCCGGTCATTAAGTGGAGTCGCGACCTTCGTAACGAGTTCCGGCGTAGGCGGCGCATCATTTATAACGACGGGAACCGCGTCCAGTCTCTTTACCGTCCGTTCGTCGTGAAGCATCATTTCGTTGACGTCACGATGAACGATGTTCTTACGAGAAACCATTACGACATATTTGGACTTGATCTGAAGCATCACAATCAAGTTGCAAATTTCTGCGTGAATGGCAAGGCTTTTTATGTACTGGCCACCAACAAGCCCTCCGATTTTCACTTCACCGGCGACACGCAATGCCTGCCTCTCTACCGTTACACGGCGGAAGGGGAGCGGGTGAGCAACATCACGGAGTGGGGGCGGCGGCAGTTCCGTGAGCATTACGGCGACGACGGCATCACCGCTGAGGGCATCTTCGCCTACACCTACGCCATGCTGCACGACCCGGCGTACCGGCAGCGGTACGAGGTTGACCTGCGGCGGGAGTTTCCACGGGTGTACTTCCAGGACGATTTCGATTGGTGGGCCGGCAAGGGGCGGGAACTACTGGACTCGCACCTGGGGTTTGAGACGGCCGAGCCGTGGCCGCTGGAACGACTGGACCAGAAAGGCGTGGAACCTCGGCGGGCCATCCTGCGGGCCGACCGGGAGCGGGGCGTAATCCGTCTGGACGATCAAACGTCGCTGGCCGGTGTGCCGCCCGAGGCGTGGCAATACCGCCTGGGCAGCCGCTCGGCGCTGGAGTGGGTGCTCGACCAGTACAAGGAGCGCAAGCCGCGGGATCCGACCATCCGCGAGCATTTCAACACCTACCGCTTCGCCGACCACAAGGAGCGCGTCGTGGCGTTGCTCGGTCGGGTATGCGCCGTCAGCGCGTTGACCACTGCCGTTGTGAACGAATTGAGCCACAGGTCCACAGTCGAGCCGGAGTTGGCGTAGCCGAATTGACCAGCGAGCGGCCGTGGAACGAGGTCGCGAATCGGTCAGTGAAGTTGACCTGGCGGTGGCCGTGGCGTGAGCAATGCGTCTCAGCTCTGTGGTCGTATTTTGATCCCTCAGCCTGCCGGTGGCATCACCCGCTGTATCGCGGATTTCCGGGGACGGCGCTGGTAGTAATGATGGTCCCCCGGTCGGCGTCGTTGTGCCCTTGGCAAGGCGCGGTTTCGTGACCGTCAGCGGGGACCCAATGGTGGGTCGGTCCGTCCTGAGATGTCGCGGCGGCGTCTGGCCGGCTGCTCTTGAGGCGGTAGCTCTCGCCGTTCATCTCGACGATGTGGACGTGGTGAGGGAGGCGGTCCAGCAGCGCCCCGGTGATCCCTGCTGTCCGAACCACACGACAAATGGGTTGCGGCGCGCCGCTATCTCACTATCGTCAACGAGTTTGCCGCCGCAGCGCTGCCAACCGGGAATATCCTTGGAACTGCAACCTGAACCACGTCAACACAGATGACGTGAACCGGTAGCGTTCCGTATTAGGTGGTTTGATTCCATAGATGCCGTTGCTCGTGCGGGTAGGGGCGAATGGCCATTCGCCCCTACGGACGGAAACCGCCTAAATCGGAACGCTCCCGACGCCAACCACACCACTTGACGGGACGTAACCCAATCCCGCCGTTTTCCACCCGTCAAAAACCCCCGGTCGACGCCACTGAAACGCCCGTTGACGCCCTGATAAAGCCCGGTGAGATCGCCAAATATCCCCGTTCTCCGCCAATGATCGTTGCCACGGAGACGGCCGGCAGGCGCTGGACCAGTCCGGATAATGCTCCTCCCAACCTGAGCCTGGCGGACGGTGTCCGATGTCCGGCTCCGACGGCAACCGCAATGCTGCCGCCAACCCGCTGAACGTGAACCATTCCAGCCCCGGCGTTGATTGACTCCCGGCGTTTCCTGCCGTGTTCCAAAACCCGGCGACGCGCGGCCTAACGGTGATTGGCGGCCGCTCACTCCCCCTGACGATATTCGCCACAGAGAATGACGAAATCCGTAACGCCTCTCACCCGATGACGAGCGGCGAAATTTCCCCGAGGCAACCCGGTTCCGGTTACAAGTTGACGGGGCTTTTTGGTATGCTTGCGCAAGCGGCACGGCATCCTGTCAATGAGGTGTTTATCATGAGTTTGGAAGGCAAGGTAGCGTTGATCACTGGGGCGGGCGGGATGCGCGGCGTGGGTCGGGCTACCGCTCTCAAGTTGGCTTCCCTGGGAGCCGACGTCGCGATTACGGACGTGCGGCGTCCCGTCGCAGACCTGCCACCCGGGGAGGTGCGCGCCGAGTGGCAGTCCATTGACAGCGTGGCCGAACAAGTACGGGAATTGGGCCGGCGAGCGTTGCCCATCTACGCTGACCTGTCCAGCGGCGACGAAATCGAGGGACTGGTGGCGGAAACCGTCAACCACTACGGCCGGTTGGACATCATGGTCAACAACGCCAGGGCCATCATCGGACGCGACAAAGTGCCGGTTACCGAGTTGGAGGAAGAGGTCTGGCAACACTTCCTCACCATCAACACCACCGCCGTGTTCCTGTGTACCAAACACGCCGGGCGGGAGATGGTCAGGCTTGGGAACGGCGGCCGTGTGGTCAACATTGCCAGCAATGCCGGCAAGCAGGCTAGCGCCGACGGCGCGGCCTATTCCGCCAGCAAGTTTGCGGTAATCGGTCTGACCCAGGCTTCGGCGCTCGACCTGGCGCCCCACGGCATCACAGTGAACGCGGTCTGCCCCGGCCCTATCAACACCGACCGGATGAGTTACTGGGAGCGCGACCAGGCCGCACAGCGCGGCATGACCCAGGAGGAATTTCGCTCCCAGGTGGTGACTGCCTCTGCCGAGCGTACCCCGTTGGGCCGCATCGCCGAGGCGGAGGACGTGGCCAACATGGTGGCGTTCCTGGCCGGCCCCGACTCCAGTCTGATCACCGGGCAGTCCTACAACGTGAACGGCGGAATATTGTTCCACTGAACCGGAGCCAGCTGTCAGTTGTAACTCCCGCTCGAGGAGGCGCAGATGGATACCCGTTACAACAACCCCTTCCCGGGGATGAATCCTTACTTGGAGCGCCCGCGACTCTGGCCGGGCGTACATAACGCTTTGATTGCTCGCCTCCTGGATAGCCTGGGGCCGCTGTTGCCGCCACAGTACCGGATAGCCCTTGAAGAACGCTTCGAGATCGCCGTCGTTCCAGAGGAGCCCGTCCGTGCCGAAACCCGGGACGTGATCCCCGACTTGTCACTAACAACGCAGCGCGGCGCGGCGGGCGGCGTTGCGGTCAAAGAGCCGCCCGTGCCGGCGGATGGCATTCTCGTTGAAACACCGGCTCCGGTGCGAGCGACATACTTGGAAGTCCGCGAGGCCCCCTCTGACCGCGTGGTAACCGTGGTCGAAGTGCTGTCTCCGACCAACAAGGTTCAGGGTAGCGGCCGAACTGACTATCTTGACAAGCGCGAGGACATTCTGGCATCGGACGTCAACTTGGTAGAAATTGACCTGTTGCGAGGTGGCGAGCCGATGCCACTGACTACCCCCGTTCCTGATTGCCATTACCGGATTCTGGTCAGCAGAAAGCGACGGCGTCCCAACGCTTACCTGTTTCCCTTTATGATTCAGGACCCGATTCCCAAGTTCACACTACCATTATTGGTGGGAGACACGGAACCCGAGGCAGACCTCGGCCCGTTGCTGGCGTCAATGCACCATACGGCACGCTACAATCTCGCCATCAACTATGACCGCGCTCCGCCGGGGCCGGCTCTGGATGCCGAAACTATGCAGTGGGTGGCAAAGCGCGTGGAGCCCTTCCGAGAGCCGGAATAAGCCAATATCTACAGTGTCACACAACGAGGTGTCGTCAATATGCAGTACGGAATCACCCTCCCCGGCCGCGGCCCACTCTCTACTCCCGACCACATGGCAACTATCGCGCAGCGGGCCGAAGCCCTTGGCTTCGATTCGATCGCTTTGGGAGATCACATTCTGGTGCCCAAGAATATCGCTTCGGACTATCCCTACACCGAAACCGGCGAGTTTCCCGGTTCGGCTTCCGGACAGGCCATGGAGCAGATAACCGCCCTGGCCTACATGGCGGGCTGCACCCAGAAAATCCGGCTCGCAACCTCCGTGCTGATCGTGCCCCACCGCAACCCGTTGGTGGCCGCCAAAGCCCTGGCCACCTTGGACGTCCTGTCGGGCGGCCGTTTGATTGTCGGTGTAGGCGTCGGTTGGTGTCGGGAAGAGTTCGAGGCCGTCGGTTGCGAGCCCTTCGACGAACGGGGCGCAGTCACCGACGAATACATACGTGCCTTCAAAGAACTGTGGACTTCCGATGATCCCAAGTTCGAAGGGGAGTACGTCAGTTTTTCCGACATCTGGTTCCTGCCCAAGCCGGTCCAGAAGCCTCACCCGCCCTTCTGGGTGGGAGGAGAAAGCCGGCCGGCCATCCGCCGCGCCGCCACTTTGTGCGACGGTTGGTATCCCATCGGCAACAATCCGGCCTTTCCGGTGGGCACGCCCGAAGCGCTTCAAAACGGCATGGACCGCCTCCGCAGGACCGCGGAGCGGGCCGGCCGCGACCCTGACGAAATCCAGATAATTTACCGCTCCCACGACTACCGCATCACGGGAACCGATGCCGCCGCCGACCGCGCCAAGTTCACGGGTAGCAGCGAACAGATTGCCGGCGACATCCGCCAGTACCAGGACATGGGTGTCAGCTATCTGGTGCTGGACATCGCGCGCCTCAGCGCCGACGGAAACCTGGAAGAAACCCTCGGGCACCTGGAAGACTTTACTTCCCAGGTGGCGGCTAAAGTCTAGGCCCGTGTCCGAAGAGGCGACGGATCGCTGACTGGCAAACGACGAAGTTCACATGCCGTTCGATCTCACGGAAAAAAACGCCGTCGCATATCTCGCTGACCGTGGGATCATCTCCCCGGCTTCAGTTGAACTGGCGACGGCGGAGTCCCTGGGCGGTGGCGTGTCCAACGATGTGGTGCGCGTCAGTGTGCCCGGTGTGACCGGCGACTTTGTGGTGAAGCAGTCGTTGCCTCGTTTGCGGGTAGCCCAGGAATGGCTCGCGGACCGGGACCGCGTGCATCGTGAAGCCGCCAGCCTCCGCTATTTAGCCAACGTACTCCCGCCGGGCGCCTTGCCCCACGTGATCCAAGACGATCCCGACAACTATCTTTTCGTGATGACCGCCGCGCCCCGGGACGGGTTCAACTGGAAAGACGCCTTGCTGTCCGGTAACGTCGATACCACGGTTGCGGGGCGGGTAGGTCATCTGCTTGGCGTGATTCATCAATCCTCCGCGGTGACCGACGATGACATCCCCGCTGGGCTACAGGAATTCGCCGACCAACACAGTTTCGTCCAGCTTCGTGTCGACCCCTATCACCGAGCCACTGCCGCCGCCCATCCAGACGTGGCGGAAGTCATCGAAGCCGAAGCGCAGCAGATGCTGAATCGACGGTGCGCACTGGTGCACGGCGATTACAGCCCCAAGAACATCATCGTCGTGCCTGCCGGATCGTCTGCCGAGGTGTTCCTGCTGGATTTTGAGGTCGTGCATCTCGGCAACCCGGTCTTCGACTTGGCGTTTATGCTGAACCACCTAACGCTGAAAAGTATTTATCGTCCCCAATTGGTTGACCGGTATAACGCGGCGGGGCAGGCATTCTGGTCAGCCTACCTGTCAGCTGCCGGAGGCAGCTACGCACCCGCTGAGATGGAGCGAGCAATCGTACGTCAGCTTGGCGCGTTGCTGTTGGCGCGGATAGACGGTAAATCGCCGGCGGAATACATCACTGGCGGCAGGCAAAAACGGCAGGCTCGGGGTTTGGCTAAAGCCATTCTGGTGGGCGAAATACGCACGCTTGGCGAAGTGCGCCAATCTCTAATGACACTGTCCCCGGCATCGTAGTACACTGGCGCGGCGGGTATCCGGTATTCCACCGGCCGCCCAGCTCCTGACACGAGGAGATGAGAGTTTGCCGCAAGAATTGAACGCGGGACTGGATGGCGCCGGGCTACGGGTCGCCGTGGTGGCCGCGCGATTCAACAACGTTGTTACCAAAAACCTGATGGAGGGGGCGGTGTCCACGCTGGCCCAGTATGGGGTCAGAGACGGAGACATCGCCACCGCGTGGGTTCCCGGCTCCTTTGAATTGCCCGTCCTCGCCAAAACGCTGGCGGAATCGGGCCGATACGACGCCGTTATTTGCCTGGGCGCCGTGATACGGGGCGAGACCAGCCACTACGATATGGTCTGCAATCAGGCCGCTTCCGGCATCGCCGCCGTCGGTCGCGAAACGGGTGTGCCCACCATGTTCGGCGTGCTCACCACCGAGAATATGGATCAGGCCATCAACCGTTCCGGCGGCAAGGTCGGCAACCTGGGTTCCGATTGTGCCGTCGGCGCCATCGAATGCGCCCGGCTGCTGCAGTCGGTCAAAACGGCCTGACCGGGCGTCATCAAGCTGCGAGCGGGGGTTGTCTGATGGAATTCGGGGTAACCATTCCCAACAATTGGGGAGTAGAGGATCCACAGGCCGTGGTCAGCTTCGGTCCGTTGGCCGAGGAGTTGGGCTACGACTCGGTGTGGGTGATGGACCATCTGTTCAACAACGGCTACATCCGCGAGAGATTGGACGACAAACCCTACTATCATCCAATGGCAACCCTGTCCCACATCTCCGCGTTGACCTCTACGGTGAAATTGGGTACGTCGGTGATGGTGTTGCCCTACCACAACCCGGTGGAGTTGGCGAAATACGCCGCCACCCTGGACCGGATGTCCGGCGGCCGGGTTATTTTGGGCATAGGCGTGGGGGCGATGACGCCGGAGTTCGAGGCCTTGGGCATCCCGCTCAACCAGCGGGGTTCGCTCACCAACGAATCCATCGACGTGATGCGGGAATTGTGGTCGAACGAAGACCCCAGTTACAACAGCGAGCGGTGGGATTTCCAAGATCTCAAATTTGCGCCCAAACCCTTGCAGACGGTGGCGGGTTCCCCTCACGTGCCACTCTGGGTCGGTGGCAGTAGTCCCGGCGCGTTGCGGCGCGCCGCAAGGAGAGGCGACGGGTGGCATCCATCGGGAGTTAGCGCTGAGGATTTCGCCATCGGACGCCAACGGGTCCGTGAGCTCGCGGAGGCGGCCGGGCGGAATCCCGACGACCTGGTTATGTCCGCTCGGGTGGAGGTGGAAGCCCACGGTGGCCCATCCAGCCAGCGCGCTGCGGATCGTTCTCGCCTGCCGGGTGATGATCCCTCGGCCATGATTGCCGGGATCGCCGCGTATCGAGATGCCGGCGTGCAACACATAGTCCTAGCGCTCAACACGGGCGATGTGGAACGCCTACGGACTTTGATGCGGGTGATCTCGGAGGAAGTGGTTCCCCAATTCCGGTAGCGGCTTATTCGTTACCGGGCTATTGCCGTGGGCCGAGTTCGTCCAGGTCTTCCAGCAGCGATGACATCGCCGGCGGGTCTGCTTCGTCCCGCCGGTTGCCATAGAAGTACCGCTGAAATCGGTTGACGATGCGCCTAGCCGGCGGTCCGGGCAGCGTTTCGCGGACCACGTGCCGGTGTTCCTCAGGCGTCTGCCAGTCGCGGCGAGGGAACCCGACCGCCGTCGCTATTTCCAGCATACGGTGATACACCTCACGGGGAGTCACCGGAGGTGGCCGGCGGCGACGCAGATTGGCCGCCCAGTTCGCCCAACCTGCCAAAGTATCCGCAACGTCCTGACCGGCTCCCTCCCAGGTGAATATTGATTCCCGCGTCTCCCCTTCTGCGTAGCTGCCACCGATGAGACGACGGCGTCGGAACATCCGGAAGAGCACCCAACCGGCCAGTGATACCGCCGCCAGAAACGCCAGCCACTTGATGACCGTCAGAATCACGTTGGGAGGGCCTTCTCCCTCGACGTCTCGCAGGCTCTCGTGAAATTCCTGGATCTGCAACCTGGCCAATTCCAACCCGCTCAGGTCTCCACCTCCGAAAAAGCTGGAAACCCAGTTGCCGATGGCAACCAGCCCCGCCGCCAGCAAACCCAGCATCAGCAAGATGGGTCGCAGCGTCCACAGGCCCAGGAACGCGATGCCCCTTACGATGGTTCGAGCCACATCGTCCAACCCTCCCACACCAAGTGCGCCCAAGATAACGGCAACTGTCAACACGCCGGCGACGCTTCCTATTATCGCCATCATCCAGCCCCGGTTCATCCTGCCGGTTCCGCCCTCGGCGGTGAACCTGCCCACCGCCAGCCCGGTCAAGCCGATTGCGAAGAACAACAAAATAGCCGGTAATCCAAGGATCGAGGCCGGAAGCAACGTGTCGGCGACCGCCGCTACGATGACGATGACCACACCTCGCACGAAAGCGTTCCTCACGACGTCCAGCGTAACGTCGTCCCGGGCAATTGCGGTTCCCCGCCACCACAGCAGCAACATGAAAACCGCGGTTACGCCCAGGGCAGCGGCGGTGCGGAGGTCGCCTGACATCACTTCGCCGATTGGAAACCATCCTATTCCCATGCTCACGCCCGCCAGCACGAGAACCGAAACCGCGCTCAACACCAAGCCGATAATGCCCCTCAGATTGAGCGAAAACCGTATCGTCTGCACATACCAGGACAGGAGGAACGACCAACCCATGGCCAAAACCGCAATCCCCAAAGGGATTGCCGCCTCCGGCAACCGGATGGCGTTGGCCAACAGCCGGCACCCCAGATAGACTGCGAAACCCTCCAGGAAGAGAGCGATAGCGGTGATCAACGCGATTCTGGCGAAGTTGCCCATGTTACGCCCGCTCGGAGACAGGTTCGCCGGGCGGAAGGTCCGCCCAGTCTTCCCGCCAGGTCTCTTCGAGAGCAGCCAGGCTCGAACCGGCCAGGAACACCGAAACCTCCGGCGGCAGTTCGGCAGCCGCCGGACCGGGAGTGCCGTCTCCGGCGTAAAAAATGACCACTCGGTGGCCCCGCCGGCGGATCTCGTCGGTCTCCTGCACCACTGCCCGGGACATGATAGCCGTCACCAACACCACGGTGGCTCCGGTAGCCAACGTGTCCGTTTCGGTGCGTAGCACCGCCGAAAGCTCCGCGACCCAAAACGGGCCGGCCATTGCCAGAGATTCCAGCACTGCTTCCAGCTGCAGGTTACCGCCTCCGGAAGGTACTGACATCCACTTGCTGGAATAAGACGCGACCGCGTTGCTCACCAATCCGAACGTGAATCCTTCCCTCGCGGCGTACTCCGCCACGGATGCGGCCACGGTCACCGCTCGCTCGAAAAGCCGCCGGTTGCTGCCTTGCCATGCCGCATCACCGGTGCGCGCGTTCAGCGCGATCAGCATGTGCCGCGTGGCCGCCGGCTCAAAAACGCGCGTCTCCAGCTTGCCGTGCCGGGCGGTTGCCTTCCAGTCAATATGCTTCAGCGGGTCCGATGGCCGGTAATCGCGCAGACCCACGAACCGGCTCGGATCGTCCTGGATAAATCGACGCCCTCGGCTGGCTCCCAAAGGACGTTCCCACAAGGCCATCATCTGCCGCAATTCCACGATCCGCGGATATACCAACAAATATTCCACGTCGGAAACCAGTTGCTCGGTGGCGGCGATGCCAAACATGTCACCGCTGCGCAAACGCGCCGGCCCGATGCGATGGTTGCCCCGGGCGCGGCAACGTATGCGATAACGCCACGTCACGCGTTGGTAGGGCAGCAACGATGTGGTGATCCGGTGGTCAAGCTCGGCCTCGGCCCCGACGCCCCGCTGGTGGGTCCCGCCGGTTTGCAGTCCGATGGGAAACGCGTCGGAGATGTCCAGCCAAATCATCGGCAGGAGCTTGCCGTTGTCCACCGTGATGAAGTAATCAATCTCGTCGCCGATAAACGCTCGATGCCGCTCCAATCTACGGGAGTAACTGAGCCGGCGAAAGGCGTATCTGGGCCAATGCTTGCCGGTGATCCAGATCAGCAACACCAGGACGCCCACGACAATCAGCAGCAACTGGCTGGCGAGGAGGCCGGCGATTATGAGGATGGCAGCGGCGATGACCCACAAGTCGCTGAGCATGAGCGAAGGATAACCCATCGCTACCGCGCTGTCACCGTAGATGGTATCCTTGTCGCCAGTTTCAGCCGGAGGGTATCCCCATGGCACGTGTTCCTTATGTGGCGCGAGAAGAGCTCGATTCGGAAGGGCAGGCAATTTACGACCGGATTCGCGAAGATCGCGGAGCGCCCGAAGTCGGTCTCCAGTTTCGGGCGCTGCTGCACAGTCCGCAAGCGGCCGGCCATCTGACCTCTCTGGGTGCGACGCTGCGCTTCCAGTCTGCAATGCCCGACGACCTGAAAGAACTGGCCATCATACTCGTGGCGCGGGAATGGGACTCCGGCATCGAATGGACCGGCCACGCCGTCGCTGCCGCCAATGCCGGGGTTTCCGCCGAAGCCATCGAGGGTATCCGCACCTGGCAGGCTCCGGGGTGTCTGGAAGGCAAGCCGGCTGCCATCGCCGGCTTCGTGCAGCAGATGATTCGAGAGAAGAACGTCTCTGATGAGAACTTCGAGGCAGTACGAGAGTTTCTGGGAGATCGGGGGGTGGTTGACTTGACCATGACCGTTTCGTACTACTCGGCCTTGGCGTTGGCTCAGATATCCCTTCTTCCCGAAATGGGCGACGGCAGGGTTTCCACCCTCTGATCCGCTGCCGTCGTCGAGACCGTCGGTTACTGACGACCGCGCAATGTCATCACAACCTGACATGTCCGCCGACCAACTGCTGGGCCGATTGGCCGGCCTCCTGGAGTGGCACGGCTTGGGATCGGCGACGCTCACGCCTCGACCGCGCGGTGGCCGGTTGCAAGGTGAGGCTGCAACGGAGGTTGCGGTCCTGTTGGACAGTTTGACCGAAGCGGACCCCGGACTACCCGAGGGTCAACGCCCAGGCAGCCTGATATTTGGCAACGGCTGTTTCTCCATTGGTCGGTACGCTGAAGCTCTGGCCGTTTACCGGGCGCTCGCCGGGTTTCAGCCGAGAGATTACGCGGTCCACTTCAACCTTGGCGTTACGTGTCTCAGGCGCGGCGATCCCGACGGCGCCGTGTGCGCTCTCACCGAGGCGCTGAAACTGGACGTTCTATCCGCGCCCGCCTACTACCAACGGGGTAATGCCAGAGATGATACTGGCGACCCCACCGGAGCTTTGGAGGATTACGCAACGGCCATCAACCTCGATCCGGGCTATCTGCAAGCTCACTACAATCGGGGGATTGTGCTGAACAACCTGGGTCGTTATGAGGAAGCGATCCGGGCTTTCGATGACGTGGTGGCCCTTCGCCCGGACATATCCAACGCCTATCTCAACCGGGGCGTGGCCCGGGATGAGTTGGGTGATGCTGACGGCGCTAGCGTCGACTTTGTACGCGCCCTGAAGTACAATCCCGACAACGCCGACGCCCATTTCAACAAGGCCCGGGTGTTTTACCGGTTGGGCCGTTATCGCGAGGCAGCCGCCGACTACAGCGCGGCCATCGAGTTGAGGCCCACCGACGTGGAAGCCATCAACAATCGTGGCCTGGCCCACGACGCGCTGGGGCAATACTCCGAAGCGATCGCTGACTATGACGCGGCGTTAGCGCTGAAACCCGATTTCGCCGAAGTGCTCAGCAACCGGGGAGCGGCGCAAGAAAGCCTGGGCCAGACTGATTCAGCTCTAGCCGACTATTTGGCTGCTCAAAAGATGGAACCGGGATTCGCCCCAGCCTACTACAACGCCGCCAGGTTGTACGCGGATCAAGGAGACATCGCACGCTGCTCCGAACAGCTTGCAGAGGCCGTGCGCCTGCAGCCTGCCCTGTATGCTGAAGCCGAATCTGACGAAGCGCTCGCGTGGGTGTTGGACTTGTCCCGGCTCCGTGAAAGCCACCGGAACGGTTAGCCTCCGATCCCTTATTGGCGTTGCGCTTCCCCTTCTTCGTCAGGTGGGATCACCTCGCGCAAAATGGCCTCTTCACTCAGACGCGCGGCTTCGTCGAGGATCTCGGGACGGTCCTCGATTAGCAGGTCGGGATCGTTCGCGGCCGAAACCGTCTCTGTCCGGTGGTCCGCATGGGTCAGCACGTTGTGAGTGATGACCACCATCGCCAGGGCGGTTACGCCGAACATCACGGCCCAGTTTTCGCCGTGCAGCGTGTTCAACGCCAGCATGGCCCCGTATCCCAGGAAGATCCCGATGGAAGAGCGGAAGACCGAACGTCGGAACAGCAGCACCGTCCCAATGCCGACGGCAATTCCCACCAGGATGTACCAACTCAGATAGGCCAGCGAAACGCCCACCAGCACAACCATGCCGTCTCCGCCCTTGAATCCGGTGAACAGGCTCTTCCAGTGTCCGGCGATGGCAGCAGCTCCCGCCAGCATCCCCCACAACTCCGGCACGCCGAGCATCAAGGCGACAGCGACCGCCACGGCGCCCTTCACCACGTCGGAGGCGAACACCAGCATTCCCCCCCGCCGGCCCACGTGCCAGAAGACGTTGGCAGTGCCGGCGCGACCGCTCCCGGTGGCGAAAATATCGATCCCCTTCAGCTTTGCCACCAGGTAGGCGAACGGAATGCTGCCCAGAAGGTAACCCACCAGCGATGCCGCCAGTACCCGGGGGACCAGGGGAAGGATTTCGTCAAACAACATAAAACGGCAAGCAATTCATCGGGCAGCGAATGATAGCACAAACAAAACGATTCAGTCCGGATTAAGCGCAACGTACAGCCAGTACCCGATTTTTCCGCTTGCAACCAGTTCTTCAACGCCGTCCAACAATGAGGGAGCAGCGTCATATAAGTCAACTGCCAGTTCAGGGGCAGGCCCAACCGTTCCGTTCGCCAGCGCCAACTTGCTTCGCAATTCGGCCAGCAACCCCAACACTTCCGCCGACAAGTCCTCCCGGTTTAAGGTGGCGAAACCCGCCCGCTCCAGCAGATGCTGGTAGCCACCCGCCGGCAGCGCGTCCGTGAGGCACAGCATCATGCCCACAGTTCCATCCAACTCGGGCGGGAGGCTGCCGGGTTCCACGGTTACGTCAGAGATTCCGATCACGCCGCCCGGTTTCAGGAGGCGACGTACCCGCGTGATGGCCGCTGCTTTATCGACGAACAGACTGGTGGCACACTCAATGATCGCCGCGTCGAACGATCCCTCACGAAACGGGGGCATCTCGGCATCGCCGCGCACGAAAGCGACGTCTGCCGGTATGGGTTGCTGTAAAGCGCGCCGGCGCGATTCGTCAGCCGCCGCTGCGCCGAGTTCCAAACCGGTGACTTGGCACCGGAACACCCTGGAGATTGCCATCGCGCTGGTTCCCAACCCGCAGGCCAGGTCCAATACCCGCCAGCCGGGTTGCAAGCCCATGGCGCGGCCCAAGCGATTGGTGGCGCGCAAACCTCCCGGATGGAGGCTATCTCCCAGAATCAGCCGCGCCAGTTCCGACGAATATAGATCGGCGCAGCAAATTTTGGCTGCGTAAGTGTCAAGCATCGGATGGCACATTGCCGTCCGGTTCGTGGTGGCGTTGGGCCACGGACAGAATTTTCTGCCGGCCCTGTTCCAGGGTCAACTGCTCCCGAATCTGCTCCCGATACCCAACCGAATTGTAGGAGCAAAACGGGATGGCCCGCCCGTCCGGGGTCAGGATCCCGACGCAACACTTCATCACCTGCTTGACGTTGAACGTCCAGGCGTCCAGGAAGTCCTTGATGGCGATCTGGAAGACGTGCTCTTTGAGGTGGTTCAACTCGTAGGGTAGGTCCAGTCCCGGTCCGCAGGCGCATTCAAACTGGCCGGCGGTCTTTTCGCTGCCGGCTACGGCTGACGCCGACCACAATCCTTCCAGTGCGGCCTGAATGTCCGACGCATTTGGGGCTTTGGGCAGCGCACGGTTGGTTATGTAATCCAGATACTGGTCGATATCCAGGAGACGGGGCAAAGGTGTAACCGTGTCGCCGTCCACAAAAAGGTAAGAATTGACCTGGCAAGTCGGGAAACAGCACGGCACCGGCACGAAGTCTTCCAACACGAACCGCCCGCCCGACTGGTCAACAACGCCGTGGATGATGTCGGGAATGGTAACTCGGGTCATGGGATCAAACTCGATGTGCCGACCCACGTGCGTCACGGGTTGGAACACGACGCCTCGAACCGCGGGGTGCTTCAATCCGAATTCAACGATTGCGCCCACCTCATCGGTGTTCACGTCGCGCTCTATGGCGGCGACCAGCACCGCGGTCATACCTGCTTCAGACAACCGATCCAGGGCGCGTAGCTTGGTTTCCAGCAGCGGTTCTCCGCGAATCGTCTGGTAAGTTTCTTCCCGTAGTCCGTCGAATTGGAAATAGACCACCGGGTCCAGGGCCGCCATCTGAGCCAGGAACCGGTCATCGCGGGCCAGGCGGATCCCGTTGGTGTTGATCATCACCTGGCGAATGCCCCGATCCTTGGCCGCTTGTATCATCTCCGGCAATTGTGGGTGGATGGTGGGCTCGCCTCCGCTGAACTGGACCACTTCCGGGTCGCCTTCTATCTCCACGAAGCGGTCCAGCATCGACTCCACCTGCTCCAAGGTGAGGTTGTAGCCCGCGCCGGCGTCAGCAAAACACACCGGGCAATCAAGATTGCAAGCGGTGTTGACTTCAATCAGGGCCAGGCAGATATGCTGCTTGTGTTCCGGGCAAAGCCCGCAGTCCAGCGGACAGCCGTCTTTGACTTCGGTGCTGAAATCCAACGGGATGGTTCCCGGCTTGTTGAACCGTATGCTGCCGACGTACATCTCGGCGTCGGAACTGATGATGCCCTCGAACCAACCGTGTTCGGGGCACCTCTTCCGCATATAGACCTTGTTGTCACGGATGATTACCTGGGCGTCGATGACCACCTTGCATTCGGGGCAGATGGATCGGGTCAGCTCGTGAAAGATGAAATCGGCGTCCTGTTTTATGCGGTTAGCTGCGGTCATTTGGATACGCTCCAAGTCATTTTCAAATACGGACATAGCAGGCCCCATATAAAGGCTCCGTCATTCCATAGGAATCCGTGTACAGCCGTTCACCGGCGACAACCGGGATAGCTAACCCGGTTTCCTCGGGGGCGCCATCGTGGCGCAAAATTTCTTCCCACCAGCGCGCTTTCGACAAGGCTTGTTTCACGTGTGTTTTACGGATGACGAAATCTGCTTGAACAAGCATATAGACAAGCAGGCCGTCTTCAGCGCGCCGTCCGCAAAAAATAAGCGCTGGCACCATAGAGGTCTACAGCCATGCTATTGCTGATAATGCCCCGATCAGCGGCGTTGTTGACGATTGTCAGCATCTCCATGTACGGAATGGCATCAATATGGCTCAAATTCAGCGCGCTGGCAAACAGATCTGAACGGCGTTGGCAAAGTGCCGTTATACCGTCTAACTGAACATGGTCCCGGGGTATCCAGTTGCCCAGGATTGGATCGTAAGTTGGGCCGGCTTCGTCGATGAATATACGAAGCTCCGCAAAAGTCATGGGATCCGTTTCGTCGGCCGAGTTCGTTGGGGTGGTCATGGTGGCAACACTCTTAGGTAGTATGGTTTTTTATGGTATCAGATTTGGCGGGTGAGGGATTGTATCTGCGCTAGGCCGGCGGCTAGGGTTCCACCGTAAGGGAATAGCCAATCTGGTGGGGTGGCGGGATTTACTGTAATCCATGCAGTATCACTGCTTCCGGCTCCACCGTGTTGGGACCGTACTATGCCGGCGTCCCATAATGCCATTGCTTTGTCCTTCGGGATTGCCCAGCAATGGGCATCAAATGGGCTGATCCCAAGCATACGAGGATTCGGTAATTCTGGTCGCGAATTTGCTGAAATTTGTAGATGCCGCTTTTCCATAGTGTGGAACCTTTAACTTCTGTGCGTAACCCTGCGATAATCCGGTCCGCATCGCTATCCGGTGATGGTGTGACTTCCAGTCCCAAGTCAGTACACAATCTTTCCACCAACTCCTGAATTGCTTTGCCGCGTGTGCCTGACGGAATGTTTTTGAGCCAGGCAAAAGGACTGCCAGCCCACGGGTCATTATCGGTTCTATAATCTTTGGACAGCCCGACTGCGATGTCGGCAAGGCGTTGGACTTCGGGGACACGAATTTGCGGAGTCATAATTCTCCTAAAGCAATTTGGGTGCTGTTTCAGGTTCATCGGTATGGCTCTGCTCATTAATACCGCACACAACAACGCCGGGGTAGGCCAGCCGCCGCCGCATCACCCGCAGCGCCTCGGGGTTGTTGTCTATCAACGTGAAATCCCGGCCTTCGCGGTAAGCCGCATCGCCCAGGGTGCCGCTGCCGGCGAAGAAGTCCAGCAGATGGTCGCCGGGGTTGGAGTGGACGCGAACGATGCGACTGATGATGGCCAGCGGTTTCTGGGTGGCATAGCCGGCCTTTTCCCTGCCCGTTACTATCGTATGCCACCAGACGTCGGTGGGGGTCTTGCCGCGGGCGGCCTTTTCAGGGCCGACCAGCCCTGGAGCCAGGTATGGGATGCGGTCAATGGCATCATAGTTGAAGGTGTAATTGTCGGGGTCTTTGGCGTACCACAGGATGTTGTCGTGCTTGGCCGGCCAGCGGGTTTTGGGGCGGCCGCCGTAGTCGTAGGCCCAGATGATTTCGTTGATGAAGGAGTCCCGGCCGAAAATCTCATCCAGCATCACTTTGCAGTAGTGAACTTCCCGGTAGTCAACGTGGAAGAACAGACTGCCGTGGTCGTCCAGCACCCGATATGCTTCCTCCATGCGGGGCCGCAGGAAGCCAATGTAGTCGTCGAAGATATCTGCGTATTCGCTGGTGCCGACTACCTCAGTTCGATAGCGTCGGCCCTGGAACCCGGTGCGATCCCCCTCAGCATCCGGGGTGACTTTAATCCGGGTGCGCGACTGGGACTTGCCGGTGTTGAAGGGTGGATCGACGTAGATCAACTGGAACCCGCCATCAGGCAGCGTCCGCAGGACATCCAGATTGTCGCCGAGTATAATCTCGCCCATATTGTCGCTCCAACCCATTGCCGCATTATCCGGACTGCCAGTACGGGCGTCAAACCAACCGTCAGGGGACCGCAATGACCCAGAACAACCGAAGCCAGAATAACCACCCGGCCGGCCCGCTGTCCGGCGTCAAGGTGCTCGATTTGACGCAGATTATGGCCGGGCCCATGTGCACCATGCTGCTGGCCGACATGGGCGCCAACGTCATCAAGATTGAGCGCCCCGGTACCGGCGACGACACCCGTCGCATGGGTTCACGCCTGACCAACGACATTGCCGCCGGATTCCTTGCCCTCAACCGCAACAAACGGAGCATAGCCCTCGACCTGCGGTCTGACGAAGGCAAAGCCATCTTCCGCCGCCTGACGGAAACGGCTGACATCGTGGTAGAGAACTTCCGACCCGGCGTCATGGATCGCCTGGAATTGGGTTACGAGACCCTGGCGGCGATCAACCCACGCCTGATCTACGCCAGCATTTCGGGATTCGGCGCAACCGGACCCTATCGGAACCGGGGCGGATTCGATCTGGTGGCTCAGGGTATGAGCGGGCTCATGTCGGTAACCGGCTTCCCCAGCGGCCCGCCGGCCAAAGTCGGTGTCCCCATCACGGACATCGGAGCGGGTAGCTTCACCGCCTTCGGTATCCTGGCTGCATATATCCACGCCCAGAAAACCGGCCAGGGCCAGCAGGTTGACGGCTCTCTGCTGGAAGCCGGCATAGCCTTCACGATCTGGGAGTCATCCGAATTCTTCGCCAACGGAGAGATACCCGGCCCGCTGGGCTCAGCCCACCGCGTCAACGCGCCATACCAAGCCCTCCATACCTCCGACGGATACATCAACATCGGCGCGGCTTCGCAACCTACCTGGGAGCAGTTCTGCCGCGCCATTGGTCAGCAGGACCTGATTGAAGACCCCCGATACAAGGAACCCAACGACCGAAAGGCACGAGAAGCGGAGCTCGCGGAACTCCTGGAGGGCATTCTGAGGGAACACACCACCGACTATTGGATGGAACAATTGGAGTCGGCCGGCGTGGTCGCCGGCCCGATTTATGATATGGCGCAAGTGTACGCCGACGAGCAGGTCGTGGCCCGAGACATGAAGGTAATACTGGAAGACGACGAGCTGGGCGAACTAAACAACATCGGAGTGCCGGTTAAACTCTCTGCCACTCCGGGGACCATCAGAACTCGCGGTCCGGCCCTCGGGCAACACAGCGAAGAGATCCTGCTGGAGCACGGATACACGCCAGAGGAAATAAATTCGCTGGTGGCTGCGGGTACAATCACGACATCTTGATTCCACGCGCCAAACCTATGCTCCTGGGAAGCGCCAACCCACGCCCAATAACCACAATGAAGCAAACGGGTGCGCGCCCGGTTTGTTACATCCCCCGCCAGGCCGTCCCCTCGGTCAGCGCCAGAAACTGCCCTACCAAAGTCGGGTTGGAGACAATCAGACCCGGCGAAAACAGCGTAGCGTCTTCCACCGTAGCTCGATCCAGAACTACGCCGCCGGCTTCCCGTCCGAGCAGGACTCCTGAAGCGATGTCCCAAGCCGACAGGCTGTGGTGGAAGTACAGATCTATTCTCCCGCACGCGGTATACGCCAGGCTCAGCGCGCTGGAACCCATCAGCCGGTACGCCTGCACCTGGGGCCACATCCCGCTGGTCATTTCAAGCAGTAGTTTGGCCTCGTCGAAGTTGTAACCCAAGTCAAAACCGAGCACGGCTTCGTCGATCTCGTTCCGGTTCGACACCTGGATAGCCTCCCCGTTCAGGGTAGCCCCCTGTCCCTGCTGCGCGGCGAACATCTCGTCCCTCACCGGGTCGTAGGTAACGCCGGCTACTACCTGGTCGCCCCTCGCTATGGCGACTACGATGCAAAAGTGAGGGATGCCTTCGGCGAAGTTGCGAGTTCCGTCAATGGGGTCCACCACCCAGGTGTAAGGTGACGAGCCTTCTATGGGCGCCGACTCCTCGGACAATATCCCAAACTCAGGATACTCCGCGCCCACATATTCCAGGATCAGGCGCTCGGAAGCCAGGTCCACATCGGTCACCACGTTAGCGCGCCCTTTTAGGCTTACTTCCACGTCGCTGCGAAACCGCGCCACAACCATCTTTCCGGCCTGGCGCGCCGCAGTTTCGCACACTGACAGTGCGCTTTGGCCAGAACGGGACACGGGCAATTCTTCGGCAGCAAATTCAACAGACATCCGGGCAGTCTCCAAAAATTATCACGGTATCGATGCCAGCAGTCTAGCACCGAGCCTGATAGCCGGACAACTTTTTTTCGTCCCGAAGCTCGGTCCCGCCTATGCTATACTCGCACCTGTGATCGCGCAGCAAAATCGTCCGCTGGTGGGAGTGGGTGTGGTGTTTATCCGCGACGGAAAGGTCTTTCTGGCGCAACGTAGCGGCTCCCACGGTGACGCGACCTGGGGCTCCGCCGGCGGCCATTTGGAGTTCGGAGAATCCCTGGAAGACTGCGCGCGGCGGGAAGCCCAGGAAGAATTGGGTGTGACCATAGGTGAGCTACGAGCCCTTTGCTTGAGCAATATCGTCGCCTACGACCGGCATTATGTTGACGTAGAGTTCCTCGGCGACATCGGCGATCAGGAACCGATGCCCCTGGCGGCGGACGGCTCCTTCGGCGATTACGGATGGTTTCCGTTGAATGACCCGCCACAACCTCTTTTTGAACCCATGCGTCTGGCTATATCGAGCCTGTTGTCGGGTCGTTGGTATTATGCGTCGCCGAACGATGTCCCTTGACCGACCCTACCGGGTTAATGATTATTTGGCAGTCGTTCTGGAGTTCTGTTGCTCCCCTAAATGACAACAGTTTCTATCGAAAATCCCGTTTTAGTGACGCCGGCTGTCTGGCGATGGTTCCCTGATTCTGGTATAATTATGGGAGTTTCGACACTACATATGGTGATTTCTTACATCACACTAATGCTTTGCAAGCCAGACATGCCAACCGCTTCGGCGCGGAGAGTGGTAACAAGATGACCCAACAAGTGACGTTATCGACAAACGAACAATCTTCTGAATATACTTCAGACAATATACAAGTACTTAAAGGACTTGAGGCAGTCAGGGTCAGGCCGGGAATGTATATTGGCAGTACCGGAGTTGACGGCCTGCATCATCTGATTAAAGAGCTGTTAGATAATGCGGTGGATGAGGCTTTGGCGGGCCACTGTGATCGCATCGATCTCCACATCGCAGCTGACGGCGCGGTCAGCGTGTCCGACAATGGCCGTGGCATCCCGGTCGACGTTCACCCCGATACCGGCGTATCCGGGTTGGAAACTGTGATGACCACCCTGCACGCCGGCGGCAAATTCGACGGCGTCGCTTACAAAGTATCCGGAGGTTTGCACGGCGTTGGCGCGTCCGTGGTCAACGCCCTGGCCTCCAAACTCCGTGCCGAGGTGTTCCGCGGTGGCCTGCGGTACACGCAGGACTACCAACGCGGTATTCCCACCACCGATCTGGTGCGCCATCAGCGGGTGAAAAAGCAAGGCACCGCCGTGACCTACTACGCCGACCCCGAGATCTTTCCCGAGATCACCTATGACTTCGGTCGGTTGGTTGCCCAGTTGCGCCAGACGGCCTATCTGAATAAAGGACTAGAGATTTGCCTGGTTAGCGAATTCCACGAAGCGGAACGCAACGGGGACATTGAGCGGTGCTTCTTTTTTGACACCGGCGTGGCTAGTATGGTGCGCAACATCAATCGCAAGCGCAACGTGGTGATGCCCGACCCGTTTTACTATCAACGCATCGCTGAAGACGCCGACGTGGAAGTATCGTTTCAGTATCATCATACCGATGGACACGATAATTTGGCCGCTGACGAGCGCACCTTCGCCAACTGCATCCTCACCTCCGAAGGTGGCACCCATCTGGCCGGGTTCCGGTCGGCTCTCACTCGTGTTCTGAACGACTACGCCCGCAAACAAAACGTCCTGAAAGACCCCAAGGAGTCTTTCAGCGGCGAGGATACACGGGGCGGTCTCGTGGCAGTGGTCAGCGTGAAACTAGGCGACCCCCAGTTCGAGGGTCAGACAAAGAACAAGCTCAGCAATCCTGAAGTTAGAAGCCGCGTGGAAACGGCCACCGGTGAAGGGTTGATCCGATTTTTGGAAGAAAACCCCACCGCGGCCAAGGGAATCTTGGACAAGGTCCAGACCAACCATGCCGCTCGAGAAGCCGCCCGCCGCGCCCGCGACCTGGTGTTGCGCAAGAACGCGTTGGATGGCACCTCGTTACCGGGCAAACTCGCCGATTGCTCCGAACGGGATCCGGCAAAATCCGAACTGTACATCGTGGAGGGTGAATCGGCCGGGGGCTCCGCCAAGATGGGTCGGGATCGACAATTCCAGGCCATTCTTCCGCTGAAGGGCAAAATCCTCAACGTGGAGCGCTTTCTCGACAAAATCGAGCGAATCCTCGGCCATGAGGAAATTCGCGCCATCATCTCCGCCGTGGGAACCGGAGAGGGCGAAGCGTTTGATATTTCCAAACTGCGCTATCACCATATCATCATCATGACCGACGCCGATGTGGACGGCTCCCACATACGTACGCTCATCCTGACCTACTTCTACCGGCGGATGCGGCAGCTGATTGAGGATGGCTGCCTGTACATCGCGCAACCGCCTCTGTACCGCGTGCAGCGGGGCCGTAGCATTGCCTACGCCTATTCCGAGGACGAAAAGGACACGTTGGTCAAGCGCATGTCAACAGCGCGTTCGGAGCCTACGGTGCAACGCTACAAGGGCCTGGGAGAGATGAACGCCGACCAACTCTGGGAAACCACCATGGACCCGGCGGCCCGCAAAATGTTGCGCGTAACCATCAACGACCTCGACGACGTTGACACCATCGCCGACACTGACGGCGTGTTCGCCATGCTGATGGGCGAGCAAGTCGGCCCTCGTAAGAACTTCATTCAGAGCCACGCCACCGAAGTGCAGAACCTGGACGTGTAATGCTGCACGACGGGCTCGCCCTGTTGATTTCCGAGGCGGAACTCCGCTCGGGCATTGCCAAGTTAGCCCGACAAATCGACCGCGATTACGCCAGCACCGGCCTAGTGATGGTGTGTGTCCTGAAGGGCGCGGCCATTTTCGCGTCCGATCTGTTGCGAACGCTACGCGCCAATGTACACCGGCTCGAGTTCGTGCGCGCCAGCAGCTACGGCAGCGGCACCGAATCCAGCGGTACGGTACGCGTCGCCGCAACGCTGGGCGAAGAGCACATCGGAGGCCAGCACGTCCTCATAGTAGATGACATCGCCGACACCGGCCACACCGGCGTCGCCGTAACCGATTACCTTCGCCGCCTGGGGCCGGCATCCCTGCGCTACTGCACACTGTTGGACAAGCCGGAACGCCGGCAGGTGACGGTACGCTACGACTACGTGGGCTTCACCATCCCCAACCGCTTCGTGGTAGGTTACGGGATGGACTTCGACGAACGGTACCGCGGGCTGCCGGCGATTTACTATTTTCCGGATCGGTGACGGCCAACCCGCCGCCGGCATTGCCAGCCTTACCTCTCCTGAACAAAGGGGTTGGTCACGGGCAATTTCGCGATGCATGCGTACAGAGCTTCCAGGGCGGCGTTTCTAGCATCGTACAACTCTGCCGGGTCGTTGACCGCCGCCATCTCGGGGATGCTGGCGGCAAAGTCGGACCAGCATTCGTCATAAGACCTCCCCAACCCTATGGCGATCACGTGTCCCATTAGTGTGGTCTGCAACGTGATGATGGTACGTCTGTCGTGCAATGACAGCGTGAACAGGTGCGCATCGCCCAAATCCGAAAATTCATTCGCCTGCTGCAATGGCTCATATTGGCATTGGAACCGCTCATTCAAAGCGGCGCTCCAGGCCGCCGAGAGTTGTTCCGGATCGGCAGCCGCTATGGCGTCGGGGAGATGAGCATCGAAAATGTCGCCGCAAGGCGCGGTGTCAGGAAGCTGCCCCTCCTCTTCAAGTTCAAGCCAACTGGCGTTGAGCCACTTGGTGATGCGTTCAGCGCGAATGGCAGTTGAGTTGCCGAAAAATTGCTGGGCATCCACCAACGGCAATTGTTCGTCCAGGCAGGGCGACAACTCCCCGTTGATGTAGTCAAGATACTGCCTGTACCCTACGGGGCTAACCTGATTATCCTGGCCAAGGACAGCGATTTCCTCTTCCAGCTTCGCGTAGCAAACATTGTCGGAGTGCCACATCTCCAGCAATTTGGCCTGGGTTTCCTCGGCCTCTGCTCCGGCAGAGCTGGTGGGAATGGTCCTGTCTGAAATGAAGAACGCCCACATGGCATCAGCGTTGATGCTTCGCGGCCGGGTGATTGCCTCAAGCATTTGCGTCAGGCCGGCGGCCGCATCAGCCGGCGTCAGCGCCGGCGTTTGCAGCCGCAGTGACCGCTCCGTACCCGAAGGCGCCGTTGTGGGTGGCAAGGTTCGCGTGGGAGTAGGCATTGACTGGGATGAAGTAGGTGTTGGGCGTGGCGCTGTGGCTGAAGCCGCTGCGGCGTCGGTGTCGGTCGGCGTCGGATTGATCATGGTGGGCGACACCGTTGCTGGTGGCGGCGATGTCAGAGACGGTCCAACCGGCGCTGCCGGTGTCACAGGTTGGCAAGCCGCGACGCAGATGGCCAGAACGCAAAAGGTGACCAGCAGTTGCCGGATCCTGATTTCGTGAGCACAGGCAAGACTCAGCATACGACCCATCAATAGGCCACTGCCTGCCCGTCTCCCCGAGGGTCGGACGCTCCCGCCAACACGCCAGTGCGCTGGTCGCGGACGATCAGTTGCACCACCCCGTTGTAAGATCCCAAGGAATTCTGCACTACGTTGTGTCCCATACGTCGCAAGTCGCGTAGCGTGTCGTCGGGCATCCCTACTTCCACTCGCAATTCGCCGGCGCGATTGATGGTGGCCGGATCGGTGCCGGGGAAACTGAACCATCGCGGCGACTCGACTGCATCCTGAGGTTGCAACCCGCCGTCAATCAACTTGGTCAGCATTTGGATACCGCACTGGGGCTGGAAATCGCCACCTGGCGTCCCGCCGATGATCGACACTTGGCCGTCCACCGTTGTTAGATAGCAGTTCAACGTGTGCATAGTGCGCTTGCCCGGCTCAATTACGTTGGGATGATCGGGTTCCAAGCTGAACCCGCGTCCGGCCCGGTTGTTGAACAACACGCCAGTGCCCGGCGCGACCACGCCGGAACCGAAACCGTTGGAGAGGCTGTGGACCCAACTTACCGCGTTGCCGTCCCCGTCAGCCACACAGAAATACGTGGTGTCGCCAAGACCGTCCACGGGCATTAGCGGGCGAACTTCAGCGCCGGCCTGGAAC
The DNA here is from genome assembly GCA_965197635.1 of Dehalococcoidia bacterium. Classification (GTDB taxonomy): domain Bacteria; phylum Chloroflexota; class Dehalococcoidia; order Lucifugimonadales; family UBA3495; genus Bin87. The sequence goes on from CBDANN010000008.1 coordinate 1,358,387, forward strand.
GGATGAATCTGGTCGCGGCGCATATCAGCGTATTCAGCGGACAGCAGACCTTCCAGAGGCCAATCGACAAATTCGGGATCACCTGCGAGCCGGTTGCGATCCGAGTACGCAATCTTCTTGGCTTCGACCAACAAGTGGATAGAGTCCGCCGCATTTGGGGTCATGGATGATAGGTCGTGTCCACTGACTATGTTCAGTATCTCCAGCAGCAAGAAACCCTGGGATGGCGGCCGGGTTTGGTACACGGTGTGGCCCCGGTACGAAGTACTGATTGGTTCGCCAACATCTGCTCGGTGTCCGGCGAAATCGTCCACGGTGAACAGCCCGCCGGCGTTGTTCAGGCCATCCACCATCTGCGCCGTCAAGTCGCTCCGGTAAAAGGCGTCGGCTCCGCCCTCTGCCACCTGGCGCATGGAGTTTGCCAGGTCGCGGTTGACCAGCACCTCGCCTACGCGCGGTGGCCGGCCGCCGTTGCCGAGATAAATGTCGGCGGAGGCAGTGAAACGCGCCAGCAGTTCGGCGTTGCCCGAGAACGATCTGGCGATACGTGGAGGCACCGGGAAACCTCGCTCCGCATAACGAATCGCGGGAGCCAACAGCTCAGCGAAAGGCACCGTGCAAAAGCCTTGGTGCATCGCTTCCCAGGCCGCCACCTCTCCGGGCACCGAAACTGAATGCGGCCCGGTGATAGGCATCAGGGCCAACCCCTGGCTCCGATAAAACTCAGCCTCTGCGCCCGACGCGGCGACTCCGCTGCTGTTGATATTGGTCACCTTGCCGGTGGCCGCCTCGTAAACGAGGATGAACGAGTCACCGCCCAACCCGCACGCCGGCACAATCGTTACACTCTCCACCGCAGCCACAGCTAGAGCGGCGTCAAAAGCGTTGCCGCCGTCCTGCATAACCCTCAACCCCACCGACGCTGCCAATGGAGAATTCGAGCACACCATACCGTTCTGGCCGTAAACGGCGCTGCGGGTCAGGTTGGTGATGGACATGGCGCGGCCTCCTGTTCAGACCCGAACACCGTGGCGAACGAGTTGTGGGGGGTAAAGGAATGATCTTAGGTTACGCCCAGATTATAAATTACGAAAGCGTGATTAGGGTCGCGTACGAACGAGAAATTTTGCGTCTGCGAGCATACGAAACAGCATCAATCAGAAAGGGCCTGCGGCCACACCGCCACACCATCTTTCCCGCCCACCGCATCCAACAACCTCTTGGCGGTCACAGCATTCGGTGGTACCGCCACATCCGGCGCAATCTCCGCCAGCGGCACCAGCACAAAGGCTCTCTGGGCCATGCTCGCGTGGGGGATTCTCAGGTCAGGATCGGCGATATCCACAACCTCGTCGCCATAAAGCAAAATATCGACATCGATCAATCGCGGACCCCAACGGTAAGATCCCGTTCGCCCGACCTCCTCCTCCACCGATTTGCAGACGGCCAAAAGTTCCACTGGCATCAGCGTAGTCTCGAATCCGGCAACAAGGTTCAAAAAGCGCGGTTGGTCGGCAATTCCCCAGGGTTCGGTTTCGTACACCGACGAACACGCAGCCTGCCGCATACCCGGCGCGGCGTCCAGCAATCGAAGGGCTGCCTTCAACGCCGCTTCTCGGTCACCGAGGTTACCGCCAAGTCCCAAATATGTGGTTACCGGTGATTCCATTCGGACGGCCTCCAACCGCGCACTATGGCGTCGGTCATGCGGGACACTCGAACCATTTCCCTTACGTCGTGCACTCTCACAATATCGGCCCCGCCCGCGATGCCCAAAGCAACCGCGGCGGCGGTGCCCTCCAATCGATCATGCTCGGGCAATCCAAGCACGCGCCCAATCGTCGATTTGCGCGACACTCCCAACAACAGCGGATAACCCAACTTCCGCACCTCCGGCAGACGTCGCAACAACTCCAAATTGTGGTCGGCGGTTTTGCCGAAACCGATCCCGGGATCCAGAATGATGTTGTGGTCGGCAATCCCGGCGGAGCGCGCTGTATCAACTATGCGCCTCAGACCGGCGATTACGTCGGGCAGCAAGTCTTGATATTCGGCCCGGAGCTGGTTGTGCATCAGGATAGCCGGAACCCCCGCGTCGGCTACTACCTGGGCCATGTTGGCGTCGGCCGACAGTCCCCAAACATCGTTAACCATGGTGGCCCCGGCCGAGATGGCCTGCCGAGCCACTTCCGCTTTGTATGTATCAACGCTGACTGGGATCGTGACCGATTTGCAGATGGCCTCCAGTGCCGGCAGCAATCTCGTTAGTTCCTCTTCAGCAGATACGGGCGCGCTGCCCGGCCGTGTCGATTCCGCGCCCACGTCTATGATGTCGGCGCCATGTGCCTCCATCAGTTGTGCCTGCGCGACAGCGGCGGGCACGTCCGGGCCCAGCCCGTCGCCGGAAAAAGAGTCAGGCGTCAGGTTGACTATGCCCATCACGTAGGTGCGCTGTCCCCAAATGAGAGGAGCGCCCTCGGAGACAATCAGCCCCGACGCGTCGCGTGCGACCCTGTGCGGTGATGCCGTCAAAATAAAGGCCTCTGTCCTCAGCGCAATGGCCTGCAACGAACATTATACTTGGCCCATCTCACCGACGGTTGCCCCAAAACGGGCCGTTTGTTAGCATTGCCACCGGAGGCTTATTTTGTCCACGCAGAACGAAGCGACCACCGACCACAGACTGGACAACCTGTTTCAGCTGGTGAAGCAAGCCGAGTCCGGAGGCGGCCAACGGCGCATCGACCAGCAGCACCAACGGGGCAAGATGACGGCCCTTGAACGGTTGACCGCGCTGATGGATGATGGCACCTTCCAGGAAATCGACCGGTTCGTAACGCATCGCACCACCGATTTCGGGTTGGCTGACCGCACCTTCCTGGGTGACGCGGTGGTGACCGGTTACGGCAACATCAACGGACGACAGGTGTTTGCCTACGCTCAGGATTTCACGGTGTTCGGCGGTTCATTGTCCGAGGTCGTCGGTCAGAAAATTTGCAAGGTGATGGACCTCGCCGCGAAGACCGGTTGTCCTATGATCGGCATCTGCGACTCAGGCGGCGCACGCATTCAGGAGGGAGCGCTCAGCCTGGCCGCCTACGGCGACATCTTCCTGCTCAACACCCTGTACTCCGGCGTCGTACCCCAAATATCGGTGATCATGGGTCCTTCCGCCGGTGGAGCGGTCTATTCGCCGGCCATCACCGATTTTATCTTCATGGTGCGGGGTACTGGACAGATGTACATCACCGGCCCCGACGTCGTGCGGGCAGTTACCGGCGAGGACGTGACACACGAGCAACTCGGCGGCGCCGACGCCCATGCTTCTCGCAGCGGCGTCGCGCACTTCGTTCACGACTCCGAGGAAGAATGTCTGGAGGAACTGCGCCGCCTCATCGGGTTCCTGCCGTCGAACAACCTGGACGACCCGCCGGGCTACCGGACCGCCGACCCGGTCGATCGCACCGACGAGGTTCTGCGCGACATTGTCCCGCCCGAACCGAACCGGCCCTATGACATCCGGGAAATCATCTACCACATCGTGGACGACGAGGACTTTATGGAAGTCCACGCCGGTTACGCGCCGAACGTGGTCGTCGGTTTTGGCCGCATGGCGGGTCGAACCGTGGGGTTGGTAGGCAACCAGCCGGCCTTTCTGGCCGGAGTGCTGGACATCAACGCGTCGGCCAAGGCAGCGCGGTTCGTGCGCTTCTGCGACTGCTTCAACGTGCCGTTGGTGACGCTGGTGGACGTGCCCGGGTTCATGCCGGGCACTGAGCAGGAGTACGGCGGCATCATCCGCCACGGCGCCAAGCTCATCTACGCCTACGCTGAGGCGACGGTTCCCAAGGTGGCAGTCATCACCCGCAAGGCTTACGGCGGCGCTTACATCGTGATGAGCAGCAAGCATCTGCGCTCCGACGTCAACCTGGCTTGGCCCAGCGCCGAAATCGCCGTGATGGGACCCGATGGAGCGGTCAACATCATCTACCGCGAGGAAATCAGCAACGCCGACGAACCCGATACGCGCCGTGCCGAGCTTATCGCCGATTACCAGGAGCGGTTCACCAACCCCTACGTAGCCGCTAACCGAGGCTACCTGGACGACGTGATCGACCCGGCGGCTACTCGTCCCACCATCATCCGCGCCCTGGAGATGCTGCAGAACAAGCGAGATACCTTGCCGGCCAAAAAGCACGGCAATATCCCGCTATAATGGGGGCACAACAACAGGATGGTCAGTCTGGGTGGATTGGCATACCCAGCGTACCGCCGGAACGGGCCGCCCAAGCCTTCATCGCTTTCTACTTGGCGATAGGAGCGGCAATTGCCATTGACGTACTGTTGATTACCCACAATCACCGGCCGGAAGCGTGGCAGATTACCGCAGAGAAAGTCTTTGACGACGGCGGCCAAATCGTGGCTTGGGCGCTGGCGGCAACATGGCCGATTATGGAGGCGATGAGAATGGTAATCGCAAGGATCATGGAGAAACGAACATACCTGCGGGGGCAGGAGAAAGGCAGGGAGGAAGGTATTGAGATTGGGGCAGAGCGCAGCAACGAGCGTTGGCGGGAATGGATCCAGCGCCGGGACCAAGCCGAGGCGCGGGGCGAACCTTTCAACGAGCCGGCGCCTGACGAGGATAACGACGGTACGGCATAAACGGCTCCGGAAGGGATAAACATGATTCTGGAAAGCTTGGTAGAGAAATGGTCAGTCCGCCGGGCCCGCAAGCGCGGATATAAAGCAGGGTGGCTGTTTCTGGATGGGCAAGGCAATCCACCCTGGTATGTCGTTGCTTCCATGGAGGAAATTCTCGACGACTTGGCCCCTCGCAAACCACACATCGCTTTCGGCATGGTTGATGGCGACCTGGCCCTAGGAATGATATGCCAGCGGGAAGCCAGGCAAGAGCGTTGGGGCAGGGCCTGGGTGAAAAATTTCCGCAGCGGCTTTCATGATGCCATCGCAGAAGCAGTACAGCCGGCCCAATCCGCCAGGGAGTAGCAAATCATGCAGTTCGGCGTCTTTTACCAAATCCCCTGCGGCGAGCATCAGACTCCCGCCGACCGTTATGCCGACGTGATGGCGCAGGTTCAACTGGCCGACGAGTTGGGTTACGACATGGCGTGGCTGGCCGAGTTGCATTTCGCACGCCGTTTTTCGGTGATGCCCGCTCCGTTGCTGATGGCCTCGGCTCTGTCGCAAACCACCAGGAACATCATGCTGGGGACGGCGGTCAACCTGTTGCCTTTGCACCATCCGTTGCGGATCGCGGAGGAAGTGGCGACGCTGGACGTGTTGTCCGATGGACGCGCTGTATTCGGCGTCGGACGCGGTTCCAACCCCAACCACTATCGAGGCTACGGCATACCCATTGAGGAACGCAACGACCGGTTCATTGAGGGTCTCGACCTGACGCTGCGCGCCTGGAGGGAAGACGAACTAAACTATCAAGGAAAGTTTTACCAGGCCGAAGGAATTCGCCTGGAACCCAAGCCCATACAGCAGCCCCATCCACCAGTGTACGTTGCGTCCAATGGAGCCGACACTTTCCCTCTGGTGGGCAGCCTCGGACACAGCATCCTGGTCACTCCTCTGATCATCACCGTACAGGGCGTGAGCGACGGCCTGGCGAATTATCGCGAAACCCTGGTCAAGCATGGACACGACCTATCCGCAGGGAAGGTCGTGGTCAACGTCCCCGTTTACGTGGGTGAAACCGCCGAAGCTGCCAAGGCAAGCTTTGCGCCCACCGTCAACCACTACCTGGATACCCTCCGCAGTATGCAGAATAATTCCCGGGGTTCCGGCCGCGCTTTCCAGATTGGCTACGACGACTTGTACAACGAGTTGGGAGCAATCGGGACGCCGGAGCAGGTAGCGGAGCGTCTGCAAGGGTTCAAGGAGTTGTACCAACCTCAGGAAATAATGTGTTGGTTCAACATCGGTGGCGTTTTGACCAACGAAGAAGTCAGCCGCTCGATGACCATGTTCGCCGAAGAGGTGATGCCGCGGTTCCGGGATTGATGATGGCCGTTAATGGCGATACCGGAGGGTTGTTCGAGCACGGGAGGCGGCAACACGTACTGGAAACCGCTCCTCTGGCCGAGCGAATGCGGCCGGCCAACTTCGACGAATTCGTCGGGCAGCGCCACATCCTCTCCGAAGATAATGTGTTGCGTCGCGCCATCGACGCCGACCGGGTGCCGTCCATATTGTTCTGGGGCCCGCCCGGTTCAGGCAAAACCACCCTGGCGCGGTTGGTCGCCTCCGCCACCAGCGCCTACTTCGAACCGGTGAGCGCCGTGTCGTCAGGGGTGGCCGACCTGCGTAAAGCCATTGCGGAAGCACGGGAACGCCAAACCCTTTACCAACGTCCAACTATCCTTTTCGTGGACGAAATCCACCGCTTCAACAAAGCGCAGCAGGACGTTATCCTCCCCTACGTTGAAGACGGCACCGTAACCTTCATCGGCGCCACCACCGAAAACCCGTCCTTCGAGGTCAACGGCCCGCTCTTGTCCCGTTGCCGGGTGTTCACGTTGTACCCTTTAGACGAGGACGCTGTATCCAATATCATCACCCGCGCTTTGGCGGATAACCAGCGCGGCTTGGGGAAGTTGGCGACGGAACTCGACCAGGATGCTCTGGCTCACCTGGTCAACATCGCTAACGGCGACGCCCGCGTCGCTCTCAACGCCCTGGAGATGGCGGCGGTCGCCGCGGAACCGGACGCCAAAGGGCATCGGCGGGTCACCTTGGGGGCTATATCAGACGCCTTGCAACGGCGGACCCCGCAGTACGACAAGGCTGGCGAAAACCATTACGACACCATATCCGCTTTCATCAAATCCGTCCGCGGGTCGTCTCCCGATGGGGCGCTGTATTGGTTAGCCCGAATGCTGGAGGCCGGCGAAGACCCGTTATTCATCGCCCGCCGCCTGGTTATCCTCGCGTCGGAGGACATCGGATTGGCCAATCCAGGGGCGTTGCCGGTTGCAGTGGCGGCCCAGCAGGCCGTCCATTTCATTGGGTTGCCGGAAGGGCGCATTCCGCTGGCCGAAGCAACCGTTTATTTGGCCACGTCGCCCAAGAGCAACGCAGCCTACATGGCGCTCGAACGGGCGCTGGATGACGTTCGGGGCACGCCCCAAGAGCCGGTCCCGTTGCACCTGCGCAACGCCGTCACCGGCTTGATGCGTGGTATGGGATACGGTTCCGGCTATAAGTACAGCCACGATTACGAGGGCCACTTCGAGCCCCAGGAGTATCTGCCGCCGAACCTGTCCGGCCGGCGCTACTACGAGCCATCCGACCAGGGTTCCGAGTCTGCGATTGCCGAGCGGTTACGCCGCTGGTGGGGCGGTACGAATGATACGAACCCCTAGCCCGCCCCCGCCGGTGATGTATAAATCTGCACCGGCTGCGTTACGGACAGGTCGGGCCGAAACGCCCGCGAGATAACCGCCTTGACCTGCCAGCCGACAAACGTGTGCTGACCAAGTACCGTAGGCATCAAACGGTCGGGAACCAGGAGCCGGAACGCCCATTCAGTCTCTTCGCCAGCAGTCAACCCCGCGGGACGTTGGAGCACTTCCCTTGCCTCCACGACGCGGGTTTGTTTGTTGCCGGATCGCTCCCAGCGCATCAGTTCAACCCGCAACTCCTTCGCCGTAAACGAACGATGCGCTCTCAATTGCAGGGACCCTCCCACCACGCTCCCGTTGGATACCCGACCCGACGCCAACGCCAACTCCATACTGACGTGCCGGTAATCCCGGGCCGCCTCGGGCTGCTCAGGCAGTCGGTCGCCCCCGAATATCGTGCCGTCCCGGTGGGCGAATACCACCAATTCTTGCGCAGAGTGGCCGGCCCGGCCTCGCGCCAGGTTGGCCAGCACGCTGTTCGTGGACGATATCCGATCCGACTGACTCACGACCCACGCCGATATCTCCCACGTGATGCGGGCAAACTTCCCTTTGACTGTGGGCGCAGCCTGGAGCGGAATTCGGAACTGAACCGGGTACCGTTGCGTAACGCCCGTGTCCATGCGCACATCCTCCGCGAACACGTGATCAATGAATGTCGGTTCACCAATTCTGGGATTGCCGCGTCGCCGGGACGACATCATTTGGGGCACCGCGTCCCGTGCTGAATCTATGTTTAGCACCTCGGTTTGAGACAGCCTGGCGACGCCCAATGCCGCCACCAAAGGCGCATGCGGGGTAACGGTCACCTCCGCGTCCACCATATCGCCAGGGTGGAGAGCATGGGGTTCGACCACAACCGCAACATCGGCCGTCGGCGTTGCAACACGTCGCAGCATCTGGCGATTACCCGCGCCGCTCCGTTACTGGCGCAGCTTTGGTGGCGCTTCGAGGTGTCAACTCGTCCGTATGGCAGCGATGGCTTCGTCGGCCGACACGATGTCCGCTTGTCGATTCAGGATCCGGTTGACCAGGAAGTCATGCACATCCGGCTCGCTGTCCGCGCAGCAGTCTTCTACGATATACAGCCGGTAGTCCCGGTCGGCCGCAAAGCGAGTGGTGGACAACACCACCCCGCTGGTCGCGTATCCCAACAAGACGATCGTGTCGATGTTGTTGCCGGTCAGCGCCACGTCCAGCCCGGTGCCGAACAGGGCGTTGACCCGGTGCTTGCCCACCACAACCTCGCCGTCCCCGGGTCGGACGTCTGGATGTATCAGGGACACCGGGTCGAAGACTGCCGGTTGACCGGACGTCTTCCGAGCGCTGAACGTCTTGTTGCGTTCGCTGATTTCCGGGTAGCCGGGCCGAAACACGGTGGCGCAATAGCACACCATCATCCCGGCCTCGCGCGCGGCGGCCTGCAGCCCGGCCGTCCTGGCAACCACGCCGCGCTCCACGGCGTGGGGCAGGTTGCCCATGGCCTCGGCATAGAAATCGGCGATAAGGAGGGCGGTGGTGTTGCGATTGATGGTGAAGTCTGGCATGGTGGGCCTCGGCGACAATGGTGTGCGTTGCTGTAAAAACGAGGGCTGGCCCGTTTTAATGGCGGCGTCTGGACAGGCGGGCGTCATCATTAATCTTGACACCGGGCTTGCCAGTTGGTAATACAACACCGTCCAGCGACCCCCGGATAGTATTAGAGTTGGGGCGTGGACTACCCTGGGGCCGGTAGAGGCCCCTTATTATATTTGGTGGTGAGAGTACATGACGAGGTTGGCACTTTTCGTGGATGCCGGCTATCTGTTTGCCGAAGGCTCCAAACCCCTATCTCAGTCTGGTTTGACGCCAGTGGGTCGTGCCAGCGTGGCACTGGACCAAAAGGGGACCATTGATAAACTGCTGGAAACGGCGACTGCCAAAACTGCTGATGCTTCCTTGGTGCGCATCTATTGGTACGATGGAGTGCTACCTGGCGGACTTTCTGATGAGCAACGCACGTTAGCCAACGCCGATGATGTGAAATTCAGGGCGGGCGTAGTTAATTCAGCCGGCCAGCAAAAAGGCGTCGACTCGCTGATTGTTACCGACCTCATTGAACTGGCACGCAACCATGCAATATCGGATGCAATCCTGCTTTCCGGTGACGGCGATCTCAGAATCGCTGTTCAAATTGCCCAGAGTTTCGGTGTTCGCGTTCATCTGGTAAGCATTGAACCAACGAGTTTTGATGCTCAATCCCGTTCTCAACTTCTTTCACAGGAGGCGGATACAACCACCGAATGGAGCAGATCTGACGTTGCCGAACTTATAACCCTAAAGCCCGGTTTTCACGCTGTTGCAGAGGTGTCTGGTGGTACGGGTCTATCCGAAATCACGGCGGAGGACAGAGCCATTTTGGAGCAAGCCGTTGATGAAATTATCAACACACTTGATATAAACCAGGTGAAAAACCTCGCCGAGTTGTCAACAAGCGAACAGATACCTTCCGATTTTGATAGCGCACTGTTGGCTAGTGGAAGTAATAAGATGGAGGTGCGTAGGTTGGAACGCGTACAGGTAACGTACCTTCGCAACAGATCCCGGGAAAAGGTCCGCGCAGGGAAAACTGTTCAATAGGTGAAGCCCCATCCCTTGCGGGGGATGGGGCCGTTGCATAACAGGACGCCCTCTAAACCAGCGCCGCCAGCCGGCGCACCGTCCCGTTGACGCGGGACAAAGCCTCGTCAACGTCGGCGGAGGCGATGTGCCGGTGGGTCACCATGCGCAGCGCCTGATCCCGGCTGTGGCTCACCAGCACCCCGTCTTCCCGCAGCGCGGCGATCACTTCCCGGGCATCGCCCACCGTGTCGCGGTCCACCTCGAAGATCACGATGTTGGTCTGGATGCTATCGGGGTCCACCGTCAGGCCCTCGATGTTTGCCAGGCCGGCCGCCAGGCGGCGCGCGTTGGCGTGGTCGTCTGCCAGCCGCTCAATCATGGTGTCCAGCGCCACCATTCCGGCGGCGGCCAGAACCCCGGCCTGCCGCATCCCGCCACCCACCATCTTGCGCCACTTCCGCGCCCGAGTGATGAACTCCTCGGAGCCGCAGAGCACCGATCCCACCGGACAGGACAGGGCTTTGGACAGGCAGAAACTCACGTCGTCCACGTCTCTGGTCAATTCGGCGGCGGGCACTTCCAGCGCCACGGCGGCATTGAATATGCGCGCCCCGTCCAGATGCACCGCTGCGCCGGCTCGGTGGGCCACTTCGACGATGTCCTGCGTGTCCTGCGGAGTCATCACCCCGCCGCTGCAGCGGTTGTGGGTGTTTTCCAGACAGACCAGCGTAGTAGCCGGTACATGGATGTTGGAGCTGTCGCGAACGGCAGCGGCCACGTCCTCCGGGGCAATGCGACCGTTGGCGTCATTTGGCACCAGGCGAATCTGGGCGCCGGCCAGCGCGGTAGCCCCCGCCGACTCGTTCCAGAACATGTGCGCCTCCTGGCCCATAATCATTTCGTCGCCCCGGCTGCACCACGCCAATGCCGCTATCAAATTGCTCATGGTACCGCTGGCGGTCAGCAAACCCGCCTCCTGCCCCATCAACTCGGCGGCCCGCTCCTGCAGGGCATTGATGGTGGGATCTTCACCGAATACGTCGTCGCCGACCTCGGCCGCTCCCATGGCCCGACGCATCTCGTCGGTGGGGTGGGTAACGGTATCGCTGCGCAGGTCAATCGAAGCCATGGCGCCTCCTGAGTGGACGTTAGTTTCTGAAGCCGGCAGGGCGGCAACTCGCGCCATTCTAGCATAACTCCCGACGTTCTTTGCCGGTCGGCCATCCCTGAAACCTGCTATGATAACCACCTGAAACGATCCACCACCCGGCTGCTCGGAGGCGGAATTATGCGACAAAGCGCAGTTAGTTTTCTGACCAAGGGAATGACCCTCGAGGGCATCATCGCCCTGCCCGATGGCGAAGGCCCCTTCCCGGGTGTGGTGATGTGCCACCCCCATCCGCTGAATGGTGGGAATATGGACAACAACGTGGTGGTCGCCGTTACCTTCGGGTTGGCTGATGCCGGCATCGCCTCGCTGCGCTTCAACTTCCGCGGCGTCGGCAACAGCACCGGTGAACACGCCCACGGTGAAAAAGAGCACGAAGAAACTCTAGTCGCGATGGAGTTTCTGGGCGCTCTCCCCGACGTGGATGACGACCGCATCGGGTTGGGTGGTTACTCGTTCAGCACCCGCGTCATTTGCGCACGGAAGCAGCTCTACAAGAAACCCAGGGCCGTTGCCTTGGTGGCCCCGTCCCTGGAAGCCATCACCGACAGCCCGCTACAGTCTGACAAGACTCCTCGCATGATCATCACCGGCGACCGGGACCGTTTGGCGAACTCGGACGGCGTGGACCACCAACTAGCAAAGTTCGACCCACCGGCTGATTATCACGTGGTCGCCGGCGCCGACCACTTCTGGGTGGGCCAGGAGGGCGAGATGGCGGCAAAGGTGGTGGGTTTCTTCCGGAGCCACCTTGTCGGTCTCTAATCATGGCGCAGGAGCCCACACGACGCACGCCGTTGTATCGGGATTGGACCCTGCTGCAGCTGGCGGCGTTGGTACTGGCTCTCGACCAACTGACCAAGTTCGTCGTCCGTCAAACCCTTGAGTGGCACCAGTCCTGGCCCTTCCACGGCTTCTTTCGTTTCACTCACGTCCAGAACACCGGCAGCGCGTTCGGCCTCTTTCAAGGCCAGAACCTCCCGTTGCTCATCGTGTCGCTGGTTGGGGTAGTCGTTCTGGCGTACATCTATCGTAGCCAGAAACGGCCCGGCCTGCTGATGCGAACCAGCATCGCCCTGATGCTGGGCGGAGCCATCGGCAATCTGCTGGACCGCATCATGCAGGGGCACGTTACCGACTTCATCGACATTGGCCCGTGGCCCGTGTTCAATCTGGCCGACTCCGCCATCGTGGTGGGCCTCATCGTAATGGCGTGGGTGCTCGTGATGCGACGCAACGACCCGGCGGAAACTACCTCTCCTGTCGCCGGTTCTAGCGCCGTCCATGCCGACTGTCCGTTGTGCGAAGGCCCTATGATCGACCTTCCCAACGGAGCCCGCTGCGCCGACTGCGGCGCCCGTGAACGCATTCTTACCGGAGAAGATGGCCGCTGATGACCGTCGCTCAAACCCCTGTCTTCGGTATGGAGCAACGGTACGAGTTTGTCGTGGTCGGCAACCCCAGCCCGGTCCGTCTGGACGCTTGGCTGGCGGATCAAACCTCTCTGTCCAAAGTTGGCCTGTCTCGCAGCCGCCTCCGCGATTTGGCCACAGAGGGATTTATCAAGGTCAACGGCGCCTCGGCCCGACCCGCCCAGCGTATCCGCTGTCGGGACGTCATCGTCGTTTGCGTGCCTCCTCCAAAATCACCTGCGCATTTGACGCCCCAGGATATTCCGCTGTCGATGGTGTATGAGGACGCGCATATCGTGGTGGTGGACAAACCCGCCGGCCTTCCAGTGCATCCGGGACCAGGCCACCCGGACGGCACCCTCGTCAACGCTCTGTTGGCGCATTGTCCCGACATCCGGGGCATCGGAGGCGAGCTGCGCCCGGGCATCGTCCACCGCCTCGACCGCGACACTTCGGGTCTCATGGTGGTCGCGAAGACCCAGGTGGCTCACCAGCGATTGACCGACCAACTGAAAGACCGCGCGATGCTCAAGGAATATATTGCCGTCGTGGTGGGCTTGGTAACGCCCGAGTCCGGCGTGATTGACGCGCCCATTGCGCGGGACCCGCGCCACCGGCAACGAATGGCCGTCGATGCCGGCGGCCGCGTCGCACGGACGCACTACGAAAGCCTTGAGGAGTTGCCCGGCCACACGCTGCTGAAAGCCCGGCTCGAGTCAGGACGCACCCATCAGATCAGGGTGCATTTCCGCTATGCCGGTTTTCCTCTGTTGGGAGACCCGATATACGGCAAGCCCAGCCGGTTGGTTGATCGCCAGTTCTTGCACGCCGCCCGTTTGGCGTTCCATCATCCTGTTAGCGGCCAATGGGTGGATAACCGTACAACGTTACCTGCCGACCTTTCCCAGGCGCTGACGGATCTGCGCCGGAATTTGGGTAACGCATCGGATTAAAGCGAATTCATAGCAGGCAGGATATAATCAATAGGCGAACCGTAAGCTGGCGGCGAATCTTGAAATCCAGGCACTGACGATGAGTACTAATCAAAACCCGGGAAACAGCGAAATCCCCTCGGACTTTATACGCACAATCATCAACGAAGACCAGGCAGCCGGGGCCTACGATGGCCGTGTCGTAACCCGGTTCCCGCCCGAACCCAACGGCTACCTGCACATCGGGCACGCCAAGTCCATCTGCCTCAATTTTGGCGTGGGCGAGCAGTACAATGGCGCTCGCTGCCATATGCGTTTTGATGATACCAATCCTACTCGCGAGGACATCGAGTACGTGGAATCTATCCTCGCCGACGTCAAATGGCTGGGCTTCGATTGGGGTGAGCACCTTTATTACGCATCCGACTACTTCGAGCAACTTTACCTGCACGCTGAACAGCTGATACGGGACGGCAATGCCTACGTGGACGACCTCACCGCCGATGAAATGCGGGAGTTTCGGGGCACGTTGACTGAGCCAGGTCAGGAGAGCCCTCATCGCAACCGCCCGCCCCAAGAGAGCTTGGACCTCTTCCGTCGGATGCGGGCTGGCGAGTTCGCTGATGGCGTTTATGTCCTCCGCGCCAAGATCGACATGGCGTCGCCCAACCTGAATATGCGAGACCCGGCGCTGTACCGGATCCGCCATGCCGAACACCATCGCACCGGCGACGACTGGTGCATCTACCCAATGTACGACTATGCCCACTCGCTCTCCGACTCTATCGAAGGCATCACCCATTCCCTCTGCACGTTGGAGTTTGAGGACCACCGTCCTTTGTACGACTGGTGCCAGGAAGTCCTGGGCATCTATCGCAGCCGCCAGATCGAGTTCGCCCGCCTGAACCTCACCCACACTGTGATGAGCAAGCGTCGGCTTCGGCAGCTGGTTGAGGAGGGTCACGTGGCCGGCTGGGACGACCCGAGAATGCCTACGCTCAGCGCCCTGCGTCGCCGCGGTTATACTCCTGAGTCCATCCGCGACATGTGCGAACGGGTCGGCGTGGCGCGCCGCAACACCATGACCGAGTTGGCCCTGCTGGAACACTGCCTGCGCGAAGACCTGAACCTTCGCGCCCCTCGCCGCATGGCAGTGCTCCAACCCCTCAAGGTGATCATCACCAACTACCCGGAAAACCAGGCCGAGGAATTCGAGGCCATCAACAACCCCGAGGACGCGGCAATGGGCACACGCGGCGTACCCTTCAGCCGGGAACTCTACATCGAGCGGGACGACTTCATGGAAAACCCGCCCCGCCGTTTCTACCGACTGGCCCCCGGCCGTGAGGTCCGTCTCCGTTACGCCTGCCTGATCACCTGCACCGCCGTGGTGAAAGACGCAAGTGGAAACGTCACCGAAGTCCACTGCACGTACGACCCGGAAAGCCGCGGTGGCAACGCCCCCGATGGCCGGAGAGTCCAGGGCACCATCCATTGGGTATCCGCGGCTCACGCGGTACCCGTACAGGTTCGTCTCTACGACAACCTGTTCACCGAGCCCGACCCCGCCGGCAGCAATGCCGACTTCCTCAACCTCATCAACCATGACTCCCTGGAGGCGGTTACCGCCCCGGCGGAACCCTCACTGGCGCACGTCACTGCCGGCGACCGCTACCAGTTCGAACGGCTTGGCTACTTCTGTGTCGACCCGGACTCCCAACCCGGATCCCCGGTGTTCAACCGCACCACCACCCTCCGCAACACTTGGGCCCGCATCAGCCAACGGCAGGGGTCATGACGCCAATGCTTACCGACTTGCAGAAACCCAAAGCCCCGCCAATCAAGACCCAGGGCATCAAGACCAAACTTGTACCCTTCATCGCTAGTCATATCGAATGGGACGGTCAAGGCCGTTGGGTTGAACCGTTTTTGGGTTCCGGGGCGGTTCTACTGAACATCAAGCCGCCCCGGGCTTTGGTCGCCGATTCCTGTGTTCCCATCATCAATTTCTACCGGGCTGTGCAGAGCGGACTGGTTACCGCCGCCGGGGTTGAGGCGTTCCTGCGACGTGAGGGGGAACGGCTGCGAATTGAGGGCGGAGGGCGCTACTATCAAATCCGGGAGCGTTT
Organism: Dehalococcoidia bacterium; assembly: GCA_965197635.1. Taxonomy (GTDB): domain Bacteria; phylum Chloroflexota; class Dehalococcoidia; order Lucifugimonadales; family UBA3495; genus Bin87. The sequence goes on from CBDANN010000008.1 coordinate 1,374,062, forward strand.
CAACAACGAGGGCGACCCGCTGGATTTCCTATTCGTGAGTCGGGCTTGTTTCAACGGCCTGATGCGTTTTAACCAGAAAGGACAGTTCAACACGCCCTTCTGCAAAAAGCCGGAGCGTTTTCGCCCGGCCTACATCACCAAAATCTGCAACCAGGTGCAATGGGCTACCGACGCTATGCGCGGGCGGGACTGGGAGTTCGTCTGTGCAGACTGGCGTGAGGTAATAGGTGCAGTTGGTGAGCAGGACTTTATCTACGCTGATCCTCCCTATTCCGGTCGCTACACCGACTATTACAATAGCTGGAGTGAACAGGACGGATATGAACTGGCGCAGTACCTCAAAGGCGCGCCGTGCCGCTTCTTGTATTCAATGTGGGTAGAAAATCGTTTCCGTCGCAACGACCGACTGTTCGATTGGTTTGCCGGCTACGAAATCGCCACCTTCTCCCACTACTACCACCTGGGGGCGACGGAATCGCTGCGCCACGCGATAGAGGAGGGGTTGGCAATCGGATGTGGCAATGAAACTGCTACGTGCGCGGCCGGTAATCCCACATATCGAGGCAAGCATCGTAAAACGCCCGGTCCATCCTGAACCAGTCGGTCCTATCTATACCCCTGCGCGCCGAAGCAGTGGGACTGACCGGGAAAGCCGACACAATTTTTAACCAGCGGTCTTCAGAACTAGCAATATCCCGGATTTCTTCCGCCACTTCGGCCAAGTCTTGGTCTTGGCTGAATATCACTGCGACATCGAGTTGGCCCAGACGCGCCATTCTAACTACATCCAAGCCAATCCCGATGTCAATGCCCTTTTCTCGTCGCGAGATTACCGTTTCTTGAGTTGTGCCGTCGGGCAGGAATACGTTCTCAACCTGGTAACGCAACGGGTGGGCTGTTACCGATATACCCGCACGACGCATAGCAAGAAAACGCCGCTGCCAATATCCGTACTGCTCCGGGTCTCGACTGGCATCGGGAACTCCAGTGTAGAACCGCACACCATCGTTCATCCATCCGTGCGCTTGGCATATGGCGTCGCTGAGCTTCCTAGGGTCGTAGTTCGGATGGTGATGCCCGAAAGCCGCCTTAGCGTGATGGAACAGGTTTTGACCATCAAAGAACGAGACGGCGCGTTTGACCGTAGGTTCAATCATTGTTATTGGGGCAAAAAATAACCCCTTCGGGCCCTTGCGGGATATCCTCCGGGGAGTAATTACTATGCAGTATAATTGATGGAAACGCCGGCATCAAGGGCTTGCGTCGCCGGTAATTGACTACACCCTGCCCGGTTTGCCGCTAACCAACCGGGAACGCGCTTAGAGGAGGCTACCCCACCATGTCTGTCCGCGTCCGCTACGCGCCTAGTCCCACGGGCAACCCGCACATCGGCAACATCCGCACCGCCATGTTCAACTGGCTCTTCGCCCGTCGGAACGGCGGGCAATTCGTCGTGCGCGTGGAGGATACTGACCAGGGACGCATCACCGAAGGCGCGGTGGACCACATCCTGGACGGACTGGAATGGCTTGGCATCGACTGGGACGAAGGCCCGCGTGTCGGCGGCCCCTACGGTCCTTATTTCCAGTCGGAACGCCTGGAACGCTACCATTCCGCTGCCGAACGGCTTATCGCGTCCGGCGACGCCTACCGCTGCTACTGCCCGCCGGAACGAGTCGCGGAGCTACGCAAGGAGCAAGCCCGCAACAAGCAACGCCAGGGTTACGACAGCCATTGTCGCCACCTCTCCGATGCAGAACGACAGGCTCATGAAGCAGCGGGTATGCCGTCAGTGCTCCGGTTTGCCATGCCCCAGTCTGGCGCGACCTCGGTGGACGACGCCATTCGCGGACACGTGGAATGGCAGAACGAACTCACCGATGACTTCGTGTTGGTCAAGTCCGACGGGTTCCCCACCTACCATATGGCTGTGGTCGTGGACGACCACGCCATGGAAATATCCCATGTACTTAGGGCCGAAGAATGGTTGCCCAGCACCCCTCGCCACGTGCAGCTGTTCCGCGCGCTGAACCTGCCCATGCCCGTTTTCGGGCACCTCCCCATGATTCTTGGATCCGACCGGGCCAAGCTCTCCAAACGCCACGGGGCGACGTCGCTGATGGAATACCGGGATGACGGATTTCTGCCCGAGGCTCTGATCAACTTCATGGCTCTGCTGGGTTGGTCACTGGACGGTGAAACGGATGTCATGACCACCGACACCATCCGAGAACACTTCACCCTGGAACGTGTCGGCAAACCGGCGGCTATTTTCGATTTGGACAAACTCCAGTGGATGAATGGGGTGTACATCCGGCAGATGGACGGCCACGATTTGGCCGACCGGATTCTGCCTTTCCTGGAACGCGAATATACCGCCGACCTCCTGCCCATCGACCGGGATTACCTGCTGCGAATCGTGCCCCTGGTACAGGAACGGCTCAAAACGCTGGCCGATGCTCCGGATATGCTCTCCTACTACTTCGTGGAAACGTTGGAGTACGACCCTGCCGGGCTAGTGCAACGCGGCATGGATACTGCCGGCACCACAGCCGCCATCCGGCGCGCCTGGTCCGACCTGGAAGGCGTGGACGCGCCCCACTTCAACGACCAAGACTTGGAGGACAAGCTTCGCGCCACCGGCGCAGAGCTGGAACTCTCCGGACGCCAGTTTTTCGGAGCGCTCCGGACCGCCATCACCGGCCGGACAGCCACCCCTCCGCTATTCGAGATGATGGCGGTAATGGGCCGCCAACGGGTGCTTAGCCGCTTGCAATCTGCTGCGGAGAAACTCGATACCGTCTAACTGTACCCGGGGTCTACGCGAAACGGCTGACCGCAGTCCGGGCACATTTCCGGGTATCGAGGCTCCGCTTGCGCATTTCCAACGACCGGATCTCGGTGTCGGCTTCCGTCATTCCTGAGCCCAGGATGCCAACCGGCTGTGGGTACTACCCCATGCCCGACACCGCCCACGGGCGCGTCCAACTTGGCCCGGCGCTAATCCTTAGTCCATCTCAGATTCCGTTAGTTTGCCGGGAACGGTTTTTTTTGGCACGCCTTTGTTATCAATCCCATCTCTGAGCGGATCTACGCGGGCGAGGCATTCTCAAAGCGTGAATCGGCTGCACGACAATAGTACATTGGTGTTGTTTTATGAAATCATTCAAAATTGGCAGAATTTTGACTTGACGCCCGGTGAACCAAAGGTTGTAAAGTAAGCGGAAGCGTTTTTATAAATTGACCGAGCGTGATAGCTCTCGGGGTAAGCCGATAAGGCGAACACGGGCCCAAACCATATCCTTTCAAATCATACAAACTGGGTGGCTGTGGTGGCTAGGGTTCGGATACCGAATTCTATCGTTTTGGCAAGGAGAAACCGGATATGACACCGAGTGGTGCGACAATCATCAGCGACGGCGTGTTCAAAGTTGACGGGGGCGCGATATTTGGCCGCATCCCCAAAATGATGTGGGAGAACTTGGTCTCCACCGATCGCAAGAACCGGCTCACCATGGGACTGAACTGCCTGCTTCTGCAATGCGAGGGCCGGAACATCCTGGTGGACACCGGGGTAGGTCCCAAAGACAACTACCGGGATAAAGAGTTATATGGCCTCGTCCCGAGCCGCTTGATGCGGAGCCTGAAGAGCTTGGGATTGGGACCACGCGATATCGACGCTGTGGTGTTGTCCCACTTGCACTTCAGCCACGCCGGCGGTGCGACCCGCATGGACCGCTTGGGCGACATGGTGCCTTCCTTCCCCAAGGCCACTTACTACGTTCAACGCAAGAGTTGGGAAGATGCCCAACAGCCGTCCCTGCGCAACGCTGATGGTTTTCGCATCGAAGATTTCTCTCCCATCGCCGAGCGGGGCCAGTTGGAATTGTTGGATGGGGATTCCGAGTTGTTCCCTGGCCTTAACCTGATCGTTACCAACGGCCATTGCATCGGCCACCAGATCGCGGTGTTCAGCCACGGCGGTGAGCGCATAGTGTACCTGGGTGATCTGGTACCCACCCCGCACCATCTGGGCCTGATTGTGATCTCGTCCTTCGACTACGAACCCGAAACTACCCTGGACCAAAAGCGCGAAATCCTGTCGGACGCCGAAAAGCAGGGATGGCTCCTGGTTTTCTCCCACGGCCACGAAACCCGGGCCGGATACTTGGAGCGGCGCCACGACGTGAGTTATCTGCGGCCCGTGGATTTCTGAAGTCCGTTGTAGCTCGCCCCGACCTCAGATTAGCGACGGCTCAGCCAGCATCGACTTTCCGTCCAATTTGATCAAACGCGCTCGGGCGATACGGCGCGCCAAATTGGCGTCGCTATGCATGGCGACGCGTACGTAATTGTCCGTGAGGCCACTCCAGAGAGGAAGCCCGTCGGGGACGGCTCGGCACGTCTCCCACAACACGTTCCGGGTTTGACCGATTAGGCCATTCCGGTAGGCGGCGAAACCTTCCTCCGCCAAGTCCGACATCTCAGCCGCGCGTTGACGTTTCCGCACAGCGTCCACCTGACCGGGCAGGTGATGAGCGGTGGTTCCGGGCCGACGCGAATAAGGGAATACGTGGACATCCGCAAACCCGATTCGTTCCACCAGGCCCCGGCTCTCGGCGTGGTCCGCGTCGCTCTCTCCGGGGAACCCTACAATAATATCGGTGGTGATCCCTGCCCCCGGGACCAAAGACCGGATCCGGTCCACAGCCGTCCGATACGTACCGGTATCGTATCGCCGACGCATCGCTCGGAGTGTGGCGTCGCTGCCGCTTTGCAGCGGCACATGGAAATGAGGACAAAGCCGATCGTCATCCCACCTCGTTAGCAGGTCCTGGCTGATTTCGTGGGCCTGTAGTGAAGACACTCGTAATCGCTGGAGGCCAGGCACCGCCAGTATCCGGTCAATCAGCCTCGGCAAATCCACGTCGGCCAAGTCAAAACCGTAGGTTCCCAATTGTGTGCCGGTGAGCGTGACTTCCCGGAAACCCCTGGCTACTTCGTGTTGGACATTGGCAACCAGTTGGTCTGGCGGGATGCTCCGCTCCCGTCCCCGCACCTTTGGAACGATGCAGTAGGCGCAAATTTGGTCGCATCCTTCTTGTATCTTGACCATGGCGCGACTGCGACGAAAAATCCCGCCATTGTTTCCTAGCCCCGACATAGTGCCCGAGGTGCTGACCGTTCCATTGCGCCGCCTTCGTTCCGCTATAGCCAGCGCGGTCAACTCCTGCTTGTTCCGGTTCCCAACCACTAACGAAACTTCGGGCATTTGGCGCAGGTCATCGGCGGCGCGTTCCGGGTAACAGCCGGCGGCCACCACCACGGCGTCCGGATTCGCGCGGCGCGCCGCGCGTAGGGCCTGCCGCGCTTTGGAGTCCGCAGTCGCAGTCACAGTGCAGGTGTTGACCACGATGATGTCCGCGTCCCGGTTGTGATCCACCAATCGATAACCGGCCTCCGCGAATTCACGTGCTAAAAACGCGCTGTCGGCCTGGTTCAGTTTGCAGCCGTGCGTTTGAATGGCGACCGTGCCTGTTGACTGGGCGTTATGATCCTCCGCCGGAAGCTCGCCGGGAGTCGGACCAAAAAGTACGGGCAAAGGTTGGCCGCTCATCACTCGTCACCTTCCAAAGTCAGACACTTCATCGTCAGGGTCAGTTGATGGCCCCGCACTGTCTTCTCCCGGGATGAGCGCCACCAATCGGTCAATTGCGTCCGACAGATCATCCATCGCCATAAAAAGATAATCAACCCTACTGCGCCGCTCTCTCACTCGTTCTGCGGCTGCGGACAAAGCGGAAAGGTGATCGAAAGCGTCCCTGATATGCCGGTCGCGTTCTTGTTCTCCCAAACGGCGCAGAAAGTCTCGAAGCGTTGCATCGGTATCCGCCGGCTCGCCGTACCATAGAGCAACTCCGCGAGCTGCGGCCACCAAGCTGCCCCAAAGCAATTCTTCAGCCTGGTTCCATTGCCCCCGCTGCATGGCGACTTGCGCCGATTCCTGCAATCGCACCGCCTGGCTCCGATAGCGAGCCAACCGGTTTGGCAACGAGACAATTGAAGTTGAGCGGTCTCCATTCATAATGACCCTATGATTTTACCAAACCTCGGTAGCAGACCATAGGAGCAGGTAGTACACTGCCCAGGGCTTGTGCAAAGTCCGAATTACACGGATGTAATGAGTTTCAAGGCTTCGCTCCATTGGGCGGCATAGCGACGGCGTTGCTGTGGCACGTTGTTGACTCCCCGGCGCAGCAATAGGGCTAGGACCAGGTTGTTGATCGCCGCCATCATGCGTTGAGCGTGGCCCAGCCTCAGATGACACCAGTCCTCGCGCAGGGTCTCGTCACGCCGGTAATGCAGCCCGTTTTCGATGTTCCAGTGTCCCCGGACCATGGCCAGCAGCTGTTGCGGGTTGGCTTGCTCCGGCCCCAGGCTGGTTATCCCATAGACCGTATCGTGGGTTAGCTCGCCCCGCTTGACGTGCTCGGTGCGCCGGTCCACGCGGAAAACCTGTTGCAGATAGGGCCAGTCCAAGTACTCATTCAGGCCAGCGCTGGCCCGCAGGTGGCGTTGCTCAATGCGACCGTGCCCTTTTTCCACCGTCCCCGCCTCCGGCACACTTTCCGGTTCGTTGGCAAAAAACGTGGCGATGTCGTCGTGCAGTTGGGGTTGGTTATCTTTCACTGGCCAAAGGTATTCTCCCCCGGCCGCCACCACTTGCGCCGAAAGGTCCCGCTGGGTCAGCATGGCGTCGCCGCTGACCACCTTGCCCCGCAAGTCGATAGCTTCCAGCAGCCGCGGGGCTGCCTTGATCTCATTTTCCTTGCCGTCCACCTCCACCTGGGCCAGCACTACTCCTTCGCCAGGAAGGTAGGCGGCCATCAGATGCGTGCCCCGGGTCTGCCCCGCCGCGATGCTGCCCCGCAAGGTTTTGCCGTCTATGGTTACCTGAACCAACTGTCCATCGGTCCGGTTCTGGGCCAAGAATTCCCCCATCGTCCGCTCCAGCGCCTCAACCGACAGCGTTGCGCCCAGGACCCGGCTGTAAGTCGTGCGATGCGGCGCCTGGGGGCGCGGCAACCCCAAAGCTTGGGCCAGCGCTTCCTTGCGGTGCCACACCCATTCCGCAATGCCCGTCAGCCGGTCTTCCCCAGCCAGTTTGCCCAACAGGACAAATACCAGGATGTGAACCAGGCGGTAACGTACGCCACGTGGGTCGCGACGGTCTTCCAGGCGCGCCAGATAATCATACAGGCTACCCAGATCCACCAGGAACCCTGGAACCTTACCCTGATCCTCAGGACAGACAACATTGACATCAAACTCGGCTGGGCTACAATCCATGACGGCCTTCCTCCTTCAGATAGGTGCGTGTAATCCCTATCTATGAGGAAGGCTCGTTTATGTCAATCAACTTTGCACAAGCCCTGGTACACTGCCCCGCAGGTTCGCCAATATTCCCCTGCCAAGGTGGTTCTATGCCCTCCGTTTCGCCTTTCCGCCATGTGGCCCACCCGGTGCGCGTTTTTGCCGGTGATGACGCTTTGTCCAGCCTCCAAGGTGCGGTACGACGCGCCGCAGCGACCCGACCCTTTGTGGTCTGCGGCCAATCGGTCGCCAGGCGCACCAACCTTTTGGATAGAATCGCAACAGCTTTAGGCGAACCGCCGGCCGGGGTGTTCGACGGCGTGCGGACCGGTTCACCCGTGCCCGCGGTCCTGGACGGCGTCCGCGCCGCGCAAAAGGCTGACGCCGACCTCATCATCGCGGTGGGCGGAGGCAGCGCCGTGGTCACCGCTCGGGCGATCATCATCATGCTGGCCGAGGGCGGGGACCCCCGTGACCACGCCACCAAATACCCGGTCGGCCAACCTCCGGTAAGTCCGCGTTTGATGGCGAACAAGCTGCCCAACATCCTCGTGCTCACCACACCGACCACGGCTGCTACCCGCGCCGGCGCCGCCGTGATCGACGGCGAAACTGGGCACCGCCTGGAGATGTTCGACCCGAAGACCAGGCCCACTGCGGTGATTTGGGACACCGAGGCATTGCTGACGGCGCCCGCCGACCTCTATGTCAGCGCTTCCGGGTCTCTGTTCAGTGGCGTGGTAAGCGCCCTGCAGGCGCCTTCTTTGAACACGATGGCGGCGGCGGACCTGCTGGGAGCACTGGGGCTTCTCGTCGAAAACCTGCCGGCAGTCCGCAAATCGGACAATGACGGAGCGGCCCGTGTCAACCTGTGCGTCGCGTCTTTCATGTACAACCGGGCGTGGGACACCGGCGCTGGTGGATCGGCGTTGGGCGTGGTCAGCGCTTTGGCCCACAGCCTCGACACCCGCTATCCCGATTGCAGCCACGGAGCGGCGTATTCCATCACCACCGGCCCTGGGATGGATTTCAATCGGAATTTCAACGTATTTGGACAGGCTCGCGTCGCCGACGCCCTGGGCGTGCGTGAGCCCGGGGCCACAGACGAGCAGGCGGCCACTTCGGCGGCCCAAGCCGTAACCGCTTTCTTCGAAGCCATTGGACTACCGGTCCGGCTCCGCGACGTGGGCGTGCCAACCGAGGGCATCTTCGCTATAGCGGAAGACGCCCTTACCGATTTCGGTCTGCATCGCAACGTCCGCCCCGTCAGCGGTGCCGATGAACTCGAAGCAGTGTTGCGCGCAGCGTGGTGACCGACACGGCGTCCGGTGACCGGAATCATTCGCCGATCGTGGCGCTGCCTATAATCTCCGCAACGTCGCTTACTTCCCATTGGGTAAGCAAGTTTTCCAACTCCGCAAGGATCCGGAAGGGAGCGTTCAAGTCAGTCAAGTTGGCGCTGCCCACTTGAACGCCGGTGGCTCCCGCCATCAGAAATTCGGCAGCGTCGCGCCCCGTCATCACCCCGCCTACGCCGATGATGGGCACGTCCACCACTTGGGCTGTCCGGTGCACCAATGCCACAGCGATAGGGCGTAAAGCGGGTCCTGAAAGTCCCCCGTAACCTGTGCCAAGCACTGCCCGTCCAGTGTCAACGTCAATGTGCATCGCGGGAACGGTGTTCGATATCGTCAGCGCGTCGGCTCCTGCTTCCACTGCCGCGAGCGCGATTTCAATGATGTCCGGCACGTTGGGCGACAGTTTGGCCCACACTGGCAGGTCGGTCTGGCGGCGAACCCCTGCTACCGCGGCCTCAGTGAGGAGCGGTTGGTGACTGAACATCGCCCCGTCGTCAACGTTGGGGCAACTCAGATTGAGCTCAATGGCCGAGAACCCCTCGACGCCTTTGGTAAACGACGCAATTTCCTCCCATTGCTCCGGGCTATCACCGGCCATGCTCATTACAATGTTGGCGTCCATGGCTTCCCAATGAGGAGCCAGATCCGACATGGCGTCCTCAATCCCCGGGTTGGTCAAGCCGATGGAGTTCAATAGCGTGGTTTCGCCAGCCTCCAGCCCTTCTCGAAAGGAACTCGGGAACCAGCGCGGTTCCGGGTTGCCGGCCCGGGCGTGTCGCGTGAACGTCTTGGGCAGTATCGCGCCCAATTTACCCAGAGGGGCATCGCTCGCAATGCCCCGGCCATAACCGTCGTACCCGAAGGTGCCTGAAGCAATCATCACCGGATTGGGCAGGGTCAACCGTCGCGACCGAGCTGGCGCCAATTCCACCGACAAATCCATTTTGACTTCAACCTCCGATACCACATTCAAAAGTAGGGGCGAATCGCCATTCGCCCCTACCAAGTAGCCGATACACGCTTGCCGCCGTCACAGCTGCGGGATGTCCTCTTCCTCCTCTTCTTCAAACGGCAGGAAAACGCGGGACGCGCTCAACTCAACCTCCCGGTCGATTTCCGATTCGGTGTCAGTCAGAGATTGCGCTCTGCGCAACAACTCGGCGTCTTCCTCAGCGGTGCGGATCTGATAACCCGCATCGCCGAGACCGTCGCCCGCGCCAAGCGTCGTCGCCGGCTGGCCCGAGATGATCTCTTCGTCGATTACGCTTCCGGCCAGTTCCAGAGGACCACCCAACCCTTCCGGCAATTCTCCCTCGCCGGCGAGCCACGGCGGCATCATGCCCTGATCGTAATCGTCCAGGATTTCCCGCAACGCGAAGGCGTTTTCGGCCTCCACCAGGGATTCCAGCCGAGCCGGTATCAACCGCCCGATGATGACATTCTCCTTTAGGCCGCGCAACCAGTCCCGATCACTCGCCACCGCTGCCATCGTCAGCACCTTGGTGGTTTCCTGGAAGGATGCTTTGGACAGGAAGCTATCCGTAGTCAGCGCAGCCTTGGAGACGCCCAACAGCAGCGTCTTCGCGGTCGCCGGCTCCCTACGCTCGGCCAACACCTGGGCGTTCTGATCCTGGAAACGGAACTTGTCCACCACGTCGCCGGGTATGAACTCGGTGTCGCCGGCTGTTTCCACCTGAACCCGGCGCAACATCTGGCGCAGGATCACCTCGATGTGCTTGTCGTGGATGCTCACGCCTTGCGAGCGGTACACTTCCTGCACTTCGTCAACCAGGTAGTGTTGCAAACCTTCCATACCCCGAACGTCCAGCAATTCCCGCAGATCCAGTGGCCCGTCAACCAGGGCGTCTCCGGCCATCACCTGCTGCCTGTCGCTAACTCTCAGCGTCATCTGGGAACTAACGTCATACGAGCGCGATTCTTCTTCCCGCCAGACGACCGTTACTCCGTCTTCGGAAATTTCGACCTCACCCTGGTAGTCGGAACGAATTTCGTTCACAACATTGGTGTTCACCAACGCGTTAGCGGTTTCGTCCTCGGCGCTGCTTTCGCCTGACAAATCATTGCTGAGCACCACCGCCAACAGTTTGCCTTCAGAAATCGGTTCACCCGGCTCCACCAAACGAATCGCCCCCTCAGGCAAGCCGTAATCGTGGCGTTCTTCCTCGTCGTAGGTAACCCGGATTCGCCGAGAACCATTGGGGTCTTCTTCAACCGAAACCATGCCGTCGATGTGGGTCAACACGCCCGCGCCTTTGGGCGGGCGCACTTCAAACAGTTCCTGCACCCTGGGCAAACCGGTCGTGATGTCGGAACCCGCGATGCCTCCCGTGTGGAATGTCCGCATGGTTAGCTGCGTGCCCGGTTCGCCGATGCTTTGCGCCGCGATCACGCCGACCGCCTGGCCGATTTCAACCAATTGGCCCGTCGCTGGTAGCCGGCCGTAGCACATTTGGCAAATGCCGCGGCGGGTCTGGCAGGCCAGCGGTGAGCGCACCGGAACTCGGTCGATGCCGGCGTCCCGTATCGCGACTGCGATCTTTTCGTCGATCATTTCGTTGCGGTCAACGATTACCTCTCCGCTCGCCGGTTCGGCGATAACGTCGCCGGCCAGACGACCCAAGATCCGTTCCGGCAGGTTGCTCCGAGTCGGATCGTCGGGGCGGGGTTCCACGTAGAACGGTTCCGCAAATTCGCAGTCCCGCTCCTGGACGATTACCTCCTGGGAAACGTCCACCAGCCGGCGCGTCAGGTAGCCACTGTCGGCGGTGCGCAACGCGGTGTCGGTCAGTCCTTTGCGGGCGCCGTGGGTGGAGATGAAATACTCCAACGCCGTCAGGCCCTCGCGGAAACTCGACTTGACCGGTCGCTCAATGATGCGACCTTCCGGGTCGCTCATCAGGCCACGCATTCCAGCCATTTGCTTGATTTGCGATATGTTGCCTTTGGCGCCGGATTTAGCCATGATAGCAACCCCGCCATAGTTTGACATCTCCGTTTCCACGACCTGCTGCATGTCGTCTGACGCCTGCGTCCAAGTATCGATTATGCGCTCGTACTTTTCCTCCTCGGTCATCATTCCCATCATGAAGTTGTCCTCGTGCTCGGCGACCTTACGGCCGGCGGAATCGAGGATAGCCTGCTTGCGCTCCGACACCTGGATGTCGTTGATGGCAATGGTGATACCGGACTTGGTGGCGTAGAAAAACCCCATTTCCTTGATCCGGTCCAACGCTTTGGCCGTCTCGTTATTGCTTAGGTTGCGGTAGAGCTCGGAAGTGAGGTCCTTAATGGCCCCGCGGTCCATCAGATTGTTCTTGTAACCGAGGGAGTCGGGGATCGCCTCATTGAAGATGAGTCGTCCCATGGTGGTGTCGATCTTACCTTCCACTCCGGGAACCTTCAACACGGTAATCGGAGCACGCAGATTAATCTGACCGTCGGAGTAGGCGATCCGAGCCTCGTGGATGTCGTAGAACACCCCACCGGCTCCTATGGCGTCCGGTGCCTCCTCCGTCAGGTAGTAACATCCCATCACCATATCCAGCGTAGGCGCAACCAACGGGTCTCCTGAGGCTGGGGACAGCATGTTATTGATGCTCAACATCACTGTTCCGGTCTCGTTGACCGCCATCGCCGACAGGGGAACGTGGACCGCCATCTGGTCGCCGTCGAAGTCCGCATTGAACGCGGAACACACCAACGGATGCAATTGAATGGCGCTGTCCTCAACCAGCACCGGCCAAAACGCCTGGATACCCAGCCGGTGAAGGGTCGGAGCGCGGTTCAGCATCACCGGGCGCTCTTTGATTACGCTCTCCAGGATGGGCCAGACTTCCGGAGACGACCGCTCCACCATGCGTTTGGCCGCCTTGATATTGGGCGCCAGCGCGTTGAGCACCAGGCGGTGCATCACGAATGGCTTGAACAACTCCAACGCCATACGCTTGGGAAGCCCGCATTGGTCCATATTCAGCTCGGGACCGACCACGATCACCGACCTGCCCGAATAGTCCACCCGTTTGCCCAGCAGGTTCTGGCGGAACCGCCCCTGCTTGCCTTTCAGCAGGTCGCTCAGGGACTTCAGCGCATGGTCGCGCTTGCCTTTTACGGCCTTGCCCTGGCGGCCGTTATCAATAAGTGAGTCCACCGCCTCTTGTAGCATCCGCTTCTCGTTGCGGATCATAAGGCCCGGAGCGCGCATACTCGCGAAACGCTTGAGCCGGTGGTTGCGGGATAGTACCCGGCGGTACAGGTCATTCAGGTCGCTGGTGGCGAAACGCCCGCCGTCCAACTGAACCATAGGCCGCAGTTCCGGCGGCAGCACCGGCAGAACCGTCATGATCATGTCCTGCATCCGGTTCTCGCTCCTGCGGAACGTTTCCAGCAAACGCATCCGCTTGCCGGCCTTGGTCCGGATCTGCGAGGACGTTGCCCGCATTTCGAGCTCAGTGTAGTAGCGTTCCTGATCCAGGTCGAAGTCCAGCAACTTCAGGTACTCGAGGACGGGTTCTGCGCCCATGTCAGCGTCGAACGCCTCTCCCCAGAAGGGCTTGAGACGGTCATACCGGCTCGTGGACAGCGTGGTCAGCCTCAATCCGGCGGAACCACTGCGTGCGATGTAAAACTCGTCCGGCAGTTCCTCGTCATTTCGGGATGACGCCGGCAGTTTCAGGTCATCCCACAACCATTCCAGATCCACCGTGCGCGGCCGCTGGGTCGGATCCCAGCGCAGCCACCGCATTGCCTGGATAAGGTCAACCGCCTCTCGTCGCCTTTCGGCGATGGCACGCAGCAGGTAGCTGTCCACGCTGGCCAACAGGTCGCGGATTATCTGCAATTGTTGTCGGCAGAAGTTCACCGCTTCCAACCGCTCTTTAGGCGCAGTTACGTCGGCTATGGATTCAACCCGGCCCTCCAGGTTGGAAACTGCTCGGACTTCGTCGCTATCCGCGTGCAGCCGGTCCAACAGAGCGGTGAACGCCGGCACGTTCCAACCCCGGCCGTCCGGGTTATCCTCGGAACGCCGATAGTTCCAACTGCGTACCGCCTGCTCAACTGTAGCGAGCGAATGGCGAATTTCAGCCAGATCGTCCGACAACTGCTGCTGGATCGCGGAGTCCAGCGATTGCGGCGAGATACGTTCGATCGCCTCAGCCAACGCCTTCAACGCCGGCGAGACCGACTCGTCGTGTACCACCGCAATGTCCGTCTCCAATCGTTCGGCAGCGTCAGCGAGATTATCTTCTTTTACCTCAGTGGGATCATCGCGCCACGAATTGAAAGCATCGACCAATTGACGAGCGTGCAGAGCCTGGTGCTCCAGCGCGTCTGCAATCGGCAGGTTCCCATGATGCAAGCGCGAGATCGCGCCGGCCACCGGGTCGCCCTCGATGGCGGCCAAAGCCAATTGGTCGGCGGAGTCGATAACGCCATCCGCCAACAAAAGGCGTCCTACCTCGACCACCGCCCTTTCCGCGGCAGTGCCCGCAGATGCCAGTACGGTGAGGTTCTGCAGATCCTCGGCAAAATCGCCATCATCGCCCTGATTGACGGAGGTCAGACGCGCCACCGACGCGCGGGCCCTGCTGAGCGCCACGGTGTAAGCTGCCGGCCGGTCGGACATGATGAACGATGCCTCGTGCAACCGGTTTTCAAGTTGCCAACCGCCCACCCGGTCTGCGATGCGTTGCAAAGCGGATTCCGCAACCGCAATCGGCTCGCTGCGGAGTTCGTCAACTTCGCTGGTGTGCAGTTCCAACTGCTCCCGCATCAGGTCGATGTCCACCTGATTGATGATATACGCGGAGTAATACAGAACCCTGGTCAGGTCCGACAATTTAAGATCCAGGACCAGGCTCATCACGCTGGGGGTGTTCTTCACAAACCAGATGTTTGCCACTGGGGCAGCCAAGGCGATATGACCTAGTCGCTGCCGTCGCACGTTGGCCCTGGTCACTTCAACCCCGCAGCGGTCGCACACTACGCCCTTGTACTTCTGGCGCTTGTACTTCCCGCACTGGCATTCCCAGTCTTTGGTCGGGCCAAAGATCTTTTCGCAGAACAAGCCGTCCTTCTCGGGCCGCTGGGTCCGATAGTTGATGGTCTCGCCCTTTTGAACCTCGCCGGACGACCAACCAGTGATCTGCTCGGGTGAGGCAATGGAAATGCGGATGGCGTTGAAATCTGAGGAGGTGGATTCCCGGTTGTCCAGCATCCTTACCATGTTTAGTTGACCTCCGCAGTGAAGAGATAGTCGTCCTCGCCGGGCAGACCCAGACTCGCGTCGTCCTGCTCTTCCTCGTCTTCCAACCGTACGTTCAGTCCCAGGCTTTGCAGCTCTTTCAGCAGAACGTTGAAGGATTCGGGGATGCCAGGCTGACTGATGGGGTTGCCCTTGACGATGGCTTCGTAAGTGTTGACCCGGCCCGTGACGTCATCGGACTTGATAGTGAGCACCTCCTGCAGGTTGTGCGCGGCAGAATATGCTTCCAACGCCCAAACCTCCATCTCCCCGAACCGTTGTCCACCGAATTGGGCTTTGCCACCCAACGGCTGCTGCGTGATCATCGAGTATGGGCCGGTGGAACGGGCGTGGATTTTATCTTCAACCAAGTGGATCAACTTGAGCATGTAGATGCTGCCGACCGCCACCGGCTGGTCAAATGGTTCCCCGGACCGCCCGTCGTAGAGTTGGAATTTGGCGAACGTGGGCGGCGCAATGAGTTTCTGCCGGTGCACGGCCAGCGCCCTTTGGTGCTTTTCCGCCAAGGTCATTGCGTCCAGCTCGTCGGCGTTTTCTCCGGCAACGTCGCGTAGCCACAGGTAGAGACAAGCCTCTCGGGCTTTGCCTTGCTGCTGTTCATCAAAAATGATTTCGGGATCGAAACCCCGCTCCCGCAGCCAGGCGTACACCCGGTTGATGTCAACCTCACCGGTGGCTTCGTCGCCGTTATCGGCGGCGTTAGCTTGCTGGCCGAACCACCAACGCGCCAGGGAGTCTTCAATGTTGTCGTCGTCGGCGCCCTCAAACACTGGGGTCAACGCCTGGAAGTTCAAATTGCGCGCCGCCCAACCCAGGTGACTCTCGAGGACTTGCCCCAGGTTCATCCGGGAGGGCACGCCAATGGGATTCAGGATGATATCCACTGGAGTGCCATCGGACAGGAACGGCATATCTTCTTCCGGCAAAATCCGGGATACGACGCCCTTGTTGCCGTGCCTTCCGGCCATCTTGTCGCCCACTGAAATCTTGCGGGTCTGAGCCACCCAAACCCTGATGGCTTCGTTCACATCCGGCGGCAGGTCATCCTTGTTGTCCCGGCTCAACGCCTTGACCGCAATTACCTTGCCGCGTTGACCGTGGGGCACCCGGAGCGACGTGTCCCGAACGTCTTTGGATTTTTCCCCAAAGATGGCCCTCAACAACCGTTCCTCCGCGGTCATCTCCGTCTCGCCCTTCGGCGTGACCTTGCCGACCAGGATGTCTCCGGGTCCGACGTCCGCGCCGATACGAATGATGCCGCGCTCGTCCAGGTCCCGCAGGTTCCCTTCGCCCACGTTTGGGATGTCCCGGGTGATTTCTTCGTCACCCAGCTTGGTGGAACGACTCTCCACTTCGTATTTCTCAATGTGGACCGACGTGAACTGGTCGTCCTTCACCAGCCTCTCGCTGATGATGATGGCGTCTTCGTAGTTGTAGCCTTCCCATGACATGAAAGCAACCAGCACGTTCTGACCCAACGCCAGCTC
This sequence comes from Dehalococcoidia bacterium, assembly GCA_965197635.1. Taxonomy (GTDB): domain Bacteria; phylum Chloroflexota; class Dehalococcoidia; order Lucifugimonadales; family UBA3495; genus Bin87. Next base: position 1,390,564 of record CBDANN010000008.1, read on the forward strand.
TCCGCCATCAGTGGACGAGCTGTCCGCCAGAGTGTCGCCCAGGTTGACGTAGTCGCCTTTTTGCACCACCGGCCGCTGGTTCAGACAGGTACCCTGATTGGTGCGAGCGAACTTGATCAAACGGTGGGGATGTTCCACACCGGCGTCATCAACTATTACGATTTCTTGGCCGTTCGCGGACACCACGGATCCCGGTACCTTGGCGAGCAACACTTGGCCGCTGTCCCGGGCCACCCGGCTTTCGATGCCCGTGCCGACGATGGGCGCTTGCGGCTGCAGCAGAGGCACCGCTTGCCTTTGCATGTTGCAACCCATCAGTGCCCGGTTGGCGTCGTCATGCTCCAGGAACGGGATCAGCGCCGCCGACACGCTCATGATTTGCAGCGGGGATACGTCGGCGTACTCTACCGTCGCCGGCGAAGCTAAACGGTAGTTATCTCCTTCCCGCACCTCTACAAATTCATCGGTGAATTGATAGAGTTCGTCGAAGCCCGAATTGGCCTGTGCGATCCGGTGCTGCTCCTCCAGATCGGCGGTCAAGTAGCGTACGCTTTCGGGCCTGGTGTCCACGAAAGGCACCACGTTAATAACCACGTCCGAGGATAACCTGCGGAACCGACGCCAGTGACTCTCGGTCACGGTCTCTCCCGCCGCAAGGATCATCTCCCCTTTCCGCGTTTTCACGTCGGCGGTGACCGTGTGGCCAACTGGGTCGAAATAACCCGGCAGACCCGGCGTCCGGCAGTCACCCAGCCAGAGTTGCTTGATAACCGGCCAATAGGGGGTCTCTATGAACCCCAGGCGGTCAATGCGAGCGTAAGCGGCCAGGCTGCTGAGCAGGCCGATGTTGGCCCCTTCCGGCGTTTCGATAGGGCAGATACGCCCGTAGTGCGATGCGTGGACGTCGCGCACGTCGAAACCGGCGCGTTCCCGAGTGAGGCCGCCTCGCCCAAGGGCTGACAGCCTCCGCTTGTGCGTCAATTCCGCCAGCGGGTTCGTTTGGTCCATGAATTGCGAAAGTTTGTCGCCTCCGAAAAATTCCCGAATCGCTCCAGTCACCGGCCTGACGTTCACTAGCTTGGCCGGCACGGCATCCTCCGGTTTTTCAAGCCGACCCACGCGGTCCTGGAACATCCGGTGCATCCGCAACAGGCCGATCCGGACTTGGTCCCGCATCAACTCGCCGGCGACTCGGACCCTCCGGTTGCCCAGATGGTCGATGTTGTCCCGGGGTTCAATATTGCTGGCGTGGTAGCGTATCAAGCCCTGCAACGTATCTATGATGTCGTTCAGGTCCAAGACCCGGCGTTCGTCCAACTCGATACCGGGCAGGTTGAATCTCACCGTGTGCATGTTGCCGTTGGGCCCGCCGTTGACCTCCGTCACAACGCCCACTATGCGCGAGGCGCGTGCTCGTATCGGCGTCAGCCTCCAGCTCTGCAGCGGCCCTCGGCTGACCCTTTCCGCGTAGATCAATTGCCCCGCCTCCACGATGCTTTCTTCGGACAGGAAGCGATTTTTCAGGATTGCGATTTCGCCGCTGGAAATAGCATCCTCGGAAACCCCGCCACCCAATATCGGCTGCGTGGAAACCGCCACTGGCTCACCCATGATGTCCGTAACCTGGCGGTCTACGCTCACGCCACGAATGCCGTCTTCCTGGTCCTCGACCAACGAAAGTAGCGTCCCCGAATTGGCGGAGTCAGAGCTCCAGACCTTCATGACGACATCTTCTGCCACCACGTTTGCGAAGGGGTCGACCGGTTCGATACGCCGGTCCGTCCGCCTGGTCAGGTACCCGAAATTGATGAGCGCTTCCACATCCCGTTCCGACAGGACCTGGTGCTCGCGTCCCGACGCGGAAAAAATCTCAGCGGCCGTGGCGCCATCGCCACCCGCCGCATGCTGCTGGCGTACGAACTCCAAAACCGTTTTTTGCGGGTCAGTGAGGATTTGCGACTCGGCGCGGCCCAGTCGCTGGTCGACCTTTATGCGACCAACTTCACCCAGGTCAAAGCGCCGCCCGTCAAAGAAGTGATTGACCACGAACGTACACGCAGCATCCACCTGCACGGCCGGCTCACCGGGCCTTAGCCATTTGTATAGGTTGCGTTGCGCGAGTCCTATTCGGTAAGCCTGTTCTTGAACAAAATCCCGGTCCGGGTGCATCCGGTCCCATAGCGACCTCAGTTCCTCGTCGCGCGGGTTGTAATCCCGGTCTTCGGCCGGCGGCACACCGGCCACGAAAGGCCGACAGTCTTGGGGATCGATCTCGGCGAAAAGCGCTTGCATCTCCTCCGAGCTAACTATTCCCAGCGCGTGCAAAAAGGTGGACACGCCCATCCTGCGCCGCCGGTCTACGCTTACCGTGATGGTTTCCGGCAGGTTGCGTCGACGGGCGTAGTAATGGGTCCAGGTGGACAGTTCAATCCGTGCCCCCCGGCTGGCCGAAATCCGGGCCTTGTAGTACCAATTCTCCAACTTGCCGCACTCAGGGCAGGCTGGATCCTGTGACGGTTCCCGTTCGTAATACACACTGGGCGCACGCTGCAGTTGGCTTACCAACACTCGTTCGGCCCCGTTTATTACGAAGGTGCCGGTTTCCGTCATCATCGGCACGTCGCCGAAGAAAATGTCGGACTCCGTAATCTCCCCGGTTTCCTGGTCTCGAAGCTGTGCTTTGACATAAAGGGGTTGCGAATAAGTGATTTCTCGCTCACGGCACTCTTCCGGGCTGAACTGCGGTGCGTCGAACCAGTGGTCCAGGAAGTACAACTCGAACCGTTCCGCCCGTCTGGACGCCTCCCCGTTGGCGAATCGCCGCGTGATCCCGGCGACGATGGGGGAACAATCCCGGAAAGTTTCCGCTAGCCCTCTGGTCTTGAACCAGTCGAAGGACTCGATTTGGCTACGGATCAAATTGGGTACGTCAAGAACGTTTGCGATGCTGGAATCCGAGTACGTCTTCACATCGCGCGCAGACAGACCGCGGTTGTTTCGTCCTGAACGTTTGCGGGTCAAAACCATAAATCGACCCTCCTGAGGGTGCGCGGCGGGTTATTAAGCAAAAGCAGCCTGCCCCACGGTCAACGCTAATAGACGCATAGATTCGGCCCACCTGCAACGGCGAGCCGAATCGTTGCGTATTAGAACTAGGGGAGCAGGCGAAACTTCAGAAAAGTTGGAGCCAATGAAATTTTGTACATTGTTGGTAATCCAAGCCTACCGAAAATCAGATGTTCTGTCAACTGAAATCGGTCAGGAATCAGCGATTTTCACCTAACCGCCGCCGCCCCGAACCTCCAGGCTCGGCTTGGTCATGTCCTCAGGATTCAGCAAAGCGTCCAATTCCGTATCCGTTAGCGACGTGTCGGTCTTGGCGACTTCCCGTATGGTTCGCCCGGTTTCCGCCGCCTTCTTGGCGATGCCCGCGGCGGCATCGTAGCCGATCGACGGCGCCAACGCGGTTCCCAGCATCAGCCCTTTCTCCACCATCGCCGGCCCAGTGTCGGTAGCCGTGATTCCGACCACGCATTGATCCGCGAAATTTTGCGCGGAAGCCGCGAGTAGCGACACCGATTGCAGCAGATTGTACGCCGCTAACGGCATCATCGTATTCAGCTCGAAGTATCCACCGGCACCGGCCAACGCCACCGCCGCATCGTTCCCAACCACGTGCGCGGCCACTTGTATCACGGACTCCGAGATCACCGGATTCACCTTGCCCGGCATGATGCTGCTGCCCGGTTGCACTTCCGGGACGTTGATCTCCCCGAGGCCAGCTCGGGGACCGCTACCCAGGAACCGGATGTCATTGGCAATCTTGTGCAGGCTGATGGCCACCGTTTTCAGTTGGCCGCTGGCCTCCACTATGCCGTCCAAAGACGATTGCGACTGGAAATGGTTGCTCGTTTCCCGGATGTTCACCCCGGTAATTTCCGTCAATTTGGCGCAGGTTCGCTCGGAAAACTCCGGGTGCGTGTTTACGCCCGTGCCCACCGCAGTACCGCCCAGCGCCACCTCGGCCAGGGCGTCTTGCGCCCTTTGCACCCGGGATACGCTGTACGCTGCCTGACCCGCATATCCGCCGAACTCCTGTCCCAAACGGATCGGCGTCGCATCCTGCAGATGCGTTCGTCCCGTTTTGATGATGGGCCAGAACTCGTCGGATTTGGCCTGCAATGCGGAATTGAGAGATCCCAGGGCTGGTATCAAATCTTCTTCCATTCCCAGCAGCGCGGCCAGATGAATGGCCGTGGGGATGACGTCGTTGGAAGACTGCCCCAGGTTCACGTTGTCATTGGGATGTACCAGTCGTGAACCCAGATCGCCGCCTAAAATCTGCGACGCCCGATTGGCGATGACCTCGTTGGCGTTAGTGTTGGTCGACGTACCGGAACCCGTCTGGAAGATGTCCAGAACGAAATGCTCGTCGTGTTTCCCGTCCACCACTTCTTGGGCCGCCGCCACGATAGCTCCGCCAACCGTAGGGTCCAGTACCCCCAGGTCCATGTTGGTTTGCGCCGCCGCCAGCTTGATGAGACCCAACGCCCGGATGAACTGCCGCGGGAAACGCAAGTCGCTGATCGGAAAATTCAATACGGCCCGCATGGTGGAAGCGCCGTAAAGCGCGTCGGCGGGAACCTCCATCTCGCCCATGGAGTCGCGTTCAATACGAGATGCCGGAGTAGTCATTTTTACTGCATCCTTGAAGATAGGGTCTGCCAACAAGTTTAGCGCATTTTTAACGCCCGTTGGTCCGGGAATTCACCGCCGCTAACTATCCGACTGACGACGGCGCAGTTCCGCCTCAAGTTCCCGTATCCGGGCCAGATCGGCGGCCCGGGCGCGGCGCTCATCTTGCAGAGCCGCCTCCGCTGCCTCGCGGGCGGCCCACACTTCCCGCCAGCCTTCCAGATAGGTCCCCGTAGCCAGGTCGTAAAACCGGGGCCACCCTTCATCCCAGGCAAAGCTCAACTGCAAAACCGGGCTGTATCCTTTCAGAATGCCGTCCGGCTCCCGGGTCAGCTCAACTTCACGGTAAGCCCCGTCCACCAGCAAACCGCCATACAGCGGATGTCCATGATGCCGGCCTCCCGTGGGGTCAAACCGCCAGTACTCAGGAATGCCAATGCGGGCATAAATGCCGGGCTTCCGGTTCACATCCTCCCGTCCCGTGCTTGACGATGCCACTTCCACCGCCAGGTCCGGCGGTTTCCCCACTTCCCAGGGCAGGTATATCTGGCGCGGGCGAATGGCACGGGCATCAACGCCAAAGGCCAGATATACATCCGGCGCAACCCGCACGTTGAGGTTGCCGGGGTCGTAGCAGATGAAGGTCTCGTTGTCCAAGAATACGTCGGGCCGGCGTCCGAAGTCGGTGAAGCGGGCCCGAAAGAGGCCGAGAATTTCCGCCAGCTCGAGATTCTGTTCCATGGCGTCGGGCGTCGGGTTCTTTTGGTCCGGGTCAAATTCCAAGCTGTCGTAGTCAATTTCGCCCATCCTGCGGTAGGGCAACATCGCGGGCGTGGTTGCGGTGGTAGTCATCGTGGACCTCATGGCGGGTTGGATGGCTACTTGCCTTCCTTGATGAAATCCGCCACCCGTTCGGCAATCATAATCGTCGTCGCGTTGGTGTTGGCCCGGATGACGTCCGGCATTACCGAGGCATCCACCACCCGCAGGTTCCGCATTCCATACACCCGGCAATATTGGTCCACCACGGCGTCCAGGTCGGAGCCGGGACCCATCTTGCACGTTCCCGACGAGTGGTGCTGCGTGTAAGCGTTGCGCAGCATCCATTGGTCCAACGCCGCGTCGGATGCCAAATCGTCATTGGTCGGTGACAGCCTCTCCGCCACGAATTGCTGAAAAGTCGGCTGTTCCGCAATCTGCAATCCCAGCCTTACCGCCGCCCGCATACGCTGACGGTCCACCGGGTCCGAAAGATAGTCGTAAAACAGGTCGGGCTGGATATGCGGATCAGTGGACGCCAGCCGCAAACGACCCGCGGTCGCCGCATTTTGCAGAGCCGCGCTGAAACCGAAGTGGAAATCATCCGATTGTATGTCCACGCTGGCCGGTCGGTGCTCACTGGTCATGAGGATCGGGGACAGTTGGATGTCGCCGCGAGTACCGGTCCCTTGGGGACTGTAACGCAGCCCTACCTGGATGCTCGGAGCGTCCAGGTCCGGCGGATCGCCGATGCCCCGGAACAGGCTGAACACCGCCGGATGGTCTCGCAGGTTCTCGCCAACGCCCGTCAACTCATGGACCAACGGGATACCCATCTCCCGCAGATGATCGGCCGGCCCGACTCCAGACAGCAGCAAAACCTGCGGCGAGGCGATGGCGCCCCCGCTCAGTATGATCTGGCCGCCGTACACCTCAAATATTTCACCACCGCTCTCCGCTTCAACCCCAATGGCCGTCTTGTCGTCGAACAACACCCGTCTCGCCACCACGTTGCCCCGCACGGTCAGGTTCAGCCGATGCCGCGACATCGAAAGGTAGGTCAACGACGTGCTCATTCGAACGCCGTCGATATTGTTCAGCGGCCGCGCCGCAACGCCGTTGGAATCCGGGTGGTTCTGGTCAGGGTCTTCCGGGAAACCCAGGGCCCGGCAGGAATCGTAAAACGCCTCGGCTACCGGCAGCCATTCCTCTCGCTTGTAACGTCGAACCGGAATCGGCCCGGAATTTCCGTGGAAGTCGTCGCCGCCGAAATCCAGGTCGTTTTCCAATTGCCGAAAGTATGGCAGCACCTTGGTGAACGACCATTCGTCGTTGCCCCACACTGCCCAGTTGTCGTAGTCCTCCGGGACTCCACGAAACAGCACTTGTCCGTTGATGCTGCTGGAACCGCCCATCGCTTTTCCGCGCGGGATGATGATGGGTTCCTCCTGCTGCGGCGTGCCTTTCGCCAGGTAGCCCCAGCTGTGCGCTCCGTATGCGGAACGCCAGACGTTGTTCCCGTTCTTCAGGTCAATGGGCAGGTGCTCGAAGTCCGGGTAGTCCGGCCCCGCCTCCAGCAGCAGCGCTGATACCTCGGGGTCTTCAGTCAAACGGGCCGCCAGCGTGCAGCCGGCGGAACCGCCGCCGACGATTATGTAATCGTAGTTCATACCGCCCCCTCTCATCAAACGACGCTTTAGCGCGCTGATTTCCTGGTCAGTGTAATCCATCCGGCGCAGAATCTTGTAAGCGATCCGGATGTCCAGTTCATTCCCGTTGGCCAAGTAATCCAACGCCATATCATACTGCAGTTGTTTAAAATCCGGGCTGCGGGCGTAATGACGATGCATAGCAGTTTCGTGGCCAAGCAAAGGCATCATCGCACTCCCGGTATTCAGCCAGATAACGTTTCGCACGCTCGATATCCCGGCTTTGGTCCGCTTTCTTGCCGCCCCAAAATAGGATTAGCTGGTTGTTTTCCTGGATCAGGTAGATTCGTCAGCCGCCGTGAGAATGGAAACGGCGCTCTCTGAGCCCTTCTCCACCTCTAATAGATGGCGAGTCTCCCAGATGTTCTCCTTCGGCTATGCGGTCGAGCGTACTCACAAGGTAGTTTTGCACCGTTGCATCCAGACTGCCGAACCAATCGTCATACGGACACCTCCCGTTTGACGTGATGTAATAACGTATCTGCCAGGACATACGCGGCTCGCCGGGTTGCATATCCTGACAAGCAACCCGCAGCCCGGCAACTAAAGCGCCACCGGCAGAACGAAATCCTACAGCCCGCAGAGGTCCAGCACGCAGTTGAAAAAGTCCATGCCGTCTATCCCATGAAGTGGTTCCTCGTGGATGTCCGCCAGGTGTTTCATGATGCGTGGAGTGTTCATCGGCACCAGCAAAGCCGTCGCGTTGATGCTTACGATCCCGATCATGGGATGCGCGATGAACCGTCCGAACGCCTGCGATTGCTCTTCGCAACGTAGGCACCGTACCGTGATTTCGTCGTCCCGCTGATCGAATATCAGCCGCACCAACGGCTCTCCCCCAAACTGCGCGTCATAGACTTCACCATTCCCGAACTGATCCGGACCCACGTACTCGGCGGTCAGCGAGTTCGTCCACCCCTCCGGCGGGTGAACGACCCGATTGCTCTCCCTAGGCATTTCGCCCACCTCGTCTTTGGAATGAACGTGTCAAGCGATTTTACCCCATTCCCAAACCCGAGTGCCACGCCAAAAGCTGCCAACGCAAGATGCGCCGAGCGGCGGCGATCTCAACGACCGCCAAAACCCTGCTAACCCAAAACCGGGATTGCACCAAAAATGGACAAAAGCCGCACTAACCGCAAAACTGGAGTCACGGCGGCACCCCGAATCGACCTGTCTCGTTAGCCAGGAATCAACCCAGACTACCCGGGAGAAACACTGTGGGAACGATAAAAGTAACCATAGGAGTCGGCGACCCACTAGGACGCGAGTTCGAGGAACTCGACGTCATAGTGGACACCGGCTCCACCTACACCGCAGTGCCCAGAGAAATGCTTCAGAGGTTGGGAGTACCCGTCGACAGATCACTCCCCTCCGAAACGGCCGACGGCAGAATCGTACCAGTCGACGTCGGATACACGACCATAAGGCTGGAGGGGATCGAATTCCCCACTCCAGTCATATTTGCGGAAGAGAACGAACCAAGCCTCTTGGGCGTAGTCTCCCTGGAGGAAGCAGCGCTTGCCGTGGACCCCTTGGCGGGACGACTGATACCCACAAACCTGCTACGCTTCTGACCAGGAAAATGGACAACCGGGACCGCCACGGGCCCTCAGCGGCATGAAGACGAAACCCCGTCTGGCCCCCAGAAACCCGCAGGGAGGACCAACGTCGGAGCCACAGCACCCGCACCTGCGATACCATGATTCTGGTGCTCCGCAGGAGTGAGCTCCGATCATACCCAGCATCAAATCAGGCAGTAGCAACAATTTTTGTGCAAAGTCCCCAAAACCCCGATCCTGTTATCCCCGGCCGCGAACTTCGTTAGTGGCCTGCCCGGGCAATCGTATTTGGAATTACACCACCGTCACTCCGGCGAAAGCCGGAGTCCAGGCGTCAGTAAGTGACAGAATTGGGGACGACACTAACGATTTCAGGTTCTGGATTCCTGCTTTCGCAGGAATGACGGGGGTAAACTGTCCAAATGCGATTGCCCTGCGGGCCTACGGTAGCGTTCCGATTTAGGTGGTTTCCGTCCGTAGGGGCGAATGGCCATTCGCCCCTACCCGCACTAGCAACGGCATCTATGGAATCAAACCACCTAATACGGAACGCTACCGGGCCTGCGCCGACGGTTGCCCAACTCAAGATGATATGGCACCATTGCTATACTATTAGATGCTCGCGACGGGTTTATTTGCGTAGGAGCGGTGACATGAGCTTGGATATATTCGACGTCTCCGGTCAGAAAGTCTTGTTGGTCGGTGCTGGTCGGGGGATCGGCAAGGGTATCGCTTTGGCCTTCGCGCAAGCCGGAGCAGACGTGGCGGTAACCGGACTGACGACCACCGGCGTCAACAAAGTGGCCGAGGAAGTCCGCGCAATGGGACGGCAGTGTCTGCCCCTGACCGGCGACGCTACCACCGCCGCCGACACCGACTCGGTCGTCGCCCAGACCATCGCCGAGTTCGGTCGCATCGACACCCTCGTCAATTGCGTGGGCGACGCCATCCGCAAACCCGTGGCGCAACTGCCGGGCAGCGACATCCCCGGTATGACCGAAACCGAATGGCACAGCATCGTTGACATCAACCTCACCGAAGCCTTCCAGGGATGTCGCGCCGTCGGCCCGCATCTGTTAGAGCGTGGCGAGGGCAATGTCATCAACATTAGTGGATGGGCCTCATTCCGCGGCCGCCCCATGTCCGCCGCCTACGATGCGGCCAAGGCCGGCCTCATGCGCTTCACCGAATGCGTGGCCCAGGAATGGGCTCCCTTCGGCGTCCGTTGTAACGCTATCGCACCCGGCACCTTCCCTGACCCCGAGCAGATGACCGACGAAGCCTTTGCCGCCCGCGACGCCTCCGCCGGGGATGCCATCCCCTTGGCCCGGGTTGGCCGCCTCATTGAAGTCGGTTACCTCGCCGTGTACCTGGCCTCTCCCGCCGCGTCATATGTTACTGGCCAAACCTGGGCCATCGACGGCGGCGTCAGCATCAAGCACCCGTAACCGACGCAACACACGAGCGCACCACGGACAGGGACCATGCCATGACGATGCACTACGACCTGCTCGCCCACCGCATCTTGGAACGGGCCGCCACCCAGTTCCCGGGCAAGCAAATTATCACTCGCGTCGGTGAGGGCACTCATCGCTATACCTACGCCGATATGTTCGCGCGCACCGCCCGGTTGGGCAACGCCCTCCGCGACCTGGGCGTCAATCCCGGAGATCGAGTGGGCACTTTCGCCTGGAACACCTACCGCCATCTGGAAGCGTACTTTGCTCCTCCCACCATCGGCGCCGTGGTGCATACCATCAACATCCGGCTGGCCCCCGACGACATGGCGTACATCATCAACCACGCCGGCGACAAGGTCCTGTTGATTGATCCGGATCTGGCGCCCGTTATCGAGTCCATAGCCGACCGGCTGACCACCGTACAACACTATGTCGTTCTGGCCGGGCCGGATGAAGTGCCGGAGACCCTCCCCAACGCCGTCGCTTACGAGACCATCCTCGCCGCCGCATCCCCGGAATACCAACCGGCTCAGGTGGACGAGTACGCCACCATGGGCTTGTGCTACACCTCGGCCACCACCGGCCTACCGAAGGGTGTCGCCTACTCCCATCGCGCGGTGTACCTCCACTCCATGGCGTCCGCTGCCGTGGACGTGCTGGCCCTCTCGGAGCGCGACCGCGTCATGGCAATTGTGCCCATGTTCCACGCTAACTGCTGGGGTTTGCCATATAGCTCAACCCTGGTTGGAGCCGACCAAGTGTTTCCCGGTGTCCGACCCGACCCCAGGGTTATCTGCGAACTGGTGGCAAACGAAGGCGTGACCTTCAGCGCCGGCGTGCCCACGATCTGGATCGGTGTCCTGGACTATCTCCAGCGTTCCGGCGAAGAATACGACCTGTCGTCCCTTCGTCAGATAATCAGCGGCGGCTCGGCGGTCCCCCTCGCCATCCTGCAGGCGTATCGGGATCAACTCGGTGTCGAAATAGTCCACGCCTATGGCATGACCGAGGCCGCTCCCTTGATTTCGGTGAACCGCCGCCGCTCCTGGATGGACCACCTACCTGAGTCGGAACAACTGGCGATTTCCGCCAAGCAGGGCGTCATCGCCCCCGGCATCGAGATGAGACTGGTTGACGAAAACGGCGACGACGCTGATTGGGACGGCGAACAGCGTGGCGAACTCTGGTTCCGTGGCCCCTGGGTCGCCGACGAGTACGTGAACGACGAGCGCAGCGACGAAACCTTCGTTGACGGTTGGTATCACAGCGGCGATATCGCCTCCATAGACCGTGATGGCTACATCCAAATCGTGGACCGGGTCAAAGACATGGTGAAAAGTGGCGGCGAGTGGATTTCGTCGGTGGACCTGGAGTCCGCCATCATGGCCCATCCCGACGTCCTCGAAGCGGCGGTGGTCGCCATCCCGCATCCCCAGTGGCAGGAACGGCCTCTCGCCTGCGTGGTGCCCAGATCAGAAACTTCAAGCCTCCTCACCAAGGACACAATTCTGGACTTTATTCGGGACGATTTCGCCCGCTGGTGGTTGCCCGACGATGTGATATTCATTGACGAAATACCCAAAACCAGCGTCGGCAAATTCGACAAGAAGGTGCTGCGTGAGCGGTTTGAAAGCCACCGCTGACCGCGACGGATGAACTCCCCACCGTCCGGGCCAACGGCCATCCAGGCCGCCGGCATCCGCAAAGACTATGGCGATCGCGCCGTTCTGCGGGATGTCAGTCTGTCGATCGGTTGGGGCGAGGTAGTCGTCCTGTTCGGGGCCAACGGAGCGGGCAAAACCACTTTGCTCCGTATCCTCTCCGGTTTGTCGCGTCCCGACGCCGGAACCGTACATATCGCCGGCCGCCGGATGAACCGCACCGGCAACCCCGCCCGCCGGTTGGTGGGATTTGCTGGACACCAGACCCTCCTGTACAACGACCTCACCTGCCGGGAAAATCTCGCCTTCTACGCCAAACTCTATTCCACGGCCGAGCCCAGCCGCCGCATCGCGGAGGTTCTGGAATCTGTGAACTTGGCCGACCGGGCCGACCGCCGTGTTCGCACTTTGTCCCACGGTATGCAAAAACGGCTCTCCATCGCCCGCGCCATGTTGCATGAGCCGTCCGTATTGTTGCTCGATGAACCCGAGTCAGGCCTCGATGCGGCGTCCGCATCGGGACTTGGCGAGCTATTGCGGCAGTGGGCCGCCGATGGAAAATCGGCGCTGCTGACCACCCACAACGCCGACGTCGGCATCGCTTGGTCCGACCGAGTCCTCGGTTTGTCCGGCGGGAGGATAGCCTACGATTCTCCCGCCTCCGACACCGCTTCAACTGATGTGCTGACCTCGGTTAGCGTCGCTCCGTCCCGTTGACCATCTGGCCCGCGGCGCTTTGACCATGGGGCTATTGCGGACGACAGTCGCCATCGCGTGGAAAGACGTCCGCCTGGAACTGCGCTCCCGGGACACCATCGTGTCCGCCCTCGTGTTTGGCCTGATCGTAGTCGTGGTTTTCAACTTCGGCCTGAACCGGACGCCCGGCAGCCTCGAACCCGTCGCGCCTGGCCTCCTTTGGGTGGCTTATGCTTTCATCGGCGTGCTCGCCATGAATCGCGCTTTCACCCGAGAAATGGAACAGGGTGGTTTGGACGGATTGCTGGCCGCGCCGGTAAGCCGCGACGCCATATTCCTCGGCAAGGCATTGGGCAGCTTGATCTTTATGCTGGTCATTGAAGCCATTCTACTGCCGGTGTTCGCCGTGATGCTCGGCCTATCCGCACTGTCCCCTGCCCTGGGACTGGTGATCCTGTTGGCCACAATCGGATTCGCCACGGTGGGGACATTTTTCGCCGGCATCGCCGTCCAGACCCGTTCGCGGGAAATCTTGCTGCCCGTTCTCTTCTTCCCGGTCATCGTCCCGGTTATCATCGCCGCCGTGGAGGCATCGGCTCTGGCAATCCAGGGCGGTCCCATGCAGCCCGTGTGGACACGTTGGGCCCCCCTTTTGGTAGTGTTCGACGCGCTCTTTTTGGTAATATGTCCGTGGACATTTGGTTTCGTCTTCGAAGGATGACGCAATTTGGCAGCGATAGCCGAGCATTCGAAAGGCGGTTCAACCTGGCGCGCGGCGGTACAAGACGCGCGCCTTTGGCTGTTGCTCCTCACCGCCGTCCTGACGCTGGTTGACGGCTACCTGATTTTCGTAGTCGCGCCTACCGACGAAGTGCTGGGCCACATCCAACGCATCTTTTACGTCCACGTTCCCATTTCCATCCTGTCCTTTCTCGGGTTCCTCGTCTGCGCCGTCGCCGGCGTGGGCTACCTGATCCGCCGAACCGAAGCGTGGGACCGGCTGGCCCACGCCGCCGCCGAAGTGGGAGTGGTATTCGTAACCTTGGCCCTGATCACCGGCGTCATCTGGGCCCGGCCGGTATGGGGAGTTTGGTGGACTTGGGAACCGCGCCTGACCACAACCCTAATATTATGGTTCATCTACGTTGCCTATCTGATGATCCGCCACTACGCTCCAACTCCTCAGCAGGGCCGTGCCTGGTCGGCTGTGGTCGGCATAATCGGCTTTGTGGACGTGCCCATCGTGTACTACTCCGTGCAATGGTGGCGCTCGATTCATCCGGTGCAGGTCATCGGCCCCGAAGCCGCCGATGACGCCCTGGAACCCATCATGGCCCGCATCCTCGTTTTCTCGATGATTGCCATGCTTTCCCTATTCTCCTACTTGGTCCTTGAACGGATGGCTCTGCGCGAGTCCGAGGACGCCCTGGCCCAAATCCGTCGGGAAGGAACATCCGATTAGAATGACAGTGCCGCCCAACAATTTGCCTTTTCTCTTCGCCGCGTTCGCCGTCGTCTGGGCGGTGTTCTTCATCTACGCCGCCTATATGTCATGGCGACGCCAGTCGGTCCAGCGTGAACTCCAGGATTTGCGGGAAACCTCGCAATCGGCATCCGGCCCCGATCCCTACGATAGTGAGCCGGTATAATCGAATCTGACTACCATATCCAGGGGTGCTCCCACCGATCATGCAATCGCATCAATACACCACGCAACCCGGCGAAACTGTCGGGTATCCTGCAGACGCCGCCGAAGAACGCTCCGGGTGGCGAAGCCACCGCACCAGGCTGGTTATCCTGGCCGGCGTCATAGCCTTGGCCGTGACCTACATGGTGTATGCCGCCTTCCCCGGCAACACCCTCTACTTCGTAACCGTCAGCGAGTTCGTGGATGACCCCAAACTGCACGACGGTCAGACCCTCCGCGTCGCCGGCGCGTTGGCCTCCGACACTTTCCGCCGGGACGACGGTTCCACCCTGTCCCACTTCTCCTTGGGCGATAAACAACCGGATGTTCCCGGCATCCCCGTGGGCAGCCCCCAACTGGAAGCCACCTACGTCGGTGTCCTCCCCGACCTCTTCTTCAATCCCCACTCCGAAATCATCCTGGAAGGACACTACGACGCCCAAAGCCAGGTCTTCGCCACCGACAACATCCTGGTCAAATGCCCCTCGAAGTACCAGTCCATTCAAGCCGAAAACCCCGATACAGTCCCCGGCATGGTTAGCACCGACACCGGCTACTGACGTCGCAGTGCAGGTAAGGGGTCGATTATGTTTGTCACTCCCACCACGCAGAAGAATGTCTGCCAGCGCGCGCGGGCCGTTTATGAAGACCGTCTCCGCCCGCTGGTGGAATCGGAGCATATGCACCAGTACATAGCGATCGAACCTGACACTGGCGAGTATGCCATTGGCCAAGACCTCGGCGGCGCCATAGACAAACTGAAAGAACGTCGTCCAAATGCGGTTACCTGCCTTTTACGAATTGGTCACAAAGCCGCTATCACCGGAATACGCGGTCGTTCAGTCCGGGACAGCGACGAACCCCCGATCGCCGGAGCGGTGGATTATGACATCTTTTGGAGCCGCAGCCAGGCCATCTATGATGCCGAAATCCGGCCCTGGGTCGAGGCGCCCCATAAGGGAAAGTTCCTGGCCCTGCACCCAGACACCCGGGATTGCGAAGTGCATGAAGACCTCTTGATCGCTGTCGATAATTTGAGCAAAAGACTGCCCGGCGCCCCATTCTACGTACTGCGGGTCGGGCACGACGACTCCGTCACTGGAGTAATCAGAGGGACCAAGAAGCAATGACGGCTGGGGGCGTCAATCGCGCCCGGCAGGCGACGCTGCGTCTCTTGATAATGGATGCCGTCAGCCGGCGGTTCGTTGTTTACTATCTGGTCATCGACACCGGGTTCAACGGTGACGTGCAACTCCCCAGCTTGGACATCGCCCGGCTCAACCTGTCCCAATCCGGCACAATAGCTACAGCGCTTGCCGACGGCCGGATGGTTGAATGCCAGGCGTATGATGCCACCGTGCTGTGGCAAGGCGGTCGCCGGAGGGTCAGAGTCATTGATAGAGAAGAAGGTATCCCGCTCATCGGCACAAACTTGCTCTGGGATACCGAAATGACAGTTCGGCGGAAGCGTGACCGTTGCGCCGCTTGCTGAACCAGAATAGGCAAAGCCCCCGGCGAAATCACCGCCGGGGGCTGACGCTTCACGAAGATGCACGCCGGTAGCCTAGAACGCGTAGGCGTTCATCAACTGCTCCATGGACCGCTCTCGCGCCTTGGAACGAATGGTGTCCATGCTCGCTTCCAGCGACGCCCTGGTTTCGTCCTTGTACAGGACGCCCACCGGCAGCCCACCCTGCTGCACCAGATCATAAGCCGCCCGCTTGCTGCTGTAGTCGTGGTCATCCGGAATGTCCCACAACGCCGGCGCGATGCCTTCCCTGGCATTGCCCTTGATCAACTGAAAGGTGTCGTTGTAGGTGACGCACGGCGACTGCACGTGAATCATCGACATCCCTTCGTGGTTCATACCTTCGTTGATCAGCCTGGCCAGCACCCGAGGTTGACCGGAGAAACCGGACGCGATAAACGACACTCCCAGCGTCAGATACAGTTCCAGCGGATCCAGTTCCTCTTCCACCTTGCCGAAGGGAGTGCTGCTCGTAATCGCACCCATTTCGGTGGTGGGTGAACTCTGACCTTTGGTCAACCCGTACACCCCGTTGTCCATGATAACGGCGGTGATGTTCAGGTTGCGAGCCGCCTGCGGCGCGATGTGTTCGCCGCCGATGCTGAGGAAATCGCCGTCTCCGGCCACCACTATGACGTTCAGCTCAGGCCGCGCCATCTTGACGCCCATTGCTACCGGCAGGGTCCGCCCGTGGATGCCGTGGACGCCATACGGCTGCTCGCCTTCCAGCAGATGGACCAGGTTGCCGCTGCAACCGATGCCGGCCACTACCACATTGTTCTCAATCGGCCGGCCAGTCTCCTCCAGCCGGTTGATCATGGCGAACTCCAACGCGCGGCGCACGCCGAAGTCCCCGCAGCCGGGGCACCATTTGAAGTCGTATTCCGGGTTCTTTTTGCTCATACCCGTGCTGCCTCCCTGTGTTGGGCCGAAATCTCCGTGATACGGGAAACCAGGTCGCTGACCTTGAAAGGCAGCCCCGTATATTGCGTTATGGCCTGAGCCTTGACTCCCTCGGAGCGAAGTATGCCGGCCCACTGTCCCTGGTAGTTCAGTTCCGGCACAATCACCAACTCTTTGCTGCGCAGTT
The DNA here is from genome assembly GCA_965197635.1 of Dehalococcoidia bacterium. Lineage (GTDB taxonomy): Bacteria > Chloroflexota > Dehalococcoidia > Lucifugimonadales > UBA3495 > Bin87. The sequence goes on from CBDANN010000008.1 coordinate 1,407,411, forward strand.
CTTCCAAAAGACGCGGCGGCAACGGGTTGAGGAACATAGAGTAATACCAGCCAACGTCCACATCGGCTTCTCGCAGTTCTTCATAGGCTTCCCGCACTGGTCCCTTGGAGCCTCCCCACGGCATCACTGCGATGCTGGCCTCAGTGTGCTCCGCCTCATATTTTTCCTCTTGCAGCAACTTCAGCTTGCCGAACCGGCGCTCCGTCATCTGGATATGGCGGCTCGCCAGGTGCGTCGTGTCGCCCATTTCGTCGTGCTCGCTGCCGTTGGCCACGTACGCGCCGGGCCCACCGGGCAGGGGCATGGGTGACAATTCAAAACCGGAGTACCGGTGATACCCGTTACCGCCCTCGTAAGTGAGCCGGTCTTCCACCGCCACCTTGCTCAGATCCGGTTTGGGGATGTTCTGGACCCGTTCAGCCATGGACATCTCGCTCATCAGGATCACCGGACCCTGGTAACGCTCGGCCCAGTTGAACGCGTGGGTTGCTGCGAAGAAACACTCTTCCACTGATCCGGGCGCGATTATCGGCATTCGCACGTCCCCGTGCGCCGGATACATGCACACCATCAGGTCCGACTGCTCCGTCTTGGTTGGCAGGCCGGTGGCCGGTCCGCCCCGCTGCACGTCCACTACCACCAACGGTATCTCCGCCATCCAAGCCAGACCCAATCCTTCGCTCATCAGCGAAATGCCGGGGCCAGCAGTGGCGGTCATCGACTTCTTTCCAGCGTATCCAGCCCCCAGGATCGCCGTGATCGCCTCAATTTCAGAGGAGACCTGGTATGCGAACTTGCCTTCCCCAACCAGGTTGCGTTCCATCCAAAGCAGGATCGTCGTGGCCGGCGAAATGGGATAGCCGGCGTAGAACCCAACTCCGGCGTGCGTGGCTCCCAGCGCGATGGCCTCGTTGCCTTTGAGCATCAACTGCTCGTAATCGGGCGGGTTGGGCGGCGCCAGATCGCCGAGTACGAAACCGCTTTCGGCTGCATTCTGCCTTCCCAGATGCATCGCCTGGATGTTCGATTCAATGATCTCGTCGTCATTGTCGCGGCCGCGGCGGAAGCGGGCTTCCACAAAATCCTCCAGGTACTGCTGGGGCATGTGGACCAGTTGCGCCAGGGCCCCGATAACCACCATGTTGGCCGCCCGGTTGTTGCCGGTGGAGCGAGCCAAGGTGTCAACCGCCAGACCGAACGATCTGGGATCGGTCATCGTGAAGTCGTCGGCGTTGTAGATGATCACCCCGCCGTCCCGCACTTCCTCCGCATGGGTCTCGTAGGCTTCTTCGTTAAATGCGACCAGTACGTCCACCTGGTCGCCGGAGCTCAAAATCGCTTCTGTACATATGCGGGCCTGGGTCCAGGTCGGTCCACCAAGGATCTGGGACGGGAACGTTGCGTAGGTCAGCGCGTGATAACCTACTTGTGTCGATGCCTGGGCCAATCCTTCCGCTGAAGTAACGACGCCCTGTCCGCCTTCACCGGCAAACCGGACGACGAAGTCGTTCATCTGCATCTGGAGGTTCCTCCGAACCGGGAGTATTCTGCCATTCGCTCGCTGGCGCTAATCAATATCCTACCCGCGACGGGCAACAGACAGTAACAAAAAACACCTTCCCCCTCGTCGGCGGGATGGTGCAGTTGGTCGCCTTGCTGTGTATTTCGGGCCTGAAAACCCCGTCGCGTCGCACTTTGATCACGGTTTGCGAACACGATTGCGGCAGAAGTTTAGCGCGACGAATATATCATCGGGTCATCCGGTTTGTCAATTTTGAAACACCCGAACTGCGGTAGCGTCCGTTTCACTTGGCTCTATCTGCTTCGTCGCCAGCCAAACGTGGCAGTCTCCGCGCAGTATCGCCAACGGTCGGGCGAAATAACCCACGTTGGACACGTCCTGCGAATAACTTTTCGGGGTTGCGTAAGTTCGGTTACCGGTCCTCTTGGTATAATGCCCGCCCATGCCAACGACCCTTGACGTAGTGATCCCCTGCCTCAACGAGGAACGCGCTCTGCCCGTCAGCGTGCGCCGCCTCCACGATTTTATGGCTACCAATATGTCCGACTATGATTGGGGCATTGTGGTCGCGGACAACGGTTCCACCGACGGGACTCTCGCCGCCGCTGACGCCCTGGCGACGGCATTCCCCCGTGTGCGCTACATTCGTCTGGAGCAAAGGGGTCGAGGACGCGCTCTCCGCCGCGCCTGGACCGAAAGTCGTGCCGATGTCGTGGCATACATGGACGTCGACCTTTCCACTGATTTGGTCCACCTGCCGCCGATGGCTTCCGCCATTGCTGGAGGTAGTTACCACCTCGCTGTCGGATCGCGCCTACTGCCCAACTCCCAAGTCGTGGGCCGCACCATGAAACGCGAAATCACCTCGCGCGGCTACAGCCTTCTCTTCCGGACGATGTTCTTCACGTCCTTCCGCGACGCTCAATGCGGTTTCAAAGCGGTGAGCCGGCGGGTCGCCGACGATTTGGCGCCCTTAGTCGAAGACAACGGCTGGTTCTTCGATTCCGAACTGCTGATCCTCGCCCAAAAGTGCGGGTATCCCATCCTCGAATTACCGGTACATTGGACTGACGACCCAGACTCCCGAGTGCGAATAATCCGCACCGCCTGGGAAGATTTGAAAGGGCTGCTGCGCCTCAAGTTCGGCGGCATCGCCAAGGCGCGCCGCCAACTGCGCGCCGCCAGCAAGCTCTGATCCCCGCCTCGCTCGTCATGCAAAAATAATGGCTGGGGATACAGGATTCGAACCTGTGATACCTGATCCAGAGTCAGGCGTCTTACCACTAGACTAATCCCCAGCGGTACTTCATTCTATCAGGGCCGGCCCGAGATTTTCAACGCGAGGCGCGTCGCGCACTCCTCCGGCGCTCGCCCAACGGTTCAACTGCGGCGCGACTATGACGCCCGGCATTTCGAATCGTTGCCACCACCCATAGCCTCATATCCTGCCGGCGCATACAATACTCTAAAGATCCGGCCCAACGAACCTGAACAAGGAGCCAACACCATGCAACTGGGAGCCATCTTCCCCCAAACTGAAATCGGCGCCGACCCCATCGCCGTCAAGGACTTTGCTCAGGCCGCCGAATCCCTCGGCTACGAGCACCTCTTGGTATTTGACCACGTCCTCGGCGCCGACCACACCCAGCGGGCCGAGTGGAACCGCCCCTACAACAAGGACGATATGTTCCACGAGCCCTTTGTGATGTTCGGCTATTTGGCCGCCCTGACTGAGAAAATCGAGTTCTGCACCGGCATCATCATCCTGCCCCAGCGCCAGACCGCCCTGGTCGCCAAGCAAACCGCCGAGGTGGACGTGCTGACCAATGGCCGCCTGCGCCTGGGCATCGGCGTCGGCTGGAACGAGGTCGAATTCGAAGCCCTGGGCGAAAACTGGGAGAACCGCGGCCGCCGTTCTGCGGAGCAAATTGAAGTCATGCGTATGCTCTGGACCCAGGAAGTCGTCAACTACGAGGGCCGCTACCACAAGATCACCCACGCCGGCATCAACCCCCTGCCGGTGCAACGGCCCATCCCGTCTGGTTCGGCGGCGGCGCACCCCAGGTCGTCCGGCGCATTGCCCGCACGGGCGACGGCTGGTTCCCCCAGTTCCAGCCCGATGGCGCCGGCCGCGAACGTCTGGAAGAGATGCGCGAACTCGCCAGGGGCTACGGGCGCGACCCCGCCAGCATCGGCGTAGAAGGCCGCGCCTCCCTGGCCGACAGCAACAACCCGGACGACTGGAACAAGCTCGCCGCCGACTGGAACGACGCCGGCGCCACCCACTTCTCCGTCAACACCATGCGCGCCGGCCTCAAAGGCCCCGACCAGCACATCGAGGCGATACGGCGGTTCAAGGAGGCGGTGAGTTAAAGCGCCGCGTGCAACGTCTGCAAAGTCGTAGGGGCGAATGATGATTCGCCCCTACGTTCGCGAACCCCAGTCATGCATCCGGAGAATCCACTGTGCCCGGTACGGTTAATTGACGGCGGGTTGATAAGCGATTTATCATCAACAAGCTATTCCAACGTAAGGATGGCTTGCCGCCAGTCCGAACGATTATGATGTCCAATAGGGTTCCGCATCCTTTCCCTTACCAAGGCAGTAAGCGCAACATTGCGCGCCATATACTGCCTTATATGCCGACGGACATAGATCGGCTAAGGGCGGCGGTACCCTCGGCCACGGCCAGGAGCGGGTGATAGCCCCGCTGGCCGGTGTAGCCGTGATGGCGCGCGCCCCTCCTTGCCCAGACCATAGGTCTCACAGACGGTAGAGTCCAGATCAATGGTCAGCGGATCATCGCCCGGTCCGGCCCCAGCCGCCCAGGCTCGGGCCAGCGCCTCCCGGCTCACCCGATTGAGCCGGGAGCACTTTCCTCATCCCTTCAGCACGCCGACACACTCATCTCCTCGGTGGATTGGGGCTTACCAAGGCAGTAAGCGCAACATTGCGCGCCATATACTGTTGCTTTGCGGTTCGGCGGCGATTTCGATCGCCGCCGCTGCTTACGGGTTCACCACTAAATTCGCGCTCAATGACATTAATTCCGCCTTGATGCAGTTGTGGTCCGAGATACTGGAACGGCCCGCACGATTGGCAAAAGAGTACGAGCGACTGTGGTACGAACAACAACCGGACAGAAAAGAATACTTTTCCCGTGTCCGTGCCGAGTTCAACGCAACGCACGAACCGCATCACTTGCTTTACCTGTTGGCGCGTATCGTCAAAAGCTCGGTGAGATATAGCTCGGACGGCCAATTCAATCAAGCCGCCGATAATCGCCGAGCCGGCATGAAGCCAGAAACCATGCGACAACAAATTTTAGGCGTGTCGGAATTGCTTGCCGGAAGGACGTGTCTGTCTGCATTGGACTTCAGAGAATCCATAATGACCGCTACATCCGCAGACGTGGTGTATCTGGACCCACCATATCAGGGGATATCTTTTACCAGGGATCATTGCTTGCCGGAAGGACGTGTCTGTCTGCATTGGACTTCAGAGAATCCATAATGACCGCTACATCCGCAGACGTGGTGTATCTGGACCCACCATATCAGGGGATATCGTTACTACCGAGGTCTGTCCTACAATGAGTTAGTAGACGTACTCGCGTTGATGAATCTGAACGGCATCTCTTTTCTGGTGAGCTATGACGGACGAACCGGAGAAAAACATCATGGTCAATCTCTGCCAAGTGATTTGGGACTGCGTCACCTGGAGATTCATGCCGGCAAGTCCAGCCAAGCCACACTGCTTGGGGAGCGCAGCGAGACTGTAGAATCTTTGTATCTGTCATCGGCCCTCGTGAAGCGGCTGGACTCGAACCGTGGTGCCTTCGCAGCACTTTCTGGCAGTGCATAGGAAAAAGTACATGGATGAAATAAATCTTCCGCCGGAATTCGTGGAATTGCTGAATAGCGTAACAGCGCGCCGTCCCAAGACCGTTATAGACCATATCCTCCAACACGGCTTTGTCACCACCGAAGAACTTCGGGATCTCTACGGGTACAATCATCCCCCGCGTGGGGCGCGTGACGTCCGCGAACTCGGCATCCCTCTGGAAACATTTCGGGTTACCGCTTCCGATGGCCGCTCAATCGGAGCTTATAGATTTGGAGACCCGGCTACACAGCGGTCAACCTCACTATCGGGCCGGACAGCGTTCTCAAACACCATCAAAGCCGGGTTAATTGAACAATTCGGTCCTCGCTGCAACATTTATCTCGAAGACTTTCCAGAGCGAGAGTTACAAATCGACCATCGCATTCCGTTTGAAATCGCTGGTGATACGGGCCTGTCCAACGATTTGGACGATTACATGCTGCTATGCCCTTCGGCCAATCGGGCTAAGCCCGAATCCACCGATGGGATAGGGCGGTGCGGCATTTGAGAGAGATGAGGGGTCAGGGAACGGGATGGCGAGGACCTGATGCCGATGAAATGGACGATGTGGGGCGTGGATGCCGTGCCAAGGGGATGTTGATGACCCGTGGTAGCGGCATTGGCAGTGATTTTCAGCGCAGACCGATGGCGGAGACCGTCAGGAGCCCAGCCTGGCGCGGTTGGGCCAGGCGTGGTGCGTCATCGTAGACAGGTGAAAGGCCGAGGGCGGCGTCAGGATGGGAGTGGCAGGGCGCGCAGTCTGGCCAGGGCGCTGCTGAATTGGTTTCGCCAAGGCCAATCCTGTGGCAGATGCAGGGTGATGCGACGGGCTTTGCGGGTGATGCGTCCGGCGAGAGAGAAGAAGCGTCGTCGGAGGGTCTTGGTGGTGGTCACCGGCTCGCCCAGGCCGATGCGCGTGGTCCAGCGGGCCAGGTTGTGGGCCATGACTTGCACCGCCAGCCAGGCGGCGTTGGCGGGAAAACGTCCCGATGGCAGGTGGTTGAGCCCCACGCCGTATTTGAGGTCGCGGATGGCGTTCTCGATCTCGGCGTGGCGGCGATGGTCAGCTTCCAGATACAGGGTGTCGCCTTCTCTATCGGTGATGAAAGCGTGATAGCTGTAGGTGGCGAACAGGGCCAGTTGCGAGCCGGGCGTGGGTTTCACCCGTCGGACGATGAGCCGCACCGGTACCGCGTCGGGCTCACTGGCAAAGGGAGTGTAGCTGGTTTCGGCCACATCGGCGCCGCCATCCATCCAATAGGATATGGGCGTCCAGTCATCTTCAGGTATGGCCTCGATGATGTTCCGCAGGCTCGGGTGCTGGCGTACGGTGATGGAGTAGCGTACCTTCTGGTCGCGACAGGCGGCCACCATGTCGTGGGTGTAGAAGCCGCTGTCCGCCCGCACGGTGAGTGGTCCGGTGGCTCCGGCGTAGCGCACTCGGCTCACCGTCTCGCGCAGGAAGTTGGCGGCGCCGCGGGCGGTGTTGGCCCGACCCTTTCGCAATCGACACATCAGCACCTCGCCGGTACCCTCGGCCACGGCCAGGAGCGGGTGATAGCCCCGCTGGCCGGTGTAGCCGTGATGGCGCGCGCCCTCCTTGCCCAGACCATAGGTCTCACAGACGGTAGAGTCCAGATCAATGGTCAGCGGATCATCGCCCGGTCCGGCCCCAGCCGCCCAGGCTCGGGCCAGCGCCTCCCGGCTCACCCGATCCAGCTGCCGCGCGTGGCCCCACCGGAAACTCCGCAGAAACGTGCCCAGCGTGGATGGCGCCTTCACCGTACAGCCCAGCACCTGCTCGGTCTCGCCAGCGCGCAGCGCGTCGGCGTCGTCAATGCAGTCCCCGCCGGCCAACGCCGATGCCACCAGCGTCAGCACCTTGTCTCCCGCGTTGGCACGACCTGGCGCATTTCCCAGGTCAACGTGGCGGTCCACCAGCTCTCCCAGCCCCAGATGATGGGCCAGGGTGATGGGCAAAAGCAGCCCCGCATTGGCCACCAGTCGGTGATCGTCGAAGGCAACGTGGATGCGGTCGGGGCGCTCAGGTGGTAGCATCCGTTGGGTGCTCCTCGTTTCAGGGTGGTTTTCGTTCTCAAAAACCATTATCCCCGAAGCCGGGAGCACTTTCTCATCCCTTCAGCACGCCGACACACTCATCTCCTCGGTGGATTGGGGCTAAGTCTTGGAGCTGTGAGCATTGCGAGAATTGGGAAACAAGGGACGTCAACAACTGCCGATCCTGCTATCGGGCTTTCCCCGAAAACTATACCCACGTTGCCATGCGGCGGATTCGTCGCTTGGATATTGTATGGGCGGGTGAAGAAACCTCAGAATACGACCAACTAACGCAAGCAGCCCATAACAATGACCAAGAAATGCCCGAGTTCGTCAAGGCTGTCATTCGACGCCACCTGGAGACGCAACACTAGCGTTTGCGTCGGTGAAAGCGCGCTTGCTAAACGCCCAACATCGGGCTGGGTCACGATTCGGAGAACACGGTCCTTTCACCGGTTCAGGATGAGGAGGCGAAGATGTCTGGGGATAGCTCGTCTGCCTACACCCTCCCCACCAGGTCCCGCAGCGCCGCGTAGGTCCGCGCCCCCGACTCCCCGTCGTCGCCGACGGTGAAGATGTTGGCGATGAAGTCCGTCGCCCCGCCGGCGGCAAACTCCTCCAGCTGTCGGACCAGAGACTCCTCGTTGCCTACCACCGCCACCTCGGATGGCCCTTCCACCCCCTCGATGTCCAGCACTCGACGGTAGTTCACCAGCTGACCGTACCGCTCGAAGTCCGACGCGGCCTGCCGCCTTCCCGCCACCTCGTCATCGCACACCGTCGTCGGCAATCCCACGCAGACGCGCGGAGCCTCTCGGCCATTCAACTCGGCAGACTGCCCGATGCTCGGCGCGATGTGCTCCCGTATCGTCTTCGGCCCCGCCATCCAGGTGATGGTGCCGTCGGCCCGTTCCCCGGCCAGCCTGAGCATCCGCGGCGCCAGCGCCGAAATCATCACCGGACACCGTGGGCGGTCCGGCACGTCCAGCTCAGCGTTCACGTTGTAGAACTCGCCGGAAAACTGCACCCGTCCCTCTTCCATCAGCGGACGCAACACCGACAGGTACTCCCGCGTGTGCAGCGCCGGTCGGTCGTAGGACAGCCCGAAGCTCCCCTCAATCCCCGGTCGGTGCGACGGCCCAATGCCCAGCACGAACCTCCCGTTGCTCGCCGCCGCCGTGGTCAGCGCTTGCTGCGCCAACGCCACCGGATGCCGTGGGTAAGTCGGCACAACTCCGACACCCAGTTCAATCCGGCTGGTTTGTGCCCCGGCCAGCGCCAGCACGGTCAGCGCATCGTACCCCCGCGCCGAAATGTGCGGGACCCAGAAACTGTCAAACCCATCCGCCTCGGCCTGCTTGATCCGGCCAATCAGATCGTCCAGGCTCATCAGGTCGGCCGTGGACGCCCCCACGAACACTCCAATACGCATCGTCAATCTCCTTTTGGTGTGGGAAGCAGAGACACGCCGGAGGGTTTCAGCCGGCCAGAATCTGCTCCGCCACCGCCCGGGCTTCGTCTCGTGTCTCCACAAATCGGTCTTCCGGCACCCGGTGCAGTGTGTTCAACGCCCGCAAATTCCGCTCCACCGAACCGGAAAGCCCCATCACGATAGGCTCCGTGTCCTCGTCCATCGCAATGTCGATCATCTGCTCCACCACCATGGCCGCGCTGTCGTCCATGTAGGCGGTTTCGGTGAAGTCGAATATCACCACCTCATGCTCCTGGATGTCCGCCCCGATCGCGGTGACCAGATTGCTCGATGATGCCACCGAGAATCGGCCCCGCAGCGCTACCAGTCCCACCCGGGCCGAGAAGGCGTCCGCTTCGTCGTCGTCCTGGCCCATCAGGAAACTCTGATCCAGCAGCGGTACCGACACCACGCTGTCCAGTTCCTGACGTTCTAACTGCCGCGCGCTCGCCATGCCCGCCGCGATCAACCCTATCGCTATCGCCGTAACCAGGTCCAGGAACACCGTGAGCGCAAAGGTGATGACCATCACTATCATGTGCTCCCGGGGTACCCGGTGGATTCGCGTTACGAACCGCCAATCCATAATATCCCAGCCCACCCGCATCAGGATGCCCGCCAGCACCGCGTGGGGTATGGCCTCCACATACCGCCCTACGCCCAGCACCAGCACCAGCAGGATCGACGCACGGATCGCCCCCGACAGCTGGGTATTCCCGCCCGCCCTGATGTTGACCACCGTGCCCAGCGTAGCCCCGGCCCCGGGCAACCCGCCGATCAACCCCGCTATCATGTTCCCGATGCCCTGCCCAATCAGCTCCCGGTTCGGGTTGTGCCGCGTCCGGGTCAGCGAATCAGCGATCAGCGCTGTCAATAGGCTGTCGATGGATCCCAGCAGCGCCAGCACCAGAGCCGGCTCAATGGCATTCAGCACAAACCCCAGCGAAAACGCTGGCACATGGAAATCGGGCAACCCCGTAGGCACCTCTCCGATCACCGGCAGGTCGTTCAGCCATAATATCCCCAGCGCGCAACCGGCGATCATGGCCGCCAGCGGAGCCGGCAAGAACTTCCGCAGCTGCCGTGGCCATATCACCCCCACCGCCAACGTGGCCGCCGCCACCGCCAGCGCGTGGAAATTCACGTTGGCGAATACGGAAGGCAACCCATTCACCGCGCCTATGACCCCACCCACCGCCACCGACGACCCCAGGAACGGCGCAATCTGCACCACCATTATGATGATGCCGATGCCCGTCATAAACCCTGATATCACCGAATACGGGGTATAGGCAACAAACCGGCCAATTCTCGCCAACCCCAACGCCGCCTGTATCAACCCGGCCAACACCACTATGGTGAACGCTTCCGCCAGGCTGTTCGCGTGGGTAGTCACGATCACCGCCATGGCGATGGCCATTGGACCCGTGGGCCCCGAAATCTGCGACCGCGTTCCGCCGAACACCGCGGCGAAAAAGCCAACTGCTATGGCCCCATACATCCCGGCCGTCGGACCCAGGCCCGACGCTACACCGAAAGCCAGCGCCACCGGCAACCCCACTACCGAGGTGGTGATGCCTCCAAAGACATCACCCTTGAGCTTGTCCAGGTTGTAGTCGAAATTCACGGTTTCAGCAACGCTACAACCCGGTCCAATATCTTGTGCCCCACTTCATACTTGGTGAGCAACGGCAGCCTTGCGACCTCCATTTCGCGGTCAATCAGGACTACTCTGTTCGTGTCTACACCAAATCCACTACCTTCTTCCGTTATGTCGTTGGCTACTATCAGGTCCAGTTCTTTGCGCCGCACTTTATCCGCGGCGTTGGCCTCCAGATTCTCGCTCTCTGCCGAGAACCCAACCCGCACGAAATTCCCTCGTGCCGTTGCCAGGATGTCCGTTGTCTTTTCCAGGTCAATGGACATCTCATCGGCCGCGGTCTTTTTTATTTTCTGCTCCGCAGCCACCGCCGGCCGGTAGTCCGCCACCGCCGCCGCCATTATCAAAGCGTCCGCCGTGGCCGTTTCTCCCAGCACCGCGTCGCACATATCCTGCGCCGAACGCACCCGAATCGTCCGCACCAGCGCCGGGTCGGGCAACGCCGTCGGCGCAGTCACCAGCACCACGTCAGCGCCCCGATCCCTGGCGGCCTCAGCCACCGCGTACCCCATCCGGCCGGAGGAATGGTTGGTAATAACGCGCACGGGGTCGATCGCTTCCTGTGTCCCCCCGGCGCTCACCACAACGCGCCGGCCGGCCAGGTCGCCGTGTTTGCCCAGCGCTCCGGCGATGTGACCCAACAGTTCCGCCGGCTCCACCAGTCTTCCCATGCCAATCAGCCCGGACGCCAGCCGTCCCGGCGCCGGCCCGGCCAGAAACACCCCCCGACTTCGTAGTCGGCTTATGTTTTCTTGTGTCGCCGGGTGGTCGTACATATTGGCGTCCATCGCCGGCGCCACCAGCAACGGCGCCTCTGTGGCGATCACGGTCGTGGTTAACGGGTCGTCCGCCAGTCCCCCGGCCAGCTTGGCAATGCAATGTACCGTCGCCGGCGCGACCACCACGATATCCGCCCAACGCGCCAGCGCAACGTGTTCCACGCTATGTTCCGAGTTGGCGTCAAACGTGTCCGTCACCACGCCTTGGTGGGTGAGGCTGCGAAACGCCAACGGCGTCACGAACTGCGTCGCCCCATAGCTCAGGATCGTCTCAACGTTGGCGCCCGCCTGGACCAGCTTACTCGCCAGATCCAGCGCTTTGTAGCAGGCGATACTGCCTGTAACCCCCAGAACCACGTTCTTGTCGGCCAGTGCGGAGTCCATCACTTGCAACCTCATTAACTCCCCGTCCCAACGTTGGGAGAGGGGCCTGTGCCAGGGCCGCCTACCGCATTCATGCGATACGTTATGTCCAGTCCGACCAGTGTCAATTCCTGATTGATATCGTCGAACACCGGCGTGTGATCCGCGATCACCGTCACCAACCCTCCCGTCCCAACCACTTTGGCGTCCGCGCCAATTTCCGCCTTGAATCGCCCCACCATGGTAGTGACGAGGCCGGCGTAGCCCAGGACAAGGCCTGACTGCAATGCTGCGGTGGTATTGCGTCCGACCGCTTCCGGCGGCGCCACCAGTTCCACCCGGCGGAGCAGGGAGGTATTGTCATACAGCGCGTCGGCAGACAGGTTGATACCCGGAGCGATCGCGCCTCCCAGGTACTCACGATCCCTGGATACCGCGTCGAAAACGGTCGCTGTTCCCAGATCCACCACGATTACCGGAGCGCCATATAGCTCCACCGCCGCCACCGCGTCCACCACCCGGTCGGCGCCCACGTCTCGGGGGTTGTCGTATCGCACCGGCATCCCCAGGTCAATCTGCGACGTGACCTGTAGCGGGGTAACCCCGAAGAAGCGCCGGCACAAGTCCTCAAACAGTCCCGTCAGCGGCGGCACGACGGAGCAGATGCACGCCGCGTTGATGTCCTGGATGGCGATCCCCCGGAACTCCAGCAGGTTCTTCAACAGAATGCCGTATTCGTCCGCCAGCCGTCGGGAGTCGGTGGCGATGCGAAGCGTCGTCAGCAGCCGATTAGCCGGATTGGACCCGTTTGATTCCCCATCACTGCCAACCCCATCGCGAAATACCCCGACGGTCACCGCAGTATTCCCAATGTCAATGGTCAGCAGCATGGTCGATCCGGTTGCGTGGGTGAGAATGCCTATCTCAACGTATCGCCGGCATTATAAATCGCAATGCCACCACCGCAAACCCCACGACAATGCCAATTTGCGCCCGGCGCCCCAGGGTAAATCCCCATCCAACCGCATCGTCTGCGAGATATTTGCGAAACTCCGTTCTCGCCCTCGTGTCACTGCGAGGAGCGCCGCTGATGGCGAGCCTGACGAACCACGAGGCAATCCCGTTCCGGTCCTCGCCAACCTTGCCCAAACTAACTGGCTACGCCGACGAGATTGCCACGCTTCGCTCGCAACGATAACCGGAAGGCCCGACACTGACAGCCTCATCCTTGATGTATGCAAACGTGCGTTCCTATAATGAAACTATCACGTGTGAAAGCCCTTCCAGCCAGAGGTTTCCAGGCCGTTCACGGCCAACCCGTCAGCACTCCAAATCGCAAACCCTGTTCCGCCTATGACCGCCGCCCGGCCAATATCTAACCGGGCGGTCCCAGGGGAGCACAGCGACCACCCACGCGCTGCGTGTCCGGCGATGATGCCCACCGCCCATTCATGGTGAGCTCGTCTAAACCACGTCGTCCACGAAAACCAGTGGGAAAAATCTTGCGTACCCCCCGGCCGTAGGGGTGACACCGACCTGAAACCTCTGGCAGACCCGGTATCAAACCACCGCAACCGACAACCAAACCAAAGCAACACCCAAAGGAGGCTACGCCCCCGAAATCAGCCCACTGTTCTCAACAGCCAACTCACAAGTACCCTCGTAACTGTTCAGACTTGCGGGGATCTACGGGTCAAACCGGCCCCTCCGGGGTGAAAGTCAAGCACGGGATTTCGGCAAAGCCTGTTCAGATCCCCTCAAACGTGAACAGTTACGTACCCTCCGGTAGCGTTGCAATGTCGGTGGTTTGGCCTTCGTCATTGCGAGCGAAGCGTGGCAATCTCGTTGGTCGGCCAGACACGCCGTTACCGCGGCGGCCGTCCACTGGCGTCATCCTCATTAAAGCCACCACCGCCTGACCTCTACCCTCGGCACAGTCGTGTACGAAGGAAAGGTACCCTCCGCACACCGGCGGATCTTTCGGGAAGTGAACCAACTCCCTGAGTGGTTACCGTCCGCGTGAAACCCTGCCGGGGCGATCACGATGCCGTTACCGTGCGCCGATTTCATCGTCGCATCGGTCGCTTGAGGGAGGCGGTGATCAAGGCCATATCCGCTGATCCTGCCCCGCCAACTCTCGGGGAGATACCGGCGCAAATCAAGGCCGAACCCAACGTTCCGCCAGGTCCCGGAAACACGCGTCTGTCGGAGCAGCCGCCGCCAGAGCGCGTGACCTTAATCTGTCCCGCAGGTTGCGTCAGGTCTTATCCCAAGGCTGAACCCGGAGCCCGGTGGAAATCATCCGTGGCGTTAGCGGGATATTTGTTTGCCGGCGCGCTGCGAGCCCGCCAACCCGACCTGTACGATCCGGGCTTGGTCAACCCCGGCCACGCCCAGGTACTTGTACCGCTTTCCGTCCGCTGCCCGGGGCCGTTCCCCCTAGCAGCCTGTCCGAGTAACACGGCTGGTGAGCCATTGGGGGTATGATGGCACAAGCATCGAGAGAGGGGAGCCGCTGATGAGCAAGACGTACCGCGCCTATGATCCCGACCAGCAGTTGTTGCTGCCAGCGGCCCTGCAGGAGTGGCTGCCGGACGACCACCTGGCCTACTTCATCTCCGACGTTGTTGAGCAGTTGGATCGGTCGGACATCACGGCGCGCTACGAGCCAGAGCGGCGCCCCGAACCGTGTTGGCGCGGCCCTGGCGCAGCCGAGACATCAGCACGTCGCCGGTTCCGGCGGCAACGGCCAGCAGCGGGTATAGCCCCGCTGGCCGGTGTAACCGTGCTGGCGGGCACCCTCCTTGGCCACTCCGTAGGTCTCGCAGACGGTGGAGTCCAGTGTCAGACGATCCGAGCGATGGTCAACGGCCCGTCGCCGGGTCCGACCCTAGCGGCCCAGGCCTGAGCCAGCAGCTCCCGACCTACCCGATCCAGCTGGCGGACGTGGCCCCAACGGAAGCTGCGCAGGAACGTGCCCAGGGTGGATGCAGCCTTGACCACGCAACCGATGGCCCCAGCCGTCCCGCCGGTACACAACACGTCGGCGTCGTCAATGCAGTCGCCCCAACCAGAGCGGACGCCACCAGCGTCATGATCTTATCGCCGGGATTGGCTCGGCCCGGGGCACGGCCCAGGTCCAAGTGTCGCTCAACCAGTTGGGGCCGGCCCAGATGCCGGGCCAAGGTGGCTGGCAGGATCAGCCCAGCATTGTTGACCAAGCGGCGCTCGTCGAACGCGATTTGGATGTGGTCGGGGTGGTTACGTGGTAGCAACTATTGAGTGCTCCCTGTTTCTGGCTGGTTTTGTGTTTCAAAAACCATTGTCCCAGAAGCAAAGGAGCACTTTCTTAACCCTTCGACTCGCCGCGACATTCATCTCTTCGGTGGATCGGGGCTTAACCTGGAAAAGCTGAAAACTCTAGTGGTAAGTCGTTCAGGTCCAGTACAGTTCGTGTTGTTTCCGAATTGCCTTTTTCTACTAGCAATATGGACATACAAACTTGGGAGTAGCGCGTATCTGCCATATTCGAGACCTCATGGAAATAGCCGGTGCCCCTCACAGCTCGCGGGCGGGGATCCAGGTTTAATAAGCAGTTGATCACCTTATCAGCGTCGCTCACCACATAGGGCACTATCCCTTCCTGGTCCTGCGCGTCGAATTGGATTCGATAGTGAGAATCTTGGAGACCTTCTTGTCCTTCAATATCCTTTAACAAGCGCATATCCGCCAAAACGAACCTGCTGGATACTCGGTACATTTCCTCCCATACTTCCTGGTATCGAGGTTCGATAACCAGGACGCTAGTGCAGTGGACCAAGTCGAAGGTCCCATCAACGAAAGGAATCGTCACCCCATCGGCGACCTCAAATCGGGCTTCCTGATAGGTCTGGCGGGCCAGGTCGACGGCGGGCCCGGCTATATCTATTCCAGTATAGTCAACGGTTGGTTCCAGGGTGCGCATGATATTGAAGAATCCGCCAGAGGCGCATCCCACATCTAGCACTTTAATCCCAGGGAACAAAACTCTAGGCAGAAAAACTCGCTCCGATGGGTAAAGATCGGACACCTCATGCCGATGTTTGGAGTAATATTCAATGGCGCTCGGCTGGGACCATGCCTTAGCATATTCCAAAATACACCTCCTACTGTTCAAGAGTTAGTCGGCATTAAACGCCCGCCGGTTTCTCCTGGTGGCGAAAACAGCGTTAACTTGGAGCTTTCTCGGGATTAAGAGTATCTGCGGCGAACATGTTTTGAGCTGTTTGGAGGTCTTCCAAAGTATCAATCTCCGCCCACTTATTGGGTGCAGCGCAAAGAATAGCCAAGCGTAGGGAGCCCTGAGAAATCAGGTCGGCGAAGACTGCCTCATAATATAGATCGTACCGCTGCTGTGCCACATAGGAATCCAGTTGAGGAACTATCTTGTACTGAAAAAGTTCTGGGGAGAATTTATAAATATTTACTGTTTTGAGGGCGGATGCGTAGTCGAAATCATCCCCCTGGTGTGCTTTAAGGACCATCCTACTAGCCCAGGGACCATCGGCTTGGATAACCGTTCCATCCATGTAAGGCTGAAATCTTTCGACGATAGCAACATCCCGTTCAGGAGCTTGAGCTAGTCTCTGTAACAACTCGGGCTCGAAAACCAGGTCCCCTTCCAGCAACAGCACCTGGCCATCTAGGTGTTGCCGTGCTAGCCACAGGGAGTAGATGTTGTTGGTGCGGTCATAAATATGATTCCGGACGTAGTGTATGTTCATGTCGGCATATCGAGTTCCGTACCTGTCAGACACTAATTCTGAAAGATAGCCCACCACTAGGATTACATCCCGGACACCTGCCGTCAATAATGCGTCTAGCTGATGCTCCAGAATGGGTTTGGAATTGACCAGGACCAGACATTTTGGGACGGACAAGGTGATGGGGCGCAACCGGGTACCCATGCCCGCAGCAAGAATTATTGCCTTCATCCTGTACCTCCCCTAGTGCAATCTGGAGGTCCGGGAGATGGTTCGGTATATAGTCCTTGCAGAGCAACTACTAGAGCCGCATTGTCCGCTTTGGTGCGGGAAGCAATTCGTATGTAAGAGCCCTCCAGCCCCTCCTTCCCACTGCAATTGTTGACCAGGATATTGTACTGCTCGAATAGAGCTGAAGTTAATTCCTCTCCGGTTAAGCCGGAGAGGACCCGGCACAAGACAAAGTTGCCTTGGGTCGGGAAGGGATAAAGGTAGGGCACTCCGCGAAGTTGCTGAAACAGCCGCTGGGTCGCTTCCCGCACCCTTAAGCACGAAACCGTGAACTCCTCTAGGTACTCTCCGTAATGGCGTAAGAAGAACTGGGCTAAAGAATTGATGTTCCAGATGGGGAGGTCCTGTCGCAGCTGCTTGACGCGCTCACCGTCCCCGGATACAGCATAGCCTAAACGAAGTCCCGGGATTCCGTAATTCTTGGATAGGCTCTTTAACACGACCAAGTTCGGAAATTCGAACACTAAGTTCAATGCCGCTTGATCCGATTCCGTGGTTACGAACTCAATAAATGAGTCATCCACCAGCACCAGGTCTAGGTCCCTGAGGTCTTCCAGCAAGAAGGCAAGGTCAGATTTGGTGATAAGGGACCCAGTAGGGTTGTTGGGTCGGATGAGTACAGCCGCATTGGACCGCGTTTTTCTCACGTGCCGCACAAACGCTTCCGGGTCAAGTTTGAATTCGCCACAAAGGCGGAAGGGGCTGACTTTCCTGCCCAAGGTCTTGGCTCGGTTGGTAAATTCATTGAATGTAGGCACAGGGATGGCCAAGTTCTGGACGAATCGATTGACCAAAACGTCTATCAATTCACTGGCGCCGTTTCCGACCACCACCTCGTTCTCAGTTAATCCCAAGGGGTCCGCCAGCAATGATGATATATACCAGTTGGTCGACGGATAAGCCTTGACCAATTCAGTCAAATGTACGCCCAAGTCCTCCAAGAGAGCCTCAGGGGGGAAAAAGGGGTTGGTCATATAACAAAAATCTTTGACTTCAAAGTCCCAAAATCCGCCGTACAAAGAGCTCAAATATTCTACGGTCTGGTCGGGCATGGATTCCTCCGAATTGCTGGCTAAATCGAGCGTTAACATGGCTCTCCGATCGACCGGGCAAGGAATAAATCCCTGGGAGCAGAGAAGTACCCACCTCCCCTGGGGAGTTCATTCCGGTGACAAAACGCAGAGCCGTCCTGAAGCGGTTGATGGGTTTGGGTTATAGACGTAGCTTTCGCCTTTAGCTAGCTTCTCCTGGTAGAGCACTTCTTCATGATCGCCATATCTGATAATCAACGCGTACCAGTCACCACGAGGCACATCAATAGTCGCGTAACCCTGCTCGTTGGTTTGGTAATTACCTAGTCCAGCGACCATGACCTCTGCACTAGAGACCGGCTGGCCGGCTTGGTCAAGAACCCGAACTCGGCTGTCGCCCGATTGGGGGATGCGTCTCGACTGACTGAATGGGCTGGGCACGGGGACAGGACTTTCCGGGACCAATTCCAGGATATCCTTCTCATACCCGGTCCGTTTGGGAGTCGTCCAATCGGCGCCATACTTGCACCGCAGGTATTCTTCCGGTGGATTTGGCACAAGGAATTTCTCCCCGATGAAGTCAATCGCTTTCAGTTGAGTGACAAGTGTGACAGGGATTCGTACTCCGGGGTACTGAATTATGCAGTCGTCAACGATCCGGTGGCAAATCCAGTCGGTCCTAATGAAAGACTTCATCATCGCCACACTTATGTAGTGGTCATTGGGTTCTACTTTGGCGAAATATCCGTTGTCCCTGAAAGCAGCCACAACCCGGTCTATTGAATTCTCGGTGAGCCCGTGAAGTCCGATGACTGAGCCCAAATCCAAGTCATCATCCCACAGAATGAATCCGTTGTCCCTAATTACGCCGAGACATGTGCCCTGCCGAAGAAAAAAAACCACTCCCAAGTAATCCAGGATCTGCTTGGCTTCCTTCAGCATCCTTGCGGCAGTGGCTAGGTTCATCGGCTGCAAAACTGAGTACGACCTCTCCAAGGCCGCCTCATCGGATCCATTGCTTGGCATCATTCTCTTTCCTTACCCTGGCTCAAGTCTAAAACATCCAACTCGCGCCTCAGCTAAACTTAGCGGATTTGCACCGACGAAACTCGACACTAGCAGCGAACATCATAACATATCAAGTGACGTCTGTCAAGGGCGCAGCGAAACTGTAACTGTTCACGTTTGAGGGGATCTGATCGGCCCACCGGTGCGATTCCGTACTTGGCCACCGCTGCATCAGGGGTCAAAAATCCCGTAGATCCCCGCAAGTGTGAACAGTTACCAGTCCGAAGCGTTGCTTGCCATCCTTAGCGTTGCTTGCCATCCTTAAACCCCAATCCACCGAAAGGATGAGGTTGGTGTCGTGCTGAAGGGTTGAAAAAGTGCTCCCGGCTTCGGGGATAATGGTTTGTGAGACACCAAACCAACCCGGAACAAGGAGCACCCAACGGATGCTACCACCTGAGCGCCTTGAGCGCATCCAGGTCGCCTTCGACGATCACCGCCTGGTGGCCAACGCCGGACTGATCCTGCCGGTCACGCTGGCCCATCACCTGGGTCTGGGCGAACTGGTGGACCGCCACGTTGACTTGGGAGATGCACCGGGTCGTGCGAATGCTGGGGACAAGATGCTGACCCTGGTGGCGTCGGCCCTGGCCGGTGGCGACTGCATCGACGACGCCGACGCGCTGCGCGCTGGCGGGACCGAGCAGGTGCTGGGCTGTGTGGTCAAGGCGCCGTCCACGTTGGGTACGTTCCTGCGGAGTTTCCGTTGGGGCCACGCGCGGCAGCTGGATCGGGTGAGCCGTGAGGCGCTGGCCCGAGCCTGGGGCGCCGGGGCCGGACCGGGCGATGATCCGTTGACCATCGACCTGGACTCCACCATCTGTGAGACCTACGGTCCGGCCAAGGAAGGGGCGCGCCGCCACACCTACACCGGCCAGCGGGGCTATCACCCGCTGTTCGCCGTCGCCGCTGGCGCCGGCGACGTGCTGATGGCTCGGCTGCGCCAGGGCCGCGCCAACACCGCTCGCGGCGCGGCCCACTTCCTGCGAGAGACGGTAAGGCGAGTGCGCTGCGCCGGAGCCACCGGACCGCTCACCATGCGGGCCGACAGCGGCTTCTACAACCACGACATCGTCGCCGTCTGCCGCAAGATGAAGGTCCGCTTCTCCATCACCGTCCGCCAGCACGCCCAGTTGCGCAATCTCATCGCAGCCATACCTGAAGAGGACTGGACGCCCATCCCTTACTGGATGGAGGGCGCCGCCGACGTGGCCGAAACCAGCTACACTCCCTTCGCCAGTGAGCCCGATGCTGTGCCGGTGCGTCTCATCGTCCGAAGGGTGCAGCCCACGCCCAACTCCCAGCTGGCCCTCTTGGTCGACTACAGCTATCACGGCTTCATCACCGATAGAGACGGCGACACCCTGGAACTGGAGGCCGATCATCGCCGCCACGCCGAGATCGAGAACGCCATCCGCGACCTCAAGTACGGGGTGGGTCTCAACCACCTGCCCTCGGGCCGCTTCCCCGCCAACGCCGCCTGGCTGGCCGTCCAGACGATGGCCCACAACCTGGCCCGCTGGACCACGCGCCTCGGGCTGGGCGAGCCGGTGGCGACCACCAAGACCCTGCGCAGGCGCTTCTTCTCCCTGGCCGGACGCCTCACCCGCAAGGCACGCCGCCTCACTTTGCATCTCCCCCAGGGCTGGCCCTGGCGAAACCAGTTCAGCAGCGCCCTGGCCAGACTGCGCGCACTGCCACTCCCTTCTTGACCACGCCCGCGGCGTCTGACCTGTCCCCCAGATTACCTAACTGTCTGGCCCAGCCGCGCCAGGCTCGGCTCCTGATGGCCTCCGCCGGCGATCGGCGCTGAAAATCGCTTCCCGCGCCGCTACTACGGGTCGTCAACATCTCTTTGGACCGGCATCCACGCCCCACATCGTCCATTTCATCGGCATCAGGTCCCCGCCTGCCCGATCCCTGGTCCCTCATCCCTCCTCTGACCGCCGCCACGGTTTCCCTTCGGTGGATTCGGGTTAAAGTACTGTTCCGGCTGCGTCCGGCGCCGATACATCCGGACCGCCTGGCGATGGTCGGTCAGCAGCGATAACGGGTTTGGGGCCAGAACTGGATACGGCCTTTGGGCAGGGGATAGTTGCGCAACCGACCGCGTTAGTGCCCGGCCTGGACCACCACGTCGCCGCGGAGACGGATCACGTAGTCCACTGGGGAGCCGGTGTGATTGGGCATCTGTTGCTGGAAGCGGATGAGGCTGGCCCACGCCGCCGCAAATAGACCGCAGCGAGCAGACCGTTGCGTCCCTGACCCAGATCAGACCAGTCAATCATGATCGGCGCCAGCCCCCGCAACCGCGCCGCCTGGCAGATGGGTCCCAGCAGCGCCGTCTGCACCGCCATGGTGTCAAAGCCAGTGTTGGACAGAAAGCGAAACAGCCACTTCTTGCGCTGGTGGTGGGAATAGGGCAACTGAACGCGCCAAGCCCGCACCAACACCGATATGGCCAGGGCACGACGATCCAGCACGGCCCCAGTGAGCCGGGCCAGATTGGTGCGGCGGGTAGCGCGCGACTGGGGCAACGAGTAACTCAGAAAAGCGGCGATGCAGTGGTACCATGACTTGGTCGGCCTCCCCAGGCAGGGATGTGGCGGCTAACCCATTCCCTACCCGGAGAGACCGACCTTTTTCAACCTACCACCTCAAAGTGGGTACGCGTGAGCATACAGGGCTATCGCACATGGATTTCGGAGACCGACCGAGGGGTGAATTGCTGTTTTTAACCGCCAATTTTGGGCAATTGAGGGCCTCAATTGCTGGATAGTAGGGTGATTCGGCTGGAAAGGGCCGCCGAAAAGCTCAGGAAGTCCAGATTTGAACCCTCGCAATTTTCATATGCGATAGCCCTGCGTGAGCATACCAGCGTGATTGACGGGTTGTGCCAGGAGTGTTACGCTGGCGGCACTATATGAATATGGGAATCCGCAACGGATTCTCTTTACGTGAGTTGTTCAGGAGTGACCACGATGAACGTTACCCCTCTGGCCGTTGAGAAACTCAAGGAAGTTATTGATTCGGAGGACGAAGCCGGTTCCGCCTTGCGCGTTGTAGCCATGCCGGCCGGACATGGTTTGCAGTACATGCTAACCATGGAGAAGGACCACCAGCCGGATGACACCGTGCTGCGGATGGACGGGATGGAGTTCTTGTTGGACTCCGACAGCGCCCCATTCCTGGAAGAAGCCACCATCGACTACGTAGAGGAGTTTGGCGGCCGGGTCGGGTTCGTAATCAACAACCCGATGTACGCCGGCGGCGGATGTGGTTGTGGCGGTGGCGGCGGATGTGGTTGTGGCGGTGGCGGCGGCGGCGGATGTGGTTGCGGCAGTGGCGGTGGTGGTTGCGGTTGCGGCGGTCACTAGAATGAGACTTGGCGCAAGCCATTCCCGGCGTTTTTGATGCCGACCGCATAGCTGCACCGAACGCGCGCACTCGCCCCGGCACCGTTCACGCCGGGGCGAACGTATGTCTACGGCTTAAACGCCAATGTAGGCAGCGCTTCCTGTTGATTAATCGATCGGGAAATTGCCATCATTATGCAATAGCCCAATCAGGAGTTCGTTTATGAACCTCTGGCGCAAGATTTCAACCGACCGCAACTTGAACCTCTTGCGGCGCGATGTAGTTGCCTGGAACGAATTGCGTACGACGCGAGACCTCTCCGATACATCCTTTGCCAACTCACAATTGAGCGAAAAGGATTTGACGTGGAGCAGCCTCGACAACCTGGACTTCAGCGGTTCCGACTTCAGCGGCGCCGACCTGCGCGGCGCTGACCTGCATCTGTGCGACCTGACGCGCGCCAACTTTCAGAACGCCGACCTGCGCGGCGCTATCCTGCACGGAGCCACCCTCCGCCTGACAAATATGGCGGGCGCTAATCTCCAGGGATCCAATCTGAGCCGGGCGGACCTGAGCCAGATCAACCTGCGCGGTGCTGACCTGGGCTGGGCCGTACTACGCGGAACCTACTGCCACTATTCCGACTTTTCCGAGGCCAATTTGACCTGGGCCGATCTGCAGTTGGCGAACCTCTCCAACTCCACCTTCTACAAAACGGTGCTTACGGAGGCGAACCTGGCCCGCACCAACCTGGCCCACGCCAACTTCAATCTGGTGATGCTGGATCATACGGACCTCGACGAAGCCTTCGTCCACGATACCATCTTCGCCGCCCTGGACCTCTGTGGCGCGAAAAACCTTGCCTCCGTCCTTCACGAACCTTCCTCCATGCTCAGCATCGGTACCGATACTCTCATCAACACGCTGCAGAGCGCCGGCGGCAAATTCACGTCTGAACAGGAGGTATTCTTCTCCAAAGGCGGTATCTCGCTGGCCATGCTTTCATCCTTGCATACGCCCGCTGATTTGGTTACCGAACGCTGATCAACCGCCGGCAACCTGCCGATTTAGCGCCGGCGCGCGTATAATCGCCCGAAACCATCAACCTTCACTCGGCAACCACCTGAATTGCGGCGCCTTTCAGCAAGCCGTCAAAGGAGCTCGGGCCACATGTCTGCTACACCCCACGGTATTCGCTATTCGGCTCATCGTCCCGTCGTCATGGGGCGCAACAGCATGGTCTGCGCAGGACATCCACTGGCGGCGCAAGCCGGAGTTTCCATCCTGCAAAAGGGCGGCAACGCCGTTGACGCCGCCATCGCCACCGCCGCCGCGCTCAACGTGGTGGAACCATTGATGTCCGGCATCGGCGGCGACGGGTTCATAATGACCTACCGGGCGGAGGACGACAGCCTCCGGGTGTGCAACGGCACCGGCGCAGCTCCCTACGGCGCGACACTGGAGCGGTACCGCGACGGCATCCCGATGAAGGGCATCCTCAGTGTGTCGGTGCCCGGCCTGCTGAACGCCTGGTTGGACGTCCATGACGCCCGTGGGTCATTGCCGCTGGCCGACGTGCTGGCCCCGGCAATCGCGCTGGCCGATGACGGCTTCCCGGTCACGCATTACCTGGCCGAGGCAATCGCCGGAGACTCGCTCCTGTGCGAGTTTCCCACCAGCCGCGCCATCTTCACCCGGAACGGTTCCGGCGAGCCGCTGCGCGCCGGCGACATCCTGAAGCAAAGCGACCTGGCCCGCACCCTCTCCGCCATCGCCAAGCACGGGCGGGACGTTTTCTACCGCGGCGCCATCGGCGAGGCCATCGTCCGTTTCAGCGAAGAGCAGGGCGGCCTGCTTACCCTGGCCGACCTCAACGATTGCTCCGCCCGCTGGCAGGAACCCATCTCCACCGACTACGGCGACTACACGGTGTACGAAGCGCCGCCCAACTCCAGCGGCCACATCCTCCTCCAGGAACTGAACGTCATCGGGCAGCACGACATGGCGAGCATGGGGTTCGGTTCAGCAGAATCCATCCACCTGATGGTGGAGGCCAAGAAGATGGCCTTCGCCGACCGGGAGGCTTACGTCGCCGACCCCGACTACATTGACGTCCCCCTGGCCGGAATGCTGTCGGCAGAGTACGCCAAGGAGCGGGCTGCTTCCATCGACCCGCAGCGCGCCGTTGAGAACGTAACCGCCGGCGACCCCTGGCGGCATCAGGCAGCGGAGCCGCGCCGGACGCCGGCCGGCGTGGGCGCCGGCCGCCGCGGCCCCCGCACCGAGCAGGAGGACACCACCTGCTTCGTGGTGGCCGACCGGGCCGGCAATGCCGTGTGCCAGTTGCAGAGCATCCAGAGCGGCTGGGGTCATCACTGGTGGCCGGCGATACCGGCATCCTGCTGAACAACCGGATGACCTACTGGCATCTGGACCCCGACCACGTGGACTGCCTCCAGCCCGGCAAGCGGGTGCGCCACACCATGAACCCGGTAATGGTGTTCCGTCGCGTGTCGGGATCGGGCAACGGCAGCGGAACCCCGGCCCGCCGTCTGACCTACGCGCTGGGCACCCCCGGAGCCGACTGCCAGGTGCAGAGCAACATGCAGGTCATCACTAACCTGGTTGACTACGGCATGACGGCGCAGGAAGCGGTGGAAGCCCCGCGCTGGAAGCACGTCGGCGATGGCACCGAGTCCACGATCCCCCACACCGCCGAGAACCGCCTGCTCATGGAGAGCAGGTTCGACCCGGCGGCGGTGCGCCAACTGCGCGGCATGGGCCACCCGGTACACGAGATCGACGCCTGGGACGGCGTAACCGGCCGAGAGATGGTGTTGTACATCGACCCGGAAACCGGCGCGATCCACGGCGCGGCGGACCCCCGCTACGACGGGTACGCGGTAGGGTACTGAGAGCCGCCGCGCCGGCTGGCCGTATCTACAAAAGTTGACAGTGTTAACGGTACGGTGTACGTTTTCTCCATACGGTTGGGAGGGCCGACCTGTAATGCGGTCCGTCAAGACGTGGATCTTGCCCGGCCGTCCTTTTTATCGTGCATCTGCTCTACCTTGACGACGCCGGTTCCGTTGGCAACCCGTAGGATAAGCATTTCGTCCTCGCCGGCATCGCGGTATTTGAACGCCAATCTTATTGGCTTCAGCTCGAGTTGGATAGGCTGGCCGGAGATTTGGCGCTACAGCTTGGTAACCCTACGCCCCAAAGCCTTGAGTTTCACGGAAACCCGATACGGAAAGGTGATGGCTGGTGGCGGAAGATGCAGCCAGAAGAACGCCGTTCGGTAATCATCGACGCTCTCCTGACCGCACGATCTTTACGTGGACAATGGGAATTGTTTGGTGCGGTGGTCGATAAGGGTGCGCTATCGCCGGAAGACCCAGTCGAATACGCCTTCGAGCAGATTTCAAGCCGATTTGACCAATTCTTGGGCCGCCTGTATCGGCGGGGACACGGTCCGCAGCGCGGGTTAATCGTTTTGGATAAGCCGGAAAAATCAACCCAAGAAACCCGCCTGCAACATTTGGCATCTGAATATAGGACGTTCGGCAACCGTTGGGGCACAATGCGCAACCTGGTCGACGTACCATTTTTCGTCGACTCCAGAGCGACCCGCCTCATCCAATACGCTGACCTGGTTTCATATGCCTTATGGCGGAAATTCGAACAAGATGATAGCGAATTCTTCAACGCCATCTCAAGTTACTTCGACCGCGAAGGCGGCATCGTCCACGGTCTGCATCATTACCGGAACCTTGCTGACCCCTGCGATTGTCCTGGGTGCGTTTCACGGCTTCCATAATTCTGCCGGCGGAGCCGATTGTTTGCTACCGCCGTCCCTAAGCCATACAATGGTATCACCCTCCGGGGAAGCGCCTGTCGCTCCATTACCGCCCGGAGTAATGGGTGAACTCGATGCGAATGCCCGGACAACGCCGAAGCCAAGAGCCCGACGAGGTTGGCCAACGCGCCGGTCTGTTCGCCGAGGCCATTCGCGACGGCGACATGGACCTTGCCTGGTCCATGCTCTCCAAGGAAACTCGTGGCATGCGCTTGGGAGTCTGGGCCACCCGCCTGAACATCGATATGCAGGTGGCCTACCGCGCCGCCTACGATGCCAACCACCCCATGCGCGATTCAATGATGGACGACTTCCGTACCACCGTCCTGCGCCTGTGGCCCCTGGAAGACCTTTCCGAACTGGCCGCCGCACCCACTCGCTACGTGGATGACCAGCACGCTTTCGTATTCCTGCCCTTCGGCGTAACTGACGAAACCGTGGTGCAGCGCAGCCGCCTGATGTCCGGCCTGATGATCCCCATGCTGTTGGAGGATGCCCAATGGCAGATTGACCTCCCCGGCTGGCGTTTCCTGGACACGTCCGGTCAGCAAGGCAATGGCTAGGCAGCCCGCTCGCACTCGTTCCCGAGGCGGGCGCAAGGACCAACTGCCCACCGCCCACTCAACCACGGACGATCCCAAAGAAGCTCCCGACCGCCGCCGCAGACGCGCCGGCACGGACGTCGGCGTCTGCGACCTGTGCGAACGGGCCGTTGAGCGGTTCACCGTGCATCACCTGGTACCACGGGCCCGGGGCGGCAACCACGGGCCGACGGCGTTGCTCTGCCCCACCTGCCACCGGCAGGTTCACGCCATGTTTTCAGTGACCACGCTGGCCGAAGAGCTGTACAGCGTGGAACTGCTGCGGGCCAACCGCCGCGTCGCCGACTTCCTCCGCTGGATGCAAAAGCAGCGCGGCACGACGTTCCGGGTGCGGCGGGCGCGGGAGCGAGGATGACTTCACCAAATCCGCTCGTGTTATGATTCCGTAAAAGATAAGTGAGCACACCGCTTTGGCTAACCTGGCAAATATCACGGAGCAACAAGTAACCGACGCCATTCGCGCTGGGTTGCGAGCCAACAAACGGAACGCCCGGCTTTCAACGCGCCGGGCGGCGGAGCGGGCCACCACCCACCGGAACATGTTGGCGCGTTACCGAGAACACGCCCGACAAAGCCTCAACAGCGGCGACTATTTGCAGGCTGCCGAAAAATCCTGGGGAGCTTACGCTCAGACTGTCAAGGTCATCGGAGCCGACAATCAATTGAGCGTCAGTCATCATTCGGAGGTTGTCGGAGTTGGCAGCGAGTTGGCGGCGCTGGTCGGTACCTCAGACGACGTTCGCGGCTACGCATTGTCCGTCGGTTTGGCGTTTGCGCGGAGTCTGCACCAACATTTTTACGAAAATGACTTGTCGGACCGAATGGTAATTACCAGTTCGGATGCAGTAGCAACAGCCATTGACTTGCTGCAAGAACTTTTCCCGCCGGAGCCATACCCGCAATGACCAACGCAACTGAAACCGCCGATGTCGTCATCATTGGAGGCGGCGTGATGGGTTGCAGCATCGCCTGCAACCTGGCGCTTACCGCTGCCGAGCATGGCTTGCGCCGCATCGTGCTGCTGGAACGGGACACCCTGGGCAGCGGCTCCACCGGACGCAGCAGCGGCGCTGTCCGAATGCATTATTCCACCGCCGTCAACGCCGAACTGGCCTGGCGCAGCTTGCAGATTTTCCGCAATTTCGACGACATCATCGGCGGGGAGTGCGGCTACACGCGCACCGGATACCTGGTCTTTGCCGGCCAGGACGACCTGCCATCCTTCCGTTCCAACATAGCCACCCAGCAGTCCGTCGGCGTGATCACCGATATCATCAGCGCCGGCGACGCTGCCGAACTGGCTCCCGGGTTTGCGGTGGATGACGCCGCCGCCATCGCCTACGAACCCTACTCCGGCCACGCCGACGCCTCGGGCACCGCCTACGCCTACGCTACACGTGCCCGGGCTGAAGGCGTCACAATCCGGTTGCAGACTCCGGCGGCGGCTATTGAAACCAGCGACGACGGCAGCCGGGTGGTGGCAGTGCACACCGCCGGCGGAGAACGCATCGAAACCGGCGTCGCCGTCGTCGCCACCGGGCCGTGGACGGCGCGGTTCCTGGCTCCTCACGGCATTGACGTACCCATGATCGCCACGCGCCACGAGGTACTGCACTTCCGCCGACCGCTGGACCTGGTGCCCCACCATCCCGGCGGCGCCGACATCGGCAACCGCATCTACTTCCGCCCCGAGGGGCAGGAACTGACCCTGGTCGGCAACGGCAACCACTCCGACGTGGTCGAAGACCCCGAGGTCTACGCCCCGCGGGCCAGTCCAGCGTTCATCCAGGACGTGTGGCAGCGGCTGGCCCGACGCATTCCGCCCATCGCCGATGCGGAACTGGCGGCGGGTTACGCCGGTCTCTACACCAACACCCCAGACTCTCATCCCGTTATGGACCGGATTGATGGCGTGGACGGGCTACACCTGTGCAGCGGCTTCAGTGGCCACGGCTTCAAGCTGTCGCCCATGGTGGGAGTGCTGATGGCCGAGTTGATCGGCAGCGGCGCGGCGACCACCATGGACATCACACCCTTGCGCTTCTCCCGTTTCGCCGAGGGCGACCTCAACAGCGCCGGCTATGGCTTTGACGTGCTGGCGTAGCGGTCTGCCGTGACGAGTAACCCTCCAGGCACTCCGGCCGGCGTCCCGTTTGCCGTCATCGCGTCGGGCCTGACCAAACGCTTCGGTCGGGTCACCGCGGTGGACGACATCAGTCTGGGCATCCCTGCGGGCGGCGTGTTCGGGCTGCTGGGCCCCAACGGGTCGGGCAAAACAACGATGCTCTCCATGCTGGCCGGTTTCATCCGGCCCACCGCCGGCGCGATAACCCTGCTGGGCCGCAGCGGCGCCGACGGGCAGCGGGCGGCTCTATCGGGCGTGGGCGCGCTGATCGAGCGGCCCATATTCTGGCCCTACCTGTCCTGCCGGGACAACCTGAAATGCCTGCAAGGTGTATATGAATCCGGCGGCGGCGACGCGGAAATCGACGATCTGTTGGGAGAGGTCGGTCTGGACGGCGACGTGGCCCGGCGCAAGTTTCGGGCCTGCTCCACCGGAATGAAGCAGCGGCTGGGCATTGCCGCCACCCTGTTGGGCAATCCGTCCCTGCTGATCCTGGACGAACCGACCAACGGACTTGACCCGACGGGCATCGTGGAGGTGCGTGAACTGATCCGGCGTTTGGCGGACACAGGAGAACGCACGGTCATACTCGCCAGCCACCTGCTCAACGAGGTGGAGCAGGTTTGCGATCAAGTGGGGGTGCTGGCGAGAGGCCGGCTGCTCTATTCCGGTCCGGTCGCCGACATGGGCGCGCCCGCGCTGGTGTTCCTCCGTACCACCGACGACGACCACACCGCCACGCTCCTTACCGATGCCGGATGGCATATCGCGTCCCAATCGGCCGACGGCCTGGAGGTTGCCGTAGCTCCGGGCCACGAATGGGAAATCAGCCGCGATTTGGCTGACGGCGGCGTCTATGTATCCGAACTGCGCTCCTTGGGCGGCTCGCTGGAGGCCGGCTTCATGGAAGTAACCGGCGAGCAGGAGGCCGACGCTCCGTGACCATTGATGACGCAGCCGTCGTCGGCAACGCCTTGCGCTGGGAGTGGTTCCGGCTCCAACGGCGCGTTGCGCTCTGGGTGATTCTCGCGCTGGTGGCGATTGCAGTTGTTGGCGTTCTGGTGGTGACCGTAATACTGCAAAACGTGGCTCTGATTGGCCTGTCGATACCTTCCCGTGGCGTTCCGCTTCTGGTCTTCGAGGCGTTGTCCCGACTGGGCCCGTTTCTCGGCATCATCCTGGCCGCGATCATCTTCGGCGGCGACTACGGATGGGGAACCCTGCGCCCACTGCTGGCCCGGGGGCAGCCCCGTTGGCAGGCTGCGCTGGTCAAGCTCATTCTGCCCACTGGCATCCTGGCCGTCGTATGGGTCGTCGCCTGGACACTGTCCGCGCTGGTTGGTCTGGTTGCCGGAGACTCCTCGGCTTCCGTGTTCGACCTGTTCTCCGACGCTCCCGCCGGTTGGTGGGCAACTGCCGGCAGGTTTTTCAGTGGGTGGCCCGTGGCGGTTGCCTACCTGGGCTTGACCGCCCTGCTCTGCACCGTAGGCCGTTCGACTGCCTTCGGACTGGGCGTAGCCGTCGCCATCCTCATTTTCGAAACGGTGGTCTATCCGGCTGCCGGCTTGATCTCCCAACTGGCGTTGGACACAGACCTGAACGATTACACCCGCTGGACCCTGCAGGGCGTCACCAGCGGGCTGATGGGCGGCGACGACAATTTCGGCCCCTGGCTCTTCCTGCCGGCAACGCTGGCCTACCTGGCCGCATTCTGGGGTCTGACGCTGACCGTCCTCACCCGGCGGGATGTGAACAGCGGCAGCGGATAGGGCGCGTTTGCATTCGGTTTGGGTGTCGTCTTTACCTGAGGTCTGATTCGTCGGTGCCGGTCAGTTCGTAGGCTCGGTTGATGAAAGTCTCAGTGGCCAGTATGATCTCTTCGCGGAACCGGTTTCTGTCCAGGTCGTCCATCCGGAAGGACGTGCCGACGTTCCGGTACGCCACAGCGTACCTGGTCAGCCAGTTGTCCAGTTCGCCGGCATGGTCCGGGTTCTGCAACGAGGTGTAGTCGATCAGCAGTTTGAGCTGTGCCGCCGCAAGCGTGTCTGACTCGGTGGGGTGGTTCAGAACCTTGTCGGCGACCTCTCGCAGGTCATGCACCCGGCGGTAATCCAGTCCGCGGCCGACAGCCGGGCCTTGAGGGCGTTTCCACGGCCTGCTGGGCGTGAAACCCGAAACTTTCCTGGTCGCCTTCAGGATGGTTTATCAACAGGTTGAATGTCCTGATGTGGCGGTATGCCGCCAGCAGCCGTTCTTTGACGACTGGCCAACTGTCGGGATATTGGTCCGGGTACGGTTTTGAAGAATTCAGATCATCGTCGCTCATTAAGATCCCGTCTCTGATCGCCGGCGCGGCGACGTGGTTTTTGGCCCGACGGCAGTAGCTGAACGTTTCAAGGTTCATCGTGACCACGTCCATGCCGAGCTGCGGCGGATTGAGCCGGAAGTGTTCCCTAGCCGCTCGCTTGGCCCGTCCCGTGGCGGTCACGGCGCCAACCTCTGATATGATCAGCAGGTCAACGTCGGAGTCCGGGCGATGGTCGCCCCGGGCTCTGGACCCGAACAGGATCACGGTGTCGGGCGCCACGGCGGATTGCACTGCCCTGGCGACTTCCACAGCAGCGTGGTCAGGAGCGGTCGCTCGATTGGCGGAGTTTGTCATGGGTTGGCCGTTTGGTTTACGCCGTCCGGTTCGGGCTGAAGAAGTCGTTTAGTCTTGATCTAGCATCGTTGAGCGTTTTAACCTGCCTCAATCTTGCCGCCCATGAGCGCCCGGGGCGCATCGTGTCCCACCAACTCTTTTCGCCGTTATAACGGCCCGCGCCCGGGTCGTGATCTCCAAACCCGTCCAGGCATCGGTTCCACACGAGTTTGTAATGGTCGATGGCAAATCGTTCTGCCAGCGTAATCCAAGCTGGTTCGATAGCCAAATATCGATACTGGAAGTCGTTTTTGTTAAGGTTTTCCGCTTGATCTATGGACCGCGCATGCTCCCTGATCCTGGACTGTAGCGCCGGTGAGCTAACGTTTACGCTATCCCCGCGGCGTGACCCAAGCGGGATGGCTTTGCCAACATAATTGGGGCAGCCAGCCAAAGCGATTTCACGATACACGTCCAAGGAACCGGTATATATGAGGCAGTAGATACCCGGACCGCGAATGGAGACATCCATCCCCAATTGTTGCAGAGGTTGGCGTTCAAACTCGAGCACCGTTCCCGCCATCAGGTTGTCGTAGGTCAACGGGTCGCACAAGTTCGTCATGGCAACTGTCGGATCTCTACGACCGATTCATACAGTTGGGTCCGGTTGCCGGCTTTCGCGGTACGCACATTGGAGTTGATGATGCTGTTCCAGACGCGCGTGTCGCGCGGCGTGTGTATGCCGGGTACCGTGAGCCCGCATCGTAACGCAATAGAAGCCAAGAACTTGTCTGTAGGTACCGGGATACCTTGGACGATGCTATTGCCAATGACGACGAGCGCCGTTCCCCGCGGCCCCAAAACCCGTTGCGCTCCCATCATGAACCGAACGCAGTCATTCAAATATGATGCAGCGTAGTTCGCCCAACCTCGTCCACCGTAAATGCCCTTCTCTGGGCGCTGCCGCCTGATTGCTTCAACGGTTTGCCGTATCTGTGTATCGTTGATGATCGGATCCAGTTCCACCTTTTTCTGCTCTCGGGCAAGCTGCCAAGAAGTTCCGAAATTCAACGCCTCGATGTGCTTCAACTCCCCGGGAGATTGGCAGAATTCCAACAAGTACAGATGCGGTCGAGTATTTCGGTTATAGTGATAATCGTTCATGTACGGTGGCGAAGTGATAATCAAGTGTACACGGCCAGGTTCTATAGTATCGTCACCCAGAAACGACCGAACGTGTATGGTGCCGTCTGTTCGTGGTCTGCGCGTCCTGTTCTCGCGGTACCAGTCGGAATCGTCGGCTATCTCCTCCAGTTTTTTCGCTAGGGTGGCGATTACTGGGAAGTCCTCGACCTCTGGGCGTCCGACGGTCGCTTTTCTGCCCAAACTTGGTTCATACGAGTAGTTTGAGTAGTCAACCATAGTCGCCGCGAATGCGAGCCGCAACAAGTCCTTAATGTGCTCATCTTCTCGTTCGTTGATAAAATCCATGAGCGGCAGGACTTTTTCCAAAACCCGCGGGCTGTAAAACGGCGACCGCGTACGGAAACCGTCGGGTGTGGACGCCTGAGGCACAGTGTGGTCCGCGTCAACCCGCGTGCCATACCACATCAATTCGCGGATGGTTTCTCTAAGAGGGTGTGTGACAATGGTCTAAAGTGGCGTCAAGGGTTCTTGAGGTGAGGGCAGGAAGGGATTAGGCTGGGACACTCGCGGCATGAGTAGGAAAGCTTATCCCAGTGATTTGACCGATACCCAATGGGCGGAGTTGGCTCCCTTGCTGCCCGCGGCCAAAACCAAGGGACCTCCCAGGACCACGGACCTGCGGGAGGTGGTCAACGGCATACTGTACGTGCTGCGTGGCGGCATCCCCTGGCGTCTGATGCCCCACGACCTGCCGCCCTGGGGCACGGTGTGGTGGTACTTCCGCCGTTGGCGGGATGATGGGACCTGGGCAGGGGTAGCAGAGGCTTTGCGTTCCCGGGTACGGGAAGCCGCCGGACGTGATGCCACGCCCAGCGCGGCCATCCCGGATTGTTCAAGGATCGACAGCCAGTCGGTGAAAACTACGGGAAAAGGGGGCCGCGGGGCGATGACGCCGGTAAACGGGTTGCTGGACGCAAGCGCCACATCGTAGTGGACACATCGTAGTGGACACATCGTAGTGGACACATCGTAGTGGACACCATGGGGGTTGCTCTTGGCCGTGGTGGTTCACGCTGCCAATATTCAAGACCGGGATCAAGACCGGGATGGGGCCAAGCTGGTGTTGGCCAAACTGCTGGGCCAGTTTCCTCGGTTGCAGGTGATTTGGGCGGATGCTGGCTACGCCGGCCGGTTGGTGTCGTGGGCCTGGGCCACTGGGGGTTGGCTGCTCACCGTGGTGCGACGGCAACCGGACAGCCACCGATTTGAGGTGTTGCCCCGACGCTGGGTGCTCGAGCGCACCCTGGCGTGGTTGAGCCGTTGCCGTCGGTTGAGCAAAGACTATGAAGAGCGGACCGAAAGCAGCGAAGCCTGGGTCCACATTGCCATGGTTCATCTCATGCTCAAAAGGCTCCGGCCTGCTTGAAACCCATTGTCACACACCCTCTTAGAGGGTGTGTGACAATGGGGTAAAGTTGCGCGGTTGGTTCTTGAGGTGAGCCAGGGATGCTGGTTACACTCGCGGCATGAGTAGGAAAGCTTATCCCAGTGATTTGACCGATACCCAATGGGCGGAGTTGGCTCCCTTGCTGCCCGCGGCCAAAACCAAGGGACCTTCCCAGGACCACGGACCTGCGGGAGGTGGTCAACGGCATACTGTACGTGCTGCGTGGCGGCATCCCCTGGCGTCTGATGCCCCACGACCTGCCGCCCTGGGGCACGGTGTGGTGGTACTTCCGCCGGTGGCGGGATGATGGGACCTGGGCAGGGGTAGCAGAGGCTTTGCGTTCCCGGGTACGGGAAGCCGCCGGACGTGATGCCACGCCCAGCGCGGCCATCCCGGATTGTTCAAGGATCGACAGCCAGTCGGTGAAAACTACGGGAAAAGGGGGCCGCGGGGCGATGACGCCGGTAAGAAGGTCGCCGGACGCAAGCGCCATATCGTAGTGGACACCATGGGGTTGCTCTTGGCGGCGGTGGTTCACGCGGCCAGCATTCAGGACCGGGACGGCGCCAAGCTGGTATTGGCCAAGCTCTTGGGTCGATTTCCCAGGTTGCAGGTCATCTGGGCCGATGCGGGCTACGCCGGTCGGCTGGTGGCCTGGGCCTGAGCCTGGGCCACCGGCGGATGGCTGCTGACCGTGGTCAAGCGCAAACCGGATGCCACCACTTTGAGGTGTTGCCAAGGTGATGGGTGGTAGAGCGTACCCTGGCCTGGTTGAGCCGATGCCGACGGTTGAGCAAAGACTATGAGGAACGCACGGAGAGCAGTGAAGCGTGGGTTCATATCGCCATGATCCACCTGATGCTGAAACGGCTCCAACCCGCTTGAACCCATTTGTCACATACCCTCTAATACTACAGCCGCAGATTAAGAGCGGGTAGAATTAGGGGCAGTCAAGCAGTGTGAGGTGAGACGGTGGCGGTTGAGATGGATGATGCGGCGGAAGTGGCCCGGTGGGCTGAGGGCATCGCGGGGGTGCCTGAGTGCATCGCGGGCCGGTTCCGGCGTCCGGAGCCAAGGCGACACGGGCGCTGGAGTAGCGGCGGGGGCTGCTCAGTTCCGTAGAGCGCAAGGATGGCTGGCAGTTGGCGGAGCCGGCGGGGGATGCCACTCCGGACGGGGTGCAGCGCCTGCTATCCAGCTACCGGTGGGACGCGGACCAGGTTCGAGCTGACCGCAGGGACTAGGTGGTCGAGCCTCTGGGCGCCGCCGACGGGGTGCTGGTGGTGGACGAGACCGGCTTCCTCAAGAAGGGGAGCCAGAAGGGGAGCCAGTCGGTGGGGGTGCCGCGGCAGTACCGCGGCACCGCGGGGCGGATCGAAAATTCCCCAGTGGGAGTATTCCTGGCCGACGCTGGCGCCCGGGGCCGGACCCGGCTGGACCGGGAGTTGTAGCTGCCTCAGGTATGGGTGGCGGACCGGGAGCGACGCCGTGCCGCCGGGGTGCCGGAGCATGTCGAATTCCGCACCCAGCCGCAGTTGGCCCAGCGGATGCTGGAGCGGGCGGTGGGATCGGGAATTCCCTGCGGCTGGGTTACTGGAGACGCGGTCTACGGCAGCGACCGCAACCGGCGGCGGTGGCTGGAGGCGGAGGGCATCCCCCAGGTGCTGGCCATCAAGAGCAACGAGCAGCTGTGGGCCGGGACCGAAAAGGGGCCCCGCCCAGTGCGGGCCGATCGTTTGGCGTCGTGGGTTGACGAAGCGGGCGGGCGGGCAGCGGCTGAGCGCGGGGGACGGCGCCAAGGGTCCCAGATTTTATGACTGGACCACCGTGGCGATAGGGCCCCGGCGGGAGCCGGGCCAAGCGTACTGGCTGCTGGCCCGGCGCAGCATTGCCCAGCCCGCTGAGCTGGCCTACTACGTTGGCTTCGGCCCGTCCGGTACCGTAATGGCGGAGTTGGCGCCGGTGGCGGGCCGCCGCGGGGCCATCGAGGAATGCTGCGAGGCGGCCCAGGGACCGGTGGGACTGGACCAGTACGAGGTACGCAGCTGGGATGGCTGGTAGCGCCACATCACCCGGGCGATGTTGGCTCACGCTTACCCGGCGGTGCTCAGGTATCAAGCCACCACACCGGGATGCCGGCCGGAAAGGGGGGCGGTCCCGGCCGGGACCGGAGCCTGATCCCATTGACAGTCCCCGAGGTGCGTCGGCGGCTTACCCGCCTGATCTGGACTCCAAACCGGTCTGCTGATTTCGTTCTGTCCTGGTCCCAGCGGAGACGGCGACATCAAGCCGGAGCGCAACAAAGCCACTACCAACGTCGTTTATCCCAACTGGTAACAGTAGTGCGGCTGTAGTACTAAGCTGGACTTTGTACAAAAGTTAGGCACATTATAAAACCAGGGTAAGCTGGCCTGACCCGATGTCCACAATAAGGCCCAACCATGCTTATCCTGCCGGAGGCCATTTTACCCGTTCTCACTCCCTTGGCAACTCGGTTCCAAAGCCGAACCTGGAGCAAAGTCCAGGCGCTGCTGGTCGGCGCGATACTGGCTCCCGGCCCGCGCACCGTAGCCGCGGCGCTCCGCGTCATGGGCCACCGCGACGACCGCAACTATGCCCGCTATCATCACGCGCTCAACCGTGCCGTGTGGTCGCCACTGCCGGTATCCCAGGTCCTGCTGACGCTGCTAATCCAGCAGCTGGACCCGGGTGATGGTCCCCTGGTGTTCGGCATACGAGCCATTTACCAATCGGGAAACCGTGGAGCGACGCGGCGGCCCTAAAATCAAAGCCCGGGGCAGCTACCGCGATGCGGTGCGCTCTGGCCGCCGCTATCTGGTCAAGGTCAGCGGCTGGCGCTGGATCAGCCTGAGGTGGCGGGGCCACGTCCCCTGGGCCGGACGCTATTGGGCTTGGCCGGTGCTGACCGCTTTGGCGCCTTCGGCCGGATATTATCGCCCGCGCGGACGCCCGCACCAAAAGCTCACCGATCGGACCCAGCAGATGATCCTGCAATCCCGCTCATGGTGAGCCTGCCGAACCACGCTGGTTGCCCCACCGTTCCCTGGTACTGGTGGGCGATAGTAGTTACGCCGTCCCCGTAGCGTCGCACGGGGCAGGCTCTGGACCGGCTCCACTGCTGCCAATCGCTGCCCCAGCCCGTTACCTGCATCACCCGATTGCGGCTGGATGCTGGCCTCGACGCACCGGCGCCAATCCGTCGGCCCGGCCAGAACGGGCGTCCACCCGTGAAGGGCGCTCGCTTGCCCACACTGAAAGCGCTCCTGGACCATGGCGACACCTCCTGGGACCGGACGCCAGTGGCTTGGTACGACCACACGACCCGCGCGGTGGCAATCACTTCGCAAACCGCACTCTGGTATCACACCGGCCAACCGCCCGTACCACTGCGCTGGGTCCTGGTGCGAGACCCCAATGGCGAGTTCAACCCCCAAGCCCTGCTCTGCACCAACCCAGCCGTTGACCCAGCGCAGATCCTGGAATGGTTTGTGCTGCGCTGGCAACTGGAGGTCACCTTCATGGAAACCAGGTCTCACCTGGGCGTGGCGACCCCGCGCCAATGGTCCGACCGGGCCAGCGCTCGCACTACCCCGGTCCTGATGGGGATCTTTTCCTGGATTGTCCTGACGGCTCACCGGTTGCAGCAACAACGGCCCATGGCCCCGCGCACGGCGGCCTGGTACGCCAAACCGTCGCCAACCTTCATAGATGCCATCGCCTTGGTCCGTCGCCACCGGTGGCTGGCGTCGGAGGGTTTTCCACTGTCGGCCACCGAACTTGACGTTCAAAAACTTCCAGCCAATCTGTACCACAGGTTGCTCGACTCACCGGCTTACGCCGCTTGAGTGTACAAAGTCCAGTAACTTTTGTACAAAGTCCAGCTGGACGGCCAACCAGGCGGCGTTGGCGGCGAAGCGGCCCGAGGGGAGATGGTTGAGACCCACGCCGTACTTGAGGTCGCGGATGGCGTTCTCGATCTCGGCGTGGCGACGATGGTCGGCTTCCAGTTCCAGGGTATCCCTCCCGGTCGGTGATGAAGCCGTGATAGCTGTATTTGGCGAAGAGAGCCAACTGGGAGTTGGGCGCGGGCTTGACCCGCCGGACGATGAGCCGCACCGGCGCGGCGTCGGGCGCACTCTGGAAGGGAGTGTAGGTGGCTTCGGCCACGTCGGCAGCGCCGTCCATCCAGTAGGGGATGGGCGTCCAGTCCGCCTCGGGTATGGCGTCGATCAGATTGCGCCGGCTGGCGTGCTGGCGGACGGTGATGGAGAAGCGGACGTTGGTCTCGCGGCAGGTGGTGACCATGGCGTGGTTATAGAAGCCGCGGTCGGCCCGCATCGTGAGTTGTCCTCCGGCCCCTCCGTAGCGCACCCGTCCCACCGTCTCACGCCGGAAGTGGGCGGCGCCCCGAGCGGTGTTGGCGCGGTCCTCACGCAGCCGAGCCATCAGCACGTCCCCGGTGCCCGCGGCAATGGCCAGCAGCGGGTGATAGCCCCGCTGGCCGGTGTAGCCGTGGTGGCGCGCCCCCTCCTTGAACGGACCGTAGGTCTCGCAGATGGTGGAGTCCAAGTCGATGGTCAACGGCCCATGATTGTTCAAAGATCGGGGTCCGGCCCCAACCGCCCAGGCCCGTGCCAGCAGCTCCCGACCCACCCGGTCCAGCTGGCGGACGTGGCCCCACCGGAAACTGCGCAAGAACGTCCCCAGGGTGGATGGGGCCTTGACCACGCCGCCGATGGCGCGGGCCGTCCCGCCCGTGTGCAACACGTCGGCGTCGTCGATGCAGTCGCCACCGGCCAGAGCGGAAGCCACCAGCGTCATCATCTTATCGCCGGTGTTGGCTCCACCTGGGCCACGGCCCAGGTCCAGACGCCGGTCAACCAGTTGGGGCCGGCCCAGATGCAAAGCCAGGGTGGACGGCAGGATCAGCCCAGCATTGCTGACCAGGCGGTGGTCGTCGAAGGCGATCTGGATGCGGTCGGGGTCGTTACGTGGTCGCATCCGTTTGGTGCTCCTTCGCTGGGGGCGGTTTGGTGTTTCACAAACCATTATCCCAGAAGCAAAGGGGCACTTTCTTACCCCTTCAACCCGCCGCCACACTCATCTCTTCGGTGGATTGGGGTTTAGGGAACTCATCTCTTCGGTGGATGTGTGGGGGGCCAAGAGTATCGCGGCAGCGTAGGCGATGCCCAATAGCACCAGTGCACCCCCCCAGCCACACGAACCGGGTAAGGAATCCCATCAACAGCCCCCCAATGACCAGTAATCCTACGAGGGCCATCCACAGCAGGAGTCTCCATTCCGCCTCCTTCTCCGCTGCCCGCGTCGCTTACTGGTATCCTAAACCAATACCAAGGTGGGATGTGCATTTCGGGATCTTGAAGCCGTCCGAAAGGACTCCACAGCTCCTCATGCCACCTTCAGCCCCAACTGGGGTCGCCACTCACGGTGCGGTCTAGCAATATGTACATTTCACTTTGGCTTCAGTTTAGGAGCTCCCAGAACAGCTAGCACTCCAAGTCGCTGAGATACGGCAGGCTGTAGCCGCGGCACTCGTTGTCGAAGACATCGGGCATATCCTAAACCAAAGCCAAGGTGGGATGTGCATTTAGGAGGGGTTGGCAATGGGGCTGGGAGTCTTGCAGCAGCCTTTCAGCCCTTGATTGCAGGACGGTTCGGCAGCGGCGCTTGACCTCCTCCCTCCGGCTGGACAGCCCGTGGAGGAAGCTTCCGACCCGCTCTGGCACTCGAGTCTTGGTCCCCCAGCACAGGTTTCCGGTGGCGTCCTCCCTCGCCCAGCCCCAGACCGCCTCAGCGGCGTTGCAATCCGGACTGTAGCCCGGCAGGTTCATCAGCCGCCGGCCCAGGTCCGGCGTCCGGAGCTACTCCCTTACCGCCGCGCCCCGGTGCGCCGGAGCGTTGTCCCAAATCACGTTCAACGGCCCGACGTGTCTCTCCCGCAGTTGTCTCAGGAAGGCGGCCGATGTTGCTGAGTTGCTGTTGCCTGCCAGCTCCATCCACTCCACCGCGCCGGTCTCCAGGCATACCGCCGAGTAGTAGCTGGCCTTTTCACCATGGCGCGGGCTGCTGGAGTCCACCAAGGCTGGCTCTCCCGGCAGCGCCCACTGGCCCCGCAGTGCAGCATCCGCCCGGAAGCGCGCCGCGTCGGCGAAGCATATCTGGGCTCCAGACCGCCCGGCCTCGTCCCACCGGGCGGCGTATTCCGCCACGAAGGATTCCCGCTTGGCATGGTCCGCCTGGACCAGACGCTTCTGGGGGCGTTTCAGGACAAACCCCAAACGGTGGCGGTAGTTCACGCCACCGCTGCGGCTCAGGCTGATACCGAAGCGCTCCCGGACAAACTGCCGCACCGCCCGCCAGTTCCAGTTGGTCAGTTCGATGTCCGACTCGGTGGGCAACTCCGGCACCGCCGCCCTCAACTCCGCCTGCTGCCCCTCGCCGAGGGCGGAGGGGAACCACCCGACTGCTCGAAAATCAAGGCTGTGGGCCCGCCCGCGCCGCAGGCGGCGGCCCATCTGCCGATGGTGTGGGGGTCCCGCTCCAGCGCCTCCGCCGTCGCTGCTGCTGCTGTCCAGCCCTCTGCCAGCAGCAAAATAGCGTACCACCGCTCCCGTTCCCGGAGCGTTGGCGCCAGCATCATCCGGCGGCGCAAAGCCTTGGCATCCATCTGCCATTGTTCCAAAAATCGGCCGATCTCTCTCACTCCCATCACCAACCCCTCGCAACTCCTAAGAGGGTGTGTGACAATGGTCTAAAGTGGCGTCAAGGGTTCTTGAGGTGAGGGCAGGAAGGGCATTAGGCTGGGAGCATGAGCAGAAAACCTTATCCCAGCGATTTGACCGATGCCCAATGGGAAGTGCTAGCGCCCCTGCTGCCACCCGACTCGTCCCTGGGGCATCCCCGAACCGTGGACCTGCGGGAAGTGGTCAACGGCATCCTGTACGTGTTGCGGGGCGGCATACCCTGGCGGCTGATGCCCCACGACCTGCCACCTTGGGGCACGGTCTGGTGGTACTTTCGGAAGTGGCGAGATGATGGGACTTGGGAGCGGGTAGAGGAGGCCTTGCGTTCCCGGGTTCGGGAAGCCGCCGGACGGGAAGCCACGCCCAGCGCGGCCATCATCGACAGCCAATCGGTGAAGACCACGGAAAAAGGGGGCCCAGAGGCTATGACGCCGGTAAACGGGTTGCTGGACGCAAGCGCCACATCGTAGTGGACACATCGTAGTGGACACCATGGGGGTTGCTCTTGGCCGTGGTGGTTCACGCTGCCAATATTCAAGACCGGGATGGGGCCAAGCTGGTGTTGGCCAAACTGCTGGGCCAGTTTCCTCGGTTGCAGGTGATTTGGGCGGATGCTGGCTACGCCGGCCGGTTGGTGTCGTGGGCCTGGGCCACTGGGGGTTGGCTGCTCACCGTGGTGCGACGGCAACCGGACAGCCACCGATTTGAGGTGTTGCCCCGACGCTGGGTGGTCGAGCGCACCCTGGCGTGGTTGAGCCGTTGCCGTCGGTTGAGCAAAGACTATGAAGAGCGGACCGAAAGCAGCGAAGCCTGGGTCCACATTGCCATGGTTCATCTCATGCTCAAAAGGCTCCGGCCTGCTTGAAACCCTTTGTCACACACCCTCTAAGATCAGCTAACCCAGTTCTCCCCACAAATTTACCCTATGACTCCGCGCATTTCACCTTGGCTTCAGTTTAGTATTCAGTCAATCTTGTAATGGCGGAACAAACGCGAAACGGGCTATGGTTGCTGCGCTGGTGGCAAACAGCGGTGCGGGAGGCGCAGCATCCATGGTTCAGGAGAAATACGCGGTACGATTGTCGGCGGAAGATCGGGCCCAACTGGAGGGGTAGATCCGCCGCGGACAGCGCTCGGCGCGGGTCATCAATCGGGTAGGCATCCTGCTCAAGACTGATGAGGGCTGGAGCGCTTCCCAAGTGGCGGCGGCCCCCGTATCCAGTACGGGGCAGGTTTTGGACACATCGCCGCGCACGGGTATTCCGCACCAAAGGGCGGTACGCCGAGGAGGGATTGGACGGCGTGCTGCACGACCATCCCCAGGCCAATCGGTTTCGCAAGTTGGACGACCGGGGCGAGGCCCACTTGGTTGCCTTGGCGTGCAGCGACGCCCCGGAAGGCCATGACCACTGGACCCTGCGGTTGCTGGCGGCCCAGGTGGTGGAGTTGGGATTGGTTTCGTCGCTGCCCCAGGAGGCGGTAAGGCTCTGGCTCAAAAAAACATCCTCAAGCCCTGGCGGAAACAGCAGTGGTGCATCCCCAAGGTGAACGGGGAGTATGTGGCTGCCATGGAGGACGTGCTGGATCTGTATGCCGAACCCTACGATCCCCAACGGCCGGTGGTGTGCTTTGACGATACCTCCACCCAACTGCTGGCCCCGATTTCGACCAATCTGAGAACGCCGTTGCCCGGCCAGCCGGGACGACCGCGGCGGCAGCACTACGAGTATCGGCGCGGCGGCGCGCCCGCAATCTCTTCCTGACCTGTGAGCCCTTGGCGGGCTGGCGCCACGTGGCCATCACCCAGCGGCGCACCATGGCGGACTTCGCTCACCAGATGCAGTGGCTGGTGGATGTGGCCTACCCAGACGCGACCGTGGTCCGTTTGGTCCTCGACAACCTGAACACTCACCGCATGGCGTCTCGGTACGAGACCTTCCCGCCCGCCGCGGCCCGACGCATCGTGAATCGCCGCGAGTTTCACCACACGCCCCAGCACGCCAGTTGGCTGAATATGGCGGAGATCGAATTCAGCGCGTTGAGCCGTGCTTGTCTCAAGGGGAGAAACCCCGACGCCGATGCTCTGCAGCGCCACATTACCG
Source organism: Dehalococcoidia bacterium (assembly GCA_965197635.1). Classification (GTDB taxonomy): domain Bacteria; phylum Chloroflexota; class Dehalococcoidia; order Lucifugimonadales; family UBA3495; genus Bin87. The sequence goes on from CBDANN010000008.1 coordinate 1,450,345, forward strand.
CTTACCAGACCCAGCGCAACGCAGCGGGCGCAATCATCGACTGGCGGTTCAGCACCGACGACGCCAGAACTAAACTCCATCGCTTTTACCCCGGCCTTTCCACTGGGCTCCTCACTAACTAAAGTCGTGACGCGGCGATAGGCGCGCCAGGTGGTGGGTGGGTGGCGTAGTGCGGAGCGTCGACCATGGGCACCAATTGGTAGCCCAGTTGTGCGGCCCGGCGCTTGGCCGTGCGCAACGCCCGCTGCTGATACTGAGTTTTGTGGTGTCCAGCGCCGGCGTCGACGTACTCCTGACCGTACCGGAGCATGGAATAGCAGAGCCTGGCGAGCTTATGGGCGGTGGCGGTGATGGCCTGGGGCGCGCCCAGGTGGGCCTTCTTCCGGCGCCGGAAGGCGCCCAGGGCGCTGTTCGAGCGGTGCCGCGCGTTGGCGGCCAGACGCAATGCCGCCGCGGCCCGGTTGGCGCTGGCCTTGGTCTTGGAGCTCATGACCCGGCCGCCGGTGATGCGGTTGTGGGGGCTCAGCCCCAGCCAGGAGGCGAAGTGCTTGGCGCTGGGCCATTTGGTCAGGTCGGCGCCAAGCTCGCTGATCACCTGCAATGCCGTGAAGCCGTCCACGCCGTCGATACAGGTCAGGTCCACCCCCGTCATCCGGTACAGTTGGCCCTGGGCATCGAAACGGGGCGCGTTCTTCTGGTTGCGCTTTTTGCCATTGGGAGCGGGAGGCTCACCGTCGCTGCGGTCCTCGAACCGTTCCAACTGGGCTGCCATCTCCCGGTCGCACTCGGTAATCTTGCCCTGGTACGCCCGGTACAGTTCCAGGGCCTGGGTCAGCTCGAAGCTGTGCTCTTCCCGCCAGTGCCCCCGCAGCGACCTGGCGATGGTCGCCGCGTCGGCCTTGATCCTGGGGTCGCGCAGTGGCGCCAGCTTCCGCGGGTCCCGTTGGCCGCCCACGATGGCCTCCATGATGTCCATGCCGGTCTGGCCGGTGATGTCGCTGATCACATGCTGGAGCTTCACGTTCAGCTGGGTCAGCGCCTGCTGCATATGCTGGATATGGTGGGACGCGTACTGCACCAGCATGGCCCGCTGCCGCAGGTAACTGCGCCGGCGCCGTAGGTCCGCCTCGGGACGAGGAAATTTCGCTACTACGATTCCACGGAGGACGTGGTGGACATTGGCTAAATCACCGACGGATTTCGTAATCGGCCCAAACGCCTAAAATTCCGGGTATTTCCGGGTTCGTGGAGTTCGCCGTCGTCCGAAAGCCTGCCCGGGACGAACGTTGCGGAGTACTCCGAAAATCGCCGAATCAAGCCTTGAGACGGCGATTTTGCTTTCCACGGATAACACCTTGGCGAATCCCGGAAAAGCCGATTCCGGGCGTCTGGGGACGCCTCCGGGCCATGCTACGCTGCTATGGGAAAATTTTGGTGTGCATTCAGGGCCTCGGATGCACCCGGGCGGAAACCCGGGGCCTGCCAAGGCGTGGCCCAACCCTGCTCAAAATGGGCCGTTTTTCTACTTGAAAACCACTCCAACCCCCCGTTTTTTGTTGAGCCTCAAGGGAGCCACCAAGTATAATTTAGGCAGCAAAAACCGAACAAAAAAGTTGACCGCTCAGCCTGGTCCGCCGAGCGGTCGCTTGCCCCCTCAGACCCTCTTAAAATCCTCGTGGGCGATTTCTATTCTAATTATACTCACCAACCCAAACAACCCCCGACGGCTTCCTGGACACAGATAAAAGCGGCTACGGCTTCCTGCAAGCCGTGGTATCGGGGGTAGTTTCCCGAGCTGGCGCATTGGTTGAAATCCTCGATGCGCCCCACAAAGAAGGCGGCAATCCAGGCTATCCTGCCGAAGCCATGCTCAGCACCTGCATCATGCAGTTCGCCCTCGGCGAACGCTACGCCAACGCCTTTCTCAACACACTCGACAGGAATGTGCGCCTACTGGCAATCTGCGGCTTGCCTTGAGCTCCCAGCGAGCGGGCATACAGCCAGTTCAAGAAGCACAAACTGGCTCACCACAAGGGCCTGATGCGTTCCATCATCGTCGACCTGTTCCTCGAATGCGGAATTGAGATCGAACGGCTACGCGCGCTGGGTCTGGTTCCGGCGGACAAACTGCCGCTGGGACATTCGCTGGTCATGGACAGCACCGATATTGAGGCTTGGGCGCGTCCGGGCAGAAAGGGCCGGAAGACCGGCGAGGAAAAGCCGTCCAAAGACTCCGACGCCCGATGGGGGCACCGCACCGCCAAGAACGCGCGCTCCTACAAGGCCCGGTCGGGGAAAGGCCGGAGTGTCAAGAAAGGCACTGGCAAAAAAGGTGCGGCCGGCCAGAAGGAGAGCAAGGACGAGCTGTACTTCGGGTACAAGGTCAACGTCATCGTGGACGCCAACCACGGGTTGCCGCTATTCGCCGAGACCCGTCCCGGCAACGCCAGCGACGTCACGGTGATGATCCAGGATCTGGACGACTGCCTGGCCCTGTACCAGACCCTGAACCCGCGGTATTTCCTGGGCGACAAGGGCTACGACAGCCTGAAAAACATCCTGCACGTGATCAGCCTAGTGGTCAGCACTGGATCAGGGGCATTGGCTGCTGGTGCGTGCTTGGTCAAGGGTTCGGGCATTGCCGATCCTGAGGAGCTGGCCTACTACGCCTGTTTTAGTACGGGAGAGGTATCGCTGGCGGAACTGGTGCGCGTTGGCACCCGGTGGATCATCGAAGACGCCTTCAAGGAGGCCAAACAGGAGGTGGGGCTGGATGAGTATGAGGTACGCCTGTGGGTCGGCTGGCACCGGCACATCACCCGGGCGCTGCTGGCCCATGCCTTTCTGGCGGTAATCCGGTCCTATGCCGCCGGTGGCGACGGTAAAAGGGGGATATGTTCCCGGGAGAACTCATCCCACTGACCGTACCCGAGGTCAGACGACTGCTATGCCGGCTCCTGTGGCTGCCCCGTGGCAGTCCTGCCCTGACCATCCACTGGTCGGGATGGAGACGGCGGCACCAGGCCCGGGCCATGCAGTGTCACTACCGGAGACGCCTTCAGAAACCTTCATCACAAGCGCGACTGTAGTACTAGGGATGATGCCGATAATCGCCGTCCGGCTGCCCGAAAAGGACCCAGAGACGGGCCGACGGCTGTACGACGGCACGTACGTCGAAGACGGCCGGCCGCTCTGCGCCTGCGGCTGTCCCATGGAGTACGTTACAACTGATCCAGCGAAGGGCCACCTGTTCCGGTGTCATCCAGACGGTTGCGACCTCAAAGACCAAGATGGCATCGCGAGGCACTGCGACGACCAACGCTACGTGCAGCCAGAGGACCGGCTACTGCGGATAGTTGGCATGGTGCCCCGCTGCTCGGACGAGTGGAAGGACGAGTACAAGAAGCGTCCGATCATCGAGCGGCATTTCAGCAGTGGCAAGCACAGCCGGCTGATGAACCAGCACCGTTACTTCAACAGGTTCCAGATGTCGTTGCACGTGTTGCTGTACATGCTCAGCTACTTGGCCACGGCCTTGGCGCACCTCCAGGCCAACGATTACGCCCACATACGGCACATGCGGATCAAGCTGCCGAGAGTACGGCGCGGGAGAACCAGGAAGCCGCCAGAGAGGGCCTGCCGCGACCTCGATTGCGCCTGCTGCGGTCAGTGGCGCAAAGCTGCGTAGTGCACCACCATGTCCATGCTCACTAACCACGCTATGGCGCTGGCGCACCTCAAGGCTGACGACTACACCCACATGAGGCTCATGCGGATAAAGTTGCCAAAGGCGTGGGGACGAAACCCTAAGCCTGTGATGGACGTGGATCCCCGCATAGTTGCTGTTCTGCTGTTGCACGAATTCAACGAATTACAAAGAACAGCGAGGAAATTTCGCTACTCGAAGAAAGTCCAGCCGACAACGGATTCGTTAAACGGTATGATGAAAATCGTTTCGCATGGCTTGCCACATCATTGAATATCGCCGACCAAAGCAGGCACGGTAATCGAAGTGAATTAGCATTGCCATAATGGGTCCTTGCCGATGACTTAGAACCTGTCTACGATCTCTGAAATAGGTTAAGCTGAGCATCATGTCTCATTCCTATCCCAGCGACATCAGTAGGGAGCAATTCGCCCGTATTCTGCCTGAAGTCGGCCCGACGCCGGACCAAGCCCCGCATTGTGGACTTGTATGACGTTTTCTGCGGCGTGCTGTATCTCCTGAAAAGCGGCTGCCAGTGGCGAATGCTGCCGGCGGACTTCCCCGATTGGCGCACTTGTTACCAGTATTTCCGGCAATGGAGCGAGCAGCCCGACCCGGAGCAGGAATTCTGGAACAAGTCCTAAAAAAAATCGGTTGGCGAGGCCCGACAAAGCAATGGGAGGGAAGAGCAGACCAGCTGCCAGACTCCCAGACGTCAAGAACACGGACACCGCCGAGCAGAAGGGCTATGACGCGGGCAAAAAGGTGTCCGGAAGCAAGCGTCATATCGCGGTGGACACGCAAGGATTGCCCCATGCGATACAGGTGACTACCGCCGACGTTACCGATCGGGCTGGGGCTTTGGCGATGTTTGACGAAAACCGGTCCGACCTCAACCGGGTCCAGAAGGTGTTGGTGGACGGTGGTTACACCAGGAAGCCCTTTGCTGCTGCAGTGCAAGGCATATTGGGAGCCGCGGTGGAAGTGGTGAAACGCAACGAACTGCACACCTTCGTGGTGCTGCCGAAACCATGGGTGGTGGAGCGGTCATTCGCCTGGCTGGAAAAGTGCCGCCGGCTCTGGAAGAACTGTGAAAGAAAGCTCAATACCAGCCTGCAAATGGTGGTGCTCGCCTTCACGGTGCTAATCCTAAAAAGATTGTAAACAGGCTCTTAGAACATCCACCAACGGCGCGAGGGCCCCCTGAGAATGCTGCCGGTTCCAGACGACTTCGGCAACACACAAAGGGTGGTCAAAGCCTTGCTTGCCCCAATTTGATGTCACGTCGGGCAGTCAACGACCATCGAGTAAAATGACACCGACATCAAACGGCGCTCAAGTTGGCGTCGTGAAGATCAAGAACCGACCGGAGCAGCACGAATGCAGAAGCACGATCATCGAGCGCTGCGAGTAGCCCAGCTAGTGCAACAGCATGAGCAGCCTGATCTAACCATTTTGTTCGGCTCCCGATCCCGTGGCGACCACGATGAACTGAAATCAGACATCGACATCATGCTGGTCCAAGAAACAGAACCAGAAGTTGAACACAAACGATTGGCAACCCAAGTCGCCAATAAAATCGCCGCACAAACATACGGACGAACGATGCAGGTAGAACTGGTCTGGCGCACGCTCGACCAGTTCCGTTTCAACAGGCGCTACATCAACAGCGTAGAAACCAATGCCGTACGCGAAGGTGTCATTATGCCGCGCAATCCAGAAAACTATAGTCCCGGCGACTACGAAGATGAAGAAACGGAGTACCAGTACGACTGGTCCAACTACGAGGAAAGAATTCGCCACACAGAGATACACCTGAACGAGTTCGTCTTCCTCGCAGAGGCAGGTCGCAACGATCTCGTCATCGGCCAGCAGGCCCAGAATGCGCTGGAACACGGCATGAAGGCTCTGATAGATGCCGCCAGGGGAGCATATTCCAACACTCACAGCATCAGCGACCTGCTGGGTGCCGTCCGGCACTTTGACCGCGAAATGCGCGATTTCAGTATCTCGATTCCGCCCGATGTCTACACGGAGTATGAGGGTCAAGCTGAGTACCGGGCAAGACGCCAACCAGAACTAACGCAATTCCCGGACTACCTGGAACGTACCACTGAGGACGTGTCTCAAATCATCAACCGCGCCAAGGAACTGCGCGACCGGGCGATGGACCAATGACGCTGGCAAAGCAATCAGCGTCAAACACCAACATACCAGTGATCAACAACGCGACCGTTATGCCGCAACGGCCAAAACGCCGAGACGAGATTCGTAGCGATTGTGACCACTTTCGCCAGCAGTCTGTCTGAATCCTGAGTAACGAAATTTCCTCGCCTCGGGACGGAACGCTCCGGAGAGCCGGCCGTAGGTGTGCAGTTGCCGCCGCCACTGGCAGTCCACCACGTCGGTCTTGCGACCCGGCACGTTCTTGATGCGTCTGGGGTCCACCAACATCACCTCAAACCCCCGTTCTTCCAGCACCCCGAACAGCGGTATCCAATATACGCCGGTGGACTCCATGACCACCGTCTCCACCCCGCACTCGGCCAGCCAGTCCGCCAAACGATACAGGCCCGCCGTGAAAGCCTCAAACTCTTGCACCGGCTGCTCAGTCCGGTCAGCGGGCACCGCCACATAGTGGCTGGTGGCGCCCACGTCGATGCCCGCCGCGTTCAGGTTCAGCTGGGACAACCCCGGCGGTTTCGCACTGTTCTGGCGTCTGCTCATCATCGCCTCCATGATTGCTGCGTAGACGCGACGCCGGAGGGAGTCACGGACAGTAGACATTCTCCCCAACGGGATCGCCCCGCTTGGGACGCCACCAATGATGCCGTCGTAAGACTCCCGGACCATGCTATCGATCGGGCGATATGCACCAGTGTCCACGGGCGGCCCAATTGGGCTACCAACTGGTGCCCATGTCCGACGCTCAGGAGGAACACACCACGCCGGCACCTCCCGGTGTGCCCATCGCCGCGTGACTACCCCGGTTAGTCCATAGCAGAGTTATGCCCGTGTCCGGGCTGGGCAGAGGGGACTAACTGGAGAGTCTGCCCCAGGATGTATGCTCATGGTAAGGCGTGTCGTTCGGACCAAGACCGAGTGGACACTGGTGCATATCGCCCGATCGATAGCATGGTCCGGGAGTCTTACGACGGCATCATTGGTGGCGCCCCAAGCGGGGCGATCCCGTTGGGGAGAATGTCTACTGTCCGTGACTCCCTCCGCCAAAGCGCCCGATCGGTAACGTCGGCGGTAGTCACCTGTATCGCATGGGGCAATCCTTGCGTGTCGCGTCTACGCAGCAATCATGGAGGCGATGATGAGCAGACGCCAGAACAGTGCGAAACCGCCGGGGTTGTCCCAGCTGAACCTGAACGTGGGGCGGGCATCGACGTGGGCGCCACCAGCCACTATGTGGCGGTGACTCCCTCCGGCCCGCTACGACCGGAGGCGGAGCAGACGCCGGTGCGAAAGAGTTTGAGGCTTTCACGGCGGGACCTGTATCGCCTGGCGGACTGGCTGGCCGAGTGCGGCGTGGCGACCGTGGTCATGGAGTCCACCGGCGTATATTGGATACCCCGGTTTGGGGTGCTGGAAGAACGGGGGTTTGAGGTGATGCTGGTGGACCCCAGACGCATCAAGAACGTGCCGGGCCGCAAGACCGACGTGGTGGACTGCCAGTGGCGGCAGCAGTTGCACACCTACGGCCTGCTGTCGGGAGCCTTCCGGCCCGACGGGGAGATCCGACGTCTGCGCAGTTACCTGCGGCAGCGGGCCATGCTGGTGCAGTACGCCTCCCACCATATCCAGCACATGCAGCAGGCGCTGACCCAGCTGAACGTGAAGCTCCAGCATGTGATCAGAGACATCACCGGCCAGACCGGCATGGACATCATGGAGGCCATCGTGGGCGGCGAGCGGGACCCGCGGAAGCTGGCGCGACTGCGCGATCCCAGGATCAAGGCCGACGCGGCGACCATCGCCAGGTCGCTGCAGGGGCACTGGCGGGAGGAGCACAGCTTCGAGCTGACCCAGGCCCTGGAGTTGTACCGGGCGTACCAGGGCAGGATTGCGGCGTGTGACCGGGAGATTGAAGCCCAGCTGGAGCGGTTCGAAGACCGCAGCGACGGCCAATCTCCCGCTCCCAATGGCAAAAAGCGCAACCAGAAGAACGCGCCCCGCTTCGACGTCCAGAGCCATCTGTAGCAGATGACTGGGGTGGACCTGACTCGGATCGACTGTCGTTTTTCAACGTCATTAGGCCGGCCATTTTCACGGACATCCGGCCACCCTGGGAGCGTGGTGTTGTGACCAATATCAGGTTGTTGTTGGCAGGTCAATCACCTCCTTTGACGCCCAGCAAAGCCCGGTGCGGGGACAATCTCTCGCGGTAGCTGGCGCCTTCGATGACGATCTGGTAGCTGGCGTTGGCCAGCCGGTCCAGCGCGCTGTTGCCCAGGATGGGGTCGGCGAAGAGACTGAGCCACTCGTCCACGGCGCGGTTGCTGGTGATGACGAAGCTGGAAGCCCGGTGCCGGTTGAGGATGAGCTCGTAGAGGTCGGCGGACTGCTGGGCGGTGAGCCCGTGCAGACCGAGGTCATCGAGGATGAGCAGGTCGGGTGTCAGGAAGGACCGGAAGGCGCGGTCTGTGGAGTTGTCCACCCGGGCCTGGGTCATGGTTCTGAAGAAGATGTCGGCATGGATGAAGCGCACGGCGTGTCCGGCGCGGATAGCGGAGTAGCCGAGGGCCTGGGCCAGGAAGCTCTTGCCGACGCCGGCGGGTCCCACCAGCAGCACGTGCTCGTGCCTGTCGAGAAACTCCAGGGAGAACACGGCGTCCAGCAAGCGGCGGTCCAGGGTAATTGACGCCGACCAGTCGAAGTCCTCCAGTCGGCAGGTCTCCTCGAAGCCGGCGTTGTGGAGGCGGACTTCGGTGCGACGGTGGGCGCGACGATTGACCTCGTCGCTGAGGATGATTTCCAGGAAAGCAGCGTAGTCCGGTTGCTCTCTGCGGGCCCGGGCGATGCGCTCGGGCCGGGTGGCGGCCAAGGCGCCCAGTTTCAGGCTCTTGAGCAGCGGCGTGAGTTCGGTGGTTCTGGTCATGACTGACCTCCTATGCCGGCTGACGGGTGTATCTGTCGGTATGGGCGAAGACGCTACCGGGACGGGCGAAGCGACCGGGCGGGAGAGGCAGCGGCAGTTGGGGCGTGGCTTCTTCTTCCAGCGCCTGCACCAGGATGCGTTCCAACCGGCGCACGTCGATGAGGTCCACGTCCAGGGCTCGGCGGCAGGCGGTGTCGAGACGCTGGGGTGTGTAGCGCTTTCCCAAACGCAGCAGCTGGTGGCCCGGCCGGATCTTGGCCCAAGGCAGGGGGCCGTCGCAGAGGCGCTCGGCGTACTCGGCCACCGCGGGTCCCAGCCTGACCGCGCTGCGCTTGATGCGGTGCGGCGACCTGGTGGTGTAGGGAGACAGCTCAGCGGGGTAATCGTCGGGATCGGTGGACCGGCCGCCCTTGGGCTGGCGGACGTGGGCCTTGATCAGCTCGCCCCGATGGTAGATGCGCACCAACTGGCTGCCCAGCCTGATTTCCACCTTCCGGCCCGGCGGACATCGGTCCCACGGCACCGAGTACAGCGCCTGCTGACACTGGATGTGATGGTCCGGATGCACCGTGGCGTTGCGCCAGTCGGCGATGTCGTAGGGCTCACCGTCCCAGGGCAGCAGGGTGTGGCGCTCTTCCTCCTGAAAGACCACCAGCTGAAAGACCACCAGTGGCCGCCGCCGCGTGGTGCCGTGGACCCGCTGGCCAGCCACCTTGATGCACCACCGCCGCGCTTCGGACCTCACGTGGCCCAGACCGTTGAAATCGCGGCCCTTGCAGAAGCGCTCCCTCACGTACTGCACGCCCCGCTCCACTTTGGGCTTGTCCTTGGGGCGCCTGACGCGAGCGGCGTCGGCGATGAAACCGCGGTGCTGCGAGTATTCCAGGAAGCCCCTGGTGCAGCGCGGGTGCAGCGGGTCGGGTCCCGCCACCGCGGGCGGACAATTGTCGATCACCAGGTAACGGGGAATGCCGCCGCAGAAAGCCCACGCCGCCGCCAGGCCAGCGATGATGTCCTCCAGCGTCTGCCCGTGGGTCGGCCAGACCAAGCTGTGCCCAGAGTAGCCCAGCACGATGATCAGCGCCCATACCGCTTTCCGGCGGCCTGTCTCTGGGTCCGTAATCATCCCCAGCCGGCCGAAGTCCACCTCTGCCACTGCTCCCGGTGGAGTGTCCGCCATGCGCACCGTGGTCTTGCTGCGGCGTTGCCAGTTGCGCTTCAGGATGAAGCGGCGCAACGACGGATACGATACCCGGCAGCCCCGGACTTCCCGCAACTCCCGAATGCGGGTCATCTGCAGCCGGTCCCCAGTGAGCCACTGGAAAATCTGGTCGGCCCACGGCTCCAGCAGGTCCTGTCGGGGCGTCTCCACCGGCCGCGGCCCCACTTGGCCGATTGCCGCCAGCCCGCTCAGCTGCTCCTCGGTGGCGGCCAGCCCACCCTGAGCTATGCCCGCGCCCTGGGCGGCCGCGATGTACTTGGCAATGGTATCTCTCGACAGGCCGGTGTCCATCGCAATCTTGCGTCGGCTATCTCCAGCCGGCCAGCGTCGGATGATGTCTGGTATTTCCACTCTGGTTACCTCCCGGTACGCCATCGCGGCACCTCAAAATCGAAGTGCGGCAATGGTCGCCGATGCGGCTCCCAAAGTGGCCTAATGACCCTGAAAATCTGGCAGGTAGACCTTGAAAATCTCCTAACTCACTGGCCTATAGACCATGAAAAATGACAACATCACCCCACCCGAAGTCGTCGGCAAGGATAAGCACCACGTTGGGACGCGAGGCCTGTTCGGAGGTCTGAATCTCTTCCGGCGGAGTCTCCGCGTTAACCAACCCCGACACTTTGCTGAGGCCGTGGGAGTTCCTAGCCTTTACCCCGTAAGTGTACCGCGTCCTGGCCGCAACGGAAGTGTCTTTGTAGGAGGTGACCGGCGAACCGGTGTCATCAACGACCACGACAAAATCGGGAGGGCCCAGACTGTCTCCATACTCCGACCCGTCGCGCGGGCGACGAATTACCTGGTAACTCCCAATGGTGCCGTCCCCGGGATCGTCCCAGGTCAGGGTCACGCCGTCACGGGATGCAGAGACTAGCGCAAGCCCCGTGGGACCGGCAGGTGGGACGCGATCTCCGCATTTGAGGTACCGGAGCGCCGGCTCAGGCCATATGGGTTCCTGGCCTTCAGCGCGTAGGCGTACTGGGTTCTGGGCCCGGCGGTGGTGTCGATGTAGCTGGTGGCCGACGAGCCCGTGTCATCGACGATAACGGAGAACTGGTAAGGGCCGAGACCATCTCCATACTCCGGCCCGTCGCGCGAGCGACGAAGAATCTGATAGCCGGTGATCGATGAGTCTTGGGGATCATCCCACGATAGCTCCACCCGGTTTGGGGCTACCCCGTCGGCTGTCAGATTCCGCGGTGCAGCAGGTGGGGGCGGAATGCCAGGTGTCTCCGGGTTAGCGTAGCTTGACACATTGCTAATATTACAACGACGGTTGACGAGTACGGACCTTGACTTTGGCCTATGCTAAACAGGAACGGTACTCAAATGAGGGTGTCTTTGCGACCCGCTGATACGAAGCTTCAAGCGTGGTTCGCCAAATCCGTCGTTGTAATGCTAAGAGGGTGTGTGACAATGGGCTAAACTCGTCCGGTGGGTTCTTGGGGTGAGAACCAGATGGTGGTTATGCTGGGCGAATGAATAGAAAAGCATATCCCAGCGATTTGACCGCTGCCCAGTGGGAGGAGTTGGTCCCACTGCTGCTGCCGGACACCACCAGAGGCCCTCCCGAACTACGGATCTGCGGGAGGTGGTCAAGGGCATCCTCTACGTGCTGCGGGGCGGGATACCCTGGCGCCTAATGCCTCATGACCTGCCGCCCTGGGGCACGGTGTGGTGGTACTTCCGGAAGTGGCGGGATGACGGAACCTGGGAACGGGTGGAGGACGCCTTGCGCTCCCGGGTTCGGGAAGCGGCGGGCCGAGCGGCTACGCCCAGCGCCGCCATCCCGGATTGTTCAAGGATCGACAGCCAATCGGTGAAAACCACGGAAAAAGGGGGCCTCGGGGCTACGACGCCGGTAACAAGGTGGCTGGACGCAAGCGCCATATCGTAGTGGACACCATGGGATTGTTGCTGGCCGTGGTGGTTCATGCCGCCAGCATCCAGGACCGGGACGGCGCCCGGTTGGTGTTGGCCAAACTGTTGGGTCGATTTCCCCGATTGCAGGTCATCTGGGCCGACGCTGGCTACGCGGGTCGGCTGGTGGCTTGGGCCGGGGCCACCGGCGGCTGGTTGCTCACCGTGGTGCGGCGCAAACCGGATCGCCACCACTTTGAGGTGTTGCCGCGCCGGTGGGTGGTAGAGCGTACCCTGGCCTGGCTGAGCCGATGTCGCCGGTTGAGCAAGGACTACGAGGAGCGCACGGAAAGCAGCGAAGCCTGGGTGCATATCGCCATGGTCCACCTGATGCTCAAAAGGCTCCACCCCGCTTGAACCCCATTGTCACACACCCTCTAAGAAGGTGTGTGACAATGGGGTTCAAGCAGGCCGGAGCCTTTTGAGCATGAGATGAACCATGGCAATGTGGACCCAAGCTTCGCTGCTTTCGGTCCGCTCTGCATAGTCTTTGCTCAACCGACGGCAACGGCTCAACCACGCCAGGGTGCGCTCGAGCACCCAGCGTCGGGGCAACACCTCAAATCGGTGGCTGTCCGGTTGCCGTCGCACCACGGTGAGCAGCCAACCCCCAGTGGCCCAGGCCCACGACACCAACCGGCCGGCGTAGCCAGCATCCGCCCAAATCACCTGCAACCGAGGAAACTGGCCCAGCAGTTTGGCCAACACCAGCTTGGCCCCATCCCGGTCTTGAATATTGGCAGCGTGAACCACCACGGCCAAGAGCAACCCCATGGTGTCCACTACGATGTGTCCACTACGATGTGTCCACTACGATGTGGCGCTTGCGTCCAGCAACCCGTTTACCGGCGTCATAGCCTCTGGGCCCCCTTTTTCCGTGGTCTTCACCGATTGGCTGTCGATGATGGCCGCGCTGGGCGTGGCATCGCGTCCGGCGGCTTCCCGAACCCGGGAACGCAAGGCCTCCTCTACCCGCTCCCAAGTCCCATCATCTCGCCACTTCCGAAAGTACCACCAGACCGTGCCCCAAGGTGGCAGGTCGTGGGGCATCAGCCGCCAGGGTATGCCGCCCCGCAACACGTACAGGATGCCGTTGACCACTTCCCGCAGGTCCACGGTTCGGGGATGCCCCAGGGACGAGTCGGGTGGCAGCAGGGGCGCTAGCACTTCCCATTGGGCATCGGTCAAATCGCTGGGATAAGGTTTTCTGCTCATGCTCTCAGCCTAATGCCCTTCCTGCCCTCACCTCAAGAACCCTTGACGCCACTTTAGACCATTGTCACACACCCTCTAAGACTTTGAAAAGGCCCTGCCGGCTCATGCGTACGAACTTTGTGTTGAGGAGTTGAAAAAGGTCAGTCTCTTCGGGTAGGGAATGGTTACCCACCACATTCCTGCCCAGGGAGGCCGACCATGCCATGGTACCACCGTATCGCCACCTTTCTGAATTGCTCGCTTCCCCAGTTGCGCGCCACCTGTCGCACCAATCTGGCCCTGCTCACTGTGGCCATTCTCCAGCGGCGCACCTTGGCCATCTCCGAGCCAATGGCGAACGCTCGCCCAACCGCCGAAGGCGGGCTGCCAGACGCTGGCACGGGTGGCGGTGGTTATGTCATATAGAGGGAGTGGATACTGAGAGTGACCTGATCACCGCCGACCGCGATGTTCTCATCGCCATCATCGCCCAACTGCAGGCCACCGTTCTGGAACAGCAGCGGGTGATTGAGCGGTTGGAGCGGCGGATTGCCGAACTGGAAGGCCAGGCGAAGCCGGACGGCCCGCCCCGAATGCCCGGCCTCAAGTCCAGTTCGGGCCGCCAGCCGCCAGCGCAGCAGCAGCCCAGAAAGCAGCGACGCCACGGCTTCGCCCGCCCGCGCATGACACCGACCCATCGGGTGGAGCACGTGGTGGAGAACTGTCCCGATTGCGGGACGCACCTGACTGGCGGCTGGGTCCAGCGCACCCGGGAAGTCATCGAGTTGCCGGTGGTTCCGGTGCAAGTCACCGAGCATGTCTTCATCGCCAGGACCTGCCCAGTGTGTCGGCGGCGCCGAGTGCCCACCGCGCAACTGGACGGCGCAGCACTGGGGCGCCAGCGCCTGGGCGTCAACCTGATCAGCCGCATCGCCACGCTACGGGAAGAAGGGCGCCTGCCGATCCGCAGCATCCAGTGGTATCTGCGCACCGTCCATCAGCTGAGCCTCAGCGTGGGGGCCATCGTGAGCGCCATTCACCAGACCGCGCAACAGGCCCAACCAGCGGTGGCTGGGATGGTGGACCGCATCCGCGCCAGCCCAGTGGTCCACGCCGACGAAACCGGCTGGCGTCAGAATGGGAACAATGGCTACGTGTGGACTTTCAGCACCCCCACCGAGCGCTACTTCCTGCGGCGGGGTCGGGGCAAGGCGGTGGTGGACGAAGCGCTGGGCGAGTCGTTCTCCGGAGTGCTGGTCAGCGATTTCTACGCTGCCTACCACCATTACGATGGCCCCAAGCAACGGTGCTGGGCCCACCTGTTGCGGGACATCCACGACCTGGTGGCGCTCTACCCCAAGGACACCTCGCTGGCCCAGTGGGCCGCGGCAGTCCATCAGCTCTATGTCGAGGCCAGGTCTTTCACCCATCCTCAGGCACGACGACGGCGCACCGCTCAACTGGCCTGGGAGCGGCAGCTGCTGGCCATCTGCCAGCCCTTCCTGGCTGACCCGTCGGCTGTCCAGGGCAAGCTGTGCCGGCGCATCGAGCGCCACATCAAGGAACTCTTCGTCTTCGTGGCCGAACCGGACGTGCCAGCGGACAACAACCCCGCCGAGCGCAGCCTGCGTCATCTGGTCATCAGCCGCAAGGTTAGCGGCGGCACCCGCTCGGAGCAGGGCACCGAGAGCAAGATGACGCTGGCATCCATCTTCGGCACCTGGCGCGCCCAAGGTTTAAATCCTCTCGCCGCCTGCCGTCAGCTGCTCACCGCTGCAACGGTTGACTAGGTAGTGTTGACATTTGGACTGCGGTACAATCGCCCTATGCCGAGTATAACCATACCCTCTGACCAATGGGAGAAGATTTTGCAATTCCTGCGGGATTGCCCTGACGTGTACGTTGGCGACGCGGCGGAATGCCAGCGGTTTGTCGAGGGCGTGCTGTGGATGGATCGCTCCGGGGCGCAGTGGCGACTGCTGCCAGCCGAGTATGGCAACTGGAACACCGTCTACAAACGCTTCGCCGGCTGGTGCGACCGTGGCGTCTGGGAGCGAATGCACCGGCATTTCAGTAAGGAACCGGACCTGGAGTACCTGGTCATCGACAGTACGGTGGTGCGAGCGCACCAGTGCGCTGGGGGAGCCCCGGCAAAAAGGGGGGCAATCAGCGCAAGCCCTGGGCCGCAGTCGCGGGGGGTTCAGCACGAAGGTTCACGTGGCCGTGGACGGACTGGGCAACCCCCTGCGGTTCACGTTGACCCCGGGACAGCAGCATGACATCACCCAGGCGGCGGCCCTGCTCACCGGCTACCGGAGCGAGTACGTAATCGCGGACAAAGGATATGACGCACAGGACTTCATCGACCATTTGGCGGAAGCGGGCATGGTGGCGGTGATCCCCGCCCGGGCCAACCGCAAGGCGCCACGGGATTACGATAGACACTTATACCGAGAACGCCACGTCGTAGAGTGTTTCATCGGCAAGATCAAGCACTACCGCCGGGTATTTTCCAGGTTTGACAAATTGGCCAGCCGATACCTTGGCTTTCTGCAATTCGCTGCCGCCCTCATCTGGCTACGATGAAATGTCAACACTGCCTAGGAATCTGTTGGGGCAGAGACGGCGATGATGATCAGGGCGCCTTCAGACACTCCACCCAGCACCGACCTGATACCCGTGGGCGTCTCGAAGCTGATATAGCCCGAGCCAGATTTCCGTATGTTGTCCTTCGCCAGGAACGACACCGCCTCCGTCTCCGTCTGAACCCAGACCGTCAGCTCGCGGTTGACGCCCCCTGCGGCGAAAGACTCTCCGATGTGGACATCGTCGGCCTCGTTGAACCGGAACGAACCTGTGTCCGAGAAGTAGAGCACCCGGTTCAACGTCATGCCGTTCCACGCAAGCGACCCGTCCCGCAACTTGCCGGAGGCGTGCCAGGCAGAGGTAGCCGATGCGTACCAGGCGCGGTCCTGATTCCCATTGCTCTTCCGTCCCCGGTTGCCCACCCGGACCAGTGCACTGGCGAGAACAGTCTGGCCGTCGCCGGCGTCGAAATCGTCCAGGCTGAGAGGTCTGCCCGCCACGGTTGACGTGGCAGCGCTGGTCAGCGTCTCCTCGTTCCCCGCGTCGTCGGTGAAAGACACGCGCACCTTGACGGCTTTGCCTTCCTCGGAGTCCGTGAGCGTGTATCTGTCGCCGGTGGCCCCTGAGATGTCGACGTCGTCAGCCAGCCACTGGTAGCTGAACGTCGCGTTGTCCAGGCCGTCGTCGTCTGCGATGCCCGACGTGTCCGCCGTCAGCGTCTCTCCCACCTGCAGCGTGCCGCTGATGGCGGGCTGGCCGGTGGCTGGGCTGTTCTGCTCTTCTTCATCCCCTGGACCCGTGACAACCAGCGTCACCTCGGCTGACAGCATCCTGCCGTCCCCGGTGCAGATGGCCCCCTCCTCAGCGCAGTCCTGCGTGACGGGGAGCACAACGGTCACATTGCCGTCGCCGTCCGGCGTCATGGTGATCTCCCAGCGGACGTTGCCAGGAGCCCCCAGCCGACCAGCCTCCGTCACCTCGCCTCCGGTCACGGTGAAGGCGTGGTCGCGAAGTGTCCCGTAACTGAAGGTCGAAACCGGCTCTTCGCTCAAGCGCAGTTCAAAGGTGAAGGCATTCTCACCGTCGTGGCTCTCCGGCGCGTCGTGAACGCTCGCGGTCAGTGGGATAGGCGCAGCCGCCACGGTTGACGTGGCGTCGCTGGTCAGCGTCTCCTCGTTCCCCGCGTCGTCGGTGAAAGACACGCGCACCTTGACGGCTTTGCCTTCCTCGGAGTCCGTGAGCGTGTATCTGTCGCCGGTGGCCCCTGAGATGTCGACGTCGTCAGCCAGCCACTGGTAGCTGAAGGTCGCGTTGTCCAGGCCGTCGTCGTCTGCGATGCCCGACGTGTCCGCCGTCAGCGTCTCTCCCACCTGCAGCGTGCCGCCGATGGCGGGCTGGCCGGTGGCTGGGCTGTTCTGCTCTTCTTCATCCCCTGGGCCCGTGACAACCAGCGTCACCTCGGCTGACAGCATCCTGCCGTCCCCGGTGCAGATGGCCCCCTCCTCAGCGCAGTCCTGCGTGACGGGGAGCACAACGGTCACATTGCCGTCGCCGTCCGGCGTCATGGTGATCTCCCAGCGGACGTTGCCAGGAGCCCCCAGCCGACCAGCCTTCGTCACCTCGCCTCCGGTCACGGTGAAGGCGTGGTCGCGAAGTGTCCCGTAACTGAAGGTCGAAACCGGCTCTTCGCTCAAGCGCAGTTCAAAGGTGAAGGCATTCTCACCGTCGTGGCTCTCCGGCGCGTCGTGAACGCTCGCGGTCAGTGGGATAGGCGCAGCCGCCACGGTTGACGTGGCAGCGCTGGTCAGCGTCTCCTCGTTCCCCGCGTCGTCGGTGAAGGACAGCGTGACCTTGATGGTCTTGCCCTCATCTACGTCCAACAGAGTATAGGTGTCGCCGGTGGCGTCCGTGATGTCGCTGTCCGAAGTTCTATCGTTGGAAATCCACTGGTAGCTGAATTGGACGCCGTCCATACCGTCGGGATCTTCGATGCCGGTGATATCCACCGTTAGAGTCTCGCCCACTTGGACTGTTCCGGTGATGATCGGCGCCCCCGTGGCGGGATTGTTGGGAAGGGGCGCCACCGGGTCCGTGGCCGTGCTGGTCAGGGTCTCTTCGTTGTCGGCATCATCGGTGAACGTGACCTTGACCTTCACGGTCTTGCCCTCATCTGCGGCCAACAGAGTGTAGGTGTCGCCGGTAGCGTCCGTGATGTCGCTGGCGTCGGCCAGCCACTGGTAGCTGTAAGAGACCTTCTCCAGGCCGTCCTCGTCGGCGATTCCGACGGTGCCGGCGGTCAGGGTTTGGCCCACCTGCGCGGTTCCCGTGATGGTGGGCTGGCCGGTGGCGGGGCTGTTCTCGGGTGTTTCCCCGATGGGCGTCCGTACCTGTGCCGTCAGGGATGCCTGGCTGATGCCATTGAAGAAGTTGGCTGCATGGATCGTGTAAACGTAGAGTACGCCCGGCTGGACGTCCCGATCTGTGTAGGTGGTTTCGTCGTTTCCCGTGTCCACCAGAAACACGGGTTCGGCGTCGCCCAGTTCGGGGCGTTGCCGCATGATCCGGTAGTCGTACAGGTACCTGAAGTTCCCGGGCGGGAACCAGTTGAGGACTACGGTCTGGTCCGAGACGGTTGCGGTCAGCCCGGCGGGGCGGGGTTGGCCGGCTGGCTGCTGAGCGTTTCCTCGTTTCCGGCGTCGTCGGCGAACGCGACCTGGACGGTGATGCTCTTGCCCTCGTCTTCCGAGACGACAGTGTATCTTGGGCCGGCGGCGTCCGCTATGGGGGCGCCGTCGGCCAGCCACTGGTAGGAGTAGGAAACATCGTCGAGACCGTTGGCGTCGGTGATGTTTCCAGTATGTGACGCCAGGGTAATTCCTGGGTTGGGCTCGCCCGAGATGTCGGGTTCCCCCGTGGCAGGACTGTTCGGAAAGGGCGCTACTGGATCCGTGGCCGCGCTGGTAAGCGTTTCCTCGTTTCCGGCGTCGTCGGTGAAGGACACCCGTACCTTGATGGCTTTGCCTTCCTCGGAGTCGGTGAGTGTGTACCTCGCGCTGGCAGCTTCGGCAATGTCGGCGTCGTCGGCCAGCCACTGGTAGCTGTACGACACTTCTGTGAGCCCGTCGGCGTCGCCAACCCCGGAGGTATCGGCCACCAACGTACTTCCCGCCTGTGCAGTCCCCTATGCTGGGAGCGCCGGTTGCTCCGATGTTGGGGCGGATTGACGCCGGACCGAGGTAGTAGTCGTCGTAAATCGCCTTCACTTCGTAAACGAGATCACCCTCCGGTGGGTTTTCGTCGGTCCAAGTGGTATCCGTCGTGCTCGTGTCGGCGACGTGAACTTCCGGAGTCGAGCCGTTCACGCTGCGCAGGATCTGGTACCCGGTCACCGACGCTGCGTCGTACCCGGGCGTGTCCCACGTTACGACAACTTTGCTTCCATCTTGGGAAGTCTGCAGATTCCCTGGCCTTCCATCTCTGAGGGCCTCGCACACGCGGGAACGCATTTCCTGAGTATGACCGTCCCAGAAGGCTGCACTGGCCACGACTCCTTCTCTGAATACTTCATTCTGCGAGGCACGAGCAACCAGGGCGGCCCTGCTCCCGTACCCGAAGTGGAGACGAATCTTTTGGATCAACTCGTCCTCCGCCGTAGCCTCCCCAAGGTCGTAATGAAGGTAGCCGTCCGTCATAAATTCATTAGTGTTACGAATACATATGGGGACCGTGACCTCGTTGGACGTTTTACGGTACAGCTGCCTGACGATGGGTTCCTGCCGCCAAAGTTCCACGAGAGCTAAAAAGCTTACCGCCTCTGCGATGCTGCCATCATTCTGGTAGTGGTAACTGTGCCGGGTGAGGGAGTCGCCACGCACGGTTATGCCGTCGCCCCGGAAAAACCCGTTTTCGTCAATCATGTTCTCGTCGATGTTCGCCGGTATGAAGAGGTTGTGCTCCCGCTGGTCGAACTCTCTGGTGATTGTCCAGATCAGGGCTTCCGTAGGGCTGGAGCAAGTCAGCCCTTCCGCATACCGCCGAAAGTCCGGATAGCGGGTTTTCAGCCGGTGAAACAGCACCTCCGCATGTCGCCACGACTACAGGGATCCGGCCTCTCCTGCAGCGAAAACATAAGCCTCATGATTGGGAGATTTGAGGAACCGTCTTATGTACTCCGCGTGGAAAAAGATCGACGCGGAAAAGTCTAGAGGATCGATCCGCGAATCGGACGACTCGAGCATCTGCTGCATGCTTGTTGATGCCGATTCGCCCTCTTCTAAGCTGTAGAACGGGGACTCAGTTCCGAGCCACCTGTACCACTTGCCCCACAACGGCTTGTTCAGCGAGCCGTGGCAGACCGTGCACGACGCGGGCTCCGCGATGGAGGGGCTATCCTCCGAGAAGTCGATGATCCCGGCTGACCAGTCCTCGTCATTCTTCCGAAGGAATTCGACAGACTCCCGGAAACGAGACGGTGCGTCTGGGTCGGTGTTCCAGGCGAAGGTGAACCGTCCATCTGCGCCAAAGGAAATGATCCTCGGGTGATCACCGGACACATGGTCCTTTGCGGCCGCCTCGGACCGGAAGACGACTGTGAAACGCTCCTTGTAAAGCGCGGGCAGGGCGGCGATGAACTCTTCGGGGCTGGTGATACTGTGCTTCGCGAGGAAGCGGTCGATGTGTTGGTAGTCACCCGTGCCCACGGCCAATTCCCCGTTCGACTGCATACCGTCGAATCGGGAGAAGTCTTCGAACATGCCGCCCGGCAGCGCGAGGTCGGGGTTGTCGCTGAGCGTCAGGTCCTCCAGTAGGAAGAGTTGCTCGAAGGCGTTCGACGGCACTGTGGTCAGCAGGTTGTTGTTCAGATGCAGCGTCTTCAGGAGATAAAGGTCGTCGAACGCGCCGGCAGGAAGGGTTGTGAGCGAGTTGTGGGACAGGTCCAGGGTTTCGAGACGAACCAGTCCTTCGAAATCGTCAGCGTTGAGACCCGAAATGGCCTGGTTGCTCAAGTCCAGCGAGGTAACCTCTAACAGGTGAACCGTCGAGACTTCCGAGCAACTTGCGACCCCGCTGGCCGCCGCGATCGCATTGCCTACCTGGGAGGTCCGGTCACACACTCCACCGGTGTTTGCAGAGGCCGCCCGCAGCGTTACGAACAGGCCTACTCCGACGATGCCGAGCACCGCTATCCACGTTGAAATCCTGACGACGGTATTCACTGTGGACATCTCCAAATTCGTTCAAGATGACGGGCACGGTCAACTTGTTCGGGGGTGTCGATGACCTAGCGTAGTATGAACAGCATTGACGGGGTTGCTCTACGCAACGATGCTATATCCCGAGGTGTCCCGCGTCAACCAGATTTGCCGAATCGCATTGCCTCACCCAAAACGTTACCCAATGAAGGTAGTTGCCTCAAATAAAATGCTATCAAAAAATTCGGAGGCAGCCGCGTGGGTGGAGGCATGAGCAAGATGGCGAAGCGAGAATTATTTTTGACGCTGCGGGACCGATAACGCAGTTCTTCCAAGAAGGAGAAGAGGCGCATCCTGGACGAGTTCATCCCGATCACCGGACGCCACCGCGAGCACGGCATCAGGTTGCTCGGGCGGCTGGACGAGGTCCGCGAGGTTCCTCCTCAGGCATGGGGCCAGCGCATCTACGATGCGGCGGTCAGAGAAGCGGTGATCGTGATCTGGGAGGCCGCCGAGCGAATCTGCGGGAAACGGTTGAAGGCAATGATGCTCCACCTGGTGGAGCCCATGGAGCGCCGTGGCCATCTCGATCTCGACCCGGAGGTGAGGGCCCGGCTGCTGACAGCCGGCGCAGACGCCGGCGTGAACGGTCGATGAGCAAGCGTGTCCCAGTGCGTACCTACAACGATTGGAACGGGCCGCCGCTGGAACGGGCCGCCGCCAGGTTATCTGGCGATAGACCCAGTGGTTCACAGCGGTGGGCCGCTGTTCGAATCATTCACCCACAGCCTGGTCGCCGCCGATGTTTGCACCGGCTGGACCGAGACCGTTCCCCATCTGCGGGATCGACTCAGACAACCACGGCACGTTCATCAACAAGACGCTGATCGGGTACTGCGCCGACCACGGCATCGAGTTCACCCGGTCCAGAGCGTGTCGCAGCAATGACCAGGCATGGATCGAGCAGAAGAACGGCAACGTAGTGAGACGTTTCGTCGGTCATGACCGCTATTCGGATCAGGCCGCAGGTCAGACCATGGCACACTCTACGGGGCGTTGCGTCTGTACGTGAATTTCCTCCAGGCCTCATTCAATCTGATCGAGCGGAAATTGACAGATAGGGTTTACGTAAACCCTGCGGAAGTGGCAATTGAGACGGCCTCTGGTTCGCGTAAGGGGTGTTACGTGAACTCCGCCACCCGAGCCTTCCGTCGTCCCAGCGCCCTGGGCCATCGCAGGAAGGGCAAGCCTCGGCCCGCGGCGTTATCCGCGCGCCAGTACGGGGTTTGACGCGGGCCCCTCGCTGAACCCCAGCGCTCCGCACCCTCTCGTTGTTCCGCACCAGCTTCACCGCCGCCGTGGGCCAGTCGGGGTTGTTGGGGTTGACCACCTCATGACGCTCCACCATGCCCTCCTCCAGGTACTCGTCGACCAGCCGCCGGCACTCGTATTCGTTCCAGGCGATACCCCAATCGAGCATCCACTGGTTGCACAGCATCCCGTAGCCGACGAAGTTCATCCGGCCCTCCAGCTGGTGCATCTCCCTCACGAACTTCACCAGGAGGTCATCGACGTCATTGTCGTCCACCTCTGATACGGGGGCGATCTCAACGTCCACGTCCCGGTGTTCCGCCAGCCGGATCCCCAGCTTGGCCTCCAGGGGAAACAGCGGGGCCGTGGCCAGCATGTCCCGCGACACCGACTGGCTGAAGGCGCACAGCACGATGCGCCGTCCGTGGACCCGCGCCCGGTCCACCAGGACCTGGTAGTCGGCATCTCCGGAGCCCAGGATGATGGTCGCGCAATCATCCCGGTCCCGGATCCAGCAGGGCGTGTCGTGTGGCAGCCACAACCACGCGACATGATTATTGTAAAACGCCGGTGGACGGACCCCAAAGCAATCCGGTGGCTTGCCAAGTCGAGGAAATTTCGCTACTACGATTCCACGGAGGACGTGGTGGACATTGGCTAAATCACCGACGGATTTCGTAATCGGCCCAAACGCCTAAAATTCCGGGTATTTCCGGGTTCGTGGAGTTCGCCGTCGTCCGAAAGCCTGCCCGGGACGAACGTTGCGGAGTACTCCGAAAATCGCCGAATCAAGCCTTGAGACGGCGATTTTGCTTTCCACGGATAACACCTTGGCGAATCCCGGAAAAGCCGATTCCGGGCGTCTGGGGACGCCTCCGGGCCATGCTACGCTGCTATGGGAAAATTTTGGTGTGCATTCAGGGCCTCGGATGCACCCGGGCGGAAACCCGGGGCCTGCCAAGGCGTGGCCCAACCCTGCTCAAAATGGGCCGTTTTTCTACTTGAAAACCACTCCAACCCCCCGTTTTTTGTTGAGCCTCAAGGGAGTCACCAAGTATAATTTAGGCAGCAAAAACCGAACAAAAAAGTTGACCGCTCAGCCTGGTCCGCCGAGCGGTCGCTTGCCCCCTCAGACCCTCTTAAAATCCTCGTGGGCGATTTCTATTCTAATTATACTCAACCAACCCAAACAACCCCCGAAAAGCGGCTACGGCTTCCTGCAAGCCGTGGTATCGGGGGTAGTTTCCCGAGCTGGCGCATTGGTTGAAATCCTCGATGCGCCCCACAAAGAAGGCGGCAATCCAGGCTATCCTGCCGAAGCCATGCTCAGCACCTGCATCATGCAGTTCGCCCTCGGCGAACGCTACGCCAACGCCTTTCTCAACACACTCGACAGCAATGTGCGCCTACTGGCAATCTGCGGCTTGCCTTGGGCTCCCAGCGAGCGGGCATACAGCCAGTTCAAGAAGCACAAACTGGCTCACCACAAGGGCCTGATGCGTTCCATCATCGTCGACCTGTTCCTCGAATGCGGAATTGAGATCGAACGGCTACGCGCGCTGGGTCTGGTTCCGGCGGACAAACTGCCGCTGGGACATTCGCTGGTCATGGACAGCACCGATATTGAGGCTTGGGCGCGTCCGGGCAGAAAGGGCCGGAAGACCGGCGAGGAAAAGCCGTCCAAAGACTCCGACGCCCGATGGGGGCACCGCACCGCCAAGAACGCGCGCTCCTACAAGGCCCGGTCGGGGAAAGGCCGGAGTGTCAAGAAAGGCACTGGCAAAAAAGGTGCGGCCGGCCAGAAGGAGAGCAAGGACGAGCTGTACTTCGGGTACAAGGTCAACGTCATCGTGGACGCCAACCACGGGTTGCCGCTATTCGCCGAGACCCGTCCCGGCAACGCCAGCGACGTCACGGTGATGATCCAGGATCTGGACGACTGCCTGGCCCTGTACCAGACCCTGAACCCGCGGTATTTCCTGGGCGACAAGGGCTACGACAGCCTGAAAAACATCCTGCACGTGATCAGCCTAGTGTGGTGTAACTGAAGTAAGTAGTAAAAGTATGGGTTATGAGGTATCCTCCGGGTGAGCAGTTCCGAGGGAGGATTGACCATGGCCATCGGACGACCAATGCCACCGCTAATTCTGGACGAGGTGGAGCGGGAAACACTGGAGCGGTGGGTGCGACGTCCGAAGACAGCGCAAGCGCTGGCACTGCGGGCCAGGATGATCCTGGCCTGCGCCGAGGGCCGGAGCAACACCGCCGTGGGCGCCGATCTGGGGGTGTCCGACGAAACGGTGGGCAAGTGGCGTTCCCGGTTTCTGGAACGGAGGCTGGACGGGTTGTCGGATGAACCCCGCGGCGGTCGGCCGCGGTCGGTTACCGATGACGACGTGGAACAGGTGATTACGCTGACGCTGGAGACCACGCCCAAGGACGCCACCCACTGGAGCACTCGGTCCATGGCCCAGCGGTCCGGCCTGAGCCACAACACGGTCAGCCGCATCTGGCGTGCCTTCGGGCTGCAGCCCCACCGCACCGAGACATTCAAGCTGTCGTCGGACCCTTTCTTCATCGAGAAGGTGCGGGATGTTGTGGGTCTCTACCTGGACCCACCCGATCGGGCGTTGGTTTTGTGCGTGGATGAGAAGTCCCAGATTCAGGCGCTGGACCGGACCAGGCCGCTGTTGCCCATGCGCCCCGGACCGGTGGAACGGCGCACCCATGATTACCTGCGCCACGGCACCACGTCGTTGTTCGCCGCGTTGGATACCAAAACCGGCAAGGTGATTGGCCGCTGCCACCGACGCCACCGGGCCGTGGAGTTCCGCAAGTTCCTCGATACCATCGAGGCCGAAGTGCCCCTTGACCTAGATGTCCACCTGATTGTGGACAACTACGCCACCCACAAGACGGCGCTGATCCGGAACTGGTTAGCCAAGCGGCCTCGGTTCCACCTGCACTTCACTCCCACCAGCGCGTCCTGGCTGAACCTGGTGGAGCGGTGGTTCGGGCTGCTGACCGAAAAGCAGTTGCGGCGCGGCGTGCATCAGAGCAGCGGAGAACTGGAAGCCGCCATCTACGGGTTTCTGGATGTTACCAACGAAAACCCCAAGCCCTTTGTCTGGACCAAGACCGCCGACCAGATCCTGGCCAACGTGGCCCGCTTTTGCCAACGAACTTTGGATACATGACACTAGTGTCCTGTATTCGTAGTTCGCCGTATTACTTCGAGGCTTTCCGAGCGGATTGGAAAAGAGTTTTCTACTCGATACTGAGCGGCGCAAAGGCGGCGGTCGGCACTTTATATCCGGCGAACTACGGATACACCACACTAGGGATGATGCCGATAATCGCCGTCCGGCTGCCCGAAAAGGACCCAGAGACGGGCCGACGGCTGTACGACGGCACGTACGTCGAAGACGGCCGGCCGCTCTGCGCCTGCGGCTGTCCCATGGAGTACGTTACAACTGATCCAGCGAAGGGCCACCTGTTCCGGTGTCATCCAGACGGTTGCGACCTCAAAGACCAAGATGGCATCGCGAGGCACTGCGACGACCAACGCTACGTGCAGCCAGAGGACCGGCTACTGCGGATAGTTGGCATGGTGCCCCGCTGCTCGGACGAGTGGAAGGACGAGTACAAGAAGCGTCCGATCATCGAGCGGCATTTCAGCAGTGGCAAGCACAGCCGGCTGATGAACCAGCACCGTTACTTCAACAGGTTCCAGATGTCGTTGCACGTGTTGCTGTACATGCTCAGCTACTTGGCCACGGCCTTGGCGCACCTCCAGGCCAACGATTACGCCCACATACGGCACATGCGGATCAAGCTGCCGAGAGTACGGCGCGGGAGAACCAGGAAGCCGCCAGAGAGGGCCTGCCGCGACCCCGATTGCGCCTGCTGCGGTCAGTGGCGCAAAGCTGCGTAGTGCACCACCATGTCCATGCTCACTAACCACGCTATGGCGCTGGCGCACCTCAAGGCTGACGACTACACCCACATGAGGCTCATGCGGATAAAGTTGCCAAAGGCGTGGGGACGAAACCCTAAGCCTGTGATGGACGTGGATCCCCGCATAGTTGCTGTTCTGCTGTTGCACGAATTCAACGAATTACAAAGAACAGCGAGGAAATTTCGCTACTCGAAGAAAGTCCAGCCGACAACGGATTCGTTAAACGGTATGATGAAAATCGTTTCGCATGGCTTGCCACATCATTGAATATCGCCGACCAAAGCAGGCACGGTAATCGAAGTGGACAAATCACCACTGAATTAGCATTGCCATAATGGGTCCTTGCCGATGACTTAGAACCTGTCTACGATCTCTGAAATAGGTTAAGCTGAGACTATTATCAGGGGAGGGGTAATCATGTCTCATTCCTATCCCAGCGACATCAGTAGGGAGCAATTCGCCCGTATTCTGCCCACGCTGAAGTCGGCCCGACGCCGGACCAAGCCCCGCATTGTGGACTTGTATGACGTTTTCTGCGGCGTGCTGTATCTCCTGAAAAGCGGCTGCCAGTGGCGAATGCTGCCGGCGGACTTCCCCGATTGGCGCACTTGTTAGAACCTGTCTACGATCTCTGAAATAGGTTAAGTTGAGACTATTATCAGGGGGAGGGGTAATCATGTCTCATTCCTATCCCAGCGACATCAGCCGGGAGCAATTCGCCCGTATTCTGCCGACGTTGGAGTCGGCCCGCCGTGGGACCAAGCCCCGCACCGTGGACTTGTATGACGTTTTCTGCGGCGTGCTGTACCTCTTGAAAAGCGGGTGCCAGTGGCGCATGCTGCCGGCGGACTTCCCCAATTGGCGCACTGGCTACCAGTATTTCCGGCAATGGAGCGAGCGGCCGGGCCCGGGTCAGGATTCCATTCTGGAGCGTGTCCTAAAAAAATCGGTTGGCGCGGTCCGGCAAAGCAATGGACGGAAAGAGCCGACCAGCTTCTGCATCGTGGACTCCCAGAGCGTCAAGAACACGGACACCGCCGGGCACCAGGGCTATGACGCGGGCAAGAAGGTGTCCGGGATCAAGCGTCATATCGCGGTGGACACGCAAGGATTGCCCCATGCGATACACGTGACTACCGCCAACGTTACCGACCGGGCTGGGGCTTTGGCTATGTTTGACGAAAACCGGTCCGGCCTCAATCAGGTCCAGAAGGTGCTGGTGGACGGGGGTTACACCGGGAAGCCCTTTGCCACTGCGGTGCAAAGCTTGTTGGGAGCCGCGGTGGAAGTGGTGAAACGCAACAAACTGCACACCTTCGTGGTGCTGCCAAAGCGATGGGTGGTGGCGCGATCTTTCGCCGGGCTGGAAAAGTGCCGCCGACTCTGGAAGAACTGTGAAAGGAAGCTCAATACCAGCCGGCAGATGGTGGTGCTTTGCCTTCATGGTGCTAATCCTAAAAAGATCGTAGACAGGCTCTGAGCAGTTCCACGGTGGGGTCCGTCCAGGAGCCGGACTGGTTGGCGTGCCGGATGTGCCAGGCCACGGGGATGGCGCAACTGCGGTAGAGCACGCTGATGACGATGGCGGTGGTCGGGTCGCCCTTGAGGGTGGGGTCCACGGCCCGGGCGAGGCGTCCGGAACGCCACCAGGCCAGGACCCAGCGGAGCCGGGGCGCGAAGCAGAGGGTTACATCCAGTTGGGTCTGGCAGGGACGGGCCCGGTCGCTGCCGTCGTAGAGCCACTCTCGGAGATACTGGCGGAGGCTGTTCCAGCTGCCCCAGGGCGAGCGGGCCGAGGCCACGGCGTTCTGGCCGGCGCTGCCGGCCAAGATGGCCCCGCAGACCCACCAAGCCAGGCCGGTCAGTTGTGGCTGCGAGAGGTGAGGTAGATGCGTTTCGATGATCTGCTGCATCTGATAGCATTCTCTGGGAAGGCGCATGGGGAACCTCCAGCATTTGGTCTTGTCATAACCAAAATGCCGGATGCCCCGGTGCCTTCCCAAGCTACTTCCCGACCCAATTTAGGCCCTTACATACCCCTGTCAGGACCCAGTGGGGGCTGAAGGTGGCATGAGGAGCTGTGGAGTCCTCTCGGACGGCTTCAAAATCCCGAAATGCACATCCCACCTTGGCTTCGGTTTAGGAGTTCATCCAGCAAGAGAAAATCGTTTCCCGCAATCATCAATCAAACGGTGGGCCCTACCGGAGACACTCCCGGTAGGGCCCGTTTTCGTGCCCGCGGACCGGGCGCATCCACAACCAATGATCTCACCAGAGGTAAAAACAGAAATGAAAGTCGTACATCTTCAGGTAATCCCATGTGTCCAGGCGGGGAGACGGTCGCAGTACGGTGGTCAGATCATTCGGGTTCTCTTCACGCCGGGCCTGTTTTGCGGCCTTTTCCGGATCCGGAGAGAAGTAGACCACCCTCTTGGTGAGCTCCAACGCGGCCGTCTACGCCACCACCACCGACTGACCGGGCGGCCTGTCGTTAATCGGTTTTCCCCGCACGGTTGTCGTTAATGGTCAACTGTCGCCGACCAACCCCTACGACGCCGTCTAACGCCTGTCCCATCATCGTCGCGCATCCGCCAGTCGTTATCCGCCCTTTTGACGCCGCACCTTCCCTCACGGTGTCAGCGCGGCCAAAAGTCGGTTCCTACGCCCTGGTTTTTTCCCTCCCCCGCGTTGTGCTGATTCCAACTTGATTCCTATACCATCACCCCCACCACCCTCCTCGATTCAGCCTTCGCGTTTTTTACTCCCGCCGCCACACGGCGTTTGGCGACCATCCGACTTTTTCCGACCCCCATCCCACCGGCGTTTTCCCTACCAATTTTCACGTTTGTCATGACCCCATCCGACCACGACGCTCCCTATGCTTTTGTATACCAGTTTTACGCTGGTTTTACCTACCGTACATAATTTCCATGCCAAAACCGCCCTTGAACACGGTAGTAGCGCTCCCTAATAATGTAATGGCTTTTGCACCCGTCACTACCTACCCAGAGTAGGCAAACGGGACAAAAAACGGGTTCCAAGGAAGGGAACCAAGCGAAAAGGCGATTTTTCAGGTCGCCAAATGCCACGCCAGGCACTAAAAGGCCCGTTCGAGATTCAAATCTCGCGCGGCATTGGAGAAAGCACAGGAGTTCATCTCCCGTGCAACATAGCCCGCCGTCCTGATGCTAGCCGCCGGTTAA
This sequence comes from Dehalococcoidia bacterium, assembly GCA_965197635.1. Taxonomy (GTDB): domain Bacteria; phylum Chloroflexota; class Dehalococcoidia; order Lucifugimonadales; family UBA3495; genus Bin87. Next base: position 1,479,744 of record CBDANN010000008.1, read on the forward strand.
TATTACAACGACACCTTTACGGAATCGTGCTTGACACTGCGCCATCGACGGCGTGCGTTGGCTCTTTGCCAAGCACTCCTCATGCTCACCACCAGGCACCGTTACTCGGCAGTTCCGCGAATCGTCGTTGTAATATTAGGGGCTGTGGGCTGAAGCGAGACGGAACCGGGTTCCAGCTGCGGCAGGAAAACCAGGGTTACACCGAACCTCCCCCAGCCAGGACGGCCAACTCCGCCTTAGATAGTCCCAACTCCCCGCACAGGACCTCTTCGTTGTGCTCCCCGATGAGAGGCGCGCGCCGGGATATCCTCCAGGGCGAGCCGTTGAAGATGGCCCCTGGGCCCGGGTGTCGAAATGTCTCGCCAAGTTCCAGGTATTCCACGTCTGTCCAGAACCTCCGGTCCTCCAGGTGAGGGTCCTGCATGACCTCGTCCGGGGAACGGATTGCCCCCGTGTTGGAGCCGCGCTTCTGCAAGCCGTGGTAGGCCTCGTCCCGAGGGATGTTGGCGAGGAAGTCTTCAAAAATTCCGCGAATATGTGACTGGCTCTCGGCGATGACCGTTGGGTCCTGGTACTTTTCATCCAGTAGGTCGCCCGCCAAGCCGTGCTCATCCATCCACGGCGCAAGCGTCAGCACCCGCTCCGGGGGAACCTGACCGACATTCACGTATTTTCCATCCTTACAGAGGACCTGGGCGTTGGGCCCAGTGTCGGTGTTGCCACCTCCCGTTCTACGTGGAACCACGTTTCCTTTGTAAATGTACTGGTTCACATGGCCCTCGGTCGTGAGCGCGCAGGCATCATGCACCGAGGCATCTATGTACTGCCCCCTGGCCGTCACCGACCGGTTGACCAGCGCCGCGGTAATGGCGATGTAGGCGTAGTGACTTCCGATGTGCCAGGCCTGCCCTCCTCCGGGAGCGATGGGCGGTGCGTCCGGCACCACGCCGTCGTCATAGCCACACCTGGCCATCTGTCCGCCCGCCGCCAGATGCAGCAGGTCGCTGGTCCGGAAGTCCTGCCACGGCCCGGTCTGCCCAAAGGGGGTCAGTGAGCACATAATCAGCCCAGGGTTGCTCTTTGCTAGATCTTCGTACCCCAGCCCCAGGGAGGCCAGATAACCGGGCCTGAAGGTCTCTAGTATCACATCCGCCTTCTCCGCCATTTGCCGGAACAGCCGGCGTCCGTCCTCCATCTCCAGATTCAAGGTAACCCCCCGCTTGGAGGTGTTGTAGTGCCAGAAGTAAAGGCTCCTCTCCCGATTCGGTATGTCCTGGTGGAAGGGCCCCACGGTCCGGGCTGCCTCGCCACCGGGCGGCTCTATCTTGATGACGTCTGCTCCCATGTCAGCCATCTGCTTGCCACACCACTGCCCCTTCTCATCGGCGAGCTCCAGCACCCGCAGCCCCCAAAGGCCCCCGTAGAGTTCCGGTCCGGGGTCCGCGCCGGCGCCGGAGCGGGATTCGCTATCGGCTCATTCCCACTCCACTGTACGGGCGAGGCATCCTCCATCATCTCCTTGAAGTAGGGATAATCTTCCATACTGAGGTCCTTTGGCCAGAAGGTGCCGTCGGCGAAGCCGCTCACCAGCGCCTCGTGACTGATGCCCAACAACCCCTGAAACACCTCTTTGTTGTGCCCGCCGATCAGGGGACCTGACCGGCTGTTGATTGCAGGCGTCTCCGACATCTTGAAGGGAGCGTTCTGAAGGGGCCAGGTCCCCAGCGCGGGATGCTTCACGTCCCGGTACATCTCTCGATGCCTGAGCTGGGGATCGTTTTCCACCCGATCCTGGCTGCTTTGAACGGGCATGGCGGGTACTCCCGCCGCCTGGCACCGCTCCATGATCTCGTACTTGCCCAGAGTCCTGGTCCACGCCTCTATCCCCTGGTCTATCTCTTCCTGGTGCTCCAGGCGACCTTCAAGGGTGGCAAACTTCTCGCCGGTGGCCCAACCGGGAGAGCCCATTACCTCCACTAACTTCCGCCATTCAAAGTCGGAGAAGCAGGCTATGGCACACCAGTCGTTGTGCTCGGTCGGACTGGTCTTGTAAGCGTTGTGCGGCGCCCCGGTCCGCCCCCGGTAGTTGTCCACCAGAGGCGTACCAGGCCAGTGAGCGCGGTTGCCCGGCGGGTAACCCTTTCGCATGGTGGAACGACCGTTGGCCTGGATGTCCAGAAAAGCGGGACCATTAAGGGGGACGCCGAGGATCCACTGGGAACTGTCGACATGTTGTCCCTGGCCGGTCATGTTGCGATGGTAAATCGCACTCAGAGCATACATGGCCCCGTATAAGCCACCGGTGTCGTCCAGGTAGGACCAGCCCCAACCGGCGGGTGGCTGGTCCGGCAGGCCCGATGTGTAGGTCAAACCGGACAGGGCTTGCGCAATGGCTCCCATGGTTTGATAGTCTCGGTCCCGACCTGTGTGGCCGAAGCCGGACATGGAGAGGTAAATGATGTCAGGCCGGAGCTTCTTCATTTCCTCGTAGCCCAGACCCCACCGCTCCAATACACCGTAGGCGAAGTTCTCGATGACGATGTCGGACATGGCCACCAAGCGCCGGGTAAGCTCAATGCCTCGGGCTGTACGAGTGTTCAGGGTGACGCTCAGCTTGTTGGAGTTGGTGTCGCTGAAATGGCCGTTGGTGTTCAGATTGACGGGCAGGCCTTCAGGGGTACCCGCTCCCGTCACAATGTTATCGCCCCGAGTATTGGGTCTCTGCGGCCATTCAACCTTGATAACCTCGGCTCCCAGCGCCCCCAGCCATCGGGTGCACCAGGGACCCGCCCGGACCCAGGTGAAGTCCAACACTCGGATTCCTGACAAAGCTCCCGGTGTAGTTGGCGCTTCTGCTCCGCCCTGCACCATTGAATCACCTCCCGGCTATGGCTGTCTTAAGGTTAACTCGCCTTATTCTAACCCAATGTGGTCGATGGAGATTCCCGAAAAAACAGGAAGGCCAATTGCCGGAACTTTCTGAAAAGAGCCCCAGGCAAATTGATTTGCCCGGGGTTAGTACTACAGCCGCACTACTGTTACCAGTTGGGATAATCGACGTTGGTAGTGGCTTTGTTGCGCTCTGGCTTGATGTCGCCGTCTCCACTGGGACCAGGACAGAACGAAATCAGCAGACCGGTTTGGAGTCCAGATCAGGCGGGTAAGCCGCCGACGCACCTCGGGGACTGTCAATGGGATCAGGCTCCGGTCCCGGCCGGGACCGCCCCCCTTTCCGGCCGGCATCCCGGTGTGGTGGCTTGATACCTGAGCACCGCCGGGTAAGCGTGAGCCAACATCGCCCGGGTGATGTGGCGCTACCAGCCATCCCAGCTGCGTACCTCGTACTGGTCCAGTCCCACCGGTCCCTGGGCCGCCTCGCAGCATTCCTCGATGGCCCCGCGGCGGCCCGCCACCGGCGCCAACTCCGCCATTGCGGTACCGGACGGGCCGCCGCCAACGTAGTAGGCCAGCTCAGCGGGCTGGGCAATGCTGCGCTGGGCCAGCAGCCAGTACGCTTGGCCCGGCTCCCGCCGGGGCCCTATCGCCACGGTGGTCCAGTCATAAAATCGGGGACCCTCGGCGCCGTCCCCCGCGCTCAGCCGCTGCCCGCCCGCTTCGTCAACCCACGACGCCAAACGATCGGCCCGCACTTGGCGGGGCCCCTTTTCGGTCCCGGCCCACAGCGGCTCGTTGCTCTTGAGGGCCAGCACCTGGGGGATGCCCTCCGCCTCCAGCCACCGCCGCCGGTTGCGGTCGCTGCCGTAGACCGCGTCTCCAGTAACCCAGCCGCGGGGAATTCCCGATCCCACCGCCCGCTCCAGCATCCGCTGGGCCAACTGCGGCTGGGTGCGGAATTCGACATTCTCCGGCACCCCGGCGGCACGGCGTCGCTCCCGGTCCGCCACCCATACCTGAGGCAGCTACAACTCCCGGTCCAGCCGGGTCCGGCCCCGGGCGCCAGCGTAGGCCAGGAATACTCCCCCTGGGGAATTTTCGATCCGCCCCGCGGTGCCGCGGTACTGCCGCGGCACCCCCACCGACTGGCTCCCCTTCTGGCTCCCCTTCTTGAGGAAGCCGGTCTCGTCCACCACCAGCACCCCGTCGGCGGCGCCCAGATGCTCGACCACGTAGTCCCTGCGGTCATCTCGAACCTGGTCCGCGTCCCACCGGTCGGTGGATAGCAGGCGCTGCACCCCGTCCGGAGTGGCATCCCCCGCCGGCTCCGCCCACTGCCAGCCATTCTGGCGCTCTACGGAACTGAGCAGCCCCCGCAGGTACTCCAGCGCCCGTCGCCTTGGCTCCGCACGCCGGAACCGGCCCGCGATGCACTCAGGCACCCCCGCGATGCCCTCAGCCCACCGGGCCACTTCCGCCGCATCAGCCATCTCAACCGCCACCGTCTCACCTCACACTGCTTGACTGCCCCTAATTCTACCCGCTCTTAATCTGCGGCTGTAGTACTAAGCTGGACTATGGACTAACTGAAACTATCAAGCTGCCGCGGCCTCTGATCCGTGGTGCAGGCCCGAAGCTGGAGCATCGGGGAGAGGCACCAGCTGATAGCCCAGTTGCGCCGCCCGGCGCTTGGCCGCGCGCAGCGCCCGGTCCTGATATTGCTTCTCGTAGTACTCCGCGCCGGCATCCACGTACTCCTGGCCGTCGCGCAGCATGGTGTAGATGAGCCTGGCCAGCTTGTGAGCGGTGGCGGTGATGGCCTTGGGCGCACCCAGCTGCGCCTTCTTCCGACGCAGAAATGCGCCCAAGGCGCTATCGGAGCGGTGCAGCGCGTTGGCCGCCAGACGCAATGCTGCCGCCGCGCGGCTGGCGCTGGGCTTGGTCTTTGAGCTGATCACCTTGCCGCCGGTGATGCGGTTGTTGGGGCTCAAGCCTAGCCAGGATGCGAAGTGCTTGGCGCTGGGCCATTTGGTCATGTCCGTGCCAATCTCGCTGATCACTTTCAGGGCCGTGAAGCCGTCCACGCCGTCGATGCGGGTCAGGTCCACTCCCGTCATCCGGTACAGGTGCGTCCAAACGTCGAAGCGTGGCGCGTTTCCTTTGCTGCGTCTCCGGCCGGACTTCGCCGCTGGAGGATCACCATCGCTGCGGTCCTCAAACCGCTCCAGCTGGGCTTCAATTTCACGGTCGCATTCGGTAATCTTGCCCTGATAAAACCGGTACAGTTCCAGGGCCTGGGTCAGCTCGAAGATGTGCTCCTCCCTCCAATGGCCTTGTAACGACTTGGCGATGGTCTTCTCGTCGGCCTTGATCCTGGGGTCGCGCAGTCGCGCCAGCTTTCGGGCGTCCCGCTCGCCGCCCACGATGGCCTCCATGATGTCCATGCCGGTCTTGCCCGTGATGTCCCGGATCACGTGCTGGAGCTTCACGTTCATCTGGGTCAGGGCCTTCTGCATGTGCTGGATATGCTGTGACGCGTATTCCACCAGCATGGCCCGCTGCCGCAGGTAGCTGCGCAGACGCCACACCTCCCCGTCGGGTCGGAAGGCTCCGGAGAGCAGGCCATAGGTGTGCAACTGCTGCAGCCACTGGCAGTCCCGCACGTCGGTCTTACGACCCGGCACGTTCTTGATGCGCCTGGGGTCCACCAGCATCACCTGAAAACCCCGTTCTTCCAGCACCCCGAACAGCGGTATCCAGTACACCCCGGTGGACTCCATGACCACGGTCTCCACGTCGCACTCGGTAAGCCAGTCCGCCAGACGGTACAGGTCCGTAGTGAAAGCCTCAAACTCACGCACCGGCTGTTCGGACCGATCGGCGGGAACTGCCACATAGTGGCTGGTGGCCCCCACGTCGATGCCCGCCGCGTTCAGGTTCAGCTGGGACAACCCTTCCGATTTCGTACCGCTCTTGCCGCTGCTCATCATCGCCTCCGCGCCTGCAAGGTAGCGGTGTCGCCGGAGGGAGATGCTAATATCGAACAATCTATGGAACGGGATCGCTCCGCTTGGAGCGTCACCAATGATGCAGTCGCAAGTCTCCCAGACCATGCTCCCAAACGGGCAATAAGCGCCAATGCCAGCTCGGTCTTGATCCGGACGGCACCCCTTACCATCAGCATACATCCTTGGGGCGGACTCACCAGTTAGTCACCTCTGCACGGCCCGGACACGGGCATAATGTTGCTCCCCACTAACCGGGGCTCTCACGCTGCGGTGGACGCCGCGGCTGGGGGAAAGCCTGAGGTCCGGTCCTCACCATCGGGTATAGGCACCAGTTGGTAGCCCAGTTGGGCCGCCCGACGCTTGGCCGCGCGCAACGCGCGCTGTTGATACTGACTTTCGTAATATTCGGCGCCAGCATCCACGTACTCCTGGCCGTACCGCAGCATGGTGTAGATGAGCCGGGCCAGCTTGTGCGCCGTGGCGGTGATGGCCTTGGGCGCGCCCATCTGCGCTTTCTTCCGGCGTAGGAACGCGCCCAGGGCGCTGTCGGAGCGGTGCAGCGCGTTGGCCGCCAGACGCAATGCCGCCGCGGCCCGATTGGCGCTGGGCTTGGTCTTTGAGCTCATGACCCTGCCGCCGGTGATACGGTGGTCGGGGCTCAGTCCCAGCCAGGATGCGAAGTGCTTGGCGCTCGGCCATTTCGTCAGGTCCGTGCCAATCTCGCTAACCACCTTCAACGCCGTGAAGCCGTCGATGCCGTCGATCCGGGTCAGATCCACTCCCGTCATCCGAAACAGGTGCGTTCGAATGTCGAAGCGGGGTGCGTTCCCCTGGCCGCGCTTTTTGCCATCGGGAGCCGAAGACTCGCCATCGCTGCGGTCCTGGAACCGTTCCAGCTGGGCTTCAATCTCCCAGTCGCACTCGGCAATCTTCTCGTGATAGAACCGGTACAGTTCCAGGGCCTGGGTCAGCTCGAAGATGTGCTCCTCCCGCCAGTGCCCCTGCAACGACTTGGCAATCGTGGCTTCGTCTGCTTTCATGCCAGGACGACGAAACTGCGCCAGCTTTCGGGGGTCCCGTTCGCCGTCCACGATGGCCTCGATAATGTCCATCCCGGTCCTGCCAGTGATGTTGCTGATGACGTGCTGGAGCTTCACGTTCATCTGGGTCAGCGCCTTCTGCATATGCTGGATATGATGGGACGCATACTGCACCAGCATGGCCCGCTGCCGCAGGTAGCTGCGCAGACGCCGGATCTCCGCCTCCGGCCGAAAGGCTCCCGACAGCAGGCCGTAGGTGTGCAGCTGCTGCAGCCATTGGCAGTCCAGCACGTCGGTCTTGCGGCCGGACACGTTCTTGATGCGCCGCGGGTCCACCAGCATCACCTGGAACCCGCGCTCTTCGAGCACCCCGAACAGCGGTATCCAGTACACGCCGGTGGACTCCATGACCACGGTCGCCACGCCGCACTCCGCAAGCCAGTCCGCCAGGCGATAGAGGTCCGCCGTAAAGCCGGCGAACTCTCGCACCGGCGGCTCGGCGCGGTCCGCGGGCACCGCCACGAAATGGCTGGTGGCGCCCACGTCAATGCCCCCAGCGTTCAGGTTCAACTGGGACCGCTCCGCTGGCAGACGCGGCCGCTCCCTTGCGGTCTTTCCCACCGGTTTCGCGCTCCTCTGGCGTGTAGTCATCATATCCCCTCTACCATTACAGCGTAGGCGCATCGCCGGAGGAAGTCACTGACAACGTACGCTCTCCCCAACGGGATCGCCCCGAATTGGGGGCGTCACCAATGATGCCGCCGTAAGACTCCCGGACCATGCTTTGCGCCGGGCAACAAGCGCCAATGTCCTCTCGGTCTTGGTCCGGACAACACGCCTCGTCATGAGATTACACGCCCGCCTCGGTCTCGTCAGTTAGTCTCCTCTGCACGGCCCGCAACGCGGACATAGTGATGCTTTGTACAAAAGTTAGGCACATTATAAAACCGGGGTAAGCTGGCCTGACCCGATTTCCACAATAAGGCCCAACCATGCTTACCCTGCCGGAGGCCATTTGACCCGTTCTCACTCCCTTGGCAACGCGGTTCCAAAGCCGAACCTGGATCAAAGTCCAGGTGCTGCTGGTCGGCGCGGTACTGGCCCCCGGCCCACGCACCGTAGCCGCGGCGCTCCGCGTCATGGGCCACCGCGATGACCGCAACTATGCCCGCTATCATCACGCGCTCAATCGAGCGGTGTGGTCGCCACTGCCGGTATCCCAGGTCCTGCTGACGCTGCTAATCCAACACCTGGACCCGGGTGATGGTGCCCTGGTGTTCGGCATACGAGCCATTTACCAATCGGGAAACCGTGGAGCGACGCGGCGGCCCTAAAATCAAAGCCCGTGGCAGCTACCGCGATGCGGTGCGATCCAGCCGCCGCTATCTGGTCAAAGTCAGCGGCTGGCGCTGGATCAGCCTGAGGTGGCGGGGCCACGTCCCCTGGGCCGGACGCTATTGGGCTTGGCCGGTGCTGACCGCTTTGGCGCCCTTGGCCGGATATTATCGCCCGCGCGGACGCCCGCACCAAAAGCTCACCGACCGGGCCCGACAGATGATCATGCAATCCCGCTCATGGTGAGCCTGCCGAACCACGCTGGTTGCCCCACCGTTCCCTGGTACTGGTGGGCGATAGTAGTTACGCCGTCCCCGTAGCGTCGCACGGGGCAGGCTCTGGACCGGCTCCACTGCGGCCAATCGCTGCCCCAGCCCGTTACCTGCATCACCCGATTGCGGTTGGATGCTGGCCTCGACGCACCGGCGCCAATCCGTCGGCCCGGCCAGAACGGGCGTCCACCCGTGAAGGGCGCTCGCTTGCCCACACTGCAAGCGCTCCTGGACCAGGGCGACACCTCTTGGGACCAGACGCCAGTGGCCTGGTACGACCACACGACCCGCGCGGTGGCAATCACTTCGCAAACCGCAGACTGGTATCACACCGGCCAACCGCCCGTACCACTGCGCTGGGTCCTGGTGCGAGACCCCAATGGCGAGTTCGACCCCCAAGCCCTGCTCTGCACCAACCCAGCCGTTGACCCAGCGCAGATCCTGGAATGGTTTGTGCTGCGCGGGCAACTGGAGGTCACCTTCATGGAAACCAGGTCTCATCTGGGAGTGGCGACCCCGCGCCAATGGTCCGACCGCGCCAGCGCTCGCACCACCCCGATATTGATGGGTCTCTTTTCCTGGATCACCCGGGCCGCTCACCAGTTGCAAAAACAACGGCCGCTATCCCCGCGCACGGCGGCATGGTACGCCAAACCGTCGCCAACCTTCATAGATGCCATCGCCTTGGTGCGTCGCCACCGGTGGCTGGCGTCGGAGGGTTTTTCAATGTCGGCCGTCGAACCTCTACTTTGTACAAAACCTAGACAAATTATAAGGACAGGGTAAGCTCGACCAAATCATCACAAAAGGTCGAATATGCCTACCCTGCCCGCAGTCATTGTATCCCTGCTGCTGCCCTTTGAGCGCCTGTTTGACCCCCGGACCTGGCGTAAAGCCCGACTCTTGGCGATTGGCGCGATCCTGTCTCCCGGCAAACGCACCGTTTCCTCCGCCCTGAACATCCTGGGGGTTGGGCAGCACGGAGATTTCGCCATCTACCATCAGGCGCTCAACCGCGCCAGGTGGTCGTCGTTGCAGCTGAGCCGAGTGCTGTTGCTGCTGGTGGTCGGGCGTCTTGGTTCGTCCGACGGGCCGCTGGTTTTCGGAATTGACGAAACCCTGGAACGGCGCTGGGGGCGGAAGATTGCGGCCAAGGGACGGTACCGTGATCCCGTACGCTCCACCGACGACCAGACGGTAATGACCCCCGGACTGCAATGGGTGAGCCTCATGCTGCTAACCCATATCGGTGGGGTGGGTCGGCATTGGGCGCTGTCCTTGATGACCGCGTTGGCGCCGTCGGCCCGCTACGACCGGCGCAAAGGCCGACGGCGCCAGATGTTCACCGACTATGCTCGGCAGATGCTGATCTGTCTGCGCCGGTGGCTGCCGGAGCAGGACCTGGTGCTGGTGTGTGATGGCGGCTACGCCAAACGCGAGTTCCTGCGCTATTTCCAGAATATGTCAAAACCCATTGTGGTCGTCGCCAAACTGCGCAAGGACGCGGCCCGGTACCAGCCAGCACCACCGCGGCGTCCCGGCCAGATCGGGCGACCACGGATCGTCGGAGCGCGTCTGCCCAGCCCCAGGGCGGCGCTGGACGATCCCGCTACCCAATGGACCACCTACCTCGCCACCGGATCCGACGGCGGTACCACTACGGTCGAACTGGCTTCGGGCCTGGCGGTGTGGTACCACGGCGGGCCGCCGCCCCTTGCCATGCGCTGGGTCGTGGTCAAAGACTCGGGAGAACACCTCAAACCAGGCGCGTTGCTAGGCACCGACACCGCGGCGGAACCCCGGCACCTACTCCAGTGGTATCTGCTGCGCTCGCAGGTCGAGGTCACCTTTGCCGAGGCACGGGCCCATCTGGGCATGGAAACCCAGCGCCAGTGGTCGGAACTGGCCAGCGGCGCACTACCCCCGCGCTCCTGGGCCTGTTCAGTGTGGTCACGCTGATGGCCGACGTCCTCATCGGACAGCAGCAGATTGAAATGACACCCCGCACGACCGCCTGGTATGAAAAGACCAGTCCTTCCTGCGCCGACGCCATCGCCATGGTCAGACGTTACATCTGGGTGCGGCACGGGACTTTTGCGACGTCCGAGCCCGAGCCGGAACTGATTAAAGTCCCCAGCTCCTTATATCACCTGATGCTCGACTCTCTCGCCTACGCCGCTTAGTTGTACAAAGTCGAGCCACCGAACTTGACGTTCAAAAACTTCCAGCCAATCTGTACCACAGGTTGCTCGATTCCCTAGCTTACGCAGCTTGAGTGTACAAAGCCCAGTCTAGTATTACAACGACAGTTGCTATGGTAGGATTGTTGGCGAGTTAGCGCAGGCTTCGGGAGGTGGGGCAGAGCGATGGGTGCGGCAGACCTTGAGTGGGTGTACGAGGCCTTTCAGGACTTTCAGGCCTACTTTGCGCCGGTCTTTGGCCGCAGGGAGTCGCGGGAGCACAGCCGTCATTACCTGCCGGGCCTGCTGGTGCAGTCCCAGGAGCGGCGCAACGCCGAAAACCTGGCGGAGACGGTTCCGGCATCGGCCCGAGCGCTGCCGCGGTTTCTCACCGCATCGCCCTGGGATGATGAGGGTGTGATTGGTCGGCTGCGGGAGTATCTGGGTTCCAGATTGGAGGACCCGCCGGTGGTGTGGGTGTTGGACGGCAGCGACTTTCCCAAGCCGGGGGTGAAGTCGGTGGGAGTAATCAGACAGTACTGCGGAGCGTTGGGGAAGATCGCCAGCTGCCAGGCTGGGTTGTTGCTGGCCCACGTGGGTTCCAGGGGTCGGGCGCTGGTGGACCAGCGCCTGTATCTGCCCCAGGAATGGACATCGGATGTGGAGCGTTGTGCGGCGGCGGGGGTGCCGGAAGCGCGGCGGGAGTACCGGAGCAAGACGGAGCTGGCGCTGGAGCAAGCGCGGGCCCGTGGCTACCTCAAGGTGCAGTGGGTTGCTGGCGACTCGGCTTTCGGGATGTCGCCCACGCTGCGGGAGGGAATTTCGGCGGCGTCCAGATCTTCCGGCATCACAGGCGCGTCCGGGGTTAGCCAATCCACACCGCGTACGCGGGCGATGTCCAGCAGCACCCCCCGGCTCACCAGTCCTTGGGCGGTCAGGTCGATGGCACGGCTCTGAGCCCCTTCCCTTGAGGTGACCACGCCGGCGGGGACGCCGTTGTACATCAACCCGTCGTAGGAATAGTGGGACAGAGCGTCGATGTGGGTAATGGTTTGCCCATGAAAGACCATGCCAATGAACTCGGCTGCGCCCCGCCGTGAGTTGCGGCGCTCCAGCGGATCGGTGTCCCGACCCTCGCCGCTGTCCACCATGAACCGCTGCACCTGGTTGGTGACATCGGGCGTCATGTCGGTGGTGATGGGCCTCGCGCAGCTAACCGTTTCGCCGGTCTGCACCAGCGCGGCTGCCTGCGTCCGCTTGGCCGTCGTGATCAGATTCAGCGCACCGAGCTGGTCCTGCTGACCCCACCGGCCCCAGTTGTTTTCGTTGCGATACCACGCGAGCACTTCCGCCTCGGTGGGTACTCCCGCGAAAGCCATAACTCCCTCCGTAGCAACCTGTCGTTCTCTACCCGTGTTTTCGCCGGGCATTCTACACTAACGCGAACGTGACGGATGAACGCCGCCACCATACTTTTTTTGCTTGCTCCGCTACCGGCGCCATCTTCCAGCATGGTCGGATGAATCAATGCCGTCCAACCCGGTGGCTCCATGCAAACCAAAATGTGCTTGTAAATCGTAATATTATGCGTAAGACATATAACGGCATATCATGGTGGACACCAAAAAGGGGGCAAACAGCAAGGGGCGATATCCACCCACATCACCGCGGGTATCCAATCCGCGGAACCTGATATAGACGTCTCGCCAGTTGGCCAACCTGCCCGTGAATACTCGGGCGCCCCGGCAGACGTAGCAAGCCGGGCCAAACCCAGTTTCGATTCAAAGTCCAGGGGGGATAACCCATGTCATCACGATCTGATGAAATCATGATCTACTGCCCGAGGTGCAATACCAACACCCCGTCCCGGGATGTCGAGGTCATCACCATGAGGAACGGCAGACCCGCCACCATCGCCACCTGCCTTCGATGCGGCGGCAGGAAATTCGAGACCGGTCCTAACCGCTAACCCGCGACCACACCAGCGGGATTTTCAACCCAACATCGCCCCAATAAACTGCGGATGACCCCGCACAAAGTCTGCGGCTTCGGCGGGCCGCCGGCCTTCCAGTTGCAAACGACGCACTGCCAGCAGCCCGCCACCTGTGCCAACCAAAAGCGGTTCGACCTCTGTGCTGACCACCAACCCGGGCGGAGCGTCTTCTCCCGGAGACTGTGCAACTTCCAGCAACTTGATCTCCTTCCCGTCCCAACTCGTGTACAAGCCCGGCCAGGGGGTAAAGGCACGTTGCTGCCGACACAGAGTTTCTGCTTCAAGTGCCCAATCGGCCAACCCATCTCCGCGTTCCATTTTTTTCGTGTAGGTGGCGCGCTCGTCGTCCTGCGGCACGGCCTCTATCGTTCCCGCAACCCAATCCGGAATCACATCGTTCAATAGGTCAGCCCCATCGCGGAACAAATTCGCGGTCAGTGTTTCTGCGTCGTCTTCAGCACAAATTGAACGGGATGATTGGGAAACGATTGGCCCGGTGTCCATACCCTCGTCCAGCAGCATCACCGTGACGCCGGTGGTGTCGTCCCCGGCCAAAATAGCTCCGGCCACCGGAGAAGGTCCTCGGTGCCGGGGCAATAGCGAGGGATGCAAATTCAGGCAGCCGAACCGGGGCATATCAAGAACCTCCGCCGGCAACAACCGTCCGTAGGCCGCCACCACAATGATGTCCGGGGCATGAGCCGCCAGTTGGTCCACCGCTTGGGCATTGCGGAACGTGGCCGGCTGTTCTACGGGAAGCCCCAGCTCAACCGCACGCCTCTTGACGGGTGAAGGTGCCAACTCCTGGCCTCGCCCCCGCTTCCGATCCGGAGGCGTGAAGACGGCGGTTAACTGTATCACAGGATTTTCCGTCAGTGCGTCCAACAACGGTACAGCAAACTGCGGCGTACCCATGAAAACCGCCCGCAACGGTCGGGTGTGGACTGTGAGAGAACCGGTGGAATTGGCTGGCGAATGGGTTGACAAGGCTGCATCCTGGTTGTAAATTGTCGATAGCCGCTAGTGCGGAATTTTAAAAGAAGGAGGTGATTGCTAATGGAACACAGTTTAACATGCTGGGGCGATGGTAGGCACCAGTCTGGACACGACGGGGTGAACGCCTCTTAGCGTCATCGCTTTCTCAAAACGGCATTTAGCCCGTCAGTCGGGCCCAGACCAGTGTCTACCGTCGCCCCAGAGGTTCTGGGAGTTATCGGGCGATGAGCCAACGGTCCAGTCTGGGCCCGATACCCTTTTAACAACCGGCCAGTTCCAGTGCGAGTTGCACGGCGGTCGTTCCCGGGAGACCCAAACGAGAAGATCTTTTTTCCTGTCAGGCTGCGTCAAACGTTTGACAAACTTGGCAGAAAACCCTAACCTGAAATTGTAACTTCCTATCCTCTTTTGCAACCGACACGGAGATCAAATGCTACGGATTCGCCTGCGGCGCGTGGGTAAAAAAGGCCGCCCTTACTACCGAATCGTCGTCACCGAGAAGCGCAACCCAAGGGATGGCGCGTACATTGACGGCATCGGCCACTACGACCCCATGGCGGACCCTCCAGCCGTAACCCTGGACGAGGATCGGGCCGTGGATTGGCTGCGCAAAGGCGCGCAACCATCGGACCCGGTGCGCCGTATTTTCGACCGCAACGACATCTTCAGCAAGGTCCACGCGGATGAAAGAGCTGATTGAGTTCATCGCTCAGTCGCTGACCTCTAACCCGGAAGCGGTTCGGGTCACGGAGACCGACGAAGGCGACCAGATAGTCATACGCTTGGAAGTCGCTCCCGAAGACAAGGGCAAGGTAATCGGACGCCAGGGACGTGTGGCGCAGGCTATGCGTGTACTGCTCCGGGTGGCTGCCGTCAAGGACGGCACCCGCGCCGTGCTGGAGATTGTCTAGCCGTAACCGTTCGCGGCGCTATTCAAGACCGGCTCCGTCGCGCAGCCGGCGAGGCGGCGATGTCGCCGATCCTCCCGAGGGCGCGATAGTGGTGGGACGGGTGATTCGGCCCCACGGCTTGGACGGCACCCTGAGGATCCAATCTCATTCCGACAACCCGGCGCGATTTCAAGCCGGCGAACCGCTGGACGTGGCCGGCCAATCCTGGACAGTTGCTTCCTGCCACGACCTGCCCGACGGCCACGCGCTGCTGAGACTGGAAGGGCTGATTGATCCGAACGCGGCGCGCCGACTTTCCGGGGAGTGGGTATTGGCAGCGGAAGACGCCGCACCGCAACTGCCGTCGGGGGAGTATTACCACTATCAACTGGTTGGGTTAGCCGTGGTCACCGAGTACGGCGAAAATCTGGGCCACGTTCGAGAAATCCTTGAAACGGGCAGCAACGATGTGTACGTGGTCGCGTCCGATACGGGCGATGAGGTGCTTCTGCCAGCGATAGAGCAGGTGGTGAAACGGATTGACCTGGCTTCACGCGAGATAGTGGTCCACCTCATCGACGGCCTGCGTTAGCCGCCGGCCACCGGTCAGTCTCCCGCCGCCACCGCGTGCCGCTCGGCGTGGGCATGAGCGTGTTCCGTCTCGTCAGCAAATTCGTGATCCTCGCAGGCCACCCAGCGGGAGCCGTCGGCGAACCACTCCTTCTTCCAAATGGGCACGATGGTCTTGATGCGGTTCACCGCCTCGTGACACGCCTCGAAGGCTTCCACGCGGTGGGGCGACGCCACCGCCACCACCAGGCTGACGTGTCCGACGTCCACCCGGCCGGTGCGGTGAGCGATGGCAATATCCTCGATGCCGTAGTCGGCGCGCAGGGTGTCCCGCACTTCTTCCAACTTCTTGATGGCCATTACATCGTAGGCCTCGTATTCCAGTCGCGTGACGGTCTTGCCGCCGAAGTTGTCGCGGGTGGTTCCCAGGAAGGTGACCACCGCGCCGTTGCCGTCGCGCCGCACCGAATCGGTCACCGCCACCGGGTCCAGGGGTTCGTCTGTAAGAATAATCATCGTCAGGAACCTCCGCTAACCGCGTCCTCCACTGACGGGAGGAATCAGGCAGACCTCGTCGCCGGGCTGCAATAGTAGGTTGTCATCGGCATACTCGGCATTCACCGCCACGACAATCCGCACCTCCGGCGGCGCCAGTCGGGGGTGGTCGGCCCGCACGGCGGCGGTGAGATCGCCCACGGTGGCCCCGTCCGACACATCCACCGACACCACCGAGGCGCCGGCCCGCTCCCGGTACAAGGCGAAGAGATGTACATCAAAACGCATAACGGTTGGAATTATGGGCGGGGGCGGTGATGGTGTCAACGCCCTAGCGCCTGCTGGTATTGAGCCAGAAACATCCGCATGATGCCGCGATACTCCGCCGCCGCATCCGTATAGCCGTCAACAATCATCAGCCACTCCGATGTGGCGTGCTGAGACAGTTCATCCCGAAAGCGCTCAATCCATCGAATGCGGCTAACTCGCATATCGCGCTCGTTCAGTCCCAGGTCCTCAAGCGTATTCCGGGCTTTGTCCTGCGCATCCTGAGACAGGTCGGGTTTGGGCGCTAACTCACCCGTGTCGTTATTGTAGTCAAAATACCGTTCTGGGCGTTCCGACACTTCCGACGCGCAAGGGTCAACGTATCCTGACAACGGCCACCTGCCGCCCTTGTAGTCCTCGTTGCAACGACGGCAACTGAAAATCCGATTTGACCATTCGTAGGCCAGTTCAGGACATCGGTTTAACGGTCTGAAATGGTCCACCGTTGGCGCCCGGCTGTCCCGCTCTCCTTCCTCACCGCCGCATCGCCGCTCGCAATACCCGCATTTATTGCTGAAACGGTCGCGCAGGTCTCGCGCGAAAAGCAGCCAATAATTATGTTGGCTCGGGCGGGCGTCCCTGCCTTCACGAAAAAAGCGAACCCACAACCGCGTATATTCCCGCGCGTAGTATGACACCCCGGAGGGTTCCGGTCCCCTATCTACCCAGCGCGCAGCGGCTACGACCCGTCCTGCGACAAGTCTGACATCCGCTTACTCAGTATCTGACGCATCATCTCTTCAAAGCGTTCGTCTTGCGCCTTGAGCCAACCGCCGGCCAGCAAATCCTCATTGACCTGACGGCGCAGCGCGTTCATCTCCTCCTCTTCCACGTCAGTGCGGGATTCCTTATCCCGCAGCTCGCGCAGCCGGTTGGCGCGCTGCACCGTCAATTCGTCAGTAGGATCCTCAATCCCCATAAACGTTCGGTAGATCTCATCCGCCGTCCACCCGATGCTATCCTGCTCGTTGCGCGACCACACCACCCGGCCGGTCTCGTCCCGCTTGAGCAGGTGAACCTGCCCGGCCTTCAACGCGGCCACCATCATCGGCGAGTGGGTGCTGGCGAAAATCTGCACGTTGGGGAAATGCCGGGTCAGCGTCGGGATGATGCGCCGCTGCCAGGAGGGATGCAGGTGAGCATCAATTTCGTCGATGATGAAAATACCCCGCCGCTCCATCCAATCAGGCGCACAGCCATAGTACAAAGCCATGCCGGCTATGAACCGGACCATCCACCCAACAACGGTTCGGGTCCCTTGGCTCAGTTCGTGCATCTTGACTTCGCCATCCGACGTTCGCGAAGTATAGCCAATCTCGCCATACTTGTAGTCGAAAATTCCTATCGCTATGTCTATATTGAACCCCTCCGTAATATGCGATACAACTTGAGCGATGTACTTGAACACGTTAAGGTGCTCAGGGTCATTGCTCGTTTGCAGTTGCACCAATATTGGGACATACGACTCCGTATCGTCAGAGCGGTATTCAGATATATCTTCGTCATATGCTTCGAGGATTTTTTCAATGTCGTATTCTATGCCGTTATGTATGTTGCTGACTGAACTATGGATCGTGGATAGGCTATCGGCATCGCTGGATATGGGCACAACGAATGTTTCCGTATTCGCACGGATTTCGGGGAAGAACACCGTGCCTTGATATGCAACGTACCCATGCTCTTGCATCAGGCCAGCCCATTGGCTCAAGTCCACGTTCTCGCAAGACTCATTTCCAGAGCCAAGCCTAAGCCTATCGCCGTCGTTCAAGTGCTCATAATAATCCGATGACAAGTACACCGCAGAGAGATTGATCGATCGGTAATTTTCACCATTCTGCCATGAAATGACGAGCGAACTAGGCAGAGTATCGGATTGCATGAATTCACCGGAGCTCAATCCATTATTTTTTGCGGTAAGCAACTTGATCATCCGCAAAATTGTGGACTTCCCCACGTTGTTGGGGCCGATAAGCAGGTTTACGTTGGCATCAAACTCCAGCTTGATGCCGTCGGAACCACTGCCGTCCGGGCGGCGCCGGAACGGGCCTACGTTGGTCAGTTCTAACGCATGGATGGGCGTTGGAGCCGCCTTTGCCTACGGTTGGTTTCGGGCCAATCAGCGATATAATCCTATCACACGTCCATCCCCCAGGAGCCACCCCCATGCCCGACCGACAGCGCCTCACCCAGACCCTCATCGACCTCATCCAAATCGACAGCCCCACTGGAGAGGAAGACGCCATCGACGGCCATCTCTCCAGCATCCTCGCCAACCTGGGCGCAACCGTCCGGCACGATGCCTACGGCAACCTGGTTGCCACCATCCCCGGCTCCAACGGCAGCGCCGGCCAGACGCCCGTGATGCTCTCCGCCCACATGGACACCGTGGAACCGGGGCGCGGCATCAAGCCCGCGCTGGACGCCGACGGCGACACCCTGCGCTCCGACGGCAGCACCATCCTCGGCGGCGACTGCAAGGCCGGCATTGCCATTGTGCTGGAAGGACTGACCAGCGCCATGGAAGACGGCAGTCCGGTCCGCCCGGTGCAGGTGGTATTCTCCCGCGCCGAGGAGGGCGGACTCAACGGCGCCCGCAACCTGGACTTCTCTCTGGTTGAGGCCAAAAGCGGCATCGTCTTTGACGGCGAGGGAGCGGTCAGCCGTATCTGCGTCGGCGCGCCGGCCCAGAACATCGTCCAGTGCCACATTACCGGCGTCGCCGCCCACGCCGGCCTGGAGCCGGAAAACGGCGTGTCCGCCCTGCTGGTCGCCGCCAACATCCTGACCCGCCTGCCCCTGGGACGCATTGACCACGAAACAACCAGCAACATCGGCGTGCTGGAGGGCGGCCTCAAGCGCAACATCATCCCGGAACGGGCCTACCTGGACGGCGAGCTGCGCTCCCGGGACCAAGCCAAGCTGGACAACTACACCAACGAGTTTCGCCGCGCCTTCAACCAGGTCGCCGCTATGAACCCCAAGGCCCGAATTGACCTCAACATCTGGAGCCAGTACCGGGCCTACAGCGTGGCGGATGACCACCCGGCCCTGGCCGACATCGCCCGCGCCGTGGCCAACATCGGCCTCAACCCGGCCATGGAAACAACCGGCGGCGGTTCCGACGCCAACGTGTTCTTTGAGCACGGCATCGTCGCCCTGCCCGTGGGCATCGGCGTCCGCGACTTCCACACCACTCGCGAAACCGCCAGCATCAGCGAAATCTACGACGCCGCCCGCGTCTGCCAGGAGTTCATCCGCCTGAGATAGCGTGCCCAACGCGGCTCTCCGTCAACGATGACGCGGCTGTTGTGCCCTACCGTGTGGCCTCGCTTGACAGTATCGTCGCCGTTCGCTAAATTCTGGCATCGTTGGAATAGACAGCCCCTACCCACATACCCAGCGCGCCGCGCTTACCCACCAACCCTACGCTCGGCAGGCTAACTAAATGGGCACAATACCAACCGCTTCCGCTGAGGCTCGCCAGCCGAGCCAACCCGCCGGCGACACTCCCGGAAGCGCTGGACCTTCGCTCCCTGCCATGTTCGACCGCTACCGCCTCCATTTGGAGGACGCGCTGAACGACGCGGTGCCGCCCTTGGACCAACACGCGGTCAACGTCTTGTTGCGTTACCACCTGGGCTGGTCCGACCGGGACGGCACCCCGTCTCCAACTCCGGCTTCACAGGGCAAGGCGCTTCGGCCCACTCTTTGCATGTTCGCCTGCCATGCCTTCCAGGGCGAACCGAGACACGCCGCCCCCGCCGCCGCTGCCCTGGAGCTGATCCACAACTTCTCTCTGGTTCACGACGACATCCAGGACCAGGGCCTGGAGCGCCGCCACCAACCCACGGTGTGGGCAGTTTGGGGAACCGAGCGCGCGCTGGTGGCCGGCGACGCCATGCAGTCCCTCGGCGACCTGACCACGCTCAGCGCCGGCCGGAACGTCCCCGCCGATACCACCATCCGCGTCTCTGAGTTGCTCACCCAGAGCTACCTGGAAATGATCGAAGGACAGTGCCGCGATTTGCAGTTTGAGCAACGCGACACCATCGCCGCCGATGAATACCTGGACATGATCGCCCTCAAAACCGGCGCCCTGATTCGCAGCAGCCTGGTGATCGGCGCCACCATTGCGACGGATGACCCGGAAACCCTCGAAGCAGTCGCCCGTTTCGGCAGGGCGATTGGCCGCCTGTTCCAGATCCGGGACGACTACCTGGGCATCTGGGGCGACGAGGCCATCACCGGCAAATCCACCGACAGCGACATCGTTCAGCGCAAGAAGAGCTACCCCATCGTGTACGCCTTCCAGCAAGCCGAGGGAGCCAACCGCGACGAGTTGCTGCGCCTATACGCCCGGGAAACGCTGGAAGAATCGGACGTTGACCGAGTGATGGAAATTTTGGAAGACATTGGCGCAGCCCGTCAAACCGACGAACTCACCGAACTCACCGCCCAGGAAGGCCGCGACTCGCTGGCCCTGCTGGAGTTGCCGCCCTGGGCCACCGAGGACGCGTCAAATCTCATCGACTTCATGGCCTACCGGCTCTACTGATCAAACGACATACCAAGGACGGAGACCGCAACAATGGCGATAACTCATAAAGATCCGCCCGTGGCCGTCAAACCGGCCAAACGCCCCGTGGAATTGGGCGTGCGCATGGGCTGGTACATCCTGAAAAACCGACTGCGTGGCCGTAAGCGTTTCCCGTTGGTCACCATGCTGGAACCGCTGGAAATGTGCAACCTGGCCTGCATCGGCTGTGGACGCATCCGCGAGTACCGGGGGGTCCTGGATCAGATGATGCCCGTGGCGGAGGCGTTGGCAGCCGTCCACAATTCCGGTGCGCCAATCGTATCCATCGCGGGCGGGGAACCGACGATCCACCCGCATATCGACGAAATCATCAACACGTTGGTCGCCCAAAAATACTTCGTCTATTGCTGCACCAATGCTCTCCTGTTGCCCCGGATGCTGGAGAAAATTCCGCCGTCCAAATACTTCTGTTGGGTCATCCACATGGACGGCATGGAGGAGAAGCACGACGAATCGGTGGCGCGCGCCGGTGTGTTCAAGCGCGCCATCGACGGCATCCAACTCGCCGTCGAGCGCGGATACCGGGTTTGCACCAATACCACCGTCTTCCGCAACAGCGACGTTGAGGACCTACGCGAAATGTTCCGATACGTCAGCGATTTGGGCGTGGAAGGTTCGATGATTTCGCCGGGCTACGACTTCGAGGACGCCCCTGACCAGGACCTGTTCCTCACCCGCCAGGAATCCCGGAACGTGTTCCGCAACCTGCTGGACCCGACCCGCATTGAAGGAATGCGTTTCTACAACAACCCGCTCTATCTCAATTTCCTGCGCGGCGAGCGCGAGTACCAGTGCACCGCCTGGTCCAATCCCACCTACACTGTGATGGGCTGGCGGAAGCCATGCTACCCGCTGGCCGACGAGCACACCGAGCAACTTGATGATCTCTACGAACCCCATCTGTGGGAGGAAAAATACGGCGTCGGTCGGGATCCCCGGTGCAACAACTGCATGATGCACTGCGGTTTCGAGTCCGCGACCATCTTCAACGCCATCGGCAAACCCCGCGAATGGGTGACCCTCGTCAAGTCCGGCGCGGCCCACAAGGGAGGCATCAGCGTCGGCTGACGCTCCAGTCGCCGCCCGTGCTCCAACACAACGGACCAGCGCCAATCTACGACACTATCCTGACAAACACATCTCGCTAACGCCGGCCCTACTGGGCTTGGTTCCCAATTCCTGATGCTTGCCATAGTTGCACCAATGGCCACCGAACTAGCCGGCATCCGTCGGGCCCTCCGCAACTCCGATGGTTGCGGCGTGTCGCTTGGCGTAACGGGAGTGGGCAAAAGCGCAACGGTTTCCGGCTTGTCGAAAATCGTTGCCAGCGGCCCTGAAGCCGTGATAATGGTCGGGTTTTGCGGCGCATCCGATCCCGGCCTGCATACCGGAGACCTGCACGTCGCGGGCGTGTACCTCCAGGCCGGCGCAACGGACGGCGAGGCCATTGCCGCCGATACCGCCTTGTCGTCGCAGTTGATTGTCGCCGCCCGACGCAGCGGTACGGGCATTTCCCACGAACCCTCGGCTACCGTTGACGTGATCGCCGGACCCCGGCTCAAGTCAGAGCTGCGCGTATCCGCAGGGGTGGCATCGGTAAACATGGAAGACTATTGGGCCGCGTCGGCAGCCCGCTCGGTTGAAGTTCCTTTTGCCTCCGTTCGCGCCGTCCTGGATATGGCGGCCGATGCGTTGCCGGATTATCTGTCTAGCGATGGAAGCAATACCATCCGCCTTGCCCGGGGTTTGGCGACGCACCCCGGACGGGCGTCAACCCTATTCCGACTGGCGCGGCAGGCGCGGATCGCCCGACGCAGCCTGACCCGTTGCGTGCTCGCTTGGCTTGAAGCATGGAAGACCCACAAGACCTCGCTCACGACGGTGTCACCATGACCACGCTAGTGACCGGCGCCACCGGCTTCATTGGAGGCAATCTGGCCCGCACACTGTCCGCCCGGGGCGGGGAGGTACGCGCCCTGGTCCGGCCGGGCGCTAACAACCTGGCGATTCGAGATACCACCGTGAAACAAGTCCCAGGAGACCTGCTCGATAGCAACTCCCTGCGCCGCGCCGCAGACGGCTGCGAATCCATCTATCACTGCGCCGCCACCTACTCTTTCTGGGCAAAGCGTCCGGAGGACATCTACCGCACCAACGTCGCCGGCACCCGGAACCTGCTGGACGCCGCCCACCAAGCCGGCGTGCGCCGGGTCGTGTTCACCAGCTCCGTTTCCACCATCGGCCTGCCGGATCTCGATTCGTCGCATCGCGGCCAGTTGGGCAGCGAGGAACTCCCACCCGATCCTTCGCACCTCATCGGACATTACAAGCAGTCCAAGTACACCGCCGAACAGCTTGCATTGGCAGCCAACGACGAAGATTTCGAGGTCGTGGTCGTCAACCCGTGCGCCCCGGTGGGAAAGTGGGACGTCAAGCCAACCCCTACCGGGCGCATCCCGCTGGACTTTGCCAAGGGCCGCATCCCCGGATACCTCTCCACCGGGATGAACCTGGTGGACGTGGCCGATGTGGCAGAGGGGCACATCCTGGCAATGGAACGCGGCCGTCCCGGTGAGCGTTACATCCTCGGCCACCGCAATCTTACCCTTCGTGAAGTATTTGAGATGCTCGCCGAGATTACCGGACGACGGGCGCCGCGCCTCCGTTTCCCATACTGGTTCATCCTCGGCGCCGCCTACTGCGACCAGTGGGTGGAAAGCGGCATCATGGGCCGCCAACCCACAATCCCCGTCGAAGGCATCAAAATCGCTCGCCACCCGATGTACGTCAGCAGCCAAAAAGCTGTCGCCGAGTTAGGTATGCCGCAGAGGCCGGTGGAAGCGGCTCTGGAAAAAGCCGTTCGATGGTTCACCGACCACGGCTACCTACGGTCTCGCGGCTAATCGCGGTTATCAGCATCATGGCCACACCAACCATCACCAGCTCTGTTCCCGAAGCGTCAGGAGCGTCACCGTCAACGGAATCGGTGGACGCTGGCATCGAATGTCTCCAGGGTTACTTCCGCCGCACCCAGAATGACCTGGGTTACTGGTGGGGCGAGCTGGAGTCCAACAACACGATGGAAGCGGAATACATCATGCTGTCCCGCTTTCTGGGCCACTGCAACCCGGAAAGGGAACGCCACATCGTTAACTACATACTGAGCAAGCAGCTGGACGATGGCGGTTGGTCCGTGTACTACGGAGCGCCAGGCGACCTATCCGCCTCGGTGGAGTGTTACTTTGCCCTGAAACTGTGTGGTGAAGACCCGGATGCCGACCATATGCGCCGAGCCCGCGAGTTCATTCTCGCCGGCGGTGGCATCCCCCAAGCGCGTGTGTTCACCCGCATCTGGCTGGCGCTCTTCGGTCAATGGGAGTGGGAAGGCACGCCCCTGCTGCCCACCGAGATGATGCTTCTGCCCCGCTGGGCGCCCTTCAACATCTATCACTTCGCCAGTTGGGCCCGAGGCTGCATTGTCCCGCTCTCCATAGTGTTGACACGGCGTCCGGTGCGGCCTATTCCGCCGGAGCACGCCATCGACGAATTGCTGCCTAACGGACGGTCCGGAACCGATTATTCGCTGCCAGCCCCGACGGGATTCAACCTGCCGCGCCTGGTGCATCTTGCCGAAAGAACCGTCGGCTCCCTGTACCATCGGCTACGCTTCAACCCGTTCCGCAAACGCGCTGAGCGCAAAGCTATCCAATGGATCCTGGAACATCAGGAGGACGACGGCAGTTGGGGTGGCATCCAGCCGCCCTGGGTGTACAGCCTTATCGCCCTCAGCGTCTGCGGCTATGAAAATGACAATCCAATAATGGCCCGCGGATTTGCCGGCATTGACGGTTTCGGCATCCAGAAAGGCGACCGCTGGACTGTACAGGGCTGCATTTCCCCGGTGTGGGACACCTGCCTGATTGTTCAGGGTCTCGCCGAAAGCGGGATATTAACCGATGATCCGATGCTGGAATCGGCGATACGGTGGTTGGTGGACATGCAGATTCTGGTGGGCGGCGACTGGCAGGTGCAGGCTCCCCGCTTGCAGCCCGGCGGCTGGGCCTTTGAGTTCCACAACAACTGCTATCCGGATATCGACGATACCGCCGAAATCGTGCTCGCCCTCCGCCTCGGCAAACTGCCGGAAAACGAAGACCATCTGCGGCAGCGCGCCATTTCGCGAGCGGTGGACTGGATCGCCGGTATGCAGAGCCGGGACGGCGGTTGGGCTGCCTTCGACAAAAATAACAACCATGGGTACATTACCGCACTGACCTTCAGCGACTTTGGCGAAGTGCTCGACCCCTCCAGCGCAGACGTAACTGCTCACGTCATGGAGATGTACGGGAAACTGGAATATGGCGCTGACCAGGGTTTCCTGCAGCAGGCCTACCGTTACGTGCGCTTCGAGCAGGAGGACGACGGCAGTTGGTTCGGCAGGTGGGGCGTGAACTACATCTACGGCCTGGGCGCAGTCCTGCCGGGTCTCGAAGCCATGGGGGAAGACATGAACCAGCCCCACGTGCGGCGCGCCGTCCGGTGGTTGATTGAACGCCAGAACGATGATGGCGGATGGGGAGAATCCTGCGCTTCCTACGTGGATCCGGCCCAACACGGAGTCGGACCCAGTACCGCATCCCAAACGGCCTGGGCTATTATTGCCCTGGCAGCCGCCGGGTGCGCCGACGACCCGGTTACCCACCGCGGCGTCCAGTACCTGCTGCAAACCCAGAACCCGGATGGTGATTGGGACGAACCATACTTCACGGGCACCGGCTTTCCCGGCTACCTAAAAGGCGAACGTGTTGACAAGCTGCCCCAGCCGGGCGAGCGCGGTTTTCAGGGCGCCGAACTGTCCGCAGGTTTTATGATCAACTACCATCTCTACCGCAACTCGTGGCCCCTCATCGCGCTGGCCCGCTACCGCGACCGGACGAACCAACGGTCGGATCGCCCGGCGTCCCGCCGCAACGGTCACGTGACCGAATCCAACGCTGCATAACCGCCCAATCTGTAGCTGTCCATCGCCACACCCCTCTAAACAGCGTGCATATGATGAAAACCAAAAACTTTACCCTGAAGGTCAACACCACGGCCGCGCCCGAGTTCATTGACATCACCGACTGGGTTAGAGGTTGCGTTGGAAAGTCCCACGTGAGCAACGGATTCGTCGTGGTGTACTCGCGGCACACTACCGCCGCGGTGAAAATCAACGAGAACGAACCCCTGCTCATTGAGGACATGGCCCGGTTCCTGGAGCAAATGTGCCCCCGCCACGCGGAATACCGGCACAACGATTTCACGGTCCGCACGGTGAACATGACCGAGGAAGAGTCGCCCAACGGTCACGCCCACCTGCAGCATTTGATGCTCGGCTGTAGCGAGACCATCCCTCTCATCAACGGTCAGATGCCCTTCGGACAGTGGCAGAGTATTTTCTTCATCGAACTGGACCACCCGCGACCTCGGGAAGTCATGGTTCAAATCGTTGGTGAATAACCGTCATGTCCACCCTCACCGACGCCGACGCCAATGCCCCTGCCGCCACCCGGTCCGGCGTCACCGACCCGGCTGACCGTATCTCCGTGGCCGACGCCTACAACTATTGTGAGCGTCTGGCCCGCAGCCACTACGAAAACTTCAACGTCGGCGGTTGGATAACCCCCAAGGATAAGCTGCCACACGTGTACGCCATCTATGCCTGGTGCCGCATGGTAGATGATCTGGGCGATGAGGCATCGCCGCAAGACCTAAACGTCACTCCTTCCGCTGATGGACCCCCCGACCCAATCGTAACCGCCCATCGTCAAGATCGCTTGGACTGGTGGGAATCGGAACTGGAGGCAATGTACTCCGGCCAACCTGTACACCCCATCGCCGTGGCAGTACAGCACACCGTCGCCAAGTGCAATATTCCCAGCGAACCTTTCCACAGACTTATCCAAGCCAATCGAATCGACCAGGGCTCCGGCCGGTTCGCCACCCTGGACGACGTCCTGGATTACTGCCGGTACTCCGCCAATCCGGTGGGGCGCCTGTACCTCTACTTGTTCGGCTACGATGATGCAGAACGACAGCAACTTGCCGACCACACCTGCACGGCCCTGCAGCTAACCAACTTCTGGCAGGACGTGGCCCGCGATTTCCGTGACCGGGGCCGTATCTACCTGCCCCAGTCGGATATGGCCCGGTTCGTCGTCGGTGAGGCAGACATTGCAACCGGCCGGGCCACCGGCGAATTTCGCTCTTTGTTGCGTTACGAGTGCGATATCGCCATGGAGTTATTCCGGCAAGGCGCGCCGCTGGTCAAAACGCTGGAACCTTCCTCCCGCCTGCCCGTCGCCCTTTTCACTCGTGGCGGCGTGGCCGTTCTGGACGCTATCCGTAAGCAAGATTACGACGTTCTGAGCCGGCGTCCTGCCCTGTCCAAGCGGAGCAAAGCGTGGCTGCTGGCTTCGGCCTGGTTGGGCAACAAGATTGGCTCAGGCTACGGGCTGCCCACTGCCGGATACCGCCATGAATAGGCCAACACCCGCCGCATCGCCGCCGTCCCCGCAGGCGTTGGCCGCCGCTTACCACGAGTGCCGGCGGGTGACCCGTCGGGAAGCTCGCAACTTCTATTTCGCCTTCCTGACCCTGCCGGCCGCTCAGCGGCGCGCCATCTACGTGGCATATACCTTCTGCCGTTATTGTGATGATTCCGTTGACGCCGAAGGCACCCACGCTGAGAAACTGGAGCGCATCAACCACCTGCGCGGGATGCTCGAAGAAACCTACGCCGGTAAGGCGACGCAACCACTGTTCATTGGACTGGCCGACGTGGCGGCCACCCACAATATTCCGCAACAATACTTTGCCGCGGTGCTCGGTGGCGTGGGATCTGACCTGGTGAAGACACGGTACGCCAACTTTGAGGAACTTCGAGACTACTGCTATCAGGTAGCGTCGATGGTCGGCCTTATCTGCATCCACATCATCGGGTATCGGGGCGGCGAGGCCGCCCGGCAGCGCGCCGTTGACCTGGGCCTCGCCATGCAACTCACCAACATCTGCCGCGACGTGCGTGAGGATTGGGAGTTCGGCAGAGTCTACCTGCCCCAGGATGAGATGGCCCGATTCGGAGTTTCAGAAACGGACTTGGACAATCGGATGGTGACGGACGGATTCGCCAAGCTGATGCAATTCCAGATCGACCGGGCCCGCGAGCATTTTGCCAGTGGCCGGCTGCTATTGCCCTATCTGCCCCGCCGTTCCCGGGGTTGCCCCGCCGCCCTGGGCCTGATTTACGGCGGCGTCCTGAACAAGATAGAGAACGCCGGTTACAACGTGTTTGGCGAACGGATCGGCCTGAGCAAGGCCGCGAAGCTGGGCTTCATGGCGCGAGCATGGCTCACCGCCCCGTTGCTCAAGTGACCTTCCCGGTTAGCAATGACGGCGGGCCACAATCCGCGGTTGTCATCGGTGGAGGGTTGGCCGGTATCGCCGCCGCGGGCAAACTGGCCGAGTCCGGTTGGCGGGTGACGTTGGTGGAAGCCCGCGACTCTCTGGGCGGGCGCGCGTTTTCGTACCACGACCGGCAAACCGGCAGGGAACTCGACAACGGGCAGCACGTCATCGTGGGCGCGTGCCACAACCTGATCGCCTTCTTTGAGCGCATGGGCGTCCGGCGGTCATGGCACTTGCAGCGCCGCCTGGACATTGCGGTGTATGACCGAGCGGGCCGGTTGGGGCGATTGTACGGTGTTCCCGCGCCGGCGCCGGCGCATCTGCTGCCGGCATTTCTAACCTACCCGCATTTGGGCCTGCTAGACAAGATCAAGGCCGTACGGGGGTTGATTGCCGCGATGCGGATCGACCGCCAACGCGATGATCTGGATGAGATCACCTTCTACGAATGGCTGCGCGCTCACGGCCAATCGGAGCGCAACATTTACAACCTTTGGAATGTCCTGATTGAAGGCACGTTGAATGACAACATCCGCGACGTCAGCGCGGCCATGGGCCTGATGATCGTGCAGGACGGGATGATCAATGGCCGCCACGAAGCCAATCTGGGTTATCCCACCGTGCCCCTGGGCGACGGCGTAGGACGGCCGGCCAAGTGGTACTTGGAAAACCTGGGCGTAGAGGTATTGCTCGGCTGTCCCGTTCATTGCGTCAACGTTCGCCGGGACCGGTACATCGAACATTTGGAAGCCGGCCAGGACCGTAAGATTGCAGCCGACGCCTTCGTCAGCGCCGTGCCCTTCTGGGTACTGCCCAACCTGTTGCCCGACGATCTGACCGACTTGGAGCCTTTCGCTACCCTGAAGCGCTTGGAAGCGTCGCCCATCGTCAACGTCCATCTGCGTTACGACCGTCCCGTCATGTCGGGGGATTTCTGCTATTTCCTTGACAGTCTCCTGCAATGGGTCTTCAACGGTTCCCTCATCTTGGGGGACCATAGCGACCGCGACGGGCAGTCGTTGACCGTCTCTATCAGCGCCGCCTGGGAATACATTGACGCTCCGCGCGAGCGTTTGGCGGAGATCGTCTCCGAGGAAATGCTCCGGGCGTTTCCTGGCGCCCACGATGCCAACCTGCTGGACGTCGTGGTGGTCAAGCAGCGCAACGCCACCTTCCGGTGCACCCCCGGCGCGCAACGTCTGCGCCCCGGGCCGAATACCGCGTCGCCCAACCTCTTCCTGGCCGGCGAGTGGACCAACACCGGCTGGCCCTCAACTATGGAGAGCGCAGTCATCAGCGGATATAATGCAGCCGAGGCGGTTATGTCATCCAATCTCACTGTCGCAACGTCCCCGGAGCAACAACGTGGCCGATCAATGGGCTGAACAACGCCAGGAACTTACCGACGCCACTCGCGAGATGTATCGTCGCGGTCTCGTCGGCGCGTATTCCGGCAACACCAGCCTCCGGCTCAGTGGTTCCGGCGACGACGGCCTACTGCTGGTTACGCCCACTCATCACCCATATTATCGGCTGCGGCCCGATGAGCTGGTGGTGGTCAACCTGGATGGCGAGCCGGTATCGCCGGCCCCGATGCGCCCGTCATCGGAAACCCTGCTCCACCTTGAGATCTACCGAAATCGCGACGACGTGCAGGCGGTGGTGCATACGCATTCAATCTATGCGTCGGTGGCGGCCGTCATCGGCCGCGACATCCCGCCTCTCATCGACGAAATGCTGCTCACCATCGGTGGCCCGGTAAAGGTTAGTAAATACGCCTTCCCCGGCACTCAGGACCTGGCGGAAGAAGCTTATAAAGCCCTGGGCGACCGTAATGCCGCCCTCCTCCGCAACCACGGCGTTGTCGGTGTTGGCCCGGACATCTGGGAGGCGCTGGAAATATGCGACCTCGTCGAGCGCCTCGCCCACATTTTCGTCCTCGCCCGCAACTTCGGCCCTCGCGCCGCCGCCGCATTGCCCGACGACGCAATCGCCACGGAAATGCAGATGTTCCGCGACAGCCGTTAGTTGCTAAACTCAAACACCCGTCGCGCTGGTTTCACCGCGACTTTCACCAAACCGGACAATGACCACGGCAAGCACCACCACATCCACCTATTCCCAGGTCATCGCGATCGTCGGCGCATCGTCCAGTTTCGGCGCGCGCATGCTATCGCATCTGGAGGCGGAGCGACCCGATTGCTGGATGGTTGCCATCGCCCACCGGCCTCTGCGCTGGCCGGTGCGGCGCGTGTCCAGCTACCGGCTCGCCCAGAACCGCGTCGGACAAACTTTCACGCTGGCCGACATTCCGGACGTCATGCAGGCCAAAGCGTGGGACTTGTTCTCCGAGCGCCACGAACTCACCCTGGCCGAGATGCCCGACGTTTTGCAACTGGAGAACGTTGACGCGCTCATCCACGTCGGCAGTCATTACGACGGACCGGACCCGGAAGCGCTCATCAGCCGCACGCCCCGCTGGGTGGATGCGGCCCGCATCGCCGGTGTGCGCCAGTTCGTGTACCTTTCCGACATCCGCGTGTATGGCGTCAGGTCCGATAACCCCATACCAGTCACCGAACGTGCCGACACCCAACCTGATTCTCACCATCGCTATCTGATCGACGCCGAACCCGCCCTTCCTCCTCCCGACGGGCCGCCGGTGCCCTCCCAACCCGGCGTCGATGACCCCAACGCCATGCGGATAGCGATCCTGCGGACCGCGATGTCCGTAGGGCCGGGAAGCGCCAGTCCAGTTGCGGATGAGTTGCTCCTTTCAGCCATCACGTCGGGCAGAAAGCGCGATTTCCCTCTCCAGTTTCTGCACCAGCACGACCTGGCCCGGGCCGTTGAGGCCGCAGTGACCAACCAACTCAACGGCATTTACAACGTCGTGGGGGACGGAGTGGTTTCGTCTCAGGATGTCCTGGACATGTGCCAGCATCCAAAATTACTCCAAAGAGCGGAAACCCGACGGTTTCGCGGCTCTCTGGGCTCTCGACTGTCCAGAAATCCGCTGATTGTCAGCGCGACCAAGTTTAAACAGGCCGCCTCGTTCGATTTCAAATATTCGTCAGGGCGTGCCGCCCGCGTCTTCTGTCACTCCGTTCTGTTGGAACCCGCCTGACCCATGCCGCCGAACCGGAATGCCCCCGAACCGGTCATCATCGACACCGACCCCGGCGTCGACGATGCCATCGCCATCCTGATGGCGCTGTCCTGCCCTGATTTGGAGGTGGTCGGCCTCACGATTACTGCCGGCAACGTGCCGCTGGCCCCCGCCACCACCAACGCACTAGCGTTGCTGGAATATCTTGGGCGTACGGACATCCCGGTTTACCGAGGAGCCGCTCGTCCCACCCGCGGCCGCTACGCCTACGCCCGGCACGTCCATACGGCGTCGGGCCTGACCCACCAACTGCCCAAGCCCACGACGAAGCCGTCGGATACGGGAGCGGTTCAATATCTCGCGCAAACGTTGTTGGCCGACCCAGGTGCGGTGACGGTTGTCGCCCTCGGCCCCCTGACCAACCTGGCTCGTGTATTGCGGCGGTACAAGTCCGCTTTGCAATCGGCCCGCCGGATAATCGTAATGGGCGGCGCCGTCGAAACCCCCGGAAACGCCACGCCTCACGCCGAGTTCAACTTCTACAGCGACCCCACGGCGGCCCGCCGGGTCATCGAATCCGGCATCCCAATGACGTTGATCGACCTTGCCCCTTGTCGCCAGGTGTACGTATCCTGTACCGAAGCCGCGGGATTGGAAAGCCCGACCCCGGCGGGAAAACTGGCCGCTGACCTGCTTGCCGGCTGGTTCCTGAAGGATCCTCAGCGGGAGCGTTTCAATCTCTACGATCCGCTGACCCTGATCGCCGCCGTCTCGCCCTCCGCGCTCACAATGCGGCCTGTCACCTTGGCGGTTAACGATTCGGAAACGACCGACGACAACACCAAGTGGGGGCAAACTCGAGTGGTCAACCCGGTTCACGGGCCTATTTCAGTTGCGGCAGCCGATGGCGTGGATACTCAGACCGCGCGCGCAGCTATTCGCAACCTGATGGCTTGGCAGTGAGTCGGGGCTCGCGCCAACCAAAAGGATTTCCCATGCCTGAAAATAGCAACGTGCTGATCGTGGTGTTCGACGGTCTCCAACCGTCCCAGATCACACCGGAATTGATGCCCAACCTCGCCGAGTTCGCCCGGACCGGGGTCACATTCTCCAACCACCACCCGGTGTTTCCCACCGTCACCCGCGTGAACGTATCCAGCCTGGTGACGGGATGCCGGCCCGGCCGACACGGACTGGCCGGCAATACCTTCCTCTGTCGGGACTACGACCCCAACCGAGTCATCGCCGCCATGGAACCGACCCTCCAGGCCATCGCCGACGCGACGGGAAAGACTCTGCTGGTTCCGACGCTGGCCGACATCCTGGGTCGCCACGGTTTGGAATATATCGCAATCGGCACGGGCACCAGCGGCAACGCCTACCAGCACAACCCCAACGCCGCCACCGCCGGCGGCGCGACCATCCATCCTGACTTCACTCTCCCCAGGTCCCTCAACGAAGAACTAACCGCCCACTTCGGGGATTGGCCGGCCCAGGACCTCCCCAACACCGCACGCCTGGTTCACGCTCGCCGTATTCTGACCGAATACATCCTGCCCGAACGCAACCCGGCGGTCGCTTTGCTCTGGTCATCCGAACCGGACAAAACCCAACACGAGGACGGTGTGGGACTTGGCCGCGCCGTACCGGCGCTGGCTGAAGCCGACGCCGAATTCGGCGAGCTAATAGAGTGGCTGGAACGGAACGGACGCGCCGATACTACGGATGTTTTCGTCGCCTCTGACCACGGCTATTCCACCATTAGCGAGGTGGTCCGCATCGAGCCGATGCTCCGCGATGCCGGCTTCCCGGAGGTCGACCAACCCGGCGGGGTGGCGGTTGCCGCCAATGGCGGTTCGGCATTGTTTTACACTCACGAAGCCGACCACGCTGTGGCGGAAAGGCTGGCGGCATGGCTCACATCCCATACCTGGTGCGGCTCGCTGTTCGCGTCGGAACGCATCGGGAAACCCGACGGCGCCCTGCCCATGTCCATCATCGGCGCCGACGGCCCCCGCTCTCCCGACCTGATGATGTCGTTCCCTTGGAACAGCGATACCAACTCCGCCGGCTATCCCGGGCACGCCCCGGCTACCGGCGGCGCAACCGGACAGGGTCAACACGGCAGCCTGAGCCGCCACGAATTGAGCAACACCGGTTTGGCTCGCGGCCCGTCTCTGCGCAACAGAACAGTGATGACAACGCCCACGGGCAACATCGACCTGGCGCCGACCGTCCTACACCTTCTCGGTATCCCCAACGACACGGCGATGGATGGTCGCATACTGTCCGAGGCGTTGGCGGGCGGTGGTCCCGCTCCGCCGACCGACTGTCAAACCCATTCCGCAGGAAGCGGCGCTTACCAGCAGGAAGTCCAAATCAGCTCGGTGGGCAAGGCCAGATACGTGGACTGGGGCAACCGGGTTTGACCCCTTCCGTGCTGCCATCGCGAACACAGCGTGGCGGCTTCGTTGCTACACGCCCGCCTCCCATCATCACGGGAAAAACCCATTTCTGGCGGAAGGAGTGGGATTCGAACCCACGAACCCGTGAGGGTTAACGGTTTTCAAGACCGTCGCATTCGTCCACTCTGCCATCCCTCCGTTCCGCAACCGTTCCATTGTAAGCCCAACGGCGCGCGGGCGTACAGACCATCGACGACGTTGCAAATGCCCACAGCGCCAGGGTGAGGATACCCCTCCGACTTCGTAACGTTCACAACGAACAAGTACGACAAGAATGGGCCAGGCCAGCGGGTACGGTGACCCGCTGACCTTGGCTGCGGCAGATGGAATTGGCCGATATTGGCCACTCCTTGCACGGACGCGCTAAATCCGCTTTACCGCCCTACCCGTGCAGCGTCTTCAGCCTGTAGAACCGGGCATATCAAACACGATCGCCGGGCATGTGGGCCCCGGGTCAATCTGCCGTTCCGGGGGCAACATCAACGCGACGGCAATGGTCTCACCTTCGGCCCATCCCGGGTATTCGTTCAGCCTCCAGACGTGGATATTGCTGTTCGCTCCCAATGCCATCGATTCGGACACGGCGAATTCATCGTCTCCGACGCGGAGAAACAGCGCGTCGGGTAAAGTTTCATCCGCGTTCAATACCAGTTGTTGGATGCCACCAACCACTCGTTGCTGGAAAAGTGCTTGGACTTCGTAGTCCACTCCATCGTAGGTGA
Organism: Dehalococcoidia bacterium; assembly: GCA_965197635.1. Classification (GTDB taxonomy): domain Bacteria; phylum Chloroflexota; class Dehalococcoidia; order Lucifugimonadales; family UBA3495; genus Bin87. The sequence continues at coordinate 1,514,084 of CBDANN010000008.1, forward strand.
ACGTTGTGTCGTCCAAACTGCCCACCGTTCCCTGGCCCGTACCGTCTGCGATATACCCCATATAGGCAATGGTCGAATCCGATGTCATTCCGACCGTCATGTTGGAGGACCAGACCGCCACATTTTCGGCGCGGTCTTCCGCCTCAAAGATTTGGTCGGCCGGCCTCTCAGGGTTGTTCGCTGTTGACGGCCAGAGACCGCCCATGGGGTTGCTACCCAATTGACGGATCCAGAGGTTCTCGTGATCAACCGGCGGCGCGGGGGCGTCGCCGTCCGCGCATCTTACCCACCCTTCGCCTCCATCCAACGCGCCGGCGTAGGCGTCGGGAACTTGGGACCTGAAGGCGACCGCCGCAACTATCCCCAACGTCATGACTGCGGCTAACATCGTCGCCAATCGTAAGATATCCTTGGACTGTTTGCGTTCGCTGTTGATTACTCCGGTTCGATTATTGATCCGTGCCATGATTCCCTCCTGTATTTATCGAACGACGGCTGTGACCGTTTCCAAGTGGTATTATTTATGCAGATTATCAATATCATTATTATCAATATTGTACAGCAACTCAGCACTTCGGTCAACTGGGCTGCTCCACATGCAGGGCAATCGCATATGGGCAGTTTAATGCCCGTTATTCCTGCGCAAGCAGGAATCCAGTGACCGAATTCGTTAATTACGTTTCCAATTCGTTCATGCAATCCAACGGGTTCATTGACCTTATGGACTCCGTCTTTCGCCGGCGTGACGGGGTTGTAATTTCAAATGCGATTGCCCTGCTCCACATGCTCCCGAATTGTGCGCCGCCGTGCTATGCGCTATAATTGGCCTCACCTAGCAGGGTCGGGAGGGATCGCATAGTGGTCTAGTGCGGGCGCCTGCTAAGCGCTTATCCTGGGAAACCGGGATCGTGGGTTCGAATCCCACTCCCTCCGCCACTCAAACCCGGGAGCCCCTGCGAGAACGGGATTAAAGTCGAATGCAGACCTATCACATCTGGACCATCGGTTGCCAGATGAATACCGCCGACTCCGAGCGTTTGGGGTCGGCGTTAGAGCAACTGGGCCTAACGCCGGTCCGGCAACCCGCCGACGCCGACGTGGTGGTGCTCAATTCCTGCGTGGTTCGCCAGTCAGCAGAGGACAAGGTCGCGGGAACTCTGAACCTGACCCAGCCACTCCGTAAAAAGCGCCCAGACTCAGTGCTCGCCCTCACCGGCTGCATGGTCGGCCCACGGACCGAGGATCTGCAAAAGCGTTTCCCCCACGTTGACCTGTTCCTGCGTCCCCAGGAGTTTGGGCCGTTGTTGGAACTGGTGGGAGAACGGCTGGGACTGGACTGGGAGGGTTGTGTCGGCTCTTTGGCCCCACTGCGGCCCGACGTGGCGACCTACGTGCCCATCATCCACGGCTGCGACCTGATGTGTACCTTCTGCATCATTCCCTACCGCCGGGGCCGCCAGGTCAGCCGCTCGGTGGACGACATCGCTCACGAGGTTGAATTACTTGCCACCCGCGGCGTGCGCGAGGTGACCGTGCTGGGCCAGACCGTGGACGCCTACGGCCACGACCTGCCGGCTCGGCCAGGAGAACGGGGCCACGACCTGGCCGACCTGTTCACCAGGCTCAACGACATCAACGGCCTCGACCGCATCCGCTTCTTGACCTCCCATCCCTCCTACATGAGCGGCCGCATCATCGAATCCGTCGCCGAGTTGCCCAAGGTTTGTGAACACATCAACCTGCCGGTGCAGTCGGGCGACGACGATGTGCTGCAGCGGATGCGTCGTCCCTACACCACCGCCAATTACCGTGACATCATCAGCGAGATACGCGATACCATCCCTGATGTCACCGTGAGCACCGACATCATTGTCGGCTTCCCTGGTGAAACCGAGGAGCAGTACGAGAACACTCTGCGGCTGGTGGACGACCTCCGTTTCGATAAGGTACACGGCGCCGCCTACTCCACGCGCCCCGGCACAATCGCTGCCCGGACCATGGACGACGACGTGCCTCAAGATGAAAAGCAGCGCCGCCTGAAGGGACTGGAGACGCTGCAGGAGAGCATTCTCACCGACATCAACTCCGCCTATCTGGACGACACTGTTCAGGTGCTGGCGGAAAACCGCAAGCGGGGCAGTTGGACCGGGCGCACCCGCGGCAACAAGCTGGTCTATTTTGATGTCCCCGAAACGGCCGATTACGACGTCGACCTAGCGGGACACTTGGTGGAAGTTCGGATTACGCGCGCCGGGCCGTGGTCGTTGTCCGGTGCAATAGCGTAGTACCGCTTTTTTAGTTTAAGGAGGCGGCTTTTATGGTCACGCAAACCAGGCAACCTACCATCCCCCTTACCGAAATCGAGCACGCCGCCTTCTGCAAACCGGAAGACGAACTGCCCGCCAAATCTCTCGCCGAGGAACTGGCGATCAACGTCCGCTGGCAAAAAATCCCCGGCGAGTACCTGGCCTGCTCGCCGGCTGAGCTGGACGAGCGTATCGGCGCGGCCCGCCGCGTGCTGGGCGACTCCGTAACCATCCTCGGCCACCACTACCAGCGCGAAGAGATCATCAAGTACGCCGACTTCCAGGGCGATTCCTTCCTGCTCAGTCAGGAAGCCGCCTCCCACCCGGAAGCCGACTACATCATCTTTTGCGGCGTCCACTTCATGGCCGAAACCGCCTGCATCCTGGCCGGCCGACACCAGCAGGTTATCCTGCCCAACATTACCGCCGGCTGCTCCATGGCAGACATGGCCCCTATCCAGGATGTTGAAGACGGCTGGGAGGACCTGCAGGATGTCCTCGGTGATCACGGCGGCATTTTGCCGGTGACCTACATGAACTCCGTCGCCGCCATCAAGGCCCTGTGCGGACGCAACGGCGGCGCGGTCTGCACGTCATCCAACGCAACCGCCGTGCTGGAATGGGCGTTTGGAGAGGCCGAACGGGTACTCTTCCTCCCCGACCAGCACCTGGGCCGCAATACCGCCCTGAAGCTGGGCATCCCGCTGGATGAAATGGTGGTCTGGAACCCCTTCAAGGCCATGGGCGGGAACACGCCGGAGCAGTTGCGCAACGCCAAGATGGTCCTGTGGCAGGGTCACTGTTCGGTGCATACCCGCTTCACCACCAAGCAAATCGAGTCCGCCCGGCAGCGCCACCCTGACGTTACGGTGCTGGTGCATCCGGAGTGCCCGATGGAAACGGTTGAGGCCGCCGACCTGAACGGCTCCACCGAGTTCATCCGCAAGGCCATCAACGAGGCGCCGGCCGGCTCGGTCTGGGCTGTGGGCACCGAGATCAGCCTGGTCAACCGCTTGGCCATGCACAACCCCGATAAGACCGTCTTCTGCCTGGACCCGGTGAGCTGCCCCTGCTCCACGATGTACCGCATCCACCCGGCCTACCTGCTGTGGACGCTGGAAAGCCTGGTCGCCGGCGAAGTGGTCAACCGCATCACCGTCCCGGACCAGATGCAGCAGGAGTCAGTTGTGGCCTTGGAGCGGATGCTGGCGCTACGCTAGACGACGGACAACGGAAGTCAAAAGGAAAACGCTCCGGCAACCGTCGGAGCGTTTTGCGATTGAGACCGGATCCAAGCTTATCGTTCCGCCGTAGCGTGCAGGTCGAAAATCCGCCGCCGTACCTCAAACACTAACCCCGGCAGGACGTCCTCGCCGTTGATGGTATCCGGGTCTTCCAGCTCCTCCGGTTCCGCACCCGGGCGGTAGATATAGACCCGCCTCCGATACGGATCAATCAGCCAAGCCAGCAATGCCCCATTCGCAATGTAGCGTTCCATCTTGCGCCGTAGCGGTGGCAAACGGTCGCTGCCGGAGACAATCTCCGCTACAAAGGCCGGACATACCGTAATGGCTCGATTCATCCCCAGGGGGCGCAAGTCCTCTACTTGCTGGGGAGATAGCCAAGTTGCGTCGGGTTCCGCACGCGAGCCGTCAGGCAAACGGACGATCGTGCGCGGAGAAAAGGCCCGACCTCCATGTTCCTCAACCCAAACGAACAAAACGCCGGAGAGTTGTCCTTCCGCGTAACCGCTGTCCATGTTCACCATGGGGTTTATCACCAATTCCCCTTCGCCGGTCAGTTCCAGGTAAAAACCGCGCCCCTCGTTGGTTTTGGTCAACCCGACGAACCACTGGTCGATTTCGTCGTCAGTTAGCTTGCCGGCCACGGACTCCAGGATGGGCCGGATGTTAACGCGCAACATGGCAGAGGGGACAAACTCGTCGGTATCAGCAGCGACAGTGTCTTTAATATCAGCAGTTGCCATATCGCCTGTCCTCCTCAAATCGGTGGGTTATTGCAGGTCAAATATGCGGTTGCAGACGTTGAAGACAAACCCCGGCAGTTCCGGCTCTCCGCTCACCGTCTCTGGGTCGTCCAGCACCTCCGGTGCGACGTTGGGCCGATAGATGTGGACTTGCCGCAGGAAGGGGTCAATCAGCCAACCTAGAGCTACACCGTAGGCCAGCCATTCCTCCATTTTGGCCTGCTGTGATTCCAGCGAGTTGGAAATGGAACGAATTTCGGCCACGAAGCGGGGGGCGAAAGGAACCCCATGTGCTCGTTCGCCTGCTGGCGGCAACGGCGCTAACTGCTCCGGGGCGATCCAGCCAGCATCAGGAGCGCGGCGTCCCGGCCAGGGCATACGGACCAGCGAATTTCCGATTACTACTAACCCGCCCGGGCCGGCGCCGAGCCAAATTTGGAGGTCGAATTGCAGGTTGAATTGACGTTGCGTTCCGTCCATTGACTCAGATGCCATCGCCCACAGTCTCCCGCGTTGGTCAATCTCAAACTGGCAGCCTGAATCCTCGTTGTCGGCGCTGAACCGCAGGAGCCAGTCATCCAGCGCGTCATCGTCGGGCAGCAGGGCCAGTACGGAACGGATGTCCAGCGAGAACCCCGCCGGCATAGCGTCGGCGTCGGACGGGACGACCGGTTGGGGGGTGAAAGCGGTTTGCGTGGTCATAACGTGTTTATCACCGGCTAGGTCAGGTCAAAAATCCGGCTGCGGACGTTGAACACGAAGCCGGGCAGTTCCGGGTCCCCGGCCACCGTCTCCGGGTCGTCTAGCACTTCCGGTGCGACGTTGGGCCGGTAGATGTGAACCTGGCGCAGGAAGGGGTCAATCAGCCAACCCAGAGCCACACCGTAGGCCAGCCATTCCTCCATTTTGGCCTGCTGTGATTCCAGCGAGTTGGAAACGGAGCGAATTTCGGCCACGAAGCGGGGGGCGAAAGGAACCCCATGTGCTCGTTCGCCTGCTGCCGGCAACGGTGCTAACTGCTCCGGGGCGATCCAGCCAGCATCAGGAGCGCGGCGTCCTGGCCAGGGCACTCGCACCAGCCCGTTGCCTGGCATTACCAATCCTCCTGGCCCGTCGTCAGACCAAACTCGGAGGTCCAGGTACAGATTGCCCGCCCGTTGTATTCCGTCCATACTTTCCGATGCCATTGCCCACAATCTCCCGTGCTGGTCAATCTCAAACTGGTAGCCTGAATCCTCGTTGTCAGCGCTGAACCGCAGGAGCCAGTCATCCAGCGCGTCATCGTCGGGCAGCAGGGCCAGTATGGAATTGATGTCCAGCGAGAACCCCGCCGGCATAGCATCGGCGTCGGACGGGACGACTGGTTGGGGGGTGAAAGCGGTTTGCGTGGTCATAACGTGTTTATCACCGGCTAGGTGAGGTCAAAAATCCGGTTGCGGACGTTGAACACGAAGCCGGGCAGTTCCGGGTCCCCGGCCACCGTCTCCGGGTCATTCAGTATTTCCGGCGCGGTATTGGGGCGGTAGATGTGAACCTGGCGCAGGAACGGGTCAATCAGCCAGCCCAGAGTTACACCGTAGGCCAGCCATTCCTCCATCTTGGCCTGTTGCTCCTCTACCGAATTGGAAACGGAGCGAATTTCGGCCACAAAGCGGGGGGCGAAAGCGATGCTGCGGAAACGCTGGCCGGCCGGGGGCAAATCGGCAACTTGCTCCGGGGCAATCCAGCCGGCATCTGTCGCGCGGCGACCAGGCCGGAACATCCGCACTAGTTCATTGCCAATCACTACCTTTCCGCCGGGGCCGGTGTTAGTCCAGCTCACCAAATCGTATTGCAGGTTAAGCTGTCGCTCTGCCCCGTCCCGGCCTTCGGATGCCATAGCCAGTAACCTCCCGTGCTGGTCAATCTCAAACTGGCAGCCTGAATCCTCGTTGTCGGCGCTGAGCCGGAGGAGCCAGTCATCCAGCGCGTCATCGTCGGGCAGCAGGGCCAGTATGGAATTGATGTCCAGCGAGAACCCCGCCGGCATAGCGTCGGCGTCGGACGGGAGGGCCTGTTGGGGGGTGAAAGCGGTTTGCCTGGTCATAACGTATTTATTGCTGACTAAGTGAGGTCAAAAATCCGGCTTCGGACGTTGAACACGAAGCCGGGCAGTTCCGAGTCCCCGGCCACCGTCTCCGGGTCATCCAGTATTTCCGGCGCGGCGTTGGGGCGGTAGATATGAACCTGGCGCAGGAACGGGTCAATCAGCCAGCCCAGAGTTACACCGTAGGCCAGCCATTCCTCCATTTTGGCCTGCTGTGATTCCAGCGAGTTGGAAAGAGAAACAATTTCGGCGACAAAGTGCGGAGCGACCGACAAGCCATGCGGGTCTTGCTCAACTGGGAGCAACTGCGCCAGTTGCTCCGGGGAGCGCCATCCGGCATCAGCGGCACGACGACCGGGCCAAGATACCAGCACCAATTCATTGCCGATTACCACCTCTCCCCCGGGGCCGGTGTTGCTCCAACTCTGCAAGTCATATTGCAAGTTGAACTGCCGTTGTGCTCCGCTCCTGCCTTCCGACGCCATCGCCCACAATCTCCCCTGCTGGTCAATCTCGAACTGGTAGCCCAAATCCTCGTTGTCGGCGCTGAGCCGGAGGAGCCAGTCATCCAGCGCGTCATCGTCGGGCAGCAGGGCCAGTATCGAGTTGATGTCCAGCGAAAATTCCGTCGGCGTCTCGCCGTGGGTTATGGCGGCAGCGTCAGACTGGGGTACGGCAACGGTTTGCGAGGTCATCGTGCCACCTCCCTACGCCGCGTCGTCCAGGCAGTCGCGCAGGGGGCGGTTGAGGCACGAGAAGATGGGCGTGTCCTTGAGCGTGTAGGGGCGGGCCTTGGATTCGCGCAGCTCCATCACCAGATCCAGAAAGGCGCCGGGCTCGTCCGTCTCAAAGCCCAGCACGAACTCCGGGTCATCCAGGCCGAAGGAGTAGGCGGTGGAGATTTTCACCTGCGGATACTTGTGGCCGATGACGAAGTGCTCGTTCATCATCTCTTGCCGCACTTCTTTGGATAGCTGATACCAGTCGTGGGTCTTCCAGAAGGGATACATGAACAGGTAACGCCGCCCCATCATCCGTATGGAGGACGGGCGCATGGACGCCGCATCACCCGTGCCGTCCTGCCCCTCGTGCCGGTGATCGTCGATGTAGGGCGAGCGGCGGGTCATCGCCAGGTAGGAATGGGGCGTTTCCAGGTAGCCGCCCAGTCGGGTCTGGTTGAGCCGGGCCGCCATTTCGTTGATGGGTTCCAGCTCCGGGCACACGCCCCACAGCATGAAGTCGGCGTCCCCTCGCGCACCCACCAGCGTGTAGGTGTTCAGCGCCACCCGGTCGGCGTGCTCGGCAGCCACCGCGGCGAACTCATCCTTGCTGGCCTCCCGCTCGGCGGTTGGCAGGCGACGCCACTCCGGCTGCACCTTGTAGAACGTGTATTTGACGAAATCGCGGCGGGGGTCGGCCATCTCGGGCCCTCCTTTCCATACGCATCTGGACTACGGCATCCGGCGGGTTGGGCCTCATTGTAGCATTGGCTCACCCCCGCTCCAGTTCATCCGGGGGAATGTGGTTGGTGAGCAATTCTCGGATGCGGTCCAGGAATGCGGCAGCGCGTTGGTGGGCGTCGCGAGCATCCGCCTCTTTGAACACCTTCTCTACATCGTAATCAGCAGCGTTCCGCAATCTCTCGAGCCGGTTGAGCTCTCTCCCCCGTTCTCGTTCGACGCGGCCCGTTATGGCGATATGCTCGCCAAACCTGCTGATCACGCCGCTATGATTATACGGCTCAATTTCATCGAGCAGCAGTGCGGCTTTAGCGGCGTGAAAGGCAGCATAATATGCGCGTGATATCGAATCCGCATAGTAGCCCGCGCTCTCGTAGGTGGCGGCTGCCCCTAAACTTTCGCCCGCTCGCCGCCATTCCGCCATCACCAGGTCTTGATTCATAAGACGCTGATGCCTTCACGGCCCACCCTCCGGTACACCGGGGAATCGTTTCGCTTGCGTTGCGCCCACTCTTCCCCGGTATAAACCACAACCGCGGGAGCAACGAAAAAGCCGTCAATATCGACATCATAGCCCAAGTCGCCGATGGCTTCCTGCGTTTTACGGTCGCCCTTGCTGATAATCACCAGAACGTTGTATTCGAGCTCCGCGTCCGCGATGCCCCGTGCCCGTGACCCATAGACCACGATGTCCTCAATTTGCCCCGGAAAGCGCTCCAGCAGCTGCCGGCGATATTCGTCCAGCCAGGCCAACTCTTCGGCGGTGAGGGTCAGCGGCGGCCAGGGCGGCGGCTCCCGGGAAACAATCTGGACCGGAACCCCGGACGCTGTTTTAGCGATAGTATTCATAACGGCATTTTACACCACCAGCCGCGCCTCCCGCGGCCGCCGCTTGCCCCCATGCACCGACGGCTCCGCGCACCATTTGGCCGCCAGCAGCCGCACCGCCCGGTAGATGCTATCGTCAAACCCCAGCAGGTCGCACACCACCCGCCGGTCCAGCAGCGCCCGGTTCACGTCCGCGTCCGCCAGATACGCCGGCTGCAACTCTTTATCCCGAAACTCCTCAAAAATCTCCCGCGCCGTCGCCAACTGCTCATCGGTAAGCGCGCGGAAATCCAGGACGGGTAGCGATTCAGCCATGCGGATGGTCATCGCACCCCGACCAGGCACTTGCCTGTTGGAATGCCACCAGTATGACCACAGGCCCAGCGTGCTGTTGCCCCATATTGCAAAGGCATAGTCAACCGTTTGTTGTCGAAAATCACATTGGGCCACGCTCGACCGCCCATGCTTTCCAGCTCGGTAAATACGGCGGCTAGTGGTTGCGAGTTGAAACGAAAATCGCGGTTCAGATGGGCACTACTGGCGGTAGCCCAGGCCGTGGCCGCTCTCGCTTCCATACCTTGCCGCACTTCCAGTTGCGAATCCGGTTCGCACACCATACGGGTTTCCCTGGTGGCGTCGTGATTCCACAGGGCCGGGTAGGTGGCCGACGGGCTGGCCGCAATCTTTCTGAATGGGCCGCGCGGCGGTGGGCCGGTTATGTCACGATCAACTAGGCCAAGTTTGCCCACCTCGTTTAAGCGAACCGTTTTCAGTTCCAATGGATCGGGCTGCGCCGGCAGCCACAGTTTGGATTCGGCCAACGCGTGAGCAGTTTGTGCCAGTGCATAGTCCAGGATCCGCACACTGCCCCAATTCGCGCCATCTCCAGCCTGCGTGGCATCCAGCAGGGCGCCGGCTGAGTCGTCCCCCACCGGCAACTGCGTCCCGCCATATGGCCCGTCCTCAATGTCTCGGATGCTGCCAGGACCGAGGATGCTTTGCGCTATGACAGCGGATTGGGCCAGCCCCTGCGGCCGGCGATGCAACGACGTGAACTGCATCCGTGCAGTTGAACTATTATCCGCCGCGGCCTTTTTGCGCGCCACCACCAGACACTCCGCCATCCCGGTGTCCGACGAAAACGACATTTCCCGGTCGTTGGCCGCAATGCTCAACACCGTCAGGTCGGTGTACCCGTTACCCAGCATTCGCCGGAAACCTTGCCACGACAGTCCCGATGCCGCCGACAGAGGCAGCACCAGAGCCAGGACGCCGCCCGGTCTCAGCTTTTTGTCGCCTAACGCCGCAAAGGCCGAGGCGATGCCCGCGTTGCCGTGATAGCAGGTGCCTTTGCCGAACCCGTTAATTCGCTTGCCCATGGCCGTCTGGTCATCCCGGCTGGCGTCAAAGGCGGCAAAAGCAGGGTTAGTCACATCGGCGTGCGCCCCCTCGTGGTTGGTCGCGCGGGTGAATGGCGGATTCATAATCACCAGGTCAAAGCCCGCATCCGGCATTTCGTCGGCAAGTTCGCTGTTGGGGTGCAGCAGTTCCAGGGATCCGATGCGGACCTCGCCGTCCGACTGCCGGCCGTAGGGCATGGTGCGCAGGTTGGAATGATTGAACCCCACATCGGGCCGCAGCCCGGCCAACGTTGAGCCGGTGATGTGAACCGCCGACGGCATCACGTCGCACCCGTAAATGACCTCCTCCATCATCACCGGATGCAGTTGAGCCGCGTCGCCGCCGGCGCGCTCGTGGCGGGCGGCGATTTGCTCGTACACTGCCGACAGCAGCGCCCCGGTGCCGCAGGCGAAGTCGGCAACCCGGAGCCGGCCAATCGCCGCCGCGTCGCTCCAGTCCACCCCGGCCATCTTGGCCACCGCCAGCCGGGCCAGCAGCGCCGCGGAGGCGGGCAGAGTGTAGAAAGTCGCCAGATACTTGCGGTCAGCAATGAGACGCTGGAAAACCTGCCCGGTAAGGTCGTGGTCGTTGTTGACACCCCGCGCCGCGATATTGAGGACGTGGAAGCCGATGACGTTGAGCGCCTGAGCCGCCTCCCGGGTCGGCAGTTCGGCCACGATGTCGCGGGCAATCTCGAAAATGTCCAGGTAGTTGACGCGCAGAATGTCCGCCCACGCTTGCAGTATTTCGGACTGCGGATTTCCGGCGCCCGGCCCGCAGATTTGATGCAGCGGCTTTATGCCATGCTGCCCGGCGAGACGCTCGTGAAACAGCATAGCGTTAGCGATGATGGCGCACGCCATGCGCCGCGTCTGGGGAACGTCGCTGAGGCCCAGTCGTCGGGCAATCACCGGATTGATGTCCGGCCTGGTTTCGGGCATCCGGTTCAGCACGTTGGCGGCGGAGTCGATGCCCTGCTGCAGGTCGTCCGCCGCTTCATCCATCGCCTTTTGCGGCGCGGCCACCAGGCGGATGAGGTCGGCCAGGTCGGCCGCAGAACCCTCCAGCCAGCCCGCTCGCGGAAAGCGTCCGCCGTTTTCATAAACGACGCAGTAGGACAGCCGGACATCGGTCAGGCGCGTGTTAAGGTCGTAAGCGTTCCCGATGGCCTTAGGGTAACGCAGGGCGATGGCGGCCTCGACGGAGCGTGTCTCACCGGCGATGTCAAACCCCAGACGGATGCGAGCGTCTGCTTCGGCTCCAAGGGCGGGTTCATGCTCCGCTTCCACGACCACCGGGGAACGACCGGCTGCGGTGACCAGGATGTCGGGACGCAGGCTTGGGCGCCCGCTTACGATTCGAGTCTGTTCAGAACGTACCAGGAAACTGGGCAACATTCCCTTCAGTAAGTCGCCAAGGGCAAAATTGGCGCTAGATTCGCTATTGTGAGATTGCGTTGCAGTCATCGCGTCACCGCCCTGCCGGCTACCGCTTGGCGCCAGTTTTTTACCAAGCCGCCATCCAGTGGCCGCGATTATAGCACCGGGTCTGCTTGGCGAAAGCCGGCGCTCCCGGAATGCGCTACAATCCCAACCGTGCATAACCCCGGCGAGCTTCGCCGCAATAACAGGAGGGACACCCATGGTTACTATCGGAGAGGGCCAGTTCACCTATCAAGTCCAGGAAGGCTGGGGACAACTACCCGCCGGCTATGCCTTCAGAGAGGTGGCCGCCGTGGGCTGCGACGACGACGACAACGTCTATGCCTTCAATCGCGGCGATCACCCCATGATCGTCTTCGACAAGGACGGCAACTTCCTCCAGTCCTGGGGCGAGGGCGTCTTTCCCCGCGCCCACGGCGTCACCATGGCGCCCGACGAAACCGTGTTCCTCACCGACGACGGCGACCACACCGTGCGCAAATGCACCCTCGACGGCGAGGTTCTGCTGACCCTGGGCACCAGCGGCCACCCGGCCGGCTTCATGTCCGGCGACCCCTTCAACCGCTGCACCCACGTCGCCATCGACCCCCGCAACGGCGACTTCTTCGTATCCGACGGTTACGGCAACGCCCGCATCCACAAGTACAGCCCCGACGGGCGGTTGCTCTTCTCCTGGGGCGAGTCCGGCACCGGCCCCGGCCAGTTCAACATCGCCCACAACATCGGCACCGACCGCAACGGCACCGTCTATCTGGCCGACCGCGAGAACCACCGCGTGCAGGTCTTCGATTCCGACGGCAGGTTCCTCGGCCAGTGGACCGACATGGCCCGTCCGTGCGGCCTCTACATCGACCAGGCCGCCGACCTGGTGTACATCGGCGAGCTGGGCGCCGCCATCGGCCCCAACTCCCAGGGCAGCGGCCTCGGCCCTCGCGTCAGCGTGTACGACACCGAGGGTCGTCGCCTGGCCCGTGTCGGGGATGGCCCGGAGAGCGAGGACCCTGGACACTTCATCGCGCCCCACGGCGTCTGCATCGACTCCGCCGGCAACATCTACGTCGGCGAGGTCTCCTGGACCCACACCGGCCAGCGCCTCGACCCGCCCCGCGAAATTCGCTCCCTTCAGAAGCTGGTCAAAATCGCTTAACTTACATGGATGAACAGGATAAACAGGATGAACAGGATTGATATTGATTTCAGATGAATCAAGGATCGAACATCCCGTTTATCCTGTACATCCATGCAAAAGAGAGAGTAAGAAGTATGGAAATCCGCATCGGCAGCCTCACCCGCGACGCCAACGAAGCCCGAGGCGCGGCTCTCGTCATCGACGTATTCCGTGCCTTCACCACCGCCGCCATTGCCTTCGACCGGGGCGTGGAGCGCATCACCCTGGTGGCCGAGGTTGAGGAAGCGCTGGACATCCGTCGTCGCAACCCGGCCATCGCCGACGTACTGATGGGCGAGGTGGACGGACGCCGCCCCGATGGTTTCGACTACGGCAACTCCCCCTACGAGGCATCGTCAGTGGACTTCGCCGGCAAGAGCGTCGTCCAGTCCACCCGCGCTGGCACGGTGGGCACGGCGGCCGCCGGCGCCGCCGGCTGCGACCCAATTTATGTAACCTCATTCGTCGTGGCCGGCGCCACTACCCGAGCCCTGCTCGCCGAAGACCCCGCGCCCGAACGCGTGACGATTCTCGCCATGGGCGACCAGGGCGCCACCCGCTCCGACGAAGACGAGCACTGCGCCCTCTACCTCCGCAACCGCCTCGAAGGCCGCAGCCCCGACCCCGAAGCCCTCCGCAAGCTCATCATGGCCGGCGGGGCCACGCAAAAATTCTTTGACGACGCCCAGCCCCAGTTCCACCCCCGCGACGTCGGCCTGGCCCTGGAAGTGGACCGCTACCCCTTCGCCATGCGCGTAACCCGCGAAGACGGCCTGCTGGTGGCCCGCCGGGTGGAGTGAGCATCGGCCAATCTCTACCGTCATTGCGACGAGCGAAGCGACGTGGCATTCTCGTCGCTATTGCGATGGACGAATTTATGACAGCGGCCTCCCTGGTCTGAACCATGGCGATGTTACACTCGGGACACCATCAGCACCGCAGGATTGCCGCCATGACTGACGCGCCGTATCGCCAGACCTACCTTGCCCGCGCCATCGCCGACGGTCGTGCCGAAATCGCCGGTGAGGGACGTAGCCAGCGCATCCGCTACGTCGCTGCCAACCACTCGGAACGGTGGAGTGACCCCGAGGAGAAAGTCCGCGCCGAGCTGTGGGCGGAGCTTATCTACAAGTACGAATACCAGCCGGAGCTGATTGGTTTCGAGGTTAATGTTCCCCGGCGAACACCCAACGACTATGCCGACCTGGTGATTTTCCGTGACGATGAGCGGAAAATGCCCTACTTCGTCAACGAGTGCAAACGTGCTGACCTGTCCGACGCCGCCTTTGCTCAGGCCATCGAACAGGCTTGCGGCAACCGGGCCAGCCTGGGCGCCCTCTACTGCGGCGCCGTAGCCGGCCTGACTCGCCGGCTGCTCCGCTTTGACAAATTCCCGCCCGGCGAGCGAGAAAAGAACCACCTCACCGACATCCCCGTGCGCTATGGCAACCCGCCCGAATGGCGCTTTTACAAGAACGAATACGGCAAAGACCTGGCTGCCATCCCCCGCGAGGAACTGTGCGCCGCCATCCGCAAGTGCCATCAAACCCTGTGGGAGGGCGGACGCCGCAGCCCCATCGCCGCCTTTGGCGAGTTTTCCAAGCTGGTGTTCATCAAGCACCGCGACGAAAAGAATCTGGACCGGCCCGACGGCGAACCCTACGCCTTCCAGCGCCGCGACGGGGAAACCGCCGACCAATTGGCCGCCCGCGTCAACCGGCTCTACGACGCTGAGCAGCAGCAGGAACCGGACGTCTTCACCGACCGCATCGCCGTGGAGCCGCCCATCATGGCCCAGTGCGTGGAGCACCTGGAGGGCATCTCATTAGACCGCACCGAGCTGGACACCAAGGGCGTCGCCTTTGAGGAATTCATGGGCAGCTTCTTCAAGGGCGACTTCGGTCAGTATTTCACGCCCCGCGAACTGATTGCCTTCTGCGTCGCCGTCCTTGACCCCAGGCGCACCGACTTGGCGCTCGACCCGGCCTGCGGCTCCGGCGGTTTCCTGCTCTACGCGCTGGACCACGTGCGCCGGCAGGCCGATGCTCTGCACCCACCCCAAAGCCTGGCCCACTTTCAGTATTGGCACAACTTCGCCCAAAACAACCTGTTCGGCCTGGAGGTGAACGAAGAACTCGCCCGCGTCGCCAAGATGAACATGATTATCCACGACGATGGCCATACCAATGTCGTCGGCCACGACGCGCTGGACTTCGCGGAAAACATCCGTCAGAAACACCCTGGCATCATCGCAGGCAAGTTCGACCTCATCCTTACTAACCCTCCCTTCGGCGCCACTATCAAACCCACCTAGTATTACGACGACGACTCTGAAAAATCATGCTGGTCAGTGCTCAATAGACGGCGCGGTATGATGTTCTGGGAACTACTGACCATGCTCGCTATCGTGCGACATCACAGCCTCAGCCGCCAATTCGTCGTTGTAATACTAGCGACCACTGGAAAATCCCCCGCCCCGCCGACCGTTCCAAAGTTTCCCCAGGGGCGGTTCCGGGCAGCTTTATTCTCCGCCCTCAAATTCGATGGTACGCTACGTCAACAAAACCCGATTGAGGAGAATCGCCAGCATGAAAACCCCAAAGCGCCCCTTCACTTTGGCCGCTTTCACCACAGTCATCGTAGTTATCTCCGTAGCCGCCTTCTTCCTGGCTTCTCCGGAACCTGCCGATGCCCACCAACCCGAAGGACTGCGAATATCCCAAGCGCCGGTTGAGGATTATCCCTGCCCCTACGGTCATGACCCCGCCTGCGACAGTACGTCTGCGCCGCCGGCGCCCAACCCTTACCAGGGAGCCAGCCCCGACGCGCAGTTGGACACCGACATTATCGGCAAGCTAAGTCTCAGCAGTAGTGTCAGCCTTTATGCCATTAGCAACATACGGGCCGGCCGCTGGAAATTGCCTTCCGGCAGCAACACCGTAACGGAATCGGCCGACTCGGATGATCCCGGCGACGTTCGCGCCACACTCACGTCGGACATTACCGGTTTGCCATGGGTGGCCGACGGCCTGACTTCCCAGGAGCGAATCACTCGGAATTGGTTGAGTTTCCTGCAGGACCATGAGCCGGCGCTGGCCCAGTCGCTAACAGGGATGCCTTTCTTGCAAGATTACAACCCGGGCGACCAGGCGGCCATCGAGTCCATCGTGGTGGTCGCCGTCATCTACGACGATCCCGATTTCATAACTGAAACCCTGGCCATAACGGCGCTTGCCGACGGCGACGGCTTGGACAATGACGAAGCCAAGATCGTATCGACCTTCGCCCTTGCCTACGCCCAGGAACGGTATTTCGACATAGAACTCCTGGCCGAGTTTGGCCAAATCGAGGAAAGCACCGCGACAGGCCGTTCCAACAATACCATCACCTTCGCCGTTATCCGCTTGGGCGTTGCAGGATCCGATACTGCGGTGATGGCGGATGCGAAGGACGCCGTCAAGCACACCGAGGAACTCATGGGCAAAGCCCTGCCGACCGATTTTGTCCCCATCGCGATTCATGACGGTCCAAGCGAGGGCGCCAACAACGGTATCAGCATCCGCATCGACCGAGTCATAGACACGAATGCTGTGTCTGATAGGTTGCGGCTGAACGTCATCGCCCACGAGATCGGGCACTACTACTGGCATTTGCCTGGAGCAGAATATGATTGGTTGGCGGAAGGAGCAGCGGCGTATGTTGGCGCTTATGCCGAAAAGAAGGAGTACAACGACGACGACCTTTACACCCATTGGTACCCTTTTCCCTACTACCGTACCGTGGAGCACCTGCGCGCCGACGCTCCCACCGAGGTTTCGTCCGGCACCATCTGCAACTACTCCCTGGGTGAGCGCCTGTTCATCAACCTGGGCCGCAGCATGACGGACAGCGCTTTCAAAACCGCCTTCCGCAAGCTCCACCGCGACGCGGAGGCGTCCATCGATAACGGCGACGGGGCCGACCCCGGCGAACTTTTGCTCAAAGCCTTCTGCTCCACCTGCGTCAACAATCCGCGCAATCTAGGAACAGCTGGCTTTACCCTTGCCCGTCGCTACGGCGAGCGTATCCTAACTGACCGCGTCGCTACCGTTGGATCCATTCCACGCTTGGGGCAGGTGGTTTTGACGTCAATTGACGGTTATTACGATGATGAGAGTTACTTCGGCTTCGCCGAAATCCCGGCCACTAGCCCCGACCCGCACCGATGGGTGGGCCTGTATTTCGATAACGTATCCAATCCGCCGGAAACGGTCCGAATCCGCGTCAAGCAGTACCACGAGGACCGCGAAGCTTGGTATGACCAAGATCAGGAGTGGCGCGTTTTCTTCTCGGACAATAGCGCTCGGGTTTATCCCTACTTGGGATCCCAAAACCCCAGGCCCACCGGCCACCATTGGGTCTCCATTTTCAACGAATCCGACCAGCTGATCGCCCAGGTCGAATACCAGGTAATGCCCTGAACCAACCGCCGGTCCAAACCTCAATCCCACAAATCCTGCTTCTGACAACCGCCAGAGGAACCACAGGATGGGGAACATATGTTGTATTCGTTCGAAGCCCGCGCAGCAGTGATGGTCGTCATGTTCACTGGCATAGCCACCGGAGCATCAGTGGGCGGAACACTTGCGGCGGTTATTCAGGTACAGGAATCCCCGGTCGTGTCAGGGGTTTGTCTCGGAGCCGGTGTATGCGGGGACACCGGGCTGCGCCTCGGGGTACACATTGGCCAAAAAGTCGGCGGGGGTATCGGTTATTAGCTACACGCCATGCAAACGACAGCAGAGCTTTGCCGTAAAGAAGCAATGTATATGGTGGTTCCCAAATCCAAGCGGATATGGACGGTCGCGGAGGCCCAGGCGAACCTGCCCAAAGTGCTGCGGCTGGCCGAGCCGGAAGGTCCGAAATACATTGGTGGCGGCAAGATTTTCGTTGTAACGCCGGCCGAGCCAGAGCAGAGTCGAACGGCGCCATGCAAAGCCCCTGAGCCAATGGCCGGTTGAAAATATGCCCCGATCATGAGCGCAGAGGGCTATTTCACTGAAGTGGAGCCAAAACCCTACGCAATAACCGCAAAAGGTCTGGACTATCGGGACCGGCTGCAACGCCCAGCGTGGCGACAGTGGCTGCTAGACAATGCGTATTGGGTTATCCCGACGATGGTAGCAGTCGTTGCCACGATAACCGCCATCTGCGCCGTTATCATCAGCGTCAATTAAAACGGAAACGTGAGCATCATCACCCTCCGCACGTCTCCCGCGCTCTGGCGAACACGTCGTCCAGCATCGTCTCGGTGAGCCGACCCGTCTGCGTGTTCTGCTGGCTGGGGTGATAGCACGCGATGAGCAGCGGCCCGCCGTCGGGAAGTTGCGTCGCCACATCGTGGCCAAATGGCGGCTTGCGTTCCGGCGGCGTCCGTCCGGCAGCCGTCCAAGCTCGCAGAAAGGCATCAAAGGCGATGCGTCCCAGCGCTACCACCGCCCGGAGGTCGGTCAGCAGTTGTATCTCGCGGGTGATGTACGGCCGGCAGGCGGACAGTTCGTCCGGCCTGAGTTTGTTTTGCGGGGGAGCGCAGCGGGCGGCAGCAGTGATCAGCGCGCCGTGCAACTCCAGCCCGTCGCCGGGGCGAACCGATTCGGGCTGATTGGCAAACCCGGCCCGGTGCAGCGCGCCGAACAGCCAGTCGCCGCTGCGGTCGCCGGTGAACATCCGTCCCGTGCGGTTGCCCCCGTGGGCCGCCGGAGCCAGACCCACTATCAACAGACGTGCGTCGGGGTCGCCGAAAGCAGCCAGGGGACGACCCCAGTAGTCTTCATCCCGGTACATCCGTCGCTTGACCCGGGCAGTTTCCTCCCGCCACTCCACCAGGCGCGGACAGGCTCGGCAGGCAACTACCCGCTCCTGAACTTCGCATATGCTGGCGGCCGCCTGCGCTGCCGATTGGATGTCAGTGACGATGCTCGTGTCCATCATGGCCTTGCGGCGCGCCCCAACCACCCCCGCCGGGGGTGCGGATGCTCAGTATGTCGCCGGCCTCCACGTCCAGGGTTTCCTTGCCGGCCAGGTGGACTTCTTCATAACCGCCCTTCAGCAGGACGTTCTCACCGTGCTCGCCGTGGTGCCCGCCGTGGTAGCCCGGCGGAGCGTAGCGGCGACGTTCCGAGAGAACCGTAACGCGGGCCGGACTGAGAAATTCAACGTCCCGTATCAGCCCGTCGCCACCGCGATGCAGACCATCGCCGCCCGAACCTCGGCGCAGTGCGTAGCGGCGCAGGCGCAGCGGGAAGGCGAACTCCAGGGCCTCTACGGGAGTGTTCATGGTGTTGGTCATGTGGGTATGGATACCCGATACGCCGTCCTTGTCGGGACGCGCGCCCATCCCACCGCCGATGGTCTCATAATACACGTAGGGCTTGTCTCGCGAAATGTCGTGGCCGCCGATGATCATATTGTTCATCGTGCCCTGGGACGATGCGGGGATGCGATCAGGCATGGCCTGGCTCATGGCGGCCAACAGCACGTCGGTGATGCGCTGCGAGGTCTCCACGTTGCCGCCGGCCACGCCCCGCTGGGGCAGCGGGTCAACCAGGCTCCCCCGAGGGGTGATCACGTCCACCGGACGCAGGCATCCCTGGTTGGCCGGCGCTTCGTCGCCCTCATTGGAAAGAGAGAGCAGGCAGCGGACGACGTACAGACTGGCCGACACGGTGACGGCCCGTGGCGCGTTGATGCAACCGGGCCGCTGATCGGAGGTGCCGGTGAAGTCGATGGTCATCCGGTCGCCGGCCACGGTAACGGCGACGACGATGGGCACCGGTTCCTCGGTCAGTCCGTCGTCATCCATGTAATCAGTGACCCGATACACGCCATCGGGAATTTCGGTGATGCGGCGGCGAGTCAGGCGCTCGGAATAGTCCAGCAGCGCGTCCATGTGCTCGTGGGTATCGGCCAGTCCGTACTTCTGAGCGATTTCGGTCAGGCGTAATTCACCCACCCTGATGGACGCGATCTGCGCCGCCAGGTCACCTTGCCGGTCGTCTGGCGTGCGCGAGTTGCGGCAGATCAGCGCGATAACTTCGTTATTGATGCGCCCGGCGTCGGATAGCTTCAACGGCGGGATGATCATGCCTTCCTGGTACAGCTCGGTGGACAGGGGCATTGAACCCGGCGCCATCCCGCCCACGTCGGAATGATGCCCCCGGTTGCTGACGTAGCCAATGAGTTCCTTCCCGCCGGCGGCGTGATTGGTCAAAGATCGTGTGTACGCCGGAGCGACGAGGGTGATATCAGGTAGGTGGGAACCACCCATGTACGGGTCATTCAGGATGATGATGTCGCCTTCCCGCAGCCCATCGGGGAAGGTTTGCAACGCCGCCTGCACGGACGCCGGCATCGCCCCCAGATGCACCGGCTGGTGAGCCGCCTGGGCCACCATCTCGGCCCCCGGGTTGAACAGCGCGCAGGAGAAGTCCTGGCGCTCCTTCATATTTGTAGAGTAGCTGGTGCGCTGCAAAGCCACGCCCATCTCCTCGGAAACGGAGATGAACATGTTCTTGAACACTTCCAGGCTGATGGGGTCAACTGGCATAGTACCCTTTCCTCAATTCTGACAGATAACAGTTAACCAAAGGCTTTTGCCGCGCCGCGGATAAAGCATACACGACCATAAGTTATACTACATGCCAAAATATCAGACCAGCCGGACCGTGCGTGTTGACGAAAATCAGGAAGGTAACAACAACCGCTATCGCGATTTTGATCGCGGTCTGCCATATCGCCGTTGTAGAACCAGCGGAGGCGCAAGAGCCGAACACTCAGGCCGACGAGGGCGCAAAATCCACTTTCGAGGTATTAATTGAAACGGTGAAAGATCTTCTGCCCGAGGCTGGAGCTGCGGCTACCGTAGTAGCGGTAATCGTCGGCGGATTTGTCGCTTGGAGCAATACGCAAATTTTCCGCGCGAAAGCCCCGCATGTGGTCATTTCGCACGAGATTTCTCATCGTTTCGTCGGAGCCGAGTATGTGCATATTTTCGTGACGGCAATCCTGCACAACAGCTCACGGGTGCATGTCGAGTTCCTTGACGGCTTCTCGAAAATTCAACACATCAAGCCGATATCCGATGGCGACGTCGAGTTTCTGTATGCGCAGGTATTCGTCGACAAAGAATTCGCCAATCTCCAATGGACTGACTTGGACGTGCTGCGGCACCGTTGGGAAAGAGACGGTTTGTTGGTAGAGCCGGGTGAAACAGAAACTGAGATTTTCGATTTCTTGTTGAGAAAAGACATAAAGTCCGTGGCTTTAACCACGTATTTTTACAACGCCCGAGTGGTCGGAAATATACCGAACGAGACCGAATTGAACGAGGTGAAACGCCGCAACCGGCGGTTCCGGCGTTGGCTGAGCGAAAGGGCCCCGCTTGGCTGGGGCAGGACGAGTGTCTATGATAGAGTAAGGGTGGAATAAGAGTATTTGACATGGTCGCGAGGCCACATGTGACAATAAGGTCAGGAGGTAACGGTCATATGTCGACTAAAACACGAGTCCCACTCAAGAGAGGCAGGAATCCAGGGAAAGTCCCCTCCAACGTCAATAAAACTGGAAGGCCACCGGGTGCAAAACCAGTGGCAAGAAAACCGGCGGCGTCACCGAAAACTGGCAAGGGATCATGACCAGGTATCGGAATTCATTGGTGATACTTTTGATTCCCATGCCATCATCGCCGTTCCTATAGCGCCGCCAGCAAATCCACCGCGCTGGTTGGGGCGGCCAATTGGTAGTACTCCGTCCCCATCAGGCGATGCACCACGTCCTGGGGCAGCTGCTCAAACGGCCCGTGGTCGTGAATTTGCGTGCGGTGACAGGACAGCGAGGCCAGCTTGGTCTCCACCCACCGCGAGACGTCCAGGGCGGTGGTAACCTCCTCGTCGGGCGTGCCCAGGGTGTCAACGGCGTCAACGGCGAATGGAGGCGTGATGCCCCGGTCGGTCATCTCCTGCCACATGCGTTGGAACACGCTTCGGGGAAAGCAGACGTAGTAGAGCAGAGGCGTGGCCGCGTCCGGGTCGGAAGCCCGTTCGGCGGCGGCGGTGGCGTGGCCGCACATGGTCTTGTGATCGGGATGACCGTAGCCGCCGCTGGGGTCGTGGGTGAGTATCAGGTGGGGGTTCACTTCGGCGATGATGCCGGCAAGATGACCGATCACGGCATCAGCGTCGGCGTTGCAGTAGGCGTTGGGATGGCGGTTGTCGTCGGTGCCGTCCATGCCACTGTCCCGGAAATCTAGGAAGCGCACGTCCGCGATGCCGGTGATGTCCATGGCGTTGCGGAGTTCCTGCTTCCTGACCTGCCAGAGGTTTTCCGGCGTTGCTAGAGAAGGGTCGCTGATTTCGCCCACGTCGCCGTTGGTGGCGCAAACCAGCGTTATGCTGGCCCCGCCGGCGGCGAGCATCGCCAGCAGTCCGCCGGAGGAGAACCCCTCGTCGTCGGGATGGGCGAAGCAGGCCAGCACGGAGAGGCGGGAGATAGTGGTATCGGTCATAATCTCAAAAATCAGGGGAATTGGAATGGGACGACAAACGGATTTTACACCCCGGCAGTGGCAGTGTTACGTTACGACATCACGGTCACGTTGAGAAGGCGCACGATGCCCACGACTGTTGATTACCACACGGAACGCAGCTGGCATTTTCTGGCATTGGTGGATGATGAGGTGGAGCGGGGCGAGTTGGAAGAGGCCAGCAACAAACTGTGGGGGGCCGCTGCCCATGCTATCAAAGCGGTCGCTGAGCGTCGGGGTTGGCCTCACGGCGCACATGGTGATTTGGCGGAAGCAGTGATGCGCTTGGTTGATGATGAGGGCGCCCCGTCAATTCTGTACACCTACTATACATCGGCGAACTGGTTCCACTCGCGATTTTATGGCGGGCCGCCCGGCGAGAGCGTAATTCGCAACGGCAAACGAGATATGACCGACTTCATCCGCTTGCTGGAAAGGCTTTAGGCGGTGAGGTGGGAGCGGTCAATAGTCATCACGTTTCCGGTTCCAGGAGCAGGTTGCCGTAGGGATCAGCTTCGCCGTTCCAGCCCGGCGGCACCACGATGGTCGTGTCCAGTTGCAGCAGCAGGGCCGGGCCGGCGATCCGGTTGCCGGTTTGCAGTCGGTCGCGGTCGTAGAGTGTGGTGGTTACCGGACCGTCGGCGAAAATCACCTCGGAGTTGCCGATGGACGCGTGGCGGGAATCAGGTCCTTGCTGCACCGCCGGTTCCAACCGCGGTTTTTCCACCGCCAGTTCCAGCTTGAGGCGCAGGTTGACCACTTCAATCGGCAGGGCGCGGTCGGCATACCCAAAGCGTTGTAGGTGGGCCGTGTAGAAATCGGACGATAGGTCGTTGGTGAGGTCGCCGTGGTCAGTCAACGACGGACAGTCCACCGTCAGCTCAAAGGATTGGCCCACGTAGCGGACGTCCACGAAACGACGAGGTGTCATGGCGTCGGCGCGCAGCCCTTCGTCAACCAACTCGGCGCGAGCCTGCTGCTCCATGCCATGAAATTCCTCTTCCAACCGCTCCCGATCCAGGTCGTCGCCACGCAGCATCACCGTACGCGAGTAGTCCTTGACCACGTCGGCAATGGCCACGCCCAGGGCGGACAGGATCCCCGGATGCCCCGGCACCAGGACGCGGGGAATGCCCAACTCGGCGGCCAGCTCACAGGCGTGCATGGGGCCAGCGCCGCCAAAGGGGACCAGCGTGAACTCGCGAGGGTCATAGCCGCGCTCCAACGAGATGGCGCGAATGGCGCGCTCCATGTTGGAGTTGACCACGCGGATGATGCCCAGCGCCGTGTCGGTGGCCGAGGCGCCCACACCGCCGGCCAGGTCGGCCATCAGGTTCTCAGAGCGCTGCTGGTCCAGCGTCATCCGTCCGCCCAAAAAGCCGTCGGGACGCAGCCGGCCCAGCGTTAGGTTGGCGTCGGTTACGGTGATGCGGTCGCCGCTCCCGTAGCAGGCTGGGCCGGGGTCAGCGCCGGCGGACTGCGGGCCGACCACAAGCGCGCCGCCGGCGTCCACCCGGGCAATGGAGCCGCCACCGGCGCCCACGGTGTGGATCTCGATCATCGGCACGCTGACCGGATAACCGCCCAGGTTGGCCGAAGTCGTCTCCTTGATCCGCCCGGGGCAGAGGGAAACGTCGGTGGACGTGCCTCCCATGTCCAGCGTGATGATATCGGGATAGCCGGCCTGGACGCCGGTGTAAAAAGCGCCCACAACACCACCGGCGGGACCGCTGAGGATGGTGCGCACCGGCTGGTCCGCCGCGAGGCCGGCGGTGATGCTGCCGCCGGACGACTGCATGATGCGCAACCCGCGACCCAGCGCCGATTCCAGTTGCGTCAGGTAGCGGGCCATCACCGGGCCTACGTAGGAGTTGACCACCACGGTGCTGGTGCGTTCGTACTCGCGGAACTCAGGCAGTATTTTTGATGAGATGGAGATGAACGGGCGGTTGGGCAATTCGGCCAACCGTTGCGCGAGCATCTCTTCATGGATAGGGTTGAGGAAGGAGAACAGGAAAGACACCGCCACGCCGTCCACCGCAGCGTCAGTCAGCAGGGCCAAGAGTGCATCCACCGATTCGGAAGTCAGATCATCCAGAATCGCGCCCGTGTAATCGACCCGCTCGGGCAGGCCAAACCGTAGCTGCCAAGGAGCCAACGGTGTCGGCCGTTCCATTGAAAGATCGTAGAGGTCAGCGCGGTTCTGCCGACCGATTTCCAGGACATCCTCGAACCCCAGGGTGGTGACGAGGGCGGTCCGTCCGCCCTTGCCTTCCAGCAGGGCGTTGGTGGCCACGGTGCTGCCATGGATGAAGTCGGCCGCCGCGACATCAACGTCAATGTCGCCGATGCCGGTGGTGATCCCCACCGACGGGTCCGCCGGCGTGGAAGGCAGCTTGTGAACGGAAAGAACGCCATCCTCCAGGACGGCGATGTCGGTGAAAGTGCCGCCGACATCAATGCCGACTACGGTGTTGGGCATTTGCGATTATCTCTCTGAGGGATTGTCATTTTCATAAAAAGATTCTGGCGGCACGCCGAGGGTTTTTCCTGACCGGATAAACGGTCTTTCTCCCATCGCCGGCAGCGCAGCCATACATTAGGCGCTGCGGGGGTTACGGCCAAGTATATACAATTGCCGTACCTCATTCATCTCGCAGGGCGGTCAATCGGCAAGCGCGATACGCAACCGCTTGTTGATGCGGCCCTTGCTCTCGTGCCCGACCACGTTGATACGTCCCACCTCCTTGGTGTTGTGGACGTGGGTGCCACCGTCGGCTTGCAGGTCGAGACCCTGAATGTCGATGGTGCGCACCTCAGAGATTGCGGCAGGCAGCAGGTTGACCTTGGTGCGGATCAGGTCAGGGTGGGCGTCCGCGTCATGGCGGCTCATAGATGCAACGCCAATGTCTCGGCCCTGATCGACTTCGGCGTTGATGCGGCCTTCCACCTCGTCTGCGAACTCGACCGACATATTCTCCAGCTCGAAATCCATGCGGGCCCGACCCGGCTGCATATCTCCGCCGGTCACCAGGGCTCCGTAGTCGCGCCAGACCACGCCGCACAGGATGTGCAGAGCGGTGTGCGTGCGCATCAGCAGGTAACGTCGCTCCCAGTCGGTGGCGCCATGCAGCGACACGCCCACCGCCGGGGCCTCGTCGCCGTCGATTGTATGCACGATTGAACCTCCGGTGCGGGCGACTTTAGTCACGCGGTACTCGGCGCCGTTGGCCAGATCGGTCAGCGTGCCCACATCGCACGGCTGCCCGCCCCCGCCGATGTAAAACGCGGTGCGATCCAGTATCACGCCACCCTTGTCGGCAACGTCAACGACAGTGGCCTCAAACTCGGACAAATAAGCGTCGGTCAGGAACAGCAACTCTGTCATGGTAGCCTCTTTGCGATTAATGCGTAATGGCCACGCCATTATAGCAATCGGCTTGCGTGCTATAATTCTGCATAATTTACTACCGGATTGTTTGGAAATGAAACTGTCGTGCCTTCAGGAAAATCTGTCCCGGGGATTGGGTGTCGTGGGCCGGGCGGTGGCGAGCCGTTCCACGTTGCCGATAACCCAGAACGTGTTGTTGCGCACCGATCAGGGTATGTTAATGCTGTCGGCGACCAACTTGGAAATCGCCATTACCACCTGGATTGGCGCGATGATCGAGGAGGAGGGAGCGATCACCGTCCCGCACCGGCTTTTGGCCGATTGGGTCAGTACCCGTCCCAGCGACCGTATCGACCTGGATCTCGGCGGGCCCGGAGATGAAGACGGAACGGATGGAAGCAGCGTGCTGCACCTGTCTTGTGGTCGCGCCGTCACTCATATCAACGGCATCGACGCCGCTGATTTCCCGCCGGTGCCCCAGATTGACGCCGGCATGGCCACCGATATCGACCCTAGTGTGCTGCGCTCCGGTATTGGGTTGGTGGCCTTCTCCGCAGCCACCGACGAATCCCGGCCTGTGCTCACTGGAGTAGAACTGAAGCTGCAAGAATCCGACCTGATCATGGCCGCAGCCGACGGGTTCCGCCTGGCGGTGTACAAAGGCCAGCTGCCCCAGCCCGTGGAACAGGAAATCAAGGTAATCGTGCCGGCGCGGACGATGAACGAGATCCAACGCCTGGCGTCCGAGCAAAGTGGTCCCGTGAAAGTAACGCTCTCGCCGGAACGCGGCCAGGCGCTCTTCAAAATGGAGCACGTCGAGATAGTTTCACAGTTGCTGCAGGGAAGTTTCCCCAACTACGAGCAGTTGATCCCCGAACGGTTCGAGACTCGCGCTGTGATGGAACTGGACGACCTGAAACGCGCCACTCAGTCGGCATCGGTGTTCGCCCGCGACGGCAGCAACATCGTGCGCCTGGAGATGGCGCCCCGGGAATCCGGCGAAGGCGGACAACTCAAGGTATCGGCGCGTTCCGAAGAAGTGGGCGACAGCTTGGACGAACTCGACATCGACCAGATGGACGGCGAAGACGCAAAAATCGCCTTCAACGTGCGCTACCTGCAGGAAATCGTGAACGTCCTGGGCCGGGGCAAAGTGGCCATCGAAGTAACTAACTCCTCAAGCCCCGGCGTGTTCAAGCCGGCCGACTCCGATCGCTACGTCCACGTCGTCATGCCAATGTACGTGCAATGGTAGTACAATTCGGGTCAACCCTGATCGTAATCGACAGGTTTTCCCGCGTCGCCTCGAACTTCACGCCGAACGCCGCCAGCGTGGCCCGCTTACCCTCCAGATCCAAGTCGTCCAGCTTGTCTGAAACCGCCTGACAATACCCGGCCACCCGGCTACCCGCCTCTTTGGCGTCATCGTTCTGTTGCTGTTGCGCCTCAAGCAACAGCAACTCCTCCTCCTTTTCGTCGCACAGCGCCTTCACCGGCCCGATCTGCGTCTCCAGAATGTCCAAATCAATGAGATCCTTCTGACGCAGCTCCACCAACCGACGCTGCTGCGACTTGAGGTCCGCGATCTCACGCCGCAGTTCGTCCATCTTGGCTCCCAGCCTGCCGTCGCCCGTACTCAGGTGTTGCTGCAGGTCCGCGACCAGAACCCGCGGATCGCGGATGGTTCCCGCAACAGCTGTCCAGATCACCCGCTCAAGGTCGTCGGCCGGAATGTATCGCTCCGCGCAGATGGCCTCACGCGTGGTGGTCTTCCACGTACCCCGGCAACGGTAGTATCTGTAGCCCCGGCGCAGACTGGTGCCGACGATCTTGGTCCCGCAAGTCGGGCAACGACCGAAACCGGTCAGCAGGTATCTGCGGTGCCCATCCACTGTCCGGGCCTGCTGCACCTCCAATCGCTTGTGGACCGCCTCATAGACCTCCGCGGAGACCAACGGCGGTGTGAAATCCTCAAGCTGAATCCACTCGGATTCGGGACGGTCGGTAACTTCGATTTTGTTCCCCGAGACCTTGCGGTACCGCTTCCGCCCGTAGAAGTGGCGTCCCGTGTACGCAGGATTCTCCAACATACGCCGCACGTTGATGGGATGCCACTTTTTCCCCCTCTTGGTGGGAATACCCATCTCGTTCAGCCGAAGGGCGATCCGGTAGACGGTCCAACCGTTGTAGCACCATTGGAATGCCTGCCGTACGACGACCGCCTCCTCCTCATTCAGCAAGCGAACCTTGTTGACCCTGTCGTAGTCGTACCCGTACAGGCCAGACCCAGTTCCGTTCGGCAACCGCCCCAACCTGGCGGTCTGCATTTTGCCGCGCATGGTTCTCTCCATGAACTCCAAACGCTCCTTCTGCCCGACGTAGCCACTGATATACATCATCAGGCGCCCTTCTGGAGTATCCTCGTTCAAGCCCCGCACGAAGCGCACCTCCGCACCAGCCGAGGCAAACTCCTCCATCAGCATCAGGAGATGGAGAGGATCGCGAGATAGACGATCTGACGTGTAAACGTAGATCACCCTGATCTTTCCCTCCTGCACCACACCACGCAGCAGCGTCAGAACCGGCCGGTCCAGATCATCGCCGGTCCACTGCTCGCGGTAGATATGATCCGGGTCGACCGTCAAACCGTCCAGTTCAGCCTGCCTCATGCACCCCTCGAGCTGCGTGTCCAAGGAAGTGCCATCCCGCTCCTGCTGTCCGGTGCTGACCCGCACCATAACCGCGATAGCCCCTTCCGTGTAAACGTTTCCAGATTTGGCAATGCGAGATTCCATCGTTTCCCCCTTATTTTCATCTATCGAAGTGAAAGAGGACGCCCCAGCAACGCCAAGACGTCCCCAACAGTCAGACCATCAACAGGGCCGTCGCCGGTTCAGCTTCGCCGTACGGCGCGACGATGGCCGACCCGCCGGATCCAACATCTGGCGATGAAGACGCCGGCTCCCGAACGCCGGGACAGCCTCCGTCGTCATTGTCGTATCCGCGCAAAGCATCGACCAGCATCTGCCGGACCCAGCGACGACGGGGCCCGGCATCCCAGGCGGGCAAGACGTTGATCTCGACCCTCATGCCGGTGCGATCCGTCCACGATACTGTCCGGGTCAGGTCGCCAACGTCCTCCTGACGGGCTGCGCTGCCGCTCCCCGAACCCGACACCTGCCGGGCACCACGACCGGAACCGGCAGCATCAGACCCACAGATGTCTAGCCCATCTGGAGTTGTTGATGTACCATGGAGACAACCGAACCCTGACGATGTCGGGCAAGGCGTGAGAGGCGGTTGAGTTCCTAGGCTCTGCGACGCCTCTTCATGAGAGCCGGGCTTGAGACAGCCTGGCTCCCGTTCTTTTTGGGAACGCATGATGCGCACCTCCATCTGAACGTGTGTAACCGGTTCAAAAGGGAGACCCGGAGGACCCCGCGGGCCCGTCGGACCCAATCCGACCACATAGGCCAGCGATGGAAGGCGGCGAAAAACCTGTGCTAAAATACCCACGGCGCACCTCTGCGCTATGCGGGACCCGGAGCTTTCCAGGGCGAGGGTCCCGCATTAGATTCCCCAAGATTCTAGCTGATGTTAAAGCACGGACATTCTACCAAATACGAACGTCTGTTTCAACGTAGAAGTGTCCTTCACACACCTCTTCCCCAATCCTTTTCCGATCATCCCGAGCACCGAAAAGCACTGCTTTCATACACTCCAGGGCCAGCTATGATGTGCTGTCCCTTGGTAGCGTCCCGGACGGCGCACCGGGGTTGTAGTCAGGCCTCAAGCGGTTTGCCGAACAACACCACCATCAGCAGTGGACCCGACAGCCACGCCGTACTCAGCCACGTCCACGCGTTCGATCATCCCACCGGAGCAACGCAGGTGCCGCTTCTGGGCTGCCAACGAATAGATCGTGCTCTTCAAGCTCTTGATCCTCTCCGCCAGTTCTCCGCTTCCGGCTTTGCTCACCCCTGCCTTCAGCAACGTCTTTGCCACATCGTCCAGCGTTAAGGGAGACCTATAAGTGTCGAACAGAACGTCCAGAGCGTCCTCGATGTTCTTGCAACCTTTGACCAAGGCAATGGCGTATATGATCACACCCCAGGCTGACTCGTCGTCTCCAGCATCGACACTGCCTTCCACGACATCACCCGCGCCGCTGGAGACGCCAACTGCCTCTGGGACAGACGCGCCGCCAACTGCGGGCACGACCGCAACCGTGGTTCCTCCACGCTTCAGGCTATTGGTTGCCGCAGCCCAACCCATCCCCAGAGCCTCCAACCGCTCCAACGCTTCCGTCTCACGCTGCAGCACGTCAACGTGATAATCCCGCAACACCTTGCGCCACTCTTCGTCACGCTCCCGGCTTGAATTGCCTCCTCCGAAAACCGAACTCATAAATTCCTCCAAACATGTCTGTCAAGCCGTAGCGTCAATCCGACAGGATCATCTACAATCCTTCGTGAAGCCGAACCGCGCAGTGCGGACCAGGGCGATAAGCCGAAAGGCTACGCCCCTCAGGTTTCACTACGGCGCACAGCGCCGATGTTTAGTAGTCGCGGGGCGCGTCCTATCGGCCAAGATTTCGCGCGGACCCCGCGACTACTGCTGTCAGTCTACCCCCATCACGCACAGATGTGCCCGTTCATCCACCTGCGAGATTCGGCCAGTTTTGGGCGTTCCACCCCCTTCACACCCGACAGCACCACCTGCCCGCCCACCACTGAGCCACCCGGCAGCGGCTTCCGCCCCCCTGCCCCCACATCGCACGCCATCCCCGCCAAGTGCTCACCGCCGCCTCCGCGAGGCGATTCTTGCCACCACTCGCTACGCGTACTTCGCGCCACCTCACCGCCCGAACGGGCGCAACGCTCCGGTTAGTCATAACAGCCGACCTCCAAGATCACAGCGCTTTCCATCGCGTCTCTGGGACCCTCAACTCACGCCAGTAACCATCCCTGACGCAAGACCAATCTGCTAAAATCGGGCTCGCCAAGACCCGGAGAACCAGCCGATGCAAGACACCCAACTCACACGCATCTCAAACTTCATCTGGTCCGTGTCGGACGACGTCCTGCGGGACCTCTATGTTCGCGGCAAGTACCGCGACGTCATCCTTCCCATGACGGTCCTGCGCCGCCTGGACGCAGTCCTCGAGCCCACCAAGCCCCAGGTGATGGAACAGAAACAGTTCCTCGACGAGGCCGGCCTCACCGACCAGGACGCCGCCCTCCAGATGGCGTCCGAGCACGCCTTCTACAACACGTCCCCCTTCACGATGCGCGACCTCGCGGCCCGAGCCGCCCAGCAGTCCCTCCGGTCCGACTTCGAAGCCTACCTCGACGGCTACTCGCCCAACGTCCAGGACATCCTCGACAAGTTCGAGTTCCGCAACCAGCTAAACCGCCTCACGGAGAGCGACGCCCTCGGCACCCTCATCACCAGGTTCCTGTCCCCCGACATCAACCTCAGCCCCTACCCGGTCAAGAACGACGACGGCACCGTCAAACTGCCCGGCCTCGACAACCATGCCATGGGCACCATCTTCGAGGACCTGGTGCGCCGATTCAACGAGGAAAACAACGAGGAAGCCGGCGAGCACTGGACGCCCCGGGACGCCGTCGAGCTCATGGCCCAGCTGGTATTCCAGCCCGTGGCGGACAAGATTCAGTCCGGCACCTACGTCCTGTACGACGGCGCCATCGGCACCGGCGGAATGCTCACCATCGCGGAGCAGACCCTGCACGACATGGCCACCATGCGCGAAAAGCAAGTGTCCACCCACCTGTACGGCCAGGAGATCAACTCCGAGACCTACGCCATCTGCAAGGCCGACCTGCTGCTCAAGGGCGAGAAGGACGCCGACGCCAACATCGTCGGCGGACCGCAGCACTCCACGCTTTCGAATGACGCCTTCGGGAACCACACCTTCGACTTCATGCTCAGCAACCCACCCTACGGCAAGAGCTGGAAGACCGACCTCGACCGCATGGGCGGCAGGTCAGGCATGACCGACCCCAGGTTCATCATCGAGCACGGCAACAACGCCGATTACTCGCTCGTCACCCGCTCCAGCGACGGCCAGATGATGTTCTTGGCAAATATGCTCAGCAAGATGAAGCACGACACACCGATGGGCAGCCGCATCGCGGAGGTCCACAACGGCAGCTCCCTGTTCACAGGGGACGCTGGCCAAGGCGAAAGCAACATCCGACGCTGGATCATAGAGAACGACTGGCTCGAGGCCATCGTGGCCCTGCCGCTCAACATGTTCTACAACACCGGCATCGCCACCTACGTGTGGGTCCTCACCAACCGAAAGGCCGAGCACCGCAAGGGCCAAGTTCAGCTCATCGACGCCACCAAGTGGTTCACGCCGCTACGCCGGAACATGGGTCAGAAGAACTGCGAACTCACCGAGGATGACATCGACCGCATCACGCAGGCGTTCATGGCGCTCGAGGAAACCGAGCAATCGAAGATCTTCCCCAACGAGGCGTTCGGGTACTGGAAAGTAACGGTCGAACGACCGCTTCGAGTGGCTGGCACAGAACCTGATCGGGTGTACAGAACCGCCGAGATCCGGACATTCCGCAACGAGGGACAGCGCGACGAAAACGCCGCGCCAGTGATCAAAAAGGTCCACACCGATGGCACCAAGGCAGACCCGCTATGCGGCCTGTTCGATGCCACAGTCCGAGGCAAACCCGCAGTCGTCGAGTACGAACCAGACCCGGACCTACGGGACACCGAGCATGTCTCCCTCCTAGAAGAGGGCGGCGTCGAGGCACTCCTAAGGCGCGAGGTGCTACCCTACGCCGAAGATGCGTGGTACACGCCAGCGAACGTCAAGGTGGGCTACGAGATCAACTTCAACCGCCACTTCTACAAGCCGCAGCCAATGCGGTCACTGGAAGAGATCACCGCCGACATTCTGGCACTGGAAAGCGAAAGCGAGGGACTTCTCACAAACCTACTCGCCCAGACTACGACTGCATGACCTCATGCAACCTAGTGCGATCACCAACGGCCATGCAGATGAAAACCCATCTAACGCCCCACAGCCAGTACAGACCATCTGGCATTCCTTGGCTACGCCAAATCCCTAATCATTGGGGTGTACAACGAGCAAAATGGTTGTTCCATAAGATGGAACGACCAACCCGACCATGCGACAAAGTCGTTACGTGTTTCAGGGACGGCATCGTCACGTTACGCGAAAACAGGAGGACCGAAGGATTCACGGAATCACTCCAAGAAATCGGCTATCAAGGCGTCAGAGCAGGAGACCTAGTTGTACACAACATGGACGCTTTCGCTGGAGCAATTGGCGTCAGCGATTCAGACGGCAAAGCTACGCCGGTTTACTCAGTCTGCACGATGTCTCCCGTCGCTAATGCCCACTACTACGCCGCCGTTATTCGTGAAATGGCTCGCACTCAATGGATAGCTGCCCTGGCAACCGGAATCAGAGAGAGGTCAACCGATTTCAGGTTTTCTACACTCGCAGATCAACTCCTCCCCAATCCCCCTCCAGACGATCAAGCCGCCATCGTCCGCTACCTCGACCACGCCGACGAGCTCATCAACCGCTACATCAGCGCCAAAGAGCGGCTCATCGCCCTGCTGGAAGAGCAGCGGCAGGCCGTCATCCAACAGGCGGTCACACAGGGTCTCGACGAGCACGCTGAACTCAAACCGTCCGGCGTGCCACAGTTGGGCGACATACCTAGCCACTGGCAAGCCATCCAACTCGGCCAGCTAGGTACCTTCTCCAAAGGCAGCGGCGGAACCAAAGACGACGAGTCCGACGAAGGACTACCTTGCGTGCGGTATGGCGACATCTACACCTCCCACAAGTATTTTGTCCGAGAGACCCGTTCTTTCATACCACCACATCGGGCGCATGATTACGCCCCGATGCAGTACGGCGACGTTCTCTTCGCGGGGTCAGGTGAAACTATCGAGGACATTGGTAAATCTGTGGTCAACCTCATCGACGGCAAAGCGTACTGCGGCGGCGACGTCATCATGTTCAGACCATGCGCCGAAACCCACCCGAAGTTTTTGGGATTCCTGCTCGACAGTCCGAGTGCAGCCCACCAAAAATCGTGTATGGGGCGAGGCATAACAATCATGCACGTGTACAGCTCTCAGTTGAAGTACCTCCGGCTGGCACTTCCACCGCTGGCTGAACAAGCCAAGATCGGCGAGCACCTAGAAGAAGCAACGCGCACCACCGACGACGCGATTAGCCGCGCAAAGCACCAGATCGACCTCATGAACGAGTACCGCACCCGCCTCATTGCGGACGTGGTCACCGGACAACTGGACGTCCGCAATTCCCAACTAGGCCCGGTCACTCAGTAAGGCTTCCAGATGAACCAGCAAACCACCGACCTGCTGCATAACCTTTCCGAGATCACGGAGTTCGCCAGACATCACGCGTTCAATCACGCCGATGAACTAACGCCAGCCGAATTCATAGCCGACCAGTTCCTGCGCCGATGTACCGAGTTGGCAGAGGATTTTTCCTCGCTCATCCGCCATGGGCATGACCTAAACGCTGCCATCCTCCAACGGGCGATCGCAGAGCGCCTAGCCATCCTGAGATACATACACGACCACAATCAGTTCAAAGAATTCCAGCAGTATTCGATGGCACGCGAGTACCAAGCTTTGCAACACATCACGTCTGCGACACACACTGGCTACGATAGTCGCCAAGCCGCAGAACACCGTAAGGCTCAAATCAGGTACAGCATGGGTGGCGAGCCCGGCAAACCGGCGGATTATTGGAAGCGACCCACGCACCGAGAAGCCTTGCGAAGCGCTTCACAAGGACATCCCAATGCCAACCTGATTCACATCACAAGCTACGAGATTCCATCGTCAGCCGTCCACATACGGCATAACGACGTTGAGCCCACGGGGGTTCTTCCACAAGTCGTGGCCGCCCAAGCTACGTCGCACATGGCAGCTCTCACAATACTGGCCTTACTTGTAGCAGGCAACGAAGACGCCTTGCTCAAGCTACAGCCATTAACCGCAAGGTTATTCCCAGAGTAATGCGCTCCCAGCAGCAAATTAGTTGCCGGTCCACTGTTCCAATATCACGGCATACACTACACAATCCCCTTGCCTCACGTCCGACGGTACCACCACCAACTCACCTGATGCAGAATTACCACACCCACCTCTTTGCCGACGTGGTGACTGGGCAGGCTGCCTCTCTGGAAGCGGATGGGTAGGTAGCCGGCCTTACTCCAAATACCAGGCTGTTGTAAAATACGGGCGCGCCCGTTCAGGAGCTTGCCAATTGCGTTGGACTTGGGACGAAGCGAAAAATCAAATAAACCAACGTCAACACGGCATCCGTTTTGAAACCGCGCAACTGGTATTTTTTGACCCGCTCGCCTCAACCCGGGAAGACCTTTATCCGTTAGAGCAGCGCTGGCAAACCATCGGCGAAGCGTATGGAGTCATTATTATCGTAGCGCATACCTGGCCGGAATACGACAGCGCAACAGGAGAGGATGTCGGGAGAATCATCAGCGCCAGAAAGGCGGAAAAGAGTGAAATCAATGACTACGCCGAGGGAGAATTTTAGGCTGACGCCTGAACAGGAACAGGAACTCAAAGCGCTCGCCGAGTTGCCCGACGACCAGATTGACTTCTCGGACATTCCGCTGACGACGGATTGGAGCAATGCCCGGCGCGGCGTATTCTACGAGGCAATGCTGCATCAGGGCGTCCGGCCACCAGAGGCTCCTGGCGCAAGATTGACCGACACCACCGAGCGCGGCCTGGAAGCCCGTATCGTCCGTCTGCTTGCCGATGGCCGCGGAGACGTTTCAAACTCGGGGGAGCTTGGCGAGCGGCCCGCCGTGTACTCCACCGGCTGGATTGCCGGTGAACCCACCGAATATGACCGCGGCAACTGCGTGGACCTGAAACAGATTTCGGCATTTCTAGTTGCCACCCAACGCAATGTTGCCACCGCTCTAGCCATCGACTCCGACAACCCTACTCGCCGACAATTCCTGGCAAGGCTGAAACGCGAGATCCGCAATCGCGGCGTCATCGACGTGCTGCGCCGGGGCATCAACCACCGCCAGCACCACGTTGACCTGTTCTACAGCACCCCCACGCCAGGCAACACCGTCGCCGAGCTACGATACGCCCAGAACCGCTTCTCCGTCACCAAGCAACTGCGGTACAGCAACGACGAGAAGCAACGCGCCCTCGACCTGGCGCTTTTCATCAACGGCCTGCCCGTCGCCACCTTCGAGCTGAAGAACAATCTCACCAAGCAGACGGTCCATGACGCCGTCCAGCAGTACCGGACGACCCGCAACCACCGCGAGGACCTGTTCCATGTCGGCCGGTGCGCCGCACACTTCGCCGTGGATGAGCAGGAAGTCCGGTTCTGCACCAAGCTGGCAGGCAAAGCCTCCGTGTTCCTGCCGTTCAACAAGGGCAGCAAAGACGACGGCGCCGGCAACCCGCCCAATGCCAGCGGCCTGAAAACCGACTATCTCTGGCAGGAAATACTCACACCGGCCAGCCTGACCGACATCATCGAGAACTACTCCCAGAAGGTCGGCGACACTCAGATTTGGCCCCGATACCACCAACTCAAGGTGGTGCGCGACATCCTCGAGGACGCCGAAGCCAACGGAGCCGGAAAGCGCTACCTCATCCAGCACTCGGCCGGCAGCGGCAAGTCAAACTCCATCGCGTGGCTCTCACGCCAGCTGGTCGAACTGGCAACCGACGGCCAACCCGTGTTCGACTCCATCGTGATCGTCACCGACCGCAGGGTGCTGGACACCCAGATCAACGACACCATCCGCCAGTTCACCCAAGTCGCCTCCACGGTGGGTCACGCCGAAACCTCGGCTCACCTCCGACAGCTCATCACCGAGGGCAAGAAGATCGTCATCACGACCGTCCAGAAGTTCCCGTTGATCATCGACGCCATCACCAACGAGCACCGGGGCCGGAGGTTCGCCATCATCATCGACGAGGCTCATTCGAGCCAGGGCGGGCGCACTGCCGCGGCGATGAACGTGTCCTTGGGCAACCAGACCGACGACGATGACGACGACACGTTCGAGGACCAGATCAACCGCATCATCGAGAACCGCCGCCTGCTCGACAACGCCAGTTACTTCGCCTTCACGGCCACGCCTAAGAACAAAACCCTCGAGCTGTTCGGAGACCCTGACCCGCAGCCGGATGGCGCGGTAAAGCACCTGCCGTTCCACAGCTACACCATGAAGCAGGCCATCGAGGAAGGCTTCATCCTCGACGTGCTGGGCAGCCACACCACCGTCAACAGCTACTTCGGCCTGGTGAAGAAGATCGACGACGATCCTGAGTTTGACTCCAGGCGCGCCCAGCGTCGACTGCGGCGCTACGTCGAAGGACACGAATACGCCGTCGCCCGCAAGTCGGAGATCATGGTCGACCACTTCCATGAGACGGTGTTCATGCCCCGCAAGATCGACGGACGCGCCCGCGCTATGGTGGTCGTCGACGGCGTAGACCGCGCCATTGACTACCACCACGCCATCAACGCCTATATCAAGGAAAACGGCTACCCCTACCATTCGATCATCGCTTTCTCAGGCGAACGGCAACACCAAGGCCAGTCGGTGACCGAGGCGTCACTGAACGGGTTCCCGTCCAGCCAGATCCCGGACAAGATCCAGGAGGACCCCTACCGCATCCTGATCTGCGCCGACAAGTTCCAGACCGGCTACGATGAGCCGCTGCTCCACACCATGTACGTGGACAAGACGTTGGCCGGCATCAAGGCCGTCCAGACGCTCTCACGTCTCAACCGAGCCTGTCCCAACAAGACCGACACCTTCGTCCTGGACTTCATGAACAGCTCGGACGTAATCCGCGAATCGTTCGCCGACTACTACCAGACCACCATGTTGGCGGACGAAACTGACCCCGACAAACTCCACGACCTCAAGGCCACACTCGACAACCGTCAGGTCTACACGTCCCAGCAGGTGGACGAACTCGTCGAAGGCTACTTAGGGGGCAAGGACCGGGGCGCCCTCGACCCCATTGCCGACGCCTGTGTCGCCCCGTACACGGCCATGAGCGAAGACGCACAGGTCGAGTTCAAGGGATCCGCCAAAGCGTTCGTCAGGCTCTACGCCTTCCTGTCCCAGGTGTTGCCCTACGCCAACCCTGAATGGGAGAAACTGTCCATCTTCCTCAACTTCCTGATACCGAAACTACCGGCGCCGGAGAATGAGGACCTGTCGAAGGGGATCCTCGAAACCGTAGACATGGACAGCTATCGGGCCGAGAAGCAAGCCGCACAACGGCTGTCGCTCGCCGACGAGGATGGCGAGATAGATCCGATCCTAGTCGGAGGCGGCGGTGGACCCTCCGACCCCGACCTGGAGCCGCTTTCCCGGATCGTTGCCACATTCAACGAAACCTGGGGCACGGACTTCACGGACGCCGACAAGGTCGCCGAGTTGATCCGCAACATCCCTCAGCAAGTAGTCGCCGACACCGCCTACCAGAACGCCCGACTCAACTCCGACCCGCAGAATGCCCGGATCGAGCACGACGCAGCGCTGCGCCGGTTGATCACGTCAATGGTCCGGACCAACACTGAACTTTTCAGAGCCTACACCGAGAACCCGGACTTCCGGTCCTGGCTAAGCGATCAGAGCTTCTGGCTAACCTACCTGAATGACGCCTCGCAGTAGCGGTCGTGAGCGGATAGACACCGCCCACGATGGGCATCAACGACACTAGGGCCGTCCCCAAGGTCAGACGCGCCCATGTAAGACCAGTCAGATCGCGCCATCATTCCTGCTGCGCCACCACCACCCGAGCAAACTTCCCATTTCAGCTACCCTGACTCTCGCTGAACAACCTTACGGAGGATGACGGACGGTACGGTTTTCCTCCACCACAAGCTGACGATGGAGCCGCCCACGCGGTCCAATTTACCGCCGCCGTTTACACCCTCCCTCAAACCAGAATGAACATCCCCATCGTCCGCCTCCTTCCCTGACCCTAGCGGAAAGTGGCAATCACAGACCTGCCGAAAATGTTGTAACATTGGCTCGACCCAACCGACTGAGCAAAGAACGCACACCAATCGCTAGGAAGGGACCAAGTTGTCTAACAACACACGCATGCTACTCGACCAATTCCTGAAACAGCAAAAGGCCCAACAGGAAACCCCTCTCGCCGACGACAAAGCATTCGAGCTGTTTGCCTCGGAGCAGGTCCTCAAGGACTCAGACGTTTCCACCGAGGAACTGTCCTCCGGCATCGTCGGGGGAGGTAACGACGGTGGCATCGACGGCGTCTACACTTTTTTGGGAGACGGACTGATCGACGACGATTCTGAAATATTCGACAGCGATTTTTCGACCTCCAGGATCAGCCCAGGGATAGCCCTGACGCTCAGACTTATCCAAGCAAAAACGGAGAGTTCATTTGCCGAGACGCCTATTGACCTAGTCGCCTCTTCCACGGAGAGACTTTTGAACTTGGGGCAAACCGACGAAAAACTGGAAACGTTATATTCCCCAGCATTAGTGGAGCGGTTCTCGCTTTTTCGACGTGCGCTACAACTGCTGGCAATCCGCCACCCCACCACCCGGATCGAGTTCTCTTATGCGTCTCGTGGCGACACAGATACCATCAATGCAAAGGTCCAGCAAAAAGCCAAGGACCTAGAGACTAAGTTCAGCCAAACCGTCACCGGAGCAACAGGTGTCGTATCCTTCTTTGGAGCTGACGAACTTTGGCTTTCGGCCAGCGCAGTGCCCAACTATACGCTACAGCTTACGTATCGTGAGAACGCCACGAGCGGCACCAGCCACGTAGCGTTGGTATCTCTCAGGGATTACGTGGCGTTCCTTACTGACAAAGATGGCAACCTAAATCGACATATCTTCGACTGGAATGTCAGAGATTACCAGGGCAATATTGAGATCAACAAGGAGATCAGAGATTCTCTCGAAGACGAGCAAGCTCCTGATTTTTGGTGGCTAAACAACGGCGTCACGATCGTGTGCTCGAAAGCGTCAATTCAAGGAAAGACCTACACTTTGGACGACGTCCAGATCGTAAACGGGCTGCAAACGTCGTACACTACGTTTCATGCCATTTCGGCTGCAAAAAAAGAACACCCGGTTTTTGACCGGACGCTGTTAGTCAGAATTCTTCAGACCGAGGATCCTGCTACACGTGATCGTGTGATACGCGCCACGAACAGGCAAACGAGCGTTCCTGAAGCGTCATTGCGAGCGACGGATGATACTCAGCGGAGGATTGAGGCGTTTTTCGAATCTAAAGGCTTATATTACGACCGCAGAAAAAACTACTACCGCAACAACGGAATGCCCAAGGACCGGATTATTGGCATTCCTCTGCTCGCTCAAATAGTAATGGCCGTTGGACTGAGCAGACCGGACGATTCGCGCGCACGCCCGTCATCACTGCTGAAGTCCGACGACATTTATAAAACTATTTTTTCAAGCGACATCTCACTGGAAATCTACCTGTGGGCAGCGAACGCCCAGAGGGAAGTCGACGCTTTTCTTCAAACACCCGAAGCAGGTGTATCAACACCAGAGCGCACCAACCTTCGCTTTCATCTAGCGATGCTTGCGACGACGAAGCTACTAAGCACCCGGGTGTACTCTCCGAAGCAACTTTACCTGATTGCCGTGGACTCTCGTGCCCTGCATGAAGCGGACCTCCCAGCGTGTCTCGCCACGCTCCGTGAAACGATGCAAAAAGTGATTGACGAGACCGCGGAATCACCAGACAAGATCGCCAAAGGTCGGCGATTCGTCGAAGAAATATTGGACGCAGCAGGTTTCAATTAACCCGAAATCCACCGCAAAGGCGTGAGATTAGCGTACTGAAGATTAGCAAGGGTTCGCTTAGGCATCTGTCAAATAGATTCAAAACGGGGAATAATCCCAAGTCAGAAGAACCCAAAAGATGCTGCCACGCATCCACACGCCCCGATTGCATCCCGCTGTTGGGGACCACGGCCTACAGTCCAATCTTGGACTAACCCTTCTAGCCATCCCGGCCCCGCGGCACCGACCACCTCGGCTAAGCCCGAATGCACCGAAGGGATTGGGCGGTGTCGGTCAGACGGGGTGATGGGCCAGGGAAAAGGCCGACGCGGCCGTGGCGCTGATAGAAATAGACGATTCGGATTGCGGGTACCACGCCAGAAGGATATTGACGGCCCTTAGTAGCGGCACTGGGAGCCATCATCAGCGCCGATCGCAGGCGGAGACCGTCAGGATCGTATACTAGGCACCGATGCGGCAGGCGATTGCACAGTCTCTCGCAGGAGTCGGACGCCGTCAGGAAGCTATTGGCAGGGCGCGCAGTTTGATCAGGGCGCGATTGAACTAGGTTTGCCAGGACCGAGCCCGGGGGGATAGATGGAGAAGCATTCGTGCGAAGTTCGTCTTGACGGCCAAGCCTGACCACACCTCCGGACCTCAACGTGGCCGGCCCACCCATATGCACGAAGTTGACGACTGGACCAACTTCCGCTGGGACGAGGAAGCCATCGCACCGGTGCTGGGCCACACCCGACGTAACAGGTGTAAATCGTTGCCTGCAGTGCCGCGCTGACAACGCAGTACACCACCGAGACGACAGTCAGAAACTTGGTGGACTCAGCCGTCGCCACCAGCCAAATCCAAGACGAGTACCCTGACCACAACGCCACAGAAGCCGCGATCCGGCGATGTATCGTCGGTGGACTCGCAAAGGCTGGTCAGGGGGTGCGAGACGAGCTAGGCACCGCCGTCGTAACTGCCGACACGGCCACCAACTACGAGGTGCCGGTGACGGCAGAGCGTCTCCACAGGTGGCACCGCCAGCTGTTTTCACACCCGACCCGCCATCGTCAAACGTCAACAACCCCAGCCTCACGTCAACCACCACGGCATCTAGACTCGAGCCCACGTCTAGTTTCCGACGCAGGTTAGTGGAGTGGTTCCGCACGGTGCGGGTACTCAAACCGAGTTCGGCCGCAATTTGCGCCACTTCCCACTCCAACGCCAGATGGCGCAGCACCTCGACCTCACGCGCCGTCAACGGACCGGCGGCCCTGCCCGGTTCGACGGTCCAGTGCATATAGGCAGCCGACGTGTCCTCCTCCGTGGCACCGAACAGGTACACAACCACCGGGCCTGAGTCTCTACTGCCGGACACCACCATTCCTGACGTTATTCCCGGCCGGACACACTCTCAACCGGGACACCCACCCGCCTTCGTAATGCGCTTCCGCCCACGCAGTTCGGGCACCGGCCAAGCACCCTCGGGGATCCGAAGCAACGCGGTGTAGGCCCATTTATCTGTTGATGCCGATGTACGTCCAGTGGTAGTGCTTTTTCCAGTAACCGTGATGGTCATGGAAACCTTGCCGTACACCGCGAGCGCCTTAACCCCCAAAGCGCTCAGAAGTGCCCGCTTGCCCTCAAAATCGAGATCTTCCAGCCCGTCGGCCAACTCCCGACACCTTTCCGTCACCAGAACTCTCAACCTGTCAGCATCCTGCGCCAGTTCACGCTGGCGCTCAAGTTCCCGAAGCGTCCGTTCACACTGCTGGCGAAGCTCGGTCAACGGCGTTATCTGCCGCCTGAACCTTGGCGCGAGGCATATCCAGTCGCTCCTGCACCGTGTCCCACAACTGAGGGTCGACGATTGCAAGCGAAAAGCCTTCAATCCAAATCCACTGACCTTCGGGTCGGAGAGTACGCTCGATGTTCTTCTTTTCATCCCTGGTGCCTCGGTTGAGGTAAATGATCCAGCATCGGTACTTCCCGTACACATCCCAGCCTATACATGATGGATGCCGCAGGATGTTCTCGACGGTCCGGGCAGGCCAGAACCCGCCACGCGTGGTACAAATGTCCCTGGCATTTAACTCTTTGGCGATGTCGTGAGCACTCTTCCCAGAGGCGCACCGCTCGTACACCATCCGTATAACCGCCGTCTTGAGCTCGTTGATGCTCCGTGTCTTCGTGATGGGGTCGTATTCGTACCCGACTATTCCCTGACCACCAACTCCGATGGGCATTCTGCCCGAAGCAGCGGTGGCCCGCTTGGCGCGCATCGTCCGCTCAGCGAGCTTCAACCTTTCCTGTCCGGCACCAACCCATGATCATCATGAGACGCCGGCCCTCCTCGGTGTCTCCGGACGGACCGCACATGAACCGAACCCCCCACCCGCTTCGGCGATGCGGTTGCAGAGGCTTAAGATCTCGAAGGAACCGCGGCCAAGGCTCCGGATCAAGAATCAGTGCCACCTCAATCTCTTTCGCTTCAAGCGCAGCGATGATGCCCTCAAAACCGCGCCTCAACGTCGACGCCCCAGAACGGTATCGCGGTAGATGTGCTTCTCGGACACCCGGTAGCCCTCCCTCTCGGCCAACACAAGAAGAGTGGCCACCTGGGTATCAAGGGGCGTCCCAACCCGCTCTTGGCCCGGAGTACCCACCCGCGCATAGATGCCCGGAGGAATGGGCGTAAGATCTATAACCACGATTTCAACCTCCATGAATCAACATCTGCAAGAGGACGAAACCTAGCCAAATACGGGCCATCATCGTCCTTATGATCTCCGACAAATGCGGGGCAGCGTGGCCTTCCCGCACGGTTGTCTCGGGCGAAACACGACGTGGCATCCCAGTGCTCCTCAAGCACCATCTCAAGGAACTGAAGCTGCCCGCCTTCCTCAGGGAGTACCGCCAGCTGGCCACCCAATGCGCGCAGGAAGGCGCTGATCATCCCGACTACCCGCTCCGCCTGGCCGAGCTGGAACTCATCGACCGACACCAGCGCAAGGTCCAGCGTCGGATCCGCGCCGCGCACTTCCCCGCCACCAAGAGCCTGGACACCTTCGACTTCGCCGTCATCCCCTCGGTTAACAAGGCCCTGGTCGTGCAACTGGCCCGGTGTGCATACGTCGAGCATCATGAAAACATCATCGCCATCGGCAACAGCGGCGCCGGCCAGACCCACGTCGCTCTGGGCTTGGGTCTGGCCGCCTGCCAGCGCGGCCTGTCGGTAGGCTTCACCACCGCCGCCGCCCTGGTCAACGAACTGATGGAGGCCAGGGATGAGCGCCGGCTGCTCAACCTACAGCGACAACTGGCACGCCTCAAACTGCTCATCATCGACGAACTGGGCTTCGTGCCTCTGTCCACCACCGGAGCGGAACTGCTCTTCGACGTCTTCAGCCAACGCTACGAGCGGGCATCTACCCTGGTGACCACCAACCTGCCCTTCGACGAGTGGAGCGAGGTCTTTGGGTCAGAACGGCTCACCGGCGCGCTGCTGGATCGCCTCACCCACCACGCCCACATCCTGGAAATGAATGGCGAGAGCTACCGCCTCGGTGGCAGCGTCGGAACGCCGCCGCAGCGGCGGCAACGCCAGCCCGGCCGGGTGCCGATTAGTGCCCCGCGGACGCCAACACTGGACCCGACGTCAAGGCGGGGGCCCACCCGCCAGCCCGGCCGTGGCCGCCAGGCGCTGCCCCGGTGGTACAGTTTTGCTCCGCCCGAGTGTCGTTGTCCAGTGATTCGGTCAGTTCAAAAGGACAGCGAATTTGTCAGTCTGAGCCATTGATAAACGACAATAAGGAATGCCTCTGGTAACAGTTCAGAGTTGAGGGGAAGCGAGCAGTTGTTGGCAGGCGGTGAGGGTGTTCAAACCTTTTGCCCGCCAGGTGCCGAAGACGGAGGCCCGGGTCATCTTGGTGTCAGTGCCCTGGGCGGAGCGCGTGCCCCGCTGAGTTTCCGGCT
This sequence comes from Dehalococcoidia bacterium, assembly GCA_965197635.1. GTDB lineage: Bacteria > Chloroflexota > Dehalococcoidia > Lucifugimonadales > UBA3495 > Bin87. The sequence continues at coordinate 1,558,563 of CBDANN010000008.1, forward strand.
GATCACCACCGGGCGCAGACTGCGTTCGGCGGCGTTGTTGTCCGGCGGCGCCTCCGGTTCGGCCACGAAGACGAAGAGTTCCCCGTATCCAGTACGGGGCAGGCTCTTGATGTGCTTCGCTACCCGTCGGCACAACTTGGCTTGAGGAGCCGACGGGTCATCCTGGAAAGGCTGACCGAGGGCCAGCAGGCGGCGTTCCAGGGTCAGTTGGGCGGTGCGACGCTGTTTCCCTGACGGCTGGGTGAAGGCTTTGGCCTGGCGGTAGAGTTGTGGACCGCGTCAGCCCACCGTGCCAGCCGGTCGTCCTTGGGGTAGAGGATGTGCAGATCGTGGATGTCCCGCAACAGAGCCTGTCCCTGGCTTGAACAGGGGTGGGCCCAGCAGCATTGTTTGGGACGCGATTGGTCAAGGGCTCGGGTGGTGGTAGGCGGCATAGAAGTCGCTGACCAGCACGCCAGCGAACTGATCGCCCAGGACTTCATCCACCACCGCCTTGCCCCGTCCCCGTCTCAGGAAGTACCGCTGGGTGGGTGTGCTGAAGGCGATTGGTCAAAGATCGCACACGTAGCCGTTGTGTCCATCCTCACGCCAGCCGGTCTCGTCGGCATGGGCCACCGGACTGCCTCGGATGCGTTCTACTATGGCGGCCAGTTCCGCTGCGCGGTGGGCGTACAACAGCGTTGGCACTGTGGGCAGGTGCGGGCGATGTAAGCGTGCTCGGTAACCTGCACTGGAACCTGGGGCAGGTCAATGACTTCTCGAGTGCGCTGGGTCCAACCCCCGGACAGCCGAGTTCCGCAGTCGGGACACTCGGCCACCACATGCTCCACCCGTTGGGTGGGCGTCATCCGGGTGCGAGCAAAGCCGTGTCGGCGCGGCTGGCGTGGTTTCTTGGGCTGGGACGGTTTCCGGTCGGCTTTGGGCTTCAGACCGGGCATCCGCCGGGAACCGCTGGGTTTGGCCGGCTCTTCCAATTGGGCAATCCCCTTCTCCAGCCGTTCGATGATCGCCTGTTGCCGGACGATGATGCCAATCAGGACATTCCGGTCGGCGATCCTCAGATCAATTTCGTTATCCATCCCAAATATATGACATAACCACCTCCACCAACGCCAGCGCTCCGCGGAACCTCTTTCCGCCATTTCACCCCACCAAGTCTGAACAGTTACACCACCGAAACCGCCGTTGACATCACCGCCCACCGGGTACGGCAGGAACCCACCCGCATCAGGGGCCGTATCGAACACAACTACGACCGCGACTGGTACCGCCCCGTCATGAAGGGCGGACACTGCTACGAGATCAACATCCGCGGCGTTGACGACACCGAGGCTGGCGAGGCAGAGGGCCTCACCCTTCACGACCCATACATGCGGGGCATCTACACCAGCCTGGGCAACCTCATGCCCAACACTGAGGAGACCTGGGGCGGCCAGGGCCAAAGCGTCCGCAAGACCGTCAAGCCCGACGTGACCAGCATCGTCTATATCTCCGTGGGCCACGGGTGGTTCAACGAAGGCGGCGCCTACGATGTGACGCTGACCAACTTCGGCAAGTGGCCGGTAACCTGCACGGACATAGACCCCAGCGTGACCGACGCCGCAGCCAGCGACGGTCCCAACCGCCTCTACCACTCGGTATCCGAGCCGCCGGGCGAGGACCTGCCCTCCGACGCCAGCACCACAGGCTACCTCCAGCCATTCGGCGGCAACGCCAGGGGGAAGATGCAAGTGACCCTCGACGCAGATTATTTCAAGGTGCCGCTGATCGCAGGCAAGCGGTACCGCATCGAAATGAAAGGCTCCAAGTCGTCCGACCGCGGCGGATCGCTAGTGTGGTGTATTCGTAGTTCGCCGGATATAAAGTGCCGACCGCCGCCTTTGCGCCGCTCAGTATCGAGTAGAAAACTCTTTTCCAATCCGCTCGGAAAGCCTCGAAGTAATACGGCGAACTACGAATACAGGACACTAGTATTACAACGACGGATTAGGGAGGGACACCAGTGGGCGCATAGCGGATGGCGCGGCGTTTCTGATGGGAGCGTCGGGCTCGCTCGTTGCGCTGCTGGACGCCGTCCAGCCATCGCAACAGTTCTTCCGGCCCAAAACGCGGTCGAGGCAGCATCTCACGCACCACGCGGTACACCTGCGGCCTGGTAATCAGTGGCATCTTTTTCCCCCCAATCCTGTTGCAGGGTCAGCAGGAATGTCCCCGCCAGCAGGCACAGGGCGACGTGATGATGCCATCCTCTCCAGGTGCGGGTCTCGTACTCATCCAGCCCCACGTCGCTCTTCTCGGTCTCGAATTCAGTTTCAATGCGCCATCTGGAGCCGCCCACCTGGGCCAAGGTCTCCAAGGGAGCGTCCGCGGCGGCGTTGGACAGGTAGTAGCGCGGCTCGCTGCCGTCCAGGTTCCGTCGAAAGACCGCCCAATGGACCTCGCCGGGTTTCCGCTTCGCGGTGGGCCGCACCCGCTGGGCGCTGAACTGGTAGACCCGCGGCCCCTGGCTCCCCTGAGCCACCGTGATCGCTCGCCACGCTTCCTCCGAAATGGCAGCCGCCCGCTCCCCCATGGTCCGCCGCTGTCCGCCCCGCAGCTTGGGTTTGCGGGGGCGCCCTTTACCCTGGTAAGCCGGACTGATCCACTCGGGCTCCTCAGGCCACACCGTGAAGTTCGCCGGAATGTCCAGGACGTAACCCATCCCCAGGGCTGACAGTCCCTCCCGAAAGGACGGCGACATCCCAAAAGCGTCATCCCCAGCCACCCATCCGGCACGCAGGTGTCCCCGAGCCAGGGCCTGTTCCACCATCTCCAACGCCAACTCCGTCTTTGACCGGTAGCGGCGTTTCTGCTCCGGCACCCTCGCTGCCTGGCACCGCTCAGCGTCCGAAGTCCAGCCCACCGGCAGATACAGCCGCTTGTCCACCAACGCCCGACCCAACGGGCTGACGTAGGCCAAGAACATACCCGCCGGGCAGTTCGCCACCTTCCCCAGTCTGCCGCAATACTGCCTCGCCACCCCCACCGACTTCACACCCTGCTTGGGAAAGTCGCTGCCGTCCAGCACCCATACCCGCTCCCGATGCTCCAGTCGGGACCCCAGGTACTCTTGGAGCCGGCCCATCACCAGGTCGTCGTCCCAAGGCGCCTCGGTAAGAAAACGCTGCAGCGACCGCGGCGACGCCGCAACCGCCTCCGACAGGTTCTCGGCGTTGCGCCGCTCCTGGGACTGCACCAGCAGGCCCTGCAGATAGTGGCGACTGTGCTCCCGCGTCTCCCGGCGTCCAAAGGCTGGCGCAAAGTAGTCATGAAAATCCTGAAAGGCCTGGTACACCCGCTCAAGGTCTGCCGCATCCATCGCCCAGCCCCACCTCCCGAAGCCTTCGCTAACTCGCCGATTATCCTATCATACCAACCGTCGTTGTAATATTAGGGCGATGAGGTCGGGTTTCCGGCCAGCGTTGCGGAACTGCCGCGGAGCTGGAAGCTGTTCTGCCCCTCAAAGTCCACTTCGTATCCGCCGACTTCCCAGTTGGCTCGCCGTTGGTTCAGGAGTTCCGTGTGGTTCAGCATCCACTGGGCTTGGTTGAAGTCGGACGGTGTTCTGGTCCAGTTCCGGTGTTGAGCCTTGAACCAGGCGGCTCATTCGCATGAATTCTCGTCGGTCAGCAGCCTGGGTAGGCAGGTGGTCCAGATGTAGGGGGGTTCTCGAAGGATGGCCATGACGCGACTCGCAGCAGCGGGAATGCCTCCGAGGCTATTGTTCTCGGCGGCTGGCTCGCAATGGCCGGCTGTCAGTAATTTGGCGCTGCTTGGTCCACGCGCCAGCTGGTCCACAAGGGAGCCTGAAACCCCTGCGGTGGTAAGGCCTGAAACGCCGCCGTCGCCCGTCCTGGCGGCTATGTGGTGGAGATCCGGGCATGGTCAGGGGAGTTTGTCAGCGTCATGGCAGTTGCTGGACGCAGTAGGAGGTTGACCTGCCGCTGGACGGGTTCCTGGCCAGGATGCCGAGATCGATCAGGTGGTTGATGTCCCGCACCGCCGACTGTCGAGAGCATCTCGTCACCCGCTGGTAGCGTGCTGCCGTGATGTTGCCGACCCAGCCCGGGACGTTTGACGACCTCGCCGGCGGCGATACGAGCCGCGACCTGGGGAGGCAGGACTTGGATGGTCATGGTGTCTCTTCCTCTCGGTCAATCGACTTCCTTACGGCATTTACGGTACGGTCCATCCGCGAGACAATGGAAATGGCTACCAATGCGGCCCTCGGCGGTGGGGGAGGTGCCGGCGGTCAGGTTGTGCTTCATGGTCGGAGCGGGCTTTGGAATGGTTGCTCCGACACCCACAGCCTCGGTCTGGCGGGTTCCAGCGCCGTAGCGGAGATTGACCGAGCGGTGGATCCGGATCTGACGGTGCTCTTGGGTTGGTTCGTGCCGGTGGCAGAGGGCTTGAGTCAGTTGCCTTGGGGGCAGGACGCTTGGAGTAGCGAAGGGGCACATCCCCTCAATGATGGAGCGGTAGTGCGTCTGCTGCTGCTGTTGCAGGAGTTACTGCCGGCCAATGGGCCGGCTCCGATCATAAGCCCGACGTGGGATGGTGACGTGCCGGCTGATTGGGAGTTAGGCGACCTGTACCTCGAAGTTGAGATCGTTCCCAACGGTGTGACCCGGTGCTGTTTCGTGGACGAACGAGGCGACAAGACCTGCGATGAACAGTTTGAGCTAAGCGGGCGCGAAACTGAGTTGCGGCGGTACATGGGGATCCTGTCAGACCACCCCGAGACGCTGCAAGGTGTCGTTGGTGACCGAGTCCGCCGGTGACGACCAGCTGGTAGGGAATGATCGGCTGGTGATGCGCAGGGTGGCACGTGAGCAGTTGGAGTACGATCGGAGCATCAATGGCGAACGTCCGGTAAGTTCCCAGATGTCAGTCGGAATGGCACCTGGTTATGCGTCCCGCCGGCTTGTAGGCGAGGCCGACCCGGCTGAGGTCTCCGCGGAAAGCGGCGCGGAGTATCTCATGGTCGTTTCGGTGCCTTCCTGATGTCTTTACTGACGCCCAATCTGGCGCCTTTGGTCCAAGAACTCCTCCATAACTGGTGCCACAGAACCGGAGAGCGGTACCGCCAATCCGCGATACCGCTTTCCAGATCGCGCACAGCTCTCAGCGCACTGTGGCTCACTGATCCCCCTTCCCCACAACACCCCAACAAAATTAGGGATGGCTCATGTTTGTTCCTGCTGGGGAGACGGCGTGTATCGCTACTGGTTGGCGTCCGTTCCGTCCGGCGCGTCGGGAGTGCTCGGGTTCTGCGCCTTGGTGGTGATCATCTCCCGCCGGTGGCTGCCGCTTTCGCCGGCGGCGTTCACGGCGCGGACGGAGTATTCGTACGTGACCTCGGCGTCCACGGTGCCGTCCGTATAGCTGGTGGCGTCACCGGCGGCCGTGCCGATGTGTACGTCGCCTTGGCCCTAGTCGCCGCCTGCTGTGCGCCGCATCCGGTAAACCCGGTATCCGGTGGCTTCGGGGCCGCCGCTCTGCACTCTCCAGGAGAGCACTACCTCGCCAGCGGTGTCCTCGGTGGCGTCGAGGCGTGCGATCTCGTTAGGCACGCCGGGGGTCTGGACCTTGCTCTTGATGGTGTCGGGTCCCTTGGCTGGGCCCTAGTACTACAGTCGCGCTTGTGATGAAGGTGTCTGAAGGCGTCTCCGGTAGTGACATTGCATGGCCCGGGCCTGGTGCCGCCGTCTCCATCCCGACCAGTGGATGGTCAGGGCAGGACTGCCCCGTGGCAGCCACAGCAGCCGGCACAGCAACCGTCTGACCTCGGGCACGGTCAGTGGGATGAGTTCTCCCACGAACCTATCCCCCTTTTACCGTCGCCACCGGCGGCATAGTATTACAGTCGCGCTTGAGGAACAGGTGTCTGAAGGCGTCTCCGGTAGTGACATTGCATGGCCCGGGCCTGGTGCCGCCGTCTCCAGCCTGACCAATGGATGGTCAGGGCAGGACTGCCCCGTGGCAGCCACCGCAGCCGGCATAGCAGTCGTCTGACCTCGGGCACGGTCAGTGGGATGAGTTCTCCCGGGAACATATCCCCCTTTTACCGTCGCCACCGGCGGCATAGGACCGGATTACCGCCAGAAAGGCATGGGCCAGCAGCGCCAGGGTGATGTGCCGGTGCCAGCCGACCCACCGGCGCACCTCATACTCATCCAGCCCCACCTCCTGTTTGGCCTCCTTGAAGACCTCCTCGATGATCCACCGGGTGCCAGCCACGCGCACCAGTTCCGCCAGCGGCGTTTCCGCTGCGCCAAAACAGGCGTAGTAGGCCAAGCTCCTCAGGATCGGCGATGCTGCGACGCACCAGCAGCCAATGCCCCTGACCTGGCTCTGACCAGGGTCGTATCGGCAACCAACCCCAATCGTAGAGGCGCGGCCCTTTGCTGCCCTCACCAGCGCTCAGACGTTGCCACCGGTCATCAGGTATCTGCTGGGCCAGTTCACGGGCTGCCACCTGTGCTGAGCCATCCTCCGTATCCGCCCACAGCGGCTCGTTGTTCTTCACCGCCAGCACGTAGGGCAGGCTCTGTTCCTCCAGCCACCGCCGCAGTTGACACGATCTTTGACCAATCGCATTGCCGTACACCGTATCCCCCGTTACCCAGGCAAAGGGCACCCCAACCACCACCGCGCGGGCGATCATCTCCTGAGCCAGTTGTGCTTTGGTATGAAAGACCACGTCCTGGGGCACTCCCGCTTCCCGCCGTCGCTCCACATCCTCCGCCCACTCCTGGGGCAGGTAGAGCTCCCGATCCAGAAAGGCCGCGCCCCGTCGGCTGCCATAGGCCAGGAACACCCCGATCTGACAGTTCTCCACCTTCCCCGCCGTGCCGCTGTACTGACGCTTCACCCCCACCGACTTCTGGCCTTGCTTCAGAAACCCCGTCTCATCCACCACCAGCACCCCGCCGGGGTCGCCCAGATGCTCCACCACGTACCCTTGCAGGTCGTCCCGCACCTGGTCCGCGTCCCAGTGGTACACCGCCAGCAACCGCTGCACCCCGTCGGGGGTGGCGTCGCCAGCATATTCCGCCAACTGCCACCCGTTCTTGCGCTCCACCGACCCCAGCAATCCTTGCAGGTACGCCAGCGCCCGCTGCCGAGACTCACTGCGGCTGAAACGCGACGCGATACGCCCGTGCAGCGCCTGGAGCCCAACCTCCCAGTCCAGCACATCCTCTCGCTCCAGTAATGTCTGACCCATTTCCAACTCCTCCGCTCTCAACAGTAATCATGGGCCTATCCTACCAAAAGTAAGCGCGACTGTAGTACTAGGCCTGACCGTTCGCGGCCCTGACCTCGTAACCGTACCAGATCCCTTCCTGAACCGAGTCATCCGTGTAGGCGGTTGTGGGTGCTGAGACTGAGGTTATGAGAGTCATGGCCGTCGTCTCGCCGATTACCTGGCGGTAGAGGCGGTACGCGGTCGGTTCCGGCCCGCTGGCGGGCGCGGTCCAGGTAACTACGATCTCACCGGCCGTGTCTTCCGACAGGTCCAGGCTGGCCGGTTTGTGCGGGGGGGCGGCGTAGCGCTCCTGGGTCTCTATTGACTGGCGAGAGGTGCTGGGGCTGTCGCCGTGTTCGTTACTGGCGTAGATCCAATAGCTGTACCAGGTTCGTTCCTGCACCGTGTCATCCGTGTAGGACGCGGCGTCTCCGTCCAGTTTGGCGACTTCCTGCTGGCCCATGTCGCTCAAGTTCAACCGCATGACCGAGTAGTGGTCGACTGCTTCAGGACCGGGTGGATCACCCCAGGCGAGGGTTATGTCGCCGAATGAGGTGTTCGCCGTGGTCAGGTTAGCCGGCGCTGCCGGAGTGCCGGGTTTGCGCTGGGTGGTGATGCGGGCGCCGTCGGACCAGGGGCCGTATCCGTGGTCGTTGCCGGCCCGGACTCGGTAGGCATACTTGGTGTTGTACTCGGTACCGTTGTCCTCGTAGGTCGTGGTGGCGGTGCTGCTGTCGAAGACGTCCCGGTCCGAGACGAGTGTCGGCACTTCATCGCGTTCGACCTGGTACTTGGTTGCGCCTTCGGAGGCGGTCCACGTGACGGTGACGGGGTTGTCGCCGGAACTCTGGCTGGTGGTGACCGACGTCACTTGGCCGGGAGTTGCCGCCGGCGTGGTGATGGTGGCCTTGGCGGAGCGGGGTCCGCGCTTGCCCTCACTGTTGACGGCTGCGACCTTGTAGAGGTAGCGGTTGGAGGCTTCGAGTCCGTCGTCGGTGAAAGAGGTGGTGTTGGAGGTGCCGACCCGGGAGAGGCGGCTGGTCGAGTCGTCCCGGTCGCGGCGGAAAACCCGGTAGCGGTCGACGCCGCCGCCGCTGGTGGGCGCGTTTCACGCGAGTGTCACGGTGTCGTGGTCCTCAGCCGTTGCCGACAGGCCGGTGGGCTGGCCGGGTCTCGCGTTCTGGGCGAACACGTCGCTGGTGAGCAGCATGGCTGCCATGATGGCCAGCAGCAGTGCTGCGGCTACGGGGAAGGTGTATCTGGCTGTGGCTCCCATGGCCCTGCTCCTGGAGCGTATGGGGTGCTCTCGTTCAGTATATCTAATGGTCAGGGTTAGGTGCCTGCTCCCCTGCTGGCCTGCGCCAGGATGATGTAGGTGTCGGTGGTGTTCACCCGGACCTCGAGCTTGGCGTTTTTTACGCTTCCGGAGATTTCATCAGATGCGATTCCGCCTTGGTCGCCGTTTATCCATCTGATCTCTGGATAGTTAACCGTCATAAGGCGGGAGCCGGTGGGGTCTCGCAAGATTACCTTGGGGTCTTCTAGTGTCATGTATCCAAAGTTCGTTGGCAAAAGCGGGCCACGTTGGCCAGGATCTGGTCGGCGGTCTTGGTCCAGACAAAGGGCTTGGGGTTTTCGTTGGTAACATCCAGAAACCCGTAGATGGCGGCTTCCAGTTCTCCGCTGCTCTGATGCACGCCGCGCCGCAACTGCTTTTCGGTCAGCAGCCCGAACCACCGCTCCACCAGGTTCAGCCAGGACGCGCTGGTGGGAGTGAAGTGCAGGTGGAACCGAGGCCGCTTGGCTAACCAGTTCCGGATCAGCGCCGTCTTGTGGGTGGCGTAGTTGTCCACAATCAGGTGGACATCTAGGTCGGCGGGCACTTCGGCCTCGATGGTATCGAGGAACTTGCGGAACTCCACGGCCCGGTGGCGTCGGTGGCAGCGGCCAATCACCTTGCCGGTTTTGGTATCCAACGCGGCGAACAACGACGTGGTGCCGTGGCGCAGGTAATCATGGGTGCGCCGTTCCACCGGTCCGGGGCGCATGGGCAACAGCGGCCTGGTCCGGTCCAGCGCCTGAATCTGGGACTTCTCATCCACGCACAAAACCAACGCCCGATCGGGTGGGTCCAGGTAGAGACCCACAACATCCCGCACCTTCTCGATGAAGAAAGGGTCCGACGACAGCTTGAATGTCTCGGTGCGGTGGGGCTGCAGCCCGAAGGCACGCCAGATGCGGCTGACCGTGTTGTGGCTCAGGCCGGACCGCTGGGCCATGGACCGAGTGCTCCAGTGGGTGGCGTCCTTGGGCGTGGTCTCCAGCGTCAGCGTAATCACCTGTTCCACGTCGTCATCGGTAACCGACCGCGGCCGACCGCCGCGGGGTTCATCCGACAACCCGTCCAGCCTCCGTTCCAGAAACCGGGAACGCCACTTGCCCACCGTTTCGTCGGACACCCCCAGATCGGCGCCCACGGCGGTGTTGCTCCGGCCCTCGGCGCAGGCCAGGATCATCCTGGCCCGCAGTGCCAGCGCTTGCGCTGTCTTCGGACGTCGCACCCACCGCTCCAGTGTTTCCCGCTCCACCTCGTCCAGAATTAGCGGTGGCATTGGTCGTCCGATGGCCATGGTCAATCCTCCCTCGGAACTGCTCACCCGGAGGATACCTCATAACCCATACTTTTACTACTTACTTCAGTTACACCACACTAGTGTGGTGTATCCGTAGTTCGTCGGAAATAAAGTGCTGACTTGTGCCTTTGTGCCACTCCGCTCCAAGAAGAAAACCGTTTTCCTGTCTTGGTGGAATGCCTCAGAGTAATACGACGAACTACGAATACAGGACACTAGCAGCCTGTCCGAGTAACACGGCTGGTGAGCCATTGGGGGTATGATGGCACAAGCATCGAGAGAGGGGAGCCGCTGATGAGCAAGACGTACCGCGCCTATGACCCCGACCAGCAGTTGCTGTTGCCGGCGGCCCTGCGGGAATGGCTGCCGGACGACCACCTGGCCTACTTCATCTCCGACGTTGTTGAGCAGTTGGACCGGTCGGACATCACCGCGCGCTACGAGCCAGAGCGGCGGGGCGGACCACCCTACCATCCTCAGATGATGGTCAAGGTGCTGCTCTACGGCTACTGCGTTGGAGTGGCGTCATCACGGAGGATCGCCCAGCGGCTCCACGAGGACATCGCGTTTCGGGTGTTGGCGGCCAACAACACGCCGGACTTCCGCACCATCTCGGACTTTCGCAAGGACCACAGGGCAGAGTTGTCGGACCTGTTCCTGCAGGTGCTGGCATGGTGCCAGTTGGCTGGACTGGTGAAGTTGGGGCAGGTGGCGTTGGACGGGACCAAGGTGAAGGCCAAGGCATCGAAGCATCAGGCGATGAGTTACGGGCGGATGCAGGAGCAGTCGGCGCAGTTGGCGGCGGAGGTGGCGGAGTTGCTGCGGAAGGCGCCGGAAGCGGATGACGCGGCAGACCGTCGGTACGGTCAGGACAGGCGTGGTGATGAGTTGCCGGAGGAGTTGGCCTTTCGGGAAGGTCGGTTGGAGCAGCTACGGGAGGCCCTGGCGGCGTTGGAAGCGGAAGCGCCGGCGGCGGCAGAACAGGCCGAGGCCGCAAGCCGGGAGCATCCGGGGGTGCCCGACGACCAGGTCCAGCGCAACTTTACTGATGCGGAGTCCCGGATCATGCCCGCGCCGGGCGGGCGGGATTTCGTGCCGGCGTACCATTGTCAGGCGGTGGTGGACAGCGAGGGCCAGGTGATTGTGGCGGCGCCGGCCACGAACCAGACATCGGACCAGCAGCAGGCGACGGGCATGGTCGAGGAGACCATCGGCAACACCGGCGTGATCCCAAAGGAAGTGTCCGCTGACGCCGGTTAGTAACCGTTGGTGCTAGTTTGAGATGATATTGAAAACGCCACAGGGTTCCTTATGCTGTATGTTGATACGCTCGACAGCGGAGGAACCCCGTGAACATCACCGATTTTATCACCGAACTCTATTGCCGGATCGACGATGCCCTGCCCGAACTTCCCCATCATCCCCAAGCGGTCCGCTCCCTGGGCGAAGTGATCACCATCGGAGCGCGCTACGCCATCAAGGGCGTCAGCCGCCGCGCCTTTTACGACTGGCTCCGGCACAACTATGGAGACCTCTTTCCCCAGCTGCCCGAGCGCACCCGCCGCTTCCGCCGCCTGGAAGCCAAAGCCTGCTGGACCGGCTGTTTCCTGGCTCCGCCCACCATCCTGGGCGTGGCCGACAGCTATGGCATCGCACTGGGCCATCCGGTAAGGGTGGGGCGTCAGCTCCATCAGGTGGGCCGGCGCGGCAAGTCCAATCATCGCTGGATCGTGGGCGGCAAACTCTGCGTCGTGCTCAACAAATTGGGGCTGATTGTGGATTGGGACTGCGCCACTGCCAACGTCCATGACCAGCGGTTCTTACCCCTGTTGGCCTGCTACGACGGCCAGATGATCATACTGACCGACACCGGCTTTCACCGCGCCAAAGGCGACCCAGACAACGTGAAACGGTGTCGTCGCGGCCAATGGAACGTGCGGATGATCGTGGCAACCACCTTCTCCATGATGACCACGGTGTGGGGCAGCAAGGAGCTGCGTCATAACACCTGGCGAGGATTTGAGGCGCATCTGAGTTACCTGATGGCCGCCTTCAACATACTGGTGCAGTGGGATGGACTGGAACCGGACGAAAACGGACGCATCCATCGCTCCATTGCCCAATTCGTCCTCTGATATTAACTAGCACCAATGGTTACTACTCAGCCAGGGTGGTTGACGAACTCTACGCGCGGGGCACAGACCCCTACGTCGCGCCGGAGAGAACCCGCCACGGCCGAGTGTTGCCGCCAGCGCCCAGGGGCCGCATCCCCAAGCAACTGTCGCCCCGGGACCGGATGCGGCGGAAGTTGCTGACGAAAAAGGGTCGGCAAAGTTATGCGCTGCGGGTGGCGACGGTGGAGCCGGCCTTCGGCCAGATCAAGCAGGGTCGAGGGTTCCGGCAGTTCCGGCTGCGGGGGCTGGAGAAGGTGAAAGGGGAGTGGCTGCTGATCTGCACCGGGCACAACCTGCTCCAGCTGTTCCGGTTCGGCGCCAAGTTGCCGGCCCAAGGGCTCGTCGCATCGTTGACGAAGCCGGTTTCTGCCGTCATCGGCACACCGTTGGCCAAATGAGGATGTTAGAATACACTGGCTGTCGTTCTGGTCTCACAACCCACGGGAGCCGACGTATCGACCTTATCGCCACCCGTGTCAAAGTTCGCTCTATTTAGGATATTTCGTGAGGCGTTGAGGTCACGGTCAATAGTTAGGCCGCATACCGGACATTAAAATACTCGGTAATCCTTCCATTTACCCTTCCTCACGCTACCACATCCGGAGCAGGTCTTTGATGTGTTTCTTGGGTTAACTTCTACATACTCTCTACCGGCCCATTCTGCCTTGTAAGTGAGTTGTTGGCGTAGTTGTCCCCAGGTCTGTTCTAGGATGGAACGATTAAGGCCAGATTTAGCGGCTACATTAGTACCGGGTTCCTCAATCGTTCCTTTGGCTGATTTAGTGAGATTTTGGATAGCGGTCTTTTCGACGGCTATTTTACCGTACTTCTTTACGATACCAGTGGTAATCCTATGGTATTCCTTCCGATTCCTAACCTTATTACGATAACACTCCCAGCGTAAGGATTTGACTCTCTTCTTGCGATTGTTGGAACCCTTCTTGGTGCGGCTTATCGTTTGGTGCAGGGTCTTTTCTTTATCGCGGTTTACTTCACGACGCTCTACGTGAGTTCCATCAGACAAAGATAACCGTTGATTCACTCCGGGCTCTATGCCTACGGAGAGGTCGTTAGTAACCGTTGGTGCTAGTTTGAGATGATATTGAAAATGCCACAGGGTTCCTTATGCTGATGTTGATACGCTCGACAGCGGAGGAACCCCGTGAACATCACCGATTTTATCACCGAACTCTATTGCCGGATCGACGATGCCCTGCCCGAACTTCCCCATCATCCCCAAGCGGTCCGCTCCCTGGGCGAGGTGATCACCATCGGAGCGCGCTACGCCATCAAGGGCGTCAGCCGCCGCGCCTTTTACGACTGGCTCCGGCACAACTATGGAGACCTCTTTCCCCAGCTGCCCGAGCGCACCCGCCGCTTCCGCCGCCTGGAAGCCAAAGCCTGCTGGACCAGCTGTTTCCTGGCTCCGCCCACCATCCTGGGCGTGGCCGACAGCTATGGCATCGCACTGGGCCATCCGGTAAGGGCGGGGCGTCAGCTCCATCAGGTGGGCCGGCGCGGCAAGTCCAATCATCGCTGGATCGTGGGCGGCAAACTCTGCGTCGTGCTCAACAAATTGGGGCTGATTGTGGATTGGGACTGCGCCACTGCCAACGTCCATGACCAGCGGTTCTTACCCCTGTTGGCCTGCTACGACGGCCAGATGATCATCCTGACCGACACCGGCTTGCACCGCGCCAAAGGCGACCCAGACAACGTGAAACGGTGTCGTCGCGGCCAATGGAACGTGCGGATGATCGTGGCAACCACCTTCTCCATGATGACCACGGTGTGGGGCAGCAAGGAGCTGCGTCATAACACCTGGCGAGGATTTGAGGCGCATCTGAGTTACCTGATGGCCGCCTTCAACATACTGGTGCAGTGGGATGGACTGGAACCGGACGAAAACGGACGCATCCATCGCTCCATTGCCCAATTCGTCCTCTGATATTAACTAGCACCAACGGTTAGCAATTTTCCGACACAATGCCACTTGGAGGTCTGAAGACCTGCGAAACTAATCACAGGCATCATCTCGACCGGCAGATGTTCCTTGAGAACTCCGCCGGTATCTTCGATGCAAAGCATTTCCCATGGACAAGTTTGTCATGCAAAGAGTTTCAAATGAAAAAAATGATGTGGATAGCTCTGGCCCTAATTTACCTTGGATTAGCTTGGTCTGCGACTACTACCATCATAGGGGCTATAATCTTCGGAGTCGTGTTCTCTGGCTTCGGGTTGGTGTTTCTGCCCTCCGTCCTCCTGATCCTGGTACTCTGCCTTATCCCCAATCCACCGAAGAGATGAGTGTCGGGGCGGGTTGAAGGGATAAGAAAGTGCCCCTGTGTTCGGGGATAATGGTTTGTGAAACGGCAAACCCACCCCGAAACAGGAGCACCAAATAGATGCTACCACTCAACGACCCCGACCGCATCCAGATCGCCTGCGACGACCACCGCCTGGTCAGCAATGCTGGGTTGATCCTGCCGTCCACGCTGGCTTGGCATCTGGGCCGGCCCCAACTGGTTGACCGGCGCCTGGACCTGGGCCGTGCCCCAGGTGGAGCCAACACCGGCGATAAGATGATGACGCTGGTGGCTTTCCGCCTTGGCTGGTGGCGACTGCATCGACGACGCCGACGTGTTGCGCACCGGCGGGACGGCCCGCGCCATCGGCGGCGTGGTCAAGGCCCCATCCACGCTGGGGACATTCCTGGGGAGCTTCCGTTGGGGCCACGCTCGCCAGCTGGATCGGGTGAGCCGGGAGCTGCTGGCACGGGCCTGGGCCGCTGGAGCCGGACCCCGATCTTTGAATAATCACGGGCCGTTGACCATCGACCTGGATTCCACCATCTGCGAGACCTACGGTCCGGCCAAGGAGGGCGCGCGCCACCACGGCTACACCGGCCAGCGGGGCTATCACCCGCTGCTGGCCCGGGCCTGGACGACTGGGGCTGGCACCGGTGACGTGCTGATGGCTCGGCTGCGTGAGGGCCGCGCCAACACCGTTCGGGGCGCCGCCCACTTCCGGCGGGAGACGGTGGGACGGGTACGCTACGCTGGGGCCAGCGGACCACTCACGGTGCGGGCCGACCTCGGCTTCTACACCCACGCCATGGTCGGGGTCTGCCGAGATATGGATGTCCGCTACTCCATCACCATCCGCCAACACCAGAGCCTGCGCAATCTCATCGAGGCGATACCGGAGGCGGACTGGACACCCATCCCCTACTGGATGGACGGCGCTGGCGACGTGGCCGAGACCACCCACACACCTTTCCAAGGTGAGCCCGACGCCGCAACGGCGCGGCTCATCGTGCGGAGGGTGCAGCCCACGCCCAACTCCCAGCTGGCCCTCTTCGCCAGCTACAGCTACCACGGCTGCATCACCGATCGGGACGGGGACACCCTGGAACCGGAGGCCGATCATCGTCGCCATGCCGAGATCGAGAATGCTATCCGAGACCTGAAGTATGGTGTCGGACTGAACAATCTCCCGTCAGGCCGTTTCGCCGCCAATGCCGCCTGGCTGGCGGTCCAGGTGATGGCCCACAACCTTGTATGGTACGTAGGGATGCGACAGACCGATCCAACCTGGGTTGAAGAAAACCGTGGGCCAGCCTGGTCGTCGCATCCTGTCCTGATAGAGCCCGAACAGTTGCCCGGGCCAATTGCGCCCGCATCATGCAAGGAAGGGCCGACAAGGAAGGGCCGACGTTCACACAGGAGGTACCGATGGAAGGAGAACCGAGTTTCGTAGGCATTGATGTCTCAAAGGCGCAGGTAGACGTTGCAGTCCGGCCTACGGGACAGAGATGGGTCGTGTCCTACGACGAGACCGGAATCAAGGAATTGGTCTCCCAGATGGTGGATCTAGGTCCGGCCCTGGTGTTGCTGGAGGCAACGGGTGGTCTGGAACTGCCGTTGGTGGCCGCTCTCGCTGCTGCGGCGCTGCCGGTGGTGGTGGTCAACCCACGCCAGGTCAGGGACTTCGCCAGGGCCACCGGTACCCTAGCCAAGACCGACTCTCTCGATGCGGCGGTGCTAGCTCACTTCGCCGACGCCGTTCGTCCCTCGGTGCGCCCTCTCAGAGACGCGGAGGTAACAGTTCAGAGTTGCGGGGAAATGAGCAGTTGACGGCAAGCGGCGAGAGGATTTAGACCCTGGGCGCGCCAGGTGCCGAAGAGAGAGGCCAAGGTCATCTTGCTCTGTGTGCCTTGCTCCGAGCGGGTACCGCCGCTGATCTTGCGACTGATGACCAGGTGGCGCAGGCTGCGCTCGGCGGCGTTGTTGTCCGCTGGCACGTCCGGTTCGGCCACAAAGACAAAGAGTTCCTTGAGGTGGCGCTCGATGCGTCGGCACAGCTTGGCCTGGGTTGCCGACGGGTCGTGCCGGAAGGGTTGGCAGAGGGCCAGCAGTTGTCGTTCCAGGGCCAGTTGGGCGGTGCGCCGCCGCTTGGCCCGGGGATGAGTGCAGGTTTTGGCCCGGTCGTAAATCCCGTGGACAGCGTCGGCCCACCTGGCCAGTGGCGTATCATCGGGGTAGAGGGTGCGCAGGTCATGGATGTCCCGCAGCAGGTGAGCCCAGCAGCGTTGCTTGGGGCCATCGTAATGGTGGTAGGCAGCGTAGAAATCGCTGACCAATACTCCGGAGAAAGCATCGCTCAGGGCTTCATCCACCACCGTCTTGCCCCGGCCCCGCCGCAGAAAATACCGCTCGGTGGGGGTGCTGAAGGTGATTGGTCAAGGGCTCGCACACGTAGCCGTTGTGGCCGTCCTCCCGCCAGCCGGTGTGATTGGTCAAAGATCGTGTGGCGTGGACCACCGGACTGCCCCGGATGCGTTCCACAATGCCCGCCACCACAGCCTGGGCTTTTCGTGCCACCTGGTGCGTCGCAGCTACGATGGCCCCCAGGCTGAGGCGTAACCCGTGCACGGCGTCCAGATACCACCTGATGGTGCGGACGGGCAGCCGGGCCTCCTCCCGCAAGGCGGCAATCAGGCTGATGATGTTGACCCCCAGACGCTGCTTGCCCAGTGCCACGTCGTCCGTTGCCGCTCGGGGCGTCCAGTGGCGTCGGCACCGGGGACAGGTGCGGGCGATATAGACGTGCTCGGTAACCTGCACCGGAACCTGGGGCAGGTCAATGACTTCCCGAGTGCGCTGGGCCCAACCGCCGGACAACCGGGTCCCGCAGTCGGGGCACTGATCCACCGTGTGTTCTACCCGCTGGGTGGGCGTCATACGGGCCCGGGCAAAGCCGTGGGGCCGCGGCTCGCGTGGCAATTTGGGCTGGGCAGGCTTCCGGTCGGCTTTGGGTTTCAGACCGGGCATCCGTCGGGGACCGCTGGGTTTGGCCGGCCCTTCCAGCTGGGCAATCCGTTTCTCCAGGCGCTCGATGATGGCCTGCTGCCGGACGATGATGGCGATGAGGACATCCCGGTCGGCAGTGGCGAGGTTGATTTCCCGATCCATATCCGTTATATGACATAACCACCGCCGGTAGCGCCGTGCCCCGCAACCCTCTTTCGACCAATTTACCTCACCAACTCTGAACTGTTACCTTCCTAATGTGCAGCTTGACTCTTTTATCATTTCAGCGACCCCTTACGATGAATTGAAAGAGCGTTACAGTGCAGAACAGTGGTCCAGAAATGACTTTACGGACAAGCATATCCTGTTCCCAGACGGTGGCCGCGACTACTTGAAGCACGTTTTCGGTATCTGAGTAGCGAATGAGCACACAACGGGCCATCGTTTCCGTTTTGGATTCTCCCGAACTGCCGGGAGTCCCCGTCATCGTTATTCTTTACCGTGGCAATGCTCCACGGCGCCACTATCACTGCTCGGGTCGCAAATTGCTGCCGGCTGTGGCCGGGAGCTTGGGGGGCTCGTCCATGAGCAGTTCCCCAGTGTCGATGCCGTCCGAAAATCAGGACGTTAAGAAGGTCGAGTCCCTTGAGGCAATTACGAATTCCGCAGCTATGTTTATCAGGATCCGACCCATCGACTTTGAAATGGGAGTAGCGAAATTTCCTCAGATATGTAATTACCTTTTGATAAACCGCAGATGAACGGACGGTTACGCACTGTTCGCCGGGGATCTGAACTCGCCATCATTCCCCTTGGTGCGGCGGGCGGCTGCGGTGGCGGAATATCTCGGCCAGCGGCACGGCGAATCCGGGCAACGGCGGCGTGGTCAGCGTGTCGGCAGCGGTCAGGATAGCCCGCTCCACATAAACGCCGTCTTGCAGTTCCAGCAGCGTAAGCGTGTCCTGCCGAAGGTCGCCAACCCAGTAGTGGGGGATACCCGCCTCGGCGTACACCTGGCGCCTGCGTACCAAGTCGCGGTTCCGGTCCGAGGAAAGGATTTCTATTACGATGTCCGGCGCGCCTTCCACCATCCGGTCATTAACGACGCAGGGATTCCCGGGCAGAATCACCGTCACATCGGGGGCGTACAGGCGGCGCGATTCCAACGACAGCGCCACGATTACGTCGGTATAGACCTGAATCGGCAGCCCATCGGAGCGGTTGCGGTAACTGGCAAAATGCAGATAAAACTCGTTCTGGGCAAAGTTATGCACTATCCTCGGTCTGGGCATTATATAAAGCACTCCATCGTCCAGCTCCATTTTGCGCCAGTCCCAGGTGTCGTCCAACTCCATGAACTCTTCTACAGACAATCGGAGGCCGCTCCGAGGTTTCGTTGTAGTCATGGTGCAACTCCCTATTGGATAGTGGTACGCGACCGACCGATTGCGCAAATGTCACGGAGACAACAACTGCCGCAGCGCGGGTTGTTCTTGGCGCACGCCGCCTGGTGGTGCCGGTCCAGCAGCGCATGGTACTCATTGTACACTTGCACGTCTGCCGGCACGCCGGCGTGGAACATCGCCTGCCAGCCGCCGTAGTCGTCCTTGCCGGCTGGCGCCAACCCGACGCGGAGCATGATGCGTATGGTGTAGGCGTCAATCACGAAAGAGGGCTTGCCCGCTGCGTAAACCAGAATGTCGTCGGCGGTTTCCGGCCCAATTCCGTAAATGCCCAGCAGTTCATGGCGTAGCGTTCCTATATCAGCATCAAACATGGCGTCCAGGTCGCCACCGTAGTTGGAATAAACGTGGGCGGCGAAGGCTTTTAGCTTACGTGCTTTGGCGTTGTAATACCCCGACGGGCGCACCAAATCCGCCAGCTCCGTGTCGGCAATGTCGTGAACCGCCGGCCAGTCGTCGACACCGGCGGCCCGGAGGTTCGCCAGCGCCTGCTCAACGTTTCGCCACGCCGCCGCCTGCGTCAGGATCGCCCCGGCAATCATCTCAAAGCGGCTGTCTCCCGGCCACCAGCCCTGCGGGCCGTAGGCGTCCAGCAACCGCCGGTATATCTCCATGAGAGTATCGTCGTGCTTACCAGGCGTATCCATGACAAAACTAAAGCCGTACCGGAATCTCGTCGGCCAGCGAGATGCACCGTTCGCTCACATGACAGCGGTAGGCCCGCGCCTCCACGCCGGCGGCCATGGCCTCACGTAGCGTCTCGCCCAACAGCGGGTCAGCCGTGTCGTGGGGAGCAAAAGCATTGGCATCGGCGCGTTGTATCACGAATATCACGGCGGCACCGTGGCCCTCTGCGCGCGCCGCCATCAGGCTGCGCAGGTGCTTGACGCCGCGCAGCGTGGGGGCGTCGGGAAACAGACCCACGCCGCCTACCACCAGGGTCACAGACTTGGTTTCCAAGTAGCAGGATCCGTCAGGGCCATCCAGCAGGAAGTCAAGTCGGCTGTTTCCGAAAACTTTCTCGGGACGTACCACCGGATAACGGCCAAACTGTTCTAACCGGCCCTGGTTGAGGGCCTCGGCGACCAGTTTGTTCGGCAGGCGGGCATCGGCAGAGGACAGCGCGGCGCCCGTGTCCACCAGCGCCAGGTCATAGGCCGTTTTGCGTGTCTTTGATTCGGGGGCCGGCGCCAACAGCACCCGGTAGCCCGGCACCAGCAGCTCGCGCATGCGGCCTGAGTTGGGGACATGAGCCAGATACTCCCGACGGTCAACGTCCACCAGAGCGGCAAATCTGTTCAACCGCTTGATGAAACGCCCTTCAACCAACGGAGGAAAACGCACCGCGCCAATCTCCCGGAAACCAAAAATCTGTACCCTGTGGGCTCATCTTAACAACGGACACCGCACCGCGCAACGACGCCGTGCGTACCCTCCGGAGTTTCCACGGTTACCTGACGGATACACCGAAACGGTCTATAATCCATTGAACCGATGTCGGGCCGCCCAGTGGGTACCAGTACCGACTGGCGCCGCAGGAGACGGCAATACATGGCAGCACGAGTCCTGGACGTTCATGCCCACATCACGCCGGAAAGCGCGCTGGTGGCGATGCAGAACGGAGATAACTGGTACGGAGTCAGTGCACCTGCTCTGTACAATCAGCACCGCTACAATCCACGCACTTTCTGGACGCCCGAGCAGCGCCTGGCCGACATGGACTCGCTGGGGGTTGACGTTCACGTGCTTTCGACCAACGCCAACATGTACTTTTATGACGCGGGCGTAGATCAGACTGCTGCCATGCACCGCGAGTGCAACGACTATGTGGCCCAACTCACAGACGAATATCCCGGTCGTTTCGCCGGACTGGCTCATCTGCCGATGCAGGACGTGGGCGCGGCAATCGAGGAGCTGATCCGGGCTGTCGACGAACTCGGTTTGAAGGGCGCCATGATCGGCGATCACGTGAACGGGCGCACTTTTGACGACCCGTACTTCAACCCCCTGTGGGCCACCGCCGAGCGGCTGGGCGCGATGTTCCTTATCCACCAGGGCGGCGACACCATCGTCTCATCGAGGCTCAGCCGTTACCACCTGCCCAACACCATCGGCAACCTGGCCGACCGGGCCGTCACCTTCGCGTCCTTCGTTTTTGGCGGGGTGATGGATCGTTACCCCAATCTCAACATCTGCCTGTGCCACGGCGGGGGCTATGCCTGCTACGGCATCGGGCGCATGGATCGGGGCTGGCAGGTGCGCCCCGAGGCTCGGGCCAACATCGACCAGCCGCCCAGCGCGTACCTGAGCCGCTTCTACTACGACTGCCTCACCCACAGCGAGGAAGGGTTGCGGATGCTCATTGACATGGTGGGCATCGAGCGGGTGGTCTTCGGCACCGACTGGCCTTTCGATATGTGCGCCGACTGGCCTGTATCGTGGCTGCTCGGCCTGGAAAGCCTTTCCCGCGACGAGAAAGACGCCATCTTGTTTGCCAACCTGGAACGACTGCTGGGCATCTGACCGGCCCACGACTCTTCACCCACACGCAAAACGGAGGAAACCCAATGGGACTCAACGCCGAAAACATCCGCCTCAAGGCCATCAACCACATCACCTACAACGTGCGCGACAAGGACATTGCCCTGAAATGGTATCAAGAAGTCCTGGGAGTCAAGCAGATTCCGAAAATGGTGGATAGCGACAACCTATACTGGCTGCAGTTGCCCAGCGGGGCCATGGTACACATCATCGAGAACCCTGAAGCTCCATCCGCGCCGTCCCACCACACCGCCTTTGAGGTGGACAACATCGAGGCGGCCCGCGACGAGTTGCAGAACATCGGCGTGGAATGCACCGACATCCAGACCCGCCACGACGGGCAGCAGGCTTTCTACTTCCACGACCCCGACCACAACCGGCTGGAAATCTGCACCAAGTCGGGGTTTGGCGTGCTGGTGTAGTCGGGATCCCTAGGCAAGGCTCTTCGCCATGGCTACGGACGCGCTGTTGACCGACGCTGACCGCGAGGAGGCCTTGTCACGGGCCTACGTCAGAGCCGTCGCGGGGTTCGCCGGATATACCGTCTCGGAAGAGGATTTTGACAGGGACGGCATCGATATGGGCGTCCACGCTGGTGGTGATCTGAGTCCTGCGATAGCATTGCAGCTGAAGGCTACGACCCGGCTGGGCGCACTGCACCCGGACAACTCGTACCGATACCCGGCACCAATTGAGAACTACCGGGAGCTTATCCGCCCGTCGCAGGTCCCTAGGTATCTGGTTGTTCTAGCGCTGCCGGCAGATAAGGCCCACT
The DNA here is from genome assembly GCA_965197635.1 of Dehalococcoidia bacterium. GTDB lineage: Bacteria > Chloroflexota > Dehalococcoidia > Lucifugimonadales > UBA3495 > Bin87. The sequence goes on from CBDANN010000008.1 coordinate 1,580,749, forward strand.
GGCTGACTGTTTCCGCCGATGAGTTGGTGATGCGCCGTTGCGCCTATTGGGTTTCGCTGTTTGGGGCACCGGAAAGCGGCAATCGTGCCAGTGTAACCGTCAGGATTCCGGCGAATAACCGGCTTGACCACTACGCTCTGCAAGAGTTACTGGAGCGGTCAAGGAGGGGAGACGATGGCAACGCTGCGATTTGATGACCATTACCCTTTGCGCGCCATAACTCCCGTTGCACTGTCATCCTATGCTCGCTCAGAGGGTTGGGCACGGACTGGCACTTATCGTCAATATTCAGACGTTTATACCGGCGATGGCAAACCCGCCATTGTCCTGCCGCGCACGGACATAATCGCCGATTATGCCATGGTGGTTTCAGACCTCATCGCCGTTTTCGCCAAGGCGCTGGAGCGGGACGAAATTTCCATCTATAGAGACCTGACCCTTGCCGACCGGGACGTGATGCGGGTTCGGGCTATCGACGCCGACCCTGAGGGTTTGCCATTTGAGATAAGCCATGCGATGCTCAACCACACTAGAGGGATGCTGATAGCGGCGGCCAATTCGCTTGATGATGACCGGCCAGTATATCGCTCGGTCACGAGTGGACAGGTCGCCAACTATCTCCAACGTGTGCATTTGGGACATACTGAACGCGGCAGTTTCGCGTTGGTTGTAGTATCGCCAGCAGTAGCTCCTCGGTTGCAGACGTTGCTGCCAGATAATGCAGACGAAGTGGATCCAAAGGAGCGACAGGTAGCGCAAAGGCTCTCCCAATCGTTATTTGCTGCGCGGTCAGCGGCGGAACGAGCGGTTGGAGGAGACGTAACAGCCTTTGGACAGGTCGTTGCTGCCGGCGTCAGTGCCAACCTTTGCGAAGCAGTGGCCGGACTCGTGGAGAATGTCGCCGCTTTTGACGTTTCATTCAGTTGGGCAATAACGCGGCCTACCACAGTCCAACGCGGCCCGGTTGCATTTTCTCATGGCGATGTCCCGTTGCTTCGGGAAGCGGCGCGAAGCTTTCGCATCAACGAGCCGGAATACGACCAGCGTATCTACGGATACATCTACCAGCTTACCCGTCCGCAAACGGATATCGACGGGACGGTATCATTAAGAACTTCCACTGGTGGAGTTGAACGGTCTGTTACTGCGGTACTAAGCCAGCGAGATTACGCGCAGGCGATTGAGGCGCACGATACCCGGGCGATAGTTTGCTTGGAAGGGGATCTGCAGCAGGTAGGTCAGCGCCGCCATCTCCGCAACGCCAGGTTAGCGGAAGTAATCCACGTACCGCCGTTACCCGGGTTCGAGGACTCGGTCACGGCCTCCCCATAGCATAGCGATTCAGTATCCCCAGATACGCCCGCTGCCCCTCGTTCGCAATTGCCGGGCGGTCGGCCAGATACTCGGCCCACACCGATTGCGTCAACGCTGTCGCCTTGCCGGATGGCGTATAAGGGTTGTTCGGGTCCAACCCGGCGAACGCCTGCATCCGTGCGCCGATAGACTTGATGCTACGCTCCAGCGCCGCGGCCAAGGCCGCAACCTCGCGGCTGTCGTGGGCTACCTTGCCCCGGTAGAGGTGCAGCACCGCCAAGTCTTCAATCCGTGTCCATTTGCGGGCGGGAGGCATCATACGATCCTGTCGCAGCGTAGGGGCGAATGATTGTTCGCCCCTACACCATACCGTTTTACCGACCGTCCTTGATGAACTCGGCGACACGCTCGCCGATGGTCATGGAAGTTACGTTGGTGTTGGCGCGGATGCAGTCGGGCATGACGCTGGCGTCGGCGACGCGCAGGTTGGTTACGCCCTTCACCTTGCCGTACTGGTCCACCACGGCCATGGGGTCGCTGTCCGGCCCCATCTTGCAGGTGCCGGAGATGTGCTGCGAAGTGGTGACCTCGCGGGCGATCCAGGCGTCCAGAGCGTCGTCGCTTGCCGCGGCGTCGGCGGGAGGCTCGGTGCGTTCCTGGATGATGTCCGCGAAAGACGGATCTTCCGCCAGTTGCAGGCAGAGCTTGACCGAATCGCGGAGGCGCACCCGGTCCGACTCCTCCTGTAGGTAGTTGTAATCCAGGAAAGGCTGCTCGAAGGGGTCGGTGGATTGCAAGCGCATATGTCCGGCGCCGGCCGCCAGCTGGATGCCAGCGGTCATGCGGACTCCCAGGGGCACCATGCGGTCACCGCCACGATTGATGCGCTCGGTGGCGAAGGACTGCATACTGATTTTCATGTCGTTGCGCAGCGGAGAGCCGTCGGCGGTGTAGCGCAGGCTCAGCTGCGAACGCGGGGCCAATCCGTCCAACTCGACCTCCGGCTTGGTGCGCCAGGTGCACCAGACGGTGGGATGGTCGCGCAGGTTCTGACCGACGCCGGGGGAGTCATGCACCACTGGAATACCCACCTGACGCAGGTGAGCCGCGGGGCCGATGCCGGACAGCATCAGGATATGCGGGGAGCCGATGGCTCCGCTGCTGAGAACGATCTCGTCGGCTTCGGCCACGAAGGTCTCACCGCCGGATTCCAACTGTACGCCCACGGCCTTGTTGCCGTCGAAGAGTATCCGGTGCACGTGGCAGTTGGCCTTGATGGTCAAATTGAGGCGGTGGCGGGATTCGGACAGGTAGCCAAGGTTGGTGCTCATCCGAATGCCATTGGGGTTGTTGAACGGGGTGGGGCCGACGCCGTAGGAATCAGGGTGGTTGTGGTCCCAGGTTTCGGGGAACCCGGCGGTGACGCAGGCTGCGCTGAAGGCGTTCTGGACCGGCAGCCAGGTCTCCCGGGCAAAGCGGTGCATCACGATGGGGCCTTCGCCGCCGTGGAAGTCGTCGTTGCCGTAGTCGGTGTCGGTTTCAATACGGCGGAAGATGGGGAGCAGGTTGGTATAGGACCATTGGTCGTTGCCCGCGGCGGCCCAGCCGTCGTAGTCCTCGGGCACGCCGCGCAGGAACACCTGGCCGTTGATGGCGCTGGAGCCGCCGGTGACCTTGCCGCGCGGAACCATCATCTCCGGCGAGGTTTCGGTGCCCTTGCCCACGAACTGCCAGTTGTGGTCGCTGACCATGATGTCGATTTCGGTGTTGTAGCCGAACTTGACCTCTTCGGGCAGATGCTCAAACTCGGGGTAGTCCGGCCCGGCCTCGACGAGCAACACGTGCTTGCTATGGTCCTCGGTAAGCCGGCTGGCGATGATCGAGCCGGCGGAACCGGCGCCAATCACGATATAGTCGTACTTCATAGATTCGCTCCTTTTGCTGACGCCACGCCCCACTGGGGGCGGTCGATTGGTCAAAGGCTCGTGCCGGAAGCCGGACGGCGACTGACTATTGGGTTCAGGCGCAATGATATACGGGGGGCAGGGGTGGCGCAAGCAATTGCGCTGGTACGTTGCGGGAGGAAAAACGGGTTTCCCGCTACGGGATTGACAGGTTGAATTAGGTGGTGAACGTGGGCATACTGACACCAGCGCCCCAACCCAATATCTGCGCCTCATATATGCCGTTTTGCGTTGGGATTAGCAGCAACACATGGAGAACAGTATTCAATGACAACGCTGGTGACCGGCGGCGTCGGCTTTGTCGGGGCCAACATAGTGAAGGCGCTGGCAGCGCGGGGGCACGATGTGGTGAGCCTGGACGTGCTGCCGGCCGATGACTTGATACGCGGATTCCTGGGCGAGTTGGCCTCCCGCGTTACCTTCATCACCGGGGACATCCTGGACGCGGCGCAACTGGACGCGCTGCGGGGGTCTTACTCCATAGACAAGGTGGTTCACGCGGCGGTGTTCACCGTCAACCGCACCGACCGGGAGACCGCCCGTAGCAAGGACATCCTGGACATCAACCTCACCGGCACCGGCAACCTGCTGGAGCTGGCCCGGCTGGCCGGCGTGGATCGGTTCGTGTACGTCAGCTCCGGCGCCGCCTACGGGCTGACCCGCGACCCGGACCAGACCTACAACGAGGACGACCATCCTCAGCCGGGCAACCTCTACGGCATCACCAAGCTGGCCAGCGAGCAGTTGACCAGTCGCTACGGCGAATTGCACGGGTTCAGCGCGGTCAGCCTGCGGGTCAGCACCCCTTACGGCCCCATGGAGCGGATCACCGGCCACCGCGACAATATGTCCACCCTGTACCAGTGGACCGGCCAGATGCTGCGCGGCGAACCCATCGAAATCGACACCACCGACTACGGGCGTGATTACACCTACGTCGTGGACACCGGATCGGCCATCGCTACGGTTGTTGACGCGCCGGAGCTGCCCCACGACCTGTACAACATCACCACCGGCGTATCCGTCACCGGGGCCGAGATACAGCGGACGCTGGCGGAACTGTTCCCCGAAACCCGGCTGGTGGAATCGGCAAACGCGGAGCCGGCAGGTTCGTCGCTGGGGCCGACGCGCGGGCCGTTGTCGGGCTACCGGCTTTGGCACGACCTGGGCTGGACGCCGCAGTATGACCTGGCGTCCGGCCTGACGGATTACGTGCGTTGGCGTCGGGAATCGGGTTTCCTGGACTGACTGCACGGTAGAGCCAGCACAAGGAGCGAAACATCATGGCGTTGCCACCGGACCGCATTGACTACCTGCCCATCATCGACCGCCCGGTCATCAAGTGGCCCAACGACGCCCGGGTGGCGCTCTGGATCTCGCCCAACATCGAGCACTACGAGTACCTGCCCATCCACGAGGGCGTGCGCGACCCGTGGCCCCGGATGCCGTACCCCGACGTGCAGCAGTACACCTACCGGGACTACGGCAACCGGGTGGGCTTCTGGCGGATGCTGGAACCTTTGGACAAACACGGGATCCGCTGCTGCATCTCGCTGAACCTGGCGGTGCTGGAGCACTTCCCGGAGATCGCCGAGGCGATGGTGGAGCGGGATTACGACTTCATGAGCCACGGCATCTACAACACGCGCTACCTGTACACCTGTACGGAGGATGAGGAGCGCGAGTTCTACCGGGACTGCATCGACACCCTGAAGCGGCACACCGGCAAGCAGCTGAAAGGAATGTTGGGCCCCGCAATCACGGGTACCGTGAGCACTCCCGACCTGATGGCGGAGGCCGGCCTGATCTACCACACCGACTGGTTCCACGACGACCAGCCTACGCCCATCAAGGTGAACAACGCGGGCAAGCTGGTGTCGGTGCCCTACTCCATCGAGTTGAACGACTCGTCCGTGCTGCGGGACAACCACTACACTGCTGAATACTTCGCCGACATCTGCAAGCGGCAATTCGACCGTCTGTACGAGGAAGGCGCGGAGAGTGGCCGCGTGATGTGCATTGCCCTGCATCCCTTCCTCATCGGGCAGCCGCACCGCATCAAGTACCTGGACGACGTGCTGGGGTACATCATGGGTCACGACGGCGTCTGGCAGACCACCGCCGACGAGATCGCCGAATATTACATCGCCAACTACTACGACCAGGCGATGGAGCACGCACAGAAGTTCGCGCAGTAGTCGGCGTACCCCACGATCCGCCCCAAGGAGCATCCCTACTATGCCCGCTCAACGCACCTTCGGCATGGACCACCCGCATCACGAGTGGTCACCCATCATCAGCCGGCCGGCCCTGCGCTGGCCCAACGACGCCAGGGTAGCCCTGTGCGTCATCCTGGTGCTGGAGCAGATGGAGTGGCAGGCCCCGGAGGGGAGCTACCAGGTGGCCAACCTGGCCGGCGGCTCCGCGCCCCGGGCGTTTCCCGACTACGCCCGGCTGTCGCACCGTGAATACGGGCACCGGGTGGGCATCTTCCGCCTGCTGGATACGCTGGAGAAGCACGGCATCACGGCGACCATTGCCATGGACGCCATCACCGCCGAAAACTACCCGTTCCTCGTACAACATTGCCTGGACCGTGGCTGCGAAATCATTGGCCACGGCGTTTCCGTCAGCCGCATGATCACCAGCAACATGGCCGAGGACGAGGAGCGCGAATACATCCGGTCGTCCGTCGACGCCCTGACCCGGGCGACAGGGAAGGCCCCACAGGGTTGGCTCGGCCCCGAGTACGGGGAGTCCGACCGCACGCCGCAATTGCTGGCCGAGGCCGGGCTGCGGTACGTGTGTGACTGGGCCAACGACGAACAGCCATTTCCGATGACCACCGGCGACAACCCTTTCTTCGCCCTGCCGCTGCTCTACGAGCTGGACGACGTGGCGTCCCTGGCGCAGCGCAAGGTCACCGTGATCGACTACCAGCGGCGGCTGACCGAGAGTTTCGACGTTTTGCACCAGGATGGAGCGGCCAATGGCCGGGTGATGGCCCTGAACTGGCATCCCTGGCTGGTGGGCCAGCCCTTCCGCGTCGGCGCGGTTGACGAGGCTTTGGGTTACATGATGGAACGGGGCGGTGTGTGGCCGGCCACCGGGTCGGAGATCATCGACTGGTATCAGTCGCAGACAGATTGATCAGAGATTGCCGTCACTCTGGCGACCGAGTGGTTATAGCGAAGTTATCCCATGTTATCGTTTCTTGATAACTTGGGGTAATTTTGCTATAAACTGCCCCTATGGATCCGATTCGTAACCCCTACGCCCCCGGGGCGGGCACACCGCCTCCTGAGCTGGCTGGCCGCGATGAGATTCGTGAAACGGCGCGCATCACGCTAGAACGCGCCCGGATAGGACGGCCCACCAGGAACCTGCTGATGGTCGGGCTGCGGGGCGTTGGCAAAACCGTGCTGCTTGACCGTATCCGTGAAGATGCGGAAGCCGGCGGCATACACGCGCTGCGGATAGAAGCGCCGGAAAGCCGCTCCTTGCCCTCCATTTTGGCGCCGCAATTGAGAGTCGCTTTGCTGAAACTCTCCAACCGAGAGGCGGCAAAGCAACTGGCGCAACGCGCGCTGCGAGGGTTGGCCGGATTCGTCGGAGCGTTGAAGGTGAAGTACCAGGATATTGAGGTCGGGTTAGACTTCGAACCGGAACCCGGTTTAGCGGACAACGGAGATTTGGAGACCGACCTCCAGGCTTTGCTGGAAGTAGTTGGAGAAGCCGCCAAAGCGGAAAGGACGTGCGTGGCGCTTTTAATTGACGAACTGCAATACGTGAAAGAGGATGAACTGGCGGCGCTGATTACGGCGTTGCACCGGACGGCGCAGCGGCGACTGCCGGTAGTCATGCTCGGCGCCGGCCTTCCCCAATTGCGTGGTATTACGAGCAAAGCGAAGTCCTATGCTGAACGGCTTTTCGAGTTTCCCGAAATCGGCGCTTTGTCGCCTGCGGACGCCAGGCGTGCGATTGCCAAACCCGCCCAAGCTGAGGGGGTGATGATCGACGGCGACGCTCTGGACGCCATCATTAGCCATGCGCGCGGCTATCCTTACTTCCTGCAAGAATGGGGCAAGCACGTTTGGGATGTCGCAGAGAGTTCTCCAATCGCCTCTGATGATGTTGCCGTCGCGTCACAATTGGTAACCGCCACCCTCGATGAAAGTTTCTTTCTGGTCCGCTTCGACCGTCTCACTCCCTCTGAAAAGAGGTACATTCGGGCTATGGCGCAACTCGGTGCAGGCCCCCATCGTTCCGGCGACATTGCCGGGGAATTGAACCGCACCGTCAGATCCCTAGCGCCTACCCGCAACAATCTGATTAACAAGGGCATGATTTGGAGTCCCAGCCACGGCGACACCGCGTTTACCGTCCCGATGTTTGACGAGTTTATGGTGCGCATCATGCCCGGCGACGGCTGGCGATCGGCACTGTGATTTGTGAAGTTCGTCTGTTTGGCGAGGTGCATCCATGGCTTCCTCTCTGATTCGCGGCAAGCACGTCCTCTCCGCCGACGGCTCCGGCTCGGTAGCCGGGCATTACGATGCGGCAGTGTACCAGGAAAACGGGGTCATCCAGGACGTTGGCCCCTACCAGGAACTACGCCAACGGCATCAACCTGACGCTGAGCTGGGCGGCCTGGACTACGCAGTTATTCCCGGGCTGGTCAACTCGCACCACCACGGGCGCGGGGTGACGACGCTCCAGATGGGCACCTGTGACGACTGCCTGGAGGTTTGGATTTTGGCCGGCTGGGGCCGGCGTCCCTACGACCACTACCTGATGACCCTGTACACCGCCCTGAATATGCTGGAGTCCGGGACGACTACGGTGATGTACAACCACCCGCAGACGGCGGCGGCCACCCTGAAAGAGGACGCGGATGCCGTGCTGCGCGGGTTCCTGGACGCCGGGATGCGGGTGGCCTTTTCCAGCTACCTGCGCAACCAGAACCGCGTGGTCTACGCCGGCGACGACGATTTCCTGGCCGGCCTGCCGGCTGACCTGGCCGACGACGTGCGCCGCTACCTGTCTGCTGCCGCGATGAGCGACGATGATTACTTCGCCTTCTGTGATCAGATGTACCGGGAATACCATAGGCATCCGTCGGGCAAGGTGCGCGTCCTGTTCAGCCCCGCGAACGCGCAGTGGAACTCCGACGAATTTCTGCTGCGCTGCAAGGAGCAGGCGGCCGGCCATCAAACCGGCATACACATGCACCTGGTGGAGAGCCCCTACCAGAAGGACTACGGCATCCGCACCTGGGGCAAAACGCCGGTGGAGCATCTGCAGGATCTGGAGTTCCTGGGGCCGGAGGTGTCATTCGCTCATGCCGTCTGGCTGACCGACCGCGACATCGAGCTGCTGGGCGACGCCGGCGCGACGGTATGCCACAACGCCAGCTCCAACCTGCGGCTCAAGAACGGCATCGCTCCGGTGAATCCCATGCTGGCCCGGGGCGTCAACGTGGCCATGGGAACCGACAGCACCGCCATCAACGACGACGATGACCTGCTCCAGGAGATGCGGTTGGTCAGCAAACTGCATCGTCAGCCCGGCCTGGACGAACCAGCCATCACGATGGATCAGGTACTGGCCATGGCGACGGCCAACGCCGCCGCGCCCACCGGGTTTGCCGGCGAAATCGGGGTGCTGGAGCCGGGCCGCCGGGCCGATATGGTTCTGATCCGCCTCGGCGGGTTGGAAGACCCATACTTTGACCCGGACGTGCCGGGGGCAGAGGTGGTATTGGGCCGGGCCAAGTCGAAGGACATCGCCGCCGTAATCGTTGACGGGGAAGTGCTGCTCCAGGACGGCGTGCATACCCGCGCCAACAAAGCCGATGTGGCCCGGGAGCTGAGCGAGCAACTGGCCCGTCCCATTGAACCGGAGACGCTGGCCACCCGCCAGATGGCGAGCCGCCTGTCGCCCTACGTTGAGCAGTTCTACCGGGGCCACCCTCCGGCCATCGGGACGCCGCACTACGTGTACAACAGCCGCACGTAATTCGCTATGATGCGATGAAATGTGAAATCGGCGTTGATTGGTCAAAGATCCAAGAGGTAATGCTCAATGAAATTCAGCGACGCGTATCACGACTTGGAGCGCTTGTTCCAAGAAAAGGTAGACAAAGACAATACTAAAGGCCAAAAGGTCGATGAGGAAAAGAGCATCTTTCTACCTAACAACCCTCCTGATCGCCTTGTGGATTTCGTCTTGGTTGGTATGGAACCATCACGCGATAGGTGGGCTCCTGATCTAAACCAAGGTCGCAAAAACATTGAACAAGGATTCAGAAACTTCGCTTGGTCGGCTGAGGACTTCATCCTACACTTCTGTGCTGATAGGTACTTGCGTGCGGGAGAAGCAACGTACCACGTTACTGACTGCGCAAAAGGCGCAATGTTCGGCGAATATGCCCAGAAGGGTCGCGAAAAGAGATGGGAAGATTGGTATCCGCTCCTGCGTACGGAACTTGAACTGGTGGCCAAGCCTGAAGCCCCTATAATTGCTATTGGTGCCGACGTCCATCGTTTCCTCGGCGAACACATGCTGCCCAACGTCTGGGGTTGGGTGATTCACTATTCGGGATCAGCTGCGGGTGCACGGAAGAAGATCCCTCGGTCTTACCCCTACCAATACCGCGCTTTTCGTGCCAAGGTCGACTGGGAACATGTTGAACATGTGGCTAAACAAGTGATGGAGAAAGGCGAGATGGGTTTGATGGTTGACAAAATAATACGTCGGCTAAGGAATGGATCGCGACTCACTGAATCTCGAAAGAAGTTGATGTTCACGTACAGAATTCAGTTTGAACGAGTTCGTAAAGAAGCCGGGCTGAGCTAACCTCTGGATGGCAACATGGCACTGAAAGTTGAAACCGCCTCCGGCGCCATGACCGGGGCCCGCTATATCGAAAGCCTGCGGGACGGGCGCGAGGTCTGGCTTGATGGCAAGAAGGTGGCTGATGTCACCAAACATCCGGCCATGACCGGCATGGTCCACGAGTTGGCGCGGATCTATGACCTGCAGAGCTCCGAGCAATACCGAGACCTGATGACCTTCGTTTCCCCCGAGACTGGCAACCGTTGCAGCGTGTCGTGGCTGCTGCCTCGCAGCGTGGATGATCTGAAAAAACAGCGGCGCAACAGCGAAATCTGGAACGAGGAGTCCTGGGGGCAACTGGGCCGCAGCCCCGATATCCTCGCGCCCCACATCATCAGCCTGGCCGCCATCAGCGACGCGCTGGGCCAGGTAAAGCATCCCAAATGCGACTTCGGCGAGAACATCGTCAACTACCACCGTTACTGCATGGAAAACGACCTGTTCCTGACCCACGCGCTGGGAGATCCGCAGGTTGACCGCAGCACACAGCCGCAGAACGAGAACCGCGCGGAAGGCGAAACCGAGGTCGCGCTGCACGTGGTGGAGGAAACCAACGAGGGCGTCATCGTCCACGGGGCCAAGCAACTGGCCACGGCCGCGCCCATCAGCAACGAGACCTACGTTTCCCTGTCGGCCACCTTCATGCGCCGCTCCGACACCCGATTCATCCTGGCGTTCTCCATCCCAACAGACACAACCGGTCTGAAAATACTGTGCCGCGAACCCGTGTCCCAATGGGCCGGCAGCTACGGACACCCACTGAGTGCGGTGTACGACGAGCAGGACGCAATGCTGTTCTTCGACCACGTGCTGGTGCCCTGGGACCGGATCTTCATGCTCTACGACTCCGCCCCGCTGCTGCAACGGCTGGGTTCCGAGGCAAACTTCCGTGGCTGGGGAAACCTGTGCCGCATCCACGAGCGTATGAAACTGATGACCGCCGTGGCAACGCTCATCGCCGAGGCCATCGGCGTAATTGAGTACCGCGAAGTCGCCGCCAAACTGGGCGAAATGGCGATGCACACCGAGATGTGGCGTCACGCCATGGACGGCGTGGAGCACAACGCTTACTTTATTCCAAACGGGCCTACCGGGGCCGACAACGGCCTGATGTCCCTGGGGTCAACCTCGGGTATGAACATTTACTTTGCCCAGATGTCGGCACGGATGGTGGAACTGCTGCGGGAGATTTCCGGCTCCGGGATGATCATGCAGCCCAGCGAGGCCGACCTCGCCAACCCCGAGTTCCGCCCTTACCTGGATCGCTATATGCCCGGAAGAGGCGTTGGAGTGGATTACAAGTCCCGCCTCTTCCGCCTGGCCCACGACCTCGCTGCTTCATCTTTCGGGATGCGCCAGGAGATCTACGAATACTGGCACGGCGGCGACCCCAACCGCAACCGCATCAACCTGCTGCGCAACTACGACCAGACCGGCATCACCGAGCGGATAAAGGCGCTGATCGCGGAGCCGCTGCGGTCGTAATCCATGTCAACGCCGCCCAGCACTCACGAGCAAGTGGCAACATACTCAAGCGCTGTCCTAATTCGCAATGTACGTGAGGGAGTTCTCGCTTATTCCAGACGGAAGCCTAATGCTCAGGCAATCAGGAAAATACACGCCACTATTGCCAGTGTCACGGCGATCGTTGCCGTTGCCATTGCAGCAATCAGTTTCCGGCTTTGTCGGATTTCTCTGGCGCTAACCTTGCTCGCTAGGCGCTGGACGTCTGTTGCCAGCACGTGGCGTTTAGCCGGCCGCCTGTAACCTGTCCGCGGTGCTGGGAATACCTGTTTGCACTGCATACATCGCCACAGGTTTTTTTCGTGAGGCGAGGTTCGCGGTCGGATGCTTTGGCTTTTGCATTTCGGGCATAACGCAACCAACTCCTCGTCAGCCATCTGGCGCCGGTCGCCAAAAATCTGAGTGGCGTAGATCCCCCCATTCCGGGTTTGCCCGACTCCTGCTCCCATCACAACCCACTCGGTGCGAAGTACGTTAGCCCGGTGTGGGGGGCTTTTCATCCACGAATCTACCACCTTGTTGCCAAGTTGCTGTTCTGTCGTCTTATGGTAAGTGAGATAATCCTTAGTCCAAGGTCCTTGGCAGTTCTCCGCCCATATACCAACACCGCATCGGTGCTTCCGTGCCCTGCTGGCCGGCGTCCCATCCCCGATACCTTCATGGGCAAGCTTGCCCACTTTTGCCATGTGTTTGCTATGGAAACGGGCGGCGGTGTTCATGTTCCGCTTGGCCTGAACCTCTTTGAGTCCGCGCTTTTTTCGCTCTTTGTTAGTGTTGGCGACGATGCTCCTTTCAACGGCTTTCAAGTCCATTCCATTGCTCCCCGTGATGCCGCATTCGTCATTGCGAGGAGCGACAGCGACGTGGCAATCCCGTGTCCGCGGCGAAGACCGTTGCCGCAACGAGATTGCCACGCTTCGCTCGCAATGACAAAACGGATTATGGCCTACCCCCAGGCGGCGAACCCCATGGCGCAGCCGGTGCCGGCCGGTGAGCGGTAGCAGGGGACGTAGTCCACCACGTCCATGTCCAGGTGCTCGGTGGCTCCCGTTACCACGATCCAGTTGCGTATTTCGGAGCTGCCGGAGTTTATCTTCTCCCGAGGTAATGCCATGAGCTGGTCAACGCTCTTGGCCTGCATCCCGGCCAGGGCCTGTTGGTCCAACTCTTCGTCAACGACGAAGTGGCTGAGACCGCCGGACGCCAGGATACCCACCCGTAGGTCCTTGGGCCAGGATTCAATGGCGGAGTGGAGCGCCTGCCCGAGGTTGTAGCACCGCTTCGGCGTGGGCTGGTTGGGCGGGTAGTAGGTGTTGAGCATGACGGGCACAGTTGGCATGATCCCGTCGATCATCAAACGGTTGTACACGTACCCGAAGGCGTGGCCGATGCCGCCCTTGGCGCGGCCGCCCTTGTCGGGGTTGAGGAACCTGGAACTACCCACGTCGAACTCGGCGTCCATCAGGCTGTCGATGATGTGCAGGCCCAACGCGGAGTCCGTGGGCGCGTAAACATCCTCGGTGTTATAGCCGATGAGATGCTCGCCACCCGTGGACGGCCCGGCCTCGTGCCCGGATACCTTCACCTGGTCGCCCCAATAGACGCAGAAGGCGGGCATATTGTCGTCCAGCAGGTACTCATGCTGGTCGTCTCCAACCATTACCAGCACGTCCAGGTTGGCGTCGTAAAGCTTTTTGGACAGGTGAGCGATGGCCTTCTGGTTCCGCTGGTGGCGTTGCTCGAATTTGGCCGGCGTGATCTCTTTGGCGATGCGCTCGGCGTCAATTCGCGCCAGCAAGTCCTCATAGTTTGAGGTGATGCCGTCGGTGCCGATCAGTTCAACGTGGCCCTTGTCTCGCTCGCCCCGGCCGGCCCATCCCTCCGCGGGAGTGCTCAGTTGCGGGCTGTGGGAAGAGGCCAGGCCCAGTACCAGTTCTGCCATTGTCGGGCTCCTTTGCGCGTCGTGGTTGCCGGCCGGTTTAGGCCGGTGACGCGGTTCAACTACCTGTCATGGAACGCTACCACACTTGCGGAATGCCCGGCAATTCCGCCCCTACCCGCCAACTGCCAATCTCGCTATAATGGCCCCGCCCTTAACAGGCGTGCCCCTACTCTTTTCCAGCATTGCAAGGACGGAAACATGGTTACCACCTACTCGTGCATCAACACCGAAACCGTAACGCGCGCCACCATGATGGGCCGTAACGAAGTGGAGACCCACATCGGCGTGGTTACGCTGAACCGCCCCGAAGTGCTGAACGCCCTCAACCTGCACCTGGTGCGCGAGCTAGACCAGGCGATCACCGACTACGAAGCGGACGACAGCGTGGGCGCGGTCATCATCACCGGCGCGGGCGAAAGAGCTTTCTCCGCCGGCGCCGACATCCACGAAAACCGCGAACTGTCATCCGAACAGCGTGAGGCCGGCCAGGCGGAGCGCTCCGCATACACTTGGCACCTGCACACCAGCAGCAAGCCCGTCATCGGCGCGGTCAACGGCCTGTGCTACGGCGGCGGCACCGTCCTGGCCACCAGCCTGGACTTCCTGGTGGGTTGCGAAAAGAGCAGTTTCAGGTTCCTGGCGGTCAACTACGGCCAGATGAACGCCACCTGGAGCCTGCCGCAACTGGTGGGCATCCACCGGGCCAAGGAACTGTTGCTCAGCGGGCGCGAGGTATTCGCCGACGAAGCGTATCACATGGGCCTCATCAACCACCTGGTGCCCTCCGAAGAGTTGATGGACCGGACGCTGGACATCGCCGCCGGCATCGCGCGCAATCGCGTTGACGGACTGGCCAACATCAAGCAGTTGCTTTTGGAGCACTCCGGCCGGCCCATCGAAGAGCAGTACCGCAACGAGATCGAGGGCCGCACCGGGCGGTTCAAGGGCCTGTCGGTGGAGGAAGGGTTCTCGGACTTCCTGGCCCGCAAGGGACGCAAGCCGAGCTCCGCCTGATACGGCGCGTTATCTCAATTCGGGCGAGATGCCGGAGCGGGACCCATCGGTGCCGGCTCCTCCCGTGGGACGTCGTTCCGAAAGCGTGATCGTAGCCCCCGACGGCTCCGAGGTGCGATTACTCCTTACGGAGGAACACGGGGCAACGCGATGCAGCGTGGTTGAGGTCACGATTGCCGCCGGTATGGTTAGCCGGCCGGTCCGTCATCGCACCGTTGAAGAAGCGTGGTACGTGGTGGATGGTTCCGGGGAGGTCTGGCGTTGTCCGCCTGAGGTTCCGGCGTCCCATGTTGCGCCGGTTGCAGTCGGGCCCGGCGATGCGCTCACCATACCGACTGGTTGGTCGTTTCAGTTTCGAGCCGGGACCGAAGCAAGAATGCGTTTTGTCTGTGTAACCATCCCGCCCTGGCCGGGCATGGATGAAGCAGTAGAGGTATCGGAGGGAGGGCTTGGGCCGGCGACCCTTGCTCCGCCCTGAAAACGGTGGCCGCCGGGATCAACCCTGGCGACGCACCTCGATGGTTTCCCCGTCTGCCAATGCTACGCGGCGGTACTGGATGCCCATTTTCAGCATCCAATAGCCCAAAGTAGCCGGGCTCACTCCCAAATGCGAGGCCGCGCGGCTCATTCCCATTTCGTTGACCAGATCGGGCACCAAGTTTTCCAAAGGCCGACCGTGGTTCTCTTCCACGCTCCGCATGAGCTTTGTTTTTCTAATTCTCTGAGTCGCCATATCCCCTCTTGCGGTGGTTATGTGGCTGTTCCGACGCGACGCCGGAACGAGATGCACTGGATAGGCGAATATTACACTACCGTATTGACCCAACGCACGGGATTGACGCGCAAACTGTCAGCAATTTTTAGAAAAAGTCCAAATCGCTGACAGGCCGCAAGCCGTCAGACCAGTACGCCCGGCATCCGCCTTTCGCCTAGGCAGTGTTGACATTTCATCGTAGCCAGATGAGGACGGCAGCGAATTGCAGAAAGCCAAGGTATCGGCTGGCCAATTTGTCAAACCTGGAAAATACCCGGCGGTAGTGCTTCATCTTCCCGATGAAACACTCTACCACGTGGCGTTCTCGGTACAAATGCCGGTCGTAATCCCGCGGCGTCTTGCGGTTGGCCCGGGCGGGGATCACTGCCACCATGCCCGCTTCCGCCAAATGGTCGATGAAGCTCCGTGCGTCATACCCTTTGTCCGCGATTACGTACTCACTCCGGTAGCCGGAGATCAGCGCTGCCGCCTGGGTGATGTCATGCTGTTGTCCCGGCGTCAACGTGAACCGCAGAGGGTTGCCCAGTCCGTCCACGCTCACGTGAACCTTCGTGCTGAACCCGCCGCGACTGCGGCCCAGGGCTTGCGCTGATTGCCCCCCTTTTGGCGGGGGCTCCCCCAGCGCACTGGTGCGCTCGCACCACCGTACTGTCGATGACCAGGTACTCCAGGTCCGGTTCCGTACTGAAATGCTGGTGCATTTGCTCCCAGACGCCACGGTCGCACCAGCGGGCGAAGCGTTTGTAGACGGTGTTCCAGTTGCCGTACTCGGCCGGCAGCAGTCGCCACTGCGCCCCGGAGCGATCCATCCACAGCACGCCCTCGACAAACCGCTTGCATCCAGCCGCATCGCCAACGTACACGTCAGGGCAATCCCGCAGGAATTGCAAAATCTTCTCCCACTGTTCGGTGGGTATGGTTATACTCGACATGCCGCGATTGTACCGCAGTCCAAATGTCAACACTACCTAGGCCAAATATTGCTTCGGGTAACTGCACGCACACGGTCTGTACGAGACCTTGGGGATAATTCCCAGGAAAACAGCATTCCCCCGCCGGTCTCTCCGAGCTGTGCGATCTGCAGCGATGCGGGTTGGTTATCCATCCGGGTCCCACTGACCCATCCTGAGTTCGGGAAGGTACGGCCATGTTCGTGCCAGGAGTCTCGCTCCAACCAAAAGCGTCGTACCATGGCGTTGGAACGGTATAGTAATTTAGGAGTGTTAAGACAGGCGACTTTCTCAAGCGCCAATCCGTCGGGCCCAAGCGATGATACCTCGTCCCATCGACCTTCACTGCGGTTTTGACCGCTGCCACCCGGTTTGCAGAGGATCCGGTGGGATGGATCACTTTCGCGGGGCCCAGCGGCGGCGGCAAAACTTACCTGGCCGCCGCCATCGCCAATCATCAGATTGACTTGGGTCGTCCGGTATTGATGATCACCGCCTCAGACCTTCTGGATCAGCTCAGGACCGGCTTCTCCGAGGACGCGGACGCCAGCTTCGGAGACATGTTCGATCAACTCCGTAGCACTCCGTTGCTGATCCTCGATGATCTTCCGACCAAGCTCACGACGCCGTGGGGACAGGACCGGCTCTTCCAGTTGCTGGCCCACCGTCATTCGCAGAAGCTGCCCACCGTGATCACGCTGCGTGGCGATTCGGAACGGGTCGATGATTTTCTGAGGACGCGTCTTGAGACCGTCGATGGCTTTGCCCGGATGTACACCTTGGGAAGAGTGGGAAACCTCGCGGCACGCAGCTTTGGGCAGTATCCCTCCCAATATGAGGAGGCGGATGATCTTTGAGTCGTTTCGAATCGCCGGCAATGGTTCTCTGACAGAGGAGGAACGCCGTGCCCTCTCGGGTACTCATTCGTACGTTCAACGATGGGCGGAAGGGGAACGTCCGGATGGGTGGCTGCTATTGATAGGACCCTGTGGAATCGGCAAGACTCATCTCGCAGTGGCGGCGGCTATGGAGCGCCTGAACCGGGGCGACGATGTTTTCTTCGCCACTGTGCCCGACCTGCTGGACCAACTGCGCGGCGCCTTCAGTGAGGATAGCCCCATCGCACATGCTGACCTGCTGCAACGTATCATAACCTCGCAACTCTTGGTACTAGATGATATGGGATCCGAGCGCCATACACCCTTCGCGGAAGATAAGCTTTTCCAGATCGTCAACTGCAGGTACGAAGAACGACTGCCCACCATCGTCACGACATCGGCATTTCCCAAGGAGTTGGACAATATGCACCCGCGTATTGCGTCGCGGCTGCTCGACAGCATGGTAACTACCATGCTGGTAATGGAAGGACCTGATTATCGGCGGCGCTCAGTCCGTGGAGCCGATGCGTAGATCGATAGTTAAACGCTAACGAACGTTCGACAGTGCGGTGGTTGGCTGCGATGCAACCTGCGTGAGCAAGCCACGCAGGAAGGGACTATCTCCCAAAGCCCGCAGGAAGATCCCGCGAGCGCCTTGACGTGTCTGTCCATTCCGAAAATGGTGCCATCCCTGATCACGGCAACGGTGCCCAGGTTTTCCTTGACGCTCCCGTCCCAGCTCCGCGTCTTGCTGGTATACGCCTCGTCGACGTCGATCACCAACGCGCCGTGCTGCTAGGCTTTCCACATCAGGCGGCGCTTGAACTCGTAGTGCCGGAACCGTTGTAAAAAAGGATTTCGCCGTTGTCGGTAACGGCACTCGGCCAGCAATGCAGCCAGCGACCACTCTATTGTCAGCCGCGTACCACGCCGTTGACTTTCTTGCGGCGTCGCCTTCGCACCGGACCAGTGCCGGGTTCCGCCACTGCGATGCCTTCCCCTTCCAGGTACTGTCTGATTGCGGCTTCTGCGATCTCCGAGAGGTTCATGCCCAGTTCCCACTCGGCGGTATGCATGGCATAGCGTGTTTCGATCCACAAGTGGAAGGTGGTAGGCGTCTTCCCCTCCGCTACCCTGGAACGGACCGTCGGAAGCTCATCAGCAATGGTCTCATCCACCATAGGCTGTGGCACTTCCGATGCCTGCTGTTCCGCGGACCAGCGTTCCTGACGGGACGGATAGCGAGACTGCCTTTGCGTAGTCATACGACCTCTATCTCCTGCGCTGATTCTCCAATGGCAATGCTCAGTTCATGGGTGATCCATCGCCATAAGCTCTGCAACTCCAGGGCGGCGACGCTGTGGGGAGCCCACTCCGCGGCGCTCTGACCCCGGTTCATCGCATCGAGGTGTGCAACGCGAGATTGTACCAATACTGGGCAAACGGGGAGATCCATCGCCTCCAGCTCCTGCACCAATTCTTCCCGTCGTCGCCGGCCCGGCGACAAGTTGTTGCCAACGAAGACCACGGGTAATGACATGCGTTTGGCGATCCACGCAAAATTGCTGGCGACCAGCAGGTCCGGCGCTCCCAGACCAACCGGGCACAGCACTAGTACCGTTTCAATCTGATCTTGTCGGATAGATATGTTGGAGCTTACGGCGAGCATCTTTGGTGGTAAACCGCCAGTCTATGGCTAATCTTGCTGCGTTGCGCTCGCGTTCGAGCGCCGCAACCTCTCGCCGCAGCTCCGCCTCATCGCTGATACGGCGGTTCAGACATCCCCTGCTGAAGACGCTCAACTCGATCTCAGCCATGTTCAGCCAGCTGCCGTGCGTGGGAGTGTAATGAAACTCGAGGCGTTGGGCGATGCGCCGAGCTTCGGATGGCTCAAATGCTTCGTAGAGCGCGCCGAGCTGGTGGGTGTTGA
This sequence comes from Dehalococcoidia bacterium, assembly GCA_965197635.1. GTDB lineage: Bacteria > Chloroflexota > Dehalococcoidia > Lucifugimonadales > UBA3495 > Bin87. Next base: position 1,599,937 of record CBDANN010000008.1, read on the forward strand.
GGTTGTCCAGTACCAGCCTGACCACCTCGGCATCAGGATATACCTCGTCCACCAGCCACCGCATCTGGTGCGCGAAGTCTACGGCAGTGCGGCGCTCGGTCACCGCCACATGTCTCCAGCCACCCCTCGGCTCACAGATCATGAACAGGTTCCGGGTCCCGTTACGCTGGTACTCGGTGTCATAGCGTGCCACCCGTCCCGGGGCAGCCTCCAGGGGCGGACGCACCGCTCCAGTCAATTGCCGGGAGGTCTCGTCGAAACACACTACCGGACGCTCCGGATGGTACGCCGGTTGGTACAGGTCCAGCACGTCCTCCAGCCGCGCCACGAACTCCCCGCTCACCTTGGGGATACACCACTCCTGCTTCTGCCACGGCTTGAGTTCGTTTTTTTGAGCATCTGGCGCACCGTCTCCAGGGAGATGCTATCGGCAAACTCCAACTCCACCACCTGGTCGGCCAACAACTGGAGTGTCCAGTGCGTGTGCCCTTCGGGCGCGGCGCTGCACGCAATGGCGATCAGGTGCGCTTCCTGCTTGCCGTCCAGCTTGCGCTCCTGGCCCGGCCGCGGTCGGTCATTGCTGGCGGCCTCAAGTCCTTCCTCCACGTACCGCTTCCGCGCTCTGGCGACCGTGGCCGCGTTGACCAACAGCACATCGGCTATCTCACGGTCCCGAAGCCCCTGGTCAGCCTGGAGCAGCGACAGCGCACGCTTCACGGTGCGCACTGACGCCTTGCCGCGCTGGGACACCTCATTGAGACGGGAGCGTTCGGCCTCGGTCAGCTCTACTTTATACTTGATGGCAGCCATGGCTGGGCACTTCCTCACACAAAGATCATGCCCAAGTATGGCTGCTTTCTTATATTCTTACAAATCTACCTGGCAACGGTACTAGTATTACAACGACGCATTTGTTGCACGATACTGGATGAGTGGCAGTTACCCTCGTAGATGTGCATCCTCAGACGATTGCGGCAACCCTTGCGATCAGAAGCGTTTCCGAAGCGGTGACTCAAGCCGTCGTTGTAATACTAGGTCCATGTTGGCCAGCACCCTTTGCAGGGTAGCTCCCTCACTCCCTGGTAGATCGCAGACCACGAAATCGTAATCGCCGCCATTGGCGATATCGCTCAGTTCCTCAGCGCCGGCCACACTGACCTGACAACGGCGAAATTCCCAACCGGGCGTCTCCCTGAGGTATGCCACGCCGCTGGCGGTTTCCTGGGGGTCGAAGTCCAGGAGCAGAGTGCGCAGTCCGCTGCTATGGCCACGCTCGGCCATCGCATAAGCCAGGGTCGTTTTGCCGGTACCGCCTTTGAAAGATGCAAAACCGATAATGTTGGCCGTTCTCGCTCCAAAGTATTGATGGCTTGGAAGTTGATCGGAAGGTAGCACGATTGAGCGTAGACACGCTGGTACGTTGATGCACCAATTGGGAGCCTTATCAACGGGACCATCCGTCGGTACGTCGGGGGATCTATACGTCTATTATCGACTACGCTGACTTAGCCCGAATCCACCGAAGGGAAACCGTGGCGGCGGTCAGAGGAGGGATGAGGGACCAGGGATCGGGCAGGCGGGGACCTGATGCCGATGAAATGGACGATGTGGGGCGTGGATGCCGGTCCAAAGAGATGTTGACGACCCGTAGTAGCGGCGCGGGAAGCGATTTTCAGCGCCGCTCGCCGGCGGAGGCCATCAGGAGCCGAGCCTGGCGCGGCTGGGCCAGACAGTTAGGTAATCTGGTGGACAGGTCAGACGCCGAGGGCGTGGTCAAGAAGGGAGTGGCAGTGCGCGCAGTCTGGCCAGGGCGCTGCTGAACTGGTTTCGCCAGGGCCAGCCCTGGGGGAGATGCAAAGTGAGGCGGCGTGCCTTGCGGGTGAGGCGTCCGGCCAGGGAGAAGAAGCGCCTGCGCAGGGTCTTGGTGGTCGCCACCGGCTCGCCCAGCCCGAGGCGCGTGGTCCAGCGGGCCAGGTTGTGGGCCATCGTCTGGACGGCCAGCCAGGCGGCGTTGGCGGGGAAGCGGCCCGAGGGCAGGTGGTTGAGACCCACCCCGTACTTGAGGTCGCGGATGGCGTTCTCGATCTCGGCGTGGCGGCGATGATCGGCCTCCAGTTCCAGGGTGTCGCCGTCTCTATCGGTGATGAAGCCGTGATAGCTGTAGTCGACCAAGAGGGCCAGCTGGGAGTTGGGCGTGGGCTGCACCCTTCGGACGATGAGACGCACCGGCACAGCATCGGGCTCACTGGCGAAGGGAGTGTAGCTGGTTTCGGCCACGTCGGCGGCGCCCTCCATCCAGTAAGGGATGGGCGTCCAGTCCTCTTCAGGTATGGCTTCGATGAGATTGCGCAACTGGGCGTGCTGGCGGACGGTGATGGAGAAGCGGACCTTCATCTTGCGGCAGACGGCGACGATGTCGTGGTTGTAGAAGCCGCTGTCGGCCCGCATGGTGAGCGGTCCGGTGGCTCCGGCGTAGCGCACTCGCCTTACCGTCTCTCGCAGGAAGTGGGCCGCGCCGCGAGCGGTGTTGGCGCGTCCCTGGCGCAGCCGAGCCATCAGCACGTCGCCGGCGCCAGCGGCGACGGCGAACAGCGGGTGATAGCCCCGCTGGCCGGTGTAGGTGTGGCGGCGCGCCCCTTCCTTGGCCGGACCGTAGGTCTCACAGATGGTGGAGTCCAGGTCGATGGTCAACGGATCATCGCCCGGTCCGGCCCCGGCGCCCCAGGCTCGGGCCAGCGCCTCACGGCTCACCCGATCCAGCTGCCGCGCGTGGCCCCAACGGAAACTCCGCAGGAACGTACCCAACGTGGACGGCGCCTTGACCACACAGCCCAGCACCTGCTCGGTCCCGCCAGCGCGCAGCGCGTCGGCGTCGTCGATGCAGTCGCCACCGGCCAGGGCCGACGCCACCAGGGTCAGCATCTTGTCCCCAGCATTCGCACGACCCGGTGCATCTCCCAAGTCAACGTGGCGGTCCACCAGTTCGCCCAGACCCAGGTGATGGGCCAGCGTGACCGGCAGGATCAGTCCGGCGTTGGCCACCAGGCGGTGATCGTCGAAGGCGACCTGGATGCGCTCAAGGCGCTCAGGTGGTAGCATCCGTTGGGTGCTCCTTGTTCCGGGTTGGTTTGGTGTCTCACAAACCATTATCCCCGAAGCCGGGAGCACTTTTTCAACCCTTCAGCACGACACCAACCTCATCCTTTCGGTGGATTGGGGCTTAGAGACGCGCCATGCCACTGGTGCGGCAGCGCGCATGTATATGCTCAGACTGGTGCACTTATGCATTTGACAAACGTAGCGCTAGTACCGTTTCAATCTGATCTTGTCGGATAGATATGTTGGAGCTTACGGCGAGCATCTTTGGTGGTAAACCGCCAGTCGATGGCTAATCTTGCTGCGTTGCGCTCGCGTTCGAGCGCCGCAACCTCTCGCCGCAGCTCCGCCTCATCGCTGATACGGCGGTTCAGACATCCCCTGCTGAAGACGCTCAACTCGATCTCAGCCATGTTCAGCCAGCTGCCGTGCGTGGGAGTGTAATGAAACTCGAGGCGTTGGGCGATGCGCCGAGCTTCGGATGGCTCAAATGCTTCGTAGAGCGCGCCGAGCTGGTGGGTGTTGAGGTTGTCCAGTACCAGCCTGACCACCTCGGCATCAGGATATACCTCGTCCACCAGCCACCGCATCTGGTGCGCGAAGTCTACGGCAGTGCGGCGCTCGGTCACCGCCACATGTCTCCAGCCACCCCTCGGCTCACAGATCATGAACAGGTTCCGGGTCCCGTTACGCTGGTACTCGGTGTCATAGCGTGCCACCCGTCCCGGGGCAGCCTCCAGGGGCGGACGCACCTCTCCAGTCAATTGCCGGGAGGTCTCGTCGAAACACACTACCGGACGCTCCGGATGGTACGCCTGTTGGTACAGGTCCAGCACGTCCTCCAGCCGCGCCACGAACTCCCCGCTCACCTTGGGGATACACCACTCCTGCTTCTGCCACGGCTTGAGTTCGTTTTTTTGAGCATCTGGCGCACCGTCTCCAGGGAGATGCTATCGGCAAACTCCAACTCCACCACCTGGTCGGCCAACAACTGGAGTGTCCAGTGCGTGTGCCCTGCGGGCGCGGCGCTGCACGCAATGGCGATCAGGTGCGCTTCCTGCTTGCCGTCCAGCTTGCGCTCCTGGCCCGGCCGCGGTCGGTCATTGATGGCGGCCTCAAGTCCTTCCTCCACGTACCGCTTCCGCGCTCTGGCGACCGTGGCCGCGTTGACCAACAGCACATCGGCTATCTCACGGTCCCGAAGCCCCTGGTCAGCCTTGAGCAGCGACAGCGCACGCTTCACGGTGCGCACTGACGCCTTGCCGCGCTGGGACACCTCATTGAGACGGGAGCGTTCGGCCTCGGTCAGCTCTACTTTATACTTGATGGCAGCCATGGCTGGGCACTTCCTCACACAAAGATCATGCCCAAGTATGGCTGCTTTCTTATATTCTTACAAATCTACCTGGCAACGGTACTAGCGCGTAGTTGCGTCGACGCAACTATCCAAAATTGCACTCGTACAACGACTTGTTGATTAGATTGTTAACCGTCTCGTCTATACGACTTGATAACTGTGCGACGTTGCGTTTACGTAACCACGCCCGGTACTGTCATTAGCCAACGGTGTGCCCACTCTTGCGAAGGTTGGCCTTTCTTGGCCGGGTCGGTTCCGATTCGCACTGGAATGCAAAATGCCGCGGTGCCGGCCAGCTCCGTCAGAGTGTTGTACAACCATCTTGGTGGACATTGTTAGGATAGGAGCACACTGCTTTGGATCCACCGCCGACCGCCGTCATTGGCTGTAGAGCGAGTATCCAACTGCTTGACCCCGCCAACACAATTGACTAGTCTGTCACCTAGTCAGGGACGACCGGTGCGGCGCGCTAAGGGAGGCTACATGAGCAACATCTGGCAGGTGCAGGACGCCAAAGCCCGCTTCAGCGAGATGCTGGAGACCAGCCTTGCCGAGGGTCCGCAAATCGTGACCAGACGAGGCGTGGAGACGGCCGTGCTGGTGCCCATCGAGCAGTGGCGTCGTTTGGAGAAGATGACCCGACCGGGTCTCAAGGAACTGCTGCTGGCGCCGGAGGCGCGCACGGAGGAGTTGATCCCGCCGCGGCCGGACTACCGGAGCAGGCCTCCGGTCAGCTTCGAGTAATGCAATGTATCTCCTGGACACCAACGTGGTATCGGAACTGCGTCGTCCCAGTCCCAACCCGGCGGTGTTGGCCTGGATTGATAATGTGGCTGAGGAAGATCTCCACTTGAGCGCCGTGACCATCGGCGAGATTCAGGCTGGGATCGAGGTAACTCGGGAGCAGGACGTGGCCAAGGCGGAGGACCTAGAGCTATGGCTGGGCCGGGTGTTAGATACATACCAGGTGTTACCCGTGGACGCGGCTGCGTTCCGTGAATGGGCAAGGCTGATGCACCGGCAGTCGGATACGCTGCTGCAGGACGCTATGATCGCGGCGGTGGCGGTGGTACACCGGCTCACCGTGGTGACCCGCAACGTGCGGGATTTTGAGCAACTGGGCGTGACGGCGCTGGATCCGTTCGCACACCACGACCGTGGTACCGGATAAGGCTGGCTGGGTCACTCAGGTTCGTTCTTGACCGTTAGGATGTCGGCGTGGATCACCAGCCGCACGTCGGGTTTGTCGATCCCCATGCCGAAGGCGTTGGTGGCGGCGATGGCCCTGAGGTCCCCGCGGATGAAGCTTTCCTGCACGTGCTTCCTGGTCTCGGGCGGCAGTCCTGCGTGGAAATGGTCGGCGGCCACCTGCTTCTCCTGCAGAAACTGGGCCATCTCTTCCGTATGGCGTCTGGTCGCGCAGTAGATGATGGCGCCGCCCGGCGTGTCCGCCGGCAGGTCCGACTGGAGGATCTGGTGGATGTCGTCGAACTTGGCCGAGCTGCAGGTGGGGACCACCACGAAATCCAGGTTGGTGCGCCGGGCGCCGCCGTCGAAGACCCTGAGTTCGATGCTCAGCTCCCTCCTGAAGTATTCGACAATGTCGACCTTCACGTCGGGCTTGGCGGTGGCGGTGAGGCACAGGATGGGCGGAACCGGCTCATCCCCGGCCTTCTCTCGGATGAAGCGTCCCACGTAGCGGTAGTCGGGCCGGAAGTCGTGCCCCCAACTGGAGAGACAGTGGGCCTCGTCCAGCGCCCACGCGCCGATCTCCCGCTGGTCCAGGGCCCTCCGCAGGGAGACGCTGCGCAGTTGTTCCGGCGAGATCAGGAGGATGCCGGCGTCGCCCAGGCGCACCCGTTCCAGGGCGTCGGCGCGTTCCGGCATGGAGAGCAGGCCGTTGATGGTGACGCAGGAACCGATGCCGCGAGCTTCCAGCCCGGCCACCTGGTCGGCCATGAGGGCCACCAGGGGCGAGATCACCACGGTGAGGGCGCCGGTCTTGTCGTAGCGGGACAGCGCGGGCAGCTGGTAGCACAGCGACTTGCCGGCTCCCGTGGGCAGGATGGCCAGCGCAGGCTCGCTCGCCAGGGCAGCCTGAACCACCACCTGCTGCAGGGGTCTGTCGTCCTCCCAAACCGGCTCGGGCCGGAAATCATCAAAGCCGAACCAGCGGGTCAGTTCCCTTCGGGCGTCGTGCCGCTCCCGGCACCATTGGCAGTTGGCGCCTGTGCAGGCGGTGTTCCGCAGCCGGCGGACCAGTCGGCCGGCGCCGGGGAACTGGTGGCGCACCCAGGGGGGCATGACCGAATTGCTTCCGGCCACCGACAGCCACGCCAGCGCGTAGGCCAGCTCTTAGTATTACAGCCGCGCATCGAAGGAAGGACTCATGTCGCTGACCGTGCCCGAAGTTAGACGGCTGTTATGCAGGTTGCTGTGACTACTTTATGAGGGCGCTGACCTACCTATATGGCAGCCATGGTGGAGCCGGTGGCACCAAGCCCGAGCCTTGGAATCCATTACAAGAGACACTTTCAGAGGCCTTCAATTCAAGTGCAACTGTAATATTAGGGATGCCGTTCGGCATCTTCCAGCGCCGCCGTGGCCTGCGTCCGGCATGACGCTTCGGCGAGACGTCCCTCGATGGCCGCGTACGCCTCGGCGTCGGACGGTCGCGGCGCCTGGCGCAGGTGGGCGAAGAGGTGATCGAACCCGGCGCCATCGTGCCCGCCGGTGAGCCAGTGCCAGGCGGTGAGCAGGTCGGGGTCCGTCTGGCGGAACGCCTGCTGCTGGTCGGCGAACACCTCCAGCGCGAGGCGGGCGTCCAGCTCGGGGTCGTTGAGGTGGCCCCGCCGCAGCGACCCGTCCTGGTAGTGCTTCACCAGGTAGTGATAGGGATTGCGGGGAAAGGCCAGGGGATTGAGCCGCAGCGTGTCCACCGCCGGCAGCTGCGGCAGACTCAGGTTGGGGTTGGCGGCCCTGAGGTGGGGCAGGTCGAAGTCGATGAGGTTGTGGCCCAGCAGGAAGTCGGCGCCCTGGGCCAAGTCGTCCAGCTTGGCCAGCGCCGCCGCCAAACCGCCGCGGGGACCGGGATAGGTGAAGGACGCATCGGTGTCCGGGCGGACACCGGCGAGAGCGTGGATGCGGCCGTCGTCCCTGCCGACCTCCAGGTCCAGCGACAGGCATCGCAACAGGGCGTGGGCACCCTGTCCGTAGAGCGAATTCGCGCCTGATCTGTGATTGACATTCGTATCCGACACCTCCGCGATTGTAGCGGACTGGGGACGGTCAGACCATTTGAACGTCCGCGACTGGAAGACTCCTCGCCAAATCTCCTCACCGGTCGGATAACCCGCTATCATACTGACGGTTAACTGGCGTCGGGACCGGCGCTTCGCCCACCATCGAGCGCCGGTTCCGACCGTTACGCATCCGATATCAATCAGGCGGCAGCATCGGCCACGTCGTTGACGCGCGTATTTCCGCCGTCTTCGACCGACGCCCGGCAGGGCAGCTGTGATGAGCGCTCCCACTCTCATGTATCCAACGCTGGAGGCGTACTACGCGGCCGATGAGCGCCGCCGGCGCAGTGAAGAGGCCGACTACGGCGTGCACTGGCGGCTCCACGGTTGGGAGTACCGTTGGCGGGTGTCCTACGTCCGCAACACCGGTGAGATCTACGCCGTCCATCAGGGCGCCACCATCGGGCCGGTGTTCATTCTGGGCTACATGGTGCCCGATCCGGTGAGCGGTCGGGGCCGGGGCTCACTGTTCTACCGGACCCTGGACGATATATTGAGCGGCTGGCCGGAATACTGTACACGCCAGGATGGCCTGAACTGGCTGCGGGATCGTCTGGCCCGGGCCGGCGCGCGTTTTCCGTCAGAAGACGCGGGCTAGCCTGCGCGGGTACACGCGGATGGTCTGCCTGTAAGGGCGCCGACCACACTGGGAGAACATGATGAGCGCTGAACCCCGGTTGTTTCGCATCGACCCGGATAACGGAGAACCCGAAGCCGTCACCGAAGTGGACTTCGCGCAGATGGGGTTGCGGGAGCGACGGGACATCCCGGAGTGGGTGGCTGCCAATCCTGGGATCCTGGGGGATGATCTGCTGATTGTCGCCGCTGATCGTTGGCAAAGAGTTCAGCGGCTTCGACCGCACCAACGAAGGTCTGGACCTGCTGGCGGTGGACAGGGCCGGTCGGCTGGTGGTCATAGAGCTCAAGGGCGAGGACAGTGGCGCTGATGTCCATTGGCAGGCCATCAAGCAAGCCAGCTATCTCCAGCGGGCCAGCGCCTCCGATATCGTCAAACTGACGGCGGACGGCCACGGCTGTTCTCCGGAAGAGCTAGGTAGTGTTGACATTTGGACTGCGGTACAATCGCCCTATGCCGAGTATAACCATACCCTCTGACCAATGGGAGAAGATTTTGCAATTCCTGCGGGATTGCCCTGACGTGTACGTTGGCGACGCGGCGGAATGCCAGCGGTTTGTCGAGGGCGTGCTGTGGATGGATCGCTCCGGGGCGCAGTGGCGACTGCTGCCGGCCGAGTACGGCAACTGGAACACCGTCTACAAACGCTACGCCCGCTGGTGCGACCGTGGCGTCTGGGAGCGGTTGCACCAGCATTTCAGTGCGGAACCGGACCTGGAGTACCTGGTCATCGACAGTACGGTGGTGCGAGCGCACCAGTGCGCTGGGGGAGCCCCCGCCAAAAGGGGGGCAATCAGCGCAAGCCCTGGGCCGCAGTCGCGGGGGGTTCAGCACGAAGGTTCACGTGGCCGTGGACGGACTGGGCAACCCCCTGCGGTTCACGTTGACGCCGGGACAGCAGCATGACATCACCCAGGCGGAAGCCCTGCTCACCGGCTACCGGAGCGAGTACGTAATCGCGGACCAAGGATATGACGCACAGGAGCTTCATCGACCATTTGGCGGAAGCGGGCATGGTGGCGGTGATCCCCGCCCGGGCCAACCGCAAGGCGCCACGGGATTACGATAGACACTTATACCGAGAACGCCACGTCGTAGAGTGTTTCATCGGGAAGATGAAGCACTACCGCCGGGTATTTTCCAGGTTTGACAAATTGGCCAGCCGATACCTTGGCTTTCTGCAATTCGCTGCCGTCCTCATCTGGCTACGATGAAATGTCAACACTGCCTAGTATTACAGCCGCGCTTTGTGGGAAGGACTCATGTCGCTGACCGTGCCCGAAGTTAGCCCGAATCCACCGATGGGATAGGGCGGTGCGGCATTTGAGAGAGATGAGGGGTCAGGGAACGGGATGGCGAGGACCTGATGCCGATGAAATGGACGATGTGGGGCGTGGATGCCGTGCCAAGGGGATGTTGATGACCCGTGGTAGCGGCATTGGCAGTGATTTTCAGCGCAGACCGATGGCGGAGACCGTCAGGAGCCCAGCCTGGCGCGGTTGGGCCAGGCGTGGTGCGTCATCGTAGACAGGTGAAAGGCCGAGGGCGGCGTCAGGATGGGAGTGGCAGGGCGCGCAGTCTGGCCAGGGCGCTGCTGAATTGGTTTCGCCAAGGCCAATCCTGTGGCAGATGCAGGGTGATGCGACGGGCTTTGCGGGTGATGCGTCCGGCGAGAGAGAAGAAGCGTCGTCGGAGGGTCTTGGTGGTGGTCACCGGCTCGCCCAGGCCGATGCGCGTGGTCCAGCGGGCCAGGTTGTGGGCCATGACTTGCACCGCCAGCCAGGCGGCGTTGGCGGGAAAACGTCCCGATGGCAGGTGGTTGAGCCCCACGCCGTATTTGAGGTCGCGGATGGCGTTCTCGATCTCGGCGTGGCGGCGATGGTCAGCTTCCAGATACAGGGTGTCGCCTTCTCTATCGGTGATGAAAGCGTGATAGCTGTAGGTGGCGAACAGGGCCAGTTGCGAGCCGGGCGTGGGTTTCACCCGTCGGACGATGAGCCGCACCGGTACCGCGTCGGGCTCACTGGCAAAGGGAGTGTAGCTGGTTTCGGCCACATCGGCGCCGCCATCCATCCAATAGGATATGGGCGTCCAGTCATCTTCAGGTATGGCCTCGATGATGTTCCGCAGGCTCGGGTGCTGGCGTACGGTGATGGAGTAGCGTACCTTCTGGTCGCGACAGGCGGCCACCATGTCGTGGGTGTAGAAGCCGCTGTCCGCCCGCACGGTGAGTGGTCCGGTGGCTCCGGCGTAGCGCACTCGGCTCACCGTCTCGCGCAGGAAGTTGGCGGCGCCGCGGGCGGTGTTGGCCCGACCCTTTCGCAATCGACACATCAGCACCTCGCCGGTACCCTCGGCCACGGCCAGGAGCGGGTGATAGCCCCGCTGGCCGGTGTAGCCGTGATGGCGCGCGCCCTCCTTGCCCAGACCATAGGTCTCACAGACGGTAGAGTCCAGATCAATGGTCAGCGGATCATCGCCCGGTCCGGCCCCAGCCGCCCAGGCTCGGGCCAGCGCCTCCCGGCTCACCCGATCCAGCTGCCGCGCGTGGCCCCACCGGAAACTCCGCAGAAACGTGCCCAGCGTGGATGGCGCCTTCACCGTACAGCCCAGCACCTGCTCGGTCTCGCCAGCGCGCAGCGCGTCGGCGTCGTCAATGCAGTCCCCGCCGGCCAACGCCGATGCCACCAGCGTCAGCACCTTGTCTCCCGCGTTGGCACGACCTGGCGCATTTCCCAGGTCAACGTGGCGGTCCACCAGCTCTCCCAGCCCCAGATGATGGGCCAGGGTGATGGGCAAAAGCAGCCCCGCATTGGCCACCAGTCGGTGATCGTCGAAGGCAACGTGGATGCGGTCGGGGCGCTCAGGTGGTAGCATCCGTTGGGTGCTCCTCGTTTCAGGGTGGTTTTCGTTCTCAAAAACCATTATCCCCGAAGCCGGGAGCACTTTCTCATCCCTTCAGCACGCCGACACACTCATCTCCTCGGTGGATTGGGGGTTAGACGGCTGTTATGCACGCTGCTGTGACTACTTTATGAGAGCACTGACCTGCCTATATGGTAGCCGTGGTGGAGCCGGTGGCACCAAGCCCGAGCCTTGGAATCCCTTACAAGAGACTCTTTCAGAGGCCCTCAATTCAAGTGCAACTGTAATACTAAACCAAAGCCAAGGTGAAACCCGCATCAATGGCGGGTAGAATTGGAGGCAATTGAGGTAGTCGGTCGGGGGCATCGGAGGGGTTTGTCGTGGGCAAGCAAGAGATGGGGCCACTGCTGGAGCGGTGGCAAATGGACGAGGCTGAGGTGCGACGGCGGATGTACCGAGGGCCGACACCTCGGGAGCGAGAACGCTGGCACGCGGTGTGGCTGTTGGCGCCGGGTTGGACGGCAGCGGCGGTAGGCCGAGCCTTGGATCGGGATGCCCACACCATAGGCCAATGGGCCACGACCTTCGCGGAGGGTGGTCCGAAGGCGCGGTCATTGGAGCAGTCGGGAGGTTCCCCCCCGCGCTGCCTGGGGAGCAGCAGGCGGAGTTGAAGGCGGCGGTGCGGGAAGCGCCCAACCAGGCGGGCATCGAGCTATCCAACTGGAACTGGAGGGCGGTGCGCCGGTTGGTGGAGGAAAGGTTCGGGTTGGCGCTGGGCCGGAGCAGTTGCTTGAACTACCGGCACCGGTTGGGGTTTGTGCTGAAGCGACCCCAGAAGCGGTTGGTCAAGGCGGACCCAGCGCGCCGGGAAGCCTTTGTGGCGGAGTATGCGGCGTTGCTGGAGGCGGCGCGACGGACGGGAGCCAAGATCTGCTTCGCTGACGAGGCGCACTTCCGTGCGGATGCTGACCTGCGGGGCCAGTGGGTGCCGAAGGGCGAACCGGCCCTGGTGGGCTCCACCAGCCCGCGACGGGGTGAGAAGGTCAGCTACTACTCGGCGGTGTGCCTGGAGACTGGGGAGGTGGCGGTGATGGAACTGGAAGGCAACAGCAACTCCGAGACGTCAGCCGCCTTCCTGCGGCAACTGCGGGCGCGACACCCTGAACCGCTGACCGTGATCTGGGACAACTCGCCAGCCCATCGGGGCGATGCCATCAGAGCCTACCTGGCCACACCGGGCCTGAACCCGCGCCTGGTCAACTTGTCCAGCTACCGTCCGGACTTCAACGCCCCGATCCTTGACCAATCGCGCCATTTGGGGCTGGATACGTCAGGAGGCAACCGCCAACCGGTGCCTGGGAACCCGTGCCGCCGTGCGGGAGAAAGTGGGCGACTTTTTCACCGATTTAGCCCACCGTCGGGAAGAAATCAAGCGCCGCTGCCGAACCGTCCTTCAGGCTCGTGCTGCAGAACTGACCGGCAACGCCCGCGCCAATGGTTCCGGCCCAGCAAATGTAGATTTCACTTTGGCTTCAGTTTAGGTGGAAGTCGTCGGCGTAACCCAGTGCTGCCGGGTCGTCCACGGAGCAGCCGTCCTGGCTCCAGTCCATCCACTGGATTGAGTCCAGTTGTCTGAGGGAGTCGTAGACACCGTCGGCACTCCAGGTCTCGTATTCTGCTGCGAGCAGGATGTCGAGTATGTTGAGGTCGCTTTCCATTTCGGCATCGGTCGGCGTATGGGCGCCGACGGCCGTCGGGTGGAGGGTCTGGGCGGCGATGACCGACGCCGTGATGATAGATAGGGTGACAATTGCGATTATCGTTTTCGACTTCATGATCACCTTCCGGAGGGTGGGTCTAGTCTGATGAATAGGGCGATGCCTTCTTCTTCGAGGATGGTCTTGATGCCCTCGTCGAAGAGCGTCTGGACGCTGTCCGGGTCATCTCTGAACCGTTCTTGGAGTTCGGTGATCCAGGCTTCCTCCTGCGCTGCGTAGAGTCCCTGTTCGGTGGCGCACTGGTCGATCAGGCGATACCGCGTTTCCAGAGTCTGCCGTTGCTCTGCGGTCATCTTGGCTGGCTTCTCGATCTTCTGGTCATCGGTTTGCTGCCACGGGAAGATTGCATCTTCCAGCGGCGTTTCGCCGGCGGCGGTTACGCACTGGTCGGTGGCGGTGCGGCGTAGCTTGACCTGTTCGTCGTCGTGGATGGCGTTGAGGATGCTGATCCAGGCTTCCTCGAACTTGCGGGTGTGAGTCGCATAGGCGGTGCCGGCGTCTTGCCGGCACTGTTCTCGGGCCTGGTTGGAACTGATGACCATGCACGGCACCAGGTATTCGCGCAGGATGTAGCTTTCGACGTTGGTCAGTGCGGTTTTGGCGCAGGCGAGTTCCTGCGCGGCGGTGTTGCCGCTGTTATTGCTGCACTGTGCGGTGATGTCTGCGATCAGTTCGTCGGCGCACCAAGCTATGGTGCGTATTTCGTCGTAGGTCGCCGAGTGGACGTTGAGGGTGCGGCAGCCTTCGATGCCTTGGGGGTGTGCTGGCGTGATCTGGCTGCCCGGCTGCGGCGTTGGCATTGGCCCCAGCAGTTCGCGCAGCGTGGCATCGGTCGTTAGCGTGGGTTGCCCTGCCGCCTTTGGCGTTTCCGGCGTTCCGACAACGGGCGCCGGGGTGGGCGTGCTGATGGCGGCGTCTTCCGGCGGCTGGGCGGCCTGCCGGGTCGGCGGCGGCGTTGGCGTCTGGGACGTCTCTTGTTGGGGCGGCGCCGTGGGCCCGCAGGCCAGGGCGATGATCAGGATGAGCGACAGCCCGATGGCTGCCGTCCTGACGGGTGTTTGCTTGCTCATGATTACTCCTTGCTGATGGTCTTTCTCCGGCACAGCTGTGCCGTGGCTTTCAGCAGAAGGCCCTGCCGCTTGGCGACAGGGCCGGTAAACATGAGCCGTTTCGGGAGCCTGCCATTGAGTCCGATGGTGGACTGCGATTCCCCATCACCGCGGCCTCGGTCTCACACACCGGCGCCGTTCTGCTGGCGACGGGAGTCTAGGTTTGTTGTATGCCTTTGTCAAAGCGCGGGAATATGCGTAACTGTTCAGAGTTGCGGGGAAGCGAGCAGTTGTTGGCAGGCGGAGAGGGGATTGAGACCTTGGGCTCGCCAGGTGCCGAAGATTGAGGCCAGGGTCATCTTGGTCTCGGTACCCTGGGTTGAGCGGGTGCCCCCGCTGATCTTGCGGCTGACCACCAATGGACGCAGGCTGCGCTCGGCGGCGTTGCCCATATCGTCGTTTCCTCGGTTCCGTAGCGCCTGCGGCATTTCCTGCAGCAACCGCTGCCATTCTTCGGGGCGGTTGAAATCGCAGCGGTGTGTTTCCCACCGTTCCGGGCGGTGTGGCCGTACCTTTCTCCGGGAATGCCGTTGCACCACTGCTGGACCGGATTGTTGCCGATGGCGGTGTCGACATTCCGGATGTGCAATGGATTGTTGCAAATCATTGATTCCGCTCGCTCCTCTTGCGCTGCTCAACGTATGATGCAGTTCGCATTCGCGGGCCGATGAGCCGTTTAGTCGGTACGTGCTACTTCTCTTTGCATCCCGGATCTGTCGCTTCCTGGCGCTGAACCGAATGCGCAGTCCACTCGGCATCTTCTTCCTCGAGGACAGACCAACGGCGTCGGCCGCTCTTGCCGCGCCTGGCGGTGGTCCTGGGCTTTGGCATGGCGTCCAGCAGAGCTTGCAGCTCTTCCGCGCTGTTCGCGTCGAACCGACGCTTCGCCGTGCACAACGCCGACTGCCGTTTCCCCGGGTTCTCCAGTTCCCTGAGCAGCTTTTGCAACCGCCACCTGCGGAGCACTCCGTCTCGCTCCATGCGCTGTCGCCAGCAATCCTCTCCGTCGATGGCAGTTGCCATGGTTGTTTCTCCATTCACCATCGTTGGCGGTGCCGCCATATGCGAGGATACGATCCGAGCACCGTGACGAGTGTGCTTAAGGTCGTAGCTACCTCACCATCGCCGATGGCCTCGACGCGGAGGCCTTGCCTGCCAACACCTTCCTGGACGCGGCAGCCTGAACAACGTCGACCAGGATGACGTCAATCGCCAAACTTGAAGGGAGGCAACCTCTCCTGTTCCGGCGTCCATCGGCGATTTTCCTCAGCCATCTCGCGGTGCCACTCGCAGCAGAAATCATCGCCCTCGTTGTGCGGCAGCGCCCGCATCATTTCGTCCCAGACGCCTTCGGCGATCATGTCGCGAACGATCGGCGACTGCGGATGCGACTGTTCCTTGATGCAAATCCACTTGGTGGCGCCCCATTTGGGGTTGTCCAAGGTGAGCGTCAACAGCAGGTAGAGATCACTCTCGGTATCGCCGTTCGACGCAAAATCATCGAAGGCGGAGTAGCCCCATGCGAAGGTATCACTGGTATTGACCTGCAGCCTGGTGCCAAGGGGTTCCGGCGAATCTACCGATTCATCCTCCGCGTCTTCGTCTTCTCTGGGCAGACGGACCGTGAATGCGTGCACCTCGCCCTTGAGCAGCAGGTATGCCAACGCCGCCTCTTCATCAAGGTGTGTTCCATCGTCGGATTCCCAAACGAAGTCGTCGATGGTCAAATCATCCGGCAGGAAATCTGCCAATTCACGTCGTGCTGTCATAATCTTCACTCCATGCTGCACGCCCCTGATGGTCCAGTTGGAGGTGCGTATCAGTTGTTCCAGTTCCGCGATATCCGCGGGATGTGGGCACAGTGGCCGGTTTCAGATCGTTACCACCAGCCACCTTTTGGCGGGATTGCCATTCCCAATTTCCTCTTTGGTGAACTCGATGTGGATGCTCTTGTGCTCGGGATAAAGCCGTGCCACGTCCCAGTAGTTTTTCAGCTCAAGGTTTCTGGTGTTGGAGACCAGGAACCTGATGGTTGTCACGGGCCGGATGGCCGAGTGTCCTGCGGTGGACCTTTGAGCGGCCTTCACCGCCTTCATGGCTGACTCCACATTCCTGAGGGTCCTCTTCATCCTTCGGTTTGCACGCCAGATTCTCCGTTCCAGCGCGTCCGAGATGGGTGGGCAATCATGGATGTCGCCCGGCTCGGCCTCGTAACGCCTTTCGATGCAGGGATTTCTCGGTTTGGGCATGTCCTCTATCCCGGTGCGCGGATCGCGATATGCAGGTGACCTGATAGAAACGGCCCTGCTCCCGTTGCTCAGGAACAGGGCTGCGGCTCATCACTCAATGGCCATGCTGTTGTAGCGGCGGTCGAACTCCACCTCCGACATGGTGATGTACCGGATGGCGGCGATCAGCGCCAGCACGCCGGCCACCGGCGGCAGCAGCAGCCACCACAACCGCTTGGGCTTCTCGTTCAGGTAGAATTGGTGGGCGGCAAATCCGCCCAGCAGGAATGCCAGGATGGCCGCCGTGGTCTTGTTCTTCATCTTCAGTTCCTCGTGGCGCGCTCAATGCAGACCGTGGGAATCGGCGAGTCGGGCAATACGTCGCGTTGCCTGGGCAAACGCGGGGTAGCCCAGCGCGGAGAGACGGGGGTTGACCCTCGGGTCAACCGGAAGAGGTCAATTCAGGGTGAAAGCGGTGGGGAGTCAACCGGCGCTGGCGACGTCCGCATTTCGGAAGTCGCCATGGCGCTCCAGGCGAAGCTCGGCCTCTAGTTGGTAGAGCCTCCCGTCGTCCTGCTGGCGACGCCGGTTCCGCTTGCGGAACGAAATGCTGTAGCGCAGGACGGAGCAGTCCACATCCTGGACGGCAACGGTTGTTCCCATGCCGTCACGCACGGCAATGCGCAGCGTGACCCATCCGGTGTCCTCACCAGCCGCCAGCAGCTCCTGGTGAACCCAATCGCACGGGTCATAATCCAGGGTGATGCTCAGGTCGCCCGGATTGGCCCGACGGCGACGGCGCAGCTGCTGAGCACGGCGCGGATTCACCCGGCGAGCGTCCTCGCGTTCCTCGTGCACCTCAGGGTTCTCCACCGTTAGGTTGAAATCGACGACGCCTGAGATCGCCACCGGTTCCTCTTCCTCGAGGAGCAGGTACACGGTCATCGGGTCGGTGTTGGGTAGTGTTGTCATTGAATTTCCTCGCAGTGGCGGAGGGGCGCGTTTCAACCGGAAAGCGCATCCCCCTCGGCCATGAGAAGGTTCGGGAGAGCGGCCCCGGCCAGTCCTAAGTTTCAGCTCGGGACCGTGCCGGAAGCGGGAGATGCGGAGAGCCTGCAATTCGCCCCAAGGCGAACCGCCGAAGACGCTCCGTCCGGCCACGGGCGCGCTTGCGCATCCTCGCGGGCCGCACTCCCGAACCAAGCGTTAGCCGATGGCGCGGACTTCGCCCACGGCTTCCAGGTTAAAGTTGACCCGCAGCCGCTTGGTGTCGTCGCGGAGCCGCTCGTCCATGGACAGGCGGTAGCGCACCACGGTGCAGTCCATCTCCCGGCACGCGATGGCCACGCCGTGCGGGTCGCGGGTGGCGACGCGGACGGTAACGGAGCCGCCCTCGCCGGCTGCGATCAGAGCGCGGTGCTGGGGATTGGACGGGTCGTAGTCCAGGGTGATGTCCATCTCGGGAGCATCAGCGCCCTCGCTGGTGGGGTTGTCCACGGTGATATCGAAGTCGTCAATGCCTTCGATTTCGATAGGAACGCCGTCGGTCACCAGATAAACAGCCAACGGCGCCGGCGAGGGCGGGGGAAGCGGTGCCGCGTCATACGCGGAAAGTGGGGTAGCCATGGGTGGCTCACCTCTAGGTTGGATTCCGTCAGTGCTGGGGACGGGTTTAGCGGCTCTCGATGGCGGCAACTCCGTCGCTCGGACTGATCGTTGACAGGAACTTTGCCACTTTAGAAATGCTATGTCAATACCTAAAAATGATATTGGCGTATTTTTAACTTTTCCGCGCGATTCGCGCTTTCTGCGGCACTCACTGTGCGACGTTGCTAACGGTGCGCGGAGAGCCGAAGGTAATGTTCCGGTAATGCCCACGTGGTACGCTGGATCTATTGTGAACAGGACTTTTCGAAAACAGCCCACTCGGAGGGCCGTTGAAACCAGTCAGTACGTCGAACAGGTACGCGACGGCTACCACGACCTGGGTGTGGAACTGGCCCGGGACGACCGGGTAACCGGTCTCCGCGAGCACCGGGATTACCGCCGGCGTACACGCCGCTCCCTCAGGCTGGGTGAGTACAGCGCCGTCCTCGCCGGCAAGAAACGGCGTTACGGCGACCGTTACGGCGAGTACGAATTGTAGCCGGACCGCTGTTGGCCTGAAGACTGAATGGAATCCGTTACGCTTCCGCCATGGGCGGAATCTCCGGCAGATGAGCTTTGGCCGCTGCCGTGCCCTGAGGCAGCGGTGACTTGGGCACGGCGGGAACCCCGGCCGCCTCCGTCCCGTCCTCCCAGTCATCGGATACTGAAGAACCTGTGGCCCGTGGGTATCCTTGAGCAATCCTCGCCGGAGCGCTCTCCGCCAATTCACGAGCTTCCCGCAACCCAAGATCAGTCGCCTCCCGCACCGCCGAAATGGTTCCGATCCTGTCGTTTTCGAGACCTCGGAGCGATACACCGCCGCCGGTCCGCGCGGCAACCCGAACCGTTTGCTGGACAGTGGCTCCAGCATTCCCTTCCGGAGTTCCCATCTCGTTGGAAATGGCCCGCACCAAATCCACCAGGTCGGCCACGCTCATCCGCCTGATCTCGTCCATCACCCATTCTTGGACTGTCACATTAGCCTCCGGCCATCTGCGAATATCTACATCGGAGAGCTGGGGATTCAAGCTCTGCCCATCACCCGGCCCAGCGCTTCCCGGTTGGCCAGCATGTCCACGTTCGCCCTGATGATTCGGTCCAGTGGGCTCTCCTCGGTGTAGTCCGCCAGTGCCACGCAATGGACCCTTCCCTCGTCCACGAACCGCTGGGCGTGCTGTCGGGCGTTCCTGGTGCGCGGCGGGAACACCGCCACCGACAGCCCGCCCAGGTCCTTGACCAGCCGGAAGCAGGGCACGTCGGTTTCCCCGTCCCCGATGTACACCATGTTCTCAAAGGGCACCGGCCAGTCTTCCTGCCGCACGAAGCGATTGACGACGGCATCGTCGCTCAGGTCGTGAGCGCCCTTGTTGATCCGAAACAGGAACTGGGTCTTGGTGGTGTAGTTGACCGCCAGGGCCGGCCACACCGCGACGCCGTTCTGATCGAACAGGAAGCGCGAGGCGTAGATCCGGTCCACCAGGTTGGCCACCGGCGTGCCCTCGATGATCTCGGCGTTGCCCGAGGACACGATGTAGTGCTCGACGCGCACGCCCCGGCTCTTTCCGTAGTCGGTGATTCGACCAAACCACCCGAGTACGCCGGGGAAATACTCCAGCCACCGGCCCCGTTCCCGGAAATCGCTGAGCCGCACCGGAACTCCCCGCTCACCGGCCTTGCGCAGCATGTAGTACATGTACATGAGGATGCGATCGGCCTGGTTGTCTCGAGACAGGCTGGCAACCTCCGCCCAGAACTCGTGGGGGGTCATCCCAACGTCGGGAATGAACTGGCGTTCCTGCATGTTGCCCGGCGCCAGGGTGCCGTCGAAGTCGTAAACCAGGGCCATGGTGGTCCGTTGGCGCGGCGCCGGTCCGCGCGCTGGTTCACCGGTGTGAACCATGTCAACAATCGGATCGTCTTCAGGTGGAGCCAACTCCGAGCTGTCCCGAGGTTCCCCGGCTGTGTCGGGGGCGATGGCAGAGAAGACCTGCCACTCATCCTCGTTCTCGTCGCCTGCACTCCGTTCAGGGGCGGCCCGCCGCGCCATCGCGGCGCCAGATGAGGTCAAATCCATGCTCAGGTGTTCCGGATTGACGCAGGAGTAGTTGCCGCAATCGTGGATGATGGATGCGCGCGACGGAAATGGTCCGTGATGCTGTTCGTAGGCGAAACGATGGGCGTATTCCGAGCGTCCCTGCCCCACATTCAGCCGCCCGTGTCCCTGGGCCGACTTGCCGTGTCGCCAGTTCCAGCAGCCGGTGCCAGCGTCCACGTCGTAGTCCCAGGGTTGGATGCCCCGTCGGTACACCGGCCGGCGCATCCATGCTATCCCTTCCCTTTCCGCGATACGCCGCACCCGTAGCTGGGACAGGCCGCACCGCTCGGCCACCTCCCGGTAGGAGAGCCGGGGCTCGGACCTCAACAGTTGAGCCGCCCATTGCTCGGTCTCGCCGAGCGGCTTCTCATCCGCCCGCAGCGGCCTCACGCCACTGCGCTCGGCGATCTGGTGCACCCGCTGCCGGCTGATGCCGTATTCGCCACCGATGGCCTCGTAGGTGTCGCCGTTCCGGATCCGGCGCGCTATCTCCAGGTCGCGGGCATCTTCAGATGGAAACACGGCGGTTCGTCAACCATTTGGACTGCGTAAATCTAGGCTATCATTATTGGCAGAAGCTGTCTATGTAACGCTATTACATCCCAGGGCAATCGCATTTCAAACTAATATGAAAATGTGGCTAAACTTGGGGCGAGATTAAGTTTCCTGAGGTGGCTGCGACGATGGACGATGTACCTATTTCGATGGTGGAACGGTTTGGAGTGCTGGCAGACCCACGAACTGGTCATGCCAAAAGGCATGAGTTGCTGGACATCATGGTGATCACCTTGTGTGCCGTGATCTGCGGCGCCGACAACTGGGTGGAGATCGAGGAGTTCGGCAAGGCCAAGAAGGAGTGGTTCCGGCGGTTCCTGGAATTGCCCAACGGGGTACCCTCCCACGACACCTTTGGGAGGGTGTTTGGTCTGCTGGACCCAGAGCAGTTTACGGCCTGCTTCATGGACTGGGTACGTTCGGTTAGTGAACTGGCCCAGGGGGAGGTGGTGGCCATAGATGGCAAGACCCGGCGGGGTTGCCACGACCGAGCCAACGGGCGCGGCCCACTGCATATGGTCAGCGCTTGGGCCACCGAGAACCGTATGGTGCTGGGACAGACCCGCACTGAAGCCCACTCCAACGAGATCACGGCGATACCGGAACTGCTCAAAGTGCTGGAACTGAAAGGATCCCTGGTAACTATCGACGCCATGGGCTGCCAGAAGAACATTGCTGGTCAGATTGTGCAAGGTGGGGCCGATTACCTGCTGGCGGTGAAGGCCAATCAGGGGGAGTTGCACGAGAACATCAAGGATTTATTCGCCTGCCAGGATCTATTCGCCTGCCAGGAGCGCGCGGAGTGGAATGGCGTGGCTTACAGATACCACGAGCAAGTGGGCAAGGACCACGGTCGGCGGGAACGTCGACGATGCTGGGTGATTACCGACCCTGAGGAACTGGCCTACGTGGACCCGCACCGGCAGTGGGCTTCCTTGGGAGCGGTGGCCCGGGTCAGCTACCGACGGAACGCTGGTACCAGTTCCCCAGAGGATACCCGTTACTACATTTGCAGCTATCCGGCGGACGCGACAACACTGCTGACAGCGGCGCGAAGCCACTGGGGCATCGAGAACAGCCTGCATTGGGTGTTGGACATGGCCTTCGACGAGGATCACAGCCGGGTGAGGACGGGTCATGCCGACCAGAATCTGGCGGTGATGCGACACCTGGCGCTGAACCTCCTCAAGCAGGAACGCACCGCCAAGGTCGGTATCAAAGCCAAACGCAAAAAGGCAGGTTGGGACTTCGATTACCTCCTCAAAGTCCTATCCCTTTGAAATGCGATTGCCCTGTATTACATCCCCACCAACCCTGCGCCCACAACCAGCCGGATAGCCCGGGCCTCGGGGTTTTCCCGGCAGGCCCGCTCACGGCGAGACTCCAAGGTGACAACGGCTCCGGGACATGAAGCGTCCCGTCGTTTAGCCCCAATCCACCGAGGAGATGAGTGTGTCGGCGTGCTGAAGGGATGAGAAAGTGCTCCCGGCTTCGGGGATAATGGTTTTTGAGAACGAAAACCACCCTGAAACGAGGAGCACCCAACGGATGCTACCACCTGAGCGCCCCGACCGCATCCACGTTGCCTTCGACGATCACCGACTGGTGGCCAATGCTGGGCTGCTTTTGCCGGTCACGCTGGCGCATCATCTGGGGCTGGGAGAGCTGGTGGACCGCCACGTTGACCTGGGGGATGCGCCGGGTCGTGCCAACGCGGGAGACAAGGTGCTGACGCTGGTGGCATCGGCGCTGGCCGGTGGTGACTGCATTGACGACGCCGACGCGCTGCGCGCTGGCGGGACCGAGCAGGTGCTGGGCTGTACGGTGAAGGCGCCATCCACGCTGGGCACGTTTCTGCGGAGTTTCCGATGGGGCCACGCGCGGCAGCTGGATCGGGTGAGCCGGGAGGCGCTGGCCCGAGCCTGGGCGGCTGGGGCCGGACCGGGCGATGATCCGCTGACCATTGATCTGGACTCTACCGTCTGTGAGACCTATGGTCTGGGCAAGGAGGGCGCGCGCCATCACGGCTACACCGGCCAGCGGGGCTATCACCCGCTCCTGGCCGTGGCCGAGGGTACCGGCGAGGTGCTGATGTGTCGATTGCGAAAGGGTCGGGCCAACACCGCCCGCGGCGCCGCCAACTTCCTGCGCGAGACGGTGAGCCGAGTGCGCTACGCCGGAGCCACCGGACCACTCACCGTGCGGGCGGACAGCGGCTTCTACACCCACGACATGGTGGCCGCCTGTCGCGACCAGAAGGTACGCTACTCCATCACCGTACGCCAGCACCCGAGCCTGCGGAACATCATCGAGGCCATACCTGAAGATGACTGGACGCCCATATCCTATTGGATGGATGGCGGCGCCGATGTGGCCGAAACCAGCTACACTCCCTTTGCCAGTGAGCCCGACGCGGTACCGGTGCGGCTCATCGTCCGACGGGTGAAACCCACGCCCGGCTCGCAACTGGCCCTGTTCGCCACCTACAGCTATCACGCTTTCATCACCGATAGAGAAGGCGACACCCTGTATCTGGAAGCTGACCATCGCCGCCACGCCGAGATCGAGAACGCCATCCGCGACCTCAAATACGGCGTGGGTCTCAACCACCTGCCATCGGGACGTTTTCCCGCCAACGCCGCCTGGCTGGCGGTGCAAGTCATGGCCCACAACCTGGCCCGCTGGACCACGCGCATCGGCCTGGGCGAGCCGGTGACCACCACCAAGACCCTCCGACGACGCTTCTTCTCTCTCGCCGGACGCATCACCCGCAAAGCCCGTCGCATCACCCTGCATCTGCCACAGGATTGGCCTTGGCGAAACCAATTCAGCAGCGCCCTGGCCAGACTGCGCGCCCTGCCACTCCCATCCTGACGCCGCCCTCGGCCTTTCACCTGTCTACGATGACGCACCACGCCTGGCCCAACCGCGCCAGGCTGGGCTCCTGACGGTCTCCGCCATCGGTCTGCGCTGAAAATCACTGCCAATGCCGCTACCACGGGTCATCAACATCCCCTTGGCACGGCATCCACGCCCCACATCGTCCATTTCATCGGCATCAGGTCCTCGCCATCCCGTTCCCTGACCCCTCATCTCTCTCAAATGCCGCACCGCCCTATCCCATCGGTGGATTCGGGTTTAGAATGGTGCGGCCCGATTTGACCTGCCCACCTCGGGAATAACTTCCAGAACAATGAGGAATTATGACCAATAACGACGCCATGACCCTCGAGATCGCCATATCCGATGCCGACCTGTGCGCCGAGCTGGCGCAGTACCCCCGGCCCCGAGCGGGTCGAGTTCGCCGTCACGGCCATGAAGATCGGCGTGATGGCCCTACGCCAGGCCCAGGGCCGCATCGACGCCGAGCAGGTCCGTCGCGAAGGCGACCGCTTCATCGAAAACCTGGGCCAAGCGCTCACCAATCACCAGAAGGAGGTGACGGCGCAGGTTGCCAGCTGCCTGAAATCCTACTTCGATCCCCAGGACGGGCGGTTCAACGAGCGCGTCCAGCGCTTGGTGGGCAAAGACGGGGAGCTGGAACAGATCATCCGCAGCCAGATCGAGGGCGACGACTCACGCCTGGTCAAAACCCTCACCGCCCACATGGGCAAGGACAGCCCGCTGATGCAGACCCTGCACCCCGAGGGCGCTGATGGCGTCATCAGCGCCCTCACCACCGCCACCGAGAAGGCATTGGCCGACCAGCGCGAACGGGTGCTCCGGGAGTTCTCGCTGGATAATGAAACGGGCGCGCTCAGCCGTCTGGTCGGCGAGCTGAAGAAGAATCACGGTGAGATCGGGGAGGCGCTCCAGAAGCGCATCGACGAGGTCACCGGCGAGTTCTCCCTGGACAGGGAGGACTCCGCTCTCTCTAGGCTGGTAGGCCGTGTCGAGAGCTCCCGTAGCCAGATCACCACCGAGTTCACCTTAGAGCCTGTCTACGATCTTTTTAGGATTAGCACCATGAAGGCAAGCACCACCATTTGCCGGCTGGTATTGAGCTTCCTTTCACAGTTCTTCCAGAGTCGGCGGCACTTTTCCAGCCCGGCGAAAGATCGCTCCACCACCCATCGCTTTGGCAGCACCACGAAGGTGTGCAGTTTGTTGCGTTTCACCACTTCCACCGCGGCTCCCAACAAGCTTTGCACCGCAGTGGCAAAGGGCTTCCCGGTGTAACCCCCGTCCACCAGCACCTTCTGGACCTGATTGAGGCCGGACCGGTTTGCGTCAAACATCGCCAAAGCCCCAGCCCGGTCGGTAACGTCGGCGGTAGTCAGGTGTAGCGCATGGGGCAATCCTTGCGTGTCCACCGCGATGTGACGCTTGATTCCGGACACCTTCTTACCCGCGTCATAGCCCTGGTGCCCGGCACTGTCCGTGTTCTGGACGCTCTGGGAGTCCACGATGCAGAAGCTGGTCGGCTCTTTCCGTCCATTGCTTTGTCGGACCGCGCCAACCGATTTTTTTAGGACACGCTCCAGAATGGAATCCTGACCCGGACCCGGACCCGGCCGCTCGCTCCATTGCCGGAAATACTGGTAGCAAGTGCGCCAATTGGGGAAGTCCGCGGGCAGCATTCGCCACTGGCACCCGCTTTTCAAGAGGTACAGCACGCCGCAGAAAACGTCATACAAGTCCACGGTGCGGGGCTTGGTCCGGCGGCGAGCCGTCTCCAACACGGGCAGAATACGGGCGAATTGCTCCCGGCTGATGTCGCTGGGATAGGAATGAGACATGATTACCCCTCCCCTTGATAATAGTCTCAACTTAACCTATTTCGGAGATCGTAGACAGGTTCTTAGCTCGACTTTACGCAAAATCCACAAAGAGCAATGGATGCCCCCACTCTGGCGCGGAACGATATCCAGCAGGTGCCGGAAGGTTTTTCACTATCCGCAGTTTCCCCAGACATTTAAGAACTCGCGGGTGCCGCTATCACTCACTCTCAATCGTCCTCGTTCATACCGCCAAAAAATGCGTAAAGTCCAGCTTAGACGAGGAGGGCTCGGCCCCGTCGCGGATGCGGCGGGACCTCCTGGACGTGATGGAAACCCAGCGGAAGACCAACGAGCAGTTCCAGGTGGACGTGATGGAGAAGCTGGCCGCGATGACGGCCCAGCGAAAGGAGGCTGAGCGTTCCACCCGACACGGCGACGACTTCGAGACGGCGGTGTACGAGTTCTTCAACCGGCGCGCCCAGAAGGCCGGCGACATCGCCGACCGCACCGGGAATACCACCGGCGTCATCCGGAACAACAGGAAGGGCGACGTCGTGGTGGAGCTGAGGCCGGAACACACCGCAGCCGGAGCGCGCATCGTGATGGAGGCCAAGCAGAATGCCTCCTACACGGTTCGATGGCGCGCTCGGAACTGGAGAAGGCCCGCAAGAACCGCGAGGCCGGCGTCGGGGTGTTCGTCTTCTCCCGTCGCATAGCTCCAGAAGGGACTGATCCCCTGGTCCGTTACGGCGATGACATCCTGGCCATCTGGGACGCTGAGAACCCGGACAGCGACATAATCCTGGACTGCGCGCTGACCGTCGCGAAAGCTCTCTCGACCCGTGCCCAACAGCACAGCGCGGCCCAGTCTGCGGACTTCGAGACCATCGAGAAAGCCATTCGGGAGATCGAACGCCAGACCAACAGCCTTGACGAGATCACAACGTCGGCTGAAACCATCGAAAGGGGCAGTGAGCGGATCCTGAACCGGGCGCGCATCGCCCGCGAGGGGCTGGAAAAGCAGGTGATACTGCTGGATGACAAACTGGCCGATTTGCGTGATCTTGTGGGAAATGACACCGGTGTTTCGATGGCAGCATAGAAATGGGATCCAGTCTCCCATGTAACTGGAAGCAGTTGATGGAAGCGCCACTCTCATCTCACTATGAACACCATGCAATCGGCTGGTATGGTTCGCCAAACGATCGTTACGTAACGCGAGCCAGCTCGTCCGCATCGGCCCTTCGCTCGGCATGGCAGAGTTCATTAGCAACTCTGCCATTTTGCCTCTGATCCACCCTTGCGGTGTGCTTGCCGCAGTGGTCGCTCAAATTCCCGGGGCGTGACAAATGGCAGACTTCACCCCGAACTCAGACACGGGACAGGGAGCTTCTCATACCGGGCGTAACGTCGGGCCCGAGCGATCCACAAATCCCGAATCATCGTGCTGCAGGATCCAATTTGCGCCGCAGCCGACGATTCTGTGAAGCGAAGTGGTCTATCGACGATTGCTCGAACCCGATGTGTTTCAAAATGTGTAGTCGAAATAGTGCTTCCATTTTGTCGCGGAGATCGAACAGGTCTGCGCCTTCAACAGCTCTATTGGATGCTGTACCCTCATCGTAGTGGGTCAAAAAATTCCGTGTATCGCACACCCTGTTTATGAAAGATTCCCGTTGCTTGTGACTTCCGAAATAGGCCTCGAACGGTTGGACCAATCTCCTCATGCGTTTTCGAAACGTCAACGAATTAGCGTTTCGAAGCTTGCCATTTAACCAATCCCGTTCCTCAGGGGAACATTTCTTCATTATGGATTCGTACCGTTTCTGGTACTCCTCGTCAGCCATATCGGTTTCGTCAGAGGTACTTCGGTGTAGCGTCTCCAATGCCTGCGCTAGCCAGAGGACCTGCGTATCGAGGAATGCACCGGTTTGGTTCCTGGAGGCGAAGTACAAGTTGAGTGCAGGTGCGCAAGTCTCATAGATACGAAACCAACCGCTGATAATAGTATCGATCTGGTCGGCAACCTGCGGGTAAAGGAACATCGTGTCGTGCCAGCGTATCGGTACTCGTCTAGCGACCTCGGGCCCTAGTCCACAAAAGATCCGCACTTGGCGTGTACGAATCTGATCGTCTGCGGTTGGCACGTCTACATGCCCGGTTATACCCCGAACTTCAACATCTTGGTCTAGTGTCCTGTATTCGTAGTTCGCCGTATTACTTCGAGGCTTTCCGAGCGGATTGGAAAAGAGTTTTCTACTCGATACTGAGCGGCGCAAAGGCGGCGGTCGGCACTTTATATCCGACGAACTACGAATACACCACACTAGTGTCCTGTATTCGTAGTTCGTCGTATTACTCTGAGGCATTCCACCAAGACAGGAAAACGGTTTTCTTCTTGGAGCGGAGTGGCACAAAGGCACAAGTCAGCACTTTATTTCCGACGAACTACGGATACACCACACTAGTGTACTGTATCCATGGTTCGTCGCATTAGAATGAAGCTTTCTAAAGGGACAGGAAACCAGTTTCCTGCTTGAAGCAGAGTGGCACAAAGACACAAGCCGCCATTTTATTTCCGATGAACTACGGATACACCACACTAGTGTCCTGTATTCAAAGTTCGCTGGCAAAAGTAGGCGACGTTGGCCAGGATTTGGTCGGCGGTCTTGGTCCAGACAAAAGGTTTGGGGTCTTCGTTGGTGACGTCCAGGTAGCGGTAGATGGCAGTCTCCAGTTCGGCGCTGCTCTGATGCACGCCGCGGCGCAACTGCTTTTCGGTGAGCAGACCGAACCAGCGCTCCACCAGGTTCAGCCACGAGGCGCTGGTGGGTGTGAAGTGCATATGGAAGCGGGGCCGCTTGGCAAACCAGTTCCGGATCAGCGCCGTCTTGTGGGTGGCGTAGTTGTCCGCGATCAGGTGGACGTCGAGGTCGGCGGGCACCTCGGCCTCGATGGTATCGAGGAATTTGCGGAACTCCACGGCCCGGTGCCGTTGGTGGCAACGACCAATCACCTTGCCGGTCCTGGTGTCTAAGGCGGCGAACAGCGAAGTGGTGCCGTGACGCAGGTAATCATGGGTGCGCCGTTCCACTTGTCCCGGGCGCATGGGCAATAGCGGACGGGTGCGATCCAACGCCTGGATCTGGGACTTCTCGTCCACGCACAGGACCAACGCCCGATCCGGTGGATTCAGGTATAGCCCCACAACGTCCCTGACCTTCTCGATGAAGAAGGGGTCCGACGACAACTTGAAGGTCTCCGTGCGGTGTGGCTGCAATCCGAAGGCCCGCCAGATGCGGCTGACCGTGTTGTGGCTCAGCCCGCTGCGCTGGGCCATGGACCGGGTGCTCCAATGGGTCGCGTCCCGGGGCGCGGTCTCCAGCGTCAGCGTAATCACACGCTCCACGTCGTCATCGGTAACCGCTCGAGGCCGTCCGCTGCGCGGTTCGTCCGACAGTCCGTCCAGCCTCCGTTCCAGGAACCGGGAACGCCATTTCCCCACCGTCTCATCGGACACTCCCAGGTCGGTGCCCACCGTGGTATTGCTGCGGCCTTCGGCACAGCCCAAAATCATTCTGGCCCGCAGCGCCAAAGCTTGCGCCGTTTTCGGACGACGAACCCACCGTTCCAAGGTTTCACGCTCCACGTCATCCAAAATTAGCGGCGGCATTGGTCGTCCGATTGCCATGGTCATCCTCCTCTGGGCTGCTAACCCGGAGGATACCTCATCGCGAATACTATTACAATGAACTTCAGTTACACCACACTAGCGCAAAGGCGAGGAAATTGCAAAACTTGAAAGCGATAGTCGCGCAACCTTCCAATCTTTCAGCATGGGCCAATTTCAAGGACAAATGGGCCGTTTGTTTGATGGAAGCCTCGGTGATTGGTAGAGGCGTGCTCGGAGAGGATAAACCAAAAACGAACCTTGCCTCTACCCCCTTGAAGATCGTCATTGGGATGTCTTCGGGAATCCGGTACCGTATGTTGCCTTCCCGATTATGATTGTCATATTCATTTTCGATGTTGTTGATCGACAACCAAATCTCGAGGCCTCAAACAGACAATCCAGTTCCTGAAAGGCAATTTCCTCGTTTTCGTCGTACCAAACCCCGATGTAGGCGACGTCTACGTGGATAACAGAAGTAGCCAGCCCGCTCGGGAATTGGAATGTGCCGCTTGGAGGTTGGCAGCCATCCAAGGTTACCGCACCCCCGTCTCGTATGACACCCAACACACGGGTTGGGTGCTCTTCAGTACCCCCACCGAAATGATAGCGTCCCGATCGGCGGTGCCTGGCGAAGGCGGCTGGACCTGAGAAGGCTCCCGCTAATTCCAGGGTGATCTCACCGTTTTGAGCGATTCTGAGTGTGCCGGGGACTTTGTCATCGGGACCGCTGGGTAGCCAAAACTCTCCAGTTGAATCGAACGGTTCATCAAGCCGCACAGTATGTTCTCCTTAGAGTTGGAAAGCTCCAATTACCCTCACGGGATAAGTCTACACGATCTCTATCGATGTGAGCGATCAGCAACAGCTTCGGTAGCACGAAAACCGAGGCAGGTTCATACGATATGGATGCCGCCAATAAGTTCGGAGGTTTCTTTATCATGGGGTGGCAGACATTGACACACTCCAGCAGTGGTCTGGAGGATTGATGCGGGACCCACCTGGTCTGGTCGGCGGCTGGCCGACCACGGCGACGAGAGCCCCGCCGATGCCAAGGAGCGCAGCCAGCACGGTGCGACGGGTCAGCGGCCGGGGCTGTGACGAGGTCCGGGTGGCCAGCCAGGCGAACAGGATCAGAGCGATGGGGTAGGTGGCGAGGATGGGGGCGATGACCGTGTAGGGGATCAGCCGGGCGGCGAGGGAAATGGCGACGATGTCGAAGGCTCGCACGGTCATGATGGGCAGGAGGTGGAAGGCTCGCGGCCGTAGGCAGATGCCGCGCCAGGGTATGGTGTGGGAGCGACCGAGGAAGAAAGCGAATGCCAGGTGAGCGGAGCCGTTGATGATGCGGATGACGGCGGCGTAGTGGAGCGGGTGGTGGTGCGCTTGGGCGTAGGCCGCTATCGGCAGCGTGAGGGCGAAGAACAGAGCGGCGGCCGCCATCGTGGCGGTTGGACCGAGCTGTGAGTGTGAACTGTTGGCTCGCGGATCCATGTCGAGGTCGGCATTCAGGGTTGAGTGTAGTTATGGGGATGTCCCGTTTGGTCGGCACGCTCGCGGCGGTTTCACCGGAACGCTAGAATTGCCAGGAACGGCAACCCGAAGAAAACCACCGCCACGTAGATGAGCGGAACCAAACGGCTGCGCGTCGTCGCTTCGGCCATCCGCTCCGCCAGATAGATCGGCAGACCGCGAACTCGCGAGACCGGCCACACCAGGACGATGCCGCACACGTTGAACAGCAGGTGCGCCAGCGACACGGTGACGGCGGACACGTTTCCGGTGGAAAGCGCCGCCAGGTTGGCGGTGAATGTCGTGCCCACGTTGGCGCCCAGCGTGTAGGGAAAGACCTGACGCAGGGTCAGCAGTTCCATGGCGACCATCGGCACGACCAGAGACGTGGAGATTGAGCTGCTCTGGACCGCCATGGTGACCGCCACGCCGACCAGGATCGAGCGCCCGGCGTTTCGGAACAGCCTCTCGTCAAGGGTGGCCTCAACCCGGCGAAGGGCCAGGCTTCTCAACAAACGCACGATGGAAAACAGCGCTCCCACCGTGAGGGCGGCAGCTATCAAAAGGAGCAGAAGGCCCTGGTTGTCCACTGCTTCGGCCAGAGCGAACACTACTGGCCCGGTTCCAGCTTTCACTGGGCTTGCCACCCGCAGCCCGCCCAGGCCGGCAAAGGCCGTGGCCAGGAAGACGGAAGCGTGGGATAGGAACCCGGTCGCCCACTCCACCGGAAACAGAACCGCCACAGTCATCAGGTTGAAGAAATCGTGGACCGTCGCCGCGGAGAAGGCCCGGCGGAACTCGGCTCCCTGGGCGACGTGACCCACGGAAACGATGGTGTTGGTGACCGTAGTGCCGATGTTGGCACCCATGATCATGAACACGGCGGCCTTGGTGGAGATGGTGCCGCCGGCCACCATGCCAACGATCACCGACGAGGTCGTGGATGAACTCTGCACCAGAGAGGTGGCCAGGATTCCGATGAACAGGGCGGCCACCGGAGACTGGGTGGCGGTCAGTACCGCGTCGGAGAACTCTCCGCCGAAGAGTTCGAATGAGTGGCCGATCCCGGCGATGCCTACCAGGAACAGGTACAGGCATACCAGGATGGCCGAGACTTTGACTGCGATGCCAATCCATTCTTTGTTCAATTGTCCCGCCAAAGGCACGGCGTTTCTCGGCGTACTCTGCTGGTGAATCCGTGAGCACCCCAGTAGCCGACCGCCGAAGTTGAAAGAAGCGCGAAAACCGAGATGTGCGCCAGAGAGAGCTTGCCGGCGTGGTCAAAGCGTTGGGATGCCCATCTATGGTCCCGAACGCAAGAATTTACGCACGAAAGCTCCGGCTTCCCGCTTCTGGCGGTCGCCGAGAAACCCGAGCGGTGTCTGTGCCGCGCGAGCAAAAACGAACAACGATGGCTCACCGCTGACCTCGTACCAGCGAGCCCAAACCTTGATGGGTTGTGCTCGGTATGAACCGTCTTTGGTTTGCTCGAATGCGTGGACATCCTTCCAGTCGCTCAGGGAACGGAATTGGATCTGTGTCAGGTAATCCTTCGCAACTGAAATAACGGCAGCCTGCGGCTTCAGGACCCTCAGCAGGTCGTGCCAGAGCGGAACGCCGTCCTGTTCGAGCGCTCGCCTCTGAGCCCTACCAAGGCGACGCCAGGTCGGGTCGGTAGCGACGGGGGAGCAGATGTCGGTGTGGAGCGCTGTCGAGGGTTCACCTTCGTAATAGCTGGTCTCCATGCCGTTGAGGAACGGTTCGTACGCGTTGAACCAGTCGCGGTAGGGGCAGGAACCGGTACGGAAGTAAGCAGACAGGGCGTCCAGATAAACGCCTGGCTCATCTGCCGTGATGTTCTCTGCAAGTGGGAACCGTCGAAACGGGGAGTTCTTTGGGAACTCTTGCAGTGAGGGATTCAGCCCGACTGTCAGGACGCGAGTCTCAGAGGAGCGGTACGCGTGGAGGTCGCCGAAAAACAGAATGGGGACTGCTGCGTCTGCACGTGACGCCAAGGTGCCGGCGTTCCTGAACGCCCTCCAAGCTTTTTCGACAACTTCATTGAGGTTGTTCCAGCGGCTAGCGTCGGCGTTGGCCATCTGGTCGTCCTGTGTCCGGCGTGGGTTCTGGGCGTCCGCCCAAGCTGGAGTTTACGCAAAATTTAGGAAAAAGTATAAAGGCAGGGTAAGCTGGCCTGACCCAAATCTGACTAAAGGTCCAACCATGCTCACCCGGCCCGATGCCATTGTAGCCTTTCTCCTTCCCTCGACTTTACGCAAAATCCACAAAGAGCAATGGATGCCCCCACTCTGGCGCGGAACGATATGCAGCAGGTGCCGGAAGGTTTTTCACTATCTGCAGTTTCCCCAGACATTTAAGAACTCGCGGGTGCCGCTATCACTCACTCTCAATCGTCCTCGTTCATACCTCCAAAAAATGCGTAAAGTCCAGCTTCCCTTCGCAACGCTGTTCACCAACCCAACCTGGCGGAAGGCCCAACTGCTGCTGGTGGGCACGATCCTCACTCCGGGTCAACGCACTGTCGCCGCGGCGCTGCGCGTCATGGGCCGCGGCGACCAGCGCGACTATGCCCGCTACCATGAGGTGCTCAATCGGGCGGTGTGGTCGTCCCGCGCGGTTGCCCGCGTCCTGCTCTTGCTTTTGCTCTAGCATCTTGATGGTGGCGACGGCCCCTTGGTCTTCGGCATACGATCCTTTTACCAATCGGGAAACCTTGGAACGGCGTCGCGGGGCCAAGATCAGGGCTCGTGGCATCTACCGGGACGCGGTGCGTTCCAGCCGCCACCAACTGGTCCAGGACAGTGGGTTGCGCTGGATCTCCCTGATGTGGCTGGGCCACGTGCCGTGGGCGGGACGCCATTGGGCCTTGCCGGTGCTCACCGTGCTGGCGCCCTCCTCTCGCTACCACCAGCAACAGGGACGCCGGCACAAGAAGATCACCGACTGGGCAAGGCAGATGGTCATTCTCCCGCGCCGCTGGCTGCCCCACCGGCCCCTGGTCCTGGTGGGAGATAACGGCTACGCCGTGCTTGATCTGCTCCACTGCTGCCAATCCCTTCGTGAACCCGTTACCCTCATCGCCAGACTGCGCCTGGACGCCGCCCTCTACGCGCCAGCGCCGCCACGGCCGCCGGGTCAGAAAGGCCGGTCAGCCCCGAAAGGCCAGCGGCGACCCTCGCTCAAAACCCTCCTGGACCAGCCTCAGGTGACTTGGTCCAGCGCCGAGGTGGCCTGGTACGACGGCACCATCCGCACGCTGGAACTCACCTCCCAAACCGCCGTCTGGTACAGCTCGGGCAAGCCGCCCGTCCTCATCCGCTGGGTGCTGGTGCGAGATCCTGAAGGCGTCTTCGATCCCCAGGCCCTGCTCTGCACCGACCCGGCGGCGGACCCGACCCAGATCCTGGAGTGGTTTGTCCTGCGTTGGCAACTGGAGGTCACCTTTCAGGAGGTCAGGACCCACCTGGGCATGGAGACCCAGCGTCAGTGGTCGGACTTGGCCATCGCTCGCACCACGCCAGCTCTGCTGGGCCTCTTCTCTTGGACCACCCTGGCCGCCCATTCGTTGCAAAAACGGCATCCTATGACCCAGCGCACTGCGGCTTGGTACGACAAGCCGTCGCCGACCTTCGTGGACGCCATCGCCCTGGTGCGCCGGCACCTGTGGCTGGCGTCGGAAGATTTCTCACTGTCGGCCGGCAACTCCGACACGCAGGAATTCCCCGTCGCTCTGTACCACCGAATGGTGGACTCCCTCGCTTACGCCGCTTGAATTGCGGAAAGCCCAGCTTGGGGCCCGAGTCGGTGGTGCCGGGGTCTCGATGGTGTTGCCGAGATGGTCGTGGACGCTGACCATCTCAACTGTGGGTTCTATGGTGGGTGTGGGGGTTGGTGTTTCTGTGGTGGGTTGCCCAGCGCTGCTGCTTTGACCTTGAGGTGCTGCTGGCGCGCAGGCGACGGCAACAATGGTCCCTGCGATGGCGAGTGTGGCTAATCCCAGTAGTCCTGAGCGGATCCATCTTTTCTGTTGTATGACGCGTCTTCCTCAACTTGTGATGACTTTGCATCACGATGAGGAATTGCTGCGTCAGGGCTGTGCTGGTGTGGTTCTGCCGGGTTGGCGTGGGCAAAGAAAAGGCCACTCAGAAGAGCGGCCTCGGTTTCTTTGATGGGTGGTGCCTGTCGGATCGTCGTCAGTGGTTCAGGCCGGGTACGTTGGTCTGAGAGCTTGGAAAGCCCCGGACGTGGTCCACTCTCCTTGCCGTTGGTGCCGGCGCGGTTTCATCGTTCGACTCCCGTGGTGTCGCGAGCTGTAGGGATGGACTGGTTGAGCAGACGCGGGGAAGAGCCTTGTGGCTGGGCTTTGATAATCTCTGCTACTTCGTTGACGCCGTCCATGGCGGCGATGGTGGGGATGATTTCTATGTCGACGTAAAACGCAGCGATCGCGGCTTTGGAAGGATGGTCTGGGTCTCTGTAAAGTTGCATCCTTCCCGTAGGCTGCCTACGAATGAACGATTCGATAGCCGCCAGATGTTCGTCCGGCTCGATCTCGATCCGGATGTCGACTGTAACGGTAGGGTCCTGCTGGGTACTCCGTCGGCTGTCGTCTCGCTCTTCCTTGGCGGCCATGTGGTCTTTGTACTTTTTGCGCAGGTTGCCTTTGATGTTCCTGGGCCCGGGCTCTGGGCAAACGGTGATGAGCGTCTGCCACGTCTGGTCTGCCGGGTCGTGGATCTCGTAGCAATCCGGGTCGGGGGTCGGCTTCGGTTCCGGCACTGATTGGCCTGACGATACTGTTGACCCGCACGCTAGGATCGTCGTTACCAACAGGGTCATCATCGTGCGCTTGTACTGCATTGGCTGATTGTAGGCCGGCTCTGCGGTCACCCTTCGTCCTGCCTTTGGTGACGCTCTGACCGGGCGTGATCACGCTGTCCCGTGCGATACTCCGCCCACCCGAAAGAACGAACGCGCGTACTAATGCAGGAGGTTCCATCCATGACCCGGTGGCAGAGGCAAAGGCCCGCGGCAACGTGGGGCCCTGAGAGATTTGAGCCAGACGACGAGATCATCGTCTGGACGTCCCCGATTTGCGAGGAAGAGGCAGAATTGCTCGCCCGATCGTCAGGCCGGCCACGGCTTCTCGAACAGCATGATCAGACCCGGCTACGCAGCGCTCTTGAGCAGGCGGTCGTTGCGTTCATGCGATCGGCACTGCTCCCCGTTGATGAGGCGTCCGTGGCCCGGTGGTCCGATCTCGACCGCGACGAGGACGGCACCATGCTTTTGGCTCTTCCCTCGCTGGTCAGCGGGTTGGTGTCAGGCGCAGCGGTCCGCGCGCTCGCCCGGTTGGCGTTCCTGTCACCCGCGCCCTGGCACGATTGCGCGCCCTGCCGCTCCCCTCCTGACCGCAACGACGGCGTCTGATCCGTCCCCCGCACTGCCTAATTGCCTCGCAGATCTGCGCCAGGTCGGTCCCCGGGTGTCGCCTGCCGCAATCTGCACGCTGCTCTCGCCCGTCGCCGGCGCCGCGGCCCGTCAAAAGTCCCCTTCGTGTCGCTGACACACCCAGCACCGGCCCTCATCCGTCGGGATCACAGCCCTACCGCCTCTTCCTCGCACCGTTCATGCCTCGTTTGACCAGCCCAACTCCATCCCTTTGGTGGATTCGGGGTAAGGACTACAACAACGCGCATTCAGACGAGACGCTATCCTACCGAATCGCATCGCACAAAGCTCGACACGCGCTTGGCCTTTCTGGACACTTCATCAAGACCGAAAGGAGCTTCTACTTCTACGAAGGTGCTCACCCCCTGGCGGCGTCAGGCGGCCCTGTGCCCCTCTTCAGCCTTTTATGCGTGTGTCCGGCCGGTCATGCCGCCGGAACGGCACTCCTGCGCGCTGGTGAGTGCCTTCTCCGGTTCGCCCGCCCTCGTGTAACGTCAGTATTTCCTTCGGGGTCTCGGCGAAGTTTCCGCCCTTGCCTACTGGCGGCTTTGCATAAATAATCGGTATTGGACAGGTCGTTTGTGCATCTCAGCCCCAGAATGCTGTTCTGGCTGCTGTCGTCGGGCATTTGCGTTCCGGTGGCGAGAGAGGCTGCTTCGTACTCGCTCCCGTCGGTTTTGAGCTATGGCCTCAGAACGGGATGCTGGCACGGACCGTGGTTCCCTGCCGGAGTTCCGTCTCCGTTATCTGCGGTTCGGCGCCGCCGTACATGGTCAGTAGCCCGGCGCCCGAGTGGATCTGGAGCTTGCGCCCTGGCCGGCGAATCTCGGCCACCGTGATCCACAGTCCGATGCCACGGGTTGGCGTGCCGGTTCCCGAGGTGAGTTCCTGGATGGCCAAGGCGATGGCGTCCTGGTCGGACTGGGTGGCTGGTAGGTTGGGGTTTTGGGCCAGGGTGGCTCTGATGCCCGGTCCCGAGTCGGCGACGACCATGTCCAGGCAGTTGCCCATGCGGTGGGGCATCACGCGGACGTGGCAGTGAGCGCCGGTTTCGCTCATGCCGTGCTCGGCGGCGTTGTTGAGGAGTTCGGAGAAGGTTTCGACCGCCACGCCGCTGATGCTGGCTGCCTCAGGGCGCTGGGTAGCCAGGTTCTGTTCGAGCGTGTTGGCCAGTTCTTGGGCTTGGCGCATGGAGTGGAAGGTGGCAGGCGGGAGGAGGTAGTCGGTTTCTTGGTTCATGATCAAAAGCTCCTGGTCCGGTTTTCGCACGGCGGGCATCGGCGACTTGGCGTCGGTCATGGGCTGTGTGCAGAAGGTTTTGTTCAGGATGTTTGACGCTCTCACTGGTTCGGTTGCCCAATGCCCGGGCCAGGTTCGCTACCCGGTCGCGCGGCCAGTGGCATGGACAGGAAATCGGCCCTCGATCAGAGTAAAGCTGGTGCCCGCACCCGTCGGCGCAGTCCACCAGTTCGACCTTGTCCAGGTCCATCGCGGTGGTCATCGCGCTGGCAGCGGATGCCTACATCGGCCGTGCTCTAAAATCCGCTCTTGGTTTTGTCGCGGCTGGGCCTGCAGGTCGTTTCGTCGTTTTCGCTGGCCTCTCCGTGGCTCTGTGAGCGCCGCTTTTCATCGCTGGCCCCTTCGATCGCCGGTTTTCGGGCTTGTTCTAATCTTTCGGCCGCTGAGACGCCGATGG
The DNA here is from genome assembly GCA_965197635.1 of Dehalococcoidia bacterium. Lineage (GTDB taxonomy): Bacteria > Chloroflexota > Dehalococcoidia > Lucifugimonadales > UBA3495 > Bin87. Next base: position 1,637,677 of record CBDANN010000008.1, read on the forward strand.
TTGTTGCGTTGGCCTTTAGGGGCTTGGGGGACGAGTATTCCTTCTCCGAGTTGCGAGACTTTAAGTAAGAACCGTCACTGAGCACCCCATTAAGGCGAGTGCAACGCTTTCTTGTGGCTTCGATCGTCAATGGTTGTGCCCACCGCCGACAGAGGGCCACCGCTATGGCCTCTGCGTGGGTCCCGCTGCTTGGGGCCTTTCCCGCTCGCAACGGCCCTCTGCAGCGTTCTCTGTAGGTATGCACGTGGCCGTCTCACGTACCCACCGCCGATGGCGCAGAGCGCGTACTCGAGGCTCTGCTGACCGGCCCACGTTAACACGTCGGACAGCAACTCGCGGCTGACCGTCCAGGCGTCGCCGCGGTTGGCCACGCAGCGTTGTATGTATGCCCAAGGGTCGCGTATCGACTCGCCGGAGGCCGCGCCGATCGCGTACATCAGGTCGCCCTCGCATCCTTCGGCCTCGTAGCACTGGCCCATGTCAGCCAGCCACCGGGCGTCGTCTGCCGTCATACTCACGCCCGTTTGGCTGATCAGCTGGGTCACCGGCCAGCGTTCGTGCCGCGGGATGTCCGGCGCCGGGAAGTCGTCCGCGTTCGCGCCCGTCTTCTGTTTCGGCCGTGCTTTGTTCCGGATCCGCATGACGGTAGATCGGTCGATCTTGTGGATGGTCTCGAACTGGGCGTGGGCAATGGTGGCCTGGGCCAGGGGAGATAGCCCGTCGTCGTTGCAGAAGGCCAGGAGGTCGTCCAGCAGGGCTGGAACTTCCTCCGGAGGCGGAGGCACGAAGGCTGCGGAGCATGGGTTGTGGCCGCTGCCGCCGATCCAGTTCTGCACGGTGTGGATGCTTCCGCCGTGTCCCTGAAGGCGGGAGGCTGCCATCAGCCGACGGTGCGCCTCCAGCAGGGTTTCCATGGTGATCCGTCCGCCCGGGGCCACTGCTGCCACACCCCAGACCATGGCGTCGATGTTGGCCAGGATCTCGGCGGCGGTGACGTCCCGTACTTCCTCGCCCAGCTGACGGGCGGCGTCGGCCCGCAATAGTCGTCTTCCGCCCACCACCAGACCCTCGATGCGTGAGGAGGCCACCGACTCGGCGCGCAACAGCAGCCCTGGCCAGGGCTTCGGTGTCGGCCAGGGCGTCCGCCGCCGCGTTGAGTCGTATCAGGTCGGCCTCGGCGTCGGCCACATCCGCAGCCACGTCGCCGTCCAGGACAAAATGTCGCTCCGTCAGGCGGTCCGGCAGGTAGACCGAGTAACGGCAGGGTCGCCGGTCCCGGCGGGTCACGCCGGTGCAGGCGGATGTCCAGAGGAGTTCTTCCAGGTTGGCCATGGTCAGCGTCCTTATTCAAGGATAGCACGCAATATTGAACACAGACGGCGCTCATTAAAGGTTCTTGCTACTGTCCAACAGCAGGAATCGTGAGAGCGGAGGAGTAGCAGGCACCATGAATATGTATCCACGAGAGTTTCCGTCGGGCCGACGGAGGATGCCGAAAAGGCGAGCGGAAAGCCGTGTCTACGAAGCCCTGGCCGCCATCAATCGCCGGGGCTTCGTCTATTACGAGTGGCGCCGGGGCTACGAGCGCATCGAGCTGGACTTTGCGGTGTGGGTCGAGGGGTTGGGCCGCTTCGCCCTGCAGGTGAAGGGCGGCCGCTACCGGCTCATCGACGGCGATTGGTACCTGAAGAAGTGGGACGGCCACCGGCCGGTCACGTCATGCCCGTTGGATGAGACGAAGCTGGGCGCGCTGGACCTGCACGACGACATCGAAGAGCTGGCTGAGACGCGCTACAACCCTTTCGCGTTGCCCGTGTTGATCTTTCCGGACATGGAGCCTGATGGGGCCATCAAGCAGTTGGCCCAGCGCAGGGGAGTGTACGTGATCTGGGGCGTCCACGACCTGTTGGCTGACCTGGAGGAGTTGGTCCGGAGCCGCCGGGTTTCGGAGGCTATGGGTATGGACCGCATCGCCGGCGAGGTGTATGCGGTGACCGACGGGTTGATCTGCCTGGAAAGGCTCGGGCAGGGCTGTGTCGTCGATGCGTCGGATCAGCCGGTTCCCGTCACAGAGCGACGGCGATGTACCGGGGCGCTCCGGCTGACGTTGGTCGGCGTCGATGTCACGATTACCCGCGCCCGGGGCGTGCCGCCGGTGGAGTAAACGCCGGTATGACCGGGAAGTCCACGGGCTGGTCCAACGTGCCGGCGGCATCTCGTCGTCGCAGTCCGGCCGGGCGCCCACACGCCCACCGACGGCGCCGGTCGGCCATTGGCCACCGGCGCTTTTTCCTGAGGATGACGGGCGCATCCGACCTGACCGCCAGCGTGTCCAGTGCCGCCGCCATGGGACGTCGCCGCCATCCCCCGACCGCAATCCCCAAACCAACCCTGGAGAGAACCGGTATGAAAACCACCGCGGGCGTAGCGCCCGTCATTTTGTCCCTCTACCCGCAGCTGGACGCCGGACAGCTGGAGCTGATCGGCAGCCTGGACGGCCCCACGCTGGGCGTGGCCGGGCCCCTGACAGGGGTAGGTAACGCGTTTTTACGGTGGCACATGGTGGGTAATCTCCAAGTTGGGCTTGGGCTGAGGCCAGGGTTCAGGCAACAGCCAGACACGGCTCCACAGGCGGCCCTTGAGCAGCAACCGCCTGAGCCAGTCGATGCCGTGGCGGATCACGCTGACGGTGCGCGCCGGACGGGTCCGAGGGTCTCGATGATTGGGAGCCAGCGCCTTGGGCGGCGCCCGCAGATTACCTGGATCAATCCGGCGGTCCTGGGCGTCTTCCACCCGGGTGCCGTAGGCCAGGGCCAGCAGGGTGGCCACCGACAATACCAGCCAGTGGCGGGAGACACGAGTTGGGTCGGTGCGGCGGGTCTTGTCCCACTTCCAGCCCAAGCTCTTGAGGGCCTTGAAGCCCAGCTCGATCCAGAAGCGCAGGGCGTACCAACTGACCCCGACCTCCTCCGGCGGCAGGTCGGTGAGGATGACCCAGGGTTCCTCCTGCTCGGCGTACCAGACCACCAGCAGGGTGCAACGGCGCTGGGCGGTTGGCGCACCGAAGGCGGTGCCACGGCCAATCCAGGCGGTATCGGGACGGGAAACGAAGCGCAAGGCGGGCAATCGTTGGCCGCCGTCGGCGCAGAAGGTGATGTTCTTCCGGTAGCGCATACCGGGATGCCAGCCCTGGGCGCGTATCTGTGTCCAGAGCTTGGGACTGGCGATGCCCCGGTCGCAGAGCACGATTACGGTCATTTCCTCGGGAACCGCTGGGGCCAGGGCTTGGAGCAGTTCCACCGTGGGGTCCATCCAGGAGCCTTTCTGAGTGGCGTGGTGGATGCGCCAGGCAACGGGGATGGCGCAACTACGGTAGAGGACGCTGATGACAATGGCGGTGGTCTGGTCTCCCTTGAGCGTGGGGTCGATGGCCAGCGCGAGACGTTCGGAACTCCACCAGGAGAGAACCCATTTCAGCAGTGGCGCGAAGCAGAGAGTGACATCCAGTTGGGTTTGGCAGGGGCTTTTCCGGTCGCTGCCGTCGTAGAGCCACTCCCGGAGATACTGCCGGAGGCTGTTCCATCTGCCCCAGGGCGAGAGGGCCGAGGCCACGGCGTTCTGACAGGCGCTGCCCGCCAGGATGGCCCCACAAACCCACAGCGCCAGGCCAGTCAATTGTGGCTGGGAGAGGTGAGGCAAATGCGTTTCAATCGTTTTTTGCATCTGATAGCATTCCTTGGGAAGGCGCATCGCGGGTCTCCTGCATCTGGTGGTGTCACAACCAAGATGCCGGAGGCTGATGCGCCTTCCCAAGTTACGGCGAAAGCCAGTTTGAGCCGTTACCTACCCCTGTCAGTGGCCGGGCCCGGGGCCGGCAAGACCCTGACGCTGGCGCTCCGGGGAGCCAACATCCTGCTGCAGGGGAAAGCCGAACCCAGCGAGTTGCTGCTGTGCACTTACAACGCCGACGCGGCGGGTGAGCTGCGCCAGCGGTTTGACGCCGTGGCCACCGCCGCGGATCACGGCGTCAAACCGGCCGCACGCGCGTCTGCACCATCCACAGCCTGTGCGGACGGCTCCTGGCCCAATACTCCCAGCGGGTGGGTCTGAGGCGCGGTTTCCGCCTGCTGGATAACGATCAGCAGTGGAACCTGCTGCGGCAGCGGTTTGACGATGTTTTCGGCCCCGACCTGCGGGAGCTGGAGGGCCGGGGCTGGCGACGCCCTCCGGCGGTGGTGAAGGGTGCGCTCCGGTACTTTGAGCGGATCTGCGACGAGGTGATCAGTCCGCGGGACCTGACCCGTTCCCGCAGTTCGTTCATCGCCGCCGTGGGCCGCTGCTACCGGCGCTACGAGCGCCTGCTGCGGGATGAGAACGCCGCCGACTTCGCCCACCTGCAGGCTTGGGCCGACCTGTTGCTGGATGACGATGACGTCGCCGACGAAATCGCCGGCGGCGTACGGTACCTGATGTGCGACGAGTACCAGGACACCAGCCACGTGCAGGAACGGATCCTGACGCGGCTGTCCGAAGCGCACGGCAACCTGTGCGTGGTCGGCGACGCGGACCAGAGCTTGTACCGGTTCCGCGGCGCCACGGTGGGCAATATCCTGGGGTTTGCCCGGCGCTTCCACGACTGCCGGGTGGTGGAGCTCACCGTCAACTACCGCAGCCATACCGACATAATAAAGGGGTATGACGGGTGGATGGGGTCGGCGGACTGGTCCAACCCTGATCCCGGAGGTATGCCCTTCCGCCATGCCAAGATCATAGTTCCCCACGACCCGACGGGGTACGACGATTATCCGGCGGTGATCGCGGTCGAGGGCCATGACCCCGACGACGAGGGAAGGCAGCTGGCGGCGCTGCTGCGGTTTCTGAAAAGCCGCCGGGTGATCGCGGGTTATCACCAGGTAGCGTTGTTGTTGCACAGCGTGCGGGACGAGGTGGCCGGGCCCTATCTGGACGCCCTGGATGATGCGGGCATTCCCGCCCGCTGCGTGCCGGCCGGCTCCGGTCGCGGTGAACGGGGCCGGAGGCGCTCCCGGGAAGCGGTGACCGTGACGACCATTCACCAGTCCAAGGGGAGGGAATGGCCGGTGGCGATCGTGGGGTCGCTTGATTTCCACAGTCCCAGCGTGGACCCGGTAGGCCGGTCGCTGGCGCCTTACTTTCGCCGTTCGGAGGCGGAGCCGGCCGGGGCGCATCGCGACCTTCGACCACATGCGCCAGCATTACGTGGCCTTCTCCCGAGCCGAGCGCCTGCTGGTGCTCACGGCCGGCGGTCCGGTGCACCATCGATTTGGCCACATCTGGGATCAGGCCCGCCGCTGGAGAGAACTGTGCCAGGAGGACATTGCGGCGCTGGCCCGCCAGCGGTTCGAGCCCCGGGCGAGGGGTCCCACGGGGGAGGCCGCGCCGAGGACGGGGCGAGTGATGCTGCGCCTGATGGGCGTCGACGTGCGTTTGGGGCGAGCGTCGTTCCCAGGACGCCGCGCCGGTTCCGGACTGCATCACTATCACTGGGGTGCCGCGCCATGACGGCGCAACCGTAGCCGCGCCGCCGTCCCGGCAGTCAAGGTGGCGATGGTACCGCCAACCCGCGGGAAAGGTCGCGCAATTCCGTCCGTGCCACACCACAAGGAGGTGAACAGCATCGAGCGTCATGAAACCGGTGGTAACGCCACGGTCCGGGGGCCGCCCCCGATCGCTGGGCGAACGCTGCCCGGCGGGGGCGAATGCTGCCCCCAATTCACCATCCAAGCCTGGCCGCAGCGGCTGCGGGTCGATCCGGGACCTTCCCTTCCTGGGTCGGCCCGTTTTCGTTGCTGCGGACCCGGCGCAACCTTCCAATCACAACCGCAAAGAGAGGTAACTGAACATGAAAGTCGTGAAAACCGACGACAAGCGCCCCATGACCCGGAAGGAAATCGAGATCTGCCAGCAGTTTGAGCAGAGCGACCGGTCCGGAGAGGCGCTGTGGTGGCCCCTGATGGCCCCCGGCGCCGCCCCCCGACTGCCTGGTCCTGCTGGAGGGCAATGGTCGCTACGCTATCACCTTCCTGCACGACCAGTGGTCGGCGCGGAGAGGCGAGTGGTACCGCCACGCCGAGGATGGAGCCGTCACGCCCATGGGCAACGTCAGGGAAGGGGCCTGGCAAGCGGCCATGTCCGTCAAGGACCGGCTGACTAAGGACCGGGGCCGCTACGTCATCCCGGTGATCGTGCTCACCGACATGACCCCGGACCCGGACATCCTGGAGGAGACCCGGGGCAGCAAGGTAAGGCTGCTGTGGGGTCTGGACGACCTGGTGTCCCGGCTGGCCGACCTGCCCGAAGGGGATCAGGTGCAGAAGCAGCTGGGCAAGCGGTTCATCTCTCAGGAGGTGGGGACGCTGAGCCGGCGGCCCGCTGCCGCCAGACCGGCCCAGCCGCCGCAGTCGGCGACCCTGACGGTGAGTGGCGGAGCGGTGACGGTCCAGGACGGAGACGATGTCCACATCGATATCCACCTGCACTTCACCATCACTGCGCCCGGCGATGGCGACAACCCGCCGCTGAACGTTCGGGTTCAGTAGCGCCCGGCACGGCCGGCCGGCGCTCACCCCGCCGGCCGGCCGTTTGGCGCGTTGACAGCTTGTACGCATGGGACCGGCGGCTGTCGCCGACCAGGTTGGGTCCATTACCAAGGCAAGGGCTTCATCAATCCCCATGTGATGACACGACCGCGGCTATAGTAGCGGGCCGGCGTGACGTAGATGCCGATCAGTCTCTGACGGATGGCGTATCGGTTGCGGGAGGGATCCACTTCCAAATCTTCCGCTCACTGGGGCACCGACCGTGGGCCATTGCTCAGGCAGCGCCCGATTTGACGGCACAGGTGGTCATACCCATCAGGCTTCCTTCTTCCGCTTCCCCTTGCGGGAATACAGCTGGGCGACGACGCTGCGTCCGGCGAACTGTGCCCCGACATACCGGGCCACCGTTTGCGACGACTTCCAGCGGCCCACGGCCTGGAGCTGGGCCATGGTGGCGTCGGCTTCTGCCAGGTCGACGGCCATATGCCCACCCGACAGCTGTGGCCGCTGTAACCCTCGCCCAAGCCGGCAGCCACCGCGGCGGCGGCGATGCGCTCGCTGATGGTGGGTCCAGTCAGGCGGAACACCGTCTCTTCACCCTCGTCCTTTTCCTCCCCGGGCAGCAACTGTTGCTTGGGGCGGATCATGTCCAGCGCCTTCATGGTGGGCGGTCCGAGGTAGAGCACCACGCCCTCACCCTCCTGGTCGGTCTTGGACCAGGGTATGGTCAACCGGCCGGAGCCGTCGGGCTCGATGGCGATGCGCTTCCAGCGGACCTCGGCGGCCTCGGAACGGTGCAGCAGGGCGTCGCGCATCACCGAGATGAGGGCGATGTCCACCAGGCCGCGGCGTCGGGCATTGGTGAACCGTTCCATCCCCCGTTCGGTCTTGCGCGGATTGCAGGCGGTAGCGCGGATCTGCTCCAGGTCCTCGGCGGTGAGGGGTCTGGCGCGTTTCTCCCGCAGGCCGGCTTCCTTGGCGCGGTTGACGAAGCCCTTGATGACCATGGCCACCTTGTCGTTGCAGGGGCTGCCGTATTTCGCGGACCGGTGCTCGGCGGCGATGCTGGAAGCGTAGCCTCTCAGGGTGTTGGGTTTCTTGCCGCCAATGCCCTGGGTGTAGATGAACAGGGCCACCGTTTCCGGGTCAGCCGGCAGGAATGGGAAGCCCCTTGCCTTGCACCACTCCTGAAAGAATTGCCACTGCTGGCCCTGCTGATAACGGGTGGTCTTGGCGCGACTTTCCTCGGCGACCTCGTCGACGAGTTTCTGCATCAGCTCCCGCATGTTGGCTAGGTTTTCGGACGGCGGCGGAGCCTCGGGGCCGGAAGTCAGTACGGGTGTACTCATTTTGTTTTTCCTTCGGGATCAACAACTAAAATTAGCAATGGGGTTCCTGACCCCTTCAACCAACAACCCCTCACTCCGGAGGAGATGGAGGCCTGCCGCCAGTTCGAGGTATCTGAACAGAAAGGTCACACCCTATTCCACCCTTGGGTGGCTTCCGATAGAGCCACTCCCAACTGCCTGATCCTCTTCGTGGGTCTCTGCCGTGAGGCGCTGACGTTCCTCACCGGCCGCTACTCCGTCATGGACGGCCAGTGGTACCGCCGTGAGACCGATGACGGTGTCCCGGCACCGGTGGAGAACTCTTTGGAGGAGGCCTGGCAACGGGCGATGGCAGTCAAGAAACACCTCCGGCATAAGCTGGGCATAGGCGCCTGGTGCGTGCCGGTGGCGGTTTTCACCGACATGGTGGAGCCTGACGACCACATCATGGATGAACTCCGGGGCCGCAAGGTGCGGGTGCTTTGGGGTCTGGACAACCTGGTCGAACGGCTCCTGGAACTTCCCAACGAGGATGATCTCCATCGCCGGCTCAATGACCATTTCATCGCCCAAGAGGTGGCCGCGCTGGCCCAGGCGGCTCCCCGCGCTGCAGACACGCCGGAGCAGATGACGCTGGACCTGCCGAATGGCGGCACCGTGACGCTGCAAAACATCGGGACAGCAAACATCTATGTCACCATCGTCGTCCACGTCCATACCGCCGGCGGCGATCCCCCGTCGCTGAGCATTCAAAGCCAGTAGTGTTCGGGACGCCGGGCAGATCGGCAAGACCTGTCCGGCGTCTTGCCCGTTGCGGGCGCGAGGCGCTTTCCGAGGTGATTGTTCGTCTCGCGCCCATGGCCATGCAAGCCCGACCGGTCATTGAACTATGAACAACCCGCGCGAATCTAATTTTCGATACTGTCGCCCGGTCTGTCGGGAGACATAACCCCAACTTGTCGCTCGTCACGCGGAGACGGTTTCTCCCCCGAACACTTCGGAGTAGGTCCAGCCGGAGTGGCTCATCCGAAAGTTGAACAGCTGGTGGGGGAAGATCTCTCCCTGAACGGTCACTGCCAGCTGCTCGCAGTGGGTGAAATCGACCTGGACTTCTCGTCCCGGCGGATGCTCCTGGAGGAAGGTAACTCGCCGGCTCCGACCCCTGTGCCCGGAGGTCTGGGACCTTGGGCAGGGCTTCCAACGCTTCCGCAAACCTCGCCCATGGTCTTGGCGCCAGCGATTGACGTGTCTTTCCAGGGACCTCAGCATCGACTTTCGGTCTGTGCCATCGAACGCTTCCGGATGCCGGTTCCAAAGCTGGTCCAGGATGCCCGGAGGCGTGATGCTGGCGGCAAGACCCCGCTCCAGTAACGGTACGACCTCGGGTTCCCAGAACGTCTTCAGGGGAGGGAGCCGCGGGCCGTCGGTTTTCCTTTTCCGGCGCGGACCCTCCCTGTTATGGACGTCGGGCCCTTGGTTGTGGTCAGTCCTCTCGGAAGTCGCGGTGTGGCGGCTCCCGGTCGGGTTGGTTGTGTGGGTTGCGGAAGGCGGGGATTCCACCTCCCTTCCCACTATGTTGTTTTCGTCGGCGATTGGCTCCCGCTGAGGCAGATCTTCCGATCCCTGCGGCAGCGTGACGTCGCCCTGGCAGTCGTCCATGTTCCGAACCTCCTCGCCGCCTTCGAATGAGGCAGCCGTGCATGCTTTATGATTGCCCCGTGAGCCACCGGTCTACACGGACCGAGTCCCCTCGAGGAAAGCGGGGCCTGTCGCCCCGTGCCGTTCCACCAAAACGCGAAGACAATGACCTCCCGGCGTCGGCCGGAAAACCACCGTCACACAGGTGGAAACGCTTAAAAACAGCCCTTAGCGGGCTCTAGTGTGGTGTATTCGTAGTTCGCCGTATTACTTCGAGGCTTTCCGAGCGGATTGGAAAAGAGTTTTCTACTCGATACTGAGCGGCGCAAAGGCGGCGGTCGGCACTTTATATCCGGCGAACTACGAATACACCACACTAGCTGGCTCTTTAGCAGCAGCTTCTGACGACGCAGTGGGTCGTAAACAGCGACGCAATCAGTCGTAAATAGAGCTTTCTTTCAGCCTGTATCGAAACTACTATCCCAGTTCAGCCTTCGTGGGCTCTGTCATTCTCAATCAGTCAGGACGACATTCTCGTTGCGCGGTCGCAGGACGTATCACTCGTCAGATTTCGTCTAAGCCGTAATCTCGAGTCTAACGGACTTTCACATCGTACTTGGCACGTTCTTCTTCACATAGGGGACGTTCGCATCCCAAATTCCGAATCCAGATCAACAACTGCGAAAATAGGCTATCGCGCCGCCGATTGTGGTGCAAGTCCGCCCTTCGAGCGTCGCATCCGGCTTCAATAGTCACTCTGGAGAGGCGTTCTGGCTCATTTCGCTCGAATTGTACGGATTCGACCGGGGTCGAGGGTTGAGACGTGGCCACGTGATGACCGGTTCATCCGCTCAGGTCTACCGGTTTCCATCCGTCACTCCAGTAACGCCAGGCGTGGCGCGGCCCCTGGCCCAGGATGAGGATGTCGCCATCGCAGCCGGCGTTCAGTATCCGCTGGGCCACGTCAATGGGGAACTCGGCCACCGGCTTGACCTCGGCGTAGACGTGGGCGCCGTCCAGCGCCAGCCTGAAATCGGGCGTCCAGCCGTTGAACCGAACCGGCTCGTACTCCCATGCAATGTCCCGCCGGTCGAAGTAGGCCGCCCACCGGGCCTCCAGCTGGCTGCGGAAGGTCGTGCCGCCGTACTCGGTGATGGCGGGGGTCTGCTCAGGAGCCAGCGTGTGGGGCGCCACGGTGACTGCCCACCGGTGCAGCAGAGCCGCCGTGTCCTCTCTCAGCAGACGCTCCCGCTCCGAACGCTGGCCTGGCTCTCTGGCGATTTCCAGCAGAGCATGGGTGTAGCGGCCCAGGTTGTCGGCCACGGCCTTTGACAACCCCAGACCGCCGCCCACCTTGTCCCAGAGCACGATGGCGCGGCTCACCTCGCTGCTGAGCCCGTCCCGTACCACTTGGACGTTCTGGTGCGTGGTGCGGACGTCGGCGGGATGAACCGACTCCCTGCTGCACATCACCGTCCGCAGCGCCCGGGCCATGCCGGCCAGGGTGGCGGTGGCCATCACCGCGCCCGCCGGAATGGTCCGGCTCCAGTCCGGAGCCACCCGGTCCCGCATCTCCCGCTCAATGCGGTGTCCTGGTCGCCGCACCACCCGCTTGCCGGCGTGGATGGCGATAGTCTGGCCGAGCAGCCACTCCGGCGCCGGCCAGGACCTGGTCTCCACGTTCTTCATCCCCAGGGCAATCAGCGTGGCCCAGGGCTGGTGCAGGGTGATGGTGTATACCGGCTCATCCTGAGAAAAGTCGGTCGCCCTCCATGGGAGATGGCTTCCGCGGACTGACGGCGCCCTGGCCGGCGCCGGGTTTGACCTCGGCGATTACGCCGGCGGCCACTGCGGCCCTGATGATGTGGTGGCGGCAGTAGTCCAGGCCGGCGATGCGGTAGAACGTCTTGGCGTAGACGGTGTGGGGCGTGCGGACGGGCGGCTCCAGTTGCGGGTCGATTCCGGTAGGGGGCAGAATCGTACGCTAAGGGGAATGGAGCCGGTTGAGTGTGCGATAGACGGTTGGTCTTGAAACGGAGAAGAGTTCGGCGAGATCGCTGATGGAATACTCGCCGGTGGCGTGCATGCGGCAGAGTTCTCGCTGCTGTCTATCGGACAGTTTGGGTTGCTTGCCGCGTAATTTCCCCTTGTCGCGGGCGATGGCCATGCCCTCGCGGGTGCGCATGCGGATGAGATCGGCCTCGAACTCGGCGAAGGTGGCGAGGATATTGAAGAACATCTTTCCCATGGGATCGTCCGGGTCGTAGAGCGTCCGGCCGAGGGACGGTTTGACGCTGCGTTCCCGAAGCAGATCGGCGATGGCGCGGGCATCCGGGACGGACCTGGCCAGGCGGTCGAGTTTCGGCACGACCAGGGTGTCGCCTTGGCGTACGGCGGCGAGGGCCTGGTCGAGGCCGGGGCGGGCGCGGGTGGTGCCGGTGAGGCCGTGATCGGTGTAGATGCGATCCTCGGCGACACCCAGCTCCAGAAGGGCCTGGCACTGGGCGGCCAGGTCCTGGCGGTCAGTGGAGCAGCGCGCATATCCGATGAGGGTTGCCGTCATGGGAGGGAGTGTACGGATAGGGTCCCACATCCGCAATTATTACCGTACCATTCATATGAGACGCTCCTGGCTCCGGTTTGGCGGGGGTCGGGGCGACGGACTGGGCCGTCCGCTGGACGCCCCCTTACCCCCAATCCACCGAAAGGAAGAGTGTGGCGTCGTGGTGAAGGGATGAGAAAGTGCTCCCAGCTTCGGGGATAATGGTTTGTGCAACACGAAACCGACCCGGAACAAGGAGCACCCAACGGATGCTAGCACCCGAGCGCCTCGACCGCATCCAGGTCGCCTTTGACGATCACCGCCTGGTGGCCAATGCCGGACTGCTGCTTCCGGTCACGCTGGCCCATCATCTGGGACTGGGCGAGCTGGTGGATCGCCATGTTGACTTGGGTCGTGTCCCTGGCCGAGCCAACGCTGGGACAAGATGCTGACCTTGGTGGCCTCGGCGCTGGCCGGTGGCGACTGCATCGACGATGCTGACGCGCTGCGCGCTGGCGGTACGGAGCAGGTGCTGGGGTGTACTGTGAAGGCGCCGTCCACGCTGGGGACGTTCCTGCGGAGTTTCCGGTGGGGCCACGTGCGCCAGTTGGATCGGTTGATCCGGGAGGCGCTGGCCCGAGCCTGGGCAGCTGGAGCCGGTCCGGGCGCTGATCCGTTGACCATCGACCTGGACTCCACCGTCTGCGAGGCCTACGGACTGAGGAAGGAGGGCGCCCGCCGCCACAACTACGCTGGCCAGCGGGGCTATCACCCGCTCCTCGCCGTCGCCGCCGGAACCGGCGACGTGCTGATGGCAAGGCTGCGCCAGGGCCGAGCCAACACCGCTCGAGGCGCGGCCCACTTCCGGCGTGAAACCATCAGCCGAGTGCACTATGCCGGCGCCACCGGCCAACTCACCATGCGGGCCGACAGCGGCTTCTACACCCACGGTATCGTCGCCTCCTGCCGTGATAAGGGTGTCCGCTTCTCCATCACCGTCCGCCAGCACCAGAGCCTGCGCAATCTCATCGAGGCCATACCCGAGGCGGACTGGACGCCCATACCCTACTGGATGGAGGGCGCCGCCGACGTGGCCGAAACCATCTACACTCCCTTCGCGAGTGAGCCCGACGCCGCGCCGGTGCGGCTCATCGTGCGAAGGGTGAAACCTGCCCCCGGCTATGGACTAACTGAAACTATCAAGCTGCCGCGCCCTCTGATCCGTGGTACAGGCCCGAAACTGGAGCATCGGGGAGAGGCACCAGCTGATAGCCCAGTTGCGCCGCCCGGCGCTTGGCCGCGCGCAGCGCCCGGTCCTGATACTGCTTCTCGTAGTACTCCGCGCCGGCATCCACGTACTCCTGGCCGTCGCGCAGCATGGTGTAGATGAGCCTGGCCAGCTTGTGAGCGGTGGCGGTGATGGCCTTGGGCGCACCCAGCTGCGCCTTCTTCCGACGCAGAAATGCGCCCAGGGCGCTATCGGAGCGGTGCAGCGCGTTGGCCGCCAGACGCAATGCCGCCGCCGCGCGGCTTGGCGCTGGGCTTGGTCTTTGAGCTGATCACCTTGCCGCCGGTGATGCGGTTGTTGGGGCTCAAGCCCAGCCAGGAGGCGAAGTGCTTGGCGCTGGGCCATTTGGTCATGTCCGTGCCAATCTCGCTGATCACTTTCAGGGCCGTGAAGCCGTCCACGCCGTCGATGCGGGTCAGGTCCACCCCGGTCATCCGGTACAGGTGCGTCCAAACGTCGCAGCGTGGCGCGTTTCCTTTGCTGCGTCTCCGGCCGGACTTCGCCGCTGGAGGATCACCATGGCTGTGATCCTCGAAACGCTCCAACTGGGCTTCAATCTCCCGGTCGCACTCGGCAATCTTATCCTGATAGAACCGGTACAGCTCCAGGGCCTGGGCCAGTTCGAAGATGTGCTCCTACCTCCAATGGCCCTGTAATGACTTGGCGATGGTCTTCTCGTCGGCCTTGATCCGTCGGTCGCGCAGTCGCGCCAGCTTTCGGGCTTCCCGCTTGCCGCCCACGATGGCCTCCATGATGTCCATGCCGGTCTTGCCCGTGATGTCCCGGATCACGTGGTGGAGCTTCACGTTCATCTGGGTCAGGGCCTTCTGCATGTGCTGGACGTGGTGGGACGCGTACTCCACCAGCATGGCGCGCTGCCGCAGGTAGCTGCGCAGGCGCCGCACCTCCCCGTCGGGTCGGAAGGCTCCGGAGAGCAGGCCGTAGGTGTGCAATTGCTGGAGCCACTGGCAATCCCGCACGTCGGTCTTGCGACCGGGCACGTTCTTGATACGCCGGGGGTCCACCAGTATCACCTGAAACCCCCGTTCCTCCAGCACCCCGAACAGCGGTATCCAGTATACCAAGGAAATTTCGCTACTCGGCAATTGGCGGTTCGGCAGGCGGAAACGCCCAACGGTGTGACGGATTTCGTTTTCGCACTTCAGTAGCGTTGGACTGCTGTGCCCTCTTCTTTCAGCGAAAACGTTGTCCATGTAGTTGATGCACCATGTGGAAGGATTTCATCGTAGAAATCGCACTGGCATCTTGACGTAGAACTACACGGGAGTGAAGGAAATCAGCTATTCCGTTGGTTCGGTCCCTGCGGCGGGCCGTTTCGTTGGCGCTTAAACAATGGGTTGCGACGTTGGTGGTACACCGAAGGTGCGTCTGGCTATTCGATCAAGTCTCTTCATCTCTGCCTCGTTGGGCCCATCTCCCCTTCGAGTTATGCGCATGGCCAGCTGTGATATGGTTACGTGGTCCGCGTTCCTGTGATTGTACGGAGGAACGGCGAGGTGTTCTACCACATTGGTGCCGGCACTGAGGGCAGGCAGGTATGCCGCGATTGCTTGGGCAACCACCGGGGCGTTGAGTACACCGGCGAGGTATGCAGCCTCTTGCTCGGTTTGCAACGGGACGTAGTACACCT
The DNA here is from genome assembly GCA_965197635.1 of Dehalococcoidia bacterium. GTDB lineage: Bacteria > Chloroflexota > Dehalococcoidia > Lucifugimonadales > UBA3495 > Bin87. Next base: position 1,652,702 of record CBDANN010000008.1, read on the forward strand.
TGTGGTCAGGCGTGACGGGCCTTTCCCCCAGCACGGGGTGCTGTTGCTGACCCACGTAGGCAGCCTGGAAGCCGCTGGAGTTCATTTCTCTCCAGACGACCTTCCAGGGAGCCCAAGTGTAGGCGCCGACATTCCACACAGACCAGTGTGGTTGACCATGCTGATACCGGACGTAACTGGAGCGACGCGGCAGTTCCTGTGCGAAGTTCTGCAAGTACGTGAAGGTCTTCGGGTGTGTAGTGGGTAGAAGTGGGTTTCCGTGCATACCTTCTTGGGGTACCAGCAAACCGTCGTTGGGGTCCATGCTGACGGTGAGGCGGCCCACGCCCTCGCCCTGTAGTAACGGATACACATGGTGCTTTTCTATGGGAAAGTCAGTCAGGGCGGGCAGGTGCGGAGTGCGGCCCCGGCTAGGGTCATTGGATACCAAGCACAAGTCAGGGTCGTTGGCGACCTTGACAGTTAGGAAGAAGATGCCGTTGCGGTCGGTACAGACGCCTTTCCGACCGCGGTAGGCGGGTCGCGGCATAGTCTTTAGTATTTTGCTCCATAGGGGTAGCCTGTTGGCCTCCGCTCGTATCCAAGGTCCGCCGTCGTCGCCAGGCAACGGCATTGCCTGCTGCTCGTTGGCTTGGGCCATTTCATGGAAGTCAGCCACCGATTGTATGGGGCGCCTCCGCCCGCGCCCGGTGCGGGGTATGCTCCAAACGCGATAGGGCAACGGGTATTTAGTGGACTTCCCATTGGACAGTACGATGAAAACCGGGCGGTTCGAGACCTGTTCGAAAGGTCGTATGTCTTTGAAACCGTTGGTGCTAGTTAATATCAGAGGACGAATTGGGCAATGGAGCGATGGATGCGTCCGTTTTCGTCCGGTTCCAGTCCATCCCACTGCACCAGTATGTTGAAGGCGGCCATCAGGTAACTCAGATGCGCCTCAAATCCTCGCCAGGTGTTATGACGCAGCTCCTTGCTGCCCCACACCGTGGTCATCATGGAGAAGGTGGTTGCCACGATCATCCGCACGTTCCATTGGCCGCGACGACACCGTTTCACGTTGTCTGGGTCGCCTTTGGCGCGGTGCAAGCCGGTGTCGGTCAGGATGATCATCTGGCCGTCGTAGCAGGCCAACAGGGGTAAGAACCGCTGGTCATGGACGTTGGCAGTGGCGCAGTCCCAATCCACAATCAGCCCCAATTTGTTGAGCACGACGCAGAGTTTGCCGCCCACGATCCAGCGATGATTGGACTTGCCGCGCCGGCCCACCTGATGGAGCTGACGCCCCGCCCTTACCGGATGGCCCAGTGCGATGCCATAGCTGTCGGCCACGCCCAGGATGGTGGGCGGAGCCAGGAAACAGCCGGTCCAGCAGGCTTTGGCTTCCAGGCGGCGGAAGCGGCGGGTGCGCTCGGGCAGCTGGGGAAAGAGGTCTCCATAGTTGTGCCGGAGCCAGTCGTAAAAGGCGCGGCGGCTGACGCCCTTGATGGCGTAGCGCGCTCCGATGGTGATCACTTCGCCCAGGGAGCGGACCGCTTGGGGATGATGGGGAAGTTCGGGCAGGGCATCGTCGATCCGGCAATAGAGTTCGGTGATAAAATCGGTGATGTTCACGGGGTTCCTCCGCTGTCGAGCGTATCAACTTACAGCATAAGCCCCAATCCACCGAAAGGATGAGGTTGGTGTCGTGCTGAAGGGTTGAAAAAGTGCTCCCGGCTTCGGGGATAATGGTTTGTGAGACACCAAACCAACCCGGAACAAGGAGCACCCAACGGATGCTACCACCTGAGCGCCTTGAGCGCATCCAGGTCGCCTTCGACGATCACCGCCTGGTGGCCAACGCCGGACTGATCCTGCCGGTCACGCTGGCCCATCACCTGGGTCTGGGCGAACTGGTGGACCGCCACGTTGACTTGGGAGATGCACCGGGTCGTGCGAATGCTGGGGACAAGATGCTGACCCTGGTGGCGTCGGCCCTGGCCGGTGGCGACTGCATCGACGACGCCGACGCGCTGCGCGCTGGCGGGACCGAGCAGGTGCTGGGCTGTGTGGTCAAGGCGCCGTCCACGTTGGGTACGTTCCTGCGGAGTTTCCGTTGGGGCCACGCGCGGCAGCTGGATCGGGTGAGCCGTGAGGCGCTGGCCCGAGCCTGGGGCGCCGGGGCCGGACCGGGCGATGATCCGTTGACCATCGACCTGGACTCCACCATCTGTGAGACCTACGGTCCGGCCAAGGAAGGGGCGCGCCGCCACACCTACACCGGCCAGCGGGGCTATCACCCGCTGTTCGCCGTCGCCGCTGGCACCGGCGACGTGCTGATGGCTCGGCTGCGCCAGGGACGCGCCAACACCGCTCGCGGCGCGGCCCACTTCCTGCGAGAGACGGTAAGGCGAGTGCGCTACGCCGGAGCCACCGGACCGCTCACCATGCGGGCCGACCGCGGCTTCTACAACCACGACATCGTCGCCGTCTGCCGCCAGATGAAGGTCCGCTTCTCCATCACCGTCCGCCAGCACGCCCAGTTGCGCAATCTCATCGAAGCCATACCTGAAGAGGACTGGACGCCCATCCCTTACTGGATGGAGGGCGCCGCCGACGTGGCCGAAACCAGCTACACTCCCTTCGCCAGTGAGCCCGATGCTGTGCCGGTGCGTCTCATCGTCCGAAGGGTGCAGCCCACGCCCAACTCCCAGCTGGCCCTCTTGGTCGACTACAGCTATCACGGCTTCATCACCGATAGAGACGGCGACACCCTGGAACTGGAGGCCGATCATCGCCGCCACGCCGAGATCGAGAACGCCATCCGCGACCTCAAGTACGGGGTGGGTCTCAACCACCTGCCCTCGGGCCGCTTCCCCGCCAACGCCGCCTGGCTGGCCGTCCAGACGATGGCCCACAACCTGGCCCGCTGGACCACGCGCCTCGGGCTGGGCGAGCCGGTGGCGACCACCAAGACCCTGCGCAGGCGCTTCTTCTCCCTGGCCGGACGCCTCACCCGCAAGGCACGCCGCCTCACTTTGCATCTCCCCCAGGGCTGGCCCTGGCGAAACCAGTTCAGCAGCGCCCTGGCCAGACTGCGCGCACTGCCACTCCCTTCTTGACCACGCCCTCGGCGTCGACCTGTCCACCAGATTACCTAACTGTCTGGCCCAGCCGCGCCAGGCTCGGCTCCTGATGGCCTCCGCCGGCGATCGGCGCTGAAAATCGCTTCCCGCGCCGCTACTACGGGTCGTCAACATCTCTTTGGACCGGCATCCACGCCCCACATCGTCCATTTCATCGGCATCAGGTCCCCGCCAGCCCGATCCCTGGTCCCTCATCCCTCCTCTGACCGCCGCCACGGTTTCCCTTCGGTGGATTCGGGATAAGGAACCCTGTGGCGTTTTCAATATCATCTCAAACTAGCACCAACGGTTTGAAGTCCTCGACGTACTCGAAGGCGGCCTGTTTGCGCGGCCGGTAGCGCATTTTGCGGAAGCCTTGGCTGGAACGGTTGGTGATGACGGAACCAGTAATCAGGAAGGCCAAGGTGCCGCGGGGTTTGAGCCACTTGGCAAGGCATTCAAAAGTTATGATCGTGGATATGTCGGCTTGGATACCGCCGAACCATGAATCGTCGCTGAAAACGCCGTTGGCCCGACATTGGTACTTGATCTGTTCGGCGTATTCACGCGGGAGATTGCTCCACTTTACCCAAGGAGGGTTCCCCACTATGTGGGACACCTTGGGGATGGCACCAGCACGGAAGCGGTCGGCGAGGATAGAGCACCAGATGCCGTCCCACTGTTGTTTGTGTCGAAGCGTGCGTCGAGGGCACTCATGATGGTGGGAGCGTCCAGATTGCTGGAGACCAACAAGCGCAGGTGTTCAAAGATGCTGTGGAAGTCAAGCCGGAGCACCATGGCTTCGGGTACCCGGAAGGACACCGGACCGTTCTCGGTGAGGATCTCGTGGTGGAAGCTTTTCCCATCGGGCTTTGCCGAATTGATGGCGTCGGCCAAATGGGCCTGCTAGGGTCTTGGTATGGCGCTAGGAATACCACTAGCGATGCGCGAGCCGTCAACACAGCCAATGGGTTGAGGTCCATGCTGTGGATGCCGCGCAACAGGCGTTTGGCTGATGGCCGTGAGCGACGGTTGTTCTGGTGATCGACTAGCCGGCGGCGGAGGGCCTCCAGAAGAAATGTGCCGGTACCACAGGTCGGGTCGAGGAGTTGATCACCGGATTGCCAATCAATGCTACTCAAGACGTGCTCAGCTAGCCAGTCGGGAGTGTAGTATTCGCCTAGGGCGTGTCGCATAGCGCTGGGGATGAAGTGCTGGTACATCCCCTTGAACAGGTCCCGTGCTGATTGGCTGGACTTGCGGCGTACGTCAAAGTCCAAGGCTGCCAGCTGGGCGATGATGTCTTGGATGGGACCTTGGCAACGCTGCCATGGATCGTCGTCCAAGTACCAAGCGAAAAAGTCGCCAGACAGCATATTGTCGACGCCGGCACTGGTAAAAACCGTGCCGTTCTCCAAAGCTTCCATTCGCGTCCGCAGGTCGGTGGCGTGGTCCCGCACGTCGATGACCGGGTTGGGTAATGCCAAGGCGGATGTAAGCTTAGAAACCAGCGCAATGTGAGTGTTGAGTGCGAAGACATACTCAATGGGGTGGTCGGAATAGTCCATGCCGTGGGCGGTGGAATGAGACTGGAGCAGTCTAGCGATGGAGCCAGAATTGGCTCCGGCAACCTGTCCGAATAGTCTAGCCCACTCGTGATAGAGCAGCTTAGCCCAGGTGGTGGGGGCGGATTCCTTGGTGGCCTCCATTATGGACTCGAAGAGGGCAGGGACGAGCGTGGAGCCGGCGGGGGACTCTGGCCCGGCGATGTGAGTGAGCAAAGTAGGGTGAACCAAGGGGCGGCCGTTCGCAGCCATGACATCCAAGAGGCGTTGGCCTTGGTACGTGTCGAAGGGAACGAGGGTGTCCCATTGGGCAACATCGTTGGTGTAACTGCCGAAACTCATGTGTGCGCCGTCCCAGCAGACCATGGTGTACTCATGCAAGGCTCTACCCTCTTCCCTCTGGAGACGGATGGCGTATCCTTGAGCCTGTTCCCTCGCCTTGCGGAGTTCGGCTGCGTTGTTGCGGCCATGGAAGCTGTGAGGTCGTTTGTATTCGATGATGAGGGCGCCATGAATGGCGTCGGCAAATTCGGTTGATTCTCCTGATTGTCCTTGGAGGGCGATGTTGATGCTGTAGGGTATCCAAGGAATCCCTAACCGTTTGCAGGCATCGGCCAGCCGTTGTTCTAAGGCAGCGTGCAGCTGGGCTTCGTTATTGGTTGAGTTGGTGTCCACCGCGGCTTGCTGCGCTATTTGGTGGGCAATGAAACTGGCGCCTTGGTTCATGGGAACCTCGGTTGTGGGGTGACCATGGTGGGGCAGTTTTGCTGATTTCACAGCCTTGCACGGATTGGATGTGCAGTCGTCAACGTGACATTCTGTGTACTTTCCAGCGGTGGGACCATATGCTGGCCCACTGAAGATTACCGCCGGGCGCAGTACCTCGGTGAAAGGCGGGATGCTTGGGTAAGCGTTGCCTTGGCAGGGTTGCCGTATCGCTTTGTAGACGTCAATCTGTTTCGTGGTCAAGTGCCCGTTGAGCAGGTTAGGCTACGCCGCTCTTTGTAGCTCGTTGAGCTCGTGCAGCAGCAACGCAGCAACCACGTGTGGGTCAACGGAAGGCGTTGGCAGGCGGTGTCGTGCCCTGGGGAGCTTGATCCTCATGTGCCTCATGTGGACGTATTCGTCGGCTTTCAGGTGCGCCAAGGCTGTAGCCAGGTAGCTAAGCATCGACATCGCCATGTGTAGCGACACCTTCCCGATGTTCAGGTAGCGGTGCGTGTCCAGCAGCCGGCTGTGCTTGACGCTGCTGAAGTGCCGCTCGATGATCGGCCGCTTCTAGTACTCGGCCTTCCACTCCGCCGAACAGCGGGGCAGTAGGCCCACTATTCGCAGCAATCGGCCCTCGGGGTTCTCGTAGTGCTGGTAGTCGCAGTGCCGCGTGAATTGCACGCTGTCTTTGAGGCTACAGCCCTCGGCGGGACACCCGAAGAGATGGCGTCCCTTCGTGTCGGTTTCCAGGTACTCCATTGACTTGCCGTCCACGCAGGTAGGCCGGCCATCCTTGTCGTAGATGCCGTCGTACAGCCGTCTCCCAGTTTCCTTGTCCTTCTTTGGCAACCGCACAGCGATCACAGGCATCATGCCGAGTTCGATGACGTGAAGGATGTTCTTCAGGCTGTCGTAGCCCTTGTCGCCCAGGAAGTACCGCGGACTCAGCTCGCGGTACAGGGCCAGGCAGTCGTCCAAGTCCTCAATCAGCACCGTAACGTCGCTGGCGTTGGCCGGGCGGGTTCTGGCGAACATCGGCAGGCCGTAGTTGGCGTCCGCGATGACGTCCACCTTGTAGCCAAAGTAGAGCTCGTCCTTGCTGTCCTTCTGGCCCGATGTCTTTTCACCGTTGGTGGCGTCGGCCTTGCCTTTCTTGGAGTTGCGGCGTTTGCCAGAACTGGACTTGGCACGCGAGTTTTTGGCGGTCCGGTGTCCCCATTCGGCGTTTGGGTCCTTGGAGGGTATTTCCGCGCCGGTCTTCCGGCTCGTTCGACTGGGCCTTCCCCAAGCCACAATGTCGGTGCTGTCCACCACCAGCGAATGACCCAGCGGCGGCTTGTCGGCCGGTACGACGCCGGCCTCACGCAGGCGTTCTATCTCTTCTCCGCACTCAAGGAACACGTCGGCAATGATGAGTTCAATGGTGCCCAGATGGTCGGCGAGTTTCTTCTTGAACCGGCTGTGGTTCCTTCGCTGGGGGCGTATTCGAGGCTGCAGATGCCCAGCAAGCGGTCATTGCTGCCCAAGGTGTTCAGGAATCCGTTGGCGTAGCGCTCATTGAGCACGAACTGCATGACGTAGGCGCTGAGCATGGCTTCAGCGGGAAAGCCAGGGTTGCCGCCGTGCTGGTGGGGCGCGTCGAGTATTTCAACCAAGCTGCCGGCGCGGGAGATAACACCCCCGATCACGACTTCCAGGAAACCGAAGCCGCTTTTCGGTGGTTGCTTGTGATGGTGGGTATAATTAGAATAGAATTCGCCCACGAGGATTTTACGAGGGTCTGAGGGGGCAAGCGACCGCTTGGCGTTCCCGCGCCGGGCGGTCAACTTTTTTGTTCGGATTTCTCTGCCTAAATTATAGCCGGCTACGCTTCGGCTCTCAACCGAAAACAGGGGGTTGAGGCCGTTTTCAAGTAGAAAACCTGCTCATTTTGAGCAGGGTATAACGGTGGCATGGCAGTCCTGCCGGGCTGTCCCTGGGTGCAGTTGGGGCCCCAGGCGCACACCTATTTTTTGCCTTTCTGGCAAGAGGAGGGTTCCAGCGCGTCCGCAGACGGCCTGTGATAGCCGCTCCGGGATTCCACACGGTATTATTCGAGGGACAGCGAAAACGGCGTCCCAAGGCGAGATTCGCGCATTTTTGGTAGACGCCGCGGCATCCGTCCCGAGGCGATTTTCCGGCGTCAGAGTTGGCTGAAAGATAGCAAATACCCGGAAAATCAGGGCGTTGGGCGGATTACGAAAATTGTCGGTGCGCTGGATGATCTACGAAATTACGGTGTCCGTGTTGAGGTACTCTTTTCAGTCTTGGGTGCAGCATCAGTTTGTGTCGTTGACACCCGGTAATTTCCAGACTAGCTGTTGCCCGGTTTCCAAGTCGGTCACACCAGTCAAATCTGGTGGGTTGTTCGTATTGAACACCGCTTCGTCAATCTGGCCCTGAGTGAGGCCGGTAGTTGTGTACTTGCCGCTCTCCTTGGAGAGAATCGTGGACGAAAGGTCTGTTCCTTCGAAAGATGCGAAAGGCAAGTTGGCTCCGCATGGGTCCGTACCTGGTAGGGCGGCATCGTTGAGGTTTGCGTGTGCTAACCGTGCGCCAGAGAGGTCGGAACTGAGGATGGATGCCCCTGACAGGTTTGCCCCTATCAGGTCGGTTCTTCTCAGACGGATGTAGATCATCTCGCAGTTTGCTACATTTGCATTGGTCAGATCCGCGGCAGACAAGTCCGTGCCGAGGAATTTTGCCCCTGACAGGTCTGCTCGTTCGAGGATTGCCGAGGACAGGTCGGTGAGATGTTCCTCCAAGCCAGATAGGTCTGGACCTACGGGTTTCATGTAAACCGTGACCGATGCTACTTGCTTATTGGGGCTTGGGGACAGGGGCTCTGACGGGTCAGGTTGTGTGTAGGGCAGGCTGGAGAAACTCGCGTTTTGTAGTTTCGCGTGAGATAGGTTTGCGCCTGCAAGATTCATCCCGGACAACTGTCCACATGACAGGTCTGCACCGTGTAGATCAAGGTTGAGATTTGCTTTCCTCTCAATGGATATTCCTCGCTTACTGCGCCGCCCGACCACGGTTATGGCCTCTTGGACATCTGCGCGTAGTGTCATTGGCGTAACAATGCTCACGTCTTTGGTTGGGTGACGTAGGAACGCGCAAAGTAGCCCGACGACCTGGCAGTGGTATTGTTCTGGGTAGCTGTCGGCAAGGGACCGTAATGCGTTGATGCCTGCCATTCGCACCGAGGGTATGCTGTGGCCTAGCATTTCTGCTCCCCTCTGGTAACGTTCATTCAGCAGTCCTTGCTCGGCTGTATTAGCCTGACGCTCGTGAATCCTGCTGCGCCAGAGCGCCAGAATTATCGCGGCAGTGCCACCGATCACCAGAGCAACGTTTCGGATAGCAGTGCTGATGGACCCTGTGTCCTCGGTAAGTTGACCCCAGAATAACCAAGACGTTGTAATTCCCGAAATTAAGATCACGAGCGTTACGGTGAACCATATGGTACTTTCCCACTTCAGCAGGAAATCGCGAAGTCGGATGACGAGTGCCGTGCTGGGTTTTGGAAAGGTCTTGGGTATCTGTTTACCGTATGCCGCAGTGTGGCGGGGTGCATTGTTGCCCTGTTTTGGCAGGCGTTGAAGCGGACCGTACTCGGGGTGGGCAGAGAAGGAATGGAATCTAGCCACGGCCATGACGGCAGCCCATTCTAGCAACCGCACCTGCTGGCACAAAAGGTACGCTCAGACGGCTGAGATGCCGAAACGGAATCCGTCATGGAATCAATCGTTTTCAACTATCGACCGGTCAAACGCCGAGTAGCGAAATTTCCTTCCAGTATACCCCGGTGGACTCCATGACCACGGTCTCCACACCGCACTCCCCCAGCCAGTCCACCAGGCGGTACAGGTCCGCCGTGAAAGCCTCAAACTCCTGCACCGGCTGCTCCGCCCGGTTGGCGGGAACCGCCACATAGTGGCTGGCGGCGCCCACGTCGATGCCCGCCGCGTTCCGGTTCAGCTGGGACAGCCCTTCCGATTTCGTACCGCTCTTGCCGCTGCTCATTATCGCCTCCGCGCCTGCAAGGTAGAGGTGTCGCCGGAGGGAGATGCTAATATCGAACAATCTATGGAACGGGATCGCCCCGCTTGGGGCGCCACCAATGATGCAGTCGCAAGTCTCCCAGACCATGCTCCCAAACGGGCAATAAGCGCCGATGCCAGCTCGGTTTTGATCCGGACGGCACCCCTTACCATCAGCATACATCCTTGGGGCGGACTCACCAGTTAGTCACCTCTGCACGGCCCGGACACGGGCATAATGTTGCTCCCAACTGGCCCTGTTCGCCACCTACAGCTATCACGCTTTCATCACCGATAGAGACGGCGAGACCCGGGAACCGGAGGCCGACCATCGCCGCCACGCCGAGATCGAGAACGCCATCCGCGACCTCAAGTACGGCGTGGGGCTCAACCATCTCCCGTCAGGCCGTTTCGCCGCCAACGCCGCCTGGCGGGCCGTCCAGGTCATCGCCCACAACCTTGTATGGTACGTAGGGATGCGACAGACCGATCCAACCTGGGTTGAAGAAAACCGTGGGCCAGCCGGGTCGTCGCATCCTGTCCTGATCGAGCCCGAACAGTTGCCCGGGCCAATTGCGCCCGCATCATGCAAGGAAGGGCCGACCAGGAAGGGCCGACGTTCACACAGGAGGTACCGATGGAAGGAGAACCGAGATTCGTAGGCATTGATGTCGCAAAGGCGCAGGTGGACGTGGCCGTCCGGCCGACGGGACAGAGATGGGTCGTGTCCTACGACGAGACCGGAATCAAGGAATTGGTCTCCCAGATGGTGGATCTAGGTCCGGCCCTGGTGTTGCTGGAGGCAACGGGTGGTCTGGAACTGCCGTTGGTGGCCGCTCTCGCTGCTGCGGCGCTGCCGGTGGTGGTGGTCAACCCACGCCAGGTCAGGGACTTCGCCAGGGCCACCGGTACCCTAGCCAAGACCGACTCTCTCGATGCGGCGGTGCTGGCCCACTTCGCCGACGCCGTTCGTCCCTCCGTGCGCCCTCTCAGAGACGCGGAGACCCAGGTCCTCAACTCGCTGACGGCCCGCCGGCGCCAGGTGTTGACCATGCTGGTCTCCGAGAAGAACCGGCTGGGTACTGCCATCAGCGCCGTTCGTCCCCGCCTCGAAGCCCACATCGCCTGGTTGGAACAGGAGTTGAGCGACTTGGACCAGGAGCTAAGGCAGTCTCTGCGTCGAAGTCCAGTATGGCGCGAAAAGGACAACCTGCTGCGCACCGTTCCCGGCGTGGGGGAGCAGCGCTCTCTCACCCTGCTGGCCGACCTGCCCGAGTTGGGAGCGCTGGACCGACGGCAGATCGCGGCCTTGGTGGGCGTGGCGCCTTTCAACCGGGACCGCGGTACCTTGCGCGGCCGACGCACCGTCTGGGGCGGACGCTCCCGGGTTCGGGGTGTTCTCTACATGGGGACGCTGACCGCGACCCGTTTCAATCCCGTCATCAGCGACTTCTACCAGAGACTGCTGTTGGCTGGCAAGGCGAAGAAAGTGGCCTTGGTCGCTTGCATGCGTAAACTGCTCACCATCCTGAACGCGATGGTTAAGAATAGCTCTCCATGGCGTGGTTCGTGTCCCGCAGAAATCGCCTATCCTTCTTGACAGCCAACACAGTTGCTGGCCCGCTGGACGACGCGCATCGGGCTGGGCGAATCGGCGGCAACCACCAAGACCCTGCGGCGACGCTTCTTCTCCCGGGCCGGACGGCTCATCCGCCAGGCGCGGCACCTCACCCGGCATCTCCCCCAGGACTGGCCCTGGCAAAACCGGTTCAGCAGCGCCCTGGCCCGATTGCGCGCCCTGCCACTCCCCTCCTGACCACAACGACGGCGTCTGATCCGTCCGCCGCACTGCCTGATTGCCTCGCAGATCTGCGCCAGGTCGGTCCCCGGGTGTCTCCGGCTGCAATCTGCACGCTGATCTTGCCCGTTGCCGGCGCCGCGGCCCGTCAAAAATCCCTTTGGCGTCGCTGACACACCCCAGCACCAGCCCTCATCCGTCGGGATCAAAGCCCTGCCGCCTCTTCCTCGCACCGTTCATGCCTCGTTTGACCAGCCCAACCCCATCCCTTCGGTGGATTCGGGCTTACGGACAGCGCTGGGCCAACACCGGTCCAAACAAGAGCGAGGCTCACCACGCGCTCAAGAACGCGCTGCGGATCGTGCGCCAGGCCGAAAACCGCGACCGCTCGAGCGAGGGCCAGCACTACCGCATGGCCTTGCTCAACCTGCTCACCGCCATCGTCATTTCCTGGAATACCATCCATCTCGGCGAAGCGGTCAGGCAGCGGAACCACGCCGGCCTGACGGTTGGGCTCCAGCTCCTGGCCCACATCTCACCCCTTGGGTGGTCCCACATCCTGCTCACCTGCGCATACCGGTGGCCAATGCGCAGATAGCAGCCTTAGCGTACGATTCTGCCCCTTACCAGAGTCGACCCCATCTGGGGGAGCTGCTGGCGGTGCTGGTGGTGGACGAGACGGGGTTTCTGAAGCAGGGGCGGAAGTCGGTGGGGGTGTAGCGTCAGTACAGCGGGACGGCGGGGAAGGTGGAGAACTGCCAGATTGGGGTATTTCTGGCCTACGGCAGCAAAGGTGGCCGAACCTTTCTGGATCGAGAGTTGTACTTGCCGCAGGTTTGGGCGGAGGATGGGGAGCGTCGGCGGGAAGCCGGAGTTCCGGAAGAGGTGGTCTTTCGCACCAAGGGTCAACTGGCCCAGGTGATGATTGCCCGTGTCCAGGCGGCCGATGTGCCTTTTGGCTGGGTGGCCGGAGACACGGTGTAAGGCAATGACCGCCGGTTGCGGGGGTGGCTGGAGGAGCAGAGCCTGTCCTACGTGCTGGCGGTGAAGAGCAACGAGCCGCTGTGGGTTGATGCGGAGCGCGGCACGGTGCCGGTGGCGGCGCGGGATCTGGCTCAGGAGATACCCGCTGACCAGTGGCAACGCCTGAGCGCGGGAGAAGGCAGCAAGGGGCCCCGTCTCTACGATTGGGGACGGGTATCAATCCGGCCCGGGTCTGGACCGGACCAAAGCCATTGGCTGCTGGTGCGCCGCAGCATCGCCGACCCCGACGACCTGGCTTACTACGCCTGCTTCAGTCCGGCGGACGTAACCCTGGCCGAACTGGTGCGGGTGGCGGGCCACCGCTGGATCATCGAAGATGCCTTCAAAGAAGCCAAACAGGAGGTGGGCCTGGACGAATACGAAGTGCGCCGCGGGACCGGATGGTATCGCCACATCACCCCCGTGTCGTAGCACGGGGCAGGCTCTGGCGCTGCTGGTTCACGCCTTCCTGGCGGTGTGCCGGTGGTACGCCAATGCCGATGATGCCAAAGGGGGGCGCCATTGACTACCGAGCTAATCCCGCTGACCGTTCCCGAGGTCAGACGGCTGTTGCGCCGGTTGTTCCGACGGCATCGGAAGAGCACTGACTTTATCATTGGCTGGTCGCGGTGGAGACGAAGGCATCAGGCCCGAGCCCGGCGGTCCCATCACCGACGACGATTGCAAAGCCCCTCCATCAATGTGCGGCTGTAATACTAAACCAATACTAAGGTGGGATGTGCATTTCGGGATCTTGAAGCCGTCCGAAAGGACTCCACAGCTCCTCATGCCACCTTCAGCCCCAACTGGGGTCGCCACTGACGGTGCGGTCTAGCAATATGTACATTTCACCTTGGCTTTAGTTTAGGAGCCTGTTGGGGCAGAGACGGCGATGATGATCAGGTCGCCCTTGGACACTCCACCCAACACTGACCTGATACCCGTTGGCGTCTCAAAGTTGATCCAGCCAGACCCGGAGTTGAGAATGTGGTCCTTCGCCAGGAACGACACCGCCTCCGTCTCCGTCTGAACCCAGACCGTCAGCTCGCGGTTGACGCCCCCTGCGGCGAAAGACGCTCCGATGTGGATGGCGTCGGCCTCGTTGAACCGGAACACGCCCGTGTCGGGGAAGTAGACCACCCGGGTCAACGTCATATCGTTCCACGCCAGCGACCCGTCCCGCAGTTCGCCGGAGGCGTGCCACGCGGTGGTATCGGTTGCGTACCAAGCGCGGTCCTGGTGCCCGTTGTTCTTCCGACCCTTGTTGCCCACCTGAACCAGTGCGCTGGCGAGGACCTCCTGGCCGTCGCCGGCATCGAAATCGTCCAGGCTCAAAGGTCTGGCCGCCACCGCGGCGGTGGCATCGCTGGTCAGCGTCTCGGCGTTGTCCGCGTCGTCGGTGAAAGACACGCGCACCTTGATGGTCTTGCCCTCATCCGAGTCGGCCAGCGTGTAGCTCACGCCGGTGGCTCCACGTATGTCGACGTCGTCGGACCGCCACTGGTAGCTGTAAGTTGCGTTGCTGAGACCGTCGGCGTCGCTGATGCCGGTCGTTTCTACAGTGAGCGTTTCGCCCACCCGCAGCGTCCCGCTGATGCTGGGCGCACCCGTGGCCGGGGTGTTGGTCTCGACAACCGAGAAGGAGATCTCCAGCGACTGCAACTCGTCGCCGCCGAGGTTGTCTTCAGAGTAGGCTGTGGCGCTCAGGGTGTACGAGCCAACCGGAAGACCCTCTCCGTTCAGGTTCGTGCCGTCGTCCCCGTAGAGGAAGTAGGGCTGGATGTTCTCTGTCTGCGAAACCGACTTCTCTCCAGATAGCTCCAGACGCACGCTGCCTATCTCGGCGCCCGTTGCCACCTCCACCCTGATGCCGTAGCTGCCGCTGGCCGGATCGTCCAGCGCGACCGAAGCGCCGGCGGTCAGCGTGACCACCTCCGACTGGTCGGACGTGTCCACCAGGGTAAAGCCCGCGAGTGTATCTGCCACGGTCGCAGCCGCCACCGCGGCGGTGGCATCACTGGTCAGCGTCTCGGCGTTGTCCGCGTCGTCGGTGAAAGACACGCGCACCTTGATGGTCTTGCCCTCATCCGAGTCGGCCAGCGTGTAGCTCACGCCGGTGGCTCCACGTATGTCGACGTCGTCGGACCGCCACTGGTAGCTGTAAGTTGCGTTGCTGAGACCGTCGGCGTCGCTGATGCCGGTCGTTTCTACAGTGAGCGTTTCGCCCACCCGCAGCGTCCCGCTGATGCTGGGCACACCCGTGGCCGGGGTGTTCCCGGCGGGTGTCCGGATCTCAGCCGACCCCGACAAAAGACTGGGCAAGCCCCAGTAATGCGTTGCCTGGACTCGGTATATGTAGCGAGCGCCGGGCGCCACGTCGCGGTCGGTATAGGTGGCTCCCTGGCTCCTCCCCGTGTCTGCGTAGAACAGGGGCTCAGTCTCTCCCCGTTCGGGGCGTTGACGGAAGATGCGGTAGTTGAACAGGAATGGAAACCCCTCCGGCGGACCCCATGTCAAGACCACGGCATCCCCTGAAACGCTGGCCGTCAGCGCTGTCGGTTTGTACAGCGTCACCGGCGGACTGGTCAGCGTTTCATCGTGGCCCGCGTCGTCGGTGAAGCTCACCCGGACCTTGATTGCGCTTCCCTCCTCGATGGACCTTAGCCGATAGCCCACCTGGTCGGCCCCTTCGATCTCCGTGTCCGTGCCATGGTCGCAAAGCAGCCACTGGTAGGAGTAGGAGACGTTGTCCAGCCCGTTGGCGTCCATGATGTCGCCGGTTAGGGCCAGGAGTGAATTGCCGGAGAAACCCGAGCCACGGATTCCAGGTTGGCCCGTGGAGGGAGAGTTAATGGTGTTGACCACTGCCCGGTCCGACAGCGGCGCAGCCCCGGCGCGTCCGGTCCTGCTCATATGAACAATCGGGTTGGATCCCGGGACATAACTCACGGTCACATCCTGGCCCGCCGTAACCGCCGACTCCAGCGTCAGCGTCACCCCAGTAATACCGCTAGTCACGATTGAGGCATCGCCTGCGGCAATTCGCACCTCGGAGACAGGAACCTCGTCCCCGTCCACCAGCACCGTGAATGAAGCCGCCGGCGGCAGCGGCGACCTTCTGACCAGTCCGACATAGGACAGCGTCAACTCATCGCCGTCCACCGATGCGGCACGCAGCACAGGTCGCAGGCGGGGCCGCTGCGCGCCGCCGTCCGGCATGCTGCCAAAACCTCTATCAAACAGAAACAGACTCCAGCCTCGGTTGGACATCGAATCGAGAACGGCCTGAAGACTGTTGCGGGCCCCGGCCGAAGCGACATCATCGGTGGGCAGCGGATACAACTCCAGTCTGTCCTCAGCCGTATTGAAGAGCTCACCAGTCGAGTACAGCTTGTACACCTTGTCGCGGGCATAGGCAATCTCGGGGTGAAACGCGGGCTTGTTCTGATTCCTCTTGTACGGTTGAGGCCAGTAGTAAGTGTAAATCCACTCGCGCGGCGCACCCGCGTTGCCCTGCAGCTGCTCCCAGAAGCTCACCCCGTCGAACGTATGGTCAGAGGGGAGTTCAATGCCGGCCGCGTCCGCCGCCGTCGGCAGGATGTCGACGACGTCGACCAGATCATCGACAACGCGGCCTTCCGACTGTCCGGGCACGTGCGCGATGAGCGGCACCCGCGTACCGCCGTCCGTAGTCATCGACTTGCCGCCATAGATGGTCTCTCCGTCGAGCTCAGACACAATCGAGCGCGGGGTCCCGTTGTCTGCAGTGAACAGCAGCAGCGTGTTGTCAAGCAGGCCCAGCGTCTGGAGCTTGTCGTAGATCTGACCCACATTGTGGTCGACGCGGGTGACCATTTTCTCGTAGGGGCATTGCGGGATGCTTTCCTCGGGCCCGCAGCTGGCGTCAGGCGGCTCGACGAATGGCTGGTGAGGCAGCACCATAGGGTAGTACGCAAAGAATGGGCGCCGCTGGTTGGTCTCCATGAAATCCAGGAGGAAGTCCACAAATATGTCGGGGCCGTAGTCCTCGGCGTCCGTTTCGATCAGGCTGCCGTCGCACTCCACCGTCGGGTCCCAGTATCTGCTCGTAGTTTCCCCTCCGGTCAGAAAAGTGTCCCACAGACAGTAACTGTCGAATCCTTCGCCTGCCTGCTTGGTCGAGTAAAACCCCCAAGGTTTTCCATGAAGCTGCCATTTGCCGGCGATGGCCGTGGCGTAGCCCGCGTCGCTGAAAAGATCCCCGAACGTGTACGTGCTGCGCGCCATCGTGATCCAGTCGTTGTAGCTGCGGACATTGCTTTTACCTGTCATAATCGCAATTCGGCTCGGCGTGCACAGGGGCTTGGCGAACGCATTGTCGAAACGGGCCCCCTGGGACGCGATTTCGCTGAGCCGGGGAGTGGAGTATTGCGTGGAGCCGTATGGGCTGAACACCTCATAACCAGCATCGTCGGCCATGATCACCACGATGTTCGGGTCATTGACATCGCTCACGGTGACCGTAACGTCAATTGACGCGCTCGTCCGCGAGGTGTCCGCAGCGGTGACCGTCACCATATACACGTTGTTCTCGCCGTTATCCGACGGCTTCTCATAGTCGGGAACGTCGGCGAATTGCAACACCCCGCCCGCGACCTCGAACGTGCCCCCGTCCAGGCCCGACACCGACCACATGACCGACTCGTCGGCCACTCCCGATGCCGTGTAGGTCGCCACCGCCTCTTCGCTGTTCTCCGCGTATTCGACTTCGGCAGGACCCGAAACCGTGACCGGCTCGGTTGTCTGCTGCACGGTGGACGATGCGGATACCGCCAGCCAACCGGATATCGCCAGGGCCAGCGCGGCGACCACGACCGGCATGATGTTCAAGTAGCGTAGAATCAACTCCGTACTCCCACCATCCGCATCCTGTTTACCGTCTCTCTCCGTACCGCTCTAGGCACTCGTTGCCGCCGGTGCCACTATGTCTCCGCAGGCAGGAGCGGACTGATTGAGTTCAGGGACGGGTTTACCTTTGTTCTGATAAGACTGTCAAGGGCGGAGCAAACGGTCTGTTGAAAAAGTAGGTTTGATCGCGGAATTCAGCGACAAGTTGGGCTACAATGCCGGGGCAGTCCGTTGTTGCCGAGGAAGCCGATGATCGAGCCACTGGACCGTAGCCGCCGCGATTCCACCCTGTTCCAGTTCACCACCAAACAGCTGCGGGATTTCATCGATCCAAACCACCTGCTGATAAGGATCGACGAATGCCTGGACTTCGCCAAGTTGGTGGCGTCGTTGGAAGAGTACTACTGTCCCGACTTCGGCAGGCCGCCGATCCATCCCGAGGTTATGGTCAGGGCGTTGCTCATCTGTTCGCTGTACAACATCGCATCCTTTCGCCGGCTGTGCTCGGCCATCTCGGAGAAATCTTGCTTATGACCAGCCTGTAGACTGGCACGAAGGCAGGTAATTCTATGACCCGAGCCGGGAGTGTATCGGACTGTGGCACGAAGGCGGGAGAGGAGGTGGGAACATGCCGCGTATTTCTGAGATACCAAGACAGAAAACGGTTTTCTTCTTGGAGCGGAGTGGCACAAAGGCACAAGTCAGCACTTTATTTCCGACGAACTACCGTACCGGAGTTGGAGCTTACGGCGAGCATCTTTGGTGGTTGTGCGCTGTTCGAGCGCCGCAGCTCCGCCTCATCGCTCTGGACGAGCTTGTTGCCATCGGATCATCCAGCGCGTTTCATGGCCGAATGCTTCGTAGAGCGCCGAGCTGGTGGGTGTTGAGGTTGTCCAGTACCAGCCTGACCACCTCGGCATCAGGATATACCTCGTCCACCAGCCACCGCATCTGGTGCGCGAAGTCTACGGCAGTGCGGCGCTCGGTCACCGCCACATGTCTCCAGCCACCCCTCGGCTCACAGATCATGAACAGGTTCCGGGTCCCGTTACGCTGGTACTCGGTGTCATAGCGTGCCACGTCCCGGGGCAGTCCAGGGGCGGGCACCGAGTCAAGAGGTCTGTCGCTACCGGACGCTCCGGATGGTACTCCGGTTGGTACAGGTCCAGCACGTCCTCCAGCCGCGCCACGAATCCCCGCTCACCGATACACCACTCCTGTTCTTGAGTTCGTTTTTTTGAGCATCTGGCGCACCGTCTCCTGATCGGCAAATCCAACTCCACCACTGGTCGGCCAACAACTGGAGTGAGTGCGTGGCCCTGCGGGCGCGGCGCTGCACGCAATGGCGATCAGGTGCGCTTCCTGCTTGCCGTCCAGCTTGCGCTCCTGGCCCGGCCGCGGTCGGTCATTGCTGGCGGCCTCAAGTCCTTCCTCCACGTACCGCTTCCGCGCTCTGGCGACCGTGGCCGCGTTGACCAACAGCACATCGGCTATCTCACGGTCCCCAAGCCCCTGGTCAGCCTGGAGCAGCGACAGCGCACGCTTCACGGTGCGCACTGACGCCTTGCCGCGCTGGGACACCTCATTGAGACGGGAGCGTTCGGCCTCGGTCAGCTCTACTTTATACTTGATGGCAGCCAACTTCCTCACACAAAGATCATGCCCAAGTATGGCTGCTTTCTTATATTCTTACAAACTACTGGCAACGGTACTAGTATTACAACGACGATTCCCGGAACCGCCGAGTAATGGTGCCTGGTGGTGGGCATGAGAAGTGCTTGGCAAAGAGCCAACGCACGCCGTCGATGGCGCAGTGTCAAGCACGATTCCGTAAAGGTGTCGTTGTAATACTAGAGCTTGTGGACAAATTGAACACGACCCCGGAAACGGGGTTGGCGTGCTGACAGTCCATCAATTTTGGCGTCTTGGGCCATCGCTTTGGATACGGCGGTCCAGCCTTGGGCCACGGACCCTGCTCCCGTGGGAACTCGTCGCGGTGCCTTCCGGCTTGAACACGCTTAGCTCCAAGCCGAGACGGGGTTGTCCCGGATCGGAGCCGGATGGCTGCTCTCGCCACCCGGTTGGTGCGGTCAGTACGTCCGGTGTGTAGCCGTGCTGCCATTCGCAGTGGCGGGCGTAGGCCCGGTTGCGTATGACGACTGCGGCAGTCCAGTCGGCGTGGGCGTAAAGACCGCAGTTCCGGCACCAGAACACCGCTTGGCTCTCGCGATTGTCTGGGTGCCGGTCTCCGCAGCGCGGACACGTTTGCGAAGTGCCCTGCGGCGCAACGGAGACGGTGGGTATGCCGAGTTTGGCGGCTTCCTCGCGCAGTAGCTTGCCGACGTGGCCGATGGCTGCTTCGGCGAGGCTCTCGTTCAGTTTTCGTTTGGCGGCAACGTTCTTGCCTGGGCTTTCGGTAGTGCCACGGGCGGAGGCCATCATGCTGATGGGTCGCAAGCTTTCTACGGCGACCATCTTGGGTTGGGCTTCCGTCAGGATGTCGCGGATCTGCCGGCGCATCTCCTGATCACGGCGCTGGACGTAACGTCGGGTGCGTTGCAGATGCTTAGCAACAGCGTGCTGCCGTCGTTTGCTGTTACGGGGCTTGCCGGCGATGTAGCGCTGGTGCCTGCGTCGGCGTTTGCCTTGCTTCCGCGCTCCTGGGTGATGGGCGCGGTGGCCGGAGCTGAGGGCTAAGTGGTTCTTGCGCCCGAGGTCGGCGCCGAGTACGTCCGCAGGGCTATGGACGTCCAAGTGCTCGATAGGCGTGGGTTCAGGGACCGCGAACTGGACGTGGAGGCAGTAATGCCGACGGTGTAGCGGTGTTCGTCGTCGGTAGTGCTTGACTGGTACGAGCCTTATCCCGAATCCACCGAAGGGATGCGGTGGGCTGTTCAGACGAGGCATGAGCGGTGCGAGGAAGAGGCGGTAGGGCTTTGATCCCGACGGATGGGGGCCGGTGCTGGGTGTGTCAGCGACGGGAAGGGGACTTTGGACGGGCCGCGGTGCTGGCGACGGGCGAGATCAGCGTGCAGATTGCAGCCGGAGACACCCGGGGACCGACCTGGCGCAGATCTACGAGGCAATCAGGCAGTGCGGCGGACGGATCAGACGCCGTCGTTGTGGTCAGGAAGGGAGCGGCAGGGCGCGCAATCGGGCCAGGGCGCTGCTGAACCGGTTTCGCCAGGGTCGCCCTGGGGCAGATGCAGGGTGAGGCGGCGGGTCTTGCGGGTGATGCGTCCGGCCAGGGAGAATAAGCGTCGTCGGAGGGTCTTGGTGGTTGCCGCCGGATCGCCCAGACCGATGCGGGCGGTCCAGCGGGCCAGATTGTGGGCCATGACCTGGACGGCCAGCCAGGCAGCGTTGGCGGGAAAGCGTCCCGAGGGGAGATGGTTGAGCCCCACGCCGTACTTCAGGTCGCGGATGGCGTTCTCGATCTCGGCGTGGCGCGATTGGTCTTAAAATCGTAGGTCAGCCTCCAGTCCCAAGGTCTCTCCGTGCCGGTCGGTGATGAAGGCGTGATAGCTGTGGTTGGTGAACCGCAGAGTTATGCCCGTGCCCGGGCTGTGCAGAGGCGACTAACTGGGGAGTCGTCCCACGGTTGTATGCTCATGGCGAGGCGTATCGTCCGGACGAAGACCGACTGGCGACTGGTGCGTATTGCCCGACGAACAGCATGGTCCGGGAGGCATACGATGGCATCATTGGTGACGCTCCGACCGGGGCGATCCCGTTGGGGAGAGTGGCAACAATCCGTGGCTCCCTCCGGCGACACGCCGACACGGCGATGGTAGAGGCGATGATGAGCAGCAGCAGCAAGGGCAACGCAAAACCGACAGAACTGTCCCAGCTGAACCGGAACGCGGCGGGGATCGACGTGGGGGCCACCAGCCACTACGTGGCGGTACCCGCCGACTGGGCGGAGCCGCCGGTACAGGAATTTGAGGCTTTCACGACGGACCTGTACCGTTTGGCGGACTGGCTGGGGGAGTGCGGCGTGGAGACCGTGGTCGTGGAGTCCACCGGCGTTTACTGGATACCGCTGTTCGGGGCGCTGGAAGAGCGTGGGTTTGAGGTGATGCTGGTGGATCCCCGGCGCATCAAGAACGTGCCCGGGCGCAAGACCGACGTACTGGATTGCCAGTGGCTGCAGCAGCTTCACACCTACGGGCTGTTGTCGGGGGCTTTCCGGCCCGACGGCGACATCCAGCGCCGGCGCAGCTATCTGCGGCAGCGGACCATGCTGGTGCAGTACGCCTCCCAACACATCCAGCACCTGCAGAAGGCGCTGACCCAAATGAACGTGAAGCTCCAGCACGTCATCAGCGATATCACCGGCAAGACGGGAATGGACATCATCGAAGCCATCGTCAGGGGTGAGAGGGACCCCCGCAGCCGGGCCCGGCTGCGCCATCACCGGATCAAGGCCGATGAGGCCACCATTGCCAGGTCGCTGCAGGGGCACTGGCGCAAGGAGCACATCTTCAAGCTGACACAGGCCCTGGAACTGTACCGGTTCTATCAAGATAAGATCGGCGAGTGCGACCGGGAGATTGAGGCCCAACTGGAGCGGTTTGAGGACCGCAGCGACGGCCAACCTCCCGCTCCCAACGGCAAAAAGCGTAATCAGAAGAATGCGCCCCGTTTTGATGTCCAGAGCCAGTTGTACCGGATGACGGGAGTGGACCTGGCTGTCGTTTTTCAACGTCATTAGGCCGGCCATTTTCACGGACATCCGGCCACCTTGGGAGCGTGGTGTTGTGACAAATATCAGGTTGCTGTTGGCAGGTCAATCACCCCCTTTAGCGTCCAGCAAGGCCCGGTGCGGCGACAATCTCTCGCGGTTGAGGATGAGCTCGTAGAGGTCGGCGGACTGCTGGGCGGTGAGCCCGTGCAGACCGAGGTCATCGAGGATGAGCAGGTCGGGTGTCAGGAAGGACCGGAAGGCGCGGTCTGTGGAGTTGTCCACCCGGGCCTGGGTCATGGTTCTGAAGAAGATGTCGGCATGGATGAAGCGCACGGCGTGTCCGGCGCGGATAGCGGAGTAGCCGAGGGCCTGGGCCAGGAAGCTCTTGCCGACGCCGGCGGGTCCCACCAGCAGCACGTGCTCGTGCCTGTCGAGAAACTCCAGGGAGAACACGGCGTCCAGCAAGCGGCGGTCCAGGGTAATTGACGCCGACCAGTCGAAGTCCTCCAGTCGGCAGGTCTCCTCGAAGCCGGCGTTGTGGAGGCGGACTTCGGTGCGACGGTGAGCGCGACGATTGACCTCGTCGCTGAGGATGATTTCCAGGAAAGCAGCGTAGTCCGGTTGCTCTCTGCGGGCCCGGGCGATGCGCTCGGGCCGGGTGGCGGCCAAGGCGCCCAGTTTCAGGCTCTTGAGCAGCGGCGTGAGTTCGGTGGTTCTGGTCATGGACTGATCTCCTCATGCCGGCTGTTGGTGTATCTGTCGGTATGGGCGAAGACGCCACCGGGACGGGCGAAGCGACCGGGCGGGAGAGGCAGCGGCAGTTGGGGCGTGGCTTCTTCTTCCAGCGCCTGCACCAGGATGCGTTCCAACCGGCGCACGTCGATGAGGTCCACGTC
Organism: Dehalococcoidia bacterium; assembly: GCA_965197635.1. Classification (GTDB taxonomy): domain Bacteria; phylum Chloroflexota; class Dehalococcoidia; order Lucifugimonadales; family UBA3495; genus Bin87. The sequence goes on from CBDANN010000008.1 coordinate 1,675,452, forward strand.
CAGGGCTCGGTGGCAGGCGGTGTCGAGACGCTGGGGTGTGTAGCGCTTTCCCAAACGCAGCAGCTGGTGGCCCGGCCGGATCTTGGCCCAAGGCAGGGGGCCGTCGCAGAGGCGCTCGGCGTACTCGGCCACCGCGGGTCCCAGCTTGACCGCGCTGCGCTTGATGCGGTCCGGCGACCTGGTGGTGTAGGGAGACAGCTCAGCGGGGTAATCGTCGGGATCGGTGGACCGGCCGCCTTTGGGCTGGCGGACGTGGGCCTTGATCAGCTCGCCCCGATGGTAGATGCGCACCAGCTGGCTGCCCAGCCTGATTTCCACCTTCCGGCCCGGCGGACACCGGTCCCACGGCACCGAGTACAGCGCCTGCTGACACTGGATGTGATGGTCCGGATGCACCGTGGCGTTGCGCCAGTCGGCGATGTCGTAGGGCTCACCGTCCCAGGGGAGCAGGGTGTGGCGCTCTTCCTCCTGAAAGACCACCAGCTGAAAGACCACCAGTGGCCGCCGCCGCGTGGTGCCGTGGACCCGCTGGCCAGCCACCTTGATGCACCACCGCCGCGCTTCGGACCTCACGTGGCCCAGACCGTTGAAATCGCGGCCCTTGCAGAAGCGCTCCCTCACGTACTGCACGCCCCGCTCCACTTTGGGCTTGTCCTTGGGGCGCCTGACGCGAGCGGCGTCGGCGATGAAACCGCGGTGCTGCGAGTATTCCAGGAAGCCCCTGGTGCAGCGCGGGTGCAGCGGGTTGGGTCCCGCCACCGCGGGCGGACAATTGTCGATCACCAGGTAACGGGGAATGCCGCCGCAGAAAGCCCACGCCGCCGCCAGGCCAGCGATGATGTCCTCCAGCGTCTGCCCGTGGGTCGGCCAGACCAAGCTGTGCCCAGAGTAGCCCAGCACGATGATCAGCGCCCATACCGCTTTCCGGCGGCCTGTCTCTGGGTCCGTAATCATCCCCAGCCGGCCGAAGTCCACCTCCGCCACTGCTCCCGGTGGAGTGTCCGCCATGCGCACCGTGGTCTTGCTGCGGCGTTGCCAGTTGCGCTTCAGGATGAAGCGGCGCAACGACGGATACGATACCCGGCAGCCCCGGACTTCCCGCAACTCCCGAATGCGGGTCATCTGCAGCCGGTCCCCAGTGAGCCACTGGAAAATCTGGTCGGCCCACGGCTCCAGCAGGTCCTGTCGGGGCGTCTCCACCGGCCGCGGCCCCACTTGGCCGATTGCCGCCAGCCCGCTCAGCTGCTCCTCGGTGGCGGCCAGCCCACCCTGAGCTAGGCCCGCGCCCTGGGCGGCCGCGATGTACTTGGCAATGGTATCTCTCGACAGGCCGGTGTCCATCGCAATCTTGCGTCGGCTAGCTCCAGCCGGCCAGCGTCGGATGATGTCTGGTATTTCCACTCTGGTTACCTCCCGGTACGCCATCGCGGCACCTCACAATCGAAGTGCGGCAATGGTCGCCGATGCGGCTCCCAAAGTGGCCTAATGACCCTGAAAATCTGGCAGGTAGACCTTGAAAATCTCCTAACTCACTGGCCTATAGACCATGAAAAATGACAAGGTCCCCAAGGTGGATGGCGCCTTCACCACGCAGCCCAGCACCCGCGCGGTCCGGCCAGCACGCAACACGTCGGCATCGTCAATGCAGTCGCCACCGGCCAGAGCGGAAGCCACCAGCGTCATGACCTTATCGCCGGGATTGGCTCGACCCGGCGCAGCTCCCAGGTCAACGTGCCGGTCAACCAGTTGGGGCCGGCCCAGATGCCAAGCCAGCGTGGACGGCAGCATCAACCCAGCATTGCTGACCAGGCGGTGGTCGTCGCAGGCGATCTGGATGCGGTCGGGGTGGTTGCGTGGTAGCATCTATTTGGTGCTCCTTCTTTTGGGTTGGTTTGGTGTTTCACAAACCATTATCCCAGAAGCAAAGGGGCACTTTCTTACACCTTCAACCCGCCCCGACACTCATCTCTTCGGTGGATTGGGGCTAAGTATGCTTGACGTCAGCCGTCAAGAAGCACAAAACAGTTATTATGAGTGGCGAACCACCTATGCAGCTACGTGGTAAGGATACATCCGATTGATACCCACCATACTTCGCCTAAGCCCGAATCCACCGATGGGATAGGGCGGTGCGGCATTTGAGAGAGATGAGGGGTCAGGGAACGGGATGGCGAGGACCTGATGCCGATGAAATGGACGATGTGGGGCGTGGATGCCGTGCCAAGGGGATGTTGATGACCCGTGGTAGCGGCATTGGCAGTGATTTTCAGCGCAGACCGATGGCGGAGACCGTCCGGAGCCCAGCCTGGCGCGGTTGGGCCAGGCGTGGTGCGTCATCGTAGACAGGTGAAAGGCCGAGGGCGGCGTCAGGATGGGAGTGGCAGGGCGCGCAGTCTGGCCAGGGCGCTGCTGAATTGGTTTCGCCAAGGCCAATCCTGTGGCAGATGCAGGGTGATGCGACGGGCTTTGCGGGTGATGCGTCCGGCGAGAGAGAAGAAGCGTCGTCGGAGGGTCTTGGTGGTGGTCACCGGCTCGCCCAGGCCGATGCGCGTGGTCCAGCGGGCCAGGTTGTGGGCCATGACTTGCACCGCCAGCCAGGCGGCGTTGGCGGGAAAACGTCCCGATGGCAGGTGGTTGAGCCCCACGCCGTATTTGAGGTCGCGGATGGCGTTCTCGATCTCGGCGTGGCGGCGATGGTCAGCTTCCAGATACAGGGTGTCGCCTTCTCTATCGGTGATGAAAGCGTGATAGCTGTAGGTGGCGAACAGGGCCAGTTGCGAGCCGGGCGTGGGTTTCACCCGTCGGACGATGAGCCGCACCGGTACCGCGTCGGGCTCACTGGCAAAGGGAGTGTAGCTGGTTTCGGCCACATCGGCGCCGCCATCCATCCAATAGGATATGGGCGTCCAGCCATCTTCAGGTATGGCCTCGATGATGTTCCGCAGGCTCGGGTGCTGGCGTACGGTGATGGAGTAGCGTACCTTCTGGTCGCGACAGGCGGCCACCATGTCGTGGGTGTAGAAGCCGCTGTCCGCCCGCACGGTGAGTGGTCCGGTGGCTCCGGCGTAGCGCACTCGGCTCACCGTCTCGCGCAGGAAGTTGGCGGCGCCGCGGGCGGTGTTGGCCCGACCCTTTCGCAATCGACACATCAGCACCTCGCCGGTACCCTCGGCCACGGCCAGGAGCGGGTGATAGCCCCGCTGGCCGGTGTAGCCGTGATGGCGCGCGCCCTCCTTGCCCAGACCATAGGTCTCACAGACGGTAGAGTCCAGATCAATGGTCAGCGGATCATCGCCCGGTCCGGCCCCAGCCGCCCAGGCTCGGGCCAGCGCCTCCCGGCTCACCCGATCCAGCTGCCGCGCGTGGCCCCACCGGAAACTCCGCAGAAACGTGCCCAGCGTGGATGGCGCCTTCACCGTACAGCCCAGCACCTGCTCGGTCTCGCCAGCGCGCAGCGCGTCGGCGTCGTCAATGCAGTCCCCGCCGGCCAACGCCGATGCCACCAGCGTCAGCACCTTGTCTCCCGCGTTGGCACGACCTGGCGCATTTCCCAGGTCAACGTGGCGGTCCACCAGCTCTCCCAGCCCCAGATGATGGGCCAGGGTGATGGGCAAAAGCAGCCCCGCATTGGCCACCAGTCGGTGATCGTCGAAGGCAACGTGGATGCGGTCGGGGCGCTCAGGTGGTAGCATCCGTTGGGTGCTCCTCGTTTCAGGGTGGTTTTCGTTCTCAAAAACCATTATCCCCGAAGCCGGGAGCACTTTCTCATCCCTTCAGCACGCCGACACACTCATCTCCTCGGTGGATTGGGGATAAGGCGCCGCACTGACGTGGTGGGCATCTTCCCCAACCGGCTATCGGCGCGGCGCCTGGTGGGTGCGGTGCTGGCCGAGCAGCATGACGAGTGGGCCGAAGCCCGCCGCTACCTCACCATCCCCAACGCCGCCGGCAACGAGGCACTGCCGGAACCCAACATGCTGGACGCAGCAGCCTAATCAACATCAAAAGGGATGACGCGCTTTTACACCTATTGACGGGACACTACCTAGGCCCATGATTACTGGTGAGAGCGGAGGGGTTGGAAATGGGTCAGACATTACTGGAGCGAGAGGCCGTGCTGGAGGAAACGCTGGACTGGGAGGCTGGGCTCCAGGCGCTGCACGGGCGTATCGCGTCGCGTTTCAGCCGCAGTGAGTCTCGGCAGCGGGCGCTGGCGTACCTGAAAGGATTGCTGGGGTCGGTGGAGCGCAAGAACGGGTGGCAGTTGGCGGAATATGCTGGCGACGCCACTCCCGACGGTGTGCAGCGTCTGCTGGCGGTGTACCACTGGGACGCGGACCAAGTACGGGACGACCTGCAAGGGTACGTGGCGGAGCATCTGGGCGACCCCGGCGGGGTGCTGGTGGTGGATGAGACGGGGTTTCTGAAGCACGGCCAGAAGTCGGTGGGGGTGAAGCGTCAGTACAGCGGCACGGCGGGGAAGGTGGAGAACTGTCAGATCGGGGTGTTCCTGGCCTATGGCAGCCGACGGGGCGCGGCCTTTCTGGATCGGGAGCTCTACCTGCCCCAGGAGTGGGCGGAGGATGTGGAGCGGCGGCGGGAAGCCGGTGTCCCGGAAGGGGTGGTCTTTCATACCAAAGCACAACTGGCTCAGGAGATGATCGCCCGCGCGGTGGCGGTTGGGGTGCCCTTTGCCTGGGTAACTGGGGATACGGTGTACGGCAATGCGATTGGTCAAAGATCGTGTCAACTGCGACGGTGGCTGGAGGAACAGAGCCTGTCCTACGTGCTGGCGGTGAAGAACAACGAGCCGCTGTGGGCGGATACGGAGGATGGCTCGGCACAGGTGGCAGCCCGTGAACTGGCCCAGCAGATACCCGATGACCGGTGGCAACGCCTGAGCGCTGGTGAGGGCAGCAAGGGGCCGCGCCGCTACGATTGGGGTTGGTTGCCGATACGACCCTGGTCAGCACTGGATCAGGGGCATTGGCTGCTGGTGCGTCGCAGCATTGCCGATCCTGAGGAGCTGGCCTACTACGCCTGTTTTAGTACGGGAGAGGTATCGCTGGCGGAACTGGTGCGCGTGGCTGGCACCCGGTGGATCATCGAAGACGCCTTCAAGGAGGCCAAACAGGAGGTGGGGCTGGATGAGTATGAGGTACGCCTGTGGGTCGGCTGGCACCGGCACATCACCCGGGCGCTGCTGGCCCATGCCTTTCTGGCGGTAATCCGGTCCTATTACTACAGTCGCGCTTGCCTTTGGTAGGATAGGCCCATGATTACTGTTGAGAGCGGAGGAGTTGGAAATGGGTCAGACATTACTAGAGCGAGAGGATGTGCTGGACTGGGAGGTTGGGCTCCAGGCGCTGCACGGGCGTATCGCGTCGCGTTTCAGCCGCAGTGAGTCTCGGCAGCGGGCGCTGGCGTACCTGCAAGGATTGCTGGGGTCGGTGGAGCGCAAGAACGGGTGGCAGTTGGCCGAATATGCTGGCGACGCCACCCCCGACGGTGTGCAGCGTCTGCTGGCGGTGTACCACTGGGACGCGGACCAGGTGCGGGACGACCTGCAAGGGTACGTGGTGGAGCATCTGGGCGACCCCGGCGGGGTGCTGGTGGTGGATGAGACGGGGTTTCTGAAGCAAGGCCAGAAGTCGGTGGGGGTGAAGCGTCAGTACAGCGGCACGGCGGGGAAGGTGGAGAACTGTCAGATCGGGGTGTTCCTGGCCTATGGCAGCCGACGGGGCGCGGCCTTTCTGGATCGGGAGCTCTACCTGCCCCAGGAGTGGGCGGAGGATGTGGAGCGACGGCGGGAAGCGGGAGTGCCCCAGGACGTGGTCTTTCATACCAAAGCACAACTGGCTCAGGAGATGATCGCCCGCGCGGTGGTGGCTGGGGTGCCCTTTGCCTGGGTAACGGGGGATACGGTGTACGGCAATGCGATTGGTCAAAGATCGTGTCAACTGCGGCGGTGGCTGGAGGAACAGAGCCTGCCCTACGTGCTGGCGGTGAAGAACAACGAGCCGCTGTGGGCGGATACGGAGGATGGCTCAGCACAGGTGGCAGCCCGTGAACTGGCCCAGCAGATACCTGATGACCGGTGGCAACGTCTGAGCGCTGGTGAGGGCAGCAAAGGGCCGCGCCTCTACGATTGGGGTTGGTTGCCGATACGACCCTGGTCAGAGCCAGGTCAGGGGCATTGGCTGCTGGTGCGTGCTTGGTCAAGGGTTCGGGCATCGCCGATCCTGAGGAGCTGGCCTACTACGCCTGTTTTGGCGCAGCGGAAACGCCGCTGGCGGAACTGGTGCGCGTGGCTGGCACCCGGTGGATCATCGAGGAGGTCTTCAAGGAGGCCAAACAGGAGGTGGGGCTGGATGAGTATGAGGTGCGCCGGTGGGTCGGCTGGCACCGGCACATCACCCTGGCCCTGCTGGCCCATGCCTTTCTGGCGGTAATCCGGTCCTATGCCGCCGGTGGCGACGGTAAAAGGGGGATATGTTCCCGGGAGAACTCATCCCACTGACCGTGCCCGAGGTCAGACGACTGCTATGCCGGCTGCGGTGGCTGCCACGGGGCAGTCCTGCCCTGACCATCCATTGGTCAGGCTGGAGACGGCGGCACCAGGCCCGGGCCATGCAATGTCACTACCGGAGACACCTTCAGACACCTGTTCCTCAAGCGCGACTGTAATACTATGCCGCCGGTGGCGACGGTAAAAGGGGGATAGGTTCGTGGGAGAACTCATCCCACTGACCGTGCCCGAGGTCAGACGGTTGCTGTGCCGGCTGCTGTGGCTGCCACGGGGCAGTCCTGCCCTGACCATCCACTGGTCGGGATGGAGACGGCGGCACCAGGCCCGGGCCATGCAATGTCACTACCGGAGACGCCTTCAGACACCTTCATCACAAGCGCGACTGTAGTACTAGTCCCCACTGGCCTGACCACCTATGCCGGATGGTCCTACAGCAACCAGATACTGTCCCGAATCAAAGTCGCTTGGAACCCGGTAAACAACGTTCTCGGCTACCGGCTGCGATACCGCAAGCAAGGCGAAACAGACTGGCGGATGCACTCCCGCATCCGCAACATCGAGAGCCGGAAAACCAGCGGAAACAATCAGTACAACAACTGCACCGGGGTACCAGCATTCCAGAACGAAGGAGAAGCGGAAGAGGGACCCGGGGTCGAAGACGGCGAAATAAGGAGCGACGGCGACCTGGTGTGGTGCCTGCGGGAGAACGGAGGCGAACTCAAAAGAGCAGCAGACTACTGGCCGCCCATGTGGGAAGCAGATGGCGAGGAAGGCGCCTTCCCGAGGGCACGGATGCGCGTCCGTCTTCTTGACCAGGGACAACGCTACGAATTCCAGGCCGCCTCATGCACCACCCTGTCGTGCGAAAACAACAGCGGCTGGTCCTCCAGTATGTTCACCACCGCCGCGCGCAGGCCGTGAGCGACTGCAGAAAGCGAGCGATTGCCAAATGGCAGAAACCCAGGCCCGGCGCCCGCCGGGCCTTTTCTTTTGCCGGATATTCCGGGGCCAGAGAAGGCCGCAAATCCGGCTCATAGCAAAGGCTGAACGTGGACCATGGAAAGCGGCGGACCGGCGCCAACTGGATTCCGCATCTACCGAATGAGACTCACCGCACACGGCGACGTACACATTGGTACCGGCGGCGGCGACGCCACCACCGACACCGAAAACACTGCGCATGCCGAAGGCACGCATGAGTACTCGGTACGCGCCGTGAACGACGCCGGCGAAAGCGGCAGCCACCGGCGGGAGATGTTCACCACTAAGGCGCAGAACCCGGGCACGCCTGACGCGCCGGACGAAACGGACGCCAACCAGTAGGGAGGCGAACTGGAGGACATAGCTTGGCAACCCTTACCCTGCCTGCACTGGAGAACCATCATGACGGCAGCCGTGCTGATGGCCGCCGTCGTGCTACTGATCACCACCGGAGCACCGAGATGGTCGGAGGCCCAGTCTCTCCCGGTCATCTCGTTCACAAACATCAATAGCTCTGTGGATGAGCCACAGAACGGGACCTACGAGACCGTGAACGTCGAGGTGGAGCTGAGCCAGATCAGCAACCAGGACCTCTCCGTCCAGTACCGCGCGGTCGACTCCTCCTCCGCAGACGTCGGCAAGGACTACCACGCCCCCAGCGGCACCCTGACCACACCCGCCGGAAGCACCAGTGGGTCCTTCCAAGTGCGGATAATCGACGACAATCACGTGGAGCACAGCCAACGGTTCAGGCTGGAACTCCACCCGCCCGTGGGCGCGACATTGGGCGCAGACGCCAACACTTTCATCAACATCATCGACCTGGACGAGAGCGACTCCTACTACCTCATAGTGCCAACGGAATTCAGAGAGGACGGAGGCAGCTTCGAGGTAATCGTCGACGCTGACCGGCAAACCCGACCTCATCGCCGTGAGAGACGAGGACGCCGTAATCGTCGCTGTGAAAACCAGACACGAGAGCGCCAGCCACGTCGTCCAAGTCGTTATTTACATGTACGCCATCCCCAGAGCACTGGAACATTATCGGGACCTCAACATCAGAGGGCAGGTCACTTACCGAGACCACACGGTCCGCATACCGCCGGAAACAGTGGACGAACGGTTCATACAGAACTTGGGCGCATTGATCCGCCGGCTGGCGGCCGAAACGCCAGCGAAACGGGTGCCAAGCCCACAGGAATGCCGGTTCTGTGACATCAGCGCCGCCGACTGCCCTGAGCGTGTGGGCGAAGGCGCCGAGCCCGAAGGCAGAACCACCAACGACTTCTGAACTCCCTTGCTTGCGTCATTGCAGGCGCGCGGAACCAATGGGACAATTGCCGCCGTTTGCTCGAAAATCGGGCACGTTCCATACGTCCGGCCAAAGTGAACGCATACATTTGGTGACCAAACCGTCAGACTTGTTTTTGCCGTCGCCGGAATCATCGCGGCTCTTTTGATTGCCTGTTCGTCGCAGCCGACGGCCACAACGCCGCAGGTCGTGAACCAGCCGAACATAGAGGTGAGACCATTGGCAACGGCCAAGCAGCTGCCCACAGCGACGACGACTCAGCCTGTCGCACCAGAGACAGCGCAAACGACATCTGTGACGGCGACAGCAACTGCCCAACTTACGGCAACCCCACTACCCGCCAGGCCGACGTCGACCACGACTGCCAGGATGCCCGCAACGAGGTCCTGATTGCCGAAAGCCGGGCCAAAGCGTCATACCGGACCGACAGGGAATGCCGGGTTGCGGCCGGCGAATGGCTGACGCCGTAAAGCAACACCGTCGTTACCGACCCCAGCAAACTCGACGTTGACCACATGGTCACTGGGTAACGCCTACGACAGCAGTGCCTGGCAATGGCCGGCCGAGCAGAAGGAACGCTACGCCAACTACCAAGAAGATCCTCAGCACCACATCGCCGTAACGGCCAGTGCGAACCGCTCCAAGGGAGCTCGCGGCCCGAACGAATGGAAACCCGGAAGACCGGTCCTACTGGTGCCAGTACGCCATCTACTGGATCACCATCAAAGACGACTGGAACCTGACGGTCACCGAGCAGGAACATACCGCTCTCGTCGATATGCTCGACACCTGTGAGAAGCGTCCCACATTGATGGTGTCGAGCCAGAGCCGGGCGGGACCGACTAGCGCGCCTACCGGCATCCCGGCACGACCAACGCCGACGCCTATGATGACGTCATACAACTTCTGCGACGAAGCACCGGCGGCTGGACAAGCCCGCGTGCAAGGCAGCAAAGGCAGCGGCAGAGGTTTCCCGAAGTGGATGGTACCCAGCGCCAGGGACGGCGATGGCGACGGTGTCGTATGCGAAAGGTGACCGACCCAGCTGTAGCAGACTACAATATGTGAACGCCGCAGGTTTCTGCGGCGTTCACATATATCGTGTTCCTGATCGACGTCACTCATCACTCTGATTCCTAATATTACAGCCGCAGATGATTGGAAAGGCTGTGTAGTCGTCGCCGGTGATGGGATTGCCAGGCCCGGGCCTGATGCCGCCGTCTCCACCGCGACCACCGTACCGTAAATTCAGCGCTCTGGGAGCGTTGCCACAACAAGCGGCATCACAGCCGTCGTACCTCGGGCACCGTCATGGGGATCAACTCGGCCATAATCACCGCCCCCTTTTTACGTCGCCAGCGGCGGTGTAGCACTTGGTTACCGCCAAGAAGGCATGGACCAGCAGCGCCAGAGCCTGCCCCGTGCTACGACACGGGGGGTGCCGTGTCGATACCATCCAGTCCAGCAGCGCACCTCGTATTGGTCCAAGCCCACCTCCTGTTTGGCCTCCTTGCAGGCATCCCGATTTTAGACCAATCGCGATCCACCGAGTGCCCGCCACACGCACCAGTTCCGCCCGGGGCGCGTCCGCCGGACTGAAGCCGGCGTAGTAGGCCAGTTCAGCGGGGTCGGCGATGCCCGATCCTTGACCAAGCACGCACCAGCAGCCAATGCTGGTGGTTTGGCTCAGACCAGGGCCGGATGGATACCCAGGCCCAATCGTAGAGGCGCGGCCCTTTGCTCCCCTCCTCGGCGCTAAGCCGCTGCCAGGCCTCCTCCGGTATCTGCTGGGCCAACCGCCGCGCCGCCACCGGCGCCGCGCCATGCTCCGTGTCAACCCACCGCGGCTCGTTATTCTTCACCGCCAGCACATGGGATAGGCCCTGCTCCTCCAGCCACCGCCGCAACCGGCGATCATTAGTATTACAGCCACAGATGATGTGGTAGGTTGGGTCTATGACCGTTGATGCGAGGGGAGGTGTTGGTTATGGGCCAAACCGTACCGGAGCAGGAAGATGTGCTGGATTAGGCGGAGGGTCTCCAGGCGTTGCACCGGCGTATTGCGGGCCGCTTTGGTCGCCGTGAGCCTCGGCAAAGGGCTTTGGCTTACCTGAAGGGGCTGCTGGGGTCGGTGGAACGCAAGAATGGGTGGCAACTGGCCGAATATGTTGGCGACGCCGTGCCCGACGGGGTGCAGCGTTTGCTGGCGACGTATCGTTGGGACGCCGCTGGAGTACGGGACGATCTGCGGGAGTACGTGGTGGAGCATCTGGGAGACCCGGAGGCGGTGCTGGTGGTGGACGAGACGGGGTTTCTGAAGCAGGGGCAGAAGTCGGTGGGGGTGCAGCGACAGTACAGCGGCACGGCGGGGCAGGTGGAGAACTGCCAGATTGGGGTGTTTCTGGCCTACGGCAGCAAGTGCGGCCGGACCTTTTTGGATCGGGAGTTGTACTTGCCCCAAGGGTGGGCGGGGGATTGGGAGTGGCGGCGGGAAGCCGGCGTGCCAGGGGAGGTGGTCTTTCGCACCAAGGGGCAACTGGCCCAGGTGATGATTGCCCGGGCGGTGGCGGCGGGCGTGCCCTTTGGCTGGGTGGCTGGAGACACGGTGTACGGCAATGATCGCCGGTTGCGGCGGTGGCTGGAGGAGCCGGGCCTATCCCATGTGCTGGCGGTGAAGAATAATGAGCCGCGGTGGGCTGATACGGAGCGCGGCGCGGCGCGGCGGTTGGCCCAGCAGATACCGGCGGAGGCCTGGCAGCGGCTGAGTGCTGGGGAGGGCAGCAAAAGGCCACGTCTTTATGATTGGGCCCAGGTTTCCATCCGGCCCTGGTCTGAGCCAAACCACCAGCATTGGCTGCTGGTGCGTGCTTGGTCAAGGGCTCGGGCATCGCCGACCCCGCTGAAGTGGCCTACTACGCCGGCTTCAGTCCGGCGGACGCGCCCCTGGCGGAACTGGTGCGCGTGGCGGGCACTCGGTGGATCGCGATTGGTCTAAAATCGGGATGCCTGCAAGGAGGCCAAACAGGAGGTGGGCTTGGACCAATACGAGGTGCGCCGCTGGACTGGATGGTATCGACACGGCACCCCCCGTGTCGTAGCACGGGGCAGGCTCTGGCGCTGCTGGTCCAGGCCTTCTTGGCGGTAACCAAGTGCTACGCCGCCGCTGGCGACGTAAAAAGGGGGCGGTGATTATGGCCGAATTGATCCCCATGACGGTGCCCGAGGTGCGACGGCTGTGATGCCGCTTGTTGTGGCAACGCTCCCAGAGCGCTGAATTTACGGTACGGTGGTCGCGGTGGAGACGGCGGCATCAGGCCCGGGCCTGGCAATCCCATCACCGGCGACGACTACAAAGCCTTTCCAATCATCTGCGGCTGTAATACTAGGCGCAGAAGTCATGGAAAGCCCGATGCTGGGCGTCCAGGAAGAAACCCTCCACCTGGTCCTCATCACTCACCCGGGAGTATCCCACTGCTCTCATCTCTATCTCCATCCGGCTCGCCTCGGTCAACACCCACTCCACCACGGTGCTGCTTCTCCAAGTACTCCTTCACCGCCTCGCCAGGTTCGGCGAGGAATATCCTCACTTCCGGCGGAAAGTCCGATGATGTTTCTTTGGTATCCATCGTGTTCGACGATCGCGCCAATTCGAGGCGTACCTTGATTAGCCGATGATGTGTAAGGCTCATTGCCAGAGCATTGCCACATCAGGTTTTCGCGATGGCAATGCCGGCATATCCGTATGATTGGTTAATAACCCGGGCCAGCCTGGACGGCGTTGCTCATTCCGTTGCGTCCCCAGGAGACCTCACCATCGGCGACGTCGGGGACACCGATGCTGACCGACCGTCTACTTGCCGAGGCCGAAACCGGTGCAACATAGCCTGGATGCCCCACACATCCTGGTTTTGGAGCATCGGACGGCCTGTTTATTCGGACCCGGCAACATTACGCCGACAGAAACACGATACGCCGCCCTCGACCGGGAAGCTGATCTGGGGGCAGGTCTCTACAGCGATGCGCCCGGGCGTGGGTACCAACGGGCGGGTGCATACTCCGTCTACAATCCTCGCGAGCGAGTACCTTGGCGGGCCATAGTCAACGGGGCATCCAACCTAAGCCCGTCGAGTTCGGAATACAGGGCCATCCACTGTGTGATAGCTCCTTGTGGACTCCGAATTCGGTCGAATAAAACGTCATCGAAGCCGGATCAGTCCGATATAGACCGTTGCTGTCGTGGTGCTCGGCAAATAGCCCACGAAATGTTTCGCCACTGCCCAGCCATTCTTGATCCAAATTACGACCCGGATCCAATTGGCACCGTGGTGTACGCCAGTGGTTGATGCATTCAGAGGTGCTGGCAACCTTGGCCGTTGACTTTGTTTATTGCTGAGCTATGTCAATTGCCACATGCTCTGACGGCCCGAGGCCGCCACCTGGAACGCATCTCCAAGATCCGTTCAGCCATGAATAACACATGCCGATCTCACGACCGTCCATCCGTTGACCAATCGTCGAACGCCTCCCGGTTTTTGCGATTGGGCAGCGTCGCCCCACATTCCCACCGCCTCAAAGTTCGCTCGTCGACACCCAAATTACTCGCCAGTTGGGTTTGGCTCGAACCAACGGCTCGGCGGACTTTCCTGATTTCTTTACCACTCATTGCCGGCGAGTGGAGCGGGGCTTTGAATTCGACCTGTATTGCGCCCGTGGCAAAGGCAGCAGAGCGCCCTCCCACGTCTCCACCATTCCCAGCTAAATTGCCGGTCACAGCCGGCCGCATTGTCGCGGTCCGCCATCGTCAGCATCGACGAGCAGCAGTCTGATTTGGGCAAAAGGCCAACGATCGAGCGCCGATCCAAATCCACGTAGACGACCTCGAGCGCCGCCCGTAACAATCGGTTCCGACGACTTGCGGGCGACCCTCGCCCTGACTAGTTCGTCGCACCAAACTCGGGTTGACGCCGGCCCGGTTTTGCGAATAACTCAGTCCTGTTAGCTCGCCAACGTCGTCATGGAATCGATCCGAGACTCGCGCTCCAAGAATGCCCAAGCTTCGTGTTGCTGTTGCTCTCCCAAAACGTCAGCTAGCCAAAAGGCCTTGGAGAGTCCTTTACGAAAGGGCCCGCACACCCGGGATTATCGTTTGTTGGAAAGCGTCCAACTCAGCCCGCGGCATATCGTAACCTCCCTCCTGGGTGTGGGTGGGAAAGATGAAGACGTGGTCGATACCCGCTTCGTCTCTGGCCCGCTCCAGTCTGGCCAAGCACTCCCCAGGTGTGCCGAACAAGCCGAAGGCGTCGCATATTTCGGCCGCCTCGGCATCGCCGATGCTTTCGGGGATGAAATCGTCGGCCAGGGCGATGCCGGCCGCGCGCAACCAGAAGAGGTTGGAATCGCTGGGGTATTTCAGGTAAGGCTGGCCGGGACGGAACCACTGTTGGGGAAAACGGCGGGCTGCCGGGCCATCATTCGACACCGTCGTTGGAGTGATGAAGATCGTCTGGAAACCGTCGAGGTTCCGTCCGGCCCGCGCCGCTCCGATTTCCAGTCGGCGGCGTGCCGCTTCCACCGCTTTGGGGTGAAGGCTGACCAGCAACAGCGCGCCGTCGGCAACTTCCCCAGCCAACTCCACCATCCGTGGACCGGCGGCGGTCATGAATACCGGTGTCGGCGGGTCGCTCCAATTACGCAGCCGAGTTTCGACTCCGTTGAATTCCACCCGCTCACCCCGCAGCAGGCGGCGAATGGTCATGACGGCCCGGCGCATGGCCTCCACCGTAGCCCGGGGCCGGCCAATATTGCCGACGGAGAGGTAGCCGGGGCCCACGGTCAGGCGTACCCGCTCCGGTCCGACCTCCTCCAGCGAGTGGGCCAGCGCGGCCAATACCATCGAATGCCGCGTGACCGGGTTGCTGGTCGCAGGGTACAGAGTGAGCCCGGAGGTCCGCTCGGCAGCCAATGCCAAGGCAAGAAAAACGTCCCGCCCACTGTGCTGGTGGTCGTGGACTCCAACACCGGAAAATCCGGCGTTTTCACATTCCGCGATGAAATCGGCGGTCTCTGGCACCGGCAGCCCGACGGGCACCCTGATATCCACTTTCATCGAACACTCCTACTGTTCCGACCAAAGATGGGCGAATCGGCTGGCCACCACCTGATCATAGGCTACGTGGCCGGAGAGCAGGCCGATATTGCGGGAGAATTCGTTGAGGTTGGCTACTGAATCCGGAGAGATTCCGGCGGAGTAATAGGGAGCGTCGCGCCGGACCAGGTCCTCGATCAATACGGCCTCATCGGGCGGGAACAGCCGCTGGCCGACCCCGGCAGCCAGGGACGGATCGGCCCCCAGCGCCCTTTGCGCTTCCACTACCGCCCGCACCGCTGCCTCTGCTGCGCCAGGAGAGTCTTCAATCAGCCGGTCAGAGGCGACCAGTGCGGGGAAAGTGAAGTCCCTCGCCGCCAGCGGACCGAGGCCTCGCCGCGGGTCAAGCACGACGTTTCCTATTCCGCTCCGCACCGCCATTTCGGCACCCATCGCGTTGGCCCAAAATCCATCGATTATCCCCTCCTCCAGAGCCTGGGCGGCATGGACGCCGAAGGACACGCCGGGCGAGTCGCTGCCGGGTACCGGAGCCAGCGCCACGCCGTCCCGCGCCGGGTCCACGCTCGCTTCGGCCAGCAACCGACGCAGCGCGGCGTCAGGCCCGGGGGCCGCTCCGATACGCAAACCTTTGACCGCTGCAACGTCCCCAGGGCGAACCCCCAGGTCGGAACGCAACACCAGCAACCAGAAGGTATGCTGGGACAGAGCAGCCAGCAACTTGGCGCCCTGCCAGCCGGGGAAGGCCGACAGAGTGGCGTGGGCGGGACCGGCCACGAAGTCGACTCGGCGGTCCCGCAACGCCGCCATGGCCCGGCCCACCGGGAAGAGCATCTCCAAATCCACATCTATTCCCCGAGCCTGGAAGAACCCGAGCTCTACGGCGGCAACCGCCGGAAAGTAGGAGTTGGACACCAGGTCGGGTACTGCGATGCGCATTCGAAACGTCTCCTGGCGCCCGGCTGGGGATCAGGGTGCGCCGTCAGGCCAAGTTTACCACCGGACTGGTATCCAGTATCCTCTGCGAGAGCGCCACCGAATTAGAACAGGAACATGCAACAACGGACGCGCCAGGGAACAGATAGGCGCACTCCAAGCCCAGCGACTGAAAGGACAGCAACCTGGTGGAAATTGCGCCGCGCCGGTTCCCAACGACAGCTTCACGGAGGTTGACGATATGTACAACAAACCAATGCTCAGCCTGGAACAGGCCCAAAACGCCATTACGGCCATGATCGCCGATTTCAACCGGGACCCTAACCGGCGCAAGGTCGATATGGCGGTGGTGGACGATGCCGGAAACCTGCTGGCCTACGCCCGGATGGACCGGTGCCTGAGACCCACCTTCGCTATTCGCAAGGCCTACACATCCGCAGTCCGCTCCATGGATACCGCTGCTTTCGCCGAGCAACTCAGCAGTTCGGGCCGGTCGCTTGAGTCCTTCGGGGATCCCCAGTTGATAGCTATACCGGGCGGAGTCGCCATTTTCCACGATGGGGCGGTCGTAGGCGCCATCGGCGTCGGAGGCTTGCCCAGCGGGTTCGACGACGAGGCCATCGCCAGAGCGGGAGCAGCAGCGCTGGGAATCTAACGGCGACGGGGTCCACCACAAAGCGCCTGCGATGGCGCAAAGACAAGCATCGACTGTCGGTTCAGCACCCAGAATGGTTGGACCAAGCCGCGTCGTATCTATCTCGATCATTTCAAGATTGATTGCTGGGCTGCGTCATCGGTACGTGCTCAATCTCGGGTGACGTCCGGTCGTCTCACGACTCGCCACGTGCTGACCATGCAAGTGGTGTAGGAGGCGTCATCCTTATCGAGGTGGTTTAGGGTGCGGCGTCCAGGATGTTGGCTGCCGGTAAGGTCTCGGTGTCGAGGTCGTTGGCGACGGTGACGTAGCGGCGGCCTTCGGCCTATTCCTGGTATTGCTCCGCCGGCACTGCACCCACCGGGCGACGGGTCGCCTCCGGGTTGGGGAAGATGCCCACCACCAGCACCGGCCGGGCTTCTCGGAGGAAGTCCAACATCACCGTCCATGCCGCGCTTGCGTAGCAGTTCCGACAAGTTCATGCCGCCCCTGGCCACTGCGGTCTTCCTTCCTCGGGTTTGTTGTTCCGACAAGGAAGACCGCGGTGGCTGTCTTCATGCCAGCCGGTTCCTGTTTTGCGACCTCCGGGAACGCAACGCCCAGGCGACAGTGGTTCAATGGCTTGGGCACCGTAGGGAAACAAGAAAGCGGCACCCCTTGGAAAACTAAATATAAAATATTGACAGACCCAATTTTGAACGTTAACATCGCGCCACTGTGCTTTGGCGGGAACAGGGCATTAATACGGATATTTTCTCTTTATTCGTACTCATAATATAAATTACTAATCATAATCCGTAATCAAATGTAGATACGACAGAGGAGATGCTGCCTTGCGACCGTCGCATACAAAGCCGGTCAGATCGCCCGTGCAACACGTTCAGCCTCGCCGCAGAGGAGATTTAACACCATGCTACGTGGTCCATCATCTCTACTGATGCCATTGACCGGCGCGCTTTTGGCGCTGGCGCTTCTGGCGACATCCGCCTGCGGAGGGACTGAAGCGCCCCAGGAAACGGGGACTGCCCCAGCCGGGAGTGGCGACAGCGCCGCCGCCAGCCCGGCCCAACCGCAGGCGCAGTCGCAAGCCCAAACCCAACCGCAGGCCCAACCGCAAAGCCAGGCTCAAACCGCCGCCGAGCCAACCGCCACCAGTCCTCCGCAGCAGGCGGCGGCCACTCCCACTCCTCTGCCGGCGGCGCTGCCTTCGGAAGTGGTCGCCAATCCCATCACCAAGGAAATCTATCCCGACGCGCAATGGGGCGGCATCCTGCGGCGCGGCGGTTACGGCGACCCGGCCCATTATGACCTGATGCAGGTTTCCAGCGTCGTCAACTCATTCAAACAGATGATGCTGCTCAACAACGTGCTTCGTTATAACCCCATAGATGCCGGCAAAACCATCATCCCCGACCTGGCCACCAGTTGGGAAGTTTCCGACGACGGCACGGTATGGACCTTCCCGCTGCGGGAGGGTGTTCCGTTCCACGACGGGACCATATTGAACGCCGATGATGTGGCCGCGTCCTGGTCAAGGGTCATCGACCCGCCCGGCGGAGTAATCAGCGCCCGCCAGGGTCTCTACACTCCCTTCGAGCCGACCATCCAAGTGGTCGACCCGCTGACGATCCAGTTCACCTTCGGCAAAGCGCCACCGCTCGATTATGCCCTGAACGCCTTTGCGCTGGAATGGCATGGCGTGTTCCCTAAGCCGTTCCTGGAAGCCAACAACTACGACCTGAAACTGCACGGGTCCGAAGCCCCCGGCACCGGCGCGTTCCGGTTCCTGGAACACCAGGAGGGCGAAGTGTGGAAGAACGAGCGGTTCCCCGACTACTGGAACGAGGGGCTGCCCTACCTCGACGAGGTATGGACCTATCCGCTGGGCAACAGTTCCACCCGTTCCGCAGCTCTGATTGCCGGCAACGTCGAATTCTCCCAGACCATCGACCCTGCTGCCTACGAAATACTGAAGAACGATGACCGTTACGAGGCGCAGCCCTTCTCGTCATATTCCTACGGCGCGGTCTGGTTCAACACCGACAAAGAACCCTGGAACGACCCGAAAGTGCGGAAGGCCATGTGGCTGGCCATCGACCGCGTAGCCATCCACGCCGTGCTCAGCGAGTATGTCTTTGGCTATACCGGAGGCACCGGGTGGACCTTCCAGGACCAGGCTTTCCAACTGCCGCGAGCGGAGATTGACACCCGGATGGTGTTCGACCGGGAAGCCGCCGAAGCTGAGGCCAAGCGGCTGATGGAAGAGGCCGGCTACAGCGAGGGCATCAAGAACGTTGACCTGATGCAGCGCGACCCGGCCAGCGCCTTCTACACCGCGGGAGCCCAGTTCGTGCAACTGGAGTTCAAGCGGATTCTGGGTATCGATTCGACCATCCGCCCGGTGGCTTCGGCAGTGTGGTTTGAGGAGATGGCCAACCGCAACTTTGACATCACGTTGGGAGCCACCGCTGCCCCGTTCATTGACCCGTCGGCCTACCTGAACACTTTCTACAACTGCGAAGGCGGCGAAAACTACTCCAACTACTGCAACCCCGAATTTGACGCCATCATGTCTCAAGTCGATGCCGAACCCGATTTCGACAAGCGCTATGACCTGGTGCAGCAGGCCGCCCAGATCCTTGACGAAAACCCGCCGACCGTAGAGTTCTGGTACAACCGCACTCTGGCCGCCTGGCGCACCTGCGTCCACGGCATTGAAGGCAAACACGGCGCCTTGGTGCATAACCTGGACCGCATGGACACCGTGTGGATGGATGACGAGTGCCAGCAGTAGCACTCCAGACAGGGGCGGGTTTCAAACTCGCCCCTGCGACGCCTACCGGCAATAAGGGAGCCAAACCACCACTCGCGTATCCGAATATTCAACATTGACATCCGCAATGGCAGTGCCTACAATCCCCGCAGTCGGTTAGGGAACCGTTTTTTGCCTTCTCCAACGCGCTGACGCATTATATCGCTTTCAGCAATACAGCGCATGGAGCATTATTGCCTGACAAGACATAAAATGCGGCGAATCACGGCTCTACGCATTGCAGATGCTCACGCCGGCTAATCTTTCGCAGCAACAGGCTAAGGAATGCCTGTGGAGGTCAATTGAAACCGAAGCGAATCATGACATTGCCCGCCATGGCGCTGAGCGGCCTGCTCACGCTAATCCTGCTAGCCGCCGTGGCTTGCGGTGGGGCTGGCTCCCCCGCTGAGGACACCGGAGCGTCCGGTTCGAGCGCTGCGCCCAGCGCAGGAACAAGTTCCGGAGCAGCATCCGGCAGCGGGTCCGGCTCGGGGGCGCAACCGCAGGCTCAACCCGCCGCGACCCATGTCCCCCCGACACCGCGGCCGACCACCGCGCCGGACGCTACGCCGACGCCACTCCCCGCAGCCCTGCCGTCGGAGGTGCTGTCCAATCCCGTGACCAAAGACGCCTACCCGGACGCGCAATCAGGTGGCGTCCTGCGGAGGGGCGGATACGTTGACCCGGCACACTACGACTTGATGCAGGTGTCCAGCGTTTCCAACTCTTTCAAGCAGATGATGCTCCTGAACAATCTGCTGCGCTACAACCCCTTGGATGCGGGCAAGACCATCGTGCCGGACATTGCTACCAACTGGGACGTTTCCGATGATGGCAAGGTGTGGACCTTCCCGCTGCGTGAGGGCGTCCAGTTCCACGATGGCAGCATTATGAACGCCGACGACGTGGCAGCATCCTGGTCGCGGGTGATTGACCCACCGGCCGGCGTGGTCAGCGCACGCAAGGGACTGTACGACCCCTTCAGCCCATCAATTCAAGTGGTTGACCCGCTGACGGTTCAGTTCACCTTTGGCAAAGCGCCTCCGCTGAACTACGGTCTCAACGCCTTCGCTCTGGAGTGGCACGGCATCTACCCCAAGGCGATTCTGGAAGCCAACAGCTACGATTTGAAAGTCGGCGGACAGGCAGCTCCCGGCACTGGCGCTTTCCGGTTCTTGGAACATCAGCAAGGGGAAGTCTGGAAGAATGAGCGGTTCCCCGACTATTGGAACGAGGGGCTCCCCTACTTGGACGAGGTTTGGACCTATCCCCTGGGGAACAGCACCACCCGCTCGGCGGCCCTGCTGGCCGGCAACGTAGAATATGCCCAAACCGTGGACCCGGCAGCCTACGAGATTATGCTGAACGACCCCAAATTCGAGGCGCAGCCCTTCTCGTCCTACTCTTACTTCGCGGTGTGGATGAATACTGACCGGGAGCCGTGGAACGACCCGCGAGTACGGAAGGCGCTGTGGCTGTCGCTGGACCGGGATGCAGTCCATGAAGTGGTTGGCGAGTGGCTGTTCGGCTACAAAGGGGGCACGGGCTGGACCTTCCCAGACCAGCAGTACCAACTGCCCCAGGAAGAAATCGACAAGCGGCTGGTGTTTGACCGTCCGGCCGCCGAAGCCGAGGCCAAACGGCTGATGGCCGAAGCCGGCTACGGTGATGGCATCAAGAACGTTGACTTCATGCAGCGCGACCCCACCAGCGCTCACCTTTCGGCGGCAGCCCAGGTCGCTCAGTTGCAATTCAAGAACATCCTGGGCATCGAGTCGGAGATTCGCGCGGTGGCGTCGGCGGTCTGGTTTGAAGAACTGGCGAACCGGAACTTTGACATCACTCTGGGTGGCATCGCCTCGCCTTTCATCGACCCGTCGGCCTACCTGAACAGTTTCTACCGCTGCGGCGGCGGCGAGAACCACTCCAACTACTGCAACCCGGAGTTCGACGCCATCATGGACCAGGTGGACGGCGAGGCGGACTTCGACAAGCGGTACGACCTGGTGCAACAGGCAGCGGAGATCCTCGACGCGGACCCGCCGACGGTTGAGTACTGGTACAACCGCACCCTGGCGGCGTGGCGCACCTGCGTCCACGGCATAGAAGGCAAGCACGGCGCACTGGTGCACAACCTGGACCGGATGGACACCGTCTGGATGGACGAAGAGTGCCGGCAGTAACGAGATGGACCTGGGGCGGGTTTAACCCCGCCCCAACGAAACCGGAACGGGAGTGCTTGGCGACAACCCGGCACGCTATCTGCAACTTGTGGGGCCGGTCAAAACTGACTAATGACAGAAGGCCGGATTGACGGATTAGAGGACAATCAACCGGGGAAGGGGCCGTATGCAAAAGTACATTCTGCGCCGCGTGCTGCTGGCGATTCCGGCGATAATCGGGTTGACCATCATCATCTTCCTGGTGATGCGAATCCTGCCGGGGGACGTGCTCACCGTGATGTTCGGCGAAGAGGGAACCCTCCAGCTTAGCGAGGAAGACCGGCAGCGCATCATCGCCAGCCTGGGGTTGGACAAGCCCATCTACCTGCAGTACGTGGACTGGCTCCAAGACATCGTGACGCTGAAACTGGGGCAGTCCTTCTGGCGCTCAAGCACGGTGATGGACCTAATCATCAACCGGGGGCCCATCACGCTGGAAATCGCGATCATCTCGGTGATTCTATCGTGGGTAATCGGGCTGCCGGTGGGCATACTGGCGGCGATGAAACGGAACAGCGCGCTGGACTACGCCGGGAGGTTCTTCTCGATACTGTTCCTGGCGATACCGAATTTCTGGTTAGGAACCGTGATCGTGTTGACCTTGGTGCTGACCCTTGAGTGGAAAGCGCCGCTGGGGGTGATCAACATATGGGAAAACCCGTGGGAGAACCTGCAAATCGTGTGGGGGCCGGCGCTGGTGCTGGGCGTGGGGCAGGCGGCGTACGTCTGTAGAATGGCCCGGTCGGCGCTGCTGGAGACCATCCATGAGGACTACATCCGCACCGCGCGCTCCAAAGGCTTGGCGGAGCGTATGGTCATCATGCGTCACGCTCTACGCAACGCCATTATGCCTGTTATCACCCTCTCCGGCGTGCTGCTGGGCTTCCTGATTGGCGGCTCAGTGGCGGTGGAACAGGCTTTCGGGGTACCGGGGCTGGGGCGAACGCTGGTGGCGGCCTTCTTTGAACGAGACTATGTGGTCATTCAGAACCTGGTGCTGCTGTACGGCCTCATATTCGTGCTCACTAATTTGCTAGTGGATATTTCCTACGCCTGGATTGACCCGCGCATTCGGTACAGCTGACTCGGCAGACGCACAGGAGCATAATCGTGGCACAGGCAAACTCCACAACAACTTCCGGCGATGTCCTGGCACAGCAAGAAGTATCCCGCAGCAGGGGCTGGTGGTGGGTCATCATCAACTTCAGCCAGCGCAACCCGATGGGCGCCGTCGCCGGAGTAGCCATCGTCGTCATCGTGGCCATCGCCATCCTTGCGCCTTTCGTAACGACGCACCATCCGACAGAGGAGGCGGACTTCAGCGCGCTGCGGGAACCGCCCAGCGGGGCGCACTGGATGGGGACGGACGATATCGGGCGCGACCTGTACAGCCGGGTGGTGTACGGCGCGCGGGTCTCGCTGTTCGTTGCCCTGATTGCGGTGCTGGTGGGCGACCTGATCGGCGCGGCCTGGGGCGTTGCCACCGGATATATCGGCGGGCGGTTCGACATATACAGCCAGCGCTTCCTGGAACTGATGATGTCCTTTCCCACGCTGATACTGGCGATGATACTGGTGCTGGCCATGGGCGCCGGCGTCTGGACGGTTATCGTCGCAATCAGCATTACACGTATTCCGCTGTCCGTGCGGGTGGTGCGTTCGGTAACCTTGAGCGTCAAGGAGTTTGCCTACGTGGACGCGGCGCAGGCCATCGGCGCGTCCAGCAGTCGGGTGATGATCCGGCACATCGCGCCGCAATGCGTTGCGCCCTGGCTGGTGCTGGCGACGGCGCACCTGGGGTCGGTGATCATCCTGGAAGCGTCCCTCGGGTTCCTGGGCGTAGGGGTGCCGCTGCCGACGGCGACGTGGGGGAATATGCTGGGCGGGCCGGTGGCTGCCGGGCTGATTCCGCGCTGGTGGATGGTAATGTTCCCGGGCCTGGCGATCACCATCACGGTGCTGGCGTTCAACCTGTTCGGCGACTCCATCCGTGACGCGCTGGACCCCAAGCTGCGGGGCCGGACCTAGTCCTCGCATCGCAGCGGTCGATTCCAGTTAGAGTGGCACAGACCTTGGCTACTTGGGGAGCCATCGGCGGTTGGCGTCGATGGCTTCGCAATTTCCGGTTGTGGCTGGTGCTGGGACTGGTCATCGTCATCCTGCTTGTGGTATGGACATTCCGGGCGTTTCAGGTTGGGCCGTTGCTTTTCCCGCCACCGGAGGCGACCGCGGACTTCCGGATGGCGGATGCGCCCGGGGACTGGTCATCCATAAGACGCGGAGCCGAGGGAACCGGGTGGGCGCCGGGGCCGGCACTGGCGGGTCCGTTCAAGACGCTGTGGGAGGTTGAAACGCCGGGGGTGATGATGGCTACTCCGGCAGTGGTTGGGGAGCGGGTATTCATCACGACCGAGGACGGAGTGACAGCGGCGCTGGAGAAAGGCAGCGGGGAAAGGCTGTGGAGCTATGACGTCGGCTCACCCTCGGACAGCGCGCCGGCGGTCGCGGGGGATGCCATCTACGTGGGATCGCGGAACCATCGCCTGCTGGCGCTGCACCAAGAAGACGGTCGGTTGGTCTGGGAACGGAACCTGGGCAACATCGTGCTGGGTTCCGCCATCGTGGTGGACGGGACAGCGTACATCGGATCGACCAACGGGGTGCTGGAGGCGCTGGACGCGGCGACGGGAGAACAGCGGTGGTCGGCGAAGGCGAACGGTTGGGTGGTGGGACACCCGGCGTCGGACGGCGCGGTGGTGGCGGTGACGTCGCTGGGAGAGCGGTTTATAACGGTTGAACCGGATACGGGACGGCGGCGGCTGGTCTTCTACTCGGGAACGCCGGTGGTGGGCGGGCCGGTGATTGCCGACGGGCGCGCGTATTTCGTGACCAATCGCGGCGGGGTGTGGGCCGTGGACCCGACAGCGGTGAGCCGTCCGTTCAGCCGGTTTGCGTACGTTGCCAAGTTCAATTTTTTCTACTGGCGGCTGCTGAGCACGCCGCCGCAGCAGACGGGCACCATCTGGGTGGGCTCAGCGCGGGGGCGGGTAAAGTTCAGCCCGGCGTACGCTGCGGGGAGGTTGTTTATCGTCAACGAGGCCAACGTGGTAACGGCCTTTGACGGCGCAAGCGGAGCAGCGTTGTGGCAGACCGAGCTGGAGCAGGAGGTAGTCGCCGAACCGGTGGGCGTCGGGGGTACACTGATAGTGGGCACGGTGGACGGCGCGCTCATCGCGCTGGACGTTACCGACGGGACGGAAACGTGGCGGCATGATCTGGACGGCAGCCGGCTGTCGGCAGCGCCGGCCGTGTCGGGCGATACGCTGTACGCGCCGACCCAAGACGGGCGGCTGGTGGCTTTGTCCGGTTCCTGATGGCACTCGGAAGTTGACCCCAGCGGCCACCACGACACCGCTGATGCGTACACAGTTTGTCATTGCGAGGAGCGCAGCGACGCGGCAATCCCGCTGACTGAGAGACGATTCCCCCGGTGGCGGGATTGCCACGCTTCGCTCGCAATGACAGTTTGGGCGAAAATGGGTACGCAACGAAAAACCCCCGCCGGTTTTGGTCGGCGGGGGCATTATGCTTTCTTACGGTACGGTACGGTGTGGCGCCGCGCAGCCTAGCCCGGGTTGTGCCGCTGTACGAAATCCACGATCCGGGAATCCAGGCTCCCGGACTCGTCATCCAGAACGCCGGCGTCAGCGTAGGCGACGGCCAAGTGGGCGTCCCGCTGGATCTCTTCCCAGTCGGTTTCCAGCTCGAACTCGTCGCGCAGCTCTTCAAACAGCCGGTCCAGCGAATCCTTGTCGAACATATCCGTTTGTTACCTCCTCCTGTTGGTCGGCGACCTTGCGGTTCGGTCTCCCAGCGCCAAGCCGCCGACTGAAACAACGCCGAACCCTCCGGCCGGGCGTCAACCGGCGTTTATGGCAGCACGAGGTATATTACCTTCATTCGCCGCCGGGGGCAAGCATCCCCAGCCCGACTCCAGGGCTTGTGCAAAGTCCGAATTACACGGATGTAATGAGTTTCAAGGCTTCGCTCCATTGGGCGGCATAGCGACGGCGTTGCTGTGGCACGTTGTTGACTCCCCGGCGCAGCAATAGGGCTAGGACCAGGTTGTTGATCGCCGCCATCATGCGTTGAGCGTGGCCCAGCCTCAGATGACACCAGTCCTCGCGCAGGGTCTCGTCACGCCGGTAATGCAGCCCGTTTTCGATGTTCCAGTGTCCCCGGACCATGGCCAGCAGCTGTTGCGGGTTGGCTTGCTCCGGCCCCAGGCTGGTTATCCCATAGACCGTATCGTGGGTTAGCTCGCCCCGCTTGACGTGCTCGGTGCGCCGGTCCACGCGGAAAACCTGTTGCAGATAGGGCCAGTCCAAGTACTCATTCAGGCCAGCGCTGGCCCGCAGGTGGCGTTGCTCAATGCGACCGTGCCCTTTTTCCACCGTCCCCGCCTCCGGCACACTTTCCGGTTCGTTGGCAAAAAACGTGGCGATGTCGTCGTGCAGTTGGGGTTGGTTATCTTTCACTGGCCAAAGGTATTCTCCCCCGGCCGCCACCACTTGCGCCGAAAGGTCCCGCTGGGTCAGCATGGCGTCGCCGCTGACCACCTTGCCCCGCAAGTCGATAGCTTCCAGCAGCCGCGGGGCTGCCTTGATCTCATTTTCCTTGCCGTCCACCTCCACCTGGGCCAGCACTACTCCTTCGCCAGGAAGGTAGGCGGCCATCAGATGCGTGCCCCGGGTCTGCCCCGCCGCGATGCTGCCCCGCAAGGTTTTGCCGTCTATGGTTACCTGAACCAACTGTCCATCGGTCCGGTTCTGGGCCAAGAATTCCCCCATCGTCCGCTCCAGCGCCTCAACCGACAGCGTTGCGCCCAGGACCCGGCTGTAAGTCGTGCGATGCGGCGCCTGGGGGCGCGGCAACCCCAAAGCTTGGGCCAGCGCTTCCTTGCGGTGCCACACCCATTCCGCAATGCCCGTCAGCCGGTCTTCCCCAGCCAGTTTGCCCAACAGGACAAATACCAGGATGTGAACCAGGCGGTAACGTACGCCACGTGGGTCGCGACGGTCTTCCAGGCGCGCCAGATAATCATACAGGCTACCCAGATCCACCAGGAACCCTGGAACCTTACCCTGATCCTCAGGACAGACAACATTGACATCAAACTCGGCTGGGCTACAATCCATGACGGCCTTCCTCCTTCAGATAGGTGCGTGTAATCCCTATCTATGAGGAAGGCTCGTTTATGTCAATCAACTTTGCACAAGCCCTGGCCCGACTCAACGCCTTCCGGTTGTTCATTGCGCGGGCCTTGCCATTCCCGGCGCATAGTGGCAACCTTGCCGCCAACGCAACCGGCGCGGCCCAAGCCATGCCGTTACGGAGGGAATGATCATGACCACCAACCGACAAGACCCCAGCAAAGAGGAAGTCCTCGGCTACCTGAAGGACGACGTGAACTGGGGCCGCTGGGGTCCCGATGACCAGAAGGGCGCGGTCAACATGGTTGACGACGCCAAGCGTCTGCGGGCCGCCGGCCTGGTCAAGAGTGGGCGGGCTGTTTCGCTGAGCCGGGAGTTTCCCGTTACGCCGGCCCCCAACAACCCCACGCCGGCCATCCACTACATGAGGAAGGGGCCCCGCGAGCCGGGCGGCGGAATGTCCACCGACTACTACGGCATCTCTTATCACGGCACCGCCACCACGCACCTGGACGCACTCTGCCACGTCTGGGACCACAACGGGATGTGGAACGGCAAGAACCCCGACGATATGATCCAGTGGGATGGGGCCAAGTACGGCTCCGTAGAACACTGGAAGGAAGGCATAATCACTCGCGGCGTGCTGCTGGACGTGCCCAGGCATCGCGGCACCGACTACGTAACCCAGGAGACGCCCATCCACGCCTGGGAACTGCAGGATATCTGCGACTCCCAGGGGGTGCAGATGGAGCCGGGCGACGCCCTGGTGGTGTACGGCGGCCGCGAGAAGTGGAACGCCGACAGCAACGCCATCTGGGGCAGCGACCCGACTCAGAGGCCGGGCCTGCACGCCTCCTGTCTCAAGTTCATCCGGCAGAGCGACTGCTGCGTGCTGGTGTGGGACATGATGGACCACACCCCCAACGGCTACGACCTGCCCTGGTCGGTGCATGGCAGCATCTTCGCCTACGGCATCGGCCTGCTGGACAACGCCCTGCTGCAGCCGCTGGCCGAAGCCTGCGCCGAAGAGGGCCGTTGGGAGTTCATGCTGACCATCAACCCGCTGCGCGTGGTGGGAGGCACCGGCTCTCCGGTGAATCCGGTGGCTATCCTGTAAACCTGGCTCCGGCGGCGGCCACAATGCCTACTCTGTTGGAACAGATACAGGCTCTGGTCGCTGCCGGGCGGTGGGATCCCAGCGAGCATGGGCGAATACGCCGCGACCAGCGCGGGATCCAAAACGCCGATCTGGTTCACGGACTTGACCAAGCGATAGTAGTGGAATTGTACGATGACCCTGGCGAACGACCCGCAGTGTTATTATTGCAGCGTGACAGCAGTGGTACACCACTTCACGTAATTTGGGGATTTGATGCTGACACTGGCGACGCGCTGGTGATTACCGCGTACTACCCCGGCCTTGACCGCTGGGAACCTGATTTGATGACCCGGAGGCAACGATGAACTTCACCGAGTTTGAGTATTTTTCCCGTCTAATCTACTACAAGGGATATGCCTTGAATATGGAGATGCGCATCCCTGAACCTAACGAATGTCCTTTTCCGTATATTCTGATATTCGACCTGGACCGGATTGAGGACTTTCGGGATGCCATCGACCGCGGCTATCTGGACGTGGCCGCTTCCCAGGGCGACTTGTATCGGGTGATTCCCCTGGACATCACGCCCCAAGGAGGCGAAACGGCCCCGCACTATGACCGATACCGCACCCGGATGCGGGAGGCAAACGGCTACGCCGTAGAGATGCAGACCGAACTCAAGGGCATCGGTTCGCCATGGGCCGCCAGCGTATCCCTTCCTGACTGCGACCGCCTTGACGCTGCCCGCGCCGCCCTTGAAGCCGGCGACCTGGAAACCGCCGCACAGTATGGCAAGGTTTATCGCCTGGAGCCGGTGGATGTTACGCCGGTGGTGGAACCTTGGCAGCCTTCCAGGAATGGATCCGAGCGGCGGGCGACACGGGCGGCGCCGGAGTCGACAGGATGACACAAGGGGATTAGCGTGGCTATCTACAAGATGGTGGGCGATAAAGAGAGGTTAGCCAAGGTTGATCCGACATCCTTCGGCCAAGAAGGGGTGCTGGAGCGTGCGGACCTGCAACGCCTGTTGCGAGACCAACCCGATGTGTTGGAGGAAGGACTGCTGATAATATCCGAGGAATTCGGCAATTGGCAGGATTCCAACCGAAGGATTGACCTGCTGGGCCTGGACGCCGAGGGCCGTCTCGTTGTGGTTGAGTTGAAGCGGGGCGAAACCGGCGGGCACATGGACTTGCAGGCCATCCGGTACGCTGCGATGGTCGCCAATATGACCTTTCACCAGACCGTGGACACTTATCAAGCCTACCTGGACAAACGGACCAGTGAAGAAGGCGGCGGCGATGGGTCAGACGACGCTGAAATCCGTCTTCGGGAGCGATTGGCGAGTAAGGACCAAGATGACCCAGTGATTCATACCGAGGTGCCTCGCATCATTTTGGCTTCAGAGGACTTCAGCAAGGAACTCACTACCTGTGTTATGTGGCTTAACGATTCTTGGCTCAGAGAGGCGGGCCAAGAAATCAAATGCGTCCGGCTGCAGCCGCATCGTAACAGTGACGAGATCTTGATCGAAGCAAGCGTGGTAATTCCGCTTCCTGAGGCCTCTGATTACCAAACACAGCTCAGGCAACGGGAACAGGAAACAAGGCCGGATGGCTCGGGGAAGGTACAGAATGTCCCAGGTGCTGACGCTTTCAAGGAGAGTATTGAGCGTTCGCCGGAAAAATTCCGGACTGGCCTGGACTGGCTCTATGATGCAGCAATAGCGATGGAGCAGGAAAATATAGTCAAATTGTCAACACGTATCAGTGGCAAAGGCGATCGCTACAGTATTAATTTGCTGGCTCCTGGCAGGGGCCAACTGCTGGCGTCGTTCAGAAACGATCTAAGAACCGGTAAGGAGCGTGGAGGCGAAATAAAGTTTTGGCCTCTGGAGGGGGACTTGGCTTCCGAGTCGCTACGCAGAATCGACAAGCTAATTGGTGAGGCCACATCAAAAGATGGGGTTCGCTACCGCAGGCTATCCGGGAATAACTACGACTGGGAAGCGATCATGGCCGCCATCCGCAATGCTTACCGGGAAGCCAACGGACTACCAATCGGTGATTCTTAACAGCCCAGACGCGAAGTACCTCTGCCCGCAGCGGTTCCGCCAGGTCCTGATAATCCTCAAATCCAGAAAATCCTGCTTCTGACGATCCCACTTGGAGGAATCCAAACCTACTCCCTCTTGTCCGACACCACCCGCCCGTCCTTGAGAACCAGCCGCAGTTGGCGCAGATTGTTGATGTCGTCCAGGGGGTTGGCGGCGACCACTATCAGGTCGGCGAGCTTGCCGGCCTCCACCGTGCCCAGCTGATCGCCGACGCCGCATAGCTCGGCGGCGTTGCGGGTGGCGGCTTGCAGCGTTTGCCAGGTGGTCGCGCCGTCGCGGACCCACAGGCCCATCTCCAGCAGGGCGGCCTCGCGCAGCGGGCGGATGTCGGAGCCGAGGGCCATTTTCGCTCCGCTGTCGAGGGCGCGGCGGAACCAGTGGGCGTGCTCGTCGGATGCGGCGTCGGCGCGGCACTGGAGCTCGGCGGCGATGTTGCGCTGGGCCAGCCAACGCTTTTCGTAGTCGTTCTGGGCTTGACCCTCGGTGAGATGGGAGATCGCCAGTGTGGGGACGTACCAGGTGGGGGATTCGGCCAGCGTGGCGATGCATTGCTCGTCCATGATGTAGCCGTGCTCCACGGTGTGGGCCCCCAGCCGGAGCGCCGACTTGACCGCATCCGGGTTGGCGGCGTGGGCCATGACGGGAAACTCGCGCTGGCGGCAGATGGCGAAGGCGGCGGCCAGCTCGTCCTCCAGCAGGAACGAGTGCCAGTGTCGATCCCAATCCGGCCCCATGATGCCGCCGGTGAGGTTCAGCTTGATGTGGTCAACGCCGTTCTTCATCTGCTCGCGGATGGCCTGCACGAACCCGTAGGGGCCGTCGCACTCCCGCGCTTGGCCGGAGGTGAGAAAGTGCCCGCCGGTGGTGGTGAGGAAGTAGCCGGACGCGAACACCCGGGGGCCGGCCACGCCGCCGGCGTCGAAGGCCCGTTTCCACGCCACGTCCATGAAATGGGCCGCGCCGCCGCAACGCACGGCGGTTATGCCCGACTCGGTCAACGCCAGGGAAAGCTGCCGGCCAAAGTTGGCCGTTTCCTGGGCCGGCGTGGTGCCGGGAGGTACGGGATAGTCGGGGTGTATGTGCACGTCCCACAGGCCGGGGAGCAGAAACGCGCCGCGCAGGTCGATGACCCGTGCATCCGGGACGCTCGAACCGACAGTCCCGGCGCCGACCTCGACGATTTGCCCATTGTCGATGACGACGCTGGCTTCGGGGATTACGGAAGGGTTGACGCAATCAATCAGGTTGGCATTGGTCAGCGTTAGTGGCATTTGTGGTGGCTCCGGTCACAGGTTCTGGCGTGTTGGCAGAGGATGCTGGCGCAACATTATAGCCAGCCAAGTCTGGTGTCCTAAATGTTTTGCCGGACGCTGACGGGGTCTTTCGGTTCTCCCTGCGGTGCGCGCAACGACATGGCAATTCCGGCGGGACGGCGGAAGCGGCCTGAGCGCTGTGTCCCGACAATTCTAAAATGGATGCTCCGGGGCTGCCAAACAGCCCCGGAGCCGTCGTTCCAGCGCGGGTACGACCGGAACGGGATCAACCGGCCAGAGCGGCATTGCTTCGGGAGGCGCCAGCCTCGGCAAACTCCGGTTCTTCTGAATGCTCCCATGCCGACCTCTCGAACGCCATCGGACCCCGCACCAGGAACGTCGGCAACGTCGAGTGTCGCACGACCCGGTCGGCCACGCTGCCGAACAGCGCCCGACCCATTCCGCGACAGCCGCGCGTCGCCATCACCACCAGGCCGTTGTCCAACTGCTCCGCCAGATTGAGGATAGCGTCCGCCGGATTTTCCAGGGAGTGCTGCACCGTCACATCGAATACGGGGAACCTGGCGCGTAGGGCATCCGCCTTCCGCCACAGGTACTCCCGCGACGCTTCGGCCAGGCTGGTGGACAGTTCGTATGGGTCGCCGTATCCGAAACCCGAACCGGCGTCACCGTGGGACCACCCAGCGTGGGCCCGGAACTGCTCAGGGCCGGGCGTGGCGCGGAACAGGGTTATGCGCGCTCCGAACGCAACGGCCAGCTCTCCGGCGTAATCCAACGCGTTCTCAGCAAAACTGGAACCGTCCAGGGGCACCAGGATGTTGTCGATGTGCGGGGGCACCAGCGGGCAGTCTTTCTGGTTGCACCGCACGATGAGCGTCGGGTTGCTGACGTTCCGCACCACCCTGGCCGTCACGCTGCCCGTGAGCATGCGGGTGAGTCCGCCGCGACCGTGGGTTGACATCACGATCAGCGCGTGGGGGTCGCGGTTGGCGAAATTGATGATGGCCTCGTGGGCGGGTCCCTCGTGGGCTTCGACGAATATGGGGGGTTCGACGCCCCAATGCTCCATGCGCCGCTTGACGCACGCCAGATCGGCCAGCGTCCGGTCATGCTCACCGGCGGCCATCGCAGCGCTGAAGCGCCCGTGGCCGGCGTCGGCGTGCCAGTCGGGGAGTGGAGCGAAGGACCTCAGCAGGGTCAACGGCGTGCGGGTGGCGTTGGCCATGAGCCGGGCCGCCGGCAACGCCTGAGCCGACAATTTCGACCCGTCCAAGGGAACGATAATGTTTTTGCACAGTGCCATGATGCTACCTCCTGGTCCGCCGCGTAGCCGCGGCATCTCTCCTTTATTTGTGAAACCCATCACATTCATATTGGAGATATTGTTTATTTGATACAACAATATAGTATCACGTCGGGCTGATCATGGCAATAGGCCGCCCGCCTCAGACACGGGGTCTTTGGGGTTACCGTGGATAGGGGGATTTGCCCGGCCACGCAAGCATGATTCCGGGTCGTGCGCCGCCGGGATTCCTGGGTTCCCGCTAAAGCGGAATGACGATGGTGGGGGAGGATTGCTGAGGTGTGTGGGGGGTGGTTCCTTTCTGGGGTTTGGTCGGTGGGGTTGGTGTGGTTTGGAAGGTTGGGCGGCAGGATTTCAGATCGTTGTCAGCATACGGCCGGTTGGGTACGCAACATTTGACCCCTACTTTTTCGTGTACTCAGGATGCTGGCGCATCCCGGCACGCGGGCTCAGGCAATCCCGGTGGCCCAGTGGTCAATCCTGGTGAGGAGTCAGGTCTTTAAGCAGAGCCTTGCCAACTGCGACCGGTTGCGATTTTGTACTGACGGGTTGGCCGTCGATCCGAAATCCTGCCTTTCGAGTTTGTGATTGAAACAGCTGTTTTGCCTAGACATATTTAGGATATATGTGCGGCAAAGGGGTCGTCAAGAAGGTAAACGTCAGTGGCCGCGTTGGGATTCTGGTGGTTTGTAGCGGGAGTGTTCCGCACGGATAGCGAAGGCGATCCTGATGGTTCCGTAACCACCGTCCGCTCGTGGTTCGACAGGCTCACCATGAGCGGACTACTTGACCGCCTACCATGCGCGGCCTACCATACTGCCTGACCGCCTACCATGAGCGGACTGCTGACCGCCTACCATACTGCCTGACCGCCTACCATGACCGCCTACCGCGGACTGACCGCCTTGACCGACGACCATGCGCGGGCTGCCTGACCGGGGGGCCTGACCCCAAATGCAAAAAGGGCGGCCCGGCAATGCGAGCCGCCCCGGTGTTGAACTGCGCTTGCCTACCGGATTACCAGCACCGGCACGTTGGAATGGCGGATCACGCGGTCGGTGACGCTGCCCAGCACCACGCGGCCCACGCCGCTGCGCCCGTGGGTGGTCATCACCACCAGGGACGGCTCGGCGGTAGCCCGTTCGATGATGCTCTGGGCAATGTTGTCGTTCAGCACGTGCTCGTTGGACACACCGTGGGCATGGTCTATTGCCATACGGTTGCTCACGTCAGCCAGGTACGAGGCCACGCTTTCGGCGTCCTCGGCGGCCAGTTCTTCAGGAGAGCCGGGGTCAAAGTTGGGAATGGCGCCCAGTTCCGGCGTAACCGCGGTGAGTTGATGCCGATAGTAGTCCTGGGTGGGAGTGACCCGCAACACTGTGATCCGGGCGGACAACGCGGTCGCCACGCTCACCGCGTGGGGTATCGCCAGCTCCGACAGGGCGGAACCGTCCAGCGGCACGATTACCGACCGCAGGGACGTGCCGGGCGACGCTGGCCCCGTCACGGTGGCCCGCACGATGAGCATGGGGTTGGGTACGGTGTGCAGGACCTTGTCCGTAACGCTGCCCATCACCCACCGCGAGATGCCGCCGCGACCGTGGGTACACATCACCACCAGCGCGCCCGGGTCGGTGCCCGCCTGCGCCACGATGACGTCGGCGGCGGGACCGCGATTGATCGCCAGATTGTATTCCACACCCGCGTCTGCCAACCGTTGCCGAATGGGCGCCAACGAGGCTTCGGCTCGCGCCTGCGCCCCGGTCTGCAACTGTGCCACCACCTCTGCCCGCCGCGTGCTCAGCACGTTGACTGGCAGGATATCGTAGGCCTGCACCAGTTCCACCGGAACCGAAAGGGACTTGGCCACCAGCTCGGCATAGGGCAACGCCTGCTCCGCCAAATCCGACCCGTCCAGAGGAACTATTACTTTCGAATACATATCGTTCGCTTTCTCCCGGCATTGATTTATCGCAATGGAAAGGGGGCGCGTGGGTGTGCTCACCCCGCCAAACTATTCTACCATCGCGAAACTGCACCGCCGCCGGGATGTCGGTACAGGCAAAATCCCCGCCCTTGTACAGCAGCGCCAACCCCGGCGAGGCCGCGAGAGCATAGGCAAAAGTATCGCCGAAATTGAGTTGGGCCGGATGCCCACGACCTCTGCCATAGCGTTCGTAAGCGTTGGCGGCTATTTCGGCCTGCTCCGCGTCAAACGGAACAATAATGACTGGCAGTTCCGCGAGCAATTCCTGGACTCTCCGTTGAACGATAGCGCCCCTTCCCATAGCGACGATTAATAACTCCAACAATGTCGCCGCGGAAAGCAGTACCGGCCCATCGTTATCGACTGCCTGCCGAATTTCGTTGTGCCCTGGCTCCCCGGTGGCGAGGGCCATCAACGCGGAGGTGTCGGCTACCATCACGGTGGTATGCCTTTAGGGCGACCAGTGGCATCGTCGAGATACCCGAGTTTCGCCATTCTCGCAGCGTTATCCTGTTCGTTGGCGTCCCTGCGCTCGCGGGTGTACAAAGGCTTGGGTTCAGCCGTGCTGTCATCGAGATAATCCAGCGCCATCTCCAGCACCTGCTCCACGGCGTCGGGGCCGGCAAAGCCCAGCCGCTGCGCCAGGGTCGCAATGCGGGCCGTAATATCCGGTTTCGTCAAGGCAGTCATAAAGGCGTCTCCACAATCACTTGGGCAACCCGAACTCGTCGTAGAGGTCGTCCTGCAACAATTCGGAGAGCGATTTCCTTTCGGGATTGGAGTTGATCAGCCCGGCTACATATTCGGCGCGGCTACACTCTCGCATAGCTCGTATCTCTTTGTCCGTGTACCATCGTTCCCGCTTGCCGGTACATTCGTCCAGATAGTCCAGCGCCGCGGCGGTCACCTGCTCGGCGGCGTCGGGGCCGGCGAAGCCAAGCCGCTCGGCCAAAGCGGCGATGCGGGCCTCCATCTCCGGTTTCAGTGTGGTGGTCATGTCGTACTCCGTGGGTTCACGCCTTTGCGATTATTGCCCCACTTGCAATTGTACGGTAGATGGGTCGACGCCGCAGTGTTGGAGCAAGGTTCGCGTATTTTTCCGCATTTGAACTGCGCTGCCGTGGGTATTAACGGCGAGCAATCCGT
The DNA here is from genome assembly GCA_965197635.1 of Dehalococcoidia bacterium. Classification (GTDB taxonomy): domain Bacteria; phylum Chloroflexota; class Dehalococcoidia; order Lucifugimonadales; family UBA3495; genus Bin87. The sequence goes on from CBDANN010000008.1 coordinate 1,711,140, forward strand.
CGGTAATGGTTCTGTACTGGAAAAATTGATTGCCGGTCGGATGTGTCGGCTGGCTATGCACAATGTAAATTCTTGCGCTCGACGGTACTGGCACATTTGCCGCCGTAAGCTTTCCCGAGGCATTCAGCCACGTTGCAGCCTCTACCAACATATCATTCCAGCGTCTCAGCTCTCGTACACAGCCATCAGGGAACCGGATGGCCTGCGGCGGTTGACTACGGCCTGGCGGATTGAATTCTGCCAACGATAGCGAACCAGGTTGGACGGCCGGCGTCTCAACGGCATTTGGCTCCAGCATTGCAACGATAGCCGGCGATTCCAGCGGGCCAGGCATTGGTGCCGTAGGTTGCGGGATCGGCTCCCAACTCAGGGCCGGCTCGTTGGCTGGTACAGGCCGGCCCGATGCCAGGTTGGGTCGCCACAGGAGTAGCAATTGCAATGCGCACTCGTGGGCTGGTGTATCGCCAATCCGTATGTCCAGCACGAGTTTCTGTGCCATCGGCACCGGGTCGAAGGTTCGATACAGTTGCCAATGGTCGCCGTCGGTTACGCCCGCGTAGGCTATGCCCTGCTGGATGCAATAACCCACCGACTGCTCCAGGTGGTTTTCAACAATCGATCCCAGCCGTTTGGCTTCGATAACTGCGGCCGGTTGGTTTCCCGGGCTGGACAGGGCATAGTCCGCCCACCCTACATCGACGCGGTACTCCGGCGTTACCAGCGCCGGGTCGGACGCATCCCACCCCAACGCCGTCAGCAGTGGGTCGATGAGTGCTGTCCGTGTGCGTATCTCGTTGGCCCGTAGCATGGCGCCGTGTGTCCGTATTCGCTCTTGCAGCGTTTCGATTACGGTTACCAGGTCGTCCAGCGGCATATAGTTTTCAGCTCCGAAGGGCGGTCAGGCGGCTTGTTCGGCTACCGCCGCTGCAGGGCTGCGGCCCATGGCCTCCAAGGCAGCCATCACTTGGCCTATCGGCGTGCAATAGTCCAGGTGGAGCAGTGGCGCCGCGTCCTGCTCGCTGATGCGCAGCCGTTCCGCCAATTGCGCCAGGGTGATGCCCTGCTCGCGCATGGCCGCGTACAGGTCGAGCTGGGCGGCGATGAGTGGTTGGACGGTGAGCAGTTCCTGCCCTTTCTGGTAAGGGCTGGGCGTGGGCAGTTGACGCCCGCGGTCAACGTAAACGGATAGAGCTACCACCATGCAATCCTCGGCGAGGATGATGGTCTCCTTGAAGGTTTTCCCGCCAGTATGAGCGAATGGTATATCGGGGAAAGAGACCACAAAGCCCCATCCCCCTTCGGAGTCATCGGGCACGATATTGCAAGGAAAAGTGTATCCTTCCGCCGGTCTATGTTTAAACCCCAATCCACCGAAAGGATGAGGTTGGTGTCGTGCTGAAGGGTTGAAAAAGTGCTCCCGGCTTCGGGGATATGGTTTGTGAACAAGGAGCACCCAACGGATGCTACCACCTGAGCGCCTTGAGCGCATCCAGGTCGCCTTCGACGATCACCGCCTGGTGGCCAACGCCGGACTGATCCTGCCGGTCACGCTGGCCCATCACCTGGGTCTGGGCGAACTGGTGGACCGCCACGTTGACTTGGGAGATGCACCGGGTCGTGCGAATGCTGGGGACAAGATGCTGACCCTGGTGGCGTCGGCCCTGGCCGGTGGCGACTGCATCGACGACGCCGACGCGCTGCGCGCTGGCGGGACCGAGCAGGTGCTGGGCTGTGTGGTCAAGGCGCCGTCCACGTTGGGTACGTTCCTGCGGAGTTTCCGTTGGGGCCACGCGCGGCAGCTGGATCGGGTGAGCCGTGAGGCGCTGGCCCGAGCCTGGGGCGCCGGGGCCGGACCGGGCGATGATCCGTTGACCATCGACCTGGACTCCACCATCTGTGAGACCTACGGTCCGGCCAAGGAAGGGGCGCGCCGCCACACCTACACCGGCCAGCGGGGCTATCACCCGCTGTTCGCCGTCGCCGCTGGCACCGGCGACGTGCTGATGGCTCGGCTGCGCCAGGGACGCGCCAACACCGCTCGCGGCGCGCCCACTTCCTGCGAGAGACGGTAAGGCGAGTTGCGCCGGAGCCACCGGACCGCTCACCATGCGGGCCGACAGCGGCTTCTACAACCACGACATCGTCGCCGTCTGCCGCAAGATGAAGGTCCGCTTCTCCATCACCGTCCGCCAGCACGCCCAGTTGCGCAATCTCATCGCAGCCATACCTGAAGAGGACTGGACGCCCATCCCTTACTGGCACGGAGGGCGCCGCCGACGTGGCCGAAACCAGCTACACTCCCTTCGCCAGTGAGCCCGATGCTGTGCCGGTGCGTCTCATCGTCCGAAGGGTGCAGCCCACGCCCAACTCCCAGCTGGCCCTCTTGGTCGACTACAGCTATCACGGCTTCATCACCGATAGAGACGGCGACATGGAACTGGAGGCCGATCATCGCCGCCGCGAGATCGAGAACGCCATCCGCGACCTCAAGTACGTCTCAACCACCTGCCCTCGGGCCGCTTCCCCGCCATTCCAGACGATGGCCCACAACCTGGCCCGCTGGACCACGCGCCTCGGGCTGGGCGAGCCGGTGGCGACCACCAAGACCCTGCGCAGGCGCTTCTTCTCCCTGGCCGGACGCCTCACCCGCAAGGCGCCGCCTCACTTTGAATCTCCCCCAGGGCTGGCCCTGGCGAAACCAGTTCAGCAGCGCCCTGGCCAACTGCGCGCCTGCCACTCCCTTCTTGACCACGCCCGCGGCGTCTGACCTGTCCACCAGATTACCTAACTGTCTGGCCCAGCCGCGCCAGGCTCGGCTCCTGATGGCCTCCGCCGGCGATCGGCGCTGAAAATCGCTTCCCGCGCCGCTAACTCGTCAACATCTCTTTGGACCGGCATCCACGCCCCACATCGTCCATTTCATCGGCATCAGGTCCCCGCCAGCCCGCTGGTCCCTCATCCCTCCTCTGACCGCCGCCACGGTTTCCCTTCGGTGGATTCGGGCTAAATCTCTGAGCATATCCAACAGCAGCCCCGGCCCGATTTCGCCGTGCTGCACGATGGTTTCCCGGTCTTCCAAGTAGAACGTGCCATGACTGCCTTTGCCCCGCGCCGGATCGAAATACCATTCCAAACCGTTGCGGCGGGCATAACGCCGGGCGCGTCTTACGAATTCCCTTCCATTCATCGGATGACTCTAGCACCCGCAAGGCGCGCCTCCAAAACGCGATTCTCTTACTCCTCCAGCGTCGTAATATCCCCCGGGTCCAGGCCCAACTCCTGCGCCTTCAGCAGGCGGCGCATTATTTTGCCGGAGCGGGTCTTGGGGAGGGTTGGGGTGAACTCGATTTCGGAGGGGACGGCGATGGGGCCCAGCTCGCGGCGGACGTGGAGCTGGAGCTCGTTGATCATGCGGTCGGAGCCTTCGCTGCCCATGCGGAGGGTAACGAAGCCCTTGATGACCTCGCCGCGCAGCTCGTCGGGCTTGCCGATGACCGCGGCCTCGGCGACCTGGGGATGCGACACCAATGCCGACTCCACCTCGGCCGAGCCGATGCGGTGGCCAGCCACGTTGAGCACGTCGTCGGCCCGGCCCACCACCATGTAGTAGCCGTCGGCGTCGCGCAGGGCCACGTCGCCGGAGGAGTACACCCCCGGCAGCTGGTTCCAGGTTTCGGCGTAGCGGTCGGGGTCGCCCCACACGGTGCGGGAGAAGTGGGGGAACGGCCGCCGGATCACCAGAAAACCGCCCTTGTCGGGCTCCTCGATGGGCTGGCCTTCGCGATCAACGATGTCCATGACCGCGCCGGGCAGGGGTTTGCCGACTCGTCCAGGCCGCGACGCCATGGTGGCGGTGGTGCCCAGGCAGGGGCCGCCGGTCTCGGTCTGCCACCAGTTGTCCACCATGTGCGCCCACTCGCCGCTGCCGCAGATGTGCTCGTAGGCCCAGCGCAGGGCTTCGGGGTTCAGCGGTTCGCCGGCACAGGTGAGGAAGCGCAGGGAGCGCAGGTTGTAACGGCTGGCCGGCTCCTCGCCGTAGCGCATGAGCATCCGCACCGCCGTGGGCGCGGTGAAGATCACGTTGACGCCGTACTTCTCGATGACCTCGTAGAACACGGCGTTGTGGGGGAAGTCGGGCGCGCCTTCGCGGAACACCGTGGTCGCGCCGGCGACGAGGGGCGCATAGACGATGTAGCTGTGGCCGACGACCCAGCCGATGTCGGACATGCACCAGAAGACGTCGTTGTCCTTGACGTCCCAGAAGTTCTTGAAGTGGTAGTGGGTGCCGACCATGTAGCCGCCGTGGACGTGGACGACGCCCTTGGGCTTGCCGGTGGTGCCGCTGGTGTAGAGGATGTAGAGCGGGTCTTCGGCGTCCATGACCTCGGCGGGGCAGTCGATGGCGCTGTTGGCCATCAGTTCGTCGAAGTCAGTCTCGCCGTCGCGCAGGTCCTCGCGGGCCAGCTCGCGGCGGAACACGATGACGCTCTCCAGGCTGTCGCAGCCCGCCACGGCCTCGTCGGCGATGCCCTTGAGGTCAACGCGGTTGCCGCGGCGGTAGCCCACGTCGCCGGTGATCAGGGCCTTGGCGCTGGCGTCCTGGATGCGGTCGCGCAGGGAGCCGACGCTGAAGCCGGCATAGACCACGCTGTGGATGGCCCCGATGCGGGCGCAGGCCAGCATACTGATGGCCCCCTCCGGCGTCAGCGGCATGTAGATGACCACCCGGTCGCCCTTGCCCACGCCCAGGGACTTGAGGCCGTTGGCGAAGCGGTTGACCTGCTGGGCCAGGCGGGCGTAGGTATAGACCTGCTCGGCGCCGTCCTCGCCCAGCCAGATGAGGGCGGCCTTGTTGCGCCGCTCGGTGGTCAGGTGGCGGTCCAGGGCGTTGTAGGCGATGTTGGTCTGGCCGCCGACGAACCAGCGGAAGTTGGGGTACTCCCACTGGAAAACGTCGTCCCACTTGCGGAACCAGTGCAGTTCCTCGGCGGCCTCGGCCCAGAACCCTTCGGGGTCGGCCACGGAGCGGGCGTACACGCCGTCGTAGTCGGACATGGTGGCCTGTCCGGAGACGTGGGGCGGCGGCGGGATTTCGCCGGACTCCTGCAAAAGATGGTCAATCTGTCCCTGCTGAACCATAAAAGCGCACCTCGCACATGAGCGTGTTTATTGAGTGCGCTTATTGTACCGGGATTGGCGGGATGGCGTTGGGGCGCGCGACTCCTGGCTCGATTGCGCCGCAGTCCGGCTCATTGACGTGGGGATACAAACACTATTCTAAATCCAACTCGTCCCAATCGACAAAACTCCGGTTGCCGACAATGTCCAGCAGAGCCGGCGGAGTAGCCGACCCGGACGAGTTGTGTCCCCAGCACATGACCGCGCCAGAAGACGTCAGTCCGCAGGCGTGGATACTGCCTACGTTCACCGATTGAAACTCACCCGCTGGGGGATTAAACCTTCCGGCATAGTCGTCGCCCCAACAAGTGATTGCGCCGTCGTCCAGCGCTCCGCAGGCTTGGTCCGCGCCCGCGCTGACCCATCTGTATTTCCCGTCGGGAGGGCTGGCTTGTCCATCACTATTTTCTCCGTCGCATACGATTGAACCGTCCAATCGCAAAGCGCAGAAATAACCCCACCCGACACTGACGGACGCAAAGGCGCCTCCCGGAGCGACGGGAACATCGTCGCCGCCCCAACACCGGAGCGTACGGTCACTCCTGATGCCGCAGGTGAGCCGGGAGCCAGTATCGACCGCAAGGAACTTTTCGCCCATTTGTGACGTGACGAGGCTCCCGATGTAATCCCAGCACTCGATGGACCCGTCAGCGCGAAGCCCGCAACTATGAGACAAGCCCAAGCTGACGCTGGTGAACGTACCTTCCGGTGGTGTCGTCACTCCATGAACATCCGTGCCCCAACATAAGACCTTGCCAGTGACCAGAACCCCGCAGGTATGCACGTCGCCGGCGCCAATGGAAATGAACGTGCCGGCCGGCGGGAACGCTTGGCCGTTCTCATTGCCGCCCCAACAGGTTGCCTCGCCGTCGGATTTCAGCGCGCAAGTATGCCTAACTCCCGACGTTATTGCGGAGAACTCCTGAGGCGGCGGCGTGCGTTCTCCGTCGGAATGGCGCAGGCAGGTGATGCTCTCGTCTTGTGCCAACGTGCAGGTGTATTCCACTCCTGCGGTTCGCACGTGCAGGGTGTCGGGCGGATTTGCGATCGGCCCAAGGTAACCCATGTTCCAGCACACCACGAAACCGTATTCGTGCAGGGCGCAGGCTTGCCCAAATCCCGTGCCAATGGACACGAACTTTCCTGCGACGGGCAGCGCTTCAGCATACAAGGATGAGAATTTGCCCCAACAGGCAATGCTTCCGTCCTTTCGTATCCCGCAGGTGTCCAACGATTCAGCGTCCACCGCCACGAATTTTCCGGAGGGCGGATCGGCCTGACCGGCGTAGTCGCCGCCCCAATCATCATTGGAACCCCAACACTCGACGGTTTCGTCGTCTTTTACACCGCAAGAATGGCCGTCGCCCACACTCACGGATTTAAATGTGCCGCCAGGAGGCGACGCCTCGCCGTATTCATTCGAACCCCAGCAGACCACCTCGTCTTCAATGGTAACGCCGCAGCTATGGTAACTGTGCGTGCTGATCGACCTGAACGAGCCTGGCGGCGGCGAAGTGCGCCCCGTGGGTTGACCGGTAAACGGGTGGCGGTCGGAACCCCAACACGCAACGCTGCCATCAGTCCGCAGGCCGCAGCTATAACCGGAGCCGGCGCTCACCGACTGAAACACGCCGTGGGGCGGAGACGCCTCACCGTAGGTATCCTGGCCCCAGCAGTCCAGCGCGCCGGTGGTTCGCACAGCGCAGGCGTGGTCGGAGCCGGCGCTGACGTCGATGAACGGGCCGCTGGGAGTGTCCACCTCCCCATATTCGTTCCAGCACAACGCTGCGCCGTCGCTTCGCAACCCGCAAGACATTTGCCTGTCCATGCTGAGAGCGACAAACAGGTTCTCGAGCGGGTTTGGATGAGCCTCCGCCTGTGGATTGAGCGGAGAGGCCACTGGCGCCGGAGGGGGCCCGGCCGGCAAGTTAGCCGAAGCCGCCGCGGTCGCCGCCGCTTGGGCAAACTCGTCAGCGTGGGGGCCGTAGGCAACGGCCAGACCCCTGCCAAGGTCGCCCCAGCATACGGCGGTTCCATCTTTACGGAGGCCGCAGGCGTAGTCATCGCCGGCGCTGACGGCGGCAAACGTGCCGGCCGGCGGCGTGGCCTGGCCGTAGTAGTCGTTGCCCCAGCAGGCCACCGTGCCGTCGAGCCTGATGCCGCAGGCGTGGCTTTGGCCGGCGCTGACGGCCTGGAAGCGGAGGTACGGCGCAGCCTCGCGTCCGCTTCCCGTGGAACCCCAGCAAACCACGCGGTCGTTGGTCTTCAACCCGCAGGCATACCGGTCGCCGACGCTGACCGAGCGGAACTCGCCGGCCGGCGGCGTGACCTGATAGTAGTCGTCAACATCCCAGCATTGCACGGCTCCGTCCGTTGTCACGCCGCAGGTGTAGTCGCCCACGCTGACCGACTGGAAAGTTCCTTCCGGCGTCGCCTCGTCCGGGTCCACGTCGATGTCCCAGCAAACCACCGTGTCGTCAGTCTTGATCCCGCAAGCGCGGTGATAGCCGCCGGCGCTCACCGACTTGAACGTCGTGTTGGCGTCCGGCAGTTTCACCTGGTCGTCGGCGTCAGGGTCATTGCTCCAGCAAAGGACCCGGCCGTCGCTTTGCACCCCGCAGGCATGATAGTCCGCCACGCTGACGGATTGGAAACTGCCCGCCGGCGGCGTCAGCGCGGCACGCTGATCGCTCCAGCAGGCCACCTCACCGTTGGCCTGTATCCCGCAGGTGTGGATACTTGCCGGCGCTGATGGCGGTGAAGTGGGTTGGCGGGGCAAGGTCATCGTTTACGTCGTCGCGGTCCCAGCATACCGGCGCGCCTTCGGTAGCCAAACCGCACGCATACGCCACGCCGCCATGAGCAAAACTGAAGTTGTCCGGTGGCTGAGACTCTCCCAAACGGTTGGAGCCCCAGCAGTCCACCGCGCCATCGGGGCGCACTCCGCAGTTGTGGTCGGCGCCGGCGCTGATGGACTGGAAAGCTACCGCCGGCGGCGTGGCCTGGCCGGCGTCATAGCCCCGATAGACCTCGTTGGAACCCCAGCAAACAGTAGCCCCGTCGGTTTTCAGGCCGCAGGTGTGGCTCTTGCCGGCGCTGACGGATTGAAAAGCGCCCTCCGGCGGGTCAGCGCGACCGTCAGCATGGTTGTCGCCCCAGCAGGCCACGGCGCCGTCGGTTTTGACGCCGCAGGTGTGGTAGCTGCCGGAGCTAACGGACTGGAACTTGCCCTCCGGCGGCGTGGCCTGGCGATGGGGAACATCGCCGATGGCATCTCGATTGGAACCCCAGCATACGGCGTCGCCGTCGGCGGTGACGGCGCAGGTGTGGTAGTGGCCGGCGCTGACGGACTGGAACTTGCCCTCCGGCGGCGTGGCCTGCCCGAAATACCTTGCGCCGCGGAAATCGTGGTTGAAGCCCCAACACTGAACCGTCTCGTCGGTCTTAACGCCGCAGGTATGGTAATAGCCGGCGCTGACGGACTGGAAGGCACCATCCGGTGGCGAAGCGCGGCCGTAGGTGATGACCTCGTATTCAATTTCGCCTCGAATGTAGCCGAAGTCGCTGCCCCAGCATTGCACCGTGCCGTCGGTTTTCACCGCGCAGGTGTGGCCGGCGCCCACACTCACAGAATCAAAATACTGCTCCAGGTCCGGGATCTTCTCATAATATGCGCCGAAGTAGGGGCCCCAGCAGTCCACCATGCCGTTGGGACGCAGGCCACAGGTGTGGTTCAGGCCGGCGCTAACGGCGGTGAAGCCGGTGGCGCCCGGCTGCGGCGCCTCCGGTACGGGGGTGGAAGCGGGGGCGGATGCAGGAACGGCGGTCCCAGCAGCGCTGCCGCTCCGCGCGCCGAACGGCTCGGTCCAGCCGGTGTTGTCTTCTCCCCAGCACACCACCCGGCCATTCGGACGCAGGCCACAGACGTGAAGCCATCCCACGCTGACGGTTTCAAACGTCATATCCGGAGGCTCAAGTGGGTTTGAGTATCCGCCGATTTCCCAATTGAATTCACTGCCCCAACATTCCACCAGTCCATCAGGCCGTACTCCGCAGTTGTGCGTGACACCGGCGCTGACGGATTTGAAAACCCCATCGGGAGGAGTTTGTTCTCCAATTCCGCCGGCATTACCCCAACAGGCCAACGTGCCGTCGGTTTTCAGGCCACAGGAATGCCAGGAACCAGAACTGACCGATCTGAAAGCGCCTTCCGGGGACGATGACTGACCGTAGTGATCGCTGCCCCAGCAGGCCACGGTGTGATCCATCCTCAGGCCACAGGTATGGTTGACGCCGGCGCTCACCGATTGGAAATCGCCGGAGGGGGGCCTGGCCTGGCCCTGGCCGTCCGCTCCCCAGCAAACCACTTCGCCATTCGGCAAAATACCGCAGATGTGCTCCGGGCCGACGCTGATGGCGACAAACGTGCCTTCCGGCGCGTTGGGCAGTATGTGGAAGTCGTTATCCCAGCACACGACATCGCCGGTTTCGCGGATGGCGCAATTGTTGCTGATGAACTTGAAAACGCCGTCGGGTGGGGTCCCCGGATATCCATAGTAGCGGCCCCAGCAGGCGATTGCGCCATCCGCCAGCAAACCACAGGTGCCGCCGTCGGCGCTGATGGCTGTGAAAATCGGCGACACGAACAGAACTCCCCCGTCGGCTTGCACCGTAAGGTCGTGGTGTGTTTCCAGGCCCCAACACTCAACCGACCCGTCGCTCCTCAACCCGCAATCGAGGTGCCGGCCGGCGCTCAACGCTTGGAACTCATTTGGGGGCGGCGTCACCGGTGTCGCGTACTTGTATGCCCCCCAACATTCCACGGTGTTGTCGGACCGCATGCCACAGGTGTGGGTGTCGCCGGCGCTCACCGACGTGAAAATGCCCGCCGGAGGGGTTGCCTGACCGAAAGTCTGGTCGCTGTAAAGAGCGGCGTTGGAACCCCAGCACTCCACCGTGCCGCCGGGCCGCAACCCACAGGTATGCTGGCCGCCGGCGCTGACCGACGCGAAAACACCGGTAGGGGGCGCGGCCGGCCCGTGCTCGTTGGAACCCCAACACTCCACCGTCCCATCGGTTCTAACCCCACAGGTATGGTGTCCGCCGGCGCTTACGGACCTGAACAACCCCGTCGGCGGAGTTGCCTTCCCGGAGGATATTTCACCATCGAATTCAGCATCCGAGCCCCAACACTCCACCACCCCGTCCGTTCGTACCCCGCAGTTATGATTTCCGCCAGCGCTGACCGACTGTAACGGGCCAGCCGGGGGTGGGTTCCGGCCAGCCTCGTTCCAACCGTGACAGGCGACGGCGCCATCGGTCTGCAATCCGCAGACATGACCGTCGCCCGCGCTTACCGACACGAAGGATTTGTCCGCGAGCACCTCTTCCGTAGTGTGGCCGGGGCCATAGCCACTGCCCCAGCAAATCAGCTTGCCGTCGGACCGCAGCGCACAGGCGAACTCGCCGCCGGCGCTGACCGACACGAAGCGGTCCGGCTCGGCGCCGGTCAATGCCGCCGCGGTCAGGCCCGAGACGCTGCCGCCGTAGGCCGCCAGGATGGCAAACGCCAGCAGCGCTGCCGTCGCGCCGGCCCAGCGTCCGGTCAACGCTCTATGGCGCGCCAGCTCAGTGTTCTCGGCCAGCCAGGTCAGCCGATTGATGACCAATTGTGCCACCGTGTTGTCCAATCGAGACATATTGTCATTGGCGTCACCCGTGAGCGCTATTCTGTACTCACAAGGCCAGTCCGCGCCGCCTCTTCCAATGGAATAGTATGCCGCTCACCCGCCGCTGTCTCAGCCTCCGCCTGTTCCGGTGGTTCCTCCGCCCAGTCGCTCAGTTCCAACCCCTCGTCCGGGTCGCCGAGCAAATCAGTAATGCCTCCGCCACGGTTTCCCAGATCAACTTCCGCAGCTCCGCTACCGTCATTTCGGCTACCATCTTGTCAGCGGTTTGCTTTGTCATCCTGATACCTCGTGTTGGTGTTCAGTTGCGCGTTTATCGCCTCGCTCAGTACACTTCGCTGCGGTGACCGATGGATTCCACCTCTATACGGCGGTTCTCCCGGTCGAGCCAGTACAGAGCCCGGTAGTCTCCAATACGCAGCCGGAACTTGCCAGCGTGCCGGCCAGTGAGGGCGTAGTGGTTAACTGACTCGCAATTTTCGGCCAGCCAATTCAGACGGTTCAAAATCCGCTGCGCCACCGGCGGATCCAGACTTGACATACCAACTCGCGCGGTGCGCGAGAACTCCAAACTATACGTCACCGGGCCAGTCAAGTCCCAGTTCTTTCGCCACCTGCGCCGCCGGTATCGTTCTGCCGGCCGCCCGGTCCGCTTCCGCCTGGTCCAGTTGTTCCTGCGCCCAAGCGCTCAGCTCCAGCCCCTCGTCGGGGTCGCCGATCAGTTCCACTCCCACTTCATCGACGATGTAATAGATCCACCATTCAAGTTCGTCCACCGCCAACTCGGCCACCTTCCGCGCCATTCTCGCCGAAACGCCGGTCCCTTGGTCCGTTTCCGCAACTGCGCCCTGGAGCGGTTCCTGATTCTCGTCCGGGTAACCCACGATCCCGGCAAGGGCTTCGGCAACGGTTTCGCGGAGCAGCGCCAGCAACTCCGCCAGCGTCAAGTCACCCACCTTCTTCGGCGTGGGTGTGGTTTGCGCGGTCATCGTTATTCCTCTCGCTTCTGCTTGCTGCCGCAAGTTTATCACCCGGCTGCCAGCGCTGGTACAATCGCCCCATGGTCACGCATCTCGACACCAGCGACCCACGGTATTCGGACGCGGCGGCGGCGATCCTGCGGCGGCACGAGAACTTTGAGGCCGAGGCCAACATCACCACCGCGGTGCGCGATTTTCTCATCCTGACCGGATTAGCCAACGGCGATGAAATAATCGAGGAGAACCCGCCCACCGACGACAGCCGCCGCGCCGTTGACCTCACCGCGCTGGATACCTTCATCGAGTTCAAGCGTCGCATCGGCACCGCCAGCGGTTTTGACCCCGACCCGGCCAACGTCCGGCAGCTGGACGACTACCTGGAACTGTCCACAGCCGCCGGCAAGGGCGTCCGCACGGGCATCCTCACCGACGGCAAGTATTGGCTGCTGCGCTGGCCGGAAGCCGGGCCGGTACGGACGGCGGCGCCCTATGGGTTCGTGCTGGAATCCGGTGACAAGTGGCTGCCGCTGTACGAATGGCTGCGGGACAGCGCGCTGCTGTCGCTGGAAAGCATACCGGCGGATCGGGCCAACGTGGAGCAATACCTGGGCCCGGGCAGTCCGGCCTACCAGCGGGACGTTGACGCGCTGGCCCGCCAGTACGGAGACGCCGCCGAGTACGAAACGGTGAAGGTGAAACGGCGGCTGTGGGAGAATTTACTGCGGGCCGCCCTGGGGGAAATCGCCCGGGACCCGTCGGAGCTGGACCACCTGTTCATCCGACACACCTATCTCAGCCTGGTCATCGGCATGGCGGTGCAGGCTTCCTTCGGCATCGACCTGCGGCAGTTGGCGGAAACCGACCCGTCCGATCTGCTGCAAGGCCGGCGGTTCCGCGACGCCACCGGGCTGAGCGGCATTATCGAATCGGACTTCTTCGCCTGGCCCGACGAGCGGATTTCCGACAGGCGGATTTCTGACAGATCCACGGGCGGCCAGGACCTGCTGCGGGCGCTGGCGCGGCGGGTGGCGCGATTTGACTGGAAGAATGCCGCACCGGACATCGCGGCCATCCTCTACGAAACGGTCATTCCGCCCGAGGAACGGCGCACCCTGGGCGAATACTACACGCCGGCCTGGTTGGCGCGGACGATGGTGCGGGAACTGATTCTAGACCCGCTGGACCAGCGGGTTCTGGATCCGGCCTGCGGCTCGGGGACGTTCATTGCCGAAGCCGTGGGGCACTTTCTGAACGCTGCCGATGCCACCGTAGGGGCGACCGGCCGGTCGCCCCTACACCCCAAAGAGCTGCTGGACCGCCTGCGAGTGGCGGTCACGGGGATTGACGTGCATCCGGTGGCGGTGCATTTAGCGCGGGCGGCGTGGGCACTGGCGGCGCGGCCGGCCATTGAGGCGGCGGTGCGGGCCGGCTACGACGCGTCGGGTTCGGTGCCCGTCTATCTGGGTGACGCGCTGCAACTGCGTTTCCGCGCCGGCGACCTGTTCGCCGGGCAGCAGGTGACCATCCAGGTGGACGACGCCGGGGCCGGCGGAGCGACCGGGGCAACCACAAGGGTTGCCCCTACGGAGTTGGTGTTTCCCATATCGCTGGTGGACCGGGCGGACACGTTTGACTCGCTGATGAGCCAGGTGGCCGCCGACATTGAACTTGGAGGGAGCCGCGCCGGTCACGACCCGATGATCGCCCTGGACGACCACGACATCGCCGACGCGAACGAGCGGCAGACGCTGGCCGACACCATCGCCACCCTGCAACGGCTGCACGACGAGGGACGCAACCACATCTGGGCCTACTACACCCGCAACCTGGTGCGCCCGGTGGCCCTGAGCCGCACCAAGGTGGACGTGGTCATCGGCAACCCGCCGTGGCTGAACTACAACCAGACCGCCGACATCCTGCGCACCGAGTTGGAAAATCAGAGCAAAAGTCTTTACGGCATCTGGCAGGGCGGACGCTATGCCACGCACCAGGACGTGGCCGGCCTGTTCTTCGCCCGCAGCGTTGACCTCTACCTGAAAGACGGGGGCGTCATCGGCATGGTGCTGCCCCACAGCGCGTTGCAGACCGGGCAGTACGCCAAGTGGCGCAGCGGCGCATGGGAGTCGGCGGCGCGGGGGCGTGGACGCAACCGGGTTCCGGGCCGCACGCTGGCGGTCAACTTTGGGCATAAGGCGGCGTGGGATTTGGAGCGGCTTGAACCCAACACCTTCTTTCCCATCGCGTCGTGCGTGGTGTTCGCCCAGCGGGTAGGTGAGAATGCCGGAGGGACGGCGCTGGCCGGCGTGGTTGAACGGTGGGAGGGCGCGGCCGGCGCGGCCGACGTGCGACGAGTATCCAGCGGGATAACGGATACTTCGGTGAGCGGCGATTCACCTTATCCCCAATCCACCGAAAGGATGAGGTTGGTGTCGTGCTGAAGGGTTGAAAAAATGCTCCCGGCTTCGGGGATAATGGTTTGTGAGACACCAAACCAACCCGGAACAAGGAGCACCCAACGGATGCTACCACCTGAGCGCCTTGAGCGCATCCAGGTCGCCTTCGACGATCACCGCCTGGTGGCCAACGCCGGACTGATCCTGCCGGTCACGCTGGCCCATCACCTGGGTCTGGGCGAACTGGTGGACCGCCACGTTGACTTGGGAGATGCACCGGGTCGTGCGAATGCTGGGGACAAGATGCTGACCCTGGTGGCGTCGGCCCTGGCCGGTGGCGACTGCATCGACGACGCCGACGCGCTGCGCGCTGGCGGGACCGAGCAGGTGCTGGGCTGTGTGGTCAAGGCGCCGTCCACGTTGGGTACGTTCCTGCGGAGTTTCCGTTGGGGCCACGCGCGGCAGCTGGATCGGGTGAGCCGTGAGGCGCTGGCCCGAGCCTGGGGCGCCGGGGCCGGACCGGGCGATGATCCGTTGACCATCGACCTGGACTCCACCATCTGTGAGACCTACGGTCCGGCCAAGGAAGGGGCGCGCCGCCACACCTACACCGGCCAGCGGGGCTATCACCCGCTGTTCGCCGTCGCCGCTGGCACCGGCGACGTGCTGATGGCTCGGCTGCGCCAGGGACGCGCCAACACCGCTCGCGGCGCGGCCCACTTCCTGCGAGAGACGGTAAGGCGAGTGCGCTGCGCCGGAGCCACCGGACCGCTCACCATGCGGGCCGACAGCGGCTTCTACAACCACGACATCGTCGCCGTCTGCCGCAAGATGAAGGTCCGCTTCTCCATCACCGTCCGCCAGCACGCCCAGTTGCGCAATCTCATCGCAGCCATACCTGAAGAGGACTGGACGCCCATCCCTTACTGGATGGAGGGCGCCGCCGACGTGGCCGAAACCAGCTACACTCCCTTCGCCAGTGAGCCCGATGCTGTGCCGGTGCGTCTCATCGTCCGAAGGGTGCAGCCCACGCCCAACTCCCAGCTGGCCCTCTTGGTCGACTACAGCTATCACGGCTTCATCACCGATAGAGACGGCGACACCCTGGAACTGGAGGCCGATCATCGCCGCCACGCCGAGATCGAGAACGCCATCCGCGACCTCAAGTACGGGGTGGGTCTCAATCACCTGCCCTCGGGCCGCTTCCCCGCCAACGCCGCCTGGCTGGCCGTCCAGACGATGGCCCACAACCTGGCCCGCTGGACCACGCGCCTCGGGCTGGGCGAGCCGGTGGCGACCACCAAGACCCTGCGCAGGCGCTTCTTCTCCCTGGCCGGACGCCTCACCCGCAAGGCACGCCGCCTCACTTTGCATCTCCCCCAGGGCTGGCCCTGGCGAAACCAGTTCAGCAGCGCCCTGGCCAGACTGCGCGCACTGCCACTCCCTTCTTGACCACGCCCGCGGCGTCTGACCTGTCCACCAGATTACCTAACTGTCTGGCCCAGCCGCGCCAGGCTCGGCTCCTGATGGCCTCCGCCGGCGAGCGGCGCTGAAAATCGCTTCCCGCGCCGCTACTACGGGTCGTCAACATCTCTTTGGACCGGCATCCACGCCCCACATCGTCCATTTCATCGGCATCAGGTCCCCGCCAGCCCGATCCCTGGTCCCTCATCCCTCCTCTGACCGCCGCCACGGTTTCCCTTCGGTGGATTCGGGCTTATGAGCGGCGCTCGAGGAATGGCGCGACCATCTTTCCACGTTGTCTGTTCTTTGTTAATGAAACGGAAAACACCGCCATCGTGCAGGCCGGCCAGGCCATCACCGTCAACCCACGCCGGGGTTCGCAGGACAAAGCGCCGTGGCGCAATCTGGATCTGAACGCCATCACGGAACAGACTATTGAGCGGAACCACGTGTACGATGTCCACTTGGGCGAAACCGTGGTTCCCTACGCCACGCTGGAACCGTTGCAGGCGATTCTGCCGGTGCGACGGGGAGAATATGAGCTTCCAACCGACAACGACGGGCCGGGCGGTATCCGACTGGGCGGGCTGGAACGACGGATGCGAGCACGCTGGCAGACGATCAGCAGGTTATGGGAGAACAACAAAAGTGTTGGGAGCAAGTTGAACCTTCTGGACAATCTTGACTATCAAAGTAAATTGTCGTCACAACTTGCTTGGCAACGCGATAACGCCGACAAACCGGTACGGGTGATATACACCAGTTCCGGCCAGCCAACTGCTGCGATACTCGATAACGACGCGGCGTTTGTCGAAAACGTACTGTTCTGGATTGCCAGCAAAGATATTCAGGAAGCCAACTACCTGCTGGCGATCATCAACAGCGATGCTCTGGCCGATGCAGTCAACCCACTAACTGTACCAAATTGGTCAGGCAAAACTCGCCATTTGCACAAGCACCTCTGGAAGTTGCCGATACCGGAGTTTGACGGGGACAATCTGCTGCACGCCACGCTGGCCAAGGCCGGCGAGCGGGTGGCCGCCGGCGTGGCGGAACGGCTGGCGGAGTTGCGGGCGGAACGGGGCGACCGGCTGACGGTGACCATAGCGCGGCGGGAGCTGCGGGCGTGGCTGCGCGCGGGGGCCGAGGGGGCGGCGGTGGAGGGGGTGGTACAATCGTTATTGCAGTCCGGGGACGGTTAGGTAATAACGGGCACTGGTTGCAACCGATTATCCTCCGCAAGAGTTTGTCACTGTAGGTTGGATGTGACATTATTGGGAAGCAGGCGCCGATATTCAGTAGTCTCTGGAGGGAATATGCTCGAGCAATATACAGTCGCGGATATATTGACCTGGTTGGAAGACAAGACCCTTGTCGTTAACCGAGAGTTCCAACGTAGCGACCGAGTTTGGCCTATTGCTGCAAGGGTCTATCTTGTGGACACCATCTTGCGTGGTATGCCCATACCGAAGATTTACATTCGGACTCAGACCGACGTAACCACCAAGCGGAGCTACCGAGAGGTCGTTGATGGCCAGCAACGTCTCATGGCCATCCAATCGTACGCTCGGGACGAATTCCCATTGCGGCCTAGCGGGGAGGACCTTGAAGAGGCGGCAGGAAAGGTATATTCGAAATTGAACGAAGATGCCAAGCTCAAGTTTTTGGAATATTCACTGCCTGTTGAACAATTGTTTAACGCATCCGACGCATACGTTTTTGACGTCTTTCAGCGATTGAATACCTACAATTACAATCTGTCTTCCCAAGAACTGCGACACGGAAAATATCACGGAATTTTCCGAAACACTGTCATTTCGTCATCAAAACGTTGGGCGTTCTTGTGGGATAAGTACAATGTCGTCGGCAAGCGCGCCAGGGTGCGGATGGCTGACGACGAATTGATGGCGCAGCTATTTGGCGTTGTCCTAGAAGGAGTTACCGACGGCGGGCAACCGAAAATCGAGCGACTATACAGAACCTTTGACTCTGAGATGCCTGATTACGCTCACGGTAAGGTAGATCGCACGCTTGAATACCTCACCGATAACTTTTCAGAGATATTGGAAACCAACCTGGCGAGGGCACCGCACTTTTTGATGCTATTTGCGGCGGTAGCTCACGCGACCTTTGGCATTCCTACGGGGGGCATGGGGGAGGATATGCCGCTTCGGAATACGAGCGCACTCACGGATATATCTGCTGCCACAGTCAACCTCAGCATTCTATCGGACATCTTGGACAGAGAACCTGATGACGTACCGGAAAGATACCATGAATTCCGACTTGCTTCCGCGGGCACTACGCAGCGAATTAGAAGCCGGCGGGTAAGGTTCCTAACGACCTACAAAGCGCTGTTGCCGGATACGATTTAACCCGAATCCACCGATGGGATAGGGCGGTGCGGCATTTGAGAGAGATGAGGGGTCAGGGAACGGGATGGCGAGGACCTGATGCCGATGAAATGGACGATGTGGGGCGTGGATGCCGTGCCAAGGGGATGTTGATGACCCGTGGTAGCGGCATTGGCAGTGATTTTCAGCGCAGACCGATGGCGGAGACCGTCCGGAGCCCAGCCTGGCGCGGTTGGGCCAGGCGTGGTGCGTCATCGTAGACAGGTGAAAGGCCGAGGGCGGCGTCAGGATGGGAGTGGCAGGGCGCGCAGTCTGGCCAGGGCGCTGCTGAATTGGTTTCGCCAAGGCCAATCCTGTGGCAGATGCAGGGTGATGCGACGGGCTTTGCGGGTGATGCGTCCGGCGAGAGAGAAGAAGCGTCGTCGGAGGGTCTTGGTGGTGGTCACCGGCTCGCCCAGGCCGATGCGCGTGGTCCAGCGGGCCAGGTTGTGGGCCATGACTTGCACCGCCAGCCAGGCGGCGTTGGCGGGAAAACGTCCCGATGGCAGGTGGTTGAGCCCCACGCCGTATTTGAGGTCGCGGATGGCGTTCTCGATCTCGGCGTGGCGGCGATGGTCAGCTTCCAGATACAGGGTGTCGCCTTCTCTATCGGTGATGAAAGCGTGATAGCTGTAGGTGGCGAACAGGGCCAGTTGCGAGCCGGGCGTGGGTTTCACCCGTCGGACGATGAGCCGCACCGGTACCGCGTCGGGCTCACTGGCAAAGGGAGTGTAGCTGGTTTCGGCCACATCGGCGCCGCCATCCATCCAATAGGATATGGGCGTCCAGCCATCTTCAGGTATGGCCTCGATGATGTTCCGCAGGCTCGGGTGCTGGCGTACGGTGATGGAGTAGCGTACCTTCTGGTCGCGACAGGCGGCCACCATGTCGTGGGTGTAGAAGCCGCTGTCCGCCCGCACGGTGAGTGGTCCGGTGGCTCCGGCGTAGCGCACTCGGCTCACCGTCTCGCGCAGGAAGTTGGCGGCGCCGCGGGCGGTGTTGGCCCGACCCTTTCGCAATCGACACATCAGCACCTCGCCGGTACCCTCGGCCACGGCCAGGAGCGGGTGATAGCCCCGCTGGCCGGTGTAGCCGTGATGGCGCGCGCCCTCCTTGCCCAGACCATAGGTCTCACAGACGGTAGAGTCCAGATCAATGGTCAGCGGATCATCGCCCGGTCCGGCCCCAGCCGCCCAGGCTCGGGCCAGCGCCTCCCGGCTCACCCGATCCAGCTGCCGCGCGTGGCCCCACCGGAAACTCCGCAGAAACGTGCCCAGCGTGGATGGCGCCTTCACCGTACAGCCCAGCACCTGCTCGGTCTCGCCAGCGCGCAGCGCGTCGGCGTCGTCAATGCAGTCCCCGCCGGCCAACGCCGATGCCACCAGCGTCAGCACCTTGTCTCCCGCGTTGGCACGACCTGGCGCATTTCCCAGGTCAACGTGGCGGTCCACCAGCTCTCCCAGCCCCAGATGATGGGCCAGGGTGATGGGCAAAAGCAGCCCCGCATTGGCCACCAGTCGGTGATCGTCGAAGGCAACGTGGATGCGGTCGGGGCGCTCAGGTGGTAGCATCCGTTGGGTGCTCCTCGTTTCAGGGTGGTTTTCGTTCTCAAAAACCATTATCCCCGAAGCCGGGAGCACTTTCTCATCCCTTCAGCACGCCGACACACTCATCTCCTCGGTGGATTGGGGTTTAAGCATATGCGAAAAAAGTCGTTGCTTACTCTCTACGCATCGTACATTACTCGGAGCCAGTCATTGTCATCCCGGTTTGCTGCGACATTGCCGGCAAATCCAGCACAGATGGCGATGTGCGAGCCGGTTCACCGGGACGGTTCGGCATTTCTGGTAGTCAGACTGCAACATTTGTGGGGGGAATTCTGCCGAGAACTGATTGTCAGGTCGGCAATTGGAGGCTGCGTTACCCAAAGGGGGATTCATCTACCGCCAGCGCCCAACGTAAAATGCGTTCGCGACATTCCACTTGTCACTAAGCAATTTACCAGACAGCCTTTCTCTGGCCCGGGGTCGCAATGGGAAGATCCTCCGTTTGCGACACGGCAAGCTGGCTTTCTGCAAGTTGCCAATCTTAATCAGATAAGCCTTGGCTTGGGTTCAGTTACAACCATTTTAGGTCATTTGAAGAGCGTCAGAAATTTCATCGTCCATCCGAACGACCGAACAGCGCCGAAATATGCTCGAACTACCCGAGTCCTAAGCTTACGGGGATTGCCTCCGATCCAGTTGTTAAACCAACGCTTGCCAGGCGGCGCTACCATCTTTCACGCTTGGGCATCGGATTTGGAGACTGCAGCTTGGAATGCTGTGGCTTGACCGCAAACACCTCCAACGGGGGTGACGTTGCTGGCGTGGTGTGGCAAACTCGTCGCCGGAGGAATCGTCGCTTAGTCAACGGGATTGCCGCGTCGCGCGCTCCTCGCAATGACAAACTGGGTACGCATCAGGGTTTACTGCTCCGCCTTGGTATTGCGCTCCCGCGCCAGGGTCATCCGGTAGTCAGTCTCCAGATTGGTCCAGAACTGAGGGTCACCGCCCAACACCTTACCGAGCGCGGTTGCCGTGTCCGGCGTGATAGCCTTTTTGCCCCGGATGATTTCGTTTATGACCGGTGGCGGACGGTTGAGCCGAGCCGCGAGTTCCCGCTGAGTCATTCCCCGAACTTCGAGCTCTTCCGCCAATACCTCGCCTGGGGGCATCGGCAGGTCTGAAAACACGCGCGGGGTTTTAGTCGTCATAATGGTTGCTGAACTCCTCTATGATTACATTCTCCTCGGTGTCTCCTTTCGTAACGATGAGACGCCACCGCCCGGTCAGGTAAATAGACAGTTCTCCTCTCTGTGAACTTCGCAGCGGATGCAGACGCAACGCCGGGCGTTGGTAAGCATCGTGAAAGTCTTTGGCGGCATGGAGCATCTGGATACGGCGGATATACATACGCCCGACATACGCTCCCCAACGCCGGACCCCTCTGGCTGATTCTTCGTAGCCCCGCTGCAGTTCGGTGGTCCGGAAAATGACCTCCATCATTCACCTAATAAGGTGAATTGTATCTATCCGAGCAATTCCTTGGCAAGTTACAGATACCGTAACGTCGGCGTCTGTAAAGCGCGGGGCATTGACCCACCCAACCGTCCCTGCCTACAATCCCGCCAACCTGCAACCCATCCAATCCTCAGGAGCCTTCCCCATGACCACCTCCGCCGATGGCTATGCCCATCCCGAATACCTTACCGACCCGGCGTGGGTTGCCGGGCATCTGGACGACCCGAACGTGGTCGTGCTGGACTGCGCCAACACCGCTGACGCCTGGCAGCGCGGGCATATTCCCGGCGCGGCCCACGTTGCCGACAACTGGGCGAAGAATCCCGATACCGCGATTGGACCGGGGACTCGCGGGCAGCACGTCATGACGCCCGAGCAGTTCAAGGCCGTGGCCGAGGGGTATGGCATCGGCGACGACACCACCGTGGTCACCTACGACCACGCGCAGGGACTCACCGCCGCCCGCATCTGGTGGGCGTTCAACTACTACGGTCATAGCAACGTGATGGTGCTCAACGGCGGCTGGCGGGCCTGGGTCAACGCCGGCCAGCCCATCGACTTCGGACGGCCCAAGTCTCCGGGATCGGCCACGTTCACCCCACGAGCCGACGAGTCGTTCATGGTCACCGGCGACGAGCTGAAAGAAGCCTGTACTCTCGAAAACGTAGTCGTGTGGGACGTGCGCAGCGACGCCGAATGGGACGGCACCGCCGAGAACTACAGCAACCAGCGGGTGGGACACGTGCCCGGCGCGGTGCATCTGGAGTGGTTCCACCTCATGGACCGCAACACCCACGAGTTCAAGCCGGCCGCCGAGATCCGCCGTATCCTCACCGAGCACGGGATCACGCCCGACAAGACGGCGTACTCCTATTGACAGGCCGGCATCCGTGCGGCGCACGGAAACTTCGTACTCCGCCTCGTCGGATTTGACAACGCCAGGAACTACGACGCCTCCATGGGAGAGTGGGCCAACCGGGACGACACGCCGCTGACGGTGTAATCCGCCGATGGCCCGCAAGGTCAGAATACGGAGGGTAATCGACGGCGACTCGCTGGAGGTCAAGTACGCCGGTCTGTTCAGTTTCCTGCGGCGGCCGTTTCCGCTGCGGCTCTACGGCATAGACGCGCCGGAGTTGGCTCAACCCTACGGCCAAGAGTCCCGGGAGCAGTTGGCTACGCTGGTGCGCGGCGGCGGCATTCGGCTGGAGGAGATCACCAAAGACCGCTACGGGCGCACCGTTGGAGTGCTCTATCCCACCTCGCGGCGCCGGGAATGCGTCAACGTGGCGATGGTGCGCTCGGGCATGGCCTGGTGGTACCGGCGCTACGGCGGCCGGGAGTTGGGGTTCACGGAAGCGGAGGCCGAGGCTCAATCGCGACGGCGCGGCGTGTGGAAAAACGGCAGCCGGGCCAAGCGCCCCTGGGATTACCGGGCCGACGTGCGACGGGCGAGAGGGCGACGGCGGCGAATGCGGCGGCTATCGGTGTGGAGCGCGGCTGCCATCGCGCTGGCTATCCTGGTGGCTATGCTGATGGATGTGCTGCCGTGGTAGCGCGGCCCGCTACGGTACCAGCGGGTGGCCGATCAACCCCCAGTAGGGAACGACCGCCAGCAGCAGCACCGCGATGACGATAACGGTCATGGTGATGCCGAAGCGGAAAATCTCCGGGTTGCCGATCCCGGCGCGCTGGAATATGAACACCGCCGAGGTTCCGCCGGCTCCGTAGTAGACCGCCGAGTCGCCAACCACCACCGCGGCCATGCCGCACACCAGCGGGTCCAGACCCAGCGACTCGGCGGCGGCCATGGTGACGGGGACCACCAGCGCCAGGTATCCAGCGATGTTGGGCAACAGCATCCGTAGCAGGGCGAAGCACACGCACAGGACCAGCAGGACGAGCAGGGGCGAGGACGCCAACTGGGATACGCCGCCGACCAGCGTTTGCGAGAACCAGGCAGCGGCTCCCGTCATCACCAGCGCGGCGGAGAGGGATAGCGAGGTGGCGATGACGAAGAAGTTGGACCAGCCCACGTTGCGCTCGAAGTCGCCCCACGACAGGATGCCCACCTTCGGGAGCAGAATGATGCACAGGGCGATCAGCGCCGGCACTGCCGGATGGAGACCGTGGGCGAAGTCGGTGAACCACAGCAGCGCGGTCAGCATCACGATGGCGGCGGCGCGCCACTCGACTGCGCTCATGGGCGCCAGGGACAACGGGGCCGCGCCCTGAGCGTCCTCCAGTCGGAAGCCGGACCGGTAAAACAGGAACAGCGCGGCCCCGCCGACGATAAGGTTGGCGTAGAAGGGCACGCTCATCAAGACGAACCACTGGGTCCATGAGAAATCGCCCAGCAGACCGGAGGCCACCACCGGGGTTATCCCGCCGGCGAGCAGCGCGGTGGAGCCGAGGCGGTTGAGGCTGCCCATGGCCATCATCGTGGCCTTGTAGAACGGGTGGCCCTGGGGGATGCTCCAGTGCTCCAGCACCTGCTCGTACACGTGGACCATGATGGCTCCACGGGTGCTGGCCGACGGCAGGGCGAACGTGAGGGCGGCGAAGGAAAAGAGCATCTGGGAGTAGAGCAGGCGGGGACTGCCGGCGGCGCCGCGCATGAGAAAAGTCGCCATGCGCTCGGCCAGACCGGACCGCTGCACGGCCAGGCCCAGCGTGAGGATGCCGATGAGGAAGTACGCGACCGGGCGGGAGAATCCGTAGAGGGCCGCGCCGATGTCGGGAACGGCGCCCACCAGCACCAGCAGGACGACTCCGCCGACGCCGGCCACGGGGACGGGTATTGCCTCGGTGGCCCACAGCACCACCGCAAAGACCATCACGGCCAGGGCGCGCTGCCCCTGGGGGGTCAGCCCTTCTGGGGTGGGCATCAGCAGTATGCCCAAGAATACCGACGCAGCGACCAGCAGCTTGGCCGCCGTCCCGTTGCGGGCGGCGTGGGAAAATGAGGATACTATCCGCGAAGTATCGACGGACACAGTGAGGGCGCTGTATCCGAGCGGATCAGCGTTCGGTCTGGCGCAGCGGGCTGCTGGTGACGCGGTTGACCGACGTCACTCCGCGTATTCCCTCAATGCGGGAGAACAGGCGGGACAGTTCTTCCAGTCCGCCGATGTGGATGGTGAGTTCCATGCTCACCGTGGCGTCGTCGTTCTCACGGGTAACGACCCAGGCGATGTTGATCTTGTCCTCGGACACCTTGGTGGTGACGTCGCGCAACAGGCCGACCCGGTCGAAGGCTTCGATGCGAACGCGCACTGGATGAAGCTCCCGCTGCTGCCCCCAGGACACTGGCACCAGCCGTTCCTGCTCGTCTTCGTTCAGCACGTTGATGCAGCCGACCTTGTGGACGCTGACTCCGCGAGAGCGGGTTACGAACCCGATGATAGGGTCGCCCTGGATGGGGTTGCAGCACCGGGCAATGTTGGTGAGCAGGTCGCCCACGCCGAGGACTGAGATGCCCGACGATGGGCTGGACAACGGCAAGGTGCCCTTCAACTTGGGCATCCAGGCCGACTCATCGACATCCTCTTTGCGATACTGCGTCAGCCGGGCGTCCAGCGCGGAATCGCTCAACTCGCCGGAACCAACGGCGGCGAGGAGGTCTTCCATGGTCTCGTAGCGGCACGCTTCCAGCACTTCCCGGTCGGACATCTTGACGCCCATGCGGTGCATTTCCCGACGCAGCAGCTCGCGGCCCCGGGCGATGTTGGCGCTGCGGGCCTGACGGTTGAACCAGGAGCGGATTTTCTGGCGGGCGCTGTTGGTGGCGACGTATCCTCGCGACGGGTTGAGCCAGTCGGGCGACGGCCCCCGGCCGGTCTTGCCGGCCACGACCTCCACGGTGTCGCCGTTCTCCAATGGGGTGTCCAACGACACCAGGCGTCCGTTCACCTTGGCCCCGGAGATGCGGTGCCCCAGGTCGGTGTGGATCTTGTAGGCGAAGTCGATGGGCGTCGCTCCGGCGGCAAGCTCCACAATATCGCCCTTGGGCGTATAGACGAAAACCTGGTCATGGAACAGGTCCTCGCGCACCGACTCCAGGAACTCTTCAGTGTCGGGGGTCTCGCGCTGCCACTCCAGCAACTGGCGGAGCCAGGTCATGCGCTCCTCAAAGCGGCCGTTGCCGCCCGGGGCTGCGGCCCGTTCCTTGTAGCGCCAGTGGGCGGCCACCCCGTACTCGGCAACACGGTGCATCTGCCGGGTCTTGATCTGCACCTCCAGGGGTTCCCCGCCGTCGCATTTCACCGTGGTGTGCAGCGCCTGGTACAGGTTCTTCTTGGGGGTGGCGATGTAGTCGTCGAACTGTCCGGGGATGGGGCTCCAGAGGCGATGGGTGATGCCCAGCGCGGTGTAGCAATCGGCCACGTCGTCAACGACGACCCGCAGGGCGTAGAGGTCATAAATATCGCTGAGTTCCTTGCCCTCAGCCGCATATTTCTCAATCTTGTTGTGGATGGAATAAATGCCCTTGGGTCGGCCGTTCACGTCGGCATGGAGGCGGTTGTCGCCCAGTTCAGCCTTCAGGCGGCCCGCCACGTCGGCGACGTAGGCTTCACGCTGAGAGCGTCGGGCGGCCAGCATACGGGAAATCTCACGGTATCGGGTCTCGTTCAGGTGCCGGAACGCCAGGTCGTCCAGCTGCCACTTGAGCTCCCAGATGCCCAGGCGGTGGGCCAGCGGGGAATACACGTCGAGGGTTTCCTGGGCGATGCGGCGTCGCTTGTCCTCGGGCAGCGGGTCCAGCGTCCGCATATTGTGGAGGCGGTCGGCCAGCTTGATGAGCACCACGCGGATGTCCTCGGCCATGGCGACCAGCATCTTGCGGAGGCTTTCGGCGTAGAGGTTTTCGGCGGGTACGACGCCGTTGCCATTTTCAGACCGGTGCGCCGGGTCGGGAGGACGGTAATCCACGCGGGCCAGCTTGGTTACGCCGTCCACCAGGCGGGACACGTCAACCCCGAAGCGCAACGCCAACTCGTCGACGGTTACGGAGCAGTCCTCCACCACGTCGTGGAGTAGCGCCGCAATGATGGTGTCGGGGTCCAGATAGAGGTCGGCCAGAATGGTGGCGGCGGCCAGAGGATGAACGATGTACGGGTCGCCGGAGAGGCGCATCTGGCCGTCGTGGCACCGTTCCGCGAAGTCGTAGGCCGACCTGATACGGTCAATTTGGGCCGCGTCGTCCACGTATTCGGACACGCGAGCGATGAGATCGGTGGACTCGCTGGCGACCGCGACCATAGGCGCCCTCCTCGCGTGGACAGCCCGCCCTTTACCCCGGGCGCGGCGCCGCGCTGCAACCTGTTCCAAGATCATACCGAGTGGCGTCGGGTATGTCCAGCGGGGCGTCAGCGCCCGAATTGCAATTTAAGGGATCGAGGCGAGCCAGTTCCCCACCCCAGCCCCCGACGTGCTGGCTACCGAGACGTCCGAGATGAACGCGGCCAATCTGGAAATTACTTATACGGTGGCGTTTGACCATCGACGTACGCGTTTACTCCGATGACTTCTCCGGTACGGGCATCCAGCGCAAACGTGATGTTGTCATACGTCTTGCCGCCGGAGCTGGGCAACGTCATTTTCACGGCGCCCTCGAATGCAACCACCCAGACTTCTTTGTCCGGATGCAAGCCAACATTGCTCGCATCGGCACCCAAACCCCCAGTGCCGAATGACGATACCCTAGTGTAGTCTTCCAGACTGGTAAACGTGGCATTCACGCTCGTAGGCTCTCCAATCAAGCCGGCGGTCCTGGCTTCCTCCAGACCCCTTGTTTTGGCTTGGTCAGACGTGAGCAGGCCATCTTGTCCCTGATTGGGATTAGCCGCGAACGTGAACACCAGGGACAGAACTATCCCGATGACCACCAAGACGGTCAATCCTCCAAAAACCATTGATCTCTTTGCCGTAATCGCAATTCTCCTTTCCGCGTGCGTGGTCTATGCGTTTCCGGTTGCGCGGAAGTTATCGGAATCAATGTTTACGACCTGGTAGGGCACATCCGCCGCGTAACTCGCGTGCCCGCACCAACGTGCGGTAGGCAGTACCTTTGAGCTCACCTTCATCCTCCCCAGGCCGGCTAACCCCGAATCCACCGATGGGATAGGGCGGTGCGGCATTTGAGAGAGATGAGGGGTCAGGGAACGGGATGGCGAGGACCTGATGCCGATGAAATGGACGATGTGGGGCGTGGATGCCGTGCCAAGGGGATGTTGATGACCCGTGGTAGCGGCATTGGCAGTGATTTTCAGCGCAGACCGATGGCGGAGACCGTCCGGAGCCCAGCCTGGCGCGGTTGGGCCAGGCGTGGTGCGTCATCGTAGACAGGTGAAAGGCCGAGGGCGGCGTCAGGATGGGAGTGGCAGGGCGCGCAGTCTGGCCAGGGCGCTGCTGAATTGGTTTCGCCAAGGCCAATCCTGTGGCAGATGCAGGGTGATGCGACGGGCTTTGCGGGTGATGCGTCCGGCGAGAGAGAAGAAGCGTCGTCGGAGGGTCTTGGTGGTGGTCACCGGCTCGCCCAGGCCGATGCGCGTGGTCCAGCGGGCCAGGTTGTGGGCCATGACTTGCACCGCCAGCCAGGCGGCGTTGGCGGGAAAACGTCCCGATGGCAGGTGGTTGAGCCCCACGCCGTATTTGAGGTCGCGGATGGCGTTCTCGATCTCGGCGTGGCGGCGATGGTCAGCTTCCAGATACAGGGTGTCGCCTTCTCTATCGGTGATGAAAGCGTGATAGCTGTAGGTGGCGAACAGGGCCAGTTGCGAGCCGGGCGTGGGTTTCACCCGTCGGACGATGAGCCGCACCGGTACCGCGTCGGGCTCACTGGCAAAGGGAGTGTAGCTGGTTTCGGCCACATCGGCGCCGCCATCCATCCAATAGGATATGGGCGTCCAGCCATCTTCAGGTATGGCCTCGATGATGTTCCGCAGGCTCGGGTGCTGGCGTACGGTGATGGAGTAGCGTACCTTCTGGTCGCGACAGGCGGCCACCATGTCGTGGGTGTAGAAGCCGCTGTCCGCCCGCACGGTGAGTGGTCCGGTGGCTCCGGCGTAGCGCACTCGGCTCACCGTCTCGCGCAGGAAGTTGGCGGCGCCGCGGGCGGTGTTGGCCCGACCCTTTCGCAATCGACACATCAGCACCTCGCCGGTACCCTCGGCCACGGCCAGGAGCGGGTGATAGCCCCGCTGGCCGGTGTAGCCGTGATGGCGCGCGCCCTCCTTGCCCAGACCATAGGTCTCACAGACGGTAGAGTCCAGATCAATGGTCAGCGGATCATCGCCCGGTCCGGCCCCAGCCGCCCAGGCTCGGGCCAGCGCCTCCCGGCTCACCCGATCCAGCTGCCGCGCGTGGCCCCACCGGAAACTCCGCAGAAACGTGCCCAGCGTGGATGGCGCCTTCACCGTACAGCCCAGCACCTGCTCGGTCTCGCCAGCGCGCAGCGCGTCGGCGTCGTCAATGCAGTCCCCGCCGGCCAACGCCGATGCCACCAGCGTCAGCACCTTGTCTCCCGCGTTGGCACGACCTGGCGCATTTCCCAGGTCAACGTGGCGGTCCACCAGCTCGCCCAGCCCCAGATGATGGGCCAGGGTGATGGGCAAAAGCAGCCCCGCATTGGCCACCAGTCGGTGATCGTCGAAGGCAACGTGGATGCGGTCGGGGCGCTCAGGTGGTAGCATCCGTTGGGTGCTCCTCGTTTCAGGGTGGTTTTCGTTCTCAAAAACCATTATCCCCGAAGCCGGGAGCACTTTCTCATCCCTTCAGCACGCCGACACACTCATCTCCTCGGTGGATTGGGGCTAACGCTGGCAACACACGCCCCCGACGGCGCAAATCCACCCAGCCGAGTCGGAAAATCCGATCCGGCACCTCAAAGCACAGTACCGCAACGAAGGTCACCAAGCCACACCTCACCGAGGAGCAAAAGCGGGAACTCAAGCGCGTACGCGCTGCCGAGGAACGTCAACGCCGCAAGGAACTTGGCCTCTCCTGGGATTGCCCCAGCAAGGCAACCAACGGCGGAACCCGCTGTGCGGACTGCGCCGAAAGACATCGGCAACACGACAACGGCAACGACGCCACGTTTGATTTGACTCGACCGGTTACCAGTTCGAGAAAACGAACGCATAGCCTACCGGTAAAATTTTCTCCGCCGGCAACAAACTGAATACCTGTTTGACCACTATCGGGATCAAGGCACCAGAACCCGTTGTGCCTGGTCGCTATCTCCGGGTACCAACCGTAGGGGCGGAACTAATCCGGACGCCAGGTCTCGTTGCACAGATTCGAGGTCGGCCAGACGGGCTGACGGGATATGAGCTCGGATCCGTCCTATCGGAATCTCTACTCCCTCTAGCTCGAGGGAGGTTTCGTATTCCAAGATGAATTGCGCAGTACCACCACTCTCTAGATCTTTAAGCTCCGGTCCCCATCGATCCAAGTTCAGGCTGAAAGATTTCCATGTAAAGGTGATAGGTTCACCCTTCATCAAGGTCGCAGTAGTCACAATCTCCTGTACGTCCTCGCTGCTAAGTGAGGATGGCAATTCCCAGTAACGGCCGCTGCGGTCTTGGAGATAGGCAAGCGCCTCAACGACTGTGCCCAGGGTTCCGTCCTCCAAAATAGGTCTATCCACCTCACTGTATATCTCAAAGCCCCCGGGCCAGCGAATCTTGAGGTGGCGAGGAGGCTGATATGCGTCAAGCCATCGGCAGAGTGGAACCAGCGCAGCTGGCATCGCGGGCTTGGGATCTAACCGAAACTGGACTTCAACCTCTTCGTCCGCGACGTTCACTTTCAGTTGAATTTCCAACCAATCAGTGCTGTCCGTTCCACCAAAAATGGATCCCTTTGGCCCCCCACCCGTTCCGTGAGCCGGACGGGACAACCGGCGATAAGATTGTCTCCATCCATGATGTCCAATGCCAGAGTGACAGGCTCGTGCATATGCGTGTCGGTGGGAAGGAGGCTCAATTCCCCTTTAGTGAAGGTGCCTCCAAGACCAGACGGTGCATCAATCGTTAGGCTACCAATCATACGGCTCGGTATGGTGACCTCCAAACCGTAGCCCAAGGACTCGTGAATCACTAGGTCTTCCGGGCTGAAGGCGACCATGACAGTCATGGTGACCGGTCGATCCTCGGTGGCACCTGAATACTTCGGATAGACGTCAACACGCACGTCTCCGGACCAAACTGAGAACACAACGTCGGGTGGCCACCTATTAGCCTCGGCGGTTACAGTGGACATCTTGTAGCGATAGTGGGGATCGATGTCATTAAGGCGCTCACGGAGCGTCCGTAACCGTCCCACTGCGTCGGGAACGCCATTAATGCTGGCCTGTTCTTCCCTGAGAGGGCGTGTGACAATGGGGTTCAGGCGGGGTGGAGCCGTTTGAGCATCAGGTGGACCATGGCGATATGCACCCAGGCTTCGCTGCTTTCCGTGCGCTCCTCGTAGTCCTTGCTCAACCGGCGGCATCGGCTCAGCCAGGCCAGGGTACGCTCTACCACCCACCGGCGCGGCAACACCTCAAAGTGGTGGCGATCCGGTTTGCGCCGCACCACGGTGAGCAACCAGCCGCCGGTGGCCCCGGCCCAAGCCACCAGCCGACCCGCGTAGCCAGCGTCGGCCCAGATGACCTGCAATCGGGGAAATCGACCCAACAGTTTGGCCAACACCAACCGGGCGCCGTCCCGGTCCTGGATGCTGGCGGCATGAACCACCACGGCCAGCAACAATCCCATGGTGTCCACTACGATATGGCGCTTGCGTCTAGCCACCTTGTTACCGGCGTCGTAGCCCCGAGGCCCCCTTTTTCCGTGGTTTTCACCGATTGGCTGTCGATCCTTGAACAATCCGGGATGGCGGCGCTGGGCGTAGCCGCTCGGCCCGCCGCTTCCCGAACCCGGGAGCGCAAGGCGTCCTCCACCCGTTCCCAGGTTCCGTCATCCCGCCACTTCCGAAAGTACCACCACACCGTGCCCCAGGGCGGCAGGTCATGAGGCATTAGGCGCCAGGGTATGCCGCCCCCCAGCACGTAGAGGATGCCGTTGACCACCTCCCGCAGATCCCGTAGTTCTGGGAGGGCCTCTGGTGGTGTCCGGCAGCAGCAGTGGGACCAACTCAGGGCGATCGCATTTCAAAGGGATAGGACTTTGAGGAGGTAATCGAAGTCCCAACCTGCCTTTTTGCGTTTGGCTTTGATACCGACCTTGGCGGTGCGTTCCTGCTTGAGGAGGTTCAGCGCCAGGTGTCGCATCACCGCCAGATTCTGGTCGGCATGACCCGTCCTCACCCGGCTGTGATCCTCGTCGAAGGCCATGTCCAACACCCAATGCAGGCTGTTCTCGATGCCCCAGTGGCTTCGCGCCGCTGTCAGCAGTGTTGTCGCGTCCGCCGGATAGCTGCAAATGTAGTAACGGGTATCCTCTGGGGAACTGGTACCAGCGTTCCGTCGGTAGCTGACCCGGGCCACCGCTCCCAAGGAAGCCCACTGCCGGTGCGGGTCCACGTAGGCCAGTTCCTCAGGGTCGGTAATCACCCAGCATCGTCGACGTTCCCGCCGACCGTGGTCCTTGCCCACTTGCTCGTGGTATCTGTAAGCCACGCCATTCCACTCCGCGCGCTCCTGGCAGGCGAATAAATCCTGGCAGGCGAATAAATCCTTGATGTTCTCGTGCAACTCCCCCTGATTGGCCTTCACCGCCAGCAGGTAATCGGCCCCACCTTGCACAATCTGACCAGCAATGTTCTTCTGGCAGCCCATGGCGTCGATAGTTACCAGGGATCCTTTCAGTTCCAGCACTTTGAGCAGTTCCGGTATCGCCGTGATCTCGTTGGAGTGGGCTTCAGTGCGGGTCTGTCCCAGCACCATACGGTTCTCGGTGGCCCAAGCGCTGACCATATGCAGTGGGCCGCGCCCGTTGGCTCGGTCGTGGCAACCCCGCCGGGTCTTGCCATCTATGGCCACCACCTCCCCCTGGGCCAGTTCACTAACCGAACGTACCCAGTCCATGAAGCAGGCCGTAAACTGCTCTGGGTCCAGCAGACCAAACACCCTCCCAAAGGTGTCGTGGGAGGGTACCCCGTTGGGCAATTCCAGGAACCGCCGGAACCACTCCTTCTTGGCCTTGCCGAACTCCTCGATCTCCACCCAGTTGTCGGCGCCGCAGATCACGGCACACAAGGTGATCACCATGATGTCCAGCAACTCATGCCTTTTGGCATGACCAGTTCGTGGGTCTGCCAGCACTCCAAACCGTTCCACCATCGAAATAGGTACATCGTCCATCGTCGCAGCCACCTCAGGAAACTTAATCTCGCCCCAAGTTTAGCCACATTTTCATATTAGTTTGAAATGCGATTGCCCTGGGGACCAACTCCTCCCACTGGGCAGCGGTCAAATCGCTGGGATATGCTTTTCTATTCATCCGCCCAGCATAACCACCATCTGGTTCTCACCCCAAGAACCCACCGGACGAGTTTAGCCCATTGTCACACACCCTCTTAGGGCTAAAAGCAGTCGGATCACCTCGTCATTAGCCCCTTCCAAGAAGTATCTCCGAATATCGGGAAACGCCGCCATTTTCTCGTCAAGCCAGGTTTTTCCGTGCCAGGCTATCGGGAAGTCGTATCCCGCGCCGAGCTGACGAAACCACTTGTCTTCGGCAGGAGTGGGATCGATGGGGACAACGAGTGTCCACCGCGCCGGCCCGAGAGCCGCCGCTCGTTCCAATGAATGGGCTACCTGCTGGCGCCGAGAAGGATTCATCCGGCCGATGAAGGACTTTAGCTCGAAGGCGTGGGCGATGATACCTTCGGATCCATTAACAATCTGTACATCCCGACACTGTCAATGGTCAGCAAAAAGGTCCTCGCTAACTGGTCAGCATAAATGTCACACTCCCTTTATGGAGAATGTGACGTTGAACCAGAAAGAACAAGCGAGACTCAAGGTCCTGAACAGTCTGTTGGCAGAGCAGATGACCGTAGACCAGGCAGCCGGGCTGATGGGAGTGAGCACACGCCACACCAGGCGTATTCTGGCGGCTTACCGGAGGGAGGGTGTCGCCGCTCTGGCTCACGGCCATCGAGGTCGCCGGCCGCCCAACGCAACACCGGAGGCAACCAGAGCCGAGGTGTTGCACCTTGCCAGCACCCGCTACTGCGGAACCAACCACACCCACCTGAGCGAATTGCTTGGGGAGCGTGAGGGTATCGACATCGACCGCAGCACGCTGCGGCGCCTACTGGTGTCCGCTGGGTTGAACAGCCCGCGCCGTCGCCGTACGCCGCAGCATCGGGTGCGTCGTCAGCGAATGCCGCAGGAGGGCATGCTGATCCAGATGGACGGCAGTTATCACCGATGGTTGGGGGAAGCGGGACCGCAGTTCACGATGCTGCTGGCGGTGGACGACGCCACCGGCGCCGTGGTGAACGCGCTCTTCTGCGAGCGGGAAAATGCACGCAACTATTTCGTGATGATGCAGGAGCTGGTGCAGAACTACGGCGCGCCGGTTGCCCTCTACGTCGATCGGCACGCCGTCTTCAAGCACACGCCCGGGTCTGGGCTCACCGGTGCGCCGACCCAGTTCAGCCGCGCCATGGACGAACTGGGGATCCAGATGATATTTGCAATGTCGCCCCAGGCGAAGGGTCGCGTGGAACGAACGGCGGAAACGTTTCAGGACCGGCTGGTAACGGAGCTTCGACTGGCTGGCGCGGCTACCATCGCGGAAGCTGACGGCGTGCTGCAGGGCTTCCTGCCGCGCTTCAACGCACGCTTCGGCGTTCCGCCGCAATGCCCCGAGGCCGCTTATCGCCCGCTGGCATCGGACCTGTGCCTGGACCGCATCCTCTGTTTCAAGCACAGTAGGAAGGTGGCCCGCTGACAGGGGTAGGTATGGGATTTTCACGCAGGGACATGGTAGGTAATCTCCAGGTTGGGCTTGGGTTGAGGCCAGGGTTCAGGCAGCAGCCAGACGCGGCTCCAGAGGCGTCCTTTGAGCAGCAATCGCCTGAGCCAGTCGATGCCGTGGCGGATCACGCTGACGGTGCGCGTCGGACGAGTACGAGGGTCCCGATGATTGGTGGCCAGCGCTTTGGGCGGCGCCCGCAGCCTACCTGGCGCGATCCGGCGGTCCTGGGCGTCTTCCACCCTGGTGCCGTAGGCCAGGGCCAGCAGAGTTGCCACTGACAGCACCAGCCAGTGGCGGGAGACGCGAGTTGGGTCGGTGCGGCGGGTCTTGTCCCACTTCCAGCCCAAACTCTTGAGGGCCTTGAAGCCCAGCTCGATCCAGAAGCGCAAGGCGTACCAACTTACGCCGACTTCGTGGGGTGGCAGGTCGGTGAGGATGACCCAGGGTTCCTCCTGTTCGACGTACCAGACCACCAGCAGGGTGCAATGACGTTTGGCCTTGGCGGTGCTAAAGGCGGTGCCACGGCCAACCCAGGCGGTGTCGGGACGGGAGAGAAAGGCGTAGGCGGGAAGCCTGCTGCCACCTTGAGCGCAGAAGGTGATGTTCTTCGGATAACGCATGCCGGGATGCCAGCCCTGATCTCGTATCTGTTTCCATAGCTTGGGACTGGCGATGCCCCGGTCGCAGAGCACGATGACGGTCATTTCCCTGGGGACTGCTGGGGCCAGGGCTTGCAGCAGTTCCACGGTGGGATCCATCCAGGAGCCGCGTTGGTCGGCGTGCCGGATATACCAGGCCACGGGGATGGCGCAACTCCGGTAGAGGACGCTGATGACGATGGCGGTGGTCTGGTCGCCCTTGAGCGTGGGGTCAATGGCCAGAGCCAGCCTGCCGGAGCTCCACCAGGAGAGGACCCATTTCAGCAGCGGCGCAAAGCAGAGCGTTACGTCCAGTTGGGTCTGGCAGGGGCTTTTCCGGTCGCTGCCGTCGTAGAGCCATTCCCTGAGGTACTGGGGCAGGTTGCTCCACCTGCCCCAGGGCGAGAGGGCCGAGGCGAAGGCGTTCTGGCAGGCACTGCCGGCGAGGATGGCGCCGCAGACCCACAGCACCAGGCCGGTCAATTGAGCCTGAGAGAGGTGAGGCAAATGCGTTTCAATGGTTTTTTGCATCTGATAGCATTCGCTGGGAAGGCGCATCGGCGGTCTCCTGCATTTGGTGGTCTCACAACCAAGATGCCGGAGTCTCCAGCGCCTTCCCAAGCTAAGCGCACGCCTGATTTCAGCCTTTACCTACCCCTGTCAGAAGGTGGCCCGGGACAACACGGTGAAGTTCCAGTTGCATACCCTGCAGTTGCTGCCCGAGCCGGAACGCCCCAGCTATGCTGGCACTGCGGTTGAGGTCCTGGCAGGACTGGACGGCCGTCTGTCCCTGCAACACCAGGGACGCACCATCCCCTCTCAGGAAGCGCCACCCAATCCGGCATTCATGCGAACCGGTTACGGATCATCCCCACACGTTGCCAGGCGCCGTTCCGGTCCCGACCATCCGGCCAGGCCTTGGGCAAGGACCTTCTCCCAACTCGAGACACATCGCGCCGAAGGAACCGTGCCTGACCCGGTTGCTGACCACGGGACCGCAGCCGGCAAGGTGGCAGCCATCGCGCCTCGGGAGCCGACGTTTCTCCAGAAGGCGCGGTGGCAGGCAATACAGAACCGTTGGTGCTAGTTTGTGTTAATTTTGAAAATGCCACGAGGTTCCATTATGCTGTGAGTGGACAACACGCCACAGCGGAGGAACCCCGTGAACATCGCCGATTTTATCACCGAACTCTACTGCAAGATAGACGACACCTTGCCCGACTTCCCCCAGCATCCCCAAGCCGTCCTCTCCCTCAGCGAAGTGGTCACCATCG
Organism: Dehalococcoidia bacterium; assembly: GCA_965197635.1. Classification (GTDB taxonomy): domain Bacteria; phylum Chloroflexota; class Dehalococcoidia; order Lucifugimonadales; family UBA3495; genus Bin87. Next base: position 1,747,144 of record CBDANN010000008.1, read on the forward strand.
GCGTACTCTACGCCATGAAGAACGTCAGCCGCCGCGCCTGCTACCACTGGCTCACCGACAACTATGGCCGCCTCTTTCCCAAACTACCCGACCGCACCCGCCTGTTCCGCCGCCGGGCAGCCAAATCCGGCTGGACCGGCCGTAGCTGGCGCCGCCCACCCTGCTGGGCGTGGCCGACAGCTACGGCATTGAACTGGGCCATCCGATACGGCAAGGGCGCCGGTTCCATCAAATCGGCAAGAAGGGCAAGTCCAACCATCGCTGGGTCGTGGGCGGCAAACTCTGCATTGTGCTCAACAAGTTCGGGCTGATTACCGATTGGGATTGCGCCACCGCTAACGAGCCCTTGACCAATCCGCATGACCAGACCTTCCTGCCCTTGCTCGACAATTACGACGGCCAAATGGTGGTGCTGGCCGACACCGGCTTTCAGCGGGCCAAAGGCGTCCCGGCCAACGTGAAACTGTGTCGTCGTGGGGAGTGGAACGTGCGAATGATCGTGGAGACGACCTTCTCCATGCTGACCACAGTCTGGGGCAGCAAACAGATGCGTCATAACACCTGGCGAGGATTTGAGGCGCATTTGTGTTACATCATGGCCGCGTTCAACATACTGGTGCAATGGAACGGACTGGAACCGGACGAAAAAGGGCGCTTCCATCGCTCCATTGCTCAATTCGTCCTCTGACACTAACTAGCACCAACGGTTACAGAAGGCGAAGCGTAAGGGCATGTCCATCCGAGGAATAGCGCGGGAGCTGGGAATCCACCGGGCCACGGTCAGAAGATACATTGACGCTGATAATCCACCGACGCGGCAATCACGCATCGCGTCAACTACGCCAACATCTGATACCATCGCGGCGTAACCGAGTGACATTTATGCTGAACACTTAGCCGGACATTTATCCTGACCTTCGACATCCCGACCACCATCGCCACCCTTGCCATCGATTCGCTGGGCATCCGGATCAAGCCGACTTAGCAGGACCGACACCATATCTTCGTATTTTTGAGGCCCAAGATCATCCCACCGAATAGGCATGCGCTCTCCTAGCCTTTTGCTGTCGCCATACGCGACAATACCTATCTTTTCTATTCGAAACCAAGAGTCTAACCCCCAATCCACCGAAAGGATGAGGTTGGTGTCGTGCTGAAGGGTTGAAAAAGTGCTCCCGGCTTCGGGGATAATGGTTTGTGAGACACCAAACCAACCCGGAACAAGGAGCACCCAACGGATGCTACCACCTGAGCGCCTTGAGCGCATCCAGGTCGCCTTCGACGATCACCGCCTGGTGGCCAACGCCGGACTGATCCTGCCGGTCACGCTGGCCCATCACCTGGGTCTGGGCGAACTGGTGGACCGCCACGTTGACTTGGGAGATGCACCGGGTCGTGCGAATGCTGGGGACAAGATGCTGACCCTGGTGGCGTCGGCCCTGGCCGGTGGCGACTGCATCGACGACGCCGACGCGCTGCGCGCTGGCGGGACCGAGCAGGTGCTGGGCTGTGTGGTCAAGGCGCCGTCCACGTTGGGTACGTTCCTGCGGAGTTTCCGTTGGGGCCACGCGCGGCAGCTGGATCGGGTGAGCCGTGAGGCGCTGGCCCGAGCCTGGGGCGCCGGGGCCGGACCGGGCGATGATCCGTTGACCATCGACCTGGACTCCACCATCTGTGAGACCTACGGTCCGGCCAAGGAAGGGGCGCGCCGCCACACCTACACCGGCCAGCGGGGCTATCACCCGCTGTTCGCCGTCGCCGCTGGCACCGGCGACGTGCTGATGGCTCGGCTGCGCCAGGGACGCGCCAACACCGCTCGCGGCGCGGCCCACTTCCTGCGAGAGACGGTAAGGCGAGTGCGCTGCGCCGGAGCCACCGGACCGCTCACCATGCGGGCCGACAGCGGCTTCTACAACCACGACATCGTCGCCGTCTGCCGCAAGATGAAGGTCCGCTTCTCCATCACCGTCCGCCAGCACGCCCAGTTGCGCAATCTCATCGCAGCCATACCTGAAGAGGACTGGACGCCCATCCCTTACTGGATGGAGGGCGCCGCCGACGTGGCCGAAACCAGCTACACTCCCTTCGCCAGTGAGCCCGATGCTGTGCCGGTGCGTCTCATCGTCCGAAGGGTGCAGCCCACGCCCAACTCCCAGCTGGCCCTCTTGGTCGACTACAGCTATCACGGCTTCATCACCGATAGAGACGGCGACACCCTGGAACTGGAGGCCGATCATCGCCGCCACGCCGAGATCGAGAACGCCATCCGCGACCTCAAGTACGGGGTGGGTCTCAATCACCTGCCCTCGGGCCGCTTCCCCGCCAACGCCGCCTGGCTGGCCGTCCAGACGATGGCCCACAACCTGGCCCGCTGGACCACGCGCCTCGGGCTGGGCGAGCCGGTGGCGACCACCAAGACCCTGCGCAGGCGCTTCTTCTCCCTGGCCGGACGCCTCACCCGCAAGGCACGCCGCCTCACTTTGCATCTCCCCCAGGGCTGGCCCTGGCGAAACCAGTTCAGCAGCGCCCTGGCCAGACTGCGCGCACTGCCACTCCCTTCTTGACCACGCCCGCGGCGTCTGACCTGTCCCCCAGATTACCTAACTGTCTGGCCCAGCCGCGCCAGGCTCGGCTCCTGATGGCCTCCGCCGGCGATCGGCGCTGAAAATCGCTTCCCGCGCCGCTACTACGGGTCGTCAACATCTCTTTGGACCGGCATCCACGCCCCACATCGTCCATTTCATCGGCATCAGGTCCCCGCCTGCCCGATCCCTGGTCCCTCATCCCTCCTCTGACCGCCGCCACGGTTTCCCTTCGGTGGATTCGGGGTAACGCGGGGATACGGAATCGGAACTATTCCTCCGTGGTAGGCACAACCGAAACACGATTGCCAACTTCCATATCCCCTAGTATTACAACGACAGTTGCTGTGGTAGGATTCTTGGCGAGTTAGCGCAGGCTTGGGGAGGTGGGGCAGAGCGATGGATGCGGCAGACCCTGAGCGGGTGTACGAGGCCTTTCAGGACTTTCAGGCCTACTTTGCGCCAATCTTTGGCCGCAAGGAGTCGCGGGAGCACAGCCGTCATTACCTGCCGGGCCTGCTGGTACAGTCCCACGAGCGGCGCAACGCCGAAAACCTGGCGGAGACGGTTCCGGCATCGGCCCGAGCGCTGCCGCGGTTTCTCACCGCATCGCCCTGGGATGATGAGGGTGTGATGGGTCGGCTGCGGGAGTATCTGGGTTCCAGATTGGAGGACCCGCCGGTGGTGTGGGTGTTGGACGGCAGCGACTTTCCCAAGCCGGGGGTGAAGTCGGTGGGAGTAATCAGACAGTACTGCGGAGCGTTGGGGAAGATCGCCAGCTGCCAGGCTGGGTTGTTGCTGGCCCACGTGGGTTCCAGGGGTCGGGTGCTGGTGGACCAGCGGCTGTATCTGCCCGTCTGTATCTGCCCGGGCAATGGACATCGGATGTGGAGCGTTGTGCGGCGGCGGGGGTGCCGGAAGCGCGGCGGGAGTACCGGAGCAAGACGGAGCTGGCGCTGAAGATGCTGGAGCAAGCGCGGGCCCGTGGCTACCTCAAGGCGCAGTGGGTGGCTGGCGACTCGGCTTTCGGAATGTCGCCCGCGCTGCGGGAGGGAATTTCGGCGGCGGGAATGCGGTACGTGCTGGACGTGCGGCCGGATCTGACAGCGTGGCCGTTGGAACCCACCTGGACCAACCCGCCCGATCAGGGCAACGGGCGTCCCCGCAAACCCAGGTTGCGGCGGGAGGAGCGGCAGACCATGGCGCAGCGCGGCGCGGCGTTGCCAGCAGCAGCCTGGCGGGAGATAACCATCGCGATGGGCCGCCAGGGGCCGCGCACCTACCGTTACAGCGCCCAGCACGTGCGGGTAACCCAAAAGCGGAAACCCGGCGAAGTCCTCTGGGCAATCTACCGCCAGAACCTGGACGGCGGCGAACCCCGCTACTACCGGTCCAACACTCCCGAGGACACCCCCTTGGAAACCCTGGCCCATGTGGGCGGCTCCCGGTGGCGCATTGCAACCGAGTTCGAGACCGAGCAGAGCGACGTGGGATTGGATGAGTACGAGACCCGCACTTGGGCCGGCTGGCATCATCACATTGCCATGTGCCTGCTGGCCGGAGCCTTCCTGCTGACCCGGCAGCAGGATTGGGGGGAAAAAGATGCCCCGGATCACGCGGCCCCAGGTGTACCGAGTAGTGCGTGAGCTGCTGCCGCGGCAACGGTTCGGGCCGCCGGAGTTGCTGCGATGGCTGGCAGACGTCCAACCGCGCAACGAGCGGGCCAGGTACTCCCATGAGAAACGCCGCGCCGCCGGTCGCGCCACCACCAGCATCCCTACCTAAATTGTCGTTGTAATACTAGCAGGCCCGCACACTTAACGATAGACTCGCGCATCAGTCCGCCGGAAATCCTTTCGGCGGTTCCCCGGGCACGCGAGGAAGAAAATTTTCCCGCCGCTACTTCTTCAAACGACCGGTTGCAGAGAGACCAACAGGCTTACTGGAACATCTCTCCTACGGAGCGTCCCTCGTGGATGCGGCGGATGGCCTCGCCCAGCAGGGGCGCCACCGACAGGACGGTGAGATTGCCTACCCGCTGTTCCGAGGCCAGTGGGACCGAGTCGGTTACCACCACCTCCTTGAAGGCGCTCTCCTTGAGCAGCTTGGGCGCTGCGGGAGCGAAAACCGGGTGGGTGGCGCAGCAGTACACTTCGGTGACGCCGGCGTCCAGCAGGGCGTTGGCGGCGTTGACGATGGTGCCGCCGGTGAGGATTTCGTCGTCGAAGGTGAGGGCTCGCATACCGCGGACGTCACCGATGACGTTGAGGGTCTCGGAGCGGTCGTCGTTGGCGGTGCGGCGCTTTTCGATGACGGCTACCGGCACTCCCAGACGCTCGGCCATGTCCCGGGCGCGCTTGCTGATTCCGAAGTCAACCGCCACCAGCACCAGGTTATCCAGCCCTTTCTCGGCGAAGTAGTTGGACAGGATCGGCTCGGCCGTGAGTTCGTCCACCGGGATGCTGAAAAACCCCTGGATCTGCCCGGCGTGCAGGTCCAGGGTGAGCACCCGGTCGGCTCCGGCGGTGGTAATCAGGTCGGCCACCAGCCGGGCCGTGATGGGAACCCGGGGCTGGTCTTTCTTGTCGGTCCGCCCATAGCCGTAGTAGGAGACGACGGCGGTGATCCGGCCGGCGGACGCCCGTTTGCAGGCGTCGATCATTATCAGCAGTTCCATCAAGTTGTCGTTGGTGGGCGCAACCGTGGGCTGGATGATGAAAACGTCGCGCTCCCGGATGTTCTCTCCGATGCGGACGAAGGTATTGTCGTTGGCGAACTTGAACGTTTCGCTCTCTCCCAAAGGAATGCCCAGGTAATTGCAGACATCGTGGGCAAGTTGGGGATGAGCGTTGCCTGAAAATACCTTCAGTTCTTCAAGAATGGGCATAACAACACCTTTGGGAAAACAGCATTGGGGGCGGCGAGGCCGGCCTGGGGGTCGGCAATTGCAACGAAACGATCGGGTAGATAATGGTAATTGGGCAACCGAAAGTAGTCAACGGGCGGACGGTACAGGGCAATCGCATATGGGCAGTTTAATGCCCGTTATTCCTGCGAAAGTAGGAATCCAGTGACCGAATTCGTTAATTACGTTTCCAATTCGTTCATGCTGTGGTCTGATGGACTCCGGCTTTCGCCGGAGTGACGGGGTTGTAATTTCAAATGCGATTGCCCTGGCGGACGGTAACTGTTGAGGAAATTTCGCTACTCGGCATCTGCCTAGCCGGCGGTAAAAACTGCTCACCCGAGTGACGAAATCCGTTTTTCCGGGATTGCCCGTTTTTTCGGTGCCGCCAGCATTCCTACCGACAACTTTTCGTGTCGGAAATTTGTGCCGGCACAGGTGTCGCACTCCTCGCCAAAAATCGCCAAATCAGGCCCCGGGACGCCGTTTTCCATTTTGACAAACAATCTCGTCGAATCGCGGGACCCCCGTCACAGGCCGCCTGGAGACGCTTACCGGACATCCTACGCCGATATGGCAAAATTAATTGCCCATTCCGGGCCCCAGGCGTACGGGGCAACAGTCCAACATCGGTGTCAGGTCATGGCCTAACCCCATTCAAAATGACCCGTTTTCCAACTTGAAAACGGCCCCAACCCCTCGTTTTATGTTGAGCCAAAATGGCAACCTGAGTATAATGTGACCAGTCAAAACCGAACACAAGTATTGGCCGCTCGGTGTTCTAACCACCTCACGGCCGTTTGCCCCCTCAGACCCTGGTAAATCATCGTGGGCAATTTCTATTCTAGTCAACCACACCAGCATAAACAACCCTCCAAAGGCAGCTACGGATTTCTGGAATCTGTGATGGAGGGAGTAATCTCCCGTGCCAGCTCGCTGGTCGAGATTCTCGAAGCACCGCACCAGCATGGCGGCAACCCAGGCTACCCCACCGACGCGATGCTCAGCGCCTACGCCATGCAGTTCGCGCTCAAACAGCACTATGCCAACGGCTTTCTGAACTGCCTGGGCAACAATGACCGCCTGTTGGACATCTGTGGATTGGACTGTGCACCAGCGAAGGCGCGTACTGCCGATTCAAGAAGAAACTGACTGGCCACGTGGATGCCATAGAACTGATCATCGCCGACGTGTTCCTTGAGTGCGGAGATGAAATTGAACGGCTCCGCGAAGTCGGTCTCGTCCTAGCGGACAAGCCGCCGTTGGGCAAGGCACTGGTCATGGACAGCACCGATGTCGAGGCCTGGCACGCCCCGGCCGAAAGAGTCGGAAGACCGGCGAAGAAAAGCCCTCAAAGGACCTGGACGCCAAGTGGGGTCACCGGACGGCTAAAAACGTCCGTACCTCCAAGCCGAGTTCGCGGAAGCGCGGCAAAGGTAGCAAGTCCAAATCAGGCAAAGCGGACATAGCCGAATCAGGCCAGAAGGAGAGCAAGGACGAGTTCTACTTCGGCTACAAGGTCAACGTCATCGCGGACGGCAACTACGGGCTACCACTGTTCGCCACGTCTCGCCCTGCTAACGCCAGCGACGTGGTAGTGATGATTCAGGACCTGGATGACTGTTAAACCCCAATCCACCGAAGAGATGAGTGTCGGGGCGGGTTGAAGGGGTAAGAACCTGTCTACGATCTCTGAAATAGGTTAAGTTGAGACTATTATCAGGGGAGGGGTAATCATGTCTCATTCCTATCCCAGCGACATCAGCCGGGAGCAATTCGCCCGTATTCTGCCGACGTTGGAGACGGCTCGCCGCCGGACCAAGCCCCGCACCGTGGACTTGTATGACGTTTTCTGCGGCGTGCTGTACCTCTTGAAGAGCGGGTGCCAGTGGCGCATGCTGCCGGCGGACTTCTCCAATTGGCGCACTTGCTACCAGTATTTCCGGCAATGGAGCGAGCGGCCGGGCCCGGGTCAGGATTCCATTCTGGAGCGTGTCCTAAACCCGAATCCACCGAAGGGAAACCGTGGCGGCGGTCAGAGGAGGGATGAGGGACCAGGGATCGGGCTGGCGGGGACCTGATGCCGATGAAATGGACGATGTGGGGCGTGGATGCCGGTCCAAAGAGATGTTGACGACCCGTAGTAGCGGCGCGGGAAGCGATTTTCAGCGCCGATCGCCGGCGGAGGCCATCAGGAGCCGAGCCTGGCGCGGCTGGGCCAGACAGTTAGGTAATCTGGTGGACAGGTCAGACGCCGCGGGCGTGGTCAAGAAGGGAGTGGCAGTGCGCGCAGTCTGGCCAGGGCGCTGCTGAACTGGTTTCGCCAGGGCCAGCCCTGGGGGAGATGCAAAGTGAGGCGGCGTGCCTTGCGGGTGAGGCGTCCGGCCAGGGAGAAGAAGCGCCTGCGCAGGGTCTTGGTGGTCGCCACCGGCTCGCCCAGCCCGAGGCGCGTGGTCCAGCGGGCCAGGTTGTGGGCCATCGTCTGGACGGCCAGCCAGGCGGCGTTGGCGGGGAAGCGGCCCGAGGGCAGGTGGTTGAGACCCACCCCGTACTTGAGGTCGCGGATGGCGTTCTCGATCTCGGCGTGGCGGCGATGATCGGCCTCCAGTTCCAGGGTGTCGCCGTCTCTATCGGTGATGAAGCCGTGATAGCTGTAGTCGACCAAGAGGGCCAGCTGGGAGTTGGGCGTGGGCTGCACCCTTCGGACGATGAGACGCACCGGCACAGCATCGGGCTCACTGGCGAAGGGAGTGTAGCTGGTTTCGGCCACGTCGGCGGCGCCCTCCATCCAGTAAGGGATGGGCGTCCAGTCCTCTTCAGGTATGGCTTCGATGAGATTGCGCAACTGGGCGTGCTGGCGGACGGTGATGGAGAAGCGGACCTTCATCTTGCGGCAGACGGCGACGATGTCGTGGTTGTAGAAGCCGCTGTCGGCCCGCATGGTGAGCGGTCCGGTGGCTCCGGCGTAGCGCACTCGCCTTACCGTCTCTCGCAGGAAGTGGGCCGCGCCGCGAGCGGTGTTGGCGCGTCCCTGGCGCAGCCGAGCCATCAGCACGTCGCCGGTGCCAGCGGCGACGGCGAACAGCGGGTGATAGCCCCGCTGGCCGGTGTAGGTGTGGCGGCGCGCCCCTTCCTTGGCCGGACCGTAGGTCTCACAGATGGTGGAGTCCAGGTCGATGGTCAACGGATCATCGCCCGGTCCGGCCCCGGCGCCCCAGGCTCGGGCCAGCGCCTCACGGCTCACCCGATCCAGCTGCCGCGCGTGGCCCCAACGGAAACTCCGCAGGAACGTACCCAACGTGGACGGCGCCTTGACCACACAGCCCAGCACCTGCTCGGTCCCGCCAGCGCGCAGCGCGTCGGCGTCGTCGATGCAGTCGCCACCGGCCAGGGCCGACGCCACCAGGGTCAGCATCTTGTCCCCAGCATTCGCACGACCCGGTGCATCTCCCAAGTCAACGTGGCGGTCCACCAGTTCGCCCAGACCCAGGTGATGGGCCAGCGTGACCGGCAGGATCAGTCCGGCGTTGGCCACCAGGCGGTGATCGTCGAAGGCGACCTGGATGCGCTCAAGGCGCTCAGGTGGTAGCATCCGTTGGGTGCTCCTTGTTCCGGGTTGGTTTGGTGTCTCACAAACCATTATCCCCGAAGCCGGGAGCACTTTTTCAACCCTTCAGCACGACACCAACCTCATCCTTTCGGTGGATTGGGGCTAAAAAAAATCGGTTGGCGCGGTCCGACAAAGCAATGGACGGAAAGAGCAGACCAGCTTCTGCATCGTGGACTCCCAGAGCGTCCAGAACACGGACACCGCCGGGCACCAGGGCTATGACGCGGGTAAGAAGGTGTCCGGAATCAAGCGTCATAGCGCGGTGGACACCCAGGGGTTGCCCCATGCGCTACACCTGACTACCGCCGACGTTACCGACCGGGCTGGGGCTTTGGCGATGTTTGACGCAAACCGGTCCGGCCTCAATCAGGTCCAGAAGGTGCTGGTGGACGGGGGTTACACCGGGAAGCCCTTTGCCGCTGCGGTGCAAAGCTTGTTGGGAGCCGCGGTGGAAGTGGTGAAACGCAACAAACTGCACACCTTCGTGGTGCTGCCAAAGCGATGGGTGGTGGAGCGATCTTTCGCCGGGCTGGAAAAGTGCCGCCGACTCTGGAAGAACTGTGAAAGGAAGCTCAATACCAGCCTGCAAATGGTGGTGCTTGCCTTCATGGTGCTAATCCTAAAAAGATCGTAGACAGGCTCTTAGTATTACAACGACACCTTTACGGAATCGTGCTTGACACTGCGCCATCGACGGCGTGCGTTGGCTCTTTGCCAAGCACTCCTCATGCTCACCACCAGGCACCGTTACTCGGCAGTTCCGCGAATCGTCGTTGTAATATTAGGCGTCGCCGGCTGGCTGGTTTTAGCAACGGGTGCTTGCCCTTTCCTTGTGGTACTGCTAGCCTTGTGTTTGGATCGTGGCATGCCCCCTGAGTTCCGCGGCTCCTGCAGCGCGAGGATGAACTCTAAAGTACCAGCTATCGTCCCGGTGTTCACGGGGTCCCACATCTTGCTCTTCGATTGCACAGCAGACAACGTGGGAAAATACCCGTTGCTGTGGCCTGCGAAGAATAATGAGGGCCGGCTGGGGACCACACACACACTGGCCTGACGCTACGGCGTGTCCGAATTCTCCCCCCACGCATGTTCTAAACCAATACCAAGGTGGGATGTGCATTTCGTGGTCTTGAAGCCGTCCGAAAGGACTCCACAGCTCCTCATGCCACCTTCAGCCCTAACTGTGTCGCCACCGACGGTGCGGTCTAGCAATATGTACATTTCACCTTGGCTTTAGTTTAGTAGGATTGTTAGCTTGGTGATATGTTTCGCAGGGCGAGACTTTTGTGGTGCTCCTCAGGAGTTACGGCGTTCAAGTTGGCGTTGCAGTTCGCGGATGCGAGCTTCTGCCGCAGCCCGGGCTTCGCGCTCGGCCCGGAGTTCGGTTTCGGCTCTGTCAGCGCGGACCCGCTCGTCGTCAGCCCGGGTGCGCTGGTAGTCGTAGGTCGGGATGTGCAGGTCTGTGTCAGGATCGTACCAACCCAGTCGGCCGTTTTCCCACCGGAGGTTCAGGCGGAGAACCGCGCTGTAGCCCTGCAGCCTGCCGTCGCCCAACTGTTCAATGGGGATAAGTTGGTAAGCACCGTCCACCAACCGGTCCCCCGCCAACCCGGTACCGTGAAATTCGCCCGTCTCGTCAAATCGCCAGTACTCGCGGATGCCGAGGGCGGCGTAGTCGTCCCGTTTCGCCCCCGTATCGGTGTCAGCAGTGCTTTCAGAGGCGATTTCCAGCACGAAGTCCGGCGGCTTCCCCTGTTCCGAGACGATATAGCCGTTGCTGGCCTCGTAGGCGGCTGGGTCAACGTCGAAGGCGATCAGCAGGTCGGGCCGGCGTGCTCGGGTCCGGTCGTCGGTGGGATAGGCGATTATCCAGCGCTCTGCCTCTACCAGGATGGTTTCGGGGTTGCCAAGGTACTGAGCCAAATGGTGGGAGTTGCCGCTTTTATGCAGATGGTCGTAGCTGGTCATCTCGTCGGGCTCGCGCTGAGGCGGGTCCGGCATTCGGACACGTCTTGGGGATTTGGTGGTTTTGGCATCGGAGGTGGTCATGCTGAACCTCGGTGGGCTTAGCGTGGATAATTGGTCATTCCCCGGGCGGGTGATGAACAGTATTATACCTGCGTTGGCTTTGGTACGTGTAGGGCTTGGGCCGGCTCAGGTGTGTACTGCCTGCCGCTGTCGGCACCGCGATAGTCGGTGTATTTCGGCGCAGTCCGGACAACGGGTCTGGCCTTTTATGCCTGGGTTGGAGCAGTCTTTGCACAGGCCGAGTTCCTTGCGGCGCTGACGTTCCTCTGCGGCGCGTACGCGCTTGAGTTCCCGTTTTTGCTCCTCGGTTAGGCGTGGTCGGGTCGCGTTCGTGGCAATCTTGTGCTTGGCGGTGACGGGTCGGGTTTTCTGGATCGGGTTAGTGGCTTTGGGCTTTTGGGTGTGTGTGTTGCCTGCGTTTGCCGGCTTGGGGAGAATGAAGGCGTGTTCGAAGGTACTGCCTATTGCACGTGTGTGCGGGCGGCGCTTCGGTTCGGGCGGTACAGTTCGTCGGCGCAAGATCCGGGTTGCACCCGCCATTGCTACGTCAACGAGATTGCCACCCTGCGCTCGCAATGGCAAAAACTGAACCAATGTCAGCAGGCGGCGTTCCGGCTAATTACGGGACCCGGTGGCTACGGGTTAGCGTCTGGAACTGGGTACGCGAGGGGATCAGATCAGTAGCGTCAAGCCGCGATTCCCAGTTCCCGTAGTCTGGTCACCAGGTATTCCTGCGGGCGATCACCCTTCACCCGGTTGCAGTGAGCGCAGAGGAGTTGCAGGTTCTCAATATGGTCGTGGCCGCCGGAGTTCTGGGGGATGATGTGGTCGACCTCCAGAATGCGGAAGGGGAACTCGCTACGACAGCCGTTGCACCGGCCTTCCTGCTGGCCGAAGAGGACATGCTTGTTCTGCCGGTAGGGTACCGGGGCGTCGATGTCGCTACGGCGGGGGATGTCGGCGCGGGCCGTCACCAGCCGGTTGTGAAACAGGTCGCCCATGGACTGCTGCAGCCGCATATTGACCAGCTCGACGGCCTTGGGCGAGATGTCGATACCGATCCAGCGGCGGCCCAGCTGCTCGGCGGCGACGCAGGCGGTGGCGCAGCCGCAGAACGGGTCCAGCACCACGTCGTCCTCGTTGGATGACGCCTTGATGATGCGCTCCAGTAGCGCCAGGGGTTTTTGGGTTGGGTAGCCGATGCGCTCTTTGGACTGCGCTTGAATAGGCTGAACGTCGTCCCAAATGGTATCGACGGGTATGCCCTGCATATCTTCAAGATAACGTTTCTGACTGGCGAGGCCAGTTGATGAATAATGAATTATTCCGTTATCGTGCGCTTCCTGCATTCGCTCTTTTGTCCACCGCCAGACACGAGTATGGCCATTCCATTCATAGGTCAGATTAGGCCGGTCACGGTTTGGATTGGTGAGGTCTCCCAAACGATAGCGACGCCCGGTATCCGGCTCGATGTGGCGATAGAATTTGTCCACGTAGGCAGGGTCATGGGGAAGAAACGGACGATTCCAAGTGTATTCATCCGAGATGTTGTAATACAGCAGAAGGTCAGCGTTCTTTGGAAAGCCCTTGAAAGCCAAGCCTTTTGCATTGGTGCGTCGCCAGGTGATTTCGTTGCGAAAGTTTGCCTGTCCATAGATGCTGTCCATCAGCAGCTTGAGGTAATGGCTGGCCGTAGGGTCGCAGTGCAAGTAGACGGAGCCGGTGTCCTTCAGCACGCGACGCATTTCGAGCAGCCGCACCGCCATCATGCACAGGTAGGACTGCATCCCCTTGCCGTGGGTAAGTCCGGCGGTCTGGAGCGCCTGGTACATGGCCGGCTGCTCGTCGGCAATGAGGCCCATCCAGGCCACGTCCAGGTCGGACAGGGTCCAGGTGTCCTTGAAGGCGGCGCCGGCGGCCGCGCTGCCCACGGGCGCGGCGTAGTTGCGGTTGGAGTTGAAGGGCGGGTCGAGGTAGATGAGGTCAACGGACGCGGAGTTGAGGCCGCGCAGGATGTCGAGGTTGTCCCCGGTCCAGATGGTTCTATCTGCGAAGTTCGGGGTGGTCATGGGCGTTGTGCCGGCGGGATCTCAGGTTTGTGATGCCGGCGGTTCCAGCTTGTCCAGGAACCGCTCCACGTCGTCCAGGCTGCCCGCGACGTTCTCGGCGTTATTCCAGTTTTCATAGAAGTTGACGTGGAGGGCGTTGGCCACGTCGAACAATCGCCGTATCTCTTCGTCCCCCAATTCGTCAGCCAACCGCCTGACGGCAATGTATAGTGCGGCGTGGTTCCGGTGCTCCCAGCCACGCTGCTCTGCAGTGGCTTTGACAATCTGAGCCGCGGCGCCCCAGCCTTTTTCGGAGGCTTGGCGCACGTCGCCCCGGGCCAGTTCCTCTCTGCCTCGCGCCAACAACTCCCTGCTGGCTGCCAAGTAAGTTTGAGCCACCATGATGTAACCTTGATGATGTTCGCCGGGCGATTGAGGATTTTCAGGGGGGCTTTCCCGCGTCCAGTGGGCCGATGATAGCACGGCCCGGGTCTGGCGCCTGGTCTCAGGTTTGTGATGCCGGCGGTTCCAGCTGGTCCAGGAACCGCTCCACATCGTCCAGGCCCCTTGCCACGTTTTCGGCGTTATCCCAGTCCTCGTAGAAATTGACGTGGAGGGCGCTGGCAATATGGAATAATCGGCCGATGTCATTGTCTCCGGTTTCGGACACCAGACTAGAGACAGCATTAAACAGGGCGGCGTGGCTTCTATGTTCCCAACCGCGCTGCTCGGCCACCGACTTGACCATCTGGGCGGCGGCGCCCCAGCCTTTTTCGGAGGCTTGGCGCACGTCGCCGCGGGCCAGTTCCTCTCTGCCTTGCGCTAACAACTCCCTGCTGGCTGCCAAGTAAGTTTGAGCCACCATGATGTAACCTTGATGATGTTCGCCGGGCGGTTGAGGATTTTCAGGGGGCGCTTTCCCGCGTCCAGTTGGCCGATGATAACACGGCCCGGGTCTGGCGCAGGGTCTCAGATTGTTTTGACACACGGGCACCCGCCCCGACCTGGGCGTTTCCGCAATCACCGTTCGCTCGTGGTTCGACAGGCTCACCATAAGCGGACTGCCTGACCGTCGGCCAATAACCGGAAGGCCGTGCCATTCTGATGGGAGCGTTCCGATTTAGGTGGTTTCCGTCCGTAGGGGCGAATGGCCATTCGCCCCTATCTGCACTAGCAACGGCATCCATGGAATCAAACCACCTAAACCAAAGCCAAGGTGGGATGTGCATGTGCCGGGTGTTGGGAATCGAACCGGGAGTTTCGCAAGAGTGTTGCGCTCCTTGACTGCAGTACGGTCCGGCAGCGTCGTTTCACCTCGTCTTTGCGTGCAGTCGGACCCGACAGGAGTTTGCCGACCCTTTCCTGCACCGCCCAGGGCAATCGCGTCCCCAACATATACAATAAAAAATGAGACATTGAATTCTAATTGCTGATAATGTCGTCCTATGCCAGTGTGTTGGTTGTTACATGAAACCCGCAGACAGGCTGAAATCCCCGTGTGTTGACGTTGAAGCCGTCCATTTTCAAGCGATGGGGAGCCGTCTGATCTCGTATCAGATGGGTTTCCGCGTGTCACCAAAATTAGACGCGATTGACCTGTGAGATGCAAACCACCGTTGACGCCATCCGCAACTACACATAGACTGGTATGGCTTATGGCGCGTATATTTGATTTGCACATTCACACCACCAAGGGCAGCGCCGATTCCAGCCTGACCCCCGAAGACCTGATTCTCGAAGCGGAACGCCTCGGTTTGCGGGGTCTTTGCATAACCGAACACGCCGGCCCCTGGGACCGCCACGAGTTCGCCGCCTTTGCCGCCCGGCACAACGTGGTGCTCATCCGGGCCATGGAAGCCGATACGGACATGGGACACATCCTGGCCTTCGGCGTCGACCGCTACCAGAGTGGATTCCATCACGCCGAGGAGTTGAGCAAGGCCGCTCATGCGGTGGGTGGTTTCGTCGTGTCCGCCCATCCTTTCCGCGGGGTGCTCGGACAGCATCACCGCACTCGCCCGTATTTGTATCCAAACCCCAACGAACCCATTCCCCAGGAGCCGGAGGCGGCCATGCTGCATCCGGTATTCCAATTGGCGGACGCCGTAGAAGTTGCCAACGGTGGCACCTCCGACCAGGAGAACCGCTTTGCAGCCGAGGTGGCGCAACGGCTCGACCTTCCCGTGACCGGCGGCAGCGACGCCCACAGCACCCACGGCCTGGGTCGTTTCGTAACGGAATTTCCCGACGAGATTTTTGACGAAACCCAATTCCTGGCCGCGCTGCATCGCGGGGATTTTCACCCGCTGGAAGGACTGCGGCAGGGCGCGCTGCGGCCCTACCGGGTGCGTTCCGCGGCGGATTTTTGACTACCCGGATTTTTGCTAAATGACACAAACGTTGTTGCCCCGGGGGGACATATTCGAGCGTCAGTTTGTCTCCATTGACTTGGAGACCACCGGACTGAACGCCCACTCCGACGCCATCATCGAAGTGGGAGCGGTCAAGTTTCAGGGCGGTGAGCTACTGGACCGCTACCAGACCTTCGTCAACCCCGGCCGCCAGATCCCGGCGTTCATCCAGCAGCTGACTTCAATCAGTCCGGCACAGATTGAGCGCGCGCCAACGTTCCAGCAGGTGGAACGCCAGTTTGCCGAATTCGTCGGCGACCTGCCCATCATCGGCCACAACATCGCCTTCGACATCGGTTTCCTGGATTCCCACGGACTGTCCCTTGGCAACCGGAATTACAACACCTGGGATCTGGCGTCCATATTTCTGCCCGCCCTGCAGGAGTACAACCTGAGCGCGTTGGCGAAGCACCTGGGGCTGGACCACAGCCAGGCCCACCGAGCCACCGCCGACGCGGAGACGACCGCGCTGGTATTCCACCGGCTGCTGGAATTGGGCGCGTCTTATCCCGCCGCGAAAGTAGCCTTCATCGCGCGGGCGGCGCGGGTGGCCAACGCTCCCATCGCCGACCTGCTGGAGGGGTTGATACCCCACGCCGCGGGATCCAACGTCGCGTCCGGCGAATCCGGCCCGGTGGGGCTGAACGGTCTGAACCTGGAAAGCCTGGCCAACCGGTTGTCCGACGGAGCTTCGACGGATCGCGTCTCGGAGCAACCCTCCAACGCCATCCGACGGGAGATCAACGAGCAGCAGGTGGAAGAGCTGCTCGACCCCGACGGCGTATTTGCCCGGTCGTTTCCCGGTTTCGAGAACCGTCCGCAGCAGGCGGAAATGCTCAAAGCGGTCACCCGGGCCATTTACCAGGGGCGGAAACTCATCGTGGAAGGCGGCACGGGCATTGGCAAAAG
This sequence comes from Dehalococcoidia bacterium, assembly GCA_965197635.1. Lineage (GTDB taxonomy): Bacteria > Chloroflexota > Dehalococcoidia > Lucifugimonadales > UBA3495 > Bin87. The sequence goes on from CBDANN010000008.1 coordinate 1,763,637, forward strand.
CATCGCCTACCTGTTGCCCTCCGTGCTCTACGCGGCCACGCACGGCCAGCGGGTGGTGATCTCAACCAACACCATCAACCTGCAAGAGCAGTTGATGAACAAGGATATTCCGGCGGTCGTCGCCATCCTGGAGGAGGCCGGCATCCTTCAGCCGGGCGCAGTCAAAGCAGCCCAACTGAAGGGACGTTCCAACTACATCTGCCTGCGTCGCTGGACCAATCTGGGAAATTCGGACACGCTTTCCGAAGACGAAGCCCGTGTGCTTGGCAAAACGGCGGTGTGGTTGGACGACACCGAGAGCGGCGACCGAACGAATCTGAACCTCAACCTCAACGACTCGCGGGCATGGTCCCGGATTTGCGCCGACAACCAGGGCGTCTGCCAGTCTTTTCGTGGCGGCTCCCCCTGCTTCCTGAGGCAAGCGCGGCGTCGCGCCGAGGAAGCGCACATCCTGGTGGTGAACCACGCGCTGCTGCTGGCGGACCTGGCGGTGGGCGGAACGGTGCTGCAGGATTACCAGCGGCTGGTCATCGACGAGGCCCACCACCTGGAGGAAGAGGCCAGCCGGCAGTTGGGTTTTGAAATCGCCCAGGACGACCTGTCCCTGGAACTTGACGGCATTTACCGCCTGGTCCGGTTCCTGATGGCGGCGGCGAATCAAGCGCCCGAAGAATCTGATGGCGCGCGAGCACGGGAAGCGCTCACCAACGCGACCGCCGCCTGCACCCAGGCATTGCAGGGTTGGGAGCAACTCTGGAATTCGGTGACGCGGCTTTACCAAACGCACAGCCGGGGAGACAATGACCGGCAGCCATTGTCGCTGGAGGCCAGCGTACGCCAAAGTCGGGAGTGGGGCGTCGCCGCCCTGGCATGGGAATCGTTGGCCGTCTTCTTTACCGAATGCATCAATCGCCTGGCGGACGTGCAGCGCGCCGCGGAGCATGATTCGTTCAACCTGCCGGAAGACGACGCGGCTTCCGAACTGGCCAGCGGCATCGACGGCATCTCCCAGTTGAACGAACGTCTGGCGTCAATTTTCGGCCGCTACGACGAGGAGCAAATTCAGTGGATCGACATGGTGCGGCGCAACCTCACCATGCACTCGACGCCGCTGTCGATAGGCCCCATCCTGGCCGACCAGCTGTTTCAGCAGAAGGAAGCCGTGGTGCTGACCAGCGCCACACTGGCCACCGATTCCAACTTCGGTTTTCTGAGGCAGCGGGTGGGCTTCCCCGAAGACAGCGACGAGCTGCTGGTGGACAGCCCGTTCAACTACCGGCGCAACACGCTGCTGCTGGTGCCCGACGACCTGCCCGACCCACGCCGGGGCGCCGATCACGCCCGGGGAACGGCCCAGATCATCCTGAACATGGCGCAGGCGTTGGACGGCCACCTGATGGCCCTCTTCACCTCGCACAGCGCGCTGCGCGAAGCATCCTTCCAGGTGCGCGGGAGGCTGCGGGCCGCCGGCATTAACGTGCTGGCCCAGGGCATCGACGGCACGCCACGGCAGCTCATCGACCGCCTGCATTCCGACCCGCGCGCGGTGCTGCTGGGCACGGCCAGCTTCTGGGAAGGCGTGGACATGGAGTCGGGCGTGCTGCGGGGTCTGCTGCTGTGCCGACTGCCGTTCCCCGTACCCACCGATCCGATAGTCAAGGCGCGGGGCAATCTGTGCAACAATCCGTTCAACGATTTCCAGGTGCCCAACGCCGTGCTGCGCTTCCGGCAGGGGTTCGGCCGGCTAATACGAAGCAAGGTTGACCGGGGCGCGGTGGTCATCCTGGACCGCCGGATCCAGACCGCCAACTACGGCGATCGTTTCCTCAACGCTCTGCCGCCATGCACTATTGAGCGATCCAGCATCAACAGCGTGGGTGAACAGGCTGCCCGCTGGCTGCAACTGGCTCGTCCCGACAATAGTTGATCCAGCGACGTAACCGTCCGTCCGCGGTGGCAATCCAGGTTGGGCCGTGCAGCTGAACATTGACCAGCCCTTCGACCTGGCCGAAAGTCTGGAGAGCGGGCAGGCCCACCGCTGGCGCAACTTGGGCGACGGCTGGTACTCCGGCGTTCTCGGGCAACGCTTGATACACGTCCGGCAAAGCCCGGACGGAACGGAATACCATGTCGCCAGCGGCGACGAGGCCAGGACCGACGCGGCAACGGATGCCCTGTTGCGTTCCTATTTCCGGTTGGACGACGACATCCACGCCATCTACGACGACATCTGCCGAGACCGGCGAGTGGCGGAGATGGTGGCACGGTATCCGGGCCTGCGCATCCTGAGGCAGGAGCCGTGGGAATGCACGGTCGCCTTCATCTGCTCCGCGACTTCCAACATCCCCCGCATCCACCAGAACATGGAAGCGATGGCGGACAGCCTTGGCGAGCCGCTGGAACTGGCCGGCGAGATTCGCCACACCTTCCCGTCAGCGGAGCAATTGGCGTCGGCCGGCGAGGGATTTTTGCGTGAGTTGGGCCTGGGCTTTCGCGCGCCCTACGTGGTCGCCGCCGCCCAACGGGTCTGCGACGGCGAGCTGGACCTGGACGAGCTGATACGCCTACCCTACCGGGATACCAAGAGCCGGTTGATGGAATGCTACGGCATCGGCGCGAAGATAGCCGACTGCATCGCCGTTTTTTCGCTGGAAAAGCTGCAAGCCTTCCCGGTGGACGTTTGGGTGCGGCGGGCATTGGCCGAATGGTACTTCCCGATGCAGAAAAAACCGCCCGACCGGGCCATGGTGGAATGGGCGCAGGGATACTTTGGGCAGTACGCCGGATATTCGCAACAGTACCTGTTCCACGGTCGGCGGCGGGAAGGGCGCTGACGTTATGCTAAAGTGAGCTATACCTACCGGCGGAACAGGCGGCTAAAATGGCTCGACAACTCGAAATCACCCAACCCTTTGACTTGAAGCTGAGCCTGACGATGGGGCAGGCGTTTCGGTGGAGAGAACTGGATGACGGTTGGTTTTCCGGCGTGTTGGGCGAAAACCTGATTCACATCCGCCAAACCGCAAGCGGCGTTGAGTATCGCGTAGGCGGGCCGGACGGGGAGCGGGATGACCTGGGCTTTGGCTGGGACGTAGAGATTTGCAGATATTTTCGGATGGACACGGACAATATCAGAGGCGTATATGACGAACTGTGCCGGGACCATCGGGTGGCCACGATGATTTGGCGATACTTGGGATTGCGCCTGCTGCGGCAGGAGCCGTGGGAGTGCCTGGCGTCGTATATCTGCTCGCGGGCCAACAGCGTTGACAATATCGGCGACAACGTGGAAACCATAGCCAAGTTGAGCGGGAGAACGGTTAGCATAGATGGCGACGAGCGTTATTTGTTTCCGACGGCTGCGGAGTTGCTCATCTCGGGTGAACCGGCGTTATCGGGACTTCCGTTGAAAGGCGTCCGTCATCCGGGGCCGACGATGCTGGCGGCAGCTAGACGAGTAGTTGCCGGCGAACTGGACCTGGATGAGCTGAAGCAGTATGGACACAGTTACGAAACAGTTATCGGCGAACTACGGAAAACCAACGGCGTCGGATACAAAATCGCCAATTGCGTGGCCTTGTTCGGATTGAACCGGGTGGAGGCTTTTCCGTATGACCGTTGGGTGAACCGGGCGATGGAGGAGTGGTACGAGGATTTTCCCGTCCCCACGCGGCCGGAATACCCCAGCAATAAGGAACACCGGGCAATAGCGGAATGGACGCAAGAGCGGTTCGGGCCGTTCGCGGGTTATGCCGGGCAGTACTTGTTCCATGGGCGGCGGCAAGTGGAGGCGGAAGAGCTCCTGCCGATTTGGAAGCGACAGAACAATTTCGCGGTGGTTCCCCGTCACGATGACCCACGCTGGGTCGCGCTGGCCCGCAAGCACTTATCCTGATGTTGGTTGACACCAACGTTCTGCTGGACGCGGTACTACAGCGTCAACCGGGTTACAGGTTGGCAGAGGAGCTCTTGCAACGCCTGATGCAACAACCAAGGCGGGGATTTGTTGCCTGGCATGGCATTGCCACTTTTTATTATGTGGCAGAGTAGAGCCGCGGCTCAGAGCAAGCGCGGAGCCTGGTCGTGGCACTGATCGAGTTTCTAACCGTCGCGCCCGCTAGCCACGAATTGCTCCGCTACGCTCTGACCTTTCCCATGGCGGATTTCGAGGACGCCATGCAAGTAGCTGCTGCTCAAGCCGCCGGCGCCCAACATATCGTCACTCGGAACATCAGGGATTTCGTCAACTCGCCAATCCCCGCCGTTACGCCGGAACAAGCGTTGCAAGAACTATTCTAAGCGGCTGCCCGCACTCCCCCGCCAATCACCCGAAAGTGCTGCACGCTCTCCGCGTCTCCAAACGCTTCTGAGGCCCGGCGCAGCGCCGGCTTGCTGTGCCGTTTGCGGGCGTCCAGCAGTATGCCCACCACGGTGCCGCTGTGGGCCACGTTGACGCCGACCGCGCCGATGTCTGCCGCGAACTGCGCCGCCCGTTCAACAAGCGGGCCGGCGGCGTCGGGCCGGCCGGCGCGGGCGCTGATGGTCGCGCCCCGGCCCACCAGTTCCGCATCCGAACGGCGGATGCCTTCGCGCACCAACTCCAGGGCCTCCTCGGTCGCGATAGACACCGACTGCCACTGTTCGCTCCGGTCCACCCGGTTGAACTCCAGCGTATCCACCTGCCCGCCCGGGTCGATGACGATGACCTCCAGCGGCGGCGGCATTCCCAAAGACTGGGCGATGCGGCCTTGGCGATGGTCGAAAAGGGCTACGCCGGGGAACATGACCCCGTCGGTGGGTTCCACGGACAGAGCGATTTCCGCGATGGTTTCCGGCGGCAGGCTCACGCCAGCGGCTTTGCCGGCGGCCCACACCGCTGCGGTGATGTCCGCACTGCTGCTGCCCATGCCCTTGCCCGGTGGAATCGGATTCACTACGGACACCTCGGCTGCCAGCCCCGGTACGCTGATGCAATCTTCCAGTCGGGCCAGCGTCGCCGCCACCGCCTGCCGGGTCTTGGGCAGGTGGTCAACCCCGCGCACGCGATCGTCGGGGTCGGCAGCTGCGTCGCGTTTCAGCGTAACCGTAGCCCGCGAGAACTGGTTGATGGGGCAGGTGACCAGGAAGTCCACGCCGCCAGTCATCCCTTGCACCAGTTCGCCGCACGTTCCGGGAGCAAGCGCCGTAGCCGTTCCGATGACGTCGCCAAGCATGAGGCAAGGGTAGCATATAGGTGTAGGGGCGACGCATGCGTCGCCCCTACGGGCGTGTCTTTATTGGCACCGGTATGCCCACCACCACCAGTGTCACGCCGTCCGCGTCCGCGGCCATGGCTTGATTCACCGTTCCCAGCAGGTCCTGGAATTGCCGGCCCAGCGACGAAGTAGCCACCAGCGATTGGCCTACCTCGCTGCTGACGATTACGGCGTCGGAATCCATTTCGCGAATGAAGGCGGCAAAGCGCCGCACCGCGCCCACCGTCCGCGCCGTCAGCTCCGTCGCCGGCGTGCCCTCGTGTTCAATCAGCAGGTTGGACACCCAGCCGTCCAGCGAATCCAGCATCAGTACCCCTGCGCTGCCGGTGAACCCGTCAGATTCTTGCCAGGCGCGAACCGGGTTCAAGGGAGCCTCGACAGTCTGCCATTCATCGGGCCGGCGTTCCTGGTGCAATCGGATGCGCTCGGCCATTTCCGAGTCCGTAGCCACCCCCGTCGCCAGGTAAGCCACCGGTCGGCCATTTGCCAAATCCGCAGTCAACTGCTCGGCGAAAGCGCTCTTGCCCGACCGGATGCCGCCCAATACCAGATGGATCACGCTCATAAATCCGGCGTCAACCCGATCATGTCGTACACCAACTCCATGCGGAGGCTGGAGCGTACCCAGTCGGCCAAGCGGTCATACTCGCGGTCCCGCCCCACGTCCACGCCCTCCGGGAGTGCGACCCCTTTGCGCCGGGCCAACTCCTGAAGCATGGCCCGGCGAACGCCGGCGTTGTGAAACAGGCCGTGTATGTAGGTGCCCATCGCCCGACCGGTGGTATCCAGTGCGCCTTCCAGGGCGGTTTCCGAGGTTACCGGAGCGTCGGCCCGGTCGAAAACGGCAAAGGGTGGGACGATGCCCTCGCCGGCCGTGCGCCCCATGTGTATCTCGTAGCCGACCACCGTTTCACCGTCCGCGCCCGACAGCAGTCCGCCCGACCTGGCCGCCTCGGCCCGCACCGTGGCCTGGACACGATGGGTCTCTTTGGTGCCGGCAAAAGTGGTGACCAGGGGCAGCAAGCCCAGGCCGTCCGCCGCGCCAATGGAGGATTCGATCCCGTCCGGGTCCAGCAGCGTCTTGCCGAGCATCTGGTAGCCTCCGCAGATGCCGACGACCGCTGAGCCACTATGGAACGCTCCGATCACGGCGTCCGACAACCCTTGTCGTTCCATCCAGAGCAGGTCGGGGATGGTGGTCTTGCTGCCGGGCAGGATCACCAGGTCGGGACGTCCCAGCCGGTCGCCGTGCTGCACGTAGCGCAGCGCTACCCCCGGCTCACGGGCCAGGGGGTCAAAGTCGTCGAAGTTGGAGATATGAGGCACGTGCACCACCGCCACGTCCAGCACGTCGGGCGAGGACGAATGCGGCGGAGTGATGTCCAGTGCCACCGAGTCCTCCTCTGGAATGTGGATGTCGCGGAAGTGATGCACCACGCCCACCACCGGTTTGCCGGTGTAGTCTTCCAGCCAGGTCAGGCCGTCGGTGAGCAAGGAAACGTCGCCGCGGAACTTGTTGATCAGGAAGCCTTTCACGGCGTCCCGCTCGGCGTCGTCCAAAAGCTGCAATGTGCCCACCAGCGACGCGAACACGCCGCCCCGGTCAATGTCGCCGCACAACAGCACCGGCGCCCCGGCGTACAGCGCGACCCGCATATTGACGATTTCGGTAGCCTTCAGGTTGATCTCCGCCGGGCTGCCGGCGCCCTCGATGACGACCACGTCGTACTGGCTGCGCAGAGTATCCAGCGACGTGGCCACCGATTCCCAAAGGGTCGTCTTGAGGTCGAAGTAGTCCCGGGCCCGGGCCGAGGTGAGCGGGCGTCCCATCAGCACGACTTGGGCGTGGCTGTCCGCCTCCGGTTTGAGCAGGACCGGGTTCATCTCGACGCGGGCGTCCACGCCGGCGGCCTCCGCCTGGACCGCCTGGGCGCGACCAATCTCGCCGCCGTCCGGGGTTACGTAGGAGTTGTTGGACATGTTCTGCGCCTTGAAGGGGGCGACGCGCAACCCGTCCTGCCGCAGCATCCGGCACAACGCCGAAACCAGCACGCTCTTGCCCACGTGGGACGCCGTACCCTGCACCATGAGCACGCGGCCAGCCGGTGGATTTTCTCCCGGCGTGGCGAGGTTTTCAAAATTGACGCTCAACTCGCAGACCTCCTGGGCGCTGGATAACAACCGCCATTAAACCACAAATGAGGTCGATAAACCGTCGCCGCTACCTCGCGCGCACCGGGTTTTCGGGTTTCCTTTTGTCATTGCAAGCGCAGCATGGCAATCTCGTCGGCGCAGCAAGGTCGTTTGGGCATGGTTGGTAAGTGCCGGACGGGATTGACACGTCCTTCGACAGGCTCAGGATGAGTGGCTGCGGTCCTCGCAATGACCAACCGAATAACCCTGATGGCGCGCCGGACAATCGCGCTAAACCCTTCATTCCTGCTTTCGCCGGTACGAAGAATTTGGAGTTGCAACTGCATCACGGTTCTAAACCCTTACGAGCGAATTCGGTAGCGTTCCGATTTAGGTGGTTTCCGTCCGTAGGGGCGAATGGCCATTCGCCCCTACCCGCACTAGCAACGACATCTATGGAATCAAACCACCTAATACGGAACGCTACCGAGCGAACCCCGCCGATTGATAATTGGGTTGCGGAATGCTACCGTAACGCCAATGCACGCGCGAATGACCCCGTTGTCGGCGAGGCCGCCGGCCCGGTTCATCTCGGCCGACGCTCAGCAATGGTATCTGGCACTGGTCGCAGTGGCGGTGATTTTTACGGCGTCGCTGGCGTGCGCATCCGATTCCGAAAATTCCACCCACCCGGCTCCGACCATGCCCATAAACCGCATTGCCTACATCGACTCCGACGCGCAGCTCGTCACCATCAACCCCAATGGCACCGACCGCAGCCTGCTGACGACGGGCACGGTTGCGCGCTCCAGCGGCGTGCTGGCCCAACCCGTTTCCCGGGACCGGATTTACAGTTGGCCCGTCTGGTCGCCGGATGGCAACCGTATCGCGGTGTCGCTCATCACGGGCAGCTCGCCCAGCGACGCCGAAATCAGCGTTCAGTCCCTGGAGGCTTCCACCGGCGTCGGGGGAGCGGTATTTGTCAACGAGGCGCCGCTGACCATTGCCGACGGAACTCCGCATTATGTCCAATGGTCGCCGGACGGACAGCGACTGGGCGTCACGGTGGCTACGCCGGAGGGTTTGACCCTGTTCGTGGTGGACGCCAACCCGGTCGCCGGAACGGCAACACCTGCGTCGGCTCTGCCGGTGCAACGCGGCGCGCCGCTCTATTTCGACTGGTCGCCCGACAGCACGGCACTGGCTGTCCACAGCGGCGAAGAGGTCAGTGTCTTGCGCCTGGATGACACCGCCGGGCAATTGACCACCCAACCCCTGAGCCGCTCACGGTCCTTCCGCACCCCGGCCTGGTCTCCCGATGGGATGCAACTGGCGTGGTCGGCGCCGGGCGGCGACAGCGAGGCCATGTGGGTGGGCCGGCCCAGTGATCCGGATTATGCCCCGCTGCGCCTGGCCGAAGTAGAAGGCACGTGCGCTTTTCTGTGGTCGGCGGATGGCCAGGCCATCGCCGTGGCGGACCGCCAGGTTGAGGGCGCGCCGGCCTACCGCCGGCTCCGCATCGTTGCCGCCGACGGCAACGCCGAACGCACCATCAAGGATGACGATTGGGTGCTGGGTTTCTTCTGGGAACCCAACGGCAACCGTCTGGCGTGGGTTGCCCTCAATTCCGAGGACAGGACGATGGAGTGGCGCATTGCTTCAAGCGCCACGGGCGATGACCCTGCGGAGGACAGCGACCAGGCGGTAGGCGGATTGCGCTTCTCACCCAGCGGGGAGACCTTCCTGATGTTGGCCTTTTTTGACCAGTACGCTCGCAGTCATTCGCCCTGGGCTCCGGACGGCTCGGCGCTGGTCGTCGCCGGCACTCAGCAGTTCCTATCCGAGCGGCGCAACGGAAGCGGCGCTAGCGGATCCCATTTGTACGTCGCCGAGACTGCTGACGGCGGGGGCCTGCACGACATCGCCGCTGGCGGCATCGCAGTTTGGTCCACTCGCTGATGAGGTTTCCCGTTCCCACCGTCATGGTGGCGCTCGTGGCGGTTCTGGCTCTGGTGGCAGCGTGCGGCAGCACTACGACGCCCGAGCCGACCGCAACTCCCGCTATCGACCCGGTGGCGTTGCTCACTGAAACGGCGGCAAACCTGCGAGCCGCGCAATCCGCCAAGTTTCACGTGACCCACGAAAGCGGCAGCATTTTCATCCGCGCGTTCAGCGCCAAAATAACCGAAGTGGCCGGCAGCTGGGACGCCGATCTGGGGGCGGACTTCACCGTTGACGCCTATCTGGTGTCCAGCCCCGAAACGGAACCGGAATCAGGCACGTACATCCAAATGAAGACTGTGATCACCCCCGACGGGTACTATAACGCCGATCCCCTGTCCGGAGCGTGGATCAAGCAATCGCCCAAGTTGGCGCCGATACCCGCCGGCAGGCTCCACGAAATCATCGCCGACGTGGTGGCCGCAATCGCTGATCCCACCCTCGCCGGCCAGGAAACGCTGGACGACACGGCGACCTACAAGATATCGGGGACCGCTCCCGCGTCCACAATGGACTGGCTGCCCGTCACGGCTGAAGAAGGACAAATTTTGCAGGTCGAGGTTTGGACCGGCGCCGATCAGAAACTCTTGCGGCGGCTGCGCGCCACGGGCGCCGTGGGCCAATTTGACGATCCGGACACCGTGCGCAGCATAACGCTCACTGGCATCAACGAGCCGGTCGCCATCGAGCCGCCCGACAATTTCATCGACCTGACCGGCGGGTAGGCTCTCGCACCCCCCGGGCCGGCTCGCAGTATGCTGCCTGGTCTCGCAAAACGCCGGCTCCCGCCGTGGCTGATAGTTGCCGCCATCGCCGCCGGAACTTTCATCACCGCCCTGGACCAGACCGTGGTCGTCACTGCGCTGCCCGCCGTGATGGCCGATCTGAAGGTCACGATCTTCCGCCTGGAAACGGTCATCTGGGTCGTCACGGCCTACCTGCTTGGTTATACCGTTGCCATGCCCTTACTGGGGCGGATGGCCGACGTGTACGGATACCGGCGTTTGTATCTCATCTCCCTGGCAATATTCGCGGTCGGCACGACACTGGTGGCCCTCTCGGGGCAGTGGGCATGGCTGAACGAGTTGATTGATCCGCTGCATCAGATTGTGGCCGCTCGAGTGGTGCAGGCCATCGGTGGCGGCGGCGCGGTTCCCGTCAGCCTGGCCATTGCCGCCGCGCTGGTATCCCCGCAACAACGGGGGCTGGCCCTAGGCATCGTGGCCGGCGCCGCCGAAGCGGGCAGTATGCTGGGCCCGGCCTATGGTGGCGCGGTGATCGAGATTTGGGGCTGGCGGGCCATATTCTGGCTCAACGTGCCCCAGGCGGCGGTTATCGCGGTGGCTCTGTTGTGGGTGTCCGACCGGCGCTTTGACGGCGCACGAATGGACTACCGGGGCGCGGTGGCCCTGACCGCCGCCCTCGCCCTATTGTGCCTGGCGGTGGCCCACGAAGGTCTGTTCCGGCTGTCCTCCCTGACGCCCTGGTGGCTGCTGGCGGGATGCCTGGCGTCCGTCGGGATGCTGGCGATTCTACATCGCCGGACGGCGCAGCCGATTTTGTCCGCGTCGTTGTTCCGGGCCTGGGCATTCTTGACGGCCAATCTGGCCCAGCTGCTGGTGGGCATCGCCCTCATCGTCGCCATGGCAACAACGGTCATCATGGCGAATACCGTGATGGACGTGCCGCAACGTCCGGTGGACTCGTTCACCGCCGCCCTGTGGCTGTTGCGGATGACGGCAACCATTCCGGTTTGCGCCGTGGCGGGCGGGATGCTGCTGCGGTGGGTCGATGCCCGCTGGATAGCTGTCCCGGGGCTGGCGTTGATTGCCGCCGGTATGTTCCGCCTCAGCGGGTGGCAGATTGAGATTGCGGAGCCCCGCCTGACTATTGATATGGTCGTCGCCGGCGTCGGTTTCGGGTTGGTGATCGCGCCCTTGATGCACCGGGCCATCGCCGCCGCGCCGTCCGACTACCGGGCCGTCGCCGCGTCGATGATTGTCGTGGCAAGGATGCTAGGGATGACGCTGGGCCTGGCAGCGCTGTCGGCGTGGGGCGTCAACGAAATGCTGACCATCTTCACCGATACTCCGTCACCCCTGACCATGACCGGGCTGGACGCCGCGGAGCGGGCGCAAGCATTTGCCGAATACCAGGCAACCCTGCAAACCGCCAGCCTGGACCTGTTCCACGATTTCTACCGCGCGGCCGGCATCATCGCCCTGTTGGCCATCATTCCCGCCGCGCTGATGCGAGCCAGCCCACAGGAACTGGCGGAACACACCATCTCCGACACCGCAAAGTGAGAGCATGATGCATATCATGACATTCTGTTGTTACATGATAGGATGATGCCAAGAAACGGCGGAATGCCGAGTAAACGCGCGGCGGATTTGGAAAGCTCTCAGGGGGGACCCGAATACCGCCGCCAACTTTGGTACTCAATTGGCGTGGAACGGCTTCCGCTGTAAACGGCGGCGGTAAAGTGGGCGCCGCGGGCGGCTCAATGGTCGACTCTCGGCTGTCGATGTTCAGGGAAAATGTCCGGCTAACCGTTCAGTAGAAATGGCACCTGTCTATTCCCGGATCGTATCAAATGTTGATGCCGGTAGGGTTGCCGGCGACCGCTGTGTCGGCGGACTTTCGGCATCAATGTTCGGATATCGCACGATTTCCCACCGATTCGCGACCGTTGAGACCAAGATTTCGCCGGGCGCTCACTCTAACCCTGTTTAACCAAGAGGAAGCACCCATGACTGCCTGGCCCATCCGGGTATCGCCCTGGGTTCTTGATTGTCCTTACAAAAGCCGCCGTCAACGGTTGTGGCCGACCGTCAATTCTCGTACCGCGCGCCATGATTTCGGCCCTTGTGTTACCACTTTCGTTACCATATTTCGACTGGTGATATATAGACTGCAGTGAAACGTCAAGAAACCATAATCGGGCAAATCCCCGAACGAAACCGAAGATAAGCGCTATTTTATGGGCCGGTATGGTCACTCTAGAAACTGTAAACCGGTATTCTTCGGGGGTACCATTGCACTGTCAATTTGAGCAGGAAAACGGTAGACCTGAACCGCCATTGCCACTCTTGCTATCACAATCCGATTTAGTATTACAGTCGCTCTTGAGGAGCAGGTTTCTGAAGGTGTCTCCGGTAGTGACATTGCATGGCCCGGGCTTGGTGCCGCCGTCTCCATCCCGACCAGTGGATGGTCAGGGCAGGACTGCCACGGGGCAGCCACAGCAGCCGGCACAGCAACCGTCTGACCTCGGGCACGGTCAGTGGGATGAGTTCTCCCGGGAACATATCCCCTTTTTACCATCGCCACCGGCGGCATAGGACCGGATTACCGCCAGAAAGGCATGGGCCAGCAGCGCCAGGGTGATGTGCCGGTGCCAGCCGACCCACCGGCGCACCTCATACTCATCCAGCCCCACCTCCTGTTTGGCCTCCTTGAAGACCTCCTCGATGATCCACCGGGTGCCCGCCACGCGCACCAGTTCCGCCAGCGGCGTTTCCGCTGCGCCAAAACAGGCGTAGTAGGCCAGGTCATCAGGATCGGCAATGCTGCGACGCACCAGCAGCCAACGCCCCTGATCCAGTGCTGACCAGGGTCCTATCGGCAACCAACCCCAATCGTAGAGGCGCGGCCCCTTGCTGCCCTCCCCAGCGCTCAGGCGTTGCCACCGGTCATCGGGTATCTGCTGGGCCAGTTCACGGGCCGCCACCTGTGCCGAGCCATCCTCCGTATCCGCCCACAGCGGCTCGTTGTTCTTCACCGCCAGCACGTAGGGCAGGGCCTGCTCCTCCAGCCACCGCCGCAGTTTCCGGTCATTGCCGTACACCGTATCCCCCGTTACCCAGGCAAAGGGCACCCCAACCGCCACCGCGCGGGCGATCATCTCCTGAGCCAGTTGTGCCTTGGTATGAAAGACCACCCCTTCCGGGACACCGGCTTCCCGCCGCCGCTCCACATCCTCCGCCCATTCCTGGGGCAGATACAGCTCCCGATCCAGAAAGGCCGCGCCCCGTCGGCTGCCATAGGCCAGGAACACTCCGATCTGACAGTTCTCCACCTTCCCCGCCGTGCCGCTGTACTGACGCTTCACCCCCACCGACTTCCGGCCTTGCTTCAGAAACCCCGTCTCATCCACCACCAGCACCCCGCCGGGATCGCCCAAATGCTCCACCACGTACCCTTGCAGGTCGTCCCGCACCTGGTCCGCGTCCCAGTGGTACACCGCCAGCAGACGCTGCACACCGTCGGGCGTGGCGTCGCCAGCATATTCGGCCAACTGCCACCCGTTCTTGCGCTCCACCGACCCCAGCAATCCTTTCAGGTACGCCAGCGCCCGCTGACGAGACTCACTACGGCTGAAACGCGACGCGATACGCCCGTGCAGCTCCTGGAGCCCAGCCTCCCACTCCAGCGCTTCCTCTCGCTCCAGTAATGTCTGACCCATTTCCAACTCCTCCGCTCTCACCAGTAATCATGGGCCTATCCTACCAAAGGCAAGCGCGACTGTAGTATTAGGCAGCAGGCGTCATTACAGAGCCGGATCGGCCGCCATCCGACCGGACTGTCGGGCCGGCGCCCGTACCGACTCACCCGTCTCCAGTTCCAAGGCGATAACTTCATTCGCTACCACGGCGAAACCGTTTGATATTTCCTCAGCAATGCGTGTTGTACCCCTGGCAACCTCGCGGGTGAAAAATCGACCCATTTGAGGTTCTGCAACGTCGCCTCACTGCCAACTCTCGGGCTCACCATCATCTCCAAATTGACCGGGGTATCGGCGTCCATGCCGTGCGTTCTAGTCGGCATCATTCCGCCGTCACCAAACGGGATGTCCCACGTTAGCTGAGGGTCGTCAGACCGGCCTTTCAGCACGAACCGGGTCATCAGGGTGTCGCACTGGCAGCGACCTCCGCGATGGCGCATTGGCCCTTCACCGCTGCCATCTCAAGCAATGTCGTACGCGGCTGGGGTCATCTCGTAATCGCGTAAAGGAACTGGTCCATGATCTGCCCGTCCTTGACGACACTCTTTTGCAAACGACCTTCGCAGGTATAACCGACCTTCTCCATCACCCGGGCCGATGCTGGGTTCCATTCGTAGACGTAACCGTAGAGCCTCACCAAGTCGAACTGGGCGAAGGCGTATTCGGTGAATGCCCGCAACAAGGCGGTGGCGATGCCCCGTCCCCAGAAGGGTTCCCCCAACCAGTACCCGACCTCGGCCGATAGGCGGTGAACGTCCCGCTGCAGTCTAAGCCCGATCCCGCCGATCAGCTCAGTTGCGGAAGCTATGGCGAAGTCAGTCTCCGTCGATTGCTGTGCCGCGAAGCTGATCCACGTTTCGGCGTGGGCCATGGTGTAAGGATGTGGAAAAGCGTCGCGCAGATTCCGCGACACGTTGCGATTGTTGGCGTACCGGGCCAACGCCGCAGTGTCTTGGGCACGAAAGCTCCTGATTTGCCATTCACCCACGTCTATGCGCATCGTTCACGACCTTTACCGACCAGCATACCGTATCGGTTCGGTTTCGCTAACCTGAAGATAGGGGTTGTACGCTGCTTTCCGCGACTACTGTCAGATCCGTTGAACCGTAGGCCACTTCCGACAGCGACACTCCAGCTATCTAGGTCTGGCGCGCACCACAAAGGTGGCCGCCCAACGTTTCGTAAAAGCGACGGGCCGGATGGTTGTCCTCCAGGACCCAGAGGATCATCGAATTTATTCCCTGGTTGGTCAGCCACCGAACCGTCGCGGCAGTCAGTTTGGACCCGATTCCCAAGCGTTGGTACGCTGGCAGCGGGTATATCGCGTAGAGTTCGCCGGCATAATCGTAGGAAGCGTCCCGGTTCGACCCTCCCACTGCCCATCCAACTACCCGGCCTCCGGTTTCCGCGACGAACTCATCGCGTTCGTCGGGTTGCTCTTCCATGTTCCGGCGCTGACGTTCGGACCACTCGGCAACGTCAATCGCGTCCAGAAACGCATCCGGCACTATCCCGCGGCAGGCAGCGCGCCAACTCTCGGCGCGGACCCGGACGATACCGGCCGCATCATCGATTACCGCGTATGGGACGACAAATACTTTCATGATCTCCAGTGTCGGAAAGTTGGATCCCAAGTCTGCTCCTGTGATACGGGTGCGGTCAACGCAAGCAACGGTCCAATAGTGTCTAAACTCTGCCACTCGGCCGCTCACGGTGGCTCCGCCCTGTTGGACACCGCTTTTCCAACACCTCCATACCATCGCCCTTGACAGGCTCCCTCCTCACCACCACGACGCGAGGGCGGCAGCTCACGCCACTGCCAGTTGCTGCCGTCTTATTCGGAATCTGCATCCTTACTTGTCAGGTATTCGGGCAATCGCACCGAACGCCTCGGCGGCCGGGAACGCATTTTCGGCAATCCCACGGGCGGCGAGATCGGCCGGTCAATATTTCCGCAAGAAAGGCGCCGGGACCCCCAGCAATTCCCGCCTCGCCGTTGTCCAGAAATGGCTCAGCGCCGACTGAACCGCCGCGCAACTCGTGCCGATGACCTTGACGCCCAGTCCATTCCCGTCGGGCAGTCTGGATGCGCCGGCTTGCGCCCCGGCGCAGTTAGATATTGACTCTCGCAGCCTGTCGAGCAAGGGCGCGGCCAACCCGGCGTCGCACAGTATCAGCATGGATCCAAAAGTCAGCCCCGGTTGGAGCGGAGATTCGCATCGGTCCGTCGCTCCAAGCACGGCTTTGCCTACTGGGTAGCCGTCCGCCGGCGCCAGGTCATAGGCTTCCCGATACGCCGGACGCCCACGGTGGCGGTGTACTGCCAGGCGATTGCTGAGGCGGCGGTAGGCAAATGACTCCCCCATGGCGACTCGCCCGGGCGTGATGACGTCCCAAACCATCGCAATCGCGCCAGGCTCCAGCGTGATGGCGACGTGTTGTTCGAGGTTGGCGCCACGAAAAGGAATGACCGGGTCCGGCAGGTATTCCAGGAATCCGCCGCCGGAGACGTTGAGGTTCACACGCTGCTTCGCGATGCCACCCTCCATCGTGTAAATCTTGGTGGCGCTTTGAGTGGTCACGTGCGCTTTGGCTCCGGAGCGCACCTCGACGGAGATGTCCTGGCGGTCGTCGCTCAGCAGACCCCCGGTGGGGTTGGCGAGAAACACGAACGCCATGTCGGGTACGGCGTCGTCCGGATACAGGGCCTGCTGCACCACCAGCGGTGGCCTGGTGCGGGAGCGGGTCAGGCGAGTTCGACCGGCCCGTTGTTCCAGAACCAGCTCCGCCAGCCCGCGCCGCGTGCAATGGGTGGGCTCAGCAACCTGACGCAGCATCTGCTACCCCGCCCAGGATTCGGTCCAGCACGTCGTCCAGTCCTTCGCCGGTTCGGCAGTTGGTGAAAACGTAGGGCAGCGCTCCCCGAACCACGTTCAGGTCGCGGCGCATCACGTCCAGGTCCGCGCCGACGTAAGGGGCCAGATCGGTCTTGTTCACCACCAGCAGGTCGGTTTGGGTGATGCCCTGTCCCCGCTTGCGGGGGATCTTGTCACCGGCGGCCACGTCGATGACGTAGATCTGGTAATCCGCGAGCGCGGGGCTGAACGTTAGCGTCAGGTTGTCGCCGCCGCTTTCGATCAGCACGATATCCGAGTCGGGGTAGGCATCGGTCAATTCTTCCACCGCCAGCAGGTTCAGGCTGGGATCTTCCCGGACCGCCGTATGAGGACAGGCCCCAGTGGCAACGCCGCGAATGCGGCCGATGTCGAATACGCCTCGCAGTGTGTTGGTGACGTGTTCGGCGTCCTCCCTGGTGAAAATGTCGTTGGTAACGACCACCGGATGGCGGCCTCTATCCAGTAGCATGGGCACCAGCTTTTCCACCAGCGTCGTTTTGCCCGACCCCACCGGCCCGCCAACGCCTACTCTGGGAACGTTTCTCATCCGTCTCTCTCCGATGTTGCCGTGCGCCTCAACTGGCAAACATCCGCACGTCGTCATGCTCGTGGAGCATGGCGGCGATGTCGGCCTGCGGGCTGAACGATGTCATATCTCGCCAGTCGCGGGTTTTCAACTCAGCGGTCCGATGGGCCACGGGTTCTTGAATACTGTGAAGAATGAGCTGGGCTTCCGAATGGGTCAGCGGCAGCAGCCTCTGGGCCGCGCCCAACACACCCACCGCAAAGCTGTGGCAAAACATCAGCAACCCGCTGTCGGCGCCGATGCCGGCCGCGCCGGTCACCGCCCCCAGGGCGACTGCACCGGTGCCGGGCGTTTCCCGGTTCGCCACCAGTTGCCGGAAATCCGCGCAGACGGCCGATCCATGCCGGCCTTCCAGCAGTGGCCCGGATTCGTCCATGACACGCCGGCCGGTGTGGCACGAGGCCAGCCTCAGTTGTTCCGGCAATTTCATCGCATGCAGATGCCAGTCGATATTAGTAAGCTTCGACAGGTCGCCGTCCTCGGCGGCGACATGGGCGTTGAGCAACGCCACGCCATCGGAGGGCAGGATCGACCAGACCAGCAGGTTGCGCAGGTACTGCTCCACCTCGGCCGGGCCGGCGACCCAGCCCCGGCTCACCATGCTTTCCAACCCTTGGGAATGGGCGTACATCCCCGATGGGAAGAAGGAATCGGCCAACTGCAGAGCCGTGAGAAAACGCCGGCCGGCTTCGTTGCTCATTGCATGTGTCCCTTGCTAGACCAGGAAGTAGAGCTGCGCCAGGCTCAGGCGTTCCGCCGGCGGGACCGTGGCAATTTCCCCGTCCACGCGCACCGTGTACGTGTCGGGGTCAACCTCAATGACCGGCATGGCGTCGTTGCGAACCATCTGCCGCTTGGTGATGGTTCGGCAGCCCCGCACCGGCTCGACTCGCCGGGTCAACCCCAGTTCATGGTGAACACCCGCCTCGTATGCCGCGCCGGATACAAACGTTAGAGACGTGCTGCCAACCGCCTTGCCCAGGGCCCCGAACATGGGGCGGTAAAAGGACGGCTCGGCCGTGGGTATGGAACCGTTGGGATCGCCCATGACGGCCCAGCAGATCATGCCGCCTTTGATGATCAGCTTCGGCTTGGCGCCAAAGCTGCCCACCGGCCACAGCACAATATCCGCCAGTTTGCCCGGTTGCAGCGACCCCACCAGGTGGGATATGCCGTGGGTAACAGCGGGGTTGATGGTCAGCTTGGCCAGGTAGCGCAACACCCGGAAATTGTCGTGGTCCGGCGAATCTTCCGGGAGCTTCCCCTTGAACTGCCGCATCTTGTCGGCGGTTTGGAACAGGCGCGTGAAGTTCTCTCCCACCCGGCCCATGGCTTGCGAGTCGGAAGCGTACATGCTGATAACGCCCAGGTCGTGCAGCACGTCCTCCGCGGCCATGGTTTCCGGCCGAATGCGGCTTTCGGCGAACGCCACGTCCTCGGGCACCCGGGGACTCAGGTGATGGCATACCATCAGCATGTCCATGTGCTCGGTGAGGGTGTTGACGGTGTACGGGCGGGTGGGGTTGGTGGACGACGGCAGCACGTTCAGTTCCGACGCGATGCGGATGATGTCGGGGGCGTGCCCGCCTCCGGCGCCCTCGGTGTGATAGGTATGGATGACCCGCCCGTCAATGGCTGCGATGGTGTCTTCGACGAACCCGGCTTCGTTGAGGGTGTCGGTGTGGATGGCCACCGGCACGTCGAACCGGTCAGCCACCGCCAGGCAGCAGTCGATGGCGGCCGGCGTGGTGCCCCAGTCCTCGTGCAGTTTGAGCCCACTGGCTCCGGCCCGTAGCTGCTCTTCGAGGGGAGCCGGATCGCTGGCGTTGCCCTTGCCCAGCAGTCCCCAGTTGACGGGCAGGGGCTCGGCGGCTTCCAGCATCCGGGCGATGTTCCAGGGCCCGGGCGTGCAGGTGGTGGCGTTGGTGCCGTCGGCCGGTCCCGTTCCGCCGCCGAGCATGGTGGTGATGCCATTCGACAGCGCGTGATGCACCTGCTGGGGCGCGATCATGTGAATGTGGGAGTCTACGCCGCCGGGGGTCGCGATCAGGTGCTCCCCGGCAATCACTTCGGTCCCGGGGCCCACCACCAGATCCGGATGCACGCCGTCCATGACGCCGGGATTGCCCGACTTGCCCACCGCGACAATGAAGCCCTGGCGCACCCCGATGTCGGCCTTGATGATGCCCAGGACGGGATCCATGATTATGGCGTTGGTGATGACCAGGTCCAACGCCCCGTTGCGGTTGGTCATCTCCGACGCTTGCCCCATACCGTCGCGGGCGGATTTGCCGCCGCCGAAAACCAGCTCGTCCCCGTGGGTCAGCAGGTCCTGCTCGACCTGGCAGACCAAAGAGGTATCGGCCAGGCGGAATCGGTCTCCCACGGTGGGGCCGTAGAGTTCCACGTATTGCCGGCGACTGATTCGGGCCATATTACGCCTCGTCGGTTGCGGAAGGATCGCCGGGCGGCTGGTTGGCAAAGCCCCGGCGGGTCATGCTGTCTTGGGCTCGATTTCGCACGACGGGAGAGTCCAGGCTGCCGTCAGTCAGGCCGTTCAGGCCCCGAACGCGCCGGGCCCCGCCGATGGCTACTAGGGGCACGTCCTTCCGGTCGCCCGGCTCGAAACGGACGGCGGTTCCGGCAGGTATATCCAGGCGCATTCCGAAGGCCGCCTCCCGGTCAAACCGCAGCGCCCGGTTCACCTCGAAGAAGTGGAAGTGAGAGCCGACCTGTATGGCCCGGTCGCCGGTGTTGGACACCGCGATGGTGCGGGTTGGACGGCCGGCGTTTATCTCGACGGGTTCGTCCGCGATGATGTAAAACTCGCTGGGATGGCTCATCGTTTTGCTGCCGGCGGCGTCGCGTTTATACGATGGGGTCGTGGACGGACACCAGCTTGGTGCCGTCGGGGAAGGTGGCTTCCACCTGTACCAGGTCCACCAGTTCCGGCACCCTCTCCATCACGTCATCGCGGGTCAGCACCTGGCGACCCAGCTCCATCACCTCGGCCACGGTGCGGCCGTCGCGGGCGCCTTCCAGGATCGCCTCCGTGATCAATGCCACCGATTCCGGCACGTTGAGCTTCAGGCCGCGGTCCCGTCGCTTGCGGGCCAGGTCGGCGGCAACGTAGATCAGCAACTTTTCCGATTCGCGGGGGGTTAGCATCATGGGACGTCGCCTCGGGTATTACAGCGTGGACAGGTAACGGGCAACTTCGTAGTCGGTGACCTGGGAGCGGTATTCATCCCATTCGATGTTTTTGTTCTCTATGAGGCTGTTGAACACGTGGTCGCCCAGGGCTTCGTAAAGCAGCTCGCTGGTTTCGGCTAGGTTGATCGCCTCGCCCAGGCTGGAGGGCAGCGTCCGGATGCCCAGCGATTGCCGACGCTGCGGCGACATCTCGTGGACGTTGCCCACCACCGGCGCCGGAACCTGGTACTGCTCCGTGATGCCTTTGAGCCCCGCAGCCAGCATCGCGCTGAAGGCCAGGTAGGGGTTGCACGACGGGTCGGGGGCGCGGTACTCGATGCGAATGGAGGCTTCCTCGCCCCTCTCAAAGCTGGGCACTCGGATGAGGTCGGAGCGGTTCACGTAGGTCCAGGACACGTACACGGGCGCCTCGTAGCCGGGGATGAGCCGCTTGTAGGAGTTGACCCATTGGTTAGTGACCAGCGTGATCTCCGGCGCGTGGGCGATCAGCCCGGCGATGAACTGTTTGCCCAGCAGGGATAGGTACTGTTCGTCGTCGGCGTCGTAAAACCGGTTGACCTCGCCCTCGAAAAGTGACTGGTGCATGTGGAGGCCGGACCCGTTGATGCCGGAGATCGGTTTGGGCATGAAGGTGGCGTACACGCTTTGCAGCTGAGCCAACTCCTTGATGACCAACTTGGCCGTCATCAGATTGTCGGCCATGGTCAGGGCGTCGGTGTACTCCAGGTCGATTTCGTGCTGGCTAGGCGCACCCTCGTGGTGGGAGTATTTGACGGGGATGCCCATCTCAGCCAGGTTGAGGACCGTGTCCCGGCGCAGGTCGGAGGCCGGGTAGCTGGAAAGCTGGTCGAAGTAGCCGTCGTGATCCAGCAACTCGGGAGCGCCGGCGTTCTTCAGATAGAAAAATTCCAGCTCCGCTCCGACGTTGTAGGTGAAGCCCAATTCGGCCGCCTTGTCCAGGTTCCGCTTCAGGACGTAGCGGGGATCGCCGGGGAAAACCTGCCCCCGCGGTTGGCGTATGTTGCAGAACATCCGGGCCACTGCGTTCTGCCGCGGGCGCCAGGGAAGCAGTTCGAAGGTAGCCGGGTCCGGATAGGCCCGCATATCGCTTTCGTGGTAACGGGCGAAACCGTCAATGGCGGAGCCGTCGAACCCCACACCCCGTTCCAGGGCGTCTGCCAGGTCGTCGGCGGTTATCGCAAAACCCTTGAGCTTGCCCAGGATGTCGGTGAACCACAGTCGAATGAACTTGACGTCGTTCTCCCGCGCGGTTCGCAGTACGAAATCCTGTGCGGTGGATGTTTCAGTTGACATGGCTATCCCTCGCTTGGTTCATCTCGTGCCGGATCTACACCGCTACGTAATCCCGGACCAGGTTGTGGTCCAGGTCTCTCGCGGCGCCCTCCAGGACGATGGCTCCCTTCTCCATCACGTAGCAGTAATCGGCAATGCCCAGGGCAAAGTCCAGGAATTGCTCCACCAGCAGGATCGTGGTTTCTTTCTGTTCCCGCAGCCGGTGCAGGAGGTCTTCGATCTCCTGCACTATCGACGGCTGGATGCCTTCGGTGGGTTCGTCCAGCAACAGGAGAGTGGGTCGGCGGATCAGCGCGCGTGCCAGGGCCAGCTGCTGCTGCTGGCCTCCGCTTAGCGTGCCGGCCACCTTTCCCGGGTTGACCTTCAGGGCCGGGAACAGACTGTACATTCGGTCCATTGCTTCCGGCCGCCCCTTCTTGCCGGGGAAGGCTTCCAGGCCCATCTGCAGGTTCTCGTTGATGGTCAGGTATGGAAATATGTGCCGGCCCTGGGGCACGTACCCGAAACCGGCCTTCGCCCGGCGGTGGGGCGCCCACCGGGTCAGGTCCGACTCTCCGAACCGTATCCGGCCCGACCGCGGAGTCAGCAAGCCCATGATGGCCTTGAGCATGGTCGTCTTGCCTACGCCGTTGCGGCCCATCAGGCAGACCACCTGGCCTTGCGGCACGTCCAGGGCCACGTTGGACAGCACCAGGCTCTGCCCATAACCCACGGACAGGTCTTTGATGGAGAGCAATGGCTCAGTGAAGCGTGCGGAGATCATAACCGTCAATCGGCAGCCGGCACGGGGTCTGCGGCTCGCGGGTCGTTGTCCCGGGCGGCCTGGGGCCGGCGGGTCCGGCTGTGGCCCAGGTAGGCCTGGATCACCTCCGGGTCCTGTTGGACCTCTGCCATGGCGCCCTGGCTCAATACCTTCCCCAGGTGCAGCACGGTTACGGTCTGGGCGAACTGCCGGACGAAGTCCATATCATGTTCCACCACCAGGATGGAACGGTCGCCCCCAATTGACTGCAGTAGCTCACCGGTGCGGTCGCGCTCCCGCCGGGTCATGCCGGCCACCGGTTCGTCCAGCAGCAGCAGCTTCGGTTCCTGCACCAGCAGCATTCCGATTTCCAGCCACTGCTTTTCCCCGTGCGAAAGCCCGCCCGCAGTGTCCTTGGCCCGGTGCAGCAGGCCGACTTTCTCCAGGGTGTCCACGATGCGGTCGCCCTCGGCTCGGCGCAGCTTGCTCAAAAGCCCGGTGACTCGGGTTCGGAACCCCAGCGTCACTTCCAGGTTCTCGTAAACTGTCAGGCTGGCGAATATGGCTGGCGTCTGGAACTTGCGACCCACCCCGAGGCGCACCAGTTGGTGTTCCTGCCGGCGGCCCAGATCGGTGGCACCGTCGAATAGGATGCGGCCCCGGCTGGGCTTGGACTTCCCGGTTATCACGTCGATCAGGGTCGTCTTGCCGGCGCCGTTGGGGCCGATCAGGAACCGCATTTCGCCGTAGTCCAGCTCGAAATCCAGTCCGTCCAGCACGGTGAAACCGTCGAAGCTGACCGTGAGGTTTTCCACCGACAGGATGGGCTGGCCCGCTCCGGCCCGAGGACGCGAGCCGTTGGCGCTGGTGGCGTGATGTTGTCGGTTGCCGGTCATCGCCTCGCTCCGGGGATGCGTTCGCGTATCGCGCTGCGCAGGTTCTCGGCGGACAGCCACCAGGGACGGCGCCAGCCCTCGCCGCGCAGCAGTCCCATGATGCCCGCCGGGAACAGGAGCACGGCGCCGATGAACAGCAGACCGAGGAAATACTGCCAGATTGCCGGGAAAGATTCGCTCAGGCCGCTCTTGGCGCTGTTCACCGCAATGGCTCCCACGATTGCTCCCAGCAGTACGCCGCGTCCACCCACGGCCACCCAGATGGCTATTTCAATGGACGGGACGATGCTCATCATGGTGGGAGAAATGATACCGACCTGGGGTGTGAACAACGCGCCGGCGACGCCCGCGATGCCGGCTGACAGCGAGAACACCAGCGTTTTCAGGATCGCCGGGTCGTAGCCGGAGAACCGGACCCGATTCTCGTCGTCGCGCATCGCCACCAGCAGTCGCCCCAGACGCGACGATATCAGCCACCAGCACAGCAGGTAGGCGGCGGTCACCGCCGCCACGCTGGCGTAGTAGAGGATCAGTTGCATTGATGGGGCATTCAGCGAGTAACCGAATATGGTGGTGTAATTGGTGATCCCGTTGGTGCCACCGGTGTACGGCTGCTGCCCGATGAACAGGATGCTGACGATGAGCGCCAGGGCCTGCGTGATGAGAGCGAAGTAAACGCCAGTGATCCGGCTGCGGAACACCAGGTAGCCAATGGCTCCGGCCAGCGCCGCCGGGACTACGAACGTCATGGGGAAGGCGAACCAGGCGTACTTGAACGGCGCCCAGAAGATGGGCAGCTCCGTCAACCCGCTCCAGAACATGAAATCCGGCAGCTTGCCTCCCGCCGATTCCAGCTTGAGGAACATTGCCATGGCATAGCCGCCCAGCCCGAAGAAGACCCCATGGCCCAGACTCAACATACCGGCGTATCCCCAGATCAGGTTGAGCGACAGGGCCAGCATGGCGAAGGTCAGGAACTTGCCCAGCAAGGCGACTCGAAAGTCCGACAGCACCAGGGGCGCGAGCATCAGCACCGCCAGCACCACCGCCGGGGCCACCCACGAACCGATCCGGTCGTGCAGCCGCGCCGGCGCGGAAACGTTGCGCACTGCCGTGATTATGGACGATCGCGTCGCCATGGTCGGCTATCGCCCCTTGGCCCGCATCAGGCCGGCCGGTCGCCACTGCAGGAACAGTATAACCATGGCGAACACCAGTACCTTGCCCACCACGGCGGTGGTGCCGAACTCGAACAGGGTGTTGAGCATCCCAATAATCAACGCGGCAAGGATGGTGCCGGGTACCTGTCCCAACCCGCCCAGGATGACGACGATGAAAGAGTCAACGATGTAGAACGTTCCCAGCGACGGACCGATCGGGCCGATCAGCGTCAGCGCGCAGCCGGCGATGCCAGCCAGGCCGGAGCCCAGGGCAAAGGTGAAACTGTCCACTCGGCGGGTGGACACTCCCAGGCTGGCGGCCATTTCTCGGTTCTGCATCACGCCCCTCATGCGCCGCCCTTCGTTGGAGCGGTACATGTACCAGTAAAGCCCGCCGATACAGGCCGTTACCAACGCCAGGATGAATACTCGCTTGATGGGCAATACCAAGTCCGCCGTAACCGGAATGGCGTTGCTCAACCAGGGCGGAGCAATGACCTGCACGTTGGGCGCGCCAAAAATTGAGCGGGCCAGTTGTTGCAGGAACAGTCCGACGCCCCAGGTTGCCAGCAGCGTGTCCAGCGGTCGCCGGTACAGGAAACGTATCAGCGTGTTTTCCACCAGGTATCCCACCGCCCCGGCAACCACGAAAGATACCGGAATGGCGATCAGGAAGGTTATGCCCGATTGCGGGTCGCCGGTGAAACTGAGTGCGGCCTGCTGCAGCGCGTACGTGGTGTACGCGCCGATCATGATGAACTCGCCGTGCGCCAGGTTGATGACGTTCATCAACCCGAAGGACAACGCCAA
Source organism: Dehalococcoidia bacterium (assembly GCA_965197635.1). Lineage (GTDB taxonomy): Bacteria > Chloroflexota > Dehalococcoidia > Lucifugimonadales > UBA3495 > Bin87. Next base: position 1,789,151 of record CBDANN010000008.1, read on the forward strand.
CCCCAATGCAATCAGCAGCAGGATGGAGCTCAGGCTCAGCCCGTTGAACAGTTGTAGTGCCCAGACTTCCATTTTGTGGCCATCAAGAAATTTGGTTCGACTGCGGTACGGATGACATCCGGCTGGCAGAGCTGAATGTCATCCGTAATCGGCTTTTGCGACCTGTCATTGCGAGATTGCCGCGCTGCACTCGCAATGACAGAGTGGTTTCGAGCGAGGCTACTGGGCCAGTTCACGGAGGCCGGTGGCCCACTCGTAGCTGTCCAGATAGGGGTCGGGCGCCACCGGCGCGCCGGAGTTCCAGACCTCGTCGATCTGCCCGTCGCCACGGACCTTGCCGATGCGGACGGTCTTGGAGACGTGCTGGTTCTCGTTGTGGATGGTCACCGTTCCGCCGGGCGCGGCGAACTGGATGCCCTTGGCGGCTTCCTTGACGGCGGCCACATCGGTGCTTCCGGCTTTTTCAACCGCGGCTTTCCACAGGTACACGCCGAAGTAACCCGCCTCGATTGGGTCGTCGGTTACGCGGTTTTCGCCGTACTTGGACTTGAAGGCGGACACGAACTTCTCGTTTTCCGGAGTTTCGGTGGTCTGGAAGTAGTTCCAGGCGACCAGGTGTCCGGCGATGTTGTCGGCGCCGATCCCGGTGATCTCTTCCTCGGCCACGCTCACCGAAATTATCGGGAGATCTTCAGCGCTGATGCCGGCGTCTTTCAACTGCTTGAAGAAGGCCACGTTGGAGTCGCCATTCAGGGTGTTGAATACCACGTCGGGTTCGGCAGCCTTGATCTTGGTGATGACGGTGCTGTACTCGGTGTGTCCCAGGGGGGTGTATTCCTCGCCCACGGCGTCAATGCCGGCGGCGGCCAACTGCTTGTTGATGATCAGGTTGGACGTGCGGGGGAATACGTAGTCGGAACCCAACAGGTAGAACTTGGACTTGCCCTCTGCCAGCAGATATTCAATCGCCGGGACGATCTGCTGGTTGGTGGTTGCCCCGGTATAGAAGATGTTGGGGGAGGTCTCCAGCCCTTCGTACTGGACCGGGTAGAACAGCAGCCCGTTGTTGGCTTCGAACACCGGCAGCATGGCCTTTCGGCTGGCGCTGGTCCATCCACCAAACACCACGGATACCTCGTCCTCCTGGAGCAGCTTCCGCGCCTTTTCGGCGAAGGTCGGCCAGTCGGACGCGCCGTCTTCTATGACCACCTCCAGCTGCTTGCCCATGACGCCGCCGCTAGCATTGATCTCCTCGATGGCCAGCAATTCGGCGTCATGCACCGCGGTTTCGCTGATCGACATGGTTCCGGACAGCGAGTGCAGGATGCCCACCTTTATGGTGTCGGAGTCGGTGGCAGCGGGCGCATTGCCCGAAGCGGGGGCCTGGTTGGCGACCGGAGCGGCGGGGGCTGCCGCAGGCGCCGGGGGTGGTTCGGATCCGCAGGCGGCCAGCGCGAGCGTAATCAGAACTGCGGCAGCGCCAAGAACGACGAGGCGCGCCAATGCGGATACTCTGGTTAATCCTATACGAGACATTGCGGACGATCCCTCCGGTAAAATGAGTCGGCCAACGGCGTGATGCCATCAGCTGGAAGTTTTGACTTTGTCGGGAGTCTGTCCCCCAACATCGCTGAGGAACACGCTAATGCTCCGGTGTTACCGCCGAATTGCGATTGTATTGCCCGCAGATTTCGCCCACGTTACCGTTGAGTAACGGCCTGGGTGGTGGTTCGCACTGTCGCCCCGGTGGTAGCCATGAAACTGGGCTGCATCGTGGTCGCCGCTCCGCGCCGCCTTCACCTTGATCGACGCCCCACGCAGATAATCGAAAAGCAGTGGCGCACGACCGGATGTTGGTCGTGAGTTCCCACGGCGCTATGTATAATGCCCGAAATCGCATTAATTTCCCCAAGAGGTAAACAGGATGGCTGCAGAACCGGTCAACATTTTCGAGTACGAAGAAATCGCCAGAGAGCGAATTGAGAAAGGGCACTACGATTTCATCGCTGGCGGCGCCACCGACGAAATCACCATCCGCCGCACCAGGGCGGTGTACGACTCCATCATGCTGCGCCCCCGCATGATGGTGGATGTGGACCAACGGAGCATGGCTACCACGGTGCTGGGGCAGGAGATCGCCTTGCCCGTCATGCTGGACCCGGCGGGCAATCACGGCGCGGCGCACGCCGAAGCGGAAATCGCCACCGTTAAAGCGGCGGGAGCCGCGGGAACGCTGATGGTGCTCAGTTCCCACGCCTCGCGCACCCTGGAGGACGTGGCCGCATCCGCGTCCGGCCCGCTGTGGTTCCAGCAGTATTTCTTCAAAGACCGGGGATTGACCCTGGAGATGGCCGCACGGGCCGAGGAGGCCGGATATTCCGCCATCTGCATGACTTTGGACGCCAAGATCAAGCCCAAGCGGGAACGCAACATCCGCAACGACTACGTGGGAGCGGGTTCACCCAACTACGCCCAGCTGGACCTGGGCACCCACACCTGGAAGTTCGCCGCCGACGCCCCCGCCGGGCCCAGCGACATCCGCGACGTTGCGGCGACCTGGGACGATCTGGACTGGTTCGTTTCCAGCACCCGGTTGCCGGTGGTCGTAAAGGGGATTATGGCCGGGGAGGACGGCAGGCTGTCGGCGGAAAACGGGGCTCAAGCGGTGATTGTTTCCAATCACGGCGGTCGTTACCTCGATACGACTCCGGCTACTATTGAGGTACTGCCCGAAGTGGTCAAAGCCGTGAACGGCAACGCAGAGGTGTATCTGGACGGTGGGATCCGGAGGGGCACGGACATATTCAAGGCGTTGGCATTGGGCGCTCGCTCCGTGTTGATGGGCCGGCCCTTGTTCTGGGGGCTGGCGGTGGACGGCGAGGCCGGGGTCAAAGCGGTGCTGGATTTGCTGCGGGACGAGCTGGACGCCACCATGGGCATGTGCGGTTGCCCTACAGTTGACAGCATCGGCTCGGCGACGATTGACATGGTTTCACCCTTGTTGGCCGCGTTCCCGGCGGCGGCTGATTTGCGGTGATGGAGAGCGGATTCAACCGCGCTATGATCTGGATTAGCCGGATGATGGCAGGTGGGCGCTTTCCGAGAACGGGATTGCCGTGTCGTCCTGGCAATGACATCGGCCAGTGGCTGGTCTCAAGCGTTGTCCAGCGAATCTCGCTGCTGACGTTTCCCCGTCCCAAAGCGGGTACGCGTGAACTCCGGGTAGCGTTGCGATTTAGATGGTCTAACTCCGGAAAAGGCAGTCGTACACAAGGATTGTCCCTACAATTCCGGCATCCCTAATGGCGGTCGTGATTGTAGGTATCCGGCGGCGTTACGCCGTGGAATATGGAGTATTGGGAGATGACCGCATCCTCGCCGCCGATTTTGCCCCACACCATAAGCGAATAAACGCCGTCGCCATGCCGTTTCAGGATTTCGCTGATGTCCGCTTTCACCGCGAAGGTTGTATCGCCGGCCGTCCACTCCGATGCGGTAATCCATGGCACGGTGATGGATTGGGCTTGACGGGATTGACTGGCGTTGTACGTCTGTTGCCTGGCTTGATGAGCTTCGCCGGGTGAGCGTGGGGCCGGCACGCCTGCCGGAACATCGTATGGGCTGGAGCAGGGGTTGTATGTTGTGGTGAATTCTTCAGTAGGCCAGTAATATCCCCCGGTTAGCGGCTCCCGTAATCCGGCTACCTGCCTTCCGCTATCGTAGCAGTAGATTCGCGCAATCTGTCCCGGTGCCAGCGTATGTGGTGGCGGGTCATGGTAAATCTGTACGCCGAGGTCCTGCTTTTGGCCGAACCGCACGCCGGTTTTGGTCTTGCTGGACAGCGACAAGACGCCGTTAGCGATGGCCAGCAGCCGGTCATATTCAACGTAATCGCCCTTAAAATGCTGATACATCGCCGTGTTGTAGCGGTCCCAGGCAATGCTGATGTTGAGGTTTTTGTGCGCCGGGTCAAGGATATTGCGGCGATGCCCCGGGCTGTTCATCCACAGCCGTCCATCGTCTCGCGAGTTTCTTGCCTGATGCTGCTGTTGGCACGATAGCCGTCGGACGCTTTAATGCAATAGTCCAGCCCGCTGCCATTTTCGCCGTTGGACTGATAGCCGCCGGCCAGGCTGTAGCGCATATACGGTTTGAGGCCGTCAACACCCCAATGCCCCGAAAAACACTTTTCCAAAGCGGCTTCGGCGTGCAGCTGGGCGACGACGTTGTCGCCCAAGGTAACACTATTCAGCCCGGCCTTTTTGCGCTCGGCGTTGATGAGTTCGAGCATATAGCGCTTTTCCTCGATGTGCCGAAGTTCCGGCGGTGGAAATGGTGTCGGCGTGAAAGTGGGCGCGCACGTTGCGGTCGGCGGCTCTGTGACGGCGGGCGTCGGTGTGAATGTAGGTGCTGGTGGTTCGGTCGGTATTGGCGTGAACGTGGCCAGTACGGTTGCAGTAGGTATTGGTGCAAGTGTGGGAAGCAGACCTACAATCTGCGTCGGTTGATTCATCCGCGTATGAGTAGGCGTTGGCTTAAACGTATGTAACGTAGCCAATGGAACTGCTCTTGTTGTTGCAGTTGATGTCGATGTGGAGGGCAAGGTCGGGCTGCTCACACTATTTCGTCCGGAACTGTCTCAGTTGATACTGCCGTTTCGGTATAGCCACCACAACGGCTTGGGGATGCTGGGGGAAGTCGGGCGTGTCGTCTATCTTGCAGTAGAGTTCGGTGATAAAATCGGCGATGTTCACGGGGTTCCTCCGCTGTGGCGTGTTGTCCACTCACAGCATAATGGAACCTCGTGGCATTTTCAAAATTAACACAAACTAGCACCAACGGTTATGTAACGTAGCCAATGGAACTGCTCTTGTTGTTGCAGTTGATGTCGATGTGGAGGGCAAGGTCGGGCTGCTCACACTATTTCGTCCGGAACTGTCTCAGTTGATACTGCCGTTTCGGTATAGCCACCACAACGCTCCGCCAGTGACGGCCAGAATAACCAGTATGACGACTACGACAATAACTGACTTGCGCCCGTTCCGTCGACGCGTGCGTTTCCCCCTCTTCGGGCACGGCGGTCCAATCGCATGATATCTTTCTCAAAGACAGGCGGAGGGCTAGTTTTTGTAAACCACGCCTCAGCTACTTGCGGGGTAGCGAAGGTACGGTTGCAATTCCGGCATCTCCACAGTTGTGCCCGGTGGCGACGACGCCGGGTCCGGATATCGGAACTACGGCAGCGAGGACAGAAGCCAACGCGGCCAAAATCGTGTACCCCCTGGATCGGTGCCTGCATCAGAACGTTGTTCTTCTAGTGATACGTGATTGACGAATTCGGAACCAGGTTCAGTCGATGGCGGCGCGGCTGCGTAGGTTGGCAGTGTAGGGGCAACCACAACGGCTGTCCCTACGAGATTGCCATGTCGCGCTTGTGATGGCAGGAGAGGGTTACTCTGTGTCAGGGTGGGTACTTATGAACCGCCCGGCGCGTCCCGGGTCGATGTGCAGGGCGCGCACTTCGACGTTGGCCTGCTCTTCCTGCAAACGTACCGTGCTGCTGCTGTCGGCGTTGCCCCAACCCCGGTTCATGGCCGGCAGCGCGTACTGTTTTGCCGGCGCGATTACTCGCTTTCGTCCGGCGGCGGCTCGTCAAAAGCTTTGCCGGCGGCTTCGGCTTCGGCCTTGCGGTTGAGCCAATTTCGCCATTGCACATTGGATTCGGAGTGGCCTTCGGTGCGGCCTTCGGTGCGGCCTTCGGTGCGGCCCTCGGTGCGGCCCTCGGCGTGGCCTATCTCGCGCTGGGCGTTGAGCAGAGGTTGCATTACTTTCTCGATGATTGACATGAGTCCGTTGCCTCCCGTTCCCTGTGAATCACTATGACGAGGGCCAAGGATTCTGCCGGATTCGGCAGCAGTTTGAAGTCCGTTGCCTCCTTTGTGAATCACTATGACGAGGGCCAAGGATTCTGCCGGATTCGGCAGCAGTTTGAACTTGTTCCAATTTTCGACCAGTGCGGTTATCGCCTGTGCGGTCTTTGGGTTAATCATACCGCCGTTTGCCATCATGCTGGTGATTATGGCGATGGCGAGCAAGATTTCCAGGGTGGTCAGGCTGGGCGATATGAGGCGGTAGAGCGTCCACGGGAGCCCTTGCCTGGGTTCTTTTGGTTGACTCAGCAGTTCGCTGAGTCTTCCGGCAATGCTCATGGCGCCTTAGGTGGGGGCGTGGACGACATTGGCATTAGGGTTACTCCGCGTCCGGGTGGGTGGTGATGAAGCGGCCGGCCCGTTCCGGGTCGATGTGCGGAGCGCGCACCTCGACATTCGCTTGCTCCTCCTGCAAAAGGACGGTGATGGTGCTGTCCATGTCGGCCCAGCCGCGGTTCATGGCCTGCAACGCAATCTGCTGGGCCAGGGTGGACATGGGCATGGGCACGTCGTACTCGCGCGCCAACTCCGTGGCTAGGGAGATGTCTTTGAACGCCAGGTTGAGGGCGAAACTGGCCGGCTCAAACTCGCCGCGGAACATGGTGCGAACGACGCCTTCGTGCAGGGCGGACATACGGCCCAATGCGCCGCGGCGGACGCACTCCCACAGCGGTTCGGGATCCACGCCGGCCTTGACGCCCAAGGTCAGGCCCTCGGCGATAGCCTGCCGCACGCTGTGCCCAATCATGTTGTGCACCAGCTTGGCCACGCTGCCCGCCCCGATCTCACCGGCGTAGAACACCTTGTCGCCGAAGGCATCCAGCACCGGCTTCACCCGCTCGAACACCTCACGGTCTCCGCCCACCATCACCGCCAGGTTCCCTGACGCTGCGCCCGTCTTCCCGCCGCTCACCGGCGCGTCCAGCACGTGGCAGCCCTTGGCGCGGAACTGCGGCTCAATCTCCCGGATCAGCGTGGGCCGGCTAGAGGACAGGTCGATGTACACGCTGCCGGGACGGATGCCTTCCAGCACGCCGTTGGCGCCGGTGGACACGGCTTCCACTTCGTAGGGACCCGGGAGGGAGGTGAAGGTGATGTCGCTGCCAGCGGCGACCTCGGCGGGAGTGTTGGCGAGGCTTGCGCCGCCTTCCAATAGGGGCAGGGCGGCTTCCTCGCGGAGGTCATAGACGATCATGGGGTAGCCGGCGCGCTGGATGTTGGCGGACATGCCACCACCCATGTTGCCCAGGCCGATAAATCCTACGGTTTCCATAATGCTCACTTGCTCCATCGGTTGAGATGCTTGTGGTCGCAGTATAACGCACGCGATTGGGCCGAGAATGGGGGTGCTATAATGAGCAAAGATGCCCCGTGGTGTAGCGGTAGCACGTCAGCCTTTGGAGCTGTAAGCCCTGGTTCGAACCCAGGCGGGGCAGCCAACCCGGTCGGGCCGTTTTGCGGCCCGTTTGTAGTTCCGGTTCCGTCGCAACCTCTGATTTCGTGGCGGACGGCTCGCTACTCAATTGCGTCATCGCCTGGCTTACTCCGCCTGGGCGCTGAAGGGCTCACGGGCGAACACTCGCCGCACTATCGGCTCGAAGAATTCCAGCGGCAGCGACTCGTAGGCCGGGTCGAAGGAAGGCTGGTCCCATTGGTGGCAGAAGTCCACGGCGTCCTGGTACCAGGGATGGTCCAGGTAACGGTCGCGGGCGTTGCGGTCGCCGCCCATGTGGTGGGCGTAGTAGTAGGTCTGGAAGAGGCCATGCTGTCGTACCACCCAGTAAGTGCGCTCCGACACGTAGGGCCGCAGCACCGCTGCCGCCATCTCGCTGTGGTTGTGGGGCGCCAATAGGTCGCCGATGTCGTGTAGCAAAGCAGCCACCACCATCTCGTCGTCGGCGTTGTCCCGATAGGCGCGGGTGGCGGATTGCAGCGAGTGCTCCAGCCGGTCCACCTGGTAGCCGGCCAGCGGTCCGGCGAGGCCGCGCAGCTGTTCCAACACACGGTCCGTCGTGCTGGCGGCGAATTCCACTTCCAGCTTCTCCAGCAGTTCGTAGTCTTCCCTGGTGCCGGCCGCCATGCTGGTGAAGGAAACCGCAGGCACAGTGGATTGGGACGAATTGGTCATGGGTTCGCTCCCGTGTTGTAGTATGTAGCGAAATTGTACCATCGCGCGCGAAGCGTGCCGCACCGGGGGAGGCTCCAAGTGCCTAAAGCGAAACGACTTGAAGGGAAGTCAGCCCTGATTACTGGAGGAGGCCGAGGCATCGGCCAGGCCATCGCGCGAGCCTACGCAGCGGAAGGGGCGAGATTGGCCCTGGCGGCGCGAACTGCTTCTGAGTTGCAGGAAACTGCCGCCTCCATCAGGGAGGAGTTTGGGGCCGAGGTCGTCACGGTGATTGCCGACGTTGCCCAGCGTGTCCAGGTGGAGAACGCGGTGATGACTACTCTGGACCAGTTTGGCGCGATCGACGTGCTGGTGAACAACGCGGGCAACCCGGGCGAAATCGGCCCTCTGTGGCAACTGGATCCGGAGCGGTGGGCCAACGTCATGTCAGTCCATGTGTTGGGCACATTTTACGGTTGTCGGGCCGCGATCCCGGTCATGCTGGAACAAGGAGGGGGACGCATCGTCAACATGGCCGGCGTGGGCGGGCCTAACGATACGTCATACGACGCGGCCAAAACCGCCATCGTCAACATGACCGAAAACCTCAGCCATGAGCTGGCCGGAACGGGCATCACCGTCAATGCCATCAGTCCCGGCTCCATCCACACCCGGATGTGGGAGGAAGTTCGGGACATGGCTCGGTCTGCCGGCGATACCGAGATGTATCAGAAAGGCGTTGAAGTCACGTCCGGCGGTGGAGCGTCAATCGAGCGAGCCGCCCAACTGGCGGTTTTGCTGGGCAGCGACCAGTGCGGAGCGTTGTCGGGGCGGCTCATCCGCGCGGCGTTGGACGCCTTTGAAGATATCCCGCACAATGTTGGCACCATCATGGCGTCGGACGCTTACCTGTTACGTCGCGTCGAGGTGAACCGCTAATCCGCGGATTCGGGAGACAACACCGACCGAGCCGCGGGATGAAGCGGAGGACGGGCCAACAGAAGCGCAGCGGCGGTGAGAGCCCCCAGCACGGCGTAGATCACGAAGGCGATCCCATACCCGCCGGCGAACTGGTACACCAAACCCGATGCAACGGCCCCTATTGCCTGTCCCAATGAGGTGAACGGCTCGGTTACTCCCCGTATCGTGCCCAGCGATTGCCGCCCGAAGAAGTCGGCATAGGCCACCGCCGGAACCACCAGGATGCCGGCCACCGCCACGCCAAAAAGTCCGGCCGCGAAAAACGCCAGCGCCACGGTGTCCGCAATGACGAACAGGCCACACGCGACCGCCATCACCAACGCGACTATAGCGTAGGTGTAGGACACCCGCGTCTTTTCCACCACCCGGCCCCACAACAGGCTGCCGATACCGCTGCCGGCCGCGTTGACCACGATGCTCAGCTGCGACAGCGACAGGTCGATGCCCCGGGAGCGCAGCAAGTCGGCCTGGTACACGTTGGTGCCGGATTGCAGAAGGAACAGGAAACCGGTCCCGATGGCCAGCACCCACAGGGCCGGCGTGCGTAGCGCCTGGCGCGTCGTCCATTCAATATCGGCTGGGGCGTCGGCGGTTGTGGCAGCCGCGTTGTTGGCGGTGGCGGAGTCATCGGGCGCGTCGCCGTCGGGATGCAGTCCGACGTCTTCGGGCCGCTGGGCTACCAGCAAGGCCGCCGGAGCCAACGCGATGGCATACACCATGCCGCCCAGAACGATCCACGCGGTCTGCCAACCGTAGGCCACGCTGACCCAGGTGGCAACCAGCGGGAACACCACCATACCGCCCGAGTGGGACAGGAACAGCAATCCCGTGGCGCGACCCCGCCGCCGCACGAACCAGCGACCCACCACGGTCGCCGCCCCCACGTTCAACGGACTGCTGAACATAATGCGCCCGACCGCCAAAGCGGAATAGAAAATGGCGATATGCACGGATAGCCAAGCCATCGCGATGGTGCTGAGCCCGATGATGATGATCGATAACACCAGCACCAAACGCGCGCCGTAGCGGTCGATGGCCCAGCCCACCGGGGGCGACGCCCCGGTAGCCAGCAAGCCCCCTACTGCAGCGGCTCCACCGATGAGCGCCCGGCTCCATCCCGTCTCGTCGGCAATTAACGGGACGAAGACCGCAAACGTAAGGCTGCCGGCCGCGTTGCGGACAAACATACTGCTGCCGGCGGTGCCCAGCACGATCCAGCCGTAGTAGAACGGCACACGTTGGGATATGTAGGCGATGAGGATGCGCATGGAATATTGTTGTCATATCGCATGCGTCATGCTGAGATTGGGGTCTGTTCGGCGATTTCTTGCATTGCCGCCACTACAGCATCACGGAATCTAGCCCAAGCCGGTACTAGGTAGTGTTGACATTTGGACTGCGGTACAATCGCGGCATGTCGAGTATAACCATACCCACCGAACAGTGGGAGAAGATTTTGCAATTCCTGTGGGATTGCCCTGACGTGTACGTTGGCGACGCGGCTGGATGCCAGCGGTTTGTCGAGGGCGTGCTGTGGATGGATCGCTCCGGGGCGCAGTGGCGACTGCTGCCGGCCGAGTACGGCAACTGGAACACCGTCTACAAACGCTTCGCCCGCTGGTGCGACCGTGGCGTCTGGGAGCGGTTGCACCAGCATTTCAGTACGGAACCGGACCTGGAGTACCTGGTCATCGACAGTACGGTGGTGCCAGCGCACCAGTGCGCTGGGGGAGCCCCCGCCAAAAGGGGGGCAATCAGCGCAAGCCCTGGGCCGCAGTCGCGGCGGGTTCAGCACGAAGGTTCACGTGAGCGTGGACGGACTGGGCAACCCCCTGCGGTTCACGTTGACGCCGGGACAGCAGCATGACATCACCCAGGCGGCGGCGCTGATCTCCGGCTACCGGAGTGAGTACGTAATCGCGGACAAAAGATATGACGCACGGAGCTTCATCGACCATTTGGCAGAAGCGGGCATGGTGGCAGTGATCCCCGCCCGGGCCAACCGCAAGGCGCCGCGGGATTACGACCGGCATTTGTACCGAGAACGCCACATGGTAGAGTGTTTCATCGGGAAGATGAAGCACTACCGCCGGGTATTGTAACTGTTCACGTTTGAGGGGATCTGAACTGGCTTTGCCGAAGTTCCGTGCTTGGCTACCACCCTCGACAGGCCAGTTTGCCCCGTAGATCTCCGCAAGTCTGAACAGTTACCGGGTATTTTCCAGGTTTGACAAATTGGCCAGCCGATACCTTGGCTTTCTGCAATTCGCTGCCGTCCTTATCTGGCTACGATGAAATGTCAACACTGCCTAGTTCCAAGTATACGCCTGCAGGGAGATTCTCCAGCAACTGACGCCGAAAATTACCGAAATCAGCATTGAATTGTTTGCTACGCCTTCTCCCTTTGGGTGTCCCCGCCATCAGCAATGCTTTTCTCAATAGCTCTTTAGCATCCGCAATTTCCTCGAGCCTTCCGACCGACGGAAGCCCAAGAGGCTGCTGACCTTTAGGTTTTCCCGCAACACGACGTATCGCAGCGACATCACCCAAGAGCCAGGCTTCAGTCATGCGGACTGGGACTATCGGTACATATACCCCGCTGTATCCTGAATGATGGATGCCCTCGCGGATTTCGTCATATCGTTTTTGAGGACCGGCAGCAACACTATCCTGGTAATGTTCGGCGTCGCGATGAATGAACAATAAATCTTCATCCCCATAAAGGTCTCGCCCCCGGCGTATTTTTTCTGCCAAGGTATCCCCGACATACGATGAGGTACCATCCGCTTCTGTTGCACCGTACTTGATCAGCAACGACCTAATATGTGGGAGCAGTGCGGTGTCTGACGATCCATCGCATACCAGTAGAAACTGGACGATCATGCTGCCTCCCAGAACGCTGGGGGAAAAGTCAGCTGTGCATCCTCAGGTGGCACCATATAAGATTGCAATTCCAGCATCCCCACGCCGCGTACTTGGTTGTCGTCGGTAACCGTGCGGGACCGCCAAGAACCGTGTAGTGAATAGCATTTCAAAGGCAAAATCATATCGCCGGATGCAGATTTCACGGCAGGATTCTTTGCCAGAACCAGATCGTCCTTATTCTGCAACTGAACGAAATACGGGGAATGCGTGGCTACGACAACCTGTCGCAAGGGATTATCCGCAGCAACGGCTTCGTCAGGATCAACCGCGATGTCGTGGAGCAATCTATTCATCGCGCCTAGTTTCGCGGGATGGATGCCGTTTTCGGGTTCCTCCATACAATAAACCCCGGTAGCATCGGTCGCTTCTGCAATCGCAGTTAATGCAAGGAAACGCAGAGTGCCATCAGATATAGAGTTAGCGCGCAGTCGGACGCCGGAAAGTTCCTCCAATTCAAGGGAATAGAGCCTGCGTACATCGTCTCGTACCGCACGGACAGACTTCACAGGCACCAAGTTCGCCAACCGCGTGGCGATCCGACCCAATATGTCATCCTGCGAATCTTCTGAGTTGTCGGAGTCTGACGGCAGGTTAGCCAGGTGGTGCAAAGTAGCCGGGATATGTCCTCCACTTGCCGTGATGGTTGGTTCATCGGTGAACCGGTCCGGGCGACGCATGGCAGAAGGTTCCAGGGCCAGCACCCGCCATGATTGCATCTCGCGACGTGTTGCCAATATGGTCGGCGTGGCTACGGTGTTCTCGCTGCCAATGATGGTTCTTGGCGCACCGGCAGCTGGGGCGGGCCGACCGGGTCCGTGAGAACCGCCGTCTTGGTGTATCACAATGATGGGTTGCCCAGTTTGGTGATCCGCCTCAGTTGAAATATATCCAGAACGGCTGTGCCTACGGTTATAAACCACACTGTCTCTAAACACCTGCTTACTGTGCGGGAAGCGTAATTTCGATCCAGCTTGCCCCTTCGGGATCAACCGCAATTGCTCTCGCTCCAGTATCAATCCACCCAGAGGTCCAGCTGCTGACGAAGGCGGGTCATGACGGAAAGCCACCTCGTAACGCAAGAATGATGCTGATGGAGTGGCCTTTCTGCCGAAGTCGTCTGAAACATCCTTGTTCACTATCATCTCGGCTGCGAATGAAATTCGCTCCGCTGCACCATCTCCGTCAGAGAAAAACAAGTCGGCGATATCACCCGTGTCTTCACCAGAGTTCCTGATTTGAAGAGCGGCATCATTGATAGTGCATTCCGTTAAAAGCGACAGAAATCGGATTGCGTCGAATATGTTAGCCCGAATCCACCGATGGGATAGGGCGGTGCGGCATTTGAGAGAGATGAGGGGTCAGGGAACGGGATGGCGAGGACCTGATGCCGATGAAATGGACGATGTGGGGCGTGGATGCCGTGCCAAGGGGATGTTGATGACCCGTGGTAGCGGCATTGGCAGTGATTTTCAGCGCAGACCGATGGCGGAGACCGTCAGGAGCCCAGCCTGGCGCGGTTGGGCCAGGCGTGGTGCGTCATCGTAGACAGGTGAAAGGCCGAGGGCGGCGTCAGGATGGGAGTGGCAGGGCGCGCAGTCTGGCCAGGGCGCTGCTGAATTGGTTTCGCCAAGGCCAATCCTGTGGCAGATGCAGGGTGATGCGACGGGCTTTGCGGGTGATGCGTCCGGCGAGAGAGAAGAAGCGTCGTCGGAGGGTCTTGGTGGTGGTCACCGGCTCGCCCAGGCCGATGCGCGTGGTCCAGCGGGCCAGGTTGTGGGCCATGACTTGCACCGCCAGCCAGGCGGCGTTGGCGGGAAAACGTCCCGATGGCAGGTGGTTGAGCCCCACGCCGTATTTGAGGTCGCGGATGGCGTTCTCGATCTCGGCGTGGCGGCGATGGTCAGCTTCCAGATACAGGGTGTCGCCTTCTCTATCGGTGATGAAAGCGTGATAGCTGTAGGTGGCGAACAGGGCCAGTTGCGAGCCGGGCGTGGGTTTCACCCGTCGGACGATGAGCCGCACCGGTACCGCGTCGGGCTCACTGGCAAAGGGAGTGTAGCTGGTTTCGGCCACATCGGCGCCGCCATCCATCCAATAGGATATGGGCGTCCAGTCATCTTCAGGTATGGCCTCGATGATGTTCCGCAGGCTCGGGTGCTGGCGTACGGTGATGGAGTAGCGTACCTTCTGGTCGCGACAGGCGGCCACCATGTCGTGGGTGTAGAAGCCGCTGTCCGCCCGCACGGTGAGTGGTCCGGTGGCTCCGGCGTAGCGCACTCGGCTCACCGTCTCGCGCAGGAAGTTGGCGGCGCCGCGGGCGGTGTTGGCCCGACCCTTTCGCAATCGACACATCAGCACCTCGCCGGTACCCTCGGCCACGGCCAGGAGCGGGTGATAGCCCCGCTGGCCGGTGTAGCCGTGATGGCGCGCGCCCTCCTTGCCCAGACCATAGGTCTCACAGACGGTAGAGTCCAGATCAATGGTCAGCGGATCATCGCCCGGTCCGGCCCCAGCCGCCCAGGCTCGGGCCAGCGCCTCCCGGCTCACCCGATCCAGCTGCCGCGCGTGGCCCCACCGGAAACTCCGCAGAAACGTGCCCAGCGTGGATGGCGCCTTCACCGTACAGCCCAGCACCTGCTCGGTCTCGCCAGCGCGCAGCGCGTCGGCGTCGTCAATGCAGTCCCCGCCGGCCAACGCCGATGCCACCAGCGTCAGCACCTTGTCTCCCGCGTTGGCACGACCTGGCGCATTTCCCAGGTCAACGTGGCGGTCCACCAGCTCTCCCAGCCCCAGATGATGGGCCAGGGTGATGGGCAAAAGCAGCCCCGCATTGGCCACCAGTCGGTGATCGTCGAAGGCAACGTGGATGCGGTCGGGGCGCTCAGGTGGTAGCATCCGTTGGGTGCTCCTCGTTTCAGGGTGGTTTTCGTTCTCAAAAACCATTATCCCCGAAGCCGGGAGCACTTTCTCATCCCTTCAGCACGCCGACACACTCATCTCCTCGGTGGATTGGGGGTTAGACTTGCCCACGCCGTTGGGGCCGGCAATGCATGTGTATGGACCGAAATCCAGCGAAAAATCCACCAGATTTTTGAACCCGTTGACTTCCAGCCTGGTCAGCATGATTGCCTCCGCCAACGACATATTGGTTTGTTCGGCGGATTTTAGCACAAGTTAGGCGTGACCTTGCCGTGCCATCTCACAGGCGAACCAGAGGGCCAGGCTGCCGGTGCGGTCGTCGTGTCCATTCACGGCGGTCCGGTTCAGGTAGGCGCGCGTATCCGGCATCACTCCCGTGCTGATGCACCCGTCCACCACGTTGCCAGCGTTATCGATGCGCTCCGACAGCCCACGCCAGCAGGCGCGGAGGCCGGCGCGGTATCCGACAGCTTCGTCGTCAGGAAGCCAACCCAAGCGCAACCCCCGGGCCAGGGCGTACCCAATCATGCAGGTTGACGTGAGTTCGCCCCACGCGCCGGGAAGATCAACCAGTTCCCCGAAGGTTCCCCCGGGCTGTTGCACCCTCAGCAGCGCGTCCAGGTGGCGACGGTGCCGTTGCAACAGCGTCGGTCGGGCCGGATGGTCCTCCGGCAGATAGGTCAGGGCTTCGGCGTAACCCAGGGCGGCGAAGCCGTTGCCCCGGCTCCAGTAAAAGGGGGCAGACCGGGCGTGTCGGAATAGGCCATTCTCTTCTTGCACGTCGCCGCCGTCCATGAGGAATGTCGCCAGCAGGTCGGCATACTTAGCGTCGCCGGATATCCAATAAGCGCGGCCCAGCATGGCCCCGCACATGAACATATCCTCGACGCGAAAATCGGGGTCACAGGGAGCCGGAGCCTCGCCGGCGCCGCGCGCCGTGAAACGGTCGGCGGCGTAGAAAAACAGCCGGTGGTACGCTTCGTCGCCGGTGTAATCGGCCAGTCTGGCGGCCCACACGACGCCGGTGAGCGCCGCTCCGCCGGCGTCCGCCAGATACTCGGAGGGAGCGCCCGCGATTGGAGCAATCAGGTTGGCGATGTCTGCGGTGGGGTTCTCGTACTCATCGTCCAGCGCGGCCAGCCGCAGCCGACCGCTGATGCCCACTCCCTGGGTGTAGTTGACCGGATCCAGGGCATGGCCGTACCGTCCGGCCAGAATGCGGGCAATCTCTATCGGTGAACGGCCACGTCTGGCCTCCAGGGCCGAGTGGGCCCGAGATGGCGGCAAATCTGCGTCTTTCCCGGTCAACGCCCACAACTGTCCCAATGCGTCGGTCAACCCGGACCAGTGGGTGGTGAGCCGCAAGGCGGGTATGACTCCGGGAGCGTCATCGGCCGGCCGACCCAGGGCGGACACCAACGAATCGTCGTTACCGACGCTGGCGGCGTCCAGGACTCGGGCCACGGCACCGCCAGTCGCCGCCGCGTTGGCCTCCCAAAGGGCCGGGCGGTCCGCGTCGTCAGACAGGGCAACTTCAACCACCAGGTCGGGAGCTTGATAGCAAATCCAACGCCACAGATAGCGCTGTTCCGGTGCGATTTCGTCGAAGTAGAACCCACCTGCCGGCGGGTAGCCGTTGGTCAGGTCAACGTTCTGTCGCGTGGTGGGTTCCCAGTCGCCGCCGGCCAGGGCGTCCGGGTTGGCGGCCACAACGGCTGACAACGCGACTCCAGCAGCGCCGGCGGCAGATGACCGGGCGAACAGGTCCAGGGATATCAGCAGTCGCGGCGTGTCGGTGGTTTCACCGCGAAGTCCGGCCACAAGAAGGACGGACGGACGGCGCTTCTCGTCAGCGTCGGGCAGCGTTCGACTATCCTGCAGCGCCAGTATCGGGCGCAGGTGCGGGGTTAGCCCGATAGGGATAGTCTGCCACCAGGCCGGGTTGCGCTTGCGAACCAGGTTGACCAGTGCGGCGTTGACGTCGGTGGGGTGCATGGTGCTCATCAGGCATCTCTCAACGGGTTGAGTTTGACTCTGGGTAACATTATAGCCACCGGGCGGAGCCGATACCGTTTTGACACGGCGGGGCGCCGGCGATACATTGACGGCGGACCGGCCCTCGGGCCGATAGCATCGCAAATTGGAGTTGGCACGTATGCCCCGGTTTGACGACTACACGGGCGAGCACCTGATACCTCCCTACCGCATCCTGGACTTGACCGACCGCCGCGCGGCCTTTTGCGGACGGTTGTTGGCCGACTACGGCGCTGACGTGGTGAAAGTGGAGCCGCCCGCTGGCGACCCGTCCCGCCGCCTGGGCCCGTACCCTGGCGATGCGTCCGACGACGAGCGCAGTCTGGACTTCATGTTTTACAACACCAACAAGCGTTCGATCACGCTGGACCTGGAGAGCGAAGCCGGGCGGGCGTTGTTTCGTCGGTTGGCCGCCGATGCCGACGTTATCATTGAGAGTTTTGACCGCAATTATCTCTACGAACTGGGCATTGGGTTTGACTCGCTGCGCGCCGACAACTCCGGTCTAATTATGGCGTCGGTCACGCCTTTCGGCTGCACCGGCGAGTGGGCCGATTACCAGGGCGACGACCTCGTGGTGATGGCTGCCAGCGGCTATATGCAGATAACCGGAGAACCCGACGCGCCGCCGGTGCGCCAGGGCAACGAGCACAGCCACTATCCGGGAGCCCAATACGCCGCCGTAGGCATCTTGGCGGCGCTGTATTACCGGGATTTCGCTGGCGGCGGGATCGGGCAGCATATCGACGTTTCGTCTCAAGAAGCCCTGATTACCTACTACACCGACGCTCATCCGGCCCTTTTGTGGCGCAAGCTGGGTCAAAACGTCACCCGTGTCGGCACCAACTCCACGTTGGTCATTCCGCTGGGAGCTTATCCTTGCCAAGACGGCTGGATTGCCGCCGGCGTCATCACGCCCCGGGAGTGGGATGCCCTTGCCCAGTGGATCCACGAAGTGACCGGTAACGATGAGGTGCTGAACGAGGCGTACCGGGGAGGCAACCAGGACCGGGCCGAACACATCGACATTATCACGGCGCTATTCCTGGAATTCGCGGAGAACTTCACGGTTCAGGAACTGTTTCACGAAGGGCAGCGGCGCAACCTGGTTTTCCTGCCGGTCAACGAAGTGGCAGACCTTTTGGCCGACCCGCAATTGTCCGAATCCGGGTTTTGGTACGACATTGAGCACGATGACGGAGACCTTGGCGCGTTGAAGTATCCATTGGGGATATTCCACAGCGAAGAGGTGTCGGTGCTGAGTCGTCCGGCTCCAGCGTTGGGAGCAGATAATGCGGCAGTGTATCAGGGGGAATTGGGGCTGGTGGACGACGAACTCGCCGCTCTTATTGCCGGCGGTGTAATCTAGGCGTCAACCGACACTGGAGGATTGTGCAATGGTTACCGCTAAACCCCAGCCAACCGTGTCTTCCCCTTCGTCGGCGGAAGTCGAGCCGACCCCAGACTGGCCATTGGTGGGCGAGCTCCATCTCAACCTGTCTGCACTGGGTGTTGATCACCTCGCCCCCGACTTCGGAGAGCGGATGTGCCAGTTCTCCAGTGACAACCCGCCCTGGCAGTTTGAGTATTCCGCACAAGGAGAGTTGATAATAATGCCAGCGCCCGGTTCCGAAAGCAGTATTGATGAAGGCGAATTCAACATCGCCCTGGGCAACTGGCGTCATTCCAACTCCGGGATGAGCTTTCTGTCTAACATCGGCTTCCGCCTTCCCAGCGGCGCCCAGCGCATTCCCGACGCCGCCTGGATTACCCAGGAGCGCTACGACCACCTGACCCCCTCCGAGCGAAGGGGAACCATCAACGGCGCGCCCGACTTCGTGGTGGAAATACGCTCCCGCACCGACCGCTTGCCGCCACTGCTGGCCAAGATGCAGGAATGGATGGCCGGCGGCGCGCGCCTGGGTTGGCTGATTGATTACCTCGACCGCCGGGTGTACATCTACCGCGCCGGCCCGGACGGGCCGGAGATATTGGAAGACCCGGAAAACCTGTCGGGCGAAGAGGTGCTGCCGGGGTTCACCTTTGCGGTGCGCCGCCTGATTTTTGACCGCCACCACGAGGAGTAATCACCATGACCAGCGTCGTTGCCGACACACCGTCTGCCCTCTCCGGCATCCGTGTAGTGGAGTTCGGGCCATACGTGGCTCTGCCCCTCACTGGCCGCATTCTGGGTTCGCTGGGCGCTGAGGTCATCAAGGTGGAGACCAATAAGGTGCTGGACGAAATGGCCTTCATCCCGGCCTGGTCGCGCGGCGCGGGCCAGCCCGAGTACCAGCGCGGCAAGCGGCGTATCACCCTGGATGTCCGTACCGAGGCCGGTCGGGACCTGCTGCTGGAGTTGGTCCGCATCAGCGACGTTTTCATGACCAATTTCCGCCGCAACGTGCTGGACCGCTGGGGAATAGATTTTCCGGCTATCCGGCAGCAGCGACCTGACGCCATTATCATGTGGCAGACCGGTTTGGGTGGGCACGGCCCCTATTACTCTTATAAGTCTTTCGGCATTCTGGTGCAGCACCTTTCCGGCGTATCCCTGATGACCGGATTGCCGGATGAACCGCCCGGCGTGGTGAACACGTCCTACTCGGACTACCACACTGGCGTTTTCCAGCCCGCTGGCATCATCGCCGCCCTTATGCGCCGCCGGCTCACCGGCAAAACAGCCACTCTGGAATCGTCAATCTTCAAATCGGGCGTGGCCACCGGCGGACCGGCGCTGCTGGACTACCAGGTGAACGGACGCGGCCCGCAGCGCCGGGGCAATCGGGACGCCTGGGCCGTTCCCCACGGGGTGTATCCTTGCGCCCACGCCCCCGGCTCGGATGAAGACCGATACATCGCCATCGCCGTGGCTGATGATGAGCAGTGGCATCGCCTGCGCCGGGCGATGGGCGATCCCTCATGGGCGGCAACTCCCGAATTCGAGACCCGCATAGGCCGCCGTCGGAACGAGGATGCCCTGGACGCCGCCATCGCCGAGTGGACCAAACCGCAGGAATCGGAGGCGCTGATGGACACTCTGCAGGCCGCTGGAGTGCCTGCCGGCATTGTTTCACAAGGCCAGGACCTGCACGATAGCAGGCACCTGAAATCCCGAAATTTCTTCCAGGACACCCGTTATTGGGAAGCGGAACGGGGCATCAAGGCTACGGAGTGGGTGGAAGGGGAAAGTGTTTCCTGGACAATTCCGGCCAGAATGTCCGAAACGCCGATCGCGTTCGGCAAGTACAGCAACATCGGCGAAGACAACTCATACGTCTTCGGAGAGTTGCTTGGCATGCCAGCCGAAGAGATTGCAACCTTGGAAGCTGCCGGTGTGATTTACTGAAGCGGCCGACCTGCTGATTCGGTCATACGGGGTTCCTGGTCGGTTGCGGCCAAAAACCAGCCGGCTCTACGGTTCGCTCTTTTTGGCAGGCGATGTCGCGGTCCGTGGCCCCACGCCCCACGTTTCAGCTCTGAGCGTCTGACCTGCCGCCGTGCCTGACGCGCTCGATAAGCCTGCCGGCAATCATATACGTTGCTTGCTGACACGGGCGGCCCTGTCCGGCAGTTGCCCTGATGCTTCCCCTCAATCGACCGGCCGTTTTTGCCGCGGTCGCTTGGGTGATCGTTGCCGGGGCGTGCTTACTGTTTCACCATTCGGTAACCGATCCCGTGCTCCGTGAATATGTACGAGGGTTTCCTGGCGTTGTCCCCCAACTTTTGGCGCAGCGTTTTCACGTAGGCGCGCAGGAGTTGGGCCTCTCCGAAGTACTCCGGTCCCCACACTCTCCGCAACAATTCGTCCTGGGTCAAGACGCGTCCAGCGTTGGAGGACAGTTCGACCAGCAGTTTGTACTCCGTGGCGGTCAGTTGCGTTTGATGGCCATCCACGGTCACCACATGGGAATCGTAGTCGATGGCTACTTGTCCCGCTTTATAGTTGGCCTGCCCTGGTGGCTTGGCGGGTATTGCTTGCCTCCGGAGCGAAGCCTTGATACGGGCAACAAGTTCCGTTGAAGAAACGGGCTTGACGACATATCCGTCCGCACCCACATCAAATGCCTTTACGATGCTTTCGTCATCGCTGCAGTCTGAAAGAACGATGATCGGCAATTCGTACCGTGTGTACAGACGCCGCAACAACTGGAATTCGCTGGCATCGGGCGTGGTCAAGTCCATCAAAAGGAGCTGCGGGCGCTCAGACTCCATCAGGTCTTCCAAATTGTTGAGGTCGTCCGTCGGTATGGGTTCAAAACCGGAGCGGGACAGAACACGACGGACTGCCCCCAAAGCTCGGTCGTCCTCAATAGCCACCAATATCTTCTGCTTTTGGCCCGCGTGGACTTGGGCTTCTTCGGGCGGTTCCAATGGATCTGGATATCCTGCGCCGTTGTCTTCGCACGCCGGGATCGTGAAGGTGAAGGACACTTCACCTCCGCACTCGGTATCGCGAGCCCAAATTCGGCCGCCATGGGCTTCGACGATGCCTTTACAGATGGCGAAAGCCAAGCCGTCGCCGTTGCTGGCGTGCTTGATATTTTCAGTATGGATTTTCCACAGGAACTGGAACGGCTGCGATTGCGCCAAGTCGGAACCGTGGTTGTCGGCGGCAGCTACGGAGACGGCCACCTCGCGAGCCTCGTGGATAGCGCTCACCTTGATGGTGGCATCTTCGGCGGAATGTTGCGAGGCGTGAGCGAAGAGGTTTTGCAAGACCTGAACGACGCGTTGGCGGTCCGCCATCACGGTGGGGAGATCAGTCGGAAGATTCACCTCGATCCGGCTGCCAATGTGGCCACGTCGAAACTCTGTGCAGGCCCCGTCCACCAAGGATTGCACGCTGGTCGGTTCGGGTAATACCGGCAGCGTCCCGGCTTGGATATGGGACAGTTCGATCAGGCTGTTGATCTGGCCACGCATCAGGTCTGCCTGTTGATCAATGATGCGCAGGAGTTGGAGTGCTTCGGTTTGATTTGATGGGTCGATAGTTTCCGTTAGTGCAGCGATGGAACCCTTGATGGTGCTCAACGGCATCCGTAATTCCTGACTTACCAATCCCAGAAACTCTCCACGCATCCGCTCGACGTCTTGCAAAGGCGTCATGTCTTGCATGGCGACCACAACGGAAAGTATGTCGCCCTGCTCAGAGTAAATGGGTGCAGCGTTGACCAGTGTAGTGATGGACCTGCCATCCGGTAGGTCAATGACGATTTCTTCCGCTCGCACCGTTTCGCCGCTTTGCAGCGCTCGAGTTAGCGGCTGTTCGGCGAAAGATATTTTTCGCCCGTCCGCACGCCGGAACGACAGTGCTTTATAGGTCTCTTCCCAAGCGTTCGAGTGCCCATGCACACCGCCGACTATGCGCCGCACTTCAGGGTTGAGTGACGTGATGTTTCCCGTTTGGGCGTCAAACACCACCAATCCCACCGGCGAAATATTCACCAGCGCTTCAAGGTCGACTCTGGCCCGACGCTCCTTTTCATATCTGGCAGCGTTGACGATCGCTGTTGCCGCCTGGGCGGCGAACAAAGCGATCGCCGTTTCGTCCTCTTGCGTAAACTCCGGATCGGTTTCCTTTTCCGTCAGGTAAATGTTGCCGACCCGATCGCTGCCGTGATAGATTGGCACCCCCAGAAAATTTTCCATCGGCGGGTGATTTGGCGGGAATCCGACCGACTTTGGATGGGTGGCAATGTCTGCCACACGTAGCGGCCCATCCAACTCGTTCATGTATCCAAGCAGACCCTTCCCCTGAGGTGGCGTATCCATCCCCACCAATTGCTCAGGAGAGATGCCGGAACTGACCACGTCCTTCAAGGCTCCGCTTTCGTCGTGGGTTAACAGGACCCCGTACTTGGCGCCTGTCAAACTGCAAGCACTCTCCACCACCTCTTTCAGAACGGTGTCGGGATCCAGATTTCCACTAATGCTGAGGCAGGCCTGCCTCAGCTTGTAAAGAAGTCCCCGCGCCCCGCTTTCGAAACATCTGGGTACGTCGTCATCACTTGGTTTCGATTCTGGTGAAAGAGTTGAGTTGGTTTGCGGTTGTAGCGTTTTCGACGATTGCATAAGATCACCGATCGTTTTGCCGAGGCATCATTTGATAAAAGTGTTGCGCGTAAGCAGTCCGAGGTACGGAGCAAACATTCTCAGTGGGAACAGCGATCTCGATGTGGCCTCAAAACAGCTTCGCATCGATGGCGGAGCCTAGCACAAAGATCGCCTCATCACAACGCTGTTTCAAAAATATAACGCCTATGTAAATACTAGGTTTCATGATTCTTTCACGTTCAATAGACGACAATAGCACTATCGCGTTATAGAGTGGTTAGTCTATAGCACCTCTTTGCTATGTCATATGGATGAATCGTAGCGCCGGGCTTGAGACATTGCCAGCAGGATCGGTGCGAGAACGATGAGTTATTCTCGATTGTGAAAAATTTGTGAATATTTTCCCGATTAGAAACGAGACCACGGGTTATCGTGTAGGCGGGCCAGCGGCTTGCCGCAGCAATTTGTACTGGCATCAAACCCAGGCGTGGCTATTATAAATCTGGCCGCGACCATGTATCTTCGGCGGCTTTTATTTGGAGTATCACCGTGGAAAAAGTACGAAACAATTACCCCGGCATAGCGCCCGCCGGCGCGACGTTCAGCAGGGGCGTCAGAGTGGGCAACCTCCTGTTCATCGCCGGCTGCACGGCTCGCGGCACCGAGGCGCAGGGCGGCCCTTCGATGGAGCAGCTTCAGGTAACCCTTGACCGGATTACCAGGATCGTAGCTGAAGAGGGTGGCGGTCCGGCAGACATCGTGAAGATAACCACTTTCGTAACCAGCATCCCAACCTGGCAGGAACACCGGGAAACGCAGGAGGCCCTGTTCGCCGAATATTTTCGTGGCGATTACCCGGCCAATACCCTGGTAGAGATCACAGCTTTGGCTGAACCGGGGTTGGATGTTGAGATTGAAGCAATCGCCGAGTTGTCGTGAACTGGCAAGGGTGTCTGATGCGAGTCCTGGTCATCGGAGGCAGTGGGTTCATTGGGCGACACGTCGTAAGGCGACTCAATCGAACGCCTAAATGTGATGTCGTTGGCACCTTCCGGACGCGCCCTCCGGGCAACGATGCAAACTCCTGGCTCCAGGTCGATTTGAGGGATGGAGCCGGGTTGCAAAGACTATTCGAGTTAGCCCGCCCGGACGTGGTGGTGCATCTCGCCGCCATTGCCGACGTCGGAACCGCCGAAAGGGATCAAAAACGCGCCACTGAGATCAACGTCGCCGCCACTTCTGTAATCACACGGCTCAGCGAGCGGCAGGGAGCGAAGCAGGTGTTCGTATCCACTGAGTACGTATTCGGGGGCGAAAGAGGGCGTTACCGGGAGGACGAACCGTCGAACCCCACTACGCACTACGGCCGAACCAAATGGGAGGCGGAGTTGGAGGTAGCGAAGCTGTCTGCCGCATGGAGTGTTCTCCGCACCAGCATAGTGTACGGGTGGCCCGAACCGGGCCAGAGAAATTTCGCTCCATGGTTGATCGAGTCTTTGCGCAGCGGGCATGGCTACAATGCGCCTGCGGACGTGTACCGAACGCCGGTTTTCGTTGACCACTTGGTGGAAGGCATCGCAAAATTGGTGTTGGAAGACCACCACGGCATCTATCATGTTGCCGGCCGGGACTGGGTCAACATGTATGATTTCGCGTCCGCCATCGCTGGCGCGTTCAGCCTGGATACCGAATTGGTGAAACCGATTGAACGCGGATTATCGGGATCCCGGGAAGATGACCGGGAACGCGCAGCGACGCCCAAGGATCGCGATTTGTTGGGTTTGGACTGTGCCCGGTCGATGGAGGCGCTGGGTTTGGAGTACTTTGGACTGGCGGAGGGTATCGCGGCGTTGTGCGCCAGCGCTCACCGTCCCTGAAGCTACAGTATTTTACGTGGTTGGGAATCTTCGATACACCTCTGGCGAAAGGAGGCTGAAATGTCGCAGACTAAGAGAATTTACGTGGGCATGCACGACGGAGTATGCGCCGTAATGAGTGAAGACGGCGGTCGAACCTGGCAACAAGGACCCGTCACACCCCTTGCCCACGCTGCGGCCCGGTTGGCGTCCAGCCCGACAACCTCGGGGAGAGCCTATCTGGCTGCGTATGAGGCTGGCGTCTATCGTACTGATGACGGCGGGACGACCTGGCGTCATTTGGATGCGTATCCCACTGACTATGCCCACAGCGTCCTGGCGCACCCTACGGATGCAGATTCGGTATATGTGGGTAGCGAGCCGGCGGCAGTCTTCCGCTCCATGGACGGTGGCGGCACTTGGGAGGAGTTCGGCGGATTTCGGGCGGTTCCGGAATCTGCCGACTGGGGTTTCCATTCGCCCACCAGGGACTCCCACGTGCGCGATTTGCGCGTCGCTCCCAACGACCCCGATCGGTTGTACGCCGGCATCGAAGTCGGCGGCATGGTCCGTTCGAGCGACGGCGGAGCGAGCTGGAAGCAACTTCCCGGCCTCAACGACGACATCCACTGTGTGAACCTCAGCGCAGAACGACCCAACAGCGTGTACGTCGCGACCGCCCGTGCGCCTTATCGCTCCGACGACGGTGGGGACCAATGGGAGGTCATTAACAACGGGCTGCAGCGAAGGTACACATTGCACATCGCGGCGGCTCCCGACGACGCCAATCTGGTACTGGTTACGGTGTCCGAAAATGCGGGGCGCAGCAATCCTCAGTTCTACCGGTCCACGGACGGTGGCCGGAATTGGAAGCTGGTGGACGGTCTTGGCGAAGGGGAGAATCCCCAGGACATGGTGGTGGCGTTCGACTGGGACCCGGAGGAGCTTGACAAGGTGTACGCCGGCACCGACGGCGGAGCCTTGTATTGCAGCGACGACCGCGGAGTTAGCTGGAAGCAGTTGCCAGTGCACTTGGGCACCGTGGCTGTCGGGGCGATGGCGGTCACCGGGGGCTAAAATCCCGGTCAACCGCTCCGGTGCGCATTTTTGGCGCGCCCTGGTCAGTTGTGACCGATCGCGGCTAACGTGTCGCGAGTGGCGGCGCCTCTTCCGTCGACAGTGCCGTAGGCATCCAGATGAGGCGGCGCGTCGCCTCTGCGGCGGCCCGCGAAACCAATACAGGTTAGTTATCAGGTCGAGATGGTTCCCAGCGACGACAGTTTTTCCTGGAAGAGCGCAACCGCCCGCTCTTCCGGCACCCCCATGAAGAACCTGAGCCCCTGGACGTACTCCAGCACTTCCCTGGACAGCATCAGCAGATCGTTCCGGGGGCCGGTATCCTTATAGAGGTTGTTCATCCAATCCTCTTGTCCGACGAATAAGGCGTCCTGCACGATCAGGAAATCCTGTCGTTCCAGGTCCGTCCGGGCCATCCAGCGGCTGAAGACGAAGGGGAGACCGGTCCAAGTCTGCCATTCCTCTCCCAGGTCGTAACGATGAGAGAATCCACGCTCCGCGCGGCGTCCCCGCAGCGCCCGATTGCCCGTAAGCAGGAGGGCGTCGTGGTCAGACGCCCGGTCAACGAAGGTTGGCTCACCGATTTCGTGCTTCTGCGCGAACAATACCCGGAGCAATTGCAGGGAAGTGGGGTCGGGGTTGCTGAGGGCGATAGGGCTGCCGCCCAAGTCTTCAATTGGTTTCCCGGAGAGTAGCACGCAGGAAATTGCCCGGTTAACGGACGCCATGCAGAATCCTGTGATCAACTCCGCCTGGGAGGTCAGTCGGTCGATGTCCAACAGGGAGATCGGACCGGCGTCGATCTCGCCTCGTTCCAGCGCGTCGGCGACGGCGGTGGGTTCCATATCCAGGAGGGCGATGCCACGCCTCTCCATGTCGAAATAGAATGCTTCGCATTCCAGGTTGGGTATTCGGGCTACTCTGGCGGGCATGACGAGAACCGGCTCCTCTTGTCGCGATCGACTGCGTTAGTTCGGCATATCACGTAACAAGGCCCCCGTCCTCGGCCTGGGCAGCCGAGAAGACCGACTGTCGCCAGGCAAGGGCGGAGGCCCTGTTGAGGTCAGATACCGTCAGGTGTTACAGACGGGGCCCCATGAACATGGGGGACTGCTTGCGGAACACCTGGATGCGGTTGCGGGGTCCTTCGCAGACGAAGACTCGGTTGGAGTCGTCCACGGTGACGCCCGTTGGCGCCCAGAAGTCCTTTTCCCTCTCGAGATTGGGCGCGCGTTCCCGCTCGCCCCACATCTCAGGGTTGGCGTCCAGCTTGTCCATGCCCCACTTGGAGACGGTGGCTTCGCCGGTCTTCACGCCGCAGAAGTTGCCGTCCGGGTCAAAGATTTGCAGGCGGTCGTTCAACCAGTCGGCCACGTAGATGATGCCGTCCCGGTCAACAGCCACGTCGGCGGGGCGGTTGAACTCACCATCGCCGGATCCGGAGGAACCGATCTTCATGAGGAACCGACCGTCGGCGGTGAACTTCTGAATGCGGTCGTTGCGCCAGTCGGCGATGAAGATGTTCCCCTGGCTATCGATGTCGATGCCCCAGGGGGTGTCGAACTCGCCGTCGCCGTCGCCGAAGCTCCCGAACTTCGTCAGGAACTGGCCTTCGGGGGTGAACTTCTGGATACGGTGGTTGTTGCCATCCACCACCCAGACGTTGTCGTCGGCATCGATGGCGAGACCGGATGGCCGGTCGAGTTCGCCGTCTCCACTGCCGACTTTCTCCTCCCACTTGCCGATGTACTCTCCATCCCGGGTGAACTTGGAGATACGATGGAGCCATTCATCGGATACGTACACGGTGCCGTCGCCGGCAATGGCGACGTTGACCGGCCACACCAGCGATCCATCCTCGAAGTTGTATTCGTGGGGACCCTGCTGCGGGACGCCACGGGCGAAGGCGTTGACGTACTCTTCGTCAACGGTGCACACCGTGATGCGAGTGCCTTCGGGCCGGTATTCCGAAGACCGGCACAGCACGTACATCAGGTCGTCTTCGCCCCGGGCCATGTGGATCGGGTACGTAAAGCCTGGTCCGAACTGTTCGCCACGCCCGATGGTGTGGCTGTACTGGAGTTGTACGTGAGATATTCTGGTAGCTATAACCATGGTCGCCTCCCTGCGCCGGGCTAAATGAAGTCCATCTGCTCGAAGGATCCGTTGACGATGGGCTGAGCGTCCAGCCCCATCCACTTCTCCAGCAGGGTGGAGTACAGGCCGCGGAAATCGTTGTTGAAGTGCAGATCGCCCTCGAGGAGCTTGTTCTCCTCCAGCGACGGGTACTCGCCGTAGAGGCCGCCGTTGACGTTTTCGCCCACTACGAAGGCCACGCCGCCCGAACCGTGGTCGGTGCCGGAGCCGTTGTCGTGGACGCGGCGCCCGAATTCGGTGAAGACCAGCAGGACCACTTCGTCGCCCGCGTTGTGCTCTTTGAGGTCGTCATAGAAATCGGCGACCGCATGGGACGTTTCCGTCCACAGTCGAGTGTGGTTGGCCAGCTCGCCAGCGTGAGTGTCGAAGCTGTTGTAAGGAGCGGTGGTGTAGAACACACGGGTCCCGAACCCGGCCAGATGTGTCTGCGCGATGTTGCGCATGTACTGGGCGACGGTATCGTTGCCGTATTCCACGCTGGAGGAATACATGGCGGGTGCTGTGCTCAGGATGTCGGCGCCTTCGAGGGCATCCAGACCGGTCTGGGCAAAGTAGCCCAGGACCGGGCCCTGCCCCAGCATCGGGGAATAGACCCTGGAGAACACGTCCAAAGCCTTGGTACGCTGCTCTTCGACTTCGATGCCCGTTAGCACTCCGTAGGTCTCCAAGTTGCCTACCGAGGCAACCGGAACGCCGGGGGCTACCAGGGAGCGCGGCAGGCCGCGGCCGAAGTTCACGCCGGTCAGAACGTTTTCTTTCTGGGGGTCCAGGTCGCGCAAGGCGCGGCCCAGCCAGCCCTCGTCGCCGACTTTGTCCGGCTCACAGGTATGCCAGATGTCCATGGAGCGGAAGTGGGAGCGGCTGGGGCTGGGATAGCCGACGCCCTGGATGATTGCGACCTTGCCCTCATCGTACAGGCGCTTCATCGGCGCCATCGCCGGGTTGAAGCCGATCCGGTCGGTAATGGGCAGGATCTGATCAATGGGTATTCGGACGTTGGGCCGGTTGTCCAGATACAGGGGGTCACTGTAAGGAATGATGGTGTTCAGCCCATCATTGCCCCCCGACAACTGGAGGACCACCAGCACCGGGTCTTTCTTGGTGGCTGTCATGTCGTTCGTCCTCCTTTGCTATTCGAACAGATACTCGGTGGTGGCCACGATGGACTGCAACATCTGTCCGACGCGCTGACCGAACTCGTCGGTGCCGGTGCGGAGTTCGCCTTCGCCGTCAGCGAGGGCGATCAACTCGTTGCGCGTGACGTCGGCCAGTTCGTAATGGCCGAGCAACTGCAGGCAGCCGTCCACCAGCCGCGCGGACGAAATGGTGGCACCCTCGGAACCCAGGCGGTTGATGATGGCCTGCACGCCGCGATGGGAGGTGTTGCCCACCGCGTCGGCGGTGAAGTTGATGCGCTCGACCAGGGTGCCGCTGTCAATCCACTCACGGCCGGTGTGCCAGCCTTCCACCGTCGGCGGGTTCAGCAGGTCCTGACCCATGTAGCGGATGGTGAGGGTCATGCCGTTCAAGCCGGGCTTGGGTAGATCGAAGTCGCCAACGAGGCGCATGGTGCTGACCACGGTTTCGGTGGGGCTCTTCACCTTGGCGAAGCGGGCTTCCTTGAAGAAGTCGGCGTTGAAGAGAACCCGGAGCATCGAGCGGATGTCGTAGTTGGAGCGGAAGTACTCGTCCTCCAACATCTTGATGGCTTCGGGGTCGCGCGGCGGCGTGTTCTGCCAGGCGGGAACCTGGGGCTCGTCCGCGACGAAGAAGTTGTACATGTGCCTGGCGACGAACCGGGCTGCTGCGGGCTGGCGGGCGACGATCTCTACGATCTCCTCGCCGTTCCAGTTGCCGGTCTCGCCCAGGAAGGTCTTTTCGCCGTAGTCGTGATCGGACGGGTCGTAGATGAACGCCGCCTCGTATTTCCCGTAAGGATAGCGGGGAACGGAGTTGGTGACCGTCCACCCGGTGAAGGCGCGAGCGGCTTCCTTGACGTCATCCTCGGAGTAGTTGGCCTCGCCGTCCATCCCGACGCCCAGGGAAAAGAGCTCCAGAAGCTCCCGGCCCCAGTTCTCGTTGATGGCTTCCTTGTGGCTCATGCAGTTGTCCAGATAGAACACCATGGCCGGGTCGGTGGACAGGCCCATGAGCAGCTGCTCGAAGTTGCCGAACCCCATGGTGCGGAACATATCGAGCTCGATATTCTGCTGCTTGGGGTATTCACACTTGGCGTGGCCGGTGCAGAAGATATGGTGCCAGAACAGGCCCATCTTCTCTTCCAGCGGGCGCTTGGTGTTGATCATCCGGAAGGTCCACTCTTCCTGCTGACCTTCCAGCCCGGCCTTGGACACCCACTGCGGCTGATAGCGCATCAGGATGTCATCCCGGATTTCCGGCTGGGATTCCGGATTCAACAGTTCTTCAACGGTGGCCTCGTAGCCCTGGGCCGCGCGGGCCTCCAACTCTTCATACGTCGCCCCAAAACCGGCGCGGCGCATCAAGTGGGCCATTAAAGCGATATCCTTTTCTGCCATGCTTTCTTCCTCCTGGATACCTACACTCGGCAATTGACCGGCTTTCATCTTAAAGATTAGGGTTTCCTTTCGCACTTTTTTGCACCGAGGTGGTATGCGCCAAATTGTTCCCGGTTTTCGGCCAGAAAAGCAGGCTTCCGCCGGGGCCGGTACCGCCGCAATCGTATTCCTAACGTCGGTGCAAGTCAACCCTAGATAATTCTCATGAGAAAATTGCGAAACCTGTCATTGCGAGCGAAGCGTGGCAATCTCGTCTCTTGATCCGTCGCCGCTGCCTCGGCGAGATTGCCACGTCGCTACGCTCCTCTCAATGGCAAAATGTGAGGTTGACGTTCAGGGGTGTAGTATGGTCCGTCATCGAATGTTACTGATGCGTGAGCGATTAGCTAAACTACTCCGTCATTCCCGCGAAAGCTGGAATCCAGAGTTCGCTGCTACAAAGACGTTCTGGATTCCAGCTTTCGCGGGAATGACGGTGGTGTGCTGGGGTTTAGTTATCAATTCACGTATCAGTAAGTCGGATATGGACTGAGTGAAATGATTATCTTGTCCAAATTGGCCCTCCAGCGTCGTGCAGTCACGGTGTTGGCGCTGCTGTTGGCGCTGGTCGGAGGCGTGTATGCCTACCAGCAGTTGCAGCAGGAACTGTTTCCCGAAATCAGTCTCAGGGTGATCAACATCGTAACCACCTACCAGCAGGGCGCCCCGTATCAGGTGGCGGAGGAAGTAACCAAGCCCATCGAAGATTTGATAATCGGGATGGAGGGCCTCAAGGAGGTCACGTCAACGTCCCGGTCCAACCGTTCGCAGGTGCGGGCCAGCTTTGAGAACAACGTTGACATAGCAGATGCGGAGGCGGAAATCGTCAGCCGCATGGCCGGCATCCGCCTGCCCGACGCCGCCGGGGATCCGCGCATCTACGAACTCACGCCCAACCAGCGGCCCGTGATGGAGCTGAGCATATCGGGCGAGCGGGACATCCCCGACCTGGTGAGAATCGTCGAGCGGCAGGTTATCCCGCCGCTCCAGGCGGTTCCGGGCGTGTTCGATGTGGAGATCGAGGGCGCCGTTGCCGAGCAGGTGTTCGTAACCGTGGACCCGGCCCTGCTGGATACCTATGGGTTGACCATCCAGAACGTCATCGGCGCTCTCCAGGGCAACTCCGTGGATGTGAACACCGGCAGCGTGACTTCCCGCGACGGCACCGTGACCGTGCGCGCTTTTCACGGCTACACCAACCTGGACGCCATACGACAACTGCCGGTGGGTTTCTCCAGGGCCTCCGGCCCCGCCGGCCCCAATCGCGCCACCGGCGGCGCCGCCACGCCCATCAGCCTGGCGGAGGTGGCCGACGTGCGTGTCAGCACTCCCGAAGCCAGAACCGTTTCCCGCACCAACGGCCAACCCAGCGTAAGCCTGGACGTGCAGAAAACTCCCGACGGCAACACCATCGAAATTACCCACGCCATTGACGGGCTGTTATTGGACCTGAAGGGAGAGCTTCCACCCGACGTTGAAATCGTAGTGATGGAGAGCCAGGCGCCCCGGCTGGAAGAGGAACTGGGCAAGGTGATCAGCCAGGGCATCCAGGGCTTCGCTTTCGCCGTCCTGGCGGTTTTCCTGTTTCTCCTGCAGCTGCGGCCCAGGCCCTTCGCCGGCATTGCCAACGCCGTGCGACCCACCATCATCATCGCGCTTTCCATACCGCTCAGCGTGATGATAACGATGCTGGTGATGGCGATTTTTAACTGGACGCTGAACTTCATGAGCCTGGCCGGCCTGGCCATTGCGGTGGGTCGCATCGTTGACGACAGCATCGTCGTTTTGGAGAACATCTACCGCCACATCCAGGAGGGCAGTCCGCGAGCGGTGGCAGTGATCGAGGCCACCCGGGAAGTCAGCCCGCCCGTTGTGGCGTCCACGCTGACCACCGTGGCCGTATTCGTGCCCCTGGCATTTCTGCCGGGCGTGGTGGGCCAGTTCTTCTTGCCTTTTGCCCAGACGGTGTGCGTGTCCCTGCTGGCGTCCACCCTGGTGGCGCTCACCGCCGTTCCGGTGCTGGGGTCGTGGTTCCTGCGCCAGGGCGACGTGACCGGGGAGCCGGGAACTCCGCAGGGCGACACGCTGCTGCAGAAAGTGTACACGCCGGCGCTTCGGTTGGCCCTGCGTTTTCGTGCGATTACCGCCATCCTCAGCGTCCTCGTCGTCCTGGCGAGCCTCAGCCTCATCCGGGTACTGCCGGTAGAGCTGTTTTCGCAAGGACGCACCGAGGGCATTCGCATCGACCTCACGCTGAGTGGCAACCCTTCGACCATTCAACTCGTCCAGGAGGTGAGCGCGGTTGAGCGTATATTGGACGAATTAGTCGCCAGCGGCTCAGTGGAGGGTTACCAGGCAACGCTGGGCGCCAGCAGCCGCAGCTTCGGGTCAAGCGCCGACCCGTCCTTTGACCGGGCCGGATTCAAGATCGTCCTGGGCGACGACGCACCTGCCGACCTGGACGAGCGGATCAGAAACACGCTGCCCGAAAAGCGGAACGTGACCACCCGCGTCTTCGCAGATTCGGGCGGGCCGGGCCGCGGCGGCGGAGTGCGGCTCACGCTTACCGGCTCCAACTATGAGGACGTCCGCGCCGCCACCGACCGATTACAGGCCGCCGTTGAGCACGACCCGGGAGTCCGCAACGTCCGCACCAACATCGTTGACGGCAGTGAAGAGTTGACCATCGCCATCGACCCCAACGAGGCGGGACGCTACGGCCTGTCAACTGCGAGCGTGGCCAACCAGATTCGCGCCTGGATGCGCGGCAGTGAGGTTACGGAGATCGACCTGTCCGGCGAAACTTTGGACGTGGTGGTTCGCGGCGCTCCGGAGGCCACCGATGACCCCACGGACATCCCGCTGCTTCCCATCACCAGCAATTCGGGAGCGATCCCCCTGGGAAGCATCGCCGATACGCGGCATACCGTAGGCCCCAGCTCGATAACCCATTACGGCGGCCACCGCTCCGCAACCATCTCCGGTGGCCTGGTCGGGCGCGACGCCGGCGCCATCGGAGATCGGATCGACGTCATCGTCGCCGCCACGCCACTCCCGCCGGGGGTCAAGGTTCGTTCCGGCGGAACGTTCAGCGACATCAGAGAGGAATTCAACAACGTTTACGTGGCAATGGCCATCGGCGTTTCCCTGGTGTATTTAGTGATGGTGGCCACGCTGGGGTCGCTGAAGATACCGTTCATCGTCGTGCTGAGTATGCCCCTGGCGGTGGTGGGCGCTCTGGTCGCGCTGGTCATCACCGACCGGTCGTTGAGCCTGCCGGCGCTGATGGGGTTCCTGCTCCTGGTGGGCATCGTCGTCACCAACGCCATCGTGCTGCTGACGTTCGTACAGCAGCTCCGCCAGGCCGGCTACGCACCATTGGATGCGGTGATGGCCGCCGGCCGCACCCGGGTGCGGCCCATCCTGATGACGGCGTTCACCACGATACTGGCGCTGATACCGCTGTCGATGAGCGAATCAGCCGGGCTGGTGGGAGCGGAACTGGCTACCGTGGTGATCGGCGGGTTGCTGAGCTCGACATTTCTAACGCTGGTAGCGGTTCCTGTCGTCTATATGCTGTTTGAAGAGTCGGCGCCCAATCTCTACTTCCGCATCTTCCGGCTCATTAGGAGGCAATCCCGGCAACCCGCAGCAGAGGTAGCGCCGCAGCAACGCGCGGTGGAGGTTGATGATTGAACCGGCGCCGAGGCAGCCCCCGACCTCGTGGCCGGGTAGTTGGGTCAGGACGGCAGTGTCGCGTTCGGGACGCAGGAAAAACCGACGGTAATCTGACCGCCTGACCCGGGCGTGTCTTCCGGCCTCGTCACGTCCCGGTCAAAAACCCGGACGGTCGAATTCCCGGCCACGTCTTCCAGGAGAGGTTCGATGACCAACCAATAGTCGGTGGCTTTCCAGGGCGCGGACGGCGTGAACCGCCAACCGCGCTCTTCCGTTGCCGGCTCCCCCATGCCCGGCAGCGCCTCGGCAGCGGCGTCGCGGACCCAGAGGCAGTGTTGCAGCAAACCGTGGTCCAGAGAGCGGTCGAAATCAACCGACAACGGCGTTCGGGTGCCGGCCGGCGGGGCGGTCAATCGCCAACCGTCCGAGTTTATGCGAGACCCTAAAGCCGGGCCGATCCGGTAGCCTCGTTCCGTGCCAGGGCTCAGGGGCTGACCGGCGGCGTCGCGAAACTCAGCGTCAACGGTTACCCTGACGGACACTCCTTCAATCAGTGGGTAGCCCATTTCCAGGTTGGGAACCAGGCCGCGCTTGATGCGGCCGGGATCCAGCAGCATGGTCAGGCGTCGCCGCTCCGGGTCCCACAGCTCCGGTTCCGGCGGAAGAAAGACTCCTTTCAGCGCCTCTCCGGTGTCTTCGCGGCAGACCCTTATCGACCGCCCGGCCCAACCTTCGCTCATCGGGGCGGAAAAATGCACGTAAAACCGGAGCAGGTTCACCGGCAATTCCGCAGCCGTCGGGTAGATCGCCAGCACCTTGGCGGTCGGGACCGAGGCACGGGACGGACGGCGGATCGCCGACACGTCCGGGGTTTCAGCGCCGATGCCGTCAACCAATAGCGAGTAGCTCGTCCCGTCCGTAAAGGGGAACCGAGGCACAAAGCATACGGAGTCTTGTTCCAGCGCGAAGTGGCCGGCGATGGATGGGACGGCGCGAAAGTCTCCGCCGGTTGACAGGAATTCGCTGGGCAGGAGAGCCAGACGCCGGCCCAGTTCGCCGGCGTCCAGCCCGCCCAATTCACGGAGCTCAGGTTCAGTCCACCCGCTGATTTTGAGGCAAATCTTCCCCTGATGCTCCGCCCATTCCAGCCGCAGTTGACGGCGCTGGATCACAGTGTGTCGATTGCGTATGTGTGCAGGTGGGTGCTGCCGTCCTCGTCCTGCTGGAGCATGAGCACGCCGCTGCCGTTGAAGTTGGCCATGCGCTTCACGCCCGGGTGCGGCAGCAACTGCCTGGGTATGCCCACCCCGGGCGTAACCGGGTCGGCGGGGCTGTTGTCCATCGAATCGTCCGGCTCGGTGAGCGGCCCCTGCCCATCGATGTCCTTGCACGCAATTTTGAAAAGCGGGTGCCGGTCGTTGCACACCAGCAGGTACTCCCCGCCGTTGTGCTCGTAGGAAATGAGGTCCAACGGATGGTTGTGGGAGCCCAACTCGGCGACGGTCTTACCCATAATGTGTTTGCCGGCGTCGAAATCGGCCAGGGAGAACTGCACGACCGGAGTGCAGGTGTAACTGGCCAATATGCTGCTGTTCCCCTGGTATGGGACGAAAGCCCGGATGGGCGCCGCCGTCTCGTACTGGCCGTGGGACACGTGGAATATTTCCAGCGAGTTGGATGCCGTTTCGCCGTTGAAGGGGAAGGGAATCCGCCGCAGGGTCGAGGTGAACTCCTCATTGGAGGTACCGGCCACCAGCAACAGCCCGTCCACGTAGGACATGTCGGTCACTGTCACCGTCCGCAGTTTCATGCGGGTCACCAGCCGGGGGTCGTCCTCATCTGCGGCGTCCGTGATGACACACTGTGAGAAGGCCACGTTTTCCAGCGGCACGTCGCCGATGGTTCCGTCCCCGGATACCGTGATGATCACCGGA
This sequence comes from Dehalococcoidia bacterium, assembly GCA_965197635.1. Lineage (GTDB taxonomy): Bacteria > Chloroflexota > Dehalococcoidia > Lucifugimonadales > UBA3495 > Bin87. The sequence continues at coordinate 1,825,382 of CBDANN010000008.1, forward strand.
ACGGCGGCGTCCCCGCTGCCCCGCATGACGGAAAAGTAGAGGTTGTTGGATACGGGGTGGACAGCCATATCCCGTATGGCCACGTCGTCCCGGGAGCAGCCCAGATAGGACGCCAGGGATGCGTCGAAATTGTCCAAGTTCACGGCCTGGGGATCACCCCCGCCGCCGGAGTCGCCAGCGTCAACGGCGAATATGGACGCGCCGGCGTTGTCTCCGATGAACAGGATACCCGCCGGTCCGAAGGCCAACGGTCCCACCGATTTGATTGCCGGCGTACCGACGTTAAGGCCAAGCTGTTGTAGATTTGTCGCAGTTCCGAGATCAACCATGACTACCTCCTACGTTTTACGGAGCTTGTTGACCGTGAGTGTAGCATTGTAGGCATACGCTCGCCACCAGCGGTTTGAAACCGACGGTAGTTTGCTATACTTGGGCCACCGACCAGCGAACCGGCAAAACTTCACGACAACGGCGAGGACGATTGCAATGACTACCGAACGTAGAAGGGGGACCATTACCCTACGCCAGGTCAGCGGCTCGGCCCGCTCCAGGAAGGTAAGGGTGGAACTGGGAGAGGAATCGTCATTTACCGATTTGCCGGCTCCCGTGAAGGTGGGGGACGCTGCTTACTTTTTAGTGCGGGGACGCGACGGATACAAGCTGTTGTCAACGATATGCCCGCACCAGGGTGGGGAAATCGAGGACGAAGGCGACGAGGTATTCGTCTGCGACGGGCACGGCTGGCAGTACGAGAAGGGAGAGGGTACGTGCGTCAATCAGCCTGACTTTCGCATGAAGGCGTTCCTGGTCACCTTGCAGGACGGCCGGCTGGTGGCGTTGGTGCCCGACGAGTAGCCCACGCTGATACCCCTCATTACAAGACGCAAAAAACCGGCCCCGGGACGCGAAGCCCCGGGGCCGACGACTGGCAGAATAACGTTCCTGGGGCGCTTATCCCACCATGTCGTAGCTGCGCAGCAGCTTGCCGGGCAACTCGCCGGTGCATTCGTTTTCCACGAAGGTGACGGTGCCGTTGACCAGGATGTAGCGAATGCCGGTGGGCTTTTGCACCAACCGCTTTTCGCCGCCGGGGAAGTCGGTCTCAAACCGGGGCTTGTCGTACAGCAGACCGAGCTCATCCATGTTGTACACCATGATGTCGGCGTAGTCGCCGACGCGGAGCGTGCCGCGGCCCTTCATGTCAGAGAACCGGGCGGGCAGGGCGCTCATCTTCTGATGCGCCTGCTCCAGGGTCATCAGCTCATTGTCGCGGATCCAGTGTGCCAGGAAGTACACGGGCCACACGCTGTTGACCAGGAACCTGGTGTGCGCGCCGCCGTCGGACACCGAGATGTGGACGTAGGGATTGACCAGCCGCTCGGCGCGGGCGTCATCGCCCTGCCCGCCGGCCGGGTGGGCGAACTCGGTTTCCAGGTCCTCGTCCAGAGCGATGTCCAGGAACACGTCCAGCGGGTGCTTGCGCTCAGCTGCGGCGATGTCGGCGATGGATAGCCCCTCATACTTGAGGTTGCGCTCCAGGGCTACCTCCACCACTTGCACTTGTGTCCAGTCGGTCCTGGCGTGGGGGCGATCTATGACGTCGCGCTTCATGCCGTCGCGAATGCCGTCCTCGGACAGCTTGGCGATCCGCTCCTCCTTGGAGCCGACCAGCGGCTGCACCCAGTTGGGCATATAGTCGAACAGATTGTATTCGGACAGCTTGAACTCGGCGATGGTAGGCACCGAACCCTGCTGCGCCAGGACGGGCAGTCCCTCTTGCCGAACGACTTCAAGCCAGTCGTAGCCCTCCTCGTCTCCCAGGGCAACGTGCAGCGGCCGGCCGCTGATCCGAACCATCCGCTCCAGCATCTCCCGCTGGCCGGGCCGGTCGTCGGAGATGCCGATGGTCCAGCCGAGGTGACCCACGCCGAACTCGCTCAAAACTTCGGACAGGCCGTAGAACTCGTCCGGAGACGCGACGTGGCTGGGCAGCCAACTGCCGTCTTCAGGCCGGTCTTCCAAGTTCTTGTCGGCGGACAAACCGAAGGCGCCGGCCTTCATGGAGTCATAGAGGATCTGCTTCATCTGGTTCAGTTCGGCCTCGGTGACCGAAGTGCGTTCCCGGGCTGGGATCATGCCCAGCACGTAGCCGCGCAGCGGCGAGAAGGGCACCAGCGCACCGACGTTCACGCCCAGACCCTGTCGGTCCAGGCTGTCCATGTATTCGGGGAAGGTTTCCCAGTCCCAGCGCATTCCCAGCCGCATGGACTCCAGGGGTATCGCCTCGATGCGGTTCATCATGCGCATATTCAGGTCGCGGTCCGCGGCCCGGGTCGGCGCGAACCCGAAACCGCACTGCCCAACCGTCAAAGAGGTTACTCCGAACCATCCCGACAGGGACGCATAGGGATCCCAGTTCAGCTGGGCGTCGTAGTGCGTATGCAGGTCCACAGCCCCCGGCGCTACGATGCAGCCGCTGGCGTCCAGTTCCCGGGCGCCAGCGGCTGCTATTCGCCCGCTGACCATGGCCACCCGACCGTCCTTGATGCCAATATCCGCGCGGATGCGAGGAAGGCCGGTGCCGTCGATTACGGTTCCACCACGAATTACCAAGTCAAACTCTGGCATAAAGTCACCTCCAACGGCGATTTGCTGCGATTACATCGTGCCATACCTCACGATATGACCAACCTGATGCCCGTGAGTTTAGGACTAGTGAATATCAATGTCAATTTCGTCAACGAAAAGCGCAATACAATCGTCGTTAGGCGCGCGAATTCGTATGACGATTGGCGCGATTACCTTGCGAGCGGATTTGTGGGCCCCAAGGCGCCGCATGCAGACCGGCACCAGCGCCGACGATTACCGCACCCGTGCCAGCTTCTGCACCCGCTGGTTGGAGGTGTCGGCGCCGTAGATGTTGCCCTGTGAATCAGTGTACACCTGATGGGCATACTCGAAGGTTCTGCCTCGTGCCAGCAGCTCGCCGTCCAGGGTCAGTATGGTGATCCTTGGCACCTGATCCGTGACGTAAACGGTTTGGTCGGCGTCGATATGGATTCCCATGGGGCACTTGAAGTCCGTCCACTGGTCCAGGAACTCGCCGTCGCCGGTGAACACCTGCACCCGATTGTTCTCCCGGTCGGCCACGTAAACCCTTCCATCAGCGGAGACGCGGATGCTGTGGGGCACTATGAATTCTCCGGGGCCACGGCCCGGGCTGCCGAATGAGGCGATATGGCTGCCGTCCGGGGCAAAACGGTGCACGCTGGAGTTCCCGTAGCCGTCGGCGACGAACAAGTCTCCTGAGGGCGCCACGCATATATCCGCCGGATGGTTGAAGGGAGCCTGGAGCGCCGGCCGGTCCCGGTCGCCGATGGATGCCAGCAGTTCCCCGGACGGCGAGTATTTCAGAACCTGGTGGGCGTCCCGGTCCACCAGGTACACGGAGTCGTCAGGGCCCACATGGATGTGGTGGGCATCGGCGGGAACGCCGGCCTTCCGTTCCCATGATGCCAGCGGGTTGCCGTCCCGGTCGAACACCAGCACCGGCGGTCCCTGTCGCTGGAAAACGTAAACCCGATCCTGTCCATCGACGGCAACGCCGCTGATCCCTCGAAAACCTTGCCCAACCGGGAGGCGTGGCCATTCCGGTTGATATTCGTACACGTAGTCGCCCATTCCAATGGTGGTTGCCATGTCATCCACCTCCGCTGTTTGATTTTTGCCGGGTCGCGGTGATTTTAGCATCCGGGCTTGACGGAGATCGTTCCTGATACGGTGAAAACGTTAGCTCAATGCCTGCCGATAGACCGATGCGATAGCGCGTAAAGCACCGTATCTGGCCCGTTCCACAATACTGATTGCCATTGGCTTTGCTTTGCTGGCGTGCTTGCCGTCAGCCCCGATGGAACGGCGAGTCGGCAATAGGTACGAATTTCGGGGTCCGTGTCTAAATGAATGGGCCTTTGGAATGGCGAAGGAAGGGCGAAGGAAGGGCGAAGGAAGATGAATGACGGGGCGGGCGGCGGGTCGCCTTGATTTTGGTTGGGCGGCGTATAATGGCTTTACGATGCTGGGGGAACATACGCGGCGGTATCAGGAGGCCGGCGATGCGGTGGATAGCGTTATGGTTGTCCATCGGGACGATGGGATTGCTGGGCGCGGCGGGATGCGGGATTGCGATTTCGGATGACGGGGGAAGTCAAGTGGAGACGCGGCAGAATGACTTTGCAGTCAGCGGGACGCCGTCGCTGATTGTTGAAAATGTCAACGGCGACGTGGAAGTGACGGGCAGCGCCGAAGCGGGGAGCGTCCAGGTTACGGCGCGATTGCGGCGGCCGGAACGGCTAGAGTACCGGGCGACGCAGGAGGGAGATACGGTTCGGGTCACCGTCAAGAAGCGCCGGGTGGGAGAAAGTTGGTGGAGTTGGCTGCGGTGGCAAAGCGGGACGTCGGATATTGTGGTGGCCGTGCCCGCGACGGCGGATATGGATGTCCACAGTTCCAACGGCGACGTTTCAGCGCGCCGGGTGGCCGGGACGGTTACGCTGGGGACTTCCAACGGCAATATTGAAGCCAGTGGCGGCGACGGCGCTTATGACCTGCGCAGTTCTAACGGCAACATTACAATGGCGGCGGGACGGGGCGAGTTCAACCTGCATACCTCGAACGGGGACATCCGGTTCGCGGGGGACCCGGAGGAAGGGACGGAGAATCGTTTGCGGACTTCCAACGGCAACATCAAGGCACGGCTGGCCGGGGAATCTCCCAGCGTGCGGGTGTCGGCGTCCGCCAGCAACGGAGGCATCCGGCTGGAACGGAGCGTCGCGGTGAGCGAGCTTAGGGGCCGGAACCGGTTGGAAGGGGTGATTGGGGATGGCGCGGCGGGAATGACGCTGACGACTTCCAACGGAACGGTAACTATTGAATAGGGGACGGCGCCCAGGGCAATCGCATTTGAAATTACAACCCCGTCACGCCGGCGAAAGACGGAGTCCATAAGGTCATTGCATGAACGAATTGGAAACGTAATTAACGAATTCGGTCACTGGATTCCTGCTTGCGCAGGAATAACGGGCATTAAACTGCCCATATGCGATTGCCCTGGGACGGCGCCGGCGAAAACCACGCCAGGGACGCCAGTGTGGTAACATCAAGATGCCCCCGTAGCTCAGTGGATAGAGTGCTGGCCTCCGGAGCCAGAGACCGGAGTTCGAGTCTCCGCGGGGGTACTTGCTTTGACAGCCAAGGCCGGGTTGACGGCCAAAGTCGGGGTGTGGCCTAGCGGCAAGGCGCCTGCTTTGGGAGCAGGAGATCGGCAGTTCGAATCTGCCCACCCCGACCAATGAGTCCGTTTTTTACATCGATGGACAGGATAGACAGGATTTTGTTTGACTGGGCGCGGAGTTAAACGGGCCAATCCTGTTGCGTCCAACCCATTTCCCAAAAAGCCTGTTCGTAGCGCGTGCAGGTAATGTACGCTTCTTTCATGGCGGCGATTTCGGCGGAGCCGGCGGTGGCGGCGATGCGGTCGCAGATCGCCCGGCATTCCTCGGCGACGGCCTGCTGCTCCGGCGCCGCGTACATCTGAATCCACTGGGCATAGCCGATATGGTCGGGCAAGCCCTGGTCGGCCAGGCGCTCGCCCACCCGCCAATATCCCCAGATGCAGGGCAGCACGGCCGCCACCAACTCCCCGAAGCTGCCCTGGTGAGCCACGCGCAGCAGGTAGCTGGTGTAGGAGTAGCAGGTGGGGGCGTGCCTGGTGACGTCCAGCTCAGCTTCAGTGATGCCGAATTGGGCGCAATAGGAACGGTGGAGGTCCATCTCGGTGTTGAGGATGTAGTCAACGGCGCGGGCGAACCAGGACATGGATGGCAGGTCCGGGGCTTTGGCGGCGGCCAGGGCCAGGCAACGGGCGAAGTCGATCAAATAGACATAATCCTGGGTTATGAAATGCTTGAAGCGGTCCAGAGGCAAGGTGCCGTTGCCAATGCCCTGCACGAAGGGGTGGAAGGCCATGGCCTCGCGTTGGTCTTGGGATTCGCGTTCGATTTCGTCGCAGAATGACATTGATGGCACCTCCGGGGATGGGAGCGGGTTACGTTCGCGCCCAAAGGGTAGGGCGGGTGGGGTTGGTAGTCAACACGGCGTGATGACTGTCATTTTGACGCTCGCCAAGCCCGCCGGATTGAAACGATATGACCGATGGCCCTTTGGACGCTGCTGGGGTATGGTCTATAATGGCACCGTCGATCCCGCCAGGGAGATCCCTGGCGCCCGCCCTGTAGGATTTGACGGCAGGGCGGATTGAATTGAAAGGGGTTTTCTTATGATGATGTTGTTTTTGCGGGACGTTCCCGATCAGGCCCGGGCCGGCGAAGTGAAACGGGTCTCCCGTGGGTACGCTCGCAACTACCTGCTGCCGAAAGGATTGGCCGAAATTGCCACTGAGGAAACGCTGAAACGGCTGGCAAAGGTGAAGCAGGAAGGCGATCAGGTCCGGGCCAGGGAGACGCAGGTGGTCGAGGAACTGGCCGAGGCGCTGGACAACATGACGGTCACAATACCGGGACGGGTGACGCCTACCGGCCGTTACTATGGGGCCATCAGCGGGGTGCGAATCGCCGACGCCTTGGGCGAAATGCTGGAGCGGCAGATAGACCGAAGGATCACAAATGCGGTTGAACCCATTCGCGAGCCAGGCGACTACGAGGTGGTGCTGAACTTGTCCAGCGAAATCCGCGCGACCGTCAACGTGGTCGCGACCATAGAGGAATAAAGCAAGACCTGTCACCCACCTCTGTTTAGAGTGAAGAGACACGCCTTTCGCCCCGTGGGTATTCATTCCGAGGCGTTGGTTATACCGACAAAATTGTCAAGTCTCTTCGCTCCTCGCAATGACAACGGCCAAACGGAGCAGTAAACGCTGTGGTTGTTGCTCAGTACAGTGAACGGCAGTTGCCCTATGACCATGACGCTGAGGCGTCGGTCCTGGGCGCGTTGCTGATTGACGGCGACGCGCTGCTCAAGGTCACGCCGATAATCAAAGCCGCAGACTTCCACCGGGCGAGAAACCAGTTTTGCTTCGCCGCCTGCATGGAAGTGTTTGGCCGGTCGGAGGCCATTGACCAGATAACGGTCGCGCGGGAGTTGCAGCGGCAGGACCGGCTGGAGCAGGTGGGAGGGCTAGCGTACCTGGGCCAACTCATCGCCGGAACGCCCACGTCGGTCAACGTGGAGCACTACGCTGGCATTGTCGCCGACACGGCGGCCAAGCGGAGGCTCATTGACGCCGGGAACCGTATCGCCGAGCTGGGATTTGAGGACAGCGACGATGCCGACGAGACCATGCGGCAGGCGGTGGAAGTGCTGTTCCGGGTACAGCCCACCAACAACGACCGGGGGTTCATGCCGCTGAGTTCCATCTTGGACGTGTACCTGCAGGGCGACATCGGCGACGTGTCGCTGACCGACGAGCCGCCATTGCAAAGCGGGTACAGCGATTTGGACAGCCTGCTGGGCGGGATGCAGCGGTCAGACCTGCTTATCGTGGGGGCGCGGCCCGGGCTGGGCAAGAGCAGCCTGGCCCTCAATATCTGCACGAACGCGGCCAAAGCCGGGCAGGTGTGTGGGATCTTCAGCCTAGAGATGAGCCGCGAGCAGGTGGCCATGCGGATGCTGGTGGCGGAGTCCGGCGTGGATTCCCACCGGCTGCGGCTGGGTCTGCTTTCAGAGAACGAGCAGAACGTGATCTCCGACGCGGTGGGCGTACTCTCCGGTTTGCCCATTTTCATTGACGACACGCCGTTCCAGACGACGATGGAGATGCGCAGCAAATCCCAGCGGTTGCAACTGGAGCACGGGTTGGACTTCCTCGTCGTAGATTACCTTCAGCTCATCCAGGGACAGGGCAGCCGACGTGGGTTCGGCGAGAACCGGGTGCAGGAAATCAGCGAGATCTCCCGGTCGCTGAAAGGCATGGCACGTGACCTGAACGTGCCCGTGTTCACCTGCTCGCAACTCAGCCGTGTGGTAGAAAACAGGCCGGGCCATCGTCCCCAACTATCGGACCTGCGGGACAGCGGCAGCATTGAGCAGGACGCCGACGTCGTCACGTTCCTGTACCGCGAGGACCGGAACTTTACCGAAGAAGAATGGGAACAGCATAACCCCGGCCGTCCGTATCCGCGCAACCTGGTGGAACTAATCGTCGCCAAGCACCGCCATGGACCGACGGGCAGTTTCCACCTCTACTTTCGGGATTCGCTGATGCGGTTCGACGAGTTGCAACGCTACGAGGAGTCGGTCGCGTAAATGGCGGAAGGGGTGGACAGGACGCCCCTGCCGGCCAACGCACGCCGGATACCCATACCGGCGGCGGCGCTCGGCCCATGGCTAGCCGAAATTGAAGACCTCACGGAGTTGAGGGTCACGCTCCGCGCATTGGCGCTGATCGCCGAGGAAACCAGTCACCGGGGTATCCCTCCGTCTGTAACCCTCCACGACCTGTTGGACGACCCGTTCCTGGCGCAGGGATACGCCGGCGAAAATATCCGCCTGGGGTTGGCGGCGGCCCTGACCCGGGAAACCCTGGTGGCGGCCCTGGCCCGGGGCGAAGTTCGCGTATTCCTAAATGACGACGCCGGCCGGCGCCACCTGGAACATGCGGCGCTGCGTCCGCTGTCGCCGGTGGACGTGCTGGAAGGGCCTGCGGAATCTGCCCCAATCCAGCGCCTGCCAAAAACGCAGCCCGACGCTGCCCGTGCTAACATATTCGCCCTGTACGAAGAACATATCGGCCCCTACGGGCACAGCATAGCCGAGCAGTTGAAGGCGGCTGAAGGTGAATACCCAATCAATTGGATAGCAGATGCTTTCACGGTAGCGGCGGAACGGAAAGCAGTCAATTGGAATTACATCCACGGCATTCTTAGGCGCTGGTTGAAAGAAGGCCGGTACTCCGGGGCCTCAGAGAGCATCGGCCAGCAACAGGACCAATATAATGAGCATGGAAAGCCTGGGCACGATACTGCGCCGGATAGCCGCACGGGATACCTGGAGAGTTATCGACGGCGACATGGCCGACTACCCTGGGAATCGGGAGAGTCAACCGTCGGCTGACCAGTGCGAAACGTGCGGCGGCGCCGGTTGGGTGTCCCGACGAGTGGGCGTGACGCATCCGGATTTTGGGAAAGTGTTTCCCTGTCGTTGCCAAGAGCAGGACGTGGACCGGGAGCGCCGGGTTGAGGCGCTGGAACGGTACAGCAACCTGGGTTCCTTGCGACTAGCCACGTTCGCCAACGCCAACCCTGATGGGCCTGGCGAAGACGCTGCCGGCCGCAACGCTTACGCGAGCGCACTTTACGCCGCCGTTGAGTATGCTGACGGTCCCGATGGCTGGCTGACTTTTGTTGGCCCCAGCGGGAGCGGCAAAACCTACTTGGCCGCCGCCGTCGCCAACCGTCGGATTGAAGCGGGAGACCCGACGCTTTTCATCACCGCCGCAGACCTGCTCGATTACCTGCGCAGCGGGTTTGACGACGATTCTGAAGCGCCCTTCGTTGACCTTTTCGAGCAGGTGCGCCGGGCCCCTCTTTTGGTCCTGGACGACCTGCCGACGCGCCCGGCCACACCGTGGACCCAGGAGCGACTGTTCCAATTGCTGGCGTCGCGTCATGCGGAACGGCTGTCCACCGTCATCACACTGCGGGGCGACCCCGGCCGGTTGGACGAGTTCCTGCTAACGCGCTTGGAATCGGCGGATGGGTTTGCCCGGATGTACCGCTTGGGACGGGTCGGCAGCGGAGTTGGCCCCATGGTGGGCGGCATCCCGCCGAATATGCGACAACGGATGACGTTCAGCGGTTTCGATACCGACGGCAACGACCGGCTGGCAGAGCACGAAAAGAGCAGCTTGCGATCCGCGAAATCTTACGTGCAACGGTGGGCCGCCAGTCCGACCGGGTGGTTGAGCCTCCACGGACCCTACGGTGTGGGCAAGACCCACCTGGCGGTGGCTGCGGCAGCGGAACGGGAGGACCGGGGCGACGAGGTATTTTTCGCCACGGTGGCGGATCTGCTGGACTACCTGCGCGCCACCTTTGCGCCGGACAGTCCCGTGAGCCATGATGACCTGCTGGATCGAATCAGGACGGCCGATGTGCTCGTGCTGGACGATATGGGGGCGGAACGCAGCACGCCATTCGCCGAGGACAAACTTTTTCAGATTGTCGGCTATCGTTATGAGGAACGTCTGCCGACGATAATCACCACGTCGCACCAGATAGAGGATATTGCGGCGGCGCGACCCCGAATAGCCTCGCGATTGCAAGACCCGCTGGTGGTGACCGAGTTGCCGATAGAAGCGCCTGATTATCGGCGGGGCGGGGCGAGGCGATGAGAAAATTGGGTGCATTTTCAATTTGATGACAGGCCGGTCCTTACGAGATGCAGCCTGATACCTAATAATAGCTATGGGCCTGCCGCAAAATCTTGATATAGCGGCGCAGATGGCCCGACAAAAACAAGGAACGTATAGCCTTATGCCAGGCACAAATCCCGTTGTTCACTTTGAAATCCAAAGCGCCAACCCCGAGGCACAGCAGCAATTCTATGCCCAGCTGTTCGGCTGGGACATCAACGCCGACAACGATATGAAATATGGCCTGGTGCAGCAGGGCGAGACCGGCATCGGCGGCGGTATTGGGCCCGCGACGGACCAAACCAACCGGGTGACTTTCTACGTACACGTTGACGATTTGCAGGCGTCGCTGGACAAGGCGGCCAGCCTGGGCGGGAGTGTTGCCGTGCCCCCAATAGACTTGGATTTCGAGGGCGAGCAGTTCGCCATCGCCGCCTTCACCGACCCGGAGGGCAATTTCATCGGTTTGTATCATCAGTAGGCCGGAGATACCGTCACTATCCAGCATGGTCACGCAACGGGGGGACATCGGTATGCAGTTTGACGACTGGAACGCCGCGCAGGATTACTTTTACGACAACGGGTTGACGGATGGCCTGCCCGTCATCCCGCCCACGCCGGAGCGGGTGCAGGCCATGCTGGATTACGCCGGCGTGGATGCCGACCACGACCTGGGAACGGAGATCATCCGGCAGAAGCGGTTCACCGCCGGCAAGGCCGCGGTCAATGCGGTGATGGCGGGCTGCCTCCCGGAGCATTTTCCGGTGGTGATGGCGTCGCTATCGGCCATTGCCGACCGCTCGTTCAACCTGCACGCCAGCAGCACGTCCACCAACGGCGCGACCGTGCTCACGGTGGTCAGCGGGCCGTACGCCGACGCTATCGGGATGAACGGAGGCGTGGAGATGATGGGCAACGGCGGCCGCGCCAACGCTGCCATTGGCAGGGCGGTCAACCTGTTCAAGTCCAACTTCTACGGTTCCGTCCCAATCGACATGGACAACAGCACGTTCGGGCATCCGGGCAAGATCACCTACTGCTTCCCGGAGAATTTGACGGTTAGCCCGTGGCCGTCTTTGGCGTCAGAATTGGGATATGGAGACGGCGCCACCATCGTCAGGTCATTCGCCTCGCTGGCGCCGCTGCAGGTGACCTTGCACGGCGACCGCGACCCGGCGGACTTCCTGACCACCGTGGCCCACGCCATGCTGGCATTCGGTCCCGGTATGCCGGAAGTCATCTGCGTCATCAGCCCCGAGGCAATGCAACACGTGGCTTCTGCCGGATGGAGCCGGCAACGGGTGGCTGAGTTTCTGCATGAAAAAGCTCGATTGCCGGTGGCGGAATGGATGCGGTGGAAGCGGATGGGCGCAGAACTCGACCATGATCGACTGGCGCCGGTGGTTCCGGAGGCCGACCGCATCACCGTGTTGCCCGGAGGCGGTATGGCCGGCGGGTTCGTGAGCCTGATCAGCACCTGGGGCTCCAGCCGGTCAGTGACGCGGCAGGTATCCGTGCCAAGTTAGGGTACAATCAAGCCGCCTTTCCCGCTGTGCGTTGAATAATAAGGAGACTGGATAATGGCAACTGAAACCACGACAATCGTCACCCTGGATCCCCGGGATGACGCACCCCCGGCTCTGTCGAGGCTGGCGCAGCGGCCGGCGACGCTGGACGGTAAGGTCATCGGCCTTTTCGCCAACAACAAACCCCATTCCGAGCATCTGCTCCGGCGCATCGCCGCCATTATCGGCGAGCGGTACGAAATCGCCGGCACGGTGGAGCACAACAAAGGTGGCTGGCAGTGGCCGGCGCGGATTGAAGACTTGCAGAGGACGGCGTCCAGCATCGACGTTGCGATACACGCGACGGCTGAATGAGGGTCCTGCACCGCGTGCAGTGTGCACGACGCAATGGAAACCGAGCTGTTGGGCATCCCTTCAACGGTTCTGACCACCCGCCCGTTCATCAGCCAGGCCCACGCCATGTCGCGGATGCGCGGCGACCCAGACTACGGGCTGGCGATCATCGAACACCCGATAGTCACGCTGACTGACGCTGAGCTGTCCGAAAGGGCGGCGACGGCTGCGCCGCAGGTGATTGCCTGTCTGCTGGACCGGTAAGTAATGGGCCGGCATCGCCCGAACGGGATGCTACAATGCAAAGGTCGGAATTGCCCAGAGAACTTTCGGACCGGGGGATTTGGTGGCAGATTGTCGGCTTCACTCTGGTCGGCTGCGTCAGTCTGGGAATTCTGGAGGTATTTGTTGGGTCGGATTTCTGGTTGTACCGATGCTTTGCGACTGCGGCAACGCGCCTGTATTGGGCGTTTGTGATACCGTTGGCCGGCCTGTTTGAGGAGGCGCGAAAGATGTTCGAGACCAAAATGGAAATCAGAAGGGCGGCCCGGGCGAAAGCATTGGCGAAGGAGCGCGACAAGGGGCTGCGCGAGGGGTTGCGCGAGGGGTTGCGCCGCCATAGCAGCCGATTGGCCGAGGCGCGCCAGCGCTTTGGGGTGCTCAACGAGGAAACCGGAGTTGTAACGCTACCGCTGACGCTGGAGGTTGAAAACTTTCTGCTTGGCGAAGCGAATGATGACGACTAACAGGCTCCGGGGCAGCCATGACGCTGCCCCGATTGCTTTTACGCGTTAACCGGAGGAGATCACATCGGCAAGTACACCGCCTCGCCGCTCTGAGCGCTCATGGTGACGGCCTCAGTGAACTCCATGTAGTGGACGCCGATGTTGAAGGGAGTGCGCATCACCGGAGCGCGGTCGCGGATGGAGGCGATGAACTCCTGCTCCACAGCCCAGGCGTAACGGCTTTCCGGCGGGTTGGCGATTTCCTGGAGTTCGGAGTCGCCGCGTTTGCCGCCGAAGACGCGGAACCCGCTGTCAATGTGGATGGTGCCGTCGGTTCCGTAGAGCCACACGTCGTTGCCGGGGGAGAGGCCGGCGCAGGCGCTGAAGCGCAGGTGAGCGTTGGCCCCGTTGGCCAGGCGGGCCAGGATGTCCACCGTGTCGGGGATGGTTACGGAGCGCCAGTTGCCGTCGTCGTCCCTGCGGTGGGGCACGCTAATCTGACTCATTGCCATCACCTGGGTGGCGCGCCCGACCCAGCGGATCATGGCCTCGTACCAGATGCCCATATTGAGGATGTTGAAGCCGCTCAGGTCGCGGTCCTGCCGCCAGTGCATGGTGGAGTCGCGGTCGGCGAACCCGGTTTGGGATTGGACCTCGACGGATACCAGGTCGCCGATGAACCCTTCGGAGATCAGGCGGATGATCAGGTCGTCGATGCCGAAGGTCATGGGCGAAGGTACGATTTGGGTCACCAGGCCGGGGGTATTCTGGGACACTTCCAGCATCTGATGGGCCTCGGAGGCGGTCATGGCCATGCGGGCTTCACAGAGGACGTGTTTGCCGGCCTGCAACGCGGCGATGGACAAAGTCCGGTGCATGTAGGGCCAGGTCCCGATGCAGATGGCATCAAGGCTCTCGTCTTCCAGCAGTTCTTCCCAGCTGTCGTACACGGTGGGGATGTTGAAAGCGTCGGCGACGCGCTGGCCCGACTCGCGGGAGCGGTTGGCGACGGCGCCGATTTCGACGGCGGGCGTGCTGTTGAAGCCCGGGATGTGCCGGTCACGGGTGTTACGGCCAGCGCCGATAAGCCCGACGCGGACGGATTCGATGGCCACAGTAGTACCTCCTTAGCGATACCTATAGGCGGCGCCGGCGGGATTGGGAGCAACGGCGCAGCGGAAGAGATTATAGGTTATGGATTGAGGCAGGGTCAAAAAAGGCATTCATACTGCGGGTTCAATCGGAAGGACGCGGAGGCGGGTCGTTGGGGTCGGGAACGAAGACGCCGGTTATCGTGCGCCGCCACCACCAGGCCTGCCACTCGGCATGGCCTTCGGCACGGCCCGCGGCGTGGCCATCGGCGTGTATTTGCTCATAGACTTTCCGCTTCAATGTTGCAAACATAATCTTCGTTCCTTTGACTACCCAAGTCCCGACCATAGACATCCCGGGGATGCCGGTCAGCCAGGCTGCCGCTATAACCAAGTCGGCGACAACTGCTTGCCGTTCTCGAACCGTCCAATAAATCAGCATGGTGAGGGCCAAGAAAACGCAAACGGCCGATTCGCCGGTAGTCCAGGTCACCCGGCCGGCGGTTTCCTCAATGGGCTTGGCCCAACTGACCGGGCCGGTGTCGAGCTCGAGCGCAGACAACCCGATGGTGGTCAGCGCTATCAGCGGCGCCAGCCATCGGGCGCGGGTTGCGATGGCCCGTATTCTTGCTACGTTGGTTTGCTGCCGGTTGTTGTCGTCTTTCTCCATTCGGTCGTCCTCCGGTAAGCCTGGAAGACGACTGCCGGCGCTTCGGTTATCGGGTAATGCAGTGGTTTGACCTCGCTTTACGATTGCCAAAGCGAGGTCGCCGGAGCGATTGTATCAGCGTAATTGTAACCCGCTGCGCCGGGCGCGGCTAGTCGCAACAAGGGAATGGCAATGCGAGAACCCGGCGCCAGTCCTCAAAAAGAGGCCGGCGCCGGGCTTTGAGAGCAGAAACGGTAGTTGTTGCCGGTTAGCGGGGGGCCGCCTGGCTGTAGTCGTCCAGTCCCCAGCATACTACAGTGCTGTCGCGACGCAGACCGCAGGTGTGAGCATCACCGGCGCTGACAGCGTTAAAGTCGCCCACGCCGACCATGTTGGCCTGCAACTCGTCGTTGTCGCCCGGCGGCGTGGCGTGGCCGCGCAAGTCGTCGCCCCAGCAGCGAATGTTCCCGGTGGTGCGTAGCCGGCAGGTATGTCGCCCACCGGGCGCTGATGGCACTGTAGGTGTAGAAATCGTCGGGAGCGCCTTCGTCTTGTGCGGATGGCAGCCCGCTGAGCTGTTGATGCACATCGTTCCCGTGGCACACAACCGCAGCGTTGTCGTACAGCCCGCAGATGTGCGCACTACCGGCGCTGGCGTCCTTCAGATCCCCTTTACTCCGAAACCTGTCATAAGCGATATTCATGACAGCCGAATATCGCGATGATCTGCGGTAGCTTATCTCATTGTCCGGTATATTTGGAGTCAATTCGCCAAAAGGTTACGGAAATGTTAACGGTTCCGCACTGGTGTTCCATTAGGTCGGGTTCTGGCGGCGGACCGGCTGCTGTTTCGACTAGATTGCCGCGCTTCGCTCGCAATGACTGTGCGGCGGAGGTTCAGTGGGCGGCAACTTGGTAGATGGCCGTCCCCACGTTGGCGTACGCCAGCGTCAGCGTGCCTTCGTCAACCATGAATTCGAACTTGGCGATGCCGTCGGGCAGGTGGTAGAGGCGTTCCAAGTCGCCGACGACGATGTAGGTTACGTTGTAGCGGTCCAGCAGGTCGAGGGCGGTGTCAGCGCTGCGGGTGTTGTAGATGGTGGCGACGTCGTTGGCGCGGCGGCGGACGGCGTCGCCGTCGTTGCGCTGCTGGGTCTGGTGCCAAGGCCAGCCGATGACGGTGGGCAGGCCGGTGTACTGGGAAAAGCGGCTGTTCCAGCAGTACTGGGCGCCGTGGGCTTCCAGGATTACAGGCGTGCCAATCGCGTTGTCTTGCAGCCACCGGATGGCGTCGTAGTCCCAGTGCATGGCGATGGGTTCCGTCGGTTTATCGGCGCACCAGTCGGGCGGGTGATAAGTGGCTTGGGACATCCATGCCTCCCCGTCCAGAGTCAACGGGGTCGAATTGAAGCGGTCATCGATGCGGACGGGGGTTGCCAGCGCGGGATACACGAGGACGCCGGCAGCCGTTAGTCCGACCAACGCCGCCGCCGCCCAGCGTAGTTTTCGCCACCCGGCTTTACCACTCCACGACATCGCGGTCCAGCCGCGCCAGAATCCGTATGCGCCGGCGACAGCGAACAGTATCCACGCTACCAGGTAGTATTTGAACAAGGTGTTCATCCGGGCGATGTCGCCCTCGACGCGGATGAAGTCCACGCCGATTCCGACGGCGAGGGCGACCGCCAGCATCGACAATGCCATCACGTCCGAACGCCGGGGCGGGCTGTCCGCATCGGATACCAGAGTTGCCGCCAATGCCCAGCCGGTCAGCGTCAGCAGGACGGTCAACGCGCCAGCGGTCACGAAGCCGGCAACCCAGAAGTAGCAAGCCAGCAGAATTCCGAATACCACGGCCACCAGGAGCCATTGGTGGATCGCCGGTATCCGCGTTCCGAATTTCATCCGCCGCACCAAGGGTCTCCATGCCTGGAGGAGCGTAGCGGCCAACAATGCTGCAGCGGTCAGCAATGGCAGGGCGTGGATCAGGAGGTAGTTGGTCAACGGAGTGCGCCAACGGGTGGGTTCAATCCCGGTGCCGAAGGTCTCGGTCGCGGAATGAAACGGCAGGAAGGCAGCGTAGCTGACCAGCAGGGCTGGCACCGCCAGGACTGCGGCCACCGCCAAGCGGGATTTCAGCGGACCCGGCAACATCCAGGCGGCGGCGGCGACCAGACCCAGCGTCAGCAGGGCGTAGGCCGGATATTCCCAGGAGTTGATTGCCCACAGGCTACCCACGGCGAGGCCCAATGTAGCGATGGTCACCCACGGCCAGAGGCTGCGCAATCGTGAACGGGTCAGGCCAACGAGCACAGCAAAACCAACCGCCAATGCCAGCAACGCGAAGGGCAGGGTCATCATGTGAGCGTGGAGGTCGGCGAAAAGGAAGGTGAAGAACGGGAATTCGGTGATGTGGAAAGCCATTTCTGAGTGGTTCGTCGTTTCAAGCCACGGGGTAAGAAGGGATGGCTCGAACATCTCGATTTCCGGAATGGCGCGGCTGCTGCGCCAGAAATCGAAGTTGGACAGCGCTGCGTCCATCCCTTGGCTTCTGGCTTTTGCCATCTCGAACAATTGGACAGGGCCGTCAAGGTTGCCGGCTACTACGGTCATCAGGGCGGCGATGAGGCCGGCCACGGCCGCGCCGCTGGTCGGCACGCGGCGTATCAACCGACCTATGCCGATGAGCCACCTGGATAGCCGCCTTCGCGGGAATGATGCGGCGGTGGAACGGGCAGGGTTGGCGGAACCCCTGGCTACGGCCACCATGTTGTACGCCAGCGAGCCGGCTCCGGTTGCGGTGAATGCGAACAGCAGAGGAACGGCCAGGTTGAATGCCGTGGTCGGCGGTATGCCGGTGATACGCAGGGGGATGGACAGGATGAAGTATCCCCAATAGTAGTAGTTCAGATAGCCGCCGCTGAACCAGGGATCATAGGGTGGCAGGACGGAGGAGCGGGCGACGGCGGTGAAGTAGGCCAGTTCCATGGGTTTTTCGCCGCCGCGCCACGGGTGCCACAGGTCTGGATTTGCGGCGCGGATTACGATGAAGGCGAGGTAGGCCAGCAGAAACAGCGCTTCGGCCGTGAGCACTAGCCGCCAATGTTCGCGGAGCCAATCAAGCATGGGCCGCCACTGTCGCCATAGCACGACTGCCGACGGCGCTGCCACGATGAGCAGGGAGAGCCACACCGCCCCGGCGGAGAATCGCAGCAAGCCGGCGTTCACCAGCATCCAGACGACCCATGCCACCAGCAGCAGGCCGACTAAGCGAGCGAACAGCACGCCCCGGTCGGGCAGGGGACGCAGCAGCCACCAAGTAAAGGGGAAAGCGACCAGGCAAATCAACTCTACTGCCAGTAGCCAGGTGAGCCAGGGGATGCGGTTGGGCCAGCCGTCGCGGTCGAACGCTTCAGACCAGGTTCCGCCGGTTTGCTGGGCTTGCAGTTGGCCGGGTGGGAGCATGAGAGGGGGGACATCGGCGGTATCCACGACGGTGCCGTCGATGCGCTGTCTTAAGTCTGCGGCCGAAAGTTTGCCTGCGTTACGAAACACCAACACTCGCGGGTGGTCGTAGCCGATGACGTTTTCGTCGGCGTAGCCGAGATTTATAATTAAACCGCCCGGCTTGTCGCGGTCCTCACTCGAATCATAGGACGGGGTTGGCAGGCCGGCGCGTCCGTAAGGATCGTCCCGGAGCTGGACACCCGCCAGCGATGGGTAGGACGTGAAGGCTCGTTCCAGGTGGTAACCCAGATCTCCCGCAAACAGCAGGCGTAGAAATGCTGAGCTTTGGGGATATTGCTCAGGAAGACGAGCCACCGACCCGTAGGCGCGATTGGAATAGAAGACGACGTAATCGCCGGCGGCGAGGCGGTCCACCAGTTCCGGGATTTTGGTGAGATCGCTGTCGGGATGGTAAGCGGGGAAAGTCCAGACGTCGTAGCGGCCCAAGTCGGGGATGCGCTCGTCCCAATGTGAGCCGCCGTTGATAATCGACGCGCCGGGTGGGACATTGGCGTTGATCCACTCGGAGGCAAGCACAGCAGTGTGGGAACGGCTGTAGATGCCGGCGAATGCCAGGGCGTACAGGACCGTTCCGGCCAGCACGACGACCAGCACGGCGATGCTGATGGGGTAGGCATAGCGACTAGCGTAATGTTTGAAACGGCCTTGAGGGGATTGACGCGCCGGGGCGATGGACCGCATGGGAGCGAGTGGAGGGGTGGACCTTACCGCCACGCCGGCCACGGGCGGAGTAGCGTGCCATTCCTCGGAGAATGGCGCATCGTCGCCGAAAAGCGGTTCGTCGAATAGCAAGTCGTCGCCCACCGTGGGCGGTGTGGCGTGCCACTCCTCGGAAAAGGGGGCGTCGTCGGGTTCGCTCGCGACGGGCCGGGCATTTTGGCGGAGACGCCGGGCCCCGGAGACGGCGGCGATGAGCATCCGGGCGGCCATCAGGACGTAGAAGGGCATCAACGGGAACACGTAGCGCAGGAACTTGACCTCGAACAGTTCCAGGAAGATGAAACCGGGGATGGCCCACGCCAGCAGCAATAGGTCGGCGCGTTGGGTGATGCCGCCGCGCCACGCCATCCAAGCAGTGAAAGGAGCCGCTAGCCACGCTACGATGCCCAGGGGCAAGCCCAGGCCCCATACCGCGGTCTGGCGGATTTGATACCAGAAGGCAGGAGTATCCACGTACTGTCGGGTGAAGGGCATGACGAAAGCATCGCGAACCATGCGCGACTGTTCCTGGATGTCGCTGAGCATCTGGGAATAATCCAGGAATGCGTAGGGTGTCGTAATGAAATAGGCGGCCAACGCCGCTGAGCCAGCCAGCAATACGGTGGGGGCGAAGCGGACGGCGACGGGCACTGTCAAATCCGACCAGCGCCAGCCGGCGCGGTCTTTGCAGACCCACAGAAAGGTAAGGGCCAGTGGCGCGACGATGGGCGCGACCGACACCTTGGGAGCCATCGCCAATCCGACCAATGCGCCGAGCAAGACGGCATCACGAGTCCGTTTGGTATCTATGAACCGGAGCATCGCCCACGTCGCCGCGAGGGAGGTGAGCACGGTGAACGGTTCGGGCCGGTAGAAGTGGGCGTGCTGGATGTGGATAACTGCAAAAGTGGTGAGAGCGGCGGCAAGGATGCCGGTCCAACGTCCGTACATCCTGCGTCCGATGACGTACATCAGCCATACCGACGCGACGTCGGCTAAAGCAGTCAAGGCCCGTCCGGCGAATCGCATATCCAGCGCGCCCCAGTCGGTGAACAGTTCGGCTACCGAACGGATGAGCACCAGGGCGTAGATGAGGACGCTGCCCAGGGGGAACCAGTGGGGATTGAGGGGACTTCGCTCCGCTGACAAGGCCGTCCGGAAGTCGGGTAATCCGGATTCCATGCCGGGCCACTGGTTGATCCAGACCTCATATCCCGGAGCCTCCTTGAGTGTCCGGAACATGTCCTCGGCGCGTAGGTAGAAGGAACGCTCGTCGGGATGGAACCCGTGGCCCTGGTCCCAGTCGATGCCGTAAAAGCGCAGGGCCAACGCCGCCGCCAGCAGCGCCAGTAACAGAAAATTCGGCCCCCACAGCTTGCGCAGGGGGGCGGGTATGCGGAGCAGCAGCGCGTCCCGGCGCGGCCGGCCCATCAGCAGTAGCGCGCTAGATTCGCAATGTCAGGACAAACTCGGTAAGAGACGGCTGGCGCGTCAGCTGCCCACGACACAGCAGAGGTCGGCGGTACGGCAGGAGTAGCCCCACTCGTTGTCGTACCAACCCAGGATCTTGACCATGCTGTCGTCCAGTACCATGGTGCTTAGGGCGTCGAAGATGCAGCTGTGGGTGTTCCCCCGGATGTCGGAGCTCACGATGGGGTCTTCGGTGTATTCCAGGATGCCCCGCAAGGGACCTTCGGCGGCGGCTTTGAAAGCGGCGTTCACTTCCTCTTTGGTGACATTCTGCTTCAGGTCGGCCACGAAGTCGGTGGCGGATCCGATGGACGTGGGGATGCGGTAGGCGATGCCGTGGAGTTTGCCGTTGAGTTCCGGCAACACGACCCCGACGGAACGGGCGGCGCCGGTGCTGGTGGGGATGATGTTCTGCCCTGCGGCGCGCGCGCGGCGTAGGTCGCGGTGGTTGCGGTCGAGGATGCTCTGGTCGTTGGTGTAGGCGTGGATGGTGGACATCAGGCCGCGCTCCACGCCGAAGGCGTCGTGCAGCACTTTGACCATGGGGGCGAAGCAGTTGGTGGTGCAGGAGGCGTTGGAGATGATGCGATGGTCGTCGTTATACGCCTCGTCATTGACGCCCAGGACGATGGTGGCGTCAGCGCCACGAGCCGGGGCGGAGATGATCACCTTGTTGGCCCCGCCGCTGTCGATATGGGCGGCGGCTTTGGCGGCGTCGGTGAAGCGTCCGGTGCATTCCACCACGATGTCCACGTCCATTTCGGACCAAGGTATGTTGGCCGGATCGGATTCCTGGAATGCGCGGATGGTCTTGCCGTCGATGACGAGGTTGTCGTTGTCGGTGCCGACGGTTCCGGCATAGGGCCCATAGGTGCTGTCGTACTTGAACAGGTGGGCGGCTTGCTCGAGATCCCCGTTGCCATTGATCGCTACCAGGTCGAGCCGGTCGTGGTAGGTGGGCGAAAGTGCCGCGCGTGCGACCAAACGTCCAATGCGTCCGAAACCGTTGATACCGATCCGCGTCACCATTTCGGTGTGCCTCCCGTCAGTTCTACAGTGGCCAATGGGTTGGTGGACAGACGAAGCGAAGCGTCCGTGCCTGGCGGTGGCGATTATACCACCGAAAATGCGGGGCTGGTGTGGTTTGTCACGCGGTACGGTCCGCTGGTATAGTCAATGCAGAGGACGGTGGCGAAATGGCTACGCCGGAAGTGCAGAGCAACGTGACGGTGAACGAGCCACCCCCGACGACGGGGCAGCACGATGCTGCTGGCGGCGCGGAAAAGAACTGGTGGGATGATTTCCTGCGGGTGGAAAAACTCTTTACCATCCTTGGCGTCATATTTCTCATTGGCATATCCGCAGCCTATCTGGGCTCACGCATTGGGAATTATGATCTTCTCATCGTCGGGGTTGTGGTTGTCAGCCTGGCGTTGGTTGGTATGGCATCGCTTTTCTTTCCTCTGAATTGGATACTCCTCAAAGGGTTTCTAGCCTGGCGGCGACGGCGGGCCGCCGAACGTGCCCAGGACGTATAACGCTACCGCCGGGGCCAGCACTGCCAAGGCGAGCACGAATGCAGCCCAAATTATCGCCGGGCGAAGGTAACGGTAAGCGGTCCGATTGGCTTCATCCTGCGGAATAAGCCGCACAAATAGCGAAGCCACAAGGCAAATTGCGATTGCCCAGAGAATGCCGGTTAACAGCGGGTTAGGCAAGAGGGCCAATAGCTCCGGCGGCAATGTTGTTCCCATCGCTTTTACCCTCGTCAACGTCTGTTGCCTATCCGCTCATCCTCAACCCCCGGTACACCTCCATCCCCGCGTACCGCGCTCCCGCCCCCAGCTCCGCCTCGATCCGCAGGAGACGGTTGTACTTTGCCACGCGCTCGGACCGGGCCGGCGCGCCCGTCTTGATTTGGCCGGCGTTCCAGGCTACGGCGAGGTCGGCGATGGTGGTGTCCTCGGTTTCGCCGGAGCGGTGGCTCATCACGGTGGTCCAGCCGGCGTTGCGGGCCATTTGCAGGGCGGCTTTGGTTTCGGACAGGGTGCCGATCTGGTTGGGCTTGAGGAGGATGGAATTGCCGGCGGACTCGTTGATTCCTCGTTGCAGGCGGCTGATGTTGGTTACCAGCAGGTCGTCGCCGACCAACTGGATGGAATTGCCGAGCCGTTGGGTCAGGGTGGTCCAGCCCTCCCAGTCATCCTCGAATAGGCCGTCCTCGATGCTGATGATGGGGTACTCGGCGCACCATTGGGCGTACAGGTCCACCAGTTCGGCGGCGGTCAGCGATACACCCTCCCTCTCCAGGTCATAGCGAGCGGCGGCGGCGTTCCACAGCTCGGAGGCGGCCACATCCAGGGCGATGTACACCTCCTGGCCGGCCGTGTATCCGGCGGTCTCAATGGCCTGCAGCACCACCTCGATGGCGTCGCGGTTGGATGGCAGGGTGGGCGCGAATCCGCCCTCGTCGCCCACGTTCAGGTTATGTCCGTCGCGGCGGAGGATGGACTTGAGAGACTGGTAGATTTCCACGCCG
Source organism: Dehalococcoidia bacterium (assembly GCA_965197635.1). GTDB lineage: Bacteria > Chloroflexota > Dehalococcoidia > Lucifugimonadales > UBA3495 > Bin87. Next base: position 1,848,368 of record CBDANN010000008.1, read on the forward strand.
GCGCGTAGGGCGTCGGAGAAGCGGTCAAAGCCGGCCGGGGCGACCATGAACTCCTGCACGTCGGCGGAGTCGGAGGCATGACGACCGCCGTTGAGGATATTTAAAAGAGGCACCGGCAAGCTCACGTCGCCGCCGCCAGACAGATGCCGCCACAGCGAGCCGCCGGCCGCTGACACCGCCGCCGCCCGCGCCGCCGCCATGGACACGGCCAGGACGGCGTTGGCTCCCAACCCACTCTTGTCGTCGGTGCCGTCGAGGTCGTTGAGGCGCTGGTCAACGTCGGATTGGTCGAAGGGAGAGTTGCCGGCCAGGGCTGGGGCGATGCGGTCGTTGACGTTGGACACGGCGGTGAGGGTGCCGCCGCCGCCGAAGCGGGCCGGATCGCCGTCGCGCAGCTCCAGCGCTTCGTAGCTGCCGGTGCTGGCGCCGGAGGGGACGAGGGCGAGGCCGACACTGCCGTCGGATAGGGTGACTTCCGCCTCAACCGTTGGGTTGCCACGGGAGTCCAGGGCCTCGCGCCCGATAATGGTTGCTATCGTGGCGTCAGCCATTGGGCACCTCCGGCAGGGGTTCGGAGTAGGCGACGGTTTGGGTTTCGTCGGTGCGGGCCAGGGCCGCGGCTACGGCCTTATCCACCGCATCTACCGGGTTGTTGGCGATGATGTAATTATCGCCAACGGGCAGTCCGTCGCCGCGCACGGTCAGCGGCCAACTGTTCAGGGCCACCACCGGAATGCCGTAGCTCAGCGCGTAGGCGATTTCGGAGAGGGTGCCGAACGCTCCGCCCACGGCGATGACGGCTTGTCCGGTGCTGACCACCGCCACGTTGCGCGCGAACCCCATGTTGGTGGCAACAGGGAAGTCCACGTACTCATTGGCGGTGTGAGGCGAGCCACCGGGCAGGATGCCGATAGTGGTGCCGTTCTCCGACTTGGCCCCCTTGCACACCGCCTCCATCACGCCGGTCAAGCCGCCGCAGACCAGGGTGATGCCGCGCTTGCCTAGCTCCCTGCCCACTCCTTCCGCGAGTGCGTACACATGGGATGGTGGGTCGTAGTTGCCGATGACTGCGATGATCATGGGGTTTTACCTCTTGCTAATTGGGGCAGGGGAGGGTGCATTCGGGCCTTGTCAATGCGCCATAAGCAACTCGATGCTAACTTCCCAATCGTGGTCGGTGTCCACTTCCAATACATAGTTGCCTGCTTGCAGGTGGTAGCTGGCACCGTCGTTGTAAATGGTCAAAGTTTCTGAACCTCCGCTTTTTCCTCTCCCATAGATCCCAACTGAGCGGTCATCGCCGGTGCTCAGTTCCACGACATCAACGAAGAAATTCCCGTCTGTGTTCTGACGTGTGGTCGTAACACGGTAAACCCCGGCCTCCAACCGAATCACGTTATCCGCACCATCACCAATGCCGGTAAACGTTCCAATGCTTTGAATGGGCAGATAATTCCCCGTCAAAACAGCGGATGTAGCCTCACAGGCTATACCATCTCCGTCCCTGTCGAGGGCTGAACGGTAAACCGGGCTGCCCTGTTTGACGCCTCCGGGATGGTGCGCTCGCACAGCGTCACAATTGGGATACTGGTCGGCATAATCAACCGAAGATGCCGGGGTCAACGTCAGCAGGTTGGACCAATCGCCGTATTGCGGAACGCCGTTTCGGTTGTCATTGCTGGCGACGATGAAATAGTAGTCCACCCCTGGCGATAGCCGGGTGAGTGTCCATTGCGTTTGGCCGGTGTTGGCCGCATCCAGAAAATGGAACGCTTCCAGCCAATCCCGTCTGGCAGCAACAGTCGCCTCGTAATCTGGCTTCGCAACCCAGCCGATGCGGTAATAAACTGCGTCGGCGACTGCGTTCCACGATACGATCACCTGCCCGGTCTCGCTCCCGTTCACTGCTGACGTTCCGGTGGGACCGGCCGGAGCTACGGTTTGCGCGCTGACATTGCCGGCGGTGAATGTAGCAAACAGCACCAGAATAGCCATCACAAGTGTCATCTTGATTTTCATCATCGTGCCTCTCGGTAGTGTGTGTTTCGGGTATTTTGGCCCAGCTAGCGATGCAAGCGGCAACGGCCGCTGCTGCTGCGGCGACGAGATTGCCACGCTGCGCTCGCAATGACATGGGGGAAGTTATCCCCTTGAGTTCAGCCTCACGGAATTATCGCCGCGCTCGCCGCCTCAATCAGCCCCAGCAGCGGCGCCGGATAGACGCCTAGCCACGTCACCACCAGCAACCCCACGCCCATGGTGTCGGCCAACAACAGCGGCAACCTGGTTTTCCGTTTCCCCGGTTAGTAGCGCAGTAGGTTTGTGGGTACCAGTCGTCCCGCTAAGGGGTCCACGGCAAGCGCCGCTTGTTCCAGGGAGACTACGCCCAGGAGGCTGGGCTCGTTCTCTTCGGCAAATATGACCGGCGTGGGGAACTCCAGACCCTCCAGCCTGATGGTGGCGTGTGCGACGTCGACTGGAACGATTCTGCCGTCGGGCGTCTCGGAAGGGAGTGACCTTTCGACCAATACCCCCAGCCTTTGCAGCATATCTCTGGGCACTGCCGTGTAGGTTGAGCCGGTATCCACGGTGACCTCGAGTTCCTCGAACTCCCGTCCTTGTGGACCGCCGACTCCTATCGTCAGTTTCACCGTTCCCATGGTGTTTCTCCTGAGGTTGTCTCCGTTGATTGCTTGTTGCAGATCAGAAGCAGGATTTTCGGGATTATTGCGATTTTTCAGGATAGATCCAATCCAGAGCATCCTTGTAATCCCGACCATCCTGCTTCTGACATTATGGTGCGCCTACCCCGGCGGCAAAATCGCCGAACTGGCCGCCTCAATCAGCCCTAGCAGCGGCGCCGGATAGATGCCCAGCCAAGTCACCACCACCAACCCTATCCCCATGGTGCCGGCCAGCAGCCACGATGGGCGTTGCAGCGGCGGCACGGGCGGTTCCGGTTCATCGTGGCCGCCGTGGTGGTCCTCGTTCGCGTGGGCATCGTGGTCGTCGCCGGGGTTGCCGGCGGCGTGGGCGGGTTGGATATACATCTGCCGGAGGATCTGGAGGTAGTAATAGAGGGAGATTAGGCTGGCGAAGATGGCGACGCCGGCAAGCCAGAAGAACCCTCCGTCGGCCACGGCGGCGAATAGGTAGAACTTGGCGGTGAAGCCGGCGAAGATGGGCAGGCCGGCGAGGGAGAAGAGGCCGATGGCGATGGCCGCCGCCACAAAAGGCTGGCGGTCGGCCAGGCCGGCCAGGTCGGCGATATTGTCCTCGCCCGTGCGGTTGTAGTAGGCGGTGATACCGGCGAATACCACCAGGTTGGTTACGGCGTACACCACCAGGTAGAAGATGACGGCCTTGGCGGCCAGGGCGAAATCGCTGCCCAGCACGGCCACGCCGGCCAGCGCGTACCCCACGTGTCCGATGCTGCTGTAGGCCATCAGGCGTTTCAGATTGCGCTGGGCCAACGCCACCAGGTTGCCCGTCAGCATCGTCAGGGCGGCCAGCACCGCGATCACCAACTGCCACTCGTCCCAGCGCTCTGTAGCCGGCGCAATCGCCTCGGCGAACAGGCGCAGGGTCAGGGCGAAGGCGGCGGCCTTGGAGCCGATGGCCAGGTAGGCCGTAACCGGCAAGGGCGCGCCCTCGTAGGCGTCGGGCGCCCACATATGGAAGGGCACCGCCGAAAGCTTGAAACCCAGGCCCACCACCAACAGGGCGACGCCGACCCACAGCACCGGGCTAATGGTTATTGGCGACGCCAGTTGTTCGGCAATGCCCGCGAAGTAGGTCGTGCCCAGGGCGGCGTAGATGTTGCTCAATCCGTAGAGCATGATGGCCGACGACAGCGCGCCGATGATGATGTACTTGATGCCAGCCTCGTTGGATCGCGCCTCCCGCAGTCCGTAGGCCACCATCACGTAGAGGCTGAATGACAGCAGTTCCAGGGCGATGTAGGCGGTGAGCAACTCCCGCGACATCGCCATCAGGTTCATGCCCAGGATGGAAAACAGCAGCAGGCCGTAGAACTCGCCGCGATGGTCGAGACGTTCCCTGCCGTACTCCACGGACAGCGCGATGATGCCGATGCCGATGGCCAGGAAGAATATCTTGAAGAACAGGCCGAAGCCGTCCACGACGATGAGGCCGCCGTAGAGTGACGTGCTTTCCGCCGGCTGCATCAGCAGGGCAATGACCATCACGGCCACCAGGCTGACCACCGACAGGCCGGCAAGCCACTCCTTGCTGCGTTCGGGCAGGAACAGGTCCACCGTGAACACCAGGAAGGCCAGCGCCGTCAGCGCGAACTCCGGCGTCAGCAGGTGGAGGTTTGAGGTCAGTTCGGTGGGCATATTGGTTACTGTCTAGAACACCGATAAGGCGCTGGCGACGCCGGTGTTGATTACGTTTAGCAGGGGCGCCGGCCAGATGCCGACGGCGATCAGGATGAGAACGAAGGCCGCGCCGACACCCTTTTCCACCGGGCTGGCGTCGGTGAGGTGGTCCCACTGGGGATCGCCCTCGCCGAAGAAGGAACGGGCCAGCAGGCGCAGGATGTACACGGCGGTGATGGCCGCGCCGATGACGGCCAGTATGGCCAGAGGAAGGTAGGTGCGGAAGGCTCCGGTGAACACCATGAACTCGGCGATGAATCCGCTGAGGCCGGGCAGCCCCAGCGATGCCAGGCCAGCGATGGCGAAGAAGAACGTCGTGGCGCCCATGCGTTTGATGAGGCCATTGAGTATCAGGGAGTCGCGGATGTGCGCCCGCTCGTAAATCGCGCCCACCATGGCGAACATGAGGGCCGTCATGATGCCGTGGGAGAACATCTGCAACACTGCGCCGGACAAGCCCACCGGGTGCAGCGTGGCAATGCCCATCAGCACGTAACCCATGTGGCTGACGCTGGAGTAGCCGATGACGTACTTCAGGTCGTTCTGCGACAGCGCGGAAATCGCGCCGTAGATGACGTTGACGGTGCCCAGGCCGATGAGGACGGGCATCCAGACCTCCGCGCCCTGCGGGGTCAGCCACATGCCAACCTGGATGATGCCGAACGCGCCCAGCTTCATCAGCACCCCGGCGTGGAGCATACTGACGCCGGTGGGGGCGGCCACGTGGCCGTCGGGCGACCAGGTGTGGAAGGGCCACAGGCCGGCCAACGAGCCGAATCCCACGGCGAACAGGGGGAATACCCACAGCTCGGTGGTGCGGGAGATTGCGCCGCTCTGTTGCAACGACGCCAACGCGTCGATATTGAAGGTGGGGCTGCCGGCCTGGGACGAGGAGATGTACAGGGCCAGAATGCCAATCCAGATGAGCACGCTGCCGGCCACCAGCATCAGCATCAGCTTCATCGCGCCGTATTCCTTGGTGCGCAGGAAGGAGCCGAAGTCGGTGCTGCTGCCCCACACGCCGATGAGCAGGTACATGGGCAGCACGGCCAATTCGTAGAAGAAGAACAGGAAGAAGAGGTCGCGGACGATGAATACGCCGTACACGCCGGCGCCCAACGCCAGCAGCAGCACGAAGAAATCGCGGGTGCGCCGGGTAATGGTCTGGCTGATGAGCACCGCGCCCAGCAACACGATGCCGTTGAGGAGCACCAGCGGCGCGCCGATGCCGGTCAGCCCCAGGTGCAGGGTGATATTGACCGGGTGCCCGATCCAGTCGTAGGACCGCTGGAGCTGGATGCCGCCGGCGGCGTAGTCGTAGCGCAGGAAGACGATCACCGAGAGGACGAAGGACACCACGGCGACGAAGATGGCGAACTGCCAGGCGTCCCGTGGCCGGTCCTTGGGCAGGAACATGGACAGCACGGCCCCGGCCAACGGCACGAGGACCAAAAGCAGCAGCGATACCTGGTCGAAATTAGCCATCGTCAAAGTCGGTTGGCGCTATCGCCTACACCGAGCGTAGCCACCAGAAGATCGCCAGGCCGATGACGCCCAGGGCCACGGCCAGCGCGTAGGTATAGACGTGGCCGGTGACGTGCAGACGCATGGCGACGCCGAACTTGCGAACGACGTCGGCCGGGCCGTTGACCGCGACGTCATTGACCACGGCGCGGTCGAAAAAGGCCACCGCCGCCGATACGGTGAGCACCACGCGGTCAATGACCCACTGGTAAGTTTCGTCCACGTAATAGCGGTTTTCCACGATCCGCAGGAGCGGCGCGAACCTGGCCCGCCACGGTTCAAGGGACAGGCTGCGGCGCCCGTATATCAGCCACGCCAGGACGAACGCGCCAATGGCCAGGACGATGGACAGGGCGCCCAGCGCTATTTCAAAGTGAAACTTCTCGGCGTGGTCGTAGAACACGAAGCCGCCGAAACCGCTGAAGGATCCCGGCCAGTCGAAGGCAATCCAGCCGAATCCGACGGCCAACACGGCCAGAACGGACAACACGCCAGTCATCAGAATGGGCGACTCGTGGGCGTGGTGGCTGTCTTCGCCCTCTTGTCCGAAGAAGACCACGAACATGGCGCGGGCCATGTAGAGGGCGCTGAGGAAGGCGGTGAGCATGGTGAGGACGATGAAGATTGCCGGGAGGTTGTGGGAGACGGCGATGAGGATTTCGTCCTTGCTCCAGAACCCGGACAGAATGGGGATGCCGCCCAGGGACAACGCGCCGATGGAAAACACCGTTGCCGTCAGAGGCATGGCCCGGCGCAGGCCACCCACGCGGCGGATGTCAACGTCGCCGTGGGCGCCGACGCCGTGCATCACGCTGCCGGCTCCGAGGAACAGCAGGGCCTTGGCGAAGCCGTGAGCCATCAGATGGAACACCGCGGCCGTCCAGCCGAAAGCGCCCAATGAAAGCATCATCAGGCCCAAATGGGACACGGTGGAGTAGGCCAGAATCCGTTTCAGGTCAGTGGACACCAGGGCGATGGTTGCCGAGCCCAGGGCGGTTACCATCCCGACGCTGGCGACCACGAGCATCGCCTCCGGCGACGCGGCGAAAATCGGATAGGCGCGGGCCACCAGATAAACGCCGGCGATGACCATGGTGGCGGCGTGGATCAGCGCGCTGACGGGCGTGGGGCCTTCCATAGCGTCGGGCAGCCAGACGTGGAAGGGGAACTGCGCCGACTTGCCCATGGCTCCCAGCAGTAGCAGGATGGCGGCGGCGGTGGTTACGCCGCTGCCCAACTCGCCCGAGGATGCGGCGGCGAAGGCGTCAGTCATGCTGAAGCTGCCCACGTTGACCCACAGCAGCAGGATGCCCACCAGGAGGCCAACGTCGCCGATGCGGGTTACCACAAAGGCTTTTTTGGCGGCCTCGCGAGGGCCGGGGTTTTCAAACCAGAACCCGATGAGCAGGTAGGAACACAGGCCCACCAGTTCCCAGGCGATGTACAGCAGCAGGAAGTTGTCGGCCAGGGCCAGCGTCAGCATGGCGGCGACGAACAGCGCCTGCCAAGCATAGTACCAGCCGAAGCGGGGGTCGCCCTTCATGTATTCCAGCGAATAAAGCTGGACGCCCAGGGCGACGAAGGTGATCAGGCCCAGGAGCACCACGGTCAGCGGGTCAATCAGGATGCCCCAGTTCAGGTGAATGGCCTGGTCAACGGTGGCGGCTACTCCCGGGATGCCGGCCTCGAACCAGGTGGTACTGAAGTGGCAGGTCAGAGCGCCGGTGACGCCGCTGACGTTGCAGGCGGGGTCGGCGGCGGAGGCTCCCAGGAATCCCAGCGTGGCGATGATCCAAAGGACGAAACCGCCGCCGATGGCCAGGATGGCCAAGGGCGCGCCGCGCAGTGGCAGCCAACGCTGAAACAGGATAATCAGCGGGCAGGCGACAAATGAGAATACCGGGATGAGGAAGGCCAGCGGCATATCACCACTTCAGCAGGTTGATTTCGTCCACGTTGACCGTGCCGCGATTGCGATACATCCGCAGGATGATGGCGAAGGCCAGACCGACCTCCGCTGCGGCAACGGTGATGACGAAAATGGCGATGATTTGACCGTCGAAGGCCGCGAAGCGACCGGTGCCGTTCAAATAAGACGCGGCGGCAATCAGGTTGATGTTGACGGCATTGAGCATCAGTTCGATGGACAGGACGATCAGCACCGCGCTGCGCCGGGCCAGCACCCCGTAAAAGCCGATGCCGAACAACGCGGCGCCCAGCAGTTGGAAATACAGCAACGGCACCATCGGGCGACTAATCCTCGCCGTCCGGGGAGGCATCGGCAATTGCCATGCCGACCGTCGTCGCGCTCTGCTGACGGGCCACGATGATGGCTCCGATGAGCGCCACCAGCAGCACCAGCGATGCGATTTCGAAGGGGAGCGCCCACTTGGTGAACAGGGACCGGCCCAAATCGGTGAACGCGGCGGCTTGGGGTTCGGCGGTGATTTCCGGCGCGAGCCAGAACGCCGCGCCCAGCACCGCCGCCAACACCGCCGATGTGAGCAAAGCTAGCGGCCACTGGCGGTTATCGGTGATGCGGGGATACTCCGACGAGCGCGTCAACATAACGGCGAAAAGCACGACGATCGTCACGGCCCCACCGTATATCAGCACCTGCACTAACGCCAGAAACTCCGCGAATAGCAGCAGGTAGGCTCCCGCAGCGCCGAGGAGTGACAGCAAGAGGAATAACGCGGCGTGAACGACGTTACGAGTCGCCACCACGCCTAAAGCGCCGCCCAGGGTGAAGATGGCTACGATGACGAACAGGGCGAGCTGCACGGCTCAGTCGTCCTTGCGGCCAGGTATATGGGCTGGGGCAGCCGACGCGGCGGTATCAAAGTATGAGCCGCCCCGTTGGCGGCTCCGGTAGCGACGGTGTGAATATGGCGGTGACATTGCGTAATGGGCAGTGTGACCTGTTCAAATGACGAGGCGCGGCGGTTAGACCGACCTGAGCAAGGTACAGGTGGCGCATTCGCAATCGGCCTGGTGCTTCTTTACGGGTTCGGCAATGGACTGGGAGCGTCCTCGAGTCTTGCCCGAGGCGCCGCCCTTGCCCTTGCGTTTCCCTTTGCCGATTTTGCCGGCCTTGGCTGCTTTGCCGGCCAACTTGCCGACGAGACCGCCTACCTTGCCGGTGACTGACTTGTCGTCGCCCTGCATCCGGCGTTCCACGCACTCAACGCAGGTGCAGTACTGCGGATGCGTGGGGGACAGGTTTCGAAAGCGTTCGTCTTCTCTGGGCACGGGGCTTCCTCAAGTTTTAAGACTCGTCCTCAGATTGGGCGGCGGCGGCCTTGGCTGCGTCGGCCTTCTGCTTGGCGAGCACGGTGGGCGGAATCCATTTGGTGTCGTCCTGGTATTTCTTGCCGATTTCCAGAAGAGCCGGGAGATCAACCCGGTCGCCGTTGCGGGCGTAGGTGCTCATCTCGTGCTCGTGGCTCATCACGATGGCGTCGAAATTGCAGTACTCGACACAGATGCCGCACAATATACAACGGTTGAGGTTGATTTCAAAGTAATCGACGATCTTGCGACGGCTGCTATCTCCCTCGGCGTGCTTGGGGTTGTCCATCATGCTGGCGGACATGCACTGGGTGGGGCAGTTGCGGATGCAGACCATGCAGCCGGTGCAGTAGGGTTCGCTGATCTCGCCGTCCCAGGTTAGGGCTGGGAATCCCATGAAACGCGGACGCACCGGGGTGGCCTGCTTGGGGTACTGCTGGGTGACGGGCCGGCGGAGGCCAGTAACGGTGGAGGCGAGGGTGAGCATCATACCTTTGAGGCTTGCCAGCATGGCTATTCGACCTCCGTTTCCAGCGCCAGCATCCGGTCCAGGCCGGAGAAAATATCGATGACGGAGCACGAAAAGTCGGGCAAAACAGGCTCTCCGGTGAGTGCTTCGTCTGCGGTCAGAACCCGGATTTCGCCGGTTGACTGCCGGACGGTTACTTCACGGTGGTAGGCGTCAACCAGCAGGACCGTTGTAACGCCTTGATTGAGATAAAGCCGCGCTTTCGCAATCGCGTCCACGTAGGTATCGGTAGGCGAAATGACCTCTACGGCAATATCGGGAGAACCTTCCCATACGCCGGGTTCGTCGTCAATGGACAAAGTGTCCGGGCGCTCTGCGGTCACACTCACGTCCGGGATCCTGAAGTTTGCGGTTGACAACCCCAGCCGAAATGAGGCGCCCGTACCTACCCAAAAAAGCAGCCCTGCGTCTTCGATATGCTGATCGAACAGGCGGTAAATCTTGCCTGCCACTATTGAGAGGGATCTGCTCGTCGGCGGCAACTCCACCAGTTCCCCGTCAACCATTTCGTAACGCCGGTCATCGGGCAGGTTGCACAGATCCGAGTCCGCATAGGTGGTTTCCTCTGCAATTGCAGCGGCAGTTGAGGTAGTCATCATGGCCTCCCACTTTGGGCGGCGTCAGTTGCCGACGCTGCCCGGCGGTCCAGCACAGCGAAGATGTCGGCAACAGGGCAGGAGAAGCCGGGGATTTCCGGCTCGCCGGATAGAATATCACCCACGCCGAAAACCTGCTCGGCGGCTCCGGGCCGGCGTACAGTTACCGTGCGTGGACCGGGGTCGGCAATCCACATGGCACGGCTTCCGTTGGCGAAGTATTCCGACGCTTTGCGGTTCAGCCCGGCGGTGGTGTTGCTGGGAGACACCACCTCGATGGCTACGTCGGGGGCGAAATGGGGCCAGCCCCCGGCTTCTTCGTCGTATTCGGCCATGCGTTCCCAGGTCGTAACGTGTACGTCGGGGAACCGCAGGGTATGTGCACCCATGGCAAACCCGGTCGTGACGCCCACATCCAACGGTAAATCTCTTTCCGCGACTTGGCCGAAAATCAGCATATAAATATGCCCGGTCAATCTGCCGTGTGGCGGCGCTCCGTCCATATCAACCAGTTCTCCATCCACCAGTTCGTAACGATGCCCCGGATCTGCGGCCATCGCCCAGAATTCATCGACGGTGATTTTGCTGGTACGGGTGGTCATGGCTGCATCATTCGGCGGCTACGCACTCGCCCGCCCTGCGAATTGGTCCAGTACGGGGAAGATGTCGGCGACCGGGCAGGAAAAGCCGGGTATTTCCGGCTCGCCGGACAGAACGTCATCGGGGCCAAATACTTGCTCCACCATACCAGGGCGGAGGAGGGCCACCGTGCGCGGGCCAGGGTCTGCGATCCAGACGGCCTGCGTTCCATTGGCGAAATACTCCTCGGTCTTGCGGACCAAAGCGGCCGGGGTGTTGCTGGGGGAAACCACCTCGATGGCTATGTCGGGAGCGAAGTTAGGCCAACCGCCAGCTGCCTCGTCATACTGTGCCATGCGTTCCCAAGCGGTTACGTGAACGTCCGGGAAACGCAGTGTATTTCCGCCCATGGCGAACCCGGTGCTGACGCTGACATCCAGTAACAAACCGGCTCCATCCACGTGGTCTCCCAAAATCCGGCCGATCCTTAGGGTCACCCTGCCGTGTGGTGGAGCGCCGTCCATATCAACCAGTTCTCCATCCACCAGTTCGTAGCGATGCCCCGGATCTCCGGCCATCGCCCAGAACTCATCGACGGTGATTTTGCTGGTGCGAGTGGTCATGGCTGCATCATTCGGCGGCTACGCACTCGCCCGCCCGGCGAATTGGTCCAGCACGGCGAAGATGTCGGCCACAGGACACGTAAAGCCGGGTATCTCCGGTTCGCCGGACAGAATATCGCCCACGCGGAACACCAGCTCCGACATGCCGGGCCGGCGGATAACCACCGTGCGTGGGACGGGATCTACTATCCACACGGCCTGAGTTCCGTTGGCGAAATATTCGCTGGTTTTCCGGGCCAGGGAAGCCGGAGTATTGCTGGCAGAAACCACTTCAATGGCGACATTGGGTGCGAAGCGTGGCCAGGCGCCTTCTTCTTGATCGTAAGCCGCCATTCGTTTCCAGCTCGTCACATGAACGTCCGGGAAACGCAAAATGTGCCGGTCCATTTGGAACCCTCCAGAGTTTCCCACATGGAGCGGAAGCCCGGTTTCGGCCACATGGTTACCGAGTAACCGTCCAAATTGGTTGGAAACTACACTGTCTTGGGGAGTGCCGTCCATGTCAACCAGTTCTCCATCCACCAGTTCGTAACGATGCCCCGGATCTCCGGCCATCGCCCAGAACTCATCGACGGTGATTTTGCTGGTGTGGGTGGTCATGGCAGGTTGCTTTGGAGGATTGCCAATATGATACCAGCAACGGCGTTTACGTGCCCGATTGGGCGGCAGCGCGCTGGCGGGCGGCCAGTCGGTTCTGGATGTCGGTCACGCGGCGAGCCGGAGCGCTCATACGGCGGTAGATTATCCAGCCGGCCGCCGCGAGTCCTACCGCTGACATGAGGGTGAGGCTCCACCACGGCAAGCCGTAGAAGCGGTACACGGCGGCGATGATGACGGTGTAGAACGACAGCGGCACCATCACCTTCCACGCGAAGGCCATCAACTGATCAATTCGGAGACGGGGGAAGGTGCCGCGCACCCAGAACACCACCAATACGACGGCGTAGGTCTTGAAGAGGAACCACACCACGTCGGGCAGGGCCGGCCCGCCCCAACCGCCCAGGAACAGCAGAGTTGTCAGCGCGGCGATGGCGAAGGTGTTGATGTACTCGGCCAAGAAGAATACCGACCAGTGCGCGCCGCTGTACTCCACGAAGGGGCCGCCGACGACTTCGCTCTCGGCATGATAGATGTCAAAGGGCGTCCGGCCCACCTCAGCCAGCCCGGCGATGAAAAAGACCACGAATCCCAAGGGGAGCACGACCAGGTACGGGTATGACGACTGCTGTGCGACGATTTCGCGCATATCCAGCGACTGGGCCAGGATGGCGACGGCTGCGGCCACCAGCACCACGGGAATCTCGTAGGAAATTAACTGCGCCGCTGACCGCAGACCGCCCATGATGCCGTACTTATTGGCCGACCCCCATCCGGCCAGCACCAGTCCAAGTATTCCGATCACTGCGAAGGCGATGATGTAGAACAGGCCCAGTGGGAGGTTGCGGATCACCACATTGTCCCCGCCGGGGATGGTGACCCAGATGACGAACGCGGACACCACGACGATGACCGGGGCGATCCAGAAAATGGCCTTGTCCGAATCGTCGGGGATGATGTCCTCTTTGATGATCAGCTTGACGGCATCAGCGATGGGCTGCATCAGGCCGAACAGGCCGGTGCGGGTAGGGCCGTAGCGGAGCTGGAGACGGCCCAACGCCTTGCGCTCCAGCCAGGTCAACGACAGGACAATGACCGATAGCACGCCAAACATGATGGCCAGGCCCAGCGCGATCCAGGCGATGTCGATGAGGAAACTCACCGGTCCACCTCTCCCAGCACGATGTCCAGCGATCCGAGGACAACTACGCTGTCCGCCAGCCAGGTGTCCTGCAGCAGGCGGCGCAGGGCCGAAAGGTTGCAGAAAGACGGCGGGCGCACCTTGACGCGGTAGGGTCGGTCGGTGCCGTCGCTGACCAGATACACCCCAATCTCACCCCGAGGGTTCTCGGCGCGGACGTAGGATTCGCCGGCCGGCGGGCGGATGAGCCGACGCCCCAGCGGAGACGCCACCGGGCCGTCAGGGAGCTGCGCCATGGCCTGCTCGACAATGCGGAGAGACTGGTACATCTCCTGGACCCTCACCCAGTGCCGGTCCCAGCAGTCGCCGTCCAGGCCGACCGGGATGTCAAAATCGAAGCGGTCATAGACGGAATACGGCTGCGCCTTGCGCACGTCGTACTCGTAACCGCAGGCTCGCAGCAGGGGGCCGGTGAGTCCCAGGGCGATGGCTTCGTCCACGCCGATGGGGCTGATGTCCTTGAGGCGGGAAAGGAAGATCTCGTTGAATGTCAGGATGCGGTCGCTCTGCTCCACGTCCTCGCGCAGCAGGGGCATCAGGTCGTCCACCATCTGCCGGAAGTTGTCGGGCACGTCCTCCTTCAGGCCGCCAATGCGGAAGTAGTTGTGCATCAGGCGAGCGCCGGACACGGCTTCGAACAAAGCCTGCACCCGTTCCCTGCCCCGGAACGAGAACATCACGGGGGTCATGGCGCCGGCGTCCAGTCCCATAGTGCCAACGTAAAGCAGATGGCTGGCGATGCGGTTAAGCTCGCAAAGGATCACCCGGACGTACTCGGCCCGCTCGGGCACCTCCAGGCCCATTAGCCTTTCCACGGCCATGCAGTAGGCCATTTCGTTGTTGAAGTTGCCGATGTAGTCCATGCGGTCGAACAGCGTCACGACCTGGTGGTATTGTTCCCCCTCACAGAGCTTTTCGGAGCCGCGATGCAGGTAACCGATGTGGGGTTCCACGTCGACGATTTTTTCGCCGTCAACCCAGAGCACCATTCGGAAAACGCCGTGGGTGGAGGGGTGCTGCGGCCCCATGTTGAGCAGCATCTCCACCGGCTGGGAGTCGGCGCGGATGTCAGTTGCCTGGTCGGACGAGGACGTTGCTGATTCAAGCATGGCGGGATGGTACTACATTGCGGCCTATTTTGGTGGGTCGTCGCCAGTGGGAAAGGGAGAGCCGATGAACCGTATGCTGGGCTGTGGCGGTTCAATGCGGCTGCTCATCCAGGCGTCCCCGTTGTCGTAAAAACCCGCCTCAATCAGTACGTCTTCCAGGACGCCCATATCTTCGCAGTCTTCCAGGTAATCGGACACCTGACGCCGCAACGAAATTTGGGCTTCCTCCTGCGTGTCTCCGAACGCGGTTACCTCCAGTTCGGGACAATGCGCGGCCCAGCCGGAGCCGGCTCGCGACGCTTCGATTTGATAGACGATACGGTCCATGGTCTATTCGGACGCCGCGTCTGTAACACTGGGGGTAGTTTCGTCCACAATTTGCAGGACGATTTCGGTTTCGTCATCCAAGTCGTCTAACCCCAGAGCATCGGCCAGCCGACCGGCGGTATCCTGCCTTTCCAACCATCCGCGCACGACCTGTACCAAGGCATTTTCTGCAGCGGCGGGGGTTACGCCGCTGACTGCGAGATCCAAGCCGTCCACGACAGCGAGGAATCGATCTCCGTCCTTCGCAATGCGAGCAGTCAACTCGACTGCTCCGTCCGGGCTCGGCGTTTCGGCGTCCACATTCAAGAGAGCCAGCCCATCAAAACTCTCGGTATTCGTAGAATTCAAACTCTTTGCGACCGGGAAAGCCTTCAAACTCCGGATACAGGAGCAGTGGCGAGAGGTCGGGATGCCCCTGGAATGCCACGCCGAAAAGGTCGTGGGCCTCACGTTCGTACCAGTCGGCGGCCGGCCAAACGCCGGAAACCGACGACAACGATGGGGCTTCGTAGGGCACCGCGGTCCTGATCACCAGCGTTTTTTCGTTCGCCAGGGATTGCAGAAAATAGACCAGCTCGAACCGCTCCTCGTAGTCCACGCAGGCGAGGCACAGGAGCATTCGGCAGTCAAGCTCGGCGTCGTCGCGGCAGGTTACGCAAACCGGGATAATTTGCTCCGCTGTAACCGACACCTGGGGCAAGTCACCCAGGATACCGGGGCTCGGAGCGTATTCCTTCAAGATCGCCACGGCGCGGTCAAGGGTAGCGCGACTGGGCGGCGACAGGGATTCGATTGGGTCCGGCGGTGGCTCCGCATCCGCGTCCGGAGCGTTGTGTTCCGCCCGATTACTCCGAGGACGGGGCACCGCGCTCACCTGCTTCGGACATGATCTTTTCCTGGAGCTTCAGAATCCCATACAGCAACGCCTCAGGCCGGGGCGGACAGCCCGGGACGTACACGTCCACCGGGATGATGTGGTCCACGCCCATGACCACCGAGTAGGACCGATAGTACGGGCCGCCGTTGGTGGCGCAACTGCCCATGGCGATGACCCACTTGGGTTCCGGCATCTGTTCGTACAGCAGGCGGATGGGTTCGGCCATCTTCTTGACCACCGTGCCGGCTACTATCATCACGTCGGACTGCCGGGGCGACGGCCAGGTGACAACCCCAAAGCGGTCAAAGTCATGGTGGGCCATGTAGGTGGAAATCATCTCGATGGCGCAGCAGGCGAGGCCGAAGCTCAGCGTCCACAACGACGATTTGCGCGCCATCGCGAATAGCTGGTCGGTGGTGGCGGTGATGACGCCGGGCACGCGTCCGTCGGTAGCCTGGTTCAGTAGGCTGGGACCGGGTCTGTTGCCGGCGCCGAGGATGATTTCCGTGGCTCGGGGCGGCATGGCTAGCGGGGATTGGGCGCCCAGCTCTTGTGTGGGTTCTACCATCTGATGGCATCCTCTGGTTCGCAATAACGGAACGGGCTTCTGCCAGTTAGATAATTGGGATGGACGCGCTTGCCGACGTACAGGTTCCAAACTTCAGACTCGGCGGGCTTGCCGACAAACGCCCAGCGGTCACGGCCGTCCTGATATTTTCGCCATTCAGTCGGGCGGTAAGCTCCAATGATTTTGTCGTGGTCACGGGCCAAGATTAAATTGTATTCGCGGGCCTTATCAACGTTTATTCTCCAGGCCCTGCGCACTGTTTCATACGGATCGGGCCGGTCGCTTCCGAGCGCGCGACTAACGTAAAACATGATAAGCGGCTCTTTCGCGACAAAATATTCGCCCCGCGATACCGTTACTTCTGCCAATCCAGCACCCCCTTCCGCCAGGCGTAGATTACGGCGAAGAACAGCATCGCCAGGAACAGGATCATCGCATAGAACGGTATCGGGTTGCCGGCGGCTTTTTCCTGTATGAACACCACGGCCCAGGGGAACAGGAAAACCGCCTCCACGTCGAATATCAGGAACAGTATGGCGAAGATGTAGAAGCGGATGTTAATGTTGGACCACGCGAAAGGCGTGGGCGGGATGCCGCATTCGTAGGTGGTCAGCTTGGCGGCAGAGCGGCGGCGGGCGGACAGTAGCTGAGAGCCGGCGAACATCGCGCCGATGGCCGCCAGCGCAATGACGATGGCGATGACTACCGCCAGCCAGTTGCTGGCGTAATCAGCCGGGTTGAACGTTTGGAGCAGGGTAACTGTAAATTCCATAAGCGTTAGAGTGGTCGGATGCTCCGTCGGCCAAAGCCACTGTCGATGAACGCAGTATGCACGGTTTCTCCGTCTTCAAGCAAAACCACACGCGAATGCGTGGCCCTGACTCGCCGGGTATTGTAACCGTACCCCAGATGCGAATCCGACCGTCCTCTTGTTCTTCTCGATGGATCTGATTATTCAGCGCCTCAATGCACAGTGCCAAGCTCTTATACGGTCGATCGCGCAACGTGTCATTATCGAAGTGGAATGTGGTCTTCATGCTTTGTGGAGACGCCACCAGAACAACCCGCCAACGCGAGTGGAACCGCCCAACGCATCCTAGCAATCACCCGATGCGGCGTCAATTGCCCCTACCCTTCCGCAACCCCGTCGATGACACGTCCGCCCGGAACTCGCTTTCCGGAACGTCCAGAAACAGCGGGTGAAATCCTTCAGGCAAGTTCACGTCGGACAGGGTGCGGAATATGCCGCCGGAGTCGGCACGGCCGGCTACGGCGAAACGGCAGCCCGACGCCCACATTTCGGCCAGCGCCGTGAGCATGGCCGCCTCGGAATCGCCGTAATAGCGTGGTTCAATCAAGCGGGCGGCGGTGTCCCAGCCGATGGCGAAGCCGCAGCCGGGGAACAGACTGGCCTTTTTGTGGAAAGTCTCGGCCCGCGTGAGAACCACCGAGCCTATGCCCCTGAACTGGTCCACCCTGCGGCGGATTTCGGAAACCTCCAGCGGGGGCTTATCTACGTTGACCGCCGACAGCTCGTAGGTTATCGGAACGCCGAGCGCGTTGGCCGATGCGGTGGCTAAATCAATGTGTCCCCGGTGCAGGGGGTTGAAGGATCCGGGCAACAGGGCTTGGGGCGGGTCGGCGTCAAGCGACATACGGCCATCGGGATGAACGATCACCCATTGGGCGTCGCCGTCCAGGAGCCTTTGGATGGGGTCAGCGTGGCCGATGGTTTCAGTAGTCAAACGCTCGGTGGACGCCAGCCGCAGGTCGAGTTCGGCATCCACGCCGCAAGCCCGGGCGAGAGCCGCCACGACCAGGCGGCTCACCACCTCCTCTTCCCCGGCGCGCTCACGCAGCCCTTTTTCCAGGATAACGGCATCGGTAGTCACGCTGGAGTCATCCCAAGTTGAGAGGTACACGCGGTGTTCGCCTCGCTTGGTGCGGTCGGTGGCAATGGTGGCGGTGCAACCCAGACCCACGATGGGTGCGTCAGTCTCGCGCAGAGACAGGCCGCGTTGCCACCCGGCACGAGCCATGCGCCGCGCGGTGTCGGGGGATACGGTCTGCCCCGGGGCGTAACCGCCCAGGAAGTCGGTCATCGCGAGGTAGCCGTAGGGCACACGCGTTTCGAGCACGGTGCGGGATGCGCCGCCCACGCCCAGAAGCCAGGCCAACGCGTAGTTGCCGGCGCCGGCCACGGCTAACACCGCCTGCTGCGGCGTGCCGTGGATACGGGTGACGATTTCGGTTATGTCAGTATCCATAGTATATTCCGCCAAAAAGAAACGTGGTACTCTGAATCGGTGAGCTTGCCGGAATCGTCCGACAGGAGAGCAACGACTTTCGGCGTTAGGGTCAGCGTAAGGCCCCGGCGTTATCCCTCACGCCGAAGCGGTGTATGGCATCCAGCGTGTGCCGACGGCGCTGCTCGTGTTGCCAGCGCTCGTAATGCTCGTCCATCCGCCGATGGAGCCTGGCCCGTATTTCAGACCTTTTCTCAAACACCTTGCGCGTTTCCATTACAGGCTGGAATCATCCTGTTCGTCAAAAATGTCCCTGGCTTCTGGTGGGAGTGCTACGCCTCGGCGTTCGAATTCTTGACGCATACGCTCGCGCTCTCGCCGGCGGCCCTCCGCGAGGCCCTCCGCGAGGCCCTCCTCACGCGCTTTTTGCCGGATCCTGGCCCTGCGGTCCGATGCTCTCTCAAACAATTTTCTCACTCCCTCAAAGAGGCCGGCCAACGGTATGACCAGAGACCAGTACAGCTTGGTGACACCAATCTCAAAGTAGAGAAAGGTCCAGTTGTCCGAGCCGGCGAATTCCGCCAAGATAGCCACACTGGCGCAGGTAAAGACGGTAAAGCCGCCAATTTGCCAATAGATGCCACGGTCAACCAACTCATTCGGCGACTCCGACATCCTCATTTTAGCATCCTTGTGGTTGCCATGTTGCGGGCGGTTTGGCCCAGGCCGCCGGATCGATTTGCCCCATGCTCCCCAACGATACGTCCACTTCGCCGGCGATTTTGCGATCCCATTCGTCGGCCCATTGCTGGGGCAGTCGTGGCCGGGCCTCGCGCCAGGTCATCCGTTGGCCGCCGTTGGTATGCCCGGCCAGCGCCTCGACGAGAAACGCGGTCATGTCGCCCCCGTCCATGGCGTTTACAACTCGGCAGTCCAGGTAGCCGAAACTGCCTTCCAACAGTGGACTGCCAGTTGGGCCGGTGAAATATGGGACGTCGGCCAGCTTGTCGCAATCTCGGCCGGAACGCATACCGAGTTGCCAAATGAGCGAGAGTTGGTCGTGATCGAGAAAATTGACCGCGAGCACTCCGCTGGCTGCGATGAGGTCATGCGTGTAGTTAGTATGGTAAATCTGCACGATAAGGCGAGGACGATGCAGGACGATGGCGGCGGCGGTGATGGCAACCGCGATCTGGGCGTTCACCACGCTCCCCGCGCGCACGGATACCGCCGCCAGCGGCGCACTGAGCCCACCGAGGAGTGGGCCTACGTCGGTCGGGTTGATGTCCGGGGGAGATGACATTTGGAGAAATGGGTTTGCTACCCGACAGGTTACCAATCGGGTTGAGTGTCCGTGGCGTCGTCGGCAGTGAGTCGCATTTGCTCGGTGCCGTCCCGGTTCATGTAGAGAATTTCAGCGTTGCCATAGGCGTAAGACACGAAGGCGATTTGGTCGCCGGTCTGTGACCAATCGGGCATCGCATCGTCCTTGGTATTCTGGGTCAGGCGCTCGCGTTCGGAACCGTCCACCAGCACCGTGAATATCTCCGATTGGTTGTCAAACTGGACCACGAAGGCCAGGCGCCGACCGTTGGCTGACCAGGACGGAGCGAACTCATCGCGTTCGTCGTCGGAAACGGCCACCTCGTCGGTATCGTCGGTCCAACTGTCGGACTTGGTGGGGCGCAGCACGTAGATGTCACGGCCGTCGTCAGCGTGGCGGAGGAAAGCGATGCGGTCGCCCTTGGGGGACCACACCGGGTCCGAATCGGGCCCGTCAGTGAGTTCGATGCGGTTCACGCCGTCGGGGTTGCGGAGCAGCAGGCCATCGTGTCCCGATTCGGTGAACACCAGCCATTGGCCGTCGGGCGACCAATCACCGACTTGTTCCTGGGCCGGGTTGAAAGTCAAGCGTGTTTTTTGCCCGGTTGCCAGGTCAACCATGTAAATGTCCGGTTCGCCTTCAACGTCGGACACATACGCGATTCGATCCGAACCGGGAGACCAGACCGGGGGTTGTGTCGCTTCGACTCCAGAGACCAGCGCGTTAACGTCGCCCGTATCGGCGTCGAAGACCATCAAATCGTTGCGTGTTCCCTGGGAGACCCAAGCCAGGAAGCGTTGACCGGGCGACCACCGGGGGAACCTCGCGTTGGCGTTTTTGGACGATATTCGGACCGGCTGGTCGGCGTCCGTTTCCATCACCCACACTTGGGCATCGGTTCCGTTGCTTACCGTGTACGCGATGGCGGGCAGATCATCGCCAAACCAACCGCTCACGAAACAACCGGTCAACCCGGTTGACAGGGCCACGAAGGACAAAAGAAGAAATAGGCGAAATACGCTGGACAGTGATTTCATATTCGACGGCTACGACTCGCTGAGTATGCAACAATGAGCATTATAACGCAACGCATATTGATAAACGTGCGGCATCCTTCGTACGACTTTCCTGCGCGTTGGCGCTTGCAGCATCCAATCGTATATGGCCCGGACCGTTACAAAAATGAAAACGCTCCTGCGCCACCGGCGGCGCATCACGCCAACACTCTCGCATTAAATCATTATGTGGGATACGGTGCTGTTGTGAGAATGATATGCAACGATTCCGATCAACTAAATCTAACTTTCGCGGAAAACCTGACGGTTGCTTATTTGGCTATCACGTGATAACCTGTGTGCCGAAAAATGACAAAGAAAGAGCAACGAAGGGCAAGGTCAGAAGCGAGTAATGTTGGACGCAGACATCAAGCAGAGAATCATCCAGGAATATCAGACCCACGATTCCGACACTGGCTCAACAGAATTGCAGGTTGCGATGCTCACCGAGCGCATCCGGCAAGTTACCGACCACCTCCGCACCCACCGGAAGGATGTCCATTCCCGGCGGGGATTGGTAACGATGGTATCCAAGCGGCGCCGTCTTCTCAATTACTTGAGCCGCGAAGACGTGACCCGCTACCAGACTTTGATCGGCCGTTTAGGCCTCCGCCGGTAGCCGACGGCCCCACTGTCCTGACCCTTCAGCCCGTTCGCCGCTACGCATGACGGGCTTCCCAGACCTCAAACAGCGCCTCCCAATGTCCGGGATAGCCTGGTGGTCGGGATTCCCCGTTCCGTTGCCGCAGAACCGCAGAATGGCCCCCTAGCGTAGCTTATTACGAAAATCCCGTGGCAGAGAACAGCCCCGGTGCCCCGGCTGAATCCGGAGGAGGGGATATAACACTCCAGGCACAAACAGGTTGGATACCTGCCGTTGTTTTTACGGATCCCTGTTTGTGATGGCGCACAAGCGCGGTACTGTGTTGCCACTGTAGGCGAGAAGAATTACTGACGCGATCAATTTCCTGAACCCGGCCGTACCGCGAATTACCATAGGCGGTTGGGCAGTAACACGACTGGAAGACGAGGTAGAAAGCTTTACCGTTATGACCACTACAGACGCCACCACAGAATTGATGAACCCGTTCGTCATTGAAGGCGAAATTGGCGGGCATCCAATTACCCTCGAAACCGGACGCCTGGCGCAACAGGCCCACGGAGCGGTAACTATAACCTGCGGGGAAACCATCCTACTGGCAACCGTTGTAATGTCCGACCAGGCACGGGAGGGAATTGATTTCCTGCCCCTCACCGTCGAATTTGAAGAGCGCTTGTACGCGGTCGGTAAAATCCCCGGTAGTTTCTTCCGGCGCGAAGGTCGTCCCGGCACCGAAGCGATCCTCTCGGCGCGTCTGACCGACCGCAGCATCCGCCCCCTCTTTCCCAAAGGCTTGCACAACGAAGTCCAAGTCATCATCACCGTCTTGTCGGTTGACGAAGAGCACCCGCCCGAAACCTTGGGCATGGTGGCCGCTTCGGCAGCCCTTTCCATCAGCCACATTCCCTTCGACGGACCCATTGGCGCCTGCCGCGTAGCCTGGGACGGGAGCGATTACCACATCAATCCGAGTTTCCAACGCGCCGGTGCCGCGCAGTTGAATATGATTGTCGCCAGCAACCGCCAGGCCATCATGATGGTGGAGTCCGGCTCAGTTGAGGTGCCGGAAGACGTTATATTGGAGGGCATCCGCCTCTCCCACGAGAGCAACGCACAGACTATCGAACTGATCGACCGCCTCGTGGCCGAGCGCGGCGCTGACAAGACCGAGGCCCATTTCGACTACGAAACCACTGAGGAACGCCAGAAAAAGGTGGATGCCTTGGTGAACGGCCGAATCGCCGAAGTGTTGGAGCGCAACTCTTTCAAGAGCGAACGCGATTCCAGCCTGGACGCGGTAGAAGCCGAAGTCGCTGCCCAACTGGCGGACGACTATTCCGGCGCCGAAATCGCAGAATCTTTCAAGAACCTGGTCAAGAAGGAAGTGCGCGGACGGATTATCAACCAGAACGTCCGACCCGACGGCCGCAGCACCGACGAAATCCGCCCTATTACCTGCAGCGTCGGCGAACTGCCCCGCGCGCACGGCAGCGGCCTGTTCACTCGTGGTCAGACCCAGGTGCTCTCGGTGGCGACCCTTGCGTCGCTGGCGATGAGGCAGACCCTGGACACCGTGGGACCCGACAATACCAAGCAGTTCATGCACCACTACAACTTCCCGCCCTACAGCGTGGGCGAAGCGCGCCGCGTGGGTTCCCCGGGACGTCGGGAAATCGGCCACGGCGCCCTGGCCGAGCGCGCCATCTTGGCTGCCATGCCGCCCGAAGAGGATTTCCCTTACACCGTCCGCGTGGTCAGTGAAGTCCTGGCGTCCAACGGCTCGACTTCCATGGGTAGCGTTTGCGGCTCGTCGCTGGCGCTGATGGACGCCGGCGTGCCCCTGGTTGCTCCGGTCGCTGGCATCGCCATGGGCTTGATCACCGACGGCGACAGCGACCGCTACGCGATCCTCAGCGACATCCAGGGTATTGAGGACTTCCTCGGCGACATGGACTTCAAAGTCGCCGGCACCGAGCGCGGCATCAATGCCTTGCAGATGGACGTGAAGATTGACGGTTTGACGCAGGAACTGCTCAGCGAAGCGCTTGAGCAGGCCCGCGTAGGTCGCCTTCATATCCTGGGTCGCATGGCAGAGGCCATCACGGAGCCTCGCGCCCAGATGAGCCGGTACGCTCCCAAGCTCGTCCGAATGCAGATCCCGGTCGAGAAAATCGGTGCGCTCATCGGCCCCGGCGGGCGCGTCATCCGCGCCATTCAGGAGGAAACCGGCTGCAACATCGACGTGTCCGACGACGGTGGTGTCATCGTATCCTCCAACGACCAGGGCATGATTGAACTGGCCCGCAGTCGGGTCGACGGGTTGACCCGCGACCCCGAAGTGGGCGACATCATCACCGGCAAAATAACTCGCACGACCAACTTCGGCGTATTCGTCGAACTTACCCCGGGAGGCAAGGATGGCCTCGTGCGTAACGATGACCTGGGCGATTTGGCCTACGAAAACGTGGACATCGGCCAGGAAATTACCGTGATGATCCACGAGATTGACCATATGGGTCGTATCAACCTCTCCCGACGCGCACTGATGGGCGACACCGAGCCTCCGGCTGCGCGTCCGGAACGGAGCGGATTTGGTGACCGGGATCGGGATCGCGGCCCGCGCGGAGGATTCGACCGAGACCGTGGCCCCGGGCGGGGCAACTTCGGTGACCGCGACCGGGATCGCCCATCACGGGGCGGTTACGGCGATCGTGATCGTGGCCCTGGTGGCGGTGGCTACGGCGGCGGGCGCGACCGAGACCGTACCGGATCCGGATCCGGATCCGGATCTGGCTCGGGCCGCGGCGGCGGCGGTGGCTACGGCGGAGGCCGTGGCGGCCCCGGCGGTGGGGGCGGCGGCGGAGGCCGTGGCGGCCCCGGCGGTGGGGGCGGCGGTGGAGGCCGTGGCGGCCCCGGCGGTGGGGGCGGCGGAGGACGCGAGCGTGACCGCAACTCCATGCTGGGCAGCGAACCCTCCGACCGCGACCGGGGCGGGCGACGACCTCCTGGGCGACCCACCGGCAGCGGACGCAACCCATCTGACCGGAGGTTCCTCGGCGGCGGCGGCGCTCGACGCTAGATTGCCCGGACGTCAATCGAAGCAAAGTGGATGGAGGCAGGTTCAGAAGCCTGCCTCCGTTCTTTGGTGTAGCGCGGCAAAACGTGCGCACAGGCCATCAACCCCGAAGCGCTATGCTATTCGTCCTGTGGTATCATCATATTGAGATGCAAGTAGGGGATGCCCTGCCCGATATGCGATAGGGAGGTGCCGATGTGCCCGTAATTACGATAAACGGTCCAATCGGGGCCGGATCCATCGCAGTAGGTCAACAGGTTGCCCACGACCTACACCTGAACTACGTTGACCGAATGGTGTTCGCGGAAGCGGCTCGCATCATCGGGTCTCCGGTTTCCAACCTCATCGCCAAAGAACAGCGGGTGGAACGCTTCGGCGACCGGGTTGCCGACCTGTTCGGGCGTGTGCTGGAACGAGCCGCCGTTTCGGGGGACTACGACTTGGGGGTCGGCATCGAAACGCTGCCCGAAACCTACCACGAACTGGCGGGTGAGCCTTCCTCCAGGGTCCAACGCGTCAACGACCAGGTATTCATGGATACCACCCGTGAGGTTGTGCGCAACCTCGCTCAGGCGGGACACGTTGTCCTCATCGGGCGCGGCGCCAACGTCATCCTCGGCGACACGCCGGGCGTGCTTCACGTTGGGATGCTGGCGCCCATGTCGAAACGCGTCGAGACCATCATGGAACGGGAGCATCTGGGCGAATCGGAAGCTCGATCATATTTGGAAGGATTGGAAGAAGCACGCGTCAAATTCTTTCAGAAATTCTTCAAGGTTTCGCCTCAAGAACCCACCTTGTACCATATAGTGCTGGACATGGGGCACATGAGTAACGACACCGCCGCTAAAATCATTGCCCACGCTGCCGGCGATTTGGAGCACTGAATATCATACAAAGCCGGCTGCCAATGGTCGGCCACAAATCAAAGGAGGACTCGACGATATGTTCATCAGAATGGTTTGGGGAAAGCTCCGAGCCGGTTCCTGGGAGGAGTTTGAGCGCCATTATCACGAGCGCGTTACCACCGGCTCCTCTCCCAAAGGCCTGAAAGAGCGCCAACTCATTCGCAGCACCGAGGACCCGGACGAGGGTGTCAGCGTCAGCGTGTGGGAGACCTTGGGAGACCTGCGGGCCTACGAGATCGGCGAATTTCGCGCCAACATCGCTCGTGAAGTGGAGCACCTCTATCGGGGGGAGTACTGGGTTAAACACTTTGAGGTCGCCTCCACCGACTGAATCCGTTCTCGATTCGATAACGACAAGACCCCGCTCGGATCGAGCGGGGTCTTCTCACGTTAGTTACGGGAAAGCCCGAAGTTCGACGGTTAGTTGGGCCACATAGTCGGACTATCCGTTCCCGGCCGCTTAGCGACTCGCGCCGGCTCCGGCAACCCTGGCGATGCCGGCCCGGGAGCAGTCCTCATCCTCTTGGGCCGTGCCGCCGCTGCCGCCGACGGCTCCGATCAACTCGCCGCTCATATAGATGGGGAGAGCGCCTTGCCCGGGAACGAACTCGCCACGTTCCACTTCCATCACCGCTCGCATGATCGGAGTGGTGGAACGCTCCGTCAGGTCGCCGCTGGGCTCGCCAAAACAGGCCGAAGCCCTGGCTTTGCCACGAGACACGTAGGGCGTGCGCCAGGCAGAACCATCCATCTTGCACATGGTGATGAGGTCTCCACGGGCATCCACAACGGAAAAACTGAATGCTTTGCCCAAGTCCAGGGCGGCGGCCTTCGCGCCGGCCAGCACGGCCTCGGCTTGGTCAAGGGTAATGTTGGGCATAGTCGTATCTCCTTGAATTTTGGACGGGTTGAGGCGGCAAAACCGCCTGCGTTATTATAGCAGGCGACACGCTAATCACCTTGGGCGTGTGTAGCAGGGTCTCTGGCGGCTATGGCAACATTCTTTGGTTCTTTCAATCGCGGATGCGGCTGCGTGCTCGGCATAGTTGCCGGGTTGGTAATCGCTACCATCATCCTGGGTTTGATCTTTGTTGACGGCCATTGGTGCGTCAACCACTGGTGTATCAATTTCTAAACGCCTACTTTGGCGTCTTCTCTGGAGCATCGCAATGCAGTTCGGATTTTATCTTCCCAACCACGGCCCCAACGCCCAGCCGGAGCCATTGGCCCGGATCGCCCAAACTGGCGACCGCCTGGGTTTCTATTGCATGGTGGCGGGCGACCACGTGCTGGTTCCCAATCAAATCGAATCGCCCTATCCATATACGGTAGGCGGAGAGTTCCCCACCGGCGAAAGCGGCGAATACTTTGAGCAACTGACTTTGCTCACCTATTTGGCCGGCGTCACCGAAAACATCCGGATGGTCCCCAGCGTGATGATAGTCCCCTACCGCCCGCCCATCCTGGCCGCCAAAATACTGGCGACGCTGGACGTGCTGTCCCAGGGTCGCTTGATCCTGGGCGTCGGCGTGGGCTGGATGGAAGAGGAATTCGAAGCCCTGGGCACGCCGCCCTTCGCCGAACGCGGCGCGGTCACCGACGAATACCTGCGGGCCTACCAGGAGCTTTGGACCAGCGACAACCCCGAGTTCGACGGGCAATACGTTCAGTTCTCCGGCATACAGTTTCTGCCCAAGCCGGTGCAGAAACCGCATCCGCCCATCTGGGTGGGCGGCCAGAGCCGGCCGGCCATCCGCCGTGCCGCCACCATCGGCGACGGCTGGCACCCGGTTGGCACCATTCCGGCGGCCACCCTTGAGCCCGAAGAACTAGCCGGCGACCTGGTGACCCTCAACCGCTTTGCCGAACAGGCTGGCCGCGACCCTGCCGAGATTCAGGTGTCAATGAAAGCGCCGCTTTACGATCCTGCTACCATGGAATCCGGCCCACGCCGTCGCTTCTCCGGTTCCGCCGACGCTATCCTGGAGGACATACACACCTACGCGGAGGTCGGAGTCTCCCACATTATCTTTGACATCCGCGGCAGTGGCCTGCACCAGGCTCTGGAACGGTTGGATTGGTTCGCTGGAGACGTGATGCGACACGCCGAATGATCGAGGCAAACGGCTAGGGAACCAGCGGCCCTGTGCTATAATCACATCGCCGGTGGGCTGGCGTTTTTTATCGCAGCGCCAATGTTGCCTCCAGTCCAAGTCAACTGCATTTCGCGAGGAGGAATACTACTTTGACTTCGCTCAACGACCGCTACCAGACCGGCCAGGAAATGCGTGGAACGATGTCTGGCGGCGATAAATCCCACTATGCCCTTCCCGGCGTCGATCAGTTGGCCCCCGATCTCAAGCGCATTATCGACGAGGCCCTGTTCGGTACCATTTGGAACCGTCCCGGCCTGGACCTGAAACAGCGTTGCATCGCCACCATATCGGCTCTGATGACCCAAGGGGAAATGAACCTGCTGCGCCGGCACATCATGCGCGCCCTTAACGTTGGCCTGACTCCCAATCAGGTGGTGGAGATTTTCATCCAGTCCACCTTTTACATTGGGGTGCCAGCCGTTGAGTCCGCCCTGCGGCTGACCAAAGAAATTTATGAAGAGTTGGGCATCGACTTCCAGCCGGCGCTGGAATACGACGTCAACCGTCACCCGGACGAACAGCTCGCCCTGGGACAGGAACTGCACCACCGCCATATGGGAGATCTTCCCGAAACGGGCTTTGACGTTGATACGCCGGAAGGCCAGCTGGAGCGCATCGTTGACGAATACAACTGGGGGGCCATCTACAACCGCTCCCTGCTCAACGATAAAGAGCGCGCCATTATCTCCCTGGCCGCCCTTACCAGCATGGGTGTGTACGATAATCAAATGCGGCGCCGTATCCGCGGCGCTCTCGGTGTGGGCCTTTCTCCTACAGAGCTTATGGAGATTTTCATCCACCTCTCAATGTACGGCGGCTATATCAACGCCCGCACCGCCATGCGTATCGCTCGCTCCGTCTTCAATGAGCTAGGCATAGACTGACCGCCCCGGCGTCTCCCCGGCGCTCGAGGATGAGCGTCGTTGCGAGCGCGGCGTGGCTATCGCGCAACCATCAGCGACAACACACAGCACGGAGGTCGGCGGAAACACGATGAAACTGCGTTTGGATGACGGCTGTGAGCTGTTCTACACTATTGACGACTTCACCGACCCCTGGACCGAGCCGGAAACCGTGGTCATGCACCATGGCATGGCGAAGAATCACAAGCTCTGGTTCGGATGGGTTCCCATCGTGGCGCGGCGCTACCGGGTTATCCGGTTCGATATGCGAGGTATGGGGCAATCTGACGTGCCGGAACCCGGTTATCCCTGGTCGGTGGACAACTTTGCCAAAGACCTGGCTGAATTCGCCGACAAACTTGGGTTGGAGAAGTTCCATCTGATCGGCGAAACGGTGGGCGGCAGCATCTCGATGCGCTACGCCACCATGCATCAGGAACGATTGTTGTCCCTGACGGCCTGCACGTCTCCCACCAGCTTCAACGACGCTCACCACGCCGAATCGGCGGTGCAGATCGAGAACGAGGGCATCGGCGCGTGGGTGGAGGGCAGCATCGGCCGGCGCCTGGATCCACAGATCGTAGATCCGGCCTACACGCGGTGGTACGCCGAACAAATGAAGGCCACCACGCCGCACGTGGTGGCCGGCTTCCAGGCCCAAGCCGGCGGAGACCTTCGACCGCTGCTGAAGGACGTGCAAACGCCGGTGCTGATAATCGCCGCCGCCGCGCTGCGCGAGGAAGTTCTGGGTGACTTCCGGGGCGCCGCCGACGTTTTCCCCAACGGTCGGGCCGTGGTGTTCCCCGGCGTTTCCGGTTTCGTGCAACACATACTGCCCGTACCTTGTGCAAGGGTATGGCTGGACTTTGCCCGCAGTCTTGGGTGACGCATTCAACCAATGGCGAACCGGTCCAGCGCTGGATCCGGCGACATCGCGGGTGGTGAGACAACACGGAGAAGACGGAGAGCCCGGGGGCAACAACGCCGGGTTCGCGAACACCGCAACCGTGCGCAACCCCGGTTTTTCACCCGGTTAGCGACCCGTGGCGAATTGCAGCTGATGCCGCGCCGGGTCAGCCGGCGATTTCACTTGCCGCTATTTGTCGAACTGTACAACGTCCAGTTTTTCCAGCTGAAGAAACGCTATCTGTGGCAAGCGGCGCTGGCAGCGATGGTGATGCTCATAGTGCTGCTGCTGGTCGACTCGGTGGCAGACGCGGTGCTGGCCGCCGGCTTGGGCTCAAGCGCGGTGATAGTCTTTGTGCACCCCAACTCCAGCGGCGCGGCGCTACGACATCTGGTGGGCGGGCATTTGCTGGGTCTGGCTGTTGGCGTGCTTTCGGCCTTCCTGCTGTTCCACTCTGGGTGGGTGCCGGTGCCGGCAGATGTAGAGCACTGGGCCGCGAATATAGCTGCCGCGATCACCCTGGGCCTGGTCATACTCCTGATGTCGATGACCGACACGGAACACCCGCCGGCAGCTGCCACCGGTCTCGGCTTCGCCCTGCAGAGTTTGAACGTGACTGTCATAGCCCTGTTCGCTGTAGCGGTGCTGGTGTTGGCGGTCAGCAAAGTGCTGCTCCGCAAATCCCTGCGCGATCTGAATTGACCGGTGGGTTCCTTCGAGCGCCACTGGCGTTCCAAGTACAAGATCATGCGAGTTGGGAACCGTCTCCGTAGTCTCGTTTCCGAGCGTCGGTTTCCCTTTCGAGTCTGAGTGGACCTCCTACACTCCCAAACGGGCCAGACCTGATACACTGAGTCTCCGAAGAGTATCCCTACTCCGAGAAGGCCAGGCCGTCATATGGACGTGAAAGAAGCTGCGAAAACAGCCAAAACGTATTTGGCGGAACTGTATTCCGACGAAGCGATTATGAACGTCGGCCTTGAAGAGGTCGAATTCGACGACGTTTCGGGGAACTGGAAGATTACTATCGGCTTTTCTCGTCCTTGGGACCAACGGGGCCCGATGGTTGCCGCGTTGGTGGAAAGGAGTTCGTCACGTTCCTACAAAGTCATTCGTATCAACGATGAGGACGGTCTCGTGATTTCTCTTACTGATCGGCTACTCGCCCCTAATCGTGACTAAATGCCAGCGACGGGATATTTTATTGATGCCAATCTCCTGATCCTGTTCGTGGTGGGCAGCGTCAATCAGGATGCGATACTCCGGCACCGCAGGCTCCGGGATTTCACGCCGGAGGATTATGAACTCTTGATTGATCTGATTGATCAAGTCGACCGAGTGATGGTGATGCCCAACACTTTGACTGAAACATCGAACCTTCTCGGCCATCATGGTGAACCGGAACGCACGTTGTTTTTTGATCGTCTGCGGGTCATTATCGAGGAAACCGAGGAGATCGTGGTCGCTAGCGCGGACGCTTCGCATAACAACGCGTTCACAAGGTTGGGACTGACCGACGGAGCGCTTTTGGAAGTGGTCACTCCGGATACTCCGGTGATCACCGTGGACTTGGATCTATACCTGACCGCTTCGTCGGTAAGACCGGGCAGCGCCATCAACTTTACCCATCTGCGGGCGCTTTAGACTACAAAAAGTGGCCTGGTTCCTCCGCCCGTCAACTAAAATCAGGTCATCGACAGAAGCTACGGTGGATGGGCAGCAAGACCCGAATTGATTCAACAAGGAGACCGCACCAATGCCCGACTCCCTATCCCGCCAATTGGCCCGCTGGGTCGTCAATCTGGACGCCGCCGATCTACCGGCGGCAGTGGTCGATAAGATGCAGACCTCGCTGCTTCACGCCACGGTAGTAGCCATAATTGGCGCGGGCACGCATCATGGCAAGGCCGCGGTGGAGCTGGCTTTGGCTGAAGAAGCCTCTGCTCACGGCGCGAGCATTCTGGCCGTCGGCGGGAAGGCGACCCGTTGCGGGGCGGCCTTCGCCAACAGCAAGCTGATGCACGCCACCAACCAGGCCGATTCCTACCGGATGCTTACCCATCCCGGTCCCTGCGTGATACCGTCAGCTCTTGCTTCTACGCAACTGAGCGGCGGGACTGGCGAACAGCTCATCACCGCCATGGCTGCGGGCTACGAGGTGGAATCACGGATCGCGGGGGATTTCATCGCGTCCACCCAGGCCCGAGGGTTTCGCTCCAGCCCAGTGTACGGCACACTGGGCGCCGCCGTGGCCACCGGAAAGTTGCTGGGGTTGACCGAGGACCAGATGGTCACCGCCATCGCCCTGGCCTGTACGTTCACGGCCGGCACCAACGAGGGCCCACGTTCCGGTGGGCGGGAAATGATGTTCCATGAACCGCAATCCGCCCGCAGCGGTATCATGGCGGCCCTGCTCGCCCGCGAGGACGTGCGCGGTTCAGAGGAAGCCCTGGAAGGCCCGGCCGGTTTCTACAATGCCTTCACCGGCAACAACCGTGGCGAACTGTCATACGTCTTCTCCGGCCCCCAACAGGTCTCCTTCGAACCGGTTGCCGAAGGGTTGGGAACCCGTTGGGAATTGCTGCACACCGTCCTGAAGATGTACCCCACTGCCGGCTACAACTGCCCGATCATTGATCTGATGACCGACATTCGCCGTTCTCACCAACTGTCTTTAGACGAAATAGAACGGATCACAATAGACCTGAACTGGCTGGAAACATTGTACCCATCGCCGGCTTTTCCGAACCCCTCGCGTGGTCAGGCTGTCGTGGGCAGCACACACTACTTTGCTGCTTACGTCGCTGTCAACGGAGCCTATCCACCCTTGCGCACCCGGATCGATCCAGGTGATGATGCCCACGCCGCTGCTGCGGAGAATCACGACGCGGTGGTGTCGTTAATGCGGAAGGTCCAAACCGTGGGCCGCCAGGACCGGCCGGCGTTCGCCCCACGCATCACCATCGAAATGGCCGGTGGCAACGTGTACCAGGGCGAATACCAGGGCACCGAGCTGGAATGGGGATTGGATGCGGAGGTGGAGCGTTTGCGGCCCTTATTCCCCGACATCAACTGGCCGGAAGCAAAGTTGGAGGCTATCGTAGACGCTACGCGAGCCATATCCGACGCCCCGGACGTCAGCCGGTTGGTCGCCGCCGCCACACCGTGATCGATGGAATGGTTGCGTCGCTGCTGGAATGGAGCGCGACGCCCCGAAGGCATCGGGACGGCGGGAACCGGTCGCGAGCGGCCGGGGCTTTGCTAAAATCCTCCAATGACCGACTTACACTTGCTCAGGAGTAAATCATGCTGCCAGGACTCGAAGGCAAAGCCGCACTCGTAACCGGAGGAAGCAAGGGCATTGGCAAGGCCATCGCCTACGCGCTGGCACGCGAGGGCTGCGCCGTCGCGATTTGCGCCCGAGGCGAAACCGACCTACGCGCCGCCGCTGCCGAAATTGGCGATGCCACCGGCGCACGAGTCATCCCAATTCGCGCTGACATGACCGTGCCCGAAGACATCGTCAACCTGGTGAAGGAAACTGTGGCCGGTCTCGGCAAGCTCGACATCCTGATCAACAACGCGGTCAACAGTACCAGCGACCGCGCCAGTCAAATCCCGGACGATGTAATCCTCAACCACATCACGACCAAGGTGATGGGTTATATTCGCTGCGCGCGCGAGTCCGTTCCCCACCTGATCGCAGCCGGCGGTGGGCGCGTCATCAACATCGGTGGCATGGCAGCCCGCAATTCCAGCCCTACTAATCCCGGGTCGGGGGTAACCAACTCAGCGATGTCCAACTACGCCAAGGCTCTTTCCGACGATGTCGCCGCCGACGGTATCCTCGTGAACTGCATCCACCCGGGCAGCACGCGGACCGAACGCTACATGGGGTTGGTGGCCGAGCGCGCCGCCCGCAACAATACGACCTCTGAGGACGAATTGGCCCAATCCGTCGGGGAGATACCGATAGGTCGCATGGTGGAGCCGGAGGATATTGCCAATCTGGCCGCCTTCCTGTGCTCAGACCTGGCTTCGGCCATCACCGGGCAGACGATCGCCGTGGACGGCGGCGGCGGTAGAGGCGTCCATTTCTGACGCCTGCCACCGCGCGGCCTAATTCATTCCCAACTCCCGGAGAGCGTCGGCAAAGTTGGCGTCCAGCACGTAGGCGTCCTCCATGCGGTCATAAGTCAAAGGCCGTGGCAGGTCAATATCTCCCCTGCGCCGCTTTAGGCGGTTCAGGCTGTGGCCCTGGCTCGACAAAGAACCGGAAAGTTCACGTTGCGAAAGCCGTAGGGTGTGCATCAGTTGCGCTCGCTTTTGCGTATGGTTGGGTGAGCGAGAGACCCGGAGCATTGCCTGCCGCGCCGTATCCGACAGATTCCGCCAGAACGTGGTCACATAGCTGGCGTTCCAGATTGCGGTCGCCGCTTCCGGTGTTGTCGGCGCCGCTTCTTGCATTTCAAGTGTTTCAGGTGTCTCTGGCTCAGCGGGCGACGATTCGGTGTGAATCTCTTCCTCCGCAATGGTGCCTGAACTGACGCTCAAGCCACGCCCGGTCATTCCACGGAGGGTCGCTATCACTTCGCCAATTTCACCTTCTATGGTTACCGTGATATTAGCCAAAGCATTGCTCCTGATGCGTTCGATACTTGCGTCGACCCAATAACCTTGAGTTTCAGGCCCGTATCTTCAAATACGCTAACACTATACTACATAAAACCGACAATACCACCTTATCGGGCGCCTACTGGTTCATTGCTGACAGTAACGCTTCCTCTAGTATTTTTGGTGGCACATATTGTTCAAACCGTTCCGAAATTCGTCCGTCGCTTCCGATCACGAAGGTCCAGGGTTCCGACACCAACCCCCACTCGTTCACCGCCGGTACCAGTTCCCGCGTTGGGCTCCCCGGATCAATCCGGTGCGGGTCCCGGTAAACCTCGACGTGAACGAAATTGGCTTGGTCTCCGTACCGCGCCGCCAGAGCTGACAGGTCTGCAATCTGCGGCCCGCATGTCGCGGAAACGCAGAAGGATGGCGTGGCAAAGCTGATGATCGCCGGTTTACCGGCTCGCACCGCTTCGGCCACCGACACTTGATACAGCGCCGGGTCCGCCTGGGGGCTGCTGCTGATGGTGCGTAAATCACCCGTGTTGGCCGCCGTAGGCGTATTGGACAACGGTGGAGCGTCGCCGATGAAAGGCACGCTATGCTCCGATGCCACGGACACCACCGCCCCTATAGTCAGGGGTGTTGGGGTTGTTGACGGGGCAGCCGCATAGTCAAACGTGGCGT
This sequence comes from Dehalococcoidia bacterium, assembly GCA_965197635.1. Taxonomy (GTDB): domain Bacteria; phylum Chloroflexota; class Dehalococcoidia; order Lucifugimonadales; family UBA3495; genus Bin87. Next base: position 1,883,068 of record CBDANN010000008.1, read on the forward strand.
GCAACTCCCAAATGCCCGGTGTGTCGCCGGTGGCCGTCCCCGCCTGGTCGAAGGCGACGTCGGCCACGAACACGCCCCTCCGCCCTTCGGGCGGCCAGGCGAGAAACTCGGCCTGTGTCCGATGGCGCACCTGCCCAGAGGCAGCCGCCGGCTCGTAGTACACCGCGCGGATTGCAACTGCCGCGGGGCGCACCGGCATGTATTCCCGGTCCACCAGGCCGAAGGAGACGCGGTTGCTGCCCACCGCGAGGTCGCTATTGCTGACCACCAGGCTTACCGGCGGCCCACCCGGAGGTTGAGCCAGCGGATTATCTGAAACGGAGGTCGCTGCCTCTGCCTCTGACTCGGACAGTGATAAGGTACGGCAATAATTTGACAACTCCTGCGCTTCCTCGGCGTTGATTTTGCCGCCAGAGACTATCACCAGACCAGAGCGCCAGTCCGCCTCAAAGCCTATCTGCTGGTCAGACGCGGCGGCTACGTTGCCCGCCATACGATGACCCAGGTCGTAGCTTTCGCAAACGGCGGCAAGCTCATCGTCCGACAGCCCTGCGGGATTACTGTTGCAGGCAACGATTGTCAGCAACAAGCTGGCTACAAACATTGCGATTGTGATTTTCATGTCCGGAGCGATTGAGTTTTGGCCTTTCTGAACTCTGGCGAAAGCCAGCGCGTCGAGTGGTTAATCTATGATGTGGTTGTACTGAGGTCAGCGCAGGGCGATCGCTATAAACAACCTTACCCGCCACTCCTGTGCATAGCCTGCGAAGCCACGTATGAAGATTGGGAGTGCCCGCTGCCATTCGTCAGGATCAGGATTTTCAAGATTATGGGATTGGCAGGATTACAACCCCCAGCAATGTCCACCTCATCCTGAAAATCCGCTAAGCCCGCAAATCCTGATTCTGACGAAATTGCCCTATTTTCAGGGTAATGACGAGTGTGATTCAATCAAAATGCGATTGCCCTGGAGGTCTGCGCAAGTGATTGAGCGCCGTCACGCATGGTAGTCTATAATGCTACTATACACCCAACATCAACCCTAGCGAGGCAAAAATGCGCTTCGGCTCCTTCGTTTTTCCAGTAAGCCACGAGCCCGAAAAGGACTCGGCGATAATCGACAGCACCCTCGACGAGATTCTACTGGCCGAACAAATCGGTATGCATTCGGTCTGGCTCACTGAACATCACTTCGACGGTGCTGCCGCCCATGCCGACCCTCTAGTGCTGGGCGCTGCCGTAGCCGCCCACACCAGCCAAGTCAAGATCGGGTTCGCCGTCGTCGAGCTGGCCTTCCACCATCCCGTCCGTTTGGCAGTGCAAACCGCCCTGCTGGACAACCTGAGCCACGGGCGGCTCATCGTGGGCACCGGCCGCGGCTCCGCCTACAACCACTACGAATACATCGGGTTTGGCATCACCATGGAGGACGGCATTGCTCGCCTGGACGAAGCCGAGGATTTGTTGGTCAAGGCGTGGACGGGCGAGGAACTGCACTACAGAGGCGAGCATTGGGACGTTGAGTTTCCCCTCCTGCGGCCGCGGCCCTACCAGCAACCCCATCCGCCGCTGATCCGCGCTTGCATCAGCGAAGCGTCCGCGGTGAAGATGGCGGAGATTGGCCGACCGGTGATGATCGGCATACAGACCCTGCCCACCCTGCAAGCTCGTTTTGAGCGTTACCGGGCCACCATGCTGGATTCCGGTTTCACCGAGGAACAAACCGAGGCGACGATGGACCAGTGTTGGGCCTCACGCGACCTGTTTGTTGCGGAGAGTCGCGACGAGGCGTTGGAAATCGCGGCCGCGGGATTCGAGCGGGAGCGCACCCACTTCCGCCGCGCCCGCGAACTCTACAACCCCGGCGGCTTCCCGCCTCCCGATCCCAACCGACCGGTTCCGGCCGGCGAGAGCCTCGAGCATTCCTTCATTCTGGGCACGCCCTCGCAGGTGGCCGAGCAGGTGGCTGCGATGCGCGACATTGGCATCCGCAATCTGATGCTGAAGCTCAACACCGGAGAGATGGATACCAACAAGGTGCAGAGATCCATGCGGCTGTTCGGCGAGAAGGTGATGCCCAAGTTCATTTGAACCTCAGAAAACCATCCCATGCGGATGGGTTTTCGCCCAGAACGACCCAACTGATTTAGCCGGGCATGATTTCGCTGACGGGCAGAGCGATGTCGGGAAAGCAGCCGGGGGTGATGGTGTCGCCGGGGAAGAAGATGCGTTTCACGGTGTATCTCCCGCCGACCGGTTCAGTATGCGCTTCCACGATGCCTTCGGGAATGACCGCAAGCCAAACCTCCGGGATGCCGGCTTCGGCGTATCGGGGCAGCTTCACGTTGCGGTCGTAGTCCGCCGAAGTGTCGGCGACCTCAATGAGCAGCAACACGTCCGCCGGGCCGGCCACGTTCGAGCCGTAAAGGTCGGCTCGTTCCCGCAGCAACGCCAGGTCGGGTAGCGGCTCGGTGCCATCGTCCAAACGTACCGGGCTTTGCACTTGCACGACCGCACGCCTTCCCACGCCTACTGATAGCTCCCGGTTGAATCCGTTAACCGAGCCGACGTGCCGACTGCCGATGGGGGGCATATTGATAATCACTCCATCAATCAGTTCCACGCGGTCGTCCTCGGTCAGGATGCCGGCATCGGCCATGGCGTAGTAGTCGGCCACCGTGAAACGACGCGGTTCGACCTTGCTAACTGGGGGGGGTGGTTTGGTTTGCGTCGTCATACTGACCCTCCTTCAGACTGACCGGGCAGGATTTGGCTGACGGGCAGGGCGATGTCGGGAAAGCAGCCGGGGGTGATGGTGTCGCCGGGGACATGGATGCGTGTATGAGTGTATCGTCCGCCGGCCGGCTCAGTATGCGCCTCCACCACGCGCTCCGGTAGTATGGCTAACCAGACCTCCGGTATGCCGGCGGCGGCGTACCGGGGCAGCTTTTCGTAGCGTTCATAATCCGCCGGGCCGTCGGTTACCTCAATCAGGAGCAGAACGTCTTCCGGATCGGGCGTTTTTGATGCGTAAAAATCTTCTCGTTCAAGCAGAAGAACCAAGTCAGATTCCGGGGCGTTGTACTCGTCCAACGCTACTGTCCCGCGCACGCTGGAAATAGCTCGCCTCTCGAGTGCCCGTATCAAGAACGTATTGAGTCTGGTCACGACGGCAAAATAGCGATTGCTGAGCACGGCGGCCGGGTCCACTATCAACCCGTCCAGCAAATCAACCCGTTCTTCTTTCTTCAAGATGCCCGCTTCGGCCATGGCGTAGTATTCGGCTACGGTGAAGCGGCGCGGCTCGAGGGTAGTGGACGGACGGGGTTCGGTCTGCGTAACCATAATGCTACCTCCCGGCTAAAGCCCCCGCACCATGGCGTCCAGGCTTTCCAGCGCTTTGCTGATGTTTTCCTGGCTGTTGGCGTAGGACAGCCTCACGTAACCTTCGCCATGCTCGCCGAACGCGGCCCCGGACAGCAGGGCGACGCCGGCCTCCTGCATTGCCCGTTCCTCAAATTCGGCGCTGGCAAGGCCCGTCTCCTTGATACTGGGGAAGGCATAGAACGCCCCCTCCGGCTCGGGGCAATTGATGCCCGGGATGGACTGCAAGCCGTCGGCGATGAGGCGGCGGCGGCGGGCAAACTCGGCGGCCATCTCCTGCACCGCGTCCTGCGGACCGTCCAGCGCGGCCACGCCGGCAATCTGGCTGAAGGACGCCGCGCAGGACACGCTGTTGGTGGCCAGTCGGGAGACATGGGGCACCAGTTCCTCCGGCATGATTCCGTAGCCCAGCCGCCACCCCGTCATGGCGTAGCTCTTGGAAAAACCGTCCAGGATGATGGTCCGGTCCGCCATCCCCGGCAACGCCGCGATGCTGTGGTGCTCGCCGGAGTACAGGATGTCCTTGTAGATTTCATCCGACATCACGTACATGTCGGGATGGCTCCGCACCACGTCGGCGATGGTTTCCAGCTCCTCCAGCGTGAATGCGGACCCGCAGGGGTTCTCCGGCGAGTTGACGATGAGCAATCGCGTCCGCTCGTTGACCATTTCGGGCAGGCGGCTCAGGTCGGGATGATAGGCTTTGTCCTCCAGCAGCTGCATCGGCACCGCTTTCGCCCCGCTGAACTCGATCATGGACTCGTAGATGGGGAAGCCCGGGTTGGGGTAGATCACTTCCGCGCCGGCCTCGGCAATGGCCAGCAACACGTAGAACATAATCGGCTTGGCCCCCGGCGTGACCACCACTTGCTCCCAGTCCGTGTCGATGCCGCGCACCTCCAGGCTGTTGCGCGCCACCGCCTGGCGCAGTTCGGGCAGTCCCGGCGTGGGGCCGTAGTGGGTGTAACCGTCCTGCAACGCTTTCACGCCCGCCTCGACGATGTGCGCCGGCGTTTCAAAGTCGGGTTCGCCAATCTCCAGGTGTACGATTTCCCGGCCCTGCGCTTCCAATGCGCGCGCTTTCGCCAACACCTCAAAGGCGGATTCAGTCCCCAAACGGCTCATACGGGTGGCAATAGTCATAACTCTGTGTCCCTCAAAAATTCGGCGTGGTCAAACTGGCCGTCGGCCTCACCGCAAGGTTATCACATCGACGGTCCCCATTGCGGCGCGAGCGCTGCCGGTTCCGGCGCGGGTACACTATACTCGGCACACACCAAAGGAGCTGAACCCATGCCTGTCATACACAACTTGCCGCCCGATGAGTTGCTCACCACCACCCGGGCCGTTCGCAAACGACTGGACTTCGACCGACCCATTCCTGACGACCTGATCCAGGAGTGCCTGGCCGTAGCCCAGCAGGCGCCGACCGCCAGCAACCGGCAGAACTGGCATTTCCTCGTGGTCACAGATGCCGACAAGCGCAAGGCGTTGGCTGACCTGTATCGCAAAGGGTGGGAGCAGTACACGCAGTCGCCAACGGCTGCCACCAATCTGACCTACGATGACCCAATCCGTGCCGCCGTCCAGGAGCGAGTGGGCGACTCGGCGCAGTATCTCGCGGACAACCTGCATCGCGTACCGGCAATGGTGATACCGTGCATCTTTGGCCGCACTGACAGCGCCGGGACGTTGGCTCAAAGCGCCCAGTGGGGCACCATCATGCCGGCAGCCTGGAGCCTGATGCTGGCCGCCCGCGCCCGCGGCATCGGATCGGTGTTCACCTGCATCCACCTGATGCACGAGGAGGAAGCGGCCGAAATCCTTGGCATTCCCCACCGGCGGGTGATGCAGGCCGGTCTCATCCCTCTGGCCTATACCATCGGCGACCGGTTCCGCCCGGCGCACCGGGAACCGCTGGACGACATCGTTCACTGGAACGGGTGGTAGGCCGACGTTATGCTGGTAGAATAGTCGCTGTCAACACGGCAGCGAGCGCCTGGCAGGAGGGCCATGATGAGGATTTTCCGGCGTCGCCAACAGGAATCCAGCGACAACGAGACGGCGGAAACCGCCGGCGGTAGGTCACGCGCCCCTCAGCAGTTCAACCCAATCCCATGCCTTGACGGTCTCGTCTGGATTGAGGACGGTTGCCTCCACAAGTCGGGCATCGACACCAGTCTATCTTTCCGACTGCCGCTCCAGGATGTATCGGACATCATCGCTGATTGGGACTTCTTCAAGGAGAACCCGACCCGCGCCGAAACCAAGCTGATGGTTCAGGGGCCGGTGGGACTGGTACGGGCGAGTTTCGGCTCTCTCCAATACTCCGGTATGATCAGCCTGACCGCCCACCTCCATCACGTCTATACCGAAGAGGAAACCACCGAGCTGGCCGGGACGCCGGACGAGACCCCCGAGATGGTCGGCCCTTTCCAGTGCCGGCGTGGCATGATGTGGGCTGACCGTGATTTCGTGTATCTCGGCAAGTCCGTGTCCGCCGATTCCGCCCGCGTCCCCATGGGCACCATCGACGGCGTGAAAGCTCATTGGGACCGCTCCATCGTCAACAACGGCCGGCGTATCCGCCTGGACGTGTTCAGCCGTCTTGGGGGTCTGATGGGCTCCGAGTTCTCGGTCAAGCAAGCTTCGGGCGTCTTTACCCTGGTTAACTACGTGAACCAGCTGCGGACGGCGCCGGCGCAGTAATCGGGCTGACGGGCGGGGCCGGCACAAGCCCGGCGGGTGGCAACCCGGGGTGGTGTATCGTGCGGCCGCTATCCCAGTACACCGTAGAATTGTACCGATGGGGCAACCGCTATCCGTTCAGAGAATGGTAACTGTTCACGTTTGAGGGGACGGAGGTGGTTTGCGGTGGACATTCTGTGCTGGACTGGCTGCTGGGAACGGGCCGAATGGGCCTCAGATCAGGGCAATCGCGTCTAAATTTTGGTGACACGCGGAACCCCATCTAATACGAGATCAGACGGCTCCCGTCGCTTGAAAATAGACTGCTTCAACATCAACAGACGCGGATTTCAGCCTATCTCCGGGTTTCTTGTAACAACCAACACACTGGCATAGGGCGACATTATCAGCATTTAGAATTCAATGTCCCACTTCTTATTGTATATGTTGAAGACGCGATTGCCCTGGGCCTCAGATCCCCTCAACTCTGAACAGTTATAAAGAATGGTACGATGACCGGAGCGACCAGGCTGCTAACCAGGTGTCAAATGCTCTTGACCAACTACAGGCCGGCAATTGGAACAACGCCAGGGCTTTAGTATTACAGTTGCACTTGAATTGAGGGCCTCTGAAAGTGTCTCTTGTAGTGGACCCCAAGGCACGTGCTTGGCGCCGCCGGCTCCACCAAGGCTACCATACATGCAGGTCGGCGCTCCCATAAAGTGGATACAGTAGCCTGCATAACAGTCGTCTAACTTCGGGCATGGTCATCGACATACGTCCTTCCCTTGAAGCGCGGCTGTAATATTAGGCGACGGGGTATTTGAGCACCGTCTGGGAGCGGGCTACCGGGTCTATTTCGATAGGGACGGCAATACACTGTGGCTACTCCACGGCGGCGACAAGGACAATCGCCGGGAACAGCAGCGAGACATCGCCAGGGCCAAAAGGTATTGGCGGGACTATCAACAGAGGTGAACGATATGGATGGATATACCAGGATGGTGCGGGAGAGGGCGGAGCCCTGAGTTTTACGCGCTCCGTTACGAACAGGCTTCGTCCTACCTGGTCGGTGGGAGCGGCAAAGACCGGGAAATTGCGCTCTACATCCTGGGGGAGCAGCTGGGCGTTTCCGATGACGAAGTTAACCGCCTTATCGCTGAGGCAGAGCGGGCGTCGGTGTAGCGGCGGCGGGCTGATGGGTTCCGAGTTTTCCGTCAAGCGGGCGTTGGGCGTATTTACGCTGGCGAACTACGTCAACCAGGTGCGGACGGCGCCGGCGCAGCAGAAGTGTGACAAAATACCGGACATTGTCTCACCCCACGCCGGCCACTTGTCACTGTGAGCGCAGCGGGGCAATCCCGTCGGCGTTACGCCAACCTGTCCGGCATATCCCTCAAGCTTGCGGAGTGTTCGGCGTGCCATCGGCAAACGAAAATCGTCGGCTGCGCGAGGCATACGAGGAATTGCCCAAAACGGAACGCCACGGAATTTCTAACGCTGAGAGGCATCCTGACATTGAACCGGAATGGATTATGCAAATCATTGCCAATCCTTATGACCGATTTGAGGAATACCGTGGCGGAGAGCGAATGACAATTTTAGTTGGTAAAGTACCGCAGGCCCGTCACTGGATAAAGTTGGTATTTTGGGGCGACCCTGAAACTGGCCTGTTTCATACCGCTGATATGGACCGCAGGTTGGCGGGAAAGTACGGAGGAATACCATGGAACAGCGCGTGAATGACCTGCAAAGCAAGTTTGGTCCGGAACCGGTCGTGAAGTACTTTCCTGAAACGCAATGGCTGTGGATTGACAGCGGGAAGCCTCTCGGCGAAGCCGAAACGATCGCAAACGGGGTCGTCGTCTTTTACAACAAAGCAGACCCTACGCAGGCGGAAGGGGTTCGCATCGAATTCGCCGAGGACGTGCTGAAACCGTTCGTGGATGCAATCCTGGCGAAGTACGGCGTGAAGCAAGCGCAACCGCATGACGACGGCAAGGCGAACACACCGCAAACCGACCCGAACGGTGTCCCCGCCAAGTAACCCCGCAATCATCAAAATCCCCCATGTCCAACGTCGCCAACCGCACCATCTTCATCCGCGATAACCTGGAGGTTATGCGCGGGGTCAACTCCGCCAGCGTTGACCTCATCTATCTGGACCCGCCCTTCAACTCCAAGCGGATGTTCGAGGCGCCCATCGGCAGCCAGGCGGCCGGCGCGTCCTTCAAAGATGCCTGGACCCTGGACGACGTAAAAGAGGAATGGGTTACGCAGATTGAAGATGACCACCCGGCCCTGGCCCACATCATCACCGCCGCCGGCAAAGCCCACTCCGAAGGGATGCAAGCCTATCTGACCTGGATGACCGTCCGCGTGATGGAGATGCATCGCCTTCTCAAGCCCACCGGCAGCATCTACCTGCACTGCGACCCCACCGCCAGCCATTACCTGAAAGCGACCATGGATGCCGTGTTCGGGGCGGAAAATTTCCGTAGCGAAATCACCTGGAAACGTACCACTACCCACAGCGATACCAAAAGCTGGGCCGCCGTTAACGACGTCATATTTTACTATGCCAACAGTGGCAGGTTTATATGGAACCCTCAATACGGCGAGTACGACCAACAATATGTGAGCGCCAAATATCGTTACGACGACAATGACGGCAAAGGTCGTTATCGACTGGACAATATGACCAGCCCAAACCCGCGCCCCAATATGATGTACGAATGGCGGGGCTACGTTTCGCCGCCCAAAGGTTGGCGCTATTCACAAGAAACCATGGGCAAGCTGGACAGCGAAGGGCGCGTCTGGTACCCGGAGTCCAAGCAGAGACGTCCGCAGCTCAAGCGTTACCTGAACGAAATGCCAGGTCGTATCCAGGACACCATCTGGACTGATATTGCGCCGGTCAACTCGCAGGCGAAAGAGCGCACCGGCTACCCTACCCAAAAACCCCTGGCCCTTTTGGAACGCATCATCAAAGCGTCGTCCAACGAGGGCGATATGGTGCTCGACCCCTTCTGCGGCTGCGCCACCGCCTGCATCGCCGCCGAGCGGCTGGGCCGGCAGTGGGTTGGTATTGACATCTCGGATAAAGCCTATGAACTGGTCATCGACCGGATGCGCAAGGAGGTCAGCCTGGGCGACGAAGAGCTGCCCGCCCTGTTCGGCAGCGTGGTCCACCGCACCGACGCGCCTAAACGCACCGACGCCGACGCTCCGCTCCGCTCCCGCAACATCAAAGACTTGCTATACGCTACACAAGGCGGCCGGTGTGCGGGCTGTCAACTGGCCCTGCCCGCCCGCCTGCTGGAGCTGGACCACATCATCCCCCGCTCCAAAGGTGGCCCTGACGTTGACTCTAACCTTCAACTCCTCTGCGGTTGGTGCAACCGGACGAAAGGCGCCCGCAGCAACGAATACCTGCGGGAACGGCTGGAGCGGGCCGCGTAAGGCGGGGTCACGGCTCACGTGTGCTATCCTGTTTTGCCCCACGGTTTGCGGGTTCGCTGGTTCGGAGGTAAATGCGATGACCACACCCAGCGGGATGTCTTATGAGGAAAGGGAAAGCCGCGCCCAGGCAATTTACGACGCCAATATCCGCCACCTGATCGGTCCGGGCGAGGCGCACAAGTTCGTCAAGATCGACGTGCTGTCTGGCGATTACGAAATCGGCGAAAATTCGGCTACCGCCGGGCGCATACTGCGTACCCGCCGACCGGGCGCCTTTATCCACACCATGCAGAACCACCGCTCTCGTGTCATAAAAGTGCGCGGCCCGCGTCGCATCACTCGCCTAAACGGGTCGAAATAATGGCGCAGTATGGCCTGGTCAATGGCGACGCTACGGAGGCAACCGTTGCATTGACAGTGCAAGGCGGCAATGGAAAGTCCGAAGACATCATCTTTGTCGTGGATACCGGAGATACCGGCGATTTGAGCCTTCCGCACGATATTATCGCCCGGCTGAACCTGCCAAAGATCGCAGAGGAAGAACCGTTGGTTGTAACCTTGGCTGATGGTACTACCAGGCAGCTCAACGTGTACTATGCTCACGTTGCATGGCATGGGAGATTGCATGAGGTCGAGGTGGTTGAACTCGGTGTTGATCCGCTCGTCGGCATGGGACTCCTCCGGGGCAGCAACCTCAGCGCCGACACAGTCCCCGGCGGCCTGGTAACCATCACCGAACTGCCCAACCCGTCCTGAACGCAAACCTCAAGGAGAACACCCCGCCAATGCCCAGTAAGAAAATCGTCCTCGCCTATTCGGGCGGCCTCGATACGTCGGTGGCCGTGCCCTGGCTCCAGGAAAACTATGACGCCGAGGTTATCACCTGCACCATCGACCTGGGCATGGTGGACTTGGAGACCATCCGCCAGAGGGCCTACGCCGTGGGCGCGTCCGAGGCCGTTACCGTGGACGGTCGAGAGACGCTGGTCCAGGAATTCCTCTGGCCAGCGCTCCGCACCGGCGCTATCTACGAAGGGCAGTATCCCCTGGCCACTGCGCTGGGTCGGCCTCTCATCGCCCGCTACCTGGCCGAAGTAGCCCGGGAGCACGACGCCGATGCGGTGGCCCACGGCTGCACCGGCAAGGGCAACGATCAGGTACGCATTGAAGTCGGCGTGTCGGCCCTGGCTCCGGGCGTGGAGTTGATCGCGCCCATCCGCGAGTGGGGCATGAACCGCGAGGACGAGGTGCTGTACGCTCGCGAGCGCAACATGCCCATCGCCCCGTCCAACAACAAGTACAGCACCGACGAGAACCTGTGGGGCCGCAGCGCCGAGGCCGGTGAGCTGGAAGACCCCTGGGCGGAACCTCCCGAAGACGCTTACGAGTGGACGGTCAGCCCGGCCATTGCCCCCGATGAACCCGCCTACGTGGAGTTGCGTTTCGAGGAGGGCATCCCAACCACCGTCGATGGCGAGACGATGAGCGGCATTGACCTCATCACCCACCTCAACGAACTGGCCGGCGCCCACGGGATCGGCCGCATCGACCATGTGGAGAACCGGCTGGTGGGTATCAAGAGCCGCGAAGTGTACGAATCACCCGCCGCCGTCCTGCTGCACTTGGCCCACCGCGCCCTGGAGACCATGACCCTCTCCCGTGAGCAAAGCCGCTTGAAGGAACGCATCGCCCAGGAATACGCCGAACTGGTTTACAACGGCCTGTGGTACACCGCGCATCGCCGCGACCTTGACGCCTACGTGGACAGCACACAACGCTATGTAACCGGCGATATACGTGTCCGCCTCCACAAGGGTTCCTGCGTGGTCGTGGGGCGCACTGCTGACCGCCCACTGTACAACTATGGCCTGGCAACCTACGACCGCGCCGACGAGTTTGACCACACCGCCGCCAAGGGCTTCATCGACATTTACGGCCTGCCGGTTCGGACGCAGCAGCGACAGCAGGAAGGTTAGTCATGGGACGGGCAAGCTCCGTATTCCGCGCATTGCCGAACGTCGGGCATCGTTAACTCTGGGTACGCTGCCACGATTTCTTTGGCAGTGTAGCCGTTGCGCATCAGCTTGATCACGAAGTCAGCAGTGATACGGGTTCCGCGAACTCGCGCTCGTCCTTGGCATATCTCCGGACCAATCTTGCTACGGTCGAAAGGCATCATGCTGTTCCCATGCGCTGTGCCTATACCGCCGAAGTAACGTCGGTTCGCGCGAAGTCGTTCCCCTTGAACAGCAACGGCAGCCGGCGCACCGACGCCAGCGCGTAGGCGAAAGCGTCGCCGAAGTTCAGCGCGGCGGGATGCCGGCCCTTGCCGTAGCGACGATTGGCTTCGCCAGCAGCGAATATCAGTGTTTCGTCCAGTTGCACTATCTCTATGTTGGACTGACCAAGCATACCGCCGGCCCGCCGGTAAATGTCGTCCCCTTTGGCGGCGGCGACAATCAGAAGCTCCACTGCGGTGGCGGTGGTTATCTGTACGACACCTTCACGTTTCAATTAGTTCCGAAAACGCCTGTGCCTCTGGTTCTTCGGTCAAAATGGCGATGAGAGCAGAGGTATCACCCGCAATCATCTGGGCAGTCCCTTTTCGTCGTAAAGTTCTTCCTGCCATACCCTGGACTCCGGATTGGCCGGGTCATAAGGGTGTTCCTCACGATATTTGCGGGCGCCCTCGCGGATAGCTGCCCAGCTGGCCGCCCGTTCCTCCTCGGAAACCTGGCGCGGGGGAAGGTTGCTATGTAACGCGGTCAGGGCTTTCAGCAGCACCATGTTGCGGGCCTGCGGTCCCTTGTAACCAAATCGATCAGCGATCTCGTTGATATATTCCTCAATGATCTCTTCCGGCTTGGTCACTTTTGGGAAAAAAGCCATGATCACGTTTCTCCATGTCAGGGCATTGTATATGAAGCCGGCGGCATTCCTGCAGGAACACCGCCGGCGTCTGATCTGGTTATCCGTAGGACTACAAGTTCCCCAATGCCTCGCTCAGCCGGCCCACGCCCTCGTCGATCTCGTCCTCGGTGATGTTGAGCGCGGGCATGATGCGCACCGCGTTGGGGCGCACGCCGTTGAGCAGGACGCCGGCGGCTTCGGCAGCGTCCATAACCTGTGGCATGATGTCGCTGTCGAACTGCACGGCGGCCAGCAGGCCCTTGCACCGGATTTCATCGACGAAACCGTAGCGCGCCTTCAGCACGTCGAGCCGGTCCTGCAGCACGACCTCCATGCGCTTGACGTTGCCCAGGACGTCGTTGTCCAGCAGGTAGCGGGTGCCGGCGGCGGCGGCGGCCGTGGTCAGCGCGTTGCCCCCGAAGGTGCTGCCGTGGTCGCCATAGGTCAATGCCATGGCGTGCTCCTTGGAAAGGAACGCGCCGATGGGTACGCCGAAACCCAGCCCCTTGGCCAGGATCATCACGTCTGGTTCCACGTCGTATTCCTGGTGTCCGAACAGGCTGCCCAACCGGCCCATGCCCGTCTGCACTTCGTCCAGTATCAGCAGGATGTTGTTCTGGTCGCACCAGGCCCGCAGACGCTGGAAATAGTCTTCGTCAGGGATGTTGACGCCGCCCTCACCCTGGACAGGCTCGACCATTACGGCGACCGTGTTGTCGGTGGTGGCGTTCATTACCGCCTCCACGTCGTTGAAGTCAACGTAGGTGAACCCCTCGGGTATGGGCTCAAACAGCTCGTGGTAGTGGGGCTGGCCGGTAGCGGCCACGGCATTCATCGTGCGTCCGTGGAAGGAGTTGAAGGCGGTGATGACCTCGTAGGCGCCGTTCTTGTGCAGCTTGCCATAACGACGGGCCAGCTTCAGCGCGCCCTCTACCGCCTCGGCCCCGCTGTTGCAGAAAAAGACTCGATCCATACACGAGTTTTCTATGAGCATCTCGGCGATGTCGAGCTGCGGCAGGGTGTAAAACTGGTTGGAGGTTTGGATGAGGGTCGCCGCCTGCTGCACGATGGCTTCCACCACCACCGGAGGGCAGTGTCCCAGGTTGTCCACGGCCCAGCCGGCCACGAAGTCAATGTATTCCTTGCCGTCGGCGTCCCACACTCGAGAACCTTCGCCCCGCACGATGACCACCGGCCGGCGGCGCACGGTCTGGGCGTAGTATTTTTGCTCGATGGCGATGTATTCAGCGTTGCTGGGCATGAGAAATCCGCTCCCTGTGAGTGTGTTGCGTTACCTGGTTCACCAGCCGGCACCTCGCGGGCCGACGCCGCGCCCATTATACGGCATACCCGCAATATCCGGGGCGCGACCATCGCACCGGGGTAGCGTTCCGTATTAGGTGGTTTCCGTCCGTAGGGGCGAATGGCCATTCGCCCCTACCCACGCTAGCAACGGCATCTATGGAATCAAACCACCTAAATCTCGGAACGCTCCGCCGCACCGAGGACGAGTTTCGAGACCTGAGATCCGAGGAAAGCCGCCTCAGAGTGACGAGGTGGACAACCTTGCCCCACCATCCGTAATTGTTGCCGGCATCAACCGTCGCGAGGCCGCGTACCGTTGTCGCCATCGGCTGACGCATCGTCTCTGAGGCTGCGGCGCCGGGACCGTGGACTGCGCTCCGGGGCCGTGTCCGGAGCCGTTTCCGGGGCCGTGTCCGGGGCTGGCGCTGCCGGCTCTTCGGCGGCTTCGCTGGCGGCAGCTTCGGTTGGCGGCGGGGCAGGATCGGAGGCGTCGGCGACGGCGCTATCCACTATCGCCGCATCAGGCGGCTGGTCTTCGGGATCGGGTTCTGGAGGCGGAGCGTACTGTGGGTTGGCGCGACGGAAGTCGGCCAGGGCGGAGTCGAGATACCGGAGCATCTCTTCCGGTTCACGCACCTGAAGAGCGATACGGCGTCTGTTGACGGTGTACACCCGCAACGGGTCGCCCATGAAACCTCGGTCGTTCACCACCTCGCGGATGTCGCTGAAGTGAATGGTTCGTCTTCGTGGAGTACCGAACATAATAATCAGCGCGTCTGAGTAAACGCGGTACTGCCGAGGGGAGGTCAGCCAGGAGTAAGCCCCCACACCCAGCCCCACGACGATCAGGAGCCACGCACCGCCGCCGCTGCCACTGCTGGCGGGCTTTTCGCCCTCGCCTTCGCCTGGCCCCTGGGTTTGCGCCGCGCTCTCGGTGGGAACGTCGTCGCTGCTGCGGGCGTCCATGAAAAGCTGATACAGGCCAAACAGGATGACGGCTGCGGCGAGGATCAGAGTGAGATTGAATCTCACCCGACTGGGCGCCCAATAAATCAACGTGGTCTCGGGCTGTTGCATACTGTACTCGCACCTGCCGTCATGTGTTGTCTGACTGGACTTTTGGGCCGTGTGGTGGCTGGCCCATGTGACGGCGGATATGTTACCACATCCGCCGATTGCCCTTGCGTGCTCGTCGTAACGCCGCCGGTTGGCAGGCCCGTGCGGCTCCCCGGCGCAAGTGTTAGCGCGTCTGTAATCCTTTGGGCCAATTCTCTGCGCTCTGCCGGCCGAAACGCTGAGGAATTGCGATGGAGTCTGCGCGAATTCTAAAGATTTACCGGCAGCCCGGTCTCCATGGATTCATAGGCTTTCAGCACCAGCAAGAGGTCGGCAATGCCTTCCTCTCCGGTCATCGCCGGCTCCCTTTTCTCCACGATACTCCGGTGGAACTCCCTAACCATGGGAGCCAATCCGTTCCCGTTGTCGTCCAAGTCCACGATAATTTCAGTATTCGATTCGATCAATTTCAACCACGGTTTGCCAACCTCGAAATAAAGATAGCCGGTCGTGCCCGAAATCGAAACCCAAGAGTGCGGCTCCGGCGGCGCAACGCTCCAGGTGTGATTGATTAGACCTACCACTCCGTCCTTGCTCCGGGTAACCACTATTACCCCGTCCTCGGCTTGCAGGTCCGGTTGGCCGGGCAAGACCCTTTGGGCGAAGATCTGATTCGGCCGGCCCGACAGGTAAGCCAGTCCGCTGAGTTTGTGTATCCCGCCGTCGATGAGCACCCCGCCGCCGTTCTGGTCGCGTTGATTCCGCCAGCCCGAGGGTCGGAAGGGGTATTGTTCCTGGAGTTGCACCAATCTCAATTGGCCCAACCTGCCCTCGTCAACCAGCTGCCTGGTTTTCTGGACCGACGGCAAGAAACGGTAGTTCTCCGCCACCATTAGGGTAACTCCGGCGGCCCTGGCCTCTTGCACCATTGCCTCTGCGTCGTCCAGGTTGCCGGCGATCGGTTTTTCGACCAGAGCGTGCTTGCCAAAACGCGCGGCCAGCGCGACGTGCTCCCGATGGAGGTGGTGCGGCGTGCAGATGTACAGCGCGTCCACCCTCGGGTCGGCGGCGGCGATGGCATAGTCGCCAAAGGCGGCCAAGCCGTTGAAACGCGCCGCGTATTCTTTCGCCCGGGACAATTCCCGGCTGGCGAAGTAGAGGTCAATCTCGCCGCGCAGTCTCTCCATTGACCGGGCGAAAACCGCCGCAAAGGACCCACAACCCAGGACGCAAAGGCTGAGACTCAATCCAGCACCTCTGTTCAGCTGTAGTCTTCGTATTCGGAGGTGGGATAGAGGAATCAGGCAGATCAGCTTCGGTAGTTGGAGATCAACCTGACCAGTCAGAAAACGGCGAGTCGGTAGGCGATGTCACTCTATTGCGTGCAGCGTCCCGTCGGTGGTTCTGACGTAGAAACGCCCTCGGGCGAAAATCGGAGATATCTCGACCGGTGCGCCCAAATCGATGCGCCACACTAAATCGCCGTCGGAGCGACGCAGGGCGTAGAACGATCCGCTGCTGGTGCCGAAGTAAACCCGGTCGCCCAGCACCACGGCCGATTCGAAGATGGCGTCGTCAGCCTCAAACTTCCACAGTTGCCGACCGGAATGCGCATCCGCGGCGTAAAAGGTGCCGTGGAAACTTCCGGCATACATGGTGTCGGGCGTTACGGCCGGGGCGGCCAGCAGCCCGGTGGTTTCCCTACTCTTCGGATCAAAATCCGGGTCGAATAGCCACCTCCCGCCCTTTTGCACCGGAGGCCGCGGCACGCCGGGGACCTGCCATCGCCAAAACTGCGCCCAAACCAACTTGAACTGAAATTCTCCAGCGATCTCCCGGGCGTGGGCATCAACGGCGTACAATCTTCCGCCAGAGGGGAAGTACGCCAGTCCGTTGGCCACCGCCGGAGATCCCTTGGTGTTCCCCTCGGTGCGGTACCGCAATTTGCTCTGACCGGTCCTGGCATCGAATATGTAGAGATTGCCCAGGTTGTCAGCGGCCAATGCGTGCCCGTCGTTCACGGCCGGCGCCGATCGGATCTCACCTTGGACATCCTCCCGCCACAACATCTTGCCGTTGGCAGCGTCAAGGGCGTAGAGGGAGCTGTCGCCGGAACCAACGTACACGATGCCACCAGCCACTATCGGAGAAGAGGTGATCGGGCCTTCAGTCTTGAACTCCCAACGAAACGCCTGCGTGTTCAGGTCAACGGCCACGATCCGATGGTCCAGCAGGCCGACGAATAGGGTGTCCCCCGCGATTGCCACCGAATGGTCCAGCGGACTGGGAACGTCAATTTCCCAAACTTGCTGCCCCGTGTCCGCGTCCAAAGCAATGATCTTGAAAAAGCCGCCGACGTAAACCACGCCGTCAAGCGCTACCGGAGTTCCTCTGGTGGGAGTGCCCAATTGCTGCGACCAGACCACCCGTCCTTCCGGCTGGGCGGACACGACGGGAATATGCCGCGTGAGTTGCAGGTCTCTACCCGCCATCAACCATTGGCCCGGCGGCGAGGCGGAGCTGGCCTCGGTGCTGGGAGCCTTGAACAGCAGCGTAATCGGATTGGGGAAGAACGGATAGTAGAGCCAGGAGGCGAATACCAGCGCAACCACGGCTATCGTGGTCCTGATCAAACGACGCCTGGTCAGCCACCGGGGTCCGCTTGGCGGCGGTTGGGCCCATTCCGGAATGTTGAGCACCGGCCGATCGCATTGTTGGCAAGGCTGCCCCGGAATTTGGCCGTCGGCCCCACACGAGCCGCAGACCGCGGTATCGCTTGACGACGTTTCAGGATAGGTCTGTTCATTCATTGGTCATAGGTTAACCCGTTTGGGCAGGCGGGGCAACCAATCAGGCTTCCGCCGGCGTTCTGCGGTCTCGCTATCGGCGTACGGCGCAGCGGGAACAACACGCAATGGGAGACCTTGAAAAGAAGCCGGAATAATGGCTCGAAGCCGGGAAGCAACTAATGCCACGCGGCTCCGAGCCCAACGCCAGCAAGGCTATTGCGCGGTGTACGCAAGGCTGGGGTACTAAAGATTCCTCTGCTTCGGATCCAGCTTGTCCCGCAGCCAGTCGCCGAGCAGGTTCATGGACAGAACCGTCAGCAGGATCGCCAACCCGGGGAAGAAAGATACCCACCAGGCGTCCGTCACGAACTCTCGCCCGTCGGCCACCATCAGGCCCCAAGCCGGGGTGGGCCGGGAAATGCCGGCCCCCAGAAAGCTGAGGGTTGCCTCCAGCACGATGACGAACCCAACCTGCAGGGTGGCTAGCACCACTACGGTGTTGACGATATTCGGAAAGATGTAGCGGAGCATGATCCGTGGGTTGGAAGCCCCCGCCACTCTGGCCCTGGATATGTAGTCCTGAGCCCGGATGGTCAGCGTTTCTCCTCGCACCAGCCGGGCGTAGCGAGACCACTGGCTTAAAACCAACACGGCGATCAGTATCTTCATGCTGGGTCCCGCCATAGCCGCTACCACGATTGCCACCACGATGATGGGCAGGGACAGCGAGAGGTCCACCAGGCGCATCATGACATTGTCCCACCAGCCGCCGTAAAAAGCGGACGCGATGCCGAATGTGGTCCCAATCAGACCCGATATGGCAATGGCCACGCCGGCCACAATTACCGACACTCTGGCACCGTAAACGGTGCGGCTGAGTACGTCCCGTCCGATCTTGTCGGTGCCGAACCAATGCTCTACCGACGGTTCTGCGAGACGGTTCGTGATGTCGCCATCCAACGGATCGTAGGGTGCTATCCATGCAGGGATAATCGAGGGAACGATCAGGACAACCAGCAGGACAACCACCGGGATTACCGGGTATCGGAGTATTTCCCTCAGGACACTGCCGATTCCCGACAGCGGACGCGGGGGAACATTTGGAATTGCTACGGCCATGGGTATTCTCCTCGCTTAAGCCCTCGTGGCGTCAGGTGTACCGTATGCGTGGGTCGAGGTAGGCATAAGCGATGTCCACCAGCAAATTAGCGACGATGTAGATGGTGGTGAAGGTCAGCATGATCCCTTGCAACAGGGCGTAATCGCTGGAGCGCGCCGCGTTGAATAACAGGAACCCCAGACCCGGCCACTGAAACACCGTTTCGATGGAAACGGAGCCCACCATCAGCGACCCCAATGTAATGGCGAAGTACGTTAGCGGGGCGATGGAGGCGTTCCGCAAACAATGCTTCCAGATGATCTTCCTTTCCGGCAGTCCCTTGATGCGGGCCAGCTTTACGTATTCGCTGTCCAACACGTCCAGCATGGAAGAGCGAACCAAACGGAGCATAGCGGCTACCTGGAACCAGCCGATGGCAACGGCCGGCAGGATCAGGTGTCTGATGCCGCCTTTCCCCGAGGTGGGGAACCAGTCCAACTGCACCGCGAATATCCACATGAGGATAATTCCCAGCCAGAAGACGGGCAGGGATTGCCCCAGCAGGGCCACTATTTTGCCCGTCCAGTCGAAGACGGTGTCTCGATAGGTCGCCGTCAAAACCCCGATGGGCAATCCAAGAGCTACGGCCACTAGAATTCCGGCTCCGGCCAGTTGGATCGTGGCCATGAAACGGTCCTTGATGAGTTCGGCTACCGTGAACCTGGGGTATTTGAAAGAGTGGCCAAAGTCGCCACGGAGGGCGTTCCAAACGTAGGTGAAATACTGTACGTGCAACGGCTCGTTGATGCCCCAAAACTCCTCAAGGTCTGCCCTGACCTGAGCGTCGGCGTCGTCCGGCAAGATCGCATCCAGGGGGTTGCCGCCGGCGTGCCCCAACGCGAAGGCCACCAGGCTCACCACCGCCAGAACCAGGATCGCCTGAAGGATACGTAGAAGGATGTACCGTTGCATCCTAGACTCCTAACCGAGTTGGATGGTTGCTATTGGCAGTTCGCACCGCGATCGTTGGTTGCCCAGCAATCGCGGTGCCTCCTAACCAGTTTCTGGTGTATGGTCGCGCGACGAAGATCAGCAGGGCGGTGCCTCAATCAACTCGTTGCTGCCGAGGTCGCCACCCTCCCAGCCTGGGAACGGCCACGCGCAGATGATCTTGGGGTCAACGATCGTCTCAATGGGTACCCAGAAGAGTGGGATCCACTCGTGTTCGTAGAACTTGATGTCCCCCATCTGTATCAGGATCTTGGCGCGTTCGTCGGGCTCCATAGTGGTCTGCAGCGTGTGGTACAGGTCCCGCAGTTCCTTGGTCTCGTACATCCAGACCACGCCGCCGTCATCCTTATGGGTATTGAACAGCATCATCTGGGCTTCCTGTGCCTTGAAGGAAGGCGTAGTCGCCAAGGCCGTTTCGTGGTTGGCCTTCTGCCGTCGGCGTGCCACCACTGCTGCCCGGTCCTCATCACGGAGGGTGAGGGTTACGCCGATCTTTGCCCAGGCCAGTTGCATGAACTGGGCTATCTGGGGGAGTTCCGGCGCACCGGGGAAGGGATACATGGGGACGATAATCTCGAACCCTTCGGGATAGCCGGCCTCAGCCAGGAGCTGCTTGGATGCATCCAGGTCATAGCCGTATTCCGCTTCCCAGTCCTCGTCCCACTTGGGGTTCCACGGCGTCAACTCGTCGTGGAAGGAGTGTACCTTGGAGTCCCACACCCGCCCTTTATACAGTTCCTGCTTGAAGGTTTCCCGGTCCACGGCCTTGTTCAGCGCCTTCCGAACCTTGATTCCAATTTCGCCAGGGGCGGTTACGGGGAAGTTGGGGTCATAATTCTCGGGGTCGTTGTAGAACATGCCGCCAAAGCGGAAGGCCGTCTGCTGGGCCGGGCCGGTGCTCTGGATAATCTCGAAGCCTTCCTCAACCAGCTTGTCGCCCAGGTCCCGGTTGACCTCGGTCATGTGGGTCTCGCCGGCGCGGAACTGGGCCAGGCGGGTTGCCTCTTCCAGGACCCAGGTGTTCCGCATTTCCGGGTAGTCCGGATCATGCCGCCAGTGGCCGTCCGGGAAAGCCAGCGAGTAGTCCACGTGCACTTCCTCTTCCCGGCCGTCGTATTGATAGGGCCCGGTGCCGGCCATGCGCTCGTAGAGCTCGTCGGTGCAGCCTTCGCTGGCGACGTTTTCAGCATCGTTGAACCCGCCGGCCTGGTCGCACTGGGCCATGCTGGATATCATGTTGCCCGCGGACTCGGCAGCGTAAAAGAGGTACTCCGCGGAAGGATTGACCATGTGGACCTTGATGTTGTAGGGATCAATGATCTCCACGTGGTCAACGTTGCAGATACCGCCCTTGTAGCTGGCGCGGGTACCCTGTTGGCAATTCAGCTTGAAGCTGTGTTCCACGTCGGTGGCGGTGAATTCACCGAAACCGCGGTGCCACTGGACGCCCTGCTCCAACTCAAAGGTCCAAACGTCCCCGGTCGCATTCATCTCCCAGGATTTGGCAAGCATAGGCTTCCATTCACTGGTGTAGGAGTCCAACTGAACCAGGTACTCCATGAACGGGCTGTGCTGGTACACGAAGTCGACGCCACCCAGCCACGGAACCACGGTGTCGTCGATTGGGGTGATGAGGCCCAGGATGATCTTCTGCACCGGCAACTGTTTCTCGGCCATGGCGTCTTGGCTGGGCTCGTCTTTAGCCGCAGCAGCGGTGGTAGGCTGAGCCATTTGCGCCGCCGGCTCGGTCGCTGCCGGGGCCGCCCCTGACTCCGACGCGGGTTGAGCAGCGGGCTGCGTGGTGTCAGCCGGAGCTTCGGCTCCTCCGCACGCTGCGATGAACGCCATCATCAACAGCGCGGGAACGAATATCAATAACGAGGGGACCTTAATTCTGTAACGGTTCATTACCAGACCTCCAGGTTCTGTTTCTCCCATCAGCGACCGGAAACCATGCCCTTGGCTATGTTATGAATGCGGCAATCCTTAGTCAGTGGATGGTCCCGGTGTGTGCCGTTCGTCATATGATCATGCAGCCATCTTCCTTGCGTTTCGCTCACCTTTAGCCTGAATCGGTCGCGAAACAGTATTCGTAAAGTGTCCCCGAATTTATACCAGCGATACGACTGGTGTCAACGACGGTAATTGTAAACGCCTTGAAATGCCGGTAAAAAACAACGTATCGCGATGCAAGGAGTTCTCGGAAACCGGGAATTGCATTTGGCGTTTTGGAGGATTAGCGCGATTCGGTGACGATTAAATTTTGATTGCCGGCCACATTCACGAAGTTTGTGACAATTCCGCTGGGCCACCGGATTTCTACGGAATCCGCTTTACTGGCCTGACCCAAGCCAAAATGTGCGACCAGAGTGTTCTGGCTTTTGTTGCTGGAACCGGCGGTAATTTCCCGGATTTGCGTTCGTCCATCGGCCGTCACCATGACCCTGGCGCCGATGCCATCGCGGTTGCTGACCGTGCCCACCGTCTTGATGCTGAGCCAGTTGTTGCCCCACGCGCAGCTATTCCGGAACAACCGGTCGGCCTGGGGCTCGCCGCTGGGCAGTCCAAGATTGGCCACATACAAATCCAGGCAACCGTCCTTATCGAAATCGGCGTATGCCACGCCGCGGCCAACCCCCCGGTCGTCGGCGCCGCTGATCGACGATGCGTCAACGAAGGTTCCATCCCCACTGTTGCGTAGCAGCAAATTGGGCTGATCCCGGCGGTTCGTGAAAGGATCGGAATCCAAATGCCCGCTCGCCACGTAAAGGTCTTCCCAACCGTCGTTGTCGTAGTCAAAGAACACCGCGCCCCAGCTGACCCTCTGCCGCCTCTGGAACACGCCCTGACCCACCCCGGAATCGGCTGCGGTTTCGGTAAAACTGGCGCCATCCCCGTTGTTCCGCAACAGGACATTGTCCTCAATATTGGTCGAGTAGAGGTCGAAATCGCCATCCAGGTCATAATCGCCCACTGCCAGCCCCATCCCATACATGGCAACATTGGCCCCGGACTGACTGGAAATATCCTCGAACCGCCAGAATCCGTTATCTCCGGGCCCGTCATTCCGCCATAATACGTTGGGCTGAATATCCCTCCCGAAGTCGTTGACCACGTAGAGGTCCGAGTCCCCGTCGTTATCGAAGTCGATCCAACTGGGTTGGAAACCGGCTCCCCACAAGTTTCCGTACTCGCCCTGGGTTTTCCCGGCTCGGCCGGTGTCCCCGAGCAAGTGCGTCGTCTCGGTGAAGGTGCCGTCCCCATTGTTGTGGAACAGCCCGAGCGGCCTTACCGCGTAGGCGTAAAACCTGAGATCGAAGGCATCCATGTCGGATTCCTCCATGTGGCGCACCACCACGAAGTCCACGAGGCCGTCCCGGTCGTAGTCGCCCCAGGCGCAGCCCATGGAACGAAAGCTAGGATCCGGTTCGGTTAATCCGGCCTGTTGGGTCGCATCGGTGAAGGTTCCCGTACCGTCGTTGCGAAAGAGCTTGCTGGAGCCCCAATTGGTAACGAAAAGGTCCTGATCGCCGTCGTTGTCATAATCGGCGGCGCACCCGCCGTTGGTCTTGCCGTCCAGCTCGCTCACCCCGGCCGGCTTGGCCACGTCGGTGAAAGTCCCATCGCCATTGTTGCGATAAAGCGCGTTGGAACCGTCGTGATCCGGGGCCATGTCGTCTATGTCCTCTGTGGATGCCACGTAGATGTCGGGTCGTCCGTCCCCGTTGTAATCGAAAACCACCACGCCGGCGCCCAGGGGGATCCGGTCGAAGGGATTCCTCACGTGCGGGAAAGCGACGCCGGCGACGGGCGCCACGTCGGTGAAGTAAGGCGGGTGGTAAGTGAAGACGCCCGGTAGCGAGCCGGACCGCCCGTCGGGGTTGGTCACCACCACATCCACCGTCCCGGCTTGGTGCGAAGGAGACGCTACGGTCATCGTGTGCGAGTCCAGAATCTCCACCACCTGGGCCTTCGTTCCGCCGATGGTGACCAGAGTGTTCTCCGACAGGCCGGTTCCGGTGATGGTTACCAGACTTTCTCCCCGGATGGCTGCGGCCGGGGGATCCAGCGCCACAATTCGAGGTCCCCCGGACTCGGCCGGCGCAGTCTTCCCCGGCCCCCACGCCGGCCCCGCGTCGGCGAACGGGCTGATACTGAGATTGGTCTGGTGGGACCCGTCGGCGTTCATCACCATAACTTCTTCGTTGCCGTACCTGTTGCTGGTGAAGGCGATACGGGCGCCGTCGGGCGACCATGATGGCCAGTAGTCCTTGTAGGCATTTGTGGTGAGCTGCACCGGATTTGAACCGTCGGCGTCCATAACGTACACGGCTCTGCGGCCGGTGCGAGCGGAAGAAAAAAGGATTGTGGAGCCGTCAGGCGACCAGGAGGGAAACTCGTCCGTGGTGGCGTTTTTGGTGAGCCGCGCCTGGTTTGAGCCGTCGGCGTTCATCACGTAAATCTCATGGTTGCCGTCGCGCCGCGTGTTGAACAGGAGGCGCGTTCCGTCAGGCGACCAGGAGGGGGACGCATCGTAACCCGGGTGGTTGGACAGATTGGTCTGGTTGGAGCCGTCCGACTCCATGACGTAGATCTCCCGGTCGCCGTCCCGGTCGGTGGCGAAGGCTATCTTGCTTCCATCGGGAGACCAGGCCGGAAACGCGTTGACCGGGCCGTCATCCGTGGTGAGACGCCGCACCCGGGAGCCGTCCGCGTCCATCCGGTATATCTCCGGTTCGCCATCCCGGTCCGATACGAAGGCAATCTTTCTCCCGTCGGGTGACCAAACGGGGAAATCGTCGTAAGCGGCATTGTTGGTGAGCCGCCGCAGTTCAGAACCGTCGGGCTTCATAGTGTAAATCTCGAAATCGCCGTCCCGGTCGGAACGGAACACGATTCGGGAATCGCCGTCATTCAGGAAAAAGGGGCCGATGAACAGCAAACCCACGCCACCAATCATGCTCAGTGACCAGGTTCCGGCCGCAAAAGCGGCCACCGCCTTCTTGGGCATGATCCGCGCCAAGCCCCAAAAAGTGAACGGGCCGCCGGCCGCCGCTCCAAACAAGAGAGCGGCGGCCGGCGCGCTCCCCATGCCAACCAGAAGCAGCACTGCCACCAGGGGGATTTCGAACAGCAAAGGCACGTTGATGAGGATGCCAAATGTGGCGGCTACCACGATGCCCGAGAAATTGTTGCCCAGATAGGTGGCAACGGTTTCCGGCGTCAGCAATTGGATAACGAGACCGCCGGCAAACCCGGCCAATACCATGGCCGGACCCAAACGCCACAGATAACGCAGGCTGGCTTTGATCCAGTCCTTTACCCCCGACGTTACGGTCTCCCGCCAGGTGGCTGGTCCGATTTCGGATCCGACGGCTCCGTACCGGAATATATCGGCCAAGGGTACTCTACGGCGGATGAGCAAGGCCACCAACGGGCCCAGCAGCAGCACGCCCACAATGCTTACGGCGATCCGGGTGCTCGCCAGCATTGGTGTGAACACCAGCGCCGCCATCACCAGCGCCGGAATGTTCAGCGTGGAAGACCCCTGGGTGATGGCGATGGCCGTTTCCACCGGAGCGCCCCGGCGCCGGAACGCCGAAGCGATGGGGACGATGCAAGCGGAGCACAGGTTCATGGAGGACCCGACCGCGAGTCCTCGCAGCACCCCTTTCAGCCCCCCTCCGGTGAAGCGTGAGCCTTCGTTCCTGGGAAACAGGAACACTTCCGTAATGCCCGCCGCAAGAAAGGCGAATGTCATCCCCAGGCTCACCAACTTCAGGTAGCTGAGGGAGAAGTCCCACCAACGTTCAAAGAACCAGGTTTCAGGTTCCCGGTTGATGCAGAAACCTTGGAAGCATTCAGATTGTGGGGCGTTTACGCCGGCCAGGTCCTCCTGAACCGTATCCAGCTTGGGGATACGATTGAACATCAGGAACAAGCCGAGAATGACGGCCAGTAACAGAATGCCGATGACACGCTTCTTTTTTAGCGCCGTATCAAACATCTGCCATCGTTCTAAGGAGCCGTTCCGTCGGTCAATTCATGGCTAGGGCAACTTACGCGCCCGCAATTGGGACGACTGATATGCGTTTCCCCCGAACGCCGGGATGGTATGTCTGCGGCGAGTCGGTGTCAATGGCGATGGTGCCCTCACGCGCACCCACTTTGTTAGACCAGTGGGGCGTGGCCCGCTGTCATACATAGGACTTACGCAGTTGAGCACGGCGTATCATGGGAAGGCACCCTCATGCCGCTACAAAACCCCCTTTGCGTCTCTGCGCCTTTGCGTTAAATCCCCTGCCGGCAAGCCAAGCGCGTAAGTCCTATGTCATTGCGAGCGCAGCGTGGCAATCTCGTCGGCGTGGCAAGGTTGTTTGGGCATGGTTGGCGAATACCGGAACCGGATTGCCACGTGGTTCGACAAGATCACCATGAGCGGCGCTCCTCGCAATGACAAGTGGGTACGCATGAGCGATGGTGACACGGGGGTCGCCGCGTCGAGGTCCAAGCAAATGGTCTGGATCGGTCGGTTATGACGCGGTGTGCTTGACCCTTCGGCTGGGGCGCGATACCGTCAAAAGTGTCTGGCGCAACCATCCTCCCGCGGTATGCGCCGCCCATCGGAGGTACACCATGGCTATTTCCACGAAAGTAACGCCGGGGGCCCCGGCCATATCCGCAGCGTCCCATCCTCTCGACCCGCTGACGGCAGACGAGATAGCCGAGGCTTCGACGATCCTGAAAGCCGAACGCCAGCTGGGCCCGCGCGTGCGATTCGAGACCATCGTTCTTCAGGAACCGGAAAAAGACGCGGTGATCGAGTTTCAGCCCGGCGCGCCGGTGCGGCGAAACGCGTTCATTGTGGTACTGGACAGCGACGCGGCGGCGACCTACGAGGCGGTGGTTTCTCTGGATGAACGGCGCATCGTTTCCTGGCAGAATGTCCCCGGCGTCCAGCCCCGGGTGATGTTCGACGAGTTTGTCGAATGCGAGGCTGCGGTGAGGGCCGACCCCGGGTTCCAGGCGGCCATCAAGAAGCGTGGCATCACCGATCCCAGCCTTGTCATGGTGGACCCCTGGTCGGCCGGCAACTACGGGTTTGAAGACGAGGAGGGACGCCGGCTGGTTCTGGCGCGCAATTTCGTCCGGTCAAGCCCTACCGACAACGGGTACGCCCGCCCGATTGAAGGCGTCACCGCCGTCGTGGACCTCAACAGCATGGAGGTGGTGCGGATCGACGACTACGGCGTGGTGCCGCTTCCCCCGGAATCCGGCAACTACGCCGCCGAGTTCGCTGGCGGATTCCGCGAAGACCTGAAGCCACTGGAGATCACGCAACCGGAAGGGCCGAGCTTCCAGGTAGATGGCTGGGCGGTTACCTGGCAGAAGTGGCATCTGCGCGTCGGATTCACTCCCCGGGAGGGCCTGGTGATCCACACCTTGGGCTACGAGGATCAGGGCCGCATCAGGCCGATCCTGTACCGGGCTGCGCTGTCCGACATGGTGGTGCCCTACGGCGACCCCAGCAAAGACCATTACCGGAAAAACGCCTTCGATGCCGGAGAGTACGGCATCGGTTCCCTGACTAACTCCCTGACCCTGGGTTGCGATTGTCTGGGTGAGATTTATTATTTCGACGCGGTGCTGAACGATGGTCGCGGCGAACCATTCACCATCCCCAATGCCGTGTGTATGCACGAGGAGGACTACGGAATCCTGTGGAAGCACACCGACTGGCGCGTCGGCAAGACCGAGGTGCGCCGCTCCCGCCGCCTCGTAATATCCAGCGTCGCCACCGTCGGCAACTACGAATACGGCTTCTTCTGGTATTTCTACCAGGACGGGACGATACAGCATGAGGTGAAGCTGACCGGCATCATCAACACTGCTGCCGTTCCCGAGGGAGAGACGCCAAAGTACGGAACGTTGGTCGCTCCACAGTTGAACGCCCACATCCACCAGCACTTCTTCAACTTCCGCCTGGACATGAGCGTTGACGGCGAGGAGAACTCGGTGTTTGAAGTGAACACCGTCGCCGAGCCGCCAGGCCCGGACAACCCCCATAGCAACGCGTTCTACGCCGAGAAGACCCTGCTACCGACGGAACACGCGGCGCAGCGGGTGGTTGACCCGATGAGCGGACGTTATTGGCTGGTTTCCAACCCCGCAACCAAGAACGCCCTGGGACAGCCCGTGAGCTACAAGCTGATGCCGGGGGAAAACATCCTCCCCTTCGCGCATCCCGACGCCAGCATCATCAAGCGCGCCGGTTTCATGACCAAGCACCTGTGGGTCACGCCCTACGACCGCAACGAAATATCGGCCACCGGGCCGTACCCCAACCAGCACCCGGGCGGCGCGGGACTCCCCGAATACACGAAGAACAACCGCAACGTTGAAGACACTGACGTGGTGCTCTGGTACACATTGGGCTACCACCACGTGCCACGGCCCGAGGACTGGCCCATCGCGCCGGTGGCTTATTGCGGCTTCAGTCTGAAGCCCGTAGGGTTCTTCGATATGAACCCGGTGTTGGACGTACCACCCAGCGACCATTGCGACGCCGCGTGCCATGGCTAAAATGTGCCGGCTCAAAGCATCGACGCCGCATACCGGCGTGAGGTGATCATGACCACATACACCGTACCTTATCCCCCAAAACCAGCGGTTGACCGCGCCGGGCTACCCCCCGGCCCACCCGAATGGCCCATAGTGGGTCAGTCCTTCCAGTATGTGTTCAACCTCTTGGGATTCCTGCGTGAGGCCGCCACCTACGGCGACTTAGTCACATTGTCGGTAAAACCGGTCCTGGCGTACCTGGTCAATCACCCGGAACTCATCCAGGAGGTTTTCGTCACCAACCACCAGAGCGTGGGCCGCGGCCGTATGACCGAGACCCTGCAATACCTGATGGGCTACGGACTGGTCACCGCCGACGGCCCGCTGCACCTGCGCCAGCGTCGCCTGATGCAGCCCCAGTTTCACCACCGACGCATCGCCGCCTACGGCGAGACCATGGCAGAATTCACCCGTCGGCACGAGGGGAGCTGGCAGGACGGCGCCAGGGTTGACCTGGCCAGCGCAATGAGCGAACTGACCCTGCACATCGTCGTCAAGACCCTGTTCGGCCTGGAGTTGCCCGACACGGTGCGACGCATCGGCGCCGCCTTTGAACTCAGCAACAACTACATCAAGGCACGGGATAACCAGCCCCCGACCCTGCGACGCCTGTTCCACCGCCTGCCCCTGCCTTTCACCCGCCGTTTCAAGCGAGCGCTGGCCTATCTGGACGAAACGACCTATGGCCTCATCGAGGAGCGCCGCCGGTCGGGGCCGGAGAGCAACGACCTGTTGTCCCTACTGCTTAACGCCAGGGACGAAGAAGCCGACGATCCCGAAGATGCGGTGATGATCGACCGACAGTTACGGGACGAGGTTATCACTCTCTTCGCCGCCGGCCACGAAACCACGGCCGTAGCCCTGACCTGGACCTGGTATCTGCTGGCCACTCACCCCGACATACAGGCCCGCTTTCACGCCGAACTGGACGCAGCCCTGGGCGGCCGGCCCCCGACCCCGGACGACCTGCCCAGGCTGCCCTTCACCGAACGGATACTCACCGAGTCAATGCGTCTCTACCCGCCCATTTGGTCCACTGGTCGCATGACCTTTGAACCCATCACGCTGGGGAGCTACCACATCCCGGCCGGCGCGGCGTTGATTGCCCCTCAATTCATTATCCAGCGCGACCCCCGGTGGTTCGATGACCCGTTGGAGTTCCTGCCGGATCGATGGACGCCGGAGTTCCGCGAAAGTTTGCCCCGGTTCGCTTACTACCCATTTGGAGGCGGGCCCCGCCTATGCATCGGGGAGGGTTTCGCGTGGATGGAAGCCATGCTGGTGTTGGCCACGCTGGGACAGCGTTGGACGATGCGGCCCGACCCGCAGCACAAGGTCGAGTTGTTGCCGCTAATATCACTGCGTCCCAAAGGGGGTATGCCCATGTTCCTGGAACGACGCAATTGAAGTCAGAGTTAACGGGAATCCGCTTTCAAGATCGGGACCCTTCTGGCCAGCCCAAGCATCCGTTTCAAAAGTGGCCGGGGAGGAGTGAGCGGGATGGGATAAAGCCCCGTGCTGAGCCTATTTCGTGGTGTCAAGTTTATCGTCGCAGAAGGTTTGCATCTTTCCAGTTGAAGCTCCTGGGTTCGAGCACGCAACACTTTGCGGAACAGCAAACCGGGCCGATCCCCGCATACCGCCCCGACGAACCCCTCACACAGCCGTCACGTTACAGGCGCCGCTGACCCCGCGTTCCTAACCTCCGTCGACCGGCTCAGGTCACCTTCGGTCGGTGGCCCGAGGCTCCTTTGGCGGTAGCTACCGCACTCCGCGGGTCCGCTAAAGGTCCGCAGCGGTCCCGCGACCCAACATGGTGCGTCGGCTAGGTTCGAGGTTGTGGGCGCTTCTTCTGCCAACTCCGTAGATTTCCGCGATCAAGGCAGCGCCGACAGCAAAAACCATGTAGGCGAAAACGCACATCGCGTGCCACATATACCCCAGGTTCAACTTTGCCAAAGCCTCTTCACGACTGTAGCCCAACTCAACGAAGTCAATCTTCCAGGTAGTCAGCAAATTGTGATCCGGGAGCACCATCGGCAATCCTGGCGAAATATAAACACTCAGCGCGGCGACCATGCCCGCGATTGTTGAGACCAAGCCGACGGCCACGGTGATCGACAGCAAAAATCGTCGGTCTTGCTCGTTGAGGTTGATGACCGGGTCACGCAATATCAATAATATTATGAACGCCGCGGCCAACACCGGCATCGAGACGGCGAATTGTATCCAAACGGAGGCGTTGGAGATGACGACGATGACCGCGTACACGAATGCCACCGGAGGCAACACGGTCAAAGCCGCTCTGCGGAGCGGGCGAACCTCGGTCGGCGTACGTTTTCGCTGCCAACTCCACAGCAGTTGAAACATCAAACCGGCGCAGGTTGAGAGCGAGAGGTTAACCAAAAGCGCCAACATATATGGCATATGGGTGCCGAAGAAATCGCCGATAGCACTGAAACTGTAATGATCCATGCCGATCGGTGCGAACTGAAGCAACGGAGTGCTCAACAGGAAGAATAGAGAAACCGAGAAGAAATCGCGCAGGCCGGCGCCTTGGCTGGGCACGAGGAATCCCTGAGCCAGGACCAACCCGATCACGAGACCTGAGTAGGCCATTGGCATCCATGTGACGTCCCACGCCAACCACGAAAAAGCATATCCAGCACCGGCTATGAACAGTGCGAGCAACAAATTCCTTAGAATGCCGGAGCGGACCGTTCCGTCTTCGTTTGCCAGGGCCCCGCCTGCGGCTGGCGTAGTGCCGTCTTCATTGCCATTGGTTTCGGCAACTCCGTCCCATTCCCGGACCGGTGGGACTGTCGGGTCAATGCCCTTGGAATACGTCTTTCGAGAAAAATGTGGTTGTCATTGGTCAACCCGGCCAGGAGGATCAGCCCGTCTAACTCGACCTGGGATAGATCCAAGGCAGTGCCGAAGGCTTGCAATCTTCGCACCGTCGGGCGGGTATGCCCGGACTCCCACCTCGAGACTGTGGCGTGGCTGTATCTCTCCGTATAGTCGCTGTCGACCGTCGCCATGCGCCGTAGCAGTTCTTCTTGGGTCAGACCCCGCCGGCCGTTGCCTGATAGGAAAGATTCACGGTAAGCCCGCATCAACATTCCCACTTGGGTGGCCCGCTGCCGCTGCACTTCACGTTCTGGAGTCATCGTTTGTCACGCGCCACTAGGAAAGAGTGGCGAGAGCAGAAGGATACAGAAGGATATACGATCGCGTTGACACGTATTTGTCATTATCTCCGAGTGTCGCCTCAAGGGCAAGACGCCCTTTTGGGGGATCCTCAAGGAAAACTATCTGGTTGAGCGCCCGGAATTCCATCGTGGCTTGTTGACACAGTGCAACCGTCAACAAGCCACCGAGTTCGGCAGATACCACTCCCCGGTCATCCCGAACCTGGCGCAAGATGTGTGTGAGGCCATGAGGCGCAGTATTGCCAATCGTCGCTAACGTCGCGGAAACGGGCAACGCCCGTCCCGATATCGTGTTGATTTGCATCGCGTTACCCTGGCGCTTCACTTGGGCATGTTCCCCAGCCGAAGGCTCCGGGTTAACTCTCCGATAGTCTCGCTGTCGTCTGGCTGACTTTCGCAACGGCCTCGACATCGGCAATCGACACGGATTGGCATCATTTATGGTGCTTGCGGCGGGCCGCCTGGACATCCTCCCGCCAAAACATGCGAACCCGCCGCTGATCCTGATGTGGGCCTTTCGGCGCCGATGCCGTCGACGGCCAGCACGGGTGGTGATAGGATGCCAAAGGCTTTGGTAGCAAAAACGAGCGTCGGAACACGGATAGAATCGGAGGATCAGCTCATGCAAGGGAACGGCTTGGATTACTCTGCGCTCTTCAACAGGAGCCTGCCTCCGCCTGCTGCTCCGTGGGAAGGCCACCCGAAGTACAATTTCATTGGTGGCCATAGCGACCCCGAACTGGTTCCTACGGAAGGGTTTATTGAGTCCGCCGCCAGGGTGTTCCGGGGCAACCCCAGGAACATCTCCATGTATAACTTCGACGGCGGGCCGCAGGGTATCGTGCCGCTACGCAGTTTCCTGGTTGACAAACTTGCCGAGCATCGCGGAATTGAAGTAACGACAGATGAAGTCCTGATTACTTCGGGGTCCGGCCAGGGGATCGAGTTAATTAACGAAATCCTATTGGAGGAGGGTGACACCGCAATCGTCGAATCGTTCAGTTTCTCCGGCGCCCTGGGCAATTTGAGGCGTAGGAAAGTCAACATCGTCGGTGTCGAGGTGGATCAGGACGGCATGAGCATGGACCATTTGGCCCAGGCGCTCGAACAGCTTCGCAACCAGGGAGTGCGGCCCAAGTACATCTACACCATCCCGACTCTCCAGAACCCCACTGGCACTGTGTTGACCATGGAGCGCCGGAGGCGAATGCTGGAACTGAGCGAAGAATTTGGCGTCCCGATATTCGAGGATGAATGCTACGCCGACCTCATATTCGAGGGCGATTACGAGAACGCGATCCGATCCCTGGACGACACCAACCGAGTGCTGCACATAGGATCTTTCTCTAAAACGCTGGGGCCGGGTACTCGCCTTGGTTACGTGGTCGCGCCTTGGGAGGTGATGAGCCGATTGCTTTCCCGCAAGAACGACGCCGGCACCGGAGTCATGGACCAAATGATTGTGGGCGACTACTTCGCCAACCACTATGAAGACCACATCTTGGAGATGCGATCGGCCTTGAAACGCAAGTGCGACGCGCTCAGCAGCGCTCTCCGTGAGTCATTCGGGCCGAGTATCGATTTTGAAGTGCCCAGAGGCGGGATGTACTTGTGGGTCAAACTGCCCTCGGGAGTTGATTCTCGCGAACTGGTCGGCCCAGCCCTCAGGGAAGGCATCGCCTTCAACCCCGGGCCGGATTGGTCGGCAGACCCGGAAGCAGCCGCCAACTATGTTCGACTTTGCTTCGCGCTCCCTTCCGAGGACGAAATATGGGAAGGAGTGGGAAAAATGGCAGACGTGTTCAGGAGGGAGGGCGCGCTTCCCTGAACTCTTGATCAGACCCACCATGGTCATGCTTCGGGCGTTGCTGATTGCCGAAGCTCGGAAACGGCGTCGGCACGCGCGTCTATCCGCGATTTCGGTGGACTGCTAACCCACGAACCGCGGCGCAAGCGGTTCTGATGGATTTAGAACCACGCGAAGTCGTTGGGTTCCTGCTCAAACTGGATTGTTGCTGCACCATGTGGGCTACTTCCAGGTTTCCGGCCAACCCACGGAACCAACCGCCACTTCGGCAGAGTCCGTAACGGCGAGCGAGGACTCGGCGGGGTCGTTTCGGAGGATCGGCGATGTCAACGGCGACACGCTGAACCGAATCCAAGCCTATATCGACCACGACACGGTGACCCCTAAACTGAAGCCAAGGTGAAATCTACATTTGCGCAGCCGGAGAAAGCGGCTTGGGCACCGCCAATCAATGCTTCTGCTCGTGCGTTCAGGACGGTCCGGCAGCGGCGTTTGACTTCCTCGCGCCGGGTGGTCAGACCAGTGAAAAAGTCGCCCACCTTCTCTTGCACTGCGGCACGGGTGCCCAGGCACCGAGCCTGCCCCGTACCCCGATACGGGGTCAGCAGCTGCCTGAAAGTGGGCGCTGAAAGGCGAACCAGCCCTGGTGGACTCCACCAGCCCGCGACGAGGGGAGAAGGCCAGCTACTACTCGGCGATGTGTCTGGAGACCGGCGAGGTAGGGGTGATGGAACTGGAGGGTAACAGCAACTCCGCATCCTCGGTTGGTTTCCTGAGACAGTTGCGGGCGCGGCACATCGAACCGCTGACGGTGACCTCGGACAATGCGCCAGTACATCGAGGCGACGCGCTACGGACGTATCTGACCACGCCGGGTTTGAACCTGCGCTTGGTGAATCTGCTCACCTACAGCCCAGACTTCAACGCTGACGAGGCCATTTGGGGTTGGGCGCGTGAGGAGACGACCGCCAACCGGCGCCTGGGCACCCGTGCCGCGGTGCGGGAGAAGGTGGGCGACTTTTTCACTGGCCTGACCAACCGGCGCGAGGAAGTCAAACGCCGCTGCCGGACCGTGCTGCAAGCGAAAGCGGACGAATTCATCAGCAACACCCCAGCCGACTTTCTCCGCCCTACCTATGTAGATTTCACCTTGGCTTCCATTTAGACGCGATTGCTCTGTGGGCGCAGGTTGATTGTTGCCCCTCGACCGTTTTTACCCGCACGTTACCGGCGCTCTCCTGGACCAGTTCTGTTGGTCATGAGGTCGCCGTTGTTGTCGAGCGCGTGTACCCGGTAGTTGTATTTGATCCCGCGCCGAGCCGTGGTGTCGGTCCAGTCCCAGTATTGGTCGCTGTAGGTTTGGAGCACGTCAGCGTCTGGACCCAGGAAGTCGATCAAAGTGGTGGCCACACCTGCGCTGGTGCGGCGCCCGTCCACCCGCCATCCGTGGGGGTTCTGCTGGCTTTGGTAGTCGGGTGCGACCTGCCAGTACATGAATATCCCGTTCGACCTGCATTGAGGCACGGAGAGCCCGTGCGTTTGCTCGGTTGGCGTCCTCTGGGACTCCTCGGTGGTTCTGGTGTTCCCGCTGTCCGAGGGTGACCAGGAACTCTGGCCGTCTGCGTTCTGCGCCCGTAACTTGTACGTCGTAACTGGTGTCTGGCTCCAGACCGTGTATGGCCCTGTTGGTAGCCGTTACGTTCTGTGGTCCGTTCGTCCAGGTCCCGCTGATCCTGTACCGCAGGTCATAGCCTGTGATCGCGGGGCGGCCGGTGTTGTTGGGAGCGTTCCAGTTCACGTACAGGCTGGTGGTGCTGGTTTCCAGGACTGTGGGGGCCGCGGGCCTGAGAGGTGCCTCGGTGGTGACGTCCGTAACGCTCATAGTCACGTTGATCGTGGCGCTGCCGCCATTGCCGTCATTCACCTTGACTCGGACAGAAAGGCTGGGGCCAGCCTCGTGGTCATAGTTCTGGCCTGCCCTCGTACGTAGTTGGCCGCTGGTGGACATCACGGCGAACCTGGAGGCGTCTTGGCATTCCAGGCTGTACGTTAGGGTGTCGTTATCTGCATCGGTCGCCGAGATTGGGCTGCCGATACTGTGCGCGATGGTCTCCATCGCGTTACCCACCGTCTCGCTGAAGTTGCGCGTGGTGTTCGCGCCATCGGTGAAAATCGGCGCGCTATTCGGCGGTCCGTCGTCGGTTATGGAGACGGTCGCCTCCGTGTTGGTGCCGCCGCTCACCCCTGTGGGGAGGGCACCGAAGGCGAGTTTGACGCTTTCACCGTCATCGTCGGCGGAATCCTGGGCGGCGGCGAAGATGAAACGCTTCGCGGTCTCCCCGGTGTTGAAGGTGATGCTGGAAGGCACATCGGCGTAGTCCGAGCTGCTTGCTCAGCCCTGTCTAGTCGCGGAGACGGGTATGGTCACCGTCCTCTCGGGGTCCGCACTGAGGTTGATTTTGACGGTTACGTTGCTGCCCTCCGCCACCGTGTAGGTCGCCTGCTCAAAGCTGGACTTTACGCATTTTTGGGCGGTATCAGCGAGGACGTTTGAGAGTGGATGATTCCGAGCGCCGGGAGTTCTTAAATGTCTGTGTCAACTGCCGATAGTGAAAAACCTTTCGACGCCTGTCCCATGTAGTGCCGTCCCAGAGCGAGGGCATCTATCACTCTTTGTAGATTTTGCGTAAAGTCGAGCAAAGGTGATGGTCACGTTCGTGCCGTCGTCGGTTACGCTCACCGAAACTGATCCGGTGACGCTGCCGTAGCTGTCGCCCGCTCCGCTCAGGCTGATGGACGGCCTCGTCTGACGAGTCGGAGTCGTTCATGCCCGACACCGTTACCGTTTGGGTGGTGTCCCAGTTGCTGGTCGTGAAGCTAAGGATGGCCGGGGTTACCGTGGCCGCGCCGGCATCGTCGGAACTGACCCTAACGGTAACGTTCGCGGATGGCAGCGTCGACAGCTTGATGGTGAAGGTCTCCGAGCCGGCCTCTCCCACGGTTAGTGCGGTGGGTGTAACCACAAACTCGTATGTGGTTGCCTGTACTGCCGCTGCCCGGTGGCAACCATGCGCTGTTGCCATCGGTGTTCTGCGCCCGCACCCGCACTTGGTAGGCCGTACCCTCGGCAAGGCCGGTGATAGATGCGTTGGTGGCAATCGAGTTCTGCGGGCTGTTGGTCCACGAACCGCTCGTGCCCGGCCGGTATCGCCGGTCGTAGCCGGTGATTGCCGGGAGTCCGGTGTTATCCGGCGCGCTCCAGCTCACGTCGAGGCTCGTGGTGTTGCCGGATGTCGCCGTAGCCGTGGGGCCGTAGGCGCGGACGGTCTCTCGGTGATATTGGTCACGCTGATCGTCACGTTGATCGTGTCGCTGCCGTTGTTGCCGTCAACGACCTTGACCCGCACCGAATGGCTGGCATCCGCTTCTCGGTCGTAGCTCTCGCCAACCTTGGTCTGGAGTTGGCCGCTGGTCGATACCACGGTGAACTTGCCCGCGTCCGTGCCCTCCAGGCTGTACGTGAGGCTGTCGTTATCTGCATCGGTCGCCGAGATGGCGCTGCCGACGTTCCGTGCGATGGTCTCGGTTACATTGCCGATTGTCTCGGTGAAGCTACGCGTCGTGGCTATGCCGCTGGTGAACGTTGGCGCACGGTTGGCTGCCGCGGCGATGGAGTCGGTTGCGGGATAGGCGTCGCTGGTTTGTGACTCGTCATTGTCTGCGTCGTCGGTGAAGCTCACCTTCACTTTCATCTTGCTGCCCACGTCGCCTGCGACAGGTGTGTAGGTGATGCTCGTCTCGCCGGAAATGTTCGTTTCGGTGCTGCCGTCCACCAGGACCCATTGGTAGGTGTAGGCGTAGCCGTAGCCCGGGTCGCTATTGTCCGCCTAGGCGGTTCCATCAGGGTCAGCGATGGTGCCTTTGGTGGCGGTGATCCCCTGACCGACCTAGGCCGTGCCGATTATCCCGGGGGTGCCGGTGGCCGCATTGTTCGCGGCCGTGGAGGCGGTGAGCCGGAGTTCAACCGTGTCGCCTGTCGACCAGGAGAGGCCGGAGTTGTTCCACTTCCGGTTCCTGGCTTCCTTCACGTCTGCGTCCTCGAACGCGAATACGTGGGAGTCCGCATGGAACACCAGTGACTGGGTTCGTGTGGTGAGGTTTGGGGTGATCCAGAACTGGAGCCGTCCGTCCGGCTGCAGCCGCGCGGCGGTCACGTCATAGTCGGTGGAATCGTGCGTGAAGTGATCGTCGTCCAGGTGGTTTGAGTTGGTACATCTGCTGCCCGAATGGCTGTTGGCGCAACCCCAGTCTCCGTTGTTCAGGTTCTGGACGCTGAGCGTGCCGCGCCATATTTCAGCGCCGAATCGTCTGACGGTTACGGTGTAGGTCTGGGTGGTGTTGCCATCCTCGGCGGTCACCTTGACCTTTATAGTGTTTACCCCGACGTCCAGCGACACCTGTTGCCAATCTGCCATGTCATCCGCGTCGGTGATGGCTGTGTCGTGCTCGTCGGGGTATTCCACCGTTGCGTTGGGGTGGTTGGTGGTGGGCGCAACCGTGATCTGTTCGATGCTGTTGGCCACTGAGGCGTTGTAGCTGGTGGTCGCGGAGGCGAATATTGGAGTGAGCGCTATTGCTCTGTCGTCTTGGTCGGACAGGGCCAGCGCGCTCAGTGTTGCATCTTCGTTGTTGCCGCCGGCTACTGGCGCGCGCCTCAGCCGCATCTTGATGGTTCTTGGACTGTCAGACCACATACTTCCATCGTAGTAGCGATATTCATTGTCGATGGTCCATCCGGAGATGCCGTTCTGGCTGTCGGATTCTGTTAGCCTGAGGTTTCTCTGTGCGGACGCGGCTTGGAAGATTACGATGAAGTATGAGGTGTCGCTGCGAGCCTGACGCCGGCCGGTGCGTTGAAGGTTCGGTTGCCTGAGCCGCTATGGGGTGGCCTGTTCAGGTCGTAGATCTTGGCGCTGGGGTTGGCGCCTGATGCGTCATGGATTGCCAGTGAAATGCCGCCTCCGGCGTTGAGCGTGGATACGTCGATTGTGACGTCCTGAACTATGTAGTCGCTGTCCGGTCCCACAGTGAATTTCTGGGCTCCCTTGAGCCCTGTAGTGCCGTCAACGGCTAACACGCTGGCGCTGGCGGTTTCGTTGAGGTTGTTGACCAGAACGGCGCCGTTGGTGCCGGCGATGGAGCCTGTGCGCGGGAAGGCGTTGCTGGTCCGTGATTCGCTGTTGTCTATGTCGTCGGTGCAGCTGACCTTTACTTTGATGGTCTTCCCTTCGTCGGCGGCGGCGAGGGAGTAGGTCTGGCCGGTGGCTCCGGAGATGTCGGTCTCGGCGGTTCCGTCAACGCAGACCCACTGGTACGTGTGGGCATAGCCGGAGGTGCCAGCGTCGGCCTTGGTGGTGCCGTCTGCGCCGGCAATGTCGCCCTTGGTGGCGACCAGGGTTTCTGCCACTTGGGCAACGCCGGTTATCTCGGGCTCGCCGGTGGCGGCATTGTTGCTGGACTGGCGAAGGCTGAGTTCGACGGTCTCGTTTACGGCCCAGCTGAGGTTGGTGCCGTACCAGACCCTGCTTCTCAGGGCTTGTTGTATCGCGACCTCGAAGGCGAATGCCTGGGAACCGGCGTGCAGGACCAGGGTCTTGGTCGGGGCGGTGAAGGTTGCGTCGAGCCAGAACCTGATTTCACCGTCTGAATGCAGTCGTACTGCGGTGACGGCGTAGTCGGTCGATGCGTACGTGAACTCGTCCCAGTCGAGGTACTCGAATGTTGCGGCGAGGTCGCTGGCGGTAGCTGTAATCGTGATCTGGGTGACGCTGCTTTCGACGCTGGCGACGTAGCGGTTTGCGTTCGACGAGAAGCCGGGCGTCAGCGTGATGGCGTTGTCGTCCTGGTCCGCAACTTCCAGGGAGGTCATGTAGAGGGCATTCGAGTAGCCGTGGATCCGCATGGCCACAACATGGTGTTGTTGGTTTAGCCGGGCTTTACGCAATTCAAGCGGCGTAAGCAAGGGAATGGACCAGTCGGTGGTACAGGGCTACCGGGAGTTCCTGAATGTCGGGGTTGGCTGCGGACAGTGAGAAACCCTCCGACGTGATCCACAGGTGGCGACGTACCAAAGCGATGGCGTCCACCAAGGTCGGCGACGGCTTGTCGTACCAGGCCGCAGTGCGCTGGGTCATGGGACGCTCCATTTGCAAGGCGTGGGCGGCCAAAGCGGTCCAGGAGAAGAGCCCCAGCAGGATGGGAGTGGTGCGAGCAATGGCCAGATCGGACCACTGGCGCTGGGTCTCCACGCCCAGGTGGGTCCGTACTTCCTGAAAGGTGACCTCCAGTTGCCAGCGCAGGACAAACCATTGGAGGATCTGGGTCGGGTCTGCCGACGGGTCGGTGCAGAGCAGGTCTTGGGGGGCGAAGGTCCCTTGAGGGTCTCAGATCAGCACCCAGCGAATGAGGACGGGCGGCTGGCCCAAGCGGTACCAGATCGCCGTCTGGGAAGTGAGCTCCACCGTGCGGGTGGCGCCGTCATACCAAGCCACCACGGCACCGGTCAGAGTTACCTGGGGTTGGTCAAGGAGGGCTTTCAGCGGGGGACGCCCGGCACCTTTCAGCGGAGAACGCCCGTTCTGGCCTGGTTGATGGGCGGGCGCTGGCGCGGACAAGGCCGCGGCCAGGCACAGTCTGGCGATGAGGGCGACCGGCTGGGCCAGGGACTGGCAGCAGTGGAGCAAATCCAGCACGGCGTAGCCGTTGTCCCCCACCAACACCAGGGAGCGTTGGGGCGGCCAGCGTGGTTCGGCAGGCTCACCATGAGCGGGGTTGCATAACCATCTGGCGGGCCCAGTCGGTGAGCTTCTTCGGTCTGCGTCCCTGCTGCTGGTAGTACCGGGCCGAGGGCGCCAGCACCGTGAGCGCCGGCAACGCCCAGTAGCGTTCCGCCCGCTGGATCTGTCCCAGCCACATCAGGGAGACCCAGCGCAACCCGCTGGCCTTGACCAGTTGCTGGCGACTGGAACGCACCGCGTCCCGGGAGCTGCCCCGCGCCTTGATCCTGGCGCCGCGACGACGCTCCAGGGTTTCATCAATGCCGAAAACCAGGGGGCCCTCGCCCCGGTCCAAGTGCTGGAGCAGCAGCGCCAGCAGGATGCGGGCCGCCGCACGGGGCGACCACACCGCCCGATTGAGCGCCCCGTGGTAGCGGGCGTAGTCGCTCCGGTCGCGGCGACCCATGACGCGCCGCGCCGCCGCCACGGTGCGTTGGCCCGGGGTCAGGATCGCGCCGGCCAGCAGCACTTGGGCTTTCCGGCAGGTCGGATTGCTGAACAGCGTTGCGAAGGGAAGGAGAACCACTACGATGGCATCGGGCAGGGTGAGCATGGCTGGGCTTTTAGTGAGATTTGGGTCAGGCCAGTTTTTACCCTGTCTTCATACTTTTTCTAAATTTTGCGCAAAGCATCACTATGTCCGCGTTGCGGGCCGTGCAGAGGAGACTAACTGACGAGACCGAGGCGGGCGTGTAATCTCATGACGAGGCGTGTTGTCCGGACCAAGACCGAGAGGACATTGGCGCTTGTTGCCCGGCGCAAAGCATGGTCCGGGAGTCTTACGGCGGCATCATTGGTGACGCCCCCAATTCGGGGCGATCCCGTTGGGGAGAGCGTACGTTGTCAGTGACTTCCTCCGGCGATGCGCCTACGCTGTAATGGTAGAGGGGATATGATGACTACACGCCAGAGGAGCGCGAAACCGGTGGGAAAGACCGCAAGGGAGCGGCAGCGTCTGCCAGCGGAGCGGTCCCAGTTGAACCTGAACGCTGGGGGCATTGACGTGGGCGCCACCAGCCATTTCGTGGCGGTGCCCGCGGACCGCGCCGAGCCGCCGGTGCGAGAGTTCGCCGGCTTTACGGCGGACCTCTATCGCCTGGCGGACTGGCTTGCGGAGTGCGGCGTGGCGACCGTGGTCATGGAGTCCACCGGCGTGTACTGGATACCGCTGTTCGGGGTGCTCGAAGAGCGCGGGTTCCAGGTGATGCTGGTGGACCCGCGGCGCATCAAGAACGTGTCCGGCCGCAAGACCGACGTGCTGGACTGCCAATGGCTGCAGCAGCTGCACACCTACGGCCTGCTGTCGGGAGCCTTTCGGCCGGAGGCGGAGATCCGGCGTCTGCGCAGCTACCTGCGGCAGCGGGCCATGCTGGTGCAGTATGCGTCCCATCATATCCAGCATATGCAGAAGGCGCTGACCCAGATGAACGTGAAGCTCCAGCACGTCATCAGCAACATCACTGGCAGGACCGGGATGGACATTATCGAGGCCATCGTGGACGGCGAACGGGACCCCCGAAAGCTGGCGCAGTTTCGTCGTCCTGGCATGAAAGCCGACGAAGCCACGATTGCCAAGTCGTTGCAGGGGCACTGGCGGGAGGAGCACATCTTCGAGCTGACCCAGGCCCTGGAACTGTACCGGTTCTATCACGAGAAGATTGCCGAGTGCGACTGGGAGATTGAAGCCCAGCTGGAACGGTTCCAGGACCGCAGCGATGGCGAGTCTTCGGCTCCCGATGGCAAAAAGCGCGGCCAGGGGAACGCACCCCGCTTCGACATTCGAACGCACCTGTTTCGGATGACAGGAGTGGATCTGACCCGGATCGACGGCATCGACGGCTTCACGGCGTTGAAGGTGGTTAGCGAGATTGGCACGGACCTGACGAAATGGCCGAGCGCCAAGCACTTCGCATCCTGGCTGGGACTGAGCCCCGACCACCGTATCACCGGCGGCAGGGTCATGAGCTCAAAGACCAAGCCCAGCGCCAATCGGGCCGCGGCGGCATTGCGTCTGGCGGCCAACGCGCTGCACCGCTCCGACAGCGCCCTAGGCGCGTTCCTACGCCGGAAGAAAGCGCAGATGGGCGGCGCCCAAGGCCATCACCGCCACGGCGCACAAGCTGGCCCGGCTCATCTACACCATGCTGCGGTACGGCCAGGAGTACGTGGATGCTGGCGCCGAATATTACGAAAGTCAGTATCAACAGCGCGCGTTGCGCGCGGCCAAGCGTCGGGCGGCCCAATTGGGCTACCAACTGGTGCCTATACCCGATGGTGAGGACCGGACCTCAGGCTTTCCCCCAGCCGCGGCGTCCACCGCAGCGTGAGAGCCCCGGTTAGTGGGGAGCAACATTATGCCCGTGTCCGGGCCGTGCAGAGGTGACTAACGGTGAGTCCGCCCCAAGGATGTATGCTGATGGTAAGGGGTGCCGTCCGGATCAAGACCGAGCTGGCATTGGCGCTTATTGCCCGTTTGGGAGCATGGTCTGGGAGACTTGCGGCCGCTCCAAGCGGAGCGATCCCGCATAGATTGTTCGATATTAGCATCTCCCTCCGGCGACACCGCTACCTTGCAGGCGCGGAGGCGATGATGAGCAGCCAAGAGCGAAATCGGAAGGGTTGTCCCGCTGAACGCGGCGGGCATCGAGCAGCCCTATGTGGCAGTTCCCGCCGATCGGTCCGAACAGCCGGTGCGTGAGTTTGAGGCTTTCACTACGGACCTGCCGTCTGGCGGACTGGCTTACCGAGTGCGACGTGGAGACCGTGGTCATGGAGTCCACCGGGGTGTACTGGATACCGCTGTTCGGGGTGCTGGAAGAACGGGGTTTTCAGGTGATGCTGGTGGACCCCAGGCGCATCAAGAACGTGCCGGGTCGTAAGACCGACGTGCGGGACTGCCAGTGGCTGCAGCAGTTGCACACCTATGGCCTGCTCTCCGGAGCCTTCCGACCCGACGAGGTGCGGCGTCTGCGCAGCTACCTGCGGCAGCGGGCCATGCTGGTGGAATCAGCATATCCAGCACATGCAGAAGGCCCTGACCCGATGAACGTGAAGCTCCAGCACGTGATCCGGGACATCACGGGCAAGACCGGCATGGACCATGGAGCCATCGTGGGCGGCGAGCGGGACGCCCGAAAGCTGGCGCGACTGCGCGAATCAAGGCCGACGAGAAGACCATCGCCAAGTCGTTACAAGGCCATTGGAGGGAGGAGCACATCTTCGAGCTGACCCAGGCCCTGGAACTGTACCGGTTTTATCAGGGCAAGATTACCGAATGCGACCGTGAAATTGAAGCCCAGCTGGAGCGGTTTGAGGACCGCAGCGATGGTGATCCTCCAGCGGCGAAGTCCGGCCGGAGACGCAGCAAAGGAAACGCGCCACGCTTCGACGTTTGGACGCACCTGTACCGGATGACGGGAGTGGACCTGACCCGCATCGACGGCCTTCACGGCCCTGAAAGTGATCAGCGAGATTGGCACGGACATGACCAAATGGCCCAGCGCCAAGCACTTCGCATCCTGGCTAGGCTTGAGCCCCAACAACCCATCACCGGCGGCAAGGTGATCAGCTCAAAGACCAAGCCCAGCGGCGCGCACCGCATTGCGTCTGGCGGCCAACGAGCTGCACCCGGTCTGCGTCGGAAGGGCGCAGCTGGGTGCGCCCAAGGCCATCACCGCCATCACAAGCTAGGCTCATCCACCATGCCGACGGCCAGGAGTACGTGGATGCCGGCGCGCTACCAATATCAGGACAGCGAGCGCCGGGCGGCCAACTGGGCTATCATCCCCGGGATTCCCTAGATTCAATGATATGGGATTCCCTCCCCAACGCCTCGGCCACCGCCGCTGCCGTCCAGCCCGGCGCCAGCAGCCATAGTGCGTGCCACCGTTCTCGCTCTCGGGTGTCGGCGCTCGGTAAGTCCGCCGTCGTACCTCAGCCTCATCCAATTGCCACCGCTCCAGCAGCGCCACCATCTCCTTCATGCCCAACAGCAACCCCCTCGGATCTCATGACTAACCAACTCAACTGCCCTTATTCTATCCAACGCTGATGCGGGTTTCACCTTGGCATCGGTTTAACCGTTTCCTGCGTGGTTTGCGCAGCGATATGACTTCGCTAGACGACATAAGCGGCAGGCGGTATCATTGCTGGGGTACAACCACTCGTACATTAATTTGGAGGTAAGCGATACCCATGAAGATCGTGAAAATGTCGGCCGTGGAAAAGACTGAAGGAACCGCTCCCCTGTTCACCGGCCCCGTAGGTCGGCAGGCCATCCTGGACCCTGACGACAGCAACAACTTCAACTTCGGCATCGTCCATTTCGGCGCCGGCGTCCGCAACAAGTTCCACACGCACAGCGGCGACCAGATCCTCATCGTAACTGAGGGAACCGGTATTGTGGCCACTCGAGGCGAGGAAGCGGTCGTCACGGAAGGCGACGTGGCCGTCATCCCCGCCGGAGAGGACCACTGGCATGGCTCCCGCGAAAGCGCCATGTCCCACATCACCATCACGGTGAAGGGCAGCCAGACGCAGCAGAACGAAGACTAGTCCGCCCTTGGATCTCTTCGCCACGAATTGGGGGCGACCAACCGGTCGCCCCCGCATTTTTTGTGGCTTGAGCGCACGGGCGCTTAGCCCAT
The DNA here is from genome assembly GCA_965197635.1 of Dehalococcoidia bacterium. Taxonomy (GTDB): domain Bacteria; phylum Chloroflexota; class Dehalococcoidia; order Lucifugimonadales; family UBA3495; genus Bin87. The sequence goes on from CBDANN010000008.1 coordinate 1,927,895, forward strand.
GCGCTTAATGGTTGCGGTGGCCGTGACCATCGTGCCCCTGACCATGGTCGTCGTGATGTTCGTGTCCGTGGTCGTCGTGGTGGTCATGTCCATGGTCGTCGTGACCGCCGTGGTGGTCGTCAACCGGAGCCAACTGGGGCAGCCGCACCACCAGCAGGATGACGGCAGCCGCCAGATAGAGCGCAGCGGTGTAGTAGAAGAGGTAGTCGAAGTTGATGCCATACAGCCAACCGGCGATGATGGGAGACGCGGCGCTGAGTATGAACCGGGAGGTTGACAGCAGTCCCAGGGTGGTGGCCGCCGTCCCCTCGCGCACGATGTCCATGGCGGCTGCTGTCAGGATTGGCTGGTCGCTGTACAGGAAGATACCCAAGGCAGCGAGCAGAACGGTCATAGCGACGCGGCTTTCGCCAAAAGGAACCATCAACAGGGTGATGGCAGCCAGGAACGTCATACCGGGAATCAACACAATCTTGCGGCCAAAGCGGTCTGACAGGTATCCCATTACCGGGCTGGCGAAAATGCCGACCAGCACCAGCAAGCCGATGAGAGAACCGCGGATGAAAACGCCCTCCAGCAGGCCCTTGTCCGGATCCACGGTGAATCCGAGAACATCGGCGAGATAGAACGGCAATAAGGTAACAAACCCGATATAGGCCATGCCGCGCAGTCCGGCCACCGTGGTAATGCCCCACACACGCGGGTTGCGGACGAGCAGTTTGGTCTCGGCAAGCTGCATCCGCATCGTGTTGGTAGCGCGTTCCTCGACCGCGGCCTGCGCCCGATGCCCGATGTCCCGGAAGGCCCAGAACACCAGGAAGGCCAGGAACAAGGGCACGGCGGCATAGATGGTGATGATGGACTGCCAGGTGAGACTCAGCAGCAGCGCCCCGGTCAGTACCGGCCCCAGCACGTCGCCAAGGTTGCCGCCGACCCCGTGGAATGACAGCACGGTGCCCCGCCGATGGGTGAAGTGGGATGACAGGGCAGCCATGGCCGGCAGGTGCCACACGGATGCGGCAATCGCCACCACTGCCATTCCTATTATCAACAAGGCGTATCCCACTGGGTTGAGCGGGGCTGAAACGCTGGCGGTCTGGCCGGATGCGACCCACGAGCTGCCCGGCATTTGCCAGCCCGCAGCGGCCATCAGCAGCCAACCGACGCCGAACAACGCCATGCAGACGGCCATGACCCAGCCCCAATACCGGCGCAGGGTGTCCGTCAGCACGCCGCCCGGCAGCGCAACCACGCCGGATGCAATCTCCCGCGTGGTCTGGATGCTGGTGGCGGCGATGATGCTGCCCCCCAGCAGCAGGTCGCGAACCTCGGGAAGCACCACGATGAAGCTCTGCGCTACCCAGTGAAAAACGCCGTGCCCGCTGGATAGGCCGCCGATGATGAAGGCTGCTCCCCGACGGAAGCCGGTCCGTCCTTCGGTTACCGAAGGTGCCGCGTGATGATGTGCGTGCGCCATAGCGTCCTCCTGTGGCCTGTGGATGGGAGGTTATTCCAAGGACCCGCGCGGCAGCCGCGACAATCCCGCGGCCTCCGCAGGAGACCGGGACATCAGGCTGCGAATTTTTGACCAAACCAAAGCTACTACGAAGAGCGCCGCCGACAGCAGCACCACGCTGGCCCCCGACGACACGTCCACAAAGTAGCTGATGTAGATGCCCAGGACGGAGCACATTATACCGATGCCGGTGGACAGCAACGTCATCCAGCGGAAACTGTTGGTGAGCAATCTGGCGACGATTGGCGGGATCACCACCGCGGCGGCGATCATGGTTACTCCCAGCACCTGCATCGACACCACGATGGTGCCAGCCAGAAGCAGTGAGAAAAGCGTATCAACCCAGGCAGTGGGAACGCCGTAGAACTGGGCAACGTCGGCGTCAAAAGTGGCGAACAAGAACAGCTTGTAGGCCACAAAGAATACGGACACCACGACCGCGGTTACAGCCGCAATCGCGACGAGGTCGCCCTTGTCCACCGCCAGAACGCTTCCCCACAAGGACGCCTCGAAATCGCGGGTAAAACTCCCGAACCGGCTGATGATGGCGATGCCCAGGGCGAAACTGGCAGTGGTGATGATGCCGATAGCGGCATCGGAACCGATGGGATTCTTGCGGGTCGTCCAGGCTATCAGGAGGGCGGACAGGAACCCCCAGGCGGTTGCGCCCACGTAGAAGTTGATGGAGATGATCCAGCTCACCACCGCGCCGCCAAATATGGCGTGGGACAGTCCGTGCCCGATGTAGGACATGCCGCGCAGGACGATGTACACGCCTATCAAACCGCAAAGACCGCCGATGAGACAGGCGGCAATGATAGCGCGAACGAAAAATCCAAACTCGAAGGGTTCCAGCAGCATGGGCTAACGTGGTCTAACGAATCTCGGTGAATCAGGTGTTGGTGCCGGCGGGCTGTTCGTTGCGGTTGATTCCAAGCAGAACGTGGAACAAAGGGGACGTCTAACGCTCGGTCGTTCAGGAATCGCCGGCGCTGTTGTCGTGGTGGTGGTGGTCAGGGACGTTGCTGGAGGCAGGGTGGGCGTGAGGGAGGACCGGCTGCCGATGGCTGTCGTCGGGGACGGTGGACAAGGGTTCGCCGCCGTTGCGGTCAATCCAGAAGTGTGCGCTTTCGGCCACCAGGGTCATACCGTGGTACTGGATAACGGGCATTTCGGCGCCGTACACCTCTCGCAGGATGTGAGGCGTAATCACCCGGTGGGGCGGGCCGTCCGCCACAATGGAACCATTGAGACAAACGATACGGGGCAAATGCACGGCCACAGTGTTGATCTGGTGAGTGGAAAGGATGATGGTGACGCCGGCGTGGTTGAGCTCGTGGAGCAGGTGCATCACGTCGTCACGGGTTTTCACGTCAACGCCAGCGGTCGGTTCGTCCAGGAGCAGCAATTCGGGATTGCTCACCAGCGCACGGGCGAGAAAGACCCGTTGCTGCTGACCGCCGGACAGCTGCCGGATGTGCCGTTTCGCCAGCCCGGCGATACCCAACCGCTCCATCATGTCGTAGGCAAGTTCCCGCTCCTGCTTGCGAAACCAGGGGAACAGCGCGTTGGACATGGTGCGGCCCATCATCACCGTTTCCTCAACGGTAACGGGGAAATTCCAGTCAACGGTTTCCAGCTGTGGTACGTACCCGGCTCGGTTGCGCCGCTTTCCGATGGGTTTGTCGTGGACGAGCACTTCTCCGGTCTGCGCCCTAAGGGCTCCCAAAATGATGCGCAGCAGCGTGGTTTTGCCGGAGCCGCTGGGGCCCAGCAGGCCCACAAAATCCCCGGGTATGACGCGTAGGTCAACGTTCTGGAGGACCGGCGTTCGGTTGTATCCGGCGGTAACGCCTTTCAATTCCACCACCGGAGTGGCGTCAGGATCGGGCCGGTGGAGATGTTCAAGCTCGGGTGGGTGCAGCATGGCGAAGCGGGCGTTAGGGCGAAGCGGGCGTTAGAAGGAGAGTGGGGGACCAATCATTGGGGATAGATGGCGTTGGGCGTTCCATCGAAGACGGGAGAAACGTCAACTGCGTCGAAGGACGAGGCGTCGCCGCCCAACGCCGGGACCATGATCCGCAGGTTAGCGACCTCCAGCCCCAGGTAACTGTGGCCCGGGTCTCCCGGTCCACCTGGGAGGTCGTCGTCGCTGAGTTCGTCAATGTATGTCGCTCCCGATTCGGCGGCGATGGTCTGCATGACGTCGCTGGCAAACACTTCGGAGCCGAACACGGCAGGGATGCCTTCGGATTTGATCTGGGTGATGAGATCAGCAACCTCCCGCGCCGAAGGCTCGGAAAAGTCAGAGGGCTGCACGGCTCCGATGATGGTGAAGCCATAACGGTCGGCGAAATAGGCCCAGGAATCATGGTATGTGAGCAGCTTCCGGTTTTCGGGCGCGATGGTAGGTATGGCGGTTTTGATGGCAGCGTCCAGGGTGGCGATGCGGTCCGCGAACCGGTCGTAGTTCGCGGAAAAATACTCCGCGTTGCCGGGATCCCTAGCCGCCAGATTGTCCCGGACAATCTCCGCGTAGCGGAGGGCGAGTATGGGATCGGGCCACAGGTGGGGGTTTGGGTGGCCGGCCGCCTCCGGGAAGGAGAAATCGAACTGCCACTCCTCGCGCGCGATGGTCTGCTCGCCGAGGCTGATGATTGACGCGCCGGGTTTCAGGTTAGCCTTTGCCATTTTCAGAGTTGGTTCCTCAAGAAACAGGCCGTTCAGGATCACCAAGTCCGCCTGCGCCAGTGTTGACGCCACCGACGGGGCCGGTTCAAAAGTGTGGGAATTGACGCCTTCGGGAACGACGCCCTGCAAATTGATGCGTATGCCGCCGATATTTTCCACAATGCTCGTAATGGGCGATACGGTTGCCGCCACGTACAACGAAGAGTTCGGCGCGGCGGAAGAGTTCGGCGCTGCATTCGACGTAAGTGCGGCCTCGGGTCCTCCACCGCAGGCTAACACAGACACAACGGCGGCCAGCATCGCGAAAACGGAAATGGATTTACGCAACATCTGGCGAGGCGCACCGGACATATGTGAAATCCGTTATTCCGAAATCCCCGAGTGGCATTTTGAACATGTGCCCCCGATGGTGAGGTTCTCCAGATCAGGCGTAAAGCCGAACTCCTGCTCCAACCTCTGGCTGAACTCGGCCAGGTAGTCGGCGCTTAAGGTTTGGACGGTGTCGCAGGCGGAACAAACCATGTGGTTGTGGCGGTTATGCTGGTCGGCCAGCTCAAAGTGGAGCTTGTTGCCGATGACGACCTCAGTGACCACGCCCAAGCGTTTGAGCAACTGCAACGTCCGGTAAATGGTGGCCAGATCAACGTAGGGGTGCTGCACCTTGGCGAGGTTCCACACTTCATCCGCACCGATATGCCCGATCCGGCCGGCGACGATGTCCAGTACCGAAAGGCGCTGTGGGGTCATGCGATAACCCTCAGAGCGAAGCCGGGCAACTGCCGATTCGTGTCCAGACATAGGCATCCCACCCTTATTGCAGTGATTTGCGGGAGCCAATCATAGCATAAAGCAGCGCGGTGTCAATAGTGCCAACCTCGGCGTTTAGCTCGCGCGCAGTCTGGTATCCTGCCCGCCGTGTGGATTTTCCTCGCCATCTGCAGCGCAGCCTCGCTAGGTCTCGCCAATATTGCCCACAAGCGGCTGTTGGACAACTATCTTGCCGGCGTCGGCGTGCTGGGGGCCGGCTCCATGTTGACCAGGCTGGTTTGCGGCGTCATTGCGCTGTTGGTGGTGGGATGGCCCACGACAGCGCCGGCGCAATCGGTGGTCATCGGCCTGCTGTCCGGCGTTAGTTTGGGGGCCGGATTGGCCTTGCTGTTCCTGGGGCTGAAGTTGGGCGAGGCGTCCCGGGCGGTTGCCATCAGCCAGACCAACCCGATCCTGGTGGCGTTATTGGCCTTGGCCGTGTTGGGCGAAACGGTATCGCCCGGTCAATGGACTGCCATAGCGCTGGTCATCTGCGGGGCCGCGCTGGTATCCGTAGAGGGATTTGGCCGGCGCCTGTATCGATTGACGCCCGGGTTGACAGCGCTGTTGGGGAGTTCAGTCGGGTTGGGCCTAGCTTTTTTCCTATCCAAGCTGGTGCTCACCGATCTGACCCCGTGGGAGGTGTTCGGGTTGCAGGAATTGGGGATGGTACCGGTATTCGCGTTGTTCGGGAGGCCGGACAACTGGCGGCGACTGAGGAACGGCCTCCGCTCCGGACCGGCGTTGGCAACGTTTCTCGTCGGCGAGGGATTGCTTCCGCAACTGGCGATACTGCTATTCATCTGGTCTTTTCATCTTGGCCCAGTGTCGCTTGCATCAGCGATACTGGCGACGCGACCCCTTTTCGTGTTTGTCGTAGGGTCGCTGCTGAGTTGGCGGGCCTTGGGCATTATGCAGGAATCGATACGCCCATCTGCGTTGGTGGGAAAGTTCGCTGCCGTCGCGATGATAGTCGGCGGCACGACGCTGCTGGCGGCGACCGGGTAATTTCAGCGGCCGCTCCCCGCAAGGGTTCCCCTATCCGGGCGACGAGCTCGCACGCCCCAGAAATGCACCGCTCCTACGGCGATAAAAGCGCCCAGGCAATAGCCGATGGGGGCCCATCCGACTTCGAAAAGCGCCCAAGCCAACATTGCCGACGCGAGATAGATAAAGGGCAGGGCAACCATGGTGCTTCTGGTGAGCAGCAGGAGTGCGATGCAGGGCAGTGCCAGGAGCAGCACGGGCACTGGCAGGGCTGCCCCGGTGACGCCCAAAGCGGTAGCTGCCCCGCGCCCGCCGTGAAACTTCAGCCAGACCGGCCAGATTTGCCCGGCCATAACCGCGGCGCCGGCCAGCATTCCCGCCGGCGTCAATACAAAAGCCGCCGCCAGCGGGTCGGGCAGGGAAAAGGGATTGTTGTCCGGCCCGGGGCCGACCAGGTGAGACGACAGGTTGAACGCCGCTACCGCGGCCACACCTTTGGCGATGTCCACCACGCCAACCGTAATTGCCCACCGGCGCCCGCAGACGCGATTGACGTTGTTGGCGCCGGCGTTGCCGTCGCCGGCCTGCCGAATGTCAACCGCGCCTCCGGTAGCCTGCCGCACTACCAAGTAGGCGGTCGGCAGGCTACCCAGCAGGTAGCCCACCAGGACTGCTACGCCGGACAGCCAGAGCATCGCACGACCTCCAACCTCGGAAATGCGTGTGTCGCCCGCTTTGTCAGGTTGCGGCGACGGGGTTCCTTACCTGAGTGCACCAGTGGCGGTACTTGGGGTTGTTGCCCACCACGATGTCGAAATACATCCGTTGCAATTCAGTGGTGATCGGGCCCGGTTGGCCGTTGGCAATAGGACGGCTGTCCAACTCAATCACGGGCGTCAGGTGGGCCGCAGTACCGCTGAGGAATACCTCGTCGGCAAGGTAAAGCTCGCTCCGGTCGATGGTGCGCATCTCCACGTCCGTTTCCAGTTCGGTGCGAGACAGCTGCATTACGGTGTCGCGGGTAATGCCGCCGAGGACGTTGTCCTCCAAGGCCGGGGTATAAATGCGCCCGTTCTTCACCATGAAGATGTTTTCGCCCGACCCTTCGGAAACGTGGCCGTCCTGGTTGAGCAGGATGGCCTCGTCGAACCCGCTCAACGTCGCCTCGGTTTTGGCAAGGATGCTGTTGATGTAGATCCCGCAGGCTTTAATCCGCGCCGGGATCATTGGGTCGTCAACGCGCCGCCAGGATGAAGTGCAACATCGCAACCTGTCGCTGCCCAAGTAGTTGCCGAATGGCACGGTGATGAGCGTGAAGTCGGAGGCCAGGTCTTGTAGCTTCAGGTTGGCGACAAGCTCCTGGCTCTTGTACGCCAGCGGGCGTATGTAGATGTCGGAGTCGTGCCGATTGCGCTCCACCAGTTCCACGGTGATGTTGCAGAGGTCTTCCACCGAATAAGGGATGTCCATCAACAGGATACGGCAACCATCCAACAGGCGCTCATAGTGCTCGCGCATCCGGAAGATGTTGATGGCGCCCTGCGCCTCGTTCCAGTTGCCGCGGATGCCCTCGAATACACCGGTGCCGTAGTGCAGGGCGTGGGTCATTACGCTTACCTTGGCCTCGCTTGCCGGTACGAACTGCCCGCGAAAGAACACCTGCAGCTGGTTGGAATCGAAAGAAGCTTGGCCATTGGTAGTCACGTAATGCCCCCTTAGAGCAAGGATTTCACGGCATTATACCTGTGCCACCCGATTGTTGCCAATTGGCGGACAGTCGAAAAACATGGCTGTCTGTCCGTTGAACACCACCTGTCTCGAAAAGAACCCAAGGTGCTGGGACCACTCAGAACCTGTCTCCGATCTCCGAAATAGGTTAAGTTGAGACTATTATCAGGAGAGGGGTAATCATGTCTCATTCCTATCCCAGCGACATCAGCCGGGAGCAATTCGTCCGTATTCTGCCGACGTTGGAGTCGGCCCGCCGCCGGACCAAGCCCCGCACCGTGGACTTGTATGACGTTTTCTGCGGCGTGCTGTACCTCTTGAAGAGCGGGTGCCAGTGGCGAATGCTGCCGGCGGACTTCCCCAATTGGCGCACTTGCTACCAGTATTTCCGGCAATGGAGCGAGCGGCCTGGTCCGGGTCAGGATTCCATTCTGGAGCGGGTCCTAAAAAAATCGGTTGGCGCGGTCCGGCAAAGCAATGGACGGAAAGAGCCGACCGGCTGCTGCATCGTGGACTCCCAGAGCGTCCAGAACACGGACACCGCCGGGCACCAGGGCTATGACGCGGGCAAGAAGGTGTCCGGAATCAAGCGTCACATCGCGGTGGACACGCAAGGATTGCCCCATGCGATACACGTGACTACCGCCGACGTTACCGACCGGGCTGGGGCTTTGGCGATGTTTGACGCAAACCGGTCCGGCCTCAATCAGGTCCAGAAGGTGCTGGTGGACGGGGGTTACACCGGGAAGCCCTTTGCCACTGCGGTGCAAAGCTTGTTGGGAGCCGCGGTGGAAGTGGTGAAACGCAACGAACTGCACACCTGCGTGGTGCTGCCAAAGCGATGGGTGGTGGAGCGATCTTTCGCCGGGCTGGAAAAGTGCCGCCGCCTCTGGAAGAACTGTGAAAGGAAGCTCAATACCAGCCGGCAGATGGTGGTGCTTGCCTTCATGGTGCTAATCCTCAAAAGATCGTAGACAGGCTCTTACCGGCGTCATCGCCCCGCGGCCCCCTTGTATCTTGGTACTGGTGTGGGTTTACCCCACACCAAGCCGGTTTCGGATGCGGTAGACCGACGCCCCCTGGGTCATAGCAGACCGTGAAAAAGCGAGGGTCGCCGCGTCCATCTTCAGTAGAGCCCGAACGGTTGCCTGGGCTAACCAAGCCCGCATCTTGCAAGGCCGGGCCAAGACTGCACAGGAGGTAAGCATGAAGCCTCAGGAGCCTAGCTTCGCGGGTATCGACGTGGCCCAAGCTCACATTGACGTTGCCGTCCGTCCGGAGGGCCGGATTTGGCGGAGCCCCTACTTTGGCGGAGCCCCTACGATGAGGCCGGAACCGGGGCTCTAGTTGCCCAGCTGGTTGATATGGCTCCAGCTATTGTTCTGCTGGAAGCCACCGGCGGCTTGGAGTGGCCGCTGGTGGCGGCCTTGGCCACAGCCGCTCTGCCGGTGGTGGTGGTCAATCCCCGCCAGGTGCGAGATTGCGCCAAAGCCACCGGCAAACTGGCCCAGACTGACGCCCTGGACGCCCAGGTCCTGGCCCACTTCGCCGCGGCAGTGCGTCCACCGGTGCGCCCGCTGCGGGATGCCGACACCCAGGAACTCAACTCGCTGACCACCCGGCGTAACCAGGTGCCTACCATGCTGGTCGCGGAGAAGAACCGTCTGGGACGGGCCACCGGCGCCGTCCGCCCCCACATCGAGGCACACCTGAGCTGGCTGCGGCAGGAGCGGGACGACCTGGACCAGGAACTTCGAGGTCTGCTCCGCCAAAGTCCGCTGTGGCGGGAGCAGGATGACCTGCTGCGATCCGTTCCCGGCGTGGGCCAGCAGGTATCCCTGACCTTGCTGGCCTACTTGCCCGAATTGGGTATGCTGAACCGGAAGCAGATCGCCGCTCTGGTCGGCGTGGCACCCATCAACCGGGACAGCGGAGTAATGCGAGGCAAACGAACCGTCTGGGGCGGACGGGCGCCCGGGTCCGCGCTGCGCTCTATATGGGGGCGCTGGTGGCCAGCCGCTACAACCCGGTAATCCGGGCCTGGTATCAACGCTTGGTGTCGGCCGGCAAGCCGAAAAAAGTTGCGCTCACCGTGTGTATGCGCAAGCTGTTGACCATAGTCAACGCCATGGTAAGAACCGGACAGCACTGGAATCCAGCCATGGTTTCACCTTGACATTCAAGACGGTTGCTTTTTCACTGGTCTTCACCGATTGGCTGTCCATCCTTGAACAATCCGGGATGGCGGCGCTGGGCGTAGCCGCTCGGCCCGCAGCTTCCCGAACTCGGGAACGCAAGGCCGTTTCTACCCGTTCCCAGGTCCCGCTCTCCCCTGGCTACCGGCGACGGCGACTCGCCAACCGTCTCGCCATGAGGATCACCGTCGAGGATGGAATTCTCGGAGCCCTCCTCGTAGTTGACGACAAACGAAACGGCGATCCGGGCGCCGTTGGGCCATTCGACCGCCGGCGGGTTGAGGCCGTAGCCGGTCAGGTCGCGTTCTTGCATGAGATTGCTCCTCAAGGATGGGTCAGCCGCCCCGCCAGGGATTGATCCCAGTGGTCTTCATCCGCATCCGATAGACTGAGCTGCGGGCGGTAAAGTACATGGTACGGCAGTCGACGTCGCCCCAGGCGCAGTTGGCCGGAATTTCGGGCAGCCGGATTATCCCCACCAGGGAACCGTCGCCTCTCTTGGTAATGGGACATCTGATGCCCCTGCGAGCCATCCGATGCAGTGGCCGGCAGTGTAATCCGCAAGATTTGACCCGTCAACGAACTGGCGGCGACCATCAGGACGGAGCGCAAGCGTCGCTGGTTACAACCTACAGAAGTGGCAGGAACTGCCTTCACTCACTGTAAGGATTGTCCGCGGTAGGCTCTGTCTGCCAGAACACCGCCTGCTGCGACAGCACCGCCGGACCGTCCATGTGCAGCGGCCGACCCCAAAGCCAGATGGTGTAGATGCCCGGTCCGTTCTGCTCCAGGATTGGCGACAAGTCGGCGCGCACGTCAAAGGAGCTGGCGGTGAGATCCAGCTTGTCGGCGACCACGCGATCATCCTTGACCGTTTCACGAATGGGCGCCAGCAGCTGGGCCGACTGCCAGGCTCGGCGCGCTTCCTCGGGGCTGGACGGTCCTTCGGTTTCAGGATCGAGATTGTAGGGGTTGATGCAACCGGGCCTGGAGCGAACCGTTATGGTGTTTTCGGGTGGTGGCTCATAATGCCACCCAGGCGGCAGCGGCTTGAGCAAATATCCCACTTCGGTCGGATTGCACAGCGCATACGTTCGCGCCAACTGGCCCCTGGTCAGGGCATGGGTCGGGGGCTCGTACCCGATCATTACGGCGGCCACGTCCCCGATCTCCATTGTGGCGTCTTTGACGGTGCTTTGGAGCCGGAGCGTGCCGGACGAGTCAATCGACGGCCGCTGCGAGTAATTCACGTAGTCCGAGTAGAAGTGCTGCACCAGCACCAGGTTGTGCTTGTCGTATCCCAGGCCCACGCTGAGCCGCCTGTGGGCGGGGTCCAGGAGATTCTCCCGATGGCCAGGACTGTCCATGAAGGCCCTGATGCCACGGTCGATTTCGTTGGCCATCGACCGGATCGGCGGATACCGGAGCGCATCCTGTTCTGTGTAGCAGTAGCTGAGCCCAAGAACGTTTTCTCCGTCTGCTCCCCTGCCGCCCGACAGGGTGAACCGGGCATTTGGCGTCAGCCCCCACCTGTTCCAATGGGAGGAATAGCAGCCTTCAAGCGCGGCCTCCGCGTGTAGGTGGGCCGCTTTGTTGTAGCCCATGGCCACCTCGGGAACACCCGCCTGTTTCCGGAAGGCGTTGGTCCGCTCCAAAACCCGTTGCTTCAAATCCGACAGCGATGGAGTGGACGTAGGCGTGGGAACGGGCGTAGGTGTCGACGTTGGCCTGGGCGGTGATGTCGGCGCCGGCGTGGGTAACTGATGCGCGAAGGAGCGACCATAGCGGGTTAAACCACGATATTCGTTCGATGACAATCCAGTGACCAGGCCGACCCGAGTAAATGACAGCATCTCCCTTTGTCGGCCAGAGTACTTGGTGGTAATCGCATAGCATGATCCGACCCCCTTCAACGGGATGTCCTTAACGAGATCTCTCCACCCCTCCGAACGTTTGGAGCGCCCATTACGAGGCCGCGTCCCGGCACCTGATAGCCCTTGGAACACGTCACCAGCAAAAACTTGTTGGGCCGGTATGAGGACCCCTTCCAGTACGCCTGCATCACTTTCTGCTGCGATGACGGCAGCGTGTAGGGCATGACCACGGGGCAGCCGACGCAATCCGAGTTGACGCTTACGGGAGGCACAGGTGTCGGCGTGGCCGGCACCGGCGTGGGCGTGGGCACTGAGGTCGCCGTGGGTACTGGGGTCGCGGTGGGCGCTAAAGTAGCCGTTGGAAGCGGAGCCTGCGTGCGCTCTGGAACCGCCGTAGCTGTTGGATCGGCTGCCTCTGTTGGCTTCGGAGCCGGTTCCGGCGAGCAGGCGGTTCCCGCAAATGAGATCGCCAGGATCAGCGGGCCATCCATAGGACCGGCATGACCTTGAGAAACTTCATCGCCGTTTGCTGACGCCCCGCCGTTGACCGTTGGGGGCGGGTACATACGTTCTTATCGTTTGCCGGCCTTAATGTTGATTGCCTAGCAATTATAGCGCTGAAGCTCATAGCCGCGGCCGCTTCGCGTTAGTATCATTGGGACAAGAATCCAACAGTGGCGCAGAAGACGGGCCGTGCCGCGTTTTGATCGGAATGCAACGTCTCTCAAATCAAGAATTCCGGGAAGCCCTGAGGTTGCGTGACAGCCCGTCCAGGATGGGATTTTCGGACCCTTCCTCGTAGTTGACGACAAACGACACGGCGATCTGAGCCCCGTTGGGCTATTCCACGACCGGCGGGTTAGGGCCGTAGCCGATCAGGTCGCGTTCTTGCATGAGATTGCTCCTCAAGGATGGGTCAGCTGCCCCGCCAGGGGTTGATCCCGGTGGTCTTCATCCGCATCCGGTACACCGAGCTGCGGGCGGTGAAGTACATGGTACGGTAGTCGGCGTCGCCCCAGGCGCAGTTGGCCGGGATCTCGGGCAGCCGGATTATGCCTATCAGGGAACCGTCCGGCTCAAACACCCACACTCCTTCCGCGCCGGTGCAATAGACCCGACCGTCGGTATCAACCTTCATTCCATCGGGGACGCCGTCCTCCGCCGAGTGCATATTGGCGAACAGCCGGCCGTTGCTCACCGAGCCGTCGGGGGCCACGTCGTAGGCCCGGATGTACTGGTGGGTGCAGACTTCGCCCCGTTCCTTTTCGGCAGCGCATTCGTCGCCGCGTCGGGTGTTGTCGGCGTACAAAACGGTTTCGTCGGGAGAGAAAGCCAGGCCGTTGGGAGATTCCAAGTCGGTGATCACGGCGGTCACCGTGCCGTCGGGCGCGATGCGGTGGATGCCGTGGAAGTCGACTTTCCCGCTCTTCCGGCGGCAGGCGCAGGCCCGGGTTGGTGAAATAGATGCTGCCATCGGAGCGGCACACCACGTCGTTGGGCCGGTGCAGCCGCTTGCCGTCCCAGCGGTCGGCGACGACGGTGATGGAGCCGTCGGGTTCCCAACGGGTCATCTGCCGGTCGTCCCCGTCGCACATGATGATCCTGCCCTGCAAGTCGAAGGTCAAGCCGTTAGCGCCCCCGCTGTTTTCCCGTATCACCTCCGGTTCACCGCCGGGTACGAGGCTTGATATATGACGTTAATCCGGTTGTTCACGAACAACAGGTAACCGTCCGGGTGCCAAAGGGGTCCTTCGGTGAACGAGAACCCGGTGGCAAGGCGTTCCGCATCATAGGATTCAACGATTTGATCCAGATTATCCGGCATGATCCCCTCCTGATCTCGGTTTGCACTGGAGATAGCGTATGTGCCGCGGACTATATCACGCCCGGCGAAGCGGAGTGGGCCAAATCCAGTCGCCCGGGTACGAGTAGTACCCGGGCGACTGGGTTTATCGCTGGAGGGCGGTCAGCCCAGCGTCTCGCAGAGAACGGGCGCCCGACGCGACCAGACCCTGTCGACCATATCGGACCCGTCAGCATTGATGGCCCTGACGCGGTAGGTGTAGTCAATCCTCGGTTCAGCGTCTTTGTCAAACCAGTCCCAATAGACCTCGTTGAAGGTCTGGAGTGCATCCGCGTCGCCGCCGATGAACGTGAATGTCTCGGTGATCCATTGTTCCGACTCCCTGTGCCTCCGCTCCACTTTCCAACCGTCGGGCGCCGGGGCGCTTCCCCTGTCCTTGGTGTGCCAGTATATGCCAACCTCGTCACAGAGGCACTGGGGAACTGATATGCCGGGTTGGTTTAGCGGACCTTCCAGGCAACTAACTGAGACTTCCCGCGACCAGGTTCTGTCCTCCGTGGGGGACCTGTCGGAGTTGATGGCCCTGACGCGGTAGATATAGTCCACGTTCTCAGCGGCGCTGGTATCAACCCAGTCCCAGCGTCCTTCCGTGACGGTCTGGAGGGCGTCGGCGTCTGCGCCGATGAAAGTGAAGGTTTCCAGCACCAAGCCGTCTGGGGTCAGATACCTTCGCTCCACCTTCCACCCGTCCGGGGCTGGAGCCTCGCCATTATTCTCAGTGTGCCAGGACATGGCGATCCCATTTTTCTGACACCGCAGGTTCGTTAAGCCCGGTTGCTCCAGGGGGGTTTCTTGGGCGGCCACGCCCGGTGTCGATGTTACGAACAGCATGGTCAGGGCGACTGCCATGACCGCCCCTGCAATGAAAGCAGGCGAGCGAATTGGTCGAATCTTCGTTAGGTTCCTCATTGGGCGCCTCCTCAGTTATCGCTGCGCACTGTCTGCCCAGGATGGCCGTATGCCGGCGCCTGCCTCGTCGCAGTTATTCAACAGTTGATACGCCTGGCGTGCCTCAACGGTTCAATTCAGAACTGCCGGCGGCTGAACGGCATCACGCCGCCACTGAATTTCAACGGAACGCCATGCGGCTTCCGCGGCTGAGTTTGAGATCCACCCGGCTAAATGTTGGGGCAGGTTCATGTTGGACGGAGTGCCACCGTCCGGCAGGCCAAAGTGGAGGCCGGACCCGGGCCGGTGATGATCGGGCACCGAAATTCTACGCCCTGAACTTGGGCATCACTTCTTTGGCGAAAAGTTCCATCGAGCGCAACACCCTGGCGTGTTCCATGCTGCCGAAGGACATGCTGGCGCCGAAGTACCCGATGCCGTGCTCGTCGCGCAACCGCTCGATTCGCTGCACGCACTGATCCGGCGTGCCGAAGTAGGCGGTGGTTTCGAGTTCCGACTCGTAGCTGGCCGGCTCGACGGTGCGGACGCGGCGCCAGTGATCCAAATCCACGTTGATCTCGTCGCCGTGGGTCAGGGTGCGCCGGTATCCGGCCAGGTCCCGTACCCAGGTCAGGGACTGCCGGGGGTATTCCCGGGCGGCGTATTCGTCCTCGTCCAGGTACACGAACCGGAAGTAGGGCATCTCGGCCACGGGCAGATCTTTTCCGGCGGCGGCGCAGCGTTCGGCGTAAAGGGAAAACAGGCCCAGGTTATCGGCCTCGGGGGTGGAGAAGCTGGTCAAAATGGGCAGGTCTCGCGACACGGCGACGTCCACGCTGGCCGGCGTGCGCGACACCGCCATGTACACCGGCGGATGGGGCTTTTGCACGGGCGAGGGAGCAATGGTCAGGTCTTTCACCTGGTAGAACTCGCCCTGATAGGAGAAATCCGACTGCGTCCACAGTCCCAGAATGATGTCCAACACCTCCTGGGTGCGAACGTCGCGCGTGTCCATATCGATGTTGAAGTTGCCGTACTCGTAATCAGCCGAGCCACGGCCAACCCCGAAATCCAGCCGGCCGTTGCTGAGCACGTCCAGCATGGCGCTTTCTTCAGCCAGGAAAATGGGGTTGTAGAAGGGCAGGACGCTGACGCCGGCCCCGATCCGAATTTTCTTGGTGCGCGCGGCGATGTGGCTGAGCAGCGGCATCAGGGAGGGACAGATGCCGTAGCGGCTGGAGTGATGCTCCGCAATCCAGATCGAATCAAAGCCTACCTCCTCGGCGTATTCGATCTGTTCCATCATTTCACCAAAGATACGACTTTGGGCGCTGGCCTCCTGCTCAGTCCAGGAACCCAGCAAAAACAGGGCAAACTTCATGGTGGGGGCCTCCTTCAGGCTAACCTGGCAGGAATTCTACAGGTCTTGGAGAAGGTCTGCTCACTGATCCGCATCTGGCGGCAGGGCAATCGCATATGGGCAGTTTAATGCCCATATGCGATTGTCCTGCAACGGGATACTTCATTCTTGACCCCCATTTGGCCCTGTGCTAGCCTCGACGCAGGAGAATGCCGGACCGGCCGGGTGGCCGCCGCGAGCGATGGTCAAAGATGGCGGTCGTCTCGGGGAGGAAAGTCCGGGCTCCTCCGGACAGGGTGCTGGGTAACGCCCAGGCTCCGGCGTCCCTAGCGGGCGTTGGGGACGGAAAGTGGCACAGAAACATACCGCCGCCGCCCTCACGTGGCGTCGGCAAGGGTGAAATCGGACGGTAAGAGCGTCCGGCCGCGTGCGGCAACGTACCGGCGGCCAAACCCCACCTGGAGCAAGGCCAAATAGGGGGACTATGGGGGTCCGGCCCGTCCCCGGGTTGGCTGCTTGACCCCAGCGGCAACGTTGCCCCGCTTGTCCCAACCGGGATAGACGGGGCGCTGCGGCGACCCGCCGCACGCGGGGCTAGATAGATGGTCACCGTCCTGTCTCTGTCATTGCGACAGGGGCGGATACAGAACCCGGCTTACAGGCCGCCCGGCATTCTCCGTTTCATCCCCAGTTACGAATAGAAACTGACTATCCGGTCTATCGATGTAAAACCAGCTAAGGAGCAACAAAGATGGTACGAACCAACCGCGCCAAGGCCAAGCTGCTCGAAGGCGACGTCGCCGTCGGGGGCAGCGTCAACTTCTACGCTCCAATCGTCGTTGAACTATACGGCGTCCTGGGCTTCGACTGGGTCTGGATTGACTGCGAGCACGGGTCGTCCAACGACTCTGAGTCGGAGAACATGATCCGGGCTGCAGAACTGCACGACATCACGCCGGTAGTGCGGGTGCCCAACGCGGAGCCTTCGACCCTGCTTCGCTTCCTTGATCGCGGCGCGCAGGGCCTGATCGTTCCCCACGTCAACAATCGCGCCGAGGCCGAAGCCGTCGCCAAGGCTTCCCACTACTACCCCATAGGTGACCGCAGCAGTTCCACCGGCGGACGCACCAACCGCCTGGGCAGCGGACTCCCGCCGGCCGAATACTACGAGGCCGCCAACCGGGAAACCCTGGTTATCTGTATGGTCGAAACCCCCGAGGCCGTGGCCAACGTCCGCGACATCGCCAGCGTGGACGGCGTTGACGCGATCCTGGTCGGCAGCAGCGACCTGACGCAGGCCATGGGGATGCCGCCGCAGGCCGACGTGGACGCTGCCATCTCGCAGGTTATCGACGGTACGTTGGCTGAAGGGAAGATCATCGGCGTCGCCGGCGCGGGTATGACTGTGGACAACGTAGCTCGGTTCCGCCAGTTTGCGGAGCGGGGCGTCCACCTGATGTCGGTCAACATCCAGGACTTCGTCCGGCAGAGCGCCGGCCGCTTCCTGGCAGACATTCGCGCCTGAAGCTTTCGGGCCGGCATTGGCGATAACCGACCGCCAGCGCCGGCGGACTTCCAGGATCATCATCGCGGTTGCATACGTCAACTGCGGACAATATAATCGCAAGTTGGCAGTTTGCTTTTGCCCGCCCGGAGGCATCCTTTGACCACTTACCTCGACCTGCATTGCCACTCGGTGGCGTCCGATGACTCGCGCGCCACCGTTGTGCAGTACCTCAAATTCATACAGGTTTTGCGGAAACGCGGATTTACCATCGACGGCATTGTCCTCACCGAACACCGGCAGTTTGACTTCGACGTTGACTACTCTCAGTTGGCTTCGGAGTATGGCGTCATCGCCCTGAAGGGCGCTGAACTGGATACTTGCTTCGGGCATATGCTGGTCTATAACATCACCCCCGGTCTGGCCCGCGACATTGATTTCGGCGACGTGAAGATGGATGGACGTGAGCTCATCAAAGCCGCCCGCCACCATGGGGGATACGTGGTGCCGGCTCACCCCGGTCGTTTCGGGATCGGTTTGGTCGAGTTTATGCAGCAGGGTGAGGTATTCGCCGACGTGTCCATAGTCGAGCGCGTCAATGCCGGCAGCAAGCCCGAGGAGAACGAGCGAGCCGATGAGCTGTGCCAGCGCACGGGTTACCTGGGCACCGGCGGCAGCGATGCCCACCTTGCCAGCCACATCGGACGGGCGGTGACCGAGTTCAACGCCAACATCCGCAACGAACCGGAACTCGTTGAAGCCCTCATATCCGGGGACTTCCGGCCCATTTACATGGAGCGAGTTTTGACCAATCACACCGCCGCCGCACCCGTCGGCTGATCCACCGATCAACTCAGGAGCGCGATCCATGCCCACCGATATTGAATACCAATACGATCACTCCCTTTACGGCGTTGAGCACGAGTCTGGCCCCTTTGAGGTGACCAAAGAGATTATCGACACCTACGTTCGCAGCGTGGGCGAAGACAATCCCATCTTCACCGATGCCGAAGCCGCTCGCACCGCCGGCTACGCCAACCAAGTCGCTCCGCCCACCCTGTGCGTCCTTTTCGAGCGTGGCGAGATTCCCGACGTCAAGCTCCAGTTCGGGAGGCGTCAGTTCCACGGCGGGCAGCGGGTGGAGCCGCGAGCGCCCATCGTCGTGGGCGACCGCCTCA
Source organism: Dehalococcoidia bacterium (assembly GCA_965197635.1). Taxonomy (GTDB): domain Bacteria; phylum Chloroflexota; class Dehalococcoidia; order Lucifugimonadales; family UBA3495; genus Bin87. The sequence goes on from CBDANN010000008.1 coordinate 1,946,487, forward strand.
CCGCTTCGTCCCACCTCAAGGACGTGTACACCAAGACCGGGCGCTCCGGCACCATGGTCCACGTCGTGTGGGAAACCACCTTCAGCAACCAGGACGGGGTGGTTGTGGCCGACGTGCAGCGTTCCCAGGTCGTGAGGGAGTAACGCCGCAATGGGATCTTTGACCAATCAACAGTCCGCCAAACTGTACTTCGAAGACGTGGAGTTGGGCGACGAGATAGGCCCAGCCGTAATTTCCGTCGCCGACGACCAGGTTGTGGATTTCTGCTCGCTGTGGGGCAACCCGGCGCCCAATCGCTTTACCGACCAGGCTGAAGCAGAAAAGGTTGGGCTGGATGCGCCGATTGTTCCCGGCATCATGACCATGGCGCTGATCTCCCGGGTGCTCACCGACTGGGCGGGCGCTGGCGTCGTCGCCGACCTGGACCTGGTTTTCCGGGGCACGGTTCCTCACAACCAGCCGTTGTATGTGGGCATCCAGATCAGCGACACCGACCAGGACGATGACGGCAACCACATTCAGTGCGACATCACGATGACCGGGCCGGTCCCGGACCGGCCTTACGTCATCGGCACCGCGCTGCTGGAGTTACCCTCGCGCGGGTAACTCCTCAGTTCCCGGCTCCAACAGTTCATTTTGTCCGAAACGTAGCGCCTCGTTTCGCGATACCTTCGTAACGGCGCTTGACTATGCTGCACAAACTTCGACAAATCGCGATGATGGTCAACGACCTGCCGGAGGCGGTTGATCTCTACGGCCGCGTCCTGGGCATGGCTCCTTCCCGCACCGGCTCTCTGCCGCAGTTCGGATTGGACAATGCGGTGTTGCCGGCCGGCAATGGCACGTTCGTGGAACTGCTGGCGCCGACGGACGAAACTTCCGCCGGCGCCCGTTTTCTGCAGCGTCGCGGCGAGGCCCCGTACCTCATGATCTTTGAAACGGCGGAATACGACCGCCTCATCCCACACCTCCGGGATATGGGCATCCGCATCACGGGCGAAACCCAGCACGCCGAACCCTTTACCAATGGAACCCGTTCCGCATTCCTGCATCCATCATCCTGCAACGGGGCGTTCCTGGAAATAATCGAGGTAACCGACCCCAACAACCCGTGGCCGGCCGCCGGTTCCGACTGGCAGACGTCCGATCACCAACCCGGCACCGTCCAGCTACGCCAAATGGCCGTAATAGTCCACGACCTGGACGCGGCCATTGACCACTGGAGCAGGATGTTCGGCCTGCAACCCACCCGTCGGTTTGAAATCAGTTTCACCGATCTTGAAATCGCGGTGCTACCGCTGACGGGAGGCGACACTTTCATCGAACTGGCCCAGCCCACCAGTCCGGACTCCCCTTCCGGTCGTTTCCTGGATCGATATGGTGAGGGCATCTACCTCACGATATACGAAATCGCCGACTCCCTGGCCACCGACGCCTACCTGCAAACCCAGGACATCCGGTTTACCACCTCCCGACGCACCGACAACTACGTCAACCTGGGTTTCAACAGCATCTGGCTGCATCCCAGCACGTTCAAAGGAGCATTCACCCAGCTTTCCCAGGTTCTTGACGCGGAAAACCCCTGGCCTCCCGCTGGCGACGACTGGTTCCGATCCTAAACATGATCAATCCTGCCCCCGGCTGTGCCCTCCCAGCGTACTCAGAACACGGGCATGTCCATTCCCGAAACGGCCAGAGCCATACCCACAGCGGCTCCGCCGAGCAGGTCGTGGCTTTTGAACACGTTAGCGTGAGATACGGACCGATCGTAGCTTTGAAGGATGTTTCCTTTTCGGTGGAAAGCGGCAGCTTGTCGGGGATTATTGGCCCCAACGGAGGGGGCAAATCTTCTTTGCTCAAGTCCGTGGTGGGGATGGTCAAGCCGAACGGCGGTCAAATCCTTGTCCATGGTAGGCCCAGCGGCGAGATGCGCAAGCAGATCGGGTTCGTACCCCAGGCGGAACAGGTGGATTGGAACTTCCCGGTGTCGGTGTGGGACGTGGTGATGATGGGCTTGACGCCCACGCGCGGCCTGTTCCGGTCCCACAACCGGGCCAATCGGGAGGCGGCCGAGGAAGCCTTGGCCACCGTTGATTTGGCGGACCTGCGCCGGCGGGGCATCGGTGAACTATCGGGCGGCCAGCGCCGACGCGCCCTGCTGGCCCGCGCCATTGCGGCGGGTCCGTCCGTCCTCTTGTTGGACGAACCGATGGCGGGCCTCGATCCCACCGCCCAGCATCGGTTCCTTGACATCGTCGACCGCCTACGCGAGACGGGAACCACCGTCATAATGTGCACCCACAACCTGACTTGCGTTTCCACCCGCGCCAGCGACGTGGCCGTGATCAACGGCCGCCTGATTGCCTACGGCCCACCCGAGGAAGTCCTGATGGAATCCGTCCTGGCCGATGCCTTCGGTCATCAACTGGTCGTCCACGCTGCCGGTGGAACCTACGCCCTGCACCACCACGACCACACGGTGGATTGGCCGGGCAGAGATTAGCGATGCAACAGTCCGGCGATTTCACGTAGGTGACCGCGTTTACCGTCGAGGTCTCTTTCCTGGAAATTGGATGCGCCAGCCGCTACAGGGCCTGAAATTATGTAGCGGTTGCAACGGTCCCCTCAACGTAACCTACTCCACACACAGGAGACTGTTCCGATGTATGATCTCAACGGCAAAACTGCCCTCGTTACCGGCGCCGGCGGACGCCACGGCATTGGCCGCGCCATCGCCACTCGCCTTGCTTCCGAAGGCGCTGACGTAATCGTCACCGACATTGAAGCGTCCTTGGATGCCATTCGCACCGAGGACCGCCTGGACGGCTGGGAAGGACTGCCCAGCGTCGTGCAGGAAATTCAGGACCTGGGCCGCCGCAGCGTCGGTCTTTACTACGACGTTTCCGACAGCGCCCAGGTGGACGCCATGGTCGGCGACGCCCTGAGCGAGTTCGGCAAAATCGACATCCTGGTCAACAACGCCGGTTCGAGGCCGGGACGGGACCGCGTGCTGATCGTCGAGCTGGAAGAGGACGCCTTCGACGAGGTGATGCGAGTCAACGTCCGCGGCACGTACCTGGTCAGCCGGGCCGTGTGCCGGCACATGATCGACCGGGGCGGCCCCGGCAAGATCATCAACATCTCGTCGGGAGCCGGCAAGCGCGGCATCGCCCGTTACGGGGCCTACTGCGCCAGCAAGTTCGCCGTGATCGGATTCACCCAGTCGCTGGCCCACGAGATGGCTCCCTACCGCGTCAACGTCAACGCCATCTGCCCCGGCTTGGTGGACACCGAGCGGGTGGACTTCATTGCCGCCGCGCTGGCCCCCGCCGGCACCTCCGGCGAGGAACACCGCGCCATGATGGTGCGGGAACGTGAAATCCGGGTTCCCCTGGGCCGCATCGCCCAAGGCGACGACATCGCGCGAATGGCGGCATTCCTGTCATCGGCTGAATCCGATTACATGACCGGCCTGAGCATCAGCGTGTCGGGCGGGTCGGAGATGAGCTAATGGAGCCGAGCCAATCTGGTCTGTTCCCCAACCGAGGATCGCAATGCCCATAGACCGCTCCCAGGTCCAACACATCGCGGCGTTGGCCCGCATCTCGCTCTCCGAAGAGGAGACGGAGGCCTTCGCTCGACAACTGTCCGATATTCTGGACCAGTTCGAGGCGCTGCAGAGCATGGATACGTCCGGCGTCGAGCCCACCGCCCACGTCGCCGGGCTGGACACGGTGCTGCGGGACGACGAACCCACCGACAGCCTGGACGCTGAGGATTCTCTGCTCAACGCACCCCGGCGGCGGGGCGACTTCTTCCAAGTGCGCGCGGTGCTGGATGAATAGCAACATGTCCGAACTCTGGCAGCTCACCGCAGCTGAGGCGTCCGCGCTGCTGGCCCGTCGGGAAATCGGCAGTGCGGAGTTGACCGAAGCCTGCCTGGAGCGCATCGCCGCCGTTGATGATCGGCTGTCCGCATACATCACCGTCACTGCGGACGTCGCCCGTCAACAGGCCGCCGAAGCCGACCGGCGGATCGCATCCGGCGACGCATCGCCACTTACCGGCGTTCCCATGCAGATCAAAGACCTGCTCTGCACCCAGGGCGTGCCGACTACCTGCGCCTCCCTGATGCTTGCTGAGTACGTCCCGGTGTACGATGCCACCGCCGTCGCTCGCCTGCGCGAGCAGGGCGCTGTGCTGCTGGGCAAGGGCAACATGGACGAGTTCGGCATGGGGTCGTCCACTGAAAACTCGGCGTTCTTTCCGACACGCAATCCCTGGGACACGTCCCGCGTTCCCGGGGGCAGCAGCGGCGGCTCAGCGGCAGCAGTAGCGTCGGGCTCGGCCCCCTTCGCCCTGGGCACCGACACCGGCGGCAGCATCCGGCAGCCGGCGTCGTTCTGCGGCATCACCGGACTGAAGCCCACCTACGGGCGGGTCAGTCGCTACGGGCTGGTGGCATACGCATCGTCGCTGGACCAAGTTGGCCCGTTGGCACGAGACGCCACCGACTGCGCCCTCATCCTGCAGGCCATCGCCGGCCACGATCCCCGCGACGCCACCTCACTGCCCGATGCGGTTCCCGACTACTCCGCCGCCCTGACTGCCGACATTTCCGGCCTCCGCCTGGGAGTGCCCAGCGAGTATTTCGCCGACGGGATGGACGCCGGCGTGCGGGACGCTGTCACCGCCGCCATCGACCAATTGGCCGCTCTGGGGGCGGAAATCCGCGAGGTTTCCCTGCCTACCACAGAGTATGCCTTGGCCTGCTACTACATCATCGCCCCGTCGGAATGCTCCGCCAACCTGGCCCGCTACGACGGCGTGAAGTACGGCTATTCCCACCAGGGCGACGGCGATATGTGGGAGGCCATGGAGCGCACCCGTCAGCACGGTTTCGGCCCGGAAGTAAAACGGCGCATCATGCTGGGGGCCTTCGCCCTGTCCTCGGGCTACTACGATGCCTACTACCGCAAGGCCCAGCAGGTGCGGACGCTGATCCGACAGGACTTTGCGCGGGTGTTTGAGGAAGTGGACGCGCTGGCGGCGCCGGTGTCGCCGGTGGTGGCGTTTCCCATCGGAGAGCGGACCGACGATCCGGTGCGGATGTACCTGGTGGACGTGTACACGCTGCCGGTGAACATGGCGGGGCTGCCGGCCATGTCCGTGCCGTGCGGTTTCAGCGAGGGGCTGCCAGTGGGATTGCAGTTGATCGGGCCGCATCTTGCGGAGGGTCGGCTGCTGAATATTGCCCACGCCTATCAGCAGGCGACGGAGTGGCATAGGGAACGGCCGGGGATTTAGCGGCGGGCGTGATCAAGGCAGAACGCTTTGCACTGTTCTGTCTGAGAAGATGCCTCCAGCCCGCACTTGGGTGCCAGAGCTGTTCGCTCCCGGTGGTCGGTGCGGTACAATGGCCGGGCGGTCCCGGAAGGCGAGGCAGGTGTTCAACTCGTTAGCGGAGCCGCAGAACTCAATGAGTCGCGCCAGTTCGTCTCGGTAGTGCCCCATGTGAGAGTAGGAGGGCATGGTTGCAATTGCGATAACGGTGTCGGCGCAGCAGCGTCAAAATGGCCAACTGCGCCCAGCCGGGTTTTGATTGCACCGTAATTGCACCGTAATTGCACCGTAATTGCACCGTAATTGCACCGTAATTGCACATCATTTCAGTTCAGGCGAATTGCCATCGGAGGGCCCGACCTTGACCGGAATTCGTGACCAGATTCAACTCTCTCAACGTTGACAAGTCTCGTTGCACTTGCCGTCGCGTAGTATCCTCCTCAAGATAGGCGAGGATTTCCCGCAGCGCCAATCCGGTGTGAGACTCGTTCAGCAAGGCAAGGATTGTTCTTTGCCGTTCGGTCAGTTCATGCCCTACTCGATGGGGCGGCACATACTGGCTTGGCAGGAATCGGACGGTAACGGAATTGCCATTGTCTTCAATTTCGGGGCGCGGTAACCCGGCTGCGGTGGTTAGTTCCGCCATTCTAATCGTTCCCCGTCCCCATTGTTCAACGATGCCGCGTCGATAGAACACATTGGCAATCAAAGGGTTCCAGGGCTGGGGTTCGTGGGGAAGGAAAAGCATTTCCGGCGTTAGCCCAAAATGCAGCGGGCCGGTTGAAGTGATCTCCAAACGGTCGTCATAGATGCCAACGGCTACCGACCCGCCGCCGCTGGTGTAATCGCGGTGGCAGAAAGCGTTGGCCAGCGCTTCACGCAACGCCAATGGCGGGTAAAGGGGCTCGTCCACCCGCACGAAAGAATCCGGCACAATGCGCCCTGCTATGGGCAGATGCTGAAGGATAAATCGCTCTGCCTGCGCCAAGAGTGTGAAGGCGTTGCCACGGAATTGTCTGTTATCCAGAAAATCGGTACGGTCGATACCCTGGAAACGGGCGACTCTCAATAGACACTGCGTCCATTCATTCGCAATGCGTTGGTTGTTTCCGAACAAAGCAACTGCGGCCCGCAACAACATACTGTCTTTGACGAGGCCCATGCTCAGCAACAGTTCCGCAGGCTCAGCCGTTCCTGGGTCGCCTACTCTGCCGATCCTGGTTGCTTCGGTCACAGTGCGACGAACTTCGCCGAGGTCAAGATCCTCTATTGACCAGCCGGTTGCCTCCTGGTTTTCCCAGCGCTCTTCGCTGTGCATACGATCAAGTAGCGTCCGATTATATTCCTCCCGTGTCATAAGTCGGGTGGTGTTGCCGACTCTTCGATAGGAGACGCTCCTGTGGGTGTAAGGCCGCATCGCCCCTCGGCTGACCCGTATCATCAGCACTGTCTTGCCGTTCCCTGCGGGAAACCGGTCTATGGTGGGGAACACGGGAGGGTCTATATTTCGCAACTCCTCCACCACTCGTTCAATCGTGTGGTCTCCTACATCCTGGCCGATGACAGTTCCTTCGTTGGTAACGCCTATCAGGACGACGCCACCACGGTGATTCAGCATAGCGCAGGCAGTTTTTGCCACCTCAGTTCGTTCGCCAGTAGTCTTTTTGAACTCCAGCGTTTCCGATTCGCCCTGTGCGACCAGATCGGTAATTTCACCGGGGATCATTGGCACTTCTCCATACGACCTGCCGAGGCCGCAAGCGCCGTGCCCATCAAGCACGGCTGGAACACAAAGCTAATCAGTTTTGCGTCGGGAATCTTGAGACGACCCTAGCCGTGGCGCCCATATAACTTCGTCCGTATGCAGTCATTATACTAACCAGCGCCGGCGATAGACCAACCGCCCCTGTGCTAAAATCGGCGTGTAATCATGTAGATATGGAGGCCCGCCATGCCTACCCAACGCACCCGCATCAAAGACCTCCTTTCCGCCGGCGCTGTCGATGAGGCACCCAACCCCGTGAACGTGAAGGGGTGGGTGAAGACGGTGCGCTCATCCGGCGGCGTCGCCTTCGTGCAGATCAACGACGGCTCCACGTTGGCCGACCTCCAGATCGTCGTTGACGCCAACTGCCCCGACTACTCGCTGGTAAACGGGTTGACCACCGGATGCAGCGTGAGCGCCGATGGCGTTTTGCAGGAATCGCCCGGCCGCGGCCAGCGCTACGAAATCGCCGCTAACAGCCTGGAGTTGCTCGGAGGGGCCGATCCCGAAGAATACCCGCTGCAGAAGAAGCGGCACACCCTGGAGTTCCTGCGCGAGTTGGCCCACCTACGTCCTCGTACCAACACCTTCGGCGCGGTGGCTCGTGTCCGCAACGCCATGGCCTTCGGCATCCACCAGTTCTTCCAACAGCGGGGTTTCCTGTACGTCCAGACGCCCATCATAACGGCCAGCGACGCCGAGGGGGCCGGCGCGATGTTTCGCGCCACCACGCTGGACCTGAACAACCTGCCTCTCGCGGGAGGTAGTGTGGACAATGATGCGGACTTCTTTGGGCGTCCTGCCTTTCTCACGGTGAGCGGACAGTTGGAGGCCGAAATCTTCGCGCAATCAATGTCCGACGTGTACACCTTCGGGCCGACGTTCCGCGCCGAGAACTCCAATACCTCACGGCATCTGGCCGAGTTTTGGATGGTGGAGCCGGAGGTCGCCTTCTGTGACCTGGACGACTTAGCCCAGTTGGCCGAGGACTTCCTGCGTTACATCTTCGCCCACGTGCTGGAGACCTGTTCGGAGGACATGGCCTTCTTCAACCGGTTCTACGACAAGGAACTGATCACCACCCTGGAGGACATCGCCAACTCGGACTTTGAGCGCATGACCTACACCGAGGCCGTGGCCGCAATCCAGGCGTCGGGCGAGAGTTTTGACTATCCCGTCCAGTGGGGTTCCGACCTACAGTCCGAGCACGAGCGCTATCTCACCGAGCGCAAGGTGGGCCGGCCGGTCATCGTCACCGACTACCCCAGCAGCATCAAGGCGTTCTATATGCGACTGAACGACGACGGCGAAACCGTTCGCGCCTTGGACGTTCTTGTCCCGCGCATCGGCGAAATCATCGGCGGCAGCCAGCGGGAGGAGCGCCTGGACGTGTTGCAACGCCGCATGGCGGAAGCGGGACTGGACGACGCCCCCTATTGGTGGTACCTGGACCTGCGCCGCTACGGCACCGCTCCCCACGCCGGCTTCGGACTGGGCTTCGAGCGCACCGTGCAGTTTGCTACGGGGATGCAGAACATTCGCGACATCATCGCCTTCCCCCGCACCCCCCGCAACGCCGAGTTCTGAAGCTACGCGCCGATGCGTACCCCGTCCGGGTAGGTGTAGCCGGCCCGGTCGTCAAAAACGCCGGACGCCGGGAAAACCTGCTTGTACAAACCCCGCGCCCGCTGTTTGATTACGGCGTTAGCCGCCTCTTTGGTCGGCGTGGGCTTGGCGTTCTGGTCCTTGTACAACTGGGATTGCAGCGGGCTGTCGTTCTCCAACTCCCAGATGCACAGGTAGCGCAACACGCCGTTGGCCTGTCCGTCCTCCGGATCAAGCATGAACCGCCGGGCGCTGATGTAGCCGGGAATGGATATTCGCTCCGGCAAATGCTCCTCGTTGTACCACTTGTTGAACACCTCGTCGTCGGCCTCGTCCACCTCCATCATCACGATGAGGACGGTGGTTCCTACTTGCTGATTAGTTTTGTGGCCGTTGCTGCTGGTCATAATTCCTCCTTGCGTCGTCAGGATTCCGGCAACTCCGTAACGGTAACGTCGCCGCCGAGCTTGAAGTCTATGGACAGGTTATTATCCCACAGCAGGCCGACGCCGATTAGTGCGAGGTTTCTGATTCAAGCACGGCAACGTACCGGATAACTCTGCGCCATTGCACTGCGCCAGCGTAAACGTTAAACGCCTTTATGCCGTTGCCGGTTCTGAAATTCGAAAGGCCTCTCAAGGTCAACCTCAGCAACTCGATTGCTACTGTGGGTAGTGTCAAGTCGCCGGTGAACCCGGTGTCTATACTGACTTCCGTCGTCCTAAACCAAAGCCAAGGTGGGATGTGCATTCGGAGGGTGTTGGGAATCGAACCGGGAGTTCCGCAAGAGTGTTTCGCTCCTTGACTGCAGTACGGTCCGGCAGCGCCGTTTCACCTCGTCTTTGCGGGCAGTCAGACTCGACAGGAATTTGCCGACCCGCTCCTGCACCGCCGCCTTGCTTCCCAGGCACAGATTGCCCGTGGCTTCCTCTCTCGCCCAGCCCCAGATGGCCTCAGCGGCGTTGCAGTCCGGGCGGTAGCCCGGCAGAGCCTGCCCCGTGCTTGACACGGGGTTCGCCAACCTCAGATTCAGTCCAGGAACTCTCAGAAGTTCCCGCACCGCCTCGCCAGATTTTTGACCAATCGCGCGCTGGGGCGTTGTCCCAGATGATCTGCAGCGGCTCAGGGCGCTTTCCCCTCAGTTGCCTCAGCAAGGCAACCGAGGTTCCAGAGTTGCTGTTGCCCTCCAGTGCCATCCATGCCACCTCGCCCGTCTCCAGGCACACCGCCGAATAATAGGCGGCCTTCTCCCCGTACTGCGGGCTAGTCGAACCCACCAGAGCCGGTTCACCTTGCAGCACCCACTTGCCCCGCAGTTCGGCGTCCGCCTTGACCAAGCGCTTCTTGGGCCTCTGGAAGGCAAATCCCAACCGGTGCAGGTAGTAACGTCACCCCGTACTTGATACGGGGTCAGACAACTGCGGCGGCTCAAACTGACCCCGAAGCATTCCAAAACATACTGCCGAACCACCTTCCAATACCAGTTGGCCAATTCGATACTCGACGTGGCGGGCGGTTCTGCACCGCCCCTTTCAACTCCTCCCGCTGCGCTTGGTCAAGGGCGGGGGGAACCTCCGGTCTGCTCGAATATCAGGGCGGCAAGTCCTCCCTCACCGAAGGCCGACGCCCACCCAGCAATGGTGTGGGTTTCGCTCCAGGGCCTCCGCCGTGGCCGCTGCCGTCAAGCCCTGGGCCAGCAGCAGCATGGCGTACCATCGCTCCCGCTCCCGGGGCGTCGGCGCCAGAAGCATCCTCCGGCGCAAGTCCTGCTCTCCCATCTGCCATTGTTCCAGAGACCGGTCTAGCTCTCTCACGCCCATCACTAACCTCTGGCAACTCCCGAAACTATGCAACCCAACTGGCCCCAATTTACCCTATCATCCTGCACATTTCACCTTGGCTCCGGTTTAGTAACGATAGATGCCATGGGCTGCCAGAAGAACATCGCCCAGCAGGTGGTGCAGGGAGGACAGGCCTACTTTCTCCTGCTTCGACACCAACCGGTTCACTACCAGGAGAAGCTCCGCCACGACGTCCTGCACCCGCATTCGGGAACACAAGGAAGAAGGAAGACCAGGGGTCCAGGAACACTGCTTGACCTCAGGAAACCTCCTCTTCACCTACGCGCATAGCTACACGTTCCTCAGTTTAGGGTCTAGCTTGTCCCGCAGCCAATCACCGAACAGGTTCATGGAGAGCACCGTGATCAGGATGGCCAGGCCGGGGAAGAACGCCAGCCACCAGGCGTTGATGATCAGCGTCCGACCATCGGCTACCATCAGGCCCCAGGCGGGTGTGGGCGGGGGTATGCCGGCCCCCAGGAAGCTGAGAGTGGACTCTAGGATGATGACGTGGCCTACCTCGAGGGTGGCCAGCACCACCACCGTATTTACCAGGTTGGGAAGGATATGTCTGAGCATGATGCGTAAGTCAGAAGCTCCCGCCACCCGGGCCCGGTCCACGAAGTCCCGGTGCCTAATGGCCAAAGCCTCCCCCCGCACCAGCCGGGCATAGCGGGCCCAGAGTAGTATAGCGATGACCATTACTACCGTGACCAGGTGGGGTTTAAAAGCCGCCACCAGCACCAGGGCCAGCAGAATAGACGGGAAGGCAAGTTTGATGTCTACGACGCGCATGATAACAGCATCTGTCTTGCCGCCGAAGTACCCGGCCATGAGCCCCAGAGCGGTACCCACCACTCCCCCAAGGGCAATAGCCAGGAGGGCCACTGTTAGCGAAATCCTGGCCCCATGAACCATCCGGCTGAAGTTGTCCCGACCCAGCTTGTCGGTCCCGAGCGGGAACTTCATCGACCCAGCCTCCCGGACCACTTCCCCTTGCACAATCTCCTCTCCGACCCAGAAAGGCGGCAACAGCCGGTCATTCAGGTTTCCTATTTCGGGATTGTGAAGCTCAATCTGGTTGGCGAAGACAGCAGGAAGTACCAGCACCAGTAGCAGGATAGCCAGAGGCAACAGGGGATAGCGCCGAATCCAGGCCAGTCTCCGTGATACTGCTGACACTCCGGAAATTACGTCCCACGGACGTCCCTTGGGAATTGCTATTATTGCCATCGGGGAACTCCTTCCTCGCTTCGCTAATAGATCCAGTGCTAGGTGTACCGGTGCTAGGTGTACCGGATACGGGGGTCAAGATAGGCGTAGAGAATGTCCACCAGCAGGTTAATCGCCAGGAAGCCAGTGGCGAACATGAGGACCATCGCCTGAACAACCTGGTAGTCCCTAGACCGTAGGGCCTCTATGGTGAGTTGCCCCACTCCGGGCCAGGAGAAAACGGTCTCGATAACCACGGATCCGGTCATTATTACCGCACCGATGAGGCCGAAGTAGGTGAGGGGAACGATGAGGGCGTTGCGAAAGCTGTGCTTCCAGATTACCTTCCACTCTGGGATGCCCTTAATCCGGGCCAGCTTCACGTATTCGGTGTCTAGTACCTCTAGCATAGAAGAACGGGTCAGGCGCATCAACGCCGCTACGTTGTACCACCCCAAGGCGATGCCAGGGAGGATCATGTGGCTTATCCCGCCCCTCCCTGAGGTTGGCAACAAATCTAGATAGACCGCGAAAATCCACATGAGGACGATGCCCAGCCAGAAGGAAGGCAGCGACTGTCCCAGCAGGGCAATTATCTTGCCCATGGTGTCGATGGGAGTATCTTTTTTCACCGCCACAATGATCCCGATAGGCAGGGCGAGGGCGGCGCTTACCAGGACGGCAAAGCCTGCCAGTTGGACGGTGGCGGGCAACCGCTCCCATATCATATCCGAGACGGAGCCCCGGAATCTGAAGGATTCCCCGAAGTCTCCCTGGATGACGTTGCCCATATATTTTATGTACTGTATATATATGGGCCTGTCCAAGCCCCACCGTGCCTTGACCCGTGCTATGTCCACTGCCGTCGCCTCCTCGGGCAGGAGAACGTCTATAGGACTGCCGGTAACCCGCGCCAGGGCGAAAACCACGACACTGATAACCACCAGCGCGAGCACTGCTTGGCCCAGACGTAGGATGATATAGCGTTGCATTGCTGCCTCCGGTGTGATCTATCCTGCACGTGGTAGGTTAGGGGGCGAGGCAACTCGCCCCCTAACCTAATGATGCACAGAGCCGCCTACTTGCGTACCGCCTTGGTGTACTCGTGTCCCTTGAGGGCTCCAAAATAGCTGTTGTTCACCTTGTAATCTACTACCACGTCCGGGTTGATGGCGTACTCGCCATAGAGGTACACCATAGGGATAGTGCCGTAATCTTCATAGAAGATATCGCCAATCTCGGTCATGAGCTGACGGCGCTCCTCCACGTCGACACTGTTGATAAAGCGGTTGTACAACGCATCAGTCACCGGGTTCTCATACATGAACACAATGCCTTCCGCTTTAGGGCTCGTGAAGTAGACCGGGATATTGCGCCACCCTGGCCAGAACCCGGTGCGGTGGGTCCAGAGGGTGTTCTGCAACTCCCTTGCCCTGAAGGCGGACCGTATGGGGGCGAACTCGCCCACTTGCAGCTCTACGTCGAACCCGACGGCTTCCAGCATCTGGGCGGCGGCCAGACCCATGTCCGGCAGCTCTGGCACCCCGGCCAGGGGCCCAATCATAAATTTTATGCCCACTCCCGATGGATAGCCGGCCTCCACCAGAAGACGCTTGGCTTCCTCCGGGTCATAGGGGTAAACCTTCCACTCCGGGTTGAAGGACTCGTCGCTGCTATGGTAGGGCATATTCGCCATCAATTCGCCCTTGCCCCCGAAGATAGCCTTATTGATTGCTTCTCGGTCGATGGCCAGGTTCATGGCCTTGCGCACCAGCAGGTTCGTATGGGGGTCATTGGGGTCCCGTTTATCCTCCAGGTATAGCCCGCCGATACCGATCCAGGCCGAGTAGGCTGGCAAGCTACTGCGCGCGATTTTCATCCCAGCGGCCAGCACATCGACCTGGCCTTCGCGAGTTACTTCGCTGATATCGGCCTCATTGGTCAGAATCATGGCTAACCGGGTGGCATCCTCCGGCACCATGAGGAATTCCAGTTCCTTGAAATCCGGGTCCACCCGCCAGTGCTTATAGGGCACACGCTCGAAGCGAAAGTTCGTCCCTTGCTTGAACTCCCGGAACTCATAGGGGCCCGTCCCCACCGGGTTCTTCTCAAACCCATCCTGGCCTACTTCGTCCCAGTAGCCCCTGCAATAGACAGTGAGATCCGTCTGGACATCGGCTAGCAAGAAGGGGATGGTCAGCTCGGGCCTCTGCAGGTGGTACACCAACTCGTGGTCGTTTACGATTTCAATGTTCTCCTTGACACCCACCAGATTCCGCCACACCTCGCGGCGGCCGGCGGCGGAGTCCTCACGGGTTACCAACTCCCAGCCAAGGACTACATCGCTGGCCGTGAAATCACCCCCCTGATGGCAGGGTATGTTCTGCCGGAGTTTGAAGGTCCAGGTTTTGCCGTCGGCGGTCGCCCCCCACTCGGTGGCCAGCATAGGAACCAGTTCCCCAGTGACGTAGTCCACTTGGACGAGGTGTTCTTGAATGGGTTGAAGTAGGCCCTGGGGAGTGCCGCCCATGAGGAAGCCTAAGGTGCCCTGAATGTAGGGCGGTACTACGGCTACCCTCAGACGCTCCTGAACAGGCTCCCCTTCTGTCGGGGCCGCCTCTGTGCGCTGTGCCACTGGTAGAGGCGTGGTCGCTTCATCCGAGGCAGCGGGGGCCGTGGCAGCAGCCGGAGCGGCGGGGGCGGCAGGGACCACGGTGGGCTGGGGTGCGGTCGCCGCCCCGCCACAGGCGACAGCGAACAGCAGGAACACCATCAAGGGCGCGAATATTAGTACATTGGGGTTTTTGAACCGGTGATGCATCACGGAGCCTCCTCCATGCCTCGACATTGCTGTATCTATTTGCGGAGCAATTCGGGGACGATGATCGGTCAGTTTTAAATCGATATACTTATATCATTGAACCCAAATGTGAACGATTACGCAAATCATACAGCGAACTGAAAGTCAAAAGCAACGCAATTCGAGAATTATTACATGCAATCCGTTAACCTACCGATGAGGCAGGGCCAAATATATACTATCGACGACCGAGTTGTCAAGGGGTTTTTCAATCTGTAACTGTTCAGACTGGCTAAATCAGGGGTAGACTAAAAGCATGGACCGGGATGTGAATATAGGCAGGGCCTCCCGTGAGGAGTTAGTCCAGTTGGTTAGTCAACTTCTCGACCATGTTGAGGTTCTGGAAACACGAATCTCTGAGTTGGAAGGCCAGCAGAAGGCTCCAACGGAGGGAGGTAAGGAGCGGAAGCCGCCCTCCTGGGTCAAGGCCAACCGGCCGGACCGCCCTCAGCAGGAACGCCAGAAGCGCGCCCACGGCTTTGCCCGGCGGCGGGAGGAGCCCACCCACTGGGAGGAGCACGCCACGGCCAGTTGTCCGGACTGCGGGACACTGCTGTTGGGCGGGAGAGTACGCGGAAGCCGCCAGGTGATATCCATACCTCGGGTGCGAGCGCGGGTGGCTGAGCATGTGGTGCTGGAGCGCACTTGCCGGAAGTGCGGGCAGCGGTGGTCCCCCGCACCGGATTGGGGCGCCCTGGTGGTGGGGCGGCAACGGGTGGGCATCTCAGTCCAGCAGGAAGTATGCGTGCTCCGGGAGGAGTGCCGGCTGCCCTATGGAGTGATGCAAACGCTACCTGAAGTGGCGCCGCGGACTGTGCCGCAGCGTGGGGGAACTGGTGGCCTTGGCGCGTGGAGCGGCGGGCGCGGCCCGGGGGAGCGCCACCGGCTGCAAGAAGAGCTTCGAGCCAGTCCGGTGGTGTACGGGGACGAGACGGGCTGGCGGGAAGATGGCCACAACGGGTATCTCTGGAGCTTCAGCGCTCCGGAGGCGCGCTGCTGCCTCCGCCGGCCCAGCCGGGGCCGGGAGGTGGTTGCGGAGGTGTTGGGAGCTGAGTTTGACGGCGTGCTGGTCAGCGACTGCTACGGCGCTTACAACGTGCAGCAAGGGCTGCATCAGAGCTGCTGGACCCATCTGCTGCGGGATATCCACCGGCTGAAGGAACCATACCCCCAACACCAGGGTCGGGCCGGATGGGCTCAACGGGTGCGGGAGGTGTATGACCAGGCCCAAGCCTATCCCGGTCCCGACCCAGGACTGCCGGCAACGGTGCAGCGGGCCCAGCGGGTAAAGCTGCAACCGCAGTGCCAGCCGCGGCTATGGTCCATCTGTCAGCCTTGCCTGGACAGCGATGCGCCCATGAGCGTGCGGTGCCAGCGGGTGGAACGCTTCCTCCCGGAGTTGTTCACCTTCGTCGCCGAACCCCGGGCTAAGGCGGACAACAACGCGGCGGAGCGCAGCCTGCGCCCTATGGTGGTGAGCCGGAAGATCAGCGGCGGGACCCGTTCACCGGAGGGGAGCAACACCAAGAGCGTTCTGGCTTCCTTGTTCGGCACCTGGCGCTTGCGCGGCCGCAACCCCTACCAAGCACTAAACTCCATCCTCTCCCAACCCCTACTCGCCCCAGTCTGAACTGTTACCAGGCGCTAGAGCTGATCTACGGGTAGGCAGAACGGACCTTACCAGTGAGCCGCTCGACGACGGCATCCACCGACTCTAAGGGCAGGCCGTCATAGGTCTCAAACCAAGGCTCGTCAGACCAACTCGCAAACTCTTCGAAGAACAACTCGCGAAGTGCGGCAGAGCGTGCGCACATATACGCCATCCGACGTGCCTGACCCTCCAAAGCCCAGACACGGTACCGAACCGCTTGCCTACTCATCGGAACCTCGGACCCAGAGATCTGGGAAACGCTCACTCCAGAGTCGTCAGGGTCCATAGGATGCAATTCACCCGTCACAACCACACTCTCACCTACGGAACGGAACGCAACGAACTACGGCCCGAACGCCGAAGACTCGCAGAATAGCGAACATAAACGTTCGCCCAACTCTCCCATTCGCTATCCAACATCTTATCAGACATGTGGCAGCCTTCTGTAAAAAATTCTGTTATCAAAACCAACTGGCGTAATACCCTAGCAAATTATAATCTGTAGAGCAGATGGACGCAATCGGGCCTCACCGAAGGTAACAGTTCAGAGTTGGTGAGGTAAATTTGTCGAAAGAGGGTTGCGGGGCACTGGCGCTACCGGCGGTGGTTATGTCATATAACGGATATGGATCGGGAAATCGACCTCGCCACTGCCGACCGGGATGTCCTCATCGCCATCATCGTCCGGCAGCAGGCCATCATCGAGCGCCTGGAGAAACGGATTGCCCAGCTGGAAGGGCCGGCCAAACCCAGCGGTCCCCGACGGATGCCCGGTCTGAAACCCAAAGCCGACCGGAAGCCTGCCCAGCCCAAATTGCCACGCAAGCCGCGGCCCCACGGCTTTGCCCGGGCCCGTATGACGCCCACCCAGCGGGTAGAACACACGGTGGATCAGTGCCCCGACTGCGGGACCCGGTGGTCCGGCGGTTGGGCCCAGCGCACTCGGGAAGTCATTGACCTGCCCCAGGTTCCGGTGCAGGTTACTGAGCACGTCTATATCGCCCGCACCTGTCCCCGGTGCCGACGCCACTGGACGCCCCGAGCGGCAACGGACGACGTGGCACTGGGCAAGCAGCGTCTGGGGGTCAACATCATCAGCCTGATTGCCGCCTTGCGGGAGGAGGCCCGGCTGCCCGTCCGCACCATCAGGTGGTATCTGGACGCCGTGCACGGGTTACGCCTCAGCCTGGGGGCCATCGTAGCTGCGACGCACCAGGTGGCACGAAAAGCCCAGGCTGTGGTGGCGGGCATTGTGGAACGCATCCGGGGCAGTCCGGTGGTCCACGCCACACGATCTTTGACTAATCACACCGGCTGGCGGGAGGACGGCCACAACGGCTACGTGTGCGAGCCCTTGACCAATCACCTTCAGCACCCCCACCGAGCGGTATTTTCTGCGGCGGGGCCGGGGCAAGACGGTGGTGGATGAAGCCCTGAGCGATGCTTTCTCCGGAGTATTGGTCAGCGATTTCTACGCTGCCTACCACCATTACGATGGCCCCAAGCAACGCTGCTGGGCTCACCTGCTGCGGGACATCCATGACCTGCGCACCCTCTACCCCGATGATACGCCACTGGCCAGGTGGGCCGACGCTGTCCACGGGATTTACGACCGGGCCAAAACCTGCACTCATCCCCGGGCCAAGCGGCGGCGCACCGCCCAACTGGCCCTGGAACGACAACTGCTGGCCCTCTGCCAACCCTTCCGGCACGACCCGTCGGCAACCCAGGCCAAGCTGTGCCGACGCATCGAGCGCCACCTCAAGGAACTCTTTGTCTTTGTGGCCGAACCGGACGTGCCAGCGGACAACAACGCCGCCGAGCGCAGCCTGCGCCACCTGGTCATCAGTCGCAAGATCAGCGGCGGCACCCGCTCGGAGCAAGGCACACAGAGCAAGATGACCTTGGCCTCTCTCTTCGGCACCTGGCGCGCCCAGGGTCTAAATCCTCTCGCCGCTTGCCGTCAACTGCTCATTTCCCCGCAACTCTGAACTGTTACCACCGAAGCGGTCCCCCGATTGGATACAACCGACAGGATAAAGTTGATGCCTACAGACAGAATGGGTGCAAATCGCTGCAAGCGCGATCTCCATAGCATTTGGGCAGCTGAAGGCATGGACGCCACGTGTCAGAAAGCAGACACGCACCCGTGAAACCGTCGCCGAGGTCACGCGCACCACCCGGACCACATGGACCGAGACCAAGGTAGAGAAATAGCCACGGGAGAAGCACATGCAATTCAGCCACTGGAACTTGGGCCACCGAAACCAAAGCGACGTTGTAGTAGTGAACATCTCAGGCAACGCGGCAAACGTGCGCTTGCTTGATAGCGCCAATTTCCAGAATTATAAATCTGGACGCCGGCACAACTACTATGGAGGGCTGATGACGCAATCACCAGCTGAGATCCCAATACCCCATAGCGGTAGCTGGAACGTAGCAATTGATATGCAGGGCTTACGGGGCCAATCCCGCGCCAGCGTTACAGTAGTCCCACGTGAAACGCGGCAACCGTTGCCACGATACCAGCCGCCATCATTAGAACCAATTGCTCGCGCGATGGCAGATATGCCACCCGACCTTTCCGAAAACGACGGCACCGTCCCCTTGAAAGAGTATGACGTCTTCATATCACACGCAGCCGAGGACAAAGACGAAATTGTACGCCCGCTCGCCAACGCGCTGAGAATGTCAGGGCTGACCGTCTGGTACGACGAATTCGAGCTGGTCATCGGGACAGCCTACGCAGAAAGATTGACGCCAGGATAGCGCACAGCAAATTCGGAATAGTCGTACTGTCGGCTCATTTCTTCGCAAAGGGCTGGCCCCAATACGAGCTTGATGGCATCACAACGATGAGCATATCCGGCAAGCAGGGCATACTGCCGATCTGGCACAATTTGACCAAAGCACAAGTCATCGCGGAAAGTCCGTCGCTAGCTGACAAGGTAGCACGCAACACCGCTGACTTCACGATAGAGGAAATCGCCAAGGAAATCGCCCAAGTCATACAACGACAGACATAACGAGTGGGCGACACCGCCACGAAAACGAGAATTCAGAAGGCACCACAAACATACCGACCATCGGAGCAACTACCACCGAAGGGAAACCGTGGCGGCGGTCAGAGGAGGGATGAGGGACCAGGGATCGGGCTGGCGGGGACCTGATGCCGATGAAATGGACGATGTGGGGCGTGGATGCCGGTCCAAAGAGATGTTGACGACCCGTAGTAGCGGCGCGGGAAGCGATTTTCAGCGCCGATCGCCGGCGGAGGCCATCAGGAGCCGAGCCTGGCGCGGCTGGGCCAGACAGTTAGGTAATCTGGTGGACAGGTCAGACGCCGAGGGCGTGGTCAAGAAGGGAGTGGCAGTGCGCGCAGTCTGGCCAGGGCGCTGCTGAACTGGTTTCGCCAGGGCCAGCCCTGGGGGAGATGCAAAGTGAGGCGGCGTGCCTTGCGGGTGAGGCGTCCGGCCAGGGAGAAGAAGCGCCTGCGCAGGGTCTTGGTGGTCGCCACCGGCTCGCCCAGCCCGAGGCGCGTGGTCCAGCGGGCCAGGTTGTGGGCCATCGTCTGGACGGCCAGCCAGGCGGCGTTGGCGGGGAAGCGGCCCGAGGGCAGGTGGTTGAGACCCACCCCGTACTTGAGGTCGCGGATGGCGTTCTCGATCTCGGCGTGGCGGCGATGATCGGCCTCCAGTTCCAGGGTGTCGCCGTCTCTATCGGTGATGAAGCCGTGATAGCTGTAGTCGACCAAGAGGGCCAGCTGGGAGTTGGGCGTGGGCTGCACCCTTCGGACGATGAGACGCACCGGCACAGCATCGGGCTCACTGGCGAAGGGAGTGTAGCTGGTTTCGGCCACGTCGGCGGCGCCCTCCATCCAGTAAGGGATGGGCGTCCAGTCCTCTTCAGGTATGGCTTCGATGAGATTGCGCAACTGGGCGTGCTGGCGGACGGTGATGGAGAAGCGGACCTTCATCTGGCGGCAGACGGCGACGATGTCGTGGTTGTAGAAGCCGCGGTCGGCCCGCATGGTGAGCGGTCCGGTGGCTCCGGCGTAGCGCACTCGCCTTACCGTCTCTCGCAGGAAGTGGGCCGCGCCGCGAGCGGTGTTGGCGCGTCCCTGGCGCAGCCGAGCCATCAGCACGTCGCCGGTGCCAGCGGCGACGGCGAACAGCGGGTGATAGCCCCGCTGGCCGGTGTAGGTGTGGCGGCGCGCCCCTTCCTTGGCCGGACCGTAGGTCTCACAGATGGTGGAGTCCAGGTCGATGGTCAACGGATCATCGCCCGGTCCGGCCCCGGCGCCCCAGGCTCGGGCCAGCGCCTCACGGCTCACCCGATCCAGCTGCCGCGCGTGGCCCCAACGGAAACTCCGCAGGAACGTACCCAACGTGGACGGCGCCTTGACCACACAGCCCAGCACCTGCTCGGTCCCGCCAGCGCGCAGCGCGTCGGCGTCGTCGATGCAGTCGCCACCGGCCAGGGCCGACGCCACCAGGGTCAGCATCTTGTCCCCAGCATTCGCACGACCCGGTGCATCTCCCAAGTCAACGTGGCGGTCCACCAGTTCGCCCAGACCCAGGTGATGGGCCAGCGTGACCGGCAGGATCAGTCCGGCGTTGGCCACCAGGCGGTGATCGTCGAAGGCGACCTGGATGCGCTCAAGGCGCTCAGGTGGTAGCATCCGTTGGGTGCTCCTTGTTCCGGGTTGGTTTGGTGTCTCACAAACCATTATCCCCGAAGCCGGGAGCACTTTTTCAACCCTTCAGCACGACACCAACCTCATCCTTTCGGTGGATTGGGGCTTATGCTGTAAGTTGATACGCTCGACAGCGGAGGAACCCCGTGAACATTACCGATTTTATCACCGAACTCTATTGCCGGATCGACGATGCCCTGCCCGAACTTCCCCATCATCCCCAAGCGGTCCGCTCCCTGGGCGAAGTGATCACCATCGGAGCGCGCTACGCCATCAAGGGCGTCAGCCGCCGCGCCTTTTACGACTGGCTCCGGCACAACTATGGAGACCTCTTTCCCCAGCTGCCCGAGCGCACCCGCCGCTTCCGCCGCCTGGAAGCCAAAGCCTGCTGGAGCGGCTGTTTCCTGGCTCCGCCCACCATCCTGGGCGTGGCCGACAGCTATGGCATCGCACTGGGCCATCCGGTAAGGGCGGGGCGTCAGCTCCATCAGGTGGGCCGGCGCGGCAAGTCCAATCATCGCTGGATCGTGGGCGGCAAACTCTGCGTCGTGCTCAACAAATTGGGGCTGATTGTGGATTGGGACTGCGCCACTGCCAACGTCCATGACCAGCGGTTTTTACCCCTGTTGGCCTGCTACGACGGCCAGATGATCATACTGACCGACACCGGCTTGCACCGCGCCAAAGGCGACCCAGACAACGTGAAACGGTGTCGTCGCGGCCAATGGAACGTGCGGATGATCGTGGCAACCACCTTCTCCATGATGACCACGGTGTGGGGCAGCAAGGAGATGCGTCATAACACCTGGCGAGGATTTGAGGCGCATCTGAGTTACCTGATGGCCGCCTTCAACATACTGGTGCAGTGGGATGGACTGGAACCGGACGAAAACGGACGCATCCATCGCTCCATTGCCCAATTCGTCCTCTGATATTAACTAGCACCAACGGTTTCAAAGACATACGACCTTTCGAACAGGTCTCGAACCGCCCGGTTTTCATCGTACTGTCCAATGGGAAGTCCACTAAATACCCGTTGCCCTATCGCGTTTGGAGCATACCCCGCACCGGGCGCGGGCGGAGGCGCCCCATACAATCGGTGGCTGACTTCCATGAAATGGCCCAAGCCAACGAGCAGCAGGCAATGCCGTTGCCTGGCGACGACGGCGGACCTTGGATACGAGCGGAGGCCAACAGGCTACCCCTATGGAGCAAAATACTAAAGACTATGCCGCGACCCGCCTACCGCGGTCGGAAAGGCGTCTGTACCGACCGCAACGGCATCTTCTTCCTAACTGTCAAGGTCGCCAACGACCCTGACTTGTGCTTGGTATCCAATGACCCTAGCCGGGGCCGCACTCCGCACCTGCCCGCCCTGACTGACTTTCCCATAGAAAAGCACCATGTGTATCCGTTACTACAGGGCGAGGGCGTGGGCCGCCTCACCGTCAGCATGGACCCCAACGACGGTTTGCTGGTACCCCAAGAAGGTATGCACGGAAACCCACTTCTACCCACTACACACCCGAAGACCTTCACGTACTTGCAGAACTTCGCACAGGAACTGCCGCGTCGCTCCAGTTACGTCCGGTATCAGCATGGTCAACCACACTGGTCTGTGTGGAATGTCGGCGCCTACACTTGGGCTCCCTGGAAGGTCGTCTGGAGAGAAATGAACTCCAGCGGCTTCCAGGCTGCCTACGTGGGTCAGCAACAGCACCCCGTGCTGGGGGAAAGGCCCGTCACGCCTGACCACAAGGTGTACTACGTCCCGTTGCAAACCGAGCAAGAGGCTGCATACCTCGCCGGTGTACTCAACGCCCCGGTGGTTGCCCAAGCAATCGCGGCATACCTGCCTGCCCTCAGTGCCGGCACCAATGTGGTAGAACACCTCGCCGTTCCTCCGTACAATCACAGGAACGCGGACCACGTAACCATATCACAGCTGGCCATGCGCATAACTCGAAGGGGAGATGGGCCCAACGAGGCAGAGATGAAGAGACTTGATCGAATAGCCAGACGCACCTTCGGTGTACCACCAACGTCGCAACCCATTGTTTAAGCGCCAACGAAACGGCCCGCCGCAGGGACCGAACCAACGGAATAGCTGATTTCCTTCACTCCCGTGTAGTTCTACGTCAAGATGCCAGTGCGATTTCTACGATGAAATCCTTCCACATGGTGCATCAACTACATGGACAACGTTTTCGCTGAAAGAAGAGGGCACAGCAGTCCAACGCTACTGAAGTGCGAAAACGAAATCCGTCACACCGTTGGGCGTTTCCGCCTGCCGAACCGCCAATTGCCGAGTAGCGAAATTTCCTTGGTATACTGGATACCGCTGTTCGGGGTGCTGGAGGAACGGGGGTTTCAGGTGATACTGGTGGACCCCCGGCGTATCAAGAACGTGCCCGGTCGCAAGACCGACGTGCGGGATTGCCAGTGGCTCCAGCAATTGCACACCTACGGCCTGCTCTCCGGAGCCTTCCGACCCGACGGGGAGGTGCGGCGCCTGCGCAGCTACCTGCGGCAGCGCGCCATGCTGGTGGAGTACGCGTCCCACCACGTCCAGCACATGCAGAAGGCCCTGACCCAGATGAACGTGAAGCTCCACCACGTGATCCGGGACATCACGGGCAAGACCGGCATGGACATCATGGAGGCCATCGTGGGCGGCAAGCGGGAAGCCCGAAAGCTGGCGCGACTGCGCGACCGACGGATCAAGGCCGACGAGAAGACCCTCGCCAAGTCATTACAGGGCCATTGGAGGTAGGAGCACATCTTCGAACTGGCCCAGGCCCTGGAGCTGTACCGGTTCTATCAGGATAAGATTGCCGAGTGCGACCGGGAGATTGAAGCCCAGTTGGAGCGTTTCGAGGATCACAGCCATGGTGATCCTCCAGCGGCGAAGTCCGGCCGGAGACGCAGCAAAGGAAACGCGCCACGCTGCGACGTTTGGACGCACCTGTACCGGATGACCGGGGTGGACCTGACCCGCATCGACGGCGTGGACGGCTTCACGGCCCTGAAAGTGATCAGCGAGATTGGCACGGACATGACCAAATGGCCCAGCGCCAAGCACTTCGCCTCCTGGCTGGGCTTGAGCCCCAACAACCGCATCACCGGCGGCAAGGTGATCAGCTCAAAGACCAAGCCCAGCGCCAACCGCGCGGCGGCGGCATTGCGTCTGGCGGCCAACGCGCTGCACCGCTCCGATAGCGCCCTGGGCGCATTTCTGCGTCGGAAGAAGGCGCAGCTGGGTGCGCCCAAGGCCATCACCGCCACCGCTCACAAGCTGGCCAGGCTCATCTACACCATGCTGCGCGACGGCCAGGAGTACGTGGATGCCGGCGCGGAGTACTACGAGAAGCAGTATCAGGACCGGGCGCTGCGCGCGGCCAAGCGCCGGGCGGCGCAACTGGGCTATCAGCTGGTGCCTCTCCCCGATGCTCCAGTTTCGGGCCTGTACCACGGATCAGAGGGCGCGGCAGCTTGATAGTTTCAGTTAGTCCATAGCCGGGGGCAGGTTTCACCCTTCGCACGATGAGCCGCACCGGCGCGGCGTCGGGCTCACTCGCGAAGGGAGTGTAGATGGTTTCGGCCACGTCGGCGGCGCCCTCCATCCAGTAGGGTATGGGCGTCCAGTCCGCCTCGGGTATGGCCTCGATGAGATTGCGCAGGCTCTGGTGCTGGCGGACGGTGATGGAGAAGCGGACACCCTTATCACGGCAGGAGGCGACGATACCGTGGGTGTAGAAGCCGCTGTCGGCCCGCATGGTGAGTTGGCCGGTGGCGCCGGCATAGTGCACTCGGCTGATGGTTTCACGCCGGAAGTGGGCCGCGCCTCGAGCGGTGTTGGCTCGGCCCTGGCGCAGCCTTGCCATCAGCACGTCGCCGGTTCCGGCGGCGACGGCGAGGAGCGGGTGATAGCCCCGCTGGCCAGCGTAGTTGTGGCGGCGGGCGCCCTCCTTCCTCAGTCCGTAGGCCTCGCAGACGGTGGAGTCCAGGTCGATGGTCAACGGATCAGCGCCCGGACCGGCTCCAGCTGCCCAGGCTCGGGCCAGCGCCTCCCGGATCAACCGATCCAACTGGCGCACGTGGCCCCACCGGAAACTCCGCAGGAACGTCCCCAGCGTGGACGGCGCCTTCACAGTACACCCCAGCACCTGCTCCGTACCGCCAGCGCGCAGCGCGTCAGCATCGTCGATGCAGTCGCCACCGGCCAGCGCCGAGGCCACCAAGGTCAGCATCTTGTCCCCAGCGTTGGCTCGGCCAGGGACACGACCCAAGTCAACATGGCGATCCACCAGCTCGCCCAGTCCCAGATGATGGGCCAGCGTGACCGGAAGCAGCAGTCCGGCATTGGCCACCAGGCGGTGATCGTCAAAGGCGACCTGGATGCGGTCGAGGCGCTCGGGTGCTAGCATCCGTTGGGTGCTCCTTGTTCCGGGTCGGTTTCGTGTTGCACAAACCATTATCCCCGAAGCTGGGAGCACTTTCTCATCCCTTCACCACGACGCCACACTCTTCCTTTCGGTGGATTGGGGTTTCAGCAACAAGCGCGCCTTCACCCACAACCTCACTGCCGACGAGCGCAAATGGTTCAACGACAACTTGGTAGTCCAGGCCCCCGTCGTGCTGGACGTCACTGCCGGCGGCGGCGGCATACCTTTTGAGGCCGGCCGGTTGGGCGTCCAGTCCATCGCCAACGAGCTGAACCCCGTAGCTACACTCATCCTGCGCGCCACCTGCGCATGGCCCCAGCGGTATGGCCCAGCCCTGCGCGACGCCTACGCTGAAATCAGTTCCAAGTACCTGGCGAGGGTGCGCGAGCTTATCGCCTAAAACTTTGTATATCCGCCGGAGCAGCAAGTTCACGAAAATGAGGCAAGCAACGAAAACCTGCGCGCAGGCGCGGTGCGACTCCATATGTATGTTTGGGCATACTTATGGAGTCGCACCGTCAGTTGCCCCGACTGTGGGAACTTGATTCCTCTGTCACCTAACTGGCGGCTGGACGGCAACGGCACCGGCACCGGCATCCGCGTTCTGCCCGACGAAGCACGCGGCGTCTGCGAATTCGATGTCGTAAACACCACCAGAGAGCAGAGCCGTGGCACTGTGGCCAGAGGTAAGGCCGCCTGTCCCTACCCCAGCTGCGGCGCCACCACCGCGACCGGCTACCTAGCAGACGAGGCCGGAGCTGGGCGAATGGGGCACCAGATGTACTGCGTCATCCTCAAAAACCAGTGGCAAAAATCCGATGGCAAGGGCGGCTGGGCCAACTTTCGCAAGCCCAAAGACCAGCCGGCCACACCACCCCGTGAGTTCCGCACCGTCCGCCCCGAGGACGACAACTCCGACGACATCGCCACCCTCCTAGACGCCAACAGGTCGGGGTGGGATGTTGAGAACATCCTGCCCAACGAGGCCGTTCCACCCGCCGGCAATAAAACGGATACGCTACAGCAGTACGGTATGCTAACTTGGCAAGCAGTGTTCAGCCCACGCCAGCAACTGGCACATGGGTATTGCGTCCAAGCATTCCGCGAATTGGTTGACACCGACAGGGATGCAGACCGGTTGGACGGCCGTCGAAAGGCGGCATGGAGTTGCATAGCACTTGCCCTAGTACTACAGCCGCACTACTGTTACCAGTTGGGATAATCGACGTTGGTAGTGGCTTTGTTGCGCTCTGGCTTGATGTCGCCGTCTCCACTGGGACCAGGACAGAACGAAATCAGCAGACCGGTTTGGAGTCCAGATCAGGCGGGTAAGCCGCCGACGCACCTCGGGGACTGTCAATGGGATCAGGCTCCGGTCCCGGCCGGGACCGCCCCCCTTTCCGGCCGGCATCCCGGTGTGGTGGCTTGATACCTGAGCACCGCCGGGTAAGCGTGAGCCAACATCGCCCGGGTGATGTGGCGCTACCAGCCATCCCAGCTGCGTACCTCGTACTGGTCCAGTCCCACCGGTCCCTGGGCCGCCTCGCAGCATTCCTCGCTGGCCCCGCGGCGGCCCGCCACCGGCGCCAACTCCGCCATTGCGGTACCGGACGGGCCGCCGCCAACGTAGTAGGCCAGCTCAGCGGGCTGGGCAATGCTGCGCCGGGCCAGCAGCCAGTACGCTTGGCCCGGCTCCCGCCGGGGCCCTATCGCCACGGTGGTCCAGTCATAAAATCCGGGACCCTTGGCGCCGTCCCCCGCGCGCAGCCGCTGCCCGCCCGCTTCGTCAACCCACGACGCCAAACGATCGGCCCGCACTGGGCGGGGCCCCTTTTCGGTCCCGGCCCACAGCTGCTCGTTGCTCTTGAGGGCCAGCACCTGGGGGATGCCCTCCTCCTCCAGCCACCGCCGCCGGTTGCGGTCGCTGCCGTAGACCGCGTCTCCAGTAACCCAGCCGCAGGGAATTCCCGATCCCACCGCCCGCTCCAGCATCCGCTGGGCCAACTGCGGCTGGGTGCGCAATTCGACATGCTCCGGCACCCCGGCCTCACGGCGTCGCTCCCGGTCCGCCACCCATACCTGAGGCAGCTACAACTCCCGGTCCAGCCGGGTCCGGCCCCGGGCGCCAGCGTCGGCCAGGAATACTCCCACTGGGGAATTTTCGATCCGCCCCGCGGTGCCGCGGTACTGCCGCGGCACCCCCACCGACTGGCTCCCCTTCTGGCTCCCCTTCTGGCTCCCCTTCTTGAGGAAGCCGGTCTCGTCCACCACCAGCACCCCGTCGGCGGCGCCCAGATGCTCGACCACCTAGTCCCTGCGGTCAGCTCGAACCTGGTCCGCGTCCCACCGGTAGCTGGATAGCCGGCGCTGCACCCCGTCCGGAGTGGCATCCCCCGCCGGCTCCGCCAACTGCCAGCCATTCTGGCGCTCTACGGAACTGAGCAGCCCCCGCCGCTACTCCAGCGCCCGTCGCCTTGGCTCCGCACGCCGGAACCGGCCCGCGATGCACTCAGGCACCCCCGCGATGCCCTCAGCCCACCGGGCCACTTCCGCCGCATCAGCCATCTCAACCGCCACCGTCTCACCTCACACTGCTTGACTGCCCCTAATTCTACCCGCTCTTAATCTGCGGCTGTAGTACTAAGGCGCTGGTTTTTGAGCAAACTGGGGGTTCCCCCCCGCCTGGGACGTAAAGCATCAGGCCCAGTTGAAGGCGGCGGTGCAGAAGTCGTCCGGCCAGTCTGGCATTGACTTGTCCAATTGGAACTGGAAGGCGGTGCGGCGGTTTGTGCAAGACCGCTTCGGGTTGGCGCTGGGCCGGAGCAGTTGTCTGACCTCGTATCAAGTACGGGGTGACGTTACTACCGGCACCGATTGGGGTTCGTGCTGAAACGGCCCAAGAAGCGATTGCGCCAGGCGGACCCGGTGCGGCGGGACGCCTTTGTGGCGGAGTATGCTGCTCTGGCAGCCGGGGCGCGACGGACTGGAGGCAAGATCTGCTTCGCTGACGAGGCCCACTTTCGGGCGGATGCGGACCCCGTATCGGGGTACGGGGCAGGCTCTGCGGGGGAAGTGGGCGCTGCAAGGGGAACCGGCCTTGGTGGACTCCACCAGCCCGCGCCGGGGCGAGCAGGCCAGCTACTATTCAGCGGTGTGTCTGGAGACCGGCGCGGTGGAGGTGCTGGAACTAACGGGCCACGGGTAACAACCACCGCCCCGCACCCCGATGCGGGGGCCGCCACCGCCACCGCTTTCCTGCGGCAACTGCGGGCGCGACACACCGAACCACTGACGGTGATTTGGGACAATGCGCCAGCGCGCGATTGGTCAAAAATCTGGCGACGCGCTACCGACGTAGCTGACCACGCCCAGTTTGAACCTGCGCTTGGTGAACCCCGTATCAAGTACGGGGCCGGCTCGGTGCCTGGGCACCAAGGCAGTGGTGCGAGAGAAGGTGGGCGACTTTTTCACCGATCTGGCCAACCGGCGCGAGGAAGTCAAACGGCGATGTCGGACCGTCCTTCAAGCACGGACAGCAGAACTGACACGGAGCGACCCAACCGATTTCCACCACCTTGCAAATGTATATCCCACCTTGGCTTCAGTTGAGGTTGTACAGTGGCCCATGGCCGTCGCGACGATGCCCACCTGGTAAGCCGGGCATACGACGCGCCTAGAACGTTGCGCCGCCCGTCGGGAGACAGCCATGAAGTTGGCCAAAGCAATCGCTGCTTTCTTGTTCGCGGTAGTTCTGATAACAGGTAGCGGCGGCTTGTCCACCATCTCAGCCCAAGCTCCCCCGCCAGCGCCGCCCAATGTAATCGCCCGCGACGGCGGCAACCCCGGGGAGGCGCATCTCAGTTGGACCGCCGTTGCTGATGCCCAGTTCTATCGCGTCGGCTGGGTGGCCTAAGTGGACTACCAGGCAAGCAACCGGGGCCGATCTTGATTGGCTGGAAGCTTTTGCCTTTGTGGATGTGGCCAATCGTGGCCAAACCCGAATCCACCGATGGGATAGGGCGGTGCGGCATTTGAGAGAGATGAGGGGTCAGGGAACGGGATGGCGAGGACCTGATGCCGATGAAATGGACGATGTGGGGCGTGGATGCCGTGCCAAGGGGATGTTGATGACCCGTGGTAGCGGCATTGGCAGTGATTTTCAGCGCAGACCGATGGCGGAGACCGTCAGGAGCCCAGCCTGGCGCGGTTGGGCCAGGCGTGGTGCGTCATCGTAGACAGGTGAAAGGCCGAGGGCGGCGTCAGGATGGGAGTGGCAGGGCGCGCAGTCTGGCCAGGGCGCTGCTGAATTGGTTTCGCCAAGGCCAATCCTGTGGCAGATGCAGGGTGATGCGACGGGCTTTGCGGGTGATGCGTCCGGCGAGAGAGAAGAAGCGTCGTCGGAGGGTCTTGGTGGTGGTCACCGGCTCGCCCAGGCCGATGCGCGTGGTCCAGCGGGCCAGGTTGTGGGCCATGACTTGCACCGCCAGCCAGGCGGCGTTGGCGGGAAAACGTCCCGATGGCAGGTGGTTGAGACCCACGCCGTATTTGAGGTCGCGGATGGCGTTCTCGATCTCGGCGTGGCGGCGATGGTCAGCTTCCAGATACAGGGTGTCGCCTTCTCTATCGGTGATGAAAGCGTGATAGCTGTAGGTGGCGAACAGCTGGCCAGTTGCGAGCCGGGCGTGGGTTTCACCCGTCGGACGATGAGCCGCACCGGTACCGCGTCGGGCTCACTGGCAAAGGGAGTGTAGCTGGTTTCGGCCACATCGGCGCCGCCATCCATCCAATAGGATATGGGCGTCCAGTCATCTTCAGGTATGGCCTCGATGATGTTCCGCAGGCTCGGGTGCTGGCGTACGGTGATGGAGTAGCGTACCTTCTGGTCGCGACAGGCGGCCACCATGTCGTGGGTGTAGAAGCCGCTGTCCGCCCGCACGGTGAGTGGTCCGGTGGCTCCGGCGTAGCGCACTCGGCTCACCGTCTCGCGCAGGAAGTTGGCGGCGCCGCGGGCGGTGTTGGCCCGACCCTTTCGCAATCGACACATCAGCACCTCGCCGGTACCCTCGGCCACGGCCAGGAGCGGGTGATAGCCCCGCTGGCCGGTGTAGCCGTGATGGCGCGCGCCCTCCTTGCCCAGACCATAGGTCTCACAGACGGTAGAGTCCAGATCAATGGTCAGCGGATCATCGCCCGGTCCGGCCCCAGCCGCCCAGGCTCGGGCCAGCGCCTCCCGGCTCACCCGATCCAGCTGCCGCGCGTGGCCCCACCGGAAACTCCGCAGAAACGTGCCCAGCGTGGATGGCGCCTTCACCGTACAGCCCAGCACCTGCTCGGTCTCGCCAGCGCGCAGCGCGTCGGCGTCGTCAATGCAGTCCCCGCCGGCCAACGCCGATGCCACCAGCGTCAGCACCTTGTCTCCCGCGTTGGCACGACCTGGCGCATTTCCCAGGTCAACGTGGCGGTCCACCAGCTCTCCCAGCCCCAGATGATGGGCCAGGGTGATGGGCAAAAGCAGCCCCGCATTGGCCACCAGTCGGTGATCGTCGAAGGCAACGTGGATGCGGTCGGGGCGCTCAGGTGGTAGCATCCGTTGGGTGCTCCTCGTTTCAGGGTGGTTTTCGTTCTCAAAAACCATTATCCCCGAAGCCGGGAGCACTTTCTCATCCCTTCAGCACGCCGACACACTCATCTCCTCGGTGGATTGGGGCCAAAGCTCCCACATAATAACCCACCTGACGCCGGGAACTGATTACGCGTTCATTGTGGGTAGCAACGTCTCACGGTACGGGGAACCACGCTGGTCCGAATGGACGCAGCTAGCGTTGAGGGGAGACCCGATGGCATGTCCGGCGGCGCAGCAGCAGACTGACGTCGATACTGATCGGGTCGCGCGGGTTGGGCTTTACAACGCTACGGGCGGAGATAACTGGGCCAACAACACCAACTGGGTCAGCGAAGCGCCTGTCGGTGAATGGTACGGCGTTACCACCGATTATGATGGGCGCGTCATTGGTCTGGACCTCACGGAAAACCAGTTGACTGGAACAATACCGCCGGTGTTGGGCGACCTTGCCAAATTAGAAACGCTAGATTTCAGCAACAATGGCGCTAGCTGCTCAGCCGGTGAATGCCAGCCAACGTCGCCTACCGCCAACATCCTATCTGGGGAGATACCTCGGGAACTGGGCAGATTGGCTAACCTACGGAGATTGGACCTCCGGTCACCCAGCTGAGCGGGGCGATACCCGCGCAGCTGGGCAACCTGACCAACCTGCAATACCTGGCACTCTCATACAACCAGCTGAGCGGGGAAGATAACCCAGCAACTGGGCAACCTGACCAACCTGCAATACCTGAACCTCCGTGGCAACCAGCTGACCGGTCTGATACCCCCTGAATTGGCCAGCCTTACCAATTTGGAGCAGTTGTACCTGAGCGGGAATACACTGACGGGTTGCATACCCGCCGCGTTGCAAGACGTGAAAGAAAACGACCTCTCCAATCTCAGCCTGCCTGATTGCGGAGATGCTCCGACGGTACCGGAGGTGGCTTCTACTGATCAGCCCACCTTCACCGTCGTCAATCGGGACCTGGATTACAGTTACGAAATTGTCCTGCCCAGCGGATGGGAAAAGCAGGCAGAAGGGGCTTACAGTCGGAACTTCCCGCGGGGCCAGCTCAGGATATCCTACCAACACCTGCAGAGCGGTTATACCCTCGAACAATTCACCCAAGCTGTGCTGAACGACCTCCGCCGGGATTGGTGGTGGTCTACCGTTTCGCTATTGGAGGTCGTATCAATCCAAGAGGAGCTGATAGGGGAGCAACCCGCTCACCGCATTAGATACCGGGTGCAAGAAATTCCGGAATACTGCGTGCTGGATGTGTAAGAGGGTGTCTAAAAAGGTTCTACTTGGGGTGGAGGTATACAGGCGTGATCTGTGGGGTTGGGCGTAACGTGGGGGTATGGAACGAGCAACTTATCCCAGTGCCCTCAGCGACCGAGAATGGCAACTGTTGGAACCCTGGTTGCCACCGCCCAAACCGGGTGGCCGGCCGATCCCGTACCCGCGTCGGGAGATTGTCAACGCCATACGCTACGTGCTGCGCACCGGCTGCTCCGGGCGGATGCTCCCCCACGACCTGCCGCCGTGGCGTAGCGCCTTCCATTATTTCCGTACCGGGCGGCGGAACGGAACCTGGCAACGGGTCCACGACACGCTGCGCGCCCGGCTGCGGCCGGCCCGAGGTCGCCACGTCAGTCCCAGCGCGGCCATCATCGACAGCCAGTCGGTGAAAACCACGGAAAAGGGGGCCCAGAGGATACGACGCCGGCAAGAAGGTGAAAGGGCGAAAACGGCACATCGTGGTAGATACCTTGGGACTGCTGCTGGCCGTGGTAGTGCACCCGGCCAACATTCAGGACCGCGATGGCGCTCGGTTGGTATTGCAACGCCTGGTGGGTCGCTGCCACCGGCTACAGGTGATCTGGGCCGACGGCGCCTACCGCGGCAAACTGGTGGAGTGGGCCCAAAGGGTCGCTGGCTGGAGCCTGGAGCTGGTGCGCCGTCCCGCCCAACAGCATACCTTTCCGGTGTTGCCTCGACGATGGGTCGTGGCACGAACCTTCGGTTGGCTGAACCTGCAACGGCGATTGAGCAAGGATTACGAAGCATTGTGCGAAACCACCGAAACCTGGCTGTACATCTCAATGACCGGACTCATGCTACGCCGATTGACCCACATTTCCCCTTTTTAGACACCCTCTGAGAGACGAGGACGCCGTAATCGTCGACGTGAAAACCGGGCACGAGAGCGCCAGCCACGTCGTCCAGGTCATGATCTACCTGTACGCCATCCCCAGAGCACTCGAAAGATACCGGAACCTCAACATCAGGGGGGGCAGGTCACCTATCAAGACCACACAGCCCGCATACCGGCAGAGGCGGTGGACGAACGGTTCGTTACAGAACCTGGGCGCATTGATCCGCCGGCTGGCAGCCGAAACGCCGGCCAAGAGGGTACCAAGCCAGTAAGAATGCGGCTTCTGCGACATCAGCGCCGCTGACTGCGCACAGCGCGTGGGCGACGACTACGAACCCGACGGCGGGACCACCACCGACTTCTGAACTCCTTTCGCATCATTCCCGGTTCGAGGAACCGGTGGGACAATTGCCGCCGTTTGCTCGAAACTCGGGCACGTTCCCTACGTTCGGCAAAAGTGAACGCATACATTTGGTGACCAAACCGTAAGACTTGTTTTTGCCGTCGCCGGAATCATCGCAGCTCTGTTGATTGCCTGTTCGTCGCAGCCGAAGGCCACAACGCCGCAGGTCGTGAACCAGACGAACATACGGTGAGACCCTTAGCAACGGCCAAGCAGCTGCCCACAACTACGCCGGCTCAGCCTGTCCCACCAGAGACAGCACAAGCGACATCTGTGACGGCGACAGCAACTGCCCAACTTACGGCAACCCCACTGCCCGCCCGGCCGACGTCGACACCCATCCACACGTCGGAGCTCAACCTCCTGCGGGTCACAATCTCCGAGATCCCCGCAAACCTGCCGGCGTACGACCGGCATGACTGGAAGCACCGGACCGACCCCGACGGCGACTGCCAGGACACCCGCAACGAGGTCCTGATTGCCGAAAGCCCGACCACGGTCACCTACCGAATCGACAGAGAATGCCGGGTAGCGGCCGGCGAATGGCTAGCCCCGTACAGTAGCACCGTCGTAACCGACCCCAGCAAACTCGACGTTGACCACATGGTGCCACTGGGCAACGCCCACGACAGCGGAGCTTGGCAATGGACGGCCGAGCAGAAAGAACGCTACGCCAACTACCTGGAGGATCCTCAGCACCTGATCGCCGTCACCGCCAGCGCGAACCGCTCCAAGGGCGCGCGCGGACCAGACCAATGGAAACCGGAAGATCGGTCCTACTGGTGCCGGTATGCTGTCGACTGGGCCACCATTAAGGACGACTGGAACCCGACGGTCACCGAGCAGGAACACGGCGCTCTCGTCGAGATGCTCAACACCTGCGCGAAGCGTCCCCAACTGACGGTGTCTCGCCAGAGCCGAGCGGGACCGACACCCGGGCCTACCGGCATCCCGGCACGACCAACACCGATGATGACGTCATACAGCTCCTGCGACGCCGCACAGACGGCTGGTGAAACCCGTGTGCAGGGCAGCAAAGGAGCGGCAGAGGATCCCCGGAGTGGATGGCGCCCAGCGCCCGAGACGGCGATGGGGACGGCGACGTGTGCGAACGATGAACGCCCAGACGCGAGCCGCGCAAAACCACCTGACCGCAGCGTTTGCGCATGGGGCTTAATCAAGACCCACTCGCCGCAGTGTATAGGCATCCCCGGCCATAATATCGTCAATCCTCGGCGGCAGGCCGCGAAAATCATCGGTCGCCGCGGAGATCAATCTTCCGGTAAGCGCCCTGCTTTCATCTGAGGCCAGCCACACTGCCAGCTCGGCGCACTCGTCGATGGAAGCGCCGCCACCCGACGTTACCCTCAGCCCCAGTTCGTGAATGAAGTCCGCTCCCGCCTCGGCGGCTTGCTCGGTCATCCTGTCCCACATGCTTGTATGAACCGAGCCAGGGCCAAGGGCGTTCACCGTGATACCTTTACCGTCCAGCTCTTGCGCCAACACTTCAGTGAGCCGCACCACTGCTGCCTTGCTGGAGCAGTAGGCCGACATGTTGCTCCACGCGTTGGTCGCCCCCGCGCCCGAAAGGTTGATGATCCTTCCTCGTGCCTGGGCCAGCATTTGAGGGATCACGGCTCTGCACACCAGGAACGTGCCGGTGAGGTTGACGTTGACGGTGGCCACCCAGTCAGCGATGTCGTTGCCCTGCAACGGGCCGACGGGGCCGGAGATGCCGGCGTTGTTGACCAGCACGTCAATACGCCCGAACCGCTCCACCACTCTCTGGACCAATCGTTCCGTGTCTTGCTGGCTGGTGACGTCGGTGGGTACGGCAATCGCTTCCGCGCCCAGCTCCGACACGGCACCTACCGCCTCTTGAAGTTCGGACTCGCTGCGTGCGGCCAGCACCAGCTGTGCCCCTTCGCGAGCGTAGGCCAGGGCGATGGCCCGCCCAATGCCTCTGCCAGCACCTGTAACGACTGCTACCTGACCATCCAATTTCATGACTCTACCTCCCGGGGATCAACGGGAAAACAGTGATTGTCGTCGCTAGCCAGTCCTTCAGGACAGAAAGCACTGCTTCCCCGCAGTCAATCCTACCGGGAAACGAGCGTGTCTGGTAGACCAACGCAATCTGCAAACAGGAAAACCGCCCATGGAAAAACGCATCGTGGGCAACCCTGATGGTTCCCGGACCTCATTGTCCGTCCACAGCCTTACCAACCACCGCATCGGCCATCCGTCTTATTGACGCTACCCAGGGGTCCAGACGCCGCCGACACGACCTCGGCCCCGCATTCGCAGACCTCGTACTCATGCCGAAGGAGCAGGCTTCGCCTGCTCCTTCGGTTTCTTGTACGAAACACCACCAGGAAACGAAAACAGATGCCCACAGCCTACATCATGCCGCTTGGCTTCATAGACCGGACAACTGAAAACGGCGCGACCTTCATCCTGACCAACCCAGAAGATGCCCTCAGTCTCAAAACCGACACCCCAATCACGGTCTGGCGCTACTCGCCGGAACAATTGGCCATCGGCAGAGTACGAGGCCGCGTCACCGCCGTCGGGTACACCACCGCAACCTTCGCAGCCGTCGAGTACCACAACGACCCGAGACGGCCGGAAGAAATGCCAGTGATCCGGCCCGCCGCACCCGTTTTTCTGGCAATGGAAAACTCCTTTGACCCGGACCGAAGCGAAAGCTGACGCCAGACCAAGCTGAGGTCATGCGCCGCCTGGCGCACCGCTACTCCCAACTGACCAGAGCCGACGGACGTCCAAACGATTGAAATCGGGACACCCGCACTGCCACCCAATACCATCCCGACCGCCGGGAACCAAATTCGTCCTGGATGACCCCAGCCTAGTCGGCTACCTCAAACCCAACGAGGATTTGCCCATAGAAGCTCAACGGTTCGTAGTGCAAATGTACGAACACTTCACCGGCAAACGGCTGCTGGATTAAGGTGACGATGCAATGGCCATGCCCAAACCACTCCGCAAAGCATACAAATACACCAGGGTATCCACCAGGGGGCAAGACGAACTGCTGTCCGGCGACACGCAATCGCGCAAAATGGACGAATCAGCCGCTGAGGCTGGGTTATAGTGCGAAAAGGAGTTCCGAGAAACCGGGTCGGGAACATCCGACCAGAGAAGCGAATTCCGGTTAATGACCAGCAAGGTCCTAGTACTACAGCCGCACTACTGTTACCAGTTAGGATAATCGACGTTGGTAGTGGCTTTGTTGCGCTCGGGCTTGATGTCGCCGTCTCCACTGGGACCAGGACAGAACGAAATCAGCAGACCGGTTTGGAGTCCAGATCAGGCGGGTAAGCCGCCGACGCACCTCGGGGACTGTCAATGGAAGCAGGCTCCGGTCCCGGCCGGGACCGCCCCCCTTTCCGGCCGGCATCCCGGTGTGGTGGCTTGATACCTGAGCACCGCCGGGTAAGCGTGAGCCAACATCGCCAGGGTGATGTGGCGCTACCAGCCATCCCAGCTGCGTACCTCGTACTGGTCCAGTCCCACCGGTCCCTGGGCCGCCTCGCAGCATTCCTCGCTGGCCCCGCGGCGGCCCGCCACCGGCGCCAACTCCGCCATTGCGGTACCGGACGGGCCGCCGCCAACGTAGTAGGCCAGCTCAGCGGGCTGGGCAATGCTGCGCTGGGCCAGCAGCCAGTACGCTTGGCCCGGCTCCCGCCGGGGCCCTATCGCCACGGTGGTCCAGTCATAAAATCTGGGACCCTTGGCGCCGTCCCCCGCGCTCAGCCGCTGCCCGCCCGCTTCGTCAACCCACGACGCCAAACGATCGGCCCGCACTGGGCGGGGCCCCTTTTCGGTCCAGGCCCACAACTGCTCGTTGCTCTTGAGGGCCAGCACCTGGGGGATGCCCTCCTCCTCCAGCCACCGCCGCCGGTTGCGGTCGCTGCCGTAGACCGCGTCTCCAGTAACCCAGCCGCAGGGAATTCCCGATCCCACCGCCCGCTCCAGCATCCGCTGGGCCAACTGCGGCTGGGTGCGGAATTCGACATGCTCCGGCACCCCGGCGGCACGGCGTCGCTCCCGGTCCGCCACCCATACCTGAGGCAGCTACAACTCCCGGTCCAGCCGGGTCCGGCCCCGGGCGCCAGCGTAGGCCAGGAATACTCCCCCTGGGGAATTTTCGATCCGCCCCGCGGTGCCGCGGTACTGCCGCGGCACCCCCACCGACTGGCTCCCCTTCTGGCTCCCCTTCTGGCTCCCCTTCTTGAGGAAGCCGGTCTCGTCCACCACCAGCACCCCGTCGGCGGCGCCCAGATGCTCGACCACCTAGTCCCTGCGGTCAGCTCGAACCTGGTCCGCGTCCCACCGGTAGCTGGATAGCCGGCGCTGCACCCCGTCCGGAGTGGCATCCCCCGCCGGCTCCGCCAACTGCCAGCCATTCTGGCGCTCTACGGAACTGAGCAGCCCCCGCCGCTACTCCAGCGCCCGTCGCCTTGGCTCCGCACGCCGGAACCGGCCCGCGATGCACTCAGGCACCCCCGCGATGCCCTCAGCCCACCGGGCCACTTCCGCCGCATCAGCCATCGCAACCGCCACCGTCTCACCTCACACTGCTTGACTGCCCCTAATTCTACCCGCTCTTAATCTGCGGCTGTAGTACTCAGGTGCGCTCCACCACCCACCGGCGGGCAGGAAAGGTCTGCTCTCCCCATCGGTCCAGCTTCTCCTCCCCAATGCGCCGGATGTGCGGACAGTACTGGAAGGCAGCAACGGTCCCGTGGCCGGTGGGATTGTCATAGGTTGTCCAAGCACAGGTTGTCCAAGCACAGGTTGTCCAAGCACAGGTTGTCCAAGCACAGGTTGTCCAAGCACAGGTTCCGGGTGCCTTCCGGGCGCGCCACTACGATGCTCTCCAGGGTCGGCCTCAAGAGTTTCGTATCGTGCACGTTGGCTCCAGCCACCGCCACGCTCAGGGGTCCGCCCGCCGCGTCGACCAGGATGCTCTGCTTGCTCCCCGCTTTGCCCCGGTCGGTGGGGTTGCGTCCAATGCCCCCCCAAACGAGCCTTGCCCATGGAGCAGTCCGCCGACTGCCATTCCCAGTCCACTCCGTCCAGTTCTTCGCAGCCCTCCACCAGAACAGCCCAGATGCCCTCCAGCACTCCAAGCTCCACCCAGCGCTGGAAGGTCCGGTGAATAGTGCTGTCGTCTCCCAGTTCCCGGGGCAGACGGTTCCACTGGCAGCCACTGCGCATCCGGAAGATGATGCCGTCCAGCATCCGCCTGGGGTCGGCGCGTTTGCGCCCCGTACTCTGGGGTGGGTCCATATCCAGGATCACCGGGTGAATCTGCTCCCAGAGATGGTCCGGAATCTCCCAAATCGTCGCCAGAGTTTCGTCCTTTCCCATCGTCCACCCCCACACTTTTCCCTATCCTAACCCATGCCGAATTCCCCGTCCCATCAGTTCATCTGCCTTTTGAGATAGTTTCTTAGTGGTGCCGGAGTCCGTTTGCGCGGATCTGCAAATGTTGCCGGAGCTCATCAACGCCGGTTGTTGTGCTGTCGTAGGTTCCGCTGAAACCGTATTGCGGTTCGTATGACAATCGAGCCGAGGGACCATATCGAGGTAGTGGCGAATTTCGCCGATAGAATTATCGCCGCCACTTCTACCGCGTACAGCATCGTCCAACCTAGGGTGACGTTGCCGGACAGGTCTTGCCCACACGTGAAGGTAAACTTGCCGGGTTCACCGGGCACCGGAACTGAGCCCCCGGTGTCGAGTATGTTGGTCAGTACCACGACCCCCAACACCCCAACAGCGGAGCCGATTGCCAGGCCTTTCAGCCTGCCGAGCCAGCCGTGCGGCCAACCCAAGGCCAATCCGGTCGCCGGCCCGGTAAGGAACGCGATGGCAAAAAAGGAGAGAAACGCCAGTAGCTTGATCTCATTGACCGCACATAAAGTTAGTATCATCGGCCTAGACAGTCCATGTCCTCAGGCGGAGCGCCGAGCAGGCCGAGAACATGGACGTCCTCGCAATCGAGGTTCAGTAGTCGTATGCTGGACCGGTTCCCGTACCCATCTGTGAAAGACGAACCGCAGAGGTACGCCCTGCCGTTGTACCGCATTCTCCGGCCGGAGTCATCCACGAGATCCGGCTTGCCGGCCGGCGTTGCTGATGCGCCGACGGGCTGGCGGTTGCTCTGCGCCTCAATCTCCTCACTGAAGCCGCCGTTTTCCCAGTCGGCTCTCCGATCAGAACACGGGTGCGATGGGGATCAGCCGCCACTGGGCCAGGCAGAAGTCGGCAGATCGCTGCGCCGGTGTGGTCTGTGTTCTCTCTCCATGGGAAGAGTTTGCTATCTCCGGTGGTGGTGCAGCTTCCGTCGTGTTCTTTGGGTCTCGCGCCGTTCCCGAGCCGGGATGCCAAGCAGGGATCCCGGGTTCGGTCTTGTTGCATGTCCCGCGATGCAATTGCCCCGGGATGTGGTGCTTCAGCAATTCGGCGGTGGCTGCTGGTCCGGATGGTTCATCACCGCCGTGTTTCACAGGACCCGCTGTCTTCAGTACCGTCGCCTGATGAGGTAGATGAAAATCCCGGCCACGGTGACGGCGACCAACATGAGTAGTACCACGAGGGTGGTGCGTTGTCGCGGCGTCGCGGTCAGCGAGTCGATTGCTTTCATGAACCTCTTGTTGGTTTGCTCGAAGGCTACTTGTAATCTGTGGCGCCTCGGCGGGTCCGGTGATGCGGCGCCCGTTTTGGTCTGCCCACGCGTGATGGATGAAGTTTGCGCGTGGGCAGGCAGATCCAGTCCACCTGGTTCGTCCGCGGGCGCAGGTGCAGGTGTCGCCGTGGGTGTAGGCGTGGGCGTCGCGGTCGGCGTCGGCGTCGATGTGGGCACAGGCGTGGGCGTCAGCCTGGGAGTAGCCGCTGGTGTCAGCACGCTGTTGGACTCCTCGTCTTCAGGGTCCGTTCCGGTGTTCTGCGGCTGAACGGCCGGCTCTGTAGCCGGTGGCGGTGGTGCGGTCGCGGCCGGGGTGGGTGCCGCGGTAGGCATCGCGGTGGGTACCGCTGTTGGCCGGATGGTGGGCGCAAGGGTCGGCGGCGCTGTTGGCGCCGCGGTCGGGGCCGGCGGCGGGGCTGCGGTTACTCCAGGAGGCGTTCCGGATCAGCCTTGCTCTGATTCCGCCGGTGTGGGGCTGGGCGCGGGCGTCGTCGTCGGCGTTCTGGTTGGAACCCTTGTGGGTGTTCTGGTCGGAGTGGATGTGGGCGTCGGTTGTGCCGTGGGAGTGGGAGCACTGGTGGCTGTCG
Organism: Dehalococcoidia bacterium; assembly: GCA_965197635.1. Classification (GTDB taxonomy): domain Bacteria; phylum Chloroflexota; class Dehalococcoidia; order Lucifugimonadales; family UBA3495; genus Bin87. The sequence goes on from CBDANN010000008.1 coordinate 1,987,377, forward strand.
GGGGGACCGTGGGCGTCGGTGTCGGGGATGCAGTCGCTCTTGGGGTTGCTGTAAGCGTTGGAGTGGGCGTAAGCGTGGGCCTGCGTGTAGCGGTCGGCGTGGGCGTTGGAGTAGGCGTGGCGGTCGAGGGTGGTTGCCAGTGGGTAATCGTGATGGTTGCTGTCTCGCTGCCGCTCTCGATGCGGTAGGCTCGGTGGGGTTCGATCGTCACCGTGACGCTGCCGTTCTGGTCGCCGGACGCCGTCCTCGTAGGCACGTCGACGTCGATTTCGTCAGTGGCCATCATCTGGACGGTGCGCATTGTGTCGGCGCCGAAGTTGCCGGTCCAGCTGATGGTGAGCCTCACCTCGACTGACGTGCTGGACGAGCCCGTAACCCGGAAGGGCGCCACCGTCCCCTCGACGACGCTCTGCGATTTCGGCTCGATCGCCAGTGTCAGGTCCAGGGTTGTGCCGCTGGCGATTGCGGACCACTTGCTCTCACTCTGGGCGTTCAGAGCCCTGACCTGTACCTGGTACTCCGTGTTGACCGTGAGCTCGGCGATGTCGAGCCTGTTCTGCGCTGCGCCCGCGCCGACCTCGGTCCAGTTGCCACCCGCGGGCCGGTGCCGGACCGGGTAACCGGTGATGGGCGTCTCGCTCTCTGGCGCTTCCCAGCTTACGCTGATGGTGGTGGTGCCCGTCGCGGCCACGGTGGGCGTGGCCGGTTGGTCCGGCTCGGTGATCGCGTGATTGATCGCCAGGGTTGCGATAGAATCTTCGCCGGCGTGGTAGCTGTCTCCGGACGCCACGCTCGCGGTGACGGAACCGTCGATGTCGCCGTCCACCCGGTTGGTGGGAATCAACACGGTGGTTGAACTCGTGTCGTCGAACTGCGCCTGGGCCGTGGTGACGTTGCCGGATCCGCCTTGCCACTCTAGGCTCGGGTCAACCGTGACGGTGGCCTTGTGGCTCAGCGTCGCGGTGAACCGGGCGTATTTGCCCTTGCTGATGGACGCACCGGCTGCTACGCCTGCGTATGGGTAGCCTGTGGTGCTCACCTCCAGAGTGTCGGACCACGGGCTGTCGCCGCCCGCATTGGTGGCCTTCACTTCGAACAGGTACTCGGCATTCTCGTTCAGGTCGACGAACGTTGCGCTGGTTACGTCGGAGTCATGGTCGCTCGTCGTCCAATCGTCGTCCGTCAGACTGGAACGCCTGGTCCTGACCTGGTAGCCCGTGATGCCGTTGCCCTTGTCGGCGGGCGCGGTCCATGTGATGGTGATGCTCTCGGGTGCTATGACGGTGGCGGTAGGCTTGTCCGGCCGGTCCGGCTTCCGTACCGTCTGTGCGGTGATGGTTTCGGGATCCCCATCGGCCGGCCAGGGTGTCGTTCCTTCCGAGTTCTTGGCCCTGACCTGGACCTGGTAGGCGGCTTCCGTCAGGCCGTCGACGGTCACGTTGGTGTCCGTGACGTCGAAGACCTCCGTCCACGTGGTTGTTCCTGCCTTCCGGTAGCGGTAGTCGTAGGCCGAGGGGTCAAATTCCGAGTGGGGGAACGCCACGATGCTTCCGTCCTCGACGAAGCCCACCGGCGCAGCCCAGCTGATATCCAACTTTGATGTGTCGTCGGCCTGAAACCTTGCTGATGGTGTGATGGGCGCGGGCGTACCCACGTCCTTGACCGTGATGCTGAGATCCACGGCGGAGCCGCTGCAGGCCGGGTCTCGGGACTCGTTACTGGCGTTGTACAGCCCGTGCCGGTTGTGGAGCCTGACCTGATGGACGTTGTCGTCGTCGGTATCCTTGGGGTTCTCATAGTCGGGGTCGTTGGAGAACGTCAATCGGATGTTGCCGTCTCGTCCGGACTTCGTGAGGGTGATGGCGTTGAACAACCCGGCGTCCTCGTTGCCCGTGGTCGGCCAGGTCACATCGCTGAGCATCTTTCCGTAGTCTCGGCATACGATCGCGTTGGTGGGCGTGCCCGGGCCCAGGTACGTGAGCCGTCCAGGTTTGTGGCCCACGGGATCGTGATGTCTGCGGCGGGGCCCTCGTAGGTCTCGATCTCATAGCGCTGTTCCGATTTGTAGACCGCCGGGAGGTCGAAGAATGCCGACGGATCGTAGAGGAAGTAGAAAGCGGCCAGTATGGGCTCTGATTCAAATTTGCCGTCGTGGGCGTAGATGGCGAAGCTCGCTTGCTTGGTCAGACGGTTCAAGGCGAATAACTCGCCGAAGCGTTCGGGAGTAGCTGTTCCTTTCTGCTGGATCGTGAAGCCTTGGTCGGTTAGGAGTGTCCTGATCCCCACATCGTCCGGTGTGGACCACCCTTCTGTGGTTGCGATGGCGAACCGGTAGGTCAGGCTGTCGCCGTCAGGATCGTGACCAGGGGCGCCGTCAAATTCGATGCACGAGTCCGGGCCGTGTGGAAAGGTGAACGGGACGTCGTCCGAGTTGGTTGGCGCGTTCATGGTGGGTCGGCGGTTGGGCAGTTCCTCGACGATGATCTCGCTCCACGGGCTCTCTCCCTCCGAGTTCACTGCTCTGATGCGAACCTGGTAACCGGGTGGGTTCAGTCCGGCGATCGAGGCAGTCTCTGAAGTAGTGTCGTCTGCGGCGGTCCATTCGTCGGTCCACGCCGCGCGGTACTGGATCTCGTAGCCGCTCACGTTGAAGTCGGCGTGGGGGAACGCCTTGACGGCGCCTCTCGGCGAACCCTTCGGGCGGGTCCCACGACAGTTCCACCATCGTGTTGTAGTCGGATTTGAAGTCTCCGGTCAGGTTCCTGACCGCGACCGGCGCCCCCACGTCCCTGACGGTGACATCCAGGGCTGAGCCGCTGCAACCCAGCGCGTCGGCGTCGTTCTCCAGGTCGTGCAGGTCGTGGGCGCTGGTGACCCTGAGCTGGTAGAGGTTGTCGCTGTCCGCGTCCTGGGGGTTGCCGAAGTCGAGCTGGCCCCGCATCACGGCGGCGGCAAACCGCCTGCGAATACCAGTGCTCAACGGCGTGGTCGTGCCAGACCTGGGTGTCGACGAACCATTCGCCTTCGTCGACACCCAGCGCGACTGCGTCGCCGGCCAGCACCACAACCTCTGGACCCCAGCCTTGTCCAAATACCGCGGCCCAATGCCTGTAAAGGGCGTCGGCCCACTATCGCAACACTCTCTTGCCGCCGTCCTAATGTCCTTGTGGAGCCACCGAACCTCGAGACGCCGGCACCCACCGACACGATCGTCACCAAATGGAAACCGATCTTCATCAATGTCGCCAACAGCCTCAAACGAAGGAGCTAGTTTCGCTCACCGGCATCGCAACAACACGCCAAAACCGGGCCCGCATTTTTCCGAGAAACGTCCGCTCGCTGAGCCGTCCGACCGGCATCGATCCCCACGCGTCGACCCGTTGCTTGGCCCGCGAAACGCTGCCCATGTTCCGCCGGCCCCCGACCACATGATGCCGGTCGAAGCTGCCTTCTCGACGGTGCGGACGCACCGTCGACGTCGTTAGGGGCACGACCATCAACACCGCCGGCTCACCCCTGCTGGCCGATAAAATTCCTCAATCACCCGGCCCAACCGTGGTCCGAAAATTCGAAATCCTGGTCATGAAGAGAGCCGCCGTCCACTGGATGGCGGACATCAGCAAGGACGCCGTGCACCTGGTGTCGGACCCGTCCCCACCCTCGTCTCTGTCGCGTTCCGGACCCTCGACGTCAACGTCTCGGGGACCGACCCGCACACCTCCGGGACCCACCAGTATCGATTTTCGCGGATCCTCGAGAGCGTCGAAAACCTCGGAACCGTCGCGGCCATCGCCACCAATCACCGCCATGGTCCCAGTGCGACCAACCGACCGTCAGGAGCGGCATCCTTTGCGTCGAAATATTTCGAAACCAGCTGACGTCGATCGAAATATCCGAGACTCCCAACCGCCGCAATAGGGGAGCACCATCCCCCAAAGCGACCGGCCGCGCGCCGACGAATTCACCGTGCTGATGGGTCATCTGCGACGCGCCGAGATGCCAAGCTGGCCCGCCAAATCCATGGCGACCAGCCTTTGTTCAACCACTGGACATCCGCTCGCTCCCTCGATGATTTGAGCCCTACAGTCACTAGGCCGCCGAGCTCCAGCTCTGCCAGATGCTGATCCCCCATCACAAATTCGACTTCATTTGCACCCGTTGCTGCTGTGCTTCCTACCGCTACGACTCCCCATCGACACCCGGCACCCGGGACCTGCGTCACCGCACGAAACCCCCAACGTGAAGACCACTCGCCGCCCCCTGACGACCACACCGCCCAGCAATCGCGTCCCCATTCCCACGGCATCTCTCCAATCGCCGGCGACTCACGAGTCGACGCCACGGGCGTCCGGTCCCAGCCAGCAACGGCGGACCAGACGTCCGGAACCACGTCCCGTAAACCGGGCATCCAGCGACCGTTGCTGTCCCGCTTCCCGACCCCACGCCACAGTCCCAACCCGAGTCCTGGAGACGACCACCATGGCCATCCCAACCTGCCGCTGACGTCACGCCGACCGCCCCACCTCCCACGCCACATTCTGCCCCGCCATCGCCGAACCCCAGCCCTTGAACCACGCCCAGCTCAAGGCCGCAGACTCCTACGTCCAGAACTACGTCTCCACAGTAGCCGCCCACGACATCATCTTCCGAAAGGACGCCGACGGCTCCCCTCTCTTCCCCAACCTGGCCGCTCACTTCGACCCAAACTGACGACCCCCGTCGGCCCTCCACGCCCGACCATCGGTCAAAACCCCCGTGATTGTCGATGTACAACCGTCCGTGCCTAACCAAGTACGTTTCCTTCTTCATCCCCCAGGACGTGACGCCTCCAAGCACCCCGTGATAAGCGATGTACAACCCGGGCTACTAACCACCCCCCTGTCCCGGAAAGAGGACGCCAATTTATGGCGTTTTGACAGACTTGACTATCTTTAGAGAGGAAATTTCGCTACTACGATTCCACGGAGGACGTGGTGGACATTGGCTAAATCACCGACGGATTTCGTAATCGGCCCAAACGCCTAAAATTCCGGGTATTTCCGGGTTCGTGGAGTTCGCCGTCGTCCGAAAGCCTGCCCGGGACGAACGTTGCGGAGTACTCCGAAAATCGCCGTCTCAAGCCTTGAGACGGCGATTTTGCTTTCCACGGATAACACCTTGGCGAATCCCGGAAAAGCCGATTCCGGGCGTCTGGGGACGCCTCCGGGCCATGCTACGCTGCTATGGGAAAATTTTGGTGTGCATTCAGGGCCTCGGATGCACCCGGGCGGAAACCCGGGGCCTGCCAAGGCGTGGCCCAACCCTGCTCAAAATGGGCCGTTTTTCTACTTGAAAACCACTCCAACCCCCCGTTTTTTGTTGAGCCTCAAGGGAGCCACCAAGTATAATTTAGGCAGCAAAAACCGAACAAAAAAGTTGACCGCTCAGCCTGGTCCGCCGAGCGGTCGCTTGCCCCCTCAGACCCTCTTAAAATCCTCGTGGGCGATTTCTATTCTAATTATACTCACCAACCCAAACAACCCCCGAAAAGCGGCTACGGCTTCCTGCAAGCCGTGGTATCGGGGGTAGTTTCCCGAGCTGGCGCATTGGTTGAAATCCTCGATGCGCCCCACAAAGAAGGCGGCAATCCAGGCTATCCTGCCGAAGCCATGCTCAGCACCTGCATCATGCAGTTCGCCCTCGGCGAACGCTACGCCAACGCCTTTCTCAACACACTCGACAGCAATGTGCGCCTACTGGCAATCTGCGGCTTGCCTTGGGCTCCCAGCGAGCGGGCATACAGCCAGTTCAAGAAGCACAAACTGGCTCACCACAAGGGCCTGATGCGTTCCATCATCGTCTACCTGTTCCTCGAATGCGGAATTGAGATCGAACGGCTACGCGCGCTGGGTCTGGTTCCGGCGGACAAACTGCCGCTGGGACATTCGCTGGTCATGGACAGCACCGATATTGACAGAAAGGGCCGGAAGACCCGAGGAAAAGCCGTCCAAAGACTCCGACGCCCGATGGGGGCACCGCACCGCCAAGAACGCGCGCTCCTACAAGGCCCGGTCGGGGAAAGGCGGAGTGTCAAGAAAGGCACTGGCAAAAAAGGTGCGAGCAAGGACGAGCTGTACTTCGGGTACAAGGTCAACGTCATCGTGGACGCCAACCACGGGTTGCCGCTATTCGCCGAGACCCGTCCCGGCAACGCCAGCGACGTCACGGTGATGATCCAGGATCTGGACGACTGCCTGGCCCTGTACCAGACCCTGAACCCGCGGTATTTCCTGGGCGACAAGGGGACAGCCTGAAAAACATCCTGCACGTGATCAGCCTAGAACGTAGTTCGCGCTCTGAGGCTACAAGGCTTGGAGCGGAGTGGCACAAAGGCACAAGTCAGCACTTTATTTCCGAACTACGGGAGTATTACAGTCGCTTGAGGAGCAGGTTTCTGAAGGTGTCTCCGGTAGTGACATTGCATGGCCCGGGCTTGGTGCCGCCGTCTCCATCCCGACCAGTGGATGGTCAGGGCAGGACTGCCACGGGGCAGCCACAGCAGCCGGCACAGCAACCGTCTGACCTCGGGCACGGTCAGTGGGATGAGTTCTCCCGGGAACATATCCCCTTTTTACCATCGCCACCGGCGGCATAGGACCGGATTACCGCCAGAAAGGCATGGGCCAGCAGCGCCAGGGTGATGTGCCGGTGCCAGCCGACCCACCGGCGCACCTCATACTCATCCAGCCCCACCTCCTGTTTGGCCTCCTTGAAGGCGTCTTCGATGATCCACCGGGTGCCCGCCACGCGCACCAGTTCCGCCAGCGGCGTTTCCGCTGCGCCAAAACAGGCGTAGTAGGCCAGGTCATCAGGATCGGCAATGCTGCGACGCACCAGCAGCCAACGCCCCTGATCCAGTGCTGACCAGGGTCCTATCGGCAACCAACCCCAATCGTAGAGGCGCGGCCCCTTGCTGCCCTCACCAGCGCTCAGGCGTTGCCACCGGTCATCGGGTATCTGCTGGGCCAGTTCACGGGCCGCCACCTGTGCCGAGCCATCCTCCGTATCCGCCCACAGCGGCTCGTTGTTCTTCACCGCCAGCACGTAGGGCAGGGCCTGCTCCTCCAGCCACCGCCGCAGTTTCCGGTCATTGCCGTACACCGTATCCCCAGTTACCCAGGCAAAGGGCACCCCAACCGCCACCGCGCGGGCGATCATCTCCTGAGCCAGTTGTGCCTTGGTATGAAAGACCACCCCTTCCGGGACACCGGCTTCCCGCCGCCGCTCCACATCCTCCGCCCATTCCTGGGGCAGATACAGCTCCCGATCCAGAAAGGCCGCGCCCCGTCGGCTGCCATAGGCCAGGAACACTCCGATCTGACAGTTCTCCACCTTCCCCGCCGTGCCGCTGTACTGACGCTTCACCCCCACCGACTTCCGGCCTTGCTTCAGAAACCCCGTCTCATCCACCACCAGCACCCCGCCGGGATCGCCCAAATGCTCCACCACGTACCCTTGCAGGTCGTCCCGCACCTGGTCCGCGTCCCAGTGGTACACCGCCAGCAGACGCTGCACACCGTCGGGAGTGGCGTCGCCAGCATATTCGGCCAACTGCCACCCGTTCTTGCGCTCCACCGACCCCAGCAATCCTTTCAGGTACGCCAGCACCCGCTGACGAGACTCACTACGGCTGAAACGCGACGCGATACGCCCGTGCAGCTCCTGGAGCCCAGCCTCCCACTCCAGCGCTTCCTCTCGCTCCAGTAATGTCTGACCCATTTCCAACTCCTCCGCTCTCACCAGTAATCATGGGCCTATCCTACCAAAGGCAAGCGCGAGCCTTAGGGATGATGCCGATAATCGCCGTCCGGCTGCCCGAAAAGGACCCAGAGACGGGCCGACGGCTGTACGACGGCACGTACGTCGAAGACGGCCGGCCGCTCTGCGCCTGCGGCTGTCCCATGGAGTACGTTACAACTGATCCAGCGAAGGGCCACCTGTTCCGGTGTCATCCAGACGGTTGCGACCTCAAAGACCAAGATGGCATCGCGAGGCACTGCGACGACCAACGCTACGTGCAGCCAGAGGACCGGCTACTGCGGATAGTTGGCATGGTGCCCCGCTGCTCGGACGAGTGGAAGGACGAGTACAAGAAGCGTCCGATCATCGAGCGGCATTTCAGCAGTGGCAAGCACAGCCGGCTGATGAACCAGCACCGTTACTTCAACAGGTTCCAGATGTCGTTGCACGTGTTGCTGTACATGCTCAGCTACTTGGCCACGGCCTTGGCGCACCTCCAGGCCAACGATTACGCCCACATACGGCACATGCGGATCAAGCTGCCGAGAGTACGGCGCGGGAGAACCAGGAAGCCGCCAGAGAGGGCCTGCCGCGACCCCGATTGCGCCTGCTGCGGTCAGTGGCGCAAAGCTGCGTAGTGCACCACCATGTCCATGCTCACTAACCACGCTATGGCGCTGGCGCACCTCAAGGCTGACGACTACACCCACATGAGGCTCATGCGGATAAAGTTGCCAAAGGCGTGGGGACGAAACCCTAAGCCTGTGATGGACGTGGATCCCCGCATAGTTGCTGTTCTGCTGTTGCACGAATTCAACGAATTACAAAGAACAGCGAGGAAATTTCGCTACTCGAAGAAAGTCCAGCCGACAACGGATTCGTTAAACGGTATGATGAAAATCGTTTCGCATGGCTTGCCACATCATTGAATATCGCCGACCAAAGCAGGCACGGTAATCGAAGTGGGCAAATCACCACTGAATTAGCATTGCCATAATGGGTCCTTGCCGATGACTTAGAACATCCACCAACGGCGCGAGGGCCCCCTGAGAATGCTGCCGGTTCCAGACGACTTCGGCAACACACAAAGGGTGGTCAAAGCCTTGCTTGCCCCAATTTGATGTCACGTCGGGCAGTCAACGACCATCGAGTAAAATGACACCGACATCAAACGGCGCTCAAGTTGGCGTCGTGAAGATCAAGAACCGACCGGAGCAGCACGAATGCAGAAGCACGATCATCGAGCGCTGCGAGTAGCCCAGCTAGTGCAACAGCATGAGCAGCCTGATCTAACCATTTTGTTCGGCTCCCGATCCCGTGGCGACCACGATGAACTGAAATCAGACATCGACATCATGCTGGTCCAAGAAACAGAACCAGAAGTTGAACACAAACGATTGGCAACCCAAGTCGCCAATAAAATCGCCGCACAAACATACGGACGAACGATGCAGGTAGAACTGGTCTGGCGCACGCTCGACCAGTTCCGTTTCAACAGGCGCTACATCAACAGCGTAGAAACCAATGCCGTACGCGAAGGTGTCATTATGCCGCGCAATCCAGAAAACTATAGTCCCGGCGACTACGAAGATGAAGAAACGGAGTACCAGTACGACTGGTCCAACTACGAGGAAAGAATTCGCCACACAGAGATACACCTGAACGAGTCCGTCTTCCTCGCAGAGGCAGGTCGCAACGATCTCGTCATCGGCCAGCAGGCCCAGAATGCGCTGGAACACGGCATGAAGGCTCTGATAGATGCCGCCAGGGGAGCATATTCCAACACTCACAGCATCAGCGACCTGCTGGGTGCCGTCCGGCACTTTGACCGCGAAATGCGCGATTTCAGTATCTCGATTCCGCCCGATGTCTACACGGAGTATGAGGGTCAAGCTGAGTACCGGGCAAGACGCCAACCAGAACTAACGCAATTCCCGGACTACCTGGAACGTACCACTGAGGACGTGTCTCAAATCATCAACCGCGCCAAGGAACTGCGCGACCGGGCGATGGACCAATGACGCTGGCAAAGCAATCAGCGTCAAACACCAACATACCAGTGATCAACAACGCGACCGTTATGCCGCAACGGCCAAAACGCCGAGACGAGATTCGTAGCGATTGTGACCACTTTCGCCAGCAGTCTGTCTGAATCCTGAGTAACGAAATTTCCTCATCTTTAGCCCGAATCCACCGAAGGGAAACCGTGGCGGCGGTCAGAGGAGGGATGAGGGACCAGGGATCGGGCTGGCGGGGACCTGATGCCGATGAAATGGACGATGTGGGGCGTGGATGCCGGTCCAAAGAGATGTTGACGACCCGTAGTAGCGGCGCGGGAAGCGATTTTCAGCGCCGATCGCCGGCGGAGGCCATCAGGAGCCGAGCCTGGCGCGGCTGGGCCAGACAGTTAGGTAATCTGGTGGACAGGTCAGACGCCGCGGGCGTGGTCAAGAAGGGAGTGGCAGTGCGCGCAGTCTGGCCAGGGCGCTGCTGAACTGGTTTCGCCAGGGCCAGCCCTGGGGGAGATGCAAAGTGAGGCGGCGTGCCTTGCGGGTGAGGCGTCCGGCCAGGGAGAAGAAGCGCCTGCGCAGGGTCTTGGTGGTCGCCACCGGCTCGCCCAGCCCGAGGCGCGTGGTCCAGCGGGCCAGGTTGTGGGCCATCGTCTGGACGGCCAGCCAGGCGGCGTTGGCGGGGAAGCGGCCCGAGGGCAGGTGGTTGAGACCCACCCCGTACTTGAGGTCGCGGATGGCGTTCTCGATCTCGGCGTGGCGGCGATGATCGGCCTCCAGTTCCAGGGTGTCGCCGTCTCTATCGGTGATGAAGCCGTGATAGCTGTAGTCGACCAAGAGGGCCAGCTGGGAGTTGGGCGTGGGCTGCACCCTTCGGACGATGAGACGCACCGGCACAGCATCGGGCTCACTGGCGAAGGGAGTGTAGCTGGTTTCGGCCACGTCGGCGGCGCCCTCCATCCAGTAAGGGATGGGCGTCCAGTCCTCTTCAGGTATGGCTTCGATGAGATTGCGCAACTGGGCGTGCTGGCGGACGGTGATGGAGAAGCGGACCTTCATCTTGCGGCAGACGGCGACGATGTCGTGGTTGTAGAAGCCGCTGTCGGCCCGCATGGTGAGCGGTCCGGTGGCTCCGGCGTAGCGCACTCGCCTTACCGTCTCTCGCAGGAAGTGGGCCGCGCCGCGAGCGGTGTTGGCGCGTCCCTGGCGCAGCCGAGCCATCAGCACGTCGCCGGTGCCAGCGGCGACGGCGAACAGCGGGTGATAGCCCCGCTGGCCGGTGTAGGTGTGGCGGCGCGCCCCTTCCTTGGCCGGACCGTAGGTCTCACAGATGGTGGAGTCCAGGTCGATGGTCAACGGATCATCGCCCGGTCCGGCCCCGGCGCCCCAGGCTCGGGCCAGCGCCTCACGGCTCACCCGATCCAGCTGCCGCGCGTGGCCCCAACGGAAACTCCGCAGGAACGTACCCAACGTGGACGGCGCCTTGACCACACAGCCCAGCACCTGCTCGGTCCCGCCAGCGCGCAGCGCGTCGGCGTCGTCGATGCAGTCGCCACCGGCCAGGGCCGACGCCACCAGGGTCAGCATCTTGTCCCCAGCATTCGCACGACCCGGTGCATCTCCCAAGTCAACGTGGCGGTCCACCAGTTCGCCCAGACCCAGGTGATGGGCCAGCGTGACCGGCAGGATCAGTCCGGCGTTGGCCACCAGGCGGTGATCGTCGAAGGCGACCTGGATGCGCTCAAGGCGCTCAGGTGGTAGCATCCGTTGGGTGCTCCTTGTTCCGGGTTGGTTTGGTGTCTCACAAACCATTATCCCCGAAGCCGGGAGCACTTTTTCAACCCTTCAGCACGACACCAACCTCATCCTTTCGGTGGATTGGGGGTTAGAGAGGCGTGCGACTAGCGTCGCGTTCTGTCCGGAACCGATTTGGAGTGAGACGGAATTAGGTGAGTGTCGGGGGGGTTGGGTCGGGGTTGGCAGTGGTTGGAGTGTGATTGGGAGAGGCTGTAGCCCGGCCGCCAGAGGCGGCCAGAACAGCAGAGGTATCCTTTACCCATACCCACCGGCATTCCGTCGCTTGCGACGGTCTCGAAAAGAAAACCATCCGACCAGTCGGCAGCATAAGCAACGCGACCGACGGCCGAGAACCACAAAGGAGGACCATCAAAATGATCAGCAGATTTCACAACTGGCGGCGGCCAGCATGACCCTGCGGCGCCGCCATAGCAGGCGTATTCCTGCTGTCGGCGACCCTCGCCCTCATCCTCAACCAGCAGGGGAACTCCGGTGAGCAGGTGGCGGAACCCGCCAACCGAGTCAACCGGCAGTTGGACGATACCCAAGATGCCTTCACGGACATCAAGGATCTCAACCCCGAGGAACACCGCATGGAGGCCGCCCCATCTGCCATCTACGACCATCAACTGACCAGCAGCTCCAAGCCGCCGCCGCAGATGCCAGCTCCCGCCGGCAACCCGCCCGTGGCCGGCCACGGCTACTCAGAGGGCCACACCTACGGCATCAACCCCGCCGGTGACGGCGCCCCCGACGACGAATCGTTAGGTGAAACCAGCAACGCGGACCACGATTCCGACGACAAGAAAATCTTGCCAACGCTGACCTTCAACGAGGAAGCTGACGGGGTCCAGGGCGGCAAGTCGTTGGCCAAGCACCAGGAAGCCACGGACCGGATCGTTGACAACTGGACGCCCCAGTACAAGGCCGCGAAACGCGAGCACGAGGAACTCGTCGAGCGCATCAGCGCCACACGAGAACTCTGGCCCGAGTACCGTCAGGAACACTCAAACCTGATCCAAAAACAGAACAATCCAATGCTTCGGGACATCATGGAAGCATCCCTGATGGACGACATCCGGACCTTCACGAACTGGCACCTCAAGGCATCAGAGGTCGAGCACCGTTCCATCGAAGCGCTGTCGAAAATCGAGGACATGAATACCTTCAGCGTGTTCTACAAGAACCAAGCAGACTACAAGGCCATCACCCAGTACGACGAACTCGACATGCCCTCCAGGCGGGACCGCTGCGCGAAAGCCTAAACCGAAGCCAAAGTGAAATCTACATTTGCTGGGCCGGAACCATTGGCGCGGGCGTTGCCGGTCAGTCCTGCAGCACGAGCCTGAAGGACGGTTCGGCAGCGGCGCTTGATTTCTTCCCGACGGTGGGCTAAATCGGTGAAATAGTCGCCCACTTTCTCCCGCACGGCGGCACGGGTTCCCAGGCACCGGTTGGCGGTTGCCTCCTGACGTATCCAGCCCCAAATGGCTTCGTCGGAGTTGCAGTCCGGACGGTAGCTGGGCAAGTTGACCAGGCGCGGGTTCAGGCCCGGTGTGGCCAGGTAGGCTCTGATGGCATCGCCCCGATGGGCTGGCGAGTTGTCCCAGATCACGGTCAGCGGTTCAGGGTGTCGCGCCCGCAGTTGCCGCAGGAAGGCGGCTGACGTCTCGGAGTTGCTGTTGCCCTCCAGTTCCATCACTGCCGCCTCCCCGGTCTCCAGGCACACCGCCGAGTAGTAGCTGACCTTCTCCCCCCGTCGCGGGCTGGTGGAGCCCACCAGGGCCGGTTCGCCCTTCGGCACCCACTTGCCCCGCAGATCTGCATCCGCACGGAAGTGCGCCTCGTCGGCGAAGCAGATCTTGGCTCCCGTCCGTCGCGCCGCCTCCAGCAACGCCGCATACTCCGCCACAAAGGCTTCCCGGCGCGCTGGGTCCGCCTTGACCAACCGCTTCTGGGGTCGCTTCAGCACAAACCCCAACCGGTGCCGGTAGTTCAAGCAACTGCTCCGGCCCAGCGCCAACCCGAACCTTTCCTCCACCAACCGGCGCACCGCCCTCCAGTTCCAGTTGGATAGCTCGATGCCCGCCTGGTTGGGCGCTTCCCGCACCGCCGCCTTCAACTCCGCCTGCTGCTCCCCAGGCAGCGCGGGGGGGAACCTCCCGACTGCTCAAATGACCGCGCCTTCGGACCACCCTCCGCGAAGGTCGTGGCCCATTGGCCTATGGTGTGGGCATCCCGATCCAAGGCTCGGCCTACCGCCGCTGCCGTCCAACCCGGCGCCAACAGCCACACCGCGTGCCAGCGTTCTCGCTCCCGAGGTGTCGGCCCTCGGTACATCCGCCGTCGCACCTCAGCCTCGTCCATTTGCCACCGCTCCAGCAGTGGCCCCATCTCTTGCTTGCCCACGACAAACCCCTCCGATGCCCCCGACCGACTACCTCAATTGCCTCCAATTCTACCCGCCATTGATGCGGGTTTCACCTTGGCTTTGGTTTAGTATTACAGCCGCAGATGATGTGGTAGGTTGAGTCCATGACTGTTGATGCCAATGGACAGGGCCAGTCTACCGGAGCGCCACCAGGCGCGGACCCAGCACAGCAGCGGCGCGAAGCAGAGCGTAACGTCCAGTTCGGTCTGGCAGGGACGGGCCCGGTCGCTGCCGTCGTAGAGCCACTCCCGGAGATACTGGCGCAGGTTGTTCCAGCTGCCCCAGGGCGAGCGGGCGGAGGCGACGGCGTTCTGACCGGCGCTGCCGGCGAGGATGGCCCCACAGACCCACAGGACCAGACCGGTCAACTGTGGCTGAGAGAGGTGAGGTAAATGCGTTTCAATCGTTTTTTGCATCTGATAGCATTCTCTGGGAAGGCGCATGGGGATCCTCCAGCATCCGGTTTAGACACAACCAAGATGCTGGATGCCCCGGCGCCTTCCCAAGCTACGGCAAAAGCCAGTTTCAGCCGTTACCTACCCCTGTCAGCATCCTCCCACTGCCCAATCTGCTTGATCCTGTTTCACCTTAGGGTACTCCTCCCACTTACCATTTCAAAGCTGTTCGTCTACTAGAGGCGTTTGAGGCCCAGAATGGGCTGGTGAGGGCGCTGAAGGGGGAATTGGAGAAGCAGCTGCGGGCCGCTTTGGTGAAGCAGGAGGCGATTGCCGGCGCTAGGGATGCCGGACGGTGCGTGGAGTAATACTGCGAACGGTTCCAGGACGGAATCGGCGAGTTTGATTTTCAGGGGAAGCGGGAGTTGATGTACGCCCTGGGAATCATGGTTGTGGCGCAGCGTGGAGAGGTCTCCATAACCGCGGTGGTGGACCCAGGGTTTGTGGCTATGTAACTTAAATCTTGCAGACCGGGTGCCGGTTGGCGAACTTGGGATGGGGGATGTTGCACGTCGGGCTGTCGGGGCGTTCGCAACGGGGACAGCCGTCACAACTTCTGTGGCCGGCGCCCTGCCCGGTCTGGGTTCGCGGTTCCAGTACTGTGACCATAAGCTGATACCTTCTCCTCCGGTTAGGCAATCGTCAGTTGCCGCACCGGCGCGTGTGCTCCAAATCAACGGAATCCGATGCGGCAGACTGCGGGCTACGGAGCGCCGAAGCGGAAGCGGTCAGTTCCAGATCGCCGCTACCCGGTACGCCAGTTGGGTGTGGGACTCGCGCACATCGACGATTTCCGCCGGCACGTCGCCGAGGATTCCCAAAGCGATGATCCAGTTCAGGATTTCGTGGTCTCCCGACTCCTGTATCTCCTCTGGAGTGAGTTCGGCCAGCTTGCTCCCCTGGCCCTTGCGCACCAGTTCCAGGTTGCGCCGGTCGGTCTCGATGTCGATTGCCCGGCACTGGAACTTGTGGGCCAGGAAGCTGTGGGACCAGCTGGAAGACGCCACCACGGCGACCCGTTCCTCCCTGGTGTCCAGGAACCTTCGTATGCCGCGTCCCAGTTCGTAGCATCGTTTGGGCGTGGGCCGCGGCGGGTAATCGGGTCCGGCCTCTTCGCCGTAGCAGTTGACGAACAGGGGGAGCAGCGGGAACCTGCCGTCGGGGTCCAGGAACACCAGCGGGTTGATGATGGCGTGGGCCAGGCCCCAATCCCAGCCTTTGAGCGCGCTGGAGGACGCCATGTCAAACCCGTCCCGGATCAGGAAGTTGCGCAAGTCCTTGGAAAACTCCTTGGGGCACTGGAAGGAAAACTCCGTTTCAGGGACAGCATCCCACAGGTTAGTCCGGGCCGCCGGCCGCTGAAATGGATAACCAGCGACTTCGGCGCCGGTGTACAGGCAGAAGGGAGGCAGGTTGTCCTGCAGGAAGTTCTCCGCCTGGTCGTCGCCGATAACCATGAGGACATCCGGCTCCCATTCGTGCAGCCGTTCCCGCATAATTTCAAACGACTCGACTACCTTCTGCTGGTCGCTGATGTCCTGGCTCAGGCCGTTGTCCTCTCCCAACTCTTCCAGCAATGCGGCGGGCGGTTCATAGCCCGGCACGCGGGCAAATATCCGCTCTCTGCCCTTGGACCATACCTCGGGCGGGGTCAGAATGATTGGGCCATGGGAGCATCCCAGCCCCAGCAATTCAGCCATCTTGTCCTCCTGTTGAGCCGGAACTCTGGCATGATTTTGTGAATTTTCACGATTGTAGGTTCACCCGTAGCGGGCTGTCAATTTGGATAGGAGTTACGCAGTTGAAGGCCCTTATGTGCGTCATTCCCGCGCCGGCTGGAGCGACGGATGTATGATCCCATTCGCGTCGCCTTTCTCGGTGTCGACTCGCACGGTTAGCCCGGGGCATAGTTAATTTCGAACGCCGGGCGGATATTTTTGCCGGGATGAACATGATATTTATCGGTCAGGGGTGGCGCAGAAGTCGCCCTTGTGCGGGAACTATGCGGACGGCTCACGGCTCGACAGGCTCACCGCGAGCGGGATTGGTGGCATTCTCGGAATTGCGGCGGATGTAAGTGGCTACACGCCAAGCGCGGTTTGATGACGCGGAAAATGCTCTTTGCGCCTTTGCGCCTTTGCGCCTTTGCGTTAAATTTCCTTGCAGCGGCCCAGTTGCCCGCTGCTCTCGTTGCCTAGCCCCCACGGGTGCGTGATTGTGCCCGACCGGATTGGGGAATATCATCGAGAGGCAAACCACATTGAACGGGGAAACGTGATGGACTATCGACCACTGGGCAGCACCGGGCTCAACGTGTCCGAGATCGGGTTTGGCTGCGGCAACGTCGGCGGCTTGATGATTCGGGGCGAGCATGGCGATCAGGTAAAGGCGGTCGCCCGGGCTATGGAACTGGGCATCAACTACTTCGATACCGCCTCCTCCTACGGCGACGGCCAGTCGGAGACCAACCTGGGACGGGTGTTGACGGAGTTGTCGGCGGACGCTTACGTCGGCACCAAGTTTCGGGTCACCACCCACGAGCCGGGGCGCGTCAGGGGCAACGTTATTGCTTCAGTGGAGGAGAGCCTGACCCGCATGCAGCGAGAGCAGGTTGACCTGATCCAGATGCACAACCACGTCGCGTTAACGCCAGAGGGCGGGGCAGTCTCTCCCGACGAGACGCTGGGCGAGGTGGTGGACGCGCTGCGTGATCTGCGTGACCAGGGCAAAGTCAGGTTCTGGGGCATGACCGCCGTGGGGGAGACGGCGGCCCTGCACCAGGTCATCGACTCGAGGACCCTGAACACCATCCAGGCGGTGTACAACCTGGTCAACCCCAGCGCCGGAGCGACCGTATCGCCCGGGTTCGATATGCCTGACTACGGGAACCAGATCGACCGTGCCTCGGCCGTCGGCATGGGGGTGCTCGTGATCCGGGTCCTGGCGGCGGGTGCGCTCAGCGGGGAGGCAGCGCGGCATCCCGTGGCCGTGCCGACCGTCGCGCCCATTGGTTCGGGCCGCGACTACGACCAGGATCGGTCCAGGGCAGAGGGCTTCCGGTTCCTGGTGCAGGAGGGGTACGTGGACAGCCTCGTTGAGGCTTCGCTGCGGTTTGCTCTGGGGAACGCCGGGGTTAGCAGCGTACTTGTGGGGTATTCGAGTCTGGAGCACCTGGAGCAGGCGGTTGGGATCGCCGCCAACGGACCGCTTCCCGCAGAAGCCACGGCCCGTTTGCCGGAGGTATGGTCCGGGTTCACCGGCTGATACCGTCGCCCGCATCCGAATCATCCGAGGTATGCCGCGATGAACCATGTCACAGTAATTCCCGACCGGTACACCAGGCACACCTTCAAGCCATCCGAGTACCCGGGCCTCCTGGCGGCATCGTCGCCAAGAGCCGTCATCGAAATCTGCAACGATGGACTCGTTCTGGACCTCTCGGGCGTGGTGTTGGACGGCGAAGGCACCGGTGGCGTAGGCATTTGGGTTCACGACTGCAGCGACGTGACGATTGCTAACGGCGTTGTTATCGGCTTTCACTACGGCATTCACGCTGATAACGTCAGGAACCTGAGCATCCGGGGCTGCGTCGTGTCGGACAACACCAACTCCCGGGGCGCCGGTTGGCTTCCCGATACGGAGGCGCCGGTGGAGGAAGGATTCGGCGGCGGTATTTATCTCTACCGGGCCCGGCAAAGCGCAATAGAGAACAATCAAGTCAACAACAATTTCAACGGCGTCAGCCTGGTCCGGTCGGAACATAACCTAATCCGAGGAAACCACGCCTCCTACTGCGGCAACGTGGGGATTTACCTGCTGAGGTCCAGCCACAATGAGGTCCTGAACAATCTGGCGGAGCACTGCATCCGCTACACGGACCGGTTCTGGTGTGACACCGCCGACTCCGCGGGGATTCTCCTGGAGGACGGCTCCAACCGCAACCGGATCATCGGCAACAGCCTGCGCTACAGCGGCGACGGGTTCTTCATCCGGGCCCACAATCGGGAACCCTCCAACCAAAATTTCATATCCGGCAACGACGCCAGCCATTCGCCCAACAACGCCTTCGAGGCGGGGTTCTCTTCGGGCAATGTCTTCGAAGACAACGTCGCCAACTATTCCAACTACGGGTTCTGGCTGGGCTATTCAACCGACACCACGGTTAGAAGGAACGAAATAAAAGCCAACCGGTTCGACGGAATTGCAATTGAGCACGGGCGGGACAACCGCATTGAAGATAACCGCATTGAGGCAAATCGCAACGGCATCCGCCTTTGGAGCGATCCCACACCGGAACGACCGGCGAGCCGGGACTTGCCGCCACGCGACTACACCATTTCAGGAAATCAGATCACGGATTCCCGAAACTGTGGGATATTGGTAACGGAAGACCATCAAATTGGTCTCAAGGACAATGGTTTCCAACGCAACCCGAGGGACTGCGTGCGCCAGTCCGTGTAACGTAAGCCGCCTCTATTTGTCTTCCGACAAGCGAGTGGCGACTGTGCCCACAGACGAGGGATGCCAGTCTGCAAACGGCGGCGGTAAAGTGGGTCACGTGGGGGCTTGGTCGCCGCCGTTCAAACGACAGGTCGGCCGCTCTATTGGCGTAGTTCCGACCTCCTCGCCTCCTTGTTCCATGATTTGAGTGTAAAGCGGTGGCCGAGGTTGCGTTCAATCTCCCGCCATTTGCGACCATCATCGGGAGTAACGAAAGTTATCGCCTCCCCGGCCCGACCCATACGACCGGTGCGGCCCACCCGGTGAGTAAACAACTGCTCGGATTCGGGCAGGTCAAAGTTAATCACCTGGCCGATGCCCGTCACGTCGAGACCGCGGGCGGCCACATTGGTAGCCACCAAAATGGGCACGGCGCCGGAACGGAAGTCCCGCATCACGCGCTCGCGTGCCGATTGGCTCAGATTCCCCTGGAGCGCTCCTACTGGATAGCCAAATATCCCCAATTGGTTGGCCAGTTGTTTCACCCCGCGTTTGGTCTTTCCAAATACGAGGATTGGTCCGTCGTCGCGCCGGTCCAGCAGGGTGCGGAGCGCCGACATCTTGTCGGCTTTCTGAATGCTGTACACTCGGTGTTCCACGGACGGAAGCGTCGGCTGGTCCGCGTCCACCGCTACCGTGATGGGGTCGCGCAGGTGTTTCTTAGCGGTGCGGGCTACCCATTCCGGCATCGTTGCGGACAGGAGAGCAGTCTGCCTTTGCGAGGGTGTGCGGCTCAAGATCGCGTCAACGTCCCGCGCGAACCCCAGGTCCAGCATTTCGTCGGCTTCGTCCAGCACCAGAAACCTCACCGCGCTCAGGTCAAGGGTTCCCTGGCGCAAATGATCCAGCGTGCGGCCCGGAGTGCCGATGATGATGTGGACGCCGTTTCGCAATGCCGTGTGTTCCGGCCGCAATGACCGACCGCCATACAGCAATGCCACGCGCAACCGTTGCCCCGCCGTCAGGGCCTCCGTGACTCCGGCCACCTGGATGGCGAGCTCACGAGTTGGCGCCAGTACCAGCGCCTGGACACGACGCTCCGATGGGTCACACTGCTCCACCATGGGCACGGCATACGCCAGTGTCTTGCCGGACCCGGTGCGTGCCTGCCCGATCAAATCGCGCCCGGCCAAGAGATAGGGTATGGACTGCTCCTGGATCGGCGTCGGTTCCGCGATATTCATGCGGCCAATTGCGGCTCTGGTGGGGGCCTTCAGATCGAATCCTGGAAAGACCTCAGTGTGGGCGCCAGCGTCGTCCGGGCCTATTTGGTCAGCCATTGCATTTGTCGGCGACGGGTCCGTCGCCGGTGCGTGTTGCGTGGGGATATCGCCGCTCCGGTGGGCCTTCCAGCATATGGAGCAATACACCGGCCGGTCCGGATTGGGTCGAAACGGGACTGTAGTGGATGCTCCGCAGTCAACACAGATTGCGTCATGGCGTTCTGGCCGGTTGGGTTGCAGTCGGTTAGGTGATCGTCGGCGGTTAGACCGGTATGGGTAGTGCGTACTGATGATAACTCCTTAGTTGAGAAGGGTATGATGTGGGCGGGATGGCACGGGTTCAGCAAACGAAACATTATTCCGGCCCGCCGCCGAGCGAATCAACGATATGCGCATCAGCGCATCGTTGGCGTTCAACAATCGGAACGGAATAATAGTGTATCAGGCTTGTCATGGATAAATGGGATCTCTCCCCTGATCACTCCACCGAAGCGAAGCTGAAACGCACAGGGTGATGAAGCGGAATCGAGGCGTAATTGGGCTAGTACCGTTTCAATCTGATCTTGTCGGATAGATATGTTGGAGCTTACGGCGAGCATCTTTGGTGGTAAACCGCCAGTCTATGGCTAATCTTGCTGCGTTGCGCTCGCGTTCGAGCGCCGCAACCTCTCGCCGCAGCTCCGCCTCATCGCTGATACGGCGGTTCAGACATCCCCTGCTGAAGACGCTCAACTCGATCTCAGCCATGTTCAGCCAGCTGCCGTGCGTGGGAGTGTAATGAAACTCGAGGCGTTGGGCGATGCGCCGAGCTTCGGATGGCTCAAATGCTTCGTAGAGCGCGCCGAGCTGGTGGGTGTTGAGGTTGTCCAGTACCAGCCTGACCACCTCGGCATCAGGGTAGGCCTCGTTCACCAGCCACCGCATCTGGTGCGCGAAGTCCACGGCAGTGCGGCGCTCGGTCACCGCCACATGTCTCCAGCCACCCCTCGGCTCACAGATCATGAACAGGTTCCGGGTCCCGTTACGCTGGTACTCGGTGTCATAGCGTGCCACCCGTCCCGGGGCAGCCTCCAGGGGCGGACGCACCGCTCCAGTCAATTGCCGGGAGGTCTCGTCGAAACACACTACCGGACGCTCCGGATGGTACGCCTGTTGGTACAGGTCCAGCACGTCCTCCAGCCGCGCCACGAACTCCCCGCTCACCTTGGGGATACACCACTCCTTCTTCTGCCACGGCTTGAGTTCGTTTTTTTGAGCATCTGGCGCACCGTCTCCAGGGAGATGCTATCGGCAAACTCCAACTCCACCACCTGGTCGGCCCACAACTGGAGTCCGGTGTGTCCAGTGCGTGTGCCCTTCGGGCGCGGCGCGGCACGCAATGGCGATCAGGTGCGCTTCCTGCTTGCCGTCCAGCTTGCGCTCCTGGCCCGGCCGCGGTCGGTCATTGCTGGCGGCCTCAAGTCCTTCCTCCACGTACCGCTTCCGCGCTCTGGCGACCGTGGCCGCGTTGACCAACAGCACATCGGCTATCTCACGGTCCCGAAGCCCCTGGTCAGCCTGGAGCAGCGACAGCGCACGCTTCACGGTGCGCACTGACGCCTTGCCGCGCTGGGACACCTCATTGAGACGGGAGCGTTCGGCCTCGGTCAACTCTACTTTATACTTGATGGCAGCCATGGCTGGGCACTTCCTCACACAAAGATCATGCCCAAGTATGGCTGCTTTCTTATATTCTTACAAATCTACCTGGCAACGGTACTAGCAGTCCGTCCGAGAAATGCGGTGGCGAGTTGATGAAGGTATGATGTGAGCAGTTCAGGTGCGGGGAGCCGTTGATGAGAGCAAGACCTATCTTCCCTATGACCCTGACCAACAGTTGCTGCTGCCCGCGGCCTTGCAGGAGTGGCTGCCTGAGGACCCCCCGGCCTATTTCATCTCCGGTGTGGTGGACCAGTTGGATTTGTCGAAGATCACGGCCCGCTATGAGCCAGGAACGGCGGGGTGGGCCGCCCTACAATCCCGGAATGATGGTGAAGGTGCTGCTCTATGGGTACTGCATTGGGGAGGTCTCATCGCGGCGGATCGCCACCAAGCTCCACGAGGACATCGCCTTTCGGGTGTTGGCGGCCAACAACGCGCCGGCCCCGTACCAAGTACGTGGTGACGTTACTTCCGAACCATCTCGGACTTTCTGAAGGGCCAACTGCACAGGACTGTCGGTGATTGCGGAATCTTGCAGGTAATTGATGCTGTGCCAACGGGAAATGCGGGACTGGCGAGTTGATGAAGGTATGTTGGAGCCATCAGGTGGCGTTGGAGCCGTTGATGCGCCAAGGTGAAGGCCAATGCGTCCCGGAACAAAGCCATGAGCTATCAGCGGATGCAGGAGAAGGAAGTGCGGTTGGAAGGGGAAGTGTCGGAGTTGTTGCGCTTGGCCCAGGAGGTGGATGAGGAGGAGGATCGCCGGTACGGTAAGGACAAACGCGGAGATGAGTTGCCGGAGGAGTTGGCCTTTCGGGAGGGCCGGTTGGAGAAGATCAGAGAGGCCATGGCGGCGCTGGAACCCGAGGCTCAGGCCGCCGCAGAACAGGCAGAGGCTAAGAGCAAGACACATCCCGGTGTGCCCGACGATAAAGCCCAGCGCAACTTCACTGACGCCCAGTCCCGCATCATGCTCGCGCCTGGGGACAGGGATTTCCTGCAGGGTTACAAATGTCAGGCGGTGGTGGACAGTGCGCACCAGGTGATTGTGGCGGAGTGGGCTACGGACCGGGCATCGGACAAGCAGCAGGCCGCACCTATGCTGGAGGAAGCCATCGACAACACTGGGACAGTGCCCCGGGAAGTATCCGCCGACGCTGGCTACTACTCGGCAAAGGCGGTTGATGATTTACAGGCTTTGGGCGTGGACCCCTTCATTGCACCGGACCAGACCCGCCACGACAGAGTACCGCCGCCCGCGCCCCGAGGACGCATTCCCCAGTGTCTGTCCCCCAGGGATCGGATGCGGCGCGAGTTGCAGACCAAGCGGGGTCGTGAGCGTTACGCGCTGCGCATGGCGACGGTGGAGCCGGTATTCGGCCAGATCAAGCAGGGCCGTGGTTTCCAGCAGTTCCTGCTGCGGGGTTTGGAGAAGGTCAAACGGGGAATGATCGCTGATCTGCACCGGCCACAACCTGCTCAAGCTGTTCCGCAACGGTTGGGCATCGGTCCGTCCACAATCTACCATCATCGGCACAGCATAAACCGTCCCCACGCCAAACTTCATTCGCTACAAACCGCTAATCCTCAGACGGGCTGCTAGGAACGGTAACCACACATCAGGGCCAGCACGGTGAGACCAAGCACTGCGGCCAAAGGAAACACCTTGCCCCGAGGCAAACGCCGGTCTGTGAGTTGAGCAAGTTCCTGGCTCAACAGGACAAATTCCGTGGACAAGGACGTCAGTTCTGGCATCCTCCACTTCTTCCACACGCCATTCTCTACTTGTCCCGCAACTTTGAAAAGGTCCTGCATGACGGTACGTGGTACTTGCGGCTACCTGAACAACGACATAGAATTGCCGCGATCACGGTCCACCTGATTTGACCCTTGGACGGTTGGAATGAGACTTGACGGCAAAGTAGCTATCGTGACCGGCGGCAGCCGCGGAATTGGGCGCGCCATTTGCTTGGGGCTAGGCGATGCCGGGGCAAGCGTGGTTGTAGCATCTCGTACTGAAGAAGATAGGTCAGCCGGCACCCAATATGAGAAGTACGGGTCGGGTGACATACGGGATACGGCGGAGCAAATCACCGCCCAAGGAGGCACGGCGATACCGGTGCGCTGCGACGTGGCGCAGGTCGAGGACATTCAAGACCTGGTGACCGCCACGCTGGACCATTTCGGCCGGATTGACGTTCTCGTTTCCAATGCGGGCATGGACTGTGAGTCGCCGGTGGTGGACCTGGATGTTGAGCTATTGGACCAATGCTTGGCGGTCAATGTGCGCGGCCCGCTGCTCCTTTGCAAGTACGCGCTGCCGTCCATGATTTCCCGAGGAGAGGGCGGCTCGATATGCTGCGTTACCTCCGGCTCCGCCAGGGCCTACCGAGAGGGCCGAGTTGGTTATTCGATGAGCAAAGCGGCCCTGGAGAGGATGTTCTTCAGCTTGGCGGAGGAGGTCAGGCCTCACAATATCGCGGTCAACGTCCTGGAACCGGGCAGGGTGGACACTTGGATGAACCGGCGCGGGGACTGGCCGGGCACCGCCCACATACCCATGGTCCAGCCCGATGCGCTGGCATCGCCGGGGGTATGGCTGGCGGGCCAGACCGCCGAAACCCTGACGGGCGCGTTGGTGTCAAGGGCCGAATTCGGAGTGACCTGGGGTCCTCAGAAAGAAAAGGCAACATGACCACCGCCGGAGCGCGATGCACGAAGTAGCCACCAAGTTGGCCAAACTCAGCGCCGACGTGCTTTTCGGCGTCGTTTAGCTCGAATCCACCGAAGGGATGCGGTCCTGGCGTTGACATGAGGGATGATGGGTAAGGAAGGCAAACGAGCCAGGCCCGATCGCCAATAGATGGGGTTCAGGGCGGTCGGCGGTGGCCACGCCATGGGGAAGGCGCTGGCCCACAGTGGCGGCGACGGGCGAAAACGGCCCGGCGGCATGCCAGCAGTGGCACTCGCGGGCTGGACCGGCACGACTCTGCGGGACAGCCCAGGTGAGAGCGTCGGAAACCGACGGGGCCGTCAGGCTGGCCGGGGAATGGCGCGCACTCGGGCCCGGGCGTGAGTGAACTGGGTTTCCCAGGGCCAGCGCTGGGGCAGATGCCGGGTGAGGCGGCGGGCCGAGCGGGTGAGCCGTCCGGCGATGGAGCAGAAGCGTCGCCGGAGGGTCTTGGTGGTTACCAGTTGCTCGCCCAGACCGATGCGCGCGGCCCAGCGGGCCAGGTTGTGGGCCATCACCTGCACCGCCAACCAGGCGGCGTTGGCGGCGAAACGGCCTGAGGGGAGATGGTTGAGCCCCACGCCGTACTTGAGGTCGCGGATGGCATTCTCGATCTCGGCGTGGCGACGATGGTCGGCCTCCAGTTCCCGGGTGTCCCCGTCCCGATCGGTGATGCAGCCGTGATAGCTGTAGTCGGCCAAGAGGGCCAGCTGGGAGTTGGGCGTGGGCTTGACCCGCCGGACGATGAGCCGCGCCGGCGCGGCGTCGGGCGCACTCTCGAAGGGTGTGTAGGTGGTTTCGGCCACGTCGGCAGCGCCGTCCATCCAGTAGGAGATGGGTGTCCAGTCCGCCTCCGGTATGGCCTCGATGAGATTGCGCAGGCTCTGGTGTTGGCGGATGGTGATGGAGTAGCGGACGTTGGTCTCGCGGCAGACCGCGACCATGGCGTGGGTGTAGCAGCCGCGGTCGGTGTTGGCCCGGCCCTCTCGCAGCCGAGACATCAGCACGCCGCCGGTTCCGGCGGCACCGGCCAGCAGCGGATGATAGCCCCGCTGGCCGGTGTAACCGCGGTGGCGGGCGCCCTCCTTGGCCGGTCCGTAGGTCTCACAGATGGTGGAGTCCAGGTCGATGGTCAACGGCCCGTGATTATTCAAAGATCGGGGTCCCGCTCCAGCGGCCCAGGCCCGGGCCAGCAGCTCCCGGCTCACCCGGTCTAGCTGGCGGACGTGGCCCCAACGGAAACTGTGTAGGAAGGTCTGTCGTTTTTCAACGTCATTAGGCCGGCCATTTTCACGGACATCCGGCCACCCTGGGAGCGTGGTGTTGTGATAAATATCAGGTTGCTGTTGGCAGGTCAATCACCCCCTTTAGCGTCCAGCAAAGCCCGGTGCGGCGACAATCTCTCGCGGTAGCTGGCGCCTTCGATGACGATCTGGTAGCTGGCGTTGGCCAGCCGGTCCAGCGCGCTGTTGCCCAGGATGGGGTCGGCGAAGAGACTGAGCCACTCGTCCACGGCGCGGTTGCTGGTGATGACGAAGCTGGAAGCCCGGTGCCGGTTGAGGATGAGCTCGTAGAGGTCGGCGGACTGCTGGGCGGTGAGCCCGTGCAGACCGAGGTCATCGAGGATGAGCAGGTCGGGTGTCAGGAAGGACCGGAAGGCGCGGTCTGTGGAGTTGTCCACCCGGGCCTGGGTCATGGTTCTGAAGAAGATGTCGGCATGGATGAAGCGCACGGCGTGTCCGGCGCGGATAGCGGAGTAGCCGAGGGCCTGGGCCAGGAAGCTCTTGCCGACGCCGGCGGGTCCCACCAGCAGCACGTGCTCGTGCCTGTCGAGAAACTCCAGGGAGAACACGGCGTCCAGTAAGTGGCGGTCCAGGGTAATTGACGCCGACCAGTCGAAGTCCTCCAGTCGGCAGGTCTCCTCGAAGCCGTCGTTGTGGAGGCGGACTTCGGTGCGACGGTGGGCGCGACGATTGACCTCGTCGCTGAGGATGATTTCCAGGAAAGCAGCGTAGTCCGGTTGCTCTCTGCGGGCCCGGGCGATGCGCTCGGGCCGGGTGGCGGCCAAGGCGCCCAGTTTCAGGCTCTTGAGCAGCGGCGTGAGTTCGGTGGTTCTGGTCATGGATAATCTCCTCATGCCGTCTGTTGGCGGAAGTTGTCGGTATGGGCGAAGACGTCACCGGGACGGGCGAAGCGACCGGGCGGGAGAGGCAGCGGCAGCTGGGGCGTGGCTTCTTCTTCCACCGCCTGCACCAGGATGCGTTCCAACCGGCGCACGTCGATAAGCTCCACGTCCAGGGCTCGGCGGCAGGCGGTGTCGAGACGCTGGGGTGTGTAGCGCTTTCCCAAACGCAGCAGCTGGTGGCCCTGCCGGATCTTGGCCCAAGGCAGGGGGCCGTCGCAGAGGCGCTCGGCGTACTCGGCCACCGCGGGTCCCAGCTTGACTGCGCTGCGCTTGATGCGGTCCGGCGACCTGGTGGTGTAGGGAGACAGCTCAGCGGGGTAATCGTCGGGATCGGTGGACCGGCCGCCTTTGGGCTGGCGGACGTGGGCCTTGATCAGCTCGCCCCGATGGTAGATGCGCGCCAGCTGGCTGCCCAGCCTGATTTCCACCTTCCGGCCCGGCGGACATCGGTCCCACGGCACCGAGTACAGCGCCTGTTGACACTGGATGTGATGGTCCGGATGCACCGTGGCGTTGCGCCA